>OY969111.1:0-715000 GCA_963697975.1 uncultured Acidobacteriota bacterium
GGCTTTGCACAAAAAGTCGAGAACAGATGGAGATATTGTATGTGCAAGATACCCTAGTCACTACTTCTGGTGCTCATGACAGACTTTTTGTGCAAAGCCCGCTGGGCGTAATATATATTATCGGACCCAGGCGCTATTGTTTACCGCCCTTTACTCTTCAGCGTTTTTGCCGTATTTTGAGCAATCCCGTTAAGTATCAAGATACTGATAAGGACACTGCATCATGGCTATTAAAATTGAAGTCGAGACGACAGCAAAGCTCCCTAAGAAAACGCACAGCCAGATTGAGAAAATACTGGAATGTCTCCCTCGTGAACATTTGCGAGGTATTGAGCGGATAAGGCTGGTTGACAACATCAATGATCCGCGCCTTAAGAACCTACAACAAAGAAGCGACTTACCCGGCTTATATCACCCCAAACAAGGAGCGCAGGCAGCATGGCTTGAAATAGCAACAGGCGTATTACTCCCCCGCTCCAAACCACTGACAAAACGAATCATGCCCCGGCTGTCCTTTAGAGGCAACCTGGCGGCAATCGTTTTCTCATTGATAGGCCAACACTATTATTTGACATTACGCCACTCTATTAAGCGCGGCCAGATCGAGGCCGCGGTACGGTCTTATACGGAGAAGCACTTACGCTCATGGCATGAGCGCCAGCATACGCTCCGGTCACGTATCTTTAAACCTTTTCAACCTACGCTGGAGAGATGGGGACGATCACTTCAAAAGCGCGCAGCGGCGGAAAGAAAAAGAAAGCAGTCTATTTGATTTAGATCATTTAAAGAATAAAATGTCGCCGAGGATTTTATCAGACCCAATACATCATTCAGGATTGTCAATCTTATCCGCCGCTTCTCTTAAAGCAGCAACAATCCGTTGGCGATCAACTTCTGAACGCCGGAATCGCAACTCAAGCTTGAACTCTCTTCCGGGAGGCACATAGCGAAAAGTAAAAGGCTTTGGGGAGTCATTTGACGGACGGCTTCCCGCAGTTGCACGCCGAGAAGCACGCGCCTCATCCCTGGTCATCCCTCGAAGTTCTATTTCCTCAGTTACCCTTCGCATGGACTCCTCATCAGGCTGCCGGACGATCTCAAGGAGGAGCGTTTTTGCGGCGATGTCGGCGCGCCGACATCGCTCTCGTATGTCCTCCGGAAGCGACGAAATGGAGAGCGCCTCGGTGACGGTGCTTCGGCTCTTCCCTACCTTGCGGGCGACCTCCTCATGCGTATACCCAAAACGTTCGCAGAGCGCGCGTAAACCATCTGCCTCCTCCCAGGGAGTTAAATCCTTTCGCTGCATATTCTCTATCAAGGCAATTTCAGCAACCGCCCGATCGTCAATATCCATCTCAATACATGGCACTTCGCGTATGCCAGCTTCACGTGCAGCTCGCCAACGGCGCTCACCCGCAATTATCATCCAGCGACCGCTCAACCTTGAAGGTTTAACCAGTAAAGGCTCTAACACCCCTTTCTCAATAATGGAAGCAGTCAGATCTGTCAGATCACCGATCTCAACCCGAGGCTGATCAGGGTTAGGGTCGAGCTTATCCAACGCAATCATGCGACCAACAGGTGTTGGTCGATGTTGCGCCAACTCCTCAACATAATGTGCATCATGGCGCATGCGTAAACCCGTCGGAAGGCCTCTTTTAGACACGGCTGATCACCTCTTCGCAAAGTTTTGCGTACTCGCTGGCACCTGAAGAGTTTGGCGCAAACGTGAAGATGGACTCCTTGTAAGCGGGAGATTCCTCAAGGCGCACGCTTTTTGTAATGACCGTCTCAAACATCTTGGCACCGAAGACGCGTCGAATCTGCTCAAACACTTCTCGCGCTAATGTCGTCCTCTTGTCGTGGAGTGTGACTAGCACCCCCAGTACCTGTAGGTTCGGATTAGGACGCGCTTTAACCTTTTCTATTGTCTCAAGCAGGTCGTCCGTTCCCTCCAGAGCAAAATACGATGACTGTATGGGGATGAGAACATGCGTGGCCGCTACCAGCGCATTCACCGTAATTAAGCCTAATGTTGGAGGAGTGTCTATGACTACCACATCGTAAAGCAAGCGTAAGGATTCCAGACGATCCTTCAATCTGAAGGGCGCATCAAAATCCCCAACAAGTTTAGACTCTATTTTTGCGAGATTTATGCGGGCAGGAATTATGTCAAGCCCCTTGACAGGGGTGTGGTAAACGGACTGACTGGTGCTCTCCAATCCATCTACCATCAACTCATAAGCGGAGAAGTCCACCGTTAAAGGGTCCAGAAAAGAGATGGAGCTATTACCCTGAGGATCCAAGTCAAGCAATAAAACGTTTTTCCCACGCCGCGCGAAAGCCGCAGCTAAATTAATAGCCGTAGTAGTCTTCCCCACCCCACCTTTCTGATTCGCTATTGCAATAATCATATAATTTTAACTGGCGAGAAGCAATTGCGTTATCGGACGGAAAGATGCAGGAGCGACTTCAACTTTTAATCGTTAAGGAACTACATTGGAAGGTCGCCAGCTTCACCAATCACGTCAGGCCACTCCTCTTCCTCATAGGCCTCGCCTCCCTGATCTATATCTTCCTGCTCACTGGCAACACTATTACGCGAGGCGCGAATGACATCCATATCGACAAAGATCGGGCAATCAGCACGCAAGGCCAGCGCGATCGCATCGGATGGGCGCGAATCCAATAGCACACTTGTTCCATCATTTGTGCTCATTTCGATAACGGCGAAAAAAGTGTTGTCGCGCAACGCTGTAACCACTACGCGCGCTACATGCGCTCCCATCTCAACAATCAAATTCCGCAATAAATCATGCGTCATCGGGCGTTGCGGGGCAATTTTCTCGATTTCTAAAGCGATGGCGTTGGCTTCATAAGCACCGACCCAGATGGGCAGCATGGTCTCGCTATTTACATCTTTGAGAATAATGATGGGCGTGCCGCTGTTCGGGTCCATCATCAAAGCGCGAATCTTAACTTCAATTTCCATGCTGACACCTCACCTAATACATCAAGGAATGCTGCCTCAATTCCAGACTACTACCCCATACAAGCTATTCACTTTTGCCTCAGTGATTCGGACTCTTACCTCCCTTCCCGCCAGTGATTTATCACCCGGGAAGTTTACTACTTTATGACACGTAGAGTGTCCGGTCATGTCAAATTCAGACTTAGCACTTTCACCTTCTACAAGGACGCTGACCTCACGGCCCACGTAACTCTCGTAAATACGGCTTTGAATTTTTTTCTGAAGAAGCTCCAAAGCCAAAAAACGAGAGGATTTCTCCTTCTTGGAAACGCCGTCAGCGAGGGCTGAGGCAGGAGTATCAGGCCTCTCGGAATACTTGAAGATGTAAAGCCCATCGTACTGACATTGCTCGACTAAAGCCATCGTCTGGTCAAACTCTTCTACTGTCTCATTAGGGAATCCGACGATTATATCGCTTGTTAGCGCGAGCCGGCGCCGGGCGGATTTGATAATCTCAACTCGATTTAGATAATCCTCTGCCTTATAACCCCTACGCATAGCCCGCAGCACGCGGTTGCTGCCTGATTGAACCGGGAGATGTACCCAGTCACAAAGATTCTCATTCTCATCTAAAGCGGCAACAATGTCTGGATGAAAATCACGCGGGAAAGAAGTTGTAAACTTAATGCGCTCCATTCCGGTGGCCGCAACGGCTCGCAGCAATTTGGAGAACGGCGTCATCCCTGAAAAACCTTCTAGGCCTGAGGAGGTTCTGGGCCTATAGCTGTTCACATTCTGACCAATTAAGTGAACTTCTTTATAACCTTCTGCGCGTAACTTGTTCACCTCATCAACGATCTCTGTGGCATTTCTACTTTTCTCCCTGCCACGCGAAAAGGGCACGATGCAGTAGGAGCAGAACTTATTACAGCCTTCAATGATTGGCACGAATGCGACATAGGGCGAGTGCCGCTCGACTGTGGAGACATTCCAAAGCTCACCTTCTGATCGCTCACCCAAATCCATGATCTTCTGATGGCCGTCACTTACACTTTCAATCAACGAAGGAAGTCGATCTGTAGCCGCTGTTCCAATCACCAGATCAATTGCGGATGAATGATCGAAGAGAGAGGCCCCTTCTAATTGAGCAACACAGCCCATAACGCCGATCACGGGTTCGTGTCCTCGCCTGGACTTTTGGACCTCACCGATTCTATTAAATACTTTCTGAGCAGCACGCTCACGCACTGAACAAGTATTGAAAATGACGACATCGGCTGACTCCGATGATCCTGTTAGGCTGTAACCCGCTTCACGTAACTTTGTGGCCGCCCGTTCCGTGTCTGCCACGTTCATCTGGCATCCCAGTGTTTCTATGTAAACATTCGTTTTCATGTTTATCTAACTTTCAAGGTCTGTGCTGAGGCGCTGAGTGTAGCAGAAATCCCCTCCTTTGGGGAGACTTCTTCCCGCAAGGGAGTAACCACTCTAACTCGATTTTTTCCTGCGCGTTCGTCGAGAACTCTTGGCATTATCGAGTAGCCATTGGGCAGCTACGCGCGTCGTTTCGGCTTTCTCATCGCCACCAATCATGCGAGACAATTCGTTTATACGCTCCTCCGGCCCAAGCTCTCTGATATTCGTAATCGTTCGCTCGCCCTCAACCGTCTTGGTTACTACGAAATGATGATCAGCGAATTTAGCAATTTGCGCCTGATGTGTCACACAGAAAACCTGGCGTGTAGCCGAAAGGGCCTTTAAACGCTGGCCGACAGACTCGGCGACCCGCCCCCCGATTCCAACATCAACCTCATCAAACACGATTGTCTCAAACATCTCATCTTCCTGGCTGATAGTGCGTAGAGTTAGCATCAATCTGGAAAGTTCACCGCCTGAGGCAACATAGGACAAAGGTCTTGGGCTTTCACCGGGATTAGCAGATAGCAAAAATTCTACATAATCCGCTCCACTTTGTGTAAAGAAAGCAGAGTCAGTGGATTCGTCTGCAATCCCTGTCACGCTCACACGCTCTGCTGTCTCTTCATCTTCCAATGCAGATGTTTCTATAGAAACCAAGAACTTCGCTTGTCCCATAGCAACGTGCTGCAAGCCATCCATTACTCTTTGCTCAAGCATAGGTGTGGAGGCACGTCTGCACGAGGTCAAACGCCGGGCGAACTCAATATAGGTCTGCCGTAAAATTTCCACCTCACCTCTTAAAGCCCCTACCCGCTCTGCCGAATCGCTCGAACTAGAAAGATGCTCAGCCAGCTCATCTCTAACTTTAAGAATTCCATCTAAATCAGTCCCATATTTACGTTTAAGTTTTTCAAGGTCTGCCAGACGGGATTCCACCGCAGCGAGCCTGTCGGGTGAATATTCTACGCCGGAGCCGTAACCACGTAAGGCCTCTGCGACATCCGATAAAGAGGCGATTCCCGACAAAAGGGATTCCATGGCGACTCCTGCGCTTCCAATAAAGCTGGCCAGTTCGTCAAGCTGCCGACGAATCAAAGTAAGCCGTGCAAGGATGCTCTCGTCGCTCTCATACAAATCGTGATAAGCGTTTGAGCCTAATTCTACGATCCTTTCTGAATGCGCTAACATCCTTCTCTCAGATAGTAATTGATCGTCTTCTCCGCTTTTAGGTTTAATGGCATCAATTTCAGCCAATTGATGTTGTATAAAATCGCTTGAGCGCTCTTGCTCAACCATCTGGCCAACAAGTGATTTCAATTCCCGCTCAGCGGATTTAAGACGCTGGAAAATTTGCCCAACCTCCTTCTTTAGAGATATACATCCACCGAAGTGATCTAATAACTCACGATGAGATTGTGCTGAAAGGAGTGATCGCTGCTCTCCTTGCCCATAAATCTCTGCGACAAATGGTTGCAGCCTCTTGAGAAACCCTACCGTTACACTCTTTTCATTGATAAAGATGCGGCTCTTACCTGTAGCAAAAATCTCACGTCGGATGACAAGATGGAGGCCCTCCTCAAGACCGATTTCATCCAATACCTCTCGCATTCCCTGCTGTTTCGTTCGGGTAAACTGAAAAACCCCTTCAATGTATGCCTGAGACTCACCAGTACGGATTTGCGCGGATGAGCTACGGTTTCCTAAAAGCAAACCCAGAGCATCAACAATAATGCTTTTACCGGAACCGGTTTCTCCGGTCAAAACATTGAGACCGAGCGGAAAATCTATCTGCAAGCGCTCAACAACAGCAAAATTAGAGATAATAAGGGACTTTAGCATAAAGGGCTTTCACGCCTGAGAATCCACCTTTAAAGTATAGGTTTAAATCTTACGGACAATTCCCGGCATCAATTAAGGCTTGACCCACTACCGACACACTAGTAGTATCACAGCGTTTTTGGTCTTTCTATTCTGAATAAGGGAGAAACTATACATGTCTTTTAATAAAATCATACTGGTTGGCAATTTGGGCCGCGATCCGGAACTGCGCTACACCCCTCAAGGCACCCCGGTGTGCAGTTTCACTGTGGCCACAAACGAAAAGCGTAAAGACCGCGCAGGCGAGATGCAAGACGTCACTACTTGGTTTAGAGTCACGCTCTGGGGCAGACAAGCAGAGACCGCATCACAATATTTAACTAAAGGCCGTCCTATTTATGTTGAAGGGAGAATTCGCCTTGAAGAGTGGACGGATCGTGATGGCAAACAGCGATATACCCTCGAAGTTCACGCAACAGACATGCAGTTTATCGGCGGAGGCCGCGCAGACGAAGCGGGGGCAACAACAGGAAGCAAGCCCTCAACCCAATCAGATCAAATATCATCCGAAGCCGACGTTTCAGACGATGATATACCCTTCTAATCTGCGGCAGCCACCTATGTCGGCGCGCCGACATAGGTGGCTGATTCGAACTGGCTTCAATCAGACATCTTAAACCCAGAGGACTTAAGTGGCCAAATCCCCCCACTTTCCATATCTTTGTAACTTACGATAGCGCTCAACTATTCGCTGACGGTGTGAGAGGGACATGATACTTAACAATCTCTCTTTGAGAACTACATCCAACATCTCAGCCGCCATTTGATGATCACCATGCGCCCCTCCCGGCGGCTCCGCAACAATAACATCAACCAAACCTTCTTTAAGTAGGTCTTCAGCAGTTAGCCGCAAGCTAGCAGCGGCTCTATCCGCTTGTGCCGAATCTTTCCACAAGATTGCAGCGCACCCTTCTGGCGAAATTACCGAGTAGACCGCATTTTCAAGCATCAAAACCTGGTCGCCTACCCCAATAGCAAGAGCACCTCCTGACCCACCCTCGCCGATGACCGTTACCAAAACAGGCACCCGGAGCTTAGCCATTTCACGTAAATTATAGGCAATCGCTTCCGCTTGCCCCCGCTCTTCAGCATCGATCCCGGGATACGCACCTGTAGTGTCAATAAACGTAAGTACCGGGCGACCGAATTTTTCGGCAAGCTTCATCGCACGCAAAGCCTTTCGATATCCTTCAGGTTTCGGCATTCCGAAATTCCTATGCTGGCGCTGCTTTGTGTCCCTACCTTTTTGATGCCCAACTATAACAACTGGAAGATCATGAAAAGAGGCAAGGCCACAAACAACTGCAGGGTCGTCCGCAAACCGACGATCTCCGTGAATCTCCGTAAAATCCTTAAAGAGCTTCTCGATATAATCTAAAGTATAAGGTCTCTCTCCATGACGAGCGAGCAGCACACGCTCAAAAGCGTCGCTTGATCTATCGGAATGAGACGAATCCGGAGAGGGTGGATTCTCAATATTTGGATCTATCTTTTCTGCCATTCACTATCCTCATTTTATTGATACCACCGCAGGAGGCTGCTTCCCCAACGACATCGGGACACTAAGGCTATGCCTTCACAATGAAACGTTCAGCCACTCGACCTGACACCCATGGCGACGGAGATCACCCTCCAAGTCTAAACTACCTTGCACTCGGAGAGCGCCATGCGGACGTACCCGCACCATTACACCGTCGTTCAGAACCATATCTAACATAACTTCGCAATCTCCGCGATGTTTGTCTAATAAGCCAAAAATCGTTTCGAGCTTGTCATCGGCTACCATATTAGCAGGAACATGAATAATCACCCCCTTAGATTTTCGCTGTAGAATATCTTCAAGCCTTGCCACCTCCTCGCTGATAATAGTAACAGGCCCTTCGTCGGTAGCCTCAACCTTGCCCGTTATTAAAACCGGTGTGTCATCTTGCAGAGTTTTCTCACATTTACTGAACACCTCCGGCCAGCAGACGCACTTTACGCCTCCGATCTGATCTTCTAATCGCATTAAAGCAAAGCGGCTACCAGTCTTTGTCGTCCTAATCTGCACATTAGTCGCAATGCCCCCCACATGAACCTTTGTGCCGCTTGGAAAGTCGCTCAGGTCGCTGGTTTTCGCGGCTTGTAATTCGGCCAATATCTCCAAGAAATTCTCGAGCGGATGTCCAGAAATATAGAAACCAATAGCAGTTTTCTCAGCAGCAAGTAACTCGGCATGAGTCCAAGCGGGAGTATTAGGGAAAGAATCATCAGCTAATTCGAGAGTAGAGTCTGAGAGGCTGCCTCCAAAAAGATCATTTTGCCCTCGTGCTTTGTTGCGTTGGGCGCGGCTGGCGCGGGCAAGCGCGGAGTCAATCGCCCCGTACAGGCACGCGCGCCATTGAGGAATAGATTGATGATTTTTTATAAGAGAATCTAACGCGCCGGCACACACTAGACTTTCTAAGACCCTTTTGTTGAGAGCGCCTTGACCAACACATTCCACAAAATTAGAGAAAGAACAGAATCTGCCGTCCGAGCGTGCTTCAATAATCGCATTTACACTTGATTGTCCAATTCCCTTAATAGCTGCTAAACCATATCTGATCGCGCCCTTGAGCGGCGTAAACCCGGCCATACTTTCATTGACATCAGGAGGAAGCAAACGTATTCCCTGCCCTCTCAATTCGTTAGAGTATTTGAACACTTTGGCGGCGTCTTGAATTTCATTAGAAAGCACTGCGGCATAGAAATGCTCAGGGAAATGCGCCTTGAGATAGGCCGTTTGAAAGGCAAGATAGGCATAAGCTACGCTATGGCTCCGATTAAACCCATAATCGGCAAATTGCGCCATCAGGGAGAAAATCTGCTGCGCTTTTTCCCGTTTGATCCCCCTTTCAACTGCTCCATTTACGAATTTCTGCTCGTGAATCGCCATCTCTTCCCGCTTTTTCTTACCCATTGCGCGTCGCATCAAGTCAGCCTCACCCAAGCTGTACCCGGCAAGTCTTTGTGCTAATTGCATGATTTGTTCTTGATATACCAAGATTCCATAAGTATTACTTAGAATTTCCTTCATCTCAGGAATGATATAACGTACCGCTTTATGACCATGATGCCTCTCTATAAAATCATCTACCATACCTCCGTCTAAGGGTCCTGGCCTGTAAAGAGCATTGAGAGCAGCTAGGTCTTCCAATCCTTTAGGCTTCAGTTTCCGGCAGATTTCCTGCATACCAGAGGATTCGAATTGAAAAACGGCCTCCGTCTGCCCTTCGGCGAAAAGCTTCATTGTCTTTTGGTCATCAAGTGGAATATCAGCCCAGTCTACGCCAGCGCCAAGCGACTGCTTAACGCTTTTTAAGCAGTCGCTTATCACAGTTAAAGCGGTGAGCGCGAGAAAATCCATCTTCAACATTCCCGTCTTTTCTAAATCGGACATGGAATATTGCGTCGTCAATTCATCTTTGGAGGAAACCGCCACCGGGATAAGCTCCTGTAGCGGGGTTGGCGAAATGACCACACCAGCCGCATGCACGGAGGAGTGCCGCGCGCAACCTTCGAGAACGTTCTCGCCAAATCAATCAAATCCCTTACCTGCTGATTGCTTTCAACCGCCTTCCTTAACTCCGGAACCTGCTCTAAAGCCTTGCCTATGCTTACGTTTCGACCTCGTACCGGCGGAGGTATTAGCTTCGCAATCCGGTCCACTTCAGCATAAGGCAAATCTAAGGCTCGCCCGACATCTTTAATCGCAGCTTTTGAAGCCATAGTTCCAAAAGTAATTATCTGGCAAACCGAATCGCGACCATAGAGGTCGGCCACATGGTTAATAACATCACCTCGCCCACGCACACAAAAATCTATGTCTATATCCGGCATAGAAACGCGCTCGGGATTAAGGAATCGTTCAAACAGCAGATCATACTGCAACGGATCAACATCCGTAATATCCAAGCAATAAGCGACCAACGATCCGGCGGCTGAACCGCGCCCAGGGCCAACAGGAATGTCGTGCTCTTTTGCATAGCGGATAAAATCCCAAACAATTAGAAAATAGCCTGGGAAGCCCATCCGCTTGATCATCGTTATTTCGCGGGAAATACGCTCTTGATATTCCGATAAAGAATAGCGCAAAGCGTTTCTGCCAAGCTGCCGCTCCCAAACTTGTTGCCTGCGTCGCTCATACCCTTCCCTCACCACCTTTTCAAAATACTCATCCACCGATAAATCAGCATCTGATTGAGGAATAGGGTAATTAGGCAAATAATTCACACCGCTCGGCAGATGAAGGTCGCACATTTCCGCAATTTCCACGGTGCGAGTTAACGTTTCGGGTACTTCCTTTCCAAAAATCTCCCACATCTCTTCAGGTGAACGCACATAGAAATTAGGCGGACCGTAGCGTAGGCGATTCGGGTCCTTGACTGTCTTGCCTGAGCCTATACAAAGCAAAATGTCATGGGCTATTGCATCATTGGGCGTTAAATAGTGCGCATCATTTGTCGCGACCAAAGGAATGCCCGTTTTTTTAGAGAGTTCGACCAACGGTTTTCGTATGCGCTTTTGAACATCAAGGCCATGCTCCTGGATTTCAAGATAATAATTGCCCCTACCCATAATTTCCTGGAATTCAACAGATGCCGAAGCGGCATCTTCAAAACATTCTCGCGCCAGCATTGCAGAAGGTACACCGGACATACAGGCTGAGAGGGCTATTAAGCCTTTACTATGTGCTGCCAGCAATTCTCTATCGATGCGGGGTTTATAATAGAATCCTTCCGTATAAGCTTTCGATGTCAATCTAACCAAATTCTGATAACCTTCTAAATCCTTCGCCAGAAGAATAAGGTGATAATTTGCCTTTTCGCCGGGACCAGACGCCCCAGCGCGATCTTTACGGCTTCCGCGCGCGATATAGACCTCACACCCGATAATAGGTTTTACGCCTTGAGATTTCATGGCCTGGTAAAAAGAGATTGCGCCGAACATGTTGCCATGATCAGTCATAGCGCAGGCTTGCATCCCTAACTCCACCGCGCGCTGAGATAAGGGCTTGATTTGAATAGCGCCATCCAAAAGGCTGTAATCCGTATGCAGATGAAGATGTACAAATTTCTTCTCGTTCATGCTTTCCTTTGCAAAGAAGTCGTTTTAGGACAAAGCGGGTTAGTAACACGGCGGCATATATCTAACGCCGGACACTATATCACGTGTCTTAAGATTGAAAAGGGTCTATATCTTGAAGAAGAGATGGTAAAAACCCGGTAAGGCGGCTGCTTGTAAAGACTTTCGTGGGAGACGGCGACAAAATACTTCAAAACTTTCACATGAAACTCAGCCTTGTTTCAGCCTTGTTAAAGCCGGCCTTATTCCCACTCTATGGTGCTTGGCGGCTTTGAGCTAATATCATAAACAACCCGATTTATCCCTTTGACCTCAGAGACAAGACGCGTCGAAATACGAGCGAGAAGGTCATGCGGCAGGCGCGCCCAATCAGCAGTCATTCCGTCTACGCTCGTTACCGCACGAATTGCTATCACACGCTCATACGTTCGCTCATCCCCCATTACGCCGACCGTTGAAATCGGCAGGAGAACTGGAAAGGCTTGCCAAACGGCATGATACATATCCCCCAAGCGCAGTTCTTCATCAAGAATCCGATCTGCCGCCTGAAGCAGGCGAAGACGCTCGCTCGTGATCTCCCCTAATATCCGCACAGCCAAGCCTGGGCCTGGGAATGGGTGGCGGCTGAGAATCTCCTCTGGCACGCCCAGTTCCCGACCGATTATCCGCACTTCATCCTTGAACAATTCCCGCAACGGCTCAACCAGTTGAAGTTTCATTTTTTCGGGGAGTCCGCCAACATTATGGTGGCTTTTGATGACGGCAGAGGGCCCGCGCACCGAAACTGATTCGATCACGTCCGGGTAAAGTGTTCCTTGAACTAGAAACTGAGCATCGTCCAGTTCCGCCGCTTTCTCTTCAAACACTTCTATAAACACGCGCCCTATAATTTTACGCTTCTGCTCTGGATCGGTTATCCCCTTCAGAGCGCCAATAAAGCGTTGTTCTGCCTCTATAGCATGCAGGTTCAAATGCATATTCTGCTTCAGAAGCGTGGTCGTCAGTTCAAACTCCCCTTCTCTTAATAGTCCGTTGTTAACAAAAACACAGATTTGGCGGTCACCAATCGCCCGATTCACGAGAGCCGCCGCAACAGCCGAGTCCACACCACCTGAAATGCCGCAAATAACACTACCGCGAGTCCCTACCTGACGCTGAATCTTTTCGACCTGCTCCTCAATAACGGCTAGAGGCGACCAATCTCCCCGACAGCCACACACTCGGATCAAAAAATTTCTTAACACTTGGGCGCCCATTGGGGTATGAGCAACTTCAGGGTGGAACTGGAGACCATATATGCGCTTGCTTAAACTCTCTAAAGCATTAAGCGCCTCATCGGTGCGGGCCGTGACATTAAAGCCCGGAGGAGGCACGACGACATGATCACCATGACTCATCCAAACATCAATTTCATCTGGTAAACCGGAAAATAGAGGGCTGGTATGATCCAGTATTTTTAATCGCGCATAGCCATACTCACGACTTTGCGAAGGCTGGACATCCCCTCCCAAATCAGAGGCCAGAACCTGCAATCCATAGCAAATCCCTAAAACGGGGCATTCCAGATTCTCTAAGAGACGGGGGTCGGGTCGCGGAGCATCCTGATTGTACACAGAAGCAGGACTTCCAGACAGGATTACACCGAGCGGATTCTTAGAGGCTATGGCTTCGACGGAAGCATTGAACGGAAGAATTTCGCAATAGACTCCCGATTCACGCACCCGACGAGCGATAAGCTGCGTATACTGTGAGCCAAAATCCAAGACCAGAACAGTTTCGTGTTCTTTTTTCTCGATCAATTAAGTAAACCTCCACAAACATTAGAACGTCTGACAGAATTCCGCTAAGGATTAAAGGTGAATTATATGGGCGAATCTTTCTAGTAACAACCCGGCGCAAAGCACACGGCTTCTCGCCAGACTAAATGAGTGCGTGTAAGATATTACTTGGCGATGTGAAGGATAACAGATGCGGAACATAGGGACTGACAGACGAACTAAAGTTATCATCATATTGATAGCTATCATATATCTCCCCTTCTCCCACATCTACGCTCAAATAGACACAGAGAAGGGCACCCAGATAGAGCTTTCCCAGCCTTTAACAGTTAAATGGCTCTACGACTCCGACTTCACCGTTAACTTGACTCCGGCAACAGATGGCGAGCGCATCTACTTACCACTGGCTTCAGGCCTAATTGTTTCCCTCCGAGCAGTTGATGGACAACTCCTCTGGAAAGCAGATCTTGGCGGGGAGTTGTCCTCTTCCCCGATAGCAGATGATCGTAGCGTCTATATTGCCTCCGAAACAGTTGGAGACCAGGGACCAACTCCGCGCGCAAATGGAGCTTTACGCGCATTGGGTCGGGAGGGAGGGATTACGCAATGGATGCGAACGCTTCCAATGCCGATTCGCGGCTCTCTCATTGCAAATGACGTCAATCTCTTTGGAGGGTCCACGGATGGGCGAGTCTATGCAGTGCGAAAGAAGACAGGCGATATCGCATGGATCATGCAACACTCCGCCTCGTTTGCATCGCACCCGGTACTTTTTGGCCTAAACCTTTACATCGGCAGCAACGATGGATATCTCTTCTCACTAAATCAAAGTACAGGGAAAGCCAACTGGCATTATCGGACGCGAGGAGCAATTCGCGGACAGGCTGTAGTTGTTAATGGATTTGTCTATTTCGGATCTGCCGACGGCTACGTTTATGCTGTGAGAGAAGCCGACGGGCGTCTCAAGTGGCGAAGGCGAACGGGTGCAGGTGTTCAGACAGTTGGATTCGCCCAGAATGGACTTCTGGTAGCCTCGCTGGACAATTTTGTTTATCTGCTCTCGTTTAGAGAGGGCGACAGCCTTTGGAAACGACAACTTGCGGGGAGGATAGCAGCCGAGCCTTTAACCAGCGCCGATGGCGTCCTCTTCACGCCGCTTTCCAGCTCAGCAGGAGTAGTGTTGGATTTGCGCGACGGGAAACTACTCAACAGCCTTCCTTTCGGCGAAGATAATAGTATGGCGTCATCTCCGATTGTCGCTGGCAAGATACTCTTCGTCACGACGCGGCATGGGCTTCTAGCTTTTTCCCGCCCCAGCTAAATATCTCACCTGCCCTATAATCGAATTCAGATGTAGCTTTAATCTCAGGCGCTTCGCCTGCGAAACAACGTGCCCACACGCAAAAGCAAACCGTGCAGGACGTAAATCGAAACAAGGATCAGGAGGACATATTCCGAGAAGAGATAAATAAGCATTCCTACGGCAGCTACCAGCAGGATCGCCAAACGCGCGCTCCGGCTTCGCGTTCCGACTGTTTTGAAACTGGAATAACGAAGGGTACTGACCATCAAAAACCCAAGGCATCCGACTAACCCCATCATAAGACCACTGTAAAGGTGGGAGTAACGTGGCGCGTACTGAACCAAAGGCATCGGGGAAAAATGTATAATCGCCGCGATGAGGGCGGCAGCGGGAGGAATGGGAAGCCCTATGAAATTCTTTTTATCAACCTTAGCAACTCCTTCCGCGAGGATGCGTGGGCGGGCCGCCTGCACATTGAAACGGGCCAAGCGAAACGCCCCGCACATCAAGTACATGAAGGAAAGAAACCAGCCGAGTTTATGCGCCCAACTGCCTTCGGTTAATGCCGATCCATAGCCCCAGGCATAAGCGAGCACAGCCGGAGCAATACCAAACGTCAGGACATCGGCTATCGAATCAAACTGGACGCCTATCTCTGTCGTCGTCTTCGTCATGCGCGCAATGCGTCCGTCGAGCATATCAAACAACACAGCCCAGCAGATGGCTTTTGCGGCATTGTCAAAATGCTCGGCGGCCCGCTGTAAGGCCGCCGCGTTGCCGTCATCCGCTAATAATTGAAATCCACGCAACGCCGCCATTACGGCGAAGAATCCCATGCTGATATTTGCCGCCGTAAAGGCCGAGGGGATGAGATACAAGCCTTTCTTGATCCCGCGACGCTCAGGATTCTTGGGTTCCGGTTCCACGCTCAGATGGGAGGCGGTTGACATTACACGACCCTCCCGATAACCGTCGCTCCGCCACGCACACGCATGCCTTCAGTCACCTCGACTTGAACATTTGGCGGCAGAACAAGGTCGGTTCGCGAACTGAATTTAATCAGGCCGATTCGCTCGCCGAGCGCCACACTGTCCCCGGCACGTTTCCAGCAAATAATCCGTCGCGCCAGCACGCCTGCGATCTGTTTGCACACGACAGTCATTTCTTCACCACGAATCGTCAGCGCATTCTGCTCATTGACCAAACTTGAGTCCTCTTTCGTGGCCATCAAAAACTTGCCCTGCGTGTATGTCACATCCGAAATCGTGCCAGCTATCGGCGAGCGATTAATATGCACGTCAAGGGGAGAAAGAAAAATACTGATGACCACCGGTGAGGTTGCATCGTTTGGCATAACCGCGCGAACCCGCGTCACGCGCCCGTCCGCAGGCGAGACGATGACACCGGCTTCAACAGGAGATATACGCTGTGGGTCGCGAAAGAAATAGGCCATGAAGCTGGCCAGAGCGAGCAAAATCAACGCGATTGGCCAGTACCCCAAGATGAGCGGAATTATCGCCAACAAAAGTGGAATTAAAATGTATGGAAGACCTTCGCGTGCCATTATTAATATATCGTTTTTGAATAATGCTCTGCGGTTAAAATCAACCTCAAGCTCTGTCAATAGTTGATTGCTGTAGAAAACGGGGGCGCTTTCGAGTCTTCGCGCCCCCGCTTCTTCGAGCCGCGTGTGCGGGGTAATATTTATCTGAGGGCTGCCCGGACTTTAGTGGCTTGAATCCGGCCCGTGTTGGTGTTGCAACATGATCGAATGCATCTGGTCTTTGATGGCTAATTTCTTCTTCTTTAAAGTAATTTCCTCCAACTGCTCTTCTGTGCTGGGGTAAGCAAGCGCGGACAACTCGCTCAAGCGTTCTTCATAACGGCCATGCTCACGCGCCAAATCGCGGAATTCAGGATCGCTCATTATCAGTTGCTCTTTTAAGCTGTCCGTGTTGGTCATTTCCATATAGGGAAGTCCTCCTTTGTGGTGCGTTGGTCGGTAGTTGACGTGTGCCGACGGCTATTTTGTCCCAAGCCGCATCGGCGCTTTCAGTGCGAAAATGTTAGCTCAAAATGTGCGAACATATCAAGCCGAACTCCCCATTGCGAGACTCATCACAAGGGCATCTTCCACGGGCTGAGTGTAATACCCTGGACGACGCCCCGCAATCTTGAATCCGCATCGAGCATAGAGCGCCTGCGCAGGGGCATTGCCAGCACGTACTTCAAGGAAAGCCGTTTGTGCGCCCATACGCGCCGCTTCATCAAGAACAGTATCAAGCAGTTTTTTCGCAACCCCTAAGCGGCGATATTCCTGTCGCACCGCGACATTATTAATGTGCAGTTCGTCCGCCACAAGCCGCGCAGCGATGAATCCTTTGATTTTCTGCTCGGCTGAAAAGTCTTTTCCGTTTTGAAACCGCGCCACGAGCATCACGGAGCGTCTCCTCTGGGCCAGTTCCGCATGGTAAGCTTCCCAGCCCCAGCGACTCAGCCCACACGTTTCTTCAATCTCGACAACATCCACCAGATCATGCTCTGTCATCCGAGAGATATAGAATTCGGCTGTTTCCTTAATGGTACTGACCATCTTTAGTTCTCTATGTTATTCGTTAAGCTCTGCGTCTGACGGTCGCACATAGATCGCGCGCAACCGCTCAGGAGAAACGACATCATTAGAGGTAGCACGTAGGAGCGCCAACTTGCATACCTCTACTGCTAACACATCTTGTGATGGAGCAATCGTCCACTGCTCTTCTCTGCCCGGCTCTCTATGGATTTCTTGAGATTCATCCCGAAACGAAATCCCTTGAGCGAGAGCCTGCACCTTAATAGCCTCCGCGTGAAGGCGTGCGCCCTCGCCTGCCCACTTCAGGCTCATCTCCGATTTAACTTTTTCCAGGAGCTTATGCGGCGCAATATGAGTCGGAGAATCGAGGGGATGCACGTTTCCGCTCCGCTCTACCGCCAGCAGTTGCGCGAACACTTCTCCACGGCCAGCCGGAAGCAGCGCCAGCGTGCGCGTTGATTCGCCAGCTGCGTGAGCTATTGCGTAGAGAGTCGGCACTCCGACGCACGAGCGCCTCATAGTTGCCGCAAATGATTTCACGGTTGCCAGCCCGATTCGCAAACCGGTAAAGCTGCCAGGGCCGATAGACGCCGCGAAAATGTCCACGTCTTTAAGCGTCACGCCAGCTTCTTCCAGCACATTCCTGACAGACTCAAGCAGGTGCGCCGAATGAGAAGTCGCGGCATCCCCTGTCTGTGCTGCCAGTAGAGTCTCGCCGCGTGAGATGGCGATGCTGCCCGCGCGGGTCGCCGTTTCCAGGCTTAAGATCAGAGGCGTCTTGTTTGATAGCACAAATATTCAGTTCAACCTGCACAACTTCACCAGGATGAGTCTTCTTCCGACAACTTATTTGACAGTCTGCATCTTGCCGCGCGATTATAGGATGTGAATTCCCCCGAACGCAATCAATAGATTTTTCAAGTCAGGCAGTCTGGGAAAGTGAGCGGTCAGATATTGCTGGCGCTCAAAACGCCTTTTGCTCCCGGATGCTTGAATGGGCGTTTACCTTTTGGCTGCAATGAAAAAACGCATAGGGATACTCACAGCAGGTGGCGATTGTCCCGGTCTGAATGCTGTTATCCGCGCGGTGGTGCGCCGGGCGGTATTAGACGATGGCGAGATACTGGGGATTAAGAATGGCTGGCGCGGTCTGGTTGAAGGCGACGTAGAGCCTCTGACGCGTTCTTCCGTCACCGGAATCCTCCCACGCGGCGGCACTATCCTCGGAACTTCAAGGCTTAACCCGATGCAAAACCCGGAGACGCTTGAGCGGATGAAGCAGAACTGGGAAAAGTTCGGGCTGAATGCTTTGATTGTGGTTGGTGGAGACGGAACGCTTTCCGCGGCGCTGGACCTCTGGCGCGATCACCATCTTCCGATTGTCGGCATCCCCAAAACCATTGACAACGATATTCGCGGCACAGATTTTACCTTCGGATTTGACACGGCGGTTGGCGTCGTGACGGATGCGGTTGACAGGCTACACTCGACCGCCGAGTCGCATCATCGCGTGATGGTCGTCGAGGTGATGGGGCGACATACGGGATGGATTGCGGCCTTTGGCGGAATCGCCGGGGGAGCAGACGTGGTGCTTGTCCCCGAACATCCTTTCAAACTTTCGCGCGTCTGTGAATTGCTCAGACATCGTGAAGAACAGGGCAGAGCTTTTTCCATAGTAGTTGTCGCCGAAGACGCGCACCCGCATCCTGATGAAGATTTTCTTGGCGGTGAATTAAGCGCCGAGCTTTATCGTCACGACAAACTCGGTGGCATCGGCAACGTCCTGGCGCATGAGATTGAGCGCTGCACCGGCATCGAAACGCGTATCACCAAACTCGGCTATGTCCAGCGCGGCGGCTCCCCCAGCCCGTTTGACCGTGTGCTGGCGACACGCATGGGCGTCAAAGCATATGAGATGGTCGAAGCAGAAGAGTGGGGACGGATGGCCGCTCTTCATGGTAATAAAATCCGCAGCGTTTCGCTTGAAGAAGCCGTCAGCGATCTCAAAAGTCTGGATGAAGAAATTTATCAGGTGGCCGAAGTATTCTTCGGATAAATCAGTGGTTTCATTTAAGCCCCTTCGCGTAGTCTTTGGCTTTATTTCTTCACGTGCCGGTCGTTGGCGAGCATTGAAGTCAAGGGCGGGTTAGCCTTTCCAATGAAACTTTGCCCCATTTGCCGCCGCTGCTACGAGGACACAGACGCTTTGTGTCTGAACGATCAGACCGCGCTTGTGGCTTCGCGCCCCGGCACACGGATGATTTCAGACAAATATCGTCTCGACAGCTTGCTCGGTCGTGGCGGCATGGGAGCAGTTTATGCCGGAACCCATGTAGACCTTGATCGGCCATGCGCGATCAAGCTCCTCTTGTCTGACTTCACTTCCGATGCCGATGCCCTTGAACGTTTTCGCAGGGAAGCTCGCGCGGCGGCGCGGCTCAATCATCCGAACGTCGCAGACACCTACGACTACGGAGTGTTGCCGGACAGCGGAGCTTACATCGTCATGGAACTGGTCGAAGGCCAGACGCTGCGCGAGTACATGGATGCCGCCGGTGATATACCTATCGCCGAAGCTGCGGAGATTGGACGGCAAGTAGCCAATGGAGTTGACGCTGCACACCGCAGCGGCATCGTGCATCGCGACTTAAAGCCGTCGAACATTATCCTGACGCGTGACCATCAGGAGCAACTGCAAGCGAAGGTTGTTGATTTCGGTGTTGCGAAGCTTAAGGAATATTCGACAACCGGCGGCGGGCTGACGGCTTCCGGCTCGCTGATCGGCACACCACGTTACATGTCTCCCGAACAATGCTCCGGCCACACGACCGATGCTCGCTCGGACATCTACAGCATGGGCGTGATTCTTTTTGAAATGGTCGCGGGCAAACCGCCGTTCGACGCTCCGACGGCGACGGCCATCGCCATCAAGCATATCCAACAGCCTCCGCCTTCGGTGAAAGAGCTTCGCCCGGATGCTCCCTTCGAGCTTGACCAGTTTCTCCGGCAGGTTCTCGATAAAGACCCGGAGAAGCGGCCACAATCCGCCGCCGATTTTGCGAAGGCGTTAAGCGAGGTAACGAGCGTTCCAGCCGTCGCCGAAATTTCAATAAACGAAGCGCCCAGACAGCAAGAGATTCGTCCTCAAGCCAGCAAGCCAACCGTCGGACGTGAGACGAACGCTTTCGCATCTCGGGCCGGAACAACAGATCGCGCAGGCGAGCCGACGTGGGAACATTCCACATCAGAGGGGCAGGATGATCCGTCTGTTCAGGGTTATCTCGAAAGGGTTGAAGCCCCGACTGAACTAGCGACAAAAATCGCAGTCCCAATCGCGCAGGGGAATGAGACGGTAGAAGGCGTGCCGATGAGCGCGTCAGTTGATAGCTCATCCCTGAACGCTGTGGTCAAGAGAGATAACGCACCTGAATCTCGTAGCCCTGACTCTCGAAGGTCTCTTCTCATCATTGCCGTCGCTGTCTTCACGCTTGGCTTCATCGGCGTCGCAATCTGGTTTGCGCTGAGCCGTTCACCGCAGGAAGCAGTTGAGGGAAATTCGTCGTCCGTCCGCGAGAGCGAATCTTCGCAAGCGAACAAGAGTGCGACAACCATTACCGCCCCGCGCGCGACGGAGACTCCCGCCATTGTTGATAGCTCTAACCGCAACGATTCTCCCAAAGTGCCGCCCGGTGATGCGCGAACTGAATTGAGGACGGCACTCAGCGAGTGGATTACGGCGACCAACGCTCGCGACATCAATAAACAGATGACGTTTTACGCGCCGACTTTGGTTGCTTTTTACCAGAAGCGCAATACGACCCAAGCCGCCGTGCGCGCTGAAAAGACTCGCCTGTCATTGCAGGCTAACACTATTGACGTGCGAGCGGGCGAGCCGGAGATAAAGCTGGACGCGGATGGACAGACAGCGACGATGCGCTTTCATAAGAGTTGGAATTTTAGCGGTGACAGGCCGGAGAGCGGAGAGGTTATACAGGAATTGCGCTGGCGAAAGTCGGATTCAGGATGGAAGATTGTGAGCGAGCGAGACGTGGAAGTCATTCGCATTACCAGATAGTTTTATTGTCTCAAATAACCAGGGGGAATAATGACCGGGAAAACTTTATCGCATGGCGGCCTTATTTCGCTAAGCGCCTACGCATCCGATTCAAAAGAGTTGCAGGTCATTATCGAAACGCCCAAAGGCAGTCGCAACAAATTCAATTACGATGAAGAGCAGCATCTCTTCAAGTTGGGAGGCGTGTTACCGGCGGGCGCTGTCTTCCCTTTCGATTTCGGTTTCGTTCCTTCTACTGTGGGCGGCGACGGCGACCCTCTGGACGTGCTTCTTTTGATGGACGAGCCTGCGTTTCCCGGCTGTCTTGTGCCGTCGCGTCTCGTCGCCGTGATTGAAGCGGACCAAACTGAGCGCGATGGTGAAACCACACGCAACGATAGATTGATTGCGGTCGCCGCAAACTCGCATACTCATCAAAGGGTGCGCTCACTCGCGGACATCAGCAGCGCTCTTTTGGACGAGATCGAACATTTCTTCATCTCATACAATGAGATTAAAGGAAAAACGTTCAAGCCGCTCGGTCGCTTTGGCCCTATAAAAGCGGCCAGACTCATAGAAGAAGGAGTGAGTCTCTTTCAAAGGAAGAAAGGAAGCGCGAAAAAGTCTAAACGCAAAACACAATCGAGCCGGAAGAAGCGTTAAGAAGCAGCACCATGTACCGGGCAGGATATTTCTGCTCTCTGTTTTTATCAATCCGCAATGATCTATCTGGCATTTATTTTCGCACTGGCCCTCGCCTGCATCGCAGGGATGGAATTCGTCTCTTTGATGACGCTCGAAGCCAGAAATCGCCAACTCAAACGGCGCGTTGATGAATTAGAACGTGAGAACGCCAGAATCACGGAGAGCTGGCGAAACGCTGAAACGCTGATCGAGCAACAACAGGACGAAGATGATGAGGAAGCATGGCCGGAGTTGATTGATGATGATTCGGTTCGCTGGTGAAAGCTATTGTAAGATATCGGACGTAAAGACTTTAAGAGTGATTGCTCAGGTGGCACATTTCGGTACTAGCCGAGTTATTCAATTGCGCCAGCCCGGATGAGAAGACGAACAGCGTCAGCGCGGTCTCTGCGCCGGGCAATCATCAGGGCGGTTTCGTCGCTTCTATTTCTCGTGTGGATGTCTGCCTGGTAATCCAGAAGAAGTTCGAGGCTGTCGGTGCTTCCCTCACCTGCGGCCTGCATCAGCGGCGACGCCCCGTCAAAGTCCTGCTCGTTGACGTTTGCGCCTCTCGCCAGCAGGATTGTCATCAGCCGCAGATCGTCAAGCGAAGTCGCAAGTTTCAAGGCCGTCCAACCGTTATTGTTCTTCGCATCCATCTCCGCGCTATTATCCAGCAGTAGGCGCAAGACCTCCGTATGTCCTTTCACGGTGGCGATCATCAACGCAGTCCAGCCGTCGCCGGTTCTGGCATTAACGTCGCAGCCAGCCTCGATTAAGTTTTTAACCCTCGCGGTGTCGCCGTCGCGCGCCGCGTGTAATAAAGCTTGATTGAGTTGCTCTTCGTGGGCGAATCGTCCCTCCGGGTCGGCTTTATCAATGGCTCCGGCGCTTCTCAGGAGCCGGACAATCTCTGTATGACCTTTGGCTGCGGCGCGACTGAAAGCAGTTGCGCCAACCTGATTGTTGGCGTTCACCTCTGCGCCTTCGCTAAGCAGTATCTGCACAATCTCAAGATGCCCCTCGCCTGCGGCGAACATCAACGCAGTATGGCCGAAGACATCCTGTCCATTCACGTCAGCGCCCGAAGCCAGCAGCGCCGACACGCTCTCCATGTCGCCTTTCGATGCCGCTCTCATTAAATCTGTAATCCGGTTATTAATAGCTGCTTTCACAACGGCGCACGCCCGCTCTCTCTAATTATTAGAAATCTTCTGAATGACAAAATCATCCAACCACATACGTCCGAAGGCCGGGCATGGGCCGGAGCTACAATTTTGACGAAGAACAGAGATGAGCACGGCGCTCGTCGTCTTTGAAGAAGTGAAATCAATTGAATATTCGTGCCATCCGTCGGAGCTTTGCGGAAGCTGCGGGGACGACGCGAGAGCGGAACTATCTTTACCACCAGCGTCGCTCACGCTAATGAGCGGCAAGCCCCCTGTGACAATCTCTTCGGTTCGCGCATTGAATCGCAGCCGGTAGCGCATATTCGGCTCGACCAGAATTAATTGCGTGAGGATAGATTGGCTCGGAGTTGCGTCGCCGTTGAAATCCACGCGCAGGCTTTGCGCTCCCGAATGTGGTTTATTACGGTCAAGCGAGAGGCGCAAGCCCTGCGTGTCGCGCGCCAGTTGCCAACCGAAGCCCGAATTATCTCGGCTCACCTTCTTTTCAAAACCGCCATCGTTTATGAGAGCAATCCCGCCTTCGCGTTTGCCCTCGCCTGAATCAAAAGCCCAAACCTCATAAGCTTCATGGTAACGCCTGGCAGCCAGCAACTCGTCTTGAAGCGCCTGCCTGTCTTTGCCGGTGATACCCCCTGCGGCGCGAAATTGTGCGAGCGCCTCCGCAATCTTCCCGCGTTTGATAAAAATTTTTGCCAGAGCGATGCGCCATGAAACTCTTTCCGGTTGGATTATCCGCTCGACTTCAACCGGGTTGCCGTCCGTCGCGCTCCAAACCAGATCAATCAAATTAGGAAGAAGCGCCACGTCACTGGAAGCCGCGCGCCGCAACTCTCTGTATGATTCTTCAAGGCGCCCCGCCCTGAATAACACATTGCCTAACTGCCAGCGCGGCTGAGCATAAAAAGGCGCGAGCCTGACCGACTGTTCTAAAGCAGCAATCGCGCCCTGCTCATCGTCGGCCATATCACGTGCGCGCCCAAGCTCAAGCCATAGAAAATAGTCATTCGGACGAAGCGCGACCGCACGCTCGTATTCAGGTATCGCAGCGGCCAACCCTTGCGTGTTAAGCAGCACGAGCGCGCGACCTGAATGAGCCTCCGGGTCGTTCGGCGTCGTGTCGATGGCGCGCTGGCTCTCAGAAAGAAGTTGCGCCCCGACCTCGGATGGAGACGGCGAGCGCGGCTCTTTGAGTCGCATGGTCAGCCAGCGGGATTCTCCGATTCGCGCTGCGCCTAAAATTCCCCAGACGCAGACGACGATCACGACGACTGCTGACCCTATGCTTAATTTATAAGAGAGCTTCTTCAAGACGTTATCGGACTCTCTTTAAATTCAAGAGAGCTTTCTACCTTACTTCCCTTCCTCCGTCCGCCCGTTGACAGTGGCGATTGCCACCAGCATCAGGCAGATGAGCGCGTTAATTGGAATGTGCAGCCCGAAATCAACCAGACTATGAATGCTGATTCCGAAAAGTCCTGCAAGCGCGCCGAAACAGGCCGCACGACGGAAAGGATCAAGCGAGCTTAAGGTAGCCCGCGCGAATTTGACGAGTAGAAAAACAAACCATACCCCGAGCAAGACGCCGATCACACCGCCGCTCGCCAGCAACTCAAGATAATCGTTATGCGCCTGCTGCGGCGTCATCTTTCCCGAAGCATTATGATATTGAGGAATGGCCGTCCAGTATCCTCCGATGCCGACGCCCGCCAGCGGGTGAACTTTAATCATCTGCCACGTTGCACTCCAAATCTCTTTGCGGCGCACGCCGGAGTTTGATTCCTGAGCTTCAACCGCGACTTCATCCTGTATGGCCTCGAAGCGACTGGTGATTTGTTCGCCCCCTACCCAGACGATGCCTATCAAGGTCGCCGTTAACAGAAACGCCCCGAGCGTGAGTCGGGAAACAGATGAGCTTCCGATTCGAGCCAGTCCAGAGGAGGCGCTATTCTTCCTCACTTCCGATCTCTTCTTCAGCCTTCGCACAGAGCTAAACATCAAAGCCAGCAAGAGCAACTGGCACAGCATACTCAAAATGCCTCCACGCGAACGCGAAAGCACCAGCGCTACCCAGACGGGAATTACTGCCGCCAGATAGATCAACACCCGGTCACGCCTCACGCCACCGCCAGCCAACAAACCCAGCGCCAGGCCCAGAGCCATCTCCATCAGGAAAGCGAAGTGATTGGCATTGGCGAATTGCCCGTAGCCCCTGTCGAGCCGGACAAAAGGAAAAAGGAAATTCGGCGCGCTGCCCTGTGTGGTTTGTCGTAGGAGCGCAAACATGGCGCTGGCGACACCGATGCCGATGATGAAGAGAAGAAGAATGCGCAGGCGTCCGGGGCTGGAGGTGTAACGCAGCAATAACCCAAGCGTCAGCGCGTAGGCGAACAACTTCAAAACCATCTGCCGCGTTTCATATGGGTCGTAGCTCAGAGCCTGCCAGATTGGAACATTGATTCCCGTCATGCTCGAAGAACTTCCCAGCGGAAGCGTTTGCGTGTAGGCGAAGCCGGACAGCAACAGCAAAGGAAGAAGCAGGAGATGCCGTCTGGAAATCCATGCTCCGCTCAAGATTCCTTCGATCATCCAGAGGATGCCGAGAACAAAGACCCCACATTCAAAAATGGTCTCAACCGCGCCGCGCCACGGAGCGACAATTCCGTATGGCGTAGCGACCACCAGAATCAAAACCAGCAGACCGTAAAAGATGATTCGTTCGAGGATGACAGACGCGCGTGAGGCAACAATCTTTTGCCGAGGTTGGCCTGTCAGATCAGTTGGCGGAGTTTTGTCTGAAGAACTGCCGACGTGTGTGTTCACAATTGTTCGCAGAAATTATAAGGCTGCCGTTTGATGGCTTTGGTCTGAAACGCGATTATTTAGTCGTTCCGCGAAATACGCCACAGTCCTTTCCAAACCCTCACGCAAAGGAATCAATGGCTCCCATGAGAGCAACTGTCGCGCGCGTGTAATGTCCGGCTGGCGCTGGCGCGGGTCATCCTGCGGCAGCGGGAGATATTTAATCTCAACGTCAGAATCGCAGGTTCGTTTCACCTCTTCGGCCAGTTCCCTGATCGTAAACTCGCTCGGATTGCCGAGATTGACCGGATCGTGAAGCTCGTCCGCATTCATCAAGCGAATTATTCCTTCGATGAGATCGTCAACATAACAGAAGGAGCGCGTCTGTTCTCCCGTCCCGTAAATCGTCAACGGCTCGCCGCGCAAAGCCTGCATGATGAGATTTGAGACGACGCGACCGTCCGATTCATGCATCCTCGTCCCATAGGTGTTGAAGATGCGCGCGATACGTATGTCAACATTGTTCTGTCGATGATAGTCCATCATCAAAGTTTCGGCGATACGCTTGCCTTCGTCATAACAACTGCGAATCCCGACCGGATTGACATTTCCCCAGTAGCTTTCCGGCTGCGGGTGAATTTCCGGGTCGCCATAAACTTCGGACGTGGAGGCTTGAAGAATACGTGCGTGGACGCGCTTGGCCAAGCCCAGCATGTTGATCGTGCCCATGACAGAGGTCTTGACAGTCTTAACAGCATTGTACTGGTAATGAATCGGCGAGGCCGGACAAGCGAGATTATAAATCTGGTCAACTTCGAGCAAGACAGGCTCGATGACATCGTGGCGCAGCAACTCGAAGCGCGGGTTGCCCAGTAGATGAAAAACGTTTTCGCGTCGCCCCGTGAAGAAATTGTCGAGGCAGATGACCTCATGCCCATCCAGCAGCAATCGCTCGCAAAGATGCGAGCCGATAAAACCTGCGCCGCCTGTGACGAGTATCCTCATGCTCTCCACAACCTTAGAGTCGGTAACAAAAGCGGATTCAAACAGGGATGGACAGAGATTGTCAGGTGAAGAAAGAGGAGCAGCACTGATTTCATATCCATTCTTTTATCTTGTCTATCCGGTCCATCACTGCTCATTCCTTTTCGGATTTGGCAATGACTAAATCCGCATCCACCATCATCCGCACCAATTCCTGAAATGTCGTCTGTGGCTTCCATCCTAGCATGCGCCGTGCTTTGCTCGCATCGCCGACGACCGAATTTACTTCCGACGGGCGCAGATACTTTTCATCCATTTCGACGTAATGTTGCCAGTCAAGATCAAGGTAGCCGAAAGCCTCTTCAAGAAGTTCCCTGACAGAATGAGCCTCGCCGGTGGCGACGACGTAATCGTCCGGTTCGGGCTGCTGCAACATCAACCACGCGGCCTCCATGTAATCGCGCGCGTAGCCCCAATCGCGTCGAGCATCTAAATTGCCGAGCGTCAATTTCTGCTGAAGGCCGAGTTTGATGCGCGCCGCGCCGAGCGTGATTTTGCGCGTGACGAAAGTTTCCCCGCGACGTGGAGATTCGTGGTTGAACAAAATTCCGTTGAGCGCATATGTCCCGTAGGCTTCGCGGTAATTGACGGTCATCCAGTAGCCGAACAACTTGGAGACGGCATAGGGCGAGCGCGGACGAAACGGCGTCTGTTCGTTCTGCGGGGAGATGTCCGTGTTGCCGAACAACTCGGAAGAGGATGCCTGGTAAAACCTCGCGCCCGGACGGGCTTCACGAATGGCCTCAAGCAGGCGCAGTGTGCCGACCGCATCAATGTCCGCCGTATGCTCCGGCATCTCGAAGCTGACGCGCACATGGCTTTGCCCCGCCAGATTATAAACTTCGTCAGGCTCGACTTCGCGCACAATGCGGTTAAGCGAAATCCCATCGTTCATGTCGCCGTAAAGAAGATGCAGGTGCTTGCCATGCTCTGTGTCAGGCGGTCGCGTCAGATGGTCTATGCGCGATCTGCTGACGGAGCTAGAGCGCCGCACGAGTCCAAAGACTTCATAGTCTTTGTCCAGCAGCAACTCGGCCAGATACGAGCCATCCTGCCCGGTGATTCCTGTGATGAGAGCGCGCTTGGTCATTGCGTTTCTAAGATTAAAAGAAGACTCCGCATCAATCGCCGCGTGAGCGGCGTTTATCGCTAATTACCTTCACTTGCAGAACACACTTTACCCGTCGCATCGGCTATCTTCAAATTGTAGCCGAATGAAGAGAGCGATGCAGTTACCCAAAGGGAAGCCTCGCGCGCGAGGCGACGAAATAATTATCAAAATATTAAAACGCGGTCTGAGTTTTATCAATCGCTCGATTCTTGATATAAATATGTTGTTCTGAAACCTATCAGGAGTTTTCAAAGAAGACATACGGATGAAACGCTACTTACCCATCATCATTATCGTCGGAGTTTTGGCGGTCGCGCTCGGAGCCGGGATGACGCTGTGGCGCTCGGCGAAGCAACCCTCTCAGCCTTCCGGCGTGCTGCTTGAATCTCCTCCGACCGTCACACCGTCTCAGCCTGTTGGGCCTGTTAAGCCTGCCGAGCAAGTTCCGGTCTCACAGCCAAACACGGCGGGAGCTGATGACATACATGCGCGCGGGAATCCAAACGCGAAGGTCACGCTTGAGGAGTACGGCGATTATCAATGCCCGCCGTGTGGAGCGCTCTTCCCCGAATTGAAGAAGCTTGAGAAGGAATACGGCGATCAGATGCGCTTCGTCTTCCGTCATTACCCTCTTCAGATGCACAAACATGCGTTCACCGCCGCGCACGCAGCCGAAGCCGCCGCGCTGCAAGGCCGTTTCTGGGAGATGCACGACCTCATCTACCAGAACCAGTTGACCTGGACTCCGGCTGAAGACGCTCGCTCGTTCTTTATTCAATATGCGCGCGACCTCAAACTAGACGTTGATCGCTTTACGCGAGACATGGACAGCCCGGCTGTCGCAGCGCGTGTGACAGCGGACTATAATCGTGGGAGCGCGCTCGGTGTGACCGGAACGCCGACCCTCTTTATGAATGGGCGGCAGATGAATCCCACCGCAGTCACGCCCGAAGGTCT
This sequence comes from uncultured Acidobacteriota bacterium, assembly GCA_963697975.1. Lineage (GTDB taxonomy): Bacteria > Acidobacteriota > Blastocatellia > Pyrinomonadales > Pyrinomonadaceae > QHXM01. The sequence continues at coordinate 28,867 of OY969111.1, forward strand.
CCGCATGGCTCTTGACTATATGCTCGGCAAGAAGAAATAGATGGGCCGTCGCAAATCCGAAACCTTTCCCACTGAGGTCAGGGCTGCAAGCTCGCCTCCGCGTGCCGTGCCGCGACAGAGCATCTATCTTTACACAGCCGCCGCGCTGGTCTCGCTCATCGGACTGGCCGATTCGATCTACCTGACCATCGAGCATCTGGCGGGGCGAGCCGTTCAATGCACGGTGACGAGCGGCTGCGAAGAAGTGCTCACGAGCGCCTACGCAGCAATCGGTGGCGTGCCGCTCGCAGGTGTCGGGGCCGTCGCTTACTTTGTCGTCTTCAGCACGGCTATCCTCGCGGCTTTCGGTAATCGTCCGGCGGGAAATTTACTGATTTACGTGGTTGCGCTGATGCTGGTGGTGTCCGTCTACCTGTTCGTCTTGCAGGCATTCGTGCTCCATGCCTTTTGCCAGTTTTGCCTGCTCTCCGGCGCAGTCACGCTGTTGCTGGCGTTAATAGTTGCCGCCGAGCGGTTCTACGTTAGACGAAAGCGATAAATCAAGTTGTGACCCTGAAGGGGTCAAATAAAATAGCCGGGGGCAACGCCCCCGGTCACACACGCCGCAACATGTTCCGACCCTGAAAGGGTCGTAAACGCAACGTTGAATATACGACCCCTTCAGGGTCAAAATCTTTTCTCATACTGTTTCCGGGGGCGGCGCAAACTGCGGTTTGCTTGCCCCCGGCTATTACCTGTGACCCTTTCAGGGTCGGAGAAAATGGGGCGAAACATGCTCCCGATAAAATTTTATCCCTTCCAAAAAAAGCTTGAGCCTGACGTAACGTCAGACCTTACTATGACCATGAAAGGAGATTAGCCGATGACAACAACGGCCACGACCCTTTTCAAGGCACGCGAATTCGCCGAACTGGCGGGCGTCACAGTGCGGACGCTTCATCATTACGACCGCCTGGGGCTGTTGAAGCCCAGCCGCTACACCGAAGCTGGTTATCGTCTATATGGTGAGCGCGACTTCGCGCGTCTTCAGCAGATCGTGATGTTGAAATTCATCGGCCTGTCTCTCAAAGAGATCAAGGAGCTTCTCAATAGTAGAGAGCTTGATCTACAGATGACTCTCCGCCTTCAGCGCGAGGTTGTCGAAGCGAGGCGGCGTCATCTGGATACGGTCATTCAGGCCATCGAGCGCGCCGAGCAGGCAATGCGGACGAGCGACGAGCCTGATTGGGAAACATTCAAACAGATTGTTGAGGTGATTAATATGCAGAACGATATGGAATGGATGAAGAAGTATTACACGGAAGAGCAACTCGCCGAACTTGCCGAGCGCGGGACACCCGAAGTGCTTGAGCGTGGGCAACGCGATTGGGCACAGCTTCTCAAGGAAGTCGAAGCAGCGGTGGCCGAGGGCGTTGACCCGCAGAGCGAGAAGGCTCAGGAACTGGCTGCCAGATGGTCTAGCCTGATTGAAGCATTTACAGGAGGCAATCCGGCCATCAGGGAAAGCCTCACCAGGCTGTACGCAGATCAGGCTAACTGGCCGTCAACCTTCACCAAGCCCTACACTGACGAGGTGGGAGCTTTCCTCGCTCAGGCCGGGGCAGCGTGCAAAAAGGAATGAGTCCTTCGAGGACTCATTCCTTCTTTTTATGATTACATTCACAGTGAACGAGAGCTTTCAGTATCTTCTCTCAGGGTGCGCTGCCGAACGGAACAATCTTAATGCGCGCCTTATTGCTCACGATCCCGCGCACTTTGATGCTCACCCAAACGTCATCGAGTTGATAGATTTCGTCCGGCAGCTTGATGTTGATTTGAGTCATGTGCGTCAAACTATCAACCCCGCCGACATATTCCACCGTCATCACATAGACCCTATGTTGAGCATCTTCTGCCTGTGCCGTCACAACCGAAGCGGTCTCATTGGGCTGTAGCGCAACATTCAAGGCGAAAAATATGACACGCGTTCGCAGGTCGGTGCTGAAGTTGAGGTGATTGACTACCGCAAACGGGCCGCGCAGGAGATTCACCGTCGAGAGCGCAACGGCGAGGTCAGAATTCTTTTCCGTGAGCAGAACAGGTTTCAAAGTGCCCGCAAAGTTTGCCGTCTGATTAGAGCCAAGACTCGTAAAACTGTAGCCGGGCGGAGCAAAGGCGTATTCAGCCTTGTCCGCCGTGATGGTGTAATTGCCCAGAGCATTTACCGTAAAGCTATACAGGCCGTTCGCGCTCGTCGTCACACTGCCTGTTGCATCCCCGCTCAGACTCACCTTGATTCCTTCAAGACCTGTCGAACCGCTGAGGGTGTAAGTGTTGATTTGCGGTACGAAGTCAGCCGCCTGGTTGCCGCTTAAATTGGTAAAGGAATAGCTTGGCGGGGCGAACGTGTAGTGTGCCTTTGAAGCTGTCACCGTGTAACTGCCGTTGCCGTTGACCGTAAATGTGTACTTACCGTAAGCGTCGGTCGTCACAACTCCACTGGAATCACCTTGCAGTTTCACTTCGACTCCCTGAAGGCCGCAGCTTCCGCTGATGGTGTAGGTATTTAGCGTGCCGTTGAAATCTGCTGTCTGATTTCCGCTGAGATTGGTAAAGCTCCGGCTGAGCGGAGCGAATGTATAGTTGGTTTTGTCAGGCGTGACTGTATAACTGCCACCGGCATTCACCGTGAACGAATATTCCCCATCTGCGCCGGTCGTCACCGCTTCGGTAGCGTCTCCGCTCAGTGTGACGCTCACGTCCGGTAGGCCGGTTGAACCGCTAATCGTATGAGTGTTGAGCGTTGGCTCGAAGTTCAGCGTCTTGTGGCCGACGAGATTGGTGAAAGTGTAGCTTTCGGGAGCGAAAGTATAGTGTGTTTTGCTGGCTGTGACCGTGTAGTCGCCTTCGGCGTCAACCGTGAAGGAATACGTGCCGTCCGAGCCTGTCCGCAGACTTGCGCTCGCCGCTCCGCTCAAGGTCACATCAGCATCGCTCATGTTGATGTCACCACTGATGGTGTACCTGTGGACTGTTCCGAGAAAGTAGGCAGTTAAATTCGCGGTCAGGCCATTAATAGTTTGGCCTTGCGGCTCAAAGTCATAATTATCCCGCTGAACGGTAAGGCTGTATTCGCCTTCCGCGCGAACGTCGTCAAGGCGATAATCGCCGTTGCTATCGGTGGTAGCCGTCGCGCTCTGAGAGCCTTCTAAAACCATGACAGCACCAGCGATGCCCTTGCCGCTGGCGTTCACAACCCGCCCGTCGATGGAATAGGTGATCATCCTTCCTAAAAAGTCGGCAGTGTGATTTCCCACCGGCGCGGTGATGATCTGGCTCGGCACGTCGAAGATGTAATTATTGCGTGCGACCGTGAGCGTATAGCTTCCGCCTGTTGGTAGATTCGGGAATGAATAGTTGCCGTTACCATCGGTCTGCGTACTCCATCCAGCCGACCCGCTCAACGTCACCGTCGCACCGGAGACCGTGCGGCCATCGCTTTCCGCAACCTGCCCGGAGAGCGTGAAGGTTGGAGATGGATTGTTGCCAAGATAATCAGCCAACGCGCTGCGAGTCTGTTCGGCGCAATCCGCATCCTGCCCGCAGCGCAGGAGACGGCTGGCCCAGTAGAAATAGCCGGAAGGATCAGGCTCATGCCCAAGAGTGTCAAGATACTGCTGGCGCACATACTGCACGGGATCGGCGTCGAGGCTTTCCGTATTGACAACTTCGGTGGTCTGCGCGAAGGAATCAAGGTATTCGTAGATCGAGTTGACAACCGTGAGCCTGTTTGTGCTGGCGTCTGCGCGAATCCTGTATGCGTGGGCGGCACATTCGACCTGATCAATGATAGCCTCGTCCACCGCGTGCAGAGAGATCGCCGAGTCCGCATTATGACTCCACCCTAAATGAGACTTCTCGATGAACACACGCTCGACCGAACTGAGAACTATCCCGAACGACTCCAGGTTGTTGACGTTCATCTGTATCCCGGACATGAAGACGAGACTGATAGGTGTTTGCACCGGGCTGAAAAATGAGGGAAAGCAGGTGATACCATTAAAGACGCCTTCGTCCAGTAAAAGGTCTCGCAGCACTACCTCACGGCGCGAAGAGGTTGCGTCCGCCGCCGCCGCGTTGCCGATATTGATCCATGAATAGGGCGGCGAGAGAGGCGTCTTCGAGAAATAATCAGCGCGGTTTCCATAGTCTATAAAGCGAGTGCCGGTGACGGTGATGCCTCGCCATGAAATGTTCTGAATCACCGAAGAGCGGCTGCTGGTGGCCGTCGAGCAACCTAGAAAGGCCGAGTCTTCAACCTTCAGATTGCTGTGATAGGCATAGACAATCGCTCCGTCATTAACGATTGCGCCGAGACCATAAAACTCGCAGTGCCGGACAATCGCGCTGTCTATCTCTGAGAGAGAGAGCGTGATTTTACAATCCCTGATGACATTCGGGTCGCCGATGAATGTGATGTCCTGAATTAGAAAATTCCTGGCCCCTATGATGCTGAGCGCAGTCTGTGTCTCGCCTACTTGAACAAAGAACTCTGAGGATAAGCCCAATCCACTGCCAAAACCTCCCGAACCGTTATCCGGGGCTGGCTCTGCTCCGATGATAGTGAGATTAGAAACGCCGGAGAAATCCTTCTCGACCGGGGTGATAATGGCGTAGCGACCGGCAGGAACCACGAGTGTGCCGCCGCCTGCGGCAGCGAGCGCATCCAGTGCGGCTTGCAATGCCGGACCGTCATCCGCCACGCCGTCTCCGACCGCACCGAAATCCTGAAGACTGAAAGTATTCTCTTCAGCACTCACGTGACTGCTCGCGACAGCACGATTAGCTGTCGTGGCTGCGGACGGTCTGGCATTTGCCGTCAGTGAGCAAACGACGGCAAAGGAGAGAATGAGTAAAAATCTGGTTTTCAGGAACATAAACCGGCAATGGTGGGGGATTGACTAAGGGGCGCGAGGAAGTTCAACACCTACGTTAGACGCACATGTTATCCAAATAGTTGGAATTTGTTAGAGATAATTGCAGGAATATTTTCCGTCTGGAAGCCATCAAGCGACGGAGGCGAAAACTGTGGATGCGGCGCGAAAGCAAAAGGCAGGCTGAGAGACTGTCGGTTGTCAGTCGCTCAGTTGGCTTCATCGGGAGCTATCTTGTCGCATCACGTCGAACAAAGGGTGGGTTGACTTCCGTAGCGGTGAGCATCCCGTAAAGACGCGGCCTGCGATAAGCATTGCCCCATGTCTCGCGCTCACGGTAGGCGCGGAGGCTGTCCATATCGAATGCTGCGATGTACACGTCTTCATTTTCCCCGGCTTCGATAATTAGCGTCTCGCGCGGTTCTCCATCTTCGGTGGGGTGTGCTCCTGCGTCGAAGGCGAGGCCATCAAAGGCTATGGAATGACCGTTGTTTTGGGGCGCAGCATAGTTGGTCATCGCCATCCCGACCATATTCTCATAGGCGCGGGCCTTGAACTGACCGAGACGGTGAGACTCCAAACTGCAAGCGTTCGGCGTCAAAATAAGCTCCGCGCCTTCGAGCATCAGAATCCTCGCGCTCTCTGGAAACTCACGGTCGTAGCAGATCATAAACCCTACTTTCACGTCTCCCTGCTCCGTGTTCAGCGTACAGACCGGAAAACAATCGCCGGGTGTGAGCGCAGCCTCCACATCGAACTCGCAGGTGTGGACTTTCGCGTAAGTCAGCACGATCTCTCCATGACGATCAATCAAAGAGACAGAATTACGCGGCGCGTCCGGCCACTTCTCAAGATAGGTCAGCGCAATTGCCATCTTCAATTCTCTGGCAAGATTGCGGAAGTGTTGGATAAAGGGATCGTCCCGGCTGATGGCCTGCGCCTGCCAACGCTCACGCTCATTCTCCTGCGCCGGATTGAAGAACGTCATGCCGATGCTCCACATCTCAGGAAACAAAGCAATGTCCGCCCCCATCGCGCGAGCGCGGCGACAGAAGAGTTCTCCCTTGCTCAGGGCGACGCTCCTGTCATGACCGCAGCCCGTCATCTGCAACAATGCAACTTTAATCGCTGCCATTAAAGAGTCTCATCAATATGCGTACCAATCTAACGACTGAGCCGCATCATGTATAAACACCAAAGATGAAGAAACCGAATAACAATGAAAGACTTGCTATCGCGGCGTCAGGCTGAATGAGTTGTGCAGCTTTGCTTTGGGTTCAGCAGCAATCAAAAAGTGAAGCCAGACCATTTATCCAGATCTATTTGCTTCGCGCTCCTGACAATTTGAAGAATATTATAATACAGCTCCTCACAAGCCACTTGGAAGTTCTTTCCTTTCGCCATTATCGCAATACGGTTCTTCTCCGTAATGCTTGGCAGTGGAGTCTCATCAAGGACAAAATAAATTATGCGTTGCGGAGGGCGACCTTCTTTTTTTGCCTCCATTTCTAAGTCACCTGCTAGCTCTTGTTCGAATTGAATCCAAGGCTTGTCCTTAGATTGCTCTGAATAAAAGATCACAACAGCATCGCACTCCTGCATAACCCGAAGGATCTCGTCCCGGATTCGTGATCCTGCGAAAAAGTCTCTCTTATCTATTCGTGTCCTTAAACCCTTCAAGCGTAGCCACTGATCTATGGCTAAAACCGCTTCCTCATTTGCCCACGCATAACTCAAGAATACAATTTTGGTGTTAGATAATTGTGTGCTCTCTGTATTAGCAATCGAAACAAAAACAGCCCCATGGTCAACGGGTGAAAAATGAGGCGGGAAAACGGTAAAAATGTCGAACAGAGACCTTGCTAGATTAACACTGGTACGATGCACCTCTTTAAACTCGCCATTTACAAAGCCATAGGCATTTGGCTTTATTGCTCCCCAGGCGTTAGGCATAGTATTAGGTGGGACATATTCGTATCTTAGATTTTCGCGCTTAGACAGGCTAGCGCCACAGAGATTAGCGCTCGTCAGATCAAACTGGGTCTCATATCCAATTACCAATTTTATGTCGGACAAATCAGTGTTGGAGAAGTCAGGCTTCCAATCGGGATTCTTTTTACGGTAATCATTCCATTCTCGATGTCGTCCTCTGCGTAGCAAAATCATAGCTTCGTCTTTCGTCATTTCAAGACCTCTTAGAAGAGTGTGTCCTATGATTAATGATTATAACAAAGTCGTTATGCCATAGTAGTAGGGCAAAGTCTAGCGACTGATTAAGCTGCATGATGCAGCCTAATCACTCTTTCAGACCTCACGGAGGCTTCCTCAGGCCCAAGCCTAAACTGCTGGATGAAGTACGCAATGTCACAAGGAAAAATAAGGTCGCTGCCTCGACGCAGAAACTTGCTTTCAATGCGTTCCGCTTGCCTTGCGCTCCCACCTGCGTGTAGGCTTCGGCTTTGAATTTTTTAATAGGCTGCTGCTCGTGTTATTCTTTAGACCTCTCAAGAATTGAACAACTATGACTACACTGACGCCGATGCTGCGGCAGTATCAGGAACTGAAGCAACAGCATCCCGGCACACTGCTATTTTTTCGGCTGGGCGATTTCTACGAACTCTTTTTCGATGACGCCGTGACGGGCGCGCGCGAGCTTGAGATTACGCTGACGGCCCGGCAAAAGGAGCGAGGCGATCCCATCCCCATGTGCGGCGTCCCGCATCATGCGGTTTCAAATCACATCGCCAGACTCGTGCGTAAAGGCTATCGCGTCGCCATCTGCGAACAGACGGAAGAGGCGTCGCAGACCAAGAAACTCGTGCGCCGCGAAGTGGTGCGGGTTATCACGCCGGGCACGGCCATTGACCCGCAGCTTGTCGAAGCGCGCGAGACAATTTTTCTGGCTTCCGTCTGCGGCACGGGCGAACGGATGGCGGCGGCGTTTCTGGATTTATCAACCGGGGAATTTCGCGCGACCGAAGCGAGCGGGCGCGACGCCTGGACGCGCATCCGCGCCGACATTGAATCCTACGCCCCGCGCGAAATCCTCTTCCCTGCTTCGCTCAGTCCTCTTATCAAAAGCACGCGCGACGGAGCATCGCATACCGCGCCTCTTCCATTGCGGCAAACAGAAAACACTGGCTCAACTTCGTCTGATTCGGATGAAACAGAAGCTCCGATTAACTCTTCATCGGATAGAGACGGGGCATTTGCGGGCGCGACCTTGACGCCGACTGATGAATGGCAGTGGCAGGGAGACACCTGCGCCGCCGAGCTTTGCGAACAGTTTGGCGTGCGGTCGCTCGAAGGCTACGGGCTTGAGGGAAAGCCGGAGGCCGTGCGCGCCGCCGGAGCGTGCCTGCGCTACGCTCAGGAGACGCAACGCGCTGCCGCCGCGCATATCACTGACATTCATTACTTCGAGCCGCAGGATCATCTCATCCTTGATCAGGTCACAGTCCGCAATCTGGAATTAACGGAAACGCAGGGCGGCGGAAATCGCACGCACCCGCTCATCAAGGTGATTGACGAAACGGTCAGCGGCATGGGCGCGCGACTCCTGCGCGCCTGGCTGCTGCGTCCGTCAGTCCGCCGGGGTGAGATTGAAGCCAGGCATGGCGGCGTCGAAGAGCTTTACAACTCGCAAATCAAGCGAGACCGTTTGCGCGCTCTGCTCAAAGAGGTTGCCGATCTGGAACGCCTGACGGGTCGCCTCAACATGAATTCCGCATCGCCCCGCGACCTCAATGCGCTCGAACGCTCTCTTAATCAAGTTCCCTTGATTCGCCAGGCGTTATCGGACTCCCAATCATCGCTCCTCCAAATTCTCAACGAGAATATGGACGAAATGCAGGAGACGCGCGCGCTCATCGCGGAAGCAATCGCGGACGACCCGCCAGCGAAACTCAGCGACGGCGGCGCGATTCGCGATGGCTATTCGAGCGAACTGGACGAACTACGCAGCATCAGTCGCAATGCCAAGCAAACAATCGCCGCGCTCGAATCGCGTGAGCGCGCACGTTCCGCTATTGCAACACTGAGGATTCGTTATAACAACGTCTTCGGTTATTACATCGAAGTCTCGAAGGCCAACGCCGCGCGTGTGCCCGCCGATTACGAACGACGACAGACGCTCGCCAATGCCGAAAGGTACACCACCCCTGAGTTGAAATCATGGGAAGCCAAGGTACTTGGCGCGGAAAGTAGCATCGCTCCGCTTGAGGCTGAAATCTTCAGCCAGCTCTGTTCTAAAATCGCCGCCGAAACAAAACGCATTCAGGCGACAGCCCGCGCCCTTGCCGCGCTCGACGCTCTCGCCGCCCTCGCAGAAACTGCCCGCCGCCGTCGTTACGTGCGACCCATCATGCACGACGGCGACGAGATAGAGATTGTGCAGGGTCGTCACCCGGTGATCGAGGCCGTCAGTCAAGGCCCGTTCATCCCGAACGATCTGTACATGAATAACTCTTCCGACCGGCTGCTGATCATCACCGGCCCGAACATGGGAGGAAAGTCCACCGTTCTGCGTCAGACCGCGCTCATTCATCTGCTCGCGCAAATGGGTTCGTTCGTGCCCGCCGAGAGAGCGCGGCTGCCTCTGCTTGACCGCATCTGGACGCGCGTCGGCGCATCCGACGATCTTGCGCGCGGGCGCTCGACCTTCATGGTCGAGATGACGGAGACGGCGGCCATCCTGCATAACGCCAGCCCGCGCTCGCTTGTCCTGCTGGATGAAATCGGGCGCGGCACGGCAACCTTCGACGGGTTATCAATCGCATGGTCTGTCGCCGAATATCTGCACGATTCGGCGGAGCACGCCGCCAAGACGCTCTTTGCGACCCACTATCACGAGTTGACGGAGCTTGCCGAACGTCTGCCCGGAGCGCGTAATTACCAGATTACTGCGGCTGAACGTGATGGTGAGGTCGTCTTTCTGCACCGTCTGGAGAAGGGTCGCGCCTCCAAGTCTTATGGCATCGAGGTAGCGCGCCTCGCGGGTCTGCCGCCTGACGTACTGACGCGCGCACGCGATGTGCTGGCAAGGCTTGAGCGCTACGAGTTGGATGTCTTCTCCGACGAAGAGAAACAGGGAGGAGCGGCTGCCGAAGGGTCGAATGATTGGGAGACATGGGCGCAGGGCGAGGCAGGATTGAAAAGCGCCGCCCGCCGCGCACGCCAGCAACGCATCGCGATGCAGGCCACGCTCTTTGATACCGCCAACCAGAGCATCCTTGACGAGGTACGCAGCGTTGATGTAGAAACGCTGAAGCCGGAAGACGCGCTTAATATTCTACAGGACATACGCAAACGAATAGTCTGAGCAAATCGGACGATGGGCGATAGAGCATAGACGAGAGGCACTCAAGCGCATGCCTTTCTATCGTTCATCGTCCATTGTTTATCGTCTAACTTTCATGCTTGATTCTTTAACTTCTCTTCCCCTCGAACAACAGATCGGACAACTTTTCTTCATCGGGCTGCCGGGCACGGAGTTTGACGAAGAGACGCGCTCGCTCCTCAATCACATTCACCCCGGCGGCGTGATTGTCTTCGGGCGAAACGTGGCTACGGCTGAGCAGTTGCGCTCCCTTCTCGACGGTGTGCGCGAGTTGCTGCCCGTTGAGCCGCTTCGCGGCATAGATCAGGAAGGCGGCCTTGTTGATCGCCTGCGTCGCATCTGCACGCCCATGCCTTCTGCGCGCACCATTCGGCAGCACGGCGACCTCGCAGGCGCGCGCTCTCTCGGTCGCATCACGGGCGAGGTGCTGCGAATGCTCGGCATCAACATGAATTTCGCGCCCGTCATGTCCATCATGACGGACGAGCGCGATCTGCTCTCCAATGGTCTTTACTCGCGCTCGTTCGGGCGCTCTCCCGGCGAAGTCCTCGGCTACACGACCGTTTACATGCGCGGTCTGCAAGCAACCGGCTGCCTCGGCTGCCTCAAGCATTTTCCGGGCATCGGCGCGGGCGAGGTCGATACGCATGACGAGATGGCCGTCGTTCATCTCTCGCACGACGACCTTATCGCGCAGGACCTGGCACCCTACATAGAGCTTTTCCAGCGCAAAGACGACCGCGTGCGCGCCGTGATGGTGAGTCACGGAGGCTTTCCGAATGTTGACATTCGGAAAGGTGTTGCCGGAGGCCGACTCGAACCGGCCTCACTCAGTCACGCCATCACCACCAGGCTGCTCAGACAGGAACTCGGCTACAAGCATCTGGTCGTGACGGACGATCTTGAGATGGGCGCGATTTCCAAGCACTACGAAATAGAGAAAGCAGTGCAGCTTGCGTTCAAGGCCGGGCAGGATATGTTCCTGATCTGCTCGCATTCGGACATAGCTCTTCGCGGCTATAACGGATTGTTGCAGGCCGCGCGTGACGGCCTCGTTAAGCAGGAGCGCATCAATGCTTCTTTGAAGCGCATCGCTGCATTCAAGGCTCTCATGCAGCCGCCGCTCCCCTTTGACACAGCGCGCTTTCAACAACTATCGGATGAGATCGCAGCGTTGAACGCCACGCTCAATTACACTTACGGAGGAACTCTCTGATGCGCGCTCAAACACGTGTCACAACACTTCTCATCCTGATTATTGCGGCGCTGCTTTTGCCGGGCTGCCGCAATCGCAGCGAGACTTTTGTGATTGCGCTCTCGGATAAGATTTCCACGCTCGATCCCATCGGCTCGCCGACGATTGACGTGGCGAGCGAGCGCATCCGCGTCCTGATTTTCAATTCGCTGGTGAAGAAGAATGAGAAGTTTGACTACGTTCCCGATCTGGCCTCGGACATCAAGCGCGCCGACGATGGCTTGAGCTACACGTTCACGCTCCACGACGGAGTGACCTTCCATGATGGCAAGCCGCTGACCTCAGCCGACGTTAAATATACGATAGACGCCGTACTGGCTTCGGCCTCCGGCAAAGCCGCAAGTTTTTTTGAAGGCTCAGGCGAGAGCAAGAAGGGATTGGTGACTGCGGTTGAAGCCCCTGACCCGCGCACCGTTATTATCCGTCTCAGTAGACCCTGGCTCGGTCTTCTTTCAAACCTCGTTCCCATCGGCATCGTCCCGAAAGACAGCGCCGACTCGCAAAAGACGCATCCGCTCGGCTCCGGCCCTTTCAAGTTCGTCAGCTACGACACGGCGCAGCAGACGATTTCGATGGAAGCAAATCCTAACTACTGGGAAGGAGGGCCGACAATCAGTGCACTACGAGTGCGCGTCATCGAAGACGGGAATGCGTTGCAGGCTGAACTACGAAGCGGAAGCGTCACGATTGCGCCGCTGCCGACGAACCTGACGCCCGACGCCATCAAATCGCTTGAGCAGGATTCCAAGCTACAGGTGATACCGTTTACCGGCGCAAACATCGTCTACTTAGGCTTCAACGTGCAGAACGCGCCGTTTGATAACGTCAAGGTTCGTCAAGCCATCGCTTACGCCATAGACCGCGAAACGATCATCCGCGATCTCCTGCTCGGACAAGCGAAAGTCGCTTACTCGATTTTGCCGGAAGAGTCATGGGCTTATGCTGCGGGAGAGAAATATGCGTTCGATCCGGCGCGAGCCAAACAGCTTCTGGACGAAGCCGGTTTTCGTGACCCCGACGGAGATGGCCCGCAGATGAGGTTTCAGAAACCGATCAAATTTGCAATCTCTTCGTCCAGCGTAGCCACGCGCCAGTACGTTGATGTCATCCGTGACTATTTGAAGAAGGTCGGCATTCCGGTTGAGATTGAGACGATGGAAACCAACACGCTGCTTGAGCGGTTGCGTCTGGGAGATTTTCAGATGACGACCTCGCGCTGGGTCGGCGGCAATCAAGATCCGATTTTCCTGAAAGACCTGTTCCATTCATCCGAGATTCCTTCGCAGCAACGCGCCAGCCGCAACCGCAGCCGCTACAAGAACCCTGAGCTTGATCGTATTCTGGACGAAGCCGTCAACACGGCTGAGCGCGAGAAGGCGCTCGGCCTGTATCGTCAGGCGCAGGAGATCGTCAGCCGCGACCTTCCGATGCTTCCGCTCTGGTATCCCGCCAACATGGTCGTGGCGAATAAAACAGTCGGGAACATCAAAATTGACGGCAGCGGCGATTGGAGCTTTGTGCGAACTTTGACGGTGAACAAGTAGTATTGAAACTTGCAGACACAAAACTTTAGGGAGACCATTATGACTGATTCAAACTCATTCTTCGCTTCGTGGTCGCCTCGCATCCTCAGCATCTTCAGAATCGTCTTTGGATTGCTCTTCATGCTGCACGGGACTCAGAAGCTACTCAACTATCCGCCCGGCCCGGCAGAGATGGGCTTCCCGTTTCCGCTTTTTACTATGCCCGGTATCGCCGGAGCTTTGGAACTGGTCGGAGGGCTGCTCATCCTGTTGGGACTCTTCACTCGCCCGGCAGCGTTCATCGCGTCAGGAGAGATGGCGGTCGCGTACTTTATGGGTCACTTTAAGCCAGACGCATTCTGGCCGCTGCAAAACGGCGGGGAGCTTGCCGTGCTCTACTGCTTCGCGTTTCTTTATCTGGCTGTGGCCGGTGGTGGACGTTGGAGCTTGGATTACCAGATGCGGCGGCGTAGCTGATCTTCAACAGCAGGGCGGACGATTGAATTAAATTTTCTCGCCCAACGCTCTTAGAGTGTCCTGCAACTCTGCGCGTGAGATTGCGCCTTCACGAATCAGGTGGATTTGCGGCCCGCTCAGGTCAAGCACGGTAGACGGCTTGTCGCCGCGCGCAGCGCCGCCATCAACAATCAAGTCCAACCCTGCCGGGAAAGAGCTTGCGACTTCTTCTGCTATTCGCGCGGGCGGCTCACCCGCGAGATTTGCGCTCGTTGCCGTCAGCGCGCCGCCGCAGGCGCGTATGAATGAGCGCACCGTTTCGTCATCCGGCAATCTCAATCCCACGGTCCCACTGCCCGCAGTCAAATCAATTGGCACTTCCGGCTTTGCTTCGACAACAATCGTCAACGCTCCCGGCCAGTGCCGAGTTGAGACTATATTGAAGCGCGGTGATCTGTTGATGAAACGCTCGGCTTCGTCCGCATCGCTGATGACGAGCAGAATGGGCTTGCCGCCGTCCCTGCCTTTCAAATTATTCACACGGCTGAGCGCCTCTCGATTGAAAGGGTCTGCGCCGAGACCATAGAACGTGTCCGTGCGAAAAGCTACGACACCGCCTGCGGTTATGACCTGCGCCGCCCGCGCGCGCGTCTCCTCGTTGTCTTGAACCGGAATCAAACTCACTCGCAATTAACTCAACGAAAACCCGCCGCAGAGCGGCGAAGTGAATTTAGCCCGACCTTTCAAGGTCGGGAAAGTTGCCGCACCATCATCATACGTCGCGTCAGCGACGATTGAGAACTTCAACCGTCGCTGACGCAACGTCTGCAAATTATGTTGCCTCTTTCCCGGCCTTGAAAGGTCGGGCTAAATTCAGCCTGCCGCTACGCGGCTATTATGCGCGCTCTTCATTTAATCTTGACTCCGTAGCCAATGCCATCCCCGAACGACAGAATCTCTGCGCGCAGTTGCGGGTGATTCACTAGATGCTTATTAAACTTGCGCAGCGCCTCTGTTGACGCCTTCTGGTCTGGAGAGCGAATCTCTCCCGCGACCTGTCCGCCCCACAGAACATTATCGGCAATCACCGCTCCCCCGACACGCAGCAGCGGCAAGCTCTGGTCAAGATAATCCGAATACTCTTCCTTCAACGCATCCAGATAAATCAAATCGAACGTCTCTTCGAGGCGCGGGATGACTTCGAGAGCCTTGCCCTTCTCAATGCGAACGCGCTCACGAACTCCGGCGCGCGTCAGATAGTCTTCGGCGCGACGAATCATTTCATCATTCGGCTCAATGGTGACGATCAACCCTTCATCACCAATCGCCTGCGCCAGGTGAACGACCGCATAACCGATGGCCATGCCGATTTCCAGAACGCGCCGGGCATTCATCGCGCGCGCAGTAATCTCCAGAAAGAGCGCCACCTCGCGGTCTGCAATCGGCACACGGTTTTTCTCTGCGTCCGCCTCCATCTCCGCAATAATTCCGGTGCTGGCTGGCAAAAGACGGTCGAGATACTCCGCCTGCTCACGACGAATGATGGCGTCAAGGCGTGCTTTCATAATGATACTTCCCTGGGTTTTGCTTGATTTGGACGAACTGGCAGAAAGTCTACTCGGAAGAGATAAACCATGCAATCCGAGGCGGCATAGTTATCTTTCAGTTGTCGGATTTCTCCTGCGTTTCCGAAGAGACGGAGACGTAGCGGCGGGCCAAGCCCAACTCGCGCAGCTTGTGCTGAAGCGACTGGCGGTGCATTCCTAAAATCCCTGCGGCGCGGGTGACATTCCCGCCGGAATCTTCCAGACAACGCGCAATGTAGCGCCGCTCAAACTCCCGCCGGTCTGAGCGAAAATCCGCTGTGAAAGGAACGGCGAGCGAGCCGTCGGTTTCTGAATCCACCAGCACGCTGTTGCTGTTACTACTGCTGTCGCCGCTGCCGGAGGCGCTCTTCTTGATTTCTTCAGGCAAGTCGCGCGCTGTCAACTCATCGCCTTCGGCCATAATCGCCGCCCGCTCGATGGTGTTTCGCAACTCGCGCACGTTGCCGGGCCAATCGTATTCAATAAGGCGTCGCAGGGCGCTTTGTCCAATCAGCCGGACGGGGAGGTTGTAGCGTTCCGCCGCCGCCCGCGCGAACGATTCGGCGAGGCCGGGAATATCTTCGCGGCGCTCGCGCAATGGCGCAATTTCAACAGTCACGACGCGCAGGCGATAGAAGAGGTCTGCACGAAAATTCCCGTTCGTTATCTCCTGCTCAAGCGGGCGATGCGTGGCGCTGACGATTCTGACATCAACCGGAATCGATTCGTTGCCGCCGAGACGTTCGATATGCCGCTCTTCGAGCGCCCGCAGCAGCTTGGCCTGAACGTTCGCGCTCATGTCGCCAATCTCGTCAAGGAACAGCGTGCCCCCGTCGGCCTGCTCAAACTTCCCTCGCCTGCGCGCTGCCGCCCCCGTAAATGCGCCTTTTTCGTGGCCGAAAAGCTCCGATTCGATTAGCTCAGAAGGAAGCGCGGCGCAGTTGACCGCGACGAAAGCGCCGCTGCGACGAGACATGCTTCGCTCGTGAATCTCGCGCGCGACGAGTTCCTTACCCGTGCCGGACTCGCCACGCACCAGCACGGTCGCATCCGTCTCCGCGACCTTATCGATCATGGCGCGCACGCGCCGCATCGCTTCGGAGGCCCCGATCAACGCTCCACGCGACGTGCCTTCGATCTCGATGCGCCGACGAAGCGAACGGTTTTCACGTCGCAGTTGAACGGTCTCAAAAGCGTTCTTGATAACGAGGCGCAGGTCGTCCAGTTCAAACGGCTTTGAGAGATAATCGTGCGCGCCGGATTTGATGGCCTCGACTGCCATCCTTTCAGAACCGTGCGCCGTGATGAGAATTACGAGCGGCGCATCGCCGTTCGCCTCTTTCAACTCATTCAAAAATTCCAACCCGCTTGCCCCCGGCAGGTTCACGTCAAGCAGCATCAAATCGGGTCGCCATTCTTTCATTAACTGGCGCGCGGCCTCTACGCTCTCGGCTTCCTCAATCTCGTAGCCGAAGCCGCCGAGCGAGCGTCGCATTCCATAACGCGCCGCTTCTTCGTCGTCAACAATCAGCAGTCGCAACCCTGCGTCCTTCGTCTTTTCAGCCATCTTATTAAACTATCTCCAAATAATAATTCTGAAACACGGGCATTCATTAGCACTCGCCGTGCCACAAATCAACATGATTGTCCCTTCAACTTGTGGTAAAAGGTTGACACCATGACAGAGATTAATCAACCCGAAACGCCCGCTAAATTGACAGGCGAAAAACCCTCTACAGGCGACGGCGCAAATCCTTCAGGCAAGCGCATCGTCTTAAACACCTTTGGCTCTTTCGGCGACATTCATCCATACATGGCCGTCGGCCTTGAGCTACAGGCGCGCGGCCACAAGGCTGTCATTGCCACCAGCCCTGCCTACCGGGAGAAGATCGAGGCCACCGGACTTGGGTTTCACGCAATCCGACCTGACATCGCTCCTCCTGAAGAAAACCTTGAGACAATCATCAAAGCGATGGACGTGATGAAGGGCGGCGAGTTCATCATCAAGGAGTTGTTCTCGCCCTACGTCCGCGAGAGCTATGAAGATTTACGCGAGGCGACGCGCGATGCCGACCTGCTCGTCACGCACATGCTGACCTTTGCTGGCCCTCCACTGGCGGAGAAGACCGGCATCCCCTGGGTTTCTACCGTGCTTGCTCCGACATCGTTCTTTTCCGTCTATGACCCTTTCGTGCCCCCTCAAGCTCCCGGCATGAATAAGCTGCTTCGTCTTAGCCCACTTTTCACCCGCGCATTTATGTACGTCGCCAAGCGAGTTTCTGAAAAGTGGGTCGAGCCGGTTTATCAGTTGCGCTCAGAACTCGGACTCTCACGGGGCAAGCCGCCCATGTTTGAAGGTCAACACTCGCCCTCGCTCGTTCTCGCGCTCTTCTCAAAAGTTATGGCAGAGCCGCAACCCGATTGGCCTCCACAAACAATTGTTACGGGCTTTCCCTTCTACGACCGCAAAGACGAGGCGCACATCTCGCCTGAACTGGAAAAGTTTCTTGACGACGGCCCACCACCGATTGTCTTCACACTCGGCTCGACGGCAATCTTCGTCGCAGAGAATTTTTACCGCGAGAGCATCGCCGCCGCACGCCTTCTCAATCGCCGCGCAGTGCTGCTGATCGGTGATGCGCGCAACCTGCCGAAAGAACCTTTGCCCGGTGGCATCGCCGCCTTCGATTATGCTCCTTACGGGCAGATTTTGCCTCGCGCGGCGGCAGTTGTTCATCAGGGCGGAGTCGGCACAACCGGGCAGACTCTGCGCGCAGGCGTGCCCGCTTTAATCATTCCCTTCAATCACGACCAGCCCGACAATGCCTTTCGCATCGCACGCCTCGGTGTCGGACGCACAATCTCCCGCACCAAATACACAGCCGCCACCGCAGCCAGAGAATTGGATAGATTATTGACGGATAAAAGTTACGCTGAAAAGGCCGCCACCATCGGACACATTGTGCAAAGCGAGGATGGCGCGCACACCGCAGCCGACGAGATTGAAAAGCTTCTCAAGGCAAAGGCGCGTGAATCGTAAATCGCAAATCGCGAATCGCGAATCGTGAATGGAGCGAAGTCTTGCCTGCGAAGCGGGCAACAGAGTGTAGCCCCTGATGAAGCGCAGCGGAATCTGGGGAAATCGACAAAAAACAATCGTGAGCCTGCGGAGCAGGCTGGCTACGCTTGTCTTTTCAGATTGTACGTCCTACTAGTTTGTCGGCAGATGCGTTATGAAATAGTTTCAGACGTGCGCGGCACGCGCAACTCAAAGCAAGCGCCTTCACCTTCCTGTGCTGGCCGCAATTGGGCCGAGCCGCCTGCTTCTTCCATGCGTTTCCGCACGATTGCCAGCCCTAATCCTGTCCCGCGTTGCTTGGTCGTAAAGAAAGGCTCCCAGATGCGCTCTCGAAGCTCTGCCGGGATGCCGCCTCCGCTATCGATGACAGTCACCAGCAGTTCGTCGCTTCTCATCTTTGCTTCGACCAGGATGTGCCCGCCCAGAGGTGTGGCCTGAATCGCATTGATTAAGAGATTGGAGAGCGCATCGCGCAAAGCCGAAGCGGACGCGCCATCCAACTCTGCTTGAATTTGCGCGCGACACTCTACACGGACGCCGCGCCCGCTGGCTTCCGCGCGGAAGAGTTCGACGACTGTGTGGATAAGTTCGTCAGCGTGGCTCGAAGAAATAGATGAAGGCGCGTGGCGGGCGAAGCTCAAAAGCTGCGTCACGCTTCGGTTCAAACGATCAGTCTCTCCGACAATCAAGTTGAGGTCGCGCGCATACTCGCGGTTCAAGCCTTCATCTTCGCGCATCACCTGCGCGATGGATTTTATCGCCGACAGCGGATTCTTAACTTCGTGTGCAACGGTCGCAGCCATTTGCCCGAGCGCCGCGAGTCGCTCGCCCTGCGCCAGCCGCCGCTCCAACCGGACGTTCTCTTCCACCAGCCGACTATCTTCGATAGCAATCGCCACCTGCCCGGCCAAAACTTCAAGCACCGTGCGAGCATCAGGGGTCAACGCATCTCCCGCCGCATCCACCAGCATCAATCCGACCGTCCGTTCTTCGCGGCGCAGCGCGTAAGCCAATTCATACCCGCGCTCGCGCAAGCCGCGTCCGCCTTCAAGAGCCGCCCATTCACGTTCTCTCAAAACATTCAAAACCTCATCTACCCACTCACCTGATTCTTTCAAGCCATCCACGTTCTGCTCGTCGCCATTACTTTCTTCAAAGCCTGAGCCTGCTTCGTTCTGTTTCTGATAGCGCACAATTAGTTGGACGCGGCGCAAGCCCAGCGATTGAGCAGTTCGTTCTTCGACAAAGCGAAGCAGTTCCGGCAGCTTTCGATATTGACCGGCGTGCGAGCCGATGCGCGCGACCGTCTCGCGGTAAAGCGCCGCCTCGCGCTCAAAGAGCTTATGAAAGCGGCGCTCCAACCAGCCCCGCAATGGTGCGGCGACAAGCGCGAGAGCGAGAATCAGCAATGCCTCAACGGCCCCGGCGCGCAAGCCGAAACCAGCCGTCAGCCATTCGCTGAAAGTACGAATGACCAGCAGGTAAACGCCCAGCACGACGACGGCGAACGTGGCGGCAATCAAGCTCTCCTTGATAATCAACTCAAGGTAGCGATAGCGATAGATGTAGTAAGCAATTAGCGCGGACGGCAAAAGCGAGCCTAGATTGGAGAGCGTCTTCAGGTATAGTCCGAGCCTTGTTCCCTCACCGACGCCGAATCCATAGACGGCGATAATCAGCAGCGCAATGGCGATCAGGGAGGCGGCCAGCGTCCGTAAGGAACGTCGCTCGCCCACGCTTGATGAAAGGCGCGCTATCAGGACATCTGTGACGGCGACGAAGCCAAGCACATATCCGGCCCAGATGGCGAAGGCCAGCGAGTAGGTCACGCCGGTCGAAAACGGCACAAAGGTATGCGCGAACTTTTCGAGCATCGGCTCGTAAGTTCCCGTCCAGAGATGCGGAACGGCAGTGATGAGAAAAAGCGCCGGAACGTAGCAGAGAAAGACGCGCACTTTTTCCATGAGCGTGAGGCTGCGATTACGCGCAGTCGCCCAGAGATGCAGGTGAACGTGTAGAAGAAAAGAGTAAGAGAGCGTAATGCTCGTGACCGCCAGAGTGTCCACCAACCGCAGCGCGAACGCCCATTGCTCTCGTTCAAGTCCGAGCAATCCGTGCAGCGCCACGATCAAATTGCTCGCGTGCCACACCCCCATCCCGAAGGCCAGCAGCAGCAGGACACGCTCGACACTCCCCAACCCCCGACGCCGCTTTAACAGCAACGCTCCCATCCACAGGTGCAACGCTGCCCCGGTGCTGTAGCCGATGAACTGTAAGACTTCGAGAGGAGACATGACTCAAGTTATAGGTGATAAGTGATAGGTGATAGGAAAAAGTCTTTCTCTTATCACCTATCACGCATCACTTATCACTTGATTTCAATTTGCGGCGCTCGTCGGCGCACCCGAAGGCATGAGAGTTATCTCAATCCGGCGATTGCGCGGACGGTTGGCAGGCTTGGTGTTGGGAGCAATGGGATTGCTTGCGCCCATTCCGTTGGCCTGAATGCGTGCGCCGTCAACTCCGGCGCTGATGAAACGCTCGGCGAGGATGCGCGCGCGATCCTGCGTGAGTTGCTGTAGAAGTGATTCGTCGCCGCGATTGTCCGTGTAGGCTTCAATCACGATCTGATAATCCGGGTTGTTGGCGAAGAGCGCGGCAAGGGGTTCGATCTTGGCCGCAGCCGCCGCAGACAGGTCGCTGGCCCGCGCGCTTGTCCAGAGAGTTTCGGGCAAGGTGAGAACAAGACCGCGATTGGTTTCACGCACCGTGCCGTAACGAGCAAGAGTCTGTTTGAGCGTCGAAGCATTGGCGCGCTGCTGCTCGACTCTCTGCTCGTTGGCCTGACGCACTGCCTCCGCAGCCCGCTCGCCTTCGATTCGCGCCAGCTTGATCTTGGCGTCCTCACCTTCGCCGCGAACTGTTTGTATCTCATCACGCAAGCGCGCAACTTCGGTTCTTAACTCACGCACCTGCTGTGTGGCGTTGACCGCGTCGCGCTCGGCCAATTCGCGCGCTCGCTGCTCGCGCTCCAAAGCTGCCCGCAAGTCCGCAATCTGCTGGTTAGAGGTGGCGGCATTCTCTTCTGCGTTACGAACGGCCTGATCGCGACGCGCAATCTCTTCACGACGCTGCCGGGCTGCCTTTTTCGTTTCAGTCACCTCTTCGGCACGCACGCCTAGACTGATAGCACGCCGCGCAGCCGCGTCAACTTCCGCTTCCGATTGCCGCAAGCGCCATGCGTTCTCAGCCTGCTCAAGCGCGTCCTGCGCCTCTCTCAATTCATCCGCCGCATCACGCGGCGCTCCGGCATAACGCGCGAGATTGATGGCCTGACGCGCGCCGAGCAATGACACGGGCGTCTTGCGATACTGGTCGTCGGCCACATCCGGCACGCGCGCATCGTTGAAGTAGTCGCTGGTGTTGCCCAGATACTGCACGTTGACGGTTGCTATCTCGGCATCGCCGGGTTTCTGCGGGGGCAGATTTTCAAGCACGACCATGCGGCTCGGACCGCGAACGAGAAAGTGCGGCTCGGCTGTGACGATCAGCGCGAAGGTTTGAAACGGCGTGGTCACGTCGAGTTTGGAGTTGACGAGAAAGCTGCCACCCCTCTTGATCTCGCCCAGATTATCTACGCGGCCTTCGGGCGAAATCGCCCAGAGCACGTAGGTCGTATAAACGCCGCCCAGTTCGTTGGCTCGCGGCAAATCTTCGACGCTCAACTCGACGCGCGTCCCGCGCCGCCCGGCGCGTCTTACTTTCGCTTCACCTTTCAAGCGGGGCAGCAAGGTCGTGCCGCGAAACTTAACCGTGATGGCCTGATCGAGCGGATAGGTGATCGCCACACTCTGGCGCGCAAGGTCGCTTTGAGCGTGGACGAGCGGAGTCGTGATTAAAAGGGCCAGAACCAGGAGAGGCAATAAACGCAAAGGAGAGGCAGGATACTTCATATGACGATTACTCCTTTTGATTGAATGAGCGCACCGCTTTTCAGCTTTCCGGGCGCACGGGAATGAATCTTCCGATAACATTGATGCGCCCGGCACGCTCATTGTTGCCGAAGCGGGCGTGGAGAATCAAGAGAGGATTTGAGTAGAATCAAAGTTGCGTCAATAAAAGCACGCTTGTTACGTCATAAATTAAAGAATCTGGATTCTCTTTGCCCCATCAGGAACAATTGAAAATAGCCCGGCACTTGCAAAATAACAGGTGGCCTCAATCTGCTTGCCCCTCATTAATTTCGTTTGATACGATGCGCCCGCCATGCGGCTACCCTCACTCAAAAGATTCCAGATGGTGAGCTATCAGGGATTGTCCTCGGTTCGCCCGCTTAAACCAAGCGTTGACGACTCGCAAGGCTGGCTCTACAGCGCACAATTCCCACCATCTTATCAGGCGTTCGGACGGATGCGCTTTCTAATGACCCTGGAAGAAGTGCTAAGAAGAAAGCCCGAGCGGTTTTTAGAGGTAGCAGCAAACGATGGCTCGTTATCTGCCTGTGTAGCCCAGAACGGAGGCCAAGCGGTTTGCAATGACCTCCGAGATTCACTGCTTGAGCAGGCGCTTAGTAATTACACGACAGACGGGAAGGTGAAGATCGTCGGTGGCAATCTATTCGATTTAAAGAAAGAGGATATCGGAACATTTGATCTGATTGCTGCCTGCGAGATAATTGAGCATGTAGCACACCCTGATAAATTCCTCTCACATCTCAAAAGCTTACTCGCGCCGAGCGGTCGCCTGCTTCTGACAACGCCGAACGGCCTGCACCTTCGCAATAAGCTACCAACCTTTTCAGAAGTCGAAGACTTCACGGCACTAGAGGCAGGCCAGTTCAAGCCTGACGCTGATGGGCATCTATTTCTTTTTACACCAAAAGAACTCGCCAGATTAGCTGAAAACGTAGGGTTTGAGGTTGAAAGTATTGGAGTATGGGGGACGCCATTACTGACCGGGCATTGCGGATTAGCAAGACTCGCTCGCAAAGGCTTCACTACTCCGGCCTATTACACTGAAAGAATCATCCAACACCTGCCGTTTCGTAATCGTATGTGCGTCTCACTTTTTGCTGTTCTACGCGCAATATCTTGAGGTTAATTGAGCGAGCTTATCAAAGCTAAACCGCGCGCCGCCCCGCGACCAATTGAACGACGATGATGGCGATGGCGCAGAGTAGCAGAATGTGTATGAAGCCGGATTTATGCAAGACCATCCCGACAGCCCAACCGAGAACCAACAACACCGCGATCATCCAAACCCACATGCCTCGTCTCCTCAAGTTCTACTGTAGAGATTTATTCTTTCGCCGCCTTCACGGAATCTTTCGGGAGGCCGACGGCGCGCAAGCCCGTTCCCGCAGTATCCGTCCCGACGACAAAGGCGCTTGAGCCATCGCCAAAACTTCCTGTCACAAGCGCGCGTGTTTGATTCGGCGCACCTGCTGCCGTAGCTCCTCTAGCGTCCTCTTCAGCCTTCCAGAGTAAAGAGCCATCGCGCCCTGAATATCCGTGTGCGAAATCCTGTCCCGATGCGACCAGCACGTCGAGCACACCGTCGCTGTTCAAATCTGCGAAAGCCGGTGAGGCCGCGCCCGTCGCGCCGGACGTGTACCACTTAATCTTGCCGTCAGTTGTCCCGACCGCCACGAGGCGTCCACGCCGTGTCAGCATCAGAACTTCGGGCGAACCGTCATTATCCAGGTCTACGGTTGCCAGCGTTCCGGCTGGCGCATCGCCTTCGGTCGCAATACGCCCGATTGGTTTCAGGTCGGCTGCGTTCAAAGAAATCAGCCCGCTTTCACTTCCCACCAGCACGAGCATACTGCGAGGAGCGGCGACGACGAGCGGCGGTGTGGTGATAATCGTATCCATCTTGACGAAGCGCACGCGCTCACCCGCGCTATTACGCACGTCAAGCATCCCGCCTTCGAGCGCCAGCACAACCGCGTTTCCATTACCCAGAGGAAACGAAGCAGGCGCGGCAATCACAGCTCCATCGAGTTTCGTCTCAGAAACAATCTGCCCGTTCTCCGGGTTAATGACAGTCAAAGCAGGTGAGCCGTCAGTAGCAATGAGAAGCGTCTTTGCGCCGCCGCCTTCAGGTGCGGCCAACGCGCCGCAGACAGGACGATTCTTGAGCGCAGCGCGCCATAGCTCGCGTCCCGTCGAGCCTTCCAGAGCGCGCACGCCGCCTTCAATCCCCACGACGACGTTTGTAAGATTATTGCGCCCGTCAATCAACACAGGAGTGAACGTCGGCGCTCCGCCATTTCCCGTCGGCTCGCCGCGCTTCGCGTTGGGACGGAAACGCGCCGCCCATAGGGCAACGCCGTTTGAGCCATCCAGCCCGTAAGCCATGCCGTCAGCATTCACGCCAACCACATCGGAGCTGGTCGCCGAGCGAAGATGCGCGACGAGCGGCTGAGCAATTGAGCCGGTCGTCGTGCGCCATCCGACGTTGCTCGTCGGCAGCAGCGCAGGAACCGTATCTCCGCTTGAACTCGTCTTCGTATCGTCTGTTATCTCGACGACGCGGGGCGCTGAGTAAGTTCCCGTTTCTTTCACGGCGGGAGCAACGCGCCAGAAGTATCGTCCCGGACCAAGCTCCGTCACGGCATACTCTGTCCCGAACACGGCGCGGTCAAAAACTATGTCATTGAACTTGTCGTCGCGCGCGAGTTGCAGCCGGTAGCGCAGGACTCCCTGCTGACCGGGCCAGCGCAGGTAAACCGATGTTTTGGCTGGCGCGGACGGTGCGGCGTTCTGCGCGAACGCGTTTGACGCAGGCGTCGCAGCGAAGATTAAAGTAAGAGTGATGATGAAACGAAGCATCGGGCGGCACTTGTGGGGCATAGGAATCATCATGTTGTAGAGACAGGCAAATCGGCTCGACATGAAGCGCTTGCCTGCCGGGTGAATTTGGTTAAGGGGTTTCATTGAGCTTGTAGCCGACGCCGCGCACCGTCAGAACGTAGTGCGGGTTCTTCGGGTCGGCTTCCAGTTTTTTCCGCAGCCGGTTGATGTGCGGGTCTATGTTGCGCTGGTAGCCTTCGTATTCCGTGCTCCAGACCTGATCGAGCAGGGCGTTGCGCGACCAGGCGCGCCCCGGCTCACTTGCCAGCAATTCGAGAATCTGAAACTCAAGCGGCGTCAACTCCACGCGCGCACCACTGAGCGAGACTTCGTGGCGTCGTTTATCAATCACGAGATCGCCGATACTGATGCGCTCGCCGTCCGTAGGGGCTTGCGCGCCCTGCGAACGTCTGAGCAAGGCTTCGACCCTGACTTCAAGTTCCATCGGATCGAAAGGCTTGCCCAGATAATCATCTGCGCCCGCCTTGAAGCCTGCAACCTTGTCGTCGGTGCTGTCGTGCGCCGTCAGAAACATAGCGGGCGTGTTGATACCGCGATCACGCACCCGCCGCAGCAGGTCAATGCCCGTCATGCCCGGCATTGACACGTCGAAGATGAAGCAATCAAAACTCCCGGTGGTGGCAGGCTCGATGGCGGCAACGCCGCTCTCCTTATCCTCCACCTCGTAACCGATGCGCCGGAAATAGGCCGCCAGCAGCATACGCAAGTCCGCGTCGTCGTCCACTATTAACAAGCGCCGACCTGTACTCGTCTTAGTTTCTCGTTGTTCCACTTTTTTTCCTGCGCCAAAGTCAGGCTGAATGATCGGCGCTGATTATAGCGCACTTGGGCGGCCAATGCTCAAACAATCCGACCGGGCACGAACGCAGTTCACGCGTACCCCTAACAGGTCGGATTTAACTGAACCTTGAAATGTTCATACCTATGAATTGGGCGTTGAGTATGGGCGAAGTTTGTTCCACACCAAATTGACAATATCTTCGACAGTGCGGGTCTGCCCGGCTTCAGCGTCAGTGATTTTAATCCTAAACTCTTCTTCCAGCCGTGTGACGATTTCAACGTCAACCATCGAATCATAATCCCAGAAGAAGTTCAGGTTTCGGGAGAAATCATCTTCGACCGAGAGACGGGATAAATCAGCATCCAGCTCATCTTCCAGGATTTTTCTCACTCTACTGGCAACGAAGAACGGGACACCGCGAGACTCGAAATATCTTTCATAAAACGCGCGTTCATCAAGCGGTCGACGATTGGCAAAAGCTTTCTCAATCTTCTTTCTTTTTGCCCTTGCCTGCCAAAGCCCCAGAGGAATAGCTATCACGGCGATAATAGCAATGGTTAGAATAACCTGAATCAACCGATCCATAAATATTCGCTCAAATGCAGCCGCACGACGCGCGCGCCTCATAGCCTTGACGCAAACGTTTAAGGGTAAGTATATTCTTTGTTTTACCGATTACGGGCATCGGTTTCACCTTATCCTCCAAGCAGCGTATCACGGGAACTCGCGCAGGACTTGCGATGCAGGAATTCGAGCGACTACTAAAGTATCTCAAGCCGCATTGGGGAACGTTCTCACTCGCCACCGTCTGTATGGTTGTGGTCGGGCTGCTTGAGACGGCGACGGGCGCGCTCATCGTTCCCATCTTCGATCAGGCTTTCGCGGGAGAGACGGGACAGCGCACGCCCACACTTTTCGGCCTCCAGGATTATATCCCCGCGTCTGGTCTCGCCGCCTGGCGTATCATCGCCATCCTGCTGCTGATTTTCACACTCGTCAAGGGTGTCGCGGAATATTTATCTTCTTACCTGATGGCGCGCGTCGGCCAGGCAGCCGTTCTACGCCTGCGACAAGACCTCTACGGCCACGTGCTGGGGCAAAGCGCCAGCTTCTTCGAGCGTCACCGGACAAACTATCTCGTCTCGCGGCTGGTGACGAGCGCGGCGGCAATCGAAGTGGCCTTCACCGCGACCCTGCGCGATATGCTGCGCGAGAGTTTCACTTTAATCTTTTTTCTTTCGGCATCTTTTTATTACAACTGGCGCTTAACGCTCGGCTCGCTCGCCATTGCCCCGGTGATAGCTTTCCTGACGGCGCGCTTCGGGCGCTCGCTCCGAAATCTGGCGCGAGAATCTTTCGAGGGCAATAAGCGTCTGACCGACACGGCGCAGGAAGCGCTCGCCAATCAAACAATCGTCAAAGCCTATCGCGCCGAAGAACATGAGCATCGTCGCTTCTCGACGGTGGCACGGGAGATTGTGCGCGCGAATCTGCGCTCGGCAAAGATCGCGGCGCTTTCGCCCCCGACCATCGAGATGATTGGCGTGATAGCGGTTGCCGTGCTTCTCTTTTTCGGGCAGCGCGAAATCATGGCCGGGCGAATGAACTCGGCGCAGTTTCTGACCTTTCTCTTCTTCCTCTTCCGCAGCTACGATCCGATGCGTAAGCTCTCGCGGCTCTCAAACAGCATGGAGCAGGCGCTCGCCGCCGCGCGCCACGTCTGGGAAGTAATGGACGAGCAGGCACGGATTCCGGAAAAACCGAACGCAACCGACCTCGCGCCGCTCAGCCGCGAGATCGAGTTGCGAAACGTTTCCTTTGGCTATGCGAACGAAACAAAGTCTGTGTTGCGCGACGTGAGCTTGCGAATCCCGGCAGGCCAGATGGTCGCGCTCGTCGGCGAATCCGGCGGCGGCAAATCAACCCTGACGAAACTGCTGCCACGCTTTCATGACCCGACGACCGGCGCTGTTCTCTGGGATGGAACGGACTTGCGCGATGCGCGCACGGTGAGCCTCCGCAAGCAGATTGCGCTCGTCACACAGGAAACGGTGCTCTTTAACGACACCGTGCGCCACAACATCTCTTACGGAAGGCTCGATGCCAACGATGCGGAGATTGAAGAGGCAGCGCGCGTCGCCTTCGCGCACGACTTCATCATGGAGCTTCCCAATGGCTACGAAACAATAGTCGGCGAGCGCGGCATCTTTCTTTCGGGCGGCCAGCGCCAGCGTCTGGCCATCGCGCGTGCTGTGCTGGCAGATGCGCCCGTGCTGATTTTAGATGAAGCGACCTCGGCGCTCGATGCGGAATCAGAGCGACTGGTTCAACGCGCGCTCGCCAACCTGATTCGCGACCGCACGACCATCGTCATCGCGCACCGGCTCTCGACAGTTCGCCGCGCAGACAAGATCGTCGTCATGGAGCGCGGGCGCATCGCCGAACTCGGCAGCCACGCAGAGCTACTCGCTCGCGGAGGTCTCTACAGACATTTATACGAGCTACAGTTCGCAGATGAAGAGGAGGACATGCCAGTGGTCAGCGGTCAGTAGTCAGTTAAAAACTGATTCTTACTGACCCCTGGCTACTGACCACTGACCACTGCTTTTATGAAATCAATGACCGGATTCGGGCGCGGGGCGGCGACGGGAGAAAACTTCTCCGTCGGAGTTGACCTCAAGACTGTTAACAACAGATTTCTGGATATTCATCTGCGATTGGGCGCGGAGCTGTCGGCAATTGAAGCGCAAGTCAAGCGTCGCATCAGCACGCGGCTGTCGCGCGGGCGAGTTGACGTGAGCGTCACTCTGGAGCGAACGGGCGAAGTGGCTTACGAGTTGAATCGTCCGTTGATCGCGGGCTTCATCAGCGCGCTTCGTGCGATGCAGCGGGAGTTTGAGATTTCGGGAGAGCCTGACATCAATGTGCTGGCGCGTCTGCCGGGCGCGATGCAGCCCGTGCGCGACGGGCTTGATGAAAAGATGGTGGCCGGGGTCGAGCAGGCGATTGACGAGGCGCTGGAAGAATTGGAACAGATGCGCGAGCGTGAAGGCGAGGCGCTCGCCGTCGAGATGCATTCGCGGCTCGACGAGATTTCGCAGCAGGTTCCCGTCATCGAAGCCGCCGCAAGCGGACTGGCGGATAACTACCGCGCCCGATTGCAAAAAAAGATCGGAGAATTGCTGGCGCGCGACACGCAGGGAGTGGAAGTTGATCCGGGCCGCCTCGCGCAGGAAGTCGCATATCTGGCCGACCGCAGCGACATCAGCGAGGAGATCGCGCGGCTGAAAAGCCACCTCGTACAATTTCGTGAAGCGTTGGGTCAAGAGGGTGAAACGGGCAAACGCCTTGATTTTCTCTTGCAGGAATTGAACCGCGAGGCCAATACGGTGCTTTCCAAGTCAACCGATCTTTTGATAAAAGATGCGGCGCTCGCCATCAAAGGTGCGGTCGAAAAACTGCGCGAGCAAGTGCAGAATGTCGAGTGAACTGAAAGAGAAACAGGAGAGTTCGACGCTCTCGGAAGTCGCAGCGGGGCGTGGGATGCTCGTCGTCGTCAGTTCCCCTTCAGGCGGCGGCAAGGGCACATTGATTCGTCGCGCTTTGAAAGCTGTGCCGAATCTTGGTTATTCTATCTCGTTTACGACGCGCCCCCCGCGTGAAGGCGAAGTAAACGGACGCGATTACTTTTTCGTTTCAAGCGAAAAGTTTAAGGCGATGATTGAAGCGAACGGCTTTCTGGAGTGGGCGTTCGTTCATGGCAATCTTTACGGGACATCGCACGCACAGGTTGAAGGTGAGAGGCGCGCAGGACACGACATCATTCTGGAGATTGATGTGCAGGGCGCAGAGAGTGTTCGCAGGCTGGCGCGGGATGCGGTCAGCATTTTTATCCTGCCGCCCTCATTTGAAGTTTTGCATGATCGCCTCGTGGGAAGAGGCTCGGAGCGACCCGATGATCTCGCACTGCGCCTCAAGAATTCTCGCAGTGAGGTAGAGCACTACAGGGAATTTAAGTACGTCATCATCAACGACGATGCCGAACAAGCGGCGGGGCTGCTGGCATCAATCATCTATGCCGAACGCGCGCGGCGTGAGAGACAGGAAGATGTTGCCGAGCGTGTGCTGGCAAGTTTCAAACGCGTAGCAGAGGAACAAGAAAGGAAATAGACAGGATTAACAGGACTAGCAAGATTAGGAAGACAAGACAGGTTAAGATAGTTTGATTCTTCTCTTCATCCTGTCCATCTTGTTAATCCTGTCTATTTTTTTCTCTCGTAGTTTTCTTAGACGCTCTGAGTTTTCACACCCGGAACCGACATGGAGGTCGGAAGCAAAATGGCTAAAAAAGAGGATGAAGATTTGAACATCGCAGATGAGGAGAGCACTGAACAGGAAATGGATTCCAAATATCGTTTGATAATTGTCGCCGCCAAAAGAAGCAAGCAACTACAACGCGGTGCGCGCCCGCGCATAGACATTGACCCGCAGAAGCATAAATTCACGCGGATTGCCCTTGAGGAAGTGCAACAGGGCAAAGTCAATTTTGAAATCACCAGAGAGGATTGAGAAACTCACCGGGCAACGCCGGGCATTGGTTCCTCTGGCTCTACATCATTTTCGTGGTGAGTTGGAGAGGCAGCGTTCTTCTCTTCGTTCATCATTTCACGGGCAAGCCAACCGGCATAGGCGTTCTCGGCCTCATACGCTTCGCACTCCTGTTTAATTGCAAAGTAGGCGGCGAGGCGCGCAGCCTTGCCCAAACCCTGCCGCTGCCCTTGCAGAGCGCGCCAGTATTCCCGCGCGTATGAAAAGAGGAAGCCAGTAAACCCCGCCTGCTGATACTGCACAACGTGCACAGCCTCGTGCGCGATCAATCTGGCGGAAACTACCAGTCGGCCCTTGTCATCACGGCTGACGGCATTTGCTGCGACGAAGATGCGTCTGCCGAAAGTGATTGCCAGGATGCTGAAGGCGCTCGTCAGATACCGCGACCATCGCCCGCAATAAATGAAAACCGGCGGCAGCTTCAGCGTCTCGCTTTGCAGGTGAGAGCGTAGAAAAGCCTCAATGCGCTGGTGGGATTCAGAGGCAAGAAGCATAAGAGCAGTGATGGGTGATAAGTGATGGGTGATAGGTGATAGGTGATAAGAAAGAACGACGTTTTTTCTTATCACCTATCACCCATCACTGCTTTACATTCCCTTATAATCCGGCCCGCCACCGCCTTCGGGCGTGACCCAGTTGATGATCTGGTAAGGGTCCATGATGTCGCATGTCTTGCAATGCACGCAGTTTGAAAAGTTGATCTGCAAGCGGCGCTTGCCGTCTTCGCCACCCTCAACCATCTCGTAAACGGCGGCAGGGCAGAAACGTTGACAGGGGTTGCCATACTCTTCGGCGCAGCGCGTTGAGCAGATATTAGTATCGAGTACGTGTAGGTGAACGGGCTGGTCTTCATCGTGGCCGACCGCCGCGTGGTAAACGTCCGTCAACTTGTTGAAAGTAAGCTTGCCGTCAAAGCGCAACCCGTCATAACGCTGCTCGATCTGGTCGCCTTGATAACCGTAAGCCGAGAGCTTCTCCATCGCTTCATGTCCGGCTTCCGCTCTTGCGCGGTCGAAGATTCCCCAGTTGCGCCCGCCCGTGATGAATTGCAACCCGGCGTTTGCCAGTCCCAGCCAGCGCCCATGACGAAAGCCCGCGTGAAAGTTTCTCACCTTCCGCAGCTCTTTCATTATCCAACTATCGTTGATGAGTTGCTCGTAGCGCTGGAGTTGCTTTGCGGAAAAATCTTTTGCCAGCAGCGACTCAAAGATGGCTTCGGCTGCAAGCATGCCGCTTTTAATCGCGGTGTGAATGCCTTTCAAGCGTTGCGAATTGAGAAAGCCCGCACAGTCGCCCGTGAGCAGCACGCCGTCGGCATAAATCTGCGGCATCGCGTGCGGCCCGCCTGCGGCGATCGTCTTCGCCCCATAGCGAATCAGTTTGCCGCCTTCCAGGAGACGCGCGAGAAACGGGTGCTGCTTGAAACGTTGAAATTCCGCGTGCGGGTCCAGCAAGGGGTCGCGGTAATCAAGCCCTGTGACGTAGCCGACGTTGAGAATGCGATTCTGCATTCCGTAAATCCAGCCGCCGCCGTAGGTCTTCGCGTCCGAAGGATAGCCGAGCGTGTGCGTCACGCGCCCCGCCGGGTAGCGATCATCGGGCAACTCCCAGAGTTCCTTAATGCCGAGGCTGTAGACCTGCGGCTCGCGCCCGTCGTTCAAGTTCAGTCGCTGCGTAAGCTGTTTGGTCAAAGAGCCGCGCGGGCCTTCGCCGAGCACGGTGACTTTCGCCCGCAAGTCAACGCCCGGCTCGAAATTGGCTTTCGGCTTCCCTTCCTTATCAATCCCCTTGTCGCCCGTGCGAACGCCGACCACGCGGTCCTCTTCGTCATACAGCATCTCCGCGCCCGGAAACTCCGGGAAGATATTGACGCCCGCCTCTTCACATTTTTCGCCCAGCCATGCGGTCAGACGATTCAGAGAAACGATGTAATAGCCATGATTCTTGAGCGGAGGCGGTGTGATGGGCGAGCGGACGGAACGCGTTTTCGTCAGGTACAGGAAATAATCTTCATTGACGGGAGATTCCAGCGGCGCTCCCTGCTCGACGAAATCCGGCATCAACTCCTTCAAGGCGCGCGGGTCCATCACCGCGCCTGAGAGAAGATGCGCGCCGACGTAAGCGCCTTTCTCAATCACCCCGATTTCTATTTCGCCAAGCGGCTCGCCCGTCCGCTTGCCGCTCGAAACCATCTCATTATGCTCTTTAACGAGCCTCGCCAGATGCAGCGCCCCACTCAGATTAGCCGGACCTGCGCCGACGAAGACCACATCCATTTCCAGTGTTTCTCGTTCCAAATCCTTCACTCCTGTTCGTCTAATAAACGTCTGCCTTTTAAATTAGAGGACGGCTTAAAAATGAATGACCATTCAGTCAGTGAGTATAACAAAGACAGAGGCTAAGGCGAAGTCGGAGTGCATCCACAGTGCAAGCACATCCGGCCCTCCCCATCTGCATATTTAGATTGACAAGACAATGTAATAACACTAAACCTTTTGGGCGTGACATATCATTGAGTCATGCAACCTCATCCTCAAAATCGCTGGAGGCGGACTTGGCCACCCAACTCAAAATCGTCATGTTCACAGACCAGGTGAACTCCACCGCGAATATGGCTGAGCGAACGCCTGACGAAATCAGAATTGTGACTCGCGAGCAGAACAACCTCACGGCTGAAGCCGTCAGCCGTTGTCACGGAAGGATTCTCAAAGACACGGGCGACGGCCATATGATCGAGTTTGACGCTTGCTCGGACGCGGTGCGCTGCGGCTATCTCATCCAGCAGTACGTCAAAGCACGTAACCAGTCACAAAGCAATGAGCGATTGAAGTTTGAGCTTCACGTCGGGATTGATTTCGGTGAAGCCGTCGTGCTGGATAACGGCGACCTGCGGGCTAATGCCGCAAACATGGCGGCGCGCGTCAGCGCCAGAGGACCGCAAGGTGAAGTCTATTTCACGGAAAAAGTGGCGAAGGAACTGAATTCGCGGGAAGCCAGCATTGAACCAGCAGGCAAATTTAAGCCTAAAGGCTCTGAGAAAAAAGTCAGCATCTTTCGTTTAAAAGAGTGGCTCGGCAAGGTTGAATCATCCCCCAACCCGTTTATCTGGCGCGACGGCATCACCAGAGCAGAAGATTTTTTCGGGCGTGAATATGAATCAGGCCGTCTACGCAATTTCCTGAGCAAGCGGCAAAACTGCCAGATCGTCGGGCCGCGTCGGATCGGGAAGACCTCGCTGCTCCGGCGAGTAGAAATTAAGGCCAGAGAATGGGATGACTCCGCAGTCGTCGCATACGTTGACCAACAGGATGCCAGTTGTCACACTCGTCAAGGCTGGTTGAAATACGTCGGCAGGAAGTGGCATTGGGACGCTGCCGTTTCCGACCTCGCCGAGTTCTCCGAGCAGGTGGACGAGATGCTGGCTCATAATCTTCGCCCGGTGCTGTGCATGGACGAGTTTGAGGAGATGAGCGCGCGCCCCGCAGAGTTCACCCACGACTTCTTCGTGGCGCTCCGTGCCTGCGGACAAAAAGGACTGGCTATCCTGACCGCATCGAAAAAGCCACTTCACGAGTTGACCGACCCGCAAGATCGTAGCTCAGAATTTTTCAACACTTTTCCGCTCTTGCCGCTCGGCGTCTTCACGAGTAAAGAAGCCGAGGATTTCGTCAATACCTATCGCCCCGGAGTTACACCCTTCACGCCCGAAGAGAAACAGAAGATTCTGATAAACGCTAAACACCACCCGCTTGCTTTACAGGTACTCTGCGACTACGTGCTTGAAGCGAAAAACCGCGAGAGCATTTCCGACGCGCTTCGCAAAGTAGAAGTTGAAATGAGAGCCATGCTGCCACACGGCTGGTGAACCTTGCCATGAAAAACTATCTGCGCTGGTCGCTCCGACAATTCTATCTACTCTACTTTTGGCCGACACGGTTCGCGCGCGAAGTCGAGGGCGAAGGTTCAGGAGAGCCAAGGCGACGGCCCAAGGAAAGAGTCAGCTACCTTCTGAAAATGCTGCTGTGGGTGGTTCTCATTAACATTTTCGCCAATCTTGCTATTGGATTTGCCTGCAAGGGGTTCGGGATAGTTTATCAGTGGAGTAAGTCATGGGCCGGATTGGTAGGCGGCATAGTAGGTGCTATGGCGAGCGGTGTGGCGCTCGGCGTGTCGTATGGCGTGGTGGGCGCTGTGGCAAGCGGCGTAGTGCTCGGAGTGGCACTCGGAGTGACGGGTGGCGGGGCATTTGCCTATGCGAGTGGCTTGGCGTTCTCTGTAGCCCTCGACTTAGCGCTTACCATGAATGCAGGAATAGCTGTTGGCATAGTAACTGGCATGATGCTTGGCACGGCGTTCAGCGTGGCGTTCAGCGTGGCGTTTGGCGTGGCGTTCGGTTTAATAATTGGCGCGGCGGTTTGCGTGGTGTTCTGGGTATCTTATTTCCGTCTTTTTAGTTATCCGCTCGACACCGCTTTATCTTTCGCTACTTATTTGAATGGAAAGCTGCGCCCACATGCTATCAACCGAGCTTGGCGATTGTGCCCCGTCTCTTGGAATGAAGTTATTTGGCTGCCGCTGCCATTTGCCGCAAAGCTGCTAACAATGCTAACTATGCAAGACCGGGAAGAAGGTTTGCGGCAAATTGCTTTTGTCGCGGCAGAGCGAAGAATGCAAAAACGTGTAGCATTGCGTGCATCGGAGGAAATAGCGCTCAATGACCTTCGAGCAACATCAATCAATCGGCTGGCAGACGTTCCTCAAAAGCTGGAATGGACGACTGACGCGCCCGCAAAACTTCCGGAAGTTTTAACTTCCTCTTTCCCACGTTTTGAAAGAACAGCACAGCACGCGGGTCAGTATCTGATGCTGCATAGCGACCATCGTAAAGGAAAGGCGTTAAAGCAGGCGCTCGCCGAATTAGCAGGGCTGCAAAAAAGCCTGATCGCCGCACGTGGGCGGCTGGCCCCCCGGCTCTTGCAGACAGCCAATGAGTGGCGTGCGTTGCTCGAAGCAGAGCAAAGGGCCTTCGCAGCAAAATTGAAAGAGGCGAGAGAAATACCTAACCCGTTTGCTTTCGGTAATGCGCTTGGCGAGACGAAAGACAACATCTTCGTCGGGCGGCGGGACATCGTCCGCAAGATTGAAGACAGCATCCTCGGCACGAATCAAACGCCGACGCTGTTGCTGCAAGGCGCGAGGCGCATGGGCAAATCGAGCATCCTCAATCAACTTCCGCGCATGCTCGGCCCTGACTTCGCGCCTGTAGTTATAGACTGTCAGGAAGCCGCAATCCGTGAAAGCACAGCCGCAACGTTGCGTTATCTATCGCGCGCTATCAGTACCGGCTTGCAGCGACAGCGCGTTAAAGTCAACCCATTATCAAGACAGGCGCTGGAGCGTGAGCCGTTCTCGGTCTTCAAAGACTGGCTGGAAGAGGTCGAGCAAGTCTGGCCGCAAGGTTTGCGCGTGCTGCTGTGCTTTGATGAGTACGAGCGTCTTCAGGAAACGCTCGATGCCGGATGGGGTCACGGCTTTCTGGACACGTTGCGAAACTGGATACAGCATCACCCGCAGCTTGTCCTGATGTTCACGGGCGCACATGCGTTTGAAGAACTCGGCCCGGCGTGGACGGATCGCTTCATCAGCGCGCGTCGGATGCGCGTCAGCTTTCTCGCGCGCGAGGATTTGGAGTTGCTCCTGACTAAGCCTATCCCTGAATTCGACCTGACCTACCGGGATGGAGCTTTAGACGCCATCATCCACACCACGAACGGCCAGCCTTTTCTGACGCAGGCAGTCGCTTTCGAGCTTGTTCAGCACCTCAACGAGCAGCACTGCAAAGAAGCCACGCCCGAAGACGTGGAAACGGCCATCGCCCAAGCGCTTGTCAGCGGCAGCGCGTATTTTCATAACGTCTGGACTGATGCGCGAGAACAGGGACAAGCCATCCTGACCGCGATTGCCAGAAATGAGACGCCGCCCGATTATCCAGCGGCGCGCGTGTGGCTACGTGAAAACGATGTTCTCAACGAGGCCGGAGAGTTTGCCGTGCCGATGGTGCGGCGCTGGGTGAGCGAAACGAGAATCCATCAAAATTCCACGCTTCTCAAAAGTGACAGCTAAGTTAGCGCCCTTTTACTTATCCCCACACGCCCTCAGCATTTCATCTCTACCTTACTCCAACTGTACAATTACAATCTACGCACATACATTGCTTGATAAGCAGCCAGCGCAGAAGTCATAACGGATGGACATGGAGGCAGCACAATGGGTAGCCAAGAAACTGAAAACGACACACAGAGCCGGGAGCATCCGCACGCCAACCGCCTGATTCACGAAACCAGCCCCTATTTATTACAGCACGCGCACAACCCCGTGGACTGGTATGCGTGGGGTGAAGAAGCGTTCGAGCGTGCCCGGCAGGAAAATAAGCCGGTTCTGTTGAGCATAGGATATTCGGCGTGCCACTGGTGTCACGTCATGGAGCATGAGTCGTTTGAAAACGAAGAGATTGCGAAGTTGATGAACGATAACTTCGTCAATATCAAAGTTGATCGCGAGGAGCGCCCCGATCTGGATCAGATTTACATGAACGCTGTGCAGATGATGACCCGGCACGGCGGCTGGCCGATGACTGTGTTCCTGACGCCCGAAGGTGTTCCCTTTTATGGCGGCACGTATTTCCCGCCGGAAGATCGCTACAACATGCCGGGCTTTCCGCGCGTGCTGCTGGGCGTGGCGGAGACTTATCGCTCGCGCCCGGACGAAGTGACGGAAACGGCTGTCTCCATCCTCGCAGAGTTGCGAAATATGGGACAGGCGAGCGAATCAAACGAAACGCTCAACATGGAAATTCTGGATGCGGCTGAACGCAGAATCGCGGCCAGCTATGATCCTGTTTACGGCGGCTTCGGCAACGCGCCGAAGTTTCCTGCCGCGATGAATCTGGAATTCCTCTTGCGCCAGTATTATCGAACGAATCGAAAAGAAACTCTTTTGATGATTGAACACACCTGCCGGAAGATGGCCGAAGGCGGGATGTACGATCAACTCGGAGGCGGATTTCATCGCTACTCGACTGATGCCCGCTGGCTCGCCCCGCATTTTGAAAAGATGCTCTATGACAATGCGCTGCTCTCGCGCCTTTACCTGCACGTCTATCAGCAGACGAAAGACGAGTTCTACAAACGAATCGCCGAAGAGACGCTTGATTATGTGTTGCGCGAAATGACGGACGCGCGCGGCGGGTTCTATTCCACGCAGGACGCGGATTCGGAAGGACACGAAGGCAAGTTCTTCGTCTGGACAGTTGATGAAGTGAAAGAGATTCTGGGCGAGGAAGACGCCGCGCTGTTCTCTGCTTTTTACGATGTGACAGAGGGAGGAAATTTCGAGGGCAAAAACATACTGCACGTCTCGCGTTCTCTTGAAGAAGTGGCAAAGGAAACAGGAGTCACCGCGGAGCGTTTGCAGGAAGCTGTGGCGCGCGGGCGGCGCGAACTGTTTGCCGCGCGTGAGCGGAGAATCAAGCCTGACCGCGATGAGAAAGTCTTAACGGCGTGGAACGGGCTGATGCTGGCGAGTTTTGCGGAGGCAGCAGCAATTCTCGAAAGAAAAGATTATCTGGATGCGGCTGGGAAGAACGCTCAATTCGTTCTTGAAAACCTGAAACGCGATGGACTGCTGCTCCGCACCTACAAAGACAATCAATCAAAGCTCAACGGATATCTGGATGATTACGCCTTTTACATTGACGGACTCGTCGCTCTCTATCAAGCGACGGGCAGGCTTCGCTGGCTGGAAGAAGCTCGCGCGCTCTCGGGTCAGATGCTCGCAGAATTCTGGGACGATGAAGACGGCGGCTTTTTCTACACGGGCAAGAGCCACGAAGAATTGATCGTGCGCTCGAAAGATTATTTCGATAACGCAACGCCTTCGGGCAATTCAGTTGCCGCCGAAGTGCTGCTGCACCTCGCCTCCCTGACCGCGAACGAAGATTATGCGCGCAAGGCCGTGACCATCTTCCGACTCCTGCGCGACCCGCTCACACGCTACGCGTCCGCGTTCGGTCGCCTACTCGGTGCGCTGGATTTCTATCTCTCCACCCCGAAGGAGATTGCTATTATCGGCGAGAGTGAGGCACAGGCGACTCGCGCGCTCCTGCGCGAAGTCTGGACCCGCTATCTGCCAAATAAAATCGTGGCGCAGACTGGCGGTGATGACGAGCGCGCAGCCGAAGCTGTGCCGCTTCTTCGTGACCGTAAAATGATTGACGGGCACGCGACCGCTTATGTTTGCGAACACTACACGTGTCAACAACCGGCGACTTCGGCAGCAGAGCTTGCCCGGCAACTCTCCTCCGGGGCAACTCACAGCGCTTCGGGTGGAGCCAGTACGCCTTAACCGATGAAAGCGCTTTTGAGCGCCTCTAAAAGCTCTTCGCCAAAGCGTGCGATCTTTGATGGGCCTAATCCATGAATGGAGTTTAGGGCTTCAAGCGTGGAGGGTCTGTCCATCACCAGATGTTCGAGCGTTCTGTCCGGGCAGATCATGTATGCCGGGACATTCGCTTCGGACGATTTCCTGAGTCTCCACTTTTTCAAATAAGCGACCGCCTGACGCTCCTCATCGGTTAAAGGTCTCGGTGGCGGCTGCGGCGCTTGCCGTTTGCGCGGCGTGCGATTTTCACTACTCGGCGGCGTCAGCGTGGCAGCGCGTAGAGCTACTTCAAAACTTCCCTGCTCTGTCAGGATACGCCGCAGTTCATCGTAAACGCGTAGCGTGATGTGTGCGTCCATCGCGGCATATTCGAGTTGAGCGCGCGTCAACGGGCGTCGCTTCCAGTTCGACTTCTGATAGCTCTTGTCCAATTCGATGCCGAAAAGATGAGCGACGACTCCCGCGAGGCTGTAAGAAGGTAAACGCAAAGCTGCGCGCGCCAGCCGCAACGTGTCAACGAAAGCAGCCGGGCGCAGCCCCGCGCCAATCAGCATCCCTTCATCAAAGCGCGCGTTGTGCGCCGTCATCGTAAGATCAGGAGATTCGATCAAGGGACGAAGCAGTTCCACCTCAACCGTCAAGAGATCAAAGACAAGCACTTCACCGACACGTGGAGCGATTTGCACGAGCGAAACGTGCGATTTGTTGGTCGTCACGTTCCAGTAGGTTTCAGTATCGAGGCCAATGATGGTTTCCAGATGAAGCTGCTGAAGCGCGTGCTGCGCTTCATTGTTGTCGGTGATGAACCGAAAGGTTGGGAAGGTTGAAGAGGATGGTTCAATCACGTCCGGTGTCAACACGAAAAGAATTTAGATGCCCGAGGGTTGAGTCTATCAAAAAAAAGGAAGGCGCGCTGAAATCTCAACGCGCCTCCTCCATTTCAGCCTCAAGGCAACAAATTACATATTCTTGTTGGTGGGCTTGGTCATGTTCATGTTGCCGCCACTCATGTTTCCGTTGCCGGATTTGTTCATGTTGCCGCCACTCATATTTCCACCACTCATGTTGCCGCCGCTCGTGTTGCCGCCGCTCATGTTGCCTGAATTCCCGCTCATCGGCGTGGACATGGGCGTGCTCATCGGAGTAGACGCATTCGTGGTGTTAGCGGTGTTCGTCGTCGTGTTCGAGTTGTTCGCGGTTTCACTTCCACAGCCGATGCCTAAAGCAGCGACTGCAAGCAAGGTAAGAAAAGCTAAGGTTCTACGCATCGAGTTGTCTCCTGTAACCCAGAGGGGTCAGATTGTTAGGGAGCTGGGCCGAAGTCTCATCTCGGTGTCCGCTGGAAAGCTTCCGCTTCAGCTCGGTCAATTGTGTGAGCCGCATGAGATCAATTCTCTGCAACCGAGAGGGGTGTCAGAGAGTAAACGCACGGGGCAGGTTAATTATTCACAAGCATTAATGTCCGCCCTGATTTCTTTCGTCCGGCGGGCAAAATTTTACAGGGGGTCATGGAATGACACCCCATGATCTTAAAAACTCGCACCCGATTCCGGCAAACTGCTCAGGCCAAATGGCGCGACTAAAATTGCGGCGCGCGCAGTGTAGCATTAGAACCTCTGGAAATAAACGAAAAAATTGAATTTTCCGGATAATCCACCACGTTTTAAGCCTCCAGCGCCCAAGAAAAGCCTTGACGGAACTTCTTTAATTAAGTATTGTTTATCACGTGCCAACGACGTTTGGCATAAGTCTGATTTTTACGTGCGCTCCTCTGACCCAAAGCAGGAAAACTTCCTGTCTATCTTTGAGTTAAGCCATCCTCAAGCAAGATTGACCAAGCAACCTCCCTTCATTTTCTGAGAGGAACTCATATTCGCTATGCCGCAAGGTAACTGGAAAACTCTCGCACTTCTAGGCTGTGTGGCTACGCTGGCCTCTGTGCTGCTGATTCTTTCCCTTGTCTCAATCACAGGTTTGCCGCTCGCGGGCTGGGCCGGGCTGCCGCCCCTAGCCGGGTTATTAGTTTTGACGCTGGCCGCGAGTCGCTTCACAGTGTCGGTGACCAGTGGGGATGGCGTCAGCCAGAGTGAGAAATCCATCGCCGATGCTTTCATCTTCCTGGCAG
Source organism: uncultured Acidobacteriota bacterium (assembly GCA_963697975.1). Lineage (GTDB taxonomy): Bacteria > Acidobacteriota > Blastocatellia > Pyrinomonadales > Pyrinomonadaceae > QHXM01. The sequence continues at coordinate 69,845 of OY969111.1, forward strand.
CGATGATGTACGCCGCCGAGCCTGCCCAGGCGGTCGGGCCTGCCGTGATACTCGCCGCAATCGTGGGCTTCATCTCATCATGGAAATGTTCTGATCGTCGCATTACGGTTTTCACGACGGGCGCGTCCATTATCTCCACCTACGCAGCCGTCTCGCTCTATGCATGGCTGGTACATACCTTTTTCAAAGGCTCGAATAGCGGCGCACAGAGTTTACCGCTTGAGCCTTTGATCTTACCGCTGTGCGCGCTGGCGCTCGTCCAGTATCTTCTGAGCACCATTGCCACGTCAGCCTTCATCGCCTTCGATGCCGGGAAGAGTCGTTTAACGCTCTCGCGCGAAAGCCTGGTCTGGACTTCCATCACCGAAGTCGGCAGCGCGGCATCTGCGGCGCTCTTTTATTCGGCGTTACACAGCGGCAGCGTTCCTTTCATCTTCGTCGGTCTCTTAATTATCGGATTGGTGCATCTGTTGTATCGTTTTGACGAGCAGCGCGTCGCCGAAGTCAGGCGCTCTGAAAAAGAGAAAGCGCGTCATCTTCAGGAGATGGCAGACCTGCACATGAATACCATCGAATCGCTCGCCATCGCGATTGATGCTAAGGATCAGACCACGCACGGCCACGTTCGCCGGACGCAGATTTATGCGACTGAGATGGGAAGACTGCTCAGCGTCAGCGAGCCTGAAATTCAAGCGTTGATCGCAGGCGCGCTGCTGCACGATATTGGAAAGCTCGCTGTCCCTGAATACATCCTGAATAAACCCGGCAAGCTAACCGAATCCGAGTTTGCCAAGATGAAGATTCATCCGACGGTCGGCGGCGACATCCTTAAGCGTGTCAAATTCCCTTACCCGGTTGAAGACATCGTTCGCTATCATCACGAGAAGTGGGATGGAACTGGTTATCCCAAAGGCTTGAAGGCGCAGGGGATTCCGCTGGTCGCGCGCATCATTTCTGTGGTTGATTTCTACGACGCGACGCGCTGCGACCGCCCGTATCGCAAAGGCATGACGCGCGAAGATTCTCTGACGCTGCTCAAAAAGATGGCAGGCTCGTCTTTCGACCCGCGCGTGGTCGAAGTTTTTATTCAACACGTCGAAGAATTTGACACTATGATTGCGGCGCAGGATATTCAGGAGCAGGTCGCCGCAGAAGCCGAAGAATTTGAGAATGCCGCTCGTCCTGATGCCGGACTCGCTTCCGAAACTCTCGGCACGCCCGACAACTCCCTCGGGTTTCGCTCCATCACCGAAGCTCAACGCGAAGTTTTCGCGCTTCATGAAATCGCTCAGACAATCGGTTCGTCCCTCAATTTACAGGACACCGTTGCGCTCGTCTCCAGCAAGCTGCGCGCGATTGTTCCCTTCGACACATGCATCATCTATCTCGTCGATGAGAAATCAGGGAAAGCTGCCCCGGCGCACGTTGCGGGTGAGAATCCTGAAGCTTTTGCCAGGCGGCGCGTCAGTATTGGCGATGGCATCACCGGCTGGGTAATCGCCAACGGGCGTTCGATGTGTAACGCATCGCCGGAGCTTGATCTGGTCGGTGTGCCGGAAGAGATTACGAAGAGCATCCGGGGCGTGCTCGTCTCGCCGCTGATTCGTGAAGACGGCGCGTTTGGAGCGATCACGCTCTATTCCAAGAGCCGCATCTCATATACGACCGAGCACGTGCGCCTGCTCGAATCCGTTTCCCAACACGCTTCCTCGGCTCTCAACAATGCATTGACGTTTGAGAAGACCAAAGAAAGCGCGATGACCGACCCGTTGACGGAGTTGCCGAACGCGCGAGCATTCTACATGATGCTTGAGCAGCGCATCGCCGAAGGCCAACGGCTGAACAAAGAATCGCTGGCGGTCATCTCAATGGACGTAGATGACTTTAAGAAAGTGAATGACGCCTACGGCCATGCGGTCGGTGATCGAGTGCTGGCCAGCGTCGCCAAGATCATCAAAAAAGAGATGAGGCAGATGGACATTCTCGCACGCTATGCGGGCGACGAGTTTGTCGCCATCATGCCGATGGCGTCAACCATGATGGCCAACACGATTACCGAGCGCGTCAGGTCAGCCGTCGAAGCGCAGAGATATTCCGTTCGCACGGGAAAGACGGTTGAGATCGGGATCAGCATCGGCGTCGCCTGTTTCCCTGCCGACGGCGAGACGACTGAGCAGCTTTTCGCTGCTGCCGCTCGCAACATGCAGCATGACAAGCACGCTCGCAAACTGGTGCCGACTCTTACCGAGACGTTGAACGCCGCGCACATAGATAACTTCAGGTAAACTCCCGACGATACATTTCACGGCGCACGTTGCTTCCACTGAAGAACGTGCGCCTTTTTCTTTGTGCGCTGCTTTTGCTCATGGGCGCGCATCTCGCGTATAATCCCCCAATCGCAATCGGGCTTTAAGATGACAAAGCGCACAGAGGCGCTCGCGTGCGTCGAATTTTCTTTTTGACCACATAGTCATTCGGCGTTTTGCGCTCTCGGCGAGAAACTTATTCCATGACCAAACAAGCCACACCCACAAACTCACGCGCCGGTGCTGAGGAAACGAGCGTCACCGGTGTAATCGATAATGGAGCAGCGACGCCGGACAACGCGGCGCAGGTGCGCGAAGATCATGAATCGCGTAAAGCGGAGCAGAAGGATCGAATTGAGGAGCTTGACAGCGAGACGCTGCTCAAGTTGCTCAACCAGATGATTCTCATTCGCCGTTTGGAGGAGAAATGCGCCGAAGCTTACAGTCTGGGCAAGATTGGCGGCTTCTGCCATTTGTATATCGGCCAGGAGGCGGTCGCCGTTGGCGCGCTCTCTGCGCTTCGTCCTGACGATTACGTGCTGACAAGCTACCGCGATCACGGCCACGCCCTCGTCAAAGGAATCTCGCCCGACGAAATCATGGCTGAGCTTTACGGTAAAGCCGGAGGCTGTTCGGCAGGCAAAGGCGGCTCGATGCATCTCTTCGACGCCGGAGTGAATTTTCTTGGTGGACATGGAATCGTCGGCGGGCAGATTCCGCTCGGAACTGGAGTAGCCTTTGCGTCCAAGTATAAGGGAACGGATCAGGTGACGCTCTGCTTCTTTGGCGAAGCTGCGGTCAATCAGGGCGCGTTTCACGAATCGCTGAACATGGCGCAGCTTTGGAAACTTCCCTGCATATATATCTGCGAGAACAATCAATATGGAATGGGCACGTCGCTTCAGCGAGCGATGTCGCTTCAGGACGTTTCAAAGAAAGCCTGCGCCTACGAGATGGCTTCGGAGTTTGTTGACGGAATGGATGTGCTTGCCATACGCGAAGCTGTCGAGCGCGCTGTCGAGCGAGCGAGGCGAGATTACCTGCCGACGCTGCTGGAAGTTCGCACCTATCGTTTTATGGGACATTCGATGTCCGACCCCGGCAACTATCGCACGCGCACCGAAATTGAAAAGCATCAGGAGCGAGACCCGATCAAGCTCTTCACGGCCAGCCTGAAAGAGAAAGGCATCCTGACAGACGACCGCCTTGCCGCCATCGAGAAAGAAGTGCGCGAGCAGGTCGAACACGCCGCTCGCTTCGCAGATGAGAGTCCAGAGCCAGACCCGGCAGAACTTTACACAGATGTCTATGCGAATCCAGTGATGGGTAATAGGTGATAGGTGATAAGTAAAAGCGTTTTTCCTATCACCCATCACCCATCACCTATCACTGATCATTGAGGTTTACGAATGGCTGTCATGACAATGCGCGAAGCGCTCAATCAGGCTTTACGCGAAGAGTTGCACCGCGATGAAAATGTCTTCTTGATGGGCGAAGAGGTCGCCGCTTATCAGGGAGCGTATAAAGTTACCAAAGGTTTGCTGGAAGAGTTTGGCGACAAGCGCGTGATCGACACACCGATCACGGAGCTTGGCTTTGCCGGTCTCGGTGTGGGCGCGGCGATGGTTGGCCTGCGCCCCATCGTCGAATTCATGACCTTCAACTTTTCCATTCTCGCCACAGACCAGATCATCAATTCAGCCGCGAAGATGCTCTACATGTCCGGCGGTCAATACAAGGTTCCGATTGTCTTTCGTGGCCCGAACGGCTCTGCCTTTCAAGTCTCGTCGCAGCACTCGCAGGCTATGGAATCATGGTTTGCCTATTTTCCCGGCGTCAAAGTCGTCATGCCTTCCACCCCGGCGGACGCCAAAGGTCTCCTGAAGAGCGCCATTCGCGATGACGATCCGGTCATCTTTCTTGAGCAGGAAAGAATGTATGGCAACAAGGGCGAAGTGCCCGACGATGAAGATTTCACCATCCCGCTCGGAGTCGCAGACATTAAACGCGAAGGCAAAGACGCGACCATCGTCGCACGCTCGCTGATGGTTCCGGTCGCGCTCAAGGCCGCCGAAGAGTTGGAGAAGCAAGGCGTCTCCTGTGAAGTGATTGACCCGCGCACGATTCGCCCGCTCGACATCGAGACGATTATCAAATCCGTCAAGAAGACCAATCGCGTCGTCGTGGCGGAAGAATCACATCCCTTCTGCGGGGTCGGCGCGGAAATCAGCGCGCAGATAACGGAGCGCGCCTTCGATTACCTGGATGCGCCCGTCCGTCGCATCTCCGGCGAGGACGTGCCGATGCCCTACGCCAAGAATCTGGAAAAGCTGGCAATCCCCGGCGTTGAGCAATTAGTAAAAGCCGTGCGCGAAGTGGCATACATGGACTAAGTGATGGGTGATAGGTGATAAGTAATAAGTAAAAGCCTTCTCCTATCACCCATCACTTATCACCTATCACTCAAAAGGATTTATGAATGGCTACACAGGTCGTAATGCCCAAGCTCTCTCCGACGATGGAAGAGGGACAGATTTCAAGGTGGCTCAAGAACGAGGGCGACAAGGTCTCGATGGGCGAACCGCTGGCGGAAATTGATACCGACAAGGCCACGATGGAGATGCAGGCGCTTGGTTCCGGCGTGCTGCGAAAGATTTTAATCAAAGACGGCGAGAGCGCACCGCTCGGCCAGATTATCGCCGTCATCGGCGAGCCGGACGAGGATATCTCCGCACTGCTCGAACAAGCCGCATCCGGCGCACAAGCTCAAACGCCTTCGCCAGCACCAGCCGTCAAAGAAGAGAAAGCGGAAGCTCCGACCGAACAGAAATCCTCGGAAGGCACGGCAAAACCGACAGCACCGTCAGGCAACGGCGCACAGGGCGCGACGGGTGGCGGTCAGGGAAGCGACCGTCTCATCGTCTCTCCGCTGGCCGCACGGATGGCGGCAGAAGCGGGCATCAACCTGCGCTCGCTCACGGGCAGCGGCCCCGGCGGGCGCATCGTCAAACGCGACATCGAAGAGGCTATGAACGCGGGGCAGCAAGCAGCCGATGCAGGAGGAGCGACGCAATCTCCCCAACGCCATTTACGCGCCGTCCAACCCGGAACACAGCCCGCCCAACAGCCTCCGGTCGAAGGCGCTTCGCCTTATCGCGATGAGCCGACCTCGGTCATGCGCCAGACAATCGCGCGCCGTCTCGTCACGTCTATCGGGCCTGTGCCGCATTTCTTCCTGACCACAGAGATAGAAATGGATAGGGTCGTTGAAATGCGGCGAGCAATCAACGAGCTTGACCCGGAGCTTAAAATCAGCATCAACGATGTGATTATCAAGGTCACCGCAGCCGCCCTGATTCAGCACCCGCAGGTCAACGCTTCGTTTCAGGATAGAAACATACGATACTACGAGCGCGCAGACATTGGTGTCGCCGTCGCCATCGAAGATGGATTGATAACTCCCATCGTTCGTTCGGCAGATCAAAAGTCCCTGAGCCAGATTGCCAGCGAAGTCAGAGAACTGGCCGAACGTGCGCGCTCTCGCAAATTGATGCCGGAAGAGTACACGGGCGCGACCTTCTCTATCAGCAACCTCGGCATGCTTGGCATTGACGAGTTCACCGCCGTCATCAATCCGCCCGAAGCGGCGATTCTCGCCGTCGGCGCAGCCACGCCGAAGCCCGTTGTGCGCGACGGTCAGGTGGTTGTGCGCCAGATGATGCGCGTCACGATGTCCTGCGATCATCGCGTCATTGACGGCGCAACCGGAGCGCGTTTTCTCCAGACCTTCAAGCGAACGCTTGAGAACCCGCTCTTGATGATTGTTTGAAACGGATAGCGACAATTCCCGAGGGCAGCGCTGCGCCGCATCTCGCGCTCATCGGCGTCCAACTCATGTTCGGCACGTGGCCGATTTTCGGCAAGATCGCTTTGCGGGCTTTGCCGGTCACCGGCATCGTCGCGCTTCGCGTCGTGGGAGCGGCCATCGCCTTCCTCATCCTGCTGTACACGATTGGCCGTCCGCCGAAGATACGCAAAGCTGATTACGCGCGTTTCGCCCTCTACGCCCTGCTCGGCGTGGTGCTCAATCAATTTCTCTTCGTCAAAGGTCTGTCGCTCACGACATACATCAACGCGACACTTTTGGGGACGACCATTCCCGTCTTTACACTACTCGTCAGTCTCACACTCGGCTACGACCGCCTGACGTTTCGCAAGGCGCTTGGTATCTCGCTGGCCGCTGCCGGAGTCATTTATCTAATCTATCCCGAACGAAATTTTTCGAGCGATACAGCCTTCGGAAATTTCTTAATCGTTCTCAACTCCATCTCCTACGGCGCATACCTCGCCATCTCGAAAGACATGCTCAAGCGCTACGGTGCGCTGACTGTGATTACGTGGATTTTCATCTTCGGCAGCATCATGACGCTTCCCATCGGCGGCTATGCGCTGGCGGGCACGCCGTTGAATCAAGTCCCAGCGGGCATCTGGTTCGCCGTCATCTATATCATTCTCGTCCCGACCGTCGGAGCTTACTATCTGAATGCATGGGCGCTCGCCCGCGTCGAGCCTAGCACCGTCGCCGTCTACATTTATCTTCAACCGCTCATCGCCTTCGCGCTCGCCCCCTTAATCCTCAACGAGAAATGGAACTCGCGGACGTGGCTCGCCTCCGCCCTCATCTTCTCCGGCGTCGCCGTCGTCACCTGGCGCACACGCAGCCACGCCCTCGAAGAAGTCGCCGAACACCCCGACGCCCTCAGTCATTGAAGTAGGACAGACATTCCTGTCTGTCTAAGCGTGCGCCATCGTGCTAATCAACATTCGTGCGAATCTCGTCAGTTTCGGTTTAGTGAATACTGTGTAATATATCTCTTGTGAAAAGCGAGATAGCAACGTCACCATTAAACAATGCTTCGAGGCTGGAAGCCGAAGAAGCAGCAAAGAATTCCGTTGCGCGGCTTTCGATTCTGGCGGCGGCGTTTCTCATTATCATCAAGACGGGAACAGGCTTCATCACAGGTTCAATCAGCGTCTGGGCGTCCTTGCTTGATTCGACGATGGACATCTTCGCCTCCATCATCAACTATTTCGCTGTGCGCGCCGCCTCTCGCCCGGCAGACGAAGATCACACCTACGGGCATGGCAAAGCGGAATCGCTCGCCGGGCTTTTTCAATCAATCGTCATCGCCGCTTCCGGGATTTTCCTGATCCGCGAATCCATCCGGCGAATCATCCACCCGAATCAGACAAGCTCGGAATGGCTCGGCGTCTTGACCATGCTGATTGCCGTCGCGGTCAGCATTGCTCTCGTCGCGCGGCTCAAGCGTGTTGCCCGCGAGACGGAATCACCCGCCCTCCATGCTGATGCCACACACTACGTGACGGACATCTTCACTAACCTCGGCGCGCTGCTCGCGCTTGTGATTGTCGGGCTGACGCCGTGGCAGATGGCAGACCCCGTCATCTCCATCGCCATCGCCTTCTACATTCTCTGGTCTGCCGTCTCGGTTGGACGTGAATCAATTGACGTGCTGATGGATCGTCGGCTGCCGCTCGACGTGGATGATCAAATCGCGGTCGTCGTCAGCAGCTATAGAGATCAAGGAGTGCTCGGATTTCACGATTTGCGAACGCGCCGCTCAGGCTCGCAGAAATTCATTGACCTGCATCTGGAAGTCGAGCGCGACATGAACCTTCAGGACGCACACGACGTATCGGTACGCGTGCTCCGCGCAATCGAGGCCGAGATTCCACGCGCCCGCGTGCAAATTCACACTGACCCGGCAGGGTGAGAGACCCGGGTTAGAGACTGCCCAAAGTGTGATTAGGTGTAGAGAGTATATCTAACGCGCTTTTTCAAAGTGTTAGATGCAGCGAGAGTTGGCGGACACAAACCATTGGGTCATTTTCATTGTTGAGCTGGATTCTTCAACATTTGACAATTGCTCTCCGCCGACATATCTTCCCTGTCAATTTTTACCTCGCCCGGCAAAACTCTTAACAATAGGGAACGCGACTAGGAAGAGCAGACTTTACCTATCGCTGGTTCTAGCTGCTCTTATATGTATGATTGACTTCTTACCGCAGGCAGCTCATCAGAGGAGTGTAAACCATGTCGAACCCCCAACAGATTGCTCCCTCGCAGGAACCGTTGCAGTATTCCGTAGATTGGAACAATGTAGCGCTACAGGCGATTACCGCGGGCTTAGATCAGATTCCGGTCGTCGGCGGCATTCTCTCGCATCTTGTCTTCGCCTTCTGGCCTCCGTCCAGAGAGGACGTGTGGGCGGAAATTAAACAGAAGGTCGAAGCGCTCATCAGCCAGCAACTCACAAAGCACGAATACAATAGTGTGCAATCTAAACTGGGTTCGGCTCAGGATAGCTCGGGGCTGGTCGGCAACTTGCAGAGTTATCTTCTTTCGGTGAGTCCGCATAACAATAAGTTAGACCCACAGACGACCTGGACTGATGCCCATGAAGCATTTGTCAACGCGCAATCTGCTTTTCAACAAAGCGGCATCGAACTGCTCCTCTTGCCGCTCTTCGCACAATTCGCCAACATGCACCTGTCGTTGTTGCGAGACGGAGTGCAACGGGGTTGGATCACGGTAGATCGCTTAGAGTTTAGAATTCAGAGTTATCAGGAATACGCGAACAAGTGGTATCAGTCAGGCTACAAGATTCGTGCGAACGAGAAAAAGGGTTTCAACTACCTGAACGAGTACATTCAGGCCATGCAGGTCAGCGTCATGAACTTCAGAGAGACGTGGCCGTACTTCGATCCGACGAAGTTTCCTCCCCCGGTGAAGGTCTCTTTTACCAATCAGACGTACTTTACTATCACAGGCTCGCTTGGCCGTCAGAGTGGCGATTACACTTTACCCGCAATTCCAACCGACCAGATCACGAATATTGATGTCTACTGGATGGCAGACCTGTGTGACGATTACAACTTTGTTATCGGAACACAGGTCAATTACGCGGACACTCAAGAGCCATATACCGGCGTCCTGGTCGGTAATGCGTTGCCGCCTATCAATACGCCATGCGACCCTAACAATGACGATTATTGCTACTATAAGAACGGGGCGGCAGTCAGTGCTGACAATCCGGTTGTCGCTGTGCAGGGAGCTTACGATACCACCGGGGGCACGTATAGCGTAAACTTCATCTACAAGAACGCCTCCTCCACGGGAGAGATTCCCAGCCAGAACCAACAGGACTATCCCGTTTCATACAACATCGCTCCGCCCAGTGGTTATTACCTGAGCAGCGTTTGGGTGCCGCCTGACACCTTCTTCGATGGTTCCGCAGTTGATATGATATTCGGGTTCCGCTACATCCCTGACGACCTGGATCAGGCGACGGCGCAAGCCCTTTATGTGAGTTCCCTACAGCCAATCTCTCCAGACGACGCCCGGTTCGCGCCTTTTGCGGCGGTGGCGACCAATGAAAACTGGGAAGGACAACGCCAGGAGTTTCTTTCGCTGATAAAAGGCGACACCAAGTCGTGACGCCGCGCCCGGTCAACATCGGGCGTTATGCTGTCTTGATCGCCCTAATGCTCTTTGGCATTTCTGATTCGGCGAGGCGGCGCAGTTCGTAGAGTTTCGTCATGGCTTCGACTGGCGAGAGATTATCCAAATCAAGTTTGAGCAGGGCCGCCGTGATTTCTGCGGCGTGAGATGAGGCATTGGGCGTTCCTGTTTCCTTGTTCGCCTTCTCTGCCCTGCCTCCCGCCAGATGCTCGTGCGCTTCGTAGTGGCTCAAAAGCTCTTCGGCGCGGCGAACGACGGGGCGGGGCAAACCGGCGAGTTTGGCGGCATAGACGCCGTAGCTTTTCTGCGCTGTTCCGGGACTGACTTTGTAAAGAAAGACAAGATCGCTTCCCTCCTCGTCAATCTCCACGTAAAGATTCCTGAGACGCGGCAGGAGTTCGGCCAGTTCGGTCAACTCGTGATAGTGCGTCGCAAAGAGCGTCTTGGAGCGAATGCGCGGGTGATTGTGTATGTATTCGAGCACGGCGCGGGCAACGGCTAGACCGTCGTAGGTCGAAGTCCCGCGCCCAAGCTCGTCCAGCAGAATCAGTGAGCGAGGGCTGGCGTGGTGAAGTATCTGCGCCGTCTCAACCATCTCGGTCATAAAAGTTGACTCGCCGCTCCCCAACCGGTCGTAGAGTCCAATGCGCGTGAAGATGCGGTCGCAAAGCCCTACGGTCGCCGTGTCCGCCGGAACGAAACTGCCTATCTGTGCCATCAGGACGATGAGCGCGGTCTGCCGAAGATAGGTTGACTTGCCGGACATGTTCGGCCCGGTGATTAAAGCAATCTGCGCTTCCCTTTCTTCTCCAAGCTCCGTGTCGTTGGCGACGAATGAATTATCCTCGCTGATTCTTTCCAGCACGGGATGGCGACCCGCTTTGATCTTGAGTTCCGGTGAATCGACAATCGCCGGGCGAACATAGCGGAAGGCTTCGGCAACTTCGGCCAGAGAAGCTGTTGCATCTAGATAAGCGATAGTTCCGGCGGCAGTCAGAATCTCTTCCCTGCTTTTCCCTATCTCCGCACAGACGCGGCGGAAGAGACTTGTTTCTAGCTCCGCGATTCGCTCCTGAGCATTGACGACTAAGGACTCAAACTCCTTGAGTTCGAGCGTGATGAAGCGTTCGGAAGCGGCGAGCGTCTGCTTGCGCGTGTAATCCGCCGGGACGAGATGCAGGTTCGGTCGCGTCACTTCGATAAAATGGCCGAAGACTTTGTTGTAGCCAACCCTCAGGCTCTTGATTCCCGTGCGCGCACGCTCGCGCTGTTCCATCTCGGCCAGATAGGTCTTGCCGTCGCGCAGCATGTTCCGCAGTTGATCCAACTCTTCAGAAAAACCTTCGCGGATGATTCCTGTCTGCGGAGAGCGCCGCGAAAGCTCGTCAGGGATAGCCCGGCGAATCAAGCCAGCCGCCGCTTCACATAAAGGCAGATTGGCGAGCAGCGAGCCGAAACGTTTTGAATCTCTCTGCAACACGGCGCGCACGCGCGGAATCGTCTCAAGCCCCTGCCCGAGCGCAAGCAATTCATAGGCAGACGCAAAACACGCGCGCACGCGCGCCGACAAGCGCTCAAGGTCATGAACAGACTCGAACGCTGCGAACAACTCTGCGCGCTCATTGCCGTGAGCATGAAACCACGCCACATGCTCCTGACGACTCATAATCTCCGTCACGTCCAGCAGCGGCTGGCGCAGCCAACGCCGGAGCAGCCTTCCGCCCATCGCCGTGCGCGTGCGATCAAGCGCGGAGAGCAGCGACGGCGCTGACGTATTGTTTTCAAAGATTTCAAGGCTGCGGACGGTCTGCGCGTCGAGCATCATGAAATTATCTGTGCGATAGCTTGACAGTCTGGTCAACTGCTCGGCCACATTCATCTGCGTATCGCGCAGGTACGTGATGAGCGCCCCGGCAGCCGCAGCCGCGAGCGGCCAATTCTTCAATCCGAGCGGCGCGAGCGTGCGCGCATGAAAGTGTTGGAGGATCGTCCGACGGGCATTCTCAAACTCGAAGGCGTCCTCTCGGTAAGGCGTCGTGAATCCCGGCAGCGCGTCGCTGTTAGCTTCCGGGCTGCTGCGCGGCAAAAGTATTTCCGCCGGAGCGATGCGTTGCAACTCCGGTATCGCAGCCTGATCGTCCAGTTCGGTTGCCGCAAACTCGCCCGTCGTCACGTCAGCGTAAGCGATTCCGGCGCGCTTCCCCTGCTTCACGTAAGCGGCCAGATAATTATTGACCTTATTATGAAGCAGCCCCGGTTCAAGCACCGTGCCCGGCGTCACGATTCGCACCACATCGCGCTCGATGAGATTGCCACCCTTTTCGCCTTTGATGGGAGCATCCGAGAGTTGCTCGCAGATGGCAACGCGATGGCCGCGCGCGATCAGGCGTCTGAGATGGCGCTCAAGGCTGTGGTGCGGAACGCCCGCCAAAGGCACACGCACGTTCTTGCCCATCGGTTTCGACGTGAGCACGATGCCAAGCTCGCGCGAGACGAGGCGCGCGTCATCTTCAAATGTTTCGTAGAAATCGCCGATGCGGAAGAGCAGAATAGCGTCTTTGTAACGCTGCTTGATCTCCTGATATTGCTTATGGAGTGGGGTGGTGGCTGCCGTCATCGCTCGAAGATATCCTGGAGGAGGTCTTCGACCGAGGTAAGCGCGCGGTGAAGACGGTTCAGTTGCTCAAAGCTCAGGATGACAGTTGCGCGCCCAATTTCGTGAAAAGCTCCGGTGCGTGCCTGGCTCATGTTTTTGTTGGCTCGATTCGTGTCACGCTCGCTCGCCACGATGAGGAAAGGCTTCGAGCGTTGCGCTTCATAGGCGCGTTTCAACTTGGCCATCGCAGCATCTATGTTGCCCTTGTGCTGGACTTCAAAGACGTGGCTCAGTCGCGGACTCGTTTCGCTCGCGCGCCAGACAACATCATAGTAATCAAACTCGCTCTGGGCGTGATAGCCAAGCACGCGCCCAATGTCGAGGAGCATCTGCTGAATATCCCCGTGCGTGAACTGCTCCGGTCGCGCAGATTCGTGCGTTTCAGTCAGCGAGAACGTCTGTCCCTCATCCGAAACTCGCTTGCGCCCCGCCGCCGTAATCGTCCAACGCCCTTGCCGACGTTCGATCTGTCTCTGGTCTGCGAGCACGCGCCCTGCACGCTGTACGAGCCTGCGCCATTGAGCTTGATGGCCGTTCGTCAGCGCCCTGACATCCGTTTCATTTAGTTGGGGGAAGTAGCCCGCGAGCCGGTTGTAGAGAAAACGCACGTCTTCGACGCCGCCTGTCGCGGCGAGTTCCTGTAAGATCGGCAGTTCGATTCGTGCGACGCCCGGATATGCCATCGCTAAAATTGATGCGGGCTTTCAGAGTGTAGAAGATTGAAAGGAAGATTCGGTCTCACCTTTCACGCACAAACTTATCAAAACTGTCAGCAGAAGGCAAAAAGCAGTGGCCAGTGGTCAGTGGCCGGTGGTCAGTTAAAGACCTCTTCGCACCTACTGACCACTGACCACCGGCCACTGACCACTGATTATTTTACGCTGCCTGGGACGACGCCATTACTCCAAAAGCTTGTTGAATCTCGTCGGAGTCGAGCGTGTCGCGTTCCATTAAACCTTCGACGAGGCGTGCGATTGATTTACGCTCTTGATCAACGACTTCGCAGGCGCGTTTCATTTGCATGTTGATGATGTCGCTGGTCGCGTGCTCGACGCGATCAAGCAAAGTCTGGCTGCGCGGGTCTTCGGGTTTGCCCAGATGAATCGGCCCCAGCGGACTCATGCCGAACTCGGCGACCATCTTGCGCGCAATTTCTACGGCGCGCTCGATGTCGTTTGACGCTCCGGCGGTCATCGTGTCCAGCAGAAGTTGCTCTGCGGCGCGACCACCCAGCAACATCGCAATCTGATCTTCCAGATATTCACGCTTCTTCATCAAACGATCACGCTCCGGCAATGACTGCGTGACGCCAAGCGCGCGACCACGTGGAAGAATTGAGACCTTGTGAATCGGGTCGCCATTCTTCACGGCAAGGCCGACGGCGACGTGGCCTGCTTCATGGACGGCGGTCGCATAGCGTTCCTCTTCGTCCATCATAAAGCCCTGACGCTCCGCGCCCATCAGGATTTTGTCGCGCGCGTATTCGACGTGCGGGCGACCGATGGCTTCGGAATTGTCGCGCGTGGCGGCAATCGCGGCTTCGTTTAGTAAGTTGGCGAGATCAGCGCCGGAGAAACCGGGAGTGCCTCGCGCAATCCAGCACAGATCAAGCCCCTCTTCAAGCGTTAACCCTTGCGCGTGGACTTTCAGAATCTCTTCGCGCCCATTCGCATCGGCAAGGTTGACGGCCACCTCGCGGTCGAAGCGTCCGGGTCGTGTCAACGCGCTATCGAGAATGTCCGGGCGATTGGTTGAAGCGATGATGACCATGCCGCTGTGATGCTCGAACCCATCCATCTCGACCAGCAGTTGATTAAGCGTCTGATCCTGATCGGCGGAAGCGGAATCATTGCTGCGCCCGCGCTGGCGTCCAAGAGCATCAATTTCGTCTATAAAGATGACGCAGGGCGAAAGCTTGCGGGCTTCAGCGAAGAGACGACGCACGCGCGCCGCACCCATCCCGGCAAACTTCTCCTGAAAGCTCGAACCGGAAACTGAAAGAAACGGGACGCCCGCTTCGTTGGCCGCCGCGCGTGCCAGCAGCGTCTTGCCCGTGCCCGGAGGGCCTGAGAGAAGAATGCCGCGCGGTGCGCGTCCGCCCAGTCTCCCGAACTTTAAGGGGTCGCGCAGAAACTCGATTGTCTCGGACAATTCAGCTTTCGCTTCGTCCACGCCCGCGACATCAGCAAAGTTGACCGATTGCTTGCCGCTGGCGTCAGCCGGGTTGAAGTCGCTGCCACGACCTCCCATCTGCGCGTAGACTCGCCAGACCACGAAGGCCAGCACAGCGGCGGTCAGGAACGGAATCAACCAGGTCAGCGCAGTCGAGAAACCGCTCGGCTTGAGCGAGCGGAATTCGACCGGAAGATTGTTTTTGACGAAGACGTTGATAATCTCGTTTTGCGTCGCGGCGTTAGTCACGATGGCCTGTGAAATCACACCATCTTGTCCGGTAACGATCAACGTCTCATCATCAACCTTGAGCGAGGCTGCCGCTCCGGTTTCGCCGAGAACGCGCAACTGCGTGGAGTTAATCTCACGCACAACAGGCTGGTTTCTCTGGTAAATGATAATGGCGCTTGCCAGCACAAGCAGCAAGAGGAGTCCGATGGCGACAAAGAGACTGGACTTCTGGATACGGGGGATCAAACGGGGCAAAGGGGACGGCATAAAATTCTCCTAAGCGTCGCTGTCCGAAAAAGGGGAAGACAGCGAGAGGCTTTTCAGAAAGTCAAAATTACAAAGAATCGGGCTTGAAAATGTCCGGCAACGGTAGGAGCAACCCGCACGCTTGTGTAGCGGAGAAATCCTGATGAGCGCGTTCGCCTGAGGCCGAATGCGAACGGCAGTAATACTTTAGCAGCCCCCGCCCGTCTAAGTCCAGTCTTAGTTAAAAATTTCACCCGAAAATTAAAAAGCCGGTCGAGGTAGCACCACAAACAAATCGACCGTGTGAGTTTTCCGATGAATGAAGCCTCGGTTCGGTTGCTGTTATATCAACGGTTTTGACCGACTTCAGGTTAGCCGAACTAAATCGAAACACTTCGATTCGGCATGGTGTGCTGTCTTTCAATACAAACGAACGATTCAATTCCCGCTGAGCTTCTCTTTTGCCGCTTATCATCCGGGCATAACCCCTTAACTTTCTGAGTTTACCTCTGAATCATATCCTCACCGGGTGAGATGGCACGGACATTGCTCCCTGTGTCTGGCAGGTGGGTTCAGTAGAACCGAAAAAGATTAAAATCAGCGACGCTCAAAAAAAGGAGAAGGCGACAATGTTGTGGACAATTCTGGTGGTTCTTTTGGTGTTGTGGTTGATCGGTGCTATCGGCGGAATCGGTGGTGGCCTGATTCACCTGCTGCTCGTAGTAGCACTCATCATTTTCGTTATCAATCTACTCACAGGCCGTCGCACGGTTTAGTGCAGGCCGCCTCGTAACAGCCAGCAACGGTTGTTAGGCCAGGTTCTTCGAGTAGACAAAGGGGTCAAGCGAACAGATTTAAGGGGACGCTTCAACAAAAGGAGAAGGCGATTATGTTGTGGACAATCTTGGTAGTGCTTCTGGTCTTATGGTTAATCGGCGCGATTGGTGGAATCGGCGGTGGGTTGATTCACCTCCTGCTGGTGGTAGCGTTGGTGGTTCTGGTCATCAACTTGCTGACCGGACGACGCACGGTTTAACTTGAAACATAAAAATGAATCGGGGAGCGGGCGCGACTAATAAATAGATCGCGCCCGCTTCTCTTTTACCTGAAATCCGCGAGCGGATAGCGTAGGACAGACATTCCTGTCTGTCCAGCGTGCGAACAGCACGCTCTTGATATTGGCTATAAAGTTATTCGCGCTCTCCGCGCTCAATGACAGACAGGAATGTCTGTCCTACAAATGTCCTGAAATCCTGAGCGTTGTTTTGAGAGGAACTGTGATGCGGCCTACCGGATAAAGATTCATCTGCTGATCCCAGTAGGGCGAACGCTCGTAGAAAAAGTTTAGACGAGCGCTGGCATTGCCCGCAAACTTCGGATCGCTAGCCAGCTTTTGTTCAAATTCCCGCCGTAGCTTCTCATCTTTCGCCAACATCTCACGCGCCAGTTTCTCCAGCACGTAATCTTCGCCGTACTCCTTCTGCTCAAAGATAACGTTGAAGAATCCCCAGGCGACAAACGAGTCAGGCGCGTCAGGCTCCAGCAGATGCATCGCGACGTTTCCGGCTGGCTGCGCTACCGGAATAACGATTGATCCGGCGGGATAAGTTCTACGCTCGCGCACCACTTCCTTCGTCAGCTCGTTTGGAACGATGCGCCCCTCAAACGGCGCAGGCGCAAATTTCACATTACCGAAACGATAACTCTCAACTTCAATCGTCGCGGGCGAAGTGAGACGCTGCATTTTGAGACCGTGTGCGGCCATCACGTCAATTACGCTTTTCCATTGCGGCGGCACGATGTAATAAAGCGGGGGAGAGACGGCGGCAGCGACCCGGCTCTCGTCATAAAACGGAATGGTCATCTCCACCGGCTTCGTTCCAAAAACCACACGCACCTGACCTGAAACGTCGCTCTGTTCCGTGCGAGATTCCAAGCCTTTGAATTTGAATGGACTCGCCTTATCCGTCATCTGAATTTGCAGAGGATAACGCCGCGCAGCATCGTAGCTTCTTGCCATGTTGATTGTTTGTTCGTCAGCTTCCGCGACGGCGCGCAACAGTTTTTCGGGATTACGATTCACTTCTTCGAGCGTAAATCTCAGCAGATCGTATGTCCCGCGCACGCGGTTGCGATAATCCTTGAGCATATGTGTTTCAATCGTGACGCCGGGGCGATTGCGAATCGTCGTGTAGCCCGTCGAAAAGCGCGGCGGCATGACAAAGCCGTCAATCCCTTTCGTCAGATCGCGGTTATCACGAAAGGTCATATATTGAGCCAGCAGATTACCCGTGCCTTCGGTCGCCGGGAATATTCTCCGATCGAAAGCATCGCGCATCCAACCGAGCACGGGCGCAGCCACATGCTCGTGATGCTCGTAGATGTAGGTGATGTTGTACTGAAAATCCGCGCCGTCCGTGACGTGGCAATCAACGAGCAAATCAGGATTCCACTCCGTCCACAGCTTCAGCCACGCGCGCGTCTCCGGCGCATCGGCCTTCATGTAATCACGATTAAGATTGAGATTGGCAGAGGTCGCGCGCCAACCCATCTCAGCCGGGCCATTCTGGTTGATACGATTGAAAGCGCTGAATCGCTCGTGCCCGTCTGTGTTGTAGATTGGAATGAAGAGAATGACCACGCGGTCGAGCAATCCCGTTCGCGTTTTTGTGATGGCAATATCACGCAGCAAAGCGAACCCGGCATCTTTGCCGTCGGATTCCCCGGCGTGAATGCAGGCTTGAATCATGATTACGGCCTTGCCCGCTTTTCTCGCCGCCTGCGGTGTAAAGGTATTGCCGCTGGCCGCGACGAGAAGTGGAAGCGCGCGCCCTTCCCCGCTCTCGCCAAAACTCTTGAAGCGAATCAGGGGCGAGGCGTCGGCCAGTTTCTGCGAGTAGGCTATTGCTTCGTTATAGCGCGGCGTCTCGCGGTAATCCGTCTTTTCGGCGTGCGTCTGCCATTCGGGCGGGACGGGCGGCGAGGTGCTTTGAGCTGTAATCATCTGTTGAGAACCCAGAGCGAGGAGCAGCCATAAAAAGCGCGTCGAGAAGGCAGCGAAACGGAGCATCCTATTTCTCCAATCATTTTTGACATCCGAAATTGCACAGTCTTCAGAGTATTTATGAAAGGAATATACGATGCTTTGCCATGAATTCAAATTGCCACTAACGATGATTCTTTACTTGAGCGCAATTTTATAAACACTTCTTCGTCCAATACTGCCCGCCGCTCCGGAATCGCCGCGCGGCTTGGCTTCCTGCTCTCCTGTGGGGCACAATCATTGCTCTCCTCGGAGATAGGTTTAATTCTTCGTTCGTTTCAGGGAAGGCCGGAATGATCTCTCGTACTATCACTCGCCGCTCGTTCATTGCGACGCTTGCTTTCATCTTCATTCTATCGTCCACCGCGCAGGTGACATTCGGCCAGCGTCGGCGCGTCAAGCCGAGAGCATCCGTGCCAGCGCGAAATCTGCCTCTCCACAGGCTTCCCCCCTGGACAAAACAAGAGAGACCCGCGCGCACCTACGATGTCTTGCACTACACCATCAGCACGCGCTTTAACGTGCCAGGGAAAACGGTCGTAGGCGATGAAACCGTCTCGCTCAAACCGCTCGCCTCCGGTTTCAAATCCTTCGAGCTTGACGCTTCGAGCATGAAGATCGAAGCCGTGATGCTTGCCGAGAGCAATCAGACGCTCAAATGGACGCAGCCGCCCGATAAACTCGCTATCACTCTCGATCGCGCTTATGACCCGGCGGAAACAATCGTCGTTCGCATTCGCTATCGCGCCACGCCGCAACGCGGTCTCTATTTCATTCCCGCGTATCCCGCCGCCAACAGCGTCAACTGGTCAAAGCCCGCGCAGATTTGGACGCAGGGCGAGCCGGAAGAAAATCACCACTGGTTTCCCTGTTATGATTTTCCGGACGATAAAGCGACGAGCGAACAATACATCACTACGAGCGCAGATGAAATTGCCATCTCCAACGGCAAACTCATCGAGACGAAGACCAACGCGGACGGCACGCGCACCTTCCACTGGAAGATGGAGCAGCCGCACGCCAGCTATCTCACCTCGCTCATCGTTGGCAACTATGCAAAGCTGGACGATGCTTATAAAAGTATTCCGCTCGAATATTACACCTATCGCGGAACTGAAGAGACGGCGCGGCGCGCATTTATGAAGACGCCGGAGATGATGAGTCTCTTCAGCCAGAGACTCGACTACGAGTATCCATACAACAGGTACGCGCAAACCGTCGTCTCCACCTTCATCTTCGGCGGGATGGAGAATATCACCGCCACCACACACGCCGACTCGGAAATTCTTTTCGGCAGCACAAAGGAAGCGCAACTCGCCACGGAGAATCTGATCTCGCACGAACTGGCGCACTCCTGGTTCGGTAATCTAGTGACATGCAAAGATTGGTCTGAGCTGTGGCTCAACGAAGGCTTCGCCACCTTCATGGAAGCAGTCTTCCGCGAACATGAAGCGGGGCACGATGCCTATCTTGAAGAGATGCGCTCAAACGCATCGCTCTATTTTCTGGAAGACTTGGTGAAATATCGCCGCCCCGTTGTCTATGACCGCTACGGGTCGGCAATAGATATTTTCGACGCGACTGTTTACAAAAAGGGCGCGCTCGTTTTGCACATGCTGCGTGAAACAGTTGGCGACGAACTGTTCTGGAAGGCGCTCCATCGTTATCTTGAAGAATATAAATATAAGCCGGTTGGGACGCCCGATTTGCAACGCGTGTTTGAAGAAACGACCGCTCAGCGGCTCGATTGGTTTTTCGATCAATGGGTCTACAAGGCTGGCTTCCCTGAATTGCGCGTGCGCTCCTTTTATCATCAGCCGACGGGCAAGCTCACGCTTGAAGTGACGCAAACGCAGTCAGCGGATGCGATGACGCCTCTGGTCTTTCGCCTGCCCGTCGAAATCGAATTGGCGACTGCTCAGGGCGAGCGCACCGAGCGCATAGAGATAACGCAGCGCAGCCAACGTTTCACTTTCAAGCTGGATGGAAAGCCCCTGATGATTCGCTTCGACAAAGGCGAGCGCATCTTGAAGAAAGTTGATTTCCCGCAACCGGCGGCGATGCTCAATTATCAACTGACGCACAGTTCTGATGCGATTGGTCGAATCGAGGCCGCCGAAGCGTTAACGCGGAGTGCTGCCCGCGAGATTCTGGCTGGAATTTACGATGCACGGGTTGCGGCAAAGAGCGTCCGCCGGAACGGATAGAAAACAGGACTTGAGGGGAAAAGCGCAGCCAGTTTTTCACGGTATCTTTCCATGAACGTCTCGCGCAGTTTTTCCGGCAATCGCTCAAAATATGGCACGAGCGCAGTGCCTTCAGTCCACTGTGCCAGCGCATCCGAGTTGTCCAACAGGCTGGGATAAACTTTCTCGAAAACCGTCAACTCGTGCCCGCCATGCTCGTACAGCAGCTCTGCATACTCGCTGATGTTGAGAACGGGCGACAGACGATTCCAGCCACCAAGCGCCGAAACGAACGGCTCTTCAGCGGCGATTTCCCTGATTAAAGTGTGCGTCGGATGCTCGTGATTCGACGGAAGCTGCACGACGAGTTGACCATTGGGGACTACAAGCGAGAGCAGACGCGGAATGAGCGAGCGATGATCGTCAACCCATTGAATCGCCGCATGAGAGAAAACCAAGTCCCACGAACCTTGAACCTTCTCAATTGAGCCAAGCTCAAAGCGTAGCCCGTCACGTGCCTGCGCGCGGGCGCGTTCCAGCATCTCAGGTGACGAATCAATCCCGACGACTTCGCTTCCCGGCAGCTTATCCGCCAGCCTGCGAGTTAGTTCCCCCGTGCCACAGCCCAGATCAACGACCTTCAGGCCATCCCGGATTTTCACCAGAGCCAGCAAGTCTTCAAAAGGCGCAAACCTTTCGTTTCGATACTGGTGATAACGCTCAGGATTCCAGGGCATAAGTAGGACAGACATTCCTGTCTGTCATTGAGCGCGGAGAGCGCGAATATTGTCTGGCAATATTGATGAGCGTGGCTTAAGCACGCTACGGCAGGCAGGAATGCCTGTCCTACGTTATCTGATTTCCATGTTGCAGGCGCGGCAATTTGCGCGGCGCTTGGCGTTGAGTGTCCCGCAATCGCCGCAGCGGTTATACATCTTGCGCGCGAACCAGTTGGTGATGAGCGCGCTCACGACGAGGATGCCGCCGAGAACGGCGATAGCCAGCAGCGTATCCTTCAACCCTTGTATTTCTCCTGCAAGCTTCGCTGGTAATTCTGCCCGCGCTCATACCCGCGCCGGAAGGATTCCGTTTCATAAGCGTCGCTGTAACGCTCGCGCAAACGCTCAGTCACCTCATCATAAGTTTTGCCACGCAGGTGCGGGTGCTGAGCTGCCTCAAAGCCGCGCCGGTAGACTGGCTCATCCTGTTTGAAATCCCCTCCCTGCCCTTTGTACTCTTCCTCTTCGGCATCGCGCAGACCTATCCACCAATTCTCGCGCGCGGCGTCAATGCTCTCGACACCGGGTTGAGCCGCCATCACCCCACGCGCGGTTTCGTCCTGCGCGTCGTCGTCTGTCACAACGATGATGACAGACTTTCCCTGCCTGAGCGCGTCTTCATAAACAAACAACTCGTCATGCGGCAATCCTTCGATAGACTCTTCCAACTTGCCGCCCGCCGCCGCGCCCGCAACTGCACCGCCTGCGCCAAGCAGGGCTGCGCCGATGACTCCTGCGGCGAGAACAGGCCCAACGCCGGGGACCAGCAGGCTGGCGAGGGCTGCGCCAATGGGCAGACCTCCGGCAGCACCCATCGCCCCACCCACGACTCCGCCGAGAGCGCTGCCCATGCCCGGCTGCTCCGTGTCGCTCGTCGGCACGGCAGCTTCTAATTCTGCATCGGTTGTGCCCGGCATTAAAAGATTAATGTGGTCACTGGCAATGCCTGCCGCGCGTAAATTTTCTGCGACGCGCTTAGCGTCTGCACTAGGTTTGAGAAGTAGGGCAAAGGTACTCATGCGAAGCCTCCTGTTTGGTTTTTAATAGTTTTATCCTTTTCCAGCGAGTCTTTCAAGCCCTCCTCGCAGCTTTGCCACGAGAAGATTGAGCAAACTCGCCCCGCCATGCTAAAGTGAAGGCGGTTCTCCTGAAACATTAAAAGGGGTTCGTGGATGATCTCGATAATCGAAAAACATTTTCCAATGTCAGAGGGTGATGGTAAAGCCACACGCAAGAAGAAACCGAAAATCCTTGCCATCACCACAGACTGCTGCACGGGCTGCGCTGGCTCACCGGCCTGCATTGAATACTGCCCGATAGAAGCCTGCATGTTCTGGGTTCCTGACGAAGATCACCCACCGTTCGGGCGCATCGAAGTTGACCCGAATCTCTGCATCGGCTGCCAGAAATGTATCAGCAAAGGACCGGACGGCGCATTCCTCGACGGCTGTCCCTGGGATGCAATCGAGATGGTTCCCACGGAAGACTGGGAAGCCGCGCACGGTTTAGAACTAACGGACGCGCCCGTCGCTACGGCCTAACCTCAGACTGAATTTTACTATCTAAGCGGCTGCGGATTGCTTTAACGGTCTGCGCCGCTTGTTGTTTGACCCGCTCCGGCATTTCTTCAATGCCCCTCTCATAACGCTCGACATCCGGCAAATCTTCCTCTGTCCCAACAAGGAAGAGCGCGCGCAACGATTCGTAAACGAAATCCGCATCAGGCGCGAGCGTCAACACGACATCGCCTGCGGCCACGCGCGCTCCTTCCTGCGCTATCACCTGAGTGAGCTTGCCCGCAAGAGGTGAGCGCACTTCCTGAACCTGATTCTGCGCGTTTGTGATTCGCGCCACCAGCGAGTTTTCCCTGACCGCTGCGCCCGGCTTCAGCACACTGCTGAGCGTTCCTTCAAACGGAGCCGTGAGATTAAAGGGCTGCAACATCGCTCTTAACTCCGAGCGCCCGCTCGCATCATTGAAGCGAACTAGTTGCACCGCCGTGTTGCGCCGCACAGCCGGGTGCTCGTCCTTAATCAGCGTCAACAACCCCGCGTGAAACTCTTCCGCTTTATTATCCTGCCCCATCACCCAAGCGACGGTCTTACGAATCTCGACGACGTTACTTTTTGTGAGAGCGACAACTTGCGGATACCAACGCTTCGCGCTCGCGTCTCCCCTTTCGATTCGCTCTTCCACTTGCGTCAGCGCCTGCTGAACGTGCCGCACGTTCTTTTCATCACTCAGATATTTTCCAATGTCGTCTTCTGACAGCGGGCGACCAAACCAGGTCAGATACCAGGTGAGAAATGGCACGACGACGAAAAGTATTGCCAGAATGATGAGCGGGAGCGAAACGCGCCGACGCTGCGGCATCGTGGCTGTCAAAGTCGCCGTCGCGTTCGGAGATGAGCCGTTTGAGTTGTCATCAACCATCTTGGGAAAAACATTTCTCGGGATTAAATCTCAGCGTGAAGGGTAAAGCTGATAAAGAAACAAATAGACGATGACGCCGGTAACTGAAACATACAGCCAGACCGGAAACGTCCATCTCGCGATTCGACGGTGTTTCTCATCCTGGCGTCGCAAGCCTCGAAACAAGGTAATCAGGATGAAAGGAACGATTGCGACGGCAAGGATAGTGTGCGTAATCAGGATGACGAAATAGACCGGACGGATGAAGCCTTCGCCTTTGAACTTCGTCGGGCCTTGTCCAAGATGGTAAGCCAGCAGTGAGTGATACAGGACATAAGAGACTAAAAAAACTGTTGAGGCAACGAAAGCCGCGAGCATGCTGGCGCGGTGAGCCGTAATCCGGCGGCGACGAATAAAGATGAAGCCTGCGATGAGGAAGAGGCCGCTCGTCGTGTTCAGGATGGCGTTGATGTGCGGGAGGGTGAAGATAAAATCCTTCATGCTGAAAGCCGAGCCGGGCGTTCTATTAGTCTCGATCCTTCTGATCGTCTATGCTAACCGGCGCAGCCTTTTTCCCTTCCTCCGTCAGTGCGTAGAAATCATTGCCGCGCTCTTCGAGCAAGCCTTCTTCGACGAGACGCTCGACGGTATAGAAGACTTCCTTACGCGCTTCCATGTCGTTGCCGCCTGCTTCAAATAGTTCATGGAGATCAAGCGTCTCTTTCCCGATCTGCTTGAACATGCCCAGCACGCGCCGCGTCATCTCGTCCATAGCCACAAGGCTTTCCGCTCTACCTATCCTTCATCGTTTCGACCATTCGCGCCACGTCCGGCGGAATCGGTCGTCCTTTGGCATCAACCGTATCGGCGAAGCGCACGGGAGCGCGCTGTAGAGCGCCGACGGTCGTACGCTTTGCCCCCGCGATTGCGCCCTGCCCGGCGGTCGCCGCTTCGCCTGCCGGAGCTTTTTTCGCTTTCCTGTCAGAGATGAAAGACGTGACCGGGACGAGAAGAAAGATGAGAGCCATCATCCCTGCAACCGACGAGAAGAAGAGATTATCAGTGCTGATAAAGTTGCCGGAGGAAAGATAGCTTAATCCGGCGAGTCCGAGAAAACCCAGCGCCATCACGATGCAGACGACGTTCAAGAGCAAGTTCTCACTCTTCATCAAACCACCCTCCTTCTCAATTGTGTCGGTCATCGCTTTTTATCTTCCGTCTCCTTTATCGCGCTAATCCGGGTCACCCGTGCTTGCCCTTCGGCTGCGGCTTCGGCTTGTCTGACATCTGCTCGTAGCCGCATCTCTCGCATTGCCAGAGCGGGAAAACAGCCGTCGGGTTCGCTTTGCTTTCGTAGATGGCACGGTCCGACGGAATAATCTTTCCACCGCACAGGGGACACGCCCGCCCGCGCACGCTTCGTTTCTCAATCTCTAACAGTAGCTCTTCGTTTTCTGACATCTCAGGCTGTTGCTCCGCCAGTTTCGCGCTCCGCTGCGCCTTTGCCTTTACGGCGTGCGCCTGATTTCGCAAACCAGTTGCGCCGCTCCCTACGCCCAGGCGACGATTGCTCTACTTCTGAGCCACGCGCCTTGCGATACCTGTACGCGAGAACGAACATTCCGCAGAAAATTAACACGGGCGGAATCAGCAGCACCAGCACCGCCGAATTCAAACTCTGCGAGAGCCTGCCAGCGTCGGGTGAGCCTGTAACGGCATTCTTGCACATGGCGCATTGAGCCATCGCTGGCAAACTCATAAGGAGCAGGACTGCGATTAGGCCCGCCGTCAGCAGAGCTATCTTGACTGTGCGTTTCCCGTTCGTCATTCCTCTGCTTTCTCGACGTGCGTGCTGGATTCGAATTTATACCTGTAATCTTTCGACCTGAAGCTGTCGGGGAAGAAAACCAG
Organism: uncultured Acidobacteriota bacterium; assembly: GCA_963697975.1. Classification (GTDB taxonomy): domain Bacteria; phylum Acidobacteriota; class Blastocatellia; order Pyrinomonadales; family Pyrinomonadaceae; genus QHXM01. Next base: position 95,330 of record OY969111.1, read on the forward strand.
CAGCAGGCAGATACAGATGATGAGCATCGGCACCAGCGTCAGCACAAGGCTCAGCCGCTCGAAGCGCAGGTGCATGAAATAGGCGACGATGAGCGCAGCCTTGATAATGGAGAGGCCAATCAGGATCGTCAGCATCAAACGAAAATCGAGATGAACGTATCCCAGAAAGACTTCGAGTCCGGTCAGGAGCAGCAGCCAGAACCAGACGGAGATGAAAAGCTTGTTGCTGCCCGCAAAGTGCTCGTGTTCCCCTTCAGCGTGTGTTGCCATCTTTTATGACTCCCAAGTCAAAGAAACGATGAAGTATGAGCGATGAACGCGGAATAAAAAATTCTTACTTCATCATTCAGCGTTCAGAGTTCCGCGTTACCCCGTAAAATCCACCGAGAGCAGATAGATCATCGGGAAGACGAACATCCAGACGAGATCGACGAAGTGCCAGTAGAGGCCGCTGATCTCCACGTCTTCGTGCTTGAGTTTCTTGGCGCGGGCGGCGACGACTGCAAGGTAAATCAACCCGGTGAAGACGTGGAACATGTGCAGGCCCGTGATAGCGAAGAACGAAGCCCCGAACAAGGGCGATGCTCCCGGCCAGCGCTCAAGCCAATGTTCAGGCAGAGTGAATGGACTCAAGCCTTCGTCAATCAAGTGCTTCCATTCAATCATGTGAAGCACGATGAAGGCTGCGCCGAAGAGGATGGTCAAACCTATCCACTTCCTGATGGCCTTGAAGTCCCGCCGCGCAGAAGCCTGAACGCCCATCACCATCGTCAAACTGGACGACAGCAGGCAGAGCGTCATCACCGACGAGAAAATGATGCTCGGATAAAATGGGAAAGGTGTGGGCCAATTATCCGACGAAGCGCGCACGTAGCTGTAGCCAATCAGCAGCGCCGAAAAAGTCAGCGCGTCCGAGACGATAAAGAGCCACATACCGAGCTTGCGATGGCCGATGCGATATGGATGCGTGCCGCCGCTCCATTCGTTTGCAATAAGCTGGTCTGCCTGAGCAGTCGTACTCAACTTTCACCTCCAAAGGAAAAGGAGTAAGAACAGGTAAATCCAGAGTCCGCCCATGAAATGCCAGTAGAGCGCGACGGCATTTGTTATCGCCTGCCGCTTTGCCACTCCATGTTCTTCGTAATGTTTGCGCCGCGAGCGCAGCAGCAAATAATCCAGAGCCAGCACGCCGCCCAGAAGATGCAGCCCGTGCGCGCCCGTCAAGACATAGAAAAATGAGCTATGCGGGTTTGAGCCGATGTAAATCCCCTGCCCGACGAGTTGCCGCCAAGCCAGTAATTGTGTGGCGAGAAAACCCAACCCCAGCAACACCGTGAGCAGCAGCCAACGCTGATACGCGCTCGTGTTTCCGCTCTTCAAAGTTCTCCGGGCGATCTCGAAAGCAAAGCTGCTCATGAGAATCAACGCCGTGCTTATCCAGAGCAGGCGCGGTGTAGCGATTGGCCGCCAGTCGTTCGACGTACCGGCGCGAACGACATAGGCGCTTGTCAGTGCCGTGAACATCATCGCCACGCCCGCGAGCGCGACCCACATTCCGATGCGATACTTTGAGGGCGAGAAACCGTCGGACTGTTCCCCACCCTTGTTGTCATGCCCGTTGCCGCGCGGCCCGCCATTCGGGCCAACTTTGCGCGGCCCGCCGCCGGTTCCTATCCTGGGTTGAATAACCTTCTCAGTGCTTGTGACCATCGTGCCCATTACCACCACTTCCCTCTTGCGCTTTTATGCCCGGTTCGTCCGCCGCGTCGGGCGTCGTCTGCATGATGTAATCGTTAGGCGCGCCCGGTACGGAATATTCATAGGGGCCTCTGTGAACTACCGGCAGAACGCCCGCGAAGTTGTCGTGCGGCGGCGGAGAGGTTGTCTCCCATTCAAGCGTGGTCGCCTCCCAGGGATTGTTGCCCGCCTTCTTGCCTTTGAACAAACTCCAGAGGAGATTGAACAGGAAGAGAAACTGCGTCAGGAACGTCACGATGGCCGCGACCGTGACGAACAGTACAAGTGGATGCAGAGATTCGAGGAAGCCGTAAATCTGCTGCCCGTTTTCAGCAAACCGCGAATAGCGGCGCGGCATCCCGACGATTCCCATAATGTGCATCGGGATGAAAATAGAGTAGACGCCGACGAACGTAATCCAGAAATGGATTCTCCCCAGTTTCTCGCTCATCATCCGGCCAAACATCTTCGGAAACCAGAAGTAGATTCCGGCGAACATCCCGAAGATGGCAGCCACTCCCATCACTAAGTGAAAGTGTCCCAGCACAAAGTAGGTGTCATGCATAGGCAGGTCGAGCGATGTTTGACCAAGCACGAGGCCGGTGATTCCGCCCGCGACGAAGAGCGAGACAAAACCGATAGCAAAGAGCATCGGCGTTGTAAATCGAATCTTCCCGCCCCAGAGAGTTCCGAGCCAGTTAAAGGTTTTGACCGCCGAAGGCACGCCGATGGAAAGCGTCAAGACCGAAAACGCCATCGCCGAATAGGGACTCATGCCGCTGATGAACATGTGATGCCCCCAGACGAAGAATCCCAGCAGCCCGATAGCGAAGATGGCAAAAACCATCGCGCGATAACCGAAGACGGGCTTGCGAGCGAAGGTCGCCAGCACGTGCGAAGTTGCGCCCATGCCCGGCAGGATGGCGATATAAACTTCCGGGTGTCCGAAGAACCAGAAGAGATGCTGCCAGAGAATCGGAGAGCCTCCGGCGTGCGGCTGCACCACGTCTTTGATATACAGCCCCGCCGGGATAAAGAAGCTCGTCCCTGCGTTTCTGTCGAGATAAAGCAGCACGCCAGCCGCGAGCAACACCGGAAACGCCAGCAGCGCCAGCACGGCGGTCGTAAACCATGCCCAGCAGGTCAGCGGCATACGCATCAGGGACATGCCCTTGGCGCGCATGTTCAAAAGCGTCGTGATGAAATTGAGCGCCCCCAACAACGAGCCGACGCAAAAGATAGCGATACTCAGAATCCAGAGATTCATGCCAGCGCCCTGCCCCGGCCCGGCGCTGGGGATAGCGCTTAAAGGCGGGTAAGCCGTCCAACCTCCGATGGGCGCACCCTCAGGCACAAAGAACGAGAAGACCAGAACGATGAAGCCGACGAACGTGACCCAGAAAGAGAGCATGTTGAGGACGGGGAAGGCCATGTCCTCTGCCCCGATCTGAATCGGCAGAAAGTAGTTGCCGAAACCTCCCTGCGGCGCGGTCGTCAACACGAAGAAGACCATCATCGTGCCGTGAATCGTCAAAAGCGAAAGATAGGAATCGGGCTTGATCGCTCCGATGATCGGCCAGGTCATATCCGGCCACGTCAGGCTCAGGCGCATCAGCACTGACAGAATCATTCCGACGAAAACCGCTACGAGGGCAAGCGTCAGATACTGCACCCCGATTACCTTGTGATCGAGGCTGAAGACGTACTTGCGTATAAAACCTTTCGGCGGCTCGTGGCGATGCACTGCCTCGTGGCCTTCGTGAACAACGTTAGCGTCTGCCATCGCTCATCTCCTGTGATGGAAAGGTGAACTAATATGAATTGCCGATCTTCGTGCCGTTCGCGTCGTAAATCACACCCAGTTCATACGAGTTCTTCAACTCGTTGACCTTCGTTTGAAAATCCGACTGTGGGAGCGCCGTCACCTCACCATACTGGGCTTCCGTCAGCACCAGCAGCGTTCCTTTCATGCTGAAGTGATTCATCCCGCACAATTCGGCGCAGGCGAGTTGAAACTGCCCCGTCCTGTTCGGCGTGAAGTGAACGCGAATCATCATGCCGGGCACGAGGTCCTGCTTGAAGCGCAACTGCGGAACCCAGAAGCTATGCGTCACATCCTTTGAACGCAGGATCAACTCAGCCGGACGGTTAACGGGAAGGACGAGCGTCGTCGTGGTCAAATCGTCTTTCGCGCTCGGGTCTTTTTCATCCAGACCGATAAAATTATTCTCATCCTCTTTGATGAGCGCCGGATCGGTGCGACCCAGCTTGCCGTCTTTGCCCGCGTAGTGCATGTTCCACGCAAACTGCTGCGCGACGACCTCGACGGTGGCAGCCCCGGCGGGCGCTTCATTAAAACGAAGCTGCGCCCAGACCTGCTGTCCCATGATACCGAGGCCGATAAAGACGACCGCCGTCACCACCGTCCAGATCATTTCCAGCCGGTTGTTGCCGTGCGTGTAGACGGCGCGCTCTCCCTCAATCTTGGAGTTGGCTCCATAGCGCCAGACCACATAGCCCAAACCGACCTGCGCCAGGACGAAGGCGATCCCGACGACGATCATCGTAATCATAAACTGACGATCAATCGCTGGCGCGTGCTCCGTGATGGAGACAGGAAACCACCATCCGCTAAAGAACAGCACCACCGAGGCGAGCGTCAAAAGCCAGATCAGGACACCTAGAGCGCGACCCATCGCACCTCCTTAGGGATGAGGGATGAGGGATGAGGGATGAAGTAAAGAAAGTTTTTCTTCTTTCATCCCTCATCCCTCATCCTTCATCCCTGGTTTAAGACCATCAATCCAAACAGCAGCGGCAGATAAAGCACGGAGGCGAGCAGGAGTCGCCGCGCTTGCTGTCTTGTTTTCGAGAGTGCAGCCGAGATACTGCTGACCAGAAATAGCGAGCCGAGCAAGATGGCTCCGTAGAAATAGACGCGCCCTGAAATCCCAAGTAGCGTCGGGAGCAGGCTCACGGGCAGAAGCATCAGCGTGTAAACGACGATCTGCTGCCCCGTGACGCGTCCCTCTGGTTCGACTACGGGGAGCATGCGGATTCCCGCGCGCCCGTAATCTTCCCTGTACATCCACGCGATGGCGAGAAAGTGCGGAAACTGCCACAGGAACAGAATGGCAAACAGCACCCACGCCCCTGTCGTCACTTCATTACTCGCCGCCGTCCAGCCCATCAGAGGCGGCAACGCGCCGGGAAACGCGCCGACCGCCGTCGAAAGCGTCGTCCTCGTTTTAAGCGGCGTGTACATGAAAAGATAGCCCGCGATAACCGCCAGCCCGAACAACGCCGTCAAGGGATTAACGAGCAACGCCAGATAAACTTCGGCGATAATCGTTAGCCCGACGCCGAAGACAAGCGCCTCGACAGGAGCGAGTTTGCCGGAAGGCAGTGGTCTCGTCATCGTGCGCCGCATCAAAGCATCAAGCTCACGCTCCATGTACTGGTTGAGCGTCGCGATGCCTGATGAGAGCAGCGCTATGCCGAGCATCGCGTGTGTGAACTGTAGATAATCGAGGCTGCCTTTCGCGCCGAGACAGAATCCGGCGGCAGCCGTTAACACAATCAGAAAAGTGATGCGCGGCTTGGTCAAATCAAGATAAGCCAGCACACGATCACGCATAGACAATCCGTCAACCCGCGCTTTTGTCATCACACGCGGATTGAGGTCTATAGCAGAACTCTTAATTAAAATTTCAGATTTCACCTTGTAAGTTCCAAATCCCCAAAATCGTTAATTCGTCTCAGCCCGAAGCCGATACGCGCTGCTCGCGCTCGCTCTCTCGCCTTTGAGAACACGAAAGGCGCGCAAGGTCAGGACGATGGTCGTGGCGAAGACGAGCGCACCGCAGGCGACGTGCGCGACCGTGATGCCGACCATCGGATTGCGCGGCTGCGGTGAATTAGGCGATGCGAGCCGGGTTAAGTAGGCCGCAAGCCCCAGAGAAAGTTGAACGACTAAAAGCCCCGCTGCGATTAGCGCCGGACGTGTCAGATAAGTCTCACCCCGGTGACGGCGAAGCACCGTGACGACTGCGCTGCCTAAGACCAACACTACGGCGAGAGCGCCGCCCAGATGTGTGAGCAACAAACTTGTCGGCAGGTGCTGATCCCACGTCGCCGAGTGGCGCAGGGTTGCTCCCAGCACCAGTTGAATCAAAATGCTAATCGCCGCCGCGACCAGAAGAAACGGAAGCGATAGATTTCCCTTCTCTTCAATCTCGGCGCGCGGCTCGCTCCAACCCTGCGAAGTGAAGACCGACAGGCTCACCATCGTGCAGAAGAAGAGTTGCGCCAGCGTCGCGTGGGCGGAAGAGACGGCGAGCGGCAGCATCATCTTGACCGTCAGACCGCCGAGCAGACCTTGTGCGATGACCGCGATGAGCGCCACGAGTCCCAACCGACGAACCCACGCGCGCTTCTCGCTCCGCCAGAGCCAGATATTGAGAATGATGACGAGAATCCCTACGCTGGTGGCAACCATGCGGTGGCCGTGTTCCCAGAAAAGATTGCCGACCATTTCCGGGAAGACCTGCCCGTTCGAGAGCGGCCAATCGTTCGTCGCCAGCCCCGCGTCGTGGCTCGTCACGAGCGCCCCCGCCACAATCAGAAACAGCGTCGCGCCCGTCGTGAACAACGTGAAGCGATGTAAACCTCGGTTCATAAAGAAGTGATGGGTGATAAGTGAGAGGTGATAGGAAAGAACGTTTTGTCTTATCACCCATCACCCATCACTTATCACCGCCCCTTAGTGTCTCACCGTCATCGGAAGCTCCAGCGCAGGCATGACCTGTAGTGAGCCGCCTTCGAGGGATGCTGTCGCAGTCGAGTCAAAAGTGAAGTCGGAAGTGACCGTGCCTTTGGCGTCAATTTTGACTTGCGCGGTCTTTTCGCCGAACTTCTCGTGCCAGGCGACGACCGTGTAAGTTCCTGCGGGCACGCCCTTGATCTCAAATGTTCCGTCTTCCTTGCTAACCGCGTAGAACGGATGCTTGACGACGCCGACGTAAGCCTTCATCCAGGGATGCTGGTTGCATTTAACTGGGACGAGAATCTCCGAGCGCTTGAAGGTCTTGGTGATCGGGCCTGCGCCGCCCGGCTGCGATTCGTTCCACTCTTCGTTGCCGCTTCCTGATTTCGGCAGCGCGTGGATGTTGTGGCCGGTCGGGTCACTGTTGGTGACTTTCAGCTTCTGATTGGGCTGCATCCCGATGACGTGCGGGACGTAGTGGCAGCCGTTCTGGTCAAGCGTGACTTCCGCGCTGGGCGTGTCAAAGCTATAGTCGGCAATCTTCTTGCCGTCGGCAGTCGTGCCTTCTTTGACGTAGATGAAAACGTTCGCCAGCTTGCCATCTTTGGCGACGACCGTCTCGGTCAACGGGTCTTTGTTCTTCGCGGCGCAGTTGGCGTCCTGCGACATATCAATCTTCTGCGGCGCGGGCGCTTCACCATTTAAGCTCACCTTGCCCGTGACTGTGCCTTCGTTGCCGGTGGCCGCGTATTTCGTCCCGGTGGTCGGTCCGGTATCGCCACTATTCGCTTCGCCACCCTCTTTCTTACCGCCGCAGGCAACAGAGAGCGCGAGCAGCGAGACCGTAATTGAGATCGCAAGCCAGAAGCCTGCGCGATTCTTTAACATAATTGATTCCTCCAACTAAAGATGAATTCCAGAGTACCTAACGAAACAGAAAGTTTCCACCGCGCAAAGCTCAAGGTCATTGCGCTCGCGCTGTGCGAAGGCGCGTGGCATGCGCTCTCGCTCGATTTGTCTTCAACACTACCCTGCGCGTGGCATGGCTGTTCGCTCTCCTCGCGTTTTGTTTCACACGGCGGGCGTGCGCTGAAGTCGGCGGCGGTGGCGCGGCGGTCGGCGCAGGCGCAGAGCCACCCGTCGCCGCAGGCGAACCTGAAGAGATGCGTCGCTGCTCGTCCGGCGTTAGCAGGAACATGTAGCGCACCAGCAACTCCGCATGATCGCGGTGATAGTTATTGAAGGCTTCGGGCGTCTGGCCGTTGAAGACCATCCGGTCGCCTTCCTTCTTGAACAACCCGGAAGGCATCGCCGTTCCCGGACTGATTTGTTGCGGGTCGAGCAGCCAGCGATACGTCCACTTCGGTTTCAGGCGCTCGCTCGCCAGCAGGAAGTTGGGAGCCGAGGCGGTCTTGTCGTGCCCGGGGTCGCCCGTGATGTGACACTTCAGGCAGGGCGCGCCCTCGGACGTGAACAACGCACGCGCCAGCATCTTTTCATCTTCCTTCAGCGGCTCAATCGGCTCGGGTATGTACGGCTCCTGCTGCGACGACACGGCCATGAAGAAGCGAACGAGGGTCCGCAACTCGTTCGGCGAGAAATTGAACGTCGGCATACGCGCTCGCAAATAAGTTCGCACACCGTTTCTGTCCGCACCCGGCTGAGACCTGAATTGTTCGGCAAGCAAAGTAGCATCGCTTGCGCCGCCACCTGCGCCGCCACCTGCGTTTTGATTCCCGCCCTGATTGCCGTTTGCAGGCGTTGCCGCAGGCCGCGCCGCCTGATTATTAATCGCGTTGCCGCTTGTCGGAGTGACGCCGACAGTCTTATCGCTTCGTCCCGGCTCGGCTTTTCCAGCCGCGTCCGTGAGCGACGGGTCATGCAGGAATCTCAAGAGCCAGTTCGGGTCAACGCGCGCGCCCTCGCTCGTCAGGTTCGGCGGCAGTTGATCTTTCCAGTCTGGATTTTGATAAAGCGGCAAATCCATCAGGATGCTGCGCTGCCCGACCTGAACGCTGTGACAACCCATGCAGTTATATTTTTTGACGACCCACCAGCCATCCTGCACAGCCTTGCGCGCGTCGTCCGGCCTGTAGAAAAGAGACGCGGGAACGTTTGCCCCTTCCGAGCCGACGCTGCCCAGCAGGAATGTCGTCAAAGCGGTCTTCCACTCCGGCTTCAGGTAAGGCTCAGGCATACGCAGGCGATCCTGCCACTCCTTTTCCTTACCTGTATCGTAAATCCAGGGCGTTTCCAGCTTATGCTCGAAGAAGCCCTTGTGGTTGTACCACTCTTCGCCTTCCTTGTTCGTCTCCGGGTCTATGCCCTTTTCGGCACTCTTCGTTAGCGTCGCAAAGTCCAGCCGCTCAATCGGCGTCGAGCCTTCGGCGGTCAATTCCTTGCCGATGCGCTGCTCCTCTTCAAAGCCCTTGATTTCGTGGCATCCGGCGCAGCCGTACTGCTTGATTTTTTCGCGCCCCTTCTCTTTGAGCGCCGGGTCGTCCATGTAGGACGAAGCGGCTGCGTCGCGGAAAGAAGAACTGCCTTGCGTCAGCGAGAAGAGATAAGAGGCGATGTCGCGCGCTTCGTCTATGGTCAGACGGAAGTTGGGCATCACCGTCATGTTCTGCACCTGAAGCTCCGCGCCGTCGTTCGGGCATTTCGAGAACTGCTCGGTGTCGAACAAAAACGCCTGATTCTTTGCCCTGTAATCGTCGCGCGTCAGGTCGCGCTTTTCTTTCGGACAGTAGGGCGCCCAGCGTTGGCGCGGGTTATAAATCCAGCGCACGATATAATCGAAGTTGGCTTTTTCGCCGACGCGCTGAAGGTTAGCCGCAAAGTCGCCGCCGGTTGGTGACTCGCCGTCGCCAAGCGAGTGACAGGCCATACAGCCGACAGTCTCAAAGAGTTGTTTGCCGTTGGCTGTATTCCCCTTTGCGCGATCCTGTGCAGGCATCCGTCCGTCCGTGCCCTCTTGCCAGAGATAAGCGGCAATAGCTTTCCTGTCATCATCTGCGCGCGGGTCATGCGCCATCTCTGCATTCAAGCGCCAGAAGGTCGGCATCTTCGTTCCCGGACGAAACGATTGCGGGTCTTTGAGCCATTCAGGAATCCACTCTTTAGCGAGTTTCAGGCGAACGTCCTTGAGATTCGGCCCGACCTTCTTCTGATCCTGCATCAGGTAGCGCGCCTGAATGTTCAACTGGTCAATCTGAGCCGCCAGCAAACTATTGGTGACGACCAGCGATTGCGAACGCGCCGCGAGCATCTGCGCTTCGGCATCGTCGGCGGCGTTGGAGACACCATCCTGAGCCTGACGCGCCTCGCGCTGGTTGGCGGTGATGTTCTCTTCGAGCTGGATAATCTGCTGGCGCGCAGTTGCCAGCGCGTCCGATTCACGGTCAAAGCCTTCGGAGCGATGGCAGCCGACGCAGCCGCGATTCTGGAAGAGGTCTTTGCCGAGCGTCAGTTGCGGCGCACCTTGCAGCACGCGGTCGGTGGTGTGGCATTGCTGGCAGCCCGCCTGCATGTTCTCTTTCTCATACATGGGGTGCAGCCAGAACCTGTGGCGACCATGCCCCTTCTCGATGCTCGTGGTCGCGCGCCCATTTCCACCGTGACAACTGGCACAGCCAAAACGGTCTGGATTATGGATGGTCAGCAGTTCTTTGTTCGGGTGGCTGACGAAGGCTCTGGCCCACTCATCAGGCTGTTTGCCGGGGCCATCAGGCGCTAAATCAGAAGCCTTCAACAGGAGCGGCTCGCGCACGCCGAGGTGACAGGTTTCGCAGCGGTCAACGATATTGGAAGACGTGACGTTAATCTGCTTGAGACTGAAATCGAAGCTCTCGTTCTTTCTGAGGAGACCTTTAATCTGGTCTGGACCGAGACCGATCATGTGGTCTTTCAGATATTCGGCACGCTTCTTTTTAAGCTCGGTGGGTTCTTTGAGAAGTTCGCCGTTTTCCGACAGCAGCTTTGCCTTTTGACTCTTCAGGTCATTGTAGAACTGTTCAAGCTCCGTGTAGTTGAATTCCTTTTTCTCGGTCTTACCAGACCCGTCGCCGGTGGGAAGATAAACGGTGCTCTTCTCTTCTTTCTTTTTCTGAACCTTGTCGCGCAGCTTGCTCTTGGCCGAATCGCTTCCGGCGGTCTCAATCTGGTAATTGATGACGGTGATCTGCCCACGCGCATTCTGGAAAGGGTCTGTGACGGCGGCAGTCTTTTCCTCTATGGCCTTGAGTTCTCTATCAATCTCTTTCTTGCGCGGTGCGATTAACTCATCCGCAGCTTTCGCTTCTTCGTCGAGTTGCTGATACTCGGCGCTCTCCATGACCTCTTTTTCGGTCTGCCCGGCCTTGCCCTGAATGCTCTTCAAATAGCGCGTGTAGCGTTCGACGAATTGCTGCTGCGCGCCCTTCCACGGACGCTGCCCGTACGCCTCGTCATAGAGCGCCCACGCCAGCGTGCCGATGAGCAGCAGCGTAGAGATGAGCATCGCGGCGCTCGTCGAGCGGCTCACGATAGGGTCGCGTTCAGGCGTTTCCGTTTCCTTTTTAACTATCGCGCCAGACTCTGGAGTGTCAGCCACCTTGCCTCGTCCCTCCGCTTTTTCCAAGCCGTCAGACATTAAACCAGGGAGTCACCCAAACGTACTTGATGTGAATCGGCAATAAACGCAGGATCAGTTTCACCGGCAACGCCAGCAACACGCTGATGGCGAAAAATTGAAACGTGAGATACTGCAAAAGGCTCGTGCGTTTCAGTATCTTCTTGTCAAACTCGGTGCGCGTCATCAGCCAGTGGAAGAACATCCCTCCCAGGACATAAAACGCCCCGACGACAATAGCCCCGAAGATAGCTTTCCCCCACACGCTCGTGATGCCGATGTACTCGTGCAAATCTACGTTTCTATCATAAACGACCGCGTTGTGGTCCCACGTCTGTCCCGGCCAGAACCAAATCCACCCCGGCCCCCGGATGAACGTCCCGATGATAATCAGGATAATCCACATGAAGAATCCCCACGCGAACATCCCGATAGCAAACTTGCGCTGCTTCCAGGTGTAGTAACCGTTGCCGAGCGGATTGGCGTCCACGTATGGGAAAACCATCAAACCGACGACAAGAAGTCCCGGCATCACGACACCCGCAATCCAGGGATCGAAATAGACCAACATCTCCTGCAAGCCCAGAAAGTACCAGGGCGCTTTCGACGGGTTCATCGTCAGATTAGGGTTGGCGGGTTCTTCAAGCGGCGCGTTGAGCGTGATTGACCAGACAAACAGAATGATGGTGACAATCAACGCGGCTAAGAATTCGACGCGGACGAGATATGGCCAGACGTGTATGTCGCGCGCCCAGCCGGGACGCCACGGCAGCGCCTTGCGATGATGCGTCTTCGCAAGCTGCGTGTCTTTTTCAAGCCGCTCGATGAGCCGGTCGTGGTCGCGCGCCTGCTTGAGACCGAGCCAGGTGAAGAAGACCACCAACGGGATCATGCCGACGATGGGGATGTTGTCGGGCGCTGACGAAATCGTCCAGAGTTGATGCCAGTCTTCGACGAGGAAAGCCGCCACCGCGATGAGCACGACAACTCCGAGCAGCACAATCATGCCGGTGCTGAATTTGAATCCGCGCTTTTCTACCTGTGCAACCATCTTCGTTTAGCTCACAAGAGTTTCTTATTCGTCACAGCTCGAAATCAAACGCCCTCGCCCTCGAAGCAGCGACTACTTCTTCTTCACCGCCTTCATTTCCGATTCGAGCATCACGGGCGCAGGGCCGGAGATGCCTCCGTCCTTGCGTATCCGCCAGAAATGAACGGCCATAAAGATAGAAATGACAAGCGGAATGCCGATGCAATGCCAGATGTAAGAGCGGAGCAACGCATTGGAATCCACGATTGAGCCGCCGAGCAGGCCAAAGCGCACGTCATTAAACGGCGTCATGCCAAGCTGAGGGCCAAACGGCCCTTCACTCCCCAGCACGGGTGTCGCTCGCGCCATGTTCGTTCCGACCGTGACCGCCCAGAAGCCGAGTTGATCGTCCGGCAAAAGATAACCCGTAAAAGAGAGCAGCAGCGTCAGGACGAGCAGGACGATGCCGACGCACCAGTTAAACTCTCGCGGCTTCTTATAAGAACCCGTCAGGACGACGCGAAACATGTGCAGCCACGTCGTGATAATCATCAGGTGCGCCGCCCAGCGGTGCATGTTCCTTAACAGCTTGCCGAACGGAACATCATGCTCTAAGTAAAGAATGTCCTGAAACGCCTGCCCCTTCGACGGATGGTAGTAGAACATCAGGAGCACGCCCGTGAAGGTCAGGACGATGAAGAGATAGAACGTGATGCCGCCCATGCCCCAGGTGAAACCGTAGCGGGTCGCATCGCGGTTGACCTTCGCCGGGTGAAGATGCAGGAAGACGTTTGAGAGAATGGCTAAGGAACGGTTGCGCGGATCGGAACGGTCGTGCGAGACGCGAAAGATGGATTTCCAAAGCTGCGTCTGCTGCGGGTCTTTGAGCGCCTTGGCCTCTTCGATGGCCTGCGCCTTCACCTCGCGCACCTTCTCCTTCAGACCAGTCTTCGGCTCTTCACTCTTGGCGAGCGTCTTGGTCTCCTGCGGATTGGGTTTTTCAGGCTCCACCAGAATCTCCCTCGATTGCGGAATGCGGATTTTGGATTGCGGATTTAAGAAAGCAGAGCGCTTGTCTTTTCAATCCGCGTTCCGCAATCCGAAAGCCGCAATTCATCAGAGCGGAATATACGACCCATCGTCATTAAATTCGTTCTTCTCGCCCTTCGGCCATCTGTAGAGTTTGCCGGTGTCCACGACGATCTGTCCTTCGGCGTCCTTCTCGACATAGGCGCGATCCATCGGACGCGGGGCAGGCCCTTCAAAATTGACTCCCTCGCTATCGTAGCCGCTGCCGTGACACGGACATTTGAACTTGTTCTCAGAGGCTTTCCAGTCAGGCGTGCATCCGAGATGCGTGCAACGCGCAAAGATGACAAACAGGCGGTCGGGAGTTTTGTCCACCCAGATGCGGTATTGCTGCTGCCATTTATCGCTGACGCCGATGTTGTAATCGTCTGGAAAGCCGATGCGGAATTTAGTTGCCGGTTCAAAGATGCTGCGCGGCAGGAAGAAGCGAAAGAACATCAACAAGCAGGTTGTCAGAAACCCGACAATGCTCGCCCAGACGATGCGACGCCGCATCTTATTGACGGGCGGGTCGGGCGCGGCTTCTAAGACAGCGCCGGTCTGCCTTGCAGCGACAGGTGTGGCAAGACCTTTGGCAATTGTCGGCGTCGGTGTCGAAGAGGCTATGGCCGCGCCTTCTGCGACGCGCGCCGCAGGAGGGGTTCCGGCGGGAACTTCTCTCTGGTCGGGAGTGTCGGTTGCGCTCCCGGCTGGAAGATTAGGATTTGGTTTGCTATCCACGCCGCAGACCTCCATCTGCTTTACGTGCAAAAAAACCTGTGTACCTGATGATAGACTGCTACTGTGAAGTTCGGACGCAGATTATACGACCGCCTTGACAGGAATTCGACGGCCTGCGACCGGACTCTAGGAACTAAACGTTATCATGAAGAGCGCCGCGCCAGATGAATATATAATTGGCTCGGTGGGCTATTTATACTATTTTCACAATTCTGTGGCAAGGTGAAAATAAAAGCAGGAGTCAGAAGCCAGAATCCGGAATTCAGAAGCGAAAGGCTGAGCACCGCATTCACAGATTTCTTTTCTCCTAACTCCTGTCTCCTGGATTCTGACTCCTGGATTATGAAAGCACATGTCATTCTGTACACACGACCGGGCTGCCACCTGTGCGAGGAGGCAAAGCAGGAGATACTGGCGGCGGGTTGTGCGGGCGAATACACGCTCGAAGAGGTCAATATTGAGGCGGACGCGGCTCTCAAGGAGAGCTACGGCTGGGAAATCCCGGTAATTATTATCAACGGCGTCAAGGCTTTCAAATATCGCCTGACCGCCGACGAGTTCAGGCGCAAGTTGCGACGACTCAGCGAAAAGTAACCGCAGATGAGCGCAGAACTACTGGCCGAACCTCGATCTGTATTCGGCGGAGTTGATAAAGCCGTTGACCATGACGCGGTAGTCGCCCGTCCGGTTGAGCGTATCTATCCAGTCCAGATAGAGCGCGTCGGGATCGCGCCTCAAATACCCAAAATACTGCATGACGACGAACGCCTGATTGAAATACTTCTGGTAAACCTCCTGACTCTCGGTTACAGCCCGCAAGACCTCCGCTCTGGTTTTTCTTCCCGCCGCGAGATCGGCAATCAACGTTTCCCGGCTCGCCAGAACGACGCCCGCTGCCGTTTCCAACGCTCCGACATAGGCTCGCGGGTCGGTCACGGCATCGTAGCGATTCTTAAATTCCTGCCGCGCCATGAAATCGGTAACGAAGGCGACCTTGCTGGCTTCCTCTTCGCCCGCTGTCTGAAAGCCGCTGACGCGTGCCATGCCCGGCGTGAACTCCGTGTAGTGCGGAATCCGCCCGTAGCTGGCTGAGTAGAAGCGGTAGACGAAAAACCCGCGCTGCTGAAATTCAGGGGAGCGGAAGAAAGCGGACGAGACTTCTATGCGGTCGCAGAAGTTGCCGTTGGCGTCTTTCCCCGAAGGCGGACAATTGTTCAGGATACTCTGCCAGCCCTGATAGCCCGCTGGCTCAGGAGCGCGATTGAGGAAATCGTGGTAATGCTGCTGGACGAAGACCGGCGTCTGGTTAATCGGATTGTTAGACGATGGCGTGGTGTCGTTGTCCGTGATCGTCACGGTCGAAATGCTCTGCCCGCCAAGAACTGCGCCCTTCGGATTGCTGAGGACTAAGTTCACGGTCTTGTTACCATCCACGAACCCGTCTTCGGTGAGCAGGAGAATCAATGTCTTGCTCGTCTCGCCGTTCAGGAAGCGAAGCGTGCCGACAAAGGTGGTGTAGTCTGTGCGCTCCGAGGCTGTCCCGCCGTTTACGGCGTAGTCAACTGACACCTCGCCGTTAGCGCCTTGCGCGCGTGTGACCGTAAGGGCGAGACTTCCGCTTCCCTCTCCCGTGCTGTAGCTGGCTGCGCTGAATGAGAGCGTCTGCGGCTGGCTGGTGAAAGTCGCAGTGTAGGTCGTATTCGATGCGGGAGTCGAGATGTTATGCGTGGCCGCGCCTGCGTCTGACCATGTTGAGAAATTATAAGAGACACCGCTGACTATTTGCGGCGAGACGACGCCGAGCGTGCGCGTCAGTCCGACCACACTGACGATCTGGGCAGGAGTGGTCAAGGGCTGACCGTCAAGCGTTAGTTGCAGCCCGGCAGGATTCGTCGCCAGCGTGATGGTGGACGTTCGCGGCAGGATGTCTCGGAAGGACGTGTGCGTCAATCCGGCGGAATCTCTGACCGTCAGATAAATGCGGTACCAGACGTTAGCAGATGTCTCGCCTATCGTCGGAATGGTGAACGAACCGCTCGTCGCACCGCTCGTCGCGAGGATGAAGGGATGCGCGTGCGTGTCGTGGTGAAAATCAACCTGCCATGTAAAGGCGCTGGCCGGGAGGCTGCCCGTTTCGGGATCAGTTCCCGTGCCGTTGTAATTGATTGTTTGTCCTGCACTGTAGAGCGTGCCCGCGACGGGCGAAGTGATATTGCCTGTGGGGGGCTGGTTCGTAGTCACCGTCAAAGTCGCTTCGTTGCTCGTCGCCCCGCCGAAAGAGTTGGTCACGAGAACTCTGAACCTCGCACCGTTATCGGCGAGCGTAACTGACCCGATAGCGTAACTCGGCGAGTTTGCGTTGGGAATATTCACACCGTTTCGCTGCCACTGATAGCTGAGCGGTGGAGTGCCGGACGCACCGACGCTGAAAGTGACGGGCTGCCCCTGCGCGATTGTTTGACTTGCCGGGTGTGTGCCAATGGACGGTGCTTGATTCGCAGTGTAGCTGATTCTATAGACTCCGCCGCCGCTGTTGTCTCTGGCTAAATAGTAGAGACTGCCGTCGGCGCTGACCTGCAAGTCAACCGGAAAAATAAGGCCGGTGGCGAAGCTGCTGACAGTGCTGTTTGATGGATCAAAACGCCTGATCCAACCACTGCAAAAATCTGCGAAGAAATACTTGCCGACGTAAACGGCGGGAAACTGGTTGACGGGCGGGTTATAAAAAGCTCCGCCGGTAATCGCGCAGCCTCCTGTTGGACCGACGTTGTGGTCATAAGCGAAGAGCGGGCTGCGAAAGTTTGGATTGCTGGTCACGCCTTCGGTGGTCGGCCAGCCGTAATTCGAGGCAGCGATGCCGTCGTTAATCTCTTCCCATGTGCTTTGCCCCACATCGTTGATGAACATTCGGCCCGTACCATTCTGGAAAGCGAAGGTGAAAGGATTTCGCAGCCCCCAGGCCCAGATCGCGCGGTTATTGCCAGTCGTCGAGTTATAGAAAGGATTGTCGGTCGGGATTGTTCCGTTGCTGTTGATCCGCAGCATCTTTCCATGAACGGTAGCGAGCGACTGTGAATTGCCGGAATTGCCATTGTCGCCGACCGCGATATAGAGCTTGCCGTCACTGCCAAAATGTATGGCCCCGCCGTTGTGAAACGCGGCGCTCAAATTATCCAATTCAAAAATAATGGCTTCGCTGCCGGGGACGACCGTATCGCCGTTGGCTGTGAAACGGCTGACGCGATTATGTCGCGGCGTCGAAGTCACCGTGTAGTAGACGTAGATAAATTGATTGGCCGCAAAGTTCGGATCAAAGGCCATGCCGAGCAGTCCGCGCTCGTCCGCTGTATCAGTGGTCACGGTCAGAAACGGTGTTACCAGGAGCGCCCCGTTCTTGATGATACGAAGCTGGCCGGTCTGTTGACAGACGAACAATCTGCCGTCGGGCGCGAAAGCCATCGCGGTCGGGTCAGTGATGCCGGTTGCGATCTGTGTTTCGGCAAACCCTGCGGGAAGCGTTGTTGCTCTCCCTGAAAGCGAAGATAGAAAAACAAGTAGAAAGGAGAGAGCGAGCGATTGAATGATGGCGCGCGGTTGCCGTTGAATTTTAATAAGACCCACTAGCTTTGAATCACCTCTGATGGATAAGAAACAGACTAAGGTTAACAAGACGAAAAGGACGAAGGAAAGAAACTGCAACCTGTCTTGACCTTTATTGTTTTTCTTAAGCTTAATAATACTGCTAATCCGGCTTATCTCTTACCGGTTTTGTCAGCGACTCTAAATATTTTTCACTCTTTCCGGGGCTGGGAGTTTCAAAGGGGAAGGGTGCGGCGAGGTTATTCCAGAGAAATTTGGAATCAATTGCCCGCGCGTTCCGTTTGAAAATTCAAGGCTCGCGCCGTCTCTTCAATCGTCGCAAACAGGCGTGCGCGCTCACGCTCGTCCACTGCCTGCCTGTAAGCCATCAAAGATTCTTTGAGCGCAGCCAAATCTTTATACAAGCCTGCGCTTTCAATCGGCGGCGTCAGATAGGAGATCAACTCGGCGTAAGACCTGCGCTTGGCGATAGAGCCTTCGGATGGATTGTTGACGCTGTAGATGTAGATGTTCGGCAACTCGCCGATGAGGCGATCCGGCCAGCATTCTTCCGACAAACCTACCTGCTTACCCGGCATGAACTCCATCGCGCCGTGCGTCCCGATGTGCATGACGGCGTCAGCCTTAAAAACTTTTTCAAGATAAGTATAGAGCGCCATAAAGCCGTGATGCGGCGCACCGCTTCTGGCCATAAGGAGGCGCATCGGGTCCCCTTCGTAGCCGAAGGTCGGCTGCACGCCGAGAAAGACATGGCCTAGTTGAATGCCCTGAATCAAAATTTCCTCGCCGAATGAATTAATCTTCCCCGGCGCTGCGCCCCACTCTTCTTCAATCTCTTCGACGTACTGGCACTCTCGCCTGTACTCGTCAACGCTCATCCGGTAGGCCACGTTAGCAGTCGCCCCAAAGCTTTCCGAATTACCTCCGAGCAGCATCTCACGCAATTCATCCGCGCTCATCGGTACTTCGACTTCGTACCCGTCGCGCTTCAACGCTCTTAACATCTCCCATGCGCTGGGAAAGACATCGAGGTCGGCAGCCGTTCCGATATTCCCCTTGTTCGGAGGGAAACAAAAGACGAGCATCGCCAGCCGAACGTCCGCGCGCTTTGCGGTCTGCAAATGATTCCAACGCTTCAAGCGTCGCGCCAGACGCTGACACCGATTGTCCAACGGCAGAGGCTCACACGCTCCGGCGCGCACGCCGCCATAAACAAACGGCTCCGTCGCGCCGTCCAATTCAGGAATGGCAATCTGCATCCCCGCCTGCACAGGATTCAGGCCCGTCAGGGATTCCTGCCATGCTTCAACAGTCTGCATATCCAGACTGACGGCTGAACGAAACGGACGATTCAATTCACCTAAGAATTTAGCCGCCGCCTCGCTATCATTCATCGCAGGCCCGCCCACAAAGCTAAAACCCGTCAACGACACAATCTGGCTCACGCGCGACGTGGGCACGCTTTCCGCTTCACTCTTTCCATTACCGCTTTGACTTTCAACTTTGGACTTTGAGCTTTGGACTCTTTCGACGAAAAACTTTTCGCACGCCTCGCGGTTATCCATCAACGTCGAGGTGGCCGGAAGCACGGCCAACCCTTCGGCTTCGATGGCGCGAATCAAACCGTCGTAAGCCTTGCGCGTGTTGCTGATAATCTGCGGGCGCATCAACAGCAACCCAATTGTTTCGGCGGGGTCTAACTTGAGCTTGCGGTTTTTCCCTGAGCGACGCTCGTACCACTTGCGGTAAGCAGTGAAAGATTCAAAGAGCGCGGGCGCGTCTGGATGATAAAGCGCGACCGCAGGCATCGTCTCCGGCGGCGGCACTTTGATAGCTGATATAGCATCGTTTGGAACGTAATGCTTGATCGCGTACAGCAACATCGAGCGAACATTCGCGGGCGTCGGTTGAAGGAAATAGCAGAACAAATAGAGATAATTTTTAGCGTCGCGCAAACGACCCGCGCCGGGAACGAAACGCAGGATAGAGGGCAGACGATCCACGAGCTTCAGATATTGAGTATGACTGCGATTCTTCTTCTCACGATGCGCCCGCGCTTGTTCACCAACCCATGCGCCGACTCTCGCGGTTAATCTTCGCCCTCGAGTTGCCTTACTATCTCCCTCGCCTTCTGCTTCACCTTTTCCCTCGCGTTCCTTCCCCGACCCGAACATTCGCGCAAAATCCAGCTTGCCCATTCGCGCGCGCCGCATCAGGTCGGGCATACAGTTGATGACTATGACCGCGTGATGCCGCTCCCTGTATCGCTCCAGAGCAACGAGGAGGCGAGCCGCGTTCTCGCCGTCCATCACGTGGATCACAAAGACCACATCCGCTGCGCTCAAATCACCTTCGACCTCGCGCCACTCGTCATCCGTTAGGCCCGCGCCGAAGTTGTACGCGGCCACGCGCAAGTTCAGCTCGTAGTCACGATTAATCTGCGCTTCAGCCTGCCGGAGCGGAGCGAGAAGACTTGAACCAACGTAAAGAACTGTAACGTTCAAAATTAGACCTCAACGATAAGCACTAAGCTACAAGTGAAAGCTATTTGAAGAAGTTGAGCAACTCGCCAATTGGCCCGGCTAAAAGAGGGCTTACAATTGCGACTACTTTTGGCAGTTGTTCCCTGATGGGATGAGACAGCCCGTAGCTCTTAATCCATTCTTCCTGCTTTGTTCTGAGAACGGGTGCGGTGAAAACCACAGTGGTTTCATCCACTTCTTTAGCTGTAGTGGCGCGCTCGCTCTCCAAACGGATGGCGAGTTGTGACAACCTTGTCGCGCGACTTTGCAGAACCAGAGCTGAAGGAACGTAAATGCCCGCGAGCAGAAGAGTATTAAAAACGCTCGTCCCCGTCAGATTGTTTGAAATCAAAGATTCGAGATTCGCGTACAGGATTTTCGCAGGTTCAAGCATTTCTGCTTTAAACAATAGGTGCGGCTTCATGTATTCAAGCGCCCACTGCATCGTTATTTTATGTCTGAAAGTAATCAGCACCAATAAAACCGCGCCAATGTAGAGAACCCACCGAAGATATTTCATCTGCTGGGAAACATGGCTGGCGGCATCGTCCGCCTTTTTCGGCGTCAACGCAGAGTCGGGCAATTCAAGCTCGCGCAACGGCCACAGGGTTGAAGCACTAGCACACACCAGAAGTATAGATACGGCGTAGCTCAAAGTGACTACGAGAATCTCGACATTGATGAAATTGATCAGGCTGCCTTGACCTATGAACTGAGTATTGATGACTTCCCAGAGATGCCGAGCGACGACTGTGAATTTAGAAGTTAATCCATATGTGATGAGAGGGTAGAGCACCAAAGAAAACAGAAGGAGACCAGCGGTCAAAAGCCATCTTTTCCTGTTAGTCCAACGAGGGCTTTTAGAGTCAGTCTCCCGTCGTGGCCCGTTCCAGATTGTGTAACCCGAAATGATAATTGCCAAGAGAAGCGCAACGGCCACAAGTCCGGTGGCGTATCCCCAGACGACAGCATTTTTTGCGGTGATGGTATTAGCTAACGTCTGGCCGGGGTCTGCGCCCAGGGTAGTTACATTCAGATTTTTGCCGAGGGAAGCTAAGTGGTCTATGAAAAACGTCCTGATACTGGTCGCGTTCTGTTTCTCCAGAACGATGTCCCAGCGGCGATAGATGCTGAAAATTGATAAATAAGCGAAAACGATGGCAAGCCCTAATAAGGGCCACAGAAAAACAAGATAGCTATGCCATTTAATTTTCTCTCGTTTGCTGCTCATCTCATTAACCTGCTGCTGCGCAGCGCGAACGTCCTGAACTTAAAACTTTATGCGACGCCTTCAAGATGATCTTCGAGTCCGGCGAAGGCATCACGAAGCTGCCCGATGATTGTTTCGTCCGCATTCCAGAAGCCGCGCCCGTGCGCTTCCAACAGACGACCGACTAAAGATCGCGCAGAATGCGGGTTGAGATGGCGCAGGCGGTCAAGCATCTCTTCATCCAGCACAAAGGTTTTGGCGACTTCCGTGTAGACCCAATCATCCACAGCGTCTGTCGTCGCAGACCAACCGAAGGTGTTGCTGATGTGGCTTTCGATTTCAGCCACACCGCGAAAACCGTGTTTGAGCATTCCTTCGTACCATTTCGGGTTGAGCGTTTTGGCGCGCGTCTCCAAGCGCACGGTCTCTTCGATGGAGCGGATTTTGACATCGCGCGAGAGTGTGTCTGAGAGATAAACGGCGGGCCGCTTCTCCGCGCGCTTCTCCACTGCCTTTGTCACGCCGCCCAGATACTCAAAATAGTGATCCACGTCCGTGATGCCGATTTCAAACGTGTCTATGTTCTGGTATGCGGCTTCGACGCGCGAGAGTGCCCTGTCCATAGCCTGTCGCGCTTCGCGCCCCTCGACGGCGCGGCCTTGCGTGTCGCGCCCGTAGGCGAAGCACTTGCGCGTGACGAAGAGATCGCCGAGTGTCGAACCCTCGTCCCACTGCGAATCCATCACCATGAAGTTGACGTTTGTGCCGTAGTTGCCCGGCGCGTTGGAGAAGACGCGCAAGGCAGCATCGTCAAACTCGCACCCGTCGGCGCTCATCTGCTCTTCGATGTTCCGCCGCACGTAGTTCATCTCCAACGGCTCGTCCAAAGTGGCGACGGCGCGCACAGCCTTATCAAGTAGATTCATCGTCGCGCCGAAGAGATCACGAAAGATGCCTGAGACCGTCATCACGACATCAATGCGCGGGCGTCCCAAAGTTTCGAGCGGGATGACTTCAATCCGGGTCGCACGGTTCATCGCATCGCGCAGTGGGCGCACGCCCAACAGCCAGAGCGCCTGCGCCACGCCTTCGCCCTGCGTCTTGATGTTGTCCAATCCCCAGAGCACCAGCGCCATCGCGCGCGGATAACGGCCATTCTCCGAATGGTGGCGTTCAAGCAAATTGTTTACGACCTGCTCGGCGCGCATGTAGGCGATTTCGGAAGGAACGATGTAGGGATTGATGGCGTGCGTGTTGCGGCCTGTCGGCAGGATGTCAGGATTCTGCACGATGTCCGCACCCGGACCCGGCTCTATGTATTCGCCACGCAGCGCGCGCAGCAAACTCTCAAGCTCGTGGTTGCTCGATAGCTGCTCGCAGATGCGAGAGAGCAAAGCGAAGACCGGGCGCGAGTCTTCCCTCTTCACGTTGGCCGTCTCTTCCAGCCAGAGGCAAGCCACTTCTGAATCTTTGTTGATGAAAAGCTCAATCGCAGCATTGACGATCTCGTCAACGCGCTCTCTCTGGCGAAGAGATGCTTCGTCATGCCGACTTGTCTCCAGAAGCTTCGTGTATCCGCGAAAGCTTAAGCCTTCCGCGACCGCGTCGGTCAACGCGCGCGCGTTTGCCTCCGGCCTGTCAAACGAGGCCACCATCCGCAGCATGTCCGCACGCTCATTTGATTCCGGCGCACGCCCGAAGACGTGCAGCCCCGTCGGAATCAAGCGCTGCTCAATCTCCGACACCTGCTCATACAGTTCAAGCACGCGGCGGTCACGCTCGTCCATCACTGAATCATCGCTTTGTTCTTCTATCTTCACTGCTGCCTCGCTTGACGAACGAGCGAATTGAATTGCTCACCGCTTGATGAGACTGACGGAAGGTAAACGTAGTCTCCCTTTATCACCCCGGCCAGCTTTTGCCCCTCACCACCAGAGGTAAAACGATTCTGAGTGTCCACAATAATCGTCGTCACGCCCGCCTGCTTCAACGCCGTGCCAAGCCGTTCAAGCTCGCTTTCAATCTCGCGCTGCCGCGTCGCTCGATTCAATCTCTCATCAACTCTCAACGAAACGTTGGCACGTCCATCCGTGAACAGCAGCAGGACGATTCTCTCCATGCTTTGCCGCCGTGTGAATCTGGCAATCTCCAGCGCGCTCGTGAGACCCGCCGCGAGCGGCGTTGCACCTCCGATAGCCAGAGTATCGAGAAGGCGCTTAGCTCTGGCGGCACTCCCGCTCGGCCTGAGCATCACGTCTGCCCCTCGTCCGCGGAAACAGAGGAGAGCCACGCGGTCACGCTTGATGTAGGACTGCTGAAGAAGCCTGACCAGCGCACCCTTCGCCTGCGCGATTCTGTTGAGAGCCATGCTTCCGGAAGTGTCAACAGCGAAGATGAAGAGCGTGCCCGCCTTTTGTTTGAAATGCTTGTAGCGGAGAACGGGGGTCGGGGGTCGGGGGCCGGGGGCCAGTTCTTCTTTACCGACCTCCGACCCCCAACCCCCGGCCCCTATTTTTACTGCCGTTGCGCGTAAGGTCGCGTCGAGGGCGATCTTTGCTCCGTTGGTTCGGGTGGAAACTGCACGCACGTAGCGCCCGCGTCGGGCGTTGTCTGAGTTCAGGCGCATCCCCGCGCGACGGCGTGAAGATTCAGGCTTGGTTGTCTGCTTTGGTCCGGCGCGATGGGAGGAATCAAGCCAGACTTCCGGCAATTGAGCATCCAGCGCAGGAGGCGCATCGCGTTGCGCTTCACCGCTCTGTGCGCCTTCCGATTTTTTATCAGTTCGCGCGCGGCCTCCCGCTCCGTTGCCACCCTGACCGCCAAGTGGCGAAGAAGGTTGAGGCTCATCATCGTCGTGCGCGTCTGCGGTCTGCTTCATTTCATCAGCACCGGCGTTAGGAGGAAGGAGTTTGTCGAGTTGCTGCTCGATACGCGCACTGCTGCCGGTTTGTTCGAGCGGGTCACGGCGCAGGCGGTGGCGCAGCGCCATTGTCGCCACTCGTCGCACATCTTCCGCCGACACGGACTTCCGCCCCTCGAATGCGGCGAGAGCGCGTGCGGCGCGTGCGATGGTCAACTCTCCCCTGTGGCCGTCAATCTTGAGTTGCTGGCAGAGTTCGGCGATGGCACGAAGCAACTCGCGCGTGAGCTTTACGTGCTGAAGATTCCTGCGCGCACGCGTAAGCCTTCGCCTCAAACTTTCCTGCTCGCTCTCTGCCTGTTCGCAGAAACGCTCAGCATCGCGCTCAAACGCCTCTCGCCGCTCGACTATCGCGACGCGCTCGTCAAGATCGGTCATCGTCTTCACTTCGACGTGCAAGCCGAAGCGATCCAGAAGCTGCGGGCGAAGCTCTCCTTCTTCCGGGTTGCCGGAGCCGACCAGACGAAAGCGCGCCGGATGTTCGACAGAAATCCCCTCGCGCTCGACCACGTTGCGCCCCGTGACGGCCACATCGAGCAGCAGATCAATCAGGTGATCTTCGAGCAAGTTCACTTCGTCAATGTAAAGGAAGCCGCGATTAGCGCGTGCCAGCAACCCCGGCTCAAAAGCCTTGACGCCTTCTTTGAGCGCGCGTTCGATGTTGACTGTTCCGCAAACGCGATCTTCGGTCGCCCCCAGAGGCAACTCCACAACCTGCACCGGCTTATCAACGCGCGGCAACTTTCCCCCTGAAGAGAGACGCGCGTGACACTCATCACAGAGATTCATTTCGTCAACGGGATCGCAGCCGTAGAAACAATCGCGCACGCTTTTGGTTTTGGGCAAAAGGGCTGCAAGGGCGCGCACGGCGGTTGATTTCCCTGTGCCGCGATGTCCCATAATCAACACGCCGCCGATTGAAGCATCTATCACGTTGAGCAGGAGCGCGAGTTTCATCTCCTCCTGCCCGACGATTGAGGTGAAGGGGTAGACTGGCGGACGCTGGAGGCGCACGCTCTCCTCTGTTTTTTGCTGTGCTACCGGCGCGCGGCTCTTCATTTTTCATCCCTCACGGTAGAGTCCTGATTATTCTCTGAATGAAGATAACGTCGGTGAAGCAAGTGACCGACGATGGCGAGCGTGGCGACGGCTGTCAGAGAGAGCATGGTTTTCGCGTTCAACGCATCGAAGAGCGACTTCGCCCCGACCGTGTTATGCACCGCTTCGGCATAAACGTAAGACTTGATCGCCAGCGCCAGCGTCGTCGCCAGCAAGAAACGCGCGAAAGGTATGCGCGCCAGCCCCGCCCCGTAGTTGATGAAGCCATGCGGACTGGACGGCGTGAGGCGAATGGCAAACAACACCATGAAACTGGAATGTCGCATCAGGAAGCGATGAAGCCTTCCGTCGCGGAAGCGATCAACCCACGCTCCGCCGACGAAGCGCGCGACCGCGTAGCCGATTCCGCTGCCAAGCGCGCATCCGGCGGTGGTGATGAGCGCAGACCAGTGCGGCGCAAAAAGCAGCGGCGTGATGAAGAGGAAAATCGAAGCGGGCAGCGCGAAGGCCCACGACGCAGCCATCGCGCTGATTATTAGGGCGGGTGCCCAGACATTAACTCTTAGCTCAGCCAGATTCTCCGGCGTCATCATCCGGCTCAGCCCGCTCCACCAGTAGAGAAACAGAAGAAGCAAGACGAGACTGACTCCGATGAGCGTGTGAAGCCACCTGTCTCGTCTCGTCGCGCTCTCAGGGCGCAAAGCTGTGCTGGCCTGTTGTGACATAAAGGAGGCGTCTCGAAAAAATCTCGCCCTATTGAAAGGTCTAAGAAAGCCCCGAAGGGGCGACGATGTGACAGCCCGGCGCATCGCGCCGGGTCACACATCACCTCTTGATGAGAAGCCCTGAAAGGGCGACATATTTATCCCGCCCTTACAGGGCCTCATGAATCGACTGAAATTTATCCCTGTGGCGCTGCCACAGGCTCTTACATTTCGCCCCTTCGGGGCTTTTTTTAATTTGTCTTCCTTCGGCGTTTCTTTCAAGGCTCGATGGCCATTCTCAACACGTTGCTCATCGGCTGCCTTTCAATCTTCCCGTCGGTAGTAACCACAACTATCTGTCCGCCCTGAACCGTCACGCGGCGCACGGTTGTCATGTATCGCTCGACTCTCATCCCATCCTTCGTCTCGATGATGAGACGCGGGCCGCTCGCAGGATCGACCACCGGAGCGGTCGCAGACGGTTCGTCTGGCGTCGGAGCATTCCTCGCCGTCGGCGCGGGGCGAGAACGCGTGTTGCGCGAATTGCGCGACCGCCTGTTGCGTGGAGTTCTGGGCTTCGGCGGTTGAGGCGTTGCGGCTTCGGCTGTCGCCGGAGTCTCCGTCGCAGGCGACACGCCAGTCGGCGAGGTGCCTGACGGCTCGACGGGTGTTGTGGCTTCCGTTCCCGGCTGCGTTGTTGACGTTTCTACCGGCTCAGGCTCTTCTATTCGCGCACCCGTAGCGGTGACACGTCTTCCTTTCGTTGCGCCGCTCGCGTCTGAAAGCGTCGGGATGACAGGCTCTGGA
This sequence comes from uncultured Acidobacteriota bacterium, assembly GCA_963697975.1. GTDB lineage: Bacteria > Acidobacteriota > Blastocatellia > Pyrinomonadales > Pyrinomonadaceae > QHXM01. Next base: position 122,102 of record OY969111.1, read on the forward strand.
TCGGGGATGTCGCGGCTGATAGGCTCGAACGTCCCGCTGAAACTTACACGAAAGCTGCCTTCGTTATCATTTGGCGTGCGCGCTTCGACGCGCAGAATCAGGGCTTCACGAGTTCTCAGATAAATGGTATTCGTTCCGCCTGACCGAGAGCTTCCGGCATAAAGATTGATTTTGGCGAGCGGGCGCAGCGTGCCTGCCGTGAAGACATCAACGGCGCCTTCCAGATTCCGGCTCTCCGCAGTGATGATGAGATCGCCGGGCGTGCCCGTAAACGAATAGAAGTATCTGGTCAGGCGCGAGTCGCCCAAATCTCTGGGCGCGATTGTCCCGCTGATTTCGCCTGAGCGAACAGGAGTTGGATACTCGATGTCGGTTGACTGCGCGCGCGCGCCCGCAACCACAACAAGCAGCAGGAGAAACGTGCTGAATACTTCAACTGACCGACGATGTTTGAGAGGAGCGTAGAGCGTCTTCATCAATGCTCCTTGACGGATGAAATTCTTTTTCGGGAATTGGCAGCCGGTGACATTCGGCAAGCCGTCTCCAGATCACAGGTGACGGGCTAAGAGTATCAGATTCGGCGGCAGAATCGAATCAGGCGCTGGAGTTTTAGAAGCTGATTGAAAAAGTCCCGTCGGGACGATGTGGCAATAGCCCAGTCATTTATGGTCTGTGACAACTCAATTCTGTCATCAGGTTTTATCCCTGAAGGGGATATATATAATAGCCGGGGGCGTTGCCCCCGGTCACACACGTCGCAACGTGCTCCGACCCTGAAGGGGTCGCACATTCAACGCTGAGGTGCGACCCCTTCAGGGTCGGATTCTTGTCTAACGTCTTTCCGGGGGCGGCGCTACGCGCTTGCCCCCGGCTATTACATGTGACCCTTTCAGGGTCAAGGAAAGCACGCTATGTTCCTACGGGACAGAAACAACCCATAACGTTTCAATCTGAATTAACGAGCGGGGTCTTCATCTCCCTCAGGCTCGCTACAAGTCTCTTCGTCCCAGCTCTTGAGCGTATACTCTTTTTTGAGGTTTCTAAAAACCACCACTTTCACATCGGCGTCTTCGGGGTCATCGCCCTTCCCTACTCTCAGGGCAAAGCTTGTAATTCATTCCCGCGACCACCTGTCTCTCGGCATGCTCGATGGAACGAAGCGTGATTGTAATATTTTCCTTTTCCCCTTGCGCGCCGACGGCGAACTCTGCGGCTCCCTTAACTTCCGGATCGTCTGTCGGAGCTTCTTTATAGCCGCCCACGATGGGCCGGTTCTGTGCCAAACCGACGATCACACTTCCGAAAGCAACGCTCAGCACGAAGAGAGCAGTCACAAGCCGTAAACTAATTTTCATTTTGAACCTCGCATTAAATAAGAGTCTCGAAGCAGTACCGACAAGATAACATGGCCGCACCGGATTACACAGTATGACGCTGGCCCGGTGAACGGACGTGCAAGGGCCAAGCTCTTTGCCGTTCTTGACATAAATCAAACTTACGCATATTTAGTTGATAGTCAATTCTCTCCCTGAACAATTTTTCAAATAAGGCCGAGTGGCCGTCAGGAGGGATTTAATGAAAAGAGGATTCTATTTCTATCTCGCATCCGTTTTAGCTTTGGTGGTCATCGCCCTGGCCAGTCAATCCAGTTATGGGCAAACAACCTCTCCCGCCTCTGCCCTTCGCTCCGGGCAATCAATGTATATCGTCGCTTTCAGCCGGGTACAGCCCTATACTTCTCTGGACCCTGTCAACGAAAACATTAACCGGCCCGGCTACTCCGAATATAATCTGGACGCCGAAAGGAAAGTCAGAAAAAGAATTGAAGAGTGGGGATTCTTCCGAGTTGCCGACAAGCCCAGCGACGCAGACTTTGTCTTTCTCGTTAACCTTGACGACGCCTCCATAGAAGGGCTTGCCATTCCCTTCGAAGCTTATCGCCAGCACTTCAAGGAGAACTTCGATCTTGACTCTTTGCGCGATGCCGCCTACGCCCGCTACCTGATCGGGCCATTAAAACTTGCGACCATCAGCAGGTTGAGCGACCGTCTCGTCAAGCAGTTCCGCGAGAGCATAGCAAAGGGGAGCAAATCCACCAGATAAGCAAAGAGCATCCGGCGTCCACTGACCTTTATCAGTCAGTGAACGCCGGACGCTTTGTTGGTAGCGATCCTTTGTTTAGTAGGATTGCAAGTTGAGGATTTGTGACAGAATCGTGCCCAGGATGCTGTACACACCATTGGACCGGCGACCATACTGAGAGCGACTGTAATAGCCGTCCTCATAGCCACGACGGAAGCCCTCACGGAAGTAATACTGGTACTCGCTCACATTCACGTAGTAGCCGTCATATCCATAGGTCGAATCCTGATAAGCGTAAGAGTCCTGATAGTTGGAGTTCCAACCATCTTCCCTGTCCGCCTGCCCCGCGCGATAGCCTTCCTCATAGCCGTAGTTGATGGCCTGCCGGAGTTGCTGCGCGCCATACTGATTGGTCTCGTAGTATGAGCCGCCACGAGAGTAGCGATAATTGGATGAGCCGTAATCGTTGTAGCGCCAGCTTTGGAGACGTAGCTGATCCTGTCGCAGACGCTCTAAGTATCGCTGCTGGTAACGCCACTGCGCGAGACGACGCTGCTGCTGAATCTGCTGTTGGCGCTGCTGCCAAATACGCTGTTGCTGTATCTGCTGACGATACTGCGCCGCGCGCTGTTCCTGCTGCCAACGCCAATTCTGCTGGCGCTGATCGTTGTTGCGCTGCCGTTCATATTGCGGCTGTTGACGCTGCTGCTGCTGTTGCTGCCAGCGGCCCTGCTGATCCCGTTGCCGCCGCTCGGCTTCCCACTGTTGGCTGCGCTGCTGCTGTTGCTGCTGGTTGCGCTGCTGCTCAAGACGCTGCTGCTCAAGGCGTCGTTGCGCCTCCTGCTGCTGCTGTTGCTGTTGCTGCTCTTGACGCCGCTGCTGCCAGCGCCCGTTTTCCTGTTGGCGCTGTTGTTGCTGCTGCTGCTGCGCTTGTCGCTGCTGACGCTCTTGTTCCCACTGCTGACGTTGCTGCTGCTGTTGTTGCTGTTGCGCGGCACGCTGTTGCTGCTGTTGAGAGTCCCGCTGTTGCTGCTGGGCTTGACGCTGTTGGCGCTCCTGCTCCCAGTTACGCTGTCGTTCTTGGCGATCCTGCCGCTGACTCTGGCGCTCCTGCGGCTGAGCCTGACTCTGTTGTGGTTGTGCCTGCGGCTGTGGCTGCGGCGCTTCCACCCGCTGCCTTTGTCTTTGCGGCCTGTCTTCCCCCCGGCGCTGCGGACGTTCCTGCTGTGCGTTCGCCAGCCCGCTCGTCCCCAGTAAGGCCACTATTGCGATGACCGACGATATTCCCAATCGCTTGAAATAATTCACACTCATTGCCCTCTCCTTAAATCGAGACCGGAATCGAAATTGATCCCGTCAAACACTCGGCAAATACCATTCCACGCTGCAATAATCGGCAAAGCGCGGGGATTTCCGGCGTCATGTGAGCAACAGGCGAATACCTTTTCCTACACTCGTAGACTTTATAGGTTAAATCGAGAGGGTTTTGCCTAACCTGTTCTATAATAGCCGTAGATTTTCGCCGGAATCGCAGGCGCTTTCAGACGGCCATTTGCATCTCCAGATGCTTTCAAAGGATGGTTCTCAAATATGAGCGGATTCTTTGCCGCCGAAGGCATGAGCTATCAAAAGGTCGCGGGACAGTTCTCAAGTATGCTGTTAGCGCTCCTTTGCCTGAGCTTGCCAACACAGGCACAAGCCCCGTTGCCAAAGGCTGCGCCACACGAAACACGGCGTGACAGCGTGCCTCTCACGAAAGTCGTGAAATTCGTTACGCCCAAATTCGTAACCCTGGGAAAGACTGTGCGCGGGCGCGACATTACGGCCATGATTTATGGCACAGGCGCAAAGCGCGTGCTGGTCTTCGGCGGGATACATGGCGACGAGCAGCACACAACCGTTTTGGCTCGCGCTCTGGCCGTCAACATTAATCAGGAAACTCTGCCGTCAAATCTGACGGTCGTCATCATCCCCGACGTTAATCCGGACGGCCTGATGATCGCCACGCGAGTTAACGCCAACGGCGTGGACATCAACCGCAACTTCCCGTCGAAGACATGGCGCTCCGAATACATAGAGCAGAGGCATTTTCCGGGGGCGCAACCTTCTTCCGAGCCTGAGACGCGCGCCGTGCTGAGTCTGCTCGAAAAATATCCGCCGCATCTTGTCGTTACGCTGCACGCCGCACTCGGCTGCGTGAATTGGGACGGGCAACAGGGCGCGGCGCTTGCCCAGCAGCTTGCTTCCGTCAACGGCTACCCGCTCTGCGCCACTCTCGGCTATGAAACTCCCGGCTCACTCGGCCTCCTGACGGGAATTGATAAGCAGATTCCAACCGTCACCATTGAACTACGTGCGAAGAATGCCAGCGCACTCGTCGAGGAGAATCTGCCTGCCCTGCTCGCACTATTGAAGCACTTTGCTGAAAAGTAAGGAGCGCTCGAACGAGAAAGTGTTTACTGGCGTAAAGCCATGATAGACAAAAGGGCAGGAGCGGGGAGACACTAGAGTCCCCGCTTCTGCCCTTACTGATTTCTGCAACCCCTTGACTGTTAGTAGCCAGCGTAGCCGTCAGCGTAGCCGTGCGAGAATGCCTCGCGGTAATAACGCTGATAGATGCTGCGATCACCGAGGCGCGAACTGTAATCCCTCGTGCCCTTCTGAAAATCGCTCTCGTCAGTGAAATCATATCGCTCGTTGCGACTGCGATCACGACGACCTTCCTTAGCGCCATCGGCGAAGCCCGCGTTCAGGGCCGTCTGCCGAAGCTGGTAAGAACCACCATAGTTGCCGTAGCCATCCGCATCGCGCCCGCGACGATTACGATTATAATCATCGTCGTTGTCGCGATCACGATTACGACGCCTCTGCTGACGCTCGTAGTTGCGGTCTCGACGCCCCTGGTCGTTATTTCCCCACTGGGCCTGAGCCGTCGCACTCGACGCGATACCGATACCAAGCAGCAAGGAGAGTGCGAAAAAGGCACCTCCGATTTTGTTCAATAAGTATTTTGATTTCATCTCTAGCCTCCCGTCCAAAGAAGATAGCAACTTACATGCCGATGGAACTCAGGAGGAAAAGCCCGCGTTTTTGGGCTGTTTATCAGCCAACTGCTCATAACCCATACCATATCGTGTTTTCTTAGACGACATTGGTGGATATCTGTGAGTTGATATAATGCAGGCTTGAAATAATTCAGGCTGCCGCCCGGAGGTTACTTCAAATTCTTCAGGACGCGGATGCTTTCAGGATAGAGATCGTCCAGCGTGCCGTAGAGAGCGCTGCTAATCTTAATTGGCTTGAGCCGGGCAATCGGGTCACTTTCGGAATCAGTGAATTTTAACTCCCCGTCGCCAGCCTTGAAATTGAGATTGGTCAGGAGCGAGGTTGAGGTTAGGAAGTAAGCGTCATCGCAACTTTGGCCGTCTATTCCGGGAATCTCTTTATAGAGAATGATCGGGAGGAAATCCAGCGAGGTGAGGGTCTCGCCCCCGACTCTCGCGGTCGCTTGCATGATCTCTCGCCCGTTGCGTATCACGCGCCCGCGCACCTTGCCGTCAATCTCCTCAATCTCCGTCTGTCCCAGAACAGCGGGCCATCCTTGTCCCTCACGATAGCAGGCGAGGCTCGCGTCTGTACTCGTATAGAGGTATGGAACGAACTGGCCCACGTAGTCACCATAGCGCACGGGAAGGCAGGGCATGGCGAAGTTATGAGGCCCCATGCCCGTCACCTCCGGGCAGAGGAAGAAACACATCGCGACGATGTTGCCGGGCATTGGCTCAAGCTCGCGTGGCAGGACTTCGCGGATTGCCGACTCCTCAGCCTCGTACACGATCATGAGAACAACATCATTCGTGTACTGGTATGGAGGCAGACCATACAGCGGCTTGAGAAACGGCAAGCCTCGCGGCTTATCCGCGCTGAGCAAAATATCACCACCACGATAATCCCTGTCCACCTCTTTCATGCTTGCCCTCCTTTATTATCTATTGAGCAAACAGCGCCGCACAACGCCTCGCCTGCCCGGAGCGCGCAACGCACAACCAGCAACCAACGGCACAACGATGAAAGAATTGCTATGGAGCGTTCGGGTTGAAAGGAGTTGTTAGGCGCGGTCGGATTGGGTTACTGACTTATTTTCTAACTCTTCAAGCGAACTTAATTTTCTAATTAGCAGACAAATCTGCCTTCTTCGCTCGCCAGGACTTGAATTGTTCCTTGACCATCAACCGGCGACTGCCGAGCGTAGCCATGTGAAAGGGCACGACGCAGCCGCAACGATCACAGTCGGCATTGTCACCCATCATGCACTTGCCTTTCGGCTCGCCCGTCGGCCCCAAAGCAAAGGCTTTCAGACGGAACTCACAATTATCCGTGACCCGCTTGGCGTTCTTCGATTTCATCAACTCCAACGTGGAGTCCATCATGTTGATGACGCCCGGATATTTCTTTTTCAGACCGAGTATTTGCTCGATCAACGCATCGCGCGTTGGCCAGTCGAGCCAAAGCGCCTCGTCGAGATTTTTCACGGGGGTGAAGAAATCAAAGATGATGCCGCCGCGCGCCAGCGGCCCCCATTCTTTAATCAAATCTTCGATGCAGTTGGCCGTGATACTCGTCAACACGCATGAGATTTGAATCTTCAACTCAGGATGATTGATAACGTTTCGTTTTATCTTCTGATAAATGCCGGGGGCGCGCATTCTATTAAAAGCTTCTTCAGTGCCGTCAATAGAAATCACCCACGTGCAATTGTCCCAATCAGGCAGCTCTACCGTTCCATTAGTGACGATGGTGTTGTTTTTGAAATAGTGCCGCCCGACTTCGATCAGTTTTTTACGCATCATCGGCTCGCCGCCGACCCACGTGCAGAGCATCATCGGATGCCCGGCAGCCTTCATCTCTTCAAGCTTCTCCACCCATTTTTCGATAGAAAGCTCTTTCTCGTTATCGTGATCTTCGGCGAAAAAATAACAGTGCTCACACCGCAGGTTGCACCGATTCGTGACATCAATCGAGCCGATGGCATATTTTGGCAAGCCGAAGACGAACAAGCGCGTCACGTTTGCGAAGCGGTGAAGTTTTTTGGTCAAATTCATTATCAGATAGGTCGTTGTCTTAAATTACGTTCTACCAATTACTATCAACAATCCCCACAAGAAGCAAGTGAGAATTAGGTTGGCAGGTATATCACTTTTGGGATTTGTGAAGAGTGGCTCTCTATCTGAATCCATCCTGCCAACTTTCAGTCGAATAAGAACAAACACGACGCATAGCTTACACTTTCTCCTTGCGGTAAGCAGCAGATAGACACGCCAGAGTGTGACAACCATATCCCTTCACAAGCCTAATGATGGCATGAGTCGTCCGGCTGATCTGTTTCTGGTTCACATTTTTGAGGCGGTGCTTAAACGTTAATCCCCCATATTTGTTCAGCCAAAAATCTCTCCACCGCAAGCGCCCATACGGTGGAGTTTGAGTAGAATTGGGATTGAAGTCATTCGGGTGAAACTGGAGCGTGATCACCCTATCTCCTAACATCAACGCCTCATGCACAAGAAGTCGGACGAACGCCAAAGAGAGGAAGCGACGAATGATTAAGAAAGTTGGGGAACCAGCCGGGACGATGAAGGAACTGGTCGGCACCTCCAACAATCCAGGGCGGATATAACGGACTCGACGTGGGGCGAGAGTCCACGCCCCACGGAACGGGTAGGAACTCAGGAGGCTAAGTCGTTGTGGGGTCGCGCTGGAGTCAACTGCATAACCGAGCCTCGCCAATTCGTCAAGCGCTACCGAGCTTAGCATACACCATCCGGGCGAACGGAAGGATCGTGGACTGAGGCCATAGAAGTCCTCGTAAATCTGCTTTGACTCTGTCAAAAATCGCAGGTTCACACTATTCTCGTTTAATAGGGCATCAATTTCAGCACCATCATGATTGTGTGTGTGGCTGCCCACCTCGTGCCCGAGCGTGTTGAGACCACGAAGGCTGTCAGCGTACCGCTGGTCGGTGAGCATCGCAGAAGGCACGAAGAAGGTAGCGGGCACGCCGATAGCGTTCAGCCATTCAGCCGTGAACGTAATATCAGAGGGTATGTCGCCTTCGTGCAGATCAACTGTAATAGCCACCCTCACTCGCGGTAGGCCAGTGTTACGCGAGACTATTACGAGCGCTTGGTTTTCAACAGGTTTCTCGTGATGTTTCATGCTGAGCCGACAATCATTGTTGGGCCTAACGGTTATTAGATGGACTAACAACCGCCAGTAAAGACGCCCATGTCGAGGTCTAATCCTCCTTCAACTTCTAAAACCATTGCTCAATCAAGCATGCTACAGAGTTGGGCTGACAGCGCCCCTGAAAATTAGACGCCCATGAAAATGACGTGAGGCTAACGAATCTCTCATCAGCAAGAGCAGTTAAAGCACGGGTAACTTATGCCTGTATATTGCGGCTGTCAATCTTCGGAGAAACATAAAAAGACCGGCGAGGGGTAAAGCCCCGCCGGTCTTGATAGCTTCGTGCCTGATGCTTTTTAATCTCAGGCACACTCCTTATTTGATTAAGAGACCCTGAGCGATTACTCCTCTTCGCTCACGGCATCGCCGTCACCGCCTGCCACGACAGCCGTGCGTGTCGTTTCCGGCACGTCCAGGCCGCCGACGATTTCAGGGAAATCATCCATGTCGCGGTCACGGCTGGCGTGGTCGAGCGTTTCGTCGCGCTCGACCTTGACGTTGCGGTAATACTCCATACCCGTTCCGGCTGGAATCAGACGGCCCATGATGACGTTCTCCTTCAGGCCGCGCAGGTAATCTATGCGTCCTGAAATCGCTGCTTCCGTCAACACGCGCGTCGTCTCCTGGAACGAGGCTGCGGAGATGAATGAGTCTGTCGAGAGCGACGCCTTCGTGATGCCCAGGAGCAGTGGCTCGGCCTGTGAAGGCTCGCCCCCGGCTTCTGTCACCCGCGCGTTCTCGTCCGTGAAGCGGAAGCGGTCAACCTGCTCGTCAAGCAGGAACTCCGTGTCTCCAACTTCCTTGATTTTCACCCAACGCAACATCTGGCGAACAATCACTTCGATGTGCTTGTCGTTGATGTTCACGCCCTGCAAGCGATAGACCTCCTGAATCTCGTTGACGATGTACTCCTGCAAGCGGTTCATTCCCAAAACTCGCAGAATGTCGTGCGGATTCAAGGGGCCATCCATCAAAGCCTCGCCAGCGCGCACGCGGTCGCCTTCCTGCACGTTGATGTGCGTGCCGCGCGGGATGTCATACTCGCGCTCTTCGCCATCGTTGCCGGTGATGATGAGCTTGCGTTTGCCCTTGGCGATTGGCCCTAAGCGCACCGTGCCGTCAATTTCCGACATGATGGCTGTCTCGGCTGGCCTGCGAGCCTCGAAGAGTTCGACGACGCGCGGCAGACCGCCCGTGATGTCTTTCGTCTTCGTGGTCTCGCGCGGAATCTTGGCAATCACGTCGCCCGGTTCCACGTTGTCGCCGTCGCCAACCATCAGGTTAGCGCGGACAGGCATCTGGTAAGTCTTCAGAATCTTATTGCTACTGCTTCTGATTTCCAGACGCGGCTGCTTCTTCTCGTCGGGCGAGTCTTTGACGACCATGCGGGATTGTCCCGTCACCTCGTCAACCTCTTCGTCAACGGTCACGCCTTCCTTCAAGTCCTGGAACTTAATGTGACCGGCGACCTCCGTCAGAATAGCGAACGTGAACGGGTCCCACGTCGCCAGCATTTGATCCTGGCTAACGCGTGCGCCGTCCGCGATGTGCAGGTGCGCGCCGTAGACGATCTGGTAACGCGCCACTTCGCGCCCGCGCTCGTCAATAATCGTCAGAGCGCCGTTGCGATTCATGGCGATGATCTCGCCCTTGCGGTTCTTGACGGTCTGCAACTCGACGTAGCGGATTGTTCCATCAACACGCGCTTCGTGCTTGGAAGATTCTTCCAAGCGCGCCGTGCCGCCGATGTGGAAGGTACGCATCGTCAACTGCGTTCCCGGCTCGCCGATTGATTGCGCGGCGATGACGCCGACGGCTTCGCCGATGTCGACGGGACGACCTGTCGCCAGATTGCGTCCGTAGCATTTGATGCAGCAACCGCGACGCGATTCGCACGTCAGGACCGAACGAATACGCACGCGCTGCACGCCGGAGCGTTGAATCTCAGCCGCGAGGTCTTCGTTAATCTCTTCGCCGATTTCCACGATGACGCGGCCTTCGACCGGGTCAATCACATCGTCAAGCGAAGTGCGCCCGACGATGCGGTCGCGTAAGGACTCAATCTCTTCGCCGCCTTCGACAATCGCCGTCGCAGAAATGCCACGAAGCGTGCCGCAGTCAGGCTCGGAGATAATCACGTCCTGCGCCACGTCTACCAGACGACGTGTCAGGTAGCCGGAGTCGGCGGTCTTAAGCGCCGTATCCGCGAGACCTTTGCGCGCGCCGTGCGTCGAGATGAAGTATTGCAAGACGTTCAAGCCTTCGCGGAAGTTGGCTTGAATCGGCGTCTCGATGATTTCACCGGAAGGCCGAGCCATCAGGCCGCGCATTCCTGCGAGCTGGCGAATCTGTTGAGCAGAGCCGCGAGCGCCGGAATCACTCATCACGAGAATCGGGTTCAGTTCGTCCAAATCCTTCTCGCGCTGATCCATCGCCTTGAACATTTCCTTGGCGACCTTGTCGGTCACTTCAGACCAGATGGCGACGACCTTGTTGTAGCGCTCACCGTTCGTGATGACGCCGTCGAGATATTGCTGCTCGACATCGATCACGTCGGTTTCGGCTTTGGCAACGAGAGTCTTCTTCGAATCCGGCGTGACGAGATCGTCAATGCCGATGCTGATGCCTGCCTTCGTCGCGTAGAGGAAGCCCAAGGTCTTGAGATCGTCCAACATCTTGACGGTCATCTCGTGGCCGAGGCGGATGTGGCAGTAGCTGACGATTGACTGCAAGCCTTTCTTCTTCAACGTGCCGTTGACGAAGGGCAGCCCTTCGGGAATCGAATCGTTGAAGATGACGCGGCCCACAGTCGTATTGACGACGCGGAAGATGTTCTCCTGCAAGGCTGCGCGCGTCACGTCCTGCGTGTCGTGCTCCTGCGTTAAGTCAATCAGGTCGCCCTGAATGCGGAGCTTGATGGGCGTCTGCGTCGTCACTTCCTTGGCATCGAGCGCGAGCAGCACTTCTTCGAGCGAAGCGAAGACGCGGCCTTCACCCTTCGCGCCCTTCTTGTCGCGCGTCAGGTAATAGCAGCCCAGAACGATGTCCTGCGAAGGTACAGCGATGGGCTGGCCGTTCGCCGGACTCAAAATATTGTTCGATGCCAGCATCAGGACAGCCGCTTCGATCTGCGCTTCGGGCGAGAGCGGAATGTGGACGGCCATCTGGTCGCCGTCAAAGTCCGCATTAAAGGCCGTGCAGACGAGCGGGTGAATCTTGATGGCTTTGCCTTCGACCAGCACAGGCTCGAACGCCTGAATGCCCAGGCGGTGAAGCGTCGGGGCGCGGTTCAAGAGAACCGGATGCTCACGAATGACTTCTTCGAGAATGTCCCAGACGACAGGCTCCTGTCGTTCCACCATCTCGCGCGCCTGCTTGATGGTCGCGGCGTGCTGCTGCTTCTCAAGCTGGTTGTAGATGAACGGCTTGAACAGTTCCAAAGCCATCTTCTTCGGCAGACCGCACTGGTGCAGTTTCAACTCAGGGCCGACGACGATCACCGAACGCCCGGAATAGTCAACGCGCTTGCCGAGAAGATTCTGACGAAAACGTCCCTGCTTGCCCTTGAGCGTTCCAGACAAAGATTTCAGCGGGCGATTATTGACGCCGCGCAGGACACGACCGCGACGACCGTTATCGAAGAGCGCGTCCACCGCCTCCTGAAGCATGCGCTTCTCGTTGCGGACGATGACTTCAGGCGCGCGCAATTCCATCAACTTCTTGAGACGGTTGTTGCGGTTGATGACGCGACGATAGAGATCGTTCAAGTCAGAGGTGGCAAAGCGTCCGCCGTCGAGCGGAACTAATGGGCGAAGCTCAGGCGGAATCACGGGAATCACGTCGAGAATCATCCACTCAGGCTTATTGCCACTCTTTAAGAAGCTGTTTGAAACCTTGAGCCGCTTGGAATACTTGAGCTTCTTCTGCTGCGAGGTCTCTTCCTTCATCTTGACGCGAAGCTCTGTTGCCAGTTCTTCGACCTTGACCATCATCAGCAGTTCTTTAATCGCCTCTGCGCCCATCTTCGCCACGAATTGACCGGGAAAGTCGCGCATCAGTTCGCGGTAACGCTCATCCGTCAGAAGCTCGCGCTCCTTGACGGGAGCATCGCCCGGATCAATGACGATGTACGACTCGAAGTAGAGAACCTTTTCCAGTTCGCGCAGAGGAATATCTAACAAGTGGCCGATTCTTGAGGGCAGCCCCTTGAAGAACCAGACATGCGAGCAGGGGCTGGCCAGATCAATGTGGCCGAGTCGCTCACGGCGCACCTTGGCCTGCGTTACTTCGACGCCGCACTTGTCGCAGATCACGCCCCGGTGCTTCATGCGCTTGTATTTTCCGCAGAGGCACTCCCAATCCGCGACGGGGCCGAAGATGCGCGCGCAAAAGAGACCGTCGCGCTCCGGTTTGAACGTCCTGTAATTAATCGTCTCCGGTTTCGTCACCTCGCCGTGCGACCACTGGCGAATCTTGTCCGGTGAGGCGAGTGAGATGCGGATCGCTTCAAAATCAGGTGCAAGTTGCGTTTTTTGTTCTTGGAATCGAAACATCTTTTTCTCCGAAAAAGTAGTGGCCAGTGGCGAGTGGTCAGTGGTCAGTAAAATCTGACCTGTCACTGACCACCGACCACTGACTACTGACCACTTATCCTTCTGCTGTGCCGCCAACGAGAATCGCTTCACCCGTGCCTGCACCGTCGCCGTTGCCGTTGCTGCCGTCTTTGTTGATTAACTCAACATCAAGGCAGAGCGACTGCAACTCGCGCACGAGCACGTTGAAGGATTCGGGCAGACCCGGATCGAAATCCGCCTCGCCCTTGACGATGGCCTCGTAAATCTTCGAGCGTCCGGCCACGTCGTCCGACTTCGCCGTCAGGAGTTCCTGAAGAATGTGCGCCGCGCCGTAGGCTTCGAGCGCCCAGACCTCCATCTCTCCGAAACGCTGTCCGCCGAACTGCGCCTTGCCGCCCAGAGGCTGCTGCGTAATCAAACTGTACGGCCCGATGGAACGCGCGTGAATCTTATCGTCCACCAGGTGCGACAATTTGAGCATGTAGATATAGCCGACCGTCACCTTCTGCTCGAAAGCATCGCCCGTCAGTCCGTCGTAAAGGATGGTCTTGCCGGATTCGTTGACGATCTCCGGTAAGCCCTGCTCTTTCAAGTGCGCCGCCGCCTCTTTGAGCTTGACCTTGATCTCTTTCTCGCTTGCCCCGTCAAAGACCGGCGTTGCGAAATGCAGACCAAGAACGCGCGCAGCCCAGCCGAGGTGCGTCTCTAAGATTTGCCCGACGTTCATGCGCGAAGGCACACCCAACGGATTGAGAACGATCTCTACGGGCGTTCCGTCCGGCAGGTAAGGCATATCTTCTTCCGGCAGAATGCGCGCGATGACGCCCTTGTTGCCGTGTCGTCCGGCCATCTTGTCGCCCACCGACAGCTTGCGCTTCATGGCGATGAAGACCTTGACCATCTTGATAACGCCGGGAGCGAGTTCGTCACCCTGACGCAGCTTGGCAATCTTCTCTTCGTAGATGTCCGAGAGAATCTTGATTTGCCGTTCAGTGCGGTCTTCGTATTCTTTGATCTCTGCCCCGACATCAACGCGCGTCGAAGCGAGTTCAACTTTCCTCAGCGCCTTCGGCTCGACGCCTTCCAGCATCTCGCGCGTGATGGTCTCGCCCTTCGGGATGACGACTTCACGATTGACCGTCAGGTCTTTCGCGAGCTTGCGACCTTCCAGCAGTTCATAGATACGCGCGTCGCGCTGCTCGCGCAGGATGCGGATTTCGTCCTCAAGGTCACGGCGAAGACGATCTTCTTCTTCCTGCTCGATTGTCTGCGAGCGTGAATCTTTCTCCTGTCCTTTGCGCGTGAAGACCTGTACATCAACAACCGTACCGTCAATGCCCGGAGGGCTGACTAAGCTTGCGTCTTTCACGTCTCCGGCCTTTTCACCGAAGATTGCGCGCAAGAGTTTCTCTTCCGCCGTCAACTGGGTTTCGCCCTTCGGCGTCACCTTACCCACGAGAATCGAACCGGGCTTGACCTGTGCGCCGATGCGGATGATGCCGCTATCGTCCAGATCGCGGAGCATGTTCTCGCCCACGTTCGGGATGTCGCGCGTAATCTCTTCAGGCCCGAGTTTCGTGTCGCGCGCCTCGATTTCCAGTTCCTCGATGTGAATCGAGGTGTAAAAATCGTCTTTGACGAGACGCTCTGAGACGAGAATCGCGTCCTCGAAGTTGTAACCGCGCCAGGGCATAAACGCCACCAGCACGTTGCGGCCAAGAGCGAGTTCGCCCCTGTCCGTGCATGGCCCGTCGGCAATCACCTGCCCCTTCGCCACCCGCTCACCGACGTGAACGATGGGGCGCTGGTTGATGCAGGTGTTCTGATTCGACCGCTTGAACTTGATGAGCGTGTAGATGTCGGCGGTCACCTCGCGCGAGATCGTGCCGTCGACGTTGTGGTCGGCCTTGATGATGATGCGTTCCGAATCAACGTAATCCACCACCCCGTCGCGGCGTGCGACGACGACCGCGCCCGAATCCTGAGCAGTCGTCTTCTCCATCCCTGTGCCGATGTACGGCGCTTCCGCGCGGAGAAGCGGCACGCTCTGGCGCTGCATGTTCGATCCCATCAGCGCGCGGTTCGCGTCATCGTTCTCAAGGAACGGAATGAGCGAGGCGGCGACGGAGACAAGCTGCTTCGGCGAAACGTCCACGAACACGATCTCTTCGCGGCGAGCGAGAATGAACTCGCCTGCTTTGCGCGCCGCGTTGCGGTCGTTGACGATGTAGCCGTTCTCGTCCAGCGCAATGTTGGCCTGTCCGACAACCCACTTGTCTTCTTCCCACGCGGTCAGGTAGAACGGCCATGCCTCAAACTCGGCCTTGCGCCCGTCTGCGCTGACGCGCTTGTTCGCCTTCTCAACCTCTTCCAGCGGAATGTGCTCGCTCGGCTTAAGCTTCGTATCGCCGCCGTTGATGATGCGAACGTACTCGACGACGTGCCCGTTAACGACCTTGCGGTAGGGCGACTCGATGAAGCCGAATTCGTTAATGCGCGCAAAGCACGAGAGAGACGAGATAAGACCGATGTTCGGGCCTTCAGGCGTCTCAATCGGGCAGATGCGACCGTAGTGCGTCGGATGCACGTCGCGCACTTCGAATCCTGCGCGCTCACGCGACAGACCGCCCGGCCCAAGCGCCGACAAGCGGCGTTTGTGCGTAATCTCAGAGAGTGGATTCGTCTGATCCATAAACTGAGACAACTGGCTTGAGCCGAAGAACTCACGCACGGCAGCCGTCACCGGCTTGGCGTTGATGAGATCGCGCGGCATCGTCGTCTGCATCTCCTGATGGATGGACATCTTCTCCTTGATGGCGCGCTCCATTCGTTCGAGGCCGATGCGGAACTGGTTTTCCAGAAGCTCGCCAACGGCGCGAACGCGACGATTGCCAAGATGGTCAATATCGTCGGCCTGATACTCCACAGGATTCCGGCGCATCTTCAGGACGTAAGCGACGACTTCAACAAAGTCGTGTGCCAGCAGAAGCGGGTCGTCAATGCGGTCGCGCTCCGGCTTGCCCATCTTGATGTTGAACTTCAAACGCCCGACACGCGAGAAATCGAATTTGCGCGGGTCGAAGAACATTCCTTCGAGCAGCCGAAATGCCGTCTGCACGGTCGGCGGGTCGCCGGGGCGCATCTTGCGATAAATTTCCAGCAGCGCATCGACGGGCTTCGTGATGACATCCTTCTTCAAGGTCTGCGACAGCACCGGTCCGAGATCGTCTCTTTCCGGGAAGAAGATCGAGAAGCGATCAATGGCAGCTTCCGTAATCTCCTGCAATTTGGCTGGCGTAATCTCATTGTTGGCTTCGAGAATGACCTCGCCGGTTTCCGTGCTGACAATGTCCGAGAGCGAATACGCGCCCTCGAACTGCGCCGTGTCAATCTCTACTTCCTTGACGTGCGCTTTGCGCAACGCTTCGAGAGCAGAGTTCGTCACTTTCTTTCCGGCGCGCACGACCACCTCGCCGCGCCCCTTGATGTCGGAATCAACCTTCATCCCGACCAGACTGCTCGCACCCTTTTCGGGAACTTGAATGGAAAGTCGTCCCGCCTCGACGCGAACTTCGTCCGCAACATAGAAAGAGCGCAGGAGGTCTTCGTCAGAGAACGAAGAGTTCTTCACGGCCTCTTCCAACAGCCCATCGGTTTGAAATCCCTTCGGATCAAACCCTTCGTTGAGCCAGATACCGAGCGCCCGCAGGAAAATGCTTGCGAGAAACTTGCGCTTGCCCACACGCACGTAGAGCAGATTCTTTTGATCGTACTCAAACTCAACCCACGAGCCGCGATACGGAATCACCTTTGCCACAAACAGCGGCCCGCGCTTGAAGAAGACGCCGGGCGAGCGATGAAGCTGAGAAACGATAACGCGCTCCGTGCCGTTGATGATGAAAGTCCCGTTATCCGTCATCAAAGGGATTTCACCGAAGAAGACCTCTTCCTCCTTGATGTCGCGGATCGAGAGCGTTCCCGCTTCAGGGTCTTTGTCGTAAACCGTCAGGCGAATCTTGACCTTGAGCGGAACGGAGTAGGACATGCCGCGTTCCTGGCATTCCTGCTGGTCGTGCTTATGCTTTAGGCCGACAGGCTCGCCGCAGTTGTCGCAGAGTTGCGGGCGGACGGCGTTGAACGTGCCGCATTTATGGCAGAGGGTTTCGCCTGGCACGAGCGGGTCAACCTTGATGGTCGAGCCGCAGGATTTGCAGTTGGCGCGCAGGTAGTTCAAGCCTTCGAGCCGTCCGCACTTGCACTGCCAGTTGCCGATTTGAAACTCGACGAAGTCGAGTGTCGCCGTCCCGCGAAAATCCGAGATCGGGAAGATGGATCTGAACACGGCTTGCAGGCCGGTACGCTCGCGTTCTTCCGGCAGCAAGTCCATTTGGAGAAAGCGATTGTACGACTCGCGCTGAATCTCAATCAGATTCGGGATACGCACAGCCGTAGCAATCTTGGAGAAGTCCTGACGTTCAGGCGCTTGGCTTGTGCGCCTTCCCGTCCCACTGGCTATTATTTGAAGCGGATTTGCAGACATCAGAGACACCTTGAAAGCGATCGACCGTCAGCAGTCGGCGATCAGCTTATATAAACCAGATGAACGGTTGTTTTCGGCGACTTCGCCCATCAACCTGCTGATGGCTGACGGCTAATCGCAGAAAGCTATAATTAGAGACGACAAAGCGCGGTCGGGACGCACAATGCCCCGACCGCTTCATAACTAAGCGGTGGAATTTTCTTACTCAAATTTTCCGGGAGTAACGCCAGCGCCTCAATACTCCCCCACATTAAACCCCAAGGGTTAAAATGTCAAGAAAAGCAGTGATGGGTGATGGGTGATGGATGATAAGAAACTGATTTCTCTTATCACCTATCACCCATCACTTATCACTATTTCACTTCGACGGTCGCGCCCGCATCGGCGAGCTTCTGACGAATCGTCTCGGCCTCTTCCTTGGTCACGCCTTCCTTGACGGCCTTCGGAGCGGCTTCGACCAGGTCTTTGGCTTCTTTCAGTCCGAGCGCCGTGACTTCACGGACGACCTTAATGACGTTGATCTTGTTGCCGCCAGCGGCTTGCAGGATCACGTCAAACTCGGTCTTCTCTTCCGCCGGGGCTGCCGCGTCGCCGCCGCCCGCTGCCGGAGCTGCCGCGACTGTCGCCGCTGCCGCCGAAACGCCGAAAGTCTCCTCCAACTCTTTGACGAGCTGCGAGGCTTCCAGAAGGGTCATGCCCTTCAAATATTCGATTACATCTTCACGTGTAGCTGCCATGATTACTTTTTACTCCTCCTCAAAAGGGTTCTCTTGTTGCTTGTGTTGTTAGTTGTTCGCAAGCCGAAGAACCCACGGGACACTCTTTAACTTGCTGCATCGCAAGTTGGGAAAGCGTCCGAGCCGAAAAGAACGATCTGACAAATCGCCCTGCTCGTTTTCCGCGTCCGGCCACTGCATTGCGGAAGGCGGATTTCGGATTGCGGATTAAAAAGCGATTGAAGGCTTTCTTAAATCCGAAATCCGCATTCCGCAATCCGAAATCCTACTGGGCGACTTCGCCCTTCTGCTCTCCGATCTGTTTGACCACGATTGCCAGATTGCGCGGGACGGCTGAAAGCACCGTCACCAAGCGCTGCGCCTGGCAGTTAATCAGGAACATAATCTTCGAAATCAACTCTTCTTTGGACGGCAGGCTGGCAATGGCTTCAACATCGCCAAGCGCCACGACCTTGCCTTCGACTATGCCCACCTTGAACGTGAATACGTCCGGGTTGGCTTTGGTAAACTTTGAAATCGCTTTCGCCAAACTCACCGGATCGCCCTCGCCAATAGCAATCGCCGAGACACCTTTGAAATGCTCTGCGGCCTGCTCAAACGGCG
The DNA here is from genome assembly GCA_963697975.1 of uncultured Acidobacteriota bacterium. Taxonomy (GTDB): domain Bacteria; phylum Acidobacteriota; class Blastocatellia; order Pyrinomonadales; family Pyrinomonadaceae; genus QHXM01. The sequence goes on from OY969111.1 coordinate 140,881, forward strand.
TTCCGGCGGCGGCCTTGCGCGCCAGAGTGTTCTTGACGACTTCGTACTTAACGCCCGCTTCACGCAACTGATTACGCAGTTCCTGATCTTTCGGGACGGTCAGCTTGTTGAAGCCAACGATCATCGCCGCCGAAGCATTTTGCAGCTTCTCCGTGAGGGCGTCCAAATCTTTCTGTTTCTGTTCTCTCGTCTTCATCTTCTTTGTTCGCTCCTCACTTATTTGACATAAGCCGCTTCATCCAGTAATACGCCGGGACCCATCGTTGCGGCCAGGTTCACTTTCTTGACGTACCGGCCTTTGGCCGTCGAAGGCTTGGCCTTGATAACCGCATCCAGCAGCACGCGAGCGTTACCGAGAATCTTATCGGCATCAAAGGAGACCTTGCCGACGGGGACGTGAATCACGCCCGTTTTATCAACGCGATACTCGATCTTACCGGCTTTCGTCTCCGTCACTGCCGTCTTCACGTCGAACGTCACCGTTCCGGTCTTCGGATTCGGCATCAGCCCGCGCGGGCCTAAAACTTTTCCGAGTTGTCCAACGGAACGCATCATGTCAGGCGTAGCGATGACGGCATCGAAGTCGAGCCAGCCGCCCTTGATCTTGTCCACCATATCCTCGCCGCCGACGAAATCCGCGCCCGCCTCTTCAGCTTCCTTCTGCTTGTCGCCCTGCGCGATGACCAGCACCGTCTTAGATTTTCCGAGGCCGTGCGGCAACACAACCGTACCGCGCACAAGCTGGTCAGCCTTGCGCGGATCAACGCCCAGCCACATCGTCAACTCAACGGTCTCATCGAACTTCGCAAAGGCGATCTCTTTTATCTTCGCCACGCCGTCTTCCAGCGTGTACTTTCGCCCGACTTCAATCTTTTCTTCAGCCGCGCGATATTTCTTTCCGTGCTTTTTCATTACTTATCCTCTGAGGTTCAAACGAAGCGATTTTTGAATCAACTTCTCCCTCTCAAGAAAGAGGCTGGATGTTGGGTGGCAGATGTTAGTTAAAAACCAGCATCTGGCATCTGACATCTACTCTATAGTGAGTCCCATGTTGCGCGCCGTGCCTTCGATGGTCTTGATGGCGTTCTCCAAACTCGTCGTGTTCAAGTCCTGCATCTTGGTTTTGGCAATCTCTTCGATCTTGGCGTGAGAGATGGAGCCGACCTTTTCACGATTCGGCTTGCCAGACCCTTTCGGGATGCCCGCCGCCTTCTTCAAGAGATCAGCCGCCGGTGGCGTCTTTGTCTCAAACGTGAAGGAGCGGTCGGCGTAAACCGTGATGACGACCGGAATCTTCAGATCAGGATCATTCTGCGCGGTCTTTGCATTAAAAGCCTTGCAGAATTCCATGATGTTGACGCCATGCTGTCCCAGAGCCGGACCAATCGGCGGAGCCGGGTTGGCCTTCCCCGCCGGAACTTGCAGCTTAATGTAGCCTGTAATTTTCTTTGCCATTTGTTCTTTGAGTGATAGGTGATAGGTGATAGGTGATAAGAGGAACGTTTTTCCTTATCACCCATCACCTATCACCTATCACTTCTTACTCCTCTTCTGCAAACGTCACTTTCTCGACATCGAGAAAGTTCAACTCGACGGGGGTCGAACGACCGAAGATCGTGACCGTCACCTTCAAAGTCGATTTATCTTCGTTGACCTCTTCAACCTTGCCCGTAAAGCTCGCGAACGGCCCGGACTTGATTCTGACGGTCTCGCCCGAGGCGTACGAGAATTTCGGCTTCGGTTTCTCCGCTGCTTCCGTCACGTTATGAACAATCTGATTGACTTCCTGCGCGGTCAAAGGCGTCGGATTCTGCCCGCCGACAAAGCCCGTCACCTTCGGCGTTGACTTAATCGTGTGAAAAACGTTGTCGGGGATGTGCCCGCGCTCGTCACATTCGATTTCCACCAGCACGTAGCCGGGATAAAACATGCGCGACGATTCGACACGCTTATTGCCGCGCATCTCGACGACAGTTTCCGTCGGGACGAGCACTTCCGTGATTTCGTCTTGCAAGTCCGTGTCACGAATGCGCGCTTTCAGACTATCGCGCACTTTCTTTTCGTGCCCGGAGTAAGTGTGAAGTATGTACCACTGCCTCATTCAGGAAACCTCATTCCACGTCTTTCTCAGGCCAGCCCAATCAACGACAGCAACCAGCCGCCGAAGCGTCCGAGTTGGACAATCGCATGATCAACGCCCCACAGGTAAACGGCGAAGAAGATAACGGCGACCACCGTAATGATCGTCGTGTTTTTGACTTCTCTCAAGCTCGGCCATGAGACACGCTTCATCTCGGCGCGAACATCGCGCAGGAATTGCCCGGTGCGTGTGAAAAATCCGGCGCGCGGTCCATCCAGGCCACGCTCACGTCGCGCTCCCTTGCCCTCGACACCTTCGCCAAAACGGGCGGCGCGCGGCGCTGGTGCGCCCGGCGGCACGTCCGAAGAACTTATGCGCTCCGGCGGCGGCTCCGGCTGGAGCGGCAATTCATCCGAGTCATCTTTATCAGCCATGATCTTGTCAGCGCTCTCGGCTTTCTTTGACACTAACTATACTCTCACTAACCTTTAGAATTCAGGGGTACCAGGATTCGAACCCGGACTTTCGGTTTTGGAGACCGACGTGCTAACCGTTGACACTATACCCCTTCAATAAGGGATGAGGGCGGAGGGATGAAGAAAAGCTTTTTGCTTTCATTCATCCCTCATCCCTCCGCCCTCATCCCTTACTTCGTCTCTTTGTGCCCTGTGTGCTTGCGGCAACGGCGGCAGAATTTACTAAATTCAAGGCGCTCAGGGGTCGTCTTCTTGTTCTTCGTCGTCGTGTAATTACGGCTTTTGCATTCCGTACACTGCAACACAATGTTATCGCGCGGCATAAGTCACCCTTCAGAAACTAAAACATCAAAACTGAAATTAACCGAAAGCCCTTTGCTGTTCGATTCCCCTTTAAGAGTTATTCAACGATATCGGAGACCGTCCCGGCACCCACCGTCCGCCCTCCCTCTCGAATAGCAAACCGCAGCCCCTTCTCCATCGCAATCGGCGCGATCAACTCTATCTCCATCGCCACGTTGTCTCCCGGCATCACCATCTCCACTCCTTCCGGAAGATGCGCCACTCCCGTCACATCCGTCGTTCGAAAATAAAACTGTGGCCTGTAGCCCGTGAAGAACGGCGTGTGTCTCCCACCCTCTTCCTTCGTCAACACATAGGCCTCGGCCTTGAACTTCGTGTGCGGCGTGATACTGCCAGGCTTCGCTATCACCTGCCCTCGCTCGATATCCTTACGCTCCACACCACGTAATAAGAGTCCGACGTTATCTCCCGCCGTGCCCTCGTCCAGCAACTTCTTGAACATCTCCACGCCCGTGCACACGGTCGTTCGCGTGGGACGTATGCCGACGATCTCCACCTGCTCGTTGACCTTCACTCGCCCTCTCTCCACTCTGCCCGTCGCCACTGTCCCTCGACCCTGAATCGTGAAGATGTCTTCCACCGGCATCAAAAACGGCTTCTCCACGTCTCTGGCCGGGGTCGGAATGTAGGAATCAACCGCCGCCATCAACTCTTCGACCGTCTTCTCCCACTCGGCATCGCCTTCCAGTGCCTTTAACGCACTGCCCTTGATGACTGGAATATCATCCCCCGGAAACTCATATGCCGAGAGCAACTCCCTGACTTCCAGTTCCACCAGTTCCAGCAACTCCGCGTCGTCCACCGCATCCGCCTTGTTCATAAAGACGACCATCGCGGGCACGCCCACCTGGCGAGCCAGCAGGATATGCTCTCTGGTTTGCGGCATCGGGCCATCGGTCGCGGCCACCACCAGAATGGCTCCGTCCATCTGAGCCGCTCCCGTGATCATGTTCTTGACATAATCGGCGTGGCCTGGACAGTCGACGTGAGCGTAATGGCGATTGGCAGTCTCATATTCGACGTGCGCGGTGGCAATCGTGATCCCACGAGCTTTCTCTTCGGGTGCGTTATCGATGGAATCAAAGGCCCGGACCGTGATCTTCGGGTTATGCTTGGCTAAGACTTTGGTGATCGCCGCCGTCAGGGTTGTCTTTCCGTGATCGACGTGCCCGATTGTTCCGATGTTCACGTGCGGCTTGCTGCGGTCAAATTTCTCTTTCGACATTCCGAGTGCCTCTTTTAAGTTATAGGTTCAGACTTTCACTGTCTGGAAACCGATGCTGGGCTTTGAACCCAGGGAAATAATGGAGCTTCCGAAGAGGATTGAACTCTTGACCTCATCCTTACCAAGGATGCGCTCTACCACTGAGCTACGGAAGCATCTCATACATTACGAGACCAATGCTCTTTAGCATGAAAACTGGAGCGGGAGACGAGGCTCGAACTCGCGACATTCAGCTTGGAAGGCTGACGCTCTACCAACTGAGCTACTCCCGCACTCTCAATCCTGGTGCAGGGGGTAGGATTTGAACCTACGTAGGGCGTGAGCCCGCCGGGTTTACAGCCCGGTGCCATTAACCACTCGACCACCCCTGCATGCTTTGTCAAACAGTTGAACTGGAGCCGGTGGAGGGATTTGAACCCCCGACCCGCAGTTTACAAAACTGCCGCTCTACCCCTGAGCTACACCGGCCTGCTATAGACAGTTCCATGCCTCATCCGGCAAAACTCGGATATTACCAACAGCCCAGCTAAAACACAAGTCTGGATGGACTTTGGCGATTAAAACGCCTTGTGTTCAACAAAGGCCAAAGAAATATGTTGACCTTGCGGCATGTGCCACGTTAGGATTGAGATGCCTGCGGGGCGGCGAAAACGCCACTATTGCCCGTTATTTTGAACTTCCACGCTCACAACCCGCTGCTGATTTGAAGCATGGCCTTCATAGCCTGCGCTCGATCAACAGATCAATCCATGCGATTCCTGAGACAGTAAGGAGACTAAGTCGTGCGTATCAGTCATTTTCTCTCTCGAAGCCTCGCGGCTCTTATTCTGCTCTGCGTCTGTGCGTTAACCAACACAACCAGCGCGCAAACGACCGGAGATCAGGCTTCAGCGCCGATGCCGCAGCCGACGCCAACGATGGTACTGCCGCAAGCGAGTGGCGCAGGGGCGGTCGCTGGACGGACGGACACTTACTGCGCTGGTTTTATTCAATACGCGCCTGCTCCCATCAACCCGGAGATCGTCGGCGGTGAGCAGGAACAAGAGCAGCGCATCTACGTTGAAGGCGACTATGTCTTCATCAATGCCGGAGCGAAGCAAGGCATCAGCGTCGGACAGGAGTTCGCAATCGTGCGTCCGCGTGGTCAACTGACTTCGCCATTCACGAAGAAGAAAGGCTGGCTCGGCGTCTACATGCAGGAGTTGGGTCAACTGCGCGTGACTAGTGTTAAAGAGCGTGTCTCGGTCGCCGTCATTACTAATTCGTGCGAGACCGTGCTGCTGGGCGATCTTCTCAGGCAGGTCAACAACCGCGTCGCGCCGCTTGAGCGCTCTGAGGTTACGCTTGATCGCTTTGCTGACCCGACGGGCAAGCAGCGTGGACGAATTGTGATGTCGCGCGACTCCCGCGAGTACCTGAGCAAAAATCAGATCGTTTACATAGACCTCGGCGCAGAGGACAGCGTCAAGGCGGGCGATTATCTAACCATCTACAGGCCAGCCGGTGGCGGCAACGTCACACGCGTCGAGAATGAAGAGATCGCGCGATCGCAAAGCGGGGGATTCGAGAGCGACCGTTTTCACGGCGGCAAGTTCTCCACTCAATCGCAGCGCAGCAAGGATTACAGCAATACGCCCGGCCTCTTCTTCAAGAACGAGCCGGTGACGACGCACGAAATCAAAGGACGCCGCCCGCCAGTTCCGCGCAAAGTCGTCGGCGAGATGGTGATCCTACACGTCCAGACGCGCACCGCCACAGCCATCATCACGCGCACTGCTCAAGAAGTACACACAGGTGACTTCGTAGAACTTCAATAACCGACTAATAAGGAGTCTGGAGTCTGGAGTCAAAGACAAGTTATTGCTTTTGACTCCAGACTTCAGACTCCAGACTTTTTTTAGCTTATCGAAATTTTGTCGCTCTGAGATGAGTGTGACTTCAGCGCCGCCGTTACCCTACCGCCCCGTTTCCTGGCTGCAATCGCCCTGCGCTCAACCACCGTTTGATAGAACGCGCGGAAGTAGTCGTACATCGAATAGCACGCAGAGATGACGACTATCCAGAGCATCGCGCGGCCAGCCGAATAGAGAAGCACCTGCAAGTCCGTGACGCTCATCGGCCCTTGTCCGAACAGGTGATGCAGCGCGTCGCGCAGTTCGGGCACAGTCCAGAACTGGATTGCCGGGAAGGCATGTCCGAAGTTGGCTACGGGCGGCTGCCCTGAAACGCTCGACACGATCAGCAGCGAAACAGCCACCACCTGCGAGAGCATCTTAAACTTGCCCATCTTCGAGGCGGCAATCACCACACCTTCCGTCGCTGCAATGGAGCGCAAGCCCGAAACAGCAAACTCTCGCCCGACGATAATCACCACAGCCCACGCGGGAGCTAAACGATTTTCGACGAGCGAGATTAAGGCCGCCGAGATCAGCAATTTGTCGGCAATCGGGTCTAAGAGTTTGCCGAGGCGCGAGACCTGACGCCGCCGCCGGGCAAAGAAGCCGTCCAGATAATCTGTAAACGAGGCTGCGAGAAAAATCGAGACGCCGAGGATGTGGCGCGGCAGGCCGAACCAGTTTTCTGAAAACGGTGTGAGCAGAACGACGACCAGAAGCGGGACGATGAAGATGCGCGATAAGGTTAGTGAGTTGGGAAGATTCACACCCGCTCCAGGCTCTTCACTCGAAGTGATTTGATGCAACTAAGAAGTTCTGATGTCCAGCGAAGCCCAAGTGTAGGACTCAAGGCATATACTGTCAAGAATAGTGGTCAGTAGTCAGTGGTCAGTGGTCAGTTAAAACCAAGTTCATACCGCCTCTCGCCGCTTGTTCTGGCTGACCACTGACCACTGACTACTGACCACTGCTCCCCTGCTTGCCCGGCGCACGATGCTCGGCTACAATCAGAGGTTCTGCGTACCTGCATTCTCCCGTCTATGTGGGGCGCAGTCTATTTACGAGCATCATGGCTATTGATCGCATCACCGTGCGCGGAGCGCGCCAGCACAATCTCAAGAACATCAACGTAGAGATTCCGCGTGACCGCCTGACAGTCATCACGGGACTGTCCGGGTCGGGTAAATCGTCGCTCGCTTTCGACACCATCTACGCCGAAGGCCAGCGCCGTTATGTCGAGTCTCTCTCGGCTTACGCACGCCAATTTCTGGATCAACTCGAAAAGCCTGACGTTGATTCGGTCGAAGGTCTCTCGCCAGCCATCTCGATTGAGCAGAAGACGACTTCGCGCAGCCCGCGCTCAACCGTTGGCACGGTGACGGAGGTTTACGATTACCTGCGGCTGCTCTTCTCTTCCATCGGCCATCCCCATTGCCAGATTTGCGGCGCGCAGATTACGCGCCAATCGGTCGAGCAAATTGTGCAGAACGTGCTCAGCTTACCCGAAGGCGAGCGCGTGATGATTCTCGCTCCCGTCGTGCGCGGGCGCAAAGGTGAATTCAGGAAGGAACTTGAAAAGCTCGCTAAAGATGGTTTCTTGCGAGCGCGCGTCGACGGTGAGCTGCTCTCGCTTGACGAAGAGATCAAGCTCGACAAGCGGCGCAATCACACGATAGAGGCCGTCGTTGACCGCCTGCTCATTAAACCTGGCATCAACGAACGCCTCACGGAATCCGTCCGCACAGCCTTGAAACTGACGGGCGGCGCGGTGCTCGTCTCTGTCGTTGACGGCGAAGAAAAGCTCTATTCGGAACGCATGGCCTGCGTCAATTGCGGCATCAACGTGCCACCGCTTGAGCCGCGTTCGTTCTCTTTTAATTCCGCCTACGGTGCTTGCAAACGCTGTCACGGTCTCGGCACAGTTCTCGAAGTTGACCCGGCCAAGATCATCACGGATGCAACCGTCGCGTCAGACAAACAGGAATTCATGGGCGCGGCTGACAAGCAAGGCTCTGCGTACCTGCGCAGCGCGCTCATCGCCGTCATCAAACACACGGGCGCTGACCCGCACACGCCCTTCAATGAACTGCCGAAAGAAGCGCAGGACGCATTTTTTCATGGCGTCAATGGGCAGCTTACTTTTCGTCAGGGCGCATACACTTATCAAAGCGAATGGAAGGGCGCAGTTCGCTGGCTGCGCGAGCGGATGAACGAAGCGCCGTCGGAGAAAGTCAGGCTCGCGCTCGAAGACCTCGTTTCGCCCGTCATCTGCCCTGATTGTCATGGACGACGATTGCAACCTGAATCGCTCGCCGTGCAACTCGGCGGGCGCGGCATCGCCGATTACACGGAGCTACCCATTGAAGATGCCATCGCCGCCTTTGATCGCATCAAGCTCAACAAACGCGAGGAGCAGATTGCTGGTCTGGTCTTGCGAGAAGTTAAAGATCGCCTGCGCTTTCTCGAACGGGTTGGACTCGGTTACCTGACACTGAGCCGTCCGTCGGCCACGCTCTCCGGAGGCGAAGGTCAACGCATACGCCTCGCCACGCAGATCGGCTCTCAACTGCGCGGCGTGCTCTACGTTCTGGACGAGCCTTCCATCGGGCTTCACCCGCGCGACAACCAGCGCCTACTGGAAACGCTCTGCGCCTTGCGCGATTTGGGCAACACCGTGCTGGTGGTCGAACACGACGAAGAGACTATTCGTCGCGCCGATTATGTCGTTGATTTGGGGCCGGGCGCGGGCGCGCATGGAGGCTTGATGGTCGCAGCAGGAACGCCTGCTGAAGTCGCCTGCAATCCAGAATCAGTCACAGGTCTCTACATCTGCGGAGCGCGCGAAATCGGCGTCCCGAAAGAGCGTCGCGCGCCAAACGGCAAAGCCATCACGATACGAGGCGCGAGCCACAACAATCTGAAAGACATTGATGTCACTTTTCCGCTCGGATTGTTGACGGTCGTCACGGGCGTCTCAGGCTCAGGCAAGTCCACGCTGGTTGACGATATTCTCTATCGCGCGCTGGCGCGTCATCTCTACGGCTCGCTCGCAGAACCGGGCGAATATGGCTCTATCGAAGGACTCGAACACATTGATAAAGTAATCGAGATTGACCAATCACCCATCGGACGCACGCCGCGCTCGAATCCCGCGACCTACACTGGATTGTTCACGCCTATCAGAGAGCTTTACGCGATGCTCCCGGAATCCCGCGAGCGCGGCTACAAGCCCGGTCGCTTCTCCTTCAACGTCAAGGGCGGTCGTTGCGAAGCCTGCGAAGGCGACGGGATGAAACGCATCGAGATGAATTTTCTGCCGGACGTTTACGTCCTCTGTGATGTTTGTCGTGGCGCGCGTTACAACCGCGAAACGCTTTCCGTTAAGTACAAAGGCAAGTCCATCGCAGAGCTTTTGGACACGACGGTCGAAGAAGCGTTGCCGCTGCTGGAAAATATTCCGCAGATCAAGCAGAAGCTCCAGACGTTGCTCGATGTGGGACTCGGCTATATCAAGCTCGGACAATCGGCCACAACTCTTTCCGGAGGCGAAGCCCAGCGCATCAAGCTCGCCAAGGAACTCTCGAAGCGCGCGACAGGTCGCACTATCTACATTCTCGACGAGCCGACGACGGGGCTGCATTTCGCAGACGTACACAAGCTCCTCGATGTGCTTCAACGTCTCGTCACTCTGGGCAACACGGTCATAGTCATCGAACACAACCTCGATGTCATCAAATCCGCCGACTACGTCGTGGACCTCGGCCCCGAAGGCGGCTCACACGGCGGACGCCTCGTCGCCTCCGGCACACCCGAAGAGATCGCCCGCGCCCGCCGCTCACACACAGGCCACGCGCTCAAGCCTTTACTCAACGGGCACGCCGCCCAACGTAACGGCAACGGCGCAGCACGCCGCGAACGCTCAAAGAAAATCGCGTGATATACTTCTTCCTAACGGTCTAACTAATTCAAATGTCGAACAATCGGAGATTCGTGTGAACTATACCTTCCCTCTGCAAATAAACTTCAAACTTCTGGCCCTCGCTCAGCAACTATCGCTCACCGAGGCAAACGGCAATCTCATCTTTTATGTCAAGCAGAAGGCTTTCAAGCTGAAGGAAGCCGTGACGGTCTTTGCCGACGAACAAATGACGCGTCCCTGGTTCACGATCAATGCCGACCGGGTTCTGGATTTTAACGCTAACTATTCGTTCATGGATTATACCGGGAAACTGTTTGGCTCGATGAGGAGGCTGGGAAAGAAGTCGCTCTGGAAAGCCCATTACGAGATTTTCGACGGCTTTAATCCTCATCCGGTAGCTATCTTTAAAGAAGAAAATCCCTGGGCAAAAGTGTTCGATGCCCTATTGGGCGAAATACCCATCGTCGGAATGTTCACCGGCTATCTGTTTCATCCTACCTATCTGGTCTCTCGTCCTGACGGGATGCCCTTTATGCGACTCAAAAAACAGTCGTCCTTCGTCGGGCGAAGGTTCACGATAGATAAACTCGCTCACTTGGATCAGACAGAGGAATTGCGAATCCTGCTGGCATTGATGATGATGGTGCTGTTGGAGCGAGCTCGTGGGTAGACACTTGATGAACGAGCGTATTGAGACAATCGTCGCCGACAGTCTGGAAGTGAAGCGGCACTACTTCGCCGAACATGCAGCGGATGTCGAGCGTGCAGCCGCAATGATGGCAGACTGCTTCCGCGCAGGCGGTAAGCTGCTGCTCGTCGGTAACGGCGGCTCTGCGGCTGATGCGCAGCACATCGCGGGCGAGTTCATCAATCGCTTTCTTCCACAAGATCGCCGCGCTCTTCCCGCCATCGCGCTTTCGACAGACGGTGGCGTGCTAACCTGCATCGCCAACGACACTGGATTTGAAAACGTCTTCGCGCGTCAGGTTGAAGCTCTCGGCGCGCGCGGCGATGTTTGTCTGGCGATTACGACTTCCGGCAATTCGCCAAATATCATCGCAGCCATCGAACAGGCGCGGGCTAAAGAGATGAAGGTCATCGGCCTGCTGGGGCGCGACGGCGGGCGTTGCGCGCCGCTGTGCGATCTCGCCCTTGTTGTCGGAAGCGACGATACGCAGCGCATACAGGAGACGCACAATCTGATCGGCCACGTCGTCTGCGAGCTTGTCGAGTTGATTCTCTTCCCGCAAGAGGAGACCGGGAAGGAGCGGGAGTAAGCCGTGTCAATCTACGAAGATGATGTGCGACCGCTGGACCTTGATGGCGTCAACACGTATCCGCTCGCCTCGCGCCCGAGTAAAGTGACGACCACTGATTTCGCTCAACCCGTCGGCGACGAACCATCGCTCGCGGATTTTCTAAACTCACTCCCAAACATTCTCGCCGTTCGCAGCCTGCGCGAACTCGCGGCACGCATCAGGCGCGCTCGCTCTCTTCAGAAACCGATTATCTGGGGCATCGGCGGCCACGTCGTCAAGACAGGAATGTCGCCTGTCATCATTGATCTGATGCAACGCGGATTTGTCAGCGCGATTGCGGCCAATGGCTCCGTGCTGGTTCACGATGCGGAGATTGCGCTTGTCGGCTCGACCTCGGAAGACGTGGATGCCACTTTGGGCGCGGGCGCATTCGGCGCTGCGGATGAGACGGGTAAGTTGCTGAACAGCGCGGCGCGCGAAGGCGTAGCCAATCATACGGGGCTTGGCGAAGCGTTGGGACGCGCGCTCAATGAGCGCAACCCGCCGCACAAAGAGTTTTCCCTGCTCTGCGCCGCTTACAGTCAGCGCGTCCCCTTCACCGCTCACGTCACCATCGGCGCGGACATCGCGCACTTTCATCCAACGGCTGACGGCGCAGCTCTGGGCGAAACGACGCACACGGATTTTCGCTTGCTTGCCGAGATGGTCAGACGCATGGACGGCGGCGGAGTTTATCTGAACATCGGTTCGGCAGTCGTGCTTCCCGAAATTTTCCTCAAAGCCGTTACGCTGGTACGCAACCTCGGGCACGAGCTAACAGATATCACGACCGCCAATTTCGATTTCATTCAATCATATCGCCCACTGACAAACGTCGTCCGCCGACCCGTAGCGGATGGCGCGGGTCACGGCTACTCCATCACGGGACATCACGAATTAACCATCCCGCTTCTCGCCGCCGAACTCCTGCACGGCAAAATGCACCGCTAAAGCCTGACAATATTCAAGAGGAAAAGATATTGACAACAATTAATCCGCCACGTATAGTACAGCCTTCTTGAAAATGGTTTTCAATTTCATAAGAAGAAAAAAGAGTAAGAGAGTAGCTCTATATAAAAAGCCCCCGGCGCGGCAACGCCGAAGGCTTTGATGCACGACCAGTTCGGCTAAGTTTTGGGACTGTAACACGGACGGTGTGCGGGAATTATCCTAGCACGCCTTCCTGACAAATCCATAAAAATTATCTGCTCGCCGAAATGAGAGAGCGCCGAGAATTCACGCGTCGGAACGAGATGCCGCAGCACTGCTCTCCTGAGTTTGATTCTTAGCGAGAGCATATTAATTGAAGCGCGTCATTAGTCAATTCACAGTCTCGAACATTGACGAGAATCCACCGGGAAGAGACTTGCCATATCAGTTTCTTGTGAAGTTAGGACGGCAGAGTGGCTACTCAACACCAGCCACAAATGAAGGGGATTAGGATGAAGGCTGAAACAAAAAAGAGGAAGAAAAGCGGCAGCAGGTCTGGACGGGGGCCGAGATATTGGGTGATAACCATTGGCACGATGGGCGCGCTGGTGGCGTACACGGTTGGCAACAGCAGGGCTGTAGCGCTCGCGCATACCAGGGACATTCGGCGCGGGGTGACGACCGCTTATTCTTTGCCTCACTCCCAAGAGGAGCAAATCCGCTTCGACATTTCGCCCGACTCGCTTGACGTGGTGTTGACCACCTTTCAGAAAGTGACCGGGTTACAGGTAATAGTGCCAAACGAGGCGATCCGCAATATCCAATCTCCTGGCGTCTCCGGCGTCTACACAACTGAGCAAGCGCTCAAACAACTGCTAACAGGGACGGGCGTCAGCTACAGTTTCACGGCTCTCAAGACAGTGACGCTGGAAATCCGTGCGCAGGCCGGGTCAGTCGAGGTCAGGGATGAGGCCGCGCGCATCTCATCACCGAAATATACCGAACCGTTGCGAGACACGCCGCAGACGATCACGGTTATTCCCAGAGATGTGATTGAGAAACAGGGCGCGACTACCTTGCGCGATGTGCTGCGTAATGTCCCCGGCCTGACGATGACCGCCGGTGAAGGCGGAACTCCCGCAGGCGACAATTTGACGCTGCGGGGTTTTAGCGCACGCAATGACGTGTTTATAGATGGCGTGCGCGACCTCAGCCCACAGTCACGCGATCCCTTTAACATCGAACAGGTCGAAGTGGTGAAAGGGCCGGGGTCAGCATTCACAGGTCGCGGCTCGTCGGGCGGCACGATCAATCTGGTAAGCAAAATGCCGAGCCTCAGACGCTCCTTTGGCGGGACGCTCAACTTCGGAACGGACAGAACCAAACGCGCGACCGCCGACATCAACCTACCGTTGAAGGATAGCGTGGCCTTCCGGCTCAACTTCGTGGCGCATGATTCGGATGTGGCTGGCCGTGATGTGGTGGAGAATGAACGATGGGGCGTCGCGCCGTCGCTGGCCTTCGGACTTGGCACGCCGACTCGGTACACCTTCAGTTATTTCAAACTGAAACAGAACAACATCTCCGATTACGGCATTCCCTGGGTTCCGGCTACCAACAACGTCCTCGTAGAGTATCGTGACCGTCCCGCGCCTGTGCCGCGCAATACCTTCTACGGCTTCAAAGATCGTGACCGTGAGAAGTTGAACGCCGATCTCGGCACCTTCAAGTTCGAGCGCGACTTCAACGATAAGGTTTCGATGCGGAACCAACTGCGGTTTGGCCGCTCGACGCGTGATTCGTTTGCCACACCGCCGCGCTTCAACAACAACAATTCCACCGTCATCAATCGTGAGTTGCGGTCATGGCTCACGGAAGACAAAATCTGGGACAACCAGACCGACCTGAACGCGCGATTCTCGACGGGCAAAGTAGAGCATACGCTCGCTGGCGGACTTGAACTCACACACGAAAACAACAGACGCCACCTCCGCACCGCCCCGAATGAGTTGACGACGCTGCTCAATCCCAATCCGAACGATGTCTACACCGGCACGATCACCACAAGCCCCATCGTCGGCGATGTGACCGGAAAGTCGCTGGCGCTTTACCTGTTCGACACAGCGAAGCTCAACAGGCAATGGGAAATAACCGGCGGGTTGCGCTGGGACTATTTCGGGGTGGAGGGCGTTGACACGACTAATGTCCCGATTTCAAGAATAGACAGGCTGCTGAGCGGGAAACTCGGTGTGGTTTATAAACCCGTTGAGCGTGGCAGCATCTACGCCTCTTATGGCACGTCGCTCAACCCATCGCTCGAAGGACTTTCCTATAGCGTCGCCAACATTCGCATTGAGCCTGAGAAGACGCGTACCTACGAGGTCGGCAGTAAGTGGGATTTGTTGGGCGCGCGGCTCCTGGTGAGCGGTGCGCTGTTCCGCGTCGAGAAGACCAATGCGCGCACGCCGGGACTGCTTCCGGGCGATCCGCCGCAAGTGCTTGACGGCGAGCAGCGCGTGGACGGCATAGAGTTTAGCGCCACCGGCAACATCTCGCGCAGGTGGATGGTGGTGGCAGCTTACACCTTACTCGACAGCGAGGTGGTGAGTTCAAATACCCCGGCGGAAGTGAGCAAACGTCTCATCAATACGCCGAGGAATTCTCTCAACCTCTGGACTACTTATCGCATTCGGAAACTTGAACTGGGCGGCGGAGCACGATTCACAGATCGCCGCTTCGGCAACAACACGAACACGAGAGTTGTCGGCAGATACTGGCTGGTGGATGCGATGGCTTCCTATCCGCTCTCGGACCACATTGATCTCAGGCTCAATCTTTATAACCTGACCGACGAATACTATTTCGACCGGATTGGCGGCGGACATATCGTACCGGGGCCGGGCCGTTCGGCGCTGTTGAGCACAAGTTTCAGGTTTTAAGAAGCTGCGTGGAAAGTCTCAGGAAGCCCCGAAGGGGCGTCATGTGATAGCCCGGCGCACCGCGCCGGGTCACACGTCGCCTCTCGATATGAAGCCCTGAAAGGGCGACATAAAGTATGTCGCCCTTTCAGGGCTAATAAGGATGGTGATAACTGCTAACCTAGGGCGACGCCCCAGGCTGTTACAACATCGCCCCTGTGGGGCTTTGTCAAATAGCTTCTTAAAGGTCCGAGGTGAAGAAAGATGCTGCTATCAATTCCCGATGTGCTGACCGCAGAGGAAATCGCGCGGTGCAGGCAGCGTCTGGAAGAATCCGAATGGGTTGACGGGCGCGTGACTGCCGGACACCAGTCGGCACGGGCGAAAGACAACATGCAATTGCCCGAAGACCATCCGGCGGCGCGAGAGCTTGGCGAATTGATTCTCGCTTCACTCCAACGCAGCCAGCTTTTCATGGCTGCCGCGTTGCCGCTCAAGATTTTCCCGCCGCTCTTTAATCGCTATCAGGGCGGGCAATCCTTTGGGACTCACGTTGATAATGCGATTCGTCAAGTGACCGGCACACCGCATCGCGTCCGCACAGACATTTCAGCCACACTCTTTTTAACAGAACCTGACCAATACGACGGGGGCGAACTTTTGGTGGAAGACACTTACGGCGTACACGACGTAAAGCTGCCTGCCGGTCACCTGATTCTCTACCCTTCGACCAGCCTGCATCACGTGCGTCCCGTAACACGCGGCGCACGCCTCGCCTGCTTCTTCTGGATTCAGAGCATGGTGCGCGACGATGGACAGCGGACGCTCCTTTTCGATCTGGACATGGCGATTCAGCAAGTCGGTCAGGACATGCCGGAGCATCCGTCCACAGTTCAACTCACGGGCGTCTACCATAATCTGCTACGCCGCTGGGCAGACGTTTAAGAGTCAAGAGAACGACGAGGAACTATTACGCATGAAGCTTTTCCGTAAAGTAATTTTCTGGTGCCATCTCACCGCGGGCATCACCGCCGGAATTATCGTCCTGATAATGTCTGTGACGGGCGTGCTGCTCGCCTACGAGAAGCAGATCACCTACTGGGCCGACACGCGCGGCTATCAGGCGTCGCCGCCATCGCCATCGGCCCAGCGCCTGTCCGTAGAAACATTGCTCGCCAAAGTGAAGGAGGCGCGGCCCACTGTCATGCCTGCGACAGTCACTTTACGCTCCGACTCTTCCGCCCCGGCAGAGGTTGGCATGGGACGTGAAGGTACTGTCTTCGTCAATTCATACACGGGCGAGGTGCTGGGCGGTGGCTCAACGGGAGTCAGGGCATTTTTTCGCGGTGTCACAGACTGGCATCGCTGGCTCGGCGCGTCAGGCGAGGGCACGGGTCGCGGCATCGGGCGGGCAATCACGGGCGCGGCCAACTTTATTTTTCTGTTCATCGTCGTCAGCGGCTTTTATCTCTGGTGGCCGCGAAAGTGGACCCGGCGACTTCTCAGGAACGTGACGTGGTTCAGGCGAAAACTTCCGGGACGCGCACGCGATTTCAACTGGCATAACGTAATCGGCTTCTGGTCTGCGATACCGCTCTTCATCATCGTGTTATCGGGAGTCGTCATCTCTTATACGTGGGCGGGCAATCTCGTTTATCGCGTCTTCGGCGAATCACCGCCTGCGCCGCGCAGCGCCCCCGGCCAGCCGCCGCAGGCTGGAGCCAACCAGCAACCACGCGCCGGAGCGGAACGACGCGGTGAAGGCCAGCCCGCCGAGACAGCGATGAGCGGGTTAGATTCGTTGTGGGTGCGCGCAGAGCAGCAGCAAGCAGGATGGCAGAGCATCAGCCTGCGCCTGCCGACCGCAACGGACGCAACTGCGAGTTTCACGATTGATACGGGCAATGGTGGTCAACCTCAGAAGCGCGCGCAACTCACACTGGACAGAAAGACCGGCGATGTCGTGCGCTGGGAACCGTTCAACAGTCTGACGGCTGGTCGGCGCGCGCGTTCATGGCTGCGATTTGCACATACGGGCGAAGCGGCGGGCATCATCGGCCAGACCATTGCCGGACTCGTTTCGGCGGGCGGCGCGTTCCTCGTGTGGACGGGACTGTCGCTATCGTGGCGTCGCTTTCGGCTATGGCGCGCGAGAGGAAAAGGGAAAGCTGTCGCTACCGGAGCGACGGGCGAAGACACGGAGGACTATCGAGGCGACAGCCTTCCACTTGAATCTGCGAACACGGCGGCGACAGGAGATAAGTGAGCGATGACTGCAATCTTTTACAAAAATCATGGTGCTGCCGCCAGCAATGGCGCGCAAGCGTGGCGATGCGCTTCGTGCCATTGCTATCACCTGCGGGCTGGCGAAGCGTTGCTGACTTTCACGACTGAAGAGTTCGTCTCCTTAATGCAAGAGCTTGCCGACTGCTATTACGAGCAGATTTTGTCCGGCGACGCCGGAGACGAAGAACAGCAAACCCTTATGCTGATTAACGAGCAAACCAATTGAGTTAAGATTTTATCCGAAGAGACACGATTAACCGCTCTTTTGCTTCCGGTGTGCCAATCATCTGCTCCTGCTGATTGCGCTTAATGAAAGCGTGTGAGTTATAATCTGCGCTCGATTAATTCTGGCAAACTATTTTTCTTGCAGAAGAAGATTGAGTTCTTTAAGAACCATGTTCAGGGAGGGTGAGGAGAAACTAATGGATGCAGAGAAACTGGAACATTTTCGCAGCATACTGCTGGAGCAATTAAAGCAACATACGGAGAACGTGCGCGGAGATCAGGCGACGGCGATTGATTCTATGGACGATGGCGTTAAGGATAGCGTTGATATGTCTGTGCAGGACGTGAATCAGGAATTGGCGCTGAGACTGGGCGAGCGCGAATCGCAGATGGTCGCCGATATAGATCAGGCGCTGATGAGAATTGATGAAGGCACTTATGGAGTGTGCGCCAAATGCGGCCAACCCATTGACGAGCGCCGCCTCGAAGCCGTACCGACCGCGCGCTACGATGCGAAGTGTCAAACCGAAATTGAAGCGAACAATGGGTTGGGCGACGCGCCAACGTTGTAAGAGCGGTGATAGGTGATGGGTGATAGATGATAAGAGAAAACTTCTGTTCTTTCTTATCACCTATCACCCATCACCGCTCTTACGCTTTAGGATGCGTCTTGTCGTAAACCTCAATCAGCTTTTCCATCGAAACGTGCGTGTAAATCTGTGTGGTCGAGAGGCGGGCGTGGCCTAAGAGTTCCTGTATATCGCGGAGGTCTGCGCCGCTGTCGAGGAGATGCGTGGCGAAGGAATGGCGCAGGGCGTGCGGGCTGATGTTGTGAATGCCTGAGCAGATCTGTATGTACTTGTCCACCATTCGCCCGACTGAGCGCGTGGTGATGCGCGTGCCCTGATAATTCAGGAAGACAGCCTGCGAATCGCGCTCCTCCATTGGCGCATTCTGTAAAAAAGCGTTCCTCACCGTGAGATAATTCATCAGGGCGTGCAGCGCCGGGTCGCCAAACGGAACGATGCGCTGCTTGCGACGTTTGCCCGTCACACGAATCAGCTTCTCCTTAAAGTCCACATCACTCAGATCGAGCTTCGTCAACTCGGAGACGCGCACGCCCGTGCCGTAGAGAAGTTCGAGGATGGCGCGGTCGCGTCTGCCCAAATCCGTTTCCAGATCGGGCGTTTCGATAAAGCGGATGGCATCTTCGACAGAGAGATGCACGGGGAGCTTCTTTTCGAGGCGCGGCGTCGAGACGAGTTTCGCAGGGTTTAGCTCAATCACGCCTTCACGCACGAGGAACTGAAAAAAGGTGCGAAGCGCGGCGAGTTTTCGCGCCACGGAGGTCTTCTTTTTCTGCGCCGTGTGCAGACTTGAGAGCCATTCACGAATCGTGATGTGGTCTATCTGCTTGATGTCCAATTCGCGGCGCGCGCCCGATTGCGGATCGGCGGGCGCGAGATAGTCATAGAACTGGCCGAGGTCGCTCGCGTAATTGCGCAGGGTGTGTTCGCTGACGTTGCGCTCGTAACGCAGGTGCTCGAAGAACTGGGAAAGTAGTTGTTCGATCATAGATCAGAAGCGGTATTGATTCCTCAGCCTCATTGTTCGAGGCTGAATTTATAAGTAATTACCCCGGCAACCTTGACTGGTTTGCCGGAAAGAATGGTCGGAGAAAACCGCGCCTGACGAGCGGCAACGACCGCAGCCTGTCTGAGAAACGGGCTGCCGTCCACAGCGCGAGCCGAAATCACTTTGCCTGCTTCGTCCAGCAAAACCTCTACCGTCACCATGCCTGATGCGCGCACAGCCCTTGCGCCTGGCGGATACTGCGGCTTGGGCAAGTTGATGGCCTTGCTGTTGAGCACGCCACCTGATAACGGCCTTGACGCGACCACCGACGGCTCAGTTGCAGTATCAGTCGGCGCTGGTTTTGTAGTCGGAGTTGAAGGAGTTGAAGTTGAAGCGGGCGGTTTGGCGTTAGCTGTAGATGTGTTGTTCGAGTCGGGAGCGGGTTTGGGCGTCGGTTGCGGCGGCGCGGGCGCTGGCTCGCTGACCGCGACTCTCCTTTCATCCCTCTTCTCTTCCCTCTTGATGACAGGCTGTTCAGCTACGTTTGGCTTAACGCTTCTCCCCGCATCGGGTGCGTCGCTCGTCTCCGAAGGCCCCATCCGATTGCTTCGCGCCGGAAGGTCGCTTCGCCTTTCAGGCTGAGTGATATTTGAAGCCAGTACGGGAGCGCTCTCCGCTTGAAATGAAGATTCCTGTGGAGCGGAGTTAACGGAATCTGCAACCGGCGCGTTGATGGGCGTTGGTTGCACGTTGAAGCTGAATTTCTCGCTGGTGCGGCGCGGGTAGTAGCCGCGACGTGCGCGCACGCGCATGTTCGGGCGCGTGGCAATGCGAACCGAGATGGTCCGAAAGCGACCGTCCGCCCGCTCGTCCGTCGGGTAGTAACTCAAAATGTATTGCTGCGCCAGGTCTGCGGCGAGTTGCGTGAACGACGCATCGAGATCGCTCGTCTGCAACGGCGTATAAAGAGCGCCGCCCGTGTGCGCCGTTATATCCTGCATGCGGCGCTCGGCAGCCAACGCCTGCAAGTTCGCATTGCTGGTCTGGCCGGTCAGCATCACGTACTCGATTTGCTTGGTCTGCACGGTATAAACCTGACAGTCGGCGGCCAGAACTTTTCTGAGCGCCTCATCGAAATCATGATCGCTGAGGGTGTCTTCACCGTCCGAGACAATGATGATGACTTTGCGTCCCGGATACGGGCGCAGGTACGCGGCGGCTTCGATAATCGCGTCGTGAAGACGGGTCGCGCCTTCGGGCTTACCAAAGTGTTCGATGGTTCGCACCAGCGCCTGAACATTGTTAGTCAAAGGCTGAACGAGCGCGACATCTGTGGAAACGCTGTAGATCGCTGCGCGGTCAATGGGGCGAATGATACGGCGGAAGAATCTGACGGCAGCCTGCTTTTCAAACTCGCGCGCGGAACTCAGGCTCTGGCTGTTGTCGAAGAGCAAGGCCAGCGTGACTGGCACTTCCGCGCGGCTCAACTCGGTGATGGGCTTCGGCTGCCCGTCAACCCGCAGCTCGAAATCTTCGAGTTGCAGATTGATGACGGCTCTGCCTTGAGAATCAACGACCGAGGCAGGCACGGTGACGAGATTCGAGGTGACGCGAACGACATCCTCCACCCCGATGTCGTCTCCGGCAGCAGTGTCTTCGGCAGGCGTCGGCGTCGGACGCGGTGCGGGTGGCGCTTCGTCCATCACGATAGTGCCGCTGGGCAGGCGCATCATAGGCGTTGGCTGCGGCTGCGGCTGCGGCTGATTCTGTTGCGCGTCGCCGTTTGTGCCGACACGTTTTGGCCTTGTTCCTTCCGGAGAAGTCGGCTTGGCAGCAGGCTTTTTATTCCGCCCGGATTGCGCGTAAGTATTCGGAGAAGCCAGCAGAAGCAGCGCAAGCGCGAGCAGCGCACCGAGAGAAGCGCGCAAGGGGAGTTGTGCTGTCAGAGATTGCAATCGCATCAGCCTGCGGTGACGGGAAGCGCGCCCTGTGTGTCGTGGATCGTATGAAGCCAAGTGTCCCATTCTTTCAATGCCAGTTCGACCTGCAATTGTCTGCGCTCCATTTTACGTCGCACGCGGCGACGATGCTCTTCCGCGAGCGGCTCAAGTAACGCAAAAGTGATATTTGCCGGTTGATAAGTTTTTGGGTCAGCGCTGGAGACGTAGCGCGCGAGCGCTCCCATCGCGCTCAATCGTGGTGCAACTTTTAATTCGAGCTTGGCGGCCAGCCGCGCCGCATTCAAACCTGCGAGCCAACCCGACGCAACCGATTCGACGTAGCCCTCGACGCCCGTAATCTGCCCCGCGAAAAAGAGCGCCGGATGCTCACGCGCCTGAAGCGTCGGGGAGAGTACGCGCGGCGCGCAGATGTAAGTATTACGATGAATCTGCCCGTACTGCAAGAACTCCGCTTCTTCCAGACCGGGAATCAACCGGAGAACTCGCGCCTGTTCGCCGAACCTTAGATGATTCTGAAAGCCCACAAGGCTGTACGCATCGGCCAGGACATTTTCCTGACGGAGTTGCACGGCGGCATAAGGCTGTCGCCCATCGCGCGGGTCGCGCAGGCCCACAGGCTTCATCGGCCCGAAGCGCAGAGTATCCACACCCCGCCGCGCCAGTTCTTCAATTGGCAGGCACGCCTCGAACCAACGTGTCTCCTCAAAGCGTTGCAGCGGAACACTCTTCGCATTGATTAACCCATCATAAAAGCGCGCATACTGTTCTTCGTCAAACGGGCAGTTCAGATAATCGTCGCCGCCCTTGTCGTAACGCGCGGCGCGAAATGCCACTTCCTGATTGATCGTGTCTGCCGCGACGATCGGCGCAATCGCATCGTAAAAATATAGCTGACCGTCGCCGGTCACTTTCATAATCGCGGTCGTCAGAGCCTCTGAGGTCAACGGCCCCGTCGCGATAATCGTGATCGCGTCTTTCGGGATTTCGGTGACTTCCTCGCGGACAAGCTCTATATTCGGATGCGCCTCGATGCGTTCGGTAATCAACTCCGAGAACTTATGACGGTCAACCGCCAGCGCCGCGCCCGCCGGAACGCGCGTCGCCTTTGCCACTTCCATCACAATTGACCCGCCCCGCCGCAACTCTTCCTTCAACAGATACGGCGCTGTCCCCGGTTCATCCGACTTCAATGAATTAGAACAAACAATCTCGCCCAGCTTATCCGTCCTATGCGCCGGAGTCTGCTGCACAGGCCGCATCTCATACAACTGCACACGCGCCCCCGCCCGCGCCGCCTGCCACGCCGCCTCCACACCCGCGAACCCACCACCAATGACGTTTACTTCGTTCATATAAACCTGGGTACAAACTAGCTTTGTGACCCGTCAAGGGCCACCTCACACTCTTTCAAGACCGTCTCTGCGTATTCCAATCCCCTCGGCTGGCGCAGTTTTGACAAGATTTCTACTGCGCGGCGGGCGTAGGGGAGACCCTCGTGCGCGCGTCCCTGACGGGCAAGGGCGTTGGCGAGCCGACTGCAATCATCGCCTATTAATTCAACCCGTCCAACGGCTTCCGCTAATGCGAGCGCCTCTCGCGCCAGAAGCTCAGCGCCAAGCCAGTCCTGTTTATCAAGTGCTAGTACTGCCAAATTGCCGGTATAAGCTGCAATCCCTTCCTGATCATTATCCTTCCTTGCAATACGTAGCGCCTCTCGGTAATCGCGTTCTGCCGCGGAATAATTCCCAGACTCCCTTTCAGAGTCAGCAATATCATTTAATACCCCCGTTACATCCTTACTCTCCAGCGCGCTAATTCTGAGAAGTTCCTTAGCTTTCTGGAAAGCCGCAATCGCAGCGGGATAATTCTTCTCCATTTTGTATCCAATACCGCGTAAACGAATAGCTGAAGCTCTCTCCCTCGATTCGGCATCCACTTTTTGCCAATGCTCTTCGCAGCGAGCAGCATAGGTTAAAACTTCAGCCGCTTGCCCTTGCAAGTAATAGATCCATCCTGCTTGGAATGCTCGCCAGCCTGCACTATAAAAATCGCCCGCAGCCAACGCCTTCTCTTCAGCTTTGGAGTTTAATGAAAGCAATTCATCCCAACGCCCAGAAAAGTTTAAAAAGAAGTCGAGCGCGATACATAGCTCCTGAAGGCGGGCATTTTTGCCTTGCAGGAAAAGCGGCAGCGCGGCGGCAATTGCTGGCCATTCGGCTTCCAGATTGGGGAAGCGTTCGTAGTTTTGATAGCCGTTTTCAAGCGCCAGAGCGTAAACGCGGTCGGTCAGCCTGTTGCCCGTTGCGGCAACGGCTTCTGGACGTTTGCGCCGCAGAAAGGTGGCCGCCAGCGCCGGGAGGATGAATGTTTGCGCCGCTTCGTCGCTCACCAGTAGCGCGCGGTCGGCCAAATCTTCCAGCGCTGTCTGCGCAACGGGGCGGGCCAACTTGGACAACTCGGCAACCCATTCCACCTTCGCAGGCAGAGTGAAGTGCGTCAACGCCGCCAGCACAGCCGTCTCACTTTCGGTAAACGTATCCAGCAGGTCGCCGAAGATATATTCGAGAGGGTCATTACCCTTTGGGGCTGACTCAATAAAGCCGCACGCCTCAGCAATCGTGCGGCAGTGGCTGCCCGCACGCCCCAGTTGGCCCACCACCCATTTGATAAGCAAAGGATTGCCGCCGGTAATTTCGTAAAGGTCTCGACGCTCCTTGTCGCTGGCGCGTGCTAGGCGGCGGTTGGATTTGGCTAGCTCGGTCATTAGGTCAAGGGCTTCATCGAGCGCGAGCCTGTCCAAACGAAGGACGCGCGCGTCTATATCCGTGCGGCGGCGACTGGTGACAATCGCCTTGCACTCACCGGGCAGGCGGCTGAGAAACTGGTAGAGCCGGACGCGCTCCTGTTCGTCAAAGGTCTCAACGTTGTCGATGATGATGAGAGCCTGCTTGTCTGCCAGCGCGCGGCGCACGATGTTGGCGCGCTCGTCTTGAGGCGTGCGCCCGATATCTTCTTCGCCTAATTCAGCAGCCAACTCGGAAATCAGGGCGATGAAGTTAGGGAGCATGAAGTCCTGCAACTGCTGCTCGCCCGCCGGGGTCAACTCGCGCACTTTGGCGGTGAGGAAAATCTTGAGCGGGAAGTTTTCGGCGGGGGCGAGATACCCTGCGCGGACGGCCAGCGCGGTCTTGCCGATTCCGCCCGGCCCGTCAATCAACACGCCCCAGCTACGCAACTCCGGCAAAAGCGCGTCGGCGATTTTTTTCAACTCATCTTCGCGGCCAAAGAAATAGGGCTGATGTGGCAGGGACGAACGCCCGGCCCGGCCCGTCTCTCCCGTCTCCCTGATAGAGAAATGCCGACCCAGATCGGCAGCCACTTTAGCAGCCAGGTCATCTGCTGAGGTGAACGGCTCGAACATATGATTCGCCCTCAGCTTATCCTTGAACTTGCTAAGGCTGACCTTTGCCTGTCCGTCATCAATGTGAGCCGGAATCCACGCGATTCCGTCGTCAACCAGATAGATGAACCTCGGCTTATCTGACAGGGTTGCCGCCGTATATTCGGCTTCCGTGATTGAGACTTCGTCGCCATCCGGCACATGACCGTACCGGTAAGCATAGATGCCGACGAAGACATCGCTCTCTTCACGAATGAGCCTTAGGCACTCCTCTTTTGGCCGCTCGTCACGCGCGCCGAAGTTCTCCATCGAGATGTCAACCGCGCCGAGTTGCCGGATGGCTTTCTGGACAGCCTCGCGGAACGCCTTCAAATCCATAAAGGTCGAGGAGACAAACACACGCTTGTTCAGTTGGATGCTCATCGTTGGCGTGAATATTAAATTACCTGCCCGCAGCCGTTATCTGGCGACCAGAAAAATTATGAGCGACAAAATCAGTAACAATCCGACCGCAGCCGCGATGATGACGGCGGTCGTTGATTTCGAGCGGCGAATCTGTACCTGTGTGGTTCCGGTGGCAGTTTCAAAACTGCTGTTGATTTGATAATCACCGCCTCTTTGATCCAGCAAGTTGGCGTTATGCACCAGATTTCTCATTTCGTCCTGGGCAGCACTGCTTCGCAACTCGGCCCTTCGTTTTTCAACGGCTATTCTGATTACCTCGTCCGCCGCTTTTTTCGTTACGTCCCTGGCCTGTTTTTCATCGAGGCTTTGCAGAGCGTTATCAAGAATGTCATTAGCATTGACATCAAACAATGATTGTTTTTGAGGAACTAATTCTTCGTTCTCATCAATCATCAGAGTTACCTTCCTCTTATCGTCAACGTGATATTCCCTAAAGGCAGTTTGACAATGTGGGTGACTTCGCTTCTCCCCTTCGTAACATCGAGGAATTGGTCTAAGTGGTCGAACTCCTGCTCCAGCAGACGCATCGCGTTTTTACTTTCCTGAGCTTGAGATTCAGCAAGGACGGCGCTGGCAAGCTGCATGTCGTTAGCCGAGAGCCATCTTAACCTCTCTTCAACATGTTGCGGTAGCTGCGCCACGTAAGATTTACGAATCAGGTCATCAATCAGCGGGATCAACGCGTCTCTCCAATTCTTAGGATCAACGACCAGACTATAATTATCCTGAGAGCAATACTCCTGCCTCAGTTTCCTCAGCACTTCACACTTCAAATCAAAGCTCATCACGCCTGGCAGATGCACGAGGAAACGGTTAAAGGTTTGTTTGTTAGGACGGACTTCCCCGGACCTCCATTTATCGTATGTTCGGCGGGCATACCGGGCGGCGGCTGGGCCAAATTCCCGCGCGTAGAGTTGAAACAGATTTTCGAGATTTGTTTGTTCCAGTCCGAGAAGAACTTTGATTAAATCTGCGTTTCGATTCCGTGGGATAGTTTCTTTAGCCCGACTGCGTTCCTTAAACTCAACCACGAGGTAACCGGCATATAGAATAACCGCGACAATTATAATTAATTCCCACATGAACGTGACGATTCAACTGACTCCTGAAGTCAACTCGACTTTACCCCGTCACAGCTACGGTTTCGGCGGCGCTGGGTCGTTCGCCGCAGGTGCGTTGAGTTTATAATCTTTGGCTTCGGTGTCGAAGCGGCGATAATCGCTGAACTCGCGCGTCTCGTTGGCTTCGATGCTTTTGAAGATGAAAAGCTTGGCCGCGAAGTTGACCTGCACGAGACGCGGCAGCCAGACGCCGTCCGTCATCCGCGTCTGCTCGAACGCGAAGGCCGAGCCGGGGCGAATCGCAGCGAATAGTCCACCGGCAATCTTGTAGCTTTGCGCCAGCTTCGCTTCAAGCCGGATGACGGTTTTATCTACGGGATCAATCCAGACCACGCCGACCAGTTTGGTGACGATGTTTTCGGCAGTTGTCTTCGGGCGGAAACCGGGGCGCGGGCGAAAGTCGAAGACGACTGCTTCGCGGTCACGAAGGCGCTCGCGGCGCGCAGAGACAAACTCGCACGCGCGCAGGAAGACCGCGACCGACACGTCATCGCCATCCTCATCCTTTTTCCTGACGACCTGTCCCTTATTTTTCTCGGCCTCCTCTTTCTTCTTCTGCTCTCTTTTCTCACGCTCAAGCTCGTACTTTCCAACATCCTCGGCGATCTTCTTATCCTGTTTCGCCACGCGTTCCGCCGACAGAGGCACTCCATCTTCGCTAATCAATTTGTAAAAAGAGCCGCCTCCGGGTAGCGGATAAATTTCATAGACGGTGACCTTCTCCTTCTTCACTTCGCCCTTGTCATTTATCTCCCGCTCAATTCTCTTCTCCGTGAACGCATAATTAGAGACGCGCTCGTCTATCTCTTTCTGGTTCTCCACAACCTCCTGCAAGAGCTTCGCAACGTCCAGCGCCTCCCCCGTTGGCGGGTCGAAGAGAGCATCGCTCAAGCCAGCGTTATAGCGCGCCGACTTCAGGATGAAAGTCACAGCGTCCTTGCCACCGGTCTTAATCTCCACGCGATGCGGCTCAAGCACGCCGTTCTCCGCACGGTAGTCGCCGAAGTGTGTCGTCGTTCCGCGCACTTCATCAACAGTTTTCAAAAGCAACTTGCTCGTCGCGCCGAACAGGTAGCGAAGCCGCGCGCCTTCCTTCGTCGAGAACTCCACGACGTAACCAGGCTCTGTAGAAGATTCGTCCCACCCGACTGTACGCGCCAGCACGTTGAGCTTTTTATAGTCAACAAGGCGGCTGGCTTCGAGCGCAGACTGCAACTTGGCCGCTCCTGCTTCCGCGTCCGTCAGCGTTCGCTGTGCCCCGTCAATGCCGCGCGTCCAGGCAGAGCGCGAGGTGGCTGCGCTATTAACTTCGCCGTTGCCGAACGTCATGTCGGTGCGCGTCGAGGCGGGCCACTTCTCCCGGCTCAGCGCGCTTCCCATCAACTGGTCTTTCAGTTGAATCGTCCATTCGTAGGTCGCATCACGAATCCCTGCGTGTCGCTTCTTGCCGCCCGTCGCTTTCAGGTAATCGCCGACGATCTTGTCCGGCGGCGGCAATTTCTGAGAGCGCGCCGCCGTCCTTTTCTTCTGCTGCGCTAATAGCGGCGTGACGGAAGCAATAGATGCCAGCAAAGCGACGCAAGCGAAGACGGAGAGCCAGCGTCCCTGCTTAAGCAATAGAGATGTCGAATGCAGTTTTAGTCTGGAGGGGGAATCTTTTTTCATGGCATTAGTGGGCAAAACGTAGGATCGCCGGGGAGAGCGAGATTAACGGACTGCGCGTCTATCCTAACCGATTTTCTTCTGCACTGAAACCGGCAGCCACGCGAGAGAGGCTGCAACAGAGTGGCTGCAAATACGAAGACGCGGCGAGAAAGGTTTCCATCACTCGCCGCGTCCGCTATTTCTTTTCTCTTAACTGACCACTGACCACTGACTACTGACCACTGTTTTTACGACGGCTGCCCTTCGGTCGTTTGATCTGCGCCCGGCGGCTGCGGCACATCCGCATCCATCGCCGCCGCAGACTCCTGCTCAGCCTCAAGCTCATTCTCTTGATTGTCTCTGGCCACGTCGTCCGACGCATCGTCGTCGCGCCGTGTTTCATCTACGCTATTCATCTCTTCCGTCATTCGTTTTAAGCTCCTTGTCCGGTATGTTGTTTGACCCCAAAGTTCCACGCTGCATTACCAGCCGCGCCCGCCTCGCTTCTTCGCCACGCCCTTTTTGCCAACGGCTTTTCCGGTGACACTTTTACCACCAGATTTTTTTACTGGTCGCCTGGCGGGCTTTGTCGCCTTCTTCGCAGCGGCTTTCTTCCCGGCGCCCTTCTTTGCGCTGCCTGCTCCCTTTTTCGCGGCGCTCCTTTTCGCAACGCTTTTGCGCCCCGCCCCCTTCGACGCTTTTTTCGCGGCTTTCTTTCCTGCTCCCGCGCTCTTGCGCGCAGGTTGCGGAGCGGCCTTCCCTTCCCGTTTCTCTTTCCTCTTCAGATTCTTTTCGGCCTTCTCACGCGCCTCAGCCATCATTTGCGCGATGCGCTCGGCCTCACTTTGAGGCTGTTGCTGCTCTCCCGCCTCCGCTTCGCGTAGGGCTTGTTCTTCCTCCTGTCGCGCAAAGCGATTGCGCTCCTCCTCGGCGAGTGCCTCCTGGTTCTGATGAAAATCGAACTCGTTGATGATTCCACCTCGCACCTCGAAACGGCTCTTGAGCTTCCCCAGATTCTTATCCTTAGCCATCCTTTTCTCCTCCCCTGTTTCTCCGGCGCGCTTGCTTGACAGTCAGAGCAGCGCGTCCGTATATTGTCGCTTCAACGCAAGCCACCTTAGCTCAGTTGGTAGAGCGTTCGATTCGTAATCGAAAGGTCGTCAGTTCAACTCTGACAGGTGGCTCCAAATTTTGATTGCCGTATAGCTGTCCCTCAGTTATACGGCAATTCTCTTTGAGCTTTCAATCTTCAACCCCCTATTCTCCTTGCCTGACCATAGAAACTTTTACTTTTATTCCGCTCGAAGCATTAGACCTGTTATAGAATCGGCAAGACGATGAGCGACAAACAACAATCAGCTAACAATCCTTCCTCGCTAACCGTCGAGGAGATAAGACTTCAGGATTCACGCGAGCACGCGGCGTACTGGAAACGCTGGGGGCCATATCTGTCTGAGCGCGCGTGGGGCACGGTGCGCGAAGACTACAGCGCCGATGGCTCCGCCTGGACTTACTTTCCTCACGATCATGCGCGCTCGCGCGCCTATCGCTGGAACGAAGACGGGCTTGCGGGTATCTGTGATCGCCATCAGCAAATCTGCTTTGCTCTGGCTCTCTGGAATGGGCGTGACCCTATCTTGAAAGAGAGACTCTTCGGCCTGGCCGGGCCGGAAGGCAATCACGGCGAAGACGTGAAGGAATACTATTTTTATCTGGATTCCACGCCGACGCATTCCTACATGAAATATCTGTACAAATACCCGCAGGCTGCCTTCCCCTATACGCAGTTAATCGAGGAGAATCGCCCGCAGGATAAGCGTAAAGCTGAATATGAATTGCTCGACACGGGAATCTTCGCGGAAGACCGCTATTTCGATGTCTTTATCGAATACGCGAAAGCGGGCGTGGAAGATATTCTCGTTCGCATCAGCGTCGTCAATCGTGGGCCTGAGAAGGCAGAACTGCACCTGCTGCCCACGATCTGGTTTCGCAATCGCTGGTCGTGGGGGTATGGCAACCCGCGCCCTGAGCTACGCAAAGTGGCGAAACGTGCGGATGATGAAACGAAGGTCGTCGCAATCGAGTTGGAGCATGAAACGTATGGCCGCCGTCTGCTTCACTGCGAGGGCACGCCCGATCTTCTCTTCACTGAAAACGAGACGAATAATCACAAACTCTTCGGCGTCGCTAATCCTCAGCCCTTCGTGAAGGATGCCTTTCACGAATATGTCGTACATGGCAGGCGAGAGTCCGTGAATCCCGAACAGCGTGGAACAAAGGCGGCGGCTCATTACATTCTGAACATCAATCCGGGAGAGACCGTGACGGTGCGCCTGCGTTTCGCGCCTGCTAACGAATCGCCGGATGGCGCAGATGTTTTAGGGACAGGCTTCGAGCAGGTTTTTACAGAACGCTTGCGCGAGGCTGACGAGTTTTACGCCAAAATTATCCCGCAACATCTTTCAAACGATGCCCAGAGCGTCATGCGGCAATCGTTGGCCGGGATGCTCTGGTCGAAGCAGTTTTATCATTACGTGATCGAGCAATGGCTCAAGGGTGATCCCGGAACGCCAAAGCCTCCCGATCAAAGATGGAACGGGCGCAATCACGATTGGCTTCAACTCTACAACGCAGACATTATCTCGATGCCGGACAAGTGGGAGTATCCCTGGTATGCCGCGTGGGATTTAGCATTTCACTGCGTGCCGCTCGCGCTCGTTGATTCCGATTTCGCCAAAGAGCAACTCGTCCTGATGCTGCGCGAATGGTACATGCATCCGAACGGGCAGATCCCGGCTTACGAGTGGGCGCTCGGCGACGTGAATCCTCCGGTTCACGCATGGGCGGCGTGGCGCGTTTATAAGATCGAAGAGAAACAGCGTGGAACTGGCGATCGCATTTTTCTGGAAAGAGTTTTCCATAAGCTGCTGCTCAACTTCACATGGTGGGTCAATCGCAAAGACATCGAAGGAAACAATATCTTCGAGGGCGGCTTTCTCGGTCTCGACAACATAGGTGTCTTCGACCGTAGCTCCGCGCTTCCCGACGGCAGTTTCATCGAACAATCCGACGGCACGAGCTGGATGGCGATGTACACCTTGAATCTGCTGGCGATTGCGCTGGAACTCGCGCGCAAAGACCGCGCTTACGAAGATGTGGCCAGCAAGTTCTGGGAACACTTTATCTTCATAGCCCACGCGATGAACAACATCGGGCGAGATAATGTCGAGCTATGGAACGAAGAGGACGGCCTTTATTATGACGTGCTGCACACGCGCGACGGTCGTCACATCCCTATGCGCGTACATTCGATGGTCGGATTGATTCCGCTCTTTGCCGTCGAGACGCTTGAGCCGGAGATGCTTGAGCATCTGCCTGGCTTCCGTCGGCGCATGGAATGGTTCATACGGAATCGCCCTGACCTGACGGGCAACGTCGCCAGCATGGAAACGCCCGGACGAAGAGAACGTCGCCTGCTCTCGGTCGTCAATCAAACCCGTTTGCGACGCATTTTAGAGAAGATGTTAGACGAACGTGAGTTTCTCTCGCCCTACGGTATTCGCGCGCTCTCGCTTTATCACAAGGAGCATCCGTACACGCTCAAGCTCGATGGACGCGAGCATCGCGTTGACTACGAACCCGGCGATTCAAGCACAGGGCTTTTCGGCGGCAATTCAAACTGGCGCGGCCCCATCTGGTTTCCCGTCAACTTTCTCATCATCGAATCGCTGCAAAAGTTTCATTACTACTTCGGCGATGATTTCAAGGTCGAATGCCCGACCGGGTCTGGGCAGATGATGACTCTCAGTCAGGTGGCTGCTGAAATCTCTCGTCGCCTGTCACATCTCTTCCTGCGCGGCGAGGATAAGCGCAGACCCGTTTATGGCGAGATAGAAAAGTTTCAGACCGACCCGCACTGGCGCGACCTCCTGCTCTTTCACGAATATTTTCATGGCGACAGCGGGGCGGGAATGGGAGCCAGCCACCAGACCGGATGGACAGGGCTGGTAGCCAAGCTCCTGCAACAAAGCGGAGAATGATTCGATTGCGGAATGCGGAATGCGGATTGAAAAGACAGGCTGTCCTTCTTCCAATCCGCATTCCGCAATTGTCAGGCGCTGACGCCTATGCCGGTTGTTGGCTGTGCGGCATCGGCTTGTGTGGCTGTGCGCGCGTGATAAAGTTCGGCCACGCGCTGTTCATGTTTGGCGATATCCTGTTCCATCTGGTCGAAGATGTTGGCGGTTGTGGGGTCCGTCAGCGAATTAAGCAAGTTGTTGGTGTCAACGACGCCGGTCTGCAAGTCGCCGAGTACGCGGCGCAAAATCGCCAGATCGTCGTTTGATTGCAACCAGCTTTTGAGCGTCGCCCACGCGCCGCTGCCCGCCGCCTGAAAACTCTCTGTCTCGCCAAACTCAGCGAGACGCGCTTCGAGCTTCTTGATATGCGCCTCTTTGGTCTCGCGTATCTCGTTGATGACGGCGCGCAACTCTGCGTCCGTAGCTTTCTCCGCGTAATGCTCGAAGGCCGTCACAGCGTAACGCTCGCCGCGTATCGCCGTGTTGATGGCGTCCACCAGCTCGCTTTTGCTTGAGCCGCCCCACTCTTCCGCGAGCTTCCACCACTCGGCCTCGCTGCTCGATTCGACCGGCAGCTCTTTGCCATCAATACTGAGACCGAGACGGCTCAGGATAGAAGTGGTGAAGATGGGAAGATCAGACGGTCTGCGCGAGGTGACCAACTGACCGTCCACGACAAGCGGTTCATCTGAATAGTCTGCCCCGGCGTTCTGCATGTCTTTGCGAATCGCGCGAAAGCCCGTCGCGCGTCTTCCTTTCAACAGATCGCCTTCAATTAAAACCTGCGGCCCGTGACAAACGGCGGCGACGAGTTTGCCCTGCTCAACCGCGTCCTGAACAAAGCGCACGGTCTTCATGTTCGTCCGCATCGTGTCGGGAGCCATCCCGCCGGGAATGACGACAGCGTCGAAATCAGAAGCGCGAGTTTCGGTCGTCGTGCCATCGGGTTTGATTGATGCTTTGCCCTGCTTGCCCGCATACGTTTCGTTCATGCGCGAGCCGAGCACGGTCACTTCAGCCCCCGCTGCCTTGAGCGCGTTGTAAGGAATGGTGAACTCCGAATCCTCGAAATTCTTCTCGATAAGAATGGCGACTTTCTTCTTTGTCTGCTGCCCTGTGGTCATAGAAATTTCTCCTTCTTGAAATGAAACGCGTGGCATCAATGCCTGAATATGACACCGCTTTGTGTAGATGTGTCAGGTTTGATTGGGCAAGAGATATGCCAGAGACCAGGAAGGCGTAAAAGTGATGTAAAGGCGGTGAATGGTGCTGAATATCGCGCAAAACTCGTACAGGCAGGAGGCAAATCCGTTCGGAAATAGTAACAGCGCGACAGCGCGGAATTTAGCAGACGGACTCAGGGATTCTTGAGAGAGCCGTAGAAGGCGTAGGAGGCGCGCGGGCCTTTGATGTCGAGTCTCCAGTTATTGAAATCCGACGACGACAGGCAATTGTTGCCGCGTCCCTGCAAGATGAGGTGAAACTTTGTGCCGGGAGCTATGCCTTTTTTGAAAAACCCGCTCCCGCTGACCAGACCTTTGAAGCGCCATTCTTTGTAGAGGATCGGGCCAGCGCTGCCCTCCGGGGCGTCGTGTAAGTCCGAGCCGAAGAGGGTCGCCACTTTCGGCAAAAGGAGGATGAGCGAGCCGGTCTCTCCGCGCTCTCCCTTGAAGGTCAGGGTCAACGCGAGGCTGGGCTTTAAGAGACTTGAGAGATTAAAGGAATCGTATTCTAACGGCAGACCTTTCAACTCCTCATATCCGGCGACGGTGAGATAGGTCCTGGCGGTCTTATCAAATTCTACGCGCTGAAGCTCGGCAATTTCATAAGCTTCCATCCTGCCGGTTCGCTCGTACCATTCACCCGACTCGGCACAACAGGCGCAAGTGAAGCTCGTAGCAGGCGAAGCCGACAAGACAGGCAGAAGGACGATGAGAGCGACTATGAAGATTCTTGATGAAAACAGGAAAGCGGCTTTGAGCATCGTCTCTTTTCTCTCTCGATGAGTTCAGGAAGTCGGGCGAAGCAGGCCGCGAAAGATGCCCTGCACTGTGACCTGCGAGGCTGGCAATCTAATCGGAGCAAGCTGCGAATTAGCCGGGCGCAACTCGACTTCGGTCCCAAAGCGAAAGAGACGTTTCAACGTCGCGCGTGCGCCTTCGACAAGCGCAACCACGATTTCGCCGTCACGCGCTTCGGTGCGATTTTCGATAAGCGCAATGTCGCCGTCGCAGATGTGCTCGTCAATCATCGAATCGCCCGTGACTTTTAATGCGTAGACGCGCTCAGGTCGAACGCGGCCCAGGAGAAAGCGCGGAACGATAATCGGCTCTGATTCGGCAATAGCATCAATCGGCGCTCCGGCGGCAACGCGGCCTAACAGCGGAAGCTCGCAGACAGCGTCCGAAGGCGCTTCTTCAACTTTCACAGAGAGATTGAAATTGCCGTCTTCTGTCCGACGCGAGAGCAAGCCCCGACTCTCAAGCGCGGCGACGTGCTTGGCGATGGTCGCTTTCGAGGAAACGCCAAAGTGACGAGCGATCTGCGCGTATGAAGGTTCATACCCCTGCCGCTCTATAAAGCGGGTGATGTAATCAAGAATCTCTTTCTGGCGCTGCGTGCGTGGCTGCATAAAGGCTCTCCTCCTCCTGGTGAGGAACGGCGCGGTTCAGAGGGGGCAATGGCGCGAAGCGAATATAAGGCGAACGGGTGCGAGCGTCAAGAAGAATAAACACAAAGGCACAAAGACACTATGAGAGATAAATTTATTTTCTTAGTGACTTCGTGCCTTTGTGATTAAACTTTCCTTAAACCTATCGTCGAACTGAGTAGCGCGAGAGCGTGCGCGGGAAGATGCGAACGCCTGCGGGCA
The DNA here is from genome assembly GCA_963697975.1 of uncultured Acidobacteriota bacterium. Classification (GTDB taxonomy): domain Bacteria; phylum Acidobacteriota; class Blastocatellia; order Pyrinomonadales; family Pyrinomonadaceae; genus QHXM01. The sequence goes on from OY969111.1 coordinate 175,613, forward strand.
TTCGTGCAAGGCTCAGCTTGTTGCTGCCCGTCAAGATGTCGCGCGCTTTCATGCCGTAGACGGCTTCGTTGTCGTCGTTATCCGGATCAATCACGACGCCTTTCAACTCAAGCCCGGCGAATAATCCCTTGCTGCGTGAATAGGAGAGGATGCCTGCATCAAGCGTCGCATTGGTCGAAGCCGCCGCCGCGCGACCGAGCGGGCCAGCCGCGATGCTGCCCTCGCCGCCGATTTCCAGCTTGTCCTCCAACAAACCCTTCAGCGCCTCTTCGTTCATAAACAGCAGCACAAAGTCCGTCGAGGATGCGCCAATCTGTAGGCCGACGCTACCGCCGCCGAGTTTGAAGAAAGCAGGAGCGCTCCACCCACCACGCACGCGACGGCTAATCACGCCGCTGCCGCCGCGACCGCCGATAATGAAACCGGCCTTGATGACGTTGGGAAACACGGCCACAGCTTCCGCTTTATCCAGCCAATCTTTCGGAATCCCCTTGTCAGGCGCAGCCATAATCTCCGTAAAAACTTTCGCTGCCTTTTGCGAACGAGCGGTCGCTTCGTTGATCTTCTTCGTCATCTTCTTGCTCTGCGCTTGCGTCGCCGCTCCGGTCAGGCACAACGCCACCGCTATGCACAGCGCATAGTTCGCCAACCGCTGAAATGAATACTTCATCTCTCTTCCTCCATTGCTACAGGCTGTTTGAGCCAACTACCGTCTTGAATACCGGTTGAGCGTCGCCGGAAAGATGCTCACGGCTGCGGGCACATCGTTCATCTCTCTCACCGTCTCCAGCACCTCACTCGCTTTTCTGCCGTCATAGACAGCTTCGTTGAGATCGTTGTCAGGATTGATGACGCCGCCTTTGAGCGCCGCGCCGATGAATGCCCCCTTGCTGCGCGAGTAGGAAAGAATGCCCGCGTCGAGCGTCGCATTGGTCGTCGCCGACGCGGCGCGTCCGACCGGCCCAGCCGCCACGCTCACCTCGCCTCCCATCTCAAACTTATCTTCCATCAAGCCCTTCAATCCCTCTTCGTTCATAATCAACAGAACGTAGTCCGTCTTCTGCGCTCCAACCTGTAAGCCCAGACTTCCGCCGCCCAGGTTGAAGAAAGCGGGTGCGCCCCACCCGCCTTTGACGCGGCGACTGATGACACCCTGCCCACCATGCCCGCCGATGATGAAAGCGGCTTTGACTACGCCGGGAAAGACCGCGATGGCTTCGGCACGGTCGAGCAGTTCTCTCGGAATGCTCCTTTCACGGACGGCCATGACCTGATCGAACACTCTGGCAGCGGCATTCGCATGTCGCTCGGCGTCCTTCATCCTCTTCGTCTGCGCCGGGACAAACGTCGCGGACAGGCAGAGCAGCAGGACGAGGCCGAAAGTTGCGGTCAATCTCTTTTGAAATGAATGCTTCATACTTCTTCTTCTCCTCAAAGATTTCGGAACATGATTTTTCGCGTCGACAAAGGACAAGGGAGAGGACGCGCAGATAGTCTGACGCGCCGCGCGAAGCATTGGCTGTATCGTGTCCGTCGAATAATGGTTGATATTACACCGGATGCAGGGGAAAACGAGAGCAGGGATGAGGGATAAGGGATAAGGGATGAAGGATGAAGGATGAAAGGAATCTGATTCAACTTGAATCAACACGCTTTCATCCCTCATCCCTCCGCCCTCATCCCTGCTTTATTGCTGCGCCCGGCTGTGCTAACTTCCCTCACGGTTCACCAAATTTCCGGCAATCAAGACATCTTGCTTCTATGCGACGCGCAATCTATCCAGGCTCGTTCGACCCGATCACCAACGGCCACCTCGACATCATCGCACGCGGCTGCAAGCTGTTTGACGAAATCATCATCGCCATTCTCATCAACCCTGACAAAAAGCCTTTCTTCACGATTGAGGAACGGCGCGAGATGCTCACGGAGGTCGTCAAAGAGATTAAGCATGACTCGTGTCGTCTCATCGTGGAAGATTTTCGGGGCCTGCTGGTGGATTATGCCGTCGAGCGCGAGGCCGATGCGATTGTGCGCGGCATTCGCGCGATTTCCGATTACGAGTACGAATTGCAGATGGCCTTGATGAATCGCCGCCTTGAGCCGCGCATCGAGACAGTCTTCATGATGCCCGCCGAGGCTTACTCTTATGTCAGCTCTCGTCTCGTCAAAGAGGTTTTCCTGCTGGGCGGCAATGTAGAAGGACTCGTTCCGGCTTCAATCGAAGCGTTGATGCGGAAGAAACTTGACGGGAATTGAAAACACGGGCGGCGCACGCGTGATATACTCGCCGCCGTTCTACCAGGTTACACTTTCAGCGAAATTCCATGACGACAAAACCAGCCAGCGAAATCTTTCCCGTCTCCGACAACGTCGCAAAGATGCAGGCTTCTTCGACGCTCGCCGCGATGCAGGCGGCTCAGGCGATGATCGCAGAAGGACTCGACGTAGTTGATCTGGGCGCGGGCGAGCCGGACTTTGATACTCCTGAGAACATCAAGCGCGCGGCCTCGGAAGCCATGAGACAGGGTAAGACCAAGTACACGCCGACTGCCGGGACGCGTGATCTGCAACAGGCAATCATCAGCTTCTACGAGAGCGAATTCGGCGCAGGCTATGACAGACGGGAAGTGATGGCGACATCGGGCGGCAAGCAGGCGATCTTCAATGCAGTCGTCTCTCTCGTTAATCCCGGCGACGAAGTTTTGATCCCGAAGCCCTACTGGGTGACGTTTCCCGAAATTGCCGTCTTCGCCCGCGCCACACCTGTTTTCATCGAAACCGAAGAGACGGATTTTGTGCTGACCGCCGAACAGGTCGAGAGCAGCATCACTCCGCGCACGAAGCTCATCATCTTAAACTCGCCCTGCAATCCATCGGGCCGCGTCATTCCGCCCGCAGAGTTTCGCCGCATCATGGAAGTCTTAACGGAGCACGGCATCTACGCTGTCTCCGACGAATGTTACCTGCGCTTTGTTTACCCGCCCGCCGAAATCTTTAGCGCAGCCACGCTGCCCGCAGAGCTAAGACGACGCCTGTGCATCGCCGGGTCGCTCTCCAAGACTTACGCCATGACAGGCTGGCGCATGGGCTATTCGCTTGCGCCTGCCGAATGGACAAGCGCGATGCTCAAGGTGCAGGGACATTCGACCAGCAACCCGAACTCGATTGCACAGGCCGCAGCGATAGAAGCCTTCACAGGCCCGCAGGATTCGGTCGCCACGATGCTGAAGGAGTACGGCGAGCGTCGGGACTGGCTGACGAACGCGCTTGGAGAGATTCCGGGTATGCGCTGCTTCGTGCCGGAAGGAGCGTTTTATGCTTTCCCTGACGTGCGCGGGTGTTTGAAAGGCGAGGTGAAGACCTCTGCTGATTTCGCGGAAAGCTTGCTGAAGCAGGAACAAACCGTCGTCACGGACGGCGCAGGCTTCGGCGCGGACGGCTATATACGCATTTCTTACGCAACCTCTCTTGATCGTTTGAAAGAAGGAGTTCGCCGCATCCGGCGCGTCGCCGAAAGTCCGGCGTGAAATTTCTTCTACCGGAAAATAGTTCTCAAATGATAAAGGCGGCGTCCGCGCAAATACCGGACGCCGCCTTTATCGTTTGAGAGAACCCGTTGGCTGCTCTAGTAAAGATTGAAGTTGTACTCAATCTGAATGTACTGCGACACCGCACGTCCATCCTTCGTCGCCGGGGTGAACCGAATCTGCCTCGCCGCCGCCATCGCTCGCTCCGTCAATCCATGCGGCAACCCACTCACCGTCCGAATGTTCGTCACCGACCCATTGGACGCAAACACCGCCCTCAACACCACTGTCCCACTCACCTGATTCTTCCTCGCATCTTCCGTGTACTGCGGCTCCGGTCTGGATATAATCCGCGCCTTCGAACTCACTTCACTGGGCTTGAAGACCTTATTCGCATAATCCAGCGCATTATTGCCTGTTCCTCCTCCCGGCCCGCCGCCCCCATCTCGGGCGTCGCCGCCTCCCATGTTCCGATCACGTCCGGGGCCGAACCCCTGCCCATCTCCTTCGCCAATGCCCGCTCCCGTCCCTCGGCCCAACCCATTGCCGGTCCCCGGCCCCGCACTCGTCGCCTGCGAGTTCGACCGCGGATCACCAAACCGGTCGTAGTTCTGGTTCTTGTACAAAGCCGGATCAATGTTAATCCCGGCCACAGGAAGCAGCGGCGGCCTCACCGGAGGGCTGGTCGGAATCAATGCTGGAATCTCAGATGGCGGGGGAATCCTTCCCTGCTGGGTGGGCAGGACATCCTGTTGACCGCCACCGCCACCGCCACCAGCCTTCGCCGGTTTGGGAAGTGAGCCTTCGCCTTTGCCTTTATTGAAGCCGACTCGTCCGCCCTGACCTGTGCCGATGGCTTTGTCGGGCTTGGTTTCTTCGGTTTCTTCGGGTGGAATCTCGTCTGGATCAATGAGTCTCTCGACAATCAGGTCGTTCTCAGCCTGTCCGGTGCCTGAGCCACTGTGGTTCTTGCCATAGACGACGAAGGCGATGACGACTGAGAGAACCAGCAGTAAAGCAGAAGAAGTGGCAATGGCGACGTTTCTGGAGGAGAAGAAGCGCCAGACCAGCGAGCTGTAGCCGACGACAAAGCGTTTGGAATAGCCGAAGGGGTCGCGTTTGAATTCCGGCCAGGTCAGTTCACTGTGATGAGCGACTTCCTTCAACTCGCCCATCAAGCGGCGGGTCAAGCCGGTGTCGTCCACAAACGTCAGGTGATATTCACCTGCAGGAACTAGCGCAGTCGAAGGTACTTCGGATGTCGTCGAAGCCGTTACATCCTCGGTCGCGTTCACGGCGTAGCTGTCCGGTGCGGCAGAAAGCGGTGAGACGACTTGCTCTGTCTGTGGAAGGGGCGCTGGGTCAACGGGGTCTGTTTGCTCCATGAGCGGCGTGCCGTCAACCGGGCAAAAACTGAATTTATCGGCAAACTCTTCCCGACAGGTGGAACACTGTTTCATCTTTATCCTCGCAGCCGCCAGCGGGAATTGAACCATTGGGAAGACATTTCCCTACCGGCGACATCTCTGAAAAATCTTTCAAGGGGATCGGGTCCGGCGGCTCTGGCGCACAAGCTCCGCATCTTCACCTTAACCCGACTCGCATTATACTACTCTTTGCCGAAGCAGGCACACCGATGGCGCTAAACCTTTCTGGCCGCCCTTTTGATGCGCCGAAGAGCCAAACGGTTGACGCAGGCTGCAAGCGGCATCTAAACTGTTTTCGGCTGCTCCCCAACGTGTTTCCTGATAAAAATGGCTGGAAAACTCCCTTCATCCATTATCTCGCAATCATCTTGGGCCTAGAACTATGAATTTTCCGACTCAATTTTCCAAAAAAGCCTTTCTCGTTACGATTCTGCTGGCGTTGGCGCTCCATGTTTCTTCCGTTGGCCTCGTTGCCCAGACAATTCCTGAGCCGAGCCACCAGCAGCTTCTCAACGGCCTGCGCGTTCTCATCTGGAATCGTCCCGCTGACGGCAATGTTTATCTGAAACTGCGTATTCACAGCGGCGCGGCCTTTGATCTGGCGGGCAAGTCGGGCACGATGGCGCTCCTTAGTGACGCGCTTTTCCCTGACCCGACCACGCGCGAGTATTTCGTCGAAGAACTCGGCGGGCGCGTCGAAGTGGCCAGCGATTACGATGGCATCAATGTCACGCTCTCCGGCAATGCTTCAAAATTTGAGCGCATCGTTGAGCTATTAAGCACGGCGCTCATCAGCACGGAACTGACACCGCCTGTGATTGAGAAACTGCGCGACGCTCGCCTCAAGATGGTTCGTGATTTGGATGTCTCGCCCTCGCTGACCGCCGACCGCGCTATCGCGGCCAGACTCTTCGCCGATTACCCATACGGACGCCCGCGCGCTGGCTCACAGGAGACGCTCGCCCGTGTAGACCGTCCCGATTTGATGAAAGCTCGCGAGCGGTTTCTCAATCCGAACAATGCCACGCTCGTCATCATCGGAAACGTGGACGAACGCCGCGCCATGCGTGCGTTAAAGCAGCTTCTGGGCAACTGGCGTAAAAGCGAGATAATCGTGCCCGCGACGTTTCGCCAACCCGAAGCGCCCGACGCGCGCACGTTGATTGTTGATTTGCCGGGGACGGAAGCGGTCGAGGTCAGGCTCGCAGCGCGTGGATTAGCGCGCTCGGACAAAGACGCGGCAGCCGTCACGCTGCTGGCGCTCGCGGCGCGCGACCTCTGGCAATCGCAGCAACCGGAACTAGGCAAGACAGGTTTCTTCGTTCGCCATGAAGCGCATCTGCTTCCCGGCATGTTTGTTATGGGCGCATCCGTGCCCGTCACCGGGGCCGCCGACACTCTGGCGAAAGCGCGAAATGTTTTGAGCACGCTGATGAAGACAGGTGTGCCGCCCGAAATGCTTGAGCGCATCAGGAGCGAAGCCATTGCAGAGCTAACAAAGCAACTTGAGCGTCCCGAAACGCTGGCCGATCTGTGGCTCGACGCGGAGACATTCCAACTCGCTTCTTTCGATGAACAACTGCATCAACTGAAGAGTGTCTCGGCGGCTGACCTCGTTCGCACGGCGAATAAACTTTTCAAAGACGCGCCCATTGTTTCGGTCGCCGCAGGCTCGGCCTCACGGCTCAAAACCGATTTAGGAGGCACGGGCAAGATAGAAGTTTTAGGCGAAGCGCCCGTGCCTGCTCCCGATGCTGTTCCCACTCCGGCTAAAAAGCAGTAGCTGATTCACAAACTATTCGCAAGCCTACTGCAACCATCCCTTTTCATAAATTCGTTTATTGTGCCTGACAAGAAAAACGTAACTGACAGCGAGCATGCACGCCGCGTGCGCGAAATGTTCGCAGGCATTGCGAATCGCTACGATCTTTTGAATCACCTTTTGTCGGGCAACACGGACAAGCGCTGGCGCAGGCTTGTTGCAGAGAGATTGCACGACGTGTTGTCAAGCGAGGGAGCGCGTGCGCTCGACGTAGCGTGCGGAACGGGCGATCTTTCATTGGCGTTGGCTGAAAGGACGGGGGCGCGCATCGTCGGCACAGACTTTTGCCGACCGATGCTTGAGATAGCTGCGCGCAAAGCTACGGCGACGAATGTCACGGAGATTCCATTCGTCGAAGGCGATGCGCTCAAACTTCCCTTCGCGGATTCATCGTTCGATGCCGTCAGCATCGCGTTCGGCCTGCGTAATTTGTCGAGCGTCGAAGCGGGCTTGAAAGAGTTGTGGCGGGTCTTGAAGCCGACGGGTCGCGCCGCGATTCTGGAATTTTCGACTCCTGTTGTGCCGGGCTTTCGTGCGCTCTTTAAATTTTACTTTACGCGGGTGCTGCCGCGCATAGGCGGAATGATTAGCGGTTCGCGCGGCGCTTATGAATACCTTCCCGACTCCGTTTCGCGGTTTCCAGATCAGAAGCGGCTCGCCGAGATGATGCGCGAAGCCGGATTTGAGGAAGTCGAGTATAAGAATTTAACCGGCGGAATTGCGGCGCTCCACTTAGGAACGCGCCCCCGCTGAAAAGTTTGAGCTTGGTTGCACCTAGCTGCAACCATCGCATAGCCTGAAGGGAGCGCGTGTCTCTCTCATGCACGGTTGTCGGGGCCGCTGTATGAATCAAGTATCGCGTCTTCCTTCAGGCTACGTCTTTAAGAGCAAGGATGAGGGCGAAGGGATGAGGGATGAAGTAAAAGCATTCTAGATGTTGAATCTTTTTTCCTTTCATCCCTCATCCCTCATCCTTCATCCTTGCTTTTCCTCCCTCTCTTTCTGCTATCATCCGCCGCAGACTTTCAATCTAAAGTTTCAGGGAACCAAGTTACGACAGGGCGTGCCTTCGCAAAATCAAAACACGATTGACGCACCGGAGAGCGAGGCTTCCGTAAAGACGCGCTCCGCGTGGCCTTCGGTCAGGCGCAAACTTCTGGGTGCATTGCGCCGGATTGCGATGCTGATTCTGGTCGTCTGGACGGTCGTCTCCATCGTGACTTTGCTAATCGAAGTCGTGCCGGGCGATCCGGCCACCGCTATCCTGGGCGAGAATGCGACGCCGCAGCAGGTCGCAAACTTTCGGCAGAAGCACGGGCTTGACCGCCCGCCGTTCTTCTTCTCGTTCCCGCGCGACGAAAACGGCCAGAGACATTTCGCGTGGCACGGCTGGAATAATCGTTACGTGGAATACTGGCGCAACCTCCTGAAAGGTGACATGGGGCTGTCTTTCAGGGGCGACCGTCCCGTGCTTGATCTCATCCTCGAACGCTATCCGGCGACAATCAAATTGGCGCTCGCGGCGATGCTCATAGCCGTCCTGATTGCCATTCCGCTCGGAGTGTTTGCCGGGAAGAATAGCGGGACGTGGATAGACAACGTCTCTTCGGTCGTCGCGCTCATCGGCATCAGCCTACCGGGTTTCGTCATCGGGCCTCTGCTCGTCTATTTCTTCGCCGTCAAACTCGGATGGGTCAGCGCCTCCGGCAATCAATATCCTGAAGACATCATCCTTCCGGCAATCACGCTCGGCGCGGCTCTGTCGGCGATCCTGACGAGGATGGTGCGCTCAAGCGTGATTGAAGAATTGAATGAAGACTACGTGCGGACGGCGCGCGCCAAAGGTTTGAGTGAACGTAAGGTCGTTTATAAGCACGTCCTGAAAAACGGACTGATTCCGGTGGTAACTATTCTGGGCTTGCAGCTTGGCGTGCTGCTGGCGGGCGCAATCATCACTGAAAAGATTTTCGTCTGGCGCGGCATCGGCACACTGCTGCTCGAAGAAGGCATCGGCAGTCTCGACTACAGGGTCGTGCAAGGCTGCGTGCTGGTCATCAGCATCACCTATATCGCCGTCAACTCGCTGACCGACGTGGTTTATCGCCTGCTCGATCCGCGAATAAGAGTTTCGTAAATCGTGAATCGTAAATAGACGAACGGTTCTTACGATTCACGATTTACGATTTACGAACGTATGAATCGCTTATCTATCTTCGGAATTATTGTCGTCGCCATTCTGGTGCTGACCGCGCTGTTTGCACCGTTGATTGCCCGGCAGGAATACGGGACGACGCACTCAGAGATACGCTACCAACCGCCTTCGTCCGAGCACTGGTTCGGGACGGATGCGACCGGGCGCGACGTTTTCGCGCGCGTGGTTTACGGCGCACGCATCTCTTTGCAGGTGGGCTTTATCGTCGTCATCATCTCCGCGCTGATCGGGACAATGCTTGGCGCGCTCTCAGGATTTTATGGCGGCTGGGTTGATCGAATCGTTTCAGGCTACGTCTTCAATGTCTTTCTCGCGTTTCCCGGCCTCTTGCTGGCGATTGCGCTGGTGGCATTTCTCGGCAAAGGTCTTGATAAGTTGATTCTGGCGCTGTGCGTCATCGGCTGGGTCGGCTACGCACGCCTGATTCGCGGGCAGGTCCTGAAGGTGCGCGAATATGATTTCGTGCAGGCGGCGCGGGCGCTTGGCGCTGGCAATTTACGCATCCTCGTCGTTCACATTCTGCCAAACGCGATTCAACCGCTGATCGTGCAGGCGAGTCTGGGCATGGCTGGCGCAGTGCTGTCGGAAGCCTCGCTCTCTTTTCTCGGCCTCGGCGTGCAGGAGCCGACGCCCTCATGGGGCAAGATGATTGACGAGGCGCGCGGGATGGAGACCGCGCCGCACGCGCTCCTCTTCCCGGCAATCGCCATCGCGCTCACTGTGCTTGCTTTCAACTTCATTGGCGACGGGCTGCGCGAGTATTTAGACCCACGACAGCGTAAGCGTTGAGAGTCACCGACAAAGCCCAATCGTAAAGATGCCCGAAGCGGATGTAGACCGAGATTTACAGGATTAACAAGCTAGACGAATGAGAAGAAAATCAGCGGCGTTGATTCCAAATCTCTCCCGCCTTCTGTTAATCTTTCCTGTCTACTTCTTTCAATGAATATTACTCAAGCACAAACGCCGAGCGCCACCGCAGTTATCTCGATTGATTGCATCTCGAAAACCTTTCCCGTCCCGCTCTCCGGTCTCAAACAATTCTTTCGCCGTCCGGTCAAACCTCCCGTCGAGGCGTTGAGCGAAGTTTCCTTCGACGTTCATGCAGGAGAAATCTTCGGCCTTATCGGACGCAACGGCGCAGGCAAAACCACGCTGACAAAAATCATCGCCACGCTCGTTCAGCCGACTTCCGGCAGCGTGACGGTCAATGGTTACGACAGCGTGCGCGATGATGGAAAAGTGCGCGCGCAGGTGGGATTGGCGACCGCCGAAGAGCGCAGTTTTTACTGGCGATTGACGGTCGAGCAGAACCTGATGTTCTTCGCCAGACTGTTCGGCTTGAGCGACGCGCTCGCCCGCCGTCGCATCATCGAACTCGTTGAGCAGTTCGAGTTGAAAGAACTTGTCAGTCGTCGTTTCGGCGAGCTTTCGACCGGCAACAAGCAGCGCATGGCGTTCGCACGCGCGATGCTCTCGAAGCCCCCCGTCCTGCTGCTTGACGAGCCAACGCGTTCGCTCGACCCGCTGGCCGCCGCGCGGATGCGCTCGCTGATTAGCCGACTCGCTGGCGGCGATCCGCCTGTCACTATCTTGCTGACCTCGCACAATCTGGCCGAAGTCGAAGAACTCTGCGCGCGCGTTGCCATCATCGGTCGCGGTCGCATTCACGCGCTCGACACGCCGGGGAATCTGCGCGCCACGCACCACCAGACCGAGCGCGTGCAACTAATAGCTCAGGGCATCTCACGCGAACGCGCCGAGAATATTCTGCCCTCAGAGCTTGATGGCCTTGAAGTCACAGAGCAGGGGGAAACGCTCCAGATCGCTTTCACGCGCACAAGCGGTGACGATTTTTTGAACAATGCCGTGCGCGCTTTGCAGGAACATGGCGGGAAGCTGCTTTCCTTCGACTTTGAGCGGGCGACGCTCCTTGACGTGCTGGAGCGTTATGAACAAGAGACGGAGGTGGAATCTTAATGCTCAACGCCTCCACACTTCTGCTGCGCCGCGTGCGTGCCTTCGTGGTGCGTGATTTCCAGTTGGCCGTGAGCTACCGGCTGGAGTTTTTCCTGCGTATCCTGACCATTCTTCTCGTCGTCACGACCTTCTACTTCGTCTCAAGAATCTTCACCGGGAGCGTGACGGAATACTCACAGTGGCGCGACCCGCTGGCGGCGTGGATCACGGGGCTGGCGGTGCTCAACTATTTTATGACCGGCTTTTCGAGTCTCGCCACAGCCATTCGCTCAGAGCAGATGCAGGGGACGCTCGAAAGCGTGCTGCTCTCGCCGATCAGTGTGCCAACGCTTCTCGTCTCAAGCTCGGCATGGGATTTTGTGCAGGCGACTTTTCATTCATCGCTCTATTTCTTCTTCGGCTGGCTCTTCTTCGATGTTCATTTCCGAGGAAACTTTCTGCTAGCGCTGCTCTTCCTCATCCTGACGACGCTGGTGCTGGCCTGCATAGGCATTCTCTCCGCGAGCTTCGCGATGGTCTTCAAACGCGGCGACCCGCTCGGCATCCTGCTCGGCACAGGCTCGGCGCTCTTCTCCGGCGTCTTCTTTCCGACGCAACTGCTCGGCAAAGGCTTCGGCACGATCTCGCGCTTCCTGCCGCCAACCTACGGGCTTGACGGCATCCGCCGCGTCCTGATCGAAGGACAGGGATTCTCTCAGGTGCGCGAGCCGCTCGTGATATTGCTCGTCTTCCTCATACTGCTGCTTCCCTTCTCCCTCTGGGTCTTCGGACGCGCCGTCCGCCGCGCTAAACGTGAAGGCAGCCTGATACAATACTAGGGCAGTGGTCAGTGGTCAGTGGTCAGTTAAAGGCAAAAGCTCAATGCTGCATTCCAACTTGTTTCTTCTGACCACTGACCACTGACCACTGATTACTTATGTTGCGAGTTTCTTACACACCCAGATACTACGCGGACATCGGCGAGGGGCACGTCTTTCCGATTCGTAAATTCGAGTTGGTGCGCGACCGGCTGTTGCGTGAAGGGACGTTGCGCCCGGCGGATATTATTGAGCCACAGGCCGCGCCGCTGGCAGACGTGTTGCTCGTTCACACTGAGGATTACGTGACGCGGCTGCGCGCCGGAACACTGACGCCGCGCGAAATCAGACGTTTGGGCTTGCCCTGGTCGAAGGCTTTAGTGCGACGTTCTTTTCTGGCTGCCAGAGGAACGATCAACGCCGGGCGCTGGGCGCTCGCTGAAGGCATCGGCTCGAATCTAGCGGGCGGCACTCATCACGCCTACGCGGATCGCGGCGAGGGTTTCTGCGTGCTCAACGACGTGGCGATTGCGATCCGCGTACTACAGCGTGATGGCCTCATCAAGCGCGCGGCCATCGTTGACTGCGACGTTCATCAGGGCAACGGCACGGCGACGATTTTTGAAGGCGACGAAAGCGTCTTCACCTTCTCGATGCACGGGGCGAAGAATTATCCGCTCTTCAAAGCGCGCTCGACGCTGGATGTGGAATTGCCGGACGCGACGACGGATGAGACGTATCTTGAAACGCTCTCGCAGCATCTGCCGCGCGCTTTCTCATTCGCCCCAGACATCGTTTTTTATCTCGGCGGCGCAGACCCGTACAAGGACGACAAGCTCGGACGCCTCGCGCTCACGATTGAGGGTTTGCGCACCCGCGATGAGCTTGTACTATCCGAATGCCGCGCACGCAATGTTCCGGTGGCAACCGTGATGTCAGGCGGCTATGCAGCGGAGATTAGCGACACGGTGGAGATTCATTGCAACACCATCCGCGCGGCTCGCGTGATTTTTGAGTCAGCCGGGTATGCGGAATCTTCAATCAACACACAAACGGTTGCCGGTTGATATATAATCTCCGTTGTTGAAGACAAATGTGGCGATATATTAAATTCACTATCTTCGGGGTGACCGGCGTTCTGCTGGGCTGGCTCATCTATGAGTGGCTGACTTTCCCGGACCTCACACGGTTGAAAGATAGCAATCCTGAGACGACCGCGATGATTGAAACGCGTGCGCGCGAAGCCCGTGCGCGCGGTGAAGCGCCGAGACGCGTGCAGGCGTGGGTTCCTTTGGATAAGATTTCGCCGCACTTGCAGCGCGCTGTTCTGGCGGGCGAGGACACAAACTTTGCGGCGCATAAAGGGTTTGATTACGAGGCTATCAGGAAGGCGTACGAGGCGGGCCAAAAGGAAGTCGCGAAAGAAGCGGGCGAGGATCAATCAAGCTGGTTTCCCGATTTTTCATCCTTCCGTCGCGGCGGCTCGACCATCTCGCAGCAGTTGGCGAAAAACCTCTATCTGACGAGCGAGCGTTCCATCATTCGTAAAGTGCGCGAAGCCGTCATCACCTATTACATGGAACGCACGCTCACGAAGCGACGCATCCTTGAAATTTACTTGAACGTCATCGAATGGGGCGACGGCATCTACGGCGCGGAGGCAGCGGCGCAGACCTACTTTCATAAACCCGCTGCGGCTCTGACGGCCAACGAAGCAGCGTTTCTCTCGGCGATGATTCCCAGCCCGCTCAATCTCTTCAACCCATACAAAAACCCGCGCCGCCTCGCCCGCCGACAAAAGATCATCCTGCGCGGAATGCCTTATGTGAAGATGCCTGAGGGGACGGGCTGATTATCGAAGATAGAACTCCTAATCGTATTTCAACCGTTTATCCGACGAACGCAGCGCGGTGAAGACTGCCCAGCCGAGAGCGAAGACGATAGTCAGCGTCCCTAAAGCGCGAATGACGAGCGCAATCTTTTCGGTGTGCCAGAGCAATCCGAGGTCGTTCAGCATGTAATTCCAGTCGTGAAGCGTATCGTTGCCGCCGAGCAGCGGTAACTGCATGACGACGGAATCTGCGGCGTAGACGGAGACGTTGAGCAGGCTCTCGCCCAGCCAGAAGAGGACGAGGGCGCAGGAGAACTGTTTCTGGTTGAAGTAGAAATAACCTGCGAACGTCAGGGGGACGATGACCTGAAAGAGCGAGCCTCCGGCGATCATCATAAACTCGCCGAACGGCTTGAAGAAGATGTGGCCTGCTTCATGGATGATGAGATTGACGCCATCAATCAGCCTCCACTGGTCAGGATGCGCTGCCGCCCAGAGAAAGTAGGCCCCGACCAAAACAGCTATCGTGATTCTGGCCTTCTGCCCGACGAGCGGTTCGCTCTGAAAAATTTGCGCTTCTGTTTTCATCTGAAGAAAGAAAAAGCTCCGGCAGAATCTGTGGCGCACGTTGGCGGTCAAAGTTCTGCCGGAGCGAAAGTGTCGATTCGAGGCCGTCAGCCGATCTTACACGGCGAATTCTCGCGCAAGCTGAAGCTCTGCTTTTCGCAGCTCGAATCGTCCACGCCCGTAATTGCCGTCCGGCTTCAGGGCCAGCACGACGAAGTAGTCGCGTGTGAAGAGTCGCATGATGATGACGGCGCTCTCCAATTGCACGACCAGTTCGCGCAAGCTCCCAAGTCCGGTGTCACCGCCCGTCCGCTGTGCGTTACGGATGAGTGTTGTGAACTCGGCGGCAGCTACGTCCAAATTGGCATCGTCTGCTTCCTGGCTCATCACCTTTTCAACCGCGATGCCGTCCGTGCCCATAATCAACGCGCCGATGCTGCCATCAGTGCGCTCGATAATCGCTTCCAGTGCTTCTTTGAACATTGGCGATAACCCTCCTTCTTATGGGCGTCCGCTCAGCCCGGTGGGGCGCGCGGTGTTACCGCTCGGCGCGGGCGCGGGCTGCTGAATGGTCGGAGAGGTCAACTGCTGACCCTGCGTGCCCGGACTCTGTTGCGGAACGCTCTGCTGTTGTTGCAGGTCGGTCGGCGTCGGAGTGTTGGTCGAGGGATTGCCGGGCGTGACAGGCTGAATGATCGTAGTCGTGCGCGTACCATTGCCGATAGTTCCGGCAGTCGGCCTGCCCTGATAATCCGGGCGATAGATGCGCGGCGTGATGAAGAAAAGAATCTCATCCGTTCCACGTGTGATGAGCTTGCGCTTGAAGAGATTGCCGAGAATCGGGATTCCGGCCAGGCCCGGCGTGCGATTCTGCGTTTCGCCTTCGGTGTCAATCATCACACCGCCCATGACGGTTGTGCCGCCATCCGGCACGAGCACTTCGGATTGCATGCGCTGCGTGTTGATGCCGGGGACGCCACCGACGGCAATGCCAGTGTTGATGGTGTTGTTTTCAATCGTGACGCGCAGAACGACTGTTCCCGCATCCGTGATCTGCGGCGTGATTGAGAGACGCA
This sequence comes from uncultured Acidobacteriota bacterium, assembly GCA_963697975.1. Taxonomy (GTDB): domain Bacteria; phylum Acidobacteriota; class Blastocatellia; order Pyrinomonadales; family Pyrinomonadaceae; genus QHXM01. The sequence continues at coordinate 190,852 of OY969111.1, forward strand.
GCGGCACGGAGACGAACGTCGTGGTAACGACGCCGAGCGCTCCTGTCGTCTGCACCGGAATCTGCGTTCCGCTTTCAATCTGAGCCGGGCGATTGTTGAGCGCCGTGACGCGCGGAGAAGCAACCGTCTTGGCCTGCCCTTTGGTTTCGCCTGCGGTGATGAGCGCGCTGATCTGCGCCGTCCCGAAGATGCCCGTCGTCAGGCCGATGACCGTGTTGGGAGAAGCCGCGCCGAGACTGCCATTTGGCAGGGCCGAGGTGCCAGCTAATCCGTTTGGATTCCCGGCATTCGGGCCGGGGGTGGTAGTTGTTCCCGTACCCGTCGTGGTGCCGGTGCCGGTCGGAAGCGGTAGAGTGCTGAAAGAGCCGAGGCCGCCGCGACCGAGACTGACAACGGCAGCGGACAACTGGAATCCTAAATCGCGGCTGAAATTGCGCGAGGCCACGACGATGCGGGTTTCAATCTCAACCTGCGGCTCAGGCTGATCCATGATGGCGACGAGTTGGCGAATGGCTTCGATGTTCTCGCGGACATCCGTGACGATGAGCGTATTGCTGCGCCCGTCAACTTCGATTGCGCCGCGACGTGAAAGCCTGCGCTGGATAATCGGGAGAAGACCCTGATCGCCACCGCCGCCGGTCGCGTCGCCGCCTGCGCCGCCTGAAAAGCTCAAATTGGTTGAGCCACCGGCGAAGCCACCGGTCGAGCCTGCGGCCTGCGCGAGCGTTCCCGATGCACGTGCGTAGTTGAGACGGATGAATTCCGTCACAAGCTGCGAATTATCCAGACGCGCATCGTTAATCTTCTGCTGCGAGGCTGCCTCGCCCGCGAGAACTTCGATGGTCGCGATTCGCAGGATATTGCCGTTGGCGTCAACGCCGAGGCGATTGGCCTTGAGGATAGCATTAAGCGCGACGTTCCAGGGAACGTCCGTGACGTTGACCGTGACGGGCACAGCCCCGACGGAACTATCAATCACGAAGTTCACGCCGTACTGTTCTGTAATGTAATTAAGAATGTCGCGGATATCCGCGTTGACGACGTTGAGATTGATCGGCTCGCCGACAAAGCCGGGTTCATTGTACCTCTCGCCCTGCGAACCCTGCTGGCCGTCCTGCGCACTCGTGATGTTCACGTTCGGGCGCGGCGGCGCAGGGGTCTGTGCCGGTCTGGTTTGCGGAGTCTCCTGCTGCAACTGAGCCGTGCCCTCTTCGAGTTTGACGGCAGGTGTCAGTTCCAACACCAGATTGTTATTCGTCAGCTGAGAGCGGTCGCGCGCCGGAGCGATTAAGGCGACGCGCATCCGCACAGTCATATCTTCGGGGCCGCGTATCTCGCGCTCGAAGATGACGCTGGAGACGAGCGGCGACGTGACCGTATAGGAGTTCGCCAGACGTGAAGCGTCAACGCCCGGCAGATTGACCATGATCGTGCGCGCGTCCGGGCGCGAAACGGAGTAAGCCATCGGCGCTGTGCCGTAGATGGTGATGAGAGTGGATGAGCCGGAGGTGTAGGCGCTGACGCTGGTCGCTACCGGCGCGGTTTTTGTGCCCGCGAACGCGAGCACGGAGAGGGTGCAAACCAGCAGGAGAACGAGCGCTCCTCGTCTGGTGATTGCGTAAAGGTGTCGAAACATATCTCCCTCCTTCAGGGAATCTCTGGGCACGAGACGTTCGCCACGCGCTACGCTCGTTAATCTTCTGAAGAGTATTGAAGCGCGCGCCGCACAAAGCGAAAACCTAAGGCCCACAGGGGTTGTCAAACTAGCGCGCACCCGATAAAGCTCAAGACATCAGCCTGAGTTGAATCAGCGTGCGCGCGCGGGGAAAAAGGTCTCGCTTGTTGTCAGGCTCAGGCTTCCTGTCGTGCAAGCGAGACCGAAAAAACTTTACTGCTTTTCAGGGGTGGGAGCTTTTTCTTCTCCGATTGCCGGAGTTGCAGCGGCGGCTCCATTACCGCTGTCAGTCGCAGCCTTGTCAGCCGCAGCCTTCTCAGCCGCAGCCTTTGGCGCTGCCATCGAGTCGGTGACGGCGTTGGCCTGGCGAAGAGGCTTGTTCTCGACGGTCTTGGCAACGCGACCGTCCGTCCAGCGGGTTTCGTGGCGGAAGACCAGGCGATCTTCTTCGATGGCGACGAGTTGCCCATCGTAGAACATCTCACCGGGATAAATGACGTAAGAGAGTTTGATGGGCGTGGCTTCGACCATCGCTGCATAGCCGCGCGGGGTGCGGAAGATACCCGTCACCTGCATTTCACTCAAGAGCAACGCGGTCGTCGGCTTCGGCGCAGGCTGACGATTATTCATGGCGTCGAGTTTCTGCGCTTTGTAGCCCTCGATGCGCTGCTGAATGGAAGGCACGGGGATGGGAGTCGTGCTTGGGCCGACCTTCTTCCTGCGCACAGGCGGCACATATTTGACAAAGGGGTCACGCGGCCCACGAATCTTCACCGGCTCTGGAATGATTCCCTTGCTCGGGTCCTGAGCCGAGACGCTCACGTGTGCGCCGCTGATAAAGAGCGCGCCGACGAGCGCGAGACCGCTGATGCTGTAACGAATCATGTGTGCGTAGTTCTTCATGGTTTCTTCTCAAAGATGCTGCCCCTGTCGAGGCGGCTGTTTTTGGTTAATCTCTTATTTTGCGGGGGCGGGTGCTGGAGCTGGCGGCGTGGCAGCCTTCGGCGCTGTTGCTGCGGGCGCAGGCGGCGCTGCCTTCTGAAGCGATTCGGCGGAAACGTAATAAGCTGTCAGGTCAAACTTGGCGTCAACCGTCCTGCCCTGGCTCTGCTTATCTCGCTGCGTGATTTCAAAGTTCGTAATCGAGACGATGCGCTGGTAGCGTGCCATCTGTTCGAAGAAATCGCGCAAGCTAGCATAAGAGCTGGTGACTCCGACGGAGATTTTCTTGCCGTTGTAGAAATCCTGTTGGACATCTTCTTTCGGCGAGAAGCTACGCAACACGAGTTTAGAACTGCCAGCGCGATCCTGTATGCCTTGCAGCACATTGGTCAGTTCGCGTTGTTCAGGCAACAACGACTTGAGATCGTCGTACTCCTGTTGCTTGCTCTCGTAGAGCGCCTTGAAGTTGGCGAGCCGCTGCGAATCAATCTGCGCGCTCATGTTCTGCTGCTTCAAAGTCGCAACCTCTTCCTTGAGCTTGTCAACTTCTTCGTGCATTCCTTTGGTCATGAAGTACCAGAAGCCGCCATAGACGACGACGGCGATGCCGCCGAAGATTGCCAGGCGTAAGTACCAGGGCATTTCATGCAAGTTTCCTATTTTCATCTCAACTTCTTCCCTTCCCGATTGAGATTAACCTCTACGGGCGCTTTAAGAGTCCACCCTTTTTGCGAGTGGCTGATGGCTTATTTGTTCTGCGCAACCTGATTGGCGGGGGCAGGCTTGGCGGGGGCAGCTTCTGCCGGGGCGGGGGCGACCGGAGTAAAAGTACATTTGATCGTGAAGGTCACGACTTCCGGTTTGGGGGCTTCCGGCTCAACCGCCGCCTTCTTATTCGCTAACGCAGAGGTCACTGCCGCTTGAGCACCAGCCTCAAGGTTCAAATTAGCCTCGGTCTTCGCCTCCACACGCTCTGTCTCGATGGTGAGATTGGAAAAGAGACCTGACGAGAATTCAAGGCTCTTGGCGAAATTCGTGACCGCCGCCTCGTTCGGCGACTCGCCCTTGATGGTCAGCTCAGAGCCGGACTGCTCAACGGTCTTCAGATATAAACCCGGCACGCTGTCAAAGCGCATCTTGATTTCTCGAAGCACAGCGCCCGGACCTTGCTGCGAAGCGCGCAGTGCCTGAATGGCGTCAATGCGGGCTTGTACATCTCCCATCTTCTTCTCAAGCACGAGACGCTCCTGATTGACGGCGACCATCTGTGCCTGAATGCGCTCCTGCTCAGCTTTCTCGGCCTGCTGCGCGTCGCGGGCACTCGTCGAGCTATAGTAGTCATAGAGCATCCCGGCGACGAGCAATCCGAAGACGACCAACGCGAACAACAGTGTCTGCATCTGCGGGTTCGCCACTTTCTGTTCGACAGCGGCGACACCTTTGACCCTATCGGTCACTGAATCTATAAGGTTGACTTTAATCATTGTGCGTCAACTCCTCTCAAAGCGAGACCGACGGCAACCGCCATCTCAGGCACAACCTCGCGCATGTAATCTGGATCGAAACGTCTTGCATCTACCTTAATCTGACGAAACGGATCGAAGACTTCGACGGGCATTTCAAAGCGGTTGGAAAGGTATTCGGGGAATCCCATCAGCTTCGAGCCGCCGCCGGAAATCAGAATCTTCTGCACCGTTCCATCTCCGTCTTCAGCCGTCGCGCGATAGAAATCCATTGTCTTGGAAATCTCCAGCGCCAGCATCTCCGAAACGGTTTCAAGCATCGGCTCAAGCCCCTGAATCTCTTTACCGTCCGGCGCGGGCATGCCGCGCTTGACCGCTTCAGCCTGCTCGAAGGTCAAGTCCAACTCTTTCTGCAAGAGCGCTGTGTACTGGCTGCCGCCGACCGATACGTCGCGGGTGAACACAGACCTGTTGCCGCTCAAGATATTGATGTTCATGGTGGAAGCGCCGATGTTAAGCAGCGCCACAACCTGACCGGGCATTGGCTGGTAGTTCACTTCGTAGCAGTTCTGAAGAGCGAAGGTGTCGACATCAATAATCGCGGGCTGCTTTCCGGCAAGCTGAATGGCCTGCTTGACGTTGGCGATCTTGTCGCGTTTGCACGCGGCCATCAGCACATGAAGCGCATCCGGCGATGATCCCGTCACTTGATAATCCATGCTGACATCGCTGATGTCGAAAGGAATATGCTCCTCCGCGTGCCACTCGATGGATTCCTCAAGCTCGTCGGCGCTCATCTGCGGCACGACGATATTCTTGACGATCACGGAATGGCCGCTCACGCCCGCCGCGATTCGATCCGTTTTGATCTGGTGCTCGCGAAAGATATTCGTGATGACGTTCGCCACGTCATTCAATTCCATGATCTGCCCGTCCACGATGGAGTCGGTCTGAAGATTCTCGTAACCGAGACTGACGAGTTGAAGGCTGCCGGGCTTGCCCTGCAATTCGACGGCTTTGACGGAACTGGAACCGATGTCCACTCCGACCAGGTTCTTTTTGCCGAAACCTTTTTTCAACATGATTTACTATTTCCTCTCGACACCGAAGATTGCCTGCGATGAAGTTGTCGGAGACGGATGCGGGCTTTTCGTGCCCTGGAAACTTTGATGGGGGTGGCTTTCGTTTGCTCTATCTGGCTCGTGGGTTTCATCGTAATTTCGACGCGACGCATACTCATAACTTCACGACTTTTGAGCGCGAGTGATGCTCAGAATTTGAGGGAGAAACCGAGGATTGAACATCGCGGATGCGTAAGGCTCTGATCTAAGCCAAAACGAATGGAAAAGCGGGAAGGACAAACTCGGAATGCGCCTGATGGTGCGCGCAAGAAGTTGACCGTCACACTTCGGTAACCCAGCCGAGTCGGAATTAAAATCTCAAGGGAAATCCGACCCCCGTTGGCTTTGCGGCCCCCGCTCACACGAGGTGTGCCTTTATCGGCTGACTTTCAAATGGCGGCCTTCGTGCAACTCTCGCTGCCTGGATAATTCGTGCCGCGCTCTACTCCGAAATCAAGGACTCATGCCCCTGTCGGGTGGTTTAAGCACCACTGCCAAAGTCAGAGTACAACACCGGCCAACCATTGTCAATCGCTATTTTTAATTGTTTAAACCAGCACTGGATAAGGAAATAAGCCACGAAAGGGACGCTGAGTTGAGTGGATTCAGGGGTATTTCTGGAATAATTTTGTTTTCATTCCAGATTTTTACTCGGTGAAGACCTCAAAGATTTCCAAAGTGGGGCGGCTCTCGGCCAGGCCGGGAGACTGCTTGCGGTGGGCTGAGATGAAGGCTTCCGATTGAGTCCACTGTTCGAAGGCTTCGCGCGACTTCCAGCGGGTCATTACGACGTAAGTGCGGCCCTCTGCCGGGCGCAAGACCTGTAGATCAACGAAGCCGGGCATCAGGTCAACCGCCCGATCGCGCTCGGTAAACGTCTTCTCGAAATCTGACTCGCGCCCTTCGGTAACCGGAATCCGGTTCATTACGACGATCATGGCTGGCCTCCGCTCGTTATCTTAGAAGCAAATCTCTGTGACGGCTCTCCGCCTGATTTCAAAACCGATTCATTGGCAGGATGATTCTAGCGCTCACTGATTCTCTTAATATCATCGTCTTCATCTTCTTCATCAATAGCCGCGCCTTGTTTTACCTTCACTGTCTTGGCCGGGATGCCGACTTTGATGTGGTATGGCTCAACGTCCTTCGTCGCGACAGCGCCCGTTCCGACCATCGAGTGTTCTCCGACCTGCGTGCCTGCCAGCACGGTCGCATGATAGGTGATGCGCGCCCCGTCACCGATACGTGTCATGAGGTTGTAAACCTTGTGAATGTCCTCTATGTCATGAGTATGAGAATAGATGTTGGCGTAATCGGAGATTGAAACATTGTTACCGATTTCTATGCCGCCGCGATCATCGAGCAGCACACAGCGATGCAGGACGACATTGTCGCCGAATGATAAGTTGTATCCGTAAGACCACTCGACAAAGTGCCAGCATTTGAAATTCTCGCCCACGCGACGAAAGATGAGCGGTGCGAGCATTCGGCGGAAACGGTGGCCGAGGAGTGCGTTCTGTCCGATGGGCGAGCGGTCGTACATCTGCCAGAGCCAGATGAAGGGCTTGCGCTGAGCATAAAGGTCGCTGTCTATGTCCGTGTAGTATTCCGGCTCCGTGGTTATATTGCGCGGGTCGAAACTGTGCAGGACGGCGCGCGCCGAAGGAGCCAGACTCGACGGATCGGGGATACGCCCGGTGCCTTCGCCAAACTTTCCCGCCCCGTAGTAAAGATCATAGAGCGTGTCACGGACGACATCGTTTGGGTCGCGCTTTCCGTCCGTCAGAGCTTGATGCAAGCTCTCCAAGAATTCATCGAAATCCGCCTCAGCCTGCCGCTGGGCGCGTATCTCACGATAAGCCATACAGAGTTTGTCCTCCCGGAATGCACCAAGACTTCGTGCGGGACTGCCTGAGCTAGAGCGAAGATGAAACAAGCATCAAAGTAGCACAGTCAAAAGCAGCGCATCAACGTCCGCTCAGCAGGAGGCGATTCTTCAATTGAATTCTCACCCTCGCCTCAAATCTTTTCCTTCGTGCCGTCTTGCCTGTCAACGGAAGTGAAGTTAGGATTCAATGACAATGAAATTTCTTCGCAAAGCTCTAATAGTTTTTCTCGCTCTGCTGCTCATTCTGGCTATCTGGATTTGGTGGAATCGTCCGCGCAAAGTGAACATGGCGGCTTATGTTCCCGCCGATTCGCTGATTTATCTGGAGACCAACGATCTGCCGGACATCGCCAGCGGCATCGTCTCGACGGACGCATGGAAGGCACTCGCGCCCGCTGCCGGTATCAAATCGAATCTGGGAAATCTGAGCTGGCTGAGCCGCATCGCTTCATGGACAGGACTTGGCCCGGCGGATGCCGTCGTTCTCTCGCGCGCACAGGTGGCAGTCACCGTGCTTGGGCTGGATGCGGCTGACGCTGGCGACACCTTGAAGATCAAACCGCGTTACGCGGTCGTAGTCGAAACGCATACGGGCGAATCTCGGACGCGCACCGCTGTCGAAAGTCGAGTTGGTGATTTCGCCCGGCGCGCTTATGGCGAGCCGCGAATCGAGCAGAAGGAATCGGGGGGGGCGAAATTTATAATCTGGATTGCGCCGGAGGGTGAACGTCGTATCGTCGCGGCTGTGATGGGCAGCGTCGCAGTCATCGGTAACGATGAATCTGCGGTCGAGGCGTGTTTGGCAGTTCGTCGCAACGAGCGACCGAGCCTCGACGGCAATCCGCAGCTTGAAGAGATGCGTAGGCGCGTTGCGGGCAATGACGCGCTGGCTTTCGGCTACGTCTCACCGGACGGCGCGGCGAGATTGCTGGAGATGGCAGCCACCGCTTACGCCGGACAGGTTTCGTCCGACCCGCGAGCGCAAAGCGCCGCCGCGAGCATGCTGCCGCCGCTGGCGAAAAAAATACTTGGAGGGGCTGGCTGGAGCGCGCGCATTTCAGGAGGCGTCATCGAGGATCGCTATTTTCTCGCGTTGCAAAACGGCATCGCCGCGAAATTGCAATCCGTACTCGCTTCGCAACAGGACGTGACCCTCAATGCTGGTGAGTTATTGCCTGCTGAAATCTATTCCTTATCGCGTTACAACTACCGTGACCCGTCTCAGGCATGGCGGGGGTTGAATTCTGCCATCGCCTCCCAGGTTGACACGCTCGGCTCTATCTTAATCACACGGCTGCTGGATGCTTCGCTCAAGCCTTACGGGATCGAAGAGCCGGACAACTTTCTGCGCGCCATCGGCTCTGAGATTGTGACGGCGCGGCTTGACGATTCCGGCTCAAGCACTGTGACCATCGTCGAGGTGCGAGATGAAAAAACCTTGCGAGGCTTTGTGGCCAAACGTCTCGGCGCAAAACCGCGCGTTGAGGTCGTGGGCGATGTCGAGTTGCTGGTTTCCAATAACGAGAAGCACGATGCCGCCAGTTTCGTCGGCGGGCGTCTCCTTTTGGGGACGGCTGAAAATTTGCGACGCTGCCTTGAGGCGCGAAGGCTCGGACAAACACTCGCAGCCGACGACGATTTTCAGCGAACGGCACGTCTCATCTCTGCGACCAACTCGGCGAATGTGGCCACCTTCACGGAAGATTACGCACCCGCGCGCAGTTTTATCAGAGCAATGGCTACTCAAAAAGGTGTGCGCGAGCGGCCTCTTAATGAGACGGAACTGGAAGGGGCATTGAGGCGGCTGCGCTACGCTGTGAGCGAGACTCAAATTGTTGATGGAGGATTTGAGAAGAGGACGCGCTCGTCATTCGGACAATTCGGCGCACTTGCGGCTCAATTCGCCACGAACGAAGGCGACTCGACAACGGCTCTACGATGAAGAAGGCCCGAAGTGAAACCTCTCGCCAAACATGCTCACATTTACAAAACTGTGAGCATGAATTATCTGGCTTCCAGTTCAGGATAATCGAACGGATGGTTGACCAGCACGGCGCGCATGTTGACCTGGCTGCTGAGAGCTTCCAGGTATGCGGTGAAGCGATGCAGCACTGCCGCGAACTCGACACTGCCACGTGCAGCGTCAACCTCTTCCATAAAATGCTCGAAGGATTCCCAATCCTTGAACATCAGATAACGCAGACTTCCCTCTCGAAACCACTTCAGACTTTTGGGTAAACTCTTAATGACTTCATGTCCCGGCTCATTCTCACTACGTCTCACGAGTTGCAGAAGTGTCCATAAATCACGGCGAAGCGCCAGTGATTGTTCGAGCTTGGTTTGAAATGCGTCGAAGAGATGTGCGCCATCAAGCTCTGGACTGAAAGCTTGCGCGAGGCCCACGACAGATTGCTGAAACGAGTCGCGCAAGAGACCGTGAGCGTTCTCAACTTTGACATAGATGACGGGAGCTTGTTGAACCGAGCTTACTCCCAACAGTTCATAGGCAAAGACCTTGCGTAGTTCCATCCTGATCGCGTAATTCGTGCTATCGAGTGTGTCGAAGATGCTTTTCTCCAAGCCTTCGGTGCGAAGCGCACGTGTTTCAATAAACTCGGCTAGAGAGCGTGCCTCTTCATGCACGAGCGTAAAGAGCGGAAGAGCTTGCTTGAGCGGTTGATCCTGTCGCAGAAAAGTTTCCACGATGCGTAAATAGTCGAGCAGCCTGAAGAGGCTTGAGAAGATGGAAAGCATGTCCGCGCCTAGCGCAGCGGGCTTGACGGCCTCTCGCGTGAGATTGAGCAGCGGCGCAGGAATATTAAGCACCTCCTGCCGGGAATAAAGCTGTGACGGCAGATTCGTGCCTTCAAGCCCGTTCAGATTACGTTCCAGCCACTGCCCCAGCGTTACCCAGTCATGTAAACTTACGTGGCGCAGCTTAAGCAAAGACTGGCATGAGGCGCAACCATCCCCCAGAGTTGCAGCCAGCGCGAGCAGTAAACTGTCTTTCACTCCGGTCTCTACGTCTTCCAGTGAATTCGAAGACGTGTGGGAAGCGCCCGCGTCATCCATCTCTGTTTCATCAAAGATGGTGCTATCCGATTTCTCAAAGTGAACTGATGAAAACACGAGTTGCGAGCAACGGATCAATGTTCCGCGAACGATTCGCAGTTCATTTGTCCAATCGTGAGTCATCAGGCTGGCTTGATTGGCTTCGGGAAAGGGTTGGTTATAGATATTGAAGAAACTACGCAGGGCGCGCATCCACGTGCTGATTTCGCGCGCGTGTATACTGCTATCGCAGACGCCGGGTTCGTCGCGTTTGACCGGCGGCAGAGAAAAATCTTTTTCCTCAATGAGCGTGGCCGCCTCTGTGGAGGGACTGAGCATGTTAAAGCATCCACCTTATATTCGTTTCTCATACTCCGAATCAGAGTATGCCTATCTGATTGTAAGCACGAAACCCTTCGGCTGGCAAAATAATTTATTTACGGTCGAGAAATATTTTTGAGGGCAGCCGCCGGAATGACAAAAGAATCCCCACATGAACTACTCATTGCCACCGGCAATAAAGGCAAGATTGCCGAGTTGCAGTTGCTGCTGGCGTCGTTGCCATTGTGCCTGAGAAGTCTCGCAGAATTTCCGGGCGTGGCGGAGGTTGAAGAAACCGGGACGACCTTCTCCGACAACGCCATTCTCAAGGCGAGCGCTTATGCCGGGCAAACGGGTCTCTGGGCGCTGGCGGACGATTCGGGACTGGAAGTTGATGCGCTGAATGGCGCTCCCGGCGTTTTCTCCGCCCGCTACGGAGGCGCAGGCTTAACCGATGGCGAGCGTCTCGAACGTTTGCTTGAAGAGCTATCCCTGTGCGCTCCGCAGGAAAGGCGTGCGCGCTTTGTCTCGGTCATAGCGATTGCCGACCCGCAGGGGCAGATCGTTAACATTTCGATGGGAGAATGCGAAGGGCAGATCGCTCGTGCCCCGCGAGGAACAGGAGGGTTCGGATATGACCCGGTGTTCGTCCCCGATGGCTACGGGCAAACCTTTGGTGAATTGCCGCCGGAGATCAAACAAAACATCAGCCATCGCGCCCTCGCCCTTCAAGCCGCGCGCACCTTTTTGCTGAATCGTTTTCAAAGCAACGCTTGACCCTTGTTGTAATCGCCCGCTAGAATGCCTTCTTCGACTCGGGGCGTAGCACAGCCTGGTAGTGCGCTCGGTTTGGGACCGAGAGGTCGGAGGTTCGAATCCTCTCGCCCCGACCAGTTTATTTTTAAAGAAGCAGCTTGAAGGGCTGCTTCTTTCTTATTTCCGGGTCTAACGCAGAGTCTGCGTCTTTCGTTGGGCGTTCCGGTGATGAGATTCAAAATATTTCACTCGAAATGGCTTAAAATCGCTGTTTTTGGAAGACGCGGGGGCTTTCGGTGTGATATATGTGGTTTGTAAGCTTTTTCAATTTTCGCCCAATTCACCGGAGGTAATCACACCACGCCATGGCGACCAAAGCGGCATCAGGCAAGAAACGCATGACCCAATCCGAGGTAGTCAACCACTTCGCCGAGAAATTCGGTTTGAAGCGCGCTCAGGCTAAAGAGATTTTCGAAGAGCTGGCTAATCTGGCTCAATCCGAAGTTAAGGCAAACGGAGAGTTCGTTTTACCAGGTTTCGGCAAACTCGTCCTTTCCGAGCGTAAAGCGCGCGAAGGACGTAATCCGGCCACAGGTGAGACGATCCAGATACCAGCCAAAACGACGCTCAAGTTCCGCGTCGGCAAAGGCATGAAGGATTCGGTCGTTCCCAAGAAGTAGATTGCTTTTAAAGCATACATTCTTCATTACCATTTAGCGCCGCCTCATGGATTCTGTCCGGCAAATCGCCGCCAGAATTCACGGGCGGCGCTGTCACTTTCGGCACTTTTCCGCAGAAAACGCCAAAAATCCCGGCTCAACGCAGTTTTACCAGAACACATTTTCGCCCGGCCAGAAAAATATCTTCCATTTTTTACCATTTTCCACTACAATCATCCGTTTTGTTGGGGACAGATATAAGGAACTATCTGGTGGGATGTTATCCACAGGTCTGCCTTCCCTGCAAAATCTCTTGGGAATGCAACACTTTTGCATCCTCAAAGGTGAGTTAAGCATCTAAAATGTCTCTTATCAATAATGCTTCGAGGGCTTTGTTGAGGGGAAAAATGACAAGGCCGCGAGCACACTTAAGGAGCTAGGAAAAGTGACTTTCAACAGGCATCTGCCGCTGGACGAGCGGCTACAGAGAATTGACCACATACAGGCACGCCGTTTCTCGAAACTGGTCGGAACGGCGCTGCACATCGCTACCGAGGGCATCATGCGTCACCTGCGCGCCTGCGACCGGATGGACGTTAACCCGGACACCTCTGCTGTGCGTGAAATCATAGATGACGCTTTGAACGGTCGCCGCGTATTCGCCGAAACAGTGGCGGATGAAAGCCGCGCCGCGTAAAAGCATTACGAAATACACTCTCGCGAATTCTTGAGACCGCTGGCCCCTAAAGCCAGCGGTCTTTCTATGCAGATATTCGAGAATTGGCGGGATAAGTCGTATGTTGCCAGGAATGCCGGTTTTTCAACCCCGTCTGGCTATCTGATACCGCATGATTGCAAGCAAACTCAGCGCATCCGTAATCTCACCCCTGAATGCCATCTCTAACGCCTCCTGAAAACTGACCCGACGGACTTTAAGTTGCTCAGTTCCTTCCGGGCTGTGTTTGCCCTGTGTGAGACCTGTAGCGAGAAACCAGATGGCAAGTTCGTCCGAGACCGAATTTGAGAGGTGAGCTTCGCCCATCTGTTCCCAATTCGCGGCGCGTAGCCCCGTCTCCTCTTCCAGTTCACGCCGGGCGGCAGCAAGCGGGTCTTCGCCTTCCCCGCAGCCGCCTTCTGGAATCTCCCATGAATATCTATTGAGCGGATAGCGATGCTGTCCGACGAGATAAATATCCTCGCCTTCGATGGCGAGGATACCAATGGCAAGGTTCTTGAAATGGACTACACCGTAGATGCCCTGCTCGCCGTCAGGCCGGACGACCGCGTCTTCGCGCACGCCGATCCAGGCGTTATCGTACACTTCCCTGGAGGCAAGCGTTCGCCAGGGGCTTTTCGTTTCGTCAAATGTCACCTGTGATCCCCTGCCAGCCTGGTGGGAAAGGCGTTCTCCGTATGGCTGAATCTTCTGAAGCAGTTGTTACGCGGTGCGTCAAACTTAGCCTGTTTCGGGAGACGGAGCAGAGTCCTTCAGCGCTACCTGTTCGAGGAGCGACGGCTCCGGCAAGGTCTCTTCGGTTGTCTCATCAACTTGTCTGAAGACATCCAATAGGGCGAGCGTGATGGCCAGCACGACAGGCCCCAGCACGATGCCGAGGATGCCGAAGACCTTCAAGCCACCGAGCACGGAAAAGAAGATGAAAAGCTCGTGCAGCTTGGTCTTTTCGCCCACCAGTTTCGGGCGCAGAAAATTATCAACCGTGCCGATGACGAGCGCCCCCCAGGCGGTCAGGATAATGGCTTTGACCCAGAAACCTGAGAGCGCAAGAAAGATCGCTGCCGGAACCCAGACGATGAATGACCCGGCCATCGGAATCATGGAGAGCAGCGTCATCACCACAGCCCAGACGAGCGGAGAAGGCAGACCCAGAATCCAGAACATCAGACCGCCCAGCATGCCTTGAATCGAAGCGATGACGAGCACACCGTAAACGCTCGCGGAGATTACTTCCCTCGTCCTTGCGAAGATTTTTTCACTCTGCTCTCTTTCCAGGGGCAGCACGTTGGGCAGAGCATTGACAATCTTATTTCCGTCGCGGAAGAGATAGTACATGGTGAAGATGACGAAGAAAATTTCAATCACCACGCCGACCACACCTCCGACGAAGCCGAGGGTGCGTCCCGCTATCGCTCCTCCCAATCCCTTCAGACGCTCAACCATGAAGTCCTGCGAGCGCAGCGGCTCAATGTCTACGTATTGCCCAACCCAACGGAGGAAGCGTCCCGTCACAGGCGAGTTCGGGTCGAGCAGAGCCGTGACATTGGCTTTGATGTTTTCCGCGAAGCCGGATAATTCGTGAACGAGCGCGATGGTGACGAGTGTGACGGGAATGAGAATCGTAAAAACGACAAGCAGACAGGAGAGCAGCGCGCTCGTGCCGGGGCGTTTCGTGCGTGCCAGCAGCCGCCTGTGAACCGGATAGAAGAGGATGACCAGCACCGCAGCCCACGCCAGCACTTCAACAAATGGTTGCAGCATCAGCCAGCACAGGTAGAGAGCGATGCCGGTGGCGAGCATCAAGGCAATCCAGCGTGCTTGATTCTTCCGGTGTTTCATTATGCGCTCCGTCTGGAACGTCGGTAACTTTACCATAACACCGGAGCGAGTTCGGATTTTTTCGTTGAAGCGGCGGATTCTGATAGGAGGCGAAAAGAGACTGAATGCCCGGTTGACGCAGACCGCAACGGCCATGCTAACATCCCCCTGCTTCAAAATTGATGTGCTCCCGTAGCTCAGTGGATAGAGCATCTGCCTTCTAAGCAGAGGGCCGCTGGTTCGAGTCCAGCCGGGGGCATTCACTTAACATCGCGCTTGCAGAAATGCATTGAGTGATGTAAATATTAATTGACCTGGCAAACAGGTATGGCGGCTATAGCTCAGTTGGTTAGAGCGCTTGATTGTGGTTCAAGAAGTCGAGGGTTCGAGTCCCTCTAGCCGCCCCATCAATCTCAATCATTCAGGGTGACTGTTATGGTCACCCTTTATTGTTGTGTGTCTCTATTTTCGGACGCCCGTCCGCTCTATCCTCGCAGTTCTAATCTCCGGCAAGGGACATTCCAAATAAACAATTGACATCTAATCCTTAGAGGAATATCGTGCGCGCGTATTCTCATAGTGCCTGCTAACGAAAGACTGCGCTCGTTAGCCTCACGTTGTATTCATAGCAATAGAAGTCAAACCCTGTGTGCCATTCTAATTCCGCAACATGCATAAAAGCGTTGAGAAGTTGGAAGCCGAAGAAACATCAGCCAGCTAAATGAACTTTTTTACTGGCGGTTGTCAGCACGTCTACTGTGCGTTAGGGACTAAAGGAGGATGCAGATGAAGCAACCCGCATGGCTGAAGCAAGTCAAATGGCAGGAGATGTCTCCGTGGGCCGCGATGCTGGCTGTCATGGCGATCACGGCGTTGGTCCTTCACAGTCAGGGGCGTTTGTGGCGGTGTGCCTGCGGGCACATCTACCTGTGGACGAGCGAGGCATGGGGGCCAAATACCTCTCAGCACTTGTTTGACCCATACAGTTTCACCCACATCCTACACGGAGTTATGTTCTGCGGCCTGCTGTCGTTGATCTTCCCCAAACTACCGATCATCTGGCGGCTCTTCATGGGCGTCGTCATGGAGTCTGTGTGGGAAGTGATCGAGAACTCGGAGTTTATCATCAGCCGTTATCGTGAGACGGGCGCGCTCGGCTACAACGGCGATACTATCATCAACTCGATGGGTGACATCATCGCCTGCGGTCTGGGTTTGATGGTGGCCTGGCGTCTGGGATGGCGTCGCTCGCTGGCGCTGGTCGTCGTGATAGAAGCGACGTTGCTCCTGTTAATCAGGGATAGCCTGCTCCTCAATATCGTGATGCTGATTCATCCGATACCAGGAATCAAGGAGTGGCAGGCAGCAATACAGTAGCGGCAGAGATTATTTATCGTTCATGGAAAGCTCATTTGATGCGGGTTTGAACTTTCCGGCGTCGAGGTCGTCTCTAATCGAATCGGTGAGCAGCGATCTGTCAATCAGAAGATTTCGCTGGTGAAGCGGTCGGAGAAATGGATTGAATGGGCGTAAGGGAACTTTTGTTTCCGAGAGGGAAACTTCGCGGCAGTCCTTGAGGTCTATTTCAAATTGCTCTCGCACTGCTGCGGGAAAGTCGCCGCCGTAGACGACGACGTTGCTTTCCGTGTGATGAAAGGTTGAACCGCCTGCGACGTTGTAGGAGCCGACCGAGGCGACCACATCGTCAATCACAAGATTCTTGGAGTGAAACGCGCCGGGTTTCTGCCACTCGAAAATCTTTATCCCGCGCTCGGCGAGCCAGCGGAAGTGGTTCGCGCATTGCCAGTACATGAACCCTAGAAAGCCGCTCGCCATCAGTGCGCGTGAGGACTTACGCGAATTCGTGATGAGCCGCACCTCGACGCCGCGCTGCACGGCCTCGGCCAGCGTCTCGGCGAGGATACGCGGCGGGCGAATCGCATGACAGCCCCAGTAGATATACTTCTGCGCCTTCCTCAACATCAATAACAATGCTTCCGTCAGGCGCAGGCGCTCTTCGTCATAAGGTTTGTGCGGCACATAACGAACACGCTCAAGGCCTGTCGCTGGCAGAGGTGGAAAGTAGATTTGATCTTTCTCTTTGATGAAGGCTGCCGCGCGTTGGCGTGCCGTTTCGTAATGGGCCTCGCGGCTAAAGCCCGGTCGTCGGCGAGCCTGATACTCTTCCTCCATTGCCTGATAAAGGAAGAAACTCTCGATAAACTGGCGCTGGATGTCTGCGACCACAGGGCCGCTCAGGTAAACGTCCGTGTCTCTCCAGGCTTCCGGCTTGAGGCCGCCTAAGGCGTATTTATCTCCCCAGTTGATTCCTCCGAGAATGGCTTCACGACCATCGACGACCGTGTACTTTTCATGGAAGCGCCGCTTGATTATGTACCTGACGTTGTGAACGAGTTGACGGAAAGGATGTCCTTTACGCAGGTCGGGCAACCAATCTCTAAAGATTTTATGGTAGCGTATGACTTCGACTCCCGCTTTGGCCATCTCGCTGAGAATTCCGCCGCTGGAGGAACTGAAGATAGCCGCGTCATCGACTACCAGCCGCACGGCCACTCCCTGACGAATTTTCTCTGTGAGGAGATCACGCAGACGCTGGCTCGTCCCGTCATTCATGACGGAAAAGGAGGCTAGATCAACACTATGGCGCGCATTTTCAATAAGCTCCCAGCGTTTGGCATAAGACTGGCTGCCGCTCGGCAGGAACGTGACTGAGTTACCTTCACGGACAACAGTTCCCGTGAAATGGTTAGTTTCAGCCTCGAATTGCTCGTCAAGCAACGGATGTTTTTTAGCTTCCATTCTTGCCCGTCTTTCTCACCTGGAATTTGCCAGAAAATAGATGACTCCGATGACGAGGAGAATGGTCAGGATGAAGAGTGTAATCTTCCAGAAGCTGTAAGGCCGGTCGCCCTGCACCTCGCCCGTCCGACCGTTGACCACGACCTGAAAGACTTTTTGATTCAGCCTGTACGCTCCGGCGTAGACGGGCAGCAGCAAGTGTTTGAAGGTGATTGCGGAATAGTGTGTTTTGACATCTGAAATCATCTGCTCGTCGCCGCCGATGTCTCTACGCACATCCTCCTCTATAATGCCTGCGGCAACTGCTTTAGCCTGCTCGAACCCTTGTCCTAAATCCACCTGATAGCGTTGCGCCTTGAAGCCGGAGAGATAAGCAGGCTCGTATGTTTTGATTTCGGGCAAGTCCCAGGGTTCGAGCGCGTTGAGACGATTGATGGGCAAGGATTTCGTCGCGGGAATGAGAATATCGTCGAACCAGCGCGTGACTGTCCCTGAGACCGGATACCAGTTTGTGTGGCGCACCTGCCTCGTCTTGGTCTGGGTGTTGCCCTGCGCGTCCGTCTCCGTGTAGGTTTCCGTCACGTAGTAATATTCTCCGCGCTGCCCAGTGTAATAGCTCATGGTGTTCGCGTCGTAAGTCCAGAATGGAAGGTAGATGCCGTCTATTGCTTCCGGCGTGGCAAACTTCTTCAAGGCATTCGGCGCGAACCAGCGCGAGGAAATCCATTGCTTGACGTTAGCGGTCGCCTGTTGCTGCGGGACGCGAAACGGCAGGACGCCTTCGGGAGCGACCATCGGATCGGCAGACTTCGGTTGCGCGACTATCTTCGCGCCGCAGAAGTCGCACTCTCTGGCCACCTCCGGCGGAACGAAGGTGACGGTCGCACCGCAACTGGAACATTGAACTTCGAGCGCACCGGCAGCCAGCACCTGCAACTGGTCTGCGCGCGGTTGTAGATATTGCTCGAAGGAACGCTCCTGCACCTGCTCCGCGTTCTGCGGAATCACTTCCTTGTGCCCGCAATAGGGACAAGACAATTGCCCGTCCTTCGGCTCGAAAACGAGAATCGCGCCGCAGGACGGACATGGATAACGATGTATCTTTTCCTGATTGGTTTGTTGTGGGGATGTTTGCATAATCGTTTACTTATGAGAGACCAGCGAATCAGATTGAATAACGCCTCGGATGGCGGCGAGGATAGGATAAAGATTTCAAATTTGCAATCTCACTTCAGCTTCGAGTAGTGTCCTAACTTCATTTTTCTCTGTGCCCCCTCCGTGTTCTCTGTGTCTGCGGTGGCGAGATTGTCGCACGCAACATTCACCACAGAGGCACAGAGGGCGCAGAGGTTGCACAGAGATTTATTAAATCAGGACACTACCCAGCTTCGACCAAAATAGACGACACGATGGACATCACAATTCCGACTCCGCGAGGCTTCAGCTTCAAACGAACTGCGTTTAGTCATGGCTGGAGCGGGCTTCCGCCATTTGAGACCGACCCGAACACAGGCACGATCACCCGCGTCCTGGATTCAGGCTTAGCGAGGCTCACCACAGTTATCATCAACGGCACGAAGCGCGCCTTGAGGGTGAGCGTTGCGCGCAATGTTGGCCAGCGTGCCGTTGCCGCAATCACGCGCGACGTGCGTCACATGCTCAGGCTCGACGACGATCTGACGGAATTTTACAGCGTGATGAGCGCCGACCCGGATTTCAACTGGATTTCGCGCGCAGGAGCGGGACGCTTGCTACGCTCGCCAACCGTCTTCGAGGATTTAGTCAAGACGATCTGCACGACTAATTGCTCCTGGGCGCTCACGCAGAAGATGGTTCAGGGACTGGTCAACAATCTTGGCCGGGAAACGGCTG
This sequence comes from uncultured Acidobacteriota bacterium, assembly GCA_963697975.1. Taxonomy (GTDB): domain Bacteria; phylum Acidobacteriota; class Blastocatellia; order Pyrinomonadales; family Pyrinomonadaceae; genus QHXM01. The sequence goes on from OY969111.1 coordinate 209,974, forward strand.
ATGGTCGCCGCACTTTTCCCACGCCTCAAGCGATGGCCGAAGCGCCCGCGCCCTTTTACCGCGACGTGGTACGCGCAGGTTACCGCGCTCCGTATTTCAAGGAACTGGCCGAGCGCGTTGTCTCCGGGGAGCTTGAGGTCGAAGGCTGGCTCACGAGCGATCTTCCGACCGCCGAACTCAAGCGCGAGATGAAACGGGTCAAAGGCGTTGGCGACTATGCCGCAGAGAATCTGCTCAAGCTCGTGGGACGCTACGACGTGCTCGCGCTCGATTCATGGGTGCGCGCTACCTTCGCACGCACGCATGGCGGCGGGCGTGCGACGCCTGACGCAAAAATCGCACGCTACTATTCGCGCTTCGCCACATGGCGCGGCCTCGCGCTCTGGTGCGACATGACGAAGGATTGGCTGGAAGAGCAGGGATGAGGGCGGAGGGATGAAGGAGGAATGACTCAAGTTAAGCACTCTTATTTTCATCCCTCATCCCTCCGCCCTCATCCATTCGTCCATCCCTCATCCCTGCTCTCGACGATGGGCAGAACTTTTCAACCGTGCATTCGGCGCACAAAGGCGTGCGCGCCTTGCAGACCTTGCGCCCGTGCGCGATCAGGAGATGAGAGAAAATTATCCAGTCTGAGCGCGGCACAAGCTCCATCAAATCGCGCTCTATTTTCTCAGGCTGCTTTTCTGGCGAAAGTCCGAGGCGTTCGGACAGTCGCATGACGTGCGTGTCAACGACGATGCCGGAGGTGATGCCGAAGGCGTTGCCGAGGACAACGTTGGCGGTCTTACGCGCCACACCGGGCAACAGCAGCAGGTCGTCAATGTTCTCCGGCACGCGTCCCTGATATTGCTCACTGATGAGACGGCACGCGCCCTGAATGGCCTTCGCCTTGTTCCGATAAAATCCCGTCGAGCGGATGTCCTGCTCAAGCTCTGTTTGCGCGACCCGGTAGTAGTCTTCCGAGCGCCGGTACTTCCTGAAGAGATCAGCGGTGACGATGTTGACGCGCTCGTCCGTACACTGCGCCGACAGGATGGTCGCAACCAGAAGCTCAAGCGGGTTCGAGTGATTGAGCGAGCAACGCGCCTCCGGGTACTCGGCCTTGAGCCGACGAATAATCTTGAGCGTCCTTTGTTTCTCTTCGCTAGTTGCCAAGGGCCTGCCTCGCGGGCGTGCAATGAAGCCACGCACATCAGCGCGGGGATCACAGCCACCATAAATTATTTCAGCCCCGGAGGGCCGATAAAAGATACCGTCCCTGCGGGGCTGAGATTCAGATGATATTTGGTGCCGAAGGGGGGACTCGAACCCCCACGAGTTACCTCACACGCCCCTCAAACGTGCGCGTCTACCAGTTCCGCCACTTCGGCTTTTGAAGCTTTATCAAACGGTTCGTCAAACAGTTACTTGCTCGGCGGTGCGGGCGGTGCAGCGCCTGTGTTCGCGTTGTCTGCGGGCGCGGGAGCCGTCTCTGCGGGCGCAGCCGGATTCGTGTTTGCGCCAGTGTTCGCACCTTCCTGAGCCGGACTCGCGGCGGGCGAGGCTGCGGGAGAAGCCTGCGGCGTCGGCTGCGTCTCTTCTTCGCTGACGGATTGCAGCACAGAGCGCTGGCCGGTGATGGCTGGCAGCGACAGCGCTAGAGCGACGAGCATGAAGAGTGCAGCCGCGCCGATAGTAATTTTCGCCAGCAGTGATTGCGTGCCGCGCGGCCCGAAAGCCGTGCTTGAAATGCTGCTCGAAAAGAGCGCGCCCGCATCGGCTTTACCGGGCTGCAAGAGCACGGAGACGATCATCACGAGGCAGGACAAAACAAAAAGTATGTATAAAACAGTGGTCAACTATCTATCCTCAAATTCTATCTATTGTAATTTACGATCTGCGCGAAACTTTCGGCCTTGAGACTCGCACCGCCGACGAGCGCACCGTCTATATCCGGCTGTGCCATCAAGCCTGTAATGTTGTCGGGCTTAACCGAGCCGCCGTAAAGAATGCGTAAACCGTCCGCCGCCTCTTGCGAGTGCCTTTGCGCGAAAACGCGCCGGATGAAAGCGTGCATCTCCTGCGCTTGTTCCGGCGTCGCGGTGCGTCCAGTGCCAATCGCCCAGACAGGCTCGTAGGCTACGATGATACGGTCGAGGTCAGAGGCTGTCAACCCGCTAAGGCCGCCTTCAAGCTGGCCGCTCACGACCGACTCGGCATTACCCTGATCGCGCTGTTCCAGCGACTCCCCGACGCAAACAATCGCTCCCAGTCCTGCAACGATTGCCGCCTGCGTCTTCCTGCTGACGAACGAATCCGTTTCGCAGTAGTGCTGCCGCCGCTCGGAATGGCCGATGATGACATGACTGGCCCCGGCGTCTTTGAGCATATCTGCGGCGACTTCGCCCGTGTGTGCGCCGTGTTCGACTTCGGTTGAGCAGTTCTGCCCGGCCACTCGAATATTCGAACCTTCGAGCCGGTCTGCCACCGTCTTCAAAGCGGTGAAGACGGGCGCTATCACCACCTCGCAATGATTGGCATTCCCAACCAGAGGCTTTAACGCCAGCGCAGTCTCGACAGACTCCGAGACCGTCTTATACATCTTCCAGTTTCCGGCAATGACAGGTTTTCTCATATAAAAGTCTGGAGTCTGGAGTCTGGAGTTTGGAGTCGGAAGCAAAGGACTATTTTCTGTCTTTTGACTTCAGACTTTAAGACTCCAGACTCCAGACTTATTTATCGTTGAGTGCTGCGACGCCCGGCAGTTCGTCGCCTGCTAAAAATTCAAGGGTTGCGCCGCCGCCTGTGGAGATGTGTGTGATACGGTCTGCAACGCCTGCCTGCGTGATAGCGGCAACGGAATCTCCGCCGCCGACGATGACGGTTGCGCCCCGGTCTGCCGCTTCCGCGACCGCACGCGCGATCCCGATTGTGCCTTCATCGAAAGGCTTTTCTTCAAAGACCCCCATCGGGCCGTTCCAGATAATGGTCTTCGCGTCTTTCAAGGCATTGCTAAAGAGCGCGATGGTCTCGACCCCGATGTCTAAGCCGACCAGTCCGGCATTGGTGAACTCAATCGGGATGGTCTTACGGCTATTAAGCGGGTCATAGCTGTCAACGACCTGATGATCTGTCGGAAGGAGCAGTTCGACTCCGGCCTCTTCCGCGCGCTTCTTAATCTCGCGCGCCGTCTCCATCTTGTCATCTTCGACAAGGGATTTTCCGACGGTGAACCCTTCGGCCTTGAAAAAGGTGTAAGCCATCGCGCCGCCGATGATGAGTTTGTCAACGCGGCGGTCAATCAGGGCGTTGATGACGGCAATCTTGTCGGAGACTTTCGCGCCGCCGAGGATGGCCACAAACGGATGCTCAGGATTGTTGATGACGCGCCCCAGGTAATCCAGTTCCTTCTGCATCAGGAGACCTGCCGCAGCCTGCTTAACGTGCTTCGTGATACCGGTGGTCGAAGCGTGCGCGCGATGCGCTGCGCCGAAGGCATCGTTGACGTAAACGTCGCAGAGGCTCGCTAACTCATTAGCGAATCCGTCATCGTTCTTCTCTTCCTCGGGATGAAAACGCAGATTCTCAAGCAACAGGACATCGCCGTCTTCGAGCGCATAAGCCTTCGCTACAACTTCATCGCCAATGCAATCCTCGGCAAACATGACCGGCTTGCCGAGCAATTGTGAAAGATGTTCAGCCACAGGTCGCAGACTGTACTGCTCAACCCGCTCGCCCTTCGGCCTGCCCAGATGCGACGCCAGAATCACCCGCGCGCCCTCTGAGATCGCATATTGAATCGTCTGCAAAGCCCCGCGTATTCGCGTGTCATCCTCAACCACGCCATCCTTAATCGGCACGTTGAAATCCACACGAACAAAGGCGCGCTTGCCCTTGAGATCGAGGTCTTTGATGGAAAGCTTGTTCATAGTGATAGGTGATAGGTGATAAGTGATGAGTGATAAGAGAAAACCTGTTCTTTCTTATCACCCATCACCTATCACCTATCACTGCTTTTCAGAATCCTTTTTGCGCGATGTATTTCAATAAATCACGAACGCGGCAGGAGTAGCCCCATTCGTTGTCGTACCATGAGAGGACTTTGACGAGGTTTCCGCCGATGACCTTTGTGTATTCGGCGTCAACGATGGACGAATTGGGATTCTTGCGGAAATCAACCGAGACGAGCGGCTCTTCCGAAAAGGCCAGAATGCCGTGCAGTTCTTCGTTGGCCGCGTCCTTCAAAGCCTTGTTGACCTCTTCGGTCGTCGTGTCTTTCTCAACAGTCATCACCACGTCAATGAGCGAAACGTTCGGCGTCGGCACTCTCACGCTGATGCCGTCAAACTTACCTTTGAGTTCGGGCAACACGAGCGCCACCGCTTTAGCTGCGCCGGTCGAAGTCGGAATCATCGAAAGCGCCGCCGCGCGTGCGCGCCTGAGATCATCGTGCGGTAGATCAAGAAGCTGCTGGTCGTTCGTGTAAGAGTGAATCGTCGTCATCTGCGCCGAGCGGATGCCGAACTTTTCGTGAATCACTTTGGCAACCGGAGCCAGGCAGTTGGTCGTGCAGGAGGCATTGGAAATGATGTGGTGCGTGTTGGAATCGTATTGCTCTTCGTTGACGCCAAGCACAATCGTGATGTCCTCATTCTTGGCCGGGGCTGAGATGATGACTTTTTTGACCGTGCCGCGCAGGTGCTTGCGCGCGTCTTCGGCTTTGGTGAATCGCCCCGTCGATTCGATGACAATCTCTGCGCCGACCGACTCCCAGTCAATGAGGCTTGGGTCTTTTTCCGAGAAGACGCGGAATTCATCATTCTCGACCTTGATGCCGTTCTCAGTGGCAGAGATTTTGTGATCCAGATTGCCCAGCACCGAGTCGTACTTGAGCAGATGCGCCAGAGTCTTCGTATCCGTCAGATCGTTGACGGCGACGAAATCAATGTCTGCGTCGCCGAGAGCCGTGCGCAGGACATTGCGCCCGATACGTCCAAAACCGTTGATGCCGACCTTCACAGCCATTCTATTTAGAGCCTCCTTTTGACTTACGCATATCACACTGAAACGCAAACGTTCTCGCCAGGAAGCATCTTGCAGTCGAACGTGAACGAATGCGCTTTGATTAAGAGAAAGGCAAGATTATGCGCGCAATGCTTGGCTGTCAAGCGACTGTGCAGGTGATTGCTTTTGCACGACAGTAATTCCGGCAACTGTTTTGAAACCGCCTGCATGGGCCGGACGTAATAACCTTGTGATTCACGGCGTCTTGTTTTTACGGCGATTCAGATATACGCTCTCGGTCTTGCTTTTCTCGGCTAGCTTCAAGGAGTTTCCAGTTTGATGTTGACGAAGAATGTCCACAGAGTTTTGCAGGCGCTGACGCTTTCGCTTCTTCTCTGTAGCGCCGCTGTTTGGTCGCAAGCGCAAACGCCCCAGCCGACGCCGCCGGTCAGCCCCACGCAGCAAGATGCGACACGCCCGCCGGGGACGCAGCGCAATCAACCTGTGCCCGAACAGGTGCGCCCCGTCACACAGGACCCGACCGCACCTCCCGGCTCACAGCGTCCCTCGCCGCAAGCGCCTCCGGGCACGAGCGGAGCTACGCAATCCGGCACACCCGTCGCGCCTGCGTCGACGACGCCTATCCCGACCACAACGGACTCACTACTGCCGACGACGCCGCTCCCAGATGAAACGACGCCTGAACCGACAGCTACGCCGTCAACTTCTGATCTTGTTGAAGAGCCACGCGAGCCTGTGTTTGCAGATTCACAGCCGAAGGCTTTGCCTCCCCCCCCGAATCTGACGCGGCTCGGCGTCCAAAGCGATAATCTGCTCCCGCTGTCGCTCAACGAAGCTATCCGCCGCGCGCTTGAGAACAACAACGACATAGAAGTCGCGCGCAACGACGTGCGCTTTGCCGAAACCACCCTGCGCTCGTTTCAGGGCATCTATGATCCCGTCCTCAATATCAATCCTGAGATTAACAATCTGGTTCAATCGCAGCAAAGCACGCTCGGCGGAGGAACGGACCAATCCGGCACGCTGACGACGACAGACTTTCGCGTCGACAACAGCATCAGCAAGTTTTTCAGCGTTGGCGGAGGCAGCTACAACTTCTTCTTTAATAATAACCGGCGGACGACTAATTCCCGCTTCAACCAGTTCAGTCCGGTCTATTCCGCCAGCGCCGGAGTCACCTTTACGCAGCCCCTCTGGCGCGACCGTTCGATTGATAACAACCGGCGGCAGATACGCATTCAACGCAAGCGACTGGAACAATCCGACGCAGACTTTCGCCGTCGCACGATTGATGTCATCACGCAGGTGCAGCGCGCTTACTGGGATTTAGTCTTCACCCTGCGCGACCAGCAGAATCAAATCTCTAATCTGAATCTGACCCGCGAGAACTTGCGCCGGGTTGAAGCGCAGATAGCTGCGGGAGCGGTTGCGCCGCTTGAGCGTGCCGAAGTTCAGACGGAGCTATCGCGGCGTGAATCGGATGTCCTGCTCGCCACGCAGAGCGTCACCATCGCCGAGAACAACCTGAAGCAATTGATGCTGCGCGACACGCAAGCGCCTGAATGGTCTGCTCAATTGACGCCGACAGACGCTCCGAGCTTTGATTCAATACCTGTGAATCTCACGGACGCACTCGCGGAAGCAAGAGCCAATCGCCCGGAGCTTCGTCGTCTTAATCTGAGCCGCGAGATCAACTCCATTGACTTGCAGTATTTCAAAAATCAGACACGCCCGCGCATAGACCTTCAGGCGACGGTTGCCACGACGGGTCTCTCAGGCACACCCATCGTCACCACCGATCCGATTACCGGCGAAGTCATTCCAACCACCGCTGCCCCCGGTTTGATTGGCGGCTACGGGCGCACGCTGCGTAATCTCTTCAACTTCGACACGCGCAACGTCGTCGCCGGAGTGGCCATTCAGATTCCGCTCCGCAACCGGACAGCCGAAGCGAATCTGGCGGGCACGCGTATTCAACGAACTCAATTGGAAGCCACGACGCGTTTGCAGGAGCAGAGCATCGAAGTCGAAGTACGCAACGCGGCTCAGGCGGTCGAGACTTCACGCCGTCGTGTGCTCGCGGCCCGCTCCGCACGCGAAAACGCCGAGCTTCAGCTCACGGGCGAACAGCGTCTCTATCAGGTCGGGCGCTCGACAACCTTTCTGCTGTTCCAGCGCGAAAACCAACTGGCGAACGCCCGCAACCTTGAGTTGCGCGCCGAGACCGATTACAACAAGGCGCTCGCCGACCTGCAACGCGCCACATCCACCACGCTGCGCGCCAACAACATCATCGTCGAAACGCCGACAGCGCCTTAGAAGGAATGAGGGCGGAGGGATGAGGGATGAATGAAAGCCTGTTGAAGCAATCATTCGATGAGCGATTCATTCAAACCTTTCATCCCTTATCCCTCCGCCCTCATCCCTCATGAAAATTACCGCTACCATCATCACCTTTAACGAAGCGGAGAACATTCGCGCCGCGTGCGAATCTGTTAGTTGGGCAGATGAGATTTTGGTGGTGGATTCTGAGTCAACTGATGCGACGCGTGAGATTGCCGCCGGGTGCGGCGCGCGGGTTATCAACCGGGCATGGCCGGGATTTGCCGCGCAGAAGCAGTTCGCGGTTGATGAAGCGAAGCATGATTGGATTTTCAGTCTGGATGCGGATGAGCGGGTCTCTGACGAATTGCGCCACTCAATCGAGGACTTGCTTTATACCAAAGAACCGCAGCTTGCGGACGGCTACTCAATCGCGCGCCGCTCGTTCTACATGAACCGCTGGATTCGCGGCGGCGGCTGGTATCCTGATTATCAACTGCGTCTCTACGAGAAATCGCGCGGGCGCTGGGAGGGCGCTTACATCCACGAGTCCGTGAAGATGGACGGCGGCGCGCGCGTTGAAACGCTCAAAGGCGACATCCTACATTACAGCGTCCGCGACGCCGCTCATCATCATCAAATGATCGGCGAACGCTACGCGCCGCTCGCCGCCCGCCAGATGTTTGAGAATGGTCGGCGCACTTCCCCGCTCAGCATCATTACCGCCGCGCCTGCGGCTTTCATCCGCAGCTATCTCCTCAAGGGCGGCTTCCGCGACGGCATCGCCGGATACGCCATCGCCAAGTTCGCAGCCCATCACGCCTTTTTGAAACATTTAATGTTGTGGGAAAGGCAAAAGGAAAGTGATAAGTGATGGGTGATGGGTGATGGGTGATAAGAGGAAGGAATTCAGGTTTTATCCCCGAAGGGGATACATGTAATAGCCGGGGGCAGCGCCCCCGGTCACACACGCCAACATAGAATCCGACCCTGAAGGGGTCGTATATTCAACATTGAATATACGACCCCTTCAGGGTCGAAATCTTTTCTCGTGCTGTTCCGGGGGCGGCGCTACGCGCTTGCCCCCGGCTATTACATGTGACCCTTTCAGGGTCAAAGAAAACACGCTCTTTCCTATCACCTATCACCTATCACTACGTTCGCTGCTGGCAACAAACGTCGCGGCGTCGGGCCAGCGACGACCTGCGGCGTGGCGTTGGTGGTGACGACTTCGGCGAGCAGTTGATCTTCCAGTTGGCGGTTGTCCCAGATGCGGTTGCCCTGATCCAGAATGGCGAAGAGGACTAAGCCCTGATCCTGTGTGTAAACGATTCCGGCGAGGCTCGCCATCCCGCCATCAACTTCAGCGGTCAGCGTGCCCGTCTTGGCGACGACCGCGCCTTCAAGCCCAGTGCCTGCGAGCCTGCGACGAAGCGTGCCCGCGTCGTCGCTCGCGACAGGCATGATATCTGTCGGCTCTAACCCTTGTCGCTTCGCTTCTTCGATGAGCGCGCGAATCACCGTCAACAGATCGCGCGGCGTCAGGCGATTGTGTTCACGCCCCGAAACGGTCGCAATCGTCACGAAATCTGCGTGCAGCTTTAGCTCGTCAACGAGAAACTGCCGGACGCCGGGAGCGCCGCCGATGAGAGCGCCGATTTTATCCGCGATGAAATTGCTGGAGCGCGCGTTCATGTACAGCAGCACATCGCTCAATGGATTCGAGTTGACGATGGCGAGCAACTGGCCGCCGCTCTCATTTGCGATATTTGTTTTCGGATTGCCTAATTTAAGAACCTTGACGAGTCGCCCGGCGGATTCTTCAGGAGAGTTGCTGAAGTTGAAGTTGAATTCCGGCGAGACGATGACTTCGCTGAGCCGCTCGACGCCGCGCTCGCGCAAAGTTTTACCGATGAGATTGGCGCCCGCATCGCCGAACGTCGGGTCATTGCCCTGAACGTAGAGCCTGCCCTGCAATGTGCCCTGAGCATCAACCTTGCCATCCATCAGCACGCGTGTCTGGAAGCGATAATTCGCGCCGAGTTTCTTCAGGGCGAGCAAGGAAGTGGAGAGTTTGACGAGCGAGGCCGGATTGAAAGTTACGTCCGCGTTCAAGGAGGCAAGAGTGCGTTTGCCGTCCAGCGTCTCGATTAAAACGCCGTGAGTTTCGGGCGCTTCATTACGAGCGAGATACCACTGGGCCGCATCGAAAGCAGGCTTCTCGCCCGCTGAAGGCTCCCGCCTCTCCTCGTTGATAATCTGTGCGCTTGAAACTAAGGCGGCGGCATTCTCGACGACCGCCCGCGCGCGGATGTGATGAGGGATGTAGGTCAGGACGGAGATGACAAGAAGCCCGGCGGCAATCATCCAGATAATCGGCTGGCGATGATTCAAAACTTCCCTCCGGCACGTTTTTTATCTTCCGCAAAATAGAGCGAAGCCGTATGATGCTTAAAGCTCAGAGCGCGCGTCAAGCTCGACGGCTTCCCTTTTTAACGCACAATTGCCGACGGAACACTTTTTCTATGAATCTGTTTACAGGTTTCCTGCTGGTTGAAGGCCTGCTTGGGTTGCCGCTGTGGTTGACGGGCGTCTTCGTCGCCATCTTCGGCGCGATTATCGGCAGCTTTCTCAACGTCGTCATTCATCGCCTCCCGCGCGATGAGTCCATCGTCTTCCCGAATTCCCGCTGCCCTTCGTGCGAGGCGAAGATCGGCCCGCTGGATAATCTGCCGATCATCAGTTACCTCATTCTGCGCGGGCGTTGCCGCGCCTGTCACGCCCGCATCTCGCCGCGATATCCGGCGGTCGAAGCCCTGACCGCAGCGCTCTACGTGGCGGTCTTTCTCGTAGACTTTTACTGGCGCGGCGGCTTAACCCTCGTCATTCTCTTCGATCTGGTCTTGGTGACGGCGCTCGTCGCGCTCATCTTCATTGACGCCGAGTACATGCTCCTGCCGAACGCGATCACGTATCCGGGAATCGTGTTTGCCATCATCGCTCGTCTGGTGCTTCCCTACCTCGTCGGCGTCTATGCTTTTGAAGACCTGCCGCACCTTGCGTATGGCCCATTCTCGACCTGGCCGCTGTGGGCTTCGTCGCTGGCGGGGGCGGTTATCGGCGCGCTCGCGGGCGGCGGAAGTCTCTGGCTGATGGGCTGGCTCTGGGAACGCCTGCGCGGGGTGGAAGCGATGGGCCTGGGTGATGTCAAGATGATGTTCATGGTCGGCGCATACCTGGGCTGGCGTTTGACGATTCTGACGATTTTTCTGGGCGTGCTGACAGGCTCGATCATCGGCGTTGGCCTGATGGCACGGCGCGGTGAAAGAAATATGCAGATGCAACTGCCCTTCGGCATCTTTCTGGGCATCGGCTCAATCTTCGCCCTGCTCGTCGGCTCGCGCATCATCGCTTGGTACGCATCGCAGTTCGTTTAGCAAGTAATAGGTGATGGGTGATAGGTGATAGGAAAGCGCTTTCCTATCACCTATCACCTATCACCCATCACCCATCACTGTTCTTATGGGTAATAGACCTCGGCTGGTGATGATGATTGTGGCGGGCGTGATGTTGCTCGCCAGTATTTTTGTCGTGGTTCTGACACTCCTTTCGCCTGACACGGCGACGGAGCGCGGGCCTGCCTTGCTGGCCGTCTTCATTGCTCTTCTCTTCGTCAGTCTTATTTCGCTCACTCTGCTCCTGCGGTTGCTGCTGCGCCCCTACCGCCAGTTAGTCGGCGAAGCCGAACGAGCGCCCGTTGCCGCGCGCACCAACAAGCCGCGTGATGAGGGGCAGTTTGTGCTTGAGACTTTTCAAACTATCGTCGCTCAGTTGCAGGCGCAGCAACGCGAGCTTGAAGCCTTGAGCGCGATTGACCGCGCGCGCGCCGCCTCAGCCGAGAAGTTCAGCGAACGCATCGTCGCCAGCGTTCCTTCCGGTCTCGTCGCGTTTGACGCGAGCGGCCTTGCGACGGTCGTCAATGCTCCGGCGCGCGCCCTGATTGAAGCCGGAGATGGCGAGAACGAAGGCCGGAGCGTGCGTCAGTTGCTTGGCAACTCGCCCGACCTTGCCGAAATGGTCGAGCGGTGCTTACAAACCGGAGAAGTTTACAGGCGCGAGGAAGTCATGGCGACCGGCGCGAATGGACAGGTCAGGCGATTGGGCGCGACCGTCGCGCCGATTGACCTCACGCTTCAACCGGAGGGCGCGCGCGGGGCTTTGTGCCTCTTGACGGATTTAACGGAGGTCCTGCAACTGCGCGAGCAGGTCGCGCTCAAAAGGAATCTGGAGAGTCTGGGTGAGATGTCAGCCGGGCTGGCTCACGAATTCAAGAACGCGCTGGCGACCTTGCATGGCTACGCGCAATTGATGCAAAGCCTCAAGCTGGACGAAGGCGGACAGGAGGCTTCAAAAGCGCTCTTGCAGGAGGTGCGTCATCTTTCCGAGATGGTCACGGCCTTTCTCAACTTCGCTCGCCCGCAGCCGCTCGACCTTGCGGACGTTTCACTACGCGAGTTGATTGAAGATTGTGCGCTGGAATTGCGCGCGCTTTACGATGAGCGGCGCGTAGAATTAAAGATCGAAGGCGAGTTCGCAAACGTTCGCGCGGATGAACGAATGCTCAGACAGGCGCTGCTGAATTTAATTCGCAATGCCGCCGAAGCGATTAACGAGGAGAGCACTGACAGGCGCGTCTTGTTGCACGGCTCAAGCCAGCCCGAGGCAACAGGGAAAACATGGGCAGTCGTGGAGATTCAGGACACAGGCGAAGGCATTCAACCGAGCGATCTGCAACGCATCTTCATTCCATTTTTCACCACGAAATCAGCAGGACACGGCGTCGGTCTCGCGCTCGCCCACCGGGTAATAACAGATCATGGTGGCACACTTTCGGCTGCCAACACGCCTCAAGGTGGCGCAACCTTTACTATTTATCTTCCAGCTTGAATCCTAGCAATTCGACTCATAACATTTATGCTTGCTTATTAGTGTCGTTGTAAAGATAATACGCACCCGCTGAGAAACAGAGCATTACCGGATTCGTGTCCTCAGTCAAGCCTGAACTACCCATGCGCTTTCACCTCATCAGCCTCGAAAGGAATTAATCAATGCCGAAAAGGGCTAGGAAGGTCAAACCCCCGCCGGGCTTTAAACTTCAGCACACCGTACAAGTTGACTCAGGCTTAATTAATCAGGTTGCCTGGTCTCCGGATGGGCTGATGTATGCCGCCACGTTGACGGCAGGCGATACGTGGCTTTGTGACGGAAAGACCGGAGAAAAATGCCACTCATTTCACGGACACTCCAATAATGTCAGGTGTGTTGGATGGTCGCCCGACGGGCAGTATTTAGCCACCGGCTCCGACGACAAAAGCATTATTATCTGGGATTCATATACATTTCAAAGGGTCAAGAGACTCAGAGAGCAGTTCAGTTCTATCCATAGTATAGCTTGGTCGCCGAATTCCCAGACGCTCGCTGCCGGACTCGAAGACGGTAATATCACGCTCTGGAATAGCGGAACTTGGAGGCTCGAAAACATATTCGACGCACACACGCTAGCCGACGATCACACGGCAGAGGTGACGAGTCTGGCTTGGTCTCCTGATGGAAATACACTTGCCTCCGGGTCGCCTACGGATTCGAAGATTTGCCTGTGGAGTTTAGATACCAGAAGGCAACGATGGAAAACGTTGGAGGATGTAAGTTTTGTGCGGAGCCTGGCATGGTCGCCCAACGGAAGAATTATCGCTTCAGGTTTGGCCGATAAGACCATTAAATTATGGGATGCTGATCGAAGACAGCGTTTAAATGTCCTCAAAGGACATAGAAGCGATGTTATTGGTGTTTGTTTTTCTGCTGACGGTCATCTGTTGGCGTCAAAGTCTCGAGATAGATCAGTCAGATTCTGGCGTTGCGATACGTGGGAGTTGGTGGCGAAACTCGATGAGCCTTCCTATTTTTCCAACGGCGTGGCATTCAGTCCGAAGGGCACAAGCCTCGCTACGCTCGGCCATGAGCAGAGAGTAATCAACGTCTGGGAATTAGATTTCAACATCCTCTTACCCAGTAAAGACGAGAAGGAGAACCTCATCACATGGGTGGGTGATTCAAAAGCAATGCTCGCGCTCGTCTTTACGGATATAGTCGGCTCAACAGCCATCTCAGGGGAATTCGGGGACGAGATAATGGACGGCATTCTGAAAGCGCACTATCAACAAACGCGGCTGTTAATAAAAGAGAATAGAGGTCGTGAGGTGAAGACCGAAGGCGATGCGTTTATGGTTATCTTTCGCACAGCGGTTGATGCCCTCAATTTCATCGTGGCGCTCTACGAAAAAACTGGAGACGAAAGAGTTAAAATTCGCGCTGCCACTCATGTTGGGTTTGTGCGGGTTGAAGAGAAAGACCTCATGGGTCGGATGATCAATTTCACCAAACGGGTGCTCAGTAAAGCCAAAGGCGCTGAGATTTGGCTGAGCGAGCGCGCTTACGAAGATATTAGGCAGGAGAGGGCGAAGAACCACGAGCGACTGACATGGACTAAGCATCCAGACTGTGAGTTGGATGGTTTTGCAGAGAGATATAGTTTATGGTCTGTTAAAATCACTTAAAATTAATCTCAAACTCCCCTTCTTCATTACTTCTTTAAATGTACCTTCCTGACACCGAAAGCCAGAATCTTCGCCGGAATGTCGCGCAGGAAAGGAATCTTGAGCAGAACCCGCAGCAACAGCGGCACTCTAAAGGTTTGATTCGCCTGCAACGCACCGGCGATGACTCGTCTTTGAACTAGCGACTGAAGCCCTTGAATGATGCGCGTCGGCCTCTCGCGTTGTCGCTGCACTTCTTTGAGATGGGTGGTCTCAACTTTCCCCGCTTGCAGTGGCGCTGTCAAAACATTCGCCGCCACGACCGCATCCTGAATCGCATAGTTGATGCCAACGCCGCCAACCGGCGACATGACGTGCGCCGCGTCGCCGATCAAAAGCAAGCCGGGAATGTACCAGCGTTCCAATCGGCTCGATTCGACCGAGAGAATTGAGACCTGCTTCCAATCTTTCAGATGCTCCGCACGGTCTGCGAAATCCGGCACGGTTTCGGCGAGAGATTTTCGGAGAGCCTCCAGTCCTGCGTCGCGCAGTTTCCGGTAACTTCCTTTGAAGATGACGTAACCCATCTGCCATTCGTCAAGCCGGTCGAGCATGACGACGAAATGGCCTCGACCGAAGCGAGCGAGGATGCCTTCCGGGTCTGTCGGTTTGCGCGGCACACGAAACCAGAGCACATCCATCGGCGGCGAAGTGGCAACAGGCTCCATGCCCGTCAGATGGCGCAGTCGAGAACTGCGCCCGTCCGCGCCGATTGTCAGGAGAGCACGCACCTCATGCCAGCCGTCCTTTTCATGGTAGCGCACACCTTTTACTTCCCCGCTCTCTTCAATCAACTCTTCGACTCTCGCGCCCATCGTCAATTGAAAATTCGGATAACGCTTCGCTTCTTCCATAATGAATTCGAGAAAATCCACCTGGGGAATCATGGCGATGAAAGGAAACTTCGTCTTCAGCCTGCCTAAGTCCGCGAGCGTCAAAGGGCCATTGGGCGTCATAAAAGTTGCCGTGCGTAGTTTGGAATGGCGAAGCTCCAGCAGGCGGTCTGCAAGACCGAGATCGTCAAGAATCTCAAGCACGGATGGATGAATCGTGTCGCCACGAAAATCGCGGTCGAAATCTTCGTGCGCTTCGAGCAGCACGACCGGGATATTTTTGCGCGCGAGCAACAGCGCGAGGATTGCGCCGCCGGGACCGCCGCCGACAATGCAGCAACTGGTCTGCCGCGTTTCGACTATGTTGCGGGCGTCGTCTTGCTTTTCAGTTTCCGATAGCTTCTCGGTCATCATGGCTTTCACCTTGCGCCGCCCGGCGCGTCCATTTTCAAAGTTAGAATCACAATCTCCGGCGGAACGCGGAAACGAACGGGGATGATGCTCGTGCCGATTCCTGTTGTGACGAACAGGTGATGATTGTTCTCGACGATGTGCCCGGCGGCGTAGCGCTGGCCGTACTCGGAAGGAACTTTGGTGGGACCGAAGAAAGGGAATTTGACCTGCCCGCCGTGCGTGTGCCCGGCCAGAGTGAGAATAACCCTCGGTGGAATCTTCACGAAGAGATCAGGGTTATGCGTCAACGCGATGATTGGATTTTCATCTGTGACTTTGCGAAGAGTGCCGTCAATATCTGTGCGATTCGTCCACGCATCTTTAAGTCCGGCCAGCCAGATGGCCTGACCATCGCGCTCAATCCTCATTACGTCGTCATCGAGAACGCGTATGCCGACAGCTTCAAGAGCGCGCCCGACGCGAGGGCCGTCATACCACCAATCGTGATTGCCCAACACCGCGAAGACGCCGTGACGCGCGCGCAGATTTTTGAGATTCTCCGCGATAACTTCAGGCTCAATAACTTTTCCGCCGCGCACGGACGACATGAAATCTCCGAGCAGTACGATCAAATCGGGCTGCGTCGCGTTGACCTGCAAAGTGATGAAACGCAGCTTCTCAGCACCAATGAAAGGCGAGCCGACGTGCAGGTCGGAGAGGACAGCAATTTTCAGATTCTCAAAACCTGCGGGCCAGTTCGCCAGCTTGATCGTCTCTTCTTTGACCACCAACCGGCTCGGCTCGATGAGAAAAGCATAGATGCCTGTGAGGACCGGGATAAGCACCAGCACGGCGGCGGTGATTAAGACGATGCGTTTCTTTCGAGACTTGGGCATGGTCAAGCGGATTCAAGCAATTTAGACAGGATTTACAAGATTTATAGGAATAAGAAAGGCAACATCAAGCTGCCTTGTCTTGTCTCTTCTTCTTAATCCTGTTAATCCTGTTAATCCTGTCCACGTTATTTCTTCTCCCGGTTCACTCCTTGAGGAAAATACTCGCGCCACCGCTTATCGACAAGCTCTCCAATGTCAGGGCGGACGATTAACTCAGCCGGATAGCCGGGCTTCATGCGCGCGTCCACAACGACGGGCGTGCTGTATGAGAGATGATGACGCACGACTTTTGTCTCCGCCGCGTGGATGTCCGCCGCAGGCTCAAACCTCGTCCACGTCGCCCAGAGAAAATCAGAGGTCTTACGCGCCACACTCGCATCGTCATGCAGCACTATGAGCGGCCACCCTGCGAAAACTCCTTCACGTGCCAGCCGTGCAGCTTGATCGGGGTCTTCTGTGTATGGCACTCCTTCAATGACGAGGCAGCCGCCGCAGAAAACCTCCGCCCGTTTGACATCGCGCGGCAATTCCCCCCTGAACTCGCGCGGCAACTCGCGCACGGCATCACCCAGGCCGAGAAGAATAGCTTTACTTCCTTCGTTCACCTTGCCGCTCGTGTAATCGAGCGTGTCCATCGAAACATTGGAGAAGATGAAAAGATCGCTCTCGAAACGCGCGCGCGCCAGCACATGCTCGAACAGCTTGCGGAAATCCTTCAAATCCTGCGGCGTGTCCGTCAGGATGAGGAATTTCGTCAGCGAGAGTTGGCCTTCGCCTAAGATTCTGAAGCCGGAGACGAGGGCTTCGCGTTTGTAGCGTTCACGCACGACAGCCGCCGCCAGCGAATGAAAGCCCGTCTCGCCGTATGACCAGAGATCGCGCACGCTCGGCATGACGAGCGGGAACAGCGGCGAGAGTAGTTTCTGTAAATAATCGCCGATGAAGAAATCTTCCTGGCGCGGCTTACCCACGACGGTCGCCGGATAAATCGCATCGCGGCGATGAAAGACTGCGTCAACGTGGAATGTCGGATAGTCGTGCTGCAAAGAATAGTAACCGTAGTGATCGCCGAATGGCCCTTCGGGTCTTTTCTCATGGGGCGGCACTTTTCCAACCAAAGCAAACTCCGCTTCCGCCACGAGCCTGTGCCTTCCGGCGCCGAGCGGGTTTTTCGTCATCCTGACTTTCTCGCCCGCGAGCACGGACGCCAGCACAAGCTCAGGCACATCCTCCGGCAGCGGCGCAATCGCGGCGAGAATCAACGCGGGTGGGCCTCCCAGAAAAACCGTCACGGGAAGCGGTTGATCGGCGCGCTCAGCTTCGTGATAGTGAAAGCCTCCGCCTTTGTGTATCTGCCAGTGCAAGCCGGTCGTCCGCGCGTCGTAACGCTGCATGCGGTACATGCCAAGATTATGCTTGGCCGTCTCTGGATGTTCCGTGTAAACGAGCGGCAGCGTGAAGAAAGGCCCGCCATCTTCCTGCCATGTCGTCAATACGGGCAGTTCATTGAGCCGCGCCGGTTTGTCCATCACCTGCGTGACGGGCGCTCGTGTGGTGTTGCGCGTGCCGAGTTTGAGAGCTTCAAGAGCAAGCGCCCGATGCTGCCAGAGTTTCGCGGGTCGCGGCGGCAGGAGGGATTCAGCCATCTGCACGACCTCGCGCACGAGGGCTTCCGGCTTCGGCCCGAAAGCGCGCTCGATGCGTCGCTCCGTGCCGAAGAGATTTGTCACGACCGGATAGCGGCTGCCCTTTACTTTCTCAAAGAGCAGCGCCGGACCACCACGCTCGATGACGCGGCGATGGACTTCCGCCAGTTCGAGGTAGGGGTCAACTTCCGTTTCTATATGGACGAGATCGTTTTCGCGTTCGAGCAGGTCTAGGAATGAGCGCAGGTTAGGGTGCATGTGAGGAGACAGTATAGCTGTGAGTGTTGAGTGTTTGGCAAGGGATAATTAAACGCAGAGGACGCAGAGGCACGCAGAGGGAAGAATACGGAAGGCAGTAAGCAAAAGGCAGTAAGCAGAAAAGAACATGTCCTCTGCTTACTGCCTACGGCCTTCTCTCTTCCTGCCTCTGCGACCCTCCGCGTCCTCTGCGTTGAAATCACCTGATTCTTTGACAATCATCTCTGAGGCGAAGATTCACCATTCCCCACTTGTCTGGGCCGGGTCGTCCTGTCGGTTGGCGACTCTCCGAGGCGCTGCTCGATGTCGCGCGTGGCGAGACGCGCGGCTTCGGCTACTTTCGGGTCAAACGATGCCGCATGAGGCTTGAGGCGTTCGAGCGTGCTGGCGTCGCCGATCCTGGCCAGAACTTCGAGGAGTTTGACCTGCGTGTTGCCGTTTGTGCGCTCAAGGAAGAGGTAGAGCGGTTCGGGCGTTTCCAGAGTTACGAGATAAGAACTCGCTTGAGCGGCGCGCGAAGAATCGAGTGCGCCTACGACGGCGAAAAGCGATTCCGTTTTTCCGATGCGATAAAGCGCCCAGTCGAGCGCCAGTTTAACGCGCGCGTTCTTCTCCTGAAGCCTGTAGCCTTCGAGCAACTTGCGATTGCCTGTCGAGGCGAGCCGGGCTAACTCTTCGGCGGCGCGCTGTCGCTCCAGCGGGTCGCGGCTCGCCAGTTGTCTCTGCGCGGCGGCGCTGTCGGCTGGCACATTCCCTTCACCTTCATCTGAGGACTGGGCGCGCACGCTAATTGTGCCTGAGATGACGATCAGAAGGGCGAGGCAGAGCGTTTTCTTCAATAGCTTCATGCGACCTCCATGCAGGATGGATTACAGAGGCAAATGACGGAGAGTTTCACGCTTTTGAAGGTCAGGCGCGGGTTTTAGTTGCTTGACGCATCATTACAGGTATATTCGCGCTCCATGCGCTCAAATGACAGGCAGGAATGCCTGTCCTACTCAATCAATATCGAGCGGGTTGATGAAAGGCTTGTCTTTATCCTTTTCTGCCTTTTTCATCGCTTCGCGGAATTTCTCTTCGAGCAGTCGTTCACGATCCTTGAGCGAGCCAAGCTCTTGCTCAAAGAGTTGCTCGCGCACCTGCTTCTGCTTGTCCAGCCCCTTGAGCATCTCATCGAAAGAGGCCGTCGGTTTCGCTTTCTCTTCGTGTGAAATGATTGTCCCTGTCTGCGCGTCAATTGTCAGCGTCGCCTCGCAGCAAGGGCAAATCAGCGTGAACCGTGTTTTATCTACCATCGCCCAACTCCTATTCTGCAATCGCAGGCAAACTCACCGAAATCGAAAACAAGTATAACATTAGAGCGCAAAACGGTCTGGGCAATTGTAGCAAAGCAAAAAAGGCAGCCGCTTTCAGGGCTGCCTTTCAATACTAAATTGAGCGCAAATTAAATTTAAGGCGTGACAGCGTCTTTGATAGCTCCGCCAACCTTTTTCGCTCCCTGAACGGTTTTCTTGCCCGCGGTCTTAGCTCCGCCAGCCACCGCGCCGCCCACGTCTTCCGCTTTATCGGCAGCCTCGCGTCCGACAGTCTTCGCGCCTTTAGCAGCCTTGCCTGCCGCATCCTCGCTCTTATCGGCGACTTCCCTGCCTACGTCTTTGCTTTTATCAACTACTGCACCACCTACGTCCTTGGCTTTGCCGCCAACATCTTCCGCCTTGTCTCCGACAAACCCGGCGGCGTCGGCAATAGCGTCACCGCTTTTTGCCAGGACGTTGTCCGTATCAGCGGCGCTGATTTCCTTCTCTTCGCCGGAAACTGAATAGACTTTAGCCGTCCGCTTGCCGTCGCGTGTCGTGATCACGACACGGGAGATGCGCTTGTTGTCCTTGTAAGTGCGCGTTTCAGTTTTCACGCCCCCGGTGTCAGTCATAGTCGTCTCATATTCCGGGCCAGTGGCGGGCATCTCCTCCACGCTCGACCGGGCATTAGAGTTCATCGTGTTGGCGTTGGAATTGGAATTGGCGTTCGATGAGTCGCCCCCGCAGCCCACCATCATAGCCAAAGCCAGAGAGCCTGCACCAATCATCAGCTTAATACGCACGTTCATTTCCCTCCTACAATAAATTTAAAGCGATAAGCCTGTAACGAATCGCAACCAATGTGCCAGCAATTAAGCGACAAAAAGCCTCGAATTAAGGCGAAAAGGCAAACAAAAGCGCGCTAAATGCATACGCCTGCCCGCGTTTCCGTTTCTTTACGATACGAGGGAATTAAGAAGATTGGAGCGATTGACGGGGCTTGAACCCGCGACCTCAAGTTTGGGAAACTTGCGCTCTACCAACTGAGCTACAATCGCTGAAAACCACAGGTTTAAGAAGATAAATTTCTGCCCAGCGAACCCCATGTATTTGTTTGTTTACAGTTGGGTTGAGCCGGAGCGAGACCACTGTTACACCAACTTCATCAACCGGGACTAGGTAGACCTTATCGCTATCAGGATTGAGAACGGCAAACAAGTCTGCCAATCCCCGGTAACTCATTTTAACCGACCCGTTGCCAGATTGGCTATAAGCATTGAACTGAAGAACATCATTCTTGACCCGACCTGTCTTACATTGTACTCGAAGCAGGCGAGTCGAATCATCAACTACAAAGTCATACTTATGCCCTGACCCAAAAGGCACAGACATTAGATACCCAGCAGCCACAAAAGCTCCCAGGATTCTAGCCTCGCTCAGATTTCCCTTTTCTCTAGTCTGCACAAGCTAATGCTCTGCTCATTATTGGTAACGACAGGGCAAAGATAATCAACGGGGCGGCTGAGTGTCAACCACATGGCTGATTATGATTGCCCGTTTCCATCTATTCAACTTTGTCAATCAGTTTGCGCGCGGCTTCTCCGATACGGGCGGTGTCTTCGGGCTTACGCAGAGTGCCCTGCGCGCCCGCTTTCGCGGCCTCTTCCTGGTCAAGCAACTCGGCAAACGCCGTGTAGAAAAGAATCGGCGTCTGCTGATCGAAGCGACGAATTTCTCTACACAACTCAAGACCATCCTTATCGGGCAGACCGATATCCAGCAGAATCAACGCGAATGGTTTGGTGCGCGCCAGCCCCAGCCCCTCGTCAGCCGTCTGCGCCGTGATGACCGTGAAGCCTTCGCTCTGCAAGGCAAACTCAACCAGATCACGCGTGTCAGCAGTGTCCTCGACGAAAAGCACCTGACGCGAATTATCAACCATCTTTCACCCCTTTTGAAACAATGAAGTATGGACGTGGAACGATAAACTGAAAATAATTGATATTATCATCCAATCAAATCTCAACACTTTTAGACGTTTTAAGGATTCCCGTTGCGGCCAGCCTGCACAATATCAATCAATGCGTTCAGCCGTTCATCAGTATGCTGCTGTGATTCAGCGATGACGGCCACCACTTCATTGATATGCTCTTGCTGACGCGCGATGTACTTAACCTGCCCGGCGAGTTGCGCGACGGTCGCATCTGTGTGCGCCTGTGCCTCGCGCAATGCTTCCAAGTTGATAGAGAACTGCGCTTGCTGTTCAAGAATGAAATCCATTGTGCGCTGTCGATCTTCGTCCGTCATTTCTTCTCGCCTTTTTTTATCTAGTGTTCACATCATATACTTTTTCATTAACTCCGACCAACGCCCCTGCGCCTTGAGGATCAGTTCCGTGACTTCACGAACTGCGCCAAAGCCGCCGGGAAGTTGTGTGACGAAATGCGCGACCGAGAGCGTCTCCGGCGCGGCGTCTGCGACTGCGACCGCCAGTTCCGAACGCTGCATTAAAGGAATGTCGGTCACGTCGTCGCCGATAAAAGCTACTTCATTATCGTCAATTCCAGCCTCCGCCAGCAGTTCTTCAAAATCCTTGATCTTGTCCCACGTTCCCTGCCTGACGTAGTGCATCCCAAGCTCGCGCGCGCGCCGCTCGACCAGACTCGAAGTACGCCCTGAGATAATGCCGGAACGAAGCCCTGCGCGATGCAGCAGCACCAGCCCGTGCCCATCGCGCGTGTGAAAACTCTTCTCCTCGTCGCCGTTCTCAAGAAGCGTGATGCGCCCGTCCGTCAGCACACCGTCGCAATCCATCAGGAGCAGCTTGATGCGCGCCGCGCGTCGCTCGATCTCTGCCAGTTCATACATGAAAGTCGCTTATCGCACCTCGAAGAATTCAATCCCGCTGAGCTTCCAGCCGCCGCCCATACGCGTGAGAATCAGCAGGGCTGTTCCCGCCGCGTCGCGCCCAAGTTGTTTCGCGGTAATCTGCACGTCCGCCGCCAGACGATTCGCATCAAGCTGTTCGGTGCGGACCACCCGCGTTGTCCAGATTTCAGGCTGGCTAGCGACGATTCCGCCAACAAAGCTCGTCAACTCGCCCGGCACAATGAACGCTTCAATTTCGGTTTTCCTTCCGCTCTTGATGGCTTGATCCAGTTGCGCGATGAAGGTGCGCGCTGATTCATCAGGAGCAGCGGCGGCGTTGGCTGCTGCTTCAGCTTTGATCCTTCCGTTGCGAGCAGCGAGCGTGGAAGCATAATCGGCTTCGGCGCGCGTTGCTTCATTAAAACGACGCGCGGCCTCGGCAGCCTGACCTTTCTTTAAGGCTATTTCTCCCAGCCCGATGCTGCCCCAGGCAAGCGCAAACGGCGTCGGCAGCCGCTCGTCAAGCACCGCACGAAACTCTTTCTCCGCCTCGTCCATCTTGCTCTGGGCCAGAAGGGAGCGAGCGAGCAGAATACGCGCTTCCTGCATACGCGGGGAGATTGCCAACATCTCGCGCGTGGCGGCTTCCGCTCCCGCATAATCCTGTTTGACGAACTTAGCGCTGGCTTCGGCCAGCGGGTCTTCCACCTGAACGGCGCGTGGCATCACGTCGTTTGAGTAATCAAGCTGCGGATAGAATTTATCGGGGTCAACTTCGACGCGAACGGGGCGAGAGGTGGTATTGAAAACCGCTTCACCGAAATTGCGCGCCGGGATGTTGACCTGCACGTTCAAGCGCTCGCCTGTGGAGGTCGTGCCAACTATCGCCACACTCGCATCAATCGGGCCTGAGTTACGAAGCGCAGCCACCCATTGATTGCCTCTCTGCTGCGGCAGGCCGATCAGCAAATCCATATCGGTCGGCTGATCCAACTCCTGATCGAGTAGACTCTTTAAGCCTTCTCCGCCACGCTCGATAATCGCGGCGCGCAGTGCAGCGAGGGTCAAGCCTTCAGCATCGCTCGCGCCTTTTTGTAATGCAGCGCGCAGCATAGTCATCAGGGCATCGCGTCCCAGAGCGCGCTCGATGAGCCGCCAGACCATCGCGCCCTTGTTGGCGGTCGAATTGTAATAGGTCGGGTCGAGCGTCAGCGTGCGTGAAAGCGGCGCATCACGTTTGGCGATTGTTGAATAGATCACGCGCTCGCGCGCTCTTTCGGCATCGGCTATCTCTTTGCCGAACTGCTTCTCAAGAAAGAGAGTCGCCAGAAATCTCGCCAGACCTTCGCGCAGCACGCCAAAGCCTTCGCCACGCACAGGCGCAACGCCGCCCACCCACATGCGCGCGACCGCTTCGGCAATCGTCAAGGCGCTCACCGAGTCAATTTTCGAGCGACGAAAAGCGGCAGCATCGAGCAGCACCGTGCCGCCTTCGTTAAATCCTGCACCGCGCCTGACGGCGACGAGCTTGATGGGAACGTCCGGCGCAGTGCCGAGCAAACCAGCATAGAAGGAGCGCGCACTGGCGGCGAGCGCAATCAACTCGTCCGCCTGCTTACGCTCTTCAGCGCCCGCCCCCTTCGGCATGAAGGCGCTCACACCGCTGGCGTCACCCGAACCATTGTTGACATCCCAACTCCCCGTCAGAAAGAAAGGCTGTGCGCTCAGCGTCTGATCGAATGTTGGGCTGCTGCCACGACCTGACGAGACAACCTGCTCGCCGCTCGCCGCGTTGACTGTCAAACGAACCGGGGCGACATCCGCCCCGCGGGGAGAAACGACACTGCTATGCACCGGAAACCAGGAGGAGAGCGGAAGAAACTGATTGCCCACAGGCGAGAGCGCCGCCAGACCGGAGTTGTCCGCGACGGGCAAGCGATAATCCACCGAGACGTTGACGGAAGCATTCGGCGCAACGGGCGTCGGCAAAGTTATCCTGACCAACTGTAGGTCGTTGCGTATGTCACCGGCGCGAAAGGTCGCCGTTGCGTCGCCAACGCTCGCCGCCTTGATCTCCGCCTTTGGATTAATACGCAAAGTGAGGCTTGAGCCTGCGCCGCGCCCTATGTTTCGCACCGTGAGTTGTGCGCGAGCCGTCAATGCACGCTCGGTCGCAGCCGGAACGTTGGCCGTGATGTCGAATCTCGTGACCTGCCACGCGGCGGTCGGCTCATCCTGTGCGAAGACGAGCGAGGTGGAATAAATCAGGGAGATGAAAGATACAAGCAGAAAAGTGCGAAATGTTTTCATAGGCTCAGAGAGATTTGATGTTTCAAAACTATGGAGAAGAAATAGACAGGATTTACAAGATTAACAGGAATAATAAAAACAACACCAAGCTTCCCTGCCTTGTCTGCTTTTCTTAATCTTGCTAATCCTGTTAATCCTGTCTAGTCCTTCTCTGTTTTCTTAGGCGCTCTTAGCGCGCGTCCGGCACACGGCTTCGATTAATTAGTTCATGTATCTCGCGCAGCATGTTGAGCAACGCGCCCATTCGCTCAAGCGGCAGCATGTTTGGGCCATCGGACGGCGCGACTTCCGGGCGGTCGTGGACTTCCATAAACACCGCGTCAATGCCGCAAGCGACTCCGGCACGAGCGAGCGGTTCGATGTACTGCGGAAGGCCGCCCGTTGCATTGCCCATTCCGCCGGGAAGCTGCAAAGAATGTGTCACGTCGAAGACGACGGGAACGCCAAACTCCCGCATGATCGGGAAGGAGCGCATGTCAACCACCAGATTGTTATAGCCGAAACTGACGCCGCGCTCCGTCAGCAATAGTTTCCGGCAACCCGCGGCGCGCGCTTTCTCGACGATGTTACGCGCATCCTGCGGCGCGAGAAACTGTCCCTTCTTGACGTTGACTGCGCGTCCCGATTGTGCCGCCGCCGTAATCAAATCGGTCTGCCGCGAAAGGAAGGCGGGGATTTGCAGAATGTCCGCGACCTCTGCCACTTCCTCAACCTGAGAAACGTCGTGGATGTCCGTCACAACGGGCACACCGATCTCTTCCTTCACGCGCCGCAGCACGTCCAGTCCGGCGGCAAGTCCATGCCCGCGAAAGCTCTTGACGGATGAGCGATTGGCTTTGTCGAACGAAGATTTGTAAACGAAATCAAGCCCCGCATCTTTCGCCCGTCGTGAGCATTCGCGCGCCATCATCAAGGCGTGCTCGGTTGATTCGATAACACACGGCCCGGCGAGTATCGTCAACCGACCGTCTCCGAAGGTGGCATTGCCGACGCTGAATGTTTCCCTCTCCACTTAAACGCCTCTCTTCATGATCATCGCTAAAAAGGATTCTTAAATATTTTCTTCAGTTTATTCTTGGCCCTGCTAAATACTGAAGGCTTCTTGGGCTGCGCTCGCTGATTGTTTACCCGGCGCGTGGCGCTGGGGTTGCGCGGCTGTCTCCCCACGTTTGCGTTAGTCTCCTCAACGGGTCCCACAGCTTCCTCTTTCACTGCCAGACCGCTTAAAGTTTCGCCAACATCGCTGACAGTCGTGAGTTTTGCCGGTTTCCGTGTCGCAAAGACCGCAATAGTGATGACGAGCAGCAGCAGAACCGCCGTTGAAATCAGCAGGACGCGAATGGGGCGAGTCAGCCACTTGAACCACGATTGCTTCTTGCCGAAGAAAATTCTCATCCGCGCGATGGCGGGCGCATGACGAGGCATCATCGGCGGAACAGCGTAAACGTCAGGAGCAATTGGCCCAGAGTAAACAACTGGCGGCTGAGGTGAATAACCATTATCCGAAAGATTAGCGCCATCAACCACGCTGCCATGCGCGACCACTTCCGGTTGAGCCATCGAAGCGGCGCTCGCCGCAGCACGGCTCTGCCTGAGCCGTTCAATATCAATTACGAGACGACCCGAAGGCGTCTCCGTCCCGGCGCTGCGTAAGGATTCAAGGCTCGGCGCGCTCAGGCTATCGGCATGTTCAAGCCCCAGGCGCTCCGTAATCGCATAAAGCTCCTGCCGAAACGCTTCCGCATCTTTCGGTCTATCCTCTGCTTTCTTTTCCAGCGCGTGCAGTACCACTTCTTCAAGCGCTGGCGGGATCGTCGCCACAAACTCGCGCGGGTTGCGCGGCGGCTGAGAGGAATGCTTGATGGCGATGGCGAGCGGCGATGTACCGTTAAAGGGCGTCGTGCCCGTCAGCATCTCGTATAGAATGATGCCTAAGCTGTAAACATCAGCCGCAGGCGTCAGGTGCGCTCCGTCGCATTGCTCCGGCGACATATAACGCGGCGTTCCGATCATCGCGCCGACCTGCGTCAACGTCTGCGGGTCGTCGTCATCTTCAAGCGCTTCGGCGGCGAGCTTGGCGATGCCGAAATCGAGCACCTTGATGAAGGGCGGCGCATCTTTGCGCTGGACGACGAAAATGTTTGCGGGTTTCAAATCACGATGGATGACACCGGCATTATGCGCGGCGGCGACCGCCGAAGAGATTTGCAGCATGATGGAGACGGCACGCGCAACATCCAGAGGGGCTTCACGCGCCAGCACGTCGCGCAGGGTGCGGCCTTCGAGTAGCTCCATCACGATGTAGACTAATCCGTCTGACGTGCTACCGAAATCCGTGACCGTGACGGCGTTCGCATGTTGGAGGCGTCCGGCAGCCCGCGCTTCACGACGAAAGCGAGTCTGCGCCGCTTCGTCTTCCACGTAGCGCGGATTGAGAACTTTGACGGCAACGGGGCGATCAATCAACAGGTGCGTCGCGCGGTAGACCGTTCCCATGCCGCCCGTCCCCAGTCTCTCATCCAGACGGTATTTCTCGTCGAGCGTGCGACCGATCAACGGATCAGCAGGCGCATTCATCGCCACAGTCGCATCCGCCTGCAAGAGCGCACCATCTTCCGGGCACACTCTCACCTCGTCGGCGAAATCCTGACCGCATGTAGGGCAATGAAGCATTGTCGTAAATCGTAAATCGTAAACCGTGAATAGTAAAATGCAGAAAGACAAAGCGCGTTCGACGATTTACGATTTACGATTCACGGTTTACGGCTTTTCAATCGTCTCCGGCCACACCTGCGCGCTCCTGATGAAGCGTTTCCGTCGCGTCGAGTTTTTCGATTGCAGTCTCGTTTCGCAAACGGTTCTCGTAGGCCGCGCGGACGAAAGAGGCGAATAGGGGATGAGCCTGTAGAGGTTTCGATTTGTATTCGGGGTGAAACTGGCAGCCGAGAAACCAGGGATGAACGTCGCGCGGCAACTCTGCAATCTCGACAAACTTTCCGTCGGGCGATTCCCCGCTGATGATTAATCCCTCGCGTGTGAGCGTGTCGCGGAACTCCGGGTTAAACTCGTAGCGATGACGATGGCGCTCATCTATCTCCGCCGCGCCGCCGTAAACTTCGCGCGCCAGCGAGCCTTCGGCCAGACGGCAGGGCCACGCGCCCAGCCGCATCGTCCCGCCGAGTTCTTCAACGTCAACGAGGTCGCGCAGCTTGAAGATGATTGGATAGGGCGTGTTCGTGTCAAACTCCGTCGAATCGGCATCTTTCAGACCACAGACATTACGTGCGTACTCGATGCAGGCCGTCTGCATTCCCAAACAGATACCAAAATATGGCGTCTGCGTCTTGCGCGCGTAGGCGATGGCTTTAATCATGCCCGCGACGCCGCGCTTGCCGAAGCCGCCGGGAACAAGTATGGCATCAAAGTCGCGCAGGCGGTCTTCGTAATCCTCGTCCATCAATTCTTCCGACTCAATCCACTTCACACTGACGCGCAGGTTGTTGGCGACGCCGCCGTGCGTCAGCGCCTCGCGCAGAGATTTGTAGGAATCTTCCAGTTCGACGTATTTGCCGACGATGGCGATGGACGTTTCGCCCGCCAGGGGTTCTTTAATCGTATTGACCAACTCGCGCCATTCGGAAAGGTCTGTGTGAGCCGCGCGTTCGTTGAGATTGAGCGAGGCGACGATCAACTCGTCCAACTCCTGCTCATGGAAAGCGAGCGGCACTTCGTAAATCGTCCCGACATCCAACGCCGTAATCACAGCGTTCTCTTTGACGTTGCAGAAGAGGGCAATTTTTGAGCGCAGGTCGCGCGAGAGCGGACGATCAGAGCGGCAGAGGAGAATATCGGGCGCAATCCCTATCTGCATCAAGTCACGAACGGAGTGCTGCGTCGGCTTGGTTTTCAATTCTCCGGCGGCGGCGATGAAGGGAACGAGCGTGACGTGTATGAAGATGGCGTTTCCACGGCCCTCTTCATTGCCCATCTGCCGGATAGCTTCGAGAAACGGCAAGGATTCGATGTCGCCGACCGTGCCGCCGATTTCGACAATGATTACATCCGGCTTATCTTTTTCGGCGACGGCACGAACAGCGTCTTTGATTTCGTTCGTGATGTGCGGGATGACTTGAATGGTCTTGCCCAGGTAATCGCCGCGTCGCTCTTTCTCGATGACGGAAAGATAGATGCGCCCGGTCGTCCAGTTATTCGCCTGCGAGAGATGAGCGTGCGTGAAGCGCTCGTAATGCCCGAGGTCTAAGTCCGTCTCAGCGCCGTCGTCTGTGACGAAGACTTCGCCGTGCTGGAAGGGCGACATCGTGCCAGGGTCAACGTTGATATAAGGGTCGAGCTTGATGAGAGCAACCTTCAGCCCGCGAGTTTCGAGCAGGCAGCCGATGGATGACGCGGCCAGACCTTTACCGAGACTCGAAACCACGCCGCCCGTCACGAAGATGTACTTAGGCATCTTTCTCCTCTTTGGTGTTTGAGTTTAAATTTTCCGGCTGGGGATTCTTGTCATCGCCGTCCCCTGATTCCTGTTCACCATCCAGATAACCCTGACGAAAATCTTCCTGCGCCTGAATTGCCTTCTCCGCTCCGGGGTCTAAAACCTTTTGCAGTCCCATAAAGCCTGCGCCCATCAATCCACGATTCTCATTAGCACGCTTTTCAAATTCCTCGACCGTCAAAGGCTTCGTTGGCCGCGTCAGCAGATACAGCCCGCCGAAGACGAGCAAAAGGAAGAAGCCTAAACCAATCCAGTCTTTCATAAGTTTGTGAATCGTGAATCGTGAATCGTAAATAGACGAACGGTTTTATCCATTTACGATTCACGATTTACGACCTCCATAATCTTTCGCACTCGCTCAAGGTCGCGTTCCGTGTCAACGCCAATCGATGGCGAGTCAACTTCGATGACTTTTATCGCCACGCCGCGCTCAAGCGCGCGCAGTTGTTCGAGCGATTCCGCGCGTTCGAGCGTGGATTGCGGCCAGCGCGTGTATTCTAACAAAAAGCTGCGACGGTAAACATAAAGCCCCGTGTGCTTGCGAAAAGTCTCAAGCAAAAGCGGCTCGATTTCGAGCGCGGCCAGCAGCGTTCCGTAACGCCGCACGGCATCGCGCGGAAAAGGAATCGGCGACCGCGAAAAATAGAGCGCCCGCCCCGCCTCATCGGTCACGACCTTGACGACATCCGCGCTCAGGACATCAGCCACATCTTTAATCTCTTCCGAGGTGGTTACAATCTGCGCCTCGCCGTCTCTCAATAACTCGTCCACCGCGCGCTCAATCGTCTGAGGTGAAACGAGCGGCTCGTCGCCTTGCAGATTGACGATCACCTCAACCCCATCATCGAGCGTGGCGGCAACTTCTGCCAGCCGGTCGCTGCCGCTCTGGTGATCGGAGCGCGTCATCACCGCTTCAAAACCGGCAGACAACACCGTCTCCAGAATTCTCCGGTCGTCGGTCGCACAAATCGCGCGTGCCACATTGCGCGCCGCGAGAGCGCGTTCCAGCACATGCAGGATCATCGGGCGACCATTGATTTCGAGAAGGGGTTTTCCGGGTAATCGGGTCGAAGCGTAGCGTGCGGGGATGACGGCGACAGCCATTCGTTGAGGTGATGAAGCCGTGTGATTCACGGGACAACAAGATAACGCGCTTGAGTAAGTAAGTCAAAAGTAAAAAGGTGAAAGGCAAGGCGCGCGAGATTCATTAACGACGAAAAGCCCGACGGCAGAGGCGCATCTGCCATCGGACTTTTCTATGTCAGGCGAAAACTGGCGGCTTGTGCCCGTCAGGCTTTCATCTCTGCCGCCATCTTTTGAGCCTTCGTTCGGATGAAGGCGTAATTCAAAGCCGGTAGTGAATTGAAACCGGCAGCCTTCGTGCAGAACTCCTTCGCTTTCGCGTTGTCGCCTTTGCCTTGATAAGCCTGACACAGGCGATAGAAGTTCTGAGGATTTTGCTGGCCGGTTTGCTGCAATTCCGCGATGGCTTTGTCGTAATCCTTTTCCGCCAGAGCAATCATGCCAATGAGTTGGTGAGACTGTCTTACCTGCGCCGGGTTCTTCGACGCCTCAGCACCCTTGCGGAATTCCTCCGCCTCCGCCTTCGCCGTCGCGTTGTCTTTCTTGCCTAGCGCAACCGTAGCCAGATTGTAATGGTGAAAGCGTTTTGTATTGTCCTTGATCTCCTGCGAGAGACTGGAGCTTTCGGTCATCTTGAGGATGCGTTCAAACAGTTCCCTGGCTTCGTCATACTTCCCCATCTCAAGCAAAATTGCCCCTTTGGTTTGAAGGTCGCCCGTCATCGCTGCGACATCGCCTATCTTCTCACCCAATGCGTACTGCTTATCTACATCCTCAAGCGCCTTATCAAACTTTCCGCTATCCACGTCAACAACCGTTTGACCGAAGAGCGCAGTCCGGCGCTCACCGTCGCTTCGCGCCTTGTCAGTCATTTTCTGTAGCTCGGCTGTCGCTTCGTCGGGCTTGCCCTGATACAGCAGGTCGGCAGCAATCGCGAAGTGAGAATTGACGAAGTTTGAATCAATGGAGAGTGCCTTGCGGTACTGCGCCATCGACTCGTCGAATCTCCCCATCTTCAGCAGCAACTCGCCGTATGAATCGTAGGGGTTCGGATCGTTGGGTATCAACTCGATGTACTTCTTAAACGCCTGCTCGGCGTTTGCGTAATCAACGTTCTGCCGGTAGGCGTAGCCGAGGATGTTAAAGGCGGTCGAGTAGTTCGGGTTCAACTCGGTCGCTTTCCTGTAATGCTCGATTGCCTTTGGGTAATCCTGCTGCCCGAAGAAGTAGCCGCCGAGGGTAAACTGCGCACGCTCGTCATTGGGATAGGCGGCGACCAGTTTGTCAAGATATTCTTTCTGTTTCGTGGGATTGCCGTTGGCTCCCGCTTCGTTGGCGAGGATGAGAAGTTTCTCTCCTTCCGAAGCCTTGTCCGCCAGGCTCACAGCCTTCTTCAAGTGATCGAAGAATTCCTTTGCGGTCGGAGAAGAATTAGCCCGCGCCAACTCCGCCGAGGCGAAATTCGGATCAAGCGAGATGGCTTTATCAAAATGCTGGATGGAATCCTGTATGAGTAGTCTTTCGGCGAGGTCACGCCCTTGCAGGAACTCCTTCTTCGCTTCCTCCGACGCTGTGGTGACGG
The DNA here is from genome assembly GCA_963697975.1 of uncultured Acidobacteriota bacterium. GTDB lineage: Bacteria > Acidobacteriota > Blastocatellia > Pyrinomonadales > Pyrinomonadaceae > QHXM01. The sequence goes on from OY969111.1 coordinate 241,633, forward strand.
GGAGCTTTCCAGTAGCTGGCGAAGCATTAGACGAAGTTGCAACGGTCGGGGATTTCCCTTCGTTGCCCGCCGTGGCACAACCCGTCAACGTTGCAGCACTGAGCGCAAGAATTGCAGCCAACAAGTAGACTGTAGAACTGGTACGACGCATCGGACATCTCCTTTGAGTAGGTGGTTAAGCTCATGGCTCGCAATGGGGAGTAGATTGCGGCACGAGCTGTAAAGCAAAGCGAGGTCGGTCAAACACTAGCCAGCAGCCCTGTGGGAAAGAAGAGACGCTTGGTTAACGTCTCTTAAAATGCCTGTATTTCAGCATCCTAAAATTTGAATTATTCCCTGAAAAGTGGAACTCATGCCCCCATGCCTTGTCAGCATTCATCAATGGAGATACTTTGAAGACTGATAAGCCATATAACGAAAGAGTCAGAGAATAAGTTCGCTGAAGTTAAGCTGGACTGAAGCGGCAGGCAGGTCACCGGAAGGAGATTGTCTTTTAGAATTTCTTTCCGGCGACTCACCCCGCAACCTTTTACCCTTTTACTTTTGACTTTCATTCCTCTCGCGGGCTACCATGCCTTTTCCTTAAGATTATCAAGCGTTGACGCTCTTTTATATTTGTAATGCTTGCGGGTTAAGAAACTTGATGCCGACGGGTACGACCGAGAACATTATTGAGCTTGTTGGTAACACTCCGCTGCTACACCTCGCGCGTTTTGCCCGACCGCCGCTCGCGGACATCTATGCCAAACTCGAATATTTCAATCCGGGTGGAAGCGTGAAAGACCGTGCTGCGCTGGGAATGATTCTCGATGCCGAAGAGCGCGGCGTTCTCAAACCCGGCTCAACCATCATCGAGCCGACCGCCGGAAACACAGGTATCGGGCTAGCCCTGATCGGGGTGGCGCGCGGCTATCGCGTTATTCTCTGCGTCCCCGAAGGCTACTCGCGCGAGAAGATGAGAATCATGGAAGCCCTCGGCGGAGAAATCGAGTACGTTACCGAAGAAGCGGGGATGAAAGGTGCAATTGATCTCGCGCGCGAGATTGCCGCCAAGACCAGTGACAGTTTCATCCCGCAGCAATTTGAGAATCCTTCCAATCCGCTTTATCACGAAGAGACGACCGGGCGTGAGATTATCGAGCAGATGGAAGGGCGTATTGACGCCATCGTCATCGGCGCAGGCACAGCCGGGACGTTTACGGGTGTCGCCCGCGCCATCAAGAAAATCAAGCCGGACGTACATTGCGTTCTCGTCGAACCGGAAGGCTCAATCCTCGGCGGCGGCCCGCCGGGCGAGCACAAGGTTGAAGGCATCGGCCAGGCGCAGTTCATTCCGAAGAATTGCGAGCTTGAACTGGCCGACGAGGTTATGATGATTTACGACGACGAGGCTTTCGCCACCGTCCGCAAACTGGCGGAGACGGAAGGCGTGCTCGGTGGAGGCTCATCGGGAGCAGCCGCCGCCGCCGCTTATCGACTAGCCGAACGCATCGGCAGCGGCAAGCGCATCGTCACACTCTTTCCCGACGGCGCAGAACGTTATATGAGCCAGGGAATATTCGATCAGTGATAAATGATGGGTGATAGGTAATAAGTAAAAGCCTTTCTCCTAATCACCCATCACTTATCACCTATCACTGAATTATTATGGGATTCGCAACAACAGCTATTCATGCCGGACAGGAGGCCAACCCGACGACGGGTTCGGTCACGGTTCCGATTTATCAAACTTCGACTTACGCGCAGGAAGGACTCGGCAAGCACAAGGGCTACGAGTACGCGCGCACGCAGAACCCTACGCGGGCGGCGCTTGAGCAGAACATCGCCGCGCTCGAAGGAGCGCGTTTCGGCTACGCTTTCGCTTCCGGGATGGCTGCGATTGACGCCACGCTTCGACTCATCAAAGCGGGCGAGCATGTCATCGTCTCCGACAACACCTACGGCGGCACGTTTCGACTGTTTAGCAAAATTCTGGCGAACTACAATATCGAGTTCGACTTTGTTGATACTTCAGAGATAACAAAGGTCGAAGCGGCGATTAAAGAGAACACGAAGATGATCTTCGTCGAAACGCCGACGAACCCCGTGATGATCCTGACAGACCTGCAAGCGGTCTCCGACCTGGCGCACGCGTCGGGTGCGCGCGTGGTCTGCGACAACACTTTTATGTCGCCTTACCTGCAACGCCCAATAGAATTCGGTGTTGACATTGTGGTGCATTCCACGACTAAATACCTGAACGGGCATTCGGACGGAATCGGTGGCATCGCCGTTTTGAACGATGAAGAGGATGCCAACTGGCTCGGTTTCGTGCAGAATAGCGCCGGAGCCATTCTTTCGCCATTTGATTCCTGGCTCGTCCTGCGGGGAACGAAGACGCTGGCGCTGAGGATGGAGCAGCACGACCGTTCGGGCAGAGCGGTGGCCGCCTTTTTGGAAGAGCATCCGAAGGTGCAGAAGATTTATTATCCGGGTTCGCTCTCGCATCGCCAGCACGATCTGGCGAAACGACAGCAAAATGGATTCGGCGGGATGGTGGCTTTCGATGTCGGCTCATTAGAGGCTGCGCGCACCGTGCTGGAATCTGTTAAGCTGTGCACGCTTGCAGAAAGCCTCGGCGGTGTGGAAACTCTAATCTCGCATCCGGCGACGATGACGCACGCATCCGTCCTGCCGGAAACGCGCGACCGGCTCGGCATCACCGATGGCCTCGTGCGTATCTCGGTCGGCATCGAAGATACTGAAGATATTATTACGGATTTAGACCAAGCGCTGAAAAGGATTTAGTGACAGGTGATAAGTGATAGGTAATAAGTAAAAGCCTTTCTCCTATCACCCATCACTTATCACTCATCACTTTCTTTATGATTATAGAGCTTCACGCAAAATCCGACGTTGGTCGTGTACGGCGTGGGAATGAAGACAACTTCCTGATCCTCGATTTGACGCTGGGGAAGGCCTGGACTGGCTCTGATGGCGCGGAAATGCCTGATGGGTTGGGCCGCTTTGAGCTTGGGGAGAAGGGTGTCGTGCTGGTCGTCTCGGATGGGATGGGCGGCGCGCTCGCTGGCGACGTGGCGAGCCGCATGGCTGTCGATACCGTCCGCGATATGCTCGTCGGCAGTGAAGCGGAAGAACAAGAGGCAGACGGCGACAACGAAGAGAAAGACCTCGTTGATTACCTGCGCCATGCCACCGTTTACGCTAATCTGGCGATTCATCACCGGAGCCAGGAAGACACGCGCTGCGCCGGGATGGGCGCGACCTTCACGGGAGCAGCCATCAAAGGCGACATGCTCGATCTGGTTCAAGTCGGCGACAGCCGCGCTTACGTGATTCGCGGTGAGCAGGTCAAACTTGCGACCAAAGACCAATCCCTCGTGCAGCAACTCGTGGATGTCGGGCAGATTAGCGAATCAGAAGCCGAAACACACATGTTTCGCAACGTCATTCTTCAGGCGCTCGGCGCGCAAAGCGAATTGACGCCCGTCACAGGAAGACTCCGCATCCGGCGCGATGACATTCTTCTGCTTTGCAGCGATGGGCTATCCGGCAAACTGCGCGCCGAAGATATACGCCGCATCATCCAGGATTCCAAAGACGATCTGGCCGCAGCCTGCACCATGCTTGTCGAAGAGGCCAACGAACGCGGCGGTGAGGACAACATCACGGTCGTGCTGGCGCATTTTGACGGCGACGATCTTCAGGAAGCTAAATCCGAACGGATCACCATCGAGTTGCCGCCGATGGAAGAAGACGCCACGCTCGGCGATACCGAGCCGCCTACCGAACCTGCGTAACGCCTGTCGGAAATCTCCAGAGAAACCATTGACAATCCTGTCTCGCCGCTATTAACATCCGGCGCGTCCAAAAATTTGTACGCTATGCCCGAAAAAGTCACGTTGGCTTTTCTATAGCACTCGACAAGGGAGCGCACCTCAGCCGCCCCGTCCATCTTGGCAAATAATTATTAACCGGGCGTCTGTTCTCAAGTTAACCATCAGCCGACCGGATTACGCGTTATAGATAGAGGCTGCTCAATTCCAAAGGCTTTTATCATTTTCGACGGGTTGCTTCTGAAAAACCCATAACCCCCCGGAGCGCGACACGTGAAGACGAGCAGTGTGAAGTTGCGCGCGGACAGATGATGAGGAGAAATTGATCACAATGCTTCGACATTCAACGAAAAGAAAACTGATCGTTCTGGCGGCTTGCTGCCTGGCAGTAGCGATGCTGGCGCTTCCCGTTACCACCCAAACCACCAAGGCCGACGATCTGTCAGGCCGTGAACTGCTCAGCGTCACGCGCGTCGCGCACGGCGGCGGCGAATATGCCGGGCTGCAATACGTGACAGCACGCTCTCAAGGTTTCGTCAACGCCGCCGCTTTCGCTTCTACGGGTGCGACCGCTCTGACCGGCGCAGTCGAGGTCAAGGTCGGTCTCGCCGATTATCAGGATCGTGATATGCGGCGACGACTCGACATCAGCCCGATGGGCGCGATGGCGGCGCTCGGCGGAGGGCCGACATTTCTGGTCTACACAGGAACACAGGGCGGTGGGATGCTGCTCGGTAACGAGATTCGCGTCAGCGAGATTGCGGCCTCGCGCCAGTGGGCGATGATGGGCTTTGCCACTCTCAATCGCGCCATCGAAGGCCAACTCATCACGAATCGTCAACCCGACCAGGGCAACGACTATGTTGTCGAAGTCAGGTTCACCGCCGATGACAACGTTCGTTACTGGATCAATAAGAGCACCTTCCTGATTGACAAGGTCGTCACGCGCTACCGGAGTCAGGTGATGATCGAGGAAGACCGCTCAGATTACCGCAGGGTGAGTTGCATGATGCTTCCCTTCCGCATCGTCACCAAATTGCGCGGGCAGCGTCTCGCCGACCTGAACATCGACAGCTATGACCTGCAAACGGTTGTGCCTAACGCACGCTTCACGATGACGGCAATGCCGTAAGGAAGAAGTTAGTCCAAAGTCTAAAGTCCAATGTCCAAAGTCAGGAACACTTCTTTGACTTTGGACATTGGACTTTGGGCTTTGGACTTGTTTTACTTTCGCCCTTCTCCGATTTGTCGCCAATCAGGGCCGCCCTGCCCGACGCGCCGGACGTAAAGGCTGGACCCCTGCACGCGTTCGACTGTGACGCGCTCTCCGGCTTCGAGCGGTTCTTCGCCTTCAGCCGGGTACGCCGTCCACGTCGAGCCGAAAACTTTGACAGCCCCTTCATTGAGCGCGCCCTCGCTTGAGGAGACGACCGTGCCGACTTTTCCGGGCAGCGCATCAACGCCGCTCTTCAAATCGCTGCCGTCCCGCTCGCGTGAAAAGTAGTTGACAAAGATTGTGCGCGAGGCGGCAGTGAGCGCAACGGAAACGAGCGCGAAGATAAGAAATTGCAGGGAGAGGCTCGTGATGCCGACAAGTCCGGCGAACGCGGCGGCCAACGCACCGACGCCGAACCACAGCAGGACAAAACCGGGCGTGAAAATCTCCGCGACGATCAGAATCACGCCCAGCACCGTCCACAAAATCCATGTCCACGAAGCATCCATCAGATGATCGCGGATTTTGGATTTCGGATTGCGGATTTAAGAAAGGCTCAACTGTCTTTCAATCCGCAATCCGAAATCCGCATTCCGCAATTCCCTTCTATCCCTTAAACATATTTTTCATGACGAACCAGATATTTGCCGGGCGTTCTGCCAGTCGCCGCATGAAATAAGGATACCAGTGCTTTCCATAGGGCACATAGACGCGCATGTTGTAGCCATCTTTCGCCAGTTTCACCTGAAGATCGCGGCGGACGCCGTAGAGCATCTGAAATTCAAACGCCTCTTTGCCAATGCCCTCACGCTCGGCATACTCGACGGTGGCCTCAATCATCTTCGGATCGTGCGTGGCGATACCATGATAGACGCCCGACGAAAGCAGAGTCTTCATCACGCGCACGTAGTTTTCGTCCGTGTCTTTCTTGTCGGGAAATGCGACTTCGGGCGGCTCGTTGTAAGCACCTTTGCAGATGCGTATGCGCGCGGGGATTTTCAGGATGTCCTGCACATCATCGTAGGTTCGACGCAGGTACGATTGCAACACGATGCCGACATCGTTTAAGCCAAACTCCGCACGCAAGCGCTTGAAAATATCTATCGTCACCTGCGTGACGTGCGAGGCTTCCATGTCCACGCGGACGAAGTTGCCGCGTCGCGCTGCGTCTTCGACTATGCGGCGCGCGTTTTTGTAAGCAAGCTCAGGATCAATTTCGAGGCCGAACTGCGTCAGCTTGATGGAAACGTTCGAGCGGATGCCGGTATCGTCAATGCGAGAGAGAATCTGTAAATACTCGCGCACCTCTTCTTCGGTTTCTGTGGCTGAGGCGACGGATTCGTTGAGGTGATCGAAGGAGGCCGTGCATCCTTTGGCGTTAATCTCGCGGATGGCGGCGATGGCTTCTTCAATGTCTTCGCCCGCGACAAAGCGGTGCGTCATCTTCTTGAAGAAGCTAAAGCGCGTTGCAAAATCCTTCAATCCCTCGTGGCGGGACAAATAGAGCAGCGCGTTTCTCGTAACCATAAAAGAAGTGATGAGTGATGAGTGATGAGTGATGAGTAAAAACCAGAGAACGTCACAACTCACTGCTTATCATCTATCGCTTTACCTTTCGCCGATGATTTAAGTTGGAATGAGTCGTCAGCATAAGTGATGCCGGAGCTTACGCGCAAGCGCCGTCATTCGTTGACGGTGTTCAGCCCGATCTCTTTTTGAACGGGACGCAGAGCGTCAATCACGAAGCGGATGTGTTCGTCGAGTTCGACGGCCAGTTCCTCGACACCCTGCCGGATGTCGTCGCGGTTGACTGTTCGCGCGAAGGCTTTGTCTTTCAGCTTCTTTTTCACAGAAGAAACTTCCAGATCGTCAAGGCTGCGCGACGGGCGCACGAGCGCACAGGCGACTAAAAACCCGCACAACTCGTCAGTCGCAAAGAGCGCACGCGCCATCACGGTGTCGCGCGGAACACCCGTGTAAGTCGCATGACCCATAATCGCGCGGATGATGCGGTCAGGATAACCGCGCCCGCACATGATGTTTGCGCCCTTGAATGGATGCTCATCGGCGCTCGGAAACATCTCATAATCGAAATCGTGCATCAGTCCCACGATTCCCCACTCGTCCACGTCCACCTCAGCCCCGCCATAACGCACGGCGCACGCGCGCATCGCAGCCTCGACCGCCAGCGCATGTTTACGCAGGCTGTCACCCTTCGTGTACTCGCACAGCAAATCCCAGGCTTCTTTTCTGTCAGGCATAATTCAAGTGATGGGTGATAAGTGATGGGTGATGGGAAGAGCTTTTTCTTATTATCTATCACCCATCACTTATCACTGCTTTAGAATTTCTCTTGAAATAACTATTCGTTGAATCTCGCTTGTGCCTTCGTAAATAGTGGTGACGCGGGCGTCGCGGTACATGCGCTCGACGGCGTAATCGCGCGAGTAGCCGTTGCCGCCGTGAATCTGCACGGCGTCGGCGCAGACACGATTGGCAGTTTCCGAGGCGTAGAGTTTCGCCATCGCAGCATAGAAGCCAGCCTGTTTATGTCCGGCGTCCTTCATTGCGGCGGCGCGCAGCGTGAGCAGGCGCGAGGCATCGGTTTCCGTCGCCATGTTGGCGAGCTTGAATTGAATCGCCTGAAACTCGGCAATCGGCTGACCAAACGCCTGTCGCTCCTTCGCATATTTCGTCGCTTCATCCAGCGCGCCCTGAGCGATTCCGGTTGAGAGTGCGCCGATGCCGATGCGCCCGTTGTCGAGACTATTGAAGGCCACACGTTTCCCGTTGCCTTCGCCGCCCAGAACGTTTTCGGCGGGCACGCGCACATCCGCAAAACTCATCTCGGCAGTCTGCGAAGCTCGCTGTCCCATCTTGTGCTCAATGGACGAAACGGTCAGACCGGGCGTGTCGCCCTCGACGATGAAGGCAGTCACCTTGCTCTTATCCTCTTCCCGTCCCGTGACGGCCATCACGATATAGGTCTGCGCTTCACCGCCGCTTGTCACCCAGGACTTTGTGCCATTGATGACGTAAGAATCGCCATCACGGACGGCGCGCGTTCTCAAGTTGGTCGCGTCCGAACCGGCCTGCGGCTCTGAGAGACAGAACGCTCCCAAAGTTTCGCCGCGCGCCAGTGGCACAAGATACTTGTGCTTCTGTTCATCGGTTCCGAAGCTCAAAATCGGATAACAGCAGACGGAGTTTGTGACACCGACGATGACGCAGACGGAAGCGTCTGCGCGGGCGATCTCTTCGAGTGCGACAGCATATGCGACCGCATCGAAGCCTGCGCCGCCCCACTCTTCAGGGATAATCATTCCCATCAGACCAAGCTCGGCCAGGCCCTTCAACTGCTCGCGCGGGAAACGCGATTGCTCGTCATACTCATGCGCTCGCGGCGCAATCTCGCCCGCGACAAATTCTCTGACGGACGCCTGCACCATGCGCTGCTCTTCTGTTAGCTCAAAATCCACTGCTCGCCTCTTTCCTCAATCTTTTGGGTTGAAACTAGCACGGGAGAGAAAACTGAACAAGTGCGTAAGCAGCATAGCAACGTCCTGAATCGAACCGGTAATTATAGTTGGACTCTGTGTGTCTCGCTAAACTAAAACATCCACTATCGTGGACAGACACCCGGAGCAATGGAAGCGGTCGCGCTAATTATTACAGCCGCGCGTATCTCTGCCGGTCGTAAGCCGCATCGTGTTCAATTAGCCAGCCTCAGGCCGTCTCCCCCAGGTCGCGCTTAAGGGCTGCGACCGCACAACAAAAGCGGCGGGATTGCTGAAAAGCTACCCGCCGCTTTTGCTTTGGCTACTCAACTTCAAACTGAACCAGTCTCCCTCACCCACGCAAAAGTTCAAAATATAACCTAACCGGAGGTATATGATTTAGGACGATTATGGATTAAGATTGGCGGGCCGAAAATCTCTACTTATCCTTTGAAAGCTTGTTCATGGTTTGAATAACCCTATGAAAGAGATAGCAACTCCTGATCCCGTCCCAACTGAAATCGCACAGGATACCGCTGGCTTCTTCGGACATCCCAAAGGGCTGACCACGCTTTTCTTCACGGAACTCTGGGAACGCTTCAGCTATTACGGCATGCGCGCCATTCTGGTGCTCTACATGGTCGCTCCTCCTGAAAGCGGTGGTCTGGGATTCGACACGGTCAGGGCGACCTCTCTTTACGGTTCATATACCATGTTCGTCTATCTGACGAATCTGCCGGGCGGATTGATTGCGGATAGAATTTTGGGCGCGCGGCTGGCCGTGTTGCTGGGCGGAATCATCATCGCCTGCGGCCACTTCACGATGGTCTTTTCATCGCTGCCCTTCTTCTACACAGGATTGACGCTGATAGCCATCGGCACAGGATTGCTCAAACCGAACATCAGCGCGATGGTCGGAAGTCTTTACGGCGAAAACGACCCGCGCCGCGAGAGCGGATTTTCCATCTTCTACTTCGGCATCAACCTCGGCGCAGTTCTCGCGCCGCTCGTCTGCGGTTTTCTGGCGGAAAGCCAGATTTTCAAGAATTTTCTTTCGTCAATGGGATTCAATCCGGTTTCGAGTTGGCACTGGGGCTTTGCTGCGGCGGGCGTCGGGATGACCATTGGCTTGATCGTCTTTCTCACCCACCGTCAGAGATTGGCGCACGTTGGCGGACTGACGAGGAAGCGCAAAGACGCTCCGGATTTCGTGCCCAACCAGCCATTAACGAAGGAGGAGTGGAAGCGAGTCGGAGCCATTTTCATCTTCTTTCTCTTCACTATCCTTTTCTGGGCAGCGTATGAGCAGAAAGGGGCGAGTCTTAATCTCTTTGCCAAGACTCTGATCAACAGACAGGTTGGCGGGAGTGAATTCCCTGCAAGCTGGATGCAGTCTCTGACAGGGATTTCCGTTCTGATCCTTGCTCCGCTTTTCGCTATGCTCTGGATTCGTCTCGGCAAGCGTCAACCCTCCAGCCCCATCAAATTCACTTTCGGCCTGCTCTTCATAGGCTTAGGGTATTTGTTGATGGTTCCCGCCTCGATGCTCACAGCTTACGGCAAGATCAGCCCGCTGTGGCTGGTCGGTCTCTATTTCCTAGAGGTGGTCGGCGAGATGTTCCTGAGTCCGGTGGGCTTGAGTACGGTGACGAAACTTGCGCCCGCAAAACTTCTTGGGATTATGATGGGCGTGTGGTTTCTTGCTGCCGCGCTGGGCAATAAGCTCGCGGGTTATTTGGGCGGCTTCTATGATCCCACCAACTCCGGCACGCTCGTGAAGCTCTACGGCGGAATCGCCGTCGGCCTGCTCATCTCTGCCGGAATACTGGCGCTGTTGACCCCGAAAATTAAGAAGCTGATGGGCAAGGTGCATTAAAGCAGCGAGCAATTTGGAAATCTCTATCCGGACAGACAACGAGGCAGCTTTCGTAAGGGAGTGAAGGATGAGCTACAAAAATTTATTCGTGGTAACTTTGGCTGTCTTGTTGTCGGTTGCGAATCTTAAGGCCAATTCACAAGAAGATTACAGTAGTGGGGCCATTAAAACTGCAAGCGGATTTTTGCTGGTATGGAATGAAAAGAACAACTACTACACGCTTGAAATTAAAGGCAAGAATGTGCGGCAAACATCAACCGAGCGCATCTTCTTTAGCGTTGACGGTATGTTTCTTCAAATCAATTCCGTCCATACAAGTAATTTCCTCAAAGATGCAAATAAACAGAAAGTGGATGATAAAACAATTCTAGCGATTCATATGGATTGGGAAGCAAACTATATGGAGGGTGTGTATAAGGAGAAGCTAAAAGCAGAATCCTCATGGCAAAGACTTGGTAATGGCAAGGATGCGCTTTTGTGGCAAATCAATGTTCCGCCAAGCGCCGGAAGCAAGGTAAAAAAACAGATTTACCTGACAGTAATGAAGGGCGATTATGTGTTGATGCTCGGAGGAGTTGTGACAGAGACGGTGGAAGAGAGCGCAACACAGCAACTTCTTCTGGATACAGTGGCGACCTTGAAGATAAGTGACAAGCCAATTGATTTACGAAAATTGCAGGAAGCTATTCGCAAAGAAGCTTCTCGTTGACGAGCGTGCTAAAAGTCATTTGAGATTCTTTCACCCAAAAGGAATCACGAGATGAAAAAATTCCCTCACGAATTCTCAGAATTGCTGACACCCTATGGCAAGCGAGTATTGAAAGGCGAGGATGAAGATGCATCCTCTCTTTTCCTCAACTCCAAAAAATACTTCGTCAACTTAAACAAGGTGATAGATAAAAGGGCGGCCAGAGAATGCGCCGTGCTTTTAGAAAAGCAGCTGCACAAGCACCTGTCTATCGAACAAAGAAAAATCGAAGCAGATTCGATAACGGGGATGATAGAGAATTATAGCGAGACGCTGAGCAAGACAATGCGAATCAGGACGGCGTTTCTGAAGAGGCGAACCGCTCGCTCTTACAGAGCGGCAGAGCGCATCGGGCTATTGCGAATGATGCAGTCTGAATCTTTCACCCGGTTTGTCGAAGCCGTGACCGGCCTCAAGCTCGATTATGATTTGAGCCTTCAGGTTATCTGCTACGAGCCGGGAGATTATTCCGGGCCGCATAACGACCACCACCCGGAAGAGGAAACTATCAGGGAAGGCTACATAGATTTTCACGTGATGTTCCCGAATGAAGCGGTCGCGCATCAATATCTCGTCTATGAAGAGAGAAGACACTTTTCGCAGATCGTTGATGTCAACGTTCCGGGAGGCATTTCGATTTATAAGCTTCCCTTCTGGCACTACACTACGCCTCTGGCAGGTAAGCCCGGACGCGAACGGGAAGCTCGCAGATGGCTTTTGTTAGGAACGTATAGAATACTCGACTGAGCAGATACGAGTTGAAATAAAAAACGGGGCGTTGCTTGCCCGGCAAGACGCCCCAACACAGGAAGGAATAGGAGCGCACTATACTCTTTGTCCGCTATCGCACACAAGCACTTTTTTGACAAACCGGTGGTTTTCAGGCAAAAGCCTGACGAAAGAGAGCTTTAATCCCCTTAGAGCGAGCTTCAATTGGATGTACGGCAGGCTGACAGCCCGCCGCCTGTTCCTCGCGCTCGGCAGGCTAACAGCCTGCCGTACACTGATTCGCAAACCGCTCTAAGGCTTTAACCCTAAACCATACGTCTCAGGCCGGACAGTTGGGCCACGCGTTAGACGATTTCACCGAAGTTTACCGGAGAGCCACGACTTGAGAATGCCCGGATTTGAGTTGTCGATTGCGAAGTATTCGCTGATGAGCTTCTCATACAATTCGCCGCGCTCGGAATCCTGAAGCGTGTGACCCAAAGGCATCTGGCCGCCTTTAATAAAGGATTTGATGGTGACCTGATCCATAGGCCAGTTGAAGCTCCCCAGCCCCTCCTGACGGTGACACGCGGCGCAGGTCATCGCGTGCGCCACAACCGTGCCGTCAAATTTCTCTCCAAAGCGTTGTTGACGAGCTTGCCCGCTGGCCGAACCGAGGCCGGGACCAAATTTGCTGGCGTCCAGATACTTGTCGAAACGTGGCGAGCCGTAAGTGAGGAAGCGCCGGTTAACGGCCAGAACCGCGGGCTGCTCGCCCGGACTCACGCTGCCCTCAACCGGAAAGATGGGGAGGATGCCGCTCTTGTGGCAGCGCACGCAGTCGTCATCACCATATCCAAGTTCCCAGCGTCCGCCTACGCTGATCGAGCCGTTGCGACGATACGTTCGGTAAAAATCTTTGAAGTAGATATTGGATGTCCCGCCGGAGGCGACCATTGCTGAGACAACTGAAATGTTACGAATGCGCGCTCGCGCTCCCTGATCAGGGATTCCGAATTGGACCCATTTCTCCGGGACACCATCTTCGGCTTTTCCCGGAACGACGATCAGGAGCCTGATGAAACTGTTTTCGTTATCAGGAGTCCCCAGGTGCCGCGATTTATAGCTGAAGAAGATAAGTTGATCGGAAGGGTCTCTGCTTGAGTTGAGTTTACGTAGAAAAGACTTCGCCTGCTCCAGAGTTTCGTAGCGACTGACCGCTCGGAGGAACTTCTGGGACAGTAGAAACTCAGGGATTTGTGAAAGCGAGCGCGTCTCCGCAAAATATTTCCAGTCGGGCACGGCAAAGCCAAGCGCATGAGATGGACTTAGATTAAACGAGGCGGCCTCGACGTACTCGACAAACTCCCGGTAGCGGCTGACAAACCCTTCGTCCTGCGAAAGCCTGCAACGCCTGATCGTGCCCGCGATTCCGTCCAGCACTCTCAGGTAAGACTCCAGCGCTTCCTCATCTTCGTATGCCGCGTGCGCGGTCAGGACGAGAGCATCTATCTTCGTTATCACCCATTCGTCCAAATGAGACTTCAATTGCGCGCAGGGAGCGGCAGAAGCTGTGCTGCCAACAAGCAGAAGACAAATTACGGCCATGCTACGATTTATCTTGCTCATTGCTGCGGACCTCAACTTTTAGGAGTCTCCTCTATTGCCGGGAGTCTAAGGACGAGTAGAGCTTTTGCAGGTAAAGAGAGTGGCTATTGACATCCATCTTCGACGAGAATATCTTGCGTTTCCCATCCTCGTTAGGATACGTGAGAGCCATTCAAACTCAAAGAACTAATAGTGTGGAAGCGTTAGCTGCGCGGAAGCAGTCGCCGATTCCTGACCAGCCAAGTTAGGATGAAGATAACGAATCAGTGGGTTGACGAAAATTTCTCAAACAAGGAGATAAAGCATGCCAAGCGGCAATCAACTATCCAGCATCCAGCATATCGTCGTCCTGATGCTGGAAAACCGATCCTTCGATCACATGCTCGGATTTCTCTATGCCGATCAGGGAAACAAATCGCCTTCGGGCCAGCCCTTTGAGGGACTGACTGGTAAAGAATACAATCTGGATTCCAGCGGCAAGCGCGTCCCTGTCTTCAAGATTAAGCCGACCGACAAGAACGCCTATTTCATGCCCGGCGCTGATCCCGGCGAGGGCTACGCTGCCACCAACTCCGAACTCTTCGGCAACATAAATGCTCCGACGCCGCCCGTCGCCACCAACGAAGGCTTCCTCAAAGACTTCTCATATACACTCGGTTGGGAAGCGAAAGAGCACTGGACGATTCTGCCGGGAACAGTGCCTCAAAACATCATGGGCATCTTTACCACTGAGATGCTGCCCGTGCTGTCAACCCTCGCTCGCAGCTACGCCGTGTGCGACCATTGGTACTGCTCCCTGCCGACCGAGACCATGCCCAACCGTGCGTTCGTCAACGCAGCCACCAGCCAGGGCCACATGGACGACGCGACCAAATCATTCACAGTGCCCAGCATCTTCGGGCTGCTGAGCGATCACAATGTCAGTTGGGCCATCTACGGCTATGATTCCGAGCCGCTCACACGCCACAACTTTCCAGACACCATGAGTGCGGACGACTCACACTATGGCCTCTTCAAAGATTTTCAGGCTGCTGCGACCAGTGGGCAGCTTCCCGCCTACACTTTCCTTGAGCCGAGCTGGGATTCCAAAGGCAACAGCCAGCATCCCAATTACGATGTGGCGCTCGGCGAGCAGCTTATCCATGACGTTTACTACGCCCTGCGCAACGGCAAGGCATGGAAGCAAACGCTGCTCATCATCACGTATGACGAACATGGCGGCTGCTACGATCACGTCCCGCCTCCATCGGGCGCGGTGCCCCCGGATGACACGCCCGGCGAGTTTGGGTTCGACTTCAAGCGCTTTGGGATTCGCGTGCCAGCCGTGCTGGTCTCTCCGCTGATTGCCCCCGGCACAGTCTTCCGTGTGCCTGACGGTACGATGCCGCTGGATCACACCTCCATCTTGAAGACTGTCGAGAAACGATGGAATTTGCCTGCGCTGACCGCGCGCGACGCCGCCGCGCCCGACGTAGGCGACGTGCTCACTCTTGCCACCGCGCGCATAGACGACCCGCTCAAGAAAGTGAAAGTTCCCAGGTCGAGCGGCAAGGACCCGGCCCAAGGGCATCCTTCCCATCTACAGCAAGTGCATGCCGAACTCGTAGCGCGGCTGCCGGTTCAGGATAAGCAGGGTAACAGGGTTCACCAGACACCTGAGCTACGCACGAGCGATGATTACAACGCCTACATCAAGTCACGCACCGCCGCGTGGAAGGCCAGCCGCAAGGCAGAAGCTACATCCGACGGGCAGAGCGCAAAGAAGGGCACGGCGAAAAAGTCTACCAGGACAACAAAGAAGAAGGCGAAGAAGAAGCCCTGAACAGCGGTTTGAAAAGTAGAAGTGATGATTATCCCCGAAGGGGATACATAAAATAGCCGGGGGCAACGCCCCCGGTCACACGCGCCGTAACGCGTTCTGACCCTGAAGGGGTCGCACCTCAACATTGAGGTGCGACCCCTTCAGGGTCGGGTTCTTTATCTTGTGCTATTCCGGGGGCGGCGCTACGCGCTTGCCCCCGGCTATTATATGTGACCCTGTCAGGGTCAAAATGTTAAGAGCGACCACGACGCCTGTTGTTAATTCCGAAGACCGGATGGCTCGGCGAGCCTGCCCCGCGACGATAGTAGCCGTTACCGCGCCTGTGGTTGCGGCGACCGTTATAGTCCCAACCGTCGTTGTCGCGACGCTCGCGGCGAATCTGGCGACCCAGGTCGCGTCGGTCGTGTCGAATATCGCGGCGCTCTGCGCGCGTGACGATACCGTCTGAACGGTAGACGCGCCGCTCTTGCCGAATCTGGCGCTGGCGCTCGCGCAACTGTCGCGCCTCGTTTCTGGTGAGTTGGCCGGAGCGAACGCCGCTTCGGATTCTAGAACGATCACCACGATACCTGTTGCCCTGCGCGAATGTCTCGGCTGATAAGCCGAAGAACATGACTATTGCGCCCAGAAGAAGAAACTTTTTCATCTGTCAAACCCTTTCCTTCAAAGTTATTCTTTACGAACCTCTGGCATTTGTTGTTAACGGCAGCCTGCACACCGTCGGAGAGAGTTCAATTTAGTGTTAATTCATTAAAGAGACTGTCAACTGCTATGCCACGCCAGCAATCGCACGATGCGCCCCTTAATTGTTAATAATTCAAGCTCTCAAGGCCTGAATTACCTCTCCGGTCAGAAGACACCGTTCCCAAAATCGAACACTCGCCGCATGCTTTCCGTGTCTTAACCTGACTCTTTACAAAAACCTGGATTCGTTGAATACTTCCCCATCACTCACGCCGAAAGTCAGGAAGGATCCCCCAAATCATGCCATCTGGAGACAGTCGGCTCGACGAACGAAAACAGACAGAAGAAGAGTTGCGGGAGAGCACAGACCTGCCCGGCATCATTGAGCAGAAAGGCGCTGAGGAGGCCATACGCTTTCAGGCGCACCTGCTGGACACGGTCGAGCAGGCTGTCATCGCTACCGACCTTGAGGGGACGATCACTTACTGGAATCGTTACGCGGCGAAGCTCTACGGCTGGTCAGCCGCCGAAGCTGTGGGGCGCAGTATCATGGAAATCACCCCGGCGAAGACAACTCTTCAGCAGGCGGCTGAAATCATGTCTACCTTAAGCGCGGGCAAGGCATGGTCGGGCGAGTTCGTTGTCCGCCGACGCGACGGCACGACATTTCCGGCAATGGTCACAGATACGCCTATCCATGATGAAGCAGGAACGCTCATCGGAACGGTTGGCGTTTCCGTGGACATCACCGAGCGCCAGAAACTCGAACAGGAGTTGCGCGCTCGCGCAGAAGAATTAGCGGAAGCCAACCGTCTCAAGGACGAGTTTCTCGCCACGCTCTCGCATGAATTACGCACGCCGCTGACGGCGGTGCTCGGCTGGGCCAGAATGTTATGCGACGGCACACCGGACGAAGCCACACTGGCGCACGCGTTGAAGGTCATCATGCGCAACGCCGAGGCGCAGCAACATCTCATCGAAGAAGTTCTTGATGTCTCGCGCATCATCACCGGCAAACTACGACTGGACGTGCGCCCCGTCGAGCTAATCTCCATCATCGAAGCCGCCATCGAGACCGTGAGTCCGGCGGCTGAGGCCAAGGCCATTCAGATCAGTAGGGATTTTGACCCGGAGGCCAACCTCATCTCAGGCGACCCGGAGCGATTACAACAGGTAAGCTGGAATCTGCTCTCAAACGCGGTTAAGTTTACGCCCCGGAACGGGCGTGTAGGGATTAGGCTGGAGCGCGCAGGCTCGCATGTGCGGATTACCGTGAGCGACAACGGACAGGGCATCTCGCCGGATTTCCTGCCGCACGTCTTTGACCGCTTCCGGCAAGCCGATCAAACTGCGGCGAGGTCGCACACAGGGTTGGGACTGGGGCTGGCTGTCGTGCGCCATCTGGTTGAACTGCACGGGGGGACGGTGGTGGCGAGAAGCGAAGGAGAGCAGAAGGGCGCGACCTTCGTGGTCGAACTTCCGGTCATCGCCCCTGTAGAAGAGACCGACGCGCAACCAGCCACAGCCGAACGAATCAGGAGCGAAACTCAAAGCGATAAAGCCGCAGAGCTTGACGGCCTGCGTGTCCTCATCGTGGATGATGAGCCGGACGCGCGCGAGTTGGTTTCCGTCATGCTCCGTCAGCGCGGGGCGGAGGTTCTGGAAGCGGCGTCGGCGAGTGAAGGGCTGAAGCTATTGGAGAGCGCGAGGCCGGACGTTATCGTCGCAGACATCGGGATGCCCGGTGAAGACGGCTACGCGCTGATGCGAAAGGTGCGCGCACTCAACCCGGAGCGTGGTGGGCTGACACAAGCAATCGCGCTGACGGCGTATGCCGGTGAGGAAGACCGCGCGCAGGCGATTGACGCGGGCTTTCATCTACACGTCACGAAGCCCGTGGAGTCAGCCGCGTTGACCGAAGCGCTGCTGAGCCTCGCCCGCCAATGAGACATAGCGAACTTACATACACGCAGTATCGTAAGACGTTGGGGAGGTAATTAAGAATGTATTGCTCATCCTGTGGCGGGACGGTGGCGCAAGGCGTCAGCTACTGCAATATCTGCGGGGCAAAGTTGAATAAAGCGAAAGGTGAGAGCATCGCCAAACCGACAGAGTTGTTCCCTGAATCACTCGTTTGGGCGATAGTCACAGTCTTCACCGTCGGCCTCGGAGTCACCATCGGCCTGATGGCGGTGATGAAAGACTTGCTCAACTTCGGTCAGGGGTTGATTATAGGGTTCACGCTCCTGAGCTTTCTGCTCACGTTTGTGGTCGAAGGCGTGCTCATCTGGATGCTGTTGGAGAGCAAGCGCAACGCTCAAAAAGCTGGCGACACGGCGCAACTGAAGGATCAAACAACTAAAGAGCTTGATGCGGCGCAGGTGCGCTCTCTACCGGAACCCGTGCCGAGCGTGACCGAGCATACCACTCGCACGTTCGAGCCAATCTACCGCGAGCGAAAATCAGAATGAAGAGTTGCCACTTCTAAGCTACGCCGCGCTTGTCGCCCGTTTCCCTTCTCAATTACAATGCGTCCTTGAGTCAATCATATTCTTGCCCGTGCAATGAAACCTCTTTTACTAACGGTCGTCGCGGCTTACGTTGTTGCCGCAATTCATTCGATTCTGGCGTTCGTCAACAAGCGGCGAACGCTGGAGCGTATTACATTGGGATCGCTGGCCTTCGGCTTCGTCCTCCATACGGTCTTGATGATTACGGATTGGACTCAGGAGGGACGCTACCCGCTCTTTGGCCTGCGCGAAACGCTCTCGTTTCTGGCCTGGACGCTGGTTGCGACTTACGGGCTGGTGCTCTATCGCTATCGCACGCAGGCTCTGGGAAGTTTTACGCTGCCGCTCGTCGCCGTCCTGACCTTCATCGCCAGCGTGACGCGCGACACGTCGGACACTGCATCGAACACGGTGACGGATGTCGGCTCTGCCTGGCTCTTCCCTGTTCACACGACGCTTTTGATCTTTGCATACGCCGCGTTCTTCGTCGTCTTCATCTCCAGCGTGATGTACCTGCTGCAAGAGCGCGAATTGAAACTGAAAACTTTCAGTGCCATCTTTCACCGGTTGCCGTCGCTGACGACGATCAACAATATCGCGACAACGGCGGTCGGCATCGGATGGACGCTGCTGACGCTGGGTATCCTGACCGGCATGGTCTGGTCTTCTTCGCGCGACAACCGGCTCTGGCACAATGACCCGAAGGAGATTTTCGCGGCGCTAACGTGGCTGCTTTATCTCTTGCTGGTGCTTTACAGGGCGACCGCCGGGTGGCGAGGCAGCCGGGCGGCATGGATGGGTGTCGCGGGTTTCGCTCTAGTGCTTTGCACATTTTTCGGAGCGCGACTGTTAGGCAGCTATCACGTTTTTGGTTAACGAAATCCAGGACTATTGCTCTAATCGTAATAGCGTGTAGAATGCGGAAACTAATCACTGGCCGCTGGTAGCTCACAAATGTCAATCGTTCTCGTCGGACTCAATCACAAAACCGCGCCCGTCGCGGTGCGCGAGCGTCTGGCTTTCACGGAGGAAGCCTGCGCCGAAGGCTTACGCCTGCTCGTTGATGGCGAAATCGTGAATGAGGGATTGATCTTCTCGACATGTAATCGCGTCGAAGTGCTGGCGGCTACCGGCAATGAGCGTCTCTCTGAAGGTAAAGAGCGTATCGAAGATTTTCTGAGCCAATCGCGCTGTCTCCCGCACGAGGATTTTAGCGGCCATCTTTACAGTCATGCGGACGACGCAGCCGTGCGCCATGTCTTTCGCGTCGCTTCGTCGCTCGATTCGATGGTCGTAGGTGAGCCGCAAGTCTTAGGTCAGGTGCGCCGCGCGTATTCCGTAGCGGTCGAGGCGGGCACAGCGGGGCGCGTCCTCAACCGTCTCGTCCATCAGGCTTTTCGCGTCGCCAAACGCGTCCGCACCGAGACAGGCATCGCTTCTTCAGCAGTCTCCATCAGCTACACAGCCGTCGAGCTTGGCCGCAAGGTCTTTGGTAATTTGAAAGATCGCACCGTCTTGATCGTCGGCGCGGGCGAGATGGCCAAACTCTCCGCCAAACATCTTGTCAGCGCAGGTGTCTCGCGCGTTCTCGTCACCAATCGAACTGAAAGCGCAGCACAGCAGCTTGCTTCACAGTTTAATGGTGAGGCGGTTGACTTCGCACGCCTCCCAACGCATCTGGCCGAAGCCGACATCGTTATCTGCTCGACGGGCGCAAGCAAATATCTGATTACCCCTGAGATTGCGCGCGAAGCCCTTGAGTTACGCCGCAACCGCCCGGCCTTCTTCATAGACATCTCCGTCCCGCGCAACATAGACCCGGAAGTCGGGCGCATTCCCAATCTTTTCATCTTCGACATAGACGATCTCGAATCCGTCATCGCCTCGAACATCCGCGAGCGCGAGCGCGAGGCCGAGCGCGCGGAATTGATAGTCGAATCTGAAGTGATGCAGTTTCAGCAATCTCTACGCACGCTCGACATCGGCCCGACGCTCGGCGCGCTTCGTGAAAAACTTCAGGAGATTGCTCGCAGCGAGATGACGCGACAACGACAGCGGCTCGGCGCATTGACGCCCGAACAGGAGCGCGCCATCGAAAGCCTGCTAATAGCAACCGTCAACAAGATTTCCCATCCCATCATCTATCGCCTCAAAAGCTCCTATGACTCGGGCGAAACTGGTGACGTGCAGGCATGGCGCGACATTTTCGGCATCGAAGAAGAGGAGAGTTAGGGGTCAGGGGTCAGAAGCTAGGGGGCAGGTAGAAAAGTGTTTGTCTTTTAGCCGACCCCTGGCCCCGACTCCTGCCCCCTCTTAAGATGAAAGACCGTCTCATCATCGGCTCGCGCGGCTCGAAGCTCGCGCTCTGGCAGGCTGAATGGGTCAGGGAGCGTCTCAGCCAGCTTCACCCTCTCAAAGATATTTCCATCGAGATTATCAAAACTTCAGGCGATGTGATGAAAGACGCGCCGCTCGCTGTCATCGGAGGCAAGGGAGTTTTCACCAAAGAACTCGAAGAAGCCTTGCTCGCTCGCCGGATTGACCTTGCAGTTCACTCGCTGAAAGATTTGCCCACCACGCTTCCAGAGGGGCTGGCAATTGCCGCAATCACCGAGCGTGAAGACGCGCGTGATGCGCTCGTGTTGCGCGAAGGATTGATAATCGAGCAACCTTCAATCAAGCGTCTGCCGGAAGGCTGCATCGTTGGCACGTCCAGCCCGCGCCGACTGTCGCAGTTGAAGCATCTTCGTCCCAGCTTTGCTATCAAAGAATTGCGTGGCAACGTTGATACGCGGCTGCGGAAGCTGGACGCGGGCGAGTACGATGCTGTGATTCTGGCTTCGGCTGGCCTGCGCCGTCTTGGGCTGCGAGATCGCATCAGCGCGCCCCTGGAGATTGAAGAGATGCTCCCGGCTGTCGGTCAGGGCGCTCTCGCCATCGAAACACGCGAGCGAGATGAAGAGACCATCAGCACTCTCGCGCTGCTCGACGACCAACAAACGCGTGCGGCATGTACAGCAGAACGCGCTCTGCTTCGCGCGCTCGGTGGCGGTTGCCAGTTACCAATCGCAGCCCACGCCGTCGTGCAAGATCATCATTTGCGAGTGGACGGTCTGGTTGCAGAAATTTCAGGAGAAACTATCATCCGCGCTTCGCTCGATGGCACAGCATCAGAGGCCGAACAACTTGGCAGCGAGCTTGCCCTTCGTTTGCGCGAACTCGGAGCGGAGTCATTATTGAAAGATTTGGCAATTTGATCGCAGCTCCCGTGCAATCCATTAGCCCGTGAAACGGGCGGAATATCAGTGTACTAAATTTGGCGTTCTATCTTCATTATGACCAATTCGCAGGCACAAACTTCTTCCGAAGCAGAACAAAAGACGGAACGGCCACTTACCGGACGCACAATCGTCATTACACGCGCGCGCGCGCAGTCTGAGGAGTTCGCCGCCGAGCTTGAGCGATTGGGGGCGCGCGTCGTCAGTTGCCCGACTATCGAGATCGTCGAGCCTGAGAGCTACGCGTTGCTCGATGAAGCTATCGAAAATTTGTACGGCTACGACTGGCTTATCTTCACGAGCGTGAACGGCGTTGACTATTTTCTTCGCCGCCTGGAGACGCGCGGCCACGAGGTGAGCGAGTTGGACGAGCTTCGTGTCTGCGCCATCGGAGAGGCGACCGCTTATCGTTTGCGTGAAGCGCGCATCCACGTTGATGTTGTGCCCGAGCAGTTCAAAGCCGAAGGCGCTTTTAGTGCCATCGAAGCCTATGTCGGCGGACGCGAGGGGCTTGACCGTCTCAACTTCCTTATTCCTCGCGCGGCCATTGCACGCGACTACCTGCCGAAGGCGCTGGAAGAAACCGGCGCACGCGTAGATGTCGTTCCGGCCTACCGCACCGTCCGGCCTCAAACGTCCGAGCGTGGCCGCGTCGAAGCCTTGCTTGCGGGCGGCGCGGTTGATTGCATCACGTTCACCAGTTCATCTACCCTCATTAACTTTGCCCAACTCTTCGACACGATGGATTTGAGCCAACTCCTCGAAGGCGTCGCCGTTGCCTGCATCGGCGACATCACGGCTGCCACCGCCAGCGAATACAATCTCCGCACAAACATCCTGCCCAACGAATACACTATCCCTGCCTTAACGCGCGCCATCGTAGATTATTATAAGTTGACGTAGGACAGGCATTCCTGCCTGTCATTGAGCGCATAGAGCGCGAATATTGTTTAGCTAATATCAAGAGCGTGCTGTCGCACGCTATGACAGGCAGGAATGCCTGTCCTACTTGTGCTAAACTCCCGTTTATGGCGAAGGGTCGGGTTCTCATTGTTGATGATGAAAAGGCTGCGGGCGAGGGCTTGCGCGATCTGCTGGCTGCCGAAGGTTACGAGACGGTGGCGGAGGCGGACGGAGTTGACGGGCTAAAGCGCGTTGAAGAGTTTTTGCCGTCCGTCGTTATCACAGACATTCTGATGCCGCGCATGGATGGATTCGGACTCCTGCGGGAGATTCGCCTACGCTACCCGGAGATGGCAGTCATTCTGTTGACCGGGCAAGGTTCCGTCGAGATGGCCTTGCGCGCCATTCAGGAAGAGGGCGCGTACCACTACTTCGAGAAGCCAATTGACATGAAGAAGCTGCGCCTCGTCGTGGAGCGCGCAGTCGAATATGCGGAAGCGCGGCGCGAGAACGAGGCGCTGCGTCGCCAGCTAAGGGATCGTGGCGCATTCGGCGAACTCGTCGGCAAATCCGAGCCGATGCGCCAGATTTACCACCTGATCGAACAGGTCGCGCCCTCTACTGCCTCGGTTCTCATCACGGGCGAGTCCGGCACCGGCAAAGAACTCGTCGCCCGCACCATTCACAATCTCAGCCCGCGCAATAGCGCGCAGTTTGTCGCCATCAACTGCTCCGCGATTCCTGAAACGCTGATGGAATCCGAGCTATTCGGGCATGAGAAAGGCGCGTTTACGGGTGCGGCCTCGCGTCGGCAAGGCTGCTTCGAGTTGGCGAACGGCGGAACGCTCCTGCTGGACGAGATTGCGGAGATGCCGACGCTGTTGCAAGCGAAGCTCTTGCGCGTGCTTGAAGAGCGTGTGCTCAGGCGGCTCGGCAGCACGCAGGAAATTCCAGTTGATGTGCGCCTGCTCGCGGCCACTAACAAGAATCCGCAGGAGGCCGTTCAGGTAGGGGGCTTGCGCGAAGACCTGCTTTATCGTCTCAACGTCATCACGATTGAGATGCCCCCTTTGCGCGAGCGCAAAGACGACCTGCCGCTCCTGACGCAGCATCTCATCACGCAGCTTGCCGAGAAACATAAACGCCCCGCGCGCTTTCTGTCTCCTTCGGCGATTCAAGTCCTGCAATCTCATTCGTGGCCCGGCAACGTCCGCGAACTGCGAAACGCCATCGAGCGCGCCGTCATCATCTGCTCCGGCGAAGAGATCGAGCGACATCATCTAGCGCCATATCCGGTTGACCAACGCGCCCGCGTGCGAAGCGAAGATACATTGTCGCTTCCCGTCGGCACGCCCATCGAAGAGGTCGAGCGCCAGATGATTATGCGGACGTTGCAGAAGACGGATAACAACAAGACGCGCGCCGCAGAGCTTCTCGGCATCAGTTTGAAGACCCTGCATAACAAGCTGCGTCTCTACCGCGAGCGCGGGCAGATGCCCGACACGCATCTTGCTTATTCCCCGGAGCCTGAGCTTCAAAGAAGGACGGGCGAGCAGGTATGAAAGGCGGAAGCGCCCTTCTGCGTCGTCAGATCGCGCTTATCACATTGCTGGTCGCCACCGTCTCCTTCGTCCTCATCTCTGCTAATATCGCTCAATTGACGCGTGCGCTCGTCTCAAGTCTTCGAGATCAGGCCGAACGCGTTTCTCTTCTGGTCGCCACAACCGCAGAGGGAGCAGTCGTCGCCGCGCCGAACGACCCGCCGCAGCAGGCCATACGCGAATCGCGATACGCACGCTCTTTTGCCGAAGCTATCGTTAAGCGCGGCGCTCCCATCACGTCGCTCGTCATCGAAGACCAAGCGGGAGAACCGCTGCTGCAAGTCCCGGAGAGCGCCGCAGGTCAACGCCTTCCCCCGCTTGAAAATCTGGCGAACGCTTCCGTCTTCTCGCGCCTGCGACAGATTTTTTCCGGCGGTCAGACACAGTATGTATATTCGCGTGCGCTGCTTTATCGCGGGCAGGAGTTTGCGCGCGTGCGTCTGAGTATTTCCATTGAGCCGATTCGCGCTCAGGTCTGGCAGAGTTTACTCACGAATCTGTTGCTGGCTCTGGCAGCAATCGCAGCAGCAACGTTCATCGCCATCAGTTCTGCGCGGTTAATCACAGCCCCTTTGCGCGTCATCACCTCGTCCATCGCTCAACTAGAAGAGGGTCAGGGTGGGATTTCTTCAGAAACGCCAAAGACGAAAGACAGAAACACAGATATTGAAGCCTTCGCTGACCGTATTGGGCAGCTCAGTCGCCAGATTGCTGGCGACCGTTCGCAGTTGCGCGAGGCGCGAGGCGGGCTGCAACAAATTCTACAGAATCTTCAGGAGCGGTTATTGTTCGTCAGCGCCGACGGGCGCGTGATACTTGCCAGTCCCGGCGTCGAGGCGCTGCTCAATTCCGAGCAGCCGATGGAAGGACGGACGCTGACAGAGATTGTCGGGGCGGAACACCCGCTCGTCCTGCTCACCGGAAACGCGCTCGCTTCGCGCGAGACATCGTCGTCACGCATTACGCTTCCTTCGACGAACGGCGACTCGCGGCGTCCCATCATCGCCTCTGTTCAGCCTATCAAGGATCGCGGAGAGGTCGTCGGCGCGCTCGTCTCTTTGCACGACCGTGAAACCGTTGCCAGGCTAGAATCGCAGCTTGACTATTCCGAGCGGCTGGTAGATTTCGCGCGCATCACTTCCGGCATCGCGCACGAAGTTAAGAATCCGCTGAACGCGATGGTCATTCATCTGGAACTGCTGCGCTCGAAGTTGCAAAGGATCAGCCCTGCGGCTGACGATGCCCGCCCGCAACTGGATATTCTGACCTCGGAGATTCAACGCCTTGACCGCGTCGTCCAGACCTTTCTCGATTTCACACGCCCGCCGCGCATCTACTTGCGCCCGCTCGACGTGAATCAGGTGCTGGAAGAAACTCTCGCGCTCGCCGCGCCCGAAGCCGAAACGCACGGCTCAACCGTCTGGCGTTCCTTTGAGCCTGCCTTACCAAAGATCGCAGGCGACGCCGATTTGCTCAAGCAGGCTTTTCTCAACATCGTCATCAACGGCTTTCAGGCGATGGAGCAAGGCGGGCGTCTCATCGTCTCCACCGCCAAAGACGGCGCGGACAGTGTGCTCATCTCCATCACAGATCACGGCACTGGCATCGAACCCGAAGCGCGCGAGCGTATCTTTCATCTTTACTACACCACCAAGTCCGGCGGAAACGGCATCGGCCTCGCGCAAGCCTTCCGCGCCGTCCAACTCCACAACGGCCAGATCACATTCACGAGCCAGTCCGGCGAGGGCACGACCTTTTGCATCCGGTTGAAAACAGTGATGAGGACTGAAGGCTGGGATAATAACAACAGGGTATAAGATAGAATGAGTGCCACCTGGACGAGCGCTCAGCGTACCGCTCAGAGCGCAAAAGCAATTGCGAGAAGAGAGCGTCGAGGTGAGTTATGCACCCAGAGTACAGTGATATCTTTACTCCTAGCTGGCATTAGAGTTTTTCAGCTTGACATCATTAATCATTAAAGCTACTGTGCGCGCGTCGCTTTGGTCTCCTGTTTACCTCACCCTTTGATGGTAAATTTCCCCGTAACCTTTATTGCCACATCACTCACGCTATTGTGGCTAAGCCTCAACCTTACAACTGAAATAAAGCAGCTAAATAGCATGAAGAAATCAGCAAGGATGCTGCTGCTTGTCGCTGTGGCATCGGTGATCGTCACGGCTATGACTATCGTCGTTAGTGCTAGTAAAGTTTATGATATAGGCGGAAATAGCTGGATTAGTTGCGGTGGTTCAGCCGGGAATATCCAGTAGGATTGCCCCGAAGGAGGAGGCCCCTGCACGAGTGATCCTAGAAACGATGCAAGGGCTAACCAATTTTGTAGTCTTGCGCCTTCAGACAGCGAGATGCCGGAAGACGCCCCACAATTCTAAAATCAAATGGGGAGCGCACGTGGATAACGCAACCGCCGTTTTCTTAAAGTCAGTCTATCTCCCTTAGGAAACGCTCACGCTCTTTACTGCTTTTAATGACTAGAAGTCATTCTGAAATCTTGCTATGACAAGTCCTAATCCAGAAGGTCTTGGCATGACTTCTAATAAATATCTTTGGTTGGTTTGAGGGTTGAAGGCTTTACAAAGAAAATCACGAAGAGGAATTACAGTGAGACGACTAACTCTAATAGCGATCTTAATATTTCTACTCATACCTTCTCATCAAGCTCAATCTATTGATGCCAAGCGAACCGATGATGACAGTATAGCATTGCAGAAGCTCTTGCTGCTCTCTGATTTGCAAACCCTTGAAGCGGAGTCAAAGAAGATTAATAACCCTTTAGCGCGTGCGGCTGCTAAAGTGGAAATAGCTGATGCGGCATGGGCGCTCGATCAAGTATGGGCGAAGACATTGATACGTGAAGCACATGAACTCACATTTCCCGATGAAGAAGAGCAAATCAAACTTCGCAGCCAGCCGGTTGGGGCAGCACCTAAAGCCCGGACGGCTCTAGACCGCGCCAGAAATGAGGTTCGCAATCGCGCGTTTAGTATTGCTGGCCGGGATAAAGCCTTTGTTGATGAATTAGCTGGTATAGGTGCACAGAAGTTGGGAAAATACGAAGAACACTTAAGGCAAGCAAATCTTGCGGCTCAAGCGATTGAAGCGGGTGATAAAGAAGTTGCCAGTAGACATATTCTTCAGTCAATTGAAGCTGACCCAACCCAAATAAGCGCGGGGCGTGCAATTCTTGACTTGGCAGCAAAAGACCGTGCCGCAGCCGACAGGCTAATTGTTCAATACATTGAGCGATTACGAATCACCTCTCTCTCTTTTGGAAATCAAAGTATAGGGAGAACGTATCTAGCCTTGAACGAGCTAGTGTTTCCCAATGCAAACCGACAATTACTACCGCCCGCCCCACCAGTGATGAAGGCGTATGCCACTTATATCATTGAAAGTTTAGGTAAGCTGGAACAAATTCAACCCGGCTTTCTAAAGAGAGCTAGAGGAATACTCTTAACCGCATGGCTTCCGTTGAAACAATATGCGCCGGAATTAACCGGAGCGTTTTTGCAACTGGAGAGATTAAGCAGAAATCCGGGCGACGACGCATCACTTCCGCAAGTGAGCGACAGTGAAGCTAATGAAGAGCGATATGAGAAACGCGTCAAGGAGGCTCTCAACAGCAATCAACCCGACGAACTGGCAATCAATTTCGCCATCAATCAAGAGAAGTTTGATAAAGCTCGTAAAATGATTGAAAAGCTCTCGGAGGGGCATCAAAAAACGCAACTCACAGAAATGGTTAATGTCCGGGAGGCGCTCAGTCTCGCCACGAAGGGTAGCCTTGTAGAAGCCGAAGGATTGGCTGAACTATTAAATAAGGCAACATCAATCTTGCAAGTTTATCCAGTGATTATCAACAGGTGTGTCGCATCGAAAGATCAACCATGCGCTATCAGGGCGGTATATCAATCAATTAAACAACTAAAACGCGCCGATACCGAGTCGGACATACCGCCAGCGGGCATACCAGCCGCAGCTATAGTTACCAGCCGGGAACTCGATCCCGTTTTACTAAGTCTTAGTAAGCTGGCAAAGGCAGTTGCTCCTATTGACGAAATGTTGGCGCTGGAAATCTTAGATGAGGCTATCCTGGCAGCTAACAGCAGTAATATGAGTACAGGCGAAGGACGGACGGGATTTGACGCTGAGGTCTTCAGAAATCTCGCGCCGCAACATGAGAGTCGAGTGCGCCAAGCAGCAGGAAACTTGAAGGACCCGCTACGGCAGATTGTAGCTCTTGCAGTAATCTATCAATGGAAGGCAGCGGAACTAATAAAGAAGGCCAAGCCTATCCAGTAAAGAAACTCTCTTCAGTAAAAAAATGGTCTCTTCCCCGCCCCGATGCTCTTACAAAATTATCGGGGCCAATATTTTACTCAGCCCTCGCTCCTTAATCGCTATCTTATCGTCCCTTGTCACCTACCGCTCTTTAATGCTATTCATCCCCGCACATGTCCGTTCTTCTCTTCTTCATTGATGGTCTGGGAATCGGGACGCGCGGGGGCCACAATCCGCTCGACGGATTGACGGAAGCTGCGCCGCTCGCCGTGTTTCAGGATGAAGAGCCGTTGATTGTTTTTGATGGACGGCTCGTGAGAACCGATGCGCGGCTGGGAGTTGAAGGACGCCCGCAGAGTGCTTCGGGGCAGACGACTATCTTAACCGGCGTGAACGCTCCCGCCGCGCTCGGCTATCACAAGCAGGGGTTTCCCAACGAAGCATTGCGCGAGATTATCAGCGAGCATTCCATCTTTCTTCAACTCAAGCGTGCCCGGATTGAACCCAACACTTTCGCCAACGCCTACACGCCCAGATTTTTTGAGACTCGCCCGCGCTGGGTCTCCGCAACCACCGTCGCCGTCGAAGCCGCCGGGATGAGTTTCCGCAGCCTTGATGATTTACAGGCCGGGAGCGCAGTTTTTCAGGACTACACCAACGAGATGCTGATCGAACGCGGCTTCCCTACATCGAGGCGCACGCCTGAGCAGGCGGCTGAGATTCTTGCTTCGATTGCGCGCGAGCATCGCTTCACGCTTTACGAGTATTTCATCACGGACAAAACGGGGCACGCGCAGGATATGGAGGCCGCACGCATCGTTCTCGTCAATCTCGCGCGCCTTGTGCGCCACCTGCTGTCACTAATCGATCTCAAGCGCACGACCGTTTTGCTGACCAGCGATCACGGCAACATCGAAGATCTTTCAACTCGCAATCACACGCTGAATCTCGTGCCGACGCTCATCTGGGGCGAGCACAGGGAAACAGTCGCGGCTCGCGTGCGTAGTCTGGCTGACATCACGCCTGCTATAGTCGAAGTTCTGACCGGAGAAACTGGCACAGCCACATGAACGATTCAACAAACCTTCCCTCAACCGAAAATCAAGCTGCTCTTTCCGCGCGAAACATGGCGAAGAGGCGCGGTGAGGTGAATGACAAGCGAGAGATTTTCGGCTGGTTGATGTACGACTGGGCGAACTCCGCTTTTTACACGACGGTTGTCGGAGCGCTCTTTGGCCCATACCTGACGGCACTCGCGCAGGCTGCCGTCGGCGAGAACGGGACTGTCCTGAATCTGGGTTTCCTCGGCTCGGTGACGGCTAAATCACTTCATACCTTCACCGTCACAATCGCGGTTCTCTCGCAGGTCTTCCTGCTGCCGGTGGTCGGAGCGATTGCCGATTACTCACATCGAAAAAAACGTTACATGGCGATTTTCTGTTACATCGCGGTCACGGCCAACTGCCTGATGTTCTTCGTCGCCGGAAATCTCTATCTGATGGGGAGCTTTCTTTTCATCATCGCCACTCTCTGTTACGGCGCTTCGATGGTTCTCTACAATGCTTACCTGCCTGAGATTTCAACCGAAGATCAGCGCGATAAGGTGTCGAGTCGCGGGTTTGCTCTGGGCTATCTGGGCGGCGGGTTATTGCTGGCGCTGAACTTCGGCTTCGTCATCCTTGCGCCGAAAATCGGCGTCTCTCAGGGCATGGCCGTGCGGCTGTCGCTGCTCTCTGCCGGTGTGTGGTGCGGAGGGTTTGCCATCATCACCTTCCGTCGCCTGAAAACCCGTGCGCCTGCTCAAACATTACCTTCGGAGAAAAGTTTCCTCTCAGTCGGGCTGTCACAACTCGCTGCAACCTTTCGTGAACTCAACCGCCTGCGCCACACGCTCCGTTACCTGATTGCATATTTGTTCTACAACGACGGCATTCAAACTGTCATCAGCGCAGCATCGGTGTTTCTGGCTCAGGAGCTATTTGTCGCGCGGGGACAGGAAGCGCCCCAATCTTTCCTGCTGGGGATTTATCTGCTGGTACAATTCGTCGCCATCGGCGGCTCGCTCCTGTTCGAGCGCATAGCCAGATGGGCCGGGACAAAGAACGCGATTCTGATTTCAATTGTGATCTGGATTGGGATTGTTCTTTACTGCTACGGTTTCCTTCAAACGACCACAGAGGCATATGTGCTGGGAGTGATGATTGCCATTGTGCTCGGCGGATCGCAGGCGCTCTCGCGCTCGCTCTTCTCAAGGATGATTCCGGCGGGGCGCGAATCATCTTTCTTCGGCCTTTACGAAGTCGCCGAGCGCGGCACGTCATGGATGGGGCCGCTGGTCTTCTCAATCGTCGTCGCTCGCACAGGTTCTTATCGTCAGGCGCTGCTCTCGTTAATCTTCTTCTTCGTCGTCGGCATGGTAATCCTCTTCCTCACAGACACAGACAAAGCCGTCCACGAAGCGGGAAATGTTTTACCGGAAGAAGTTGAAAAGCAGGGATGAGGGCGGAGGGGTGAGGGATGAAGAAAAGACTGTGTCTTTCGTTTCATCCCTCACCCCTCCGCCCTCATCCCCGCTCTTTCAGCTCGCAGCTTTGTGTTTGCTAATCTCTGCCGCGCGTTCGAGGCAGTCGCGTGAGCAGTAGGAAGCGTTTGAGGAACGGAGCCTGAGCGCGCGGGAAGATGGAACCCATGTCTCGCAAGAGGTGCAGCGCACGAGCCTGTTGCCTGCGCCGCCGCTGTGTGCCGAGGACGCGGCGTCTGGCCTGACGGCTTGGCGAACATCTCGCGCAACACCAAACATCTGCCTTGCCATCCTGATGAATGGCCGCAGGCGTAGATAGATAAACAGAAAGATAACGGCAAAAATGCCGAGGACGACCAGAAGTTTCAAATTCACACCTACACAAACAGCTTTGTTACTTTGTCCGCCAAGCGCTCGGGCTTAATGGCAAAGTCAAAACGGAGTGTAGCAAATCGAAATATAAAATGCGACGCGCGTCCTCTCAAGGATGAGAGACGCGCGCCGCAAGCTGGATAGTGATGAAACTTCTCTGGCTATGATTCGTCGCCGGAGGCGCGATCAGGAGGAATGTAAGGCACGTCGCCGTCACGACGGCGCGGCGCAGGGTCTGTGGAACGGCGTCTTGGGCCGGTGGTCTCGCTGCGACGATCAATGAAGCCGGGCGGCAGTCGCTTGCCCTTAATCGCTTCCTCTAAAATCCGTGTAATCTCCTGCGAGAGCGTCCGGTGCTCCGACCGTGCGCGCTGCTGTAGAGCCTCTTTGAGTTGATTGGGCACGTAAGCGCCGATGAAAACCCCTTTGCGGTTTGCCATCTCTCCTGTGGGCCTTTCCGTTGAGATTTCGAGTGAGAAAACTTATTCGATAAAGTGGGTTCAAAAGTTTGCCATGCAAAATGAGAGCAGGTCTGTAAGCCGAATTCTGTTCTTCGGAAAAATCCGAAGCGGCGATCATTCATCTAGCCCAACCGTCGCCAGTTGGATCGAGCGACCTACCCGGAGGTCGTAGCGCGCTTTTTAAGGCACGCATCGGGCGGGCAGCCCTGGTTGACGCCTCCCTATTTGGTCTTGCACCGCGAGGAGTTTGCCTGGCCGCCGGTGTTACCACCGAGCGCCGGTGCGCTCTTACCGCAACCGTTTCACCCATCACCCGCAATCATGACACCCGAAAGCGCCACGACCCGCTGGCTGGTCTCTTCTCTGTTGCACTTGTCGTCATCCGGCAAGGGCGTTCGACCAAAAGGCCGCCCGTTCCTCGCCCGATGCCCAGCCGTTAGCTGGCTCGCTGCCCTGTAGTGTTCGGACTTTCCTCTCCCGCGCTCCCCCGAAAGGAATCGCAGCAGCGACCGCCCGACCTGCTCTCTTGCAAGGCTGGGGGATTATAGCAATCATTGTTCAACACGTCTAGTAATTGCTTTAACCGCACATTACCGGACACCACTGAATTTAACCAAATCTACCGTTGCAGCCGCTCCTATATATAAGGACAGAGAAGGGTGATTAAGGCTTGTCAGCAGCGAGATGTCAAAATCACTAACACGTTGACACGGAAATTGACACGGGAATTGCCAGCTACGAGTCTCAATAATTAGCCATGAGCAAGAAACGAAGAAAACCACAAACACGGGTAATTACCTTTGAGCAGGAATTGCAGGAGAAGCTGTCTCGGATTCCGCTAATGACCGCAGGCGAGCGCCGCCAGCGAATCCGACAGCTACGAGTCCACCTTGCCCAGCATAGATGGTCGCAAAGAAGAACTCTAAGCGGCGATGTTCCACGCAAGTATATCCGGCGTGGGCTGGCATCGCCCGCGCAGATGCAGCGTACCCACATGCTACACAAGGCGGGTATTGAGGCGGAACTGGCAGCACTTGAAAAAGCTGGTGGTTGATCGTGGGGGAAGCAACCCCCCTGACGAAAAAGGAAAATAAATTGAATGCTCCCCCACTTCAAAGAAGGGGATTCTTTTACAGTTAGCGAAAGTTGAGAGGTCAATATGAGTTATGGCGCAACATGTAAGCACTGTCGGCACTATGCCGCGCATCACGACAGCGGGGGCGTGTGCCGCATTATGGAAATGGGTCACGGCGGACGTGATATGCGCGAGCCGTGCGATTGTCCCGGTTACGAATTGGAGCCGAGCACTGAATGGGTTCCCTGATGCCGGATAAGCGGTGCTCCAAATGTGGCGAGGTAAAGCCCCTCACGTCGTTTGGCGTAAGGCGGTCGCGGTGCAAATCCTGTGTGGCGGCGAACACAAGAGCATGGCAAAAGAGGAATCTTGAACGAGCGCGTGAAACCACAAGACGGTGGCGGCAAACGGAGAAGGGTAAAGCCTCTAACCGAGCCTATGTTGCACGATGGGCCAGGCACAATCCTGAAAAAGTGCGGGCATACAGAAAAGTATGGGCACAAACCGAAAAAGGGCAAGCCGCCTTGAGACGCGCCAGAGAGAAATGGCTGGCCGCACATCCGCTCTCTTTGGAGACGCCTCATGGCGTGGGCATCTTGCTAGATCGTATCGCGGACGACAGGGCGGTAAACCCGCTTGAGGCACTTATTCAGGACGAGTCCATACGACTGCTTATCAATCGGGCAGTCAGTGAGCGAGGCTTGGACTACGAAGTTGCCTATCAGTTAGCACACAGTTATTTGTAGCGAAACTTGAGGCGCACGCTTGGAAGCGCGTGCGCGATTGCTGCGGCTTCCTCCCCTGCATAAATGCAGAGGGGTCTCCGCCGAGGTTCTGATGAAAAGCGGTTTGAGGCTGATTATCAATATCTTGTGTCCGTCGCTGATGGGAACCAAGAAAAGCTCGCTCTTTTGGAAAAGACTAAAGAGTGGCTTCGGATTGCATGGCTACGCGGATATGGACATGGATTGAGATATTCAATCGCTTTAGAGAAAGGGGGAAGGAAATGATTGTTGACCTTTCTGACAACGAAGGCGGGAACGTAATAAGTATCGAGGTCGCCCGTGAAATATACATTGAGAAGCGATGCAAACACCGCAAGGTGATGGTGGACGGCCAGCTCTCTTTCATAAAGTGTCGTGATTGTAAGCAAAGCATCAATCCGATTTGGTGGATAACGAGGTTGGCGCAGGAATGGCATAGGGTTAAACAGATGATGGAAGATTACAGGCTTTCAAGAAAACTCTATGAGGAAAAGACGCGGACAAAGTGTGAACACTGCCAACGGATGACAAGGGTTAATCAACCCGCGAACTTTGAGAGCAACTTACGAAAACTGAAATCGCCCTAACGCAAAAGCGACGGGCGAAGCCCGCGCCACACTCTAAACGTGGAAAGCGCGTCCGTCCGTGAACCTAACCTCTTCTTTGTTCCCGGCTCAAAAGAAGGGGGTACGAATAAGTTTTGGATTGCAGGAAAGGTGAATAATTATGAGTACAATGGCAGTAGAAATAGATAAAAAGGTGGTTGATAAGCAGGTGTCCGCTCAAATCATGGGCTGGCAAGAATGGGACTTTAAGGGCGATTGGAACGGCGATGATAAGGCTACGTTCTTTGCCGACGTTGGCGACTATCGCGGTGTTGCGGTCTATGCCAATGGCGCAGAAGACCCTTCATATTATTTCTCGCCTGCGACTAATCCTGCCGATGTTTTTCAGGTGGAAGAGCGGATTAAGGAACTCAACCTTGAAGAGCAGTACGGCGATGCGCTTGCCTATATCGTAATGGACAGTACGATGTGGAGTCTTGGCAGAGTTTACGAGCGGGATATATTCTCTATCGCTCATGCTTCACCGCTTGACCGTTGCCGTGCGGCACTGTCAGCCATTCAAGCCACAAAGACGCCGAAGGCGCGTATCCCAGACCGCTAAATGATCGCATCGTATTAACCGACTAATTATTTTTCGTGGACGCTCCCTGTGCAAAGAAAATAGGAGAGAGAAAGAGTTATAATCCGCTCCCATGAAAATCAAACGCCAAGAGTTCTTAGACCTTCTAGCAAGGTGGCTGGAAGAAGGCTCACCGCTCCATCTCGCTATCAACGATGGGCTGGACGAGGGCGGGGTTTTCGGGGTTGGGCTGGATTGCCGTGTAGTTGAAGTCGGCAAGAAAAAGGTTTCGTTTGAAGGTCAGGGCGGTTCAGCCAACATCTTCCCTTTCGTTCGGGGCACTAAGTATTCCTACACCGAACCGCGCCCGTCAAAGCGGTGGACATCTACGATTTGGATACATTGGGCTTCCGGGAGCCAGTGTATGATTACTGAAAAGAAGGAAGCAACGTGAGAGCATTAAGCATCCGTCAACCACATGCCGAACAAATCCTACTCGGAAAGAAGCCGATAGAGTTCCGCTCACGTCCAACGAATATTAGAGAGCGGGTTTATATCTATGCCAGCAATACACCGGCAGATAATAGATTCTGGAAAGAGGCGGGGCTTGAACCGGGAAGTTTACCCACTGGCGTATTAGTGGGAACAGTTGAGATCGTAGATTGCACGGGTGTGAAAGGCGATTACCACTGGCATCTATCGAAGCCCAGAAGGTTGAAAAAGAAAGTGCGTCCCGTTAATCATCCACAGCCCGCGTGGTTCTATCCATTCTGAGTTATAATCCCCCTCGCACGTAGCCAATCCCATCTTGGAGACTGTGGGGTTGGAAGGCGGCGAAGGGCGGGCCACCCTCCGCTCTAATGATTGAAGGAGAGAAGCTAACCTATGAATAAGATAGATTCAGTTGAAGAGATAGAAGAATCCAGCACAATCTTTATCACCCTGCGTTATAGAGATAGATATATTGTTTTGGAGTCACCTAGAGGCGGATGTATGTATACGCAGAAAGTAGATGGCAATGTGGAATTTGATTTCAGCAAGAGCCATCCAGTAGGCGAGTTCATCCAAACTGAGCCACCATCGCTTGACCAAATCCGTCGCAAACTGCTTGAGGGCTGAAAGGAAGCAGAGGGCAAATGGCTAGAACATACGGCTTAGCTTGCACGGAATGTAAGCGTTACGTCTGGATTGCCCAGAGGGGCGTCACCGACAAGACACAGATTTACGATACAGAAGAAATTAGGGAAGCCCTGAAAGCCTTTCTCTTTGAACACATCGGACATCCTTTGGTGTTTGAAGATACAGAGCCGCTAAGCGTTGATGATTATGTGGACGTAACCGCAGAGGATGAGTCGCAATCTCACATCCTTTCATAGAAGAACTCACAGGCTATCTCTCAAAAACATATCCCATCAACACTACGCAGCCTCATACCAGAACTCACAAACTAACTGGTCAGTATTCGCCCACGTAAAAGGAACGATAGAGGACAAAGGGGTGGAAGATAGATAAGTTCCCGCTGAATTGAAAACTCTCAGAGAAGCCGTTGTCGTGCTGTAGTTAGTCACGTTCCCATCAAAAACCGTCCCAGCCGATACGTCATAACAAACACTCTGCCCAAGCGAGGTGATGTTGTCTGAGCCACCATAAGCAGCACGGGTGACAGGTAAGGTAAAACGCACGTCACCTGAAATCGAGGTGGTTGTGCCAAACACGATAGACAGTCGGCAAAATACTAATTTACCGACCTGCTTATACTTTGCCGTCACCGTGCCATTACCTATGGTCAGGTTTGTCCATGTCGGAGTCCATGCCGAGAATGCGGCAACGCTGCTATTGATAATCGCCATCGCAGCGTTATAGATGGTCTCCGGTTCGGGAGTACGCATCCCATCCAACGGCATTAAAGGTAATGATAATGGCAAACCTGTATCAGACATAATTAACTCCTATAAGGTAACTCGTGTTTTAGTTCCACTGCCGTATCTGTTTTCCTGCCAGATGTCCATGACGATAGGATCACCCGGCGTATAGCCATCTTCCGTTTGCTGGCTGGCACTGTAGATAGTTTTGGGAAACGGATTAGTAGTCATCACAATTCCACGAACTTTTGTCGAAACTCCCTCTACATAAGCAAGGGCTTTCACCGGAAATGGTGCTACCTTTGGACTGATGTACACTGGCTCCGAAGTTGGTCCTACCCAATTTCGATAGACTCTTACTTCTGTTCCTGAGAACATTATCGTCACGCGATTCTCACCAGATGGGCTTATCAACGTGTACTTGGAGACGCCATATTCCAGGACTTCAAAAGCGGGCGGCCCGCCGGGAACGAAGCGAGCATAGATTTGTGCGGCTGCTAGAATCTGAGCGTGCGAGGCTGTTCTCCAGTTAAACGACGAAGGAACAAACCCTATCCCTGCTTCTGTTCCACCACTACTAGCTAGAGTCCCGTCAATTCTATTTCCGGCTAATTCAATCTGTTGATAAGAGACTGCTGTGATCGGGCTTGAACTCACACCCGAATCCAACGTATTAGCCGTGATAGAGTCGAACTTAGTAACGCTGTTTCCCTCTAGCATTGCGGGCTGAGAGACGCCAACGATAACGGGAATGATACGTTTACTGGTTAGACCATCGGCAGAGCGAATATCTGCTCGATACTCTTCCACCTCTTCATTCAATGCTCCCGATGGATTAGTGTTGAATCCTCCCCCTACTCGTGTCCGGCCATAGAACTCAGTTAGTAGATTATTTTCAGAGTCGCGTGTGCCTTTATGATTGATGGTGGAGAGGGAGAGAAGTGTGCGGCCTGTCCACGTAAAGCTCTCCGCTGTGGCATCTGCTACATCCTGATTCGTCGTGACAGCCTTTAGATTAAAAGTCTGACTTAGAAGATTCAAAGGTAGTGGGATGAAAGTAACTCCCGTGTCATTTCCATCTGCATCCGTCAACAACACGAACTTGTCAGCGATAGCATGGTCGTCAACATGGTCTTCTGTTCCATGCCTGCCTCTCAAGAAAACGGACAGGTCGTAAGTGTCAGTCGTACCACCTACCAATGTAGCGGTTTGGAATTGCCCTATCTCCCATCTTCCATTGATTCCTAATGCGAATTTATTAGCGCCCGCTAATAGCTTTTCCTCAGTGGTAGATTCAAGTTGATATGTCGGGTTGTCTTCGCCCGGTGTGGTGATCTGCACTCGCACATCCGAGACGCTATCTAAAGTGTGCGTATTCGTAGTGGAATCAAGTGCTGTTAGCGCTTCACCGATAGGCACATGACTCTCTATCTTTTGAGTCAGTGGAACGTAAGCTCCGGTTGCGTCTGAGTAGACTGTGAAGCCTCTATGGTCTCCTGCGTCTAAACTACGCGCCCCTGCTACATGGATTCCCGGCACGTTGGGTGGGTCGGTTTCTCGCCAGTAAGGGATGTCTAGCGGGATGAATTGCGTGTCCACTGTTTGAACGTAGCGAAGTGTAGAAGGCAGCGGGATGTCGTGCTGGCGAACGTAGTCAGAGAACATCTCAGTGGAGTAACGCCGTGCTTTTCTAATTGTGACTTCCCAATTTGGAGAAATTGAAAGTGATTCGATTCTGGCAACGACATTTATCAACTCACCGGAATCGTCACTGGCTGTTATCAAATCCCCTTCCTCTAAAAGCAGGGCTTCGCCATTGCCGGTCACTAATGTATAGAACCAGTCGCCCTCACGATTCTTTGACAGTGCGGAATTAGCCAGTCTGAATGCTTGATGCCAGTTGTCTACTCCTGAGTAATCAACCTCTAAAGGCTTTGTCTTGCCTACCTGTGCAAT
The DNA here is from genome assembly GCA_963697975.1 of uncultured Acidobacteriota bacterium. Lineage (GTDB taxonomy): Bacteria > Acidobacteriota > Blastocatellia > Pyrinomonadales > Pyrinomonadaceae > QHXM01. Next base: position 280,355 of record OY969111.1, read on the forward strand.
GTGAGCGGGATCGCTGACTTTGAAAGGAGTCAAAGCAAAGTCGTTCTTAGAGTCCCTGAAATTTCCTTTGATCTGATTGACACTTGACTGCTCACTGCCAAGCGGCCAATTAAAGGTGTCTGTCTTGATATTCCCTCTCGTGAGTCCTGACTGAGCTAAGACCGTAGCGCCTTGTGTGTTTGTAGCGAATGACAGTGCGATGCGAATTGACTCTTCACCTGTCGAGTTGTACGGAGGCACACCGGGATTGTCTCTTGACGGAAGTTCTGTAATAGAAAACGCACTACCATTATTCGTTCCGACATACAAAAGTTTATCGGTGTCAGGGTCGGAGACGTACCAATTAACTGAGGTGACGCCAGCAGGCAAAGCGCCCAGCGAGGTGACATCTATCTTCTTATTTGCGGTTAGAGTAATTGAAGAGGTAGGACTAATAAGCGTCTTACCTACCGCTGTCACGTAAGCATAAGCAACCAGATAAACACCCGCTCCAAGTGAGCCTGCGGACTGAGCAAGGGTCGGGCCTGCTACTGGATTCGCACGCGGGCCAGTGTGTGCGTTAGCCAGAGCAGAATCGAGGTTGAGAACGCCGTATTTAGCTTTAATCTTAAGAACAGCGCCCGAAGAGGTAGCTTTGATATAACGGTTTAATCTCGTGTCTGCGTTGATTGCCACTGCTAACATCGCGGCGACACTAGCCGTCGTCTCACCGCTTACAAGTGCGTATTCAATCGCTATTCCATTGATGGTGATTGTCACCGTACCTGACATGCTGCCGCCAATCGTGACAGTCCCAGAGGCTTGAACGGTTGTAGAACCTCCCGTCAGGTTAGCGCCTGAAGCTGTGGCCGTGACGCTTCCTGTAACTCCGGTTGTCAAAGAAATAGCGTTTCCATCTGCCGAAAAGAGCGCAGACGTAACTCGTCTATTTTCGGAAGTCGTCAGCCCGAATCCAATATTTACTAAGCCTTGTAAAAGTAGATTCTCTTTCCACTGCGTCACATCATCCACAAGGATTGACGTAGCACCAACGATTGACGACGATCTTAATAAGGAATTATCCGAAGGCTTCTCACTGTGAATCTCTATCTTGCCTTTAGAATTCATCCGGTCAAACAGTCGTGCCGCCGGATACAGGACTTTATTCTTGAAGTCCACCGCTTTCACTCTCTCGACAATCGGAGCATTAAAGGTATAACGCTTTCGATAGACTCTTTGAATCGCATACGTGCCGGGAATATCTTCTAAATCAAGAGGCTCATATTCTTCAGGCTCTTGTAGCCAGGGGGCTAAAACTGCATCGCCTAAAGCATATCTAATTGAGCGCGGGCTGATGAATCCGGTCGGAACGTAACGAATAATCTGCGTTCCTGTTTGTGGTAAATCGCCTGACGGAATAAAGACTCTTTGACTATTAGATTCATCTAAAAGAGGTTCATCACAATGGAGTCTCGTCAGATAATTAACTGAGTCTTCAAGAAAATTCTCGTTTACTCCTGTAACAATGAATATCCATCTCGCCAGGTCAACCGGATTGTCTGACCACTTCAATGTGGCCTCAACATCAATCGAAGGATAGACACCCGAATTGTCAGGAGTCGGCACACGGCGACCTATGATTAAGGCAGTGACTTCCGGGGGATTGTCTTCTACATCTGCCGCTGAGCCTGTGGAAGCTCCTTCGATATATGCGAGGTGTGAAAACTTTCCTGACTCTTGAAATTGATTCGTGTTTCCAAGATTTGTACCTGTTCCGCCAGCATCGCCTAAGTGGATGATTGGCCCGACCGGGCCGGGTAAATTGAAAGGCTCACTAAATCCACTCGTTCTATTCTTAATGTTCTCTATGCCCTGAATCGGCCCTGCACAGGCTTCCATCAGATAAGCCACGAATAAGCCTTTGTCAGCCCAGAAAAAGGCTCTGAGGGCCAACTGCGCTCTCCCAAGCACCTCTCTAATCGGCTGTCCGTAAGGTGTCCCGTCAAGCGATGACCAATTCTTAGTGACGTAAACCGTATCGCGCTGGCCTATCAATCTGGCGAGAGTATTTCTGGCGGGAACGATAGTGGGATATTGGTTACTTCCTGCCACAGCTACAAGACGGATTCCTTCGTACAGGGGGTCTGATGGGCTTCTGCCTTCCGGGTCTTGCGCGGTGTATGTCCGAAGTGGAAGCTCCGCATTTATATCAATCGTCTCTTGAGTAGCAGAGATGGAGAATGATTTGAGATTGATAGTTGATGGTTTTCCAGCCTTGCCAACAAAGAGAACGAGTGAGCCTGCCGTTATATCTCTTTCGACATAACGGATCACAACCCACATGCCTTCTATCTGTACCGTTTGATTCCAAGCCGCCATAAACTTATCAATGTTTGAGAAGTTAATAGATACGGTGTTGGTCTGTTCGCCTTTATGTTTGTCTATATTTCCGCGCGAGACGACATTCCGCCTCTGTGATATTCCATCCCAAGTAATATCTATAGTAGAGAAGTTCTGAACAGCGTCGGTGGGGTCAAAGCCGGTTACAGGATCGGGGATATAAGTTGATTCGTAAAATTCTATTAAGTCGCAGGGCTTTCGTTCCACTGCGGGGTCAGTGAAGGAGTTACGAAGGCGGGTTGATAGCGTGGAGTGGACTGTTTGCATGTTACGGAAATTTAGTTAGCTCTATCTCAACACGATGAATCCAACTCTTAGTTCTGCTATGCGAATACTTTGTTATCCGCACGTTGCTTAACAGAGATTCACCGCGCGGCGTGAAATCACAGCCCAACAACGAGCCTTCGCGCGGGTTGAACTTTGTATCAATGGCTAGTTGGTCAAACTGAGCGGCTTCTGAGGTAGTGATGTTTTCGTAGCCAATAGTCCACTTGCGAACGGGTGTATCCGCATTCGTGCGCCAGTCCCGCCCACCATCCTGATAGGTCGTAGAATCGCCCGCGTACTCTCTAGGCTCTTCGTTATAGAAGGTTGGACGGACGGTTGTTAATGTTGGAAACGTCGGCATAAAAGCAAAAAGCGCCCACTCAGCAATTAAGCTAAATGGACGCATGAAGCATCACTACGAATTGTTTAGTTGAACGAGCCAGTTTAAGCTAAAGGAATGTTTGTTCGCACGCCTCTCTTGCTTGTGGCCTGACTCGTTCAAGTGGGGATTATATCACTTCACCTTATCGCTTGCTAGACTTCTTTGCTGCCCTTCGCCCGCGCTTAGGCGGCTCAAACCTTTCGACAGATGAAAGCGGAATAAGCCACACAGAGCCGCGCGGCGCATCCTCTAGCTTCGCGCCTTGAAACTTACCAGAGCGAACCCAAAGAGCAAGATTAGAGTATGAGACATCTATACCCCTGCCCTTTAAAACCTCTAACGCCTCGCCTGTAGTAATCATCTTTCGCCTCATGCTCCCGCGTTATACCACAATTCCAGCACGTTGATAAGAGTACCACAGAAGCGCATGGCGGGCAAATAAATTCAATAGCGTTCTATCGAATTATCTTGTATTTAATTTAATAGCGTGCTATTATTTTAACCATTGAAAGCGGCGCACATCGCCAGAAAGGTTAAAGATGATAGACACGACCACAGAAACGGAAACCATCATTAGTGACGAGTTCGCTATTGAATTGACCCACACAGCAAGAGGATGGATTACAGCTTAGATGTAAAGCCTGCCATAAGAGCTACTACAGGGAAAACAGACAACGTATTATTTCCAACAACTCTGCCCGCTATCAAAATAACAGAGACACAATCTCCAGAAGACGCAAGCCATATCGAAGGCAATACTACAACGCCAATAAAGACACTATTTTGGTAAAGAATCGAAACGCCCGATCTAAAAGAAGAGGCGCACAAGGCTCGTTTACCCGAATTCAATGGCTTGCGAAATGTGAATACTACGGATGGTCTTGCTATCTATGTCTTAAAAGTCTCAGTGTTGAGCCTGTTCACGTAGAACACCGCAAGCCTATTGCGCGCGGCGGCTCTAACTGGCTTGCTAATACTGCTCCAGCCTGCGAATCCTGCAACAGAAGGAAAGGAACAAAAACAGAGGCAGAGTTCCGCGAACTACTTAAACGCGAGCGAGCCTTGCAAGTCGCATAAAGTTTTCATAAGCTATCTCGTCGGAGGTAGTCTTATGAAACTTAGATGGTTTCTCGTCCTTACCCTATTTACCTTCTCCCTCACTATACGCGCACAAGAAAGATGCACAACCAAGCTATCAGAAGCGCCAGAACTGCGCGGGCTAAAACTTGGGATGGACATAGTAAACGCGGGAGTATTATTGCCCCGAAAACCTTACTCTTACACAAACGAGATTGGCGAACGATCCGACTCTTTTTTTAATCACGAATTGCGCGAAAAGGACTCTTCAAAATTTGAGGGGATTAGATTTGCCACCATTAAATACTTAGACGGTAAGATAATAAGCATTGAGTTTACTTATGAGGACACAAAGTGGAAAGACACCGATGAGTTTGCAGAGAAAATCTCAGAATCTCTCAAGCTACCCCATTCGTGGAAGGGATCGGTATTTAAGACATTAGAGTGTGACGGCTTTGCTGTGAAGGTTATAGCTGGCCTGTCAACGAGTCGCCTTGAAATGTTTGACCTTTCAGCCGAATCTATTATTGAAAGGCGGCGCAAGGAAAAAGAGGAGAAAGAAAAACAAACCTTTAAGCCTTAGCATTGTTGAGGCAAGCGCGCCGCGCCTCTTCAATTTCGGCCCACGTAATCAACGGCCTGCACTTGTCGGATGAGTGCTTAGCATGGACGCGCAGCCCGCCCTCTTCTGCCGTCGCAACAGGCTTATCGTGGCATCCGACTAAAACAGTATCTTCGCCGCGCTGTTCAATTTTCACGCTCATGCTGTTGCACCCTTTGGAAAGCCAGCAACGACATTACGAAAATCGTGACTCCTTGAAATCGCATCAGATGCTGCGTCTGCTATTGCATCTGCCGCACCTCGCGCACCCGCGCTTACCACATCAGAGAATGAGACACCATGAAGGCGATTAGCGGCAGCTTCCATCTTAGCGGCTGCCGCTTCCATTCTTAGCGCCGTGCTTTCCATGCCAGTGCCGCTAGTGCCGCCGCGCCGGTTGACTTCCATCGTGCGTACTTCGCTAGCCGCCGTCGCGGTCTGTGTCCCGCGTTGCGTGGCCGCGCTCGCGCCTTCACCTGCCTGTTGATAAAGAGGCGCAGCGACCGCACGACCAGCAAGCATCGCCCCGCCTGCTATCCCAAACCACATCGCAGAAGATGCGCCGTGAAGTGCCGCCCCGCGAAAGTCCAACACGGCAAGCGAGGCAAGAGCCATAGCCGCCTCTTTAATTCCCTGAATGGCTGCTTCCTTTGCTATTGACGAGAGAACTTCCGCGACCGCGCGCCGCATCACTTGTCCGATGGTTGCGCCAAAGAAGATAAAGGCGTCTATAGACTCAAGCACAGCGCCTTTCATCGTCTTAAATGAATTTGTTATTGTGTTGGCCGCAACCTCCATCGGACTAATATCAGGGAACTCTTGATTGAAAAACTCCTTAATGTCTCCCTTGATGTCTGCCCCGCCCGTGTCTTCATTGGCCTGATTTGTAATGCGTCCCACTTCGTTTTCGTGGCGCTGTTGCTCTTGCTCTCTGAGCGCGTTGGCCTGACGCTCAATTTCTAACTTCTGCGCTTCGGTGGTGGCGAGGTTTTTAAGCGTCTGTTCTTGTGCTGAGAGTTCGCTGTTAATTCGTTCATGCCGTGCATCCTCTTCCTCAATATCCAACTCAGCTTGCGCGGTAATGAACTTCATGCGCTGTTCGCGCGTGATGATAGTGTGGCGCTGCGCGAACCTTACGGCATCATTTAATTGCCGTTGCTGCTCGTCTCTCTGGTTGTCGCCAAACTGTTTTATTAAATCGAAGAGGCCGCGCAGGGCGTTCATCTCACGGCTGACGGCATCTTCCGCCAGCTTAATCCGCCGCTCGTTTATGTTCTCTTCAATCTTAGTTAGTTCTTCGTGGAGCTTGATAACCTCTTTACGTGCTGCAATGATTCGATCATCACGCTCTTTTATAATCGCGGCGTATTCATCGTTATGCTCTTGCCGCGCCTGATTGATCTGATTAGCGTTGTCAATCTCTATGCGGGCAAACTCAGCTTGGTCTTTGGTGTACTTACGCTCAAGCTCTAACTCTTTGCTTAAAGCGTCTTCTCTTATTTCGAGTTTTTTATGAATGAGTGCTATGGCATCTTCCGCATAGCTTTGAGCGTCGGAGATGTCCTCTTCACGGTTCTGCTTTAGTTGCGTGAGGTAAAACTTGTTCCAGATGAGATCGGCTTTTTCTGCTTCCTGAATATCTTTAAGGGCGTTCTGCTTGGCCTTGTCTTTAGCATCCTTCCCACCGCCTGCTGAAAGATTAGGAATTGTCCCGGTGCTATCGTCGGACTTCCGCGCCGCCATAGTGACAGCTAAGGTGGCAGCAAAGGCCGGGTCGCCTTTCGCAATCGTGTTCATTACCGCGCCAGTGGCCTTGTCAACCCAAGAGCCGCCGAGCGCGTTCTTTACTTTCTCGATAGCAAGTTGCCAACCCTGCCATGCCATCGAAACCACGTCCACCACGCCAGCAAGCACGGTCAGAGTGGGGATGAGTTTTTTAGCTACCTCAAGCCCGAACGCTTGAAGTTTCTTTCCAACAATAGACAGTTTATCTCCGAACTCATCAGCCGCCCGCGCCGTCTCGCCATCTATCAAAATTCCCATCTCGCGGTACTTAGCGATAGAGTCGTCAATGTTGCCGTTCATTTCATGCAAGACACCGAGAACGTCTTTGCCGCTCCTGCCGAATAACTGCATGGCAAGCGCCGTTTGATTCGCCCCCTCTGGCATTTTTGACAGAGCAGTGAACGCATCGCGCAGAGCCTTTTCATTGTCCCGCGTATCTATATTAAGCTGTTGAAAAAGTTTTGATTGCTTGCTCATTGGCGTTTGAGCAGCGACCATGTTTTTTTCAAAAATCCCCAAAGCGGCGGAAATTGATTGAATACTTCCGCCCGAAGTATCAGCGGCGTTTTTCAACGCGCTAAGAGTCTCAACCTGAAAACCTGTCTGCTTGCTCAAATCAAAAAGTTCTGCTGCCGCTTCGGTGGATTGCTTCGTAAAAGCGAAGAGAGCCGTAATAGCGGTTAGAGCAGCACCGCCAACAAGCGCAACCTTTCCTGCCGTGCTTGCCAGTGAAGTACCAAGCCCGCCCATTGCGGTTGAGGTATCCGCGCCACTGGCTTTAATAGCCGCCGTATCACGTACAACCGCACTACGCAGAGAGGCCATCTCACGCACGGCAGATGCCGCGTTAGCCGTAATCTTAAAAGCTAATGTAAGATCGCCTGCCATCCTCTTATCTCAGTTCACCATCCACATAAACGGGCGAGTAGTCTTCTCCGCTTTCAAAAGGCGAGTTGCCCAAACTGCCGCCCATACCTGCCGACGTATTGACCGCTGCCATCGCCTCAAGCCGTGCGGCTTCCAATTCTGTCTCTGCAAGAAAGAGGCAATGACCTGCCGCAAGGTCAAAGGCGAGCGCAATGGATTCATCCTCAATTCCCCATACATCGCTAGGCCGTTGGCCAAACTGCTTGCACGTCATGGCGAGACTTAGAAGCTGTTCGCTTTTTTCCGCTCTTACGAAATTTAGTGACTTCAGCCATTGTCACCTCGCCATCTTTCGTATTCACTGGAACATCGGGACAACCGAGCATCACCCAAGCCACGATTGCATCAACCGCGTCCGGGCTTTTTTCTGCTAACTCTGCGTAGCTGATTTCACCTTTTTCAAGCGTGCGATCTTCCGCCACGATGCGAGGATTAATAGCTACATAGCACACGGCTTCACGCTGAAATTTTATGCTTTCGTCAAACTGTTCTGGCGTTAAATCTGCCTTATCAATTTCAATGTCCTGCCCGTTGCGAGCTTCAAGCATTGCGTGGACAAGAAACTGAGGAACACGCCCGCTCTTAATCCATCCACGCAAAGGTAGGCGCTGGAAGACTCCTTGCAGCCCCGCAAACTCCATCTTTACTGTTGGGCTTGGTTCGTTCATTTTCTGCCGCCAGAGCGCAGCAAACTCGCTTTCTTTCATCTCATTTTCTCCTGTCGCATATAATCTTCCGGCTTAACTAAATTCGCGTCCGTTAGATATGGCTGACCAAATGAGTGGCAAACAACATCGTCAGCCATCGCTTCAAACGCTGCACCTTCTTCATCTGACATAGATTCAAAGAAGGCCTGGCCGCTTTCCTCAAATGATTGGCCCGGAGTACCGCTGGCAATCTGCTCAATACGACCTGTGAAAGCTGCGCCCGTTCGATTGTGCCTCCACAGCACATACTTAGGCGGCGGCTTGTATGTTCTCTTCTCACCGTTTAATAGAGCGACTTCCTTACTCACAAATAGACCTCCAGAATTAAATTGATTTGATAGTTATGAGATGTGCGGCAGGATGCGGGTGGCTTTCCACCCGCACGGGCGCGTTAAGGAAGGAGCGAACGAATCTTAGGCTACGGATTTCCAGTACTTACCCACTTGATCCCCAGCGGCACGACTACCGACAGAGTAGCCACGAAACGCCACAGGGCTTGAGCCGATGGCATTACCGCCACGACGGATACGCCACGCCAAAGCCGAATCTTGCAGCGCGGAATAGAGTTGGAAGACGCCACGTTTAGTAGAATCCTCCGGCATTTCAAAGATGGCCACAACGGATATTTTAGTAACCGTATTCAATCCGCCAAAAGAAAGCTCTTCATAGCCCGTGCCCGCCGCTTTAGTTGTTCCCGGCATGAGGATAGTCATAATATCCATGTCGAGAGTGTTCATCAGCGTGCAGGCTATGATTCCTTCTACCATTTCGATTGACGAATCAAACGGAGCATCAAATTCATCCGAACGTCTTTGCTGTAAAGTCGTGGCATAACGAAGCTCCGCGCCGTCTTCTGTTCTACCAAGAGAGAGCGCGTTGGGGTTTGCCGTTCCGTCTGGCGTGCCGTCTGTAAAAAGCGAGATGCGCGCGCCAGCGCCGGGTACAGCGACCTTCGCAAACAGTTCAACGCGCTTACCGCGTGGGATGTTGACGGTGTTCCAGTTCAGGGTTGAGCCTGCCATTTATTTTCCCTCCACTTTCGCGGGACTCGCAGGATTAAGGATGGAGTTGATTTCGGTGAGCCTATCGCCAGCGGCCTGCCTGCGCGCTGCATCAGCCTTTGGGTCGTCACGAAGAAAGCGCAGACCTTTTAGGTCAAGCGGGGAATTGTGGTTGCCCACGTCTTGAAGCGGATCGAAGAAGCCGCCGGCAACAGCTATCGCTCGATAGGTCTCAAAGTTCACCGCGCGCACACCATCCGCCTTAACGTCATGCTCAGTGTCTTCAAGCACGATGCTGTCAACGTCCGCCTTAGCCATTTCTCTCCTCCATGAATCTCACCGTGAGCTTTAATCCCGCCAGCACTCTTACCTTCACTTGTCCGACTTGTCCCCAGCGATAACGCCCCCCGCGTAACTCCCACCATCCCGCACTTGCGATTCCTTCCAACAAATCTTCTTCGCTTGCGCTTAAGATGATTTGCCTGACCGCACGCTCATACCGCATCAAATCAGCGGTTAGCTTTTCAAGATCGTCGGTAGCTTTTAATGCAACTGTTATATCGAGCGTGCATTCTTCAAATATCCCGGCCCCATCATTTATTTCAGCAACGTCAACTTCGTCGGGCTGAACAACTATCCATCTGTCAGGAGGACCCGCCGTGTCCGCAGCCAGCACGCTATCAATAGGGATTAGCGGCTCGCCCTTCTCTTGTGCTATCGCCGCTACAGCAGCAGGTAGTTGAGCAGTTAAAAGAGCAGTGGTGTTTCGCCAAAAAGGTTCTATGCCTTGATAATGGAACTCTGGCATTTATCCGACTTCACCAACTTCCGTTTCTACAAATCCAATCCTTGTCCGGTTATAAATCGCCGCCTGTTTCTTAATAGTGTTCTGCATCTTCCGAACATCCTCAGGCCTTAAATCAATCGGCGGTCTGGCCGGTCTTCCCTTGTAGGCTTTCATGTGCGCTCGCGCATAAGGGACTCTCGTTCCGAAAACCAATTCCTGCGGATTAGACTTATCAAAGATGTGGTCTTCATGGCTTGCCCTTGTCAGTGATAAATAGAGGCGGTCAGTAAGTCTCAACTGAGCGTGGATGCTACCGACAAGTTTAACTTTCCTCGCTTCGTACTCCGGCGATGGTTCGGGGAAGCTGCCGTGTCCTGCGCTTTGAATGTGATCCTCTTCGATTTCAAGAAAGTCGGCGTGAAGCGGGTCTGCCACGTCCATCTCTTTAAATGGACTCTGAAGAGCACCAGCAAACTTTCCGATTTTTTGCTGTAGTACCTCTACACCTTCGACTTCTACCCTGATTAGCATGTCACCACACCGCGCTTGTTCTTACTGAAACAGACCGATTAGACATCGTTACAGGCTCAGCCGCTTCGTCTACCACCTCCGCTAGCTCGCTTTCAGCCCATCCCCTTAATCTTGCTGCCGCTGCCGCTCCATTGAATTTAACGAACTGAGAATTTCCATCTGAGGACACATAAGGAGCGCCGGTTAGCGTTTCAGCGATTCGAGCGGCCACCATGTAGACCATCGCCTTGCGTGCGTGCGCCTTCTTAGTCGCGTTGAGGTCTTCATAAGCGCCAACTCTTTTTACAACTTCCTCTTCGCCTTCGCCCCGAAATATACTGCGCTCAATCTTGGTATCAGGTAGATATGTAGCATCAACCCAATCCGCGATTGACTCTCTTAGTTCCGGGTAATCTGTGGCGTTGAGAACTGCCATTTACTTCCTGACTTTCTTTGAAGACTTGACCGCTTTGTCGTCGGATGATTCCTCTCTACCATCTTCATGCGCCGCTTCGTCAACTTTGGTTGACACCCATTCACCGGGATTGTCCGCCGCTAAAACCCCATCCCTGACAAGCGCGTCAAGTTCCGACTGCGAGTACATCCCCGCGATGGTATCGGGATCGGTTTCAACGCGGTGCTTATCGTTTTCAGTTACACCGATGCCCCGCACGACGGTTCTCGTATCTTTTGCCATACACCCTTCCTTATCTAATCAAAGTATCCGTTGTGTAGACTTTCTCATCGTTTGGAATTGGCATCGGGTCAATCTGCGCCTGCATCTTGAGAGCCTTGCCGTCGTTCTCTGCGTAGTGGAAGACACTGACGCCCCGCACGTCAATCTTGGCATCGGGAACTAGCGTCGAGAGGTCTTGCGCTCTCGACACCGGAGCAAATGCAGTCTTTCCGACTATGCCGCCCGCCGGAATAATCGCTATATAACCCTCATCGAAAAATCTCTGCTCAGCTGTTCGCGCTCCGCCATCAACAAAGAAATCCGCCTGTTCGTTGTTCTCGACAAAGACGATATTCAGGCCGGTGCGGTTCTTGATGTCTTTGTAAAACTCGTCATAGCCCATCCGCTGACCACTCGCCAGAACCGGCGCATCGTCAAAGATGGTCTGAATAACGAGACTCGTAGACATCACGCCGATTATTCCACCCTTAACTTTCAGCTTGGCAGCTTTGAGCCACGCGATGAATTTTGCGTAAGCACCAGAGGCCCAGCTAACACTCGCAACCGTCTGACGAGTCGCATCTATCCCCAGAGTCGTGCGATAGACTCTGCCTGTCTGCGGGTCTTCCTGATCGAAGTAGCCTTTGAGCCATGCGGACATCGCGTCCTTTTCCAACGTGCGCCAGCACATCATGGCTAGAGTGTCCGCGCGGTCTGGAATCCGCACTTTCAACTCATCAACCATCAACGCCTGATTGTTGCGAAAATTATCTTTCAAGTCAGTGAGTTCTTTTTCACTGATATAATCTTCCGTTTCAATCGGGATGATGGTGATCTTTCGAGTATCAGGGGTCTTGATAACCGCACGCCTACCGTGCGCGTCCCATTCCCGGCGTGAGCCGACGGGCCGGAAGTTGCGGGTAATCAAATCCGTAACTTCGTGCGTGTCCACAGGAACGCGGGGGAAGAGAGTTGACCATTTCAAAGTACCGTTATCCGTCGGGTCAAGTTCCTGCGCCCTGACAGTTAAGGCAGCCGGTGAGAGTCTCTTGACTTCTTCAATCCAAGCAAAATTCATGTCAGTCTCCTTAAGCGGTCAAGCGAATTCCGCTTGTCTTGAGTGCCGTCAGTTCGGCAGGAAGCAGGGCACGCCCTAAGTTAAATTCCACGATGTCGCGGTTGACCGTTGCGGCAGTCGCACAGGCAACAAACGGGTCATTCGTGATCGAAGATAGAGCCGTGTTGTCAGCGGCAATCTTGGTAGCAGCGACCACCATCACCGCATCATCCGGTGCTACGCCCGGTGTGGTGTTGACGGAAGTTGGCGCAGCGGTTAGTCCGGTCGCCGTGCCCGTCGCGGTCGCAATGTTCAAAGTCGCATCATTGACGCCCGCTGTTTTAGCGGTCAGGGTAACGGTCGCGCTAGAACCTCCAACGGTGTAGTAGTTCGTGACGTTCGTATCAGCCGCCAGTGCTGTCCGAATCTTGCCCGCGACCAGAGCCGCCGTGTCATCATTCGCAACCGCTACAGCAACCACGTAAGGATCGTCGTAATAGTCTGAGGTAATAGTCACGCTGACATTACCCGCACCTGCCGCACCGATTGTTCCGGCAACGGTTGCGGTCTCCACCTGCGCCGTACCGTTTGCCGAGCCGAACGCACCACCGTGCGATGGCAACACAACGCCGGGTTTAATGTATCCGTACTGGTCAACCTGCGATGTGGTCAGTAACGAAACATCAACCTTGACGTGGATGACGTTGCCTGCAAGGTCGCTGAGAAACGGTGAAGGGTAGGCTGTTCCACCCGTCGTGGTCTCAATTAAAATTGGCATAGTTGTCTCCTAAGTGGCCGCTACGGGTTGCCCGCTCAGAGCGGCTAAAACAGACGCATTGTCTCTTGGCTGCACTGCCTTCTGGCTTTCCTTCATTTCACCGCGAATCTCGTCAAATTCGTTTTTCTTGTTAGACGGGCCGCCGGATGGTTGCTTCACAAACTGAGTTCCGCCCTCACCCTTCAACTGAAACGCAGGCTCTAACGCTTTCAAGTCAGCCGTTGATTCAATGAATTCGGAAAGCGGCTTGTCTCCGACGTAAGGCTTTTGAACCGTCTTGCCGTTTTCCTTTTCGTCTTTCATTTCAACAACCAGCTTGTGAGCGCGAGCGGCAGCTTTGAATGCTTCCTTGTTCGTATAACCAAGTGAATCGGCAGCCAAGTCATAAACCTTCTCGCGCTCCACGCCCTCAAGAGCTTGTTTGGCCTCTGGATACTTCGTGACGGCCTCTTTAATGGTCTCTACGTCGCCCAGAGCCTTGATTTCGGTTAGAAGGTCAGCATCAGCCTTCGGAATCGCAACGTGTCCACGAGGTAGGCCGCTGGCCTTCGCAGATTCAAGGTCTGCTTTCGCAGTACGTGCCGCTTCTTCCGCCGCTTGCTTCTCGCTGAGAAGCGTTGCGTTGTGCTTGACCGCCGGATGGTCATTAGGGATGTCAGCATGAAACTTCCCATCATCGCGCCGCGAGTAATGCTCTTTAAGAGCTTCGGGAATGTCTTCTTGCTTGTCGTAAGGTTTCAACATTGTCCGCTGGACTCCATTGTTTCTGCCGCTGGCAGGTTGGTTGAAAACGAAAGAAGCCCGCCAAACTCCAATTAAGGAATCTGGCGGGCCGCATCATTGCCGCGCTATTTGTACGAGCTATGCTCGAAACTGCCTAGTTATCAAACCGCGCAGAGTATAGCACGGATTCGTTATAGAAACACAAGGAAATATTCACGCCGCAGAAGGAGTCAAAGTCAGGTGGCTATCTTTCGGCACAGATGGCCTCCAAGTAGTAGCGCGCCCACAGCCTCCACAGTTCAATCTTATCGGCTGCATGATCTTCACGTACCCAATGATTAACACCTTGCCAGCATCTACGCCCAAGACGCCTTTGCAATGCTCGCACAGATAGATTGACTGTTCCTGAGATTGCCCCATCTATTCAGGTCTCGGCTTCCTTACCATCTTCGGGCCATAAATTCCTTCGGGCGTTCCCGGCGCGGGGCGTTGATACTCTCCACCGATAGGCGGATTGTCGCACCTCGCACAGATGATTGACCCATCGGCCATTGCGAATAAGCAAAACTCCGTTGGCTTTGGTATTTCCATAGAACCGCCAAAGAGTAAAGATAGGACTAGAAATAGTTCTTTCACGTTAGACCTCTAAGTTGATTATCTTTTTCTTGACGATGTTCTCTACTGGAATCGCCATTACACCGCGAACCTCATCGCTGGCGGGTAGTAAATCCAGAGCGACGATTAGACGGTCAGAATCTTGCGACACGAGATGTCCGACAGTTTCAAAGATTGCCACCTTATGCTCTTTGGCCGCCTCAATAGAATGCTGGTCAAAGAGGTAATGGGAATCATGCCATTTAACCCATACCATCTTGCGCGTCACTGGCCTTTCCTTTCTTCCTGTTCGTAAAACTCGCGCCCATCATATGAATTATGGACTACCAGCTTATTCCCATTCTCAAGAACTTCTACGCTTGGCTCGCACTTACACGCAGGGCTGTCTATATGCGGCTTCAAATCGCCAACGGGCAATACTTGAAATGTCTCAGTCATCTCCACACCCCTAAGCCGCTCGCAAGCTACCAAGCAGTTCTGCCGCTTCTGTTGGTGAAAATCGCTCTTCTCTAGTGCAACGACAGAACCCGCGCCCGTCGCACGTTGGGCCGGGAAATTCGCCTTGACCCGGTAAATAAGGAGAAGCAGATTCAGCATCAAGGCATGGCTGGCATGTTCCGTCATCGTCAACGGAGATGTAGTCAAATACAGTTCCGTCTTCCGCTTCACCTTCTTTAGCTCGATAGAACTCTGCTCTGGCTTCACCGTTATATTGCTCAGATCGTGCGCCGATGTAATCAACCGAGAATGGATTACCCATCATTAACCTGCTCGCTTGTTCATCTGCGAATCTTGATAGATAGGCTTGCTGTGTCCGAATCACATTATCAAGTATCTTGATTTCCTCTGCCGCCAATGGCCTTAATCTTCCGAGTAAAGATTGCTGAATAATATGCTCCTGAACGGATAGACCCATTGCCCTTTGCCAGTTCGATAGGTTCTTTAGAGCAGTGGGCGCAATGGCTCTAGCCTCTTTAGCGAATCTCTCCTGCAACTTCGTTGCGACACTCTCCTGCTGCCTCTCTGTCAGCCGCTTGAACACTCCGTTTGCCACTACACCAAGCACGGCAAGCGCAAGGATTCCTTTCTGAATATCACCCTCAGTTGTTGGAATAACTTCATCAAGCGGTAACATACTTTCGTCTATCTCGCCTGCATCGAATTTGCGTAGTAGGGCAGAGGCTTGCTGTTCGGTCAGGAATTTGTCCTTAACCGCTCTTACCAAATAGGCTAAAAACTCTTTGCGCTTCATGCTATAATCCACTTATGGAAGACGACATTTTCTTATCTGACATCCGCTCTCATCACCACACTCTAAATAATGAAATCCACCTATCCGAAGGTGTCACTGTTCTACTCGGCAGAAAGCCCATTGACGTTCCGCGCCCCGCGTCTATCAAGCAAGAAAGCATTATTGAAGAAGTCGTGGATGAAAGATATTTTCCGCCCGAAATCCTTCACACCCATGTCACCGCACAAGCATTCCAAGTCTTCTCGCGGGGCAAACTCTTCGCCATTACTAACCGTTGGTACGTTAAGAAAGACCTTGCAACCGGAAACGTAACCGTGCGCCTTTTCAAAAACCGAACTACGCTTTATCAATAGCGTGCCTTTGACTGCTCGGATGAGATATGAAAGGAAGTCTTTACGCTTAATCACAGTCTCACCATCTGCATAAAAGCAACGGCAGCAGTAAAGCCGACAGAAAACCAATACCACGCGGCAAATCTACGTGATCGCAACGCAAGTATGACAAACACGGCTATCAAAATGACATCCACGACTAGCCACAGGAAGGGCGTCATTAGTCCACCATCTCCACCGTTGCTCTGACGGGTAACATCGTATAAGACCACCCAAACTCAGAAGGCTTGCGACCATTCTTGATGTAGGCACTTACTTGATAATGCGTAGCATCTTCTCGGTTCGTTGTTGGCATAAGCGTGCCGACGTAACAATGTCGCTGCTTATCAAGGTCAGTCCCTAGCGCGTGCCACTCTTCCTCTGTCAGCGTGCGTTCGTCGATTGTCCAGTAGGGATGGTGCGCGCCCTGCTCTAGCGATAACTCAAACACAGGCGCGTTGTGTCCAGTGTCCAGAGCAAGCAACACAGGCGAATCAACGCGGTCGCGCACGCTCTCCCACATTTCGCCATGCGCTTTAATCAATCTATCAATGGTGTTATTCACGCTGCCACCCCCACATCAGTAACTCCCTTTTCAATCCTATCCCCGATTGCACTATCATCCTGACCACCTTGTTTATCCTTTTGAAGATTCACCATTGCTCGTTCGGTTTGAACCTTTTTGAGTGGGTCGCGTAGCTTCTCTTCGTCTGCGAGAATGGCGGCGTCCTCCGCTTCCGTATCCTCCACACCAATGAGTCTTTGCAGGCGTGCGCGCGTGACGACTTTCTTTTCAACTAAGCCCAGCACCATGTCTACTTCCTCTGGAAGCACCGGCCCGGTGTCAACTCGACAATCCGCGTTCATGCGTAACTCTTCGTATCTACCAGCTTGGCGCATGAACTCAGAGGCTAGAGCTATAACACCTTCACCAACCCACCTGACTATCTTGTTCATTCGTGAGACCGTAGGCAGAACACTCATCCCGAAGATGGCTTTAGCCTGAACACGAGACACGCCGTTTGCCGTCGCATCACCGGCGATCAATTTATGCGGCTGTTGGCCTTCTTCAAGAATGTCCTGATAGTCCGCACGTTCGCATTCAATAAAGGCTTGAAGTGATGGTATGTCCCGCGTGTATGCGCTAGGCGTGGCAATCTTCTTTCCCGTACCATCGCCGGAATCGTATTCAATTCCCTGCCATGAGTTGATGACATTTACGCCACGAGCTATAGGGTCAGGCACAAACCTTTTGCCGCCCTCACGCTTGGGATCGTCTTCCAAAATACCGGGAATTGCGGCGTTGAATAGGGTGGTTTCAGGAAAGCCCGCTTCGTTTAGAATATGCCCTCTGAGCGTCTTGCCCTTATTCAGACTCTTATTCGACTCCCTCATCTGTCGAGAAACAAAAGGCTCTGGTAAACTAGCCTCATGTATTAAGAGTCTGCCGCCTAATTCGTGTTGAATCGCAGTAGGCACATCCTCTTCAGCTTCGGACTCGCCGGAGAAGACTGATTTGATTTGATTTGATGGTGGCGTATAGGGAGTTTTAGTGTTGGACTTCTCTTTGACAAGAATCTCATGGATGGTCATACCCTCATGCAGATAGGTAAGCTCTACAGTGGTCTGACCTTCTTCTTCGGATACTAGCACACCAATTTGTGCCATGCTGACTTCATCAGTAAACACTCCCGCCTGATTATACGGATGCACGGTCAAATGGATTCGAGACAACGCATCCTCTAAGTTTGCGGCCTTCGGAACATTAGCGCCGAAAGTGCCGGGGGGAAGGTAAATCCGCAGCACCGCACGACGAGTAGTAAGCAGATTTGTCGCTGCTTCCTGAAGAGTCCCTAAGATGTCCCGCTCATTCCACCAAACAGTCAAAGCCGCGTGGATTTCATTGATAAGGGCCGATTCTTTCTCATTTGGCTTTTCATCCTCAGTTAATTCTTGACCATTTAGAATATCTCCCTTTTTAGCCAGTGGACGTTTAGGCATGAAAGCCCATTCCGGTTCTCTCGCTATCACTGCGTCACGGTGGCCGTTAGTCGCTTCCTTGATGGCATTCTTGGAGACAAACTCACGTTCAATCTTGGCGATGCTTGCGGAGTCGTTCGGCGTTTCAGGCTGCGGCCCCGTCCAATGTCTTCCCCTCTCACCGAAATGCTTTCCAGCGTAGAACTCCAAGTTATCGGCAGCGCCTAACTCATCGTCCGTTTTGGCACGAGTAGTAATCAGACTCTTGGCTTCGTCCGGGTCAGAGATTACTTTTTGGAAGTCTATTTTCATCTACTTGCTACCCCGCTAAATGAACGGACAGGAGAAGGCTTGGGCGGTGGAAGTTCTAAGGGTTGGTAGTGTGCAAGCACCACAGCATCACCGCAATCGGGCGAGCGGCCCAGACGGTCAGGCTCGGCTATATCTTCCTTGCTCTCAACAATGATGCCGCTCGCAGAGAGCGACCAACGCGGGGCGCAAAGATCGGCGTGCAGTTCAGCGTCAGGCGGCAGTGCCAACTCATCCCCTGTCTCTGGGTCTAAGGCTTCGCGTAGCTGCCAATAGGAAGCCGCGCGGACATTGCGTAGCTTAAACTTCCCGCTCTTATCTCTGGCCTCTTTAATAACCTTGCCCGATGGACTTTTGAGGTCTGCTGATTCGGCATTGTTGATAGGCCGGACGTTAAGACCATTATCCGTTAAGATGTCCAAAGGCGACGTGCCGACGCCGATAGCGTCAATGTTGACGGAGGCATCCCCACCCCCAAGCGCGTTGACGACGAGCGCCGCCACACTCTTACCATCGGGTGTCTCCTTGCCGGGGTACTTTGCGAGCGGAGCAAACCAGTTATCGAAGCGCGGGGAGAGAATTGTCTTGTCTTTTCCCCCTCGCGCCACATCTACGCCTAAGCAGGTCATGGGGCCGGTCGGCTTTTCGCGCTTGCGCCATCTATCTTGCGCCATGCGTACCCACTCGGTCGGAATCACCTGCCAAGGATTGTCACCAACACTTAAGGAGAAGTCGCCATAAAGCATCTGAGAGCGTAGAGGCTCCGGCAAGCCCTGCAACAACGCCCTATAGCCCGTTTCCTCAAGATAGGGGTTGTCTGCCAAACGTGCGGGGATAAACGTGCGCGAGCGCGGCGTTATGACCTCGCTATCGTGCATAAAAGGTTCTGGCCCATCTACCTCTATATCTTCGCCACCAATGACAGCAAACCACCTAAGTTCCCCTGGCTCGGCTGGATTCGGATGATGTGGGTCAAGCCAAGGACTCCAATATCGGATTACCCACTGACCTTCGGCGGAACTAGGGGGATTCCCGGTCGCTACAACTCGACACCTTTGATTTGGGCTGGTGCTACGATTCCAAGCATTGACGAATCTGAATTGAGATTCGGTGAACTCCGGCAACTCATCCCAGCCATACAAATCGTGTGGACGCCCGCGATAGTTCTCTTTGTCTTTCTCGTGTTGAATTGCCCCGAACTCGACTATGCGCCCGTCAAGTAGCCGCCAGATGTGCAGGCTTTCGTTGTAGCTGTCTTTTGCGTGCGAGATACCCTGAGTGTTGTAGATTTCCCTAGAACGCTCAATAATGCCCCGCGTGGACGGAAAGACCCGGCGGAAGATAATAGAGCGGCTGTGTTGAGTCCCGGCCATGCCTAGCAGCAAGTCAGTCTTTCCACCACCTGCCGCGCCGCCATAGAAAAGCTCGTCAGCTTCGCTTTCAAGGGCTTGGGTCTGCGGGCCGGACAAAGGTGTCCACTGAACGCCCGAAGCCCGCCCCTGAGTCGCGCCAGCCCACACACCCAAAACGGGCGGGAACATCACCTTGAGCCTTGTGGCCTCTGCTATGACTGCCGTGCTAGTTGACATAACTGCTAACAATCGGGGCTATCTCTGGCGCGTCTCCCAACTCAGTCAAGAGCGTTTGCGCCGCTACACGCTTCTCCACTCCATCGCGTTCCATTATCCTCTGAATTGACCGCTCAACTTCCTGCCGCTTTATCTCTTCATAGTTATTCTGGCGAGGCTCTTGCTTCATTCCGAAGTTATCCCGCAACTGATTAAGAGCGTCTAAGCGGCTATACATCTCATACTCATGCGTTACCTCTTTATCAGGGTTTTTGCCTGCGCCGTTTGAGTAGTAGCGGGTCTTCACTCTGAGCTTTTTAATCAGATGGTCAGTGCCTTTATCCCTCGCCGCTTGTAGATCAAACTCGCCGTTGTCGTCTAAAACATCGGCAAGTGAAGCGGTGGCAATCTCAGCGAGTGAACCAACTATAATATCGGTGTGGATTTGCGCTCGCCTCATAGCCTCTTCTTTGCGCCTCTCTACACGCTCTAAAATGTTAGCGTTTGATAGCAAACGTGAGGCAGTAACACGGGCAGCTTTTCGGGTCTGATTCCAACCCGCATCAATGACCGCATCCGGCCTCTTCTTGCCCTGCGCTATGTTCTCAACGAACTTATCCACTTTGTCTTTAGGGATCGTTCGCGTGCGAGGCTTTTTGATTTTTGGCTTGACAGCCTTTTTACCGCTCCCCACCCCTATCCCTCCAAAAAAGTCAAAAAATCAGCAAATTAGATTAAACGTATAACTTCCCCGCGCTGACTCGAAAGTCAATACGTGGTGAAGTGCTACTCGCTCAAATCTAAAACCACGAACTCGACTTGCACCGTTGCCGGAGCATTCGCGGGTGGATTGACCATCACGCTCAAATCGCCTTGCAATACTCTCGTCGTGTTGGAAGGACTGTTAGGCTGCGAAGCATTGACGTGTGCGCCGGAGTCAGGCTCAGCCAACCCTATTCCCGGTGCGCCGCCTTGAATGTATAAATCGTCATAGACTGACTGCCCGTTCGAGTCGCTGACTTGCAGGGCAATGCCGTCAGATTGAGGTTGAACAACTGCGCCGAGATTCACGCTCGGACTGTGAAAGTACCAATGCAGGATTGTGTACTTATCAGGAAAGCCAGCAATGGGTTGCGGGAACGAAGCGTTTTCTAGATTTAGAGTTGCGCTGATTTGTTTGAATGACATTGAGTCTCCTTAATTGAGTAGGGTTGCCGTGATGTTTGAATACTTATAGACGGTTGTAGCGGTCGCATCAGACGCTACCTGCGCCCAGCGCATGACGAGCGTCCCACCGGCGTTGACTTCGACAATGATTGAGCCTTGAAGCAGTGTGGTTGCGCCCGCAAACCCAGCCGCAGACTCATCAGCAAGCGTATTTATTCCCACCACATTTAACAGACCATCTCCATCCAAAGAATAGGTTTTCGCCTCCCCGCGCAAACCCGCCATCGTCGCAGTTCCACCGTTAAAGTCTACTTTTGCGATAGAGACATCACCATAAAAATAAATCTCGAAATCAATCCGATAGACCTTTCCAGTCGCAAGCGTTAAAGACAGGTGCGGGTCTGCGGTTAGAGTCGTTGTGCTTGAGCGTAAAGTGTCGGCGGTTTTATAGGCGCGAAGCATCCTTGAATCAACATACGTTTTAACAGCCTTCTGACTCGGATACTTGGTGTCACTGTTCGCAGATAGAGTGCCGTCAATATCTTTGTTGGCGACGTTCTCAGGAGTGAAGCCAAGCGCATTCTGATAGAGAGTGTCGAAGTAAGTTTTAAGCGTCGCGTTGAGATTCGCCCACGTCAGACGCTTAAGGACATTAGAAGCTGCACTATCAACTAACGGAACTTCATCTGCATCAACCGGAGTAGCTTTACTTGTCGCTGCGTGTGTACCCGGTGCAATGATAGTTATATTCGCAGTTCCGTTGAACGCTTGGCCGTCAATAGTTCGTGAATTTTGGAGGGCTGTAGCAGTTCCCGCATTGCCGGTGACACTCGTCTGGTCGCCGGTATTTACATTAGAAGTGTTTTGAATAACCGTGCGCTGGGCATCCGTGACGAACCTTTTGTTAGTCGAGTCCGTGATGTTGGCTGTGGTCGTGGTGTCTGCATTAGCGACATTGCCTAAGCCAAGATTCGCACGCGCAATAGCCGCGTCCACAAGGTCAGCAAGATTTGACGCCTTCGCTAACTTCCCTGCCACTGTAGTAGTCAGCGCAGAGACGGCGGATTCATCCGTCGCCAGTTGTGCGGCAATCTCTTGGAGCGTGTCGAGATTCGCGGGCGCACTTCCCAGAAGGTCAGTGATGAGAGCATGGACAAAGGCTGTGGTCGCAAGCTGCGTGCTACTCGTCGCATTAACGGGCGTCGGCGCTGTTGGCGTCCCTGACAGGGCAGGAGAGGCTTTCGGGGCAAGCAGGGCGTCAGCATCGGCCCGCGCTGTGGCCTCTGCGTCTAACGCAGCCTGTAATCCTGAGACGGTAGAGATAGCTTGTGATCCGGTGTGATTAGACCTCGCCCGGTCTGCTGTTGAGGCAGTAGCAATAGCAGCATCTCTAGCCGTTGCTTCTGCTGCTACCGCCGTCGCTACTTCCGCATCCGTTGCGACCTCGACAAACTCTAAACCGGATTCGTCACCTTTGACCGCCGGAATCTTGCCAGCCTGTCCGGTGTAAGCATCGGGCGTATCACCTAACGCAAGGAAGTTAAATCCCTCTTGGGTAATTGGAAACGATGGTGGAATAAGTGATGCTAGTGTGGCTGTTGAGGCATTAGGGATCGCCAGCAATACACCTCTGCCAGGACTTGTATTTAATCTCTCAGCCTGCGCTTCGATGTAGGCCGAACAGCCTTGTGGCAGATGAAAGCCTTCCAACTCTGTCACCGAGCCATCTACTACGCGACGAATCACACCGTTGATGTCAGACGTGGCTACATGGTGCGGAGCGGCATACTGTAATTCTGAGTTGATAACCCGGTGAACATAGATAGGGGTAAGCGGCGCAACGACCGAACCCCATTTTAATGTCCCTGTGATTAAACAATCTGACATTTACTTTTACCCCACCACAGCAACGCCCCTACCGATTAAAGCGGCGCTAACGCTAAGACCCTCGAAACATTTTGAGCAAAGAGAAGCCTTAACGCCTTGCTCCGTTACATCGCCCGTGATTTCCAAGACATAAACAGGCTGCTGTGTGGTCGCTTTTTCGCAGGCTGTGCATAAGTCGTGCGTGCCGCCTATGGCCTTATCAATCCAAATCATTCAAATTCACCCCGCCCCTTACCTCACCCACAAAACTTTTCACCGCCTCAGCGCGAAGAAAATAGTTATCAGCGCACCAATCAAACCTACTGCCGCTATGAGGATTTTCCATCCTGCATCCAATCCGCTTGACCTTCCCTGCTGAGAAGAAACGTAGCTGACCACCGGGCCAATAGTTGCCTCAATCTTTCCGACCGCTGCCGCCACATCGTCTTTAGTCGCGTAGAGAACTCGCTCGCGGTTGATTTGCTCTCGCAGTTCATTGGCCTTCTCATCCTTATAGGTCTGGATTTCACGGGCTAGTTGCAGGGCATCTCTGTCGCCCTGCTCTTTAATCTTGAGCGCCTTCTCTTTTTCAATGTTGACCTCTGTGTAGCGACGATCACGCTCAAGCTGTAGTTCCTTATCGGCGGCTCTCAGAGCAAGCAGATGGACTCGCAGGGTATCCGTCGTCCATCCAGAAACGTCTTTCTCGGTTTCTCCGCTCATCTGGCATACTCACCGCCTGAATCAATCCGTCGTACTGCCGTCATACTTAATTCCATTAAGACGCAGAACGTGATTAAGATGGGCGTTCTGTTCCGCTAACAATTTATTCGCCGCTTCAAACTTCGCCGCCTTCTCTTCCAATTCCAAACTCTCCCGTTGCTTTTCCGTCAGCGCGTGAATCAAATCAAGTAAGACTTCCGATGCGGTCTTGTTAGAACTGACATCTAAACTTCTCGCTTCGGCTAACGTCTTCTCCTTTTGGGCATCGGTCAGATCAATCTCAGCGCGCGGCTTTTTCCTGTTAAGCCAAAGACGGATGAGAGTTGCGATAAAGCCAAGAGTGCCCGCGCCCAACACATAGTTAAGGGCGGTCTGAAACCAAGTATGTGAGGTAGTGAGCGCATCCTGCATCTCATGTTGGTCTCGTCCGGCTAACCACCTTCGCCGCCTCGTCAATTAACGTGCGAGGCACGGCCACCATCGGCATCGGATGTTTCGCATAGAACCTCTCGCCTTCTGTGTTACCCGGCACCCTTCGCCCGAACTGGACAATTTTATCCGGCAAGCTCTCTGCTATAGATTTGGCAACGGGAAATTCCTGTGCATTCCCACCCTTGAAATGCCACGCTATTTCCTGCGCCTCTTCCGCTGTCCTGACGATGCACAGCCCTTCCATCGAGTCGCCGCATGACCATCCGAAGAGAGTAGAGAGCATCCTGATAATCCACCGTTGATAACGTGGAAACTCAGACAATGGCCTAGCTTTCCAGACGTAGAAAGCGGTCTCTACCCCGTCCAGCGAGTGGCGAGGTAGAGATACTTCTGGTTTTCTTTGCGGCACGCCCATTAACGACCTCTGCCGGGATTTTGCGGATCGCCTTCCTCGTCTTCGTCCGGCGGTGGAGGTGGCGGGTCAGGTTGGTCAATCGGGTCAGCCTGTGGCTCTACGGGATGCTCTGGATGTTCCGGCTTCTCGTGCTTATCTTTCTTTACGCTCATATTAATCTCCTTCACAAATCGGATTTCTGCGGGTGGCTCTTTAGCCTCCATTTCTTTACCTTGCCTTTTCCGTCGCGTAGAATCTGCGACCGATGGGGCAAAGTTCTATGGCCTTTGCTCTGTCACGGGTCAGGCGGCGTTAGCGCGTCGTCTGGCCCAGCCTTTAACTAGCCCACGCCACGCCGCTTTAACCTGATAGCGAACTTGGCATGGTAAACAAAACCAGATGAACCAGCGACCAACGGGAACTAAGGCCCCGCGCCGATGCTTGCCGCAGTTCTCGCAGAACGTACAAACTGAAACTTGTATGGTTGGCATATGCCCTCCGGTTTACTTCTTCGCTTCTGCCTCAAGTGCCTTCACTTTTTGATTCCAACCAACTCTTCAAGCTGTCGCACGTCTTCCTCGCGCAACCTATTCAAGTCAGGCGGCGATGGTGCTGAATCACCCACGAGACTCGCGCTATCTGGAATGCTCAAAAGTTTGCGAATCGCAGAGGCGAACTTTCCAAACCAACCATCAACAGGGATGAGGCTTTCGACTTCGCTGAATGCAGCAAGGAATGCGCCCCATGTACCTTTACCGTCCTTATAGGCTTCGTATGCCTTACCAGCCGCCGTCACAGCCCGTTTAGCGATTCTTTTCTGCTCTGGACTGATGGGTAGTTTGTCTATCTGCTGGGGAGAGGCAGAGAAGGCAACCAGAGCGCGGACAGCCAACTCTTGAGCTTGTTTGGATATTTCCTTACAGCCGGTGTTGCCCATCGTGAAGGACAGGCCAGTTATTAGTAGAACGAGAGCGAGGATGGTTGAGAGAAGTGATTTACGTTTCATAAACTATCCTTTCTGGATTATTGAACTGAAACAACGGTGATTGGCGCGACTGTTATCTTCAAATCACCGCCAAGTGGCTGTAAGAGACCGTGCAACTTTTCGCCTAATGCCTTAACGTCTTTGCGCCGCTTACCAGTGGCGGAGAATTTAACGGTAACGAGAAACCCGTCTTCATCGCACAGGGGGCGTATCGCTCCGTTTTCAAGTAAGTGGCCTGCGATTCGTTTCATAAATTCTCCTGCTTTGCGTTGGCGTTCGCGCTCTCGCGCGCCGCAATGACCTGCCCCAATGCCGTAGCCTTTGCCGCCGACACTTCACCACGCACCTTGATATAAGCTCTCGTGATGAACGTGACCATTGCCAGATACCCCATCGGTAAGGCATCGGATAAGAGTTCGATTAGTTGATTACGGAAGGTGCTGGCCTGTTCGTCTGACAGATAGCCCTTCTTGGCAATGAAGGTGAAGACTCCGGTAAAGAGTGCGCCGACGATCACAGTCGCCAAGAGAACAAAGAAAGATGAAGTGCTTTTACCATCCTTCGGTATCAGTGACTCATGTACATTAAATGAAGGAGTACCTGATGAAACTTTTTCTGTGTCGTCTGCCATTTACTTGCGTACCTCATTTATCATTCGGTCAATCACCTGCATGTCCCGATTAGCCTGTAACCTCGCCTCGTTCCACATCTCATAGCGAACTTCCAAACCCTTGAAATCCTCTTGTAAATCTTTAGCAATAACATCCAGTGCCGCCAAGTCGTTTTTGACTTCACGCTGGCGTTCAAGGATGTCGCCCTGCCGACGCAGGATATTGGCGTCTTCTGTTGAACTGTTCCCTTTTGTCATCATTGGGACACCGGAAAATGAAAAAGCGCCCGATTGCCCCACGATGCTGAGACAGTCGGACGCGGTTTGCGTCAATAAGTGCGGGCGAATCAGGCTCGCGCGCTGTGCCTATAACGTGGCTATCTTACCACAATATTATTTGGATTCGGCAGCTTTTTCACCTTCTTATTCTTGCCTGAACACAGTGGACAGATAGCCGTGCCTTCCTTCCTGTTAATAATCCAGCCTGCCGCACGAGCTTGCGCGCGACATCTTGAGCCGTACTCGTGGTGGAAGGTGTGCGGGAAATCGTCCCACTCGTGCGCTCCGGTACTATTGTCGCAGTACAAATCAAGGGTATAACAACCAGCCATCATAACTATGCCGCCTTCTCCTGCGCCTCTTCAATCCACACCTCAACTCTAGGATGTTTCGGATCGTCAAAACGTCTGGCGATAATCTCTACTATCTGGCTGTCGTTGTGAAATCCTGTGCCTTGTAGTGCGTCCAGAATCGCTTTTAATCGGTTGTCCAAGTCTCCGCTTTGTCTTGGCCGGTAAACGTCAATCCTGATACTCACAGCGCCTTCCAGTGGCCTAAGCTTCTCAGTACGGGCGAGCATAGCAACACCTAACGCGAAGTCGCGCGCCTCTTGGGTCTTTACCATCGTTCCGCGCATGTTTCGGTAGAGCCTGTTCGTGCTAGGCGGATATGGGATGATTAACTTTTTACTTTCCTGTGTCACCTGTTCGCCTGCTCCGCTCAAAAATATTTCTCAATTTCTTTTCCGGTTTCGCGCTCATCGTCCTATTGACAGTAGTAGCGGGGCGAGAGGCGAGTAATTGCCAGCCTCCCCAGAGGTCGCCGCTCCTGATAAGAGCCAAGTAGTGCGACGCTAGGCGGACGGGTAGCCCCGCGAAAATAAATTTGCTCACAGCGAAAAAAGTGCTTGACAGCAAATTATCTCTGTGCGATAATTCTTTCACGTTAGAGATAACGAATTTGACAGATAAGAGGAAAAGAAAATGAGAAACGCTAAAGACATCGTTCGGGAAACATTGGGCAGCAACTCTATGGGGAACTTCGCCAACACCGCCGCGTGCGCGGCATTCTTTGTGCAAGAAATCCCCGAAGGTGCGGGAAACACTAAGCCCACACACGACAGACTCTACACGTTGTTTTCGCAGGCTGAATCCGGGCCGTGCGCTACGTGTGGCAGAAAAGAGGACGGCGGCGTGGGTATCGGCGGCTATACGGGACGCTGGCGCTCTACCGCTAGTGGCGCGACGGTCTGCATCTATTGCTACGCCACGCTCAACGGTTTGGCTCAACTGCCGCTCAAGGATTTGCGCGTAGTGGCAAAGGAGACCGCCAATGCCCGATAGATACACCACAGGAGAGGCGGGTGTTACCCTGAATGTGACGCCCGCCCGCGTCCGCCAACTAGCCAACGATTTGAAGATTGAGCCAGAGAGGATAGCCAAAGGGCTATTCTTTTCGCCCGCGCAAATCAAGCGGATGAAAAAATGGCTATCCGAGAACGGATACAAAAAGAGCGAGAAGAAATAATGCGCGGCCCCTGGTACATCACACCTTCTGCTGTTCACGACTACCTCCGCATACGCGGCTGGTCGGAGTCGGACTATGAGCGTGGACTCGCAGACCTCATTGAGATTGCCGCAGAGGTGATTGCAGAGCGCAAGCAGCCAGCGGAGATGGATAATGGCTACCTGCGCTACCGGACAGGCCGCGCGCACGGCAGAATGGGACTCGTCGTGTCGCCCGTGCCGAGAGTGGAGGGAGACCTGCCGCAACTGATTGCGGTCACAAGGTCGCACTAGCAATCTTGCTGAGTGATCTCGCAGCAAAGCAGCGTGAGATAATAATAGAGCGATCAGGGAAAGAATCTTGGCAGAGTCTCCCTGACCGCCCTCCGAAACGAAACTAAGTTCCGCCTCTTTGTGCCTTGTATCACAGGACGGAGGAACACACAAAGCGCGTGATAGCGCAGGAGGAGAAATAAATGAACGTGCAAGCAATAAAAACTCAACTGATTGAAGAAACCAAGCAAAACACATGCTTTGGGCAAAAGTTTGAGGGGCAGCACTTTTTAGTCCGCGAGTCCGCCCCCAGCGATGCCCGGAAAAGCCTTGTCCTCGCAAGCGTGACCGCGCGCCCCAGGCTGGATGCGCAGGGCTACGCAAAGTTTTCCATACGCTACGCGTGGAAACGGGCGGACGGGAGCCTCGCCACACAGTGGTACGGAATTGGAGGCTACAGTGAATGCGCGCCACGCCACGCGACGCAGGAAGAAATCGCCGCGCGGTGTGCCGAGTTACTCGCTGAAGAAGCGAGTCTATCAAAATCTCTCCCAAGTGACGAAAGTTAATCGCAGTCTCAGAAAGCACGCGGTTTCCTTTGGAGGCGGGCGAAATTGAAAAAGGCGGGGAGGCTTCATCGATCTCTCCTTATATTTGACGGGAAGCCGGAGGTCCTGTCCGACTTCCCTTTGTCAAAACTGAAAGGTCGCACTACTGGCCTTTCAATCTGTCCACGTTGGACACTCAGGATTTACCTTGTCGCCGCCCGTCTAACTGACCTTCGTTTTGATGGCCGGAGCAATAAACGACGTTAGATTCCAAGTCCCAAGCCCAGCCTGCGCGTCCTGCCTGACTCAAACAGTCCTCAGCACTCGTGCCTACGAACTCAACAGGCGGCATCATGTGGCGCGCATCATCACAAGTGGCAACTAAAACGTAATGGCCCATCAGACTCATATATCCACCACCCCGCTTTCAACCTTTGAAAATTTCGCCGTGCTGAAATCAACGCCTGCATCCGTCAACTCTTTAGCGACCATCGGCATCAACAGGCGCATCTTTTCCATGAATCGAATCTCGCCCATAGCTCGCATAATCGCCATGTTGAATTCTGGACTTGTCGTGTAGTTAAGTTCATCGGGCAATTCGTCAACCATCGTTTCCGCTCTCAATCTGTGCCGAGTGGTACACTCAAAACATCTTTCAAGTAATACGAATAACTTTTTCAACGCGCCGAGATGAAACCCGCTTGGGTGTTGAATGCTTCACACCATTCATTGACCTGCTTGACGTATTGCCAGAACTCGATACAGCCGAGATCATTAAGGGCTTGCTCCATTGCTTTAGATTCTGACAGACCTTGCTCATCATAGATTCCGGCTCGTTCCTGTAAGAGATAGTCGTACTCTTCGCGGTCGGCATCGGAGACAGGAAGAGGAACAAAGCATTTTCCAGATTTCATGCGGCTTCCTCACTTCGTTCCTTGACGAACCTCGCCGCTACTGTTCTCCCGGCATCTTTCCCCTCAAGATAAGATTTATGCTCAGAGAACTTTTCAAGGTTCTTACCGATGAGGACGATGTTCGCCCTGTCGAATCCATGAACGAAGCCCACTATCCACAAATCATCAACCTGTAGAATCTTCATCGCATCCAGCAACGGCATGAAGTGGCTTTCGGTATCCATGATGACGGCTCCGAGTGGACAGCATCTTTCACCACACGCTCGATAGAAAGCCTTGCTGTGAACGATTATGTTTCCCTGCTTATCGCTGGTTCTATGTAGCCCGCGAGAGCTAACACCGAAACTAACGCGCTCGATTTGATTGCCTTTATCAACCCAAGCCTGGCACGCTTCCATGATGAGTTTAAGCGGATCAACGGTTCTCTCTTCCGGCGCTTCCTCGCCAAAGAAATCAAAGTAAGGATGGTCAACTGCTCGGTTCCGCGAGTTCTTTCTTTTATAGTGCGGAAGGCTATTCATAATTTTGCTCACACTTAGAAAAGGGCTGCCATTTTTCAGCCCGGATGAGGGTCGAATTTGACCTCTGGATTAGAAGACGCCCCCGGTGTCTTCCATGACCTTGACCTGTTCATGGCAAACGTGATCCATCTCCGCACAAAGTTCCTGCCACACCGTCAGAGGATTGTTCCCCATCTTGAAAGTGAGTCTGAGCATCTTTGTGAAATTCGTGATGATGGTTTTTCGCCTTTGCTGAATCTCCTTATCAGGTGGCTTAGCTTTCTTCTCCTTACGCTTCTTGACTGGCGGCGGGGCTTCCGGCGTGTTCCAGATTTCCTCTTCAGCGGCCTCCTGAAGAGCTTTTGTCTTCGCCTTCGGTTCCTCACTCCAGAGCTTTCCGGTTCGTGCGTCCAGCACGATTTTTGACGCGACGGGGGCTATCACAGCCCGATACTTGGTAGGCTTGTTCTTCTTCTTTACACGGTCATACTCGCCTTCTGTAATCCCTAAGACCGAATAGTTCTCTTTCTTCATCCAAGCGATAAGAGCCGCTCTCTTAGTTCGGATGGTTCTGGTAGAAACGCTCATCACCCCGGAAAGAAAATCATCCGTCAACTCAAAGTCTCTTTCCGCATCTCCATCCGAAAGAGCGGTGACGACCGTGACGAAATCACAGGCGATGCCGGGACATCCGAGCTTGACCAGAAAGAAATAGATCGCGGCGATGAAATCACAGCCATCTTTTTCAAGTGCCATGCTTTGCGAGTTGAAAGCTACGAAGCCCGCAGGTTCCGCCGTCTCCACGCTCGACATCGCGGCGCGTGCTAATGCTGTTATCGAGGCTGGTAATTCCTCGCCCATGCTTTCAAACTTTCGCTTGAAATCTCTTGCTGAATAATCTGTACTCATGCCGCTCCTTGTAAGTATTCGTCATAACCTTTCGCGCCGTTCCACCACGTTCTGACGCGAACACAGAGCTTCGCTTTTTCCAGTTGGGCGATTAGTTTGAAAAGGGATTGCTTGACCTGTGGTTTAGTGAGCCAGTCGGAATCGTATGCAATGGTCGTTTCTTTCAATTCGGGAATCTCATCTTTGAGCTTGCTTCCGAAATCATCTGGAAAAGTAGAGACTCCAGCTATTCCTATGGCTCCGGTGTTTTGAAGATGAGCTATCACGTCAGCCTTTAACGCGCCTTCCGTGATGATCGCCTTCCCTGTTTTCCTGATTAAATGAGAGTTTTGAAAATGGATGGGAGCGCCAGAAGTAGTGCCTTTGAATTTGTACGGAGAGGAAAACCAGAGATAGCGCGGAAGATCGTCGTCCTGCCTGATTTGAAGAGCTTGGATTCTACCTTGTGAATCTTTCACTGGAATGTAGAAACCCGGCGCACGCGCGACCATCTTCCATGCCTCTTCAAAGTAGAAACCCGGCACGCCCTCAAGTTCTAATCCCGATAATGCTCTTGCGACATTCCCGGCAAACGCCAAACCAGGAACGGACTTATAATTATTTCGCTCTATTGCCTGAAGAGACAGCCCGCGCGAGAGCAACTCATCCCTGTGCTTGAAACTTAAAACCAAGTGTGAGCCAAGCAACTCTGAATAGACTGTATTTCTCTGCTCGATTCCCGACCTACAGGAAGAAACTTCCGCATGGTTTTTATTGGCCTTTTTGAGTATTTCAGGTGAAATCTCATTATCAAGGCTGTGAAGATGGCCCTGATTCCGAGTCCCTTTATTGCTTTTAATTCGCATACAGACGGCAAACTTCCCGTCCTGAGTGATGCCGCACCAATCAGTGTGCTGGCATATCGGACAAGGGAGCCGCTTGGAGACTCGCCGTAAGGGGTTCTCGCTCATGCTGTCCTCATGGCTTCTTTTTTAATGTGGTTAAGATGGTCGATGAATGATGAGGCGGCACGTTTTGATAATTCATCCGTCTTACATCTCAGAACAGATTGACACTCTTCCTCTTTATCAACTCCTACTTCTCTCGCCAGAGCATGAATCAACCCTAGTTGTTTCGGAGTCACAAGGTCAGCCATTGATTTAGCCAGTGGGTCACGCGGGAAAGATTCGGCCTCAACCAGCGGGCGCTGAGTCTCGTTGGGCGGATAAGTGTCAAAGTTCGTGACGCCCGTCCCGCCTTCACTCCAATGCTTATTGATAATTTCCATCGCTGGTTTTCAACTTTCTGCGCTTCTTAGCGCCTGCTTAGTAGATAAAATTTGTGGGTTCTTTTCCTGCTTGACCTGACATCTTCTGGTTAAAAGTACGGGCGATCCCCGGAAGGAACGATTGACCGCCCGCGTGCGCTCCCCCTCCGGCGCAAGTTCAAACCGTCGCTAGCCGTTCGCCAAAAAGCCCTTGCTGATTCTCTACCCTCGGCTTCTGACTGATGGGACGTAGAAGTGTGAACTTCGGTCTATAGTTCACGTCCCAAACGAAATGTGCGTACTCGATTGAGTCCTGCCCCTTCTTGCTCGTGATGCCATGCTCTTTCAAATACTTCTCCAATAGTGGTGTCGAGAAAGAGATGCGCTCTGAGTTCACGTAGCACCAGCGCGGCATATGTCCACAAAAAAAACTGAGTCTTCCGCTAGTGCCGAAGAAGTTAAGACGCTGGAGCATCACCACATATCCGTAAGAGAGTTCAATGCTTTTCCTGATAAACTTCTCAGCTAGGGTAAAAGGTGGATTACTGATTACCAGATCGAATGAACGTGGTTCGTATGACCAATCTAAATAGTTTGCTTTAATCTCAGCGCGAGAATCCTTGCGTAAATCAAGGGTGGTTATCTTCGTCTCCGGCAAGATAAGACCCGACTCTCTAAGTGCAACGGGATAGCTCATCTCGTTCTCTTCGTCACCACCGGCACAGGGGTCAAGCACGTTAATGAATCCTTTGTCAGCCCATCCCCCACAGTTCAAGTCTTCCTGCCACGCTCTCAGAAATGCAGAGATAGGCGGGAGCGGTGTTTTATAATAGTCGGACGCCTCGCGGGTCTTGCCTCTGGCTGTGCTGCTCATAATTTGGAAGGGGCAGGGGAGATTCTCATGTGGGCGCGGGCACTAACCTCCGAAGCCATTTCTCGCCCTGAACGTCTCTGCCCCTATAAACTCATTGCGTACTGACTGTTCGCTTCGTTGTGGTCACCGCTCTCATCTTTGGACTCGCATTCATGGCAACGACCTATTCCTCTAATCGTACCCACCTGAGATTTCGGTTTGCGCTGTGAACAGAAATCGCAACATGGATTCTCGTCATGCAGTAAGACATCCTGCGCGCTGCGCGTGATGTTCCGCAGCGCATAAGCACGACCTGCGCGCTGAACGCGGTCTATATCGTCAACGGAGCCGCCAATCGTTTCCTGAATCTTATCGGCCAGAAGATTGATGGTTACGTCAATCCCTTCGGCCTCAAGTAATTCGCCTATGGCAGCTAATCTCATTTCGTGATTCATTTCTTCACCCTCTGCTTACTAGGAATCTTCTATACTTGAATTTTTGTGGTATAATTCCCCTGTGAAATTGATAGCGCAAGTTAAGCTGCAACCGTCCCACGAGCAGATAAAGCCGCTGCTTGAAACCATCTCGTGGGCTAATTACGTGTGTAATGTAATCAGTAAAGTAGCGTGGGGAGAAA
This sequence comes from uncultured Acidobacteriota bacterium, assembly GCA_963697975.1. Lineage (GTDB taxonomy): Bacteria > Acidobacteriota > Blastocatellia > Pyrinomonadales > Pyrinomonadaceae > QHXM01. Next base: position 313,948 of record OY969111.1, read on the forward strand.
AGGTCTTCGGGCAATTCAACTTGCAGAAACTTGTGTACAAACAGATTCGGGAAGAGTACCCGCTTTCCGCCCAACTCGTCGTGCGGTGTATTGCAAAAGTCGCCAACGCCTATAAGCTCGACAAGGCTAAAGAGCGCAGGTTTAGAGCGCAGGGAGCGATGACTTTTGATGATCGTATCCTGTCTTGGAAAGAAGATTCGGTTTCCATCTGGACAGTCGCAGGACGCCAGAAGATTCCCTTTGTATGCGGAGAACATCAAAAGAAGCTTCTCAAATCCCGCATGGGCGAATCCGACCTCGTTTACGCTAGGGGCAGTTTCTACCTGTTGGCCGTGTGCGACATTCCAGACCCTAGCCCGGATGAGATTAACGACATTCTGGGAATAGACTTTGGCATCGTTAATATCACTACAGACTCGGACGGGAAAGTTTATTCTGGCAAGAAGATTGATAAGACTCGTAGAAAAACGGCGCACCGTCGCCGCAACCTGCAAAAGAAAGGTACGCGCTCTGCTAAGCGCAAACTGACGCAACTTTCCGGCAAACAGAGAAGGTATCAAAAAGATGTAAACCATTGTTTGAGTAAACAGATCGTGTGTGAGGCTAAAGGCACTCAGCGAGCGGTTGCTATTGAAGACTTGAGGCATATCCGCAAGCGAGTAACGGTTAGAAAAAGTCAGCGCGCACGGCTGAGTAATTGGGCATTCGGGCAGCTTCGGAGCTTCATTGAATACAAAGCGAGACTTCAAGGCGTACAGGTGATTAAGGTTGGCCCTCGAAACACAAGTCGAGAGTGCAGCCAGTGCCACCATACCGATAAGAAGAATCGTCAAAGTCAAGATAAGTTCCTCTGTCAAAGTTGCGGACATTCCGCTAATGCCGATTTCAACGCGGCTCTGAATATCAGAGTCAGGGCTATGTCAATAAGCCAAACGCTAACTTCTGTTAGTAAGGCAGCGTGAGTAATCACAGCCGCAAGTTGCACTCTTTTGGGGTGCATCATTTGACCCTCTGCTTTGCTTCCCAGCACACCCAAAAAGTTTCTAACGCACCGTCAATCGCATTTAAGGTAGTTGCCAGTGTCAGCTTGTTATCGCCTTCCGATACTTCCGTGCGCCGATGCCACAATAAATTGATAGCTTCCAGAGCCGTGTTCATGGCGTTTTCATAATCACCATCTACACGAAAGGCGCGTGCGCGTGTCTCTTTATGAATGCCCAGCCATTCCCATTTGTTAGCCTCGATAAGACCTCTCTCACAGCGGTCAAGAAAGGCGTGGGCTTCACTTGTCCGTCCCATATCAACCAGCGTGTTAGCGAGATTCCCGGCCATGCAGACGATCTCAGCTTTTTCTTCCTCACACGTTGCCGGGATATTCATAGCCACGCGGTAGGCGTCAAGGGCTTCTTCGTGTCTCCCGAGCAGCCTATTCGTCCGGCCTACTCCCGCCCACCACTTGCGCCTGTAGCTCGGTTCATCTTCAAACAACTCTCTTGTGATCTCGTGGTGCTTTAATGCGCCTTCATAATCTCCACACGTTCGCAATCTGATAGCCTCATCAATAGCGGCCTTGAGAATGGTTTGTTCGGCAACGGGCATACGAGATTGTCTTTATCGTGTAAAATCTGCGCGCCGGAATTACCCGGCCACCAACTTAGGGAGAATCCATGAAAAAGCTAATTACTTCACTTGCGCTAGTCGTGTGCTTACTGGCATCCACCTTCCCGGCCTTTGCGGGTGATGTTGAGTTCCCCGGCGTTTGCGACTCGCAGGCTTGCGTTGCAGCCAATACCGCGCCTGAAGGCTGGATATGGGCGCTGGTTGATGGTCTGTGGCATTTGACTTCCATCGTGTAATTTCCTGTGGCGGGCAAGCCTGTTCAAATCTCTCACCCGCCACCCTCGCGCGAGCCTTATCTCTTACCTACGGCAGCAATGCTGCCACTCCCGCTAAACTCGTAACCATGCGGCTGGTCTTCCACAATCATTCGGGCTTCATTGACATCAATTTTGACTCTTCCGGCTTCTTCTTCCAGTGCCACAGCTTCAGCAACCACGATGGTGCGTTCATTGGCACTCATCGCCTTAATCTCTTCAGGGCCAATCCTGCGAAGTCTCTGAGTTGCCAGCTTGATAATGTCCAACGGCTGCTCGTCCACGAGTCCTAGTTCACTCGCATAATCAAACAGCATCTTGAAAACGCCCTTGCCGATTTCTTCCTGATTAGTGACCTTTGCGGCGCGCATTTCCATCATCACTTCCCACACAGGATTTCTGGTTAGCTCGGCTTCCACGCTCCGTTGTTTGGAATACCGCTTTGCGCTCGTGCCAGCTTCGACCGCTACGGACTGCATATGAAAATCACGATAGAGGCGGTTGTGGTCTTCTTTGATTTGATCTTCGGAAGGCTTTGGGATGTTAAATTTCATGGCGATTATTTCCTGTGAAATCGCTTCTAATTAAATTTCAAAAGTTCTAAAGTTCAATCCATCGGATGAAGCCTGGCTTGCCGATCAAGCCCCACGCCCATGCGGGAATCAACGTGGTATAGGGCGCTCAAAAAGCGGGCAGCGTAGAGAATTGACGCGCTCGCGCTGCCCCACGCTCCTTGAAATCACGCAGGAATGATTTTGTAGCCAAGCGCATAGATAGCCTTCAAGGTTTCCATCGCTGTATTACGGTCGTAGTCCTTCTTCTCTTCGGACAACTCTTCGTAGGGAATCAGATCGGGATGGTCAGTGATGTTGTTTTTGAATTTGCCAAGCGCCCACACATCATGTGTGCTGGCGGCTAACTTCTCAGTCAGTGCGTTGATGTCTTCTGGAAGCTCAACACCGGACGTTTCTATCGGCTTAGGTTCGTACATTGTTTTCTCCTTTTATGCGGCGCGGAAGTTAGAAGCGGCTCTCGCGCCATCTCGGTCCTTTGAAATCAATCAATTCTCTGGCGCGGTTCTGAGAAGAAACAAACTCGCCTTCGCCTAGATAGACCGAATCATCAAAGCGCTCGTCATGTCAGATATATCAGGGAGACACGAAAGCGAGTTCTGAAAAGTTAATGCTGCAAAGGACTCTCGGTGGAGACTTTGTTATCTCCGCTTCCCGCGCTGGTAAGTTCCTCGAAGCGCAGCAGGAATGCGCGTTCTGCGTCTTTGGGCATCCACGGATATATGCGGCGCTCAAGCGCACCTTCGCGGTTGTCTTGCCACGCTGCGGGAGCAGGTTTCATCAAGTCTCGCTGTTCTGTTCGGAGTAGCGCGTTGTCGGCACGTTTGACGCTTGGCGGTTCGGGCAGGTAAAGACCAAAGCGGTTAAGTATGACTTTGAGCAGTTTTACCTCTGCGAAGCCATACGCTTCCATGCCGACGCTTCGCTTGATGGGACGAGGAAGGTCTATCAGATAGGCCTCGCTTGCATCATGTAGTAGGCCGTAGAGAGCATCTGCGGGGTCGCAGGCGTAGCTAACGAGAACTGAATGCTGTGCTACGGAATAGAAATGCTCACAGTGACCGCCATAACGACAAAGCATAGAGAGTGCGTGCGCGATGTCTTCAATGCAAACATCCTCCGGGCGTGGCTCAAGGGGCCAAAACTGTTTACCCGTGAAAGTCTGTATCCAGTCGGTGTGTGTTGGTGTTGTAATACTTGAAATCACTTTCAATTCTCCTGCGATACAAGGGATATCTGCCGTTGATTACTTTCTCCGTGTTGACCTAAAAACTTCTCCCTTTCAGTAGGCCGCACGGACAAATAGTTGTTTGAATTGAGCCAGCAGCACGCCTACGCTTCGCTGCCATCCCCCCGAACCGCACCGTCTGTTCTATTGGGTCTGCATCAACCCCGACGGCTTCTCAGAGTGCAGATGCTTTCTTCCTCTGGCGGTCTAACGTGCGCGGGCTAAAGACTTGATTGCCGATTCCCCGCGTGGCTCAAACTTGTAAAGAACTGACAGACTGTAGGGCTATGCACGAATCCCTACTATCAATTTCAGGCACATGCTGGTAAGCACAGCCAGCCCAGCCTACGGCTACTTCTACAGTCCGACTTGGGAGGGTCGTCTCACAGCCAGTAGCCCGCGCGCTGCTTATATCCCGAAAGCTAGTAGGCTAGATGGGCGACCCATAAATTGTTAAAGAACGACGTTCCGGTTCAGGTTAAGCGAGGCGACCACCACACCTCAGAATTTGACAAAATAACTACGAACGATTTTCAACGGTTCGTGTGGACGCTCCTTCGGAGACGTTGTTGCTTGAATGCTGCATAATGCGATTACCTATCCATTCTGCGACCTGTGGAACTACGGCGTTTCCGATGACGGCAATGCGCTGTAATTCTTCTGAAACCCCATCACCCATTCTGTGAGTTCTGCCGATGGGTAATGGTCTAAGAGTTCCGCCGCGTGTTCGGCAAAGTTCCACTTGTTGCCACTCATGCCATGCACGCGCTTGGTCAAAGCTGAAAGTTTTAGAGAACACCTCTTCGCGTCTGAGCGCGTTGGGGTAGGCCAGAATAAATAGCCTTTCGCGTAGCTGCGGAGCGCCCACACAGGACGCTGATAGCACTGACCATTCCGCATTGTACCCGCGCGAGGCCAGGTCTGAGAGAACTCTGTCAATCCCCCTAGCAAGGAGTGCTGCGACGTTCTCCACGAGCACGTAACGGGGTCGTAATTCGCAAATGATTCGGAAGTATTCAGACCACAGGCCGCTTCGCTTGCCGTCAAGCCCCTTACCTGTGGGGTTAGCGTGGCTGATGTCCTGGCATGGGAATCCGCCGCAGATGAGGTCAACCGATTCAAGGTTGTGTTTTCCACACTCGCGCACGTCTCGGAATCGGGGAACGTCAGGCCAGTGTTTAGCAAGTACCCTTGTTGCATATTCGTCAATCTCGACTTGCCACGCGCAGGTCATTCCGGCTCTTTCTAAACCTAAATCCATGCCGCCGATGCCAGCGAAGAGTGAGCCGAATCTCATAGCTTATTCATCATTCAATGTTGTGCCCGTCTTAGGGCTTTCTCAGACCGCTAAAAATGTGCTGTCGTGTTGACAATTAAATCCGTAGTCGTCCCGGCGTTCGCTTCTATATCGGAGATGGAAATGTCGAGAACTTTCATGCTGCCGCCACCTCCGCTTCGGTGGGCTGTCTGGGCAACACTTCGCGCCCCACCTGCGAGACATCGCAGCCGATGTAGTCAGCAAGGCGTTCTCTGATTTCTTGATAGACGACTTCGGGATAGCGGTAGATCACGGCGCGGAGTTGCCACGATGAGACGCCCCAATCTCGCGCCAGCCCTGCAATGGTGTCGCCCTGCTCAAAGAGGACGCGCTTTATATCCTTTGGCGTCAACGGTTCAGCCTTGCTTTTATTAGTGACTTTTGGCATGTTGTTTCCGTCCTTACTCACTGTTTAGTGAGTGTGCGAGCAGATTACTCCAAATGATTTGGAATTGTCAACACTTTATTTCTTAGGGGAATAATGGGCAGAAAGTCAGGTCGAGACCTCTTTGTTTATCCGGGCAAGATAACCCTGCCCAAAGACGCCTACAAAAGAGTTAATACCGCAATTACGGAAAGGGGTTCGTCCTCTCCAAAACTGCAAAAGCTACTCGGAGTGACGGACGAAACATTCTTGAATGCGAGAAAGAATGAGGACGGCAAAACACAAACCCCTACGGTTGTAATGATGGCCTTAGAGCTAGCAGATGATTTTGGGGTTGATTGGCTAGCGGACTTGTTGAGCGAGCCAATGTACAAGGCGGCTCTCATGACAGGCACTCTTCCAGAAAATCGTCAGGACGCAGTACTTAAATACATTGAGCAACAGTATGCACAGGCTTTAGAGGCAGGTGAGGACGGTCTAATGATAATAAACATTTCACAATTCGTAGAGCAGATTGATTCTGTGGAAGACTTTATGCGTAAGCAGGATAAGCCACAGACAAAGAAGGTCAGCAAGAAAAGTGTCAAGAAAAGGAGATCGATTAAATAGCTTCCCTCACCAAGAGATTTCAGACAACTAAGAAAAGGGGGAATAAAACATCATGCAGCGCCCAGACTGTTTATGGTGTGATAAAAAACTGACCGTTGCGGAAATGAAGCGCGGACATCTTTGCTCGAAATGTCAGCAAGTTTCTACAGGGATACCGGGACTATCGAACGAGCAGCTTGATTTGCTGCCGTTTGGAATAATCGAACTTAATGAGGATGGGACCGTCGTTGCTTTCAATACTGCCGAAGAAAGTCTTTCACACCGATCTAAGGATGAAGTAATAGGCTTGAATTTCTTTAGTGAGGTTGCGCCGTGTGCGGATGTTAAAGAGTATCATGGACGATTCAGGGAGTTTCTAAAAGGAAAGGCACTCACGGAGAAGTTTAACTACACCTATTACTTTAAATCTTCTACGCTTGAAGTCGAACTAACTTTTCTGAAAGTGAATCGGCAACTTGCGTTTGTGTTGAGTAAGCGGACTGAGAGATGAAAGGCAAAACTAAATGACCGGTGAAGAGATGGAACGGGCGATTGAGTTTCTTTTACAGAGTCAGGCTGATTTACACGCACAGTCTGAGCGCACAAGTCGCCAGATTGAAGAAACCAACAAACAGCTTGCAGAGTTTAAGGAGTTCACGCGGAGTAACATCGAAGCCATAAATGAGCATACCCGTTCTCTCCGCGAGACAGTCCGCGCCCTCACTATCAATCAGGCGCGCACGGATGAGAGGCTGAGTGATCTTGAGAGCCAATAGAGTTCCCGCCTGAGGAGACTACGCCACTCGCTACGGCTCTCGATTTATACTTTCTTCCTGAATTGTTTTGATTTGTTGCCGAGCCTTCTTCCAGCTAAGTATAGCCTTGATTAAGAAGAATACGGTTGCGGGTATTGAAACAACCAGCGTTGCCCAATATGCTGCGTAGACGCGTGGGCTTGTCATCTCAACCGTGCTGAGTGTGGCTACACAAACTCCAGCAATCCCCACAGAAACTCCGAAAAAAGCAAGCTGCAACGAGAAATCGTTAGAAGCATTGCCTATCGTTTCCAACTCGTGATCGGATACGTAGTACATGGTTACGTTTCTAGGTTTGTAGTTGATGGTGACACGCGAATCGCGCGTTTCTGGCTGAATGCGGCTGACCAGCGATTTATTCTCAGTGTCCATACTTTTATGAATCCTCCCTGAGTAAATCCTGCAAGCCGAGTTTTACCAGATTTATTAAATGCGTGTTGCCGCAGTTGTCGCAGAGCAATACCGCACAGGGCAAACCTTTGCCGGAAGCCATTTGGATTTTTAGCGGGTCGTCGTGAACAAGCAATGTGACGAAGCCCTCCGATATAGTCCAACCGATTTGTGTTTGACATAGCGGACAGGCTTTGGGAGCGCCCCGCTTTGCCAGCACGTCTATTATTAACGCCCTGCTTTCTTCGGTGCTTTTCATGAGCACGAAGCATAAGTCTATTCCCGACACGTATCAAGTAATCAACCATCCGTTCTAGGGGCAATCTGATTTATCCCCTTCTCCCTTCCAAATAAGCCCCAAACCCAATTTACTGAACTTACGGGCGATGCAAACCGCCTTTCGCTTTTTCATACGTGAGACAGACCGTGTTTCATGTATGGGCCAATGAGTTTTCAGGCGCAGCATTTCTTATCCACGAGTCGGTAAAAGCGCGCCCCGCTTTGTCTCTAATCGCCTCCCGCCAAAACCATAACCCATGAACTCCAGTCCGTTTGAAGCACTCCCGAAAAGATATTTTCAATCCTAGCACGAAAGTTCTTGACACTCCAAATCATTTGGAATATACTCACTAAAGATTGAGTGAGGCTGAGAGCCGCACCAAACAGGATAGCCCTAACAAACTTTTTGCAAGGGGGTCAGTCAGGAAAGGAGAGCATCATGTCAGCCACACAAAATGAAGTTCAGGAAGTGCTAACAAATGAAGCGCAGATTCTTGAGGCGCAGGCTTCGCTACGACATCCCGCCACAAAGGTCTACTTCCGCGCTGGCCTGCTTGCCTGTCGTGAATACATGGCACGGTTCGTTGAGACACAGTCGCCGGAAATTGCCGAATCTATCAGGGCTAACTGGTGGCCTTCTTTGGGCGACGATCCGGGTAAGCCGCGCCTACTCGCCTTTGACGAACTGACCGAAGGTGTATTCGATACGGAGTCGTTTCGTGAAAAGACGGCAGATGAAATCTCACCTTCTGTTGAGGCACTGCCCATCGCTTTAGGCTTTCTCGTATCAAGAACTCCGAAAGGGTAAATTTTATGTCCACCACCAGAGCAGAACTTACACCACGCCAAATCAAAAGTTTATTCGACCTACTCGCCGCCAAGTGCAAGGCAGGACTAGTTACTCGTGAAGAGTGGCAGGCAGAGATGAAGAGGTTACACGCTCTCAAGCCTGTGCGCTCTGAATTAGCACACAGCGAATCCGAGCCACTTCTTGTAAATGTAACCAAACCAGCGGAGCGAGTCGGACACTTCCGAATCTAAGATGCTCAACCGGACTACACAGATTAAGCGCACGAAGTTCCGCACTTGTCGCCCGCGTGTCGGTAGCCGTCGCGCCCTCAAAGAGAAACTAGACCGCGTGTTCAGTCTCTACATTCGACTACGCGACCGAGCTTGCTGTCTCTGTGGCTCAACCCAAAACCTAGAAGCATCGCACTATCACGGCAGGAGTAATCCAGAATCACGAGTTGACCGGTTAAATTCTCATGCGATGTGTCGAACTCATAACCAAGCGCACAACTCGGATAGAACCGAGTACACCGATTTTATGATTCGTACCTATACGCAAGCAGGTTTAGACGAACTTAACAGGCGAATGATTGAGCATGAGAAGCAATCGGACGAAGAGATTAAAGAACAGATCGCAGAGTTTGAAATGTTAGTTGAGATTCTTAAAGCAGATATTGAGGTAGCCGCTTGAGGCGGGTTGAAATCTTCGATGAGTATGAAGGAGTCAGATGAACGAACTTGACTATACAAATTTGATAAAACATCAGGCCGCTGATTCATTCTTTAAGTGGCATTGCCCAAAAGGACACGAACAGAAAGACTACACGCCCGTCCCTGACCTTCCTTACTGCGCTGTCTGCCGCGTGGAATATCAATGGAGTGAAATAGAGAAGCACGGGGCGTTAATGACTGCTGAGTGGCTACTGTGAGCGGCATTCAATGAATTGATTTTAGCAAACGAGTAAGACACGGAGAGTGCTTCGTATATCTAAGAAATCATTTTTCATCTACGCAAGGGAGAAGAAGCCAGATGGTAGCAGCCGAACGAAATGGTTTAGTGAAAGACGCTGGCCTATGGCTTTCCACGTATTGAACTACTCGCTGCGCTAACGAAGATTGAACGCTGAATAAGCCGAAAGGAACAATGGAAATGGGATGCGATATTCACCTACATACTGAGGTCAAGATTAACGGAGAGTGGCATCACTACAGTAATCCGAGCGTCTGGCGTAACTACACCCTGTTTGCGTTGATGGCAGGCGTTCGCAACGAAGACAAAGAGATAGAGCCTATCTCCCCGCCGCGTGGTTTGCCTTCCGACATGACCTTGCTGACCTCGTTTGACGCCGACTATTGGGCAGGTGACGCGCACTCCGCTTCATGGCTTGGCGCGGATGACCTGCTTTTGTTGGACAGGCGCGCACGCGAGCTTGGGGTCACACAACGCCGCGAGTCCTCAGTCTTTTGGGAGAGCGATTATTTCGGCTACTTCTTCGGCAACGATTATTCAGGCTTCGCAAAGTATCCAGAGGACAGGCGCAAGGGAGTAGAAGATGTGCGCTTTATCTTCTGGTTTGATAACTAGCCGCGCGTATGACTTTCAAAGCCCTAACTCGCGGAATGAGTGAATCGTATTAACCGGAGAATAATTTTATGTCCACAGCACAAGATGAAAAGCAGGAAGTGCCGCACACGCCAAAGTGGAAAGCAGACTCGCCGCTCTTTTCAGGCGCAACGGTCAGTATTGATATTCGCATCGCGGGACGTGAAGCGGGATTCGTTGGCACGTTTTCAAGAGTGCTGCCAAACGGTCAAGGCTACATCGAAGCGCTTGAGCAGTTCCAAGCCCATGTTGACCAAATAGTTCTCGCGCACAACTCTCACGACCAATTAGTTGCCGCCTGCCATGCCGCTCTTGAGATGCGCGCTCAACAGTCAGATGCCTCAAACACGCTTGAAGAGTTTGAAGTACGCAGGGCAGCCGCAGTCAGAGTAAACGAGATAGCCGACCAAATCCGTGCTGCCCTCTCTGCCATAAAGGATAAATAAATGAGTCAACGGATTCCACTACAGCATCAAGGTTCTACTTTCAGAAACTCCAAAGAGTTATCTATCGGACAGCCTGTGTTGGATGTCTTCTTAAATCGCAATCGCATAGCAACAGTGGTCAAGCGTTATCCGGTATCTGTTCGACTGTCTTATGTAGACGCTAAAGGCAGAGTGATTGAGTACACGGAGAGCTTGAGGAATTTACGGAGGGTTAAATAAACCAACAGCGCGAACAGCGCAGAGAGGATAGGACAAATGATTCCGATTAAAAATTACTGGAATGGAGAGGTGATCTGTGAAGACAGCGAGGCAGAGACATTGCGAGAGGCGGTAGTCCGGCGAGTCGCAAATCGAGGCTCCCTGCGCGGCGCTGACCTGCGCGATGCTGACCTGCGCGGCGCTGACCTGCGCGGCGCTGACCTGCGCGATGCTGACCTGCGCGGCGCTGACCTGCGCGGCGCTGTCCTGCGCGGCGCTGACCTGCGCGGCGCTGACCTGCGCGATGCTGACCTGCGCGGCGCTGTCCTGCGCGGCGCTGACCTGCGCGGCGCTGACCTGCGCGATGCTGACCTGAGCGGCGCTGTCCTGCGCGATGCTAAAGGTCTGGACGCCGACGGCAACCCAACCCCCTTAACCGAAGCTGACTATCTGGAAATCCGCGACCGCTTCCGCGCAAGTCACCCAGACGTGCCAGTCGTCCCGTTGCTGGACGCCACAATCTGCAAGCTCGTTAATTCCGGTGAAGGCAAGCTTGAGATGTCTGATTGGCATAGTTGCGAAACCACGCATTGCCGCGCTGGATGGGCTATCCACCTTGCCGGAGAAGCTGGCTACGCACTTGAAGAGAAGTACGACTCTGAGCGAGCAGGCGGAATGATTTATAGAGCGTCCACAGGCCGCTGGCCAGATTTCTTCGCTGACAATAAAAGCGCCCTGGAAGACATTTGCCTCTGGCGAGAGGCTGAACGTCGTAATCTCCAGTGGAGACGGATAGACGCCAGTACGTTTGAGGTATCTAGCTTCTCGCGCCGGGGCTTGTGGCATGTGGTTGACATAATCAGTGAAGAGGCAAGCTGCCACTGCGAATCAACTGTCCCGCAATGCTCTCATATTGCACTTATCTTCGCTTCTATCTTTCCGGTGTCATGCGGTGATGCCTGGTCAAATCGTGAACACCGGGAATATGCAGAGAAGGCTTCACGTAAGCGAGAGAAGGTATTCAGTAAATTATTGATTGAACGCCGACGATCTACTGAGCGAGTGTTGGCGGCTAAACCAGACGTGAATCTTTTTGCAGTGAGAGAGTCAGAGATGGTGAGCGCGTGAAAATCTTAATTGCGTGTGAATTTTCGGGAATTGTCCGTGATGCTTTTACGGCACGCGGCCACGATGCCTGGTCGTGCGACCTGCTTCCTTCTGAAAGACCCGGCAAGCACATTCAGGGCAACGTGCTTGAAGTCTTAAATGACGGCTGGGATTTAATGGTCGCTTTTTCACCCTGCACCTTCCTCACCAACAGCGGCGTGCGCTGGCTCTATGGCGGTAAGGGAACGACCAGGGATGCCGTGCGGTGGGCAAAGATGGAAGAGGCAGCACGATTCTTCAAAGCCCTGCACGAAGCGCCAATCCCAAAGAGTAGTCTTGAGAATCCCATCATGCACAGATACGCCAGGGAGATTATCGGCGTCAATTATTCCCAGATAATTCAGCCTTATCAGTTCGGGCATGGTGAGACGAAAGCAACCTGCCTGTGGCTGAAGAATCTTCCTTTACTTACACCGACACAGATTGTTGACGGGCGAACGGCAAGAGTCCACAGAGAATCCCCTGGTGTGAATCGCTGGAAGAATCGTTCACGGACTCTGACGGGCATTGGTGCGGCGATGGCTCAACAGTGGGGCGGTGATCTGGAAAAGGTTTTAGCAGCATGAAGCGCACTTTATTAAATCGTCGAACACCACTTGTTCGTCAATCCCTCCGACGAAAGGAAAAGGAGCGGGTCAATTCTCATCTGGTACGACGTAGAAGGGCGGAATTAAATCGCATCGGTAAGAAGGGGAAGGCAAATAAGAAGGCTAACGCTACACTGGCTAAAGAGTTCAAAGGTTCTCATTACTGCGAAGCACGGTTGCAGGGATGCTGGGGAAATGTCGCGTTGTCGTGGTCGCATCATTCCAAACGCAGGAAGCTATCAACAGAGGAACTATCGGAGGCCGCTTTGATGTGCATACCCTGCCATGAGCAATGGGAACACTTACCGCCGGATGAGTTGAAAGCGAATGTCAAGGGATTGACTGCTAAACGTGAGACTGAGTTGCCGGAGGCTGCATGAGCGAAGAGAAATCAAGAATTAACACTGACACTATCGTCTGTCCTCATTGTGATGCCGACGATATGTACGACGGAGACTTCCCAGAAGATAAGGGCAAGATTGACTGCCATAGTTGCGGCAAGTCGTTCTACTACGCCCGCTATGTCGAATACTCATTCAATACCAGCACGGATGAAGGCAGAGTGTGAGTTTTCGAGCGAGGGTGTCGCTCAGAGGGCAACGGAAATGGAAATTGATATAGAAGTAGCATTTGGCGCGATTAGAGCGGCAGTTAAAGCAGAAACCGAACGTTGCCTATCTATCGCCCGTTCATGGGCAGCCAAAGAAACTCATGTGGATGCGATGTATCAGATGGGAGCGGAGAACACAGCAAACGCTATAGCGAGTGAGATAGAGAAAGGTAAATAAGATGAGACTCTGGATATCACTAATCATCACTAATATTTTATGGGCAGCAAACTTCTTCTACCTGCGCCATCGTTACCGCAAATTGCTGTCAAAGGTCTTCTCTGATTTGAACTACATTTTTAAGATGTGGAAAAGCAGGCGGATTAGCGATGCTGACTTTCGTCGGGCGGGAGTCACGCTCTCATACGTTGCTATGGACTGCAAATTCTTAGATACGCACGAACATTGATAACTCGTAGCGCATCAACCTGACCTTTTTCCTGTGTAGGGAGCGAACCAATGAGCGACAAGTTTGAAAAACTTATTCGAGAGATCGCTAAAGAGGAAGTCAAAGAAGAGACTCCCGCTATCGTTGAGCAGGTGGTTAAAGACTCTCTCGCCGCCCTTTTCTCGCCAACAGAAAGCGAGCCATTTCTGACTGCCGGGCAACTCGCAGCTATCATCAATAAAGGTGAGTCCACCATCTACCGGGATGCTCAAGATGGCAAGATTCCCTGCTTTAAGTTTGGCGATACGGTCAGATTCTTACTCTCCGAAGTCAAAGAAACCTGTAGGCGCAGGCCGCTCAACGCCGTGCAGGATGATGAGAGTGCCGCCGCCTGACCGTTGCTCTTTGTGCCCGACCGGAAATACAATGCCCGCCGACTCCTGACGAGCGGCTGCAACGCTGAAAGGAGCTTATGCCAGTCCACAAACTACCAAGCGGGCATTACCAGATCAATTTCAAGCTGAAAGGAATGACTCGCTATCGAAAGGTACACCCTGAAGCTAGAAGTAAACGGGATGCCGAAACCATCGAAGGCAAGCTCAAGCAGCTAATCTTTGAGCGAAAATGGCAACCCAAGTTCGGAGAGGAACTGTTTGAAGACTTCGCTTTGAACACCTACCTTGTGGCGGTCAAGTCCGAAAAGAGGTCATGGGAGTTTGACGAAATCTTTATCAAACAGGCCATCCCGCATTTCAAGGGGAAGAAGCTAATCGAGATCACAGCGGAAGATGTTCGCAAATTCAGGGATTCTCGCGCGAGCGACATTACCAGAGGCGGGAATCTTCGGGCTAAGGGAACGGTTAAACGTGAGATGTCCATGCTGGCTCGAATCTTCAACTACGCGATTGAGATTGAGAAACTACAGGTCAATCCATGTCGCACGGTGAAGACGCCAACGGCGGACAACATCAAAACGCGGGTCGTCACGCCGGATGAGGAAGAAAGGATTCTTCAGGTTCTACGAATGGAAGCCCCGCACATGGTTTCAGTCGTGAAACTAGCACTACAGACCGGAATGCGCCGGGGAGAGATACTTAAACTCAAGCCTGTGTATCTCGACTTGGAAATCAAGCGTGACCTCAGAGGGAATATTCTCTCGCGTGGCTACGTCCACCTTCCCGGCCCTGTTACCAAATCAGGCAAACCACGTTCTATCCCACTGTCAGAGGAAGCTCATGCCATCCTGACAGCCGCTATCGAGGGCGTAGAGGCGCACAGGACAATCTTTGGGGGTCGGGGTTATGGTCTGAACACCGTCTCGCATCTTTTCACCGGAGCGTGTCGAAAGCTCGGAATCGAGGAAGTAACCTTCCACACCTTGAGACACACGTTCGGGACTCGATTAGCTCAAGCAGGTGTGCATCAGGCCACCATCAAAGAAATCTTAGGCCATGCCAGCCTGCAAATGACGGATAGGTACGTTCATCCCGATCAAGAGATGAAGCAGAGGGCGATAGAAGCTCTCTCAAGCCTCAGAACCGCACAAGTGGTCAGGCTGGAAAGAGACAAAACGGGCTGATTTCTGCGCGGTCGTGGACAGTCTATGTCAACGGATACAGAAAATGAACGGAAAGTCTCAATACTTTTGAGGAATGGGCTTTCCAACACGTACAGCACTAAAATTAACAGTGTGAATACATAAAACTGCGTAGGACAGGCATTCCTGCCTGTCGTTGAGCGCATAGAGCGCGAATACTGTGTTATCTAATCTCAAGAGCGTGCTTATCGCACGCTTAGACAGACAGGAATGTCTGTCCTACGTTCAGCCGAAATACTTGATACCGACGCGGAGGCTGTTAATGGTTGAGGCGGGCAGCGAGCAGGCCAGGAGCATGGACATCAGAGCGTGTGAAAGTGCTAAGGCAAGGAGATTGGGAGCGCGTTGATAGACGTAAGCCCAGATGAGGCCGCCCGCGAAGGTGGCAAACGTCAACCAGGGATTGGGCATATGAAGAAGGGCAAAGACGAGCGCGACCAGAAGAACGCTCCGCCAGCCTTGCCCGTAGAGAATTTGCGCCCGGCGGTTGACGAAACCTTGCAGGACGTATTGCTGCATCAAGCCCCAGAGCGGCAGCCATAAAGCCCATTCCAACATCTGCCTGCCATTAAAACGCAGGCTTTTATTCAGTAAGCCCAGACCAACAATCAACGCTGCGGCGGCCAGCATGGGCAGGAGGAGAACGCGCGCCGCCTGCCAGAAATTATCTAGCCGCCAGCCGATCTCTCGCGCGGTCTCACCATACGCCCGGTGCGAAAACAACATCAGCACCAGAGCAAGGCCGAGCGGAATGCCAGCGACGATCTTACTGTTTCCCGCAAATGGCAAGACCATCCATTCGGCGATTAGAAACGACGAGGTCACGGACACGATTTCCCATAGGGCAGTAGTGCTCTTGCTCGCGGCGACGCTTCCATCACTGCTTTCGTGTCCCGTTTCAACCAACATCTCTTTGGGCGCTGCTTCCATCATTCAATTCTTCGATGCTTCGGGCGGCAAGCCTTTGCCTTCTCCCTGTGCTTCGCTTGCGTTGACGCTGAAAACCAGAGGCTTCCCCACAAGCTGCAACGTGCGGCGCTGTCCTTCGCCGCTCATGTGAACCGCATAGACGCGCGCTTCGTGTTGGCCTGCGGGAAGCGGCGGAGTGTCGAAGACAAAGCCATGCTGTTCATCTTCGGCACGTCCCGCCGCCACAACGTCAGGGCGTGAGAGATCAGCCGTGTGATTCCCCGCGAAGCGCCCGTCAATGTAGAGTTGCACTTCGACAGCCGCTCGGGGCGCTGCCTGATTGACCACCCAGCCTGCGATCTGGCGAGCGTCCGCATAATCGAGTGTGCCGCGAAAAAAAGGTGTGAACGCTGTCAGGTAAAAGCCAACCGCCAGCGCTCCGACGAAGAGAACTTCGATAATTGATTTGGCAATCAGGAAATTTGTGAGACGCGCTCTCATCCCCGGCGCGACCATCTTTTCCATACTCGCTCTTCCTACAAAAGAAAGGGGCGGCTCTTCGGGAAGCGCCGCCCCTTCGCTCTTAATGCCTGCTCAATGGCCGAGTCATTTTACTGGCCTGTGTAGTTATTGCTGTTCGTGTCCTGATAGCTGAGCGTGTGTCTTGTGGTCAGGGTCGCGTCCGCAGGCAAATTCGGGCGCAACCGAACAGCGACGCGCAAGACAATGGTGTCGCCCGGCGCAAGCTCTGAGACGCGCCACGTGAAGCGCTGAGTCGAACCCGGCGCATCCTGTGGGTTGAGAGACGGATCGGAATTGACGAACTCCAGGGCGTCAGGCAAGGTCTCTACGACCGAAAGATTTTTAGCCAGACCGCTGCCTTCGTTGACCAGCACGAGGCGATAAAAGATCGAATCGCCGGGTGCTGTCGAATCCGCCGCCTGCTCTGTCCGAACGCGCACGCGCGGCGTCGCTACCGTCAGCACCGTGTTGGCTTCCGACGCCTCACGGCCCGACAGGAGCGAGCGCGCGACGACATTGTAGGAGAACTGCTGGCGGTCAGGCGTGCTCGCTGGAATCTGCACACCTAAGAGCAGTGGGAACTGCCCACCGCGCGGAGCAAGCTGTTCTGTTTGCCCCACCACCGGCTCGCCCTGCTGATGCTGCCCGTCTCCGTTTGTGTCGGCGTAGACGGTTGACTGTGGAGCGCCGGGCGCGGTCACGCGTAGCTCGTAAGAGTCTGCGGCGTTGCCCGGATTACGGACGATGAAAGGAACGTAGATGGTGTCGCCCGGCGTGGTCGTCAAGCCGACGGAGACCGCGTCAATTCGCGCCTTCGGCACTTTTCCGACCGTCATGCTGGGACTATCGAAGTTTGAGCCGAAGGGCAGCGATTGCGTCCGCAGAGCGCCGCGTCCAATCGTGCTCGTATTCGCTAAAGCATCCGGCACGGCGCGCAGTGTGACACTGATGTCACGCGTGCTGCGCGCACCCAAATCTCCCAGGCTCCAGATAGCCGTGCGCGAGGCGCGATCATAGTTGATCGGTTGCGGGTTGGCGCTGACGAGTTCAAAGTTCGGATTCAACACGAAATCCGCGCGAGTGCTGCGTGCAGGCGAACTGCCCGCATTGCGTATGGAGATGGTCTGCGTGAACGTGTCGCCCGGCATGACCGAGGTCTCCGAGACGTTTGAAGCTCCAGCAAGTGAAGCCGCGACGACGTTGATTGAGCCGTCCGCAACTTTCAGCACTTGATAATCGGCCTGCGAGGCGGCACGAACGAAGAATTTCAAAGTCTGCCCGTCTGACGCCGTTTCCGGCACGCGCATATTCAGGGTCACTTCGGCAGTTGCGCCGGGAGCGAGTTGCGGGGTGACGAGGACGGGAAGTTCCGCGCCTCCTCCGCTCTGAACGAGATTGAACGTGGGTTGAAATTCTGCCGGTAAATCCGTCTCAAGACGGAATTGATCCGCCTTGTTCCCGGTGTTTCTCACCGTCAGCGGCATTTGAATGCTCTGCCCCGGTTGAGCGAATTCCGAATTGCTTCGGAGCGCCAGCACAAGGTTCGGAACCTGCTTGACTGTAATGCTCAAGCCACCACTTTGCGGCATGGAGCTTTCCATCGGTGTTGAAATAACTGGCGGCGTTGTCACCGGAGTAGTGTTCCGCGCCACTGTCTCGATTGGCGTTGGCGTCGGAGTTGGTACAGGAGTCGGACGAGGGGTCGGCTGTGCGGACGGAATCGTTCGTGGTGGATTGTTGGCGGCCAACTCGGTCCGTGTCTGCGTGCGCTCCGGAGTGCGAACCACAGGATTCCTGACGGTGATCGACGAAGCTACGCTCTGCCCGGCGACAGCTTCCGGTTGTGTGGCAGATGGCTTGGGAGTAACGCGCCGGGTGCGCCCCGTGTTGCGACGTGACGTGGGTGACGCGACATTATTCTGAGCCACTTCGGTCGGCGTGGTTGTCGGCGGCGGATTAAGGCGACGCGACTGTGGAGCACCAGGTGTTCCGCCCTCAGTTCCGGTAGAAGCCGACTTGCTGGCAACCATCCGCGATGATTGACTGTTTGTCGGCGGCTTGATGGCGACATTAGTTCCCGCACCGCGCGGCGTTGGCGTAGGCGTGGCCGTCTGAGTCCTGCCTCCCGGTTGCTTCTCGGGAGCTTTAGCGATGAGCGGAGCCTTGTTATTGCTGGGCGGCGCGACGGGGCGCGAGCCGATCTCTGCGCGGGCTGTTTCCAGTTCGCCTTCGTAAATATCGGCAAACGGCGTGTCCTTGATGGCGCGCAGGCGCGTTCCCACCTGCTCGGCTTCCGGCAATTTACCAAGCTGCATGTATGAACGGCCAAGCCAGAGCAATGTCAAATCCGAGATGATGCTGCGCGGATAGGTCTTGAGAAAATCCTGAAGCACTGTGGCGGCCTGATCGTAGCGCCCCTGGTTATACAGGTTCTGCCCTTTCGTGAACATCGCCTGTTC
Organism: uncultured Acidobacteriota bacterium; assembly: GCA_963697975.1. Classification (GTDB taxonomy): domain Bacteria; phylum Acidobacteriota; class Blastocatellia; order Pyrinomonadales; family Pyrinomonadaceae; genus QHXM01. Next base: position 332,670 of record OY969111.1, read on the forward strand.
GGCGTCTGACGGAATATCATCCTGTCGAATTGCAGTGCGCGCATTCGCCGTCAACAAAAGGCCGGGCGAGAAGGGCGCGAGCAGAAGCGCTGCCATGAGCGCCGCCGCATAAAATTTGTGTCGCTTAATCAACGTAGTAAACCTCCGGCAGAAAGGGGCAATCTTATCCGATAAGATGTTCGGTAATAGTTAGTCGGTAACTGCAAGGGACGCGTCCGACGACCAGAACAGCGTCAGACTTAAACGCGCCGCATGATACATTTTAAGAAGGCAAAAGTAAAAAGGTAAAAGGCCAAAGGAAGGCGCGAAACCGCTTCTAAACTTTATGTGCTTCCGCCTCCCTTTTTACTTTTATCTTTTTCCTTCTCGTCTACCAGCTTCCGCGACCGACTTCAAGACGGTCTCCGGGCTGCAAAACGGGGTCGGGGATTTTTCCGGCTTCAATCTGCTTTAGATTGTACTCGGTGGTCACTAACTTTCCATCAGCGCCCTGCCGCGAGACTTTGACCTTGCTTCCGGCAAATCGAGTTGTGCCGCCCGCAGCCAGCACAGCCTGCGTCAGTGTCAGCCCCGCATGGAAATCTTTCTGCCCCGGCGAAGCGATCTGCCCGCCGACGTAGAAAAACTGCGGAGGCTGTGGCGGCAGCGCGGTAATCGTAATCACATCGCCCGGCAAGACGAGCGTGGTGGTCGCCGCCGAATCTGCCAGATTAACCATCAGGCTCTGGCCGTCAGCACGCATAATCGAAGCGCGCCCGGCTTCGGGCTTCAACTGCGCTTCCGCCAGGACAACGTAAAGCGGCATGGCCTCGCGCCGCAAGACCTTCGTCCCGGACTCGTTGACCAGACCGGACACCAGGACGGTATGACTCGCATACTCGCGCACGCTGACGACGACTTGCGGATTTTCGTAAAGCTTGATTTTGGAAGTCAGGCGCGCGTCAACCTCGTCGGTCGTGAGTCCGGCTACGGGGACGGGGTCGCCCGCGAGCGGATATTCCAGCAACCCGCCAGCCATCACGGTGAACAGGGTCGATTCACGACCCTGCGCGTTGAGCAGGCGAATGTCCAGCACATCGCCAGCGCCGACGCGATAAATGCTCGTCGGGGGCGGAGGTGGTGCGGTGCTCGCCGGGTTGGTGGTCGGGGTCTTCGGCTCTTCGCTTTTGGTGGTAGCCGCTGTGGCAGGTGCGCCGCTCGGAACGCTCGTCATCTCTTTGGATGGCGCGTCGCTCGTCGCCGCATCGGAAGTGGTCTGTGTCAGGGGCGTCGCAGCGGCTGTCGTCGGGGTAGAAGCGGTTTTGCCTTGCTGTTTATTCTTCTTATCTTTTGGATTGTTCGCAGGTTTCGCCTGCTCCTTGACATCAGTGGAGGCTTCTTTGTCATTGCTCGTGGGCGCAATGTTGTTTGACTGTGTCCGCGCCGCCACCGCCTGCGCGCTGAAGGCAAGCGCCATGACGAGAGGGAATAAAACTTTCTTCATAATGCACTCAAATTCCTAGCCCTGTTGATTGAGCGTTGAGCTTTGCCGGGCAATGGCGCGGCTCGTCGCGTGTCGTTTGTGCCGGATTTAGAACGGGCGGCCACGAACTTCGTTGCGCCGTCCGACCTCGAAAACCAGCGAAAGCCGATTGCGGTTGAAAGTAAAGACAGGGATGGTCGAATCCCTGCGCGAAAAACTATAAACGAAACGAGTCTTCAAAAGATCGCTGAAACGATAGGCCGCCTCGAACGAAAAGCCATAAAGATGGTCTTTACGGCGCTCGCCCGCGAACTGGCCGACGAAGATTCCGCCGCTCGCCGTCGAACCCGGAACAATCGCCAGGGGGAAGCCTAACTGTTGATAGTTAACGCCTAAAGCCAATTTCAGATTCTCCGTTTGAGCCGTTTCCAGGCGCGCATTTGCGCCTGTGGAGAGCAGGCGTGCATTGCCTCCTTCTAGATTAAACGCCGAAACCTGCGTTTTTCTCAGAGCCGCCAGCTCAAAATTTGTCTTTTCCGTCAAATCTCGACGGAATCTGAAGTCAAAAGTCAGGCCGCTGAACTGGTTGGCATTGGGTGCGTTCCTGTAATCGTCGCGCTCGTAGCCCACGCGAAAGGCCATGCCGCTCGTCTCGCTGACCTGTGTCCGCCCGCCAATCTCGAAGAGATAGCGCCTGTTATTGCCCAGCCCGTCGAATTGCGGCCTCAACGGAGCGTCTGTGAGGCCGCTGCTGAAAGTGAAGCCGATGACGGCTGTCGTTTCCTCCGAAATGTCGCGCTCGTAGGCGACGCCGCCGGACAAGTCGTCGTAATCAATAAAGAGCGGCGCGCCGTTGATGTGATCTTCGCTCCAGCGCACGATGTTGTAAGCGCCGTCAATCGCAAGGCGGCTGCGCTCGTTAAGCTGATATTCGGCTCTGACTCCGCCATCGTTGCGATTGAAGGTGTCGCCGAAGATGTAGACTTCACCTGCCGGGTCAAATTCACGCGAATCAAACGCCGAGCGAACGAAGTGATCGCGCAGAGACAAACGGAAGAAGGAAGTCACGTCGAATCGCGCGTCGAAATCAAAGGCGTGCCCGTTTGCCCATTCGCCGTTCGAGAGACGACGCAAACGGGCCTCGTAGGCGAGGCGCACAGCGCGCTCAACACCCGGAAGCTCATATTCAAGTCGCGGAGCCAGAGTGAAGACGCCGAGATTCCTTCCGGTTGCCGAACGATAGAAATAGTTGTCGCCGTAAGCCGCGCCAAGCTGAACGGAGGGACGCAAAAACCCATTGCCCAACACGCGGCCTCCGACTTCATCCCGCTCCGAAGCGGTTGTACCGGGAACCCACACACCGCGCCGCGCGCCGGGCGGCTCAAGCGCCATCCGAAGAAAAACTGCGGACGTGGGCTGCACATTGTTCGTCGTGCCGTTCTGCTGCGTGAAGAACATCGGCAGGAAGCCTGTCGTGCTAAACCGCGAGAACTGGAACGACGAGCCGGGGAAGTTGTTCCAGATCGTGCGACCTCGAAAGACGGTCTGAGGCGCGGAAGAAGCCAGCAGCGGCGCTGGGCCAAGTGATGCTGTATCGAGTGTCTCAGCAGAATAATTAACTATCGGGAAGACGTTCGTACTTGCAGGGACTGGAGCGGCAGACGCCAGCGCGGCATTCTTCACAGGAAGCGGAGTTGAATTGACGGCACGCGGCGCCGGTGTTTCCGGGCGCGACTTCGCTACGTCTGAAGCAGCAGGCGCGCGGCGGCGAAGACGAGCAAAGTCCGAGGCAACGCCAATCACTAAGCGATTGAAACTCTTCTTCTGCGCGACGGTCGCGCCGTCTCCGAGGGTAAGCAAAACATCAACGTAAGGTTCGCCATTGCGCTCGCCTGAAACTGTCCGCACCTCGCGCGCCAACGTTTCGTTAATCTCGTAGCTCTGCCTGAGAAGGGAGCGTGCGCCGCGAATGCGAATCACCGTCTGACGACCACGCGAATAATTCTCGACGCTCGTCTCGTCAAACGAGCCATCCGCAGTTATCTCAATCCGCACGAATCCCGCATCGGTGCTGACGCTCAGGCGCACCAACTGCATCGGTCCGGCGGCGGACGTTCCAGTCAAATTCGGAAGCCACAGGAAGCCTGAAAGAGTGAGTGAAAGCACAGCGAGCAGCGAGATAAAACTGCTGGCATGGCGTCTATCTTTCCGGCTCACGTGAAGAGTACGTAAGCGGTCTCGCATCATCTTTTCACCGGATGTTTGGGAAACCTCTATTCGCCAGGCGACGCGCTCGTAAATTAAGCGCATCGTTAGTTTGAAAAATCTTCCGCTTGATAACGGGATTGTCGGTAGTTTGCGACTGGCTAAACTCCGGGGCAAACGGAGCTTAATTCAGTTCAGTGATATTACTCTTCATCTCTGGGCGCTGGCAAGGATTTTGGCGGGAAAAGGTGCGGCCAATTCTTTGAGAAGCGCACCCGGACATGCTCTTCAACATCGTCTGCCGTGTCGCATTCCAGGCATTCCAAAACAATCTCCTGAGCGTCCGCGAATTTGATGCCTTCGATTGTGCGCCGGACGCGCGGAATCGAAGAGGGCGTCATGCTCAAATCTGTCGCGCCGAGACCGATGAGGACGACGGCATAAGCAGGGGTGGAAGCCATCTCGCCGCAAACGACCGCCGGGATAAAAGCCCTGCGCGCAGCGTCGAGCGTGCGATTGATGCTTTGCAGCACCGCCGGATGAAGCGAGCGAAACCAGTCTGCGACCGCTTCATTCGCGCGATCCACTGCCAGCAGGTATTGCACCAGATCATTTGTGCCGAGACTGAAGAAATCAACCTCGCTCGCTATCTTGTCGGCGGTCATCACAGCCGACGGCACTTCGATCATCGCGCCGAGTCTGACACGGCCAGTTTGCATCCCTTCACTTTCCAACCGCGCCCGCTCTTCGTTGATTAGACGGCGCGCGCGTCGCACTTCCGACACGTCCGAAATCATCGGCAGCACGATGTCCAGACGCCCGTGCGCCGACGCCCTGAGAACGGCACGCGCCTGTGTGCGAAAGATTTCTTCCTGCTGGAGGCTGAAGCGAATCGCACGCAAGCCCAGAGCAGGATTGCGCTCGGCTTCCGTCGTCACACCTCCGAATTTTTCGCCGCCGAGATCAAAGAGCCTGACGGTCGCTCCGTCTTCGCCCGCTAATCTTGCAACCTCTACGTAAGCCTCGCACTGCTCTTCCTCGGAAAGCATCGCGCCCTTGTGAGACAACAAAAACTCGGAACGAAAAAGCCCTATGCCGCGTGCGCCGAACCTGCGGACATCTTCATACTCTACCGGCAACTCGACGTTGGCGCGCAAGGCAATCTCTTTTCCATCCAGCGTTCGCACAGGCCCACGCCCTTCTTCGCTCGCAGGATGACGAACGCCCGCCGCGCTCGTGGTGATTGACTTGTAATCTTCGATGGTCGACTCAGAGGGATGGAGGATGGCGACGCCCTGCTGCGCGTCCACGACGATGGTGTCGCCTGTGCGAGCGCGACGATGAAGGTCACGCAAGCCGACGATTGCCGGAATCCCTAAGCCACGCGCGATAATCGCCGTGTGTGATGTCCAGCCGCCCGCGTCCGTGGCGATGGCTCGCGCATGCCCGAAATCAAGCTCGGCCACAGCCGACGGCAGCAAGTCTTCGGCAACGATGATGGCGTCTTCCGTGAGCCTGCGATGATCCGGCCTTTCGCCGCTTAAGGCGACCAGAATTCGTTGCGTCACGTCTTCAATGTCCGAGCCACGCTCGCGCAGGTAATCGTCCTTAATCTCTGCATAAACGGCGAGGATGCGGTCAGCCGCTACCTTGACAGCCCATTCCGCGTTGACGCGTTCGTCGCTAATATATTTCTCAACCTCGTCGAGCAGCTTGCGGTCTTCGAGCATCAGGAGATGCGCGTCGAAGATGTAGGCGTGCTCCACGCCCAACTCTTTTTCGGCGCGGGCCTTAATCGCCAAAAGTTGTAGGCGCGCAAGGCGAACGGCAGCGCGCAGTCGACGAGTCTCCCGCTCGACATCCTTTTCGTCCAGAGTGGCGCGATAAACCTGACGCGTCCCGCTGAAGACACGCAGGACGCGCCCGACGACGACGCCTTCCGAGACGCCGCGACCGCGCCAGCGTTCTTCCTGTCCTTCACTTCTACGCCGTCTGGTCAACCTTCGTTTTCTCCAAAACCACTACTGAACAATCCGCACAATGCAATGATAGCCTGCTCTTCGTCCACCCCGTCAGCCGTCACTCGCAACTCTGTGCCGCGCGAGGCCGCCAGCATCAGCACGCTCAGGATAGACTTGGCATCTGCCGCTGCCGTTCCGTCTACGCGCTCAAGTCTGATGACGCTTTGAAAGGTGTTCGCAGTGCGAACCAGCAGCGCCGCCGCGCGCGCGTGCAGCCCCAGACGATTCGTAATTACGACTTGGCGTTCAATCATCTAGCTCTTCTTCTGCTGCGGCGCGAGCAGATCACCCGCCAGGTAAATTCCTTCGCGCCCCTGATCGCGCACGCGGCGGGCGACTTCGGTGAGAGATTCCGGCTCGGTCTGGCTCGCCAGCTTAATCACCATCGGCAGATTGACGCCCGTCACGACTTCAACCTCACCTTCGGCGAGAAACATGGAAGTAATGTTAGTGGGCGTGCCGCCGAACATATCCGTCAGAATCAGAACGCCGCGCCCTTCGGAAACGCGAGCGATGGAGCGCTCGATCTCCTCGCGCGCAGATTCAACGTCGTCGTGCCAGCCGATAGAGACGGCTGCGATGTGCTTGACCGCGCCGACGATCATCTCGGCTGCCGCCAGGAATTCGCTCGCCAGTTGGCCGTGCGTCACAATCACGCCGCCGACTCTGCCTGTCGCGTTTTGCTGCATATCAGTCTTTGCTGGATTCTCCGTCATCTCAACTTTACCTTCATCTGCGGCTCGCGCCGCCTGATTGTTTTGCGATTCATTCATCTTCGATGACGTTTCGCTTTTCGCACGTCGCGATGGATGGCCTGCGCCTCATAGCCCGTTCGGCGCAAGCGGCGCGCGAGCGCGTTGGCAACCATCACGGAGCGGTGCCGTCCGCCCGTGCAGCCGATGCCGACAGTCACATAAGACTTTCCTTCACGTTTGTAAAGCGGCAAAAGATATTCAAGCAGATCATTGAAGCGGCGCACTGTCTCTTCAACTTCCGGCTTCATTGTCAGGTACTCGACCACGCGCCGATCGTGTCCTGAAAGATCGCGCAGTTCCGGCACGAAGAACGGGTTTGGCAGATGGCGCACATCGAACAGCAATTCCATTTCGGGCGGACTGCCGTACTTGTGCCCGAAGCTCAGGACCTGCACGCGCATGGGCGTGCCTTCCATGTTGGGACTAAAACGTTCGACCAGCAGACGGCGCAAGGTGTGAACCGTATGCTCGGAAGTGTCCGTGATGTGGTCCGCGAGCGAGCGGATGTTCGCCATCGCCGCGCGCTCGTCGCGGATGGCTTCAAGAAGTCCTCCGCCCGTCTCCGCCGGATGCGGTCGCCGGGTTTCGCTGAAACGTCGTTGCAGGGCTTCATCCGACGCTTCAAGGAAGAGTACGAAGACGCGCAAGCCCTGCTCGCGCAAAGCCCCCAGCGCCCGCTCAAATTCTGAGAGGAACTGTCCTTCACGGATGTTGATGACGAGCGCGGCGCGTTCGATGCGCGCCTGTCCGTCTTCTTCCGGCTGAACGAGGCGCGCGAAGGTGGGCAGCAGCGTCAGGGGCAGATTATCAACGCAGAAATAGCCGAGGTCTTCAAACGCATTCGTCGCCGACGACATCCCCGAACCGCTCAGACCCGTAATAATCACGATGTCCGGCGCGCCCTCGCCTTCGACCTCTTGTTTTTTGGTAACCATAGAGTAGTGGTCAGTGGTTAGTGGTCAGTGGTCAGTTAAAGACAATGCACTTTTTGTTCTAACTGACCACTGACCACTGACCACTGGCTACTTTTCCTCCAGCATCTCCGAGTGGCGTGCGACAAACGCCCGTGCCGCATCATAACCGCGCAGGCGCAAGAGTTGCACGCGCACGGCTGTTTCCACCAGTGTCGAAAGATTACGCCCCGGACTCACCGGAATCAAAACCTGCGGCACGCTCACGCCTAAAATCTCCACCGCCTGCGCGTCAATGCCGAGGCGGTCAACCTCGCTTGCTTCATCCCAGCGTTCGAGCCTGATTGAAAGGTCAATATTTTTGGATGTGCTGATGGCAGAAACGCCGTAGAGATCGCGTATGTTGATGATCCCCAAGCCACGAATCTCCAGATGTTCACGCAACAATTCAGGTGCAGTGCCGAGCAGTCGCTCCGTCCCGATGCGTCTCACTTCAACTACATCATCGGAAACCAGCCGGTGCCCGTGCGCCACGAGATCGAGCGCGCATTCGGATTTGCCGATGCCGGAGCTTCCTTCTAATAAAACGCCCAGACCGTAGATGTCCAGCAACACGCCATGACGCACGGCGAGCGGCGCTAATCTCTCCTGCAAGTAATCTGTAACAACGGTGATAGCAATGGAGCTAACTATAGGAGTCGAGAGAAGGGGCAAAGAAAATTCTTCGGCCTCCGCGATTAATTCGGGCGGAGGCTGAAGACCTTTGGTAATGAGCACGCAGGCGATTCTCTCCAGCAGGAGATTGCGAATCACTTCGCTGCGCCGCTCCGGTTTGAGTTCATCGAGATAAGAAATTTCAGTTTGGCCGACGATCTGCAAGCGACCCGAGTGAAGATAATGGGTGAAGCCAGCGAGCGCGAGTCCCAGCTTTTGAATGCGCGGAGTCGTCAGTTCACGGGTGGCCGCGCCTGCTTCGCCTGCGAGGACGCGCAACTCAAGCTGCGCCGGAGCGTGGGCCAGGAATTCACTGACGGTGATTGCGGGATGATCGTTTGAGTTCATGTCCAAAGTCTAAAGCCCAAAGTCCAAAGTCCGGGTTTCTGACATTGGGCTTTGGACTTTGAACTTTGGACTAAAGCTCTACGGCTCGATTAAACCGAAGTTGCCATCCTTGCGTTTGTATAGCACGCCGACGCGGTCGGTATCGGCATCGCGGAACACGAGAAACTGGTCCGACTCGCCGGAAAGACGCATGGCCGCTTCTTCTGCCGTCATCGGCTTCACGGCATAACGCCGGGCATTGAGGATACGCGGTGTGGGCGGGCTGGCTTCCAATTGCTGACCGTCCGGCTGCGGAGCGACGGCTGAGATACGCTTTGCTCCCTGCTTGCGGTCAATTATCTTCTTCTTGAGCTTGAGCGCCTGCTTTTCAATCTTGGCGATGGCGCGCGTCAGCGCCATGTACATATCCGCGTTGGTGTCGGTGGCGGTCAGCGTGTGATCTCGCCAGTGAACCAGCACCTCACCTATCTGGCGATTCTTCTCCACTTCGATGATGACATGAGCGCGCGCCGTCGTATCGTTAAAAATATGGTCGATCTTCTTGAAATGATCTTCGACGTGCGTGCGTAGCGTGGGCGTGACCTCAACGTGACGGCCTGTGTACTCAAATTCCATCAGACTCCCTCCTTAGACAAAAAGGATGAGGGATGAGGGCAGAGGGATGAAGAAAAGACAACAGCTTTTATTTCATCCCTCATCCCTCATCCCTCATCCCTGTTTTATACCGGCGCGCGACGCTCGCGTGAGCCTGGAATATTCATCTGGTCACGATACTTGGCGACGGTGCGACGCGACAGCTTGATGCCGTCTTTAATTAAAATCTTGACGATCTGGTCGTCCGTAATCGGATTGTGCGAATCCTCTTCTTCAATCAACTTTTTGATTTTGAGCTTGATGATTCGGGTCGAAACTTCTTCGCCCTCTTCGTTCATCATGCCTTCGGTGAAGAAGCGGCGCAATTCGATGACGCCCTGCGGCGTGTGCGCGTATTTGCGATTGACGACGCGTGAAACGGTCGAAAGATGCATCCCGATGTCTTCGGCAATATCCTTGAGCATCATCGGCTTGATGTACTGGACGCCCTTGTCCAGAAACTCTTTCTGCTTTTTGACCATCGACTCGACGACCTTGTAGATGGTCTGTCGCCGGTGCTCGATGTTACGCAGCAAATCAACGGCGGAACGCATCTTGTCGCGGATGAAATCGCGCGTCTCTTTCGTCGTTTGCTGCTGCCCTAACATCTTCTGGTAGTTCTGGCTGATACGCAGGCGCGGGCTGCCGTCGTCGGCAAAGTAGATGACGTAGCCGCCAAGCTCGTCCCAGTCTTCCGCCTCGTCATCTAATTTTTCGATGTAGATTTCCGGCGAAATCAAAACCGGCTCATCCGATGAATAACGCCTGCCCGGAAAGGGATCGAGCGTGCGGATGTATTGCACCTCTTCGATCAATTTCTCAACATCAATGCCGATTTGTTTGGAGAGGTTCGGCAATTTGTGCTGCTGCAATTCAAGCAGGTGATCGTTGATGAGACGCCCCGCCAGCCGGTCGCTCTCACCTCGCGTTTCGAGTTGGGCCAGCAAACATTCACGGGCATCACGCGCGCCGCAGCCAACCGGATCAAGCCGCATGACGATCTGTCTGGCCTCTTCGGCCAACTCTTCAGACCAACCGTTGCCCATCCCGGCGATCTCTTCGTTGGTCGCCGTGAGCCGCCCGTCCGCATCCAGATTGCCGATGACGCACAGCGCTACATCACAAATCTCCTCGCTGACGGGATTCATGTGCAACTGCCACTCAAGATGCTCCGAGAGCGACGGGGCACGCGTCAGGAACTGCTCAAACGTCGGCGCATCTTCTTTGTACTCGAATTCCTGTGTCTTATATCCGGGGTCCAGGTAGTCCTGAAACTCGCGCCCGAAATCTATCTCTTCAAACGCATCACGGCTGGCTTCGTCCGTTCCTCCATCCTCGCCCGCTTCACCGCCCGCTTCATCAGCGGTCGCGATTCCGCCTTCAGGCTCGGCATAGAGATTGACGGCGTCCATATCAACTTCGCCCGCGCCATTTTCCGGCGAGCCGTTGAAATCTGCCGCCGCGCCTTCGTTTGGTGCGAGGTCGAAGCTGCTGCCAGCGTCGCCGTTGGCCAACTGGTCAAGAATCTTTCCGGCCAGTTCGTTCGTCTCTTCCTGCGAAGGGACTTCTTCGAGGACAGGGTTTTCGAGAAGCTGCTGCTGAATCAGATCGCTCAATTCGAGCGTAGTCATTTGCAGCATCTCGATGCGCTGACGCAGTTGTGGCGTCAACACCAGACGTTGCGAAAGGTTGGTCGTGAGCTTAACGGACATGCCTTGCTTGATCTATTGCTTTCTAAGACTCATTGGAAAATTATTTACGCTTTGGCGCGCGAGGAGATTATAACTGAAAAAGTGGTCAGTAGTCAGTGGTCAGTGGTCAGTTAGACAAAAAAAATTTGGGGCGAGCGGAGAGGCGGAGAGTTTTGACCTTAGATAGAACACAAACGCAACATTCTTTTTAACTGACCGCTGACCACCGACTACTGACCACTGCTTTTCACATGCTGAATCTTTCGCCAAGATAATGCCTGCGGACTTCCGCGTCTTCGACGAGTTCCTGCGGGTGGCCGGAACGGAAGATGCGCCCTTCGCTCATGATGTAGGCGCGGTCTGTAACGCCGAGGGTTTCCCGTACATTGTGATCTGTAATCAGGATGCCGATGCCGCGATCACGCAGGTAGAGGATGACACTCTGGATGTCGTCAATCGCCTTCGGGTCAATTCCGGCGAAAGGCTCGTCGAGCAGAATGTACTGCGGCTCTGTAGCCAGCGCGCGAGCAATCTCCGTGCGACGGCGTTCACCGCCTGACAGCGCATCGCCCCGCGTGTTCCGCACGTGCGAGATTCCAAACTCTTCCAACAACTCTTCGAGCCGTTTGAACCGCTCACGCCTGCGTAGCTTCATCGTTTCCAGCACCGCGAGGATGTTCTGCGCGGCTGTCATCTTGCGAAAGACGGACGGCTCCTGCGGCAGATAACCGAGGCCCAGGCGGGCGCGCAGGTACATGGGCAGCTTCGTGATGTCGCGGTCGGCCAGGCGAATCGAGCCACGATCAGGGCGTTCCAGCCCGATAATCATGTAGAAGGTGGTGGTCTTGCCCGCGCCGTTTGCGCCGAGCAACCCGACAACTTCGCCCTGCTCGACATGCAGCGTCACATCATCAACCACGCGCCGCTTGCCATAAGTTTTCTGTAGACTGGAGGCGGTGAGAGCCGTCGCCGATGGAATTTTTCTGGAAGCAGCGGAACGCGTCTCAACTTCCCGCCGAGACGCAGCGGGCGCTTCCTCGCCCGACTCCACGATGATTTCTTCTGTTTGCGTACCACTCATTCAAGTGATGGGCGATAGGCGATGGGTGATAGGTAAGAGCGTTTTCTCTTATCACCTATCACCCATCGCCCATCACGGCTTTCTTACCTTGTGCGTTGAGCGCACGCGACCTGGCGTTTGTGTTCCACGAGCATCGTCTGCGACAACTCTATTCTCGCGCAAATAGACAGTCAAGCGCCCGCCTTCCGTGCTTCCCTGCTCAGGGTCCTCAACGCGCGCCGGATTGCCCTTGAGCACCACCGTTTCATCGGCGGCGGTGTACTGCGCCCAGTTTCCAGTTCCCTGTTTGCCCGGTTGTGTGACGATGACATCGCGCTCGGCGATTGTTTTTTCGACCTCGCTCTTATCTTTCAGTAAATAGACATCGGCGACCGCACTCCGAATCCTGTCCGTGTCCTGCTTGATGTCAACATTGCCCTCGTAGTGCAGGACGCGCCCGTCTTCTGTGTAGAACATGCTGTTGGCGGTGGCAAAAGCAGGCACAACCGTGCTCACACCGTTCACCCCTTTTTTTCTCGCCTGATAGAGCGCGCTCTGAACGTGGCCATCGCCTTCCATGCGCTTCGTGTCGCGGTAGATGGTGATTGTATCTGCGCGCACGAAGTTATCCTCCTGCCACGCTCGCGCGTTGCCCGTGTAAATGCCCACGCCCGTGACGTGACGGAACTCTGCGCGGTCGGAAACGATGTAGACGGGACTTTTGACGTTCTGAAAAGGTGTCGCGCCGTTGGTCTGTTCCTGACTGTAGTAAGTCGTAGAGGTCTTTCCGCGACCGTAAGAGATGTCTGTGCGCGTATCGGTATCAAGTTCCACAGCCTTTGTGCGAGCGCGCGAATCCCAGACGGTCGGCTCGCCACCGCGCAAGCGCAGGGTCTCGTCCGCTGCCGTGTAGGTAGCGTTCTGAGCGCGCCCGTTGCGATCCTTCTCGTTGAATTTCGCATCTCCCTGTGCGTCGAGCCGCTCGACATCCTGTGTCTCACGTACAAATGTGGCTGTCATCTTCTGCGATGTGATGGTGCGCTGCGCGCGGTCTTCCGTCGGCTGCACGGGATCAATGACGGCTTTGGTCTCGCCGCCCGAAGCGACAAACTCACGCGCGAGATTTCCCTTCTCATAGAAATCACAAACGAACTGCGGCGCGGTCAGCGTCTTGCGATCAGCGGTCGCATTCTTCACAACCGGGTCAACAAAGAGTTCAGCGTTGCCCGTCGCTTCCGCTTTCTCAAGGTCGCTGCCCGTTGTGTGCCAGATGAGTTTGACCGCATCGGCTGTCAGGCGTTTGTTGGCGGCGCGCGGGTCTGTCGCGCGCGACTGCGGCGCGCTCAAAGACAGCACGGAACGCCCTCCGCCGGTTCGCATCTCTTTCAAAACGCTGCGCTCGCTCTGCGCTATGAAGTCAACTTCGAGCGAGCTTGCTCCCGTCAATTCCATCTGCGAATCGGCATCGAGACTGCGGGCGCGCACGTCCGTCGTGGCCGAGGCTTTCTGCAATCGCTGGTCTGCGTCGAAGAAAAAATCCATATCGGCGGCGTGAACTTCAGCGCCGCGCCCTTCATTCATCGAGCGCAGGTAGGAAGTGCCGCGCGCTTCTATTTTCTGCACGCGCCTGCGCTCGTTGAGCGTGGCGGACAACTGTTCGCCGCTCATCACGTCGCGCTCCTGTTCGGCAATCGCGCCTCCGGTAAAACTCAGATGCATGCTCGCGTGGTCAAACACGGCGCGGGCTGAGTGAATCGTCACGGGGCGAGAGCGCGGATTGGGCTTAGCTGCGGGCGCTGCCTGAGCGCCGGGCTGAACCGTAATCTCTACATCCTTGCGTAAGTCCAGCTTCTTGTTTTTCGCATCCATCACTGCGCCCGTCGAGTGGCCTGAAACGTTCTCGCGCGTGAACGTGATAAGCGCTTCGGTCTCCGCAATATCTGTTGCCTGATCGTAAGCGAGCTTCTCGGTCTTTGCCACCAGAGCGTCGCGCGTTTCGATGTTGACATCGCCTGTGAACCAGACGCGAGCCTTGTGTGAGTCTCGCTCGTCGGGCAGGTAGATGGCACGCTGGGCGGAAATCTGATCCGGCTTATTGCCCTTTTCCGGGAAGACTTCCAGATGCACTTGCTCAAGCTCGTGATGATTGTCCGAGTAAGTGATGTCGCGTGCGGCACGCACCAGTATGCGAAGGCGCTCTCCATCCATCACGCGGCGCTCGTAGCCTTCGATGACGCTTGTCACCTGCTTGGACAGTTCCGGCGCTTCCCCGCGCATACGGAACGGCTCATTATTGCGATTGCGATAATAAGAGATGCCGACATAAATTAACCCTGACACCAGCACCCCCAGCGCCAGCATCCGCGCCACCACCGGCAGCCGCGCTCGCCATCCAACATAAATCGCTTTTTTTCTTCTGACTTCCTGCATAGCAACTGAAGTGATAGGTGATGGGTGATAGGTGATAAGAAAAAGCACGTCCTTTCCTATCACCCATCACCTATCACTCTCATGTCTTTCACAATCAACTGCAAACGCGTCTCGCCCTTCCATGTGTTCGGCTCGACGGTGTAGGCCAGTTCGATGCGCTGGCCTGTTGAAAGCGTTCGCCCATTGAGTTCTTCAACGCCGCTCCACCAGACGGCTTCGAGCGGACGGTTTTGTGTACCGGCCACGCGAAGTTTCAAATGCTTCTCTTTCATAATGCGCGGCTCAGCCAGTATTCGCAAATCGCGCGTCAGAAAGTGAGGGCGCGGATTGCCCGCACCGAACGGCTCAAGCGCCTGTAGTTCTTCGGCCAATGAAAGCGTGATGGCTTCGGCGGGTAGTTCCATATCAATCCTGAGCGTGGGCACGAGGTCTTGCTCGGTCAGGTGTGACGCGGCGTGTTCGTTCAGGCGGCGACGCAGTTCTGAGATATTCGCTCGCTTGATGGTCAGGCCAGCCGCGTGCGAGTGTCCGCCGAACTTGATGAAAAGATCGGCGCACGCGGTCAAGCCGTCGAGCAGGTGATAGGCTTCGATGCTGCGCGCAGAGCCGTGACCTTCATCGCCTTCAAGCGAGATAACCACGCACGGGCGATTGATTCGTTCCGCTATCTTCGAGGCGGCGATGCCGATGACGCCTCTATGCCAATCATCTCCACTGATGACGGCGACGTGTGTTTGCAGCGACCTGTCGGCGGAAGATTCCAGTTCTTCAATCGCTCGTTTGACGATCTCCTGTTGCACGCTCTGCCGCTCGCGGTTGCGCGCGTCCAGATGCTCGGCCAGTCGCGTTGCTTCTTTCGGGTCGGTTGCCTCGAAGAGTTCGACGACGGCGCGTGCGGCGTCCATCCTGCCCGCTGCATTGATTCGCGGCCCGATGCGAAAGCCCAGATCGTAAGCCGTCATCCCGCTCCCCGCAGTCAAACCCGCGACCTCCATCAAAGCGCGCAAGCCCGGATTCGCGGCCTTCGGCAAATCCTTGAGGCCGAGCGCAACGATGGTGCGATTCTCGCCGGTAAGCTGCGCGACATCGGCCACCGTCCCGATAGCCACCATCTTCAGGAATCCACCTATCTGCGCTTCGCGCCCGCGCTCACGAAAGAGCGCATGAGCAAGCTTGAAAGCAACGCCCACCCCGGCCAGATTCTTGTCAGGATAGTTGCACCCGTGCTGATTCGGGTTGAGAACGCAGAAGGCCGGAGGCGCGCCCTCGCCTTCGTCCGGCAGGTGATGGTCTGTGACGATGACATCAAGGCCGTTATCGCGCGCCCAGTGTAGCGGCTCAAATGCGCGGATGCCGCAATCAACGCTGATGACGAGCGAGTAACCTTCGTCGCGTGCCTTTTCCAGCGCCTCTTGCTGAATGCCGTAGCCTTCCGTGAAGCGGTGCGGAACGTGAAAGCCTGTTTGAGCGCCGAGCAAGTTAAGCGCGCGTCTTAAAACAACCGTGCCGGTCGTGCCGTCAACGTCGTAGTCGCCGTAGACTAGAATCTTCTCGCCTGCATCAATCGCGCGCAGGACGCGGGCGACAGCATCTGTCATGCCGAGCATCAATGAAGGATCATGCAGTTGGTCCGGCGAAGGGCGCAGAAATTTTCGGGCGGATTGTTCGTCCTCGTAGCCTCGCGCGATCAGGAGGCTGGCGACGATTGGAGAAACATTGAGCGAGCGCGCTAAGCCCCTTGCGCGCTCGGCCTCAGGCTCGCGGACGACCCAACGCTTAGAGAGTCTCGGAGAGAGGGAGACGCTTGGGCGCGGCGACAAAGAATTTTCTGCTGTTTCGCCGTCTCCAGGTGTCTCCGTGTCTTCGCGTCTCTCTTTCATCCTTATTCCGCAAACCAGCCGTTGGCGTCGAGGAGTTTGACGCCGATGCGCTGCTTGCCGTCGGTCGCATCCATCCAGATGCCGTTGACTTCCGCCTCGACGGTTCGACCGTATGGGGGCGTGAGGCGGACTCTGGCTCCGAGTTCGATGGTTGTGTCTGTGATGAGCGTTGCGCCGCCTCGACTGACTTTAACGGCGACCGCTTCGGCGTGAAACGGCTCACCGTTCGGCGTCTGCCCTTCGAGTACGATGGCAAAGTCAACAGGAACGCGCGGGCTGCGCGGGCGTTGCGAAGGTAGTGTGGCTTCGCGTTTCAATTCTTCATTCATCTGGGTCGTCTTGCCCTCTCGATTCTCGTCCGCCCAAAGGGGGAAACGAAGGATTGCTGCTTGAGGAGGAGGGGCAGAAGTAGTTTACCAGAAATAGTGGTCAGTGGTCAGTAGTCAGTGGTCAGTTAAGACAAAAGGCAGCAGAGATGCTTCATGTCTTTACTGCCTTACTTGCTTTTAACTGACCACCGGCCACTGACCACTGACCACTTTTCTACGTTGGCAGAATCGTTTTGGTAAAGAGCAGCGCGAGGATGATACCGCCGACAATCAGGCGGTAGCCGATGAAGATGCCGGTCGAGTGCGTCCGCAGATAGCGCAGCAAAAAGTAGATTGAAGCGAAGCCGACGACGCCGGAAACGATGGTCGCAACGGCGAGCGCAGTGTAACTCCCTTCGGGCAGATGCGCGACGGCTTCTTTTAGTTCAAGCAGGCCGCTGGCAGCAATGGCCGGAATGGAGAGGAGAAAGGAGAAACGCGCGGCGGTCTCGCGTGTCTCTCCCGCGAAGAGGCCGCCCATGATGGTCGAACCCGAACGACTCGCGCCGGGAATCAGAGACAGCACCTGCGCGCCTCCGACCGCGAGCGCGTCCTTCACACCCAGATGCTCTATCTCCCGCTCGCGCTTGCCCACCATCTCGGCGATAAGAAGAAAGATGGCGACGACGATCATCATGGTCGCAATCACCCATAGATTTTTAGTGAACGTCCCTTCAATCTGCTTCTTGAAGAGCAGCCCGACGATTCCGATGGGCAGCGACCCGATAATCACCAGCCAGCCGAGCCAGGCGTCCTTTGAGAGACGCACAGATCGTCCCGTCGCTCGCGCCGTAGCCTGAGCCGCTTCGCTCCGCCTGCCTCTCAGGAGCGCGTAGTGATCGGCTATGAAAGCGTACGAGATTTTCCAGATGTCGCGCGCGAAATAGATAAGCACGGCGAGCAAGGTTCCGAGTTGGATGACGGCAATCGTGGCTGTCGTCAGTTGAGCGCGCATCGCTTCATTTTCATAAAGCCCGATGGCGCGGCTGGCGAAAATCAGATGCGCGGTTGAACTAATCGGAATAAATTCCGTCAGCCCCTGAACGATGCCGAGAATGATAGCTTGAAGAATAGACATGCGGATTTTGGAATGCGGATTTCGGATTGCGGATTAAAAAGCGGCGTGTCTTTCAATCCGCAATCCGAAATCCGCATTCCGCAATCATTTCTCCTTTCACTCACGATAGGAACGCTTTGCGATGATTCGGTCGTAGAGCGGAACCGGGAACAGCATTGCGACGCGTGCTTTTGTAGCCAGTTGCCAGGGGAAAGCATAAGACTTCTTGCGCGCTTCGATGGCGCGGATGATCTTTTTGACGGCATCGTCGAGTTCCATCAGGTAGGGCAACTGCGCTTTCCGGCCCGCCGTGAGCGCCGTCTTGATAAAGCCCGGGTGAATGATCGACACGTCCACGCCCGACCCGTTCAAATCCACGCGCAGGCTCTCAAAAAAGGCGGAGACCGCAGCCTTGCTCGCGCAGTAAGCTGCGGATTTCGGCAAACCGCGATACGCGGCGAGGCTCGATATCACGACTAACTGGCCGCTCTTGCGCTCGATCATCTCAGGCAGCACTGCCGTCACGCTGTTGACCGCGCCGAGAACATTGACGCCGATAACGTCTGCCACCTCGTCAGGTTTCAAATCTCTGGCGTCGGTCGTCGCGCCGACGCCCGCGTTGGCGATTAGCACATCAACGCGCCCGAACCTTTCGCGCAGTTGGTCGGCAGCAGCACGCACGGCGTCGGCGTCTTTGACATCTGCCGGAAGCGCCAGCGCGCGACCCCCTGCGGCCTCAACTTCGCTGACAATCTCGCGCAGGGTCTCAACACGTCGCGCGAGCAAGCCCAGCGCCGCGCCCTTTCGCCCAAGCTCGACCGCGAGCGAACGCCCGATGCCGCTTGACGCACCCGTAATGAAGACAACTTTTTGAGACCAGTCGAAAGGCATGAACTCTATCCTTTGAGCGCTTGCAGCATCTTGGGCGTATCAATGTAAGACTCGAATCGCACAACCTTCCCGTCTTTCAGCAACCACACATGAACGAGGCGAACTTTAAACTCCTTGCCGCTCGCCCGAACAATCCCGCGACTAGCGCCGATGGCGACGACATGATCGCCCGCTTCTATGTACTCGTCTACTTCGACGCGCCAGTCCAGGTGCTCAAGCAACTTGCCAACGTGACGCATTATTCCCTGAACGCCTTGATAAGCGCCGCCCCAGGGAAGAAGTGGCGATTGACGCGCCTGGGCGCGCGGGTCAAATAGCGCGGACACCGCCAGCAGGTCGCCGCGGGCAAATGCCGCGTAAATGCTCGCAACGATCTTCGCACCTTCGCCCAAAGTTCTTAGCCTCTTTCCAATCGAGTTCGTGTTCGAAAGTCAAAAGACATCTCAACCAAGCAAAGCGATTGTTCCCTGACCGACAGCGCAACGGCGTTCTTTCTCGCCGTCCTTAGCAACGACCTCGCAGCGACACACAGCGAGGCGCGACCCAGCGCCCTCGACCGTTGCTGTCGCGACAAGGCGCTGCCCGCGCGCAGGCCGGATGTAGTTCACCTTAAACTCTGCCGTCACGACCTTCTCGCCCAGCACCGACCCGCCAGCGAAGGTCAGGGCGTTGTCAATCAGGTAGCTCACAATCCCGCCGTGAACGAACCCGTGCTGTTGCAGAAATTCAGGACGCACATCGAGAGCTAAGACAGCACGTCCCCGCTCAAATTCAATTAACTCTGCGCCGAGATGCTGGCTGAAAGGCTGGCGCTCAAGAACTGATTGCCCTAATTTTTGAAGCTCCGTCAAGGTCTTCATCCTCTAAAATTGATTACACTCTTTTGAATCAGTCTGTTTCGTGCCAGTTTCACGAACGTCTTTGTGGAACGCAACGTCTATCATTAACGCTTCTCAATGTCCTTAGTCTCAACTGGAGGAAGTTTTCTCCCCTTCCATTGATAAGGGTCAGCTTTGTAGCCCTTGCCCTCAAGCAACTGAAGTTCTTTGAAATTATTCGGAGCTTCTTTCTTAAACTCTTCCCATGCTGCTTTAAAAGCTGGCTTCAGAAGATGCGACTCAATTCCATCGCGCCAAAGCTTCCAAGTTTCTTCGCTTACTCGTCCCTGCTGCCGCAAAAAAACTGTTCGTTGGAAAGGTCAATATACCGATAGAAAGCATGGCGGGTGTTTTTATAATCGTCCTTGCTTAACTCCCTGCCTAGTAAAGCATCAGTTGGGATATCTTTTATTATTTCCCGGTACTGACGAGTCAGGTCATCCTCAAATTGAGTTTTCGCTTGCTTTTTGGCGAGTCTGATTTGCCATCCTGCCAATAGCACTGCTATGGCCGTAGCAACAGAAGCGCCAGCACTAATTAGGCTAGGCCAATCCATAATCTCTGTATTATGTTTCTGGTTAAGTTCAGCATAGCTCTGCCACATGCTCACCCAGCACCCGTAAAGCGTTTCCGAGGTCATCCTGCTTGATGAGCAAATGATCGCGCGAGAAGGCCGAGAGAGCGCCGCAGCTTATCCCTGCCTCTGCGAGAATCTGTGTGACGCGTGCCAGAAATCCGACCGTCTTCCAATCCAGTTCGATGTCGAAGGTCAAAAGCCGGAAGTCGCTTTCAATCCGC
Organism: uncultured Acidobacteriota bacterium; assembly: GCA_963697975.1. Taxonomy (GTDB): domain Bacteria; phylum Acidobacteriota; class Blastocatellia; order Pyrinomonadales; family Pyrinomonadaceae; genus QHXM01. The sequence goes on from OY969111.1 coordinate 352,772, forward strand.
GCGTCGCGCACGGCGTGGCGCATCGTGCGCCAATCGGTCTCATCAAGCAGCAGTGTGACTTCATGCTCATCGCGCAGGAGCATGAAAGGCGCGCTCGCGCGCGGGCTGAGTTCGGGATTTTCAAGCAAACGCGCCCAGTCTTCATGGCGCAGGCCAATCAGGTAAAAGGTTGACGGCGAGACTTCTACCTTTGCCCGCCGCAACAATTCTTCGACACCTGTTGGCTGCTGTTCGGTCTTCAAACTTGAACCACGATGGGCAGGATAACTGGCTTGGCTCCGGTCTTTTTCTGAATGAAGCGTTTGAGTTCGACCCGCACGTGCTCTTTCAGCAATGTCGTGTCCTGACGCTCGGCCTTCGGTGCGTTCTCGATTGCTTTTGTCACGACGCGCTGCGCGTCTTTGATGAAGCCGTTTGAGCTATCAACGCCGAGCAATCCGCGCGTCACGATTTCGGGCGGAGCTTCGAGTTCTCCCGTCTCTTCGTTGATGGTGACGACGAGCGTGACGACGCCATCATAGGCAAGCTGACGGCGTTCGCGCACCGTCCCGGTATCAATCTCTTCAAAGCCGGTTTCATCAATGAACGTGCGCCCGACTTCGCGCTTATCTACAACGACGGCGCGCTCGCCATCCAACTCAAGCACGTCGCCGTTCTCGATCAGGATGATATTCTCTTCATCATAGTTGAGATGATTCCTGATGAACTCTTTATGGCGAAAGAGCATTCGATACTCGCCGTGAATCGGCACGACGAATTTCGGGCGCACGGCTTCCGTCATAATCTTGATGTCTTCCTGCGAAGCGTGTCCGCTGACGTGAATCAAGCGCCGTTTCTCTTCGATGATGTTTGCGCCGCGCTTGTAGATAGCGCCAATGAGCCGCGAGATGGCGCGCTCGTTTCCCGGAATAATGCGCGCCGAAAGCACGACCGTATCGCCTTCCTCGATGGTCAATCCCTTGTAAGATTGATTCGCCATCTGCGAGAGCGCCGCGCGCGGCTCGCCCTGTGAACCTGTCACCAGAAAGACAATCTCGTCGTCGTCAAGACTCTTGGTCTGGCCCAAGCTGACCATCAAGCCATCTGGGATGTCCAGAAAGCCAAGCTCGTCCGCGATCTCCACGTTCTTCTGCATCGAGCGGCCCAGCACACAGACCTTGCGATTAAACTGATGAGCAACATCAAGGACGATCTGTAAGCGATGAATGGAAGAAGCGAAAGCAGCGACGACGATGCGCCCGCGCGATTCATTGAAGATTTCCTCAAAAGCCGGAATCACCGCGCGCTCCGACGGCGTGCGCCCCGGCACGGTCGCGTTGGTCGAATCCGAGAGCAAGGCCAGAACGCCTTCCTGCCCGTAGCTTCTCAAGGTTCTCAGATCAATCGGCTCACCGATGACGGGTGTCTCGTCAACTTTGTAATCGCCCGTGTGAACAATCGTTCCAACAGGAGTTCGGATGGCGAGCGAGAAGCAGTCAACCAATGAATGCGAAGCGCGTATAAACTCGATTTTGAACGGGCCAATCTCCACGACCTGACGCGGCTCGACGCGATGCAGCAAGACATCGTCAAGCAGATCGTGCTCGTCCAGCTTTCTATCAGCCAGCCCTGCCGTGAAATGCGAGGCATAAACGGGGACATTGAATTTTTTCAGGATGTAAGGCAGCGCCCCCAAGTGATCCTCGTGCCCGTGCGTGAGGATGATGGCGGTGATGTTGTCCCTGTACTCTTCCAGAAAATCGAAGTCCGGGACACAAACGTCAACGCCGTACACACTCTCTTCAGGAAAACCCATCCCGGCGTCAATGACGATCATTTCATCGTCATACCGCACGGCCATACAATTCATCCCAAACTCGCCGACTCCGCCGAGCGGGATGAGTTCTAATACATTACCCACTTTATTCTTTACTCTACTCTCCTTGAGAACCCAATGAACGCCCTCTATAGGCTGCTTTCACCGGATTAAATTTAGCCGGACAGTATAACATACGAGACATTCGATTGCGGATTTCGGAATGCGGATTGCGGATTGAAGAAGTCCCGTGAGGGACAGAGAGAGCCTGTAACTTTTAAAAAAGCTCCGCTCATCAGAATTTCTCAGGACGATTCGAGAAGGCGGGCAAGACTTCCCCATTCCTCAAGCTTGAGCGTTTCGGCGCGTCGCCCCTTCTCAATGCCTGAGCTTTCGAGGGCGCGCTCAGCGCCACCAGCTTTCTCAATCAGTGAGCGTAAATCAGCAGGGGCGCTGCGTAAATTATTGAAGATCGTCTTGCGGCGTTGCGCGAATCCTATGCTGACGATACGCCACAAGAGATTTTCGTCCGAAACAACGATGCCCGTCTGCGGGCGTACACGCAGGCGCACCACCGTGCTCCAAACTTTCGGGACGGGACGAAAGGCTGTCGGCGGAACATCGAAAAGCGTTTCAGTTTCGCAGTAGGCTTCGACCAGCACGGAGAGAAAACCGCGCTCGCTTCCTCCGGGCGGCGCAATGATCCGCTCGACCACCTCGCGCTGTAACATCAAAACCATCTCTGTCAGGCAAGCTCGCTGCTCGATGAGACGTTGCAGGATGGCGGTCGAGATGTAGTAAGGAAGATTGGCGACAACGCGCGCCTGCGCGGCTGGCGCAATGATGGCGCATAAATCAACGGCGAGAGCGTCGCCTTCGACCAAGGTGAAGTTCGCGCGCTTCCTGAATTGTTCGTGCAGGAGAGGAATCAGGTCACGGTCGAATTCAACAGCACACAGGCTTCCGGCCAGTTCAACCAGGCGCGAGGTCAACGCCCCGCGTCCCGGCCCAATCTCGACAATCGTTTCATCCGCGCGTGGGCTGACTTCCCGGACGATGCGCTCGATGATGCGCTCGTCCGCAAGAAAGTTCTGACCAAAGCGCTTTTTAGCAGGGATGAGGGATGAGGGATGAGGGATGAAAGACGAGCGATTTTTCTTTTCTTCATCCCTCATCCCTCATCCCTCATCCCTGACGAAATCCCTCATCCCTTAGAAACGTAGCCTGTCACTTCTATGTCGCGTCCGTGACGGATGACTTCCGTATCTTGAAGATTGATCGCGTCGGCAATCTTCTCTGCTCCGTTGCCGAGGATGGCTGCCGGAGCGTCGCGGCCTCCGATGATGATGGGTGCGACGAAGAAGCTCACCTTATCAATCAAGCCAGCGTCGAGAAGCGCCCCGGCGACGTGCGCGCCGCCTTCGATGAGCACACTCTGGAGAGAGCGTTTGCCCAGCTCGCGCAAGACGCTTTGCAAGTCGCGCCCTCCGCTCGCGTCTCTCAAAACCTCAACGCCCTTGCTGGCGAGAGCAGAGGCGACTGAATCGTCTACACTCTCCGAAGCGAAGACCAGCGTGGGAAACTCGCGCGCCGTCCTGGCAAGCTGTGAGGCAGGCGACAGGCACAATTTTTCGTCCAGCACGACGCGCACGAGCGGTCGCCTGCGCGGCTTGCCGGAACGATCCGTCAGCAACGGGTCGTCGGCGATAGCCGTGCCTGCGCCGATGAGAATCGCATCGTAACGATGACGCAACTCGTGAACACGGGCGCGCGATTCTTCGCCCGTTATCCAACGAGAATCATTCGTGCGAGTCGCGATTCTTCCGTCGAGCGAGCAGGCCAGCTTGAGATGAACGAAGGGGCGCGCGTGGCGTACCGAATGGAGGTACGCTTCATTGAGCCGCGTCGCTTCCCGCTCAAGTAAGCCCGTCTGGACTTCGAGGTCGGCTGCGCGCAGGGCTGCGAAGCCTTTGCCTGAAACCAGTGGGTTCGGGTCTTCTATGCTGGCGACGACGCGAGCTATCCCGGCGCGGATGAGGGCTTCGGTGCAGGGCGGCGTGCGCCCGTGATGCGAGTGCGGCTCAAGCGAAACATAAGCGGTTGCGCCGCGAGCAAGCTCTCCTGCTTGCTCCAGCGCAATCGTCTCGGCGTGCCTGAGTTCTTCGTAAATGTAGAAACCTTCACCGACCACCTCGCCGCTACGAGCGACAATCACGCAGCCGACAAGCGGACTCGGACTCACCTGTCCCACGCCTCGCGCCGCAAGCTCAAAGGCACGACGTATCATTCGTTCGTCTAAGCCTGGAGTCTGGAGTCTGGAGTCTGGAGTCAAAATCATCAATCCTAAAGTCTCTAATAGGAGTCTGGAGTTTAAAGTCTGACCTTTGACTCCAGACTCTCTTGACTCCAGACTCCAGACTTATTCAAAAAGTCCGTTGACGTACTGCTCAGCATCGAACACGATCAGATCGTCGACCTTCTCGCCGATGCCCGCGTAACGAATCGGCAGATTCAGTTCTTTGGCGATGGCGACGGCAATGCCGCCTTTGGCTGTGCCGTCGAGCTTGGTCAAAACTATCCCGGTCACGCCCGCGACTTTCAGGAATTGCCGTGCCTGCTCAAGTCCGTTCTGCCCCGTGACGGCATCAACGACGAGCAGGGTTTCGTGCGGCGCGCCTTCGACCTCACGCCCGGCGACACGCTTCATCTTTTCAAGTTCGGCCATCAAGTTGGATTTGTTGTGCAGCCGTCCGGCGGTGTCAACGATGAGCACGTCGGAGTTGCGAGCCTTTGCAGCTTTGAGCGAATCGAAGAGAACAGCCGCCGGATCAGTTCCCTGCTTTTGCTGAATCAAGGGCACGCCCGTGCGCTCTGCCCAGATGGCAAGTTGGTCTGAAGCAGCCGCGCGAAACGTGTCCGCCGCGCAGATTAAAACGTCGTTGCCTTCGGCCTTGATACGCTGCGCGAGCTTGCCGATGGTCGTTGTCTTGCCGACGCCGTTGACGCCGACAATCATCATCACGTAGGGCGAAACATTCTCTGGCACGCTCGTCTCGGAGTCCACACCGTTACTCGCGGAAGCCTGAAGGATGTTGAGAAGCTCCGTTTTAATCGCCTGCTTGAGCGCGTCAACGTCGTTGATCTGGTTGCGTGCGACTCCGCGCCTGACAGTTTCCAGAATGTGCAGAGTCGTCGGCACACCGATGTCCGCCGCGATGAGCGCCTCTTCAAGCTCGTCCAGAAGTTCGGCGTCAATCTTCTTGCGATTCTGAAAGACGGAATCAATCGTCTCGGAAAGCGATTCGCGCGTGGCCGAGATGGCACGCCGGAAACGCGTGCTGAACTCCTGTTCGAGCGCAGCCTCCTGCGCCTGCAACTCTTCCATCGTTAAATTCAGACCGAGGACGGAAGTACTGAAAGGCGAGCGCGATGGCACGGGTTTTTGCTGAGGAGCTGGCTTCACAGGCTCGCGCTCGCTCGCGGCGTTTGTTGGCAGCGCTGGCGAAGGCGCGGGCGGGCGTTTGGTCTCCGTCACCGAGTGTGTTTCGCGCGCCGGAGGCGGAGTGGGCTTATCGCCTGTGATTACCGGCTCAAGCGTGGGAAGCGGCGCAGCGGGCGGCGCGACGTTCGTTTGCGAGGGAGCGGCTGGCGGCTCAAGTTTCTGCGCTTCGCCTGCGGGTGGCGTTGCGGGCGGCTCTTTCTCTTTGGCTGGCGATACTTCGTTGAGGCCGAGCGTGATATAGCGATCTTTATTTGTGCGTCTCCAAAAAGCCATGAATTAGTGGCATACCCTTTTAAATCAAATTGGTTAAATATGTCAGGGATTATAGACGCAACTACCACAGGACGACAAAGCAGGCGCAGATTGTTTCTTACGAACCTACATCGAAGTTAAAGCATTTGTCGTCCCGTGAGGTACGATTGATGATAGCGAGAGCGATAATGGTCTGTGACAAATCACTTCCGTAATCAGGTTTTATCCCCGAAGGGGATACAGACAATAGCCGGGGGCAAGCGATAGCGCTGCCCCCGGCTATTTTATGTGACCCTTTCAGGGTCACAGAACAGTGGCATTAAGTGATTTATCTATTGAACCTGAATGAATCGAGGAACTTTGCCCGGCTTGTGTAAACGGGCGACGATTCAGGCCCGCCAGCGCAGACGATATATATCCTCGGCGTAACCCAGAAGATTCGGCAGGCGACTTTCCCGCCGCCCGGAACTGCAGATGTCGGCACGTCCATATCTGTCTCAAGCCCCGGATAACCGCTCAGCGTGATGTTCTTTTTACCGACGATCTGCGCGCCCGAATTGCTCGCCGCCCCCTGCGCGGCAGAGTCTAATAAAGACCCAGACGGGATTTTCGAGGATCCGGCACCGGGATAATCAGCATAAGCGACGGCGTAAAATCCATCTTTGTTCATGTTGCCCGTCCAAGAATGCATTTGGATATTAGGGCCTACGCTATTAGTGCTCTCCACCGGCTTGACCGGCATTGAAACCGTGAAGGAGTTATCCGGCGCTTTAACTTCCTGCCAGGTAAGATTGTCTGAAGCGGGCTTGTTAAACTTCCAGAGAAAGCCGATAGCGGCGGCAACGGCAATCGCTCCACACAGCAGCACCCAAAGGAGAACATTCGCGCCGCCGCCCTTCGATCTGGACGGAAGCGCCGCGACTGGCGTGGGGAAATACGAGGGCTGATAGGCGGGCTGTGGCCAGGGCGCTGCCAGTTCATAACCCCCTTGCCAACCGCCCGTCGAATAGGGGTCAGATTGCTGGGCTGTTTCGGCTGAAGGAGTTTCGTCAAAGGCTGCTCGACAGCGTTTGCAGGCTGTGGCTGAGGCGAAGTTGAGGAATCCGCAATTCAGGCATCTATTACTATTCATGCCATGCTCCTTTGATTAGATTGGCAATCTATTCTCAATTGCTTCTGTTTATTTTGAACGAATCGAGGCATCTCTTCTGAACGGCGCGAAATTCTTCTGTGTCAGGCCCGCCCGTCGCTACGATGTACATCCTCGGCGACACCCAGAAAATGCGAAGGCTACCGATAATCGTGTACTTCGGGTCTTCTGAGTGCAACGCCAACTCAACGCCCCTGTGACCATCGAGTGTGATGAATTTCCGCTCGCCGACTCCAAGAGTTCTCTTGGTTCTCGTCGCTCCCTTAATCGCCATATCGTAGATGGTATCTTCGGACATTCTCGAATTCACGTCGGGATAGTCGGCCACCATCACCATACATCCACCCTCGTTACCTATGGCTGCCTCAAAGACCTGAGCCTGCGCGTTTCCGAAAGGCGACGGAACAGTTCTCTGAGCCATTTTCGGGGTGGCAGGAAGCGAAACGGAGAATTTTCCGTCCGCTGATTTGTGATCGTACCAATTGAGATTGGCGTAGTCCGTTTTTTTGCCCTTTAAGAGCACGGGAATCGCGAGCGCAGAGAGCACACCGAGGATGGCCAGAGCAATCACGATTCTGACTATCTTCGCGTTGCCTGAACTGGCAACAGCGGGCGCAGGCGCATAATAATTCGGCTGATAAGTTGGTTGAGGTTGATCCCAGAAGAAAGACCCGTTCTCGTTCGGCTGCGGGCCGGTTTCGGGGGAAGCATAGGGTTGGGGATTCCAATCTGTCCCGGCGTCTGTCCCGACGGAGGAATCAAACGGTAACCCGCAACGCTTACAAGCGCCGACGGCAACGAAATTAAGAAAGTCACAATTGCTGCATCTGAGACTGTTCATCGTGAGAAATTCTCCTTCAAATTATGCAACCGATGCTGGAACGTGAGGCACTGGCGGTTGCTCTGTTGGTGGGGGAGCCGACATCCTTTCTTTAGGAGGGCGCTTCAATCGAACCGAGCCGGGACGAACCTGGCCCGACTCACAGGCGGCAATGAGGGAGGCAACCACGCGCTCGTCATAACGCGTGCCGACGAAACTCTTAATCCGTGAAAGCGCGTCGTCAAACTTCATCGCGCGTTGATAGGGACGATCCGTCGTCATCGCGTCGAACGTGTCGGCGACTGAAACGATGCGAGCCTGCATGGGAATCTCGTCGCCCTTCAAGCCCTGCGGGTAACCGTTTCCGTCAATCATCTCGTGGTGCATGTACATGCCCGGCAGAAACTCACGCATCGCAGGAATCTGCGACATGATCTTGTAGCCCTTCTGCGGGTGCTGCTTCATGAGGACGAACTCTTCGTCGGTCAAGGCGGCGGGCTTCTTCAGGATGTTGTCGTCAATTCCAATCTTGCCAACATCGTGCAGCAAGGCGCTAATCCTGATTTTCTCAATCTCCTCGTCGGGCAAATCAAGCCCCTGCGCGATGGCAACCGAAAAGCGCGCGACGCGTTCCGAATGGCCGCGCGTGTAAGGGTCTTTGCCGTCAATCGCTGCGGCCAGCCCCTTGACCGTGCCGAGAAAGAGTTGACGGTTTTCGTCGGCTGCCTGTTGAAGATCATGGATGAAGCGTTCGACCTGATCGGTCATCAAATTGAAGGAATCGCCAAGCTCGCCAAGCTCCGTCCGGCTGCTCACAGTAATGCGCCTTGAGAAGTCGCCGCCTGCGATGCGATGCGCGCCAGCGGCGAGTTCCTGAATAGGCTGCGTAAATTTCTTGGCGAAGAAAAACCCAATCAGGAGAGCGAAGGTACCCGCCGCCAAACTGATACCAAATGTCTGACGACGCATATCTGCGACCGAGGCGAGCGCGGCACGTTCGTCCTGAATCGCAATCACGCCCAGACGAGAATTGCCATCCAACTCGGCTGTTGCATAAGAGCCGACCATCTCTATCTTCCGACCGTCGCGCTCGACCGTAAACGGGGCCAGCGCCGATTGCACTTGAGTGCCCGTCTCCTGCCAGTCCTGAACGACCTTCAAATCGGTCATAGGTTTTTCGGAAAATGCGAGCGACGCATCCGGGTGCGCGACAACCAGCCCATCCTTGTCCACCACGAAAACAACTGGCAAGCCCTTGTCCAGCAAATCCTGCTCGCTCATGCTGGACTGTTGCTGGACGGCCTTGAAGACTTCACGGAAAGAGACAACGGCCACCACAGCCGCCTCGACCTGATTACCATCGGGGCCGCCCATCACGGGCGCGGCAATCGTGATAGCCATCTCCTGGCCTGAGCGAATAATTTTTGGGCGGCTCAAGACCAGCCCCTCCCCGTTCATCAAAGCCAGCACTTCGCCGACACGCTCATCAACTTCTTCCGCCTTGATGATGTTTTGCTGGAAATCCCCGTGCGCTGCGCCCTGCACAGGCTTGATAAAAAGCGCAATCAGGTTCGGGTCGCTGTGTAGGACTTTCCGCAAACGCGCATCCGAGCCTGCTTCGTTCAGCACACGGACACCGCCCGACAACTCAAAAGCCTGCGCCAGCCCCGTCACCATATCGCGGTAACGCTGCCCGTAAAGCTCTATCTGGCGCGCCTTATCCTGCACGAGCTGAGCCTGATAGCGTCTTTCCACAGACCCCAGCTCAACCGCCGTCCGATCAGACAGCAGCCAGCCTGCCAGCGATAAAGGCACCACGCCCACCACCAGCAGCATTCCCATGACAATGTAAAGAAGGCGTATTCGCCCGATACGGTCAAACATTAAAGGTGAGAGGAGCGACTAAAAGGGACTGACTTTGAGTAAGATTTACGTCAGGGCGGGCCGCACGAAGGATTGCCAGACGTGGGAATACCGTTTGGGTACTCCCTTCAAGCATAGTACGCATCCCGAAGAAGCCTGTCAACATAGTTTTGCAACTTTTAATTGCTTGAAATTAAGGAGCTAAACCCGGCTTTGAGCAATCCGAACCGCGTTTTGCTGTCATTGCCGCTCGGAACTTTTACCGTGTCCGGGAATGGCTGAGCAGCCTTGAAAACTTCTTTCGGGCGACGGAGGGTAAGTTGTGCGATACTTTTACAGACTTATATTTGGTGAGCAGCGTCTAAACCCATGAGCGCATTGAGCAGTAACGGTGCGCCGGGAGCAAGACGGGGGAGGCGGCTCGCGCGCGACCTTAAGCGGACGGCCACGAGAGGATGGTGACGGTTACGAGCGACGAGCAGATCGTTGAGCGCGCACTGTCGGGCGATGCGGAGGCTTTCGGCGAGATCGTACATCGCTGGGAGCGACGCATCTTCGCGCTCGCCTACGGAATGCTCGGACGCGAAGAGGACGCGCGCGACGCCACGCAGGAGACTTTCCTGTCGGCTTTCCGCAACTTGCGCGGCTTTCGCGGCGAAGCCAAAGTCTCTTCGTGGCTGCACCGGATCGCCGTCAACCAGTGCATCACACGCCAGCGCCGCGCGAAGGTGCGGGGCGAGACGGCGCTTGAAGATGAAACGGAAGTTGATGGCGCATCATATTCCGCTCCGGCGCACGAGTCGCCCGCACATGCCGCCGAGAGTCGTGAGCAGTCAGTGATCGTGCGTCGCGCGGTCAATGCTCTGCCGACGGAATTGCGACAGGTGATTGTGATGAAGGAGTTTGAGGAACTGACTTTTCAGGAAATTGCCGACGCGCTCGATTTGCCCCTGAGCACGGTCAAAAGCCGTCTCTACACGGCGCTGCGGCAGCTTCAAATGCGGCTCAGGAACATGACTTCCGAGGTCGCTTGAGAAAAAAAGCGTGGGATAAAACGATGAAAGATTCAACCAGCACAAATTTATGCGCTCGCGCCGAAGATATGGTCACGTATCTTTACAACGAGGCGACGCCTGCCGAGGCGAAGGATTTTGAGAAGCACTTAAAGCTGTGCTCTTTGTGCCGCTCGGAGTTTGCGACCTTCGGCGACGTGCGCGAAGCAATGGGCGAGTGGCGTCAACAGGCGCTCGGCTCTTTAACGTCTCCTGCCATCGAAGCTGATACTCCACGCCATTTCGCTCCGGTTGCTGCTCCCACACGGAGCCGCTCGGCGCTCGCCGCGTTGCGTGAGTTCTTTACTCTTTCGCCCTCGTGGATGCGCGCCGCGACAGCAGTTGCCGTTCTTGTCTTCTGCGCTCTGGCCGCCATCGCGGTCGCCTACTTCGTCCAGCAGCCTCAAACCGTAGTTGTTCAAACACCGGGCAAGCCGGGTTACTCGGCTAAAGAAGTCGAGGCAAAGATTGCCGATGCGCTCAGAAAGCAGAACGAGGCGAAGGTGAAAGACACGCCTGTTCCCTCGCCTGAGAAGGTCACGATTGCGAACAACGAGCAGCCCAAAAATCGGTCACAGATTAAGCGCAACGCTTCCGTAGCAACGCAGCTTACAAAGAATAATCGAAAGCAGCAGGTTATAACTCCGCACACCGTCACCCGTCCGTCAAAGATGGAGCTTGCGTCAACTGAGTTTCTGCCGTTTACAGCCCCGAGAGAAGAAGATAAATTGCCCAGTCTCGCCGATCTGGTGGATGACGATAACTAATTGATGGAGCGAGCGTGTGCGTCGTGAGCGAACCTTCACAGCAGAAACGCGATCAAAGCAATCGGCTGAGACGAGCGAGGTTACGAAGAATGAAGAAACTATTTACCAGACAAACAGCAGCAATTGCGTTGACGCTTTTCCTGTTTCTGCTCTCCGCTTCCGCCTCACAGGTGCTTGCGCAAACACCTGACGAAGCCGCGCCAGCCGATGCCGTACAGGGCAATCAGGACGCCAACTGGGTCACGGCTCTTGGCCTCACTCCCGATCAGGTGGGGAGAATCCGTGCGATTCGTCAGCAGAACAGAGTGGAGTGGCAGACTGCCCGGCAGCGCTTGAATCAGGCTCAGCGCGCTCTCGACGAAGCTATCTACTCCGACGAGACAAGCGAAGCCTTAGTTGAGCAACGCACGCGTGAAGTGGCCGAAGCACAGGCGGCTGAAGTACGCCTGCGAGCCAGAACGGAACTTGGTATTCGCCGCGTGCTCACACCCCAGCAACTCGGTACATTCCGCATGATTCGCCAGGAGCGTATCCGCGAAGCGCAGTTGAAACGCCGCATGGAGAATGGCAACCCGGAAAGGCCGCTCAGAAATCGGCGACTGCAAAACGGAATCAATCTGTCAGCCCCACGTCCTGCACTGGAGGGACGCCCCGGCGGGGGTGGACAGGGAGGCCGCAGCTCTAACCCCGCGCTTACTCCGCGCCAGCGACGGGCTGGCCTTCTCAGAAGAATTCGTCCATAGCCGTATAAAGTTTGGAAGCAGATAGCACAAAACGGCAATCGAGATAGTGATCAGCCTTGATAACCGTAGAAAGCATCTGCTTCACAACTGCTCACCTCAAACTCTTCCTGCTACAATTTACAGCTTGACGCATCGCGCCAATTTTGAGCATCATAGTCCGCTCGTTCAGACTCGCGCGGTCGCATTCCAGGTTTTCAAATGAAACATCTTGGCGCACCCGCGTCTTCCGGTCTGAGTTTTCCTGTGCATTGACGGAAACCTCTGGCCAAGCTGCAAATCAAAACAAGCGCGGCTCGCACGTCGCGTTTTCGCCGTAGACTCTCGAATGAACTTTGCCACGCGCGCTCTGCTCGAACTGCAAGAGACGACGTTGCTGGCGGCGCGCGCCGCTCGCGGGCTGCTCAAGCGTCCGCGATACATTCCCGAAACCATCGCTCAGATGGACGCCATCGGCGTCGGCTCTTTGACTATCATCGTCCTGACGGGCTTTTTCACGGGCGGCGTGCTGACGCTGCAAACATATCCCACGCTAAAATATTACGGAGCGCAGGGCACAACAGGTTATCTGGTGGCTCTCTCGCTCGTTCGTGAGCTTGGCCCTGTGTTGACAGCCCTGATGGTGACAGGCCGCGTCGGCTCCGCCATCTCAGCCGAACTCGGCTCGATGTCCGTCTCGCAGCAGATTGACGCGATGCGCGCTCTCGGCACTGACCCCGTTCGCAAGCTCGTCACGCCGCGCCTGATCGCCTTGATAGTCACGCTACCGCTCTTGACTGTACTGGCCAACGTAGTCGGTATCATTGGTGGCTGGACAGTCGCTTCCGGACTCTACGGCATGGATTCGTCCATGTTCTTCAACTCCGTGCGCGACGGCATCACGGCAGACGATATTCTCGGCGGCGTCATCAAGCCGCTCGTTTTCGGATTGATTATCGGCACGATTGCCTGCCACAAGGGATTGACAACAGAAGGTGGAACGGTGGGTGTCGGGCGCAGCACGACGCGCTCGGTGGTGACGGCTTCAATCGTCGTCATCGTCACAGATTTTTTCCTTGCCAGAGGATTGCAGTATATACTTGACATGCCGAAATAAAGATTCAAGGGTCTTATGTCTTCAACCAGCACAGAGATTCATCAATCCACTCCACCACCGCTACCGGACGGGCAGGTCAGCGACGATGCCGCCGAATCGACTTTCGCGGAAGTGGATGATCGCGACCGCATCATTCCGGCCATAGAGTTTCGTGACGTTCATCTGTCTTTCGACGACCGCGAAATTCTCAACGGGTTGAGCTTCAAAGTCTTGAAGGGCGAGACAAAGATCATCTTGGGCGGTTCGGGCAGCGGCAAGTCAACGACCATCAAGCTGGTGCTGGGGCTGCTCAAGCCCGACTCCGGTCAGGTTCTCGTTGACGGCGTGGACATCACGAACTTTAACGAAGTCGAAATGATGACTGTCAGAAAGAAGATCGGGATGGTCTTTCAGGAAGGCGCGCTCTTCGATTCCCTCTCGGTTTACGATAACGTCGCCTTTCGTCTTCACGAACAGGGCGTGCCCGAAGAGGAAGTCGAACCCGAAGTGCGAAGGATGCTGCGCTTCGTCAATCTCGAAGACGCGATTGACAAGATGCCGATTGAGCTTTCGGGTGGGATGCGACGGCGCGTTGGCATCGCGCGCGCGCTCGTCGGCGATCCGAAGATAGTGATGTTCGACGAGCCGACCGCCGGGCTTGATCCGCCGACGGCGCGCACCATCTGCGAGCTTGCCATGAAGCTGCGCGATCTGGAGGATGTTTCCTCCATCTTCGTCACGCACGAGATGAACAATCTGGATTACCTTTGCTCCGAATACGCGGTGGTCAACGATGCCGGAGATGTCGTCTTCGAGAAAGAAGGCGAGCGGCTTTGCCTGACCAACACCAAAGTGATGATGATACGCGATGGCAAGCCCATCTTTCACGGCACGGACGAATCCCTGAAAAGGGCCGAAGACCCTTATATACAGAAGTTCCTTCGCGGACACTGAGCCGATTGCGGAATGCGGATTTCGGATTGCGGATTTGTAAATCAAACCCGCCCTTCCAATCCGCAATCTGAAATCCGCAATCCGAAATACGAATATGCCTCCATCAAAGAAAACCATCGGCTTCAGCGAGCTGCGCGTTGGCCTCTTCGTCTTGATTGCCATCGGCATCCTGATCTTTCTGATTCTGAATGCATCGGGCGACATCAACCCGTTCGCGCGGAAACTCCACCTGCGCGCTCGTTTTTCGAATGCAGACGGGTTGCGTCCGGGTTCGGAAGTCAGGCTCGCGGGCGTGCGCGTCGGCAAGGTGGACGAGGTCAAGCTCCTTCCGCCGTCAGACAATCCCAACGGCCCAAAAGTGGAAGCCCGCCTCGCCATTGATAACACCATTGATGGAAGACCCGCGAACGAACGTATCCGCACAGACTCAACCGTCACGCTCGGCTCGCCGAGTCTTTTAGGCAATGACAAGCTCGTCAACATCACGGCAGGCTCAGCCGTCGGCCAGCCCGTCAAGGAAAATGATGAATTGACGCTCTCTTCATTGAATCAGAGCACGCTTTCAAATCTGGTTGGTCCGGAAGTTTCGGATCAAATGACGGGCATCACTAAAAACCTCAACGAGATTACACGCAAGATCAACGAAGGACCGGGCACGCTCTCTCGCGTCCTCAACGACGAAGCTTTGTATGACAGTCTGAACGCCACCGTCATCGACACACAGGCCGTCATCCGCCAGATCAGGGCTGGACAGGGCACGGCGGGCAAGTTCATCAACGACCCGGCCATTTATAACAACGTCAACGACCTCGCCGTTCGTCTCAACGATCTCGCCGAAGGACTCCGCAGAGGGCGCGGCACGGCAGGCAAACTATTGACCGACGAAGCGCTCTATAACCGAATCAACAACATCGCTACCCGTGTGGATGCCTCCGTCAACGACATCAACGGCATCATTGCCGACATCCGGCAGGGACGCGGCACAGTCGGCAAGCTTCTCCAGGATGAAGGCATCTACAACGACGCGCGCACCGCCATCGCCCGCTTCAACACGACAGCCGAGCGCGTCGACTCAGTCGTCTCCGCCGCTCAACGCGGTGAAGGCACCGTCGGCAAACTTCTCACAGACGATCAACTCTACAACAACGTCAACCAACTCTCATCGGAAGCCGTCAAACTCATCTACGACTTCCGGCAAAACCCGAAGAAATATCTAACCGTCAAGTTTGAGCTGTTCTAGCAGCAGTGGCTTTTGTCCGCGAATAATAAAATCGGTCCCAAAACAATAAAGGCTTTCTTAAATGGCTCTGTTCACGTAGACATTTCACGGATAGGGCCGTAGAGGTAAAGCTTGATGTCAAACAGCGAGGTGATAGCTCTATCATCACCTTCTCAGTCTCACATATGTATCCAACCACAGTTCATGATTCCCTGAGAGTCCGTGTCTTAGTATGAATGTTGCAATCGCCTCAGTCGGCTTAGCCACAGCGCAAGGCAGTGTCTCTGATATCGTCAACGGAGCGGCGCGATGCTCACCCACGAAGTTACCCTGGCTCGCCGACAAATGGACGACGTGCCATAGTTCATATCAAGCTGTCGGGATTGAGCCATTACTCAGGGGAAGAGACCGCTGGATAGCACTGGCTGAACAAGCTCTTCAAGAATGCTTTGGCAGAAACGCACCATCTCAAAAAACGCCGCTGTTAGTGGCGTCATGCAACGGGGCAGCCACCGGGTTTGATCCTGACACTTGGCGTCATGCCTTCGACGCGGAGACGCTTTTCAAAGGCACAACCCGGGCAAAGAAAAATGGGCCTGTATTTAGCGCCTCATGCAACTCAGGCTTACAAGCCCTCTATCTAGCCAAACTACTTTTGCTCGCGGGCTATTCGGATGACGTGCTCGTTCTTGCCGTAGATATTCTCTCGCCAGCGAGCCACGATAATTTCGAGGTTTTACGCGTGCTTAGTGACACGCCGACGCCGTGGCAACACACCAGCAGCGGTTTTACTCCGGGCGAAGCAGCCGTCGCTCTTTATCTCGTTCGCACTCAAGAGGCGGAAGGAGCGCCCCTTCTGAATGGGCCTATACTGGGGAGCGACCTTGATGGACATGACGGACTCTCAACATTATTGTCAGAGCTACGGCCTGAAAGGCTTAAACTTATTTTAGGGCAAGGCACAGGCCCCTTTCAGAGCGACGAGTTGGAATTATCAGCACTCCGTGCCACTGTCGGTCAGACTGTTCCTCTGGCTACGCCGCTGGCCCATTTTGGACATACACTAGGCGCTTCGAGTCTACTTTCAGTCGCTTTAGCGGCGTTAGCGTGGAAACCTACAGGGCCGTTGCCCGTACTCTCAATGCCTGTCCCCTCGGCCATTGATGGAAGGCCGCTCTTTGATGGTTTGGCCCAGGAAGGTAATGTACTGGTGACATGTCGTGCGATGAGCGGGGCATGTGCGGCGACCAGTGTGGGGGCATCTGCCAGACCTGACATTCATCGGCCCCAAAGATGGTATCCGTCGTTTGAGCCTGGAGTGTTGATGCACCCAATGTTGCGACAGATCGTCACGGAAGCCGTTCGCTACCGTCCTCAAGTTCCTCCTGATATTCTCGTCGTCAGGATGGATGAGCCGTTGTTCCCGGACGAACGCGCGAGTATTGGAGGCAGGATGTTGCCGAGCGCCGTGCTTGAGTTGACACCCGGCTTCGTGCCGCAACTTATCGCGCGTTGCTGGGGCTTCACGGGCGGGGCTTTGTGTCTGGTCGGCCAGGACGAAGGCGACAGAACCACAGCGGAAATGATAGAAGCATGCGAAGAATCCGGTCTCATTGTCAGCCGGATAAATCTGCGCGGGGGTGGAGATGATCGAGCAGTCGAATGGAATAACTGACAACAAAAGCGTCCGGCTGATGGATGGATTGCGCGTGCTCGTGACCGGCGGCTCAGGTGGACTGGGTCAGGGTATCTGTGAGGTCGCGGCCCGCGAAGGAGCGAGGGTAGCTTTCACTTGGAACGGAAACCGCTCCGGCGCTGACGAGACAGAGGCCATCGTGCGTCGCTTTGGTGGCGATTGCCTCACGATTCAGGCTGATCTGCGCGAGCGTGAAGCGGCGCAGCGGGTCGTCGCCGAGGTTGAAGGAGCATGGGGGGCTGTGGATGCTTTGGTCAACAACGCGGCGTTTAGCGAAGCTGTGCCGTTCATTCTCCTTGATGATGAGGATTTCGCAGACCTGATGGAGCTTAACCTGTTCGCCGCTTTCCGCATGTGCCGCGCCGCCGTGCGCGGCATGATTCGTCAGAAGTACGGACGGATCGTCAATATCAGTTCCATCACCGGCTCGCGCTCTATTGCCGGGCCGGTTCATTATGCGGCCAGCAAGGGCGCGCTCGAAGGCTTGACGCGGAGCCTCGCCCATGAAGTGGGACCATACGGCGTGCTCGTCAACGCCATCGCTGCCGGTATCTTTGAGGGCGGGCTGCGCTCTACGATTCCAGAGCATCATCAGAAACGTTATCTGGACGCCTGTGCCCTCTCGCGCTTCGGCCAGCCTGCGGAGTGCGGGGAGATTGTCGCCTGGCTCGGCTCAAGGCGCAACACCTACATGAATGGCTCGGTTCTCTTTCTTGACGGGGGCACTCTGGCCTGAGTTGGATTTTCATTGACTATTACCGAAAACGGATTAGAATTCCGATGTTACTTCGTCGCTTTCACTTGACTCTGTGAGCTTATCCAAGTTTCGCTTCCGCACCCGTTCTCACCAGCTTCTTAGCCTCGACTCGTGAAGCTGTTTCTTAAAGGAGAGCACCTTGATACCACTCAACTCACTGTTTGAAGCTCCTCTCGTTAAAAAGGACAGAGACGCAGCCTTCTTCTCATACACGCGCTCGACCTGCCCGCAGTGCAAGAAGCTCATTGATGCGCACATAGTGCTGCGCGACGACCGCGTGTGGATGCAGAAGAAATGCCCGCAGCACGGTTACTTTGAAGTCGAGATTTCCAGCGACGCAGAGTATTACGTCAAGTCGCTCTCTTACACGAAGCCCGGCACGATGCCGCTCAATTTCTCGACGAAGGTCGAGCACGGCTGCCCTCTGGACTGCGGGTTGTGCGAAGACCACCTCCAGCACACCTGCTCTCCAATCTTCGAGATCAATGACGTTTGCGATCTCACCTGCCCGGTGTGCATCGTGCGTAACCAGCAGCGCTATTCGATGACGATGGAGGATTTTAAGCGCGGCGTGGATGCTCTGGTCGCCGCCGAAGGCGAGCTTCCCATCATGCTGCTTTCGGGCGGCGAGCCGACCCTTCATCCGCTCTTTTTCGAGTTCTGCGATTACGTACTGCGCGGGCCTCACCAGGGCAAGATCAAACGCCTGCTCATCTCGACGCACGGGCGTCGCATTGCCAATAATCGAGAGTTCGCCGAGCGATTCAAAGCCGGTGGCATGTATGCCTCGCTACAGTTCGACACACTGCGCGCGGGCGTCTATCCGAAGACGCGCGGCGTCGAATTGATTGACATGAAGATGCGTTGCCTTGAGGTCATTAAGGAACTGGACATCCCGACGGTGCTGGTTCCGACGGTCTCGAAAGGAGACAACAGTGACGAACTCGGCGCGCTCATCGAACTGGGCCTCGAACTCGAACAAGTGTCGAGCATCGTCATCCAACCGATGGCCCACACGGGCGACGGCGGCGACAAATATCACGGCAGCCCCGCCGGACACCGTCTTACCATGCCCGAAGTGCATCAGCTCATCGAAGAGCAGTTGGGCTGGTTCAAGCGCGAGTATTTTCATCCCGTTCCCTGCTCGCATCCGAGCTGCTATACGGCGACCTACCTGTTCCGCATGGATGACGGAAAGTATGTGCCGCTGCCGGAGTTCGTCAACGTCCGGCAGTATCTGGATGCGATGTCGAACCGTGCCATCATTCGCTCGGATGACCAGTTGGAGCGGATGATTCTTGATTCAATCACTAATCTCTGGTCGGCGACGAAGGTGGGTGAAGACTCAGATGTCATTCTCAATTCCCTCAAGGGTTTCTTGAAAGATACCTTCAACTCTCGGAATCCGCTCTCTGCCGCAGACATCGAGCGGCGCACGGAGGCTCGCAGCAAGGCCATCTTCATACACAATTTCATGGACCCGTGGGATTTGGACGTGGCGCGCCTCAAGAAATGCTGTACGCATTATTTGATGCCAGACGGCAGGCTGATGCCGGGATGTTCTTACAATAATCTATACCGTCACAAGGACGAGCGCTTCTTTCCTGACGCCGAACCGTTGTCGCCCATGCCGGTCAAGAGTGACGGGCCGCAACTTGTCCAGATTACGGGCGGGAGGACACCATAGACACCGCTGAGACCATCGACGAGCTACGCGAGCTGATAGTCAGAGCTGCGCCCGATCCCGCGCTGGCTGCGCCCGTCACTCACTGCCACGAAGATGAATTACTGGATAACGTCATTCCCTTTTCGTCGTTGATCCTGCTCGGAGTGGTGGTGGCAGTCGAAGACCGTTTCGGCATCGTCGTCACGCGTGAACAACTGGCGCGCGCCTGCAATGGCGGGTCGAGCCTACGCAAGCTCGCACACATGATCGAAGCTCAAAAAGTAATGATGCATGAATCTTGACGGCACTTCCCGAAAGGCTCACGGGTCGGAATGCTCCGGCCCGTGATTCATGCGGCGCGCGCGCTCCTTTCACCATAGAGTCTCACATCATGAAAATAGAGATCGTCCATCCGGCGCATTACCGCGAAGACGGAACGCTTGTTCAAGCCAAGCGTTGGTACGACCGTCTGGGTGCTTACCTGCCCCATCTTGGCCCGCCGCTGCTGGCGGCTCTCACGCCCGACAAGCATCAGGTGCGGCTCGTCGAAGAGTACATGGAGGACATTGACTTCGGAAGCGACGCCGATGTGGTGGCAATCTCCGGCCAGATCATGCAGTTTGATCGTTGCGTGGACATCTCGCGCGAGTTCCGCGCTCGCGGCAAGAAGACCATCCTCGGCGGCTATCTTCCGTGGATGCTGCCCGACCGGGTGGAAGGCTTATTCGACGCCATCGTGGTCGGCGAGGGCGATGAAGTCTGGCCGCAAATCCTCGACGATATTGAGCGCGGGCAACTCAAGCCACGCTACAGGCCGCAGAAGCCGCCCGACATCAGTGATCTGCCCGTGCCGCGCTACGACCTCATCAAGAAAGATCGCGTCGTAGTCTATCCCGTGCAGGCCACGCGCGGCTGTCCCTTCACCTGCCAGTATTGCTCAATCGCAGCCGTTCATCAGGGCATCTATCGAAAGCGCCCCGTAGAGCAGATCGTGCGCGACGTTGAGGCAACGGGGAGCCGCAATATCAACTTCTGCGATGACAACCTCTGTGAGGACGTTAAATACTCCGACAGACTCTTCACGGCGCTCCGGGGCGCTCCAATTCGCTGGGGAACGCAGACCACGATCAACGTGGCCCGCCATCCCGACTTGCTGAAGAAGGCGCGCGAGTCCGGTTGTACGCTGATGGCGCTCGGCGTTGAAACCTTTTCCGCGAAGAATCTCGAAGAGGTCCATAAAACTTTTCACGCCGTTGATAAATACGCGGAGAGTCTGCGGCGCATCATGGATGCGGGAATCAGTCCGCACGCGCTGATTATTTTCGGCTTGCCCGATGACGACGCGGATACTTTCAAACAAACGGTCGAGTATCTGGAAAAGCTCAAAGTGCCCGTCACACAGTTTTTCATCCTGACGCCCTATCCGGGATCGCCCACGGGCGACAAGATATGGCAATCAGGCAAGGTCTTCGATCGGAAACTCTCTCACCTGCGCGAGCCGTATGTCGTCTTCGAGCCGGAGCGTCTCACACCAACCCAACTACATGACGGCTGGTGGAGCGCCGTCAACAAGTTCTACTCACTGCAATCCATCTTCAAGCGTATCATCCTACGCCGCCAGCCTCTCAATTTGTGGATCAACTTAGCGACTAACCTGTATTACTGGTCGAAAGTCAAACGCGGCATCCACACGGTATACTTCGGGAAGAATTAAGTAATGGGAGATGTCCATCTGAGCATACATACTCTTCCCGCCCTCGGCTCGACGATCTCCTTTTCATTGTTAAGACACCCTCAGTTCGTCGTGGCGTGGGGAGGAGAGCTTGCGTGACGTATCTTGTAGCATCTGCGTTGAAAAACGATCTAGTCGCCATCCGGCAGGAATCGCCGGAGGTGTGGCGACAGGTGCGCCGTTACAATCTGCCCGTGCAGCTTGCTCTGGCGGCAGCATGGGAGGTCATCAACTCTTCGTTCGAGCCATCGGCGCTGGCGGTCATTTCGCTCGCGCCGTGCCAGCCCGGCTCGGCTGATCTCTACCGTTGGGGACAGGTCGTTATTGAAGGCATGGCCCAGGGTAACCTGGGCGACCTGCGTATGAACCCGACCCAGACGCTTCATGCTGTCGATAATCTGGCGATGTCTGCCTTTGCTATCAGTCAAAGTAATCATGCCTATTGCCTCGGACTCGGCGGAGCGGCAGGGCAGGCATGGGCCGGGATTGAAGCGATTCAGGAGCGACTCGCGACAGGTCAAGAGACGGAGGCGTTGCTCATAGCTGGCGATCAGGATTGTGCTGAGGATGGGGCGGCAGGCATCGGCGTCGCCCTGCTATTTTCTGCTTCCGCCAGACCATACTCCCGGCGCGGCCAGTTGGTGCGGCTCGCCGCCATTGAGCGCGAGCGAAGACCGCACACGGACACATGCGTGCCGCACGCATCTGCCGGGCTGTACAGCCTCCTCTCAGCAATCTTAGCGCACACAGGCGGGCTGCTCTCGTATCAAGTGCCCCTTGAACATTCGGACGGAGTTGAGGCTTTAAGGGTCTTAATAGAGGTCGGGCGATGAACGTTGAGCGACGCGTCGTTATCACGGGGATGGGCGCGCTTTCGGCGCTCGGCGCGACGCCTGAAGAGCTATGGAGGGGGCTGCTGGATGGGCGCTCCGGCATCGGCAGAGTATCTCATCTGGTGAGGTCGGGTATTAACGTGACCACAGGCGGCGAGGTCAAGGCAGTGGCTCACGACCGTCTTGATCGCGACCGTGAGATTGCCCGGCGTGCCATCGACGACGCGATCCTCGCTGCAAACTGTGACGCGGCGGAGTGCGGCTTTATCTGGTCTGCGGGACTTGATACATTTCAATCCGGCGAGGATGGTTTTGTGCATCGCTCAGCGGGGCTGTGCTTCACAGAGTTGGCATCGCGTTTCGGCAATCCCCGGCGGATGATCGCTGCCGCGTGCGCTTCAGGCACACAGGCCGTCGGCGAAGCGTTTCACCTCATCAGGCAGGGCCGCGCGGAGGCGTGCGTTGCCGGAGGCTCAAGTGTGATGCTCACTCCGTTTTACCTCATCGGGTTCGCGGGGCTACAAGTTGTCGCCATTGATTACGAGGGCGACGAGCCGTCGGCGGCTTGCCGTCCTTTCGACCGGCGGCGCAGTGGCTTTGCGCTGGCCGACGGCGCGGGCGCGCTGGTATTGGAAACGCTCGCCGGAGCAAGACGGCGTGGGGCGAAGGTGCTGGCCGAAGTCATCGGTTTCGGGATAAGTCAGGACGGCTTCGACCTCAACCGCCCGTGCGAGGATGGTGCGGGTGCAGAGCTTTGCATGCGCCGGGCGCTGGATGACGCTGCCCTTGAGCCGCCCGCGATTGATGCGGTCAATGCTCACGCCACCGCAACTTTCCTCGGCGATCTGGCTGAAGCCGCTGCTCTTCGTAAGCTCTTTGGAGATGATTGGAAGCGCACTCCCGTTTCGGGGAGCAAAGGAGCAATCGGGCACGCGATGGCCGCAGCGGGCGCGCTTGAAACAATCGTCGCCGCCTACACGTGCGCAACCGGAATCGTGCCTCCGACGGTCAACTTGGATAAACCGGACGAGGGCTGCGAGTTGGATCACGTCATCGGAGAGCCGCGAGACGCGGATGCGCGAACCGTACTATCCGTATCGTTCGGCATGGGCGGACAAAATGCGGCCATCGTCCTGAAGCGAACATCTCTATGACATCTGCGGACTGGGGACAGCACGGGCGCGTCACTGTTATCACGGGCGCGACAGGTTATCTGGGGCGCGCTCTCGCGCACGGATTCAACGATGCAGGCGCGACGCTCTTTCTGCATGGGCGCAATCAAGACTCGCTCGACGCGCTGGCTGGCGGGTTGTCCGCCCCTTCGGAGAGGGTACACACATGGGCGGCAGACCTCACCGAGAGCGAGGCGGGAGAACGTCTCATCAGCGCGGCTCTTTTGCAGGCTGGCCGCGTTGATACACTCGTACTAAATGCCGGGACGCTCGCCGACGGACTCATCGCAGGGTTGACCGATTACGAGATGGAGCAGGTTTATGAGCTTAACCTGTGGGGCACATTCCGCACGCTGCGGGCTGCGCTCCGGCCCATGATTCTACAGCGCAGCGGCCAGATCATCGTCGTGTCTTCGACGGCGGCGCAAAGACCCGGGATCGGACAGGGCGCTTATGCCTCTTCAAAAGCGGCATTGGAGTCTCTTGTGAGAACTACTGCGCGCGAGACGGCGGCGCGTGGGATTCGTGTGAATGGAGTTGCGCCCGGAATTCTTGCCGGGGGAATGGCGACGCGTATCCTGGATGAAGCGGCGGAGCGCGCGGCGCAAATGATTCCGATGAGACGACCGGGCGAGGCCAGCGAGGTCGTGCCTGTCGTTCTGTTTCTTGCCTCGCCGATGAGTTCTTACGTGACGGGACAGGTGTGGTCTATTGACGGAGGTTACACGGCATGAACAATCAGGGCGCTTTCACGGAAGTAGCAGCCCTCGTCCGGCAGACTCTGGCTCTGCCGGAGACCGAGCCTGTTCGCCCCGAACAACTCCTCTTCTACGACTTGAGTTTCACCTCGCTCGACATGCTTGATCTGTTGTTTCGCCTCGAACAGCGTTTCGACATCAGCATCCCCGAAGGAACCATCTATCAATTAGCGCGCGGCGAAACGCCGGACAGCGAGTTTTCAGAAAACTCCGTGCTGACCGCCTCGGGGCGCGCTTCGTTGATGGCAATGCTTTACGACTCACCGCCGCAAATCTTCCCAACTCGCATCCATGTCACGACCCTGCCGCGCTATTGCACGGTCGGTGCGATCACCCGGCTCGTTGAGCACAAGCTGGCGAGAGCATGAACTATGTTTGAAATGATGCGCTCGATCATCACAGATACCGAGAGCGGCGTAGCGCGCGGGACGGCCACCATCCCGGTTGATTGCCCAATGTTTGCAGACCACTTCCCCGGCGCTCCCTTACTCCCCGGTTCGATGCTCATCGAGTTGGCGGCGCAGGTCGCAGGGCCGCTGGCGGAGGAGACAGTCGGCTCGCGCTTCCGCCTTGAGCGTTGGGCCATGCTCGGCATGATCCGCGACGCGAAATTTCTGCGGCACACGCAGCTTCCCGCCGAGCTTCTTATCACCGCCGAAGTGCGCCGCGCCGAAGCCTCGAAGGTTATCGTTCAAGTGGCGGCCCGTGCGGGCGAGCAAGAGGTCTTACGTGCGGAACTGTGGATGATGATGCTGGAGGCTTCATCAGAATGGGCCGCTGCCATCGCGGCGCGTCGTGAACGTGTCGCCAGATGGAAAGGAGCCGCGTCATGAAGCCCCGCCAGCAGGCGCACGCCTTGTCGCAGCTCGATGCCTTTTTCGTGGCCTATCAGGAGCGCACGGGAATCCTCATGCAGCACGGTGTCGAGGTCGAGGTCAAAGGAGATTTGCAGCGTGACCGGCTTGAACAGGTGCTGTTATATCTGGTCGGTCGCTGGCCCAGGCTCGGCCAGACGTTACACAAGGGTTTGACGGGACTATACTGGCGCGGGGAGTGCCGTGTGGAAAAGATGCTGCAAGTGGCTGGCGAGCGCAACGCCTTAGCTCGTTGGAGAAATCAGCCTCTGGACCCTTTTCGCGAGCCGCCCTTTCAATTGCTCTACCTGCCGGGCAGAGACCGCAGCACGCTGGCTTTTCGCTCTCATCATGCCGTGGCAGACGGCGAAGGATTCATCATCATCTGCGTCGAGGCGATGCGCGTTTTAGCGCTGATGAGCGACGGCGGGACTTTGCCAAGACCTGAAATTGCCGCCACGCCCAAGCTTGCGGAAATCATTTCTCCCGCCGCGCTGTTGCGTGAGAGGAAGCTGGTAGAGATGTGGCGCTACATGCGCTGGCTGGCGGCTGAGGCCAAAGCAGGACGAAGCGTGTCGTTAAGCATGTCTCGGCGCGAGCCGGGTGATATAGCGACGTGCGAGAGGCTGCTCGGCGAGACGGATTTCGACGATCTGAGGGAGCGAGCAGTTTCCGCCAGAGTGACTCCTGCGTGGCTTTGTGCGGCTGCCTGGGTGCGAGCCATCGGCGCATGGAACGGCTCGCAGAGCATTGCGACAAAGGGCCTCGTGTCGCTTGAAGTGCCTGTGAGTTTGCGGCCCCGACGAAGCTTTAAAGACTATATCGGCAACTTCGTTTCGCCGCTCGTGCTCTTCGGCGACCCGTCGCAGCCGCTCGAAAAGATCGCCTTCGGGCTGCAAGAGCAATTCAAGACAGGAGTGCAACAACGCTCGCATCTGGGCGTGCCGTTGTTCACTGCGCCCGCGCGTTTCCTGCCGTGGCCGTTATTCCGGCGACTCGCTGTCACGCAGGCTTCGACCGGCTTTGCCACGAGTCATTTCATCTGGTTACAGAGGACGATCTATAAAGAATTTTCAACCCTCTCAACAGGCAGGCTTCAACTCTTAGACCTGCATATTTATACGCCCGTGTGCCTGCATATGGGCGCTGCGCTGGCAGTGATCCCTCTGGTCGGGAGCGCAAAGCTCGTGCTGACCTATCGCTTGACGGCATTTTCCAACGCGGACGCCGAGTCGTTGCTCGACCTGATAAGCACAGAGTTACACGGCGAGCAACGCAAACAAAGACAGGCTGTCGGATGAGCAAGACAAGATCGACAAAACACGTAATCATCATCGGAGCTGGCCCGGCGGGCATGGCCGCAGCCGTCTGCCTCGCAAAGCGCAAAGTCTCGTACACGCTGCTCGAACAAGGCGCGCTCGTCTCAAACGCACTCCGTCAGGTTGACCCGGACATGGTCTTGCTCTCACCAACCAGCCTATCCCTGATGCCCGGCATGGAGAGTCCGCCGGGAGACCCTGACTACCTCTCCTTTGGAGAACTCGTCACGGCGCTCGAACGCTATCAGGAGAAGCAGCGCATACAAATTATCAACCATGCCAGGGTTGTATCGGTGACCCATGAGGGCGAAGCCTTCACGGTTCGTTATCGTGGCGAGGACGAAGCTGAGCACGTCCTGAAGGGGAGCCACGTCATTAACGCCACGGGTATCATCAGCCAGCCTCAACTCCCGCCGGACTTCAAACCCGGTGAGTGCTCGTTTCGCTGGATGCACAGTATCAAAGCGCGTGCTCCCGAACTCGCAGAGGCGCGCAAACTGCTGGTGGTTGGCGGCGGGGCTTCGGCTGCCGAGGTGCTTGAGCGTTGGCTCGAAGTGCGCTCCACTGATTCTCACGCGTGGCTCTCGCTGCGCTCGCCTTTGGTAGCCGTCCCACATTGGATTTTCGGGATAGACGTACATTATCTGGTCTGGCTGCCGGAGCAACTGCCGACCTGCCTGACCGGGTGGCGAACCGGGCGATTTCGTGAGCCGATGACAGGGCTGAAGGTCCCGCGAGCGATAAAGAAAGGTCTGATTACAAAAGCGCCCGCCGTGAAGAGCTACGGCGGCGACACAGTGACCTTGCGCGATGGTGAACGAATCCAACCCGACCTTGTCGTCTTCTCGACAGGCTTTCGCTACGCGTCAGAGCATCTGGATCAATTGGTGGATCACGACCCGGACAAGAGACCAGTGGTCAAAAACTGTGAGAGTACGCGCACGCGCGGTCTCTATTTAATGGGCTTTCGATTCGGGCGCACCTTCGCTTCCCCTTACCTGCGCGGAATTGCCCGTGATGCCGAGTATGTGGCGGAACGCATCGCAAGCGAAGGCGAGTAATCGCGCCAAAAGAATTGTCCTCGGCTTGCGTTCCGGTCGAGAGGAATGGGCCAGCCGAATTTTCATTGACACGAGGGACCACACGCGATATAAGCCGACTTGAGTTCGCTCACAAATTTTTAACCGGCGTACTTCAGCCACCCGTGCCGTAATGCCTCGCACCTTCTGAGCAGTTTGTTTACGCTAGCGACGACGCGTATACATAGTTACTTCACGTTTCCATTAAAGGCTGATTCGATGAAGGCCATACAGGTGGATGCTTTTGGTGGGGTTGAGGGTCTGCGGGTCGTGGAGCGCCCGAAACCGTTGCCGCGCGAAGGAGAAGTTTTAATACGCGTCGCGGCCAGCGGTCTCAACTATTCGGACGTGATGCAGCGTGAAGGGATTTATCCCGGCGGGCCTAAGCCACCTTATTTTCCCGGAGTGGAAGCCGCAGGGGTCGTCGAGTCGGTAGGGACGCAAACCAACGGACAGACGCTGCTCGGCTCACGTATCGCCTGTATCACTCGGGGTGGCGCGCACGCGGAATATGTCCTCGCCGAAGCACGCGCCTGCATTCCCTTGCCCGACGAGGTTTCTTTCGTTGAGGGCGCAGCCTTTCCGGTCCAGTATTTGACGGCTTATCACGCGCTCCTGACCGTAGCGCGCGCTGCTCAAGCAGAAACGGTGCTCGTCCATGCGGCTGGCGGAGGGGTCGGCACTGCCGCCGTTCAAATCGCCCGGCTGCTCGGTCTGAGGGTCATGGGAACAGCATCCACGCCCGAGAAACGCAACCGGGTGCTTGAGCTTGGCGCAGACTGCGCGGTCGCGTATGACAGGTTCGAGATCGAGGCGCGAGAGTTTACGGGCGGTCGCGGGCCGGACATTATTCTCGACACGGTCGGCGGTGACGTGTTGCGCCGCAGCCTCGCGCTCTTGCCGCCGCTCGGACGCCTCGTCCTGCTCGGTCTCGCTAGCCGTGAGGCTCCGGCTATAGATACTGTGAAACTCATCTTCCGCTCGCAAGCCGTGCTCGGATTTCATCTAAGCGCGATCTTAGAGCGCCGCGCACTTGTGCAGGCATCCATCACACAATTATTAAGCTGGATGCGCGAGGGCAAGCTCAAGATACAGGTCGGACACACGCTCTCGCTCAGTGAAATTCGCAAGGCTCACGAACTACTTGCCAGCCGTCAGAGTTACGGCAAGGTTGTACTGCTCACCTGACCTCTCATGCCCGGTGGGCCGGTTACCCCGTTAACTCCAGGGAGGAACCGTCATGAAGCACAGTTATTCAGTCTCCGATTACCTGCATTTCGGTCGTATGTACTGGCGCAGCCGTCGCCGTCACAAAGCATGGGGTAAGCAGTACGAAGCAGCTATCCGAGACGGAAGCTTCAAGCTGCCGACAGCCGCCGTCGTCCAACTCTTGCCGACCGAAGCCTGTAACCTGCGATGCCAGATGTGCAACCAGTGGGGAGAGAATGGCTATTTCCTACAGGGCGTGCGCAAGGCTCAACATATGGATGAGGCGGGATTGACGAAACTGATGCGCGGCCTCTCACCCGTAGATACATTCATCAGTGTTCACGGCGGAGAGCCGTTCGCCTACAAACACACCAGCACACTGCTTGAGCTTTTGCGTGAGCAACAGTTCGATGTGATGTTTACGACTAACGGCACGCTGCTCTCTCCCCATCTTGAGAGCCTCGCCCGCATCAGAAATCTGTCGCTCCTCTTATCAATTGACGGCGACGAGGCGACACATAACAAGATTCGCGGCGTGGGCAGATTCCAGCAGGCGAAGTCGGCGATTGATGAATTATTCGACCTCAGACGCAAACTGAAGATGCCGCGACCACTGCTCGTGATGAGTATCGTGGTCTGTGAATGGACGACTGAGGTGCTTGAGAAAGCCTATGAGGTGGCCGCAGAGTTTAACGCCTTTGCCATTAACTACAATTTCAGATGGTTCCTCACGGAAGAGGTTGGGCAGAAATATGAGGAGCATTTGAAAAAGGAGTTTGGCCTGAAATCCTCCGGCGCATGGCGCGGCTGGCTTTCAGATCATCATGACGAACATGATTACGGAAATGTCGCACAGGCGCTCAGCCATGTGCTTCGTGAGAAGAGAGGCCGCATCCTTCCGCCATACGTGGTGACCACTCCGAGCCAGCTTCGCGGCAAAGACTATGAGACTTACTTTACCGATTACCTCGACACGTTCGGCAACGAAAGCTGTTTTATGCCTTTCTACTGGGCGCGCGTACATGCTAATGGCGATCTTATCTACTGCCCTGGCCATCCAGACATCATCGTCGGCAATGTCTTCCGCGACGGCTTGATGGAGGCGTTCAATTCCGAGATGTCGATCAAGTTTCGCAAGCATATGCTGACGAATCGCCTGCCGATTTGTAACCGCTGCTGCGGGCTGTATATGACCAACCCGGCTCGCCCCTTCGAGCAGAAGGCGCGGCGCAACCTCGGACTCCCGAAAGAAGTCGCAACACATTGGCCGTAAATTTCCGAATGGAGCAACGCGATGATTATCCTGATCGTTCTTTTTCTCGTCACCTGCTTTCTGGCATACGTGAACGGCGCTAATGACAACTTCAAAGGAGTGGCAACGCTCTTCGGCAGTGGAACGACTGACTACCGCAAGGCAATCTGGTGGGCTACCGCGACCACCTTTGCTGGCTCCGTCTGTTCTATCTTCCTGGCCGAGCAGCTTGTAAGAAATTTTTCCGGCAAAGGACTTGTGCCTGACGCCTTGACGGTTTCTCCGATATTCCTGCTGGCGGTTGCCGCCGGAGCCGGATTAACCGTCATGCTGGCGACCTTCTGGGGCTTTCCCATCTCGACGACACACAGTTTGACGGGAGCTTTAGTCGGCAGCGGCCTCGTCGCAGTGGGGACAGCCGTTAATTTCTCGAACCTCGGCAGCGCCTTCTTCCTGCCCCTGCTCTTAAGCCCTGTGCTCTCCCTATTGCTGGGGGTGATTGTTTACAAGCTCGCCCGCGCCTTCGAGACTCAATCCGCCGCAGAGGAAGAAAGTTGTATCTGTATCGGAGAGGTCGAGCAGTTGGCTGACGCTTCACAGCCTGCTTCTGTCCTCACCCTCAATCGCGTCGCGCTGCCGGACGTGAGCATAGCTTCGGTGACCGATTGCAATGAGCGTTACCAGGGGAAGATGGTGGGTGTAAAGAGTCAAAAAGTGCTCGACGCAGCACACTTCGTCAGCGCGGGCAGCGTCTGCTTTGCCAGAGGTTTGAATGATACGCCTAAGATCGTCGCTCTCCTGCTGGTCATCAAGGCGCTCGGGCTTGAGTGGGGGATGATCTCGGTCGCTTTGGGCATGGCTATCGGCGGTCTGCTGAGCGCCCGCAGGGTGGCGGAGACAATGAGCAAGAAAATCACACCACTGACCCGCCAGCAAGGACTCAGCGCCAATCTGGTGACCGCCGCACTGGTCATCTTTGCGAGCCGTCTGGGAATGCCTGTCTCCACGACCCACGTTTCCTGCGGTTCTCTGTTTGGCATCGGCTTGATTACAAAGCAGGCTAACCCTCGTGTGGTGATAGAAATATTGTTGTCCTGGGTTATCACCCTGCCCACCGCGATGATCCTGGGAGGCGCGGTCTACTACCTCTTAACTCTGGGCTAGGAGTGCGAGATGAGCTTTCACTACCGCATTAGAGACTACTGGCACTTCGGTCGGATGTTCCGGCGCAGCCGCCGCCGCCATCAGGTCTGGGGGAAGCAATTCGAGGCTGCGGTTCGTGACGGAAGCTACAAACTTCCCTCACCGGCAGTCGTCCAGTTTATTCCGACAGAAGCCTGCAATCTACGCTGCCCGTTCTGCAATCAGTGGGGAGAGAACGGCTATTTTTTAGACGGCACGCGCAGGGCCAAACACGTAGAGGAGTCGGCGCTGGTCGAACTTGTCAAAAGCCTCTCGCCGCAGACCTCACTCATTAACATTCACGGCGGCGAGCCTTTCGCCTACAAACACATTGATACACTGCTTGAGAGTTTGGGCGAGCGCCATTTCGACGTGCTGATTACCACCAACGGCACTCTGATGAAAGACCACCTAGACCAGTTGGCCCGCATAAAGAATCTGGCATTCATCCTCTCGGTTGACGGTGATGAAGAGTCGCATGACAGGGTTCGTGGGCAGGGGAGGTTTCAGCAGACACGGGAGGGGATGACTGCGCTGTTCGAGCTTAGACGCGAACGGAAGATGGCGCTGCCGATGGTCATTATGAGTACCGTCGTCTGCGAATGGACGACGGACGTGATCGAGAAGGCTTTTGAAGTAGCCCGCGATTTCGGCGTCTTCGCGCTCAACTATAATTTGCGATATTTCATGCCGGAAGAGGCGGGAATCTCCTACGAAAAATACCTGCGCGAACAGTTCGGCATGGAAAAGTCATCCGGGGCATGGCGTGGCTGGATTGCCCCGAAGCACGAAAAGCATGATTACCGAGAGGCGACGCGAAAACTCAATAGCCTGCTTCGTCGGAAGAGATTCCGGCTCTTACCACCTTACGCGGTCGCTGGCCCAAGTCACCTGCGCGGCAAAGATTTTGAAGAGTGGTTTAAGGATTACTCCAACACCTTTGGCAATGAAAGCTGTTTTATGCCTTTCTACTGGGCGCGAGTGCAGGCCAATGGAGATTTGACCTACTGCCCCGGCCATCCAGACATCATCGCTGGCAACGTCTTCCGCGATGGCTTGATGGAGGCATTCAATTCCGAGATGTCTGTTAAGTTTCGCAAGCACATCCTCAATAACAGGATGCCGATTTGTAACCGCTGCTGCGGGCTATATATGACCAACCCGGCTCGCCCCTTCGAGCAGAAGGCACGGCGCAACCTCGGACTCCCGAAAGAAGTCGCAACACATTGGCCTTAATTCGGGAAGATGATAATTCACTCCAAACCTTTGCGCTTTTATGCGGAACTATACATCGAGAGACCGCCTTCAATTGTCTGGTCTTTCTTCAGTGACCTGGCGAAGTGGAGTCAATGGAGTCCGATCTGCCGTCAAAGTCGTCTGCTTGGAAAGGAAGAACTGGAAGCGGGGGCCGTCTTGCAGTTACGCTTCACCATACTCAGCATTCCGTTCACTGTTCCGACAAAACTTGTCGCCGTTCATCCCCTCTCCGTCCTCAGTTGGCAGGGAAAGGCTTTCGGTATCGAGACCCTGCACACCTACCGCTTTCGCGCGCAAAAGAACGGGACATTAATAACCAATGAAGAGCTATATTATGGCGT
Organism: uncultured Acidobacteriota bacterium; assembly: GCA_963697975.1. GTDB lineage: Bacteria > Acidobacteriota > Blastocatellia > Pyrinomonadales > Pyrinomonadaceae > QHXM01. Next base: position 385,068 of record OY969111.1, read on the forward strand.
CAAATTTCCCCTCAATCATCTCATCACCCTTTGGTATAGGATGAGCAGGTTAAGCAGCAGATCACTTCATGGGATTAATAAAGCTCTTGAACTTGAGATAGGTTGACTAACAGCATGACTTATTGAGCTATCCTGTTAATCTACCCGTTACCCGAATATGTCGTGGTGCTTTTAGGGAAGGACTTTATTGTTCGTGAACAGATTTTGATGGCCGAAAACTTGCGGCAATGGCAACAATGTGTGGCAACACACATTTGTGTCATTAAATTTGTTGACAGGCATTATTCCTTTGTATATTATCCAGCCGCTTTCACGCAGCGTTCTCAAAAGCACCCACATTCGTCCATTATTCTTTAAGCCTTGCTCCGAAATACGCTGTACTCATGTGGGTTGAAACCTCCCTTCACCTCTGCCCGCGATTTATGTACCAGGATGGATTAAGAATCGAATTACTGTCGTGCTCTCACACGGACTGCCCCGACTTGAGATAGAGCAGCTTGATCTGTGCTGCGGCGGCCAGTCGTTGTTTCACAGGGGCGGCGATAAGCGCATGCCAAACAGCCGGAGCATATGAACTCAGGCGCACCTCGCTATACCGACCAAATTACCGTCCGAGTCAACTTCACTCAGAGGAGACACTAATGAGTTATCTGGACTTTCCCCGCCTTCACTTTAGCGGCTTGTTCTACACAAACCCGAGTACAATCAACAACATTACCGATAACTACATGCCGGATGTTCCACTGACGAACCCGCCGCCGCCTCCCGATCAGTACGATCCCAATGTCGCTTTATGGAATCCGACGGGAGTAGCTCAATGGTGGCTCGAAGAGTGTACGGTGCTGAGCGCCGTGGGAACCGGAGGCGCTGAGGTTGATGCGAGTGATGCCGTCATCGGGGCGCTCGTGCAAAGTCCCAGCCCGAAAACGCCGATCGGCGACGGGCAGGGCGGCTTCTACGACATCGCCAAGATGGTTGACCTCGACCCGGATCAGCAAGGCCGCAGCGCCCTCTACGGTCTGCGTATCGCCGTCACTTTGCCCAATGGCGCGGGGTTTCAAGGATTGATGACCGTTCCCGAGATACGCCAGTTGAATACAAGGATTGCCATCGCGCAATCAAGTTGGGGGTATACGTGCAACTGGATGGGGACGCTACAGGACGTGCAGTGGAGCGGCGACATCTCCGGCTCTACGCTTCTGACGACGCTGCAAGCCGTCAGCGGTACGCAGGGTCTCGCCGTGAAGTTGACCGTCGACCTTCACCAGAACAATCCCGGAAACATCTTCACCGCTGGCGACATGTTCTTGTATGGACGCGTGCTCGGCTCCATCGGGCCTGCTCTTGTGGGTGAACTGGCACAGGTGCTTCCGGGTCGTTGCCTGCAAAAATTTGCTCCGGCAGCGACCACCGCAGCCCTGAACGCAGCCGTGCAGTCAGGCAAGCGATTGCTGCAAGGCCGCGACCGCGTGGAGGCGCAGACGAAGGCGCTCGGCGCGCTGAGAAAGGCGCTCTCCGCCGCAGATGCCGCCGCCGCGCCGCCCGATCCGTGGTATCCGGCTTTCGCCATCATCCGGCAGGCCGACTCGCAAAATTTCCTCAGCATAGACATCGGCGGTTCGATTCTTTTGAATGCGACGCAAGACCCTAACAACCCCAGCGGCCTTGTCTCCGACGGAACGTTTGAAGTTGACTCAGGAATCACTGTCGGCCTGTATAACCCTCAGGACCCGGAACAAGTTGTTCCTTTCACCAATGGGACTATCACCATTTCTCCCCAATATCAGTTATTGGAGTCCACCTCCAAAAATTGCAATCTGGTCAAGAACAGCGCGGTCTTCACGATCCCCCTGACTACTGACGAGGCCAACGAAGCGAGCACGAATCCACTGGCAATTCAGGTTAACGGCAAGACCGTAGCGGCAGAGAATCCCGAGGGTTGGTGGATGGACGTTTCGGTTTCGTCCGAGCGCATTGAATGCGGCAGCGGTCAAACCGGGCAGGCGCAAATCATGGTTCAACAATGGGGCAAGGCGGTTGTTGGGGTAGAGCCTCCGGTAACGGTGTCTGTGCAACTCTTCCAATGGATTCTTGAGAACAACGAGTGGACTAACCCCAACCCCCTACCCATCTCCACCGATGTAGAGATCAGCAACATGACGCAGACCGATAACAACGGAGTGGCCGAAATAACCATCACCGTCAACGTCCCTGACATTACGCTTCCCGTGATCAGGCAGCCACTCGACAGCCAAATTTATCTCATTGCGTTGACCGGTACCGACCAAAACAACACCCCGGTTGGGGATGGCCAGTCGGATGCGACTTTTTCAGTGCTCTTGTGGAAAGCCTTCACCGCTCCGGCGAACCCGACATGGGAAACGGATATCAGCCCCGTCTTCACCGCCTACGCGCGCCTCTATCCCGGCATGAAGGCGCGTCTGGACATATCCGACGAGGCCACCGTCAAAGGCTTCGCTGGAGGCATCCTGAATAACCACATGAACGTGCCCATCACCGACCCGGCATACATGCCCGTCACGCGCGATTTGTCTCCCACCAAAATGGCGATGATCGTCGACTGGCTGAGGCAAGTCTCGCAACAACCGTCTGCAACGGGTTCGCAATCGGAGGGTGAATCATGAAAAAACTACTCGTCTTGGCGTTACTCTTAACGGTCGCCGGTTGCACCACACAGCAGCCCGCGCCCCAGACCGCCAACAGCACCCCGACAGCGACGACCGAAACAGGGGCGGCGGCAATTCCCTACAGTCTCACGCTCGAAGGCTTTTCCATTGACGGATTCCCCGGCCTCCATTCGGCGGTCGTCGCCGGTGCTCCTGAGAAGCTGTTGATGATCGGCGGGCGGCGCAACGGCCTCCACGGCTTTCCCGCCGGTCACGATGCGGCGAAGGGTCCTTCGTTTCCCAAAACAGAAGCGAACGACACCATCTATGCGCTCGATCTGGTGAACAGAAAACTGCTCGGCTCCGCACAGGTGGGGTCGCTACCCGCGAAAGTAGCCAGCCAGTTCAAGGCCACCAACACGCAATACCAGTTGGTGAACGGCTGGCTCTACGTCATCGGCGGCTACGGCCCCGACCCCAAGACGGGCACGCTCGGCACACTCGCCTACGTCACCGTCGTTAATTTTGACGCGCTGGCCGACGCCGTGATTAACAAAAAACCACTCGACGCTGCCTTTGCTTCGGCCAACATCGTCCAATTCGATCACCCGGCGCTGGCGATCACGGGCGGCGAACTCGATCTACTGCCCGACGCTTCCGCTCCCGGCACAACCGATTTCGTTCTCGCCTTCGGCCAGCAGTACGACGGCGAATACACGGTCGGCGGCGGCCTGACGACTCAACTCTACAGCGACGGCGTGCGCGTCTTTCAGTTCACGTATCCGGCAAACAGCGCCAAGCCTTCGGCGGTGAAATTCGTGACGGCTGTGCCCAACCCTCCCGGCACGCAAATGGACCCCGAAAATCCCTACCACCGCCGCGACTTCACCATGAAGCCTTCGCTTGATGCTTCCGGCAACCGACGACTGGTCGCCTACGGCGGCGTGTTCAAGGGCGGGCGCATAGAGGGCTTTCTCAATCCCGTTTTCATCGGGTCGGGATCGAACACCGTCACGCTGACGCCCAACACAAGCACGTCTCAGCTGCTGAGCCAGTACGACACCGCGACCATTCAACTGTTCGACAATCGCGGCGGTTCGGGGACGATTTACACCACCTTTTTCGGTGGCATCAGCCAGTACTACTGGGACGACGCTACCAAGAGCCTGAAACATGATGCGCTGAATTTACCGGCGGTTGACGGTCTTCCCTTCATCAACAGCATCTCTACCTTGAAAATGCCCACCGCGAACGATACGGGAATCCAGTATCTTCACACCGGACAAACCTTTCCTCCCGCCTCGGCGGCTCCGACATGTTCAAACGTCGCCGCTCCCTACGGCGGGACTGAGACCAAATTCGTGATCGCCTCCGGCATGACGCTGGCAACTCCGGGCGTGTTACAACTCAGCGCCATCAACAACACATCCGTCGTCGGATATACGGTGGGCGGTATCGCGGCCACCGCGCCTTACCCGGGCGGCGCGACCTGTGCGTCCAACATGTTCTATCAGGTGACGCTCAATCCGAACCAACCAACGGGCACGGTACAACTTCAAGCCCCGCCAGCTCAGTGATCGCCCTGTATTGAGACCACGATTTCAGGGATAGCTCCGGTTGGACCGGATGAGGAGAAAGAAAATGCGCAGACTAACCTATGCTGTTAAATTTATTCGGCCTGCCAGCACTACCGCAGCGGCCGAGCCGATAGTCGCGACAAGCAACTGTGTCGTCACGATCACGCCTGTCGGAGTGACAGGCGTGGTCGGGACGCTCGGCCAATTCGAGACGGCGTCGCTAGTAGCCCAGCCCACGTTCAACGCGGACGGATCGTTCACTGAGACGGGGACGATCACCTTCGGCGACTCTGCAGGAAACAACCTGCTGTACTTCAGCACCATTGGCCTCGGCTACCTAAACGGTTACTCCTGCCCGGAAACGCCTTACACGGCAGGCACGGTGATGTGGCTGATTAACGGGGGCGCAGGATTCTTTGAAGGGGCGACCGGGGCCGTCACCTCCAACTTCCTCGTTGACGCGAGCAACCCGAATGTTTCAGGAGAGTTGATCGCTTATCACTACGGCGTGGTCTATCTCCCGTGACTCCCGCCCGGTCCACTCGGGAGGAAAGTGAAACCCTTAACCGTTCGTCAGTCATTAGTCGTCACTTTTTCCCTTGAACCAGAACCTGAAAGCTCTCGCTCATCCCACCGGGTAAGATTAGCTCGCGCACGCTTGAGCGTAAGATTAAGGCTTCAGTTTCACCCGACGCAGTTCGTGTCATGCGCTCAAGCTGGTCGAGCAGTCCCGCGCGCAGGAGGAATTCGTCCTGCCGCTCAAAGCTCACGGTTTGCAGACCCAGCTCTGCGCCGGTTCTCCTGACGCTCGTCCAATCAACTGTCGTGGTTAAGTCATGCTCGCCGGGGTGGGACAGCACATCTTCCGCGAAGCCATGATGATGAAAGGCTCGTAAAGTTCCCTGGCGACGGTGCGGTGCGGAGTAGAGGTCGCTTGCCTCCGCACCATAATCCACGAGGATGAGATAGCCTCGCTTGAAGACAGAGGCGGCGCATCGCATCCATCCTTCGACTTCGAGATTGACCTCCGCCACCTGCCCTTCGGAAAGTTCTACGCCTGAGCGGGCAAGATAGTCTGCCAACCGGGGAGTGCTCGGCTCACGTTTCATCCAGACGAATTCGTCAGCCTCGTCCAAATCGACAAATAGCTCAAACAGCTTGCCGTCATGCATCGCAACTCGATGGACCGGGAAGGCATCGAGCAGTTCGTTCGAGAAAACGATACCTTCGTCAACAGCCTCGCCAGTTTCAGCCAGACGCCGGAACTCTACGCTGTCGGTAAACTCGCCTAAGCTTTGAACAACTCGTTCGCGTGCATCCGCGCTCGCTTCATCTATCACGTAACGGGTGGCAGCAAAGACGTGCGGGTAATCGCGCCGCAAGGTTTGGAGGACGCCATGAGCGAAGTCGCCAGCGCCTGCGCCTGCTTCAAAGATTGTCCAGTTATGAGGCGCGCCGAGTTCTTCGTAGAGTTTGGCGAAATAACTGGCGAAGGTTGCACTGAAGAGCGGGCTGCGCTCAGGTGCAGTGCGGTAATCGCCCGCGCGTCCCCAGCGTTTGAGGTCGTGCCGGAAGTAGTAGCCATCGTGTTCGTCATACAGCGCGGCTTCCATCCAATCACGGAAACTGATTGGGCCTGCGCGCCGGATACGCGCTCGTAATCGGTCAGCGAGTGTCGGTGCGCCGGATTGCGCATCTGGTGCGCTCATGATTCCTGTCGGCTCTGTCGCATGGGATTAAATGAGAACGATAAATTGTTTTGAAGAAAGATGTCCCTGCCTGAGTTTCTTCTCAGATTCGCGGTAGACGAGTATCCGAAAAGAGCCTGAACGTCGCGAAGGCGCGCCCCTGATGATGAGCGGCTCGCTCAAGCGTCTCTAGCAGCAGCGCGCAGAGCAGACGCATGTCGCCCGATGGAGCGGCAATCTCTTTTAGCAAGTCCTCATCGCTTTTGAAGAGAGCGAAGCCGCGCTGCCGTGTCGCCTCGACCTCGTTCAAATATTCCGTCACCCGCTGCGGCGTCGAGAGCGTTTCCGGCAGCGTCCATTCAAACGGGTCGTCCCAGAGATTTGTCGTGATGCCGCCAAAAGTCTGCTCGACCGCCCCCGCGCTTCGCAGGATATGCTCGCCGCAGGAATAAACGGGAAACGCGCCTGACGATTCGCGGGGCTGCCAGTAGAGTCTCTCTCCCGAGATGGCTTCGACAAAAGCGATTGAGCGCGCATGAAGACGCGCAAACTGTTCATCGAGGGACGAGATGAATTTAGTCATTGAGCCAGTGGATCGTTAATCCTTCGAGCGCCGGTCGGATTCCTCCAAGATTGTCGCGAAACTTCTCCCGCCAAGGTTGAAACCAGAGCGAACGCGCCCCTTCGCGCCGACTCTTGCGCCACGTGAGGGAACGCCGCGCTGTGTTGCTACCCAAATCTTTCCCGTCCCGTCGTCTATCTCGTAAGCGCCGACGCCCAACGCGCCGTAAGAGTCCGTGACAGTTCCGGTGATACCGACTTCCTTGTTGCGGTATCTTCCGGGGTCGGCCAAAACTTTCGAGATTGATTCGCGCTGGGGACAGGCTGTGAAGAAAAATGTTCCGATGAGGAGCAGGGACAGAAAGCTGATTCGACGACTGATTGGCATTGCATCTCCTTTAAGTTGTAAATCTCATTCGGGAGAGCGGTGTGATGATAACAGAAAAGTGGTCAGTGGTCAGTGGTCAGTAAGAGCAGGCGATACGCGACGTTCGTGCTTTTGCATTTAACTGACCACCGACCACTGACCACTGACCACTGACCACTGCTTTTGCTATTTCCCGTACCAGCCAATCGGCTTGCCTGACAGATCAACCCAGACGCTCTTGATTTGCGTGTAGAGTTCGAGCGCGTGCTTGCCCATCTCGCGGCCATAGCCCGATTGCTTGAAACCGCCGAAGGGCGAGGCGGCATTGAACATATTGAAGGTGTTGATCCAGATAGTTCCCGCGTGAACCTCTTTGGCGAAGCGGTGCGCACGCACGATGTCGCGCGTCCAGATGCCAGCCGAGAGACCGTAGATGGTTTCGTTCGCTTGTTTAATCAACTCGTCTTCATTCTTGAAGGTGATGACCGAGGTGACGGGGCCGAAAATCTCTTCCTGCGCGACGCGCATCTCGTTCTTTACGTCGCTGAAGATGGTCGGCTGGAAGAAGAAGCCCTTCTGGAAATCGCCTTCGAGCGTGGGACATTCGCCGCCCGTGTGGATGGTCGCACCTTCTTCACGCGCGACGTTGACATAGCCCTTGATGCGGTCGAGTTGCTCCATCGAAACCTGTGGCCCCATGTGCGTGCCCTTGTCCATCGGGTCGCCCACTACAACCTTCTTTGCTTTCTCACTAAACCGTTCGAGAAACTCGTCCTTGATGCTCTCGTCTAAGAAGAGGCGCGAACCGGCGCAGCAGACCTGACCCTGATTGAAGAAGATACCCATCATCGCGCCATTGACGGCCTGTTCGATGTCCGCATCGGCGAAGACGATGTTGGGGGCTTTGCCGCCGAGTTCGAGCGAGACTTTCGTGAGATTATCGGCGGCAGCGTGCGCGACGATTTTGCCGACTTCGGTTGAGCCGGTGAAGGCAACCTTGTCTATGCCGGGATGCGCGGCGAGCGCCGCACCCGCCGTCTCGCCGTAACCGGGAACGATGTTGACGACGCCATCGGGAAAGCCTGCTTCCTGAATCAGACGCCCCAACTCCATCGCGTTGACGGGAGTTTGTTCCGCAGGTTTAAGAACGATGGTGTTTCCGGCGGCGAGCGCGGGGGCGAGTTTCCACGCCGCCATTAGAAGCGGAAAGTTCCAAGGGATGATTTGCCCGCAAACGCCAATCGGTTCGCGCAGGGTGTAGTTGAACATCTGCCCCGGCACGGGGATCGTTTCGCCTTCAATCTTGGTAGCCCAGCCAGCGAAATACTCGAAGTTCTCGACCACTTGCGGCAAATCCACGTAGGCAGATTCGCGTAGCGGCTTGCCGTTGTCGGCGGTTTCGAGCGCGGCGAGTTCGGTGCTGTTCTCTTCTATGAGTTGCGCCAGTTTGTACATCAGACGCCCGCGATCACGCGCGCTCATCTTCGACCATTTCCCCTCGTAGGCGCGGCGCGCGGCCTGGACGGCCTTGTCAATATCGGCCTTGTCCGCTTCGGCGACTTCGGCGAGCGTCTGCCCGGTCGCAGGATTCGGCGTCTCGAAAGTTTTGCCAGATTCGGCATCCACCCATTTGCCGTCTATGAAAAGCTGATATTTGCGGGGCGTGTTTGATGCAGATTGTTGCGCGGAAGACATAATCTTACTCCTCTGTAGTTTGGATGATGTGGAAAGTTTATCATGTTCGGATTCAGGGATACTTTAACATTCAGCTGACGCTAAAGTAAAAGAGCAGTAGTCAGTAGTCAGTGGTCAGTAATTGAGACCCGGTGACCTTTGACCTCTAACAATTAAAATTCACGCTATCGCACGCAGGCTTTAACTGACCACTGACTACTGACCACTGTTTCCAGGTTCTTTCATCTCTTCGTCCGCCGCGTAGCGCAGGTCGCTGTCGCCGGTGATTTCGTCCCAGTCATAGCCGAGATGGTTGCTGAAGCGATGCAGTTGCGCTTCCCATTCCTCGCGGCGCGCACGGTAGAATTCCCACGCGGCGGCGGTGTCGGGACGAGTCTTGACGTTCGCCTCCTTCAAGAGTCGCATGGTCTGCTCGAAGCGCTGTTTCCATCGCCGCGATTCCTCGAATGGCGTTTCCTTGCGCCGCGCCGCGCGTCTCTCCAGTTCCAGAGATGCCAGCAGTTCTCTGAGCACATGGCGCGAGCTGGCTTCGAGCGTTCGGACATCCGGGTGATTGCACGTCTCCGCGTATTCCTCATTATCAAGACAGGAGCGAATGACGGCGCAGGTTTCAAGCGCGAGAAAGAGAACGCGCGGCAGGCTTTTGTAAACTTCGACGGGGTGAAAATAGTGTATGACCGGATGCTCGACGTGCGATTCGAGAAGTTCCTGTAGATCGCGCGTGGCGAGGCGCATCGTCGTTTCCAAACTGTAGAAACGCCCTGCCACAAAGTGGTGCGTAATGAAGGCCGCGACGTTCGCGCCTTCCTCCGCCTGATGATAAAAAGAGATGGCGACGGCGCGCTTGCGCTCCAGAGCGCTGTAAACCGTAATCAGATAAGTAATCGAAAGAGAGATCAGAGCTAACCCTGATGCCGCCTCAAATAGAGCCGTTAAACGCATCCCCATAGTGTGCGGCGCGATATCGCCGTAGCCGACAGTCGTCAGCGTCGTGCCGCTAAAATAGAGCGCGGCCATAAAGGGAGAGCTTGCGGCCTCTGCGTGAACCGTAAAATTCGCGGGCATACGCGGGTAATAGATGAGCGCAAACCCGAGAGCCAGCAGCGCGATGAAGAGAATGATGAGCAGCGGTTGAAGCAGCGGGCCGATGACGTTGAGCAGGCGATGACGGCGCGGACGCGAGAGCTTGAAAGCTAAGCCGCGCGCCAACCGCCAAACAGTACGATTCAGCGTCTCGCCTATCGGCCCTGAGCGCGCCCGCGCATGAAGGATGGTCGCATAAACGTCATAAACGACCAGCGACAACACGCTCAGGCCCAGAATGGTGAAGAAAGCAATTTGCATTAAGAGTGATAGGTGATGGGTGATAGGTGATAAGAAAGAACGTGTTTCCTCTTATCACCTATCACCCATCACCTATTACTATTCTTTAATCAATTGGCCGAGAACGTAAGGAAGGATGCCGCCGTGCTGGTAGTAGTCAAGCTCAATCGGCGTATCAATCCTGAGCGTGACGGGCACTTCTTCCGTTTCGCCATTGGTGCGGCGAATGACGAGTGTGACATCCTGCATCGGTCTGACGGCTTCCCTTTCCAGCCCGATGATGTCGAAGACCTCTGTGCCGTCGAGCTTGAGCGTCGCGGCGTTTGTGCCTTCCTTGAACTGGCAGGGCAACACGCCCATGCCGACAAGGTTGCTGCGATGGATGCGCTCGAAACTCTGCGCGATGACGACGCGCACGCCCAGAAGTTTTGTGCCCTTCGCAGCCCAGTCGCGCGAGCTTCCCGTGCCGTACTCCTGACCGGCGAAAACGATGAGCGGAATGCCCGCTGCCTGATAATGAACGGAAGCATCGTAGATGCTCATCTGCTCGCTGATGGGTTGCAGGATGGTCACGCCGCCTTCAGTGCCGGGAGCCATCAGGTTTTTGATGCGAACGTTGGCGAACGTGCCACGCACCATCACCTGATGATTGCCGCGTCTTGAGCCGTAGGAATTAAAGTCCTCGACGTTAACGCCGCGCAATCTGAGGTATTTTCCGGCGGGAGAGTCAGGCTTAATCGCTCCAGCGGGCGAGATGTGATCGGTCGTCACGGAGTCGCCGAAGATGGCGAGCGGGCGAGCGCCCTTGATGTCGCAGAAAGACCCGGCCACCGTGCTGAACTTCTCGAAGTAAGGCGGCTCTTGAATGTATGTCGATTGCGTGTCCCATTCGTAAACGTCGCCGGTGCTGCTCGGAATCTCGTTCCAGAGCGGATTTTGTTCGGCGAAATCATGGTAGAGATTGCGATAGGTTTCCGGGTCGAGCGCCGCGCTCAACAACCCGCTAATCTCTTCGAGCGTCGGCCAGATGTCGCGCAGGTAAACGTCCCTGCCGTTTCTATCCTTGCCAAGCGGCTCGCTGCTCATATCTATGTTGACGCGTCCGGCGAGCGCGAAGGCGACGACGAGCGGCGGCGACATCAGGAAGTTTGCCTTGACGCTTTGATGAACGCGCGCCTCGAAATTGCGATTTCCCGAAAGCACGCTCGCGGCAATCAAATCGTTCTTCGTAATCACGTCTTCAATGCGCGGGTCGAGTGGGCCTGAGTTTCCGATGCAGGTTGTGCAGCCGTAGCCGACGAGGTTGAAGCCGAGTTGGTTGAGAAAGGGTTGCAGCCCGGTCTTTTCCAGATACTCTGTGACGACGCGCGAACCCGGCGCGAGCGAAGTCTTGACGGACGGGTCAACAATCAGGCCACGCTCGACGGCCTTCTTTGCCAGCAGCCCCGCAGCAATCATCACGCTCGGATTAGAGGTGTTGGTGCAGGAGGTGATGGCCGCAATCACCACGTCGCCATGTCCCAGATCGTCGAAGCGCTCGGGAAATTCGCCCGGCGGAATCTCCGCGATGCGGTCCGGCGTCGGGCGGTTATTCATCATTTCGATTTCGGTGAGCGGGCTGGTATCAATCTGGCTGGTGTGGATGTCCTCGCTTTCGGGAGTTGTTTCCTGTGCCTGCTCGCCGCCGCCGACCAGCGCAGTCGCCTGCTTGAAAGCGTTGCGCCCGACGCTGACGTTGAAACGCTTCTCCAAATCCTTTTTCGATTTGCCGTAGCCGTTTTCGGTCACGGGATTTTGGAAGAGGTTGAGGAATTTATCTTTCAGCTCTGGAAGCTCTATGCGATCCTGCGGTCGTTTCGGCCCGGCAACACTCGGATGAATTTCGGAGAGGTTCAGTTCGAGCAAGGTGCTGTAATCACACTCGCCCTGGCGGGGAATGCCGAACAAGCCCTGCGCCTGAAAATAGCTTCTGACGGCATCCACCTGCTCGGCGGCGCGACCCGTCGCCTGAAGATACTTGCAGGTCTCTTCGTCGGTCGGGAAGAAGCCCATCGTCGCGCCGTATTCGGGAGCCATGTTAGCTATCGTCGCCCGATCCGTCGCGGGCAAACTCGCCGCACCTTCGCCATGAAACTCCACAAACTTGCCGACCACCTTAGCCTGCCTGAGCATCTCCGTGACGCGCAGCACGAGGTCTGTCGCCGTCACGCCTTCATTCAAGTTGCCGCTGACGTGAACGCCGACGACATCCGGCGTCAGGAAATAAACGGGCTGGCCGAGCATTCCCGCTTCGGCTTCGATTCCGCCCACACCCCACGCCACGATGCCGAGTCCGTTAATCATCGTCGTGTGCGAATCGGTGCCGACAAGCGTATCCGGGTAATAAACTCCGTCTTTCTCCCAAACGCCGCGCGCCAGGTATTCGAGATTGACTTGATGAACGATGCCTATCCCCGGCGGCACGACGCGAAAGCCGTCAAACGCCTGCATGCCCCACTTCAGAAACTGGTAGCGAGAGTTGTTACGCTTAAACTCCATCTCCATGTTCTTCTGAAAGGCATCAGGCGTACTTGAGAAATCCACCTGAACGGAATGGTCAATCACCAGATCAACCGGCACGAGCGGCTCAATGATGCCCGTCTGCTTGCCCATGCGCTGAACAGCCGAACGCATCGCCGCCAGATCAACGAGCAGCGGCACGCCCGTGAAATCCTGCAAGAGAACGCGCGCGACGATGAAAGGAATCTCCTCGGTGCGCTCGGCGTTCGCCTTCCAGTTGGCGAGCGTTCTCACGTCCTGTTCCCTGATCTTCTTGCCGTCATAGTTTCTGAGGACGGATTCCAGCACGATACGAATGCTGACGGGCAAGCGCGAGATAGGGCCGACGCCCTCTTTTTCAAGCTGCGGCAGCGAGTAGAACTGGCCTTTGCGTCCCTCTGAGGGGCTGAAATTCTGAAGTGTGTTGAAGAGATTATGTGGCATAAGAATTCAGGCTACGACCCGAAATCACCGGGCGCATCTTTGCTTGACCACGCACAGTGAAAATTAGATGAAATGGAGTTATTTTCGAGCAAACTTCAGTGTAAAGATGCGCGGCGGGTACGTCAAGCCGAGGCCAGAATGGACGTTTTGTTTGCGCCCCGGATGCGCTCAGGAAATTTTTAATGCGCCTTTAGCACAGGCAATGGATAATCCGGGAGAGCAGCAAACCTAATATCAACCGAGCGCGACCGGGCATTCTTAAACCCGATTGACGTTAACCACGAATCCGGCTCTTACCATTAGCCGTTCCCCGGCGCATTTGCTATATTGCACTCAATTGATTTTCAATTGTTAGCATTCATAGCAGCTTGCACTTGAGAGCGAATTGAGCGGCGCATCAGCTTTGCGTATTGTTCGTCCGCGCTGCCGAAGCTTCGCTTTTGTGCGTCGTGGCTACTGGCCGAATGAGTGAACGCTCGTCAAGGAGAGGGAAGAAGATGACCAAAAAGAAGCCGGAAGATTTTGAATATTTGAGTAACAATCCTGATTTCGTGCCCGACCCTGAGATCGAGGAGTTCATGGAAGAGGAGATTTCGCGCGCGCCGAAAGACCCCGAACTCCTCGCCCAGCGCCTACGCAACAACACCGCAGCGTCACCCAGCGACGCGGGCGGTGATTTAGACGCAGCGTGGGAAGAGGTGGACGGCAGCGGCACGGAAACAATCTCCGGCGACAACCCGACGCCCGATCAATCAATCGTCGAAGAGAACGCCTCCGCCATCGGCGTCACCTACGAAGACAACGAAGAGCTTGATCTGCTCAATAAGATAGAACGCCGCGACCGCGACCGCTTCGAGCTTGATGAAAGGTCAAAGACGGACGGAGACACGATTTGAAGTGGTCAGCGGTCAGTGGCCGGTGGTCAGTTAAAAGCAAAGGCTCAAGGCTGTTGCCCTTCGCTTGTTCTAACTGACCACCGGCCACTGACCACCGACCACTTATTTACGTGGCTGGAGAGTAATACTTTTAACGACGAGCTTTTCCGAAGGCTGTGAGGATTCCGGCCTTCCGGGTTTCGGAGGCTCGACGGGCGCGCCCGCAATCACATCCGCATTGTTAATTCCCTCAACCACACGCCCGAACACAGTGTAATTTTCATCGAAGCCGGGGACGCGCTTGAGCGTGATGTAGAACTGGCAGTTGCCCGTGTCGCGCGCCTGCTCTTCGGTCATCCCGAACTGTGGATTTGCGCCTTTGCGCGCTGCGCCGACGATGCCGCGTTCGTATGGAATATCGCTGAACTCTGCGGGCACGTTCGGGTAAGGTGAATCTCCGCCGCCGTCATTGTCCGGATTGTTGTCTTTCGAGAGCGGGTCGCCACCCTGAATGATACCGAGTTGTGGGCTGATGCGATGAAATGCTGTCCCGTTATAGAAGCCTTCCTTGATGAGCTGCTTGAAGCGCTCAACCATCTTCGGCGCGATGTTCGGGTAAAGCTCTATCACTATCTTTCCATAAGCCGGATTCTCCATCTCAATCACGGCGACTTCCGCATCCGGCTCAGGCTTGACGCCACGTTTGATATTCGCAGGGGCGCTAGCATCGGAATCCTTTGACGTGGTCTTGTTCCCACAACCTGCCATCGAAACGAGCAGCGCGCCGCCCATGCACAAAACCGCAAACGTCCGCCTCAACAATCGCCTGTTCACTATAAATTTGCCTCCCGTGAAATTTTAAAACGCTTAGCATACCCACAAAGTCGCAGAGAAACAAAAGGAAGAAGAATAGACAGGATTAACAGGATTAACAGGATGGAAGAGAAGAAGCATCAAGCTCCTTGACCTGTCTTGTTTTCTTAATCTTGCTAATCCTGTTAATCCTGTCTATTTCGTCTCGCTTGTTTTCAAAACAACTTGCGGCTATCGAGCAGGATAGTAACGGGACCGTCGTTGACGAGTTCCACCTGCATCATGGCGCGAAAGCTACCGGTCTCGACCTGCTCCACGCTGCGACGTGCTTCCGTGACGAAAGATTCGTAAAGCGGCTCGGCCACTTCCGGCTGCGCCGCTTCGATCCACGAAGGGCGTCGCCCGCGTCGCACGTCGCCGTACAGGGTGAACTGCGATACGACAAGCAGCGCTCCGCCCGTCTCCCTGATTGATAGATTCATCCGGCCATCCGCATCATCGAAGACGCGCAGCCCCACAATCTTCTCGATTAAATACTTTACGTCCTGCTCGGTATCATCATGCGCGATGCCCAGCAGAATGACGAGACCGCTTTCGATCTCGCCGATAATTTCGCCGTCAACGACGACACGCGCGCTCGTCACGCGTTGCAAGACTGCTCGCATTATTTCTTTGGTGGGCGACTCGGCCTGATTTCAATGCGACTCGGCAGGCTGCGCTCGTCCGTGTGAAGCAGATCAAGGACGACGCGGGCGATGTCTGCGGGCTGCAACTGCCAATCTTTGCTCTCGTCCGGCTCTTCATCCCCGAAATAGGTGTTGACCGAGCCGGGCATGATGTAGCTGACCTTGATGCCATCGTGCCGCACTTCCTGCATCATGGCTTCGCTGAAACCGTTGAGACCGAATTTCGAGGCATTGTAAGCCGTCATCTGTGGATGCGCGTTTGTGCCCGCGAGCGAAGAGATGTTGATGATGTAGCCGCCCCCGCGCTTCTTCATCTGTGGAATGGCCTCGCGGCAGCAATAGAAGACGCCGAAGAGATTCGTCTCCAGCACCGCGCGAAAATCTTCCGGCGCGGTTTCCTCGACGCGCCCGAAGATGCCGATGCCCGCGTTATTGATCAGCACGTCCACGCCGCCAAACTCCTCGACCGTATGTTCGACGAGAGCCTTCACCTCATCGTAATCGCGCACGTCGCACACAGCGCCCGTCACACCGCCTTCGCCAGCATCGCCCAACTCGCTCACGGCCTGCTCAACCTCGTCCGCGTTTCTCGCGCTGATGCACACGTTCATTCCCTCACGCACCAGCGCCTCTGCAATCGCGCGCCCGATTCCCTTAGTGCTTCCGGTGACGATTGCCACCTTACCGTTTAGATTCATAATTAAAAGCAGTGAGAGGTGATGGGTGATAGGTGATAAGAGAAAACACGTCGTCCTTTCTTATCACCTATCACCCATCACCTCTCACTGTAGTTTCTCCTTCAATCGTTCATTGACAACCTTCGGGTTCGCCTTGCCTTTTGAAGCCTTCATGACCTGGCCGACGAAGAAGCCGAAGAGAGTTTCTTTGCCTGAGCGGTATTGCTCAAGTTGCTGCGGGCTGGCGGCGATCACCTCCGCGATGATGGCGTCAATTTCGCCCGTGTCGCTCATCTGCACCAAACCCCGCTCGCTGATGATGGCGGCGGCGGTTTTACCCGAAGCGAACATTTCGGTCAGCACGTCCTTAGCTTGCTTGCCGCTGATCTTGCCTTCATCAATCACGCGCAGGAGCGCGGCGAGTTCTTCCGGCGAGACGGGGCAACGGTCTGCGGTGATGCCTGCTGTCTCCAACTCGCGCAACAACTCAGACCTGATCCAGTTGGCTGCGGCGCGTGGGTCGTTCGCAGCCTTTGTCGCCTGCTCGTAATAATCCGCGAGTGCGCGACTGGACGCCAGTTGCGCCGCATCGTTGTAGGAAAGACCATACTCTTTCATAAAACGATTGCGCCGCACGTCCGGCAATTCGGGCAGAGCTTGCCGCACGCTCTCGATTAATTCTTTCGAGATGACGAGCGGCGGCAAATCCGGCTCGGGGAAATAACGATAATCGTGCGCTTCTTCCTTTGAGCGCATGACGCGCGTCTCGCCAGCGCGCTCGTCCCACAGCCGCGTCTCCTGCGTGACGCGCCCGCCCGATTCGATCAACTCGATCTGCCGTTCAATCTCAAACTCGATGGCGCGCTGCATGAAACGCACGGAGTTGAGATTCTTTAGCTCAACCTTCGTCCCGAACTTTTCATCGCCAATGCGTCGCACGGAGACGTTCGCCTCGCAGCGCAGATTTCCCTTCTCCATGTCGGCATCCGAAGCGCCGACCCATTGCAAAGCCTGACGAACGTGATTGACGTAGTCATAAGCCTCCCATGACGAACGAAAATCAGGCTCGGTGACGATCTCTGCGAGCGGTGTCCCGGCGCGATTGAGGTCAATGTAGGAATAGCGGTCAACTTCCGGCAGACCTTCATGCACGTTCTTGCCCGCGTCTTCTTCCAGATGCATTCGCGTGATGCGAATTTTGAATGGCCGCCACTCGCGCGCATGGCCGCCTTCGTCGCGCTCGGCGGTCATAATCTCAAGCTCGCCGCGTTCCGAAAAAGGCTGATCGTATTGCGAGATTTGATAGCCCTTCGGCAGGTCTGGATAGAAATAGTTCTTGCGCGCGAAAATTGATTTTTCGTTGATGTGCAGGGACAGCGCGAGCGCCGCACGCGCGCCGAGTTCGACGGCTCGCCGGTTCAAAACGGGCAGCGCGCCCGGCAATCCCAAACAGACCGGGCACGTGTTCGCGTTCGGCTCATCGCCAAACCGCGTCGAGCAGCCACAAAAGATTTTCGACTCAGTGCTCAGTTGAGCGTGAATCTCAAGACCGATGACAGTCTCCCAACCTTCTTTCACTCACTTCACCTCAGCGATTTAAGATTTGTGATATTTGACTGGCCTAGCTTTCAGACTTCCCGTTACGACCTTCGCTGAAGTAACGGTCGACGACTGCGATCAGGTTTCTGAGAGCCTCATCCGTCTTTTTCATGTTCTCTTCGGTGCTTATCTGGGAATCAACAAGTGCCGAAATCCTGTCGTCCACATCGTCAGCTCTCTTGTCTGCTGCCTCAAAGCGATTAAGTGTTGCCCTTGCCAGTTGCGTGACAATATCCTTTAACTGGCCGATGTCGGAGGCAAACTGAACTTGCTGTTCAAGAATGAATTCCATCTTCTTATCTGATTCCTCATTGGCCATCTCGACAAGCCCTCCTATCAGGATGCTGCACACTGTCTGTTAGATTCAACTCAAAACTTTAATTTAAGGTCGCAGCCATCCGGGTTGTGCGCCTGCGCGACGCGCTTCTTCTTCGAGCAGACGCCAGCGCGCCTGTAGCCCTGCACGCGCCGCTTCAAGCTCATGCAGGCGAGAGACTAGATTGGAGCGTTCGTATGAGTAATCGTAATTCGAGTAGGGCGCACCAAAATAAGTTCCAGACGGAGCAACTATTCCCGGCGCAAGATGACCGCGCCGACCAAAACCTCTGGGCGACAGACCAGCGTTAAGCTGAAGCTGAGCCTGCGTCGTGCCGCCGAAAGCAAGGAAGCCCGCGCCTTGAACGTTCGGACTGTTGCCTCGCATAAAACCGGGATTCCCTGTGACGACGGGAAACCTCACGCGGGGATGTCGCGCAGGGAAGACGGGAGCAACGCCCGTCACGAAGCCGTAAGTTCCGATAGCAGGATAATCAGGAATCTCCACGAGCCGCGCACGGACATAAGTTATCTGCGAATCGAGCGCGGCAATTTCGGTTCGCAACTGAGTTGACCGCGCACGCCAGTAACTTTCCGCCTGCGACTCTTCAATTTGGCTTTGACGCGCCATCTCGCTCAAACGCTTCGTTTCTTCCTCCGTCCGTCGGCGCGTCTCTTCAAGCGACGGCAGGCCAAGCTCTATGCGTCGCCGCTCATACTCCTGCTCGCTTTTGGCCCGCGCCTGTCGCCCTCTTTCGATGTCCTGTTTCGTCAGCTCCCTGCGAGGTGATCGCGCGCGCGTTACCGCCGTGTTGATTATTGACGGCTGTTCCGCGCGTTTGAGCAGAGCGCCCGCAGGTTCGTTGTTGGCGCGCTCTGTTGCCTGCACATCAATCGTGGACATGAGGAGCGTGATATTGATGCCGGGCGCGGATTCATACGTCAGCGTGAGTTTCGTCATCGTAAAACTTGCAGGGATTTCGAGGCGTCGCCCGCTTCGCAAGACGATTGTGTAGGCACAGGCAGCGACGGGCAGCACGAGAGCGAGCATGGCGGCGCAGACCAAACGCCAGACGGGCAGGATGAATCCATTCCGGCTGAGGCCGCGTAAATATCCTTTGAGCGCTCTGTACATCGGTAGTTTGCTCCGACTTGATGGAAACTCGCTTTGTTTTCGTTAATGAGTATAGCACTCGCCGAAATTGGCGCTCAAACTGTGGGGGTGAGCAGAGAGAGACGGGCGTGGAAAATCCTTGCTCATAAACGGCCTCTATGGTGTACAATCCGCCCATCCTAGCCTTCGCTCGTAGTTTGAAAACACGCGGAAGCGTCCTTTGAGAAACCCGATGCGACCGCTCACGGTTGTAAACACTTTTCTCAAAAAGGAGAGACAAAAAAGACCTATGGCTAAAACTATCTGCAAACTTCTTGGTGTCGTGTTCCTTCTGGTCGGAATCATCGGGTTTGTTAAGCCCGACCTGCTCGGCACGCACCTGAGCATGGCGCACAATCTCGTGCACATCCTTTCAGGCATCGTTGCGCTCTACTTCGGCTTTGCCGGAACACTCAGTGGGGCGCGTGGCTTCGCTCTGGCTTTCGGAGCCGTCTATCTGCTGCTCGGCATCGTCGGCTTCATCATGGGTGGGCCGGGCGCATCTGCCATAGCTGGCATGACGATGGAAGATACTCGCCTGTGGAAGGTCATTCCGGGCACATTGGAATTTGGCACGGCTGACCACGCCATACACATCCTCCTCGGCATCCTTTTCCTGGCAGGCGCGTTGATGACGAAGCCCAATGGCCGGGCGGTAGACTAACGAATTGCGGAATGCGGATTTCGGATTGCGGATTGAAGAAAAACTTCGACTGTTTTTCAATCCGCAATCCGAAATCTGAAATCTAAAATCGAAAGCTTGCTCCGCCCCTTCCCACCACGCCGGGCGCGCGAAAACCGTTCTCAAAATATGTCCGGTCGAAGATATTATCCGCGCCACCGAACAACACCAGCACCACATCTTCCGATAGCGCTCGCTCGTAAGTCAGATGCGCGTCCGCCTTCGTGTACCCCTTGAAGGTGAAGTTGACCTGCCTGAACGGAAAATTGCTTTCAAAGATGGGCGCGATATAACTCCCCGTGTGGTTGAGATCGAAGCTGATAAGCACGGCGCGGAAACGTTGATTGAGCGTCAACCCGAAGAGATGGCGCGGGATGACGAACTCTGTCTGAAGACCCGCGCCGGGCACAAAGCGGTCGCTGTTCGTAAAGGTGTATGACGCTCGCACCTCCGTACCGCGAAACGGCGCAGCTTCCATGTAACTCTCGACACCGCGCGCCAACCCGCCCGGACGATTGATGTAGCCACTGAAACGGCCCAGACCCAACGGGTCAACGGCGAACCCTGTGAAAGCAATGGCTCGTTGCAGGCGCGTGTAGAAGTAGGTTGCGCCAAAGCGCAGGCGATCCCGGAAGAGACGCTGGTCAAAGCCGCCGTCAACGCCGATGGATTGCTCGGCGCGTACCGTTGGATCGCCCGCCCTCTGCGGCGTGTTCGCAATCACCGCTTCACCAAAACGCTCGAACAAAGAGGGCGCGCGAAAACCGTTGCCGATGTGAGCGCGCAGCTTCGTCCCGGTAGAGCGAATAAAATATGCGATTGCGCCATCGCCCGTAACAGAGCTTTCCGCCTCAATGCCGCTCAGAGTGCCTGGACGATCCGCCGCGCTGATCCTGTAAAACTGCCCGCGCACGCCGAGGGATATTTGCAAACGCTCGTCGAGAAGGAAGATTTGATCCTGCCCGAAGACGGCAAAGGTGCGCTGGCGGTCGGTGGTGCTGTTGAGCAGAGAGAATGAAGGAATTGATTGTTGAAAGAGCGATTCACGCTCGTACTCCATCCCGGCGGTCAGGAGATTCTTTCGTCCTAAACGGAAATTGGCGCGAGCGTCGAGCGTGTCTGTCGAGCCGTTGTTGGTGCTGTTGAACTCAAAATCTCCGAACGGGGAAAAGGACGCGTAGCGCGGGTCAACTTCAGCGCCGTTGTAATTCCTCCGGCGCGAAGAGACGTGCTGGTAAGCGACCGAGTAGGAGAAGAGTTCGTTGACGCTCTGCGAGAGGCGAAGGCTTCCGACAAGCAGGCTGTTGCGTCTTCCCTGGTCCGGGTTATTCGTGTCAGGTTGAAAGGTGACGCCCTCGATAGCCACCGGATTCAGGTCATTGGACGTGAATGCGGCAGGAAGCGGAAACGGGTCGCTATTGATGCGCGCGTTGGAGAATGTGCCGTAAAAGTTTGCGCTGATGCTGACAGAAGGCGTCGCGTCAAACTGGAAACGCGAGCCGCCAGCCGTGTTGCCATATTCGTCGTTGCCGTCAACGCCGCGCCGCACGTCCACGCGCGCCAACCCGAAGCTATAACCCGCACGTCGCCCGATGCCGCCCGAACCTTTCAGGCGCTCACGAAAGAGCGCGAGGTTGCCACCCTCGAAGCCCGCTTCAAATCGCGCATCGCCCGCTCCCGTTTTCGGAACGAGATTGATGACGCCGCCGATGGCGTTCGTGCCGTAGATGGAAGAGCCTGAGCCGCGCAGGATTTCCACGCGCTCAAGGTCTGCGGGCAGAATATCCGTGATGAAAGGCAGCGCCGAGCCGTCAAGGTACGCAGCATCGCGCACGCGCAAGCCATCCAACAAAATCGCCGTATCGGAATTTCTCTGCCCACGTAGACGCAGACTCGTGATCGCGCCGTATGAGCCTTGCTGCTGAACGCGCAAGCCGGGCGTGCCCCGCAGGGCTTCCGCCAGAGTCAACTCACGCTTCGCCTCAATCTGCTCATCTTCAACGAGCGTCACGGCCTTTGAGACTTCATCGGCGCGCTGCGGCGTTCCGGTTGCGACGACAACCACGTTCTCGTTGATCGCTTCGACTGAGAGTACGAAATCACGCTCAGCTTTTTGTCCCCGCTCGACGCGCAACTCTGAGGAAGTCGCGACGGCAAACCCGCGCGCCGTGATTTCCAGAATGTACTCGCCGGGGGCGAGTCCGTTGAAAGAATAAACGCCTTCTTCATTGGTGCGCGCAAAGAGCCTGATACCGGCGCGCGAGCGCAAGCGCACTTCCGCACCGGGAACATTCGCGCTGCGCTCATCCGTCACGCGACCCGTGACAGTCGCGCCGCCTTGAGCGAAGACATTGACCGAAAAGAGAAGGATGAGCAGCGCAGTAATCATAGCGATGCTCACAAGTTTTGTTAGCCCGACAGGTCGCCCTGTCTCTTCGATTGAATATCTCATGGTAGCTTCTCCTGCCCGTCGCAGTACGAGCTTGAAAGTGAGCAATGAACAGGTCTCCTGACTCGCGGTTCTGATTCTTGAAAGAAGATTCGCCTGCTCTCCGTGCCTTCCCATTAAAGGAGGGCTGAGGGCTGAGGGCTGAGGGATGAAATAAGAGCTACTCTCTTTTCTTCATCCCTCATCCCTCATCCCTTATCCCTGCTTTTCACAGTGGCAAATTTCGGAGCGCAGTCACCGCTTACAGTTGCGCGGGCAGTGGCGGCTTTACACCGCCTTCCCTTGTCCAATCGCCCGATGGTTCGTCCTCTACCGGCGCGCTTCATGCACCGGCGTGATGCGTGGCGCACCCGTCACCGGATGCGCGTCTACTAAAACCTGAATCTCGAAAACCTCTCGCAGAAGTTCCGGCGTCAAAACTTCCTGCGGCGTACCCTTGGCGAGCATCCGGCCCTTCAGCAACAGGAGAACACGGTCGGCGAACTCTGCCGCGAGGTTAATGTCGTGTGTGACGATGACAGCCGCCGCCTTTCTGTGGTCGCAACGCACGCGCACCAGGCGAAGCAGCGTTGCCTGATGCGCCAGATCAAGATTGGCCGTCGGCTCGTCCAACAGCAGGATGCCTGCTTCCGTCGCCAGCGCACGCGCCAGCACCGCCCGCTGGCGCTCGCCTCCCGAAAGCTCGCTCATCAATCGCGTGCTGAACTCTTCCAACTCGGT
The DNA here is from genome assembly GCA_963697975.1 of uncultured Acidobacteriota bacterium. Taxonomy (GTDB): domain Bacteria; phylum Acidobacteriota; class Blastocatellia; order Pyrinomonadales; family Pyrinomonadaceae; genus QHXM01. The sequence continues at coordinate 407,857 of OY969111.1, forward strand.
TTCGCGCAAGACCTCTTGAGCCACGCTCACGTCTCGCTCGGTCTCCCAACCCCACGCGCCCATGCCTGACCACGCATAACGCCCGCCCAGCACAAATTCCATCACCGTCACAGGGAAACGTAACTCCGCTTCCTGCGCCACGACCGCGATGCGCCGCCCGACCGCGCGACGAGCAAAGGAGCGCAAAGGCTTTCCGTCAAGCCTTATCTCACCGCTCGAAACGGGAAGCGCGCCGTTCAAGGCTCGCATCAAAGTGGACTTCCCCGCCCCGTTCGGCCCGATGATCGCCGTTATCTCGCCGGGCACGGCACGCAAAGAAATATCAGCGACCACTATTCGCTCGCCGTAGCTCACGCTAATCTCATGCGCTTCGAGCATCCTCAACCTTTTCTCAGCAGGTAAACGAAAAGCGGAGCGCCGATGAGCGCGGTGATTGCACCGACGGGCAATTCGCGTGGCGCGATGACGGTGCGCGCAACAGTGTCCGCGACGATGACGAAAAGCGCGCCCGCGAGCGCCGCCGCCGGAATGGTTGTCCGGTTGTCGCTTCCAATGGAAAGCCTGACGAGGTGCGGGACGACGAGTCCGACGTATCCGACCGAACCGGAGGAGGCGACCGACGCACCGACCAGCAGGCTTGCCGCCAGAAAGACAATCAATCGCACGCGCTCGGTCTCGACGCCCAGATCAAAAGCGTCGCGCTCGCCGAGCATCAGTAAATTCAAGGAACGCGCATGAAGCGCAAGCACGGTTGCGCCGACGATTGCCGCGATGATTGCTACCATGAGCAGGCTGGAACTCGCGCCCGAAAGATCGCCGAGCAGCCAGAAGGTGAAAGAGCGGATGCGTGTCGCGTCCATCATGGCCGTGATGAAAACGATGGCCGACGAAAGGAACGTCGTCACGATCACGCCCGCAAGAATCAGTTTTTCGGGAGTCGCGCCCGTGCGCCCGCGCGCCAGACGATACACGACGAAGGTCGAACTTAAGGCGCCCACGAAAGCCATCACGGGGCGCATCCATTCGCCTCCTTCTTCCCCTGCTCCGAAGAAGACGAGAGCGACCATCGTGCCGACCGCCGCACCGTTAGAGATGCCGAGCAAGTACGGCTCTGCGAGCGGGTTTCTGAGTAATGCCTGATAGCCCGCGCCCGCAGTTGCCAGAGACGCGCCAACGCTCGCCGCGAGCAGGATGCGCGGCAGGCGTATATCAAACAGAATCGCGCTCTGCTCCACTGACAGGCCGCAGGACGAACTTCCACCCGTAAACAACGCACAAACGGACGACGCGAGGGGCAAACGCTCTGCGCCGATGGCTGAGGCAGCAACGATGACGAGAAAAAGCACGGCCAGCAGCGCAAGGCAGATGAGAACGGTGCGGCGAAAAGTCGAACGCGCGCCGCGCACAATGGTTTGCTGTGCTGTTATCCTCATCGTCGTCATGCTGCTACTGCTTGAAGGCTTCCGGGTGAAGCACGCGCGCTATCTGTTCCAAACCTTCGACGAGTCTTGGGCCGGGACGCGAAAGATAGTCGCCGTTGATTCCGTAGACGCGCTTGTTCAGAGCCGCCGGAGATTTCTTCAAAGCCGCAGCCACGTCCAGTCTCTCATCGCTGCTCGTCGCCATGATGATCGCTTCGGGGCGCGAAGCCAGCGCCGCCTCGTCGCTGTAGCGCATCCACTCGCCCTCGGCTTCGCCGGTCACAGACTTTCCGCCCGCGCGCCGGATCAAATCCGTAATCCATGACTTGCGTCCAGCCGTCCACAAAGGCGACGGCGAAACCTGATAGAAGACCGTCACAGGCGGGCGTGTTTTGACAGCCTCTTCGACTGCCGCCGCGCGTGCGCGAAGGTCGCCGACGAGTTTTTCGGCCTGCGCCTCCTGACCTAACAACTCGCCGAGCGTTTTGATGGAACGAAAGACTCCTTCGAGGTCGTGCGGGTCTGTGACGAAGACGGCGATGCCGCGCTCATTCAGTTGTTTGGTAAAAGTTTCGAGCTGCGAGGCGGTGGAGACGAAGATGACTTCGGGCTTGAGTGCAATGATGCGCTCGATGTTCGGCTGAAGCGTGTCGCCGACTTTTGCGACCTGCTTTGCCTCAGCCGGATAATCGCAGAAGGTCGTATTGCCGACCAACGTAGCGCCCGCGCCGATGGCGTAAACAATCTCTGTCAAATTCGGGGCGAGCGTCACGATGCGCTGCGGGCGAAGGGGAAGGCGCACGCGCTTTCCGGCCTCGTCCGTTACCTCGCGCATCTCTGTCGTGCCCTGTTGGACAGAGCTTTCACGGGGCGATGAACAGGAGAGCGCGAAGGCAGCGGCGATTAAGGCCAGCGCCAGAATCAGCTTGAAGTTGGTGGTGTTTGATTTAGACAAAAAGAGTCCCGTCGCTTTCCTGCGCGCCACAACACGAGGCTTACAGGCTGGCGACGGGACTACTCACTTGAAGGAGAAAAAGAAACCCGGCGTGCGGCCTGAACACCCTTACGCGAGGCGCTCAAAAGGCTGCAAAGTAACATCAACGGGCAGGTCTCCTGACTTAGAAAGTAAAAAGGTAAAAGGGAGAAGGCAAAAGGTAGGCTGAAACCACTTTTTATTAATGTGTGGTTCTCCGCCTCACTTTTTCCTTTTTCCTTTTGCCTTTTGCCTTCTTCACAGTGGCGCGACCGCGCGGGATTCACACCCGCTTCCCTATTCTCCCCGCTCTTTTATGCACGGGGCACCCGGACGCTTCTTTCTGAAAAGAGCAAAGGAAACTATTACTTCCCTTCTGATATGCGGGGCGGACGTTATCACGCCTGTGTGGAGAAAGTCAAAAGGCAGGCCGCGAGTAGCAGTTCAATTTCAAATTGAATGTGCGGTGAGAGGTGATTTACCACAGAGACACAGAGGACACGGAGGATGCACGGAGGTTTGACTGAACTCTCTGTGCCCCCTCTGCGCTCTCTGTGTCTCTGTGGTAAGCCTCAACTTGGCGTACATTCGATTTAAAATTAAACCTCTGCCGCAGAGAGACTGAAAGGCGGAAGCTTATCGCTTCTGGCCGGAACTTCTGAGGTGCTTCGTTGTCTCTTCTGTGACACTGAAGCCGGGAGTGATGAATTCGGTCGTGTCTGCCGAGCGCAGAGAATGGCGTTCAACGTCGCTGTCCAGAGCGTCCGGCCTCGCCGGGAGTTCGCGTGCTTCAACTTTGCCAAGCCTTTTGCCGACCGCGAGACCGTTAATCATCAAACCTATCCCGACGAAGAAAGGAAACACGCCCGCAACCCAGACACGGCTGAGAATCTCCGCGACATGTTCCGGAACTACGCCGCTTTTAATGATGCCCTGCATGAAGACATAAAGAAAGATCATCAATCCGACGCCAGCGCAACTCGTGATGATGCCGCCTTTGACTTCGTTGGAGCGCTTCACCTCCGGCGTGATGCCCTGCTGACGCTCCATCTCTGCTTTGCGCCTTTTACGCTCCTCTTCGGAGCGGAACATCTCGGCCATCCAGGTCTTGTTCCAATCAAACTTCTCTTCCTTCTCACCTGTCTCACGTGTATCCACCACCTGGCGCACGGCATGTAGATTCGCTCCGCACAGATTGCAGAATTTCATCTCGTCACTTTGATTAGCGCCACACTTAGGACAGTACATAAGATGCTCCCGTCATTCCTTCCTGCAATGATACGACGATTACAGGCTCAATGTTCATATTTTAGGGCACGGAAATCCCGGCCTCACTGCTCAGAAATTTCTCGTTTGCCCCGGCTTCATAAACTGCACTCGCCTATCCTTTCCAATCGCAGCGCGCACTTCCGCTTCGGTGGACATGGCGGGTAACGATGCGTAGTGCATCGGGATGATAACCTGCGGCTTAAAAAATCTATTGACTGCCAGCAGAGCGACCGACGGGCTTTGACCGTAAGCCTTGCCGCCAGTGTTCATCAAGATGATGTTCGGATGATAGAACTCCTGTATCAACGCCATGTCGTTGAAAATCCACGTATCCCCCTGATGATAAACAGAGCGCCCGTCTGGAAAATCAATCACGAATCCAAGCGGACGACCGCTCGGCTCGCTCCCGTGCATAGCTGGCACGGCATGAACGATGACATCGCCCAGCGCGATTGTGCCCCCGACGTTGACCGTCTGAATCAACTCCTCCGGTAATCCTTCTTTCTCAAAGAGCGCGGGGAAATTAACAGTGACCAGCTTTGCTTTGTTCGCTTTGGCGATTTCGATAGCGTCGCCCATGTGATCGCCGTGAGAGTGCGTCACGAGAATGAAATTCGGCTTGTAGCGCGACAGGTCTTTGAACTCCGCCGGGGTCGCCGGATTCTCTTTAAGGAACGGGTCAATCAGAATCCTCGTCCCGCCGGAAGACACGATCTCAAACGCTGCATGGCCGAGCCAGGTAATTTGAATCTCTTTCTTAGCCCTGCTCTGCTGCACCTGAGCTTGAGCATTCAGGATTGGAGCTATCGCCAGCAGGATGAGCGTCAGTGCCCATGTTTTTAATAACTTCATGTTTACCTCCGGTAAGATTGCGTGAGCGGCGACAACTTATATCACATGATTCAAGAGGCTATCTAACTAATCCCAAGCGCAAGTAGCTAAGCCCCGCTTTTGCCTTCCGCTTTGTGCGTCTAGTAAGATTCCCTTTCACCAAATCTGACCGGAGGGTAATCTCACTAAATGATTAAGACTGTGGAATGGACGGACGAAGGGGTGCGGATGCTCGACCAGCGCATTCTGCCGACGGAAGAAAAGTATCTGATGCTTCGCTCATACGAAGAGGTCGCGGACGCCATCAAGAAGATGGTCGTGCGCGGCGCTCCGGCCATCGGAGTCTCCGCCGCGATGGGACTGGCACTGGGCGCAAAGCAATCGGTCGGGACTGCCGTCGCCGATCTCGAATACGATTTCGACTACATGTGCGACGTGATGTCGAAGACGCGCCCGACCGCCGTCAATCTCTTCTGGGCAATAGAGCGGATGCGCGATGCCTTCCGGCGAGCGAAGGCCGAGAGCGACGATGTCGAAGAGATTAAAGAAAGGCTCGTCGTCGAAGCTCGAACAATCTTCGATGAAGATATAAAGGCTAACCGGAGCTTGGGTCGCTTCGGCGGTGAGTTGATTCCAGATGGCTCGACCGTGCTGACGCATTGCAACGCGGGCGCGCTCGCCACCGCCGGAGATTACGGCACGGCTCTCGGCGTGATTCGCGGCGCACGCGATGCAGGCAAGCGCATCGCCGTCATCGCAGATGAAACGCGCCCTTTCATGCAAGGCTCACGGCTCACGGCATGGGAGTTAGCCAAGGACGAAATTCCCGTCACACTGATTACGGACAATATGGCCGGGCACGTGATGAAGCAGGGCAAGGTTGATGCAGTGGTCGTCGGCGCAGATCGCATCGCCGCCAACGGCGACACGGCGAACAAGATAGGAACTTACATGGTTGCTGTTCTGGCGAAACAGCACGACATCCCTTTCTACGTCGCAGCGCCCATCTCCACGCTCGACCTCACGCTCTCGACCGGCGAAGAGATTCCGATTGAGGAACGTGACACGCGCGAAGTCACGCACATGCGCGACTACCAGCTCGCGCCCGACGGCATAGAAGTTCAGAACTTCGCCTTCGATGTTACGCCTAATGAACTGATCGCCGCCATCATCACGGACAAAGGGGTGGCGCGGCAGCCTTACACGGAAAGTTTACGAAAAATGGTTGAGGGATGAGGAAGGCTTAGACAGCGAAACGACTTTGCTTCCACCAGTCAATCGTCTTCTGCAAGCCTTCTTCGAGACTTGTCTGCGGCTCGTAACCTAACATCGCGCGGGCGCGTGTGATGTCGGCGTGGCTGTGGCGGACATCGCCCGTGCGCGGCTCTCTGTAATCAGCCTGCACGTCCTTGTGCCCCGTGATTCTTTTCAAAATCTCCAGAAGCTGATTAAGCGTGACTCTTTCGCCGCGTGCGAAGTTGATTACCTGACCGACTCCGGCAGCGGTTTCGGCAGCGCGTATGTTCGCGGCGACTACGTCTGCGATGTAGGTGAAGTCGCGGGATTGTTTGCCGTCGCCGTAGATGATGGGTCGCTCGCCGCTGTGGAGCGCGCTGACAAATCGTGAGATGACGCCCGAATATTCCGAGCTTGGGTCTTGACGAGGGCCAAAGACGTTGAAGTAGCGCAGACAGACAGTCTCAAGTTTGTAGGCGCGCGTAAAGACCTGACAGTAGTATTCGCCGACGAGTTTGGCGACGGCATAAGGAGAGAGAGGATCGGGGCGCATCTCTTCCTGCTTGGGCAGCGCGGGCTGATCGCCGTAGGCCGAACTCGAAGCGGCATAAACGATGCGCCGCACACCGTTCAAGCGCGCAGCGTTAAGCAACGAGAAGGTCGCATCCACGCACGCCACATGAGTCTCAACCGGATTTTTCACGGAGCGCGGAACGGAAGGAATCGCCGCTTCATGAAAAACAAGCTCTACATCTTCGAGAGCGCGACGCAAGGCGTTTTCATCAGCCAGACTCGCCTGATGAAAATCGATCTCACCATTAATCTCTTCCAGATTCTCTCGATGCCCCGTCGAAAGATCATCAATCACGCGCACACGCGCGCCCGCCGCAGCCATTCCTTCAGCGATGTGCGACCCGATGAACCCTGCGCCGCCTGTGACCAGTACGATTCCTGAAAGAGACATAAGAAAAATGATAGATGATAGGTGATGAGTGATAGGTAAGAAGATTTCTCTTATCACCTATCACTCATCACCCATCACTTTTATCTACCTACTCCGACGTAATCAAAGCCCAGTTCGCGCATGGCGCTGGGTTCGTAGATGTTGCGTAGGTCTGCGATTTTTGGCGTTCGCATCAGGCCGCGAATGCGTTCCATGTCGAGAGCGCGAAACTGATTCCACTCGGTCATGAAGACAAGCACGTCCGCTCCTTCGACCGTAGCATACTCGTCGTCTGCATATAAAATGTCTGGAAGAATTTTTCGCGCCTCTTCAATCGCCACCGGGTCGTAAGCCCTGACGGTCGCGCCGCGCTCGACGAGGCCGCGCATGATGTCGACAGAAGGAGCTTCGCGCATATCGTCGGTTTCAGGTTTGAACGAAAGCCCCAGCACGGCCACCGTCTTGTCCTTAAGGTCGCCCACCAGCTTTTCAATCTTCGGAATCATCGCCGCGCGCTGGCGCTGGTTGATTTCGATGACGGCGTCAACGAGCAACGATTGACTACCAAAGTCGCGCGCAACCGAAGAGAGCGCTCGCGTATCTTTCGGGAAACATGAGCCGCCGAAGCCCGGCCCCGGATGCAGGAACTTCCGCCCGATGCGCCCGTCCATCCCCATCGCCCGCGCCACATCATGCACGTCGCAACCGATCAGGTCGCAAAGATTGGCGATTTCGTTGATGAAAGAAATCTTGGTGGCTAGAAAAGCGTTGGCGGCGTATTTGGTCAACTCGGCGGCTTCGAGCGAAGTGATGACGAAAGGCGTCTCTATCAGGTAAAGCGGGCGATAGAGGTCTTTCATAATCGCAATCGCTTCTTCATCAGAGCTGCCGATGACCACGCGGTCGGGACGCATGAAATCATCAATGGCCGCTCCTTCACGCAGGAATTCAGGATTCGAGACGATCCCGAAATTGTTTCGCCCCTTCTGATGCTCGCGGATAAGTTTTCGCAGGCGCTCGCCTGTGCCGACCGGGACGGTTGATTTGGTAACGATCACCTTGTAATCGTTCATACACTCGGCAACAGATCGAGCCGCCGCCTCTATGTAGCTGAGGTCAGCCGAGCCGTCTTCCGTCGGAGGTGTGCCCACAGCGAGAAAGATAACGAGCGAGCGTTCAACTGCCGCTTTCAGGTCGGTCGTAAATTGGAGGCGTCCGGCCTGCGCGTTCTTGGCGACTAACTGTTCGAGACCAGGCTCGTAAATGGGGATAACCCCGTCGGAGAGTCGCGCGATCTTTTCTGCGTCAACGTCAACGCAGGTCACGTCAACGCCGAATTCCGCAAAGCAAGCGCCGGTGACAAGCCCGACATACCCTGAGCCGATTACTGCAACGTGCATTCGTTTATCGTAAATCGAAAACTCGTAAATCGTGAATCGTGAATCGTAAACGGACGAAACGTCTTTTCTATTTACGATTCACGATTCACGATTTACGAGTTAAGGCTAAGCAAAACCTTGCGGGTCACGCGGCATCTGATGCGCGTGACCCGCAAGGTTGCAGTTAATGCTAACCGGACAGGCCGAAGGCCCGCACGGGATTAATTTGACGAGTTCGCTTCGATTACTTGGTCGGGCTGATAATCGTGGTCGAACCACCGAACTCAAGGTCGTTGTTCTCGCTACGACCGGCAAGGACTGCGGCTGCAATCGCACCGCCCGCCGCCAGCAGCAGAGCCGCCAGCGCGCCGCCGCCGATACCCTTCATGCCTTCCGTCTTGAGACGGGTGCAACGGGTTCCCGGAGCAGCCTGACCGGCTGTGTCCTGCGAACCGGCAGCGATCTGCTTGACCGCTGTGCCTGCGCGCAACTCAACGCTGCCGACCTGAGTGGCTACGATGGTGTTGCCGCATTCGGTATCAACCATGAAAGCATCGGCCTGATTGTTGTCGGCGATAACCGATCCGTCTTTGGTATTGACGGTCGCCGAAACGCCTGCCGGGGTTGAAACGCGAACGCGCCCCGAATCAAGCATTCCGATAATGCTCGTCTCGGTAAAGCTGAGCTTCATGGTCGTGCCCGGTAAGAGTTCGACGCGACCGAGTTTTCCAAGGCTCACAACGGCGCTGCTGCCTTTTGCTGTCGTGACGGTGCTGTCTGAGAAGACGGTCGCACCTGAAATTGCGCTCTGGCCGTTAACGGTGACCTGACCGGAGACCGACAACTCGCCCGACACTCCTGTTTGGCCCAACTGTCCAGGCGTCGCTAGCACTACCATCGAGTACACGCTCAAGACGGCTACTGCCAGACAGAACGCAACGGACTTGCGGCTCCAAGTTCTGCTGATCATTAATTCTTCCTCCCGTAAAGTGAAAAAAGTTTTTAGAGCGCGCCGCGAACCCGAAAGGGGTCGCGGGAGGTGGAAGTTCGTCCTTCTTGCTAGACTCACCTCGACATTTCAAAGCCGACCGCGCGAAACATTCCTTAAAAAAGCAGGCATGATAGCCCTAACGGGCTTCAATATCTCCGCCTTTTTACACGAATCCTAGCCCTCTGTCAACAAACATTTGCGTTAAGGTGAGGCTAAGTTAGCACACTCCAAGCGCTTTTTCCAGATAATTTTACGCGAAATCCGCCTTGAGTCCGCGCCGGGGCCGGGGCCGCTCCTCATTCCTCGTCCCTGACGAATTTCACCCGGCTAATCCTTGTAGATTTCGACTACGGGCTGTCCATCCGCTCCGACGTACCCTCTGTACATTCCAGACGTGTTGAAGGACATAGCAATATTGCCGCCTTTATCAATGGCTATCAGGCCACCTCCGCCCCCCAGTTTACCCACTTTTTCGATCACGGCATCGGCAGCCTCTTTTAACGATAATCCTTTATATTCCAACAAAGTTGAGAGATCGTGCGCGACCGACAGGCGTATGAAATACTCTCCATCGCCGGTGGCAGAGACTCCGCAAGTCTGGTTATTGGCATACGTTCCCGCGCCGATAATTGGAGAATCGCCCACCCTGCCCCACTTCTTATTGGTCATCCCACCCGTCGAAGTCCCGGCAGCTATATTCCCATCCTGATCGAGGGCCACCGCTCCCACTGTCCCGTAGGCGTGGTCAACCGGCGTGGCGTGCTGCCTTTCCCGCTTTTTATCCTTCGGTGTCTTATTCTTTTCCTCTTCCAAAGCCTTCTCGCGCTGCAAAGCTTTCCAGCGCGACTCGGTGTAGAAATAACTCTGTGGAACAAGTTCGATTCCCTGCTGCTTGGCAAACGTCTCTGCGCCCTCGCCAACCATCATCACGTGCTTGGATTTCTCCATCACCAGCCGTGCCAGACTAATCGGGTTTTTAATATGCTTGAGCGAAGCGACCGCACCCGCCTTGAGCGTTTTGCCATCCATGATGGAAGCATCAAGCTCGTTAGTTCCGGCGTTGGTAAAGACAGCGCCCTTCCCGGCATTGAAGAGCGGCGAATCTTCCATCATTCTAATCGCGGCCTCAACCGCATCCAGACCCGCGCCGCCTCTTTTCAGGATGTTGTAGCCGGTCATCAGCGCCTCTGTCAGCTTCGCGCGATATTCCCGCTCACGCTCCGCGCTCATCTCACTTTTGAGAATCGTTCCCGCTCCGCCGTGAATCACAAACCTGATTTTTGACTGGAGGTGTTTCGGAGAAAGATAGAAACGAGAGACCAGACTTTGACCGGGCACGATTGTATGAAGCCCCGCACCAAGCGCGGCGGCGCTCAATCCCCTGACTGCATCGAGTATGAACCGGCGACGGCCTTCATCATGTTTCATTGGAGTGTCAACCTTCTCTCAGTCAACGATTATGACAACAGCGGTAGCAGATAAAATTATTGAGACGCTCACTTCTGCTTCAGAGAAGCAAGGATTTCCTGATAAGCAATTCTGGAACGTTCGGCAAGTTCGACCGAGACGATGATGCGGAAAGGATGCTTGGCGACAAACGATGGAACCTGTCGCACCTCAGCCCCAAGCGATTTGAACGCGGCAACCGCATCTTCATCCGACAACTCTTCGATGCCATGAGCTTCCGAGGCGCGTCTGAGCGCACCGCGCAGGCGATCCAGCGGCAGGTCTCTTTGAGCGAGAACTTTTCCGCGCGCTTGAAAATTGCCGAGCGCGTAGAGCACTAACTGCTCAGGATCAATCGCACGCTCTCCGCTTTGCTTATCAAAAAATGTTGGCTGGCGCATCTCTATAGCAACAATCGTCTGTCGGGTTTGAGAGTTGTTATGGCGTCCCCACTCTTCGCGGGCGGCTCGTCGCCTCGCCGCTGGCAGAAGCCGGGTCGGGCGCGCTTGCTCCTTCGGTCGCAGGTGTTGTCTTCTCTTTCTCCATCAACTCCGCCTGTTCGTATGGATCAAGCCGGGCGAAAATGTAAAAGATGTCGCCGGAGCGCACGCTCCCCAGAAATCTAAACGTGTTGTTGTAAATCTCTCCGACAGTCAGGCTCGCGGGCTTCGGTGGATGCTCAAAGAGATTTCCCAGTTCATCAACGGCGGCGGCTTCGAGTTCCGGCAAGTAATCGTTGCCGGTTTCGCGCGCAAGGCGAATCGCCATCTGGCGCAGGGCGCGGATGCGATTCGAGTTGCGAATGTAGTACGCCCGCTTGATCTCGTGGCGGCTGTTGCGGTCGTCGACGACTTCCTGCTCGTTTTTCAGATAACCCAGATAGGCGCGCACCACCGGCCCAAATTCGGAATCATCCGCCTGCTGCTGCCGCTGCGCCGTTGCGCTATGCGCTCCCGCTGCCGCGAAAACCAGAGCTAACAACCAGACCCAGCAATACCTTTTTCTTCTCATTGCTCCTGACAATCCAGAACTCACAAGCTAAATATTTCAGAAGGGGGTTTGTAACCGACGAAAGTTTATCACAATCCCAATGGAAAGCGCGTTGCGCGTCAGCATCAGCGGTGTTACATTTTCCCTGCAACAAGAGTTTCCAAAACAACGCGGAAAGTTAATCATGGCCGATGATGTTCAAGGACAGACTTTGGCGGGCAAGCGCGTTGCGCTCGGCGTCTCCGGCGGTATCGCTGCCTACAAAGCCGCCGAAATCCTGCGCGGGCTGCAACGCGCAGGCTGCGTTGTGCGCGTGGCGATGACAAAACGCGCCTGCGAGTTCGTCACGCCGCTCACGTTTCGCGCGCTCTCAGGCTCGCACGTCATCGTTGACGATTATGCTCCAGACAATCCAGACCCCATTGCTCACATAACTTTTTCTCAATCAGTTGATCTGCTGCTCATCGCGCCCGCGACCGCCAACATCATTGCCAAGTTCGCTAACGGTGTCGCAGACGATTTTCTGACTTCCACCTATCTGGCCTCGAACGCGCCCGTCGTCGTCGCCCCCGCGATGAACACGACGATGTGGAATCATCCGGCAACGCAGCGTAATCTCAGCCAACTGCGCGCCGACGGTGTGCATGTGGTAGAGCCGGACGCAGGCGAGATGGCCTGCGGCACAATCGGTCCCGGACGCCTGAGCGAGCCTGAACGCATCGTCGCCGCCGCTCTCGAAATCTTGCGCGGAAGGGAAAACAATAACGCGGCGCGCGATCTCGCGGGCGAGCATGTGTTGATAACCGCTGGCGCGACCCGCGAAGAGCTTGACCCCGTGCGTTATCTCTCGAATCGTTCTTCCGGTCGGATGGGCTTTGCTCTGGCCGAAGCCGCACGCGCGCGTGGAGCGGAAGTCACCGTCGTGGCGGGCGCAACGAGCGCCCAGCCGCCCGCCAGCGTTGAGTTGCTGCGCGCTACCTCGGCGGAAGAGATGCGCGTGGCTGTGATGAAAGAAATCTCAGAGGCAACCATCTTCATCGCCGCCGCCGCCGTCTCTGATTATCGCCCGGCGACGCGCGCGATTAACAAGATGAAGAAATCCGCCGAGAGCTTAACGTTGAACCTTGAGCCGACGCCAGACATTCTCGCCGAAGTCGCGGCAGCGCGGCAGAACGGATTGCTTGTCGTCGGCTTCGCAGCCGAAACCGACGACGTAATCAAACACGCGCGCGCCAAGCTCGAACGCAAGCGTCTGGACGCCATCGTCGCTAACGACATCACGCAGGACGGCGCAGGCTTTGACACGAAGACGAACATCATCACGATCATCATTCGCGGCGACGACGCCCCAATCGAATTGCCCTTGATGACGAAGCTGGATGCGGCGCATCGCATTCTGGATGTAATTAAAGGTTTGCGCCGCGCCGGATAGCAGTCTAACTTCTCTTCACTGCCCGGTGAGGTGAAACATGGCCGACGAGCAAAAATCCCCTATCCCTAAATCTCCACGCCGTGATCCGTATCGTTTGGTCGGCGAGCTATTCGATGGGCGTTATCGCCTCGAAGAGTTCACAGGCATGGGCAGTTTCGGCGCAGTTTATCGTGCGATGGCAACGCGAGTCGGGCGCACAGTCGCCGTTAAAATCCTCAAGCCTGATTTGGCAGAAGATGAAACCGCCGGAGCGCGCGAGCTTTTTCAACGCGAAGCGCTCACCGCCGGACGACTCCTGCATCAACACATCGTCGCCGTCACGGATGTAGGCGAGCATGATGGATTCGCTTATCTGGTGATGGAGTGGCTTGACGGGCGCACGCTTGAACAGGAGATGCGCGGTCGCGTTCCCATTGCGCCTGAAGAGACCGCCCAACTGCTGACGCAGATTTCGGATGCGCTCCAGTTCGCGCATGATTCAGGCGTCATCCACCGCGACATCAAGCCTTCTAATATACATCTGGGGCTGAAGGATCGCCCGTTTGTCAAGATGCTCGACTTCGGTATCGCCAAGGTCATCAGTTCGTCAACCGCCGTAGCCGCGAGTCGCATTGCCGGAACGGTCTCTTATATGTCTCCAGAGCAGATTACGGGAAGCCCGATCAATCATCGGTCTGACATCTACTCGCTCGGCATCGTGCTCTATCAAATGCTGACGGGCGCTCTGCCCTTCGTTGGCGACTCGCAGGGCCACATCATTCAGCAACACATCGCCGTGCCGCCGCCACTATTGGCGAACGTGCGCCCCGATCTGCCTTACGCGCTCTCCAGCGTCATCCAACGGGCGCTCGCCAAGAACCCGGAAGACCGCCAGCACTCGACGCGCGAACTCAGTCAGGAATTTTCCAACGCGCTCCGCTCATCAAATCGGGTAACGGAAGTTTATAAGTCACAGGAAGAGCGTTTCATGCCACCACGTGGAGACAGTGGTAGGCCGCATCATCCAACTCTGCCGCCAACGCAAGTTAGTCCTGAGCAAAGAAACTACGTTCCGCTTCAACCTGAACCGCCGCGAGACCAGAGATACTACGCGCCAGCGTTTAAGCAAGGAAGCGACGCACAAAATCCATACGCTCAAACGCATCGCCGTGAAGAATTACCCCCGACAGAAGTTGCTCCGCCCCCTGATTGGATGGGACAGCGGCATCCATCACCAATCTTTGAAGACCCACGTTTGCATCAAGCAAAGCCAAAAGGCTTCTTTAGACGACCAGGCTACTTGCGAACTTTTGTGTTGACCATTGTTCCATTTCTCTTATTATCTCTGTTCACTCAATCCGTCATTGTTTTGCTGCTGACGCCTCTATTCGGACTGGTGGCAATGGGAATTAGATTCCCTATCAAGAAAGCCAGAATGAGGAGAGCCAGACTGTCGTCCCCGGCTGCCTCTCCGGTCTATGCTGTTCCAGCGCCGATACCTGGCTATCAACAAATGCCTGTGATGCACAAAAAGCGCAGCCCTCTGCTGCCCTTTGCGATAGCGGGCGCATTTATCTTTTTCCTGGTGGGCGTAGCTACGACAAAACGATTTACCGAGGGTTTGTTGCTTGCTTTCGTCGGTCTGCTCATCGGTCTTGCTGTCTGGGGTGTTAGAATGGTTATCCAAAACACAAAAGGGCGCGACAGTAAACGATGAGGTCGAAGTTTCTCTGACGAAATAAGAAATGCTGAGTTTATTTGGAAACGGGATTTGAATTTGAAAGATAAGCTAGTCGAACTAATCAGAGACGCTGGCGAGCACGTCTCATACTTGCGCGAACTAGGCGTCAGTGGCGTGGAAGACTCGTTAGGCTCATTGCAACCGCCAGTTGCAATGAGCGCAGAGCAGCCTGCTGTTGCCCCGCCGACACGCAACGCTGCACTTCGCCGCAACGCACAGGCTTCAAACGAATACGATGCGCCCCCAAAGAGCGCGCCCCTTCCTTCATCGCAAACGGGCGTCGCACAATCTTCACCAGAGCAAACGAACATGGCTAAACGAACAACACCAAAGAAACCCAAAGAGCTTGAGACTCCACCGGCGATGGCTACTCTCTTCGGCGAAATCACGCCGAAAGACGAAGCGTCCCTGCCGCGCACGGACGAAACGTTCGAGGACATCTGGAACGACATCGGCGAATGCGTGCGCTGCCCGCTCCACACAGGGCGCACGCACATCGTCAACACCGAAGGCAATCGGAAAGCGCGATTGATGTTCGTCGGCGAGGCTCCGGGCGCGAATGAAGACATGCAGGCGCGCCCCTTTGTCGGGCGAGCGGGGGAGCTTCTCAACAAGATCATCGAAGCCATCGGCATGAAGCGCGAAGACATTCTCATCGGCAACGTTAATCGTTGCCGCCCGCCGCAGAACCGCACGCCGACCATTGAAGAAGCGAAGACCTGCAAGCCTTTTCTCCTGCGCGAAATCGCCGTCGCTCAACCCGAAGTGATCGTCGTGCTCGGCAACACCGCGATGAAAAACCTGCTCGACGTGAAAGAAGGCATCACGAAGTTGCGCGGACAATTCATGGACTACAAAGGCATCAAGGTCATGCCGACCTTTCACCCGGCCTATCTCCTGCGCGACCCCTCGAAGAAACGCGAGACATGGGAAGACATGAAGAAGGTGCGGGATTATCTGGACGGAAAGCTCAAGATTTGAGTGATAAGTGATGGGTGATAGGTGATAGGAAAGAACGTGTTTTTCTTATTACCCATCACCCATCACCCATCACTTATCACGGCTCTTATGCAATCTTCACTTTTTAACGAACCGCCGGTTGAGTCGAGCGAGACGCTTGATGAGATTAATGCGGAGCTTTTGCGGCGTGCCGTAGTGATGCCTCAGCTTGCGGACCGCATCTTCATCTTCGGCGAAGGGCGAAAGGGGATGAGGGTGGCGGTGGTTGGCGAATCGCCGGGAGCGCCGGATATTGATTCGGGCAAGCCGTTCATGGGACCTGCCGGGCAGATGCTCAATCGCATCCTCGAAGCCATCGGGTTGAAGCGAGAAGAGTGCTATCTGACCAACACGGTCAAGGTCATTTCCAGCGGCGATGAATTGACGCCCGACATACTCTCTTTCTTCACGCCTTATCTTCACCGCGAACTCGCAGTCGTTCGCCCCCAAATCGTCATCGCCTTCGGCAACACGCCAACGCGGGCACTTCTCAGCACTAAAAAACCGATCTCAAAAATGCGCGGCGAGTTTCATGATTATCGGGGGATGGAACTGATGCCGACATTCAACCCGGCTTATCTTTTGCGCGACCCATCGAAGAAGCGTGAGGTGTGGGAGGATATGAAAAAGGTGCGCGCACTCCTGACTTCAAATAAATAAGCCTGTCGCGCTTCTCTTCCTCTTCGCTCAATCTTCGAGGATTTGAGGATTAAGGCGCTTTTGAGCGAGTTTAGATTGGATGTGTGTACGGCAGGCTGTTAGCCTGCCGCCATTCCTCGCGCTCGGCAGGCTCTCAGCCTGCCGTACAGTGATTCGCATACCGCTCTAGTCATCCCATATCCAACCGCTTCGTATCACCTGATGGCTCATCCGGCTACTTTCTTTCTGAGGTGAGGAACAAGCCAGGCAGATGCTTAGCATGGTTTCATCTCCGTGACTTCTACGCAAAGCTATTTCTTCGGGACAAGCCTCGCGTCCGTGATAGTTATCCCTGACGCTTTCTCAATTGCCCAGAAGACGGTTTGTCCAACCGCCATCTTGATGTCGTTCGGCGTGGCCGAATTACCATTGACGGTCACCAACAGGCCAATGCTCAAGTTCTTGATCCACTTGTCACGTTCCTTTTTGTCATCAGAGGGCAGCGGGTTAACGTGAAGCACGCCTGAAACCGGCCCGCCGTTGGCGTCCACCCACTTGTATTCGCCGGGCGTACCAAAAGCATGTGTGTAGAGGGAGTTTCCTGTCAGCGCCGAACTGTCGAAGGAACTTCCCTTACCCTCTCCCCGAATCGCAAAGCCGGGAGTGGACGGATCGCTCGCCCTCCAGAGCACGACATCGCCGACCGAGATTTGCAATTTGGGAGGATCGGCGGTGAACGTTTGCCCATCGCGCCGGACAGTTACCTCGCGCGTCTCGCCTTCGTCATCCGCTTTGGGTTTAGCTTCCTTGGGGCGCTCTTTCACCTCAATGGTGAAGACATGATCGGGATCAAGCGGCAAAAACGTTCCGCCCGAAGTCATGATCTGATATTGAACCTGACCCGGCGAAGTAAATTTTTGCGCGAAACAATCTGTGTATCGCAATGCTCGGCTATCTAAGATATCCATTTTCTCCTCCAATCATGCAGGGGAAATATCAACCCCAATGACAAGCTCGTCTTCGTCGGTGCGCTGGACGACGGCGGTGATCGCATCCAGATTGACATTGACTGCCGGATCAAGCGCGCCCGCAGCCGGAAGCACCGGGAAGAGGCGCGGTTGAGTGTAGAGGGGCAAGACCGTACCCGAGATGAACGGCGTCAGCATAGGCCCCAGCAGACCTGTGATAGCCCCAACACCTATCGCCGCAGTTATGGCCAGGACCGCTGCCGCAAGGAAAGGCCCGATGAAGGGAATGGCCAAAGCCGCCAGACTAATCGCCGCTCCAATAGCTGTCAGGATTAACACGCTCACCGCGTCGAGACCCAGAAACGGAAGCCCGACGAAGATAAGGTCAATCAGCCAATTGCTGCCAGCAAGGTGCGGGTTGAGGCTGAAGTCGGCGGTGAACGTCACAACACCGGAGTGGCTAATGGGAATGGTGATGGTCGGCCAACTGATGCAGATTGTCGGCGTGCAGATTCTGCCGAGAAAAGGTATACGGACGCACACTCGCGGGAGACAAAAATTGGGAAGGAACGAGTTCAGGTTTATCGAGAAGCTAAAGCCAACCGTAAAGTGCAGTTCGCCGTCGGCGATACGGATGATGTTGGGGGGAATCAAGTCTATATTCCCATTGGCGATGCGGGCGCTCGCGTTCCACCCTACGGTGAATGGCCCGAGGCTGCTCGATCCGCTCCGTGGTGGCAGAGTTCCCAGCGCGGCCTCGGCAGCGCGAACCATGTTGGTGGCGGCAGTTTCGTCGGCTACGGCAACAATGTCTGGCATAAGACCTCCTTAAATATTACCCCACAATTTGACCTGATCTGTGGCAATGTCAGGCCCTCGAACGAGACTCACGAGCGGGACTGCGCCTGCCACCAGAGCGTTGAGCGGGATTCTTATATTGCTTAAGACCGCCTGGAGTAACATACGGATGAGACATTCCATCAGCGACTCAAGGGCATCAGGAGTGATGTCAACGAGTTCGACATCGGTCACCTGCAATCCGACCGAGCCACCGACTGAAATGATGGTACCCCGCGCCAGCACGTCTAGAGTGGCGATCAAAGCGGAGCCGCGAGGCACGAATACTGTCCCTTGCTGTTGCTCGCTTCCTTGTCCACACAAGAGGGCTAATGTCACGGTCGTTTTCAAAGTGAACTGTCCGAGGCCGGGCGGGAGTGGGGCGCTTCCCCCGCCTGTAGCTGGATGGAGATCAACAGTGGGAATAGTGAAGACCACCCCGAATTGTATCCCGCCGGGGATGCCCGGAAACGCGATAGCAGGAACACTGGTGGCGGCGACAGTGGTCACAGGGACGAAACCCGTACTTCCGTAGGCGAGGTAACGGGGGCGGGCTGTAAAGAAAGCCGTCAGAAAGTCGTTGATACCATTTTCGTGAACTGCGCCGAAGAGTGTTTGAACTTCTGTGAGACTCACCGTTCCCTCCTTTTGCTTCACGATTGATTTCGGCGTGAAGAGAGCTTGCGGTTAATGCGGCCTTTCAGTGGTTTTGAGGCGAGGCTGGCCGCGGGAATCGTTTCTAATTTTTCAACTTCAATAATCGTTCTCTGGATACAGGAAGCAGCAAGAGATGTGCCGTTATTCCGAGGAGCTTCAATGATGCGCGGTTCCTGAGCAAACAGGTCTGTCGCTCATTTCCTGAGAGGTGAAGATGTCTACCCTGCGAAACATCATTCTGACAGCTTGTCTACGATTGTAGACAAGTTCATTGATGCTGACTTTCCCTTTTCCACACTTCACGCTAATTTAACTTCGTGTGCAATATCTCGGTTCCTCCGGTTAAGACTGGTATCGTAAACGTGCCCGATAAACCCGCTTCACCGCACTTGCCGCTTTATGCAGAAGTGGCCGTCCCCCTGCACGTCACGCAGACGTTTACTTATCGTCTGCCGCTCGCGCTGCAAACTGATGCGCGTCTGGGGTCGCGCCTCCTTGTTCCCTTCGGGCGCAAACGCCTGACGGGTTACATCGTCGCGCTGCTACAGAATCTCGATCCGGCGGCTGACCTCTCGGACGCGGACATCAAGGATGCCGAGGAACTACTCGACGCCGAGCCGCTCCTGACGCCTGAGATTTTGGAGATCACGCGATGGGTCGCCGAATACTACGCCGCGCCCTGGGGCGAAGTCCTGAAGGCCGCGCTTCCCGCCGGATTGAATGCGACTGTCGAACAGGTTCTGACCATCACGCCCGAAGGTCGCGACGAACTCGCGCGTCTGCCGATTAATCGAACGGCGACGGCGAAAGCGCGCGCGTTGCGCCTCGTCGCAGATAACGATGAACTGCCTCTGCGGACTATTGCTAAACACATCGGCGAGACTCGCGCCGGAGCGGTCGCGCGTGATCTGGAGCGAGCCGGTTGGGTTAAGCTCACACATCGAGCGAGAACGGTTCTTGCAAAAGCGAAACGCCGCAAGGCCGTTCGCCTGCTGCCCGTCGAAGAGCATGTGGTGACTGAACCAGCGCGACCGTTTTCCAAAGCCCAGCAAAGAATCATCGAGACGTTGATTGACGAAGGCGGCGAGATGAGCTTTACGGATTTGCTGGAAGCTGCGGACGCGAGCGCCTCTACGATTCAAACGCTTGAGAAGCGGCGCATCCTCGAAGTCTTCGTTCGCAACGTGCGGCGCGACCCCTTAGCAACCGCCAAGCTGCCCGAAATTGAAGAGCTTGAATTGACGAAAGCACAGGCGGACGCGCTCAAAGAAATAGAGAAGCCGCTCGCGGAAAATCGCTACGCGGCATTCTTGCTGCACGGCGTGACGGGCAGCGGTAAAACCGAAATCTACATACGCGCCATGCGCGCCGCGCTTCTTCAAAATCGCACGGCGATGATGCTCGTCCCTGAGATTGCGCTCACGCCAGTCTTCTCGCGCCGCCTGCGCGCTCACTTCGGCGACCAGGTGGCAATCTTCCATTCGTCTCTGACGACGGGCGAGCGCTTCGATGAATGGAGTCGCTTAAAGCGAGGCGAGGCGCGCGTCGTCATCGGCACGCGCTCGGCGGTATTTGCGCCCGTCTCCAATCTCGGCCTCGTCGTCATTGACGAAGAACATGAGACCTCTTATCGCCAGCAGGAATCGCCCTACTACAACGGGCGCGACATGGGCGTGGTGCGCGCCAGCCGAGAAAAGGCGGTGGTCGTTCTCGGCTCTGCCACGCCTTCGCTCGAATCTTTTCACAACGCGCGAAGCGGCAAGTATCGCTACTTACAACTCGCTCAGCGCATCGCCAATCGCGCGATGGCACGCGCCGAGATCATAGACATGCGCGAAGTCTTCGCACGGCATGGCCGCCCCGAAGTTTTTTCGGAAGAACTCCTCAAAGCCATCGAAGAGACACACGCGCGCAATGAACAAAGTATCATCCTGCTTAATCGTCGCGGCTATTCGAGCTTTGTCCTGTGCCGTTCGTGCGGCGAGTCCATACACTGTCCAAACTGCGATGTTACGCTCACGTACCATCGCAGCGAGATGGGCATCATCTGCCATTACTGTAATCACCGGCAGCCTGCGCCGTCGCGCTGTCCTGCGTGCGCGGGCAAGTATATCTACTACGTCGGCGAAGGAACTGAGCAGTTGGAAGAGATGTTGCAGAAGCGTTTCCCGGCGCTTCGCATCGCGCGGCTCGACCGCGACACCACCTCGCGCCGCAAGCTTTTCGAGCGCGCCATTCTGGAATTCGGCGCGGGCGAGCTTGATATGCTCGTCGGCACACAGATGCTCGCCAAAGGCCACGACTTTCCGAATGTGACGCTCGTCGGCGTGGTTTCAGTTGACGCGGGACTGGCTCTGCCGGACTTTCGTTCAGCCGAAAGGACGTTTCAATTGATTACGCAGGTGGCTGGCCGTGCAGGACGCGGCGAGCTAGCAGGGCGTGTTTTGATTCAAACTTATCATCCGAACCACTACGCTTTGAAACACGCCTGCGCGCAGGATTACGATGGCTTTTACAAAGAAGAGATTCGCTATCGCAAGAGCCTCAACTATCCGCCCTTCGTCGCGCTGGCTTCCCTGTTAGTGCATGGCGAAGATTTCACGCGAGCGCAGGCGACTGCGGCTGAAATCAAGATGGCGCTCGAAGAAGCTAACACCGACCGCGCCTGCCGAATCTTAGGCCCAGCGCCCGCGCCGCTGGCGCGACTTCGCGGCGAGCATCGCATCCAGATTCTCATCAAGTCGCGCAGCCGCCCGCGCCTGCGTGAAATAATTGACATCGCCTTTGCCAACGCAGCAGCGCACGGCTGCGACCTGCGCTCCGTCAATCTCGAAATTGACCCGATCAACTTGATGTAACAGATAGTGGTCAGTAGTCAGTGGTCAGTGATCAGTCAAGAACAAG
Source organism: uncultured Acidobacteriota bacterium (assembly GCA_963697975.1). Lineage (GTDB taxonomy): Bacteria > Acidobacteriota > Blastocatellia > Pyrinomonadales > Pyrinomonadaceae > QHXM01. Next base: position 429,492 of record OY969111.1, read on the forward strand.
AGCGAGACGCAACGTTCGTGCTTTTGCTTTTAACTGCCAACTGACCACTGACTACTGACCACTGTTTTCCGGCGCGTGCGTCCTCTGAGCATCTTGCGCTACACTCTCGCGCATGAAATTGACGGAACTTGCAGAGCGAACCGGTGTGCAGCTTGAAGGCGGAGACCCGGAGGCGTTGATTAGCGGCGCAGCCGGGTTGGATGAAGCGACCACAGGCCACGTGACTTTTCTCTCGAATCCCCGCTACACGCCGCGCGTTTCTACGACGCGTGCCTCGGCCATCTTCGTGGCCGAAGGGGTCGAGGTCGGAAGAGACATCGCCATCCTGCGCGCACGCGATCCTTATCTGGCCTACACCCGCGCACTCAGGCTTTTTCACCCGGAGCCGACCTTCGAGCCGTTCATTCACCCCAGCGCAATGATTGATTCGTCCGCTCACATTGGTGAAGGCGTGTGGATCGGCGCTCATGCGGTTGTCGGGCGAAACGTTCGTCTCGGCAATGGCGTTCGCATCTATCCGAACGCGACTATTTATGATGGAGTCAGTATCGGCTCAGCTTCACTCATCCACTCAAACGTCAGCATCCGCGAAGGCTCCCAACTCGGAGAGCGCGTCATCGTTCACAACAACGTCGTCATCGGCTCGGACGGCTTCGGTTACGCGAAAGACGAAGAGAAACGCTGGCTCAAGATTCCGCAGGCCGGGATTGTTGTCATTGAGGACGATGTGGAGATCGGCGCGGGCACGACGATTGACTGCGCCTCCGTCGGAGAGACGCGCATCGCGCGCGGCGCTAAGATTGATAATCTCGTCCAGATTGGCCACTCCTGCACCGTCGGCGAAGACGCGCTCATTTGCGCTCAGGTCGGCCTTGCCGGAAGTTCTCACATCGGGCAGCGCGTCATCCTTGCGGGCCAGGCGGGCGTCGCAGGCCATTTAACCATCGGCGACGACGCAGTGCTGACGGCCAAGAGCGCGACCAGTCATAATGTCGAGCCGGGCAAGATGATTTCCGGTATTCCGGCCTTCGATAACCGTGATTGGCTGCGCTCGACCGCCGCGTTCCGCAGGCTCGGAGAGATGCAGCGCACAGTTCGCCTGCTCGAAACCCGCCTCTCCACTCTGGAAAAAATTCTCGCCGAAACGGGCGAAACCTCTTGACACAAAAACCCGAAGCAGGCATAATCCCAAATTGAAATTGGTTTTCAATTTCGCCCTACAGCGGCGAAAAGAAAGCCAGACAATTAAGAATTTCCCCGAGGAGCAGGCAGTGTTCAGCAGTCATCAAGCCGCAGTTCAACCGCAAGAGTCCCCCTGTGAAGATCGTAAAGTCGAGGTCTCAATCGAGGCTGGCGCGGACGGCGATGAGGTCGTTCTGCGTTATTCGACGTGGACGGACGGGCTGGGCTGGTGCGGCCAGAAGACAATCCGGCTGGATGGCGAGCATCTGGACGACCTTCACCGCGCAATCACGGTCGCGCGCCATCGCCTCAACCGCCACCGCGCAGAAGAAGGCCAGACAATAGAATCAGCCAAAATCATTCAACTCCCGACCCTGGCGTAAAACAGTAGTCAGTGGTCAGTAGTCAGTGGCCGGTGGTCAGTTAAAAGCAAGAAGGCAGTAGAGACACGCACGTCTTTACTGCCTTCTTGCTTTTGTCTTTGCTGATTACTGACCACTGACCACTGACCACTGCTTTTAGCCTACCTGCCTGAGAGTAATCTTTTCTTTCGTCACGTTCGCCTTGCGCTCTGAGGTCAGCTTCTCCAGTTCTTCTATATGAAGTTGCTCCTGATAGATGCGCTCCTCAAGCTGGAAGCGTGTCGGTCGGTCGCTGTCTTTGCAGGATTCCCAGGAGGCCATGTAAGCCTCCATCGCCTCGCGCTCAAGCGCCAAATCCTGCCGCAGCATTTCCGCTAAATCTGTTGACTGCCGGATCATCGAAGGCTCAACCGTCGGCACTCCACCGAGCGCGACGATCTTATCGCCCAGCGTCTCCGCATGATCGTGCGATTCTTCGCCCTGCTTGCGGAAGTACGAGCGATACACTTCCCGCTCCGGCCCCGTCACAAGGAAGCTGTGCTGCATGTACTGTATGACCGCCGCCAGTTCCATACTCAAAGCTCGGTTCAAATTATCAATCAGTTCCTGACTTGCCATCATCGCCTCCCGAAGTCTCTCGATTTGCCCTGCTATGTTCTGGGCGAATAATACGCGCGGAGTCTCCAGCCGTCAACCCTAAACTTAAATATTTCAACAATTAACTTTGAAATTCGATTTCAGTTCCATCAGCGATTATGAGATGGTGTCTCCCAGAGTGCTGAGATATTCGACGAAGAGGTCATGGTCGCTGACCTTCGTAATCTCTGCGCCGATTAAATAGCCTTCGGTGAAAACATTTTCCCCTGCACTCTCATCAAGTCGTTTGTAATGCACGGGGCGCGCGGCGATTTTGACAGTACCTTTTGGAAGAAATAACTCGAGTTGCAGTTTGTTGCTCTCGCCCGTCAAATAGCGCTCGTCAATCTCGGCAATCGGTACGACAAGCGCTACGCCAATCTCGCTGATATCGATGGTGTGGCCGACAAGGTGCAGCTTTCCCGAACGAGCGGTCCTGGTTTCTCCCGAAAGGACAACGGTGAAGAGAAGGCGCGCTCTTAGTTGCGCTTTAAAGCGTGGGGAACGTCTGCGGTTGGATGCTTGATTAGCAGATTGCTTCATTCGAAACCACTATAGTTTATCCAAGCCCCTTCGACTCCAGACTTCAGACCCTGAGACTCCAGACTTTTTACGTGACAGCGCCGCCGTCCACGATGACGACTTCCCCGTTCATGTAGCTATTGCGCTCTGAGACCATGAAGGCGGCAAACTCTGCCAGTTCCGCAGGGCGACCCAGACGACCTTGAGGAACCCAGGAATCGTGCATCGCCAGAAGATGGTCGGGCAGGGTGTGTGCCAGGTCTGTATCGAAGATTCCGGCGGCGATGGCATTGACGGAGACGCCGAAATTGCTGGCTTCGCGCGACAAGCATTTGGTAAAGCCGATCATCGCAGCCTTGGATGTCGCGTAATGCACGGCGGTCGGCAGGGCACGGATCGCGCCGATGGAAGTGATGTTGAGGATAGTTCCCTTCTGCTGGCGAATCATCTGCTTGTAGATGGGTTTCGTCACCCCGAACAGCCCGTTGACGTTGGTGTTGATGACATCGTCCCAGGCACGGTCGGTCATGGTGGCAAAGTTGTTGCTGCGATTGATGGCCGCATTATTGACCAGAATATCTATGCCTCCCCAAGCTTCGACCAACTCGCGCGTCACTTTCTTCAAGCCGACGCGGTCGGTCACGGAAATCTTGTAGGAGAGCGCGCGTCGTCCAAACGCAGTGATTTTACTCCGAATGCCTTCGGCCAGATCGTCGCGCGCGTTGTAGTTGAAAGCCACGTCTGCGCCTTCGCGTGCAAACACTTCGCACATAGCCGCGCCGATACCGCGCGTGCCGCCTGTAATGAAGGCTCGTTTTCCTTCGAGCAATAGACTCACCTTGTTGCTAATCTCCAAAAAAACCCCGCTTCACTAAACTGGAAGCGGGCTGTGATATTAAATCCTGGGGGTTTGTTGCAAGTATGTAGATTAAACCCGAATCAGACGTGAACGTCAAACAAACCCGACGGCCTAAAGGGTTCGTGCGTCCACCAGAATCGGCTCTTCATGTGCCATGACCGGCAAAGGGATCAGGGACGTGATTTCCTCAACTATGTTTCGCGTGGCGTTGGGGATTGACAGGGCGAAGGCCGATGCACGCATCGTGGCGTAATGCTTCGAGTCTTCCAACATGCGGCGAATCACCGGCACGATGTCGGCGGCCTGTGTCAGCAGCACGCCTGCTCCGCGCTTAACAATCAGGCTCGCCGCGCCTGCTTCCTGCGGCATTGGCTCGGTCGTCGCATCGGCGATAATCGGCACACGGCAGGCAAAGGCTTCGAAAGTCGTCAGCCCGCCGAGTTTCGAGATCATCACATTGGCGGCGGTCATCAACTGCTCTATGTGCTCCGAATAGCCTATGACTTTAATCTGAAACTTTGATTTCGCGGCGATCTTCTCGGCTTCGGCGCGCAATTCCTCGTTGCGTCCGGCGAGGAAAATTCCCTGCACGTCCAGATCGCTCTTGGCGAACTCGCGGAAGATTTGCGGGATATTCCCGCCCCCGGCCCAGCCTGCGTTAACGAAAACCGTAAACTTGTGCGGGTCTAAATCGAGCGCGGCGCGCGCAGCACGAGCAGCCTGCTCGTTCATCGAGTGAAACTTAGGATGAATCGGCATCCCGGAAATCTTGATGCGTTCGGGCGCTACGCCATAGTCAATCAACTGTTGCCGTGCTTCTTCACTCGCCACCAGATAAAGTCGCACATCGCTGCAAGCCCAGCCTTTCCAGAAGCCGTAGCAAGGGTCTGTGACCACAGTGATGAGAGGAATTTTATCTGCGAGGCCGAGTTCTTTCAGCACTCGCGCGATGGCGTGCTGCGTCAAAGGATGAACGCTGACGACGACGTGTGGGCACCAGCGGTCAAACAGGTCGCGCACGTAGCCGACCGTCCGCCGGTAGAAGAACTCTCTTGTTTCGGGGCGAAAGCGGTTGACAGCCCAGTAGACATATTTCATCCAGTGCTGTTTGTGGCGCAGCACCCAGTTGTAGAAACGGACTAATTTCTCCGTCCCACCGTAAGACTCTTCAATGGCGCGCACGACGCGCACGGCGTAAGACTGGCCGTTGAAAAATTTCTGCACTCCCGCCACGATAGCAGCCGCAGCCGAACGATGGCCGCCGCCCGTATCAGACGAAATAATCAGGATTTTTGGAACCCTGTGTCTAAACATTCCCCTCCCGCAAACGCTCTCTACTTAAGCTCAAGCCTTGACCGTGACGCCGCCTGCCTGCGGCTCGTCAACGTTTCGGCGCGCTTTCTTCATCTCGCGTTCCAGCTTCTTGATCTGAATCAGGTGCTTCGGATTAAAAGGCAAGCTCGGATAGTAACTGTTCGATTCGTGCGTACAGAAACATCCGTCGGCAGCCTTCTTTCGTCTCGCTTTCATCTGTGGGGAAAGCCACAGCTTCTGAAAATTCCAGTCGTAGTCGCGCAGATTTCCGACCGGCTCAAGATTCTCGCAGGATGAAACAGTGCCCTCGTCGTAGATGACGCCGCCCGCAGTTCCGGCGTAACAGGTCATCTGCGCTTTCTGCTCTTCCTGCGTCTTGGCAATCAAGCCATGCATGTAAATATCAATCGCGGCCTTGAAGTATCCGGCATCGCCCCCGTAGTTGTTCTTGATGGCCGCGTGGCGCGAATCGTCGTCAATCAATTGCGCGAGTTGACGGTAACGCGCATGGTCAATCTCAAGCTCTTTGGGATCGGCTGACGGCGGGCGGATGTAATTGAAGTTGACCTTATCAACCTTCAATTCGTGCTTGAGATACTCATACCACTCGAAGATCGTACTCTGGTTCGAGTTCATAAAACACGTGCAAGTCTGAATATCCAGGCGCGGGTATTCCTTCTTGATTGCCTGAAGCTGGCGCGCGGTGTCAATCGCAATATCCCATGATCCGGGCTTCTGCCTGATCTTCTCGTGCTGTGCTTTCAAGCCATCTATGCCGAGCGCGACCGTGACGTTCAGGTTCGGACACTCTTCGAGAATGCGCGTCACATCCGGCATGATGCGTTTTTGAATCTGCCCGTTCGACATCAGGTAGATTGATTCGAGCTTGTTATTCTTGTAAAAGGCGCGAGCAATCTCCGGCAGGTCTTTGCGCGTGAAAGGTTCTCCCCCGGCGAGAATCAGAACGCCCAGATTGCCGCCCAGCGTCTCCGAAATCCGCTCGATCTCGTGGGTCTTCATCTGTAGCTTCTTGCGCGGACGATCATCCAGTTCATCTGTGAAGAAACAATGCGTGCAGCGCATGTCACAAACGGAAGTCACAAGAATGTTCAGCAGAATGGGGGAAAACGGCTGACCGAGCGCAAGCCGCGCGTAGCGTTTTAATAGCTCTCTTGTCGTATAATCCATCTTTATAATTCCAGACCACTCCCGTGCTCAATAAAGATAACCGCGCACGGTGGCAAATTCGTCACGGAAATCAAATTAAACAGTGTGCGGCATTCAATTCACACTGTCAAACATAGGAGAGAGTAAGGTTGATGCCGCCCACGCACGACATCGATAGCTTTGATGCAATATCAGGCTCTGAAAGAAGCCTTCAGATGACGGCTCAAGAACCTGAGGATGATATCAAATATATCTTCCTTATGCTTGAAGAGGTAGGCGATGTGCAGGGACGCCTTGTCCTGAAAGCTTCGGATGTGAATTGATTGACACGGCAAATCGCAGCTTGTATAAAAGTCCCGCAGATGCAAGGTTGCTATACCGGAGTTTTTACTCACTAAGATCGGAAACCGCTCCGTAGCAAGTTTCTCAATTTATTTGATAGCTCCTTCGACGCCACGGGTTCCGGGTTCATCCTCCGGCACGTAGCGCAATCAGACAAGCGCCCAATCAGCACCGAAACGGGTCCGCTTCGTCGCTCACCAAACGGGTTTCACCTATGCCTTACGAATTCTTCTTCAGCTACGCGCGCGCCAACAACGACACATTCCTGCTAAGGTTTTTCAATGACCTGTCTCAGAAAGTCCGCGACCTACGGGGGCTGAAGAAAGAAGCGCCGGTCGGTTTTTTCGACCAGCAAATTGAGCGCGGGGAAGAATGGGACATGAAGGTTGCGCTCGCTTTGCGCGAGAGCAAGGTGATGGTTTGCATCTACTCGCCCGCCTATTTCCTGAGCGAAGAATGTGGCAAGGAGTGGCAGGTGTTTCAGATGCGGCGGGAGAAGTACCGGCAGGAATTGCAGGCGCAAGGGGCTGCCGCCCCAACCCTGCCCCCGCTCATCAAGGGCGTGGTGTGGGTCATCGGGATGCCGAAGAGCTTAAACCCGACTATTAAAAGCTCGCAGTATAAAAGCGGCGACCCGAACTCTGACTTGAACAAGGAGGGATTAAAATACATCCTCGAAAAGATTGGTCGGAAAAAGGATGAATACAAGCAGTTCATACACGAACTGGGAAAAGAGATCGTACAGGCGGCGGACGCCTACACGCTGCCCGACCTCGACCATCTACTGTCGTACAGGACTGTGCCATCGGCCTTCGCCAGTCAGGCGACGCCCGCCGCACAGAAAGCCGACGCTGCTGTGGCCGTCAGGGCGCCTAAGCGCGTCCGTTTCATCGTCGTCGCCGCCGACCCTAAACAGTTCGGGGCGGCCAGGTCAGCCGACCCTTACCTCGATAATGGCGAGGGAGAGTGGAGGCCATTCTGGCCGCACGACAAGAGGTCCATCCTTCCCTTCGTCATGAACGCTGTATCCGATGGCGAGCTGGGATTCGTCGGCGAGGATGTTCCCTTCGGCCCCGACCTGCAAAAGAGAGTCGAGGAGGCGCTGGAGGAGCGGAAGATCGTCATCATCCTGGTTGACCGCTGGACGGTCAACTGGAAGCCGGAGTACCAAGACATATTGAAAAAGTTCGACGAGAGGAACTACGTCAATTGCAGCGTCCTCATCCCGCAGAACGATGACGATGCCGACGCCAAACAAAAGAGCGCCGAGATCGAGCAGACGCTCAAGGAGACGTTCGAGTTTCGGATGAACCACAACAAGGATTCCATCTTCTTCCGCTACTCCATCGGCTCTTCTGATGATCTGCGTGATGTGTTGCGTGAGATCGTCCTGCGTATCAAAGACCGTATGCGCAATGAAGTTCAGGTGCCCGAAAAGCGGAAGATTGAGACAGACATCACCTTCCAGAACATCAGCGGCCCGAACGTCTAAACCGGAGCAAACCGTGAGCGAGGAAAAAGCCAACGGGAAAATCGTCACCTTCTATTCCTACAAGGGCGGCACAGGTCGCTCGATGGCGCTGGCCAACGTCGCCTGGATACTCGCCTGTAGCGGCAAGCGCGTCCTCATCATCGATTGGGACCTCGAAGCGCCGGGGCTGCACCGCTATTATCGCCCATTCCTCATTGATAAAGGTCTCAACTCTTCAGAGGGCATTATTGATTTCGTCGCAAACTTCTCCGACGAGGCCATCAGGCCAGTCGAGAGCGGAGGCGAGTTAAAGGCGGACTGGTACGTTCCGTTCGCAGACATCACACGGCTCGCGCTCTCCGTTGATTTTGAAGAATTCCCCGGCGAGGGTCTGATAGACCTCATTTCTCCGGGTCGTCAGGGGCCGACCTACGCCACTCGCGTCAACTCTTTCAACTGGCAAAACTTCTACGACCGACTGGGCGGCGGCGCTTTCCTCGAAGCGGCGAAGAGGCACATGCGCGAGAAGTATGACTACATACTGATAGACAGCCGCACGGGGGTCAGCGACACGGCGGGCATCTGCACCGTGCAGATGCCGGATATTCTGGTCGTGTGCTTCACCTACAACAACCAGAGCATCGAGGGGGCGGCGGCGGTCGCGCGCTCTGCCGTCGAGGGACGCCGCAAATTAATGAAGGTGACCGGCGAAACCAACTTCAACGTCTTTCCGGTCCCGACGAGGGTTGACCAGTCCGAGATGGTAAAGTTGCAGGCGAGGCAGAAGTACGCCTGGCGCACCTTAGGCGACCTGCTGAACCCATCGATTAACCGCGATAGCTACTGGCCGAGCGTCGAGGTCCCGTACGTCGCCTATCACAGCTACGAAGAAATCCTGGCTGCCTTCAGCGATTCGTCCAACGACCCGAAGAACGTCCTCGGGGCATTTGTGCGCCTGACGCAGCACCTGACGAACCCGGAGATACAGGAATTTAATTTCCCCATCACGCCCGAGACGAAACTCAGCGTCCTGCTTCAGTTCGCCGAGACGCCCGACGCCGAACAGTCTGTACGAGACTTGTCCGTGCTCACGTCCGAGACGCCCGATGAGGAACAGTCGAGGAGGGCCGAAGCCACATTCATACGCATCCCTGCCGAGCGACACGGCGAGACGAAACGCATCTGGACGCGCCTCGTGCGCGTGTCCCGCCCCGCCGGAGACTTCTCGCGTCAGCGCGTCAGGCTCACAGATTTTCCTCCGGCGTCTCACACGATGATCCGCGCCTTCGCGCAGTCCGGGCTGCTGTCGGTGGCGACCGAGCAGGGCGCGGTCGAGGAAACAGTCGAGATTGCCGACGAGGCGCTGCTGCGCGGTTGGAAGCGACTGCGCGGATGGGTCGAGGACGATTTCGATTTCCTTCTGTGGCGGCAGAAGTTGCAAGACACGGTGCAGGATTGGGAGAGCAGCCAACGGCTGAAAGACTTCCTCCTGCGCGGCATCCCGCTCAGGATAGCCCAGAGTTATCTCAACCGTCACCGCGACGACCTCAACGAGCTTGAGACAGAATTCATCCAAGCCTCAATTACGCTGTCGCGGGTCGAAGACCCCTCCCGGTCGGCGTCGAGCAGCAAGGCATTTATCATCCGTCCTTTCGGAATCAAGGACGGGATAGATTTCAACGCCGTCGAGATGGAATTGATTGCACCTGCGCTCGACCAACTGGGTATCTCCACCCGCACCTCCGCAGACCTCATTCAAGCGGGCAACATCAAGCTCGACATATTCCAGAGCCTCCTGACCGCAGACATTATCATCGCCGATCTCTCCGTCAACAACGCCAACGTCTTCTACGAACTCGGTATCCGGCACGCGTTGCGCGACAAGCGCACCTTCCTGATCCAGAGCAGAGGCGGTGGCCGCCGCTCCCCCTTTGACCTCCAGAGGGAGCGTTACTTCACTTACGACGAGGGCAATCCCGCCGCCAGCCTCGATGTTTTCATGTCAGCCCTCACTGGGGTGTTAAATTCCAATAGCGTGGACAGCCCCATCTTCATGCTGCTGCCCGACCTCAAGGCGCAGGACCTTTCGCTGTTGGCGGTCGTGCCCGTCGAATTCCGCGAAGAAGTTGAGAAGGCCACGGCCAGCAGACAGATTGGTGACCTCTCGCTTCTGGCCGATGAGGTGCAGGGGTTCGAGTGGGAGGTGCAGGGACTCCGCCTGATAGGCCGCGCGCAGTTCAGCCTGCGCGACATGCGGGGGGCGCGCTATACCTGGGAGGCGGTCCGCAATTTCACTCCAGACGATCTGGAGGCCAATTTGTCGCTCGGGACGATTTACCAGCGGCTGGGGGATTTAACGCGTTCCTATAAGATGCTTGAGAGGAACTTGGTCAACCAGAAGGGGCTTGATAAGAGTCAGCGCGCCGAAGTCTATGCGCTGATGGGGCGCAACGCAAAGATGCGCTGGATGGACGACTGGAGCGAAACTCCGCCGCCGGAGCGGGGAGCGAAAGCCCTGCGCTCCCCCTATCTCTTTGCAACCATCGAGACCTACGAGCGAGGGTTCAGGGAAGATTTGAGCCATTTCTACTCCGGCCTGAACGCGCTGGCCATGCTCACCATCGCGATAGAACTCGCCGGGGAGCTGCCGGACGTGTGGGCGGAAAATTTTGAAAACGATTCAGAAGGCGAACGACGGTTGGCTGCGCTTAAAGAGCGAGCCGGTAAGATCGCGGCAGTAGTTGACCTCCTACTTAACGACAAACCGGAGTCAAGCCTTGAGAGCGCGAGCAAGCCCGATATCTGGGAGGAGATTAGCAAGGCAGACCTGCTATTTCTCATCTCAAAGCGACCTTCCAGGGTGGCTGCCGCGTACCGCAAAGCGCTGGTCGGCGCGCCGGACTTCGCCGTTGATTCGGCGTTCAGACAACTCGACCTTTATCTCAAACTCGGCGTGCTGAAAGAGAATGTCCGGGCGGCTCTGGAATCCATTGAACCCAACCTGAAGGCGTCCTTCGAGAAAGAACAGTCCTCGACCATTAGTTTACCGAATGTGCTGTTCTTCATCGGCCCCATGATAGACACACCCGGCAGTACGAAGCCGCGCTTCCCACCGAACATGGAGGGAGCAGCGAGAGAGGCTATCAGGAGCGCCCTAGTACAGCAGTTGGAGCGTCGTGGCGAAATCTCACTCGGCGTCGCAGGCGGGTCGCCGGGTAGCGACATCATTTTTCACGAAGTCTGCGCCGAACTTAACATCCCCACGCAACTCTACGTCCCGCTGACGAGAGGACATTACATCCAGTTAGTAGTAAGACAAAAGGGGGTGGAATGGGTCGAAAGGTTCAACCGCCTGTCTCACAACTCGCAGGCGCGCGCGCTCACCGAGTCGGCGGAGTTGCCTTCGTGGCTGCATGGTAAGCCTGACTACAACCTCTGGCAGCGCAGTAATCTCTGGATGTTCCATAATGCCGTGGCGGTGGGTGGCGAAAACACAACGGTCATCGCGTTATGGGATGGCCAGGGTGGCGACGGACCGGGCGGAATCAATCACATCCTGCAAAAAGCAAGAGCGTGGGGCATGGAGGCTATCGTCATTGATACCAAAGAAGTCTTTGGTATTTGAGCACCACGCACATCGCCGGAGAAAATGGCGTCGTTTGAGACAGCCTCGTGGCCGACCCTATATTAGGAAGCAAGCCCACGCTCGCTCCGCCCCTGAATGCCCAGAGTACGCATCCGTCTGTAGAGGTGGCTTCTGTCAACTCCCATCAGTTCCGCCGCGCGGCTGACGTTGCCGTCAGCCTCCGCCAGTTTTCTCTGGATAAACTCACGATGATAGGCGTCGGTCGCTTCCTTGAATGATGGAAACCTGAATGACGCCGCAGGCGGTTCTTCTGCGCCGACCGGCGGGAGGTCTGCGACGCCGACCTTGAGCTTCGAGTTCATAATGACCACGCGCTCGACCGTGTTTCTGAGTTCGCGCACGTTGCCCGGCCATGAATAGCTCTGAAGCGCATCCATCGCTTCCGCCTCAAAACGCTTGGGCTTCTTTCCGTAACTCGTCGAGAATTTCTGGTTGAAGTGCTCGACCAGAAGCGGCACGTCTTCCAGACGCTCGCGCAAGGGGGGCAACTCAAACGGGATGACATTCAGGCGATAGAAAAGGTCCGCGCGGAAATTCCCCTGCTCGATCTCAACGTCGAGCCGTTTGTTCGTCGCCGCGAGAACGCGCACGTCCACGCGCACGCTCGTTCCGCTCCCGACAGGCTCGAACCGTTGCTCTTCCAGCACGCGCAACACCTTTGCCTGAACTTTGGCGCTCATGTCAGCAATCTCATCCAGAAACAGGGTCGCGCCGTCTGCCAGCTCAAACTTTCCTTTCTTGCCGCCGGTCGCTCCCGTGAAAGCGCCCTTCACGTGACCGAACAACTCGGATTCGATTAACTCTTCGGGAATCGCCGCCGAGTTGACCTCGATGAAAGGAGCGGAGGCGCGACGCGATTGAGAATGAATAGCGCGGGCGACGAGTTCTTTACCCGTGCCGGATTCGCCGTAGAGCAGGATGCGACCGTCCGTCGGGGCGACGACCGCAATCTGCTTGCGAAGCGCCCGCATCGCAACCGATTCGCCGACCATCGCATACTCTTCATTCAGCTCGGCAATGAGTTGCGCGTTGACGCGCTCAAGCTCTCGCTGTCTGAGCGCGTTGCGAACGGTCAGGACGGTCTTCTCAATTGAGAGCGGCTTTTCGATAAAGTCGAACGCTCCCAATTTCGTCGCCCGCACTGCCGTTTCGATGTTGCCGTGCCCGGAGATCATCACGACCGCCGCGTCCACGCCTGCCGCGCGCAATTGCTCCAGAGTTTCCATCCCATCAATTCCCGGCAGCCACACGTCCAGCAGCACGCAACCATAAGCGCGACGCTCGAAAGCCTTCACACACTCTTCGCCCGACGCGACCGCCTCAGCCATCAACCCCTCGTCCTCCAGCACGGCTCTGAGCGTGTCGCGGATTCCCCGCTCGTCATCAACAATGAGAATTGCTTCATGCATCGTAGTGCAGTGGTCAGTAGTCGGTGGTCAGTCGTCAGTCGTCAGTTAAAAGCAAAACGCTTTTGTTCTTAACTGTCCACCGACCACTGACCACTTCTCTTTCCTCACGTATTCGCCGCCGGTAATTCAATCGTAAACTTCGCCCCGCGTGGATGGTTGGCGGCGACGCGGATGCGTCCGCTGTGTTCCGTGATGATTCGCTGAACGATGGCGAGTCCTAATCCTGTGCCGCGTTCACGCGTCGAGAAATTCGGTTGGAAGAGACGCCCGATATCTGAGCGCGGGATGCCGTGCCCCGTGTCCGTCACTTCCGCCATCACGATTCCGCGCGCGGGGTCGTGCGCCGTAGCGACTGTGATGCGGCGCTCGCCCTCCAACTCAGTCAACGCCTCCAAAGCGTTTTCAATCAGGTTCACAAAGACGCGGCGCATCTGTTCACCGTCGAGCATCGTGGGAGGCAGGCGCTGCGCAAGCAGCACATCAAGCCGCACGTCGTCCAGACGGTCTTCGTAAAGCGCAACGGATTGCAGCACCACATCGTTTAAGTCCGCCGATTCCAGCCGCGCGTGCGGGAGACGCGCGAAACGCGAGAACTCGTCAACCATCGCCTTCAGCCCGGCCACCTCGCGCGCAATCGTCTGCGTGCATTCGTCAACGACCTGAGCAACGCGCTCGCGTTCCCGTGCGGCATCGCCGTTTGAGTTGCCGTTTCCCGTGCCGTTTCCACCGTTCGTCTCACGGTTGAAATTTCGCGCGATGCGCTCGGCTGAGAGTTGAATCGGCGTCAAAGGATTCTTAATCTCGTGGGCCATGCGGCGGGCGACCTCGCTCCACGCGGCGGCACGCTGCGCGGTCAAAAGCTCCGACAAATCCTCTACGACGAGAACGACGCCGCGGCCTTCACCGGAAAGCGAGCGCAGGGCTGTGGCCTTCAAAGCGACCGGAATACTCGTGCTGTCCGGCGATGAACTACGTCCCAGTTGTGTCTGCTCCGCCGCGTGCCCCGTGCGACGCGCTCGCCGCAGCAGCCGGTCCAGCACGGCCATATCATCGGCGGAGATAATCCCGGCCAGTTGAGTTTTCGCGGGAGGCGGACTCTCAAGCTTCAGTATCTCGGCGGCGGCGGCATTGATGGTCGTGACACGGTCGCTCTCATCGAGCGAGATGACGCCCGTCGAGAGAGACTCAAGCACGGTCTCGATGTAATTTCGCCGCTCTTCGAGCGCGAGGTTTTTCTCGCGCAATTCGGCAGCGCCGGTTTCAATCTTCCGGCGATTCTCGTCCAGTTGCGCCGTCATCTGGTTAAACGAATCCGCGAGGAGAGCGAGTTCGTCGTCGGCAATCGTCTCCACGCGATGCGAGAGATTACCGCGCGCCACCTCGTTCGAGGCTTCGGCGAGCGCCCTGATCGGCTTGGCGATGCCGCGCGCTAAGTGAATCGCAATCCACGTCGCGGCGAACAGCAGCAGGAGCGTCATCAGCCCCAGCGTCGAGAGTCCGAGCAGACGCACCTTGCGCTGCTTGGCGACGAGTTTGTTGTACTCGCTCTGCGACCCTGTGATGGTTTCGTTGAGGATGGAACTGGTCAAGCGCACGGGGGCGACCAGAAGCCTTCGATTATCTCTCAAAGAAACGGAGACCACGTCGAAGCCTTTGCCATCTATTAAGCTCTCATCCGTGCCGTTTGAGGCGCGCGCGGTATTCAGCACGCCTTCAAGCTCGGCGCGCTCTGCCGCAGGAATCTGTGCTTCGACGTGAATCAACATTTGACCTTCGGGGCTGACGAGTTCGACTGCCGCCAGATTTCCGTTGCCGATGAGCCGCTGCAACGTTCGCTCGTGGTCTGCTTCGGGCTGCTCTTCAATCAGGACGGCGAGCATCGCCGCCGTTTCACGCAGGTTGCGCGATTGGTTGATGACAGCCTTGCGCTCCACCTCAATCGCTTCCCTGATGACCTCTTCGGGCAAGCGATAGAACCATTTTTCGAGCGTGCGATTGAAGAAGAGATACGAGAAGAGCGCCATCGCCGTGATCGGCAACAGGCTTAAAGAGATGAAAGAGACGACCAGCCGCGTCTTGATCTTCGATCCCAGTTGTCGCTCGCGGCGCTCACGACGCAGTTTCAACAGGCTGCGGATGAAGATGAAGGAGAAGACGACGAAGGCTGCGAAATTGAGCGACGAGAGTGCGTAGATGAGAAGCGTGTCGGAAGTCGTGTCGGGCGGCAAGACCGTCCACAGTCCAAAGGCTTGCAGCGCGACGAGCGTAAACAGCAGGAGCAGCACAAGCCCACCCCAGAGCCAGGGCGCTGTTCGCTTGCGCGGCGCGCTTTCCACTGCTCTCTCGTCCTCATCTTTTCGCTCTTGATTGCTCATCGGGATGCTTACGCTTCAGTTTACCATACGCCCGGAGGGTGTCGCACTTTCACGGCTTCGGCTAGAATGGCCGACGAAGTTTCAATCTCGTCGGTCTCAACACAAAATGGATTTACAGGAAATCTTTCTCAATCGCGTCGGTCGGCTGCGGAGCGGCTGGCGGCTGGGCATCTTTGCTCTGCTGCTTTACTTTGGCTTTAAGCTAACGGTGGCCTTAGCCGAAACCGTCTTCATTCTCCTGCTGGGTCCTTCTGCCGGACGAGTTCTGAGCGGTAACTGGGGCTTCATTGTTCAGGGGTTTATCCTGCTCGTTCCGGCAACTCTCATCGGGTGGGCTTGCGGAAAGTTTCTCGAAGACCTGCCGCCGCGCGCGCTCGGCTGGGGATTCACGCGCGGCTGGCTCAGGGATTTACTTTTCGGTTCACTCATCGGCGTAGTGTCACTGCTGCTGGCCGTGATGATCGCCGCGCTTCCCGGCGGCTTGAAATTCACACTCAACGCGCCCGTGATGTTCGAGACCGTCGGGCGGACGCTCCTGACATCTCTTCCCATCTTCATCCTCGCTGCTGCCGGAGAAGAAGCAATCTTTCGCGGCTACCCGCTTCAGACGATGGCGCGCTCACACCTTGCATGGGTCGCCGTCATCATTACTTCCATCATCTTTTCATACGGGCATCTGGGAAATCCCAACGCCGTTCCGGGCTTCACGTTTGCCAATACGGCGATAGCGGGCGTGTGGCTCGCGGTCGCCTATTTGCGAACTCGCAATTTGTGGTTTCCGCTCGGCATTCACTGGGCATGGAACTGGACGATGGGCGCGGTGCTGGGGCTGCCCGTAAGCGGGATAGAAAGATTGACACCGGAACCGCTCTGGCGTTCGGTTGATCTCGGTCCGGCGTGGCTGACGGGCGGCGCTTACGGCATCGAAGGCGGCGCAGCCTGCACCATCGCGCTCCTCGCTTCCACGCTCTTCATCTGGCGCACGCGCCTTGTCTCGCCGACCGAAGAGATGCTGCGCCTGACGGATCAGGAGAACCCCCAACAGAAGCCGCCCGCAGTTATGCCGAATTATCTCTCAGAGCCACTAACGAAACCGCTCAGAGATAGACAGGATTAACAAGACGAACAGGTCGAACTCCCGTCAATTCAGGTACGATTAGACCCTGAATTGAGTAATTGTTAACATTTCCCTTTCACCTCGCGTCTTATCGGTTGAACGGAAGGAAATTCAAGCTCTTCCCGCTCGAACGCAAAAGTTCACCACAGTTTCGGGATTCCCAGGGGTTTCAGCTTAATGAACGAACAGGCTGGAGAGGTGCTCGCATGAGCGAGACGGGCACGGCGACCAATTTGCTCTTGATGGCAGGGGCGCGCAGCGCGTCTGCGGCGGCGCAGCCTGCCCTTGAGCCATCGGGTGAGGCCCTGCTCGTGGAAGCTGTGCGGCGCGGCGACCGCGAATCGTTCGGGCGGCTCTACGATCTTTACGCACCGATGGTGCATGGCATCCTGCTGGCGCGTGTGCCGTGGGGCGAGGTTGATGATCTGGTGCAGGACGTATTCCTCGTCGCTTTCAAAAGGATTCACACGCTGCGCGAGGCCGGAGCATTTGGCGGCTGGCTGGCGATGATCGCACGCAACCGCGCAGTGGATTTTCACCGCCGCAAGCGTGAGACAGAAGAGTTGCCCGAAAACCTCGCGCAAAAAGTATCGGTTGACCC
The DNA here is from genome assembly GCA_963697975.1 of uncultured Acidobacteriota bacterium. Lineage (GTDB taxonomy): Bacteria > Acidobacteriota > Blastocatellia > Pyrinomonadales > Pyrinomonadaceae > QHXM01. Next base: position 446,495 of record OY969111.1, read on the forward strand.
GGAAGCGGCAGAGGCGCTCCGCTTGATTCGCACTTTGCCGGAGGCTTACCGCGAAACACTCGTCCTGCGACTGGTCGAAGGCATGACCGGACCGGAGATTGCCGAGCGCACGGGACTCACGCCTGCCTCCGTCAGAGTCAACCTGCATCGCGGCATGAAGCAGTTGCGCGAAAAGCTCGGAATGGAGAAACAGCCATGAACGAAGATTACCTCTGGGACAAATCGGGCGAACCCGATCCTGAGATTGAGCAACTGGAAAAAACGCTTGGAAGCCTGCGTTTCAAACGCCCCGCAGAGCCTCTTCCCTTGCCTGCGACGCCGCAGCGCCACTCGTTCCGGCTGAGCTTTTCTCCCGCGCTCGCCATCGCTGCCACGCTCTTGATTCTCCTGCTGGCCGGTGGTGTCTGGCTCTCCATGCGTCGCTCAAGTTCCGTTGAGGGCCGGGACACAATCGCAACCGGGACAACGCCCATCGAAGAGAAGCGAGCCGAGCCAAGCGTCTCAGGCCCACGTCCACCGATTGGGCCGGAGAATCCGGGCGACCCGAGAAACGTTATCGGTGAGAACAAATCGGACACTGTGCAGCCGGACAGAGTTGTCCCGCGCAAACATCTGCCTCGCCGTTTCACCGGCGCGCGCGAGATGACGGCCAGGCGTCGTGAGTTAAACATTTCGCCTCGTCGAGAACAGCTTGCACGCGAGGGAGAGCAGGCCAAAGCGCAACTCATCATGGCGCTGCACATCGCCAGCGACAAGCTCAACACGGTGCAGAAGAAGATTCAGACCAACCCCGGAACTTAAAGTTGCGGTCATTAAGATGAAGACAAATATGAACGGAGCAGTTATGAAATCAGTTACGAAAAATGCGCTGAGGGTTCTTTCCCTTCTCTTGCTCATCACAGCCGCAGCCTCTTCGACGGCTCAGGCTCAGGAGATAAAATTACAGCTCAGCAATCTGGACAAGCTCGAAGCCAGAGCAACGGAATCCGTTGACGTGACGCTCGACGGGAAGCTCTTGAATATCGCCACCATGTTCTTAGACGCCAAGAAGCCTCAGGAGGCAGCGATTAAGGATTTGGTCGGAGGTCTCAAAGGCATTTACGTCAGAGTCTACGGGTTCGACAAAGAGGGCGAATATACGACAGCCGATCTCGACCCGGTCCGTACACAGTTGCGTGCGCCCGGCTGGTCTAAAATGGCCGGGGTGAAGAGCAAGAGAGAGGGCGAGAGCGTCGAAGTCTACATGACGATGACAGGCTCGCAGATCGGCAGCATCGCCGTCATCGCCACAGAGCCGAAGCAACTGACGGTCGTCAACATCGTCGGGATGGTTGATCTGGAAAAGCTCATCAAGCTCAGCGGCAAATTCGGCATCCCGTCAATTGATGTTGATGTTCATATCAACGCCAAAGAGCCAAAGGAGTAAAGCAGCGATGACGCAGCACAGGAAGCCCATCATTCACACGCTCGTCGCGCTCATCATCACGGCGACCATTCTCATCAGCATCCCGCAGACGGCGCGAGCCGACGACCCGGAATTCGACGCCATCACCAAACATCTCAAGCTGCGCTTCAACGCCAGGCGCATCAACATTCCCTTTCTGGGTCTCGCCAGATTCTTCGTCCGCGTTGTGCGCCCTGCCGGAGTCAAGAGCTTCAAGGTCGCAATCTTCGAGGATTTGAATTTTTCGGAGAGACAGACGGACACAGGACTGGGTTTAGTGATGCGCGAAGCGCTCAGCCCCGAATGGCAACCGCTCGTCAGAACCCGCTCGCGCGACGGCGAACAGGTCTACGTCTATGCCAGAGAAGCTGGCGAGAACATCAAGCTCATGGTCGTGACGATAGACCGCACCGACGCCGTCGTTGCCCGCGTGAAACTCAGCCCGACGAAGCTCAGGGATTTTTTGAATGACCCGAAGATTCTCGGCATCTCCCTCAACAGGTCAGAATCTGACCACAGATAAACACAGATAGACGCGGATTAGAGAAATCGCAAAGGCACAAAGTCACCAAGAGATTATCTTCTCTCTTGGTGACTTTGCCTTTGTGGTTAATTCTTGCTTTTGTTTTGTATCAGCGTTTATCTGTCTACATCTGCGATTGATTTCACCTCTCGTCAATCGGCACATAAGGAACATCTCGCGGCCCGACGTATTCGGCGCGCGGGCGAATCAGTTTGTTATTCGCGTACTGTTCGAGAATGTGCCCCGTCCAACCGCTGATGCGGCTGATGGCGAAGATCGGCGTGTAGAGGTCCAGCGGAATTCCCATCATGTAGAAGGTCGAAGCCGAGAAGAAATCCACGTTCGGGAACAGGCCCTTCTCCTTCATGATCGTTTCTTCAACCTTGCGCGACATCTCGTACCACTTCATATCGCCCGTCCGCTCGGCAATTTCCTTTGAGAATCTGCGGAAGTTCGTGGCGCGCGGGTCTTCCGTCTTGTAAACGGCATGGCCGAAGCCCATCAGCTTTCTCTTCGCGGCCAGCGCATCCTTGATGTACGGCTCGACCCGCTCAACATCCCCAATCTCCAGCAGCATCTTCATCACGTTTGTGTTCGCGCCGCCGTGCAAGGGGCCTGAGAGCGCGCCAATTGCGGCTGTCACTGCACTGTACATATCCGCGAGCGTGCCCGCGACGACGCGTGCCGTAAACGTCGAAGCATTCAATTCATGGTCGGCCTGAAGAATGAGCGCGACATCGAGGACGTGCGCGTCTTCCGGGGAAGGCATCTCGCCTTTGAGCATGTAGAGGAAGTTGGTCGCAATGTTAAGGTCGGGCTTGGCCGGAATCGGCTCAAGACCTTTCCGCAGGCGGTCGAGCGCGGCGACGATCACAGGAAACTGCGCCGTCAGGCGCGTCGCCGTTCTCACACTGCCTTCGCGCGACGTATCATGCGAGTCCTTGTCGTAGAAATCGAGCGCGGAGATGGCTGTGCGGAGCGTGTCCATCGGCTCGGCGTCCTTCGGAAACTGCCGCATTAGCGCAAGAATCTCAGGCTGTAGTTCCTGATTGGCGGCGATGTTGCTCTTGAGTTCGTCCAGTTCGGCGCGCTTTGGCAGACGCCCGTTCCAGAGCAGAAAAACGACTTCTTCAAAGGTGGAATTCTTGGCGAGGTCGTGGATATTGATGCCCTGATAGATGAGTTCGCCCTTCTCACCGTTCACATCGCCGATGGAAGAACTCGCGGCAACGACGCCTCGCAATCCGGCGGCAGCAGCACTCGCCGTCGCACTAGCTTCTTTCGCTTTGTCCATGATAGAAATCCCTCAATTTGTAAGATAAAGCGAAGATAACAAAGACAGTGGGAAAGGACAAGTGATGGGGATAAGTGATAGGTGATGAGGGATAAGTGATAGGTGATGGGTGATAGGTGATAAGAGAAAAACACTGTTCTTTCCTATCACCTATCACTCATCACCTATCACTTTTATCGATTGTCCTCGTTCCACGCCGACGAGTTGCGCGGCAGAGGCTTTGTAGGCGGCGATTTCCAGGTAGCCTGCGCTGCCCCAGAGGGCGAACAACTCGCCGGGCGCTTCTTTCTCTTCGGAGAAGAAGCGGCGAAAGGAAGTTATCTTCCTTCCGTTAATCATCAGGCTCACGCCCCGCGCAATCATCGCTTCGGTGATGTCGTCGGGTGTGAGGTTCGTGATGCAGTTGCCGAAACGGTCTATGTGGATGATGGAAGCCTCGACGATGTTTCCGCCCAGAAGCTTTAGCTTGAGTTGAGGCAGGCGAACGTAATCCGCGATTTCATCTCCGAGTTGTTCCGGCTGAATGCCCTTTGAAAGCGCGCCCGCGATTGGAGCAAACACGTCGCGCCCGTGAAACGTCGCGCTGACGCTTGGGCGAAAATACTCTTCCCGCGTCAGGTGAAAAACTCTTGCTTCCGGCTCGCGCTCGTAGATGTAGCTGAACAGCCCGTTGTCCGGGCCAACGAAGAATTGCCCGCCACCGGAAACAAGAATCGGGCGACGGTTTGAGCCAACACCGGGATCAACGACCGCGACATGAACGGTCTTAAGGGGGAAGCTCTTGTACGCGGCGAGCAGCGTGAACGCGCCCGCCTGAATATCCTGCGGCGGAATCTCGTGCGTGATGTCAACGATGCGCGCCTCCCTGTTGATTGACAGGATGACGCCTTTCATCGCGCCCACGAAATAATCTGCTGTGCCGAAATCTGTGAGAAGAGTGATAAGCATAAGAGCGGTGATAGGTGATGGGTGATGGGTGATAAGATAAAACCTTGTTCTTTCTTATCACCTATCACTTATCACCCATCACTTCTTTTCAGAATCTCGTCTCGCTCGATGTGCGAATGCGTAGGTGCTGGCCGTGATTGAGTTGGATGTCTTTGCCGCGCGAGGTCAGGACACCGCCTGTGCCGACTGCGCCGCCGATGGCTGCGCCGATGGCCGCGCCCTTGCCGCCGCCGAAAATCGCGCCGATGATCGCGCCCACCCCCGCGCTGGCTCCGACCTTTGCGACATCATCCTTCGTCTTGTCTTTGCCCTTGACGCCGCCTTCTTCGTCAACATCGCCAACGCCGCCGCCGCTGCCATCATCAACCACCTCGATGACCTGCGCCCTGAAATCAGTCCAGCGATTGTTCAAACTGATCTTGTCGAAGGTGAGCTGCAATTCGGCGTTACCTTTAATCTTTCCGGGTCGCTTGACGCGCGTAACGTGGCCTTCGATCATTGCGCCCTGATAGTCGAGGGGTTCGACGACGCGCGCCTCAAAACGATCGCCGCGCTGCGTCGCATCCGTCGAAAGATTCGTCAGCAGTTCGACGCGCAACACCGTATCCGACGGAATGAAGCTCACGTTGGCCGTGTTGACTGGGCCGTTGCTGCTCCCGCCATTGTTGATGCTACCGTTATTGCTACTGCTACTGCTGCTGCTGCCGTTGTCATAGGTCGGGGAAGAGGGGGAGGCTATATCGATTTGCGTATTCACCGCCGTGCGTCTTGAGAGATTTGTCGGGATGGTCGAATTAAAGCCGCGCCGTTCGTAGCCCGTGCCGTAGCCTGCCTCAAAGCCCTGCTGGTAGCCGTCGCGGTAATCTTCGAGCGCGCCGTAAGACGTAGCATAGGCGCGGTCGGCGCGCAGGTATTCATCCTTGTTCCGGAAATCGCGCGCCGCTCCATCCGCCGTGTCGCGGTATCCGGCCTGATAGCCGTCCGAATAGCCAGTGCGATAGCCGCGCTCTAATGCCCCGACGGATTGCTGGACAGTCAATTGGCCGCTCGCAAAGTTACGTGCGGCTGTGACCGTGAGCGCGGGCACAAGCGTGAGCGCGAAAACAAGTGACGCGGCAAGGATGCGTATCGGATTTTTCATTCCTTCTTCCCTTTCTTAAAACCTATCATCGAGCCGGAGCGCGTTCTACCGCCTCCCGTCCAGGTGAAAACGACTACTACTGTGTTAATGGTATCATTCGGCTGCAATCTGCAACAAACTTTGTCTAACTTGACGCTCGCCTCTCGTGAGACCTAGACTCCTCAAAGAGGAGTTTCAACAAGGCTTCTGATGCCGCACTTGTCACAATAGGTTGGCAGAAACTGGGATTTAATGGCGATGCTTCGCAGAGTTTATCTAGACAACAGCGCAACGACGCCTGCTGACGTGCGGGTCGTTGAAGCGATGCTTCCCTTTCTGACCGAAAAATTCGGCAACGCTTCGAGCGTGCATTTCTTCGGGCAGGAGGCGCGTGCGGCTGTGGACAGGGCGCGGCGCGAAGTGGCGGCTTTAGTCAACGCCCGCCCGAACGAGATAGTCTTTCTCTCCGGCGGGACAGAGGCCAACAATCTAGCCATTCGCGGCGTGGCGGAAGCGTTCGAGCAGCGCGGTCGTCACATCATCACCTCGCAGATCGAGCATTCAAGCGTGCGCGGCATCTGCGACGCGATGGAAAAGCGAGGCTGGGAAGTCACGCGGCTGCCCGTGTACGAAGACGGTATCGTCCGCATCGAAGACGTGCGCTCGGCACTTCGACCCGACACAGTTCTCATCACGGTGATGCTCGCCAATAACGAGATCGGAACGATTCAGCCCATCGCGGAGATCGGCGCGCTCGTGCGCGAGGAACGCGGTCGCGGGAATCGCCATCTGTGGCTACACACCGACGCGGTGCAGGCTGCCGGGCGAATGCCTCTGGATGTCGAGACGCTCGGCTGCGATTTGCTTTCGATGTCGGCGCACAAGCTCTATGCGCCAAAGGGTGTCGGCGCGCTCTTTGTGCGGCGAGGCGTGCGCCTCATCACGCAGAACGTCGGAGGCCACCAGGAACGCGAGCGACGCGCGGGCACGGAATCTGTCGCCGCTATTGTCGCCTTCGGCGCAGCGGCGCGGCTGGCGCTGGAAGAGTTAACGGAGCGCACCGCTCATCTTCGTCATCTACGCAACCTGTTCGAGGCCGGAATTGAAGCGCGCGTCGAAGAGATTGTTTTCAACGGTAAACGTGAAAGTCGGCTGCCGCACCTGTCGAACGTCTCTTTCCGATATATTGAAGGCGAAGGGCTGCTCATCAATCTTGATTTGCAGGGCGTCGCAGTCTCCACAGGCTCGGCCTGTTCTTCGGGGTCGCTTGAGCCTTCGCCCGTGATCCGCGCCATCGGGCGCGACGACGAACTGGCGCGTGGCTCAATCCGCTTCAGTTTCGGCAAAGACAATACAGTTGAAGACGTTGATTACGTACTCGAAGTCCTGCCCCGCGCCGTCGAAAACCTGCGTCGCCTCTCGCCTCTTTATCAGAAAGCACTCGCCGAGCGCGCCTGCGAAACGGTCAGAATTTAGTCCAAAGTCTAAAGTCCAATGTCCAAAGTCAAGAACCCGGCTTTAGACATTGGACATTGGACATTGGACATTGGACATTAGCTTTTGCCATACTCCGCCACCTTCACAGATCATTTAGCCAATCCACGAAACGTCGGCGAATTGCCGGACGCTTCGGCAGTCGCAGAAGAATCGAATCCTGTTTGCGGTGATCGCCTGCGTCTCAGCTTGCGTGTGCGTGATGGACGAATTGAAGCCGCGCGTTTTCTCGCTTACGGGTGCGCGCCGACCTTAGCTTGCGGCTCTGTGCTGGCGGAGATGATCGAAGGAATGACGATTAAAGATGCACTGCAACTCACCCGGCAGGAAATAACGCGCGTCACGGGCGGACTCCCCGCGCGTAAGCAGCACGCGGCAGCGCTCGCCATTGAAACCTTGCGCGCTGCGCTCGCTCCGCTTGCTACTTCGTAATCTGGAAAGAATCCATAAACCGCTTGCCATCTGCGGACATCGGCTTGCTCTTGTCATACTGCGTATAGACCAGCATGTACATTCGTGGCCGGGCAAGAATAACGCGGGCTGTGAAGCCTATATTCTTGGAGGGCGATACTCCGATAATCTCCCTGCCCGGATGGCCGTTCACCGTAATCTGGCGTTGGCTCGTCACTTCGCCCTGAACATTCGTGATGGCTCCCCGCTGCGCGCCGTCCATCAGGTCTTCCGGCTCGGATGCCGTGAAAACCATGTCAGGATATTCGGTGTAGCCTGTGATGTAGCCCTCGTAGCCCTCGCTCAGCGTGTACATGCGAAGCGCCAGCGGCCCGGCGGCGCTCGGCACAGTGTCATCGCTTTTCGACGGCTTGCCCGGCATTGAGAGCGTGAAGCCATCCTCGGTGATAGTCTCCCATGATGAAGATGAAGTCGTCGAGGTCGTGTTAGTAGTTGTGGGCGAATATGACGGCGAAGCTCCGGGCTTTGTTCCGCCTGAGCTGATGGGTGGCGGCGTCGAATTATTTCTGGAGATGAAGACGATGGCGATTATGCCGCCGATTAAGACCAGCAGCCCGCCGACGATCCACGGCAGCGGACTGCGCTTCGGCTGCGCGTAAGGCATCATAAACGCCGGGGGCGGGGCTGTGCCATAGGGCCTGCCGCCTGCGGTCGGAGTTCCCTGCACCATGTTCGTTGGAGGCGCACCGCTTCTATAAGGATAATTCGCCGTCGGCGCTTCTGAAATGTCCGGGGGGCTGACGGGCGCGGACACCAGAGTCGTGCCGTCGTCAAAGCAAAAGTTCTGGTCGTCAGAATAGGTTCGACTACAAACGGGGCAGCGTTTCATCTAGTCTTCTCCTGAAGTTCTACGGGGTGTCCCTATCTTAACGCTTTTCAGGTCAGCTTCGGAGAGAAATTTTCCTACTGGGGAGAAACCATGCGTGGACGCGTTGCGGACGGCTGCACGGTTCTGCCGTTGTGATACTCAGGGCCACAATATTTTCGGGGTTCCTGCCCGATGACGAAGGTTTTGGAGCGGATGACGGGACAGACCGAAGGGTCTGCGATTAACCCTGTGGTCGGATCAATGTCGAGCGTAATCGTGCCTTGCAGTCTGGTCGTTCCGCTGGTGGTGACACCATCTCTGCTCTCAGGCTTCGGCGGTAGCTTTCGCGGATTTGTTTCGGGCGCGCTCTCAGGCAACGGCGCAGGCTCGTAGTCAAACTCGCCGTCTCCCTGCCCCTCTTTATCTTCCAGCGGAACATCATCCTCGACCGGAAGAGCGGCGGCCTCATTGCTCGGCGCAGTGCCGTTTAAGAAAAGCTCTGTCCGGCGAACCGGGTCTTCTGCTGTGGCAAGCTGTCCGGTGCGTGGGTCAATCTCTGTCTGCTCGATGCTGCCCGGCATCTCCCAATCGCCAGCCCATTCCGGATGAGAGGCTAAGGCCGTGTTCATAAAATCCGCCCAGATGGGAAGCGCAGAGTCCGCGCCGGTCAACCCCAGTTGCGAGTTGTCGTCGAACCCGACCCAGACGACGCAGACCAGATTCGGCGTGTAGCCCGCGAACCATCCGTCGCGCGACGTGCCTGTCTTTCCGGCAATACCGATTTTGCCGGGAACGTTTTTCAACCCGCGCGCATTCAACTTTGAGGCCGTCCCCCGATTGACGACATCCTTCAGCATGGAGGTCAGGACATACGCGACATCGGGTCGTAAGACTTCGTTTTTGGTTCCGGTCAACTGTGCGATGGTCGTGCCGTTGCCGGTCGTGACGCGATTGATGGCGATGGGAGTGGTGCGCGTGCCATTGGCAGCAAAGGCCGTGTAAGCGGAAGCGACCTGAAGCGGCGTCGCTTCGTTTGTGCCGAGCGCCATTGCCAGGTAAGGCTTCGGGGGTTTTGGCATTCCGGCTTTCGCCGCGAGGTTCATCACGCGGCCAATCGTTACTTCCTGCGCGACCTCGACCGTCACGACGTTCAAACTTTTGACCAGCGCATCACGCAGGGTGACGGGCGCGTTTGTGTACTTGTCACCGAAGTTGCCGGGTGAATATTCCTGATCGCTGACGGTGAAGGTCTTCGGCTCGTCCTTGTAGACGGTGGCGGGCGTGATGATGCGCGGCACGGGATCGTAGGCCGTGTTGAGCGCGGTCGCGTAGACGAAAGGCTTGAAGACCGAGCCGGGCTGGCGCCTGGCTTCCGTCACGCGATTGAGCTGGCTCTTCGCGTAATCCCGCCCGCCGACCATTGCCACGACTTCACCCGTTTTCGGATTCATCGCCACTAGCGCCGCCTGCAAAGTTCCCGGCGGGACTTTCTTAGCATAAAGCTTGTCTAGCGCAGCCAGTTGCTTGGTGATGGCGGTGTAGGCGGCGCGCTGCAAGTCCATGTCAATCGTCGTGTAGATTCTAAGATGCTGCGCCGCGCTTTGCTCTGAGATAACGTCGCTCAGTTGGTTCTGCACGTAATCCATGAAGTAGGGAGCGTCCAGCGAGTCAACGCGCCCCTTCGTCGGCACGACTTTTAGAGGCTCTTGCTTGGCTGCTTCCGCCTGCTCCTGCTTGATCGCGCCGGACTCAACCATCGAATCGAGCACCTGATTGCGCCGCGCGGTGGCCGTCTCGACATCCTTGTATGGATTGTAGCGGTTGGGGCTGCGAATAGAACCGGCGAGGAAAGCCGCTTCGGCGAGCGTTAGCTGTGTGACATCTTTATTGAAATAGGCGCTCGCCGCTTCGCCCATCCCGTTAATCGAAAACCCGGCCTGCTGCCCGAGATAAACCTGATTGCAGTACAACTCGAAAATCTGTTCCTTCGTCAGCCTCGTTTCCAAGATGATGGACATGTAGGCTTCGGAGAGTTTGCGCCTCAATGTGCGTTCGGGCGAGAGCAGAAGATTTTTGACGAGTTGCTGGGTGATGCCTGAGCCGCCCTGCTGGGCGATGGGCGAGTTCGGGTCTGCGTTGTAGCGACGAAGAAGGGCGCGAAAGATGCCGCGAAAGTTGACGCCGTAGTGTTGAAAGAACGAGCGGTCTTCGGTCGTGGTGATCGCATCAATGAGATGCTTCGGCAAATCTTTGAAGCCGACGACCTTGCGCTTGGCGCGCTCCTGCCCCGTCACGGAGCTAATCAACTCAGGCTCAAGCAGCGCTTTATCATATCGCGCGCCGCCCTGTAGATCGTTGATGGCGGCGACTGCTTTCCCGCCCCGCGCGAACTGGACGCTGAGGCCGGGGAAAAGGCGCTGCCCGTCAACGGTCATCTCCGTGCTTGGCTCGACTTCGACCGTTTCGCCCTTGATGCTGTAGCGCCCGCGCGCGCTGTCGGCCTGCTGCGCCTTCTCCACGTAGCCGACGCGCTTCAAATAGGAGACCAGTTCTTCTTCGGAAAGGTTCTCGCCCGCGAACAACTGTTTCGGCGCGGCGTAGATTCCAGCCGAGCGCGTGTAGATTTCGCCGTTTAAAAGGAGGTCAATGCGTTTGGAGAAAACGTACCAGTAATAGCCGAGGACGCCGATGGTGATGGTCGTGAGAAAGACTAAGGCGATGACCACCGGAGGACGAAAGATGCGCTTTGTCCAGCGGCGAAAGAACCCGACGGGCGGCTGCTCGTATTTGACGATGTGCGGGCGGCCCTTCTTGCCGCCGCTCTTTTTAGCAACCGGGGGGACACGGTCTTCTGGAGGATGACGAATAGGCATAAATGCAGTGATAAGTGATAGGTGAGAGGAAAGAACAGGTTTTTCTTATCACCTATCACCCATCATCCAAAGATTAAACCGTTCACCTCCACCTGTCCACCTTAAAAACAAGTGATAGGGTGATAAGAAAGGCCATGTTTTCTCCTATCACCTATCACTTATCACCCATCACCGCTTTTCCCGCTTGTCACCTGTCACTGCTTTAAGCTACCGTGACAGGTTCGTTTCCGGCGTTTAGATGCAGCTATCGGCAAATGAGTCTAAAGTTATCAAGAAGCTCGCGCTTGGTCAGGGGGGCGCGTTTTCGTCTGCGGTACGCGCTCTATGCCGTGCTTGCAGCCGTGGCGTTTGGCACACTCGGCTTTCACCTGCTTGAGCGTTGGTCAATAGCCGACAGCCTGTATGCGACGATTCAGACGCTGACGACGGTCGGGTATGGCGATGTGACTCCGACGACTTCCGCCGGGCGCTTGTTCGCCAGCCTCTACATGTTCGTCGGAGTCGGCGCTGTTCTTTACGTCCTGACCTCCACCGTGCAGACAATCGTGCAATCCGAGATGGTCGCCACTTTCGGAATGCGTCGCCGTCAACGTGAGATGAGCAAACTACACGACCACTTTATCATCTGCGGCGCAGGCCGCGTCGGCTCGCGCCTGATTCGTGAATTGCAACGCGCGAGCGTCGCCTTCGCCGTCATCGAGAAGGACGAGCAGAAGGTCGTCCACCTGATAGAAAGCGGCGCACCCGTGATCGTCGGCGATGCCACACTCGAAGAGACGTTGCTGGAGGTTGGCGTAAAACGGGCGCGGGGCCTGGCCGCCTGCCTGCCGGATGACGCCGATAATGTTTACGTCGTTCTCATCGCGCGCGACTTAAATCATGACCTTCACATCGTCGCGCGTGCAGTCGAAGAGCAGGCCGAGCCGAAATTAATCAAGGCGGGCGCAAACCGCGTCGTCGCGCCGACGATTACGGGCAGCCATCGCATGGCGCAGGCTCTGATGCGCCCGGCGGTCGCAGATTTTATGGATTCGATTACGGCGGAAAATCTGGATTTGAGCTTTGAGGAGATGGAGGTCGCGCCCAGCTCAAATTATGCCGGGCACAGACTGCGCTACACCAACATTCTTTCAGAGCTGAACGTCATCATCGTCGCCATCCGACGCCGCAACGGTCAGATGACGTTTAATCCATCCGGCGATGCGCTCATTGATGCGGGCGATATTCTCATCGCCATCGGGCGTGCCGAATCTCTCATCCACATGAGCGAGCTGGCGCGCGGAATGAAGGTACAAACCAAACCCTGATTCAGATGAAAGACTTTCTACGAAAAATCGCAAGCGGATTGTTTCTCGTCGTGGCTGTTCTCTCGGCGGGATTGGGCTTGAGGGGATTTCTCCTGCCGAGCCACTTTATTGACGGCGGCGTGACGGGCGTCTCGATGCTGGTCTCCGCGCTCTCAAAAATCTCTCTGCCTCTGCTGATTCTTATCATCAATATACCGTTTATCATTATCGGCTTTCGCCAGATTGGTAAAATGTTCGCGCTCAAGAGCGTACTGGCGATTGGCGGGCTGGCGCTCTGCATCGCTTTCTTCCCCTATCCGGTAGCGACCAACGATAAGCTTTTAGCAGCCGTCTTCGGCGGATTTTTTCTAGGGGCGGGCGTGGGACTGTCCATCAGGGCTGGCGGCGTGATTGACGGCACTGAAGTCATGGCGTTGCTCTTGAGCAAGAAGATGGGAACGACCGTCGGCGACATTATCCTGCTGCTCAATATCTTTATCTTTTCAATCGCCGCAATTTTCCTCGGGCTTGAGCCTGCCCTTTATTCCATTCTTACTTACTTTGCGGCTTCCAAGACGATTGACTTTCTGATTCACGGACTTGAGGAATACAACGGCATCACGATTGTCTCCGCGCGAAGCGACGAGATAAAGGCCGCTATCCTGAATGACCTGGGTCGCGGCGTCACTGTTTACAAGGGGATGGGCGGGCTGACAAACGAGGAGCAGGATATTCTGTTCTGCGTGGTGACACGGCTGGAAATACCGAAAGTTAAAAGCGCGATCAGGGAAATAGACGAAGCGGCTTTCATCGCCATTCATCGCATCACGGACGCGAGAGGCGGCGTGATGAAGAAACAGGTTCTACATTGAGAGCAATTCTATTCAATGTTGAGTGTAATACGAATGGCGATTCACCACAGAGGACACAGAGGGGGCACAGAGAGTTGATTCAAGCCTCCGTGCTATTTCTGCGCTCTCTGTGCCTCTGTGGTGAACAGTTCGCTGTCGGGATTCAAGACTGAAGAGACCTAACAACGCGAAATCGGACCTACAAATTTGAGAATACTCGTTACAGGCGGCAGCGGTTATCTGGGGCTTCACGTTCGCCGTTTCTTCAATGCGGATGACTTCTCGCGCCGTTCGCATCTGGACGTATTGAACCCGCATGACGCGGCGCTCGCGGCGAACTACGACGTGGTGATTCACCTGGCGGCGCATCTGGACAAAGACCCGGAAGCCGCCGAGAGTTGTTTTCGGACGAACGCCGAAGGGACAGCCAACATCCTGCGACAGATGCAGCCGAACTCCGTTTTCATCTACGCTTCGACGAAAGATGTTTACGGCGCATGGGCAGACCAGTTCGCGGAAGTTGGTGAGAGTTGCCCGACCGCTTACTGCGGGCAATCCGCGCTTGAGTGGTCGAAGCTGATGGGCGAGAAATATGTGCAATACTACGCCGAAGCGCGCAACCTGCGATGCTGCATCTTTCGGCTCTCCACCGTCTACGCGCGGCCTTCGGAAGACAACGAGCCGGGATTTGTCACGCACTACGTCGAGTCGGTCAAGCGCGGCTGGCCGATAAAACTTCCGCTCGAAGGCAAGCCCGTGCGGGACATCCTGCACGTTGACGATTTCTCGCGCGCCTGCCGCGCATTCATTGATTCCTCGCTTGCTTCGGGGCTGTATAATCTGGGCGGCGGGCGAAAGCAGGCCACTAGCTTACGCGAGATAGTAGAAACGGTCGGGCGCATGATCGAGCGCGAGCCTGTGATTGACGGTGAAGCGCGCCTTCCCGCTCCCGTTCCCCTCAACTATATCTCCGATTTGTCGCGCATCGAGGCACAGCTTAACTGGCAACCGGAGATTGGAATCGAAGAAGGACTGCGAAGCTTATTGTAGGACAGGCATTCCTGCCTGTCATTGAGCGCGGAGAGCGCGAATATTGCCTGACTAAAATATTGATGAGCGTAGCTTAAGCACGCTATGACAGACAGGAATGTCTGTCCTACAGCGATGAGGAACATTCGACCGGAGCAAATTGAGCGCGTGGTGGTGCGCGGCGTCAACTGGGTTGGCGATGCCGTGATGACCGTGCCTGCGCTGCGCGAGTTGCGGCGCGTGTTGCCTCATGCTCATATCACGCTGGCGACGCGCTCATGGGCAGAAGGTCTCTTCAGTGATGCGGATTTTATTGATGACCTCTTGATCTACGACCGTCGCTCGCGCGATTTCCGTGCCGTTGCACGCCAGACGCGCGAATGGCGCAGGCGACGTTTCGATCTCGCGCTGCTATTTCAAAACGCTTTCGAGGCGGCGCTGATTGCGGCGGCGGCGCGCGTGCCCGTCCGTATAGGCTACGCGACGGATGGACGCCGCGCCCTGCTCACGCACGCGCTTCCCCTCCCCGACTGGCGCGAGGAACGCCACGAGGTCTTTTACTATCTCAACATCGTTGGCGAACTCGAAGAGATGCTCTACGGCGCGTCCCAGATAGAAAAGCACGAGCCGCAACTTGCTTTGAATATTTCAGAGGAAAGGAAAACGCAGGCGCGCGAGTTTCTCTCATCCGAGGGCGTGATGATGACGGGTGCGCTCGTCGCACTCTGTCCCGGCTCCACCAACAGCCGGGCGAAGCGTTGGCCTGCCGAACGCTACGCGGCGCTCGCCGACCGCTTCATCGCGGAGACTGGCGCGAACGTGCTGCTCATCGGCTCGCCCGGCGAGATGGAGGTGTCACGCGAAGTCGAGAAACAGATGCGCCATCGGCCTGTCATGCTGACGGGTCGCACCGATCTGGCGCAGGCAGTTGCCGTCCTGAGTCTTGCGGATGTGCTCATCACCAACGACACAGGCCCGGCGCATATCAGCGCAGCTTTGAATCGCCCGACGCTCGTCATCTTCGGCCCGACCGATCCGCGAACGACGCGACCGTTTTCATCCATCGCCGAAATCATTCGCCATCCGCCTGAGTGCGCGCCGTGCATGCTGCGCGATTGCCCGATTGACCATCGCTGCATGACGGTTATCTCGCCGGACGAAGTTTTCTCACGGGCGGCTGCGATGATGAAAAAAGAGGTAGCGGAGGTTCAAACATGAAGCGGCGCGCGGTCTTCATGGATCGTGATGGGACGATCTCCGAAGAGGTCGGCTACGTCAATCATCCTTCTCGCTATCGAGTCTTCCCCTACTCAGCCGAGGCCGTGCGGCGGCTGAACGAAGCGGGCTGGCTCGCCATCCTCGTCACGAATCAGGCCGGAGTCGCGCGCGGCTATTTCACGGAAGAGGTCATCACGGCTGTGCATATTGTTCTCTCTCAGGAATTGGAGAAGCAGGGCGCGCGGCTTGATGCCATCTATTATTGCGCTCATCATCCGACCGTAGGCCACGAGCCATACCGTTTTGACTGCAACTGCCGCAAGCCCAAGCCCGGTTTGATTGAGCGCGCGGTTGAAGAGTTTGACATTGACCCGGCGCAAAGCTGGATGATCGGCGACCGCTACAGCGACATAGAACTGGCGCGCAACGCTCATGTTCGCTCGGCCTTCGTCCTCAGCGGCTACGGGCGCGGCGAGTGGGAATACCAACGCGCCGCCTGGAAACACCAACCGGACATGGTGGCGGAAGATTTACTTGAAGCAGTGAGAAAAATAGTGAGAGGTGACGGGTGATAGGTGATAAGAGAAATCCTAGTTCTTACTTATCACCTATCACCCGTCACCTCTCACCGCTTTTGGAGGTTGAGCTATTGAGTCTTGAGCGAACGCCGCAGCAGGAACGTCTGACGGCCATCGTGCGGCGGTTTCCGCAGTGTAAGGTGGTGGTGGTCGGCGATCTGGTCGCAGACCAGTTTCTGTACGGCGTGATTACCCGCGTTTCGCGCGAAGCGCCCGTGATGATTTTGCGCTATGAGCGCACGGAGACGATGCCGGGCGGCGCTGCCAACTGCGCGACCAACCTGGCGGCGCTCGATGCGAAAGCCGTCATCATCGGCGTCGTCGGCGAAGACGAGGCCGGAAGCGCGCTCGTGGACAAGCTCCGTGCGGCGAATGTTGATTGCGGCGGCATCGTCACCTCCGCTTCCGTGCGAACGACGACGAAAGTGCGCGTTCTCGCCGGGCAGATTCATTCGACGCGCCAGCAGGTCATCAGGATTGACTATGAAGGAAAGCCGCTCGCCGATGCTGCTTTGCGCGAACAATTGCGCGAGCGTATGAGAGCGGAAGTCTTGACCGCCGACGCCGTTATCATCTCCGATTACAATTACGGGCTGGCCGATGCGGAAATGGTCGAAGCGATTCGTGAAGCCACGCGCGAGCGCGGCATTCCCGTGCTGGTTGACTCGCGCTTCGGTTTGAAGCAGTTTACGAATTTCACTTCCGCGACTCCGAACGAAGACGAGGTCGAGCAAGCGATGGAGCGCAAGCTGGAAGATGCCGCGCAGTTGGAAGAGGCTGGCGCGAGGCTCCGCGAGCAGTTGAATTTTCGCGCACTGCTCATCACACGCGGCAGTCGCGGGATGCTCCAGCTCGAAGACGGAGCGGACCCGCTGCACATCGAAGCCGTCGGCGCGCGTGAGGCGGTTGACGTAACCGGCGCGGGCGATACCGTCATCGCGACCTACGCGCTGGCGCTCGCCTCCGAGGCGACTTTCGCCGACGCCGCGAATCTGGCCAATCACGCGGGAGGTCTCGTCGTCATGAAACGCGGCACGGCGACAATCAATCGGCAGGAATTGCTTTCGTCGGTCCTGCGCTGGGGCGAAACGTAATTTTGTAATGAGTTATTTGTCCGACGAACAGCTGAGAGCAGACCCGGCGTCGCGCATTCTCGAACCTAATCGGTTGATTGCGCGCGTGGCGATTGCCCGTAAGCATGGGGCGCGAATCGTCCTTGCCAACGGGTGCTTCGACATCCTCCACGTCGGGCACATACGCTATCTCGAAGGCGCTAAACAGCTCGGTGACGTGCTGGTCGTCGGAGTCAATTCCGATGAGCAGGTGCGAATGCAGAAAGGCGAGGGTCGCCCCCTTGTGCCTGAACGCGAGCGCGCTGAGATTATCGCCGCCATCCGGGCTGTGGATTTTGTAACCATCTTCACAGAGCCGACCGTCGAGCAGCTTTTGCTCTCCATCCGCCCCGACATCCACGCCAAAGGCACAGACTACACCGAAGACTCCGTGCCCGAACGCGATGTGGTACGATCCTTCGGCGGGCGCGTCATGATTGTCGGCGACCCGAAGGATCATTCGAGCACGGAAATGGTTAGGAAAGTGATAAGTGATGGGTGATAGGTGATAAGTAAAAAGCTCTTGCCTATCCCATCACCCATCACCTATCACCGCTCTTATGCGTATTTTGATCGTCAAACTCGGCAGCATCGGCGACATCGTGCATACGTTGCCGTCTCTGGCGGCGATCCGCCGGGGGCTGCCGGGAGCGGAAATCTCCTGGGTGGTCGAGCGGCGAGCGGCTGAAATTTTAAGAGACAACCCGATTCTGGATCGCCTCATCGAAGTCGACACGAAGGCCTTGAGGCGCTGGCCGGTGTCTGGGGAGACGCTGCTGGCACCGCGCCAACAGTTACGTCGGCTACGCGCCTCAGCCTTCGATTCCGCAATAGATTTCCAAGGGTTACTCAAATCAGCTTCAATCGCGCGCCTGTCCGGGGCGAAGCGCATCTACGGCTTTGCCCGCGAAGCCCTGCGCGAGCCGCCGAGCCGCTTTTTGCTCACAAAAACCGTTCGTGTCCCGCTACGCGCACACGTCATCGTCAAAAATCTAGCCCTCGTCGAAGGCGCGCTCGGCATTCCTGTTCCGACGGACCCTTCCGCTTTTGAGTTCCCGATTGCGACGACGCCCGCGCACGAAACTGAGGCTGGCGAGGCTGCGGCGAAGGCCCATGACAGGTTCGCTATCCTGAATCCGGGCGGCGGCTGGTCGACGAAGCTGTGGAGCGCTGAGCGATTCGGGGCGCTGGCGGATGAATTATGGACACATCATGGCCTCCGGTCCCTTGTCACTTACGGGCCGAATGAACGTGAATTAGCCGAAACCGTGCTCAAGGCTAGCCGTTCGGGAAAAGCGCGTGCGGTCAGTCCTTCGCTGAAAGGGTTTTACGCCCTGGCGAAGCGGGCGAGTCTTTACGTCGGGGGCGATACGGGGCCAACACATCTGGCGGTCGCGGCTGGCGCGCCCGTCGCCGGACTCTTCGGGCCGACGGAATGGTGGCGCAACGGCTCACCCCGTCCCGAAGACATTTGCATCGAGCGCAACGATATTGATTGCCGGACGGACTGCCATCGCCGCGCTTGCTCGCAGTGGATTTGCATGGACATCTCTGTCGAGCAGGTCTTACATTTCGCTGGCGAGCGGCTGGGGCGCAGTCGATTGACGAAAAGAACGGAGAGCAAGACGGTTGCGTAGAGGCGGAACGTGGATGCAGCGCTGGCGCGTGCCACTCGGGTTTTTATGTGGCGCGCTTTTCTTATGGTTTGCGCGACCCAGTTGGCTGACGCTCTTCATCGGCGGCGGCATCGCGCTCGTCGGCCTCGCCCTCAGAGCGTGGTCTGCCGGTCACATCAGAAAGAACAGTCAGCTTGCGACCTCCGGCCCGTACAGCTACACGCGCAACCCGCTTTACGTGGGCAGCTTTCTGCTCGGCGTCGGGTTCACCATCGCATCGGGGCAATGGTGGCTGGCGCTGCCCTTCGCGGCGCTGTTTCTGGGCATCTATTATCCGGTAATGCGCGTCGAAGCAGCGGACCTTGCGCAACTTTTCGGCGAGGATTATGAAAATTATTCAAGGGCCGTTCCGCTCTTCGTTCCTCGTCTCAAGCCCTACAGAGATGAGAAGACGTTGGGGACGAAATTCGACGCGAGTTTGTACCTGCGTTATCGTGAATATCAGGCGGCTCTGGGACTTCTTGTAGCGTGGGGCTTGCTGGCACTGAAAGCCGTGTTCATTAAATGAAGTTTGCTATGAAAGATCGTCGCGTCCGTTTTGTTGCCATCGCCCTGCTACTCTCGTCGCTGCTTTTGGGCACTGTGCCTGCTTCCGACAACAAGCGTAAGGATACGGCCAAGCCGTCCTTCGACCCCTCGGAAGAGTTGGTCTACGAGGGCGAGTTCTCCCGCGCTCTCCTGCGCGGGCTGAATGTCGCGGAGTTGCGCTTTACGGCAAACCGCATACAAATTTCTACTATGCAACCGGACAACGGAAACACTTCCGCAGTCTTACGCTTTACTCTTGATGCTGTCACCAAGGGCTTGCTTCGCAAACTCTTCGGCATCAATTTCCGCCAGCACATCGAATCTACGGTCGAGCCTGAGTCCTTCAGCGTCCTGCAAACCACGAAACTGGATGAGCAGGGCAAGCGCAAGCGGACGAGCGAAGCCGTCTTCGACCATCTCGCAGGCAAAGTCGTCTGGACGGAGCGCGATCCCACAGACCCCAACCGCGAGCCGCGCATCGTGACGAACCAGATGAACGGCGCGGTTCAGGACATCGCCTCGGCCTTCTACTATCTACGCACGCAGCAGCTTGTCGTCGGCAAGAATTTCGAGATTCTCATCAGCGATTCGGGTCAGGTCTACCGCATTCCCATCAGTGTGGCGGAGAAGAAGACGATGAAAACGGTGGTGGGCAAAGTTCAGACGCTGAAAGTTGACGCCGAAATCTTTGGTGAAGGGCGACTCCTGCGCGGCAATGGCAAGATGAGCATCTGGTTCACGGACGACATCCGCCACATCCCCGTGCGCGCCAAGATTAATAACGAAATGGGCACGCTCGACATCACGCTCAAGCGCATGACCAGCAACAACGTCAGTCAGGGACGCTAGACGGATGGGACGAGTCAATGATGAGAGCCATGCTATCGCGGGGTTGGATTGAATGAGTTGAGAGGTGTATCCCCTCGCAATAGAGTCATTGTCCTTGTTACTCTATGCTTCTCCAATATCAAGATACCCTTCACCGCAATAATCGTGAGCGATAAATGGCATTTCATGCCCTCTACGTTCTGGCCTCTTGTATCCAGGCTGTGGCTTATCCCCTTCAACGGCATAAAGAACTCTCCCCCCATCCTCTATATTTTCCCCACAAAGAGAACACGCATAGGGCAGTCGCTGCGGGTTTATTGGGAGTTGAGAAAAACATTCTTCATCACATTCATATATGACTGAGAACCTATCCTCATAAGTTGGGGTTTCGTATCCCCTGTAATATCTTCCAACCGCAAGCTGATAAATGCGTGTTCTTGGAGTCAGTGTCTTGCGGCAAACTAAACACGTTCCTTGCATCTGAAACCCTCCTTAATTTTGCGATTGAGATTAACATAGGCGTATGCGCCTAACGCATAGTAGACGTACTAATAGCCGCCAGTAAAGATGCCCTTTTAACCGTCTTTGTTTTTATTCCTGCCAAAGAGCCGCCTGAGAGTCTTCTTTTTGAAAGTAGAACATCAAAGCGCAAGCCAACGATGATATTCAGCAAGATTAGCTGAGACGCCCGCCTGAGTCCTTCTGTATCATCTCCGTTTAGTAATCTACGGAGGAATCTATTCATGGCTATTCAAAAAGGCGCGGAGATCGCTCCGGCAAAAGGTAAGCTGGGCGTGCTGCTCGTCGGTCTGGGTGCGGTCAGCACGACTTTCATCGCGGGCGTCGAAGCAATCAAACGGGGCATCGCCGAGCCAATCGGGAGCCTCACACAGATGGGCGCGATTCGGCTGGGCAAGCGCACGGAGAACCGCGTGCCCCTGATTAAAGATTTAATTCCGCTCGCGGGTCTCGACGATCTGGTCTTCGGCGCGTGGGACATCTTCACCGATTCGGCTTATGAAGCGGCGATGCACGCGGGCGTGCTCGAAAAAGAGTTACTGACGCAGATCAAGACTCCCTTGCAGAAGATTAAGCCCATGCGCGCCGTCTTCGACCAGCATTATGTTAAGCGCCTCAATGGAACTAACGTCAAAGAGGGCGCGAACAAGATGGAGATGGCCGAGCAGTTGATAGAAGATATTGCGGAGTTCAAACGCAGGAACAAGTGCTCGCGGCTGGTGATTATCTGGGCCGCCTCGACGGAAATCTTCCTCAAAACCCACGCCGTTCATAAAACACTGAAATCTTTCGAGCAGGCGATGCTTGATAACCACAAAGCCATCGCGCCTTCGATGATTTACGCCTACGCGGCGCTCAAGTCCGGCGTTCCCTTCGCCAATGGCGCGCCCAATTTGTCGGTTGATATACCGGCGCTCATGCAGCTCGCCGACGAGATGCGCGTGCCTGTCTGCGGGAAAGATTTCAAGACGGGGCAGACGTTGATGAAGACCATTATCGCGCCCGGCTTGAAAGCGCGCATGCTCGGTCTTCACGGCTGGTACTCGACCAACATTCTCGGCAACCGCGACGGCGAAGTTTTAGATGACCCTGAATCCTTTAAGACGAAAGAAGAGTCTAAGCTCTCTGTGCTTGAATACATCCTTCAGCCGGAAGTTTATCCGGAGCTTTACAAGGACTTTTCGCACGTCGTCCGCATTAACTACTATCCGCCGCGCGGCGACAATAAAGAGGGCTGGGATAGCATAGACATCTTCGGCTGGCTCGGCTACCCGATGCAGATCAAGATAGATTTCCTCTGCCGCGATTCTATTCTGGCCGCGCCCATCGTGCTCGACCTCGCGCTCTTTCTCGATCTGGCGCAACGCACCGGGATGAAAGGCGTGCAGGAATGGCTCTCCTTCTACTTCAAATCGCCCCAGACCGCGCCCGGACTTTACCCGGAACACGATGTCTTCATTCAATTGATGAAGCTCAAAAACACGCTGCGCCACCTGCGCGGCGAGGATTTAATCACGCATCTGGGCTTGGAGTATTACGACTAAACTACGGACTTACGAATTTAATCCGAGAAGGAGATGGGGCACGTAATTTATATTATGTGCCCCATCTCTTTTTGCCTACCCGTAGTGAGAATCCATTACGACGTTTTGGTTAAGATAACGACGTTTCGGTGCATTGTTCCTCTCGTTCCTTTGTGACAAATCTTGTAGCCAGACACATATTGTCAATTCCGCGCTGCCGTGAATTGTCACAGCCTGTGAGGTTTGACAAAACAGCTATAATTTCTCAGAGATAGGATTTTTCGGGATATTTTGTGGTGACAATCAGCGCCGAGTCGTATATATAGCGTCTGGTTTAATTTTTGTGCGGTGCGTGCAGGCTGGGCCATGAGCAAACAGGCGGCCAAACTCCCGCATCAAACGTGACAGCGGTTCGTTCTTTGCATGAGCGTTAATGGGCGCGGCCATGAGAGGCCGGAACCGAACCATTCGCGGTCGGTTTCCACAAGACCTTTTCAGCAGGCGCGCGGGAACATTTTTACCGCTCATGAATTGGAGGACGGCCATGTCAGCAACAATGGAAATGGAAAAAGAGAAAGAGATTATGGAAACGGTCTTCCTCGACCCGGATCAAAAGAGTCCGCGCGCGCAGGAGTTTGAAGAAAAGCTGACGGCACGCATCGTCGGCCAGAAGCGCGCGGTGCGCCGCATGAGCGGCCTATACCAGATTTTTCTGGCGGGCATGAACCCGCCGAACCGTCCCGTCGGCACGATGCTGTTTCTCGGGCCAACCGGTTCGGGTAAAACCCGCGTCATCGAAGCCGCCGCCGAAGTGCTCTTTGGCGACCCGAACGCCGTCGTCAAAATTGACTGCGCTGAGTTTCAGCACTCGCACGAGATCGCCAAGCTCATCGGTAGCCCTCCCGGTTACCTCGGCCACCGCGAGACCAGCCCGATGCTGACGCAGGAAAACCTCGACCGTATGCACACGGAAGAGACGAAACTCTCGCTCATCCTGTTTGACGAAATCGAAAAGGCTTCCGACAGTCTGTGGCAGCTTCTGCTCGGCATTCTGGACAAGGCGACCTTGACGCTCGGCGATAACCGGCGTGTGGATTTTTCAAAAACGATGGTCATCATGACCTCGAACCTCGGCGCGCGTGAGATGTCAGAGCTGATTTCCGGCGGCATCGGTTTCGCCCCCGGCAAGGGCGCGAAAGACCCTTCGGACACGGAAGTTGACCAGAAGATTTACCGCACGGCTTTGGAAGCCGCACGGCGCAAATTTTCGCCGGAGTTTATGAACCGAATAGACAAGGTGGTTGTCTTCCGTTCATTGAAAGAGGATGACCTACGGCAGATTCTAGACCTTGAATTGCAATCCGTGCAGGATCGCATCATGCTCAGCGCGGGAACGAAGTTTGTTTTCCAGTGTTCTGATGCCGCCAAAGACATGCTCCTGAAAGAAGGCATAGACTTCAAATACGGCGCGCGTCATTTGAAACGAGCCATCGAAAGATTCCTCGTTTACCCGCTCTCGAATCTGGTGGCGACCAATCAGGTGGGCCTGGGCGATTTGGTCAGCGTGGATTTGAACGATGCTGGCACGAAGCTCGTCTTCTCGAAACGTTCGGGCGGCGCGCTGATTCAGGACATCCCCGAAATGGAGGATGAGCCTGAAGACATTGCCACGAAGTCGGGCGGCGTCGGGATGCCGATTCCTCAAACCAGCAAGGCCGCGCGCAAAGGTCATGGACGCGGTGAGAAATCGGAAAGCTAGACTGAAGGCAATAACCTCATAGCCAGCGGTCGAGGCGAAAATAAAAGCACCGGACTTTAGTAAAAAGTTCGGTGCTTTTTTCTGTCAACACAAACTTTCCTGCCCGTTACTCTGAAGCTAACGAAGATTTGCGCCGCTCGTGATAGGACGCGGCGCTTCCGACGAAGCGATTTTACGCAGGGCTTCGGAGGCGATGAGCGAGAGATAGGGATCGCGTGCGGTCAGCACAGCGCGCAGAGCCGGAACGGCTGAGGGGTCGCCAATCAAACCAAGCGAGTTCGCAGCCTCGCGCCGCACATCATCGGGCGCGCGCTCATCTGTGACAACGGCGCCGAGCGCGGGGACTGCCGCACGGCTGCGAATCTGCCCGAGCGAATGCGCGGCAGCGCGCCGCACAAACTCGTTCTCGTCCCTTTTGCTACGCCGCACACGGTTGAGGATGCCTGAAGCGGGAACGCGCCGCCCAAGCAACTCAGCGAGGGGAATCACTGCCGCGTCATCGCCGATCTGTCCCAGGGCGACCGCCGCCGCTCCGCGCACGCTATCTTTTTTGTCTTTCTCAAGAACCATGACAAGCGCGGAGACTGCCGTCGCGCTTTGCGTTTCGCCCAGCGCGTAAGCCGTCTCCTGCCGGACAAATTCGTCTCGATCTTGAAGCAGCGGAAGCAGGGCGGAAGCGGCTTCGCCTGGCGAAAGCGAGAGGACGGCGCGCGCGGCGGTCGCCCGCACGATTGCCGCAGAGTCGCGCAGGGCGGTTGCTGCAACGCGCGAGCTTTCCGGACGTTTCATCCAGCCCAGCCGCATCACGGCGTCGCGTCGCTCTTCCGTCTCGGAAAACTCAAGCCGCCGTTGCTGCTTTTCTATTTCGAGTTGCTGTGGGGTTAGTTGCGAAGAGGTGTTAGGACTGTCCTGTTGTGCCTGAATGATGACAGGCACGCAGGCGGAAATTATGACGACGGCCAGCGCGCACTGCAAACTAATGATTGACCGCGCAGCATTAATGGCAGTGAGCGCTGACTGGATTTTGGATGGTCTCATCAAGCTTCAGGCGCGTGCGGGCAGATTTGACGCGCGGCGTTCGGCACGGCGGCGCACGGCTTCCCATTCAAAAGCCTGACGCGCGCGCTTGTTCTCGCGGGCGTCCGCCAGGACAGAGATCAGTTCGTCCTCCCAGCCTCCCGGCAGCGCAGTCGCGCGTCGCATTGACTCCATGATCGAGATGTAGTCTAAGACTTCCACGACTTCTGAATCATTTAACAAATCGAGTTTGAGGGCGAGACGTTGGCGTTCGGTTAATCGCTTGGCCATCACGTTTGCTCCTTGCTTCGGCAAAGGCGACGGCCAAAGAGCGCGGTCAGCCCTGTAAGAGACTGAGGCAGCGACGTTCGGAAGGCCGTCGGCTAATAACGTATCGGCGCGAGGGACACGTCTTTATATTTATCACCAGCGTAGGTTGCGTCTCCAATACCTGTGAACTTTGTATAGCGGCCAATCTTTCGGGATGGCCTCGCTCTAAAACATTTCGTTGGCAGGGGGATTTCGCCCGCAATATACACGAGACTATGGAGAGGGCGCAAGAAAAAGCGGGCAGCGAGCAGTGGTCAGTTAACAACAAAAGCCCAACGCTACTCATCGCTCGTTCTTAACTGACCACTGATCACTGACTACTGACCACTGTTCTTATGCAGTGAGCAGACGCCGTTTGCGTCGCAGGGTGGGGGAGCGCCGAAGAGTTTGTAGCGGCGTGTGGCGAGCCAGCGATAGAAGAGGCGTCCGAGGGCGGTGAAAGGCCAGATGGAGAGCAGCGGGGCGAGGTAGCGCCAGCGCGGCAGCACTCGCATCACTTCGAGCCACGCGTGGTATCCGGCAGACCAGCGCCCGCCCGCAATTCTTCGAGCGTGCATCTCCGCATCGAGTTCCTGAAAACCGTAGGGCGTGTCGGCTTGAACTTCCGGGTCGCGGTAATCGAGCCACTTGACCCGTTGAAAGCGGTCCCGCCGCTCGACCTTCTCACGCATCCAACGGCACAGCGGACACTGCCCGTCAGTGTAAACTTCCAGTTGCGCTGCCTCGCTCATCGTCCGTTTCCTCAAAATCCTTTCGCCCTGCGGGTGAATCCAGTTCAGATGAACAATACATGACAGGATTTATGCAGGCAACGTGCCCGTCATCTGGAGCCGCGATGGCCGCTTTTTCGCGCACGGCTTGCTCGCTTGCCTTTCCCCGCCCTGCTCGGATAAATTACCGTCTCACACAAGGAGCGCATCCCGCCTGAATCTTTCGGCGCAAAAACCAGACCGGGGGTGGCTATCCCTCTCCGAAGATGAATCTCTGAAAGGAAACTCTTTTTACAGCCATGAAACCTTATTCGACCGACTTAATCCGCAACCTTGCCGTCATCGGGCACGGCGACGCAGGCAAAACCCAACTCGTCAGTTCCCTTCTTTACGCCGCCGGAGCGACCCCGCGCTGGGGCAAAGTTGACGAAGGCACGACCATCACCGATTACGACGAAGATTCCATTAATCGCAAGATCACACTCAATACGGCGCTTGCCCACCTCGAACACCGCGACACCAAGATCAACTTTATAGACACGCCCGGCTATGCTGCTTTCATCGCTCACGCGCGTCCGGCTCTGCGCGTCGCCGATTGCGCGCTCGTCGTCGTTGACGGTGTCAACGGCGTCGAAGTGCAGACGGAGAAGACCTGGGCTTTCGCTAACGAGTTCATGCTGCCGCGCATCATGGTCATCACCAAGCTCGATAAGGAACGCGCAGATTTCGGCACAGCCCTGCAAAGCGCGCAGAACGTCTTTAGCCGAGCCATTATTCCCTTCACGCTCCCCATCGGTAAAGAGAAAGATTTTCGCGGCGTCGTTGATGTCGTCCACATGAAAGCCTACGAGTTTGACGCTTCCGGCAAAGCCAAAGAAGTTGATTTGCCGACTGAGGGGCGCGACGTGCTCGATAAAACGCGCGAAAGATTGATCGAGCTTGTCGCCGAATCCGACGACGCATTGATGGAGAAGTATTTTGAAGAAGGTACGCTGCCCGATGAAGACGTGATTCCGGGAATCAAGAAAGCGATTGAGCGCAGCAAGCTCTGCCCGGTCTTCGCCGTCTCCAGCGCCACGCTCGTCGGCCTGAGCACGTTGCTCGACGCTATCGTTGACTATGCTCCGAATCCTGCGGCGCACGAAGCAGAGCATGGGCGCGCTTCTGTTGACGGCGACGGCAGCGAGCCTATTTCGCGTAAGTACGAAGATAGCGAGCCGTTTTCAGCCTATGTCTTCCGCACCATCGCAGACCCGTTTGCCGGACGCATCAACGTCATGCGAATCATCAGCGGCAAAGTCTCCACGGACGCCCACGTCTTCAACTCCAAACGCAGCACACAGGAACGACTCGGCGCGCTTCATTCCGTGCAGGGCAAGCAACTGGACAAGATTGACGAAGCGCACGCCGGAGACATCATCGCCTGCGTCAAGCTGAAAGACACGCAGACCGGCGACACGCTTTCCGATAAGGCCGCGCCGATTGTTTACGACGGTGTGGAATACCCTGAAGCTGCCATCGCTTTCGCTATCGAGCCGAAGTCGCGTCAGGATGAAGAGAAGATCAGCGTCGCGCTGCATAAGATTCTGGAAGAAGACCCGGCGCTGCATTTTGACCGCGACGCGCAAACGAAAGAGTTCCTGCTGGCAGGTTCCGGCCAGCTACACGTCGAGACGGTGATTGACAAACTGAAGAAGCGCTACGGCGTAGAGGTCACGCTGCATCCGCCGAAAGTCCCTTACAAGGAGACGATCACGCAACGCGCCGAAGTGCAGGGTCGCCACAAGAAACAGACGGGCGGGCGCGGGCAGTTCGGTGATTGCAAAGTCATCTTCGAGCCGCTGCCGCGCGGCGAGGGCTTCATCTTCGAGGATAAGATTTTCGGCGGCTCAGTTCCGCAGAACTTCCGCCCGGCCATTGAGAAAGGAATTGTGGAGGCGGCTTCGACGGGCGCAGTCGCTGGCTACCCGCTGGTGGATTTCAAGGCCGTACTGGTTGACGGCTCATATCATCCGGTTGACTCCGACGAGCACAGCTTCCGTGCGGCGGGACGCAAGGCTTTCCGCGCCGCCATCGAGAAGGTCAAGCCGACGCTGCTTGAGCCGGTCATGGATGTCGAAGTCGTCGCGCCGCAGGAATACAGCGGCGACATCATGGGCGACCTCAATTCGCGCCGTGGACGCGTGCAGGGCATGGAGGCCAGCAGCGGCAACCAGCAGATGATTAAAGCGCAAGTCCCGATGGCCGAGATGCTCAACTATCAATCAACCCTAAATTCCATCACCGCCGCGCGCGGCTCTTACCACATGCAGTTCTCACACTACGATCAAGTGCCCGGACAGATCGCGCAGAAGATTGTGGAGCAGGCGCGGGCCGAAGGTAGAATCAGGGCCGAAGAGGAAGAGTAAAAGCCATGTCACGGCAGCTAGCCAAACATTGGATTACGGCTGATGAATTTGAACAGATGGGAAGAGCGGGCATTTTCTCACCGGATGCCCGCTTGGAACTTCTTGAAGGAGTAATCTACCGAACGTCATCTATTGGGAGTCCTCACGCTGCATGGGTTAAGTACCTTAACGCGCTATTCAACCGTCTCTTCAATGGCAAGATGCTTGTCGGTGTCCAGGACCCGATCCGGCTTGATGATTTCTCTGAGCCGGAGCCGGACATCACTCTTCTTCGCTGGCGCGACGATTATTACAAGACCTCACACCCGACTCCCGCAGACGTACTGCTCCTCATCGAAATGGCTGACTCAACAGTTGAAAGTGACCGCTCCTACAAGATGCCGCTTTATGCGAAAGCGGGCATCCCGGAAGCGTGGCTCGTCAATTTGATTGAGGAAACAATCGAGCTTTATGCCGAGCCTGCCGACGGAGCTTATCAGTTCAGCAAGAGCTTCAAACGAGGCGAAGAAATACAGTCACACAGCGTCGCTGACTTACGCATCTCTGTCACTGATGTGCTGGGTTGAATAAAGGGAATAACCAAAGCCTTTTCGGCTAAGCACTGACCTCATCGAAAAACTCTTGACCTTAAGACTCACAAAGGTGAAAAGATGAAAGACATTCCCCGCGCTTCAATCAGAGAATTGGCGCACATCATCAAAGACTATGGGATTCCACGCTTTGCTTTCTTCCTAGGCGCTGGCGCTTCAAAACAATCTGGCATTCCCATAGCGAGCGACATGATTCGCTACTTCAAGGATAAGATCATTGCCCGATCCTGTCCTGACCATTTGAAAACTGACGAAGAGAAAGCGGAGTGGTTAGCCAATCAGGACTGGTATGTGGCAGACGGCAACGAGTATTGCAAATGCTTTGAGAAGTTTGAGCCGAAGGAAATCGGTAGACAACGCTATATCGAGAGAATCATCGAAGAACGTGCTCCGTCCTTTGGTTATGTCGTGCTAGCCAACCTAATGGCGAGCGGACATATCAATACAATTATCACCACTAACTTCGACGACTTGGTTTATAGCGCCTGCACTACTTTCACTGGCATTCGCCCGATCGTTTACGCTTACGGCGTGCTCGCGTCCGAAATGCGCCTCACAGCTCAACGCCCCAAAATCTTGAAACTTCATGGAGACTATCTCTACTCAGTGCTCAAGAACACCGGCTCTGAACTAGACGCTCAAGATCAGAATATGGAGCGACAGCTCAGGCAAGTGATAAATGAATACGGGTTGATCGTCGTCGGCTATGGCGGCGGTGATAAATCAATCATGAAAGTTCTTTCGGACATTTCAGAGAGGAATGACCTTTACTGGTGTATTCGGCGAGGAGAGAAAATCAACGAAGCGGTTGAAAAACTGATGCGGAATAAGCGTGGATTCCTCGTTGAGATTGAGGGTTTCGATGAGATGATGAACGAAGTCCGCCGCATTGTAGAGTTTGACGTAAAGAAAATGGTTGGATCAATCGAAGAGCGTCGGAACCAAATAATCAAGCTGCTTGAGAAATTTGACCCTCAATATTCGGTGGATATTCTGGGCGAGATTGTTCATGCGGCTAAAGAGCCAGCGAAAGAAGCCAACAAAGATAAGAATATTACGGCTTTAGATTTTGCGCTCAAAGCCTACGAGGCTCAGCAAGCAAATGACCTTTCCAAAGCAGAGGAACTCTACAACAAGGCTATCGAACTTAATCCTAATTATACCCTTACGTACAACAATCTCGGCAATGTGTTCTCTGCTTTGAAGCGATATGACGAGGCTGAAGCCGCGTACCGCAAGGCCATTGAGATCGACTCTAATTATGCTGCTGCTCATAACAATCTCGGCATCCTGCTCAAAGAATTGAAGCGATATGATGAGGCCGAAGCCGCATACCGCAAGGGCATGGAACTCGATCCTAATTACGCATTTGCATATAACAATCTCGGCATCCTGCTCAAAGAATTGAAGCGATATGATGAGGCTGAAGCCGTGTACCGCAAGGCTATAGAACTCAATCCTAATTACGCGTTTGCCTACAACAATCTCGGCAATGTGTTCTTTGATTTGAAGCGATATGACGAGGCTGAAGCCGCGTACCGCAAGGCCATTGAGATCGATCCCAGCGACACTCATGCACACAACAATCTCAGTCTTTTGCCTAATGATTTGAAGCGTTGAGGAGACCGAATGTACCTCACGAAGATTTGCTGGCGAAGAAGTAACATCCTAGGGAAGAACGTCGTATCGCTTTTTGCGCCGCCCTTTTCGCGTAATCGCTCGCATTCAACCGGGACGCGCTGGAGATCATCGAAGATTGTGATGACTTGATTGAGAATTCCGGGCGCAAAGCTCCCTGGCTGAAACAATCAGTTCACTTGAGCTTCTTGAAGGAAATATTTATGGATTGCCGCCCATCAGACCACCTCACGCCGCCCGCGAATAAACATTCAATCTGAGCGAAAGGAAGCATCTTGAAAGGAATGCTATCGAGGCATCGGGTTATATGAGTTGTTAAGTCGGCGTGCGGCCTCTGCCTGGCAACGATTGCCTTTCTCGACGGCGAGGGCAAGCTTCAAAGAGGGTGCGGTTATGACTTGAATCTTCCGGTTAGTGACCAGCAGAATCCTGACCTGGGTAACTTTGCCCAGAGCCGACGTTTCTTTCACCATTCGCAGTCCGATCTTTTTCCCCTTCTCATCTAAGAGCGGAGTTCGCTCGATCACTCCCTCTCTATCCTCGTTGAGCTGACGTACATGCTTATTAAAACGAGATTTTGACCTATAGATAGTAACTGTATCCGTCAGGTATTCCCCCTCTGCCGACGAACTCGTCGTACTTGACTGAGGGTCGCCCTTCACGCTCGCGCCCCACGTAATAAATGGGTTCTTAAACCTCGCCAGTTCAGCCGCCACCTCTTCGCAAGAACCTGTGGACTGGCCGTCCCATGTCACCCAACTGTTAGAAGCGAGTGAACGGTCTGCATAGAGATTGCCGATAAGCGAGACGACACCAAGCAGAAAGATTAGCCTGATAGTTAACCGGGGCATTTCAATTCTCCGCTATATTTTAGTTTAGAGCTTAATAATGTTAGCAACCTTCAGTCTCTGATTGCGATAACTTCGAGGTACTCTCCGTCAACCTGCGTCGTGTTGCCTGTTGCTTGATTATGCTCTGCCCACAGCCGCTCCAGGTCGCTTCGTAACGCAGCCTGCCCGTCGGTGTCGAGCGCATCAAACGCGCGTTGCGTCGGGCCGTAGTACAAGCGGAAGGTCTCAACAACCTCGGCAGGCGGAAAGGGATAGTTGAACCGGCACATCTGCCGCGTCAACTGCAAATCCGCAACTCCATCACTCAATCGTTCGCGCACGGTCTCCTCATCGCCCCACTTGAGAGGCGACGGCATATTGGGCGGTGGCGGCACATGCTTGCCGGTGGCCTTGAACATCTGCCCGACGAACCCCTCCGGCGTCCAATTCGCCATCGCGATGCGTCCGCCGGATTGGCAGACGCGCACCAATTCAGCCGCCACCACTTCTGGTCGTGGCGCGAACATCGCTCCGTACATAGTCACGACCGTCTCAAAGGCCGCGTCTGCGTATGGCAGATTCTCCGCGTCGCCTTCGTCAAACTGAATTGTCAGGCTTTCGGATTCGGCTCGCGCACGCGCCTGTTCAAGTAAGTTCGTGGCGATGTCAACGCCTGTGACGATTGCGCCCGCACGCGCCGCCGGGATCGCCAGATTACCGCTACCGCAAGCCACGTCAAGCAAGCGCACTCCCGGCTTGAGCGCAAGGCGGGCGATAAACTCTTCCGCACCCGCTTCAATATGCTTTGCTATCTGACCGAAATCGCCGGTCATCCACATAGCTTTGAGCCGGGTTTTCAAAGATTCCATCTCAGGATTAATTGCACTCATAGCTCATCTCCCTTCAAATAAGGTTTTCCTGACAAAAGGTAACCGACCAACGCTCTGATTAACAGGCGAGCAATCAACATCGAAGATTAAGAGACTTGCTAATTGCGGGTCAGGTAGCATGAATTGTTAGATGCGGCATTCCATTTCGACCGCAGCAGATAATTATTTATGGCTGGGAGTTGACTGCTCACTGGAATTAGACCGAGAACAGTCAGTAACAGAGATAAAACACAAGCAACTAGACATTACCAAAAATGTCTTGACGAGTTTCATCGATGTCTCCCCCTGTACTGAATCTATCAACCACGAGCGACCATACATGATAGCAAAGAGTTTGAAAGCCCACCCGGATGAGACATTATTCATAGCCCAGTATGATTATCTATTCAGCAGTGACAAATAGGCTCGCCACGGCCCCACCGCTTCTCCATATTGCTTTGCCATCACTCTCACAATCTGTCCAATGTGGCTCAGGTCGTGGACGACCCATGTCGCCAGCAACTGTGTGAGCGTCACCGACCCTAAATCCGGGTGTCTCCCTCGCTGCTCCAGCAGTTCGGGCGTCAACTTCATCCCCTCCAGCTCCTCAAGATTCCTCTGACGCAACTGTTTGAATGCGTCCAGCAACTCCTCCAACGACTTCCCTCTCGATTTCTCGAACATAGCGAAGCGGTCGAACGGCTCGAAGGCCCCTGCTTCGCCATGCGACAGGATGATCCGGGCACGAGGAATCCAATCTGTTTCCTCACCGTGAATCAGGTGTCCGACTACATCGAAGGGACTCCAGCTATCCGCGCCTTCGTTCGCCCTCAGCCACTTATCAGGTAAATTACGCAGCAGAGAATCTAATGTTAAAGGTGTACGTTTGAGAATACTTATGGCGTGATCGAGTTGAAACTCCATAGCAGGTTAACCTCATGCGTAGAGATGCGGTCTCGTTATTATTAACTCTGAGTTTCGTCCAGCAATGTGTCTTCGGGCCAGTCTGTTTTCGTCCTGGCATATTCAACCCAATCACCTGAGGTGATTAACGTGCTAAGGGAATAAGATGCAGGATCAGGTGCATAGACCCAACATATCCTTCTCTGTGTGCCAAGAGAGATTTCAACCTGCTTCCGCCGATAATCGCTTGAAGCTTCAAAAGCATCCAACTCCTTCAGCAGTTCATTATCAACTTCATACACTTCGCCGGTAACCAACGAGTTCGATTCATTAAGCAGCAAGCCGGGATATGCACCCAGATCATAGAGGCTGCCGCTGACTTGAGCCTCGGCAATAAATTTTGAATCGGGAAACCTGAGAGACATTGCTCCCGCGCCGCCGCGTCTCAACGTCCCATAAACAAAGACGAGATGCTTATTCATTTCGCTTGACCTCTCACATCGCAACCTGACGCCTGAATCAACCGGACATGAATCAACTGTATCGCGTGACGAGTTCTCGATGAGTGGCAAGCTGATTTCGTTCCGGTTGAATTAGTTGTCAGGCGTGGCATCAGTAGAAATGTGAGCGGAAGAAATTTCCCAACAACATCGAAGACAGGAGGTAGAGGCCAATCAACAGCATCAGAAATATAGAAAGCTACAAACAATAATAGGAAAATCAGTCGACAGCCAACTCGATTAGATCGCCTCTTTTCAATATTCCTTCGACCAAAACGGCGCAGTAAACACCGGCAAAGTTATTGTGTGCCTGGACAACTTTGCGTAAAACTTTCGGGTTGTGTTCGCCTGTGTCAGGGTCGAGCGAAATCATCTTACAGCGCGGGTCGCGTTCCAGAACCATCATCACCGCGCTCGAACCGATACGCAGACGGCGTCCGACCAACTCATCCTCGGCAAAGCCGCAATCTGATACGAGATCAAGATAGACGTTTGACCGAAAGCGTCGTTTATCAACGGAGAAGCCCAACTCCGCTTCGACCTGTCGGACGGTTTGCAGGCTAATCAACGAAACCGGGCGACAGTCGGTCAACGCGCGGTCTGAACGCACGAGCGTGAGGTGATTTTCACCGCGCAATCCTTCGACGAGCATTTCTATCAACGCCGGATCATCAACAGCGACGACCGCACCCGACGGCGTAATGACATCCAAACATAGGTCGTTCGGTTCGGCGTTTGCGGGAGTGACACCGGGCGCGATGCTCATCGCTTCGATCAAATTCGGCGGTTTCGCCGCTCTTTCAGCATAACGAAACTGTGGACGATAGCGCAGCATTTGCTGCTGTACCGTTGCGTTCAGATAAGGAAATCCTTTGCGTGCGGCTGAATTCTTGAAGGCGTAGCAGCGGTCGCCATAGATGCCCGAAAATCCCATAAAGACTTCGGGCATTTCCGTGCCGCGCATACTTTTAACCGGATAGCGCCATAAACTTTCGACAGTTCCGATAGTTGTCATATCAAAATCTCATCTTAGCTTTCCAGCATTTTCCAGAAGCATCTAACGCTCGCTCAGTAGTCAGCGCGAAGAAGGTATGCCCCGTAACCGACTACCTCCCTCGCGATTGAATATATATCCCTTAGCTCGAAGTATCGCGCGTGCGAGGAAAACACTGGCGTGATTCCAGAAAGCTTCAGAGCTAACCTCATGCGCGGAACATGGAAATACTGAGTGACGACCATCGCACTCTGCCATCCGTTTTCTCTCATTATCCGAACCGCATTCTTCGCCGTCAGAAATGTAGTGGCCCCTCCGCCGTCGACGTGAATGTGGTCCTCCGGCACCCCGTTTTCGACCAGATAACGCTTCATCACCTCCGCCTCATCGAACCCTTCGCTGCCCACCCCGCCACTGACGATCACATCGGGGAACAGCCCCTGCCGGTAAAGAGCGATGGTTTGGTCGAGCCGGGCGCGTAGTCTCTCCGAAGGGCGTCCATCCTTTTCGACGGTGTTACCCGGAACAATGGCCACATCGGCTGCATGGATGTCATCGCTCAGCCCATCGGCCACAATCAACGTCGCTGACAAGATAAAAGCCAGCGTGACCGACAGGGCCGTGATGAGCAAAATCCGCTTAGTTCTTTTTCGCCACATAGGTTGCATATATAGGAGCAGCTAACACCCTAATTAACCCGCCTCCCGCATGAAGCATTCAACGTCATCGGAGAAGACAACGATGAAAGAATTGATATGGAGCGTTCGGGTCCAATGAGTTCCTATGAAAGTCAATACTCAAGCCACAGCATTGAGCGCACGCAGTTTGCGATTGTACAAGCGATCCTCCAAGTACCAGTAGTCCAACTCTTTCTTCAGCATGACAAAGATGACCGTCAGCAGTTTTCTGGCTGTCGCATATGGTGTGAGCTTACTACACCGAACTCTTTGCTTTTATCATGACCTGTTAGATGCTGCGCGACGCAGCCAATAATATTTTGAAAGATTACGTAGTAGAATTATTTCTATGATTCCAATTTCAACGGGCGTTGATGAGATAAATGAACGTATCATTGAAATGAATGTTACCCAACTCAACTGGAGGTGGAACGGGGGGAGGTCCTTCGATAATGATGGGTACAATCTCTGGGGCAGCAAATTCGTCTTCTCCCTTCCTCTCTATCGCGTATCTAACTTCTTTCATAACCCATTCTGAGTTTTTCGCTGCGGTAGACCAGAAAAGAAAAAAAACGTCGCTTTTATCTATATATTTGTAGATTGCTTTCTCCCAGCGTTCTCCGGGTTCCAAGGTCAGCAGATCCTGAAAGAAGTTGATGTGAAAGCGCGGTAACATTTGCACCCTTTTTAAGACCTCTGGACGATCCGCAGAGGCGTAAGAAATGAAGGCGTGTTCATAACGCTTCCAGGCATTCATTGCTCCTGACTGAGCACCTACTGATGCGAGGATGTTACTAGCAGCCACTACCCGGAGCTTAAATTTGACATGTCCGAATGGAATACTGTTCTGACTCACATAAATAGTGCCAATGATATTATCTCCCTTATGATTTTCCGGTATGTAAACGCCGAACTGCACGGCCTCAGGTTGACCTCGCCAAGTCAACTTCTGGATAGGCTCATCAATCTCGACTCCATGAAGCGAAAGGCAGAAAGTTAATTCCGAGCCGCGCTCCACTTCATTATTCAATTGTTTAGCGGCTCGCAGCTTTGCCTTTTCGTCAAACTTAGTGGCAAGGCACTCTACGACTTCGTCATTCTCAGCGAGATGCGCGAAGACCTGTACCAATGTGTTCTTCCCTGGGAATGCTATAGGCGGCGCGAACACCGTACACTTAATCACATCGGCTAGCGGCTTGGATGATTTTTCAGGGAGAGAGGGTGCTTCTACGCCCGGCGTATCGATCTGCGGAAAGAAGACGCCGCCGATCTCATTCAGATTGTCTCGCAGTTTGGCTGCCGTATCGGTGTCATCGGCAATCTTCTCTAAGCTGGCGGTGATTGCCTTCGTCCCGCCTTCCCAGGTTTGTCGCCGCAGTTCGCGTATCTTCGTCAGGTCTTTAATGTCTTCATTCGCCTGCGTCAGTGATAAATCGCGTCTCTTTTGCGCCAAGTCTCTTTGGTGTTCAAAGTCTCTTTTCGGCTCGGTTACGTCGATCTCCAGTAAACGCAGCGACAGCTTGATGTCGGTCAGAGCCAGCCCTGAATCATGCGCCTTTGACTGAAGACGGCGAAAGAGGCTCCGGTCCGGGTCCGTCAAATCGTCCACGACCTCGCTGAAGAGGTATTCATCTTTAATGCTCTCCCAGGGAATACGCGCGCTGGCTCCGCTGATTTCATCCCCGATGGTGTCGCGCAATTTATCCAGCACGTCCTCCTTGAGAGTCCGCAGACGTGTCACCAGTACTTTGGGATCGCTGACGTGGTATTCAACTTTGAAGTAGAGATCAAAATGGTTGAGCTGGTTTTGATGCGCTACCCGTCTGAAAAATTCCAACATCAAATGGCGATCCTGACTGACGGCATAAACCAGGTATTCCGGCCCCGCGGCAAACGTTTTGTAGACGACCTTCTTGAACAGCCCGCTCCTCTCATCAGAGAAGGCTTCTTCTTCGCCCAGCACTTGAAGGAATCTGGCTCCTTCGCCCTGCTTCTCATAAACAACACGCCAGCAGCCGGTCACCGGGTGCAGATCGGTTCTTTCCTGCACCACTCCTTTTTCAAAAATTAAGGTTCCCATATTTGTTCTCCTAACTTGCGGCTCTTCACCCGCAGAATGTTGTTGAAGGGAACGGAGATGCATCAGACTCGCTATTTATATCTCTACTTATCGCTAAGCGCCTTGTATGTTGACTGAGGCAAGTGTCCGATGCAGATCATCGGGGCAGCAATGCGTAAGTTAGTTCATCTCGCTTATGGAGTCTTGAAGAGTGGCAAGCCTTTTGATCTATCAATCGTAAAAACTGCTTGACAGTTAAGACGGTATCTAACGCTCGAATTAACCCGCCCGCGCGGAAGCATCCAACTTGCGCCGCAAGCGAGAACCATCACAGCCACGCTATCGCGGGTCGGGTTGAATAAATTGTTAGGCACACGCGTTGGGTAGAAGCTTCATGGACGGTAATGCTCAATTATATAGTTGAGCTTCGGTTGTAGTTTCTGCTCAAGCTCTATCGCACTTTCATAATACATTATCCTCAAGTGCGCGACATCGAAATGAATCTTCGTTCCTGACTTGGCAACGAGGATTATTTCTTCTGACCTGTTACCAGTGCCATGAGCATACCCCAATTCATAATACACATTTGGTCTTTCGACTGTTAAATCGAAGATCAGAAACTCTGCTTCCTCGATTGCTTTTAATATTTGCACGGGAATCGGGCCGGAATCCTGTATGTCATCAACTCGCACAGCATTCAACCCAACCGTAGCACAAGCTCTTTTGATAGCTTGAAAGGTATCGGATAGATTACTCGGAAGATCAAATGCCATTCCTACGAAAACATTACCTTCCACATAATCCCCATAGTCGTCGCGGTTTGCGCTACCAGCATATGCAGATTCTCTCCAAGTTTCATCTCTACCCATAAAATCACTCTCCTTTCGTGCGCCTAACGCATAGTAGACGTACTAACAGCCGCCGGTAAACATGCCCATCTAGCCGTCTTTGTTTTTATTCCTGTCAAATAGCCGCCTGGAGCGGTGTGCGAATCAGTGTACAGCAGGCTGTTAGCCTGCCGCCAATTCCTCGCGCTCGGCAGGCTCTCAGCCTGCCGTACATCCAATTGAAGGCCGCATCCCGCCATTAGAACAACCGGATTCCCTTTGAAATCATCGAACCATCGTGGCGGTGAAAACGTAAGACTTTCTCGACCGGCCATCAATTCTCAAAAGGACAATCAAATTAATGTTTAAAATCTCGTATGTTTTCCAAATTCTCGTAATCGCTCTGCTTACGGCGGTGATTGGCAGTGCGGCCAGTAAAGCTGACGACGCCCCCTTCTGGACGGGCAAGCCAGACGCGGCCACGTTCACCAAACTTCAGGACGAGCGGATTGTCAAAGCGCAACAGACGCTCGACCAGATGCTCGCCGTCAAGGGCAAGCGCACCATCAGTAACACGCTCAAGCTGTATGACGAGGTTTTGATTCACCTCGACGCGGCAGGCTCGCAGGCGGGCTTGATTCAGGAAGTCCACCCGGACGAGGCCGTGCGCGCCGCAGCCGAGAAAGAGTCGCAGAAGGTTCAGGCGTTCTACACAGACCTCTCTTTGAACCGCGCCGTCTATGACGCGCTCACTTCTCTGGATTTGAAGGGAATGGACGCCGAGACGCGCTTCTACGTCGAGAAGACCCTCAGAGATTTCCGACTCTCAGGCGTGGACAAGGATGAAGCGACCCGCAAGCGCATCAAGGCTCTGCGCGACGAATTGGTCCTCATCGGTCAGGAGTTTGCCCGCAACATACGCGACGACAAGCGGACAGTCATCGCCAACGACGTGTCTGAGCTTGAAGGCTTGCCCGCCGATTACATCGCGCGCCATAAGCCCGGCGCTGATGGCAAGATTACCTTGACGATTGATTACCCTGACTCGCTTCCCATCTTCTCCTACGCCAAAAACGAAGCGCTGCGTAAGCGCATGTTCCTCGCATACAACAACCGCGCCTTTCCAGATAACATGGCCGTGCTGGACAAGATGATCGCCAGGCGTTATGAGCTTGCCACACTGCTCGGCTTCACAAACTGGGCCGACTACATCACCGCAGACAAGATGGTCGGCTCCGGCAAGAACGCCTCCGAGTTCATTGACCGCATCGTCGCGGCTTCGGGCACGAAGGCCGCAAGCGAGTTTCAAACCTTACTCAAACGCAAGCAGCAGGATATCCCCGACGCCAAAGGCATCAACGCATGGGAGAACACCTACTATTCGGAACTCGTGCGGAAAGCCAGCTATGATTTCGACTCGCAATCCGTGCGTCCATACTTCCCTTACGACCGCGTGAAGCAGGGTGTCTTCGATGTCACGAGCAAGCTGTTCGGCGTTACCTATCGTCCAATCAAAGATGCGCCCGTGTGGGATTCTTCCGTTGAAGCCTACGAGATGCTGGAGAACGGCAAGCTGGTCGGGCGTTTCTATCTGGACATGCACCCGCGCAAGGGCAAGTTCAATCACGCGGCTGAGTTTTCCGTGCGCGCAGGAGTCGCAGGCCGTCAAATTCCCGAAGCCGTGCTGGTCTGCAACTTCCCCGGCGGCGAGGCGAACGACCCCGGCCTGATGGAGCACGACGACGTGCAGACTTTCTTCCACGAGTTCGGCCACCTGCTTCACGAGCTTTTCGCAGGCCGCCACAACTGGGTCGGCCTCGCGGGAACGCGCACCGAGCAGGACTTCGTTGAAGCTCCCTCGCAGATGCTCGAAGAATGGACGTGGGACGTGACGACGCTTCAATCATTCGCCAAACATCATCAGACGAATGAACCGATTCCGGCGGAGTTGGTCAAGCAAATGAAGCGCGCCAGCGAGTTTGGTAAGGGGCTGGTTGTTCGTCGCCAGATGGTCTATGCGAAACTCTCGCTTTCCATCTACGACCGCAAGCCTGCGGAGGTCAACACGAACGCGATGATTAAGGGTCTGACGGAGCAGTATCAGCCCTTCCCCTTCGTTGATGACATACACTGGCAGACTTCCTTCGGACACCTCGACGGCTACTCGGCGGTTTACTACACCTACATGTGGTCGCTCGTCATCGCCAAAGACATGTTCAGCCAGTTTGACAAAGCCAATCTGCTCGCACCCGGCGTGGCAAAACGCTACCGCGATGCAGTGCTCACCCCCGGCGGAGCAAAACCCGCCAGCAAACTGGTCGAAACCTTCCTCAATCGTCCCTTCAGCTTCAAAGCATGGCAGGAGTGGCTGAACGAAGGAAGTTGAAGCGGTGATAAGTGATGGGTGATAGGTGATAAGAAAAAACTTCTGTTCTTTCCTATCACCTATCACCTATCACTTATCACTTATCACTTATCACCGAATTGCTGTTGAAAATCCCTTGAGCGTTGGCGCAGTTCGAGCCAGTCGGTGAAAATCTCCGGCTGCCTGAGCCAGACCGCGAACCATTCTGCAATCTCGGCCTTTTCGGCGCGCTTCTTTTCATCCACGTTGCGGTTACGCGCAATCATCTGCGCTCGCTGCTTGCCCTTCAAAACCGTCTCATGCACGCGACGCAATCCCTCCTGATCTTTCTTACGCTTGAACTGCCGCCGCAAGTTGTCCAGACTTTTGATTGAGGCTGCCGCCTGCGCGAAGGTGGAGAACTTCAGGACGTTGCGAAACATGGCTTCATAAGGGTCTGAGCTGCGATAGCGTGCGTCGAGTTCCAACACTTCGGCATGGCGCAACTCCGCGCCTTCGTCGGCCAGCAGGCGCGCGATGACCGCCGGACTCTCCACCGCCCCGTCGCCGAAACGCTCGCGCACGACCGATTCAATTGTTTCCAGTTCCGCCGCGCCTACCGATTCGCAATCAAGATGCTCCCAGACCTCGATTATCAAATCTCGTTTGGTGCGCGACTTCCACTCATGCTTTTCCATGCGCTCAATGTCCAACGTCCAAAGTCCAAAGTCAAATCAAGAAAGGAAATGGCAGGGATGGACAGGATGAACAGGATAAAGAAGGAATACGAAATCAGCGTGGCTCTTCTCTTCCCATCCTGTATATCCTGTCCATCCCTGCTGAATCCGTTTTGGTTAGCGATTCTAAATATTCCGGGCGCGACTTGAGACTTTGGACTTTGGACTTTAGACTTCTTCGTATGGCGGTTATCGAAGAGGCTCTGGAAGCGCTCCATAAACATTTCGGCTTTGAAGATTTCCGTGAAGGCCAGCGCGAGGTCATCACTGCAATCCTCGAAGGCCGCGACACGGTGGTCGTGATGCCGACGGGCGGCGGGAAATCGCTCTGCTATCAACTGCCTGCGCTGATGAAACCTGGCGCAACCATCGTTGTCTCACCGCTCATCGCCCTGATGAAAGATCAGGTGGACGCGCTCGCCGCACGCAACCTCCCGGCGACATTCATCAATAGCTCCATAACTTTCGAGGAACAGAAAGCGCGCATCAGCGGTGTCAGGCGCGGGCTTTACAAACTCGTCTACGTCGCGCCCGAACGCTTTCGCAGCGCACACTTCGTCGAGACCCTGCGCTCGATTGACATCTCGCTCTTCGCGGTGGACGAAGCGCATTGCATCTCGCAATGGGGACACGATTTTCGACCAGACTACCTGCGACTGCGCCAGTCAATCGAAGACATCGGACGCCCGCAGATCGCCGCGCTGACCGCGACCGCCACGCCATACGTTCGCTCCGACATTATCGAGCAGCTTAAGTTAAACGAGCCGCGCGCCTTCGTCAGCGGCTTCGACCGGCCCAATCTTTCCATCGCGGTCGTCCATACCCAGAAGGAGCGCGAGAAGATCACGCACATCAAGGCGCTCGCCGCGAATCCGGCAGATTCCGGCATCATCTACACTTCGACCCGCAAGGCCGTCGAGCAGGTGACGGGAAGACTTCAGGGCGCAGGCTTGAACGTCATCGGCTACCACGCCGGGATGGACGAAGCCGCGCGCTCTGAGGCGCAGGACAACTTCATGTCAGGGCGCGTGCAGATGATCGTCGCCACCAACGCCTTCGGCATGGGCATTGACAAGCCCAACATACGCTTTGTCGTACACCATCATCTGCCCGGCTCGATTGAGGCTTACTATCAGGAGATCGGGCGCGCGGGGCGCGACGGGCTTCCTTCGACGTGCGTGTTGCTCTTCAACTACGCGGACAAGCGCACGCAGGACTACTTCATCGAAGGCTCTTATCCTCCGCCCGAAACCGTCGCTCGCGTCTATCAAGCCCTCGTCGCTACCAGCCAGCCGCGGATAGAGCTTTCCGTCAGCGAGATTGCCACGCGCGCCGGAATCCGCAACGAGATGTCCGTCCAGTCCGCGCTCATCATCCTCGAAAAAGCCGGGCACATTGAGCGCGGTTCGTCCAGCGAGAACCGCGCCGCGTTGCGCTTGCTGTTGAAGCCGCATGAGGCCAGAGAGAACGCCGGAGCGCGCGAGACTAAAACGAAGCAGGTGCTTTTCGGCTTGCTCGGCGGCTACGACCTCAACGAGCGCGCAGACATCGAACTGGACGTGACGGAGTTTGCGGAAAACGTCGGCCTTGAAGTGGCAACCGTTAGACGCGCGCTTTCACAACTCAGCGCTTCGGGCATCGTTGCTTACAACCCGGCGCGGCGCACGCGCGGCGTGCTGATGTTGGATGAACGTCCCGCCACGAGCCTGCGGATTCGCCCGCACGAAGTTGCGCGCCGCGCCGCCCTCGAACAACGCAAGCTCCGCGAGATGATTAGCTTCTGCTACACGGAGAGTTGTTATCGCGCCTTCATCCTCGATTATTTCGGCGACCCGCACCACGCGCCCAACTGCGGCACATGCGGCAACTGCACGACGCTCAGATCAGCGACCGCGCCTGGCTCAAGAATCACCGCGCCGCTCGATGAGCCAAACGCGATGGATGATTTCATCAGAGAACACGTGCCCGTCGCGCTCGACCTGGAGCGTGAGCTGGATGAACGCTCGCGCATGCGGCGGGCAAGCGAGGACGCGGAGGACGCCGCAGCAATCTCGGAAGCGCGCGGGATTAACGTCACACAGGCGCGTGCCCTGACTGATGAAGAGAGTCTGCTGGTTCGTAAAATCCTGGCGTGCGTCGCACGCATGCAGGGGCGCTTCGGTAAGGGAATGATTGCTTCCACACTCAGAGGCTCACGCGCCCGCAACGTACTTCAGGCCGGTCTTGATAGGCTCACTACCTACGGCATTCTTGACGACATGACGCAGGACGAGTTGATGACCTACATTGACGCGCTCGTCGCCGCCGGATGCCTCAGGGTGACGGGCGGCACATATCCCACCGTTTCTCTGGCCGCGCTCGGCGGCGACGTGATGCGCGAGCGCGCCAGCGTCGAGCTTGCTCTGCCGGAGACATCTTTGAGCGCACTTTCAACGACGACGTTCAGGCCCTCATCCGATACTGCCAAAGCTTCCAAAGCGAAAGCTGTCAGCACCGTTGATGAAACTTACGCGCTCTACAACGAAGGCTTGGCAATCGAGGAAATCTGCGCGCGGCGCGGGCTGACGGAGATAACTGTCGAGAAGCATCTCGCCGAATGCATCATGCAGGGTCGCCCCTTCGACCTTTCGCGTCACGTCTCGGACGCCGACCGCGCGTTAATCGAATTTGCCATTGACAAACTCGGCACACACCTTCTCAGGCCCTTGCGTGACGAGACACCGCCCCACATCAACTACCGCATGATTCGCTTCGTCGTCGCCGACGTGCAGCGCGCCGAGCAAAATGAGGGATAAACCACAAAGACACGAAGAATTTTCAGATGCTCCCTTCGCGTCTTTGTGCCTTCGTGGTAAGTTCTGTTTTGCATTATCCGAATCTTAGATCAAGGAGACCTCGCATGAGCCGTAATCCGAACACAGACCCGCCGCAACCCGGCGATCCTTTGCCGCAGCCGGGTGCGCCCGAGCTTCCGCCGACGACC
Source organism: uncultured Acidobacteriota bacterium (assembly GCA_963697975.1). Taxonomy (GTDB): domain Bacteria; phylum Acidobacteriota; class Blastocatellia; order Pyrinomonadales; family Pyrinomonadaceae; genus QHXM01. Next base: position 490,793 of record OY969111.1, read on the forward strand.
CCAGATGATCCGATTGCTCCCGACCCTTCGCAGCCTGAGCCGCTGCCGCTGCCGCCCGACTCCCAGCCGTCTCCGGCTGCGCCCGTGCGCGAACCCGATAATCCGGTGCCAGCGGGCGACCCGCCGCCGGGCGAGCCAACGCGATTGCTTTAAGTCCCCGCGAATCGTGCGACAGTCACGCACCCTTCCTGCGTGCCGTCTGAACACAAACCGCCGCCGTAGCCGCTCTGTTGCTTGACGAACACGACGGCTTCGAGCCGGTTGAACTGCGGTTGGAAGCCCACACAGCCGATCTCCTCATACGTGCGGTTGCCTTCAATCTTGAGGACCGGCTTGAACGGACTCTCCTTGAGATTGCCGAAGTAGTTCGGGTTGCCGAGCAGGAGCGCCTTGAACTGCGCTCGCTCCTTTTCATACAGCGGCGTCTCCGACTGTGCGGCGACCATCGGAGTTTTAGCTGCTGCCGAAGTCTTAACCACATTTTTGGTTGGTTTTTCTTTTGAACTAGCCATTATTCTGCCTCCTTCATAGCGAGGTGTGAGAGCGTCAACGTTGGCCTTTTTTTCTGTTGGCGCGGTGAGTTTTCCCGTTTGCTTGCTGCTGCCGGGAGTGCTGCCGGGCAATTCTGGCAGCAGGCTTTGACAGGTTGGCTCCAGGCCGGATAAGCGAGGTGAGGTATCAGCGAGCTTCAGTGCGGGACTGTAAATCCGTAGCCGTTCGGTGCAATCACCATGCCGGATGGAAAGCCGATGAGTTGTTTAAGAACTATGTCTTTATCCGGCTGCCAGCCGCGCGGTCGTCAACAAATGTACACAGTTCGGCCCTGTCGTGTTACGTAGTGTGGGCACCCGGTGTAACTTTCGCAAAGCGCGCGCGTTCATTCGTCATGTCTGAGGTTACAGGCGGCACACCTGCCTTTTGAAAGCCGTCTTCGCGCCGGAACGTCCCCAAAACTTTCAAGGCGCACTCACTCACACGCCAGTCGAGCGCGCGGCGCACGCCCCATAAAGCGCCCGCGCTCACGGCAAAACAAGTAAAAAGGTAAAAGTAAAAAGGCAAAAGGGAGGCGGAGAAACACATTAAATTAAAAGTGGTTTCATCCTCACTTTTGCCTTTTACCTTTTTACTTTTGCCTTTACAATAGCCCCGCTCCGGTGTTGGTTTAGGGATACGGACGCCCGCGACCTTCACCAATAAGCGATCAGCTCTCAAGCCGACCGAAGCAGGAGTAGCCCCGAAGCTCAGACCTTCCGCAATCGCTATCCTGAGAGAGCGTCTCAAATAGCCCGGAGTAATTCAGTCAATCGCTGCATACGCAAATGAACGATGAATAGGCGTGTGCGAAAATATGAACCCGGATTCTTCAACTTAACAAACTGGAACAAGCTGGACGATGAGCACGGAGACCAAGATTTCAGAGCAAGGCGTGACGGAATATTTAACTCAGCGGGAAAGGCGCGCGCATCTCACACCGCCCGACGCGCGGCTGATGGTTCTGGACTCAATCGCGCGTGAGCTTCAGGCAAAGCCTTTCATACCGCATCCGAGATTCACGAGCGGCCACGCCCAGACGTTCGCGGCCTACTACTGGCCTCGCGGCTTTATGAAGCGCGCTCACCGCGAGGACGAGCCGCGCATCTTCGAGGTCGAGCCGGGCGTGCGAATGCTCGCCCATTGCCGCTGGCAGAAAGACCGATTAACACATCCCACGATAATTCTCATACATGGTCTGGAAGGCTCGAACACTTCCATCTATATGCTCGGCACGGCTGAGAAAGCCTATCGCGCGAGCTTCAACGTCGTGCGGCTGAACCTGCGTAACTGCGGGGATACCGAGCACATGACGCCCACGCTCTATCACGCCGGAATGAGCGGCGACCTCCGCACGATCCTGCGAGAGTTGATTGAGCAAGACGGTCTTTCAGACATCTTCATGATCGGCTTTTCGATGGGCGGCAATATATCTTTAAAGCTCGCGGGTGAGGAGACCGGCAAATTGCCGGGCGAATTGGCGGGCGTTTGCGCCATCTCGCCGACAATTGATTTACGCGCTTGCGTTGACGCCATTGAGTGGCGCTCAAACCGGCTCTACAAATATAGCTTCCTCCGCAGCATGAAGAATCGCATCCGCCGCAAACAAAAGCTATTCCCGGAGCTTTACGACACGACGGGTCTTGGCAGCATCCGCAGGTTAAGAGACTTTGACGAGCGCTACACGAGCGCTGGCGCAGGCTTTAACAGTGCGGACGAATATTACGAGCGCGCCAGCGCCATGCACGTCATCCGTCACATTGAGACGCCCACGCTGATGATTCACGCGCAGGACGACCCGTTCGTTCCCTTCCATCCTTTCCGTCATCCTTCCATCGCCGAGAATCCCTACCTGATTTTTCTCGCGCCGGAACACGGCGGACACGTCGGCTTTATCGCCGCAGACACAAACGGCGAAGACCGTTTCTGGATGGAGAACCGCGTCGTTGAATTCTGCAAACTCGTCCACGGAAGAAAGAAAGCGGCGTGAGGGATTTAGCCATAGCCTCGGGAGGGGCGATATATCAGTAGCTCATGGCGTGAGCCGTGGGAACGAACATCGAATAAATGGTTAAGCCCCGGAGGGGCGACATAATTTGCCGCCCCTCCGGGGCTGAGAATGCGTCGGCCTCTTATTTCGACTTTATTCCTTCTCTTGGCTCTCGGCTTCATCCTGCTCTTTCGCTTCATCTTTCTTCTCGAAATCGTCAGCCGGAGCATGATAGCCAAAGACAACGTCGCCTCCCGATGAAGGCAGCACGCGCGAAGCGAGATCTGCGAGAAAACGCTGAAAGCGTCCTGGCTCTTCCGTCTGCTCCGAACGCGCGGGCGTGTCCGTCTCTACGCCGGAGAGTTCCGCATCAAGACGAACAAGCTGCGCCGTGATGTTGCGACATGAGCCGCAACTGACCAGATGCTTCGTGACGGGAGCGGATTCCAACTCGCTAAGACGCCCTTCCACAAAAGCAGAAAGCTTGTCTTCGTCCAGATGCGCGCCAGCCGGAGACGCAGAAAAGAGCGACGCGCGATGGCACAGATGCTGATGCACCATGCGTCGAACGTGTTCGCTCTCTTTGTTGCTCTTCGGTCGTGGCATCGTCTTTCGGTTATCTCCTTCCAACTCGTTGGACGATTTTTCCTTTCGTCCTTTGCTTTAGTTCTCTGCGGGGGCGTTCGTTAAGTGGCGACGGACATCTTCCGGCGCAAGGTCTTCGGTCGCCATCTCGACGCACGTTTCAATCTCCGTTTCGCTCAACTCGCTCTTCTCTCTTAACTCTGACCGAAAACGTTCAAGAACTTTGCCGTAAACTTTCTCCAGCCAGCGCATCACCGTTGATTCGTGGACGCGGCTTTCGGGAACGTCTGTGCGCCGTTTCGACTGGCGCTGAAACCAGCGACGCAAAGGCGAAGCAGGCTCTTCGACAAGACGCGCAATCTCGCGCAGTTTCAAACCTTCGACGTGGTAATAAAGCAGCAGGAGCTTTTCATGATCGTCGAGCATGCCAAGCGCCGCGTCGAGCGCTGCCAGAGTAGCGGCGCGGTAACGCTCGCGCATGACGCGATCAACCATCGCGCTCTCGCCGCCGCGCGCTTCCGCTCGCCAGCCCGGACGGTCGTGCATCTCGCCGCCGCCCTCAGACCAATCGTCAATCGAAACCTCGTCGCGCCGCGCACGGTGCATATCAATGACAGCGTGCCAGACGACCGTCCGCAACCATCCCTTCAACGTTCCGCGTCCAGTGTAGGTGGCAAACTTCGATTGCCGCACATCGTTGACGACGCGCGTGCCGTAAAGTTCTACGTAAACCGAATCGATCACCTCTTCGGCGTCCGTCTCGGCGCTCGCCAGATGACGCGCGACGCGCTCAATGTAGCGGCGATAACCCTGATCGAATTCCCACCAGGCGTGCTCACTACCCTGCGCGCAGGCTAAGGCCAGATAGAGGTCGTTGATTTGAAGTTCACTAATAAACTGGCGCACCTCCTGGGGCGTCGGCGCGTTGCCGTTCTGTTGATCCACCAGGTACTTGTCAATCGCCGCCCGGACAGCCACGCGGAAGGTTTCGGGAGTGACGCCGTAATTGGGCGCACCGCCCGCGCACGCTGCGTGGAGCGCATCTATATCGGAGGCGCATTCCGTAATCACGCCCTCAAGTTTTGCTAGAAATGTATCGATCACTTAACGGGCGATTATAGAGGAAACGTCACGGTTTCGCATCCTGCTTTCGATTTCCAAAGAACTTTGGCCGCAATTAAAGCCCAGCCCAGCCTTATCCTGCCGCTCGTAAGTAGAATAAAGCCCTCCCGGCGCAGAGCGCGAGCTTGCGCATCGAGTGGAGGAGAGCGAATTTTCTTGTTCTAGCGAGCGGGTCAGAAGGTATTTCAATGGACTACCGCTCACGCCTGTGTTGACGGCTGGCGTCAATAGATTTTGCCCAAGAAAGAGAGGTTTTTTCAAATTCCTTCTTGGCTTAGTAAAAATTAACAGGGATGGACAGGATGAACAGGATAAAAAGAATAAAGAGCAGTACTGCTGTCATCTTTGTTCTTTATCCTGTCTATCCTGTCCATCCCTGTTAATTTCGGTCTATTCTTTTTCCAGCTTTTTTAAGATTCGCGCGGCGTGATTGCGCGCCATCAGTGGGAAACGCTCGTCCGTGTTTATCTCACGAAGAAGCGGGATGAGTTGCTGTGGGTCGGAGAGTTCGCCCCTTTTGAGATAACCGTCGAGACGATCAAGGATTTTCGGTGAATCGAGCGGCTGATTCTGGCGCGCGACCGAGATGTCGAAGATGAAAATTGCTTGATTACTGGCTCGCCTGTATTCATCAGCCAGCGACTTGGCGTCGGCATCGTTTGTCCAGTTAAACTCCACGACGCGCTCACGCGAGCCGCGCGTCATCCGCAGGCGCATCGTGCCAAGTTGAGGATACTGACGGTCGGCCTGATAACTCACGGTCGAATCCAGAAAGCGCAGATTATTCCAGAGACCGATGATGCGCGTGCGTGAGCTTTCGGACAAATCCAAAGGCTCGACAATCGGCTCAATATCGCCCTGCCGCTCGAAAGAGATTTCCCCGTGCCCTTCCGCATCGTGCTTGATACGGATGCGCCGAATTGTGAAATCCGATTTCTCAAATTCGTAAGAGTAGCTGACATCTTCGGCGGGCGCGCTCCTTTGAGGGGCTATCGCCGCTCCCTTGGTCACTTCCACCTCGCGCGTGTTTTGCTTCACCGCGCCGCTGCCCGTTTGCCCCACAGCGCAAATCGCCGCGCCCATCATCAGGAGCGCGGCAATCACTGCGTGCAAGGTTGCTCTTCCTTTAATCACTCAAACTTCACAGAGACGAGTTTCGACACGCCCGCATCTTCCATCGTGACGCCGTAGAGCGCACGCGCCATCTCCATCGTCCGCTTGTTGTGCGTGATGACGATAAACTGCGTTCCGGCAGACATCTCGCTGACCTTATCCACGAAGCGCCCGACGTTGGCTTCATCAAGTGGCGCATCCACTTCGTCCAGCAAGCAGAACGGGCTGGGGCGATAATGAAAGATGCCGAGCACGAGCGCAAGCGCCGCCATAGCCTTTTCGCCACCCGACAGGAGCAGCACATTCTGAAGACGTTTCCCCGGCGGCTGCGCGATGATGTCTATGCCCGACTCCAACACGTCGTCAGCATCTATCAAGCTCATCTCGCCACGACCGCCGCCGAAGAGTTCCTGGAAGAATTGTCCAAAGTTGCTATTGATCTGTTCAAAGGCTTGACGGAAACGCTCGCGCGAGCGGCGCTTGATCTCACGCAGCGCCTCTTCCGTCGAAGAGATGCCTTCGGTGATGTCCTGCCGCTGGCCCGTGAGAAATTGTAAACGCTCTTCGGCTTCGCTCAATTCTTCAAGCGCCATCATGTTGACTGCGCCGAAGCCTTCGACACGCACGCGCAATTCTTCAACATGCGCCTTTCCGGCTTCCAGATCAAACTCTTCATCAAGCGGGCGCTCATGCGACAGCTCTTCGAGCGATTGATTCAACTCCGACATGCAGGCTTCACGCACATAGCTTAGACGCGCAGTGCTTTCGGCACGCTGAATTTCAAGCTCCGCACGCGCATCCCGCGCAGAGGCCGCGCGCCGGTTCAACTCAGCCAGTTCGGTCGAAAGCTCATCGGCACGCTCTCGCGCAGCCGCGAGACGAGCCGTGTGCGTTGCAATCAACTGCTCTTCACGCGTGCGCTCTTCTCCGACCGCACCTGTGCCCTGCTCTATCTCACTAATCGAGCGGCGCAACTCTTCAAGACGCTCGCCTGCATCCGCCACTTCGCGCTCGTGTCGCTCAAGCCTCGCTTCAAGATCGCCGCGCTCGGCTTCCATACGCCGGAGTTCAGCGGCGGTAGCACGGCGTCGTTCTGCGGCGGCGGCGGCGGCGGCGCGTTCCTCACCCAGGCTTTCGCTTTCGGTTTCGGCTGCGCGTCGTGCGACGGCCAGCACTGTTGCCGCCTGCGTGATTCTCTCCGAAGCTGCAAGACGTGCGGACTCGGCTGTCTCGGCTTCGCTGAGCGCGGTGGCGCGTCGTTCTTCCAGTTCGAGCCGTTCCTGCGCGAGCCGCGCCGTGTCGTCAGCGATGACGCGCAGGTGACGCTCGGCTCTCTCTATCTCCTGTGTGAGTTGGGTCGCGTTCAACTCTCGCGCCATCGCATCGCGCTCCTCGCGCCCGATGGCTTCGTTGAGCAAGACAACCGCGTCTTCCAGTTCGACCATGCGCGCTCGCGCTTCGCCCACCGCTTGCTCGGCGGCAGTAACTTCCATTTGTAGCGCAGGTGCTCGCGTTTCAAGCTCGCGTAATTCGCGTTTGAAAGAGAGTAGTCCGGCCCCTTCTTCGAGCGCACGACTGTCTCCGGCGTTGACGAGTTGACCGCCCGCGACCCAATCGCCTTCGGTCGTCACGCACATCTCACCCGTCGCCAGGCTCGTCGTCATGGCCTGCTCAAGATTCCTGGTGATGCGTGCATTCATGCGCTGTGGAAGCGTGCGGCTGAGAACCGCGAGTAACTCGCGCGGCGCTCCCAGCAGATCGCGGATGCGAACATCGCCCGCAACTTCAACGCCGCTTGACGAGTCTCCGCTCGCGGCAGCTTCTATCCTGTAAGCCGCGACGGTATCCGTTTCATCGCTCGCTCCGTGAAGCCCCGCGACGAGGAAGCTGGCACGTCCCGCTCCGTTTTCTCTGAGCCACATGGCGGCGCGCGCCGCGTCTTCCGGCGTCGGGACGATAACAGCCTGTAACGATGAGCCGAACACGCCCTCAACGGCACGTTCCCATTGCGGCTCGACGTTGAACATATCGGCGAGCGTGCCCATGAAGTGAAACTCTTCCGGCGCATCGCCTGTCGCAAAGAGCTTCTGCACCGCCGGAGAATAATGGGCGCGCTTCGCATCCAGTTCCATCAACGTGTCGAGGCGATGGCGCACACGCGAATACTCTTCCCGCGCGGTGGTCAATTCCGCATCCGTCTCGGAGACTCGCTCGTGTCCCTGAACGACCGTATGCACGGCTGCTTCGCGTTCGGCGACAAGCAACGCCCTGTTTCCACGCGTCTGAGCAATCTCCTGATTCAGTTTCTCGGCTTCCGCGACGCGCTCTGTGTGAATGCTTTGAGCGCGCTCGCCTTCACGCATCAATCCTTCGGCCTGAAGAGCGAGGCGTTCGAGCGCAGCCTCAAGCTGGCGACCAATCTCCATCAACCGCTCAGCGACAGCCGTATGCGTCAACAGTTCAGCGCGCGCACTCTCAATCGCGGCTTCGGCTTCGGAAACTTCGACGACGCGCTGCCCGTAGGCAGTCTCCGCAGATTGAAGCACGAGCGTGTGTTCTTCACTCGCCGCGCGCTGCTCTGCATCCTGAACGCACAATCGGTCGCACTCTTCTTCAACGCTCGTCAGACGCGCACGGACCGTCTCAATCTCTTGCTCGACTTCACCGCGACGCTTCTCAAGCGCCAAGACCTGCTCTTGCTGGTAACTCTGTTCACGTAGCCGACGGTCACGCTGCAACTCTGCTTCGGCTGCCGCCGCACGAGCTTCGGCCAACTCTTCTTCAACGGTGCGCGCTTCCTGCGTCGCACGTCGTGCGTCCTCTTCCCGCGCAGCCAATTCTTCAACCAACTGGCGCTCTTCCGTTGCGGCCTCTTCAAGCCGGATGCGCGTCTCTTCAAGCAGCGTGGTGAGCGAGCGATCTTCCGCGACATATGTGCTGCGTAGAAGCTCTCGCAATTCTTCGCGCAGGATGCGATAGCGACGCGCTTTCGCTGCCTGACGACGCAGGCTGTTCACCTGACGGTCTATCTCGGAGATGATGTCTGAGATGCGCGAGAGATTGCCGCGCGCCGAATCTAGGCGGGCTTCAGCCGCGCGCTGGCGGACGCGAAACTTTGTGATTCCGGCAGCCTCTTCAATCAACGTGCGGCGATCCATCGGCTTGGCCGAAAGAATCTGCCCGATGCGTCCCTGCTCAATGATGGCGTAGTGTGCGCCGGACAATCCCGTGCCGGAGAACAAATCCTGTATGTCGCGCAGGCGGCAGGTGCGATTGTTCAGCAGATACTCGCTCTCGCCCGAACGATAAAGACGACGCGTGACGGAGACGGATTCGCCCGGCGCAAACTCCAGTGCCTGACGGCTCGGTCGCCAGTGCCGCTTATGATGAACTTTCGTCGCGCTCGTCTCGGCAGGAAGAGAGAGCGAAGTGTTCGCAGCCGTTTCAGTTCCGGCGGCAACGTCACCTTGCGCTTCTCCGACGTTCTCAGTTGCTTCGCCAACCTGAACAACAGATTGGACGGTCTCACCGGATTCGTCGGCTGTGCCGGGAGGCAGCGCGGGCGCTGTAGCGGTTGTTTCTTCGACGGCAGGCTGAGCGGTCAGGTCTTCGATGTTGACGGCCTGATCGTCTATTTCTTCGAGCGTGGAATCTATGTCTTCTATGTCCGGCTCGTGCTCGACTGATTCGTCGCGCACCATGTGGAGGACGACTTCGGCCATCCCGCTCGGCGCACGGTTGCGCGAGCCTTGGAAGATGACATCTTTCATCTCCGCGCCGCGCAGGTGCTTGATGCGCTGCTCGCCCAGGACCCACGCGATGGCGTCCGCGACGTTGGACTTTCCGCAGCCGTTGGGGCCGACAACAGCGGTGATGCCGTCGCCGGTAAAGACAATTTCTGTGTGATCCGCGAAGGATTTGAAGCCGATGATTTCTAGGCGTTGAAGTTTAAACATGCGCTCTTATATTGATTGTCTGCTCCAGAAGATTTTATAGCATAAGCGCAGTACCTAGAGCGCGACAAGCGAGAGGCACACTATATGTTGGACTTTGCCGGAATGTCAACCAATGCTTCAGGCCAAGAGGTTTTATTGTTGCAAGCGGCAGCTTTACGCCGCCCTTTACTTCTGAGCAATATCTCGCCGCGCGTAAAGCACGAGCGTGACGCCGGGACGAAGCGGGTAAGAGTCAACACGCTGGTAGCGGTCGCCGAGCTTAAGGTTAAGCTCCTGCTCCTGCTCAACTGAACCGACGACGAGTGGCTCATTCGTCATGGCCATGCGCCCGAAAAATCCTGCGCGCGGGTAATCGCGCAGATACCAGGGCAGCGGCCAGTATTCGCGCGCGGTGATCGTGATGCCCGTCTGCTTGCCAGTCTTAGCGCGCTCTGCCAGTTCGTCAATCTTATTCATCAGCGGAAGAAACTCGCGATAGGTGTGAGCATAGACGTAAGGATACTTGTCGTCGTCGTAATGAAAGAAGTTGAGCCGGACGGCCTGTATACCGCAGACCACAAGAGCGACGAGAGCTATCGCTAGAGCCAGCGCGCGTGAAGAGAAGTCTTTGCTCCAATGGTAAATCTCGTTGACACAATAGCCGCCGATAATCGCCAGCGGAACTGTGAAATTGAGCATCAGCCAGGGAGTTTTGTAAGGGATGAGCGAATAGGCCGCGAGGATGCCGAAAGCCCATGCCCCGGCAAAAATAGCGAAGCGATTCACGCGGCGAATTAAAGCCAGCCCAGCGCCCGCAGCACCCAGAAACAGGAGCGGCGCTTCTTCCTGCCAGAGCCACAAGAGATAAGTGGGCCAGTCGTGACCGTGTTCTTTCGTGCCCGTCTGCGCCCAGACCTTGAGAGACTCAATCGCGCCTCCAACTCCCTTCCAGTAAGTGAAGAAAGATGAGTAGAAGAGAATGTTGACGAAGACGAAGAGCAGCAGCGCCAGACTCGCCATTAACGCGACATGCTCGACGCCGCCGAATCTTTCAAACCTGCTCGATTGTGCGGCATAGACCGCACGACGCTTCTTAGCTTTGCGCTGCGCCGCGCTCTGCTTCTCCCACGATACTGTCGTTCTTCCTTTGACGAGCCGCATATAAACGGCAGCGACAACCCAGGCGAGGCCGAGCACGGCGACAGAGATAATCGCCGTCTCTTTCGTGGCGAAGAGCAGCGCCGCCGAAATTGATGCGAGCATCAGGTAAATAGCGTCAGCCGTTTCCCAGTAGCGCAGGGCGGCGATGACCAGCCCCAACGTGAAGAAGACGAACTGCGCTTCATGTATGAAATAGCGCGAGACGTAAATATTTCCCGGAGAGAGAGCGATGAGCGCGGCTGCGGCCAGCGCGCCGATAGTCCCGATGTGGCGTCGCAACTGAAGCGCCAGCCAGACGGTCGCAATTCCGAAGAAGGCAGGCACGAGACGAACGGCAACGGTGCTCAAGCCCGATTCACCGAAAAGAAGCGCTTTCAGCTTCGTGATAGCCAGCGCGAAGTAGTAGAGCGTCGGGCCGTGATAGTTCGTCGGGTCGTAATGATAAACGCCGTCTCGGTAGAGGGTCGTCAGAAAGAAGCCGTTGACGCCTTCGTCATGATGCAGCGGCTTCAAGTCGAGCGCGTAGAGACGTACAAACGCGGCCACCGCCAGAATGCTGAGGCTCGCAATCCACCAGACGCGGGGCGAGATTTCCGGCGCGTCCCATTGATTCGGCGGCGTAGGCGTGGAAGCCTGCGCGGTATTTTGCGCGACATCGCCAGCCGCTTTACGGTCGCGCGATTTTGTAGAGCCTGTACTCACCCGTTTCTCCTACCAATTGATAGCGCGCAAAGAAGGCTTCGTTGATTGGCCTCTCGCGCTGCTCGTGCGGCCCAACTACTACGAACTCGACGCCGTACTTCGCCAGCAGGCGCTGGGCGTCCGCGCCGCCCGCGTAAATTCGCCTGATCTCGCGCAAGCGTTCATCGTAATTAATCCCATGAGACCCGACGTGCCCCGGATAACCCATGACTGAGCGCCTGCCCGTCAGGAAAATCGGGGTATCGAACGTCGGCTCGTGCAGGATGGTGCTGCGCGGCGCGGTCTGCGCCTTGACGACTTGCGCAAACCGCACACCGTCGGCATCAAAGATTCTGAACTCCGCCGCCTTCGACATCACGCTCCAGACATCGAGCGCACCACTCAACGTCAGCGTCAGCAGCAACACGACCCCTGCCGCACGCAAAGGCCATCTCCCGCGCATGAGGCGCGCGAGAAAGAGCGCGACTAAGGGCACGGACGCGATGAACCAGTAAAAGATAACCTTGATATTGTCCCACACCCAGGGCGCAAGTTTAATCACATTCGGGATGATGAAACAAAGCGTGAACGGCAGGTAAAAGAGCAGCAGACGGCGTGACACAAGATTTTTTTGCTCGCCCGACTGACGACGCTCGCGCCAAAAGAGCGCCGCGCAGATGAGCGGAATCAACAACCCCGTATTCTTGAACCAGAAGACGAAGAAGTTTTCCTCGCCCTTGTCCCATCCGAAATTCCACCCGAAGAAATCGCCCGCCTGCACGGAACTGCCATGAGTCGCCCACCACATCTGCGGCGCAGCGATAAGACTTGCGACGATAAAGAACTGGCCCCAAGCGCGCCACTCCTTCAGCCCGGTCAACAATGCCACGCCCGCGCCGACGACCATCACCACCACGAAGCTGTGCGCGTGGACGAGCGGCAACAGCCCCGCGATTGCGCCAGCCACTATCATGCGCTGCATATTCGAGATGGGGAGACGCGCAGCAGGCGCGTGAACGCGAAGAGGCGCAGCGCCCTGCCGCGCCTTCTTTTTACCGCCCTTGCGCTTCTTCTTCTTCTCCTCATCATCGCCGCTTGTCGCTTCCCCACTCCCCGGCGTCCCCACGTCCGCTTCTCCCATCATCCGCCACCAAACGGTGAAGACGATCACGGCCAGAGGAAAACCGAGCAGGATGCCGCGTTGCGGGATGAGCAGCGTTGTTAAAGAATTGCCCCAGCGATAACCTGTATCCGGCGTGATCGTGTACTGCTGTTGCAGCTTCATCAGGATTTCGAAGAATCCCTGCCCACTCACACGCGCATGACTCCATAGATGCCACCAACCCAACCCGCCGCTAAACAGCACCAACGCGGGCGCAATCAATCCGGCGATCCAATCGCGCGTCAATTTCAAAGTGAAGCGATGCAGCAACCCGATGAAGGAGAGCGCGAGGAGGAAATTTTCCAGCAGCATCGCTTGTCTCAACGTCGCCCCGGCGCGAACGAAACAGGCGGCGACGAAATCCGCGACGAAAGGATAGGTGAAGCGCGCGCCCGCAAAGGTCGGGTCTTCGGGCGGAAAGTTTGCGCCATCCGCAAAGCTCGTGATGATGCTCAGGTGGAAAGGCAAATCGCCGTAGTTGTTCTGCACCCCCGTGTAAATCCCATCGGGCAGTTCAACCATCGCGCGGTCAAAGACGAGCCACAGCACAAGCACGATGAACGCATAGAAGATTGCGTAAGAGGTCGTTTGCCGCGTCGGATGCAGCATCGCACGATGAAACCCACGCGCCGTCTCATGAAAATCCGCGCTCAACGAAGCACGGCGCTGACCCTTAGCCACCAGCACAAGCGGCGAAGCAACCACAGCCGCAGTTAAGATCAAAGCGAAAGAAGTGAAGCCGAAAAAAGAGGCGAGAATAAACCCAAACAATCCAAGCGCGGCAAAGCCTATGCACGTACCCATGCACAAGCGCGCAACGAGCGGCGCGTCCTCATCAAACAGATAAGTGAGAGCCGCACCGCCCGCAATCGCAACTACAGCCAAAGCGAGAGCGAATAACATAGTGGGAAAGTGATAGGTGATGGGTGATGGGTGATAAGTAAGAAAGAACAGGCTTTTCTCTTATCACTTATCACCCATCACCTATCACCGCTTTACACCGCATCCGACAGACTGGTGAATGAGAAATCGCGCACCTTGAGGGCGGGCGCAAGCACGGGGCTGCCCGCGCCGAAGCGCTCGGAGCCTGTGATGCGCGCCGATGGCGACATCGCTTCGATGTTGTTGAGCATCTTGACGGGCGTCTCGTTAAAGCGGAAGTTCTTGATCGCACTCTTGAGCCGTCCCTGCTCGATGAGAAACGTGCCGTCGCGCGTCAAGCCCGTCAACAACACAGTCTGCGGATCGACGAGGCGAATGTACCAGAAGCGCGTCACGAGAATGCCCCGCTCCGTTCCCTTGATCATCTCTTCGATAGACGTTTTGCCCCCGTCCATAATCATGTTGGAAGCTGCGGGCGTAGGCTCTTTGTTCATCTTCTTGGCCCAGTAGCGGCCATAGTTCAGATTACTCACCACACCCGCGCGGACATAATCCAGACGCTTCGTCGGCAAGCCCTGATTGTCGTAGGGCGCGCCCGGCGCAATGCTCAGCATCGGGTCGCTGTAGATGTTGACGCCGTCACCATAGAGTTTCTCGCCGAGACGGTTGCCGCCGCCCTTCTTTGAGAGAAACGAACGCCCCTCGTCAGCCTGCCTGGCTCCGAAGAAACCCATCATAAACGTGACCAGATCGCCGACGGCGTTTGGCTCAAGAATGACCGTATAGTTGCCCGGCTCAAGCAGGACGGGATTGCGTGAGAGTTCAGCCTTTTCGATGGCGCGTGTGCTGACGGCCTTCGCATTGATGTCGCCGATGCGATGCGAGATCGCCGTCGCCCAGCCCGAGCCTGTCTTGCCAAGTTCATCCAGAGAGCGCACGGTCGTCGTATATGAAGCGTTCGTTCTCTTAAAGTAGCCGAAGTTTCCTTTCGTATTCGCGCGCGACGAGAAGTTGCCCGTGTGGTCAATGATGCCTGCGGCGACAAGATTTTTGGCCTTCGCCGGATCAATTGACGTGGCGACGGCGCGCGCTCTTGTTTGCGCGTCGGCGTTGTAGGTCGCATCATCAAAGGCAGCATCAAACGGCGCGTATGCTTGCTTCTCAAGAAAAGGCTGTTGCTCCGGGTCTTCAGGTCTGAGACGCGCAATCTCTTCCGCCGCACGCACGACCCGCTCCAAAGATTGGTCATCGAGCGTATTGGTCGTCGCTACGCCGCTCTTCTGACCGAAGTGCGCGTTGACGACGAGCGAGAGATTGTCCGTGTCGCCGCTCGTCGAAACCGTGTTGACACCAAAGCGCGTGTAAGCGGTGCGCCCGCCCTGCAAAGTTGCTTCCAACTCGTCTGCCTTTGAGAAGCTCAGAACTTTTTTGAGGATAGCTTCAGCCTCGCTGCTGGAAAGAATCGCCATAAGTCTCCTCTTCGGGAAATCAATGGACGGCGCTGGCTCAACGGGGAACGCGCCGCCTCGACTGTCTGCTGTTATGGTGCGTAAGCCTTGTCGGCCAAATCTCTTGCTTGCTGATTGGCATCCGATGCCTTCGCGTCTACGTCGTAATCAATTTTCTCGTAGCCTCGCAATCCTTTGACGTACAATTTATCTTCAATTCTGAGAATCACGGCGAAGGGTTTACCATTCGCCATCCGCCATTCGATTTTTCTGCCTTTCTCCTGATCGTAATTAATCTGCGCCATCCCGAGGGGGATGGAATTCTTGCCGTCAAGCGTGTCAGCGCTCAGATTGGCGTACATGGCGCTATAGCTGATATAAATTTTATAGCCGCCGTAGCCCTTACAGTTGAGCGGCATGTCCTGTCCCTCGCCCACCTTTTTAAACGCCGCCTTGCACTGCTTGTTGAGGTCAGTGTAAACGCTCGTAAAATTTGGCGGGGGACTCTGTAAGCCAATCGCATAACCGGCAGGGACAAGAAGCAATCCTGTCAGGACTAAAAGTATGAGCTTTCTCATCAGCTTATTCCTTTCGCTCTCGTTAGTAGACAGAGAAGAAATAGACAGGATTAACAGGATTAGCAAGATTAAGAAGACAAGGCAGGTCAAGGGAGCTTGATGCTTCTTCCTTTCATCCTGTTCATCCTGTTAATCCTGTCTGTAATTCTTATCTGTTTTGTTAGGGCATCTAAATCTTTCTTCCCGTATTAATGACGTTGATGCGGCGAAAGCGCGCCGGGGAACAGCCGTGCGAGACGGCGTTGACCTGTCCGGGTTCACCCTTGCCGTCAAAGTAAGAGCCGCCGAGACGGTAATGCTCGCGGGAGCCGACGCCATCGCAACTGTTCCAGAAATCAGGCGTGCGCGATTGATAGGCGACATCGCGCAACAGCCCCACCTTCTTCCCGTTCTTAATCTCCCAAAAAACCTGCCCGCCAAACTGGAAGTTGTAACGCTGCTGGTCAATCGAGAACGACCCGTCGCCCTCAATATAAATTCCGTCCTTCACGTCTGCAATCAGATCGTCGGCGCTGATGTTTGTCGCGCCCGTCGCAGGCTGAAGACTGACGTTCGGCATTCTCTGAAACGCGACAGACCCCCAGGAGTCTGCGTAGGCCGCGCCGTGCGAATGCTTCAGGCCGATGATGGCCGCATTGTCGCGCACGGTTTGATAACTGACGAGCACGCCGTCCTTGATGATGTCCCACTCGGTGGTCTTCACTCCATCATCATCCCAGCCGCAGGAGGCTAAGCCACCGGCTTGAACTTTATCACCCTTGATGTTGATGAACTTCGAGCCGTACTGGAAGTTTCCGAGCTTCTCGCGCGTGGCGAAAGATGTCCCGGCGAAGTTCGCTTCGTAGCCGAGGACGCGATCAAGCTCCGTCGGGTGTCCGATGGATTCGTGAATCGTCAGCCAGAGATGCGTCGGATGAAGCACGAGGTCTTTGCGTCCCGGCTCGACCGGCTTGGCCGTATGCTTCTGAATGGCCTGCTCTGCCGCGCCCGGAACTTCGCCCAGCAAATCGTACTCGGCGACGACTTCATAGCCTTTCCCGGCGGGCGTGCCCAGACTGTTGCGCTGCTCAAAGCGACCGGTCTTGGTATCGACGGAGGTGACAGTGAAACTGGGCCACGAGCGAATCAAGGTCTGCTCGATGTATGAACCGTCGGTCGAGGCGAAAAACTTCTCTTCCTTCGTGAAGAACATAATCGAATTGACGAAGATCGGCCCCGGTCCTTTGAGCTTCATCGCTTCGGCATTGACCTTCAATAAATAGTCAGCCTTTTCCGACAGAGGAACGGTGAACGGGTCACGCTGAACGGGCGTGGTGTATTTCGCGTCAGGGTATTTTTCGACCGGCACGAGTGTGACGCGGCTGCGTTGGATACTCTTGTTCGCTTTGGCGATTGAGACGGCGCGCTCCGACACGCGCGCAATCTCTTCCTTCTTCACATCGCTCGACGCGGCGAATCCCCATGTGCCGTCAACCAGCACGCGCACGCCGAAACCATAGGATTCCGTATTCGTCACATTCTCGACGCGCTTCTCGCGCGTGGTGACGAAATTATTGAGCGTACGGACAAAGCGTATATCAGCATAGGATGCGCCTCGCTGTTTGGCGACATTCAAGGCGACATCGGCCAAATCTTTCATCTTCTGGTCTCCGAAGTTGGAAAGCTTTTGCGTTTGGAATAAAACGAGATAGAACCGGGACGCCTGAATTATACGCGAACTATGGCAGGTTGTTGCAAATCAAATCTGGCTTTTCCTGTCACAGGATTGCTAAACTCGCGCTTGCTCTTGAGTCTCACCATTCCCACATGAGAGAAAAGGAGAATCATCCGATGTCTCAACGCCTTAAATCACTTGCCCTGATCGTCTTTGCTTCCCTGCCCTTTGGCGCTCTGACAGGCAACGCGCAAACGCCGCAAAGCTCAAGCGCGGACGAAGCTACGCTTAGACAGATCGTCCAGCAAGTGCAAGACGCATGGAACGCGCACGACGGTAAGGCATTCGCCGCACCCTTCGCCACCGATGCAGATTACGTGGTGGTCAACGGCAACAAAATAAAAGGCAGAGAGGAAATCGAAAAGGGTCACACACAGATTTTTACAACCATCTATAAAGATAGTCACAACGTCGGCACGGTCAAGAGCATTCGCTTCCTGCGCCCCGATGTGGCGGTAGTTCATGTCGAATGGAATCTGGAGTGGAGCATGGGCGGCGAGAAGAAGAAAAGTACGGCCATGAACACGATGATTATGACGAAGGATAGCGGCAAATGGAGCATCGCCACATTCCACAACACGCCCGTTCAGCCGCAAGGGCGCTAGGCGTCTCAACCTCCGATTGTAGTCGAACAAGAAAGGGAAACCTCGACGAAGAAATTCTTGCCCTTAAGCGTTTGCTGTTAGTTCCCCTCCTGATAAGAGCCGCTCAAACCAGACGCTGGAGCGGACGGCGGAGAATCTTACCTATCTCATGTAGCTTTAGCACGGGCAGCTTTCACTGTTCGCCTGCCGCCGCTTCGGCGTATGCGATCCATCCTCAGTTTCCGGCGGCACGTTTTGCAGCCGGAAGATCGGAGCAACGAACATGCATGCAGACTACATCAAGCTCTCGGAACAATATGCCAGTTTCCTCTCTGCCCTCGGCGGCATTACCGTCACCGTCCTGACAATCGTCCTGGCGATTAAAAAAACCAGTAAGCCGAAATTATTTTCGGCCCTGGTGAGCGCTCTGGTCGTCGCCACGCTGGCCTGCTTCGTCGGTGCTCACCTGATGGCGCAGACCGCAGCGCTCACCAAAAAGAAGAAGCCGGTCGTTCAAGCCGCCGCCGCCGCGCGGCAACCTCAGAGCGCCGAGCAGCCCGGCGACAAACAACAGCAGCCAGATGGAGGGTCGGCAGAAGACAGGAAGCCAATGGTGTCACGACACTTCATCTATGCCAGCGTCAACGTTTACTTTGCGTTAATGCTAGTCGCCTTCTCCCTGATGTTACTTCCGGAGACATACATCAAAGTCAACGAAAAGCAACAGGAGGAGCCAGACGCGTGGATACTAGGCAGCAACACAAAACACACTTCCGAAGGAGGCATGCCCGAAGATGACGTGAATGCCATTTCGAGGGTCACTAAATCGGTCTTCTACTTCGTGGTAAGCAGCGCATACTTCTGGTCGTTTTACTACTATAGTTATCGCTTCAACGACCCTGACCCGCGCGATCGGATTCCCGCAGTATTCGTCATCGGGACGGCGATCATCGTAGCGGTTTGGGCCGTCTATCTTTGCCTTCTGCACCTTTTCATTAAGGATGAGAATTCGCAGAGAAATGCTTTTATCTTACATATTATCCTCATCGGCTTGTCTGTTGTGTTGTTCTCGTTCTATGCGGACGTTGATGAGGAGCCGACTAATTGGGACATCCTTATCTTCTGCGTCGCCATAGCAATCTCGGGCGCAACACTCTGGGGCTTAGGTCTCAGAGCAACCGAATACCCGTATGCCAAACACATTCCCGGTAAATGGCGCGAGTTGCGGAGGGCAAAACTCTTCCCTTCCCGGCCCGTTCAAATGCCCCAGCCATTGAGCAAGGAAAATGATAAGAAGGATGAGAAGCGCTGACAGTAATCAACCTTAACCTGATGACGGGCCTTCATCTGGAGCGAAGCCGGGTTGCATTAAGGGAAATACGCTTTATAGTGGATAACAGCTTTCGATGAATAAGGTGGGTTAATGTTCGAGTCCTTCCGCAGGAATCCGCGCGGGAATAATCAAGAGAGTCTGGACTATTCTGTTTGCGTTCAGTTTCTCTTCATGCATGTGGCTTGCCTGCTCGTCATCTGGACGGGCATCAGCGTGGCAGCCGTCACGGTCTGTCTGGCATTGTACGTCGTGCGTATGTTTGCGATTACCGCCGGGTTTCATCGCCTCTTCGCGCACCGCTCATACAGGACAGGCAGAGTCTTCCAGTTCCTGATGGCATTCGTCGGCACAGCCTCTTACCAGAAAGGGCCGCTCTGGTGGGCTGCACATCACCGATGGCATCACCTTCACGCCGACACCGAGACTGATCTCCACTCGCCGCTCGCCCATACCCTGTGGCGTTCACACGTCGGGTGGTTTCTGTCCCGCGCCAGTGGAACGACCGATAGAACACTTGTGTCCAATCTAGTCAAGTACCGCGATTTGCGCTGGCTGGATCGTTACTACTCTGTGCCGCCGGTGCTGCTGGCAGCGGCCACATTTTTGCTCGGGACGATGCTGCAACACTACGCCCCCGGCCTGGGCACTTCGGGCTGGCAGATGCTGGTCTGGGGATTTTTCATCAGCACGGTGCTGCTCTATCACGGCACGTTTACGGTAAATTCCCTCGCTCATATCTTTGGGAAACGCCGTTTCGAGACCGGAGATAACAGCCGGAATAATTTGTTTGTGGCGCTCATCACGCTTGGCGAAGGATGGCATAACAATCACCATCACTATCCTTCTTCGGAGCGCCAGGGCATCTACTGGTGGGAGATTGATGTCTCTCACTACGCCCTCCGGGTGCTTTCGTGGCTGGGAGTTGTGTGGGATTTACGAAGGCATCCCGCGAACATAGCTTCCATGCAGATAAATCCGGCGACAAACAAATCTTTCGAGCCAACCGCCCCATAGCACGGCTCTTATCCTCGACCGATAGTAAGGAGTAGTGGTCGCGCTCACTAATCACCTCACAAAGCATTGAAGCCACCGCCGTGAGCTTGATTCTCACCATGAACCTGTCGCACGATACAGCCGAACACTAAACCTTAAGCATTAGACGGAGACAACAAAATGACAAGTCCCCATGACGAAAACAATCAGGCCGAGGCTTGGCCGAGTTTGCCTCTGGAAGAATGGAAAGAGACCTATGCGACGCTGCACATGTGGACGCAGATCGTCGGGAAGATTCGGCTCGTGCAAAGCCCTCTGGTCAATCACTGGTGGCAGGTCCCGCTCTACGTCTCCGCGCGCGGTCTGACGACTTCAACGATTCCATACCAAGAGCGAACCTTCGAGATTGAGTTCGACTTCATTGACCACCAGTTGCTCATCAGGACGAGTGACGGAAGAATGAAAGCTCTGGCTTTAGCGCCGCGCTCCGTCGCGGATTTTTATCAAGAGTTGATGGCGACTTTGCGCTCGCTTGAAATCGAAGTTGAAATCAGAGCCAGGCCGGACGAAGTCCCAGACCCGATTCCCTTTGCTGAAGATCACGTTCATGCCGCTTACGATGCTGAATACGCCAATCGCTTCTGGCGCATTCTGGTACAGGCGGACAGAATTTTTGAAGAGTTCCGCTCGCGTTTTATAGGGAAATGCAGTCCCGTGCATTTCTTCTGGGGCAGCTTCGATCTGGCGGTGACGCGCTTTTCCGGGCGGCGTGCGCCAGAGCGCGAGGGCGCAGACTCGATAACCCGCGAGGCTTACTCGCACGAAGTTATCAGTCATGGCTTCTGGCCCGGCAGCGGAAACATCCAACAGGCAGCCTTCTACTCTTACACCGCGCCGGAACCGCCGGGATTGCCGCAGGAAAAGATTCTTCCGACGAGCGCATTCTACAATCCTGAAACGGGAGGCTTCATTCTGCCCTACGATGATGTCCGGCAGGCAGACTCGCCCGACGAAAAGTTGATGGACTTTCTGCAAAGCACCTACGAAGCGGGCGCGAATCTGGCGAAGTGGGATCGCTCATCTTTGGAGCGGGAGAAGAGATAGACTGGCTGGACATCGCCTGCGCCAGAGTGTAAAAAATTAGTTTCATTTCAACGCGCTGTTCCATTCTGAGAGGGTTATCTTCATGCTTCGCGCAGGTATCGTCGGGCTGCCCAACGTCGGCAAATCCACACTCTTTAACGCGCTCACGTCGCAGACGGCGGCGCTCGCGGCCAACTATCCTTTCGCCACGATTGAGCCGAATATCGGCGTCGTCGCCGTCCCCGACGAGCGGCTCGAACCGCTGGCGAAGCTGGTCAAGACAAGCGTCATCGTTCCGGCAACCGTCGAGTTTCTGGACATCGCCGGGCTGGTGCGCGGCGCGTCGAAAGGCGAAGGGCTGGGGAATCAATTCCTCGCCAACATCCGGGAGACGGATACAGTTGTTCAGGTGGTGCGCTGCTTTGAAGACGAAGGGATCGTCCACGTCGAAGGCACAGTCGACCCGCAGCGCGATATCGAGACGATTCAAATTGAGTTGGCGCTCTCTGATCTGGCGGCGGTCGAGCGTCGTCGTGATAAAGCGCAGAAGACCGTTAAGAGCGGAGACAAGACGGCCCGCGCCGAACTCGATGTCTTAGACAAAATCCAGCCCGTTCTCGAAGATGGTAAGCCTGCTCGAACCGCTGTCCTGACAGACGATGAGCGTGCAGTAGCACGCGGCTTCTTTCTGCTGACGATGAAGCCGACTATTTATGCCGCCAATGTTGACGAAGCGACGCTTGCCGAGAACGCAGAAGAAAATCCGCACGTCCGTGCTGTGCGAGAAATTGCCAGGAGCGAGTCTGCCGAATTCGTCATCATCTGCGCGCAGCTTGAAGCGGAGTTGGTCGAACTGCCGCCGGATGAGCGCAAAGACTACATGGAAGCTCTCGGCGTCGAGGGCAGCGGCGTCGATCGTCTCATCAAAAGCGCCTACCGCTTGCTCGGCCTGATGTCGTTTCTGACGGCGGGAGAAAAAGAGGTGCGCGCGTGGACGATTCCTCAGGGCACACGCGCGCCGCAAGCCGCCGGTGTCATCCACTCTGACATCGAGCGCGGCTTCATCCGCGCCGAAACTGTCAGCTATGACCAACTGATGCGCGCAGGCTCATATGCAGCGGCGCGCGAGCAGGGATTATTGAGATTGGAAGGCAAAGAGTATGTGATGCAGGAAGGCGACATAGTAAATTTCCGCTTCAACGTCTAAAGTCTATATTTTTGGATTCTCTTCCCTGACGTTCATCCGACTGCATACCTCACAACAGCTTAAACTCCATCAAGATTATTTTTCTCGGAACCATTCTCTGGTCCGAGCGTATATGAGCCTGGAACATCAGTTCTCCCCGAACTACGACGAGGTTGGACAGATTTAACCCCAAATTGGAAGGAAGTGGACGAAATGAAAAAGAGATTACAAAGCATTGCTCTGGCGCTCATAGTGTGCGGGATGCTTAGCACGGCGGCGTTAGCCGATGTCAAAACCAAGGACGTGACCTTTGAGGTAGATGTGAAGGTGGGAGAGACCCTCGTCAAAAAGGGCGATTACAAAGTTAAATTCGATGACAGCACCAACGAGTTGACGATTCTCGATGGTAAAAAGGTCATTGCCAAAACTCAGGCGAGTTTGGAAGAGCAGAAAAGCACGTCCAGATACTCAACAAAGTACAGGACTATTAGCGACGGCGCAGGCAATGTGATGCTATCGAGCGTCAACATGGGCGGGAAGTTCGCAATCATCGGCCTCGATAAGACTGCCGGAACTCCAGCATCGACAGGCCAGAAACCATAACATCTAAAGCAAGATATGTTAGAGAGGGGTTAAGTCATCAGGCTTGCCCCCACTTTTTTTCTCTTTAAAAACGCTTTGGGTTGGATATAGTTGACTCTGAGTGTGAGGAGTCACTCATTCCTGTTCGGCTGCTTGCTTCAAAGTCTGAATGTCAATCTTCTTCATTTGAAGCATCGCCTTCATAACTCTTTTTGATTTTTCAGCATTCTTGTCTGCCAGCAACTCGTTCAAAACAGGCGGAACAATCTGCCACGACAAACCGAATTTATCTTTCAGCCAGCCGCACTGTCCTTCTTCTCCACCTTCGGAAAGCTTGTCCCACATCTCATCTATTTCTTCCTGCGTCTCGCAGTTAACAGAGAATGAGATGGCTTCAGTGAACTTGAATTGCGGCCCACCGTTGAGGGCTATAAAATCCTGTCCGTCGAGCTGGAATTCAATAGTCATCACCGTTCCCTCTGGTTGACCGGAGACCTTTGCGCCCTCTTCTTCATAGCGGGTAATCTTTCCAACCTTGGAATTCTTAAAAATAGCGACGTAAAAATTCGCAGCCTCTTCAGCCTGATTATCAAACCACAAAAATGGGGTGATCTTTTGCATATAGTTTTCAACTCCTTTGCTAAAGGGAGACGACTCGCAGGATGGTTAACTGCGGACGTTATGCGCGATTCCTATTTCACTGCTGACCAAAGCGTGACCTGTACTCCAATGAATTGAGAAAGCCATTGACCATAATGCGGTAGTCGCCCGTCTGGTTGAGCGTGTCTATCCAATTCAGATAGAGAGCGTCGGGGTCACGCCTGAGATAGCCGAAATACTGCATGACGACAAACGCCTGATTGAAATACTTCTGCACCACCTCGCTGCTCTCCGCCACCGCCCGCAACACTTCCGCTCTCGTCTTCCTCCCTGCGATCAAATCAGCGATGAGTGTTTCCCTGTTCGCTAAGACCACGCCTGCCGCCGTCTCCAATGCTCCGACATACGCTCTCGGATCAGTCACACTATCGTAGCGCGTCCTGAACTCCTGTCTCGCCATAAACGCATTGATAAAAGCGACTTTGCTGGCCTCCTCTTCGGCTGCACTCTGAAAGCCGCTGACTCGTGCCATATCAGGGATGAATTCCACATAGTGCGGAATCCTCCCGTAGCTGGCCGAGTAGAAACGATAGACAAAGAACCCTCGCTGCTGAAACTCCAAACTACGGAAGAAATCGGATGAGACCTCGATGCGGTCGCAGAAGTTGCCGTTGGCATCTTTCCCCGAAGGTGGGCAGTTGTTAAGGATGTCCTGCCAGGCTTGAAAACCGGCTGGCTCAGGCTGGCGGTTGAGGAAATCATGGTAATGCTGCCGGACAAACACGGGTGTCTGGTCAATCGGATTGGCTGACGAGGGTGTCGTGTCGTTATCGGCAATGGTCACAGTAGTGAGGTTGGGAGAGCCAAGAATCGCTCCCAGCGGATTGCTCAAAGTGAGATTGACGGTCTTGCTGCCATCCACGAACCCGTCTTCGGTCAGCAGCAGTGTCAGTGTCTTGCTCGTCTCACCGTTCAGGAAGCGAAGCGTGCCGACCAAAGTCGTGTAGTCGTTGCGCTCTAAAGCTGTCCCGCCGTTGGCTGCGTAGTCCACCGTGACCTCACCCGTTGTGCCGAAAGAGCGCGTCACCGTGATTGCCAGACTTCCTGCTCCTTCGTTTGTGCTGTAACTCGCGGCGCTGAATTGCACCGTTTGCTGTTGGACGGTCAAAGTCGCCTCGTTGCTCGTCACGCTACCGAAAGTGTTTGAGACGATGACGCGGAACTTCGCGCCGTTATCCGCCACCGTTGCGGAGGGCAGCGTGTAGCTAGATGAATTCGCGCCGATGATATTGCTGCCGTTTCGCTGCCATTGATAGCCAAGCGGCGCAGTGCCGGAAGCGACGACGCTAAAGGTGGCAGGCTGCCCGACGGCAACTGTCTGGCTGGCAGGGTGTGTGCTAATAGTCGGAGATTGATTGGCTGTGAAAACGATCTTGAAGACCGAGCCGTTTCCTCTGGCCAGATAGTAGAGATAGCCGTCCGGGCCAACCTGCAAATCAACCGGCGAAGGAACGCCGGAGGCAAAGTCAGACGCGGTGTTGTTCGACGGATCAAGACGCCTGATCCAGCCGTTGCAAAAGTCTGCGAAGAAATATTTACCGACGTAATCGCTCGGATACTGATTGATAGGCGGGTTATAAAAAGCCCCGCCCGTAATCGCACAGCCCGAGGTCGCAACCGGCCCTCCGTGCGCGTAAGAGAAGAGAGGGGTGCGATAGTTGGGATTAGTAGTTGCGCCTTCCGAGTTCGGCCAGCCGTAGTTCGAGCCTGCGATGCCGTCGTTAATCTCCTCCCATGCGTTCTGCCCCACGTCGTTGATAAACATTCGGCCCGTGCCGTTCTGGAAAGCGAAGGTGTAAGGATTCCGCAGCCCCAACGCCCAGATCGAACGATTGACGCCCGCCGCAATGTTGAAGAAAGGATTGTCGGTCGGGATTGTGCCATCTGCGTTGATACGCAATATTTTGCCCAACAGATTATTGAGCGTCTGTGAGTTCAACGGAGAAGCATTCTCGCCAACGGCGACGTAGAGCTTGCCGTCCGCGCCGAAGTGCATCGCCCCGCCATTGTGGTTGGTCGCGCCGCTCAAGTTATTCAAATCGAGAATGATGACTTCGCTGCCGGGAACGACCGTATCGCCGTTGGCCGTGAAACGGCTGACGCGGTTATGTATGGCCGGAGTCGTGGCCGTATAGTAAAGATAGACGAACTGGTTGGTCGCAAAGTTCGGGTCGAAGGCTATGCCCAGCAGACCGCGCTCTCCCGCAGAGTCAACCGTCAGGGACACAAACGGTGGTGCCAGGAGCGCCCCGTTCTTGATGACACGAAGCTGACCGCCCTGTTGACAGACAAATAATCTACCGTCGGGCGCGAAAGCCATCGCGGTCGGGTTGCTGAGTCCATTGGCGACCAGCGTTTCGGCAAACCCGGCAGGAAGCGTCGCGGCTTTTAGAGAGTGCGAAGGCAGGAGAACAAGTAGAAGGACGAGACAGAGAGATCGAATAACGTTGCTCTGTTTCCGGTTGACTCTCATGCGACCCGTTTGTTCTGAAGCATCTACAAATAATTTCATAACTTTCAACCCATGCGAATAAGTCTCGACTACTGCCTGCACAAATTGTGCGACACGGGCAGTACTAAAATATTGTCACTCTTCATGGGGCTGAGAGCTTCGGGGGTGGATGAGGTTATTCTAAAGAAATTTGGGAGTAATTACCAGCACTGTTTAATTTTCAGATGGGGAATCAAGTCAATTTAGTTGCTGGGTGTGAATGAATCGCCGCGCGAGCGGCGCATTGAGTTTAGCCCGGCGTTTCAACGCCGGGCATGAGCGGTGAGCGGCGCCAAGCGTCGCGTCAGCGACGATTGAAGGAGACATCTCAGATTCAATCGTCGCTGACGCGGCAGCAGGCACAGACAGGCTCAGGATTTATGCACGGCCTTCAGTTTATTTTACCGGCCAGCAGTCTTGCTGCGGTTGATGAACTTGACGACCTCCGTCGTCCACGATTCGCACCCGCGACACACGGCCACCGGAATCTGGTTTCCGGCGGCGTCCCGCGCCTGAACAATTCCGGCGCTCGGAGCGAAGAGTTTGTAATCCTTGTTTTCGGTCTTGCCCTTTTTGTTGACGACTCCGCCTTTCAGGTAGATCAACATTCCTCGCACCGGGTCGGCTTGCGCTTCCAATCTTTCGATCTGTGCGAACGGTAGCTGGTAGGTATCACTACCGAACTGCATTTGAAGTCCTGCTGTCGTCACATTGATGACGCCATTTTCCAGAGCGTCGAAGAGTCCCATCGCCTTGCGATGTCGCTTGAGCGGAAGACTGATTGATTCCCCGGCCAGAAAAGCTTTTTCCATATATCGCATCGCTTCCTGAAACTGGCTCTTGAGAAAGTATGCCTGGCCGACGCGCAAATTGACGCGCGCGTGATCCGGCTGGCTCGACAGAAAACTTTCGCCGTCCTTGATGACTTCATCCATCAAGTTGCTCTGGAAGTTGCTTTCAATCAACTCAAGGCTGGGGCCGCTGGAACGTGTGAGGGTCGAAACGGGCGGCGTTGTCGTCGCGGGTTGGTAGGAGACGGGCGGCTGGGTCGTGACGGGTGGCGGCGCAGTAGCCGTAGATGTATCCGTAGGCGTGCCGCCAACGAAATAGAAAGAGCCTTCGAGCGAAGAGGCGTCCCAGGGAATCTGCACGCCGTTGCTCTTTTGTTTGACCTGCACGCGCACGCGCTTGAAGACTTCCTCAATCGGCAAGCCGGGCGAGCGCAGGTTCGCCATCAACTCCTGAGTGTAAAGCCCGTTTTGGCCTTTCCCGTCGCTGGCTGTTTGGCCGGGCGCAGTGGCGTAAGCGATGAATGTCCCGGCAGGCGCGTTGACCTGAGCTAAGCCTTGCGAGCCGCTGCGGAAACTGCGTGTAAAGGGATTATTGCGGCAGGCGTCAAGAATCACTATGTTGAGCCGGTTCTGCGCCATGCCCATCTGTTCCAGAACCGAGTTTAAATCCAGCCCTTCCAAAACCACATCGCCTTCGACTTCAATTGACGCGCCGATGGGAATCAGGAAATTGCGGCCTGCGGACTGCATTCCGTGTCCGGCGTAATAAAAGAGACCGACCGAGCCGTTCTGAATTTTGCGGCTGAACTCGCGGATGGCCAACTGCATCTCGCGCAAAGTGGCATCCGTGCGCGCGATCACATCGAAGCCTATCTCGCGGAGCGTGGCTGCGACCAGATTGGCGTCGTTGACCGGATTACGCAGCGGGGCAGATTCATACCGGCTATTGCCGATGACTAACGCCACGCGCTTTTCTGTGCTGGCGGACGATAATCCCATTCCACGCACACGCTCATTGCGACCCGGTTGCTGCGCCATAATCTGGAGCGTGGCTATGAACAACAGCATGACCGCAAGGCTCGTCAACTTCACCAGCGCTTGCCTTATCAGATGAGTATTGAAATATCTGGAATTATGCAGGGTAAACATGGGAGAGTTCCTCTTTGACAAGCACACTTCTGTCGAGATTGAAGCGCAGTTAATTACCAATAGGCTGGGCAGGAGAAGTGCGAGAGAAGCGCAGGCTCTGGGGCCAGCCTGGAAACTTAGTGAACAGGTCGCGATAATGCACCCAACACGTGCGGTAGTCAATGATTTTCCAACACACCGCCGCACACTTTGCGAGGAGCAGAACAACTGGCTGATAAGCGCTTCCTCAGTTATTATGGTTCGGGCTACCATCATCTAAATTAATTTCAAACAAGGAGGTTTGAAGATGCGACGTAGAGACGCAGGGCTTATTTTGCTGACCGTAGGCGTTCTTTGTGGGGTTATTTATATTCTTATCAAGCTCAGTGGTAATGCCGCCGCTTCCACACAAACAATTAATCTATTGCTGTACACGGGCATTGTTGCCATCATTGCCGGGTTAATAGTTTTCGGAATGTCGAAGGCGAAAAGCCTGTTGTAAAAAGGCGGCGAAGAAAACGCCGAAGGACAAAGCCAGCACTCGTTCAGCTAAAAAAGTCAGGAAGAGTTCGACAAAGAAAAGAAGCAACAAGAAGTGAGTTATATCGTAATGAAATGGTGTACAGAGGCAGACTGGAAATCGAAGCGCGTGGAAGATCAGGATGAGACGGTTGACAGCTTAGTGCGCTTCGAGAACCAAACCTTACTCTGTGCGCCCGGCAATCTGGATAATCTGAAGAATTACGAGGAGAGACCGAGAATGATTTCCCTGAAACGTTTCTACACTTCTACCTTCGCCCTGTTGTTCCTTGTGCTGTGCGCGGCGTCAAACGCTCCGGCGCAGAACAACCCGGCATTGCGTCTGCCACGTCCGAGCCAGAAGGCCAGCATCATGCAGACCGTCGGCGTCACGGACATCACCATCACCTACAGTCGTCCCGGTGTGAAGGGACGGAAAATCTGGGGCGACCCACCGGCGACAGCCGCAGCCGGGACCGCGACATTGGACGACGCGCGCGCGCGCGCGAAGGATGCGCCCATCGTGCCTTACGGCCACGTCTGGCGCGCGGGCGCTAACGAAGCGACGACCTTCGCAGTCACCGACGACGTGTTGATTAATGGGCAGAAACTCGCTGCCGGAACGTACAGCCTGCACACTATTCCGGGCAAGGACGAGTGGACGATTATCTTCAACAGCGACGCCGGGCAGTGGGGTAGTTTCAGTTACGACGAGAAGAAGGACATGCTTCGCGTCAAGGCCAAGCCGCAGATGGCGCCGGACAGTCAGGAGTGGCTCACTTACGAGATTCCCGATGTCGGGCCGACATCTGCGCGAGTCAACATTCGCTGGGAACGCTTGCGCGTCCCCTTCACGGTCGAAGTGCCGAACATGGAAGCGCTCATGCGCTCCAGGATTGACGCAGCCTTAGCCGCCAATCCCACCGACTGGAGAATCCCTTTGACGGTCGCCAACCAGTATGCCAATGATGACAAGTGGGACGAGGCGCTGAAATGGGCTGACCAGTCCATCAAGCTCAAAGAGACTTTTCAGAACCTGGCGGCCAAGGCTCAACTGCTGTTCGAGGCGGGTCGAAAAGACGAAGCCTTCACCGTCGCCGAGCAGGCCATCCAGCGCGGCAAAGCCGACAAGATGGACACCAGCAGGTTCGAGAAACGGGTGGCCGACTTGAAGGCCGGGAAGATGTAGGCGACGGTAAACCAGGGATGAGAGAAAGCGCAGACTGCAAGGACGAGCGGGAGGAAAGACAATGAACAAAGTGAAACTCAGGCGAATCACCTTACTCATCATTCTGCTTCTCTCATCCTTTACGGTAGCGCTCGCTCAAAGCTCATCGGTGGAGACGCTGCGGTCTCAGTTAAGCGACGCGCAAAAGAAGGAAGAGGAGCTTCAGGCGCGCATCAAGCAGATAGAAGAGGACATGAAGCCGGAAAACATCGAGAAGGTTTTTGCCCTCAACGGCTCAACGCGGCCTGAAGAGTTGCGCGAGCAGCGCCGCCGCCAGCTTGAAATCGAAAAGGCCAATGTCCGGGCGCAGCTAGAGCAAGTGATTCAGAGTCGCGCCCGACTCGAAACGGCCATCGCCACCGCAGAAGCCGCAGCCTATCGTCAAAGCGCGCAGCCAAGTTCATACAACCCGACAACGCCGGTTGTCACCACCCCTGACAGCCCCGCAGTAAAGCCGAAGCAGAGTCCGAGTCGCACTCGTCGGCGTGCGCGCCGTGCTAGACGACGCGGGTGATGAACGTCAGGAGTTTCGTCAGGGATAATTGACATCAGCGTGCTTCCTTTGACCCTGAAAGGGTCACATGCAATAGCCGGGGCAGAGCGATAGCGCCGCCCCCGGCTATTATTATGTATCCCCTTCAGGGATAAAACCCGATGACAGAATTGACTTGATTTGTAATTGATTAGAGGTGGAAGGCAAAGGGCGAGTGAGTGTTCGCCCTCGAAGCTGTCTTGTCTGAATTGTTATTAACGAAGCAGGGTGCGGATGCCGACGAGTACCAGATAGCCGATGGCGAGCACGACCGCCACCTTGATGAGGCTGATGGCTAAAGCCGTAATGAAGCCGAAGATGCTGAGCGTGATTCCGGCGGCAGCCAAAAGGAGCGGCACACCGACAACCAGCACGAAAAGGCCGAGCAGAACAATTCCGACCACTCTCATTGTATTTTTTGCGTTTTTCATTTTCATACCTCTAAATGTTTCCCAAACTTAAGGAGCGCGCTTTTGATGACTTTGTTTGTCCGTATGGCGCGCTTGCCACATTATACGACGAAGTTGCGACCGGCGTTCCATCGAAGATTTTTCGCCATTCTAGCACGCTTCCCATGTCCCTCATCACAAAAGTTTGTGCTAAGCTTCACCAACAGAACACGCTAAAAGTCTCCCGGTACGGGTCGGCTGAACAAGCCCGCCGGTCAGGAATTTGTTGAGCAAGGGGGTCTGGAAATAAACCTATGCCGCGTCGTGCAACCAGGAATCTTTTCGCCGAGACCGAAGAGGCGATTGAGACGGACATTTTAACCGCGCCGTTAGCCGAGAGAATGCGCCCGCGTTCCCTCGCAGAGTTTGTCGGACAAAACCATCTGGTCGGCGAAGGGCGCATCCTGCGTCGCCTGATCGAAGGCGCAGGCGCTCTGCCGTCGCTCATCCTGTGGGGCGCGCCCGGCACGGGCAAGACGACGCTTGGAAGGCTCCTGGCGGAGAAAAGCGGCGCCCAGTTTGTCGCGCTCTCGGCGGTCTTCTCCGGCGTCAAGGAAGCTCGCGCCGCGATTACGGACGCACGCGAAGACAGGAAACACGGGATACGAACCGTGCTTTTCATAGATGAGATTCATCGCTTCAACAAAGCGCAGCAGGATGCGCTCCTGCCTGCGGTCGAAGATGGAACCGTCACACTTATCGGGGCGACGACCGAGAATCCTTCATTCGAGGTGACGGGCGCGCTGCTCTCGCGCAGTCGCGTGCTGGTTCTCAATCCCCTGACGGATGCCGACATAGAGACGATCCTGCGCCGTGCCGTTGAAGATGAAGAGCGCGGGATGGCTACGTTCAAACCGGAAATCTCGGACGAAGCGATCAGTCGTCTGGCTCATTCAGCTCATGGTGACGCGCGTGTGGCTCTCGCCGCGCTCGAAGCAGCCATCGAGTCAACCGAACTCGAAGCGGATGGTGTACGCCACGTCACGCTCGAAACCGTCATCGAAGCTCTGGGACGCGCGCACTATGCTTACGATAAAGGCGGCGAAGAGCATTACAACCTGGCCTCGGCGCTCATCAAATCTTTGCGTAACTCCGATGTCAATGCTGCGCTCTACTGGCTCGCACGCCTCATCGAAGGCGGAGCCGATCCGGTTTTCATCGCAAGG
Source organism: uncultured Acidobacteriota bacterium (assembly GCA_963697975.1). Taxonomy (GTDB): domain Bacteria; phylum Acidobacteriota; class Blastocatellia; order Pyrinomonadales; family Pyrinomonadaceae; genus QHXM01. The sequence goes on from OY969111.1 coordinate 522,420, forward strand.
CGTCTCTGCATTCTGGCTTCCGAAGACATCGGCCTCGCAGACCCGCAGGCGATAGTTCAAGCGGCAGCAGCAGCCGACATCACACGACTGATAGGTTTGCCGGAAGCCCTGTACCCGCTTTCGCAGGCGACCATTTACCTGGCGAACGCGCCGAAGTCAAACGCCGTCAAGCGCGCTTACACGGCGGCGGTCGAGGACGCGTCTGCTACGGCGCGCGAACCCGTTCCGCTGCACCTGCGTAACGCCATTACGCCGCTGATGAAGCGCGTCGGCTACGGCAGCGGCTATCGCTACGTCCACAGCGACCGGCTCGCGAAAGAAGAGATGGAGTGCCTGCCGGAGTCTTTGCGCGGTCGTGTATATTATGATGAAGACGCAGGAGAAAACTCGCCCTTGAACGAGGGCGATAAATGTCCATAGAGGGTGAAACAAAAGTGGTAGGAAACAAATCAGAAAAAGAACTGGCTTTTCTTCAAGACCTGTATGTCGCAACTGACTGGGGCGAGCGATTCGCCGAACTGATTGACAAGCATGTGAAGCCTCCGAAAAAGGGGCGCATGCTGTACGTCGCTTCGGGCACGGGCGGCCATGCGCTGGCGATGCAGGAGCGCGCCGGAGACAAACTATCGCTCGTCTGTCTGGATGAGAGCGAAGAGTGTCTGGAGCTTGGACGCGTCAAGGCGATGGCGGTCAGGGCCGACCCGGAGTTTCGTCGAGATCAACTGGAGGCGCTTTCGTTCGAGGACGATCAATTTGATCTGGTCGTGGGCGATGCTTCGCTCGTTGCGGCAGAGCGTCTGCCGGAAATGCTCTCAGAAATGGTGCGCGTGGCCGCGCCCGGCGCAACCGTTGCCCTGAGCCTCGTGACGGCTTCGAGCTTTGGCGAGTTTTTCTCCGTTTACTGGGAGGCGCTGCGTAATCTAGGCATTGAAGATCACGAGCATGACGTGGAGTCTTTGATTACGGAATTGCCCACCGTCTCGGCGATGGAAACGATGGCGACGAATGAAGGTTTGGATAACGTCGCATCATGGATGCAGGTTGAGGAGTTTAATTACGAATCAGGTGAAGAATTTTTGAATGCTCCGCTGATTACGGATTTTCTGCTCACACGCTGGCTCGAATCGCTGCCGGAGGCTGAGGCACAGGCGCGCGTCGCCAAAGAGATTGCGCGGATCATTGACGTGGAACGACAGGAGATGGATTTCACGCTTTCCGTCAAAATAACGCTCATCGTCGGGCGAAAGGCAGGCTCAGATTGAGGCGCAAAACAAAGTAAGAAGAAACGAACCATGTGCATAACACGAAGAGACACGAAAACAATTAATGTTTCGTGTCTCTTCGTGTTATGCGCGTGGTTCGCTTGCCTGTCTACTTTTGCGGCGTAGCCCAATATTGCGTTAACGAGATTTCCTCGTCGAATACTTCTCACTCGCTAATTCATCTTCTTCCAATCTATCGGATTCTGATGCGCGCAGGCGTTCCCGGCGCTTCGAAGCTTCAACGCGCGCCTCTTCCTCGGCTTCATCCTGCCCTTCCTTGAAAGCGCGCTTGCTCTGCCCCAGGGCTTTCGCCAGTTGCGGTAGGCGGCTCGCTCCGAAAAGCACCACGACGATAGCGAGAATAATGAGAAGCTCCTGATAACCAAGTGCCATTTTGTTCATGACGAAAATCCTTCTGCGGCTATATCTGAACATTTCAGCCTGAGGCCGCGAAAATAAAGTTTAGAAAAACTACTCTCCAGAGTCAGATTCATAAAAAAGATATTTGCGCCACGTCTCATCCGCTCGGCCAATGTAACGCATGATCTGGCGATTGACGTGCAACGAGAACCCGCGCGGGCGGCGCAGGAGATGCATTCCGGCCTCTTCCGGCGTCCGGCTGCCCTTGCGATGATTGCAGCGTTTGCAGCACGCCACCAGATTGTCCCACGTCGAATCGCCGCCGCGCGAGCGTGGATGAACGTGATCGAGAGTCAGTTCCGCAGGCGCGTATTGCCTGCCGCAATACTGGCAGGTCGAATGGTCGCGCAACAAAATATTCTTGCGCGAGAGCGAGCGTCTTTCAAACGGGATGTGTATGTAATCGGTCAGCCGGATAACTGAAGGCGCGTGCAGCGCGAGCTTTGCCGAATGAAGCATGTGGCCGTTGTGTTCCTCCATCCGCGCCACACCTTTGAAAATCATCACCACCGCGCGCCGTTCGGTACACACGTTGATTGGCTCGAAAGAAGCATTCAGGACTAGGACTCGTCCATTCATAGTGCCCTCAGATAATAGCGAAGCGCGGGCTAAAGTGTCAAAAAAGTAATTCCTCTGCGTCTCCGGTTTAGACGCGCCATCCACAGCAATAGTTACCCTGATGATTGGTGAAACCTCAGGCGAGACCCATACGTTCCAGCAGATTTGAGAAACGCTCGTCAGAGCGCAACGGGTCAAACATCGGCTCGACTTTGATGAAAGCCAGAAAGCCTGCGCGCTCTTCAAAGGCGCGCTCAAGCCATTGGAACGTCAGTTCCTGCTCGCCCAGACCCAGATGGATGATCGCAAAGTAATACGCCGAAACATATTTTTCTTTCGTTATCTCTTCCAGATCGGCCAGCACCTGTCGGGCTTCTTCGCGTTTTCCCGAGAGCGCATAAGCATAGCCCAGATGCGCCTCGTGCGTCAGCCCGCCGCCCGTCAGGAGAACCGCCCTGTTCAAAGCACTGATTGATTCGTCCATCCGTCCCTGCTGAGCAAGAGCAAGCCCGACGATCCAGTAGGCAAAGTCAAAGTTCGGCTCAAGCTCAAGCGCCTTGCGTCCCTGCTCGATGGCGCGCTCGTAATCCCGCGCGAAATAGTAAGCCCAGCCGAGACTAACGTTCGTGAACAGCGAAAGCGGGTCGAGTTTCTTGGCCTGCCGACTGGCGCGGATGGCTTCTTCGCTGCGTGCGGTCGCTTTCAACAGAAAACCGTAGCCGTCGTGAGCATTCGCGTAGCCCGGATTGAGCTTGATGGCGCGCTTGAACTCACGTTCTGCCTCCGCGAAATTCCAGTCGTACATCAGATGAAAAAACCCCAGCGAGGTGTGAGCTTCGGCGAGCGCGTCGTCAATCAACAGAGCTTTCTGCGCAGCGGCTTTTGCTTTCGGGTAAGTATCGCGCGGCGGCATTCCGCCCGTCGAAGAGGCGAGGAAAGCGTAGGCGTCGGCCAAGCCCGCGTAGGCCAGCGCATAGTTCGGGTCGGTATCAATCGCCTGTTGAAAATATTCTATGCCCTTCTTAATCCAACCTTCGGTGCGCTTGTTTGTGTAGTAACGACCTTTCAGATAAAGCTGGTACGCCTCTGTGTTCTCTGTATAACGTTTGACGAGTCGCTTCTTTTCTTCACCACTCAACCGGAGGCGGAGCTTCCCGCTGATCTCCCGCGAGATTTCCTGCTCCAACTCGAAAATGTCCGCCATCTTCCGGCGATACTGCTCACCCCACAACTGCGATTCCTGCTCGACATCAATCAACTCGGTCTTGATGACCAGCGAATCTCCATGCTGAAGCACGCGACCCGTCAGCACGGCGCGCACGTTCAACTCACGCCCGATTGCCTGCGGGTCAACTTCTCTTCCCTTGTAGCGAAAGACCGTGCTGCGCGGGACGACCCGCAGCTTCGGAAGCTGTGAAAGATTGTTGATGATGCTTTCGGTGATGCCGTCGCTGAAATATTCCATCTCAGCATCGTTGCTCGCGTTGATGAGCGGCAGGACGGCCAGAGAATCTATCGTCTTGCGTGAGGAGCGCCTGCGTTGCAACGGCGCGGTTAAAGATGAGGAGGTAGCTATCCGGCCACTCGACTGATTGGAGGAACGAAAGACCTGTGTTGCCGCTTCTGCACTCTGCGCCGCTGCACCAAACAATTGCGTTTGCGACTCGCCGTCGTCCGTCCTCTCGGTGATAAGCGGCGTGCCATCCTCACGACAAAAGTTTAGAGCATCGTCTGTGTACCTCTGCTGACATGCGGGGCAACGTTTCATTTTCCTGGAAACTTCGGCGGGCTTATGTTCTCACGTTGCATCCCGGAAGCGGTCAGTGGCCTCAACGAGCGCGCTGGTTATTCCCGGCTCCGTCGCCGAATGGCCTGCGTCCGGGATAATTTGCAGATCAGCTTCGGGCCATGCGCGGTGCAACTCCCACGCGCTCATCATCGGGCAGACGACATCATATCGCCCCTGCACGATGACAGCCGGGAGGTGGCGAATCTTGTCGACGTTTTCAATCAGGTAGTTGTCCGTCTCAAAGAAGGCATTGTTCATGAAGTAGTGGCACTCGATGCGCGCAAACGCGAGGGCAAACTCTGCATCGGCCATCTTCTCGATCATTTTGTAATCGAAAAAGAGCTTCGACGTGCTTCCCTCCCAGATGCTCCACGCGCGTGCGGCTTCGAGTTTCACCTGCTCGTCATCGCTTATCAGCCGACGATAGTAGGCGCTCACCATGTCGTCGCGCTCATCTTCGGGGATTACTTTCAGATACTCTTCCCACACGTCCGCGAAGACTGCGCTCGCACCAGTGCCCTCCTGATAAAACCAGCGAATCTCTTTTGGACGACACAGGAAGATTCCGCGAAGGACGAGTTGGCGCACACGCTCCGGGTGTTTTTGGGAGTAAGCTAGCGCAAGCGTGCTGCCCCACGAGCCACCGAAGACCTGCCAGCTTTCAATGCCCAGATGCTCGCGCAGCTTTTCGATGTCCGAGACGAGATGCCACGTCGTGTTGTCTTCAAGGCTCGCGTGCGGCGTGCTCTTGCCTGAGCCGCGCTGGTCAAAGAGGACGACGCGGTATGCTTTTGGGTCGAAGAACTGCCGGTACTCAGGGACGATTCCGCCGCCCGGCCCTCCGTGCAGAAAGACGACGGGCTGTCCCTGCGGATTGCCGCACTGCTCATAGTAGATGTTGTGGATCGGCGAGACCTCCAACCGACCCGTGTCGTAGGGTTCAATCGGATCGTAGAGAGTTTTCATAAGCACATCATACAGATGTCAGATGTCAGATGCCAGATGTTAGCTTTGGCTTTTCACCAGCCTCTAGAGCGAGTTTCAATTGGATGTACGGCAGGCTGTTAGCCTGCCGAGCGCGACGACTTGGCGGCAGGCTAACAGCCTACCGTACACTCGTTCGCAAACCGCTCTAATACCTGACACCTAACATCTACACTGGCCGCGCGATTGTTAGCACAAACACTTCTTGCGCGCCTGCGGCTTTCAACGCACTCGCACATGAAGAGACCGTTGCGCCGGTAGTGTAGACATCATCAACGAGCAGGATGCTCTCATTTTCGACGAGGCGCGGGCGTCGAACCTTAAACGCATCTTCCACGCTTTCGCGCCGCGCGAGCGCATCCATCCCGGCGCGATGCTTGGCGGTGTGCGCGGTGCGAATGAGACTCCATTCATCAAAGGGCAGCCCCGTTAATCGAGCCAGCGCGCCACCAATCATTGCTGCCTGATTAAACCCGCGCTCGCGCAGGCGTTCAGGATGAAGCGGCACGGGAACGATGCGCGTTGCGCTCCGGAGCGGCTCGCGCTCTTTGGCTTCAAGCAGGATTTCGGCAAGCCGCGTCGCCACATGCGGCTCACGTTTCAAAGCCAGCACGGACGCGCGCAACGCACCTTCGTATGCGCCGCACGCTCGCGCTGCCGTGAAATGCTCTGCGTCGCACCGTCGGCAACGAACCTCACGGCGCTTCTCTTCCGGCACCCTGCCGGGCGCGAGCAAACCGCATTTCCAGCAAACCAAATCCTCTTCCGAAAAGATGCGCGTCTTTTCCCAGCACGCCGCGCAAGCCACTCCACAGGCACGCGCTTCGACGCTCGCGCCGCAGATAGCGCACGCCTGCGGAAAGACGAGCGCCAGCGTTGCATCGTAAAGCGCGCTGGTTTTGCTGACGAAGCTCAATTTCAATCTCGCCGGGGTCTTTGCATCAAAAACGAGAACAGCCTTCCAGCTCGAACAAGTGCAAGCCGGAAGGCTGTGATTATGTCACGCCAGACAAGGTTTCTTCTATTCGTCGTCCTGAATAAGTAGCCCGCGCTCCTGCAAGTCCTGGCAGCGCAAACAGTGGCGCGCCCACGGCACGGCTTCCAGTCGCTTATCCTGCACAGGCTCGCCGCAATGAACGCACTCGCCGTACTCGCCCGCCTCTATCCGCACCAACGCCTCGTCAATCAATTCGAGAAACCGACGGTCGTTGTTAGACATGGAAAATAATAGCTCTTTGGTATACGCGTTGGCCGCCATATCCGCAGGGTCTTGCGTGGCTTCAGAATCGCGCTCGCGGCTATACTGCTCCGCTTCCATCACCTGCCCGACCAGCCCTTCGCGCCTGCCCATCAGCCTGTCCCTGTAAACTTTGACTTTCCTTTTATCCATCGTTTTCAATTTTCCCTCCAAGTTCGGACGATGGACGATAGATGATGGACGATTGCTAAGAATAACGCTCTTGCTTTTATCGTCCATCGTCCATCGTCTATCATCTATTTCTGATACGGCATTCCATGAATGATCGTGTACGCCCGATATAATTGCTCTGCCAGTACGACGCGCGCCATTTCATGCGTCAGCGTCAGTCTCGATAAAGACCAACGAAGACGGGCACGCTCCGCAACTTCTTTCGAGACGCCGTTATGCCCACCGATGACAAAGGCGACCTCTTTTCCGCCGCTCATTTGCCACTTTTCAATCTCGCCCGCCAGTTCGGTCGAACTCCACTCACGCCCCTCAACATCCAGCAGCACGACGAGGGCATCCCGGTGGAGCGCGCCTATGATGCGTTTCCCTTCATCTTCGATGCCTTCTCGCTCTGTACGCGCCGCACTTTCTCGTAGTTCCGTGACTTCTGCGCGAACAAACCGCCTGAGCCGCCCCAGATAATCATGGGCGAGCGCCCGCAGATGCTCATTCTTCGTCTTCCCGACCCAGATCAACCGCAAATACATAAGAGCAGTGGTCAGTGGTCGGTGGTCAGTGATCAGTAAACATCAGTTTTTAACTGACCACCGACCACTGACTACTGTTTTCCGTATCGTGCAAGCTTCTCATAAAGATTCTTGCGGCTGATGCCGAGCAGGCGCGCAGCCTCCGCTTTGTTGCCTCCCGTAGCCGCGAGCGTCTCGGCGATGTAATCGGCTTCGAGTTCGGCGAGCGTCTGCCGCTGCTTCCCTCGCTCCTTCATCAAGACCGCCGCGCGCAGGGCTTCTGGCAAGTCTGCCACCTGAATCCGCGCATCGGTTGCTACGATCACGGCGCGCTCAATGATGTTCGCCAGCTCGCGCACGTTGCCGGGCCACGAGTAGGCTTTGAGAATTACCAGCGTCTCCGGCGTCAGCCCCGTGACATTGCGCCCATGCTTTGACGCATAAGTCTTAACAAACTCGCGCGCCAGCTTTTCCGTGTCCTCTCTTCGCTCGCGCAGCGGCGGCACGTGAAGCCGCATCACATTCAAACGATAAAAGAGGTCTTCGCGGAACGCACGCCGCTTGACCGCATCATCTAAGTCAACATTCGTCAGCGCGATCAATCGCGTATCAACCTTAATGGTGCGCCGCCCGCCGAGCCTCTCAAACTCGCGCTCCTCGATGACGCGCAGCAACTTCGCCTGAGCGTCAACCGGAAGATGCGCGATTTCATCAAGGACGAGCGTGCCCCCGTGCGCCGCTTCAAGCCGCCCCGGACGGGCGTCGGTCGCTCCCGTGAACGCTCCGCGCTCATACCCGAAAAACTCGGCCTCCAGCAAATCCTCCGGCAATGCAGCACAATCAATCTTGACCATCGCCCCGCTTGAGCGCAGGGAGCGCGCATGGATTAAGCTGGCGAGCGCGTCTTTGCCTGCGCCGGATTCGCCGGTGACGAGGACGTTGGCGTCTGTAGTTGCGACGCGTTCGGCGAGGCGAATCACCTCGCGCATCGCATCCGACAGAGCCACGATCTCAATCACGATTTTTAGTTTCTCAAAGAGCCTTCAGCGCCCGTTATGTCCGCAGGCAGCGGCACACGCTTCGCATCCCGCCACAATCTTTCGAGGTCGTAAAACTGGCGCGCCTTGTTTTCAAACACATGGACGATGAAATCGCCGTAATCCACCAACACCCACTCTGCCGTCTTGTAGCCTTCGATGCGCGCCGCCCGCGTGCCCTGCTTTTTCAACTGCTCAGACACTTCGTCGGCGATGGCCTGCACCTGCCGCACGTTCGTTCCGCTGGCGATAATAAAGTAGTCCGTGAAGCTGGCTATCTCGCGCAGATCAAGCACAACGATGTCCAAAGCTTTCTTGTCGCTGGCCGCGCGCAGAGCCGCGCAGACTCGCTCATCAAGCTGCTCTGTGCAGTTGTCGGGAGTTTCCTTGTCGGATGCGCCGACGTGCTCTTTCACAGATGCAGCCTTCGCGCTTTGCTCAGGGTGCAGAACCTGTTCCTTGATAGATGACATTCTCTTTCATGCCTCTTTATAGAGTCCGTACTTTCTAATGTAATCAGCGACCGGAGGCTGCACGAGCTTGAGCCAGTCGGCATCGCGCCCCTCATTCACGGCCTGACGAATCGCTGTCGCCGAAACGTCCATGTTCACAGCGTCCGTCACGTAAATCTTCGTTTCATCGCTTTCATCAATTTCCCGCGCAGCCTGCTCATGATTCTTACCGCGCAGATCAACAACCCTTTCACGGATGGCGGGCGTCACGTGCGCTGTGCTTAACTCATAGCCGGGTCGGGCCACGACGATGTGATTCGATAACGTCAGCACACGCTCCCATTCGCGCCACGTCGCAATCTCCATCCACGAATCTGCGCCCATGATGAAGAAGACCTGCGCCTCGCCGCCCAGAATCTCCTGCATACGCGAGAGCGTCTCCACCGTGTAAGGTCGCCCCGGCGCGTCCAGTTCAATAGTCGAGATACGAAAACGCGCTTCCATTTGCGTCGCCAGCGCGAGCATCGCGTAACGATTGAGCGCGGGCGTCACATTCACCACTCGCTTGTGCGGCGCGACATAAGCCGGGATGAAAAGAACTTCATCGAGCGTGAAAACTTTTGAAAGACCATGCGCCACCGCGATGTGGCCTGCATGCACCGGGTCAAACGTCCCGCCGTAGAGAGCTATGCGTTTCATAGAAGCCATCAGCCATCAGCGGTCAGCTTCTCTTGATTGCTGAAAGCTATCAATCACGAAGCCGCGCGCAACTCATCCTCATCATGCTGCGATGAATCGTTGAGTTCAGAGAGCGTGCGCGCCATAGCGTTGACCAACTCCTTAACGCCCTGCCGGGTTGCGGAAGAGATGGCGAAAAAAGGTCTGTCGTCGGCGGCAGCCTGTTGTTTCAAACTCTCCAATCGCTCCGGCTCGTCCAGGGCATCGATCTTGGTTGCGACGACGATTTGCGGGCGAGTGGCAAGCCGCGCGTCGTAAGCCTGAAGCTCACGATTGATCGTTTCGTAATCGCTGACAGCGTCGCGCCCTGAAAGCGAAGAGACATCAACGAGGTGAAGCAGCAAATGGGTGCGCTCGACGTGGCGCAGGAAACGGTCGCCCAAGCCTGCGCCCTTGTGCGCGCCTTCGATCAGGCCCGGAATGTCGGCCACGACAAAGGTGCGAAACTCGCCCATGTCAACGACTCCCAGATGCGGCTCAAGCGTTGTGAAAGGATAGTCCGCGATCTTCGGCTTGGCGGCTGAGATGGTCGAGATGAGCGTTGACTTTCCGGCGTTCGGAAAACCGACGAGGCCGACATCGGCGAGCAGTTTCAACTCAAGCTGTAATTCTTTCTCCTCGCCCTCGCTTCCCTCCTGATGATAACGCGGCGCGCGATTGGTCGAAGTGGCGAAATGAGAATTGCCAAAGCCGCCGCGCCCGCCTTTGGCAGCGAGCCAGCGCTCGTGGTTCTCCGTGAAATCTTTCAGCAGCTCTCCGCTGGCGGCGTCAAAGACCTGTGTGCCGACCGGCACGCGCACAGTTATATCCCCGCCAGCATGACCGTAACGATTCGAGCCTTCGCCGTGCCGCCCACGCTCGGCCATATGCTCAGGGTTGTAGCGCAGGTGCAGCAGCGTGTTCAGGGATTCGTCGGCTTCGAGCCAGACATCGCCGCCGCGCCCGCCATCTCCACCCGAAGGCCCGCCGCGCGGCACAAACTTTTCACGACGAAAAGCCGTCACGCCGTTTCCGCCGTGCCCTCCCTGAATACGAATCTTGGTACGATCAATAAACATCTGGTGGTCAGTGGTCAGTAGCCAGTGGTCAGTTAAAAGCTAAAGGCTGATAACTCCCACTGACCACTAAATCGAAAGCGACGCCTACGCTCAGGAGTAAAAGCACTCGGCGCGGGCGTCGCATTCTGCGTGGGCGTCTTCTTAATCTGAGAGCGCCCTTAAGCGGCAGCAGCCGACGCTTGTTCAGGCGCGGCAGCCTCCGGGTAGACGCTGATAAACTTGCCCGAACGGCCTTTGTCTTCAAATTTGACGACGCCGGTAATCAAGGCGAACAGCGTGTCGTCTTTGCCACGCCCGACATTTTTGCCCGGCTTCCACTTCGTCCCGCGCTGCCGTGCCAGGATGTTTCCACCCAGCACGCGCTCGCCACCGAACTTTTTCAATCCCAATCGCTGCGCGTTTGAATCCCGACCATTACGCGACGAGCCGACCCCTTTTTTATGTGCCATCTTTCAACTCCCAGTGATAGGTGATGGGTGATAGGTGATAGGTCAAAGCATTTCTCTTATGACCTATCACCTATTACTTATCACTCTGCTTTATCCAATCGAATCTATCTTCAAAGTCGTGTAGCCCTGACGGTGTCCCTGTTTGCGTTTGTAGTGCTTGCGGCGCTTCTTCTTGAAGACGATGATCTTGTCATCACGCCCGTGATCTATAACGGTTGCCGCGACACGCGCGCCTCCGGCGTCGAGCGTTGAGCCGACCTTCGTGCCGTCATCGCCCGCCAGCATCAGAGCATCCAGTTCGACCGCTTCACCCGCTTCCTTATTGATTGAAGGCACGCGAACGGTCTTGCCTTCTTCGACGCGAAACTGTTTGCCACCGGTTTTGATTATTGCGTAAGCCATTTCTCTTGATCTCCTGCTCAGGTGAACAAATCCCACCATAGAAAAGTCGTTTATTATAAAGGCCAGTACCCCACACGTCAACGCGAGGCAGCGGAGATTTCAACTTGCTTCTTCTCCGCGTTTTTTCTTAGAAAATCTTCCATGAATTTCGTCGAGAAATTGCCTGCCTGAAAGTCCGGATCATCCATAATCTTCAAATGAAGCGGGATCGTCGTCTTGATTCCTTCGATGACCATCGCTCCGAGAGCGCGCCGCATACGCGCAATCGCCAGATCGCGCGTCCGCGCATGAACAATCACTTTGGCAATCATCGAATCATAAAAGGGCGGCACGGTATAGCCCGGATAGGCAGCCGTATCAACACGCACGCCGGGGCCGCCCGGCAGATTGAAAGCAGTGATGTGTCCCGGCGACGGCGTAAACGTCTCAGGGTCTTCGGCGTTGATGCGGCACTCGATGGCGTGCCCGTTAATCTGCACCTCGTCCTGCGTGTAGCCCAGCGGCTCACCCTCGGCGATTCGGATTTGATTACGCACGATGTCGGCAAGCGTCACCATCTCCGTGACGGGGTGCTCGACCTGAATGCGCGTGTTCATCTCCATGAAATAAAATCGGTCGTCTTCGTCCAGCAGGAACTCAAAAGTGCCCGCACTCGAATAGCCGATCTTCTTACAGGCTGCGACCGCCGCCGTTCCCATCTTCTCGCGCAAAGCGGGCGAGAGGACGGGCGACGGAGCTTCTTCCAGGAGCTTTTGATGACGACGCTGAATCGTGCATTCGCGTTCCCCCAGATGTATGCAGTCGCCCTGCTCATCCGCCAGCACTTGAATCTCTATATGACGCGGGCGCTCGATATAACGCTCGATGTAAACGTCGCCATTTTTGAAAGCCGCCGCCGCTTCCGTGGAAGCAGCTTCCAGCGCCGTCCCCAACTCATCTTCCGAGCGCACGATCCGCATCCCGCGACCGCCGCCGCCAGCCGACGCTTTAACAATCACGGGAAAGCCGATCTCGCGCGCTAACTTCAAGGCTTCTTCTTCGGTTTCGAGAGGCTCGGGGCTGCCGGGCAAAATCGGGACTCCGGCCTCCTTCATCGCGCGACGTGCATGCACCTTGTCGCCCATCATTTGAATGACACTGGCGCGCGGCCCTATAAATTTGATATTGCATGCCTCGCAGATTTCGGCGAAGTAGGCCGACTCGGCCAGAAAGCCGTAGCCCGGATGAATCGCGTCAACGTTGTAGAGTTCGGCGGCGCTGATGATGGCAGGAATGTTCAGGTAGCTCTGAGCAGAAGGCGGTGGCCCGATGCAAATATGCTCGTCTGCGAAGAGCACATGGAGCGAATCCCGGTCTGCCGTCGAATGGACGGCGACCGTCTTGATGCCCATCTCCTTGCACGTCCAGATAATTCGACACGCAATCTCTCCACGATTGGCAATCAGGATTTTACGGAACTGGCGCGTGCTCATAAAAAGTGATAAGTGATGGGTGATAAGTGATAGGAAAGAGCATGTCTCTTATCACCTATCACCACTTTCTTACTTCTTTACTCCAAACAAAGGCTGCCCGAATTCGACTGGCTGGCCGTTCTCGACGTAAATCTTGGCTATCTCGCCGGAGGTCTCGGCCTGAATCTCGTTCATCAACTTCATGGCCTCGATGATGCAGACGACTGTGTCCGCGTTAACATGGCTTCCGAGTCGGACGAAAGGCTCTGCCGTCGGCGATGGAGCGCGGAAGAAAGTCCCGACAATCGGCGAGGGGATGATATGCAGGCTTTCATCTTCCGTCGCGGACGGTTCGGCAGGCGCCCCCGTTGAAGCCGCAGGAGGAGCAGCGGCAGCCGCCGCGCTCTGCTCGCCAGTGCCGACCGGTGACTGAGAGGGGGCTGGCGCACTTATCACCTGCGCCTGAGCGTCAGTTGCGGTGACGATCTGCGGAGCGAGGTCACGGCCAAGATGAATGCGGTAGCCTTCGCGTTCGATTTCAAATTTCGTCAGGTTGTGCTCGGTAAAGAGCGCGAAGAGATCGCGCAACTCGTCCATTGGAAGTTGCGGCTCTGAGCGGCGCGGCTGATTCGGCTGATGACGACGCCGCCCACGATCACGCTCATTGCGAGGCGCGCCTCCTGTACGCTCAGGCTGTCTGGACGTTTGTTGCGATCCTTCTTCGCGTGCGGGTTGTGTTCCGCTTTCCTGGTCGCTCATTCTTGTTTCAACTCCAAGCAGGTTTTTGGACGCGCGCTCCGATCCTCTTCGCGCCTGAACAAAGCGAAGAGCCTCAACCGTCCCGTGGGGTGTCCGCCGACGGTCAATTGAGGCTCGCGGCCAGCAAGGAGCGCGCTTTTCTTTACGGCTCACGCGCTCGCGTTAATACTTACGTGCTTAGTTCTCCGTATCTTTCTCACCAGCCGTTGACTCGGTTTTCTTCGCGCGGCGTCCGCCCTTTGGCTTCTGATCCTCGACGGTCTCGTCTGTCGGGACTTTCCCGCGCCCGCGTGCCTTCGTCGTTTCTTCCTTCTCGAAAGTCTTGTCGGCTTTCTTGCCTCCGCGACGGCTATGTGTCTCCTCGACCTCTTTGCCCGCCTTGGCAGTCTTCTTCTTACCGGAAGTTACAGCCTTCGCGCGCTTGCTGACGGCGTCACGCGACTCTTGCTCGCGCCTGCTATCAACCAATTCGATGATAGCCAGTTCGGCGTTGTCGCCATCGCGGCGGCCCAGTTTGATGATGCGTGTGTAACCGCCCGGACGATCCTTGAAGCGCTCGCCCAGTTCGTCGAAAAGACGCCTGAGCGCAAGCACGCCAGCCGTGCGGGGCGCTCTTTCCTGCCCGCGCTTGCCGGTTGAAACTTTCTGCTGACGATTGCCCGAGTGAAAGAAGCCTGCGGCCTGACGACGCAGGTGCACGGCCTTGACTTCCTTGTTATCGCCTTCTTCCAGATTCGTCGCATGCCGCGAAAGCGTGATGACGCGCTCGACAAACGGGCGCAACTCTTTCGCTTTCGGCAGAGTGGTCACGATGCGCTCGTCCTGCGCGTTAATAAGCGAGGTCGCAAGGTTGCGCAGCATTGACATGCGGTGCGCGCTCGTGCGTCCAAGTTTCCGATGTGCCTTTAGGTGTCTCATCTTCTTAGTGGTCAGTGGTCAGTGGTCGGTGGTCAGCAAGAATCAGTTTTTAACTGACCACTGACCACCGACCACTGACTACTGTTTTTACTCTTCTTCGTTATCTTCGTAATCGTCAATGGCGCTGTCGCGTCCGCCCGTGCCTGGAATCGGATTGCCCTGCGCGTCGAATTCCATGCCGAAATCAAGTCCCATCCCGTTGAGGATGTCTTTGATTTCGTTCAGGGATTTCTTGCCGAAGTTTTTCGTCGCCAGCATCTCGCGCTCCGTGCGTTGCACGAGGTCGCGGATGGTGCGAATGTCTGCGTTCTTCAGGCAATTGTATGAGCGAACCGATAGCTCAAGCTCGTCCACCGAGCGATCAAGCTGGTCGTTACGCGGGAGCGGCGGTCGCTCCATGTTCGCGTAAGCGAAATCGTCCGTGTCTTCCTCGAAATTGATGAAGATGGACATGTGGTCCTTAATCAACTTGGCCGCCAGACCAATCGCGTCGTCGGGCTTGACCGAGCCGTCCGTCCAGACATCGATGGTCAGCTTATCAAACTCCGTGTTCTGGCCAAGACGCGCAGCTTCCACAGTGTAGTTGACCTTCTTGACCGGCGTATGAACCGAATCAATCGGGATGTAGCCGAGGCTCAAGTCTTCATCGAAGTTGCGGTCAGCGGAGACGTAGCCTCGCCCGCGCTTCAGACGCATCTCGATACGAAGGCTTCCGCCGTCGCCAACGGTTGCGATATGAACATTTGGGTCGAGCACTTCAACGTCGGCGTCCGCCTCGATGTCCGCGCTGGTGACTTCGCCTGCGCCATCCTTGCTAATCGTCAACGTTTTCGAGTCGTTGCCGTGCAACTTGAAGGGCACTTGCTTCAAATTCAAGATTACGTCCGTTGCATCTTCGACTACGCCGTTGATGCTTGAAAACTCATGCTCGACGCCTTCGATCTTGACGGCGGTGACCGCCGCGCCCTCGATTGAAGAGAGCAGAGCGCGACGCAAAGAGTTACCGACGGTCGTCCCGAAACCGCGTTCAAACGGCTGCGCGGAAAAGCGACCGTAGCGCTCCGTCATCGTATCGGTGTCCGCCGCCAGGCGACGCGGCATCTGAAAACCTGTCCAGAGATTATTTTGTTCCATAGCCATAAAATTAGTTATCAGTGATCGGTGGCCAATAGCCAGTAAGCGGCGAGCGGTTCTTAACTGACCGCTCGCCACTGACTACTGTTTATTACTTGCTATAAAGTTCGACGATCAATTGCTCATTGATCGAACGGTCAATGTCCGCGCGCGTCGGCAAGCTCTCGATGCGGGCGCTCATGTCCGCGCCTTCCGCCGGAGCAATCCACGAGGGACGACCACGTCCGGCAGCCGTTTGCCACGCACCTTCAATGTGCGGGTTCTTCCGGCTCGCTTCCTTGACGCTGATAACGTCGCTCGCTTTGACCTGAAAAGAGGGAATGTCTACCTTGCGCCCGTTGACTTCAATGTGACCATGATTGACGAGCTGACGCGCTTGACGCCGCGAGGTTGAAAAGCCAGCGCGATAGATCGCATTATCCAGACGGCGCTCAAGCAAGAAGAGAAGATTCTCGCCCGTGATACCTTTTTGCCTCGCAGCCTTCTCGAAGTAGTTGCGAAACTGCCCTTCGAGGACGAAGTAAATGCGCTTGACCTTCTGCTTCTCGCGCAATTGCTGGCCGTAGCCGACGAGCGCCTTGCCGCGCCGCATCGAATTACCGTGCTGTCCGGGCGGCTGCGTGCCGCGCTTCTCAATCGGACAGGAGGGCTTGTAACAACGGTCGCCCTTCAGGAAAAGTTTTGCACCTTCGCGGCGGCACAAACGGCACACCGCATCTCTATACCTAGCCACTCTCTTTTTGCCTCCAGTCTATTTAATAGACGGAAAAGTTTACAGACGCTTAGAGCGCCCTTCATCCTTTAGGTTAAAAAACGGTGATAGGCGATAGGTGATAGGTGCTGAGAAACAGCGTTTCTCTTATCACCTATCACCTATGACCTATCACTAATTAGACTCTGCGACGCTTCGGCGGACGGCAGCCGTTGTGCGGAATCGGCGTGATATCACGAATGGTCGTGACGCGAATGCCCGCGTTGTTAATCGCGCGAATCGCAGACTCGCGCCCGCCGCCGGGGCCTTTGACGCGAACCTCACACTGGTGCATTCCGGCTTCCTGCGCTTTTTTAGCCGCTTCCCACGCCGCCTGTTGAGCGGCGAACGGAGTGCCCTTGCGCGAACCACGAAATCCGCGTGCGCCCGAAGACGACTGCGCGACTAAGTTCCCCTCAAGATCGGTGATCGAGATCATCGTGTTATTAAACGACGCCGCGATGAACGCAATCCCGTTGGGGATGTTCTTCTTCTCTTTCTTGCGAAAGACCTTCTTTTTTCCGCCTGCTGCTTTTGCCATAATCAGTTATCAGTGGTCGGTCGTCAGTGGTCAGCAAGCGGCGAGTGGTTTTTACTGACCACTGACCACCGACCACTGACTACTATTATTTCTTGCCCGGCGCTTTCTTCTTCGCGATGGTTGCGCGGCGCGGGCCTTTGCGGGTGCGTGCGTTGGTATGCGTGCGCTGCCCCCGCACGGGGAGGCCGCGACGATGGCGCAAACCTCTGTACGCGCCGATGTCCATCAAGCGCTTGATGTCCATTTGCACACGCTTACGCAGATCGCCTTCGATTTCGCCTTGCGCTTCAAGAATAGAGCGAATGCGACCGAGTTCGTCCTCGCTCAAATCTTTGACGCGCGTATCAACGCTGATCTGCGCCTCGCCCAAAATAGAGGTCGCACGCGAGCGTCCGATACCATAAATGTATGTGAGACCGATCTGCGCCCGCTTGTTCGGCGGAAGATCGACACCAGCTACACGAGCCATTTTTATTCTCCAAAAAGCATTTGCGATTTTTGATTTTTGATTGGCGATTGGATAAGGACTTAAAAACTTTCTTCCGTCCTCTTCCAATCAAAAATCAAAAATCGCAAATCTAAAATTTCTTATCCCTGCCGCTGTTTATGCTTGGGGTTGGTGCAGATCACGCGGACCACGCCTTTGCGGTGAATGATCTTGCAGTTGTCGCACATCTTTTTAACTGACGCCCGTACTTTCATCTTGCCCCTCGCCTCTTTCCTGTCTCAAACCCTGCTGTTTCATTTATAGCGATAAGTAATCCGGCCACGATTGAGGTCATAGGGCGAAAGCTCTACTAACACGCGGTCGCCGGGAAGAATGCGTATGAAGTGTTTGCGCATCTTGCCTGAGATGTGCGCCAACACCTGATGTTGGTTGTCCTCCAACTCAACGCGAAACATCGCGTTCGGCAGGGTCTCAAGGACCTTCGCCATCACCTCTATCGCTTCTTCCTTCGCCATATACCTCTATAGGTTGAATTTGCCTCCACTCGCAAACTGCAAATATTACCATAGCTTAACAATAAACCCAAGCCGCGCCGAAGGCCGGACTTAGACGCCTACCATTTCCGCCCGTTCCTGCTCGGCTCCAACCACCCGTGTAAAAACTTCCGGGCCGTTCTCCGTAATGGCTATCGTATGCTCGCTGTGCGCGCTGGGCCGCCCGTCGAGCGTCACCACAGTCCAGCCGTCTTTGAGAACTTTCGTCTCCTGTGTGCCGATGTTAATCATCGGCTCGACCGCAAAAACATAGCCATTTTTGATTTTTGCGCCCTTGCCCGGCGTTCCGTAGTTGGGGATCTGCGGGTCTTCGTGCATCCGGCGTCCGATGCCATGCCCGACGTACTCGCGCACCACAGTGTAGCCGTGCGCTTCGGCATGGCTCTGGACAGCCCAGCCGATGTCGCCCAGATGCCTGCCTTCACGGCACTGCTCGATGGCGCGCTCAAGGCACTCTTCCGTGACGCTGATGAGTTTCAACAATTCCGGGCTGACACGTCCCACCGGAACCGTCGTGGCCGTATCGCCGACGAATCCTGCGAGCGTTGCGCCCACATCAATTGAGAAGATGTCGCCTTCCTTCAACGTATAAGCCGACGGAAATCCGTGAACGACCTGTTCGTTGACGGACGCGCAGATAGAAAACGGGAAGCCGTGATAACCCTTGAAGGTCGGCAGCGCCCCCGCGTCGCGGATCATCTTCTCCGCCGCCATATCAACTTCGAGCGTCGTCACACCGGGCGCAACCATCCGGCGCAACTCCTGAAGCACACGCCCCACCAACTGCCCGGCGGCGCGCATCTTCTCCAACTCTTTTCTTGACTTCCCAATAATCATAAGCGAGTGATAGGTGATGGGTGATAAGAGAAAGCAGTTTCCTATCACTTATCACCTATCACTATCCTTTCAATATCTGCGTAAATCGCCTCCGGCTCGCGTGTGCCGTCAACGCGGCTGAGGAGATTTGCTGCCTGATAATAGTCAAGCAACGGGCGCGTCTGGTTCTCGAAAGTGGCAAGCCGAGTCTGCACCGTTTCGGGATTATCGTCGGCGCGGTGTAGCAGTTGCGCTTCCGGGTGCAGGTCGCAAACGTTATCCGCTTTGGGCGGCTTAAAATAAACGTTATAGATTTCGCCGCAAACAGGGCAACTGCGACGGCCAACCATTCGCTTCTCAAGCTCGCCGACGGGAACATCCACCAGAATCGCCTGAATCTTGTTTCCCTGCTCGGCGGCCAGCTTCTCCAGCATTGCGGCCTGCGCCGGATTGCGGGGGAAACCATCCAGAATATATCCGTGCTGACAATCTTCCCGCCCCGTGCGCTCACGAACGACGCGAATGGTCACGTCATCGGGAACAAGATTCCCGGCTTCCATGATCGCGCGAACCTCTTCAGCCAGCGGCGTCTTCGCCTCTTTCAGCGCGCGAAACATGTCGCCCGTCGAAATCTGCGGCAGCCCCAGACGCTCCTGAAGAAGCCGCGCCTGCGTCCCCTTCCCTGCGCCCGGCGCACCCATCAGGACAATGATTTTCGACATAAAAACAGTGGTCAGTGGTCGGCGGTCGGTGGTCAGTAAGAATCAGTTTTTAACTGACCACCGACCTCTGACCACTGCTTCATGCTCTCCGTCCACGCAAACGGCTTCCGCCGCCGAGGAAGCCCTCGTAGTTTCGCATCACGAGTTGCGCCTCGATTTGTGAGACCGTGTCCATCGCCACGCCCACCAGAATCAAGAGGCTGGTGCCGCCGAAATAGAATTGATAGTGCATCCCTTCGGGAATCCAACTCAAGCCCGGCGTGCTACTGACAAAATTATAGATGGATTCGCCGATGAACGGCAGACGCTGAACGCGGAAACCACTGAGCATAATTTGCGGAACAAGGGCGACGAAGGCCAGATAGACCGCACCGACAATCGTCAATCTCGTCAGGATGGTACGCAGATATTCAGCCGTCGCGCGACCGGGTCGAATGCCCGGCATAAACCCGCCATGTTTACGCAGATTGTCCGCCACCTCTTCGACGTTAAAAACGATAGAAACGTAAAAGAAGGTGAAGAAGATAATCAACGTGACGAAGACCAGCTCATAATATGGGTCGCCGCCGTGAAACTGCTGAAAGAAGCCGTAGACCTTGCCCCAAGTCGAAGCCGGGTCTGACGGCGGAAACGCGGAGAACAAACTCTGCGGCATAGACAGCACGGAGGAAGCGAAGATGACAGGAATCACCCCGGCCATGTTGACTTTGAGCGGCATGGTGGTCTGCTGCCCGCCGACCATCTGACGCCCGACGTGCCGTTTCGCATAACTGACGGCAATCTTGCGCCGCCCAGATTCGACAAAGACGATGAAGGCAATCAACGCGATCAGGGCTGCGACCAGCGCGATAACGCCGATGGTCTCAAGCGCATCGCCGCCGCTCAAACGATTCATAACCTGCGTCACGCCGTTCGGCAGACCGATGACGATACCGGCGAAGATAAGCAAGGATATGCCGTTGCCGACGCCGCGCTCTGTAATCTGCTCGCCAAGCCACATCACGAAGATGGTTCCTGTCGTCAACGTCAGCGCCGTCATCAACAGGAATTTTGTGCCGGGGACATTGGCAACGCCGTTGTACTGCAACCAGTTTGCGACGAAGAAGGTCTGAATAGAGCCGAGGCCGACCGTCAGATAGCGTGTCCACTGATTGAGCTTCTGCCGTCCCATCTCGCCTTCTTCCTGCAACTTCTTCAACTGCGGAGAGACGACAGTCATTAGTTGCAGGATGATGGAAGCGGTGATGTAGGGAGTGACGCCCAGCGCGAAGATGGAGATGGTGCGAAAGTTTCCGCCAGAGAAAAGGTCAAGGACGCCGAGCAGAGTGTTACCCACATCGTGCCAGACCTCTTCGAGACGCACCTTGTTGATGCCGGGCGCGGTGATGTGAGCGCCGAGGCGATAGATCGCCAGCATACTAAGCGTAAAAAAGATACGCTTACGCAGGTCAGGAACCTGAAACATGTTGCGGACGGCGGCGAAAAACTTTTCCATACGATTGCCTCTGGCTTGAATCTCAGTGCTGCTAAAATACGGTCTGCAATTATCTCTCTAGTCAGGAGAGAAAGCAAAAGAGAGAGAAGGCGGAAAGCAGAAAGCAGTAAGACCACACCGTCTGCTGCCGTCTGCTTTCCGCCTTCTGCCTACTACTTTCTGTCTTCTGCCTTCGGCTTGCTGATTTCCGTAGCTGCGCCGCCAGCTTTCTCTATCTTCTCGCGGGCGCTTTTTGTGAAGCGATGCGCGGAAACGCGAAGCGCTTTTGAAATCTCGCCCGTGCCGAGCACGACCACGTCGCGTTTGACTTTCTTAATCAGTCCGCGCTCGTGCAGCAGGTCGGGCGTCACTTCATCGTTGGCCTCGAAATGCTGGTCGAGAGACGAAAGACTGATCTCGATCCACTGCTTCTTGAAGATATTGGTAAAGCCGCGCTTCGGAAGCCGTCGGTGCAGCGGCATCTGGCCGCCCTCGAAACCGATTTTAGCCGAGTAGCCGGAGCGTGATTTCTGCCCCTTCTCGCCGCGCCCGGCGGTTTTGCCCAGGCCCGTTCCCGGCCCACGCCCAACACGCTTCTTCTTATGAGTCGCTCCCTTAGGGGCGCGTAAATTATCAAGACCGATAGCCATTGCTCACTCCGTTCGCAGTTTTCAGTTTTCAGTTTTCAGAAACAGCTTTTGCCTTTGCTGAAAACTAAAAGCTGGAAACTGAAGACTGTTATTCAATGATTCGCAGCAGGTGCGGAACTTTCTCGACGAAGCCGCGCATCGCGGCATCATCCGGGCGCTCGACTATCTGGTTCAACTTCGTCAAGCCGAGACTCTTCACGATCTGCTTATGCGCCTTCGGCGCGGCGATAAAACTTCGATAATACTGGATGCGGATCGTGCCGCCACCATTAGACTGCTCTTTTTTCTCGTCTGCCATTTCAAACCTCGTAAATCGTGAATCGTAAATCGTAAATCGTCAGAACAGGTTTTCTCTATTCACGATTTACTATTTACGATTTACGGCTTTTATAATTCTTCCACCTGTTTGCCGCGCAGACGCGCCAGTTCCATCGGGTCTTTCATCTTCAGCAGACCGTCAAAGGTGGCTCGCACGACGTTGTGCGGGTTGGCCGAGCCGAGAATCTTGGTGCGAACGTCATGGACCCCCACCGCCTGCATGACGGCGCGGACTGCGCCACCCGCGATTACGCCCGTTCCTTCAGAAGCCGGTTTCATCATCACACGACCCGCGCCGTACTTCCCGATTAACTGGTGCGGCAGCGTGTTGTTGATGAGAGGAACGCGAATCAAATTCTTCTTGGCCGACTCGATGCCCTTTTTGATGGCTAGGGGCACTTCGCGAGCTTTGCCCGTCCCGAAGCCGACGTGTCCCGCTTCGTCGCCGATGACGACGAGCGCAGCGAAACTCATATTCTTACCGCCCTTGACCACCTTGGTCACGCGGTTGATGGAGATGACCTGATCTTTGAGGTCAAGCCCCTGTGCCGAAATACGCTGTCTGGGTTGTCTCATTACTGCTCCCTGTTCTCTTCTTCGTCACCGCCGCCCTCCGCTGGAGGGGCTGCTTCATCTTTATTCAAGCCAGCTTCGCGTGCGGCATCGGTCAACGCTTTGACGCGCCCGTGATAAAGGTAGCCGCCGCGATCAAAAACCACGCTTTCAATTCCCGCAGCCAGCGCGCGCTCCGCAATGGTGCGCCCCACTCGCTGCGCGGCCTCGATGTTGCCGCCCGTCCCGCCGCGCAAATCCTTCTCGGTCGTCGAAGCGGAGACCAGAGTCTGCCCGCGCTCATCATCAATCACCTGAGCGTAGATATGATTCAGACTACGATAGACCGCCAAGCGCGGGCGCTCTGTCGAGCCGCGCACCTTGCGGCGAATGCGCTTATGGACCGCGCTGCGAACTGCCGCTCTATTTCTCTGTGCCATTTCAAATCCTCGTGAATCGTGAATCGTGAATCGTAAATCGTGAGAACAGTTTTTATCTATTCACGATTTACGATTTACGAGTTACGAACTATTTTCCTGTCTTGCCCGGTTTCAGTTTCAACGTGACATCGCTGTAGCGCACGCCTTTGCCTTTGTAGGCGTCGGGCTTGCGTAGCGTGTGCATCTCTGCGGCCACCTGGCCGAGCTTCTGCTTATCAATCCCTGAGAGCGTCAGCGTCGTCTGATACTGCTGAATGCTCTGCTTGGTCGGGAGGCGCTCGGCTTTGGCTTCGATGCCATCGGGCAGCGGAAACTCAATCGGATGTGAATAACCAAGCGAGAAGACGATCTTCTTGGCCTGCACGTCCGCCTTGTAGCCGACGCCGACCACGTCCATCTGCTTCGTAAAACCTTCCGTCACACCGACGACGGCGTTATTCGCCAGCGCCCGCGCCAGACCGTGCTGCGCGGCCAAATCGTCGGACGCGCGCTCGGCCACCAACTGGTCGCCTTCCTGCTTGAACGTGATGCCTTCAGGGACAGGCGTCTTCAGCGTGCCCTTCGTGCCCTTCACTTCCAACTCACGATCACTAATCTTAATCGTGACGCCTGCGGGAACGGTGATAGCTTTCTTTCCAATGCGAGACATAACTAACCTCAGGGATGAGGGATAAGGGATGAGGGATGAAAGAGGGACGTTTTCTTCATCCCTCATCCCTTATCCCTCATCCCTTAGTAAATTTGTGCCAGCACTTCGCCGCCGATGTTCTCGCGGCGGGCGGATTTGCCGCTCATCAGGCCGCGCGAAGTCGAGACGATGTTGACGCCGTAGCCGCCGAGCACTTTCGGAATCTCGGTTGCGCCCATGTAAACGCGGCGACCGGGACGCGACACTCTTTGGAGATGCGTGATCGAGCTTGTGCCGCGCGCATCGTAGCGCAGGAAGATACGAATCGTGCGCTTGGTGCCCTCGCCCTTGATGACGAAGTTGTTGATATAGCCCTCTTCCTTGAGGATGCGGGCAATCTCCAGTTTCAATTTCGAGGCCGGAATATCAACGCGCGAGTGCTTCGCAGCTATTGCGTTGCGAATGCGCGTCAGCATATCGGCGATAGGATCAGTCATTACTCAACTCCAAGTGATAGGTGATAGGTAACAGGTGATGGGATAAGAGATTTTCTTATCATCTATCACTCATCACCCATTACTGCTCTTTACCAACTCGATTTTACGACGCCGGGGATTTGCCCTTGCAGCGCCAACTCGCGGAAGCAGATGCGGCACAAATTAAACTTGCGCAAATAGGCGCGCGGGCGTCCGCAACGCTTGCACCGTGAATAGGCACGCGACGAGAACTTCGGTTTCCGGTTCGCTTTCGCAATCAGTGATTTCTTTGCCATACAACCTCAGTGATGGGTGATAGGTGATGGGTGATGGGTGCAATGTTTTTACTTATCACCCATCACCTATCACTTATCACTGCTTATTGTCTGAACGGCATGCCCAACGCCTTAAGAAGCGCTCGTGCCTGCTCATCGTTGCGCGCGGTCGTAACAATCGAGATATTCATGCCGCGCGTCTTGTCCACTTTATTAAAATCAATTTCGGGGAAAATCAGTTGCTCGCGGATGCCGAGCGTGTAGTTGCCGCGCCCGTCAAACGCTTTCGGTGACACGCCGCGAAAGTCACGCACGCGCGGCAACGCCACCGACACCAGCCGGTCAAGAAATTCGTACATCCTATCGCCGCGCAGAGTGACCATCACGCCGATGGGCATCCCCTGACGCAGCTTGAACGAGGCGATGGATTTCTTCGCCTTCGTGACGACAGGCTTTTGTCCCGTGATGGAACGGATTTCGTCCGCCGCCGTGTCCAGAATCTTGGCGTTGGCGATGGCTTCGCCCATGCC
The DNA here is from genome assembly GCA_963697975.1 of uncultured Acidobacteriota bacterium. Classification (GTDB taxonomy): domain Bacteria; phylum Acidobacteriota; class Blastocatellia; order Pyrinomonadales; family Pyrinomonadaceae; genus QHXM01. Next base: position 546,941 of record OY969111.1, read on the forward strand.
CATGTTAATCACGATCTTCTCAAGGCGCGGCACGGCCATAGGGTTCTCGACGCCAAACTCCTTGGAGATCGCGGGCGCAATCTCTTTTGTATATTTCTCTTTTAATCTCGCTGCCATTTCCCTTATTCACCTCATCGTCTGGGTCTCGCCCTCCGAAGATTTCGGATTAAGCGTTTCCAGACATGGTCTCGCGGTTTTATCGCTTGACTACTTCTCTAAACTTTGTCCACTGCGCGCCGCAACGCGAGTCTTCGTTTGATTCTTGCCCGTGCCCTCAATCTCGTATTTGACGCGCGTCGGCTTGCCCGAATCCGGGTCAATCAATTGCACGTTCGAGATGTCGAGATAGGCTTCTTTATCAATGATGCCGCCGCCACGATTGTTGTTCGGGTTGGCGCGCTGGTGTTTCTTAATCATCCCTGCGCCTTCCACCTTCACCTTGCCCGTACTCGGCGAGACCTCAAGCACGCGACCGCGCTTGCCTTTGTCGCGTCCACTGATGACGACCACCTGGTCGTTCTTTCTAATCTTCGCGCGTTTAGTTCCTTGAGCCACTTCTATATCACCTCCGGCGCGAGCGAAACGATTTTCATATAGTTCTTGTCACGAAGCTCGCGCGCCACAGGACCGAAGACGCGCGTGCCAATCGGCGTGCCGTCGTCTTTGATAAGCACCGCCGCGTTCTGGTCGAAACGAATGTACGTTCCATCCTTGCGTCGCACTTCTTTGCGCGTGCGAACGATAACGGCGTTCTGCACCGTGCCCTTTTTGATTGTTCCATCGGGCGTCGCTTCCTTGACGGTGACCTTGATGCGGTCGCCCAAAGAAGCAATCTTGCCGGTTGACCCGCCAATCGGCATGATCATCTCCACACGCCGCGCCCCCGAATTGTCAGCAACCTCCAGAGAGGTCTGCATCTGAATCATTGTTGCTCACTCCGTTCGTAGTGATAGGTGATGGATGATAAGAAGGATTTTCCTATCACCTATTACTTATTACCCATCACTATTTTTCCGCTTTCTGCACAATCTCGACAACGCGCCAGCGTTTTCTGGCCGAGAGCGGGCGCGTCTCGACGATGCGCACCTTGTCGCCAATGGCGGCTCCCGTTTCATCGTGCGCCATGAACTTCGACGTGCGGCGCACGTAGCGACGATATTTCGGATGCTTAATAAGGCGGTCAACACGCACGACGACCGTCTTCTGCATCTTGTCCGAAGCAACGATCCCGACCTTCTGCGAGCGCTTGCCACGCTTGCCTGCCTCTGCGCCCGAAGCATCACCCGGCTGCGAATCAACGTTCGGCGCGACTGCGTGCGCCAGGGTCTCGCCAGCCTTCGTTTCTTCGGCAACAGCCGCATCGTCGGTCGTCGGCTTCACATCTTCCTGATTTTCTTCTGCCATCTCAAATCCTCGTGAATCGTGAATCGTGAATCGTAAATCGTTAAAGAAAGAGCGTTCGCCTATTCACGATTTACCATTGACGATCTACGCGCTTTTCGCCTCTTGCTCACGTTCGCGCATGATAGTGCGAATCCGCGCAAGCTGCTTCTTCTCCAGCCGGACGTTCTTGATCGCGTCAACTTCGCCGAGCGCCAACTTGAAGTTCAAGCGAAAGAGCGACTCTTTCAAGCGCACCGCCTCTGCTTTCAAATCTTCGTCCGACGTATCGTGCAGACGTTCCAATTCTTCTCGTCTCTTTGCCATAAAACTAAATCGCGCCTCCTTCTTGATCCGCGCGCCTCACAAACTTCGTCTTGATCGGAAGTTTCTGTGCGGCCAGGCGCATCGCTTCACGCGCCGTCGTCTCGTCCACACCTTCGATCTCGTAAAGAATACGACCCGGCTTGACGACTGCCACCCAGTATTCGGGAGCGCCCTTGCCTTTGCCCATGCGGGTTTCCGCAGGCTTCTTGGTAATGGGCTTATCCGGGAACATCCGAATCCAGATTTTTCCGCCGCGCTTGATGTGGCGCGTCATCGCAATACGCGCTGCTTCAATCTGGCGATCCGTAATCCACGCCGGTTCCAAACACTTCAACCCGTATTCACCGAAGCTGATTGAGCCGCCGCGATTCGCCACGCCACCCATGCGCCCCTTCATCTGCTTCCGGTGCTTTACTTTTTTCGGCATCAACATGATGAATGCTTCCCTCGTAAATCGTGAATCGTAAATCGTAAATGGTGAAAAGCGTTTTTATCTATTCACGATTTACGATTTACCATTTACGCGCTTTTATGATCTATCCCCGCCGCGTCCACGGCCCGGACGGTCTCCGCGCTCACCCTCGCGGCCACCGCCTTCGCGCTCGCGGCGCGTGCGCGGACGACGCTCGCGGCCATCGCCGCGCGGTTCGTTGATCGGGTCAGTGCCCGTGCCGCGCGCCATCGCCGCTTTCGGGTCGAGAATCTCGCCCCTGTAAATCCAGACCTTGACGCCGATGACGCCAAACGTCGTGTGCGCTTCGGCCAATCCGTAATCAACGTCTGCGCGCAAGGTGTGCAGCGGCAACTGTCCCTGAAGATGCCACTCGCTGCGTGCGATCTCGGCTCCGTTCAAGCGACCCGAAATCTTGACCTTGATGCCCTGCGCGCCGAAGCGGATAGATTCCTCGACAGTCTTACGCATGGCGCGGCGAAAAGCGATGCGCTTCTCAAGCTGCACGGCAATCTTTTCGGCCTGAAGCTGGGCGTTGAGTTCCGGCTTGTGTATCTCCTGAATCGAGACTAGGACTTCGCGCCCGGTGCGTGCGGAGAGGTCGCCTTTGAGCTTGTCAATCTCCGCGCCCTTGCGTCCGATGATGATGCCGGGACGCGACGTGTAGATGATGATCTTCAGGCGATTGGCCGCGCGCTCAACGTCAACGTGGCTGACGCCAGCGCCCGTGAATTTCTGCTTCAATTCGCGCTTCAGCTTCAAATCTTCCAGAAGGAACTCGCCATATTGACGCTTGGCAAACCAATGCGAGTGCCAGTCTTTGTTGTAGCCGAGGCGGAAGCCGTATGGATGAACTTTCTGACCCACTCTATTTCTCCGTTTCAGTCACCTTGAATTTGAAACTTCAAAACTTGAAATCTCAAATCAACTAAGGATTACTCTTCAGTCGTCGCAGTTTCTTCTGCGCTCTCACTCTTCGTCGAGGCGCTGCTGGTTTTCTCTTCGTCGCCGGTCTTCGGCGCGGTGCGCTTGGCTCGCGGCGCAGCGACAGCCCCGCCGCGTTTGCGCGTCTTGCTCTCTTCGAGCTTCGCGGGCTTGGTCTCAGCCGCAGCCTTACCATTCTTCTTCTTATCTGCCGCAACTATCTTTTCGTCGTTGGAGAGAAGAATCGTCACATTGCAGAAATGGCGACGCTCACGATAGGCGCGACCCTGCGGCGCAGGGCGCATACGGCGGCGATTCTTCGTCGGCCCGCGATCAACAAACGCGACCTTGACCCACAGCTCGTCAGGATCAATGGCGACGTTGGCCTTCTCCGCAGCCTCACTCGCGTTAGCAATAGCCGAACGCACACATTTCTCAATGCCGTCAGCCGCACGCTTGTTTGTGAACTGCAAAATCGCCAAAGCCTGATTGACGTTCTTGCCGCGAATCATATCAATGACGAGCCGCGCCTTCTGCGCCGACCCGCGTAGATACCTTGCACTCGCTCTTGCTTCCATTAGCTCACTCCGTTTGAGTGATGGGTGATGGGTGATGGGTGATAAGAAGAATCGGTTCTCCCATCACCTATTACCTATTACCTATCACTTATTTCTTCGCTACTTTCGAACTCTTCTCGGCTTTCGTTCCCGAATGGCCTTTGAAGGTGCGCGTCGGCGAAAACTCTCCCAGTTTGTGGCCGACCATGTTCTCTGTCACGTAGATTGGTAAATGACGTTTGCCGTTGTGAACGCCGAACGTCAGCCCGACCATATCAGGTGTAATCGTCGAACGACGTGACCACGTCTTGATCGCCGGAGGCCGCGCGCCGCCCGCGCGAATACGCTCCACCGCTTTCACGATACTGTCGTCAACAAACGCACCTTTTTTAACTGAACGTGCCATAACGTTTCGCTTCGCTCCACTTTCAATTGCGGATTTCGGATTGCAGAGTGCGGATTAAAAATCGACTCGTTTTCAGTCTTTCAATCCGCAATCCGAAATCCGCATTCCGCAATCTATTTCACTCTTCTATCCCGCACAATCATCTTCGACGTGCGCTTGGTCTTGCGCGTCTTGTAGCCGCGCGTTGGCTGTCCCCAGGGCGTAACGGGATTGCGCCCGCCGGAAGTCTTACCTTCACCACCGCCGTGCGGGTGATCCACCGGATTCATCGCCACGCCACGAACGTGTGGGCGAATGCCTTTCCAGCGTGAACGTCCGGCCTTACCTAAAGAGACGTTCTCATGCTCTGTGTTTCCGACCTGTCCCACCGTCGCCATGCACACGACGGGCACGCGACGAATCTCACCCGAAGGCATGCGAAGCTGCGCGTAGTCGCCTTCCTTGGCAACCAACTGCGCGAACGCTCCGGCTGAGCGTGCCATCTGGCCGCCCTTGCCTGGACGCAGTTCGATGTTGTGAATCTGCGTGCCCAAAGGAATGTTGCGAATCGGCAGAGCGTTGCCCGGCAGGATGTCCGCCTCTGGCCCACTCATCACCGTCTTGCCGACTTCAATCCCGGTCGGGGCGATGATGTAGCGCTTCTCGCCGTCCAGATAGGTCACGAGCGCGATGTGCGCCGAGCGGTTCGGGTCATACTCGATCTGCGTCACGCGACCGGGAATCCCCGCTTTGTCGCGCTTGAAATCAATGATCCGATAGTGACGCTTATGGCCGCCGCCGCGACGACGCATGGTAATGCGCCCGTCGTTGTTGCGCCCTGAAATCCGCGTCTTCGGCTCAAGCAGCGACTTCTCAGGCTCTGCGCCAACCGTTAACTCGTCGCGCGTCAAATAGGTCTGATAGCGACGCGCCGGTGATGTCGGTGTAAGTTTCTTGATGCCCATAATTCAAGTGATAGGTGATAGGTGATAGGTGATGGGCAATAGGTGTTTCTTATCATCTATTACTTATCACTTATCACAGCCCTTAAATTGCTTCGCCGTAATCGAGCGGCTGCTCGCCCTGTTTCAACGTGACGTAGGCTTTCTTCCACGACGGCCTGCGTCCTTCGTAACGACCGCGACGTTTGATCTTGCCCATGTAGTTGAGCGTTCTGACTGCATCAACCTTGACCTGAAAGATCGTCTCGACTGCGGACTTGATTTCAGGCTTGGTCGCATGACGGTCAACGCGGAAGGTCAGAAGCTGTCGAGCGTCCTGCGTCTCTTCCTTCGCGACCAGCGCCTTTTCCGTAATCACAGGCGACTTGATGATGTCCCAAACTGTTCTCATCGCTTATGCCGCCTCCTCTGCTGTTGATTCGCTCTGCCCGGCATCGCCCTGCGCGCCTTCGTTCACCACCACGTCTTCTGCGCTTTCGTCGCCTCGCGCTCCCGCCCGCTTCGATTGCGGGTCGAGGAGTTCCGCCAGTTCTTCTGCGGCGGCGCGTGAAAGCACCAGCTTTTCGTGATAGAGCAGATCGTAGATATTCAGGCTGTAGCTGTTGACGACCTTCGCGCGTTTGACATTGCGCGCCGACAGCAACAAGTTCTCGTTGTCCAGACTGTCAACGATCAACGTCTTACCTTCAAGACCGAGCGTGCCGAGCGACTGAAGAAAACCTTTCGTCTTCGGCCCGTCCAGCGTGAAGCTATCGAGCACGATCAGATTCCCTTCGCGCACGCGCTCAGACAAAGCGGAACGCAAAGCGCCGCGCCGCATCTTCTTCGGCATGTTGTAAGACCAGTCACGCGCCTGCGGGCCGTGCGCGTTACCGCCGCCCTTCCACAAAGGGCTGCGGATTGACGCGATGCGAGCGCGTCCCGTTCCCTTTTGCTTCCACAGCTTCTTGCCGGAACCCGATACGTCGCCGCGTGTCTTCGTGCCGACTGTGCCCGCACGACCCGTCGCCGTGTAATTGCGCACGGCGGCATGGATCAGCGCTTCGTTCAACTCAGCACCAAACACCACGTCGGACAATTCCAGATCGCCGACCTCTTCGTTCTTCAGATTGCGCACCTTAACGGTAGGCATTTCGTTTACTCCGTAAACGAAGTGATGAGTGATAAGTGATAGGTGATAAGAGGAAACCAAGTTCTTTCTTATCACCTATCACTCATCACCTATCACTTCTTCTTCTTGATAATCACAACGCTGCCGGTTGCGCCGGGAACTGCGCCGCGCACCATCAGCAGATTATTTTCAATATCAACGCGGGCTACCGTCAGCCCCCGGACCGTCACACGCTCGTCGCCCATGTGGCCGGAAGAGCGCGTGCCTTTGATGACGCGCGACGGGTAGGCCGACTGGCCGATTGAACCCGGCGCACGAACGTTCATAGAGCCGTGCGATTCCGGGCCGCGATTAAAGTTGTGCCGCTTGACCGTACCGGCGAAGCCGCGCCCTTTTGAGCGCCCGATGACTTCAATCCCGTCGCCCTCAGCGAACTGGTCAACCAGCACTTTGTCGCCCACGTTCGTCGCATCCGCCGAATCGTCCAGGCGAAACTCTTTTAAAACACGCGTCGGAGGAACGCCGCCGCCGGTCTTCTCAAAGTGGCCGCGCATAGGCTTGTTCACGTTCTTGAGCTTGACTGGCTTCTCTTCAACCAGCCCCAGCTGCACCGCGTCATAGCCGTCGCGCCCCGCAGCAGACTTTTTCTGCACGACAATGCAGGGGCCTGCCTTGATGACAGTCACCGGAGTGACCGTCCCATCCGCAGCGAAAATCTGCGTCATCCCGACTTTTTTACCGATGATTCCGTTGATCATCATAAAACCTCAGTGATATGTGATAAGTGATGGGTAATAGGAGACAGGCTTTTACTTATCACCTATCACCCATTACTTATCACTGCTTTACTGTCTGCCGAACGCTTTAATCTCAACGTCAACGCCTGCCGGAAGGTCCAGCTTCATCAGCGCGTCCACGGTCTGGGGCGTCGGGTCGAGAATGTCCATCAGACGCTTGTGCGTTCTGATCTCGAATTGCTCGCGCGATTTTTTATCAACGTGCGGCGAGCGCAAGACCGTCCACTTGTTTTTCAAAGTGGGAAGCGGGATTGGCCCGGCCACACGAGCACCCGTGCGCTTCGCCGTCTCGACGATCTCGGTGGTGCTCTGGTCGAGCACGCGATGATCGTAAGCCTTGAGTCTGATTCTGATCTTTTCGTTCAGCATAATTTCTTCAACTCAACTTCACAGTGAGAGAGTTATTCAACGATATCGGAGACCGTCCCGGCACCCACCGTCCGCCCTCCCTCTCGAATAGCAAACCGCAGCCCCTTCTCCATCGCAATCGGCGCGATCAACTCTATCTCCATCGCCACATTGTCTCCCGGCATCACCATCTCCACTCCTTCCGGAAGATGCGCCACTCCCGTCACATCCGTCGTTCGAAAATAAAACTGTGGCCTGTAGCCCGTGAAGAACGGCGTGTGTCTCCCACCCTCTTCCTTCGTCAACACATAGGCCTCGGCCTTGAACTTCGTGTGCGGCGTGATACTGCCAGGCTTCGCTATCACCTGCCCTCGCTCGATATCCTTACGCTCCACACCACGTAATAAGAGTCCGACGTTATCTCCCGCCGTGCCCTCGTCCAGCAACTTCTTGAACATCTCCACGCCCGTGCACACGGTCGTTCGCGTGGGACGTATGCCGACGATCTCCACCTGCTCGTTGACCTTCACTCGCCCTCTCTCCACTCTGCCCGTCGCCACTGTCCCTCGACCCTGAATCGTGAAGATGTCTTCCACCGGCATCAAAAACGGCTTCTCCACGTCTCTGGCCGGGGTCGGAATGTAGGAATCAACCGCCGCCATCAACTCTTCGACCGTCTTCTCCCACTCGGCATCGCCTTCCAGTGCCTTTAACGCACTGCCCTTGATGACTGGAATATCATCCCCCGGAAACTCATATGCCGAGAGCAACTCCCTGACTTCCAGTTCCACCAGTTCCAGCAACTCCGCGTCGTCCACCGCATCCGCCTTGTTCATAAAGACGACCATCGCGGGCACGCCCACCTGGCGAGCCAGCAGGATATGCTCTCTGGTTTGCGGCATCGGGCCATCGGTCGCGGCCACCACCAGAATGGCTCCGTCCATCTGAGCCGCTCCCGTGATCATGTTCTTGACATAATCGGCGTGGCCCGGACAGTCGACGTGCGCGTAGTGGCGATTGGCAGTCTCGTATTCGACGTGCGCGGTGGCAATCGTGATCCCACGAGCTTTCTCTTCGGGTGCGTTATCGATGGAATCAAAGGCCCGGACCGTGATCTTCGGGTTATGCTTGGCTAAGACTTTGGTGATCGCCGCCGTCAGGGTTGTCTTCCCGTGATCGACGTGCCCGATTGTTCCGATGTTGACATGCGGCTTTGATCTATCAAACTTTTCCTTGCTCATCTCGTTATCTCTCGCTCCTATGTAGAAGGTGATGAGTGATGGGTGACGAGTGACGAGGTAATTCGCAACCTCTTATCACCTATCACCTATTACCTATAACTATTTTGCGACTCCCTGCACTTTGGCGATAACCTCTTCGGCAATGTTCTTCGGAGCTTGATCGTAACGCTCGAAGTGCATGGTCGAAGTCGCGCGTCCCTGTGTCGCAGAGCGCAAATCCGTCGTGTAGCCGAACATCTCCGAAAGCGGCACGAAAGCGGTAATCACCTGAACGCCGCCGGTGCGCGGCTCCATCTTCTCGATCTGCCCGCGACGACGATTCAAATCGCCGTTAACCGCACCCATGTAATCTTCCGGCGTCACCACTTCGACGCGCATAATCGGCTCAAGCAGCACGGGCTTGGCTTTCTTCACCGCATCCTGAAATGCGAGTGAGCCTGCGATGTGGAACGAACGCTCGTCAGAGTCAACCTCGTGATAAGAACCGAAGACGAGCTTGACGCGGATGTCCACCAACTCGTAACCGGCGAGGTAGCCGCGCTCCAGAGCATCTTTGACGCCCTGCTCGGTCGGCTTGATAAACTCGCGCGGAATCGCGCCGCCTGTAATCCCGTTCTCGAAAACAAAGCCTTCGCCCGGAGCAGGCTCGATTTCCAACTCGACGTGGCCGTATTGGCCGCGACCACCCGTCTGCTTCTTAAAGACTTCTTTGCCGGGAGCGGGCTGCGTGATCGTCTCACGATACGCAACCTGCGGCTTACCGACGTTGGCTTCAACGCCGAACTCGCGCTTCATGCGGTCAACGATAATCTCAAGATGAAGTTCGCCCATGCCTGCGATAATCGTCTGTCCCGTTTCATGGTCGGTCGAGACGTTGAAGCTGGGGTCTTCCTGTGCGAGACGGTTTAAGGCAATGCCGAGTTTGTCCTGATCGGCGCGCGTCTTCGGCTCGACCGCAACGCGAATAACGGGCGCGGGGAAATCCATCGCTTCCAAAACGATGGGCTTGTTCTCATCGCAAACCGTGTCACCGGTCGTGACCTGCTTCATGCCGCCGATGGCGACAATCTCGCCCGCACTCGCCTCGTCAACATCTTCGCGCTTGTTGGCGTGCATACGCAGCAGGCGACCCACACGCTCTCTGGAATCTTTGATGGGATTGTAAGCGTAAGACCCGGCCCTGATCGTTCCCGAATAGATGCGAACGAACGAAAGCTGTCCGAGATGCTTGTCGGCCATGATCTTGAAGACCAGACCGCTGAACGGCGCGGACGCATCGGGCGGACGATTTTCCATCTCCCCTGTCTTGGGGTTCGTCCCTTCAATCGGCGGAATATCGAGCGGGCTGGGAAGAAAATCAACCACAGCATCGAGCAGCGTTTGCACACCCTTATTCTTGAAGGCCGAACCGGTGACAACCGGGACGAGCTTCAATTCAAGCGTGCCCTTACGCAACGCGGCGCGAATCTCCGTCTCGGAAATCTCCTCGCCTTCGAGGTACTTCACCATCAGGTCATCGTCAACGCTGGCGACGGCTTCGACCATCTTCTCGCGTGCGGCGGTGGCTTCTTCAACCAGGTCAGCCGGAATGTCCGTGACCTGATATTCCGCGCCCTTCGTCTCGTCGTTCCAGATCAAGCCCTTCATGCGAATCAGGTCAACGACGCCCTTGAGGTCTGCCTCAAGGCCAATCGGAATCTGGATTGCGATGGGGTTTGCGCCCAATCTGGTAATGATGGAATCGAAGGAACGCTGGAAGGATGCACCCGCGCGGTCTAGCTTATTGATGAAACAGATACGCGGCACGCCGTATTTATCGGCCTGACGCCAGACGGTCTCTGATTGCGGCTCAACACCTGCGACGCCGTCGAAAACGGCGACTGCGCCGTCCAACACGCGTAAACTACGCTCGACTTCCATCGTGAAATCCACGTGGCCGGGCGTGTCAATGATGTTGATGCGGTATTCCGCGCCTTCGCGCTTCCAGAAACAGGTCGTGGCGGCAGACGTAATCGTGATGCCGCGTTCCTGCTCCTGCTCCATCCAGTCCATCGTCGCCGTGCCTTCATGCACTTCGCCGATCTTGTGCGAGACGCCCGTGTAATAAAGGACGCGCTCGGTCGTGGTGGTCTTACCGGCATCAATGTGCGCCATGATGCCGATATTGCGGAACTTGTTGAGATCGTGCTTCGCCATAACAGAACCCGTGAATCGTGAATCGTAAATCGTAAATGGTGAAAAGCGTTTTCCGTCTATTCACGATTTACGATTTACTATTTACGGCTTATCTACCACTTATAATGAGCGAAAGCCTTGTTGGCCTCCGCCATGCGGTGCGTGTCTTCTTTCTTCTTGACCGCATTGCCGCGATTGTTCGCCGCATCCAGAAGCTCTCCGGCGAGGCGGTCAATCATGGTCTTTTCGCCACGACTGCGCGCGTACTGAACAATCCAGCGGATCGCCAACGCCCCTCGTCGCTCCTGATGAACTTCAATCGGCACCTGATAGGTCGAACCGCCAACGCGCCGCGATTTAACTTCGACCGTAGGCCGAACATTTTCAATCGCTTTCTTGAAAACCTTGAGCGGCTCGTCCCCGGCCTTTTCCCCGACCTGGGTCAAGGCACTGTAGAAAATTCTCTCTGCCGTCGATTTCTTCCCGCCCAACATCACGCCGTTGATAAACTTAGTCACCAACGGATTGTTGTAGACCGGATCGGGCAGCACCTCGCGTCTTTCGGCAACTCTTCGTCTTGGCATAATCTTTTCTAAGTGATGGGTGATAAGTGATGGGTGATAAGAGAAAGTCAGTTCTTTCTTATTCACCTATTACCTATCACTAATTACTATTTCTTACCTTTAGCGGCACCGGCAGCGCCCGCCTTCGGGCGTTTCGCGCCGTACTTGGAGCGTCCCTGTTTGCGGTCGGCGACGCCGACGGAGTCGAGCGTGCCGCGAATGACGTGATACCGCACGCCCGGCAAATCCTTCACGCGACCGCCGCGAATGAGCACAATCGAGTGCTCCTGCAAATTGTGTCCAACGCCCGGAATGTAGGTTGTGACCTCAATTCCATTGGTCAGGCGCACGCGGGCGACCTTGCGCAGAGCCGAGTTTGGTTTCTTCGGCGTTTGCGTGTAGACGCGCGTGCAGACGCCGCGACGTTGCGGCGATTCCTGAAGCGCCGGGCTGGCCGTTTTGTACTTCACCGCTTGGCGGCCTTTGCGAACAAGCTGATTAATTGTCGGCACTGCTCTTTTATCCTCTTTACGGAAGATCACGCTTACAAAAAGCGCAAAAAGGTGCTCAACCTGCCTCTTTCCGAAACCTGTTCGGCAGTCAGCGCAGATGGGCTGCCCTGTAACAAAAATGTGGTTTGAGGGATGTCTTGGGTACAAAAGGGTGTGGATAATGGCTTCCCCCGAAGCCGAAACTTTTCTGTGGCGTCGCATCCTTAAAGATGAGCGGGTTTTTCAACCAATCGCGCGCTCATGAGTGGAAGCGAGCCGAGGATTTCGTCATCCCTTTTCGCGCCTCACGAACATTTTTACGCCACAATATTTGTCAAGCGGCTGTTTCAATACCGACGCGACAGCCGGGCAACGCCTCCACACCGACCAAAACCTGCTAAGCGTTGCACTGTAGAAATCAGACTGTTAGTCCGAAACGAGAGACTATACGGATAAAGACTTTATCTGTCAAGCGCGGGGGAGCGAGGTCGAGCAAATCCCTCTTTACGGTGAATCCTCAAGCGCGTTCTTAGCCTCGCTCGCCATTTTCGTTGCGAGTTGCCCGGCGGCAGCGTCCGGCAGGTCGCGCAGGATGTCGCGCAGTTTTGCCAGAGCATCCTGCGTCTCTTTCATGTTTTCCTGATAGCTCTGCTGACGCTGGGCTACGTCTTCCGGCTCGCTCCCTTCAGTAAAGGGCTTGCGGTGGTCGCCGCTTGCCAGCCAACGCTGAATCTTTGCCAGACTCGCGTTGACGTTTCGTCTGGCGCGTGGGAGGCGGCGTTCGGGCACGGCGAGCGTCCTAATGAGCGTCTCCATAAAATTTTCGCGCTCGGCGTAAGCGCCGACGCTGATTAATCCCCACATCGTGCCGCCGCCTGCCTCTAAATATTTCAGCCCCCAGAGCGCAGAGCCGAATTTGTTGAACGCTTCGCGAGTATCATCCACCTGTATGCGCTTCGCCTCGTAAGCCCCGAGCTTGTATGCCGCTGAAAGAAGCCGAGCAGCAAGCGCGTCGTTGGCGGGACGTTTACAGTTCACCCAGTATTCAAACGCCTGCTTCTGCCCGACGGTTGAATAATCCTGCGTCTTCTCTCCATAATAATTCGTAAACTTTTCCAGCCCGAACTTCAGCACCTGCTGGCAGGACATCTTGAATTCCGGCCTTTCAGCATCCTGAGCATAAACCACTGGCGCAAACGCCAGCGCGAGCAGCACGGGGAGAGTGATTCGCAGGATTAGTTTTTGCATTCCAACCACCTCAATCTGACAGGAATGGCCTGTCGTCATCTTAATGTCGATTCAAATCTCAACGAGCGCCGCAGGCGTCGTCTCGCTGCCAGACGAGGGCACGCACATCGTTTTGCTCGCCCCACAACTCGCGCGCATGAAAACAAGAAGCGCAGAGAATGAATAAAGACCGGCGAGGCTTTTTGAAAGTTCTGCCGATCTTTACTCTTTACGAATTCGCTATCATCAATCTGGCCTGACGCTACAAAGAGTCTAAGGAGTTTCGGGCGTCGGGCTGAGATTCGCACCCATGTTCGCGTTCGCGCCGTTGGCATTCTTCGCTCCCTGCCGCTTGGCGATGGCTTCCTGCTGCTTCACCATCGCCTGCCAGCGCTGCAAATTGATTTTGGCGACCTCAAGAGCCTCCTGCGCGCGATAGTTGTCAGGGTCAATCTCCAAAGACTTTTGAAGCGCGTTGACCGACTCCTGATAGAGCCTCGTCTTGCCGTAAGCTATGCCAAGCTCATACTGGCTATCGCTGTCTTCCGGTTCTAGCTTGACGGCCTGTCGAAACGCCTTGACCGCTTCCTCAGGCTTGCCCAGACGGTTATAAGCCAGCCCCATATTGAAGTGCGCCTTGGCATCCTTCTGGTTGTGGCGCACATATTTCTGATAAGCTTCGGCAGCCTTTTTATACTCCTCTTCGGCTTCATCCTTTTTACCCAGAACTTCAAGGCTCATCGCAAGGCGCAGGTGCGCGTCGGGGAAATCCGGGTCGAGACTAATAGCTCTCTGATATATGTCCGCCGCTGCTTGATCTTCATCCTTGCGCGCCAGTTCGTTGCCCTGCTCGAAAACCTTCCGCGCTTCTATCTGCTCTGCGGTCAGTTCACGCGGGCCGGATTCCTCAGTTGTGCCGTCCGCCGTCGCAGATAGATTTGAAGAGTTTGCGTTGACCGCAGGCTGCTCGTTCTTTCCCCCACAACTCATCAGGCTGAGCGCGAGGCACACGATTGCAAGAATGATAAAAATTGGTTTCATGACCATCGCCCGTTTCAGGAGAGAGAATTATTAGTTCAGCAGAACTTTATCTACGCCAAATCAGGCGGCGAGTCAATTGAAGCGGCGTGCATTCAATTTGAAATTGAACCACTACTCAAATCTGAACTATATTCCACAGATGATGAAAAGATGCATCCTGATTCTTTCCTTCAGTCTTCTGAACATAGCTTTCGTTTCTTCCCAGGCGCAGACGCTTCGGCTCACGCCGCATAAAATCTCATTGGCGAAGGGCGTCACGTTCAATCTCAATCTCCCGGAAGAGTTTGAGATTATGGTCGCTGCCGAAGGCTTGAAGCGCCTTCGCTTCATGACGAGGAGTCCTGACAACCGCATCTTCGTCACTGATATGTACAACCTCGCGGACAACAAAAGAGGCGCGGTTTATATCCTCGATGATTTTGACGAGCGGCGCGGGCGCTTTGGTAAAGTCACGCCCTACATGACGAATCTTCGCAATCCCAACAGCATCTGCTTTCACACGGACGAGGCGGGCAACAGTTGGTTTTATCTTGCGCTCACAGATCGGTTGGTTCGTTACAGGTATCGAAATGGTGATAACGCGCCCACAGGCAGGCCGCAGGTGCTGGCAGAGTTTCCAGACTACGGGCTGAGCTACAAGTATGGCGGCTGGCATCTGACACGGACCATCGCGTTTAGCCCGACGGGGAAGTTGTATGTGTCAGTCGGCAGCAGTTGCAACGCGTGTGAAGAGAAGGAAGAGATCAGGGCGACTGTGATTGAGATGAATGCGGACGGCTCGAATCGAAAAGTGTATGCCAAAGGGTTGCGAAACGCTGTCGGCATCAAATGGGTCGGCGCGCAACTGTTCGCCACCAACATGGGCGCAGACCATCTCGGCGATGACAAGCCATCAGACACGATGTACATCGTCCGGCAGGGTTTGAACTACGGCTGGCCCTATTGCTACCAGCAGCAATCGAGAATCTACGCCGATACGCAATTCCAGTCTTCATCAAAGAAGGTTAATTGCAGGAACGTCCCTTCGGCGTATGCCGCTTTCGACGCGCATAGCTCGCCGCTCGGTCTGGAGTATTTCGATGCGAACAATACTTCACCGAATCTCAGGAACTATTTTCTGGTCGCGCTGCATGGCTCGTCGGATCACAAATTAACTAACGGCCACAGCATCGTGCGCGTGAAGAGGGGCGCGCGCAGCGAACCGTTCATCAGCGGCTTCCTGCAAAACGGCACGGTGTATGGCCGCCCCGCAGATATTATGCAGATGGGGATGGACGCTTTTCTCTTTACGGACGACCACGCGGGTGTGGTCTACTATGTTCGCAGAAAAAATCGTTCTCCCCGATGAGAGGTAGAGGATTTTCAGTTATCGTCATTCAACCGCGCTTCCCTTTCCCGCTGCCCGCATCATCATCTGCGCGCTCTGGGTTCTTCTTTGCTTAAACACGTCCCCGGCGCAATCTTCAACCACTCGTCTTGAAGGCATCGTCCAGGACCAAACAGGTGCGCCCATCGCGCGAGCCGCAGTCACACTGAGCAACGATGCTGCCGTCATCGCGGAAGAGACGACAGACGCCGACGGGCATTTCAAAATCGATACGGCAACCACGCTCGACGCAACCTTGTCCGTCCGCGCTCAGGGCTTCGCGCAATTCGAGAGCAAGCTGAGCACGATTAAAACAAACTTGCTGGGGATGGAAATCGTGCTCGCTCCCGCTCCGCTCTCAGAGCAAGTGACCGTGACGGCGACGCGCACCGAAACGCGACTCGGAGAGACCGCCGCGAGCATCGTCTCCATCTCTTCAACGGAGCTTTCGACGACAGCCGCCGCAACGCTCGACGATGCGCTCCGGCAAGTGCCCGGCTTCACCTTGTTTCGCAGATCGGGCAGTCGCACGGCCAACCCGACCTCGCAGGGAGTCTCATTGCGCGGCACGGGCGCAAGCGGCGCGAGCCGTGCGGTCGTGATGGCCGACGGCGTCCCGCTCAACGATCCTTTCGGCGGCTGGATTTACTGGAGCCGTGTTCCGCGCACTTCCATCGACAGCATCGAAGTCTTGCGCGGCGGCGCGTCGCATCTTTACGGCAGCGCGGCGCTCGGAGGCGTCGTTAACATCTTCACACGGAAGGCGCGCTCGCCCGTTCTTCTGCTTGAAACTTCCTACGGGAATCAACAAACGGCTGACGCCTCTCTCTTCGCCGCCGGACGCAAAGGCCGATGGGGCGCAAGCGTCAGCGCGGAAACATTCCGCACAGACGGATACATCATCGTGGACGAGGGCGAGCGCGGGAAAGTGGACGTTGCGGCTAACTCACGAAACACGGTTGCGAGTTTGAAGCTTGAGCGAAAGCTATCAGGCACGGCAAACATCTTCGCCAGCGCTTCCGTCTTTGGCGAAGCCCGCTCCAATGGCACGCCGCTTCAGATTAATCGCACGCACATTCGCCAGTTTGCTGCCGGGGGCGACTGGCAAACGCAACAGGCTGGCGCGTTCACCCTGCGCGCTTACGGCGGCACGCAGGTCTTCGATCAAAACTTCACCGCCGTCAATTCCAACCGCAGCCTTGAGACGCTGACGCGCGTTCAACGCGTCCCGGCGCAATCAACGGCTCTCTCAGTTCAGTGGTCGCGCGCCATCTTGAAGAGGCAGACGTTCATCGCCGGAGTTGAAGCGCGCGAGGTGCGCGGCGCGAGCGACGAGATTGTTTACGTGGCCGGGCGACCCACCTCAATCGTCGGCGCGGGCGGACGCGAACGAACCGTCGGGCTATTCTTTGAAGACATTGTTCGCCTGATTCCCGATTTGTTCGTCACAATTGGAGCGCGCTTTGACCGTTGGCGCAACTTCGATGCTCTTTCCGCGACGCGCCCGTTCTCTTCCGCCCCGGCGACCAATGTGGCGTTCCCGGATCGCAGCGAAACGGCATTCAGCCCGCACATTTCTCTGCTCTACAAGCCCGCGGACAATCTTTCTCTTTACGCTTCTGCGACCCGCGCCTTTCGCCAGCCGACGCTCAACGAGCTTTACAGAAGTTTTCGCGTCGGCGATGTCCTCACGCTGGCGAACGAAAACCTCCGCGCCGAACGACTGACGAGCGGAGAAGCGGGCGCTAGCTTTAGTTCTTTTAATCAAAAATTAAACACCCGCGCCGCCGTTTTCTGGACAGAGATTTCGCTTCCGGTCGCCAACGTGACGCTGACAGTCGCGCCCAATCTCATCACGAGACAGAGACAGAATCTGGGGAACACACGCTCGCGCGGTATTGAGCTTGAAGGGGACGCGCGCCTGACGGATCATTGGACCGTCTCCGGGGGCTATCTTTTCGCAGATGCGACCGTGTTGAGCTTTCCCGTTAACACCGCGCTCGAAGGATTGCTCATTCCGCAAGTGCCGCGTCACCAGTTGACGTTTCAGGCGCGTTACATGAATCCTTCCGTCATCACCATCGGCTTGCAAGGCCGTGCATCGAGCGCACAGTTTGACGACGATCAAAACCGTCTGCGCCTCGAAAGATATTTCACGCTGGACGCGCTCGCCTCTCGTCGCCTCGCGCGCAACATCGAAGCCTTCATCGCAGCCGAGAATATTTTCAATCAACGCTACAGCGTCGGCCTGACTCCGGTGAGAACAATCGGCCCGCCGCTGCTTGTGCGCTTTGGCTTCAGATTGCGCTTCGGTGATAAGTAAATTCAAACAGGGATGGACAGGATAGACAGGATAAAAACAGATATGGAATTAGCTGTGAAATCAGTGCCGCTCTTTTCCTTTCTTCATCCTGTCTATCCCTGCTAATGCCTTCCGCCTTGCTCTTGATGCTGGTAAACTGCACCGAACCCGTTTTAATAATCCATTGATTTCGGGCGCTCTAAAGCCCGCGAGGTGATTGACTGATGCCTGAAGAACAAAAGACTGCTAATAATTCACAGACCTACGTGGTCGGCGCTGATGATTTCGAGTTTGAGACCGTTGAGCAGGAGAACGGGCAAGCGACCGTTGTGCGCTTCAAGCTCGACGACCCGCGCTATCATGCCGGGGATGTGCTGCTCGTTCTCTCCGGCTCGGAGATACATTTTCACGGCATGATCGGCCAGATTGGAGAGGGCTACGCCATCGCCTCCGATCACAGAGGCTCATTGCTCCCCGCGACGGTTCAGTAGAACCGGATGGAACGCGTCTGCCATTCGGCGTTTTAACCCTTGACGCCGAAACGAAGAGAGGCAGAGAATAAGCCCCTCGATTGAAAAGATACTCGTTGATGGCTCCTTTTAACTCCGGGAGGCTTTTATATGAGGCGGTTTTCCTTCTCCTTAATTTCCCTTCTCGTACTACTCGCGTCCGCTGCAACTCAGGCCCAGAATCTGGATTCGGCTAAGGACTACGTCAAACGTGGCATCACACGTTTCAGCAAGGGAGATACCGAGGGTGCGATAGCTGACTTTACTAAAGCCATCGAGTTGAATCCGCGCATGACGGAAGCCCACTTGAATCGCGGCAAAGCGCGCCGCGCTAAGGGCAATCTGGACGGAGCTATCGCAGACTACGAAACGGCCATCGAGCTTGATTCGCGCATGACCTTCAACAACCGCGACATCACCCAGGCTTACACCAATCGCGGCTTCATCCGCGCCAACCAGTTCGACCTCGAAGGCGCAATCGCCGACTTTGACAAAGCCATTCAGGTTTCGCCGAGCGATGCGGATTCCTACATCAAGCGCGCCGAAGCGCGGCTCATCAGAGGCGACTTGCGAGACGCCGTCGCGGATTTTGAAAGAGGCATCGCGCTCAACCCGCGCAGCAACGCCGCTTCCCTGGCTTACGCCGGACTCGGATTCACACACCTGCTGCAAGGCGACGAAGATGAAGCCCGCAAGGATTTTGAGAAAAGCCTCAAGCTCAACAGCGAAGGCCGCATCTTCCTCGAACTCCACCTCAAAATTCTTGAAACTCAAATCAAGGAGATCAAGCGGCGTCGCGCGGCAGACCAACAGCGAGTCGCATAAACTAAAAAAGCCGTAAATCGTAAATCGCGAATCGTCAATAGAAACTGCTTTCTCTATTGACGATTCACGATTTACGATTTACGGCTTTCTTATCTCGTGTATCCCGTCGGATGTTCTATCTCGACATCTTTCCTGCCCGAATTGACCTCAATACGGTGAAACCCTTTTTTCGGATGCGTTGAGAGATAGGTCAGCGCGATTTGCCGTGTGAGCGTTCCGGCGAGTTCCTTGAGGTAGGGATCGAAACTCACAGGCGCTCCCGTCCCCTGAAAGAAGGCGCGCCCGCCTGTGTCATCCGCGAGCAGTTCGAGCGCGCCTTGCCCGTTGGAGCTTAGTCTCAGGTTGTTGGCTGACGTGACGGTCGGCGCGTAGAAGGAATAGACGGCGACTGACTGTCGTTGCGCTTCCTTGATGGCGCGTTGCAAATCAATGCTCTGCGAGGGCGTCGAGCTATCGAAGCCGTGCGAGGTGTCCACTCCGTCTGAGACGACCAGCATGGCGCGGCGTCCTTTCGGCATCGCCTCGAATCGCCTGAGTCCTTCGATAATCTCGACGTAAGGATTATAGGGAGCGGCGTTTGCCGAGCCGAGGGGAACACGCAACGATTCGGCGGCTCGATCCAGATCGGCGGTGAACCTCTGGCGGATTTGGAGCGCGCCGCTCCTGATGTAACCGACCATCACGCGCGAGCCGCGCGGCAAGCGGCGGATGAACTCGCCGAGCGGCTTGATCTCGTTGCTGATAGATGTCACCACGTCGTCTTGAATGAGAATGGCGACGGAGATGGGCGTCTCTGTGCCGTAGGCGCGGATGGAGAGAATTTTTTGCTCTTCGCCATCCTCGCGCACCGTCAACTCGCCGATTTGCTGCAACTCCCGCTGCACGGCATCACTGCCGCGATGGCGGATCGTGATTGGAATGGTCACAGAGCGCACCCCGCCGCGCGGTTGACCGTTGGCTTCTATCCCGACAACTACGCCAATGAGCGCGAGTATTAAGATCACGCTGCTGATTCGTCTCTTCGGGCTGGGCATCGCTCCTCCTCTAATTTCTCAGGCTTGATAGCTGCCATGATATTACAGGGCGTGAGATTGCTCCAAGCTGGGAAATTTAACGCTTCTTTTTGGGGCTGGCTAACACGGGCGCGCTCTTGCTATGATTCGCCATCCCTTGTGTGTGTTGAATAGATGTGCGCTGGACGACTCACGTTTGCCCGTCGCTTGTAGTGAGACTCAACAGGGGAAGCCGGAGAAAAGTTAAAGTGAGCATGAACGAAACAGGAACGAGCAGCAGGATTACCCCGCGCGAAAAGCTGATGTCGCGCATCTTCCAGTGGGCGCCCTGGCTGGGCTTCTTTCTGGTCGCGCTGCCTGTGCCGTTCTATTTTCTATTAAAATACTTTTCCTCGTCGCAGGACGCCGCGCTCAACATCCTGCTGGCGATGACCTCGCTCGCCGTCGGTTCTGTTCTAGGCTTCGCCGTCACTCTTTTTCTCCTCTACTACCGTCGTCACTGGGCGCAGAAAGTGCGCGACCGCGTGGGCGCAGATGGCGTGACGGCGGAAGAACTGCCATGGTTCACGTCGGAACTGACAACCACCGAACGACAGGCGCTCAAAGAGATCGAAGCGAAAAATCCTCTGCTGGCCGATGCCTACCGCGAGACGCTGGCATCACGCATCACGGCCACGCGCGTCGTCGCCAATGCCAAGCGTGAACTGCTTCTCGTCGAGCGACGACAGAACCGCACCGC
The DNA here is from genome assembly GCA_963697975.1 of uncultured Acidobacteriota bacterium. GTDB lineage: Bacteria > Acidobacteriota > Blastocatellia > Pyrinomonadales > Pyrinomonadaceae > QHXM01. Next base: position 567,675 of record OY969111.1, read on the forward strand.
CTACATTCAGGGCGCAGACACGACCAGCTTGCAGGCAGAGTTGCGTGCAGACCGCGAGCGGCTTGAACAGGTGAAGCTCGAAGGCTCGGAGCGACGCGCCGAAGCCGAGACCCGCTTGCAAATGATCGAAGCGGCGTCGAGTCGTGGCGCGACATGGGACGAAACGAACATCGCCCTTCATCGCCTGAGCGCGTCGCGTGACCAGATTCCCCTGGCCCTCGAATCAGCGCGTCTTGAACAGGAAGCGCGTGAAGAGACAGATAAAGCCTTACGAGACGCGGAGACTGAGCGACGCGGAGACACGGCGACCAAAAGCTCCTGACATTAAGCTGCAAGCAACGGTATAGCTATTCGCCACGTCTGGACTCATCCCGTCATCGTCCTTAAACGATAAACTCCAACTTCGAGACGCTCGGCATAGCCTTCTGCGACGAGGGCGCGGTTGCCGAGTCCGGCGTCCACACGAGACAGCCCTGTGACTCTGGCAAGCTCGCCGCGTGTGGTCATGCCCGCTCCATCCAGAAAGGCGCGGGCTATTTCGCGCAGGGCGTCTTCGCGCTTCACCTTCTTCGATAGCTCCTGAGCGAAGCGTCCTTCGGCCAGCGTCCAGATGTACGTGAACCAGGGTTCATAGACCACCTCGCCCGGAACGACCTTCATCGCTCGTTGCAGTTCATCCATCGCGCGTGTGAAGCGCGCGCGATCCGTTATGCCTGAAGTCTCGCGCAAATCCGAGGTCGCCATCTCCCATTCTCGTCGCAGAACTTTCAAGACGGCGCGAGCATCTGCCGAAAACGTTTCACTCTCTTTTCTGCGCGGCACTCCCCACACGGCGTTGAAATGAGGAACCAGCCGGGGCGCGATGAATGTGGCGCGCCCCTTGGCGAGTTTCGCGTAATAGACGCGGCCACGCCGCATCACTTCGTCCTTGATTCTCCACGTCAAACTGCTCTCCGGGTCTTTCTGCACGTTGCGCGGCATGTGTGCGTCGCGCCTGCCGCAGACGGCCACGTAGAGCGACGGGCCGGGGCGACGCGCATCCGTCATCGCCGCGCAGAATCCCACCGCTTCAATCAATTTTTCCGCATCAATTGCGTCTTCGACTCGCCGCTCCTCTTCGCGCCGCCACAGGCGATCACGGAAGGCTTCGACCTCTTCGGGTAAAGAATTATCCATGCTCATGGCTGATTGCTGCCCCTGACCGATTCTTTCAGCTTGATTGATTGATGCCTTCATTCTGACTGATCGTGCGCGCTCGGTTTCACCCCCGACACTCCAAAAACCACGAAAACCCTAGCAAAAACTCACATCGGCCTCCGCCAGCATGTGTGGCACGGCGGCTGCACAGAGGAAACGCGGACAGTGGTGTGTTGACCACGCCGATCAAGCCGGACGAATTCAAATCCTGTCGAGGATGATGACCTTTAGATGAAACCCACTCAGCGTTCCCCCATCGTCGCATGGCTCGTGACCATCTCGCTACTTTTTTCTATGGCAGCGGGAATCATGGTCAGCAGCAAAGCCTATGCGCAAACCGGCTTGAGAAAAGGCGACAAAGTAGCCCCGGACCTACGCAGGAAGGCGAGAGAATCCCTGCTCAACCCGCGCGTCACGGTCATCATGCGCGCCAAAAATACCTCGGACGCCACGCTCGACGCCGCTATCAAAAACAATGGCGGAACAATCAAACGCAAATACACGAATATAGGCTTTCGCACCGTCGAATTGCCTGCTTCCGTTGTTGAAACCTTAGCTAATCGCACAGACATTGATTACGTTTCATTAGACAAAGAGATTCAGCCGTTCGGCCACGTCACGCTCACTTCCGGGACGGACAGTGCGCGCACCGTCATGTCCGGCAGCATGTCGCTCGATGGCACGGGTATCGGCATCGCCGTTGTCGATTCCGGCATTGACCCCAACCATCAAGCATTCAAGGATGCGGCGGGCGTCTCGCGCATCACAGTCAATCAGGATTTTACGGGCGAGAATCGCACGGACGATCCTTACGGGCACGGCACGCATGTCGCCTCTATCGCCGCCGGTAATGGAAGCGTCGCGCAGGGCGCATACGCTGGCGTCGCTCCCAACGCCAAACTCATTAATCTCCGCGTGCTGAACTCGAAGGGCGTGGGCACGGTTTCAGGTCTGCTCGCCGCTCTCGATTGGTTGTACGCTAATTACGCCGCCAAGAACATTCGCGTCGTCAACATGAGCATCGGGATGACAGCCGTTGAATCCTACACGGACGACCCCATCTGTCTGGCTGTCCGCCGTCTCGTTGATGCCGGTGTCGTCGTCCTCGCCGCCGCCGGGAACAACGGCAAAAACGCCCTGGGACAAAAACTCTACGGGCAGATTCATTCGCCCGGCAACGAGCCTTCGGCGATTACCGTCGGCGCGACCAACACCTACGGAACGGACAGCCGCGTTGACGACACTATCGCAACCTACAGTTCGCGCGGACCGACGCGCAGTTCATGGACGGATACACAGGGTGCCCAGCATTACGACAATCTAATCAAGCCAGACATCGCCGCGCCCGGCAATAAAATCATCGCTGCCGAGTCTCCAAACAACCTTCTCGTCAAAAACACTCCGTCGCTTGACGCAGGCGTCAGTTCAATCGCTAACCGCAGGATGATGACCATGAGCGGTACGTCAATGGCGACGCCCGTCGCCGCTGGCGCGGTGGCCCTGCTGCTTCAGGCCAACCCGTCGCTCAAGCCGAATCTGGTTAAAACCATCCTGATGTACACGGCGCAGCAGCTTCGCGGCTTCAACACCTTCGAGCAGGGCGCAGGCCAGCTTAATCTTGATGGCGCTGTGCGGCTGGCAAAACTCGTCCGCACGGACTTGTCCAATTCGACTCCGGTAAATTCGCCGCTCTTAACCGCTCTCCCCCCTACACCGACGACCACGATCTCTCTTCACCAGTTCACATGGTCTCAGGGAATCGTGCTTGACCACGCTTACGCTTCGGGCACGAATCTCATCACCAAGTATCAGAAGGTCTATGGCACGGGCATCCTGCTGGGCGACGCGACCACGCTGAGCAACGGCGTGTTGATTGCCGATTTAACGAAGGTGTCGGGCGGCGTTCTCATCGGGGATAACATCCTGACCAGCGATGGTGTCCTGATTGGCGACGGCACATTCTTCTGCGCTAACGGAGTCCTGGTTGGCGACGGCGTGCTGGTGGGTGATGGCGTCCTGATCGGCGACGGCGTGCTGATAGGCGATGGTGTCCTCATAGGCGATGGCGTGCTGATAGGCGATTCCGCGCCGCGAATCAAAGGCGATAAGACCTCATCCATGCCTGTAGTTGTAGATTCAGGCAGATAATTACCAACCGAACATCTCTCTCGTCCCATTCTTTGAGCGCGCATCGAACGATTTGGCGCTGATAGACTATGAGACCTCACACTATGCCAACTCATACGAACACGAAACTGAAAGCATCCGACGCGGAGATGGCTGCGATTATTAACAACAACCCCACCACAGCGTCCCTTTATACAAGGGTCGAATCGCTGACCGATGCGCACAAAGCGGAAGTTCTGGCATTCCTTGCCGAGCGTCCGCTTCACACTGTTTATCTCTCGGGTTTCATTCTGGACAACGGCGTCGTCAGTCTCTTAAATCGCGGTTCGTTCTACGGCTACCGCAATAGCAGTGGTCGGCTTGAGGGCGTCGCTCTCATCGGCCATGCCACCTTGTTTGAGATTCGCTCCGGTGAAGCTCTGGCAGCCTTTGTCAGTCTCGCTCAAAACTCTCCTCGCGTACACGTGCTGATGGGCGAGTTAGAGAACGTTGAGCATTTCTGGAATCTTTACAGCGACGGCGGGCGAGCGCCGCGCTTGATGTGCCGCGAGTTGTTATTCGAGCAGAGATTCCCTGTCAAAGTGGAAAAGCCTGTGCCGAGATTGCGCCGTGCCACACTCCGCGATCTTGAGATGCTGCTGCCCATTCATGCCGCGATGACCTGCGAGGAGACCGGCGTCAACCCGATGGAGAAAGACCCCATCGGCTTTCGCCTTCGCGCTGCGCGTCGTATAGAGCAGGGCAGGATATGGGTGCTGATGGAGAATGGCCGCCTGATCTTCAAGGCAGACATCGTGGCGGACACGCCGGAAGTAATTTACATGGAAGGCGTCTATGTCGCCCCGGAGGATCGCGGGCAGGGCATCGGGCGGCGCTGTCTTTCACAATTGACCCGGAATCTTCTCGCACGCACAAAGCTTGTCTCCCTGCTGGTCAACGAAGAGAACGAGGGGGCTTCAGAATTTTATCTGAAGTCGGGCTTCAAGCTGCGCGCCCGCTACGATACGATCTTTCTACAGCAAGCCTCCGCTTGAAAGCTCTCCCGTCAAGCAGAACTAACCACAAAGGCACAAAGACACTAAGATGGACTCAGGCTTCTCTTTTGTCTCTTTGTGCCTTTGTGGTTTATTTCTATCAGCCAATCAAGCTAAGCCGAGGACCAGATAAGTCGTATCGTCTTTGGCCGGAGCGCCGATGCGGAAGCGGTCAAGGTCTTCAAAGAAGGTTTGCCCGATCTGCTCTACATCTACGGCGCTGAGGCGCGCGTGGGCAGCAGCCAGTGCCTTCTCTTCAAAAGTTTCGCCAGCCGTGTTTTCCGCCTCCGTCACCCCGTCGCTGAAGACCGCGAGGCGCTCACCCTTTTTGAACGTAACTTCTCCGACACTGTAGCTATTGTCAGGCAGAGGAAGTCCGATGAGCTTGCCGCTAACCTCGAACGTTCTTTCAGCTTCGGTTTGAGCATTCAACCAGATTGGCGGCACATGTCCCGCGTTGATGTAGCGCAGCCGCTCACGTTCGGGCGAGAGCAAGCCGAGGAAGAGTGTGGCAAAAGTTCCAAGCGGCGCGACAGCCGCGACGCGCGCATCCAACTCTGTGGCGAGGCGAGCCAGATTGCTTTCGGCTCTGACCAGAGCGCGCAACTCGGTTTGCAGCGTCGTCATCAAGAGAGCCGCCCCGATTCCCTTCCCACTCACGTCCGCAACCCAGAACGCGCACTCACCCGACGGAAGCATTAACACGTCATAGGCGTCGCCGCCGACATCGTAACAGGATTGACTGATGCCCCAGGCGGAGAAAGGCCGGGGCAAGTTGATCTTTCCGGGCGGCGGAAGCAGCCGCGCCTGAATTTTTCGCGCCAGTCCAAGCTCGGTTGAGATTAACTGTGAGCGAAAAGCTTCCTGAGCCAATTGCTCACGCTCGACAGCGACCGCCGCCAGTGCCGCAAAAGATTCAAGGTAGGAAAGGTCTGCGTCGGAGAATCCTGCTTCGGGTCTGTTGATGGCCTGAAGCGAACCCATCAGCGTGCCTTCAGGATTTCTGAGTGGAACGCAGAGCATGTTGCTGGTGATAAACCCGGTGCGCTTGTCTGTCGAGGGATCAAAGCGTGGGTCAGAGCCGACATCGTTAATCAGCACGCTCTCTCCGGTTTCCGCAACGTAGCCCGCCACGCCGACGCCTTTCTCCAGGACAATCTCTACATGCTGAGAGCCGCTCATCTGCCGCGCGTGTAGTTTCCCTGTGCGCCGGTCATTCAAAAAAGCGGTCGCTCGTTCGCAATTGAGTTGGGTCTTGATAAGCGTGAGGATGGCCTGCAAGATATCGTCCAGCCCGCAGGCGCGCGTGAGAGCCTCGCTCGCCACGACCAGCGCCTCCAATCGCTGAAGCCGCAGGTCATCGGGCAAATTGCTGAGAATCGCTGTTGTGCTGACCAACCATTTCTCCTTCCGCAACGGCGGCGCTGATTCGGAGAATCCTAGCATTCTCACAGCCCATCAGTGAATAAACAGTTAACCGATTTCAAGCCCCGTTAGGCGCGAATGAAAATAGCCCAGCAATAAATTGCTGGGCTATTTTCAACCGTCCCTGATGGGACTCCCTGAGCTATGTTACCTGCTCACGGTGTTATCTAGGCCCGGAGGCGCGCAGCGTCACTTCCGTTCCGCTCAGCAATTCAAGGTCGTCTTTGCCTTGAACATAGACTGAGCCTGCGCCCGCGCCCGCGCCGATGATTGCGCCGATGGCTGCGCCCTTGCCGCCACCCGCAATCGCGCCGATGATCGCTCCGACAGCTCCGCCAATACCTGCGCGCTGGGCTGTCGTGGTCGTGCGATTATTGTCCCTGACAGAACCCTCGTTATCGACGCGGACGGTGTCGCCGTTGGCCGTCCGTATCGCTTCGGTGATTCCGGCGAATCTGGACGTTGTACCGTTGCGCAAAGTGATGCTCTCGAAATTGAGAATCATCTCTGAGCGCCCGGTGATGCGTCCTGAACGACTGACGCCCGTGACATAGCCGTTGATGGTTGCTCCATCATACTGCGATGGCGAGCGCACAGTCATCGTGAAGCGATCATTCTCACGCGTGTCCCGCGTCGTCAGATCGTTATTGAGCGTGGCGGTAAGCTGTGTGCCGTCCGGGACGACGAAATCTCCGTTTGTCGAGATTGTGCCCGTGCCGGAATATCCCGGTCCGCTGTTGTAAACGTCAAGCTGAGCAACCTCCGAAGTCTTGTCGTAGAGGCTGACAACCGTGACCGGCGTGGTCAGGTTGATGTCCGAGATGCGACGCGTGACGCGAAGCCGCCGACCGCCTTCAATCGGATCAAAGGTCACGCTGAAGTCGCTGTTCCTGTCTCCGGTCGAAGAGACCGTCAATTGATCGCCGACGAGTGTCGTGCGGACACGTACCGTCTGACCATTAGCGCCTGTCTCAACACGCTCGGTTCCGTCGGCGTCGAAAGTAAACTGCCCGGAGCGCGAAGAGGCGATGGTGACACTGCGCCCGCGACGGTCTATGGCCAGCGCGGTCGGAGATTCCAGACGAGCCGTCAACGAATCAAGCGTCCTCTGACGGTTTCTGTAAGGCAGAGTGCGCGTCGCGGTGTTGGCGATAGCACGCGCATCGTCGCTGCGTGTCGCGTCCAGACGATAAGTGCCCGTCAAACGATTCGCGCCATTATTGACCGGCGGATAATTGTTGTTTGGATAGTTACTGGTCGGATTGTTCCTTTCGTCCCAGCGCTGTGAAACGCCGTAGATGCGCGACAGCTCATTCAAGTCCACACGCAGACTCGCCCAGTCGCTTTCAGGGCGCGCGCCCAAACGATTGCGCCGCATGAAACGGTCTATTAAAGCTGCCTGATTAAGCACGTTCTGCACGTCTGCGGTAACATCCTGTCGGCTGTTGAAACGATCCCGCAACTGATTCGTCGCGCTTTCAAAGTCTGCCACAAGCCGGTTGATGTCATCCTCTGCGTTCGTGCTGTTGATGCGGCTGCGATCAAGCGAAGCATCCAGACTGGCGCGGAAAACGTCCGTCCGATTCTCTATGCGGCGAATCAACTGCCGCACTTGCTGGTTGTTCACCCGCGTCGTGGTTATCTGTGCCTGCGCCGTCATCCCTAAAGAGGCGAACGCAAGCATCAGTGCCACGCTAAAAATTCTTCTAATTCGATTCATCACCCATTCCTCCACTTTCAATTGTTAACTACTCAGTATCATCAAACATCGCACCCGGCGCGAGTCTTTTCCAGACGCTCGCTCCCGATTACTGTCTCAAAGGGGAAAGGGGGAAATTTCTACGAACCACCGAGAAGAGTAAATGAGGAGAGGCGGTTACTGCGTTCTTCAGCGAGAGTTAATATTCGTGCCTTCTCTTCCGGCCTCAACAGGACGGAAGCTAAATTTCAAGTACACGAAGAGGGAACGCTGGCATGATACCACGCCCGCGCATGGGAGACCAACTCGCCTAGTCTGATGTCAGATAAAGACTGGCGGGTTGCCGCGCAAAGATATTGCGCGTTTATTGAATTTTTTGCATGGTCACGGTGGTCATCGGATCACCGCCGCCCGTCCGGTTGTAAGAGACCCAGTAGCCCGCGCCCGGGTAACGCACCATCTTATGCATTGCCCCATCAGGCTTGGCTTCGATGTCTGTTCCGAGCACGATCTTCGGCAGCGGTGCGCCGCTCTTATCGCCAACGTAGTTGACGGAGAGAGCCATCACCTTCCCTTTGGTGTAGAAAACCTGCGCCGATTCCGTGTCAGAAAAAACAAAGAAGTCTTGAACGTCGCCCTTATCCGTCGGGTCGCCGAGTTTCTTACGCACCTCGGTTGCTTCCATGCCGAGCCGCACGCCCTTGTATTCACTATATAACGGCTTGTCTTCTTTCTTATCGCCAACGACATTCTGCGCGTGGACGCTGAGTGCCCCTCCCAGATTCGCTGCCGCAAAGATCACGAAAACGAACATCGAGGGGAGAATGACAAACCGTCTGGAGGTGGGGGACATGATAGATTCCTCCTTCTTGAACCAATCATTCCTCTTGAAAATAACAAGAGGCCATATTTTAGTCACAAAGAAGGCTCGGATACAATATCCAATTTGTCGTCCGGCAATCAATTTTTTGGCTGGAATGGCTGCCGCTGCCCTTTTCTCCGGCCCATCCCGGCCCCCCAGCTATGCTATGCTTTCGGATTAAACGGGAGGAAAGATGCTTTATGGGCACTGAAGACGCGAAAGCCACCATCCATTTCGCCGGGGACGACCTCTTTGTTGGCATCAGCCCGAGCGGGCACGCGCAGGCGCTCGACACGAATCACGAGCGCGCGAGCGCGGCCACGCCCGTCGAGTTGCTGCTGATTGCACTCGGTAGCTGCACGGCGGTGGATGTCATCAACATCCTCAAAAAGAAGCGTGAAGTAGTGACGGCTTATCGCGTCGAGGTTCGCGGCGAGCGGCGAAGTGAGCACCCGCGCCATTTCACACGAATGGAGGTCCGCCACATCGTGCGCGGGCGCAACGTGTCTGAGAAAGCGCTCGCGCAGGCCATTGAGCTTTCCGAGACTAAGTATTGCAGCGTCGCCGCCACCTTCCGGCCAACCGTCGAGATCATCTCAAGCTACGAGATTATCGAAGAGGACGGCTCTGGTAGTTAATTAATCCCATTCAAGTTTTTGCGCGCAAACGCGATAATAGCAGGAGACTCTATTTTGACTGTGTCAAAATTTTAAGGGGCTGTCCGGGCATTCAGACAACTCCTTGAAAGAGTAAGGAGCAACGGCTCTATGAAAACTCACGCCGGACGGATGTAATAATATATTGTGTACTGAAGAACCCGAAGCATACGAATTATAGACTTAAAATTGTCTGAAGGATGGTGTCATAGCACGCTACCGTGAATAAACCTGAGTATCACAAACAAGGCAGCGGCCCGGCTTTCGTTTACGTTTCAGGAATTGAGGGAACGGGAAAGAATTTTTACAAGCAGGCGGCTGATCTGGCGCGCGATCACACAGTCGTTAATTTTCCCTTGCGCCCGCAGGGTCGCTACGGAATGAATGATCTGGTTGATGATTTAATCTATGTTATCCGCGATGCCGGGTTCGAGCGGGCCACTGTCTTAGGCGAATCGTTCGGCGGGTCGCTGGTGCTGGCTGCGGCTCTGGCGCATCCCGGTTATTTCGAGCGGATGATTCTCGTCAACTCCTTCGCCTCTTTCCCGCACCGCGCTAAAATTAATCTCGGAGTCGCACTCTACTCCGTTTTACCGTATTCTTTACTGAAGGCTTATCGCACGAAGACAGCCCCGCACACGCTCTTTAGCGCGGACGTGGCAGAGGAAGACAGGCGCGCTTTTCGTGAGAATACGCGCGACGTGCAGCCCGCAGGATATCTTGCGCGTCTGCGAATCATCAGAGGAACGGATTTGCGCGCGCGCCTTCCTGAGATTAAAGTGCCTGCGCTCATAGTCGCGGGCACAGAAGATCATTTGCTGAATGCTGTGGTGGCGGCGCGTGTTATGGCTACGGGGCTGCCACGCTCGCGGCTCAAATTGCTGGAGGGCACAGGCCACATGGCGCTGCTTTCAAGCCGCGTGCGTGTGCGCGACTGGCTCGCGGAATTTGACGAGATTTGATTCAATTAAGAGATGAACGAGGAACTGCATTGATTGAAGCGCGTGTAAGAAAAGGCGCGCGTGGGCTTTCTCTTGAATAGCTTGCCCCCGGTTTCGTTTACTTCGCGTCCAAAGGGGACTCACATTTGAAACGTTATCTGATAACTACAGGCTGTTTGTTGATGACGCTCGCGCTGGCGGTGTTGCAGGTCGCAGCGCAACGCCAGGACGAGACAATTGACTCTCCACCATTCTCCAGGACTCCGTATCAGGTTGGCGAACTGTTGACCTACAACGTCGCCTTCTCGAACTTCGTTGATGCGGCGCACGTCGAAATGCTCGTGGCCGAGCGCGGCACATTCTTTACGCGCGACGGCCTGCAACTGCGCGCGCATGTCGAGACGACGGGCGTCGTCAACGCGGCGCTCTACTCCATCAATAACGACTACACGACTTACATAGACCCTACGTCCGGACTTCCCTTTCGCACCCAGCAGGTAATCCGCGAGGGCGGGCGAACATCCGACACGACGAGCGAATACAATCAGCCGGTCGGCACAACGGCAATCCCGCCCAAGCTCCGGTCCGGGGAAATTCCCGGCACTTATGATTTCCTTTCCGTGCTCTACCGGCTGCGCGCGATGCCGCTCATGCAGGGCGGGAGATATTACTTCACCGTGCGAAGCGACCTTGATGAGTACAATGCTGAGTTGAGGGTCACGGGGCGTGAGATGATAAAAACAAACGTCGGGTCTTTCAACACCATCGTCACGCAAGTCTACGTGCCTAAGAATGACGACGCCAACGATTATCGCATCCGAGTCTATTTCAGCGACGACGAACGCCGCGTGCCTGTGCTGATAACGGCGCGCCTTCGCTCCGGCGACATTCGCGCGGAGCTTGTCGGGTCGGAGTTCATCACCCCGACTCAACCGGGAAAGCAACCGCCCACGACGCCTCCTATCATCACTCCTCCCGTCATCAATCCCGGCGGCGGTGCGAGTGTCACAGGAACGCCGTTTCCACGCGAACTGCCGTTCACGGCAGGAGAGCAACTTAACTTCAACATCTTTCTGGGCACTGCCACGCAATCGGTCGGCACGGCCACTTATCAGGTGCGTGCGCGCGCCCGGTATTTCAACCGCGACGGCCTCTTGCTGACGGTGAAAGCTCAGACCTCTGCGGCGGCCTCGCGCATCTTCTTCGCCAACGATCAGGTCAATTCCTACGTTGACCCGAACACCTTGCTTCCGTTCCGCACCGAGTTGAACCTGATTGAAGGACGCAACCGCACCAACCAGATTCTGACGATTGACCAGGATCGCGGCAACGCCGTCACAGATAAAGGCGTCGCCATAGAGATTCCCGTCGGCACACACGATTATGTCTCTGTCCTTTACGCCCTGCGCTCCTTCAATCTCGCTCCGCCGAAGCGAAATGCCGTCACCATCCTCGTTAATAATCGCCCGCGCACACTCTTTATCACTTCTCTCAAGCGCGAGACCATCCAGCTTGGCGGGCAGCGAGTCCCCGCCGTCCAGATTTCGCTCACGACCGACGACCCCGAAGCAGATAAATACGCGCTGCGCTTGTGGGTCAGCGAGGATCGACGCCGCTTGCCTTTACGCATCACGGCCAACACCCAACTCGGCATCGTGCGCGCAGACCTCGCCATCATTCCGGTTGACCGGCAATAAACCAGCCGCCTGTGAGAGTTCAGCTAAGAGTTCGACCTTCAGGTTGTGATTTCCCAAATAAACAATCTGAAGGTCGAACTCTTTAACGATTGAAAGCTCAACCCCTCACTATCTGAAATTGAAATTTATTTTCAATTAGCCTATACTGCCTGATGGCGAGAGAAAGGCTTAATCGCCAATCAAACCTTTGAGCAAAACTGTCGAGTTGATTGTAATTCTCGAAGGAGTTGGGGCACATCCGGAGAGATGCAGGCATTGAAATCACAGTTGAAGACGATGGATGAGTTGTCGCTGGCGAAGTTGCCCATCGGCGCGCAGGGGCGCGTCATCGCCGTCAACGGCTCAGGCGCAATTGCCCGCCGCTTGATGGAGATGGGCGTCGTGCCCGGAGCGCCCGTCCGCGTCATCAAGGCCGCCCCGCTCGGCGACCCCATAGAAGTCCGCGTGCGCGGCTATCACCTTGCTCTCCGTCGCACAGAAGCCCAAACAATCTCGGTAACGACTACAAGTGATGAGTGATGGGTGATGGGTGATAAGAGAAAACACGTTCTTACCTATCACCCATCGCCTATCACCTATCACTCATGACTTTCCATGAGTTCCACCCTTGAATCCCCTTCCCTCATTGCGCCGTCCGGCGACGACGCGGCGGGGGTTGTGCGTCCGCTGACGATTGTGCTGGCGGGCAATCCCAACGCAGGCAAGACGACGCTCTTCAATGCGTTGACGGGTTTGAGGCAGAAGGTCGCCAACTATCCGGGCGTGACAGTGGAACGCAAAGAAGGCGCCTGGATGCTTGCGCCCGGCCTCCCCCCTGCACGACTGATTGATTTGCCCGGACTCTACAGTCTCGACGCCGCTTCCATTGACGAGCAGATCGCACGCGACGTGATTACGGGGCGGATTCCAGACTTGTCCAAGCCGGATGTGATCGTGGCGGTTGTCGATGCCACCAATCTCGAACGCAACCTATATCTCGTCACACAGCTTCTGGAATACGGGCGTCCTCTTGTCATCGCCCTGACGATGGTTGATCTGGCCGAGAAGCGAAAACTGAAAATTGATGAAAAGAAACTGGCCGAAGCGCTCGGCGCAGGCGTTGTGCCGGTGGTGGTCACGCAACGCATTGGTTTTGACGCGCTGGCCGAAGCTGTTCTGAACGCCTCGAAGATGGTGGGAGCGGGTGCGGGCTGGCGTCTCTCAGAGATGGCCGAGCAGGAGTTGGCCGCGCTGAGCGGAAATAACGGCAAGTCTGTTGACCGCCACACGGCCTTGCGCGACCTTTACGCGGAGGAGTTGCCGGAGAACGAGTCGCGCCGAGAGGCAGCGCAACGCGCACGTGAACGCCTCTCAAAATCCAATCCAAAATGGTGGCAGGAGCCGCTGCTCGCCCGCTACGACTGGATCGAGCAGGTCGCGGCCAGGTCCGTTCAAAGCAAGGCCACACCGGGGCTGACGGCAACCGAGCGCATTGACCGTATTCTCACGCACAGGTTTTTCGGCCCGCTGATTTTGATTCTCGTCATGCTGCTGGTCTTTCAGACAATCTTTTCATGGGCGTCGCTGCCGATGGATTTGATTGACAAAGGTTTTGGCAAACTGGGCGAAGCGGTTGGCAATCTCATGCAGCCGGGACTTTTGAGAGACTTGCTGGTTGACGGCATCATCGCGGGCGTCGGAGGCGTGCTGGTCTTTCTCCCGCAGATTCTCTTGCTCTTCTTCTTCATAGCCATTCTGGAAGACACCGGCTACATGGCGCGCGCGGCGTTTTTGATGGACAGGTTGATGCGCGGCGTCGGTCTTCACGGCAAGGCTTTTATGCCGCTCCTGAGCAGTTTCGCCTGCGCGATTCCTGGCATCATGGCAACGCGCACTATAGAGAATCCGAAAGATCGGCTGGCGACGATTATGATTGCGCCGTTTATGAGTTGTTCGGCGCGGCTACCCGTTTACACCTTGATGATTGGGGCGTTCTTTTCGGGAAAGATGGTTTTCGGTTTTCTCTCTGTCGGCGCGCTGCTGATTATGGCGATGTATCTGCTGGGTATCTTTGTCGCTATCGGCGTCGCGTGGGTGTTGAAACGAACTATCCTGAAAGCTCCGACGCCGCCGCTGGTGCTTGAGATGCCGCCCTATCGCGTGCCGAACGTTTTGACGATCTTGCAGATGATGCTCTCGCGCGCGTCGCTCTTTTTGAAGCGCGCCGGAACAGTCATCCTCGCCATCTCGATTATCCTCTGGGCGCTGGCAACATTCCCGCGCATGGAGAAGCCGAAGGAGACTGAGGCCGCGACGGCGCAGGTTTCTGCTGCTTCAACCGCTGAGCAAGCGAGCGCACAGCCTGAAGGTCAGGAAGAGGTTGATGTCCACGGCGAGCAGTTGCGCCAGAGTTATGCCGGGCGCGCAGGTCGTTTTCTTGAGCCTGCAATCAAGCCGCTCGGTTTCGATTGGAAGATGGGCGTGGCGCTGATTTCGTCTTTCGCCGCGCGCGAAACCTTAGTCTCGACCCTGAGCATCATTTACAACGTCGGAGAAGGCGAAGACTCCGGGTCGGATTCGCTCGTGGGCGCAGTGCGCGGGGCGAAAAAGGACGACGGCACGCCCGCATGGACGCCGCTCGTCGCGCTTTCGATGATGGTCTTCTTCGTGCTGGCGATGCAGTGCATGTCAACGGTCGCCATCGTCCGGCGCGAGACGAACTCATGGCGCTGGCCGCTATTCATGGTCGCGTACATGACGGTGCTCGCCTACATCGCTTCGTTCATCACGTATCAGGGTGGACGGCTGCTGGGCTTCAGTTAAGAATTGCAGATGATTGACTGGCAAACAATCGCGGTGGCGCTCATCATCCTGGCGGCTCTGATTTACACAGGCCGCCGGGCCTGGTCTCGCCTGCGCTCATTTCAAGCAGGGAAAAAAGCCGCGGCTTCATGTGAGACAGGCTGTGGTAGCTGCGGCAGCGAACAAAAACCGAAACCTGCGACGCCAAGAACAGTATTTGTCGAAATCAGCCGCTCCAGAACCTCCAAGTAGGACAGACATTCCTGTCTGTCCTTGAGCGCATAGAGCGCGAATACTGTGTTAGTGAATAATAATTAGCGTGCTAGCGCACGCTTAGACAGACAGGAATGTCTGTCCTACGTTGTCTCTTCCTCCTCATACTTCACACTGTGAATCTGCACAGGCTCGTCAATGTGCTTGACCTCAACGGTCCAGGGATCGCTCACCGGGAATTGATCGCCGAGTTCGCTGACCGTCTCGCGTGTGACGAGTATCTGCCCCGGCAGAGCGATGCCTTCGATGCGTGAGGCGATGTTGACCGTGTCGCCGATGGCCGTGTACTCCGAGCGCTGCTCAGCGCCGATGCAGCCGACAGTCGCCTCGCCCGTATGGATGCCGATGCCGAGCGTGACCTTCGGTAGATTTCTCGCCGCCAGTTGAAAATTCACCTGCGTGACCCGGCGCTGCATTCCGATAGCCGCAGCGACAGCGTTAACCGCATCCGTGTCGCCTCCGACGGGCGCGCCGAAGAGCGCCATCAACCCGTCGCCGAGATATTTATTGAGCGTGCCCTGATGCTCGAAAATCTCCGCCGCCATCTCCGTGAAAAGGATGTTGAGCAAATCAACGATGGTTTCGGGCGGCGCGCGATGCGCGATGCGCGCAAAGCCTCGCACGTCGCAGAAGAGCACGCTGATACGCCGGTTCGTTCCGCCGAGATTAAATTTTTCGGGACAGTCAACCAGTTCCTTGATGATGTGCTCCGGCATGAACCGCGCGAAGGCCGCGCGTGCCAGCGTTTCTCGCTTCACACGTTCGTGCGCGCGTGCTGATTCGACGGCGGTCGCCGCCTGTGCTGCTACCGCCGCGAGAAGTTGCGTGTCCAACTCCGTGAACGCTTCGGGCACGCCGCGACGATCAACGTAGAGAGCGCCGTAGACGCCTTCGCGCCCGACGAGCGGAGCGCAGGCGAGCGAGCGTATGCCCTGCATGATGGTGACGCGACCGACCGGCAAAGCTGCATCGTCAAGCACATCCTGCGAAGAGAGCATGGCGCGCTTTTCGATGGCCGTGCGGACAGCCGTGCGACTAATTGAGCGGTTTTGATCGCGTTCCATTCGCGCGTCGCGGAAGCGAATGCTGACCGGCACAGGGTCTTGCCCCTGCTCGACCAGAAGCGCCGCGCAGCAATCCGCGCTGAGCATTCGCATCACCACGTCAGTCGCGTAATCGAGAATGGACTTCGGATCAAACACTGTGGCGAGCGAGGCGCTCATGTCGCAGAGGTGCGCCAGGAGTTCCGCCTTGCGCTTCAACTCTTCAAGCTCTTTCTCTTTTGACAGGCGTCCCGTAAAGGTCGTGTTGATGAGAGATGAAAAGCCGCTCGTCGCCGGGACGATTCTGGTGCTGACGGAAAGAGGCTCGTCCGTATAACCCAGCACACCTTCATCTTCCCACGTTACCGCCAGGATGGCCGGGATAATCTTGATTTCGTCGCCACGCTTGAGAGCGCGCTCGCCCATTTCATGGCTGACGTTCTGCCCGTTGACAAGCAACACGTTGCCGGTGCTCACGTTTCTAATGACGGCCTGATCCTGCATGATGGAGCGCAGGACGGCGTGATGGCGCGAGACGCGCAGGTCATCAATGCGTATGTCGTTGTCATACGCGCGACCGATGGTCAACTGCGCGCCCTCAGAGAGCGTCCACTTCCGCTTCAATCCTTCATTCTCTTGAATCGTGAACATGAGCTTTACACGCTGTGATGCGCTGCGGCAACGAGAATTGCCAATCAATCACGCGAGGTCTGAGTATTTTAGCTCAGAGCCGCGAAGTAAGATAGCGGATTGACGAAGCGCACCCCGGTACGCCCCGGCGCGTGCATGATTAGATTATAAGCAAGCATAAAGCCCCCGATTGCTCGGGGGCTTTATGTCTTTGTGCCAGTTTTGAAAGTTGTCTTACCGCCCGCTGTTACTTCCCTGTGTTGACGTACTGGATGCAGTCGCCCTGGTTCTTGAACTTGCGCGGTATAGTGAACTTCTGCCACCCACCATTCTTACATTGGTCTTTGTTTATGGGTGGGCCAGTCGCCAGATCGCAGGCATCGCCGATTCCGTCTAAATCAAAGTCGGCCTGGCCGGGATTAGCAACTGTCGGGCAGTTATCGCAGCCGTCGGCAAGTCCGTCGCCGTCAGTGTCTGCCTGATCCGGATTTGGGTTCGCGCAATTGTCGCAGCCATCCCCGACGCCATCCTCATCTGTATCCAACTGGAAGGGATTTGCAAAGGCGGGGCAGTTGTCTATGCAGTCGGGCACGCCGTCCCCGTCTCCGTCGGTCTCAGGAATGCCGCAACCGCAGACGCTGGGAGCCGGACAACCTACGTCGCATGGGTCAAGTATTCCGTCTTCATCGGAGTCATCAATCGCCGCCGTTCTAAACGGTGTATAGTCAACCACGCCGTCAGGATCAATTACAGGGTTTCGGGGGTCTGGGGGAATGCCTGGTAAGCCTGGCCCACTGGAACTGCCCCAGTAGTTGTTCTCTGCATTCAGACTTCCAAAACCGCCCGCATACGTGCCTGAAACTACTTCAAGACCGGCTATTGCATTACCGGCTATGTTATTGTCGTTCACCGTGATATTCGAGTTCAGGCCGATAGAGGCATCGGCCACGTAGATGCCCCGGTTGGATTCCAGGATCGTATTGCACTGAATGGTTATTCCATCATCACCACCAAAGAAACCAATAGCATAATTCGTTTTGTTCCTGATGTTATTGGCTTTGATGGAAGATGAGTCGGTGTTGTAGAAATACATACCGCGCGAGGCTGGTGAGATGGAGTCGAAGTTGTTGTACTGTATCTGGATGTTCGTAAACGCGACCGGGCCAGTATTGCTGATACCTATGCCCCACGTACCTGTGACCGCGCCGTTATCGTTCTCGAAATGGTTGTCGTCGATCAAAACGTCGTCCAAGCCTATACCGTAGCCAGCCACGTATTCATCCGTGTAGATGCCGTGGCCACTGGCCGGGCCGGGCTGCGTGTTATTGCGAAACACGTTGTGCTGAACGACGGCCTGATTGCCCGCCGGATTATTCGCCAAGCCTAAGCCGACGATGTTGTCCTGGATGATATTGTTGATAACGTGAGCGCCGGACGTTCCGGCTCCCAGAGCTATTCCATAACCGGTGAATGCCCCGGACGTACTGTTCTGCACCACGAAACCATCAATAATTACATCGTTAGCAGTGACGTACAGTCCGCCGCTGTTTTCCAGAATGGATTCCACTTCAAAGCGCGAGTATGCGTCAACGCCCGCCTGCGCTCCCTTCAGAGTAAGCGTCTTGTTGACGTTGACTACTCCGGCATACGGGTAGAGGCCCGCCTCAACGTTGATGGTATCTCCGGGCGACGCCCTGTCAATGGCAGATTGAAGCGTCAGACATGCTGTGGCGGGAGAAAGGCAATCGTTGGTATCGTTCCCTGTGGTCGAGACGTACCAGGGACCGGCGGCTTGGGTTTTTTGTCCGCCGAACATCATCAGGCCCAATATCAACATTAGGGCCAAAGCTGGGAACAGGGTCAGGTTCTTAAATTTCATCGGTCTCTCCTTACATTGGGGATTATTGGGAGGTCGTTACGCACATCCGACATTTAACGGACGCGTTTCATAATTCAACACCAGTCGAGACTTTAGAGATTAGAAAGTTGCGGGTGTAGATCAGGAGCGATAAAGCGGCAGGTAGGCAATGATCCTGGGGGCTTTGAGCTTCTAAAACACCACACGCCACCATCCGGTGTCCGCACACTATCCGGCGGTGTGCAAGCTGCTATCTGTAAAGCTCGCGCACTCTATTGCAAATGTAGCTGACAGTCAAGTGTCATCTGATAGTCGAGGTCCAACAGCAGGCTGATGGACCTTTCAACGGACCAGCCGGGCAACTGTCCTGTCAGATTCATTTCGCTCAGGAAGCATGGTATTGCCGGGCAAGCTCGCGCTTGAGCAGCTTTCCCGTTGGGCCTTTGGGAATATCTGTGACGAAGCGCACGGACTTCGGGCACTTGTAGTCGGCCAGATGCTCGCGGCAGAAAGCGATGATCTCTTCTGCTGACGCTTGCGCGCCTTCTTTGAGGACGATGAAGGCGGCGACTTCTTCGCCGTAGAGCGGATCGGGCACGCCGATGCTGGCGGCTGCGGCGACTGCCGGGTGCTTGTATAGCACCTCGTCAATCTCGCGCGGGTAGATGTTTTCGCCGCCGCGAATAATCATGTCCGACTTGCGATCTACGATGTAGAAGAACCCATCCGCATCCCTGTATCCGATGTCGCCCGTGTGAAACCAGCCACCGCAAAAAGCCTGCGCCGTTGCTTCCGGGTTCTTGTAATAACCCTTCAAAATATTCTCTCCGCGCAAGACGATCTCGCCCAACTCACCATCGGCCACTTCCCTGTCCGTTTCGTCAAAGACTTTCATCTCGTTGCCAATCGCCATGCCGCACGAGCCGGGACGGCGGCGCTCATCCGGCGGATTGAAAGACGAACGGCAGGTTGATTCCGACAAACCGTAGCCCTCGATGACCAGACAGTTGAAAGTCTCTTCAAATTTCTTCATCACTTCGGCGGGCACGGGCGCGCTGCCGCACATGGCGAAGCGCAGTTGCCCGGTCTTCAGATTTGCGGGCACGCCGTCAGGGTAATTGCTCAGGAGCATTGAGAGCATCGTGGCGACGGAGCCAAACGAAGTCACCTGGTAATCCGAAATAATCTGCCAGAAGCGTGAAGCTGAGAATTTCGGACTGATGACTGTCGAAGCTCCGGCATAAAGCGGTGTCATCGTCGTCACAGAGACAGCGTTCATGTGAAAGAGGGGCATCACCGTCAGCAAACAATCGCGCTCGGTGAAATTGAGCCACTCTGTAATCTGTCGCGCGTTGGCGACGACGTTGCCGTGAGTTAGCAAACATCCTTTCGGCTTACCCGTAGTTCCAGAAGTGTAGATGATAATCGCTTCGTCCTGTTCGCTCAGGCTTGCGTCAGGCAGCGCGCCTTCCGTGAACCCGGCGGTCGCCTGCGCCTCGTCGTCAAATACTATGACGTGCTGCAAGTCAGGCAGGTTATTGCGAATGCCTTCAACTCTCGGTTGAAATTCCGAACTGACCAGCAAGGCTTTGGCTTCGGAATTGGCGATGACGTAGATTAACTCTTCGGATTTGAGCAGTGAGTTGACAGGGCCAGCGAGCGCGCCGAGTTTGAAGCAGGCAAAGTAGGCGATGATGTACTCGACGCCATTTGGCATCAACAGGCTGACAGCATCGCCCTTCCTGATACCATGTGTGGAGAGCATCCGCGCCGCGCGATTGACCGCCGCGTCAAATTCCGCGTAGGTGTAGCGCCTGCCGTCCGCTTCGGAGAAGAGAAAATGCTTGTCGGGCGAAGCCTCGGTGCGCTGCTCCAGCAACTCACGAATATTATTTGGGCCACCTTCTCGCTCAGGGCCATGTTCAGTTTTGCCGTTCATCTTGCTCCTTATGATATAGCAAGGCTTACACACTTTGCACTAAAGCCGCGCCGCGCCGAATCAACCAACAAAATTTAGATAGACTTGCCGGAAACCGTCACCGGGCGAATGCCGTAATTTGTCAGTCTTCTGAGGCCAGTGCTGATCTCGCTTTATCAAGAAACCTATATTCTTGAGCAAAAGAGGCCGTAAGCAAGATTTCCGCCTATGCTGGCCGCACAGAAATCCCACCGGCACAGTGCTTGCTGAAGTCACGCACCAGAGACCTCGCGCGCTCATGGCCTGCGAACCTGAGACGGAAGCCGATGGCGCGAATAACAACTAATCTTATAACTCTCTCAAGGAGCACCTGAAAAGAAATGCAAAAGACCAAAGGCCAAACCGGCTTCTCACTCATCGAACTCTTGATCGTCGTCGCGATCATCGGCATCATCGCCGCCATCGCCATCCCCAACCTCCTCGCTTCACGTCGCGCCGCCAACGAAGGCTCGGCTCAGTCCTCTCTCCGCACCGTCCACAGCGCCGAAGCCACCTTCCAGGCCACCGTCGGCAACGGCAACTTCGCCGGTATGTTGGCGGCCGATTCGGTTGCTCCGGTGACGGAAAGCCTCGTCTCACAGAAATTGGTTGACCCCGTCTTGGGCACCAAACAGAAGAGCGGCTACAACTTTAACGTCGTCCCGGTCAACGCCGTGGCAGCCACCAACACGCTGGCCTCTTTCCACGCGACGGCTGACCCGATTGTTGACAGCGGTGCTTCGCAGTCCGGCACACGCGTCTTCGGTATCACGGAAGATGGTGTGATGCGCGGTGGCCCTGGCACGACCGCTTATGCTAACCGTGCTGCGGTTGATGGAGCGACGGCGCTCGGCAACCAGTAAGATTTCCTCCCACAGGTTAGTCTAAAGGGACGAGGTGAAAGCTTCGTCCCTTTTTTTTGTTTACTCGCCCAGCTTCCCAGTTGAAAAGAGTCCGGGAGAAGTTGCTGTTCACCGCAGAGACACAGAGGACACGGAGGATGCACGGAGACTTGAATCTCTCTGTGCCACCTCTGTGTCCTCTGTGTCTCTGCGGTGAATAGCCATATCCGACACACTTAAATTTGAAATTTACCCATTACCAGTCAGTTGAGAAAATTGCGAAAAATCCCTGTAGCGGTTGAGAGAACAGCGTTTCGGAGAAAATCGGGTGCGGGATGGTGGTTTTTGATATATTATGCGGCGTCAAGGTCATCCAAGTCCGGGAGCAAAGTCGCACCCGTTGAAGGTCACGCACAGCTTGCCTTCCATTAACTAAATCGAAGAGCCGCAAGCTACGGCTTTCAAAGCTATCTCTTTCAGAAACGGCGGGGAACAAACGCACATATGGGTATCTATCGCAATTTTATCAATGGTCAATGGGTTGAATCCGAATCATCCCGCACCGTCGAGAATATCAATCCGGCAAACACAGACGACGTGCTCGGCACAATCAGGCAAGCCACCCGTGATGAGGCTCGAAGCGCCGTCGAAGCGGCGAGCGAGGCATTCGGCGGCTGGCGCTCAACTCCCGCACCCACGCGTGGCCGCATCGTCGCCCGCGCGGCGCGTCTGATGGAAGATCACAAGGAAGAGCTGGCGCAGCTTCTGACGCGCGAAGAGGGCAAGACCATCAGTGAATCGCGCGGTGAGCTTCAACGCTCAATCAACGTCGCGGAATTTTGCGCGGGTGAAGCCCGACGATTAAACGGCGAGACCATCCAGTCGGAGTTGCCGTCAAACTTTGCCTATACGATCAAGCAACCGCTCGGCGTGGTCGCCTGCGTGACGCCCTGGAATTTCCCCGTCGCCATTCCGGTCTGGAAGATTGCGCCCGCGCTTGTCGCAGGCAACACGGTCGTCTTTAAGCCAGCAAGCCTGACGCCCGCGACCGCCGTCCGCATCGTCGAGATATTTGAGGAAGCGGGGATACCGAAAGGCGTGCTCAATCTAATCCTCGGCTCAGGCTCGGATGCGGGCGACGAGATTATCAATCACAGGGCGGTCAAGGCCATCTCCTTCACAGGCTCGAACGAAGTCGGGATACGTCTCTACGAACAGGCATCAAGGCGCGGCGCTAAGGTGCAATGCGAGATGGGCGGCAAGAATCCGGTCGTCGTGCTGGAGGACGCCGATCTCGAATTGGCTGTCGAATCAACGGCGCAAGGCGCGTTTGGCTCAAGCGGGCAGCGCTGCACGGCGACGAGCCGCGCGGTCGTGGTCAACGACATCGCCGACGAATTTGTCGCAAGGTTGGTCAAACGAGCCGAATCCATGCGAATCGGCGCGGGCAGTGATTCGAACACAGAGATGGGGCCAAGCGTTGACGAGAGCCAATTCAAAACCGTGCTGAGCTACATAGACATCGGGCGCGAGGACGGGGCGGAACTAAAGTGCGGAGGTCAGCGCGCCGAAGGCGACGGCCTTGATAAAGGCTACTTCGTCCGGCCAACGGTTTTTGATCGCGTCACGCCCGACATGCGTATCGCACGCGAGGAAGTTTTTGGTCCGGTGCTTTCCGTGCTGCGCGTCAGGGATTTCGATGAAGCGATGCAGGTGGCCAACGATAGCGAATACGGTCTCTCTTCTTCCATCTTCAGCAACGACGCCGTGCGAATCTTCCGCTTCGTTGACGAGATTGAGACAGGCATGACTCACATCAACTCGCCGACCACCGGCGGCGAAGCGCACATCCCCTTCGGCGGCATCAAGGGCACAGGCATCGGCGACCGCGAGCAGGGATCAACAGCGCTAGATTTTTACACAGACTTGAAAGTCGTCTATGTGGATTACACAGGGCGCAAGCGCGAAGGCAATTTGTATTAAGGGAAAGAACAAATGAAAAACACTTACACAGCAGTCATCAAACAAGACGGCGATTGGTGGATTGGCTGGGTAAAAGAGATTCCCGGCGTGAATTGTCAGGAAGCGACCCGCGAAAAACTCCTTCAAACTTTGGGCGTAACTTTGCGCGAAGCGTTAGAATTTAATCGTCAGGACGCGCTGGACGCTGCCGGAACGAATTACGAAGAAGAATTGATCGCGGTATGAAGCGTAGAGATTTGATTCGCTACCTTCAGTCGCAGGGCTGCGAACTTTTGCGCGAAGGCACAAATCATTCGTGGCGGCACAATCCGGCGCAGAACAAACGTTCAGCCGTGCCGCGTCATACCGAAGTCAGAGACAATTTGGTTAAGAAGATTTGCAAAGACCTGGGAATACCACCTGCGAAATAGGTGTTGACTGCGCTCTATTTCCACACCGATCTGAACGGGGCGCAAACGAGAGGGACATCTATATTGATGAAACAGTCTGAAAAAGGATCAGGCGCCACGCTTAAGAAATATTCTTTGCTTTTGATTTGCATTGTCCTCGTCTCTGCCGCTACGGCTTCGGCGCAAGCTGTGCAGAGTGTCTACACGGAGTTGAGCGGAAAGACATGCAAAACACTCGAAAGGGATGATGAATCTGCCGGGTATTTGCTGGAACAATGCCGGGGTGTCGCAGGCTATAAGCTTCAGGTGGTCTCGCAAGACGACCGCCAAACCATCACAGTCGTCAAACCTGATGGCTCAAAGCACGAGCTTGATCTCGGAGTAATAGGCGGCGGCGGATTTTCCGGTTTGAGGGGCAAAGCCGAGTGGCGTGTCAAAAGTGAGAACCGGAGACTTATTCCTATTGCTCTGATTATCCGCATTGATGTGTCAACAGACCCATCAAATTCCCAGAAGGTAACTTCGTACCTGAGCGTTAGTAAAATCACGCCGCGAAGCATTTGCTATGTTCAAGCGATAGACCCCAGCCCGAATGCCAATGTAGAAGCGAGGCGGCTAGCGGACAGTTCCGCCGCCAAGCCTTGCTACAAGTTAGAGGCACCCGGCAATTAAACAATATAACTTTACACTATCTTGCAAGGAACAAAGATGAGTACCGCCGAACCACAAACGCAACAATCCGAAACTATCCGCAAGCATAAAGAATTTCTCTTCCCGGCGGTCGCCACCTACTATCAAGAGCCGGTCGCGCTCGTGCGCGGCGAAGGCATGTACGTTTGGGACGACGCGGGCAATCGTTATCTTGATTGCTTCGGAGGTGTCCTGACCGTCAGCGTCGGGCACGCGAATCCGAAAGTCAACGCGGCGATTATCGAGCAGGTCAAGACGCTGTCCCACACTTCGACGCTTTACGCCAACAAGCCGCAAAGCGATCTGGCGGAGAAGCTCGCACAGATCACGCCCGGACGATTGAAAAAATCTTTCTTCACCAGCAGCGGCACAGAGGCGGACGACACGGCTATCCACGCCGCGAAGCTCGCCACAGGTCGTCACGAGATCGTCGTCCTGCGTCACAGCTACTCCGGTCGTTCCGCAACGGCACTCACGGCTGTCGGTCATTCGACGTGGCGACCTTTGCCGCCGCAGATCGCTGGCATTGTTCACGCACGCGCGCCCTATTGCTATCGCTGCCCGTTCAAGCTCACCTACCCGGAATGCGGGCTGGCCTGCGCCAACGACCTTGAAGAGTTAATTATGACGACGACGACGGGCGAGATAGCCGCGTTCATGGCCGAACCCATCCTCGGAGTCGGCGGCTTCATCGTTCCGCCACCGGGATACTTCGAGCGCGCCGTCGAGATTACGCGAAATCACGGTGGACTCTTCATCGCCGACGAAGTTCAAACCGGCTGGGGTCGCACGGGCGACAAGTGGTTCGGGATTGAGCACTGGGATGTCGAACCGGACATCATTACTTCCGCTAAGGGCATGGGCAACGGCGTACCCATCGGCATGACGACCGCCACGCCGGAAGTCGCAGACGCTTATCCGGGGCTGACGTTTTCCACCTTCGGGGGTAATCCGGTTTCGATGGCTGCCGCGCTCGCGGTTATCAAAGTAATTGAAGAAGAAGATTTGAAACGAAACGCGGCGGAGGTCGGCGGACATTTCCGCGAGCGATTGGAAGGACTCAAGGAGAAGTACCCTGTCATCGGCGACGTGCGCGGCATGGGACTGATGCAGGCCATCGAACTCGTGAAAGATCGAGAAACCAAAGAGCCTGACCCGCAATCCGTCCTCAAAGTTTTCGAGGAGACCAAGCGGCGCGGCGTCCTCATCGGCAAGGGCGGACTCTACGCCAACGTGATTCGCACGGGGCTGATGCTCAACTCGACGAAAGAGACTGTGGACGAACTGATCGAAGCTCTCGACGCCGGACTGGCGAGCGTTTAGTAATTACTCACGTCTGAAACCCGGCCTTGAGTAGCCGGAGAGGAGTCTTAAATGAGGCTGAGGTCTTTCACCACCGTCGCCATCCGGCTCATGGGCATGATGTCTATCTTTTACGGCGTGCTCATGGTTGCCTTCCTGCTGACGACCTACCTCATGTTCGCCGAGGCAAGAATGTCCAGCCTGGGATCGATCTTCTTTATGCAGTTCCTCCTTCCGGGGCTGATGATAATTTTCGGTATCATCCTCATCGGCGCGAGCGTTCCTCTGGCCGCCGCGATTTCCGGCAGACTTGAGGACGAGCCATATTCAAGCTGAAAAGGAAGCAGCATGTCTGAGTTCGAGCGTTTCTTGTAAATCCTGTCGCCAAATTAAAAATATGAGAACTCTAATTCGTAATGGTCGCATCGTGACCGCCGTTGATGATTACAAAGCGGACGTGCTGATTGAAGACGAGATTGTCTCCGTCATCGGCGCGAAGCTCGACATGGAAGCCGACCTTGTGATTGACGCTGCGGGGAAACTCGTCATCCCCGGTGGCATTGACCCGCACACGCACATGGAGCTTCCCTTCGGCGGCACGGAAGCCTCAGACGATTTCCGCACGGGCACAATCGCCGCCGCGCATGGCGGGACGACGACCATCATAGATTTCGCCGTCCAGTACAAAGGCCAGTCGCTCATCGAGGGCGTTGATAACTGGCACCAGAAGGCCGAAGGTAAGACCGCGATTGATTACGGCTTTCATCTCATCACCACCGATCTTGAAGACAACCAGATTGAAGAGATGTACACGGTGATGGACGAAGGCGTGACGAGCTTCAAGATGTTCATGGCCTATCCAGGCGTCTTTCTCGTTGACGATGCGACCATCTTTCGTGCGATGTCGGCGGCGGGAGAGCGTGGCGGCCTGATTTGTATGCACGCCGAAAACGGCGTCGTCATTAACGAGATTATCAAACGCGCGCTTGCACAAGGGAGGACCGCGCCGAAGTATCACGCGCTGACGCGCCCCACCCGCGCCGAAGCCGAAGGCGTGCATCGCGCGATTGCGATTGCCGAGATGGCCGAAGCGCCCGTTTACATCGTTCACTTATCTTGTGCCG
The DNA here is from genome assembly GCA_963697975.1 of uncultured Acidobacteriota bacterium. Classification (GTDB taxonomy): domain Bacteria; phylum Acidobacteriota; class Blastocatellia; order Pyrinomonadales; family Pyrinomonadaceae; genus QHXM01. Next base: position 594,185 of record OY969111.1, read on the forward strand.
ATGCGCTCAATCAGGTGCGCGAGGCGCGTGATCGGGGCTTGCCTGCATTTGCCGAGACGTGCCCGCAATATCTTTTCCTGGACATTGACGATTACGGCGAAGATTTCGAGGGCGCAAAGTATGTAATGACGCCGCCGCTTCGTGAGAAATGGAATCAGGCGGAGTTGTGGAAGGGTTTGAAGATGGACGACCTGCAAGTTATCTCGACAGACCACTGCCCGTTTTGCATGAAGGAGCAGAAGGAACTGGGCAGGGATGATTTCTCGAAGATTCCGAACGGTGCGCCCGGCGTCGAGCATCGCGTGTCGCTGATCTACAACGGCGTCGTCGAGAATCGTCTCTCGCTCAATCGCTTCGTCGAACTCACTTCAACCGCCGCCGCCAAGATGTTCGGCCTCTTCCCGAAGAAAGGGACAATCGCCGTCGGCTCGGATGCCGACATCGTGATTTTCGATCCCGAAAAGGAACAAACCATCTCCGCGAAGACGCACCACATGAACGTGGACTACAGCGCCTATGAAGGCAGAACGATTAAAGGTGTGGTCGAGACGGTGCTCTCGCGCGGGCGTGTGGTGATTGAGAACGGGGAATACAAGGGTAAGCCCGGCGATGGCCGTTTCCTGAAACGTGGAACGTGTGTCACGGCCTGATAGCCGGAAGGCGTCTCCGTTTCCGTGTTGGAAACGCCTTCCGGGTTACAGGAGAACGGGCAAACTATTTGGGCATCAGGACGGTGTCAACCACATGAATGACGCCGTTGGATTGATTAACGTCGGCAATGGAGACGCGCGACGTACCACCCTTTTCGTCGGTCAGGGTCACGACATCGCCGCTCTTGCTGGCCGTCAAAGTGCCGCCGCTGACGGTCTTGAACGTGGCTTTGCCTTTGCCGTCTTCGATCTTCTTGACGATTGAAGCGGCGTCTTCTTTACCGGCGACCACGTGATAGGTCAAAATCTTTTTCAGTTTCTCTTTGTTTTCCGGCTTGAGCAGGGTGTCAACCGTGCCCTTGGGCAGTTTATCGAAGGCCGCATTTGTCGGCGCGAAGACGGTAAATGGCCCCGGCCCTTTCAGCGTTTCGACTAGACCGGCAGCTTTCACGGCAGCTACCAACGTAGTGTGATCTTTGGAATTAACCGCATTGTCAATAATGTCTTTGGTGCGTAGCATGGGCGCGCCGCCGACCATCGGATTGTCCGAAGAGTTCATCTCCGGGCTGGGACTCATTTTGGCGGTTGGACTCGCCTGAGTAGTGGGGCTATTAGTTACTGTGGCATTTGAACTATTAGAAGCAGTCTCGGAAGCACAGCCAGCTAATGCGGCAAGGCTCAGGGAGGCCACGCCGATCAATGACACGACGAATGTTTTTTTCATATCTTACCTCGCAGTTGTCGGTTAAATTTAGAAGTCACAGATAATACGCAAAGCGTTGTATTATCGGATTTCGATTGAACTGAGGATAAAAATAGATGCGACGAATTCCCCTGATCCTGATGCTGCTTCTCTTCTCTTCGCTTTGCGCGTGGGCGCAGAACGATAAGCCTTTGATTACAGTTTCGGGGCAGGCCGAAATCAACGTCACGCCCGACATGGCCGTCTTCAACCTGCGGGTGGTGACGCTTGATAAAGACCTCACCAAATCAAAAGCTCTCAATGACGAAAAGGTGAGGAAGACGCTTGTCATGGCTAAGGATTACGGAATCGCCTCCGAAGACGTTCAGACCAATTACATCAGCGTGGAAACGAGCTTTACCGATTATGAAGAGGGTAAACCGAGAGTTTTTCTCGGCTACACAGTCTCAAAGAAAATCGTGCTGACCTTGCGTGACATGAGCCGCATTGAGAGTTTGCTCTCGGATGTCATCAAAGCAGGTGTCAATCGAGTCGAAGGCATCGATTTTCGCACAACAAAGATTCGCCAACATAAAGACAAAGCTCGCCAGATGGCAATCAGAGCCGCGCAGGAGAAGGCCATCGCGCTGACCAAAGAGATCGGGCAAACAATCGGGAAGGCCTACACCATCAAAGAAGAAGGTTTCAGCAGCGGCAGTAGCAACTCAAACAATTTCATGGCAAATACGAGTGCCAGCGCCAGCGGAGATTATTCAGATGAGGAAGGGACAATCGCTATCGGTCAAATCCCCATCACCGCGCGCGTCACCGTTAGTTTTGAACTGAAGTAAGTGACTGAAACCCAATTTATTCCTGAGAGGCTATCTACATGCAATCGGGTAATGACGCAGAGGTCATACAACACGCCGACGGTCGCGTCGAGTTGCGCGACTACCGGACGATCAGCTCAAGCCCGCTCTATAATGAAGACCTCGCGCCCGTGCCTGTAGAGAAACGCAACTGGACGACCTACAACTACGCGGCGCTCTGGATCAGCATGGCGCATTGCATCCCGACCTACATGCTCGCGTCGGGTCTCATCAGCGCGGGGATGAATTGGTGGCAGGCGCTTTTGACCATCCTGCTCGGCAACGTCATCGTGCTCGCCCCGATTCTGCTGAATTCCCATCCCGGCACGAAGTACGGCATTCCCTTTCCGGTCTTCGCCCGCGCCAGCTACGGCACATACGGGTCGAATCTTCCGGCGCTGATGCGCGCGCTCGTCGCCTGTGGCTGGTTCGGCATCAACGCGTGGATCGGCGGTGAAGCACTGCACGTGTTTTTGAGCGCATTGATTCCAGGCTGGAACGAACTTCTCGGCGGCGCAGTCGGCGGCTACACAGTGACCCGCTGGCTTTCTTTCCTGCTCTTCTGGGGACTCAACATCTATATCATCTATCGCGGGATGGATTTGCTGCGGAAGGTGGAGAACTGGGCAGCGCCCTTCGTACTGGTGATGACGGCGCTCCTGCTCGGTTGGGCGCTGTGGCAAGCCGGTGGAGTCGGGACGCTCCTGACTGCGCCGGGAAAATTCAGCAGCCTGTCGGACTTCCTGCCCGTCTTCCTTCCATCGCTGACTGCGATGGTCGGATTCTGGGCCACACTCTCGCTCAACATGCCGGACTTCACGCGCTTCGGGCGCAGCCAGCGCGAACAGGTCATTGGTCAGGCCGTCGCGCTTCCCTCCACCATGACAGTCTTCGCCGCGATGAGCGTCATGATTACTTCGGCGGCGATAGTCATCTACCCGCGCATGGCCGCAGGGGATTTGTGGGACCCGATGAAGCTTGTCGGCCAGTTCAGCCAGATTTGGGTCATCGCCATTTCGATGTTCACGGTCGTCGTAGCAACACTCGCCGTCAACATCGCCGCCAACGTCGTCTCGCCCGCCAACGACTTCGCCAACGCTTTCCCTCGATACATCTCTTTCAGAACCGGCGGCCTGATTACGGGAATCATCGGAATCCTGATGCAGCCCTGGCGTCTGCTGACCGACCCTGAGAAGTATATCAATGGCTGGCTGGTCGGCTATTCCGGCGGGATGAGCGCGATTGCGGGGGTCTTGATTATTGATTACTGGGTGATACGCAGGAAGCAACTCGTGCTGCCAGACCTTTACCGCAAGCAAGGGGTATATACTTATGCGAGCGGCTGGAACTGGCGCGCGGTCGCGGCCACGTTGATCGGCTGCCTTGTCGCCTGGATAGGATTGTTTGTACCATCCCTGAAGGTGCTTTATGACGCCGCATGGTTCGTAGGGTTTGCGGCCTCAGCCATCTCTTATCTGGTTCTGATGAAGCTAGCGCCGCCGCAGGTCGTCGCCGCAACAGCTGAAGCGCAGGCATAAGACAATTGAAGCCAGTGCATAAAGTCAGCCGCGCGAGCGGCGACTAGGCACATTCTTTAATGTAATCTTTTTCGCGGGCGAAGTTTTCTTCGCTCTCATCTCAACTCCACGAAGGATGAACTTATGGCACGAATAGTTAAATGCGGTCTCATACAGGCCACGCACGCCGGACCGACCGACGCGCCGATTGAAGAGATCAAGCGCGCCAATGTTGACAAGCATCTCAAGATGATTGAAGACGCCGCGCGTCAGGGTGTGCAGATTCTCTGCATGCAGGAAGTCTTCAACACGCCTTACTTCTGCGCCGAGCAGGAGACGCGCTGGTATGAAGCGGTCGAAAAAGTCCCGGACGGCCCGACCGTAAAACTGATGCAGGAAGTCGCGAAGCAGCATGACATGGTCATCGTCGTGCCGATTTATGAAGAAGAGATTACGGGCGTCTACTACAACACAGCTGCGGTGATTGACGCCGACGGGAAATATCTTGGCAAGTATCGCAAGAATCACATCCCGCACGTCGCGCCCGGCTTCTGGGAAAAATTCTATTTCAAGCCGGGCAATCTGGGCTATCCTACTTTTGAAACCGCCTTTGCGCAGGTTGGCGTCTACATCTGCTACGACCGCCATTTCCCGGAAGGCGCACGCGCCCTCGGGTTAAACGGCGCGGAGATAGTCTTCAATCCTTCGGCGACGGTCGCAGGGCTTTCCGAATACCTCTGGAAGCTTGAGCAGCCTGCCCACGCCGTCGCCAACGGCTACTTCGTCGGCGCAATCAACCGCGTCGGTCACGAACAGCCGTGGGACATCGGCGAGTTTTACGGGCAGAGCTACTTCTGCGACCCGCGCGGCAAGATCGTCGCCGAAGCGCCGCGTGACGCTGATGCTCTGGTCGTCGCAGACCTCGACCTCGACATGATTCGAGAGGTCCGCAACACGTGGCAATTCTTCCGAGACCGCAGGCCCGACACATACGACGAACTCGTCGCAGACTAAGCCGATTGCGGATTTTGGATTGCGGAATGCGGATTAAAAAGCATTCGTCGCATTCTTAAATTCGCAATCCGAAATCCGCATTCCGCAATCGAAAGGTGTGTTATGAATCTCTCAATTACCGTCAACGGCATCAAGTTCCCCAATCCTTTCCTGCTCGGCTCAGGCCCGCCGGGAACGAACGCGCGGGTCATCGCTAAATCTTTCGACGCCGGGTGGGGCGGCGTGGTGGCGAAAACCGTCAGCCTTGAAAGCGCGAAGGTGATTAACGTCGTCCCGCGCTACGGGCGGCTGCGCTCGCGCGACACGGGCGAGATTATCGGCTTCGAGAATATCGAATTAATCTCCGACCGCCCGATTGATGTCTGGCTTCAGGAGTTTCGTGAGATTAAAAAGGAATACCCAGACCACATCCTGATTGCTTCCATCATGGAAGAGTACGAGAAGTCGCGCTGGCAGGAGTTGACCCGGATGGTGCAGGACACGGGCGTTGACGCCTTCGAGTTGAACTTCTCCTGCCCGCACGGGATGCCTGAGCGCAGGATGGGATCGGAGATGGGCGAGCATCCTGATTTAACGCAGGAAGTGACAAGCTGGGTGACTGAGGTTTCGACGATTCCCGTCTGGGCCAAGATGACGCCGAACATCACCAACATCAAAGAGCCTTCAATGGCCTCGGTGCGCGGGGGAGCGGTGGGCGTCTCGGCCATCAACACGATTCTTTCCGTCATCGGCGTTGATCTGGAAACTCTCAGACCGATGCCGACGGTCGAGGGCTACACCGTGCCCGGCGGCTATTCTTCGCAAGCCGTGCGCCCGATTGCGCTCAGGATGGTAAGCCAGCTTGCGCAGTCTCTCCCCGACGGAGTTTCAATCAGCGGCATCGGCGGCATTGAGAATTCACACGACGCTCTGGAATTCATGTTGTTGGGGTCAAGCACCGTTCAACTCTGCACGGGCGTGATGCTGCACGGCATCAAGATAATTGACGAGTTGAAAGAGGGCGTGGCGAAGTTCATGACCGACAAGAAATTTGAGACAGTCCAGGATATAGTCGGCAAGAGCATCCCGTATTTCTCGACTCACATGAATCTGGTCGAGCGCATGAAGCAGGCCAAACGCCACAAGGGAGGCGAATCCAGCCGTGATAATGATTGGGCGGAAAAGAGCATTACCGAGAAGACGGCGGAATTGACTTCTAACTGAGCCAAGATAGATTTCTGAACGCAACCCTTTCCATGTTCTCTGCAAGAGGAAAGGCATCCGAACCACACCAGCGAAGCGCTAGCACAGGTCGCAAGCTGCGGCTTCACATATCAACACGCAAGCGACTTCCCCCTTAATCTTACACTAACGAAAGGAACACTTATGCCCGCGAAGAAAGCCGCATCAAAAAAACGTGCGGTGAAAAAAAGCTCATCAAAAAAAAGCTCGGTGAAGAAAGCCGCATCACCAACAACCGTGGCGAAGAAACCCCCATCACCGAAACTCGTCCTTATGCCGGACGTTAAAGTTGGAAGTCCGTTTCTCCGAGTAGGCGGCCCAGCCGAATCCTTCCCACTGCTGCGTGCGGAAACGCTGCGCCTCTCGGGGCACGATTATCTCGCCGTCCTCGCCGATATGTGGCGACCGCGTGGCCTCAAAACCAACAAAGTCGGCACGGCCTTTTTCTCACGCCACAAGTGCGGCGACGCTTTCGATTGTCGGCAAGACGTGCCTTATTTTGTGGTTCAATCGGAGCCTAGCGGGGGCCACCAATATTTTCGCATCTTTCTCAAGACCGTGGCACAGGCACCGGTTCTCTCCTCGCCCCTCGTGACAAATACGACCGTGAAAGATTATCGCGGGATGACGTTCAAGGGCTGGGTGCTGGATTTCACGGCACTGGCCGGTCAGCACAACTGGCAACGCATCCCGGCGCACAAGGGCTGGTCAACGAAGGGCGTGAACTATAACAAGATGGAATGGTGGCACTATCAGCAGACGCAGGGTCTGTCGTTTGAGCAGGTGATGAAAATCCTCTACGGATGAAACACTCTTTCTGCTTAGAGCGGTATGCGAATCAATGTACGGCAGGCTGTGAGCCTGCCGAGCGCGTGGATCAGCCTGTGCCGAGCGCGAGGAACTGGCGGCAGGCTCTCAGCCTGCCGTACATCCAATCTAAACTCGCTCTAATGTCTATGGGCTGCGAGTTTGAGGTCAACCTGCAGCCCATCATTGAGAGTCCACAAGTTCGGACCCTTTTTTGGATGACGAATGAGTAACTGGAAGCGTCTTGGCATCTCAGCCCTCGCAAGCGCGATACTGGCGCTGCCCGGCTACCTGCTTCCCTACACGTTTCTGCTCTACTTCTTCGCGCCGGGATTCCGGCTCGGTGATGCCCTTCCCGATTCCCTAGTCAATTCTCTGGGCGGCTATCTCTTTCCTGTCTTCGCTTCGATTCTGATCTGGACGTTTCTGATCTTTGGTATCTGGTGGCTGATAGCAAGACGCCGCAGATGAAGTGGGATTGAGCGATTATCTTTTCTTTCGTTTAGATAGCTCGAACATCAGCGCAGGCACTTCCAATGGAAGTTCGCGCGCCAGATAGCCGAGGCGTCCCATGCGCCTGGCCAGCACGTCGCCCGCACGCGCGTGTAGATAAACTCCCCAGACAGCAGCTTGCAAAGGCGCTGCGCCGCGCGCGACGAGTCCGGCAATGATGCCTGAGAGAACATCGCCTGAGCCTGACGTGGCGAGGCCGACGTTACCCGTTCGGTTGCAGTAAGATTTAGCGCTGCCATGCGCGGCGATGAAAGTTTCCGCACCCTTGAGCGCAACGACGGCGCGCATCTCTTTCGCCGTTTGCAGCGCCATCGCCAGCGGCTCTCGCGTGATGAGGTCTTTGCTGGCGCCCAGCATATTTGCCATCTCACCTGCGTGCGGCGTGAGCACAGCTTTGCAATCGAGTTGATGCAAACACTGCGGCGATGTCTCAAAACAGGAGAGCGCCGCAGCATCCAGAACCAGTGTGGCCCGCCCAATGCGCGGCAGCACGCTTTTCACCAACCGCGCAACGGCCTTCTCGTCAATCATCCCCGGCCCAATCAGCACGGATTGAACTTCCTGACCTCGTGCAATGATTTCCCTGCTGGCGGAAGCGGCGATTGCTCCGCCTCTTGTTTCGGCCAGAGCGAAGACGCGCGCTTCAGGCACTGCGGCTGCGACTACCGGCGCGATGCTGCGACACGTAGCAATCTGCAACTTCCCTGCACCTGCGCGCAACGCAGCGGTAGCCGCGAGAATAACTGCGCCCGGCATCTCCCTTGCGCCGCCGACGACCAGCACGCGCCCGCGCTCCTCCTTATCACCACCTTCGTCCGGCTGCGGCAAAGGCCAACGACGCAACAGCGCAGGAGTGATGAGCAGGGGTCGAGACTCAGTGGTCAGTGATTGGGGGTTGCTTTTCTTTGCCTGACCTCCGACCCCCGACCCCTGTCCCCCATCTTTATTTCGGTGCGACCGGAGCATCTGGTTTCGTAGTGATGGGCGTGCCTGCCTCTTCGAGCGGCGCGACGAAGTTGTAGAGTTTGAGCGCGAGTTTGCCACGCCGCCCCAGTTGCTGAGTGAATTCGTAAGAGGTGATAGCGCAGTTGGCAATCTCATTCGCGCGATCAAGCTCAAGGATTTGATCTTCGCTCATTCGTTCGAGCAGATAGCGGAAACAATTGACGACTACCTGATGGCTGACTATTATGACGCGCTCGCGGCGATAGTCGCGCGTAATCGTATCAATCACGCTCCGCAGACGCAGGATAACATCGCACCAGCTTTCGCCTCCCGGCGGCCTGAAGTAGAACTTGCCGAGCACGCTGCGAGCTTCCGCCTGATCAGGATACTTTTCCTGTATGCCGACGCGCGTCAGACGATCCAGAATGCCAAACTCTTTCTCGCGCAATCTCTCATCCGTGATGAAAGAAATGTCCTCGTGGCTAATGCCCGCCGCTTCGAGCGCCAGCCGCGAGGTTTCGCGTGCGCGAAGATAAGGCGAGGAGATAACGACGGTGGGCTGCTCCTTTGGCGGCAGTTTGGCGAACCAGCGGCCAAGCGCAGCGGCCTGCCTCTCGCCAAGCGGCGAGAGCGGCACATCAACGTCGCGTGTGAGAATATCTATCACAGGAAGCCCGGCGGCCTCTGCCTTATCCCGCGCCACGTTGCCCGCGCTTTCACCGTGACGCACAACCCACATGACATCCGGCCATTTCTGCTCGTCAGACATTTTTAGCTCCAGAGAGAGGGAAGAGACAGGATTAACAGGCTTAGCAAGATTAATAAAACAAGACAGGACAAGCTAGCTTGAGGCTTCTTCTCTTCATCCTGCCCATCCTGTTAATCCCGGTCTAATTTCTTTCTTCAATTTATCTCGTTGTTTCTTGCAGCCGCATGTTCGCTCAGAGTCGTCAGCCATGAGGGAGACAAATCCGACTCGCTCTCTTTGCCTGTGGCGCGAAGAGTTCCGATGCCGCCGGGCGCGGGCAACAGTTTATTGACGAGGCCGAGCAGGTCTGCGGTCACTCCCGGAAAGATTCCGTGAAAGAGGACCGCCGCCTTCGCTTGAATCGAGAGGACGACTTCCGCGTCGCCTCGCTTGCAGGCTTCGACAATCTGCCTCGCCGCGCGCTCAGCGCTCATCGAAGAGACGGGCAATGAATCGCTGATGCTGAACCAGGCATACTCGGCGCGATGCTGCCCCTTGAACGTGGCATTGCGCGGGCTGCCCGTTCGCATTAGTCCGGGACAAACAGTTGTCACCACCACGCCGTCTTTCTTCAACTCCGCGCGCAAGCCTTCGGAAAAGCCGACGAGCGCAAACTTGCTGGCGCTGTAAGGCAGCAGATGAGGAACGCTGATCTTGCCGCCGATGGAAGTGATGTTGACGATGCGCCCACTCGCGCGCTCACGCATCTCAGGCAGCACGGCGAGCGTCGCGTAAAGCGGTCCCCAGAAGTGCGTCTTCATCGCTCGCTCGTAATCTTCGAGCGTCATCACTTCCATCGGCCCGACCTCGATTACGCCCGCGTTGTTGACCAGTACGTCAATCCGCCCGAAGCGTTCGCTGACGACGCGAACCATCTCATTGACCTGTTCCCTGTCCGTTATATCGCAAGGCACGGCGATCACCCGCGCCCCGCGCCTGACCAAATCCATCCGCGCTCTATCTAACTCCTCAGCATCGCGCGCACAGATTGCTACACGCGCTCCTTCGCGCGCAAACTCCCGCGCCATCACCAATCCAAGCCCGCGCGACCCGCCCGTAATTAACACGGTCTTTCCGCCGAGGTCATATTCCGTCAACTTGCGAACTAAAGCGCGCGTCGCCAACAGAGCGCCCGCGCCAGCCAACGCCAGCATCAACTTGTCCTGCTGCTTTTTCTTCATCCTACTCCCCCTCGAAAACTCCTACGACCGGCGTATGATCCGATGGCCGCTCCCACGTGCGCGGCTCTTTATCAATCCACGATTCCCTGCAACGCTTGGCGAGCGGTTCGGAGACCCAGATGTGGTCTATCCTTAAGCCCGCATTGCGACGAAACGAACCCTGACGATAATCCCACCATGAATAATGCCCCTCATCTTCTGTGTGCAGGCGAAAGGCATCCGTAAATCCCCAGTCTCTGATTTTTTCGAGCGCGGCGCGCTCATGCTTACTGAAAAGAACGTGGCCTTCCCAGGCTGCCGGGTCATGCACATCGCGCTCTTCCGGCGCGACGTTGAAATCGCCGCAGAGCAGAACCTGTTCGCTTCGTTTGTAATCTTCATCGAAGAAACGACGCAGGCGCTGCATCCATTCGAGTTTGAAGCGATATTTGTCAGAGCCGACAAACTGCCCGTTCGGAACGTAGACGTTGACGACGCGCACACCCTCGATTGTCGCCGCGAGCAGGCGCGCGTGCGCTCCTTCCTCGGCATCGGGAAAACCGCGCTGCACGTTTGAGCAGGCTGTGCGAGAAAGAATCGCCACGCCGTTGTAAGTTCGCTGCCCGAAGACTTCCGATTTGTAACCCAGTTCGGCAAAGTGCGCCGCCGGAAACTTCTCATCCATGCATTTGAGTTCCTGAAGACAAAGCACGTCCGGGCGCGCCGTCTCAAGCCACTGCGTCACCAACGGCAGCCGCGCCGCGATTGAATTAACGTTCCATGTAGCGAGTTTCATAAAAGAGCCTGGAGTCTCAGAGTCTGGAGTCTGGAGTCAGAGGTCAAAAACTTGTTTTTGTCTTTTGACTCCAGACTCCAGACTTATTTTTACAGTGCTGCGATTATTCCTGTGAGCAACGCGCCGCGTCGTGCAACATCGTCCGCCATGATGTGCTCGTGCGTGGCGTGCGCGCCGTCGCCGGTTATGCCTAATCCGTCGAGGACGGCCACGTCGAGAGCCGCCGCGAAATTCCCGTCCGACGCTCCACCGACTGCGGTTTCACCTAACTCGAAATCGAGTTTGGCAGCTACCTTGCACGCCACCTCATAAAGCGCCGCGACTTTCTCCGTTCGTTCAAGCGGCGGGCGATTGATGCCGCCGCTGAAGTGAAGTTTCACTCGCGCGTCAAAAGATTTTATGCTGAGTATCGTTTCTTCAAGCCGCCTTGCATCTTCAGTCGTGCTGAAACGCACATCAATCTCGGCGCTGGCTTCTGCGGGAACGACATTCGAGCGAGTTCCACCCTGAACGACGCCGACGTTGACGGCAACGCCGCGCGCCGCATCGTTCATCGCGTGCAGCCGCTCAATCTGCCGCGCCAGTTCAAGAATCGCGCTTGCCCCCTTCTCCGGCTCCAGCCCCGCGTGCGCGGCTATCCCGTGCGCTTCCATTGTAAATATCCCTGTCCCTTTGCGTGCCGTCTTGACGCGCCCGCCCGCAGCAGACGGCTCAAGCACCAGAACGCCACGCGCTTTTCGCGTCTCCTCTTCAACCAGAGCGCGCCCGGTCATGCTTCCCGTCTCCTCATCACATGTCAGCAGGAGAACAACCGGACGGCGCGGCATGAGATCGAGCGCAGCACAACTGGCAATCACCTCCAGAGCGAGCGCGCAATTCGCCTTCATGTCATAGATGCCCGGCCCGTAGATGCGTCCCATTTCTTCACGCCAGGGTCTCTCGGCAAGCGAGCCGCGCGGGTGAACCGTGTCCGTATGTCCCATCAGTAAGATAGTGCCGGACTCTTGCCGCGCATCGCCAAACGCGCAGACTCGTAAGTGCTCGCCGTAGCCGGGACTTTCAATGCGCTCGATTGAAGTGACGCCTTCAATCTTCCGCGCCGCTTCCATCAGCAACTCAACGACAGCACGACTCCCTTCCACATCGCCTGACGGAGACTCCGCCTCAACGAGCGCGCGTGTCAAGGCAAGCATATTGCCCCGCCGCGCTTCGAGGAATTCAAGCACTTCTCTGGCGTTTGACTCTGTGAATTCATGCTCCATGATTTGATTAATTTTCGATGCTCTCTTCTCTGACTGTCAGCTTGTTTATGCGTTCGCGCTTAATCTCAAACCCTATCCCCGGCGCGTCAGGCGCGATGATCGTACCGTTCACTGTGACGGTGACGGGCGGCTCAATGATGTCCTCTTCCCAGTAGCGCGCGCTGGCCGAGACATCGCCGGGAAGCCGGAAGCCTGCGAGCGTTGCCATCGCGATGTTGTGCGCGCGCCCGATGCCCGATTCCAGCATCCCGCCGCACCAGACCGGAACATTTCGTTCACGACAGATGCGCTCCACACTCTGCGCTTCCCTGTGCCCGCCGACGCGTCCGAGCTTAACATTGATAATCCGGCAGGCATTGAGATCAATCGCGTGGGTCGCATCGGCGGGCGTGCGGATTGACTCGTCAAGGCAGATTGACGTCTTCACCTGTTTTTGCAACTCGGCGTGGTCGAGCATGTCGTCATAGGCGAGCGGCTGTTCGATCATCATCAAATCAAACTCGTCCATCGCGCGGAAGAGCGGTGCGTCCGCCAGACTGTAAGCGGAGTTGGCATCCCCCATCAAACGTATCTCAGGAAAACGCGCTCGCACTTTTTCCAGAACATTGACATCCCAGCCGGGCTTAATCTTGATCTTGATGCGCTGGTATCCGGCGTCCAGTTCCAGTTCTATCTTTTCCAGCAACGCTTCAATCGTGTCTTGGATACCGATAGAGACACCGCAGGCAATCTCGCGCTGCACGCCACCGAGATGCTTCCATAGTGGGACGCTCGCCCGCTTCGCCTCCAAATCCCAGCAAGCCGTTTCCAGCGCAGCTTTCGCCATGCGATTGCCGCGCACGGCTTTCATCAACGGAAAGATGTCGGCGGCGCGCTCAACCTCGCGCCCCAGGACCATCGGCGCCAAGTAAGTCTTCAGCGTGTTCCAGGCGCTCTCCGTCCACTCCTCGCAATAAAAAGGCCCTTCGCCCGCAGTGCATTCGCCCCAGCCTTCCGCGCCTTCGCGGTCAGTCACGCGCACAAGCACAATGCGGCGCTCCGTCGTGCGCCCGAAGCTCGTCTCAAAAAAATGTACGAGCGGCAGACGAATCTCGCGCAGTTCGACCCGGTTGATTAGCAAATTTGCCGACTCCTGAAGATGGCTAAAGATTACCTATTATGCCTTGCGTCATTCATCTTTGCCAGCAGCGCAAAAAGAAAAGGCGGCACGAACCGGGCCGCCTTCACAAAAAAGTTTACTGATAAGCGTGGAATTAAAGACTATCCGCCCGCAGATGAGGCGGGGTCGAGCGCGCCTTCCGTGGAAGCAGCCTCCTGATTGTTGAGCGCCGCGTGCATGGTGTGCCATGAGAGGCTCGCGCATTTAACGCGCGCCGGAAAGTCGCGCACACCGGAGAAGATCGTCAGGCGTCCCAGATGATTCGGCGCTGCTTCCGCGTCCAACTCCCCCGTCACCATCCGGTGAAACTCGTCGAAAAGAGTTTCGGCGTCCTGTTTACTCTTTCCCTTGACGGCCTGCGTCATCATGCTCGCCGCCGCCTTCGAGATGGCGCAGCCCGAGCCTTCAAAGCTGATGTCACTGACGACCTCATCTTCGAGCTGCATGTAGACCGTCAACTGATCGCCGCACAGCGGATTATAACCTTCGGCGCTCCGGTTAGCCGCTTCAATTTTCCGAAAGTTACGCGGCTTCTTGTTGTGATCTAGAATGACTTGCTGATAAAGCTCACTTAGTTCTGACATATGCGTAAGGCGTAAATCGTGAATCGTAAATCGTAAATAGATAAAAACACCGTTCGTCTATTTACGATTTACGATTCACGAAAAGACCTCTATAACTTTTTCAATCGCACGCACGAGCGTGTCAACTTCCTGCTTCGTGTTGTAGAAAGCGAACGAGGCGCGGGCTGTTGCGGGGACATTGAAGCGTTTCATCACGGGCTGCGCGCAATGGTGTCCGGCGCGCACCGCGATCCCCTCCTGATCCAGAATCGTGCCGATGTCGTGCGGATGCACTTCGTCAACGATGAAGGAGAGCACACTGGCCTTCTCCCGCGCCGTGCCGATGATGCGGACGCCCTCAATGGCACTGATTTTTTCGGTCGCGTAAGTTAAAAGCTCATGCTCATACGCGACCGCCTGTTCTCGCCCGATGCTGTTCAGATAGTCAATCGCTGCGCCGAGACCGATCTGCGAAGCGATGGCCGGTGTGCCCGCTTCAAATTTATCAGGCAGCCCCGCATACGTCGTCTTTTCAAAACTGACCGTGCGAATCATACTGCCGCCGCCCTGAAACGGATTCATCTTCTCAAGCAGCTCGGCCTTGCCGTAAACGATGCCGCTGCCCGTCGGCGCAAACATCTTGTGGCCCGACAGCGCATAGAAATCGCAATCCAAATCCTGCACGTCAACGGTCAGGTGTGGCGCACTCTGCGCGCCATCGAGCAGAACGGGCACACCATACTTGTGCGCGCGCGCAATCATCTCTTTGACCGGATTGATTGTGCCGAGCGCGTTTGAGATGTGCGCGATGGCGACCATTTTAGTGCGCTCATTAAGGAGCGCGTCATATTCGTCGAGCAGAAGCTCACCCGCATCGTTCATCGGGATGACACGCAAACGAGCATTCTTTTCTTCGCAGAGCATCTGCCAGGGGACGATATTCGAGTGATGCTCCATCGCGGAGATGATGACTTCGTCGCCCTCATTGATAAACTTGCGCCCGTAGCCGTGCATCACCAGATTGATACCTTCGGTCGCGCCGCGCACGAAGATGCACTCACGCGCCTCACGCGCATTGATGAATCGTTTGATCTTCTCGCGCGCGCCTTCATAGGCGGTCGTCGCGCGCTGGCTCAGGTAATGCACGCCCCTGTGGATGTTCGAGTGTTCCTGTTCGAGATAAACGCTGCCGCGATCAACGACTATCTGCGGAACCTGCGATGAGGCCGCGTTGTCCAGATAGACGAGCGGCTTGCCGTTGACCATCTGCCGCAGCACAGGGAAATCTTCCCTGATGCGTTCGACATCCCAGCCTGTGGCTGTAGCATCTTCAAGTGTCGGCGTTTCCAGCAAACTTTTCTCCGTGACGCTCATAAACTTTTACGCTTCCAGATTGGCATGAAGCCGGTTCAGCACGGCTTCATCCAACTGGGCCTTGATTGATTCGACCTTGATTTTCTCGATTACTTCTTCCGCGAAGCCGTAAGTCAAAAGGTTCCGCGCAAGGTCAGCGTTAAGGCCGCGACTCGATAGATAGAACAACTCTTCATCTTCGAGTTGCCCGACGGTCGCGCCGTGCGCGCATTTCACGTCGTCCGCAAAAATCTCCAACTGCGGCTTTGTATCGACGCGCGCTTCATTAGACAGCAGCAGATTCCTGTTCGTCTGCATCGCATCGGTCTGCTGCGCGCCTTCGCGCACGAAAACCTTGCCATTGAAGACGGCGCGCGATTTGCCATCGAGAATGCCTTTGTAAAGCTGGTGGCTCGTGCAATGCGGCTGGCGGTGATCTATCAGGGAGTGTGTGTCTGTGTGCTGGCCGGAGCTTACGAGATACAACCCGTCAACCCAGCATTCTGCGCCTTCATGGTCGAGCGTCACATTGATGTTGTGGCGTGAAAGCTGCGCGCCGAGCGTGATAGCCGTCGAGTTATAACTGCTGTTGCGCCCCAGACTCGCCTGCGTCGTCGCCACATGAAACGCTTCCGCGCTTTCGCGTTGCACCTTGTAATGATTCAGCCGCGCGCCTTCGCCCAGGCTTATTTCCACAACCGCATTGGTGAAATAAACATCTTCACTTAGCCCAGCGTAGCTCTCAATCACAGTCGCCGTGCTGCCGCGCTCTGCGACAATCAGCACGCGCGGGAAAGAAGCTGTCAAAGCGTCTCGCCCATCCGCCAGAAAGAGCAGATGCACAGGCTGCTCAACCTGCACGCCTTGCGGGATGAGAATAAACGCCCCGCTCGCAAGGAAAGCGGTATTCAAAGCCGTGAAAGCGTGTTCGTTGAAATCTGCGCTGCGTGCGAGTCGCTCCCGAATAGCGTCCCCGTACTTCTCTTCTTTCAGCGCGGCTGCGATGTCCATTACAGCAACCCCGTCGGGCAAGGCTTCAACAGATGATAGCTCCTGGCGATAGACCCCATTAACGAAAACTAACTGGCTGTGCCGCGCCTCTTCATAAGTGAATGCCTGCAATTGGGCCGCGTCGAGCGCCGGAGGCGACACTTCCCCGCTCTCGAAAGCCGTGTCAAATTTAGCTTTCGCAATCGGCGCAACGTTCGTGTACTTCCACTCTTCCTGATGAGTCGTAGGAAAGCCCAGCCGCTCGAAGCTGGCAAACGCGCTCTCGCGCAAACGCTCGACCCACGCCGCGCTCGCTGCGCCCGCTCGCTCTTGCAATGCGCGAAACGATTCCGAGTACGCGCTCTCTTCTTTCAGAATTTGAGATACCATTACTTTAACTCGCCTGCGGCGCTGTGGCGACAGAGCCACTGCCCGCTGCCTGCGCTTTGATCCAATCGTAACCCTTCTCTTCAAGCTCCAGCGCCAACTCTTTGCCGCCCTCGCGGACGATGCGCCCACCGGAAAGCACATGAACGTAATCGGGCACGATGTAATTGAGTAGCCGCTGGTAGTGTGTGACGAGGATGATGGCGTTCTCCGCGTTCTTCAGCTTGTTGACGCCTCCGGCGACGATACGAAGCGCGTCAATGTCCAAACCGGAATCGGTTTCATCCAGCACGGCGAGCTTCGGCTCTAATACTGCCATCTGCAAAATCTCGTTGCGCTTCTTCTCGCCGCCCGAAAAGCCCTCGTTGACGGCACGCGACATGAAGCTCGCCTCCATCTCGACAATCTCGGCGCGCTCTTTCAACAAATCCTTGAACTCAAGTGGGTCCAGTTCTTCTTCATTGAGATGCTTGCGCTTCTCGTTGTAAGCGAGTCTAAGGAACTGCGCGTTCGACACGCCCGGAACTTCAATCGGATACTGAAACGCCAGAAAGACGCCTTCACGCGCACGCTCGTCCGGCGCTAATTCCAGCAAATTCTTTCCCTCGTACAAGACCTCGCCCTTCGTCACCACGTAAGCCGGATGCCCCGCCAGCACTTTTGCCAGCGTGGATTTTCCAGACCCATTCGGCCCCATAATGGCGTGAACCTCGCCCTTCTTGATCGTCAGGTTGATTCCCTTCAGAATCTCATTGCCGTCAACCGTTGCATGTAAATCTCGAATCTCTAACACAGAATATGACTCCTCAATATGTGATAGGTGATGGGTGATAAGTGATAAGAGAAAACACGTCGTTCTTTCTTATCATCTATCACCCATCACCCATCACTGCTTTTATCCCACGCTGCCTTCCAACTTTAATCCGAGCAGGCGCGTCGCTTCGACCGCAAATTCCATTGGCAGTTGCAGAAACACGTCCTTGCAGAAACCGTTGATGATTAAGCTAACGGCGTCTTCCTGCGAGATGCCGCGCTGCTGCAAGTAGAACAACTGTTCCTCGCTGATCTTCGACGTTGACGCTTCATGCTCCACGCGCGACGTGTTGTTCATCACCTCGATGTAGGGGAACGTGTTCGCCCCGCAACGTGAGCCAATCAGCATCGAGTCGCACTGCGTGTAGTTGCGCGCGCCCTCTGCCTTCGGCATGACTTTGACGAGGCCGCGATAGCTGTTATTCGATTTTCCGGCAGAGATGCCCTTCGAGATAATCGTCGAGCGAGTGTTCTTGCCCAGATGAATCATCTTCGTGCCCGTGTCGGCCTGCTGCGCGTGATTCGTCAGAGCGACCGAGTAGAACTCGCCGATGGAATTGTCTCCTTGAAGGATGCACGAAGGATACTTCCATGTAATCGCCGAGCCGGTCTCGACCTGCGTCCACGAAATCTTGGAATTTCGCCCGGCGCATTTCCCGCGCTTCGTCACGAAATTATAAATGCCGCCCTTGCCCTCTTCGTCGCCCGCGTACCAGTTCTGCACCGTCGAATACTTGATCTCCGCGTCGTCCAGAGCAATAAGCTCGACAACCGCAGCGTGCAACTGATTCTTGTCGAACTTGGGCGCGGTGCAGCCTTCAAGGTAAGAGACATGCGCGCGCTCTTCGGCGACGATCAGGGTGCGCTCAAACTGTCCTGATTCGGAGTTGTTGATACGGAAGTACGTGGACAAATCCATCGGGCAGCGCACGCCCTTCGGAATGAAGACGAACGAGCCGTCCGTGAAGACCGCACTGTTGAGCGCGGCGAAATAATTGTCACTCGTCGGCACAACCGAGCCTAGATACTTACGCACCAAGTCAGGATGTTCCTGCACGGCTTCCGAGAACGAGCAGAAAATGACTCCAACCTTTTTCAGCTTCTCTTTATAGGTCGTCGCCACCGAGACGGAATCGAAAACAGCATCAACGGCGACGTTCGCAAGCTGCTTCTGCTCCTGCAAAGGAATGCCCAGCTTCTCGAAAGTTCGGAGCAACTCAGGGTCAACCTCATCGAGGCTCGCCTTCTTAGCATTCTGCTTCGGCGCGCTGTAGTAGATGATGTCCTGATAATCGACTTCAGGGTACTTGAGGTTCGGCCAGTTGCGCGGCTCTTCCATCGTCAGCCAGTGGCGATAGGCTTTCAGACGAAATTCCAGCATCCATTCCGGCTCATTCTTCTTCGCAGAGATCAGCCTGACCGTCTCCTCATTCAGCCCCCTGGGGATCATGTCGGATTCGATGTCGGTGACGAATCCGTACTTGTATTCTTTGTTGGCGAGTAGCTCAATACTGCTCATCTTGGTTTTCCTGCTTCGCTCTCACGAAGTTAATTTTTCAAAAGTTAATGATTGCCATTTCGTATATCGTTCAAGGGCGTTTTCAGTGTGTCGAACTAAGACGCGTCTGCAATCTCTGAATCTGGTGCAGCGTCGCATCCACGTTGGCCTCTGTGCCGACTAATTGCGCGAGCGTGACTTCCGAGAGCGCGTTTTGCACAATCTCGTGCAGCCCTAAGATAACAGGCCGGATGCCGCAGTCGCTCGTATGAACGCAAACGTCCAGCACGCCCGTGTAGCTCTTGCAATGCTCAGTCACTTCGTCAGCATCCAAGACCTTGATGACCTCGCTCAACCGAATCTCCGAAGCAGGACGCGCCAGTTGATAGCCGCCTTTAGTGCCTCTGGTGGAGAGCACCAACCCGGCCTTATTCAGAATCCAGAGCAGTTTGCCAGCGTTCGCCACCGAAATCCCTTCGCTTCTGGCGATCTGGGAAAGCGTCAGCGATTCGCCCTCTCTTAAGTGGGCTAATTGCACCAGACAACGTAATCCGTACTCTTCCTGCGCCGAAACCTTCACCTTCGTCAAACTCCTTCTGGCATCCTCTTGCAGATTCAGGATTCGAGAGCATTGTAGCATACCTTACTTTTAAGTCAAGATTGTAAGCCAAGCTTAATTGGGGATTTACTGGGCGAATCCCGCTTTGCCTTACTTTTATGGAATCTTTTTCCCTTACTTTTATCGGCGCACTTTGCCTTACTTTTTAAGTCCCCTTTTCCCTTACTTTTTAAGTCGGCAACTTGGCTGGATTCACCTTCAGCTAAATGCTCAGACGGCGGCTCTGTGGTGTGCTTCATTGGCAGGTCCTCTCCTGTGTGAAAGGTCTGTGAATTTGAGAAGAGCGCCGCGCAGAAGTTCACAGTAACTTCGATCATCGAGGCAGAAAGCTTGCAAACTCTCTGCTCAATCAGCGCGGCGCTGGCACTAAAGAGTGCGCGGCGTAGACTACACCCGTGAGGGCCGAGAGCGCAATTTGTTTTTTGCTGCCGGTTGAGCTGCACTGGAGAGTGAGCGAGCAAATAATTTTATTGAACTGGTGAAGCTCCTCTAATGCTCCGGTCGCGCAAAAGTGATTATTGCTCGTGCTGCTTTTTTGTTGACGCTGAAGGTATGACCCCTGTTCGTAAATTTCTTAGCAAAATTGCGGAATCTGTCAGAAATCGCTATACCGCTCCGCTCCTGCTCCGTTGCAACACCGTGCGACGATAATTTGAATTTTGATAATTCCTCTATGAACCCTGACCGAGCCCTGCGTTTGACCCGGCCAGTTGGAAGCGGCTGGCCAGCATTTACATATTTTCGATTATGGTTTAGCTTCTGCTCGTGCGCCGCCCCCGGCCAGACAGTTCGTCGGGGGCGGCGCTTCTGTTTGGCCGGGGGCGGTCGCGCATGTGGGGATGCTATGTGGGAATACGCGGCCACCATTATTGAAATCGTGGATGGCGACACGTTGAAGCTGAATATCGATCTCGGCTTCAAGCTCTCTCTCAAGGGCACGTTTCGTCTCGCACGGTGCAATGCGCCGGAGCTCCTGACCATCGCTGGTGTCAAGGCAAAGGCTTTCGTCATGCAACAGTTGGTTGATGTGACCAACATCAGAGTGGAGACTCACCGCTCTGAGAAGTATGGTCGCTGGCTCTGCGAGTTTCGATTTCAAACCAAGGCCGATAAGTTCACCTGGCATAACCTCACAGACCTGCTGCTTCAATCCAAAAACGCCGTCCCCTTCAAACACTGACCACAAAGGAGGTCTCTTCTATGGCTAAAGTCACTGGCCCACTCATGTCCATGCAGGCGTCGGGCACGCTGGGCGACACGATCACTTTTGATAAGCGCGGGTTTGTGCGTAACCGCGTGATTCCTGCAAACCCTCAGTCCGATGCTCAGGGCAACGTCCGCCAGATGTTGCTCGGCGTGCAGAAGGCTTTGACGAAACTCGGCGCAACTGTCATCGCGGCAGTGAAGACAATTGCTCCCACTTCTTATCGCTGGAATTCCTTTCTGCTCCAGCAAGCTCTCGGCCCCAGCTCTTCCGAGTTCGAGGCCAGCCGCACAGCCTTCAACGCTCTCGCTCCTGCTGAGAAAACTCTCTGGGAGAACGAGGCGATTGCTGCCGGGCTCGTCGAGCAGGTCATTCCTTACGCCACTGACCCGCCGCTCTCTCCGGGCATGGCACTGTTTGCTGTCTCGCGTGCGCTCTTCAATCTCGGCATCAACGTCGCGGACGGCACGCCCGGAGCGGCCAACGCCGACGAGTGGGCTGATTACTACGTCTCCTAGCTCTTTCCACCGGCTGCGCTGTGTGGAGACGACGCGGCGCAGCCTTCATCAAAGGAGGTGACTCTTTCCATGCCAGCCAAGAAAACTCTGCAAAGCCTGCGCGTGCGTGGACCACTGCGACTCGATGGCAGCGTTACTTATCGCGGCATCCCGCTCGCCAACTTCGCTCAATATCAAGCTCTGCTGTCGCAGGATGGTGAGAACGCACCGGAGCCCCACATCCTCTCGAACACTTTGAGCGGAAATCCTGTCTGGTCGCGGGTGGGCGTCGGCTCATATCGCCTGACGCTCGCCGGTGCATTCCCGGAAGGGAAAACCGTCTGCGTCCCTCCCAACTTCGTCGCTGTTGATACTGGCGATCAAATGACGCTGATTCTGTGCAACCGCGTGGATTCTTCGACAATCGCCGTCTCCTGCTTTTCGACCGAACTCGTAGCTAAAGAGCTTCAGATGTCAGAAACCACGCTCGTGCTTTTCGAGGTTCGGATCTACGACTGATGAGAGCCATGCGAACGCCTCACAATTACAAGCGGCATCGAGCCATCTGCACAGCACTGCGAACCATGCGCTCTGCGCTCTGTGCGCTGGCGCTCGTCTGGCTGCCTTCGATGATTCATTTCCTGCAAGCCGGTTCGTTCACTCGCGCAGACCTGTTGGAACTGGCTCGCTCGCTCTCCATCGCCGCCCTCATTGTGCTGTTTAATTTCGTCCAGAAGTATCGTGAAAGGGAGTTGTCGCCACGAAGACGCACGGATCGCCGTCGCCTGGCGCGCAAACAATCTCCTACTTCCGGCGTAGATGATTCTGAAAGGAGTCCCAGGCAATGAACGACCTGTTAATCAACATGGGCCTGTCCACGCTCTTTACTTTTCTCAAGAACTTGAAGGGTGAGAAGAACCGCGCCAAGTGGAAAGCTGCCATGCTCAAGCTCTATCGCGCCATCGGCACAGCCTACGCCGATGATGCTGATTTCTCCTGACAATCAGCCTGCTCTGCTGCCTCTGTGAGACGTTTTTACGGAGGCAGCCTCACTCTGCCATTCCCTTCTTCGTAGCTGGCAACGCTGGCCAGCGCTGAACCTGTCAAATCTTCCTCAAGGCAGCATTCAATACTCGATCACAGCACACACAGCCGCCCGCGCGCGGCCAACCCTCAAACCGACGCAAGCAGGCCGCGCGCGGGCGGAACGACGCGCGACCCTTCCATAGATGTCGAGCGAGCGGAAGCGAGCGAGGCCATGAAAGCGCGGCGGGCGGCGCAGCCAGCGACGCCATGAGCGGCGACAGCCGCGAACGGCCACCGGCATTCAACGCCAGGGGCAAGGGCGCGCGGGCGGCCAACGTGAGAAGGCATCCGGGTTGCCGCAGGCTGGCGGGTGTGGAGCTTTCGGCCAAGCCGCACGCCCGAAGCCACGCGCAGCAACGGCAGCACACAACAGACCACTCTATTCAGCGCGCGGCGTTTGATAATCGCATTATGCGCGCCGGAGAGCGCGAAGCGCACGGAGGCGGCGAAGCGCCACAGCGCGGAGCGAATGCATAATGGAGATTATCAGATGACGCGCGCTCGCCACGCACGCAACCACGCCCGCATCGAGCGCAGCGAGATGCTCAAGCGCCGCGCGCGGCGCGCGGCGCGTCGTTCTGCTGCCGTCGAAGTAATCGAAATAATGCACGGTCGCAAAGCTGGCTGAGGCGATGTGACTTTTGAAAGGAGCCCTCAATGAAAGCTATTTCGGCTTCAGCGGACAGACGGCACAACAAAGCGCTGGCTTCTTCAATCAATTGTCGCTGCTGATTTCTTCCTTTCATTTGTCACCTCTCTCTTTATCTCCATAAATTGCTTTGTGAACCTGCATCTGTCTTTCGAGCAGCGCTACATCACCGGAGATGGGCACAGTCGGAAAGAGGCGGCGAACTTGATTGAAATAATAGACGGTCATATCAACCTTCTCGTGTCCGGCGCGCGTCATCACTTCGAGCGCACTTTTGCCCTCAATGATTTGTCCCAGAATCCATGCGTACCGGAATGTGTGCGGCGTGACGTGGCAGCTTATCTTCAGATCAGCGCAGAATTTTGTGAGCCACTGCGTAAAGGTCTGGCGCGCGAGCGGCTGGCCGCTCCGGCTGTTGAAGAGGCGACCGCGCAAGCGCCCCCACGTGCGACGAAATTCCATCAGGTCTTCAGCCAACTCGTTTGAGATTTCGACGGCGCGCTCGCTGGCGTAGGACTTGCTGCCGCGCAGCACTATGTAATCAACGTCCTGAAGCTGCCGCACATCCTCAATGAAAATATTGAGAGCTTCGCTGATACGCGCGCCTGTCTCGTAAAGCACACGCACAATCAATTCATCCTGCCAGCGCGTGCGCTTGAACACGTCGCCCTTCGCTTCTTCGGCTCGACGGCGCAGGGCTTCAAAGATGAGCCGTGTCTCTGCTGCTGTCGGCAAGTCGCGCAGCTTCGGGCGATAGCGTTCACGCTCGTGCTGGTGGCGACGGTCTGTGTAGTGGGAATTCGCGCACCAGTTGGCGAAGGTGACGACGTTGGCGATGTACTGATGCTTTGAGGTCTTCGCCATGCGAGCGGGCAAGCTCTCAGCGAATTTTTGTTTGAGGTTGGGGCCATTCAAATCGTCGCGCGTCAGTTGCGCTTCGATGATGTATTTGAAGGTGGCGCGCTGAAGCTCTATGTAGCTTGGCGATAGGTCGCGCGCAATGAGGTTTCGCACGTAATCGGCGTGAAGCTCTGCGATGTTTTCATTTTGTGAGGTATCTCCTTTTAGCCTGAATCTTACAATTTTTGCCTTACTAAATTCACAAGATTGAATAAGTGCTTGAAACTAAAAAGATAAAGCCCCGCGAAGGGGCTTTAAATTATTGAGTTTGATATTTATCCTGAGGAGCGTTTGCCGGAAGTCTAAAGGGTGAAGTTAAAATTAATGAATCCCAGCACGCGGACGGGCTGGCCGCCGATGACTGTGGGGCGAAACTTCCAGCGACGCGCTGCCTCCGTCGCTGCCTGTCGCAATAATGCCGGGCCGTCGGTGCGCTGAACTGATGCGACTGTGCCGGTTTCGTCTATCTCCAGATAGACTTTGACGATGCCCGTGATTCTTGTGGTCCTGGCGGCTTGCGGGTATGAGGGATTCACTCTCTGAGTGGCTTTGTCAATCAGCGAACCAACCTCAACAGTCCGATCATTTGGAGTGGGGCTTCCCGCCGGAGCATTGCCGGGCGCGCTGCTCTTCACTACCGGAGGAGCGTTACGATTATCAGGAACTGCGGTCGTCTTCCGCGCGCTGGTATCTGTGGAATGGTTCGGCGCAGCCGCAGGAGAAGAAGCCGCCGCAGCGTTGTTTGTGCCCGGCGATGAAGCCAGAGCGATATTATTGACAGGCAAATTACCAATGGAGGCTATACGCATTTCAGAAGCGGACAGCTTCTCTCGCACCTCCGCGATTTCCCGCTGCCACTGGAGACGCTCTTGCTTGGTGCGTGCCAGCGTGCCCCGCACAGTGGCAACTTCTTCCAGCAAACCTAGCGCATCAAGCCCCTTCTCGTTCTGGCCGCACAATTCCCTTGCCTGTTCCGCGATTCGGTCGAGCAGCATTCGCATGTGGTCAAGGTCGCTCGCAGCCTCAGTCGGGAGTTCTTTGTCCGCAGTGTTGATGCCGAAGGAGCGATAGCGTGAGAGATGTTCGCGCGCACTGTTGACGGATTGCCCTGCGAGCGCGAAATATGTCCGGGTGGAATTTTCATTCTGGGCGGAGCGCAGCTTGTAAGTCTCTTCCAGCAGAGTTTGCGCGCGCATGTAGTCGCCCTCTTCCAGGTAGACGCTCATCAGCATGATGCGCGCGACATCGCGCACTGCGGCGTCCGTCGTCTCGTTGCGAATCGCATCAAGCTCGGCTGCCGCCGCTCCGAGTTTGTGCGCGGCAATCAGCGCGCGCGCACGCTTGAGACGTTTCTGTCCCGCGTCCGCCTCAGGTGTGGCCTGAGCAAACAGCGTTGTCGCCGTCAAGACGAGGCAAAGAATTATTCCGACGATTAGATTGAGGGCATGACCAGCTTTTTTTTCCTTCACTTCTTAAACTCCGTAAAAAAACTGAAGCGAGCTTATCAGGCTCGCTTCCGGGTACAACAAACTTCATTTGTTGCTCCGTATTATGGCCTCTTCGAGGGGCTTTGGGCAAGCCCTCCGGTTGAATTTTCACCCGCTTGTGTGCTTGGTTTATGGCGCGAGGCTCTTAAGAATCTGCTCGCGGAAGATGCGTGCGCGAGCCTTTATATCCTGTTCGTCCAGAGTTAGCAACCTCCGATCGCGCATGACGATGCGGCCTTCGATGACGACTGTTCGCACATCGTCGGCTTTCGTCGCATAAACCAGATGCGAATAGACGTTATACAGCGGCGTCTGGTTGAGATCGTCAAGGTCAACGATGACGAGATCGGCGCGCTTGCCCTTCTCGATTGAGCCGATGTCGCGCTCCATGTGCAGGGCGCGTGCGCCTCTGATCGTCGCCATCTCGAAAGCCTGCTGCGCCGTGACGACCTTCGGGTCCATCGTGAATACTTTATGCAGCTTGGCCGTCGTATCAATCTCTTCCCACATATTGAGATCGTTGTTCGAGGCAGCACCATCCGTCCCCAATCCTAAATCAAGATCGAGTTGAAGCATCTGCGGCACAGGCATGATGCCGGAGGCGAGTTTCATGTTCGACTGCGGATTATGAACAACCCCGACGCCGAGACGTTTCAAGACCGTAATCTCTTCAGGACTCGGATGAACGACGTGGGCGGCGATGACGCGATTGTTCAGAAATCCTATCCGCGCGAGGTAATCAACAGGTGACGCGCCTTTATTTTTCAAAAGGTCTTCAACTTCTTTGCGCGTCTCTGAGACATGAATCACGATGGGAGCATTGTTTCGGTCGGACAAAGCGCGCACGTCTTTGAGATGTTCTTCCGAAACCGTGTAGGGCGCGTGCGGCGCAACGGCAGGCACAACCAGCGCATTTCCCTTCCACTTCTTGATGAATTTTTCGGTGTAGGCCATCGCCTCGGCCCAGGTCTTATTGTCCGCGACCGGAAAATCTATCACCGTCTCGCCAAGCACGCCCCGCACCCCGGCCTTCGAGGTTTCGTCGGCGATGGCGTCCTCGAAGTAGTACATATCGCAGTAGGTCGTCGTGCCCCCGCGAATCATCTCAGCGAGTCCGAGACGTGCGCCGACGCGGACAAACTCTTCGGTGACATTTTTCGCTTCAGCCGGGAAGATGTATTTCGTCAGCCATTCATTCAAATCCAGATCGTCGGCCAGCCCGCGAAAGAGCGTCATCGGCACATGCGTATGGCCGTTGATGAGGCCGGGGATAACGACTTTCCCGCGCGCCTCAATCGTCTCGCGCGCAGCGTATTTAGCATCAATCTCGGCGCGCGTGCCAACCATCAGGATGCGCCCGCCACGCACCGCAACTGCGCCGTCTTCGATGACGCGCCGTGCGCCATCCATCGTGACGATTGTTCCGCCACGAACGATGAGGTCAACGCTATTTCCACGACCTCGCCCTGTTCGCTGTGCTGAAGCGGTTGGTGTTGTCAGGGAAGCCATAATTAGGAAGGTGATAACGAATCGCGTAAGTTTCATCATGTTTGAGAATCTAAGCTACGGTAAGCACCTCTATTTTGGCTTGCCGGGTAGAAAGTAAAAGCGCACGACGAGCAGCCCGGCGAGCGCAGCAACGCTAAACAACAATTCGACAGCAGTGATCTCCGGGGAGACAATTTTGCGAGCGATGACGAAAATAATCACCTCGACGGCGGCACTGGTACGGTGATAAAGAAGCAGCAGACCGAGTTCGGCGGCGATGGCGACCAGCAAAATATTTTCGATGATATGCTGAAGTGCCTTGTATTCATCCGTCGGCTGCCAGAGTTTCGGGAACTCTCGGACGACGGTCTCGAAGGCTGCGACCGCCGCAGCGGCGAGAATGACCAACGCCAGTAAAGTGAGAAAGAGGTGGATTAAATCCCCGCCATATCGATTCAGGACACGCTCGATGGGCGGCTCTTCACCAATACCAACTTCATTCTGAGCTTTACGATCACTCACTTTCACTCTCTCGCTTTTCACCGCTGCCGACTTCCTTCAAAAATCTGGCGTCGAATGCGCGCGGCAACAACTCACGCATCTCGATGATTTCAACAGCGCCATGCAGGTTAGCGAGAATCACCGGCGTGTTGCGACACCATTCCCAGATAATCTGGCGACACGTCCCGCAGGGCGGCGTCAGCGGGTCTGTGTCGGCGACGACCGCGATGCGTTTGAATTTTCTCTCGCCTTCAGACAGGGCTTTCCAGATGGCGACGCGCTCGGCGCAGACCGTCAGACCGAAACTCGCGCTCTCGATATTGCAGCCCGTATAGATTTTTCCGTCTTCGGTTTCGACGGCTGCGCCGACGCAGAAATTAGAGAAGGGCGACAAAGAGCAATCTCGCCCGATTCTTGCCGCGTCGATGAGTTTTTGAATTTCCGGTTCGATCAAACCTGCCCTCCGCTCGTTGTCAATGCGCCGGATAAGCGCTCACGAATTTTTCCGCTGATTAAATCTATGCTGACGAGATTGTGCCCGCCTTCCGGGATAATCACATCGGCATAACGCTTCGACGGCTCGACAAACTGCATGTGCATCGGACGCACGGTGGCGAGGTATTGCTCGATGACGGAATCAACGGTGCGGCCTCGCTCGGCGATGTCGCGCCGCAAGCGCCGGATGAAACGAATGTCATCAGGAGTGTCAACGAAGACCTTGATGTCCATCTGCTCAAGCAATCGAGAATCGGCGAAGATCAAAATTCCTTCGACGATGACAATCGGTTTCGGCTCGATCAAAACCGTGCCGTTTAAGCGCGAGTGTGTCCTGAAGTCATAGACCGGAAGCTCAATTGACCCGCCCGTTTTTAGTTTTCGGATATGGTGAACGAGCAGATCGTTGTCCAGCGCGTCCGGGTGATCGAAGTTCACCGCCTGCCGGTAATCGAGCGGAAGGTCTTTCAGATTGCGATAGTAAGAATCCTGCTGGATGAACGCGACTTCGCTCGCGTTAACGGATTCCAGAATGCTATTGGCGACCGTCGTCTTGCCCGACCCCGTGCCGCCGCAGATACCAATAATCATAAGTTGGTGATAAGTGATGGGTGATGGGTGATAGGAGAAAAGCTTTTACTTATCACCTATCACCCATCACCTATCACTGTAGTCTTGGGATGACGCGGCGCAGCAGTTCCTTGAAGGTGTCACGCACGCGTGCGCCCGTTTCTATTACTTCCTGGTGGTTAATCGGTTCACCGAGGACGCCCGCAGCCATGTTGGTGATGCAGGAGATGCCTAAAATTTTAACGTCCATTTGTTTGGCGGCAATCGCTTCGGGGACGGTGCTCATCCCGACGGCGTCCGCGCCGAGCGTTCTCAGCATACGAATTTCGGCGGGCGTTTCGTAGCTTGGGCCGGAGAGAGCAGCGTAAATGCCGCGCCTGAGTTCCAGGCCCATCGCGTGCGCTTCCGCGACGGCAATCTCCTGATAATCGCGCGAGTAAACTTCCGACATGTCGGGGAAACGCTCGCCGAAACGCGGGTCGTGCGCTCCGCGCAGAGGATTAACGCCCAACAAATTCAAGTGGTCGGAAATAATCATCAACGCGCCCTGATCGAAGGCGACGTTGATGCCGCCCGCCGCGTTCGTCAACACCAGTGACTTCGCTCCGAGCAGACTGAACGTGCGAATCGGGAAAGTGACTTCCTCGAATGTGTAGCCTTCGTAGTAATGAAAACGCCCCTGCATCACTGCGACCGCGACGCCTTCGATTTTTCCCAGCACCATGCGACCCGCGTGTCCCTCGACAGTCGGGCGCGCGAATCCCGGTATCTCCTCGTAAGGAATTGCCACCGCGTCTTCGAGGTCGTCTGCGAAAGCGCCCAGCCCGCTGCCCAGCACGAGCGCCACGCGCACGTCTTCACTATAACGCGCGCGAATAGTGCGAGCCGCATGCTCTACACGTTCGTAAATCGGAAGCGAGGTTGAATCTTCTGGCATATTTTAAGACAAACCAATCCTTGAATAATTAAAGGCCAACCTCTTATCGCTCCTTCTGGTACGGAATTCCCAGCGAGCGCGGCGCACGCGAGAGTCCGATGAAGCCAGCGAGCATCACTATCGTCAGCACATAAGGGATAATCTGGATAAATTGAACCGGAATATTGACAACTCCCTGCATCTGTATCGCCACCGCTTCGGCCAGACCGAAGAACAGGCAGGCGAGCATCGTCTGCACGGGTCGCCACTTGCCAAAGATTAAAGCGGCCAGCGCGATGAAGCCGCGTCCTGCGGTCATGTTGCGCGTAAACAGCGACGATTGGCCGATGGAGAGATAAGCTCCGCCCATTGCCGCCAGCGCGCCGGAGAGCAGCACGCCCGTGTACCTGATTCGTGCCACGCTGACGCCAGCCGTGTCCGCCGCTTCCGGGTTTTCGCCCACCGCACGCAGACGCAATCCGAACGGCGTGCGATTAAGCACGTACCATGTCAGCGGAACGAGGAGGAAAGCAATAAACATCGGAGCGTACGGAAGCAAGTCCGCTTGCGGAATCTGCGGCGTCGCGCCGGTTGAGTCAAACAGCGCGCCGCTCAACAAAGCAGGCACGCCGAGAAACAGGATATTGATGGCCATGCCGGTGACAACCTGATCGGCCTTGAACCTGATGCACGCCACCGCGTGAATGCTCGCCACGACGACGCCCGCAGCCACAGCCGCCAGCAGCCCGACCCAGGGATTGTGTGAATAATAGGTCACCGTTGCGGCAGTGAATGCGCCTGCCAGCATCAATCCTTCAAGCGCGATGTTGATGATTCCTGCCCGCTCCGAATAAAGCCCGCCGAGCGCAGCCAGTATTAACGGCGTCGCCAAACGAACCATCGAAGCAAGCAGCGCTATGGTGAATATGTTTTTCATAACAGTGGTCGGTGGTCAGTGGTCGGTGATCAGTGAGATCAGTTTTTTTAACTGACCACTGACCACCGACTACTGACCACTGCTCATACTTTCGACCGTTTCAGTAAACTCCATTTGGAGAATGAACCGCGAAAGAATGCTTCGGCGGCCACGAAGAGAATAACTATTGCCTGAAGCACTTGAACCAAATCTTTTGAGACGTTGTCGGTAAAGATGTCAACGAACAACGCGCCGCGAGTCAGCGCGCCAAAGAGGAGCGCCGCCAGAACAACGCCGAACGGGTGATTGCGCCCGAGGAGCGCAACCGCGATTCCCGTAAACCCGTAGCCAATCCCGGCAGAGAATCCTTCGTAGTAACGATAACGATAGCCCAGCACTTCGTTGATGGCGACCATTCCAGCCAATCCGCCTGAGACGGCCATCGCCAGCACGATCTGCTTCTTCACGGATATTCCGCCATATTCTGCGGCGGTCGGGTTCGCGCCCGTCGCGCGTATTTCATAGCCCCACTTCGTGCGCCAGAGAAAGATATAGACCAGCACGCAGACGACGAGCGCGAAGATGAAAGCAACGTTGAGAGGAATATATGAAGGAAAGCCGGGAATAAAATCGCCGAAGCGCGGGATGTGCGCGTTGAGTCCTTTGAGAGCTTCCATGCCCGCCGGGACATCCTGTCGCCCGATGGGAATTGTCTGCATGATGGGATCGCCCGGAGCTTTGTAGTGATACTGCGTGAAGTAGCTGACCAGCGCGACGGCGATGAAGTTCAACATGATCGTGTTGATGACTTCGTGCGAGCCGAACTTCGCTTTCAGCACGCCAGGGATAGCTCCCCATGCTGCGCCGCTCAGGATAGCGCCCAGACAAGCCAGCGGAATAAGAAACCAACCTGAAAGATTGGCAAACGTAATTCCAATCCAGGCGGTGACGAAAGCAGCGATGTAGAGTTGGCCTTCAGCGCCGATGTTGAGTAATCCGCAACGGAAGCCGACGGACACCGCCAGCCCCGTAAAAATCAGCGGCGTCGCGTAAAAGAGCGTGAAGCCGATTCCATCCGGCCACGAGAGCGCGCTTCCAATCAGCAGCTTATATGTTTCAATCGGATCGCCGCCGATAAGCAGGACAACGATTCCGCCAACGATGAAAGCCGCGACGACGGCGATGAGCGGATAGAGGATTTCGCGAAGAAGTTTCATAGGATTTGGGATTGCGGATTGCGGATTGCGGATTTAAGAACATGCGGTTGTTTTCCAATCCGCAACCCGCAATCCCAAATCCGCAATTGTTAGTGTCCTCTGGTCATCAGCAATCCAATCTCTTCGGGACTCGCACTCTGCGGGTCAACTTCACCGACGATGCGGCCATTGTGAACCACTAAGAGGCGGTCGGACAGCCCCGTCACTTCTTCCAATTCTGCGGAGACGAGCAGCACGGCGCAGCCCGCATCGCGGAGTGCGACGAGTTTGCGGTGAATGAACTCGATTGCGCCGATGTCCACGCCGCGAGTCGGCTGCGAGACGAGCAGCAGTTTTGGACGAAGTTCAAACTCGCGCCCGATGATTAGTTTCTGCTGGTTGCCGCCCGAAAGAGCACGTGCCGGTAAATCCGGGTTCGGCGGACGCACGTCGAAATCCTTTATGACTTGTTCGGCCTGTTTGCGGATCGCATCGTTGTCGAGCCACACGTTGCCAAAGTAAGCGACTGCCGGAGGACGATAGTGAACACCCAGGATAGAGTTTTCCGCTAAATCGAAATCCAACAGCAGCCCGCGCCGGTGACGGTCTTCGGGGATATGAGCGATGCCCAGTTCTTTGCGCTTGCGCGCCGATGTCCTGATGATGTTGCTGCCCAGGAATTCCATTGCACCCGACACAGCGGGAGGCAGAATCAATCCGGCCAGAGCCTCTATCAATTCCGTCTGGCCGTTGCCCTCGACACCAGCGATGCCGACAATCTCGCCCGCGCGCACTTCAAACGAAACTCCGTCCAATCGCCGCGTTCCATCCTTAGCCGTCATCACAAGATCGCGCACGCCGAGGACTGTGTCGCCCGGATTGGCTTCCGTCTTTTCAACTCTCAACAACACCTCGCGCCCGACCATCAAGCGTGCTAACTCGGCGGCATTCGTTTCGGCAGTCTTGACCTGTCCGACGACGCGGCCATCGCGCATCACGGTCACGTCATCCGAGATGGCCAGAACTTCCGCAAGCTTATGCGTGATGATGACGACCGTTTTGCCCTGATCGCGCATCCGGCGCAGGATGGTGAAAAACTCTTCGACCTCCTGCGGCGTCAGCACAGCAGTCGGCTCGTCCAGAATCAAAAGTCGCGCCTGACGATAGAGCGCCTTCAATAACTCAACGCGCTGCTGCTGCCCGACGGACAAACTCTCGATGGTGGCGTTCGGGTCAATTGATAATCCGAATTCCTGAGAGAGCGCGCGAATCTGTGTCCCGGCACCGCGCAGATCGAGCGAAGTGGCCGCGCCCGGCTCTGCGCCGAGCACGATATTTTCGGCGACGGTCATCGGCTCGACCAACATGAAATGCTGGTGAACCATGCCGATGCCGAGCGCGATAGCATCATGCGGCGTCGTAATCCGCTGCACTTCGCCTTCAACTACAATCTCGCCTTCGTCAGCCGTGTAAAAGCCATAGGCGATACGCATGGCGGTTGACTTACCCGCGCCGTTCTCGCCCACGATGGCATGAATCGTCCCGGACCTGACCGTGATATTGATACGGTCATTAGCCAGCACGTTACCGAATCGCTTGGTTATGTTTCTTAGCTCAAGCATAAGAGCAGTGGTCAGTGGTCGGTGGTCAGTGGTCAGTAAGCGACAAGTGGTTTTAACTGACCACTGGCCACCGACCACTGACCACTATTTCGCCATTGCGTCGGTCACTTGAATCTTTCCGTTGATGATGTCTTGCTTGGCCGCTTCGACTCTTTGAATCGCTTCGGGTGGAATCAGTTTTTCGTTGTACTGATCGAGCGCGTAGCCCACGCCTTCGTTCTCAAGCCCGTAGACGTGGACGCCGTTTTTGAAATTATTTTCGACGCGATCCTTGACGATTTGATAGACGGCGTTGTCAATCCGCTTGACCATGCTGGTTAAAACGTAACCGGGCTTGACCCAGTTTTGATTCGAGTCAACGCCGATGACGAACTTTTTATTTTGCTCTGCGGCGTCGAACGCACCCAAACCGGAATTGCCCGCCGCCGTGAAAATCACATCCGCGCCATTGCCAATCTGAGCGATAGCGAGTTCTTTTCCCTGCCCCGGATTATTCCATGCGGCGGGAGTGACGCCGACATAATTTTCGATCACGTTAATTTTAGGATTAACGGAGCGTGCGCCTTCTGCATATCCGGTGGCGAATTTGTGAATCAAGGGAATGTCCATGCCGCCGATGAAACCAATCGTGCCGGTTTGCGACTTTATGGCCGCGATTATCCCTACAAGGTAAGAGCCTTCATGCTCTCTGAAGAGGAGAGACGTGACATTGGGCAAATCTATCTTGCCATCTATGATGACAAAGTTGACGTTAGGATAATCTTTGGCGACGCGCTCGACGACCGGCATCTGCTCAAAGCCAACGCCGATGACCAGATCATAATTGCGCTCGGCGAAGGCGCGAATCGCAGGCTCGACCGAAGTGGGGTCGCCCGGCTCTACGTCGCGCAGCACAATCGGGAAATCTTTCGCCGCACGCTTGACGCCCTCCCACGCAGAAGCATTGAACGAGCGGTCGTCCTTGCCGCCGATGTCGAAGACAATCCCGACGTGGACTTTGGCTTTGTCCGCCTCGCTCCTCGCTCCCATGTTGCAGGCAGGGCCTCCGACGACGAGAAGCGCGAGCAAGCAGAGAATGGCCAGAGGTGTCCAGAGACGCGTCTGATTCATGCTGTAATAACTTCCTTAATCAATGTGGGGGCGGATACGGAATTGTCACCGATGGTGTACGCAGCCCGGATGCGCTCTGAAGTAACCTGCGCCTGAGAAAGCTCGCGGCAGTAGAGAAGCCCGAGAGCCTCGCCTGCTTTCACCTCATCGCCGATACTTGCTTCGGCGGCGTAGCCTACGCCAGGGTCAATCACATCTTCAATGCGCGTTCGACCTCCGCCGATTGAGGCGATTGCGTGCCCTATCTCAGCCGTATCAATTCCGGTGACAAATCCGTTGCGCGTGGATTCTACCTTAACCTCGTGCGGTGTCAAAGGAAGAAGTCGCTGGGGCGTGTCGCAAACAGCCGGGTCTCCGCCCTGCTCCTCGACGTTCCGGCGAAAACATTCAAGCGCTGCGCCTGACGCAAGCGCCGTTTGAAGTTTCTCGCGCGCTCGCTCAAGTTGCGGCTCAATACCGGAGAGAGCGAGCATGCGCGCAGCCAGTTCGAGCGATAGCTCTATCACGGGACGCGCGCCCGCGCTCTGTTCACCACGCAAAATCTCTATGCATTCGCGCACTTCAAGAGCGTGCCCGACGCCGCGTCCCAACGGCTGACTCATGTCCGTCAACAGGGCTTCGGTGCGAACGCCGCACGAGTTGCCGGTCTTGACGAGAGCCTGCGCCAGTTTCCTTGCATCATCCTCGTTCGACATGAAAGCCCCGCTGCCGGTTTTTACATCCAGCACGAGTGCCTCCAACCCTGCGGCCAATTTCTTCGACATGATGGAAGCGACGATGAGCGGAATGGCCTCGACGGTCGCGGTCGCGTCGCGCAAGGCGTAGAGCTTTTTGTCTGCGGGAGCAATCTCTGCGGTCTGCCCCATCATGGCATAGCCGACGCGGTCAAGAATCGCACGAAACTCCGCGAGCGAGAGATGAACGCGATAGCCGGGAATTGATTCGAGTTTGTCGAGTGTGCCGCCCGTATGCCCAAGGCCGCGCCCGGAGATCATCGGAACTGCCGCGCCGCAGGCGGCAACCAGCGGAGCTAAGATGAGAGAGGTTTTATCGCCGACGCCGCCCGTCGAATGCTTATCAACTTTCGGCTTAGAGATTTCAGAGAAATCCAGCACCTCGCCCGAATGAAGCATCGCATCCGTCAGCATCGCCATCTCGTCCGCGTTCATGCCGTTGAGAAAAATCGCCATCAGCAACGCAGAAGCCTGATAGTCGGCCAGACTATTCTGCGTCACGCCGTCAACGAAAAACGCGATCTCCTCGCGCGAGAGGCTGTCGCCATCCCTCTTTTTGCGTATCACGTCCTGCGGTCTCAAACACGTCCTCCCTTATTCGCGCGTCAACAAGATCACGGCCTGCACCGTCACGGCCTCGCCTCGCCCCACCGCGTCCAAGCCTTCGCCCGTCTTCGCCTTCACGCTCACGCACGTCGCTTCGACCGAGAGCGTCTGCGCCAACTTCTCCCGCATCTCTTCAACAAAGGGGCGCAGGCGCGGGCGTTCCAGCATCACCGTCGCATCCAGATTGACGACGCGCCAGCCGCGTTCCTTCGCCAACCACATCACGCGCGCCAGTAAATCAAGACTGTCGGCATCCTTCCACTGCGGGTCACGATCCGGGAAATGCACGCCCAGATCACCCTCGCACAACGCGCCTAAGATTGCATCGGCAACGGCATGCGAGAGTGCGTCCGCATCCGAATGCCCTTCAGCACCACTCTCAGAATCGACAAGGACGCCGCCCAGAATAAGAGGCCGCCCCAACGCCAGGCGATGCGTGTCATGTCCGATGCCGATACGATACATAAGTCCAAAGTCTAAAGTCCAAAGTCTAAAGTCCAAAACGCGCTGTTGACTTTGGACATTGAACTTTGAACTTTGGACTATTCTTTGAAGTCCCGCAGAATAATTTCAGCCAACACTATATCCTCTGGCCGGGTAATCTTGATATTGCGCGCGTCGCCTTCGATGATTGTGACCGTTGCTCCGAGCGATTCGACGAGAGAGCTATCGTCAGTCGCGTCTCTGATAAGCTCCGATGGTTGCTCATAGGCGCGGCGCAACAACTCATAGCGAAAGCATTGCGGCGTGAGCGCATGTCGAAGGCGTGTGCGCTCGACGGTTCGCACGATTTTATTGTTTTCTACTTCCTTAATTGTATCTACGGGCGCTGCGGTGAGGATGGCTGCGCCGCTTAATTTCGCCGCCTGCACGGTGCGTGTGATTTCCTCCGGTGTGACGAAGGGGCGCACTCCATCATGCACGGCCACTATCTCGGCGGTTGCGGCGCGCACGGATTGCAATCCGCGCCAGACCGATTCGGCGCGCGTCTGCCCACCTGCAACAACGCGCTTGAGTTTCCGCAATTCGTACTTGCCTGCAAGCTGAAGAAAACCCGCAGCGTCCATTGCTGGCAAGACCACGACGATTTCCTGAATGTCGGCGCACTGCTCGAATTTTTTGAGCGTGTGAATGATGACGGGGACGCCTGCGAGTTCGAGAAATTGCTTGGCGCGCTTCCCGCCCAACCGCGTGCCCTGCCCGGCAGCAGCGATGATGGCGACATTCATAGGGATGAGGGATGAGGGATGAGGGATGAATAAGAAAATGCAAGAAGGAGAGCTATATATTTTTCATCCCTCATCCCTCATCCCTCATCCTTCATCGATGATGCGTGTTGGCGCGGGGCGAATATCGCGCACCTGCTGCTGGCGGCGTGCGCCGTTGACGCGCGGCTCGGTCGTGCCGTTGTCTGCCTCTTCCCAAAGCCGCCCGAAGATCATTTTCCCGGCGGTCGTTTGCAGCACACTCGTCACGGCGATTTCGGCGTTGCGTCCGATGAGCTTGCGCGCGTTGTCAACGACGACCATCGTGCCGTCGTCCAGATAAGCGACGCCCTGATTGTATTCCTTGCCTTCTTTTAGGATGAAGACCTTCATGGCTTCGCCGGGCAGCACGACAGGCTTCAGGGCGTTGGCGAGTTCGTTGATATTGAGCACGTTGACGCCGCGCAGTTGAGAGACCTTATTCAGATTAAAATCGTTGGTGACGATGACGGCATCCAGTTGCTTGCCAAGCTCGATGAGCTTCAAATCGACTTCGCGCACAGCCGGGAAATCCGTCTCGACAATTTGAATGTCGAGCGTGTTGTTGTTCTGAAGGCGGTTGAGCATGTCGAGTCCGCGCCGCCCGCGCTGCCGCTTGGAAGAGTCCGGCGAGTCGGCCACCTGTTGCAGTTCCCTCAGGATAAACTGCGGGATGACGATTGTGCCGCCTAAGAATCCGGTCTCGGCCACGTCGGCGATGCGCCCGTCGATGATGACGGAGGTGTCCAGAATCTTGTAATCGCGCCGCGTAGTCTTGTCGCTGAAGATTCCGCCGAGCGCGGTCAAGTCGAGATAGTCGCCCTTTGCCGCTCCGACCATCAACCCGACGTAGGCCATGAAGAACGTCAGGGCCAGCGTCAGAAACGTCTTCATTTCCGGCGCAACGGCTAATGATTCCTGCCTGCTAATCAGCGACCCGATGAGATACGCCCCGACGATGCCCATAATCGACCCGACGGCTGCTCCGATTAACGTCTTCAGCGAAGCGCGCCGGATGCGTATTTCAAAAAAGATGATTGCCAGCGCAATGAAAGCCGCAGCCAGGGCTGAAGTGATCTTGGAGGCTAAGAGGGCCGGGACGAGTCCGGTTGACGCGAGCCACTCACCTGAGACAGGGTGCAGCACGTAGCCGGACGAGACCAGGATAGCAGTGAAAACCAATCTAATGAGAATAACGTTCGTCCGCATAATGGAAGCATCTTAGCACGAAAGACAGAAGTCGGAAGATAGAATTCCAAGAGTCCGAATAAAAGGTTGAGATGGCTTTCAAGGCTGAAAGCAATTAAGAAGGATGGCAGGAAGCGTGACTCGTACACTGTCCACATGCCTGCACACACCAGACTACGCCGTGTCCTCTCTAGGAGACACCCTAGAGCTTTAAGTTGGACCGTACTGCAAAATATCGGACATCATTCCATGATGATAGCCTCTGGTACGCCCGTTGCCGAGTAATTTGATGCCAGTCCGCAACTACTGACGTTAGCCATCAGGAGGAAACAACATGATTCAAAGCCTGGTATTGGTCGAAGGGAAAGACGTGAAAAAAGAGTCTCTGGGCATTTCTCTATCGAATGCCAAACAAATAGTGCTCAAACAGATGGTCGGAGGTGATTGGGTTTTGCATGTTGCTGCGACGACCCTTGCTGACCTCGATAAAGCTCTCATCAAGTTTGCGAAAATTCCCGGCGTGACGGGAGTCCTGACACTGCTGATTCGACCCTGACGGTGACACACCGGAGACGAGAAGTCAGAGCACAGTTGACTAGCTTTAGCGGTTACAGACTTCTGCTTTTCAGAACAACTCATCAAGCGCTTCTTCGACCGAGCGCACGCCGACGACGCGCGTTCCGAGCAATCGTTCGAGTCCCGTCGTGTTGGAGGCGGGCATGATGATTTTTTTGAAGCCGAGCGTTTGCGCCTCGCGCGCTCGCGCCTGCGCCTGCATCGCGCCGCGAACTTCGCCCGTCAATCCGACTTCACCGAAGACAGCCGTCAGTGCGTCAACGGGTATGTTCTTGAAACTCGACGCGATTGCTGTGACCACGCCGAGGTCAGCAGCAGGCTCATCTATCTCAAGCCCACCGGCGATGTTGACGAACACATCGTCGCCCATCAGGTGAAACCCGACGCGCTTTTCCAGCATGGCGATCAGGAGCGCGACACGATTCTGATCCACGCCCTGCGTCATGCGCCTTCCCGTGCCGTACTTCGAGCCTGAAACCAGAGCCTGAATTTCGACCAGCATGGGGCGTGTTCCCTCCATGCACGCCGTCACAACTGAGCCAGCGACGCCGACTGGACGCTCCTGCAAAAACATCTCCGAAGGGTTCGCCACCGCGACCAGCCCCGCGCCCGTCATCTCAAAAACGCCGACCTCGTTGGCCGCCCCGAAACGATTCTTCGTCGCGCGCACGATGCGGTGGTTATGATGGCGCTCGCCTTCAAAATAGAGCACCGTGTCCACGATGTGTTCCAGAGCTTTCGGCCCGGCGATTGAGCCTTCCTTCGTCACGTGGCCGATGAGGAAGACCGGAATCCCGCGATTCT
This sequence comes from uncultured Acidobacteriota bacterium, assembly GCA_963697975.1. GTDB lineage: Bacteria > Acidobacteriota > Blastocatellia > Pyrinomonadales > Pyrinomonadaceae > QHXM01. Next base: position 633,540 of record OY969111.1, read on the forward strand.
TGGCGAGCAGAAGAAACTGCCCGGCGACTTCGCGAACCTGCGAGACAGAGCCGGGCGCAGATTCGATGCTTGACGAAAACACGGTCTGAATCGAATCAACAATAATGACATCCGGCTTCATCTTCTCAATCTCGCCGAAGATGCTTTCCAGATTCGTCTCCGGCAAGAGAAACAAATTCGCTGCTTCCAGCCCCAGACGCTCGCCGCGCATCTTGATCTGTCGCTCAGACTCTTCGCCCGACACGTACAACACGGTCATTCCCTGCCCGCTCAACTTGTCAGCCGCCTGAGCCAACAAGGTAGATTTGCCAATCCCCGGATCGCCGCCTATTAAAACCAGGCTACCCGGCACAACTCCACCGCCGAGCACGCGATCAAACTCCGCTAGCCCTGAAGAGACGCGCGCGTCGTCCTGCGATTCAATCTCGCTGTAAGCGACGGGCTTGACTTCGCGCATCTGAAAGCCGCCGCGCATCGCCGCGCCCTCTTTCTTCGCCGCCACACGCGCGCGTTCTTCAACAAAAGAATTCCATGCCCCGCAGTCAGGACATTTCCCCAGCCACTTGCGCGATTGATTTCCGCAATTCTGGCAGACGTAAACTGTTGCCGGTGCTTTCGCCACCTTACGTTTCTCCACTCCTCGCCCCGACAGCTTCCGGCAGAATAGACCGGAGAAGCTTCGGGTAGCGCTTTAAATTATTCGGGAGTCGGCTGACATTTTACCAGCTTTGCCGCTCATTATCAGCCGGATGCGGCTTCATGGTTTGCAGGTGACTATTAAGGTATCTGAGTCAGTTCTTGAACTACTTGCCGCAACATCCCTGAAAATCCAGTAATTCACCAGTACCAATACACCACGTGCGCTAAGAAAGTGCCGACGACTATGAACACGGCTATCCAAAACGCAGTATGGCCGATGCGCCACCACCTCTGTGGTTTCCACCATTCTCTTTTATAAGGGCCGATTTCTTTATTCCAGAACCTGTTTAGATCGGCCTCCTGATTAGTCCGCGAATCCCAAAACCCATAGTTGGCATACACGTCTATAACACTACTTGCGAGTGTTGCTCCACAGATAGCTGCAACCAGCAGTGAAATGATTGAAAGCGCTAGGGCGAGAATCATCCACCGGGTAAGATGTTTAGCCCCAAAACTCAGGATGGCGATAAAACCCGTGATCATAGCGCCATACAAACCGATGTGGAACTTCTCATAGTCGTATAAGAGTTTCAGCCTCTCAAGTGAGGTGTCCGCCATATCTCATCCTCCTCTTATTGAAAAGAAGAAGACCAGTTCTACTATAATTCTCTGGCCTGCCTGAAAAGATACGTTTGCAACTCCTTACAACAACGCCCGGATGTTCTCAACGGGACGACCGAGCACGGCGCGTGAGCCGCGCTCAACGATGGGACGTTGAATCAAATCGGGATGCTTGAGCATTAGCTGAATGATTTCGTCATCGGAGAATTCGTCTTTCCCCAAACCAAGCTCTCGATAGACAGCTTCGCTCTTCCTTAGAAGCTCTCGCGGGGCAAGATTCATTTTCCGCAGCAGTTCGCGCAGCTTCTTTTCATCAAGCGGCGCGATGTAATAGTTGACTTTCTCAAACGCGACGCCGCTCTCACGGAGCAGCCGGTCCATTTCGCGGCACTTCGTTCAAGTCGGCTTCTCGTAAACTGTAATCTTGTCTGCCATCGCTTTCCCTCTCTATGGAAAGATGCCGCGCATACGCGTCGCTTCCGCCACGCGATCAACGGCGAGAATGTATGCGCCAGTCCGCATGTCCGTATCGAATTTTTGGGCCTTTTCGTAGACAGCGTGAAACGCCACGCGCATCGTCTGCTCAAGCCGGTTGTTAATCTCGCTCTCCGACCAGAAATACGAATAGAGGTCTTGCACCCATTCGTAATAGCTGACCGTGACGCCGCCCGCGTTGGCTAAAATGTCCGGGACTAGAAACACGCCCTCGTCCGCCAGCACGCGGTCTGCGCCCGGCGTCGTCGGCCCATTGGCAAGCTCGGCGATAATCTTTGCTTTGACGCGCCCGACCGACTCAAGCGTGATGGCGTTCTCCAGCGCAGAGGGCAACAGGATGTCGCAATCAATTCCCAGGACATCTTCGGAACTAATCTCTTTCGTGTTCTGGAGGCCCAGAACCGATGTCGTCTGCGCCTTGTGCCTGAGCGCGGCCTCGACATCAATCCCGCCCTCGGCATGAACGCCGCTACGCGAATCACAGATGGCGACGACGATTGCTCCGTCTGCCGCGACCAGCCGCGCGATGTTTGCGCCCGCATTACCGAAGCCGTGAACGGCGACGCGCGCTCCCTTCAACTCCATGCCCTTGACGCTACAGGCTTCGCGCAAGGCATACAGGCAACCGCGCGCGGTAGCTTCTCCGCGCCCCTGCGAGCCGCCGAGCGAGATTGGCTTGCCCGTGACGACGCCCAGTTCCGTGCGCCCGCGCACCATCGAAATGGTATCCATAATCCAGGCCATCGTTTGCTCATCCGTGTAAACGTCCGGCGCTGGAATGTCGCTGTCAGGCCCGATGATCGGAGCAATCTCGAAAGCGTAACGCCGCGTCAGGCGCTCGATCTCGCCGATAGAGAGAACCTTCGTGTCGCAGATGACTCCGCCTTTGCCGCCGCCGTAAGGGATGCCGACGGTCGCGCACTTCCATGTCATCCACGAAGCTAAGGCTTTAACTTCGTCGAGCGTCACCTGCGGGTGATAACGTATGCCGCCCTTGGCTGGCCCACGCGCGATGTTGTGCTGGACGCGATAGCCCTCAAAGACCTGCACCTCGCCATTGTCCATCTTCACCGGAATCGAGACGACCAGTTGCCGCTTCGCGTTCTTCAAAACGCGCCGCATGGAGTCTTCCAGTTCAAGATAATCCGCCGCGCGGTCAAACTGCTGCTTGGCAATCTCGTATGGATTGAGTTCTTCCGGCATGGTTGTCGCTGCCTGCTGTTTGCTCATCTAATCAAGCCCCCGCAAGAAAAGAAGGAATGAGGAACGCTGAACGTCGGAAGTAGAGACGAAGGTTTTCAGTTCATTGTTTCGTGTTCGGCGTTATTTTTCTGCCTGCTCTTCGATCTCCGTGATGTCGCCTTCGGTGAAGAGGTAGGTGCGCATGTGCTTGTCGAAGACGGGATTGATGCGGCGCAGGTATTCAAGCCCCATCATCGCGTGCTCGATCTCTTCATCGCGGTTGTGTTCGAGGATGCGGCGCAGTTGCTCATCACCTGTCGCCTGAGCGCGCTGGTTGTACCAGTCAACGGCCTCCAACTCTTCCTGCACGGATTTAACGGCGCGTGAAAAGTTGAGCGCCAATTCGCTCATCTTGTCGTAGTTCTCATGCCACTCGGCGCTGGTTGCCATTATTTCATCTCCCCTGAAAAAACTAGTCGGACGCTGCAATCCTAACAGAAAAGTGGTCAGTGGTCAGTGGTCGGTGGTCAGTTAAAAGCAAAACCACGAACGCTACGTATTGCTTGTTCTTTACTGACCACCGGCCACTGACCACTGACCACTATTTTTCTGGAACAAGCGGCCTCACGCCGGAGTCTAAAGGTAGTGAGCAGAGGCTCCCTGAGACCCGCGTGGCACCGGCATGGGAGGAACGAAAGATGTTTGGAAATCTGGTCGAATCAAGCTCTCACAAAGGTGACTATGCGCGCAGGGGAAGTTTTTTCCTCGGCACGCTCACAGTTTATGCTTTGATCTTTATGGCAATCGGCGTTGGCAGCATCTACGCCTACAACACGCACATCGACAATCAGAATCTGGAATTGGTCTCGCTGATTACACCGGTCGAATCGCCACAGTTGCAGGCGGCTCCCAGAAGCGCGGCGGCGAGGCCATCGTCAAGCAACCGCGAGAGAACGCCGATGTCGGTGAGAACCGAGATCATCGCCCCCACGACCGACCCAACCAAAGTGCCGAAGGGAACGTCTGTAACTCCCGAAGCAGTGCCGCCGATTACACCGGGGCTTCCCGTCAGGCGCGGTAATATCAACGCAGATTTTGGCAGCGGCGGCACAGGCAGGCCGGGCGTCGGTAATATATTCGAAGATGGCAACGGCAGCGGAGGCGAGAATACCAGAAACGGCGGCGAGCTTGTAGCCGATACACCTCCACCAGTGATGAACAAGACGGTGACGAAGCCTGTCACGAAGAGCATGGGTGTCGTCAACGGGATGGCGACTTACCTGCCGAAGCCTGTCTATTCGGCTATCGCAAAGGCCGCGCGGGCTTCAGGCACGGTGACCGTGCAGGTCTTGATTGATGAACACGGCAAGGTGGTTTCAGCCCGTGCCGTAGGCGGGAACGCTCTCTTGCTGAGGGAATCCGTTCAGGCTGCTTATCAAGCACGCTTCACCCCAACGATGCTTTCACAGCAGCCAGTCAAAGTCTCCGGCGTCATCACCTACAACTTCGTGATGCAATAAAGCAGGAGACAGAATTCAGGAGTCAGGAGTCAGAAGAAAAGAAAATCAGAAGAAGACGGTTTCCGCCTCTTCATTCTGACTTCTGGATTCTGACTCCTGACTCCTGCTTTTCATCGTCTATGGTCTGTATTCCCTCGGTACTCGCGCGCTGATGCCGCAGGTGATTTCGTAGGAGAGCGTGCCTGCGGTCTTCGCTATGTCTTCCGCCGTGACTGAGAGACCGTCATCTTCTCCCAGCAGCGTTACACGATCATTTAACGCTACGCCGGGCACGTCCGTTACATCAATCAACGTCAAATCCATAGAGATGCGACCCACGACCGGAGCGTAGCAGCCTCGGACAATCGCTCGCCCGCGATTCGACAAAGCTCTCACGTAGCCGTCGTTGTATCCGATGGGCAGCGTCGCCACAAGCGTCTCTCTTGAAGCCTCAAACGTGCATCCGTAGCCGAGCGTCTCGCCCTTTTGCACACGCTTCAAAAGCGTGATGCGCGAGCGCAGGGACATGACAGGCAGAAGACGCGGCAGTTCATTTGCGGGCGGCAGAATGTCGCGCCACAAACCATAGAGCACGCCGCCGGGTCGCACCATGTTGCCCCATGACGAAGGATGCGCGAACGTCCCCGCCGAATTCGCCATGTCCTCATAACTCGGCCTGTGCCCGCGCTCGCGCAAAACCTCTACCGCTCGCCGGAAACGAGAGACCTGTTCATCGGTGAAGCAATCGAGGTCTGGAGTATCTGCCGCCGCGAAATGCGTCATCACACCGTCCACACGAATGTGATTAAAGGTTCTGAGCGCGTCGGCAAAATCATTAATCTCGTCGTAACGCACGCCGAGACGCCCCATGCCCGAATCAATTTTGAGATGCACGTCCGCGATCACCTGCGCCTCATGAGCCGCACGGTCAAGCGCCTCAATCATGTCCAGGCGGTAAACGACAGGCACAATCGAGTCTTTAAGACATAGCTGCTCCTGACCCTTCCAAAAGCCGCCGAGAGACAGGATTGGCTGCACTACACCTGCGCGTCTTAACTCGATTCCCTCTTCCGGCATCGCCACAGCAAACCAGTCCGCGCCCTCTGCGCTGAGCCGCTGCGCGCAATGAACCGACCCATGCCCGTAAGCATTGGCTTTGACGACCGCCATCACCTTAATATTAGAGCCAACGCGCTCGCGCACCCGGCGAAAGTTTGAGGCCAGAGCCTCAAGGTCTATTTCCGCCCACGTCGGACGCTGGCCGCTCGCTCCTGCATCACCAGTCATCAAGCTATCTTCTCGGTTGTCTTTGAACTCAACATCAGCCTTGCTGCTCCAGCGACTTCTAATCACACTCTTCCCCGCTCGAAGCAGTCTAACTGCTACGAGCGCAAACTCAGAATAAATTGTTTAGAGTTACCGGCGCAAAGATGGAAGGAGCGGAAAACGAGGCGTCCGCTTTTGTCAGACTGGCCGGTGAGTGTCCGCATTACTCGCGCCACATATTTTCAAAGCGCGTGAATTCTTTGAGGAACGCCAGCTTCGCCACACCCGTCGGCCCATTGCGCTGCTTGGCGACGATGATCTCCGCAATGCCCGCGTTCTCCTCCGTGCGGTTGTACTGCTCCTCGCGGTAGATGAAAGCGACCACGTCGGCGTCCTGCTCTATCGCGCCAGAGTTATGAGAAATAATCGCATCCGCAAGCCAGGATTCTGGGCCAGGAACTGTTAAGTCATAGACCTCTTCCTCCCCAGCAGGTTCGACGCTAATCACACGATCCCAGAAGATGTCATCGGCGGCGCGGACTGCAAGTTCGTCGTTGCCTAGTATTGAACTATACTCCGCAACCAGCGCGCGTGAAGGGGCAAAGTTGAAGTGTGACAAACCGCCATAAGTCGTGCCCCGAATAGCTGCCATTTGACGCAGGGAGATACCTTGGGTGTGCATTAAGACTTTAATGTCTTCGAAGCACTCTTGAGGAAGCGTGTCAACGTTTGTATTTGATTGACGCTCAACCAATATTGCAGCGAGATGCTGGGCCTGGGAAACCTTTGGGCCGAAAGCTCCGACAAAATCAAGGAAGCGCCTTTGATTCTCTGAGCCGGAGACATCTACGCAGTATCCTGGGCGGTGTCTACCTTGCGGTACTTTGTACATACGAGCAATGATTCCAAGACGAAGAAGAAGCGATACTACGTCCTGGGCCAACCCAAGGCTATTAGTACTGTAGTACACCCGGCATCTAGTTCGCGCTCCTGATGATGAAGTGAAGATGCATCCGTCGGTCGCCCAGAGGTGACGCAGAAGCAAAGCGATCTGGCGATTACTCAGCCTGAATGCGGCTTCTGGAATTCGCTTCTCGTGGGAGCGCTGTCCAAAAATTCCTAACTCTCTGAGCCAGAGGTTGACTCCAGCCGGTTTCCAGCGGTTTCCGTTTCCGCTAATAAGAAGCTGGTGCCAGTCCCTTCGGCCTGTGTAGCGTTTCACTTCCGCACCGAATTCGACGCGAGCGGCCTCCGCCACCGCGCGGCTATTTTCCTCCGAACTCGTCGTGTAGCGCATCGGCTGCTGTTTGAGATAGCTGCCATCGCCGATCAACTGACCGAGCAGCGCCACTCTTGCATCCGACCACGAGAGCGTTTCCTGTGGCTCCGGCAATTGCCTCGCCACCGCGAGCCGGTCGCCCGGTAACAGTTCGTCAACACGACTCCAGCCATCCCAACTGCGCAGGCGATGCTTTGCGGTCGCGCGGATTCGCCGCCCGCTCGCCAGTTGTACGTCAAAGATTGGGCGAATTCCTACCCTCCAGACCTTGTCGCTCTTAGCCCGTATAATCCGACCTTCAGCCGATAGAGATAAGACTTCCGGCTCTGTCCCGACTAATTGTGCGATAGGCACGCGAGAGCCATCGGCGAGGAGGACGAGCGTATCCCCCGTCACACACTCACGTAAATCCGCAAGCTGCGGGCGGTGGTCAGTGCGGTTCTCAGGCGCGCGGGACAACTGCGAGAGCGCGATTAAGGGAACGTGGAGTTCCTTCGCCAGAGCTTTCAACTCGCGCGAGATTTGTGAGACCTCCTGCTGGCGCGACTCGCTGCGGCGCGAAGAGCCGGACATCAGTTGCAGGTAGTCGACGATGATGAGATCGAGTTTCTTCTGCTCCGCCGCCAGTCGTCTGGCCTTCGCACGCATTTCCAGCACCGTAATGCCCGGCGTATCGTCAATGAATATTTTAGTCTCGGCCAGCGCACCCAAAGCGCCCGCGAGCCGCGACCATTCCTCGCGTGAGAGAAAGCCGCTGCGAAAACGATGCGCGTCAACTCTTCCCTCGGAAGAGAGCATACGCATCACCAGAGATTCCTTCGACATTTCAAGCGAGAAGATGCCGACCACCGCCTGGGCCTGAATCGCCGCGTTCTGTGCCAGCGTTAAGCAGAGTGCCGTCTTTCCCATCGACGGGCGGGCCGCGACCACGATCAAATCGGAAGCCTGTAAGCCGGAGAGCATTGAATCGAGATCGTTGAAGCCGGTTGTCAACCCCGTCAACATCGCAGAGCGTCCGGCCATCTCCTGCACGTGCTCAAGCATGGCGTCCGCGATTGGCTTGACGTGCGCGAAGCCCTGCCGCGTTCGTTCATCGGCAAGCGCGAAGATGGCTTGCTCGGCATGATCCAGAATGATCTCTGCGTCGTCTTCCTCTTCCAGCGCCTCACTCGTCACCTTGTTGCAGACCTTGACGAGTTGTCGCAGCGTTGATTTATCGCGGACGAGCTTGGCATAGTGCGCGATATTGGCGAAGCGCGGCAGGCCGTAATGCAGGTTAGAGATGAAGGAGAGTCCGCCGACCGATTCGACTGAGCCGTCGCGCTTGAGTTCTTCGGCAATCAGAATCGGATTGATTTCAGAGCCGTGCTCGGAAAGCGCGATCATCGCCAGGAAGATGCGGCGGTGCGAGGGGACGTAAAAGTCTTCCGGCCTGAGCAGTTCAATCGCCTGATTGATGATGGCGTTGTCGAGGATGATCGCGCCAAGGATTGCGCGCTCGGCATCACTGCTGTTCGGCAATGGCCGTTCCAGCATTTGATCGCGTGTCGTGTCAGCGACGAAGTTTGCCATCTGAGGAATTATGTATGAAAACTAAATTTTGAAGACGACAGGTTGCGGATAAAGACAAAAAGGCTGCAAGCGCGCGTTCCCTGCCTTTTGAGCGCCGCTACGATTAAGAGCGGAGGCGCGCGCTTGCAGCGCACTATACTACACGATGCGGGGCGCGACAACGGTTACCCGGACTGCCGCGCTCCCACGCCCGTTTTAGCTGTTATCGGCAGCGGTTTCCGGCTCTTCCGCAGGCGCTTCCGCTCCTGCGTCAGTCGTCGCTTCCTCGCTCGCCTGCGGTGCTGCCTCGGCGGTTTCGCTCTCGGCTTTCGCTCCACCTTCAGCTTTCGCCGCGCCTTCGGCTGTCACTTCAACCGGAACTTCGACCGTCACCTCACGGTGCAGGCGCACGGGAACTGTGAAATCGCCCGTCTCTTTGATCGCTTCGCGCAAGGTGATGCGGCGACGATCAACTTCGTAGCCGCGCTCCTTGAGAGCCTCCGCGATGTCCATTGAGGTCACGGAGCCATAGAGGATGCCGTGCTCGCCGACCTTGCGCGTAAAACTCAAGCGCAGGGACTTCATCTTCGCGGCTTGCTCCTCGGCAGTGCCCTTCTCTTTGGCCTCTTTCTTGAGAAGCGCGGCGCGCTCCTGTTCGATCTGCTTGACGTTGCTGGCAGTGGCCTGGACTGCGAGTTTGCGCGGCAGCAAATAGTTGCGCGCGTAGCCCGCTTTGACTTTGACAATCTCGCCGCGCGCTCCCAAATCATCTATATCTTCGCGCAGGAGGACATTGGTATGTGCCATCTCTTTAACTTTCCTCCTTCATTTAGTCTGTGGCGTATGGAAGCAACGCGATGTTGCGCGCACGCTTGATAGCTTCCGACAACATGCGCTGGTGTGTGGCACATGCCCCTGAAATGCGGCGCGGCAGAATCTTGCCGCGCTCCGGGATGTAGCCCTGCAAGAGCTTCACGTCCTTGAAATCAATCAAGTCAACCTTCTCAATGCAGAAACGACAGATTTTGCGACGATGCATCCTGCGCCCGCCAGCGCCGCCACGTCCGCCACCGCCGCGTCCGCCGCGATCTCCCCTGTCACCTCTATCGTCGTCGCGGTCATATCCGCCGCGATCACGGTCATCATAATTACTCGACATAATCTTCTATCCTTTGATAAAGAGTCTGGAGTCTGGAGTCTGAAGTCTGGAGTCAAAGAAAAAGCGATTGCCACCTTTCTTTTGACTCCAGACTTCAGACTCCAGACTCTCTGGACTTCCTAATTTATGATTCGTAGCCCTCGTCGGACGCAGCGGCTTGAGACGCTTCTTTGCGTTGAGCCGGAGTGCCGGAGAAGGGACGTTTGCTTGCCTTGCGCGCACGCTTGGCTTTGAACTTTTCGGCACGCTGGCGATCCTCGTCAACACGCACGGTGATGTAGCGTATGACCTGATCGTTGACACGCATGCGGCGTTCAAGCTCGGCGATCTCGCGCCCGCTCCCGTCAACTTCAAACAAGACGTAGTGGCCTTCGGTCTGGCGGCCAATCTGGTAGGCAAGCTGGCGGCGGCCCATGTCCTCCTCTTTGGTGACAGTGCCGCCCTGATCGGTAATGATCTGCTTGAGATTTTCGTTCAGATGTGAGATGTCCTCATCAGACGCCTTCGCGTCCACGATGAACATCACTTCGTAGGTTCTGTGTGCTGCCAAAATCATCCTCCTCTTGGATGTCTAGCCTCATCTGTAGTGATGAAGCAAGAAGGGGTAAAAGCGGTGATAAGCGATAGGTAATAGGTGATAAGAAAGACTGTGCTTCCTCTTATCACCTATCACTTATCACCGTTGTATTGTGCCATTGCTTTGTCAATGCCGTCTCTGAGGACGGCGCGAAGCGCGTCTGCGCTCCGTTCTAAAATCTTTTCAAGTTCCGCGCGCTCCGTTTTGGAAAACTCGTCGAGGACGAAATTCTTGGTGTCCCCGATGGCGTGCTCCGGTTGAATACCAATCCGCAGGCGGATGAACTCATCGGTTTTTGTCGCCGCGATAATTGATTTCAAGCCGTTGTGCCCGCCCGCCGAGCCGCGCCGACGCAAGCGGATCGTCCCAAACGGCAGCGCCAGATCGTCGCTGATGACGATCATCTCGCGGGCGGCGCTCTTTGCATCCTCCTGCTTAGCGAGCAGACAGGCCACCGCTTCGCCGCTCAGATTCATGTACGTCTGCGGCTTGACGAGTTCAACCCGCGTGCCTTCAATTTCAGCGCGCCCGACCAGAGCGCGGCAATCTTTGCGCTTCACCTGCGCGGCGGCTTCCCGCGCGAGCAAATCAACGAGCATGAAGCCCAGGTTATGGCGCGTCCGCTCATATTGCGCGCCCGGATTGCCAAGACCAACGATTAACATAAGGCAAGAGTAAAAAGGCAAAAGGTAAAAGTCAGGATGAAAAACTTTATCAGAGTTGCAGGCAATAACCTGTTCTCCCTTTTTACTTTTACCTTTTTCCTTCTTACTTCTCTTCGCCTTCCTCTTCGCCTTCCTTCTTGCCCTTGCCGATAACTTCGGGTTCGGCTGACTCTTCCTCAGCGGCAGGCGCTTCAACCGGCTCTTCGCGCATGATGCCGACTGTGGCAATCGCCGTTTCCGGGTCGTTGAGAATCTCTATGTTCTCGTCAACCGGAATATCCGAGACGTGCAGCACCTCGTGGGCTTGCAAACTCGTCACATCCAGATTGATCGCATCAGGGATGTTGCGCGGGTCGCAGCGGATTTCGATGTCGCGTAAGAGTTGTTCGAGGACGCCCTCTTCTTCACGAACTCCGTATGGCTCGCCAACAAGGTGCAGAGGCACCGTGACTTCGATCTTCTGTCCCTTGACCAGCCTCTTCAAATCGGCGTGAACAAGGCGACTACTGACAGGATCAATCTGCCGGTCGTGGAACATCACCTCGCTTGGGCCAACACCTTCAACGTCGAGCGTGAAGATGCTGTTGTGCCCTGCGTCCGAACGAAGAATCGCCGCCAGTTCACGAAGCGGAGCCATAGCCGAAACAGGTTCGCCCTCGCCGCCGTAGACCGTGACGGGAACGAAGCCTTCGTGCCGCGCGCGGCGCGCATCATTTTTGCCGCGTCCCTCTCTTTTGGTCGCGCGCACTGTAATCTCTTTTCTCTCTGCCATAATTTTTCCTACTCGCTCTCTCTCGAAAATAAGTGTTTGCCCTTCAGACGAAGAGCGAGGAGACGCTTGTCTCCTCATGGATCGACTTGATCGCTTTCGCCAGGAGCGGTGCGATACTCAAAACCGTGACGTTCTCCATCTCACAGGCGTCGCCGCGTAACGGGATGGTGTTCGTCACGACAATCTGCTCGATTTCCGAATTCGCCAGCTTTTCGCAGGCGTTTCCAGACAAAACCGGATGCGTGAAACAGGCGTGGATGCGCTCAGCCCCGTTCTTTTTCAAGGCGCTTGCCACCTTCGTCAAAGAACCACCCGTGTCGCACATATCGTCAACAATCAAACAACTGCGACCGCGCACATCGCCGACGACGTTCATCACCTCCGCGACGTTCGCCTTCTCGCGCCGCTTGTCACACAAAGCAAGTTCGGCGTTCAAGCGTTTCGCATAGGCGCGTGCGCGCTCTGCGCCGCCGGTATCGGGCGCAACCACTGTCAGGTTCGGCAACGGGTTATCCTGATAATGGCCGATCATCACCGGAGCGGAGTAAAGGTGGTCTACCGGAATATCAAAGAAGCCCTGAATCTGCGCCGCGTGTAAATCTATTGTCAGGACGCGCTGTGCGCCTGCGGTCGCAATCAGATTCGCCACCATCTTGGCGGCAATTGGCACGCGCGGGCGATCTTTTTTATCAGAGCGCGCATAGCCGTAATACGGAATCACCGCCGTCACGCGCTCGGCTGATGAGCGACGGAACGCGTCGAGCATCACCAGCAACTCCATCAGGTGCGAATCCGTCGGCGGGCACGTTGGCTGCACGATAAAGATATCGCCGCCGCGCACGTTCTCGTCAATCTGAAAGTTAAACTCCCCGTCAGAAAAAACGCTCCGCGATGGCGCGCCCCGGATCGCAACTCAGATAATGACAAATCTCTTCGGCCAGCACGCGATTCGCCGTGCCTGAGAAAACTTTGATGCCGCCGGTTGTGCTCATAAACTCAGTGATAGGTGATAGGTGATAGGATAAGAGCGTTTCTCTTATCACCCATCACCTATCACTGCTCTTCTGGCTGGGGCGGAAGGATTCGAACCTACGAATGCCGGATCCAAAGACCGGTGCCTTACCACTTGGCGACGCCCCAAGATCAACTATCTAATCGTTACTTTCGCTCGCTCAAAGAAGCTGCACACGCGCCGAGCGATGCCAGATAAGCTTGGCGTGTGAGCGTCGCGCATGGAAACGTGCGCCACTCGCTTTCCTTCTTCAGCGTCTCAATCGCACGTGCTCGCGCTTCCTCGTTTTCAAAGACTCCAAAGACGCTTGAGCCGCTTCCCGCGAGCAGGGCGCTGCGTGCGCCCAAGTCAAGCAGGGCATCTTTCGCGCGCTCGATTTCCGGTTTCAGGGGGAAGACGACCGGCTCAAAGTCATTGTGCAGTGCAATAGGATAAGAATCTGTAAATTGCTCGTCTGCACGAGAAATAGAGAGAATAATGTCGCTCTCAACCTTTGTCAAGGCGGGGGAGTTGAGAGCTTTGAACGCTTCAACGGTCGAGACTTTCGCCGCAGGCTTTACAATCAACAGGTGTTCTGCGACCGCTTCATTGATTGGTGAAACCTCAGTTCCCAGCCCCGTGCCCAGAGCAGTTCCACCAGTCAGAAAGAATGGCACGTCTGCGCCCAAGTCAGCGCCAATCGCTACAAGTTCCCGCCTGCTTGTCTTGATTTCCCAGAGATGCGCGAGGCCGATGAGGGTAATGGCAGCATTTGACGACCCGCCGCCGAGACCGGCCTCCACCGGAATCACCTTTTCCAGATGAATCGAAGCTCCCGCACGAATTCCGCGCCTGTTTCTGAGGGCAACAGCCGCACGTAAAATCAGATTGCTTTCGTCAACCGGGATGTGTGGTGAGTCTGAGGTGAGATGGAGATTGTCATCATCGCGCGGCGCGAATCTCAGCTTATCGTGGAGCGTGACGGTTTGAAAGATGGTGCGAAGCTCGTGAAACCCGTCGGCGCGGCGACCAAGCACGCGAAGCCGCCAGTTAATCTTGGCAAACGATAAAAGCGTGAAAGCGTCCTCAGACACTTCGGGCGGCTGACCTTTCAAATGTGAAGCGCCAGCCGCCCTTAGATTCATCTCAAGACTTTGGGCACGCTTAGCGCATGATGAAAACCTGTGTCAAATAAACGCGTCCATCCGCCGTGCGTGCGACGCCAATACCCGAGTGCGTAAAAAGCCCCCGCAGGATGTTGGCGCGGTGCTTCGACGAATGCATCCACTGATCTACGGCTACTCCAACCGGATCATTGTGTCCCTGATTATACGCGATGTTTTCGCCCAGAGACCTCCACATGATGCCCCCCGCCGTCACGCGATCCAACAAATTGCCGTCCGGCCCCTCATGGTCGAAGAAATTGCGACGCCCCATATTCTCGGAATGAAGCCGCGCCACACGGCACAACTCGCCATCCCAGACGAGAGGCTGTAAGCCATTCTTAGCGCGTTCCGAGTTGATTAAGTTGAAAGCCTGACGCTCAAGGCTGTTGGCAGCAACCGGCGCGCTCGAAGCGGCGACCACCGCAGCCGGACGAGCGCTCATGCGGTGCTGCGTCTGCTGCGGCTCGGCTGAACGCGAGCTTGTAATCAGACGCGCGACAGGGCGACCGGAAGGCGATTGAGCAAGACCCTCAATCGAGGTTGCAGCTAAAAAGGCGAAAGCGAGCGAACAGAGGAAAGCCAGGCTGGCAGACCTGCTCACACCAATCCGGGGGAACAAATTGTAACGGCTCATCAGGGGAACTTTCTTTCGGAGTCGCCCGCCGGGGCGCTTCCGCACAGGGCCGTGAGATAGCTTATTAAACCTGACCGCGCTTGGGGCTGGCGGCCTTCAAATGACATTCAGATAATAGCAAACAGAGTTTAACTCAATCAACCATTATTTCGTTTCGATTGCAATAAAAGGCAGAGGCACGCACCGGAGAGGGCGCCTTCTAAAGTTAAATAGCATCGATGCAGAGTTTATCCTGTTGGGGAGAGACTTAAGAAATCTCTCAAGTGAGGAGATTAGCCCAGGCTAAACGATATGGGATGGCCTTCCGGCCTGTTACTCCTGTGTTTTGCCGTCCAGTTTAGCTCTTAATCTGGCAATATCCGTTGGCTCAATCACCAGCGAGAGAGCTTTTTGCCAGGCGGCTCGCGCCAGTTCGAGTTTGCCTTGGCGCTGGTAGAGGTCGCCCAGATGCTCATGGATGGCGACAGACGAAGCATTGCGCCGGGCAGCCTCTTTCAAATGGCGCTCGGCCTCGTCGAGCTTGCCGAGTTTGAAATAAGCCCAGCCGAGGCTGTCCAGAAACGAAGAGTTGGTCGGGTTGGAACGCACGGCGCGCTGAATCATCTCCAGGGCTTCCGTGAGCCGCTCGTTGCGCTCGACCAGAAAGTAGCCCAGATTATTCAGCGCGGTCGCATTGTTCGGGTCTCCGGCGAGGATGCGGCGTAAGGATTCCTCCGAGCCTTTGAGGTCGCCTGCGCGCTCCTGCGCTGAAGAGAGCGTAATTAACGCGGCCTCGGTCATGTCCGGTCTTCCAGCCGGAGCAAGCTCAAGCGCTTTACGCGCCGCCACGACCGCATCGGCTGCGCGCGTAGATTGAAGATAAAGAGCCGAAATCACCAGATACTCATCGAAGTCATCAACAGAGCCTTTGAGCAACGTCCGCAAGAGCGCTACTCCCTCGTCAACTCGACCCATGTCGGCAAGCGTCTGGGCTTCAAGGCGCAGGAAACCCGTTTGTTCGGGATAACGCTGGCGCGCGGCGCGGATGGCCTGAAGAGCTTCGCTTTTCTTACCCTGATCGCGCAGGAAAGCAATCTGTTGCGCGTCCGGCGTGGGATCGTCTTTGCCGAGCAGTCGCCGCATCCGCTCGATGGTCGCGGCTGTCTCACCGACGCGCCCGGCCCTCTTATTAACCTCTATGATTCTTTGCAGGAGTCTCGTCGCCACCAACTTTTCATCATCGGTCGTCAGCGGTGCATCACCAATGCCGAGGTCTTTGAGTTGTTCCTCGTAAACGGCAATCGCGTCCGTGTAGCGCAGAGCATCCATGTAAAGCTGCGCAAGAGAAGTACGCAGCATTTGCTGCTCTCGATCCCCTTTCGGCTGGCGATTGATTGCGGCGCGCAAGGTGGCAGCCGCTTCGTCTATGCGGCCTGCGCGCGCTTGAACTCGCGCGAGTAGCTCTGTGGTAGCAATGTTCGTCGGATCGGCAGCAACCATGCGCTGCAATTCCGCAATAGCGAGCTTGTCGTCAATGCCGCCCGTTTCTAAAGCTTGAGCTAATAGCTCCGCGTACTCCTTGTTCTCCGGGTTGAGCGCGATGGCGCGGCGAATCGAGGCGAGCGCTTCAGGGGCGCGACCGGCGGCGAGCAATGCTTCGCCCAGCCGCGCGGCGGCAGCGTCGGATGAAAGCTCGCGGCTCGTGATGTACTGGAAAAAGCGTCCCTCCGAAGAAGCCGGGGCAGCAGCCCATCGTGTCCAGGCGTCCAAAGCCTCCTGCGTTTTCCCGGTCAGGTGATAGAACTCTCCCAGCAAGGCCCACGCTTCAGCATTGTTGCTATCAAGCCGCACGACCTCTTTCAATTCTTTGATTGCCTGCTCGGCAAACGGGCGGTTCAGGCTGCCCTCGCGCAAGCCGCTCCTGATTGTGTAGACGCGGGAAAGGATGTGGTGCGCGCCGAAGTTGTCAGGGTCGATTCGTGTGGCGTTCGCGCCTTCACGGGTGGCGGTCTCGAAATCCTGTGGGGGATAGTAGAAAGCAATTTCGGCCAACGCCGTATGCGCTTCGGCGAGTTTCGGGTCGAGCGTCGCGGCTTGCTGAAACGCTTCTTTTGCCAGACGTAAAACTTCGCTTGTCCCGGAGCGTCTCAATTCGGAGAGATAGCGTTGACCTTCGAGCAGCTTGGCGTAAGCCTGTGCGCGTCGTTCGCGTTCTGTTCCTCCCTGCTGTTGCGTTGCGGAAGAAGAAGACGAAGCGTTCTTATCCTGCGCTGGCTTTGAGACGGCAGCAGGAGCCGGAGCAGAAGGCTGCCCGTGCGCGCTCTGTTCTGTCTGGTGAAAGACAGTCAAAACAAATACGAGGAGCAAAGCCCTTGCAATGCGAGAAACAAGAAACTTCACGCGACCGTTCCTTCCGCGGGTGAGTCGTCCGCATCATTCGACTGCTCAATTGCCTGCACCAGACGCTGCCAGGCGGGTCGCTGTGGATAAGCATAAAGAAGCACGATTGTCGCCACACCTCCGGCGCGGAGCATGTCGTACTTATTGCCCGTTATAATCATCACCATAAAGCCCATCAGCGCGATTGCGCCGCCGATGAAAGCGACCTGAATGGTCGTTCCCTGCAACGCCGCCAGCAGCCCCGACATGCCGCGCAAAGCAGCTATGTCGCGCAAACGCATTGTCTGAAATCTCGTCCGTCGTAAGACAAATGATCCGAGTCCGAAGATTAGAATAGCAATCCACAGTGCCATGGCCAGCGCAGGGTCGCCGGGGCGATGAAGTGATTCGGAGGAGACGAAACCGATGATGACGAGCGCGATGGTCAATCCAAGCAGCGCGCCAACCACCATCGCCGCCGTGCGATGACGACGCGCCAACTCTACCTGGATGCTTTCGGATTTTTCCGCCATGTTAGTTTATTGCATCCCTAGAGCGGCTTGCGAATCAGTGTACGGCAGGCTGAGAGCCTGCCGTACATTCAATCCAAACTCGCTCTAAAGATCGCATGAACGAAATTCTAACACCCGCCTTTCATCACTAGCAAACGAACGCTTCTGCTCCCGGCTTCTTGCAACAGCGCCCCGTGTTCATTTTCATGAAGCACGGGGCGCAGTCGTCAAAGTCCTTATCGTCATGCCACCGGATGAGATTCAAACTGGCGGCATGTTCGTTGTCAGGAGCTTTTACGGGTTAGGGACAGTCTGCGTCGCGGGAGCAGTTGTCGCAGGCGTGGTTTGTGGTGCTGTTGACGGAGCGGGCGTCGGCTTGGCCGGAGCTTTGCCGGGCGTCGAAGTGGTCCCTTGCGGGAACGTGCGCGCTGGCTGGCGGCGTTGCTCGACAGGCACGGGAGTTACCGTGCGAAGCTGTCCCTGATTAACGATGGCTTCGTCTATCAAATCGCCTCCGGTCTTGCCATCTTTGCTAATCAGCACGCCGTTGTTGTTGACCGTGACGTGAGCCGTTCCGATGACCTCGGTCAAGAGCTTTGCCATCATCCCCGGTCGCTCAGGCTTCGGCATCGTGCCCTTAATCTCGTCGGGCGCTGGAATGGGCGCGCCGATCTTGCTCAGCTCCTCGCGCGATTTCTCCGCGAAATCGCCATTCGGATAATCACGCGCAACCATCGAGAAATACTTTGCGGCTTCATCCGGCTCTTCTTCCTGGATGTACAGGTCGCCCAACATAAAGAGGACTTCGTCCATGTAGGAAAAGTTCGGATACTTCTCGACGATTTCACGCAGCCTTGATTGTGCGCCCTTCGGACCAGTGAGGCCGCGATAAAACCTGTCACGGTAGAAACGCGCAACTTGCAGACTATGCATGCCGAGATTTTCCTGAACTTCGTTGAGGCGCTGAACAACCTGAGCACGCAAAGGCGTGTTGGGGAATTGCTGCAAGACAGCCTTCAAACGCTGCTCGGCTTTGCGCGCGCGAGTCACGTCGCGGTTAGCCAGACCCATCTGGCGCATTTCGGCTTCGGCTTCCTTCAGCATCACGCGATCCGACAAGGGGTCGGTCGGAAAGAATGTCCGCCAGTCCTGATAAGCCTGCGCCGCCTGAATGAGCGCAGATGTCGTGCCTTCGAGATAGAAGGAATCGGCGATGGCCAGCTTGGACAAAGGCAGGAACGGAGAATCAGGATAGGTGGTGATGATCGTGTTGAAGAGCAGACGACCCGTGTCGTAGTTTCCTTTACGCACCTCTTTGGCCGCCACTTCAAAAAGCTCGCGGTCACGTCCCGGCGAAACCTCTTGGGTCAAATCAGCATACTTGTCATCACCGCCGCCACCGCCGAAGATGCCGAGGAACTTTTTCTTTTTCTTCTTCTCTGTAGAGGCAACATTGCCGCTTGAGCTTCGAGCGTTGGCGGTCGCCTGCAAGCCAGCCTGAACGCGTGTGTTCAACTCGGTGATGGCGGTTTCGAGCTTTGTCAGATCGCCGCTCTCGACGCGCTCGGCGCGATCATACTTGGCGCGCAGGTCGTTGACTTCGGACAGCACGGAACTGGCTTCCTGCTCCAACCCGCGCAGCCGGATGCCCGGATCGTCGGGGTTCGCTTTTTCATCCTTTTTGTCGCCGCTATCCTTCGAGTTCATCGAAGCGAGCGCGCTATTAAGCGAACGACGCATTGACTCCAACTTCGAGCGCATTATATCCATGCGCTGCACAGGCGTGCCCTCACCCGCGTTCTGAGCCATTGCCGCCACGCCACAACCGAAAATAAGAATCGCGCCCAGAATGAGCGATGCAATATTGCGAGAATACATATTAGAAAACCTCCACGAACAGTGATGGGTAATAGGTGATAGGTGATAAGAAAGAACAAAGTTTTCTCTTATCACTTATCACCCATCACCTATCACTGTTTTTACGCCCATTGCACGGTCGCTTCGCGGAGTGCGCGAACGGCCTGCGCTGGGTCTGATTCATTAAAAACCGCCGAACCGGCGACGATGATCTCAGCACCGGCGGCTACTACGTCTGCGATGTTATTGCGGTCAATGCCGCCGTCTATTTCGATGCGAGTCTTCAAGCCTCGCTCATCAATCATACGCCGCAGGCGGCGCACCTTATCGAGCGATGTCTGGATAAATTTTTGTCCGCCGAAGCCCGGATTGACCGACATCAGCAGAACGTAATCGGCGAAAGGCAAAGCTTCTTCGAGCGCGACGAGCGGCGTTGCCGGATTGATCGCCACTCCTGCCAGCGCGCCTTTCTTCCTGATTCCTGTCAAAGTGCGATGCAGATGCGGGTCGATTTCCACGTGAACTGAAACCATCGAAGCGCCCGCTTCGACAAACTGCTCGGCATAAATGCCCGGCTCCGTAATCATCAGATGCGCGTCCAGGGGCAGTTGCGTTGCCTGTTTCAAGGCACGCACAACGGGCAATCCGATGGTAATATTCGGCACGAAATGGCCATCCATCACGTCAACGTGAACGATACTCGCACCACCGCGCTCAATTGCGGCGATCTCTTCACCGAGCCGTGTGAAATCCGCTGACAGAATTGAAGGGGCTATTTCGACCATCGAAAAAAAGTCTGGAGTCTGGAGTCTGGAGTCTGGAGTCGGAGGCAAAGGACTGTCTTTCTGTCTTTTGACTTCAGACTTCAGACTCCAGACTCGTGACTTTCGTTAAGGCGTTCCCCTGTTCGCGCCGGGATTAGAAGGTGGCGTGGTGGTCGGGGGCTGACGCCTGTTGGTATTCGAGTTGTTTGTGGTGCGATTCGCGTTCGGGGTCGTGTTCGCGTTTCGGTTGCCGGTATTGCGATTCGCGTTTGCGTTTTTGTCATTCGCGTTTCGATTCGCGTTAGCGTTGCGATTGGTGTTGTTGCTGTTATTGCCGTTCTTATTATTCGCGTTATTCGTATTGTTCGCGTTCTTGTTTGTATTCTTGTTCTTCGGCGGCTTGTTCTGATTTTGATTCTGGTTCTGGTTCGTCGCAGAAGAGGCTTGATTGGCGTTACTGTTTTCCGCAGGCTTCTCTGATTCCTGCTTCGGCTCTTCCACGCTTGAGCGAACGCTCTCACCCTCTTTCGGCGCGCGGCTGACTTCGACGGCGACGGGGATGCCAGCCTTGACGACCTGACCGGCTTCGGGCAATTGGCTCAAGATCGTGTCGGGCTTGTCCGCGCTTGGTCTTGCCCCCCGGACGCGAAGTTTCAATCCGGCATCGTCAAGCATCGTCTCAGCCGTGAAGCGATCCTTGCCCAGAACGTCCGGCACTGTCACTTCCGCAGTCCGCAGGCTGAGATAAACCGTGCCCAGCAGACCGAAGAGAAAGGCGACGAGGACGGCCAGGACGATCCCGACTTTTCCCAGCGCCGCGAGCGCACGCCTTCCAACATCCACAGTCCGAACCACCTCTCCTCAGTCAAAAGCCCACTGGTAAACCGGCTGCAAAAACCGACCGCGAAGTCTAACACCCGCATTGTGCGGGCGGCAAGGCGCGCCGCCTCGTTCAACTCCGCCGCTCAAAGCAAGCAATAAAGAAGCCGTCCGCGCCGTCTCTGTGCGGCCAGATACGCGCCGCGCCATTGTCTACAATAAGAGTTGCGGGGATGCTCAAGGGCATTTGCTTGAAATCAACGTTTTCGCCTAGAAAGCGGGCCACTACTTCTTCATTCTCCTCACGCTCGACGGAGCAGGTGGAGTAAACGAGACGCCCGCCGCGTTTCACCATCATGGCTGATTGGCCGAGAATGCGTTGCTGCCGCATTGAAAGATCGAAAACATCCCGGTTTGTGATGCGCCAGCGGATTTCCGGGTTGCGCCTGAGCGTGCCCGTTCCCGTGCAGGGCGCATCTACCAGCACACGATCAAAAGAGTTTTCGACAAAGGGCAGCGCGGTCTCGGCGTCATGCACGACGGCGCGCAAGGTTTTAATCTGCTGACGCGCGCCTGCTTCCAGCACAGTCAACAGGCGATGCTCATGCACATCGCCCGCGACGATTAAGGAAATCTCAGGCGTCCGTGTAGCGATATGCGTCGTCTTACTGCCCGGCGCAGCGCAAACATCCAGAATACGCTCACCCGCTTGTGCGTCCAGAACGTGCGCGACCAACTGTGAAGCTTCGTCCTGAAGATAAATCTTTCCTTCACGCGCCAGCCTCTGCAAGACTGCTCCCGCGCCCTCGATTCGCCACGCTTCGGGAGCGATCTGCGACCGTGAGATAACGCCGCCAGCCGCGCACAATTCATCTAAGACATCTTGTTCGTCGTCACGCTGCGTTATCACACGGAACGCGACTGGCGGCGCATCATTATTAGCGCGGGCGAAGGCTGCGGCCTCGTCTACGCCGAAGGCATCAATCCATCGCTCAAGCAGCCAGACGGGATGCGAGGTCTCTATCGCCAATCGTTCAATCGGTGACGAAACATTCGCCGCCGGATTGTAATCCATTTCGCGCGTGGCGCGGCGCAGCACCGCGTTGATGAAAGAGGCAGCCGAGCGTAGACGCGAGAGATAAGCGAGGTTCACCGATTCGTTGACGATGGCCGAAGCCGGAATGCGCGAGAGGAAGCGCAACTGGTAGAGACCGAGCCGTAAAGCCCGTCTGACAGGAGCATCCAGACTTTCAGCACGTCGCTTCGCGTAATGCTCTATCAAAGAATCCAGCCAGAGTTGCCAGCGCAACGTGCCAAGCACGAGTTCATAACAGAGCGCACGATCATCAGCGCGCATCTCATCTTCGATTGCCGCCAGCAAAACGGAAGCATATGCGCCTTCATCTTCGACGCGGCGCAGGATATCGAACGCTGCGCGACGCGCAGGCGAAACTACAGGCGCACCTTTCCCGCCTCTTGTTTGAGGTTGCGCCCTTTTACTGCCCGCGTTCATAGGTAATCAGATCGTCCACTCTATATCTGTACGAATGGAAATATAGTAACATTCTGCTCATTCACCCTCGCTTCTTTAACCCTTACACAAAGGAGACAACAAGTGAAATACTTTGCGACCATAGTCCTTGCCGTGATGGTCACCGCTCTCATCACGGTACGCGCACAAACAGGCGTTACGCCCACGTTCTATTCTGGCAGCCGCTCGGGCGCATGGAGTTCTTCTACTATCAATGACGGTGAAGCGGCGCTGATGGACGTAGGCGTTGACGGCGCAAATGTCAACGACCCCTGCTCTGTGAGCACGAACAGGCAGGACGAATCTGAGGCTTATGTAGCTTTCGCGAACATGACGAGTTTCGGCGCGGCAACAGTCACGATAGTTAATCACTCAGGGCAGCAAATGAACCTGAGCCAAACACAAGCAAAAGTTTTGTGCGCTCACTACTAATCTAAAGTGAAGTCATTCCATGAGCTTTGCCTCATCTCGTCGGACGTATGAGGCAAAGCTCATCCCAGTCGTTCGCCCGCAGAGAGACGTGAGCCGTTCAGAAAATCACGCACGCTCATCCGCCGCTTCCCTTCCGGCTGGACTTCATGAAGACGAAGCGCAGTCTCGTCGCCACACGAAACCACAAGCTCATCGCCGTGCGCTTTCAGAATCAAGCCTTCGTCGCCCTGCCCCCGTTCCTCCGTCAAGGCGCTTGCGCGCCAGATGACGAGGCGCTGCGACTTATATGTCGTGAAAGCGTTCGGCCAGGGTTGAAAGCCGCGCACGCGCCGCTCAAGCTGCATCGCATCAAGCGCCCAATCAACGAGTCCGTCTTCCCGCCTGATGATGGGAGCAAACGTCGCCTTTTCTTCAGCCTGCTCTCGCGGCTCAATCTCTTCAAGACGCGCGAGCGTGTCGCTCAAAGTTTCAGCGCCCAACGTGGAGAGACGCGCCATCAATTCCGGCGCAGTCAACGTCTCTTCAATCGCAATCTCGCGTTGCAGGAGAATCGCGCCCGTGTCCAGTCCCTGATCCATCTGCATCGTCGTCACGCCCGTTTGGCTTTCCCCACGCACAATCGCCCAGTTCACGGGCGCAGCCCCCCTGTACTGCGGCAGCAGCGAGAAATGAACGTTGATGCAACCCAGACGCGGCGCACGCAAAAACGGTGGAGGCAAAATACGACCGTAAGCGACCACCACCGCCGCGTCCGCTTCGTGAGAAGCGAATAAATCGAGCGCCTCTTCGTTCCTGATTTTCGCTGGCTGATGAACTGCGAGCTTGTGAAGAAGTGCGAACTCTTTAACAGGCGGGAGGCTGAGTTTATTGCCGCGCCCGGCGGGACGGTCAGGCTGTGTCCAGACGGCTGCGACCTCGTGCCCATCTTCCAGACAACGCCGCAACGTCGGCACAGCCGCTTCGGGCGTGCCCATGAAAATCAAGCGCATAAAAGCAGGTTGACCGGACTCGTTATACCGCCAGAGGTGCAGGCCATAAGCATCACGGCAGTGGGATGACCTTCAGCTGCCGATAAGGCGGAATCTCAGCTTGCTCGTCAAGGTCGCGTATGTAAACGATCAACTGCTTCCTGCGACGCACCACATACAGGTCTTGCCCCTGACCAGCCCACCAGCCGGAGCAGGCAGCAAGAGCCGTCGCTGGCACGCCCTTCGATTTGTAATCTGCCCGCTCAATGACACTGAAAACCCCGATAGCATCGGAGAAGATAAGCACCTTCCTGCTACCGACAAGCAGGTGGACTTTGCCTCTGGGAGTGTCCGAGTCTTCGGCAATGGTCAGATCAAACTTCCAGGAAGCATTGACCTCACCCTGCGCCGTTTTTTCATACGCGCCCGGCTCCGCTTTGCAGAGTGCCGGAGAGAATGCTGTCAACGCGAAGAGAAATAAGAAACATCGCCACATCTGCCAGCACCTTCTTTCAAACAAGATGAGAGAGCAACAAGCGAGGAACAATCTTTCGGCGGACTCAACTACGACAATGCCGTCACCGCCTTTCGTCGTCTTTTCGGCTCAAGCGCGGCGCACATCTGCTTTTAGAATGCGCACCTGTAGTTGGAGAATTCGTAAATCTTATTCCACTTCCCGCCCTGATTCTTGTAGATGAAATAGCCGTCGCCCTCAAAGCCGTCCCTTTCCGTGATGACTTCGGAAGCGCCATCTCCATCGAGGTCGAGCGCATCCACCAGCCGTTCCAGATAGACCCCGTTTTCGATGGCATCTATCGTCGCGCCGGACATCAGGTCTTTATCCGTGTATTGTTCATACTGCAAGACGGTTGTTCGGTAGCTATTCCCTTGCGGCTCGGCAAAAAGAAAGAGCGCGTAGCGCGCCGCGTTGCCCTTCTTGACGACGAAGCTGCCAATGAGTTCAGACTTGCCGTCGTTGTTCAGATCAAGCGCGGTGAGATTGATTGTCATCAAACTCGGCAGCAAAGCAACTGGGACGCCTTTTTGTTTATAGGCTGCTTTAACAAGCGGCATGAGGGCGGCTCGCTCGGCGGGAGTCGGCGACCGGCGAATACTTTTGGCCCCGCCAAGCGAATCGGAATTCGTCGCCAGCGCCATCACATTTCGATTGAGCTTGGCCGAGGAGCGCAACGTCACGTCCGCGCCGGAGCGTGAACACTCCTTATCTTTATTCGCCTCCTTGACAGTCAAAGACCCTGCCTCCGCGCCTCCGAAAAGCACTCGATACTTGTGGCCTTTGGAATAATAAGCGCCTGCGAAACTGGTCATCTCCGCTTCATCTGAATCACCCGCGATGGGTTGCTTGAATTGCCCATTCTCGATGATGACGAACGGAATCATGTACGCGTTTGGAGGTAACTGGGAGTAAACGGTGAACAGCACCGTCGCTTTTGGATTCTCCTGAAGCGATTGCGTCGCGGCGGCGCTTCCGGCAAACAGAGACCCGAAGGCGAGCGACATTGTTAAGCAGGCAATAATGATTGTGCGTTGAAAACGCATGGGGGTTCTCCTCTCGATTGCGGAATGCGGAATTCGAATTGCGGATTTAAGAATATTACTCAACCGCTTTTCAATCCGCATTCCGCAATCTGAAATCTGCAATACTATATGGCCGCGCGCTTTTCCGCCGTCTGGCTTTCGCGGGCGGCGATCTTGGTGGAGGAGAGTTTGGCCTGCATGAAAAGCGCGAGGTAATCGCGCCCGCCAGCCTTTGAATCCGTGCCGGACATGTTGAAGCCTCCGAATGGATGAACGCCGACGAGCGCGCCCGTGCATTTACGATTCAAGTACAAGTTGCCGACGTGAAACTCGCGCCGCGCGCGTTCGAGTTTCTCTTCGTCGTTCGTGTAGACGGCTCCGGTCAAACCGTATTGCGTATCGTTGGCAATCCTGAGCGCATCGTCAAAACTTTCAGCGCGAATGACGGCCAGCACAGGCCCGAAGATTTCCTCCTGCTCAATGGTCGCGCCCGGTTTGACATCGGCAATCACGGTCGGCTCGATGAAGAAACCCTGCTCGCCGTCAGCGCCGCCGCCAGCGAGGACGCGCCCGCCTTCCGATTTGCCCTTCTCGATGTATTCGTTAATCGTCTTGAACGCTTTCTGGTTGATGACGGCAGACATATTCGTGGAAGAGTCTACGGGGTCGCCAACTTTTATCTTTTCTGTCCGCTCGACGATTTTTTCAAGCATGGAATCGTAAACGTCCGTGTGAATGATCGCGCGCGAGCAGGCTGAGCATTTCTGTCCCTGAAAGCCGAACGCGGATTGAACAACTCCGGTCGCCGCGTCGTCCAGATCAACGCCCGCATCGACGATGATCGCATCCTTGCCGCCCATCTCCGCCACGACGCGCTTAATCCAGATTTGTCCTTCGTGAACTTTCGCCGCGCGCTCGTTAATCCTGAGGCCAATCTCTTTCGAGCCGGTGAAAGCTATAAATCTGGTTAACGGGTGGTCAACAATCACGTCTCCGACTTCTGCGCCAGAACCCGTCATGAAGTTGACCACGCCCGCTGGCATCCCGGCCTCTTCCAGAATCTCGAAGAACTTGTAAGAGATGGTCGGCGCATCCGAAGAAGGTTTCAGCACGACCGTGTTGCCGGTGACGGCTGCCGCGACCGTCATCCCGGCCATAATCGCCAGCGGGAAATTCCACGGAGGAATCACCGTGCCCACGCCGAGCGGGATGTATTCGAGGCGGTTGTCTTCGCCTTCGATCTTCGTCAAAGGCTGCTCGCCCGCGTAGCGTAGCATCTCGCGCGCGTAGAACTCGCAGAAGTCAATTGCCTCAGCCGTGTCGCCATCAGCTTCGGCCCAACTCTTGCCGACTTCATGAATCATCCACGCGGACAGCTCGTGCTTGCGCTCGCGCAAAATCGCGGTGGCGCGAAACAGTATTTCGGCTCGCTCTGCCGGGGGCGTGAAGCGCCATGTCTTGAAAGTCTCGTGGGCTGTTTCGACGGCGCGACGTGCTAAATCGGCGGTGGCTTTCTGAAAGCGTCCGACGACCTCAGTCTTCTTCGCCGGATTGAGGCTCTCGAATTTTCCATCCGTTTTGATTCGCTCGCCACCAATCACCAGCGGATACTCGCGCCCCAATTCTCCCTTGACCTTCTCAATCGCCGCGCGCATAGCCTGCGCGTTCTCTTCCTTGCTGAAATCAGTAAACGGTTCGTTACGAAATTCGGTCTGCATACTTGCTCCTTAGAGATGAAGGAATGTTTTAAGGCTTATTGGATGCCGGAATGTTACCACAACTCAGACACAAAAACGCGGTCGCCCGCGTGATGCTAAAGGGCGACCGCGTTTGAGCGCGTTCAATTTTTCCGACTCTCTACCACTGACCGGCTTTTTGCAGCTTCTTAATCTTGCGCTTGACCATCTCGCGCTTGAGCGGCGTAGTCTTGTCTATGAAGACGATGCCGTCGCAATGGTCCGTCTCGTGCAGCATGCAGCGGGCAGTCAGTTCCATGCCGTCAACTTCAAACAAATTGCCGTTGACATCATGCGCGCGAACGACGGCGCGAAACTCGCGCTCGACCGGGAAGAAGATACCCGGAAATGAGAGGCAGCCTTCCTCGCCGTTCTGCTGGCCTTCGACCCGTAAGACTTCCGGGTTAATCATAGCGATGCGCTGCGCGGGGTCTTTGCCGCCAGAGCAATCCATCACGAAGAGACGCTTTGAGACGCCGACCTGCGGCGCGGCCAAACCCACGCCCGGCGCAGCATACATCGTCTCGAACATATCGGAGACAAGCTTTTTGAGATTGTCGTCAAACTCCGTCACAGGGTCGCCCGGCGTTAAAAGCACGGGGTCGGGGTAATGTTTAATTTCCAGTAATGCCATCTCGCTTTTCCTTCTAAATGCTGGACGAATGAGCAGCCAGCCATCAGTTTCACGTCCTTATTTTACGACAAAACTTGTAGCCGCGCTAGTAGACAGCTTTGGAAGCAATGTGTGGCTGGCGCGTTGCCCTAGCGCCGGAGGGGCGGAAGAGTCTAAATCACCTCCGGCTCTGGATACCCAGCCGAAAAGCTATGGACGGTATCGGGCGACACGAAATCGCTTGGGTTGACGCGGCGTCCTGCCTCTCCTGCTTCGGCGAGGGCAAAGACGTGCCTGCGGTCGTCGCCAAAACCGAAGTGCCAGCGAGGTTCGAGGCGGCGAACTGTCAATCCGGCTCGTTCGCAAAGCACTCGCAGATCTTCCCGGCTGCTCAGGGTGTGAATATGACCGGGCGTGTGGCTTTCAAGCGGCATGGTCAAAACCACTTGCCCACCCGGTTTGAGCACTCGCGCAATCTCGCCGACGACCAACTCAGGCTCAGGCATGTGCTCTATGATCTCGGAAGCGATGATGAGATTCAGGGATTCGTCCGCGTAGGGCAGTTGCGTGACGTTGCCCGCGCGAAAGCTCGTGCGGTCGGCAACCTGCTTATGCGCGGCGAGCTTTCGGGCATACGCGATGGCTTCCCGGCTAATGTCCAGACCATGCCCCGTCCACAACGGCTTCATCATCAGAATCTCGCTTAAGATGACGCCAGACCCGCAGCCCAAATCTGCAAAGCTCGCCTGCCGGGCGTTGATGGATTTAACGACCTCTTTGACGAAGTTCAGCCGCGCGGTCGCCGATGGCTGCAAAGCGTAAGTGAAATGTGTGACGACCGGATAGAAGGATTGATCGTAAATGCCACGGCACGCTTCATCAAAAGGCAGATGATCGTCTCGCTCTCTTCGCAAGCTGATGTAGCTGCGAAGCAGGCGCGCAATCTCTTCCGGCCCGGATTGTGTGACGGCGAGTACGTCCGCGATGATCTGGTCAGCACGCTTCCACATCGAGTAAGCGTCAACGCCGAAAACCCTGGCGAGAGGCGGCCCAATGCTGACGTAGAGCGCAAGGCAAATGCGTTCCCACAGGGGAGCGACGCGAGAGTTTGCCACGATCAACTCAAGACAATGCTTGTATTCTCTGAACCGGGTCTTGCCCAACAGCCTGACTTCAAACGCCATGATGATGTTGTTCTCCTTTTCGTTTCCATGACAGAGCTGTTTAGCAAGAGGTGTTCCGTTGAAGTTTGGAGAAGATGACGGTGAGGCGCCGCAGTTGAATTCAATTAATCAAACGCGTCTTTTCAAAGCCATTGGAGAGATGAGCGCATTAATCGCTCGCTATAAAATTATTTCGTCTGGGATAAATCTGCTGCCGCACGCACGGCATCACTGATGGAGCGAAAACGTGACATTGAAGTGATTATTATTTTCCGTTCGTTCCGGTATGATGAAGGCCGCAGTTAAAATCCAGTTAATGGAAGCGGTCAAGGGGTGATGACAGAAACAAGCGCGAAGGTTAAGCACATAAAGAAACAGGCTGAAGAGGTGATGGACGATGTTGCAGCCAGCCCGTGGATGGAGCGGATCGCGCGTTTCGGCTACGCGACGAAGGGGGTGGTCTACATCGTCGTCGGAGGATTGGCGACGCTCGCGGCTGTCGGTTTGGGCGGAGAGGCGACGGACGTGCGCGGCGCGCTTTCTGAGATTGAGAGAAAACCTTTCGGCAAGGTCGCGCTCGCGACGGTCGCCTTCGGTCTCATCGGCTACGTTCTCTGGCGATGGGTTCAGGCGATTGCCGATGCCGACCACAAGGGCACGAAGTTGAAAGGCATCGCGCTGCGCATCGGCTACTTTTTCAGCGGTGCGGTCTATGCAGGTCTGGCTTACAGCGCGGCAAAGATATTGTTTGACGTAGACGAAGCGGACGAAAGCAGCAGCGAGACGCAGGAGAACTGGATCGCGCGCGTGCTGGGGATGCCTTTCGGGCGCACGCTGGTCATCCTCGCCGGAGGATTCGTGCTCGGCTTTGGCCTTTACCAAATCTACAAAGGGTTGAAAGCCAAGTTTCGCAAGCGGCTCAAGCTGGGGAAAATGGGCGAGACGAAAGATACGTGGGCGACGTGGAGCGGGCGCATCGGCTATGCGGCGCGCGGCGTGGTCTTCTGCATCATCGGCTTCTTCGTCATTCAGGCCGCGCTGCACTTCAACCCGGATGAAGCCAAAGGACTGGACGAAGCACTGCAAACGCTTGCCGAGAACTATTATGGCGCGTGGGCCTTAGGCGTAGTCGCCGTCGGCCTCATCATCTACGGTTTCTACATGCTCGTCGAAGCGCGCTATCGCCGCATTGCCGAGTCTTAAACAAGAAATTAACAGGGATGGACAGGATGAACAGGATAGAAAGAACAAAGAGCAGCACTGATTTCACAACTAATTCTTCTCTGTTTTTATCCTGTCTATCCTATCCATCCCTGTTTGAATCTCTTCTGTTTTCTTAGCGCCGCTTAGTTCCCGAATCGCTGGCGATACTCAACCGAGTTTAAGAATCCGTTAATCATCATCCGGTAATCTCCGCCCGTCTGATTCATCGTCTGAATCCAGTTCACATATGACCCATCGGCGGAGCGGCGCAGGTAACCGAAGTATTGCATAATCACAAAAGCCTCTGTGTAATACTTGCTATAAACTTCCGCGCTTTCCGTCAATGCTCGCAAGACCTGCGCTCTCGTCATCCTCTGAGCCGCGAGTTCCGTGATCCAGAAATCTTTGACCGGGTGATCCGGCAATCCGACAGTCTGCAACAGCGTGTCCACATAGGCGGTCGGATTATTGATGGTCGAGTCATAACGGTTTCTGAATTCGCTTCTCGCCATAAACTCTTCAACGAATGCCGACTTGTTCGCCTCTAATTGCTGTGCCGAGAGAAACCCACTGGCCTTTGCAAAGTCGGGGACGAACTCTTCGTAAAGCGGAATCCTGCCGACAGCCGAGTAGAAGCGATAGACGAAGTACGCACGGGTTTGAAACTCCTCCGAGCGGAAGAAGGCCGAAGAGACTTCGATTCGGTCGCAGGGCGGCGTGACCGACCCTCCGCAGTTGTTGAGCACATTAATCCAGCCCTGCAAGCCCGCCGGGTCCGGCTCACGACCCAGAAAATCTATGTAATGCTGGCGGACGAAAAACGGCGTCTGGTCGATGGGATTAGCGCTGGTCGTCGCATCATCGTCCGTGATGGTAATCACAGCCGTCGTGATTGCGCCGGAGCCTGCGGCGGCGGGATTGCTCAGGCTAATGCTCAGGCTCTCTGTGCCTTCGGCCAGCCCGTCATCAACCAGCGGAATTGAGATTGTCCTGGAAGTTTCTCCGGCAGCAAATCTGAGCGTCCCAACGGTCGTCGCATAATCGCAACGCGAGGAGGCCAGCCCCGTGACGCTGCTACAGAGGTTCAGTCCTGAGTTGTCTGACGAGGCGTAATTCACGACAGCCTCTGCGGTTGAATCTGAGCGCGTGACAGAAACGGTAACGTGCCCGTCCGCTTCCCCGACCTGATAGCTCTCGGCGCTGAATTGGTACGTCGAAGCGCCGAAAAATCCACCCGCCAGAAGTATTGACTTGTTTTCATCGAGCAGGTACGTGCCGGGATAGTATGCGTAGCCAGCGTACATCAGGGAATTGTAGGCAAACAGCCCGTCCGCGCAGTGGCCGCTATCGCAGCCGGGCGGGTGCGGGAGGCCGAAGGCGTGGCCGAGTTCATGACCGAGACCGCCAACCCAACGAGTGATGCCATAAGACACCGACCCCTCGCCGGGGCACACCGGCAGGATGGGTTCGTTCGTCAGCCCGCGCAAATCGTTGGCGGGAAGCAGCGCAATACCGTTGGTTCCGCCAGTGTACTGGCCGCAAATCAAATCGGCGTCAACATAGAAAATCCAACGGTTATTCGGATCGTCAAAACCACCCCCGGTGAGCGCGAAGCCATCACCTAACACGTTTTCATAAAAGCCGCCGGGACGTGAGTTGTAAGCTGTGGAGTAGAACGCGGCGGGATGAGGTAGTTGATAAACTTCAACAACTGGCGCATGGAGCGAGAAGGCGTATCCGCTGCCCATCTGATTCCTGTAGAAGCCCTGTAAATCGAAAATGGCGTTGGCAATTGCGCTTTGATAATCAGCGCGAATGCTCTTATCAGAGGGCACAAGGTAAACCATGCGCACCTGTTTTGAGGCTTGCGCTGAAGGCAAAGATTTAGCGTTCGCTCTTTCGCTTTGCTGTTGACGGAAGATGGGATTGTTGAATGAACGCTCTTTAACGAACCGGCGCTGCTCTTCTGAATCTGGAACTTCGAGTCTACCGAGCGGATTATTCTGCTGAGGGGCAGAGTTTTCGCGCACCGAATCCTGCGCGAAAACGGGGAGTTGTGTCAGAAGCAATAGCATCCAGAACACTGCCGAACGCTTTGCCTTGCTAATACACATCATTGGTAATTCTCTGAAGCAAGAAACTCCGTGAGACGTTTCGTTACCCATGTCTTAGAGACCGAATAATCTTTTCATCTTCACTTTAAGACAACCAAGCCATCTTTCGACACACTCGCCCCTGATCCAATCGGTTTCAACCTTTAATGAGCGGTTCGAGATGAGGCTGAGGCAGTTTGGACTACGCCAGCAGGTCTGGGGACAGCAGCGAATGACAGAATGTACAAGTAAGTTGGAATCCTGTCAAACAACCGGCAGCTTCTTGCGGCCCTCGAAAATGTTGCCTGAGGACAACGTTAGCTGCCGATCAACTGCGTCTCAATGAAGCCCCACAAAATGATGGAGAGTCCACCGATTTCGCCGACGATCAAAAGATACATGTACCAGGTGGTGGTGAAGGTTCGTTCGTGGAAGATATTTTCCGTATCGTTCCTGATGCCATGACTCAGGTAACCGATGATAGTAATAACGAGGAAGACGAGAACCGCCGCGACTGCTCCCGTCTGCACCTTCATCGAGTAGGGATTGTACTCAAGCAGTTTGGCGATAACGAGCATGGCGAAGCTGTAAAGAAACGCGGCACGGTGGGCGATGTCCACGTAAACGGGCGCGCGGTGTTCGGGACTCGCCATGATACGCTGGTATTTCAGAACTCCGGTCAGCATTCCCATCAGCAGGAACAAGCCCGAAGCCAGCAGACTGATTTTGATTGCAAGGTTCACCGGGGGAAGCTCCTCACATTTGCCGAAAATCAATAGCCGCGTAACTGCTCTCTGTAGCCTTCAAAGTTGCGTCGCATTTCGCCCAGAGAGTCGCCGCCGAACTTCTCGCGCATCGCGGCGGCTAGAACGAGCGCGACCATCGCTTCGCCGATGACGCCCGCTGCCGGGACAGCCGTGATGTCCGAACGCTCGAATGAAGCCGTCTCTTCCTTTTTCGTGTCTATATCAACTGAGCGAAGCGCGCGGCGCAGCGTCGAGATGGGTTTGAGATGCCCGCGCGCACGTAGTTCCTCGCCGTTGGTGATGCCGCCTTCGAGTCCGCCCGCGCGGTTGGTTTGACGTATGAACTGTCGGCTCTCTTCGTTGTAAGCAATCTCGTCGTGGACTTCGGAGCCGGGCAGCCCACTGGCCTCTGCGCCCGCGCCAATGGCGACGGCTTTCACAGCCGGAATAGACATCAGGGCTTGCGCCAATCGCCCGTCGAGTTTCAAGTCCCAGGCCGTGTGCGAGCCTAAGCCCGGCACAAGTCCACGCGCCACGACCTCGAAGATACCGCCGAGCGTGTCGCCTTCACGCCGCTTTTCATCAACAAGGGCGACCATGCGCGATTGCGCTTCGACATCAGCGCAGCGCAGCGGCGCATCGTCAGGGATAGTTGCGATTGCGTTCCATGCAAGTTCCAAAGGAGCATCGGGGATGCCGCCGAGTTGGATGACGTGGCTGATGATTTCAACGTCGAACGCCGCGAGGAGTTGTTTCGCCAACGCGCCGCAGGCGACGCGCGCCGCAGTTTCTCGGGCAGAAGCACGCTCCAGCACGTCTCGCAAATCCCGCGCGCCGAATTTTTGCCCGCCCGCGAGGTCTGCGTGTCCGGGTCGCGGGCGTTTCACGCGGCGCGATTTTTCGGGTGGCACATCAGCGGGAGCAACCGACATCACCTCAGTCCAGTTTGCCCAATCCTTGTTTTCAATCGTCAGGGCAAGCGGTGAACCTAAGGTCAGGCCGTGACGCACGCCGCTCGTAATCTCAACACGGTCACGCTCAATCTTCATCCGGCCTCCGCGCCCGTAGCCCCACTGTCGCCTTTCAAGCTCGCGGTTGATCTGCTCTTCGTCAACCGGCAACCCGGCGGGCAAGCCTTCGAGGATGGCGACGAGCGCCTGTCCATGCGATTCTCCGGCGGTGGTAAAACGAAACATTTGGATTAGCTCATTAATCGAATCAAAAAAGTTATTATGGCGCACACCTGCGCGATCCGTTGGGATGCTCATCTTCGTATTGCTTGATTATTCCGGCGTACACGGCTTGGGCTTTGTCGCGGTCTGTGTCGTCGCCGATGAATTCGCCCGTGCCTTTAATCGTGGTCATCAGCGCGCCCAGATTCCGAGCCGCCGAAGTCACCTGATTCGGCAATTCGTTGCCGAGGTCGACCACATAAATGGACATTCGCCGACGTGCTCCCGGAACAAACGTGCGGAAAGGGACACCGTTTCTATCGAGCGTCCCGGCAATCGAAGCCAGCGTCCGCTTGCCCACCCAAATTCTCAGCACATACATCCTCGCCGCGCCTGCGTCCGTCTGCCTGAAGTAGAGAACGGTCTTCTGCCTCCCAAGCTTTCCCAGCCGCGCATCCGTGTAGCGCAGCGTCTGCTTGTCTGTGAAGACACGAAACAGCGCAGAGTGTTCCGCGCCATCCGTAAAGCTCCCGATTGTCTTCGCGACTGTCGGCTTCAGATGCAAACAGCGAGACAGACGGTGAATGCTGTTAATGAATCTTTGCTCTTCCCTTGATTTGAGCAGCCGGATGGCATCGGCCAGCGTGAGATTTTCGCGCGTGTTCGGACTGACAAAAGTATAACTCTCGGCCTTCTGCTGCTCTTCCGTTGCGGCTACGGGTTGCTGCGGAAAGACCTGCCCGCTCGCCGCCAAAAGGAGCGCAACCGAGAACAACCACACACGAAGCTTGAAGCGAATCGTCATCGAAGTCCCTGCCCCCGCTTGCTCTGCTGCCCGGAACTACGCAGCCGCGATCACGCGAAACCCTATCCCGTTAAAGCTGTATTGTGGTCCCAGCCAATTGCGTATGGCGTAGCGGCAATAGTTCGCGCTGCTGTACCATGACCCGCCGCGCAGCACCTGATACTCGGGGTCGCCTCCGCTCGTCCAAGCCGAGCCATCCGTCGGCGCACCGTCGTAATTATCGTGCCAGTTGTCTAAACACCATTCCTCGACGTTCCCGTGCATGTCAGATAACCCAAACGCATTCGCTGCGCCTAACGACCCCACCGCCACAGTCTTTTTTCGATTTGTCCCTTTGGCCACGCCCGCGTATGGATAGCTGCCATTGTAGTTCACAATGTCGGGCGTGATCGTCTCGCCAAAGGCAAACGGCGCGCTTGCCCCACCGCGCGCTGCATATTCCCATTCCGATTCGCTCGGCAGACGAAACGCGCGCGTAGTTTTCTTCGACAACCGTTTGCAGAATTCAACGGCATCATACCAACTGACTCGCTCGACGGGCAGATTATCACCTTTGAAATAAGAGGGGTCTTGTTTCAACTCTCGATCAATCTTCGGAAGGCTTGCGACAGCACGCCACTGTGCCTGCGTCACTTCAAACCTGCCCATGTAAACTTGCGACACCGTGACCTGATGTTGCGGGCCTTCCGTCTCCAATCGCCCTTTTTCTCCGGCGGGCGATCCCATCATGTATCTCCCCGCAGGAATCGACACCATTTCAAGCCGGACTCCGCCGCCCAAATCTTCCGTATAAGATTCCGCCTGAGCGGAGCGCCGTCCGGCCACTCTCCCGTCCGCCTCAAGCGTCACCATCTCAAATTCAAAAGACTTCAACGGCGGAATCCGACTTTTATCCGGTGATTGTGAAGTCTCATCAATCTTTCTACCGCCGCAGGCAAAATTGAGCGCGAGAAGTGCGAGCAGGATAGTGATGGCCTGGCAAAGACCCGCGCGTTTCTTCAGCATCTTTGAGTCATGGAAACTTGTGTCAGGTCATCGTGAGTTCACGCTCGCGTAGATACTTGATGCGGTCGCGCACTTCCGCCGCGCGCTCGAACTCGAAGCGTCTGGCTGCCTCGCGCATCTCGGCTTCCATGCGCGCGATGGTCTCTTTAATGTTGGCGCGCGTGTAATCGGCATACTCATCAAGATTGAGCGGCACTTTGAAATAATCCGCCTCATAAGCCGTGACGAGCGTTGATTCAATCGGCTTGACGATGGTTTTCGGTGTGATGTTGTGCTCGCGGTTATAGGCTTCCTGAATCACGCGGCGGCGCGCTGTCTCATCCATCGCGCGGCGCATCGAATCCGTAATCTTATCGGCATAGAGAATCGCCGTCCCGCTCGCGTGTCGGGCCGCACGCCCGATGGTTTGAATCAACGAACGTTCCGAACGCAGGAAACCTTCTTTGTCAGCATCAAGAATTGCGACGAGCGAGACTTCGGGCAAGTCCAACCCTTCGCGCAGAAGATTGATGCCGACTAAAACGTCAAACTCTCCGCGCCGCAGATCGCGCAGGATTTTAATGCGTTCGAGCGTCTCAATATCCGAATGCAGGTAACGCACGCGCACGCCGACTTCTGCGAAGTATTCCGTCAAATCTTCCGCCATCTTCTTCGTCAACGTCGTGACCAGCACGCGCTCGTTACGCTCTGCCCTGACGCGGCACTCTTCCAAGAGATTATCAATCTGCCCCTTGACGGGTCTGACTTCGACCACAGGGTCCATGAGTCCCGTCGGGCGAATGATCTGCTCGACTACTTCGCCCGCAGCTTTCGTCAATTCATAAGGGCCGGGCGTAGCCGAGACATAAATTGTCTGCCCGATGCGCGCCTCAAACTCCTCGAAGTTTAATGGGCGATTATCCAGCGCCGACGGCAGACGAAACCCGTACTCGACGAGCGTGCGCTTGCGCGACTGGTCGCCTTTGAACATGCCGCCGATCTGCGGAACCGTCTGGTGCGATTCGTCTATGACCATGATGGTGTCGCGCGGGAGATAATCCAGCAGCGTCGGCGGAGGCTGCTTCGGAGCTTTGCCCGTGAGGTGCCTGGAATAGTTTTCAATCCCACGACAAAAGCCCATCTCTTTAATCATCTCAAGGTCGTACATCGTACGCTGGTGCAGGCGCTGCGCTTCGACGAGCTTGCCTTCCTGAATCAGCTTAGGCTCCCACCATTCAAGCTCTTCTTTGATCGTCTTGATGGCGCGCTTGATCGTCGGCTTCGACATCACGTAATGCGATTTCGGATAGATGGGCAGACGCGACGTGTGCTTGTGCAGGACTTCGCCGAGCAGCGGATCAATCGTCGAGACGGAATCAATCTCGTCGCCCCAGAGTTCGATGCGGTAAGCCTGATCCTGATAGCTCGGATAAATCTCCACGACATCGCCGCGCACGCGAAAACTCCCGCGATCAAACTCTACGTCGGAGCGTTCATACTGCAACTCGACCAGCTTTTGCAGCAGCGCTTCGCGCGTCATCTTCATTCCCGGCTCGACGAAAAGCAGCATCCCGTAATAGGCGTCAGGGTCGCCGAGGCCGTAGATGCAGGAGACAGAGGCGACGACGATCACGTCTCGCCGCTCAAACAACGCGCGCGTCGCGGACATCCGCAGGCGATCAATCTCTTCATTAATCGTCGCCTCTTTCTCGATATACATGTCAGACGCGGGAACGTAGGCTTCCGGCTGGTAATAGTCGTAGTAGGAGACGAAATACTCGACCGAGTTTTCAGGAAAGAAGGTCTTGAATTCCTGATAAAGCTGCGCCGCGAGAGTCTTGTTATGCGCGAGCACGAGTGTCGGGCGCTGCGTCTGCTGGATGACGGTGGCGACGGTAAAAGTTTTCCCACTGCCTGTGATGCCGAGCAGCACCTGATTCTTCTCGCCTTCGTCCAGACCCCGCACGAGCGCATCAATCGCCTGCTGCTGGTCTCCCTGCGGCTGATATTCCGATTTAAGATTGAATCCCATAATGATAAATGACGAGTGAAAAGCTAGAGCTTAGATTCTAACTTTTCACCCGTCACTTGTCACTTAATGCTACTTACGGCGCGCTATTTCTTGACCAACGCCCTGTCACGCCAGCGGCGCACGCTCATCACGTCAAGGCGTTCACTATCGAAGACGATCTGCTTGACGAGCTTCTTCCCGTTATCGCTGCCGCGCTTCAAATAGTCGCGCACTTCCATCCACCGCACCTCGCCCTCGGAGTTTCGGATCACCAGCAGCACAGGAAACGCCTGTTCCATCCAGTAGCGTGCGCGCTGCTCGTCTTTGATGGAGATGATTTCCGTGCCGCCGCCCGTCCGTGAGTGCAGATAGTAGTCGCCCGACTTCAGTAGCAGGTACAGCTTTTGTCCGGTTGCCTCGCCCGCATCCGACTTGAACTCGACCTCCATGTCGAATCCATAGTCACTGATGGTGAACTCCCGGCTAAGCTGACCTGCCAGCGCCACGGTGGAGATAACCTCGCCGACCAGAGCGCGTTCCCTACTCTCATTGTCCAGCACGACGGCTGATTCCTGCTGAAGTTCGTGCACCCGCTGCTTTGTCTCCGGGCTGGCGAAATGCTGTTCCAGATCGTCCCAGAGCGGCACGCGCTTCTCACATCTTGAGCAGATGATCGTCGGTGCTTCAGGTTTGCCAATCCAGTTTTTGAGCCGCTCAGAGAAGCTTGTATCCGTAGGCCGTCGCTCCAACCACCCTTCAAGTCGCTCCATCGCCACTTCGCGATTGCCCACTGATGTGAAGCAGTGCGGACAAACATAATGCCGCAGCCGGACCACATCTCTAGCGCTCTGGAGCAGATGCTCGTGGACATACTTGGCGAAAATAATTTTTTCTCCGACCTCGATAGACGGATCGAAATACACCTCCAATTCGCCCGCGCCTTCCGCCAAACGTGTCAGCTTCACGCCTAGTTGTTTCTGAGTGAAAGTCTTAAAATCAGCAGCATAGCGCCAAAGCTCGTCCTGCGCGAAGGACTCGGTGTGATGAAGGCGCACGACGAGCGTGGCGTAGATATCGTCAAGGAATCCGGTGAAGCGATAGCTGACCAGCACCGCCGGAGCGCCGACCAACTCCTTTCGCTCGCGCCGGTAGTAGCTGGGGAAGACCAGCAATGTTCCCTTCGCGGTGGGCTGCCGCAGGCAGAGGCCACGTTCTACCAGAGTCTGATGCATGGCAAGCAAGACGAACCGTTCCTCGTCTGCTTCGAGGCGGGCTATTGAGGCGTGATACGTGAGGTCGCCGCTCAAAACCCGCTCCTCCGGCAAGCAGCCGCGCTCGTCTTTATCCGCGCGCATCGTTTGAATTACGGCCTGGGCGTAGGCGTTAATACGCTCCGGTTGCAGCAGTACCCAACTGCCGAACTTCAACTCCCAGACCACGCCGGGGCCAGCCAATAGACTCACCACCGCTTTCAGTTCTTCGTCGGTGAAGCGATTGACTTCGCCGGACAGACGCAGTTGCAGCGTCTCCCGCAACTCGTTGAAGCGCATCAGCACGCGGCCAGCGTCCTTGAGGCGAATAATCTCTTCCCTGAGCCGCTGGAAGAGCAGCGGCGAAGAGCGCCACGGAATGTTCTCCCATCGGATGCCGCCGAGGATGGCGTCTTTCAGTTCCTCGCATCGGAGGTTGGCTTTGGCGCTGGTTTCCAGAAATTGAGTGTAGCCACGTTCCTTCGCGAAGGCTTCGACTTGACTCCTGCTGACGCGCAGGCCGCCCGCATCCACGCGCCCGGCGACCAGCAACTTGGAGAATGGGTGGCGCGAGGCGCGCGTGAGGTCGCGATCCCACTGTCCCAGCGTCTCGAAGAGGTCTTCCTTCTGGCCGTCGAAGACCAACACCGCCAGCGCGGTTTCGTCCATGTAAAGCTGATGAATCAACCGCTGATCCGCCTGTCCGCCGAAATCCCACAACCATATTTCCCGTTCAACACCGTCACCTGAAGACACGGGCAGTTTCCACTGCGTCGCCCACGCACCGACCGTCGAGTCGCTGGGTTCCCAGTCATTCAAAGCGAGTCGCTTGGAAAGCCCCGTTTTGCCCGCACCGCTCTCGCCGACAAGAAGGACTTTGGCGTTCGTGTATTGGACTTGGTCAGACGTGGGCGGCAAGACTGGTCTTGTGGCTTCAGTTGCTCGCGCCTCGGCAACAAATTCTGACAAATCCCACACCCGGATGCCACCCTTTTTGTCACCTGAGAAGGCGCGGCGACCATCAGCATCCCACGCCACACTCCTAATCGAACCAGCGTGGCCTTCGAGCACGTGCAGGCAGTGCCCTGTCTCCACATCCCACAGACGAATAGTCTGGTCATATGAACTAGAGAGGAAGCGGCGACCATCAGCGCTCCACGCTACACTCAAGACGCTGTCAGTGTGGCCTTCGAACACACGCAGGCATCGCCCCGAGTCCACTTCCCACAGACGAATGGTCTCGTCATTAGACCCGGAGAGGAAGCGGCGGCCATCGACGCTCCACGCTACACTCAAGACGCTGTCAGTGTGGCCTTCGAACACACGCAGGCATCGCCCCGAGTCCACATCCCACAGACGAATGGTCTCGTCATTAGACCCGGAGAGGAAGCGGCGGCCATCAGCAGCCCATGCGATGCTCCAGATGACGTCCGTGTGGCCTTCAAACACACGCAGGCAGTGCCCCGAGTCCACTTCCCACAGACGAATGGTCTTGTCATATGAACCGGTGAGGGCGCGGCGTTGATAGGCGCTCCACGCCACGCTATCAACATCATCCGTGTGGCCTTCGAGCACGTGCAGGCATCGCCCTGTCTCCACATCCCACAGACGAGCGGTCTTGTCGTCGGACCCGGAGAGGAAGCGGCGGCCATCAGCGCTCCACGCGATGCTCCAGACTCTGCGCGTGTGGCCTTCAAATACGCGCAGGCAATGCCCCGACTCCATATCCCACAGACGAACGATGTTTTCTTCATCCTCGAAGTGGGCAGAGAGGGCACGCCTTCCATCTGGACTGAATGCATAGGCATGGATGCTCGATTTGTTTTCGAGTTGGATAGCCTTTTCTGCAAGCTGCTCGCGCGAGGCCTCTGCCTCCACCGCCGTTGTTGGCTTCGCTGGCGGGCGGCACGCTTCGAGGAGCTTCGCATATTCCTCCTCGTATTCCTCTGGAAGCCAGTTGACGTAAAGGAATTGCGCGAGGGAGCCTTTGATGGGGGCTGCGTCGAGTCGCAAAGGGATGAAGCGTCGCTCCCTGTTCAGCGGGTCGCGGAAACGAAACGTGCCAGACTCCAACTGTGCCCAGTCGGAACCGAAGGCGTGTGCCGACAGGCAGAGGACGAGGACGCGGGAGTGTTCCAGACCTTCCTCGATCTTCGACGGGATGCTGTCGCCGGGATGGAGTTCCCAGTTATCGAACCACACACGCAGGCCGTCCGCGCGCAGGCGCTCAGCGATGGCGCGGACGACCGCTTTGTCCTTTGAGCTATGGCTCAGGAATACGTCGTATTTGAAGTCGTCAGCCATGCTTCACCTTGGCGTAGCTTATCATTGCCCGGATGCTGATGTAACGAGGCGGGCAAATGGACAAACACTGAGGCAAAGCCATCCCTCGTAGAGAGAGCAGCTTTGAAAGTTAGAGCACAGTTTTGCGCTTCGACTAAACTAAGCAGTAAGAATTGGCTGCGTGCCGCTTAGAGCTTCTAACCCAAAAGATATATCTACCAACGGCTTTTACGCTGGCGTTGGCGACTGGCTGCTGATCTGGTAGATGGCTTCCATGACGGCTGAGCGCACTTCGGTCGGTAATGACCCGCGCACGGCGAGACGACGGAAGGCCGGGAGGATTTCCTGCTGGCCGCTCAATGCCAAGAGCTTGACGACGGCGAGGCGCACTTCGTTGTTCGGATGCTCTTCAATGGCGCGCATCAGGGGTTGAACCTCTCCGGCTTTCGACATCAGGAAGAGTAGCGAGAAAGCGTCGTAGGTCTTCTCGCGGCTTTCGCCCATCAGTTGGCCGATGGCTTCGCTCGCCAATCCTGAGGAAGCGAGCGCCGAGCCGATCTTGCGTCGTCGTTCGGGCGGGGATTCACGCAAGGCGCGTGTGAAGGTGGCGGCGCGATCCGGGTTGAGACTAAACAAGGAACGTGCCGCAGCGTTACGCACCTCCACCGCCGGGTCGTCAAAGGCCGCGCTGATTTCGCGGAAGGAGTCGTCGCTGCCGACGCGCGCGAGGTCTGCGACGGCAGAGGCGCGCTCTTCCGTACTTTCGCTGCTGAGGCGTTTCAGGATTGCTCCCGGAACGGTCGAGAATTCATCAAACTCCGCGACGCCCTTTTCCGTCACGGCGAAATCTATCTCTTTGCTGACGGGTTTCGCGGGAGGCTCTTCAATCAACTCTAAGCCTGACGGCTCAAGCTCTTTTGATTCTTCAACCGCAGGCTCAGCGAAGAGTAGCCCGGACTGCGCGGACGTTTCTTCAACAGGCGAGGCAGCAACCGGCTCGGTATGGCGAACGATCTCCGCGTCGCTCATGTCAACCTCGACCCAGCCGCTGGTCGCTTCGTCATTGCGTTCGATGATGAAGTCAACGGGCTGAACAACCGGGGACTCTTCAGCCGTCAACGTCTCTAAAGTATCTTCGGTAGCTTCAAGCTCGATGGGTGCGACGGCTTCCGCATTGAGCATCGCGGCGGCTTCTTCCGCAGCGAGTTGGCGCGCTCTTTCCTCTTCAGCCCGGCGTTGCTCTTCGGCTTCAGCGGCCAGCCGCGCCTCTTCTTCAGCCTTGCGCCGTGCTTCGGCTTCGGCAGCTTCCTTGCGCGCCTTTTCCGCTTCTTCCTGCTGACGCCTTGCTTCTTCTGCGGCACGAAGGCGTGCGGTTTCTTCTTCAACGCGTTTCTGCTCGGCTTCTGCGCGCTGGCGAGCTTCCTCTTCAAGACGCAGGCGCCCTTCCTCGGCACGACGCTCTTCTTCAAGACGAAGCGCTTCTTTTTCCTCAGCACGCTTGCGTGCAGCCTCTTGTTCCAGCTTCAGACGCGCTGCAACCTCTTCGGCTTGCCTGCGTTCTTCGGCTGCGACACGCTGATGCTCTTCCTCTTCAGCACGAAGACGAGCGGCTTCCTCTTCGGCTTGGCGTCGTTCCAACGCTTCCGCTTCAGCAGCCAGTCGAGCTTCTTCCTCTGCCTTGAGACGCGCTGCTTCTTCAGCCTGTTTGCGAGCTTCTTCTTCCGTTACTCGCTGCGCTTCGGCCTCTGCTTGCTGGCGGGCTTCTTCCTCAGCCTTGAGTCGCGCTTGTTCTTCCTCTGCGCGCCGTCGTGCTTCTTCTTCCGCTTGCAAGCGCGCAGCTTCCTCTTCTGCCTGCCTGCGCTCTTCTTCAGCCTTAGCTTCAGCAGCTAACCGCGCATCTTCTTCAGCCTGGCGCTGTGCTTCAGCTTCAACGCGGAGACGCTCTTCTTCTTCCGCTCGCTGTCTTGCAGCCTCTGCTTCCGCTTCTCT
The DNA here is from genome assembly GCA_963697975.1 of uncultured Acidobacteriota bacterium. Taxonomy (GTDB): domain Bacteria; phylum Acidobacteriota; class Blastocatellia; order Pyrinomonadales; family Pyrinomonadaceae; genus QHXM01. The sequence goes on from OY969111.1 coordinate 676,864, forward strand.
ACGCGCTACTTCTTCCGCTTCGGCTTCTTCTGTGACAAGCGGCGGCGCGACGAGAGCAACAGTGCCGAGCGCAGCTTCCGCCGGAGAAATGTCAGCGAGAGCGGCTGCGGTCGGCTGTTCGGCTTCGATTGCCGGGGCTTCCGCTTCGAGCGTCTGCGTCTCACCTTCTGCGATGGAAGGCACGTCTGCCTCGCCGACGACGGGCGGCGCTTCGAGCGTCACGGTTTCCGTCTCAGGCGCGAGCGGCGCAGCGGTGAGTGTGGTGGTCTCTTCTTCCTCGATGGCGGCTGCGGCGCTGGCTTCGATGGCGCGCTTGATGAGACTTCTGGAAACCTGTCGATCACGCTCGCGCTTGAGCAGAGACTTGAGCGGCTGAACGGCAGATGGGTCGCGCAGTTCGGCCAGCGATTCCACTGCCGCGCGACGCACTTCCGGCGCAACGTCTTCGAGCGCAACGACCAGATGCAGCGTCGTCGCTTTGTCCTGAACGTAACCGAGCGAGCGAGCAGCGGCGGCACGTTCGGCTGGCGCTTCGGCTGTGCGTAGCTGGCGCGTCGCTTCGTCCAGGTAATCATGCTTGATGAAAGCCTCGCGTGCGCGCTCGCGTTTTTCGACGTTGCGTGAGGCGAGCGCCGCCAGTAATCCTGTGGCGACAAGCGCGCGCGTTCCGGCATCGCTTGAGCCGATGACAGCTTCGTCGTAGCTTCCGCCCGCCAGCGCTTTCCCGACTTCAGACTCCACTTGTTCGACATCAGATGCCGAAGCAACTTCAATTTCTTTCGTCTCTTCTACAACCGGGACGGGAGCAGTCTTCTCTTCTTCCGCGACCGTCTCGCCTGCGACCATTTCAGCCGCGTCCGCAGCGACGATTGCCGGGACGCTTTTCAGAGGCACAGCTTTCGGCAAAGTCGCTGTCTTGTATTTCGGAGCGGCGACTTCGGAGGAAATGTCTGCTTCTGCTAAATCGGCTTCTGTCAGTTTGGCGGGCGCTTTCCGCGCCTCTCGCCTCTCTTTGCGGCTGGCTCTGCGCGCCGGAGTCTCGGCGACGGCGGCGCTCCTCGCACGAGAGCGGGCAGCGACAATCATCACGAGGCTCAGCAGTACCAGCGCAGCAATCAGAATCACCAGCCAGTTCTGGCGTAGAACTGCACCGAACGTGGTGACGGACGTTGCCGGGGCGGAGGTCGTGGCGGGTTGCGTGGTGGGCGGCGGTTGCGCCTGCGCTATCTGCTCTGTCGGCGGCGACGCGAGTGGGCTTGCCTCCGGGCTAGCACCCGGCGAGGCTGACACCTCAGGAGTCGGAGCATAGACGACTGCCGGATTGCCTCCCGTCGCAGGTTGAGTCAAGCCGGGATTGCTTATACCCGGAACAACGGGTTGGGTCGTCGTCTGATTTGTGTTTCCGGCGGCTGTCGTCTGCGGCGTCGGGCGCGCAATGGTTTGTGGAGTCGGCTGAGGGGTCGCGGAGGTCGCGGGCTTTGGAGTCGCAGTCGGAACAGCGGCTGTCTTTCCGCCGGGAGCGGTCAATTCCACATCCAGACGATTGAACCTTTGACTGACGCGCGCGTTCGTTCCCGGTTGCAATTTGAAGGAAAGAATGGCGTCGTTGCCGCGCTTCTGCACCTGCACGTCTTCAAAGCCGCGCCCGCGAAGTCCACCCTGCGCGCGTGGAGCGTTCGCTTCGGGGATGACGACGTAATAGCGGTCGCCGCTGCGATAGGCGGAATAATCGTTGAGCGGCGCGTCGGATGTAATCGTGATACGCGAGCCGTCAGAGGTGTCGCCGCTTTTGAGCGGCGTGATGTTCTTCTTCTGCGGCTTAGCTTGCGCCGTCTGGGTGTTGGCATTAGCTCCGGCAGCACCCTGCTGCTGCGCTGCGCGACTCTTAGCCGGTCGTTTCTTCTGCGCGCTGGTATCAACGCCCACGAAGGAAACGAGCAGCAACAGTACGAAGGCGGAAACAGGAGCGAGCCATTTTTTACTTCGAGGGAATGAGCGGGGCATCGTGTACATCGCAGGTTTTCCAATCAAAAAGCGGCTGTTAACGTGCCGCATTATGCTACGCCGAAAGCGTCTTAGTCCAGAAGTAAAACAGTGGTCAGTAGTCAGTGGTCAGTGGTCAGTTAAGAACGCCTGGTCTTTGCTGACCACTGACCACTGACCGCTGTTCTTAAACCGGTTGTGCCTGATCTATTTTGTAAACAACTTCCATGAGCGCGGCGCTGATGTTCTCCGGTATCCCATCGCGCACCGCGAGGTAACGAAACTGAGTGGCAACTTCGGGCTGGCTGGTCGAGCCGAGAATGCGAACCAGCGCGAGGCGCACGCTCTGTTCCGGGTGATTGCCGATGGCGTCCATCAGCGGTTCCGTCTCATTGGCTTTCGCCAGCAGCGAGAGCAGCGAGAACGCTTCGTAAGCCAGTCGACGATCTTCGCTCACCACGCGATCAATCGCCTGTCCAACCATGCCAGCTTTAATGCAGGCGCTCGCCACTTTACGCAAGGTTTCGTCATCCGCCGTTTCAATCAAACGAACATAGCCTTCCGCGCGGCCAAAGTTCATTCTTGAGAGCGAACGCGCCGCCGCCGCACGCACCTCGCGCGCTTCGTCTGCGAAGGCCATCAACACCGGCGCAAAGACCGATTCGTGCTCGATTTCACCGAGACTCGTCACGGCTGCCGAGCGCACCACCGGCTCAGGATCGTTAGCGGCCAGCGAAGTCAAAGCGACGACCGCACGCTGAACGTGGAATTGCGCGAGACGCCTTGCGGCTGCCGCACGCGCTTCAACGTCTGCGTCCTGAAGACGGGCGAGAGATTCCGACAACTCTTCGTCCTCAAACCATTCCGGCAACTCCTCGACTGCCGCCGCCGAATCGAGATGCGTAATCTCGCCGCCGAAAGCATCACCGTCGCCCGCATCGAGCAGCGTGCGCTCTGAAGAGGGAACGTCAAAGAAGTCGAAGCATTCGACCGAGCAGGCTGTGAGCGCATTGCTCAACAGCGAGGCTGACATCTCCGGGTGACGACGCGCCATATCGAGCAGCGCGCCGATGGCCGAAGGTATCTTGAGCGTGCCGAGACTCGTCACGGCTTCCGTTCGGACAATCAGTTCCGTGTCATAAAGAGCTTCGAGGAGAAACGGCAGAGACGCCTTCGAGCCGACCGCGCCGAGTGCGCGAGCCGACGAAGCACGGTCGTAAGCGTTATGAGCCAGGAGCAGAGACGCGCACTGGCGAGCCACGAAGCCATACTCTTCCAGCGCCTCTCTGGCACGACGACGACCTTCGTCACCGGCTTCCGGCGCGTTCATGGCCTTGAGCAAAGAGGTCTCTATCGCGCGGCGATCATCCGGCGCACGCGATGCCAGCACATCCATCCTGTGAGCCTGACCCAAAACGAGCTTGCCCACCTCCTGATCCACACGGTATGCGCCGTAGAGCGCGGGCTGGACGGGCGCAACGGAACGCTTCTCCATCGCTCCATCCAGAAGCGGCATCGCTTCCTGATTGCTCACGATATTTGCTTTGACCAGAGCCTGATCGTTCTGTCGCCGTGCGCTCTTTCGACGCTCCTTCTTCGGGGTTTCCTTAACGACCGCCAGCGATTCTGAAGAACTTAATTCGTCTCCCTGCTCTTTCAAACTACCTTTCTCATCGCTCACGTCAACCCAGCCTTGTGTAGCCTGCCGACGACGTACGACGATAAACGCAACTACGGCGATCAGCAGCATAATCATCATGCCCGTGATCGAAAAGAGGTACGAGAAGATGCCTTCGGACTGTTCGCCCGAAGCTGCCGGGTCAACTGCGGCAGCCGTCTGAGAACTGGCGGGCGCGCTCGCCTCACCACTCGCCGGAAGCGTTTGCACCGGGCTTTCGGAAGGCGCTGCGCTGGTTTGCGTAGCGGGCGCTGCCGTCTCGGCGGGTGCTGTTGAATTCGGCGTCAGAGCATTTGTCGCCCCGCTCGCCGTTGTGCTCGAAGGACTATTTTTTTCTGCCGTTGGGCGGCGGCTTCGCTGCTGCTGAGCGACGGACGGCTCGAAATCGGGCGACTGGCTGGCGCGCTCCTGAGCGCTTGCTGCTTTGGTCTGAGGCTCAAGCTGTGTTCCTCCCTGCGCCGCGTCCACGTTGCCCTTGACGATTAGATTGAGGCGGTTGGATTGCGGGTCGACGGTGACGCCCGTACCGGGTTTCACGGCGACGACGACCTCCAGAGTTTTGCCCAGATTGCGAACAATCACTCCACGCGGAAGTCCCTTCATCGAAGCCGCGCTCGCGCCGGGCAAGCTCATGTGAAAGCCCTCATCGTCCTGCCACGTCTGCGTGCGGTTGAGCGGCGCATCAGCAGAGACCGTCACGACCGTACCATCGCCCGTCTTGCGCGAAGTGACATCCGTGACTTTGTACGGCGCTTCCTTCCTCTTTTGCGCGAAGGGAGAGACCGTCGGCATGAGCGCGACCGCGACGAGCAGCGCGCTCACGGAGAAGGCGCGCGCAATCTTCCACCCGCGCGGAGACGGAGTTCTTCCGGCGCTCAGGTGCGATTGACTTTTCAGCGCGGCGCATTTGACGACAGCATTTTTGGCAGACGAATTGTTCTTCATGGCTTTACTTTCAGGAACAGGCTGTGTGAACAAGCCCGTGTGGGAAGCAGGCGTTGCGCCAGGGAATGTTTGGCGCGTCAGCCCGAGTTGGGGTGAAAAACTTTAAGGTGTCAATCGGCGCGCCGTAGAGCGTGCCAGTTTGATTAACGAGCGGTGGGAGACCCTTAGAGGCTCTTCGTTTCCGGCTACTCGTCGTAAAACTTATAGCCGATGCCCCACACGGTCAGCACCATCTGGGGATTTTCGGGATTGTCTTCGATCTTGGCTCGCAGGCGATTGATGTGTGAATCAATCGTCCGGTCGTAGCCTTCGTAGGAGTAGTCCCAGATTTTTTCAAGCAGGTATTTTCTGGGAAAGACGCGTCCGGGATTGGAAGCAAACAGTCGCAGCAAATCAAACTCTTTCGGTGTGAGTTCGACCAGCCGCTCGCCGACCATCACTTCGCGCTTTGAAGGATCAATCCGCAATCGCCCGCGCGTAATCGGCGCTTCCTCATTCGCGCCGTCCTTGCTCGTGCCCGTGCGGACGCGCCTGAGCACTGATTTGATGCGAGCTTCAAGCTCACGCAAAGAAAAAGGCTTGGTGATGTAATCATCCGCGCCCATTTCGAGGCCGAGCACTTTGTCAACCACGTCGTCCTTGGCTGTCACCATCAAGATAGGAATGTACGGAGCTTTCTCCCGCAGTTCGCGGCAAACAGCCAATCCGTCCATCTTCGGCAACATGAGATCGAGGACGACTACGTCCGGGTGATCGGTTAAGGCGGCTTGAATACCCGCCAATCCGTCCTCAGCCGTCTTCACGATATAACCTGCGCGTGAAAAATGCAGATTAATCATCGTCGAGATGTTCTCGTCATCTTCAACGACGAGCAGAGTCGGCTTCCGCTCGCTTGAGACAGATGAAGCACTCTCTTCCCTGATTCCAGATTTATCTTTATCTACAGTTGACTGCATTCGGTGATTTTTCGTCAAAGAATGACTGGACAGGACGGTTTAAGGATGTGCGCCGGTGGCGTGGCGCTCCTCAGACACAGAGAATATAGCAGGGAAAGGCTTCTAAATTCAAGCATTAAGTTGGGAAAACAGTGGTCAGTGGCCTGCTGGCCAGTGGTCAGTTAAAGGCATAAGCTCAAGGCTGCTGCCCTTCGCTGTTCTAACTGACCACTGACCACTGACCACTGACCACTGCCTACTGTCCGGCGGGTTTCTGCGCTGCGGGCTGCATGCTCTGGCGCAGGCGCTCCTGAAATTGCCTGATAAAGCCCTGTAATTGCGGATTATTCGACTTTTTGACGGCCTGCTCGATGACATCTATGCCGCGCGGGTCGCCCAGTTTGACCAGCGCCTCGCCTGCGGAGTTGCCGAGTTGGAAGTTAAACGTCGCAACGCCGGTCGAGAAGGCATCGTAAACCAGCTTGAAAGAGCGCGGATCGTCACGCCCGATTGCGCCGAGCAGGGTGACGCCTGCCGCCCGAACCTGCGGCGAGTTGCCGCCTGCGGCGTAGCGAATTCCCAATTCGAGCGCGCGTTTGTCTCCGAGATTGGCCAAGCCCGTGAGCGCAGAAGTGCGTATCTGGTCGCGCCATGACGGGGTGTCGAGCAGTTTGACCAGCGCGTCGTAAGCCGCTTTATCTTTGGCATCACCGAGCGCGAGCGCGGCGGCGCGAATCGTGGCGTAGCTCTGGTCGTTCAGGAGTGGCAGGTAGACGCTTGCAAGCTGAGGGTCTTTGCTCTTCCCAAGTGATGTGACGGCGCTCGCGCGCACGCGCGCATCCTTGTCTTTCGTCGCCGCCAGCAGTGCTGTGCGAACTTCTGTGTCCGGCAACCCGCCAATCGCCGTCGCCACGTCCGAACGCACGCCCCAGAATCTGTCGTTACCAAGAGATGCGCCGAGCGCCGCCGCGATTTTCTGTCTTTCCGCAGCGGCGATTGTTTTTTCGTTCAGGCGATTCGTCAACTGGCCGAGCGCCCAGAGCCGCCCTGTCACATCCTCGTCACGTGTCAGTTGATAAACCAACTCATCCGTCGGCTTATCGAATTTGAGTTCTTTAATCAACGTGCTGCCGTAATCGAAGTGGACGAGCAAGGGAGTTGAATCAACCGTGAAGGTGAAGGTCTGCTCCTCGCGCGGTTCGACCATCAAGCGCTCGATGCGTTTATTGCCTGCTGTTTCAATCTCGACATCAACCGGGGTGCGGAAGAAGTCGACCTGCGGATAACCTGAAGTCGGGTCGGGCTTCTGCTCCTGTTTGACTGTGAGTGTGAGTCGCTTCGTCGTCGCATCGTAGCTTCGAGTGACATTGAAGACGGGATGCCCCATCTTGTAGAGCCACTGCTCGAAGAACCAGTCCATCGGCTGCCCCGTCGTCTCTTCAATCGCAATGCGGAACTGTTCGGTCTGCACGGGCTGGTGCGCGTACTTCGTCAGGTAGTGATTGATCGAGCGCCACCAGTTATCTTCGCCGAGGTAGCGACGCAGCATGTGCAGAACAGCGCCGCCGCGCGGGTAAGCATAATTATCGAAGATGCCATCCTTGTTGGCGTAGTTCACCGTCACGATGGGACGACGAATACCTTGCCTCCAACTTCCGAAGTAAGCGTCCTGATTGCTCTTCACATCGCGATAGAGAAACTCATCACGCCCCAGCCGATGCTCGTCCCACATCGCCTGAAAGTAGGTGGCGAAACTCTCGTTGAGCCAGATGTCCGCCCATGAGCGAGTGGTGACGTAATCGCCGAACCACTGGTGCGCCAGTTCATGCGACTGCAAGCCATCCCAATCACGATCATGCGTGGTGCGCGCATCGTGAATCATGTTGTCGGTCTGCGTGGTGGCGGTGATGTTCTCCATGCCGCCGCCGAAGTCGCGCGTCATCGTCTGCGCGTACTTCGCATAAGGATATTTGACGCCTGTCTTCTCGGAAAAGAACTTGACCATTTCGGGCAAACGTTCGGCTGTGACTTTGCCCTCTTCAAGCTCGTTCGGATAGACGTAGGTGATGACAGGAATTCCGGCATAGCTGCCTTCGACGGCTGCATACTCGCCGACGACGATTGAAGTAAGATAGCTGGCGTGCGGCTGCTCCATCTTCCAGTGGAAGGTGCGCGTGTTGTCCTTGTTGTTCTTCGTCTCGATGAGCTTGCCGTTGGAGACGACCATCATGGGCTTCTCGACGGTGGCGATCATTTCCGTCGTGGCAAAGTCATTCGGATGGTCGTAGCAGGGAAACCAGTAATGATTATATTCGGTCTCGCCCTGCGACCAGATTTGTTTCGGCCTGGAGGGATCGTCCGGCATCGGCTTGATGAAAGTTAAGCCCCGTCCGAAGCCGCCGATGCCTGTATCTTTTGAAACACCATTGGTGTTGTAAGCGATTACAATCGTCAGCACGTCTGTCGGCTGGTAGGCGCGATCCATCGTGACGCGCAACTTCTCTTTCGGCGCATCCGCTTCAAACTTAAGCGGCGTGCCGGAAGCGAGCTTGACGGACGAGAACGTCATGTTGGCAGCATCGAACTCGACGCTTTGAAGATTCGTGGTCAAAGGCATGAAGGTTATCGTCGCCGTGCCGAGCGCCTGCTCTCGTTCCCAGTCGAAGCGCAGATCGAGCTTGATGTGCTGCGTATCATAATTGCGATCCGGGATGTACTGTCTGGGCGGAAGTTTCGGCTGAACCTGCTGTGTCTGCGTCCCGGATTGCGCTAAAGCGAATTGAGGCGCGCAGAAGATGAGCGTGAGCATCAGGCAGAAGAGTTTACCGATGAGATATTTTGATCGCAGGGTTTGCATTGAGTTCTCCAAAAATTCGTAAAGATGGGTTGATTTCCGTATGCGCCTGTGCTGACGGACGCAGCCAGCGGCGGAACTATTTTCTCGAAACGAAGAGACTTTGGTTTACGTTTGATGAAAGCGTATTGTTGCATATAGTTTCGCTGACTTGAAAGGAGAGAGTTCCGAGATGACCCCCGAAGAGAGACAGGAATTGATTTCACAGTACGAGGCCGGATATGACGAAGTAGTCAAAAGTCTTGATGGATTCCCCGCCGACAAGCTGACGATGAATCCCCTTCCCGGCAAATGGAGCGCGTGCGAAATCGTCCAGCACCTCGCCGACAGTGAGATGAATTCCGCCATCCGCCTGCGTCGCCTGCTCGCCGAAGACCGGCCAGTGATTCACGCCTACGATCAGGACGATTATGCGCGGCGATTAAAATATAACGAACGCGACATGGCTCCCGCGCTCGAATCCCTCCGCAGTTCGCGCGCCACGACCGCGCAACTGCTCACACGCATGTCCGACGAAGACTGGAAGCGCGAAGGCTGGCATCCCGAAAGCGGACTCTACAGCGCAGAAATCTGGCTCAAGATTTACGCCGCCCACGCCCACAATCACGCCGCACAGATTCGACGGTTGAAAGAGATAATCAGTGATCAGTAGTCAGTAGTCGGTGGTCAGTTAAAGAAAAAGCTCAACGCCGCAATCGCGCTCGGTATTTCCTGACCACTGACCACCGACCACTGACCACTAATTGCCTTGACAAAAGCGGCGAGGCGCGAGCATTATCTCGACTCGCTTTTGCTGGCTTATGCTCTTCAAAGATTCTTAATTGATTCGAGTCAATGATTATGACCGGGACTCAACCTGTACTGGAAACCTCTTTTTCAGACCTTAAATTGATGCGGCGCGGCAAGGTGCGCGACGTTTACGAAGTTGGCGACAATCATTTATTGATCGTCGCCACGGATCGCATCTCGGCTTTCGATTGCGTCCTGCCGACACCCATTGCGCGCAAAGGTGAAGTGCTGACCGCGCTTTCTCGTTTCTGGTTTGAGAAGCTCGGCCACATCGTCCCGAATCATCTGGTGGCGACGGAAATCGCGTCGATGCCCGAAGCTGTCCGGCAGCATGAAGAGACTTTGCGCGGGCGCTCGATGCTGGTGCGGCGCACCGAGGTCTTTCCCATCGAGTGTGTCGTGCGCGGCTACATCACCGGGTCTGGCTGGAAGGATTATCTTCGCACGGGCGAAATTTGCGGCCACAGGTTGCCAGCCGGGTTGAGCGAATCCGAGCAGTTGCCCGAACCGATATTCACGCCCTCGACCAAAGCTGAAGTAGGACACGACGAAAATATCAGCGAGGCCCGCATGAGCGAGATACTCGGCGAAGAGGTGACGCAGATTCTCCGCGACATTTCATTGCGGGTTTACAAAGAGGCAAGCGAGTACGCGCGAACCTGCGGGATTATCATCGCCGATACCAAGTTTGAGTTCGGGAGAGACAAAGATGGTCGCATCATTATCATTGACGAAGTGCTGACGCCCGACTCTTCGCGCTTCTGGCCCGCAGACAAGTACGAGCCGGGCCAATCGCAGCCCTCTTTCGACAAACAGTTCGTGCGCGACTATCTGGAAACTCTCGACTGGAATAAGCAACCGCCCGCGCCGCCGCTGCCACCCGAAATCGCGCAGGCCACCACCGAACGCTATCTGGAAGCTTACCGATTGCTCGCAGGAGAAAGTCTGGAGTCTGGAGTCTGAAGTCTGGAGTTAAAAACGGAAAAGCCTTTTTGCTTTTGACTCCAGACTTCAGACTTCAGGCTCTCCAGACTTTGAAGGATGACTTTCTTTGATTTTCTAGTGCTCGCGCTTATTGCGTCTTCGGTCGTGTCTGGAGCTATGCGCGGGATCATGCGAGCGTTGTTGACGGGAGCGGCGCTGATCGTTGGTCTTTTAATCGCCGCGCAAGCGTATGGAGCGGCGGGAGCGATTCTTCGCGGGCTTAATTTGGTTGAGTCCGAGGGGGCGGCTAATGCGGGCGGTTTCATCCTGATTATGGTCATCGCCCTGGTGGGCGGCTTTCTTGCCGGTCGGCTCGTGTCAGGAGGCTTGAAGCATGTCCGCCTTGAATGGTTTGATCGCGTTCTCGGCGGAGCGTTCGGGTTGCTGCGAGGATGGGCTGTTTGCTCGATTCTCTACCTCGCGTTGACGGCTTTTCCTGTCAGCATCAGTTCCGTCACAGAGGCGCGCACCGCTCCCATTCTGGCGCAGGGAGCAAAATTGCTAGGCATCTTTACTTCACAGGAAATGCGAACACGTTTTTATGAAGGCTACTCGGATTTAATCAACAGCAAATAATCACCAGCTCTAACGAATTCCGCCGCCGGAGAGTCCCATGCAGATGCGCGCGCGCCTTGAAGCCCTGATAGATGAAATGCTCGACGGCCAGATTATGCTCGACGAAGCCCTCGCCGAGTTTGAGAAGCTCTACATCCAAAAAGCCCTCTCGCGCCACAAGGAACACCTCTCGCGCACGGCCAATATTCTGGGCATTCACCGCAACACGCTCTCCAAGCGCGTCTCCACCTACCGTAAACAGGAACACGCCAGCCGTCCCGTCAAGCGCACCGGGCGAAAATCCTGAAAACGCCTCTTTAGACAGCCGCACCGCTTACTTCTACACCGCGAATTTGATTCGGACAGCCGGAAAATCGCACCGGATAAGAAAAATCTTTCAAGGGCGAGGCTCTGGGGCGTATAATTCGCGCCGCAGGGCGGCTCCTCAGTCGGCCTGAAATCTCAAAAAACTCACGGGCAGACTTCCTCGCTTCTTCTGCCTACTCGTCCCTTGACCTTCACCAGCAAAGGAGACTTCACATTATGACAGACACAGAAAGACGCAGGTTCGAGACGTTTCTGCGCGTGCGCGCATTTATGACTGACCGCTCCGCACAGTTTCCGTCAACCACTTTGGCGGGTGAGCTTCTTACGCAACTCAACGCCGTGATTGACGAGATGAATACGCACACGACGGCGCAAACGTCAGGGCGCAGCGCCGTGCTTCAAAGCTCTACGAGCAAGGCGGCGGCGCGCGACGAACTGCGCCGTGACCTTGATGCCATCAGCCGCACGGCGCGTGTGTTGGCGTCCTCGATCACTGGCCTCGAAGATAAGTTTCGCGCGCCGCGCAGCGTCTCGGATCAGGCGTTGCTCGCCACCGCCCGCGCTTTTGCAGCGGATGCCCTGCCTTTGGCAGCGGAGTTCAAGCGGCGCGGCCTGCCGGATGATTTTCTGGAAGACTTGAACGCCGACATAGCAGAGTTTGAGCAGGCCATCAACGAGAAGATACGGAAACGCGGGGCGCAGGTGGCGGCGACCGCCGCGATTGACGATGCGCTCGAACGCGGCATCAACATCGTGCGTGAGTTGGACGCCATTATGCGTAATCGTCTCTCAAGCGACCACGCGCCGCTCGCCGCATGGCTCAGCGCGAGCCATACGCAACGCTCACCGCGACGCTCTACGACGGAAACACCGGAAACGCCGGAAACGCCGGGCACGCCCTCTACTCCCTCTGAGCCTTCTAAGCCTCCGACGACGTAAGGCATGAACAGGAAATCAGCAGGGATGGATAGGATGAACAGGATAAAGCCCTGAAAGGGCGACGATGTAATAGCCCGCGCACCGCGCCGGGTCACGCGTCACCTTTTGATGAGCAGCCCTGACAGGGCGAAATAGAGTATTTCGCCCTGTCAGGGCTTCATCAATACACTCGACTCTCTTCCTGTGGCGTTGCCACAGGCTATTACATTTCGCCCCTGCGGGGCTTTTAGTGACTTTTAACAGCTTCTAAGAAAACAAGGCGGGGCAAGTAGGGTAAAGGCTTCTTTCTTCCCTGGGCTTTGGGTTATTTGTCTTTTCGGATAATGGTTTTCCGACTAACCGGACGCGTTCTCTTCTCACGAAGCTGTCTGTGTCTCGATTCGAGGACGTAAATCAATCTCTGATGCGTCAGTCCGAGCCTTTGCGCCGCCCGTGTGATGCTTCCTTTTTCTTCTTCCAGTGCTTGCTCGATAAACCTTGCTTCATAGGCTCGTAAGACATCCGGCAGATAAAACCCCGCATCGTGCAGATTCTTACCAAGTAATCTTTTCATCACCGTCCGAGCGCATGCACGAAGCCTTGCTATGTCTTCGGCATCTTGTCTGGAAGCCAGTAATCTATCAGCTTTGAGATAGGTGAGATAAAGCTCGTAATCGGATAAACGCGTGGCGTGTTCTTCGATGATGGAAAGGAGAGTGAGTCCGGCGTCTTCCGCCAACTCAATTGCAAGGTGAAGATTTCTCTGGTGCTGTGATGAGGACATGGTATTCTTACCGCGCGATCTTTCTATCATTGGCAACGGCTAATGCGACGACTCAAGCCTCCACCTCAAAGTGAGTGATGAGCGCCGCCGTTGAGAAGCAAAGGACTCTCACGGCGATTGATTTGAGCGAGCGTATTCTAACCGGAATTCCGGTTAGAGACAAGCCTTGTTTTCCATCAGGAGTAAATTTCTGATGGGAGGCAAAGCACGTCCAAAACCAAAACGACTAGCCGAAAAGCTCTTACATGTTCGGATGCTGCTAGGACTGTCTCAGAATGAAATGATTAAACGGTTGGGAGTTGATCTAACTCAGAATCGGATTTCAGATTATGAACTGGGGACAGGTGAGCCGCCTTTACCGATTCTCTTACTCTATGCCCGCGCTGTGAATGTCTCTACAGATGTTTTGATTGATGATGAGTTAGACTTGCCCGAAAAGCTGCCAGCCCGCCGGAAATGAGTTTCCAGGCAAAATCAGGGCAAAGCTGCCCTTGATCCTCTAAAATCAAGCAAAACAATCACTTAAACTGTATTTCAGTCTCCTCATACACCGTAAAAGCTCACTTTTACAGTCGCAAAGGCTACTTATACAGCGTAAAAGATAACTTCTACAGCGTGAAAGTTTACTTATACGGCGTGAAAGATAACTTCTACAGCGTGAAAGGTCACTAATACAGGCGCACACCTTACTCATACAACTGCAAAGCTCACTTATACAGCGTAAAAGTTTACTCAGACAGCCGCACAGACGACTTATACAACCCGAAAGGTCGCTTATACAGAGCGTCAATCAACGTAAACAACGAAATATAAGCTTTCAGCACACGAAGATAAGCCATTTACGGCAGTTAAACTCCCTTTCCGCCCTCCCTTAACCCCATTGATACATTGACAACAGCCTCCGGCCTGTTATACTTTTAGCACTCGTCAGTAAAGAGTGCTAGAAACAGGTGGCGAGAAGCTATTTTCATCCCGTAAAACCGTAATTTTTCCGGTAAATCTTAGAAGAAGGAGCAGTGAAAGCAGCATGGCAACTAACATTAGACCCCTGCAAGATCGTGTGATTGTGCGCCGAATCGAAGAGGGCGAGCAGGTGCGCGGCGGGATCATCATCCCCGACACAGCCAAAGAAAAACCGCAGGAGGGCGAGGTCGTCGCCGTCGGCGAAGGCAAATACAGGGAAGACGGCACGCGCCAGACGCTCGACGTTAAGCAGGGCGACCGCGTGCTTTTCGGCAAATACAGCGGTTCCGAAATCAAGCTTGACGGCGAAGAGCTTTTAATCATGCGTGAGGACGAGATTCTCGGAATCATCGAGCGCGCAGGAGCGGCAGCCGGATCGGGCAGCAGCAAAAAAGGCGGCAAGTAGTCTTAAAGACTCAGCCGCTTTTTCATTGATGGAATTCCCCACAAATTTGAGTTAGGAGATAAGAGAAAATGGCAAAGCAAGTAGTTCACGGCGAAGAGTCGCGCGCGGCCATCCTGCGCGGCGTCAACCAACTCGCCGATGCTGTCAAGATCACGCTCGGCCCCAAAGGGCGCAACGTCGTCATTGACAAGAAATTCGGTTCGCCCACCATCACCAAAGACGGCGTGACGGTGGCGAAAGAGATCGAGTTGAAAGATGCGCTCGAAAACATGGGCGCACAGATGGTGCGCGAAGTTGCCTCAAAGACTTCTGATGTCGCGGGCGACGGCACGACTACCGCAACCGTCCTCGCGCAGGCTATCTTCCGCGAAGGCGTGAAGACGGTCGCGGCGGGCGCAAACCCGATGGCCTTAAAGCGCGGCATTGATAAAGCTGTTGAGAAGGCTATCGAAGAAATCAAGCGTCTCTCGAAGCCCGTCAAAGGCGACATGATCGCTCAGGTCGGAACTGTCTCGGCCAACGGCGACACGACCATCGGCAACATCATCGCCGAAGCGATGAACAAGGTTGGCAAAGACGGCGTCATCACGGTCGAAGAGTCGAAGACGATGGAGACTTCGCTGGAAGTCGTCGAAGGTATGCAGTTTGATCGCGGCTACCTTTCACCGTACTTCGTGACAGACCCGGAGCGGATGGAAGCAGTGCTCGACAATCCGCTGATTCTCATCAACGAAAAGAAGATCAGTTCGATGAAAGACTTGCTGCCGCTTCTTGAGCAGGTCGCCAAGATGGGCAAGCCGATGTTGATTATCGCCGAAGATGTCGAAGGCGAAGCGCTTGCCACCCTCGTCGTCAACAAACTGCGCGGAACCTTGAACATCGCAGCCGTCAAAGCTCCCGGCTTCGGTGATCGTCGCAAAGCAATGCTCGAAGACATCGCCATCCTGACCGGCGGACAGGTCATCAGCGAAGACCTCGGCATCAAGCTTGAGAACGTCAAGCTCGAAGATTTGGGACGCGCCAAGAAGGTGACGATTGACAAGGACAACACAACCATCGTCGAAGGCGCTGGCAAAACCAGCGACATCGAAGGTCGCGTTAAGACCCTGCGCGCGCAGATCGAAGAGACCTCTTCGGACTATGACCGCGAGAAGTTGCAGGAGCGTCTGGCGAAGCTCGTCGGCGGTGTTGCCGTGATTAAAGTCGGCGCGGCGACCGAGACTGAGATGAAAGAGAAGAAGGCTCGCGTCGAAGATGCGATGCACGCCACCCGCGCGGCAGTCGAGGAAGGCATCGTTCCCGGCGGCGGCGTAACTTTAGTGCGTGCAGCCAAAGCGTTGGAGAAGTTTGACGTGACAAAGGACGGCGATGCTGACGAGCAGATTGGCGTCACCATCGTCAAGCGCGCTCTCGAAGAGCCGCTGCGTCAGATTGTCCAGAACGCAGGCAAAGAAGGCGCGGTTGTGGTCGAGCGCGTTCGCTCTGAGAAGGGCGAGAACGTCGGCTTCAACGCTCAGACCGAACAGTTTGAAGACCTCGTTAAAGCGGGCGTCATTGATCCGGCCAAAGTCACACGCACGGCTCTTCAGAACGCCGCGTCAATCGCGGGCCTGATGCTCACGACGGAAGCGATGGTTTCAGAGCTTCCCGAAGATGACAAGGCTCCGGGAATGCCCGGCGGCATGGGCGGCATGGGCGGTATGGGCGGCGGCATGGGTATGTAAGTCAGGACCGTCCGAGCTTAGAAATAAAAGCGGCTTCGTTCCAAAGGGAGCGAAGCCGCTTTTTATTGATGGCGCTCTGAAGGCGGTCGCTTCAGACTGCTTTCAGAGTCCGAAGAAATTGTGTAAGCACAAGCTGGCAGATGAAAGCTATCTTACGGCTTTCCCTGCCTCGCTGTTTTTGCTCTCCCTTTCCTGATGTAGTAGCGCAACTTGGCCAGCAACCTATGCCAATCTGTTTTCAGGCTACCCACGCTCATCTGCAAGATGGCCGCGCTTTCTTCCCACGTGTGATCTTCGAGATACAATTTAAGCATGCGCCTCTCTAACCTGGTCAGTTTCCCAAGCTTGATGAGATGCGATGTCACAATGCTCAACTCTTCCAGATATTCTTCAGTCTTAGAGAAACGAGGATCTATCGCTGGAAGTTGCGGTTGCAGAGCGGGTGCGGCTGACTCGTCATCGAGGCTGATCATGTTAGCCGCGTTTATTTTCTTGTCCCAATCTCTTGAGATGTTCTGCATGATGCGGAACAAATAGCTCAAGGGATTTAAGATTTTCCTGGGGTTTGTGGAGCAATTGAGCGCGCGCAAGGCTGTTTCGTGCAGTAAATCCTCAGGATCGTAAATCTTATTGCTAGCAAGTTTACGAGCAAATGAGGTTAAGGGTTGGAAAAAATCCTTTAAGGCTTTCTTCCAGAAAGGAGTGTATCGTTTGCGTTTTTTCCGCGTAGTGACTTGAACCATTGACTCCTCCTTATCTTGCTCAGACTCATGGACGGTGAAAAGACCCATTCGTCTTTAACGGGAGGCGTCTCGTGCATTGCAGATTCGGCTGCAAGTAGAGAACAGCCCTTACAATTTATGACTGCGGCCTGAGACTTTTAGCAGAAATACGCTTAAATTTATCAAAAATGGCTATTACGAGATGAGTGCATGGGGAGACAGCGAGGATATGAATGAAGTCTAAACCGAAGAGTCGTGCAAGTAAAGGATTTTCTCGTAAAAACTGGCAGAAGATTGATTGGAATTATTTGAAACGAGCTTCGATAATACCTCCCCGTTTCTCTCCGTGTTGTCGCGCTAGTTCCGGGTACGTAGCCAGCTCGGCTTCGGCTTCGGAGAGGCCGAGCGATTGTTCGACCTCGGTAATGAGGTTCTCTTCCCCTTCGATTTCCACGAACAGGCCAAACGGTAATTCGTCAACGACTATCTCCGCGCCTTTCCACTGCCACGTCGCGCGCCGCTTCTCGTAAACGAGCGTCGGTGTGTAGCCGAGCGCATCGAGAATCGCGGCGAGAGCTTCAACGTCGTCAACGCCCGTTTCATCTTCACGATGCTGCTTGATGGCCGACTCGGAAGCGTGGCGTTCCTTGTAAGTCAAAATCGCCTTGCCGCCGACGCGCCGCAGGCGCAGCACCTGTTTACTTAAATCCAGAGTGCCGCCTCCATACAACGTGTTCTCTTCAAACTCCTCGCCCTCATCCGTCGCCCCGCTCTCTCGCAGACGCACCATCAACCGCTCGCGCTCTTCACGCGTCAACCGATATTTCTTTTCGATTTCAATACCCATAAAGCAGTGGTCAGTAGTCAGTGGTCAGTGGTCAGTTAAAGCCTGTGTGCTACATCGCAACTTTAATTGTCAGAGGTCAAGGCCACCGTCTCTCAATTACTGACCACTGACTACTGACCACTGCTCTTCACGCTTGCCTGACCCAGCGCATGATCTCCGGGATGGTGGCGCGCTTGCCGTACATTAACATGCCGATGCGATAGATGCGCGCCGCAAGCCACATCAACAGGACGACCGTTGCGAAGCCGACGACGAGCGAGAGCGCGATCTGCCAGAACGGCGGAGTTTGCGTGACGATGCGAATGAGCATGACCACCGGAGAGGTGAAAGGGACGATTGATGCCCAGAACGCCACGCCCGAATCGGGGCTGCGAAGGACAGGGAACACCAGATAAAAAGCTGTCAGCAGGGGAAAGACTGCCAGCAACACAAACTGCTGGCTCTCTTCCTGCGAAGTCACTATCGAGCCGATGAGCGCGTAGATGGTCGCGTAGATGAAGTAGCCGAGCAGGAAGAAGAGGAAAAAATAGACGACCACCGATGCCCCAACATGCGGCAACGCTATGTTCATGCCCTGTCCGGCCAGCAATGAAACTCCGAAAAGCAGGAAAGCCCCGAGGATCATTCCCCAGATGGCAAACTGCGTCAGCGCCACGAGCGAGACTCCAATCAGCTTGCCCAGCATCAAAGGAAACGCGCGCACCGAAGAGAACAACATCTCGGCCACGCGCGTCTCTTTCTCTTCCAAGACCGCCGACAGGATGACTCCGCCGTACATCAAAACCATGATGAAGATCAGGAAGCCGATGCCCAGCACAAAGAAGAAAGCCGCGTCGGAATTCTTCTCTTCCCCCTTTTCGCTCACCTTGATCGTATTCAGGTTGACCTGTTTGGAAATTTCAAGGAGGAGAGGTGCAGCGACCCCCTCATCCGCCAGGCGTTGCTCGTTAACGGAGCGGCTCAATTTCTCTTCGAGTTGCGCTCTCGTAAATAAATCGCTGACGTTGCGCCCGTAGTATTCCGCTTTGCGATTAGTCAAGATGTCCGCAGGAATGATGAGATAGCCGTCCAACTCATCCTTCAGCACACGCCCGTTCAATTCCTGCTTGATCTCTTCAAGCTGACGATTCGCCGCTGCCACATGCTCAATCTTGAAGTTGCCTAAAATTGCCACACCCGCTTCGCGCGCACGCTCCTGCGGACTCTTACTGATGTCGAACGGCGTGCTTCCGCGCGCAGCCGAGACGGTCGCCTCAGGCTCATCTGAGAAGGAATCGCGCACGCGCTCGTACATCCGACCGCTCTGGTCAACCACGCCCAGCCGCACCGGCTCATCCGCTCCGATCAAGGCAATCAGCACGGGCAACACCATGAAAGCAATCATCAGCACCGGACCGAGAATCGTTGCGACGATGAAAGATTTGGTGCGCACCCGTTTGAGGTATTCTCGCCTGACGACCGCCAGAAATTTGGTCATTCAAACCTCTGCCTCAACAGTATTCCCGCGCAAAGCGGCGCAGTTCACCACGTGAGCGTATTTCAATCACGCGTTTACGATTACTGAACGATTCAACCATGCTCTTCAAACGCGGGCGCATTTGCCGGTGAATCATCCACATCATCCTGACAAGCTCCCACGTCTTCGGCAACATCGGGCAGTTCTCCGGCAAATCTGTTCTTGGGACAAAGATGGATTTGAATTGCCGCTTGAACGCCCACCAGTAATGAAGGCCGAGCGGAAAGTCTATGAAGATGATTGTATCGGCGGCCTCGAATCGCCTGGCAATCAAATCCCATGTGCCCCAGCCGTCAATAATCCACTTGTCGCGGGAAAGTATCTCATCGTGCTTCCTTTGAATCTCGCCGAGCGGGGCGGCCTGCCAGTTTGGTTTCCACTGGATTTTATCTATCGGATAGACAGTTAGCCCCTGCCGCTTGCCGAGTTTCAAAGAGAGCGTGGTCTTCCCACCCCCGGCGTTACCGATGATGGCGACACGTCCCATAGAAGCATTCCCCTAGCGTAGATTCATCCATCCATCAAAAGTCACTAACAAAGCCTATAAGAAAATGGACAGGATTTACAGGATTTACAGGACAAGAGAAAAAGCGTCAGGCTTCCTTACCTTATCTGATTTTCTTAATCTTGCTAATCCTGTTAATCCTGTCTATGCCTTCTCTGACGCCTTTAATTATTCACAACTCATGTCTGTTTAATCCAGCGCATCACTTCGGGAATCGTCGGTCGCTTGCCGTACATCAACATTCCGATGCGATAGATGCGCGCCGTGAGCCACATCAACAGCAAGACCGTCGCGTAGCCGATGGCGAGCGAGAGCAGGATTTGCCAGAGAGGCGGAATCTGCGTCACGATTCTGACAATCATTGTGATCGGTGAAAAGAACGGGAACATGGAGACCCAGAAAGCCAGCGAAGAGTTTGGGCTGCGAATGACGGGAAACGCGAAGTAGAATCCAATAATCAACAGGAACAGGATAGGCATGGCCAGTTGGCCGCCTTCCTGTGTCGTGGTCACGACCGAGCCGACGAGCGCGTACACGGTCGCATAGATGAAGTAGCCGAGCATGAAGAAGAGGAAGAAATAAACGAAAAAGATTGGCGGCACAGGCGGAAGCTGTAGGTTCAGACCACGCTGGGAGAGCATGCCGACGCCGTAGAGCGAGAAAGCAGCGAAGGCCAGCGCCCAGACGGCAAACTGCGTCAGCGCAACCAACGAGACACCAATCAATTTCCCCAGCATCAACGTGAAAGAGCGCACCGAAGAGAACAACATCTCGGCGATGCGAGTCTCCTTCTCTTCGACGACCGCACCGAGAATCACCTGACCATACATGATAATCATGATGTAAATCATAAAGCCGACGATGAAAACGAAGAAGAAGCCTCCGCCGGATTCCGTCTTGCCGCTCTCGGTGTTGATGGCTTTCATCGGGACGGGCGTGTTGATTCTGGCAATCTGTTCAGGAGTGATTCGCTCATCCTGCATCCGTTGAGCGCTGACGGCGTTACTGATGCTGCGTCTGATCTGCTCCCTTGTGAAATCATCGCCCACGTTGCGAGCGTAATACCGCACCTCGCCAGCTTGCAGAACATCGGGCGGAAGGATGATGTATCCCTCCAGTTCGTCTCTCCGCACTCTTTCTGAAAGCTCATTGCTAACCGCTTCGAGCGAACGGCCACCAAGCGGCGCAGGCTCGATTTGGAAACTGCCTTCCTTATCGCCGCGCTGGTTACGAGCATCACCGGCAGTTGTTTCAGGCGCAGCGTTCGCGTTTTGATTTTCGCCCGTCGGAGCGTCCGCTTTTATGCCGAGGATTGATTGGCGCACGCGCTCATACATCTTTCCGCCTTCGGTCTGGTCAACGATGGCGATGCGCGTTGCGCTCGGCTTGATGCTGGCGATATAGGCGGGCACGACCGTAAAGAGACCGATCATCACAGGCCCCAGCACGGTGAAGACGATGAACATCTTGGTGCGAACACGCGTCAGGTATTCGCGCTTGACTACGGCCCAGAATTTCGTCATTCGGTTTCACCCACCTTTGCGATAAAGATGTCGTTCAAGCTCGGCTCGACCAACTCAAACTTGCTGACGGTCGCGCCCGATGCAATCAGGCGCTGAAGCAAACTCTGCGCGTCCGCGCCTTCGGCCAATAGGGCTTCAATCTCGTCGCTGTGGCGTTCGACTTTCGCCACGAGTGAGGGGTCGGCCAGCACGCCGTCGCCGCCTTCCACTCTGAGCGCGACGGAATTTCGCCCGAAGCTGCTCTTGATTTCCCGCAACGTGCCGTCAAGCACTTTCCGCGACTTATTAATCATGCAGATGTCGTCGCAAATTCTTTCGGCCACCTCCATCTGGTGGGTCGAGAAGATGATGGTCTTGCCTTCGGCCTTTAACTCCAGCACGACCTCTTTCAAAAGCTCCTGGGCGACGGGGTCTAAGCCCGAAAAAGGCTCGTCCAGAATCATCAGGTCGGGATCGTGGAGGACGGCGGCGATGAACTGAATTTTTTGCTGCATGCCCTTGGAAAGCTCTGACGCTTTCTTCGTCTTCCACTCCGTCAGCTTGACCCGTTCGAGCCAGCGATCAATCGCTTCTTCGGCCTTCTTGCCTTTAACATTTTTCAGTTCGCCGAAAAAGCGTAGCTGCTCTACGACCTTCATCTTTTTGTAGAGGCCGCGCTCTTCCGGCAGATAGCCGATGCGGTCTTGTAGCTCCGCGCTCATCTGCTGGCCGAAGAGTTCTATCGTGCCTTCGTCGGGCGCGGTGATGTTGACGATCATGCGGATGGTCGTGGTCTTGCCTGCGCCGTTCGGGCCGATGAGGCCGAAAACCCTGCCGGGACGCACCCGCAGGCTGAGATTGTCGACGGCTGTGAATTCGTCAAAGCGCTTGGTGACGCCTGAGATGGTCAAGGTGCTGTTGGCTTCGCTCATAGGAATCTCGCTAACGGTTGATGGTCAAGGTCGAGCGCAGTTTGAAAGTGCGGTGCGCTCTCCTGGGATTCGCGTTCGGGGCTAATACGGATGACCCGGCGCGAAAGTTTATCCCGAAAACTCTCGACTGTCACCCGACACGTGATATTATCTGTCGCGGTCTCCCCAGACTAATCTCTTCTCTGTTAATCGCCATGCCTAATCATATTCTCTCTCTGTCTCGCTTCTCCGTAGCTTCTCTCCTGTGTCTCGGCCTGCTCTTTTCGACGACGAGCGCACAAAAGAAGGGACAGCCCCAGACGCCGCAACAACCTGACGACGTTATCAGGATCAGCACCGATCTGGTTCAAACGGACGTGACGGTGCTGGATAAGCAGGGACGCTTTATTGATAACCTGAAGCGCGAGCAGTTTGAGTTGCTGGTTGATGGCAAGCCTCAGCCGATTACGTTTTTCGAGCGAGTGAAGGCCGGTAGCACGAGCGAGGAAACGCAGGTTGCGGCGGCGCGCGGGCAGGTCGGCGCACTGGGATCGACTGAAATTGTTCGCCCACAGGATCGTGGCCGGACTGTCTTCTTCTTCGTTGACGACATGCACATGGCTGCCGATAGTCTGAGCAGACTTCGCAAAACGCTCCTGCACTTTGTTGACGCGGAGATGGAGCAGAACGATCAGGTGGCGATTACGTCGGCAAACGGCCAGATCGGTTTTCTTCAACAACTGACCGACAACAA
The DNA here is from genome assembly GCA_963697975.1 of uncultured Acidobacteriota bacterium. Lineage (GTDB taxonomy): Bacteria > Acidobacteriota > Blastocatellia > Pyrinomonadales > Pyrinomonadaceae > QHXM01. The sequence goes on from OY969111.1 coordinate 699,466, forward strand.
AACCGTTCTGCGCGCCGCCATCGCCCGGTTGAAAGTCTCCGCGCAATCGACAGATGATCGAATGCAGCCGCCAATGTCTGAAACAATGGCCCAGTCTATAGAGGCTTTTAACGACCGCGAGGCTATCAAATTTTATGTTCTCCCCCTGTTGAAGGCTGTCAGAGAGAATACTATCCCGGATGAGACCAGCATCGAATATCAAGCCGCCGAGGCAGTAGTCAGGAATCGCGCGAGGCGAATTCTCGAACAGTCTTACTACCAGACAAAAGTCACGCTCTCCACGCTGGAAACCCTCGCGAAGACTTCCGGTGAGCTGCCCGGTCGCAAGTTGATCTTCTTCATCTCCGACGGTTTTCTGCTCAACCCCAACATGTCTGACATAGCGGCTCGGATTCGTAACATCACCAATGCGTCGGCGAAAAACGGCGTCGTCATCTACTCGCTCGACGGGCGCGGGTTAAATGCCGGAGGTCTCAGCGACGCCGACAGCAATCTCATAGGTTTGAACGACCGGCGAGGCGAGATGCCAAGTATCACCTCGCGCCACGTGACTAAATCTACATCCAGCACGCAGGAGCCGCTGCGGATGATTGCGGCAAACACAGGTGGGAAAGCCTTCGTCAATTCCAACTCGCTCAGCGCAGGGTTCGCCAAGGCCATTAAGGAAACCTCGGTTTATTACCTGCTCGCGTGGCGTCCCGAACCGGGGGCGCAGCAGAAAGACAAGTTTCGTCAGGTAGAAGTCAGGGTCACGGGACGCCCGGAACTGAACGTGCAGGTGCGGCGCGGCTATTACGATATCGCACCGAAAACAGTTGCGAAGACAGGGAAAGCGGAAGCGCCGCCTGCTCCACTGAAAGCAGGGGCAAAAGCGAAAACTCCGGCAGAGATGGCGCTGCGCGAAGCAATCGGCTCACCATATCCGACGAACGCGCTCCCCACACAGCTTGGCATTGTTTACGTGGACACGCCGGACAAAGGCGTTGTGATGACGGCTTCGATTCAGATTGCCCGTCAGTTTATGACTTTCAATCATTCGGAAGATAAGCAAACGGCGATTGTTGATCTGTCGGGTGTGGTGCTAAACGATAACGGCAAACCTGTGGCGAGTTTTAGAGACCATCTGGACGTGGCAGTCTATTTTCCAAAGTACGTCGGGCCACCGCGCCGCGACCTTGTTTATAACTTCCAGTCGCCGCTCACACCCGGACTCTATCAGGTGCGCGTCGCGACCCGTGACAACAAGAGCGGTCGGACGGGCAGCGCCATGCAATGGATAGAGATTCCAGACCTCGCTTCGCGCAAACTCTCTTTGAGCAGCCTGCTGCTCGGCGAGACGACGAAAGATGCGGTGATGCTGAAGGCAGGAGACCCGACGGCGATTGCCGAATCCTTATTAACCGTTGACCGCCGTCTGGCCAGATCGTCGAATCTGCGCTTTATGATGTTTATCTACAACGCGGCGCGCGGCGCAAACGGCAGCGCGCCCCCGGACGTTACGCTTCAGATACAAGTCCTGCGTAACGATCAACCTGTGCTGACGACCGTCACTCGTAAAATCGAATCCGGCAACGCACCGGACCCGGCACGCCTGCCTTATGCGGCAGAGATGCCGCTTGAGGCGCTGCCCCCCGGTCGCTACGTGCTGCAAATAACAGCTATCGACCGCATCGCCAAAGCGACTGCATCGCAACGCGCCAATTTTGAGATAGAGTAGTCCTGCATAGCCTTATCAAAATTCAACCGGCTCTGTGATATACTCCGCGTCGTTTCCCAGAGTCCGCTAACTCCTTCGGGGCTTAATCTCATGACAACTCCAAATCTTTTCGCAAGACGTTTCTTCATCGCCGCCTTAGTGTGCGTGGTGATTTTCGGGTCAATCGTCTCCGGCCAGCAAAACCCCGCACAAACGGAAGAACCCGATGATGTTGTGCGGATTAGCACCGAGTTGGTGCAGACCGGCGTGATGGTCTTCGACAAACAGGGGCGCTTTGTCGAAGGTCTCAAGCCCGAACAGTTCGAGTTGAAAGTTGACGGCAAGCCCGTTCAACTCTCTTTCTTTGAGCGCGTGATGGCCGGGACTGCCAGCGAAGAGAAACTAATCGCCACGGCAGGGCGCGGGGCGACAACTCCAACCACAGCGTCGTCAATTCCCACCAGCACTTCCGTTCGCGGTCGCACCATCGTCTTCTTCATAGACGACCTGCATCTCTCAGCGGAGAGCGTTGACCGCACGCGTAAAACGATTCTTGAGTTTGTCGAGAATCAGATGGCTCCGACCGATCAGGTGGCGATTGCGTCGGCGAGCGGCCAGATTGGATTCCTCCAAAGATTCACAGACCTCAAAGCGGTCTTGCGCGCGGCTATCGCCCGGCTCAATTATCGCCCGTACACGGTGCGCGATGCCGAGAACATTACGATGACCGAGTACACGGCGCTGAAGATTGATCAGGGCGATAAAGATGCCAGCGATCATTACGTGGAAGAATTACTGAAAGCGACTAATTACAGGAATCCGGGCGGAAACCTCGGCCCCGGAAGTCCATCTCCCTTTGGTGGAAAATCCGAGCGGGGCCAAACCAGCGGGATGACGCGAGAATCTGCGACGCGCGTCGTCAGGGAGCGCGCGCAGGTGCTTCTCCAGCAGGCGGCCTCCGTCACGATTAATACGCTGTCAACGCTGGAAAGCCTGATGCGTTCATCCAGCCAGCTACCGGGGCGCAAACTCGTCTTCTTCATCTCGGACGGGTTTTATCTCAATGACCGCAACACAGGTTACGGTGACAAGCTCAAGCAGATAACGGACGCGGCGACACGCGCAGGTGTGGTCATCTACACGATAGACGCGCGCGGTTTGGTGAGCATGACGGATGCCAGTAGCAACCGCGCCGACCCGAATGGTCGTCTCTCTCGCTCGAACATCGGCGAACTCTCAGCCTCGCAAGACCCGCTGACGGCGCTCGCCGCTGACACTGGCGGACGCGCATTGCTCAACGCCGGAGCATTGACGCCAGCCGTCACCAACGCGCTCAAAGAGACTTCAAACTATTACCTGCTAGCGTGGCGTCCGGCGGCAGAAGAGCAAAGGAACGCGAACTTCAAGCGCATAGAAGTTAGCATCGCGGGTCGTCCTGATCTGGCCGTGCGCCTGCCGCGTGGTTTCATGGCCAGCAATGCGATTGCTGCTGCGAAGAGCGCGGAAGCTAAGACCTCGCCATCCGATGCCAAAGCTCCGGCCACCGCCGCCAAAGGGCCGGAAGCAGACATCCGCGCAGCTTTGGCCGCTTCCGCTCCCCGCAAAGGATTGCCGACGGAACTCTCCGTCAGCTTTGTTGACGTGCCGAACACCGGCCCGGTCTTAACATCTTCGGTGCAGATGGCGACCGATGTTCTTGGCTACGGCGCAGACGGCAAGCAACCTGCGGCAATCGATCTTGCAGGCATCGTCCTCAACGATCAGGGCAAGCAGGCAGGAAGTTTCAAGACGCGCGTCAACGTCAATCCTCTGGCCGAAGGCCGCGCAGCAGATCATCCCGGCGTGATTTACAGCCACAAGCTGCCGCTCAAGCCGGGTATTTATCAGGTACGCGTGGCGGCGCGCGACGATAAGAGCGGACGGACGGGGAGCAACGCGCAGTGGATAGAGATTCCAGACCTCGCGTCACGCCGCTTGATGCTCAGCAGCATGATGGTCGGCGGACAGTTTATCGGCTCAAGCCAAAAGCAGGCGACCGGCGGAAGCGCGCAGGAGCAGGTTCAGTTCAGCGTTGACCGCCGTTTCAAAGCCAACTCGCATCTCAACTTCCTGACCATCATTTACAACGCCGCGCGGAGCGGCAGCAACCCTCCCGACCTTGAGGCGACAATACGAATTACGCGCGACGGACAAACAATCGTCACCAGCCCCGTGCGTAAACTCGTGATCGATCCCGGCATGGACGCCGCGCGCATTCCCTACGGCGCAGACATCGCGCTGAAATCCATGCCCGCAGGCCGCTACGTGCTTCAGGTGACAATCAATGATCGTGTCGCACAGACGAGCGCCGCACAGCAAATTACTTTTGAAATTGAATGAACTATTCAGGGGTTAGCGTCATGTCATCTTCAATCATCTCTCTCAGGCGTCTTGCCTGCGCCGTGTTGTTCTCTCTGACGGCGTTCGCCCTTCTCACCTTCGGCCAGCAAAATCCGACGCCCGACGCTCAAACGGATGAAGTGCTGCGAATCGATACCGAGCTTATTCAAACGGGCGTGACAGTTCTGGACAAACGTGGACGCTTCGTCGAAGGCTTGAAGCCGGAGCAATTCGAGTTGCGCGTTGACGGCAAGCCCGTGCAACTCTCTTTTTTCGACCGCGTGACGGCATGGACAGCCCGCGAGGAGAAACAGGTGGCAGCGGCAGCGAGAGGAAACGCGCCGAACGCGCCGGAGAGTCTTCCGTCAGCCGCGTCATATCGTGGCCGGACGATCATCTTTTTCATAGACGACCTGCATCTTTCGCTGGAGGGCTTGGGGCGCACCCGCCGGGCGTTCACGCGTTTCATCGAGCAGGAGATGACGCCGCGCGATCAAGTCGCGCTGACCTCGGCGAGCGGACAGATAGGCTTTCTTCAACAACTAACGGACAACAAGGCCGTCCTGCGCGCGGCTCTGGCGCGACTCAATCCCATTCCTTACGTCGTGCTGGACCGCGACCAGCCGCCGATGACCGAGTTCATCGCCATTCGGATTCTGAACGGGGATAGGGAAGCCCGCGACTTTTACGCGGAGGAGATGCTGAGAAGAAGTTTCAGGCAGACCAAAGGCATCAACCGCGAGGCACTCTACGAGACGGTCAAGAATCGCGCAGGCCAGATTCTCGCTGGCCTCGAAAACGTGACTTCAAACACTCTCGGCTCTCTTGAAAATCTCCTCAAAACGACCGCGCAGATACCCGGACGCAAGCTCGTCTTCTTCGTCTCCGACGGCTTCTACCTCGACACGAAGAACGGCATCGCGGCGGCCAACGACCGTCTCAAGCACGTCACAAACACGGCGACGCGCACAGGCTCTGTCATCTACACGATTGACGCGCGCGGTCTGTTTTCTCCATTCGCAGACGCGTCGGGCGACCGACCATTTGACCCAACGGGGCGGCTCGACCGCGCGAACGTTGGCGAAGCGACGCTTTCGCAGGACGGACTGAACGCGCTTGCGGGCGACACGGGCGGGCGGTTTCTAAAGAACCAGAACTACTTCGACAAATGGGTTTCGCAGATGCTTGACGAGACCTCGAACTATTACCTGCTGGCCTGGCGTCCGCCGACGGACGAGCAGAAGATGGGAAAGTTCAAGCGCATAGAAGTCAGCATCATTGGTCGCCCCGATGTGACGATACGACTGCCGCGCGGTTTCCTTTCCGGTCAGGGGCAGAGTTCCGCCAAGACGGTGGATAAAGGGACGCCAGTGCCGGACAGTAAGGCTGCGATTGCTCCGGCTAAGGGAGCGGAGGCTGGGCTTATCACCGCGCTCGGCGCTCCTTCTGCGAGGAAGGGATTGCCGACGCAGCTTTCCACCAGTTTCATAGATGTGCCGAACACCGGCCCGGTTTTGACGGCCTCAATGCTGATGGAGACCGCCGTGTTGAGCTACGGAGCGGACGGCAGGCAGCCGGTGGCGATTGATATTGCGGGCATCATTCTCAACGATCAGGGCAAGCAGGCAGGCAATTTCAAGACGCGCCTGAACGTCAATCCTCTCCCCTCAAACGCGAAGGCAGAGGAGAGCGCCGGAGTAATCTACAATCACAGGCTGCCATTGAAGCCGGGTCTTTATCAGGTGCGTGTGGCGGCGCGCGACAACGAGAGCGGGCGGACGGGGAGCGCTGCCGAGTGGATTGAGATTCCAGACCTCGCGTCGCGACGCCTGACCTTGAGCAGTCTGCTCATCGGCGGGCAGTTTGTCGGCTCAACTCAAAATCAGGAAACAAGCGGAGGCGCGACCGCCGAGCAGGTTCAATTCAGCGTGGAGCGGCGTTTCAAGCGCGGCTCGCACCTGAATTTTCTGACTATCATCTACAACGCCGCGCGCGGCGCTAAGGATGTCGCCGACCTTGAAACTGAGATAAAGATTACACGCGACGGACAATCAATCGTCACCAGCCCCGTGCGTAAACTGGCGCTGGCTCCCGGCGCAGACCTCTCGCGCATTCCCTACAGCGCAGACATCGCTCTTCAATCTTTGCCCGCAGGCCGCTACGTGCTTCAAGTGACAATCAATGATCGGGTCGCACAAACAAACGCCACGCAGCAAGTTACTTTCGACATAGAATAAAAGCCGTAAATCGTCAATCGTGAATCGTCAATGGAAGGAACGCCCTTTCTATTGACGATTCACGATTTACGATTTACGAGTCTTATAGTTCTATCTGTCTCGCCGAAATGACAGGCTCGAAGGAACGCAGTTCAGCAAGCGTTTCGTTTTTCAGAGGCGCGTCGGTTTCGATGACGGCCATCGCGTCGCCCCCGCGCTCGCGTCGTCCCAGATGAAAGCGGCTGATATTGACGTTGTGCTCGCCGAGGATTGAGCCGATGCGACCGATGACGCCGGGCACGTCCCGGTTGCGCGTGACGAGCATGTGTCCGTGCGGTATCGCCTCGATACGAAAGCCGTTGATCTCCGTGATACGCCCGTCGCCGCCGCTACTGCTGCCGCTCCTGAACAACGTGCCCGCAACCGTCTGCTCGCCGCCGGTCGTCACCACGCGAGTGCGAATGGCCGGATCAAAGTCGCTTCCGGCGCGCTTGTAAGCCGCAGTGACAACGATGCCGCGCTCTTCCGCAATCAGAAAAGCGTTGACGACGTTGACGCGGGCGCTCATGTCGCGCAGCAAGCCCGCAAGGAAAGCACGCGTCACCGGCGCGGCATCCAATTCTGCGACATCACCGGCAAACTCAAGCCGCACCTCGCGCACGGCCTCGTCAACCAACTGCGCCTGGAATCTGCCCAGACTTTCGGCGAGCGCGATGTAGGGTTGAAGCGCATTCAATTCCTGCGCGCCGAGCGCAGGCACATTCACGGCTCCGCGCAACGCACCCGTCAAAAGATAATCCCGCATCTGCTCGGCCACAGTCACGGCGACGCCCTCTTGCGCCTCAGTCGTTGATGCGCCGAGATGTGGCGTCGCAATCACTTCGTCGAGCGCAAGCAACGGATGATCCGCAGGCGGCGGCTCTTCTTCAAACACGTCGAGCGCAGCGCCCGCGACGATTCCCTCTTTGATGGCCGCGAGCAACGCGCGCTCGTCAACGAGTCCGCCGCGAGCGCAGTTGATGACACGCACGCCGCGTTTCATCTTCGAGAAGGCGGAAGCGCCGACGATGCCGCGCGTCTCGGCGGTCAACGGAGTGTGAACCGTGAGAAAGTCTGCGCGGGCGAAGACTTCATCGAGCGGCGCGATTTCCATCTCAAGATCACGCGCCTGATCTGGAGCGACGAACGGGTCGTAAGCCACGATGCTCATGCCGAAGGCCCGCGCGCGGCTGGCGACGACGCGCCCGATTCTGCCTAAGCCGACAATGCCCAGAGTCTTGCCTTGAAGCTCGACACCGATGAAACGCTTGCGCTCCCAGCGACCGTCGCGGAGGCTTCGGTTGGCCTGCGGCACACGCCGCGCCAGCGAAACCAGCAAAGCAATCGTATGTTCGGCTGTCGTAATCGTATTACCGTCGGGCGCGTTCATCACGACGATGCCGCGCTCTGTTGCTGCCGCAACATCAATATTGTCCACGCCCACACCGGCGCGGCCAATCACACGCAGGCGCGTCGCCGCGCTCATCAATTCGGGCGTCACCTTCGTCTCGCTTCGCACGACGAGGCCGTCCGTATCGCTCAAGGCTTCGCTCAACTCGGCCAGGTTGAGGCCGGTTCTTTTCTCAACCACGAAGCCCGCCGCCCGCAACGGCTCAAGTCCGCTCTCGCTGACATCATCAGCGACTAATATTTTTATTTTTTGTTCAGACATAATTAAAAGCAGGAGACAGAAGACAGGAGTCAGAAGTCAGAATGAAGAAGCTGAGAACTGCTGCAACAGATTTGCTCTTCTTCTGTCTCCTGACTCCTGACCTCTGTCTCCAATCTTTCCTCACATCGGCCCGGCGTCTTCTATTCCACCGCCCCCGCTTCTTCCTTCATCAAACGCGCCATCGGGAGACGGGACAGAAGAGTTCTCGCTTTCATCTCTTTCGTCTTCGCCTGTTCCGGCAACTTTTTCGGTCTCTTCCACGTCGCTCAAGGTTTCGCTGCTCGTGGCGTCTGACTTGGGGTCTTTACTTTCGACGCCCTGATCGGCGTCTGCGCTTTCGGTTGACTTAGGGTCTTTAGTCTCTTCCATCCCTTGTGCTCCTTTAGGAAATCATCTTGACGTAATGAATTATCGTTAGCAACAACGTGAGCGTCGCCGCAGCGTAGACACCCGCGAGAATGTCGTCAGCCATGATGCCCAGCCCTGATTCGAGGGCTTCGAGGCGACGAATCGGATACGGCTTCCAGATATCAAACAAACGAAATAACAGGAACCCGGCAAGGAGTATCCACCAGTTTAAGCTCATCCCCAAAGGGATGAACAGAAAGGTAATCAACTGTCCGGCAACTTCGTCTGCGACGACTATTCCGGGGTCTTTGCGCGCAAGAAGTTTTTCAGTCCGCGAGGCAGCCCAGATACCCAGCGCACTAACGACAACGATAACGCCGAGCATTAAGGCTGCGCGGAAGGATTCAACTAATTCGTAGGTTAAAGAATAATTCGGGACATAGGAATAAACAATTCGGATTGTCCCTTCGCGCAGCAGTAAGTAAAGCCCGACGCCGACTGCCGACCCGAATGTTCCCGGCGCAAGCGGCGCGTAGCCAACGCCCCATGTTGCACACGCGAGCGCAAGATAATCCGAGGGCGAACGCCTGCGTGAAGTGCTGGCGCTGCTCCCGCCCGTTGTAATAATCGGCGGATTGAGTTCGTCGCTGGATTCTTTGATGATAGGCAAGACTCTTTAATCTATCAAACGATGTGACCCACCAAATCGTACTCGTGCGCTTCCGTAATCAGCACGTTGACGAACTGGCCGGAGATGGGTTCAAAGCCTTCCGGCGCGTCGTTGATGAGCACGCAGCCGTCTATGTCTGCGGCCTGCGTCTCCATGCGTCCCTGCCAGAGCAGGTCAGTCTCTTTTGCTTCGCCTTCAAAAAGCACACGTACCGTTGAGCCAAGGCGTGCGCGGTTGCGCTTGCGGGAAATCCGCGCCTGCTCTTTCATCAAACGCGTGCGACGACGCTTCGCCGTGCGCGCGTCAACCTTGTTCGGCAAATCAAACGCAGGCGTCCCCTCTTCATCCGAATACGTGAAGACGCCGACGCGATCAAACTCCACGTTGCGGACGAAGGCCAACAACTCCTCGAAATCTTCTTCGGTCTCGCCGGGAAATCCCGTGATGAAAGTCGTGCGGATGGCGATGTCCGGCACACGCCCTCGAACACGCTCAATCAATCTTTCAAGGCTGGCGCGCGTGCCGCCGCGCTTCATCAATTTAAGGACGTTGCGCGAAGCATGTTGCAAAGGCATGTCCAGATACTTGACGGCCTTTGGTTCTTCGGCCAGCACGTCGAGGAAGCCGTCCGAGATGTGCGTCGGGTAGGTGTACATGACGCGCACCCATTCAATCCCGTTGAGGTGCGACAGTTCGCGCAAGAGATGCGCGAGCGCGTCCGGTTGCCCCAAATCTTCGCCGTAGCGGGATGAATCCTGCGCGACGAGGACGAGTTCCTTGACGCCTTCGTCGGCCAACTGCTGCGCTTCAACGATGATAGAACCAAAACGACGACTGCGAAAATGGCCGCGCATCTGCGGGATGAAACAGAAGGCGCACGGGCGGTCGCACCCTTCGGCGATCTTGATGAAAGCCGTGTAGCCCGGCGTGGCGAGCACGCGCGGCGTGGACTCGTCGTAAAGATACGTCGCGCTTTGATTGCCGAGCGGCACGACAGGAAGGAAACGCGTGTTCACCTTCTCATCGCAAACCGTTAAGATGTCGTTAATCTGGCTCGTGCCGATGAAGGCGTCAACCTCCGGCATCTCCGCGCGCAACTCATCACGATAGCGCTCGACAAGGCAACCGGCGACGACAAGGCGCTGCGCCTTCCCTTCGGTCTTCAAGCGCGCCGCTTCGAGAATGGCCTCGACGGATTCCTGCTTCGCCGACTCGATGAAGCCGCAGGTATTCACAACGAGCGTGTCAGCCTCGCTCGCATCCGTCGTAATCTCATAACCCGACTGCCGAAGCTGCCCCATCATCACTTCGCTATCCACCAGATTCTTCGGACAGCCCAGACTGATAAATCCAACTTTCTTCATAACAAGGAGGTGATAGGTGATAGGTGATAGGCGATAGGAAAAAACACGTCGTTCTTTCTTATCACCTATGACCCCTCACCTATCACTGTCTTTCCCTTCCATCTTTCTCAACCAGTCCTCAATTTGCGCGCGCTCGCTCGCTGATAATTTCTCGTCGCCGAAGCGCACGCGGTTGTAGGCTTGTGTGATCTTGAGCGCGTCGGGCATTCCGGTCATGGAGGCAAACTCCAGCGGAGTTTCCCCGGCAGAACGCTGGAGGCCGCGCGCGGCGAGTGTCTTTATCATGCGCTCATAGAATTCTATCGTTGAGCCACGCTCATCTTCCACCTGACGACGCTTGAACATTCGCCAGAAACCCAGTCGCCGGATTCTTTTCACCAACCGCATGAGGCCAAAGGCGGCCAGAACCGAAGCAAGAACGAGCAGGAAAAGGCGCGTGTAAGAGAGACTGCCGTCTTCATCTTCAAGTTGCACCCAGCTAAACCAGCCGGAGAGGGTTTCCTTGAGGCTCTTGAACTTGTCTGTAATCCAACTCCGAAAATCATTGAAGCGATTGCTGAACGATTTCGCCAGCGAGCGCTGCTCCTGACTGTCGTAGCCGACGACATATTGTATCCAGAGCATCTCTATCGCCTCTGCATACTTGCTGAACCAGCCCTTGATGCCCGTCCGCGCGCTGACGGGTCGCCCCACGATTGGAGTCGGGTCGAACGTCGCCCACATATTCGCTTCCGGGAAATAAACTTCGACCCACGAATGCGCTTCACGCTGCGTAACGGTGTAAACGCCAGCCGCTTCGTTATAATCGCCGCGCTGAAAGCCGTTAACGACTCGCGCCGGAATCCCCTGCGTGCGCAGCATTACGGCCATCGCCGTTGAAAAATATTCACAATGCCCGGTACGCACGTTGAACAGAAAATCCGCGAGCGGGTCAGGCCCACCGGCTTTCATTTCAAGACTGTAGCTGAAATCATTTTGCAGGTGAGCTTCGATAGCTCGCGCGGCGTCATACTGATTAAGCGCACCCGCCTGCGTAATCCATTCGCTAGCCTGTCGCGTGATGCGTGGATCAATCTTATTGGGAAGTTGCAGGTGACGAGCGATGGCAGCCGGGAAATATCGCACGTTACCCAGGGGCGTTTGGCGCAAACTCTCTTCGTCAGGCTCTTCCGTGTCCGAATAAACTTTGTAGGAAATGCGCTCCTGATAATGAGGCCGTGTCGAGAGTGCGCCTTCGACATCACGGCTGAGATAAGGAAGCTCGCCCTGTAGAGCGACCACGCGCGGGGCAGCGAACAAGATGGGCGTATCTATCGGCTCGACATAAAAAGTTTGCGTCGTCAGGCGCTGCAAATCCTCTGTCGTGCCCAGTTGAAAGATGCCCCGCTCGCTGTTTACCCGCTCCAGGACATATCGGTCGCCGGTTCTCTGCCAGCCACGCCCGTTGTAAAAGTCCAGAGCGACGCCGCGCCAGCGCAGTTTTCTGTTGCCGTTGGGCTGCGGGTCTTCCACGCGCACGCGCATCACCAATTGATCGCTTTGCTGCAAGCGACCGACATCCCCCAGAGTGACGCTATCGGAGAAGCCGACAAAGCCCCGGAGACCTTCGCCTGAGCGCGACAGCGCACTTGCGCCCGTGCGCGGCATAATCAGGAAAAGCGGCAGGGCCAGCCCGAAGATAAAAAGCATCAGGGAGAAGGAAACGAGCGGCAATCGTCTGGCTTCACCACTGCGGGCATGGATGGGGCTTTTTCTCAATCGCCTGAACAGGGTCGAATCAGGCGCGACCAGCAGGCGTGTCTCAACAGCCTTCACACTGCGCCGGGCTTTTCTGATTTCAAAGGCTAAGACAGTCGATAAGGCAAACAGCGAATAGAGCGTGAGAGTCAGAAGAAAGAGCGGGCTGAGACTGAGTCCGGCGGCTAAGATAACCTCGAAGAAGGAGATTAGATAGAGAAACACCCAGTCGCGGTCGGCTTTGACCTGAAGTAATTTGACGGCGGATAAAAATAAGATCAGGTGACCGAGCGCGCTGACTCCGACTTTGTCACTGGTCGAACCGCCCGACAGGAATTTCCAGTCCAGATAAAAGAGAGGCAGCGAGAGCAGCACTGTGATGAGACCGACGCGCTCCGGCAATTGCCATTTCGTTCCTTCGAGCTTCCAGGCGAAGACAAGGACAACCGCAAACGCAAGGGCAAGCAGGGCGCTCAAACCTTCGGAAACGGCGAGAGCCAGCGCGCCGCAAGCGACCATCGCGTAAGAGGAGACTCGAAAGAAAGTATTGAATGCCATCTAAAAAGTCTGGAGTCTGAAGTCTGGAGTCTAAAGTCAGATTTCGCCTTTAAGATTCCAAGACTTTAGACTCCAGACTCCGAACTTTTGTTCGCTCTATATACAGAAAAGCCCGCGAGAGCTTAACACTCTCGCGGGCTTATCCGTAAATTATCCCGGCGGCTTCCTACTCTCCCACACCGCTTCCAGTGCAGTACCATCGGCTCCAAGAGGCTTAACTTCCGTGTTCGGGATGGGAACGGGTGTGACCCTCTCGACAAAACCACCGGAAAACTTTAAAAGAACGTAGCCCGTAAGTCAGGGCTTTGAGAATCGAATAGTGACCTAGAAATAGGCTTTACAGTGTGCAGACACTGCAAATTCGTCATGTTGCTTGAGAGTAAATTTTATGGTCAAGCCTAGGGGCTAATTAGTACTGGTCAACTGAGCGCCTTTCAACGCTTGCATACCCAGCCTATCAACGTGGTGGTCTACCACGAGCCTCACTGGCAGAACTAATCTCTGGTCTGGCTTCACGCTTAGATGCATTCAGCGTTTATCCATGCTCGACTTAGCTACCGAGCGCTACCGCTGGCGCGATAACTCGTACACTAGAGGTCGATCCAACCCGGTCCTCTCGTACTAAGGTCAGATTCCATCAATTCTGCTGCGCCCACACCAGATAGGGACCGAACTGTCTCGCGACGTTCTAAACCCAGCTCACGTACCTCTTTAATTGGCGAACAGCCAAACCCTTGGGACCTTCTTCAGCCCCAGGATGAGATGAGCCGACATCGAGGTGCCAAACCCTGCCGTCGATGTGAACTCTTGGGCAGGATCAGCCTGTTATCCCCGGCGTACCTTTTATCCGTTGAGCGACGGCCCTTCCATACAGAACCGCCGGATCACTAACTCCTACTTTCGTACCTGTTCGACTTGTCTGTCTCACAGTCAAGCTGGCTTATGCGTTTACACTCTACGGCTGATTTCCAAACAGCCTGAGCCAACCTTCGAGCGCCTCCGTTACTCTTTAGGAGGCGACCGCCCCAGTCAAACTACCCGCCTGATAATGTCCCTCCGCCGGATATACGGCGGTAGGTTAGAACGCAGACAAACGAAGGGTGGTATCTCACATTGTGGCTCCACCAAGCCCAAGAGCCTGGCTTCAAAGCCTCCCACCTATTCTGCGCATCGTTTGCCCGCATCCACTATCAAGTTGTAGTAAAGGTGCACGGGGTCTTTCCGTCTAGATGCGGGAAACCGGCATCTTCACCGGTACTACAAATTCGCTGTGTCTCTCGTTAAGACAGCTCCCAGATCGTTACGCCATTCGTGCAGGTCGGAACTTACCCGACAAGGAATTTCGCTACCTTAGGACCGTTCATTTATGTTAACGATTGAATCGTTTAAGGATTCTTTCGCGACTTGCGGAATTTCTTCCGCTTGCCCTTCATGTCGCCATGAAGATCGGACTATATCATCATCAACCTCTGTTGATGCTTGGCGTGTAGTCTCTGAGGATTCAACAAGTGAAGCGAGGATGTCAGCGTGAGCGTAGCGGCGTTTGCCGCCATCGTTCATATCGCTGCGAATTTCGAGTATTTCCCGGATGCCGTCCTTCGTCAGATGCACACCGCTTTTCATTAGCGCGACAATCTGCTTGAACTTTGCAAAGTCTCTTTTCTTCTTGGCCGAGAGAAACGGGAATCTTTCAAAGAAAGGGATCACGTTCTCGACGATAGCGTTGAGGTTCGTTACCTCATAATACCAAACGCCATCTGGTCTGCCGCGAAGAGTGCCACAGCCTAAATATCTTTTGAAGAGCGCGAGAATGACTCGATCCTTCTGCGATACGTTAAAGCTTACAGAGACTTTCCAAGGAATCGGATAATCTTGACGAGGTCTAAAAGAGATATTGAAGCTTCCTTCACCATCCGTAAAGCCTGCCAAGTAATAACCGATCTCCGGTGATACTCTTGCAATCCTTGCGTCCACTGTTGTCTTTCCTGCTGATTGTCCGCACCGAGCGCATTGTTACTGCTTCACTATTGGAAGCCAGTAGCGTCGGATACTAACCGGATGTTCCAGCATATAGCCAAGTTTGTTTACGGAACTACAATCCCGCTCGCAATGCCTTTGCATCACGCGCGGTGTCCTGGTTCATAGTTACGGCCGCCATTCACTGGGGCTTCGATTCGCAGCTTCGCCTTGCGACTAACCGCTCCTCTTAACCTTCCAGCATTGGGCAGGCGTCAGCCCCCATACGTCGTCTTCACGACTTTGCGGAGACCTGTGTTTTTAGTAAACAGTCGCCTGGGACATTTCTCTGCGACCTCTCTATTGCTAGAGGAGGCTACCCTTCTCCCGAAGTTACGGGTACATTTTGCCGAGTTCCTGAACGAGAGTTCTCACAAGCGCCTTAGGATTCTCACCCCACCTACCTGTGTCGGTTTGCGGTACGGTCTGATCGCGTGTATAGCTGAACGAGAATTTTCTTGGCAGCTGGGGTCAGCGACTTTTTTCCGGTTTAACCCGTACTTTCGTCCCAACACTTACCCTTAATGTCGCCCGGATTTGCCTAAGCGACGGGATATAGTTGTTCAACCGCACATCCATCGGCGGTCTCACCTACCCTACTGCGTCCTCCCACAGCACACGTTACAGGTTCCGGAATTTTAACCGGATTTCCATCGACTACGCCTTTCGGCCTCGCCTTAGGTGCCGACTTACCCTGAGCAGATTAACTTTACTCAGGAAACCTTAGGTTTACGGCGCGCGGGGTTCTCACCCGCGTTATCGCTACTTATGCCGACAGAGTCTTTTCTGATCGCTCCAACGGTCCTTTCGGTCCCGCTTCACAGCTACAGAATGCTCGCC
>OY969111.1:720000-5170222 GCA_963697975.1 uncultured Acidobacteriota bacterium
GTTCAGCAGATGCGACTCGCTAAAGGGATGTCTGCTTTGCCCATCTCGCGCCACATTGTTTTTTATGGAAATCCCGGTACGGGTAAAACGACTGTGGCACGACTCCTCGCGCAGATTTATAGAGCATTGGAAATTTTGAGCAATGGCAATCTGGTGGAAACAGATCGCGCCGGATTGGTCGCAGGCTATGTCGGGCAGACGGCGCTGAAGGTTAAAGACGTGGTGAACAAAGCGCTGGGAGGCATCCTCTTTATTGATGAAGCGTATGCGTTGAGTTCCGGCGATGGGGAAGATTTCGGACGGGAAGCAATCGAGACGCTCCTGAAGATGATGGAGGATCATCGCCATGATCTGGTTGTCGTGGCCGCAGGCTATACGATGAAGATGGACGAATTTCTTTCTTCAAATCCGGGACTTCGCTCACGCTTCAACAAGTTCATTCACTTTGAGGATTACACCGCGGAGCAACTTAAAGAGATTTTCAAATCCTTCTGTAAGAAAGCCGACTTCACATTGACACCAGAGGCCGAGGAAAAGTTAGCCAATGTCTTTAACATCCTATCGGCTTTTCGCGACGAGTCATTCGGCAACGCGCGCCTCGCGCGTAATCTGTTTGAAGCCACAATCAATAAGCAGGCTAACCGCATCGTCTCGCTACTCGAAATCAACGAAGCCGTGCTTTCGACTATTGAAGCAGCAGACATCCCAGAGGCCGAAGAGGCGCAGACGCGCACCGACCAAATCATTGCCGGAAACTAAAAGGGGCAAAGCAATCGAACATGCTTTGCCCCTTCCTACTCAATTCGAGCTGACGAATCCTTACTTCTCGTCGCCGGATTTCTTCCTCATAATCCGCATCCCACCGCCGGGCATTTCCTTGATCGTATAGTCGCCCGGCACTTCAAACAGTGAGCGCGCAGGCTCGCCGCGATTGATGTTCGTCAGCTTGTAAACCGTCTCGCCGACAAGCGGGTCGTTGTGCCGGGACATGATGACCGTCTTTAACTCCTGTGAGTACCATTTCTCCATCACAATCTGGATGGGCTGCTCGTTGCCAATCTCTCCGGCGGGGATAGTCAAAGTTGTGCGCGTGCCTTCGGCCTCAACGCCCTCGACCATTTGCTTGCCGAGAGATTCTGTTTTGCGATTGTTTGGATCGGCTGAGACGCGATACATTTCAATCGGCGGGCCTCCACCCGCACCATGAGATGGAGGCGGCGCGGGCGCTGTGAAGACATTTCTTTCGACATTAACCCTGACCTTCGGAGCGCTGCCCGCTACGGCATTTGAACCCTCGCCCTGCCCGAGGCTGATGCGAAACGGCGGCATCTTGCGCGCAACGCGCGTGCGCGGGTCAAGCACATAGTTTGCGCCAGCGACAGGGTCGTTAATAAACACTGTCTGCTGCGGGTCGCCCGGCATCGCCCAGGGGCCGACCGCGCCCAGTTCCTGATCGCGGCGCGTGCGTCCTTCGCTGTCACGATAAACTGACGCGGTGTTCTTATGTTTGATTTTATTCCCGTCTCCGAGGGTGCGCGTGCTTTCCGTAATCGCTTCTGCCGAATAGGGCGCGCCCTTGACGACCTTGCCGTCAAAGCTCATTTCAGATGAGAGGAAAACGACCGTGTCATCTCCCATAGGCATTCCCGGCGGGGCGGGCGTTCTGATTCCCATCCCTTGCGGCCCTTCAATTCGGCGCTCAAAAACGAAGACATCATCGGGCTTTGGCGCACGCTTGTCCGGCGGCGGCGGTGCTTGCTGAGCAAAGACGCTCACGCTCGAGATAAGCGCCGCGAGCATGAAAATCGCGCTCGCCATGAATCTTTTTTGAATTCTCATCGTCTCTTCTCTCCTCAATAATAAATCTGACTAAGTTAATCGTTGACAGTTTTCAAACTTTTGCAGCAGGCGCTAGAGCGCGTTACCTGACAAAGCGGATAGCCCGCGCCACTCCATCGTGGCCGAGCAGGACATCTGCTTTAACTCGCTCGCCAGCGCGCTCCGCGTTCATCGGCAAACCGAATGATTGAAGAGCAGAACGCGGTAGCTCAACCCGGACAATCTGCCCGTTATCCAACTGCGAGAGGTTGCCGCCATAAGTTAATGGAAGAAACTCCGTCCTAATCTCTTCACTCGCGTTGAGCGCGGGTTGAAAACTATTTGCGCCACGAACGGGTCTATTTCTCAATCCGGCGTTCTGCATTAGAGCGCGCCGCCTGTCAACCGGACGTGGTGAAGATGCCCCCCCAGCCGATTCCGGCCCGGAATGCTCCGCCGCGTTATCAGATTGGTTTTCAGGATTACTCTGCGCAGATGCAGATTCGGGTGTCGTGATTGACGGCGAAGGATTTGGCTGAACGTCGCTCACGGCTCGCTGCGCCTGCTCTCTTGAATCCACTGGAAGCAGGCGTGGCAGGGCGAACACAGAGAAAATCAGAATTACGGCAGCGGCAGCGATAGACCAGGGGAGCCAGGGTGTGGCTAAAGGTCGCGCGTTTGTGTCGATTGAAACGTGTGTAGAGGTTGCGCCGTGACGGAAAGCTGAGAGCAAGGCGGCTTCAACACGGGCGGGCGTCTCGATTGAGGCGGCGCTCGCGGTAACTGCGCGCAGGCCGTTGGTCAGCGTCTGCTCGTCTGCAAACCGCGCAGCGCAACGCTGGCAGGCTTCCATGTGAATGAGCGCGTCTTCTTTCGCGCGGGCTTCCATCATCTGGCCGCGCGCCAGTTCAGTGATGATCGTTTCAACGTTTCGACAACTCATGCGAAGCACCTCGCAGAATTAACAATGGATGAGGCCGTGCCGGGATCACCCGTCGCACGCAATTTTTCGATGAGCAGAGCGCGGGCACGATGCAGGCGAGAGCGAATCGTGCCAACGGCGCAGCCAAGCACCTGCGCCGCTTCCGCGTAGCTCATCTCGTGCAGGTCGCACAAGACGACGACTTCGCGGTAGTGCGCTGGCAAAGCTGTGACGGCCTGTCGTACGGATTCAATCATCTCGCCGCGCGTCAAATCACCGAGCGGGTCGTCCTGCGCGATTAACTGCGTGTGCGCCGTCTCGCCGTCTTCCTCGTAGCCTTCGCCAATCGAGACGAAGGAACGGTCGCGCGAGAGTGAGCGCAGCACGTGATTGCGCGCGACGCCGTAGAGATAGGCGGCGAGAGAACCTTTCGCCGGATCATAATTCCCTGCCTCACCCATCAAGACCATAAAAACCTCTTGCGTCACGTCTTCGGCGATTGCCTCCGAGCCGCTCATCTGGAGCGCAAAGCGGTAAATTCCGCCCTGCCGCCGCCGGTACAGCGCGACAAAAGCACTCTCGTCTCCGGCCAAGCTAAGCCGCAGCAGTTCGTTATCACTGGGAGTTGTGAGTGCTGTCATTCGCTCGTCTTCAGAGGCGATCAATTACCGGCTGCCATGTGTGATTCGCGCGGGAGGCTCGAAAAGTTCCAAAAAGAAACGAGGGAGATGAAAAAGGTAAAAGGCAGAGAAAGGCGGAAGGCCACCTTAAAGGGAGTTCGACATCAGAGAAACGGCATCAACAAGCCCCGAAGGGGCGACAGAAGCTCAAGATTCATTACCACATACCTTGAACTTCTTTCGCCCCTTCGGGGCTAATCCCGCAAGGCTAATCAATACTTTTACTCTTTACCTTTTGCCTTCCTTTAATCTCCCCCGTACTTAATCTCCATCTGGCGTATGCGGACGCTCGCCATGACGAGGACGGCGATGGTCACCAAAATCAATCCCGGTACGGTCAGCCACGCGGAGGTCGGCTCGGCGACAATCGCAAACGGGCCTTCGGGAATGGGCACGGGCGTCAGGGAATGCAGGTAATGAATGATGCTTAACTTTTTGAGAAACGGCGGCAAGAGGAAGTTGATGAACTCCCAGCCGTAGAGAATGATTGCCGGGATGATCGGATTGCGAAAGAATAATCCGATGACGAGAAACGCTGCGCCGTAGCCGAGGCAAGCCAGCACGGTGATGCTCAGGTAAGTCAACACCTGACTCATCCCCGGCCCGTCAAACAGGTGATTCATCGCGCCTGAGTAGCCGAGCGGTAGATAGATGAAGAAGATAGCAAGCAGCGTCATCAACACAAACAGGACGAGCGATGTCACCAGCCCCGAAAGGTATTTCCCCGCGACGAGGACTTCACGCTTGACCGGCGAGAGAAAGTAATAGTGCAGGCTACGATCTACGACCTCGCCCCTGAACAGATTCATAAAAATCCACGCGCAGCCGAAGAAGATGACCGTGCGAAGAATCATCCCCTCGTAGAGATTGGCGAAGATGACAGTCGCCTCCGCAAAATTCTCCCGGATGTCATCGGCATTAACAGAGACGAGCGCCGCCATAATCAGGACAGGCAACATCGCCAGCAGGTAAATCAGAATGGAACGCTTGCCCGTAAAATTCTTTCTGATTTCGAGCCGGAGGATGGCAGCAATCTGTCTCCGCCAGAGTGATGGGTGAGAATTCTTGTCCGTCTTTTCCATAGCAACTGTTTCTGCTCTCGAACTCATAGGTGGCTCCCTTCCGTTTCCGAACCGATGAGATACTGGTAAACGGCGCTTAAGTCGTCGTCAACCGGCGTCACGGATTCGATGTTGACCAGGCCTTCGGCCACAACACGGTTCAAGAGCAGATAGAATTTATCCGCATCTCGCGTTTTAATAAAGAGTCCCTGGCGGTCGTCGTGGATTTTCGCTTCGACAATCTGGGCATGCTCGAAGACGCGCGCAGCTAAAACGCCGGGCTTGTCGCAGCGTATGAGTATCTGTATCGGGTGCTCTTCGTCCATCTCGTCGCGTACGCCTTGAACCTCTCCTTCGGCGACGACGTAGCCATTATTGAGCAGCACGACGCAATCCGACATCATGTCAACTTCGTGCAGGATGTGGCTTGAGATGACGAGATGTAAGCCTTCGTCCGCGAGTTGGCGAAAGAGCCTGATGGTTTCGGCGCGTGCCATTGGGTCTAGCCCGTTCAGCGGCTCATCCAGGATAAGCACCGAAGGATTATGCGCGATTGATTGGGCGAGCCTTGCACGCTGTCTCATGCCTTTGCTGTAAGCGGCGACCTTCTTTTCCGCCGCGTCCGTCAGGCTCACTCGCTCCAGCGCCTTCATCGTCAATTCATCAGCTTCCGTCTTCCCATAGCCGTGAACGCTCAGGAACATATTGATGAACTCGCGCGCCGTGACGCCTCTGGGGAAAGAATCGAACTGCGAGCAATAGCCGACGCGCCGGAAGAGTTCTTCAGGCTCGTCGGGCGAGACGCCCAGGATACTAATCTGGCCGCGCGTGGGCCGCAGCAGTCCCGTCATCAGGTTCATCAGGGTGGTCTTGCCCGCACCGTTTGGCCCGACGAGGCTCGTGATGCCGGGAGCGACAGACAAATTGACGCGATTGACGCCGAGTATCTCTCCGTAAAACTTGGAGACATCCTCGAAGACGATCATTTGTGAAGAGGAATCACTCATCAGCTCACCACCTCGTAAGCTCTGACTTTGCGGACGAGCAACATTAAACAGAATGCGCAGACGGCGGCTAAGACCAGCCACGAACTCCACAGCGGCGGCTCAAAGAGATCAAAAAAGACTCTCCGCCCATTCGCGAAGCCGCGAACACGCCCGGTTTGCGGGACCCATGTCCCGAACAGTCCAGACACGGTGGATTTCATGACATTGGGTAGGCTGATGAGATTTCCCCAGCGCGTCCTGAAGATTTCATTGAGGGCTCCGCCGAACGCCGCCGGGATGAAGAAGACTCCGATCAATGCGGCGCTCGCGGCCAGTCTCCACTTGACCCACGAAGAGATCGCCAGCGACAGCAGCGACAGCAACAGAATCCAAATCCAGCTTCCAACGAAAATCGCGCCCGCCATCCTGAGATTCTGCGTGAACCAACTCCAGCCCTCAAGGTAGGATTGAAAGAGAAAGACCAGCAGAATCGGAATCCACGTAATCAGCGAAAGCAGGATCAAGAGCACGGACATCTTGCCCAGCACATATTCCGCGCGTGAGAAGGGGCGAGAGAGATAGAGCGGCAAAGCATTATTCGTCATGTCGCGCGAGACGAGTTGCGGTCCAATCAGCAGCGTCAGGAAGAAGGCAGACCCGCCCTGAATGACCATGAATATCTCAAAGAACTCCGAATCAATGATGACGAGCTTTCTGACGGTCAACTCCATAATCGCCATCGCCTCTGAATTATGGTGCAGATAAATCAGGATTGAGGCGACCAGCGGATAGATCAGGCATATAGCGAAGTAGGCGATGAACAGCTTCGACTGAAAGATGCCCCGGTAAGAGTGGCGCGGCAGAATCAGAAACCGCGACCAGCGCGGCGTCACCTCGCCCGAATACTGCTTATAAGTATGGTCATAAACGGCCATCGTTATTCTCCAATTTAAGTCTGGAGTCTGGAGTCAAAAGACAGAAATTGTTTTTGACCAGTTGACTTCAGACTCTAAGACTCCAGACTCCAGACTTTCCTACTCCATCGCCTTCAAAAAGATGTCTTCAAGCGAGTCGCGCTTGTAGTTGAGGCGGCGAATCTGCACCTGTTGATCGGCTGCGAGTTTGTAGAGGTCGCGTATCTCGATGCCGTTTTGCAGGACGAGCTTGAAACGACGCTCGTCCGTCAGCGCATATTCACAGCCCATGCGCCCGATGGCTTCGGCGAAGGCGCGTGTGTCTCCGCGCGTCTCCATCTCAAGAAACTTACGGTTGGCCTTGCGCTCTTCTTCCAGATTGCAGTAGGTGACAAGCCGCCCTTCCTTCAAAATCAGAATCTCCTCGCAGCATTCTTCGACATCGCGCAGCAGGTGCGACGAGAGCAGAATGTGTGCCTGCCCGCTGTCGCGTATGTCGCGGATGAGACGAATCATGCGGAGGCGCGTCGGCGGGTCAAGCCCGTTGGTCGGCTCGTCCAAGATAATCAGCTTCGGCCCATGAACGATGGCCTGCGCGAGTTTCGCCAACTGCTTCATGCCGAGCGAGTATGTTTCAAGATTGCGGTAACGCGCCTCGCCCAAGCCCACGTAGAAGAGCGCCTCGTGTGCGCGCTCCAACGCGGCCTCCGTCGGCAAGCCCGAAAGCTCAGCCATCAAACTGACGAAGCGCACGCAGGACATCTTGGAGATGAAAGAATCGCGCTCCGGCATGTAACCGATGAACGCGCCGATCTCTTTCGTGCCCGCCGTGATGTCCTGGCCGAAGATGTGCGCCGTGCCGGATGAAGGAGGATGAAAACCGAGCAACGTGTGGATGAGCGTCGTCTTGCCCGCACCGTTTGGCCCAAGCAGACCGATAGCACGCCCGCGCAACTCCGCGCTCACATCTTTCAAAATCGTCTTCGAGCCGAACTGAACGCTCAGATTGTTGAGGTCAATGACAGGTTTCATATTTAATCCAAGTCACTAGTTAGGTAAGGACGCCAGCACGATGGTCAGACGCAGTTTCTTCATAGAGACAATCTCCGTTTACTTCAACAGACCCGAAAGCCAGTGCAGGATGTTGAGCGCGAATTGCCGGTCGTCATTGCCGGGAACGTTCATCCCGAACTTCTCTCCCTCGGCGGAAATCTGGGCAGTCAACATCGCGGCTTCGGCGAGCACCACTACTCTGCCTTTGCCTGTCTTCAACGCTATGCCTTGAGCGCGCCCGGCGGCGGAGACTTCCCTGCCCTCACCCGGAAGTTTATCAATGGCAGTGTCAGCGAGCCGGAGAATCACGGCGCTTCCTTCCGGCCCACGCAATGATTGACCCGTGAAAGTCAGAACGCGGTTGAGCCGTTCCGAAGCATTGCGACCACTCGTAATCGGATGCTCGCCCAAAAGTTTGTTCTCGCGTGAAAAGACGAGTTGACTAAGCCCGCCCGCCTGCTTGTCATAGTTGGCAGGATCGCCCGTATAGCCTTTGCTCATGTCCACGCCAAAGCGGTTCGAGAGAATCTCAGCCGCCGCTCCCATCGGCGCGTGATCGGCAATGAGCAGCAACGCTCCACCCGCCTGCACCCAATCTCTGACAGCATCACACTCTTCGTCGGTGAAGGCTGCGTTGGCACGTTTACCTACCGGGCCGAGCGCATTGGAGATAACTAAAACGTCGTAGCCTGCCAGCGTAGCTTTCGAGAATTTCTCTTTGTTGGCTATTACCTGATAGCCGTCCTGGCTGATGAGATCAACGAACGGTTTGTATCGCCCGGTCGTCGTGTGAAAGTTATTGTGGGCTTCGTCAAAAAGTATGCGCGGATGGGTTTTGGAATAAGCGGGATTGACGACATGCGTATCGAAGTTCGGGTCAGACGCCTGTTCACCGATTATTTGCGCCGCGAATGTCCCGCTCCATTTTCCCGTTAACCCTTTGGCGGGTGAACTCTCCGGCTGACGCGTCAAGCTCCACGTTCCGGCAGCGATCTTTGCATTTTTCTCGAAGGCTTCCAGAGTGCCGCCGAGTTTGTCATCGCCCAGCTTTCCGACGAAACGCACATCGGCCCCTCCGATATTCACCGTGAACGAGATGTCGTTGTCGCTCGCCTTGAAATCGCGCACAGGGTCGGCGAATTCCCGACCCTGAACATTGAATTTCGCTTCGGTCTTCCATCCTGCCCCCTCCTGATTGAGCGTCAGTTCCATCTTCACAGACGAAAATGGTGATTGACCAAGTGCCTTTCCCGGCATGACCAAAAGCGAGGAGCAGATAATCAGAAGCGCCAGAAGTGTATGAGAGGCAGCTTTCGAGCGCATGATGCGTTTTAATCTCCTTTAGCTTGAAGAAGCGGTGTCAGCCACTGATGAAACTTCCTTGCCGTTGACGAACACCTTGCCGCCATCAACTTTTACCGAATCGGTTGTCGTGGCAAGTTTGCCGTAGGATTTGCCGTTGACGACAAGTTCCTCGTCCTTGATGGTCACGATTGTTTCGCCGCATGAATGTTTGTAGTAAACCTTACCCGTCTGCTCATCTTTGACGGGGCCGCCAAACTTGTCTTCCAGCTTCCAACCACAGGGCGTAATCATCACCGGGTGCGCGCCCAGAACTGTCTTGTCTCTATTGAGAACCCTGAACGCCCCGCAGCCCTGAGACGCCAGCACTACGCCTAGAGACATAAGGACAACGATCATCTTTGAGCTTTGGAATTTGCTAAACGGCATCATCTCTATTTCTCCTTCACCGAGTTAACTTCTTTCTTACCGTGCATCGCCTGACCGAGGATATGCTGCACCTCGAATGAGTTTGGTAGCCCCATGAGACTTGCCGGACTCAGACCGAACGGCCCGCCTTCGCTGTCGGCGGCGAAGATGATGCGGTCGCCCTGCGCGTAGGCGTAGGCGAGCGTCGGCGGAGCGTCGGCGGTCGCGCGGATTGCCCGCTGCTGTTCCTCCGGCAAATCCTTCGCGGCCTTCTCCATCTGCCCGGCAACTGGCGCGAGCAGCGGAGCGAGGTCGTGATAGAAGATGGCGGAGAAGTTGACGTTGCCATCCGCAGGCAAGGTCGAAGTGAAGCGCGGCGAGCGCAGCAAGGTGAAACCGGACTCACGATACTTGAGCGAGCGTTCGACGAGCGCGCGGCTCGGCCCGGCCACAAAGTAGCCGTTAGCGTAGGTGTAATGAATCTCCACGCCGAAGTCCACAGACTTTAGTGTGTAGAAAGTGTGCCCGCCGCTTTCGCTGCGCTCCCACTCTAAACCGCCTCTGCCCTCTTTGGCGGCATGTTTATTCACTTCTTCCACCACACGCTCGAAGGTCTGCTGCAAGCGCGCCGGGTCATAAACCTCGACAACCATCTTCCACGAAGGCGTGGGCAAGATAGGCCCGTCAATCGCGAAGGCGAACTCACCGCCCAAAGGCGCTGCGAAATCCTCGCGCAGTTTCAAACCCAAAGTACCCTCAAGCACGTTGAGGTGCTGGCGCAGGCGTGGGTTGATCTTGTCGAGATAGCCAAGCAGTTCGTCAACGAGCGAAGAAGGCTCGCGGACGACGAAGGCCGCGACCATGTTGGCGTCGGGCGAGATGAAATTCAAAGCTCCCATCGGGCCGGGCGCGGCGAGCCACGAAGCGATACCGCTGCGCTGCTCCTTAAAGCTCACCATCGCGCGGCTGTTCGTCTTGCCTTCCACATCCTTCTGCTCGACGACGAAATGCTTGAGGCTCATCAACCCCAACTGTTTGTAAGTCTCGTTGTTTTTGGCAGCATTCGGGTCATTCGATTCGCTCACCATCCGGCCAATTATCTTTTCCAGATCGGCGGCGACAATCAGCCCCGCGCCCGCCTTGTAAGTTTCGGCCAGCCGCGCATAGAAAGAGCTTGTCTTGAAGCTGTTCGTCTCGGGCGTTTTCAACTGCGCCGCGAGCTGTTGCAACTGCTGTAAGCGCGGCGCGGCAGCCAGCAAATCGCCGTTAATCCAGACAAGGACTTCGTGGACTTGCTTTCCATCTGTAGCTGCTGCCTGAGTCGCGGTCAGCGGGTCGTCAATGATGCGAATCTTCGGAGCGCCCTTCTCCGTCGCGGTGAATGCCGCGATTTTCTGTTCGAGGAACGGGCGGAAGCCTGCCGCGTCGCTCAACTCCGCGAGCACCAGCGGGTCTTCAGGCCCACGCTCGCCCATCTTCGCGCTCGCCACGATTTCCGCGCCGAGATATTTGCCGAACTGGTTAATCTCTCCGATGATCTGATCCAGATTAGGGCCACCGCGCGAAGCGCCTTTGTCCTGTTTCCACCATTCGCGCAGGGCCGCGTTCTGTTGAATGCGTTCCTGCATAATCCTGTGCGATTCGACCAGCGTTGCGGAGAGGTTCGGCAGCGCGCCGTAGACAACCGTTCCGTCAGGAACGAGGTCGAGCAGGCGCGTCGAATAGCGCACGCCGGGACGAGGAACATTTTTGTCCAGTTCACGTCGAAGCGCAGTGAGTTCCGTCATTAGCTTCGCGTAGCGCTCGGCGTTGCGACTCCACGCCACCTCTTCCTGAATCGGAATCTGCTCAAGGCTCGCGTTCGTAGTCGTCTGGTCGCCCGGATGAAGAACTTTCTCGTCGCCAGCATGATTGACGTGGACCTCGCCTTCGACAACAGAGACGCGCGATCCCTTCGTGCCGTTGTTGACGGAGAAGATTGTGCCCGTCACGGAGACGAGCGCATCGTCCGTCGCCACGTAGAGATGCCCACCCTTTTGCTTCGCGGCTTCGACGATGACGTTGCCGCGATTCAGATGAATGGTCGTGCCATCCGAGTTCTGGCTCAAAGACATTTCGGAACGCTCACGCATTTCGACAAGCGAGCCGTCTTCCAGTTTCACCACCGCACCGGCATCCTTCGCCGTGCGGATTCTCTCGCCCTTGCTAATCTCCTCGCCGACCCCGACGGCTCGGCTTTCCGTCTCAGTCACTCTGAAAACTGTCCCGTTGGCCGCCTGAATGGTGGCGCGTGCCTCAACCGAAACGCGACGATAGATGTTGAAAGCAACGAAGCCGACCCCTATGACGAGCATCGCGGCAATCGCCCATTTCCAGACGGGCGTCTGCGGCGTCAGCGTTACCCTCTTAACAGGTTGAACCGCGCTTGTAGATTGAACGCTTCCATTACGCGCGGCCTTGAGCGCTTTACGACAAGGGATACATTCCCGCGTGTGATCTTCAAGCAGGAGCGTGCGCGCGTCGGACAGTTCTTTGCTCAAGTATGCCGGAATCAATGCCTGAAAATCCGCGCAGCCTCGAATCTCGTTCACCGCTTTCGTCACGGGCAGTTCAACGACGCTCTCCTTTGAGAGTCGCGCCCAGACGCGGTCTGCGGCGCTCTCGACAACGACAGCATCTATTTCTTCGCTGCGGATTCCGGCAGCGACACGGTCGAGGACTGAATCAAGTTCTTTACGATTACGCTTCATGATGTTTCTCCAGATAATTGCCGATTTCTTTACGGAGACGTGCGCGGGAGCGGTGCAGGGTGACGGCGACGACCATCTGCGATGTGCCGAGCATCTCTGCAATCTCGCTATTGCCGTAGCCCTCGAAATAACGCAGCACGAACATCTCTGCGGCTGATGCGCCGAGACGCGACACGGCCTGTTGAATCAGTTTCCGCAGTTCGCGGTCAGCGTGTCTTGCTTCGGGATTGAGAGCGGAATTTTCGGGCAGGTCGCTTTCCATATCTTCGAGCGCTACAGATCGGGCTGTCGTGCGGCTGCGAACCAAATCCAGCGAGGCGTTGACGGCGGCGCGATGCAAATAGCTCGCGGGGCTGGGCGCAAGATCAACTTCCGCGCGTCTGGCTAAACGTAGAAAGACTGTTTGCAGCACGTCTTCGGCGTCTTCGGCGCTGCCGGTGACGCGATAGGCCGTGCGAAAGATCAGGTTGTTATGCTCGCGGAAGAGGTTTTCCAACTCTCTCGGCGGCTCAGGCAGTGGTTTGAGGTGTGACACAGCAGCTTGCACGGGTTCCTCCTTCAGGTTGTCTCCACCCATAAAACGCACCTCGCTGAAGATTATTAACACCCGTGGACGAGAAAAACGGTAATTCGGCAGGAAGCGAGAGAATATCACCTTTTCATGCAGGGCAAGAATTGGAGAAAGATGAATATGGATAGAACGGTGAAAGCATGATTAAGCCGCAACGTGCGGCCTAACACCGCAATTCAGCGTGTTATACTGCTAGTGTGGGTTAGTCAGCAGTTCGGCGGCTGTTGAGTGGTGATAAATTAAAAACAGGAGACACGACTTGAAAGACAATTCCTCACTTGTAGCGATGGCTTCGGTCTTTATTTCGTGGTTGGTTCTGATGCTTGGGTGTAAAAGTAACGCAGTAGTATCAAACTCTCAGCAATTACAAGAAACTGATTCGCAGGTTCAGTCTAGCGAACCGAGTCCTGCGATGGACTATTCGGGATTTAAGCAACGGCTTGATGCGGGAGCAAGCTGTGCTGAACTCTTCGACATTCGCAACTCACTTGATCCAAAATCTTCGGTCGTTGTGAGGATGAACGAGGAACTACGCGGAATCGGTTGCTACTCGAGTAGCAGTGTTCGGTCAAGCGCTGCGTTACCGGCGGAGAAAACGAAATCCGATGATGCTCAAAAGGCCTCATCGGTGGCCACCTTCACGGTTAATGAATATAGAATGTATCGTGCTGTCATCAACGTCCCCTCGTCCGTGTCCGAGCAACAAGCCCTGCAGAATATCTCAAGGCAGTACAAGATACCTGTCGAAGAACTTCGCAAAGTGGTAAACGAAGTACAGAAGACTCTCTTCGACAATAAGTGGTTCGGTACACCTGAATCCGAGATCCAGCGCGCCTCGGACTGGAGGGGCGAGACGCCCTAGCCGCCGAACAAGCGTTTGTAACTGACGCCTCGATAGCATGTTTCTCAATTAAACTGGTTCCTGCTGCTTGGATGCTGATCGCGCGCCGCAACTGAAGCGCGGCGTTAGGCTTTCTCCACTTGAGATATTGCTAAAAGGAATGAAAGAGCATATTTTGTAGCAAAAAATTGAGGTACAAGAACATGAAAGACAGTTTTGCGGAAGTCGTTGAAGAAGTGAAAAATCTATCTACCGAAGAAAAGGTAGAGTTACAAACCCTTATCGAAAAATATCTGGCCGAAGAAAAAAGGCAAGAGATATATGACAACTATCAGGCAAGTCTAAACGAACTGAAAGAAGATGAGCTGGCATTCTCAAGTGACGTGAATATTCTTAAAGGAATGCTAAATAATTGAGATAGCCTTCAGCTCATCCTTCAAAAGAGCATTATGAAGTTCCTTGTTGATGCCCAGCTTCCACGTCGGTGGTAATCTTTCACATCTAAAGACGCGTCCAACAACTCATCGGACCCTATGCCGCGATAGCACTCTTTTCATGATGCTTCCTCGCGTTGTAGATTGATTGCCTGCGCTCGGCGCGGATT
This sequence comes from uncultured Acidobacteriota bacterium, assembly GCA_963697975.1. Lineage (GTDB taxonomy): Bacteria > Acidobacteriota > Blastocatellia > Pyrinomonadales > Pyrinomonadaceae > QHXM01. The sequence continues at coordinate 733,911 of OY969111.1, forward strand.
AATTCCAGCGTTGGGAAGCTTCGCGGCTAAAACTGAGGTGAAGTCAATGCAAGTTGAAGGTCTTCAGATACGCCGGGCTGAGCCGGATGACTGTTCAGCCATCTACGAAATATTTAGTTCCCCGAAGGTGTATGCGGGAACGCTCCAGTTGCCATATCCGTCCCGTGAACAGTGGCGGCAGCGGCTGGCAGAGCGTGACGACGGCATATATAAACTGGTGGCGGTCATCAATGATCGTGTGGTGGGAATGTTCGACGTAATTACTTTCCCGAACAGACCCCGGCGGCGGCATGTCGGAGCAATCGGGATGTGCGTGCACGACGAGTGGCAGGGCAAGGGTATCGGAGGCGCTCTAATGCGCGCAGGTCTCGACCTGTCGGATAACTGGCTCAATCTCACGCGACTGGAGCTTGAGGTCTACGCGGATAATGAGCCAGCGATACGCCTTTACGAGCGGTTCGGGTTTGAGCATGAAGGGACGCTGCGCCAACATGCGTTCCGCGATGGGCGTTATGTTGATTCGTACATGATGGCGCGTTTGCGTCCTTCCGGCAGCGCGACCTGAGGCTGTTAATCGTTGACTTGGGACTCCGGCGGTCGCTAATATTCGCCGACACTATAAGGAGCTTAAACGATCATGCCGTCGCCCAAACAAACTCGCTATCTCTTGCTTTTTGCGCTGTCGATTTGCTGTTCGATGTTATTTGTCTCCACCGCTCAGGCCCAGGACAAAGCGGCTGGCAACACTCCCGCCAATCAGGGCAAGGTCAGCATCTGCAAAGAAATTGATGACGACTGGAAATGCGTCGGCCAGTCGAATCAATGGGCGGCCAACTCGCCCTTCAATGTCCTGTTTGAAAATAAAGGGCCGGTCGGAGTGGGGTTCATCGGCATCGTCTTTTACAAGCAGGATGCTGACGGTAAAGACGTGGAATTCATCAATGAATATCAGCAGGACATCGGCGAGAAGAATAGCAAGTACGCGACGGTCGGCGACATGCTAAAGCTGCCCGCCGGAACTTACAGCGTTTACATCATCGCCTGGGGCAAGCGCGAACTGATGATGAAGAACGGCAACCTGACCGAGTATTTCGCGAAGACCACGTTGACGGTGAAGTGAACAGAATAATTACATGCTCGGCGTGGGTTAATTCAAACATTAAATGCTCGACTCTTCCCGAACATCGGAATTTAGTTACGGCTAACGTATAATTGAGCGCATGAAGATTAAAGTCATTGTCCACGAAGCTGAAGAGGGCGGCTACTGGGCTGAAGTCCCCTCTATTCCCGGATGTGCCACTCAGGGCGAGACCTTTGAAGAGTTGCTTCAGAATCTTTATGAAGCTGTCGAAGGCTGCTTATCCGTTGATGTTTCACCCGCTCAGATTAATGAGAGTGACCGTGTGCTGGAAATTGCTGTATGAAATCAGTCTCCGGCAAAGAGTTTGCCAGAATTCTTGAGCGTCAGGGGTGGACATTGCTGAGAATACAAGTGAAGTCACCACATCTATGGCAAACCCGGAAGTGAGGTCCGACTCTCTGTTCCCATTCATGGCAATCAGGCGCTCAAAACAGGTTTGCTTCGACATCTGATGAAGATGGCAGGCATTTCCGAGAGCGATCTGTAAAACCATGCCGCATCAAACGATTCAGTCAACCGGAGCGAAGCCAGTTTGCCTCGCATTGTGAACTTGAATCTCACCGCAGAGGCTTCCCACCCGGCTAATTCCAGCGATAGACAGCCAACTTGAACATGCGGCGTGAATCGAATGGATGCTAGAAAATGAATTATCTTTCTCGCGCCTTCCTCTTATCACCATTCATCTTCATCAGCCATTTCCTCGAAGAGTCGCCGGGATTCGTCGAATGGTTCAATGGTCATGTCACTCGCGGGATAACGTCCACGCTCTTTTGGAGAGTGAACATCACGGCTCTGATTATCACCCTGATTGTTGTCGGAATTGAATGGTTTTCACGCTCTGCCTTCTCTTTGACTCTCGCCATCGCATGGCTCAGTTGTCTGATGATGGCGAATGCCATCTTCCATGTCGTCGGAGGCGTGGTAGATAAGCAGTATGTGCCGGGGCTGGTGACGGCTATCCTGCTATACATTCCATATTATTGCTGGCTCTTTATCAAAGCCGTGAAAAGCAAGCGGGTCAAAGTCGTGGGATTGGTCGCGGCGGCTGTGATTGGAGCGCTGCCGATGCTCATTCATGGCTATCTGATTTTGTTTCGGGGGAGTCGGCTTTTTTGACGCGCAGCTTAATAACTGACGGACTGCGGCGGGATCGTCCGGGGTGGCGCGTGCTGTGGTATCATCCATCACCTTCGCGAAGCGTTAAAGACTTATTGAGCAAAAGCGATTGCACTAGCCGTTATGCCCCGACAAGCAAACTTTTCGGCAGAGATTATCCTTGTTTGTAACAGTCTCGATGCAGGAGGCATCGAGCGTGTCGTCTCTACGCTTGCCAATGAGTGGACGCAACGCGGGCGGAAGGTATGCGTTATCACTATGCACGACCGGCGACGGTTTTTCGCGCTCGACCCATCAGTCCACCATGTCATCATAGATAGGGCCAAGCTGACCTGGTTCGCCGAGTCCTTTAAAAAGCTCAAGACCCGCCTCTCGGAGTTGAAGGCCGCAAGGCCCTGGCTCATAGCCCTCTTCGGCTGGCCGCTGTACCACCTCTTCGCCGAACGCTTCTACAGCCTGAACTTCCGCCTCTTCATTGAATACGAGTCGTGGGCCTTGCGGCGCGCGCTAAGGAACGTCGAGTCGCCGGTGGTCGTGTCGTTCGGCACATCCATCAACATCATTACGCTGAGGGCGTGCGAGGGGCTGGGAAGGCGCGTGATTATTTCTGAGCGTAACGATCCACGCCGTCTGGCGCGATTCGGGCTGTGGGATTTGATGTGGCGAAAGCACTACCGCAGTGCAGACCTCGTGACAGCGAACACGCGGGGTGCTCTGCTGGACATGGGCGGATACGTCGAGCCGGAGAAGTTGGCCTTTGTTCCTAACCCCCTTGTCTTCAAGAATGGAAACGGCGGCGCGCCCGTGTCACCTTCGCCGTCCTTCCTCACCGTCGGTCGTCTCGTCTGGGACAAAGCCCACGACGTTCTGCTCGACGCCTTCGCGCTCGTGGGTGACGATCTCGACGGATGGCGGCTCGCAATCGTCGGCGATGGCAGACTCAAAGGTGACTTGCGCGTCAGGGCTGAGCGGCTCGGCGTCGCGGGGCGCGTGGATTGGCATGGAGTGGTGACAGACCCGCACGCCTTCTACCACGCCGCGAATTTCTTCGTGCTGCCTTCGCGCGTCGAAGGAACGCCGAACGCTCTGCTTGAAGCCATGAGTTGCGGGCTACCTGTGATTGTGAGCGACGGCGCTCCCGGCCCACTGGAATTAGTCGAGGACGGAGTGACGGGGCTGGTCGTGCCCGTCAACGACGCAGCCGCGCTTGCCGTCGCTCTGCGCAGGCTGGCGAGTGACGGCGAGTTGCGCTCTCGCCTGGGCGAGGCTGCGCGTGCGCGTGTCTCCGAGTATGACCTGCCCCGCGCGCTGGCCGCATGGGAGTCGGTCGTCGGCTTGTCCTGCTGATTGGGCGCGCACAGGTATCGTTCTAATGTCATCCCCGCAATCATCAAGGCGGCGTCCACCTTCCACGCCGGAGTCGCCCACCCTGCGCGAGAGAATCGCGGTGCTGCGTAATGTCCCGCCGTTCGTCAGGCTCGTGTGGCAGACGCATCGCGGGTTGACCGTAGCGATGATCCTGCTGCGCCTCGTGCGCGCCTTCGTCCCCGTCGCCGTGCTGCTCGTCGGGAAGCTCATCATAGACGCGGTGGTGGCAGCGCGCGGCGGGGCGCTCGACACGCGACTGCTCTGGCGATTGGTCGGATTGGAGATCGCGCTCGCGTTTGTGGGCGAAACGCTGTCGCGGGTTTCTTCCGTTGTCGAAAGCCTGCTCGGCGACCTCTTCTCAAACCGCACGAGCATCCTGCTGATGCAGCACGCCGCGTCGCTCGATCTGTACCAGTTTGAAAACCCTGCCTTCTACGATCAACTGGACCGCGCGCGCCGCCAGACGACCGGAAGAATCGGGCTGCTCGCGCAGCTTCTCTCGATGGGGCAGGACGCCTTGACGCTCCTGAGCCTCGGCGCGGTGCTGCTGGTTTACAGTCCCTGGCTCCTGCTGCTGCTTGCGCTGGCGGTCGTCCCCGGCTTTTTAGGCGAGGCGCATTACGCGTCGCTTGAATACTCGCTTCTCTTCCGTTGGACGCCGGAGCGCCGTCAACTGGATTACCTGCGCTATCTGGGCGCGAGCGACCGCCCGGCTAAGGAAATCCAGAACGTTCGGCCTCGCGCCCTGGCTCGTCGAGCGCTACCGCGTTCTCTCCGATAAATTTTATGAAGAGAACAAGCGGCTCTCGATACGCAAGAGCGTCGTCGCCACGCTGCTCTCCATCGTCGGGCTGCTTGGCTATTATGGCGCTTACGCCGTCATCCTCCTGCGCGCCGTGCGCGGCGCAATCTCGCTCGGCACGCTGACGTTTCTCGCCGCCTCCTTCATGCGCAGCCGCGACCTGATTCAACGGCTGCTCTCCGGCGCCGGGCAAATCTACACGCAATGTCTCTACCTCAAAGACCTCTTCGACTTCTTCGAGACCACGCCGACGGTCGCCTCGCGTCCGGGCGCTGCTCCTGTGCCGAGGCCGCTCCGCGAAGGCTTCGTCTTCGAGAATGTAGGCTATCAATATCCCGGCAGCGAGACGTGGGCGCTGCGGGGCGTTAACTTCAGCTTGCAACCGGGCGAGCGCCTCGCACTCGTGGGCGGCAACGGCGCGGGCAAGACGACACTCGTCAAGCTGCTCGCGCGGCTCTACGACCCGACCGAAGGGCGCATCCTCCTCGACGGGCGAGACCTGCGCGACTATGACCTTGAAAGTTTGCGCCGTAGCGTCGGCGTCATCTTTCAGGACTTTTATCGCTACGATTTGCGCTTTGACGAGAACATCGGCGTCGGCGAGATCGAACACGTGCGCGACTACCTCGACTCTTCAGACAACGAACCAATCGCCTCAGCTTCTGCGAACGCACGCGACGCGACGAGCGATCAGCATGAGGCTGCGGCGAAGGAGACAGGCGGCGCGCGTGATTATCAAATGCCCCCCGCCATCAGTGAGAATCAAACGCCGCCTGTCATCATCTCCGCTGCTGAGAAATCTTTGGCGGCAACGCTGCTGGCGCGTCTTCCTGAGAAGTACAGGCAGATGTTGGGGCGGCGATTCGAGGGCGGCGTGGATTTATCCGGTGGCGAGTGGCAGAAGATCGCGCTGGCGCGCGCCTACATGCGCGACGCGCAAGTGCTCATCCTCGATGAGCCGACCGCCTCGCTCGACGCGCGCGCCGAGTACGAGGTCTTCCACCGTTTCGCCGAGTTGATGCGCGGGCGCATGGCCGTCATCATCTCGCATCGCTTCTCCACCGTTCGCATGGCCGACCGCATCGTCGTGCTTGACGAAGGGCGCGTCGTCGAAGAAGGCTCACACGCCGAGTTGGTCACGCGCGGCGGACTCTACGCCGAACTCTTCTCGCTTCAGGCCGAGGGCTATCGTTGAAGGCTGCCTCGCTTTTTCAAAATAGCCCGTTTCCGATAAACTAGACAGCCGCGATGAAGAACAATTCTGCCAGTGCTGATCTATCCGTCAATCCGCCAAAAAACAGTTCGGAGCTACCCTTAATCGAAGACGAAGACTATTATCTCGAAAACGGTCTGTATGTCTTTACTGCCAGGTTTCTACTTCGTCGCGGCTATTGCTGTGACAATAATTGCAGGCATTGTCCCTATCCAAAGGAGTCAAACGAATGATGCGTCGCCTTTTCTTGCTTTCGATTATCTTGCTGCTCTCAGCTACCTTCCTGCACGCGCAGAAGCGTGCGTTCACGATTGAAGACCTCTATCGCGTCAAGAATCTTTCGGACTTGCACGTTTCCCCCGACGGCAGAACATTGCTCTTCGCCGTCACGACCTCAGACCTTGCGCGTGCCAAGCGCATCAGCCACATCTGGGCGATGGATGTTGACGGGCGCAATCCGCGCCAGTTGACCATCGGCGACAAGAGCGAGTATGCGCCATCCTACTCGCCCGATGGCCGTCAAATCCTGCTCACCAGTTCAAAAGATGGAAGCGCGAATTTTTACCTGATGCCTGCGAGCGGCGGCGAATGGCGCAAAGTCACCAACATCTCGACCGGAGTCTCCGACCCCGTCTGGTCGTCCGACGGCAAGTGGATAGCTTTCTCTTCAGACGTGTACCCGGAATGCAATGGTGACGACGCCTGCAACAAGAAAATCGCGGAACGATGGGAAGCCGGGTCGCTCAAAGCGCACATGGCCGACGACCTGCTCTATCGCCACTGGACCGCGTGGAAGGATGGAACGCGCACGCATATCTTCATCGTCAACGTCGCAACGGGCGAGACGCGTGATGTCACGCCCGGCAACTACGACGCGCCGTCTTTCCAACTCGGCGGCCCTGTGCAATACGACTTCTCGCCCGATGGCAAGGAGCTTGTTTACGTCTCCAACCACGACGCTTCTCCCGCGACTTCGACCAACAACGATCTCTGGCTTATCTCGCTCGGTGACAGTGAGCCGAAGCCGCGCAACATCACGGCGGCGAATCCGGCTTACGATGGTAGCCCGAAGTATTCGCCCGATGGTCGCTACATCGCCTACCGTATGCAGAAGCAGCCGGGCTACGAGTCAGACCTTTTTCGCCTCGCGCTTTATGATCGCTCGACGGGCAAGTCAACGGTGCTGACGGAATCGTTTCGCAACTGGGTGGAGGATTACCACTGGTCTAACGATTCAAAATCAATCTACTTCTCCGGCCCGGTCGAAGGGCAGAATCCAGTCTATCGTCTCGACGTTAGCTCCAAAACAATCACGCAGCTTCTGGCGGATAAAACGATTGACGCTTTCGAGTTCGATTCCGCAGAGCGACGCTTCTTCTACATCAAGCGTTCCGTCGGCGAGCCGAGCGAGATTTACAGCGCAGCGCTGAGCGGCGGGCGGGCATCGAACCCGACGAAACTTTCGAGCGTCAACGACCCCCTAATGAACGAAGTGGACATTCGCCCGGCTGAACAGATGTGGGTCACCGGCTCAAATGGTGCGCGCGTTCATGTCTTTCTAGTCAAGCCTCATAACTTCGATCCATCGCGCAAGTATCCCGTCATCCTGAACGTTCACGGCGGGCCGCAGTCGCAATGGGCGGACGCGTTTCGCGGCGACTGGCAGGTTTATCCGGGCGCGGGTTACATTGTTGTGTTTCCGAACCCGCACGGCTCGGTCGGCTATGGGCAGGAATTCACAGAACAGATTTCCGGCGACTGGGGCGGGCGCGTCTATGAAGATTTGATGAAGGTGACGGACGCGCTGGAAAAACTGCCCTACGTTGACCGCACACGCATCGGCGCGATGGGCTGGTCTTATGGCGGCTACATGATGATGTGGATGCAGGGGCACACGGACAGGTATAAGGCGCTTGCTTCGATGATGGGCATTTATGATCTGCGCTCATTTCACGGCGCGACCGAAGAACTCTGGTTTCCCGAATGGGACTTGAAGGGCACACCCTTGAATTCTCAGAACTATGAAAAATGGTCGCCCTCAAACTACGTCAAGAATTTCAAGACGCCGACGCTCGTCATCTCAGGCGAGCGCGACTATCGAGTGCCCTACACGCAATCGCTACATTTCTACACCGACTTGAAAAAGATGAACGTCCCTTCGCGGCTCATCATCTACTCGAACGCAGGCCACTGGCCGAGTTGGTACGAGATGGCGCTCTACTACACGGCTCATCTCGAATGGTTTCAAAAATATCTGGGCGGCGATGCTCCGCCCTGGACGAGCGAGCAATTCCTGCGCAACGCCGTCTTTGATCGCACGAGCGGCCAGCGCATAGCTGAGATTCCTACCTCAGCCAACAGTTCGATGAAGCCCAATGAGGCAAGCAAGCAGGAGAGCCAAACGAAGAACCCGCAGGGCAAGCCCGGCGCGAAATCGAAAACACCGTGAGGGGTGAAGAAGGCGAATTAAGATAACCGGCGACCCGGCATCATTTCCGTCCGCGACGGCTTCGCTTCAAGGCAGGCCCAAGCCGTCGGCGGACTTCTTCATCAACGCGATTAGCTTTCGCCTGCGCTTCAGCATCGGACGAAGCGCCCGCCTGTCTGGAAGCGTCTGCGGGTTGCTCGCCCAGCAATGAACGAAGCAAAGCCGACTTCTCTTTCCTGTCGGCCTGCAATGTGAACGGCGCGCACTTCGGGCATTGAGGCATGATGCGTAGGCCGATGCCTTTCACTCTGCGTCGCGTAAACAGCACTCCCTCCGCAATCTCCCCCCCGCATGTCGCGCACAAAAGCGCGCGCAGGGCGCGATAGACCTCTGTGCTACGGCCTTCATCGAGGTCGCCGCGACCGACGATTTCGCTGATTCCCTTCTCCATTTTGTGTGGTGACAGCATACCACCGCAGTCTATGCCGCCAAAGAAAAGACGCGCGCTCTTTGTCTATGAATTTATCGTCAGGAGAATTGGCAAGGAGGTTAAGAAAGGAATAGACCGAGATTAACAAGATGGACAGGATGAAAGGAAAAACATTCAAGCTTTCTTGTCCTATCTTGTCTTCTTAATCCTGATAATCCTGTTAATCCTGTCTATTTCTTCTTGGTTTTCTTAGTGACTCTTAATAACCACACTACTTCCTGCGTTCACGCTCTACGTAAGCAGGCTCGAAGGTGCGTGTGGTGTGTTCGGTGACGCTGGCGACAGGCTCAGACCGTAGCGGCGGCAGTTGCGCCGGGACAAATTCTTTGTCAGCAGATTTCTTGCGCGGAAGAGATTTTTCCTTCGGCTTTGTTACTCCCGCCAGATGCGTCCATTGACGGATGACGAGAGCGGCGACTCCCACAAGCATGCCGAGACCGGCAACCACCATCCATGTCAGCGCCACCGGATGAAAGTCATTCCTTGCCAAGTCTGAGACACTCGCAAAGATGATTCCCAGACCAATGACTACCATCAAGGCGATGGCGATGGTCGGGCCGGTCAGATTAACGTAGCGCACCGGCGGTTCAGGCAGCGTCGAGGCTTGACTCAGATTCGCTCCGCAGCGATTGCAGTAATTTAATCCTAGCGTGACTTCAGTCCCGCACGATGGACAATACATGATTCCTCCAACTCTTCTGCCGTGAACCTACATTGACAGTTTAAGCCCTGAATTGAACCTATCCATAGATACGAGCCGACAAGAGCGACAGTTCAATCCAAATCACATGGCTTTAGCTCACGTCGAAGCCACAATGCTTACCTGTCTCAATTCGGCTGGTCAGGAATTACGACCGGTCTGCTCGTAGTAAACATTTTCTGCCCACTCGGCATCGCTTGTTGTGGCGACAGGATACTTTGCGCTATCAAGAGCCGCGCGATGATTCGTATCTCGTCTCTGAGAAATCTGTCGGCCAGAGCCTTCGTCCGTTCAAAGTCGGCGCGAGCCAGCGCCTTAACATCATTGGCGTAGCTCCCGCCAAACTCGTTGGAGATCATCGCCAAAGGCTCCATCGTAATTTCGTCGTCCTTGACGAATTCTTCTGTGATGAAGCCGCCAAGCACGACCGCCGCCGCCAGCAGTTCGTTGAGTTGGTCTACGACGGGTTCGAGAACCGACAGGCTGCGCGCCGCATCAAGGGAAGCGTAAGCGCGTGCGACGGCCAGTTGTGCGCCCAGTTGCGTGAAGTTTTTAGCCCGATTGCTCGACATGCCACGCGCTTCGTCAAGCAGTTGCAGCGCGACCTTCTTGTCGCCTCTGGCGGCTGCGCTGGTAGCAAATTGCGCCAGTGCCATCACGCGCTCTTCGTTGTTGCGAAGCGTGGCCAGCAATTTTCGCGTCTGCTCAATCTTGCCCTGTTCGGCTGCTTTGACAGCCGCGATTTCATCCACCTGAGCGAGCATCTGTTTACGTTGATCCGGGTCTTTGACGCGCTCGTTGATGACCTGGCGGGCGCGCTCCATGTCGCCCTCTTCCATCATTTTCGCGGCGGCGTGCTGGTACAACATCTCGCGCACGCCTTCGGGCGCTTTTGAAGCAGCCTCCAGCAACTCGTCAGCCGTGCCCTTCTCGAATATCGTGCTGTAATTGTTCATCTCTGTGATTGCGAGATTACCGCTGCCATCGCCATCACCATCGCCATCGCCATCCGCGATTTCCTTGACGGGCTTCTGCGGCTCGATTGTGCGCCGGAGTTGCGCGACGCGCGACGGGGCATATTTTTCAACGACCGGGAGCATCTCCTGTAAAGCTGTGAGAAGTTCGGGACTGGTCGAAGAAGGACGCAGTGCTTCCGTCAGGAGCATGTCGGTCAATTCGCGCAGCGTCTGCTGGTCTAAAAGCGGCGGCACTCTCTTGGTGTTGTTTCCTTCGCCATCGGGCGCTTGAGCCGCCTCGCGTAGCAAGGTAACGGCGACCTGCCGTGCGACATGGCTTGTCTCGAGCTTCACCGCGCGAACCTTCGAGATGATTTCGCTCGCCAGCCTCGCTGCCGCTTCAGGGTCTTTCTCCCGGATAGTTGTGACAAGCTCCGGCAACTCGTAGGAAAGCCCGCTCGCTAAATTCTCTTCAGCGATTTCCAGAGCCTGCTTCGGGTCTTTCTCGGCAATCTGCATCGCGAGATTGATTTCCATTTGCTGGTCGGGCTGCCCGTGACGAGCGCTATTAGGCTGAGAACCGGGCGGGCGCGTGACGCGCATGAACTCACGCGCCAGACGCGCGTCACGCTGCACCAGCATCTGCAAGAGTTCACGCCGTAATGAACGCACGGCTTCCAACATTCTGGGATTTTCCGAAGGGTCTGCGGCTTCCTGATTATTCAGCAGGTCAGCGAGGCTCGCCATCGTTTCTTTGAAGAGTGTGCGTGCGCGGGTTTCGTCGTGCGTCCAGAGAACGTTTGCCGCCGTTGCCTTAACGCGGATTCGATTCTCAGCATTCTTGAAAGACTCTGAATCCTTGACCACATCCTCAAGCAAAGTTAGCGCTTTTTGCTCAAGCTCCTGTTGGGTCTTGCGCTGCTCGTCGGTCTGCGGCACGACGGTCGGCGTTTGGGCGAAAGCAGGTAAGGAAAATAAGAGAATGAGGATAAAAATGCGATTGAGATGCCTTGAAATCATAAAAACCTCTTGAGGTCAGAATCCGGGGAGACGGCGCACGAAGGATAATAGCCGATTGATTACCGAGGCGGCTACCCTTAATCGGACATTGAATCAATCCCGGCGCGCTGTTAGCATCTAGGGAAATCAGATCGAACAGAAAGGGTGGAATTTTCCAAATGGCCAGCAAGAAAGCCGTAGGGCGCGCAACTGCTCCGACCGAAACGGAAGAACCGACCAAAGCGGAGCTACAGCGTCGCATGGAAGAAGCGCGCGAGGATATTTCGCAGACCGTCGAGGAGATTAAAGATACTGTCACCGAACAATATGAATCCGTCAAAGAAACTGTCGCGGAAACGCTCGATTGGCGCGCGCAGTTTCGCAAGCATTCCGTCGCAATGAGTCTGGGCGCACTGGTCATCGGCTACGTCGTCGGCTCAGGGCTGGCAGCCTCGCTGGATGACGCCACGCCGAAGAAGAAGAAACGGAAACCGAGCGGGCTGCTCGACGAGATTTATGCGATGGGAGAAAAACTCTCGGATGAATTCTCCGGCGTCGCCGACACTATCCTGCTCCCGGCATTGAGCAAGAAGATCAAAGACAAGTTCGGCGTAGATATCTCGGAGAGATTACAGTCGTTGAGAGCATCGAAAAACAAAAAGCCGCACGCGAGCAAAAGTAGCGCGAAAGGAAGCTCGGCGAAAAAAGCTGGCAGCAAGAAAAGCAGCGCAAAGAAAGGCAGCGCGAAGAAACGCGCACCGGGCAAACGCGCGGCGAAGAAGAAGAGTGGATAAACTCTGAGGCAAGAAAATGATGGCCGCCTGAAAACCGAAAAGCCTGATTGTTGCGTACTTTCTGGCGAGAGACGATTGAATTCATCTGTAAGGATTTCCCGGCCTCGCGCGATTAATGAAGCAGAGGGGCGATTTGTTTAATCCAATTTGAATCCCCTCTCAGGCACTTTATGGTTATTAAGAAACAAGGCGACATCAAAAGTAGTGAGATAACACCCCAAAAGGTTTATCTGGACCGCCGCAACTTCATGCGCGGCGCGGCGCTCGTGGCGTCCACTGCCGCGACAGGTTTTCTCTATCGAAAACTCAATGCTCCGGCTGCACCGCGCGTCGAAGGCGCGAAGCTGGCGGATGTCGTCAAGCCGGAGCAGGCCAACGCTTCCGGCTTCACGGTCAACGAAAAACTGACCCCGATTGAAGACATCACCAGCTACAACAACTTCTACGAATTCACGACCGACAAGCGCGACGTGGCGAACGTGGCGAGTGGTTTCGTCACACGCCCCTGGACAGTGACGGTCGAAGGTCTGGTCAACAAGCCAAAGGTTTTCGACCTCGACGATCTCTTAAAAATCGCGCCGCTCGAAGAGCGCGTCTATCGCCTGCGCTGCGTCGAAGGCTGGTCGATGGTCATTCCCTGGGTGGGCTTCTCGCTCAACAAACTGCTGAACGAAGTCGAGCCGAACTCTTCCGCTCGCTTCGTCCAGTTTGAAACTCTCTACGACCCGAAACGGATGCCCGAACAGAACGGCGGCTCGCTCGACTGGCCTTACGTCGAAGGCTTGCGTTTGGATGAAGCGATGCATCCGTTGACGATTCTCGCCAGCGGGCTTTACGGCGAGGCGTTGCCGCCGCAGGACGGCGCACCCATCCGGCTCGTCGTTCCGTGGAAGTACGGCTTCAAGAGCATCAAATCAATCGTCAAGATTCGTCTCGTCAAGGATCAACCCGACACCACCTGGAACGATTACGCATCACGCGAGTATGGCTTCTACTCGAACGTCAACCCGAACGTTGACCATCCGCGCTGGAGTCAGGCGCGCGAGACTCGCATCGGCGAGTATGGCAAGCGCGACACCTTGATGTTCAACGGCTATGCCGAACAGGTTGGGCAGTTGTATGCGGGGATGGATTTGCGGGTCAACTTCTAGGCGAGACTAAAACGCGATGAAAGAAATCAAGTTTTACAAAATTCTCATCTTCATCAACAGCCTCGTGCCGCTCACGCTGATGGGTTGGGACTGGTATCACCAGAAGCTCGGAGCTAACCCGGTAGAATTTCTGACCAGAACCACAGGCATGTTGACGCTCGTCTTCCTGTTGATCTCGCTCTCCGTCACGCCGCTTCGCAAGATTACAAGTGTGCAATGGCTCATCCAGTTTCGCCGGATGCTCGGACTCTATGCTTTCTTCTACGGCTTCCTGCACCTGCTGACTTACATCTGGTTCGACCGCACGTTCAACCTCAAAAGCACCGTCGAAGACATCTATGCGCGCCCCTTCATCGCCATCGGCATGCTCAGCTTCTTCCTGATGGTTCCGCTGGCGATTACTTCGACCAAAGGTTGGATTAAACGTTTGGGCGGAAAGCGTTGGGCACGCCTCCATAAGCTCGTATATGTGTCGGCCATCGGCGGCGTGATTCACTTCTGGATGCTGGTCAAATCAGATACCAGATTGCCCATCAGGTTCGCCTTCGTCCTCGCCATCTTGCTTGGCTCGCGCATCGTCATCAAGAATCTTAAGCAAAAGACTCCGACGAGAACGCTGATGCCGCCCGCCTAAAGAGCGAAAGCAAACCGTAAGGCCATTGCAATATAAGTGCAACCAACTGTGTGCGGATCGCCTGTATCGTAGCGAGCAATTCATAACTCTCCTTCAATCTTGAACGAGTGAAGGAAAGAGAGCGCCGGGGTTGGGGGACTCCGGCGCTTTCTTATTTTATCGCCAAATAACCAAAGCGAATTCAGACAGGAAAAAGAGAATGCGGAATGCGGATTTCGGATTTCGGATTGGAAGACAGTAGCCTGTTCTAAAATCCGCAATCCGAAATCCGCAATTGCCTCTCCTGTCAAATTCTTTTCTCGCCTTCCGACCCATCTGTCATTCCAAGCAGTTCAACCGCATTCAGGACGCGCAAGGTATTACGGTTGATGTGTACGCCAAGCGCGACCAGACCAAGAGCCAGAATCGAGTAGATGGCGATAGTCGTTATTAATAGCAGCACATGCATCCGGTTGGAGAAGTCTGCGAGCAAGATGAATCCGGCGAAGAAGAAGGCTTCGATGAGAGCAGCGGCGAAGAATGTGACTTTGTAGTGACGCTCGCTGCGGTCAATGCGGTCGAGCGCCGTTTTACGAACTGCGTTGATGTTATTTACGTTCGACATAAATAGACCTCCGTCGGGCTTCCGTTGTGATTAAGAACTCGTTCGACCCTTGAAGAGAGCGAAACAAGTTCAATGAAAAATCTTGTACAGCATGGCCGGAATCAGAACGAGCGCTTCGATGATCGCAAAAATAATCAGCGCATTCCTGAAGCTCTTACGTTCTTCAGCCGTGAACGAAATATCTACTTTTCCCCATTTCCTTTCAGCCATATTCCTGACCTCCTATCAATTAAAAACGATTTTTTTGCCGCTCATCCAACGCGCCGCCTGAATTGTCGTCCTGTTCGCGAATGGCGCTCCGCAAACTCTCAAGGCCGTAGGCCAAACGGGATTTGACAGTCCCCAGCGCCAGGCCAAGCACCGCTGCGACCTCCGCGAGCGGCATTTCATGCAGGTAGTGCAGAATGAGAACCGCACGGCTGGCCGGTGAGACGCGCGAGATAAGCTGTGGGAGATGCTCTATCAACTCAGGCGCATAGCTCTCTTCGGATGATTGAGCCGGTATCGCCTCCAAAGTTGACTCATCCCTGACCTGTTCTACCCATCGTCTTTCCCGCTTCAGATGTTTGAACGCTTCTCTGGAAGCAATCCGGTACGCCCAGGGGCGAAACAGCTCCGGCTCTCTCAGCCAGCGCAGCTTGCGATAGATGCGTATGAAAACTTCTTGCAGGATGTCCTCAGTCAGTGTTCTCTCGCCCACCAATCTAAAAATGTAGCGGTAGAGAGGTTCCTGAACGGCTTCCAGCAGTTCATCGAGCGCCCGTCTGTCACCGGATTGAGAGCGCAACACCCGCCACGTTTCCTGCTTCGCAGTCGTCATCTCCGCCATCCACTTATTAAGAGCCTGTTGCTTGCCAGACTGTTCGAATCTATTTTGAAATAATTGTAAAAAATCAGGAAGGACGTTTACTAATTTGCAAATAAATATTGCGGGTTATATTATTGGGCTGCCCATCTCAGCGAATACCTCACTTTTTCTCAACCTAAAAGGAGACTACCATGAGAAGAAGTTTCAGTTACTTTTCTGCGGCGCTAATCTCTTGCGTGTTGGCGCTCGTGTTTTCTTCGCCTTTTATCTCCCGCACGGTAAAAGCTGTTCCGAAGATGGACGCCTGTGACGAATGCGTCGGGCAAGTTCAAAAAACCCTTGACGATTGCGAGGCTCAGAACGGTGGGCCTAGCCAATTCTGTTACGATCAATTTAATCAAGGCATCGTTCATTGCTACGCGACCGTCTGCGAGCAATGACACGCGCCTTCGCTGCCATGCCCCGTACCAAATCCGGCTGTAATCAAGATGGGTGCGAGGTTTGACAGATAAAGCTAAAAGCCCCGCTCGTATGAACGGGGCTTTTAGCTTTTGCTTAGAATATTGTTTTTGTGAAAAGCGCTCTCTAATCAACGCGCCCGCTCGAATTCACCTCTCGCGTGTTCACCTGAAACTCCGTCGAGCAACACACGGTCGCTGGGCAAAAGCGACGTGATGCGGTGCGTCCTCTCCGCACGATCACGTCCCGGTCTTAGTTCGGCGCGAAAGGTCACGAGCATTCCGGGTCGCGCCCACTTGTCGCCGTTGACAACAGCTTTGCTCTTCACTTTTTTTCGTATCAAGAGCGCAGTGCCCAGCGTTCCTGCCGCCACCGCGATGCTGCTCAACAAACGTTTCGTTCCGCTTCTCATATTCCGCTGGTTCTCCAGAATCATCCCCTTGACATGCATGAAAGACCTTTCTCGCAATTTTGCTCGCGAGTTAACCGTACAAAGGCTGCCCGTCGAAGATCACTTCCCAACCGTTTTTCTTGCTCGTCGCCAGACTGCGGTTGAACCATTTGGTGGCCGCGTCAGTGTCATCATAACGCTGCGCCGAAGGAATCGCCTGACGCGGATCAACGCGGACGATGATCGCGTTGTCGGCGAATGTCTTTAGACCAAGCAGCGCCAGCATCTCATTCTTCGCCAGCAGCACGGTTCGCACTTCGGCGTCTTCGTCCTCATCTTCTTCTTCATCGTGATATTCATTGCTCTCAAAATCGTCCATCTCAGCTCCGTCGCTGATGATGTCGTCAAAGAAATCGTCTTGATTATTCATCTTCTTCTTCCTGTCTCGCTTCCAGTCTTTTTTTCAATTTAGCCTTGCGGCCCTGTTATCTTTTTTTCCTGTCTCTCTGCGCTTCGCCCGTCGAGTTGACCTTCAAAATGCCCCGGTCGTCTTTATAGAGAGCGTACTTTGCTTCCTTAATCTGCCCGTCGTCGCCCTGAATCCTGACGGAAAAAGTTTTATTATCGCCCTGTCCTTCGACGCGCAAGGGGAAAAACCCTTTAACGTCAGGGCTGCGATAAGCCGTGTAGTGTTCCTGCCTGTACTTGTCATAACCGAGCACGTAAATGCGATCAAAGTCAGGCTCTTCGGGGCTGCGCGGCCCGCTGGAGCTACCCTTTTCGAGAATCACCCAGCTTCCGGGCTTCTCTTCTTTCGCAGCGTCCTTATCTTTCGGCGCGTTACTGCTCGCGCTCGTGTCGTCATCAAGCCTGCGCCACGCGACGAACTCGCGCCCGGTGCGATAAAAGATAATATCGCTTGGCACGGACAGCTCAACCTGTTTGGCGTAAACCCATCCGGCGGGTACAGGAGAAACAGAGGGCGCGAGCCTGACCTTGTACCAGAGTTCGTATGCTTCTTCAGGCTCTTTCTCCGCGTCGGCGTCACGCGTCCTGCGCCCGCCGCTGGTTTGCGCGCTTCCGGCCTTCGGAGCATCGTCGCTCTCTTTAGTCTCAGCACCTTTCGGCTTCGGCATGCGTTTCCAGCCGACGATCTCAAAGCTCGAACCGCTTTCGAGCTTCATCAGGATGTTTTCGCTATTGGTGTAGTCTGGGGAAAGACGCAGGTTGCTACCGGCGCGAAGCTGCCCGGTCGCCTGTGGTGGAATCTCTTTATCTTCCTCGGCCAGCTTGCGCGCTTTATTCAGCACTTCCTGCGGCATGATGTTGCGCGCTTCAATCCAGCCTTCCGTATTCTCAATGTCATGCGCGCGGACGAAGAGCCATTTCTCATTTTCCACCGTCTCAGAATCAATGATGTCAATCACGTCGCCGCGACTGACTTCGACGAGATCGGCTGCAACGACCGCCGTCGAACTGCGTATCTGGGCACGACGCGCAATCACCACGCCGGTATCGCTCAGCTTCCCGGCTAGCGTGCTGCACCCGACCATCGCTCCCGCGATGGTGCAGATGAAAAGAATCTTCAGGTAATTCATCTTTCGCTTGAAGTTCACGTCAATTCGTCTCGCTTCGGAAATTATTTGCGCGCGGGCGTGCGATGCGCCGGTGCGTTCCATCAAGTTTTTCATTGTAACCGAATTTGCGTAACAAATCGCGTTGCGCGCCGCTCAAAGAATCAGCCACCGCAATTCTTGTTCTGACGCCGCCCGTTTCAAGACGTAAACCGAACGGAGCGATTGCCGCCGGGAGATCAATCGCGCTTGCGCTCTCGATGTAAAGACGGGTTACGTCCTGCATCTCGCCCGCATTGTTCAAGGCAGCGAGCGCCGTCTGGTTGCCGTCTCTTCTCGCTTGGGACGCATTGCTCTGCCGGAACAACTCACGATACACGTCATCCAGTGAACGCTTGCCCCTGGTCTTCTGTCTGAGGCCGAGGTCGTAGAGAAACGCGGCCAGCATCCCTTTGTTATAAACGAGCGCCGGTGAAAGCGTCCAACGTTGCTTGCTGGCTTCGAGCAGTGATAATTGCTCGCGCCCCTGCGCTGATTTGTAAGCGTCAAACGCACGACCAAGCGCGTTCAGGTAATCCTGAAACGTCAAAAGATTCAAACGGACGGCGGCGCGCAAAGCCTGATAAAGTGTGAAGCCTTCATAAAACCAATCGTATTCGCCATCGAGCGCAAGGCCGTTCGGAATCCAGAGATGAAAAAGCTCGTGCGCCAGCGGGTAGCTCAACTGCGCCAGCGCAGCCGTCTTTGAAGGAGATTTTCCCGCCAGCAGCAAGACTGTGGCGCCGCGCGTCTCAGCGCTCCAGTGGTCTGCGGCGGCGGGGCGCGGAAACGGTGCAAGCATGAGCATCGTCCGGCCTTGCGCTATACCGCCGAATGTTTGGACGTGGTCTTTCAAAATACTGGCTGCCAAAGCTGCCGCCTCTTCGTCCGAGAATGCCCATTCGCCAGCCGTCACGTAGGCGAACTCCATCGCGCCGACGCGCTGCCGCTTCTCGCGCAGGTTTTCCCCGACGAAGAAGAGAGCCTTTTCCGCATCCGCAACTTCAAACCATTTATCGCCGCCCGCCCGCTCGGTCGTGGCAATCGTCCAACTCGGTGGCAGAGAGAAACGCAAAGTTGCGCTGGTTTTGGTCAAACCCTTTTCGCTGACAGCGAGCGGGAGCAAATCACCCATCATCAGAAAGCCACGCTCGTTCGTCAGCCAGGAGACGTGCGCCGCGTCCGTTTCAAACAGCGGCGCATCCAGATTCATTTCGTAAGAGAACCGCGTGGCCGCGCTTGCTGCTTCGTACTCTCCGGGCGCAAGTCGCCTGACCGGAATTGCCACGCCCGCGGCGTCCGCCAACTCTAAATTTTCGATTCTCTCTCCCAGATTCATCGCGCCCGCGTAGACGTTCCGGAACGACCAAACGCGCGTCGCAAGTGTGCGTTCCCCCAAAATTTTTACGCGGGTCCGAGAGCTTGAGAGGACGACAACTCCAGCCGTTAGCGACTCTGCCCGCACCGCACCGGCGCTCACGCCGAGCAGCAACACCGCGAACACGGCGCGATAACGCCACACGTCAAAGGAGCGGGTTTTCCGTCGCAGTTTGCCTGATTGATGCTTGAAAAAGGGCTGGCGAAGGGTCATGCTGATTCTTTATCGGGGAGAGTGAATCTTGCGGCGTGTTAAGAATTGAATGCTATATTGACACTCTCGAATGCTGGCGTTTATATTTCCCAGTTGAAGTAAACTGTAGCATACTGCTTTAGCAAGTGACCAGTCATACCACCTCAGCAACACATCGTCAGCACACGCCTTTGGCGCGGCTGCTGGCCTTCGTGCTGCTCACCTTCGTCACTTACTCAACGACAGCCGAAGCCGTACACAAACACGGCAATCTTCTGCTCGCTCCTTCCAATAGCTCTGCGACGGCAGTCTATTCGTCAGGTGATGCCAGCTCTTCGGCCAACGACTCGCGTTCAACGAGCGAGTGCGTGATTTGCCAGCTTCGCCAGCATCTCTCAATCAGTCTGCTTAACGCTCTGCCGCAACTCGTCGCGCCGCAAGAACAGGCAATGCGGACGCTCGCGGCAACACTTCCCTCTGCTTCAAGATTCGCCACGCCGCAACGCGGTCGCGCGCCACCAATCGCCTCTCTGATTTAAGCCGCTTTCATCTCGGTACTTGCTGCCAATTGTTCCGCGCTCAATGTGAATTGAGCGTTTGGGGAAACAGTTGGGGCGGGCGTCATTTCAGTTTTACATGGCTTCAGAGAGGTATTTTGCAATGATCTTCCGAAAACTATTTTCGATTGCCGCTATTCTGCTAGCAGCAATAATCTTCACGTTTTCCACTGCCACAGCGCAGACGCGCATCGGCACGGTTCAGGGCACAATCAAAGACCCGAACGGCGCGCTCGTCGCGGGCGCTGCCGTCACCATCACGCAGCCGAACACGGGCTACAAGCAATCAACTCAAACAGACGATCAGGGCGCTTACAGGCTCGTCAACGTTCCTTTCAGCGACTACAACGTGCGCGCCGAAGCATCCGGCTTTCAGACGACCGAACAGCACATTGATCTCGAAAGCGCCATCCCCGTTAACCTCGATTTCAACCTCGCTGTCGAAGGAACGGCGCAAACCGTCACCGTCGAAGCCGACCCCGACCACGCCGAGCATGACAAGGTTTCTTCCGACACGGACATTAACCAGACGATTCTCGAACGGCAGGCGGGGGCGGCTCCCTCGCGCGGAATCGAAGCCATCGTCGCCTCCGCTCCCGGCTTTGCACCCGATGACAACGGGCGACTCCACCCGCGCGGCTCTGAATCGCAGGTGCAATACGTCGTTGACGGCGTGCCGATCACAGACAATCTTTCGGCAATCTTTTCGACCAGCCTCGATGCGCGCACGCTCCGCACGGTTGAAGTGATGACGGGCGGCATCCCCGCGGAATTTGGCGACAAGCTAGCGGGCGTCATCAACGTCAACACGCGTTCGGGTCTGGAAACTCCGACGCAGGGCGGCGTGACTTTTTCCGGCGGAAGTTTTTCGACTGGCGAAATCGGCGCAGACTTTTCCACGCGCACCAAGAAGTTCGGTTTTCTCACGAACCTCTCGGCCAGCACCTCGCAACGCTTTCTGGACCCGCCGACGCTTGAGAACTTCCACAACTTCGGTCGCAGCGGCAAGGGTTTCTTCCGGCTCGATTATCAATTCGACCAGAACAATTCCCTGCGCGGCACAGTCCTCGTCGGCGGCTCTAATTTCCAGATTCCCAATCGCGTCGAGCAGGAAGTGGCCGGACAGGATCAACGCCAGCGCCTGCGCGATAGCTCGGTCTTCATCACCTACGAGCACATCTTTTCGCCGACCGCGCTTGGCCAGTTCTCTTTCTTCAATCGCTACGGGACGGCGAAGCTGCTCAGCAACCCGCTCTCAACTCCCGTCGTGGCTACGCAGGATCGCACGCTTCAAAACACCGGCGGCATCGCTGCGATTTCGCTGGCGCGCGGGACCCACAACATCAAGTTCGGCGGGCAATTCACCATCACTCCTGTGCATGAGAATTTTAGCTTCTACACGACCGACCCCTTTGAAGACCTAGTGGACGATGAAGGCAACGTGGTTGCAAATCCCGTCAACGCCTTCACAACCGTGAATCCGTTTGTCTTCAGCGGGCGCAAAACGGGTCGCAGCCTGAGCGCGTACATTCAGGATCAGTTCACGCCGTTCCGCAACTTTACCGTCGCGGCGGGCTTGCGCTACGACAACTACAAGCTCGTCATTCAGGAAGACGCCTTCAGCCCGCGCATTGCCGTCGCTTACTTTATCCCGCGCACACAAACAACCCTGCGCGCTTCCTACAATCGCATCTTTCAGTTTCCGCCTGCGGAGAATCTGCTGCTCGCAAGCTCATCGGAAGCCGCCGCGCTTTCGCCGCTGGCGGTGTTGCAGGGACAATCGGGCGTGCGCCCCATTTTACCCGACAAGCAGAATGTCTTTGAGGCTGGCGCGCTGCAACAGCTTTCGCGCTTCTTACGCCTCAACCTCGCCGTCTATCAAAAGCGGATTACAAATTTCGGCGACAAGGATCAATTCTTCGACACGGGCGTCATCTTCCCGATAACTATTTCATCGGGGCGCGTGACGGGCACAGAAGCTCGTCTCGAATCCACAGACCTGCGCGGCTTTCGCGGCTTCCTGTCTTACGCCAACGCGCGCGCCTACGGCGTGACACCGATTAATGGCGGACTGTTTCTCGGCGAGGCCGTCGCTTCGCTGGATGAACCCGGACAAAAATTCGCCAACGATCACGACCAGCGCAACTCTCTACAGTTTCAGTTGAGCTACACGCATCGGCGTTCGGGAATCTATGCCATCTTCGGCGGGCGCTACGATTCGGGCTATCCGACGGAGGCGGAACCGGGCACGACGATCGCGGACTTCGTTGCCGCAGGCTTTGATCCGCGCCTTTACAACGAGATTGATTTCCAGCGTGGACGCACGCGCCCGCGCACCGTTCTCAATCTCTCCATCGGCGCAGACCTCCTGCAACGCGAGAGAACATCGCTCAACATCCAATTCGACGTTCAGAACCTGACGGATGAACTCTTCCTCTACAACTTTGAATCGGTCTTCAGCGGCACACACGTCGGCTTCCCGCGCCTTTTAAGCGGGCGCGTCGCTCTCAGATTCAAGTAATAGAGAGGACGATAGACCAGGGACGATTGCACGATAAAAACCCCGCTTGCCATCGTCTCTGGTCTATCGTCTATCGTCCTTTTTCGGAACTTGGTTGTCGCGCTATTCGTTATTCTTTTCGAGTTTGAAAGACGTGTCCGGCGGTTAAGCGGCTTAACATTGACAGAGCCAATCGAGCGCCATTAAAATGCGTGCTTGTTCGACTCGCCTTTTGTTTCACGGTAATAAGTCGGTCTCTGACTCTGAAAGAGGAAACGACCTGTGAGCCTGGTTAAAATCATCGTCATCACGCTCGTCCTGCTGCTGAGCATTCTGTTCTTCTGGCGCTTCCTGTTTTAGCCCGGATACCTGCCAGCATGACCCTCGATTCCGAAGCGTCCCGTCCGCACCGGCTTTCAAACAGTCCTGCTCATCCGGTCTTACGCCCGTTCAGCCTCGTCCTTTTTCTTCTTTTCATTTCGGCTCTTATCAATACCTCAGAGCGGTGCGTCTTCGCTCAGGAGACTGAGGATTCGCCGGAGGATGTTGTGCGCGTCCGCACAGACCTCATCACCATTCCCACGTTTGTCACGGACGCGCAGGGACGCCGAATCTCCGGTCTCAGGCAAGCGGATTTCTCTGTTCGAGACAACGGGCAGCAGGTCGCGCTCTCCTACTTTGCGGCTGGGGCGGAGCATGTGGCGCTCGCCTTTGCTCTGGATGCTTCCGGCAGCATTCGTGAGATCATCTCGCAACAGCGCGACGCCGCGCTCAAATTGTTCTCTCGCTTCAAACGAGGCTCGCGCGTCGCCGTTCTGCATTTCGGGGAAAAGGCTCAACTCATCGTTCCGTTTACGACCGACACTGCCAAAGCGGAACCGGCCTTCACAAGTTACTTGCCGGTGAGCCGTCGCACGGCAATCTTCGACGGTGCGGCCACAATGCTTCGCGCCTTTGCCGCCGGGGAAAGCAACCCAACGGAACGTCGCATCCTGATTTTAATCAGCGACGGCCTTGATACGGCGAGCGCCACGCGCGCGCCATCTGTCATACGCGATGCGCGTGCGCTCAATGTTTCCATCTACGTCATTCATCTGCCGCTCTACGCGCCGCGCGACGGGCGCATTGAGGTACGTCCACCCGCCAAAGGTTTCCGCGATCTAGCATTGAAGACCGGCGGGCGCTACTTTCTGGTCGACGATACGAAATCCGCGCTCAACCCGCAGGCGACATTTGATCTCGCGCCGGTCTTTCAGGCCATCGAAGAAGATTTGCAGGGGCAATACGTGCTTGGCTACTATCCAGACGACGCGGCGCGAAGCACAGACCTTCACCGCATCGAAATCAGCTTAGCGAGGCGCAACCCCCGCAAACTACGCGTTCGCGCGCTGCGAGAGGAATATAACTTAAAGCAGTGATAGGTGATGGGTGATAGGTGACAAGAAGAATCCTGCTCTTTCTTATCACCTATCACCCATCACCTATTACCTATCACCTATCACTTATGAATACTGGATTACGAAAAATTCGCCGCGCACTTCTGAGCGTTTCCGATAAGACCGGGCTGGTTGAATTCGCGCGTGAGTTGCGCCGCTTTGATGTCGAGTTGATTAGCACGGGCGGAACGGCAAAGGCTCTGCGTGAGGCGGGCCTAGAAGTCCGCGACGTTTCCGATGTCACAGGCTTTCCCGAAATGATGGATGGCCGCGTCAAGACTCTTCATCCACGCATACACGGTGGACTGCTCGCGTTGCGCGATAACGCCGCACACGTAGCGGCCATGAGCGAACACGGCATCGAGCCGATTGACATGGTCGTCGTCAACCTCTACCCGTTTGAGCAAACCATCGCGCGCGAGGGCGTAACGCTCGAAGAGGCCATCGAACAGATAGACATCGGCGGCCCGGCGATGATTCGTTCGGCGGCGAAGAATTTCAAAGTCGTTGCTGTCATTGTCGATCCCACCGACTACGCGAGGGCTGTCGTGGAGATGAGAAAGAATGAAGGGGCGCTTTCGCTTGCGACACGCGCCCGCCTGGTTCAACAGGCTTTCCGGCGTACCGCCGCTTATGACGCCGCCATATCCGAATACCTTGCCTCAAATCTCGCGTGGTCAAGTCGTAGCGAAGAAGGGGAAGGCCACAGCTTTATCATGAAAGAGTTTCTCAAAACTGACACGACAATCAGCCCCGATGACGTAAATGATTTTTCATTGTTCTCGCAGGGTGAGTTCAGCTTGTATAAGAAATTTTCTTTGCGCTATGGGGAGAATCCGCATCAGCGCGCGGCGCTTTATAACATGGGAGAAGCGGGCGGTGTTGCTAATGCCGAAGTCCTCTCCGGCAAGGAGATGTCTTTCAATAACTACATTGACGCCGATGCTGCGTGGCAGCTTGTCTGCGATTTCGATGAAAGGACATGCGCCATCATCAAGCACATGAACCCGGCGGGCGTCGGCACGGGCGGCAATATGGAAGAGGCTTATCGCCGCGCGCTCGCTACCGACCCTCTCTCAGCTTTCGGCGGCATCGTCGCTTTCAATCAAGCGGTTGACGAACGGGCGGCGCGAGCCGTGACGGAGATTTTCACGGAAGTCATCATCGCTCCTGATTATGACGATGTCGCGCTCGAAGTCCTGGGCGCGAAAAAGAATCTGCGCGTGCTGCGCGCGGGAGAGCCACAACGCGCGGAAGGACTGGAATACAAGACCATCACGGGCGGGATGCTCATTCAGACGCGCGACACACATCGCTTATCGCAAGTGGATTTGAAAATCGTCACGACGCGTGCGCCGACGGATGAAGAAATGCGTGCCCTGCTTTTCGCGTGGACGGTCTGTAAGCATACAAAGTCCAACGCCATCGTTTATGCGCGCGACGGGCAGACCGTCGGAGTCGGCGCGGGCCAGATGTCCAGAGTTGATTCGGTCAAGCTCGGCGCATCACGCGCGCAGCTTGAGGTTAAAGGCTCAGCCCTCGCTTCGGACGCCTTTTTCCCCTTCCGCGACGGCGTTGACGAAGCCGCGCGTCACGGAATCACCGCCATCATTCAGCCCGGCGGCTCCGTCCGCGATCAGGAAGTAATTGACGCCGCCAACGAACACAATCTGGCGATGGTCTTCACCGGCGTGCGACACTTTAAGCATTAATGATCAGTGGTCGGTGGTCAGTGGCCAGCTAAAAACAAGCGATGAACAGCTTTTGTTCTAACTGACCACTGACCACCGACCACTGACCACTGTTTTCCCCGCTTGCTCTCAAGCCTGAGATTCGTTAATACTTGCGCCACGCGGGCAGCCTTACACAGTTCGTCTTCCCGGCAGGCGCTCCGTCAAGTTTTTAGAGAAGGGATAGAAGAAATGGCAGAGAATGAATCCACCCCTGCGGCGGATAGTAATCAGGAATCAATCCGCTGTCGCTATTGCGGCCAGCGCAATCAAACGCGGGACGCGAGCGGCGCAGCCAAATGCGGGCGTTGTCGTTTGCCGCTCTCAGACACACCGCATAAAAAATTCGCCGATCTTAATAAGCACGATTACATTCATCCGGCTGACAGCCGCGCCCTCGCCGCCCTGCGCGCGATTCCCGGCATTGACACAGCCTTGAAGAAGCTGCTCGCGGTCACAGGCGAATCCGCCATCCGCGTCATCTTCACCGCCAGCGCCGTCAAGGTGACGCCGCAGCAATGTCCCGACCTGCACGCCAAGCTACAAATCGCCTGCACGACGCTCGGCGTTGACATGCCCGAACTCTTCGTTCAGCAATCTCCCATCGTCAATGCCTTCACGGGCGGCGTCGAACGCCCGGTCATCGTGCTTCATTCATCCTTAATCGAACGCCTGACGGATGAAGAAGTCCTGGCGGTCGTCGCGCACGAAGTCGGCCACATTCACGCGGAGCATGTGCTGTACTTGACGGCTGCGCGCCTACTTGAGCTTCTAGCCAACGCTGCGCTAGCCGCCACTGCGATTGCGAAAATCGCTCTCGAACTGCTCTCGATGACGATGCGCTCCGCGCTGCTCGCATGGGCACGGCGGGCGGAACTCTCCTGCGACCGGGCGGCGCTCTTAGTCACGCAAGACCCGCACGTCATCGGTCGCACGATGATGAAGTTGGCCGGGGGAACATACGCGTCAAAGGTGGACTATGAGCAGTTTCTCGTTCAGGCGCGCGACTTTCAGAAGAACTATGACGAGAAGGCGCTCGACCGTTTCTGGGCAGACATCATCTCTTCGGGCATGTCGCATCCCTTCCCCGTCTGGCGCGTCTCGGAAATCTTGAAGTGGGTTGAAAGCGGCGAGTACAAAGAGTTGATGACAGGCGAGCCGCAGATTGCAGCAGCGTGAAAGCAGTGATAAGTGCTGGGTGATAGGTGATAAGTAAGAGCGTTTCTCTTATCACCTATCACTTATCACCCATCACCTTTATCAAAGGAACTCCCCATGCTTGAAAACAAGTTCGGCATTATCTTCGGCGTCGCCAACAAGCGGTCCATCGCCTGGGCGTCGGCGCAGGCTTTACATGAAGCGGGTGCGCGGCTGGCTTTCACGTATCAGGGCGAGCGCCTGAAAGAGAATGTCGAAAGCCTGACGACCGACATGCCCGGCTCGCTCGTTCTGCCATGTGATGTGACGCAGCCGTTGGAAGTGGAAGCGGCTTTCAAGCGCGTCGGGGAAGAGTTCGGGCGGCTGGACTTTCTCATCCACAGCGTCGCCTACGCTCCGAAAGAAGAGTTGGAAGGCGAGTTTCTGGACACCTCGCGCGAAGGATTTCTCGTCGCGCTCGAAGTCAGCGCCTATTCGCTGACATCATTATCGCGCGCCGCCGCGCCGTTGATGACGGATGGCGGCAGCATCGTTTCGATGACCTACTACGGCGCGGAGAAGGTTGTGCCGAACTACAACGTGATGGGCGTGGCGAAGGCCGCGCTCGAAGCCAGCACGCGTTATCTGGCGGCCAACATGGGCAAGCGCGGCATCCGCGTCAACACGATCAGCGCCGGGCCGCTCAATACGCTTTCAGCGCGCGGCGTCGCTAACATGGGAACGATGCTCAAACATCACGCCGAACGCTCTCCGCTGGGGCGCAATGTCGAAGCCCGCGAGGTCGGCAACTGCGCGCTCTTTCTTTGCAGCCCGCTCTCCACAGGCATCACGGGCGAAGTAATCCACGTCGATTGCGGCTATAACATCATGGCAGTTTAAGAGCAGGGATGAAGGATGAGGGATGAGGGATGAAATAAGAGCTATTTTCTTTACTTCATCCCTCATCCCTCATCCTTCATCCCTTATTTTCATATGGCTGAGACAAAAGATAAAGATCATTCCCCCGTTGGGCTGACACAGGACGAGCAGCTACTCGAAACCCCAAAGCAGGATGAGTTCACTCATACGGATACGTGGCGGGTCTTCCGCATCATGGGTGAATTCGTTCAAGGCTTCGACGATCTGGCGACGATCACGCGCGGCGTCTCAATCTTCGGCTCGGCGCGCACGCCCTCCGGTCATCCGCAGTACAAGGCGGCGCAGGAGACCGCCGCGCTGTTGGCTCGCGCAGGCTTCGCAGTGATTACGGGTGGCGGCCCCGGCATCATGGAAGCCGCCAACAGGGGCGCGTTTGAAGCGGGCGGACTCTCAATCGGCTGCAATATTGAGCTTCCCTTCGAGCAGCTCGCAAACCCGTACCTGACGCGCTCGCTCACCTTCAAATACTTCTTCGTGCGGAAAACGATGTTCGTCAAGTACAGCACGGCCTTCATCATTTTCCCCGGCGGGTTCGGCACGCTTGACGAATTATTTGAAGCTCTCACGCTCATCCAGACGCGCAAGATCAGGAACTTTCCCGTCGTCCTTTTCGGCTCTGCTTACTGGGGTGGAATGCTGGAATGGGTCAAGGGCTTGATGCTCACGGAAGGCAAAATCATCGAGAATGATCTAAAACTTCTACACCTCACGGATTCGCCGGAAGAAGTCGTCGAGATCGTCGTTAGAAGTCAGGACTCGCTTCGTAAGTTGGACAAGACCGTGTCCGATGAATATTAGAGCGAGTTTCAATTGGATGTAAGGCAGGCTGAGAGCCTACCGAGCGTGAGGAATTGGCGGCAGGCTAACAGCCCGCCGTACATTGATTCACAAACCACTCTAGTAGCTTGCTTGAAAACCACTTCGTTACGTCGCTTGATTCGTTTCTTTACCCTGGGGAATAACGTTCGCGGTCAGCCATTCGAGGTAAGGAGCGGAGGCTTCGGTGATGGGCAGGGCGATGATTTCCGGCGTCTCGTAGCTGTGAAGCGAGCGCACCGCAGTTTCCAATGCTGTGAAATTTGCCTGCGTGGTTTTGGCCAGCAGTAGGATTTCAGGCGCACGCTCGATATTCCCCTGCCAGTGATAGACAGACTCGACTTCGGGCAGAATCTGCACACAGGCAGCGAGGCGCGCGACCACCAGAATATCCGCCAGCCGCACAGCCTCTTCGCGGCTTCCAGCAGTCATCAACACCATGATTGCATCTGCGGACATGAAAAGAAGTGATGGGTGATGGGTAATAAGAAAGAACGACGTGTTTTCTCTTATCACCCATCACCCATCACCTATCACTTTCCTCCTCTGCATCTTCGTCTATCGTCGTGCCTGTCAGCGGCGTCGTGTCGCCGCCGAAGAAAGCGTTGTAGAGTTCCTGTGCACGGTCAAGGTCGCGCTCGTCCACCAGCACCATCGCGCCGGGCGAACTCGTTGAAAGAAGCGGCGAGAAAGCATCCATGCCGCCCGATTGCACGGCTGAGCGGATACCGTTTTGCAGGAGAAGGTCGTTAACCATCTCGGCTTCCGCCGGAGAGCCAACGTTGTGCAGCGTCACGAAGCGCGCATCCGAGTGATCGCGCAAAGTATTCTCAGGCGTCAGACGCTCGACCAGTTCCGCATTATCGTCCGGGCAACGCGTCACGCCCGCTTCGTATTCAGATTCGCAAACAGGACAGAACATAGATTCTCCCAGGTGAAAAGTAATAAGTGATAGGTGATAAGAAAGAGAGTTTATCCTATCACCTATCACTTGTCACTTATCACCGTTCTTATTTCGCTGCCCGGACAGCCCGCTCAAACGGAATCTCCTCAAAATAGGTCATCCGCTTGAAGGTCTTGAAGCGTTCGTTGATCTCTTCGTGGGTGAGACGCTGCACGCGCTCGGTTCCGAACTCTTCGACGTTGAAAGATGCCATCACCGAGCCGAAGATCATGGCGCGACGCATCGCGGCTTCGTCCAGTTTCTCCTGGCTCGCCATGTAGCCCATGAAGCCGCCCGCGAAGGTATCTCCCGCGCCCGTCGGATCAAAGACGGAGTCGAGCGGGTAAGCGGGAATCGCAAAATAGCTCTCCGAAGTAAACAACGCTGCGCCGTATTCGCCGCGCTTCACAATCAGAGCTTGCGGCCCCCACGAGAGCACTGTGCGCGCAGCCTTAATCAGATTCGGCTCACCAGTCAATTGACGCGCTTCGGCGTCGTTGATGATGACGACGTTGACGCCCTTGATCGCTTCGAGCAGCGAGTCGCGCGCAATGTCTATCCATAGATTCATCGTATCGAGGGCGACAAGTTCCGCGCCCTTCACCTGCTCGCGCACCTCGCGCTGCAATTCAGGCTGGATGTTGCCCAGGAAAACGAGCCGGGACTTCTTTGCTGCTTCCGAGAGTTTTGGCTTAAAATCCGCGAAGACGTTAAGCTGCGTGTCCAGCGTGTGCGCCGTATTGAGGTCGAAATCGTAACGCCCGATCCAGCGAAACGTCTTGCCATCGGGAACGCGTTCGAGGTCGGACAAATCCACATTATGCCGCACCAGCGGTTCCTCGTCTTCGCGGCTAAAGTCGCCGCCGACCACGCCAACCACGCGCACGTCCGTGTAATAACTCGCCGAGATGGAAAAATGCGCCGCCGATCCACCCAGCATCTTATCGCGCTTGCCAAACGGCGTCTCCACCGCATCAAACGCCACCGACCCAACTACCAATAAAGACATATTTTCTAATCACTCCTCTGGGGAATTAGTGGTCGGTGGTCAGTAGTCAGTTAAAGACAAAAGCTCAGCTATCCTTATCTTTCTTAACTGACCACTGACCACTGACTACTGACCACTGTTTTTCGTTATCGCCCCGCCGAGATCGCGCAGGGCGTCGAGTGCCAGCTTATGAAAGGAGCTGTCCGGATGCTCGTTGACAAGCTGTGACAGGTAAAGGCGCGCTTCTTCCCGGTGCTTTTCAGGCGGCAACTTGGATGCCTGCTTGCCTCGATTCTGCGACAGGTAAAGATTGCTCATGCCCGCGATGTAAAGCGTCTCGTCAATCTTCGCAAAGTTTGGATTCCCGGCGAGAATCTCCTCGACACGTTTGAGCGACGCGACATAAGCCTTCTTCAACTTGAAATACTGGCGCGCGACCTCCAGATTATGCAGGGAATCCTTTTCCAGATCAGCATCCCGCAAAGTGGAAGCGTCCGGCCCGCGCGAGACCTGCGCCCGCACGCCCGGCGCACCATAAACGAGAGCCACCACGCACAAGCTAATCAGTAAAGCTGCTTTCTTCATATTTACCTCCAATAAGGTGATGGGTGATAAGTGATAGGAGAAAACAAGTTCTTACTTATCACCTATCACCCATCACTTATCACTGTATTTTCCAATGATTGCCTCAAGATTCTTCTTCGTCTGTTCAGGCCACAGGTCAGGTGCAGTGAAGATGGCGTTTTTCAGCGCCGAGCCGCACTCGCAGGCGCGCGGGCGACCTGACAACTGCCTGACCGCTTCGCGCATAATAACCTGCGCGTTGCGCACGTTCTTGTTGAGATACTCGACCACCGTGTCGACCGAGACGGCATCGTGCGCCTCATGCCAGCAATCGTAATCGGTGACGAGCGCGAGCGTGGCGTAGCAAATCTCTGCCTCGCGCGCCAGCTTTGCCTCCTGCAAGTTGGTCATCCCGATAATATCCATCCCCCACGAGCGATAGACATTCGATTCAGCCTTCGTGGAGAACGCAGGGCCTTCCATGCACAGGTATGTCCCACCGCGATGCGTCTTGACATCGGCTGCACCGCAAGATGCTTCAAGCACGTTGCCGAGTTCATCACACACCGGATGAGCAAACGTGATGTGGGCGACGATTCCTTCTCCGAAGAAAGTTGATTCGTGCGCGCGTGCGCGCGTGCGGTCAAAGAACTGGTCTGGAATAACCATGTCGAGCGGCGCGTATTGTTCCTGCAAAGAGCCGACGGCTGAAGCCGACAGAATGCGCTCGACGCCGAGCAGCTTCATTGCATAGATGTTCGCGCGGAACGGCAGGTTGGTCGGAGTATAACGATGCCCGCGCCCGTGACGCGGCAGAAACGCCACGCGCACGCCTTCGAGCGTCCCGACGATGAAAGCATCCGAAGGATTTCCGAAAGGCGTCTCAACTTTTACTTCCTCAATGTCCTTTAACTCCGGCATCTGATAGAGGCCGCTGCCACCGATGATGCCGATCTGCGCTGTTGCCATCTTTTAAGCTCTACCCTTCTCTGACTTAGATGCCCTGTTTGCGCCGGATGGTTTTTGAATTAGGCGTAAGTCAACCGACCCTTCGGTTCTGGAACCGGACGCCCCAGTTCCCGCGCCGTTTCAATCCATTCGCCGATAACGACCTCCACATTTGCCAGTGCCTCTTGATAGGTTGAGCCATCCGCCATGCAGCCCGCTAACTCAGGCACTTCAACGATGAAGGCATCGTCTTCATCGCTCCAATAGATTATCAACTCATATCGAATCATCCTCTTCTCCTAATCTATACTTGAGAATTAGATTTCGCACCTGCTTAACCTGATAGGATTTGGCTTTTGCGCCTTTGGGCTACAAATTAATAATTTCCTGAATACCTTCCAGTGTGAAGATATGATGACTTCCGCGAATGCTTTCATTAAATCCCAGTTTGCGAAGCAGTCGAAGTAACCCTTCAAAAGGGATATTAGCATCTGACCTGCCCCGCAGGATTTATTCCAAGAGCCTATCTTGCTGGGGCATAGATTTTCACTCGCCCGGAATGAATCCGTCCTGCTTCTCTTCAAACCCGACCGCGCGCAGCTTTCCATCTTCTTCGACCACGCGGCAGAGTGGCGCTTCCGGGTCGTGATAAAAAAGGCAGAGCCAGTTTTCGCGCGCCGCCTGCGGCAGTAGATTCTTTTTCGCTTCGAGCGTTTCCACAGGAAAAAGATCGTAGCCCATGATCCATGCCAACGGCACATGAGCGCGCGTCGGCACAAGATCGGCGAAGCTGAAAAGCGTCTGGTCTCCCCGCGTCAACCTCGCGCATTGCATCGTGCGCGAATGCCCCGCGATGGTTTCCATACGCAGTCCCGGCACGACTTCGTAACTCGCTTCCTTTAACTCAAGCTGCCCGGACTCCTCGACAGCGCGCCAGTTCTCCGGCAGATAACTCGCGCGGTCGCGCTCGTGCGGATTCAACGCATGCTCATACTCGCCGCGCGAGACGAAATAACGCGCGTTCGGAAAAGTCGGAACAACGCGCCCCGCCTCGTCCCGCGTCGTGTTCCCGCCCGCATGATCGAAATGCAGGTGAGTGTTGACAACGATGCTTATCTCTTCCGCACCGATGCCTGTAATCGCGCGCAACGATTCACTGAGGGGGCGCTCGCGCCTGATGCCATACATCGCTTCATGTTTCGGAGACCACTTATCGCCAGCGCCTGTTTCAACAAGAATGCGCTCAGTCCCGGTCTCGATGAACAGGCAATTCATGTTAAGTCGAACGCGGTTCTCTTCATCCGGCGGACAGACCTTCGACCAGAGGGCACGCGGGACGACGCCGAACATCGCGCCGCCGTCCAGACGAAACTCCGTGTCCGGCACAACCTCTACTCGATAATCTCCGAACAACATCAATGCTAAGCGATGAACTCTGAACGATGAACGCGGAAGTAAGAATATATGCTTTTCAGTTCATCGTTCAGAGTTCAGAGTTCATCCTTATCCGTTACGGCTTGCGGCCTCTGCTTCCCGGCTTCGAGGAGCGGGGGGCGGCTGGCTTTTGCTTCGGCGCAGTGTTGGCATTGCCAGATGGCGCAGGAGGCGGAGGTGCTTCAACGGGCGCTTCGTCTTGTTCCGGCATTCCGGGCGGTAAGCCGCCAGGACGCATCGGCGGAGGCTCCGGCTTCTTGACGACAAAATTTTCTGCGACCGTCACGTTCGAGCGAGCAACGATCTCGTCAATGACCTTCTTCTGCTTCTCCTGCTCGACCGCCGCCTTCGCTTGCTCCTTCGGCGATTGCGGTGGGGCCATTGGATTCCCCTGCGACGAGCCATTAGAGATAAGAATGTGGCGCGCGTGAACCTGTTCCTCAGGCTTCCCATCAGGGCCGGGTTTCATCCCGCGCTCTTCGACCTTGATGATATGAAAGCCGAATTGCGTCTCCACGATGTCGCTGATTTGTCCCGGCTGCATAGCGAAGGCTGCGTCCGCAAACTCTTTGACCATCTGCTCGCGACCGAACCAGCCGAGATCGCCGCCCCTATCCTTAGCGCCCGGCTCACTCGAATATTCCCCGGCCAGCTTTTCGAAATTCTCGCCCGCGCGGGCGCGCTTCAAAATCGCTTCTGCCTGTGTGCGCGCCTTCGCCGGGTCAAGCTCAGGATGCTTGGCGATGTAAGCATCTATCTCCGCATCCGTCGCCTTGATCTGCTCGACCAGTTTCTCTTTCGCGTAGGCTTCGGCCAGCGAGCGCGCTTGCTGCAACATGATCTGTAATTGCACCCGCCGATTCTTTTCCAGACCTTCCTGCCTGCCTTTGCGCTCGGCCACCATGATCCGCGCCCACTGCTGCATCAACTGTTGTTTCTGCGCTTCGGGCAACTCTCCCGCCTGCGGGCTGCGCGCTTTCGCGTCCGCGATAAACTCCTCAAACTTCTTTGCCTGCTCAGGCTCCTGTAGAAAAGCATCAATCTCGGCCTGAGTAATGCTCGCGGCTGGAGGCGCGGTGGGATTTTTCTTACGTTGCTCTTCCAGATAGTTTTGCCCGATGACGAGCGCATTGGCGAGGTTCATTTGCCGCTGCATCTCCGGCCTCTCGGCGAAGCCTGCGGCCTTGGCCGCTTCCGCGAGCGCGAGCATCTCACGCAGATTGTCAGCAAACTCTTTGCGCGTCTTCTCGTCTGCGGCGAGTTGTGCCTGAGCCTGCGGCGGAAAGCTTTCGACAATTATCGCCATATCTTCTGCGGACAGATTCACCGCTCCGGCGCGTCCAGCCCTCACCTGCCAGACAACCAGTGCGCCCGCGAAAAGAATTGCGACCCCGGCGGCAATCATCGCCTTGGTCGTCGGATTAATCCCGCCCTTCGAGGCAACGGACGACTTGCGCGCCGAAGGAACAGAGGCAGCCTGCGCTTTCTCAGTCGCTTCCGGCGCAGGTGATTGTTTAGGCTTCGACGCTTCCGAATTATCCATCCCGCACGAAGGACAAATTCGCTGCCCTTCAGTCAGACTAGCCCCACATTTATGACACTCACTCATTCTTATCTCCTTATTACAGACCGCCCCAGAAGCGGTCAATCAATCATTATCAACAGAATCAGTATGCTCTACCAACTCCAATAAAACCCCGCCCGCTGCCGACGGGTGAACGAATGCGACCAGACAACCTCCTGCGCCGATACGCGGAGTCTCATCAATCAAGCGCGCGCCGCTCTCCTTCAAGCGGTTGATCGTCGCGCGAATATCGTCAACCCGCACGGCGACGTGATGAATACCAGCGCCGCGCTTTTCCAGAAACTTTGCGACGGGCGAATCAGCATGCGTCGGCTCAAGCAACTCAATACGCGGTTCGCCAACTGGCAGCATCGCCACCCGTACGCCCTGCTCTTCGACAACCTCCGTGTGCGTCACCTCAAGCCCCAGCGCATCACGCCAGAACTTAAGCGAATCATCCATTGCACGAGTTGCGATTCCGATATGTTCAATTTTCATAATCAGTAGTCAGTGGTCAGTGGTCAGTGGTGAGCAAAAACAAGCGACGAACGGTTTTTAACTGACCACCGACTACTGACCACTGACCTCTGCTTTCAAAATTTCCTCAACTGCCGAATACGGGTCGCGTCTCTTCTGTGCAACCTCTGCGGCGAGCGCGTCCAATTTCTCTGATGCTCCGTGGCCATCCAGAGTTCGCGCCAGCAAGCGTTCTCGCAGAAGCTCTAAGATTCGCCAGCGCGCAATTGCCTGCCGTCGCTCGTGGCTGACTTCCGTCTGTTGATGAAACTCGCGGTAACGCTCAATCGCTCCGGCCAGATCGGTAATCCCTTTGCTCTCGGTCGCAACCGTCTTAACAATTGGCGGTTGCCACGCATCCGGGCGCATGGCGAGCGAGAGCAGTGCTTCCAGTTCCTTCTCCGTTCGCAGGACGCCTTCGCGGTCGGCCTTGTTGATGACGAAGATGTCGCCTATCTCCATGATGCCCGCTTTAATTGCCTGAATGTCATCGCCCATGCCCGGCACAAGCACGACCACGGAGACATCCGCAGTCTTAACGATCTCCACTTCGTCCTGACCAACCCCGACCGTCTCGACGATAATCTTCTCGTAGCCCGCCGCGTCGAGGATAGCCACCGCGTCAACGGTCGCACGCGCGAGGCCGCCGAGGTTGCCGCGCGTCGCCATCGAGCGAATGAAAACTCCGTCATCGAGTCCGAGCGTCTGCATGCGGATGCGGTCGCCCAAGATTGCCCCGCCCGAAAACGGACTCGAAGGATCAACACAGATGATGCCGACGCGCTCTTTCTGCTGCCTGTAATGAAGCGCCAGCTTGTCAACAAGCGAAGATTTGCCTGCGCCCGGTGCGCCCGTAATACCGATGACCGTGCCCCGACCCGTGCGCGGGAAAACGGCCTTCATCAACTCCGCAGCGCCATCCGTCCCATCCTCAACCTTCGAGATCGCGCGAGCCACAGCACGGGCTTCACCCGCGACAAGACGCTCAATAAGTGTGGGACTCGACATAAAACAGTGATAGGTGATAGGTGATGGGTAATAGGAGAAAGCTTTTTCTTATCACCTATCACCCATCACTTATCACTGCTTCAATAATTCTCGCGCAATGATGATCCGCTGGATTTCCGACGTGCCTTCGCCGATGGTGCAGAGCTTGGAGTCGCGCCAGTATTTTTCGGGCGGATAATCTTTCGTGTAGCCATAGCCACCGTGAATCTGAATCGCTTCCTCGCACACGCGCACGCTCACCTCCGAAGCGTAGAGCTTCGCCATCGAAGATTCTTTCGTCGTCTTCTTGCCATTATCTTTCAGGTACGCGGCGCGGTACATCAGGAGGCGCGCGGCCTCAATCTGCACGGCCATATCGGCCAGCTTGAATTGAATCGCCTGAAATTCAGAGATGGGCTTGCCGAATTGCTCGCGCTCCTTCGAGTAGCGAACGGCGGATTCATAAGCGCCCTGAGCGATGCCGACGGCGAGCGCGGCAATCGAGATTCGGCCACCGTCCAGAATCTGCATCGCGCCCACGAACCCCATGCCTTCCTCGCCGAGCAGGTTCTCCTGTGTAACATGACAATCTTCAAAGATGACGCTCGCCGTCTCCGAAGCACGCAATCCCAGCTTGTTCTCTTTCTTCGACGGGGCGAAGCCTTGCATCCCTTTCTCGAAAATAAACGCCGAGATGCCCTTGCTTCTTTGCGAGCGGTCGGTCACGGCCATCGCCACGCACGTATCACCGTGAATCGCGTGAGTGATGAAATTCTTCGCGCCATTGACGACCCAGCCGCCATTCTGTCGCACGGCGGTCGTGCGCGTGCCCGAAGCGTCCGAGCCTGCGCCCGGCTCAGTCAGTCCCCACGCGCCGAGATGTTTCCCCTGCGCCAGAGGAACGAGATACTTCTGCTTCTGCTCCTCAGTCCCGTACATATAGATGTGGTTCGAGCAAAGCGAATTATGCGCCGCGACCGAGATGCCGACCGAGCCGTCAACGCGCGACAACTCTTCGATGATCGTCGCGTACTCGACATAACCCATCCCTGCCCCGCCGTACTCTTCAGGAAAGATGACGCCCGTCAACCCAAGCTCTGCAATCTTCGGCCACAGCTCAATCGGAAAGTGCTGCGACTCGTCCCACTCCATGACATGCGGCGCAATCTCTGCTTCCGCAAACTCGCGCACGCTCCATTTGACCTGCTGTTGCTCTTCATTCAACTCAAATTCCATAACCACACCTTGTCCCGGCTAAAAAATAAATCGTTCCAACCTCATGCCCCCAAAGCCTTACTCCACATTAACGAAGGTGATATTACCCTTCATGTCAGCAACGGCTGAACCCCTTTTGTCTCCGCTTTTGACCATGATCGTCCATTTCGGCTGCGCGTTTGCTTCCATGCTAACCATTGGATAAGACAGGTTCATGCTCTCTACTTCCGCGCCCGCAATATTGATTCGCTCCTTCGCCGTCTTCGCCATGTTGGGGATTGCTGCGAGGTCCACGTCCGCCAGGTTAAAGAGATTATCCTCGACCTTACCGCCGCCAAGCAGCGTGACGGGTCTCGGTTCACCGACCTTGCCCTCGCGGTATTCATACCTAATGGCCTTTTCAGGACTGTTCGGGTCTTGCACCGTAACTTCAGCGCGATCAGGATAAATTCTCAAAGACATCGGCTTGATGTCTCCCCCCGCTTTCTTTTTAACTTCATTGACAGCATCCTGTGTGGTCGATCCTTCATACATATTGGATGAACCCCGACCACCGCAGGCAAGCAGCGAAACCGAGACTAGACATAGAATAAAAGTTAGCGCTAAACGCTTCATTAGCTTAGTCTCCTATTCAGATTTACCGTGTAGCGAAGCATCCCCATCTGAGCGTGATGGTTAATAACATTTCATTGTAACCTAGCCACGCCGCGCGCCGTGAATCCCCCCGGACGCTTTCGTCTTCGCGTGCGGCTTTCTTTTTCGCTTGTCGCCACTCATGAACCGTGTGACCTCGGCGGGAGTGAGCAAGCGCCACTGTTTCGGCGCGAGGCGCTCATCCTTGAGAAACCCGATCTTCACGCGGCGCAGTTTTGTCACCGAATGGCCGATAGCATCAAACATTCGCCTGATCTGCTGATTACGCCCTTCATGCAGGATGACCTCAAACCACGAGTTCGTATCGCTCTCTTCCACCTTCTTAACCTCGGCTGGCGCTGTGCGAACGCCGTCTTCCAGCGTGATGCCGCGCCGGAGGCGTCCGATTGCTTCTTCAGGCGGCACGCCCTTCACCTTCACCTCGTAAACTTTCGCCACACGATTGCGCGCTGACGTGATGAAGTTTGTAAAGTCGCCATCGTTGGTCAAAAGCAGCAAGCCTTCGGTGTTGAAGTCGAGGCGGCCTACCGGATGCAGGCGGCCAAGCGAGTGCGGCACAAGCTCTGAGACGAGCGGGCGGCCTTCCGGGTCTGCGAGGCTGGTCAGGTAGCCGCGCGGTTTGTTAAGCAGGACGTAAAACTTCTCGCGCGCTTCGAGCAGCGGGTTAATCAGCCGACCCCGCACCTTGATATGGTCACGCGCGGGGTCGGCCTTCGTTCCCGGCTCGGTCACGAGTTTGCCGTTGACCGTCACCTCGCCCGCCGCGATCATCTCTTCGGCATGGCGACGCGAGGCAATCCCGGCGGCGGCGATTAATTTTTGAAGACGCTCTTCCATAAAAGTGGTCAGTGGTCAGTGGTCGGTGGTCAGTTCACAATCAGCTTTTAACTGACCACCGACCACTGACCACTGACCACTGCTCTTCACGCTCCTCCCGCTAAATCCTCGAAATCTTCGATGCTCGGCAACTCGGTTAAATCTTTCAGCCCGAACTGAAGAAGAAATTCTTTCGATGTGCCGTACATCATCGGTCGCCCGATGGTCTCCTTGCGGCCACAGGCTTTAATCAAACGCTTGTCGAGCAGCGTCTTGATGGCCGAAGGCGATTGGACGCCGCGTATCTCTAAAATTTCGGGCACGGTGATCGGCTGCTTGTAGGCGATGACGGCAAGCGTTTCCAGAGAAGCGAGCGAGAGTTTCGCCGAGGGCCGCGATTTAAGAAACGCGCGGACGTGCTCGTGATGCTCGGGACGCGTGGCGAATTGCCAGCCTCCGGCGACCTCGCGCAGGTGCAGACCACCGTTGCGCGCGTTGAACTCTTTGGCCAACTCTTCCAGAGCCATCTCAATCCAGCCGCGATCTTCCTTGAGGACATCGGCGATGATTTTGATGCTCAATGGTTCTTCCGAGACGAAGATTAGCGATTCGATGATGGCCATCATCTCGGCCATACCGCGAACATTGTGCGGCTCGCCCGCGTCTTCGACAGCAGGTGAATCAGCCGTAACCGTAACGCCTTCTTCGATGGCGCGCAAAGCAGCCGCTTCCTGTGCGTCTTCGGCGTCGGCGTCGTAGATGATGGGATCGTCATCATCATCGTCCGCGTCCATGTCAGGCGACGGGTCGCTATCCAGCGAGAGGGCTAATTCCTCTACGGCCTGCTCAAGGCTCTCCGCATCGATCGTTTCTTCTCTCAGGTCGTCTTTGATTTCTTCACTCATATCTATCAAGGTTAAAAAGCGCCGGAGCGCGCGATGATGTCGCCGAAAGTCTCGCGTTGAACCAGAGAGATTTCGGTCGTGCGAACGAGTTCGAGCACGGAGAGAAACGCCAGCACCAGCTCACGACGCGAGTTGGCGCGCTCGAAGAAGATACGCAGATTCAACTCGCCCGAAGAGAGAACCATGTTACGCAGGCGTTCGAGCATCTCCGTCATCGTTATCTCTTCCCGCTCGATCTCCATCAGGACTTCTTCTTTGTGTCGCGCGAGAATCTGTTGAAAGACCTTCAGCATGTCGAACAGTCCGACGGCCACTTCCGGGTTCTGCTTATCCGTCTCAAGCTCGCCGCGCGTGAAGACTGCCTGCTCGACGGTCGCGCGCGACCAGAGCATCTGCGCGGCGGCCTTGTACTTTTGATGCTCAAGAAGCTGGTTGATAAGCTCCGAGCGCGGGTCCAGCAGTTCTTCGGCAGACGCATCAGCGAGCGGGTCGCGCGGCAGGAGCATTCTGGACTTAATCTCGATGAGCGTTGCCGCCATCACTAAAAAATCGCCAGCGACGGCGATGTCCAGTTCTTTCATCAACTGAAGGTAGCGCAGATATTCGTCCGTAATCCGCGCCACCGGAATGTCGTAGATGTCTACCTGCTCCTGCCGAACAAGGTAGAGCAGGAGGTCGAGCGGCCCCGAGAACTCGCCCATGATGAGCTTCAATTCCTCGCCGTCTCTCCCGGTGACGATTTCAGGAAGCGAGCCAGTAACGCTGATTGTCGTCGTTTCGTCCATCGTCCCTCCTGACGTGGGACAGACATTCCTGTCTGTCATAGCTTGCTTTAGCAAGCTCATTAATATTGCCAAACAATATTTGCGCTCACGCGCTCAACGACAGACAAGAATGTCTGTCCCACTTAGGACAGATAGGAATGTCTGTCCTACGAGGATGCCCGGTGAAGGCCCATGCGCGTCTTCACTTTTTCAATCGTCGGCCTTGCAACAAGGCTGGCGCGCTCACGACCCATTTCGAGAATCCGGTCAAGCTCATCATCCGAGATGTTGCGGACGCGCTCCTGAAATGGCCGTAGGAATTCTACCACTACGTCCGCCAGTTCACCCTTCAATTGCGCGTAACCTTTGCCTGCGAAATGTGCTTCGATTTCCGGCGGCGTCTGCCGTGTCAGGAGTTGATAAATCGTGAGCAGGTTCACGAGCGCAGGCCGAGTCTCGTCAAAACGTATCTCAGTGCCAGAATCCGTGACAGCGCGCTTAAACTTGCGACTGATGGTATCCGCATCGTCCATCAGCGCGATGCTGCCCTGCGGATTCTCGTCCGACTTTGACATCTTCTTCGTGGGGTCGCTCAGAGACATGATGCGCGCGCCAACCTTCGGGATGAAAGGCTCTGGAATAATGAAGGTCTCGCCGTAATCACGGTTGAAGCGCATCGCCAGATCACGCGTCAGCTCAAGATGCTGCTTTTGATCTTCGCCGACGGGCACAAGGTCTGTCTGGTAGAGCAGAATGTCGGAAGCCATCAGGACCGGATAATCGAAGTATCCGACACCAGTGTTCTCGCGCTGCGTGCGCTTCTTCTCTTTGAACTGCGTCATGCGGTCAAGCTCACCGATGCGCGTTATGCAGTTCAACACCCACGCCAGTTCCGTGTGCTCCGGTACATCTGACTGGATGAAGATGGTCGAGACCTGCGGATCAATTCCTGCGGCCAGATAGAGGCGCGCGACCTCTCTTGTTTTCTTCGCCAGTTCCTGTGGGTCTTTAGGGATGGTGATGGCGTGCAAGTTGACGACGCAGAAGAAACTTTCGTATTCGTGCTGCAACTCGACCCAGTTTCGCAAAGCGCCGAGATAGTTGCCGAGATGAAAGCCGCCGGTCGGCTGTGCGCCGCTGAAGATTCGTTTCATCAGATTTTCTTACGTGCCAATGAAGACCAAGCTCTCCGCAAACGGCATCACGACGTTAAAGATTCCCCTGAGCACGCCGGTAAAGACGGCGATGAAAAGAAGGATAAACCCGAACTGCTCAAGCGACTCTAAAGCCGACTCAAAACTCGGCGGCAGAATGCTCGCTAAAATTTTGCTACCGTCGAGCGGAGGAATCGGCAACAGATTGAACACGAACAGACCCACGTTCAAAGTGAAGAAGGCGGAGAGTAATTTAATCCCGCCTAAAGCGATGTCGGAATTTGAAGTCACCGCGCTGGCGAGTAGCCCTGTCTCGTAGAGCACGCGAATGATAATGCCCGCGACGATGGCAATGGCCAGATTGCCCAGGACACCCGCTATCGAAACCCAGAAATTAGCGACACGCTTGTTGCGCCAGCGCAGAGGATTGACAGGCGTCGGACGCGCCCAGCCGAGCAGCGGCGCTCCCGTGAAGAAAGCTATGCCGGGAAACAGCAGCGTCCCAATCGGATCAACGTGAGTCATGGGATTGAGCGAGATGCGCCCCTGCGAGCGCGCCAAATCGTCCCCGAACCTGTTAGACATCCATGCGTGACCGGCCTCGTGCAAAGAAAGAGAGAACACGAGCGCCACCATGAAAAGAATAAACTGACCTATATCGTAATTGCCCATTTAACAAACCAAACAGGAAAATATTTGCGCCCAAAGAGCGACCCATCACACTAACATGCGTGGACAGAGTAGTCAAAAAAGACAATGGACGATAGACCAGAGACGATAAGAACATGCTTGCCATCGTCTATGGTCTATCGGCAATCGTCAATCTCACAACAATGTCCCATAAATTCCAAGCGGCAGGCTATAAACCGCTTCGTTAGTTGCGACGACCATCTCACCGGCGGAACTGAAAGCGAGGCCGACAACATTCATTCCCGTGACGAACAACTCGGCGTCGCGCGCGTCCGGCGTAATTCGGACGATGCCGCGCCGACCGTGCAAAGAGGCTGCCACGTAAAGAAAGCCTTCGCGGTCGAAAGCTAGTCCGTGCGGGCGGCCTAAGCCCTTGTAGAAAACGCTCGCCTCACCGCTCTGGTCAATCCGCATCACCGATTCAGAGCTTGAAACCGTCGGCCCGGTCACGTACAGCGCATCGTCCGGCCCGAATGCCAGATGATAAGCCGAGACAGACTGTTCAAGCTGCGCCCAGGGTTTCTCTTCTCCGATGCCGTTGACCCGGTAGATCGTGCCTGTGCGGTCGCCAACATACATCCTTCCTTCGCGGTCAAACGCGAGGCCGGTTGCCACACCCAGATTCTGGGCAAACGCAACCGCTTCCTTGAAAGGCGTAATGCGATAAACCGTGCCGTCCATCCGGCTGGTGACAAACATCTGGCCGGATTTATCGAAGGCAAGGCCGGTCGGGTTAGCGATGTCGCCTGAGAAATCGGACAACGCTCCACCGGTATCAATGCGAAAAATCGTGACGGGAAACTCCTGCCCGCGCGAGCCTGAGCGCGTGACATAAAGCGAGCCGTCGTCCGGGTCGAAAGCCGGGTTGGCGACAAAGTGCAGGTCTTCCGCGAGCCTGGAAGCGATAGTAAACTTAGCCGGAGCGGTGCGTCGCTCTTCACACTCAAGTGCGACAAACACTTCCCCGCCACCATCTATTTCGGGGACAATGGAGAGCGTGCGCCGCGACGAAGCCCCGACCGTGTGGCCGCGCGAGCCGTCAAACGACGCGCCGCAAGCCCTGACGGGGTTGGCATCGAAATCCGCACTTTCGATGATGACCTCACCTCCGGGAATTCCCCTCAACGGATTGACTTGCACGATTCGCCCCGCTTCGCTCATTTAGGCTGCACTCTCCATTGATACTGAATTTACGAATCAATCATACGACGGGCGCGCAATGGGTGTCTAATTCCGGCTTGTAGGAATTTTATGCTTACCGCCCTAACAACAGGCGTTTCGCTGCTTGCACTTTCGCTTGCTATGCTATAATCCGTTCCGATCAAGCTAACCCCGCCGCGCTCTTCTGAAAAGCGGGGCCACTTTTGTGCCCGCGCACGATTTATGCTTGATCCAATCACCGTATGCTCAAGCGACCAAGCGAACTTACTTCGCCGAGCAACATCACAAGATTCTACCCAGCGTCCGACGCCTGCCACCGCTCGCTTCACTCGTTCTGTAACTCAAACACTGTCTGGAATCTGGAGTCTGAAGTCTGGAGTCAAAAACAATCTCTGTCTTTTGACTTCGGACTTCAGACTCCAGACTCCAGACTTCATTTAATGGGAGAAAAGAGCCATTAGCAACATTCACGGGAACACACAGGGATTAAAACCGAATCAATTACGCCGCATTGAAAAGCTCTACTCGCGGCGGATCGCGCCGCACCAGATCGTGACGCCTGAGTTTGCAAGACAGATGACCGAGCTTTCATTTGAAACGCGAAGGCAGATTGGCGCGTTGATTGACCGCAAAGGCTATGTCGAATATGTCATCGTCGGCGATGCGCGCCGGATCGAGTTGCCGGATTTGAAGCGCACGCGCGTCGCCGCAGATCGTTTTCGCGGACTGCGCTGCGTGCATACGCACCTGCGCGGCGAGGAACTGACACAGGACGATTTGACCGACCTCGCGCTCCTGCGACTGGATTTGATGGTTTCGCTCGACGTGGATGAGCGCACAGGATTACCCGGCATGGTACGCAC
Source organism: uncultured Acidobacteriota bacterium (assembly GCA_963697975.1). Classification (GTDB taxonomy): domain Bacteria; phylum Acidobacteriota; class Blastocatellia; order Pyrinomonadales; family Pyrinomonadaceae; genus QHXM01. The sequence continues at coordinate 778,429 of OY969111.1, forward strand.
GGCTCATCTTTTGCCGACCACCGCCGCCGCACTGGAGACAAACGGCAGCAGCGCACGACCCTACGCTTTTCTGGAGCCGCAGATTCCCTCGCAACTCGACGTGGATTTTCTCGCGCTCATCAATTCACTCGAAGAAGAGATGGCGCGCAATCGTCGCGTCGCGCGTCGCGCCGAGGCACGCGACCGCACTATTTTAGTCGGCGTCACAACCGGCTCAATGTACGAAGCCGAAGAATCTATGGCGGAATTGCAGGAACTGGCGACCTCTGCGGGCGTCGTCGTGCTCGACAGCGTCATCCAGCGTCGTTCGGGGATTGACCCGCGCACGGTGCTGGGAAAGGGCAAGCTCGAAGAGATTCTGGTTCGCTCGCTTCAACTGGGCGCTGACCTGATTGTCTTCGACCGTGAGCTACAGCCCGCTCAGGTGCGCTCTCTTTCCGAAGCGACCGACCTCAAAGTGATTGATCGCTCGCAACTCATCCTCGACATCTTTGCCCAGCGCGCACAATCGCGCGAAGGCAAGATTCAGGTGGAGCTGGCGCAAATGAAATACTTGTTGCCGCGCCTGATTGCCGGACAGGATTCCGCCTTTTCGCGGCTCGCGGGCGGCATCGGCGGACGCGGCCCCGGCGAAACGAAACTTGAGACCGACCGCCGCCGCGTGCGCGATAGAATCAATCGCCTCGAAAAAGAGATAGACAGTCTCTCCCAAAGACGGCAGGAACGACGCAAGGTGAGAAGCAAGCGCGAGTTTCCTGTCATCTCGATTGTCGGCTACACCAACGCGGGCAAATCTACGCTCCTGAACACGCTCACTTCGAGCCACGTCCACGCGGAGCAGCGAATGTTCGCCACGCTCGACCCGACCTCGCGGCGGCTTCGCCTGCCTCGTGAACAGGAAGTCATCATCAACGACACGGTCGGATTCATACGCGACCTGCCGCCCGATTTGCTCGCCGCCTTTCGCGCCACGCTCGAAGAGATTAGCGATAGCGACTTGCTCATACATCTTGTTGACGCGGTTAATCCGCGCTGGCAGCAGCAACTCGAATCGGTCGAAAGAATTCTCGGCCAGCTTGAGTTCACGCAGATTCCGCGTCTCACCGTATTCAATAAAGCAGACCTCATTGACCACGAAGCGTTGGAAGCAATTCTGCGTCAGGCGTCGCAGAGCGGCGAGCGTGATGTGACCGCCGTGTCTGCAACCCAGCCGCAGACGTTGCGCCCGATGCTTGAGCGTGCGAGCGCAATCCTGGCGCGTAATCTGACGGGGCAGCCGGACGATGCTGCTCAATCGCAGGAAGAGACCGAATACGCTGCGCAAACCTGATATGAGCAACCGCCGCCGACAACGTTTCGTTTCCCCGCTGGACAGGGCGCGCAATGCCATGCAGGGCTTCATTCTGCGTCCCTACAAGTTTTTCCGCCCGACCACGCGTTTCTTCATCGTCTACGGATTTTTCGTCGTCGTCACGACGCTCCTGCTCGTCAACGCTCACTCGCGCGGATTAGTCGAAAACTATACGGAAGGCGATGTTGTTCGCCGAACCATCATTGCGCCCGCTGACATCAGCGTGATGGATTGGACCGAGACGGAGAAGAGACGCACCGCTACTAAAGAGGCCGCGCGGCCAGTTTTCACTTTCGATTCGACACGAACTGATAGCGCCGTGCAGGGCTTTCGCAAAGCATGGGAGGATTTGCAGAAGCAGTTCGCGGCGCAAACTGGCGGCAACGCCAGGAAGGAACTTAAGTGGACGGGCGAGGGTGATGGCGCAATCGTTTCCGCACTCATTGCCCATCGTTTCGATACAAGCGAACTGGAACGGCTGACGCGTATCCTGCGCGAGGTCTTGCATGGAACGAATGACGGCTACATCTATGAAGAAGGCGATGCGAAATATCTCAAGCAGGACATCGTGCTCATGGATAAGAGGAATCCGGGATCGCAGTCCGACTTGACCATGCCGCAGAGCCGTATGACCTCGCTTTCTGAGGCCCAAAGGAACTTGCGTTCACGCATTTCGCAACTCAGCACATGGACAAGCGACGAACAGGCGGCGCTCCTGTCGGCGATGCTGCCGCTCGTCAAGCCCAGCGTTTCTTATGATCCGGCAGCGACCAACGCGGCGCGCGACGAAGCGGCAAGACGGGTTGAGACCGCCTATATTCTGCTCAAACGCAATCAGGTCATTGCGCGCGAAGGCGACACTGTCACCCAGCCGGTCCTGGCTCAACTGGCAGCGGTGCGCGATTACGCGCGCGAGGGACGCCGCTGGTGGAATCAGCTTTTCGGGCTTCTCTTCATCGTCGCCGCGCTCTACTGGCTCGCCTGGAAATTCATCGAACACCGAAGCACCGCCGTCACTCTCTCGCTTCCAACCAGAAAAGCATTTGCGCTCGTCGGCTCGGCGGTCATCGTCCAGACAATTCTTGCCCGCGTCGGTTTCACGCTCACCGAAAGCATCGTCACGCGAGGCATGAGCGCCCCCTTAAATGACCCGATCATCTGGAACTTTGCCGTTCCGTTCGCGTCCGCCGCGCTGCTCGTGGCCCTGCTCGTTGACACGCAACTCGGATTAATAACGGCGCTGATGGCCGCGCTCTTTGCCGGGCTGCTCGCACCGACCGGCGTGCTCATCTCCATCTACGCGGTCATCTCGTCCACAGCAGCAATCTACGGCATCGGGCGTTACCGCGAGCGCCAGTCCGTCACCGTCGCAGGACTTCTCATCAGCCTTGTCAACGCGCTCACCGCCGTCGCGATCATCGCTTACGCGCAGCAACCTTTGACGCCCAAAACCGTTCTTTTCACGATGGCCTGCGGTATTCTGGGCGGACTATTAACGACGATCTTCACGGCTGGCGGCCTGCCGATTAACGAATCGTTCTTCGGCATCCTGACTGACGTAAAACTGCTGGAACTCTCGAACGCCGACCTACCCGTGCTCGGACAATTGGCGCTCCGCGCTCCCGGCACAAACCAACACTCGCACGCCGTCGGGCAACTGGCCGAAGATGCTTGTCGCGCTGTCGGGGCTAATCCTTTGCTCGCGCGCATCGGAGCGCTTTATCATGACATCGGCAAGACCGCCGCGCCCGACATGTTCGTCGAGAATCAACAGGGCGGCCACAACCCGCACGACCGCTTAAAACCCACGCAGAGCGCACGCATCATCACGAGCCACGTCACCTACGGCCTGAAATTAGCCAAAGAGATCGGCTTGCCCAAGCAGATTTCCGACTTCATCCCGCAGCATCACGGCACGCGCACGCTTCATTTCTTCCTGCGTAAAGCGCAGGCGCAGGCCGCCGAGGGCGAAGAGGTCAACGAGGCGGAGTTTCGTTATCCGGGGCCGAAGCCGCAGTTCAAAGAAGCCGCCATCATGATGATCGCCGATTCCTGCGAAGCCGCCGCGCGCTCGCTTTCGCACCCGAACCCGGAGAACATCAGCGCCATCGTCACCAAGATAGTTGACGCCATTATCAGCGACGGCCAACTGGACGAATGCAATCTTTCGCTAAAAGAACTGACGACCATCCGCGAAGCCATCATCACCTCGCTGACAGCCATCTACCACGCGCGCATAGACTACCCCGGCTTCAACCCGCCCGAACTGACCAGCGGCCTGAGACAACTTCCCAATCCTCTCTTCGACACGGAAGAACGCGGCGTGAGCTACAACAAGACTTCAGAGATTCCGATTAACAAGGCGGGCGAGGTCGAGGACGAAGCGATTCCGCGCGGGACGGCGAAGCGTTAAGGAAGCAATGCGACGGAGGATATTAAGGCTTTAACTTAATTACCAATCCTCCTCCCTGATAATCAATATGCGCGGTGAAATCAACGCGGTCTCTGATGTCCTCTTTCAAGAATTGCTGAATTGCAATCTGCACCCCGTCCTCCCCGTCCGCATCATCAACGAAAATAAAGAGAGGGTCAGCCGTGAGAGCTAATTTCAAATCCGCGTACTCGTTCTCGAAATCGTGACCGGCATCAACGACGACGAAATCGCTTTTGTATGGCAGCCGCTCTAAAGTTCTCAGGTCGAGTTGGATTAGCTCATAATCCTTGAAGCCGCGCGAGGCGAATAATTTCGTCGTAATCTCGCGAGGGTCCCAGACCGTTTGTTGCACCTGATTAAAATCTACTCCGAAGCTATCAAAACCTATATAAGAGGCGCTTGGCGTCGCACTCAAGTAAGCATCGGCGCTCGACCCCGCAGACGTTCCCAGCTCAATAATCTTTTTCGGGCAGATCGTCTTCGACACGGCGTAGAAACAGCGATACTTGTGCAGGAAGACTTCCCTGCGCTCAAGATAATAATCCTGATCGTATTGAGTGAAAACGCTGTAAAGAGGATGAGGCTCCCAGCGACAGCTTTCCAGATTGCGCTCAAAGTTCCGGCTAAACTCCTGCGATTTGCGAGAGGACGGGTCAAACGAATTATTTATCTTCTGCCAGAAAGTTCTTGCCATCGAAACCATCAGAGTACTCCATACAAAATCTGTAGCAGACCTGACCATAGATTATGCTTCAAGGCTGACATCCGTCAAAACTGGCCGCGCAGCTTACTGTAAGTAGTTGTGAGGTCTTCCGGATGGACGCGGGTTTCGCCGACGGTGGTCATGAAGTTTGTGTCGCCAATCCAGCGCGGCAGGATGTGCATGTGGAAATGGTCTGCGACCCCGGCTCCGGCGGCGCGTCCCAGATTCATGCCGATGTTGAATCCGTCGGGGCGATAGATTTCACGCATCGCCGCCTGACAGCGTTTCGTCAAATCCATCATCTCATCTGTGGTTTCTTTCGGCGCGGCGGCGAGTTCAGCGATGTGCGCATATGGCACGATCATCGTGTGGCCGCTGATGTAAGGGTAGATGTTGAGGACGACGAAATTGTGTGCGGCGCGATGGACGATAAACTTGCTCTCGTCGTCCGCGTCGCTCTCCAGCATCGAGCAGAAGACGCAGGCGGGAGGTGATTGCTTCTTCTCACCGCTTGATCCCGACTTGATGTAGTCGTATCGCCAGGGACTCCAGAGCCTGTCCATGACTGCTCACCTCACAAAGGGGCGGCGTCGCCGGAAAATTTAGAGAATCGGAGGCGTGTGGTCATCAGTTGTGCCGCCCGTAGACGCATCGGATGGCTGCGGCGCAGAGGATGGTGCGGCGCTCTCTTCGTTGATTAGCTCTTTGAGTTCCTTGCCCGGCTTGAAGTAAGGGACGCGCTTGGCAGGAATGTTGACGGGGTCGCCGGTTTTGGGATTGCGCCCGCGCCGCGCGCCGCGTTCGCGCACGCGGAAACTACCGAAGCCGCGTAGTTCTATCTTCTCGCCATGATTCAGCGTCTCGATAATGCTCTCGAAGACGATCTCGACAAGCCGTTCGGCGTCCTTTTTGGTGAGTTCTGCCGCCCGTGCGACATCTTCAACCAATTCCGCTTTAGTCATGCCATCACCTCGCTGCTTCAGAACAAGGCCACCGGGGGCCGCACGGCCTCGAAAGGCCAAAGGGTTTGTTGTAATCCGACTCAAAAGTGAGGGTGTTGAGTGAGCGTACAGTAACAGAAAAGGGCGGCCTCCCGCAAGACACAAACTTTGCGCGGCCAACATTTAAGGAAAAACAGGAGTCAGAAGACAGAAGTCAGGAGACAGAAGAAAAGCACACCTTTCAATCTGTCTCCTGACTTCTGTCTTCTGACTCCTGCCTTTTATTCCTTCTCGCCGTTTTCTTCCTTTGGCTCCGCTGATGATTCTATTGGCGGTTCTTCTGTTGAAGGTGCTTCTGCAACTGGCTCTTCTGCTGCCTGCTCCTCTTCTGCTGCTGGCTCTACCGGAGCGCTTGCAGATGGGCTAAAGAAGTCCGCCAATTCGCTCAGCGATGCCATGCCGCCTTTTACTTCCGTCGAATAGGTCTTCGTATCCGCGACGTGCTCATCTGCCGTGACGGCGCGGGCCGAGAGACCGATCTTCTTGTTCTCAGGGTCAATCCTCAAGATTCTGAAGTCCATCTCCTGACCCAGTTGAACCACATCTTCGGGCTTCTCCACCCGATCTTCCGACAGTTCCGAGATGTGGCATAAGCCCTCAAGGTTATCACCCAGTTCGACGAACGCTCCGAAGTTAGCAAAGCGCGCGATCTTTCCCTTCACCACATCGCCCGGCTTATGCTCTGAGACGAAACGCTCCCAGGCGTTCGGCTCAAGGTCTTTGATCGAGAGCGAGAGGCGACGATTCTCAGTATCAATGCTGGTAATCACCGCTTCGATCTCCTGCCCCTTCTTCAAGACTTCGCCCGGATGCTTGATGCGCTTGGCCCACGAAATATCCGAGACGTGGACGAGACCGTCAACGCCGTCTTCGACTTCGATGAACGCGCCGAAGTCCGTCAGGTTGCGAACACGGCCTGAGACGCGCGAGCCGATCTGGTAACGCTCTTTCAAGGTCTGCCAGGGATTGGCTTGCACCTGTTTCATGCCCAAACTGATGCGCCGCGCCTTCGGATCAACGCTTAAGACTTCGACCTCAACGTCGTCGCCCGGATTCACGAGCTTACTGGGGTGCTTGACGCGCTTTGACCAACTCATCTCCGAAACATGCACGAGACCTTCGACGCCCGCTTCCAGTTCGATGAACGCACCGTAGTCGGCCACTGACGCCACCTTGCCATTGAGGCGCTTCCCAATCGGGTAGCGTTCGTCAATGCTGCTCCAGGGATCAGGTAGAAGCTGCTTGTAGCCAAGAGAGACGCGCTCGCGGTCGCGGTCAAACTTCAAGACCTTGACCTGAACTGAGTCGCCTACCTTGAAAAGCTCCGCAGGGTTTTGCAGTCGTCCCCACGACATATCCGTGACGTGGAGCAAGCCGTCAATGCCGCCGAGGTCAACGAACGCACCGTAGTCGGTCAGGTTCTTAATCTGACCTTCGACGATGATGTCTTCCTCAATCCCGTCGAGCGTCTGCCCCTTCTTGCCAGCATTCTGCTCTTCAATGACAGCCTTGCGCGACAATACCACGTTCGAGCGTTTGCGGTTGAGCTTGATGACCTTGGCTTCAATTATCTGGTTACGGAGGCTATCGAGGTTACGCACAGGGCGCGTGTCAACCTGTGAACCGGGCAGGAAAGCAGGGATGCCGTCAATGTCTACGCGGAGTCCGCCCTTGATGCGCTCTGTGATGCGTCCCTTGATGGGCGTGCCTTCGTTGTAAGCCTTCTCAAGCTCGTCCCAGGCTTTCATCCGCACGGCGTCAGCGCGAGACAGGACCGGATAGCCTTCGCTCGTCTCCATGCTCTTGACGAGCACGTCAACTTCATCGCCGGGCTTGACCGTCAGTTCGCCGTTTTCCGTGAACTCGGCCTGATTGACGATGCCTTCGGACTTATAGCCGAAATCAATCACGACGCCGCGCTCTGTGATGCCGACGACCGTACCGCGCACGACCTCGCCTTCCTGAAAGCCCGCCTGCTCCTGCTCAAACTGGTCGAGCATCGCGCCGAAATCGGAGCGAGAGCCTTCTTCTTCGTCGTCATCATCAACAGCCGTGTTGGAAGTTGGAGCGGGCGGAGCAGAAGTTGGTGTGGGCGCTGGCGCGGCTTGCGCGCCGGTGGCCTGCTGGTTTGTCGTTTGCGGCGTCGAGGTGTTCTCGCCGGGTGATGGTTGTGTGTCTAGCACCTCGCCGTTATCCGGCTTGGTTTCTTCAATGGACATGCGGATTCTTACTCAGACTCCTCCTAGAAATTCAAGCGCCTTGAAAGAGCTTTTAGCGCCATCCCCGATCCTCACTCATCTGGCCCTGCGTGGGTGATAAAACATTCGCAGCCAGCATGAACGAGGGGCTTGCCTTAATTACTCCGGTGATTGAAAGTCAGATGAGCGAATTGAAGGTGAGAGGAATGCGAGCCGTTGAGAATTTGGAAAAGGAGTTAGCTAACAATTGTTTCGATTTCCGTCGTGCCCGTCGTCACCCTTCTGCTCCGACTTGTATCACCAGCCGCCTAACCGGGTAGACTGGCAATTTACACGCCGAAATGACAGCGTGTCAAGGCGTAAGCAGTGGGGAAAGAATAGTGGTCAGTGGTCGGTGGTCGGTGGCCAGTAAGAACAAAAGCGTTTTGCTTTTAACTGATCACTGACCACCGACCACTGACTACTGCTCATTGTCCGCTGTTGAGTGAAGTAGTTCCGCCTCGCTCAGCCACATAAATTCCCGCCGAATGCGAGCCGACGAAGAGCCGGTTGGAGTTGCTCGCATCAAAGGCCAAAGCCCAGATGCGCTGGCTCGGCAGGCGCGCGTCGCGCGGGTCAATCCGCATCCAGGTCAGCCCGGCATCGGTTGAGCGGTAAACACCGCCGCTGTTGATGGTCGTGCTGCCTCCACCCTGATTCTGGAAAGCGTTGCCGACGAAAATCTCGTTGCCGTTCTGCGGGTTGATGAGAATGCTGGCATAGTCGCCGTAGGGTAGATTCCCGCCGCGACGTATCCAGCGCTCGCCGCCATCGTGCGAATAATAGAGCGTCTGCTTCGTTCCGACATAGATGTAAGCGGAGCGCTGCCTGTCCTGCTCGATAGTGCTGATGGGCGCAGTTGTCGGAACGCCCGGAACCTGACGCCATGTTGCGCCCGCGTCGCGCGAGACGAGCACGCCTGAGTTGGCCGTGCCAACCCAAAGGGTGCTCTGGTTTTGCATGGTCGTTGAAAGACAGGTGGTGCGCGCATCAAGCCCTGAGCCGTAGGAGAGTTTTTCCCAGCCCTGTTCAGGATCGAAAGTGCGATAAAGTCCGGCGTTGGTCGCAGCCAGAATGCCCATCCGCCCACTCTCGTCCCAGGTGTGCGCGAGCGCATTGACGACATCTGTCAGGAAAACGGCTGAGGCGGGCAACTTCCCGGCAGGAGTCGAAGTCTGCACTCCGCCACCAAGACCAAGCGCCGTCAGAGTAGCATCATCAAGTTTGCCGGAAATCGGAATCCCTCTATCCGCCTGAAATCCTCTGATGGCCGAGACCGTTCGCGTTCCTGCTGCGCCGTCTGGCACACCAACATTGTAGCCTGCGGCGTTGAGCGCTTCCTGCGCGCGCTTGACCGTATCATCCGGTCGTCTGGCTGAAGCAGCAGCGGCACGTGAAGACGCGGCAGCGCCTCTGCGTGTCGTCTTCTGCTTCTTCCCGCCAGACGGCCCGGTCTTCGGTGCGCCAATGGGCGACCACGAAGCGCCTCTGTCCGTCGAGCGATAGACGCCATGATTCGTTCCGAGATAGATGATGTTGCCGTCGCGCTGATCTTGCAGAATCGAATAGCTGATGAGAATGTTCGGCATGTTCCGCATCGAAGGCTGCCACGTCTGGCCGTTGTCGTTGCTGACGAAGAAGAAGCCGCCGCCGGTCGTCGTGTTGATGGTCGTGGCGTAGATGCGTCCCGGTTTCTCGCGGTCCGGGAGAATCGAATAGGCAAAGCGACCGCTATAACCGCCGTTGGTCGGAGCGAAATTCTTGCCGCCATCATGCGAGACCATTACGCCATAGTTGTTCGTTCCGATGTAGATGGTTTGCGGGTTGCTCGGATGAACGGTGATGGAATTGATCTCAAGTTGCTTGGAGGTCGTCAGCATCCACGACTCGCCGCCGTTGGTCGAACGCCAGAAGCCTTCGGTCGTTCCGGCGAAGACCACACCGGACAGCGAAGGGTGCTGCAAGATGGCGCGCGTCCGGCGCGACTGTGAGGGAATGCCCTGCACCTTGCGCCAACTCGAACCCGCGTTCTTTGTTTCATAGATGCCGCTACAGGCGGAGGCGATAACGTGATCCGCATCGCGCGGGTCTATATCAATCGCAAAGATGTCCGAATCGTCAATGATGCCGTTCTTGATGCTGAACCATGTCCGCCCACCATCGGTCGTCTTGTAAGGCAAGTACCAGGTGCCCGCGTAGATAACGTCCGTGTTGCGTGGATCAACCACCAATGATTCGACGTTGATCAGGCCGGGCGTGGCCGAGGTCTCAAGTTTCATCCACGTTTCGCCGGAATTGAGCGAGCGATAGACGCCTCTGTTCGTTCCCGCCACCATTAGGTCAGGATTCTTGGAAGACTGTGTCAGAGAATGCAGGGCTTCCTCTTTAAGCTCCTGCGATTCGCGCCACGTGCGGCCTCCGTCTGTGGACTTGAAAAATCCGCCCGGCTCTTTGTGGCGATGGGTCCCAACATAGAGGACGCGCGAATCGCGCGGGTCAACAATGATGTGATCCATGAAAAGCTTTGGACGGTTGAAATTATGAAGCAGTTGCCAGTTCTGGCCGCCGTCCATTGAAGTGTAAATCTGCCCGTCGAGCGTGCCGAAATAAAAACGCTGGGGGTCGCTCGGGTCAACCACGAGTGAGCGCACATCGCCGCCCATAGGGCCTGTGATGCGCCAGTCCATCGCATATTGCGGGTCGGCCTCCGGCGGATTGCCACCGCCGTCCACAGCCTGAACTCTGGCGCTCTTAACGAACACAGGAATTATCAGAGCAAGGAGAGTAAAGAACAAGAGAGAGCGTTTCATTAGTCGGGTCTTTATCATCAGTTTCATCTCTGCCTCAAGTTGTTGTTAGCCGATACGTCTTCGGGCACTGGTCTGCCCGTGATTATAGGTTATATAGCGATTGGCTGCCACCCATTGGCGCGGCTCGTGACGCATTGCTAGGATGCATGACGCGTAAAGCGCAGTTGTATTGCGAAAGGGTCATCCAGCTACTGCCAGATAAAAGAAACGCGGGCGATGCTTCTCTTTTGGGGAGAAACATCGCCCGCGTCTTGGTTGAAGGTCGCGCCTCATTCTTAAGAGGAGACGCGAGCGTTTAATTATTCTTCGCCACTGCGACGTGCGCGACGACGACCACGTCGTGGACGCGGCTTGGCCTTGCACTCGGGGCACGGGTCAACCGTCGCGCTATTGGACGGCACCGGCTCTGATGCACCCGTCGGCCTCAGCCAGAGTTCGACGGTCAGCGTTTCGCGGCAGCCACCGTTCACCACAGTAATGCGGCTCCGGTCAATACCACGATTGTTGACAAGGTAGTCAACAGCACGCGCCGAGCGCTGGTCGGCTTCACCGTCGCACGAGCCGAAGATGACGTAGTAGCCCTGCGTACCCGGTTCTTGCTGCAACTGGATAGCGAAGTTATCGAGGCGCGCCTTCTCATCGTTGAAGCGAAGATCGGCGTACTCGTCAAACTTACGCGGCAGTATCTGTCCAGGCGGCACGGAGAACGAGCAAGACCTTGTTCTCTCGCACGCTGGCGGCAAGCCACCGAGTTCAACTGTCGCGGTGACGCTCTGGCCTTCCAGTCCGGTCGTGTCGATGGTGATCGAGGGCGTGCCCTGACCGCCAGAGATCGTTCCGGCTGAGACTGTCCAGTTGTACGTCACGTTGAAGTTTCCACCACCCGAGACGTTCACGCTCACCGTTGCCGGTGTACCAGCCTGAACCTGATCCGTCGGGCAGCTAATCTCGATTGTCGGGCACGGCGGCACGCAATCGTTGCACTCTGTCACCGTGACTGTGGTTGAAGAGAAGGCCACGCAACCGCAGCCGTCATCAACTTCCACCGTCGAGGTGTAAGTACCCGGTTGAACGCCGGACAAATCCCAACTGACGTTTGCGCCATCGCCCGTCACGCGGCCACCGGTGGTCGTATACGTGTAAAGCAGCGTATCGCCATCGGGGTCGGTCGCATTGGCCGAAAGCTGAACCGTCGAGTTGTCTGTGGTCGGGCATTGGCCCGATGTTGAGATCGTTCCCGGCGGGCATGGTCGGACAATCGTTCCCGACGAAGCTGAGAGAGTAACGGTCGGCGGCTGGTTCGGTAAGAACTCGGGCGTGCGCGCGTTGCGACGACCGATCCAGAACTGGCCGATGAATCCATTAGCATCATCAGATTCACGGAAACCGCGCGGGAAGCCGCCAATCGTAGCCGGGACGGTCGTCGCAGGCACAACCGTTAGCGGCTGCGGTCCTGCCGGATTCACGTTAGTGATCTGGAAGACCGTTGTGTTGGCATCATTACCTTCAAAGATCGAGCGATCCTGCTGGTTGAGGTGTAAGCGATAGGCAAGGCCAAAGCCCATCCAACGCTTCGGATAGAACTTGACACCGGCCAGCGCGTCCACCGGGCTGTTCTCAAACGCATTCGGCGTGCGACCGCCGACATACTGCGTGGAGCGCAACTCCAGCACAGGCTGGATGTACTTGTTGATCGGGAAGTCAAACGCGATGCCCGCGAGAAACTCGTCCGGTCTGTCAAGCAAGGTGAACTCGCCCGACGGGAACGTGCCCTTCGGGTTGCTGTTCAGGATATAGCCGCCGTTGACCGAGACGTTGACCGAACGGCTCAGGCGGGCATCCAGGAAGAAGATCAAGCCGAAGTCGCCGATGTCGCCACCGGGACCCGAGCCTCTCTGCATCTGGTTGAAGCCCGAGAGATCATCCGCCTTATCGGGATAGAAACGATAGAACGGAATGATACCGACGCCGAGCGGATTGTTCGGCCCCGTCCAGCGCCACTTCGCGCCAGCCACGAAAGAACTGAAGCTCGACTCGCCCCAGAGCCGGTTAATAAACGGCGCATCAGGCAAGTAAGTCGGAGCGATGGTAAAGGTCGCCGGTACTACCGTCGGATTGGCTAACAGCGTAATCGGCAGCGTGCTCGTTGCCAGGACGATGCCGGGCAAGATGCCGCCAACGACCGAACCGATGCCGGGGAAGTTATCCGCCGGACCGAAGTTGCCGCTGTTGCTTTGCGCGACCGGCGGCCCAAGAGTGGCGCTAAAACCACCGGGGACGCCAACGCCGCCCGGAGCGATACCACCAGCACTCAGACCGAAAGTTCCGGCTGAACCGCCAACATACGGATACTGCACGAACGGCTGGTTGAAGCGCGGACGGAAGACCGCCCCCTGAAACGTTCCCAGGCTGCTCTGTGTCGGAGCCAGCACGATGGCCGGACCTGAGCCTAACGCCGGGAACTTCAACTGCGAGTTCGGCAGGTAAAAGCTCGATAGATTCTGTGGTGTATTGACCTTGATGCCGCGCCAGGCCGTGGTGTTGAAGAACAACTCCAGGTGGTCTGACAAACCGACGTTGAAGCTGAGCGGTACTTCGTTCAGGTCAACGTCGCCGGGATCACGGTCGAAATTGCTGTAGGCAATTGAAAGGGTGAACTCTCCGCGACGAATCGTCTGCCCGTCATAAATGGTGAAGAGTCCGGTTGGCCCCGCTACGGGACCGCCTGTGCCGACGGCTGGTGACAGATTTCTTGGATCCGTCTCCGGCCTTAATGCTTGAGCTGATGCTACGGCAAACAGCATCAACATGCTGAGCGCAGCAAACAGCGCTCTTCTCGCGAGTCTCATCGCATTCCTCCTGCGAAATGAGTATAGAAAATTTCGGAAATGAGAGACCGCACCTTGCCAGGCCGTAGGATTTTTGCGGATGTCTTTGTCATTTGACTGTTTCTCCTGCACAAGACATCACGCCATCTCCAGACAAAAACCCGTGCGAGGCGCGGACGCTCCAAACTACAAGCGCGCAACTAAAAATTTAAAGAACTGCTACCGCCCTCGACCCGTGACGACTTGTAGTGGAGCGGAGCAGCGAGAGGAGCCGAGCAATCTTCATTGCTCGCTGGCGCTCTTAACTACCAATCTAGCGCCTCCCGACTGTTCTGAATTCAAGTGGTTAACTCTTAGACCACTGCTTATACGCAAACAGCGGTGTAGATGTCAACAGTTTATGGACTTAAACCAGATTGCGTGGCTTTGGTGCAAGTCGAAAGTTTCGACTCTGCCCCGCATACTGATTTCCGCCAGACCATACTCTACATTGCGGCGGAAATCAAGACTTTTTCACGACTTAGCGGAAAAACGTCTATGTTTTTTCCGTCACGCATATATGCCACGCATCCGTGTATCATACGCGACACGGTCAATTGCCAGCATGTAAGCCGCCGTTCTGGTGTCAACCGAATGGGAATCCGCGTACCGGCACAAATCATTGAAACTGGCGACTATCTTGGTGTGAAGGCGCTCGTTGACGACATCCTCAGGCCAGAAATAACCCATTCTGTCCTGCACCCATTCAAAATAAGAGACGGTCACGCCACCGGCGTTCGCCAGAATGTCCGGGATGACGAAGACGCCCTTGTTATGCAGGATTTCGTCGGCGGCAGCAGTTGTCGGCCCGTTCGCACCTTCGGCCAGGATTTTGCACTTGATCCGCTCGGCATTCTCCGACGTAATCTGGTTCTCGGTCGCGGCTGGCACGAGCACGTCACAGTCAAGCTCAAGCAAATCCTCGTTTTTGACAAACTCTACGCCGGAGAAATCTTCAAACGAGCGCGTCTGCTGAAGGTGCTTGAGAGCTTCGGGGATGTCTATCCCGTTCGGATTGTAAATGCCTCCATGAACATCGGAAATGGCAACCACCTTGTAGCCCGCCTCGTGCATTAGCCGCGCGCCGATACCCCCGACATTGCCTGAGCCTTGCACGACCACGCGGGTCTGGGGCGGCGTCATCTTGAATCGCTTGATGGCTTCGTTGACTACGAAGAGAATCCCGCGACCCGTCGCCTCGCGCCTGCCACTTGAGCCGCCGAGGTCAATCGGCTTGCCCGTGACGACTGCCGTCACGGTGTGGCGAGCGTGCATCGAGTAGGTGTCCATGATCCACGCCATCGTCTGCTCGTTGGTGTTCATGTCGGGCGCGGGCACGTCCTTCTCAGGACCGATGAAGTCTATCAACTCAGAGGCGTAGCGGCGCGTCATGCGCTCAAGCTCGCCCATAGACATCTGTGTCGGGTCGCAGACAATTCCGCCTTTCGCGCCGCCGAACGGGACATTGACGACCGCACACTTCCACGTCATCCAGGCCGCGAGCGCACGGACTTCATCCAGATTCACATCGGGCGAATAGCGGATGCCGCCTTTGGCCGGACCGCGCGCGAAGTTATGCTGCACGCGATAACCTTCAAAGACCTGTATGCGCCCGGAGTCCATGCGGGTCGGGATATAGACTTTCAACTCGCGGTTCGGAACTCTCATCACCGCGTAGAGGTCCGGGTCGAGATTGAGCAGTTTCGCCGCGCGGTCAAAGCGCGACATCATGGACTCGAAAGGATTTTCCTCTTCGATATGTCTTACATCGTCCGCAATTGCACTGATTGCTATTGCCATCATTGCCTCCACATGAAGGGATGAGGGATGAGGGATGAGGGATGAAGAGAAAGCATTTGCCTTCTTTCATCCCTCATCCCTCATCCCTCATCCCTGCTTTTTATGACTTCATTCATCGCGCCCGTGCGGTAGCCGTGCAGGTCAAGCGTCACGTAGCGAAAGCCGAGGGCGCGGAATTTTTGTGCGAGTTCGTCAACTACTTCGCGTCGAAGCGCGAGGTCCAGCTCTGCGGGCGCAATCTCAAGGCGCACGAGTTCGTCGTGATGACGGACACGGAACTCACGGAAGCCCAGAGAGCGCATTATCTCTTCGCCGCGATCAACTGTCGTCAAGCGTTCGATGGTGACGGTCGTGCCGTAGGCGATGCGCGAAGAGAGACAAGGAGACGCGGGTTTGTCCCACGTCGGCAATCCTGCCCGGCGGCTCAACTCACGAACCTGCTGTTTGCTCATCCCGACTTCAATCAGCGGGCTGCGGACTCCCTGCTCTGTTGCCGCCGCCCGACCCGGACGATAATCGCCGAGATCGTCCGTCGTCGAACCGTCAACGATGTTAGCGTAATTCTTTGAGCGCGCGAGCGGAGCGAGTTTTCCGTAGAGTTCGGATTTGCAGAAGTAGCAGCGGTTGGGTGCGTTGGCCTGATAGCGCGCGTCGTTCAGCTCATCCGTTTGAATGATCTCATGTTGAAGACGGAAGCGCCGGACGAGACTTTCGGTTTCCACGCGCTGGTACGCAGCGAGGCTCGCCGATTCGCCTGTGACGCAGAGTGCGCGCTCGCCTAACACTTCAGTGGCAATGTAAGCGACGTAGGAACTGTCAACGCCGCCGGAGAAGGCGACGACCACTGAATCCATTTCAAGCAAGAGAGCGCGCAATTGCTGCTCTTTCGCTTCAGCCTCGGCAGAGACGCTGATTTTCTCTGACGGTCCTGTAAAGGTCTCTTCTTCTTCGACAATCACACCGCTACTCACAATCTCTTGATTCCACATCACGCGACGAGCAGATGGAGCCTCGCAGAAGTTTCACTTTATATCTATCTCAGGGGAGCGTATCTCACGCGAGGCGCATGTTATCAATTGCAACGATGAAGGGCAAGCATGAAGAATGCGAGAGGCACACGGAAATAATAATTGCTCAACTTCAATCATTAGACTTGCGCCTTTCGGCCTTCATCCTTCATACTTGCGCTTCACAGCCTCCCCGGCAGATTAGCTATCAATCAGGGTTACGCTTTCGGAAAGTTGCAGTTGTTTGCGATGCTTTCTCGTTTTCGCATCCATGCCGCCGTCTTGTTCGCGCTCGCGCTCGCACTCCTTTGTGTTTCTCTGGCTCACGCTCAAACAACTTCCGACGAACCCGATACGGAAGACGATCCCATTCAACTCTTTCAGGAAGCTCAGGACGCGCATGAAACGGGCGACCTCAATCGCGCTCTCGAACTCTACGAGCGTGCGCTCAAGGCGCGCCCGGAGTTTCCCGAAGCCGAATACCAGCGAGGAAATGCTTTCGTCGCGCTTGAGCGCCTGCCCGAAGCTGAAGGGAGTTTTCGTCGCGCCATCACGCTACAACCTGAATGGCCGCTTCCCTACCTGGCTTTTGGAAAGCTGCTGCTGCGCGTGGAGCGATTTGAAGAGGCGGAATCAATCCTCAACCGTTCGCTTGAATTGGATGAAAACAATCTGATCGCGCCAGTCACCCTGGCTGAACTTTATTTACGGACGAAGGCTCCGCGCGAGAAATTCCAATCGCTCCTCGAAGTTTTGAAACGCGACACCACGAACGAACCATCGAATGCCAATCTCTGGGCAGCACGCGGCTCTGTCGAGCACGCTCTGGGTGATAAGAAGGCGGCACTCCTGAGCCTTGATCGCGTGCTCCAGATAGATAAGCAGCACGTGGCGGCATTGATGGAACGCGCCGAGCTACGCGCCGAAGCAAACAACTTTGAAGGCGCTCTCGCGGATGCGCTTTTAGCCCAACGCGCTTCTAAGTCATCGCTCGGTGCGTCCCTGCTCGTGGCGCGAATCTATGCTCAGTCAGGGAAAACGGATGAGGCGCTGCGGACGCTCGATGCGCTTGACGAAGCAAACCAGCGCCTGCCTGAAGTCTTGGCGCTTCGCACCTCGCTGACGAAAGATTGCGGCAGCCTGACGGCGGAAGAGCGGGCAGCGGAGGAAGAACTTCTCAAACAGCAGCCGCGTAATGCAACGCTCATCGAATGTCTCGGCGCGGCTCTCAGAACAACTGACCCGGTGCGCTCGCTTGAGCTTTACCGGCAGGCAGCCGAAATCGAGCCGAGCAATATTCGCTATGCGACCGGCTACGCGGCGGCGCTCGTGCAGGCCAGACGCTTCGCGGAGGCGGCGGTCATCCTGCGCCGCATCCTCGACATCCAGCCGGACAACCTTGTGGCGCGCACGAATCTGGCGACCGCGCTCTACGAGTTGAAACAGTTCCCGGCGGCTCTGGCGGAATTCAACTGGCTCGTCGAAAAGAAACCCGATCTCGTCGTGGCGTATTTTTTCATTGCCACCGCGCATGATTTTCTTGGAGAATACAGGGACGCGCTCGCAGCCTACGAAACCTTCCTGTCAAAGGCGGACGCGCAAAAGAATCAACTTGAGATTGACAAGGTCAATCTCCGGCTTCCATCGCTACGCAATCAGGTCAAGCGCGGCGAGGGAGTCAAGAAGAAAAAGCCGTGAATCGTGAATCGTAAATCGTGAATAGTTAAAACAGGCTTTTCTCTATTCACGATTTACGATTCACGATTCACGAAGAAAGGGCTGAAGACATGAACTCCACACTCTCCTGCCGAATGCGAATCTTGCTGAGTTGCTGTTTGCTGGTTGCGGTCGTCGTGTTCATAGCTCCTGAAGCGCGTGGACAGGATTATCAACTGCCGTTTATTTCCGCGCCGCCGCCGATGAAGTTTGTGTCGCGCAACGAACGCACGCTGCTTTCAGCCGCGCGCGATCCGAAAGCGCGCACGCGTGCCACCATCGAACTGGCGGAAGCGCGGCTGGCCCGCGCCGAGCAGTTGACCGCCGAGCAACAGTACGACGACGCCTCCGCCGAACTCGGCACGTATCAAGGTCTGGTCGAAGACGCGCTTCATTATCTCAGCGTGCAGACGGGAAAGAAGCAGCGTGACGTTTATAAAAGATTTGAGCTTGCCCTTCGCGCTCACTGCGCGCGCATTGAATCTATCCGCCGCGTCACTCCGGCTGAGTACGCCGTCCACGTCAAGGCCATCTGCGAATGCGCACGTAACGCGCGAACGGAAGCTCTCAACGCTTTCTACGGCGAGACGGTTATCCGGGGCGATTCACTTGAAGACGAAACACATTCCGGCGGCGGAAGCTCGCAAGACGCAGCGCCCGCCTCTGTCAAGAAACAATGAAGGTTAAACTCTACAACGCGGGGCTGGCCTTTGCGTTCCTGCTTTTCCTCGCCGCATCGCTTCCCACTTTCGCGCTCGCACCAGCCGCGCGCGATTACCTGACTCCACAGGAAGAGGAACGCGTCAAAGAGGCGCAGATTCTGGACAAACGCATAGAGGTCTTTATCAAGGCTGCGGAGCGTCGGCTGCTCGTCCTGACAGACCGCAGCGCGGCGACGAGCAAGCAGGTGCAGAAGGATTTGGAGAAGTGGGGAGAACTCCCGAAGGGAACGCACGTCGAGTTGATCATGGATATAGCCAACATCTTCGACGCAGCCGTCACCAACATTGACGACGTAGCGTTGCGCGACGAGAACAACCGTCTTCTCCCGAAAGCATTGCATAAGCTGGCGGAGGCCGCCACTCGCTTTCAGGCTCAACTCACGCCCATGCACTCGCAAACTCAGGACGTGATGGAGCGCAACGCCATTGAAAAGGTCATGGAGAACGTGCAGGAGATTCTAGCCGCCGCAAACAAGCTGCCTAAGTAGGACAGGCATTCTTGTCTGTCTAGCGTGCTTTAGCGCGCTTCTCTTGAGATTAGCTGAACAATATTCGCGCTCTATGCGCTCAATGACAGGCATTCCTGCCTGTCCTACGACAGACAGGAATGTCTGTCCTACATCATATGGACAGTAGATATTATCCGGGCGTCGAGGCTGATTCCCCCAAGTTGATGGTGATGCTGGGCAAGCTCTTTGACGAGGGCTACGAAGTACAGACCATGCAGGTGTCGGCGACGAGCGTGCTGCAAGCTCGCAAGGAAAGCACGCTGCGCGACCTGACGGGGATGTCTTCGGCTCTGACCATCAAGATCACACCCGAACATGGCGGGACGCGCGTCGAGATCGGGATGCAGCGTTGGTTCGACAAGGCTGCGCTGGCGGCTGTCGCCGTGATTCTCTCTTCGGGTCTCTTGCTGGCGCTGCCCGCGCTCGGCGCTTACTGGCAGCACAGGCTCACGGAAGACGCCTGGAAAGTCATCGAAGAACACATCGCAGCCCGTGCCGGTGGTTATGTTCCGCCCATGCCCGGTCGCTGCGGCACTTGCGGCGCGGCCAACAGTGC
This sequence comes from uncultured Acidobacteriota bacterium, assembly GCA_963697975.1. Taxonomy (GTDB): domain Bacteria; phylum Acidobacteriota; class Blastocatellia; order Pyrinomonadales; family Pyrinomonadaceae; genus QHXM01. Next base: position 798,142 of record OY969111.1, read on the forward strand.
AGGCTCAGACTTCTGCTCCACCTGCGGCGCTAACATGCGGAGGGGCCGCACCTGTAGCTCCTGCGGCACTGTGCAGAAAGACATGGCCGCACGTTACTGCAATCGCTGCGGCAAAGCACTCGGCAGCGGCGACTGGAAATAAAGCCGCAAGTCCAAAGTCTAATGTCCAATGTCCAAAGTCAGGGAGCAGCCTTTGACTTTGGACATTAGACTTTGGACTTGCTGTGTTCCTGTTTGTGCTCGTACATCGCCGCATCTGCTTTATCAATTAACTCTTCAATGGAGAGCTGGCTGTGCGGGTCGAGCAGGACGATGCCGACGCTGATGGAAAATTCGTAAGGAAGCTCGCGCCGCAGGTTCAGGCGGCGCACCTTTTCCTCAAGGCGCGCTTTGATGGTTTCGGCGTTGTCGTTTGATGCGGCCAGGGCCAGCACCGTGAATTCATCGCCGCCCAACCGGGCGATGATGTCGGAGGTGCGAAACGTCTGCCTGAGAATCTCGGCAGCTTTAATGATCGCGTGTGAGCCTTCGTGATGTCCGAAATTGTCGTTGATTTGCTTTAAGCCGTCGAGGTCTGCGAAGACGAGGACGAAGCGGTCGTTGGTGCGCGTGGCATGTTTTAATTCCTGCTCGACCAGAGTCAGGAATCCACGCCGGTTATAAAGTCCCGTCAGATCATCCGTCAGCGATAAACTTTCCAACTCCTCTATGGCGCGCTTGCGCTCCGTGATGTCGCGCGCTATCGCCTGAAAGCCGACGACGCGCCCTTGCTCAAGGACAAGCTGCGAGTTCTGGCCGAGCCAGAGTTCGCTTCCATCTTTGGCGATGACAGGAATCTCCAAGTAGGCATTCGGAATCTTTTTGATGAGCTGGCGCACGTAAAATTTTTCCGCCGCTTCGCGCGCCTCGTCTTTGACGAGCGAAAGATAGTGACGACCGACCAACTCATCTTCGGGAAATCCCAGAATCTCTATGCAGGTCGGATTGACGAACATCAGATGGCCCCGGTCGTCGGTTCGATAAATGAGTTCGTTGGCATGCTCGATGAGATATTTTGAACGCTCCTCGCTTTCGCGCAGAGCCTCTTCCGTCCGCCGTCGTTTTTTAATATCGCGCCTGATGATGAGATAGCCTGCGGGCAGAAATCCGACGAGCAGCGCGCCGAAGATGGCGAGCGTGATAGTCGTGCTCCGCGCACTGGCGTTCGACTCGACGCGTCTCCTGTCGAGCAGCGCGTTCTCTCTTTCGGACATCTCGGCGACGGTGTTGCGAATGTTGTCCATCATCCGCCTGCCGCGCCCGGTCGAAACAGCGCGCTCGGCGGCGGCAAACCCACCCGTCCGGCGTAACTCTATGACCTCCGCCATCACCTTAAGCCGGTCAGTAATCTGACGTTCCACTTCGCCCAGATGACGCGGCTGCTCGGCATCGGTAATGGTCAATCCTTTAAGACGCTCGATATGCCGATTGACGGTCGGAAGCGCCGCCGTGTACGGCTTGAGATACTCTTCATCGCCCGTGATGATGTAGCCGCGCTGTCCCGTCTCCGCGTCTTTGATGGCCGAGAGCGTGCCCTCAAGCTCGTCCAGCACATCATGAGAATGCGCGACTAGATTGCCGTCTCGGATGAGTTTGCGCGTGTTGCGGTAAGAGATGAAGCCGACGGCGAGCAGGCTTGCCAGCATCAAGGCAAACCCGACAGCAATCTTCTTTTCGACACTCCAGCGCATTTTTATTGTTTAGCGGGGGGAAGCAAGAAAGAGCAAAGGAGAGATTCTCATCAGCCTTCAATAATCTACGGTCTTAAAGGGAAAGACCACCGAACTGTTGACGCTCAAACTCCGCTTCAGCGTTGCCTCAAAAAGAAACGATGAAAGATGAACTCTGAACGATGAACTGAAAAGCCGTTGTCTTTATTTCCGCGTTCATCGTTCCTACTTCAGCGTTTCAATCATGTCTTAATGCTTTGACGGGATCAATGCGCGCCGCTCGCGCCGCCGGATAGAGCGCGGCGAGGATTGAGACGAGGACGGCGAACAATATGGCGCCGAGCCACAGGTACGGAGGAATCGCAAAGAAGTCTATGTAGGACGCGCCCTGCGGCTTGAGGATGAATTTGTAGGCCAAACGATTCGCGATGCCATCAATTCCCCACGCGACGAGTACGCCCAGAACGCCGCCCGTCAAACCGATCACGCCCGCTTCCACGAAGAAGATGAGCTTGATCTCGCGGTCTTCCGCGCCGATGGCTTTCATAATGCCGATCTCGCGCGTGCGTTCGAGAATGGACATAATCATCGTGTTGGCGATGCCGAACGAAGCGACCAGCAAAGAGATTCCGCCGAGCAATCCCAGAGCCGAATTCATAATGAGAAAGACCGTGCGAAGCTGTTCCAGTTGATCCACGATGGAGAAGCTGCCGAAACCGAGCGCATTAATTTTGTCTCTGACCTGCGTCAGCATCACGGGGTCGCTGACGCGCGCCACAGCCGTTCCGTAGCCGATACTTTCATTCTCGCCGAGCGCGCCGCTCTGACGCGCCAACTGGAGCGCGACTTCACCCATCTCGTCACGATGCTCGTCCCGCCACAAACGCGCCGCTTGAATTGAAACGTAAATCTCATAAGCGGGCATCATGCCGCGAAAGCGGCGACCCATGCCTGAGAGTTCGTTTTTCAAAACGCCCACGATGCGAAACGAGCGCGCGACGAGAGCATCCGTTGCAGCGGCGTTGTCTTTGTTCTCTTCGTCTTCGAGCGGGATGCCGAAGAAGTTTGGCTGCTCTTCCTCTTCGTCACTTTTTTTCTCAGGCGGCGCGAGGAGTTCAAGCTTCTGACCGATGGCATCCTGCGGCTTCGCGTAACCGAAGTCTTTCAGGAAACGCTCGTCAACGATGGCTTCGTCCGCGTCAGGCGCAGAGATCATCTGCCCGGCGTCGAAATTCTTGAAGCGCGAGGATGGAGGCGGAACGAGCGTGCCGCCGATGACAACCGACTTCGCTTTGCCGTTGGCGCGGGCGTAAGCGTTGAGATAAATGTTCGGCTCAACTGAAGCGACGCCCGGAATGGCCGCTATCTCTGCGAGGGCCGCATCGTCGAGCGAACGTTCGGGAGGCTTGTCTGGCCCCTCATCATCTTTTTCTCTATCCGGCGGCCTGCCTGCATCCTGCGCGCCCTGACGTTTATTGAACCCTTCCTCAACGAGATTGGAGAGGCTCTTGCCGTAAACGGTAATCTCATTGAACAAATCAAGCTCTTTGAAACGGCTGACCGTGTTGCGCTGCAAGCCCAGGCCGAACGAGACCATCGTGACGATCACAGCCACGCCGACGAGCACACCCATCGTCGTCAAAACAGCGCGCAGCTTGGCCTCGCGCAAATTACGGAGCGATAGTCTGAGGATGTCACGAAAAGACATATTGATAAGGGATGAAGGATAAGGGATGAGGGATGAAAGAGGCTGAGTGAGTTGCTATTAGAATCATTGATTCAATGGCTTTCATTCATCCCTCATCCCCCGTCCCTCATCCTTCCGAAAAGACATGGTGTATGGCATCCACCGTCCAGTCGGCGAGACTGTGGGTGACGACATCTGCGTTTGCCGCGCGCAGGGCTTCTTCTGAAACGGTGTTCGTCACACCGAGTGTACGCATTCCGGCGGCGCGGCCTGCTTGAATACCGGGTGGCGCGTCTTCTATGACCAGACATTCCCCCGGCAGCAGAGGAAGCTGGCGATCTTCACGTCGCTTCTCATTCAAGAGTTCGAGCGCACGCTGGTAACAATATGGATCAGGCTTGTGTGTGTGCGAGTCTTCGGCACTGAGAATGACTGTGAACGCGCGGTCGAGTTTTATACGCTGAAGCACGTAATCAATTCCGGCGCGAGTCGCCATACTGACCACGCCGAGTTGATAATGCCGCGCCATCGCTTTGATAAAAGTCACGATGCCGGGAGCGAGCGGCAATTCATCCTCGATCATTGTTCGATGAATCTCCCACTCGCGCGCGATGAGAGCCTTAGAGTTTTCATCCGTCAAAGACTTCCCCGCCCGCTCGAAAGCCTTGCGAACGAAAGTCACGTCGTCCATGCCGAGCATCGTCATATATTCTGCTTCGGTAAGCGTGATGCCTTCCCCGGCCAGCACTTCCGTGTAGGCTTTCAGGTGAAGAGGTTCGTCGTCAATGATGACCCCGTTGAAATCAAAAAAGATGGCATGAATCATGAAGCCGTGTCGCAAGCCCTGACGATTTCCAAATTATGCAGAACGAAGATAAGGATTGTACGGCGCGCGCCCACTCGCGGGCAAATCTGCCAGAGGAAGGGATGGTAATCAGGCTTCGTGCAATGCTCGAAATCCGCGCATTATTCAGCAAACTGTCAGATAATCATTCTATAATGTGCCGCGAGGTAACCCATGAAGAAACTACGAATCTTTGCCGCATCACCATCAGACACAGCAGTCGAGCGCGCCAAAGTTGAAACGGTAGCCGCGCTGTTAGAGCCGCTTGCCGATAGTCTCGGCATTGTCCTCAAGGTGGATGACTGGCGCAAAGTCGTGCCCGATATGGGACGCCCGCAGCAAGTCATCTTTAACCAGCTCAAGCCCACCTCGTGGGACGTGTTCATCGGAATTTTATGGCACCGCTTCGGCACTCCGCCCGCAGGTCAAGACCCGCAAACACAAAAAGAGTATCTAGCGGGCACGGAAGAGGAATTCAAGACCGCTTATCGCCTGTGGCAGCAATATCAAAAACCGCGCATCATGATGTATCGCTGCACACGCAACGTTCCAATGGACACACTCGATCCCGATCAATTCAAGCGCGTCAAAGAATTCTTTATGCAGTTTGAGGCGGTCAAGGGCGAGCATTCGGGTTTGTATCAGTCGTTCGACACCACCGAATCATTCGAGAAGTTGTTATTCGATAATTTGCAAAGACTCTTAATCGGATACGGGGAGGAGATCAAGGGCGCTCCTGTTGCACCTGAAATTGTTCAGGCATTCGCGCCCAAGATTCCAGACAATCTACCGCGCCCTGCTCCATTCTTTGGACGCCACAAGGAGATGGACACGGTGCTGCGCGCGCTGAGTTCCGAAGACCGCACATGGGGCATCCTCGTGGACGGCATCGGCGGTATCGGAAAAACAGCGCTGGCGGTTGAGGCGGCATATCGTTGCAAAGAGAAAGGTTTGTTCGATGCATTCATCTTCGTTAGCGCCAAGCAGAATATTCTTGACCCGCGCGGCATTCGCGAATTAACACCTGTTGCCCGCACGCTTGACGAATTCTTAAATGAAACCGCACGTGTGTTAGGTGAGATTGGCATCACGAAATTGGCGGGGGATGATAAGCGCCGCGCTTTGCTTGACGCCCTGCGTGGCAAACGTGCCTTGCTCATCTATGACAACCTGGAAACGCTGGCGAAAGAAGAGCAAGAGGCGTTAGCTAATTTCCTGCGCGAGCTGCCACAAGCGTGCAAAGCAATCATCACGAGCAGGCGGCGCGGGGGCGAAGGCGCGGTCTGGTTGCGATTGGAAAAACTGGAATGGGAAGCGGCGCGCTCTATTATTGAAAGTGAAATGGCTCGCGACCCGCAACTGGCTGACAAGCTGGGGCGAGCGGGCGAGGCGCGGACGCAGGAATTGTATGACGAAACAAAAGGCTCGCCGCTGGCTTTAATGCATACGCTGGGACTGATGCGCGTGCGCGCGACGCTGACGTTTGACGGTGCGCTGAAGTTGCTGCGCAGCAATCCCGACCCGGATTTGCAGAAATTCATCTTTCAAGAGGCGCGCCGGGAGTTGACCGTGAATGATGAAGCCGCGCTCCGTGCCCTCTCATTCTTCGTCCCGTTTGCGACGTTTGAGGCGTGGATGCATGTTGCCGAACTATCCCGCAATGCGCTGGAGACGACGATTGACCGTTTGAGCGCTCTCTCGCTCGTAGATGTGCTGGCAGGTGAGGAACGCTACGCCCTACACCCGCTGACGCGCAATTTTGTACGCGGAGAACTATTGGCAGAAGCACAAATCGCACGCGAGATTGGAAAGCACTTCGCTGAGCATTGGGTGGCTTATGCTCTAAAATTCGGCGGTCAGGGCAAAGACAATTACAAGACCTTTGACCGAATCGAAGCTGAGTGGGCGAATCTCGACGCGACAGTAGGATGGCTATTACAGGCAGCGGCGATACAGAACGAGGAGATTGTTGATAAAGACGCGGCGCGTATGTTAGAGGAGTTGGCAGATGCTTTATGTAATGGAATTGGCCCTTTGTTTTATTTTGGGCGATGGGATGAGATCTTACAATTGAGCGCCAGCGCTTACGAAGCTATGCGCTCGCTAGGCCAATGGGACAAAGCAGGCACGCATGCTTATTATGTGATGTGGATTTACTACTCGCGCGCAAATAATGATGAGGCCACACGCTGGGCAGATCGCTGCACCGAAGCATGGGCGCGCGGCGGAAGCAAATATCAGCAAGCAATCAGCATGAGCATGCGCGGGGTGCTAGCGGCGGAACGCGGAGATTACGACGACGCTGAGCAAATATATCAAGACGTATTGAAAATTTATCGCGACTTAAATGTGGATCAGCCAGTTGTGGTGGTGCTCAACGATTTAGGCCGCCTTGAACACGCCCGCAAACAGTACGACATGGCGGAGAAGTATTACCGCGAAGCACTAACGTTGGCGGAGAGTAAATCCTTAAAAGAGCCACAAGCATACATCACAGGCAACTTAGGCGCGCTTGCACTTGATCGTGATCAGTGGACAGAGGCACGCAAGTGGTATGAGAAAGCATTGCCGCTAGCGCGTGAACTCGGTCGGCAGACTTCAATTGCCTCAGACCTTACTGGACTTGCGCGCGCGTATGAAGAGGAAGGGCATCCTAACCTTGCGTTGCCTCTAGCGGAAGAAGCGCTTGTGATTAACGAGCGCTTGCAGGATAGCGATTTGACGATGACGAAGGAGTTGGTGGAAAGGCTGAGAAAGAAAGTGAGTAATGAACAATGAGCAGGCAAAGTGAAGAATCAAAAATCCGCCCCTACCGAGGAAGATTTATGTTGACGAGTGAGGAGTCCTGCTTGTAGAACTCGCAGGTTCGATTTGTTTGTAATAGCCAGCTAATATTTTCTCTCTTTCATCCTACCTTTGTGTTCCCGTCTTGATGCATCTCCCCGCTGTTTATTCTTTCTATAAGCTGCCGGTTCTGCTTTTCAAAGAGAATGGGCAGGCGTTCGCTTTCGAGCACGTCGAGGCGGCGGAGGATTTCGGCAAGCGAAAGCTCGTTCTTTAAGTTCACTTGATAATCGAGGTCTGCGCGGAGGCGATCTTTTTCGCCCTGCCGGTTCTGCGACATCATGATGATCGGCGCTTGCACGCCCGCGAGGACGCCGAGGATGAGGCCGAACAGTTGGTACGGGAAGCGGTCAAAATCCCTGTCATAGATCAACCATGAATTGAGCACAATCCAGAAAATCAGGACGGCTCCCAGCAGACCGATAAACATCCAGCTTCCGCCGAAGTTCGCGATGCGATTGGCGAGCTTGTCTCCGACCGTGAGGCGCGCGTCCTGCTCTTCGTTGACGTTGCGCGAGACGCGCTGGCGCAGGAGGTCATCCGTGCGCCGCAGCCTGTGCGTAATCGCGCTCATCATCTTCAACGCAACATCCGGATTCGCGCGCACGAACCTGAGAAAATTATCGCGCGAGAGAATCGCAAAACGTGCGTCTTCGATGACGGTGGCATCAGCCGAGCGCGGCTTGCCGTCGAGCAGCGCCATCTCGCCGAAAAAGTCGCCGCCCGCGAGTTCGGCAAGCGTCACGTCGCTGCCATCCGCATCACGCACGCTGATTCGCACGCGCCCGCTTTCGATCAAGTACAAAGCATCGCCCGTATCGCCTGAACGAAAGAGCGGCGTGCGGCCTGCCACATCATGGATCACCAGCAGATTTCGCAACTCACTCGTCGCCGCATCATCAAGCGAAGCGAACAGCGGAACAGAACGCAACTCCTCAAGCGTCACCACGCCGGAAACACTCATAGCCATAAGCAACCTCAAGAGCAGGGATGAGGGCGGAGGGCGGAGGGATGAAGTAAAAACTAAAAGCTCTTATTTCATCCCTGCGCCCTCCGCCCTCATCCCTGCTTTATCTCCCCGTCTTTCATTAAAATGGTGTGGTCGGCGAAGTGCGCGGCGAGTTCTTTGTCATGCGTCACCATCAGGATGGTGAGATGATCGCGCTCGACCATTTCGCGCAGCAGGGTCAGCAGTTCTTCCGAGCGCGTCGAATCGAGATTCCCTGTCGGCTCGTCTGCCAGCAGGACGCGCGGGCGGTTGGCGAGGGCGCGGGCGATGGCAACGCGCTGCTGCTCGCCGCCCGACAACTCAGACGGTCTATGCGTGGCGCGCTCTGCGAGACCAACACGCTCAAGCAACTCCTCTGCTCGTTTCTTTCTTTCAGACACTCCGAGACCGCCGAAGGCCAGCGCGAGCTTGATGTTCTCGGCGGCGCTCATCGTCGAAATCAAGTTGAAGTTCTGAAAAATCATCCCGATTGAATGGCGACGATAGCGCGCCATCTCTCTCTTGGTGAACGGAGCGAGCGAGTTATTCTCAAACAGCACCTCGCCGCTCGTCGGATGATCTAAGCCGCCGAGCATGTTCAGCAGCGTAGACTTGCCCGACCCGGAAGTTCCCTGTATCGCCACAAACTCGCCTTCTCGTACTCCGAGCGAAACACAGTTCAGCGCAAAGACCTTCGTGCTGCCCATCTGGTAAATCTTCGAGACCTCGCGGGCTTCTAAAATTGATGTCATCGCAAACCATTCGCTCCAGTAAGAGCGGAAACCTTTGAAAAGATATTTAGACAAATCCGATCAAGACCGGAACTTTAACCGTGTCTGCGGCGCTCGTCCAGCCTCCTTTAACGCGCCTGACATTTTTCCCTATACACTGAGGCGAAGATGCCCATATAATGACGCCCCATACAGACAAGGCAGTTAAAGTCAGCCGGTTATATTTTTTTTCGTCAACGCACGTCAGGGCTTCATCAGTCAGTTCAATGACAGAAAGGATTTTTCCGAAATGTCACAGCAATACCCGCCGGGAGGTGGGCCGCCGCCGGGAGGGCCACAGCCTCCATATGGTCAGCCGCCGCAGTACGGCCAGCAACAACCGCAACAACCACAGCAACCGCCGCCCTACGGCCAGCCGCCTCAACCCTACGGGCAACCGCCGCCCTACGGTCAGCCGCCGCAGCAATACGGACAACAGCCGTATCAGGGATACGCGCCCGCGCCCATCCCTGCGCCCGTCGTCGAAGCTGATGCTTATGAGCGCAGCCTGAGCCTGCTGGGTTATCTGTGGGTGGCGCTTGGCATCGCCTTCGGTGTCGGAAACGTGCTCTATTTTACCCCGTCAATTAACGACCTGCTGGCGCGGGGAGGCCCTGGCGGTGTTTCGTTCGGCATTAATCTGGGAGCGCTGGTGCTGCTGGTGCTGCCATTCGTCCTGATGTCTGCCATGAAGCAGAGCCAGCTTGTCAGTTTTCATGCAAAACAGGCGCTGCTCATAGGCGTGTTTTACCTCGTCGCGATCATCGTCGTCGGGCTGCTTGATCTCATCAACGATCCGACGGTTCGAGGAATTATTGTCAATGGCATTCTGGTCGGAGGCGTGAAGGTCTTGTTCGCCGGACTGGCATTACTGGCGGGAATACGAGCCTTCTTCTACCGCGAACTTTATCGCGCGCCGGTGGTTGGCGGCATGGTTAAATAACCGGGCGAACGTTCGTTTCGAACTGCCATCTTGCTACAAGACGTTTGAGTGAATGGCGCGCTCGTCCTCTGCCACACGGCGGATGGGGCGAACGCGCCATAGCTCAAACTGTTCCTCATCAAATCCCTTCAGCATCTCTTCAAAACGGCTGGCGACAAATTCGGCTTCCTCGCCATAGATCATGTCAGCCACTTCCGGGTCTGCGTGTACGGCAGAAGAAATAACCACGTCGCCGCCGGAAGAGAGACCTTCGAGGCGAGCCGCGAGGTTGACCGTGCAGCCGAAATAATCGAGCCGCCCGTTGAGCGTGACGGCGATGCATGGCCCTGTGTGAATCCCGACCTTGAGCAAGAGCGGTCGCTTCCCTTCGGCTGGTGAGGCCAGCACCTCCTGCGCCGTCAGAAACGCGCGCAGCGCTCCCGCCGGTCGGCGAAAGACGGCCATCACAGCATCCCCGATAGTCTTGACCATCGCTCCGTTCTCTTCGGCGATAGCCTCGCGCAGCACGTCGAAGTGTGTCATCACACAGCCGAAGGCGGGCGCGTCGCCAATCTCCCTGTAAAGCTGTGTCGAGCCGCGCAAATCTGTGAAGAGCACAGTCAGCGTGCCGACGGAAATTTGCTCGCCGGGGCGGAGCGCTTCATTGGCGAAGAGGTCGCGGAAGACTTGCAGCGCCGTCACCTCTGCGGCGGTCGCAGCCTGGTCGCTCCACGCCATGCGTTCAAGAACGAAGAACTGCTCCCTGGCCGTAGCGTTCTCTAAAAGCAGCTTCGGCTTTACACTCAGGCACAACTCTTCATCAGTCCAACCTTCATCAGAAGCTTTGAGCGTTGCCTCCGCAGAGCCTTCGGCGGAAGCCTGCAAGTATTGCCCGCCCGCCATCTCGGAACTGCGAAGCCTGTAGCGCCCCGCGTCCAGAGGCAGCGTGACCTCGCGCTTTGCGCCGGGTGTGAGAAGTTGCTGGATGACGATGTGCGGCGTCACCTGCGGCCCGCCGACGCAGAATTGCAATCCTTCGACGGCGCGCACAGATGGATTCGGGCGAAAGGTCAGTTCCACCGCGCGGTCAAAGTTGACCGTGAAATCCACGTCGCAGGTGTCGCAGTAAACCTCCGACTGGATGCCCGTCAACGAACGGCTCGTCTGCGCCGACCCGCGACAGTGCGGGCAGATCATCTCCCACTGCAAATCCAGCAGGCCGACGCGCGTCGCCCACAAACAGACTTCCAAAACATCGCGGCGAGAGTTGCCCCAGTAATCGGCCAAGGCGTGCGAGCGGATGCGTGCGAGCGTCAGGTCGTCGGCCTGCTCAATTAAAGCTGCGAGCCGTTTGACGATTTCTGCGGACGCGCCCTGACTGATGAGACGCTCACTTAAAACCCTGAGCCGCGCCTCGCCGCCCTGAGCAAACTTTGCGGGTGATGGTTGATAGAGAAGAGGCTTGCCATCCTTGAGTTCTGCGTCGTAGCGGCGGAAGATTTCTCCGAAGCTGCGTTTTGAGAGAACGCCGACCTGAACGGGAATAGCAGCGCGTCCAAGCAGATTTCGCGGCTGCGCCCAGACCTGATAGATGAGCTTTGTTCCGCCCTCTGGCCGCTCAAGTAGGTCGGCCTCCACGCGCATCTCGCTGACAGGGCCTTTCGTGTAGCGACGAATGACGCCGAAGCGATAGGGGCGAATCCATTCAAACGGCTGCTCCTCCCATTCGACCGGGATGCCGAATTTCGTCAAACGCAGACGGCGCGTGTTCCCTTCCATGCCGAGAGCTTCAACGGCAGGCACGCCAGCGTCCGCGTTGAACCGATTCGTGTCCGCCACCAGCGGCCACAACTCTTCCGGGCTGGCCTTGAGGTCGTACTCCCAACGGTAATGGAATTCTCTGGGGGACATAGCAAGGGCAGTGGTCAGTGGTCGGTGGTCAGTGGTCAGTTAAGAACAGACGTTATGCAGCGACGAGCTTTTTGTCTTTACTGACCACCGACCACTGACCACTGCTTTCACACTTCTTTATATTCGGAGTCCACATCTTCGTCCGATGAAGCGACGCGGTAGTTCATGGATTGCTTCTGCTTTGTGATGAGCAGGTCGTCTTTCGTCTTCAAAAGGTCTGCACGGCTGTAGACCGACAGCTCGAAATTGTAGCCGTGCGTGATGGCGTCTTTCGGGCAGGCTTCGACACAGTAGCCGCAGAAGATGCAGCGCCCGTAGTCTATGTTGTAAACCTCTGCGAAGCGTTCATCCACTCCGGTGCGCTCGGTAGGCGGGCGCGGGTCGTCTTTCGCCACGATGTAGATGCAATCCGACGGACACGCCGCCGCGCACAGGAAACAGGCCACACACTTCTCTCTGCCAAGCTCATCCACGTGCAGCAGGTGCTGCCCGCGATAACGCGGCTGAACCGTGACAGGCTCGTCCGGGTACTGCACAGTCCACTTCTGTTTCGGGATATAAGAGAAGGTGACGGCCATTCCCTTGATAATCGCTTTGGTTGATTCGATCACATCGCTGATGATTGACATAAAATCTCTCCGCCAAATTTATTATACTGATTTACCTTCGGAGACAACTCTGACCAGTTCATTCATTGAGCAACAAAATTATAAGTGATAACGCCTGTCACTTTCACGGCCTGACCGGAAAGCTGCGTTGGCGAAAAGCGCGCCCCGTAAGCCGCCTGCACTGCCGCCTGCTGCAATAAGGGGTGGCCGCCAACAGCGCGAGCCGAAATCACTTTCCCTGATTCGTCAATTGTAACCTGCACGGTGACGGTGCCTGAAGCACGGGCTGCTCTGGCAATCGGCGGATAAGACGGCTTCGGCAGGCTGATGGCCTTGCCATTGAGCACGCCGCCTGAGATAGGCGCGAGCCTCGGCGTCGGAGTTGGGTTGGGCGCTGGCGGCGGCGGCTCATCTGCGACGGTCGGGGCTGGGATGCTTCTCGGAGACTGTGTCGGTTTCGTCGTGGGCGAGGCTTGCGCTGAATCTCTATCCGCAGGCGACTTGCCCGGCGGATCGCTTGTAGGCGGCGATGCGGACTCTGGAAGCTCAGCCGGATTAATTGTGGCTGTGTTGTCTGCCTGAAGTGTTGGCGTCGTGTTCTCAGATTGAGACGTGTTCTGCGCGATTTGAGAATTATCCGGCTCGCGGTTGCGCGTCAATATCAACGCGATGACGATGCCCGAAAGACCGAGAACGATAGCCGCCCCCAGAATCCAGGGCAGCGCGCTCGGCTTGCGCTCCGTCGCCACAGTTCTTTCGGACGCATAAGGCTGCCGGGCGAATTGCGGTGAAGGTTGCGTGGCCTCGCCCGCAGGCAACACTTCTGTGGGCGATTGATCCGTCAGCCGCGAAGCAGGAATCTTCATCGTCGCGCCCGCGTCAGACGAAGCATCAGAGACGCTCATCAAGCCTGAGCCGTCTTCAAGACAGAAACCCATCTCGTCTTCATAGACCCGCTGGCATACGGGGCAACGTTTCATCTGACCTCCCGTTTATCTAAACGAGTTCGAGTCGGCTGAAAAAATACGAAATCTCAATCGCGGCGTTCTCTTCTGAGTCTGAGCCATGAACGGCGTTTTCGCCAAGCGAGCCGCCGAACTCTTTCCTGAGCGTGCCTTCGTCGGCTTTGGCCGGATCGGTCGCACCCATCAGGTCACGCCAATCCTTAACGGCCCCGCCCTCTTTTTCCAGAGCCATCACCACGCATGGCCCGCTCGACATGAAGGTCGTCAATTCTGGAAAGAAAGGACGCTCGCGGTGAACTGCATAAAACCCTTCCGCCTCTTCGAGCGTCATGTGAATCAACTTCATCGCACGCAGGCGGAAGCCGCCATCCGTGATACGTTGAATGATTGCTCCCGTCTTCCCGCCGCGCACCGCGTCGGGCTTGACGATTCCGAATGTAAGATTACCCGTTTGTTCTGACATTAAGCTTCCTCTCGATTGCTATGATTATTGGTCTAGCTTTCTTCTTCGTTTTCCTCTTCGGTTGTTCCTCAATTATCTTTTCCTGCCTGCACGGCCCAGCGACTTCCAAAACGAAATCTAAAGACATTTTGCCGTGAGTTGAATCGACGATGATGAAGTCTTCTACCTGCTTGGGGCAAAATCCGGGCGCGCTGACTTTGATTTTGTAAGCGGCTAACGGAAGCTCAAGTTTGTAGACGCCCTCGTCGTTAGTCACCGACTCGTACTTTTTCCCGTTGCCGTCGTAAGCGATCACCATTGTTCCGTTAACTATGACAGCTCCATTAACATCGTAAACCACGCCCGTCAAAATCATCTTTGGCTCGCCGAATTGAGATGAGCGGGGATGTTGGGCAAAACCGCTGGAACCCAGAAGCGAGATGACTAAAGCGGTGAACAGAATCTTTTTCATACCTCGTCACCCGGTCATTCCGAATTTCTCTTTCAACTCGTCATCAATGCGGCGCGGGCGCAGGGTTTTTGAATCGAGCGCGCACCAGATGCTTTTCGCCTGAACCAGGATTTTATCGCCGCGCCGAATTTCTGTGAACCGCTCAGACCTGGCTGCGGTCGCACGCCCTACCCACGTGCAAACGGTGATCTCCTCGTTTTCAAAAGCCGGGCGCAGATAATCAATTTCGTGCCGCAGCACAACCCAGGTTACACCTTCAAGCTGTTCGGCGCTCGCAGCGTGTTGCCAGTGCGCGACGGCCACGTCCTGAATCCACTGCACGTAACGAACATTGTTGACGTGGCCCTGCCGGTCAATATCATCCAGCTTGATGGTGAAAGAATGCTCGAACTTAACCACGAGTTAATTTTGCTGACTCAACTTCAGGCGCTGGCAGTCGCTCCGAGCGCATCTCTCATCGCCGTGCCGATGTCTGCGGGAGAGTTGACAACGCGGATGCCAGCCTCTTCGAGCGCCTTCATCTTTTCGGCTGCCGTGCCCTTGCCGCCCGCGATAATCGCTCCGGCGTGGCCCATGCGTCTGCCCGGAGGCGCGGTCTGTCCGGCAATGAAAGCGACGATGGGCTTCGTCACGTTCTCTTTAGCAAACGCCGCAGCATCTTCCTCAGCCGTGCCGCCAATCTCGCCGATCATCACGATGCCGTCCGTCTCATCATCTGCTTGAAAGAGCGCGAGCGCGTCCGTGTGCGTCGTGCCGATGATGGGGTCGCCGCCGATGCCAATGGCCGTTGATTGTCCGAGACCGAGCGCGGTCAACTGCCCTACGGCTTCATAGGTCAGCGTACCTGAACGCGAGACGACGCCGATGCGCCCTTCTTTGTGGATGTGGCCGGGCATGATGCCGATCTTGCATTTGCCGGGAGAGATGATGCCGGGACAGTTCGGGCCGATCAATCGCGTCTGCCGAGTCGAAAGATACTCTTTGACCTTGACCATATCGAGCGCCGGAATGCCTTCGGTGATGCAGACGACGAGCGGCAGACCTGCGTCGGCTGCTTCCATAATCGCATCGGCGGCAAACGGCGGCGGAACATAAATCACGCTGACATTCGCACCCTTCTCTCTGACCGCATCGGCGACGGTGTTGAAGACAGGAATGCCCTCGTGCGTCGTCCCGCCCTTGCCCGGTGTGACGCCGCCCACGACATTCGTGCCGTACTCGACCATCTGCTTCGTGTGAAACGTGCCCTCTTTGCCCGTGATGCCCTGCACGACGAGGCGCGTGTTTTTATCAACGAGAACGCTCAATGATGTGCTCCTCCGGAATAACAATAAACAGCGAGTTGATGAGGCGGCCAGAGATGCCACCTGCCTTTGTTCGCCAGTCGCTCATGCACTGCTGTTGAAATGACGCAGTAATATAGCATGGCTTCAACCGACACTCCATGCGGCGCACGTCAGCCTCCACAGAGCAAGGCGCTCACGACGACAGGTCTTCGTCGTGAGCGCCAGCCAGTTCCTTCTTGTTTTGTCGCGCCGGACTTGCACGCGAATGACATACTCGCTTTGCGGCGGTTATTTGCCCGGACGCGGCGAGATCGTGCCTTTGACCGACAGCGTGCAGGTGTCGCCGTCGAGATACCCGTCTTTGAACTTTGAAGACCCGCTGACGGTGATCTTGCCCGCAGCATCGAGCGGCGAGTCGGTTTTCAATGTGATGGCGAGCGTCGAATCGCCCGCTAAAGCCGTCGAATGTTTGAAGGCCAGGTTGAGGTTAAGCGTGATCTTGTTGGTTGATTTATTGAACGTGCCTGAGCCTGAATTCATAGTGACGCTCGTCGTGACCTCGCCAACAGGGGTGTCATAGCTGACGGAGATTTTGGGGAAGCTGGTGATCGAGACATCCTTGTGATCCCGGACGCTGAAGCGAAGGCCAATATTCACGTTTTTATTGAATGGCCCTTTCGCGTTCGAGTTACTCGTCGTGAGAGTCGCCGTTCCTTTGAAGGTCGCGCTCAGAAGGTGCAGCAGCCCTTCTACGTCGAGGCAGGCGTTGAACGCTTTCTTCGCAGCGGTGAGTTTCTTGCCGGTTGCGCTGTTCTTTGTGATGTCGGCGGTAATCTGCTTAATCTGCCCGACGATGAACGGCTTTTGACCCGGCGCGGCACTATGCAGTTCCTCCTGCAAATCCTTAACCGCGTTATGAATTTCTTTACTGAGGGCGGCTTGCAGCTTGGCTACCGCTTGTTCTTCGGCTGTGCACTTCAGCTTCGGCGGCGGCGGCGGCGGCGGCGGGGGAACGTAGGGGTTCTTCTTGACACAGGTTGCAAGCTCAGCCTTCTTGGCGGTGATCTTGGTGTTCAGCGCTTTAATCTGACTTGCGAGCGCGGACTTTTGGCCCGGCGCGGCCTCTTGCAATTCCTCCTGCAAGGATTTTTTCTCCTGGTCTAAGGAGTTGATTTGATTTTGAATCTTCTGGCAAATCGGGGATAAGGGTGTAGGCATCGGAATGTCCTCTCTATGCACGCAAGGGTTGCGTGGTCAGGGTCACGGCGCTCTGGGTGCGCGTGAGAAACTTTATTGCGAAGCGCACACGTGAGGAGGTGACACAGAAGTGCGCTAGTAAGGTGTCGTCCTGCTTGAAGGAAAAGACTCGCGCGCTTATATCACACCCCGCGCACCGATTCAACGACCAAGAATTACTGGAACTATTCAGACTCGCTCACGCAATAGTTAACTGAGGAATCATTCCGCTTGCGGCCCAGTGGAGCCAGCCAATTCATCCACCGAGAGGGACACATGCTATTAAAAGGAATTCTCCCGAACCTTTTCACCATTCTCTTTGCGACACTCGTCGCGGCGCAGCAAACAGCGCCTCCGCAACTCCCCGACACGCAAGCCGGGCGGAGGGTCGCAGCCTATCTACAAGCATTCAACTCTGGCGACGACGAGAAGATGCGCGCGTTCTTCGCGGCTAACGTTTCCCCTGCCGCCCTTCAACAACGCCCACTGGAAGCACGACTGGGTGTCTATCGCAACATGCACGGGCGGCTGGGCGCGGTTAAGCTGCACCGTATTGTGAAGACAAGCGAAAACTCCATCACCGCTCTCTTCGCGACAGAGTTGGGAGATTGGGTTGAAATTAATTTTGACTTCGAGACCGAGTCGCCACATCGCTTCCTCTCGCTGCGCGTCGAGGAGGCAGAGCCGCCGGTGGGAGCGGAGAAAGCCCCGAACGAGAGCGCACCTGCCGCAAATCTAACCGAAGCGGCGGCGCTCACTTCGATCGAAAGTCTCGTCAACAAGGCGGTCTCAGACGATGAGTTCTCCGGCACAGTGCTGGTCGCACGCGGCGGCACGATAGTCTTCCAGAAGGCTTACGGACTGGCCAGCAGGGAATACAATGTTCCCAACCGCCCCGACACGAAATTCAACGTCGGCTCAATCAACAAAACTTTCACGCAGGTCGCAATCGGCCAGTTGGTAGCACAGGGCAAGCTCTCCTATGACGACAAGCTCAGTAAAATCCTGCCCGACTATCCGAACCGCGAGGCGGCTGACAAAATCACTCTCAGACAACTCCTCTCGATGACTTCAGGAATCGGCGACATCTTTGGCCCGGAGTACGAGGCAACACCAAAGGACCGTCTCCGCAATATCAAAGATTTTATGCCGCTCTTCGTCTCCAAGCCGCTCCTGTTTGAGCCGGGCACAAGTCGCCGCTACTCAAACGGGGGCTATATTGTCCTCGGCGCTATCATCGAAAAGGTTTCGGGGCAGGATTATTACGACTACGTACGCGAGCAAATATTCAAGCCTGCGGGGATGACGGATTCCGGCTGGTACGAAAAAGATCGCTTGCCTCCCAATACAGCCTCCGGCTACACGCGCGAGGGAGCGCAGGGCCAACGCAGGCCCAACATTTTCACTCTTCCCGCAAGGGGAAGTTCCGCGGGAGGCGGTTATTCGACGGCAGAGGATTTGTTGAAATTCACACGCGCGCTACAGACGGGAAAGCTCCGCATGGCTGACTTTGGACAGGCATCAAGGCCACCCGCGCAGGGCGAGGCGAAGGGCCTCGCCGGGGGTCTTGGCATCGCCGGTGGTTCGCCGGGCGTGAACGGCGTGCTGGAGGTAATCCCTGACAATGAGCATACAGTGGTTGTCCTCTCGAACTATGACCCACCAAGCGCCGAAAAGCTCTCAAGGCAGATTGTCAACCTGCTCCGGCAAGTGAAGAAGTAGGCTCGCGCCATTTCCGCGAGCCTCAGTTGCTCAATCCAGTTCCACTTTATCTCCGTATTGCGGGACATCCACGCGCCAGCCGAAACGCTCCGCGATGTGGTCGCGCATGGCTTCAGCCGCTTCGGGTTCGCCGTGTGTGTTGAAGACGCGACGCGGCGCGGCGGGCATTCCTTCGAGCCAGCGCAGGACTTCTTTCCAGTCGGCGTGTGCCGAAAATCCTCCGATGCGCTCGATGTGGCAGCGCACGGGCACAAACTGTCCCATGACTTTCACTTCTCGCTGGCCGTCGAGAATCCGGCGACCTGTCGTCCCGGCGGCCTGATAGCCGACGAAGACGATGGTGGCGCGTTCGTCCGGCAGGAATCTACGCGCGTGATGAAGGACGCGCCCCCCGGTCATCATCCCCGACGCGCTGATGATAATGCGCGTTCCCTGCTCGTCGTTCAGACGCTTCGACTCCTCGCGTGAAGAGGCCGTCACCATCGAGTGCGTCCTGAGCGGATGACGCCTCTGGGCAAGCACGCTGGCGTAAGCCTCATCCTGCTCCTCCTTGCGATTGCTGTAGGCTTGGGTCGCAGCCGCCGCCATCGGCGAGTCAACGCGAACGGGCAGGATGGGAATGCGCTTTTCGTCTTCCAGTTCACGAATCAAGTAGATCAACTCCTGCGTGCGCCCGATGGCGAATGCCGGAATCAGCACCACCCCATTACGCTTCAGGGCATCGTTGATGATTCGCTCAAGCGCGTCTTTCGGTTTTTCCGGGTCGTGCAGACGGTCGCCGTAAGTTGATTCGACCAACAGATAATCGCACGCGGGCGGCGGCTCCGGGTCATGAATGATCGGTTGATCGTAATGTCCCAAATCACCGGAGAAGAGCACGCGCCTTCCTTTACCGTCATCTCCCGCGCCGTCAATTTCGACGAGGACGAGGCTTGAGCCGAGAATGTGCCCGGCGATGCGGAATCCGGCGCGAATGCCGGGAGCGACTTCTAGCGGTTCACCCGTGTTCTCCAAAGGATGAATTAGCTGAATGGCGGCGCGCGCATCTTCTTCCGTGTAGAGCGGGAGAGCAGGTTTGTGCTTCGTCAGGTTGTGGCGATTTCGATAGTCAGCGTCTTCTTCCTGAAGGCGTGCGGCGTCTGGCAGCAATATCTTGAGCAGGTCAGCCGTGCCGCGCGAGCAGTAGACGGGATTCTTGAACCCCTGCGCGACGAGACGAGGCAGATAGCCCGTGTGGTCAATGTGCGCGTGTGTAATCAGCACGGCATCGAGCGAGGCAGGGTCGAACGGCGGGTCTTGCCAGTTGCGCTCGCGCAGTTCCTTCAAGCCCTGAAACAGGCCGCAATCAACCAGCACACGTCCCCGGTCGCCTTCAACCAAATACTTAGACCCCGTGACAGTTCCCACTCCACCCCAGAATTCAAGCGTCGCCATAGCCCCTCCGACTGAATTGTTCTCAGGATTGCGAAACGATAATAGAAGGAAAGTCGTGAATCGTAAATCGTGAATCGTCAATGGAGGAAAGCAGTTTCTATTGACGATTCACGATTTACGATTCACGACTTTTAGCAAATCTGGTCCGAAGCGCGCGTCATGCGTTATGATTGCGCTGGGTTGCGGGTCAGGGGAGTTTTTCCGGCGGTTTGGAAATCAAGCTTGAAAAGGAAACAAAACATGGTTCAGCGTTCCAACGGCAGCGGCAGGCTAACGGCCTTCGCGTTCGCCCTTGCGCTCTTTGTCACTTCATTTTCGACTGCGACGGCGCAGGAACAGCAGCGACCGAAGGCTGAGCCGCTGACTGTCGGCTCGGCCATTTCAAGTTTGTTGTCAGTTGGCGAGAGCACTCTGTCGGAAGTCTCCCGCATTGTGCAGTCCGACCCTTACTGGCAGTTTCGCGGCGCCAGTTACTCAAACGCCGGGTTGATGAGCGAGCAGGACGAAATGCGTTTGGGTAATCAACTCAGCGTTGAGATTGGGAAGAGATTCAAGATAGTCGCCGTTGGTCAGGAGCGCGTCAATCGTATCGGGCAGCGCGTGGTGCGAGCGAGCCTGCGCTCGAACATGACCTATCGCTTTCATGTCATCAGCGATAAAGAGATCAACGCCTTTTCTGGTCCGGGCGGACACATCTACGTCACGACCGCTTTGATTGAACTTGCCAACGATGACGAGCTGGCCTCAGTGCTTTCGCACGAAGTCAGCCACGTCGTCGCGCGCCATAGCTTAAAGACTATCCGGCAATCGCAGGCGCTGCGCGGGCTGGCCGATCTCTTCGGCTCGGTGACAGGGATTGCGGGCAACACGGCTCAGGAATTCGGCACAGCCGCCGCAACCATCGCCGCCAGCGGACTGCTCGCCGTCCATAACCGCGAAGAGGAGCGCGAGGCAGATTTTCTTGGCCTGCGCGCACTCGCCAAAGCGGGCTTCAACCCGCAAGGCATGGTGACGATGTTCCAGAAGATTCAGAAGGTGGGCGAGAAGGATAGAAGCCTGCTCAACTCCATTTTCGCAGACCATCCAGACGTTGACGAACGCATCGAAAACACGCGCTACGAAATCAACCGAATGAAGTAAGCAAAAAGCCGTAACTCGTAAATCGTGAATCGTAAATAGAAGAACGCTTTTTCTATTCACGATTTACGAGTTACGATTTATGAGTTCCTGCCTTTTCAGTCGTGGGATACCGAAAATTACGAGCGCGGCGGGAATCAACAGGAGCAGATTGCGTAGAGCCGTCGTGACGCCGAGTTGACTTCCGATGATGCCGCCGAAGCAACCGCATTCGAGTCCTTCAGCGTTCCCCAACCCATAACGATAATAGAGCGCGTATCCGGCGAAACCCATGAGCATCGCCGCCGACCAGATACCGCCGATGCGCGCCGTTCGCGGCCAGAGCAGTAGAACGGCGGCGATAATCTCTGCGGCGATGATGGCAATCGCAACCGGCATGGCCCAACTATCGCCGACCAGCGATGGCATATTCGTGAAGAAGCTCTCAGCCGGGTCGTTCCGCATGTAAATCTTCGCGCCCGCCGCAAAGAGCCACAACGCGGCGAGAGCAAAGCGGCTGAGGTGAACGAGCCAGAAGAAAAGGGATGAAGAAGAGATAGGTCGCTGTGATGCAGCCTGATTCCTCGCCGCATCTACGATAGCTTGCATCTCAACGCCAGCGCTCGTTTCATCCCTCATCCTTCATCCCTCATCTTGCTTTTACCCTGCCAGTGCGACAACCTTTTCCGCAGCATCTTTCATCCCGTTCGCCACCGTGAAGTTCAGCCCGGAGTCGCGGATGACGCGCTGGCCTTCTTCGACGTTTGTCCCTTCGAGACGCACGACGACCGGAACTTTGATGCCGAGATTATTCGCCGCTCCGACCACGCCGCGCGCCACCATGTCGCAGCGCACGATGCCGCCGAAGATGTTAATCAGCACGGCGCGCACATGCTCATCTCCGAGCAGGATTTTGAAAGCGGCTTCAACGCGCTCCTGCGATGCTCCGCCGCCGACATCCAGAAAGTTTGCAGGCTCGCCCCCGGCGAGTTTGATGATGTCCATCGTCGCCATCGCCAGCCCCGCGCCGTTAACCATGCAGGCAATGTTGCCGTCGAGCTTGATGTAGTTCAAATCAAACTTCGAGGCTTCAATCTCCAAAGGCTCTTCTTCGTTGAGGTCGCGCAAATCCAAAAATTCTTTATGACGATAAAGCGCGTTGTCGTCGAAATTCACTTTCGCGTCGAGCGCGATTAAACGCTTATCCTTCGTCAACAGGAAAGGATTGATCTCAAGCAGGGACGCATCCATCTGCTCGTAAGCCGTGTAGAGCGATTGCATGAACTTGGCCGCCTGATTGACTAAATCAGATGGAAGGCCGAGCGCGAAGGCGAGCTTTCGTGCCTGAAAGGAGCGAAAGCCCACAGCCGGATCAATCGTCTCTTTGAAAATCTGTTCCGGCGTGTTGGCCGCGACCTCTTCGATGTCCATACCGCCCGCAGCCGACGCCATGAAGACAGGTCTGCCGGTCGTTCTGTCCAGCACAATGCCCAGATAAAACTCCTTATCAATCGGCAAGCCCTCTTCGATGAGCAGCACGCGAACTTCCCTGCCTTCCGGCCCGGTCTGATGCGTGACGAGCTTCATGCCGAGAATTTGGCTGGCAACTTCGCGCGCTTCGTCGGCGGATTTCGCCAGCTTGACGCCGCCGCCCTTGCCGCGTCCCCCTGCGTGAATCTGCGCCTTGACGACGACCACATCCGTGCCCAGTTCCTTCGCCGCCTGGTAAGCCTCTTCGGGCGAACGCGCGACGATCCCGCGCGGCACGGGAACGCCATACTTCTTCAACAGCTCTTTGCCCTGATACTCATGAATCTTCATCCGGTTTTGGTTCCTCGCTCGTTCGATGAATTATTTGAAAAATTGTGGTGGCATGGAGTGTAGCCCCAGCCCAACGCCTGCTGCAAGCCGTCGCCCGATTACCATTGCTCGAAAAAAGCAAACGCGATAACTTGGCCGACGCAAATCCGCTTTGAGAGTAGCCCATCACCCGTTCTTTTGACACCGAAATTAAGGAGACGATTTTAGAATGAGCGAAGTCACAGTCACATCCATCATGAAGTTGCAGAACGAAGTCCGCTATGGCGAGAACCAGACCCTGATAATTGATGAGCCGAAAGATGCGGGAGGCGACGGAGCAGGCCCAGACCCTTACACGTTGCTGCTGGCCGCGCTCGGCGGCTGCATCTCGATGACCGTGACATTGTACGCGCGGCGCAAGGCTTGGCCGCTTGAGCGCGTCACCGTGCGCCTACGTCAGGGAAGAATCCACGCCAAAGACTGCACCGAGTGTGCAGAGAGCACGGAAGGCTTCGTTCACCGCATCGAACGCTCCGTCACCGTTGAAGGAGACTTAACCGACGAGCAACGCACACGCCTCCAGGAAATCGCGCACAAGTGCCCGGTTCATAAAACGCTCACGTCGAAGATTGTCGTCGCCGAAATGTAGGACAGGCATTCCTGCCTGTCGGAGCGTGCTTAAGCCACGCTCATCAATATTTGCTAACCAGTATTCGCGCTCTCCGCGCTCAATGACAGGCAGGAATGCCTGTCCTACATGGCAGCGTTTAGCGACTCCTGAAAGAAGAAAGGCTTTCAGCTTGCGCGGCTGAAAGCCTTTCTCATGTTCGGGACTACGAGATTAGAAATCGGCGTGAGAGGATTCGAACCTCCGACCCCCTGAACCCCATTCAGGTGCGCTACCAGGCTGCGCTACACGCCGTCAAAGTTTTTCTAGTATCTCTGGAAACGGTTTTTTGTCAAATGCAGGAGATGCGCTGGCTGTAGTTTTCAGCGGAGACAGAGGATGGTTACTTTCGGCGCGCGTTGAGGTCGGCTTCGCCCGCATCAAGCGTGGTGAGCAGGTCGCGTAACTGCTCGGCGAGACGACGCACGGCGTGTCGCTGGTCGCCCGTCATCGAAACGTTCTCGCCCGGTGTTGAAGAGCTTTCATAGATGGGGCGCGATTCGAGGGGCGGTGGCACGGCGCTTTGGAGAGTGGGTTGCGCTTGATTAGCTTGCGCGCTCGCGTCCGGCGTCGGGACGACTTTGAGCTTGCTTGCGCCGCGAAGTTCGGTTGCCAGTTTCTTCTTCGCCCCGGCAATCGTGTATTGATCTTCGTAGAGCAATTCCTTGATCCGCAGAGCCATCTCTACATCGCGCTTACGATAAGTGCGCTGCCCGGCGCGGTTTTTCTGCGGGGCGAGCATCGGAAATTCCGACTCCCAGTAGCGCAGGACATGCGCCTGCACGCCCGTCAAATCACAGACTTCGCCTATTTTGAAGAAAAGTTTTTCGGGAATAGCGACGGCTGCGCGGTTCATGGTTCGGGAGACCCTTCTGGAAACGTGCCTGTTTTTGCTGGCAATGTAAGAGAAACTGACGGATGCTCGCCTTATGGATGAGCGAGCTTTCTTCCTCACGCTGCCGCCCATGTTACTCGTGCCCCGAAAGCGTGTCAATACTTTTCCACAGGAACTTAACTTGACGGGAAATCAGCAATTGCTTCTCTCTGCTTGAGGTTATACGTCAAAGGTCGGCGAAACGACCAAGATGTGGGCAAACGGGTTATCCCGGCACAATCCTGATGAGGCGGCTGATCGGATCAAAGCTGAGACGAAACGGGCGCAACGCATCACGACCGAGCAGGATGGGCGAGCCTGACTTGGGAGATGACAGTAAATCCGTTGGAATTCCACGTAGAACCATCTCACCGAGACGAACAGTTGTGGGAGAAATCCTGTGCGCCGGAATGCTCCCGCCCGCGAGGTCTCTCACGTCGCCGCGCGGCCTTCCCCTGCCGGGAATGATGCCGAGCGAGCGGGCTGCGTCTTCCGTCAAGGCCAATCCAAAGCCTGACCCCGTGTCTAGCAAAGCGCGTCTTCCGCCTTCGAGCATGACAAACGGGCGGCGGCTCTGGCCGTCCGTCAGCCACGAGACAATCGTCCCGTCCGGCGGAAGATTTGACCCGCGACGAAGCGGTGTCAGGTGCGGGTCAAAGGCCGTCAACTCGCCCCGCACCATGTCTATCTCAAAGCCGAGCGACCCGTAACCCTCCACAGGATCGAGTACGCCGTCAATGCCGGGCGCGAGTCTCTCCGTGACGAGGACTAGCCCGCGTGATGGAAGAAGATTCTGTGAATCGCCCAGGGCGAGGCGGCGGATAGTTGCCTCGTAGCCCGGAACAGTGCCCGCTCCGCTGAGGCCGCCGATCATCAGGGGTCGCCTGCCGCTCAACGCGACGCGCGCCTCGTCTGCCACGCGCCTTGAAACAAGCATCGCCCCGGCTCCCGTATCAACGGCAAAGGTGTAAGGGCCAGCGCCGTTGATCCACGCACTGACCAACAGCCCGCGCCCCGTCTCTTCGCGGAAGCGCACCGTGCGCGGAAGTTCAGCCGCCACCGGCTGCACAGACAAATGGGCAGTTCCACTTAGTGGAACTGCCCAGATGTTTGTTGCCGGGATGAGAAGTGAAGCCGAAGAAGCGCACAGGAGCGCAAATTTCCTCAAGCTGTATCGCATCGCGTTGACCCGTTGCGATTAGTAATTACGATTGCGCTTGCGGATACCATAGGTATAAACCGCCGCGCCGCCGCCGCCTGTCAGAGCGCCAATCGCCGCGCCCTTCTTGCCACCAATCAACGAGCCAATCAACGCGCCGCCGCCCGCGCCCATCGCCACCGTCAATTTATCGCGGTGCTTTTGCCAGAAGGAACGCTTGCGCGGTTGTGTGTTGTAGTCGTAATAAACCTGCCGCGAGTTACTGGCGCGGCTGTAGCTGCGTCTGACCGGCGCATTCCGGTAAACCACGCGATTGGCCGGAACGACAGTGCGCTCCGTCACGACGCTCTCGGCTGCAGCACGAGTACGAGCGGCGAGGAAGCCATCGAGGAATCCGACGCGATAGCTCGCAGGGTCTTCCACATTCGCGCCTTTTGAGGCGAGCAAGTCGCCTTGCTCTGCCGTTCTGGAATTGTCTGCATCCGAAATCAGCCGCGTGGCCTGGCTGTCAAATGGATTGACAGAAGAAGATGTGTTGGTATAACCGGCGGTCGCAGGCTCCGCGCTTCTGCGTGAGACGATAGCTCCGACCGATCCGCCCAATAAAGCGGCTACGAGAGCAACAGGAATAATCTTATCTTTCAGGTTCATGATAGGTAGGTCCCTCCAAACTTAATCTTTTGAGCTATAGCCCGCCCCATAAGGCAGCAAAAATCATTCCCTCTAAACGTCATCTTTGGGTTTTTTCATTAGAGGCGCGCGGAGACCCGCGTTTCCAGCAGGAATTCAAGAATTTACAATCAAATCACAATAAGGCTTTCTCCATCATTTCGCGCGTTGAAAGAAACTCTGCACGATATGGCTCAAAGATAACCCCATATCCTCACACTTGCTGGCGATGAGAGACCCGCAGGGAGACATTCCTCATCTCTCCAGCGTCTTGTTCCCGGTCGCTCCGGTGGACGCCGATTGTGACGGCAAGCTATAATCCGCCTTCATTCACGCACAATCCTTTGGAGGTTCACCGTCAACGTGTCCACATCGCCAACAGTGTTTCGTCTCGCCGCGCGTCTTGACGGGGTAGGCTTCTCCGACATCGTCAACGTCCGCAACCGGATTATGGAGCTACGGGCTACGGGGCAGACCGTTTACCAGTTTGAAGGCGGCGAGCCTAACGTCTTCACGCCCGACTATGTCAAAGAAGCCATGACGCGCGCTCTGGCAGAGAATAAGACGCGCTACGCGCCTTCCTCAGGCATTCCAGAACTGCGCGCGGCCATCGCGGACAAGCTGCGCGAGCGAAACCGCATCACGGCGCGCGAAGAGGATGTGATAATTTTGAACGGCGGGATGCAGGGGCTTTTCGGTGCGTTTCAATCGACCATCAATCCGGGTGATGAAGTCTTGGTCTTCTCTCCCTACTGGACGCCGATTAAAGATTTGATCTCGCATTGCGAGGGCACGACCGTCCTCGTCCCGACCGCTGAGGCGAGACGCGAAGGTTTTAGTGCGACGCTTGCGCGCTACAGTACACCGCAAACACGCGCCATCTATTACAACACGCCGACGAATCCCAGCGGCGTCGTTTTCACACGCGATGAAGCCGAAGAAGTAGCGCGGTTCGCGCGGGAACGCGATCTCGTCGTCGTCGCCGACGAAGCCTACGAAGACCTCGTTTATGATGGCGAGCACATCTCCATCGCTTCGCTTGACGGGATGATGGAAAGAACTATCACTTCCTACACGCTCTCGAAATCCTACGCTATGACGGGCTGGCGGCTGGGCTATGCGGTGGCGACCGAACCTTGGATGACGGGTTTACGCAAGACCCTGCTCTATTCAACCAACGGAGTCTCGACGCCGACGCAGTGGGCCACGCTCGCAGCTTTTACCACGCCCTCAGATTTTCTGGAAAAGAATCGCGCTGCTTATCTTGAGCGGCGCGATTTACTTTTAGCCGGACTGAACGAACTCGGACTGACTTGCGAGAGTCCCGCCGGAGCTTTCTACGCCTTCCCCGACGTGACACGCGTTCACACGGACAGCCGCAAGGCCGCAGATATTCTCCTTGACCGCGCGCAGGTCGCAACTGTTCCCGGCATCGTCTTCGGCGAGCATGGCGAAGGCCATCTACGCTTTTCCTTCTCGACCTCCCTGGAAACCATCGAAGCGGGACTCGATTCCCTGCGCCGGAATCTTTAAAAGGGATGAGGGATGAGGGATGAGGGATGAAGAGGAAGAAAAAGATTCTCGCTCCATTCCTCCGTCGCGTAGCGAGTTCGATTTCATCGAGCGCATCCGGCAACGCGCCTTAAATCAACGCGAAGGGTCTGGGGGCTTTCCTTCATCCCTCATCCCTCATCCCTCATCCCTTGTTCTCGGTATTGGAGACGATGCCGCCGTCACGTTGCAGCATTCGGGGCGCGAGACGGTCATTACCACCGACCTGCTCGTCGAAGACATAGATTTTCGTCTGGACACGACGACGCCCTGGCTGCTCGGCTACAAAGCTCTCGCCGTTTCGCTCTCTGACATCGCCGCGATGGGCGCACGACCGCGCTACGCTCTTCTCTCCATCGGCCTGCCGCAAGAAATCTGGAACTCCGACTTTGTTGACGAGCTATACGATGGCTTCTTCGCTCTGGCCGAAACCTACAACGTCGCGCTCATCGGCGGCGATGTCTCGCGCACGCCCGAACGAATCGTCATCGATTCAATCGTCATTGGCGAAGTGGCGCGCTCACGCGCCGTTCGTCGCTCAGGCGCGCGTCCCGGCGATCACATCTTCGTCACGGGCGCGCTCGGCGGCGCGGCGGCGGGACTACGCTTGCTCGAACACGGAACGCGTTTGAGAAAGAAACGTTCGCGCTCACCTCATTCTCGCGCGGTCGAAGAACTACTGCTCCGCCAGCTTCGCCCGGAGCCGCGCATCCGTTGGGGTGCGATGCTTGGCGAAGAACGCCTTGCGATGGCGATGATAGACATCAGCGACGGCCTTTCATCAGACCTCGCTCATCTTTGCCGCTCAAGCCATGTCGGCGCGATGATTGACGCTTCGCGCATCCCCGTTGACCCACCTGTCATCAACCTCTGCGGTCGTCGCGCGCTCGACCCTCTCCTGCTCGCCCTGCACGGCGGCGAAGATTTCGAGCTACTCTTCACCGTCCGTCCACGTGACATCAATTGGCTGCCACGCGAGGTCGGAGGCGTGCCCATAACTTATATCGGCGACGTGACCAATGAGACGGGACGCATTCGGATTTCCGAAGGCTCACGCATCTGGACATTAGAGCCAGCGGGGTTTATGCACTTCGGGCGCAAACACTGAAAGCAAATAAGTCAGTCATTACGAACTGAGACTGCGTATCTTTGCTGCGCTCTCTATTGAGCATTACAATACCTCATGCCTGAACTTAGCCGCTTCTTTGGTATTATCATTCGCATGTATGCGGAATTGGGTACGCCGCATCACCAGCCACATTTCCATGCTTATTATCAGGATGATGTGGCGATTTACAGTTTTGACCCGGTTGATTTGATGGCTGGCTCATTGCTGAGACGACAACAGCGATTGGTTGTAGCATGGGCTGAACTGCATCAAGCCGAACTGTTAGGTGATTGGAAGCGACGGCAAGCGGGACAAAGTCCTTTTCCTATCGAGCAGTTGAAATAAAGGAGCTAGTAATGACTCATCCAATCTATCGTGTTCGTTCGTTTGAAATCGTGTCGCCCTATACGCTCCAAGTCCGATTCGACGACGAGACGAAACAAACGATCTATTTTCGCCCTGTTCTGGCTGGACAGATGTATGGCCCTCTCCGCGACCTGTCGCTCTTTAATCAAGTTCGTCTCGACTCGGAAGTTCACACATTGGTCTGGCCTAATGGCGCGGACTTCGATCCGGCAACTTTGCATGACTGGCCTGAGTTGGAAGAAGCCTTGATAGCTCGCGCGCAGAAATGGGAACTCATCACAGCTTGAACTTAAAAGTCAACGAAAGCGTATCCTCGTCATTACAATGCTGAAATTTACAAACACTCTCTCCGGCCAGCTTGAAGAATTTCGCCCGATCAATGAGGGCGAGGTGCGGATGTACTACTGCGGCCCGACCGTCTGGGACTACGCGACCATCGGCAATTTTCGCTCGAACATCTTCACAGATATCCTGAGCCGCTACCTGAGATTCAAAGGCTACCGCGTCACGCACGTGATGAACATCACGGACGTGGAAGACCGCATCATCGGGCTTTCGCAGAAAAACAACGTGACGATTGACGAGTTCACGGCTAAATACATTGAAGCTCTCTGGGAAGATTTTGATGCGCTTGGCTGCGCGCGCCCGGACATCGTGCCGCGCGCCACGCGTCACATTCCCGAAATGGTCTCAATCATCCAGCAACTGGAAGAGCGCGGCCACGCTTATCGCTCAGACGGCTCCGTCTATTACCGCATCAGTTCATTTCCCGAATACGGCAAGCTCTCGAAGATTAACTTCGCGGGCAACATCGCGGGCGCAAGCGAGCGCGTCGATACGGACAAGTATGAGAAGGAAGACGCGCGCGATTTCGCTCTCTGGAAAGCAGCGGAATCCCCGGACGAACCGGCGTGGGACACAACGCTCGGGCGCGGGCGTCCCGGCTGGCACATCGAATGCTCTGCGATGTCCATGAAGTATCTGGGCGAGACGTTCGACATACACGCGGGCGGCATTGATCTGGTCTTCCCGCATCATGAGAACGAGATCGCGCAGAGCGAAGGCGCGACCGGGAAACCGTTTGCGAAATACTGGATTCACTTCGAGCACCTGAAAGTCGAAGGCGAGTCCATGTCGAAGTCAAAGGGTAACTATTTTACTTTTCGTGATGTCGCGGCTCGCGGCTTCTCGCCCGTCGCCGTTCGTTACTTTCTTCTCAGCGTGCCTTATCGCAAGCAGCTCAACTTCACCTTCGAGGCGTTGCGGGGCGCGGAGAAGACGGTCATGGGATTGCGCGACTTTCGCTTGCGTCTCAAGGAAACTCGCGTCGAGCCGGGAGCAAACCCGACGCTACAGGAAGCCGCCGCGCGCGCCATCAAAGATTTCGAGGCCGGGTTTGACGATGATCTCAATACATCGGTCGCGCTCGCCGCACTTCATAATCTCGCGCGCGAGGTGAACACGGCGATTGACGAACATGCCTTGCGCGAAGACAACAAGAATGAGTTGCTCGCCCTGCTCGACCGCATGAACTCCGTGCTGAATATCTTCGAGGACGTTCAGCCCGTCATGCTCGATAGCGATGTTCAATC
Source organism: uncultured Acidobacteriota bacterium (assembly GCA_963697975.1). Taxonomy (GTDB): domain Bacteria; phylum Acidobacteriota; class Blastocatellia; order Pyrinomonadales; family Pyrinomonadaceae; genus QHXM01. The sequence continues at coordinate 828,884 of OY969111.1, forward strand.
GTTGATTGACGAGCGACAGGAAGCGCGCCGCCGCCGCGATTTCACCCGCGCCGACGAAATCCGCGACCAACTAGCCGAACGTGGCATCACGCTCGAAGATACGAAAGACGGCGTGCGCTGGAAAAGACGTTGACAACAACAGATATCGGATGTTAGATGTCAGAGGCTGGTGATAACCATGCTGACATCTAGCATCCGACATCCAGCATCTGCTTATTATGTTTTACCTTCGTGATATACATTTCCGTCCGCTCGACAACCGCGCTGATCTCTTCGCGGACTAGCCCGCTTCATCCTCTTTCCGCTTTTCGTTAACCGTATCTAAACGAAGTTCCCTCGCTTTTTATCAAGGAGAAGAGTGTATGACTACGCTTGCACCGCCAAAGAAACCCGAAATCAAAACCGCTCTGCCCGGCCCAAAGGGTCTGGAGATCATCACCGCCGATCACACGTTCATCACGCCTTCCTACCCGCGACCGTCGTTTAAGCTCGTCGCCGAACGCGCCGCAGGCGTCTGGGTCGAAGACGTTGACGGCAATATCTTTTTAGACTGCAACGCAGGCGTCGCCGTCTGTTCGACCGGCCACTGCCATCCGGAAGTCGTCCGCGCCATACAGGATCAGGCCGCGCAACTGATTCACATGTGCGGCACGGATTATTACTACAAGCACATGCCTGAGCTTGGGCGCAAACTTGACGAGATCGTGCCCATCGAAGGCCCGACGCGCACACACTTTGCCAACAGCGGCACGGAAGCGGTCGAGACTGCTTTGAAGCTTGCCATGCACGCGACAGGACGTGAGAAGTTCATAGCCTTCTTCAACAGCTTTCACGGTCGCACTTTGGGGTCGCTCTCTTTAACTTCATCAAAAGTAGCCCAGCGCAAAGGCTTTCGACGCCAGGCTCTGGATGTCACGCACGTCCCTTATCCGAACGTCTTCCGTCATCCGTTCACGGGCGAGAGAACGGACGAAGAAACGGTCAGCCGCGCGTGTCTCGACTGGATTGAAAAGCGTTTGTTCCTGACGACTGTGCCCCCGGAAGAGTGCGCCGGAATCGTCGTCGAGGTGGTGCAGGGCGAAGGCGGTTATGTCCCCGCGCCGCGAGCGTTTCTGGAAGGCTTGCGCCGCATCTGCAACGAGCATGGAATCATGCTGATTGTTGACGAAGTGCAATCGGGGATGGGACGCACAGGACGGATGTTTGCCAGCGACTACTACGACCTCAAAGCCGACATCGTTTGTATCGCCAAAGGCATCGGCTCCGGGCTACCCATCGGCGCATGCGTCGCCCGTGCAGATTTAATGAACTGGAAACCGGGCGCGCACGCTTCGACCTTCGGCGGCAATCCGGTCTGCATCGCTGCGGCGCTTAAAACCATTGAACTGCTTGAGCGTGAGCTTGTGGCCAACAGCGCAGAGGTCGGCGCGTACCTGCAAGAAGGCTTGCGAAAGTTGATGCAGAAGCACGATTGCATCGGCGACGTGCGCGGGCTTGGGCTGATGGTCGGTGTTGAGTTCGTCACTGACCGTTCAACATTGACGCCTGCGCCTGAGCTACGCGACCGCATCGAACATGCCTGCTTCGAGCGCGGCCTCATCATTCTCGGCGCAGGCTTCAACACCATCCGCTGGTCGCCGCCGCTCATCATCACGCGTGAGAACATTGACGTGGCGCTGGAGATTTTCGATGAAGCGATAAGCAGCGCGCAGTAGACAGTGGGCAGGTGTCAGGAGACAGAAGTCAGAAGTCGGAAGAAGCCACCAAGCAACAGCCCCAGAGGGGCGGAAGAATGTAGCCCCTGAGCGTTAGCCCGGGGTCACAGCAAACATAATTACCAAGCCCCGAAGGGGCGACAGAAGGCCAAGATGCGTTACAACGTACCTTAAATCTCTGCCGCCCCTTCGGGGCTTAAACATTTATTCACCGCCTGTTCCCCAAGCTTGCACCCAGGGCTACATTCTACCGCCCCTTCGGGGCTGCACCTGGGCTTACTTTCCTTCTGCCCACTGCACACTGCTCTTCAGTATCTCTGCGGAGCGCCGCGCACGCACCTCACCGTGTCCCGCGCAATCAATAATTCTTCATCTGTCGGGATAACGTAGGCCGCGAGCCTTGAGCCGTCGCGGCTGATGATGCCCTCATTTCCGTTCGTGCGCGCACTGTTTCGCTCTTCGTCAAGCTCAAGTCCCATCCACTGAAGACCGTCGCAGACCAGAGAGCGCACCTCTGCGGAGTTTTCGCCGATGCCGCCGGTGAAGACAATTGCGTCCGCGCCGTTCATCGCCGCCAGATACGCGCCGATATATTTCCTCGCACGGTAGCAGAAAATCTCTACGGCGAGGCGCGAGCGGCGGTCGTCATGCTCATGCGCTTCGGCCAGCAACTCGCGCATGTCGTTGGTCAGACCTGAAATGCCGATGAGGCCGGATTGCTTGTTCAGCAGGGTTTCGACCTCCTGCGCCGACAATCCCTCTTTGGCCGAAATGAAATCAATAATCGCCGGGTCAAGATCGCCTGAGCGCGTGCCCATCACCAAGCCTTCAAGCGGAGTCAGCCCCATTGAGGTATCAATTGAATTGCCAGCGCGAATTGCCGCCGCCGAGCATCCGTTGCCGAGATGAAGCGTGATGACGTTTGTCTCCTCGCGAGCGATATTCAGAAGCTGGCGGTAGCGGTAAGCGACGTAACGATGCGATGTGCCGTGAAAGCCGTAGCGACGAATGCGGTGACGGCGATAGAGTTGGTAGGGCAGCGCATAAAGATAAGCGCGGTCAGGCAAAGTCTGGTGAAACGCCGTATCGAAGACGGCGGCCTGCGGCAGCCCAACGCCGAAGACTTCGCGCGCCGCCGTGATGCCCTTGATGTTCGCCGGATTATGAAGCGGCGCAAGATCAATGCAATCCTCTATCCCGCGCAGGACTTCGTCCGTGATAAGCACGGACTGCGTAAAGCGTTCGCCGCCATGAACGACGCGGTGTCCGACCGCGTGAACATCGGCCACGCTTTTCACCGTATCAATCCCCGCGTTTTCCGAGCAGGCCCAACGAATGATTAGCTCGACAGCCGCGCGCGTATCTCTGAGCGGCGCAGTTGACCTCTGCGCCTCACGCCCTTCGGCGTGCAGTGTAATAATCGCCTCGCCACCAATGCGCTCAATCACACCGCGCGCCAGCCGCCTGTCCGAGTTCCCCGCAATCTGCTCAAGGTCAGTTGCGATCAACTGAAACTTAACCGAAGAACTGCCGCAATTAAGGACGAGAATGTTCATAAGAGCAGTGATAGGTGATGGGTGATAGGTGATAAGAGAAAAGCAGTTTCCTATCACCCATCACCCATCACCCATCACCTTCCTTTCTACCTCTTTCATGCGTGCGCGCAACTGGTCTTCGTCAACGGTGTGTACGCGGCCATCGCTGAAGACGACGTTTCCGGCGACCATCGTCATCAGGACATCATGGCCTGATGAAGAGAAGATGAGCGCGGCGAGCACGTCGTGAAGCGGAGTTTGATGTGCGCCGTCAAGAGCAATGACCGTAATGTCGGCTTGCGCACCTTCGACGAGCGTACCGGTTTGCTCTTCAAGGCCGAGAGAGCGTGCGCCTCCGTGAGTCAGCGTGGCAAGCGCGGTCTCTGCGTTGAGCTTTTGCCCTGCGCTTCCAATACCCACAGTTCCTCGCGCCGTCAGAAGAGCGAAGCGCGCCTCTTCGAGCATGTCGCAGGTGTTGTTGCTGGCGACAGAATCGCTGCCAAAGCCCACCTTAATTCCCTGCTCGATGAAGGCCGCAAACGGCGCGCGGCCATGACCGAGCTTGGCGTTGGACTTCGGGCAGTGGGCAATGCTCGCGCCAGTCTGCTTAATCGTTTCGAGGTCTGCGTCGTCTACCCTGATGCAGTGCGCGAGAAGCGGCTGTGCGCTGAGGATACCGTGTCGCGCCAGATATTGAATCGTCGAAACCGCAGGCGCGCGCCATTCTATTCCGCGACGCGCGAGACCTTCGGCGAACGGGCCGCGTCCTTCGAGCATGAAAAGCTGTTCGGCTTCAGACTCCGCCGCGTGCATCATCAACGGCAACTTCTCCGCGATGGCGAATTCCGCAATCAACTCAAGCTGCGGCGCGCTCACAGTGTATGGCGCGTGCGGTGAGACGCCGAGACGCACAAGCTGAGTTTCATACTCACGAAGCCGCGCCACTTTCTCGCGCAGCTTTTCAAAATTCTCGCGCGCTTCGGCAGGGTTTGGGCCAAAGGCTTCCTGATAAACCGTCCCGCGCAAGCCCACACTATTGAGCGCCCTCATGCTTGAGCTTGCCGCATCAGATGCGTCCCCGACGCACGTCACTCCCGACCGCGCGGCCTCGACTGCTCCCCACGCGGCGGAAACGTAAAGATCGTCCGGCGTCATTCGTTCAAGGCGCGCGACTGTGAGCTTCCTGAGCCAACTGAAAAAGTCTCCCTCTTCGCGTTCGAGATAACCGCGCATCGCCGTCAACTCAAGATGCGAATGCGCATTGACGAAGCCCGGCAAGATTGCAGCTTCACCGAAATCGCGCTCCTCCGGCGCTTCAGGGAACCGGCTAATCAATTCATCGCGTTTACCGAGGGCTACGACCTGCGAGCCTTCAATCGCCACCGCCCCGCTCTCGATCAGCGATGAAGCGTCAGGCAAGACCCAGCGTGCGCTATAAAGTTTCATCAGCTTATTGTAGGACAGGCATTCCTGCCTGTCGGAGCGTGCTTAAGCCCCGCTCTTGAGTATTCCCAAATAATATTCGCGCTCTCCGCGCTCAATGACAGACCGAGAATGTCTGTCCTACAAATTACCGGCGAGCGCGTTCCTCTTTCAGCTTGCGGTAGCGTTCGATGATGGAAGTAACGTAGGCGCGCGTTGAGGGGATGTCTATGCGCGCGATGAATTCTTCGACGGTGAGAGGCTTCGCGCCCGGCTCGGTCTGATTCCAGGCAGCGGCGCGGCTCGGCCCGGCGTTGTACCCGGCTATCATCCGCGCCTCTGCGCCCGGCAGGTCGCGGTATTGCTCGTAGAGTTTCTCAAGATACCAGCAACCGATCTGGATGTTGCGCTCCGGGTCGCGCAGCGCAGAGCGTGCGTCCTGCTGCACCTGTCTTTCAAGCTCGCGCATTCCCGTTTCGGCCGCCCACTCGCGCCCGACCTTTGGAGTGACCTGCATCAACCCGACCTCACCGTCGCCGCCGATCATCCAGGGACGAAAATATGTCTCTTCGTAAATGACACTCCAGACCAGATCAGGGTCCAGACGATAGATGCTCGCCTGTCGCGCAATCACAGTGTCGTAGCGATGAATCCAGTATTGATTGAAGAAGTAAGTCCCGATAGCCCCAAGCAGGATAGCGGTGAGGATGAAGATAACAAGACGTTTCATAAAAGTCAGTGGTCAGTGGTCAGTGGTCAGTGGTCAGTTAAGAACGCTTGCTTTTACTGACCACTGACCACTGACCACTGACCACTCTTAGTTCCTTCTCTTCAATCCTGACCAGAAGTCGGGTGTCGCGTAGGCGCGGTCAACGCCTTCGTAGCGCGAGCGCAGGGCGCGTTCGTCGAGGACGTGTCCCTGTAGCCAGACTTCAGCCGAGAGGGTCGCGCCCAATGAGAGCGGGTCGCCGCGCAGCGCACGACGATTAACCAGCACTTCGAGGCGCAATCGTTCGAGGTCCAGATAGACCCAGTAAAGCTCGCTGCCGGACAAGGGATTGCGAAGCGGCTTAAAGGCAATCACGCGTCCCGTCAAGCTCCAATCGTTCTCCTGCGCGGCGCGAGTGGGCGCGGATTTTTCGAGCGGTTGCCAGAGCGCCGCCGACTTGCGTTTGCACACGCGCGCACGATAAGCGAGGCCGCAGAGTCCGACGTGCAACTCCTGCGCGCGGAATCCCCCGGGGCCGACCTCCGTCAGATTCTGCAACTCGAAAAGAACCTCTGTGTCCGTCCCATCGCAGTAGCCATGCACGACAGCTTCGCCTTCTTCATCGTACTCCGTCAGCGCCCAGGGACTGATGCGCTGCGTGTAGCGAGCGCGGAAACCCGGACGGCAATCGGCATAAAAAATGTCGCCCGTGCCGGATTCGTAAAGCACCGTCCAGACTTCCAGCCCTTCGCCCAGCTTCCAGCATCGCCCGTGCAGCACAGCGCCGCGCCTGGTCAACTGCGTCGGCTCGCCCTGATCGCCCGCGCGCTCCGCCAGATAGTTGAAAGCCTTCTCGCTCGGCACTTCCAGCCCGATGGTCTCGAATGTTACGTCCATAATTCAGTGATAGGTGATAGGTGAGAGGTAATGGGTAAAAGCGTTTCTCTTATCACCCATCACCTATCACTTATCACTTGAGCATTATTCCCCGACTCGTTTGCGCCGTTCACGCGGCGTGGCGTCTTCGTCTGTTTCTGCTTCTCGCGGCGCGCTCGTCTTGAAGCCGCGAACGTTGCGAACTGGCCCTTGTGTGGGGCGCGCGCCGGAGCGCACCATCTCTGTAAACAAATCTACATCATAATCCGCCTCGCGTGACATCTCTTCGCGGATCATGTGCAGGACTTCTAAGAATCTAGGCTTGCGATACATAAAATTCAAGTGATAAGTGATGGGTGATAGGTGATAAGAGAAAACAACTGTTCTTTCTTATCACCTATCACCCATCACCTATCACCCTCTCTGTTGCTTCCGAAACTAAAAACTCCGGCGTGACGATCATCGGGACGAAGAAACCGGCGGCGGTGTTGAAGAGACGCACGCGCGCCTGGCGTCGGACGTTCGCCAGATGACCGAAGTTCCACGTTACTAAATAATCTATCTTGTGGAATGAAGCAACGGCGACGTGCAGGGCGTCCGCGATGTACTTGCGATGAAAGATGCCGCGCGTGAGGTAGCCTTCGGCGAGAATTGCCGCTTCATCCGTTAGCTCGACCTGTTCGAGTTGGCCCGCGAGTTTGAGATAACCCGTGCGGTGCGGCTCCGTCACGCGTTCAAGCTCGCGCACGACGAGCGGCGAGATGACGGCGCGATACTCCGGCAACTCATGCTCCCACCAGCGAATCGTCAAGTCGCGGCGAAACGGCTCTCCGTTATCGAGGTAAGCGCCGATGACAGAAGTTTCGAGATAAAGGCTCTGCTTCATTGTGGCGCGTCAGCTCCCCGATTGATCTGCATTTTTTGGTCAATAGCCGATGCAGCCGCCGTCAACGGCTCAAGCAGGATGACGGACCTCTTGAAGTCGAAGGTCACACGGAAATGGCGTAGAAAATTTCCGCCGATGATTCCGTTCTGAATAAAGCCTGTGGTTTCGTTGACCGCTTCGAGATCGAGCACGGCCACGTCAACCTTCTCGCGCGCGTGCGCGCCAAGCAGGACGCGCGGCAAGACAAGCGTCTGCACACCGTCGGCGATTCCGGCGGCGCCGTAAACTCGCATGCGCGCCGGATGCTTAAAGCTGCTCATCTCGTCAAGCTCCATCATTCTTTGAGAGACGACCGAGATGCTTGCGCCCGTATCAATGATAAAGTTGAGCGGCTTGCTGATGCCCTCAACCTGAACTTCGCCGCTGAGGAAGCCGCTCGACGTGGTGCGGATGGGAATTTCGATGCTGGACTGAGAAGCAGTTGAAGCGCCGTCGTCGCTTGAGCGTTGACGATTCAACGTGAAGATGCGCGCGCCGTAGTCAACCGTCGTGACGTACTTGGTCACGACCGCCAGACCGATATAACCGTCGACGGGAGTGTCATCGTTATAAAAGTGGCGAATGTAAACGGGCACGTTATCGATGCGCGCCTCGCCGATTTCCATTGAATCAAGGAAGCCGTAAACGATTTCGAATTTTCCGCCGACGGCGCGAGCCATCCCGCCGCGTGCCACCGGCTTTAGGCCCAGATGCTTCGCCGTCTCGTCTGAAATGACGGAAATGCCTGAGCCTGTGTCCAGCACAAAGCGCAGAGGCTCTTTCCGTCCATTCACACGAACGCTGATGATGGGGCGGTTGTTGGGCATCTCAAACCGCACGCTCGTCTGGCTCGCTCCACTGACATTGTAGAGCCTGTTCTGGCCGCCCAGATAGCGCAGGTAATCAATCAGGCCGCGAATGCGTGCGCGGCGATCTTCGTCCGTGCTCGGCGCGATGGCGAGGAAACGCTCGTAGGCGCTGGCCGCCTCCTTGTAGCGTTCGGCACGCGCCGCCGCCTGTGCCAGAGCGAAGACGAAATCCGGCTCTCTGGAATCCAGATAAATCGCGCGGCGCAATCCGTCGAGACTCGGGTTCAGGCGGTTCTCGTAGAAATCAACCATCGCCAGCCCGGCGACCGCCAGCGGTTCGTCATCTTTGAGACTGAGCGCCGTGCGAAACTCTTCGACAGACATCCGAAAATCGCCGCTGGCTAACACGGCTGCTCCGAGCAGAGAATGAGCGCGCGCCGAGAGCGGGTCATTGGTGACGACGCGCGCCGCATGATCGAACGCGTCCGTCAATCGTCGCATCTTGAGCAGCGTGTAACTCAACCCGAGCCGAGCCGCGTTATCGCGCGCATCTTTGGCGAGCGCTTCACGAAACAGTTTCTCGGCCAAATCATAGTGGCCTTCGCGCAATGCCCGCTCGGCGAGCGTGCGCGTCTTGTCTCCGGCAAAGGCGACGGTAGCCGAACCCGCCGCCAGCAACAGGCAAATGGTCAACGCAGCCAAACTTCCGACCACCAGTCGGCCCAACTTATTTTTCACATTGCTTAATTTCATTGGGGGCCTCACTTTGGAAGGATGAGGGCGGAGAGATGAGGGATGAAATAAAAGCGTTTGTCTTTATTTCATCCTTCATCCTTCATCCCTCATCCCTTATTTCAAGACTTCTCCCGTCTTCATAGACCAGAGAATCAGATCAAGTTCGTCGAAATCAATCCGCAGGTCGCGGGCGAATCGGCGCAAGAGTTCTTCTGTCTCCAGATAACGTGCGCGAGTCGGTGGCGGTTCCGGCGATTCCACTATGCCGAGTTCTGCGAGGCTTCGCAGGATGTGCTTGTCAAGAATCGCGTAGCCACGCAATCCGACATTGCGTAGGAAGTGGCTGGCTTCCTTGTAACCCAGCCCCTTGATGTCGCGCGTCCGCGCCAGCCAATCGCGGCGCGCGTGCGGGTCACTAAAACTCGTCAATCGTTCACGCAGGCGCATCCCGCAATCCGTGCGGAGGTAATCGCGTGTCACGACGATGTAGCCGGGACGAGCCGCCGGGTAACGATGAGCGCGCGCACGGACGAGCGCCTCTGTCATCTCTTCGCGGCTGCCGTCAAAGAGCAAGTGCCTGATGGCCTCAACGGAACTCAGGCCCATGCGTGCCGATGCTCCGGCAGTGAAGATGCAATAGACCAGTTCTTCCCAGAGCCGCTCGTCTGAGCCACTCTCCCAGACCTGACGAAACTCTGCGAGACGCGCGCGAATCTGCGGCCCGCGCGCACGGCGCGTTGCACGTATGTTTTCAATAGTGACGGTTTGGTTGTCTCGTCGCACGAGGATTTAATGAACGCAGGAGAATATTAGGAGCGTGCTTGGAGCATTGTCAACGAACCTGGGACTGAAAAACCTTCAGTTAGATATTTATTGCTTTATGTACAGCAACAGGTTTAATATCTTGCGTAGTAGCGTATAGTGCCGCCTCTCCGGGATCCCTCTCAATCCTCGGCCTCCGGTGCTAGCCCAAACACACTACAACTTGGCCACCGTTGAACTCGACTCACGGCAGCGTATCAATCGAATTTACAACTGAGCAGGCCGCTCAGATAGAGATAGTATATTTTGGATCAGGTTCAGCGTGGCTTGTGTCAGTGCGTTTCTGATGTCCTTTCCGCACCATAGAGGACTGAAGATGGATCAGAGGGTTCAGATCGTCTCTGCTTTAATGAACGAGCATCTTCATCGTGATTTATCACTTGAAGAGATGGCGCGGTCTGTGAATCTTTCTTCCTCGTATTTTCGCCACTTGTTCAAAGCTGAAACCGGCATCTCGCCTGCACACTATCTCAAATCGCTTAGGATACAGAGAGCGAAGGAACTAATCGAAACAACATTTCTGAGCATGAAAGAGATTATGAGCAGGGTCGGTGTAAGAGACAAACGACACTTTGCTGAAGATTTCAGGAAAGCCTACGGTCTAACGCCAGCCCAATACAGAACGTCCCTTCTTAAAGCCTAACTCTGTTGTATTCAGTAACGGTGCTGGAATGAAATAAAGAACAGCCAGATTCGCTACCAGATAACCATTTTTGCCACCACGTAGTTCTTGCTTTCATAAAAATTCGCTCTATTATTTGGACCACAGTAGCGGTTCGTTGGAACTGACCATTTACTGTCATTGACTCTCTCACCTGATTTTATGCAAAACCAGTAAAGAGTCTTTGTTCTCCAACCTCAATCTACGGATTCCAGCCCCTCACTGAGAGGCAGAGAAAGGACGAAAACATTGGGCTTCCCCCAAACTTTTCCCGTAGGTTTTTAGTCGGGGCGTTCTCTCAACGCCGTAAAACTTCAAATGGTCCACCTTCAGGCGAATTGTTGAAAGCCGCCACGATCACCAACCCGCTCAGAGTCAAAAGCTCTGACCACACCAAGAAGGAGCGACAGCCGACCATGACAAGATCCAAAAAATTGCCAGCAAAACTTCTCCTCATTGCCATTGCGTTAGTTGGAGCGGGCATGACCGCCCAACCTGCTCTCGCTAACTGTCTCCTTGCCATTACATGGGAAAATGGCGACTCCGGTTTCATCTCCTGCGGTAGCTCCGCAGGAAACTATGAGGCTAGGAACACCGGCAATGGGTGGGTAACTTACGATGCGACTAACGGGACTGACTTTATTTGTGATCTCTACTGTTAAGAGGAATGGTCGCGAGCTTGAGATAGAGAGGGAGAAATCACTGTGTTCCCCTTCCTAACTCAAGCGGGTTCGCACATGCACACGCTGGAAGCGCGGCGACCTCATCGTCAGGCGATGAGGTGTTGCTGCGCTTTCAGCGCATAACCACAGAACCTCGGCTATCGCTCACAGAGGGGAGAAGTTCCATCCGATGAAAAGAACTGCATTACTCTTGGTCATATTGCTAATGGTTACACTGGCTGGTCAAAGCCAAACTCGTGATCAGAAGCCTCGCGTTAACGCAGCAGACGCGGAGAAACTGCAACTCATATCTGAATTACAAATTCTTGATGCACAATCCGCCAGACTCACAGGACCTCTGGCGCGCGCGCGTGCAAAGGCAGAGATGGCCAGCGCGTTGTGGCACATAGATGAGGAAGGGGCTAAGCGGGCGTTGACTGATGCGTATGAGCTTACCCTTCCAGAAGAGGAAGAGCGGGAAAAGAGTCGCTCTAAAGCCGTCGGCGCAGACTTTCCGTTCCCGACAGAACTTGAGCGCGCAAGGAGAGAGGTACGTAGCCGAGTATTACAAATCGCCGAGCGGGATCATGCGTATGCTAAGCAGTTAGTCAAATTGGGAACTGAAAGTTTAGGGAAGAATGAAGCCCATCTCCTCAACGCGACTCTTGCAAGGCAAGCTCTTAGTGATGGCGATATAGAAGCAGCAGGTAAATATCTCACTGACGCCGTAGAAGCAGAGCCGACTCAAACGATGGCGGGTTTGATCATCCAAGAACTCGCTAAGAAGGATCGCGCTGCTGCTGATGCTCTGATTATCAAGTATATAGATCGGCTGCGAAGCATCCCTTTCTCTTTTTCACAGGGTACAGCGCGGACTTACTTTGTCCTCCTACGCCTTATCTTCCCGGCTCTCGGATCAGATCAACAAGTGAAGCCTCCCGGACCTGCGGTGATGAAGGCGTATGTGATTTACGTTGTCCAGAGTCTTGGACAACTGAAACAGAGTGAACCCAGCGGCTTGGTAAGATTGCGGAATGTAATTCTCACAGCCAGTCAGCCCGTCAGACAGTATGCGCCGGAGTTGATGCCAGCTTATTTGGAATTGGAGCGGCTTAGTCGCGGCAGGGGCGAGGGCAATTCTCCACAAACCATTGGGGAAATAACAGAGTCAAATCGACGTGATCGGGAGAAGCAATTGAATGCGTCTCTTAATCAAGACACGCTGGATGTGTCTCTCATAGAGCTTGCTGCACGCCGTGGGATGTTCGATAAGGCTCGTAACGCACTCAAAACCCTTCCTGACGGGGATCGCAAAACTCAGCTCACGGATTTAGTAGATGCACAAGAAGCTGCAAGTCTTGTTACCAGGGGGGATGTTTTGGGAGCCGAACGGCTGGCTGAAAAACTACGCACGGCTCCGCAGATTCTTGAGGGGTATCTCTTCCTGATCAATAAGTGTGATAAAGATCAATCATGTAGGAATCCTTTGATCTACAAGGCTCTGAGTAAGATCAAAGCTGCTGATGATGTACTACCGCTCGCTCCAGCGAACGCGCCGACAGAGTTAATTTCAACCAAACGAGAGTCAGATCCGAAACTATCAGCATTGGGCAAGTTGGCGGTGATGGCGGCTTCAGCAGACGACGACTTGGCGCAAGCCGCTTTCAATGAAGTGATTTGGGCAGTGAATCGCACCAACATAGATTCTGAGTTGGGTAAGTTAGGCTTCGACACAGGTCTGTTCAGAATGGTCGCGCTGAAGGATGAGAACCGCGCACGGCAGTTGGCGGTAGGTATAACCAACCCGCTACGACAGCTTGCCGCGCTCTCCGCCATCTATGAGTGGAAGGCAAGCGAATTGAAGAAAAAGGAAGACGAGCAGCGAGCAGCAGAAAAGAAGATTAATCTCTCTAATCGTCAGTAGTCTCGTCGGTGCGGCTATGTCCCGCTCAGAGGCAGATTGTAAAGCCGACGGCCTGAAAAGTCGGAGGAATGTTAGAAATGAAACATCAGATCATTTTCGGCGGGGCAATGGTTTTAATCCTTATTGTGAGCCTGAGCATCCCCATGAATAGCACGGTAGCCCAAACCGGTTTCAGCGGCACTTGGCTGCTCAACAGAGAGAGGAGCGAGGGCCTTCCGTCAGGCATGAATCAAGTGATGACGGTCGCCCGGATCGGCAATGTCATCAGGGTTAAAACGAAACTCATCACTGAGCAGGGCAAGCAAACGGTCATAGATGTTTATAAGATGAACGGGCGGGAGACGGAATTCTCGGCGCAAGCAGTGACTATAGGAGCAGCATCAAGCGGCAGGCGTGTGGCGAGGTGGACCACCGACGGCATGGGTATTGAGATTCATGAACTATCAACGATTGACACGCCGAATGGTTTCATGACGGTCGAGGTCGCGCGGAGATGGACGCTCTCCGCCGATGGCAAATCTTTAACCATCAAGATGACGGTCAAAGGACCTCGCGGTACTCAGCAAAATAAGCGATTCTTCATCAGAAAGTGAATGTTCGGTTGTAAGCACCATGATTGACGATAGCAGACGCATTTTGCTGATCTGAATTGAGGCAGGGGATAGGGACAAGAGGGCTGCAACATAGATCTATGTTGCAGCCCTCTTGATGTGTATTCTGCTGGGAAAACCTGGTTGTTATATCAGTTGATGAATCATAAAGTCATCCTCATGAGGCATCAATCTGGGACTGAAAACCCATTGATTATTTCTGATGATTGAAGGGCGTGCATCCCATGATGCGCCGCGCGCCATCAAAGGATACGCGTCAGCGTCTCCGGCGCAATTTTTTTTGAACCTGGTAGGACGCGCCCGTGTTATCATGCGCAACCTCTTGTTGGAGACCGTTGATGGAGAACAGAATGACCCGACAATCAAGCAGGAATAAAATCGCCTTTATCTTCTCTCTCCTTGTTCTGCTAACGCTCGCACAGACGCACGCTTTAGCTCAAACAACCACAACCGAACAACCCGTTCCGAACTACACGCGCCCGACTTCGATCACACGTCCGGTCGCTCAACCGCAACCCGCGCAGCCTGTTCCATCACAGCCGACAATGCTGCCCGCAACGCCCGACATTGCGCCGCCTCAACCCGTCATCATCACTCAGGGGCTGCTCATCGAGACTCTTGATGGAAAGATTGTGGCGGAGCAAGGAACGGAGCAGGCTTACAATCCGGCCTCTGCCGTTAAGCTCGGAACGGCGCTGGCGGCTCTTAAGAATTTCGGAGTCGAACATCGCTTCTCGACCGCCGTCTGGACTACGGGGACGTTCGATCCGGCGACGGGAACAATCACGGGTGATCTGATTGTTTCAGGTCGTGACCCCTCTTTCCACTTCGAGCATGCGGTGATGGTCGCGCGTGAATTGAACAGGCAGGGCATACGCATTGTGACCGGCGACCTGATCGTCGCGCCCGGCTTCACGATGAACTTTGATTGGTCTTCGCAGCGTTCGGGCAATCAATTCTACGATACGCTGGACGCGTCGCGTCGTTCTGCCACCGCCTCGCGCGCGTGGGCGGAGGAGCGCTCACTCGTCAAAGATGCGGAGAGCCTGCAAAGTGTGCCGAGCGTTGCTGTGATGGGAGCGGTTTATGTTGACCCCGTGCCCGCAGGCGCACGCACGCTCATGATTCACCGGTCGAGCAAACTGATTGACGTGCTCAAGGTGCTGCTCTGCTACTCGAACAATTTTATGGCCGAGCGCATCGGCGACACGCTTGGCGGCGCGGGCGGCGTCCAGCATTATCTGACAAAAGAGCTTGGATTGAATCCCGGCGAGATTAAGCTGGCTTCGACGAGCGGGCTTGGCGTCAACCGCGTCACGCCGCACGCGATGATGAAGATTTTCCGGGGGCTGCGCGACGAGCTTGCAACCTACAGGCTTTCACCGTCGGACATCATGCCGGTCGCGGGCGTTGATCCGGGCACGCTCGAAAAGCGCTACACCGAATTTCAATCACGCGGCAGCGTCATCGCCAAAACCGGCACACTCATCAGGACAGATGGAGGCGTCAGCGCCCTTGTCGGGCAGATGCGAGCGCGCAACGGCGAAACGCTTCTCTTCGTCATCTTCAACCAGCGCGGCAACGTCTTGCGCTTCCGCGAGAGTCAGGATGCGCTGATTACGCAGATACAGAATATGCGCGGCGGCCCTGCTCCTTTCAGCTATCGCCCGCTCGCGCTCAGCATGCGCCTTGCGACAACGGAACAAAATCAGACTCCCGCGCGCACGGACGAGTACGAGCCGGGAAATCAATAAGGTAAAAGTAAAAAGGTAAAAGGCAAAAGGGAAGACTAAGGAGCAATCCTCTCGTCTTCCCTTTTTACTTTTGCCTTTTTACTTTTGCCTTGATAAAGGCGCTCCGGCGGCCTGAGAGTCGCCGGAGCGCTTTGCGCCCCACTCGCGCGCAGCGTGCGGAGCCGCGCGCGAAGGGACGATCTCGTGGTTGTTGGCTTGAACACGACGCTCGCGCCTACTCGTCTTTCGCCTCTAGAAGGTTTGGCCGCACCTCTTACCCTTCAGGCAATCCTTTTCGACAAGTAACGCTTCCGCCAGTGTCCTTGACGGTCGAATGCTCGACCGGGCGCGAAGAGAGCACGCCCACCGTTCTCACAGCAAATCATGCGCCGCCCGCTAACTCTGCTCACCATGCCACCCACAAATCGCGCTCTTCCGATAGCGCGAAGACATTCACACACGCGCGGCAAACGCTTCGTTTCGCTTGTAAATGATTGATGATTTGATTTCGCGGACGAAAGATAGCCAACGGTGTTTGAGCTTCCCTCATGTCGCCGATTGGACTCGGACGAAGTATGAAGTTCGTTTCACACCGTGCCACTTAAAGTAACGCTTTTGACTGAAGAGGCGGTGGAGAGCAAGGCGGCGACTCTGGGTTAATCATCGGTTTTGTCAATCAGATTCTCAGTATTTTCTCACGAACCGGCTAACGGCATAGGGCTTGCTCCTGCTGACTTGCTGAGTGCTTCCTGCTTTAAGCACAAACTAAGGTAGAACCCGAAACCCCGTGAGGAATCAGAGAATGGCTTCAAGAGCAACGCTTGTCCCCCGAAGCAATAACAGCAGCGGCTTTAGTCTCGCCGAACTGTTGATTGTGCTGTTCATCATGGCGGTTGTCAGCGCCTACGCTTTGCCCAGATTTCTAGGCTCATCCCGGCTCATCGGTTCTGCCGGTATTCCGCGAGAGATTCTTACCTATATGCGTCTGGCCCGGCAGGAAGCCATCGCGCAGCAGATGGTCTTCACATGCCGCTACGACGATAACACCAAGAGGATTACGATCATCAATCATAAAGAGAGCGGCATCACCTATGACCCGGGGACAGACAGCATGGTCAAGCTCCCCGGCAATACGGCAACCTCCGCGAACGAAGTGGCTGACGTGACTGTGGAAAACATCCCGCTTGGCAGGATGGGGGCGGCCAGCAGCACCATCACTTACGGTAGAGTTGACGGTAAAGCCGATACCACGCCTCTGGACGACGGGACAGTGACGCTGACGCTGCCCGCGAGCAAGCAGATCGTCGTCGCGTTTCAACCCGACGGCTCAGTCGTCAGTTCACTCAACAGCCCGCTCAATCGCACACTTTTTCTCTACAACAGTCAGATTAAGAAACAAACCGGATTTGCAATCTCCGTGCTCGGCACAACCGGGAGAGTGAAACTATGGAGGTACGATAGCAATGTTGATAAATACGCCGAGTAGAAATCGCAAAGCGATGCTGAAGCGCAGAGGTGAATCCGGCTACTCAATCGTTGAGATGTGCTGCGCGATGATTGTGCTGTTTATCGGATTGCTGGCAACGGCGTCGGCCATCAGCTACGCCCTGATGGTGAGCAATCGTGGTCGCTCGGTAACTAATAGCAAGCTGCTGGTCATGTCTGTGTTGGAACAGATGGAAACTCTGAGGAACACGAAGCAGCTAACATTCGGGCAGATCGCCAACGCCGGGCAGGTTGATAACACGGGAGCGGGCAGTACGTTTGCCGGTTTCCCGACAGGGGAACAGGCTGTGTCCAAAGACCCCGGAGCGGATGGCATCTTCGGCACCACCGACGACACTACCGGGGCTGGGGTCGACGGCATCTACGGCAACGGCAACGATGTCGCGAACGACCCGAAAATCGTGCTGCCGGGATACTCACGCACAATCAAGATTGAGACTCTCAGTTCAAACATCAAGAAGATTACGGTCACGCTCACCTATCCGGGAATGACAGGCAGCAAAGAGAAGCTTGAGGTTTCCAGCTATCTGAACAACGACGCGCAGGCCAACTATATCAACTAAGCATCAGCCCGGCTTGCCCGCTTCTGGGGCTGAGGAGAAGACATGGACGCTAAGACAAGACGAGATTCGGAAGGCGGCTTCTCATTGATTGAGTTGATGGTCGTCATGATCGTGATGTCAATCATCATGGTGGCTGTTTTTATGCTGATGAAAAGCTCCATGAATGTCAGCAACGCCACCTATGAACTAACTGACACGCGAGAGAACCTGCGTATCGCGCACGAATACATCAACCGGGACATCGTCAATGCCGGATATGAGCTTAACGACTACAATAAGATCATCGTCCCCCGGACATTTGTCACCAACTATCTGGCAAAGAACATTACGCCGACGAGTGATCCGGAGAATACCTTTGGAATTGATTATGTCAATCTCGGCCTGGTCTGGTCGGACGCCGATCCCGGGACGGTAACGGTGGCAGACACCACGCCCACTACCACTGTTCTTGATAATACTGACCGCATCACAATCCTCAGGCTCGATTCCACATTTAGTCCCATCCAGCTAGTAGCCGGGAAAATCACCGGCTCTGGCGCGACGATTAGTATGCCGTCTACCTCGGCAGCTCCGCTCAAGGTCGGAGAGATTTACTATTTTACGTCAGGGACTTGTCAGGCTCTGACAGTGGCCTGCTCAGCATTCGGGAGAATCACCGCCATCAGCACCGCCTCCGGCACTTCCACTATCAGTTTCAGCGCAGCCAACTCCTACGGCCTTAATGTGGCGAATTCCACCGGCCCGATTAACGTCGTCGGGAAAGGTGTTTCCGGCATCAGCACTCAGACGGTAAACATGAGGCGAGCTTTTATCACCCACTATTACGTCAACTCGAAGAATGAACTAATGAAGCGCGAATTCGGCGTTGCCGGTTCAGGGTTCACGGAGAATCTTGTTGCCGAACATATCACGGGGCTTTCGTTCCGATACATTTTCGGTGGAAACAATACTGGGACTGTCCAACAGCCCAAGACCCAGCTAACGTCATGGGCAGACCAGGACTCCGTTCGCCAGATCGAAATCAAAATCACGGGCGAGACCACACACGCAATCAACTTTCAAAAGGGCAAGAAGGGCTTGGAGACGATGACCAGTATTACGTCGGCTCGCAACTTACAGTTCCGGCGCGCGCTGAAACCAAGCTAGCCCGAGGTGAGCGTTCATCAGCTTCAATAAGGATGACCTGATATGACAAACCAAATAACTCAATCGAATGAATTAATCCCGGTGCATCAGCCTGGACGCAATGAGCGTGGCGCAGCACTCGTCCTCGCACTGCTCATCTTATTATTGCTGGGCGCAATATCAGTCACCGTGCTGGCTGTCGTCTCGCATGAAATGAAGATCGCTGCAAGTGATTTACGGCGCACCGAGACCTATTCCGCTGCGGCTTCCGCACTTGAGAGCATGACGAATCAGTTCAGCGCCTTATTCCAACGCACTTCTAACCCGACCACAGCTCAACTCAACGCGATTGCCGCCACTTTTCCGCCGGAGCTAATCGCGCAGGGATTCAGCTTCCCCCAATCATCTTTCACCTCAGAGGGCACGGTCTCATCCGTGGACCTTGAGAAAGGGGCGTTAGCCGGGTTAAAGGCGTCGGTCTCCCCCTACAAAATGAAAGTCACCGCCTATAACTCCATCTCAGGCGCAAAAGTCACCCTTGAGCGAACCATCAATAACTACCTGATTCCGATGTTTCAGTTCGGAACTTTCAGCGACGGCGATCTCGAATTCTGGCCGCAACCTCCGATGACCTTTAACGGTCGCGTTCATGCCAACGGCAACATCTATTTCGGCGGGGACATTACATTCACGTCCAAAGTGACGACGGCAAACGAAGCAGTCCGCACGCTTCTCCGCAATAACGGCACGCTTCCGGCTGTTTATTCCTTAGGCTCTCCGAGATTCATCATCAATGGCACGACCGTTCAAATGACTCAGGGCAGCGTGAGCGGTGGGCCAAGGCTGCTGCCGCAGCCGCGCACGGATAAGAGAGGTAATTTCCCCGTCGGCAATCCAGACGGGACAGACAACTCAACGTGGAACACCACCTCAATCGCGTCGGTGAACGGCACGGCCAATCGGTTTGGTGGACAATTGTTGACCAAAGGAACGGGTGCTTTCCCCCTCCTTCTCCCCATGCAACTCGACGGCAAAATGCCGCGTGAGATTATTAAACGGCCTATGCCGGACGACAGCAGCGCGCTGGTCTCCGGGCGATTTTCCTCCAAGGCCGAGATACGCATTCTGATAGACGACGAGATTGCCGGTAATGGCTCGGGCAACGTCGCAGGCATTGGCAACGATACCTCCGGCACGCAGAAGGGAGTGAAGCTCTCCACATTCAACCCGTCCACGCTGGATGGCGGCAATGCGCTTCGGATAGTGAAGGACGACGGCACCGGCTATGCGAGCACGGTGGACTGGCTACAGGGAAAACCATCTCTCAACAAGAAGGCCGAGACGGTTCGCGGGATCAGGTCTTACACGGTGACGACGGGCACGGCGCTCAACAGCGTCACCGGAGGCAAGAATGCCAATACCACAACCGAGATAGCCGCCAACACTACAGTTCCCAAGTCGCCTAATGGCGCTCTCATCCCGGCGGGATCGGGCATCACGGGACGCATCCTGATTGAAGTGCGTAAAGCCGACGGCACATGGCTCGATGTCACCTCGACGATCTTAAACATGGGGATGACGGTCGGAGAGCCGAACGGAATCGTTTACCTCCAGCGTCCGCTGTGGGCTGCCTACATGCAGGGAGGCCGCGATCGGAAGGGTGATAGCACTCATAATAATTACCTGAACTATTTCCTTGACACTGCTGTCACCAGCAGGCGCTGTATTGCTGATGGTGAAGTTAAAAAGGCTGTGACCTTCAACGCCACCGGTTACATCTATTCACTTGACACCGCCCTGGACGATGATACGCCAACCAGCGGCAGCCCGTGCCTGCCGACTGCCGCGACAATGGCGCGCGACGATCAGTTCTCAACCGCACCCGGCAACCTCAACAAAATCGTTCCGATTAGTGTTTACAACGTGCGCGAAGGAAGAATAGACGAGAGCAGTAGTGCCACTGTGGTGTACGAGCGCGGCATCGTCAGCGTGGTTGACATCA
This sequence comes from uncultured Acidobacteriota bacterium, assembly GCA_963697975.1. Taxonomy (GTDB): domain Bacteria; phylum Acidobacteriota; class Blastocatellia; order Pyrinomonadales; family Pyrinomonadaceae; genus QHXM01. Next base: position 849,219 of record OY969111.1, read on the forward strand.
ACATGAGGAATCTGGCCCGCTGGGTGGACGGAGTCTTCGACAATAATCTTTTGCGAACCACGAACGCAGTCAGCACCAACATAGACGGCTCTGACGGGTATGTGGTTTACGTTTCGGATCGGAGAGGCGACAGAGTCAAAACCGAGCGGAATGCTTCAAACGCGTCAATCAACACGACCAACGGCCTCGTAGATAACGAAGATGTCTATGGCTACAATGCAGCCAATGGCGGCACTCCTGATCCGGGCGAGGACGTGATTGACGCAGGCTATGATCCGGCGACGAACAAAAACAAGAAAGACTCTTTGCAGGTTGATACGAAAGAGTTGCCAAGCCCTGCTCAAATTACAGTCCCGGCAAATATCACTGCGCCGACCGGCGTTGATGCGACCGATTTCACTCGTTCGGTTGCTATCGCGGAGTGGCAATTACCGGTGAACACCTCGCCGTTTGTCGGCCATCCTGAGCCAACGTCAAAAACCGCAACGGCTCCCGGTTACTACTTCCGCCGCGCAGTAAGACTGCTCAACGGTGAAGACCTCAAGACAACGGGCGCAACCGGCAAGCTTTCGGCGACCAAAGGTATTACGGTGTCCACCGAGAATATGGTGTTCATCTGGGGCAACTATAATACGACCGGCATTAACGGTCAGCCGACCGGCGGCTCGACGCCGAACGATTCGTCGCAGACATACTCTTTTCAGGGAGATCAAGTGCCCTCGGCGATTGTGTCCGATGCATTCTTTCCGCTGTCAAAGACCTGGTACGATGCTTTGCCCTCGCTCTACCCGGAAGGCGCTAACAGCAGAGTCGCCGACGCAGGCTCAGCGTCGGACATCACGGGAATTTCGGTCGGGCAGGAAACGTCCGTGCGCGCAGGAATCATCTCCGGCACAACCATGTCGGCGATGGTAGGAACGACAGCGCCCACCTACTATCTCCAATGGTTGAATGGAGGCGTTCACAATTTCCCACGCTTCCTTGAAACGTGGGGCGACGGCTCGACATGGACCAAGAGGTGGAACTACGTCGGCTCGTTCATCCTGCTCTACAATTCAACTCAAGCGGTCGGTCCTTATGGCGTTATCAGCTCGGTGGTTTATTATCCGCCAACCCGCAACTGGGGATTCGACATCACCTTTAATGATCCGAAGAAGCTGCCTCCGGGCACGCCGCAGTTCCAGTACATCGAGGCGACCGGATTCAGGCAGGTCTTTTAGCTGATGGCGTCGAATCAACTACAGGGTCGATGCTCGTCCCTGTCAAATAACCTCAACCCCGCCGACGTGCAGGACAGCATGACTGCACGTTGGCCTACAAAACTCGGCAGTGTAATTTGCGACGGCGCAGAATCCTAACCGATGGCAAAACTCGACGAACTTCTGAGATTGATGAAGCAGCAAAATGCTTCAGACCTGCACCTCTCCAGTGGCTCCGCGCCTTATCTGCGGATTCATGGTGAGATGGTGAAGCTCAACTATCGTGAAGTGTCGCACGAGGTTTGCCAGTCGCTCATCTTTCAAATTCTCACGGAGAAGCAAAAAGAGCTTTTCGCCGAACATTGGGAACTGGATTTGAGCTATCCGCTGCCGGAAGTCGGTCGCTTTCGCGTCAACGTCTTCATGCAGCGAAACGGCGTGGCGGCAGTTTTTCGTCTCATCCCTGAGAAGGTGCAGACGGTTGAAGATTTGGGATTGCCCGAGCAGCTTCTCGACTTGATAGACGTTTCCGAAGGTCTCGTCCTCGTCACCGGGCCAACCGGTTCCGGTAAAAGCACGACACTGGCCGCGCTCATCCACTCGATCAACATGAACGAGCGGGCACACGTGATTACGATTGAAGACCCCATCGAGTTTGTCCACCGCAACGGGCAGGCGCTCATCAGTCAGCGCGAGGTTTCGAGCCACACCAAATCCTTCCACGCGGCGCTGCGTGCCGCCTTGAGAGAAGACCCGGACATCATTCTCGTCGGCGAGATGCGCGATCTGGAGACAATCTCTCTGGCCGTCACGGCGGCAGAGACGGGGCATCTCGTGCTCGCCACGCTGCACACCAACAGCGCCATCAAGACGGTGGATCGCATCATAGATGTCTTCCCGGAAAGCCAGCAGGGTCAAATCCGTGTCATGCTCTCTGAGAGTTTAAGAGGAATCGTGGCGCAGGCGTTGCTCCCGACAGCGGACGGCGAAGGCCGTGTGCCAGTCACAGAAGTGCTGGTGAACGTCCCGGCGGTCGCCAACCTGATCCGCGAGGGAAAGACGCATCAAATAAATTCCGTGATGCAGACGGGACGCTCCTTCGGGATGGTTACGTTCGAAGGCGCTGTCAACGAATTGATACGAAAAGGCATCGTCTCCAAAGAGGTCGGGAACAATTTTCTGGCGCGCCGCTCAATCGGAGGAGCCGCAGCCAAGTACGGAAAGAGTTGAACTCCATCGCCTGACCCGCGAGCCGCGACACTAAAACTACCGTATTGTAAACGGGCGCATGCTTTCACCGGCACGCGCCCGTTCTCTTTTATCGCCGCACGAGAAGCCGCTTGACACATCAAGGGCAACGATGAATGATGAAAGCAGTGGTCAGTGGTCGGTTGTCAGCGGCCAGTTAAAAGCAAAAGCTCGTGGCTGCTGCTAGCCTGTTCTTAACTGACCACTGACCACTGACCACTGACTACTGACCACTGCTTTTATGCCTGACATCCTGCTTGTTGAAGACAAAGACAGTTTGCGGCGCGTGCTCCAATTGACGCTGGAGAACGCCGGATACACTGTCACCGAAAGCGCGGATGCTCGCGCGGCCACGCAGGAAATCTCCCGCGCGCCTCACCGTCTCGTCCTGACGGATTTAAGGATGCCGCACGGCTCAGGTCTGGACGTGCTGCGCGCAGCCCGCGCCGCCGACCCGGAAGTTCCCGTCGTCGTGATGACCGCCTACGGCTCGATTGACGAAGCCGTGCAGGCGATGAAGGACGGCGCGCACGACTTTCTTCAAAAACCCGTTGACTCCAATCACCTGCTGCTCATTGTCGAGCGAGCACTGGAACAAGCGCGCCTGCGGACAGAGAACATGTTGCTGCGCGAAGAGTGGTCGCGCCGCTACGGATTCCCGCGCATCATCGGCGAATCCGAAACAATCAAGCGCGCGGTTGCCGAAACCCAGCGTGTCTCGCAGACGGAAGCGAACGTTCTCCTCTTGGGCGAGTCCGGCACGGGCAAAGAATTGTTCGCCCGCGCCGTGCATCATCTATCCTTGCGCCGTGACAAACCTTTCGTGGCGATCAACTGCGCCGCGATTCCCGAAACCCTGATCGAGAACGAACTCTTCGGCCACGAGCGCGGCGCGTTTACGGGCGCAGGCGAACGCCGTCTGGGGAAGTTTGAGTTGGCATCGAGCGGGACGGTTTTTCTGGACGAGATTGGCGAGTTGCCGCTCGCGGTTCAGGGAAAGCTCCTACGCGTTATCGAAGAGAAGACGGTGGATCGCATCGGCGGACGCGCGCCCATCCCGGTTGACGTGCGCGTCGTCGCGGCGACCAACAAAGATTTGCGTCTGGCGGTCGAGCATGGAGAGTTTCGCCGCGATCTCTTCTTTCGCCTCGCGGTCTTCCCCGTCGAGATTCCCCCTTTGCGCGAGCGCGGCGAGGATGTCATCCTGCTCGCTCGCCACTTCGCCGCGCAGCTTGGCAAAGAGACGCGCGGGCGCGAAGCCGTGTTGAGCGAGGTGAGCATCAAGGCGCTCCGCGAGCATTCATGGCCCGGCAACGTCCGTGAGCTTGAGAACGCGATTGAGCGCGCCTGCATCCTCGCCGACTCGGTGACGCTTGAGCCTGCCGACTTGGGTTTGATTAAAGCCGGGACGACTCAGCCTGAGGCTTTCAACGAACTGGACATGACCGGCACGCTCGCGGAAATCGCAGACCGAGCCGCGCGCTTCGTCGAGCGCCGCGCCATCAGTGAGGTCTTGCGCCTCCACGAAGGCAACAAAACCCGCGCAGCGGAAACCTTAGGCGTCAGCTACAAAACGCTCTTGACCAAGATTAAGGATTATGAGCTTTAGAACGCTCTGATGAAATCAAATTCAGGGAAAGAGCGGCCCGAAAAGGCAGCCCCGCATCAGGATGCCAGCGTGATTGCGGGCGAGACGGACGTTCCCGTCGGCACGGTGACGGGCGAGTTCCCCGCCGAGCAAACCTCTCAGGCTAAACGCGAGCCGAGCACAGGCAAGTTCGCTTTCCTAGTCGGCGCAGGCATTCTCCTGAGCCGCATCGTCGGCGTCATCCGCCAGCGCGTCTTCGCTCACTACTTCGGCACATCAGCCGCCGCTGACGCCTTCAACGCAGCTTTCCGAATTCCTAACTTCCTTCAGAACATCTTCGGCGAAGGCGCGCTGTCAGCATCCTTCATCCCGGTTTATGCGGGGCTGCTGGCGCGCGAGGACAAGGAAGAAGCGGACCGCGTGGCCAGCGCCATTCTCACCATGCTGGCGCTCGTCACGTCGCTGCTCGTCCTCGTAGGAGTTTTGACAACGCCCTACCTGATTGACGCCATCGCTCCGGGCTTCAAGGGCGAGACGCGAGAACTGACCATTCGTCTCGTCAAGATTCTCTTTCCGGGCGCAGGGCTGCTCGTCCTCTCCGCATGGTGTCTCGGCGTCCTGAACAGCCACCGCCGGTTCTTTCTCTCCTATACTGCGCCCGTTATCTGGAACATAGCGATCATCGCTTCGCTCATCTGGTTTGGCGGTCGCGGCAACCGTGTCGCAGCGGGTGACGTGGAGGCGTTTCAGTTCAGGCTGGCGGAATGGGTCGCGTGGGGGTCTGTCATCGGCAGCGCCTTGCAGTTCGGGATTCAACTCCCAACGGTGCTACGCCTCATCAAGCGCCTTCGTCCGGTGCTGGAAGCTAAATCAAAGAGCGTCCGCACGGTGGTTCGCAACTTCTTCCCGGTCTTCTTCAGTCGCGGCGTGGTGCAGATCAGCGCGTTCGTTGACGCGCTGCTGGCGAGCCTGTTGGGAACGGGCGCAGTCGCCGCTCTGACCTTCGCGCAGAGTCTCTATACGCTGCCGGTCAGCCTCTTCGGCATGTCGGTCTCGGCGGCAGAGCTTCCAACCATGTCGAGCGCACTTGGCAGCGAAGAAGAGATCAAAGTCCAATTACGGCGCAGGCTGGATTCCGGCTTGAGGCAAATCGCGTTTTTTATAGTGCCCTCGGCTGTGGGCTTCCTTGCGCTCGGCGACGTGATGGTGGCGGCGCTTTACCAGACCGGACGATTCACGCATGACGATGCTGTTTACGTCTGGGCCATCCTCGCAGGCTCAGCCATAGGTCTGCTGGCTTCCACGCTCGGTCGGCTCTACGCCTCGACTTATTATGCGCTACATGACACGCGCACCCCTCTTCGTTACGCCCTCATCAGAGTCGTGCTGACCATCGTTCTCGGCTACCTGTGCGCGATCCCGCTGCCGCGCGCGCTCGGCATAGAGCTACGTTGGGGCGCGGCGGGGTTGACGGCCTCTGCCGGAATTGCCGGGTGGATAGAGTTTGCGCTGCTCAGGCGTTCTCTCAATCGCAAGATCGGGCGAACCGGCCTGCCGATGCCCTTCGTCGTCAAGCTCTGGACGGCAGCAGCAGCGGCGGCGGCTATCGGCTGGGCGATTAAACTCGTCGTCGGCACGGAGCGTCCCGTTCTCAGCGCAATAGCCATTCTAGGCCCATACGGCCTGAGCTACTTCGGTTTGACTTCCCTGTTGGGGTTGCCGGAGGCGAGCCGGTTGTTCGGACGGATTAGCAGACTTTTGCGGCGCGGTCGGGGTTGAAACTCAATTCCCCTTTGGCCTGTTCCGCAGATAACTCACGACTGTTTCCAGTCACCCGTGCTACCTTTTTCGGAAATTTCCTTTCATTATCAATTTCACAGTTTCAGTAAACCTAAACTTAACCTGTAACGAGTTGGCGAAGTGCCCGTGATGAGGGCTTTCCAGCTTTTGTTCAGCACATTGGAGATCAAAGGGAAAAGGAAGTTAAAATTATGAAGAGAATCTTGTCCCATTTAACGCTCAGCTTAGCGGCTTTCGTTTTTCTCGGCCTGACAACAATGAGCGCCCGCGCAGACCTCGTGTTGCTATCGGGCGAGTCTGCCCCTCATGGCGGCGTCGGGCACACGCCTGAGTCAATTCTGTCCATTCAATCACCAAAAAACACTGCGAACGCATACGGGAAGATCGCATGGAACGGCAGCGGTGATGTCAGAACCGGCGAAATAGCCAAAGGCGGGGAACATACCAAGACGCTGAGCTTTTCTCAGGCTGGAATCTCAAATGCCGGGCAATTGAGAATCTTCATGGACATTGAAGACCCGGATAACGACCTCATCCTTCATGAGCTGACGCTGACGGCCTACGGCTCAAACGGCCAAATCCTTTTTGAAGGCTCTTTTATGCCTAACCCGGCCAGTGGACAATACTTCGCAGAATTGGGAGGCGGGCAAGGTCATGGCGATTACGTTTTCGGCCTGACCTCAGACCAGGCGGCGGCACTCCAGGCCGCCTATCAGAGCGACCCGAACCTGCGGCTCGGATTGTACGCTCGCACGAGCGATGACACCGGCTCATTCACCAATTTCAAGATCGGACAAGGCCCTGAGCCAGTTCCCGAACCGGCCACCATGTTTCTGCTGGGCACGGGTCTGGCGGGTGTCGCGGCAAAGATGCGTAAACGCCGTAAAGCCTTGAAAGAGAATAGCGATTCTGTCGGCAGTTAGTAATTTGGTCTGCTGCTACGCATAAAATTAGCTTCAATTTGAGAGAGCCGGAGCGAGGGTTTTGAAACTCCTCGCTCCGGCTCTCGGTTTTACCCGGCAAATCACCCTTTCGGGTCACCGAAAAAAACTCAAAATCTCCCGGCACTTTTTGGAGAATCGCCCGAATTAGCTATTTACTTTGGCTACCGAACAAGAAAACGGGTTAGTTGGAGCAGCGGCAGGCGGGCGGCGGCGGATGCAGTCCGTCCAACACGTGTGTCCGGCGAAAATCATTTTTATCAATTCCCTTGAACAAAACTCTAGCTTTGTTCCGGGCTTTGTGTTATTTTCAGCCGCCCTAAAAATTTTCTGGAAACTGCCTGAACCCGTTCCATTTTCTGGAACTGCCGTTTTATTAAGATTTTAATATCGCTACAGGCATCTGGATTATTTGCAATTATTTCTGAAACGGCAGGCGGTGCGATAACCCGTTCAGACCGAGCTTAGACAGTTCTTTCCTTTAAGAGGCGTCAGTGAAAGTGCGGTTTTCTCAGTCGCCCCGACCAGCATCAAGCAGTCAACCATTGCCCCGGTTCTGCGAGGTGTCTGACAAAAACGCGATTTGGAGTGCGCTGACAAATTCTTCAAGGTTTCCCCGAACAGGCATGGAGGCACATAAATTTATGAGAACCCACTTTACGGCGCTGCTGAGAACGCTTTCGCTCGGCATTGCTTTGATCGCGCTGATGACGCTCAGCCAGGGAGTTGCGCGGGCGGATGAAGTATTTATCGCCGGTTTCACTAACGGTTGCTTCGGCGCTGGCTGCACGCCCGGCGCATCCGCTACTACGCTCGGATTGACCTTTAGTAACGCGACCTTTGCAGGTACTACGGCGAACGGGTTTCGCGGTCTGGGCGGGAATGCAAATCCGGGGTCGAACTTCAACAACCTCGGCTCTCTGAGCCTGAGCACAGCGCCGAATACGTATAGCGGGCAGAGCTTTACGCTACAGGTAACGTTTACAGCCCCACAAGGAATCAACGGCTCGAACCAGGCCGCTTTCACGGCCACGCTGACCGGCACAGTCAGAAGTGACAATTCGGGCGGCGTGTTTCTTGATTTCAATAACACTCCGACTCTTTTCACCTTCAACGATCTGAACTGTGAGCCTGATCCGACCGGAGGAGTCCCCGGACAGCAGACAACCTGCGGCAGTGGCTCGTTCTTCTTCAGCGTCAACGATCTGGCGATTGATCCCGGTCAGACAGTGTCCTTGACGGGCCAGATCACCAGCGCACAGCAAACAGCCGTTCCTGAACCCGCCACGATGTTGCTGCTCGGTACAGGATTGGCGGGTATCGCAGCGAAGGTGCGTAAACGGCGCAAAGCCAAACGCGACGCCGCAGACGTATAAACCGAACTTCCACCTCCACCTTTTTCTGAAACCACCTGTGAGCCAGCACAAGCTCGCAGGTGGTTTTAGTTTGCCTTTTGCCTTTCGTCAATTCTCACTTTATCATCGCGGCTATGCAAAGAGTCATCACGGCAGCCGCGATGCGCGAGATTGACCATTTGACGGCGGAGCGATTCAAGACGCCTTCGCTGCTCCTGATGGAAGCGGCGGCTTCGGCTTCGGCCAAAGCCATCGCCGCAAGATTCCCCGACGGTCTTTCAGGAAAGCGCACACGCATACTCTGTGGTCGCGGCAACAATGGCGGCGACGGCGCTGCGCTCGCTCGCGCTCTCTGGCTGATGGGCGCGCGGGTTGACGTGGTGCTCTTCGGGCGAGTCGAAGAGACGAAAGGTGATGCCCATACCAATTTCGAGATTGCCCGGCGACTTTCAAGCTTTGACGCAGGCTCGCACACGCATCCCCCGCCTTTGACTTTCATTGAATGCGAAGGCGTCGCCGTCTGGGAAGAGATTGCCGCACATAGCTATGACATCATCGTTGACGCGCTCTTCGGCACGGGTCTCACGCGCCCGCTTGAAGGCGTTCATCGTCAGGCCGTAGAACACGTCGCCTTGCTTCGCCATGCGCGCGAACGCTCCAACGCCAATCATCCTTTAATCGTCTCGCTCGACATTCCTTCCGGCCTCGACGCAGACTCCGCCACGCTCATCGGCGAAGCGGTGCAGGCCAATTTGACCATCACCTTCACCGCGCCCAAGCCCGGAAACGTCCTGCCGCCCGCATCTCAATACAATGGCGAACTCGTCATCGCCAACATCGGCTCGCCGCCCTCCCTGCTCGAAGCTGCGGAGACGCAACTGCGTCTGGTTGAAGAAGGCGATGTGCGAGAGTGGCTCGTCAAAACTCGCTACGCGCCGGATTCATACAAGAACACACACGGGCACGCGCTCGTCATCGCAGGCTCGCGCGAGATGACCGGCGCAGCCGTCCTCTGCGGCGCGGCAGCGATGCGCGCGGGCGCGGGACTGGTGACGATTGCGACCTCCGAGACGGCGCAGCCTGCAATCGCTGCGCGTGCTATGCCTGAGATTATGACGGCAACGCTCTTTGAGACGCCGCAGGGCGCGGTCAGCTTTGAAGCCGTCGAGCAGGTGATGAAACTCGCGTTGCGAGCGAATGTTGTAGCCATTGGCCCCGGCCTCTCGAACGAAGGTGAAAGCACGCGTCGCTTTGTTCGAGAGGTTGTCTTGAAACGCACCACGCCTCTTGTGATTGACGCCGACGGCTTGAACGCGCTCGCGCCCTGGCCTGAAGATTTGCGCGGCTCACAGGAACTTCCGCTTATCCTGACGCCGCATCCGGGCGAAATGCTCCGGCTCATGGGCACAGACGACAAAGAAGCTCTCGCGGATCGTGTCAAAGCGGCGCGTGACTTCGCAACCGCGCACGATCTCATTCTCGTGTTGAAGGGAACGCGCACGCTCATCGCCGCTCCTGATGGTCGCGTCTTCATCAACCCGACGGGCAACGCCGGACTCGGCACGGCTGGCGCGGGCGATACCCTGACGGGCATTATCACAGGCTTCGTCGCGCAGGCGTTTGCGATATCAGAAGACGAACGCGATGCTCTCTTTGCGACCATCGCCGCTGTTTACGTTGGCGGGCTGGCCGGAGACATCGCAGCGGAGAAACACGGCATGCGCTCCATTGTTGCTTCAGACATAGCGTTGAGCTTGAGCGCAGCCGTTTGTGCGCTCGACGCGCAGGGAGAGCAACCATGAGCACGCGTGCGCCCGCGGCGCTTCCGACAGGCCGATGGACTTCGCAGAGCGCCGAAGAGACTTTCAGACTGGGCGCGCGCATCGGTTCTCAGCTTGCGGGCGGCGAAATCATCCTGCTCGACGGGCCGCTCGGCGCAGGCAAAACAGTCTTTGCCAAAGGCATCGCCAGTTCTCTTGAGATAGACACGGACGAAGTGACCAGCCCTTCTTTCACGCTCGTCAACAGCTATGAAGGCCGCCTGAAACTTTTCCATCTGGACCTCTATCGCCTGAGCGAAGGCGCGAGCGCCGCGCACGCAGTTGATCTTGACGAACTGCTGGCGGACGAAAGCGCCGTTTTCATCATCGAATGGGCAGAGCGCATGGGACGCTACCCTTTGCCCCCGCCCGTGTACAGAGTTTCGATCACAGGTGACGGCGACGAACCGCGCATTATTATTATTAACAGGGATGGACAGGATAGACAGGATAAAGAAGGAATATAAACTCCGCGGTGCTCTTTCTCTTTTCCATCCTGTCTATCCTGTCCATCCCTGTTTGAATTTACTTATGGCTATAGTGCGAAAATCATTTCTCTTACTTCTGCTGCTTGTCCTCTGGACGAACAGTCCCCTTTCCGCTCAGAACGCAGACGACGGCGCGGCTCAGTACAAAGCCCTGCGGCAAGAGTTGATTAAGAGGGGGAATGAGGATCAAAAGTATCGTGACGAGTTGGCAACGCTGATGAAAGAGTTGGCCGGGGCTGACGGGGAGCGGGTCATGAAAAGTTTCGTAGCCCTGATTAAGAAGCAGAACAAGATAGATAAAAGGAACATGAAAAGGCTGGAAGAGATGATTGCTCGCTACGGTTGGCCGACTAAAAGGATGGTCGGCAAGGAAGCGAGCGAGTCAGCCTTCCTGATAGTTCAGCACGCCGATCTGGTCTCTCAGCAGAAGTACTTTCCGCTGCTCAAAGCGGCAGCCATGAAGAAGGAAGCACGGCCCGACCACGTTGCAATGATGGAGGACAGGATGTTGATGGGCGAGGGTAAGAAGCAGATTTACGGGACAGGGCTACGAACGGACGACGTGACGAAGGAACTGAAACTGTGGCCGATTGAGAACGAGGAAGAGGTGGACGCACGGCGCGCGGCGGTGGGCTTGCCGCCGATGGCCGAGTATCTAAAGATGATGGGATTGATATATACTCCTCCGAAGAAGAATAATTAAATCACGATGAGCAAAGGTTACGAAGACATTTAAGGAGAAAACACAAACATGCCATATCCAGAAATTATGATCCGCCCGATGAGGGAAGAGCTAACCAGACTCGGAGCCGAGGAATTGAAGACCGTCGAGGATGTTGACCGCACGATTGGCGAGTCCAAAGGGACGCTGATGGTGGTGGTCAATTCAATCTGCGGCTGCGCGGCTGGCAAAGCGCGTCCCGGCATCGCACGCGCGCTTCAACACGACGTGCGCCCTGACCGCATCGCCACAGTCTTTGCCGGGGCCGACATCGAAGCGACCGACAAGGCGCGCAGCTATTTCACAGGCTATCGCCCGTCCTCGCCCTCCATCGCCCTGCTGAAAGACGGCCAACTCGTCTACATGATGGAGCGCCATCAGATCGAAGGACGTGGGCCGGAACAGATCGCGCAGGAATTGACGCAAGCCTTTGACGAACACTGCGCGACCTCAACCGCAGCCGCCAGCTAAAGGACGCAGAAGATAGAAGAGAAAGGGAAGATGCGTGGACTCGCGCCCCGCGTCTTCCCTTCTCTTTCTACTTTTCTCCCGGCTCGTCCGGGTTTGTTACTGCTGCTTATCGCCTCACAACACTTTCTTCAGCCATTTCAGCACGGGGTGTTCGACTTCGTGCAAATGATTGTTCGAGAAGACATGATCGACATGGCCGTACGCTGCGTTGAAGTTAACCGTCACGGTGGCCGAGGTCATCAGGTTTGCGGTATCAGTCATCCCTGTCCCAAAGCCAGTTCCACCGGCAAACATAATCACCCGGCCTGTGAAGTTGTGCAGGTTGTTTGAGAAGGTTCGCTCACCCGCCATGCCGCAGCTCACATCGCGGATGGTTCGTGTCGCCACATAGTCAACGAAGGTTGCGATGTTGGCGTGTACCAGTGGTTCGTTCGCGTAAAAGAATCTGTCTTCGGCAACACTGCCAGCCAGAAAGTTGTAGCCGGGGCGGGGCGTCGTCGGCGAGAGTGGCGGCGCGGACATCGTGGCAACGAACGCTCGATGATTGGTGAAACCCGGAGGAAAGCCCGGTATCGGCGAAAGCCCCGCCGGGTCAACGTCCGCCAGATGGCTGATTAACTTGAAGCCCGGCGTTCCCTGCCCATCGTAAAAGACGCCGCTGGTCAGAAGATTCTCGAAGACCGCGCAAAAGTTCGCGTTGATGGCGCGGACAGTTGCATTCTCATCATAGAGCGTGCCCTCGATCAGGATTGCGCCCGCGTAATCATTCGGATGAGCATTGATCGTCGCAATCGAAGCGATGCTGCCCAACGAGAGTCCACCGATCACAGGTTTTTCGCCCGGATGTGTTGCCCCAATCTGCTGGCGAATAAAAGAGACATCATTAAGGATGGTTTGTATTCCCCAATCAGCCATTGCAGAGCAATCCACAGCATTGCTCTCACACATTCCCGCCGTGAGTCCCTGCACGCGTTGCGAATAGCCCCAGACATCGTAATTGCGCTGGGCAAAGAATCCGGCAAAGGAGTTGTCATAATTGCCGCTATCTCCGACTTCATAGTTCTGAAACCCGCTGCCGAGCGGTGGCAACAACAAAATCGTCCCCTTCAAGGCGTGGTTTGGAATGTTCTTGCGAACCCGCGTCATCAAAAAGCGATTGAGGGGATTGCTTCCGACCTGCACGGTCGTCACGGTTTTGGTCAGATTGTTCGCCACGCTTGAGTTTACCGTGCTGATAATCTGGTAGGTCTGCGCGCGGGTATCAGATGCGGCGCAGAACAATGATACGAGGAAGCATAACAGGGTGAGTAATCGTTTCACGTCAGAGTCTCCTTAGGGAAACAGTTGACTTCATCTCGTTCGTCGCAGCGGCTACAGCCAACTGAGATTAAATCGGAAGGCTGAACAGAAAGAGTGGCGAGGCACATGCAGGAGCGGGAGGATTCAGCCGTTAACTTCGCTGGGGAAGATATGTAAAACCGTAGTCAGAGTCAATAGCTGAGGGGTGCGTCGGGGTGGGACTGAGAATCTTTGATGAGGGTATGCTCAAAGCTCGTCCTCCGACTCTGGAATTGACCAGTCGCCGCAAGGAAGAATCATGAAAGCCACGCTATTGCGGATCGGGTTAAATGAGTTATAGGTTGACGAGGTTCATTCTTCGTCTCTGATTGGTTAAAGTTGGAGCGAGGAAAGAACATGCCGGGCGAGTGTGACGAATCTTAAATGAAAGACGCTTGCTGACGCCTCTAACAACACTTTCGCACACCCGCCCGTCTGCTTTAGCTCGGCAACGACTACATCAGATGATGTTGTGAGGCAGCCTTTTCATCCACAATCGAGCGGCAACGCAAGCCCCTTTGTTGATGGGAGCTTGCGCTGCCAGCGCCGTCCGCTGTGATGCTTTGTTGGACAGCCGTTCACAGCAATAATATCTGCCTTTGATTAAGGGCCAACTCGCGATACCTTCATGCAACCACGATAGTTATAGACCTGCAAAATCGTGTACTCATTCGATTGCACGAGTCTTCCCACATATTGAGCCGCGCTGGCTCCGCTGTCGCAAATTGCCGCTGGCTCATTAGGACCAATTGCGCGGTCTGACCAGGTACACTGACCGGGTGACAACCCGCTAGGCGCAGCTCCCGCACCTCTCTGGAATCTGATTCGCACACCGTCGCTTCCATCATTAGTGATATTCAGTGTGCCACCGCCACGACAGGTCATCGGGTAGCTCTGCTGGGTAGAGGCGGCATCAGTCGTCGGCGTCAGATCTGTAATTAAGGCAGCGGTGCAGACCGCAACAACCACGAAAAGTGTTATCGCAACAGCAATTTTTGCGAACCTTGATAGGGTAATCATCTTCTTGTCTCCTGTGATTGTGAGGATGCGCTAATTGAGTAGGGTGATCCATCGCGGCATCTGTTACACAATGGCTGCTCAACGCCCCGCAGAGAGGCTGATAGCGTTAGGCTAACGAGGAAGCGTTCGCTAGCAGATTGCAAGACATCTAGCTTAAGTAACAGCAATATATGTGCCAACTACTTGGCGGCTGCTGTCAGGATGGTTTTTGTGTGAGAATACCCTGCCCTCTCAGGTTAAAGCAGTAGAGCAGGTGTCCACTGAAGAGGACACGTATCGCCTGGGTGTGCCCTTGTGTTGACAATTTCGATGGAGAGTCTCGGGCGAATTTCGTAAGACTAAAGCGCAATCAACCTTTCCCCATTCACACAGCCGGAGACTAACGCCTATTAGGCCGAACGGTTTGGTCTAACTCCACACCTGTTTCTCCGCTTTTGCCAGCTGCTCTCAGCCGTATGCTATCATCGCGCGCGATGGCTACGGATTCCCCCATGACTCAATATGCGGCAAGGCAGCGTTCGTCGCCGCCCGCCGGTTTTCGTTTCCCCTCCCGCTTTTCATGTTAAGATTCGCTTTTCTATCCGACAACCCGTTACATGATTAAGGAGAAACAGTCTATGCCCGATGACCAGCAACCCCGCGACTCCGCCAGCGACGCCCCTAACATCGTCAAGGTTTGGCCCGGCGGACTAACCTTTCCGACAATCAATGCCGCCCTCGCCAGCATCACAGACAACAAGCTACAGAAGCAGTACACTCTCTATCTCAGCCCCGGAACCTTTAACGAGAAGGTGCAGATGAAGCCCTTCGTCAGCATACAGGGCGCAGGCCGTGACGAGACGATTATCACGCAGCCCGCCGCATCGGACGCCTTCAGCGGCGGGACCGTCATGGCCGCCAGCAATTGCACCCTCGCCAACGTCACCGTCAGCAGCCTCGGCGGCCACTGGGGTTCCTACAGCACGGCGGTCTCTTGCAGCGGCGCTATCAACTTCGACATAGACAACGCGACCCTCATCGTGGACGACCAGAATCAGGCTGGCGTCAATCAATGCACCCTCAACGCCGCTCTGAACACCTTTGACCCGCCCTCGCAGATTAGAGCCTCCTACTGCATGATTCAATGCACGGCGCAGAACAGCGACTCAGGCGCGGCGGCTGTCGGCATCGCCGCGCAATCCACCGCAGTCATCTCCTACAGCAAGCTCATCGCCAAGGGCGGTCGTCAGCCCTTCGGGGTCATCACCGCCCGCAACAGCAGCGTTACCATTGACGACGGCTACGTCGAAGGCAGCTACTTCGCCCTCTATGACTCGGACGGAGTCTCCATCATCACCGCCAACCAATGCCAGATTAACGGCCCCGTCTCCGGCGGCGTGGTGGTCAACAACTAAACTTTCAACAGCCCGGAGGGGCGACAGAAGCTCAAGACGTGTGACCATCAATCCTGGGCTTCTGTCACCCCTTCGGGGCTTTCTATCTTTGGGGAGCTATTAACCCCGGGCTTGCGCCCGGGGCTACAGTCTGCCGCCCCTCACGGGGCTGAAACGTTGTCCCTCTTAGGCTTTGCCCAACGAAACCCTTTTCCTCACGTTCCGTTGGGCAGAAAAATCTTCTGTTGGGCAGGAAATTCTATTGCTTGATAATGGACTTGGAATTCTTCGGGCGAGTCCTGACAGGAGTCCTAAAAGATTGCAAATCTCTATGCCTGCTTTCCAAGATGTAGCCTAGTCTTTGGTGTGAGACACCAAGAAGGAGCGCGGCTCTGGTAATACTGCCCTGTGAGGCTATCAGGGCTTGCCTGACGATGTTGTTCTCGAAACGCCGCATCATCTCATCAAGCTCGACTTTGCCGATGTTGGCAATAATCTCTAGTTCGGCGGCTGTAGCAGGCTTTTTCTTTCGCCCTGCTGAGAGGATGCGACTTGCGGCGTGTAATAAGCGGTGTAGAGTTGGAAGATGCTGCGAAGGCGTCAGCCAACAATAAGCCCGCTCGTAAACGGTCTGCATTTCGTCTATATCAAGATTGCCGCTCAATTCCTCAAGCATGGTCAGAGCAGCTATCCCTGCATTATTGAGAGCGCCCGATTGATGCGCTACTTCCATTGTCCGCAGGAAAGTAGAACGAGCATAGTCATAATGTTTGAGGCGTGCTAAGGCTATGCCATGAGTAATCAGGGCTTCGGCTAAAAGCGATTGCCGCCCGCCCTGTCCAAGAGCGTTGACAGACGCGCCAGCCGCTTGTTCAGCTTCCGCATTACACCCCTCTGCCAGAAACACACGCGCCCGTGTCTCGTCCACTTGTGCGACTGCGCTACGATCTTTCAGGTTCACTAACAATCGCCGCGCATGGTCTAAGTGTTCGTGCGCTTCTGTGAATTTATTGGCTTTGAAGTAGAGGAATCCGAGGTTGTTTTCGACGTTGGCGCGGTAGGATTTATGCCCCGCTTGTTCAAAGTGGTAACTAGCTGCCGCGTATTCAATAAAAGCACGGTCAAGATAGTCTTCTCGCTGTTCAGGTGTGCCTATGTCTTCCAGCACGCCAGCGAGCGTGTCGTGATAGCTGCCTTTGATAGTGTGATTAGTAATCTTCTCGAATAGTGGCGCGGCATCCGTCAGGATTTGTAATGAGTCGGCGTAGCAGAGTGCTGACCATTCGACAATCGCACTTCTCAGTACAGCCTTAGCTTTTAGTTCATTATTTGAAGTGAGCCGTGCAAGCACTTCTTTGAGCATAACGCGCGCTTCATCTAAAGCACCTTCTCGCCAGTAGCAACAAGCAAGCTCTATCTGCGCTTCAAGCACTTTTTTGGCATAACTGCGAGACTCGAAAATACTGATGCTCTCGCTAATCAGATTCTTTGCGGTTTCCTGTGCGCCCGCGATTTGACTATTGCTGCCGATCCGTCCCGTCAATACTCCGGCGCGCAACAGCACTTCGGCTTTTGTAGTTATATCTAGTCCATCAAGGCGGGGATGCTCGTCAATGCGTTGCCAGAACTCACTCATGGCCTGACACGCCGCTTCATAGTCTCCGGTGTTTTCCAGTTCTTTAGCCAACTCACAACGCAACTCTGCCTGCTGGTCGCGCGTTAGGTTCGGGTTTTCGAGTTGGCGCAGAAGTGAGGTCTGTACGTCCATTTGTTATGTACCTATCGGAATGTAGGAAATCTTGCAAGAGCGCACTTCACCTTATGCTCTCGCTTTTAGGCTTGCAAGCAATCTTCAAAGCTGGTCTATTCTCTCCGTTCGCAAAAATCTTTGCAACCGATTTCCTAAAGGAGAAAAACCCATGAAACAACTAGGCAGATTTTGCGCCGGAATCATTCTGGCGTTAAGCCTCACGCTCTCGACTTATGCGGGCCACATCTCATGTCCCGGTGTAACGGATGACCCGCCGCCAACGACAGAAGAAACAGTAACGGGCGAGATACCGAACGGTGATACGGCTACAGGTGAGATGCAAAACGGCGTGACGGATTCACTGATCTGGTTGATATTCTCACTCTTATAAAATTGAGCGGCTTGATCTAAGTCTTTTCAGGCTGGCGTGTGCGGCGCAGCATAGGTGTAGTGTGCTTATTGTTCGCAGGATGAATAATTATTGGGCAAGAAAAAGAGGCGAATGGTTCGCCTCTTTTTTCTTTTGTTTTATTGTCTTTATTTACGCTTAAACAGCGTGCGGAGAATTTCCAGCAATAACGCTGCTAAGATAACATAAAGGAAAGTCTGAAAAACATTCATACTGAACCCCCTAAAGCATTGTAAAGGAGGTTCTTGCGGGTTGACGAAACTATCCTTAAAGATATATCGTACAACAGGTTGCGGGACGGAGTTGCTTAAACGAAACCCGCAAGAACCTCTAAGTAGGTTAACCAGAAGGCCGCTAGTGAGTACCAGTCATTAGCGGCTTTCGCCATCCTATATACGTTTACGATTTTTCCTATGCGACAGTTGCATGACTACCCTGAGCTAAGATCATTGGCTTATTGATTAGGACTCATCACGCAGATCACGCCACATTACTAAAGATGCGGAATAGTCCCTTTTTGCTGGTTGCACTAAATGGTGTATTGCGTTCGGTAAATTATTGGAATATTATTTCCGGCCATGAAGATACCGACTGACCCCGACGAAATCCTTGAAAGACTGTCCGATCTCAGTTCATCAATCCATGACGGCCTCATGGCTGGCAGTATTGAAGTTAGAAGCTATTTCCAGTGGCGCGCACATGAAATCGGCAAGCCCGTCGAAATGAATACTACGATGGCGACGAACATCATGCGCTATATCACGCTCACGCATGTGAAAGAAGCCCGAAGAATCGGCACTCAGTTTTATTTAGAGGAAATGAAAAACAACGGTATTTCTGCACGGTTCGATTGGTGTCACGTCAAGGTCTACAAGACATTGGGGGAAGCAGTACCAACGGCTCATAACACACATGCGAGCCGAAACTTTTACGGTCAGGCGCGACCTGTACAGTGGAAACTTCCGGGTATCGAATGGGAAGGCAAATGGCAACATCAAGACTGGAATGAGGTTGCGCCGACTTTAGACCTTGCTAATCTAATCTACGGTTGGGAAGTTGATAGATATTACAACATAACTCGCGTTCAACTATTCTGCCCGCGAGTTAGCGGCAAATATAAAGAAGGGGTGAAACTATTTTGGAGTCGAGACGTTCCACACCCGATACTTGGCATCATTGGACTACCAACCGTTAATGACAATCAAGAGGTTGATGATCTCCCGATCTATTTTGAGGATGCAGAAGAAGGCGGGGATGATTAACGTAAACGGACTCAGAGTAAAACAAGCGCGCGAACTAAGGAAACTGACCCAAACGGAACTAGCTGAAAAAATAGGAGTAGCACAATCAACGATTGCTAAGATGGAAGTCAATGTGCGCGAATGGCCTGATGCCGTCATGGAGGCTATTGCGTTTCAAACTGGCTTCTCCGTTTCATTCTTTCAGCAAGGGCTTGGCCCAGAGTTCCCATTAGGCTCACTACTGTTTCGTTGCCGCGCCTCACTTGCCGGAAATGAGAAGGCGAGTCTAAGGCAGTATGCAATGCTTGAGTTTGAGATAGCGGAGAGACTTTCTGCAAGGGTCAAGCCTATACCTCTTCACTTGCCGAGCTTCAATGGTGAAGAACCGCGCGAAGCGGCGAGAGTAACAAGAACAACATTAGGCGTGTCGCCAGATGAGCCTATACCAAATCTCATAAATAGGCTTGAGAGAAATGGTGTGTATGTTCTGGCACTTCCACATGCCCATGATAAGTTTGATGCTTTCTCTCTTTGGTCAGATACAGACCCCCGCAGGCCGATTATGGTTGTAAGCAGTATGAAGCGCGGAGATAGGTTGAGATTGAATTGCGCGCACGAACTAGGCCACCTTGTCTTACATAAAAGCCCGCGCGGTAATCTAAAAGATATAGAGAAAGAGGCATCAACTTTCGGTGCTGAGTTCTTATTGCCAGAGGCGGCAATGAGACGTGAGATGGGGCATTCGCCTAGTCTGACTGATCTTGCGAAACTAAAGCCTAGATGGGGCGTGTCAATACAGGCACTTGTTTACAGAGCGCATGAGCTAGGAATAATTAGTAAGCGACAATACACCTATATGTTCGAGCAGATTAGTAGGTTCGGATGGCGAAAGCTCGAACCTGAGAATCTTGACATACAGCCGGAGAAGCCGCGCTTGTTCCGTAAACTTGCAGAGCTTAGTTATGGAGTCCCGCCCAGCGCAGAGAAAATTGGGGCGCTTGTCTGTACTCCCGCTCATATGGTTGAGGCCATGCTAGAAGCCCATGCCGCTAAAGCCGATTCATCCAAAGGTGAAAAGGGAGTGCCCGTTAAGGTCATAGACGCGCCTTCTAAAAACGGCACTCTTTTGCAGTTTGGTAGAAAAACAGGCACTAATGAAAAGTAAAGCCTATTTTTTACTCTGTTCTTTGCGTGGTCTGTTCCAGTAGGGGCTTTTGCACTTCGGACACACACGCGGTTCGTTTTCCTCATCGCGTGGAATCCATTCATGCTCGCATCGTTCGCAAACGAACTTGTAGAGTGTGACTTTTATCTTTGCCATACCTCGCACTATATACCTTAAAATAATACCCCGTCAAGTGATTATTTCCTTGACTTGCTATATACCTAAGAGTAACATGCTCATGCGTAAGCGACAGAAACATCGAAGGAGCAAAAGCATGAGTTTGAGAGAAGCAAAAGGCCGCGATATAGCCGACAAGTACAGCATCGCCCGTCACAATGGTTTGTGGCTTGTCCCTTCTCAGTCTGGCAAAGGTGGTTACAAGGTCAACGCAGAGAAGCAGACTTGCTCATGCCCTGACTTTGAAATTCGACGCCAGCCGTGCAAGCACATCTTTGCGGTAGAAGTCACTATCAAGCGCACTCATACGGCTGTCACGAGAAACGGTACAACCACTGTTACCGAGACTGTCAAAGTCACGCGCAAGCAAACCTATAAGCAAGAATGGCCTGCTTATAACAAAGCGCAGACGATGGAAAAAGCGCAGTTCCTTTATCTTCTTCACCAACTCTGTCAGGGCGTTGGAAGTCCAGCGCAGCACGGCAGAGGCCAAAGACGCTTACCGCTTGAGGATATGATCTTCGCAATGGCGTTCAAAGTGTATTCTACTGTTAGCACTCGCCGCTTTATGACAGACATGCGCGATGCTCACGCTAAAGGCTACACGTCAAAGCTGCCCTGCTATAACTCAATCATCAACTACTTTGAAGATGAAATGCTTACTCCCCATCTTCAAATGCTCATCGAAGAAAGCAGCTTACCGCTGGCGGCTATTGAGAAAGACTTCGCTATTGACTCATCGGGCTTTTCTACTTGTCGCTTCTTTCAGTGGGTTAATGCGAAATATAACAATCCGACATTGATGGAAGAACGCGATTGGATGAAAGCCCATCTGTGCTGTGGAGTCAAAACGAACATTGTCACTTCTGTAGAAATCACTAGCAGATATGCGGCAGATACCCGCTACTTCAAGTCTTTAGTTGACGCTACCGCTCAGAACTTCACCATGAAAGAAGTCAGCGCGGATAAAGCCTATCTCTCACAAGATAATATGCAAGCGGTTGTTGACCATAACGCTATGCCTTACATCGCGTTCAAAGCTAACAGCATGATCGAAGTGAAAGACAAGAAAAGACAATCCCAACTGTGGAAAAATATGTATCACTACTTCTCACTCAATAATGACCGCTTTATGGCGCACTATCATAAACGCTCAAACGTAGAGACAACATTCCACATGATAAAGTCGAAGTTTGGCGATAGCTTGAGAAGTAAGACTAAAACAGCGCAGATCAACGAAGCACTTTGCAAGGTACTCTGTCACAATATCTGTTGTCTTATTCAGAGTATGTATGAGTTGGGATTGAAGCCGAAGTTCTATGCACAAGTAGCTTGATAGCAATAAGCAAGGAGGCCGACCTACAGTGCTGTAGGTCGGCCTCCTTGGGTTATAAGGCCAGCTTAATCTTTATCGTGCTTCCTCTTTGAGGCGCACTCCATAGAGCGACCTCGCGTCAATGCCCTTGACGCTTCTTCCACGTCCTTTGAAATTCTACGATAGTAGATCGTAGTCCCCCCTATCCGTTCGACACGGAAGCCTGCGTTGACGAAAGTTTGTGCTGTCTTATCAGTCATATCTTTTTCCACCATCCTCCTACTTGCTTTTGCAGATGCTCTAGCCATGGTTTACCTCACTCTTCTCTGGCTCAGTTAAGAACTTCGCAAAGAATGGAGTTACCCATTCTGCGACCTCCATATGATCAAGCTGGAAGGCGTCAGGGATTTTAGCGTCCATACTAAGTATGGCAATAACCTCACCCATGGAGTCAACTACGGGGGTGCAGAGATACGCCCCCCGCCTCTCAAACAGTTTCGCTTCTGCTTTCGTAAACCCTAAATCTACCATATGCTGGATAAAGTCACCAGTTTCAAAAGTAGCGGTAGCAACCCCCACCTCTCGAAAGCATTTACCTGCAACGCCCTGCTGAATAGTCATGGTTGACTTACCAGGATTCTTTTGCCCCGTAACGTCACAACGAACTATTTGCCTCAACGTAGCCGGTTCATACTCATCATCTACCACTAAAAGCGTAATCCTTAGATCAGCACTCTTTGGCATTTTGAAGAGCCCATGCGTAAGCTCAGTAAACATAGCTAACGCGCGCAATCGCTCTTGAATCTCAGCAGATCGAGCTTCGCTCTTAATCGTAAAAAGAGCAGTTACCAGCGGGGTCAAGGCTAAGAGCGCAACGCCTATGCCAAGTAACACAATGGCATTACGATTAAAGTCGCTCCAGCCATACCAACCCGCAACCCCAAGTGCGGCAGTCCCCAGAAAGTTCGCTACCGAGGACAAAAGAATTATGTTCTGCTGCCTGATCTCGCGTCCCATAGACAGGAATGAGAGGTCATGGCACAATGCAAAGAGCAAGGAATGTGCCAGAGGACGCCTTTCAAGGTGGTACTCGGCGGCGAACCTATAACAATTCCTTAATACTTGTCAACACTTAATTTACGTTGGAAGCTGTTAAACAGTTCCGTCTCAGTTCAAAGATCAAATCCTATTACTTCAACCAAACATGTCACCTTTTGACGCACCGCTGTGAAATGTTTTGCCCATTTCAGTATCTAAACGGATAGCCCCGATAACAACAAAAACCGCCCCACGACGAAGCGCAAGCGGTTTAGTGTTCTGCTAATTCTAGAGTGTTCACGGGTTGGTAGCCCGTAACAACAAAAAAGGTGTTGAGATAATAATGTCGAACTCCAAGCCCGTCAAGATAATTCTATTTGTTGGGTTGCCCTCTGTTCTGGTGGGTAAGCATATTATTACTTCAAGGTCCTAGCTTTTTTGGTTGAACTTCCTGATTACTTTGGCGAGGTGTCCCGTTAGGCAAGTGTGGAATCTGTCCAATACTTATTACTCATACAAGTCGCCCCCTTGACATCCCCTTGAACGAGCGTGGCGAAGACATCTCCTTGAACGAGTGTGGCGAACGCCACCACTCTCCCGTTGGGCAACATTCTGTTCTGTTGGGCAAAAGGGTTCTGTTAGGCAAAGCCTCCCTCTTACGTCGAGTTGACGTTATGCTATCATCGCACGCGATGGCTGATAGTTCCCCGCTCATGCTCGATACGCCGATTGTCGAACTCTATCGGTTCGGTATTCCTCGCTTCGGCCAGGGCATGGCGCGGAAACTTGGGCTGGCGCTGGCATCGCTTGCCGCGAAGACGGACGCAACCGAAGCGACCGTCGAAGACCTGCTGAATTACCTGCCGATGCGCTACGAGGATCGCTCGAATCTGGCACGCATCGAAAACCTGAGCGATGGCACGGAAGCCTCGCTTGAGCTTTACGTTCGTGTCGCGGGCGGCTTTCAGGTCGGCAAGAATCGAGGCCCCAAGCAACCCAAGCTTTTCATCTTCGAGGTCACGGCCTCAGACCCGTTGCGGACGGGGAAGCCCGTCGTCGTCTGGTGGTTTGTCTCCGGCAAGCAAGCGCCGCGCATCATCGCGTATCATCGCCAGAAGTTCACGCGGGGCGCACGCTTCATCGCCTTCGGCCAGTGGGAATGGGACACGCGCCGCAACACCTTCTCTTTGCGTCTCAACAAACCCGACGAATTGGAAATGCTGCCCGGCACGTGGACGCCGCCTGAGCGCGAGTTGATTAGATTGGCGGAAGAGAACGGCGGGGGAAACGGAGGCGGAGACTCGTTGACTCGTGGACGCGGCGAGACGGCGGATGAAGAAGTCGCCGGAGACGAAGAGGGTTTTGAAGATGATGATGAGGGTAATGCTGACCCGGCGCTGATGGCGATTCACGTTGGTCGCCGCGTGCCCGTGTATCGCAAGCTCGGAGAGTTTCGCTCAAAGCGTTTGCGCGAGATCGTGTATGAAGTGTTGAGCAGGATTAAAGACGAGGCGTTCAAGGAGACTTTGCCCGCCGATTTGCTCTCGCGTCAGCGTCTAATCAATCGCGCGGACGCCCTGCGTCGCATACACTTTCCGACCGAAGACGTGCCGCTCGCGGATTACGAGCGTGCACGCAGCCCTGCTCACCTGCGTCTCATCTTCGAGGAGTTTTTCTGGGTCGCGCTCGCACTTCTTATTCAACGCGGCGAGCGTGTCAAAGAAACCAAAGGTGCGGTGATAGAGATTACGGATCGCGTGCGCGCGTCGCTCGAAGAGATTCTTCCCTTCGTTCTGACGAGCGCGCAGGAGCGCGTCACAAATCGTATCTTCGACGACATGCAATCGGACGCGCCGATGAACCGTCTGCTTCAGGGAGACGTGGGCAGCGGCAAGACCATCGTCGCGCTGCTGGCGATGCTCGCGGCGATGGAGAACAATTATCAGGCTGCGTTGATGGTCCCGACAGAGATTCTGGCCGAGCAGCACGCACGCAATATCAAACGCCTGCTCGCACGCACGCCTTATCGCGTGGAGCTTTTAATCGGCAGTTTGCGCGCGACCGAAAAGCGCCGCCTGCACAAAGACCTCGCCGCTGGCGAGATACACGCCTGCATCGGCACGCACGCGGTCATTCAGGAATCGGTCGCCTTTCAAAAGCTCGGACTCGTCGTCATTGACGAGCAGCACCGCTTCGGCGTGCTGCAACGTGCGGAGCTACGCGCGCGTGGCTTCAACCCGGACGTGCTGGTGATGACGGCCACACCCATCCCACGTTCACTTGCGATGACGGCTTACGGCGATCTGGACGTTTCCGTCATTGATGAACTACCGCCGGGCAGAACACCCATCAAGACGGTCGTTCTCGGCGAAGACCAGCGCGCAGGAGTTTACAAAGGTATCGAGCGCGAGGTGCGCGCAGGCCGACAGGTTTATGTCGTCTATCCGCTCGTCGAAGAATCTGAGAAGATGGACCTAAAGGACGCCACGCGGATGTTCGAGCAACTGCGCGACCGTGTTTTCCCGCACTTCTCAATCGGATTGCTGCACGGGAAGATGAAAGCGGCGGAGAAGGACGAAGTGATGCGCCGCTTCGTCAGTGGAGAGATTCAGATTCTCGTTGCAACTACGGTTGTCGAAGTCGGCGTTGATGTGCCGAACGCATCCTTGATGGTGATTGAGCACGCCGAGCGCTTCGGCCTCTCTCAGCTTCACCAGTTGCGCGGGCGCGTCGGGCGCGGCGCGGAACAGAGCTACTGCGTCCTCGTCGCCTCGGATAAGAAGACGAGTGTCGCGCGCGAGCGTTTAGGGATTATGGAAGAGACCAACGACGGCTTTCGCATCGCCGAAAAAGATTTGGAGATACGCGGCCCCGGCGAGGTGATGGGCACGCGCCAATCCGGCCTACCCACCTTCCGCGTCGGCAATCTCGTGCGCGACGTAGAGATTCTCGAAGAAGCACGCCGCGAAGCGGACTATTATTTGACCACGCGCCGCATGACCCGCGAAACATCCAAGCTCATCGAGCGCGTGCGCGCCGATGCGAGATTCGGGCTGGCAACGGTGGGATGAGGGAATAGTAGTCAGTGGTCAGTGGTCAGCAAAGACAAAAGGCAGTAAAGACGTGAAGCGTCTCTACTGCCTTCTTTCTTTTGTCTTCTTGCTTTTAACTGACCACTGACCACCGACCACTGACTACTTCATTCCGTGCCACGCGTATTTCGCGCCAGTCCAGTAGAGAAAGCCCTGTTCTCCGGCCAGCGTCTCTTTGATGACATCGCCGCTTTTCGATAGATCATTCCTGTTTTTAGTCGCGCCCTGTAAGGCTTTGAGAGGTTGTGCGGTCATCGAACTGCCCACCGCGTCGTAGAGCATGTAGGTCTGCTGCGCTTCCGGATTGCGCCAGCCTTGCTGTTTGTAGCCGTGAATAATCGTCAGGAGAATGTCATCCTCATCTGCTTTTACAGGGGCGGGGCGGGGCGGAAGCGGTTGCACGCTTTTGTGCGGATCAGGCAATAAAACCTTTCGCGGGTCTTCCATAATCCAGTTAGCCACTTCGCTATTAATCTCTTCGAGCTTACCTTTCGCGGGCCTGACGACGACCGCGATGTCCTGTGAGCCGTCGCCGTTGAAATCTCCGACGACGTAGCCCGGAGGGTTGCTCATGTCTATCGTCACCGCATCCTTATAGACCCGTGCGACCACCTCACGCACCTCTTCAGGCTTGGGCGGCGGAAGTTCCGACGAGGCGGCAGGCGACGGCTGCCCGGTCACAACCGGAGAGTCGGAGACAGAGGGGGATGGCGTTGATACTGTCTCTACTGTCCGCTGACCGGACTTACCGGAATTGTCGGAACTGACGCAGGCAGTAGTTAAGAAGGCGTAGCTAGTTAAGCTGAGAAGATAAAGCGAAAGGCGGACACCTTTGCGGCTCAACCTTTTTAAGCGCGTTGCCACTTGAATGCTCTCCATATCTTTTGTTTCGTCGGTGCAATCGTTGAGAGGCCGGTCAGATATTGATATGACCGGCCTCTCAACATCAAGTTTCAGCTTGACAGGTAAAGCGCGCTATAACGAGTTGAGGAACGTGGCGATCTGGTTCCTCTGCGTAATTGAGAGCGCGCGGTAGTTGTTGATGACGCCCGTAGCTTCGCCCGCATGACGCAGGATGGCTTCGCTGCGTGTCAGCGATTCGCCGTCATGCATCAGGCGGTTGCGCGTGCGCACGCCCCAGAGCGGTGCGGTACGCATCTTGTTGGCGGTTGCCTGCCCGCCGTTCTGGACGATGCCGTCACCCGTCCCCACGTTGTGCAACAGGAAATCACCGAACGGGTGGATAATCTTGTTGCCCAGCGCTGCTGGCACGGTGAAAGCGCCGCCGTTGATGACCGTTCCGGCGGGAGCGGTCGTGATAGTAGGAACGTGGCAGATATTACAACCGACCTGGTTGAAAAGTGCCTGCCCCGTTATTGAGTCCGATGTGGCAGCGACCGCAGCGTCACGCGGCGGAGCCTTCAGCGAACGCATGAACTCGGCGAAGGCGGAGATGTCATCCTCCGGGTCTTCGCCGCAAATCTTGTTGGGGATAGTCTCGCAGGGCGTGTTATCCGGCACCGGATCGAAGCCCGAACCAAACCCGACGAAGCGCCCCAGACTCGTATTCTCGGTCAGGTTAAGCCGGTTTGTGATGCCCTGCTCGTTAAGGTAGGCGTCCGAGGCGAAGGAGAGCAGGCTGGCATGTTGGTTCTTCCAGCCGAAGCGTCCCCCGCGCGAGTTGCCGGGAGCTTCAAGCACAGGCACCTGGATGAACGTGCCCGCGATCTGGCCGCCACTTTGTCCCGGTTGGTTGTTGGCGATGGTTAAGAGCGTGTTGCTGTCGATGGCCTCGACGAAGCCGTCGCCGAGAAGATTCAACGACGTGCGGAAGGTGCGAATAGTCTCGGCTGTGCTCGGCACGCGCTCCTGAATCGCGGCGTTGGTGGCACGGTCGTTAATCAACGAGCCGCCCACGGCGTCCACGAAGTTGCCGAAACCGTCGGTGTGTCCGGCTCTCAACTCGGTGATCTGGCTGATTCCACCAGTTACGGGGTTCTGGTGACACTCAGCGCAAGCCTGCGCGTTGTAAACCGGGCCGAGACCATCGGCTATCACGTCAACCTCTCCGAACACCTCCAGGTCGGCGTTGAATTTGGTTTGTGTAACGACATTGTTGGTTAGGTTATCGTAGCCTGTGGGCGCTTCTGTAGCACCCGATTGGCTCTGGACTTTGTTGCTGTTGAAGGCCATCGGGAGAAATAAGGCCAGCGCAAAGAAGACCAGAACTACGAGTTTCAGTAGTTTCATCTCTTTCCCTCCAAGCAAGTAGGGGAAACCCCTCGCCTCAAAGAAAAGTCTGGACGCTTTTCAGTGATTCGGTTGTAGTTAGTTACCTGACGGAGCGGACTTGCGAGGTGTCCAGGCAATAGTTCGTTTGACTGATTCGTCAAGCGAACCTGTTTCGAGCAGGGACAGACACCAGCCTTCTACTGAGAAGATGGTTGCATGAAAGCCCGCGCTCGTGTTTCGTTAGTGAGTTGCGCCCATGCGGATCGAGCTGTTTGACTGCCGGACAAAGACCGGTAAGGCTCGCAGTTTGAGTCGCAAACGCGTTTCGATTCAGCCTGTTTACCCACAGGCCGAAAGCCGAGTTATCTTCTGGGCAAGAGACAAAGTTTGTGAGATAGATAAATTGGTAGAGTCCTGCTCTATGTGGGTTGATGAAAATAGTGGGACGCGAGGGCATCAACGAACATTGGAAGCGCGGCAAGAATATTTCCAATCCTTCAAAATGTCAATGAAAATTCTTTCGCTCCCAGACGGCACTGGCCCAAACGAACAAAGATTTCCAGGCTCCATAAATTGTCTGGCGCGCAAAGCAGCTCGAAGACCGCAATTTAAAATTGGACTTGAGACTTCCGGCAGCAGACTTTAGACTAGCTTCAGTGCAGATACTTGCGGGCAAATATCGTCGCCGTTATCTCCATCACGTGCCTTCGCCCAGAGTGCGGCCAACGGCGCGGCGGCTGCGTGAAACTCTCTTCGATTTTCTGGGCGCAAGAATTATCGAAGCGCGTTTCGTTGACCTCTGTGCCGGTTCGGGCGCGGTCGGAATTGAAGCGCTCTCTCGCGGCGCAACGCATGTCACTTTCGTTGAGCGTTCGGCGAAGATAGGCAACTTCATCAGGTTGAATCTCAAACAATGTGAAGTCCCGCAGGGTCAGACGGAAGTAGTGGTGAGCGAAGCGCTTGAGTTTCTGCGCCACACCATGACGGGCGAGAGCCTGACGTGGGACATAGCCTTTTTCGATCCGCCCTACGCGGCAGATTACGCGCCAGTCCTGGCCTTCTTCGGAGCGGGCGCGCCGCTCAAACGCAAAAGCGGCGTGTTGGTCGTCGAGCATCATTGTGAAAATCGCTTGCAGGATACTGTCGGCGTTCTGCGCCGCTGGCGACTCATCAGGCAGGGCGAATCCTGTTTGAGTTTTTACGAACAACGATAGAGTGGTCGGTGGTCAGTGGTCAGTTAAAACAAAAGCAGTTCGCCGCTTGTTTTTGCTGTTCACTGACCACTGACCACCGACCACTGTCCACTGCTCTTCTATGCGTGTCATCGCGGGCTATTATCGAGGACGGAATTTGCGAAGCCCGCCTTCGATGCAAGTGCGGCCAACGTCGGATCGTTTGCGTGAGACTCTGTTTAATGTTCTCGCGCCGCGCATCGAAGGCTCACGCTTTTTAGACCTTTGCGCCGGTTCAGGCGCGGTCGGCATCGAAGCTCTCTCGCGTGGCGCAGCGCACGTGACTTTCGTTGACCGCTCGCGGAAGATGTGTGGGTTGATTGAATCGAATCTGGACCTCTGCGGCGTGCCGGAGGATGAGACGGAAGTGATTTTGGCGGAAGCCGCAGAATTCCTGCGCCGCGCCTCGACAAAAGGCGAGCAGAAGTGGGACATAGTATTCTTCGACCCGCCATACGCGATTGACTACCTACCTGTTCTCGCTGCCTTCGGGACGGGCGCGCTTCTACACCACGAAGGTTTGCTCGTCGTCGAGCATCATCACAAGAATGAATTGAAAGACGCCATCGGCGACATTCGACGCTGGCGCATCCTGAAGCAAGGCGATTCGGCGCTCAGCTTTTACGAAGCAGTCTAGAGAGTCCGGAGTCTGGAGTCTGGAGTCAAACAGACAGAAAAGTCCTTCGCTTTTGACTCCAGACTCCAGACTCTCTAGACTCCAGACTATGCTGATATTAGGAATTGAAAGCTCCTGCGATGAAACGGCGGCGGCCATCGTGCGCGACGGGCGCGAGATGGTGTCATCCGTGATTGCATCGCAGATTGAGATTCACAAACGATTTGGCGGCGTCGTGCCGGAGCTTGCTTCACGCGAGCATCTGGACAAGATCGTGCCGGTTGTTGAAGAAGCCTTCGCACGCGCTTCAATCGAGAAAGAACAGATTGACGGCATCGCCGTCACCGCCGGTCCCGGACTCGTCGGCTCTTTGCTCGTCGGCGTCTCTTACGCGAAGGCGATGGCTTTCGCGCTCGACAAACCGCTCGTCGGCGTCAATCACATAGAGGGACACGTTTACTCTGTCGCCTTCGAGAATCCGCCGGTCGAATATCCTGCGCTCGCGCTGATCGTCTCCGGTGGGCACTCAAATCTTTTTCTCGTTCCTGAGCCGGGCAAGTACAAGGTCGTCGCGCGCACGCGCGACGATGCGGCTGGCGAGGCTTTCGACAAGGTGGCGAAGATGCTGGGGCTTGGTTATCCCGGAGGGCCAATCATCGAGAGACTGGCGCGCGAAGGCGATCCGAAGAGCGTGCGCTTCAGCGTGCCGCGTATGCATGATGGACGACCTGATTTTAGTTTCAGTGGTTTGAAGACTGCGGTCTCAAAGCACGTGCGCGAAACGGGGCTGCAACCTGTCGCGGAGAGCGAAGAGCCTTCGCAGGCTATCAAGAACCTGGCGGCAAGTTTTCAAAGCGTCGTGGTGCGTTCGCTTGTGGGAACGATGGAGCGGCTTTCGGAAGAGTACAGGCCGAGGACGCTGATTGTCGCGGGCGGCGTGGCATGCAATGGGGCGCTGCGTGAAGCATCGCGCGAGGTGGCCGCACGTCTGGACGTTCCGGTTTATTTCCCCTCACTGCATCTTTCGACAGACAACGCGGCCATGATCGCCGCCGCCGGAACGGTGAAGCTTCAGGCGGGCGAGCGCGCCGGTTGGGATTTGAATGCGGACGTTTCCTTACGCTTGCAGAACATAGAGGTCGAGGATGAAGCGTTGCGTCGAAGCCGCGTGCGTTACAAATTATGAGTGAGGACTAGAATGAGCCGGGAAAAAGAAGATAGCGTTGACTCACGAAATAGCCGCAGAGATTTTCTGCGCTACGGCGCGCTTGGCGGCGCGCTTGCTCTGAGTAATCCCGGCGCGCTTCTGGCAGGGGAAAACTCCGTCGCACATAAACCTGAAGCAGCCGCTGAACCTTTTGAGTTGGATGAGGTGACCATCGCTGAGTTGCAGGCTGGGATGAAGTCTGGCAAGTGGACGGCGCGCATCGTTGCTCAAAAGTACCTGTCGCGGATTGAAACTATTAACAAACAAGGCCCGGCAGTAAATGCCGTTATCGAACTTAACCCGGATGCGCTGATGATAGCCGACGCGATCGACAAAGAGCGCAAAGCTAAGGGCGCGCGCAGTAGCCTTCACGGCATCCCGGTACTGCTCAAAGACAATATTGATACCGCCGACCGCATGATGACGACTGCCGGTTCGCTGGCGTTGATTGGTTCAATCCCGCTCAAAGACTCTTTCGTCACGCAGAGATTGCGCGCTGCCGGAGCAGTGATTCTCGGCAAGACGAACTTGAGCGAGTGGGCGAATATCCGTTCGTCGCATTCATCGAGCGGGTGGAGCGGGCGCGGCGGGCAGACGAAGAATCCTTACGTGCTTGATCGAAACCCTTGCGGGTCGAGTTCCGGTTCAGGAGTCGCAATCGCGGCGAACCTCGCGGCGGTGGCAATCGGCACGGAGACTGATGGATCAGTCGTTTGCCCATCATCAGCCAACTCGCTGGTCGGGATTAAGCCAACACTTGGCCTCGTCAGTCGCTCAGGAATCATTCCCATCGCGCATAGTCAGGACACCGCAGGCCCGATGGCACGAACCGTGACGGACGCCGCCATCCTGCTCGGGGCGCTCGTAGGCCGAGACCCTGACGACGCCATCACGAGTGAAAGCAGCGGCAAGTCGTTCGCAGATTACACGCAGTTTCTGGATATAAATGGCTTGAAGGGTGCGCGCATCGGCGTTCCCCGAAAATACTTTGGTTTCAATGATCAGGTGGACAAGTTAATCAACGCGTCTATTGATGCGATGAAAAAGCTCGGCGCGGTGGTCGTTGACCCGGCGGAGATAGAGACGGCTGGCAAGTTTGACGATACGGAATTGGAGGTTCTGCTGTACGAACTCAAGGCCGATCTCAACAAGTATCTGGAAAGCCTCGGCCCTCGCGCGCCCGTTCGCTCACTCAAAGAGATTATCGAATTTAACGAAAGGAATAGTGAGAAGGAGATGCCGTACTTCGGCCAAGACCTCTTCATCAAGGCTGAAGCCAAAGGGCCGTTAACCAGCAAGGAGTACATTGAAGCTTTAGCCAAGAATCAGCGACTATCAAGAACCGAAGGCATTGACGCGGTGATGATGAAGCACAAGCTCGACGCGATGGTTGCGCCTACGGGCGGCCCCGCGTGGCCGACCGATTTGCTCAACGGCGACCATTTCACGGGCGGATATTCCAGCCCGTCGGCTGTGGCAGGATACCCGCACATTACCGTCCCCGCCGGGTACGTTCACGGATTGCCTGTCGGAATCTCTTTCTTCGGTCAAGCCTACAGCGAGCCTGTGCTGATTAAACTGGCTTTCGCCTTTGAACAGGCAACGAAGTTTCGCCGCCCGCCACAGTTTTTGCCTACGGCTGATTTAGGTAAGTGAACTTCTTTTATTGAAGGTTAAAATTTTATGAGCCGCTTTACTTGCGAGGAGTAAAGCGGCTCAATTGCCGGTGGGGTGCGAGGCGACGCTCAAACGAGCACCAATGCTCCTACCGGCGAACTCGCGCGACCTGTGATTGCTCGGAGCGCATCGAAATATTTCTGGCGAACTTTACTTGTTTCTGCGCGTCCAACTCAATCGTCGCAATATCTCCCTCTCGAACATCCTTTAATGAAACGACCCTGCCATCAATCGTGACCTTCGTTCCTTCTCTATCCACTGCAATGACGTGCTCAACGCCCGTGCGCGCCATCACCGAAATATGCGATTCCGCCACTTCGATGACTTTAGCCTGAACGATAAGATTGTCCGTGTCTTCTTCCGTCGAGCCGGTCGCGAGCAGAATCCCATTTGAAAAGAACGTGAGCAGCATGACTGCCAAAAAACTTGCGAGGGGTTTTCGTTTCATTCCGTTCCTCCGTCTCAAACTTTAATCCGACTGGAGATTTCAATGAGATGAGTGAGCAACCGATATGCCGCAGGACAAATGTTGAGGGGCGAACGGCTTTAATGCTTGAAGCCAAAAGGAAAAGTCTGTTTATTGCGAAAGGATTGCCGGAATCCCTGTGACCTTTAATAGTTCAGATGATTCCACGCCTGTGCGGTAGTTTTGTACGATTGCGAAACGCCGGGAGAAGATAGAAATAGACAGGATTTACAGGATTATCAAGATTAAGAAAAAGAGACAATTCAGGAAGGCTGAATGCTTTTTCTTTCATCCTGACAATCTTGTTAATCCTGTCTATTTCTTCCCTTCCTCGATTTAGCGAATGCGATGCGCGAGCGGGTCAGCCGAAAATGTTTCTGACCTTGTCTATCAGCCCCTTGTCCTCAAGGTCTTTGGTTTCGACTTCGGCGAGTTGTTCAAGGAGACGACGCTGTTCACGCGTCAAGGTTGTCGGCGTCATGACCGTGACCGAGACGAAGAGATCGCCGCGACCTCGCCCGCCCAGCACGGGCACGCCGTGTCCTTTCAAGCGAAAGACCGTCCCGGTCTGCGTCCCGGCGGGAATCTTCACCTGTTGCTGTTCGCCCAGCGTCTGCACGGTAATCTCCGAGCCGAGCGCGGCCTGTGCGAAAGTGATGGGGATTGCTGAATAGAGATTGCTTCCCTGTCGCTCGAAATGCTCATGCTCGGTGACGTGAATGACCACATAGAGATCGCCGGACGCGCCTCCGGTCGTGCCCGCTTCACCTTCGCCCGCGATGCGTAGACGCGAGCCTGTCTCGACGCCAGCCGGAATCTTGACCTCCATCGTCCGCTCGCGTTCCACTCGTCCTGCGCCTTTGCAGGCATCGCATGGCGATTTGACGACGTTGCCCGTCCCGCGACAAGTGCTACAGGTGCGCGCCACCGAGAAGAAGCCCTGTTGATAGCGTACCTGTCCGGCCCCGCTACAGGTCTGGCAAGTCTCAGGCTGTGTTCCTTCGGCTGCGCCCGAGCCTTTGCACTTCTCGCATTTCTCAAGTCGCGGGATGCGTAGTTGAGCCGTCATCCCGGCGGCAGCGTCTTCGAGCGAAATGTCCAGATCGTAGCGCAGGTCTGAGCCGCGCTGTGCCGCGCTGCGACGGCCACCACGCGCGCCAAAGACATCGCCGAAGCCGAAGAGGTCGCCGAGAATATCTTCTATGCCGCCAAAGCCGGGAGCGCCCCAGCCGCCAGCCCCCGCGCTGCTCGAAACACCGGCATGACCGAAGCGGTCGTAGCGTCGGCGCTGCTCCGCATCGGAAAGAACCGAATAAGCTTCGGCAGCTTCCTTGAACTTATCTTCGGCAGAAGCGTCGTCAGGATTCTTGTCAGGGTGAAACTTCACCGCGAGACGGCGATAGGCGCTCTTAATCTCCTGATCGCTGGCCGTCTGGCTGATGCCCAGCACCTCGTAATAATCACGTTTGCTCATCTAACTTTGAATAATTCCCTTTCCAAATTGGTGAAGCATTATAAGACTAAAAGTCTGGAGTCTGAAGTCTCAGAGTCTGGAGTCAACTGGTCAAAAGCAATTTATGTCTTTCGACAAGCCGATTCCAGACTTTGGACCCCAGACTCCAGACTGTTCTTTCCCCTATTGCGATTTCTCAACCTGCGGCGAGCTATCGCTGTCGGGCATGTTCATCATCACGGTCGTCAGTTCATTGGCGAAATGCTGAACGATCTCGATGGCCTGGCGAATCTCCTCAGCGTTTTCGGAGTTCACAGCTTCCTCGCCCTTGCTGAGCGACTGCTGGCCGTCCTTGCGCTCTTCCGCCGCGAGCGAGCCGCCAAACTCCACGAAAGCGCGTCGCGTGTTGCGAACGAGCGTATCGAGTTTGTTGCGCAAGCCGATAATCTCTTTGGCGCGCCGGTCGGCTTCGACAGAAGTTTCCGCTTCCATAATCAGACGATGAATCTCATCGCTGGAAAGACCGGAAGTCGGGGTGACGCGCATCTGCTGCTCGCGCCCGGAGTTCTTATCTTTGGCTGAAACCGAGACGATGCCGTTGGCGTCCACCTCAAACGAGACTTCAATCTGCGGCACGCCGCGCGGGTTGGGCGGAATCCCAACCAACTCGAATTTCCCCAGACTGCGATTACCCTCGGCAACCTCGCGCTCGCCCTGCAAGATGTGAATCTCAACTGACGATTGATTATCGACGACGGTCGTAAACGTCAAACTGTTGCGCAGTGGTATGGTCGAGTTGCGCTCGATAATCTTGGTAAACAAGCCGCCGCGCGTTTCCAGCCCCAGACTAAGCGGCAGGACATCCAGCAGCACAATGTCTTTCACATCGCCGGACATGACCGCGCCCTGAATCGCCGCCCCCATCGCCACCACTTCGTCCGGGTTAATCTCCGCCGAAGCCTCTTTGCCGAAAATCTCCTGAACCGTGCGCCCGACGATGGGCGAGCGGGTCTGGCCGCCGACGAGAATCACTTTGTCTATATCTGCGGGCTGGAGTTTCGCGTCCCAGAGGGCTTTCTGGCAAGGCTCGATGGTTTGCTCGACCAGATCGGCGACGAGCGATTCAAACTGGTCGCGCGTCAGAGTCTTGTTGAAATGTTTCGGCCCTGAGGTATCGGCGGCGATGAAAGGCAGATTGATGCCGGTCTCGTTAACGGAAGACAGTTCGCACTTGGCGCGCTCTGCCGCTTCTTTCAAACGTTGCAGCGCGAGCCGGTCTTCCCTGAGATCGATTCCCGTCTCTTCAAGAAACTGCTCGGCCATCCAGTTGATAATGCGGTCGTCGAAATCCTCGCCACCGAGAAAGGTGTTGCCGGAAGTCGAAAGCACCTCGAAGACGCCGTCATTGATTTCGAGGATCGAAACGTCGAACGTGCCGCCGCCCAGATCGTAAACGGCGATGCGCTCAGACCCGGTTTTGCCCAGCCCGTAGGCGAGCGCGGCAGCCGTCGGCTCATTAATGATTCGCTCGACCTTGAGACCTGCAATCTTACCGGCATCTTTCGTAGCCTGTCGCTGAAGGTCGTCAAAGTAAGCGGGCACGGTCACGATGGCTTCGGTCACGGCTTCGCCGAGAAAATCTTCGGCAGCGGTTTTGAGACGTTGCAGGACGATGCCGGAGATTTCCGGCGGGCTGTAGGTGCGCCCCTGAACTCGTATGCGCGCGTCGCCGTTCTGCGAATCAACAATCTCGAAGGCGGAAGTCTCGCGCATGCGATTCGATTCCGGTGAACTGAATTTACGCCCGATGAGACGCTTGACGGCGTAAACCGTATTGGCCGCATTCGTCACCGCCTGCCGCTTGGCGATCTGCCCGACCAGACGCTCGCCTTTGTCCGTGAAGCCGACGACAGTAGGCGTGGTGCGTCCGCCTTCTTTGTTCGGCACAATCTGCACCGCGCCGCCCTCTAAAACGGCGACGCAGCAGTTCGTCGTGCCTAAATCAATTCCGATGACTTTGCCCATAATTTTGAAGAGTGATGAGTGATAAGTGATGGGTGATAGGAGGAAGGTGATTTCTTATCACCTATTACCCATCACCTATCACTACCGCGTTGCTACTTTGACTATCGCGGGACGCAGCAACTTTTCTCCGAGGCGATAGCCGGGCGCGATTTCTTGAATTACGGTGTCAGGCTCGTATTCTTCGGTTTGCTCCGTGACGACCGCCTCGTGAATGTGTGGATCGAAACGGTGTCCGAGCGCGGCCACAGGCTGCAACCCGAGGCCTTCAAGAACACTGCCGAGTTGTTTGTAGATAAGCGCGACTCCGTTTAGGAAATGGCGAAACTCTTCGGATTCGGTCGCCTTCAGGGATTCTTCAGCTTCGAGAGCGCGGCGCAGATTATCAAGGACCGGCAGCAGTTTGCTCACCACCTCTCCAACCATTCGATGATAATTATCGCTGCGGTCACGCTCCACGCGTTTACGATAATTCTCAAAATCAGCCTGCCGACGCGACAGAGCTTCACGCAACTCGTCGCGCTGGGCTTCGACCCGACGCAGTTCGGCGCGCGTGGCGATTAATTCGGCGAGCATCGGGCCAGTCGCAGAGGCTTGCCCGCTCTCTTCATTTCCCGACTGAACTGCATTGCGCGCAGAGGTTTGTGAATTCGCTCCAGCCCTGTCCTGATCTTCACGACGTTCCGGCAATTCATCACGGGGCGGCCCACCGGCTGTGTCCGAATCGTCGGCGCTCGCTCGCCCCTCTTCGCCATCACCTTCCTGCCCACGATCTATTCGCCGCTTCACTTCCGTTTCATCCTCATAGCTTGACTCGCGCCCTATCTCCTCCGGCGAGAGTTCGTCACTGTCTGAACGAGTTTGAGCATGACGCTCATTCTCGTCGTCAGCAATGTCTGCCGAGACCTTTTCGTCGTCCACAAAGTGTACCGGGATGCGGTTCGCCTTCTGTGTCCTTTTATTCACCATCAATAGTTTTATTCCCCCTGAAAGACGCGTGCCGTCACGAATGGAGCGTCTGCTGTCTGATTTCCGAATCAAGCCGCACTAATCTCTTCGCGTAGTAGTTGCTCGATGTGGCGAGCCATGTAGTTGACGACGGCCATCATGCGCGCATACTCGATACGCATTGGCCCGACGACGCCGAGCGTGCCGGTGACTTCATTGCCAAGCCAGTAGGGCGCGGTAATCAACGCGCAAGCCTGCATTGAAGGCGCGGCGTGCTCGCGCCCGATGATGACGCGCACCTCGCCCGGAGCTGACTGGTCGCGCGAAACACATTCGCTCAGGATTTTGACGAGGCGTGATTTCTCCTCGAACGTGCGGAACAGCTCACGCATTCTTTCAGCATCGGCGAAGTCAGGTCTGGCCAGAATGTTCGATGCGCCGTCAACGTAGACTTCGGCAGTCGTTGCTTCCTCGCCTTCCAGACTACTGTTGCAGAGCAGAATGGCGTTGCGCAGCAATTTATCGTAGAGAGCTTTCTCCGCACGCATCAATTCCACGATCTCCGCGCGAATCGCCATCAGGCTCTTGCCGCCGAACTCTACGTTCAGGTAACGCGCCGTCTGCTCAAGCTCTTCCTGACTCAGGTTCTCGTCAATGCGGATGATCTTGTTGTGAACAAGATTGGGCGCAGAGACCATGATAACCAGAATACGATTGTCCGCCAGTTGCAGAAATTCTATATGCTGTAAACGATTGTCGGCCAGAGATGGAGAGATGACGATGCCGACGTTCTCCGAAAGAGCAGAAAGCACGTGCGAAACCTTCTCCAACAAGCGATCAGGTGCGCCGCCTGATTGATTCTGCAAATTCTTCAGAAACGAATTGATCGTCGCCAGATCGGCTTTTGAGAGTTGCGCCTCGCCGAGCATGTGGTCAACGTAGAAGCGATAGCCTCTATCCGTCGGGATGCGACCGGCAGAGGTGTGCGGCTGCTCAACCAGTCCTGCTTCCTCCAACTGCCCCATGACGTTGCGAATGGTCGCCGCGCTCCAACCGGCGGCGTGAGCAAACCTGTCCGAGATGGTGCGCGACCCGACGGGTTCGCCCGTCACCAGATGTTCCTTAATGATTGCAGACAATACAGCCTGCCCGCGCGAGTCGGTTCTGTTCGGATTTCCTGCATGGGAGGTTGAGATGCGGCTGACCATCTGGCTTACGGGTGCGGCGCGCTTTTTTAAGGCTCGACAATTAATGGGGGAAAGCGCACCGGCTATTAAAAATTCAATAACATTGCGACTTCCGGCCTGTCTCAGGCGACACGCGTGGCAGGCTGGGCTTTTAGAGTATAGCGGATTGTATAACGGGGCGGCAAACATTCTCTCGTTCACGCCGAAATAACTTTATGACCCGCCACCTCGCCCGGTTAATCCAGCCGCTGCCTTGCATTTAGCTTCCGTCAGCGCAATGGTTAGCCACAACTTCTAACTTAAACTGCTGTCACCCAAGCAATTAACTGCTGCCATGATTTCTCCTTCCGGCGGCGCATGACTTTCAACACAAGCCAATTCCATGATTTTTCAACAGCTTAGCCGCCCGCCTTAAAGGTTTGATTGACGCCCTGACCGCTCGGCTCGTAATATCTGCCGGAGGACGAGCTTTCCGAAATCAGGATTTTCTCACAAGCCTTGGGGCAGTTTCGGTTGCCCACGATTACAGTAAGCCAGCCCGTTTGCGGTAGAGAGTTTCGCTTATGTCGCAATCTCAGAATTATCTCAGCGCCCTTTTCAGCGAAGCTTTTCGCCACCTTGGACGTAATCGCCCCACGCCGGAGATAGAGGTCAGGTTTTATCCTTACGCCGGGATTAGCCACAAGATTCGGCTGCGCTCAGGGCGCGTTTACGTGCGCATTTCGGACATCTTCAAAAACGCGCCGCCAGAGGTGCATCGCGCCCTCGCCTTCATTCTCGTCGCCCGGCTGCTTCAAAAACGCACGCCGGAGATTCACGAGCGCGTCTATAGAGCTTACGCCTATTCACCGCAGGTCCTGCGCGCTTCAGACCTCGCGCGTCGCCAGCGCGGGCGCAAAGTAGTCTCGTCCTCGCGTGGCCGTGTTTACGATCTGGACAAGATGTTCCAGCGGCTCAACCGTCGCCACTTCGACGGCGGCATTGAGAAGCCAGTGCTGACTTGGTCGCAACGTCGCACACGCCGGATTCTGGGACACCACGACGCCGCTCACGACACCATCGTCATCAGCAAGACGCTCGACGACCACGAAGTGCCGGAATGGTTTGTCGAATACGTTCTCTACCACGAGATGCTCCACATCAAGCATCCGGCGCGGCTCATCAAAGGCAGGCGCTATTACCACACCAACGCCTTTCGCACCGAGGAGCAGCGTTTTCCTTACTACGAAGAAGCGCAACGCTGGCTGGAAACAATCGCGCGGCAACACCACGTCCTCCAGCGCGCTCGCGCCGCCTGAGATTTTCAGGAACTTTAAGACCGCTTGAGCGTATTATCGAATAGGTAGGTGGGCTCCTAGAGAGAGCGGGCGAGCATGAAGGGAACACGTCAGACCCTCCGACGTTGACCAACATGCTCGCCCGCTCTTTGTCTTTCAATCGTCCGAGGTTTTGAACCTTCATTGACACTCTTCAACAGCGCGTGTTAGCGTCCCGTTTCATTCATCAATAATTAGACCGAGATTTTCAGGATTCACAGGATAAGAGAAACAGCGGCAAGCTCTCCTGTCTTGCCTCTTCTTCTTAATCTTGATAATCCTGTTAATCCTGTCCAACTATTTTCCTGTAGAAAGTCTTAATCACTTGAAGGAGCAACTTACATGACAGACACGGTTTTCAAAGGAATTGAGATCGTCGGAACATCCGAACAGAGCTTTTCACACGCCATCGAAGTGGCCGTTAACCGCGCACGCCAGACTCTGCACAATCTCTCATGGTTCGTCGTCAAGGAACAGCGCGGCGGGTTGCAGCAGGGCCGTCTTGAATATCAAGTCACGCTCCGCGTCTATTTCAAGCTCGATTCGTCGGCGAACACCGGTGACGCTGGCGATACCGGTACAGCTTAAGCTTCGGCAAAATCGTTAGACAGTGGCGCTGGACAAATCTATGTAGCGCCCGCTAGACTACGCAGTTTGCTGACTGACGGCGTGCGTTCGCTATCGCACTGCTCAGTCTCACAAATGATATTCTTTGAGACGGAGATTAATCTTCTTTTATGGCAATTCCTGCAACACAGATACGGCGCGGCATGGTCATCGTTTTCGAGGGACAGCCCTGCAAGATACTAGAGTTTCGTCATCACACACCGGGAAACCTGCGCGCAATGGTGCAAGCCAAGCTGCGTAACATCCGCACAGGCTCCAGTTTCGAGCATCGCTTTCGCTCCGCCGACACGGTCGAGCGCGCCTCGCTCGAACAGCACGACATGGAATATCTCTATTCCGACGGCTCGCAGCATCATTTCATGAACACGGAGAATTACGAGCAGATCGCTTTGAGCGAGGAAGATTTGGGCGATGCTGCGCAGTGGCTGATGCCGGGTTTGAAAATTCAGGTGGAATTTTATGAAGGAGCGCCCATCGGCGTCGAACTCCCGGACTCGGTTGAACTGACCGTGACTCGCACCGACCCGACCATGAAAGGGGCGACCGTCTCGAACGTCAACAAACCGGCGACACTGGAAAACGGCGTCACCATTACAGTCCCGCCCTTCGTCAACGAAGGCGACCGCATCCGCGTGTCCCCTTCCGAAGGACGCTACATCGAAAGAGCGAAATAAGTGACGGGTGATGGGTGATAGGTGATAAGAGAAATGCTTTCCTATCACTTATCACTTATCACCTATCACCATGTATTTCCTTTACAGCCTCCTGCTCACCCTCGGCGTCGTCGCGCTCCTGCCGCGATTCGTGGTGGACGCCTTTCGTCATGGGAAATACGTGCAGGGCTTGCGCGAGCGGCTGGGGCGGGTGCCTGCCGTTGAAACAAACGGGCGGCCTGTCATCTGGTTGCACTGCGTTTCAGTCGGCGAGGCTCAAGCGGCGCGTCCACTCGCGCGTGCCATTCTCGAAAAATTCCCATCGCACGCGCTCGTCGTCTCGACCACGACGCTGACAGGCCAACGCATCGCACGTGATGTTTTTCGTGATGAGACGACGGCTGTTTTTTACTTTCCCTTCGATTGGGCATGGACCGCCCGCCGCTCGCTTCGCGCCGTCAATCCGGCCATCATACTAATCATGGAGACGGAGCTATGGCCGAACTTCCTGCATGAATGCAGGAAGCGAAGCGTGCCCGTCGCTATCGTCAACGGGAGACTCTCCGAACGCTCCTACCGCCGCTATCGCGTCGTCCGCCGCTTCGTCAAACGCATCGTCAACCAGCTTGAACTGGCGCTTATGCAAACCGAACATGACGCCGAACGCATGCGCGGTCTCGGCCTCGCAACGGAGCGCGTGTTCGTCTCAGGCAACGTGAAGTTCGACGCTCCTGACGACGCAGGCGAACAGGTATTGACCGAAGAGTTGCGCGAGCGTTTTCATTTCAACGACGAGCGCCCCCTGTTCGTCGCCGCCAGCACACATTCGCCCGAAGAGCGCATCATCATCGAAGCTTTCACAAAACTACGCTCGACGCCCGGCCACGAGCAGGTAAGATTGTTGATTGCGCCAAGACACCCGGAACGTTTCCCGGAAGTGGCCGCGTTGCTGGAATCGTCCGGCTTCGTTTGGGCGCGGCGCTCGGATGCTCGCAGCGAACGCGACTCTGCCTGTGACGCGATCTTGCTGGATTCGATAGGTGAACTGCGCGCCGTCTATCCACTCGCCAGGCTGGTGTTCGTCGGCGGAAGTCTGGCGCAAACGGGCGGGCACAATATTCTTGAGCCTGCGATGGTCGGAGCGTGTACCTTGACGGGCGCGCACACGTTTAACTTCACGGCCATCGTACGCGCCTTTCTCGAAGCAGATGCGCTCGTGCAGCTTCCGCCGATTTCCGAAAGTGACGCCCCTTCGGCTTTAGCGAAGACGCTCACAGAACTGCTGACCAACGATGAGCGCAGGCGTGCTATTGGAGAGAAGGCGCGAATGGTGCTTGAACAAAATCGCGGCGCGACTGCGCGCACGATCGAGCTGCTCGCGCCGCTTTTCCACGTTTCTTCCGATTCAACCGAACAGTCTCAAACTGAAACTGCTACGCGCGATGCGCTCTCCGCATGATGAACGCTTCCGTGCTAATTCTTGCCCCGCTTGGCGCTCTGTACAGCGCAATGATGCGGGCGCGTCTCGCACTCTATCGCAGAGGCGCGTTACCGATTCATAAAATCAATTCTCCGGTTATCAGCGTCGGCAACATCACGACGGGAGGCACGGGCAAGACTCCGATTGTCGAGTGGGTCGCCCGCGCAGCGGCGAGAGAAACGGCGCGCGCCTGCGTTCTGACGCGCGGTTATGGCCGCGCCGATGCGGGCAGACGAGTGCTGGTCTCGGACGGCGAGCGCATCTCAGCCGACGCAAGAGAAGGCGGCGACGAGCCGCGCTTGCTGGCGGAGATGTTGCAGGGCGTGGCCGCCGTCATCAGCGACGCGGATCGTGTGGCGGCTGCGCGCTGGGCTGAAGAGAATCTGAAAAGCGATCTTTTCATTCTCGACGATGGTTTCCAGCATCTACGCATCGCACGCGACCTTGACCTCGTCGCGGTGGATGCGACTAATCCCTGGGGGGGCGGAAGATTGCTGCCCGGTGGTCGGCTGCGCGAGCCGCTCAATGGTCTCGCCCGCGCCGATTGCATCATCCTCACGCGCGCCGAACAATCTCAAGACATTGACTCGCTACACAAACAGGCAGAGCGATTCAGCAACGGTCGCCCCGTCCTGCTCTCGCGCACACGCACCAAAGCAATCCGCCCTCTCGATGAGTCGATGATAACGAGCGCTGTGCCCGACCTCTCTTCTCATCCCTCATCCCTCATCCCTCATCCCTCGTTGCCGCAGCCCATCGCGGCGTTCTGCGCCATCGGCAATCCAGCATCCTTCTTTGCACACCTTCGGGGCGATGGGCACACCTTGAGCTATACGCGTGCCTTCACCGACCATTACGTCTACGAGCAAAGTGACATTGACGTCATTGTTGCCGAGGCAAAGCGGGCGGGGGCGCGTGCTCTGCTCACGACGGCGAAGGACGCAGTCAAGCTGCGCTCGCTACGTTTTGATCTGCCCTGTTATGTGCTGGAAATCGAGCTTGAGTTCGATGATGAAGAGAAGCTGAGGGCCATGATTCGTGAGGCGATTGAAAAGCGGCCTGTCTAATATGAGGCGTCAACGAGTCACGAAGTGAAGTCGCGGAGTACGAGTTGATTTAGATTACGGAAGTTCCGGGGCGCTTCCTGCTCCCGGCGCTTGCTCGCTCGGCTTTGCCTGGGTAGGAGTCGCCTTGGGTGGCGGCTCTTTCTTGGGCGTCTGCATCGGCGGCGGCTCGCCCGGAGCAGTATCCGGTGTCGGCGTCGTGCGCGGCGTCGGCAGTTGATTGGGAGTCTTGGCGGGAGACGGACTGGCCTGCGGCTCGCCCGTGTTCTCGTTCGGCTGTGTGCCGCCGCGATTGTCGTTAGTGTTTCCGGCGGGCGCTCCTGAATCCGTATTCGCGTTGGGGTCAGTCCCCGGCGCGCTCGTATTTCCGCCCGATGTGGTCGGAGTAGAGCCGGGCGCGATGCCCCGCTCGCCTGCTCCGGTAGGCGTCTCTGCGGGCTGAACGGGCTGGC
The DNA here is from genome assembly GCA_963697975.1 of uncultured Acidobacteriota bacterium. GTDB lineage: Bacteria > Acidobacteriota > Blastocatellia > Pyrinomonadales > Pyrinomonadaceae > QHXM01. The sequence goes on from OY969111.1 coordinate 893,400, forward strand.
TGCCGGGGTCTACTGTCAGAGGCTGAGAATTGTCGTTCGCCGTAGGCTCGGACGAAGAATTGCGCGTCAGCGCAAAGACGACGGCGAAGATGACGAGCAACGCGGCGACAGCCGGAATCACAACGCGCCAGGGATTAAAACTCTCCGGCGGCTCGCCTACTCCGGTGCTGATTATTTCAGACTCCATTGCAACCAGTGGCTCAGGTCTGGCTCTCACGACCGTCGCTTCGTCGTGGTCTTCGTTGGCGGTTTCGCGTGGTGCTTCGTTTGACCCAGTGGGAACAACGATGCGATTGGTCTTCCGGTCATCCGAATCGGGACTGGTGCTCGTCTTAGTGGCGATAACCGGCTCTTCCGCCGCCGCAGTCAGGTCTTCCGTCAATTCACCAACAGTTTGGTAGCGATCTTCGGGACGCTTCGCCATCGCGCGTGTGACGACGCGGCCCACTGACGCGGGCAAGTCCTTCCGTTCTTCAAGGACGGACGGCGGCGGCTCCTGCAAATGCTTCATCATGATCGCCGTCGGCGATTCGCCCGTGAAGGGCACGTGCCCGACGAGCATTTCGTAAAGGATGACGCCGAACGAGTAGATATCCGAGCGCGAATCAATCTCCGCCGCCTGCGAACATTGCTCGGGCGACATGTATTGCGGCGTGCCGATGATTAAATTAGGCGCGGTCAGCGCGGGGTCTTGCCCGACTTTTTCGGTAATCTTGGCGATTCCGAAATCCAGCACCTTCGCCCAATCGCCGCCGCCAATATCCAGCAGCATGATGTTGTCGCTCTTGAGATCACGATGGACGACGCCTTCGGCATGCGCGGCTTCGAGCGCACCGCAAATCTGCCGGACTATCTCTATCACGCGCGGTAGAGGCATCTGGCCTTCGCTGTGAATCACTTCCTTCAGCGTCTGCCCCTTGAGATATTCCATCACGAGAAAGACGACGCCGTTTTCAGATTCGCCGAAATCCGTGACGCTCAGAGCGTGTGGATGCGAAAGACGCGAGGCGGCTCTGGCCTCACGCGAGAAGCGCGCGACGATCTTGTCGTCAGCCGCGAGCGCAGGATGCAGCACTTTGATGGCGACCGTCTTGTCCATCAGGACGTGTGTGCCGCGATAGACCGCGCCCATGCCACCTTCGGCGATGAGTTCTTCGATACGATATTTGTCGGCAAGCGTCTGGCCGAGGAGCGGGTCTTCGGCCCTCTCTAAAACTGCGCCATCAGACGGACACAGAGTGTTCGCGTTCTCGTACTCCTTGCCACATCTCGGACACTTCTTCATCAACTCGTTTCGCCTCGTCGCCGCTTGCTGGATAAGAATTAATTGGAGCGTATCATACAGTTTCCGCTACACGCAATGAGAAGGTCTTGACGATAAAGATAAACGAGAGAGGAGGCGAAATAGTTGCCGCCTCCTCTCTTTCAGGCCAGCGAAAACAATGGTGAATTAGTAAACAATCCTGACATCGAAGTTGCCACTGTTGTCGCCGTAATTATCGTCGTTAATCAGCAGGAACAGCCTGCCGTCAGACTGCGCGGTAAACGTCCGCTGGCTGCCGATAGCGAACGGTTGCGTAATCTGTCCGTTCGGCAAACGTATGTAGCCGATGAGCGCGCCGACGCCTATGCCCGGCACGGGGTAAGTTCCGGCAATCGAGCCGAATCCGGTAGCGCGACCGCCATCCGGCGAGACAACCCCGGCGCGGCGTCCGGCGGTGATGCTACCGGTAGCAGTAATGGTGACATTATCGCCGGAGCGCAAGTCTATGCCTGTGTCCACGCCACGCGAGTTTCCCGGAACAGAGATAGTCATCTCGCGGGGCGTATTTGTTCCCGTCTCACTCGGATATTGATTATCCCGGTTGCCGCGCCGACGCACCGGAGCCGGGTTACTACTTGTGTTGCCCGTCCCGAACAAATCATCGAAGGCATCATCGTTATCGGCGTTGTTGTCATTGTTGCGGCGATTACCGGCGCGTTGATTGAGATTAATCTCTCTGCGGATTTGCGCGGTGAAGGCGCCGCGCGCATCTGTGTAGCTGCTGCGGTTGGCCGTCAGGTAAAGCCGCCCATCGTTGTCTGCGATAAACTCGCGGTTGAGTCCGATCTCGATAATCGGAGAGTTCGGATCATTGCCGACTGCGCCAATCAGCACGCCTTCGGCTGCGCGCGGAAGCGGTGCATTCGGGTCAATGGAACGCAATCCGCCGGGCGTGATGCGCGTGCGTCCCGCGACGATTGTCCCGGTGGCGTTTACCTGAACGCGCTCGCCGCGCCGCAAATCTACTCCGGTATCAATCCAGTTAGCCCCAAGCTCGACCTGCACCGTGCGCGTCAGGTAACGCGCGTCGTCAAGCGAACGCCCGTCAATCTCTACGCGCTCGATGTCGCGCGTGCGGATGAACACGATGTCGCCAATCTCGCCAGCGATGCGCGATGCGTTGGCGCTCTGCGTGCCGGTCTGCATGGTGGTCGGCGGTGTGACCGCTGCGGCCAAGCGAACGGCGAAGCGTCCGTTCGTGAAACCGAGAACAGTTCCGCGAACCGTGCGACCGTCGCGCAGGTAAACCGTATCAGCCGCTGCGAAGGTGGCGGCCATAATCGTAATCAGTAAAGCGAGAATAATTTTTCTCATCAGGTTGTTCCTCACTCAGCCGTCAATCGCGCTGATAGATAATTTTGATTCTGGTAAATAAGAAAGAGATTTCACCACGAGAATATTTGGCAAGGGCTATGCCAGATAAGGCGTTTGTGAAGAGCTGCAATGTTTTCGCATTAAAAAATCAGGGCGGCAGCGCTCAAACGTCATAACCGTATTGGCGCGATACGCCTGAGCCGTGAAAAACATACATAAAAATGCGGGCGAAGCACTTAAAGCCTCGCCCGCATTTCTCATTACACAGCTCAGAATTAAACTAGACTTTGGCGAACACGATCACGAGCGCAAATAGCACCAGCGATTCGATGAGCGCCAGACCGATAATCATCATGATCTGGATTCGACCCGCCGCGCCCGGATTGCGCGCCGCGCCTTCAACCGCCGACGCCGCGATGCGCGACTGGCCAAGCGCGCCAAGTCCGGCGGCAATGGCGAAGCCGAAACCAGCGGCCAGTGCTTTATACTTGTTCACGCTGGAGTCGTTATCGGCGGCGTCCTGTGCGAACGTGGTCACGGCTGACATCATAATGCACAGCACCGCGAAGTAAAGCATTCTTAATTTTCTCATCTTGATTCCTCCTCAAAAGAATACTTGAATGCATCAGAAGGACTCAGGTAAACCCAAACGGCTTGAGGCCGCAGCCACAAAAGGAACGCTTCCCTTTTATTATTTCGCCTGTCTCCGGTATTCGCCGCCCCTCGTACAACGGCGCTCCAGCGATGCCAAGCCTACCTCGGCTTTCAACTCTCGAAAGCTATGACTCGCGTTCTTTTGACTGCTGCCCTTTCCTCTTCCGTCGGCAATCTCCCTCGTCGCTCTGAAAATTTCACTACCAAACGCTTCAACGTGTGCGGGCGCGTCTGCCAACACCGCTCAAAGCGGATTAAGTGCAGTGATAGGTGATAGGAGAAAAGCTTTTTCTAATCACCTATCACTGCTTACGTCAAAACGGGAGCGATGATCTCTTCCGGTGCGTGCTCGTGCCCGTGTTCAGCGTGCTCGTCATGCGGTGGATGCGAGACTTCGCTGATGTAGACCATCGAAAGAAACATGAAGATGAAAGTCTGTATGAATGCGACGAACAGGCCGAGCGGCATCAGCAGCACGGGGACAACCCAGTAGGTATAGGGCGGCGCGAGTCCGGCGATGTTCTCCGTGACCTTTTCGTCAGCGAAGAGGTTGCCGAAGAGACGTATGCCGAGCGACATCGGGCGCACCAGATTACTGATTAGCTCGATGACGAAAAGCAGCGGCGCAATCGCCAGCACCGGCCCCATGAAGTGCTTGAGGTGGCCGAAGAGTCCGTTCTCCTTGATGCCGATGTAATTGTAATAGAGAAACGACGAGATGCCGAGAGCGAACGTAACGCTCGTCGAAGCCGTCGGTGACATCATGCCGGGAATGAAGCCCAGCAGATTTGAAACCAAGATAATCACACCGAACGTCGCCACGACCGGGAAATACTTGATCCCGTGCTCGCCGACAACGTCAACCAGCAGATTCCTCACCGCCAGCACACCGACTTCCAGCGTTTGCTGTCCGCCCGTTGGCTCATCTTCCGAGAGTTTTCTTCTGAGCAGCCAGATGATGACGATGCTAATCAGGCACGCGATGATGAACATCACCGTGTACCAGGGCACGGCAGTTTGAGGCGTATACTCGCCGAGAACCGTGCTGGCATCCGTGCCCAGAAGTTTATCCCAGTAGGGCTTGGTGTATTTTAGTTGTAATTGGTGAATGGGAGCGCCGATGAGGTCGTTGACCTTCTCGACAATCCAGGGGACGTGGTGCGTAGCCTTTTCGGCATGCTCCACCATCTTCTCCCCATGTTCCGCCACTTTCTCGCCATGCTCCACGACGGCAGCGGCTGTTGTGGGTTCGTCCAGTAACCAGAAAAACATTTAAGTTTCCTCTCGATTGACGATTGCGAAATAAATCTGCATAAAAGCTTCTGCGAGCGCCGCGACCACGAACGAGCAAAGGCCGATCAGCGTGGCGACGATTGAGACCAGATTGAGCGTGTACGCGAGAGCGACCACCGCCGCGATCACGAAGTAGCGCAGCACGTAGCGCGCGGCATTGATTTTCACGCGCCTTCCGCTCTCGGCCTGACCGAAGACCGCAGCCAGCGAAGTCCGCAGCCAGTGATGATTGAACAGCGACAGGATGCCGCCCAGCAATAGCCCGGTCGTGACGCGCCAGGGCGCAAGCGGCAAACTCACCGCTACGCTGATAGCCACCGCCCAGTACATCGTGCGAAAAAGACGTTGCTCCATCGCCACCGGATCGTTGGCGCTAAGCGCACTGCGGCCTACATTATTGACGATTTCGCTCATGCTCGAAGCAGACGATTTTACACACCGACGCGCGTGGTGTCGAGGCGTGCGCGAGGCTCTAATTGCTCAGGAAATTCTCGAAAGCAGCCGGATAAACTGGTAGAAGCCGATGCCAGCGCCGACCACTATGCCCGCCACGACCAGCCACGGAGATGTGCCGAGCCAGCGATCAAGCGCCCACCCGAAGCCCATCAACACCACCGTTGAAAGAACAAACGACAGCACAGCGGCGTAAACCAGCCCACTCTTGCGCGTCACATTCTCTTCATCACGTTCAGGCATGGTCAGTGTTCAGTGGTCAGTGGTTAGTGGTCAGTAGAACAGCCAAAACAGCGCGTCGCTTGTTTTCAACTGACCACCGGCCACTGACCACTGAACACTTTTTACCATCTTCCCCGCGTCAGGTAATTCTTCGGCGCTTCGTAAAGCAGGGCGCGGCGCGAGTGGCGCATGGAGTCGTGGATAAAGCAGACGTGCGTACACCAGCAAGCACGGCCTCCGTCAATCGCGGCGAGTTCTGTTTCCCTGCCTTGCGCCGCCCAGAGCTTACGGAAATCGTAATCATAATCGCTGAGCGTGGCAAACTTTTCGCGCAGTTCGCAGGCGCGCACGTCGCCGTTGTAGTCGATGACGGCGGTTGTCTCGCCAGCCGTGCAGGGGAAAGGCCACGCGGTCGGCTTCTCGAAATTTGCGTGCTGCGTGCGGTAGTGCGTCGTGATCGTGCCGACGTAGGCCGCCGATTTGATGAAACGCCTGCTCGCATCGTCGTCCGCAAACATACGCTCGCTATATCGCTTCGTCAGATTTGATGCGCGCTTGTACATCGCGGGCAGGACTTCGAGCGGGACGTGCTTGATTTCGTCGCCGACGAGCGTTTCGCCGCGAATGATGTTGAAGTAGTGGCCGTCGAGTTTGAAATTCTCCCAGAGATACTCGGAGAGCTTTTCAATCTCGGTGTAATTCTCCGCGCAGACGACCGTGTTGACGTTCAGGCGGAAACGATCCGTGTATTTCTCTTTCAGCGGATAGAGCGAACGGATGCAGTCCTGTGTCTTTTCCCAGTTGCCGGGCACGCCCCTGATGCGGTCGTGCGTTTTACCGTATCCGTCGAGCGCGATGTTCAGGTAGAGATGGAGCGCCGGATGCTGCATGAGCGCGTGATCCACAACCTCAAAGGTGCGCGTCTTGACGAGCGCATTGGTCGGAATGATGACGCGCGTCACCTTGTTGTTTTCGATGAACGTATCAATGACTTGTGTCAGGTCGCGGCGCAGCATCGGCTCGCCGCCCGAAAGCCAGAGGTCTGTGATGGACGGCATCGTCTGCGAGACTTTCGCAATCTGGTCGAAGGTCATGTCGCCGGGACGATTCAGTTCTTCGTGATAAAAGCAGGTCTTGCAGAAAGCGTTGCAGCGCGAGGTGACGAAGAGAATCAGCGTCCCCAAACGCTTCTCACGCTTGGTCGAACGCAGGAGTTGAACGAACTGTGCGGCTTTTGAAGGCATAACAAAGAGTCTGAAGTCTGAAGTCTGGAGTCTGGAGTCAAAGACCAAAGAACTTTTCCTTGTCTTTTTGACTCCAGACTCCAGACTTCAGACTCGCTAGACTGTTTTGATAATGACAGTTTCCTTTGGTGATTTCAATTCGTAGGTGATGCCCCGCCAGCGTATGCGTCTGGAAAGGAACGCGGCCAGCGCGTTGTAGAGATAGAGGGCGGAAGCGAGCGGCCACAGGAAGAGGTGGGCGAAGGCATCGCGCCGCAACTGCCGTTTGTATTGCGCGAGCGCAAGTGTGACGGCACGCCAGCGCAAGTGAGCTTTCAGAGTGCCGAGCGCGTAGAGGACGAGGATGAAAGCGAGCGGCCACAGGAAGGAAAGACCGAGGACGGCGCGCGTGATGACGAGAGCGAGGCCGCCGAAAAAGATAAGGACGAAGAGAAGATTGCTGAAGAGGACTATTTGCCAGAAGTGCGGCGCGTAGACGCGCGTGATCTTCAATTGGCGGGTGGTGAATTCCAGCAATTCACGAAAGCTGCAATCTTCGTGCGTGACGGTCAGGCAGTCTGGGACGAAATGAATAGGAAGCCCGGCGCGACGCAGAGCGCGCATCATCGCAAAGTCGTCAGAGACGGCACCACGCCATTCGTCCAACACTTCACTGCGGTCGAACGCCTCGCGGCGAATGGCGGTCGAGCCTCCCCAGCAAAAGTTTTTATCGCTTCGTTCGCCGAGAGCAGAGGCGATGGAAGCGTTCCAGACGGCGCGAAGGCGTGAAGCGAAGTTGCCTCTGACGGGCAGAAACCAACGATAGCCCGTTGCCGCACCAATCTTTTCATCTGCGAGCGGCGCGACGAGAGCGCGCAGCCAACCGGAGCGAGGGCGAGCGTCAGAATCAACGAAGACGAAAAGCTCGCTTCTCGCGTCGGTCTCAAGCACGGCGGCACACAGGTTGTGAACCTTCTGCCCGCTCGCGATTGCCTCGCCTGCGATGACCACCCGGCTTGCGACGTGGTTTGCTGAACTAAACTCACGGCGTGTTTCCTCGATAATTAACAACGCGGGATCATCCGTGCGGCCTGTGACGAAGATGATTTCGTATGCGGGGTAATCCTGTTGGAAAAGCGCTGAGAGATTCTCTCGCAGTCCCTCGTCGAGACCGCGACAGGGCGCGATGATGGAAGCGTAGGGCGTAAAGTCCGAGTTGTCTTTCGCCGTCTCGCGCCGGAAGTAGGAAAGATAACGCACGCCGCCTTGAAGAGAGATGACGGATTGAATGACGAGCAGCGCGGCGAAAAAGTAGAAGACCCACATAAAATGTTCGAGGCGATGATTCTACGAGAGAGTCACCGCCTCAAACAAACCCTGCCTTATTGCGGGCAGCGTCGCAAGCAGCGTCGCAATCGTTCGCGACAAACCCTCGGGTGTATTTTGGTGCGTAGACACCTTCGATAATTCGTAAGACATCTTCGACGACACCGGCTGGTCGGGATTCCCGGCTGCGTCGCGGTTGACTCCATCATCGTTGAATTTGAGTTCTGCGCCTGAACGGACGGGGCGACCAATGATAGTTGCGCCGTCAGAGCCAGCACAGCAATCAGGAGGGAAAACCGAATGCGTTTGTTCTTCATTTTTAACCTCCAGTCCAGGTTTAGGCTTGCGTCGCAATCCGAACTTGTTAGAGGCTTGGGTCAAGAGCGACAGCAAGCGGGGTGGTGAGCAACATTCTACGCGAGGAGTTGAGCGAGCGCGGATGACTGTAGTCCTCTTTCGTGTAAACAGCAACTATTATTTGGGGCAGCGCTACAGACAGTTTCACTATCGACTGCGGCAGCGGGCGGGATCAGCGAGGCAGCAGGGTCTGCGCGACATCTATAAACGGCTGCGGGTAGATGCCGATAAAGATAATCCCGATGAGCGAAATGACGAGCGCCGTCTTGAGCGCAGGAGAGAGCGAGAGCGGTCGCTCGTCGGCCACGCGGTCGCTTAAGTACATGGCGCGAATGAAGCGCACGTAGTAATAAAAGGAAACGACCGTATTGAGAATCGCCCAGATGGCCAGCCAGTAGTACCACGATTTGCCTTCCGTCTGGCCGCGCTGCAAGAGTCCGCCGAAGAGAAAATACTTGCCGATGAAACCGCCCGTCACCGGCAACCCGCCGAGCGAGAGCATGAAGACGGTCATCATAATCGCCATGCCCGGCGCTTTCTGTCCGAGTCCCGTCAGGTCGTCAACGTTGTCGCCGATAACCCCGCGCCGACGGAGGCTGATGATGATGCCGAACGCGCCCAGATTCATCAACGTGTAAACGAGCAGGTAGATGACCAGCCCGATGTAGCCATATTGATTCATGGCTATCAGGCCGAGCAGTAGATAACCCGCATTCGAGATTGACGAGTAGGCGAGCAGGCGTTTTGAGTTCTGCTGAGTGACAGCCCCCCAGTTGCCGACCAGGATGGTGATGGCGGCGACGAGGCCGAGCAGCGGTGCCCAGTCCGCGTACATCGCCGGGAGAGCCTCCATGAAGATACGCGCGAAGAGAGCGAAACTCGCGGCCTTCGAGCCTGTGGAGAGAAATGCCGTGACGGATGTCGGAGCGCCTTCGTAAGCGTCGGGCGCCCACATGTGAAACGGCACGGCGGAGATTTTGAAGAACAACCCGGCAGCCATCCCGATCATGCCGAGCAGGAGCAGCGGGCGAAGCGGAAGACCAATCACAGACCCCGTCGGATCGGTTGCGGTCAGGGCACTGCTCACGGCGCTTGAGATGTCGCCGAGATTCGTCGAGCCTGCGACGCCGTAAACGAGCGACATCCCGTAGAGTAGAATCCCGGACGAGAATGCGCCGAGCAGAAAGTATTTCATCGCGGCTTCGTTCGAGCGCTTCTGCCGCTTGGTGAAAGCGACCAGCACGTAGAACGTCAGCGCCATCAGTTCCAGACTGATGTAAAGCGAGATGAGATCGTAGCCGCAGCCGAGAAACATCATCCCGACGGTGGCGAACAGCACGAGCGCGTAATACTCGCCGTGCTGCTCGCCTTCGACATCCAGAAACTTCGTTGAAATCGCAATCGAGAGCGCAGCCGCTAAAAGAAAGATTACTTTGAAAACAACGGCGAATCCGTCTATCCGAACCATGCCGTAGAAACCGTCAATGGCTGGCAGAGCGCCTGCGTCTTTTATGCTCTGCAAGCCTCCCATGCTGAAAAAGAGCGCGATGAGAGAGACGAAGGCCAGCGCGATTCCGACGAGCGCGAAGTAGGCCGTCCACTTGCTCTTCTTATACGGCAGGACGACTTCCATCACGAGCACGACGCACGCGCAGACGGTCAGGATTATCTCCGGCGCGATCAATTGCAGATCGCTCAGCTTGTAAAGCTCGGTAGCGTTAGCTTGAAGGAATGAGAGCATATTAGTTCAAACGATGAAGGCGGAACGCGGAACGATGAACGGTTTTTACTTCTGCGTTCATCGTTCCGCGTTCATCGTTGTTCTGACCTCTCCCGCCGGGGGCATCCCCGGTATCGGATAATCCGGTCTCACCTGTCGCACGACCGCCGCGACCGGCTTTTGAATGTAATCAACAAACGTCTTCGGGTAGATGCCGATCCAGAGCGAGAGGATAACGAGCGGCGTCATGTACGCCCACTCGCGCCCCGTCATATCCGTCAGCTTCTCGTTCTTCGGATTCTCGATGTTGCCGAAGAACATGCGCTGGTAAAGCCAGAGCATGTAGCCCGCGTTTAGGATGATTCCGAGCGCAGCCCAGCCAGCCCACCAGGGATTAGCTTCAAACGCGCCGCGCATCGCTAAAAACTCGGAGATGAACACGCACAGGAGCGGCAGCCCGATGGCCGTCATCGCCATCGCCAGAAAGACTGCGGCGTAGCCCGGCATGACGTGCGACAGCCCGCCGAACTCAGAGACTTTGCGCGTGTGCCGCCGCTCGTAGATGATGCCGACGAGCAGAAAGAGCGCGGCGGAATAGATGCCATGATTAATCATGTGCAGCACGCCGCCGTTGACGCCGTTCGGGTTCAAAGCGAATAGCCCTAAGATAACGATGCCCATCGAAGAGACGGAAGAATATGCCACCAGCTTCTTCACGTCACCATCCTTCTTGACGACGAAATACATCGCCGCCAGCGCACCGTAGATGATGCCGATGATGGCGAGCAGGATCATGATGCTGCGGACGCCGAAACTCCCGAAGTAGCTTTCGTCCTGCGATGCCGCCGGAAACATCGGCAGATTGAAGCGGAAGAAACCGTATGTGCCGAGTTTCAGCAGGATTCCGGCGAGGATGACAGAGCCAGCCGTCGGAGCTTCGACGTGCGCATCGGGCAGCCACGTGTGAAACGGCCACATCGGGACTTTAATCGCAAACCCCAGGGCGAAGGCGAAGAAGAGCAGGACCTGCATTGTGCCCATCTCCATCACCGAACCCATCGCCTGCATTAGAACGATATTGAAAGTTCCCGTACCGTTGGTCGCCGCCGCCTGAAGTGTGGTGGAAACCATGTTGGCCGCTTCAGCATTACCGGCGAGGTTATTGACGGTCGTCTGGGTAATCTTCGCAATCAGCGCCGTGTCCTGCGTCAAAAAGTACATCTTCAAAACGCCGAGCAGCATCACGACCGAGCCGACCAGCGTGTAGAGGAAAAACTTGATGGCCGCGTAGAGGCGGCGTTCGCCGCCCCAGATGCCTATCAGGAAGTACATCGGAACAAGCGAGACCTCGAAGAAGAGGTAGAACAGAAACATGTCCATCGAAGAGAAGACGCCGACGACCATTGTTTGCAGCAGCAACAGCAGGACGTAGTATTCCTTCTCGCGCTTCTCGATGTACTTCCACGAAGAGAGTGCTGCGATGACGCCCAGCAGCGTCGTCAGTACGATCAGCAGCACCGCCACGCCGTCCGCGCCCATCTGGTAGCGCGCGCCGATAACGGGAATCCAGGGCAGGTCTTCCAGAAACTGCATCCCGCCCTTCGCCTTGTCATAGGTGAACAAAAGCAGTGAGGCGATGAAGGCTAAGCCGAACCACGCGGTCGCAAACTTCTTAATCGCATTACCCTGATTCTTCTTGAACAGAGCGAGAATGATGATTGCGCCCAACGTTGGCAGCCAAGTGACGATGGAGAGAATGTATCTCATAATCGGTTTTCAGTTTTGAGTTTTCAGTTTTCAGTCAATCAGTTCGGTTATCAAGTGTCAGCTATCCGGGGAAACCGAAAACTGAAAACTGAAAACCGAAAACTGCGTTCCAAAGGTCTTTGCCGAAAAAGAGCGCGACGGCGACGACGAGGCCCAGCACCATCACGAGCGCGTAGTTTGCCGTGAGGCCGGTCTGCGCGGTCCGAATCAGGCGCGACATCAGCGTACCGATGAAGTTGGCAATGCCGTTGACAAGGCCGTCAACGACGTACTTATCGAAGCCGCCTACAATCCGACTTGTCGCGCGTGTCAGCCACGCAGTTCCATTGACCGCACCGTCAATGACACGCGAGTCAACAGCGTAAACGCCGCGCGCCGCGTCCATCGTGCGCCGGGTAAAGAGCTTGCCGTAGAGTTCGTCCACCCAGTATTTGTTGAAACTCGCGCGATAAAGCGGGCGCAAACGATTGGCCCAGACATCCGGCAAGCCGGGTTTCCTGACGTAAAAGAGCCAGCCCAAGCCAATGCCGATTCCGGCGGCGACGAGCGAGATGATGATGAAGAGCCATTCCGCGCCTCTCTCGCCCAGACTCTTTTCTACCGAGTGCGCCAGATTGAATCCCGTATCGCCGTAAGGAGACTGTGCCTCATGGCCTGCTGCTGCTTCCGTCTCGCCGTGCGCTTCTTCGCTTGGCGCGGTGGGCTGGGTCGAAGCGAGCAACGCGCCGGAGCTTTCATTAACTTTCGCGTGTTCTCCTCCGGCTTCGCTGCCTCTATCAAACGCGCGCGTCTGCGGATTCCAGATGACAGGCTCAAGCCATGTGACGATGTTTAATCTCCCGCCGACATGCGAGCCGCCGGTGAACGCCGGACTGATGCCGATCAGCCCGCCAATCGTCGCCAGCACGGCGAGCGCGGCGAGCGGAACCCACATAGAGGGCGGCGATTCGTGCGGGATGTGCGAGCCGTGACCGTGCGCGCCTTGCCCGTGCTCGTCCACGGCATGAGCGCCGCCGACATCATGCGCGATTTGCTCGTCGTGAGCTTCGCCGACGTGCGCGCCCGGCTCGTGATGCGGGCGGTCGCCCGCGGATTCCATTCGTGCGTCGTGCGGCTTCAAGCCTTCGTCGTAAGCATGAGCGTGCGCTTCGTCCGCCTCGCCGCCCGCCGTCTTCTCCAAAAATCTTGGCTTGCCCCAGAAGGTCAGAGCCATCAGCCGCGTCATGTAGAAGGCCGTGCAGGTCGCAGCGATTGTGCCGATGAGCCACAGTATCCAGCCGCCCGGAATGTAACTGGTCGAAGCCGTCTGCCACAGGATTTCATCTTTCGACCAGAAGCCGCTAAACGGCAGGATGCCGCAGATGGCGAGCCAGCCCGCCAGGAAAGTCAGGTACGTGATGGGCATGTATTTCTTCAACCCGCCCATCCGCCGCATGTCCTGTTCGTGATGCATACCGTGAATCACGCTGCCTGCGCCGAGGAACATCAGGGCTTTGAAGAAAGCGTGCGTCATCACGTGGAAGATGCCGATGGCGAATGCGCCGACGCCGCAGGCAAGGAACATGAAGCCGAGTTGCGAGATGGTCGAGTAGGCCAGCACCTTCTTGATGTCGTTCTGCGTGATGCCGATGGTCGCGGCAAAAAGCGCGGTCAACGCTCCAATGATTGCCACAATCAGCATCACCGTCTGCGAATGCTGAAAGATGACGTTCGTGCGCGTCAGCATGTAGAGACCGGCGGTGACCATCGTCGCCGCGTGAATTAAAGCGGAGACGGGCGTCGGTCCGGCCATCGCGTCCGGCAGCCAGACGAACAAGGGAATCTGCGCGGACTTGCCGATTGCGCCGATGAAGAGTCCGAGCGCAATCCAAGACATGAGTCCCCATTGACCCAGCAACTCAATCGGATAACTCGCGGCCTGACTGACCACATCTGTGTACTGGACTGAGCCGAAAGTGGCGATGATGGCAAAGATGGCGAGCGTGAAGCCGAAGTCTCCGATGCGATTTGTGATGAAAGCCTTGCGTGCGGCGTCGCCCGCTTCTTTGCGGTCGAAGTAGTAACCGATGAGCAGATACGAACAGAGGCCGACACCTTCCCAGCCGACGAACATCATCAGGAAGTTCGACCCCATGACCAGCACGAGCATCGAGAACATGAAGAGGCCGAGATAGGCGAAGAAGCGATAGAAGCCCGCATCGCCGTGCATGTAGCCCGTCGCGAAGACGAAGATGCACAGGCCCACACCCGTGATGATGAGCATGAAGACGGAGGAGAGCGGATCAAGTTGGTAGCTCCATTCGACATCAAGCACGGAGCCGCGTTTCGCTGTCCTTTCTCCGAGGCTCGCGCCGGGGCTGAGTGTTCTACCGGAACTGTCTACGCTTGTGCCCGGTGTGACATGAACGCCCGAGTCTCCACCGCTTTCCTGTCCCTGCGTAATCTCGACCGCGCCGCCCGGAATCCAGGTGTACCGGAATCCGCCGTCCTCGCTCGTCAGATAAGGCTGCGGCCAGCGCGCATCATTACTGAAGCCATACGACCAGACTGCCATCACGCTCAACAGAAACGCGAGCGCGACCGACCCGACGGCGACCCCGCCGACCAGCTTTTCCGAGAAACGAAATTTACGCCCCAGCAAGCCATTGATGGCTGCGCCTGCGAGCGGCAGAAGCGGAACGAGCCAGATGTATCTATACATAAGTGATAGGTGATAAGCGATGGGTGATAGGAGAAAGGCTTTTACTTATTACCTATCACCCATCACCTATCACTTCTTTACCATTTCAGTAGATCAATCTCGTCAACCCAGATCGTTTCTTTATTGCGATAGAGTGCGATGACAATGCCAAGCCCGATGGCGGCTTCAGCCGCCGCGACGACGATGATAAAGACGGTAAAAACCTGTCCGGTGATGGCGTTGATGCTGCCGATGTCTTGCAGGTAGCGCGAAAAGGCTATGAAGTTCAGGTTGGCAGCATTCAGGATTAACTCGATTGACATGAAAATGACGATAATGTTGCGCCTCGTCAGGACGCCCGCCACGCCAATGATGAAAAGGAGCGCCCCGATGACCAGAAACTTCGACAGGTCTGGATTCTTCACTCCCTGCATGATGGCATCGGCACGGCTGCCAGAGGCTTCCTGCAAAAAGAAGACGAAAGTGGAAGTTAAGATGCTGGTCATAATCACTGGACGATGGACGCTGGACGCTGGACAAACGTAAAGACGCTTTGCTTTTTGTCTATCGTCTATCGTCTTTCCTTTCTGTCTCCTGCTTTTCCATCGGGTCAACGTCGTCTACGGCAGCTTCCTGCTTGACCGTGCGCGCGAGCATGACCGAGCCGATGATGGCGACGAGCAAGAGGACGCTGGCAATCTCGAAGGGCAGCGAGGCGTAGCGATAGAGACTCCCCCCGACTCGCTCCGTGTCCCTTGTAATCCTGAACGTGCCGGTGGCCGCGCTCGGTAAATCCCGCTGCTCGATGGAGCGTCTTATTTCAGCCGTGCCAAGCTCGGTTTTGTGTTTCTCTTTAAGCCCTGTGTAACCCTGATTGAGTGCGTAAACCAGCCCGACGGCGAGCAGGAGCGCGAAGACGGTGGTGGCAATGACCTGCGCCGGGCGATTGAAGATACGCTCGCTCCCGCGCTCTTCCGCGCCGACGTTGACCAGCATGATGACGAACAGGAAAAGCACCATCACGCCGCCAACGTAAACCAGAATCTGCACGCCCGCGATGAATTCCGCGCCGAGCAGAATAAAGAGCGCCGCAATCGAAACCAGCGACGAAATCAGAAAGAGCGCACTATGCACCGCATTGCGCGCCATGATCGTCAACAGGCCAGCGATCAGCGCCGCAATCGAGAACACCCAGAAGAAGACTGCTTCCCAGCCGGATAAAGTCATAGTGATAGGTAATAGGTGATAGGTGAGAGGTAATGGGTAAAGGCGTTTCTCTTATCACCCATCACTTATCACTTATCACTTCAAATATTTGACCGTTTCGCGTCCCTGCTCCAACATCTCGCGGTTCCAGACGAATCCGGCGCGTGAGTAGGTGGCGAGTTCAAATTCCTGCGTCAGTTCCAGACAGGCTGTCGGGCAAGCCTCCTGGCAGAGAGCGCAGAACATGCAGCGCGAGGTGTCGAAGATGAATTCGTCGAGCACCTTCTTCTTGCGTTGTTTGCCCGCAACTGTGATTTCGATGTCCATCGCAATCACGTCAATGCAATCTTCCGGACAGGCGAGCGCGCAGAGATTGCAGGCGATGCAGAGCGTGTCATGCGTTTCCGGGTCCATGTTGAGACGCGGCGCACCATGAAAGCGCGGCGCAACGTCTGGCCGCACCTTAGGATACTGCTCGGTGTAGATGCCTTTGCCCCCGACGGCGTCCTTATCCGTAATCGCCCCGATGTTGTACTTGAGCGTCAGCCCCAATCCCTTCAAAAAATCAACCATGAAGAAGCGCTTTAGCTTCTCCATGAAGGTCGTCGTCTGCGGAACATTTACTGCTGGCATAAACAACTCCTTAAAACGATGAGCGCGGAACGATGAATGATGAACGGTTTTTACTTCAGCGTTCATCGCTCATCGTTCATACTTTTTCTATGGCTGGCGGAGCGACCGCCGGTTTGCCCTGCGGCAAGTTGATGAGCCGTATGTTGCGGCGCTGCTTCCTCAAGTTGAAATCCCGCGAGCGCCAGTTAATGATGGAGAGCAAGCCCGCCGAGATGAACACTCCGACGATGCCATAGCCAATCATGATGGCTTTGCCGGTTGCCGAGAGGTTGAGTCCCAGCGTGGTCGATTCAATCGTCTCGATTCCCTTCCAGCCGTCAAGCGCCTGCACGGTAAAGACGGCGATGGCTGTCAGCACGATGTTGATGAGCGCCGTCGGAATCAACCACTTCCAGCCGATGTCCATCAGTTGGTCGTAGCGGAAGCGCGGGAGCGTCCAGCGCAACCAGAAATAGAGATAAAGCAGAAGCGTCAGCTTGGCTATGAAGACGAAGAGGCTGACGATCACGTAAAGCGTGTGATACCCGTTGGCCTCAGTCAGACGATAAACGAAGGGAAAGTACCAGCCGCCCAGGTAAAGCGTCGTGGCGACAGCCGAGACGACGACCATCGCCGCGTACTCGGCCATGAAGAAGAGCGACCAGCGCATCCCCGAATATTCCGTGTGAAAGCCCGCGACGAGTTCGGATTCAGCTTCGGGCAAATCAAACGGCGCGCGGTTGTTCTCAGCAATCCCGCTGACGAGAAAGATCAGGAAGCCGAGCGGCTGATACATCACGTACCAGATGGCATCCGTCTGTTGCGCGCCGACAAAACCGGAGAGCGAAAGCGTGCGCGCGAACATCAACGCGCCGATGATCGACAGCCCCATCGCGACTTCATACGAGATCATCTGCGCGCTGGAGCGCAGCCCGCCTATCAAAGCGTATTTCGAGTTTGAAGCCCAGCCCGCCAGAATCAACGCCAGCACGCCGACGCTTGAGATCGAGAGGATGAACAGCAAGCCGATGTTGACATCCGTGATGACGCCCCAATCGGGCGCAAACGGAATCACGGCGAAGACGATGAACGCGGCGGCCACGGAAATAAAGGGCGCGAACTTGAAGGTGTAGAGGTCTGCTTTGTCCGGCGCGAGGTCTTCTTTCGTCAGCAGTTTGATGGCGTCGGCCAACGGTTGCAGGAGTCCCCACTTGCCCACACGCATCGGACCCAATCGTGCCTGCATGAAAGCGGAAATCTTTCGCTCGGCGTAGGTCGCGTAGAGCGCGTAGACGGCAATCGCGGTGACGACCGCGCCGATTTGAATGAACGGCCACACGACATAGTTGACCGTCTCCGGCTCGAAGAACTTCAGGAGCAGGTTGTCTACAAAATTTGGCGGCGCGAAATACGCAAGCATAAAACTTCAGTGGTCAGTGGTCAGTGGTCAGTGGTCAGTTAGGAATCAGTTTTTAACTGACCACTGACCGCCGACCTCTGTCCACTGCTTTTTACGTTTCAATCTCGAAGATCGTTTGATGCGTCACTTTCAAATCAACCAGTTCCCAATCGTCGTCCAGCGTCCCCGCGCGATCAACAACCAGATAGGAAGCCCATTCGCCAGTGGGAAACGGCGGCGTGTGCCACGTCCCTTTGTGATAAGCGTAAGGCAATCGCCCGTCAACTAAAAAAGCGGCGATTTTTTCAACGTCGGGCGCGTTGCGTTCGTTCGGCGGCGCGACCGCAATCACGAAGCACGACGAGACGAGCGGCGAGAACGCCTGCATCGTCTGCCTGTGCCGCGCCATGAAATCAAACCGGAAGGGTCGCCGCTCGGCGGTCGCCCCCGTCAAACTCGGCACGCCCTGTCCCAGGTCAATCTCCACCGACCCGCGACTGTCAATCAACACCCCGAACGGCGCGAACGCCTCGCGCGTCATCGGCTGAACTTTGAGATGAACAACATTCATAAGAGCAGTGATGGGTGATAAGTGATGGGTGATAAGAGTAAAGACAGATTCCTATCACCCATCACTTATCACCTATCACTATCTATCAATTTCTCCGAGCACAATATCCAGCGTGCCGATGATGGCGACGACATCCGCAACCAGATGGCCGATGCACATCTGGCGAAGCGCCTGCAAGTTGATGAATGAGGGCGGACGCACGCGCACGCGCCAGGGGCTTGATGTGCCGTCGGCGACGAGATAGCAGCCGATCTCGCCCTTTGGCCCTTCAATCGAATGATAATAATCGCCCACGGGCGGCTTGATAATCTTCGGCACTTTCGCGTTAACGGGGCCGTCCGGCAGTTTGTCTATCGCCTGCTGGATAATGCGGCGCGATTGTCGCAACTCTTCGAGCCGGACGAGGTAACGATCATAGGTGTCGCCGTTTTCGCCGACGGGCACGTCAAAGTCCATGTCCGCGTAGGCCGCGTAAGGACGACTCTTGCGAATGTCCCATGCCACGCCTGAGCCGCGCAGAGCCGGGCCTGACAGTCCTATGCCGACCGCATCCTCGGCAGAGATAACGCCGATGCCGACCGTGCGACTGAGCCAGATGCGATTCTCCGAAAGCAGAGTTTCATATTCGTCTATGCGCTTCGGAAAGTTGTTGACGAACTGGCGCACGTCCTTTTCAAAATCGTCGTAGGCGTCGTTTGGCATCCCGCCGATGCGCCACGCATGACAGGTCAGGCGAGCGCCGAACTGCCGCTCGAAAATCTTCAGAATCTCTTCGCGCTCGCGCAAGCACCAGAGCAGCACCGTGACCGCGCCGATGTCCAGCGCGTGCGTGGCGAGCCAGAGCAGGTGCGACGCGATGCGATTGAACTCCGTCAGGATGGTGCGAATGTAATGAGCACGAGGGGGGACAACGAGTCCCATCATCTGCTCGACCGTTTCGACCCAAACCAGACCATTAGAGACGGCGGCGAGATAATCGAGCCGGTCCCAGTAAGGCGCGATCATCGGATACTGGCGGTTCTCCGCAATCTTCTCCATCCCTCGATGGAGAAATCCGATGTCGCAATCGAGATCAATCACGGTCTCGCCATCAAGCCGCAGGATGACGCGCAAGACGCCGTGTGTAGAGGGGTGCTGCGGCCCCATGTTGAGAATCATCTCAGGGCTGTCGAGCAGCGTCTCTCTGGTTGTTGCTATTTCTACCTGATGCATATCACTTCACAATTACTGAACATCGGGAGCTTATTGCGCTTGTGCTTTGAAGCGTCGCTTGTAAAGTTTTGAGAGTCGTCGCTCCCAACGACTCTTTCTAGCTTGTTGCCTGCGCTTTAAGTGCCGCCAGCGTCGCCAAAGATCGACAAGGGCCAATGTCAACATCCCGAATAAAACGCAAGCCTCGCCCGCAAAATTTTCGAGCGGCATAATCTGATTCCTAAAAACTTTATGCCTGGGTGAATCAAGCCTACGCGCTTGCGTTCATTTCTGCCGGAAGATAACAGCCCGTCAGGCTGTAATTCTCAAGCACAAGACCAATCTCTTTGGCTTCTCCGCTTGCCCGTCGCGCCAACAGTTTGTGCATGACGGCCTGCGCGGCGCTCGCCTTGTTCCAGATGTTGCGCGGGGCATGTGTTTCCGTCAGCACGAAGCCCGCCGCCTCCGCAGCTTCCTTCGTGTCGAAAACCTTAGCCTCGTAATGCGCGGCCAACTCTTTTGGAGACATTTTCTCGTAAATGGTAAATCGTGAATCGTAAATCGTAAAAGAAAAACGTTCGTCTATTCACGATTTACGATTAACGATTTACTTGTCTTTCGGCATCACTTCCTTGCCGCTTCGGAAAATCTCGCGGACGCGGCGCTCGGCGGGCATGGAGAGAATTTCCAGGCCGTAGTTGCGTCGCTGCACGAGTTGCTCTTGCTGCACTGCCGTGAATTCAGGCAGATGCCTTGTCGTCCAATTGTTCTCGATAAATTCCAGCGGATACTCTTTCCTGAGCGGGTGGCCTTCCCAGTCGGGCGGAAGCAAGATGCGGCGCAAGTCCGGGTGATTGCCAAAGGGCACGCCGAAGAGATCGAAGACCTCGCGCTCCATCCAGTTGGCCGTCGGCCAGACGCTCGCCACGCTCGCCACACCTGTCTCTTCATTCGTCGCAACTTTCAACCGCACGCGCTCATTCGCGCTGATTGAATAAAGGTGATAGACCATCTCAAAGGGCGCATCGCTGCGGTCAGGAAAATGCACGCACGTCACGTCCGAGAGAAAGTTGAACGCCGTTTCACCATCGCGCTTTAGATATTCGCAAACTTCCAAGAGGCGCGCTCTGTCAATGCGAATCGAAAGCTGCCCGACAAACTCGGAGGCTTCCACGACAGCATCACCGAATCGGTCACGAATCTTCTTAACCAGAGGATGAGTCGAGGCATCCGTAGGTTTCGGCCCTTCGTCTTTTTTCTTCACCGGGGCTTTGGGAGCACCCGCGCCGGGAGCAGTTGTCCCCGGCTGCGCCGCAGATGCGGGCTTATCTCCGGCGGCCTGCTTTGCTGCTGCCGCGCGTGCCTTCGCTTCGGCAATCTTCGCAGCCTTTTCCAAATCTGATTGCGACGGGCTTGAGCCGGGGTCGCCAACGGCGGGCGATGCGCCGCCCGGAGGTTGAGAGCCGGGCGCAATGGCTTCACTTGCTGGCGCTCCTGCCGAATCAGTTGACGAAGCAGGAACGGTCGTGCCGCTCGTCGAGCTACCGGAAGGAGCTTTACCAGTGAGCGCAGCCTGGCTTTCAGGAGTTACGGCAGTTGAAGTCGTGGCGCTCTCAGGCGGTGGCGGCAAGTGCCCGGCGTTTTCGATCTCGGAGCCGGGGCTTGGGCTTTTGTCGTCTGTGCGCGGGGGCGAAGGGGTACGAGGCGCATCGGGTTGTTCCGGCGCATCGGCGTCGGCGGTCGGCTGCGGGGCATCCGGCTTTTTGGTCTCGTCTGCCATCACGTCTCGAACTTACACCCTGACTTAAGTTGCGCTCCGGGTTTCGGCCAGAACAGAGCGCAGAACTTTGGCTTAACGCTCTTACGGTGTTAATGCTATGGGTACAGCTAAAGGACGGTCAGGTGCGTTGTAACATGCGATTTGCGCCATTGTCAATAAACTCTTCGGGTAGACGGACGAAGCGAACGCAGCACTGAAAATACTCTGCAACGAGACAGTCAAAAAAAGCTCCTGAGTCACTCAATTCTCCGGTATAATTTCACGTCCGATAGCTTTCTTGCTGATCGCCTCGCTGGTTTTATTATTGAAAGCCTAAACTAAGGTGTGAACCTCATGGATAAAGACACCTCGCCTATTGCCTCACTACTGCGCTTAATCGCTTTTCTCGGTACGGGCGTGATTCTGTTTCAGCAGGTTGCATATATGCCTCAACTGCAACCCCGTCAAAGCGCTTCATTCATCGTGTTAGTTGCAGCCGTGCTAGCGGTGGGAGCAACACTTCTGATATTCCTGCCAGATGCGACAGCAAGGATACTTAGATACAAAGACCTGTTGGTGCCACTAGGCTTATTCATTACTTTAAGCACAGTCTTCAGTTATTTAGCGGCGCTTCCAGCTTTGGTCGCAATCCTTAGTTCTTCGTGGTCGGTAAAGATATTAATGTTTAGTTTTTCCTTATCTGTGAGTTTTGTTTTCATACTTCTTCTGAGCGTCGCCTATGCCGGATGGACGACGATATTGATTTTCCAGGTCGTCTTGCTGAGGCAGACTAATCTGACTGGTGCCCTGACCGTCTTAAGACAACGGTTTTGGCGAGTGCTGGGACTGGAATTCTTCGGCGGGGGCATTTTGGTTGCAATTATGATAATCATTTTTGCGATGAGCGCATTATCTTTGCCGCTTGCCGTAATTCTGTTCGGCATCACCAGCCTGCTTTGGAATCTGGCAACTATTGCTGTCCTACCTGTTGGCCTTGTGGATTCTCAATCATTCGGACATGCGATACGACATGGTATGGCGGTTAGCCGAGCCGGACGGCGCAAGTGGGCTCCGCTCGTAATAATTCAAATGGTGCTCCTCGGATGGATAACTTTCATCCACGTCTCTTATACAACTTACGAAAGGAAATTTGATACTTCGACTTATGCCAACGAGCTAGGTGATGTAACGAGACAGACCGATACTGTAACGAACTCTTACAAGAAGCAAACTAATACAAATTGGGCGGTGCAGGGCTTCTGGGTAGGCAGTTACCCTGACGATTGTAAATGGCACGAAAGTTTGATGAAAGCTCTTGAAGCGGAGAAAGTACAATTAGTCGCTAGTTTATTGACTATATCGTTTGCCATCCTCGCCATTGTTATCAAACTCAGGATCGTCAATGACGTGTATCAGCCAGCATTTATCCATGCCGAGATGCCACCCGGCCACCTTGACGTTGCACATGTCCAGACCGTATCATAGGTTGTTTCGAGAGAGGCACAGATTGCCGTCTATAGAGAAGGAACAAGAGGAACATGAAGCAAGGAATCCATCCCGAATATCACGAAATCAAGGTGCAGTGCGCCTGTGGCAACCACTTTACCACGCGCTCGACGCGCAAGGACGAACTTCACGTCGAAATCTGCTCCGAATGTCACCCGTTCTTCACGGGCAAACAGAAGCTGATTGACACCGCCGGACGCGTTGATCGCTTCAACAAGCGTTATGGCAAGAAGCAGGAGGAAGCGACAGAAACCGCACCTGCTGCAACCGAAACCGCTGCCGCGCAGTAATTTTAGTCCGTCAAACGCCAATGCGAGTTTTACAGGTCACGACCCGACAGCATTAGCCACACAAACCAGAAACGCCGACTCTTTCAACTCGGTCGGGCGCTTTTCGTGTATCATTATTCACACGACGCGCCCCGGCCCGAGACCGGAAAGGTCGGCGTTGTTGTTTCCCACAAAGTTTCTCCCGGAAGGAAATCAAAAGTGAGCGCAAACGAAAGAGATTTAATCGTCGGCGGGCAGGCCGTCATCGAAGGCGTGATGATGCGGACCCCCAATGCTTACGCCATCGCCGTGCGGAAAGCCGACGGCAGCATCGTTAACACCGCCGCCGTGTTGCCCAAGTGGAGCGACAAGTATCCTCTCCTGAAGCTCCCCGTGCTGCGCGGAGGCGCTGTGCTGGTGCAATCAATGGGGCTGGGCATCAAGGCTTTGAACTACTCCGCGAATCAGGCTTTCGCTGACGCTGAAGTGGCCGAAGAGACGGAAGTCGTCGCCTTGAAACCTGCCGTCATCGAAGGCGAGGGCGATTTCGCAGGCATCACCGGCGGATTGCCCGGACTCATCCCCGTGCCCACACAGAAGCGCGCCAAAGACGAGATGAAAAAGGGCACGACTGCCGCCGCCGCAGGCTCTATCGTCTTCGCAATGTTTTTCAATGTGCTGCTCTTCATCGTCGCGCCGCTGCTGCTGACGAACGCGCTCTTTATCGCCGCTGGCTGGGCAGCACCTGCGCCCACAACCGACCCCGCCGCCGTCGTGCAAACGCAAGGGGCATCTGCCGCCGCATCAGGCCAGACGACGGCGACTGCTGCTCCTGCTCCCGCTTCGACGGCTAACGATGCGTGGTACACACGCGCGTGGAGCAGCGTGAAATCTTACCTTCATCCGGTGAGGCCAACGGTCGGCTTCAACCTGATTGACGGGATGATTCGGATGTCGTTCTTTATCATCATGATCTTTAGCTTCTCGTTGATTAAAGACATCCGGCGCGTCTTCGAGTATCACGGGGCTGAGCATAAGACTGTATTCACGTGGGAGAACGGGTTGGCGCTCACGGTGGAGAACGCGCGCACGCAGCCACGCCAGCACCCGCGCTGCGGAACGAGTTTCCTGATGGTCGTGATGCTCGTCTCCATCGTGCTCTTCTCGGTCATCAAGTTTGATTCGCTTCTTTACAACATGCTGGTTCGTATCGCCTTGATGCCGGTCGTCGCCGGACTCTCCTACGAAGTCATTCGGCTCTCGGCGAAGAAAGAGGGCGGGATTATCTTTAAGCTGATTACGCTGCCCGGCGTTTGGCTCCAGAACATCACGACCAAAGAACCGGACGACAAACAACTGGAAGTTGCGCTCGAAGCTCTCAAGGAATCCTTGAAGCTTGAGCCGCAACCGCAAACGGCGGAGGCAACTCCGCTGGCCTGAATTTTATGTTAGAGAAACTGGAACAGATCGAAGCGCGTTATGAATCACTGACGCAGGAGCTTTCACAGCCTGACATCATGTCGGATCAGTCGGCTTATGTGAAAGCGGCCAAACAGCACAGGAGTCTGGGCGAAATCGTTGCAAAGTATCGCGAGTTGAAGTCCTTGCAGGAGGAACTCGCGGGCGCGCAGGAATTGCTCGACACGGCGGACGATGAGGAGATGCGGGAGATGGCGCGCGTGGAGGTTAACTCGCTCCAATCGCTCATCGAGCAAACGGAAGAAACTCTCAAATTTCTTTTAATCCCTTCTGAGCCGAATGATGAAAAGAACGTGATCGTGGAAATTCGCGCCGGAACAGGTGGCGACGAAGCGACGCTCTTTGCCTCTGAGATGCTCAGGATGTACCAGCGTTATGCAGAGCGTCAGGGCTGGCGCTTTGAACTCCTTGAAGCTTCCGAATCCGGCATCGGCGGCGTCAAGGAAGCAATCGCGCTGATTGAAGGCGATAAGGTTTACTCAAAGCTCAAACACGAATCCGGCGTTCATCGCGTGCAGCGCGTGCCGCAAACGGAAACCTCCGGGCGCATACACACGTCCGCCATCACCGTCGCCATTCTCCCCGAAGCCGAAGAGGTTGATGTCAGGATTGACCCGAAAGAGCTTCGCATCGACACCTTCTGCTCATCCGGTCCCGGCGGGCAATCTGTCAACACGACCTACTCTGCCGTTCGCATCACGCATCTTCCGACGAACACAGTGGTCTCGATGCAGGATGAAAAGTCGCAGATTAAGAATCGCGAGAAGGCCATGCGCGTGCTTCGCGCCCGCCTGCAAGAGCTTGAAGAGCAGAAGCAGCACGAGGCCGAAGCTTCTGAGCGCCGCGCGATGGTCGGCAGCGGCGACCGCTCGGAAAAGATTCGCACCTACAACTTCAAAGAGAACCGCGTCTCAGACCATCGCATCGGCTTGACCATCCACCAACTCGATCTCGTCATGGACGGCGCGCTCGACGAAATCATCAACGCTCTGGTAACACACTATCAAGCGGAGAAGTTAAAAGCCGAAGCCGTAGCAGCCTAAAAGCAGTGATGGGTGATAGGTGATAGGTGATAGGAAAGAACCTGTTTTCTCTTATCATCCATCATCCATCACCCATCACCCTTTATGAAAACCACGCGCGTCCTTCTCATCCGGCACGGCCAATCCGAGGGTAACGCCGCAGGACGCTTTGGCGGGCATACGGCAACCCCGCTCTCGGCGCGCGGGCGCAAGCAGGCGGAAGCAACCGCGCAGGCGCTCCTCGCGGAAAATCTCAACGCCATCTATTCATCGGATTTGTCTCGCGCAGTAGAGACGGCGATGCCGCTCGCGCGCTTGACGGGTCTGGACGTTGAGCAAACTGAAGCCTTTCGTGAACGCGGCGTCGGCGTGATGGAAGGCTTGACGTTCGAGGAAGCAGCCTCGCAGCATCCCGAACAATATGCCGCGTTGATTCGCAGAGACTTTGAACACATCCTGCTCGGCGGAGAAAGCTACCGGCAGACGCTCGACCGCGCTTCAAGCAAGCTCGACCGGGCGATTGAGCAGCACAAGGGCGGGCGCATCTGCGTCTTCTCTCACACGGGCACGATCTGCATTCTCGCTCTGCACCTGATGGGCGCGCTCGATGCGCCGGAGTTGCGCCCCGTCTGGATTGCGACCGCTAATTGTGGTATTACTCGCGTTGAGCTTCGCTCAGACGGTTTTACCCGCGTCCTCGCAATCAACGATACACGTCATCTCACCGGAGTGTAGGTCTTCAGCAAATGCCAATCTCTGTTTCCTGCCCCGAATGCAGCAATGAGATTCCACAGCCTGCCGAGCGGTGCCCGCACTGCGGAAGACCAGGCATCTTTTGGAACGTCATTACAGCTAACGACGCTGCCGAGAGGGCGACGCTGGAGCGCCGCTATCAAGCAGCTAAAAGCGACGCAGCATCACGCAATGCCGACGCGCCTTTACAAGATTTTGAGAACGCTATCGCCGATTCAACGGCTGTGATTGCACGCTCGGAGAGCGAGGTTCTCAGGCTCGCAAGCAACAGCAGGCAACTCTACGGCACCTATTATCAATTGATCGACGCAGGAATAAGGTTGCCGGATGGCGACGAGTGGGCTGTCTTGCGAGAACTTGCTGACACCGTGCTTTTTCCCGGCTACAAGAAAGATATGAGATTCGCTGCACTCACACTTGATGGCAGTGGACTCTCGAATTATGGCTCATGCTTGATAGTTTTTCGCAGTGCGATGATCTCTCATCGCGCCTCTGTGTTTGAGGAGAACTCTGCTTTGTTTGTGGAGCGTCACGGTATTAAAATATCGAGGAAGCCTAACTTACCTAAAGGCCACTGTGCGACATGGGATGAACGGGCTAAGCTGGTGGTCGCCAAGCTCTCCCCAAAGATTGACTCTGCCACCCGTTCTGATGAATACTCCGGCCTACTGCTAAAGCAAGGAGCGACTTCGGAAGACGACGAATTTATTGAGGTGCATATTTGGGGGCCGATGACCGTCCTGACAATGGAGCGAGTCATCGTCACCGATCCCAACCCCCGCCACCGCGCAACAATCGTTAAAGCCATTAAGGCCAAACTCGCTAAACACAACGTGCAGGCAAGCTAATGGACGCAGTAATTTCAGGACGCGCCGGAAAGGCGCTCCTGCTGGACGGAGACTCATTAAAATCGTTCGACGTGGACGATCCGTCTAAACTTGTGTCCAGACGCCAATCGGATTTGCCTTATCTCTTCGGCGAAACGCAAGACCTCCGAGTCATCGAGAATGCGGACATCGAATCAGTCCAGCACGAACTAAAACACGACTGCGATTGTAACTGGGCGCTGGATTTGGCTCTCATCTCGCTCGACGCAGAACTTCCCGACGAAATCCGACAGGAAGCAATAGAGGGACTCGATGAATTGCTGGCTGATAGCCGGGTCATTGAGCGCTTAGAAAACATCCTGTACGCTCGTCCGCTTCCCGAAGACGCAGACCTCGCGGGAGCGCTGAATCTCTGCGACGAAACACGATTCTCAAACGCCCTCGTCCTGCTGCAAAGATTTCAAGAGCGCCAGCCGTTGATACGCGAAGTCAGCGAGGCTTGGGATATTATTCCGACCAAAATCTTCGGCGGCTACGATCAACACACCGAGTTCCAGCACATCGCCGTCCGTGAAGGGCTTTTCCGCGCGCTTGTCATTACTCTCGAAAGTCAAGATACAGCTTCGTCGCTTCATAAACCCTCAATACATCTTGTCAGTGCGAATCCTAATGACACGATTCCGATGTTCCTTTTGAACACGGGCCTTAACGATTCCATCAAGAGACTAAGAAACCACCGGCAAGTTTTACAGCAGTGGATTAGCCCGTTCCGTCAATCTGACGATGCGCCTAAGCTCAAGCCAGAGATTGAAGAGGAAGATGAGGCACACACTTCAACCAGAAGAAGACATGGGAGGCGCATCGACATAGATCGCCAAGCTGTGCTGAGAGAAGTCAACAGGAAAAAGGCGATTATCATAGCAACCATGAAAGGCCGTGACATTGGGCGTGCTCGTGAGCTAGTAGATGATCTTGTTAGTTATCAACTCAGTACTGGGGAGACTGAGCATGTAGCTAAATCTTTATGCGACTTGGCTATAGAGGCAAAATCGTTGGGCATGTACTCTCTACAACTAGATTTGACAGAGCGGAGCATCAACATAGCGCCTGACGATGCTTGGTCATGGGCACAATATGGCGATGCCCTTTTGAATATGCCGCGATTAGACGATGCGCTAAAAGCTTACCAACAGGCAGGTGCTTTTGGTGCTGGGGTGGTCGCCATAACTGGTCTAGCTGAAGTTCTCAAAGCAAAAGGACGATTCACCGCAGCCCTTATTACCTATAACAAAGCCGTTAACGAACATCCTGAAAATGATGTTGCTAAAAGAGGGCGAGCCGAAGTGCTCAAAGCAATGGGGCGACTTGATGATGCTCTGACTGCTTACAATGAAGTCATTCTTGAGTGTCCTGAAAATGATGTTGCTAAAAGAGGGCGAGCCGAAGTGCTTAAGGCAATGGGGCGACTTGATGATGCTCTAGTTGCTTATAATGAAGTCATTCTTGAGCATCCAGAAAATGTTGTCGCCAAGACCGGACGAGCCGAAGTGCTCAAAGCAATGGGGCGGCTTAACGAAGCTCTAGCTGCTTTTGACGAAATCATTCTTGAGCATCCAGAAAACAGTACTGCCCGTAATGGACTTAGTGGTGTTCTTGCGGCTTTGGGTCGTTATGATGAAGCTCTTGCGAATCTTCCGAATAAGAGTCCAAGTAGCCTAGATGATTGGATTGGTTATCACATACGTGGAATGATTTTGCTCCGTACCGGCAAAGTAAGCGAAGCTATACGGATATTTAATGAGGGCGTGCAGAACGACCCTTTGCCCTCAAGTAGAGTGTATTTCCGAACTGCGTTAGCTGTGGCATGGCTGCGAGGCCGTGAATTTGAGAAAGCCAGCCAAGCATTGGAAGAGATTGACTCACCACTATTGCAGCCAGTAGCCAATGTACTCCGTCTCCATGCGTTCGGCGCTCGAGGCGATTTGCAACGCGCTACCGCAGCTTACAACAATCTGTCAACCAAGCCTCAGTTTCTCTCGAATGAGTTAACACAAGAACTACACCACCAGTTTATCTTGAGAGAAGCGCCACGCCATGACGAGGAGTGGATTTTCGACCGGGAAGTTAAAATCATTCTGCTTGCAGCTTAGTGGATTATCTTTTAGCTTCAAGGCGCTGGCTTTCGGTGTTCGCCCAGTCGCACAACACTTTTACATCTTCGGTTGAGAGCTTCGCTTCACTGTGCAATCGCAGGTAGGAACTGAGCGGCATCGCGCTGCCTTTTACTTCACGGCAAATCTTTTTCAGCAGATGTTCCTGATCGTCGCGGCTGTACTGCACCCAGTCCGAGAAGTTCATTTCCCTGCGCCCGACGTTGACGTGGTTGACGACGAACCATGAAACGGGAGCGACGTTGCTGTACCAGGGCCAGCGCGTTTGATTGGAGTGACAATCGTTGCAGGAACGATCAAGAATGGCGGCGACTTCCGGCGTGACGCGGGTGTGCGCTTGAATCATCCGGGATTCGTCCACCGGAGGATTCGTTCGCGCCGGACGAATGAATTGCATCGCGGCGAAGATGACGGCCACGGCAATCGCCGTCCATTTCAATATCTTTCGCAACCTGCCCGCTCTCATCCCTGTGTTACCTCCGAACCGTTATAACTTCATAACGGTCGTCAGTACAGATTTCTTAACCTTGCCGACGAAAGTTTTCCGCGTCTAACTAGCGAGCAGTCACTTTTGTTCCAGCTTGAAATCGCGGACGCCTCGCCACACTCCGTCGCCGCCTTTTTGCAGGGTGACGATGGGTGAGAATGTTCCCGTCCCGTGCAGTTTCGAGCGCATCCCGTCAGTAATAAAGGGGTCGCCTTCAAACCAGTATTCTTCGATCCAGCGTTCGGTGAAGCCGGGAGCGGAGAGCGTGCCGTGAATGTGCGACGGGTTGCGAGCATTCGGATACGGCGCGGCCTTGATCGTGCGAAACTCATACCGGCCATCGGCGTTCGTCTTCATCCATCCTTTCAGGCGCGGTTGTGGCGCTCCACCCTTACCGTCCTGATCGGAATAATAACCTCTGGCATCCGTGTGATAGACGTAAAGTCTGGCTCCGTCCACAGGCTTCACCCCATCAGGCCCGTAAACAGTCCCGGAGAGAATCAACGGCTCGCCCGGCTCCCGGTCTGAAACCATCTTGATTCGCCAGACAGGATTGTCAGGATCATTGCCGGACTCGCCTCCGGCGCGAGCCAGAGATTGACCGCCCGTGCTACATCCTGACAGCACTAGCGCTCCCACGTTTAGAGCAGGCAACGCGGAGACGACAAACGCCGCACGCTTGATAAACTGCCTGCGATTCAGGTCGGGTGATTTCCGGCTTACCATTTTTGCCTCCTTATTGATTAGCGACTCAAGCAGGAAATTAGCAAGGATGGACAGGATTATCAGGATAAAGAATAATTTGAAATCTCAAATCTCAAATCCATAATTCTTTTTATCCTGTTCATCCTGTCCATCCCTGCTCGAATCCGCGTTTTAGTTCTTCGCTATGTTGGCCTCCGCGGCGGAGGTTTCGATGAGTGTCTTGATGAGCGAACGAACCCTCGTGTCGCTCTCCTGTTCCAGCAGGCGCTTGAGAATCGGCTCGGAGAATCGTCCGTATTTGCGAATCTCCCGCATCGCCGTCTCACGAACCTGCGGCGAAGGAGAGCGGAGCAAGCTGATCTGCTGCTGGACTGATTTTTCCATCTGCGGCGTGATGACTTCGGCGCGCCCGACGAGCACGCGGACGAGTTCAGCCGGGCGAGGCTCAATCGTGACGGGAAGAATCTCGTCAGTCCGTTTGCGCGGCAGGATGTAGAAGACGCGCATGCCTTCCTCAAACCAACCATCGCGCCACGTCTTAATCATCGCCGTCGCCTCTTTTTCGTAAAGCCCGGAGGCGACGAGAATCTGCTTCAAATCTTCAAGAAGCGAATCCATGCTCTTATCAAGCGCGGGGCGCTCGTGCGTCATCTCGCCCGTGAAGGCGTCGCACAAACGGTAGCCGATCTTGCCGCCGCGATTCTCGAAGATGACGAGATGCGTAATCTCATCTTTACCCAGATTCTTTAAGACGACACTCTCGCCTTCGAGTTTGACGGATAGCGGCAAGTCGAAAGTTCCGACGCCCCTGTAGAAAAGAAATTTCTCCTGCTGTCCGGGCTTGCCGTCCGTGCTGCAAACCTGAACGGGCGCGGCATCGGTTTCGCGCGCCGGGTAATAATGGCTGTGCGCGCTCTCGACCGGAAAATTCAAAGCACGGCCTGGCATGACTTTCAATTTCCCCCAGTCAATGCCTGCGCTGGCCTCGCGCGCCTGCGGATACCATTCGGTAATCTTGCCCTTCGGAAAATCAACCTTGACGGAAACATCCATCTCGCCTGGGGCATAAAAGTAGAGAACGGGCGTCTCCATACGCACCCGCGCAGTTATGTTACCTTTGCCCGGGCCTCTGGAATCGCGCAAGCCTCCGCTGCCTTCCTGCATGGTGTGGACAAACTTCGGCAGATCGCTTGGGCCATTGAGCGGTCGCCAGTCGAGCGCCACGCCGTCGCGTCCTGCAATCGAAGTGAACGTGCCCCATTCGTGGACGACCAATTGATCTTTGGCCGCAGCGGCACTCTTCAGCGCTTTATTCGCCGGAGCGTGTTGAGCGGAAAGTCTGACTCCGACCAACGCTGCGAGGGCGAAGGCGAGGAGGCAACCCGCGATGAATCTCGATGTGATTCGTGTAGTCATGTTCGTTACTCCTAAAAGATAAAAGTTCACTGCACAACGAGGATTGCGGGAGAGACAATTCGATTGCGGAATGCGGATTCGGATTGGAAAGCGGTTGGGTGATTCTTCAATCCGCAATCCGCATTCCGCAATTCGTCACTCGAACCATGCCCATGCAAGCTCTTTCTTCCAGAGATCAAGCATGTCCTTATCAAGGCGCAGCACGCCTTCGCGCGTGACGCCCTGCGGGGGAGTAATCAGAGAGGCCATGCGCTCATAGACGCGATTGCGCTCTGCGCCGGAGACACGCGAGAGCAGATGCCAGAGCGTCAGCGTGTCGTACTCGCGGGATTCTGCGAGGACAACGCTCAAAGCCTTCGCGCCGCCGTTTTGAAAATCGAGCCGTGTGAGCGCGGCCTGGAAGCGCGCGGACGCATCGTCAAAGTAGGGTGTGCCCGGCCCCTTGCCCGGCTGTGTGACGCAGATCGCTCCGGCAGGCACGATTGATTCGCGCCCCTTTCGCTCAAGCGCGACCCAGCCGGAAGTGACGTGCAGGACGCTTCGCCCCGCATCGTCAACTTCCAGTGTGTAGGAGCAGCCAAGATCAATCGCCGTCGCCGACGGTGTTTCGACGATGAAGAGTCGCGGCGGCGCGTTGATGAAAGCGTGAAGGCGTCCACGCTGGAGCGCCAGCCGGTGCTCGGTCGAACGCGTTCCCACCAGACGCACGCGGGAATTCGGCCCGATGTCCACCTGCCCGATGTCTGCAACGTTAATCTTGGCGCGCGACGAACTGTCCGTCTCTAACCACTCGCCAACCGCAAGGCGACCGCTTCCTTCAAGCTGATTCGCTCCGATTGTCGGCGTGCCCGCCAGCCGCGCAACCTCCCACGTCTGCCCGTCCGCGCGGCTGGCAATCACAGTCTCAGGAATCTTGTTATTACCGTCAGGCGAACCAGCCTGCGCGTTATTGTTAACCGTAGACGGATTCTGAACTGGGGGCGGGTTAGTCTCTGTGGAATTGTTCGGAGCAATCGTCTCTTGTGGTCTATTTTTCTCAACAACCTGAGCATCGTTGTTCGCCTGGTGCGACGAGTACCAGATAAGACCAATCGCCATCGCCAAAAGCAAAAGAGCGCAGACGGCTGCGACGCGCTGCCAATTGAAAAGGGGAACGTGGCGGGAAGATTGCGGGCGCAGATGAGCGGGGCGTGCGCGTTCGACGAGCGCCGACTCTATCTCGTTCCAAACGGATGCCGGGGCGGAAGCGAGCGGCAACTGTTCGGCGAATTTCACGCCGAGCTTGATCTCTTCAAACTCACGGCGGCACCGCTGGCAGCCGATCAAATGCTCCGCCACGCGCCGCGACTCTTCATCAGGAAGCTCGCCATGACAATAAGCGGAAAGGTTTTTACCTACATGCTGACTGAACATCTTTTTACTCACCTTGCAGCGCGCCGCGCAGGTGCGACAGGCGTTGCGCTAAAACTTTGTGGCCGCGATTGAGACGCGAAGCGATTGTGCCTTTCGAGCAATTAAGCACCTCGGCCATCTCGTCATACGACAACCCTTCGACATACTTGAGCAAGATAGGCAAGCGCAACTTCGGCCTCAATTCTCCGATGGCAGCCTTCACGGAGTCGGCCAGTTCGATGCGCTCGTAACGCTCCTCCTGCGATTTTTTCCCGGCATCATGCCCGCTCATGAATCCGTCTCCGAAAGGAAGGAAGCGACGGCGCTTGCGCTGCTCGTCCATGCAGGCATTAACCACCATTCGATAGAGCCACGTCGTAAACTCCGCATCGCGGCGAAACTGCTCAATCTTCGTCATCAGTTTGAGAAAGACGGCCTGCGTCACATCGCGTGCCAACGCTTCATCTCCCTTGAAATAGTAAAGGGAAATTGAATAGACCTTGTGCTGATACGTCTCAAAGAGCAGTCGAAAAGCCTCCCTGTCTCCCCGCTGACAGGCCTCAATGACGCGCTCGTCAATCTTTTGCTCGCTCGCCACAGCGCGCTGCTCCATCCGCTGCCTCCGCCATCCTCATTTCTCAAAACGTTAGACGAAGGAGCTTAGACTTTTCTTCCATCAATTTACGAAAATTTCCCTGTGACCCTGAAAGGGTCAAGAAAGAAATAACAAAGGCCGCCCTTGCCAGAAGGCGGCCTCTTATCGTTGCGTTGAATCTGATGCTTGCTATCAACGAGTCGCGGCATCAACTACTTCTATCGCTTCCCGGTCGGTGGGCGAAATCTCCTGCAACTCATCGTCGCCTTCGAGTTGGCGATGGCGGCGCACCATCCCGTCCGACTCGAAGATATAGGTCGAAGGCGCTTCGCGCATGATGATGTCCTGAAGGCGCATCAGGCCATAGAGCAAGGCTTCCGGGCGCGGCGGGCAGCCCGGAATATAAACGTCTACGGGGATGACACGATCAACGCCCTGCATCGTCGAATAAGAATCAAACGGCCCGCCGGTCGAAGCGCACGCGCCCATCGCAATCACCCACTTCGGCTCAGGCATCTGGTCATAAACGCGGCGCACCACCGGCCCCATCTTCAGCGTCACCGTGCCCGCGATAATCACCAGATCGCTCTGTCTGGGGCTTGGGCGAAACACCCCCGCCCCGAAACGATCAATATCAAATCGCCCCGCGCCCGTCGCAATCATCTCGATAGCGCAGCACGCCAGCCCGAACGTCATCGGCCAAAGCGCAGACTTGCGCGCCCAGTTGACGACCGGCGCAGTCAAGTCCATCGCCTTCGCGCCCACCGTTCGACGCACCGCATTGATCATCGAATCAACCGTCGTCAGAACAAATCCTTCTTGATGTTCAGCCATAGCGATTAAGGGATGAGGGCGGAGGGATGAGGGATGAAGTAAAGAAAGATCTGTTTTCTTTCATCCCTCATCCCTCCGCCCTCATCCCTGCCTTTCATGCCCATTCCAGTGCGCCTTTGCGCCAGGCGTAGTAGTAGCCGACGACGAGAATGCCGATGAAGACGAACATCTCGATGAGGGCGAATTTGGTGAACGAAAAATCGTCGCCCATGAAGATGATTGCCCAGGGAAGCAGAAAAATCGTTTCGACATCGAAGATCAGGAAGAGCATGGCGACGATGTAGTAGCGCACGGTGAAGCGGTCGTGGGCCTCCGTCTGCGGGTCTATGCCGCATTCGTAAGGGCGCATCTTGGCCTTGAGATAGTTCATGGGCCTTAAAAAACGCCCCAGGACAATCGGCAGCACGGGGAAGATGATCGCAAAGACGAAGAAGATCATCACAGGCCAGTAGGCCGCGACGGGCGAGCCGATTGTTTGTGCCGGAGTTGCCGCGGTTGTTTCCGTTGCTTGAAGAAGAATCGCGCCGAACACCATCTTGTCTCCGATGCTGCACGTCGCTTTCTGAAGAGAAAACGCACGCGCGGTTGTCACTAGCTGGCGGATCGTCGAGCTTGAGAAAATATTATGTCGCGCGGATGCGAGTTGTCAAAATTATTTTCCCAATCTACTTCGTCACGCTTTCAGCGTGGGGCTTGCCAGCGAGTTGCGCTAGGGCGTGAGGGAGAACGTTTTTGATGACGTTGAAACTCTCGCGCACACCCTTAGGCGAGCCGGGTAAATTGATAATCAAAGCATTGGAGCGAATACCGCACACTCCGCGCGACACAATCGCCAGCGGCGTCTGTTTGCTCGTCTCCATTCGCATCGCTTCAGAGAGTCCTGGCGCTTCCCTCTCAATCGCGGCGCGCGTGGCTTCCGGCGTGTTGTCGCGCGGGCTAAAACCAGTGCCGCCCGTCGTCACAATCAGAGTCACGTCCGTGCGGTCAGCATACGCGCGCAGTTTCTCTGCCAATGGCTCAAGATCATCCGGCAGGATTTCCGTCGCTACAACTTCAGCGCCCATCTCTTTCAACAACTCGACCAGCACCGCGCCGGATTCAT
Organism: uncultured Acidobacteriota bacterium; assembly: GCA_963697975.1. Taxonomy (GTDB): domain Bacteria; phylum Acidobacteriota; class Blastocatellia; order Pyrinomonadales; family Pyrinomonadaceae; genus QHXM01. Next base: position 929,029 of record OY969111.1, read on the forward strand.
CCCTTTGCTCGCCCCGAGCGCAACGGTCGCTTACCGTAATCACAACTGAATGAATTTCAACGGACATGAATGGAGATTAACTACAGGCCCAAAAGTTTTCTGTTTTTACTGCCCACTGCCTACTGCCTGCCGCACACTATTCTTAAGGCATAGGGAGTTTGCGAATAAAGTCCCCGCGAAGGGTGGTCGTGCCATTGCTGTATTCAAACTGGGGATCGCTGATGAGTAGGCCAACTGTGACCGTCGCCTCATTGAATAGCAGCGTTGCGTCAATCCGCACAGCTTCCCTTGAATTCAGCGTGAGCTTTTTTTGTTTATAAGACTTGAACCCCGTCGCTTCAATCTCAAGGCTGTAGTTACCGGCAGCCAGCTCAGGGAATTTGAATTCGCCTCCGTCCGTAGATGTCGCAGTCAGGCTCTTTTTAGTTCGTTCATTAATCAGCGTAATCTTCGCTGCGGGGACGACCGCGCCCACTTCATCCATGATGACGCCGGAGAAAACGACTTGCCCGTCTTTGGCGACCATCTTCGTCACCTTGAGCGCGACGATGCGCGTACACTTCTTGTCGTCCTGTGCTTGCGTTTGACCGATGACCCCGGAGCAAAGGCTCAGCACAGCCGTCAATGCCGCGCCCGCCATCTTCGAGACTCGTCGTCTGAGAGCGCGCAAGCCCACAGGACAATCCCGCGTCAGGATCGTGCCGTCAGCGCGCCTGTAAACCCGTGCACAAATTCGTCCTTCTGTCCCGGTAACGAGGGAAGAAACTTGCTCCTTCGTCATTTCCGAGATGTTGTAAACGTGCAGGCTGCATTGATTACAGAAACGCACACGCTCATCACCGCTCATGTTCTCCCAACCGACACTACAGGGAGAAGCGATACGCATCCGGTCAAGGAAATCATTTTGCTGGGTCATAGTAGGCAATCCAACGTTGAGGCTATCAGATCAATTCGTCTGATGCTGAAGGATTGAACGGGCGCTGCCTGACCGCCCGTTATTTATTCCTGATGTGTTCCTTCAGCCAGCAGCGATCCATCACGACAAGCAGGCCCGCACCTTGTGCACGCCCGGCGGCTTCCTCGTCAATCACGCCTTCCTGTAGCCAGACGGCTTTCGCGCCAATCTTGATGGCTTCGTCAACCACTGCGCCCGCGTCCTCCGAGCGGCGGAACACATCCACGAGGTCTATTTTGACGGGCACGTCCGCCAGCGATGAGTAAGACGTTTCACCCAGAACCTTCGTCTCATTTGGATTGACCGGGATGATTTTATATCCCTGCTGCTTCATGTAACCGGCGACGCCGTTTGAGGCACGCCCAGGGTTTGAAGAAAGTCCGACGACGGCAATCGTGCGGCAATCTTCCAGAATTTTGTCGATAGCTTCGCGGCTATTAATCTCCACCTTGTATTCTCCTCAAAGGAATTATGAACGATGAACGATGAACTGAAAAGCGTTTTCTTTAACTTCAGCGTTCATCGTTCCGCGTTCATCGTTTGATGTTATTACTGATGAACTGCACGGCTGGCCGCGTGCAATTCCTGCAACGAGTAAACACTAATCTCTTCGCCGGACTGACGCGCATGGATGGCTTCGACAATTGCCTGCGCGCCCGTCATCGTCGTCACACACGGCACGTTGTACTGAAGCGCGGCGCGGCGAATCGCCTGCTCGTCAAAGTGTGAGACGCGCCCCAGCGGGGTGTTGATGATAATCGCAATCTCGCCGCGCTTGATGTGGTCAACGATGTTCGGGCGGCCTTCGTTGACTTTGAAAACGCTCTCAACCTTGAGGCCAACCTCGCGCAGGCGTTCAGTTGTCCCCTCTGTCGCAACTAGATGGAAGCCCAAGCGTGTGAGCCGTCGTGCCAGCACCACCGATTGTCCCTTGTCGCCGTCATTGACGCTGATGAAAGCCGTGCCGCTCAAAGGGAGTTCCAGCCCCGCGCCCATCATGGCCTTCGCATATGCCTCGCCGAACGTTTCGCCGACGCCCATCACCTCGCCGGTCGAGTGCATCTCAGGACTTAAGATAGGGTCAACACCGGGAAACTTGACGAACGGGAAGACGGGCGACTTGATGAAATATCGCTTGTTGATTTTCAGGTTCTCCGTCAAATCCTCCGGCAAATCGAAACTGTCGAGGGAGCGTCCCGCCATCACGAGCGCGGCGATGCGAGCCAGCGGCACTCCCGTCGCCTTCGAGACGAACGGCACGGTGCGCGAAGCGCGCGGGTTTACTTCCAACACGTAGACGCGATCATCCTTGATGGCGAACTGGATGTTCATCAGGCCCCGCACCGTGAGCGCACGCGCCAGTTCCCGCGTGTAGTGGCGCATCGTCTCCAAGTGTTCAGGGTCAATGCGAACCGGCGGCAGCACGCAACTCGAATCTCCCGAATGAATCCCGGCCTCTTCGATATGTTCCTGAATGCCCGCGACCACGCACGTCGTTTCGTCAGCCAGCGCGTCAACGTCAAACTCCGCCGCGCGCTCAAGAAACTTATCAATCAGGATGGGCCGCTCCGGCGAGGCATCAACGGCGGAGCGCATGTACTCGTCAAGGCTCGCTTCATCGTAAACAATCGCCATCGCGCGCCCGCCGAGAACATAAGAGGGACGCACCAGCACAGGGTAACCGATTCGCGCGGCCACTGCGCGCGCGTCCTCCGGTGAAGTCGCCGTGCCGTTCTCAGGTTGCGGGATTCCCAATTCCTGCATCAGCGCGCCGAAGCGTTTGCGGTCTTCCGCCAGATCAATCGAATCGGGCGATGTGCCGATGATGGGCACGCCTGCTTCCGAGAGCCGCATCGCCAGATTCAGCGGCGTCTGCCCGCCAAACTGCACGATGACGCCTTCGGGCTTCTCCACATCCACGATGTTCATCACGTCCTCGAACGTCAATGGCTCGAAGTAGAGACGATCGGAAGTGTCGTAATCGGTCGAGACCGTTTCGGGATTGCAGTTGACCATGATGGTCTCAAAGCCTGCATCGCGGAGTGCAAACGACGCATGACAGCAACAGTAATCAAACTCAATTCCCTGCCCGATGCGGTTTGGCCCCGAGCCTAGAATCATAATCTTGCGATTATCCGTCGGCTCGGTTTCGTCCTCTTCCTCGTAGGTCGAGTAGAGATACGGCGTGGAGGATTCAAACTCCGCGCCGCACGTATCCACGCGCTTGTAGACGGGCACGATGCCGAGACGTTTGCGATGAGCGCGCACCTCATCCTCGGTTCTCTCCGTCAGGTAAGCGATGCGACGATCCGAAAGCCCAACCTCTTTCGCCGCACGGATGACTTCCGGCGGAACGTCTTCCAGTTTCCGGTCTTCGATGCGATCTTGAATCCGCATCACGTCCTGAAGCTGTTCGAGAAACCAGGGGTCTATGCGCGAGAGGCGATGAATCTCTGGAATAGTCCAGCCATGCTGCAAGGCATAGGTGATGTAAGAAAACCTCTGTGAGTTCGGGCGCGCAAGTTTGCGCTGCAACTCGTCATCAGAGACACCCTTGAGACGCAAAGGTTTTACCGCTTCGAGCGAGCGCAAGCCTTTGAAGAGCGCTTCCTTGAACGTGCGTCCAATCGCCATCACTTCGCCGACCGATTTCATCTGCGTGCCCAGCACGTCTTCGGCGTCACGAAACTTTTCAAAAGCCCACTTCGGAATCTTCGCCACGACGTAATCAATCGTCGGCTCAAAGCTGGCGGGAGTTTTTTTCGTGATGTCGTTTGGAATCTCGTCAAGCGTGTAGCCGATGGCGAGCTTGGCCGCGATCTTGGCGATCGGAAAGCCCGTCGCTTTCGAGGCGAGAGCGGAGGAACGCGAGACGCGCGGGTTCATCTCGATGATGCGAACGTCGCCGTTCTCAGGATTGACCGCGAACTGGATGTTCGACCCGCCCGTCTCGACCCCGACCTTGCGAATGATGGTGATAGACATATCACGCAGGCGTTGATACTCGACATCGGAGAGCGTCTGCGCCGGAGCGACCGTGATCGAATCGCCCGTATGCACGCCCATCGGATCGAAGTTTTCAATCGAGCAGATGATGACCACGTTGTCATTGAGGTCGCGCATCACTTCAAGTTCAAACTCTTTCCAGCCGAGAATTGATTCTTCGATCAGGACCTGATTGACGGGCGAGGCAGCGAGGCCGCCGCGCACGATCTCTTCAAACTCTTCGGGGTTGAAGGCCACGCCGCCGCCCGACCCGCCGAGCGTAAAGCTGGGGCGGATGATGGCCGGATAGCCCGTCTCCTCAACGAGCGCCTCGGCCTCGGCCCACGAGTGCGCGAATCCTCCGCGCGGCATCGGGAGTCCCACTTCTTCCATCGCCTGCTTGAACAGCTCGCGGTCTTCCGCCACCTTGATGGCCTCGCGCTTCGCCCCGATCATCTCCACGCCGTATTCTTCAAGGACGCCAGCGTCCGAGAGCGCGATAGCAAGATTGAGCGCCGTCTGCCCACCGACCGTCGGCAGCAGCGCGTCGGGCCTTTCGCGCTTGATGATGGCGGTGACGGCTTCGACCGTGAGCGGCTCGATGTATGTTTTATCCGCAGTCTCCGGGTCGGTCATGATCGTCGCCGGGTTGGAATTAACCAGCACGATCTCGTAGCCCTCTTGCTTCAAGGCGCGGCACGCCTGCGTCCCCGAATAGTCGAATTCGCAAGCCTGCCCGATGACGATGGGGCCTGAGCCGATAATCAGAATTTTGCGTAGGTCCGTGCGTTTGGGCATCTCTTCGGTCAAGCGCTTTCAGATAAAAACGGTTTACTTAAGTATGAGTCGAGCCATTATACATGAACTCGGACTTCGATGGAGCTATCAGGATAGAGTCCAGCGCCGAGCAGCACGGGACAAAGCATCCGCACCGTCTACGAGAATCGCGCAGCATTGCCGAAACAACCCGGTCGTCGTAAAGTAATCCATCTCTGCCAGAACCCGGTGCGAGTTGTCGGCGTATTGAAACCACAGCACAGATAAATTGATTCAATCGAGGTATCTCATGAAACTGCGTCTCATCGTCTCTTTCACTTTAGCCATCTCCATCCTTTTCGGTCTAGTCCCGCTGCGCGTTGCGGCTCAACAGCCACAACGACAGCAGCGTGGGGTGACGAATAAAGCCGTGAAGCCCACGCAATTCGACCGCAATCGCTACTACATTCAACATAAGAAGTTCGTCCTCGATAATGGCCTGACGCTCCTGGTGCATGAAGATCACAGCGTGCCGATTGTCGGAGTCAACCTCTGGTATCACGTCGGGTCGCGCAACGAGAATCGGGGCAAGACAGGTTTCGCACACCTCTTTGAACATTTTTTCTTCAACGGCTCGGAGAACTACCCTCACGGCTTTCGCGAGGCGATGGATGACCTCGGCGCTAATAACCGCAACGGTACGACGAACACTGACCGGACAAACTTCTTTGAAGACGTGCCGGTCTCCGCGCTTGAGCGCACCCTTTATCTTGAAGCCGACCGCATGGGTTTTTTGACCGGGCGCATCTCGAAAGAGATGCTTGAGCGCGAGCGCGGAGTAGTACAAAACGAGAAGCGGCAGGGCGAGAATCAACCTTACGGTCGTGTCTTCAGCGAAATCTCCGGGAAGATTTACCCATATTCCCATCCTTACTCCTGGTCAACAATCGGCAGCATGGAAGACCTCAACGCTGCTTCGCTCGATGACGTTAAGGAATGGTACAAGACCTATTATGGACCGAACAACGCGGTCATTTCACTCGCTGGCGACATCACACCCGAACGCGCGCTGGAGTTGGTGACGAAATACTTCGGAGGCATTCAGCCTGGGCCACCCTTGAGCCGCACCGAAAAATGGATTCCGCAATTAGACCGCAACATCCGCGACGAGATGCAGGACCGCGTCCCGCAAACTCGCATCTACCGCGTATATCATGCGCCGACATGGAAGGAATCGGAACTCGAACACTTGAAATTGTTCGCAGAGGTGCTCTCCGGCTCGAAGAGTGCGCGGCTGGATCGCAGGCTCGTTTACGAAAAGGAACTCGCCACGGGCGTCAGCGCGGGCGTCGCAGAGCGTGAGTTGGGAAGCCTCATGGTCATCACCGTCACGGTCAAAGCGGGCGCAGACCCCGCCCAGGCCGAGCGCGAGATGGACAACGTGATTAATGAATTGATCGAGAAAGGCCCGACCGCCGAAGAACTCCAGCGAGCGCGAAGCCGGACGCTGGCAGATTTCCTGCGCGGCATCGAGCGGCTGGGCGGCTTCGGAGGCCGCTCCGACGTGCTCGCGGAAAGCATGACCTACGGAGGCTCGCCGGACGCCTACCTTCAGGGGCTTGAGACGATGGCTAACGCACAGCCGACCGATGTCAGGATGGTGGGACAACGTTGGCTGCGAGCCAATAACTACACGATGCTCGTCAGGCCATTTCCGAAGATCGACGCCGCCAGGAGTAGTCTTGATCGCTCCGTTCTTCCAGCACTGACTGCCGCCCCGGAGATAAAGTTTCCCGAAGTCCAGCGGGCCACGTTAAAGAACGGACTTAACGTGCTGTTGCTTGAGCGGCACTCGGCTCCGATAGTCAATGTGACGCTGGCGGTCGATGCCGGTTACGCATCCGACACGGCGGCCAAAGCCGGTGCGGCATCGCTGGCGCTGGACCTGATGGATGAGGGAACGAAAACACGCGACGCGTTTCAAATCGTCAACGAGCTTGACTCGCTCGGCGCACGCTTGAACACCTTCAGCCAGCTTGATTTGTCTTTCGTCAAACTACAGGCGACTTCGGATAACCTGCGCCCCTCACTCGGTATCCTTTCCGACGTGGTGCTCAACCCGTCGTTTCCGCAAGACCTGTTTACGATCCAGAAGCAAAGGCGGCTGGCGCAGATCGGGCAGGAAAAGGCGCAGCCGAATGCGATGGCCCTTCGTGTTCTACCGGGCTTGCTCTACGGCGCGAACCACTCATACGGCAGACCCATGACAGGCTCCGGCTCAGAGAAATCCGTAGAGGGTATTACGCGCGAAGACCTGATGGAGTGGCACGCCCGCTGGGTTAAGCCCGGTAACTCGACCGTGATCGTGACGGGCGACATCACGCTCGCCAAGCTGCTCCCGGCGCTCGAAGAGTCTTTCAGCACGTGGAAGCCCGGCAAAGCACCCGCAAAGGAACTCGCCACAGTGGCTAAGACCTCCGGCAAAAAGGTCTATCTGATTGACAAGCCGGACGCCACGCAATCGACCATCGTGGCGGCGCATGTCTCGGAGACAAGCGGGCAAACGGAAGAGCACGCCATCGAGACCGTCCTACGGAATTTCGGCGGGATAGCAACATCGCGTCTCAACCGCAACCTCAGGCTCGATAAGCACTGGAGCTACGGCACTCAAGGGTTTTTGAGTGCCGCACGCGGGCAGAGGCCCTTCATCGTCGTCGCGCCCGTCCAGACCGATAAAACGAAGGAAGCGATGATTGAAGTGGCTAAGGAGATTCGCGGCGTCGCCGGAGAGCGCCCACTCGCAGGCGAGGAGTATGCGAGCATCATGCGTAACATGACGCTTCGCCTGCCGGGTCGCTTTGAGACCCTTAACGCCCTCGAAGGAGCGGCGATTGACATAGTTAATTACGGGCTGCCCGCCGACTACTGGTCGAACTACGCCGGTAATGTGCGCGTCCTGACGGAGCCGCAGTTGAACACAGCTGCGAAAAAGTTTGTCCGTCCCGGCGAAGTAATATGGATTGTCGTCGGCGATCTCAGGAAGGTGGAAAAAGGCATACGTGAACTCAACTTCGGTGAGGTCATCCGCCTCAATGCAGACGGTGAGGTCATCAATCAGTAGCCGTTCGCTTTGCCGATGACTAACGCGAGCTAGAGATGAATTTCAGGATGCAATAACGCTTAGAGATTTCATGCCTTTGATTATCGTTTTTGAGGTGAGTCCATGTTTCGTTCAAAAAAAACCGTCTTGATTGTAGCAGCGGTCATCATCTGCTTTGCGGTGATTGTTTTCTTACGCTACCGCTCGCTGAACAAGCCGCGCAGCCACGAGCAGGAGACTTATCATCAGGGGCCGGACGGCGGACAGCAGCAGACGCTCACGGTCGCCTTTGTTCCGGTGACGTGTCATCTGACATGTCCCGTCACAGACTACGCATCAAAAACCAGTAAGACGGGGACGCGCTTCGATGCTCTGCGCTTTTCGGAGTTTCCGACGATGGTCGAGGCGTTGAAGGCCAAAAGGCTGACGGCTGCATTTTTGACCGTGCCGCTTGCCATGAAGATGCGCGAGCAGGGCGTGCCCGTGAAAATCGCCTGCCTCGGCCATCGCGACGGCTCACAACTCATGGTTCGCAAGGAAAGCACGGCCAAAGACCTGCGCGACCTTCGCGGCAAGACCATTGCTATCCCGAACCCCTTCAGCAACGAAAATTTCTTCGTCAACAAAATGATGCGGGATCAGGGAGTCAGACCCGACGAGATTAAATTCATCTCGATGGCTCCGCCGGACATGCCCGCTGCGCTGGCGACCAATTCGATAGATGGCTTCATCGTCGCCGAGCCTTACTGCGGCAAAGCCGAGATGGAAGGCTACGGGCGCGTGCTCTACTACGCCAAAGACATCTGGCCAAACTACATTTCCTGCGCGCTGGTCGTGCATGAAGATTTGATTCGTGACAACCCTGAAGTCGTCCGCGATCTGGTGCGCGGCATCAACGAATCCGGCGAATGGACAGAGCGCAATCGCGAGGATGCGGCGAAACTCGTCTCGCCATATTTTCGTCAGGATGAAAAGCTCTTGCGCTACGTTTTGACGCAGCCCGCCGACCGCGTCACCTATCGCAACCTCAACCCGACCGACGAAGAGATGCAAAAGATTCTGGACATGGGCATCAGCCTCGGATTTCTCAAGACGCGGACGCCGATGAACGAATTGATGGACAAGTCTTTTTTTCCTGAGCAGATTAAACCTGCCGAAATTGATTTGAGCCGGATGCCGGAAATCATCAAGTCAGAATGAGGCATCCTGACTTCGTCAATCTTCATCTGAATAAGGTTTTGGCCGACGCCGAAATTTGACCGCTTAGAGCGAGTTTCAATTGGTTGCACGGCAGGCTAACAGCCGCCGTACACTGATTCGCAAGCCGCTCTAGTAGCTTAAGCACGTCCCCCCTTTGTGCCGCCTTAATTCGTCAGACCTTAACTTTCATCTGGAGATTTTCATGCAACGTTTTGCCTCGCTCCTCATTTTAATTCTAGCCCTCACTGTCTCTATCGCTCAGGGACAAAACCCTCGCTCCGCCGAAGAATTCAACAATCGCGGTAAGGAACGTCAGAGCAATGGCGACCTGGACGGAGCTATCGCCGATTACGATAAAGCCATCTCGCTAAAGTCCAAGCCGGTGATTCTGGCCATTGCTTACAATAATCGCGCCAACGCCCGGATGAGCAAGGGCGATCTGGATGGAGCGATTGCCGATTATGGCAAAGCGATTGAGACCCAACCGACGGATTTTGAGAACTACTACAATCGCGGCGTCGCCCGGCTCGCCAAAGGCAACAACGAGGGAGCTATCGCCGACTTCAGCATCGCGCTCGACATGTTTCCAAAGCTCCCGCCGGGCTATAACAATCGCGGCAACGCGCGGCGAGCGAAAGGGGACATCGAGGGCGCGCTCGCCGATTACAACAAAGCGATTGAGCTAAACCCGAAATACTCTGAAGGCTACTACAATCGCGGAATCCTGCGACAGGGTAAGGGGGAGATGGATGCGGCTCTTGCCGATTTCTCCAAAGCTCTTGAATTCAGTCCGAAGATGGTGGACGCGTACTTCAATCGCGGGGTCGTGCGGCAAGCGAAGGGACAGCTTGACGCAGCCATTGCCGATTACTCTACAACCATCGAGTTGAATCCGGTTGACGCCAGCGCATATTTCAGCCGCGCCACGGCGCGTCAGGCCAAAAACGATTTCGACGGAGCTGCCTCCGATTACACCAAAGCTATCGAGCTTGATCCCAACTCGGCTCAAGCCTACGTCAATCGCGGGGTGGTTCGGCTGCTTCAGGGTAGAGAGGCGGAAGCAGACAGGGATTTCGAGCAGGGCTTCAAACTCGATGGTAGCCTGAGAGCTTCACTCGAAAAATTCATCACAGAGACTAAGCGCCGGAACAGAAAAGGAAAGCCTTAGAAGCTGTTTGAAAAGTGACAGGTTATCTCTGTCCCGTTAGGGACAAGAAAATAGCCCGGCAATAAATTGCCGGGCTATTTTCACGTCGTCCCTGACGGGACTTTTCAATCAACTTCTTAGATTTGCTGCGCGTCGAACTTCTTTCTGTAGTCGTCGCCTTCAATCTGCACGGTCTTACACATTTCAAAGAGACGCGAGCGCAGGCGCACGCCGATGCGGTCTTCCAGCGTCTCATCTTTCTCCGAACGCCTTCCGTCCAGATAGTTGGTCGTAAAGATTGTCAGCTTACGGTCGTTGTAGCGCGTGTTGATGATCTGCATCATCGTGTCGCGCACCCAATCCGTCGGCTTCGACGCTCCCAGTTCATCCAACACCAGCACTTCGGCTTCAAAGACAGGCGCGAGCACTTTCAATTCGGAAGTCTGCGAGACGGGGTTGTAAGAGTTCTGAATCTCTTTCAGGAGCGAGCCGAACTCGTAGAAGACGCAGGGCACGCCCTTTTCAATCAGACCGCGCAGGATGGCGACCGAGAGATGCGTCTTTCCAACCCCGACTGTGCCCATGAACACGAGGCCACGATCTACAGCCGGATATTCACGCACCAGACGAAAGGCATAGTTGAAGGCGCGTAGCTGTGTGCCGTTGCCTTTCGCCGGATAGTAGTTTTGCATTGAGCATTCATTGTAACGTCGCGGAATGCGCGCGGCTTCGAGCAACTTCCCTTGATTGTGTACGGTGCGGCAGGGACAACGCTTTGCGCCCTTGCCCGCAACGACTTCCATCCCTGCGCCGAAGCAGATTTGGCAAACGTTGGGCTGCTCTGTCGCCAGAGGACTACCTTGCGCCGGATTTTCTTCGGGCGCAGTGTCAGGCACGGCGAACAGTGGATGAATCTTAGCGTTATCGGAAGACATTCGGCGTGCGGTGCGTTACCGGCTCAAGACTTCTAATGATACTTGACCGCGCTCTGTGGTTCATGCGGCGCGGAAAGTTGACGGCCCGTTCATTGTCCATCGCTGACGGACAGCGCGGCGGATTATAGCACTCCGTTCAAAGAAAGCAAGACCACTTCAACGGCACGTCAAAAGAGGCGGGAATTCAGCTAAAACTTGTGGCCCCCGCTTTCATACGGGCAGCGCATGCCGCCGCCGCTGTAGACCCTGCGCCATCGTCCGCCCTGCTTTTTGTAGATGAGATAGCTCCAATCATCCGGGCTGCGATAGTCGTTGACTGAAATGATGACCTCACCGACGCCGTCGCCGTCGAGGTCTATCCCGTCAAGCAAGTCCCACCGAATCTGTTGGTCGCCGTACTCATCTTTCGCCGCTTGAAAAAGAAGCAGCGTCGGCTTGTATCCTTTCCCGCTCGGCTCGGCGATGATGAAAAGCGTGTGCTGCATTTTAGCTCCGGTGGCGAACGTGCCGACCAACTCCGACTTGCCATCGCCATCGAGATCAGCAGCCACAGCCCCGTTGGCGACGCCCTCAAATTCCGGCACGTCAACTCCGGCTCGCCGGAAGCTCGGCTGCACGAGTTTCATAATCGCCGTCTTCTCATCTTCCGTCAGCTCACGATAATTGACCGGTTTTCGTCCGAGCGACGCGGAATTCGTCACGAGTCCTCTGCCCTCAAACTTCGCAGCAGCTTGCACCAGCACGTTAGCGGCGGTCGGGTCGCACGTCTTCCGGTCTTTGACGCTCACCGTGCCGAGTTCATCGCCGCCGTAGAGCAAACGATATTTCTGTCCGGTACGATAATAAGTGTTTGCGAAGCGCCGCCTCGCCGCTTTGTTACTGAAAGACGGTGGAGCAACGTAACGTCCACCGCGCAGCATGACGATTGGAAGGATGATTCTTTCGTTGCCGTAATTCGCCGTGTCAAACAGCACCGCGTCTTTGCCCGGCGGCGGTCCGCGCCGTCCATTGTTCTGAGCTAAACTTTCGGCAAATGAAGTGAGGACGAGCAGGAGCGCGAGCGACGCGGCTTTTAAGTTAAGTTTTCTCATCTGACTTGCTCCCCCGCTCATCAAGATGAGAAACGGCTGCCTCTTTTGCCTTCGGTGGTCAAACATTTACGGCCTGGCCTGTACGCAGGGATTCGCGTATGCGGAATGTGGCGCGGGTCGTGGCTGCGAGATCGTTGAGCGCAATGGGCGCGGGCGCAGCTTTCAACACGACTTCGCAGACGGCGCGCGTTTCATCCGCCTGCCCCTTGTCCTGCTGTCGCGGCTTCGTCATCTCTTCGCGCCCGTTGCGATAAGCAACCGCGCCGCGAAAATCGTCCAGCACGAAACTCTTGCCTTCCGAGAAAATCTCCACGCGCTCTTTCGGCATCGCCTTATCGCCTTCCGAGAGATAAGCGATAGAGCCGTTTGAGCCATCGGCAAACCGTAGCGTGATAAAAACATTGTCCTCGTCAACCATCTCCTGATTGCGGCTCATGATTGATTCGGCGTAAACGCGCGTGGTCAACGAGCCTGTGAGGTATTGCATCAGGTCAATGAAATGGCAGACCTCGCCGATGATGCGCCCGCCGCCTTCGCGCGGGTCTTGCAGCCAGTGAGACTTCGGAATCCGTCCGGCATTAACGCGGTAACTAATCGAGAGCGGCGCTTGACGCCCATTGAAGAACTCGCGCGCAGCACGCGCCAGCGGCGAGAATCTACGATTGAAGCCGACCATCACCTGCCCGTCAGAATTTTCCGCCGCATCGAGCACGCCTTCCAACTCCTCTTCATTCAGCGCCAGCGGTTTTTCCACAAAGACATGCTTTCCTTTGAGCAGCGCACGCCGCACAAGCTCCGCATGAAGATCATGACGTGTGGCGACGACGACCAGATTCACATCCGCGTCATCAAGCACGCCGTCGGCGCTCGTAGCGCAATAATTGAATCCATATTTTTCCGCAATGTCGCGCGCCGAGACTCCTGAAGCGGTCGTAATCGCCCGAAAGTCAACGCCCTCGGCTTTATAAAAGGGCAGGAGCATCGCCTGCGCATAAACGCCCGCGCCGATCATGCCGACGCGAACGGAGTTTGAGGCTTCCGCTGACGCGCTCTGTCTCTCTCTTCCTTTAACTTCAATCCGGCGCTCAAGCTCGCGCTCCGTGTCGTACTGAAGAACTATCCCTAAGTAAGGCTCTTTCGTCTCGCCCGCAATCAGTTGATAGGCGCGCTCGCCTTCTTCAATCGAGAAACGATGCGTGATGAGGCGTTCGACGTTGACGCGCCCTTCCGATACCAGATCAAGGAAGGCTTCGATGTTGCGATTCTCCGTCCAGCGCACGTAAGCGAACGGGTAATCGTGCCCGCGCTCTTCATATTCGGGATCGTAGCGGCCCGGCCCGTAGGACATGGAAACCATCAGGGAAAGCTCGCGCTTGAAATAGAGATTGCGCGGAACGTCCATCCCGACCATCCCGACCGCAACCACGCGACCTTTCAGGCGCGAAATCTCGCCCGCCAACTCAATCGGCTGGTTCGAGGGCGTGCCTGCCGTAATCAACACAGCATCCGCTCCGCGCCCGCGCGACCAATCCAACACGGCTCTCTTCACATTCTCGTCGCTCAAAGCCGCGCTGTCCGCTCCGAGTTCTCGCGCCAGATCGACTTTCAGTGGGTCTAAATCAATGCCAAAGACGCGGCAACCGTTCGCTTTCAAAAGCTGCACGGTGATTTGACCAAGCAAGCCAAGACCGATGACGACGATTGATTCGCCGAGAGTCGGGTCGGCGAGGCGCACACCCTGCAAGGCAATCGCGCCGAGTGTGCCGAACGCTCCCGCGTCAAAGCTCACACGGTCGGGCAAGCGCACGCAGAGATTTTTCGGCACGGACAGCACTTCGGCGTGCGAGGCGTAGCCCGCGCCCGCGCAAGCCACACGATCACCAATGCTAAACTCCGTCACGTCATCGCCGACATCTACGACGATTCCGGCTGCACTGTAGCCAAGCGCCGTCGAAGAACCGAGCTTCGAGCGAACGGCGTTAAAGGTCTTCAGGAGACCTTCGTTCTTCGCTTTCTCGATGACCTGCTTGACGAGTTCCGGGCGCTCTCTGGCCCGCTCGATCAGGCTCTTCTTGCCTTCGTCAACGGCCATCCGTTCCGTGCCCGCGCTGATTAAAGAGGCGCTGGCGCGCACCAGCACGCGCCCCTGCTGCACGATTGGCGTGGGAACGTCCGTGACCGCCATCCGGCCAGTTTTATTGTTCTGTAAAATCTGCTTCATAAAGAGACGCTGACATATTGCTGTTTAATCAAAAAGATAAAAGGCCGTTGCCGATGAAAGAGTATCAGGCTTTAACGAATCGTCGAAGTTTTTAGCATACTCTTAATTCATCGTAAATCGTGAATCGTAAATCGTGAATAGTTAAAGACGGCTTTTCTCTATTCACGATTTACGATTCACGATTCACGCGTTATAGTGAGGCATCCAGAAAGCTTCGATTGTAATCATAGCTGGCCGAAGATAAAGGCTCTATTTTCAGAAGGTCCGGGTCATAAACAGATGGGTATTTTGAGAGGAGTCCTGAGCAAGCTCGGACTCAATAACGTTCATGTGGGGCGCAGCCCGATTCGCGTTTTCCTCCTTGACGACGACACGCGCAGGCATGTCTGGTTCGGCAAACGCTTCGACGGCGATCAGCTAGACATCGCAGACGACGTGGCAGGCGCTCGCGAGTTCTTAAGCGAGAAGACCTACGATGCGATCTTCCTCGATCACGACCTGCTGCCCGAACACTATCACTCCGAAACAACCGACGACGAAAATACCGGCTACGCCATCGCGCTTTGGCTCGCCTCGCGCCCCGAACTGCAACGCGCCTCGACCATCCTCGTGCATACACGCAACGCCGACGGCGCGATGAGAATGGTCGAGGAATTGCGCCGCGCCGGTCGCCAGGTCGAGTACGTTCCCTTTCCCCTGCTCGCCCAAAAGATCAAGAACTACTGGCACAGATAGCAGAGCGAATGGCGAATGCTTGCAGTAAATAAATTAAGCCGCTTTATCCTGACTTTATCCAGATGTTGGCGGGAAGTCAGCTAATCCTCCTGTAGATTTCCAATGACTCAACGAACTGGACTGGGATTCGGGATGGCCTGAATAAGAACAAACCCTTGCTTGACCAAACTAATGTTGTACAATGCAGGCCGTTCATTTCCCGACTCAACTTTAAGTTCCGGAACAGAACTGGCTTTAACCATCAAGGAAGCTAAATGCCTGTCAACCCCGCGCAAACAAGTGAGACTCAAGGCATCAAGTCGCAAAAGATGGGTTGAGGCTTTACCAAACCAAAAATGACAGATTCTCCTCGAGAGAATTCAAAGAACCGGCAGACTGTGAGCAGCGAAGCTCTCTCTCGTTTTTTGGAATCTCTCTCCCCCGATACTGAAGAAGCAGGTCGTCGCTACACTCGCCTACACGAGAGGCTTGTCGGATTTTTCAGACTGAAGGGTATTTCCGACCCTGCGAGCGCCGCCGATGAGACCATTGATCGGGCGGCCCTCAAGATCGTCGCCGGGACGCACGTGCCCGAGGCGGACAAATACTGTCTGGGCATCGCTCGCAACATCGCCAAAGAAAGATATCGCCAGAGCCAGCGAGAAAATTCGGTTTTTCTCAAATTTATCGAAAACCTGCCGGACGCCGCCAATGAGCAGGTGGAAAGAATCTACTGCATATTAAAGCCTTGTTTTGAGCAATTAGCCTCGGAAGAACAGGAACTGCTTCTGGCGTACTGCCAGGTCATACGGGGGCGCGCCCGTGCCGAACATCGCCGCCACTTAGCCGAGATCATGAAAACTACTGTGCTGGCCTTGCGAATGCGCGTGACGCGCTTGCGTAATATCCTGATGGATTGTGTCAGGAAACGCTCAATTGAAGATTAAAGTTATTTTATTACGCAACAAACCGGGGATTTGGAGCATATACTTATAGAGACGTGGGAAAACGGTTTTGAAGCAGCCCCCAGATGAGCCTCATACTGGCTAAAAAATGACTGACGAACATATAATTGCTTATCTGCTTGGAGAACTGCCTGAAGAAGAGTTGGAGCAGTTCGAGGATGAATGCTTTGCCCAGGAGACGTGGCCAGCCCAACTCAGCCTGACTGAAGAAGACCTGATAGATGCTTACCTGCGCGGCGAACTCACACAGGAGCAACGTCAACGCTTTGAACGCAACTACTTAATCACCGAAGCGCGCCAGCAGCGCGTCATCATGGCCGCCGCACTCTTACGCCATGTTGACGAACGCCAAGCTGTCGCTAAGGTAACTGTCGCCACCCCGCCGACCGAGCAAACATGGGTCGGGCGGCTCCGTGCTCTTTGGAGCAATCAGGCTTGGGCGCTACGCGCCACCGCCGCGCTGATAGTGGTGGCCATCATAGTCGGCGCGTGGTGGCTCTCCCGCCCGCGCACGCCTTCGACCCAGACCTTTGCCACGCTTACCCTGACCATCAGCGGCAGCAACCGCGCTGACGCCGCTCAAGCCGGTAAAGTAAATTTCCCCCTCCCGGCCTCCGCGCTGAGAATTTCTTTAACGCTACCCGAGCGATTGCCCCCAGCCGTACGTTATCGCGTTGAATTAGATAAGGATAATGGAGAGACAAAACCTCTGGAGATAGTCGGGCAAGACGCTCAATCTGTCTCAGTACTGATTCCGGCCCCGCAACTCACACGCGGGCAATATGCTTTGAAACTATTTGCCACCAAAGCCGATGGCATTGAGCAACGCATCCCCGGCAGCTATTTATTCACCGTTGAATAGCTATCCGCTCTGTTGCGCCGTTCGTAGTCTACGACGGCGATGCCACCAGGCGCCGCCCGTCAATAGCGTCAATAACGCCCCGCCCGCAATTATCTTCGTGGACAGGGGCGCAGCGCCGTTGGGCGTTGATTTAATGACTTGGCGATATTCGCCCTGCAACGTAAACGCCGCCCAGTAGTGCGGAGGCCGCCCCTCCTGCCGGAGGCTATTCTGGGCTGCACGCAAAGCCGCTGCGGGCGTCATACCCTGTTGTAGCATATTGTTGTAAAAGCGCTTCATCAACTCAGCGGTCGCCTCATCGTCCACCTTCCACAAGCTTGCCACCACTGTGGATGCTCCCGCGTACATAAACCCGCGCGTCAGGCCAATCAATCCCTCGCCGCGCACCTCTCTGCCGAGCGCTGTTTGGCAGGCGCTCAAGACGACTAGCTTGACCGGCGCATGGAGTTGATAAATGTCTTGCAGCCCGACAAAGCCGTTCTGCGCTTGTCCATCACGGTTAACGGTGGAAAGCACCAGGCCGGAATTTTCGGGTCGTTTCGTGTTGAGGTAGCCATGCGTGGCGAAATGAAGAATCGCGTATTGCCTCAAATCTGTGTTGACCAACTGTTCGCGTGTGGCGGCGAACTCCGTTGCCATAAAAGTCTGCTCTTCGCCCACCACATCACGCAGGTTGATTAGCTCGCGCTTGGCATAGATGAGTTGCTTGACGACGGATGGATCGAAGGTGTCTCCGTTAAGCTCTATGTCGCGCAAAGCCGACCGCCAACGCTCGCTCTCCATTGTTTGCATGGCGACCAGTGGCTCACCGTCAGCGGTCTCTTTGCGCAGCGAGTAGTTGGAGGCAAAGACGGGATCGCCGAAAGCCGCCAGAACTTTCGTCGCCGGTTGGCGATGCGCGGCTTCTCGCTGCAACTCTCCCAAAATGGTGGCCGAGGGGGTGTTAACGATTTCGCAGTTATCGTTGAGCGCTTCGTTATTGGCCGACGGAACGGGCAGAACCTGAAAGGGGATGTAGTGGAGCGCGCCATCGGCCACAATGATGATTCGCCCCTTATTCAACTCCGCGGCGACGGGCGACAAAATCATCTGGCCAAGCTCCTGAAACGCCGGGGTCAACTCATCAACGCCGTCTGGACGCGGCGGAGTTGCCAGCAATTTATAGACTTTTTCTGCCGCTTGGTTGATCTGCGCCCGCGCTGGCAGTTCGTAGCTGGCGATGCCGTTGCGCGTTACAGCCCAGACGTAGCTCTTGTCTTCGCCGAGGCGGTATTCCAAGAGCACCGTCTGGTCGTCGGCGATAACTTCCTCCTGAATTTGCCGCAAACTCCAGGTCGTGGGCTGAGTAATCTGCTCGTAAGATGGATAACGCGCCCGGATAGTTTCGGTGACCCGCTTGAGTTCCGCTTCCAGTTGCGCCAGTTCTGCCTCCAATACGTCGAGTTCTTCTTTCTTGTAGGCTCTACCCAGCAGCGCCACCCTGTAGTCTTCTTTCACCCGGAGCGATTGGCGAAGTGACCTGTCCCGCTCCGCCAACTGCGGATCAAGACCGGGTACAAGGTTTGTTCCAGTTGCCCTGAGCAACTCTGCCAGGGAACGCGCCCCCGCGGATTCGTTAATCTCAAAAGCGCGCACGGCGAAGCCCTGCGCCGGTTGTGCCTCATGTTTGCGCATCAGGCACTCGATATACTTTTCGCAACGCTCGTAAACAGTGGCGGAAAAGGCTGCGGTCAGGTCGCTGTTCGTAGAAACACGACGGATGTTCTCGGTGGCATCAATGGACTGCCGCAAATAACCTTCCGCCGCGTCATAGTTCCTCTTCTTCAACTCCAACTGTCCCAGCGCATAATAGACAGCAGCTTGATTGACCCGGTCAGACAATTTATCAAATGTCTTTAACGCTAGCTGGTAATAGCGTCGCGCGCGTTCAGGCCGTGATTGATGCTCGGCGATTTGTCCCAGCAGCGCCTGCACCCGTGCCGCCTCCCTGGGATTAAAGGCTCGTGTATAAACGGGAAGCGCGGCTTGCAAATGCTGGAGGGCAAGCCCGTATTCGCCTGTCGAAATATAAATTCTGCCGAGATATTCGTCGCATTCTGCTTCGAGCGTGTCATTATCTACGAGGGCACGGGCTTGCTGAAGGTGTGCTATTGCTTCGGGATATTTTCCCAAAAGGTAGTAGGTTGCTCCGAGTTCCCGAATTGTATAATTCGCGTAGCCGAAGTTTCGTGCCTGCTGATAATAATCGAGCGCTCGTTGGAAATGAGCGAGGCCAATTTCCGGCATTCCGTTCTCGTTGAAAGCAGCCCCCATTCCGCTGGCAATCCGTCCCATCTGTTCGGGATTGGTTCTTTCGTCGAGCAGATTCTGTGCCTGTGTATAGAATGAAATGGCATCTGACCACGCGCCCTTGCGATGCTCGATATAACCCAGATTGATTAAGGCTTCAGCTTGCTCCGACGGATTATTCAAATCCCGCCAGAGGCTGAGCGCCTGCTCATAATAATGCGTGGATTCCGGCAATATGTTCTGCGCCATGTAGTACTGCCCGATTTGGGCGTAGGTGCGGGCAATTCCCGGTTTATCGTCCACCGCCTGCCAAAGCGTAAGAGACCTTTGCGCTGTTTCGAGGGCTAAGTCGTGGTTGTAGGTATTATGTATTTCGCTAAGCGTGAGCAGGGCCTGTGCCTGACCGAGTCTATAGTCGGACCCCTCGCTCAATGAGATCGCTCTTTGGATAGACTGCTCAGCTTCCCTCTTCTTTTTCTCCTGCAATAGGTAAGCTGCGCCTAGTCCGTTTAAGTTATCAACTTCCGCTTGCGCGTCCGGCGTCTGTCTGAGCAGGTCTATTGCTCTGGAGTGAGTGGCGACGGCATCCGGCGGCCTATGTAGTCTTAACTGGAGGCGGCCCGCGCGGTTCAGGACGCGGGCCGCCTCGACCTTTTCATCCACACTAAGAAAGAGGCGGGCAGATTCTTCCAGCTTTTGGAGAGATTCCTGCCTCTCTTCCAGACTAATGGCGTTGTCGTTTGCTGCGCTCGCAAGTTGCCGCGCCAGCTCTCTGGCATCTGTAGCCTCTTGACCATGCAGGCACGGAATTGGACAGAGCACCAAGGCTATCAGCATTAAGAGATGGCGTGGCACTTTCATTAGTCTCATTGTTCGGTCAACCAATGATAGTTGCGGCGCGACACCGGACTTATTCGATCCCGTCTACAGCGAAAGTCGGTGTCCCGTTCAGGGTGAAAGTCGGGTCCCGCAAAGAAGTCGGGCTTACAGATACATTTCCCGGCGCTCCACTAACGATTCGCTCGCGCGTGAACGGCGGATAATTCTTGATGGATTGACAATCACAGCCATCACCCTGCGAAGAGTTCGGGCTAGGCTTTCCTTGTAGCTGACCGTCGCTCCTTAATACCCCGGTGGAAAAGGCTTCGAGTAATTCCTCCTGAAAGGTAAGCTCTCTGGTTTCTTTCGTAATGCCGGGTACTCCCTGAGAGTTGAGTGCTGTCTCAGAGTTGAGTGCTGTCGCTTTGAATTCATCCGCACGTGTGTGCCGCCTTGTGCCAGTGAAATACGCCGTCAAAAAATCGCTCCATGACTTTTGCTGGGCATCCGCAAAGACGCTGGAAAATTTATATCTGTTATACTCTCTAGGCCAAAACCTACCGTTAAACGGCTGAGACCAGGGAAAGTAAACGGATAAGCCATGTGAGTACTGATAGGCTGGCCCTATAAACTCCGAGCGGACGACGAGACGTTCGTCGTCGTCCCCTTCGATGCCTCTCTCCAACTTCTCCATCACATTCTGGCACGCATCCTTGATTGCTTTTACCTCGGCAGGCGGTGGTTCCTGCGCGGCAGTTTTGAGTCGCTGTTGCAGGCGGAAGCAGAAATCGAACAGGTCGGTGTAGTTTTCGTTAAAGTAGCTTTGTGCAGCCAGATGAGACAAAAGGATACTCTCCCGCACTAATTCCTGTCCCTGTGGGTCTGCCCAGTTTAAGCCGTCTATGAGACTTGCTGATAGCTCAGAGAGCCGATATTGAATTTTCGGCACTTCTTTCAAGTCGCACAAGCAGGCGTCGTTGGAATAGCCCGCCACTAGATAGTCAAGACCGTGATACGCACAGTAGTGGAAAATGTTCTTGAACATCCCCTTGATATCCACTTCCTGTAAGCCTCTTTCTTTTCTGTCCAGATAATTGAATATCCGGATCAGTATCTGTCTGTAGGGCCAACTGCCGACAAAGGAGGGGCTTTGCGAGGCAAGCATGTAGTTGGCAATACCTTGTATCTCAAAAGCTACTTCCAGCGAACTCATTGAGCAGCTATGAAAGCTGATTAACTCTAATTCGGCACCGGTTGGAACCCCATCCTTCTTTGCAATGTCCTCCTTAAACTTATTTAACAATACGCCCAGGGGCTTCAACTGTAACGAATGCTCAGGGGCATTTTCATCAAACAGAAAGGTGTCATTACCCACCACCAAACCATGTCCGAGGATGAAAAGCATGTAACGGCGAGCAGGGTAATATTTGCGACAAAAGTCCAGAAAGCTCGCTAAAGAAAGTTCAGGAGGGAGTTCTTCAAGATTGCCGTTTTCGTCCTTTCTGATAGAAGCAGGCGGCGTTGGCGGGTCAAATTGAAATCCTTTGCTCGTGAGAGACGTTATAAGCCGATCTCTAATGAGCCGGTTATTTGTATCCCTTTGCTCTCCCCATAACTTGTCTGTCATCAGATTTACAACATAGGGATCGTTAGGCGTAAACCCGACAAACCCGATCTTGCTCTCGCCCTTGGCTTGAATCTTGTTAACCCGATTGATGTCAAAGATGTGGGTCTCGGCGATCTCAAGATTGGGATCAAACCGCGCGATGACGTTTACGTTGGGATGAAATCCCGCTTGTTTGATGGATTTGAGTTGCGAGATGATTTCCGGAGCGAGATTAGTGTCACTCGCAAGATAGAACATCAACGTCCATTTCTCTTCCTCTGGCTTATCCATTTGTAAATATCCTCCTTCTCCATGATGGAAAGATTAGACCTACGGACTTGTTTCCAACCTTGTCAACCTTCTCTACCTCAAACCTGGAAGGGTCTTACATCTACTTTTAATGCGAGCGCACTATGAAATGTAACGAGCGTGAAAGGATGTTTTCGGGCTGTACTATAAATTTAGGTATTAGAGCTAGGCTGCTGACGCCACTGGAGCGACTGTCACTTTAAGTCTGAGCTTTCCAACTTACCGGATTAGTCGCCGCTTGGAGACACTGTTGCAAAGATTGAGTTGAGGCGGTAAGAGATAATAGGGTGATGCTTCCCGCTACCTAACCTTGTTTATAAGCTGGTGGCCGTTGTAACCAAAGGTTGGTGAGAAGTTCTGGAAGCATGAGTTGGAAGATACCTCCAACTCATGCTTCCAGTCAGGATGATTCACGATTTACGAATGCTGGTGGCCAGGGACGGAATCGAACCGCCGACGCCGGCCTTTTCAGGGCCGCGCTCTACCGACTGAGCTACCTGGCCTGGATTATCCAGACTTTCATGGAAAGATCGCAGTATAAGGAGGCAGCCCGCTGAGTGTCAACCGCACTATGGCCTCGTTGATTTTTTGTCGAATTAGTCACAAAAAAGCGTTGACAGTTTCGACAAGGGGTGTATAATGGCGCGCGTTAAGGATGGGGTTGATGCCCAAACGTCAGCCGGTCGTAAGACAAGCCATCTGAGGCCCGAACTTAGATAGTGCCCGCCCGTGCCAGCTCGGAAGCCGAAGCCGCCCCCCGGATTCGCTCCCTTCGAGTTGGCACAGCCATTTTTAGCCACCATTTTTCTTATCATTAGCTAAGAATTCATTCCCGAAATCTATTCTTCCCCCGCACAACTTCCGCCGCTCAATCACATCCCTAAACTTGGTAGGTGATTATAATTAACCTTATTATCTAGGTGATACGGTGTGTCCTGCCGTGCGGCGTCTCTACTTGATTTGAATTAGCTCCTACTGCATATTCGCTCAGGCTATTTTGCAACAAACGCGTGAGGCTGTAATCGTGACCGACACACTCTTGACGGAAAGGCAAAGGAGAGAGCGCGAATTCTACGAAGAATTCTCTAAGCTCAACGAGCCATCGGAAGTCTCCTTTGCTCCGATTTCCGGCAACGAGACGAGGCCCTGGAATTCTTACTGGCGCGTCATAGAGATTGTTAAGGATAGCTTCAATTCGGAAGGCCAGAAGCTACTGGACTTCGGATGCGGCCCCGGCGAAAACTCTCTTATCTTTTCCAGGATCGGCTATGAGGTGTTCGGCTTCGATCTGTCTCCAAGCAATATCGCAATCGCACAGCGTTTAGCACAAAAGTACGAGATGGCTGACAGGACGCATTTTTCTGTAGGTGCGGCAGAGCGCCTCGACTATCCGGATGAACATTTCGAGGTCGTAGTCGGTTTCGACATTCTCCACCACATCAACATCAGTCAGGGGCTAAAGGAATGCTCACGGGTGCTGAAGAAAGGAGGGTTGGCAATCTTCCACGAGCCGATGCGGGTTCCCATCTTCGACACACTCAGAGAAACAAGGTTCGGGAGATGGGTGGTTCCCAAAGAAGCGTCCTTGGATCGTCACATCACCGAAGATGAAAGAAAGCTCACAACCGGCGACCTCAAGATTATCAGGGAACTGGCGCCCGAGTTCTCAGCCGAACGATTTTTACTCTTCTCAAGATTAGACCGCTTTATCAGGAATCCGAACAATAAAAAACCATCTCTACTGGAAAAGATGGATTATCGAATATTCAAATTGCTTCCTTTTATCAAGGCGTATGGAGGAATAATCATTCTGGTTTTAAAAAAGCAGTAAAGAACATCTACCTGACTCCGGCGCGCTCCTGCAAAAGCCTTGACTCACGATTCGCTTCCTCAATTATTTCCCGCTCATTAAGCGTCAAAAGCTCGTGGTCGCGCATGACCACCTGACCATCAATGATGACGGTCTGGACATCGCTCGACTGCGCTGAATAAACAATCGCCGAGGCAACGTCTGTCGGAAGCGGCGTCGAATGAAGCCGCTCCAGATTAATCAGGATGAGGTCTGCGCGCTTACCCACTTCGAGGCTGCCGATCTCCTGTTCCAGACCGAGCGCGCGTGCGCCGTCAATTGTTGCCAGGCCAAGCGCGCGCCGTGCTGACAGGACCTCAGCCCCGTGAAAAACTTTCTGAAGCAAGGCAGCGGAGCGCATTTCCGTAAACATATCCAGACGATTGTTGCACGGCGCACCGTCCGCGCCGAGTGAAACGGAAATATTGCGTTCCAGCATCTCTTTGATTCGGGCGATGCCGGAGCCGAGCTTGAGATTCGACGATGGGCAGTGGACGACATGCGTGCCGGTGTTTGCCAGGATTTCCAATTCCGCATCGTCCAGATGAACACAATGAGCAAGCGCAACATGATTTCCGGTGAGGCCAAGCGAATGTAGATAAGCGACGTTGCGCTCACCCGTCTCACGCTCGACCATCTCGATCTCTGTGCGATTCTCTGAAGCGTGCGTGTGAACCATCACACCGCGCTCTCGTGCAAGACGCGCGACTCTCTCCAGCAACTCGCGCGTGCAACTGACGGCAAAGCGTGGCGCGAAGCAATAGCGTATGCGCCCTTCTCCGCGTCCATGCCACTCTTCAAAGAGCGCGAGCGATTCTTTAATAGAGCTTTCGGTTTCTTCGCGCAGCGCATCCGGCACGTCGTCGCCTTTGTCCATCATGCACTTGCCGACGGTCGCGCGAAATCCTGACTCTTCGACCACGCGAAACGCTTCCGCCGTGTGATTGACCGTCTCCATCGTCAGCGCGCACGTCGTGCCGCCTTTAATCATCTCACTGACGCCGAGCCGCGCCGATGCCCTGGCGGACATGGCCGTGTGCGCGGCCTCCATCGGCCAGACGCGTTTCTTCAACCAATCAATCAAGGCCAGATCGTCTGCCGCCCCGCGAAACAGAGTCTGGCAGAGATGAATGTGCGTCTGCACAAAACCGGGCAGGACGGCGCACCCGCTTGCGTCTATCGAGACATCGGCACTACCAACCGCTTCACCAATGCTCGCAATACGATTGCCGCGAATGAGCAGATCGCCCCTTACGACTGCGTCATTTCCAGCAATCGTCAGGAGCGTCCCGTTTTTTATTAGAATCGTCTTTTCCATGAGCGATGAAGACAATAAAGTAAAAAGTCAAAAGGTAAAAGTCAAAAAAGCCGTAAATCGTAAATCGTGAATCGTCAATAGAAAGAGTGTTCTTCTATTGACGATTCACGATTTACGATTTACGGCTTTACTTACTTTTGCCTTATTTCGCGGCCTTGCGGCTGGCCTTATCGGAAGTTTCCGCAGTCTCTACGGCTTCGGCTTCCACCGGCGACTCCGCGCCACCGCGCACAGGAATGCCGAGCGCAACGCGCACTTCATTTTCCACACGCTGCAACATCTCCGGGTTCTCCTTCAGAGTCTGCTTGGCGTTTTCACGTCCCTGTCCCAGACGTTCGTTCCTGTAAGAGAACCACGCGCCGCTCTTCTCGACAACCTTGTTGGCGACGCCCAGGTCAACCGCATCGCCTTCGCGCGAAATGCCCTCGCCATACATGATGTCAAATTCGCACTCACGGAACGGCGGCGCAACCTTGTTTTTGACGACCTTAACGCGCGTTCGATTGCCAGCCACACGGTCGCCGTCCTTGATCGCGCCAATGCGACGAATGTCCAGACGCACGGATGCATAAAACTTGAGAGCGCGCCCGCCCGTAGTGGTTTCAGGGCTTCCGAACATCACGCCGATCTTTTCACGAATCTGGTTGATGAAGATAAAGCACGTGTTCGACTGCGCGACGATGGCCGCCAGTTTCCTCAGAGCCTGCGACATCAAGCGCGCCTGCAAGCCCGGAAGACTGTCGCCCATTTCGCCGTCGAGTTCCGCGCGCGGCACGAGCGCCGCCACAGAGTCAATGATGATTACGTCGACGCCCTGTGAACGCACGAGAGCTTCGGCAATCTCCAAAGCCTGCTCGCCCGAATCCGGCTGCGAAATCAGAAGCTCGTCAATATTCACACCGAGCTTTCCGGCATAGTCCGCATCCATCGCGTGCTCTGCGTCAATGTAGGCCGCAACACCTCCGGCCTTCTGAGCTTCGGAGACGATGTGCAAAGCCAGCGTCGTTTTGCCGGAGCTTTCAGGGCCGTAAATCTCTATGATGCGCCCGCGCGGCACACCACCGATGCCGATTGCCGAGTCAATGCTCAGCGAAGAAGTCGAGATCGCGGGGATATCCGAAACCACGCGCTCGCCAAGTTTCATGATTGAGCCTTTGCCAAATTTCTTTTCAATATTGAGCAGCGCCGCTTCGACCGCTTTCCCGCGATCCGCGCTTGATCTGTCTTCAGCCATAACAAACATCTCTTTCTACCATTCCTTTTCTCACGTTTCGTGGGCGTCGAACTGCTTAAGAGTCGCGGCCTGCTACCGCAAACGAAACGCAGTATAACACACACGGCGCGAGAATGGAACAGCGTTTCACGCGTGCAACGAAATATTTTTAACCGGAGATGAAACTCCGATTAACAACCGATGGGTGGTAAAACGAGCGGCGCTTTCTGCGTCAAATCCGAAAATCCGACCGTGAGGTGCTCTCGCCGTGCAGGGGGTATAACATGACGGGGTCGAATCCTGCAAGCGTCCTTCCTCAAAAAAACTCCTGTAGTGTGCGCTTCGTGCGCTGCTCGAACTGTTCCGCGAGAGACGCGACGCCGCCCGTGCTCTCATCTCTTGAAATTCGTTCTATCCGCCACATTGGAAAGAAGAGGTCGGACACGCCCATGAACGGCTCGTCGTGCATAATCGCCCGCACCCAATCGTCAAAAGCGTTGAGATCGAGACCGCGCAGGAAGACGCCAGCCGCACTAATCTCGTCGAGCGCGCCCCAGCACTTTTCGCGCGGGCTGTGCAGGGCGAGGATGACGATTGCGCCCGGCTCGATTCCCTTCCCGCGCGTTTCCCCATCCAACGCTTTGTTTAAGTCGGCTTCAACCATCTTTCGTCATCTGCGCCTAAAGGGTAAGCAACTGACGCGCAAACTCTCCGGTGCGCTGCACAAGGTCGCTTGCGCCTGTGTGTCTTTCTATCTCCGCCACGAGCGCCGACCCGACGACCGCCGCGTCAGCGTAGCGCCAGGTCTCCGCGACCTGCTCGGCGTTAGAGATACCAAAGCCAACGGCAACTGGCAAATCGGAAACTCTCCGCACGCGCTCAACCAATCGCGCAGCATCGCGGCTCACATCAAGGCGCGCGCCCGTGACGCCTGCGCGTGAGACGGCGTAGATGAAACCGCTGGCTCGCTCGGCCACCAATGCCAGCCGCGCGTCCGTCGAGGTCGGCGCGACCAGAAAGATCATGTCGAGGCCGTGCGCTCTGAGAAGATTGGAAAACGCGTCCGCCTCTTCCGGCACAAGGTCTGTCACCAGCACGCCGTCAACGCCCGCGAGCGCCGCTTCCCTGCTCAAGCGCTCAAGCCCGTATTGCAGCAGCGGATTGAAATAGCTGAACAGCACGACCGCCACATCTTTCATCAACGGGCGCGCCTGCTCGACAACATTCAGCACTTCGCGCAGGCCGAAGCCATGCAGCAGAGCGCGTTCCGAAGCTCTCTGAATCACAGGCCCGTCAGCCATCGGGTCGCTGAACGGCACGCCAAGCTCTATGACGCTTGCGCCCGCGCTGGCCAACTCGACGAGCAATTTACCTGTGGTCTCAAGATCGGGATCGCCCGCCGTGATGAAAGGAATCAGGCCGCGCCGTCCTTCGCGCTTCAAGCGAGCGAATGTTGCTTCAATCCTGCTCACGGCGTTTCATCAGCCATCGCTTCGGCAACCGTAGTTACATCCTTGTCGCCTCGCCCAGAAAGGTTGACCACGAGTAATTGATCGGGATTCATCTCGCGCGCGACCTTCAAAGAATGAGCGACGGCATGCGCGGATTCGAGCGCAGGCGTGATGCCTTCAAGCTCGGAAAGGGTCTTGAAGGCAGCGAGCGCTTCCGCGTCCGTCGCCGAAACATACTGAACGCGACCGGAATCATGAAGAAAGGCATGCTCCGGGCCGATTGAAGGATAATCGAGTCCAGCCGAAACGGAATGTGTGCGTGCGATCTGCCCGCGCTCATCCTGCAAGACGTAGCTCATCGTCCCTTGAAGAACGCCGGGTCGCCCGCCTCCGCTCTGGTTAAAACGCGCCGCGTGCTTTCCCAATTCATTTCCGCTTCCACCGGCTTCGACGCCGATCATACGCACGCTCTCATCTGCCAGAAATGGGTAGAACAGCCCGATTGAGTTTGAGCCGCCGCCAACGCAGGCGATTAAGACATCCGGCAAGCGTCCCTCTTTTTCGAGAATCTGCGCGCGTGCCTCACGCCCGATGACGCTCTGAAAATCGCGCACCATCAAAGGGTATGGATGCGGGCCGAGCGCGCTGCCGAGCAGATAATAAGTATCTGCGACGTTAGTCACCCAATCGCGCAGCGCCTCGTTAATCGCGTCTTTCAAAGTGCGCGACCCGGCATCCACCTCGCGCACTTCCGCGCCGAGCAGTTGCATACGAAAGACATTGAGCTTCTGGCGGCGCACGTCTTCCGCGCCCATGTAAACAACGCAACGGAGGCCGAAGAGCGCGCAGACGGTCGCGGTGGCGACACCGTGCTGGCCTGCGCCCGTCTCCGCGATGATGCGCCGCTTGCCCATACGCCTGGCCAGCAGGACTTGTCCGAGCGCATTGTTAATCTTATGCGAGCCGGTATGCGAGAGGTCTTCGCGCTTGAGATATATGAGCGCTCCACCCGCCGACTGCGTTAAGCGCGCCGCACGAAAGAGCGGCGTCGGGCGTCCAGAGTAATCGCGCAGGAGCGTTTCAAATTCACTCTGAAACTCACGGTCAGCCAGCGCAGACTTGTAAGCAGCGGTCAACTCTTCAAGCGGAGCCATCAAAGTCTCCGGCACGAAGCGCCCGCCATACGCTCCCCAGTGCCCACCCTCATCCGGCTCAGTTTTCATATCGTAGGACAGGCATTCCTGCCTGTCGGAGCGTGCTTAAGCCACGCTCCTGATGTTTGCTAATAAGTATTCGCGCTCTCCGCGCTCAACGACAGGCAGGAATGCCTGTCCTACTGCCAGCTTATCATAGAGGAGTAGTTTGAGACGCGTTGATGAGTTCGGCGACAGCCGTGCGGTTGCGGCCTTCGCGCTTGGCGCGATAGAGCGCAGCATCGCTCGCACTGTAAAGCGCGCGTTCTGAGGTGGCGTGTGCCGGGCAGGCGGCAACACCGAGACTGATTGTGGCTGTTCCAACATCTTCGACCGGCGTCGCACAGAAGACGTGACGCAGGCGCTCGGCGGCAGCCACAGCCTTCTCGTCGTTCGCACCGGCCAGCAGGAGAGCAAACTCTTCGCCGCCCAAACGCGCTGCGGTGTCGTTGTCGCGTGAAAGTTCCACGAGGGCGCTGGCCGCGTGGCGAATCACACGGTCGCCAGCCGAGTGCCCGTGCTTGTCGTTGATCTTCTTGAGATGGTCTATGTCAACCAGCACCAGCGCGCACGGAATATGGTAGCGTCGCCATCTTTCTACCTCCTGTCCGAGCGCTGTGCGAAAACGGCGACGATTCGCCAGCCCCGTCAGGTAATCACGGTCAGCTTCGGCGCGCAGCCGATCCATCATCTGCTTGAGCGCGATTAGCTGCTCGGTGCGCGCGATGAGCAGAGAGAGGTCTGCGGGCATTTGAAAATAGTCGAAAGCGCCAACAGCTATCGCCGCGCCGCGTCGAGCGTTGGTGGCCCCTTCGTCTCCGACCAGAATCACTGCGACGCTGTCCTCGGACTGCGTCAAAGAGCGCGCCAGTTCCTCTGCGCGAATGCCTTTCAATTTTATATCTATAACGACGAGGTGCGGGCGCGTGCGTCGCAGTGAGACGAGCGCAGCCACGCCTCCCGCGATGCCGACTACCTTCAAGCCCGCGCTCTCAAGCGCAGCGCCGTAAACGGCGCGTGAAGGTTCGTCCGTCACCAGCAGCACGCGTCCCTGGTCGCGTGCGTGCAGACGTTCATCCGGTGTGGCTCGCGCTGTTGCGCTCATAAGGTAACGTAAACCTTCGTGAAAAAATTTGCGATTCGAGTGGAGACAATGATGAGGAGTTCGGGGTTAGACTGTGACAAGCCTTGCTTGCACTGGCGCTCGTTGTGGCCCACGCTCGACAGCATAACCGATAAGGGAGGCCCTGCGTCAAGGTTTAACGCGCGCGGCGGGAAGCCGCGATGAAGGCGCGCACGCGTTCATTATCTTTTTTCCCCGGTGCGCTCTCCAAATGGCTGCAAGCATCCACCGCGTAAGGCTCGACCGCAGCGATCGCTTCCGCGATATTTTCCGGCGACAACCCGCCCGCTAGAAAAAGCTGCGGCACAAGCTCTCTGACCCTGCGCGCCACGTCCCAATCAACCACGCGCCCCGTGCCGCCGCGCGCATCTTTCGCGTAAGCGTCCAATAAGATAGCATCCGTTTCGTAATCCTTCACCACCTGCGGCTCGAAATCAACGTCGGCGCGCAGCGCCTTGATGAGGTAGCGACCTCGTAGCGCAGAGCAATATTCCGGCGATTCGTCGCCGTGTAACTGCGCTGCCGTCAAACGCGCAGCATCCATGATGCGCGCCACCTGCTCCGGCTCGCTCTCGTTGACGAAGACGCCGACGCTCATCATCGTCGCGGGCAATTCCGCGATGATCCGCCGCGCATCCTCCGGCGCGATGTAGCGCGGGCTGCGACGATAAAAATTGAAGCCAAGCGCATCCGCACCCGCCTCAACAGCCGCCAGCGCATCTTCCAGATTCGTTATCCCGCAAATTTTAACGAAGGTCATAAGCGTAAAAGCAGTAGTCAGTGGTCAGTGGTCAGTTAAATCCTGTGTGCGAAATCGTGACTTTTAATTGCGAGAGGTCAAGGCTACCGACATTCAATTACTGACCACTGACCACTGATTACTGACTACTGACTACTGACCACTGTTCTTGAGCAATGCGCGCAAGGTCGCTTCGGGTTGAGAGGAGCGCATCAGAGTCTCGCCGATGAGAAATCCGGCGTAGCCGAGGGCGCGCAGACGGGTTAAGTCTGCGCCAGTGCTGAGACCGCTTTCGCTGATGCAGAGAGCATCGGGCGGCGCGGTCTTAATCAGTTGCGTCGAAGCATCGAGCGAGACTTCAAAGGTTCGCAAGTTGCGATTGTTGATGCCGATGAGCCTTGCGTCTGCCGCTTCAGCACGACGCATCTCATCCTCCGTGTGAATTTCGACGAGCGCATCCATCCCCAGTTCGTCCTCTGTGACGCGCCGCAGGTGATTGAGCGTTTCATCATCCAGCGCGGCGACGATCAGGAGCAGCGCGTCAGCGCCCGCCGCCGCCGACTCGTAAACTTGATATTCGTCAAAGATGAAGTCCTTGCGTAGCACCGGAATTTTCACCGCCGCGCGCACGCTACGCAGATCAGCCATCAAGCCCTGAAAGCGGTCTTCTTCTGTCAGCACCGAAATGGCCGCCGCACCGCCCGCTTCGTAAGCGAGCGCAAGCTGCGCTGGCACGGCACGGGCGCAAATCACGCCCTTTGATGGCGACGCGCGCTTGAACTCTGCGATCACGTTCACGCGCTCAACGTTCTTGAGAGCAAGACGAAGAGCGTGCTTTCCGGAATTGCGCCGCACCACTTCAGCCTGAGCGCGCAAATCTTCCGCCGAACGCTCTTTCTTCGATTGTTCGAGACGCACTCTTTTGAGCGCCATGATTTCAGTGAGAAAGTCCATGCAGTATCAACGTTCAGTTGTCGCTTCGACAAGTTGTTCTAATTTGGCGAAGGCAGCGCCGCTGTCTATGCTCTCTTCCGCGCGCCGAGCCGCCGCGTGCAGGTCAGTTGCCGCGCTGCCGACAAAGAGCGCTACCGCCGCATTCGCTACGACAAGCTGACGCGCCTCGTCGCGTCTCGTGCCGTCCAGCACCGCGCGAATTGTCCGCGCGTTGGCTTCCGCATCACCGCCGCGCAAGTGAGATAGCAGCGCTCGCTCAAGTCCGAAATCTTCCGGCGTGATCTCGAAAGTTTTGACCTCGCCCCCACGCGCTTCGGCGACGAAGGTTTCGCCAGCGAGCGTCACTTCGTCCAAGGCGTCCGAGCCGTGAACCACCCACGCATGCTCCGTCCCCAAAGCGACGAGCGCACGCGCCAGCGGCTCAATCAAGGCTTGATGCCAGACGCCGATGATCTGACGCGGCGCACCCGCAGGATTCGTCAAAGGGCCGAGCAAATTGAAGGTCGTGTGGACGCCGAGTTCGCGCCGCACGCTCGCCACGCGCGCCGTCGCCCCGTGATAGAGCGGAGCGAACATGAAACAAATGCCGATCTCATTCAAACATTTCTCGGAGACTTCCGGGCTGGCGGTAACTTCGACGCCGAGCGCCGTCAAGACATCTGCGCTTCCCGACCGACTCGTCGCAGCGCGGCTGCCGTGCTTGGCGACCGCAAGCCCAGCGCCCGCGATGACAAAGGCGGCGGCGGTCGAGACGTTGAAAGTTTTAGCGTAACTCGATCCTGTTCCAGCCGTATCAATGAAGGGAGCGTGGCGGCAGTTGATTCTGACAGAGCGCGAGCGCATCGCCTGAGCCATCCCGGCGAGTTCCTCAACCGTCTCGCCTTTGACGGCCAACGCGACGAGCGCCGCAGCAATCTGCGCGTCGGTCGCAGAGCCTTCGAGCAACGCATCAAGCAGCGCGTTGGCCTCCTCGCGCCGCAAATCTTCACCACGCATCAAACGCAGCAACAGAGCGCGCAAGCCCTGATTATTCAGCGCTTCATCTTCCCGGCGCGCCGGAGTCGGCAATAGCCATGCAGGACGCATAAGAGCAGTGATAGGTGATGGGTGATAGGTGATGGGAAAGAGCGTTTTCTCTTATCACCCATCACCCATCACCCATCACTCGCTTTTCATAG
Organism: uncultured Acidobacteriota bacterium; assembly: GCA_963697975.1. Lineage (GTDB taxonomy): Bacteria > Acidobacteriota > Blastocatellia > Pyrinomonadales > Pyrinomonadaceae > QHXM01. The sequence continues at coordinate 962,001 of OY969111.1, forward strand.
TTTTAGAAAATTTGAGAGCAATCGTTTCCCGTCAGTTGTCAGGATTGATTCGGGGTGAAATTGCACGCCTTCGATTTTCATCTCGCGGTGGCGCAGGCCCATGATGACGCCGTCGGGCGTCGTCGCGGAAACTTCCAGACACTCCGGCAGACTTTCTCTTTCGACGACGAGGGAATGATAGCGCCCGGCCTTGAAGCGATAATCCAGACCTTCAAAGATCGTTCGTCCGTCATGACAAACTTCGGACGCTTTGCCGTGAACCAACGTCGGCGCGCGGACAATGCGACCGCCGAAGACCTGACCAATGGCTTGATGTCCCAGACAAACGCCGAGGATGGGGACGCGCCCGGCAAACTGTTCGATCATCTTCATCGAGACGCCAGCGCCGTCGGGTGTGCCCGGCCCCGGCGAGATTAAAATCTTGTCAGGGCAGCAATGCGCCTCGATCTCTTCCACCGTCACCTCGTCATTGCGGCGCACTTCAACGCTCACGCCAAGCTCGCCGAGATACTGCACGAGGTTGTAGGTGAACGAATCGTAATTGTCTATGACGAGAATATGCATCGGGCTTCGCTCTAAATCGAAAGACGGAAGAAATAGACAGGATTAACAAGATGGACAGGATACAGGAAAGAAGAAGCAAGCTCCCTTGACGATTCTTCTTTTCTTAATCTTGGTAATCCTGTTAATCCTGTCTATTTCCTCTTGTCCCAATCTTGTCCGTTTCGACTTAACGATTGTAGTAGTGATAGTGCGCTTCAAGCAAATAGAAGGTTTTAACTCGTGTTATTATTGGCCCTCTCGACCTGAACACGTTTCCCAAGGAGTCGCCCGAATGCACAAATCTCTCATCCTGGCCGTTCTACTTCTCTTCTGCACAGCCGCGCCCCAACCATCAGCCACCGAGCCGCCACAGGGCGCGGGCCTCGCGCGACTGCTGCGCTTTCCGGACATCAACGGCGACATGATTGCCTTTGTCTACGCGGGCGACATCTGGACCGTGCCCGCTTCCGGCGGCACGGCGCGGCGGCTCACTTCGCACCCCGGAATAGAAATCTTCCCGAAGTTCTCTCCTGACGGGCGCTGGATTGCTTTCTCCGGCGAGTACAACGGCACGCGTCAGGTCTTCGTGATTTCGGTGGACGGGGGCGAGCCTCGCCAGCTCACCTATCGCAACGATGTCGGCCAGCTTCCGCCGCGCGGCGGCTGGGACAACATCGTCTACGGCTGGACGCCTGACGGCAAGAACGTGCTCTTTCGCGCCAATCGTGTTCCGCAAAGCAATCGTTTGGGCCGCCCACACATTGTTCCCGTAGCAGGCGGGCAGGAACAGCCCTTGCCGATTATGGAAGGTGGCGCGGCGAGCTATTCGCCGGATGGAACGCGGCTGGCTTATACGCCCATCTCAAACGAGTTTCGCGGCTGGAAGCGTTATCGCGGCGGCCAATCACCGGACGTGTGGATTTACGATTTCAAGAGCAACGCTGCCGAGCAGATTACGACGACGCGCGCACAGGACATGGTTCCCGTCTGGCTCGGCGACACGATTTACTATCTGTCCGACCGCGACTACACGATGAACGTCTTCGCCTACGACACGCGCTCGAAGAAGACGCGCAAGGTGACGAACCATTCGGACTACGATGTGCTCTGGCCTTCGGGTTCGGGCGACGAGTTGGTCTATGAGGTCGGCGGCTACGTTTACCGTCTGGATACGAAGTCGGGCAAAGAGGAGCGCGTTCCCATCAAAGTTTACGGCGACTTCCCTGACACCGTGCCTTACTTTAAGAACGTGAAATCGAACATCAATGGGTTCTCACTCTCGCCGAGCGGGGCGCGTGCGCTCTTCGATGCGCGCGGAGATGTCTTTACAGCCCCGGCCAAAGAGGGCGAGGTACGCAACCTCACCACGTCGCAGGGCGTGCGTGAAATCGCGCCCGCGTGGTCGCCCGACGGGCGCTGGGTCGCTTACCTGAGCGACCGTTCAGGCGAGTATGAAATTTACGTGCGTCCGAGCGACGGCGCGGGCGAGGAGCGACGCGTGACGACCGACGGCGACATCTGGCGCTTCTCCCCCGTCTGGTCGCCGGACAGCCGGATGCTCGCTTACGGCGACAAGAAGCAGCGCCTCAGATACGTGGAGGTCGCTTCAGGAAAGACCATTGACGTTGACCGCAGCACGACCAACGACATCACCAACTACAGTTGGGCACCCGACAGCCGTTGGATTGCCTACACGAAACTCGGCGGCAACCAGTTTTCGGAAATCTGGGTCTACTCGCTTGCCGCCGGAAAAGCGCAAAAGCTCACGGGCGGCATGACGAGCGACACACAGCCTGTCTTCGACCCGAAAGGGCGCTACCTCTACTTTCTTTCCAACCGCGACTTCAATCTGACGTTCAGCGGCTGGGAGTTCAACTACCTCTACACGAACCCGACGCGCGTCTACGTCGGCTTGCTGGCAGCGGACGGCCCCGCGCTCTTTTTGCCCGGCAGCGACGAGGAGCGTGTGAAGACGAGAGAGACGCCGCTGACGCTGCCTCCCAACCCGGCTCAAGCTCCACCGCCGCAGGGCGCGAAAGCGCAGCCAACGACGCAACCATCTGAGCAGCCAACCCCCGCAACGACTCCGGCAGCAACTCCGGCGGCTACTCCGGCAGAGGCAAAGATAGATGAGAGGCCGACGCCACGCCCCATCAACCCCAACGCCGTCAGGATTGATTTCGAGAATTTTGAAAATCGCGTGCGCGCCATCCCCGGCCAGCCGACCAACTATCGCCGCCTGACGGCGACACCCGAAGGCGTGCTCTATCTATCAGGGCCGGGCAAGCTCTCGCTCTACAATCTCAACGCCAAAGCCGAACAGACCATCATCGAAGGCATTCTGAACTATGATCTCTCGGACGACGGCAAGCAGATTATCTTTCAGGTGGGCGAGAACTACGGCATCGCGCCCGTCGCGCCCGGTCAGAAGCCCGAAGCCGGGTTGCTCAAGCTCGACGGCATGATGCTGAAGATCGAGCCGAAGGCCGAGTGGGCGCAGGAGTACACCGACGCATGGCGCATCCTGCGCGATTGGTTCTACGACCCGAACATGCACGGCATGGACTGGCAGGCCATCCGTACCAAGTACGGGCAACTCGTTCCTTTCATCGCCAACCGCGAAGACCTCAACTTCCTGCTCACGGAGATGGGCAGCGAGTTAAGCGCCGGTCACGTCTACACAGAGCGCGGCTCAGACCCGTCTCGCGTCACTCGCACCGATGGCGGGCTGCTCGGCGCGGAGCTTGCTCCCGATTCATCCGGCTATTTCAAGATTACAAAAATCTATCCGGGCGAGAACTGGCACGAGAGCTTCCGCTCGCCGCTGACAGAGCCGGGCGTGAAGGCTAAGGTCGGGGATTTCGTCATCGCGGTTGACGGCACTTCGACGCGCAATGTTAAGAACTTTTACGAGTTGCTCGAAGGCAAGGGCGACCGCAGCGTGACGCTCAAGCTCAACGACCGTCCAGACGCGACGGGAGCGCACGACGAGCGCGTGCGCACCGTTAAGAGCGAGTCGAACCTGCGTTATCTCGACTGGGTCGAAACGCAGCAGGCTCTCGTTGACAAACTTTCGGGAGGCCGCATCGGCTACATTCATGTTCCGAACACGGCGGTCGAAGGCAACCGCGAACTTTTCAAGAATTTTTACCCGCAGACGAGAAAGGAGGCGCTCATCATTGACGACCGCTACAACGGCGGCGGCTTCATTCCTGACCGGATGATCGAGTTGCTGGAACGCAAACCGCTCAGCTATTGGTCGCGGCGCGGCGTGGGTACGACTTCGACACCTGCCTTCTCGCACGCCGGGCCAAAGGCGATGCTGATTAACGGCTACGCAGGCTCTGGCGGCGACGCGCTGCCTTACTACTTCCGCGAGCGCGCGCTCGGTCGTGTCTTCGGCACGACGACGTGGGGCGGACTGATTGGACTCTCCGGCAACCCGCAACTCGCGGACGGTGGAAGCCTCAGCACGCCCAGTTTTCGCTTCTTCGATCTTGAAGGACGCTGGGCTGTCGAAGCCGTCGGCGTTGACCCGGACGTGGAGGTGGTTGACCGCCCCGACGCGATGGCGCGCGGCGAAGACCCGACACTCGAAGCGGCTGTGAAATATCTGTTGGAAGAGTTACGGCGCAATCCGCCGAAGCGCCCGACGCCACCGCCACCGCCTGTTATGACGCGGTAGACAGTAGGTAGCCTTTCTTTGACCCTGAAAGGGTCATTAGCCGGAGTGTTATTTGGTCGAATCGCCAAAGATCATATCGCCAGTTACTGATTACTTTTCCCGCACTGCTCAACCGTTGCGCGCGTGAGGCGAACGGGCTTGGTGGGCTTTTCGCCTTCGGCCTCAGCTTTATTCATCGCGTCCACGACCTCCATCCCGTGCGTGACGCGACCGAAGGCGGCGAACTTTCCATCGAGTTGCGTCGCCTCATTGACGAGGATGAAGAAATGCGTGGTCGCACTGTTCGGCTCATCAGGCCGCGCCATCGAGACGATCCCGCGAACGTGCTTGACGTAGCTCGGCTCGTCTGGAATCTTGCGCGCCGCTCTCTTTGCCAGTTCCAATCCCCACTTCTGCCCTGTGGAAAGATTACCGCCCTGCACGACGAAATCTTTGACGACGCGGCTGAAGGTGGTCGTATCGAAAGCTCCAATCGAAGTCAGGTTGAGAAAGTTGCGGACGGTTTCCGGCGCAGCTTCGGCCAACATCTCAATCACAATTGCCCCGGCCTCCGTCTCCAACTTGACGCACTGGCCTGCCATCTTCTCAACGCTCGCATTGTCGAAAGGCTCAGGCGCAGGCGTCTGTGAATCACTTGGACGTGCGTTCTTCTTCGGCGGTGGTTGTGCGGAATTATTCTGCGTTGGCATAGTCTCCTGCGCCAAAGCTCCCGAAAAAATGGCGAAGGTCAAAAATAATATTGCGAGAAAACGGCTACCCAAGCTCACTGTCATAATCCTTTCTCCGCCATCTCTATCGCGCGAAGCAATGCACGCGCCTTGTTGATTGTCTCTTCGTATTCCCGTTCAGGCACGGAATCGGACACTATTCCAGCGCCCGCCTGAGCAAAGGCGCGGCCATCGCGCATCACGATGGTGCGAATCGCAATGCACGAATCGAGATTCTGCGCGTAGTCCATGTAGAGAATTGCGCCCGCGTAGACGCCGCGCGTGTTTGGCTCAAGCTCGCGGATGATCTCCATCGCTCGCACCTTCGGCGCGCCCGTCACCGTCCCCGCCGGAAAGCAGGAAGCCAGCGCATCGAAACGATCAAGCTCATCTCTCAATCGCGCACGAAGGCTTGTGACCAGATGCTGCACATGAGAATAACGCTCAATCGACATCAAGTCTTCAATCTCGACTGAGCCGTAATCTGCCACGCGCCCGAGATCGTTGCGGCCCAGGTCAACCAGCATCGTATGCTCGGCCACTTCCTTTTCATCGGCGCGCATCTCTTCTCCGAGCAGCCAGTCTTCCGTCTCCGTCGCACCTCGGCGGCGTGTGCCCGCGATGGGACGATAATCGAGCCGCTGCCCACGACAACGCACCAGCATTTCAGGCGACGCGCCGATGACGGCTTCATCGCCCAGCCGGAAGAAGTACATATAGGGCGACGGGTTCGTCGCGCGCAGGGCACGATAGATAGCTACCGGATCGGCAGCGACTTTTTTGGTGAAACGCTGCGAGAGCACGACCTGATAGCAATCGCCCGCCGTGATGTGCTCCTGCGCGCGGCGCACAGCCTCTTCAAAATCTTTGCGCGTCCAGTTGGATTCGAGCGCGCCGTTACCGGCAGCTTTTTTATGACGCGCTGAGCGCGATGCGACGCCTCTCAGCAGCAGCTTTTCGATGCGCTCGGTCTCTATAATTGCCTTCTCGTAAAGCCCCCGCAGCCGCTCATGGCTGCCGTCGGCCTCTTCGGTTAAGACGATTGCGGTAATTTCTATGCGCTGCCGCACGCGGTCGAAAGCCAGCACCGTGCGATAGAACATCCAGACGGCATCGTCCGCATCCACTTCTCCGTCATCACTTTTTTCCAGCGAAGGCTCGAACCATCGCGCCGCTTCGTAAGCGAGATAACCGACCGCCCCGCCGGAGAGCGGCGCAAGACCGCTACGGCGCGCCAGTTCCCTGTCGCGGAAATATTCGCGCGCAAAGTCTGTGGCGCGTACGCCTGAGAGCGTCTCTCGCTCACCACCTCGCTCGATAATCGTCTGCGCCCCGCGCCCCCGCACAATCATCTCAGGATTCGCGCCCAAGAAAGAGTAGCGCGCAACGCGCTCTCCGCCTTCGATTGATTCGAGCAGGAAAGCATAAGGCGCTCCCTCAGCCACGCGCAGGAAAGCCCCCACCGGAGTCTGCAAATCCGCGAGCACGCTGCGAACCACAGGCACGACGTTGCCGCGCTTGGCTTCGCGCAGAAAATCATCGAATGATGCGGGCTGAAGATCAAGCATATAAGAGCCGTGATAGATGATAGGTGATAGGTGATAAGAAAGAGCGTGTTTCCTCTTATCACCTATCACCCATCACTTATCATCCTACCATCTTGGTATTGAGCCATTGTCCGCCATCTACGACGAGGATTGCGCCGTTGATGAAGCTGGCGGCGTCTGAGCAAAGGAAGACTGCCGATTGTTCTATGTCCCTGATGCGCCCGAAGCGTCCGAGCGGGATGCCTCGACGCAGCTTTTCTTTCACTTCCGCCGGGACGAGGCGCGACATGCCTTCCGTGTCTTCGATGGGGCCGGGCGCGATGGCGTTTGAGCGAATCCCGTAGCGTCCCCATTCGACGGCGAGTTGACGTGTCAGGGCGTCAACTCCCGCTTTGGCGGCGGAGACGTGAAGCTGAAGCGGTGTGCCGACGTAATGGAGTGTCGCGCTGATGTTCAGAATCTGCCCGCGCTCTTTTTTAAGCTCCGCGAAGGCCGCGCGGCAGACGTTGAAGGTTCCCTTCAGATCAATGTCTATAACCGTGCCGAATCCGTTGGGCGATAACTCTTCCGCCGGGCAGAGAAAGTTACCCGCCGCGCCGTTGACGACGATGTCCAGCTTGCCGAACTTCTCGACGGTCGCGGCAATGGCCTGTTCGACCTCTTCCATTTTCCGCACGTCGGCTGTGACAGCGAAAGCCTCACCACCTGCGGCGCGAATCTTCTCAGCCGCCGGTTCGAGATGCTCCATCTTACGGCTCACAAGCGCCACGCGCGCGCCGCTTTCGGCCAGCGCACGCGCCACGCCGCCCGTAATCCCCGTCCCCCCGCCCGTCACAAACGCGACGCGACCTTTCAGCAATCCATCAGTAAAAGTTTTTTCAATCATAATTTGGTGATAGGTGAGAGGTGATGGGTGATAGGTGATAAGAGGAAACCACATTGTTCTTTCTTATCACCTATCACCCATCACCTCTCACCGCTTTTAGCCTCCTGCAATGTACGGGCGCGATTGGATAATGTAAATCTGCCCTTTCATGTAAGCCCATTCGATGTCCTGATCGCGGCTGCGAAAGGTGCGCTTGATCTGGTCTGCGGCGCGCACCAGCCGCCGAATCACCTCATCGGTTAACACGGCGCGCTCACCCGTGATGGGGATCTCACGGACTCCGCCTTTTTCATCAAAGGTCAGGAGGCTGTCTTCCGCCGAGCGCGTCAGTATCTGCACGGAGCTTCCGCGTGGCCGGTAAAGAATCTGCTCCGCAATCTTCTTACCTTCGACGACTTTTATCCCCAGACCACGCTTGGCGCTGATGTAGATTGCGCCGCGATTGTCCTTGTCGTAAGGATCGGTGGTAATCATCACGCCGGAACTTTCCGAATTGATGCCCTCCTGAATCAACACGGCCATGAAGATTTTCGAGTGGTCGACGTTGGCGCGCTCTCTGGCCTCATATGCCTCGAAGTTCCAGAGCGAAGCCCAGACGGTCTTAATCGCTTCGATGAGTTGTTCGTCGCCTTTGACGTTCGGCACGGTGTCGTAGAGTCCAGCGCCGCTGAAGTTTGGCAAGTCTTCCGAATTTGAAGAACTGCGGACGAACAATCCCTTGCCTGGAAACTCCGTAGCGACGCGGCGCAGGATTTCCGCGCGCAGCCTGTTATTCACCTTCGCCTTTTGAATGCGCTCGCGCATCGCTGTCAGGCGCTCGCGCCGGTAGGCCGGGTCGTGAACGAAACGCTGGTCGTTCATCATCTCGTAGATTGCTTCTTCCAGATTATTCTCTTTGACGAACTGGTCGTAATAAAAAAACGGGATAGTGAAACCACCCGGCACAACTATTCCGGGCAGCCGCGCGTTCATCACCTCGCCCAGATTGGCGGACTTCCCTCCATAAGCGGTGATCTGACGCGCTCGTTGCTCACGCAGTGCCGCGAGCCGCGTCGTTTGCAGATCGGAGCGCGGCTTCATCACGTCGAGCCGTTCTTTCAATCGCTTCTGATATTCGTCTATCTGATTCAAATCGGCGCGCTTGATTGAATACTTATCACGCAAGGTCTCAAAGCTGACCCACCAGCCGTCATACTGCTTCAAAAGCTCCTGCGCGTTTTTGATGTAAGCGTTCGGCACGCCCCAACCCTTTGCCAGCAAATTGATGTGCGAGAGCGGCGTCGAAGGCTGCGTCGTGATGATTCCGGCAACGGGCGGCAACTGGATAGGCACTTCGTTGAGGACGAGGATTTCGTTGAAGCCGATTTCCGTGTGCTCGTCCAGCTTTTCGATAATGTGAATCCGTCCGAGACCGCGCGCCACGTTGAGCGCCTGATAGTCCTGCTCCTTTGAAATCTCGCTTTGCAACACGCGCGGCAAATCTTTAAGCGTGGCGGACGCTTCTTCCTGCCTGAGCGAGTTCGGCTTGTAGACGACAGGCTCGAAGAAACTCTTGCTGATAACATCGAACGTGAGCTTGATCTGCTCTGCCGGAATCAAATCGCCTTCCCAGAACTCGAATGTCCAGCGCTTGATCGGAGTTTGATAGGCGAGCGTGCCGAGGATGAAGCGGCGATTGGGTTTCAGATAGTTGTTCTCGAAAAATTCCTGCCCGCGCTCTAATGATAAATAGTTGCCGTTGACGAAATCTTTGTGGAAGGTGTAGCGCCTGGCGTTGGCGTAATAGATTTTATTATTATCCTTGCGGTCAATGACGAAGAGAACGTGCGGCAGCGGGTAGGGCGTATCGGCATCGTAGCTGCGAGAGAGAGAATCAAACTCGGCGCGCGAATTGATCGCAGGCAGGTAGCGTTTATCCGAAGATTGAGCTTGAGAATCAATGCTGGAAAAAGCCGAAAGACTAAAAGCCACAACCAGACATGCAGCCAGCCGGTAATTTCTTCTGTAAATCATAACTTCCCTATCTTTCTTTAGCCTTGAACTCTTCCGTTGTGGCCTTCGCTGATATGCCTTTCGACGACATTAATCAGGGTGTTCAGCCGGTCATCAGTGCGCGCCTGTGATTCGAGCAACGCTACCACTCTCTCCTCGGTTCGTTGCTGCGCCTCCGCAACCGCAGCCACGACTTCATTCACGTGGGTCTGCATTCTTGCCATGTTCGCCACTGTCTCGTCTGTCCGTCTCTGGCTTTCTGCAAGCAAGCTCATGTTTTCTCTCAGCACATCTATGTTCACAGCAAACTGCACCTGCTGCTCAAGGATGAACTCCATCTTCTTCTGCATCCCTTCTTCGGTCATCACAGTTTCCTTTCTTCCATAAGCTTCCCGCTCTCACGCCGCAGCAATTCTACCAGATCATCCATGTGACGGCGCTCTGTCAGAAAGCTGTTGACGTTGACGCGGATGGCGCGTCGTCCTTTTAGCACGGTAGTCGAAAGCCACGCCTCCCGGCTCTGCTCGACGCGCTGCTGCAACTGGCGCTGCAAGGAATCCTGCGCCGCGTCATCCTGCTCGCGTGCATTTTCCGGCAGGAAGCGGAAACAGCAAACGGCCGTCTCCACACGCCCGGCGCGCTCGAAGTCTTCAAGTTCGTCAATGCGGGCGGCGAGATAATGTGTCAAGTCAATCTGCCGCTCGATGATTCGAGCATAGCCGCGCGTGCCCATGAATTTCAGGGCCATCCAGATTTTCAGCGCGTTGAAGCGGCGCGTGCCGAGTTGACCGTAGCGAAAAAAGTCGTACTCCACATCCGTCCCGCCTCGCTCCTCGCTCAAATACTCCGGTGTAATGTCGAACGCATCGCGCAGGATGCGCCCGCCCTCTCGGACCAGCAGCGCGCCGCAGGCGAACGGCACGAACATCCATTTGTGCGGGTCAATCGTGATGGAATCGGCGCGCTCGATTCCTCTTAACAGCGATTTGTGCTTGTCCGAGAACGCGAGCGCACCGCCATAAGCCGCGTCAACATGAAACCAGCAATCATGCTCGCGTGCGATGTCTGCCAGTTCATCCAGCGGATCAACAACGCCGGTCGAGGTTGCGCCAGCCGCGCCAGCGATGCAACAGAGAATACGACCAGCACGCCTGTCCTGCTCAATCGCTTCGCGAAGCCTATCCGTGCGGATGTGAAAACAATCGTCCGTCTCAATCTTTCTCAGATTCTCGCGCCCAAGCCCCAGAATATCCACGCTCTTGTTTAACGAATAGTGACACTGCTCGGATGCATAGACCACTAACTCGCCGCCGCTCGCGCGGACGCCCTTGTCCCGCACATCTCTGTGCGCCTTATCTCGCGCGCATTTCAATCCGATGAGGTTTGCTTCCGAGCCGCCGCTCGTCAATGTGCCGAAGCTCTCGCTTCCGTAACCGATAAGTTCACAGAGCCAGCGCAAGACGCGCGCTTCGATGATGCTGGCCGAAGGAGAATTGCGCCACGCCGCGCCGTTCTGGTTAATCGCGGAAGCGAGCGCGTCCGCCCAGACGGCAATCGGCAGAGGCGTCGGATTGAACAGCCCGTAATAACGCGGGCTTGCGATCTGCATCACGTGCGGCGCAACTTCTGTTTCAAAGCGAGCCAGAATTTCGTCGGCGCTCGCTCCCGTCACGGGCAACGGTTCGTCAAAAATCTTTTCGAGGGTCTCGGGCGTTGCATCCGAAATGACCGGCAAGCCATCCAGCTCGCGCGCGTAGTCGCTGATTATTTTCGTGACCGCGCGACCCAAACGCTCATGCTCTGCGCTCAAATCTGGCCTGGTAATTGGGATATGTGAATTGGAATTTTTGCTTTCGGTCATTGTTCTTCGTTAAGCTAAAGCGAGTCGTAGATCAAAACAAGATGAATAAAAACTCAACACGCGCCGACGAATTTGCAGACGCGATTAAAGAATACGCGCCGCGCTACGAGGTGCAATTGACTGATGCTGAAATCGCGCGTTTACGAGAATACTACGAGCAGGTGATGGCGTGGAATACGCGGCTGCATCTGGTCGCACCTTGCTCGCCTGCGGAGTTTGCGACGCGCCATGTGCTCGAATCGCTCGTCGCGCTCGCGCACCTGACCGCTGGCGCACATGTCGCAGACGTTGGCTCAGGCGCGGGGCTACCCGTTATTCCCTGCCTGATCGTGCAGCCTGACTTGCGCGCCACGCTGATCGAGTCCTCACCGAAGAAGGCCGTCTTCCTGCGCGAAGCCTTGCGGCGCGTAGGCGCACAAGAGATGGCACAGGTCATCGCAGAAAGATTCGAGAAGCTGCCCACGCCGGATGTTGATTTTATAACTTGCCGCGCTCTCGACCGTTTCACAGAGATGTTTCCGAAAATCATCGAGTGGTCGCCGCCCAAAAGCACGCTGCTGCTTTTCGGAGGAGAGAGCTTGCGTGAGCAGATCGAAAAGCTTGCTCTCAGCTACAACGTCATCAGCATTCCCGAATCCGAGCGGCGTTTCCTTTTCATTATAAAACGGCGCGAGCTTTGATTCACCCGCGGGCTAACTTTTGCGCTACCTCTTTGAGATGAAGTCTCCCCGACCAGAGCATTCGTCTTTCGGTTAAAAATGTTGGCTTAAATGGATAATGGAGGTAGTATCCAGTGCCTTAAGGTTTTAATACTCCTGCTAATGAAAGCAGGCTCTACGCTAGCTTCATTTAAAAACCCATGACCTTTGGAGGATAGGATGAAGAAAGGTGCTTATCTGATTCTGATCGCATCTGTCATTAGTTTGTCAGGAGGATGTTCCTTACTTAAAAAAGGGCCGGATAAAATTTTGATTGGAACATGGGCTGTTTCCTCCTATATCTCACCCGCCGAGGCAGCCAAGAAGTCAGAAGAACCAATCCCCGAAGGCATCAGCATGGAGATGTCAATGGCGGGTTCCGCCACTTATCATGTCGGCAAGAAATACAATCAGGATGGCGAGGTGACACTCCGCCTTCGCAAAGGCGGAGAAGAAAAGGCGCTTAGATTCTACGTGCGCGAGGCAGGTGTCTGGGAGATACAGGGTGACGTTTTGGTCGAAACAGCCGGAGATTTTTCCGTGACGCCGATGGATGAGATGACAAAAGCGATACTGGAAGCCGCGCCGGAATTTAAGTCTGTAATAACGCCTGTTAAAGGCGAAAGCACTTCATACAAGCTTAAGGAATTTTCCGACTCTAAATTTATATTGGAGGAGAAAGAGTACGGAACGACAGTAATTTTACAGAGAAAAAGTTGAGACGTTGAGTCAGTTCTGTTTTTATCAGGGTCAAAGACGATGAATGCCACACGAGGCAGCCGAATGAAGATCGCTATAGCGATTGCTTTGCTCGCAACAGGAGGATTCTTCTACGCGACTAAATCTTTCTCAAACGGGACTCCATCCGACCTCGCCTATTTCAAAGGAAACTGGACGGTCGCATTGAGAAGCAATCCGAAGGAGACTTTTAGTTGGACGGTGAAAGAAGATTTACAGGGAGGCTGGATGGTTGGTGTCGTCGAAAAGAATGGGGAGAAAGTATCAACAGATTTTTGGCGGCAAGACGGCAAGAGGATTGAGCGTTTCGCGTTCACGGCGAGCGGCGCATTTGTGAAGATCGAAAGTTCGGGCTGGGAAGCAGACAGGCTGGTGATGCTGGGCGTGATGAGTGATAAGACAGGAGAAACAAAAATCAGAGAGACGATTACCAGAGTAAATGACCGCCGTTTTCAAGCTCTCTGGGAAAAGGAAAGCCCGGACGGCAAATGGATTGTGTTTGCGGACGAAATCTGCACCAAGTAAAGTCCAAAGTCTAAAGTCCAATGTCCAAAGTCAGAGAGGAGCCTTTGACTTTGGACATTGGACTTTAGACTTTAGACTGAATTTTAGCGAATCACGTCAATCCCGATCATCTGCTGGCCGTTGATGACAAACTCGGCGGGCGCGAGTTCCTTCTCGAAAATAGGCGAGAGGATGGTCGGCGTGTAGCCACCTGAGGTTCTGTCGCTATTGAGCGTGGCGATGACCGAAGGCGGCAGGTTCGGCAATTCGCTTGTGCCGATGACCGCGCCGGGAGTGATGCGGAAGAGTTTCACGTACAGACGGTCGCTCTTCTTTATCTTGTTGATTGCGCCGACGAGTTGGCTTAAATCCTGCGGAACGAAAGCCTGCGCCGCAGAACCTTGTTGCAGAGCGCTGCCGTCGCCGACGAAGACCAGAAGCTGACCGAGCGGCACATCACGCGGTATCTGCACGGGGATGCGCTGGACAAACTGCTTGCCCGATTCGGTTCTGACGTAGGCTTGAACCTCGACCATCTCGCCACGCCCCGCTTCCGTCCGGTCGAGTGCAATGCGTTCGAGCGAGGCCGTGTACTTGTTCTCCGAGGATGTGATGTCGAGCGTGATGCCGCCGATTTGAACATTCTCAAAGCCGCTTGAGAGCAGCGCGTTGACGGGCACGGCGATTGAGCCTGCGGCCAGCATCGGGGCGTTCCCCGCCGAGAATCTGCGGTCAACCTGAATCGCTTCCTGCCCGACGACGTTGATCTTGCCGCTGATGCTGATCGTCGCATCGCCGAGGGTGCGTTCCGACGAAGTGATGGTGCTATAGATTGTCAGATTCAACAGCAGCGGCGTCAGGAAGGAATCGTTCGCGACTTCGTAAGAGTAGGTTTCCGTGCGGTCGCGGCTCGTGCGCAAATTGATTTTGACAGGAATCATCTTCGGGGCTTGACCAAGTTGCCCGTAGATTCCACTGGCGCGATCCTGCGACATATTCCCGACCATGCGTCCTGGAACGGCGAGCTTGAACGAATTGTTCGCGTTCGGGATGACGGTCACGACCGAACTTTCAGTCATCGGCATATCGCTCGCGCCGAGACTCAGGAACGGATGTCCGAAAGCGTAAATCCGGTTGCCGTCGCGCAGCGTCACCGTGCCGGATGCAGCAATCGAATAATCGCCGCGCACGAGTTGAACGCTAACGGAAGTTCCGGGCGTCAACGTTTTCTCTGTGATCGGCCCAAGCGTTGTAATCGCCGCCGCACCACCGACGCCGGAAACAGGCAGGAGGCCGTTGGCCTGTAGCTGCGGCGCGTAGATGGCGAGGGCTTCCTGGCTGACGCCGCCGAAGACGACCGGCGTGGCAATCGGCTGCAATTGCTGGCCGAGCAAAGCGACGAGCGGGCTATTGGCCGCGACAGGCGCGACAAACGATGCTCCGGTGACGGCTGGCTTAGGAAGACGCGGCTTCCAATCGGATGAAGCAAGCTCTGTGAAAGAGAAGGTGCGCGGTTCACCCGCTCCGGCGTTGCGCTCAGACCCGCGCTCGAAGAGGTCTATCATCTGCTTGATCGGAGTGATGCCCGCAATCGGTTCTTTCGAGAACGGAAAGCTGAAGGCGATAGCCCCGACCAGCCGCCCGTCGATGTAAACGGGCGAGCCTGACATGCCGCCAAACACCCCTGTGCGCTCGGCGTTCGCTCCCGACAGGCGGGCGATAATCGCATTCTGGCGCGGCGCGGGGAAACCGGGCAGCACGCCCAGGATTTCCACAGTGAACTCTTCCGGCTCGGTTCCGCTGAAGACGGTGCGCGCGACACCCTTCATTCCGGGCTTCAAGTCTTCGAGGGGAAAGAGGCGGGCGTCCAATTGAGAGACGCCCGCGCCTTTGGAAGCTGTCTGCTGAGCGGAGACGGGGGCGAGCAAAAACCCTAGCGAGAGAACAAGGCTGAAGGTCGCCGCGAAAATTCTTTTCATTAATTTACCTCTGGAAACGTTGAAGGGACAAAGCAAACCCTTCTAGTCAAAAAGGTGAGCGCCTCGGCAGGTGGCAAGCCGTAGGCGATCAGGGGAAACGAGGCCACCGCCACCACCAGCGAATATAACTTTATCGCAGGACAGGTGACAAGTGCATTCAATTACGGAATGCGGATTTCGGATTGCGGATTAGAAAAGCTTGGGGGTTTGTTCTTCTTCAATCCGCATTCCGCAATCCGAAATCCGCAATTCCTTGTGTTCCGCCAGCGCTGCATGATAACGTGCGCGCGTTCAATTCAAATGGCCGTGCGCGCTTCATCTGATGAGAGAAATGGAACGACGGGTTGGATATTGAGTCCGATTTGTGATGGTTAAGGGGCGCACGCGGGGCTGTCCTGTTCTTTTAATGAGTGCCAAAGGCTGAAGCAATGATTCATGCTCGAAGTTGAAGGTTTCATTCTCGTCGGCGGGGCGTCGAGCCGGATGGGAACGGACAAGGCGCTGCTCGATCTCGGCGGACAGAACTTCGTCGAACGAATCCACGCGGCGCTCGCTTCAATCACGACCGAAACGACTTTAGTGGGCGCGGAAAGCGTTGGCGCGGCGTGGCCTCAGCTACACGCGGTGCCGGATATTCATGTAAAATGGGGCGCGCTCGGTGGACTGCACACGGCGCTTTCGTACTGCCGCGCGGAGTGGGCGGCGGTCGTAGCCTGCGATCTTCCTTTTGTCACCGGAGAACTTTTCGTGCGGCTGGCCTCACTTCGGGAAAACTTTGATGCAATCGTTCCCGTACAAAGCGATGGCCGATGGCAGCCGCTGTGCGCGCTTTATCACGCTGCTGTGTGCCGCGAGCGGGCCGCAGAATTGATCGCCTCCGGCGAGCGCCGCCCGCGTGCCATGCTTAATCTGATAAGCACACGCCGGGTCGCCTTTGAAGAACTCAGCGACCTATGGAGCGCAGACCTTTTTTTCACCAACGTCAACACACCCGAAGACTACGCGAACGCACGGAAGGAGACGAAGGGATGAGGGATGAGGGATAAGGGATGAAGTAAAGACAAACGGTCTTACTTTCACCCCTTATCCCTCATCCCTTATCCCTCACTAAAATGCCTCGCCGAATGCCAGGCAAGAAATTGCTGAAGATGCTGCTGCCAATCGCGGGGCTGTTGTTGCTGGCGGTTGGGCTGACGATGGGGTGGCTTGTCTTCAAGGTGACGCGGCCACCGCGTCAGGATTATCTCGTCACGCCTGAGAAGTTCACGCTGCTCAGCGAGCGCGGGTTGAAAGCGACGAACGAGGAGTGGACGAACCGCGACGGCACGAAAGCGCGTGGCTGGCTGCTGCGCGGAACGGAAGGCTCTCCGGCCATCATCCTCCTGCACCGCTATGGCGCGGATCGCTCATGGCTCTTGAATCTCGGCGTCAAGCTCAACGAAGCGACTAACTTCACAGTGCTCTGGCCTGACCTGCGCGGGCACGGCATTAACCCTCCCGTCGCCTGGACTTCTTTCGGCGGCAGAGAGGCCGACGACGTGAGCGCGGCCTTAGATTACCTGCGGTCGCTGAAGACACCCCAGGGAAACCCGCTTGCCGGGCCGCACGCCGGGCTTTACGGAGTCGAGCTTGGAGCTTACGCGGCTCTGCGAGCAGGCACGCGTGATGAGAACGTGCGCGCACTCGTGCTTGATTCCGTACCCGACACGCCGAACGAGGTCTTGAACGCGGCGGTCAGAGATCGCACGGGCTTGAGCAACAGCTTATTGAAGTGGCTGGCGCGCAATGGGACGCGCATCTATTTTTTTGGTGGTTACGATAACACGCGGTCATGCGAGGCGGCGGCGAAAGTGGGAGACCGCCGCGTGCTGCTCTTGGCGGGCAGCGGCCCGGAAGAGTTGCGCGCTTCGACTCTGGCGCTCGCCCAATGCTTTCCCAATCCGGCTGGCCTCGAAGTCAGAGGCGACCTGCCTTTGACCGGCTACAATCTTCCTTCCGCCACAGGCGAGCAAGGCGAGGCGTATGACCGCCGCGTGATAGATTTTTTCGACAGAGCTTTGCGCGCCATTCCATAATGTCAATCCTGTGAAACGAACGAACACAGATGCGCCTCAGATGGTCATATCCGGTACGAGCAAGTTTGACCTGAAGCACCATCCGATGCTGCTTGTCATGTTCGCTAGTGTTTTGCTCGCCTACCTGCTTCTGCTGACAAAGAATTATTACTGGGACGGAGTATTCTTTGCTCAAAAGATTGAAGATGTGCCCGGTCTGGATACATCGCTGCTGCACCCGAACCATCTTTTCTACAATGTGTTTGGCTATCTCTTTTACCGGGCGGCGCGGGCTTTAGGTCTTCAGGTCAGAGCAATCGAAGTGCTGCAAGTGCTGAACTGTTTTATCGGCGCGCTGAGCGCCTACGTGCTCTTTCGCATTCTCCTGGACTGTTTGAAATCCATTTATCTCAGCGCAGTTCTCACACTGCTCTTCGCTTTCTCAGCGACGTGGTGGAAATTCTCGACCGATGCGGACAGCTATATTCCAAGCGTCTTCTTTCTGCTCGTCAGCTTTTACCTGATTCTTCCCCATCGCAAGCCGCAGCCCTTTCTCTTAGCCGTCGCCCACGCCGCGAGCATGTTCTTTCATCAACTGGCGATTCTCTTCTTTCCGGTGATCGTGCTGGGCATACTTTTGCAAACCTCTTCACAGCCCGCGAAGCAGCGCCTCGCGCCTATGCTGAAATATAGCCTGACTGCATTTCTGATTACCTTTCCCGTCTTTTACTACTCCTTTTATCTCGTCACGGGCAGCCTCGCATTCAAGCCGTTCATTCAATGGATTACTACCTTTTCCCCCGAACACGGCTTCACCTTCAATGCATGGGACAATTTGACGTATACCCTGCGCGGACACTCGCGGCTCTTCGCTGGCGGGCGCTTCGCTTTTTTGCGCGACTTTAAGAGTCCCTTGCTGTTCGCGCTGGCAGGCGTCAGCTTGATTCTCGCGGCCCTTTTCTTCTACAAACTGATTCGATACTTCCGTGAGTTGAAAACAGCTTTCAGCACGGCTCTCAAAGATCAAGGCGACTTCAGACGGCTGAGGATTCTCTGCGCCGTCTGGATTAGCTGCTATGTGATTTTTCTTTTCTTCTTCATTCCGCAGAACACTTTCTATCGTCTCTTCTATCTTCCGGCGATTATCGTGCTGGTGGGAACTTTCCTTGCGCCTTACGAAGCCGCTCAAAACCATGTGCGTAGATACCGCGCCGCACTCTTCGTGGCCCTGTTAGTGGTGGTGAACCTGACATTTTCCGCTTACCCGTATGCTCAGGTGCGGGCTAATCCTCCGCTTGCGCTGGCGTTGGCGATGAATAAGGCATGGCCGCCGGGAACGCTTGTTTATCTCGCGACATGGAACAGCGACAATCTGCTGGTCAGGTATTTCAATCCTGCGACTGTGTGGAGAGAGGCCAATCGAGAGACATTTGAAAGGGAGATACAAAACCCGCAGACGGGCGGCGGATCAATCTGGATGGACACGACGCTGATTGACCTTTATCAATCCACGCCGGAAGGGAGACGCTGGCTTGAGACTCACACCATCAGACGACCCGAATATGAATTGGTCAACAGCAAATTCAGGCTTCAGTTTTACGAGATCAAGCTGGACTCTTTTAATACCGACACGAAAACCATATCACCGTAAGAGGAGGGCCTGTCCCTGCCCCTACAAAACTACCGCACGCGGATTGCCGCCAGCGTCAACACTCCATTGCTGCCGATGACCTCTGTTTCGATAGCCGTGTAATCCGTCAATTGGTTTTCCCACTTAGTCGGAACGAAAACGAGCGCAGTGCCGCCGCGCGCGCGCGCAACGGCAGCGGCTTCGTCCGCTCCATCAAACCTGAAAGGCTCGCCATCCGTTTTGTAGCCTAAGCGTCCTCCCGCATAAAACTCACCCGTGCGGTCATCCGTCAGCATGTAAAAAACGGGCGTCGAAGAATACCCGCGCGCGTCAGCCTGTCGCATCAACTCGCGCACGGATTCGCGTTGGGAAATTCGCTCGACGCCGCAATTGAGGACGAGCGCAACCGAGATAAACATCGCGCTACAGATTAACTCGACGCGAAGCGCGCGTCTTTGCTTCCAGAGAATTGCCAGCAGCCCTGCGATGACGAGCGGTGCAATGATGACAAGCGCGCACAGAATCGTCATCTCGCGGGTTCGCGCCGCATAGACGATTCCCGCCAGAGCAAGCACCAGCAGAATCGCTCCGGTGATGCTCAATCCTCGGTTCCCTTCCTTGCCCCGCACAAATCTTGACAGCCGTTCGCCCACCAACAGCATTGCTCCAGGCAAGGCGGGCAGAATGTAGCCGGGCAGTTTCGAGCCTGAGAAAGAGAAGAAAGCAATGGGCGCGACGAGCCACGCCAGAGCGAAGACGCGCGCCTTGCTTTCAACGTCTGAAGCGCGCCATTGCCAACGCCGCGCGTCCACCAGCCCTTTGATGAACAGGGCCACCCAGGGCAACGTCAGCATCAGGACGATAGGCAGGTAAAAATAGAATCTCTGCGGATGATGGTACTTGTCTGAGACGAAACGCGCGAAATGATGCTGGATGAAAAACTCGTCCACAAACGTCCAGCCATGCCGCGCAATCACCGGGGCATACCAACTGGCCGCAACCACGCACGCCAGCGGGATTCCCCAGAGCGCACTAAGGAAAAGCGCCTTGCGCGGCCACTCCCGTCGCATCAGGTAATAAAGCCCGATGACGCCAAACGGGATGACAATGCCCACCAACCCTTTCGCCAGCAGAGACGCTCCGACAGCCGCATAAAAACCCGCCGTCAGCCAGCGTCGCCGCTTCTCGCTCATCTCTATCTCCGCGACGAAGAAGCACGCGAGCGCCGCCGTCACCGTGCATGTCACCACCACATCGAAGCTCGCCGCGCGCGAGAAGACGATCAGCCCGGCGCTTGAGGAGAGAGCGACTCCGCTCCACAGCCCCGGCCCATCGCTCGTTCCCGGATCTTCCCCGGCGGCGCGCTCAATGCGTCGTCCCATCCAGTAGATCAAAAATGCTGTCAGCAGCCCTGAAAGCGCAGGCCCCAGACGCGCCGCCCACTCCGACACACCGAAGAGGCGATAGCTTGCGATCATCATCCAGTAGAGCAGCGCGGGCTTTTCAAACCACGTGTGGCCGCCGAGCGTCGGCGTCACGTAATCTCCGCGCACGTACATCTCGCGCGCCACCTGCGCGTAGCGCGGCTCGTCCGGCCCAAGCAGCGGCAGGTGTCCGAGACCGTAAAGATAGAAGGCGGCAGCGGCGAGAAAGAAGAGCAGCCAGCCACGCTTGGCAAGTGTCGAACGTTGCAAGTATAGTCCCCCGGAACAGTGGTCAGTGGTCGGTGGTCAGTGGTCAGTTAAATTCCCGACCAACCATCTCGGCATCTGACAGATTGAAGATTAAGGCGTCTTCGATGATACTCAATAAGTTTTTCACTGACCACTGACCACTGACTACTGACCACTCTTCTTATGACTCTACGCACAGCCGTCATCGGCGTCGGACATCTCGGTCGCCAGCACGCGCGGATTCACGCCGCGTTGTCCGCCGAAGGACAAACTCAATTCGTCTCCGTCTGCGACCTTGATGAAACGATGGCACGCCACATCGCCGCTGAAAGAGAAACCGAATGGACGACAGACTGGCGCACGCTTTTGGGGCGCTGCGACGCCGTCAGCCTCGCCGTCCCGACCGAAGCGCACGCCGAGATTGCCTGTCAACTACTCGAAGCGGGCATCCATGTTCTCGTTGAAAAGCCCATCGCGCGCGATCTGGAAGAAGCCGACCGGATGATCGCGGCGGCGGAAAAGGGCGGCGCGCTGCTGCAAGTCGGCCACCTCGAACGCTTCAATCCGGCGCTCGTGGCACTTCGCCCGCACGTCAAAGGCCCGCTCTATTTTGAGATTCACCGCGTCGGCGAATTCACCGCGCGCTCGCTCGACATTGATGTCGTGCTCGATTTGATGATTCACGATCTGGACATCGTGCAGTGGCTGGTCGGCGAAGAGGTGGAGGTGACGGACGTGCGCGCCGTCGGGATTCCGGTTCTGACTCATCGCGTCGATGCGGCGAACGCTCGTCTTGAGTTCGCAACAGGCGCGGTCGCCAACATCACTGCCTCGCGCATCGGCACGGAGAAGATCAGGAAGATGCGTTTCTTCCAGCCGCATGATTATGTCGCGGTTGATTACGCCACGCGCTACGCTTCCATCAGTAGCCTGATGCCGCCGCAAACGGGGAGCGCGCGTCCCGGCGTCAACACACGCATTCTGGAGATTGAAGATGTCGAGCCGCTGCGCACCGAGATCGAACTCTTTATCAAAGCGGCGCAGACGGGCGCACCTTCTCCCGTTTCCGGCGAAGACGGGCGGCGTGCGCTCGCGTTGGCGATTCGCGCGCTCGAACGCATCCAAGAGCACGCGGCTCATCCTAATCTCAGCGTTTTCAGTCAGAAGATGCCTTAGAGAAGAAATAGACCCAGATTAACAAGATGAACAGGATGAAGAGAAAAAGATTCAAGCTCGCTTGTCCTGCCTTGTTTTCTTAATCTTGATAGTCCTGTTAATCCTGTCTATTTCTTCTTGCTTTTATTAGCGATTATTAATGTCGTTGACCATGCGTGACGCTTCCATTTCATCAATGCTCCTTGAGCGCATCGAGGCGGGCGACTTTCCATCAGCCGTCTATGTCGTCGCCGAGCGCGCAAACGTTGTGCTGGCCAATGCGCTGGGCGATGCCGTCAAAGAGGGCGAGCGTCACGCGGCGACGCTCGACACGATTTATGATCTGGCTTCGTTGACGAAGCCGCTCATCACCGGCCTGCTCTGCGCTCTACGCCTGGAGCGCGGCGAGATAAAACTCGACGAAGCAGCAGCGCATTATCTTCCAGAGTTTGACACGAACGACAAGCGCGGCATCACGATTCACCAACTCCTGACGCACACTTCGGGTCTTCCGGCGTGGCGTCCGCTCTATCTCACCAGTGGCGGCGATAAAGAGCGCGTCCTGCAAGCAATCGCAGGTGAGAAGCTCGAATCCCAACCCGGCACGCACGTCCTCTACAGCGATCTGGGCTTTATCTCGCTCGGCTTCCTGCTCGAAAGATTATCGAACGCACAATTCGCCGAAATCGCCCGGCGTGAAATCTTCGAGCCGCTCAAACTTCAGCGCACCTTCTTCAATCCAGACAAGGCTTTGATTACCGAGATGGCCGCGTCTGAGATGGGCAACGTCTACGAGTGCGAAACGTGTGGCGGGCAACAGGCAGACAACTACGCATGGCGCGAGAATTTGATCTGGGGCGAAGTCCACGACGGCAACGCGCATTTTCTAGGCGGCGCTGCCGGTCATGCGGGACTTTTCTCGTCGGCGCGCGAAGCGCTCCGCATCGCAACACAATTTTTCGCGGACTACACGGAACTATTCAAGCCGGAAACATGCGCGCTCTTTCGCACCAACATGACGGAAGGCATGGAGGAACCCCGCTCAGTCGGCTGGCAACTCGCGGCAATGCCCGGCTCGACGGCCAGCACGAGTCTTCCGCCAGACAGTTTCGGGCATCTCGGCTTCACCGGCACAAGCTGCTGGAACGATCCCACGCACACACGCACCTTCATCCTTCTAACCAACCGCACCCACGCACGCCCGCTTCCCTTCGTCAACATCAACAACGTGCGCCGCCAGTTTCATCAGCTAGCCGTCGCGTCATTAAATCGAACCTGACAGGATTGAGGCAGGAAGTGAACAGACAGGATTAATCAAGATGGACAAGATAAGAGAAGAAGGAGCAAGCTTCCCCGCCCTGCCTTCTCTTCCTAATCCTGATAATCCTGTTAATCCTGTTAATCCTGTCTCCTTTTCCGGGGCTTTTCGCTTCTGGGTCAAGCTCGGCTTCATTAGTTTCGGCGGCCCAGCCGGGCAGATTGCGATCATGCATCGTGAGTTGGTCGAGCGCCGCCGCTGGCTGAGCGAAGAGAGATTCCTGCACGCCTTAAACTATTGCATGTTGCTGCCCGGCCCGGAAGCAACCCAGCTTGCCATCTACATCGGCTGGCTTATGCATCGGGTGTGGGGCGGCATTGTCGCCGGAGCCTTCTTTGTCATTCCTTCAATTCTTGTCCTGCTCACGCTCTCTTACGTCTACGCGGTTTACGGTAACGTCTCTGCGGTCGCAGGCGTGCTCGCCGGATTCAAGCCCGTCGTCGTCGCCATCGTCGTCGAAGCAATCCTAAAAATCGGCAAGCGCGCCATCAAACGCGGCACGCACCTCTCGATTGCCGTCGCCGCATTTGTTGCCATCTACTTCTTTCACGTTCCCTTCCCGCTCATCATCCTGGCCGCTGCTCTCATTGGCTTGGGGGTCGGGGGTCGGGGGTCGGGGGCCGGAGACAAAAACAGTTCAACGAAATCTGACGGACAATCCTCTGAATTTTCTTCACCGGCTCTCGGCCCCCGGCCCCCGGCCCCCACCGTCATTGACGACGACGCTCCGCCACCCACGCACACGCTGCCTTCGCGTGCTCGCGTCATCCGCACCCTTGCGCTCGGCCTTGTACTCTGGACGTTGCCGTTTGCAGCCATCATCCTCTGGCGCGGCTGGGATAGCCTGCACGCGCAGGAATATCGTTACTTCACGCAGGCCGCGTTTCTCACTTTCGGCGGGGCTTACGCTGTGCTGGCTTACGTGACGCAGGCGGCGGCTGGCTCTTTCGGCTGGATAACGCGCACGCAGGCTGTTGATGGGCTTGCTCTGGCAGAGACTACGCCGGGGCCGCTCATCATGGTCTTGCAGTTCGTCGGCTTCATGGCCGCATGGCGAAACCCTCAAGGCATGTCGCCGACGGCGAGCGCCGTCACAGGCGCGCTCATCACAACTTACACGACGTTTCTTCCCTGCTTCATCTTTATTTTCGTCGGCGCGCCCTACATAGAAGTCCTCAGAGGCAACAGGAAACTGACCGCCGCGCTGTCAGGCATCACGGCGGCGGTGGTCGGCGTCATTCTGAATCTCGCGCTCGTCTTCGGCGCGGCGGTCATCTGGCCGAACGGCTTGAGCAACGGCACTGACTGGTTCGCGGCCACGCTGAGCACGCTTAGTTTTATCGCGCTCTATCTGCTCAAAGCTGATGTCCTGCTAATTGTCATCCTTGGCGGCCTTGTCGGCCTGGGACGCACACTCCTGCTCCGCTAAGGTGAAACTTTCGATGAGTGACGAACCCTTGACGAATCCGAATAAGCCACCGACGCGGCGCGAGAGGGTTGCGGACTACCTGAGCCTTGAGCGCAACGTGACGCTGGCTTCCGGGGCGTTTCTGTTGATGGGGCTGGGCGAGGAGTTGTGGAAGAAGTTTCTTCCAAAGTATCTGGAAGCGCTCGGCGCGAGCACGACCGTCATCGGTTTCTTCGGCACGACCAGAGATTTCTTCGATGCCATCTACCAGTATCCGGGCGGCTGGCTCGCGGATCATCTTGGGCGGCGGCGAGCGTTTCTGGCTTTCGTTGCGATTGCCTCAGTCGGCTACCTCATCTATCTGCTCAGCCCTTCATGGCCATTTGTCTTCGTCGGGCTGTCGCTCTCGATGGCGTGGGCGAGCATGGCCAGCCCTGCCATTTTCGCCGTCATCGGCGATGCGTTGCCGCGCGAGCGGCGCGCGATGGGTTTTACTCTTCAATCCATGCTGAAGCGAGTGCCTGCGGCTGCCGCGCCACTCATCGGCGGAGCTTTAATCGCCGCGACCGACATCAAAACCGGAGTCCGCGCCGGATTAGCCATCACTCTCGTGCTTGCGGCCATCGCCGTGCTGGTCGTGCGCCACATCAACTTGCCCATCATCACGGGCGCAAAGATCAACATGCGAGGCGTCTGGCATTCGTTCCACTTCGCGCTCAAGCGACTGCTCATCTCCGATGTCATCATCAGGATGTGCGAAGGGATGGCAGACATCCTGATTATCCTCTACGTCACGAATGTGCTGAGCGTCTCGTTAGCGCATTACGGGATACTGGTCGCCATCCAACTCGTCACCTCCATCCTCGTCTACATTCCGGCTGCCAGAATCGCAGACCGCATCGGGCGCAAGCCTTTCGTCATCGTCACCTTCATCTGCTTCGCGCTTTTTCCCGTCGCGGTCGTGCTTTCAAGCGGCTTCGCCTCGCTCGTCATCGCTTTCATTATCGGCGGCCTGCGCGAGATCGGCGAGCCGTCGCGCAAAGCCATGATCGTGGACTTCGCCGAGCCGCACCTGCGCGCACGTTCCGTCGGGCTGTACTATCTTGTCCGCAGCCTCTCAATCACGCCCGCAGCGGCCATCGGTGGCTTGCTCTGGAAGATTGCGCCGCAAGTTCCCTTCATCACGGCGGGCGTCATCGGCCTCATTGGCACAATCGTCTTCGCCGCGACGGTTGAAGAGCGATATGCGAGCTAAATCTAACGACGGAAGAAATAGACAGGATTAACAGGATTAGCAAGATTAAGAAAAGAAGACGAGGCAATGCAGCTTGAGTCTTCTTCTCTTCTCCTGTTAATCCTGTAAATCCTGTCTATTTCTTCTTTTTTCGTTTTACGAGAAGGCAGCACAAATGTAGTATCATGCCGTGCGTCCGCAACGCTCTCCTCGAATGATCGTCACAGTCGGAACTTAGAAGTTGATGCGCCGTCCCCTTTTATTAAAAACAATTGCCCTGCTCATCGCGCAAGCTCTCGTGGCTTCGTCTCTGGCCTTCGCGCAGGATGCCTCGCAGACTCGACCGCGCCGCACACAAGCGCCAGCCACTTCGCCTGCGCCAATCGTTACCGAAACCACGCGGCTCGCGGGCGAGCCTCTGATACGCATCGGACTGGCGACGGATGTGCGCTCCGTGACCATCTCGTCAAACGGCAGATTGCTGAATGCGACCGAGCCGAATCAGCCGCCGACGCCGCTCACAGTGTCCCGCGTGCGTCTCGAAGCGCGCCTGCTCGCACCACAGCCTGAGACGTTTGACGCGAACAGCTTCAGAATCGAGATCGCAGGATTGCCGACACGCGCGGACGCCGAACGCATCGCGCGCGAGATACGCGAACAGACGAATGAGGCGGCGGAAGCGAGCCTTGACGCGACGACCAACACGTGGCGCGCAATCGTCGGCACGAATCTCTCGGCAACGAGAGCCGGTGAACTCCGCGAGCAACTTGAAGACGCGGGCTTTGAGAACTCACGAATCGTTGACGCGCGCAGTAGTTCACAGGCAATCGCGCGTTCTGGAAGCTCGAACACCGTTCGACCAATTGCGCGCATAAGTGCGCCGACGCGCGAAGTCGTCGCTTATGCTTCCGGTTCATCCAAACTTTTCAGCACCAGCGCACCCGCCATCTTCGCCTCCGAAGCTGAAGCGAGCGCTCCCGTTCGTTTCAACGACAAACCCTATCGCGGACGGCTGGAAGTTTTCGCCAACCCGCGGGGTGCGCTCACGGTCGTCAACGTGCTCAGCCTCGAAGACTACGTGCGCGGCGTCGTCCCGAACGAATTGTCGCCCGGCGGCTATCCCGCGATTGAAGCTCTGAAAGCTCAAGCGGTCGCGGCTCGCACTTACGCCGTCAGGAATCGAAATCAATTTGCCTCGCAGGGCTTCGACCTATTGCCGACGACGCGCTCGCAGGTTTACGGCGGCCTCTCGACCGAGCATCCGCTCTCAACCCGCGCTGTCGAAGAGACGCGCGGGATTGTCGCCAGCTACGGGGGAGAGCCGATCAACGCGCTCTACACTTCCACCTGCGGCGGGCGAACGGAAGATGTCGAGAATATTTTCAACGAAGCGACGCCCTACCTGCGCGGGCGCGAGTGTGCTCTTGAAGGCCATGCACACTTCGCATCCTTCACCGTCAAATCTTCACGAGACCTTCCAGACATACGCGACGAAGGCAACGCTCAGCTTGCACGCGATGCAGCCCTGCTGGACATTCACAGTTTCGATCTCGGCACAAGACGCCTCACGGACAACTGGCTCGCTTCGCCCGTCTCTCAAGCAGAGGCGCGCAACTGGCTGGGCGTGGTCGCGCGGCTCGCGCGCCAAACTGTTCCCGCAATCTCGGACGATGTGACGCGCCCGCCCGCCTTCAGCACTGCGCTTTCCTCCGCGCTCTTCGGCGAAGCGCGCGCAGACACCTTGCTCGACAACGCGGACGTGGAATACCTGCTCTCCTTTCGTGATGCCGGAGACATCCCCGAACGCAACCGCGCAGATGTCGCGTGGCTCGTCCGTGACGGTTTCCTCTCGCTTTTCCCGGACGCGAGTTTGCGCCCGCGCGAAGTCATGTCGCGCGCCCGCGTCATTCACACCATCGCTCGCGCACTGGAAGCACGCGGCTCTTTCGGCCTGCAAAAAGGGACGACGCGCCCCACGACCGGCGGCGCGATGATCCTGCGCTCCGTCAAGAACCGCGATCAACCCATCAGCGTCGACTCTGACGCTTATCTCTTCCGCGCCTTCGGTGACAACGCTTACCAGATGCGCGCCCTGTCGCTGGTCGGCGGCGAGCCTGTCGCCTTTCACTTGAACACGCGCGGCGAAGTTGATTTTCTCGAAGTTCGTCCCGCACCGAACGGCGCGGCAGCCGACCGCTCATCGCCCTACGCCAACTGGACGGCTTTAATGAGCGTCTCCGAAGTTCAATCGCGTCTCGCCCGCTGGTCTCGCGGCATCGGCACGCTCACGGACTTACGCGTCAGTTCACGCGGCTCGTCGCGGCGTGCGACTGACATAGCAATCGTCGGCACAAACAGCACGGCGCACCTGCGCGGCGGGCGCATCCGCTCGGCCCTCGGCTTGCGCGAGCAGCTTTTCGTCATTGACCGAAGGTACGACGAACAGGGGCGTCTCGTCGGCTTCACCTTTACGGGGCGCGGCTGGGGTCACGGTGTCGGCATGTGTCAGGTCGGAGCCTTCGGCCTCGCCCGTCAGGGGCTGACCTATGACAAGATTTTGAAGGCGTATTACACAGGGATTGATTTAACGAGACTGTACTGAGAAACAAATGCCTGATGAATAGCAGCATCACACAAGACAAACACATCACGCTTTATGTTGTTCCCGGCTGCCCTTTATGCTCGAATGCGCGGGCGTGGCTTGCGCGACATGGCATCGAATACACGGAGCGCGATGTGGCAAACGATTTCGGGGCGCTGCGGGCAATGCATAGATTGACCAGGCAGCGACTCGTGCCTGTGTTTGAAACAAACGGGCGGGCGCTTGTTCGCCCGTCGAATGATGAGTTAGCGGAGTTTCTATTGTGAAGGCTCAACTGCGTTTCTCTCGCGCGCAAACTTTGGGCGCGCTCGCGCTGCTGGGTCTAACCTGGCTGGTGATTATCTTTCGTCTCATCCTGTCTCACTCGTGAGTCTTTCCAACGATACATCAAAGCCTATCATTGCCATCGTCGGGCCAACGGCTTCGGGGAAGAGCGAGCTTGGCATCGAGATGGCCCTGCACTTCGGGGGCGAGATAATCAACTGCGATTCCGTGCAGGTCTATCGCGGGATAGAAATTGCGACGGCCAAAGTTCCCTTGAGCGAGAGACGAGGCATCCCGCATCACCTGATTGATTTCGTGCCGCCGGAGATTAATTACACGGCTGGCGAGTGGGCGCGTGAGGCTGTCGAGAAAATTGAAGAGATTGAAGCGCGCGGCAGGATGGCTTTGCTTGTCGGCGGCACAGGTTTTTACTTGCGGGCGCTGCGCCATCCCTTCTTTCTCAGCCCGAAGACGGATGAGAGTCTGCGTCGTCGCCTGACAGAAATCAGGGAGAGGCGCGGCCCGGAGTATCTACACAAAATGCTGCGGCGGCTTGACCCGCGATCCGCCCTTAAACTTTTCGAGCGCGATTGGCCGCGCGTGCAGCGTGCGCTCGAAGTCCGTCTCCAAACCGGCGAACGGATGTCCGAGCAAATGCCCGCCCGCGCAAAGCCCCCCGCGTGCGCCGCGCGGATTCATGTCTTCGTGCTTCGTCCGCCTCGCGCCGAGCTTTACCGGCGGATTAACGAGCGCACGGAAGCTCATTTTGCCGCCGGACTGGCTGAAGAAGTGTGTCGACTGCTGAACAAAGGTGTGCCCGCCGACTCGAACGCGCTCGGCGCGCATGGCTATCGCCGCGTGGTCGAATATCTCGATTGGGTACGCGATTATGAAAGCGCCATTGAGCAAACGAAACTAGACGTGCGCCATTACAGCAAGCGGCAGTTGACGTGGTTTCGCCGCGAGCCGGATGTCGAGTGGGTTGAGGGCTTCGGCCAGGACAAGAGCGTTCAGGAGCACGTTTTGAGCCGCATCCAACTCTTAATCGAGGGAGAGAGCTAAGGAAAATCTTTCCCACTGAACTCTGCTCCCTTGTCACTCGTATAAGCGTGGTGTAATCTGGATTCACATCACCCCTTTATATTACTTTCGCTTAACCGGAGATAGTGGTGGACTCAAAGGCTACTCCCCAGAATATTCAGGACGCTTTTCTCAATACAGCGCGCCGTGAGCGGAGCACGGTGACAATCTATTTGCTGCACGGCGCGAAATTGACCGGGCGCATCAGAAAGCTTTGACAAGTTTTCGGTGCTGCTGGAGACGAATTCGCAGGAGCAGTTGATCTTCAAACACGCTATTTCGACCATCTCGCACACGCGGCGCGCGACCGGCGATTTACAGCGTCCTCCACAGCCCGCGAGCGGCACGCAAAGCGAAGCGGCCTCCGACAATGCGGAATCTTCCGGGTCCTGACGCTCTTCCATTCCCACGATCTAACAGGAAATAAAGAATCCATTGGGCGGTGCTTTTATCACTTTTGAAGGGATTGACGGGTGCGGGAAATCTACGCAGCTACGTCTTCTCGCCAGCGAATTGCGGATGCGCGGGCACGAGGTCGTCTCGACGCGCGAGCCTGGCGGCACGCCTCTCGGTCAGGGCATTCGCAACGTTCTGCTCGACCCGCAGATGGAAGTTGACCCGCTCGCGGAATTGCTGCTTTTCGCCGCCGACCGCGCGCAGCACGTCCGCACCCTTCTTCGCCCGGCAACCGAATCGGGCAGCATCGTGCTCTCTGATCGTTACGCAGACGCGACCGCCGCCTATCAGGGCGCAGGCCGCAACTTCACGACCGAAATGATCTCAGAAGTCATCTCGCTTGCGACGGGCGGTCTCAAGCCGGATTTAACGCTCATCTTCGATCTGCCGGTCGCGGAATGCCTCGCGCGTATGAGTCGGCGCACGGAGACCGACAATCAAGCAGACCGGCTCGACGCCGAAGACGCAGCCTTTCATACACGCGTCCGCGACGCCTATTTAAAGCTCGCGGCGGATGAGCCTGAACGCGTCCGCGTCATCAGCGCCAGCGGCTCAATCAACGAAACCCACGACCGTGTGCTGGAAGTCGTAATACCTTTCCTTGAGTCCAGGAATCTGAAGTCTGGAGTCTGAAGTCAAAAGACAAGAATTGCTTTTGACCAGTTGACTCCAGACTCTCCAGACTCCAGACTCCAGACTCTTATGTTTGACCATCTCACAGGCAATCAGCGTGTCAAAGATATTTTGCGGCGGATGCTCAAAGATGGGCGCGTGCCGGGGTCGTTGTTGTTCGCGGGCGATGGGGGCATCGGGAAAAAACTGTTTGCGCTTGAGTTGGCGAAGGCTTTGAACTGCCAGTCGCTGAAGGGTGCGGAAGCGTGCGACCGCTGCTCGTCCTGCGTTCGCATTTCTAAGTCTAAGTTTCCGGAATATTCCGACGAGAAGGAAAACAGGGAGAAGCTTGTTCGGAGCGATCACCCGGACGTTGCCCTGGCGCGCCCCTACAATCGCTTTCTTAGAATCCCCTTGATGCGCGAGATTGAGCATGAGGCGAATTTTCGTCCCTTTGAAGGAAAGGCGCGCATCTTCATTATCGAAGAAGCGCACCGGCTGAACGAGGCGTCTTCAAACGCTTTGCTGAAAACTCTCGAAGAGCCGCCCGCGACTTCACATCTCATTCTGATAACCTCGCGCCCCGCGCAGCTTTTGCCGACGATTCGCTCGCGCTGCCAGATAATTCGTTTCTCGCCGCTCGCGCCCTCTGAAATCGAAGCGCATCTTCTCAAGGGCAAGCAGGTTTCTCCGGCAGACGCGCGGCTGCTCGCAACGGTGGCGCGCGGCAGCATCGGGCGCGCTCTCGTAACTGACCTCGAAAGCTATCGCAATCAACGCGAAGCAATGCTGGATGTGGTGAACGCGCTCGCGCTCAACCATGATCGGGCGCGTTTGCTGCGAGCATCCGAAGAGATGAACGATGCGAAGCGCAAGGATGAATACGAGCCGCGTCTTGATCTGCTGGCAACGCTCATCCACGACGTGTGGGTTCTCTCGCTCGGCGCGTCCGATGAACAGGTTGTCAATCAGGACCTGCGCGCTCAACTCGCAAAAATCGTTTCAGGTCTTGATAGCCGCCGTCCGGCGCGCTGGCTCTCGCAAATTGAGCAACATCGTCGCGGGCTGGACGTAAATATCAATCGTAAGATTGCGACCGACGCCCTGTTTCTCACGATGGCCAAAGTCTAAAGTAGCTCTCTTCCCTCGAATATGAATCAAAGCTCTCAAGATACTTCGCGCATGGTTGATGTCAGCCACCCGGTTGAGCATGGGATGATTACTTATAAGGGTTTGCCCGCGCCCGTTATCTGCGATTATCTGAGCCGCGAGGAATCGCGCCAGCACTATTCGGAAGGGACGGAATTTCAGATCGGGAAGATTGAGATGGTGGCGAACACCGGGACGTATCTAGATTCGCCGTTTCATAGATATGCCGATGGAGCAGATTTGTCGCAACTATCGTTGTCTGCGGTCGCCAACCTCGACGGCATCGTCATTCGAGCGGGTGATTTAGTCAGTCAAGCGATAGACGCTTCCGTTTTTCAGAACGTCGATGTCAGAGAAAAGGCGGTGCTGGTTCAGACCAATTGGGACGCCTACTGGGGAACCGAGCAGTATTTCGTCGGTCATCCCTTTTTAACGCACGATGCGGCACAGTTTCTCGCAAGCAATGGGGCGAAACTCGTCGGGATTGATTCGCTCAACATTGACGACATCCGGGACACTACCAGACCCGTCCACTCAATTCTCTTAAAGGCGGGCGTCCCCCTGGTTGAGCATCTCTGCAATCTCAGCGCGCTGCCGGATGCGGGCTTCAAGTTTTTCGCCGTGCCCGTCAAAGTTAAAGGCATGGGCACGTTTCCCGTGAGGGCTTTCGGGATAATTAGCGGCGATTGAGGTTAATTATTGACAACTAAGTTCAACCGGAATAGTGTACTCGCGCTTTACCCATTCTGGTTCTTCGGCTGACGAAAGTCTTACGCACGTTCAGTCCCTCTCTACCCACTAACGCATCAGCATCTCAAGGAGACAAAAACGTATGGCAGCAACTAAGAAGAAGGGTTCAACCAAAAAGACCTCGACCAAGAAAGCTGCACCGAAGAAGGCTTCCAGGAAAAGCGGTGCCAGTAGAAACCTTTCCCCCATTAAGAAATTCTGCTCAAACTGGAAGGCGTGGCAGGATAGTATGCCGCCGGGACCGTCAACTATTCACGTCGTCGGCTCATGCACATTCCCGACGCATGGCTACAAAGTTAAGCTCGCGAAGGCAGTGCCGCAGGGAATCAACCCGGCCATCCTCCTGCTTAGACTGACGATTACCAAGCCGACCGGCCCGGTTATCCTGACACCTGAAAAGAAAGAAGTCCGTTTCAGGGCGAAAGCACCCAGAAAATACACGCACGTCACCATCCTGCCTGACAACGTAACTGTCAAGGTACAGCAAGTGATGTAACCAGGACGTTCACCAGTCGTGGTCTGCCCTCGTCCACGATTTCAGTGAGCCACAGGGCGCGGGTCATCGTCTCTTTCATCCGGTTCTGACATGACCCGCATTTTTTCCGAAGCATCGCGCGCACGTCTTGCGCGCGACGGCATCAAGGGGAGAGAGATAATAACGATCATGGGGAAAACGATTCTGGTTGTGGATGACGATCTGGACCTGCACGACCTGGTCAGTTTTGCGCTCAAGCGCGAAGGCTACGAGGTGCGTCAGGCGGTGGATGCCTTCGAGGGGCTGGAGATAATCGAAAAAGAGAAGATTGATCTGGTGCTGCTCGACGTGATGTTGCCAAAGATGGACGGTCTGGAAATGCTCTCGCGCCTGCGAGAATCGAATAATGATTTGCGCGTGATCGTGATGACGGCTCTCTCAGCGCCGGACACCGCCGTCAGCGCCCTGCGCGATCATGCGTCCGACTTTTTAGTCAAACCGTTCGATTTGCCGCAATTGCTCTCAGCCGTCAAGGCTGTCTTCGATCTCGCCCCGCGCGACATCCAGATAGAAGTTCTCTCCGCGCGGCCCGAATGGATAGAACTGCGTGTGCCCTGCGACCTCGCGGCGATTGATCCGCTCGAACGATTGATGACACAACTGAAAACCGATTTGCCACAAGTCACCCGCGAGACCGTCACCTACGCTTTCCGCGAGATGCTCCGCAACGCCATTGAGCACGGCGGCAAGTCGGACCCCAAACAGTTTGTCGAAGTCGGTTACTTGCGCTCGCCCCGCATCATTCTCTATCGCATCAAAGACCCCGGCGAAGGTTTCACCATCGAATCGCTGTATCGTGATGAAGGAGCGATAGCGGCTTTTCTCAACCCTGAAGATGATCCCTTGCAGCACGCGCGCGTGCGTGAAGAACAGGGTCTCCGCCCCGGCGGCTTCGGCATTCTCATCGCCCGCGATCTGGTTGACGAGATGATCTACAACGAGCAGCACAACGAGGTGATTCTGATTAAATACCTCGACGGCGCAAAGACGCCGCCCGCCGACTCAAGCGTCTGAACCTTTCACCGCACGTTGCATGAATTGTCCGCCGTATTCTTGTCCGTGACATCAAACTTCGCTTTCGGCGAGTCAAGCTCAATGGTCGCGCTGCCTTTGTTTTCGCATGAATCGAGTTTGCCCATCACCCTGCGGTCAAGCCGGTTGTCCGTCAATGTAATGATGCAGCCTTTCTTTGCCAACGTGCCTTTGCCCTCTATGGTAGCGCCGCCGGGCTGCGTGAAGATGTAATCACCGGCGGTAGAGTTAAAGAGAAACATCCCTCCACCTTTATCATCCTGCAAACAGGTCTCCAGAGGCTTGACGATGATTGTTGCCGTCACGGAAAAGCCTCCTGACTGTTGGCCTGTCAGCGTTCGTGTCATCGTGAAAACTCCAGCCGGTGTCACGCCAGACTGGGGGATTGGAATGAATTGACTATTGCCGCCATCCATCTGGACGACGCCCTGCGTGATGAGCAGCATCGGAATGCTTTGCCTGATTCCTTCGAGTCCAATCACCATGACAGTCACCGTCGTGCGCTCGCCCTTGAGCAGATTCGTCTTCGGTGCGCTCAAGCGCACACCGACGTTGCGATACGTGCCTTTGGCTTCGACGCTGCCTTCCCTGAGATTTATCTCAATCTGTCCGGTGGTGTTAGTTGGACTCCTGAAAACGCTCTTGCGCGGAGACTCTGCAAGCAATCTGAATATGCCTTCGACGTTCTCCGTATTCTGGGTCGTGCTTTTCCAGTTAAGCATGGTGTTGGAAAAATCTCCGTCGAAAGGCCCTTGAATCTCAACCGCGCGTCCCTGCTGCCCGATGGTCGGAAGCTGGAAATTGCCCGGCTGTGGAGTTTTAGCAGTAGGGGGTTTTATCATCGGCGTAATCAAGGGAACTGGCGTTTTCGCTAATTCCCTGCCGGACGTAGCCTCTATAATCCTGATAAGTTTTACTGGAACAGTAGGGACAATCCATTTAAAGGCTCCCTTTGACGCACTGACTTTCTGATCGCCTATCTCCACCACCAGACCTTCCAACGTGTCCTGATTCTTAGCCCGCTCTTCTTCGGTGTTGCCTTTCGGCTCGGCGACGACCGTCCCTGAAATCGTATCGCCCGTCGCCATGTCATCCGGCAGGTAAACCTTCACATCGCCGTAGAGGAGCGTTTCTGCGGTCAATTCAAAAGCGCCGCCGATATTTTTGGTGTTGACTTTCAGGCTGACAGGCTGCGGCGCATTCTGCTGCTGCGCTTGCGCCTTTAACTGAAAGCAGAGTTGAACCGGGCTGGCGAAAAGGAGAAGTAGAATCAAGCTAAGGCTGGCCAGAGTGTTTCGGGATTTCGTGTTCACGTCAATCACCTCTTTCTCATCTCGCTGAAAACTACCAGCGAGCTTTGCGCGCAGCCGGGAAGAGCATCGTGTCTGACTTTACGCGGCGAGGAGTTGACAATAGAGCGAGGCTTTGACGCGAGGGCAGAAAGCGGACGAGTAATCGCTGGCAGGAGGACGGGAGCCTGAAGCCCCGTCTCTCTTCTAGCGGTGCGGAGTTAATATCACCGCGCAGTTGAAGAGTCAACCTGTGTTTGCAAAGAAGGTATATCCCTGAAGGGGATAAACGAAATAGCCGGGATAAGCAAACAAAGTTTGCGTTGCCCCCGGCTATTACATAGAACCCTTTCAGGGTTCAGATTTCGCGCCTATTTGATGACGACCAGTTCCGGTTCGGCCTTCCCTTTATAATTACCCTCTTCGAGCAGCTTCTCCGTCTCGCGCACAAAGGCTTCAACGATGTCCTCGCCCGCGACTTTCCGCATCGGCACGCCGTTCTTGTAGATCATGCCGACGTTGCGCCCGAAGGTGACGCCGAGGTCTGAGTCGTGCGCTTCGCCGGGGCCGTTGACGGCGCAGCCCATGATTGAAAGATGCAGCGGCTCTTCGACGTGCGCGAGCCTGCGTTCAATCTCGGTGACGATCTCGACAAAATTATCCACGTCGAGCCGCCCGCACGTCGGGCAGGCGACGACCGTCACACCGCGCTTCCTCAGTTCGAGCGATTTGAGAATCTCCCACGCGACGCGTACCTCTTCCTGCGGCTCTGCGGCCAGAGAAACACGGATCGTGTCGCCGATGCCTTCGTAAAGGAGAATGCCAAGACCCATCGCCGATTTAATCGTTCCACCAAACGCCGTGCCCGCTTCGGTCACACCCAGATGCAAAGGGTAATCAACCTGTTCGGCAAGCAGGCGGTAAGCACCGACGGTGCGATGCACGTCCGAGGCTTTTAAGGAAACGATGATGTCGTTAAAGTTGAGGTCTTCCAGAATCTGTATGTGGCGCAGGGCGGATTCAACCATCGCTTCGGGGGTCGCCGTGCCATATTTTTTCAAGAGGTCTTTTTCGAGCGAGCCGCCGTTGACGCCAATGCGAATCGGAACGTTTTGAGCTTGCGCCGCGCGCACTACCTCACGCACGCGCTCGTGCGCGCCGATGTTGCCCGGATTCAGGCGCAGCTTATCAACGCCTGCGTCGAGCGCCATCAATGCCAGCTTGTAATGAAAATGAATATCCGCGACGAGCGGCACATCAGGCACACGCTTCCTGATCTCTTTAAGCGCGATTGCCGCATCTTTATCCGGCACGGCCACGCGCACGACCTCACAGCCCGCGCGCATCATCTCTTCAATCTGCGCGACCGTCCCCGCAACGTCAACCGTATCGGTCTTCGTCATTGACTGAACGACGACCGGCGCGCCGCCGCCAATCTGTATATCTTTAACTTTTACTGCTCTGGTTTTCCGCATAATTGATTTTAGTCTGGAGTCTCAGAGTCTGAAGTCAACTGGTCAAAAGCATTTCTCTTTCTTTTGACTCCAGACTCATTTCTGTTGAGTCGCCGCCGGAGGCTTCGTCTCTTCCGGGCTGCGCGAGACTTTTTTGAGCAAATCGTTCGTGATGACGAATCCCATCAGGAGCAGCAGCATGACGAAGCCGACCTGCTGGATTCGCTCGCGCACGCGCATGGACAATTTCCACCCGCCCAGCGCCATGACGGCTTCGACGAGCAGCAGGAAGATGGCCCCACCGTCAAGCACAGGAATCGGCAGCAGGTTGAAGACGCCTAAGCTCAGGCTCAGAAATCCCAGCATGGCGAAGAGTCCATCCCAGCCCGCCTCGTTAACGGCGTTCTTGGCTGCATCATAAATTCCAATCGGCCCGGAGACGGTGTTGCGCGCGGAGCGTTCTCCACTAAAGAGCTGCCCCAGCGCCTTGCCCGTCAGGCGCAGGATTTCAAGATTGAAATCCCAGGCGTAGCGAGCGGTCGCCAGCGTGCCGACGTGTTCGCGCGGCAACTTTTCATCCGGCGAGAGACCTAGCTTTCCGCCTTCCATGCGCCCCGTCGCGGTTAATTCTTTGCGCTGCCCTTCCCGCTCAATCACAAACTGAATCGGCTCTGCCGGATGTCCCTTGATGTAATCCACTATCTGCTGGCTGCTGCTGACAGCCTCACCGCCGATACTGATGATGTGATCGCCTCTCTGCAAGCCTGATTGGGCGGCGGGTGAATCCAGCGTCACGCCAGCAACGACGATTGGAAGATCACCGTAATCGGGATCGAAGCCCATGTCGCCCATAACGTCCCCGCTTTCCACCCTTTTCGCTGGCGTCAGCGTGAGAGCCACGCGCTGCCCGTCGCGCTCCACGATTATCGGCAGCGGTTTTTCCGGCGACAACAGAACGTCGCCCCTGATGCGATCCCATTTCGGATGCTCAATGCCGTTGAAGACGACGATGCGATCACCGACACGCATCCCTGCTGCCTCAGCCGCGCCGCCCTGCCTGATCTCTTTGACAACCGGAGCGGGAGGAACAGGCACGCCATACATCAACCCGCCGATGAAAGGAATCGCCAGCGCCGTCAGAATATTCATGACGGGACCGGCCACCGCGACCAGAAACTTCTGCCAGCGCGGGCGCAAACTGAACTGCTCTTCAAGCGGAATATCTGACGCGCCCTCGCCTTCGATGGGAGCATTCGATTCGTCGCCGCCGAGTTTGACGTAGCCGCCGAGCGGAACTGCCGACAGGCGATAATCCGTTGTGCCCCACTTGCGTCCCCAGATGCGCGGGCCAAAGCCGACGGAAAACGTCTCGACACGAATCTTCAGCATCTTAGCGACAATGAAATGGCCAAACTCGTGCAGGACGACTGCCGCGCCCAGAATAAAAATGAAGCCGAGAATGCTTCTAACAGTGCTTACATCGGCGTACCCCTTAAGCCACAGGAAAACTGCCAGCGCAATCACCGCAGGAATGATCAAGCGATTTAAAGGATTTTTCGGTTTCGCCGTTTTGTTATCGTCGGTCATACGTAAAAAGCCTCTCGAATTAACTGCGATACATAACCCCGAGCTTAGAGCCTTGATTCTCGCGCGCGGTTGTCCTCAAGTTTACAAGGCAAAGGCGTACAAAGCAAAAGAAGCGTAAATCGTAAATCGTGAATCGTAAATAGAAACTGCGTTCCTTCCATTTACGATTCACGATTTACGATTTACGAGTCTTCGATTTACGAGCTTTTCATCATCCCGCTGCCACATTCGTCGTCCGGGCGATGCGTTCGATTATTGCCGCCGCCGCCAGTCGCGCGGCGCTGTCAGCTTCAAGCACGACCTCTAAATTTTCGACGGGCTTTGTCTTATGCCCGTCCATCACTTCTTCGATGACGCGCGGAATATCCGTCAGCGAAATTCGCTCGTCCAGAAAAGCGCGCACGGCCTCTTCGTTCGCAGCGTTCATCGCGGCAGCAATCGTCCCGCCAATCCGCAACGCGCGATAAGCAAGCGCGATGCAGGGGAAACGCTCCATGTCGGGCGCTTCAAAATGGAGCGTGGAAAGCTGTGTTAAATCGAGCGGCGGCAGTCCGCAAGGGTAACGCGCCGGATACGTCAGCGCGTACTGTATTGCATGACGCATATCCGTGACGCCCATCTGCGCTATACAAGAGCCGTCAACCAACTCGATCATCGAATGAACGACCGATTCGGGATGAACGAGGATGTCTATCTTGTCCGCCTCGAAGCCGAAGAGCCAGTGCGCTTCGATAACTTCCAGGCCCTTGTTCATCAGCGTCGCCGAATCAATCGTGATCTTCGCGCCCATCTGCCACGTCGGATGACGCATCGCCTCGCTGACAGTCGCCGTCTCCATCTCACTCGCGCTCTTCGTGCGAAACGGCCCGCCCGATGCCGTCAGCACCAGACGGCGCACATCCTCGCGCTTCTCGCCCTTCAGACACTGGTGCAGCGCGTTGTGCTCGGAATCTACAGGCAGAAGCTCCGCGCCGGATTTGGCAGCAACGCGCGTCATCAACTCGCCCGCCATCACGAGCGTCTCTTTGTTGGCGAGCGCCACGCGTTTGCCAGCTTCGAGCGCACGCAGGGTCGGGACGAAACCCACCGCGCCGACAGTTGCGCTGACGATTGTATCCGCCTCCGTATGTGTGGCGACCTCGACCAGCCCCTCTTCACCGACGACGATGCGCGGCAAATCCACATCGCGCTCGAACAATTTGGCGCGCAGTTGCCGTGCGTATTCTTCCGTCTCAACAGAAACAAGCAGAGGGAGATGACGCGCCACCTGTTCGGCTAACAATCCTACGTTGCGCCCCGCGCCCAGCGCGACCACGCGAAACTCCCCTTCACCCAAAGACTCAACCACGCGCAAAGTGTTGCGCCCGATTGAGCCGGTCGAACCTAAGATTGAGATACCTTTCATAATCACTGGCCACTGACCACTTATCCAAAGTACAGCCGTCCAAAATAGTAGAGGACGGGCGCGTTGAAGAGCAAGCTATCGAGGCGGTCAAGCAGGCCGCCGTGTCCGGGGAGAATCTGCGCCGCATCTTTCGCGCCAGCACCACGTTTTAGTGCGCTTTCCGTCAAATCTCCGAGCACGCCCAGAATATTCATGAGCGCCGCAAGCGGGAGCGCCAGTTTCAACGGCAGTTCCGGGAAAAACCAGTAGTGCGCGATTCCTCCCATCAAGAGACTCGCCAGCATGCCTCCGATTGCGCCTTCCCAGGTCTTCCCCGGACTGATCCTGGGAGCAAGCTTGTGCCGACCAAAGGCGCGGCCAGTGTAATAAGCTCCCGTGTCAGACCCCATGATGACGAGGAAGAAAAAGCCCAGTAGGTGCGCCGCGCGCTGTTGCGTAAAACCCATTCGCACGGCGACGAGATGACCGCCGAGGTAGGCGACGTACATCACACCCAGCACGGTCGCGCCCACCGACGCAATCATGTTATCGAACGGAGCGCCGCGCAGCATCGCCGCCACCAGAGCAGCAATCGTCAAAGCGGGCAGGATGAACAGCAACAGCAGAGGAACTTCCGACGGCCTGTCAAAATAGAAGACCGTAAACAGCGCCGCCGCGCCCGCGAACCCGACGACCACATCCGGCTTCAGTCCACGCCGCTTCGCCAGCAGCCAGAACTCGTAAAGCCCCAGCACCATCGCCGAGAGCGCCAGGGCCACAAATAAAGGCGCGAGCCACGAAATCAAGATTGAAGCGATGAGAACCGGAAGGACGATGAGCGCGGTGATGATTCGAGACATTTATTCAAGTGATAGGTGATGGGTGATAGGTGATAAGAGAAAACAGGTTCTTACTTATCACCCATCACCTATCACTCCTTTTCATTTCGCATTTGCTACCAGCTTGAGACCGCCAAAGCGACGGTCGCGCCGCTGGAAATCAAGGATGGCTTCAAGGAGTTGTGTGCGGCGAAAATCCGGCCAGAGAGTTTCGGTCACATAAATCTCGCTGTAGGCCGTTTGCCAGAGCAGGAAGTTTGAAAGGCGCATCTCGCCGCTGGTGCGAACCAATAGATCAAGCTCCGGCAAGCCGCGCGTATAAAGTTCGCGCTCAAGTCTCTCTTCCGTCAACTCATCTGCGCTTTTCCCTTCGGCCAACAGATGCCGCATGGCGGCGCGCACGGCGTCAACAATCTCCGCCCGCCCGCCGTAATTCAAAGCGACGCTCAAGACCATGCCGGTGTTCCCGGCTGTGCGCTCGGTCGCCCTGTCAATTTCGCGCCGCACGTTTTCCGCGAGCGAGTCGGTGCGCCCGATGGCCTGAAAGCGTATGTGCTGCCGGTCAATCTCGTCTATTTCGAGACGAATGTAACGTCTGAGCATACGCATCAGCGCATCAACTTCAAGACGCGGGCGCTTCCAGTTTTCCGTCGAGAAAGCGTAGAGCGTGAGCGCCTGAAGGCCCAGCCGCGCGCCTGTGTCAACCGCCGCGCGAACGGCTTCAACGCCCGCGCGATGACCCGCGATGCGAGGCTGTCCGCGAAGCGCCGCCCAGCGCCCGTTGCCGTCCATGATGACGGCCACGTGGCGCGGCAGACGATCCCAGACGATGCTCGCCAGCAACGTCTCGTCGCGCGTCCCCTTCTTTACAACTGTCGCGAAATCCGCGAGCATCGCAATTCTTCCACGTCCTTGATTTACTTTAACGTCAGCCGCTGAATCTTAATCTCCGCATACGCCGCAACGCAAACTGAAAAAGCAGTGATGGGTGATGGGTGATAAAGGAAAGCAACTTGTCTTTCCTATCACCTATCACCTATTACCTATCACTGCTCTTCGTAATCCACGCTGACCAGTGTCAGGCCGTGCGCGGGGGCGGTTGCGCCGACGAGCGAGCGGTCTTGAGTTTTTATCGCGTGCGTGATGATGCCCTCTTTCATTTCTCCACGACCGATGGAGAGCAGCGTGCCAGCGATGGAGCGCACCATGTAGCGCAGGAATCCGTCGGCGCTTGTCCTGATTTCGATGAGCCGCCCGCGCCCGCGCTCGTCCATTAGCTCCGTCACTTCCAATGCGGTGATAGTTCTAGCGCGCGTTGTCGTGTCCGACTGCGCCGCAGAAAAAGCAGTCCAATCATGTTCACCCAAGAAAAGCCCTCCGGCCTTTCGCATTCGTTCGATATCCAGCCGCCGCGCTTCGTGCAGCGCATAACGACTCCAGAAAGGCGACATTACGGGCGCATTGAAGATTCTATAGACGTAAGTTTTTCCACGCGCCGAATAACGAGCATGAAAATCCTCGGGAACTGTCGCAGCTTCGATGATGCGCACATCGCGTGGCAGATTCCCGTTAATCGCGCCGAGCAGTTTATCGGGCGCGAACTCACGATTGAGATGAAAGCTCGCCACCTGCCCCTCGGCATGAACGCCCGCATCCGTCCGCCCCGACCCATGCACGACAACCGCGCTTCCCTCAAGCAGCGTTACGACGCGCATCAACTCGCCCTGCACCGTGCGCTCCGCACCCTGCACCTGCCAGCCATGAAAATCCGTGCCGTCGTACTGAAGCGTCAACTTGTAATTCATAAAAAAGTGGTCAGTGGTCAGTGGTCAGTGGTCAGTTAAAAGAAAAAGCTCGGCAATGCTAGTCGCTTGTTCTTAACTGACCACTGACCACTGATTACTGCTTTCGGCTTCCCGGCTTGATGGCCTCTTCGCCGCGCGCGCAGGCTTCGCAGGCGGTGGGCGCGATGGCAGGCACGTCCAGAGTGGCGAGGGCAACACGCGGGACGCCGACATCTGCGCGCCCCGAAGAACGATCAATGATCGAAGCCGCGCCGACGACTCGTGCGCCCGCATTACGCAACGTCTCGA
Source organism: uncultured Acidobacteriota bacterium (assembly GCA_963697975.1). Lineage (GTDB taxonomy): Bacteria > Acidobacteriota > Blastocatellia > Pyrinomonadales > Pyrinomonadaceae > QHXM01. Next base: position 1,004,739 of record OY969111.1, read on the forward strand.
CGGTCTCGCGCGTAGAGCCTCCGGTCGTGATGACATCTTCGACAACGAGGACGCTCTCGCCTGAGCGGACGGTGAAGCCACGCCGTAGTGTCATCTGGCCCGCAGCGTCGCGCTCGGTCCAGATGAATCTCGCGCCGAGTGCGCGGGCGACTTCGTAGCCAATTATCAATCCACCAATCGCGGGCGCGACGACTGTCTCAATTCGCTCGTCGCGGAATTGTTCGGCAAGGGCGCTGCCGAAACGCGTGGCTTCCGCCGGATGTTGCAGGAGCAGCGCGCACTGCAAATAGTTTGGGCTGTGCAATCCGCTCGACAAAACAAAGTGGCCTTCGAGCAGTGCGCCCGTTCGCCTGAATCTTTCGATGACTTCTTCGGCTCGCAAAATCGTTACCTCATTTCCAAAACTTGCACGGCGCGCGTTACAATGTCGCGCAATGCTTTTCGAGCGGCGCAATCTGGTTTCCAATTCCGTTCTCGTGCAGGAGACTATCGAGATGCTGCGCGTGTGCGGCGGGCGCGCTCCTGCCGCAGACATCGCCGATCTCGTGCTCAAACTCCCGGACCTCGAAGCGGAGATTGCAGCCATGCTCGTCGCCGATCTCATCAAGGACGATCATCGTCTACAGCTTCGAGAAAATTCAATCATCGAACTCGATTGTGAAAACGTCGAAGCGCGCCAACTCTTTGAGACGGACTTCGTAGTCGTTGACGTTGAAACGACGGGGGCGAAGACGCCGCCCGGTCGCGTCACGGAGATTGGGGCTTATCGCGTCAGCCGGGGACGTATCGTCGCCGAGTTCCAGACGCTGGTCAACCCGGAAACAATCATCCCACCCTTCATCGTCCAGCTCACGGGAATCACCAACGAGATGGTCAAAGACGCGCCCATCTTTGCGGACGTGGCGCACGACTGGCTCGACTTCGCGGACGAATCCGTGCTGGTCGCGCACAACTCGCCCTTTGACGTGCGCTTTTTGAACCACGAGATTTCGCGCGTCTTTCCCGGACGAAGGATGATTAACACGCACCTCTGCACGGTCAAGCTCTCGCGCCGCATCTTTCCGGGGCTGCTCAATTACAGGCTGCACACCGTCGCGGAGCATTTTGAAATCCAGATTCTCAATCGTCATCGCGCGGCAGACGACGCGCTCGCCACCGCCGAAATCTTCCTCAGAATGCTCGACCGCCTCAACCAGCACGGCGTGCGCGACGTGGCCGGAGCGCGTCTCTTCAGTTTCAACCCGAACGGCGATTGCTGAGAAAAAAGTGGTCAGTGGTCAGTGGTCAGTGGTCAGTTAAAGACAAAAGCTCAATGCTACTTATCGCTCTTGTTCTTACTGACCACTGACCACTGCTTTCTTGCGCCACAATTTTCGCCCGACAAACATCAGAATAATGAGCAAGGCCAGCCCCAGCCCGATCCAGGGGAAATACTGTTTGAATAAAATGTCCGCTTGATCGCCGTAATGCACCGCCAGATAACCTTCTAACAGGAAACGAACGGCGCGTCCCACTGCGATGGCGATGGCGAAGCGCACGACGTTTAGTCCGAAGACGCCGCTGGAAATGACAAACAACTTGAAGGGAAAGGGCGGAGGCAGGATTGAGGCGACCAGAACCGAGAGCACGTCGTAGCGGTCAATCAAACCTTTGACGCGCTCCTGCTTGCTTTCGGAAAAGCGTTCGAGGGCGCGGCGTCCGGCTTTGCGGGAGATGTAATAGAGAATCACGCACCCGGCGACAGAGCCGAGCGTGGCCGCCGCCGCGTAGATCAGCATCCACGAGGGATGCTGAATCGTCAGCAGAATCATCACGACATCCGCCCCGCCGGGCAAAGGAATCAGGGCCGAATCCAGCAGCGCGATGGCGAACAGCCCGAACGGGCCATAAGCGAGTAGAAAATCTTTGACGTGCGTCAGACCATTTATAATCTTGTACCAGAGCCAATTCAAAACTGATTATCAATTCCTTCCGCCGACAAATACAGGCTAATCCAACATTGTCTCCGAAGCAGCGTCGCTCACGACATTCCTCTGCCTGCGCTGGAGAATTAAATAGGTAATCAGACCGATGAGACAAACGCCGATGACGATGGCTAAGATAGTGAAGCCATAGTTCTTGATAAAATCCAGCACCGTTTTGCCATAAAAGACCGCGAGCGTTCCTTCGATGTAATACCTGAGCGAGCGCGCGATCATGATGGTGATGATGAATCGCCAGCGCGGGTATTCGAGCGCGCCTGCGGTCGCCACGAAAATCTTGAAAGGCATCGGCGGCGGCAAGAGCGCGGGAACAGCCAGAGCCAGAAAGCCGAAGCGTGCGTAGGTTCGCTCGACCCGCTCAAGATGCTCGGCGCGAAAACGCTTACGCAGCACCGCCTGTCCACCGCGCCTGATGATCGTGTAGAGCAACAGACATCCAAGCACAGACCCGGCGGCGGCGAACAGCGGGAAGTAAAAGACTTCATAGGGCGCGTTGGCGCACCTCATCACCACCAGATAGTCGTTGATTTCGGGAAGCGAGAGCAGCGAAGAATCGAGCGCGCCGATAATCACCATCGAAGGCCCGGCAACATAAATCGGCACGCCGATAACAAACTGTTCGAGCCACTGAACGACGGCACCGAACGTTTGATTGAGCCAGTAAAGAGCGGAGTGCAGCCAGTCGAACATAATTCAAGTGATAGGTGATAAGTGATAGGTGATAGGAAAACGCTTTCTCTTATCACCCATCACTTATCACCTATCACTGCTCTATTTCACTGGAGCGAAAACGACGGGCGTGTCGTAAGTGACGCCGAAGGTGACGCCGGAGCGGGGGCTGAAATCTGTTAGCCCGGCGATGCCTGCGAAATCGAAGCGCAGGCCCGCAGCCTTGATCTGCATGCCCAGACGCGCTTCCGACAGGGACTCTGTGCCGAGCGGCGCGGTTCCCCGGCGCGTGCTGGCGCGCCCGTTGATCTCGCCTGCGAAGCTGATGTGTTTATTAAGACGAATGATGCTGGCGATGCCGTAAAGCAGGACATCGTTCTGCGTGAAGCGTTCGAGCGGCGCGGTCAGGATTCCCAGGCCCAGATTGCCGAACGTGTTGACGCGCCCGTCACGTCCAAACTTTTTACCGATGAGCACCGTGCCGTAAGCGTTAATCTGATTGAGGCCGACGCCGCGCGCCTCGTTCGAATTGGGAAGCTGCACGCCGAAGCGGAAGCCGAGTGATGGGCCATGCCGCGTCTCGTTGCGCAGCTTGATCTTGGTCGAAAGCGTGAAATCGCCCGTGTCGTTGGTCGAAGACGTGCCCGCAGTAAAATCCAGCGGAATCGGTGACGGCACTGTGATGGAGTTGACGCTCAGGACATTCTGCACCACGCCGTCAATTTGAAACTCGACGTTTGGCGAGAGTCCGACGTTGATGCCGATGACGCCGACGCGCGTCAAATCGCCCGTCAGCCCGGAGAGCGGAAACTTCGCGTTCTGCACGAAATCAATGCCCGCCTCGATTCTGAGCGTGCCCGGCGGAATAATATCCACGTCTTCCGTCAGCAACGGGCGTTGCTGCGCGCTCGCGCTCAATGCGGAGAGCAAGAAGACGAGCAACGCGCATCTGGCATGTGACATTCGCATGAGCTTGATAATGATTGACGCGATCTTTTCGGAAAATGAAACTACGGCGCGGATTGTAGCGGCACAGACGAGGCAACGTCAACGAAAGCATGTAGGACAGGCATTCCTGCCTGTCATTGAGCGCGCAAGCGCGAATATTCTGTTAACGGAAACTATGAGCGTGCTGGCGCACGCTTGACAGGCAGGAATGCCTGTCCTACATCATCAATTATGGAAACGAAACCTTTTCTCATCGGCGGCGAGTGGCGCAACGTCGGCAAGCTGCAAGAAGTGCGCTCGCCCTTTACGGGTGAAGCGGTGGCGCGCGTCTCTTACGCTTCGCGCGGTGAAGTTGAAGAAGCAATCGCTACGGCTTCTTCAGCCGCCGCCGAGATGCGCGCGTTGCCACGCTACGAGGTGGCGGAAGCGTTGCGCCGCATCGCGGATTACATCAAATCTCACCGTGAAGATTTCGCCCGCACGATAGCGATGGAGGCTGGCAAGCCGATCACGGCGGCGCGTGGCGAGACAGACCGCGCCGTCTCCACCTTCACCTTCGCTTCGGAAGAAGCGCGCCGCTTCACGGGCGAGACTGTGCCGATTGATACGCAGGCAATCGGGCGCGGGCGCATCGGCTGGATGGAAAGAATCCCGCGCGGGGTGATTTTCGGCATCACGCCTTTTAACTTCCCGCTCAATCTAGTCGCGCACAAGGTCGCGCCCGCGCTCGCCTCGCGAAACTCCATTATCGTCAAGCCAAGCCCGCGCACGCCGCTCACGGCGCTCATGCTGGGCGAGGCGTTTCTGGACAGCGGCTTGCCCAAAGCCGCGCTGCAAGTTGTCCCGATGGAGATTCCCGAAATTGATTTGCCGCTCATGGACGAGCGCGTCGGGATGATCTCATTCACGGGGAGCGCAGAGGTCGGATGGAAACTGCGCGAGCGCGCCGCGCGCAAAATGGTCACGCTCGAACTCGGCGGCAACGCGCCTGTCATCGTTGACGAAACGGCGGATGTCGCGTATTCAATCGAGCGCTCTGCGATGGCTGCCTTCAATTATGCCGGGCAGGTCTGCATCTCCGCTCAACGCATCCTGCTGCATGAACGAATCGCGGATGAATGGACTCGACGCTTCGTCGAGCGAGCTAAAGCGTTGCGGACGGGCGATCCCGCTGATGAAGCGACGGAGCTTTCCGTGATGATTAACGAGGAAGCTGCGCGTCGCGCCGAAAGCTGGATCAACGAGGCGGTCGGCGCTGGCGCGCGTCTGCTCTGCGGCGGCCAGAGGCGCGGCGCTCTGCTGGAAGCAACCGTGCTGACAGACGTGCATAGCGAGATGCGTGTCTGCTCGGAAGAAGTTTTCGCCCCCATCGCTACGATTCAGACTTTCGGTGATTTCAATCAAGCGTTGACGGAAGCCAACAACACGCGCTACGGACTTCAGGCTGGCGTTTTCACGCGTGACATGAGCCGCGCGTTTCTGGCCGGTGAAGTATTGAACTTCGGCGGGGTGATGATTAACGATGCTCCGGCCTTCCGCGTTGACAACATGCCTTACGGCGGCGTAAAGCTATCGGGCGCGGGACGCGAAGGCGTGCGCTACGCGATGGAAGAGATGACCGAGCCACGCATGATCGTGATAGACCCGTCGCATTAAAGCAAAAGCTATGAACCACAGATGGACGCAGACGAACGCGGATAGATTTTTCTAATCGGTGTGTATCAGCGTTCATCTGCGGTTACTAATCTCCAGCCCGTTACAGAAACTCGATTATGAAAAAACTACTCACCGTTCTTCCCCTGCTCCTGTCGCTTTCTCTGTCTCTAACAGTTCTGCCGCTCGCACGCGTTTCCGCGCAGCAGACTGCCGCAGCGCAAACAAACTCGCAGACGTTAAAACTCGCGGGGCTTAAATCAAACGTCACCGTCCGGCGCGACGAGCGCGGCATTCCGTACATCGAAGCCGCCAACGAAGCGGACCTCTATTTCGCGCAGGGCTATGTCACGGCGAGTGATCGCTTGTGGCAGATGGAATTGGGGCGACGCTTTGCGCGCGGCGAGTTGGCGGAGATTCTGGGGCGCGACGCGCTTGAGGAAGACAAGCGCCATCGCACTTACGGCTTCGCGCAAGTGGTCGAAGCCGAAATAGCGCAATCCCCGCCAGAGGCTCGCACACAGCTTGAGCTTTACGCCCAGGGTGTCAACGCCTTCATCTCATCGCTCGATGAAAAATCATGGCCGCCGGAGTTTCGCATTCTTCAATTCAAGCCGCGCCCGTGGACTCCGGCAGACTCGCTTCTCATCATCAAAAATTTCGGCGAAGCTCTCAACACAAGTTGGCCGACAGATGTTGTCATGGAAACAGGGCTTCCCCTGCTTCCCGCAGACAAACGCGAGGCGCTGCTCATCGAAACTTCCCCGCTCGACGTGCTGGTCGTCGGCACCGACAATGTCCGCAGGAAGGCTGCCGTCTCAACGCCCCGGCCTGACTCTTCGAGCCGTCTTGAAACCATCAAAACGCTCGCGCAGATTGAAAACAACATGGCGCGCTCATTTGAACGGCTCGGACTCTTCGCCGAAGGTCGCGCGGCGAGCAACAACTGGGTCGTCTCAGGCAAGCGGACAGTTTCCGGCAACCCCCTGCTCGCCAATGACCCGCACCTCAGCGCTTCAGCGCCTTCCATCTGGTACATGATGCACTTGAGCGCGCCGGGTTTGCGCGTCGCGGGCGTCACATCGCCCGGATTGCCGGGCATCGTCATCGGCCACAACGAGCGCATCGCGTGGGGCTTCACCAACGTCGGCCCTGATGTGCAGGACCTCTACGTCGAAACTTTCGACAAAGAGAACCCGCGCAAATACATGACGCCTGCGGGCTGGCGCGAAGCCGTTGTGCGCCATGAAGAGATCAAAGTCCGCAAAGGCTTTATTGATTCGTCAACCGAGATTGTGCCGCTCGATGTCACCATCACGCGGCACGGCCCTATCGTTCTTGAGAAGAACGGTAAACGATACGCGCTGCGCTGGACGGCGCTCGATCCGAAATTAAATGACGCCGCAGGCTTTCAGACGCTCAATCGTGCGCGCAACTGGAAAGAGTATGTCGCGGCTCTCAGCAACTATGTCGGCCCGATGCAGAATATGGTCTACGCGGACGTGGACGGTCACATAGGCTATTACGCGGCGGGGCGCGTGCCCATCAGAAAGAGCGGCGATGGCAACATCCCTTACGACGGCTCAACCGATGCTGGCGAATGGACAGGTTTTATTCCTTACGACAAACTGCCTCATCTTTTCGATCCTCCTTCGGGCATCATCGTCACAGCCAACCAGCGCATCGTCGGGCGTGATTATCCATACTTTCTTACGCATCTGTGGCCTGCGCCCTATCGTGCGCGGCGCATCCTTGATCTCCTACAAGCCAAACCCAAATTGACAATCGAAGATTTCCGCGCCATTCAGGGCGACACTCATTCGATTGCTGCCGCCACCTTCGCCCGCGAAGTCGTCAAGCTCTCGCGTGAACAGGCGGCCAGCGCGGGTGACGGCAAGTGGCGCGAGACAATTCAGCTTCTCGAAACTTGGGATGGTCGCATGAATGCGGATTCGCGTGCAGCCTTGCTGGTCGCCGTGATGCGTTCGGAATTCAGCAGCCGCATTTTCACTGCGGCGCTCGGCGCTGAACTGGCGAAGAGCTACACCTGGCCTAATCGTGACACGCTCATTGACCGCATCCTCACAGAGAGGCCGACCGAATGGCTCCCCAAAGAGTTCAAGGATTACGCGGAATTCTTGCGTGCCTGCGAGAAGGCAGCACGCGAGGCACTGACAAAGGGATTCGGCGCAGATGAATCGAAATGGGCATGGGGACAGAACACGCAGGTACGTTTCCCGCATCCGCTGGCCTCCGTGCCGCTCATCGGCCAGCAGTTTTTGATTCCACCGTTTCCACAAAACGGCAGCGGCAGCACTGTTAACGTTGGCAGAAACGTTTCCATGCGCTTCATCGCCGACCCCGGCGACTGGGACAAAACGCAGCACGGCATCACGCTTGGCGAGTCGGGCCTCCCCAACAGCCCTCACTGGAAAGACCAACTCGAAGACTGGCGCAACATCACGCCGCGCGCCTTTCCCTTCAGCAAAGCGGCGGTCATGAACGCGACCAGAGAAACGCTCGTGCTTGAGCCGGTGAAATAAGAGATGAAAGGCAAGGATGAACGATGAACGATGAACGCGGAAGTAAAAACAGCTCATCGTTCATCGTTCATCCTTCATCCTTTCTCCGTCTGTTCTGCGCTATCGAATTGTCTGCTGAAGTGCGCGCACGCGCCGCCGAGCACATCGCGCGTTTACGCGAAGCTGTGCCGGACATTCGCGCAAGTTGGGAGCGAACGGAGAAACTTCATATCACATTGAAATTCTTAGGCGAGATTGCGCCGCAGCGTATCGAGGCGTTATCCGGCGCGGCATCAAGCGCAACTCTCAACACCCATCCTTTCACCCTTGCGCTCTCCGGCGCGGGAGCGTTTCCACCACGCGGCAACCCGCGTATCCTCTGGCTCGGCATTAATGATTCTTCAGGCGCGCTCACCAGTCTTCAAAACCGACTTGAAGAAAAATGTGCGAGCGCAGGCTTTGCGCGCGAAGAGCGCCCTTTTCATCCGCATCTCACACTAGCCCGCATACGCGCCCCGCAAGGCGCACGCAGACTGGCGAGCGTGCATCAGGAAATAGGTTTTGAAGCGATGGAGTTCGCCGTCGCAGACCTCGTCATCATGCGCAGCGAACTTGGGGCGGGAGGCTCACGCTATACGGAGATTTCGCGTCACAGTTTCAAGACAGAAGTTAGTGAGTGAATCAGGGTCGAGTCGCTACAACTCAACCCCGGTTCTTCAATATCACTATCCGGCTATGAAGGTTTCTAACTGATTGCATCCTTCAATGTACGTTTGCCGACGAACACCTTGACTCTTTTGACAGTGGGAAATTGCTTTGCTGTCGCCTCGATCTGCTCTGTAATGCGCGGCTCATCACAAATGCCTGCCACAGATATTTGTCCCGAAAAACGAATAATCGCCGTCCCCTTATTAATCGAAACACTGCTCAGTTTCAGGTCAGGACCGAACACGTAATTACCCAAATCCCCCTTGGTCGGATCCCTCTGAAACACGCGTGGCATAGCCAACAGTTCTTCAAGGGCAGCTTTTAAAGGCGCGGTGGTCTTGTTGATTGTCCGTCTTACAACAACGAGGCTATCGCCACAACCGATTCTATTTCCCTGATAGCCATCGTCGGCGACAGCTATCAGATAGACTTTAATTTCCTGGGTTTTCTGAAGTGGCGTCGCCTCTTTGACAGCCGCCACTTCGACGCTGTCGGTCTCGGGCTGAATATTGTTGAATCTCCTGCCCGTCGCTTGTGTCAGAGTGGAAGATGAGACGGCGATGAGCAGTAGAGTTACAGCTAGAGTTTTTCGCATTAGTTGGGGGTTCTCCTTCAGCTTATTACGAGGGATTGATTCGGGTGGAGGGTAGAGCAGTTCTACTAAGATTTAGCAAAACCGCAGTGGTTTATAGCTCACAGTTTATCTCAGGCGTTGCTTCTTATCTCAAGCAAGCTTAAGCCAGACATTGTGTTGTCATGTCCGACTTCAGGTCGGCAACTGGCGCGGACGAGGCGGAGGCTGTTTGTTGTCATCATTGGATGAACGCTTCTCGCCGGTCTCCGCCAGCATCTCTTTGATCGCGCCGATGCTGGCAAGCATGCTCGATGTCTCGACCGGCATAAAAATCACTTTCGAGTTGTTGCCGCGCGTCATGTCGCGCAAAGATTCGATGTAGCGTTGCGTGATGAGATACTGCGCCGGATTGCCGTGACCTTCCATCGCCTGCGTGATTCGCGAAATGGCTTCGGATTCGGCAGCCGCCGCGCGCAGGCGTGCCTGTGCTGCACCGTCAGCTTGCAGGATGGCGGATTCCTTCTCGCCTTCGGCGCGTGTAATGGCCGCCTGCTTCTCGCCTTCCGCACGAGTAATAGCGGCCTGCCTGTCACCTTCGGCTTGCAGGACGAGCGCGCGGCGTGTGCGCTCTGCCGTCATCTGCTTCTCCATCGTGATTCGCACGTCCTCGGGCGGGTTGATGTTCTTCACGTCCACGCGCGTCACCTTCACGCCCCACTTGTCCGTCGCTTCGTCCAGAATCAGGCGCAGCTTGGCGTTGATTTGATCGCGCTGCGAGAGCGTGTGATCCAAATCCATGTCGCCCATCACGGCGCGCATGCCCGTAATGGTTAACTGCACGATGCCGCCGAGCAGGTCCGCGACTTCATAGACGGCTTTGATGGGGTCTGTAATCTGCCAGTAGACGACCGAGTCAACGTGAATGGTCACGTTGTCGCGCGTGATGACGGGCTGCGGCGGCAGGTCTATAAACTGCTCGCGTAAATCTATCGAGGACAGGCCGGGACGCACCCCCGACCAGTAAACGCCGCGCGGTTTGTCGAGGAATGGGACGATGACGTTTAGGCCACTGACGGCCACACGACTGAAGCGACCCAGCCGCTCGATGAGCATTACGGTCGCCTGCGGCACGATTTTGATTGTCTTGGCGGCGACGGTTAAGAGAAAGATGCCGAGGACGACGAAAAGAAGGGGGACGAAGTATTCAAACATAAGACCTCCGCTGGAGTGACTGAACCTGACAGACCCGCGCATGAATCTCAACGCTGTTGTTGTGCGCTAACTATAACGGATTAGCAGGGGCAGAATAAAGAGCAAGACTTGCAAAGACGTAAAGTAGTCAGGCGATCATGTTCAACGGCTGCACCCACCCGCCGAGCGCTTCTTCGATGATGGAAGCTGCGGCGAGGACAGCTTCTTCCTCAAACGGTCTGCCGATAATCTGAACGCCGATGGGCAATCCTTCAAGAGATCGTCCCGCCGGAACGGAGACGGAAGGCAAACCGAGAACGTTGAAGGCGCGCGAATAACTGAAGGCGCGAAAGACGCTCATCTCATCTCCGCCCACTTTAACGCGGCGCGCTCCATGCTCGAACGCCGCAACTGCCCCGACCGGCGCAACGATGAGAGGCGTTCTCTCCATCCATTCCAGGAGGTTGAGGCATAAGCGGTCTCGCTCAGTCCACGCGCTGGCGGACTCATCAAGCAACGGGGAAGATTGTTTGTCTGCGGAAGCCAGCACTGCACGAACGACCGCTCCGGCTTTCTCTTCCCCTCCGCTGTAAACGTCGCGCAATTGAATCATGGAGGCGCGCGAGAACAACTGCGGCCATAAAGCACTCGCCTGTTCCAGACCGGGCGGTTCTTCTTCGCAACGGACGAACCCGGCCTCTGCCAGCACATGCATCGCCGCGTGAATCGCCTGACGCGTCTCATCTGTCACCGCGCCGCTGCTCTCGTTCACATACGCCGCGACGCGCCAGCCGCTCATCTTCGTCAGCGCATCTTTCGATGATTCCTCTACCCGTGCAGAGGCAGACCCGGCTTCGTTCAATTCTGTTAGAACATTCAAGAGCAAAGAGAGGTCTTCGACGTAGCGCGCCATCGGCCCGACGACTGCGCCGAGCGAGAGCGCCCCTGTGGCTGGCGGAAAGTGTCCGTCTGAAGGCACACGCCCGACGGTCGGCTTCAACCCGACGATGCCGCAAAAATGCGCGGGCACACGAATCGAACCCGAAAGGTCGCTGCCCAGTCCCGCAGGAGAAAGACATGCGCTGATGGCCGCCGCCTCGCCTCCGCTCGACCCGCCCGGAGTTCTCTTCGCATCGTGCGGATTGTTCGTCCGGCCAAAGACGAGGTTATCGCATTCATAAGGAATCGCCATCTCCGGCACGTTCGTTTTACCGAGAATGATCGCGCCCGCAGCCTTCAAGCGCGCAACCGCCGTTGCATCCGTCTCGGGAACATGCTCCGCACGAAGCAGCGAACCGCTCGTCGTCTTCAATCCTTTCGTTTCAATCGTATCCTTGACTGTGAGAGGAACGCCGTGCAGCATCCCAACCTCACGCCCGCGCATGATCTCACCTTCAGCCTCCTGCGCCCGCTCGATCGCATCCGGCGCGAGCGTCACGATGGCATTCAACTGCGGATTCAACTGCTCAATCCGGCGCAAGTAAGCTTCAACAATTTCAACGGGAGAAACCTCTCGCCCACGCACCATCGCAGCGACTTTCCTGGCCGACAATGTTGTTAGCTCCATAAAGACAGTGATGGGTGATAGGTGATAGGTGATGGGTAATAAGAGAAAGGCTTGTTCTTTCTTATCACCTATCACCCATCACTTATCACTGCTCTTCAGCAATTCGATAAACTTCCGCGCGGCGATGCCGAGTGTGCGGTCGCTCCTGTGAATGATGCCGACGGTGCGCGTCCATTCGGGTTCGGCGAGAGCGACGACCGCCAGTTGACCGCTCCGTTGCTCATCCAGCACGCTGGGACGCGGAACAATGCCAAGCCCGAAGCCGACCTCGACGGCGCGCTTGATCGTCTCGATGTTATCAAACTCTGCGACGCGATGAACTGTTACGCCGTGCGCCCTGAAAATGCGATCCGTCGCGCGGCGCGTCGGGATGTCGCGCTCAAAATGCACGAAGTCCTGCCCGCCGAGTTCCGCGGCTTTAACTTTCTTGCGCTGGGAGAGAGGATGCGACGGAGGACAGATGAGCACGAGACGGTCGCCGGGCAAAGGCGTGATTGTCAGCCCACGACGCTTTTCCGGGTAAGCGACGATGCCAAGCTCAATCGCGCCACTCAACACATCGCGCACGATGCGCGTCGTGCGGCTGTATTCGAGATCAATCTTCGCCGCCGGATAAAGCGCCATGAAGCGACGCACGACGGGCGGCAACTCGTGCAGGCCGATGCTGTAAACCGTCGCGACACGCACCGTCCCGCTCACCGCTCCATCGAGACTACGCATACGCTCCTGCAAGCCTCCATAAGCGGCAAGCACGCTCCGGCTCTCTTCGTAAAAACTCCGTCCGGCATCTGTCACTCGCACCTCGCGCCGCCCGCGCACGCGCTCCAACAGACGGCGCTTAAACTTCTCCTCCAACCCACGCACCTGCTGGCTGACCGCCGACTGCGTCACGAAATTACGCTCCGCCGCCTGCGAAAAGCTTTGCGTCTCGACCAGGTCACAAAAGATTTTGAGTGTCTCAATCTGCATGGGAATCAGTGGTCAGTGGTCGGTGGTCAGTTAAGAACAAAAGCGTTTTGCTTTTAACTGACCTGTCAGTTCGACCATTAAATGATTCTAGCCCTCACCTAGAATTAACAACTTACCGCTTCCATTCGACCATATCTTGATCAAAAATTCGACCATGAAGTGATTCAAACCTTCATTTTTCGACCGTATATTGATTTTTTTGACCAAGGAATCCGGCTACTGGCCCCGTAGGGTGATGGAAGGTGTGGCGAAAAATAATTTGAGACGTGAAAGGCTTGGTTGGACTTCGGCTATGCGGCGACTCCGAACAGGGGGATGCCGCAGCATCAAGAGAATCAAAACGGCTCCCGACCATCTTCCTCTGGAATCCAAATCATGGCGAAGGATGTCCCGGATGACATGGTATTCACGGCCTCCATTTGGACCCGCAAATCACCGTTGAATCCAGGGCTCAGCGAGATTCTACCTTCTGGAAACATCTTTCGCTCAGACGACGGCGCTGCCTTCCAGAACCGGCGATTATATTGGGAATCGTTGATCATCCGGGCTGCTTCCAATGAGCTGACGCCGTAAGCTTTCTTGGCTATCCCGAACAGCGTATCACCGGATTTGATCTGATAAAACTTCCCGGGCGTTGGTCTAGAGGCCGGGGCGGGAACAAGCACTAGACCGACATCCGATCTCAGGATTCGACTGGAGAACGGCTTCTGTGCTCCGTGAGATGCTTTTCCCGCGGGCGCTTTTGGTTGGCTAGTATCTTTCGATATACGTCCCATAAGAACCAAGTGTCCGATTTATGGCAGAGCTATATAGTGAATATCTTCCGGGAAGAAAGCGTTTCTATGGGTCTGCAAGGTTAACTCCCGGTCGTCTGTTCCCGATTCCCTCCAATGCGCCTCAATGACACGGCGGACCAGTAGGAGTTCGGCAAACTGATTCGGCAGGAATACCGTTCTTGAGCCCTGATTTCGGATCTTCCGTGTGTAACTCCGGATGTGCTGTTTGCGCGACCTCGTCGATTGGCCTGTCGAACACGAGGCGGTTTACCAAATCCATGCTTTCCCGGATTATTTTTTGAGATCGCTCTTCAACTAAATCTTCAATTAGATCCGGATTTTCAACACGAATTCTTTGTTTGATCATATCAATGCCTTGTTTGATCATATCCTCGACAACGAAGGTTTCGAGATAGGTCAGCTCGGTTCCTGAAACAACATTGCGCTCAACTTCCGCGCGCGCGAGTATCATTGTCTCGATGTGATTCTCAATCTGTTCTCTCAATCCTTTGCTATTCGTTTCTTTCTCGAAGGTTTCGAGCGCCATTCGGGTTCCTACTTTGAGAGACAGAAGCTCTTTGAGAATGGCCTTCTCTGTTTCGCGCGTGGCGATTTCTTCTTTGATAAATGCGTCGGCGCGTTCGGCTCGCGAAAGAGACAGAGCAGGGGCGGTGCCATCAGTCACGCGATGAAAGGCATGAACCGTTTCGTGCGCGATTGATGCGGAAAGTTGAGCGATGACTTTACCTCGTCTTTCCGGCGAGTCAATACTATCCATCGGAAATATGAGAGCGATCCAATCACTTTGAGAAAAAGCCGTCGTTCGGGTTTGGAATGCTCCTGCTCGGATAAATCGATTGCCTTTGGTCTGGCTGCCAAACGCCAGCGCGTGTCGGTCGGAAAACTGACCGGTCGTCAACTTGCCATCATCGTCGGGGTTGAACTGCGTGAACCCGCCTAGTCGTTGCACCTCGACTGCCGAAACGTATGCCCGGTTCAATTTATCAACTATTCGTTTATATGACGATGATTTCTGAAGTATCCGCCTCGCTGCCGAGATGCATTCTATTAGCTGGTCAGACCCAATCAGCTCGACAAACGAATCGAAGGCCTCGCGATATCCGGCGTGTGAAGACGAGGACTTTGATTTACGCTTGGTCGCTGCCATTTCTTTAATCGTTTCACAATCTCTGCCGAAGCGCAACCCCCGAAATTTCTTCTGTCCAGCCGCAAAAAAGTAAACAAGTATCATTCTGATTTCGCGCAACACTGCCCATGGTCGAATAGATTCACTTTATGGTCGAACTGACAACCACTGACCACTGAATTATAAGTTTTCCTGAACAGGAAGCGCAAGATTTTTCATTTTACCTTATATGAACGGAAGACTATGATTGTTGCTGCCAAGGAGAGGCGGGAGGATACATGTCGTGTAGGAGGCGGTATGTGGTTGCCTGACCGTGCGCCAAGTCATATAATTTCCGGCGTTCGGCGCAATCTTAAATCATCCCGCCTCGTTGAAGCTTTCTCAGTGCTTTATTGAAGAGCCTTCGGGCGAAGGAGTGTTTTACTGTGGCCATCCGTTTGAGCAGGACTTTCATCTTGCGCAAGCTGCACCAGCTCTCAGGTATTGTGCCGCTCGGTGCATTTCTGCTGGAGCATTTCTACACCAACTCGAAAGCGGTCAACCCGAACACGGGCGTCAGCGACTTCAATGAAGCGGTCGCAACCCTGCAAGGTATTCCCTATATCCTGCTGGTCGAGATCACCTTCATCTTCATTCCGCTGATCTATCACGCCGTCTACGGCTTATTCATTACGTGGGAAGCGCGTCCCAATAATCTGGCTTACCCGTATCCGCGCAACTGGTTCTACACGATTCAGCGCATCACGGGCGTGATTCTCTTCTTCTTCATCGCCTTTCACGTGCTGAATATGCGCTTCGGCGTCATTCCGGGATTAGAGACTTACGGCCACTCTGTCGCGCATAACGCGGGCGAGGCATTCTCTATCGTCAAGGGCGAGTTTAGTAAGACCTGGATATTCATTATCTACGTCATCGGAATCACCTCCACCGTCTGGCACTTCGCCAACGGCATCTGGCTGTTTCTGGTTGACTGGGGCATCACGATTGGCGCGCGCGCGCAACGTCTGACCGGCTATGCCTGCATAGCTTTCGGCGTGGCGCTTCTGGCCGTAGGCATCAACGCCTTGACGGCTTTTGTGCATCCGGGCGGATTGTGGGGAGGTCTCTTTTACTGATATGGCAGCAGCTACCAACGGAATCAAGATAGCAATCGTCGGCGGCGGCCTCGCGGGGTTAGCGGCGGCCATGAAGATTGCGGAAGCGGGACACTCGGTTGACCTCTTCTCGGTCGTTCCCGTCAAACGCTCACACTCTGTCTGCGCTCAGGGCGGCATCAACGGCGCGGTCAACACCAAAGGCGAGGGCGACTCGACCTGGGAGCATTTTGACGACACGGTTTATGGCGGCGACTTTCTGGCTAACCAGCCGCCAGCCAAAGCCATGTGCGAGATGGCTCCTTCCATCATCTACCTCTTCGACCGCATGGGCGTTCCCTTCTCGCGCACCAACGAAGGCTTGCTCGATTTTCGTCGCTTCGGCGGAACGAAGCATCACCGCACAGCGTTTGCCGGAGCTTCGACGGGACAGCAACTTCTCTACGCACTCGACGAACAGGTGAGACGCCGCGAAGCGGAAGGCAAGGTGCAGAAGTACGAAGGCTGGGAGATGATGTCGCTCATCATGGACGATCACGGAGTTTGTCGTGGCCTTGTCGCGATGAACTTGCAGACGCTTGAACTCAAAGCCTTCAAAGCCGATGCAGTGATTATGGCGACGGGCGGGCCGGGATTGATCTTCGGCAAGTCAACCAACTCGATGGTCTGTACGGGCAGCGCCGTTTCAGCCTGCTACCAGCAGGGCGCGAAATACGCCAACGGCGAGTTCATACAGGTTCACCCGACTTCCATCCCCGGCGAAGACAAGCTGCGCTTGATGTCGGAATCGGCGCGCGGCGAAGGCGGGCGCGTCTGGGTTCCGCGAAAGCAGGGCGACACGAGTAATCCTTCGTCAATTCCCGAACAGGAACGCTGGTACTTCCTCGAAGAGAAATATCCCGCTTACGGCAACCTCGTTCCGCGCGACATCGCCACGCGCGAAATCTTTCAGGTCTGTCTGGACGGGATGGGCATCGGCGGCGAAAATCAAGTCTATCTTGATCTCTCGCACATCCCGGCTGAAACGCTCGACCGCAAGCTCGGCGCTATCCTTGAGATTTACGAGATGTTCGTCGGCGACGACCCGCGCCATGTGCCGATGCGAATCTTTCCGGGCGTGCATTATTCGATGGGCGGTCTGTGGGTTGATTTCGACCAGCGAACGAACATTCCCGGGCTGCTGGCGGCAGGCGAATGCGACTATTCGATTCACGGCGCAAACCGTCTCGGCGCAAACTCTCTTGTCAGTTGCGTCTTCGGCGGATTCGTCGCCGCACCCGCGGCCATCGAGTATGCGAAGAACGTCGAGCGCAACGGTGCTGACGGGTCGCGCATTTACGAGCAGGAGTTGAAGCGTCAGGAAGAGATTAACGACACGCTCATCAAGCAATCGGGCACGGAGAACCAGTACATCATTCACGAAGAGATGGGCAAGTGGATGACGGACAACGTGACGGTCGTGCGCTACAACGACAAATTGCAGGCGACGGACGCGAAGCTCCTCGAATTGATGGATCGCTACCGGCACATCTCCATCAACGACTCGAACCTGTGGGCGACGATGGCGCTGCCGCACGCGCGCCACCTGAAGAACATGCTTGAGCTTGCGCGCGTCATCACTTTAGGCGCGCTCAATCGCAACGAATCGCGCGGCGCGCATTACAAGCCGGATTTTCCGAACCGCGACGACGAGAATTTCCTCAAGACGACGATTGCGGAATATTCGGGCGAAGGCCCGGTGCTTTCTTACGAGGCCGTTGAGACTTCGCTCATCAAACCGCGCAAGCGCGATTACAGCAAGGGCAAGCAGGAGACCGGCAAGACGGCTGTCACCACTGCGGCTTCGACCGCCTCGGGACTCCCGCCGAAAGATGGCGCAAAGCAAGTTCCCATTGGTGGAGAGGAACAGAAACCCGAAAACCTGAGCGGCGCGGTCGTCTGGGCGCAGGACAAAGAGAAGGTCAACGATCCTGTGAACGACGACGCTTCGAGGAAAGAGCAAGGGAAATCAATCGAGGACGCGGGTGGTAAATCCGACGAGGTCTGAGCGCGCCGTGAGGTGACGCCGGATTATCCCGTCGGCAGGTTTACGCTTTATGTCAACGCAAGCGAACATCTATCTATCACCGGAAGAGTATCTGGCTCTTGAACGACAGGCCGATTACAAGAGCGAATACTTTGACGGCGTGGTGTACGCGATGTCAGGCGCAAGCCTGAATCACAATAAGATTGTCGCAAATGTCATTACCGAGCTAGTACAACAACTCAGAGGCCGTCCTTGCAGCGCGCTACCCAGCGACATCAAAGTGCGTATGCCGGATTCGCGCAAGTTCTTTTATCCTGATGTATCCGTTGTTTGCGGTGAGCCGCAGTTTCATGACGAGCGCACGGATGTCATTCTCAATCCCATCTTGATTATCGAAGTTCTCTCGGACAGCACAGAGGCTTTTGACAGGGGCAGAAAGTTTCAAGCCTATCAACGGCTGGGGTCTTTGCAGGAGTACATCTTGATTTCCCAAAACAAGTCGGTGGTCGAGCAATACATCAGGCAAACCGATGCGACATGGAAATATACGGCGGCAATCGGATTGGAAAGCTCGCTCTCTTTGCCCTCTATTGAATGCACGCTCAATCTGAGCGCTGTTTATGACAAGGTAACGGAAACGGAAACCGATGAGCGCACAAACTAACAACGGAACACAACGAGTCGTCATACGCATTCGCAGACGCCAGAACCCGGACGCCGAGCAATACTGGGAAGAGTTTGAGCTTCCCTATCGCCCGAACCTCAACATCATCTCCTGCCTGATGGAGATTCAAAAGAATCCCGTCACGCGCGAGGGCAAGCGCACCACACCGCCCGTCTGGAACATGAACTGTCTGGAACAGGTCTGCGGCATCTGCACGATGGTCATTAACGGGAAGGTCAGACAATCTTGCTCAGCGCTCGTTGACCAACTGGATCAACCAATCACGCTTGAGCCGATGTCCAAGTTTCCGAATGTGCGCGACCTCATCGTTGACCGCTCGCAGATGTTCGACCACCTCAAGCGCGTTCACGCCTGGATAGAGATTGACGGCTCTTACGATCTAGGAGCGGGGCCGAAGATGTCGCAGGAAGACGTGGCCGAGCGCTACGCCTACTCGCGCTGCATGACGTGCGGTTGCTGTCTCGAAGCCTGTCCGCAATATGACGGCGACAACTACATCGGCCCGCAGGCCATCGCGCAAGTCCGCCTCTTCAACATGCATCCGACGGGCAAGATAACCCGCGACGAAAGGCTCGAAGGCATCATGGGCGACGACGGCATCACCAACTGCGGCAACGCACAGAACTGCGTCCGCGTTTGCCCGATGTCCATTCCCTTAACGAAAGCCATCTACGAAGAGAACCGCGAGACAGTCATTCACGGACTGTTCGGTTGGCTCAAGCGATAAACATAACGTGAAACCCGGCTAAAGTATGGTGGAGGTCTGAATCATCAGCCGCGCTATTGTTTTTATTGAAAGTTTCAGCTTTTAAGTGCTAAGATTCTCTCGCTACTGACAGATCAGGCGGATTTATGAAGCGGGCCTACTTATCTCCGGCGGGCGTTTTTTAGCGCATAACCTCAAACAGCCGAACCTTAACGCCAACGCCAAGTCCCATCAACAGCCTGTCAGGATTGCAGCAATCCCAGCCGCCCGATTTTCAAACCAGCCGACTCACCAAATTGGAGAATCGCTATGCCCTCAGATTCTGACCAACTCCCAACCCCTCAAACTGTCGAGTCTATAAATCAACCGGCGGTTCCTAACGGTAATAAAAGGGTTGACCACATCGCTCACGTACTCTTCCTTGACATAGTGGGTTTTACAAAACTGCTTCCTGAAAACCAGATCATAGTTTTAGATAAGTTACAGGAAATAGTTCGGACGACGGAAGAATTTTGCACCGCTAAAAACACCGAACAATTAATCGCCTTACCGACAGGTGATGGGATGGCGCTAGTATTTTTGAACACAGTAGGCGTCCTGGGGCCAGCCATATGCTGCGCAGAAAAGATCGCGGAGGCCATCATCAATTACAACAAAAGCACCACCGAGGAGGCCAATAAAATCAAAGTCCGCATGGGGATTCATAGCGGGAGTGTCGTCCTTGTAGATGATATTAATGGTAACAGGAACGTAGCAGGAGATGGAATCAATACCGCACAAAGAGTGATGGACTGCGGCGACATCGGCCATATCCTCCTCTCCGATAAGGCCGTCCACTTCCTGCCGGGAGACTATGACCGAACGAGCCTATGCGACGATTATCCGAACGTTAAAGTCAAGCACGACGAAAGTGTACATTTATCCAATTTGTGTAAAGGTGTGATTGGCAATAAAGAAAGACCGACGAAGATACGTTTGCAGCAGCAAAAGACCATAGAAAAATATAAAAGGAAAGCAGAAAACATTGAGGAAGCAGAAAAGCAGGCGGCTCAGGCTCGAATTCAGGAAGAGGAGAAGCGGAAAGTCCTGGATCAAATTAAGAAAGCTGAAAAACGCAGGCGGCGAAGATTATGGGCATTGGCAATCTTCGGTATTCTCGCGATTTCAGCGAGCGCTATATTCTTCTGGCCGCGCGCCCAGCAGCCACGTGACGCTCTGGCGGTATTGCCCTTTAAGGCAATTTCAGAAAAGAAGAGTTCCAAAGTCATCAGTCAGGGTCTGACCGATCAGCTTATTCGCAGTTTCCATTACCTGACTGGCCGCAAGCCTGTCATCACAGGAAGAAACACTCCGATCTCTACGCTTGAAGCGGGCAAGCAACTCGGAGTTCGATACGTCTTAACCGGAACCGCCGAGTCTCACAACAATGATGTCAATCTTGTTGAAATCGCCGTTAGAGGCGCTGTCGCTAATCCGGACTTCTTGGTTGACGTGCATGTGGAGTTATACGACACGGAAACTAACAAGCGAATCTGGGCGATAGATAAGTCAACTGCCTTCATTGAACTCTTCGCGCTCCAAAAAACAATAGTCGAAGAAGTGTCTACCAAGATGGGAGTGCAGATGCAAAACATAGAGTTTCTTAATCAACAGTACGCCCAAAAATCCAAGGCCTTTTCGTATTACTTGTGGGGACGTTTCTGGTCTGCTGAGAGACCGAACTATGAAGGCAACAAAGAAGTCGAAGAAGTGGTTATCCAAAAAGCTATCTGGAACTATAATCAGGCGTCAGAGACTGATCCGAGCTACGCTTTGGCACATGTCGGTTTAGCTGACCTGCACCTTTCGATTGGCGGCAGCAGCGAGCCTCCACAAAAAGCTAAAGAGGAGGCACTCAGGCACGCCGAAGATGCGCTGAAGCGCGAAGAGAATCTGCCCGAAGCCTACGCTTCAATCGGGACGGAGAAGTTCTTTTTTGAACGGGACTTCATCTCAGCCAAACTTGCCTTTCTCAAGGCAATCGAGCTAGACCCCATATCTGCGAATAACTATAAACGATACAGTTCCTGCCTGGCCGCTTTTGGCAAGGAAGCTGAAGCTGAGCAGCAAATTAAAGAGGCCATAGCTAGAGAGCCTGATTCAGCACTCCTTCATGTCACGCACGGGCAAAACTATTTCTTCGCCCGCAAGTACGACATGGCCATAGAGCAATTGCAGGAGGCAATACGATTGCAGAAGGTTACATCAAATAAGCCACTGCCCGTAGCCCATCGTTTTTTAGCTTTGGCGCTTGAGCAGAAAGGCCAATACAACGAAGCGCTTAATCACCTTGAGGCAGCCGAGGGTCCGTGTAAAAGCGCCATTGATGCAGATGTCTTAGGTTCGTGCGGTCACATTCTGGCACGTATGAATAATATTGATGAAGCGCTAGGGATCGCCCAGAGGCTGGTGGAGATGAAGAAAGGGAATAAATATGTCTCGGCCTTTAACATCGCCCTGATATATGCAGAGATACCAAACATGGAGATTAGGGCTTTTCAATGGCTGGGTAAGGCCATTGAAGAATCTGACACCAGAGTGGCATGGCTCAAAGTTGACCCACGATTCGACACACTCCGACAGGCCAACAAACCAGAATTCTACAGGCAACTGCGAAAGGCGAATTTTTCGGTCTAATGCCACAAACTGCGGCTACTGCGGCGGCGAGATATACAAGATCAGGCTGGCGCGTCACGCCCACGCCCGTCGCCGCCGAAGAGAAAGAGAAAGCCGCGCCCGCGCCCTACGATGCGATAGCGGAAATCGTTGCGCGGAAACAAAAAGCCTTCATCTATTTGTACAAGACGGCTCTGGTCGTGTTCGGCCTCGCGCTGGCGATATTGATTTACGCCGTCTGAACTCGTTCGCAACTCTCTTGCTGCATTAGCGTCTGAGCATCACGACCCGACTGTTTTCCTGCGATTTTCTCTTGCCATCAAAGGCTAACTTGTATAAACTTCGTTGAAGGCAGCCCAGAAACTGCCGCCAACGCTTTAAATCTCTTCCCGAAAAATCTCTCCACGAGGAGTCCAAGACAGCTAAATATGCCTACAGACGAGTCAAGTGTGCGGATTGACGTGTCTCGCGCTGCCATCACTTCGAGCATCAATCGTGCCCGCCATCCACAACTCCTTGTTCAGGCGCTGACCGGAGAAGCCGTTTCCCAACTACTCGCGTTTGATTATTGCAGCCTCGTGCTGCCGGAATCCGACGGGCAAGGGATTCGCGTCTGGCGTGCGTCGAGCCATGAGGAGAGCGCGCTCGCAGACGACCGCTTTAGTCGAGCCGAAACGATGCTCGCGCAGATGCTTGGCGAAGGCTCTGGCAGGGTGATTGAGGAAAGCGAGTTGCGACAGAGCAGTGTGAGCGAGTTGGGGCAGGAAGCGAAATCTGCGCTCGCTTTACCGCTCTCGATGGGTGGAAACTGTTTCGGGCTGCTCTGCTTTGCGAGCGTCGAGACGGACGCTTATACGAAAGGCGATACCGAAAGATTGATGTGGCTTGCGGACGTGGTGGCCGCTGCCGCGCAGGTGATTCTGCTGCGCGCTCGCCTTGAGGCGTCGAACGATAGCTTGCGTGAGATGGATCGTCTCAAGAGCGGGTTTGTCAATACCTTAGTGCGCGACATACGCCTGCCGCTGACGAGTGTGCTGGGTCTGCTGGAGCTTCTTGAAAGCAAGCTACAGGCGCGCGAGCCTTTTGATCTGGAAGACCGCCAACTCTTGAGCAATGCCATCGAGAACGGCGACCGGATGCGTCATCTCCTTGACGATCATCTGGAGATTGCGCGCCAGCATGAGCAGCCGCTGAAACTCACGCTGGAAGAATTGAGCGCGGAAGGATTGCTGGAAGAAGTAACCGAACCCTTAAGGGGCGAAGCGGCCCTGCGCGGCGTTGAATTGGACATCAACGTGATGGCGCGCGATCTTTCGCTCTGCGTGGACGGGCGACAAACGCGACGCGCTCTTTGCCACCTGTTGACGACGGCGCTGGCTGCCACACCCGACGGCGGCGCTGTCCAGATTGAAGCGCAAGCGATTATGGGCACGCGTATCGGTGATGAAGGAAAGCGTTTCATCATCATCAGCATTAGTGATTCGAGCCAGGGGATTCCGCCCGAAGAAGTTCCGTTCGTCTTCGACGCTTTCTGGCAGGCTTCCGACAATCGTAGCTCAGGCTTTAAGGGTATCGGGCTGGCAATCGCCAAGCGCATTGCTGCCGCGCATGGCGGCAACGTCGCGGTTCGCAGCCAGCGCGGGCGCGGCACCGTCTATTCTCTCGTTCTGCCTGCGAGCCAGCAGGTGTCCCCGTCAGAGATGCAGCGCATCCTGATTGTTGACGACGCGCCCGAACTCCTGCTGCTTCTGAAAAAACTGGTCGCGCGCATGGGCTACAAGGTTGAGACCGCCTCTAATGCATTTGAAGCTCTTGAGATTCTCAAGGCGAGGCCGATTGATTTGCTGCTCACCGATTGGTCGATGCCGGAGATGAACGGCGGCGAGTTGATCGCGGCGATAAAAGAAATGGAACACCTGCGCGACATTCCGGTCATCGTCTTAACAGGCCACGACACCGATAATGAACGTCACGCCGCAGAAGCCGCTGGCTGCGACCGCTTCCTCGTCAAACCCATCATGCGTGATGAATTGCAACGCATCATCAGCAAGATGCTCCCCGCCCTGATGGTCAAGTAAATTACTCGTAAATCGTAAATCGTGAATCGTCAATAGAAACTGCTTTCCTCTATTGACGATTCACGATTTACGATTTACGGCTTTTATATTCCCAGCACGTCAATGAGTTCCTGAACAGCCGCCGCGCTCTTTTGCAGGGCGATGCGCTCTTCGGCCAGCAGGTTAATCTCGATGATCTGTTCGAGGCCGCGTGCGCCGAGTTTGCAGGGCACGCCGACGTAGAGACCGTTGACGCCGTACTCGCCTTCGAGATAGGCGGCGCAGGGCAGAATCTTTTTCTTGTCCTTGAGAATGCTTTCAGTCATCTCGACGGCTGCCGCTGACGGTGCGTAGTAGGCCGAGCCTGTCTTCAAGAGAGCGACAATCTCCGCGCCGCCGTTGGCCGTTCGTTTCACAATCGCATCCAGTTGATCTTTCGGCAGCAGTTCTGTGACGGGGATTCCGGCGCAGGTGGAATATCGCGGCAGAGGTACCATCGTGTCGCCATGCCCGCCGAGGACGAACGCCGTCACGTTCTCAACCGATACGTCGAGAGCTTCGGCCAGGAAACAGCGCATGCGCGCCGAATCGAGCACGCCCGCCATGCCAAGCACCCGATGCTTGGGAAAGCCTGAGCGTTTGTAGGCCACCTGGCACATCGCGTCGAGCGGGTTTGAGACGATAATCAGAATCGAGTCTGGTGAATACTTCACCACCTCGTCAACGACGCTCGAAACGATACCAGCGTTGGTCTTCAGTAGATCGTCGCGGCTCATGCCGGGCTTGCGCGGCAGCCCTGAAGTGATGATGACGACATCGGAGTTCGCCGTCTGCGTGTAGTCGCTGGTCGCGCCGATGAGTCGCGCGTCAAAGCCTTCGATGGGGGCGGCTTGCGCCAAATCCAGAGCCTTGCCCTGTGGCATGCCCTCGACAATATCAACCAGCACGACATCGCCGAGTTCCTTGCTCGCCAGCCAGTGCGCGGCGGTCGCGCCGACGTTGCCCCCGCCGACCACCGTAATCTTGTTTCGCTTGCCCATGTTGATGATTCCTTTCTGAGTTAGGCAGAAGTAGCCCGGTCTTTAAGTGCCAACTGAAAACTCGCTGCGTTTTGGGATGCAACGCGAAGAGCGCAAGCCTGCTCGCTGTCCGACGCGCGCAAACAGTTCAGCGTAAAATTGTGTTGCTGCTTGAAAGAGCGCGAGTGTACAAGCGCGCGAGCGCAGGTGTCAAGATAGGTAGCCTTCAATGCAATAGTCCTTGACCCTGAAGGGGTCGCACATGCAAGGTTGAGAGGCGACCCTTTCAGAGTCAAAGACTATCGCGTTGCTATAAGCTGAAATGAGATTCCTTGAATGGTTAAAAAGGTGGAGAGATACGGGGTCGCGTGATGAGCGCGGCGCGGGGCAGGAGAATTTCGACGACACGGAAGATGACGGCGAAATTGATCCTTTCAATCCCTTTCCCGAACCCATCCGGTTAGAGATTCTTGATGTCTTTGATCTTCACACCATCGCGCCGCGCGACGTGAAGCGCGTCGTTGTCGAATATCTGGCTGAGGCTCGCGCGGCGGGGTACAGAAGCGTGCGGATTATTCACGGCAAGGGCAAAGGCGTGCAGCGCGAGATTGTCCGCAGCGTGCTGGCGCAAACACCTTTCGTTGCAGACTGGACGGATGCCCCACCGGCAGCCGGAAGCTGGGGCGCAACGATTGTTCGTTTCTCGCCGGAAGTTAAAAACCTGGAATAGACCGAGATGAACAAGATGGAGAGGAAGGAAGAGAAGAAGCATCAAGCTTCTTTGACCAGTCTTGTCTTCTTAATCTTGCTAATCCTGTTAATCTCGGTCTATTCCTTCTCTGTTTTGTTCGGCGCTCTAATGCGCCCTGGCAAGCAACCCGATTATCATCAGCAACAGCGGGATAGCTCCGAGGCACAGTCCAACGATGCTTTTGGCTTTACTGATCGCGGGATTCCGGTTCGACATCGAAACAGCGACTATTCCCAGTATGAGCGCCGTTAATCCCGAAATCAGCGAGAGGAAAATAAGAATCCCCCCGAATTGCACCATGCCGATATCCATAGACCTCGTCGCCGTAAGGGCTATCACAAAGCCCAGACACAAGGCCGCAATCGTGCCGATGCCGGTGAATAGTGCCGCCGTTGCGAGGCCTTCGCCGCCGGTCGCCTGCGGGTAGGGCATCTGGTAGCCGTAAGGAGCGTATTGTCCGGGAGGGGCATACTGCCCCGGCTGTTGATAGCCCCAGTTCGGCGGCGGGGGTTGCCAATTCGGAGGCGGCATCTGCTGGGTTTGGTCGCTTGAAGTCTGCCACGCGTAGCCCGACGAGCCGGAGCCATATTCCGAAGCAGAACTCGCCAGAGGCGTGCCGTCGTTCGTGCAAAAATCCGGGCCGTCATTCGGGTAAAC
Source organism: uncultured Acidobacteriota bacterium (assembly GCA_963697975.1). Classification (GTDB taxonomy): domain Bacteria; phylum Acidobacteriota; class Blastocatellia; order Pyrinomonadales; family Pyrinomonadaceae; genus QHXM01. Next base: position 1,031,095 of record OY969111.1, read on the forward strand.
TTGCTGGCATGAAGGACACTGTTTCATCGTGTCTCTCTCCTCATGAAGTTCTTGTTCTGAAAATGAATTACTTTGCGGCTATCTAAATCTACGGTATCCGCTGTAATTCGCCATGCCGATCATCCAGAAGATGATCGGGATAGCTCCCAGAACTATTGCGACAATCCCGTGGACTTTACTCATCGCGGGGTTCTTGCCCGCCATGACGAGCGTAACGATGCCGAGGACAACCGCCGCCAATCCTGCCACCAGCGCGAGGAGGATAAGGATTCCCGCGAATTGAATCAGGCTGATGTTAAAGCTGTTGACTCCTACTAAGACCAGAATAAAGCCGACAACGAAAGCACTGACGGCTCCGATGCCTGTAAACAAGGCCGCTTTTGAGAGACCTCCCGCCCCTCCGGCTCCCGGCGCATACGGGCCACCGTAAGGCGGCGGATAAGGGGGATATTGACCGGGCTGTTGATAGTAGCCTCCCGGCGGCGGCGGTGGCCCCCACTGCGGCGGTGCGCCGCCCGGTGTCCCGTAAGGTGGTGGCTGATTGCCCGCGTAATACTGTTGCTGTGACGCATCAACGGTGATCGGCGTTCCATCATAGGGGCACAGGTCGGGGGCGTTATCGGGGAAAGTTTGCTGACAAGTGGGGCAACGTTTCATTGGTTTCTCCTAAGAAAATTTTTGCATCACATCTCGCTTTTCAGGTTGTTGGTCGCGACGCTAGTAGGTGAAGTAATAAACGAGCGCAGCAGTGCCCAGCGCTAATCCGGCAATCGCCAGTGGAACGCCCGCGAAGCGCGAAGGCTTTTGCAAGGAGAGGATCAGAGAAACAACGCCAAGCCCGACGCCCAGGATGGCGAGAACCAGCAGCGAAGTGAAAACGAAATCACGACTGCGTGCGACCAGTATTGCCATGATCGTAGTGGCGCAAGCTCCCGTCACCAGCCCAGCAATGGCTAATGCCCTGCTTCTGCCCCCCTGCGGCGGTGCTGGCATGTAGGGCGCAGCATATGGCGAGTTTGCGGCGGGCTGTTGATACGGAGGGCCTCCCCAATTTGGAGCTGGCGGCTGCGGCGACCATGCCGCTTGAGGAGGTTGAGCGCCGGGCGCTTGCCACTGTTGCGGGGGCAGATCGCCCGACGGCGACGGCGGCCACTGTGCAGCGGGCTTCATCTCCGGCGGCGCATTCGGGGCCTGATACTGCTGCGGTGGCGGTGGTGGTTGCGGCGGTGCTGTTGGCGCTGGCGGCGGCGGTGATGGCGACTCGGTAAGAGGCGCACCGCCGCGCAGCCCGGAAGCCATCACAGTCTTATCCGGGTCAAAGGAAGCAGCCTCTTCATCCACCAGACGCATGCCGTCGTTCGAGCAATAATCCGGCGCGTCGTCAGGATAAGTTTGCTGGCAAGAGGGGCAGCGTTTCATTCGTCTCTCACTTTCTTTACTGAGCCATACTGTCCGCTGGTTGATGACCGAATTGCCTGCGGCTATGGGAAGAATCTTCAACTAAAAGAGGACGCCATATTCAGCTTCCAGATAGATGTAGAACGCGATGCTGGCAGCACTCAAGACCATTCCGATGATGGCCAGCGATTTGCTGCGTTGGCGAGAAGAGATGAGCGCGATGACTCCCACCACCAGAGCAATAGCGCCCGTGACGACGGCAGCGATAATCGTCGCATAGCCCGAATCTCTGGTAAAGATTCTCATCCAGTTTTGATAGTCTGCAAACAGAAGAAATCCCAGCAAACCGCTGATGCAGCCGAGAATCAGAGCCGTCAAACTCAGCTTGTTGCCCTTCCCGACGGGCGGCGCATACGGCGCACCGTAAGGCTGACCCGGCTGCTGGTAATATTGCCCACCGCCCCAGTTTTGGGCCTGTTGCTGCTGCTGATGCGGCGGCGGAGGCGGCGGCGGAGGCGGCCACGCGGCTTGCGGCGGTGGCGGCGGCTGATTGGCTAAGGGCGGCGCAGGATTGGAATATGGCTGCGGCGGCGGAGGCGCTGACGCGAGAATGGTTTTCTGCGGGTCGAAGGTCGGGGCTTCTTCGGTGACGAGTTGTGTTCCGTCATTGACGCAAAAGCCCGGCGAGTCATCAGGGTAAGTCCGCTGGCAATTAGGACAACGTTTCATCTGTCTCTCCTTTGAACGAACTGCGGCCCGGTTCAAATTCAACTGCGCTTCTCTTGTCCGAAACCGCATCCTCTTCTATGCCAAATCGGGCGGCGAGTCAATATACATTCTGCAACGAGCGGAAGATTCCCTCAGTTGCGGCAAAAGAAACTCGCTCTTTGAAACGGCGCAAACCATCGGGGAGACCTCCGTCTGTAAAGAGTGCCTTCCATCGCCAGCCTGATTCTGCGATACTCGCTGGCTGAAAAACCGAGTGGCGCGTCAAATCAAGGGCGCAAGTGGCCTTCAGAAAGGTGAGCGTATGATCGAGAATCGAAGCGCCTGGAATTTTCCGTCTCCTGATTCTCCCTTCAGCGCGGCAACCCTTCATCCATACCATTACTTCAAATCGGCATGTTTGAACCGAGAGATTGGTTAACTGGAGTTTAAGATGTATTTCACACCCCTACGTGGTCGCGCACAGAGCGCAAAGCCTGCGCTGCGCTCAATCGTGCTGCTCGTCATCGCTTCGCTCAATAGCGGGACACTTCTGCTGGCGCAAGACATCTCCGGCGGCGCCAATCTGGCGACGGACATCTCCGGCGGCGCTGTCGGCGTGCTGACGATTCCACGCGCCAATCGTCAACACAACAAACGCCCGACCAAGCCCACGCCCACGCCCACGCCGGGTCCGGTTCAATATCAGGCGAGCAATCGCCCGGTCAAAGGCTCTACGCGCGGCGGTGGCGGACGCAAGCAGACGACTCCTCGTCCCAGACCGGCGCAACCCGCAGCCACCGCCGAGACCTTCAACGATCAGGGCGACGATCTTTTTGACAAAGGTCAGTTTGAGAAAGCCGCTGATGCTTACAGGCAGGCCATTCGCCTGAAGCCGGGCTTTGCAGAGGCGCACTACAATCTGGGCGACGCCTACTTTAATCAGAAAAAATTCACAGAAGCCGCTGATGCTTACAAGCAAGCGGTTCGCTACAAGCCCAACTGGGGCGAAGCTTATAACGGCCTTGGCGATTCGCTCTTCAATCTGAAGCGTGACGAGGAAGCGCTGGCCGCTTATCGAGAGACGGTTCGGCTCAAGCCCGACGTGGCTTCCGCGCATTACAATATGGGCGACATCTATTTCAGGGCGGGCCGGTATCAGGAAGCAGCCGCTTCGCTCACACAGGCCACTCGCTACGACACGAAAGATTGGGAAGCCTTCAACTATCTGGGCCAGGCTCAGGATCGCCTCGAACAATACGACGCTGCCGTTGCCGCTTACAGGCAAACCGCAACCTTGAATCCGAACTACGCCGAGGCGCACTACAGCGAAGGCGCGGCGCTTTATAACGCCGGTCGTTACGAAGAATCAATCGCTGCTTACAGGCAGGCCGTCAAGATGAAGCCCGGCTATCAGGACGTTTACAACAACATCGGCGACGCCTATCGCCGCCTGAATAGATTTTCCGAAGCCGCAGACGCCTACAAGCAGGCCATTCTGCTCAAGCAGGCGGACGCGGACACCTACAGCAATCTGGGCTTTGTCAGCAACAAGCTGACGCGCTACAGCGACGCTATAGACGCTTACAAAAAAGCGCTCGCCCTCAAGCCGGACATGGACGACGCTTATGACAATCTGGGTTTCGCGCTCGGCAAATCGCGTCGCTGGACGGAAGCGATAGACGCGTTCAGGCAGGCGATTCGTTACCAGCCCAACGACGCCGGGGCTTACACCAATCTCGGCTGGGCTTATAACAATACGGGCAATTTCAACGAAGCCACCGCCGCGCTCAAACGAGCAGTGAGCATCCAATCGGATTATCCGGCGGCGCAATTCAATCTCGGCATCGCCTACAGCAAGCTCGGCAAATTCCCGGAAAGTGTCGAGGCATTCAGGCAGGCGACCATTATCAGGTCGGATTGGGCTGAAGCGCACAACAATCTCGGCTATGCTTACGGCAGTCTGCAACGCTGGAAGGAAGCCATCGCGGCTCACAAACAGGCCATCAACCTGAAAAGCGATTACGCCGGAGCTTATTTCAATCTCGGCTACGCCTATTTCCAGAGCGGGGACAAAAAGGCTGCGATGGATCAATACAAGGTTCTTCAGACGATGAACCCCGAACTGGCGAAAAGGCTCTACATCTTAATCAACAAGAAAAATCCTCCGATGGTGGCTTTACTTTTTTGAAAGCAAGGCCGCCATACGGTGAGAGTCATGGCGGCCTGCTGGCGCACAAACCCGCTCCCCGCCCGTGTTGAGCGTAGCGTGCGACCTCAGAGGAACATGCACCCATCATGTTTCCCCTGATGCGAGTTGTTAAAGAAGTGAGAACATAGGGTGAAGAAAAGCGTGTTAAGATGCACGCGGTCTATCTTTGAAAACTAAGCAACGGCTTATGCGTCGCTCACACCTCAAATTGAAGTAATGAGCATCGCCGTGCGAGATGAAAGGCTCATTCTCACGGCAGATGATTTGGGCGAGCGCATTGTAGCCACATTTCTGGCTAAGGGCAAGCTATCGGGAGATAACTTCTGATGGCACGCCTACCCCGTCTCAAATCAGAGCGGCTACCAGAGAAACTTTCACAGGTTCGTCTTGCGCTTGGACTTTCTCAAAATGAGATGCTCCGCAGGCTAGAACTTGATGACAAGCTGTCACGAACTTCAATCTCTGCTTATGAGCTTGGGACGGGCGAGCCGCCCCTTCCGGTTCTCTTGAGGTATGCGCGCTTGGTGAATGTCAGCACGGATGTTTTGATTGATGATGAATTAGACCTGCCCGAACATCTGCCCGCACATCGAAAGTGAATTATCGGGCAACCTGTTTAATTATCGGGCAGATGGGTAATGTCGGGCAAAGCCTTAACTGTCGCGCAAAATGAATGGTCGTCAATCAAATTGAGTGACCGTGATTGCTCAACCTGACCGATTCCCTCTCTCCTGACTAGTGCTCAAAACTCCTTCTCGGAACCTAAGTGTAGAAATAGTGTGACTTAATAAACTTGCCACTTTTGAGGCATAGTGCTTGCAATCTGTTGTGGCGCAGGTCGTACTTCTGACCGGCGCGCCCACTCACAAACTATCCCGACAAGCGATACTGGGAATCATTATGCAATCCTCGCAGGGATTGGAAACAACCTTGAGCAAACAGCAGTACGCAAAACCATTTATGTGGGCGATTATCGCCCTCGGCTCGGCGGCCTTTTTGTTCTCCGTGTTCTGTGTCTCCATCCCGGACGTAGACATTCGGTTTCTCCTCCTGACCATCATCACCCTTTGTATCGGCTCGCGCATCACCATCCGAATTCCGAGCGTGAAGGAGCACATCTCCGTCTCCGACACGTTCATCTTTCTCACGATCCTGCTCATCGGGGGCGACCTCGCGATTCTGCTCTCGGCAGCAGAGGCTCTTTGCACGTCGCTCCGTCTTAACAAGAAGTGGCTCACGACCATCTTCAACGTGGCGGCTACCGGCTTCTCGACCTTTCTTTCCGTCTGGGCTTTACGCCTCTGCTTCGGCTCTATCATAAGTTTGCGCGGCGACTACTCCGCCCCTTACGTCGTCGCCATCTGTATGCTGGCGCTCGTCCAGTACATCTGCAACTCGGGAACTGTTGCAATAGTCGTCGCGCTGAAGAACAATTTGCCGATCTGGATGACGTGGCGCAGAAGCTTCCTCTGGACTTCGCTCACCTATTTCGCAGGAGCTTCCGCCGCAGGCATTATCACCAAGTTGATCGATGCCGTTGGCTTCTACGCTTTCCTTGCGACGACGCCGATTATCGCCATCGTCTATTTGACTTACTGCACCTATCTCAAAAACGTCGAAGCATCTGCCACACAAGCTGAACAGGCCGAGCGCCACGTCGCGGCGCTGCGTGAAAGCGAAGAGCGTTTCCGCAGCGCGTTCGACCACGCCGCAGGGATGGCGCTCGTGGCAACGGACGGGAGATGGGTTAAAGTCAACCGCTCTCTTTGCGAGATGGTCGGCTATTCCGAAGAGGAGTTGCTGGCGACCGATTTCCAATCCGTCATGCACGAGGACGATCTCGGCGACATGATGTCGCAGGTCGGCAGGCTGCTGGAAGAAAAGGCTTCGACTTACCAGATGGAGCTGCGCTATAAGCATAAGCGCGGGCACACTGTCTGGGCTTTGCTGAGTGTCACGGTGATTCGTGATTCGCAGACCAAGTCCATCAATCTCATTTTCCAGATTCAGGACATCACCGACCGTAAGCGCGCCGAAGAACGCCTCCTTCACGAAGCCTTCCATGACGGGTTGACGGGTCTGCCCAATCGCGCCCTCTTCATGGATCATCTGAAACTTTCGGTTGAGCGTGGCAAGCGGCGCGAGGATCGCCTCTTCGCGGTTCTCTTCCTTGACCTCGACCGCTTCAAGGTTATCAACGACAGTCTGGGCCACATGGTTGGAGATCAGTTGCTGGTCGGAATCGCGCGTCGTCTGGAAATCTGTCTGCGTCCCGGCGATACGGTGGCGCGTCTCGGCGGAGACGAGTTCACAGTCCTGCTCGAAGACCTGATGAGTGTGACGGAAGCGATAGACGTAGCCGACCGCCTGCAAAAAGCTCTGGCGCTGCCTTTCAATCTCAACGGCCACGAAGTCTTCGCCACCGTCAGCATCGGCATTGCGCTGAGCAGCACCGGCTATGATCGTCCTGAAGAGGTCTTGCGCGACGCTGACACGGCGATGTATCGCGCCAAGATGCTCGGCAAAGCCCGCCATGAAGTCTTCGATAAGACGATGCACGCCCGCGCGATGAACCTCCTGCAAATGGAGGCGGACCTGCGCCGCGCCATCGAACGCAAAGAGTTCATTCTCTACTACCAGCCGATTGTCGCGCTTGAGTCGGGCATGATCAGCGGCTTTGAAGCTCTCATTCGCTGGCAGCACCCGGAGCGCGGTTTCGTGGCACCGGACGAGTTCATCTCGATTGCCGAAGAGACAGGGCTGATTATTCCCATCGGCCAGTGGGTGCTGGAAGAGGCATGTCGCCAGATACACGAATGGCAGGAGTTGTTTCCGCAGTATCCGCCGCTTCAAATTAGCGTCAACCTGTCCAGCAAACAGTTCGTCAACGCGAATCTGATAGATCAGATTGCCCGCGTACTCAGAGAGACAGGCGTCGAGCCTCACAGCCTGAAACTTGAGATCACCGAAAGCATGGTGATGGAAAATATTGATACAGCTATCGAGATGCTCAAGCAGCTACGCATTCTCGGCATCGAGTTGAGCATTGACGACTTCGGCACGGGCTATTCATCTTTGAGCTACCTGCACCGCTTCCCGATCTCCACGTTGAAGATTGACCGCTCCTTTGTCAGCCGCATGAGCGACAACAACGAGAACGCAGAGATCGTTCGCACCATCGTGATGCTGGCGCGCAGCCTGAAGATGGATGTCGTGGCGGAAGGCGTGGAAACAACGGATCAACTGTCACAACTCGCCATGCTGGAATGCGAATACGGGCAGGGCTACTACTTCTCCAGACCGCTCAACGTCGAGGGCGCTTCAAAGCTACTGGCAGACGGCCACATCTACCAGATCGTGATGCCCGCGCTCGACAGCTTCATCGAGGAAGGAAGCATTCTGGCGGCGTGAGGCGATTCCGGTCGAGAGCAACTTTGACGGCCTCGTCCTGTCTAAAATAAAGGATCACCAAGTTTTCAAAAGGCTGCGAGTTAATTAACTCGCAGCCTTTTTCCTTGCCCAAACATCGTCGTTGACAACTCCGCGCGTTTGCAATAGCATTCCCGTGCCTCCCGAAACTTCACAACTCGTTGACATGACACTCAAGCCACCCGAGGCTTCGTGCGGTGCTTGCTCCGTGGGCCAGGCTCCGCATCTCTAAATGACGCCTGCGGCCTTACAGCCTTGACAGTACAAGTGCTGCGAATTAGCTCCGGCGGGATGGCCTAACCCTCGCGGGACGCGCCGCCGAGTCACCGGGACAAAAATTGGGGAGACAGTTCGCAAGTGGCGCGCAAAGAGCGCCCAAACCCTCGCCTGAACGCCTCTCTTTTCTCTCAATGTCAGGTCAAACCAAGGAGACAAGAATTATGAAACGAATACTCACCCTCCTCTTCACACTCGCGCTGTTTATGTTCCTCGTGCCGCAGAAAGCCTCTGCGACGGGGGTCCCGTTATACGAGTACTGGAACCCGTACACCGGCGATCACTTCTACACCATAAACATCAACGAACTGGGCTACTATCCGGGCAACGGCTGGACGTTCGAGGGTGTAGCCTGCAACGTCTTCGACACACAGGTAACGGGAACCACCCCGCTCTATCGTTACTATAACTACCAGGTCGGCGATCACTTCTACACGACCGACTGGAACGAACTAGGCTATGGGGCTTACGGCTGGGAGTTCGATTTTATCGAATGCTACGTCTACCCCCCGGATTCAGAGAGCGGCATCCCGCTCTTCGAATACTGGAACCAGAACGCGAACGTCCTCGACCACTACTATACGACCGATTGGAACGAACTGTGCTACGGAGCTTACGGCTGGTACTTCTCGGAGGTGATGTGCCGCGTCGAGCCGACTGACTAAGGCTTGCCGGACAGACCATAAGGAGGCCCTCCCACACAAAGGGGCGGCCTCCTTCAATTTGGAAGCTGTTTGCGAATCAGCTTAGCCGCAAAAGCCGCGTCGGCAAACTCAGGATAAATAGACGGGTTGAAAAGCGAACAGGCGCAGCAGCTTTTGGGGCCGCGCGCCTGTTCTAATGCTGGTCACTGTCCTCACCCCAGCAACCAGTCGCGACGAAAAGATTCACCTTTCGTCAATTGCTGATAGCATAACCTCCACGCGCCATCTATGCAACTCGCCGGGTGGACGTAACTCTTAAAATTTGATGGTGCTCCCGGTTGGACTCCAACCAACGGCCTATCGCTTAGGAGGCGATCGCTCTATGCACCTGAGCTACGGGAGCAAATAAAACAGCAGAAAATGAAAGCTGCGGAAAGTTTAGCACAGCTCAAGACTGATACTTAATCAGCGAGCGCACGTCATAGCCTTCCAGCTTTTTGCGTCCCGGCAGGAATTCCAGTTCGACGACGAAGACCAGACCGGCCACCACACCGCCTAATCCTTCGACCAGATCAACGACCGCCCTGGCTGTGCCGCCCGTCGCCAGCAAATCGTCGGCGATTATGACACGATGCCCCTGTCCGACGGCGTCGCGGTGAATCTCCAAAGTATCCTGCCCGTACTCAAGATCATAAGAGACGGAGACACATTCGGCAGGCAGCTTGCGCGGCTTACGCACCGGCACGAACCCGGCATTCAGATGGTAAGCGAGCGCCGGAGCGAAGATGAAGCCGCGCGCTTCGACCCCGATGACGGTGTCAACCTTCTCGCCCTCAAACTGCGCGGCGAGCGCGTCCACCGTGCCCCGCAATCCTTCCGGATGCTTGAGCAGCGTCGTGATGTCATAGAAATTGATGCCGGGCTTCGGGAAATCCGGCACTTCACGGATTAGCGATTTGAGATTATCCATAATCAGTGGTCAGTGGTCAGTGGTCGGTGGTCAGTAAGAATCAGTTTTTAACTGACCTCTGACTATTGACTCCCTGCTTTACCTTTCTATCCTAAATAAAGAGTAATGGCCGGTCGGCTCGACGTTGATCTCTTCGATGTTCTCGACTTCAGAGAAGGTCGGGCCGGTCGCCAGATCATGTTTGAAGGCTTCGACGCTTTCCAGCGCTCCTTCGGCCAATGCTTCGACCCGCCCGTCCGGGAGATTTCGCACGTATCCCAGAACCTGATGGCGGGCGGCAGCGCGCTGCGCGAAGAAGCGATAGCCGACGCCCTGCACTTGTCCACTTATCAAAAATTTTCGCGCGACCTTCATCATCACCCCTTGCTCCAAACAAGTCAGACGCATCACTCGAAAAACGCGACGGAGAATAGCATAGAATAGTGGCCAATGGTCAGTGGCCGGTGGTCAGTAAGAACTGGCGATGGGCAGGAGTGAGCTGTTGCCTTTAACTGACCACCGGCCACTGACCACTATCTTTGCTCGACCAATTCAACGATACGGACACCGCCCGGCGCGATGTTGAGTTTGACGCTCGGCTGCCCGCTGTCGCGTAAGAGGTCGAGGCGTTTGTCCTCTGTCCATTCGCGCGCCTCCGCAATTCCCTTGCCTCTAATGCTCAAGCTCACTTCGACGCTCTGGCTCCGGTCAATCTGCGCCATTCCCTGCTGGGGCTTCAAGATGCCTTTATTGTTGATGAGCGTCACGACCCAGCCGCGCTCCGTGCGATTAACCAGATATTGCACCTCGCCCCGTACCTGAATGGGTGTCGCGTCAGCACAGAGGTGCGCGAGCAGGTGCGCGACGAAAGGCGTCATGCGCTCGTCCTCGCCGAGCAGATCGGGCAGCGCCACGAAAACCAGCTTTCCGCGCCCGACCTTGTTGATGGTCACGAGCGGATCACCAGTCTGCGACTTGATTAGAACTTGCGTCTCCTTGCGCGCCTCCACGCGCTCGTAGCGAAACATTTGTCCACGCAAATCCGTCCCCGCTTCATTCGCTGAAAGACAACTCGCATCATCCGCTTCCGCTTTCTCTCCGGTGATGCGGACGCCGAGCAGTTCATCAGACAGTCCTTTCGCCTGCGCGGAGTTAACCACCAGCACGCCGCCCTTGCGAACGTAATCCTCAAGCCGCTTACTCCATGCAGCACTCCACTCAACGCGCCCGCCGACGACCAGCGCGCGGTAAGCGTCAATCGCATCTTTGCGCGTCTCGGAAGCGACGAGCACGTCGAAGATGTCGCCGAAGACGGAAGCAACGTATGCCTGCCTGTCTCCCGTTGCGGGTTCGCCTTCGGTGACGGGCGCTGGATAATATGCCGCGCCGAAAAGCTCTCTGAGCGCGCGATCAGACTTGTCAATCTGCGAGACGCCGAAAGGCCAGTGCGGGTAGTCCGTCATGTCCCAGCCGTGCGCCGGGTCGAGCAGCATGGCGATGGGCGTGTATGGTGTGCCGCGATCAGGATGCTTTTCAGCAAAGCGCATGAACTCGTCCGTGATGCGTCCCAACGGATTTAGCTGAAAGGGATGCTCACCCGGACCGGGCTTGAAAAACTGGTCTGCTCCCTGCTCAAGATAGATGGCCGATGCTCCCGCCATGTAATAAAAATAGTAGCTCTTGCGATACCACGAGAGCGACGGCCCCATCGTCGCGCCATATCGCGAGTGAAAGAAATTATTTGGTCCGGCGAAGTTCTGCGCCTGCGTGAAGGTCGTCGCGGTGTCGCCAAAGTTCGGCGCGTGGTAGTAGAGAAAGTTTCCGCCGTATTGACGGGCCGCGCCGCGCGTAAACGCCAGCCGCATCGCAAAGTTGGGCTGGACGGCGGCAGTCTCCACCCCGATTAAGCGCGTTCCCCATTCACCGAGCGCGTGCGCGTAAGCCGTGCTTGAGGTTGCCTGGGCCGGGATGAGTTTGTCCCACATCGCGCCCGCCCCCGGCGTTTGAAAGGTCGTGATCCACTTACGTTCGAGCGCGCCCGTGTAGAAGACGCGATGCGCTTCCAGCAGTTCGCGCCGCGACATCTGCGGCGTGATTTTCAAATGGGTCGCGGACTCGCCCCAGACGTAGCCGACGCTTTCGCCCGAAATCCAGCCGAGAAACTGTTCACGAAAATCAACCGTCAGCAACTTCCACGCAGCCTGCGCTTCGGCAGCATCTTTCCAACCGGCTGCGCCGTAGTTAATCAACACGGCGAAGGGCTGCTTCGTCTCGCGCAGGTAACGAACAAACGGGCTGCCCTCTTTCAAGTATTCCGCCAGATCGTTGATGTAGATGACGGGCGCGACGAGCTTCGAGCCGAAGAGGGGAACGTCCTTCGCGCCCTTGTATGTTTTGATGAACTCCTCTACTGGCTCAGCGTGGAAAGGATAGAGCGGGCGCTCTTCCGGCGGCGTCTTGTCGTAAAGCTCCCAGAACTTTTTGGAGATGTTCCAGGGCATCAGGAAATCGCGTCCGGCTATCGCAGAGCGACGCCACAGGGCCGGGATATCCGCGTTGGGCGACGGTTCGACGAGCGGCGCAAGCGGCGTGCGCTCCCTTGACCATTCGCGCAGGTAACGCATCGCCGCAAAATCCGGCTTGCTTCTGCCCTGCGGCACGAAGCCGGGATCGTTGGTCAAGACGAAGCAGTCAACATGTCGTCGCGCTTCTGCCGTCTTCTCAATCTCAATCGAGACGCGCGCCGCGCCTTTCGAGAGCGTGGCCGAAGCTGTGTCCCAACTGAAAGCCCACTTCCAGTACATGCTTACTTCGTCGTGAGCATCGAGGATGTCTCGCGCGCCGAATTCATGCCGGAAGACTTCGCGCCCGTCCTGTGTGATGCGCACTGTGAAATTTTCCGTGCGGCTCGCCCAGTCTGCATAACGCACCCAGACTTTATACTGTCCGGCGCGCGGGACTTCTACATCCTGATAAATGGTGGCCTTCGTTTCATCTGCGCTCGCCGCAGCAGAGTTCCACTCGCTCTCGCCGCCCTGCGACCATTCGGCGGAAACGCCCGGCCCGTTGATTCCCCACCCCGGAGCTACGGCACGCGCCGGGTTTATCCATGAGGCGTTAATCACAGGCTCTTGACGCTCGGTCGTTGAGAACCCGCGCATGTTCTCCGCTTCGTACCAGAGATATTCAAAGCGAGCTTGCGGAGCGGGCTTATCAGAAGATGTAGGCGGAGAGACTTGCGCTATCAGCGGCAAACAGAGAAGCACCAGCGCCAGCCAGGAGCGAAGATAGAACGACGCGGAGAAACAACGACAAAGATTCCGACTCTTCATAGATGCTTCTCCGCGCCTCGCGTTTCTAATCTCTCTGTTCCCCGATTCTAACCAAGTGCTTCCAAACATTCCGCAAGCGTGCGCTGACGACACGTGAACATCGGCGTGTCGCGCAGGGTGAAGGAACTGGCCTTCGTCTCACGCAGTTCCTGCACGAGGTCTAAGAAGTCTGCCGGTTCGTCCGTCTCGAAGGCGACGACGAACTCCTGATCGTCGAGGCCGAAGGAGTAGGTGGTGTGAAGCCTGACCGAGCGATACTTCGAGCCGATGCGGATGTGCTCGTCCATCATCTCCTGTCGCGCGTCCGAAGGCTTCGCGTACCACTCGCGCGTCTTCACAAACGGATAGACGAACAGGTATTTCGATTGACCCGGAATGATGTGCAGGCGGTCTTCGACGTGCTCTGGATTGTCCTTGTCTATGTACATCGAGCGCTTGGTCATCGAAAGAAAGGATTGCGTCGTCTCCAGGTATTTGCCAAGCTGCGTGCGATTGAGACGCGCCGTCATCTCCTGAATCGGCTCAAGCTGGTAGCCGATGCGCCAGATCATCAACTCGACATTCGTTCTGAGTCCCACCAGCGAATAGGTATGAATCAACAATTCGCGACGAAACTCCGCGAGCGCATTGACGAATTCCTGTCTGGCTTGCTCCTTGACGCTTTCATCGAGCAAGCGCCATTCGGGGCGCACGCGGTGGAAAGTAAAGCTGACGAATTGTCTTGGAAGCCTTGATTTGGGCTGGATAGTCTCGTCTGTGGTCGGAGCAAGCCGCAACGACCCGTAAGTTGCATTCTTGCTCTCGTCTTCAGTGGTGCTCATGGTGCTTCTCGACCTCTTAATCAGATTTCGCCGGAACGGGGTCGCATAATCTCGCCCCGATAGGATAAAATGCGCGCTCGTTAGTCGTAGCCATTCTGAGGCGAAGAGGAAGAAAAGTCTAGAGACGAGAGTCTGAAGTCTGGGGTCTGGAGCCAAAAGACAAAAAGCTCTTTGGCCTTTGACTTCAGACTCCAGACCCCAGACTTCAGACTGATACCTATCATGCCGGATTCCGATTCCAAGCGCACCAAGCGCACAAAAGAGATTGATAAAGGGCGTAGAGATTTTCTCGTCTGGATTCCTGTGGGCATCTTTGCGGGGCTGGCGGCGACGGTCGTGACCGCAGCTTTCCGCTTCCTGCGCCCGGCCAAAGCGCTGCAAGAGGGAGGCTGGAACGATGTCGCGCCGCTCACGGAACTGACAGGCGAAAAGCCGATCATGCGGAGCATCGTCGCGGAGCATCACGCGGGCTGGGCCAGCACGCTCGAAGAACATTTCGTCTACGTCCTGCCGCATAAAGGCAATCAGGTCTTGTCGAGCATGTGCCCGCACGAAGGCTGCAACGTCGCGTGGCGCGCGGAAGAGAGCCAGTTTTTCTGCCCCTGCCATGACAGCTATTTCGCATCGGACGGTGAGGTGTTAAGCGGCCCGTCGCGTCGCGGACTCGATCCGCTGCCAACGCGCGAAAAGGACGGCGTGCTTCAGGTCAAGTATCAAAGCTATCTGAACAACACAGAGGAGCGAATTGTGCGCGGATGAACGAGCCAGCGGATTCCCCCACCAAGCCCGAGCAGCCGAAAGAAGGCTGGGTCGCGCGCTGGACAACGCTCGAAGACATCGAGCGCACGTTGATAGACAAACCGTCCAGCGGCTTTGAAGCGTGGGCGCGAACGACCGCAGGCGTCGTCGTCATGCTCCTTGCCCTACAGGTCACGACCGGCCTGCTGCTGGGCTTTTACTACGTCCCTTCAACTGAAAGCGCGCATACGACCGTCGCCTACATCGAAAAGGTCGTGCCCGCAGGCTCCTGGATTCGTTCTCTTCATCATTACGGCTCACAGTGGTTGACGCTCGCGCTCGTGCTTCATCTGGCGCAGATGTTCTGGCGCGCGACCTATCGTCGTCGCCCCGTCGCATGGATGGCAAGCGTGCTCCTGCTCGGCTTAATCCTCGGCGCAGGCGCGACCGGATACTCTCTGCCCTGGGACGCGCGAGCATTCTTCGGCACACGCGTCACGGAAGGAATCGCGGGCGGGTTGCCGCTCGTCGGCGACGCTGCGCGAGCATGGCTGCTGGGCGGTTCTGAAATCACGCCGATTACGCTGGCACGATTCTTCGCGCTGCACGCGCTGATTATCCCCGCGCTCATCCTGATGGTGCTGGCGGCTCGCCTGTTCGTCTTTCGTGAAAGAGGCCTGGTGAGCGCAGCCGAGGAGCGGCGACTGGAAAAGTGGATGCATCGTCAGGTGTTGCGCAACGCGATTGCGGCAGGTGTCGTCTTCGTCGCGCTTGCCTTCTACAGTTGGAAATTCTTTGCGCCGCTCGGGCCTGCGGCTGACACGGCAGCGCCCGGCTATCTGCCCCGCCCCGGCGCGCAATTCCTGTGGCTCTTTCAGATGCTCAAGTATTTGCCGGGGCGCGCAGCCAGCGTCATCGCGGTCGCGCTTCCGGGTTTGATCTTCTTCGGGCTGGCGATGTTGCCTTTTCTCAGGAAGCCCTTGAGCAGGGTCATGGTTCATCCGCGCCGCAACATCGGCGTCGTGCTCTTCTCGCTCGGCTTTCTGCTTGTCATCGGGTTGACGATTATCGCTTACGTGGACGACTCGCGTAATCCGCTCACCCGCGCGCAACTCCGGCGGCAGGATGCGGAGGAGATGGCTTTTCGTGAGTCACCCTTTACCCCTTTGCGCGCACGCACCAGTGAATCCGTCAGCATCGAGCCGCAAACAAACAACGGCAATTCAAACAATGGCGGACAAACTCCCGACGGCTCGCCATCGCCCAGCCCGAAGGCTTCTCCGGGTGGTTCGACAAACAACGCGAGCGCGCCGCCTGAGTCTTACATCACAAACTGCTCAGCCTGTCATGGCACGCGTGGTCAGGGCGCTTCGATCTTCCCTAAACTCCTCGGCGTCGCCTCGAAACCGCGCCGCACAGTCGAAGACATCATCGGCTTGCTCGACGATCCATTGGCTTACGGCATCGAGCCTCCGATGAAGTCCTACCGCGACAAGTTGACGGAAATTGAAAAGCGCGAGATTGCTGAATGGGTCGCGGGACTTAAAAAGTAGGGATGAAGGATGAGGAATGAGGAATGAGGTAAAAGCATTCAAGGTGTTGAAGCTTTCCTTTCATCCCTCATCCCTCCGCCCTCATCCTTGCTTTTCATCTTTCCTGCGTCTGGTCTATACTCCCTTCGCTTTAGCGGTAGCACTTTAGTTCTGAAATCCTGATTCCATTTCGGGGACGAATACGAATGAAACTTGCCAAACTTGCCATCATCGTCGTGGCCGTCGCGCTCTTTGCCATAGCTTGTGGTGATTCAACGAGCACGAATCAAACGGCCAACACCGGGGGCACGCAATCCACTCCCGCCACCTCGCCTAAAGCGACAGCCGCAACGCCCACGCCGGATGAACTGGCGGAGGCGAAAACAACCTACACGAATGTCTGCACGGCCTGTCATCAGGACAAGGGCGAGGGCGGGATGGTGAAGATTGAGGGCAAGCGGCTGAAAGTTCCGAGCCTTCTCGAAGGGCATGGACTGACACACACCGACGCGGAGTTTGCCAAGCAGATTGCCAACGGCGGCGACGGCATGCCAGCCTTCAAAGACAGGCTCAACGAGAAGCAGATCAACGACCTCGTGCGCTATATCCGCCGCGATATACAGGCTGGCCTGACATCGAAGACCGGGGGGCATTAAAAGCTAAAGGTGAGGCGGCGCGCCGAAGCTGACGGGCGGAAATCCGGCTCGCTTGCTGCGGGTTAGACTAAAGACCGAACGCTCATCCGGCGACCAGCCCCTTCTTGAGGTTGCGCTGCCACGCTTCATAATTTCTTATCCGCCGTTTCGCCTGCTTGTGCGTCAGGTTCATCATTTTTGCAACGTGGTTTATTCGCTCTGTCCGATCATTCTTCTTGTCGCGTGGGTCGCCCGGCGCTTGTTCGTAAAAGCCGTAGGCTCTCTCCCATTCTGCTTTGATTTCAGGTGTCGCTTGCTCGCCGCGTAATTCAGGCATTTTCACTCTCCCCCTCGGTTACGAAGTTGACTGTCGAGCAACTTGTCTTGCTCTTTCCAGACATGATACCGTTTTAGTGCAGGAGAAGGATATGCAGCGGCTCACCTTTCGTCTCACCATCGCGTTTCTTTCAGGTCTGATCTATCTTGCCACGTCAGCTTTCACCCTTGCGGCACAGGAGAAATCTTCGAGCAGCCTGCCGCCAACCAATACGGACGCCAAATGGGAAAGATATACGGGCAAAGGTGAGGCGTTTAGCGTTTTACTTCCAGAGCGACCGACCGCCGCCATTAACTACAGGCCAGCGCGATTTATTTTGGGCACCGAAGCGGAGCGTTTTCGGGGAACTCTGTATAGCGCGTACAGCGACGGAGTGGTCTACTTAATTTATTCCTTTCCCCGTCACTCAGAACCCATCAAGCAATTCGTAGACGAGTTCGCAAATCGTTACTCGTACATTCAGAAAGTAGTTGACGCTCGCGAGCTAAACCTTGACGGAGTTTCAGCCCAGCGCTATCTCGTCACGTTTAGAGATGTGGACGCAGTGATGGATTTCTACGTGACCAACAACCGCGCCTACATCCTCCACGTTGTCGGAGGAGACGAAAGCAATCTTTCGGTCAAACGCTTTCTCGAATCATTTACAATTGGGAAGACGGACGGAAATAACAAACCAACTGATTCCGCCGCCATCGAAATTAAACCCGACTCGAAAAAGTCTTCCCAGATAGATGAACCGCAGGATTTCAGTTCGGTCTATTCGACCAGAGAAGTCACACGCAAGGCAGTTATCGTTTTCAGGCCGGAGCCGCAGTATTCGGAAGACGCCAGAGAGGGGCGCGTGTCAGGCACTGTGGTCCTCAAAGCTGTGCTTTCTTCGTCGGGAAAAGTTACCCGGATAGAGGCCACAAAGTCTCTGCCGCGCGGGTTGACTGAAAAATCTATGGAAGCGGCTCGCCAGATAAAATTTGTCCCCGCCATTAAGGACGGAAAGTTCGTCTCCCAAAGCATCCACCTGGAATATAACTTTAGCGTGTACTAGGAATCCCTAAGAAAACAGAGAAGCAATAGACAGGATTAACAGGATTAGCAAGATTAAGAAAACAAGACAGGTCAGGGAAGCTTGATGTTGTCTTTATTATTCCTGTAAATCTTGTTAATCCTGTCTATTCCTTCCTTACGTCAGTTTTGTTATTCGCTCTAAAGAGGTTTTTATGAGAAAGATTTTTTCTGCTCTGCTCTTCGGGTTTCTGTCTCTCTCAATCGCCGCCGCTCAAGGCCGGGATGACAAAAAGCAGCACGATCTCGTCGGCCCGGTTAAGACTGTCGAGGTTGGCAGACTTGAGTGCACGCTGAAAAACGGCAAGAGCGTCGCAGGCAAGCGCATCCCCAACCATACGATTACCTTTAACGAAGACGGCAATAAGACTGAAGAGGTTTCCTACGATCAAAGCGGCTCGATTATCAATCGAAACGTCTATGCTTATGACAAAGAAGGAAGGCTCAAAAGCTACGACTCATACAGCAGCGCCGTAGACAAAACCCTGTCCACTCCACAGAAGAACGCTTACAAGCTGGACGACAAAGGAAATGTGATCGAATACGTCAACTATCAACCTGACGGCACGTTGGGAAGCAGGTTTCTTTACAAGTATGACGCCAAAGGAAATAAGACTGAGGAAACATTTTATGCATGGAACGGCACGCGCACGGGCAAGCTACTTAGTACATATGATGAGGCCGGGCATTTTCTTTCACAGACTTCTTATAACGAAGATGATTCTATTAGTTGGAAAACTGCCGTCACCTATAACACTAAAGGCAATAAAATAGAGTGGCTTCAATCGATAGCTGGCGTTTTAAGATACAGGGTGACTTATAACTACGACGACAGGAACAGGGTTATCGAGCAGGAGACGTTTGAATATAACAAGCCGCCCAACATGCGGACTACGCACGCCCCCGAATCGGGGAAAATCATCTACACATACAACGATGCGAAGCGAGCTAAAGAGGTAGAGACTTACAACGAGGATGGCTCTCTCAAGAGCAAAATGATTTATCTCATGGACGAGCGCGGCAACGAGGTCGGGTGGAGAATATTCAACGCCGACGGCTCGCCCAAAGATACAGCCGTTCACTGGTATGACAACGCCAGGCTGTTACGCACCCTCAGCGGCATCGAGACAGCCAATATCGAGTATGATTCAAAAGGAAACTGGATTAAGAAAGTGCGGCTGATTAAAGCTGCCGATGCCGCTGAGCCTGAACCGTACAGCGCCGAGTACAGAGACATCACCTACTATTGAGATACTTTTTGAAAGTGAAAAGCGCGTCTTAAACGGTTTGAGTACGGTTTATTTGACACCCAAAGAAGCGCGACTTATAGTTTGTCTCCGTGATTTTTTCATGCACCCGTAGCTCAGTTGAATAGAGCGTCTGACTTCGGATCAGAAGGTCGAAGGTTTGAGTCCTTCCGGGTGTACCACCAAAGTAATGGGTAGCCACGTGGCTGCCCATTATTATTTTGTGCGACAACCTGAGAGGTATTATTCGCTTTCAGCTTAATCAACGCTCTCATTAGAGCGGTTTGCGAATGAGTGTACGGCAGGCTGTTAGCCTGCCGCCAAGTCCTCGCGCCCGGCAGGCTAACAGCCTGCCGTACATCCGATTGAAACTCGATCTAGAGAACCTTCTGTGTGAGTAAAATCGTATCATTAGAGAGAATGTGCGTTGGGGAGCAGGGGGAAGTTAGCGTAAGCTGCCGGTGTATGCAGAAAATCAAGCTCATCCTGAAATATCTATTCGCCGTCTTCTTCGTGCTGGCTGGCGTCAACCACTTTATCAATCCTGCTTTCTACCTGAAGATTATGCCGCCCTTTTTACCCTGGCATCTGCTGCTCATTTATCTGAGCGGTGTGATTGAAATAGCTCTGGGAGTCCTGCTGCTTATCCCCAGGTTCACGCGCATGGCAGCATGGGGGTTGATCGCGCTGTTGATCGCGATCTTTCCCGTTAACATTCACATGGCGTTCAATCACGAACTTCATCCGGAATATAGCGTCACGGCGTTGTGGATCAGATTGCCGCTTCAATTTGTGTTGATCGCATGGGCCTACTGGTACACACTGCCTGTTGAGCGAGGATCGAAAGATAGCGAGGTGGCTACTGCTTAGCAATTCATTCGAGCGGTCTGATTATTATGGCGATGAGACCTGAAAACAAGGAAATGGAATCGAATGAGAAACGCGAGTTGATCGAGGTCTGGCGACCGCACGATCTCGCCGAGCTTGAATTGCGAAGAGGTTTCGGTGTGGCTCGCCCTGTGCCCCGCCACTGGCACGAGGAATATCAATTCTGCCTCATTCAGGCAGGCGAAAGCGAACTTAATTACAGAGGCCGCAACTTGCTGACCCCGCCAGCCAGCCTCTTTATGGTTCATCCCGGAGAGGTTCATTCCAATCGTGTCCATGATGATAACGCGGGCTGTAGCTACCGCACTCTCTTCGTGGATGCGGAACTGATGCGCCGCGCTGCAACCGACGTTCAGGGCAAAGAGACTGGCTTGCCCTTCTTTCCGACGGCTGTGGTTTTTGACGAAGACTTGCTCAGGCAGTATCTCTGTTTACACTTCGCTCTTGAGCAATCGTCGTCGAGCCTTGAGCGACAGGTGCTGCTTCTGGACTTGCTCGCCGGGCTGATCTCCCGCTTTGCAGAAACGCCTGCGCGCACACGCTCGTTTGGTTTGGAACGGGAAGCAGTCCTGCGCGTCCGCGACTATCTGGCCGAGCATTACGCCGAAAACGTTTCGTTAGAAAAACTCGCGCGCATTGCGAATTTGAGTCCCTTCCATTTCAACCGTGTCTTCTCCGAACAGTTGGGGATGCCGCCTCACGCATTTCAAACACAGCTTCGCGTGTCACGCGCCAAAACACTTCTGAGGCAGGGCTGGGCGATTTCGCAGGTGGCAAGCGAGACAGGGTTTGCCGATCAGAGCCATCTGACGCGCCACTTCAAGCGTCTGGTCGGAGTTCCTCCCGGTCAATACACATAAAAGAGCAAGAACGTTCAAGACAGACGAAGGCCACACCGGTTAGGCTTCCTTTGCTGGATAGTCCACAGTAGAGGAGTCGTCAATGAAAACCCGTTTTCTGTTAATCGTCTTAGCCGTCGCCGTCACCATCATATTTTCGGGCAACTGCGCGAACGCGCAGGAAGCGCAGGGCAGCGCGTTGGCAGCGCAATCGTCTCAAGAGGCAACCAGTGCCGACTTCGATACCGACCGCTGGCAGATAACAGACACGAAGGCGAGAAAAGAAGAGCATCTCGGTCGAAAGAGCCTGTACCTCAAATCGGGATATGCTTCATTGAAAGATGTCGTCTTCGAGAATGGTGTCATCGAAGTGGACATCGCCGCCCCGAATCTTGCATCGTTCGTCGGGATTGTCTTCCGCTTCGAGAATGCAGGCGATCACGAGATAGTTTATTTTCGCCCGCACAAGAGCGGGCTTGAAGACGCCGTGCAGTACACCCCTTCCTTTAATGGCGCGGCTGCATGGCAGTTGTACAGCGGCCCCGGCTTCACCGCCGCAGTCGAGATTCCCAAAGAGCAATGGGTTCACGCGCGCATAGAGATTTCAGGACTCGGCGGAAAAGTCTATTTCAACAACTCGGACAAACCTGTGCTCGTCATAGAGGATTTGAAGCGCGGGCACAGTCGCGGCTCTGTCGGACTATGGGGCGGGGCGAACGGCGGGCACTTCTCAAACTTCACTTACAAGGTCGCTCCCGTGAGCGAGCGCGTTGAAAGAGAAAAGTCGCCTGTGGCCTCCGGGATATTGGCGAAGTGGGAATTATCCGAAGTGTTCGATTCGGCGCAGAAAGACCCGGAAGCGATTCCCTCCGCAGCGGAACTGAAAGCGATGAAGTGGGAGACGGTCGGCATCGAGCCGCCCGGCATGTTGGTCATCAGCCGCTATCGCAGAAGCGCAGCCACCGTGCCATTATTTTCTAATCCTTCTGAACGAACCGGGAAACGCGAAGGCAGAAAAGTCGTCTTCGCGCGAACCACCATTTATTCCGACCGCGATCAAATCAAAAGGATGTCGCTTGGGTACAGCGATGAAGTGACGGTCTTTTTGAATTCGAGGCCGGTGTTTACCGGAAGGAGCGCGTTTCGCTACCGCGATCCCGGTTTTCTGGGAATCATGGATGTTGAAAACGACGCTCTTTATCTCGACCTGAAAAAAGGGCGCAATGAAATCGTCCTCGGTCTGGCTGATTATTTCGGCGGCTGGGGATTCATCTGCCGCATTGAAGATATGCGTGGAGTGAAGGTTGAGTAATTGCCGTTGTGCCGTGCGTCAGAGTCTACTCACACCTGAATCTCGGCGACGTAGAGATTCACCACAGAGACGCAGAGGACACGGAGGCTGCACAGAGGAAAGCAATTTCAAATAACAGATCTGAAATCTCAAATTTGCTCTCTGTAATTTCTTATCTCTGTGCCCCCTCTGCGCTCTCTGTGTCTCTGTGGTGAACCGTCGTTCGCGTTATCTTCGAGAGGGAAAAGCCCTCAGACGAAACATCAAAGCATGACTTGAGCCATCAACTTAGCTCGCAGGCGCAGGCGGCATCGGATTCAAAAGATCGAGCACGACTTTCCACTTGCCGTCCGGTTGCCTCTTCCAGATTCTTAGATAATTCCCACTCTCCGCTTGTTTGCCGTCGCTGGCTTTTAATTCGTAACTGCCATAGCTATAGCCTAAATCTCCCGAGCGTGAAACCTCCGCCTTCGTCGGCTGCCATGTCAACAAACCGGGCTTCGCCGCCAGCATCGCGCGAGCCGCTTCCCTGCCGACAGCCGGGAACGCGCCCGTCCGAAAGAGGCGCACATCGGCTGCGAGGTAAGAGAGAAATGCATCAACCGTCGTTTTCGCCGCCAGGTGTTTCGAGAAATCATTTTCCAGCTTGACGAGCGCCACTCGCCCGGCTTCCGTGTCCGTTCCCAAATCTTTCTGTTTCTTCTTACCTTGATTGCCCGCCGGGGATGTCACTTCCGGCGCAGGCTCCGACGGCTTCGGGTTCGAGGTTCCGAGATCAACCGCAACTTTCCATGCTCCGTTCGTCTGCCTCTTCCAGACCGTGACAAATTGTCCGTGCGCGACCGGCTGATCTTCCAGACTCTTCTCTCTGTATTCCCAGGGGCCTGTGGTGTAACCCATCTCACCCGCGCTTGAGACATCCGCGAAGAGGGGCTGCCACGTCAATACCCCCGGCGTGGCTTTATGCTCCTCCATCCACTTCTTCCCCGCGACCGGGCGCGGGCGAAACAGAATGGAATCGTCGGCCAGATTTTCAATGAACGCCGCCCGCGTCCCTTTATCGATAGACGCTCTGGCAAACCCACGCTCGGCCTCGACGAGCGAACGCAGATTAGCATCCCTGTCATCATTCCTCTGCGCCAGCCCGCTCGCAACGAGCACGCAGAGAAGCGGCAATATTGAAAGAAGTTTTCTCATTCAAGACTCCTGCTCTGATTCATCACTGTTCTTCGTCCGCCTGCGGTCTTTGATAATCCTGAATGTATTGAGGCAACTCAATCCCCGCTCGCAAGCGCGGATCCGGGACGGCTTCGCCCGTCGCCAATCGCAGCGGCAGTTCGCCCGCCCAGACGGGAAGCTCGTAATCCTCTTCGTCGTCAACGGGTGGGCCGGTGCGTATCTTGGCCAAAGCTTCAACGAGCGAAACAGACAGCACCATCGTGGCGCGCAATTCGTTGCTGGTTGGCAGTCGCGATTCTTCCCAGCGCCGACGCATGATGTGATCCGTGAACACATGCAAAGCTCTCATCTTCTCGTCTTCATCTTCCACGACGCGCGCCGTGCCGAAGATGACGACAGACCTGTAGTTCATCGAATGATGAAAAGCAGACCTCGCCAGCACTAAAGCGTCAACCAGCGTCACGGTCACGCAAACGTCCAGACTCGTCCGCAAGGTCTTCAGCATCCGGCTCGCCGCCGAGCCGTGAATGTAGAGTTGGTCATTCAGCCGCCCGTAGCCTGTCGGGATGACGACCGGTCGATTATCAACGACAAAGCCCACGTGACAGATGAAACCTTCATCGAGGATTCGGTTGACGGTTTCGCGCTCGTAATTTCCTCGCTTGGGGAGACGCTTGACAGTTGTTCGCTCGGTCGGCTTGAAGTCTTCCATCTTCGGTTTACCTTTCCTCCGCACGCTTCCATAATTTCTGCGACGGCACGCGCAGCGCACGATTGAACTTACTCGAAGCGTTCTCCCACGCGATGATGGCCGTTAACTCCACAATCGCATCGTCGTCATAAATGGCGCGCACCCGCGCGAACAACTCGTCCGTGACCTCGCGTCCCGTCATCGTCATGCAATCGGCGTATTCAAGCGCGGCCCGCTCCGCCTCGTTGTAAAGCGGGCTGGTCGCATACTCAGGCAGCGCCATGATTTTCTCATCCGAGACGCCGAGTTCGCTGCTCACGGCAGCGTTGATGTCCTGTCAAAACTCGCAATGATTAATGGAAGCGACGCGCCGGTTGATTAATGCTTGCAGGCTGCCTTCAATCAAGCCTGACCCGTCAATGCCCGTCCACATCCCGCGCGCCCCGCGAAAGATCGTCGGGCGGCGCGCGTAAACGAGATGATTCAGAAGCGGCGCTCCCCACTTCTTCGTCTGGGCGTCGAAGACCTGTTTGACATAGCCGTTCGTCTCGCCGGGGTTGACTCCGTCAATGCGTGCCATTTCAGTCTCCTGGTCTGACCAAGTTAGCTTTTCGCGCCGTTCAACACGCGCACCGTTTGCCCCACCGCCAGCCGACCCGTCTGAATCACCCGCGCGTAGAGGCGCGATTCGCCGGGATGTTTTTTGTGCGAGATGCGTTTGAATTTGCCGCCTATGAATGAGCCTGCGATGGTCGGACACGGCCCGGCGTATGAACTGATTTCAATTATCACCTCGTCGCCCAGCGCGAGGCGGCTGCCCGGCTCAAGCGTTTTCCAATCGAGTCCTGCGACCGTCACGTTCTCGCCGATTGAGCCGGGAAAAATCGGATGCCCTTCCGCCTGTAGATCTGTGATGTGCTCAAAGGCGTAGAGACAGAGCGCACGCTCCGGCCCACCATGAATCTTGGGCTTGGCCTGTCTGTCGCAAGCCAGTCCTGTCGGCGTCAACTGCGCTTCGTTCACAGGACGCTTCGGGACTCCGCCATCCGAACAGTTGAGTTGAAAGATGTAGCCTTCCATCATGCGCTCCCGTCATCAACGTCAGCGTTTCTCACCCACGTTCGACTTCTAACCGGGACAACCCTTTTTCGCTTTAATTCATAATACTTAAACGAACCCTCCGGCACAAAGTTCACTTGGAAACACTGCGGTGTCCCGGCTATGATGCTTCTCCCACGCTTTCCGTAAATCCTCTACGAAGGAGTTCTAAGGTTAATGACAGACTCGCAGCCACCAACCATCCTCTGTCTGGCAAGCTATGAAAAGGGCGCGGAGTTTATGCGCGAGTGCAAACGTCAGGGATGCCGCGTGCTGCTCCTCACTTCCGAGAGCATTGCCAGGACTGACTGGCCGCGCGATAGCATTGACGAAATTTTTCTGATTCCCGATGACAACAAGAAATGGAAGCTGGACGATGTCGTGAAAGGCGTCAGCTTCCTTGCGCGCACCGAAACAATTGATCGCATCGTCCCGCTGGACGATTTCGATCTTGAGACTGCTGCGGCGCTGCGCGAGCACCTGCGCGTTCCCGGCATGGGCGAGACGACGACGCGCTACTTCCGCGACAAGCTGGCGATGCGCCTGCGTGCGAGCGAAGCGGGCATCCCTGTCCCGGAGTTCATACACGTTCTCAACTACGAACGCCTGCACGAGTTTCTGGCGCGCGTCCCGTCGCCCTGGTTAATCAAACCGCGTTTTGAGGCTTCGGCCACAGGCATCAAGAAACTCAACTCGGCGGATGAATTCTGGACCGCCATCGAAGAGATTGGCGACCGCCAGTCGTATTACGTGCTCGAACGCTTCATTCCTGGCGACATTTTTCATGTGGATTCTGTCGTCTCTGAAAAAGAGATTATCTTTGCTGCCGCCCACAAGTACGGCACGCCGCCCCTGAATGTCTCGCATGACGGCGGCGTCTTCACGACCTCGACCGTGCCGCGTGGCTCAGACGAAGAGCGCGCCCTGCTGGCAATTAACGCTGAAGTGCTGAAATCGAAGGGTCTGGTGCGCGGCGTCTCGCACACGGAGTTCATCAGGGGAAGCGAGGATGGACGCCTTTATTTTCTGGAAACGTCGGCGCGCGTTGGCGGCGCAAACATCGTGGAATTGGTTGAAGCGGCGAACGGCATCAATCTCTGGGCTGAATGGGCCAAGATAGAGATTGCGGGCGGCGAGCAGGCTTACCAGCTTCCTCCTCTCCGAGAGGACTACGCCGGGCTGATAGTTTCGCTCGCGCGCCAGAAGCACCCGGACACATCCGAATATAAAGATGAAGAGATTGTCTGGCGGATGAATAAACGCTACCACGCCGGTCTGATTCTGATGTCGCCCGATAAGTCGCGCATCACTCACTTACTGGAAGAATACACGAAGCGATTCTACCGCGACTTCTTCGCCACGCAGCCGCTGCCGGAAAGAGCCGTCAGTTAAAAGCGTCTAACAAAACCGAAGCTAGAAACTACCTAAAGGAAATTTAGACAGGATTAACAAGATTATCAGGATGAAAGAAAAAGCATTCAGCCTTCTCTACCTGTCATGTTTTCTTAATCCTGCTAATCCTGTCTAATTCTTTCTCCCAATGACTCTGCTCCAAGCATTCATCATGTTTGCCGCCGCTTTCGTGGCGGGGGCGATGAATTCAATCGCAGGGGGCGGCACGCTCATCACCTTTCCGATTCTGCTCTGGCTCGGTCTTGACCCGAAAATGGCAAACGCGACCAGCACCGTAGCACTCTGGCCGGGTCTGTTTGGTGGGCTGTTCGGTTTCCGCCGTGAGATGGCCAACAGCCGACGCATCCTCGTCCGGCTGGGAATAACGAGCGTGATTGGCGGCGGTGTCGGCGCAGCGCTTTTGATCGCTACGCCATCGGAGACGTTTGCGCGACTCGTTCCCTTCCTCATCTTTTTCGCCACCGTTCTTTTCATGCTTCAGGAGCCGATCAGCAAGCGATTGGGGACCGGAGAAACCGCCGAAACCAGGCGTGCGCGCTGGTGGCTCGGCGCGATTATCTTCCAGTTTTTCTCTTCGATTTACGGCGGCTATTTCGGCGCGGGAAACGGCATCCTGATGCTGGCCGCGCTCGGCCTGCTCGGACTCTCAGACATCCATCGCGCCAACGGAATCAAAAATTTTCTGGGCATTTGCATCAACAGCGTGGCGGTCATTAGCTTCGCTCTCTCCAAACTCGTCTACTGGCCCGATGCGCTGCTGATGGCCGTCGCCGCGATTGCCGGAGGCTACTTCGGCGCGAGCGTTGCCCGTCGCATGGGACGCCTCTTCGTGCGCCGCACAGTCATCACCATCGGTCTGGTCATAGGCTTTGTGATGCTCTGGCGGCTGTGGCGATGAGGTGACATTCCCACGCTGTGCAACTAATCCGGCTTACTCAAAAGCCTTCCGGTCCGGCTCGACCCATCCAACGCGTGCTCCCCAGGACATCAAGCGTTCCCGGCTGTAATATTCCAGCGGCAGGTTTTTATCCCCGCAGGTGTGGAGGAGCGAATTGGCGAGCGCGGCCAGCGTGCAATCCCGGTTTGCGGCAGAGAGAAACTTCCCTATCGCGCGGATGTAGAAGAGCGTGATCGTCTCGTGATAGCCGCCGGTCTTCGTCGTCTCGATGCCGCACGCTTTGTTATAACGCCGGATGCCGTCACGAATCAGCATAGTGGCCTCTGCTTCCTCATGCCGCACAAGATAGCAGAGCGCGACTACTAAATGCGCGTGATGCGTCCACTCGGTGCGCGGCAAACTGCAAGCATCAAACTCACGCACAAGCCTTAAAACCTCCGCAGAGGTGCGATACGGGGCAACTGTTTTATGTTCAATGACGGCTTCCATTTTCTTGTCCTCTCAACTAAAGAGCAGAAGACAGAGTTCAGGAGTCAGAAGTCAGAAGGGATAAGGCTGCGACCGCTGCCACAGATTTTCTTTTCTCCTGACTCCTGACTCCTGTCTTCTATCTTCTGCATCTTCACGCGACCTCTGCCTCATCCGTGAGGAAGAGGTAGGGACGCCATTCAGGATGCGACTCTGCATAGTGCCGGAGCATCGCCTTGTCCAATCCGTAGCGGAGCGCGCTCGGAGTTGCCAGCAGTGGCATACGTGCTTCGTCCGGCGTGCGATCACCCTTGCGCTGGTTGCAGGGCTTGCACGCCGCGCAAAGATTCTCCACGTTGGATCGGCCACCGCGTGAGCGCGGCATGATGTGATCGAGCGTGAGATCGAACTGCGTGCCGCGCACGCCGCAATACTGGCATCTCATCTTGTCCCGCATCATGATTCGCAGACGTTGCTTGCCGGAAGAGGCGTTGCGTCGCCTGCGAACGTCAACATATTCGATAAGACGAATCACGCTCGGAACTTCAAACGTGAAATGCTGCGAACGCAACACGCGTGAACCGTCTTTCTCGACCATCTGAGCCGTGCGCTTCCACACCAGGCAGACGGCACGAGGAACATCCACCATGCCGAGCGCTTCATACGAAGCGTTCAAAAGTAAAACTCTTCTTGAGAGAACCATCTTCTTCTCGTGCCTCCTTCCTTTCTGGTTTAGCAAACGCACATGGCGCTAGTGTTAATGAAAAT
The DNA here is from genome assembly GCA_963697975.1 of uncultured Acidobacteriota bacterium. Taxonomy (GTDB): domain Bacteria; phylum Acidobacteriota; class Blastocatellia; order Pyrinomonadales; family Pyrinomonadaceae; genus QHXM01. The sequence goes on from OY969111.1 coordinate 1,059,942, forward strand.
GGTGGAGCACGCAGTCAGATTTGAACTGACGATGTCGGCTTTGCAGGCCGATGCCTTGGACCTGACTTGGCTATGCGTGCCATAAAAATGAGTGAGTGAAAATTGGCGGGCCTGGTAGGACTTAAACCCACGCCCTGCCGGGTAGAAACCGGCTGCTCTCTTCATCTGAGCTACAGGCCCATGCGGAGGGATGAAGGATGAGGGATGAGGGATGAAAGGAGTTGAGCGAATCGCACACTGAATCGTTGATTCAATAGCTTTTCTTCATCCCTCATCCCTCCGCTCTCATCCCTGCTTTTCGTGGTGGCGGCAAGATTCGAACTTGCGACCGGACGATTATCGATCGTCTGCTCTGCCGACTGAGCTTCGCCACCTAAAACGTTGACTGCGGAGTTTGGATTTGAACCAAAATTACCGGGGTCAAAGCCCAGCGTCCTACCAGTTGAACGACTCCGCAAAAGTTTGGTCGCGGGAGTGAGAGTTGAACTCACCGTTGCTGTGCTTATGAGACACACGAGCCGCCCTTGCTCCATTCCCGCATAAAAGTTTGGCGGCTGGTAGTGGACTCGCACCACTCTCTTCGGCTTTTCAGGCCGACGCTTGAACTGTCTCAGCTACCCAGCCGCGTCCCGGAAATGTTTGGTGGCTGGAGCCGGACTCGCACCGGCGACCTGACGTTTATGAGACGTCTGCTCTACTAACCTGAGCTATCCAGCCTGAGAAATATTTGGTCGGGGCGTCTGAGGACACGTACATCCTCGTTTGCTCCACGCACCCTCGTCAGTCGCGTTCTGCCGGGTTGAGCCGTAACGCCCCGAGATGATCGTGTGGCTGTGGTGATAGGAGTTGAACCTACATCTTCCCGTTTACAAGACGGACGCTCTTGTCCATTGAGCTACACCACAAAAAAGAAGTTGGCTGGGGCGGAGGGAATCGAACCCACGCGTGGCTTGATTAACAATCAAGTGCCTTACCGTCTTGGCTACGCCCCAATAATCGATGTCGGTTCCACGCCCAGGAAGCTGGCGTGAATTCATGCAAGCTTCTTCGTCCGGCTGTTCGTCCAGAGGTGAGGTTTCGCGTTCGGTGTGCTGTTTGGATGGACTCTGGAAGGCGTGCTTTTTTCATGGCCGCCGACATCGTGATAGGTAATGGTCGAGAAAGGATTTGAACCTTTGCACCTCTGCTTGTGAGACAGACGCTCTTGTCCTGGCTGAGCTACTCGACCGCGAAAAGTTATGGCGCTCTTGTTTGATCTGGAACGGGCGACCGGAATCGAACCGGCGCGTCAGGGTTGGAAGCCCCGCACTCTGCCAATTGAGTTACGCCCGCGCGGAATGTTTGGCGAGCCAGGGAGGACTTAAACCTCCACCGACCTGTTTCGAAGACAGGCGCTCTGTTCATTTGAGCTACTGGCCCTGTTCGATTTCGGAATGCGGATTTTGGATTGCGGATTCAAGAAGAAGAACAAACTCTTGCTTTCCAATCCGCATTCCGAAATCCGAAATTGATTGGTGGACCGCCTGAGACTTGCACTCAGCCTTCTTGCTTGCAGGGCAAGTGTGCAGCTATCAACACCTGCGGCCCGTTTCTTTTGAAGAGATTGGTCCGGGTAGGAGGATTCCAACCTCCGCCACGAGTTCCCAGGACTCGGATGCTTCGTCCCTACACCATACCCGGATGAAAAACTTTTGATGGGCCAGGAAGGATTCGAACCTTCGTTCCCCTGATTAAAAAGCAGGTGCCTTAGTCCAGCTTGGCTACTGACCCGTTGAGAAAATTTGGAACGGGAGACGAGGTTTGAACTCGCAGCCTCAAGTCTGGCGGACTTGCGCTCTAGCCTGTTTGAGCTACTCCCGCACATTCAATTGCGGAATGCGGATTGAGGATTGAGGATTGAGGATTGAGGATTTAAGAATGCGAGCGATTGTATTCCCAATCTGCATTCCGCATTCCGCAATCGGGCTTGCGCCGTGAGAGGCTCGAACTCTCTATCCGTCGCTTAAGAGGCGACTGCTTCACCCGTTTAGCTTACGGCGCGAGAGATACGCATCCATTGTGCTACTGATTGATAAAACTGGCGGAGCTGACGAGATTTGAACTCGCGGCCTCCCGGTAGACAGCCGGGCGCTCTTCCCCTGAGCTACAACTCCACATTCTTCGGAAATTGGGTTGGCTGGTGGGACTTGAACCCGACACCCTCTGCGTTCACAGCGCAGCGCTACTGCCCTTGAGCTACAGCCAACATGAAAAGGTTTGGCAGGGACGACGAGACTTGAACTCGCAACCAACTGATTGAAAATCAGCCCGCTCTCCATTTCGCGTTCATCCCCGTAAATCTTTTCTGGTGCGCGCGGAGAGATTCGAACTCTCAACTTTCAGATTTTAAGTCTGACTCCTCTGCCGATTGGGATACGCGCGCCCGCCCCTTAGGTTTGAACAATCAAGCTGGTGCTCGCGGCGGGATTCGAACCCTGCACTGTGCAGTTTTTGAAACTGCCGTCTCCTGCCAGTTGGACTACGCGAGCATGGTGCTGTCGGAGAGACTCGAACTCTCATCTCACGGTACTCAACCGCGTGCGTCTGCCAGTTGCGCCACGACAGCTTGAACAGATTTGGTACCGACGGAGGGATTCGAACCCGTCACTGTCTAGTTCCTAAGATTAGCGCCTCCTTCCAATTGGGCTACGTCGGCGTGAATTTTTAATGAACCCGGCTGGAATTGAACCAGCGACCTCGATCTCCGCAGAATCGCGCTCTCATCCCCTGAGCTACGGGTTCAAATGCAGGGATGAGGGCGGAGGGATGAGGGTGAAAGAAGAATTGCTCAAGCTAAGCAAACACGTTTTCATCCCTCCGCCCTCATCCCTCATCCCTGCTTTTCTGGAGGAAGGTGCGGGAGTCGAACCCACAAGAGTTTTCCAAGCTCCGACGGTTTTCAGGACCGCTTGGCGTGCCCATGCCCAACCTTCCTGTGTTCTGGCGGAAGCCGTGGGACTCGAACCCACAGGCTCAATTTCGCCCGCGACCGAAGCCGGGGTCGTGCCATACCATTAGGCGAGACTTCCGGCGTTTGTGATTTGGCAGGAGTGACACGAGTCGAACGTGCATGATCCGGGATGGACGCGGGTTTGGAGTCCGCTGCATTGCCAGTTATGCGACACCCCTGCAAATAATTTATTGGTGCATGCGGTAGGCCTCGCTCCCTACGGTGTCACTTCTCTTGTGATCCTGATCTACAGTCAGGTGGCGAGCGCCGCTTCTCGGCTACGCATGCTTAAATCTGTTATAGTAAAAAACGATGAGGGCAGAGTTGTAGCACCGCTAGACACACTTCGGCGCACACTTCTGCTAAGGATGGCGTGGTCTTCGGGACTCTCGCAAAGCAACGAGACCAGCCATCCGAGAAGGCAACACTTGCCCTCATCTCTTCATAGATATTTCAATTTTCAAACAACAAAAAGAGCAAGGCTCTCCGAGCTTCAAAACGAGGAAGCTACTAGCCCGCTCCGGCAATTCTCTTAATTTTTCTTAGGAGATTTGGGAGCGGGAGCCGCTCCCGCTGGGTTACATCTGCAATTGACGGCTATCGGAATTCGCCTGAAGCGTATTCAGGTTTTCCATCTGTCCCTGTTTGAGGAAGCCGCCAACGGATGAAATCATGTGGGTCGAACCTAAACAATAGACAGACGAAAACACGCTCGCTCCGGGGACGAGCGACCAAATGGTCGTCGGCCTGGTGGCGTGTATCTCAAATCTGTTTGTCCGGTTCGTCAACATTGAAGTCTCTCTTCTTTCGCTTCACGTTCTCATTTTTGAAAACGCGAACGCGAATGTATAAACCCTAATCAAATTCCTGTCAAGATAATTTTTCTTCATCGCAGAAAAACATCCGGTCCAAAGGTGCCCAGTGACTCTGACGACGATAGTTAAACTTCAGGTTGCCTCAACCCTTAAAGAGCGTTGCGGAATTTTACGGGATGCCGAGCAGCTTGTGTGTTTGCAGGCTCAGTCGCCACTGCGGATGCTCCAGACAATAGCGAAGGGCCAGCCGCGTGTTCTCTTCGCGCAAGGGGCCGTCCATCGGTTGAAGAAAAAAGTGCTGGAAGTCCAGATTCTCGTAAAGCACAGGCTCTGCGCCAATCTGAGGGAAGATGAGTTTCAACTCATGCCCCGCGCGCAAGATTAAATCCGCTCCTGCCTTTGGACTGACACAGACCCAATCAACTCCCGGCGGCGCTGGTCTTGTGCCGTTTGTCTCGATGGCGACTTCAAAACCTGCCTGATGAAACGCAGTCGTCAGAGCCTCGTCTAACTGTAAAAGTGGTTCGCCACCTGTGCAGACGACGAGCGGGCGAATTCGCGGTGAGCTTTGAACAGGCCACTTGGACAAAACGGCCTCGGCGACATCAACTGCCGAAGCGAATTGGCCGCCGCCCTCCCCATCTGTTCCAACAAAATCCGTGTCGCAGAACTGGCAGACAGCGCTGCCCCGATCTTTTTCATGTCCCGTCCAGAGATTACAACCTGTGAAGCGGCAGAAGACCGCCGGGCGACCAGTGTTTGCGCCTTCTCCTTGTAGGGTAAAAAAGATTTCTTTGATGCTGTAGCTCATGCACTGATTTGCGACGACGCCTCGTATCTGGCGGGATCGCTCATCCCGTTTTCCGCGAATCCCTTCAATCTCAACTGACAGGCATCGCACTGGCCGCAGGCCGCGCCGTCTCTCGACGGGTCGTAGCACGTCAAAGTCAGAGAATAATCAACGCCAAGCTCCATTCCCTTCTTCACAATCTGCGCTTTCGTCAAACTAATCAACGGAGTGTGAATGAAGAGCCTTTGTCTTCCTTCGACTCCCGCTTTCGTCGCCAGGTCAGCCATGCGTTGAAAGGCTTCGATGTATTCGGGACGGCAATCTGGATAGCCGCTGTAGTCAAGCGCATTGACGCCGATGAAAATGTCGCTCGCTCCGAGGACCTCAGCCCAGGCGAGAGCGAATGAAAGAAAGATGGTGTTGCGCGCCGGAACGTAGGTCACCGGAATTCCCTCTGAAATCTCTTCGAGCGCGCGTCCTTTCGGCACTTCGATGTCGCCGGTTAAGGCCGAGCCGCCGAAGGCGCGCAAGTCAATCTCGGCCACAACGTGCTCGGCCACAGCGTTGAGCTTAGCGATGCGGCGCGCGGCCTCAATCTCGGCGTCGTGGCGCTGCCCGTAGCGAAACGTCAGGGCGTAAACGTCATAGCCCTCGCTGCGCGCGATTGAAAGCACGGTGGTCGAATCGAGTCCGCCGCTCAACAGCACGACAGCCCTGCGCTTGTTTGAGGTTACTTCGGTCATTGCTTCCGTCATCATACGTCCTTGTGATTCGCGCGGGCAAACAAGGCTAATCAAAAAAGAAGCGCAGGCACAAAAGTCATCTGACCTTGTGTGCCTGCGCTTCTTTGGTGGGCAGTCCTGGTTGTTTGCTCTTAACTGAGCTTCCTGCTATTACGACGCGAAATCAAGTCGTACAGCATACGCTTGCGGCTCATCTTGTCTGACGAACGCTCGTTCAGATTTTCATAATATTCTTCAAACGACGACAGCTCCGCCTGCACATCCCCGGAGTCTGCCATCGGCGCAAAGGCCACGTGAGACGCCGCGACAGCTTGACGAAGCACTCGCTGCGACCCGATGTAATCGCCCGCATCCATCCGCCGCACAGCTTCAGCCCGCGCACGCGCGTTCATCAACATCTGCACGGCCTTGGCAACTTCGTGATTGACAGGCAAAAGCTCAACCGCCTCAGGGGAAGCGAACTCAACTTCTAACACCTGCTTGGCAACCTCAGCCGCTTTCATCTCCTGCGGCGTGTAACCTAAACGCAAATCGAGCAGGCGCAGCTTCGTTCCTTCCGTCTGCTCTGGAACGCGTAGCTGCACGACCACGTCGATGGGCGAACCCGCCTGCAAGTTCGGCAGCTTGTAGCGCCCGGTCTCGCCCATCTCGAAATCGTTGAGCACGTCCGCCAGCCGCACGCCGTCCGCCGGAACAAGACCGAGCGTTACGGTGTGAGCCACCTGCGCGATCAAGCCTTCAAGCTCGACCGCGAAGATACGCTGCATGTCGTCTGCGGTCTTGACGTGCCAACTATTGCCGCCTCCCGCGCTGGCCATCGGAATCAAGAGGTCTTCGTTGAAGTCGTCTCCAATACCGATGGTCGAAGTGCTGACGCTCCTGTCCGCAAGTCCTCTGACCTGCGAGACGATACTGTCTACATTCGTCAAGCCTTCGTTGGCGAGGCCATCCGTAATCAACACGACGCGATTGACCGCGCCGTCCGTCAAATGCTCGCTGACCTGCATCCCGCCGCGCACCCATGCTTCGTGCAACGCCGTAGAGTTGCGCGCGTAGACCTCTTGCAGCAATCCTTTCAACTGCACTTTGTTCTCTGCGAGTTGGCTGGGAATCAACACCTCTATGAGGTTATCGAAGATGACGACGCTGAGACGGTCTGCGGGCAGCAACTGGTCTATGCAGTAGGCGGTCGCCTCGCGTGCGCGGAGCATCTTCTCGCCCTGCATCGAACCGGAGCGATCCAGCACGAGGCTCAAATTTAACCTGGGGCGCTTATTGATTCCAGTATCAACTTCGGGCGGCGTGATGCGAATCAGCACATCAACTGTCTGCTCGCGCCCGGCGATGAGCTTCGCGCGCTCGGTCAGGAACTCTATTGTTGGAACTTGTTGGGACATACTTCTAACTTCCTCGCTTTCCTGGCTTCTGGCCATGTGACTCTATGACGCGCAGCACATATTGCGTCAACCTGCGTAAACCTTTCGCCTCGCGCGGCGGCTGGTATTGATCGTGTACATGCAACTCAAGACCAGGCTCAAGCTCAATCCTTGCCCACGTCCCGCCACCGACACTCGCCTGTGGACTTTGCGGCGGAGGCTGCGCGGAACTCGACAAACCGTCCATTGACAACGCCTGTCTGACAGCTTGCGGCGGCTGAGGACTCGGCTGCGATGTGGGCCTCGTCAGCAACTTTTCCAGATAACTCATGGCTTCGTTCTTAACCGCTGTGCTGCCATCTGTGCCGAGCAATCGCTCCAACTCGCGTTCGGTGCGCCCGTCCACCAGTTCACGAATCTGCCGAATCGGCAGGTGCTGAGACTGTAGCTTCTTCACCACCAGCAGCTGAAGCAGATGACGGTAACCGAAAACCGACGCCGTGCCCTGTTTATCATCTGCCGGGGGAACGAGACCTTCCGTCAGGTAATACCTGATTGTCCGCTCGTCCGGCACTTCAGAGACCGTGCCGCGATCCTGCGCCAGCCCGCTCTCCGTTAAGATTCTCGCCGCTTCACCGGCCAACTCCGCCACTCCGACATATTTCGTGTGGCGCATCTTCTCAAGGCTGCTTTTCATCACGCGAGAATATACACTGACACACAACTCGTGTCAACAGTATTTACTGTCAGTATACGGGGAGTGGAGTCTGGAGGAAGGCAGGAGACAGCCTTGTCCCCTTTGTCAGACCGGGAAGGCGCGTCTCACCCTGCCGTGCTGTGCTGGCGCGTTCGGACTTCGACGGTAAGGCCGTACTTCATCCGATATGGAATGGAAACGGGAGTTCCATTGACGAGGTAAATGTATTCTCCCGTGCGAATATTGCGTTTCCAGATAATGCGATACACAACTGAAGAACGGGCCCCCACTGCAAAAGTTAATGTTTGACTCTCCGTCACCTTTTCGCCAATGTTGTGGCCAACCTGTTTGGAGACCTCAGCAGCAACCTCCGCTTTAAGCCATGAGAAAGCCTCTAGGCTAATTTTCCCGCTTACTTTATTGGTCGCGTCGAGCGAAATTTCGTTGGTGGATTCTTCTGAGAATTGCCGTTCTGTAGTGAGCGCACTATCGCCGAAAGTATTATCGAAGGGATATTCTTCGGTACGATAAACTTCGCTTGTCTCCACCACATTCACTTCCTGGATAAATTGAGCATTGGACGGCAGAGGTTGTCGCTGAGGCGGAGATAGCGGCGGCGGTGCTAGCATGCCTCCTTGATTCACTTCAGTTCCATCTATAGATAAGGCAAGATTACCCAAATAGCCGTAACCTTTGACGCTAATGACAAAGCGATGACCGCTTCTTTCAAAGTGATAAATATCGCCGAGCATGGGGAAGACAAATTTTTTGACCATCAAGTTATTGTCAAAGTAGACCTTGAGTTTCATTGTCCACGGGCTGATGTCTACATTGATGGAATGCTGCCCATCTTCAAGTTGGACGTTCCAGCTTCCTGTCATTTTCGCGCTCCTACAGCAAAATTGTGGGTAAATTGCCAGCAGATGAAATATCGAATTGGGTCGAACGAGTTTAGTGAGGCGGATGAAGCATCTCACCAGCAGGAAACCACCTTGGACGCGGGCAAGATATGCTCGTCGGCTTAGGATGTCAATAGCACGGCTTCGTCTCGCGTGGTTCTCTTTCCTGAACTTCCAGCCTCCGGGAGAGTTTGTTAGTTCTCAATTCCCTGAGGCTCTGGCTGGCGGCGGCGGGTCGCGCGGCAGAGGTTGCGGCAGGTTCGCCAGCGCGTAGGCCAGCACGGCCATCGCGGCGGCGTTCTCTGCAAGCTCGCGCGGCACGATTTTGTCGAGCGTGTCGGCGGCGGTGTGGTGATAGTTGAAATAGGTGCGCGTGTCTTGCCAGAGGCCGAAGGCGGGCACGCCCTGCGCGGCGATGGGCGAGATGTCGGCTTCAGTGTCTTCTGTCCGCCTGATTAAGCCTGCGCCCTGACTTTGCAGAATCTCGGAGACAGGAGCAATCATCTGCAAGACTCCCTCATTAACTCGCGCTTCAAAGCCGAGCGGATGCCCCGCGCCCCTGTCACTCTCGATGGCAGCGTAATGATTAGCGAGTTCCGCCGCATGCTCCTGAGCGTAGGTACGCCCCCCGACAAGTCCGTTCTCTTCGTTCATCCAGGCGATGACACGAATGGTCCGCTTCGGGCGAAGATTCAATTGCTTAAGAAGTTGGGCGGTCTGCATGGCGACTGCCACGCCAGCCGCATCGTCAATCGCGCCCGTGCCTAAATCCCACGAATCGAGATGGCCTGAGACGATGACGATCTGCTCAGGCAGCTCGCTTCCCTTAAGGTCTGCGACGACATTGTAGCTGACAGCGTCGGGCAATTGCTGCGGGGTGAGCGTTAAGTGCAATCTGACCTTGCCTTCTTTTGCGAGATGCGTGATGAGGTCTGCGTCTTCAGAAGAGATGGCGGCGGATGGAATGCGCGGAGCATCCTGCGCGTAGCGCATCGCGCCCGTGTGCGCCAGGCGATTCTGTGAACTGCCGACGGAACGAACCAACGAGGCGGCAGCCCCCTGACGCGCGGCGGCACTCGCGCCGAAGACGCGATAGCCTGCGACCTCTCCGTAAGCGTCTCCGCCGTATCCCTGAGCCGCCATTTGACGGTCGAACTTGACGTTGAAGAGAACGATTTTTCCCGCAACCTTACTGCGTCCAAGTGCCTCCAGCTCTTTGTAGTCGTTGACGACGACGACTTCGGCGGTCAACCCTGTGGCGGGCGTCGCTATACTTCCGCCGAGCGCAGTCAGCACAATCTTCTGCGTCGTCTGTGGAGCTTGTCCCGGAAACTCCACCAACTCGCCCGTCTCCACGCCGCGCACCCAGTGCGGCACCATCAATTTTTCGAGCTTTACTTCCAGACCCAGCCGCCTCATTTCATCCGCAACATACTCGACCGCTCGCTGCGCCTGCGGAGAGCCGCTCAGGCGTGGCCCGATGTTGTTTGAAAGATGCGCGACTTGCCGGTAGGCATAATCGCTACCCAGCGCCGCTTCCTGAATCTGTTTCAGTTCCTTCAACAGTTTCGGCGAATAGAGACTCGGCGGCTGATTCTGTCCCTGCTGCGCGCGGAGCGGCAGGTTGACTGAAGAAAGCAAAGAAACGGCGAGCAAGCAAATTACAGAAGAGAATCTTTTGTTCATATTCAATTTGTAGCACAGACATTCTCGGTCTGTCGTGGGGCAGGCATTCCTGCCTGTCGTGGGACAGACATTCCTGTCTGTCCAAGCGTGCGAACAGCACGCTCATCAAGATTGCCAAACAATATTCGCGCTCTCCGCGCTCAACGACAGGCAGGAATGCCTGTCCTACGTCACTGCCCGCTGGCCGGTGGTTTCACTATCACTGCGGGGATGTTCTGCTCGCGCACGAGTTGGTTGAAGGCTGTGAGGTCTGTGCGCATGACCTGTTCGAGCCTCTGCAACTGCGCGTTGATCTTGGCTGTCTGCTCTTCATAGACTGTGTACGATTGCTCGGTCGGCGCGGTGTCGGCGCTGGCGACTACACCTGCGACCGCCGCCAGCTTATTGTTCAGCCGGATCGGATAATTCAAAGGGTCCTGGCTGCTCTGGTTTTTCGTCTGGTAAAGCTCTTCCTCGATTCCCTTCAACTTCGCGTTCAGAGCTTTCGCCGCATCCGTGATCGATTTTGAGTTGGGCTGATCCTTGATGCGTTTAACGAGATCGTCCATCTGCCTGCGAACTTCACGAATCTGCGTGATGGCGTTGTGCGTCTCCGTCAACTTATCGCGAATCTTGATGAGAAGATCGAACTGCTTGATGAAATCCCCTTGAGCGATTGTCAGGCGCGAGTCTTTCTTCACTTCAAAACTTTCAGTCCACGTCTTGCCATCCACCGTCAGCTTCACTTGATAAACGCCGGGCACGGCGCGCGGGCCGCGTAGCTCTCCGGCCCAAAGAATGATGCCGGGGAAACGCGCGGCATCCGCGTAGCGCATGTCCCAGACGAAGCGATTGAGTCCGGCTTCGGCTGGAATGCGCCGCGAGCCTCCACCGCCGCTCCCCTCTGCCGAATCCACCTCTTCGCCCGAAGGAGCTTGCGGCTGCGCGGGTGGAGTCTGCGGCGGCGCACCCGCTCCCGGCGCAGGCGGCGGGGCTTCAGGCGCTTTGCTCATAAACTTCCTGATTGATTGCCCCCTGGAATCAAGAAACTCAAGCGTGATCTGGCTCGCCGGTTTGTCTTTCAGGTAGTAGTAAACGACCGCACCGTTCGCAGGGTTCTGCCCAATTGTCGCGGTGGGTGGAAGCGTTGCATTGCTGCCCTGAAAGCGATAACTGTCTTCAGGTTTGAAGAGAAATGCTCCTGCGGCATTTGCCGCATCCGTCATCTGGTGCAGCACCGGGAGATCGTCTAAGACCCAGAAGGCGCGCCCCTGAGTCGCCGCGATTAAATCCTTCTCACCTTTATGCACTATCAAATCGGTGATGGGAACGATAGGCAAATTGAGTTGGAGCGACTGCCAGCTTTCGCCATCATTGAAGGAGACATATAGCCCCGTCTCCGTCCCGCTGTAGAGCAGACCACGCCGGTTCGGGTCTTCGCGGATAACGCGCGTGAAAGCGTTTTCCGGGATGCCATTCGTGATCTTCTTCCATGTCTTGCCGTAGTCGCTCGTCTTGTAGAGATACGGCTTGAAGTCGTCGGACTTGTAAGCGGTCGCGGCAACGTAAGCCGTCGCAGGGTCGTGCGGCGATGCGTCAAGCGAGTTGATCTGTATCCACTCCGGCATCCCACGCGGCGTGACGTTCTCCCAGTTCTTTCCATTGTCGCGCGTCACATGCACAAGGCCATCATCCGAGCCAGTCCAGATGACGCCCGCCTTCAAGGGCGATTCCATTGCTGTAAAGATGGTGCAGTAGTATTCAACGCTCGTGTTGTCTTTCGTAATCGCGCCGCCCGACGACCCCTGTTTGGATTTATCGTTGCGCGTCAGGTCAGGGCTAATTACTTCCCAACTTTGCCCCTGATTCTTCGAGCGAAAGAGAACATTGCCGCCCGCGTAGAGCGTCTCCGCATCATGCGGCGAAAAGAGAATCGGAAAGTTCCACTGGAAGCGATACTTCAATTCGCCCGCGCCCTGTCCCATAGGATTTTCCGGCCAGGGCGAAACGTCGCGCAGTTGTCCCGTGTGATGATCGTAGCGCGTAATCAAGCCACCGTAAGAACCCGCGAAGACGATGTCGGAGTCTTTCGGGTAAGGCGCGATCCAGCCCGATTCGCCGCCGCCGACATCGTACCAATCGCTCTGACGAATGCCCGCGTCGTTCGTGCGGCTCGCAATCTTGATGGTCGAGTTATCCTGCTGCGCGCCGTAGATATGATACGGAAAATCGTTATCAAGCGTGACACGATAAAACTGAGCGGTCGGCTGATCCTGCTCAGTCCACGTCTTGCCCCCGTTGACCGAAACGTTTGCGCCGCCGTCGTTGCTCTCGATCATGCGCTGCGCGTCATTCGGAGAAATCCAGAGATCATGATTGTCGCCATGCGGGACTGAGATGGAGTTGAACGTCTTGCCTCCGTCGTTCGATTTGTAGAAGCCCGTGTTGAGGGCGTAAACGCTTTCGGCGTTCTGCGGGTCGGCGTAGATGCGCGTGTAGTACCATGCGCGCTGGCGCAGTTTCCTTTCATCATTCACACGCGTCCACTTCTTGCCGCCGTCATCTGAACGAAACACGCCGCCGTCCTCGGCTTCGATAATCGCCCAGAGACGATCAGGGTTCGCGGGAGAAACAGCGATGCCTATTTTGCCAATAACACCTTTCGGCAATCCTTCGTTGCGCGTGATTTCCGTCCAGGTGTCGCCGCCGTCTGTGGATTTGAACATCCCGCCGCCAGCGCCGCCGCTTTCGAGGCTGTAAGGCGTGCGGCGTACATCCCAGAATCCGGCGTAGAGAATGTTCGCGTTTGTCGGGTCAAGGATGAGATCAATCGCGCCCGTTCGGTCATTGCGATACAGAATCTTCTCCCACGTCTTGCCGCCATCTTTTGAACGAAAGACGCCGCGTTGCTCGTTCGCGCCGAAGATGTGCCCGATGGCCGCGACGTAAACGATGTCTGGATTGCGCGGGTGTACGCGCACGCGCCCGATCTGCCGCGTGTCTTCCAGCCCGACCTTCTTCCAGGTCTTTCCCGCATCAGTTGATTTATAAACGCCGTCGCCGTGCGAGACATTGCCGCGCACGGGCGATTCGCCCATGCCGACGTAAACGACGTTCGGGTCAGATTCGCAGAGGCCGATACCGCCGACCGAGCCTGTGCCGAAGAAGCCATCCGAAACGGGCAGCCAGTTTGCGCCGCCGTCAACGGTCTTCCACACCCCGCCGCCCGTCGCGCCGAAGTAGTAGACGAACGGCTGCGACGCAACGCCCGTCACAGCCGTCACACGCCCGCCCCTGTATGGCCCAATGCTTCGCCATTGCAGAGCTTTGAACAAGCTCTTGTCATAACCCTGCGGCGGCGATTGCTGCTGCGCCTGTAGAGAAGCCTGAAGGATGGAGGTACTGAAGATTAATGCGACGAGGATGAACTGAAGGCGAAGGCTCTTGCTCTTTGTCATCTAAGAACCCTTTCAAGCGTTTTATGGGAATACAATTTAGAGGGCAGCGATGAAGGTAACAAAAGAGCCTGGGGCTATGACAGCCTCGCGGCCAATTGTCGCCGCTTGACATCCAGCGACATCTCTTACAGTTTGGTCAATAGCCTGTTCACTTTTAAGAGCAACTCATCACTCACCGCACAGAAATTTGACGGTCTTGGTCATTGTTGAAGCTTGTCTTTGCCCTACCACTCGAGCCGTGATTTTAAGGGGATCGCAGAGAACATTACTACCTATCCAGAAAGGAGCATAAAACTTTTTCCCGTCCTCACTAATGCCTTGATAAGGGCCAGGCCCAAACGTCCCTCTGAAGACCGTTCGGCGGCCTTCCGTAGCGGTTAAGACGATTGATTTCCCGTGGCCTGCTTCCAGGTCTCCGGTGACTTCCACGAGGACCAGGACAGGCCCGAACGGAGCGTTCGCTGAAGTGCTCAGCGTTTCCCCGATACTTATTTCGTCCAGTTCACCTGTGGCCTGATCATATTCCTTCACCTTGATACCCGTGATTCCCCAGGTTTTATCTTGGGCTGGGCGCGGGTGGTGGATTATGTTAGCAGTCGGTTGGGCATGGTGCGTCTGTGACAGCGTGGTCGGCATCATGAGCGAGCAAACGACACAGATCAAGAGAGCGTGAACTGAGAGCTTCATAAGATTCTCCTTCAAAGTAGGTGGTGATAACGCCTCTGGCTATTCTTTCGAGGTTAGGTCGGCCATCTTATATCACACCCGCCCGGTCTAAAAGTGACGCAGAGATGTGTCTGGACCCGTGAACCAGGCCGGTTTGAATCGCAGGCTACGCGTCAATCCTGCGCAGCTATAGCTTGCCCGTCAGACGTTTGAAACCTTCAATCCCATGCGGGGGCGTGGCTTGAATACGCGATCTTGGGGCTATGAATCCCACGCTCTTTTCATCACCGGATGGCCGTTGCGCAGATCAACCGTCACGAAGCCCAGTCTTTCATACAAGCGCATCGCCGGGTTGTTCGGCGAAACGCTGAGCGAGATGGCCGGATAGAGATTCCTGGCCGCTTGCAGCAGATGTTCCAGCAAAGCGGTCCCGATGCCCTGCCCCCTGTATTCAGGCCGCAGCGCGATGCCTAATTCCGGCGTCTCGTCATTAATGTAAGCGAAGCCTTGATCGTTTGCGCTCGAAAGCCGACTCCAGACTGCTCCGATCGGTTCGTTGCTTCGCGCATCTTCCGCGATGAAGCCCAGATCACCTGCGCGTCCCCAATCTTTGATATACCTTGCAATCTCCGGGCGATAAACAACTTCCGGCGGAAATGGCTTCTGCCCTTCTTCTATAAAAAGAGCCTGATACATCATCTCAAATAAAAATCGCTGGTCCGAAGAAACGGCAGGTCGAATTTTGTAGCTGAAGGGAGCTGTCATCTCCATACTCACTCCGAAGCTATCGAACTGCTTTGACACTTGCGTTAAAGATTCTCAATCGGCACAGGCTCTACGTCATCGGCCAACTCGAACCCGAAGATGCGCGAGTAAAAATAAATCTCGCCGTCGAGAGCGCGCTTGATGTTCTCGGCGCGACGAAAGCCGTGCTGCTCGCCCTCGAAAGGAACATAAGCGACGGGCAATCCCTTCGCGCGCAATGCTTCGACCATCATCTCTGCCTGATTCGGCAAGACAACCTTGTCCTCCAACCCCTGAAAGAAGATGATGGGACACGAGAGACGATCTACGTGGTGAATTGCCGAACGCTCGCGGTAGAGGTCTGCGCGCTCAGGATACGGCCCTATAAGGCCGTCCAGATAGCGCGATTCAAACTTGTGTGTCTCCTTCGCCAGCGCCTCGCAATCGCTCACCCCGTAATGGCTCGCGCCTGCCTTGAAGCGGTCGCGGAAAGTGAGCGCGCAGAGCGTCGTGTAGCCGCCCGCGCTGCCGCCCGTAATCATCAAGCGGTTGCCATCAGCAAGCCCACGCTCGACTAAATAACCCGCCCCGTTCGCGCAATCATCCACGTCAACGATTCCCCAGGTGTCTTTGAGTCGCTCGCGGTACTCGCGCCCGTAGCCTGTGCTGCCGCCGTAGTTCACGTCCAGCACGCCGATGCCGCGACTCGTCCAGTATTGAATGTTAAGAGAAAGCGTCGTCGTCGCGGCAGAGGTCGGCCCACCGTGACTCTTGACGAGAAGCGGCGGTAACTCTCCCTCAGGCCCAACGAAATCGCGGTTGCGCGGCGGGTAAAAGAAAGCGTGCGCCGCCTTTCCGTTCTCGGTCGGAAACTCAACGGGCTGCGCGATTGAAAAATAGCCCGCATCAATCTGAAGCTCGTTTGAGCGTCGTAAAACTTCCGCCTTGCCCATACTCAAATCCAGTTGAACGATTGAAGCGGGCGAGGTCGGGGAGCCGCCGCGAAAGACCGCACGATTCGTTGAAGCGCGCAGGTAGGTGATGTCCGTGTAAGGCGTCTCAATCGTCTCAAATTTGCCCGTGCGCGTTTCCAGACTCGCCAGCCGCCAGCTTCCCTTCTCGATATAGGCGCAGATGATGCGCTCCGCAGATTCGAACGCGTACATTGACATGCCGAAGACCCACTGCGGCATCCCGAACTCGGACTGCATCTCGTGCAGCGGCTCAATACTTCCATCTTCATTCCGACGGCAAAGATTCCACCAGCCGCTCTGGTCGGAGACAAAGTAAAGCACTCCGTCCGGCGACCATTCGGGCTGAAAGATTGACTCTTCAACTCCGCCCGCCACACGCACGGTTTGCGCGAGCGACCCGTCATCTGCCAATTCCCCAATCCACAATTCCGTTCCGTCCCAGGGCATGTTCGGATGATTCCAGGTGAGCCATGCTAAACGCTTCCCGTCAGGACTAAGACGCGGGCTGGAATAGAAATCATTTCCCGAAACGAGAACGTGAGCATCGCTGCCATCTTCCACGTTGATGCTGACCAGCGTGTTGACGGCCTCATTTCCATTCGTGTGATCTTCGCGCACACAGATTAAGCGCCCGCGCCCGCTGTCAACAATGGGGTCTGCGTATCGCATCTCGACGGCGGGCGTGAGCGCCTCTGGCTGCGAATTCAGAAGCTGTTTGTAGAGACGCTGGTCGTCAAAGTTTGAGAAATAGATTGTTCCATCCGAAACGGCGTAATCGCCGCCGCCATATTCGTGGACACGCGTTCGCGCGTTGAAAGGCTTGGGTGTCACATCTGTGGTCTGGCCGTCCGGGGTGTGGCGAACGATGACGTAGCGTCCGCCTTCGGACGGGCGCATCTCTATCCAGTAAACATCTGGCCCATCAAGCGCAATCATCCCGACCCCGATTGACCCTTTGACGATCAAATCCGAAGTGATGGGTGATTTCCAAGAACCATATGGCGCAACCTGTGTCTGAGGCATGTCGGGTGTCTCCTTTGGGTGGTAAGGGTTTCTGGCGATGATACAGGGAGTTGCGTAACTGTCAACGCCCACGCGTGAGGGCGAGCGCAATCTGTGCGGCGACGCGCGCATTGTTTTCCAGAAGCGCGATATTGGCGCGCAACGTTGCGCCACTGCTGCGCTCGGCCATGCGCGAGAGCAGAAACGGCGTCAACTCGCGCCCAATGATACGTTTCTTCTCCGCCTCACTGAGCGCTTCGTCTAAAACTTCCCGCAAACTGTCTCCCGGTATTTCCGCATCTTCCGGCACGGGCACACAGACGAGCGTCGCGCCTTCGAGTTTGAGCGCGCGGCGTGCTGCGGCAAGCTGTGCGACTTCCTCGGGCGAATCCGCGCGCACGTCCACCGACAATTCGCTTCGTCTTGAATAGAAAGCGGGCATCTCGTCTGTGCCGTAGCCGACAACCGTAATGCCGTGCGTCTCCAGCCATTCGCGCGTCGCTGGAAGATCGAGGACGATTTTCGCGCCTGAGCAGACGACTACCAGATGGCTGCGCGCAAGCTCCGGCAAATCTGCGGACACGTCCGGCAAAGTCCCACGATGCACGCCGCCGATCCCGCCCGTAGCGAAGACCTTTAGACCAGCGCGCTCGGCAACCCACGCGGTCGTGGCAACGGTCGTCGCGCCGTCCCAGCCTTTCGCAACCACAACGGGCATGTCACGCCGACTGAGCTTGTGAATGTCGCTACTGCGGGCGATGTATTCGAGTTGGTCAGCGCTGAGGCCAACATGCACTACACCTTTCAGCACGGCGATGGTCGCAGGCACTGCGCCGCAATCTCGCACTATCTGCTCAAGCCTGCGCGCCGTTTCAAGATTCTGCGGGCGCGGCAATCCATGCGCGATGACAGTTGATTCGAGCGCGACTACCGCAAGATTTTCAGCGAGCGCTGTTTCTACTTCCTCGCTGAATTTGAAAATGTCAGGCACGCTCTTTCTTCCCCTTCCCCTTTTTCGCAGCTTTACGCTCGTTCTCGTCCGGTGTTTTCTCGCCCTTCTCTTTCGCGTCGGGTGCGCCCGCTTTCGCCGCCGCGTTTTCGATCTCCGAGTTGACCTCGCCGCCAATCAGAATCGCCATCCCTGTGAAGTAGAACCACAGCATCATGATGATGAGCGCGCCCAGTGAGCCGTAGGTGGCGCTGTAAGAATTGAAATATTGGAGATAGGTCTTGAAGCCGAACGAGACCAGCAGCCAGAGCGCGACGCCGATGATCGCACCCGGCGTGACCCATTTCCATTCCTGCTTTTTGAGGTCAGGCGCGAAGTAATAGATGAGATTGAATCCCAGCAGGATGAAGAAGAGGATGAGCGGCCATTGAACAATCTTCCAAGTGATGCTGAAAGCTCCGCTCAAGCCCGCCCACGCAGCGATGCCGTCAGCAATCTGAAAACCGTAGAGCAAGAGCGCGAGAGCCGACACGATCAGCAAGGCGAGCGCAGCGGTCAGGCCGATGGCGACCAGCCGAGTTTTCCAGTAAGGGCGCGTCTCCTTGACGTTATAAGCCGTGTTGAGAGTCTCGCTGATTGCGCCCATACCGTTTGACGCAGCCCAGACTGTCGCCAGCAACCCGAAAGAAATCTTGCCTGCGCCCGATGAATTGCTTAATTCCGCAACGGTAGACTTAACCAGCTCACCGGCTGATGCGGGCATCACCTCGCTAAGATAAGCAATCAGATTATTGCGTAGCTCCGTGCCCTGATCGGCGAATATTCCGAGCAGCGCCATCATCACGAGCAGCAGAGGGAAAAGCGCCAGCAGAAAAAAATAGGACAACTGCGCCGCGCGTCCCCACACGTCGTCCACATTCATCTCGTGCCAGATGCGCTTGCCCAGTTCCTTCCAGGTCAACCCGCCTAATCCCCACATCGAAACCTTTATGGCAGCCATCGTCTTTTACCTCGCTGAATCTTCAGGCAGCACCAGACCACACACCGAACCCGAACAATCGGCCCGGAATCCTTCTCTCGTCTAAATTTCTGTAGAAAATCCTGCGCTAACACTTTACAATAAAAGTGTGCGGCGGAGATTCGATTTTTCGCTCTCATGTCACAAGTTTTGACCCGCAGGGCATACTTCCCCTTGTCAAATTTATTACGCGAAAGTCCCAAGGCTGATTAGCAGTGAAAGTAGAATACCATTCATCCATCAATGAACATGACTCCGGCGCAGCCGTCACGGACGCGGAAGCAGCCGTGTGCGCGTATGAGATGTTTGAAGCGCAGGCCGCGCGCACGCCCGAGGCAATCGCAATTATTTTTGAAAGCGCCAGCATCACTTACCATGAATTGAACCGGCGCGCAAACCAGCTTGCGCGCCATTTGCAGACGCTCGGCGTCCGCCCTGAATCGCTCTGCGGGATCTGCGTCGAACGCTCAATCGAGATGCTCGTCGGCGTGCTGGGCATCCTGAAAACGGGCGCAGCCTATGTGCCGCTCGACGCCGCCTATCCGCAGGAACGCCTCAGTTTCATGCTCGAAGACACGCGGATGCAGGTTCTGCTGACGCAACAGCATCTCGCATCAGTGTTGAAGTCGCTGAACGCGCCGAACACAAAGCTCTTGCTGCTCGACGCCGAATGGCACAGCATCACACGCCAAACGGGCGACAACTTAAACGTCAAAGCCGACGCTCATCATCCGGCTTACGTCATCTTCACATCGGGTTCGACCGGCAGGCCCAAAGGTGTCGTGATGGGTCACGAGGCGCTGGTCAATCTGCTCAGGTGGCAGCGCGAGAGTTCGCAAAGGTTTGGCGGCGGAAAGAAGACCGTGCAATTCGCGTCGCTCAGTTTCGATGTTTCTTTTCAGGAGATGTTCTCGACGTGGTGCGACGGCGGCACGCTCGTGCTCATCCGGGATGAGATGCGACGCGACGTGCGGCAACTGTGGGAGCTATTGCTGGCGGAACAAATCGAACGCCTGTTTCTCCCGCCGGTGGTGCTGCAACGCCTCGCGGAAGTTGCAGACAAGCAACCAATAGCGCCCACCTCGCTGCGTGAAGTTATCACCGCAGGCGAGCAATTGAAGATCACGCCGCAAATCAGGCGCATGTTTGCGCGACTTCCAGATTGCACGCTGCACAATCAGTACGGCCCTTCGGAAAGCCACGTCGTGGCGGCCTACAGGCTCGCGGGCGACCCGGCAGCGTGGATGGAATTGCCGCCCATCGGTCGTCCAATCACGAACGCGCACCTGCGCATCCTTGACGAGCACTTGCAGTCCGTCGAGACGGGCGTCGCAGGCGAACTCTACATCGGAGGCGTGTGTCTGGCAGACGGCTATCTCAATCGCCCGCAGTTGACGGCTGAACGATTCATCACGAACCCGTCTCACGCAATCGAAGGCGGCACAAACGATGAGAGTAAGCATTCGGCGCGTCTCTATCGAACAGGCGACCTCGCGCGCCGCTTGTCTGACGGCAACGTCGAATTCTTAGGGCGCATTGACCATCAAGTTAAGATTCGCGGCTATCGGATTGAAACGGGCGAAGTCGAAGCGGCGCTGCTGTCGCACACGTTGATACGCGAAGCAGTCGTGACGGCGCGCGAAGATGCGACCGCGACGCGTCGTCTGGTCGGTTACATCGTCGGCAAAGACCCGCACGCGCATGTCCTGCCCACATCCAGCGAGTTGCGCTCCTTCTTACGCCAGACGCTGCCCGAATTTATGATTCCCTCTGCCTTCCTGCATCTTGATTCCCTGCCGCTCACGCCAAACGGCAAGGTTGATCGCGCCGCGCTGCCCGCGCCCGCTGTCGAACGCGCCGGGACGCAGCAATCAATCGCACCTCCGACCAACGACATGGAAGCGCGCCTGCAAGAGATTTGGGAGCGAGTGCTGGATGTTCGTCCCATCGGAGTTAAAGACAACTTCTTCGAGTTGGGTGGTGATTCGCTTCAGGCGGTGGCGATGCTGATCGAGATTAAGGAAGCTTTTGGGAAGAATCTTCCGGCTTCGTCGCTGCTTGGCGAAGGTACTATCGAGAGCCTCGCGCAAACGATTTGTGCGACGAGCGCCGAAGAAGAGGAATGGTCATCTCTCGTCCCGATTCAGACGGGAGGAACAAGGCCGCCGATCTTCTTCGCGCATGCGATTGGCGGAGAAGTTTACAGCTATAAGGCTCTGGCCCGGCATCTCGGCGCAGACCAACCCTTCTACGGCTTGCAGGCGCGCGGACTCGACGGCAAACAAGCGCCGTTTCGCGACATGGTGGCAATGGCTGCCGAGTACACAGAGGAAGTCCTGCGCGTCCAACCGCACGAGCCGTTTCTGCTGGGCGGCTACTCGCTCGGCGGCACTATCGCCTTTGAGATGGCGCAGCAGCTTTACAGTAAAGGCCACCGCGAGATTCACGTCCTGATTCTGGATGAAGAAGCTCCCGGCCACGCTGCCTCCGGCTTTCGTTCCGTCTTCAACGTCGCGCGCAATTTTCCGTACTGGTTTCTGCACCACGTCGCGCGCCGCCCTGAACACGAGTTGCGCGAAAGCGTCAGGCGCAATCTTAAAAGATTTGCGAGGCACATCCGGCAATCGCTCGGAGGCCGTGTTGATTCCTCGCCCGAAGCGTATGAGGCGGGACTCGCCGGGATAGTTGACATCACGCAGTTGCCGGAGATACATCGGAAAGTTGACGCGGCGCTATACGAGGCATGGGTCAAGTATGAGCCGCGCGCCTATCCGGGGCGATTGATGCTTTTCCGCACGCAGGCGCAACCGCTCTTCAGCGGATTTGGAAAGGACAAAGGCTGGAATCGTCTGACGGCGGAAGGCGTCGAGGTCAAAATCGTGCCGGGCAATCACAACAGTATGTACGAAGAACCCAACGCGCTGCCGCTCGCACGCGAAATCAAAGCGTACCTTGAGCAGCGAGTCGGGAGCGTCCTGCTCTGCTTTGCTCCTTCGTCACTTTTATTAATGTAGCGGCTTCGATTGCAGGAGAACACCTGCGCGTTTGATAACTTAAAGACATGAAGAGTCGCTCCGCTTGACAGTCCCGCCTTCATCTTTTAGGATTCATTTCGCCGAAGGCCGAAATCTTTTGAAAGCCTGAAGGCACGTATGTCAATGGTAGACGGCCTCCCTTACAAGGAGGAGGTTGGGGGTTCGAATCCCTCCGTGCCTACCAAAGAGATTTGAAAATCAGAGTTTTCCCTGCGGAGTCGTAGTTCAGTTGGTTAGAACGCCGGCCTGTCACGTCGGAGGTCGCGGGTTCGAGTCCCGTCGGCTCCGCCATTTTTTAGCAGTGACTTACACCTACTGACACAGTATGATTTTTGGGCTGTGTCAGTAGGTGAATAAGTAAGACATCTCACTTCCTCGCTTTCAGTTCCGCAGTCTGCTTTTTTGAGCATCGGCGAAAGGTCTTCACATCGCCTCTGTAGCCCCGAGTTCCTCGCATTTTATCAAGATATTTCTAAGCTCTTCGAGAGTGGCGAAGCGGTCACGGTCGGGCGGTTCAGGAAACTGTTGAACGCGCCCGCAGAAAAGTTCTCACAAATAATTTTCCGCCTTGCTACTCGCCCGGCTTGAATCCGGCACTGAGCTTCTTCACTTTGGAGGCATCCATGGAAAAACCTGACAATATTGTTAATTCTTTGATGGGCTATCTGTATATGACCCTCACGGATGGCAAAAAAGATTTCGCCAGTGGACTGACCGATGATCGGTTCATCACATGGTGTTTGCCGGGCATTCCCATCGATCCCGAAGACCTGCGCTTTGCGAGAGAGGGAGTGATTGGTAAGGGCGCTGACGAAGCGGCACGAGCACGCGATACGGCGTTGCTCTCTTTGCAGGCCGCGAATTTTGCCAAGCTGATGGATTTCATTCCCGATGTGAGAGGGCAGCAAATCGTTTCGTTCCAGCCCGGTATCAAGTCTCTCTCCGGGACATATGAAGCCGTCTTGCGTGACAGCAAAATCGCGGACGTGCCGCTGACGCAGAAAGAACAAGCTCAGTTGACGAAGGCGCGAAATCTCTTATTTGTTGAGCAGGAGGTCACAGACCCGGACACTGGCGAAAAACAGGTGACCACCGTCGATACTCCAAAGATGAAAGCCTACCGGAAACAACAGGCGATTTTCGAGAAGGAGTTCATCGAGTACAACTCGAAAAGAATCAAAGCGGATCTCGCGCTCAGCCCTATGGATGTCATGGAATTCGAGAGGAATGGGTCAGCTTTTGAAAAACGAGCCATTATGGCTCTGCGCGACTGGGAGGGGGCTGGAAATAAGACAGAGATAGAGAATGCCCAGGCGATAATCTCGCAAATCACCGACAAGAGTCTGCTGCAATGGAAGCAGAGGCTCAAGGATCGTCTGGTTTTCGATAAGAAGAAACATCCAACCCTTGGCGATTACTACCCGACGAGCCTCGTCCCGGCCAGTTTTCTTTTGCCTAGTGCTGGCTGGCCGTCCTTCACCTTCAAGGAATCGTCAGTCAAGAAGTTCTCGGACACCCAAAGCACGCAGTACGGCGGCAAAGCCGGTTTTCTAGGAGCGTTCAAGATTGGCGCCAGCGCCGAAAAATCAACGGAAACCAAGTCGGTTACCGAGAACACGACAAACTTTGAAATCTCATTTGAAGTGGCGCAGATTCCGCTTTCGATGCCCTATTTCGACATAGCCTTCCTGCAAAGCCGGGCATGGAAGTTTCCCGAAGGCGACATGCTCCTTTCTGACGGCGGTCAGCCCCCGAAAGGCATGTTGACCGGCTATCCGACCATGGTCATCTTTGTCAGGAACGTGGTGATTAACTTCAAAGAACTGCATGACACTAAGAGTGAAGTCAGCAAAGCGGTGAAGGGGAAAGCAGGGTTATCTATTGGGCCTTTCGGCGCCGCGGGTAAATACAAGAATAGCAGCGGGCAGACCAAGAGCATCAGCACCATGACCGAACAGGGCTTGAAGGTGAACGGGATGCAGATCATTGGCATTCGCTGTCGGCTGTGGGATGGGAAGAAGCCGGACCCTGATCCGAAGTTCAAGAACTTTATCTAAAGGGTTTCTGCTATGGCGACTTTAGGTCACGCTTTCGCAGCATTAGTGATGAAACTGAGCGATAGGCTCAGCTTGCAGCCGTCTGATTTTCTGGCTTTCCCTTCCTTCCAGACTCGGCTGAGCCTAGACCAGGTGGAACACGTGTCTAATCCGGAGAAAGTGGACACGACGGATGGCGCGGCGGCGAGGCGACGCGCGTTGAGCATCGAGGCTTTCTCCCGGCTCGTGAATCACATTCCCACAGGGAAGCGGGATTTTGTGCTCTCTGGACAGCCCCTGTGGGAAATTTACCAGCAAGTTCTCCAGAACGCGGAAACGGCTGCGAAACCCGATGCGGAAGAGACGCGGGCAGTGGTTGAATTCAAGAATCGTAAAGATGCGATGATGCTCAACGAGAGAAGGTCCGTTTCCGGCATTTCCGAAGCATACTGGCCGGTCGGGGTGAATCCCATCGTTGACCTACGCGACGCGCAGTCGTGGACGCGCATCACGCTCGACCAGAAGGCTATTGGAGAGACCGTCAAGAAAATCCCAAAAGAGTTGGAAGAATGGATACAGGCGCGCGATCTCATGCAGGCGTTGGATACAGCCGCGGTTCGTGGCGTGACCATTGAGGCGTGCCACCTGTCCATTCGCCGCAATTGGTTCGATCAAGCCATCCTCAGCGCGACGAATTGGCGATTCCCGGACACCAACGTTCTCTCCGATGGCGGTAATCCTCCGGTCGGGTTGCTTCCGGCCTTAGTGCAGGGGGTGGTGCTGATACGCAAGCTGGAATTGGAACTGGAACCCGCGTCCGGCGTCGAGACCACGTCCCCCGCAACCCAGCCCCAAAATCAGCCGTCGCCTCTGACAGCACGGCTCCTGCTGAACAAAACCTTTGTCATGGCTGCGCCTCTGTCGTTGGAAACTTTCGCTAAGAAGTCACAGCCCAAAGCTATAGCTATGGCCATGACAGCAGCCGAGACAGCCACCGCCGGATTCCCTTCGCCGGTTATCCTCAAAGCTCAACCGGTAATTGAACGGCTCGAAAAAAACATCGCCGCCACCCGCCTGGAGTTGGAAAAAGTCGGGCAACAACTTGCGACTCACCGTTCAGGGCTGGCGAGTTCTGAGGCGCAGGCGGCGGAGCTACAGAAGACACTGAGCCGCTTTCCCGCGAATGTGGATAAAGTGGTTGAAAGAGACCATCGCAGAGGCGACGCGGCTGTCAAAAGCAGTCGCCCCCGCGTCGGGTTTCTCAAAGGCCGTCCCGTCCGCCGCCCCCCCGTAGCGAAGCCTGTTGTGAAGACTGTGACCATTGATCTGAAGGCGCTGCGGGCCAGACTGGCGACACATACGAATCACATTAACGCGGTGAAGGCAGAAATCCTGACGGCGGAGGCCAGCCAGCGAAGTCTGAACGAGAAGTTAAATAAATTGAGCGATGAGAAGGCCGGGTACGAAGCGTTATCAAAAGACCCATTCGGGGCGGACGAAGTGTTTCTGTTCGCTGCCGTCTGCCGCAGGACGCCCAAGAGTCCGAACCCGGCCCCTGCTCTGTTTTCATCATAAATCGGCTGGTCGGGAAGCTTACCTGCGATTAACTCTACACTCGGGGGTCTTTTTATTTACGAGTTAACCTTCCCAGAACCCGTTTCCACCAAGATGTTTTTAAATAGCCTTCCTTATAGCAGTCTTCATAAATCTTCTTCCAAAAAGTTTCATGATATACGGTGTCATTTCTCAGGGGTTCCTGATCCCAGACTTTCCTTGCTTGCCTAACTTTGCCTATATACAAAAATGTCTTGGCTTCATCGAGTAGTTTGTTGGCTTCCGCCATCTTACCGTCTTCATCATAAGGGTTGCTCATAGCCGGTATATATAGCAAAAAGAAGCGCGGCACAAGGCTTTGCTTTATATGGAATTGATTATTGAAAAGGCAAAATAAATTCCAAGATTAGCGCCCCGAATTGCTAGGTGAGCCGGAACCAGAGCAACTGAGTAGTAGATAGCCATCCTTAACCGGGGCTTTTCCTTTTGGTGGCAAGTTTTTAATACCCCTAGAAACTATCCCCGTTTGGGATAATTTCTGCCCTTCCATACATTGAAATCGCACTGAGGGCTACTTTGGGTAAAAAAATTTACTCTGCAAAGTATCAATCATTTCTTAAGCGCCTGCGCCAAGCCAGGAAAGACAAAGGCATGACGCAGGTAGAAGTAGCCGCTTCACTGGGTAAGCACCAATCCTATGTTGCTAAGTGCGAAAACGGCGAGCGACGGGTAGATGTTGTTGAATTAGCAGAATTCGCCAAGCTTTATAAAAAGTCCCTCGATTACTTCCTGTCTTAGTTTATGTCCTCAGAAAATCCACTATTAAACGACCCTGACTATCAAAGGTTGGGTGCGGCGAAGCGACGCATTATGGAGCTTCTGTGGCCGATGGAGTGGGTTGAAGGGGCTGTTATCTTTCAGGCTGTCAGGCAAACCTATTACGACAGGCGGATTAGGGAGCTTAGAGAAAGTGGTTGGGTAATTGAAACATTAGGAACAAAATATAGATTAACCTCACGTATCAAAAACCCAGGAAACGAAAGAACATACCCATCCGCTGAATTGAAGAGAGCTGTCTTAGACCGCGACAAAGGCATCTGCCAAATCTGCGGTTCTGCGGATCTGCATATACAGTTTGACCATAAAATCCCGCAAGAAAGATTAGGCTCAACTACGCTTGAAAATCTGATGCTTCTATGCAGGACTTGCAACGTAGTCAAGAGAGGCGCTTGTAAACGCTGTACACTTACTACCTGTGAAGGATGTCCGTTTGCGTTTCCAGAATTGTATGGAACAAGGATAACAGTATCTCTCGATACAGACGTAGCATCACTTGTGAAGGCTGAAGCTCAAAGCAGAGGCGTGCCAGAAACAACTATTATTCTCGAAATCCTAGCGCGGCACTACAGACCTGACCCGTCATAAGCTATCGGGTTTATAAAGTCCAATTATGTACTCCTCATGCATCCGCTGTTGAATTTGTGACCCCTTATTAATATTGTTTCCTGCCGGCAACATCCTCTTGTTTCTATCCAACTGACGAACTCCAATTTTTGGGACCTCGAAACCTAGAGCTTTGCCAATATCAGCTAGGCAATGCTGTACTCTGGCATCTTCACCGGCGAGTATAGAGTTGCCTACCACAACTATTGCTGACTTCCCTGGCTTAAGTACCCGATACATTTCTTTCAAGGCGAAAGACATCTCAGAGTAGTAGCGGTGCAATGACCTTCCGGCTGATGCCTTCTTAGCAGAAACCTGCGAAATAACGGCTGATACGCTATCTGGTAATTCTACTGATTTGTCAGTAGCGCCCTCACTGCCGATATAGGTTTTTCGCTTCTGCATTAAAGAGTCAATCGAATGCCCTAGCCATACCAACGAAAACTTGTGCGCTCTCATATAATCAATCGCATTGGAGGCATAGGGTGGAGACGTAACAATTAGATCAACTGAATCATTGGCTAACGACAGCGATTGCGCGTTGCCATAAACAAGCTTAGGTGGTAAGCCATCAGGTAATGATTCGATTACCCCTCGAAGATTTTGCCGGAACCGCTTGCCAAATTCATCCAGCGGCGAGCGCAGAATTTTGGTTAAGATTTTAATGTTAGGAGTATCACTTGAAACATCTTTTCCTAAAAGAACCTCGCCCGTTTTGGAGACTACAACTTTAGCTCGGTGAGGTCTTGTATGTGCTAAATCAAGAGCAAGTGAAACACCGCCTGACTTTGTAATGATGATTGATGAAAAGACCAGATAAAGAAATTCTTTATAATCGCTATTTTGAATGGCATCTATTTCTATCAGTAGTGCCATTAACTCTAATTGAGTGTCATTGGCAAACCAGTAATCAATAAATTCTTTTGTTTTAAGATCAAATTGTTGTTCAAGTTGTTGTTTTATCAGTTTCTGATTTTTTGCTATGGCTGTAGTGGCACGACTCAGAACTTCCAAACCCATTGAGTACAGAGTTGATTTATCTAAAGTCCTAATTTTGACTCGCGCCAATAGCAAAGCAAGCGGGTCAATATCAAATCCAACACCTTGTCTATCCGCTAAATATGATTCAAGTATGGTTGTACCCGACCCCATCATAGGATCAAGAACAATGTCGCCTTTTTCAGTTAGTTCAGTGATAAATTTTTGAGGAAGCGCCGGCGGAAACTTAGCAGGAAATGAGTGGATCTTATGGGACAGATGCCCCTCAAATTCTGCCTTGAAATCTAAATCATCCGACAAAACGGACAATAATTTTTCAGCATAGCTACGCTCTGAGCGTTCTATGACAACGTTACTTAATGACAAGGCAATCTGGCTCATGAGTTGATTTTAGCATTCTAACAGGATCTCACAACTGAATTATCCCCAAGTATAACAAAAAGAACTCGGCTTACGTCGGGTTCTTCATGCGGCTCATAGGGGAGCCTGCGAGATAACGTGGCGGGCGTTGGAATGGGTTAGGAAGCTTGTGAGATAGGATCAAGTTAGAGATCTTAGTCTTCTTGATCATGCATATAAAATTAACAAATAAACGCTTTATCAAATCATTTAATTAAGATATCTCGGTGGCAAGAATTTTCCACATCCCAAGCAGAAAATTTTGCCCAAACATAATCGGTTAATGGCATAATGCGCTGTTCTTTCTCGCGCCTCGCTGATGAGAAAGTTGATTTGCTATTTGGTCAACCGAGACGCCTAAACTTTCAGGAAGCTGGTTAGACTTTTGGGAGGATGGTTAGAAATTCTAACCGTGTTCCTGAAATCCTAACCCACTTTCTAAATGTTTAGGAGTTTGGTTAAACATTCTAACGTGGCATCTTCACATCTTAACGAGCGCGTTAAGCTAATTGTGCCCCGGTTAATTCTTTTCGCTTAACTGTTCATAATTCTAACGGGAGTCCTTGTGTTTTAGGCTTCGCGTTAGAGTTTTGAGCTTCCCTTCTCATCCTTTTTCTGAAATAGGAGAAAAATCCTCATGCCGAGTAAATACTCTTTTGACTCGATAATCGCGGACAGCGAGCAGATCGCGCGTGTCTGGTCGGAGAATCCAACCTTCACGCTGGGAGAAGTCACACTCACAAATCTTCAAAGTAAGATCGCCAGCTTGCGCCAGAAGCGCGACGAGGCGGAGACCATGCGGACGCAGTTGACCGCGCTCACAAACGAATTGAATGGGCTGACGGCTGAGATAGCCACCACTATCACCCGTGCGCGCAGCGGATTCCGCGCCACTTACGGCCCGGACTCATCGCAGTACGAACAGGCCGGAGGCACGCGCGCAAGCGAGCGCAAACGCCCGAAATCCAAGAAAACCGCGTCCACTCCCTGAAGCGTAAAATTCAATTCAGTTTGACACATCAAACACTGAGAGCCGCCCCATAAGGACGGCTCTCAGTGTTTGATGACTCTATAGCCCGGCAGTTAATGATGCTTCGGCTTACCCGGCAGCTTCGCGGGCAAATCCAGTTCATCATTAATCAAAACATCCGTACAAACACCTGCGACTCGTGCGTATTCCAAAAGAACGTGTAAGGGTGGCTCACGCTCGCCCGTTTCAAATCGTGAAATCTGGTGATAACCCATGAGGTCTTCAATGCCGAGCCAGTAGAGCATTTCTGTCTGCGAAAGGCCAAGCGCATTCCGAATCCGTAACAGCTTGTCGGGTAAATGTTCTTGCCTGATACGTGCCTTCCTTCCCATCAGAAGTTGCCTCCTGATGGAATTGGCTTGCTTTTATTACAAAATAGGAACGCCCTATCTTCGTCCAACCGATTCGCCGTGAGTGAGAACTTCTCATACTCAACGGCGATGCTCATCTACTCACTTTTGAGGTTGAGGGTTGAGCTACACATTGGCCGTTGTTGTCAAAAACGGGCGCATCATAACATGGCCTCACAAGAGCCATAGATAAAAAGTTTGAGAAAGGGGCGCGGCGAGGGCGGACGCGCTCTCAATCGCACGCCTGTTCCAGTGGAAGAAGCAGGCTGTGCGGAAAGGCCGCTTAAAGCTCCCACGCTTAGGCGGCCTTGTTTTCTTCGTTGCTATAGTTTATTGCTGATCCACGTAATCAGATATTGACCATGCTTCTCCCGGTCTTCCTGATTCACCTGGAGGACAGACGTTATGAGCTTTTCCTTTTCCAGCAGCAACAAAACTTCCGCTACCTCTGATTCCGATACCTCTACCCCTGCGGAGGTGAGCTTGTCGTAAATCTTAGTGGAACCGATGCGCTCGTTACCCATGCCGGTTTCGTTTCGGATAATGCTCTTGATCTTCGTTTCCAGTATCTTGCTCATTCGCTGCCTCCTGTTAACGAGTTTTACAGTTCCGCATATTTAAGCTAAACCATCCTACTTTACAAGCTTTAGACGCAGGCGTTCAAAGAAAAAGCCCTCCAAGTCGGAGGGCTTTTCAGATGAATGCTGTTCGAGTCTTAACGGACGGGTAAGATTACTCAAATTCCAGCACGAGGTCTTCTTCGCAAAAGTCGAACTTCGCAGCCGGGGAGACTCCACCGTCGGCGAACTTGGCTTTGATCCACTGCTCACAGTTGCCTTCATCCGTTGATTTGTCCCAGACGAGCGTGACGGTCTGGCCCGGCGGGATGCCCTTGCCAATATCAAACTCGCCGTATGTTTTGCCATCTTCGGAGGCTAAGAGCGCAGTGATGGTGCTCTTGCTTTTGTTATGCACCTTGTAAGTGTACTCGGGCGCGGACGCCTTGTGCGTATGAGCATAGCTGACGGCAAAGCTCATCAAAACAAGCGCGATAGCAAGCAGACTGACTTTCCTGTAGTTACTTTGAAACCCCATTGATTCTCCTGTAGTTGATTTTCTAGGTGTTGATTGGTTTTTGTGGAGAGCGTTATATCACTTTCAGATAATACAATCTAAAGGTGTGATTGGCAATTGAAGGGGCTTTCAGGGAGTGGTTCAGTTTCAAATTGAAGGTGCGCCAAGATGGGATTCACCACAGAGACACAGAGAGCACAGAGGGGGCACAGAATAATTCAAGTCTCTGTGCATTCCCCGTGTTCTCTGTGCCTCTGTGGTGAATATCTCTTATGCCGACACTCTTTTCAAACTGAACCGCTACCATCCATCAGCTTTAATTGAATGCAAGTGCGGCAAGGGCTTAGTATGACTCCCATGATTTCTGTCGCAGAGGCCATTCGCATCGTCAAAGAGCAGACCACGAGTCTGCCCGTCGAATCAATCGCGCTCGCGGACGCTCTGGGGCGAGTGCTTGCCGAAGAGGTAGTGGCGGATTCCGATTTACCGCCGTTTGATCGCGCACAGATGGATGGCTACGCGGTTCGCTCGGCTGATACGAGAAATGTGAGAGCGCGACTGCGCGTGGTCGGCGAATCGGCTGCCGGGCGCGGGTGGAACGATGAGATGAAGGCGGGCGAGGCCGTGCGGATTATGACGGGCGCGCCCGTGCCCGCAGGCGCAGACAGCGTGCAGAAAGTTGAAGTGACGACGGAACGCGACGGCACGGTCGAGATTGCAGAGGCGACGCAGCCCGGACAATTCATCGTCAACCGGGCGAGCGAGATTAAAGCAGGCGAAACTGTCTTGCAGGCGGGCGAGGAGATCAATGCAGCGCGGATGGCTGCGCTCGCTTCGTTCGGCTACGCGTTAGTGAAGGTAGGAAAGCGCCCGCGCGTCGCCGTGCTGGCAACGGGGACGGAGCTTGTCGCCGTCAACGAGAAACCGGGTGCAGACCAGATTCGTGATTCCAACAGTTATTCGCTGGGCGCTTACGCGCAACTCGCAGGCGCGTTGGTTGAACGCTTGCCGCTCGCGGAGGATGACCCCGAACTACTCAAGCGCGAGATTAGCGAGGCAGCCGCGCGCTCCGATGCGCTCATCCTGTCGGGCGGCGTCTCGATGGGAGTTTACGATTTCACGAAAACGGCTTTACGTGATCTCGATGCAGAAGTTTTTTTCGAGCGCGTTAGTTTGCGTCCTGGCAAGCCGACGATCTTCGCAAGGCTTGGCCGAACACTCGTCTTCGGTCTTCCGGGCAATCCCGTTTCAGTCTCCGTCACCTTTAATCTATTTGCGCGAACGGCGCTGCGCGCCATGCAAGGGTTCATGGACGCGGCAATGGTTGAAGAATGGGCTGTGCTGGCATACGGAGCTAAGGGGGCGATGGAGCGCGCAAGCTATCTTCCGGCGCAATTGCGCTCAGACGAAGATGGAAGGCTGCTCGCGGAGCCTTTGAAGTGGGGCGGCTCGTCCGATTTCGTCGCGTTTGCCCGCGCCACCGCGCTCGTCATCGTGCCCGAAGGCACATCGCGCCTCGATGCCGGTGCGAGGGTGCGCGTCGTTCGTCTTCCGGGCTAGTTTATGCGAAACGAATAAATAGACAGGATTAACAGGATTAGCAGGATGAAGAAAACAAGCAGAACGAGGAAGATGGAATCTCTTTCTCTTAATCCTGTTCCATCCTGTTAATCCTGTCTATATATTTCCTTAAACTGAAATCACTCTTGATGAATTCAGAGAAACAATCAACGGAAGAGAGCGGGCACACGACGCCTCCTGTTGCGCGGGGCAACTACTTTTCAGGAAACCGGCGCGTACTCCTTAGCTGTGTGGTTATCTTTTTAGTTGCTACCGGCAGCAGACTCCTTTCATGGCAGGACAACCGTTTTGAAGCACGTAAAGTTCAAACCGCCGTCACGGAAGGCTACAAACACACGGGGCGACTCTTGCAGCAGGGCGGCATCTCATCATTCTTTAGCCGAAACTCGCCGCTCAGCGATCCGAATCATCTGGGACACCCGCCCGGT
This sequence comes from uncultured Acidobacteriota bacterium, assembly GCA_963697975.1. Lineage (GTDB taxonomy): Bacteria > Acidobacteriota > Blastocatellia > Pyrinomonadales > Pyrinomonadaceae > QHXM01. The sequence goes on from OY969111.1 coordinate 1,092,656, forward strand.
TATTCAATCCTGATAGCTGCTATTTTTAGTCTCTTCGGCGAATCGGACGCCAGCCTTCAAATCATCCAAATCCTCGCAGACGCATTGGCAGCAGTTGTCATCTTTCTGCTCGCTTTTGCTCTCCTCAATTGGACAATAGGAGCAATCGCAGGCTTGCTCGTCGCGCTCGCTCCGCAATTCACCTACAACTCGGTGATGCTCTTGCCAGACTCGCTCTCCGTGCTGCCCATCCTGCTCGCCATTTACTTTCTAGCGAGAGCGTACAAGCGTCCACGCATCCTAACCTTCTTGATAACGGGCGCGCTCGTCGGCCTGTCGTGCTGGCTGAGAGCGAACGCCTTATTGCTTGCTCCTTTCATGGCCGCCGGGATTCCCTTGCTGTTCGAGCGCGGCAGGCGAACGCGTTATGCGCTCGCGCTCGCAGGCGGTGCGGTACTCATCATCGCGCCGCTGACGATCAGAAACTTCATCGTCTACGATCATTTCATTCCCGTTTCACTGGGCGCAGGGCAGACCCTTTTGGAAGGCATCTCGGATTATGATGAGGAGAGAAGCCTCGGCATCCCGAATACGGATATGGGGCTGATGAAATGGGAGGCTGAATTCTACAACCGGCCTGAATACTACGGCACGCTGTTCAATCCCGACGGCGTCAAGCGCGAGCGGCTGCGGCTGGCCCAGGGATTTGCCGTGATTCGCTCGCATCCCTTCTGGTTTGTCGGCGTGATGACGCGACGCGCCGTTGCGATGCTCAGGCTTGAGCGAGTCCGTCTTGTTTCAATTGACCCGCCCGTCACGCACTCGCTCGTCGTGACAGATGACACGCCACCTGCGTGGGTCAATTCTCCGCCGGAATTGCTGGCAGGCGGCATCGTCGAATCAAAGTCTGTGGAAGCATCGCTCGCGCCCGACGGCCAGATGTTGGACATCAAGGGTGATGAGTCGAAAAATCAGCTAATCTCCGCGCCCATTTCAATCGGTGCGCAGACCGACTATGTGCTGAAACTGTCAATCAGGATTGAGCAGGGTCGGGTGATGGTCAACGTTGTCGGCGTTGGAAACGACCATCAATATGCTTCGGTGATTGTCGAGATACAGGATTGGAAAACGACGGCGGAACAGCCGTTGCAAATTATCGAGCTTCCTTTCGTCAGCGGAAGCAACGGGCAGGCGCGGATAGTAATTGCCAACGCCGGAGCGAAAGGCGTCACTCCCGTTCTACACATCGGGCAGGCCGAGCTTTATGCGCTTGGTCCTGCCTCTTTCATCTGGACGCGAATCCCGCGCGCAAGCCTTCGTCTCATCCAGAAACTCTTCGTGACGGCGGTGATGCTTCCGCTCGCCGTCTTCGGCCTCATCCTGCTGATTCGCCAGCGCGAGCGGCGCAGCGCAATCATCATCCTGCTCGTCGTTCCCGCCTATTATCTCTGCGTCCAATCGGCGCTGCACACGGAGTATCGCTACGTGCTGGCCATTCATTATTTTCTGTTCGTCTTCGTGGCCGTCGCGCTCTACCACGCAGGCAGTTATTTGTGGAGAGGCTTATCGAGGATTCCATTCTTTCAAAGACTAAGAATCCCTAACCAAACCGAATCGCCGGGATAAGCAAAGTAAATTTAGACAGGATTAACAGGATGGACAGGATTAAGAGAAAGAGATTTCATCTTCCTCGTTCTGCCTTATTTTCTTCATCCTGCTAATCCTGTTAATCCTGTCTAATTCTTTTCCTCTCTTAACTCCTTTTACTTTTCTCTTCATTTCATGTTTACTCTCCCGCTATGAAACGCCTTTCGCACATGGACGAACAGGGCCGCGTGAAGATGGTTGACACCAGCGCGAAAGCTGTCACGGCGCGGCGTGCCGTTGCCAGCGCCCGCGTCCTGATGTCTCCGGAAACAGTGATTGCCGTGCGTGAGCATCGCACGCCGAAGGGCGACCCGTTGGAGACGGCGCGGCTGGCCGGAATCATGGCCGCCAAGCGCACAGCCGAGCTAATTCCGCTTTGTCATCCTCTACCGCTCACGCATGTTGATGTCCACGTTGAAATTCAGGACACGGGCGTCTTCATCAAAGCCGAAGCCGCCACGCAAGCGCAGACCGGCGTCGAAATGGAAGCGCTCACCGCCGCAACTGTCGCCGCGCTCACCGTCTACGATATGTGCAAGGCTGTGGATAAGGCGATGACCATTACGGAAGTTCGTCTGGAAGAGAAGACGGGGGGTAAATCCGGCGACTACAGGCGGACGGAACAAACAGGTGCAGAACCGCGTTGATAGCAATTGAAGACGAGAGGGCGTTGTTTCCTTTGTCCTCTTCGTCGTACAATGTAAGGGCAGATTGACCCGATTAATCGGAAGTTTTTTAAGAGCGGAGTTTTCAAGATGAGACTGACAAACATTTCCGCAGATGCGCGCCCGCAGGTTCGCACGCTGCTTATCGCCGCCGCGATCACCATCGCGCTCTGGTACATCCCCTTTCTCTCCGTCCTGAGCTATCCCTTCAACCTCTTCGTCACGTTCATACACGAAGGCGGACACGCTCTGGCTGCGCTGTTGACGGGTAACTCCGTCGCAAGTTTGAGTGTGGCGACGGATGGGAGCGGACTGACTTATACGACGACGGGCGGCATCTTCTCGCAGATTTTCGTCTCAAGCGCCGGGTATCTTGGCGCAATGGCCTACGGTGCGCTGCTTCTCTTCCTGATTCGCCGCGCCATCGCAGCCCGTTATGTTCTCATCGGCTCAGGCGCTTTCATTCTCGCGCTGACGATCATTTTCGGCCTCGGCAGCCTGTTCACGATCATCGCGGGAGTTGGCATCGCGGCTGGACTCATCGCCATAGCCACATACGCTCCGCCGCGCGTGACGACATTCTTCGTCAGCTTCCTCGCCGTGCAATCGGTCTTGAACGCCCTGCTCGATCTCAAGACGCTCTTCTTCTATTCGTTTGTGCCCGGCTCGCACTCGGACGCTGGCAACATGGCCAGCGCGACGGGCATCCCGGCCATCTTCTGGTCGGTGATGTGGATTGCTCTTGCTTTCGTCATTTTGTCGCTGGCGATGCGCTGCTACGCCAACTGCCGCGAGAGCAAAGCCAATCAGCAGGATCTGCCCTTTGAAGAGCCGCTGGGAGTTTAAGACTACCTTTGAGTGCAAAAATTGAGAGGCCGCCCGGTGCTGTAGCTGCTCTGGCAGCTAACGCGCATGGCGGCCTCAAAGTTTCCGAGGAGAACACGGAAACGGAAAATGTTTTGACGCTCGGCTCTTTGCCCGTCGGAGCGCGCCTCATCCTGCGTTGCCGCAAAGACTGGCGCGATGCTGTGGTTGCCGTCGTCTCTCTCGAAGGAATTACTCTATCGGTCGGCTCTGCGTCAGGCCATACCTACCGCGTGCGCCGCCCGCCCGACTCTCTTCTCTTTCTGGACGGCTCGATTCCCGTGCTGGGCGAAGGTTGCTGGCGCGCCGGTCGGATTAGATATGATTTACGCTGGTGAACACGCGTCTGTGATGACACAAACCCGTCATCAAGCTTTAAGCCCCGTCAGGGACTCTTCAGATTAAAACCTACGAACGAAGTTAGAGTTTACTTAAAACTCACCGCCGTTATTTCCATCTTGATCTTAGCCTGACCCGACTCTATCCGATCTTTGTCTTCCTGTTTAGTAAAACCGGGAATCGTAATCTTCACTCTGGCGGTTTTGTTGTTTTCCAATTCCGTCAGCCCCGCCGATGGAATCACGACCATCACTCGCTCCTTGATGGGCTTGTCTTGGAGGTCAGTCACGCTTCCCTTCATCTCTACCCCGCTGAGGGTTCGTCCCGTGAAGTTTCTGACGGTCGTCGCCAAGACCATCTCCAAGCCGCCCGCGACGTTGCCCTGGCTCACCGCCTCCGGCTCATCCTGCTTGATTAGCTCACGACTCTTATCAAATTCCGCAGACCCGGCGCGCAGACCATTTTCGAGCGTCTGATTCGCAGGGCCGCTCGCAGGCTTCGGCTCCGGGCGTGTCTTCAAAAAGACGATCAGCCCGGCGATTAAAAGCAGCGCGACGAGACCCGCAACCATGAAGACAGCACGCCGCGAGCGATCAGAGGTATTTCGTTGATCTGGGTTCTCATCTGTGATTGACATTATGCTTCCTCTTCCGCGAGCCACTATTTATTGAATTATTATTCACAAGATACACCTGCACCTGGCTCTTTGAAAACGTTAGACACGCCTGTGGGAAGAATGTTCCACCTGAATCTCTGCGGGACCAGCTTTACTTTCCGTTAGCGCGGTTGCGCGCTCGCTCGAATTCGTTGGCTTCGTTCGGCGCGGGCACGTTCTTGCCGACGAGTGAGCCTGTGCCGGTGCGCTGCCGGATGCTGCGCGGCCAGACGATGCGGAAGCGGCTGCCCGCTTGCGGCTCGCTCTCGACGCTGATCTCGCCTTCGAGTAGCTCGACGATCTTGCGCGTGATGGCTAAACCTAACCCCGTTCCACCATAAGTGCGCGCCAGCCGGTCGTCAACCTGTCTGAATTCGTCGAAGATGTAGGTCAGCGCCTCGCTCGAAATCCCGATGCCTGTGTCGCTCACTTCCAGACACCACCCATCCTTATCAATCGGCGCGGCGCTGACGGTGACGCTTCCGGCGGTGGTGAACTTGACGGCGTTGCCGATCAAATTGGAAAGCACCTGTTGAAGTTTGTGCTTATCCGTCCACACCTGGCCTAGTTCCGGCGAAATCTCCGCGCGCAACTCTACGCGCTTATCCTTCGCCTCATCTACATAGTCCGCGACGACGCCAGCGATAATTTCGCCCACGTCAACGCTGTCCAGATGAAGCGCCGCGCGTCCGGCTTCAAGCCTTGAATAATCCAGCAGGTCGTTGACCAGTTCAAGAAGGGAGCGCGCGTTGCGCTGCATACGCGTGACGGCATCGTTTTGCAGCGGCGCAAGCGGCGACTGGCGGTCACGTTCGAGCAACTGGCACAAGCCGATGATGACGTTCAAGGGCGTTCTCAGCTCGTGCGAGATGTTGGAGACGAAAGCTGACTTCAACCGGTCATGCTCGCGCAGGCGATCATAAGCCGCGACCAACTCGCCGTGTTGTTTGACCTCTTCCGTGATGTCACGAAAGACCGCGACCGCGCCTTCGGGTCTGCCGTCTTCGCCTGTCAACGGTGTGGCGGACATGGCGACCACGCGCTTTTCCCCGTCGGCTTGGACGATTTCAAGCTGCTCTCCTGAGAGATGCTCACGCCGTTCGAGCGCACGCCAGAGCGGATGCTCCTCGGCAGATAGATTCCGACCGTTGAGGTCACGGAATGCCATATCCGCAATCAGGGCTTCTGTGCCGTCGCGAAATTCTTCAGGCGTGCGCCCGATGATCTTCACGCCCGCAGGGTTGACGCGATAACGTCCCTGCCGGTTGATGATGATGACGCCTTCGTTCATCTGGTTGATGATGCCTTCAAGCTCTGCGGCGCGTGTTCGCTCGGAAGCGAAAGCGGCGGTGGCGAGTTTTTCGGCGCGCACGCGCTTGGAGACTTCCGAGAGAATCAAAATCAGATCGCCGCGCCCGGCGCTGCGTGCGCTCGTCGGCCAGATCATCACGTCCCAGAAGCTGCCCGCCGCGCTCTCGCTCTGTTCTTCCCTGTTTCGCGCGACGAGATTCAAAGGCAGGCCGTAGGTGACGAAAGGCTTGCGCGAGCGGCGCACATCTTCGACGATGTCGCTTAAGACAGCCATCCCTGCCGCCGCCTCGTAAAGCCCGCGCCCCGCGAGAGCGCCGCTGTCACGATTGACGAAACTCGCGAAAGTCGAATTAGCGCGACGAACAATCAAGCGTTCATCCAGCACCGCCAATCCTAAGGGCAAACCGTCCAGGACCTCTTCGATGAAAGCTCCCTGCGTCTGCAACTCTGTGAATTTTGTTTCCAGTTGCGACGCCATGACGTTGAAATTCTGCGCCAGCGCGCCCACCTCGTCGTTCGTCTCGACCGCCACGCGTTCCTGCAATTGCCCTTCGCCGAGCGTGGAAGCGGTCGCCGCGAGTTTCCGCAAAGGCTTGGTGAACCGACCGGCAGCCCACACGCCGAGCAGGATTGAAGCGAGCAGCACGAGTGCCCACGTCGCCGTCAACATGAGAGTTGAGCGGCCAGCCGTCGTGTCTTCCGCTACGGGCACACCGACGGCAACGCTCCAGCCAAACTGCTCGACGCGCTTGATGCCGGTCATGCGCGTCACATTGTCATTCCACTGTCCCCGTCCGGCATGAGCCTGGAAATTCAAAGACACCGGCAGAGGTGACCGCGAGGCAGGATTCCTAACGGGCTGTCCCTGAGCGTCGAAGACTGCGATGGTCGTCTCCGCGTCGGACGCCGTATCACGGTGCAATCGCGCATAGAGAGCTTGCGCTTCGGCTGTTGGAATAGTGTCGGAGCGCGTGGCGTAGGACGGATGATCTTCAAGCCAGGAGAAGAGCGAGCCTGCGGCGGCGGTCGTTTCGATGCGCGCAATGATTGAAGCCTGCTCGTCCAGGTCTCTGCGATAGTTGTTGAATTGAATCAGGCTGACGACGAGCAGAGGAAGAGACAGCACGGCGAGCACCAAAAGAAGTTTGGCTCGCACGCTCCGCAAGAGGGGCAATGTGCTTTCTGACCTCGTCATCGCTGCCTGTCCTCCGGGAAGTCGGTCCGGCGACGGCGCGGCGGCGGCCAGACGGAAGTGCGCGTTTCGACGGGCGGGCGAAGGCTCGCAGCGTAAACGACGATGGCCTGGGCGATCAATTCGTCCACGAAGCGGTCAGCGCGCCTGAGCGCATCGCGCAATTCCCAGAAGTCCCCTTCGGTGGCGCTGATTCCCTCGCGCCACAGAAAATCACTAAAGACCTTCCGAAAAATCATCAACTCGCGTGCCACTTCATCAATCAACGCTCCCTGATGAAAGCGAACCTGCGCGTGAGCGCGCAAACGCCGGGTGGCTTCTATCAGTTCGGCATCGGTCGCCAACTGGTCGAGCATCAGCGCGAGTTCTTGCAGTATCTCCGGGAAATGGTCCACCAGATGCTCATAAGAGAGCATCGCCGGAAGCTCCGTCCGCCGTTCCGCATACATTTCATCCACCCACGCACGGATGATCGCTTCTTCCTGCTTCCTGATGAGTATGGAGAATTGTTGAGGCATCGGTCAGTGGTCAGTGGTCGGCGGTTAGTGGTCAGTTAAGAACAATCGCGGTATGCAGTTTTGAGCTTTTGCTTTTAACTGACCACCGGCCACTGACTACTGACCACTATTCTTAGGTAGTAAGCGGTTTAAGAGAGCCTCCAACTGGTCAAAGTCAATGGGTTTGGTGACATAATCGTTGCAGCCTGCGGCCAGCGCATCGGCGTGAAAGTCTGCCGTGTCGTGGGCTGAGACGGCCACAATCGGGACATCGCGCAGGTCTGCGTGCTGGCGTATGCGGCGCGTGGCGGCCAGCCCGTCGAGTTGCGGCAGGCTCAAATCCATCAAAATCAGTTGAGGTCGCTCGCGGTGCGCCAGTTCGACGGCTTCTTCGCCATTGATGGCTTCCAGCACGCGATAACCGCTCATTTCCAGCAAGCGCCTCATCATGAAACGATTATCCTCGAAATCCTCGACCACCATTACTAACGGCGGCGTGCTGCCGTTTTGACTATCCATTAACATTCACTCCATTGTAGAGCCAAAATGACGGTTTTTCACGACTCATTTGCCATCCCGCCCGATGCATGACTAGCATACGCTGGCTTTTTTTGTTAAGATGCCGCATCGAAACGCGACACAACAAACTACGCTATTTGGGTTTTATTCGTACACGCAGTCTGCCCCTCAGAGCCACTCAGTGCGCTTGCGGAGCACTCGGTCGGCGAAGCTCTTGATCAATATGAAGCCGTTAAAATCGGAGACACAGGACAAAGAGACGCTCCAGGAGATCGGACGCGCGTCTGTCCAGATAGTCCATGACCTGAAAAACCAGCTAAACGGTCTCAAACTCTATGCCACGTTTCTGCGTAAGCGTATGGAGAAGGCCGAGCGACCGGCGGACGAGCATGAAACGATAGCCAAATTGATCGCAGGATTGGAGCGCGCCGCCGCCGATATGACCACGCTTGTCCGCGTAGGTCGCCCGCTTGAGCTTCGTCTCCAGCCGCAAACGGACCTCGGCAAACTCCTGTCGAATCTGGAAAACGATGGAGAAATCAAAATCGAAGCCGGGAAGGATGAACTCGCGGGCGACTTTGACGTGGCCGCTCTCACGGAAGCTTTCAAGACCATCACGTCAAACGCGCTCACGATGCGCCCCGCTGGTGACAATTCAGGCTTGAGGATTCGCTTGCGATCTGACGAAGATGGGCGGGGGGCAATCATCGAATGGCATGGCGTGAAAACAAACAACGGCGATGATCCCTTTCATTCCTTCGCCGGAAGCGAAGGCTTGCGGATGACGCTCGCCGCTAAAATCATCGAAGCACACGGCGGAGAAGCCAACTATGACGCAGACACACTGCGCGCCCGGTTGCCGCTAGGACAGCAGGGATGAGGGATGAGGGATGAGGGATGAAGTAAAGAAAGACCGTTCTTATTTCATCCCTCATCCCTCATCCCTCATCCTTGCCTTTAACGAGGAGTAAGAAAAAGGTGGAACGTAAAGAGTCACGCATTCTGGTAATTGACGACGAGCCGATGATGGCCGATTCGCTGCGGCAGAATCTGGTCGAAGAGGGTTATACGGTTGAGACAGCCGCAACCGGGTCCGAAGCCATCGAGTTGTTTGATCGCGGCGCGCATCATCTTGCTATCTGCGATTTGCAACTTCCTGACATGGACGGGCTGGCGGTCTTACGCCACATGAAAGATGTGCGCCCCGAAACCGAAGTGATCGTCGTCACGGGCTACGGCACGGTGGCTCGCGCCGTCGAAGCGACGAAAGCCGGAGCGTTCTACTTCGTCGAAAAGCCTTTCGACTTCGAGCAGATGCAGCCACTGGTCGAACGCGCTCTCGAAAGCCGTGAGCTACGCGAGGAAGCTAAGGGATTGCGCGACCGTTTCGCCACGCGCGCCGAATATTTCAACATCATCGGCGCGTCCAAGCAGATGCAGACCATCTACGAAACCATCGAGTCTGTCGCCAAGTCCGACGCCAACGTCCTGATCGTCGGCGAATCCGGCACGGGCAAAGAGTTAATCGCCAACGCCATTCATTACAACTCTCTTCGCTCCAAAAAACCTTTCATCAAGGTCAACTGTGCCGCGCTTCCCAAGGAACTGATCGAATCCGAACTCTTCGGCCACACGAAAGGCGCTTTCACGGGCGCGCACGCCGACAAGGAAGGCTTGGTGCAGCACGCCGCTGGCGGTTCCCTGATGCTCGACGAGATTGCGGAGATGCCGGTCGAATTGCAGCCGAAGCTCCTGCGCGTTTTGCAAGAGCGCAGCTATCGCAAGATCGGCTCGGAGAAAACTTACGCCGTAGATTTTCGTCTCATCTGCTCGACCAATCGCCTTCCGGCAGACGCCATCCGCGACGGCCTCCTGCGCGACGACCTCTTCTATCGCATCTCGACTATTACGATTCACGTTCCGCCCCTGCGCGAAAGAGCCGAAGACACGCAACTGCTGACCGAACATTTTTTGAAGATTTACTCTCAAAAGTACGACCGGCCAATCACGGGCGTCTCGCAGGCTGCCTATCAACGACTGTTTTCGCATTCCTGGCCCGGTAACGTCCGCGAGTTACAAAACGTCATCGAGCGCGCCGTGTTGCTCGCCAAAAGCAGCAAGATCGAGCCGGTTGATTTGCCGTTCGATAACGGGTCGCTGCCGGAAGGCGCAACGCTCGGCGCAGAGTGGGACGTGCCGCCCAACATGACGCTTGAAGACATCGAAAAACTCGTCATCGAAAAGACGCTGCAACGCACCGGGGGCAACAAACAGGCTGCCGCCAATCTGCTCGGCATCTACCGCCCGCGTCTCTACAGCAAGATCAGGAAGTATCGAATAGACGTGGCGAATCTGGTAGCATCCTAAGGAAGACGTAAAAAGCCGTAAATCGTGAATCGTCAATGGAAACTGCTTTCTTTCCATTGACGATTCACGATTTACGATTTACGGCTTCTTTGCTTTATCAGTCTGTTTGATACGTCGCCACGCTGGTCGGCGTCTCGAAGCAACGCACCTTGTAAATCTTCACACGCTCGTCGCCGACGCGAGAGGCGACGCGCTCAAGAATGTAGCGCGCGAGATTTTCTGCGGAGGGATTTAATTCGACATCAAACGGCGGAAGCTCGTTGATGTTACGGTGATCCAGATACTGCACAACCTCATCCGCCGCGTCTTTGAGTTCGCCGAAATCAACGAGCAGGCCGATGTTATCAAGCTCGCGCCCGCGCGCATAGATTTCGATTTTGTAATTGTGCCCGTGCAGATTTTCGCACTTCCCCTTGTAGCCGCGCAGTTGATGCGCGCTGGAGAAGTTGCGTTCGATCATTACTTCAAACATAGCCCAGAGTCTAAAGTTCAAAATACAAAGTCGCAAGCAACGAGACACAGGAACCGAGTGCTACAGCGCAACCCTGACTTTGGACTTTGGGCGTTGGGCTTTAGACTCATCATCAAAGATACGCGCAAGTTCCTGAACATCCGAAGTCACGCGACACGGCGGCAGGCTTTCGAGGAAGAGTCGCCCGTAGGCTTTTGTTTTGAGACGCGGGTCGAGGACTGCAAGCACGCCCCGGTCGGTCGTGCCGCGAATCAGTCGTCCTAATCCTTGTTTCAAACTGATAATCGCCTGCGGCACGCTGTATTCATAAAAGCTCGAACCACCCTGATCGTCTATGTAACGCTGGCGGGCGGCGACGACCGGATCGGAGGGAACGGCAAACGGCAACTTGTCTATGATGACGCAAGAGAGTTGTTGCCCGCGCACGTCAACACCCTGCCAGAAGCTGGAGGTGGCGAACAGCACGGCGTTCGGCGTCTCGCGGAATTTTTCTAGCAGCCCGGCTTTCGATGCTGTGCCTTGCAGGAAACAGGGGAAATCAACTTCACCCGCGACTCTTTCATAAAGCGCGTTCATCCCGGCGAAGCTCGTCGAAAGCACGAAGGCGCGTCCATCTGTCGCGTTCAGAATGTTGATGACTTCAGAGGCAGCGGCATCCGCGAATTCAACAGAGCGGGGGTCCGGCAGGCGCGGCGGAAGATAAAGCACCGCCTGGTTCTCATAATCGTAGCTCGATGGTGCGATGAGGTCTTCTGCTTCCGCCAGTCCGAGCCGCTCGCGTATGAAGTTGAAGTTGCCCGCGCTGGCCAGCGTCGCGGAAGTCAGCACGACAGTTTCGACGCGCTCGAATAGTTTGTCTTGCAGCAAGCCTGAGACATCAATCGGCGAAGCGCGCAGGAACAGCCCGCGACCGCGACGTTCCATCCAGTAGACGAAATGCTTGTCATCGCCCGCCACGATGAATTGCAAATCGAAACGAACCTGCCGGATGCGGCGCAGGAGATTTTCGACTTCGAGCGGCTGCTCGGCGAGCGCATCGAGCGTCGTCTCCATCCTTTCGAGCGCGCCGTCGAGACTGAGATATGAGTCGCCAAGCGGCGTCGCTTCAATCTCGCCGTCGGTTCGCTTGCGCGCAAATGTGCCGGGCAAGATTGGCCCTCTGCCCTCTTCGCCGCGCCCCTGTCGAAAACCCATCCAGAAGCTATCGGCAAAGCGCGTCAGGCGCGCCGCGATGCGCGTCAACTCCTTGTTCACGTCAACGTTCGTTAACGGAAGCTGCGCGAGGTCGCGCACGAGGTCTTCCATCTGATAGCTTGAGACCTGCGCGCCGAAATACTCCGCCGCCACATCTTCTATCTGATGCGCCTCGTCGAAAATCACCGCCGAATAATCCGGCAAGACCTGCCCGTATTCGCTATTGCGAAGTGCGAGGTCTGCGAAGAAGAGATGGTGATTGACGATGACGATGTCTGCATCCATCGCACGCTGCCGCATCCGCGTGATGAAGCAGGGGTCATACTCAGGGCACTTCTGCCCGACACAGATTTCCGAGCGTGCATCTATGTGACGCCAGAAGGGGAGATTTTCGGGAAGGCCGGTGAGTTCCGCGCGGTCGCCCGTCTGCGATTCCCTGGCCCACTGTCGCACCTCGTCGAAGTAGTCCAGTTCGTCGAGACCTTCCAGCACAGGCGAATTCTCCGCGCGCTTGATGCGTTGCAGGCAGGCGTAGTTCGAGCGTCCCTTCATGTACGCGGCTGAAAATTTTCGCGGCAGCACCTTTTGAAGAAAAGGAATGTCTTTCTCCATCAACTGCTCTTGCAGATTCTTAGTGCCCGTCGAGATGATGACGCGGCTGCCGCGTCCCACCGCCGCCGCGATTGCCGGAACGAGATACGCCAGCGTCTTGCCCGTGCCCGTGCCCGCCTCGACAATCAGGTGACGCTTCTCCTCGAACGCGCGCAGCACGGCCTCGGCCATCTCGATCTGGCCGGGACGATATTCATATTCAGGATGCGCCCGCGCGATCAATCCGCCGGGGCCAAAGATTTCTTCCATAAGTAATAATTAAACCAACGAAGTTTTATACCTGATCGGGAATAATACTCAGCTTCAATTTCTTTACTAACTTAAATCCGCTTCCCGTTAGGCAATAGTACCCATTACCTTGCTTTCTAACCAATTTGCGCTCAATAAGAGAATAAAAGGCATCAAGGTAAATAGCCGCAACAGCCTGAGAAGACTTTCTGGAAACCTTATCTCATCGTTGTCTACACGCTTCCCACAAATTTGGCAAAGCCAGATTGCATTACTTGGATGCCTTCTTTCTTCTGGCGTAAGAGTAGGATTAAACCTAGGTCCGCCCGCAGCAGCAGCCGTGATATGAGAGGCAACTCCTAGATTGAGGGATTTAGTGGGATCAAGTTGAGGGCCGCTCGTTGAGGCTCGGCAATCTGGATTTGAGCAGCGATTACAAACGCGCTCGGCAACTGTTCTCTTAACGTGTGCGCTGAAATCATCCCTCATAGGTGCGATTCAGAAAACGAGATTACAGAGGGCGTGGCGTCAACAAGCAGCCTTCGATTGCTTCGTAGAGATTCTGTAACAACCCCTCGAACGTTTCGCCCTGAGTGGCGCACCCCGGAATGGAAGGAACTTCTGCCCAGTAGCCGCCCTCTTCCGCATCGTGGACTACAACTTTAATTTTCATGGGCTTAATTATACCAACGCCGCGCGAGAATTTCGCTTGTTATAAAGAAACAACTCCCCTTCGCTTTTACCCTTAATCCGCGCCCATCGCTTCCGGCTGCGGCGCTGGCTGCGTCAGACGATTCGGGTAAAGCGGGAAGCGCGCGGCGAGTTCGGAAACTCCCTGCTGAACCTTGCGGCGCACATCTTCGGATTGCGGGTCGTGGAGGACTTCGGCGATGAGGCGTCCGACGGAGCGCATCTCTTCTTCGCCCATGCCGCGCGTGGTCAGCGCGGGCGTCCCGATGCGTATGCCGGAAGTGACGAAGGGCTTGTTGGTGTCGAAAGGAATGGTGTTCTTGTTGACGGTGATGTGCGCGGCTTCCAGAGACTTCTCCGCATCCTTGCCCGTGATGCCTTTGCCTTCCATGAAGACATCAACGAGCATCAGGTGATTGTCCGTTCCGCCGGAGACGATGCGTAGTCCCTGCTCCGCCAGTTCAGCCGCGAGCGCCTTCGCATTCTTCAATACATTCTGCTGGTACTCCTTGAAATCATCGCGCAGTGCTTCACCGAAGGCGACCGCCTTCGCCGCAATGATGTGAACGAGCGGGCCGCCCTGCACGCCGGGAAAGAGTTTTCGGTTAACTTCCGCCGCGTGTTCTTCACGACAGAGAATGAGTCCTCCGCGCGGGCCGCGCAGGGTTTTGTGCGTTGTTGTCGTGACGTAATCGGCGTGCGGTATGGGCGAAGGATGAAGACCGGCAGCGATTGGCCCTGCGATGTGCGCGATGTCCGCGAACATGCGTGCGCCGACGCTCTTGGCGATCTCGCCTATGCGCTCGAAGTTGATTGTCCGGGGATAGGCGCTCGCGCCGCAGACGATGAGCTTGGGCTTATGCTCTTCGGCGATGCGTTGCAGTTCGTCGTAGTCAATCTGTTCCGTGTCGCGCGAGACGCCGTAGTCGGCGACCTTGTAGCTGATGCCCGAAAAGTTCATCGGATGGCCGTGCGTGAGATGGCCTCCGTGCGAGAGATTCATGCCGAGAATCTGGTCGCCATAAGAAATGGCCGCGAGATAAACGGCCATGTTTGCCTGCGCGCCACTGTGCGGCTGGACGTTGGCATGATCCGCACCGAAGAGTTCTTTCGCGCGGTCAATCGCCGCCTGCTCGACCACGTCCGTCCATTCGCAGCCGCCGTAGTAACGCTTCTTCGGATAGCCTTCGGCATACTTGTTCGTGAAGACCGACCCCATCGCTTCAAGCACAGCCTCGCTGACAAAGTTTTCCGAGGCGATCAACTCCAGCCCCTCGGCCTGCCGCCTGACCTCGTTGTTAATCGCATCGCTGATAAAAGAATCAACTTCCGAGAGCCGTGCATTCATCGCGTCGTTCATCGCGTCTCCTCTTTCGACGTGTGTCGTCCATCAATCTCGTGCTGCAACTCTTCGTGTTCAATCTCCGTGATTTTGGCGACGCGCGCGGCATGACGCCCGCCGTCGAACTTCGCCTCGAACCAAGCACGGACGATGCCGGGAATCTGTTCGACGGGCGTCGTGCGCGCGCCGATGGAGAGGACGTTGGCGTCGTTGTGCTGGCGAGCGAGCCGCGCGGTCTCTTCGGACCAGGCGACGGCAGCGCGCACGCCCGGCACTTTGTTGGCGGCAATCGCCATCCCCGTGCCTGAGCCGCAGACGAGCACGCCCTGCTCCGCTTCACCATGCGCGACCCGTTCGGCAACCTTGCGCGCGTAGTCCGGGTAGTCAACGGAATCTTCGGAAACCGTGCCGAGGTCTTCAACCTCAAGACCGAGTTCACTAAAAAGTGGTTTCAGGCGTTCTTTCTCAGCATAGCCTGCGTGGTCGCTGGCAAGCGCAATTTTCATAAACGACGACCTCAATCATAGACTGTTGTAAAAGGCGTGCAAGAGCTTGATGGTACATCACGCTCTCAACGCCCGCAACCGAAGATTCGTCGCCCGGTTGCCTTACCCGCTAAGGCTTTGCGAGAATGAAGAGTCGTTAAAGTTATCTCTACCTTTGAGGAGAGGCGCGCGTCGCGCCAGACTCTTATGCGTTGGTCACAATATTTCATCCCCACTCTTCGTGAAGACCCGGCTGACGCCGAGGTTATCTCGCACAAGCTCCTGCTGCGCGCGGGACTGGTGCGCCAGTTGGCCGCCGGAATCTATTCGCTGCTGCCGCTCGCCCAGCGCATCACCTTGAAAATCATGCAAATTCTGCGTGAAGAGATGAACCGCGTCGGTGGACAGGAGTTTTATCTGCCTGCTTTGAACCCGCGAGAGATTTGGGAAGAATCCGGGCGCTGGACGGTGATGGGCGACAACATGTTCCGCCTCAAGGATCGCAAAGGCGCTGACCTGTGTCTGGGTATGACGCACGAAGAAGTTTTCACCTCAATTGCGCGAAGCGAATTGCGCTCTTACAAGCAACTGCCGCAGGTCTGGTATCAGATTCAGACGAAGTTTCGCGATGAAGCGCGTCCGAAGTCAGGCGTGCTGCGGGTCCGTCAGTTCATCATGAAAGATGCCTACTCGTTCGACGTGGATATGGCCGGGCTGGACAAATCTTTCGAGGATCAGCGCGAGGCGTACAAGCGCATCTTCGACCGCTGCGGATTGAAGTACACAATTGTCGAAGCCTCTTCGGGCGCGATGGGCGGCTCGGCCTCCAACGAGTTCATGGTTAAGACGGACGCGGGCGAGGACTTGATAGCGACCTGTGAAAGCTGCGGCTATGCTGCGAATCTTGAAAAGGCCACGTCGCGTTTGCCGGAGATTAAGGACGGCATCGGGCTGGACGCGCCTGTAGAGTTTCCAACGCCGAATGTCCGCACGATTGAAGATTTGATAACGTTTCCCGGCGGCGCGGACGCAGACCGCCAGATTAAGACGCTTGTCTATATCTCGACCAAAGACGATGAAGCACAACTCGTGCTCGCGCTGCTGCGCGGCGACCATCAATTGCACGAAACGAAATTGTCAGACGCACTCGCCAGCGATGAGGTGCGACCCGCGCGCCCGGAAGAGATAGTTGAAGCGCTCGGCGCGGGCGCGGGCAGTCTCGGCGGCGTCGGCGCGAAAGCGAAAGCGCGTGAATCGGGGAAAGAGATTCGCATTCTCGCCGACCTCGCGTTGAAGAATCGCCGGAACATGACGACAGGCGCGAACAAGGACGATCATCACCTGCGGGGCGTCAACATCTCGCGCGATATTCCTGTGGACAAATGGGTTGACCTTCGCATCGTCACGTCTGGCGAAGGTTGTCCGAATTGTGAAAGCGGCGGGCTTGTGGTGGCAAAATCGCTGGAGATCGGACACATCTTCAAACTCGGCACGAAGTATTCGGAAGCTATGGGCGCGACGGTGCTTAACCCGGACGGCAAGGAAGTGCCGATTGTGATGGGCAGCTATGGGATAGGGGTCGAGCGTATCATGGCTTCGGCCATTGAGCTTCATCACGACGCCGACGGCATCATCTGGCCGAAAGCAATTGCGCCGTTTGATGCGGTCATCACCATCACGAATATGAAACAGGAAGAGTTGCGCGAGACGGGCGAGCGGCTCTATCAAGACCTGCAACGCGCGGGGCTTGATGTCCTGCTCGACGACCGTGAAGAACGCGCGGGCGTCAAGTTCAAAGACGCGGACCTGATCGGCATTCCCTACCGCATCACCGTCGGCAAGAAGGCGGCGGACGGTTTTGTCGAACTCTTCGACCGGCGCACGAAGCAAACGGAGGACGTAAAACTCAAAGATGTGGTCGAGCGTGTGCAGGCGCTGGCGCTCGCCGGGCTGTAGAAACGTTAGAGTCACTAACAAGACCGAGAAGCAATAGACAGGATTAACAGGATTAGCAAGATTAAGAAGACAAGATAAGTCAAGAGAGCTTGATGCTTCTTCCCTTTATCCTGTCCATCTTGTTAATCCTGTCTATAATTCTTCTCCATCGCTCGTGCCAAGAGCTTTTTGTTCGGAGTCAGGCATTGTCTTCTTCAAAGTGTCCATCCTGCGGGCTGACAAACTTTTCATCCGCGGTGGTGTGCAGACGCTGCCAGTGCCCGCTGGTCGGGGAATACGCGCAGGCTTTGAGGGCGAATTCTCATCCCAGCCAAAAAGTATCCGTGCGCTGGCTGGTTAATTCTGTCTTGATTTCGATTGCCTACGCCGCACTCCTCGTCTTTGCCTTTTTTCTCTACACAGTGATTCCCAGCGCCATGTACAGTAGTGAAACCGGATGGAGAGATTACACCGCGCAGCAGTGGGCAAACATGAAATTCTGGTATCTGATTTTGGTTGGCGTTGGAGTCGTCCTGATTTTTCTCTTTTTCTACTCACGCAGGCACAACTATGAGCCGTACTGATAGACACCGATTTCGTGATTATGGGAATCAGAGGTGATGGGATTTATTTGAGGAGGCGTGCGCTGAGAGCCGTTTTGAAAACTATCTTGTTACTCATCATCAGCCTCTTTTGCCTGACCGCATCTCACGCGGCGGCACAGGACGCTTTGCCGGAGCTTGTCCGGCGTATCAAGCCTTCTGTCGTCGCCATCGTCACCTACGATGCGAAGGGCGAAAAGCTGTCGCGCGGGAGCGGATTCTTTACAGCATCCGACCGCGTGATAACCAATCGTCACGTCCTCGAAGGCGCGTTCAAGGCGGAGGTTCACACGGTCAACGATCTCGCCTATAACGTCAAAGGTGTCTTGGCGGTGGACGGTGAAGGCGACATCGCGCTCTTGCAGGTTGATATTCCTTCGACCGTTGCCAGCCCGCTCACAGTCGTTCGCACCTCGCCGCAGGAAGGCGAATCAATCGTCGTCATCGGCAATCCTCTGGGCCTGGAGGGCAGCATCTCAAACGGCATCGTCTCAGCCGTGCGCGACATTCCAAACTTCGGGCGCATCATTCAGATCACAGCGCCCATCTCGCCCGGATCATCGGGCAGCCCTGTCATCAACATGCGCGGCGAGGTCGTCGGCGTAGCCACCTTGCAACTCGCCGACGGCCAGAGTCTCAACTTCGCCGTGCCTTCGGATCGAGTGGTGCAGCTTCAAGCCGGGCAGACCAGAACGCTTGGCGAGTTGGTCGTGGCGACGCGCAGAAGCCAGCGCGCGTCGGCTGAGAGATTCTACATGCAGGGTCTCGGGTTTCTCTCGCGCGATGATTGCGATAAGGCGCTGCCCTATTTCAAAAAGGCGACCGACGCCGACCCGGAATATGCAGACGCCTGGGCACAGACGGGTTTTTGTAACGGAATGCTGGGACGCCACACGGAAGCTCTCAAGGCCTCGCGGCAGGCGATTCGACTGAAACCGGATTCACCCGAATCTTATCTCAACATCGGCTCGGCCTTCGCTTACCTCGGACAGTTCAAAGAATCTGCGGATGCTTACAGGCAGGCTCTTCGGCTTGACCCGACAAACGCGGACACGCACTTTGCGCTCGGCGTCACCTACGGCAAGATGTCGCGCACCGAAGACGAAGTGCAATCTTACAAACAGGCGATCCGCCTACGCCCGGATTTCGTCGGAGCATATGAAAAGCTCGCGCAGGGGCTTTTCAAATTAAACCGTTTTGCGGAAGCGGTCGCCACACACAAGATAATCGTTCAACTCAAACCCGGCGACGGCGTGGCCTATGACAATCTCGGTGTGGCCTATCTGAAATTGAAGCAGAGCGCGGAAGCCGTAGAGGCTTTCAAGCAGGCGATAAGACTGAAACCGGACTTCGGGCGAGCCTACTACAATCTGGCGCTGGCCTATCTCTCACTCAACGACCGCGACTCGGCCCTTGAGCAATACAATCTTCTCAAGACGATTGACCCCGACAGGGCTGATAAGCTGTACAACGTTATCAATCCGTAAGCTGACAATGAGCGATTCATCAGCCCCGAAGGGGCGATAGAATGTAGCCCCTGCCGGGGCTGTTGCTTATCTACTTCATCACTTCGCTCACCAGCGCCGTCAGCGCGTTATCCAGTAGCGTCTTGTTGTTCTGCACCTCGCCGTGGAGGTCGCAGGCGAAGACTGCGTAGGCGATGGGGAGCGATGTGCCGAAGAGCGAACCGTTGCGATTGCCGCCCGTCAGGTCTTCGCCGAGCAATGAGCGGCGCGTGACGCGACCATCGCCGGGAGCAGACATAGCATTGGTCGCTTCCTTCAATGAAACGCGGCGGCCCGTCGTGGTGCTGAATTCGCGCGGGCGCGTCAACGTCCGCCAGCGCTGCTTTTTCTGATCGTAGAGAAGGACGGGCGCAACGAGTGTGTCTTCACAGTCTCCGCCAAAGGCCAGAAGCTGCACGGGCGCGTCTTCCGTCATCACGTCCAGAGCTTCATGAAAACGTTTCGCGCGATTGAGCACCAGAGCGAAGTAAGCGTCGAGGTCTTCGAGCGAGCCGCCCTTAAAAGGCGCGTTGTCGCCGCGCGTGCGACCCCTGACGAAACGCTCGCGGTAGTCGGGATCGGTCACGGGCGACCAACCGTAACGCCGCCACACAGCCGGGTCGTAAAGGTCTATCTCGACGGGCTGCAAGTTTTCATCAAGAAAGCGCGTCGCCGTCGGGTGCGGCAGAAGCTGGAAGACGGAAGGCGCGGTGAAAATGTCTTCGCTTGAAAGCTTGTTGAGCAGAGGAATGCGGCGGCGCAAGCCTTCCGTGACCGAGTAGCCTTCGATCAAGGTGGAGAAGGCGTCCGCAGAGCCTTCGTTCGGCGTGCCGAACATGACGATCCGGTTGATGTGCGCCGCGCCTGCCCATGAAGGTTTCGGTTGGCTACCTTCGGGCAA
This sequence comes from uncultured Acidobacteriota bacterium, assembly GCA_963697975.1. Taxonomy (GTDB): domain Bacteria; phylum Acidobacteriota; class Blastocatellia; order Pyrinomonadales; family Pyrinomonadaceae; genus QHXM01. Next base: position 1,112,657 of record OY969111.1, read on the forward strand.
CAAATCCGCGACGCCGTACATGGCCGCGTACCTGGCAACCAGCCCGCCCATCGAATGCGCCAGAATGTTGAAACGCAGGTCCGGGCGATTTAATTTGCGCTTCAGTGTTTCGATGCGCTCGAAGAGATCGCGCGCCGATTCGACGTTATCTCGCCGCCAGTCGTAAGGGAAAACATAGAACGTATCATGGTCGCCGTCCGCGCCGGGATTGTTCCAGTCGCCCTCTTTATAGCCACCATAGTTTTTCAGGGCGACGAGCAGTTCGTGGTAAACGTAAACTTCGGGCGCGAGCTTGGCCAGCCGTGCGGTATCAACGATTTTTCTGGCGACGAGATTATCAACATTGCGCGCGAGGTTGGGCGTGACCGGCAGACTCAGGCCGTCGTCCGACGAACGAAACGCGGAAGGCCAGACCACTTCACCCGTCTCATAATTGACAAGCTGCGAGCCTAGAACACCCGGAATGACGATCAACGGTCGCTTGCCCGTGCGCTCGCGCGCATCCCTGAAGATGCGTTCGAGATTCGGCTTGCGCCGTGCACTGATGCAGCCCGATAGCACGGGCGCGAGTGTGATGAGCAGCGAAAGGAAGACGCGTAGGAAAGCAGAAGGCCGAAAGCAGAAGGCGGAAGGCGGAGGGCGGAAGGCTGCAAGCTGAAAGCGGTGCGGGGGATTTGTTTTCTGCATTCTGCCTATTGCCTTCTGCCTTCCTCTTTAATCTCTGCTTCCCATTTACGATTAATCAGGCTGGCGACGAAGCCTGCGCCGAAGCCGTTATCAATATTGACGACCGTCACGTTTGACGCGCAGGAGTTGAGCATGCCGAGCAGCGCCGCCACGCCGCCGAACGATGCGCCGTAGCCAATGCTCGTCGGGATGGCGACGACAGGAACGCTAACAAGGCCGCCCACGACTGACGGCAAAGCGCCTTCCATCCCGGCAGCGACTACCACCACACGCGCCGCGCGGAGCAGTTCACGCTCGGCTAAGATGCGATGAATCCCGGCCACGCCCGCGTCCCAGATTCTTTCAACACGATTGCCCATCGCTTCAGCCGTCAATGCCGCTTCTTCCGCAACAGGGATGTCGCTCGTGCCTGCGGTGACGATGGCGATAGGGCCAATGCCCTGTTCCGTCTTGTCTCTCTGGATTCGGATGAGCCGCGCCGTCTCGTGCCATTCGGCATCCGTCACGACGTTGCGCACTTCGCCGAACGTTCCTTCATCGGTGCGCGTCACCAGCACATTCGGCGATTTCTCGACGAGACGCTCGACGATGCCGACGACCTGCGCGCGAGTCTTGCCTGCCCCGAAGACGACTTCCGGGAAACCCTGCCGCGTGGCGCGAGCATGATCCACACGCGCGTAGCCGATGTCTTCGTAATGAAGATCGTTGATGAGACGCGCGGCTTCAGTTGCCTCCATCTCGCCGCTTCGATAAGCGCGCAGGAGCTTTTCTATTTCTCTCAAATCCATTCGATTAACCTGAATCTGACGTGCCAAGCAAGCCCGTGCATTCTAGCATCGAACTCAACTCCTCTCTAAATGCACCCGCCTTGCGATTAGCTGGCGTGACACGTAAACTTCGTCAAGCGGTGATAAGTGATGGGTGATAGGTAATAAGAAAGACCTTGTTTTCTCCTATCATCCATCACCTATCACCTATCACTGCCTTTATGGAACTGACTGTCGCCATCACCGGAGCATCCGGCTCCATCTACGCGCACCGCACGCTCATTCATCTGGCTGCGAGCGGAGCGACGGAGCGCATCAACCTGATTATGTCTGAATCGGCGCAGACGGTCGCGCGGGTCGAGTTGGGCGTTGACTTGCGGGAAGCCGACGGCAAGCGCATCAACGAATGGCTCGCATTGCCGCCGGACTCAAAGCTCGTCCGGCTTCATCGCCTCGACAATCTGGCGGCGACGCCCGCTTCGGGTTCGCACATGCAGGCGGGCATGATTATCGTTCCCTGCTCGATGGGTACGCTCGGCGCGATAGCCAGCGGCGCAGGCACGAACCTGATACATCGCGCGGCGGACGTGACGTTGAAGGAAGGACGCAAGCTCGTGATTGTGCCGCGCGAGACCCCCTACAATGCGATTCATCTGGAGAACATGCTCAGGCTCGCGCACGCCGGAGCGCAGATTCTTCCGGCCAGCCCAGCCTTCTATCATCGCCCGCAGACAATCGAAGAAATGGTGGATCATCTGGTCTTCCGCATCCTGGATCAATTCGGCGTGCCGCATTCACAGGCGACGCGGTGGCGTGGAGACAAGGCCACACTGGAAGAAGTTTGAAACGGAAGATTCTGTTCTGTGTTTTGTTTCCCGGCTATGAAGGAAGGTCAGCAGTGAAGAACCTCGTCGTCATATTAATAACTATCATGGGTTGCTCCATTCAAGCCTTTTCACAAAAAGGGTCAACCCTCTGGGGCGATGTATTCACAGGGCAGGTGGTCACGACTAATGAGGCTTCGCGCGAGATAACTTTACAGTATGCCGGTAAAGATAAAACGGAAACGTTCGTTGGGGCGCTGAAGGAAGATTATCAGATCAAAATGGAAGACGGCACCGCGCACGAATTGAAAGTCTCCGAGCTTAAGCCCGGCACTCGCGTTAGAGTTTATTACAAAAGAACCTCAAAAGAAGTAAGCGGGCAAAAGAGAACAACCAACGTTATCTCTCGCATTGAGTTTCCAGGGGTTGATGAATTCTCCAGAATGCGCCGGTTGATGAAAGTCGCGCCATCCATACCTGTCATCTTCGTTGAATCCAAAACCCTTCCTGACGCCGACCCCTTAAGGCTCAAGATCGCCGGAGACGATGCGGTAAGTAGCGAAAAGTTGATGAATTGGGTGGGCAATTGGAATAAGGAACAGGCGAAGAAGTATGGAGGTATAAGCCTGGTCTCAGATGTCGAACAGGCCGAGGTCACACTGGTGATTCACAAAGGCTCTGAATCTCTAGCCGCCACTATAGTCCCTACTATCAGCGTATTTCTGGTGATTGAGAAACCGACGGGGTTGGAAGTGATTTGGAAGAACTCTTTCTTCTTGACGGATCCCACTCTCATCACCCCTTCCGTTTCGTATCAAGGACAAATAGAGGGCATGAGCCTACGAATTGCAAAAGAAATTGAAAAGCGCCTCAAGTTCCGACACAAAGGAACACAGAAGTAGTAAGCTAAAAAGTCAGCGCCGGATTATCGTTTATGCTTCTGCTTTGCATTCTGCTCGCAGCTTTCCAACCCTTTGGCACAATGCAAAGCCACAGTTAAAGAATCCCTGATTTTCCTGATGATTTTGTCTGGCCTCGTCTTTGCTTTGAGGTGATTGTGGGAGGGATTCACAGGAAGCTGACTCGACTGTGAAGCTCGAAAAAATGATGTTAACCGCTACAGCAAAAAACGTTCGCACGACGCTCGAAATGATTAAGATCGAGCATACGCTGTTTGCCCTGCCGTTCGCTTTCCTCGGCGCGGTGCTCGCGGCGGGAGGATTGCCGACCGTCCAGCAACTCGTCTGGATTACATTGGCGATGGTCGGCGCACGCTCCTGCGCGATGGCTTTTAATCGCATTGCCGACAGAGAGATTGACGCGCGCAACCCGCGCACACAATCGCGCGCTCTGCCGTCGGGCACACTCTCAGTCGGTTTCGTCTGGGCGTTTACGATTCTTTCGGCTGCCGTTTTTTTCATAGCTGCCGCGATGCTCAATCGTTTGACGCTCGTGCTCGCGCCGCTCGCGCTCCTGAGCATTCTGCTTTACTCGTACACGAAGCGCTGGACGATGTTGTCGCATCTGGTGCTCGGCTGGTGTCTGGCGATTGCTCCGGCAGGCGCGTGGATCGCCGTGCGCGGCACGCTCGATAGTCCAATACCATTTCTGCTCTCGCTTGTCGTCATGCTGTGGACTGCCGGATTCGACGTGCTCTATGCCTGCCAGGACTACGATTTCGACCGCGCTGCGGGGCTGCATTCGATTCCGCGAAGACTCGGCATCGCGCGCGCACTTTGGATTTCGAGGCTGTTCCACGCACAAGCGTTTGCGACACTCGTTGCGCTATACTTGGTGACGCACTTAGGGCTGCTCGCGCTCGTCGGAGTCGTTTTGACAGGAGCGCTGCTCGTTTACCAGCACACGCTCGTGCGTGCCAGCGATCTCAGACGATTGAACGCCGCGTTCTTTACGACCAACGCTTTCGTCAGCGTCATCCTGTTTGCGACTTTCGGAGGGGCAGTGCTTTTCAAATTTATTTGAGAGTTCACGTCCCGAAAAGAAAAGGTTCAGATATGAGCACTACACTCACGCCGATTGAACAAAGCCCCGATGCGCTTGTGCTTCATTTCAGTCCTCTCATGAAGAAGCTCAGCGAAGAGGAGTTCTTTGAATTCTGTATGCTCAATAAAGATTTACGCATTGAACTCACCAGCGCAGGAGACCTCATCATCCTGCCGCCAATCGGAGGGAAAACGGGAATCCGCAATTTCAATTTGATAGCCAGCTTCGGAGTTTGGGCAGAAAAAGATGGAACAGGACAAGGCTTTGATTCTTCGACCGTCTTCTCGCTGCCGAACGGCGCGAAACGCTCGCCCGACCTCTCATGGGTGCGAACCGAGCGTTGGAATCAGCTTTCCGAGAAAGAGCAGGAGCGTTTCCCGCCGCTCTGCCCGGATTTCGTGGTGGAGTTACGCTCAAAGTCCGATTCGCTGAGAGTTTTGTAGGAGAAGATGCAGGAATACATTGAAAACGGCTCGCAGTTTGGCTGGCTCATCGACCCGTTTAAGAAGAAAATTTATGTCTATCAACCGCAGGTGGCCGTCAAAGTCTTCGATAATCCGCCGGACATTTCGGGCGAGCCATTACTGCGTGGATTCACGCTTGACGTACAATCGCTCTGGAAGTGAGTTAAGCTGAATTTTGATTAACCTTTAAACCTATGAATTTTTCACACGACCCGAATCTTAACGACATCGCAGCGAAAGTCGAGCGCGGCGAGCGCCTGACTTTTGATGATGGATTGAATCTTTACGCGACCGATGACCTGCCCGCGCTGGCGAAGCTGGCCGACACCGTCAGGCGGCGTCTTCATGGGCGCACGACCTATTTCAACGTCAACCGCCATTTCAATCCGACCAACGTCTGCTATGCCGATTGCAAGTTCTGCGGCTTCTTCCGCACGCCGCGCCAGCCCGACGCTTATACGCACAACATAGACGATTCTCTACGCATCGCGGGTGAGGCTGTCAAAGAAGGCGCAACCGAGCTTCACATCGTCGGCGGCTTAAACACCAAGCTGCCGTTCAGTTATTTCACAGACCTGCTCTCTTCGCTCAAGCATGAGTATCCGCAGCTTCATCTGAAGGCATGGACGATGGTCGAGCTTGACCACTTCGCGCATTTTTACAAGATGACGGACGAGGATGTTATCGAGCGATTGAAAGAAGCCGGGATGGATTCGTGTCCAGGTGGCGGCGCGGAGATTTTTCGCGAGCCGACGCGCTCGATGATTTGCGCTCACAAGACGAACGCCGAACGCTGGCTGGAGCTTTCCGGCAAAGTCCACGCCGCAGGCTTGAAATCAAACGCGACCATGCTCTACGGTCACATCGAATCAATCGAAGACCGCGTAGACCATTTTATCCGCTTGCGCGAGCAGCAGGACAAATCTGGCGGCTTTCAGTGTTTCATCCCGCTCGCCTTTTATCCAACGGGCACGCAGCTCTCGCACCTGCCGGGGCCATCGGGCGTAGATTCTCTGAAGACCATCGCCGTCTCGCGCCTGATGCTCGACAACTTCGCGCACATCAAAGCCTACTGGGTGATGCTCGGCAAGCAACTGGCACAAATTGCGCTCCACTACGGCGCAAACGACCTCGACGGTACGATCACTGAAGGCGGCGAGCTTTCGGAAAGCTACTCGGTCGAATCGAACAACGAAGTCAAGATCAGCAAGCAGGAGATAATCGCGCTCATCGAAGACGCAGGCTTTGAGGCCGTCGAGCGCGATACGGTTTATAACAGAATACAAAGAGAGACCGCAGAGGTTCACCTTTCCTGATTATGTCTATTGCAACTGAAACACGTACTATCACCGTCGCGCATTCGCCGGATTCCGACGATGCGTTCATGTTCTACGCGCTCGCCACGAACAAGCTGGACACGGGCGACATTCAATTCACGCATGTGCTGAAGGACATTCAGAGCTTGAACGAGATGGCGATGCGCGGCGTCTACGATGTCACGGCCATCAGCTTTCATGCTTACGCCTACATCGCCGACAAGTATGCGTTGCTCCCGCACGGGGCGAGCATCGGCGACAACTACGGCCCTATCGTCGTCGCGCGCGAGCCTTTGTCGGCTGATAATTTGTCGAAGATGAAAATCGCCATTCCGGGAGAGATGACGAGCGCCTTTCTGGCGCTACGGATTTTCAATTCGGAATTCGCCTACGAGGTCGTGCCCTTCGATAAGATCATCGAAGCCGTGCAGGAAGGGCGCTGCGATGCAGGACTCCTGATTCACGAAGGTCAGCTTTTCTACGAGAAGCTGGGGCTGCATAAGGTGATTGATCTGGGCGAATGGTGGCACGAGTGGACGGGTCTGCCGCTGCCGATGGGCGGAAACGCCATCCGGCGCGACCTCGGGAAAGAGATGATGAGCAAGGTCTCGCAATATTTGCGCGAGAGCATCCGGTATTCTTTGGAGCATCGAGAGGACGCGCTTGAGTACGCCATGCAGTTTGCCCGCGACATGGATACGGAGACGGCTGACCGCTTCGTGGCGATGTGGGTCAACGAACTGACGCTCGACTACACAGAGCGCGGGCGTGAAGCCGTTCGCCGCCTGCTCGACGAAGGCGTGAAGCGCGGCATCATTCCGCATAGCGTCAAAATCGACTTTGTAGATTAAAGGTCGGGACGACCCGAAAGCGTCAAGCAAAGCACGCAGACACCGAAGAAGAAAGTATTAAGCTTCTTCGGTGTCTGCGTGGTTTTGCAGTGAGGTTTTTATTATTGGGAACGATTGCTATGGGTGAGAGACAATCATCACCTATATTATTCTCGCAGCACTCAAACGCTTTTAGCTCGCTGCTGCCAGACTGCTGGGGTGATTGCTATAAAAACCTTCGGCTTCCAACGCGCCGATGACATCTTCGGCACGGAGCGCGATATGACCGAGCATCTCTGCCAGTCTCCATTCGACCAGCAGGCCGCGCGCCAGTTCCATCAGAGGCCGCGTTGTCCCGACAATGATCCGGCAATTGACCGTGCGCGGGTAAGGGTCGCCCACGGGTGTGTAATGTCCGGTTTCAATGATCCGGCAAAGAACATGCTGTGCGGCGACGCTCAGCTTTTCGATGTTCTTGAGGAAAATTGTTCCCGCGCCAGCCGCCGCGAATAACCCGCAGCGGGGCATGGGTGGGAGCGCGACGCCGCCCGCCGTTCCGCCCAGAAGGAACGACGTGCGGTCGCCGCGCTCGTCATCGGCAAGGTGAAGCCCGTCAAGCTCCTCCCACAGGCCTGACATCTCGTCCATCCCGTGCAGCAACGAAGCCGCTCGACGTTGCACTTGCGCTTGCGCGCTGTACAAATTCACGGGAAGATGCGCCCTCACCAACCGCCGATATGAGGACTTTAACTTTGTAAGATCGCTTCTCCGGTCAATCAAGATAAAACCTACTCTTGCAACTGCGGCACGGGCCATGACCCGGATAACAAAAATCACTCTCGCTTGAGCTGGAGGAGGTGATGGCCGACTTAAAGTCCGCAGCGCGTTTGTCGTCTCTTACCTTAACAACATCTGTGCCAGCCGCCCAAAATAGTCGGAAGTTGCCAAGAGCCTTGTAAATCAAGCTGTTTTGTCTTGGAGATAAAGATTTCAGGAGAGACGCACCGGCAGATTTTTTGCAGCAGTGACCTTGCCCCGGCGAACAGTCATCGGGTTTATCTCAAGCTATGTTTGAAGTTAACCTTTGTGCAGAATTATTTGCAGGGGCGCAAAAAATTTTACGCCTTATTCGTCTTTGAGGTCTGGAAGATTGAGGATGAATTTACGCAGCTTGTAATTGAAGGTCTGACGGCTCAGTCCGAGCAGTTCGGCTGCGCGTGTGACGTTGCCGCCATGTCGTGTCATCGCTTCGAGGATCAATTGTCGCTCAACGTCGAGCATGATCTCTTTGAAATTAACCGGGCGGGTGAAATCCGGCTGGACGCGCACGGCTGAAGACGGAGTGACGGATTGCAGGATGTCTGGCGAAAGCGCGTCGGCTCCGATGGCCTGCCCTTCTTCGGCGAAGACGACGCTGCGCTCTAATTCGTTGCGAAGCTGGCGAACGTTGCCCGGCCATGAATATCTGGTCAGATAGCCGACCGCTTCGGGAGTGATGCCCGCCAGTTGCCGGTGATGGCGTCGGCACATCTTCTCGAAATAGTAAGAAGCGAGTGGCGGGACATCCTCCGGGCGCACACGCAGCGGCGGCACTTTGATGACGAAGGTGTTGAGGCGATAGAATAGGTCTTCGCGGAAGCGCCCCTCGCGCACGTCCTGTTCGAGGTCACGATTGGTGGCGGCGATGACGCGGACATCAACTTTGCGCGGAGCGTCGCCGAGCGGCATGATCTCGCCTTCCTGTAGAAAGCGCAGCAGCTTGGGTTGTAATTCAAGCGCCAGATCGCCAATCTCGTCCAGAAAGAGCGTGCCGCCTTCTGCGGCGCGAATGATGCCGCGCTGATCGTTGACAGCCCCGGTGAACGTCCCGCGCTTATGCCCGAAAAGTTGGCTTTCGAGCAACTCGCGCGGCGCAGCCGAGCAATTAAACGGCAGGAAAATCTTGTCGCGCCGCTGACCTTCTTCGTGCAGGTTGCGAGCAATCAGTTCTTTGCCCGTTCCGGTCTCGCCCATGATGAGAACGGTCGCGTCGGAATCCTTCAGCCGCTCCATCCTCGTCATCACATCGCGCATCGCAAAGCTGGTGGCGATGATGCCGGGGAACGGGCCGGTCACACCCGGCAAGACGACATGGTTGAAGTTCCGACCGCGACGCCCCCACTCAATGGCGATCTTATAATGCTCGCGTGCCAGCGGCTGCTCATCCAGTTCCTGATAGGAGCGTCCCAGGCAGTAATAGACGCGCACCAGATTAGTGGCGTCGCCAAGCGGCTCTAGAATTTCGCGGGCGCGGTTTAAGAGAGTGACGGAGCGTGGGAAATCGTTTCGCCAGTAGGCGCGCGAGCCGAAAGCGAGCAGGAGCAGGCCGCGCAAGTTTGTCGGGAACGAATCGAGCGCGTGAACGTCGTAAGGAGCAAGCGCCTCGTCTGCCTCCGCGTGGCGCTCCATGTCTTCGTAAATTTCCACTAACGCCACGCGCGCCTGCACGATTTGCCCGCTTGAATGCTCGTCAGTGCTTCCTTCAATCAAGTCTATCAGGAGTTTTTCGGCGCTCGCGAGGTCGCCGCGCGCCATGTAAGCCTGGGCACGGACAAAAAGGTCTTTGAGAGCTATCTGTTTGACTGCAATCTGCGACATCGAATTACTGGGGCCGGAAATTTCGTTCACAGACACTAGAGGTCGGGTGACAATTTGGGCACGAGAAGTATAGCATAATTCCCGGCACGGACGACTGCCAATATTCTAGCGAGGAAAGGCCACGAAAGGCCAGTATTTACGGACCACGGGTGGTCGCCTATCGTTCGAAGGGTGGCAACATCTGGCGAACTCAGAGCATCTGAATGACTTGCGGTGCGCCGTAGGTATTCACGCAGTTGGTTCAACCCCACAAAAGCGGTAATTCATCTAGATGGAAACAAATTTCATGAAACGTTCTCTTATTTACACATTCGCGCTCTTTGCGCTCGTTTTCTTCTCCGCCGTCACGCCCGCAGAGCGCGCTTTCGCGCAAGCTGTGACCGCTTCCTCGGCGCAACCCGCGCCGGTGGATATGAACAAGGTCATCGCCGCGTTTACAGCCAAAGAGACGCAGTTTCGCAAGGCGCTCAATTCCTATGCTTTCAAGCGCGACGCCGTTATTCAAGTCATCGGCATGGGCGGGCAAATTGCGGGCGAGTATCATCGCGTCTCACACTTCACCTTTGACGACAGCGGCAACCGCTTCGAGAAAATAGTCTTCTTTCCGACGCCGACTTACCCCGGTGTCACGGCGGAAGATATAGAAGATTTGAGCGGCGTCAACCCGTTTGCGCTCGAAGCTCACAAGATAAATCAATACAACTTTACCTACGTCGGCAAGGAGCGGATAGACGAGCTTGATCTCTATATCTTTGACATTGCGCCGAAGGTGCTGCCAGACCCCAAGACCGAGCAGCGTCTCTTTCAGGGGCGCATCTGGGTAGACGACCACGATTTGCAAATCGTCAAGTCGCGCGGCAAGGGTGTGCCTGAGACCAAGAAGAACAAGTTTCCCTACGTCGAGACCTACCGCGAGCAGATTGACGGGAACTACTGGTTTCCCACCTACAGCTATGCCGACGAGGAACTGGTCTTCGGCGATGGCTCGGTGACGCATATCCGCATCCGCATCAAGTACACGGATTTTGTGAAGGGCAGAGTGGAGATCAAAATCACGGACGTTGAAGACGGCGGCGAAGTGCCGAATGGGCCGGAGCAGAAGAAAGGCACTCCGCAACAGCCGGAAGTCAATTCGACGCCATCAAGTCAACCGTCTAAAGAGCAGATCACAGGCGGCGTGCTCAACGGCAAAGCCATCGAGATGCCGAAACCCGATTACCCGGAGGCGGCCAGGCAGGCGGGCATTCACGGCCTTGTTAAAGTAGAGGTGACGATTAACGAGGACGGCGAAGTGATCGCGGCTGAAGCGACGGACGGCCCCAAAGAACTACGCGAGGCTGCGGTCGCGGCGGCCAAAAAGGCGCGCTTTGCGCCAGTACTCCTTCACGGCGCACGCATCAAGGTGACGGGCGTGCTCACTTACAAGTTTGAAAAGTAGTGAGAGTCGGCAGCCCCGCAAGGGAACGAAATAACAGTAGCCCATGACGTAAGTCATGGGAACAAGTAGCGAATAAATCGTTAAGGCCCCTGAGGGACGGCATAATCTGTCGCCCCTCAGGGGCTTAAACGTTATGCTTGCGTCTTAACCCAGAGCTAATGCTCTAGGCTACTGATATGCCGCCCCTGCCGGAGATGGCAACCGGGCTGGCCTTATCAGGCGTCTTCTCCCACGCCCAACTCCTCTGCAATGCTCGCGTGAACGCGGACAATCAATCGCTCAATATCTTCGTCGGTTGATAGCCCCGCTGTTTCGACGGGCGGCAGGATCACCATCTCGATTGTCCCCGGCCTCGCTTCGCCTGTGCCCTTGCCCATCAACACGTCCGTGTTCTTGATTGCCACCGGCACAATCGGCACACCGGCCTCCATCGCCATGTAGAATCCGCCTTTTTTGAACGGCAGCAATTCATCCCGCCCGGCGCGCTTGCCTTCTGCGAAGACGGCAAACGATGTCCCGCTGCGAAGCCTATCGGTAGCCTCCCGCATCGTCTGAACCGCACGCTCGTTGTTGCTGCGGTCAATCGCCAGGATGTTGCAGTAGCCCATTCCGTAGCCAAGAATGGGAACTCGCAGCAACTCTTTCTTGGCGACCAGACCGATGCGCCGACCGAGATAATAGAAGACTGTCGCCGTGTCCAGATACGACCGGTGGTTGGCGATGAAGACGTAAGGCTGCGCCGGGTCCAGATTCTCTTTTCCGCTTACCCGGACTTTCATTCCGCTTAAGCGCAGCCAGTTGCGCGCGCCCCAGAGCGCCGCCGGATAAAGCCAGTGGCGACGCCGCGCCGCCCATGAAACCAGGATAGCGGGCGTCCCGACGATGAGCAGCATCCCACCTGCCACCGCCAGCGACCACCAGTTGAGCAACCTGTACTTGAGACGCGGCGCGTGGCCTGTGTTAGACTCGGCGTCGCGCGCCGTCTTAATCGCGTTTCTCTCGTCCATCAATTCGCTCGAAGGATTTTCTGAATGCTTCGTCATCCGTTTGCATCAAGACTAACCACAAAGGCACAAAGACAAAAAAAAAGAGATGCTTTTCATCATAGTGTCTTCGTGTCTTTGTGGTTAGTCTTCCTGTTAGTCTTCATCTTCAATCCGGCCATCGCACGCGCCGAGATTCCCAGCCCGCGTTCCTTTCTCGGCTTTACGCCCGGCGATGATCGCACGATTGCCGACTGGAAACAGATTTCCGGCTACTTCGCGCAACTGGACCGCGCGAGCGACCGCGTACAAGTTCAGACTCTCGGCGAGACGACGCTCAAGCGTCCCTTCATCGTCGCGTTCATCAGTTCCCCTGAGAATATACGCAATCTGGCGAAGCTCAAAGAGATTCAACGAAAATTAGCCGACCCGCGCCTTATTCAAACGGAAGCCGAGCGTGACCGCCTGCTCCGCGACGGCAAAGCGGTCGTCGTCATCTCCTGCTCGATTCATTCGACCGAGATCGTCGCCTCGCAGATGTCCATGCAACTCGCCTATGAGTTGGCGACTGCCGACGACGCGGAGACGCGCGAGACTTTGCAGAACACCATTCTATTGCTCATTCCATCCCCTAACCCGGACGGCATAGACATCGTCGCCAACTGGTATCGCAAGACTCTCGGCACATCCTATGAGGGCACAGACCCGCCCGAACTCTATCATCATTACGCCGGACACGACGACAACCGCGACTGGTTCATGATGAACTTGCAGGAAACGAAGCTGGCTACGCGCCTCTTCTGGAAGGAATGGTTTCCGCAGATTGTCTACGACATACACCAGCAGGGCACGGACGGCTCGCGCTTCTTCATCCCTCCTTTTTACGATCCGCCGAATCCGAACATCGCGCCGCTCCTGCTGCGTCAGGTCGGATTGCTCGGCCACAAAATCGCGGCAGACCTTCAGGCAGCCAACGTCAAAGGCGTCATCACCAACGCGGTTTATGATACATGGTGGCACGGCGGCTTTCGTACCGCGCCCTATTATCACAATTCTATCGGCATTCTCTCCGAAGCCGCGAGCGCAAAGCTGATGACGCCAACGACGGTCACGCGCGAGCAACTCGGAAAAGCGACTTCACGCGGGATGCCGTCTGCGCTCACGTCGGCGACGAACTTTCCAGACCCCTGGCCCGGTGGCTTGTGGCGGCCACGCGACATTATGAAAATGGAGATGACGGCTTCGCGGGCCGTTCTCTCGATGGCGGGCAAATATCGCACAGAGTATCTGCGGAATTTCTATCAACTGAATCGCCAGAGCGTTGATTCATTGCTGGCGGCGGAAGAACCCCTCGCTTATCTGATTCCAGCAGGACAGGGCAACGACGAAGCGATTGCGAAGATGACAGGCGCGCTCGTCGAGCAGGGCGTTGAAGTTCACAGGCTCGAACAAGAGTTGCATGGAACGATGGCGACTCAAATGCTCACGACATCCAATGGAAAGCGGCGCGTCGAGTTGGTTAATCCGTCGCCACACCCGGAGGAGATTCCGGCGGGCAGTTACATCGTCTTTCTCAATCAGCCGTTCAGAGCAAACGTCAAGGCGCTGTTCGAACTGCAAGTTTATCCAGACCGTCTGACGCCGCAGGGCGAAGCCGAGCGCCCCTACGATGTCGCAGGCTGGACGCTGCCGATGCAGATGGGCATTGAAACAAAAGTCGTCACGCGGCTGCGCGAGTCAATCGCGGAAAGGCGGCTGACGCTCATCCGTGATGAAGCTGAAGTGCGCCGTGATTTCGGTCTGTTACAACAGCAGGGTAATACGTCTCCGATTCCTAATCCGCTGAAAGTTTCCCGCAAGCTCGCCGTGTACAACGGCTCGATGGGCAACATGGACGAAGGCTGGACGCGCTACGTCTTCGACACCTTCAACGTGCCTTACAAATCTTTGCGCGATGCGGACGTGAGGCGTGGAGGTTTGCGCGCTCGCTTCGACGTGATTATCCTGCCATCGCAGCGCATGAGAGATATTATTGAAGGCAACGAGCCGCGCAGCTACCCGGCGGAATTGACGGGCGGAATCACGGAGGCTGGCATCGAAAGTTTGCGCCGTTTCGTCGATGAAGGCGGCACGCTCATCTGCTTTGGCGCTTCGACGGAACTGGCAATCAAACGTTTCAATCTTCCCTTGCGGAACGTTTTGGAAAACCTGCGGTCATCAGTCTTCTACTGTCCCGGCTCGATTCTGGGATTAGAAGTGGACACAACGCACGCGATTGCGCGCGGACTACAACGCGACGTGAACGCCTATTTCACCAACAGCGCGGCCTTCGAGGTGACAGACCCGCAGCGCGTTCGTGTCATAGCTCACTATGCTTCGGACAATCTGTTGCGCTCCGGCTGGCTGCTCGGCGAAGATAAAATCAAAGGCAAGGTCGCGCTCGCGGAAGTTTCGATGGGGCGTGGCCGCGTCATCCTCTTCGGCTTCCGCCCGCAGCACAGGGGACAAACGTGGGGCACGTTTCCTTTCATCTTTAACTCAATAACTTTGTAGGAGCAGGGCGGCAGAATAATTTAGCAGGGATGGACAGGATTGACAGGATGGAAAAGAAAAAGAGCAGCGCTGAGCTTATACTTGTTCTTTTATCCTGTTCATCCTGTCCATCCCTGCTTGAATTTGCTTAAGGTTAAGGCGAGCAGAGGACTTGTCCCTGCCCCTACAAATGCCGCTTCATCTTTTACTTTTGCCTTCTTCGGAGTTATGCTCATTTCTCTCCCTTCGTTGTCGCCCTCGTGCGAGCATCTTTTTGTTCTCAAGTGCATCAAACGTTGCGCCGCGATTGCCTCGCGCACCGGAGTCCAGACCTTTTTAGGAGCTTAAAGGCTATGAGAAAGACCGCCGTTGTTTCCCTGCTCCTCTCCCTTTTGCTTGCCAACGTTCTCGGCTTACAGGCGCAGACGCGCCCGCGCCGCGTCGGGCAGACCGCCAGCACACCAACACCTTCGGCGGCGTCGCCGCAACCCCAGCCCGCGCCGTCAACTCAGAAACGGCCAGTCCTGCAAACCGGGACGACCACGTCGTCAGGCAACCGGCCTCCTGCGCCACAGTCATCATCACAGACTTCGACGCCGACGAGTGACGACCCGGAAGAGGTCGGCGATGGCGATGTCGTGCGCGTCGATACAACGCTTGTCACCATCCCCGTCAGCGTCATGGATCGCAATGGCAGGTTTATTCCCAACCTCAGGCAGCAGGAGTTTCGCATCTACGAGGACGGCGTCGAGCACGAAGTCGCTTACTTTGCCTCGGTCGAAAAACCTTTCACGCTCGCTCTCGTTCTGGACACCAGCGCCTCGACGCAGTTTCGTCTGGAAGAGATTCAGGACGCGGCCATCGCCTTCGTTAATCAACTGCGCCCGGACGACCGCGTGATAGTCGTCTCCTTCGACGAAGAAGTGCGTGTGCTGGCCGAAGCGACGAGCGACCGCTACGTCCTCCGCGACGCGATTCGCCGCACGCGAACGGGCGGCAGCACAAAGCTCTATGACGCGGTTGATCTCGTCATCAACCAGCGCCTCAACCGCGAGCAGGGGCGCAAGGCTGTCGTACTCTTCACTGACGGCGTTGACACGGCGAGCCGTCACGCGAGCTATCAAAGCAACATCCGCGATGCAGAAGAATTAGACGCCCTGATTTATCCCGTTCAATACGATACCTACGACGACGGGAACATGGGCGGAGGCGGTGGCGGCACGTCCTGGCCTTCAGGGAATCAAGGGCCGCGCTCTGCGACAGACATTCTGGGGGATATTCTGGGCGAAGTCATCAATGGCCGCAACGGTCGCAATAGCAACGGTCGCAATGGCAACGGACGCAATGGCAACGGTCGTAATGGCAATGGTCGTAATGGGGGTTATGGCCGCAATGGCGGCAACAAAGGCCCCGTCGTGTTTGGCGGTGGCGGGAATCCCAATGGCACGCCAGACGACTACCGGCGCGCTAACGCTTACCTGAACGATCTCGCTTACAAGACCGGAGCGCGTCTCTTTCGCGCCGACACCACGCGCGATCTAACGCAATCCTTTGCATTCATCGCCGAAGAACTGCGCCGCCAGTACAGTATCGGCTACTACCCGAAGACGACGGCGCAGGCAGGCACACGCCGCCAGATCAAGGTGCGCGTCATGCGACCCGACCTCGTCGTGCGCGCCCGCGACAGTTACATCACAGGCGGGCAGTCAGGAAACACGACCGCGCAGGGCAACACGCAACAAGCCAAACCCGAACTGCGAAAACGCCAGCTTGTGAGAACCAGATAAGGTGAGATGGATAGTAAAAGCGGGATTATGCGGCGAGTGTCCGCATAATCCCGCTTATTTCGTGTCTTCTTCAACTATGCTGATGCGTTATGTGGCTTGAGCGAGAGCGCATGCTCGGCCAACTCGTTCAAGGCTGAATGCCGAGCGCCGACGCGATTTCGTTGATGGTCGCCACTTCCGTTTTGCTGACTTGCGAGCCGCCAAAGCCGAAGATGCCTCCCTCTTTGGCAGCCGATGCGACCCTTTGAGCCACACCCAGCAGCCAACGCTTATAATCATCGGCTTCTTCCGCGCTCGTCTTCGCTTGCAGCAGGCTGGCTACTTCCCGGCAATTAGCCAGCGCCCTCTCTTTGACATCGCTGACTGAAATCTTTTCCGTCTGCCCGCGCTCATTGTCTTCGGCGTTGGCGATGATTTGCGCGACGATCTCACTAATCAAAGAATCTTTGGCCGCACGCTCCTCACTTTCAGAGATGGCATCAGCCACCGCAGACATCTCCTGTATATAACCATCTTCATCGCTCGGCGCAGCCCCGGCGATTGCATAACTCACCAGCATCGGAGCCTTGAGCAAGACTCGCCATTCTTCCGCCGTGAAATTATCTTTGACACCCATGACTCGTTTCCTCCTCGGCTCTTCGTTCTCAAACCACAGTCCCGTCCGGGATCGTTGCGTTCTTCGGCACGATGATGATGCGGTCGCGTATGAAGTAGTTGTGGCCGTCACCGTCCGCGTTCTCGACTCCGCTGTCGTTGACGAGGCGCACGTTTGAGCCGATGCGCGCATTCTTGTCTATGATGGCGCGGCGAATGATGGTGTTTTCGCCGATGCCGATGCGCGGAATGCCCGCGTTGATTTCCGAGCGCATGTCCTCGATTGTCTGGTAATAATCCGACCCCATTATAATCGAGCCTTCGAGACGTGTGCCCGCTTCGATGCGGCTGCGTAAACCTATAATCGAACGCAGCACGCTAGCGCTGTTGATGATGCAGCCTTCGCTGATGATGGAATTACGTACCTCGCAGTTGTGAACCTTCGACGGAGGAAGATAACGCGAGCGCGTGTAGATGGGAGCATCCGCATTAAAGAGATTAAACTTCGGCATCGGCGAGGTTAGATCAATGTTCGCCTCGTAGAAAGCGCTGATGGTCCCGATATCTTCCCAGTAGCCATCGAACATGAAAGCCTGCACGTTGCGCGAGTTGATGGCGGCAGGAATGATGTTGCGCCCGAAGTCAAACGCCGTCGGGTCTTGCGCGAGCAAGGTTTCCAGGAGGTCATACTTGAAAACGTAAATTCCCATCGAAGCCAGAAAGGGACGCGCCTGCGCCTCCTCAGTGCTGAGACCAAGACTGGTCGTGTCAACCCTCATCTCTTCCAGCGCCTCGCCCTTCGGTTTCTCCTTAAACTCGATGATGCGCCCGCTCGCGTCCGTCTTGAGCAACCCGAACTCTTCCGCTTCTCGCGGCGAACAGGGAATGACTGAGACCGTCACGTCAGCGTTCGATTCATAATGGCGCGCGAGAAACCGGCGATAGTCCATGCTGTAGAGATGATCGCCCGAAAGAATCAAAAGCGTGTCGATATCCCAACCGCGAATGTGCGGTAAGACCTGTCGCACGGCGTCCGCTGTTCCCTGAAACCATTGCGGGCTTTCCGGCGTCTGCTCGGCGGCGAGTATCTCGACGAAGCCGTCGGAAAACTGCGAGAAGCGATAGGTGCGCGCGACGTGGCGATTCAAGGAGGCTGAGTTGTACTGCGTCAGGATGAAGATATTGATGACATCCGAGTTGATGCAGTTTGAGATTGGGATATCAACGAGCCGGTATTTTCCGCCGAGCGGAACGGCGGGTTTTGAGCGTTGCTGTGTCAGCGGAAACAGGCGTGAGCCTGCGCCCCCGCCGAGGATTACCGCCAGCAGGTTGCGTTTGGTTGCCATGCTGTCTTTGACCGTCAACATTTTAGGATGATAGGACTTCTGCGGAGCATAGACGCAAAACAGGGTGCGTTTCAAGGCTGAAAGCGAGTTGGAGATGTCTCCTCGCGCTGGCGCTAACTAAAAGATTAACTTCTCACGCCAACCAAATATCACCCGTTGGTGTCTATATGATTGACCTTCCGAAATACGTTCAAGGGTAAACACCGTTTGAGTCTCAGCGAAAACCAACTGATCAAGAGCGCGCAGGCGGGCGACGCGGAAGCTTTCTCGTCGCTGGCGCAGAGGTTTGAGCGTCGCATCTATACCCTCGCGCTCTATTACACGCGCGAGCAGGCGGACGCCGAAGACCTCGCGCAGGAAGTCTGGATGAAGGCTTACAGGGCGCTTCCGACGTTCAGGGGCGAGGCAAGTTTCTATACGTGGCTGCGCCAGATTACGGTCAACACATTTCTCAATCACAGGCGCGGAGAGCGGCTACGCTGGAACGATCACACCACGCCACTTGAATCGGACAGAGATGCCGCAACGGAAGGCGACTTGAACGGAAGGCTCAAGGAACGGGCGCACTACATTGAAGAAGAGTATGACCGGCGAATCCTGGTTGACAAAGTTTTTCAGGCGCTCGGTGAATTGACGCCGCAGCAAAGATTGATTTTCCTGCTCAAGCACCGCGAGGGGATGACCTACGAGGAAATCGCCAGGATGTTCGATTGCTCGACCGGAACGATTAAGAAGGCGCTCTTTCGCGCCGTCACAAACTTGCGCCAGCAATTAGGCGTCGAGCGTGCGCCGCTTGAGTACGCTCAATGCGGCGCGGGCCGAAAATAGTTAAATTTCAGGAGTGAGTGCCATGCACGATTGTCACACGATGGAAAACAGACTGGTTGATCTGGTTTTTGGCGAGCTTGAAGCAGGGGAAAAGCTGCACCTGATGGCTGAAGTTGAAGCTTGCGCTGATTGTCTCGACGAGTATTGCTCGATGACCGGCGCGCTGCTCATCTTCGACAGGGCGGTCGAGGCGTCAACACCTGACGAGAGCTACTGGCCTCGGCATCGAGCGATGCGGCGCGAGCGTCTTGAACAAATCGCTCCCCGCGTGATCGCGCCGGGACGCGAACCGCTCTGGAAGCGTATCTTCGCGGCGAGGCTGCACGTGCCTGTTCCTGTCGCCGCTGCTCTTGTCTTGGCCTTAATGGTTTCGTCTGTGCTGGCGCTTCGCCCGTCAACGAAAGAAGCGCAGGCGGCGGCGCAACCGCTCGTTGTGAAACAAGCGCCGCCTGAAGTTATTGAAGTCCCCATCATTCAGGAGAGAGTCGTCACGCGCACCGTCTACGTCGAGAAAAAAGAGCGCGCGAAAACGGAAGCGCGCCGACCATCTTCAAACACCCAAAGCAACAATCCCAGCTTGACCGCACGCCGCGCTGAAGCAGAGAGCGTGCAGGGCGGCTTTTTCACTCACGCTAACCTGACGGACTTTCAACCGGCAGATGAGATGAGAATCAGAGTTATCAAGAGGAACAATCCAGATGAGAATTAAAGGACTCAGCCGTTGCTGCCTGACAATTGTTTTATTACTCGCGGCCTGCGCCTGCGCCGCAGCTCAGGAAATCAAGAAGGAGCAGACCATCGTGCCGATGAAGGGCGACTTCTTCGTTGCCTTTACGACCGTCCCCGGCGCAGACTCGAAGAGCGCAGATGGTTGGTCAAGGACTTCCGCCAAAGCTTATTTCGAGTCGAACACGATCCGCCGCGTTTTCATTGACAGCGGGGGCTTGCTCTATTTCGGCTACGCTCTCGTGGTCGAGCCTCTGCCTTCAGGCAAACAGTTCAAAGTCTCCGTGCGCCCGCTCAGCGCTGAAGACGAGCGGGAGTTGCGCGCCAGACAATCATTCCAGACGCGGCAGATTCATCCGAACTATAACTCCGCCGCTCTTTCACGTTCCTCTGCCCCGCAAACAATCGCGGATGGCGATACCTTCGCGCTGGATGTCCTCGTCAATCCCAAGACCGGAGACAAGGTCACAGACTACGTCACCGTCTCTGTCAGCGAGGCCCATCTCAGGGAAACTTCTACTGTGGACAGCGCGCCGCGCGACTTCACACTCGAAGACGTAATGATGAAGATGATTAACTACCAACTCTTCATCAACGGTGAACTGGTTGCTGGCGGAAAACGCTCAGGCGCAGCGTCAGGCCCGGTCATCTGGTTTCATCTTCAGGAGCGCGGGCGCTTCATCTTCTCTCTGACGCCGCACGCGGGCTACGATTTTCAGAGGCTTGGCACAATCGAGCGTAACCGCATGAAGTTCACGCTCAACAATGAGTTGTACGAGTGGGTGTCAGACGTGCCGGTGGTTGACACGGGCGGTCCCTGGAATCTTTATGTGCTTTATGATCCCAACTACGTCCCCGATTCATTCTTTCTGGGAGTTCATGGCCCAACAAAGGGTGAAACGGCAGCCTCTTCTTCCGGCTTGAAAGAGATTGAAAGGAATCTACGCCGTCCAAAGAGTGCCGGAGCGATTGGTTTTGGGAAATCGCCGGATTCCCGTAAACAGGAAGATGAACAGGGTAAAGCTCCGGGCGCTCGTCTCATCATCGGGGCGGCAGGTCGCGTTGAGAATCTGCTGCCAGCCAATACGGGCCACCTTGCTCAACCCGGTCTGAAAGGCGTTTACGGCAGGTGGCTTTATGAAGACGTGGTCTACATCATCACTCCTGAAGAGGTGAGCGCGTTCAAGCTGCTGCAAACTGATGACCAGCGCGAGAGCTTTATCGATCAGTTCTGGCGTCGTCGTGATACTGACCCCAAAACGGAAGACAATGAATACCGCCGTGACTATTTCGCGCGCATCGCCTACGTCAATGAGAATTTTTCCTTCCGCGATGTTCCCGGCTGGAGGTCGGATCGCGGGCGCATCTATATCACTTACGGCAAGCCCGACGAGGTGGAATCATTCCCAGCCGGAGAAAAGTGGTTCTATAAAAACATCCCGGCGTTAGGCGGCAACGCAAGTTTCGAGTTTGTAGACCTAGCCGGGAAAGGCGAGTTTCGCCTTCAGCAGACAAAACAATAAACCTGAAAACGAAATCGGCGGCGTCGGTTGATTCGACTGACGCCCCGCCAATCTAAATTTCTTTCATCAACGGCGCTCCGGCCATCTCATTGATCGTCTCTCCACCGGTTGCGCCCGACAGCCAACTCTAGCCGCGACAAATCTGGAAGCGTCCGCAGTGCGCGAGCCTTATGGCCTGGCGTCACACTACCTTTCTGTCTCGCGGCAGATACAAAAGAAATCAGGAGGTAGTTCTTATGAAACGAAACGCAATTCTCATGGCGGCGAGCGCAATCATACTTCTTCTCGCTGGCAGCCAGCACGCAACGCTTGCTCAATCGGACGAGCTTCAGAAGTTCGAGGTCGGCGCGCAGTTCACTTCTCTCAGCATCGACAAAGGAGGTGACACGCGAACCGAACCGGGCTTCGGCGGCAGGTTCACTTTCAATGTGACAGACAACTTCGCGCTCGAAATGGAAGGGAATCTCTTTCCGAAGAAAGATCGCTTTATCGCTTTCAGAACCGGAGGCCGCGCCGTCGAAGGACTGTTCGGCGTTAAGATCGGTAAGCGTTACAAACGATTCGGCATTTTTGCGAAAGCCCGTCCCGGCTTTATCAGCTTCAGCCAGGGACGCGCCGAGTTTATCCCGACAGGGGGGACAACCGACCCCTTCGAGGTGAGAATAAAACGTCTCACCCATTTCGCCGCAGACATCGGCGGCGTGCTGGAGTTTTATCCAACGCGGCGCGTCTTCACACGCATTGACGTGGGCGACACCATTATTCGTTACGGCCAGACGACCATCACCACTTACGGGCTAACGCCCGGCGGCACATTTACGCCGTTTACCTTCACCATCCCCAGCGACACCACTCATAACTTTCAGTTTTCGGCAGGCGTCGGGTTTCGCTTCTGAACGACTGGGAACGTAATTGAACTTAGTGCGCCTAACAAAACTGCGGCGCAAGCAGGCGAGAAAGAAGGATGGTTGCCAAACAGGGTATCGAGTAGAAGGAGCGCCTGGGGCGCGACCGGTGTCCCCGAAGGCGGTGAACGCGTCAGAAGAGTTCCTCGGCCAGCGCGACGATGATGCCCGCAGGGCCTCGCATGTAGCAGAGCCTGTACTTGCCCTCGTACTGGACGACCTCGCCGACGAGTTCGGCACCGTGGGCGCGCAGGCGGGCCACGGTGTCATCGATGTCTTCGACCACGAACATGATCTGCCGGAGGCCCAGCGTATTCGGCGGGGCAATCGCTGGCTCGGCCCCGACCAGCTCCGGGTTGCGGAACTTCGTCAGCTCGACCCGCCCGTGGCCGTCCGGGGTCCGCATCATAGTGATGTCGACCTGGACGCCTTCGAGCCAGCAGAGGCGTGTCACCGAACGTTCAAATGCGGCCACTGCCGAACGGTTGAAAAGCGGCCACGCGGGCGTGGCAATTGTGGCGCGATGACGATCCCGCGCGCAAGCGTGAGCTGATTCTGCTACTCCGAATCGAAGCACAATCCGACGAGAGCGCGACGACACCGACGGAACGCGAGACCGCTGAGTTTCGCCGTTGAGTCACCGCGCCGCTGGCGAGCCGTGGGCGGCCGCGCGATCAGCGACGGTGAGCCTGTCTACGTCATCGGCGCGATTGGCATCAATCACAACACGTTGACGAACATGGCGAAGAAGCTCATCGACGGCGCCATCGCGGCCAAGTGCCTCACGCCCGCTCAGGCGTTCGCGACGGAAGATGCGGTGGGCAGCGGTCCAACGTGCCGGTAAGTGTTCATGAGCACCCCCGTGGACGTAACCTTCGTGCTGACGAAAGCGAGTTCGCGCGGGTCGACACTGTCCGAAAAAAAGCGTTTGCCCCGGCCCAGCAAGACCGGGTAGACAAGCAGCAGAACCTCGTCGACCAATCCCTGGTCGAGCAACACGGACGTCAGCGTTGAACTTCCCCAGACGATCAGGTCAGGGCCGTCCGTTGACTTGACGCCGCGAATACCCTCTATGATGTCCGCGCCTAAGTCCCCGACCGGGCCCCATTCGAGGCTGTCCGGCCTGTGGGTCGCGACGTATTTCGTCGCAGCATTCATACTGTTCGCTATCGGACTATTCCCGGCCTTCGGCCAGAAGCCGGCCCAGGTATCGTAGGTGCGGCGGCCAAGCAGCAGATCGAAGATGCTGCCCTGTGCCTCGATGACGGCCTCTAACCCAGCCGGAGTTCGATATGGTGCCGTCCATCCGCCATGCGCGAAGCCTTCGCCGTCTTCGTGCTGGATCACGCCGTCCAGTGAGATATGTTCCATGATTCTGATCTTTCTCATTTCGAGTCTCCTTCTGTTAAACAGAGGCGGTCCACCCAGGGGCCTTCGACCGGCATCTCGCCTTCAAGCGCCATGCC
Organism: uncultured Acidobacteriota bacterium; assembly: GCA_963697975.1. Lineage (GTDB taxonomy): Bacteria > Acidobacteriota > Blastocatellia > Pyrinomonadales > Pyrinomonadaceae > QHXM01. The sequence continues at coordinate 1,136,314 of OY969111.1, forward strand.
GAGGGTGGTGAAGAAGGCAATGGCGGCTGGGAGGTCGTCGACGACGATGCTGACATGGTCCATTCTCTTGATCGTCATGTCCCTAGTTTAGCATGGCTCTGTCCTCCATGACTCCTATTCTGCTTCCTTGCCCGCTTACGCCATGGTTTTGTTAGGCGTATTTAGAGTCAATAACAAAACAGAGAAGAACTAGACAGGATTAACAGGATTAGCAAGATTAGCAAGACCAGGCAGGACTGGGAAGCTTGAACCTTTTTCTTTTCATTCTGTCTATCCTGTAAATCCTGTCTAGTTCTTCTCCGACCCTTCCGCGCGAATTCCCTTTGATGTGATAAACTCTGTCGCCTACAGATTCGCTCCCCACGTTCACAGTTGTTTCGCCGGGAGGTCGTTATGATTCGGCAACGTCTTCTTTCCTCTTTCGCTCTCACCGTCTTACTGCTTGTGCCCGCACAGGCACAGACGCCCCAGGATCAATCCCCGATTGACCAGCAACAAAAGCAACAGAAAGAGCTTGAGATGAAGAAGGAGCTTGAGCGAAAGACCTTCTTGCTGCTCGACGAGGTTATCGGCAGCGCCGCCAGTTTGAAACTCCCTGAGAATCGCGCGCTCGTTCTCTCAAGCGCCGCCGACCTGCTCTGGCCGAGGGATGAGAAGCGCGCTCGCGCGCTCTTTAAAGACGCGCTTAATAATCTCAACTCAACCGCGATTAGATTCAACTCTAAGATGACAGACGAGCAGCGCAGGGCGTATCAGATGTACACGCAACAGCGCACAGAGATTCTGCAAATGATCGCCCGTCGTGATATTGACCTTGCGCTGGAACTGCTGCGCGCCTCACGCCTGCCGACTGTTCCGGTTACCGCAGCAGGTATGGAGACTAAGCTGCCAGATGAAGACATGCGACTCGAACAGAGCCTCGCAGCTCAAGTGGCCGCCAATGACCCGAAGCGCGCCTTGCAGATGGCTGAAGACAGTCTCGCCAAAGGACTCTCTCTTGATCTGCTCAACCTGCTTGCTCATCTCAACGATAAAGACAAGGAACTGGCAGGACGTTTCGTCGGCGACATCGTCAGCAAGTTGCGTTCGGAGAGTCTGACGACAAACCCGGAAGCTGTGTGGGTTGCCGTCATGCTTCTACGCATGGGCATTCAGCCGGAAGACGACGGCAGCGGCACATACATTAGCTTTGGCTCAATGAGCGGCGGGAGGACTCCGCTCAAACTGGACGAGCGTCAGATACGCGACCTGCTGGAGATGGTGACAACCGTTGCGCTCGGCGGCACGCCGCGCCCGGCGTTCTTTACTTTCCTTCCATCCCTCATGCCGGAGATTGAGAAACGCATGCCGGAACGCGCGCCCGTGCTCCGCCGCCGGATAGCGGAGTTTGTTCGCACGCTCGACCCGCCGGAGAGAATGTTCATCGAACATCAGGAACTGACACAGCATGGGACAATCGAAGCGGTACTGGAAGCAGCGGCGAAAGCTCCTGATAAAGCACGCAACATGCTTTATGAACAGGCAGCATGGAAGGCCATGATCAAGGGAGAGACGGAGCGTGCGCGGCAGATCGTCAACGACAACATACGCGATTCGTCAACGCGCGACCGCATCCTCGAAGGCTTAGACCGCATGTCGCTCTGGGATGCGCTGCGAAAAGATAAACTAAACGAAGTCCGGCAAAGGTTAGCGCGCGTCAAGTCAAAGGAGGAGCGCGCGAGCATCCTGATGCAACTCGCCCTCGGCGCGGCCATGAAAAAGAACGGCAAGCTGGCCCTGGAGATTTTGAACGAAGCGCTCCCGCTCGTTAATTTCAAACCGAAGAGCGACGCCGAGCTTCATACCCTGCTGCAAGTCGGGAGAGTTTACGCGCTCATCGAACCAGTGAAGGCGTTCGAGCTGATCGAATCTTTAGTTGATCAGGCCAATGAGCTGCTGTCGGCGGCGACTGTGCTGAGCGGATTCTTCCTGCCAGGCGGCGTCTTCAAAAAAGGCGAGATGGTGCTGCCGCCCGGCTACTCGAATGTCAGCATGCGTTTTCGACAGTTAGGTAAGGAACTCGCCACGCTCGCGCTCTTCAACTTCGAGCGCACGAAAGCCGCCGCCGACAAGTTTCAGCGCAACGAAGCCCGCATCATGGCGCGTCTCTTCATTGCCCAGGGCGTCCTCTCAGAACAACTCGGCTCAGGCGTCGCTCTTTACGGCGGCGGCGTAGCCATAGGCTATTAAAAAGCCAGTAAATCGTAAATCGTGAATCGTAAATCGATGAACACTCTTTCGATTTACGATTCACGATTTACGATTCACGATTCACGAGTCTTAATATGCTGCGGTCGAGACGGTCGGTTTCGCGCCCGCGGCTTCCTGTGCGATTTTGACGCCGACGCTGGCGCCGATGCGCGTGGCTCCGGCTTCGACCATCTTGCGTGCGTCCTCTAAGCCTTTGACGCCGCCGGAAGCCTTCACACCCAACTCTGAGCCGACGGCCTGACGCATCAACGCGATGTCCGCGACGGTTGCGCCGCCTTTGGCAAAGCCTGTGGAGGTCTTGACGAAATCCGCGCCCGCGCGTTTGGCCGCGAGCGAGGCTCGCACCTTCTCTTCATCCGTCAATAGCGCCGTCTCGATAATCACCTTGCAGATGACATCGTATTCGTGCGCTACCTCTACGACCGAATGGATGTCATGCTCGACGGCGCAATCGTCTCCGCTCTTGAGCGCGCCGATGTTAATCACCATATCAACTTCGCGCGCACCGTCAAAGATCGCGCGCCGCGCTTCGTAAGCCTTCACGTCGGCAAGCGTCGCGCCGAGCGGAAACCCGATCACGGTGCAGACGGGAACATTCGTGCCGCGCAGGTGACAGGCCGAAGCCCTGACCCACGTCGGGTTGACGCAAACAGACGCGAAATGAAACTGCGCGGCCTCTTCGCACAAGCGTTTAATGTCGTCTTCGGTCGCTTCCGGTTTCAGCAGCGTGTGGTCAATCAAACTCGCCCAATCTCTGGCCGAAGCTGTTTCCCCAAGCACCAGCCCGATGCGCGACGCGCCCGCGTCCACAATCCTGTGCATCCGCTCCGGGCAGCGATTGAAGCACTCGTTGGTGCAGCCGCACAGCGCAGCCTGCTCCTCGCGGTCGCCGTTCAAGCGCGCGACGATGACATCGGTTATCTGCTCAACGAGGTGCTCAAGATCGCCGTTATTTGAATATGACATGTTCGCTCTTACCTCAACGCGTTTTGTCTATCTCTTATTTCAATTTGTGTACTGCCGCTCGATTGCCTTGATTTTATCAACCCGCTTGCGGTGGCGGTCTTCACTAATCTCAGTGCCAAGCCATGCGGTGACTATCTCGCGCATCTCCGCGCTCGTGATCGCTTTGCTTCCGAGCGTGAGGACGTTGGCGTCGTTGTGCTCGCGTGAGTTTTTTGCAACTGCGACCGAATAGCAGGCGGCGGCGCGCACGCCCGGAACTTTGTTGGCGGTCATGCAGGAGCCGACGCCCGCACCGTCAATGATGATGCCGACATCCGCATGAGTGTCCGCGACGGCGCGGGCGACCGCGTGAGCGAAGTCCGGGTAGTCAACGGCGTCTTCGGAGTTCGTGCCGTAATCGTGGACGCGGTGGCCGAGTGATTCGAGGAGAGCTTTCAATTCTTCCTTCATCTGATAGCCGCCGTGATCCGCTCCGACGGCGACCATCTTGCTCTCACGCGAACCCCGGCGGGGAACGCGACGCACCAACTCAATTCGTCGCTCGCGCACGATGTCTGCGGCAAGCGGCGTCAGGCGCGCGCCCTCGGCAACGCGCAGCCGTGCGCCTTCTTCGAGGCCGCGCACGTCATCTTCGGTAATCACCATCTTGGAAGATTCGTCGCGCGTGAAGTCCCTCTCCGGGGCGACGGCAGGAGCCTCCGGCGGCAGGGTGTTGATGAAACGAGTTGGAACTGGCGAAGGGGCTGCGGCTGGCGCGGCTGGCGCGACGGAAACAGACGAGGCATTACCCGCTGTTTCTTCTTCGGCAGGGAGTGTGTTTGCCAGCACGTCGCGGACGAGTGCGCGCACACGGTCGCGTGTTGAATCATCAGTTGCCATAAATATTGAACACGTCGGAGGAACTCTGCTATTTCAGCCTACTTGCGACTTCCTTCGACAGATATGTCCGAAATATATAATCGTTTTTTTGATAACCAACGTGACAGGATTGGCAGTTTTGCAGATTACCCCGCCCTTCCACTTTTGTTCCCGTCCCGTCTACGACCATGTATTCCCAATCGCCGCTCGCCGGATTGAATCCCTGCTTCTGTTTTATCATCACCGTCAACAATTCCGGCGTCCGGCTATCTTGAGCAGGCAATTTTTCTTTAACGATGACCGAGCCTTCCGGGAACTTCGGCTGCTTCTGACCGAGCATCGCACGTCGCCCAATCTCATTAACGTAGACGGTGAAATACTTGTCACGATGCGGATTGGCTGGGCCGTCAATTATTACACCCTTGCCCGCCGACCAAAGCGAGCATGAAGCAGCAATTCGCTCTGGCATCAGTTGAGGGACAGAATTAACTTTTGTCCAGTTCTTGTAACCCTCAATTTCCTTAACAGGCTTGCTGGCAGCAACATTGTTCTCATCGCCGCGCGCTGAACTAGTTGCGCCGGTTGCCAGATAATTGAGAAGGAAAGCGAGCGCACAGACCAGCCCAATTGCTAAGACTGCGATTTTACTGTTCTCAAAATTCTTAATCATGTCGCTCCTCCTTACTTTCCTTCAAGAAGCGTCTTGAATTTATTGTTATGCGTTGCGTAAATCCAGAAGTCTTCCGGCGTAAGCCGTGACTTTGTTGGCGCGGACGGTGAAATCCACGCGCCCAAGATAGATACCGCTCTTGCCGACCTGAAAGATGACCGTGTTGCCGCCTCCGGGTTGTTTGGCGATGACGGGCTGCTGCATGAAAGTGTGCGTATGACCGCTGGCGATGAAGTCTATGCCGTCAGTTTGTGCTACGACCTGCGTATCACCAACTTCGTCGCCCTTCGGATTGGGATAATAGCCCAGATGAGAAGCGCACACGACCATCGCGCATCGCTCCTTCTCGCGCAGGACGCGCACCGCGCCGAGCGCAACCTTGACGGGATCGTAATACTTGACGCCTTTGAAACTCTCCGGCGGGTTCAAGCCTTCGAGCTTGATGCCGAGGCCGAAGACGCCGACGCGCACGCCGCCCAACTCACGCACGACGTAAGGCTTGACGCGCTTCTCAATCGCAGTTCCACGCACATCGTAATTCGCGGAAACGAACTCGAACTTCGCGTGCTGCATCGCTTCGGCCAGCGCTTCGACGCCGTTATCGAAATCGTGATTGCCGAGCGTGACGATGTCGTAGCCGATGGCCGACATCGCTTTGTATTCGACGACGCCCCGGTAGAGATTGAAATACGGCGTGCCCTGAAAGGCATCGCCCGCGTCCAAGAGCAGCGTGTTCGGGTTTTCGGCTCGGATACGTTTGACGAGCGTGGCGCGGCGGGCGACTCCGCCTTTGCCCGCGTTGCGGTCATTGGCGGGCAGCGGGTCAATCTGCGAGTGCTGATCGTTCGTATGCAGAATCGTAATCAGCGTTTCGTCTTTGCCCGCCTGAAGAAGCGGGGCGGCAAATTCAGAGAGAGAGCTTGCGTAGCTGAAGAAGGGCCGGGCGGAGAGCGCGAAGGTTGCGCCGCCGATAAGCGATGCTCCGAGGAATTTTCGTCTCGTAGTCATTACGGCGCGTCCTCCGTCTTCGTCTCTGCTCCGGGCTTGTCATAACGAAAACGCCCGTCGAGTGTCGCCTTGACCGCGCGCCCGGCAGCCGTCTCAGCCTTCACATAATCGAGCACGGCGTCGCGCATTGTCAGGCCCAGCGGGCGAACATTTTTGGCTTCCTGCAAGATGCTGTAGTCCCCGCCGCGCTTCACCAGATAATCAATTGTCACGATGGTGTAGGTCGCCTGCGGGTCAATCTCTCTTTCGACAGCGCCGCCGCTGCCGAGTTTAACGGCGACGATTTCGCTCTCCTTCTTCTCATTCGTCCGGTACGTGATGCGCGCGCCGGATTGCGCGTCACGATGGGTGACGACGATGTTGAGGAAACGTCGCAACTGCTCGCCCGTGAGGTCAAGCACGACGAGCGCGTTTTCAAAAGGTAGAAGCTGGTAAATGTCGTTGGACGACAGATTGCCCTCGGCAAACTCGTTCTTGCGTAGGCCGCCGCTGTTGGTGATGGCTAAGAGGACGGGCTTGTCGAGTTTGACCTCGGCGCGCGCACGCAAAGCGTCGGCGACGAAGTTGCCGAGCGAGCCTGCGCCCATCCCGCCTTTTTTCAACTCTCCCAGGAGCTTTCCAATCGGCGCATCAAGCTCATGCACCTTCGCACTGTACGGCGCAAGGACGGCATCTACGTCTGGGTCGTTCGGGATGCTCGCGTCAATGGCTCGCTCCGATGCCTTCACGCGCAAATCGAGCGGGGCTGAGGTGGGAGCAGGCGGCGGCTGAGACGGACGCACAGCGGGCGCGCGTCCCTGCTGCGCCTGAGCGATTATTCCAAGTAAACAGAAAAGAACCGCAGCCGCACTGCCAGTGAACCTAGTCGCGTATCTCAACTCTTGTTCCTTTCTCAAAGCAGTGGTCGGTGGTCAGTGGTCAGCGGTCAGTTAAAAACAAGCGACGAACTGCTTTTGTTCTAACTGACCACCGACCACTGTTCCAACATTGACCTACGGAGAGAGCTTGAATAGTATGTCGCACCAAGCGGCGCGCACGCAAACGCCAGGGCGATTTATTCGATCAATCAATTTTTCAACAATGGAGGCCATCTTGTCTACTTCCACCGCACAGGCTTATTCAGAGTTCAACAACCCGAACCTTGAAACGCTCTTCTCCGCCGAACAGATTCAAAAGCGCATTACAGAACTGGGCGCGGAGATTGCCCGCGACTACGAGGGCAGGAACCCGTTGCTCATCGGCGTGCTCAAGGGCGCGTGCATCTTCATCAGCGATCTCCTGCGCGCCATCGACCTCAAGGTCGGCATAGAGTTCATGGCGATTTCAAGCTACGGCGCATCCACGCGCACGTCGGGCGAGGTGCGAATCGTTAAAGATTTGGATGTGCCGATTGAGGGGCGCGACATTCTCGTCGTCGAAGACATCGTGGACACGGGGCTGACGCTTTCCTATCTGCTCGCCAACCTCGAATCTCGCGGCGCAACCAGCGTTAAGCTCGCCGCGCTGCTCGATAAGCATGAGCGGCGCGAGCGCGAGGTCGAAATCAACTATCTGGGCTTTCCGATTCCAGACGCCTTCGTCGTCGGCTACGGTCTGGACTTCGCCGAGCGCTACCGTAACCTGCCTTACATAGCGGTTCTCAAAGACCCGAACGGGTAATAGAAACGATAAGCGCGGAACGATGAACGATGAATGAAAGACAACTGCTTTTAAGTTCATCGCTCATCGTTCCGACTTCATCCTTTTATCAGGGAGGCTTTTCATGAAGCGTTTGACCCTTCTCTATGCTCTGTTTGTTATGTGTCTCTGCGCGATTTCGTCTCTTGCACAGGAGCGGGATTTCTCGAAAGTTGAAATCAAAGCGACGAAGGTCGCAGGCTCCGTCTATATGCTCGAAGGCGCGGGCGGCAACATCGGCGTCTCAATCGGCGCTGACGGCATACTGATTGTTGACGACCAGTTTGCCCCACTGGCGGATAAGATTCGCGCCGCCTTAAAGGCGCTCGGCGAAGGCAAGTTGAAGTTTGTGCTCAACACACACTGGCACGGCGACCACACGGGCGGCAACGCTCAGTTCGGGACAGAAGCCTCCGTCATCGCGCACGACAATGTGCGTAAACGATTAGCCACCGAGCAGACGATTTTCAACGAAAAGGTTCCGGCCTCGCCGAAAGAGGCGCTGCCCGTCATCACTTTCGATAAATCGCTCGCTGTTCATTTCAACGGTGAAGAGATTCGTGCTATCCACTTCCCTCACGGGCACACGGACGGCGACAGCGTCATCTTCTTCACAGGCTCAAACGTCGTCCACATGGGCGATGATTTCTTTGCTGGAAGATTTCCCTTCGTTGATATCGAAAACGGCGGCGACGTGGTGAATCTGGCAAAGAATGTCGGAGAGATTATCGGGCGGCTGCCCGCCGGGGTGAAGATCATTCCCGGTCACGGCCCGCTTTCAACCGTTGACGACCTGAAGCTCTATCACCGGATGCTCGTTGAGACGATTGAAACGGTTCGCAAACAGGTGGCGGCAGGCAAAACTCTCGAACAGATTAAAGCCGGGGGCTTGCCCGAAACGTGGAAGACGTGGGGCACAGGGTTTATCAAGACAGACCAGTGGATTGAACTGATTTACAGAAGCCTTAAAAAGTGATGAGTGACAAGTGATAGGTGATAAGAGAACCGCTTTTACTTATCACCTATCACTCATCACCTATCACCGCTTTTAGAAAACTCTCGCCCGCAGTCAATTTCAACCCGAAGTTATCGGCAATCGTCTGTCCGATGTCGGCGAGCGATGAACGGATGCCGAGGTCAACGCCCGCGCGGGCGCTCTTTCCATAAACTATCAGCGGCGAATATTCGCGCGTGTGGTCTGTGCCGGGAAAGGTCGGGTCGTTGCCGTGATCGGCGGCGATGATGAAAACGTCCCTTTCATTCATCGCCGCTTCAATCTCCGGCAGGCGCGTGTCGAAATGCTCAAGCGCGCGGGCGTAGCCTTCCGTGTCGCGGCGATGGCCGTAGAGCATGTCGAAGTCTACGAGGTTTGAGAAGATGAGACCGCGCGTGTCCTGTTTGAGCGCGTTGATGGTCTGGTCAATTGATTGATTATTATTCTTTGCCGTCAGGTCGAGCGTGACGCCCGCCGAATCATAGATCGAAGCGACTTTGCCGATACAGACGACATCCAGCGTGGCTTCGCTCAGAGCGACGAGAAGATTTTCGCGCGGCGGAGGCACAGCGTAATCGTGGCGATTCTCGGTACGATGAAACGCGCCCGGCGAGCCTAAGAACGGGCGCGCAATCACGCGGCCTACTTCATCTTCGCCGCTTAAGATACGGCGCGCTGTCTCGCAGATTTCGTAAAGGCGCGGAATCGGAATCACTTCTTCATGCGCGGCGATTTGAAAGACGGAGTCGGCTGAAGTGTAAACGATGGGCTTGCCCGTGCGAACGTGTTCCTCGCCGAGTTCCTTGATGATTTCCGTTCCCGAAGCCGGAACGTTGCCGAGGATTCCGGGAACGTTCGTCTCTGTGATGAATTTGTTAATAATCCCCGGCGGAAAACCCTGCGGGTAAGTCGGGAAGGCGCGCTCAAGAATGATCCCGGCCATCTCCCAGTGGCCGGTCGTCGTGTCCTTGCCGTTCGAGCGCAGAGCGCAGCGCCCGAAAGAGCCGCGCGGGTTTTCGATTGGCGGAAGATGCTTGAGCGGACGAATATTCCCCAGCCCGTAAGATTGCAGATTCGGCAGCCGCACTTCGCGCGACGCTAAAATGTGACCGAGCGTATCCGAGCCTGCGTCGCCCCAATCAGCAGCATCCGGCATCTCGCCGATGCCTGCGCTATCAAGGACGATTAGAATCATGCGATCAAAAGGACTGTCTTGATTCATCAACGGAATTCCCTTCTAGTTTAGAATCTATTTACCCCAAAGGCTTCAATCCTTCGCGGGAACTATGAATGACTGCTAAAACTTCGAGTTGATCTTCGTCTTCTTTTATCAGATAGATGATCCGATATGAGACCTCGACGACTTCACGCACTTCATTTAATTCATACTCCGGCACTGCCCGACCGGAGAAAGGAAATATGGAAATCTGTATTGATCGTTTCGTTAAGCGGTCAATAATCCGGCGAGCATATTCCGGTGAGGTTTGCGCCACGTAGTCATGGATGGCTTCGAGTTGAGCGACAGCAGCATCTGTCCACAGAACTTTCACGACCCCAATCCAAACTTAGCACGGACTTCGGCAACGTCTGTGGCTTTTCCGGTCGCGCTATCGGCCAGACCAGCCTCAATTGATTGGCGCACATAAATCTCGTGCATCAAATCATCCCAAGTCATATTTTCAGGCAATTTATCAATCAGGCGTTTCGCTTCTTCTTTAAGATTAGCTGCGCTCATGGGATTACGCTCCACCAAATCCAGATGTCATGAATATAATCAGTAGTTAGAGGCACGGTCAACTTGTTATGACAAGCTGTCATGACTATAAGACGAATTAACTTTTCGGCGCGTAGTAGCCTTCACGCGCACGCACCTGTGCGCCCGTAGCGTTCGAGCCGCGAACTTCGACGCGAATGGCGCGAAAGCGACCGTCGCGGGTTTTGTTCGTCGGGTAATAACCGAGACTGTACTGTGTGCCGATCTCTGTGGCGACCTCGGCGAAGGCGGCACGCGCATCCCGCAGGTCTCTGGTTGGGAAAGTCTTGCCACCTAAAACGCGCGCCAGATCGTTCATCTCGCGCCGCGCCAGATCATAGAGGCTGCGGCTAATCTGCATCCGCTCAAACTGTCCCATCTTGCAGAACTCTTCGTAGTTGGTCGCGTCCGCGCGCGGGAGGAAGATTTTGCGATAACGCTGAAGCTGCGTTCTTGAAAGCCGTAAAGTTCCGAACTCCTGGCAGTCTCTGAGCAAACGATCCTCGACGAAGTCTTCCGTGTTGACCTGTATGAAGTAGCTGGCGACACCGATGCGCTGGAGACGCGCGCGGGCTTCCGCATAGTCCGCATCGCTGGCCGAATCAACGCCGTCCGTGAGCGCGACGACGGCTCGCCGCCCGCGCATCTCTTTGGTGGGAGGCTCACGAAAGATGTCCTGACTGATTCGCACGAGAGCGTCGTAGTAAGGTGTGCCGTTGCTTGCGCCGATATTTTCCAGCGCCTTTTGCAGCGCCTCGCGGTCGTCAGTCAAACGTGTCAGGAGATCAACGGTCGCAAGAGTTTGCGTACTGTCTTCCGAATTATTGAAAGCGATGATGGCGACGCGGTCGCCGGGACGCAGGGCGTCAATGAAGGCGCGCGCCGCACGCCGAATCAAAGCGATGTCGGCGCGCGTCGAGCCGGAAGTGTCCAGCAGCAGCGCGACTTCAAACGGCGCTTCGGTGGTGGCGAAGTTGCTGATCTGCTGGGGGCGTCCGTCTTCGTAGAGGACGAAATCGGCTGCGCGCAGATTCGCCAGAGGCCGTCCTGTTTTATCCGTGACGACCGCCGGGACTGAGACCAGTTGAGTCTCAACGCGCACGACATCTCCTTCGTCAACCTCATCGCCGACAGGCGTCGGTGTGGGCGAAGGTTTGGGGGAGGTCGCGCCCGGCTCCTGCGTGGCGCTTCCACCGACCCGGCGTGGCCGCTGCTGCCGGTTGTCCTGTGCGACGACTCGCGCGCAAGGGATTGTCAGCGCGCCGAGGAGAGCAAGGAGAAGGGCGAGAGGCAGAGCAGGTCGCCTGACTTCCGTAGCCCTTGTTCTTTTTGGAGTTGCCAGATTTTTAGACATGACCGTAAACTTTCTGAAAGAGCGTTGGTGTAAATATAGCCGCAAATGTACGGCGGGCGAAAGTGCCAGGCCACAGAATTTGAAAGGAGCGGAAAAGAATGTCTGTCATCGGAAGGCTGGACAAACAGGTCGAAGAAGTGCTCATCGCGCCCGTCGCCAGAAGGCACGAGCAGAAGAACAAAGAGCGGGAGAAGGAGACGCAGTCACAGCACGAGGAAGATTCACAAACAGCAACGAAGAAGGAGCAGAGCAAATCTGAATAGGCCACGCTCAAATATCATAAAGATGCGGGCTGAAATCTTGAGTCTCAGCCCGCATCTGTTTTGTCACCGTAAGCGCGTCATCAGAATTGATAACGAAACGCAAACTGCATGATGCGTCCCGCTTTGTTTTCATTGAGCGGCGCTTGAGTTGAAGTGAACCGGCCAAAGTCCGGCCCAGGGTCCAGGTTGCGGAGGTACGGATCGCGTGGCAGGCTCAGGTCGGAGATGGTGTCCCCGTCGAACCGCTGAGTGTTCGTCACGTTGAAGACCTCCCAGCGAATCTGAATCGAGTGCCCCTCCCAGGGCATCTTGAAGTTCTTGGATAATCCGAGGTCGAGCGAGACATAGCCCGGCGCACGCAGGACGTTGCGGTCGCCGACTTCGCCGGGACGCGCGTTGCGGAAGGCGGCCAGAGCGGCGCGCGGGTCACTGAAGACGTTCGGGCTGCCCGCACGCACTGGCGAAGAGACGAGCGGACGAACGCGAACGCCGTTTGATTGCACGTTCCAGTTCGTCGCCCAGCGGCTGCCGTCAAACGGCGTCTGGATGGGTATCCCGCTGTTCCAGCGGAAAATGCCTGCCAGTTCCCAGTTGCCCAGGATGGCGTTAGCCACTTTCGGCATACCGCTAAAGAGGGATTTACCCCTGCCGAACGGCAAGCCGATGAGCCAGTTCGCATTGATGCTGTGCCGCACGTCAAAATCGGAACTCGCGTAGTTCTGATCCGGGTCAAGCGCATTGACGATGAACGCTGTCGCGTAAGCCGTCGAGGCTTGCAATCCCGAAGCATTGTCGAGCGAATGGCCGAGCGTGTAGTTGAAGTCGAAGGTCACGTCATTGCCGAACCGCTGTCGCAAACTCAACTGCGCGGAATTGTAGTTTGAGCGGGCGATGGTCGAAAACGACGACAACGCGGCAAACTGCGGCTGATAGAACATGTTGTTGAAGCGTGCCGGTCCACCTCCGAACGGACAGGTCGTGCAGTTAGGGCTGTCATCCCAGTAGAGTTGCACGAACGTGTAGTCGGTGATGCCTGCGCCGCCGACGGCAGGAAAGGCGATGAACGCATAGGCGGCTTGCGTCGGCGTCAGCGTCGGGTCAGTGCCCAACTCCTGCGCTGCCCAAGCTGGCATGAAGGGGAAAAGATTGTTAAAGAACGGGAGCGACGCCACTGAAGTAATCGGCGTGTTGGCGTAGCGATGATCCACCAGGGCGCTCATGGCCTCGTAGTAGGTCATGCCCGACTGCGGGTCACGAATGTTGTTCAGTTGCATGATGTCGCGCGAGGCGAGCAGCTTGCGCCCGAAGCGCCCGACGTAGCTTGCCTCAAACGATAGCCCCTTGCCGATCTCGCGCCCGTAGGAAAAATTGACGCTGTAGTTGTAGGGCGTGGTCAGCGTGTCGTCCAGCGATTGCTCGATACGCTGATCTTCATTTGAGGAAATCGTCAACGGGAAGGCGAGCGACGTTGGAATCGTTCCGACCTGCGGCTGGGTGCGAACGCTCGGGTTGGTGCCGGTGAAGAGCGGGCCGAGACGGTCGCTGACATTGAAAGTGTTGGCGGCATTGCCCAGCCCCGCAGTGAAGCCGAGCACCGAATTCAAATCGAAATTGACGGCGAGTTGGCTGCCGATGCGGTCATATGTCATGCGGAAGCCACCGCGAATGACGCTCTTGCCGTTGCGCCCGATGAGCCGACCGAGGAAGTTATCGCCAAAGTTAGGCGACCACGCGAAGGCCACCGAGGGCGCAAAGTTGTTCCAATCCTGCTCGTAGTAGCCGGGCCTGTTGTTGGCTTTGCCAGCGAGGTCAAAGGTGATGGGATCGTTGAACGGAACGCCGCTCGCGGCGCTCGCGCGGCGTTGATCGAAATATGCGCCGAGGCTGGTGGTCGGTTTCACCTGCACGCCGTTTCTTTCATAGACGGGGGTCGAGGTAGACCAGCGCACGCCGTAAGTGAGCGTAAAGTTCGGCTTCAGACGCCACGAATCCTGCCAGTAAAGCTCGTATTCTTCGGTCGCAAAGGAGCGCAAAGTCGGCGTACCTGCTGACTGAAGCTGACCATCCGCGCCGTAGACGAGGTTGGCCGAGAACTCCGAGAAGCGACCGATGACGGACGTGAGCGCGTCGCGCAAATCAATCTCGCCACCGCTGACCACATCCGGGAAGATCGGGTCACCCGTGTTGTAAACGTCGAAGATGACGGAATCGCCGGAGAAGTCGTAGTACGACGGATTGGCGATGGCGGAATCGTATGAAGCGCCAAACGAGGTTCGGTTATTGCGAATCAAGCGGACGTTGCCGCCAAAACTCATCGCATGGTTGCCCTTTGTCCACGACATGTCTTCCACGAAGTTGTGAACGGGTGTCGTGCGGCTCAGTGAGCGCGCAAAGCTGTTGGGCGAAAAGATGAAACGGAAATTCACACGGTTCTGGTTCGAGTCGCCGCTTTGTGTGAAAGCCGTGCGGGTGAAGCCGTAGGCGAAGCGGTTGAGGAAGTTGCTCGACGCCGTCCACGTATGGCCGAAAGCAAGGCCCTTCGGATGATTCCAGATGGTCAAGGGCGGTGTGTCCGGGAAGCACTGAACGTTGTCGGTGGCCGAACTGCAATCCGAATCACCGTAGACGGCGCGTGTGACGAGATCGTTCTGATAGTTTCCTCGCACGAAGAGGGTCTGGCGATCCGTCAGGTTAAAATCGAGCCGCGTAATATATGTATTCAGGTCTGTCGGCGTTCTGGCGTTGAAACGGAAACCGCTCGTGTTCAAGCCGTCGCCGACGGTCGTATCGTTGGCCGGATAACGCGCGGCGGCAGCGGCCAGCGCTGCGAGACCAGTCGGGTTGATGCCGGGGGAGACGCCATTGGCGGCCACATAGCCTGCGTTAATCTCGGCAGGTGTCAGGCAGATGACGCCTGCGGGCGTTCCCGGCGGGCAGCCTCCATCGCTCGCCCCGCTGTCTGACCTGTAGCGCACGATGCCCTGTCCGAGCGAGGGTAGCGGAACTTCGCGGACAACAGATGTGCCCGTCGCCTCGCGGAAGCCTTCGTAGTTGAAGAAGAAATAGGCGCGGTTCTTCTTTATAGGGCCGCCGACTGAGCCGCCGAAGATGTTGCGTAGAAGCTGCGGGCGTTCGACACCTGCCGCGTTATTGAAAAAGTCGTTGGCGCTCGTCACGGTGTTGCGATGATACTCATAGAGCGAGCCGTGAAAGTCGTTCGTGCCGGACTTGGTGACGAGTGTGACCTGCGCGCCGGAGGAGCGTCCCTGATCTGCGTTCGGATTGGTGGTCGTCACGCGAAACTCTTGCAGGGAGTCCGGCGTCGAGCGCAGGATGCTGGCGAACGCTTCATCCGTCACCACGTCCAGGCCGCGCTGCTGCTCGTTATTGTCCACACCATCGAGCGTCACATTCGCCTGATCGGAGCGCCCGCCGTTGACGTAGCCTGAGCGCGTCACACCGGGCTGGAGCGAAAGCAAGCCGACGACGTTGCGCGCGTTGAGCGGTAGTTGCTCGATGCGGCGCGACTCGAAGCTGTTGCCGATGGTTGCGTCCGACGTGTTGAGCGGCGCTTCGCTTCCGGCGATGATGGTGACCACCTCGCTGACGTTGCCGACTTCTAATTGCACGTTGATTTCAGTCGGCGTCTCGACGAGCGCACGCACTTCAGTGACCGATGCCTTCTTGAAACCCGTAGCTTCCGCTTCGATGCGGTATGTGCCGGGTGGGATCGCGGCAAAGGCGTACTCGCCCGCATCATTGCTGGTCTGGGTGCGCGTAAAATTTCTTTCGACGTTGGTCAGCGTCACGGTCGCCCCCGCCACAGCCCTGCCCTGCGAGTCTGCCACCGTCCCGCGAATGGAGGAGGTGCCGGATTGAGCAAAAACGAGTTGGCAGACGAAGAGCTGTAGAAGAACGCACAACAATAGTTGAAAGCAACTTCTGAGAAGTCTTTCTCTTTTCATAACAACCTCCAATGGTTAAGCCGGGAAAGAGCGTCAGGCGATTCCGTTGATTGACCGGGCGAAGAACCGATCAAAGCCCCAAAATTAAACGTGAGTTCCCCTTGATCTACGGTAAAGACAGGCAAGCAGCCGGAGCGAATGAGCTACATGGATGACGTGGTCGAGTTCATGCAAAAGTAGCATCTAAATAACCGAATTTATGTACGGTTGTCCAGAGTTTTGAGACGAAGCTCTACCAGAGTTGAAGCGAGGGTTAAGCTACCGGCCACCGGCACGATAAGCCTGCATAAGTTTCAACTCTTCAACAGGCATCTCACGTTCCACGACAAGTCTTCTCGCGATTCTCTCGAATAACTCAGTCAAAGGACTATCCGCGATGAATTACCGGCTTGGCGTTTATCCAAAAGTATGGAGGTCTTGATAATTTCGGTAAACACGAGCAGATTGCGGATCGTAGATTTCGGAACGCGGAGTTAGAAAAAAGAGGCTTCTCTTCTTCAATCCGCATTCCGAAATCCGTATTCCGTAATCCAAACTTAAGGCCCCGGCGCGCATCAAAGAAACGACTGATTTGAGGTATCATTAAGGCATCTTTTAAGACTGGATTTTCAAACTGACGAGGGGAATTTTTGAGATGAATACGAAGAAGAAACTGGCTGTGAAAATTTCAGCTTTCACGCCCGCAGAAGAGCGCGCGGCGCGCGCCGAACGCATTGAAGTCAACGAAGCAGAGCCTTATGGCTGGATGGCACGCTCCGAATCAGGCACGGAGCAGGATTACCACCTGTTCTGCGAACCACGAACACGGCATCTGGCCTGCACCTGCGCCGATTTCGTCTTTCGCGGCAACGCCGAACCCGGCTACGAATGCAAGCACGTTTCGGCAGTGCTCAAATATCTGGGACGACGCTATCTGGCAGAAGACTACGTGTGCGAAAGCAATAAAGTAGCCTAGTCAGCAATAAAGTTGTGAATTAAGGAATCAAGCTCCGAGATCGGTCGTGTTTACAGCGATTCATGGTTCAACGGCTTTCGCAGTCGTTTTGCCGCTCCAAACCAGCGTGTCTTGCAGAGAAACTCCTCCCGATACGCACAGTCCTCTGCCGCTCGCAAGAAGCGATGACCGCGCGCCTCTATGTCGCAATCGTCATTTAATCAAGGACTATGAACACCACTGTGAATCAAGTGAAGCAGGGCTTTCTGCGGCCCTGCTTCATTTGATGCTCAAACGGCTCAGGCCGCGCAAAACTTAGCTGCCATTGGCGTTCAGCTTAGAGATTGAATAGATTCAAAAGGGTTATCAGATTGTTAAGATACTTGTGTTCTTGTATGCTAAGCTCCTGAAATTTGAATGATAGTAACTTAATGAAAAGTCGTCTTTATATCCGGTTCAGAATGCGGCGGCATGATTTAAGATCAAGACAGACCCTACTGCGTGCATAACCCATTTGCCGTTGGCTGATGAAGAAAGTCCTCTTCCGTCTTTATATCGAGTCAACCGATGAAAGAATGTACAATTTGTCATTCCTGCTTTCCAGACCATATAAATCACTGCCCATATGATGGTCTCGAAAACATCCAATCACTGATAGGCGATCCTATTCTTGATGGTCGCTATCAACTGGAAAAGCGGCTCGGGCAGGGTGGCATGGGCATAGTGTATAAAGCCCATCACGTCTTCCTCAAAACCCCCCATGCTATCAAAGTGATCCTACCGGAGTTGGTCGGCAACGATCCGACACTAGCTACGCGCTTTCGACAAGAAGCAATGGCGGCGGCAGCTATCCGTCACCCCAACATTATTTCGGTCACGGACTATGGCGTCATCAAGGGGATGATGCCCTTTCTCGTCATGGAATTTGTTCAGGGTCAGTCATTGCATGATTTTCTGGAGGCGGAAGGAAAGCTCTCACCTGAACGGGCGCTGGAGTTCATGATGGCCATCGCGGCTGGCGTTAGCGCCGCGCACCAGCATGGAATCGTTCATCGGGATTTGAAGCCGCTGAACATCATGCTTCAGGATAACAAGCCCCTGGCGGAAGCCGTCAAGATTCTTGATTTCGGGTTGGCAAAGATCAAATCAGGCGAGCTGCTTGGCTCATTTGTCCTGGCCCAAACAATCGGCATGATGGGTTCGCCTCATTATATGGCTCCAGAGCAATGGTCGGACGGAGAACTGGATCAACGTTCTGATATCTACAGTTTGGGAATCCTCCTCTTCCAAATGCTGGCGGGCGATGTGCCCTTCAAAGGCGTGTCCATGCCGACCATCATGAAAAAGCATTTGATGGATCCTCCTCCACATTTCGCAGAGTTGGACATGGATGTGCCACCAGCGATTGAGCAGGTCGTACATCATGCGCTCGAAAAAGACCCGAACAAGCGACCCGCAACGACTGAAGAGTTTATTCGCGAATTGCACTATGCCGTAATTACAAGCGCAGCAATGAATCGCGCACCTGTGGTCGAAAGTAACGCAGACCTTGAAAGACCCACGCAACGCTTGCGGACAGAGCGACGGGCGACGGAACAATCCGAGTCCCCCTACCTTGAAGAAACGCGCAGCAGTGAAGTTGAAGCGGCGCGTCAGCGTCAAGTGGAGGAGGCACGATGGCGCGCCGAAGAGGAGGCGCGCCGACAGGCCGAAGCGGAGCGTGCGGCAGAAGAGCGGCGCAGGCGTGAAGAGGAACAGCGTCAGGCTGAATTAGAGCAACTGCGCCTTGAAGAAGAAGCACGCCAACGCGCAGAAGCCGAAGCCGCGCAAAAGCGTGCCGCAGAAGAAGCGCGCCGTGCCGCAGAGGAAGAGGCACGAAGAAGGGCCGAAGAGGAAGAGCGACTGCGTGCTGAGGAAGAAGCCCGCCAGAGAGCCGAGCAGGAGGAACGCCAACGAGCGGAAGAAGCAGCGCGTCTTGCTGCTGAAGCTGAAGCACAACGAAGGGCTGAGGAAGAGGCCCGTAAGCGTGCTGAGGAAGAAGCGACGCGACGCGCGGCAGAGGAAGAACGCAAACGAGCCGAAGAGGAAGCGCGACAACAAGCAGAAGCGGAGGCTGCGCGCCAGCGTGCGGCAGAAGAGCGGCGCAGACGCGAAGAGGAGCGGCGTCAAGCTGAAGCAGCACGGCGGCAAGCTGAGGAAGAAGCGGCGCGTCTTCGCGCTGAAGAGGAGGCACGGCTAAAAGCCGAAGAAGAGGCTCGTCAACGTGCGGCCCTCGAAGAAGAGAGGCGTCTAGCTGAAGAAGCGGCGCGGCTCAAAGCTACAGAGGAAGAGCGACTGCGTGCGGAAGCCGAGGCGAAGCGAAAAGCTGAAGAGGAAGCGGAGCGGATTCGTGCCGCAGAAGAGCGCCGTCGCGTTCAAGCTGAAGCCGCACGAAAGCGTGAGGAAGAAGAGGCGCAAAGGAAGGCAGAAGAGGAAGAACGGCTGCGCGCAGAGGCGTTACGCCGACAGGCCGAAGAAGAACACCGCCGTCAAGAGGAGGAGACACGACAGCGCGCTGAAGAGGAAGCGCGACAACGAGCAGAAGCGGAGGCTGCGCGTCAGCGTGCGGCAGAAGAGCGGCGCAGACGCGAAGAGGAGCGGCGTCAGGCTGAAGCAGCGCGCCGACAAGCAGAAGAGGAGCGGTTCGAAGTCACCGTTGCTTCGGATGCGACTATTGAGCGTACCCCCTCGCCTCAGCCTATCGAGGAAACACAACGCTACGAAGGGATCAAGCAGAAGACTGTTGGGTCTGAAAGCGATACTAAAACTGCGCCGGATAGTTTAGAACAGACCAGACTCGGTGGCGTCGTCAACCTCCCGCCGCCCTCTGTGCACCCGATGGATGTAACCCAGCAATCGCCATCAAACACCATCAGCCAGCAAACAGCCAACACTCTTCCCGAATCACAAATGCCGTGGCAACAGTTCGCGCCGCTTGCTCAACCTTCAACACCGACCTTTGATGTGCCCGCGCAGAAAAAACCTTTCCCACGGATTTACATCGTGGCCGCTGTGCTGGTGCTTTTACTTGGCAGCGCAGGCGTCTATTTTTTGACGCGGCCAGCCACAGATTCCAAGCCGCAGCCGAATCCTCAACAGCAGAGTCCTCAGACGACTGCGACAGGAGAGGGGGCGAAACCCGGCGGCGGGACAACGGGCACAAGCACTGTCCCTGCGCGCGAGATGGTATTTATTGCAGGAGGCAGATTTGAGATGGGACGCGACGATGGTCCCGTTGAAGAAAAGCCCGCACATACCGTCACCTTGAAACCTTTTTATATAGACAAGACGGAAGTGACCAATGCCCAGTATGCAGAATTTGTGCAGACGACAGGGTATTCTGCACCGTCGCACAAGGAAGAACTATATTGGAAGCCATGGATTGAAGACAAACCGCCCGCCGGACAGGAGCAGTGGCCTGTCAGAAATGTTTCAGCCGCGGAGGCGGAATCATATGCCAGGTGGCTCTCAAAACGGGACGGTGTAACGTATCGTCTGCCGACAGAGGAAGAATGGGAGTATGTGGCACGTGATGGCAGTTCAGCTAAACTTTACCCGTGGGGTAATCAATGGGTAGATGGTTACGCTAATCTTGAATCGAATTTACCAAAGCCGGTCGGCTCTTACAAGCAGGGTGCGACTAGCCTCGGCGTGCTCGATTTGATCGGCAATGTTTGGGAATGGACTTCATCGAAGGCTTCATATTATCCGGGCAATAGCAAAAAGGTGGCACAAGATCAGCAAGGACAGTCAGTCAAGCGCGGCGGGTCATATCAAAGTGCGGTGCGGGATAGTATCACTGCAACATATCGAGATTGGTTTCCAGAAACATATAAGCATCTAACTATCGGCTTTCGTCTCGTGCGTGAGTCCCCTTAATGTGGCAGTTGAATTATTGCACTTAATCGGGTAGCACCAATCTCCTTTACGATATATCTTGCGCCAAGCTGTTCGCTCTTATTGCTTTTGCCATCAGGCAGTGATTCCACCATCGGATTTCCACAAATTACCAAGTGCAGTTTGTTAGTCCTCTTTCAGCCTTTGGTTGACAAATTTGCTTGACAAGTAAGTTGAGTCGCCATATATTCCGTTTCGTTTTTGCGAATGAGTTTTGTGGTAAACAGGTTTACTCATAAGAGTAGCCTTTTCCGTCTTCTTGCGAACGAGGTTTTGCTACGTACATCATTCTCATACCTCTTACTTAGCATTCCTCAGGCTTTATTGATTTTTCCTTAGACTTGAATCTAACTCCCAGGCATGTCTACTCAGCATGCCGGATTGTAGTCTTAATCGGAAAACTTGCGACGGTTCTCAAATCGCCGTTGCGCTCCTTACAAGGCCGCTTGGCCTCACAGCTAATACGGAGAAAACCATGCATTCCGCAAAGCCCACCGCACATTTCTCTTTTTCCACGATCCTCGCGATGACCGCCGTTTTTATTCTCACGGTCTCTTTCTTTCTAACAGCATCTACCAATGCCCAGACGGAAGTCACGGGAGCGATAGAGGGTATAGTCACGAGCAGCCAGAACCCGAACGAGCCGGTAGCTGACGCGGCTGTGCAAATCATCAATCTGGACAGTGAGGTTCAGACAGCTACGAAGACCGGTGCGGATGGAAGGTTCGTCAAGACTCGGCTTCCTCCCGGCAGATACAAGGTTGTCGTGAAGGCGCAGAATTTCAAAGTGTATGAGAGCGATAAGGTGCAGCGCGTTGATATTACGCTCACCAATAAAGCAGTTCCATTGCCGATCTCTCTCGAACCGTTGAATGCTGTTGCGACCACGCCGCCGCCAACCTCGACTGAGCCATCTCAGCCCGGAGTCGCACCAAACGCCCAACCTGCAAAGACAGGTGGGACGACAGCGGATTTTTCTAAAGGAGTAACCGGAGATTCCGACATCAGAAATGAAATCAACACCACGGACGGGCGGCGCGGCGGCGGCTTTCGAGAGAACGAGGTGCCCACCCTCCCGCTTGGCGGAACTACGCTGGTGCGCTCATTCGATGAACTAGCGCTGCTGTTGCCGGGCGTCACTCCGCCCCCGCAAACGCAGGGCAGCGTGGCCGGTCCCGGCATCGGCGCTGGCGTCGGCTCTTCCGGACAGTTCTCCGTCAATGGTATGCGCTCGCGCGGCAACAACTTCACCGTTGACGGTTCGGACAACAATGACGAAGACATAGGCGTGCAACGTCAGGGATTCTTCTCGCTCGTCCCGCAGCCGATTGAGTCCGTACAAGAGTTTCGAGTCACGACACTGCTCGCGCCCGCCCAATATGGCCGCAACTTCGGCGCTCAGGTCAACGCCGTCTCCAAATCCGGCGGCAATCAAATTCACGGTGCGATCTATGGCTTCTTCAATTCGAGTCAACTGAATTCGCGCAACTTCTTCGACACGGCCAATGGCAATGGGACTGCAGCGATACGCAGCAGTACGGGACAAGCCGTTCTGAATTGCACTGGTGTTTCCGATGCTGCCTGCATCACGCGTAATACACCGATCACGGCCACCAACCAGAGTGGTGGCGAAGACTCGTTCACGTTCGGTCAAGCTGGGGCTGTACTCGGCGGACCGATTAAAAAGGATAAGGCTTTTTTCTTCGTCTCTTATGAGAGACAGCTTCTCAATGCGACGAAGGAAGCGAGCTTTGCGGTTCCGACCGTTGACCAAAGAGGGATTTTCAATAGCGGGGCTACAGGCTTCTTTATTGATTGTTTAGGCCCACAGTTTCCTGGCTTTAACCGCTCCAATTGCACTGCTGCAAACAGCACCCGCTTCTTCCAGGACTTTGGCTTCCCGACTTCGCTTCAGGGCGATGCGGTCTTCAGCCTTTTCCCGTTCGCTAACAATCCGACGGGCGTTTATGGAGCTAATACCTTTACAGAGGTGTTGCCAGCGAGCGCCAGAGGAAACGTTGTCTCCGGCAAGTACGATCAAAACTTTAATCTCTGGGGCAAACCTCAAACCTTTACGGCGCGTTATAACTTCACTCAGGATTGGCGTGACATTTCGGTCACTGGTGGGGCGCTCTTTTCATCGTTGCGGCCTCGCGTCAGAACACAAAACTTCTCGACCTTTCTGACCAGCGAATTGACCAGTAAGATGTCTAACGTGCTGCGTCTCTCATATGGCCGCACGCGCCTGGTTTTTGATGAACTGCGGGATCCATTCCTCATCCCCAGCGAGCTTTCTCCCAACCAGCCTTTTCTGTTGAACGCTCGACGGCTGGAGAACGATACCTTGCCTGCTAACTTCGGAGTTCCGAATACCGGCCCGGTACTCTATAGATTCACGGGAACTACTGAATGCGGTACGGGTGGCCCTAGTAACTGTAATTCCGGTACAGGGATAGGTCGTGTTGGTCAGGCAAATATTGCTGGATTCAGTCCTATCGGCGTTGACGTTAATTTCTTCCCGCAAAACCGCGTCAACAACACCTACCAGGTGGCGGACAGCCTGGGCTACCGTGCAGGCCGCCACAGCATGGCCTTTGGTTTAGATATTCGTCGCGTTGAGCTTAATAGCGATTTGCCGCGTAACTCAAGAACGCTTTTAAGCTTCAACGGGGCACCGGAATTAGAGTCTTTTGGCGCGAATCTTTTTACGGGCAACTTTCTTACAGGAGCCGACCTTGCAGGAACGGGTACTCCCAGCGGCGCATTCCTTTCGCTGGCAAGGACTGGTTCGGGGATTGGCCTGCGCTATTACGAATACAACTTCTTCGGTCAGGACGAGTGGCGCATTCGTCCGAACCTTTCGGTTAGTTTCGGGCTGCGTTATGAATACAATACGCCGCCGAGGGAAGTTCACAATCTCATCGAAAGTACTTTCTCTGACACGGCGCTCAACAACCCCAATGTTGCTGACCTCAGGAAATTTCTCGCAGGACGCACTCAGATTTTTGATCCTGATCGCAACAATTTTGCTCCACGCTTTGGTCTGGCCTGGTCGCCGAACTGGTTCGGACAAGACCACACCACAGTAATTCGCGCAGGCTTCGGCGTCTTTTACGACCAAATTCTGGGCGCGGTAGTGAGCCAATCACGAAACGTCTTCCCCAACTTTGTGACCGTCAACACTGGTGGATTCAATGACGGACTCCAGTTCACTTACTTCAATCCTGCTCGCGGTGGGATATGTTATGCCCAAAACATGATGGGGGTCTGCACTGATTTTCGACCGCTGGTTCAGCCTGGAACACTGAACTCTTATAATCCGAACAACACGCTGGTAGATGTGCTTAATAATTTTGCGAGCGGCACATTTTTCCCGAACGCAGTTTCCGTCACGCTCCCAGATCGTTTTATCAAAACGCCATCTGCTGAGCACTATTCTGTCACCTTCGAACAACAGTTGAGCGCCAACATGCTTCTTTCTGTTGGTTATGTCGGCACGCGAGGGCATAATTTGCTCCGTGCCTCGACTCCTAACCTCGGGCCAAATAACATTCTAATAGCATTAGATGCCTGTGGTCTTGCCTGTGGTTCTAATCCAATTGATCCTCGCATCCCTGTTTTGTTTGGACTCGCCATTGCTCCCGGCTCAACTACAACGGCGGACTTTGATCGCCCAAATCCAAACATCGGCCCTGTCTATATCTACGAAAGTGGCGGCAGTTCTCGTTACGACGCTCTTCAAATACAAATGCAGGGACGCTTCAGTCGTGGCTTGCAGTATCAGGCCAACTACACATTCGCCAAGGCCAAAGATGATGCCTCCGACGTGTTCGATCTGGCAGGGACATCGGCTCTGCCACAGAACAGCATCTCGCGCGCAGGCGAATTTGGGCCATCCAACTTTGATGTGCGTCATCGCTTCGCCTACAACGTCATCTACGACTTCCCGAAAGCAGGTAATCGCGGCAGCTTCTACAAAGCGATCTTTGGCGGGCTACAAATTGCAGGCACAGGCTTTTTCCAGACCGGACAGCCCTTCACGGTCAACAGCATTTTTGATGTCAACCTTGACGGCAACCTCTCAGATCGCCTGGACTCAACACAGGGCATCGTTGTCACGGGAAACCGCGGTCAGCCCCTATCAATAGCGTCGGGAACAAATCTGACGAGTCTTATTGCAGTGCCCGGTGATGATGGAAGCGTTGGTCGCAATACGTTTCGTGCCGGAAACGTTTTAAACTTGGACCTCGCCATCGTGAAGAACTTTACGATTAAAGAGACCAAGCGGATTGTTTTCCGCATGGACATCTTTAACTTTACCAATCGCGCTAATTTCGGAATCCCCGTGCGCTTCCTCGAAGCTCCCAGTTTCGGTCAGGCGACTGATACTGTAACGCCCGGACGCCGTATACAGTTTGCTCTGAAGTTCGTCTTCTAGCAAACGTATCAACAGAGTTATGCGAGGTGCAGCCCAAGTTAAGAGCTACACCTCGCATCACCTATTTTTGTAGTTTGAAACTTCGTTCATTCCAGCTAATCAGGAGGAGATATCCAATGAAATACGCTAACCGCCCCGTTCTCATCGCTTTACTGTTGACACTTGTTCTTGTCTGTGGAGTCGGCACGTCACAACAGATTAAAATCGGGTCCGATTCAATGACCGATTGCGCCGGGCGGTGTAAGGAGAACTATGACGCGATGGTTAAGAGATGCAACGAGGCCTCTGGCCCCAGGGCAGAAAGATGTCAGACCATGGCGCAAAAGCAATATGACAATTGTCTTGAAAGATGCAGAGGTGGCAATGCGCCAAGTCCAGGGCTTTGATTAGAAGCAGTCTCATAAATACCTTTGATTTTCTGGAAGCCGCATAAGCATGGTCAAGGTTGGGCCATAGGTATTTATAGGATCAGCTTTAGCGAAAGCGCGCACCACATAGAGTCTCGGCTAGAAAGGACTATTTCATGTGGTCTGTCGCGCTGTGCGAACGCCACATCCGGTTCGCGTTGAAGGTCATTTTCCAGCGCGAACGCTTTAACATTTTGGCGCGAGGTATGATAAGCTTGGCTCTCAAGCACGCGCACCTCGCGCCCCGGTTATTTTCTTTTCGCACATTTACCGAGAGGTTCAACCCATGAGAGTCTTATCCAAAGTGGGTGTCATCGTCGTAACACCATTACTTTTCTTCACCTCAAGTCTAATTGCTCGCGCGCAGGGAGACGCGATACGCCCTAAGAGTGGCTATAGCAAGCCGGAGAATAAAAAACCAACTTCACCAACGGGTCCGAAAGTGATAGTGGTGCGAGTGCCTGGGCCGCGCGTGCTCGTGACACGCAAAACCGGCACCCTCTATATTAGTGCTGAGCCTGGCGCATCTATCCGGTTGGAGTATTTAACAAAGGGCGGCAGCGTCGAAGTATCCGAAAACACCATTTCCGCAGGCGAGCGATCAATCATCCTCAATGATCTGCGTCCAGGCAGTTATCGAGTTTTCGCTGAGCTTGGAGGGCACAAGCCGACGGACAGCGCAGCGCAAGTCAAAGCTGGCGCATATGACAAGGTTGAGCTTAATTTAGTGCCGATCACTTATAATGTCACTGTCACGCTTAATGCGAGCAGCGGAAAGTTATACTACGCAAAGGGCGGCGAGGTGCCCCGCTCAGTTAATTTTCAAAATAAGCAGGTTGTCCTCTCCGGCCTGACCCGCGGCGACTACATTATTAAAATCGCCCCTGATGATGCTTCGTATGTGCCGATGGATACCGCCCTGTCAGTGTCAAGCGATAGCACCAAAAGTTTTGATCTGAAGCGGTTGGAATCTAAAGATTTCCTTGGAGCTTCTGTCAGTGATTGGGCTTTGCCGGGTGGTTGGTCTTTCTCTTCAGGCAAGGTGATAGTCAACGGAGGCGGGATGGCACTGCCGAGCGATAGCAGCTATCATAACTATAAAGATTTTCAACTCTCCACTGAGGTGAGGATGAAAAACGGAGTTGCTGCTTCCTTCGCCGTCCGTGTGGTTGACCCGCAGAACTATTATCTAGTTCAGATTACCGGTCCAAATTCTGACGAGCCATATAGGCTTCGTGGTTATCTTGTCCAAAATGGCTCTGCACAGCGCTTCGGGCGCACGCTTCCTATCAGTCAATTCTCCGAAACTCTCAAGCCCGGCAAGTCCTTCAGCGTCGTGCTGACAATGACGGGCAGCGAGATCAGCGTGAAAGTACAGGATAGCGAAACAGGAGACCTCTTGAAACTTGGGACACTGCCTGATCCCAGTAATACGTTTCGCATCGGCGCGGTGGGAATTGCGGCGCGCGGCAATGAACAGAATGAGGTTGCTCAGTTCTCCATCTGCGTTTCCAAGTGCCAGAATCCGTAGTATGGAGAAAGGTGCTACGAAGGGATTATCATTTTTCAAATAAGATTGATGTCAGAAGTGCCTTCAACCTGACAGCATCAAGCGGCTTCACGAGGTATTCGTTACATCCGGCATCGAAAGCAGCCTCTCGGATTTTCGGTGTATCAAAAGCTGTAACCATCACAATCAGAGTATTGCGCAACGCGGCATCTTCTCGAATGCGGCGGGTAATACCGATACCGTCAAGCCCGGGCAAATCCACATCCATTAAAATCAAAGTGGGACGCTCGCGCATGGCCAGCTTTAATGCCTCCAGCCCGTCAACGGCCTCGATGATGCGATAACCGCTGTTCTTCAATAACCGACGTAAGAGGGTGCGACTTATTTCGTCATCCTCGACTAACATAATAGTTGGGCTGGCTTGGCGATTGTCTTTCATCATCGTAGTCATATAGCTTTGCGAGGTGACGGTAGATCGAGGAACGATATGTCTCTTTATCCATAGACTCGACTCGTCTTCTATAAGTTTATAGATGATGACATTGCTTGGCAATGAGCGCGCCTTTGGTTAGACGCAAACTTAATTGCGCCGGGTAGCAGAGACGCGGAGAACAAGACAGCGGGCGGAAAACAAAAGGCGGAAGGCAGGAGGCAGCACAACCATGCTGCCTCCTGCCTTCCGCCTTCTGCTTCTCCTCCCCGCGTGGCTCTTTACTTGCTCTTCATCGGCGCGATGTACTGAACAAACTTGAGATCGACAAGCGCGGCGAGTTTTTCGATGGGCACGCGACCGATGACCAGCTTGGCGCTCTTGGGGTCGAGCATGACCTCGAAGCCAAGCTGCTTGAGTTGTGCGATTGTCTCTTCTGATTTATCCGTCAACCAGACCTGAATCTCGGCCTTGCCGTCACGGACAAATTCGGTCTCATCCGCGCCCGGCTTCGCGCTCCTTTCCTTCAGGCGATCAACCAACGCGAGCAATGATGAATGCAGCTTGCTTTGAAGCTCACGCCGTTTTTCTTCTTCAAGCAGCCGCGCCACGCTCTCTTCGTCCATGACAACCGAAGTGCTTGTCGGAGTCGTGTTTGAAGGATCAAAGTGAAAGACAATCGCGCCAGCTACTTTCACGGGCTTGCCGGACAATTTAGTCGGAGTGAACTTAGCCTGACGCGCTGACGCGACAGCCGCCGCATGAAGTAGCGGATTGCCCCCGACGGCGTTGGCGGAAATGACGTTCCCGCTTTCGTCAATTATCACCTGCACAATCACCGGCCCTGCGACGCGAGCCGCTTTTGCGACTGACGGGTAAGCGGGCTTCGGCATGTTCACAGCCTGACTGTTGAGGACGCCAGCAGAAACAACTCTGTCACTAGCGCTCGCAAGGCCGCCGCCTGCGCCGCCGCCACCCATGTTCCCGCGACGACCACGCCCGACGCCCTTGCCCTTGCCTGCGCCCGACGCTGCTCCACCCTTTGGCACGGGCGTCGGCTGTGGGTTGGGCAATGTGGCTGACAAGGTGACAATAGGCGGAGAGTTTGGCCGCGCAGCTACTCTGGCGTTGCGGTTTCCAGTAACGGAAGAAAACTGTGCGACAAATCCGTCGGGTTCATCACTCTCCTCGAACCCGCGTTGTCCGCTCGTTCCTTCCGGTATCTCGACCGGAACTTCAATCCGGCGCGGCTCGCCGCCGTCTGTGACAACCATCTCTTCAACCGCGACGAACGAGGTGAACTGTGTCATCAGCCGATACTCAACGCCTAACTGCGTGATCGTTTCTTTCAAGTCGGCATGAGCGTTGCCGCGCTGAACGCCGATATAATCTTGTCTCATCAGATCGTCAATTCGCGTGCGCGCCCAGAGCGTCGCCAGCACATCGTGCCGCGCTTCCGTCTCCGGCAACTCAACTGGAATCTCGCGCACAAAGTCGCGCCCGGACATACGCCCCTTCAGGCGAATGACCCCGCGCCCGCCTTTCGTATAGCGCCCGGACAAAACGACTGGCCTGGCGCTGAAAAGGTCCGGGATGCGCTTCGGGTATACGTCAGCGACGGCCATCCCTGCCCAGTCAATTGAAATATCCGTGAGCAAGGGGCTGCGGACGCGCTCGTGGAATCTGCGCGCTGCCACAGAGCCATCGTCACCCAGCGAGACGTACTCGACTTCGCCGCGTCCCTCTTCGGCAATTTTGTCGAGCAGGAAGCGGTTGATAGAGTTTCCAATGCCAAACGCGAAGACACGCGTGTTCGGGTGCTTCTGAACTTCGGAGATAATCTCGAAATCGTTGCCGACCTCGGCGTCAGTCATAAAGCAGACGACGCGGATGTGTCCCTGTTTATCCGATGGGTCGAGCGCGGCTTTGATCGCCGTCATCATCTCCGTTCCGCCGCTGCCCGCACGCGAGGCCAGAAACGCCTGCGCCTTCGCCAGATTCGCTTTCGTCGCAGGGACGGGTTGCGGAAAGAGTATGTGCGTGTCGCCCGCAAAGGTGATGAGATTAAATGTGTCCTGCGGGTAGAGGCCATCAAGCGCGAGCTTCATCGCCTCTTTGGCCTTCTCAATGGGAAAGCCTTCCATCGAACCCGATGTGTCCAGCACAAAGACGATCTCTTTGGGCGTCACGTCTTCCACTGTGACACGGTCGGGCGGCTGAAGGATGAGTGTGAAGAAACCGCCCCTGTCTGTCCGGTGAGTGAGAATCGCGTCTTCGATGCGACCGCCCGCCACGTCATACTTGAGGATAAAATCTTTATTCGGAATTTCCGTCTTGTTCTTCAAACGCACGAGCGCGCTCCAACCGTTCGGTCTTTCGACATCAATCTCGTGAGAGTTGGATTTCAGAATATCAAGTGGAACGCCCGCGTCGAGCGCGACTTCAACAGAGATGTCGTGGCCTGCGCGCGTGCCCTTAGGCGTGATGGGCGGCGTGATCTTCGAGGCATCCGGCACTTGCGTTGTGTTTGGAGATGTCCCGCCAGTTCCCACACTCACGGGCGCGCCCGGAACATAACGCGGGGCGACGACCATCGGAAAAACAAACTCGTAAGCTCCGTTCTCATACTTGAGCGTATCTACGTAGTTGATCGTCACGGTCACTTTCTCGCCGGGCATGATGTTGGCGACCGCCTGCGTAAAGATGTTGGGACGCTCCTGATCTAACAGGCTCGCGACCTGTCCTCCGGCACGCGCCGCTTCGTAAACGGTTCGCGCCTCTTCACGCGGCAGGATGCGCCCGCGCACAGTGCGATCGCCGACCATCATCGTCATATCGTCAACGGCTGCGTTCTGCGGAAGCGGAAACGTGTAAACGGCCTCGATCTTCTCTTTGAAAGGATTCTCAAACTCCTGCGTGACGCGCACGCGAGAGATAAAGCCACTGATCTCGGCTTTGACATCCGTGTGCTTGAGCGGGCAGACGCCCCTTGATTTTCCCGTAGCGTCCGTGACCTGAAGCGAGCCGGACGTCGCTTCCGTCTGCTGCTGCGGAGCGGCAAGCGCAATGTTCACACGGTTGAAATAAGCGAAGGTCAGCACACTTGAGAGAGAGATGGCGATGAGAAACAGGAATTTGAGAAAAGACTTTCGGCGCATGAGATTTCTCCTGACTAAAGAAGGTCTGTAGGGCTGACGATACGCGAGCGCGTGCGCCACCCGAAGAGAGAACGTCGTATCCGGCTTGATGAATTTAGACGCCGGACACCAAACAAGGTTCCCGTTTTATTTCTGAGTTAGAACGAACCGAGGCGCGCGGCCTTGCAAGAAAGACCAATGCAGCACTTGCCATGAGTCGCGATTAAAAGCGAGCGGCGCTCCATCTTTAAGAGGAAGCGCCGCCGGGTAATCAACTATTCATGGGTGAGGATCAGTAAAGATTGAAGTTGTACTCAATCTGAATGTACTGCGACACCGCACGTCCATCCTTCGTCGCCGGGGTGAACCGAATCTGCCTCGCCGCCGCCATCGCTCGCTCCGTCAATCCATGCGGCAACCCACTCACCGTCCGAATGTTCGTCACCGACCCATTGGACGCAAACACCGCCCTCAACACCACCGTCCCACTCACCTGATTCTTCCTCGCATCTTCCGTGTACTGCGGCTCCGGTCTGGATATAATCCGCGCCTTCGAACTCACCTCACTGGGCTTGAAGACCTTATTCGCATAATCCAACGCATTATTGCCTGTTCCTCCTCCCGGCCCGCCGCCCCCATCTCGGGCATCGCCGCCTCCCATGTTCCGATCACGTCCGGGGCCGAACCCCTGCCCATCTCCTTCGCCAATGCCCGCTCCCGTCCCTCGGCCCAACCCATTGCCGGTCCCCGGCCCCGCACTCGTCGCCTGCGAGTTCGACCGCGGATCACCAAACCGGTCGTAGTTCTGATTCTTGTACAAAGCCGGATCAATGTTAATCCCGGCCACGGGAAGCAGCGGCGGTCTCACCGGAGGGCTGGTCGGAATCAATGCCGGAATCTCTGATGGCGGGGGAATCCTTCCCTGCTGGGTGGGCAGGACATCCTGCTGACCGCCACCGCCGCCGCCGCCAGCCTTCGCCGGTTTGGGAAGTGAGCCTTCGCCTTTG
Organism: uncultured Acidobacteriota bacterium; assembly: GCA_963697975.1. Classification (GTDB taxonomy): domain Bacteria; phylum Acidobacteriota; class Blastocatellia; order Pyrinomonadales; family Pyrinomonadaceae; genus QHXM01. The sequence continues at coordinate 1,167,871 of OY969111.1, forward strand.
CCTTTATTGAAGCCGACTCGTCCGCCCTGACCTGTGCCGATGGCTTTGTCGGGCTTGGTTTCTTCGGTTTCTTCGGGTGGAATCTCGTCTGGATCAATGAGTCTCTCGACAATCAGGTCGTTCTCAGCCTGTCCGGTGCCTGAGCCACTGTGGTTCTTGCCATAGACGACGAAGGCGATGACGACTGAGAGGACCAGCAGTAAAGCAGAAGAAGTGGCAATGGCGACGTTTCTGGAGGAGAAGAAGCGCCAGACCAGCGAGCTGTAGCCGACGACAAAGCGTTTGGAATAGCCGAAGGGGTCGCGTTTGAACTCCGGCCAGGTCAGTTCACTGTGATGAGCGACTTCCTTCAACTCGCCCATCAAGCGGCGGGTCAAGCCGGTGTCGTCGACAAACGTCAGGTGATATTCCGATGCCCCGGCTGCCACCAGCGCGGCTGGGGCGGCGTATCCACCGATGACATGCATGGGTGGAATCTCCGGTGCTGCGGACGATACGGTTACGTCGTCCAGCGGCGTGCCGTCAACCGGGCAGAAGCTGAATTTGTTGGCGAACTCTTCCTGGCAGGTCGGACAATGTTTCATAAAAACCTCCTGACGTTCTTCTAAGGAATCTTCTCTGGAAAATATCTGCTGGCGATAGGTTGTGATGACGCGCGAGTCGAGCGTCGCGGGCGTTTCCGGCACACTCCAAAGCTGGAACATGGCGCGGAGTTCCTGCTCACCGGACGAGTCTGCGTCGAGCCGGATGGCCTCCTCATTTCGGAAGTCATCGCGTCTACTACTGAAAATCGAAAGTGGTTGAGTGTCTTTTTCGTCGCTCATTTCAACACCTCGTCCACGGCTGCTGCTTCCGGGCTGCTTTTGAAATAGGGCGCAAGCTGCTTCTTCAAACGCTGGCGTGCGCGGTGGAGTCTGGCCTTCACTGTTCCGACATCTGCGCCGACCACGACGGCAATCTCGGAGAGCATCAAGTCTTCATATTCAAAGAGAACGAGCGCCTCGCGTTGAAGCGGCGGAAGTCCGTCAATCGCGCGCCTGACTTCCTCAGACAACTCTTCGTCGAGCAGTTGACGAAGCGGCCCGTGTCTTTCGGGTAAGGGCGGCTCTTCCGCCAAATCTTCGAGCGCATCCTCGCCGCGCATTCCGCGAAAATGCTTCATCGCCAGATTGCGCGCAGCCGCCAAAAGATAAGTTCTCAAGGATGCGCGAGCCGCGTCGAAACCTGCGGGACGCCTGAGCAAACTCAGGAAGCAATCGTGCGCGATATCCTCCGCCAACTCAGTTGAGCCGAGCAGGCGGTAGGCGAAGCGGAACACCGGGTCGCGGTGGCGCTCGTACAGCGCTAGAAAAGCAGCTTCGTCGCCGCGACTGGCCAGGGCCAGCAATCTTTCATCTGTCATGCTTTCGGGCAACTCGGTTTGCCCCCCGCGTGTGTCCCTGGGAATCGCTTCCCAGTTATTTATTACCGGCAATCTCGGAAAAGATACGCCGTCGCTTCCAATTTTTTTAAGGGACAAGAAAATTCCCCTGCTTTATGCGCCCCAAAGTCGGGGCCGGTGGCCTGATGCCATCTCTGATGGTCAAACCTGTCAGGAAGTTGCCGGGGAAAAGCAGTGGTCAGTAGTCAGTGGTCGGTGGTCAGCAAGAATCAGGAGCGATAAGCAGAGCAGAGCTTTTGTTTTTAACTGACCACCGACCACTGACTACTGCTTATTGATTTGCCCCAGCAGCCTCTCCGCCCGTTTCTGGTCAATCGGCTTGAGCGTCCTGTACTCGTCCATCGCTCCCGTCTTGTTGCCCATCGAGAGATAGGTGATGCCCAGATTGTAGTGCGCCAGAGCATAATCGGGCTTGAGGCGAATCGCCTGCCGGAAAGCCGTCGCAGCGTCCCCGTACTGGCTTAAGTTCAGATAGGCAAAACCCAACTCCTGATGAGCCTCCGTGTAGTCGGCCTCAATCCTGATCGCTTCCCGAAGCGCGGGAATGGCGTCCGCGTAACGTTTCATGTCGTTATACGACCAGCCGATGTTGTAATTCGCGGTCGCGTTGTTTGGCTTAAACCGCAGCGCCTGCTGGTAAGCATTGATGGCTTCACCGTACTGGCTGGTGTTGTAGTAGTACACGTCGCCCAGGCCAAAGTAGGGCTGCGCGTAGTCTGCTTTGAGACGAATCGCTTCCCTGTAGTTTTGAATCGCGTCGGGAAAGCGTTCGAGCCTGCGATAGGCGTAGCCCAGTTCGGCGTAAGCCTCCGGGTAATTCGCTTTCAACGAGATGGCTTTTTCTAATGGTTCGACGGCCTGCGCGTACTGCTTCAACTCGTTATATGACCAGCCGATGTTGTAGAAAGCCTGCGCGTTGTCGGGCTTGAGATTGAGCGCCTGTTTGTAGACGGCGATGGCCTGCGGATATTGGCTCGTGTTGTAGAAATAGACATCGCCGAGGCCGAAGTAGGCCGCCGCGTAATCCTTCTTCAGCGTGACGGCTTCGGTGTAAGCCTCTATGGCATCCTTGTATCGTTGGAGCTTGCGGTAAGCGTAGCCAAGCTCGTTATGTGCCTCTGCATAATCGCTTCTTTTGAGAATCGCCTGATTGAGCGGAGCTACGGCTTGCGCGTACTGCTTCGCCTCGTTGAGCGTCCAGCCAAGCTCGTAGTAAGCCTGCACGTATTCCGGGTTGAGAGTGATGGCCTGACGATAGGCGTTGATGGCTTCGTTCGTTTGATTGAGATTGCGATGAGCAAAGCCGAGTTCCTTCCACGCTTCGGCGTAGGTGGGGTTATAACGAACCGCCAGCTTGAGCGCATCGCGCGCCTGCGCGTAATCGTCCTGCTCGTTATAAATCCAGCCCAGACTGTAATGCGCCTCTGCCATGTCCGGCTTGAGCCGCACGGCTTGTTTATAAGAATTGATGGCTTCCGCGTACTTGCTCGCCGTCAGAAACGAATCGCCCTGATCGTTGTAATCATCTGCGTCCATGACGGGGCGTCCCGCAGGCTTTGGACGCAGGCGGCGTCGAACAACGGGCCTCGGTGAAGCAGTCGAGCGCGCGATGGAGCGCTTAACGGTCGCCTGCGCTGCCCCGCCTATCACATCTGCCGCCGACGAGCTTGCGCCGCCATCACGCGAAACGCTTCCCGCGCCGCCCATCGTCCCCTGCGCCGGGGTCGAACTCGTAGTGCAGAGCAAAAACAGAATCGTCGCCGCCATCACGACGGATGCGCGGATTTTCATCAACATCACCTTTAATCTCCCAAAGGAATGATTATTCGACAAGGGCTTTTGAGTTGTAACTGAGAATATTTGACTGCCCGACCAGACGACTCTCATAGAAGAACTGATCAGTGCGGGGCAAGTGGATTATAAAGCGGATTCTTCCGCAACGGAAAGTCCGCCTTAGCGCAACCTAAGCAAAAATCAAACAACGACCGCCCACGTCCCGGCAGACGCGCGCGCGGATGGACGTTTGCGTAAAGGATCAATGCTGAACGCTGAACGATGAACTGTTTTTACTTCCGCGTTCAGCGTTCAGCATTCATCTATCGCGTCGCTATGCATCCGGCGGGCCTTCATACAGATGCAAGCCCAGCCCGAACTTCGCCGCCGCGCGCCGAAGCGACATGCTTTCGGCATTCGAGGAGGGATCGCCGAATTTATCCACATCCTCATCTTCCTGCCCCGTCGCCTCTCGATAGATGACGCCTTCGGCGCACGGCACGGAGATGCGCGAGACGAGCACGAGTTTGCCGCCGATGCCCACGAGATGGCGAATCTCATATGACCAGCCGGGCGCGTAAAGGTCTAAAAACTTAACCGCCGTGTGCCAGGGTAGAAAGTAGATTTTCTGTCCGCCGACCGTCTTGCTCTTCAACAAGCGGCGCGGAATCGGTTTTGAGAGGTCACCTATTATTTCCGTGATACTTCTAAGTGCCATCTTTTAATCCTTTCCTCTGATTATCAATCGTCTAATCTCACACGCGAAGACGAGCGCGCGGTTGACACCCTTTATGCTGTCCAGTTATTTTAGTCAACGTCCAACAAGCGAACAGACAAACATGTTGTTCGGCGGAAGTTCTGGCTAGACTTCCCTTGTCTCTCTCGCTCGCGGATTTGTTTTGCCACGTTTGCGTCCCGTTCGTCTAGCGGCCTAGGACACCGCCCTTTCACGGCGGCGACACGGGTTCGATTCCCGTACGGGACGCCACAATCTATCAATAGTTTACAGCCGTCTTTATGATGGCTGTTTCCTTTAGCGGACACATTTACGGACACATTCAAAGCTCTGTTGCTGTGTCAGGTTAGTAGAATGAGCCGCCTCTATAATGGAAGCGGCTCGCGTAAGCCTCTAGCTTCTCCTAATACTCCGAAGGGAGCAAGATGGTTGTTGCCGACCTATCCCACTCTGTAATAAGCCAGATTTTCACGCCTGCCTTTGTCCGGTATGCGCTCAGGATGCGGAAGCCGTTAGTCACAGAAAACTCATTCTCTTCCCTGTCTTCTGTGCTTAACTCGCCTCAATCCCCCGTTTGATGCCGATGTAAAAGCTCTGCGGGCATCTGTCCGGCCTCTTTCAGAGCGCCGATAGCGCCGGGAGTGGCAACTGTATAGCCTAAAGGAAAGAGCAATTTGCCCTGTGTTGTAGCGTTTTCATTGTAGGAGGCATCTTGGTACAGATATGCTGGACAAGATAGTTCCCACATCTTGTATTATGGCTAAGTTGGAACATTCAGAAATTTCTCAGCGGTCTGATAGTATGGGCGATTCACAATATAATAAGACCAGTTTAAATGTGGAGACTTTAGATTCACTTCTTGAGTGGCTTGATCCAGTTGTAGAACAGGCAAGCTACAAATACGAAGAAATTCGCTCCAGACTGATAAAAATATTCCTGTCGCGTGGATGCACGGTTGCTGAAGAACTCACCGATGAGACGATAAACAGAGTCGCTTATAGGGTCAAGGATATTAGGGATACCTATCAGGGCGATCCAGCATTATACTTCTATGGCGTTGCACAGAAACTCTATCGTGAGTACTTACATCAAAGCCACCTTCATGAGGCAGTTCCTGTACCTGACAAGATTGATGTATCTTCGGATCTCACTGAAATATCGTATAATTGTTTGGAAAGATGTATGCAAAGCCTTAGCCCTGATAACCGTGAGTTGATCTTGCAATACTACCAGGAGAAGAAGAGAGCAAAGATAGATACTAGAAAACGTCTTGCTGAACAGTTTGGGATTCAGTCACATGCACTAAGGGTACGCGCATTTAGAATTCGGAATGCTTTGCATCATTGTATAGAAGAATGCATGAAGAAGCACGATAGCGTCGTGCCCTGAAGCCCTTTACCTCTATTCATTGATTGGTCAACTATCTATGGAACAAGTTCTCGAAAGAGAAGAATTGATTAAAAAATACCTGCTCGGTGAATTAGCCGAAGAAGAGCAATCTGAAGTTGAGCTTCGGGTATTAACTGATCAAGGGTATTTCGATGAACTACTCTTGATTGAAGACGAAGTAACGGATGATTTCGTTTCTGGATCCCTTTCCGGTCACGAGCAGGAAAGGACCAGAGATTATTTTTTGGTCGTTCCAGAAAAACGTCAAAAGCTAAAGTTCATTAAGGCATTAAAACAATACGCTTCGGAATCTGCGGCGGAAGATACGGCAGAGACAGTTAATGAAGAGACGCTTTCCGAAGCTCAAAGGAACAGAGTTTTACTGGAATCTCTAATCAATGGTGATTGGATGGGCTTGCACCTGATGGTGCTCCTGAGATTATCGTCTCAAAAAAAGCCAGCGCTTGCCTTAACAATAAAAACTAATGACGCAACAATCACTCCTATCCTAAACAGATTAATACTCTCCGGTGTTATAGAAGAATATGAGGGACTGTTTACTTGTACTGAGCTAGGAGCAAGCATTCTGCGAAAGATTGAAGAAGCATCAGGCGTGGAATTTACTCCTTAAACAGGACTGGTGGAGAGCCTGCAAAATGGGGTTCGAGGAAGCTATTAACCGTCTCAAAAAGCGGACTGAAGCTTACGATCTGAACATTCTTGTTTGGGGGCCAGGTAAAGATGCGGGCGAACATTTCGAGAAACGGCTGAAAATTAAACGAGAGATTAGCCACTGCTTCAACAATGCTGATATTCGCTTTAGTGAAGAGTTAGACCTGACCGGAATGTTGCCTGGCATAGATCAACTAGAGTTCCCTGCTCAAGAACTCTGGCATTTATCGGCTTGCGATTTGTGTGTTGTTCTAGATACATCAAAAGGAGCAGGGGAAGAAATAGCGCACTTTGTCGGGTCTCAACATGCCCACAAATTGCTAATTCTGACTCACGAGAGATACGAATCTTTGACCAATTTTCCTGCGGCTTTGCGGAAGCACCAGAATCAGATGTTCTACAGCGATGAAGAATACTTTACGTGCAATTTGGTTGAGCAAGTACTAACTCGCATTAAAACAATTGCCTTGGGTAAACTCAGCGGAATGAAAGTATAAAAACCTAGCTCGACCGTGCCCACAAAATTTTATCCAGATTGAAAGACGCAGGCATATTAGCGCAAGTAATCGAAACGCGGGCACGGGTATTTCTTGCTGAAATACGTTACGCCGAAGCTTTGGGCGCAATAAATTATGCGGTTGGGATTCTTGAACAAAGCGGCGAGCAGGCGTTACTAGCTGATGCCCTGACTGTTCAAGCTATTGCACAGATCAGGATGCAGGATTATGCTCTCTCGCTTTCTACTTTTCGTCGCGCTGTTGAAGTTGCGGAAAATGCAGGAGCGGTGGAAAGCGCCGGTCTTGCCGCGCTATTTATGATCGAAGAACATGGGGCACGTGATACGGACTTTCATGGCGGCGACGCGGGTTCGATTCCCGTACGGGACGCCACTTCTTTTCAGCTTAAAACTTTCCCTCGCTGGCTTCGGAATGCTTCTGGCGCTGGCCATAGTCAAGCAAGAAAGCCTATCAGAAGACCACTCGTTTTCTCACAGGTCAGTGGGGCGTATCTCACTGAGCACCAATTAATCAAACTCACTCGGAGGCACAGAGAGTAATGACAACCAGCAACGTCGTCGTAGATTTGTCTCACTTCAACACCGTCAGCAGCTTCGAGACCGTTAAGGCGGATGGCATCGTCGGCATCATCCACAAGGCCACGCAGGGCACGACGATGGTTGATTCAAAGTATCAAGCTCGGAAGGGCGAAGCTCTCGCCGCCGGTCTCTGGTGGGGGGCTTACCATTTCGGCGTGGGCGGCGACGGTGCGGCACAGGCCAAATATTTTCTCTCGGTCGTCGAGCCTGGGCCAAATGATCTTCTCGTGCTCGACCTCGAAGAGAACCCGAGCGGCGCAGGCATGACGTTAGCCGAAGCAGAGGATTTTGTTAAGTATGTCGAAGCCGAAACCGGACGTTGGCCGGGACTCTACGGCGGCTCTTACGTCAAAGAGTTGTTGGGAAACAACAAGGACTCGGCGCTGTCCTACTGCTGGTTCTGGCTTTCGGAATACGGCCCGACGCCGAAAGTGCCTCCCGCGTGGGATACCTGGACGATGTGGCAGTACACGAACGGAGAGGTCGGCCCTGAGCCGCACTCTGTTAACGGAATCGGCAACTGCGACCGTGATCAGTTCAATGGCCCCGTCGAAGGATTGCAAAAGCTCTGGGGCTACGCGGCAGCAAATGCTACTGACGCGACGGATGATGCGACAGGTGCAAGTGAGGCACCACCTACCGAAGCGTCCTGAGAAGGTTAGAAGCAGTTTGAAAAAGTCCCGTCAGGGACGACGTGATAATAGCCCAGCAATTTATGGCTGGGAAACAGAGCGATAGAAATGATTGAGTCCCGTAGGGACGACTGAAGATAAAAGCTTTGCTTCTTTTCAGCCGCCCCTACGGGACTCAGTTTATTCAACGCTTCTATTCCCAGCGATAAATCGCTGGGCTATTATCAATTGTCCCTGACGGGACAGAGAGCGGATGTCACATTTCAAACAGTTTCCCGGAACATCTTGACGAACAGAGAAACATTGAACAGAAGACTCTCAAAACTCTTCATCTGCGCGGCGCTGTGCTTAATCACCACGGGACAAACTACTGTGAGAGCGCAGGAGACTCCGTGCGTCTTTGACGATTCATCTTCAAGCTATGCTGGCTCGCCGCAGGAGCAAGCCCGGTGTCTTTTGCGTCCCGTGCTAATCGGAGGACATCTCGGTGCGCCGCTCGAAAGATTGCCCAAGCCGCTCAATAAACTCATCGGTAAGACCTTGAAGGTGAGGCAGGCCGCCTTGAGGCGCTACCTGGCAGCACAGAACATTAGCGAAGCGGACATCGGCGGCTCGCTCGCTGATCCGGTCTCGCGCGCAAACCCCGTTGACGTAGACGCCGCTTTCGCACACTACTTTGTCATCCACGATGTCAGCACGCCGAACTACATGGATGCCCCGTTTCCGCCGGACATCAACGAAGCCTCATGGGTGTGGAATGATTTGCCCCAAAAGTGGATCAAGACGAAGGTGACGCACGTTTACATCAGTCGGATGGGCGAGTCTGTCACCGCCGTTGATTTCAAAGAGCAACTGCCGGACCCGTATCACGGGACGAAGTTTGCGCGCGACCGATTGAGGAACAAAGGCAAGGGTCTGTACCTTCACGTCGAACTCGTTCAGCCAAGACGCAGAGACCCGCAGGGTGCGCCGGACAATGACCGGATTGCGCCGACGCCGGGTTTTACAGACCCACAGTTAAAGCGATTGGCGCTCGTTTACATCGCGGCGAGTGTCAGAGCCGGGCGTTGGCTGATTCCGGCATTTCACGCAGCGGTGGACGCCGGAATACCCGACGCCCACGACGACCCGCAGAACTTCGACCTCACGCGCTGGGCAAATCATCTTCGCCAGTTGCTTAAAGCAGTGGGCAGTAAGAAGAGACGATAAGCAACGTTCGTGCTTTTGTTTTTAGAGGGGTGTGCGAATCAATGTACGGCAGGCTGTTAGCCTGCCGAGCGCGAGGATTAGCCTGTGCCAAGCGCGAGGAATTGACAGCAGGCTGACAGCCTGCCGTACATCCAATTGAAACTCGCGCTAACTGCCTACTGACCACTGCGTCACTGAGCTAAATCTCTGCGACGTTGAGCGCGGCGTTGAAGTCTCGATAGAGGTCGTTGTAATCGCGGAGGGTGCGTTCCAGCACCTGCGGCAGTTTATCTAAATCTGCGGTGTTGACCACCAGATTGACGTTGTGGACAAAGGCTGCGTGGCTGTCCAGAGTGCGAAACGCCGGAGCGAGGTGGACGACGATGATGCGGCGGCGCTTGGCCGGATTAAGAGTATTGATCTCGCTCGTGACGAAGGCCGCGCCCTGCTCTACCGCGTCAAATTCAGGTTCGAGAATGACCACGTCCATCTGCTCTTCACGCATTCGCTCGATGGCCTGCGCCGTATCGTCTGCGACGTAGACCTGATAATTGCTGTCAACCAGCGCACGCCCGATTGCTTCGCGGCGCGAAGGCATGACGCAGACCAGCACGCGCCGGTGCTCCCATTTCAAGCGCGCGGCGGTCTGTTTTTTCTTTGAAGACGCTGTGCTTTGCTGTAACAACTCGGCCAGTAAGCGCGCCAGTTCATCCGTCGCGGCAGGCGACGAATTGCCGTAAGCTTGAACGTCCTCGTCTTCCGAAGCCTTGTCGGATTTAAAGACCGGCGCGGCTATTTGCGGATTGAATCGCCCGCTTTCGAGCGCGGGCGTCTCGCCAATCGAGAGCGCGCCCTGTTCGTCTTTGGAAATAGTGGGCGGCTGCGCCTGAATAATGCTCTGGCACTTCGGACAGCGCACGGTGAACGGGCGAGAAGGAACTTTCGCATCATCGAGTTGCAGGCGCGTCGCGCATTGGGAACAGACAACAATCATTTTTTTGGTCGCTACTTTTGAAAGTAATTGAAACGCGCCGCCGCACAAAAGTCGGCGCGCAGTAGTTAGGCCGGGGAATCCTCACTCGATGGCGTGGAGCATCGAGCCGTAATCCTGAAAAGCACCGACCGGCGCATTGTCAGTTTCCGCGCGGATGAAGTCCTCTGATGAAGAGAGACCCTTAAGCTCCAGCAGCAGGTTGTTCTGGTTTGTGGCGAAGGCCAAGCCGTCCTCAATCGTCACGATCTGACGCTCGATCATGTCCTTGATGACACCGTCGAAATCCTGCATCCCGTCCAGCTTTCCGTCGCGCATAGCGTCCAGCAGGGATTTGCCCTCGCTCTCACCTTCGTCGATATACTCGCGCGTGCGCGGGCTGGATTTGAGAATCTCGACCGCAGCGATGCGCCCGCTACCATTGGCGCGCGGAATCAGGCGTTGCGAGACGATGTAACGAAAGGTCTGGGCCAGGCGTGTTCTGATGACCTTCTCCTCGTTCTTCGGATAGAGACCGATGATGCGGTCAATTGATTTCGAGGCGTCAATCGTGTGCAACGTAGAGAGGACAAGATGTCCCGTCTCGGCGGCTTCAAGCGCAATCTCTGTGGTCTCGAAGTCGCGCATCTCGCCAATCAAAATCACTTTCGGAGCTTGACGCAAAGCAGCCCTGAGCGCCGAAGGAAAGTCTTTCGTGTCAGAGCCGACCTCGCGTTGATTGATCGTGGAACTCTTGTGCTGGTGCAGAAACTCTATGGGGTCTTCAATAGTCACGACGTGGTAGTGCTTCGTCTCGTTGATGATGTCTATGACGGCGGCGAGCGTGGAGCTTTTGCCTGAGCCGGTCGGGCCTGTCAGGAGAACGATGCCGTTACGCAGTTGTGCGATGTCGGCAAGCTGCGGCGGCAGACCGAGAAAGCTAAGACTTGGGATATCGGTCGGGATGACGCGCATGACGATGGAGTAGGAGCCGCGCTGCTGAAAGATGTTGACGCGGAAACGCACACGCGACGGCAGGCTGTAGCTCAAGTCTGCCGTGCCCGTGTTGATCAGGCGTTCGGCGGCATCCGGATTACCCTGCATCAAGGTCATCGCGATGATTTCGGTCTGGTAGGGCATCAGTTTTTGCAGGCCGAGCGGCTGCACGGGCGTCAGTTTCCCGTTAATCTCGACCTGCGGCGGCTGGCCGACGCTAAAGTTCAGGTCGCTGATCTTGTCAGAGACGAGCAGCATACGCTCGATAATGGGCGGCAGGTCAAAGAAGCTCATTTAGGAAGGACACTCCGTTTGTGGAAAACGACCGGGCGGTCTAAAGGGTAAGGCAAGTCGGATAAAAACAACTACGGGCACATCCTCTAAGCAAGCGCGTTTGCGCTGCTCAAACGACCGCTCGATTGTCGCGTATAACAGTGGCCAAACGCAAGTAAAAAGTGTTGACTACGATGATTTTGGCGGGATTATTGAGGATTTTGCTGAAAGGTGGTTAAGATTTCCCGCGTGCGGGTCTCAATTTCCGGCGGCTCGGCCAGCAGGAGGCTAATCACGGCGACCGCGTCGGCTCCGGCCTTGAGCACTTCCCCGATATTTTCAGGACGGATGCCGCCGATGGCGACGAGCGGAATTTCGCCGGTCATCTCCCTGACGCGGCGCAAACCATCCAACCCGACAACCGGGTCGGGGTTCTCCTTCGATGAAGTCTCAAAGATGGGGCCGATGGCGAGATAGTCAACGGGCAGACGCGCAGCAATACTTGCCTGCTCGACCGAATGCGTGGAGAAACCGATGATGGCGTCTTCGCCCAATAGCCCACGCGCAGCGTCAGGCGGAAGATCGTCCTGACCCAAATGAACGCCGTCGGCTTTGAGCGCCAGCGCAATGTCAACGCGGTCATTGATAATGAGCCGCACGCCCAGAGAACGCGCAACGCGCAGGGCTTCTTCTGCTTCATGATAGAACTCGCGGGGGGCGAGATGCTTTTCACGCAGTTGAACGAACGTCGCGCCCCCGGCGCTCAAGCGTCTGACCTGCTCCGCGTGCGAAAGACCGGAGAACCGCGCGTCCGTAATCGGGTAAAGTTTCGGCAGGTTAATTTGCAACTTCGACCAGAGTCGCTCTTAATCATCAGTGCCCGAAGATAAAACGTTTGCCGCTTTCGGCAAGAGCCTTGGCAACCAGTGTTTCATCCATCCATTCGGGGTGTGGAATCACCATCTCGCTATCAGAGGTGATGAGTTCCTTAACGTGACGCCGGGCGGCAGCGTTGCCTGTAAAGTAACCGTGATTCTCCAGCACCTTGGCTTCGGCTTCGGTAAAAGAATCAACGTCTGTGCGGATAGTGGCGATGCGCGTGGTGATGAGCGCTTCGCTATAGCCTTGTGCTCCGGCCTCTCCATAATTCTTAACGGGGCTGCCGATGCCCCAGTAAGTGCCTTTCAAAATCTGGCTCTCAAAGTTTGACATGAGCCAGCGTTTGCGCAACGCGCTCGCCTGATTGCCCAGAATCTGCGTGTAGCGATTGAGCCGCCACAAAGCATTCTGGTCAGGCTCGAAATCAAAAGTCGCGCCGCCGTCGGAGACCAGAACATAAGCATTATTCTTCCAGACAGGCTCAAGCCCCATGTTGTCGTAGTTGCCGCCATCGGTCAGGCGAATGCCCTGAATGCACGCGTCGTAGTCCTTCCGCGCTCGTGCCAGCCCTTTGCCGTGTTGCTTGAAATCATCAACATTCAAACCAATCGGAATCGGCTTGAAGATAGGCGGGAAACACGAAGAGGCGGCGACGGCGCGCGCAATCTTCCAATCGGGCGGAGTCGGGACAAAACCCGCTTGATAATCCCCCACCGACTTCTTTTCAAAGACCCAGTTAACGCCGAAAGTCATATCGGTCGCGCAAAAGGTGAAGCGCGGCTTGTCCGGCAAATCAACCAGGTTGCGTTCAGTAATCTCCTCGTAACGCTTTGCGAGGGCGTCGCCGATGGCGGTCTTCGAGAACCACTTCCAGGGCGTCAAGTAGCCTGCGACGAGTGGAGCGTTACGCAGGTTTTTAGAGCAGAAGCGGCGAAACGGCGCTGAGACCTTTTCTTCCCAATCAGGGAAAACCGTGCCGCGCGTAGGCCAAGGGCGGATGGCCTCGGACAAGTGCGCGGAGATAATGCTGCCGCCTGAGACCGAAGAGATGCGGTCTATCTGAGCGAGAATGCCGAGTTCATTCAAGCGGCGGAGCGCGCCCAGATGAAAGAGCGAGGCGCGAAATCCCCCACCCGACAGGCAGAGCGCATTGCCTTTACGCATGACGTTCGGAGTGTACTTTTCCTGAGCGTGCGCAGTCGTCGTCGGATTGATTGTCGGCGTTCCAGATAAAACGGTGGATGTTGTTTCAGCGTCGAAGTTCTCGTTGTTCATTGGAGTTTAGACTCACGTGAAGAGGACATGGAATTGCGAACGAGGTGAATAGGACTCGGAAGTATTCTCAGTACAGTTAACCGTGAGATAACGGGCTGGTTATAGCTTTAGCCAACGACTGCTGTCAATAAATTTTTCGCTGAGAGTGGTCCGATGGTCTGCGTTATCCGGAAACATAACAACCTGCGCGGAGCGGTGAGCGGAAGACGGCAGCGCAGTTTTCGGCGATGATTTTGATGACCACCGGTGACTCCCCTATCAGCGTGCCTGCCCGCTCAAGGTTTGCGCTTGCGCCGTGCGGGCCGCTTCCTCCGGCGTTGGCTCTTTCTCGCCGAGGACAACACGAACCTGATGCGTCTTGCCATCGTCCGTCAACGGTATTTCCAACGCGGGCTGCTGCACGTCGTCGAGCCAGACTTCGGCGACGCCGCGACTGACGCCGAACGGGTTTTCCACCTTGATGGCATAGCGCGCAGAGCCGCGCCGGTAGTTGATCTCATACCCGCGCCAGCTTCGCGGAATGCACGGCTCTATACGCAAACGTTCTCCGTGTAATTCAAATCCGAGAATTGATTCCAGCCCCGCGCGATACATCCAGCTTGAAGAACCCGTGTACCAGGTCCACCCGCCGCGCCCCGTGTGCGGCGGCACGGCGTACACGTCGCCCGCTGCCACATAAGGCTCTGCTTTGTACTTGTGCAGCCCGGCGCGCGTCGAGGCGTGGCTGATCGGATTAAGGAGCGCGAAGAGTTCGCCCGCGCGGTCGCCGTCGCCGAGTTTGGCGTAAGCGATGAGCGTCCAGAGCGCGGCGTGAGTGTACTGGCCGCCGTTCTCGCGCACGCCCGGCACGTAGCCCTTGATGTAGCCGGGGTCAAGCTCGCTTTTATCAAACGGCGGCGTAAAGAGAATAACCAGTCCATCGCCGCGCCTGATTAAGTACTCTTCGACGGCGGACATAGCGCGGTGGGCGCGCACAGGGTCAGCCACGCCGGAGATGACGCCCCACGATTGCACTATGGAATCAATCCGGCACTCTTCGTTCTGGGCGGAGCCGAGCGGCGTGCCGTCGTCAAAGTAAGCACGGCGATACCAATCAACGTCCCAGCCGTTCTCTTCGAGCGCCTTTTTCAAATTCGTCATGTGCGCGCGGTAGCTCTCGGCGCGCTCAATTTCGCTACGCGATTCGCAGAACGGAATAAAACCGCCCAGCGTCGTGTGAAGAAACCAGCCGACCCAGACGCTCTCGCCCTTGCCCAGATGACCGACGCGATTCATGCCGTCGTTCCAGTCGCCCGAACCCATGAGCGGTAGCCCGTGCTCACCTGTCTTCAGGCTTCGATCCAGCGCCCGCGCACAGTGCTCGTACACGGTGGCCGTTTCAGTTGACACTGTCGGCTGCGTGTAGGATTCGCTCACATCCGGCTCAAGCAGCGGCCCTTCGATGAACGGCACGACTTCGTCAAGCACGGATGCATCGCCCGTCACTCCGACGTAAAAATTCGTGACAAAGGGCAGCCACAAAAGATCGTCCGAGAAGCGCGTTCTGACGCCACGTCCTGTCGGTGGATGCCACCAATGCTGCACGTCACCTTCCTTGTACTGGCGAGCGGCGGCGCGCACGATCTGTTCTCGCGCAATCAAAGGCTTTGAATAGACGAGGGCCATCACGTCCTGCAACTGATCGCGGAAACCGTAAGCACCGCCCGACTGGTAGAAGGCGGAGCGCGACCAGACGCGGCAGGCCAGGGTTTGATAGAGCAGCCAGCGATTGAGCAGCGTGTCCATCGCCGAGTCCGGCGTGTGGACTTCGACTGTGCCGAGCAGATTGTCCCAGTGATTGATGACGCGCTCGAATGCTTGGTTGACCTCTGCGACCTTGTTGAACCTCGAAGCAATCTCGCGTGCCTCGTCCACATTCTCGGCCTCGCCCAGCAGGATGACTATCTGGCGCGATTCTCCCGGCGCTAATTCGATGAAAGCCTGCATCGCCGCGCAGGGGTCAAGCCCTGCCCCGCTGCGTCCCGAAAGACGAGCGCGACGCAGAGCCGCCGGGTCTGAAAGAGAGCCGTTGCGCCCGACGAACTCCTTGCGGTCGCACGTCACCGTGCGCTCCGGCTCGCTCATCTCGACAAAGGCGACGCGCTCGGCGAATTCGTTGTTGTAAGGATTGCGCGCGAAGATGATATTCGTCGCCTTGTCCACTTCCGTGATGATGAAAGGCGCGGAGACGCTGCGCTGCACTCCGAGCACAAGCTCGTTATAGCTCGTGATGGACAGCCGCCGTTTGCGTTCCGTTTGGTTGCGTAATCTGAGAAGTGAAATCTTCACAGGCGCATCCAAAGGAACGAACTGCAAAAGCTCGTGTTCCAACCCGTGACTGGTGCGCTCGAAGACCGTGTAGCCCTGCCCGTGACGGATGACGTGCGGCCCGGCTTCGCGGATGGGCAGCGGCGTCGGCGTCCAGACGGTGCCCGTATCTTCGTCGCGCAGGTAAATCACTTCGCCGGGAGGGTCTGAGACGGCATCGTTCGACCAGGGCGTCAAACGATTCTCGCGGCTGTTGACAGACCACGTGAAGCCCGCGCCCGTCTCCGTCACCTGAAAGCCGAAGTCCTGCCCGTTTGAGATGACGTTGAGCCAGGGCGCGGGCGTCCATTGTCCTTCGCCCAGGACTGTCACGTACTCGCGTCCTTCCGGGCCGAAACCGCCGAGGCCGTTGAAGAATTTTAGTTTCGGAGTCTCGACCACCGGCTCAGGGTAAGTGCGCGAGGGCTTGCGCGGAACAAACGGCAGCGGCAAGTCATTCTCGACGGGGCGACGCACGAGTTGCTCGTCGAGCGAGCCGCGATCCGTGACGATGGCGACGCGCGCCACCGTGTGCAGCAGGATACGGTCGGCCTCCGGCATGATGTCCGTGCGTCTGAGGTAAACGCCGCCGGGTTTATCCAGCAGAGCTTGCGAGCCTGTCTTGCGAATCAAGGCTTGCAGATCGTCGTTGAGTCCCTGAGCGTAGCTCAAGGGGCGGTCGTTCAAAATTACGAGATCAAAGCTCAGACCTTTCAGCCGAAGATACTCGTGCCCGCGCAAAATCTGGCGCACCATGTCCAACTCTTCCGCCTGCCCGATGCGAACCAGCACAATCGGCAAATCGCCGCTGATGCCATAAGGCCAAAGGCTCGATTGCGCTTTCGTGTTCAAGGCGAGGACGTGCGGGCGCGGTCTTAAAGAAGGGTCGGAATAAAGCAAACGACCAGCGAGACGCTGGAAGAGGTGCGCTTCTTCCGGGTCCATGTTGAGGTGCAGCATCTCGACTTTCGATTGCGTCCACGCGAGTCGCGCCTCGCGCTCAAACGTGGAGGTGTCGTGATACTTGTCTGCCAGGCTCAAAGCCTCTTCACGCGAACGCGCGACGGCAGTGGCGAAAGAGACACGCGCCGTCTCGTTCGGTTTGAGACGCACGCGCTGCCTAAGACAAAAGGCAGGATCAAGCACCGTTCCCGTCGTGTTCGAGAGCGGGCGGTCTTCTATCACAGCGACGGGAGACGATGGCGCGTGGCCGCGTCCGAGGAAGCGCCCGCGATCCGTTTCATACTGCACCGCGCCGATTGCTTCACCATCGGTCACGACCGTGTGAACGCCCCAGACCACTTCGTCTGTTTCCGAGCGCGGGCGTCGCCGGGCCAGCAGCGCATTTTCAGCGGCGATGAATTCCGTTTCGATGAAGAGATTGCTGAACGCCGGATGCGCGGCGTCTGCCGCTCCGGGCGCGAGCACGACTTCCATGTAGCTCGTCAACTCGATCTCGCGCGTGCGCGAGGATTGATTCGTCACGGAGACGCGGCGCACTTCGGCGTTGTCCTCGGGCGAGACGATAATCTCCGTGTGCGTCAGGATTCCCGCATCACGCCGCCAGAACTCGGCCTTGTCTTCCGCGAAGCTGACTTCGTAAGACGAGGGCGCGCGCCCCGTCGGCTGAAACCCTGCGGACCAGACTGCGCCCGTGCGAACATCGCGCAGGTAACAGAAGCTGCCCCAGTTATCGCGTGTCACGTCTTCGCGCCAGCGCGTGACGGCCAAGCCTCCGCACACGGAATAGCCCGCCCCGGCGGTCGTCACCATCACGGAATAAGTTCCGTTTGAGAGAAGCTGGACGCGCGGCGTCGGCAGCTCAGCCGTGTCGAAGCGGCGCGCGACCGACGCAACCACTCCGCGCACGACGCGGCTCATCAAGACCTCTTCGGCGCGCGGGCGCGTCACCACGACGTGGACGGGGATGCGCTCATGCAGCAGCAACTCTGTGGCCTGCACGAGCGGGTCGGCGTGGAAACGCTCCTGCATCACGCTGCCGTTGAGCACGTTGTTGATGGCGACGAAGCTCATGCCCTGATGGTGTGCCATGAAGGCTTGAATGATGACGCGCTTCTGATTCTGCGGCACGCGCTCCGGCGTGTAGTCAATCGCCTCATAGAAGCCATAGCGTGCCAGTGCGCCTTCGCGCGCCAGCCGGTCAAGATTCTCCTTCGCGGCCAGCGGGTCGATCATCCCGGCGAGCATCGTCGCGTAAGGAGCGATGACGAGTTCCTGACTCAGCCCGCGTTTTAAGCCGAGGCCGGGAACGCCGAACGGGCCGTATTGATAATTGAATTGCAGGTCGCGCCCGTTGTAGGCGGATTCCGAGATACCCCAGGGAACGCCGCGCTCATAGCCGTATTCGATTTGTCTGGCGACCACCGCGCGGTAGGTTTCACCCAAAAGCGTCTCCGGGAAATCGCGCATGACGATCAACGGCATCAGGTACTCAAACATCGTCGCCGTCCATGAAACGAGTGCGCGGCTTCGCCCGACGGGCGTCAACTGGCGACCCAGGCGAAACCAGTGCTCCTGCGGCACGTCGCCTTTGGCAATGGCGATGAAGCTGGCGAGGCGCGATTCCGACGCCAGCAAATCGTAAAAAGAGTTATCGGCTCGACCGTCCGTCACGTTGTAGCCGATGCGGAAGACCTTGCGCTCTTCATCGAGCAGGAAGCGAAAGTCCATCTCGTTTACGGTCTGATCGCATTGACTGACAAGCGTGCTCATTCGCGCCAGCGCATTCTTCGCCGCGCCCGATCCTTCTTCGATAGTGATGGTCAGCAAGCCAAGCGCGTTGAGCGCCGCTTCACGCTCAGGGAAAGCTTCGAGCGAACAGGCTTCAACCTTTGCGCGCAGCGCATCGAGTCTTTCAAGCGCGTGTTCGCAATCTTCGGGTATCTGCGCGAGTCCCGGAACACTGTCGAGCGCGCCCGCGAGTTCTTCCCAACTGGCAAGCACATCCGGCGCGTAATTTTTGATGATGGAAGGAACGTGTGCGGTCAGCTTGCCAGCCCAGGGCGTGAGCGTGCCCATGTCGCGGCGCACGGCGCGTGTCTGGCGAAGCAGAGCGCCGACCCAGTAGTTTAATTCCTCGAAGCTGCCGGAGCCGTGTTCCTGTGAGAGCGCGCCGACGATGTCTTCGACTGCCGCCGCGTGCTGAGACAGTGTCTCAAACAGCGCGCTCCATGAGTTGAGCGATTGCGGCAAATCGGTCGTCACCAGATTGGCGCAAGTCTCTATCTCTTTACGCAACTCCTTGATTGTGACCATCTGCGTGCGTTGCTGAAGCGGGGCGAGCTTCCTTGCTTCTTCGCGCAGCAAGTCAATGGTGTCAAGGATTCCTTTAAGCAGGCGCGCGTCAAAGAGCGGGCGATCTTCAATGTCCAGACAGCCCTGCTTGACGGCGATCAGGTGGCCTGCGAGGTTACCGCTGTCTACGGTCGAAACATACTGCGGATGAAGCGGCTCTAGGTTACGCGTGTCGTACCAGTTGAAGAAGTGGCCGCGAAAGCGTTGCAGCTTTTTGAGCGTCGTAAACGTGAGTCCGAGACGCTCTGTCAGTTCGAGTGTGCCCGCGTAGCCAAAGTCGTGCGCGCTGATAACGGAGAGCAGATGCAGGCCGATGTTCGTCGGCGACGTGCGATGCGCGACCATCGGCTGCGGGTCTTCCTGAAAATTATCCGGCGGCAGCCAGTTGTCTTCCTGCCCGGCGAAGGTCTCGAAGAAGCGCCACGTGCGCCGCGCTGCGAGGCGTGCCTCGCGCGCATCTTTCGCCCCTAAAACCCGGCCTTCAACGACGAGGTGACGGCTAATCCAGTGAGCGACGAGCGGAGACAAGCTCCACACAACGAGGAACGGCGCGGCGACGAGCGCGGCTTCCGGCCTGAGCCAGAGGATGAGCGCGAGCGCGACGCCTGCCAGAAATTCGGCAGACCACATGAAGCGCAGGTAAGCTTTGCGGTCATGCTTGCTGGAGCTTTCGGCCTGCGCCGCCGTCACCCATTCGAGCAGTTTTTTACGCGAGATGAGCTTGCGATAGGCTGTGCGCGCGATGGCATCTGCCATCAGGTACGATTGATGCGCGAGAAAGGTGATGGTCAGTGCAACCTGGGCGGTGTTCGTCCGCACGTCGCCCCAGACAGACCAGAAGTAGCTCGTCCACGGAATGCCGCGCGGGTGAATCAGGAGACTCGTCGTGACGTGCGCGTAAACCGGAAACGCCAGCACCAGCAGAGCGAAGAGCGTCCACATCAGGCTTGAGCCGGGCAAAATCGTCCACGCTGCAATGAGCCATAAGAGAATCGTCGGCGCGACGAGGCTGCGCCGCAGGTTGTCGAAGATTTTCCAGCGAGCGATAAGCGGCAACTGGTTTCGCACCTTACGTCCATGAGCGTCAGGGACTTTCCCGGTGAGCCAGCGCGCTATCTGCCAGTCGCCGCGCGTCCAGCGATGCTGGCGCTTGGCGTAGGTGTCGTAGTAAGCCGGATAGTCGTCCAGCAGTTCGAGGTCTGTGACGAGCGCCGCACGCGCGTAGAGACTTTCAAAAAGGTCGTGACTAAGGAGCGAGTTTTCGGGCACGCGATTATCGAGAGCCTGCTCGAAAGCGTCCACGTCGTAGAGACCTTTGCCGGTGTAGCTGCCTTCGCCGAAGAGGTCTTGATACACGTCAGAAACGGCGGTCGTGTAAGGATCAATGCCGGTGTTGCCGGAGAAGACGCGGGCAAAGCGCGAACTTGAGGCGCTCGTCAGAGAAACGCTGACGCGCGGTTGCAGGATGGCGTAACCTTCGGTCACGCGTCCCGATTGCTTATCCAGTTGCGGGCGATTGAGCGGATGCGCGATTGTGCCGACCAGGCGACGCGCCGTGTCGCGTGGAAGCTGGGTGTCCGAATCGAGCGTGATGACGTAGCGAATCCCGGCCAGAAATTTTTCATCGGCGGTCGCTATGATAAAGCTCGTGTCGCGCGCCCCGCGCAACAGGCGATTGAACTCATGGAGCTTACCGCGCTTGCGCTCCCAGCCAAGCCATTTGCCTTCGCTCTCGTTCCACTGGCGACGACGATGAAAGAGGAAAAAGCGTTTCGTTTCATCATCGCCGTAGCGCGCATTCAAATCTTCAATCCCGCTGAGAGCCGAATCGAGCAGAGCTTCATCATCCGGCGTCTCTTCGGTGGATGCGTCCGCGAAATCTCCGAGCAGGGCGAAAGATAAACGCTCGTCCTGATTGGCGAGGAAGTGGACTTCGAGCTTTTCCAGAAGCTCGCGCACCGTCTCCAAACTCGTAAACAGCGTCGGGATGACCACGAACGTTCGGGCATCTTCAGGAATGCCCGACTTCATATCCATGCGCGGCAGCACGCGCGGGTGAAAGACTCGCGTCACGTCCCAGTTCAAAACGCTGAGCGCAAGGTCTGACGCCGGAATAAGCACGACGAGCGCACAGATAAAGAGCATGGGGGGCGCTGCGCCTGAGCGAAAAGCGTAGTAAACAAACGCGCTCTTAATCAACAGAGTGAGGATGGCAAGCGTGCCCAGATAAACCAGCGTCGGGTGACGAAAAATCGCGCGAGTGATGCTTTCAGTGATGCGCGGACGATAATTAAACTCCTGCTCCAATCGAGTCACGCCGTCGTCAATGAAGTAGTAGCCGATGTGCGCGCGGCGCGTGTGCTGCGGTTGTGTCGCCTGAGACTCGGCGGCCAACATGACAGCGCGGCGTGCGACCTCAAGCTCGTCTGAGCGTGTCCGCTTGGCTATGCGCTCGACGACGTGGCGGTAGCGGTCGCGCGAGGCAAACTCCATTCGCGCATACGCGCCCGCCGGGTCTTGCTCCAGAATCGGGTCAACAAGGCTCACGTCCTCGAAGAAGTCGCGCCAGTCGAGCGTGGAGATCAGGCGCATACTGGTGATGATGTTGCCGACGGTGACTTGCGCTGTAGCCTGTCGCTGATGCTCAAGGTGTACGAGTTGTTCGGTTGAGCTTCCCTGCTCCGCCGCCAGATGCTGCTCAAGCCGGTCAAGCACAGCCATGACCGCCGGGTCTTGATCGCGCAAACGTTGAACCAGATGAACGATGAAAGCACGCCCCAGTTGATTGCGTTTCCGCAAACGTTCGTTAATGACGGCAACGAGTTCTTCTGCCGGGCGCGCGGTCATGCCGAGCAATTTGTCAGCGAGTTTGTCTGCTTCTTCTCTTTCCTCGCGGGATTGGACGACGCGCGTTGTCAGGCGGCGCAGATTTTCGACCAGCGCGAGGCGCAGGCTGATGGCAACCGCCCACACTTCGCCGATGGTCAAAGCTGATTCTTGTTGATAGGCGCGTATGAAACGGCGTAGCGTCTCCGCGTCCAGACGGCTGTCCGTGTGCGCGACGAGCGCGAGCGCGATGGCGTAGATGCGCGGGTAACCAGCAAGCTCGCCTTCCGTTAGCTTGGGCAGTTCGTAGTAATAACTTTTCGGCAGGTCTTCGCGGATTTCGCGGAGCTGTTCTTCGACGATGTGAAAATTATCAACGAGCCATTCGGCGGCGGGCGAGATGGTGCGTTCGTTGCTGATGGCAAGGCCCAATGAGCGATAGGCAGCAATCAGCTTTCGCCTGTTCTCTTCGAGACGCGGCAGGAGTTGGCGGCCACGCTCCCGTTCGGTTGAGACTTTGTGCTCGGCAGCCAGCACAGCCGCAAACTGTTCGAGGCGCTCAATGCTGAACAACTCTGCACGAATCGGCTCTTCATCCACCTCAACGGAGACGCGATTGCGATTGCGGAAAAGCGATGGGAAGAGCTTAGCCATAGAATATTTGTAGGGGCAGGGACAAGTCCTCTGCTCACCTAAACCTTAAGTCAATTCAAACAGGGATGGACAGGATAGACAGGATGAAGAACAAATATGAAACCAGATATGAAAGCAGTATTGCTCCCTTTTTTTATCCTGTCTATCCTGTCCATCCCTGCTAATTTCATTCGCCGCTCATCCGGTAAGCCATCAGGCGATCTCCCTTCGACGTGAAGAGCAGCCGTGTCGTCTCGTCCGTGATGAAACGCTCGTCGGGGTCACTAAGGCGAAGGCGCACGTCTGTCCGCCCGGTGTGAATGTTGACGCCAGCTAACCCGTTACCCAGTCCCTTCAAATCCGTGTAGAAGTACATACGCATCCCGCGCAATTCCGCCAACCGTTCACGTCGCCAGAAGAAGCGCGCCAGCTTGTCCAATTGATTGGCAGGGTCAATCCGGTCGAGCAGTCGTTCGCCAACGTCTCCCGTATCAACGGAAGGACGCGGGATTGAGACGCGAGGCCGAGTAGCTGCGGCTGATTGCAAGCCGCGCAGGCGAGAGGCGATGCCAAAGGAAGTAAACCGCCGGGAGACATAATCGCGCGCTCTGTCGGTCGCAAGGCTCGTCAGGTTTGGCATCGAAACGCGCGCGGCAAGCCCTGACCAGCGCAAGGAGGTGCTGGCCGTGCGAGCTAGTTGCACGCCGCGAAAGGCCGTCGTGACCGTTCCGCCATAGCGGAAGTAGAGCGAGGCGGCGCGGGCGGCAACCGCCGCGACCGTCCGCAGGAATCCACGCCCCGGCGGAGTGTAGCGCGCTCGCCATGTATTTTCGCCGCTCGTCGTGTCGAAGGCCGCGATTTCGTTGCGCCCACCGACGACCGCTTCTCTTCTCTCATTAATCAACACAAACGACGCCGCCTCGATCTTGTGTGAAGTCTTAGCGCGACGCTTGCCTGTCGCCGCATCAATCAAAACGAGATCGTCCCTGTCCGCGATGACGATGGTTGACGAATCAGGCAGCGCGAGATTGGTGATGCCTTTGTCCGCCCCCTTGTATCGCCAGATGACTTTGCCCGTCCGCGCGTCAATCGCGCTCACACCGTAAGCACCGCGTTCAACGGTTTCTCCATCACGCAGCCGCGTGAACTGCCCGCCGGTCCTGACGTAAAGCACGCCGTCGGCGGTGAGCATCATCTCAGGTGTGAGACCTAAATCTTTCGCCTCCCAGATTTCATCTCCATTGTCGCGCGAGACGGCGCGCACATGACCGCGCCCCGAAGTGTAGACGACGCGCTCGTCAAAGACCGGGTCGGATTCCGTCAACGCAAGTCCCTCTTCGTTGATGCGGAAACGCTCGCGCTGCCGTTCCTTGCCTGTTCGCGCATCAAGTGAGGCGACGCCTTCGTAGAAGAGATAGAGACGATTATCAAGAAAGAGCGGCGGGTGATAATTGTCGAGTGTATATTCGGTCTCCGCGCCTTTATCCTCGCTCCAACGCACGGGCATCATCTCGATTTCACTCTCGATCTTGTACTCCCATACTTCGTCGCCCGTCGCCAGATCGAAAACATGAACTACTGGGCGGCGCTTGAAACCTTCGCGGGCGCGGTCTTTCGCGTCCTTGACGAAGACGGCTGCGAGCAGACGATTGTCCGTATCAACAGCCATCTGCATCACGCCGCCCTTGACCTTGTCGCTCCGCCACAAGGCATCGCCCGTGAACAAATCCGTCGCCTCCACGCGCGTGCGCTCGCCATTTTCAAAACTTAAGAGAAGGATGTCCGTTCCCGGCACGGGCGCAACATCGGTCTCACCGAGTCGCACATTTTTACGTCGCCACAGAACCTCGCCCGTCTCTCCGCTCACCGCGTAGAGAGATTTCTCAGTGCCGACGACGAGCACGCCCAGTTCCGTCATCTGATAAAATCGGACTGAACTGTCGAGCTTCGCAGACCAATCCGCGTCCGCCGCCCTGACACTTCCCGCGAAGAAAAGCGTGACGAGGCAGAGCAGAAGGGCGCGCATCACTTGTCTTTGTGCCTGAGAGAAAATCCCGAATGACATATAATTCCCACCTCTCGAAACAGAAATCGAGCGCATCAGACCGGCTACAGTCAGGGGAGAATGAGATGAGCAAGCAGGAAGATGATACTACGGAACAGAATGAGCCGTCAGGCGAGGAGCGCGAGCGCCCGCCGGGGAGTTACTATTACGATGATTCGACCGGCTACGAGATTTACGATCCTGAAAAGGAGGAGGAAGAGGAAGAAGAGAATTTGTAGGGGCAGGGCTTGTCCCTGCCCGTCTGTTGCGAATGTAACCGGGCAGGGACAAGCCTTGTCTACAATTATGATTCTTTACGCTTCGGTCTTTCATTCGCGCGCAGCACGCGCTTCCGCAGGCGAATCGTTTGCGGCGTGACTTCGACCAGCTCATCATCGGCGATAAATTCCAACGCCTGTTCGAGCGAGAGGTCTTTGACGGGCACAAGCCGCATGGCTTCGTCAGCGCTCGCAGCGCGCATGTTCGTCAGCTTCTTTTCCTTAATGGCGTTGACATCCAGGTCAACCGCACGCGCGTTCTCTCCGATCACCATGCCCTCATAAACTTTCGTTTGCGGGCGCACAAAGAGCGAGCCGCGCTCCTGAAGATTGTAGAGCGCGTAGGTCGTCGTCTCGCCCATGCGGTCTGAGACCAGCGAGCCGGTAGAGCGCCCGCGCATCTCGCCCAACCATTCGCCCCAGCGTAAGAAGAGCGTGTTAATCAATCCCGTTCCCTTCGTCTCCGTCAGGAACTCGTTGCGAAAGCCGATCAGGCCGCGCGACGGGGCTTCAAATTCAAGGCGCACGCGCCCCGTCCCGTGATTGACCATCTTCACCATCTGTCCCTTGCGCCGCCCCAGCGCCTCCGTCACGACGCCTATAAATTCGTCGGGGCAATCCACGACGACCTGCTCGATAGGCTCCATCACGACGCCGTCAACTTTCCGCGTAATCACCTCAGGCTTGGAAACCTGAAGCTCGTATCCTTCGCGGCGCATCATCTCGATCAGGATAGCAAGCTGCAATTCGCCGCGTCCCGAAACTTTGAACAACTCCGGCTGCTCGGTCGGTTCGACACGGATGGCGACGTTGCCGAGAATCTCTTTATCAAGGCGCTCTTTGATCTGCCGCGATGTCACAAACTTTCCTTCGCGCCCGGCAAAGGGTGAATTGTTAACGCCGAAGATCATCGAGATTGTCGGCTCGTCAACATGGATGACGGGCAGAGGCTGCGGATTTTCTATGCTTGTGATGGTTTCGCCAATCTCTATGCTCTCCAGCCCGGCGAGCGCCACAATGTCGCCGACACCAGCGCGCTGGATAGGCTCGCGCTTCAATCCCTCGAAGCCGTAAAGCTGCGACACGCGCGTCTTCTGGATTGAGCCATCACGTTTGACGATAGCCACCTGATCGCCCATCGCAATCTCACCCGAGAAGATTCGACCGATGGCGAGCCGCCCGACGTAATCGCTATAATCCAAGTTCGCCACGAGTAGCTGCAAAGAGTCTTCGCGCAACGCAACGGGCGCGGGTATGGTCTCCAGAATCTGATCGAACAGCGGACGCAGATTATTTGAATCGTCTGTTAAATCTTTCTTCGCCATCCCATCGCGCGAGACGGCGTAGAGAATCGGAAACTCTATTTGCTCGTCGGTCGCGTCCAAATCCAGAAACAGTTCGTAGATTTCGTCCACGACTTCCGCCGGGCGCGCATCCTGACGATCAATCTTGTTAACGACCGCGATGGCTGGCAGCCTTGCTTCAAGAGCTTTACGCAGGACGAAGCGCGTTTGCGGCAGACAGCCTTCAGCCGAATCTACGAGGAGCATCACACCGTCCACCATTTTCAGAACGCGCTCGACCTCGCCGCCGAAATCCGCGTGACCCGGTGTATCCAGAATATTGATTTTCACGTCGCCGTAATGCACGCTCGTGTTCTTCGCCATAATCGTGATGCCGCGCTCGCGCTCCAGGTCCATCGAATCCATCACGCGATCTCTCACCTGTTCGTTCTCACGAAACGTCCCGGATTGCTTGAGCATCGCATCAACGAGCGTGGTCTTGCCGTGATCGACGTGGGCGATGATTGCTATATTGCGAATATCTTTTCTTACTTCAGTCATGATTCCCCTGTACAGATAAAAATCTCGTTTTGAGTGTTGAACTGCCAAACCAGACATCATAACACGGGGGAAAGCAGGGGCGAAGGCGGGAGGAGAAAGGCAACGATGAAGAAGAAACTATGAAGGATGAACTCGCGTGAAAGAAAGTTGCTCGCTAGTTCATTGGTCCGCGTTTAACTCTTATCCTTGATACTCGCCAACGCGGTGACCACCACGGCGACGAATGTGAGGAAGATCGTCACCTGTTGCTCGCCTCGCTCCTCGTTGCTACGGAATGACTCCGCCAAGTGCTTATACTCCTCCAGCATGAAAAGCACCGAGGGGGCTTGGTCGGGCCAATGCAGTAGCTGCGTATTATTCATTTCTGTGTCTATCAACCGAAGGATAATACCGGCAGCATTCTTCACAACTCATTTCGAACTGATCTCCAAAGCGCCAGTCTGCCTCAATGCTTCGTACAGCACAATGGCCACCGCTGTCGCAAGGTTGAGGCTGCGGACATTCGGGTTGAGCATGGGAATGGTCAGGCATCTCTCCCAGTTTGCGTGCAACAAGTCTTCAGGCAAGCCGCGCGTCTCGCGTCCGAAGACCAGACAATCATCCGGCTCGAAGTGCCAATCCGTATAAAGTCTCTCGGCCTTCGTCGTCAGGTAAATAAACCTTGCCTCGGGCAAGGCTTCACCGAGCGCAGCCAGATCGAGATGACGCCGAAGCTCGACTTCCGGCCAATAATCCAGCCCGGCGCGGCGCACAGCACGATCATCCAGGCGAAAGCCCGTCACGCCGACAATATGCAACGGGACGCGCGTCGCCGCGCACAAACGCGCAATATTGCCCGTATTCGGAGGAATTTCCGGCTCGACCAGCGCAACGTGAATCATAAGAATAGTGATAAGCGATGGGTGATAGGTAATAAGAGAAATGCTTTTATCCCATCACCTATCACCTCGCTTGTAGTCGTCTTCCAGCCTGACGATGTCGTCTTCGCCGAGGTAGTCGCCCAGTTGGACTTCGATGAGGGTGAGCGGACTCGTCGAGGAATTGCCGAGGCGATGATTGGTCTCAGCAGGGATGTGGATGTGCTCGCCTTCTTTGAGTTGTAGCTCGCGGTCGCCACAAACGACATCGGCGATGCCTTGCACAACGACCCAGTGCTCGCCGCGACGCGAATGACGCTGAAGGCTTAGACGTGCGCCGGGTTTGACTTCAAGCCTTTTGACTTTGTAGCCAGCGCTTTCTTCCAGTACCTCGTAGCTGCCCCATGGCCTCTCATCTCGTTCACCTCTCACAACACAATCGCCTCCTTGATTTAGTTTCGAGTTTCGGGTTTTGAGTTTCTAGAAGGAGACCCTGAAACTCGAAACCATTGCTTGAGAGCATAATGAAGAGATGGTGTACGATGCAAGAAAAAGGAACGGCGAAACTTCGTTGAAGCATTCGCCGTTCCTTTCGTGCGCCTATGGAAGGTTGATGTTGTTTCCTGTGGACTAGAACTATTTCCTCTTCGCGGCCTTCTTTGCAGCTTTCTTTCCGCCGCCCTTCTTTCCGCCGCCCTTCTTTGCACCACCGGCCTTCTTGCCACCGGCCTTCTTGCCACCTTTTTTAGTTGCCATAGGTTGTTGATGCTCCTTTTCAGTTTTGAAGTTAAGACCACAAGATACTGTATCGAATTTCTTCTTGTGGCCTAGTGTAAGCGGCGCACAACATCTTGGTATATAAACTTTATGCGTGTAGATGTCAATAACTTTATACTTGCAAATGAGAAATTTTTTCGCAACATCATCGCGCAGTCATCCTTCATGCATCATGTAAGCAAACTCATCTCACATTTTCAGAGAAGACAAACAGAGCGAGAGCGTGCATGAGCTTCATGTTGGAAGCTCATGCACGAAGGTTGTGTCTTCAAAAATTTATGTAGCTTGATGTAAAGCGAATGAGCAAGCGTCATCTGAAGTAGGGAGTGAAGACCCACTTGTCGTGGCGCGGGATACCGTAGTAGTTGATGATGGAATCGCGGCGGCTGCGACTGGCAACGCCGATGAACGGGCCGGTCGTGTTCGACGAATCATCTTCACCGCCGGGAGCAGCCTCCACAGTTCCTGTATCAAGGACATTGGTGAGCGGCGGGAGTTGCCCGGCAACGCTCATAAACTGGGCATCGCGCGTCGGCGGTTGCCTTCCGGCATAAGCTATCACGGCTTTCTGAAAATCAATGAAAGCCGGATCGGTTCTTCTGATTAATTTCCACTCGCCACTGCTGGAGAGCGGATCGTGAGCGGCGACGGGACGCAGGACTTGGATTTTCTTTGTTCTAGCCGGGACGCCTTCGAGCAGTTGGTCTATGGATGTCGGCAGCGTTCCTCTGAGGCGCGTGTATAGCCGGATTGCTTCCGCCACCTCTTCGCCGCGCCAGATAGCTTCTTCTTCGAGCGAACGCTGCGCCTGCAAACGAACGTTGGGAACGGCGGCGACGAGAAGAAGCGCCATGATCGACATCAGGGCAAGCAACGCGACGAGCGTGTAACCCTGCTCGCCCCGCCGGTGTGCCGCTTGCGGCGAGCGAGACAAGATAATCTCATCGCATGGCGCATTTAACTGCGGCGCGTCGCTCTTAAGGCTCGACTTCATCATCATCTGCCGGGGGTGGCGCCGGTGGCGGTTGATAGCGGGGCTGGCCGCCCGCACCTTGATTAGAGCTATTGCCGACCAGCGGAAGCTTATGCTTGATACTCAGGCTGGTGTCGGTCAGCGTCACTTCCTGCACGGAGATGCTGGTGACGCGGAAGCGCCCGCCAAGAACGTCGCCGCGCTGCACATTCAGAAGGTCCTTGCCGTTCTTCTCCTTCATAATGGCCGTGTCGTTTGAACCCTGCCGGTTCAGAACTCCGACGTAAGTATAATTCGGCACGGGTGCGGGCATGACGTTGAGCGTCGCCGGGCTGGAGAATAACTGCCCGTCGCGCGAGCGCACCATCACCTCGCGCCCGCCCTCGAAAGAGATTAGTTGAGCAGGCACTTTCGCAGAGAGTTGCTGTGCGCTGATAAAGCGTGTCGGGAGTTCAGCGCCCCCGATGAAGATGCGCGTCTCCGGCGTGAACTTATCTCCCGTCACGTCGAAGGTGAAATCGCCCGTGTGCGCGTAGACGTTTACCGGCGAGATGGAAGTGATAAGCAGATTGGGCGGCACGGGCGTCGGGGTCGGCGCTATGACCGGGGTCGCGTTGGGGTCAGGCGTAGGCTTCGGCGGAGGCACGTAGAAAGCAAAGATGTTGCGCCCGGCTTCCGGCACAGCGGGCGTGGACATCTCATAGTTAATTACCTGCGGGACGAATCCTTCCATCTCACGCACAACCTGCGGTGTCTGCAAGGGGGCGTTGCGTGCGGCTGGCGTTGGCGAGCGCTTCGGCGCAATGCCCGTGTTCGATCTGGAAGATGAGCCGCCGAGAAACATATAAGCCAGAGAGATAAGCGCGACGGCGCCCAGCCCGATGGCAGCGATCATCTTCTTGCGCTCTGATGGAGTTTTGCCTTCAAGTAATGCCATGAGATTTTGAACCTACCCTTCAGCGAGTCTCGCTCGCGGGTTGCTCAGTCACTTCGCCGCCCGCATCGCGCCGGAAGTAAGCGGCCATGTCCAGACGCAGGCTGACGAGCGTGTTGCGCGGTGCTCCCGGCGTCGTGGCGCTCGCCGTAGTAGAGGTTTCCGCATCGCTCGCCCTTTCGAGTTCGACCGCATTAACAATGATGAATTGATTGCTCGCTTCGATGTCTCGCACGAAGTGGCGCAGATTCGCATATTGTCCCTCGACCGTGACGGTGACGCCGATGCCCGGATAGAGGCTTTGCCATCTGCTATTGACGGTTCTGGCCGAAGCCCCTTGCGCGCCCGCCGCTCCTTTAGCTTCCAGATAGTTGTAAACAGGGCCGGAAGTGTTGCGTAGTTTGTTGCTGCGAATCAACTGGATGAGCACGTTGTAGAGAGTGATGCGGCCTTCGTCGCGCCCGATCAGCTTATCGCTCTCGAATTTTTCGAGGCTCTCGCTGATTCTGGCAATGCTGTCCTGCGTGCTTCCCTGCACATCAATATCCTGTTTCAGGGTGCTGAGCTTCTGCTGCAACCGGTTGCGCTCAAACTGCGCCGTCGCCAGACGCGATTCCGCAGGGCTGTAGAAGTAGAGATAGACGAAGATGACCGCGAGCAGCATGATGGCACTGCCCGCAAGCCCTGCGACTTCGGCGACGCCGAGGATGCTGCGTTGGCGCGACTGGCGCAGCTTGTCAACGCGGATGCGAATCTGCTGGCGGCGCGCCGGAAGACCTTTTCCTGTTACCTGTTCGTCGCTCAACGCCTCTCTCCATCCATTGCCTGAACAATATTGGCTGCCGCAACATTGTTACCCGATGCATTCACCGGCACGCCTCCGCGCGGTTGATAGTTAACGCGCAGTGTGGAAATCGTGTTGGAGGCGTTCCCCTCTTTTTCCAGACTCTGTTCAACCAACTCCGCCCGAAAGATTCCCGCGCGATCCATCTCCATAATCATCGTGGTAGCGTCCGCAGGATTTTTGCTCACGACGACGAGTTCCAGTTCGGCAACCGTCCGGCCACCGCGCACAGCCACATCACGGACGCCGATGCGCTTGACGCGAACGCTGCCGGGCAAAGCTCCTTCAAGGTCTACGAACAATCGCGCCCATGAAAAACGCTTGCGCTCGACGAGCGACTGCGCCGCCTGCAAAGTCTGCTGCTGCTCCGGCGTCAGCGCCTTCGTAATCTCTTCCGCACGATGTTCTAGTGCGCTGATTTGCTGGCGCTGAACATCCACCTCACGCTCGACCTCGGCAGCGCGCCTGTTCGTCTGCCCACTTTTGCTGACGAGAAAAACGAGCGCCAGCAAAGACGCGACGGTGATGACGCCCGCGATTGTCCAGGGCAATGCGCGATTGCGAAAAGGCTGGCTAGCTAGATTAAGATTGGCGCTCACTTTTAGAAGGTTACCGCCCGATTTAATGATGGAGACCCAAACTCCAACAGACCAAGAAAGCATACCGCGTGCAATCACATGGCGCAACCGCACGGATTGAGCACCAATCTTCACTCACTCGGCCAACGCTTACACGCCCCGAAGGAGAATGGGTTGCAGAAATGCTTAAAAGCCGTAAATCGTAAATCGTGAATCGTAAATAGAAAGAGCATTCGTCTATTCACGATTCACGATTTACGATTTACGGCTTTTTGCCTTGTTATCTGTTCCCGGTCGCCTGGCTGACGACGCGTGAGTTGATGACTTTACCGGCGGCATCGAGCGTAAGTTCGATGACCGCGCCCGAGGTGTCCCTGATTCGGCGGAGAGTCTGTCCGGCAGTATTAGTGGTTTCGCCCAGCACCGTGCCGCCGAGGTCCAGTAGAGTACCGACCGTCTTCTGGTTAAGTACCTTGCCCGTGTTGTCGAGCGTGCGCTCCAAGATAGTGCCCGTGCGATCAACCGTGCGCTGAACGGTTTGACCAAGCTGGTTGACGGTTTGGCTGAGCAAGCCGTTCGGAGCGGTCAGGTTGCCGAGCGTCTGCGAGACCGCGCCGCCGGGTCCGAGCGCCGTGCCCGCGACGTTGCCGACCGTGCCGACCGTATTGTCAACCGACTGCAACAGGCGTTCGAGAATTTGCGGATTACGATCAATGGTCGTCAGCGTGCGATCAATAATCGCCGCAACGTTGTCGAGACGCACTTTCAAGAGCAGTTCGGCGCGCACGCCCTTAATCGTCAGTTTAACTTTATCAATGCCGACATCTGCTCCGGCAGTCAGCGAGAGCAGATTGGCGAGTTTCGCGTCGAGAGAAACTTTCGCTCTCAGATTCTCGACTTCGAGCGTGATCTCTTCGACGCTCAGATTCGGTACGTCGAGCAGCACGTCCGGGTCTCCGGTGGCAGCTGACTGGCGGCGACGCTCGCTGGCAGCCTGCTGCCGCTGGATGTCTTCCTGCGAGAGCGGGCGCGCGGGCGAAACCGGCGGCGGAGTCTGGCGTGGCTGCGGTCGCGCCGGGTTTGTTTGCTGCTGTCCGCCTGTAGTCGTGCTGCCTGTGATTGAAGCGTCATTGTTGCCGCCCGTTGTGCTGTTCTGCGCCGTCACGACCGGCGCACACGCAACAAGGGCGAGCAAGGTTACTACTCCGAAATGCGATAGCTTATTCACTGGTGATCTCCTCCTGAATAGTGTGATGAAAACGCAAGGTCAGATATGAACTGACCAAAATTGTCGGGGACTCATGTTTAGACATCGCTGTCTATCAAGGGGAGAGTGTTTGATCCGAAATCTCAAATCTCAGATTTCAAACTTTCAGATTTCAAACTTTCGGAACACCAAATCTGTCTCAGGGCGTAGCGCCGGGCGCGGGGCGCGCGTTGAGACGTTCCAGCACACGATTGAGCGTGGCGCGAAAGCGCACGCTCCCGCGCACGTTTCTGAGAAGCACGTTGATTTCATCTGCGCCGACGGCGACGCCGACGCGCAAAGACAGACCATGCGCCGTTTCTTCGCCAATCTCGACGGTGGTTGAAGCCGCAAAGTCGCGCTCTGTGATGCGCCGCTCCGCAATGTTCAATTCAAAGTTTTCGTCAACGCTCGTTCGATTCTGAGTTTCTGGGGTGACACTAGCTTGCGCGTTTGGTGTTTGCGTCTCTGCGCCGCCGCTTGTTTGCGACGACGCTATCACGGACGACGCACAGATGATGAGGAGGGCGAAGACGAGATGAAAAAGCTTATGTTTCAACGAGGCTGCCCTCCGTTCGGTCTGGGAGTCGAAGCAGGAGGCTGCGCGTTCGGTTGGGGCGTGACGTTTTCCTGTGGCTTCACTTCATCCGTCACGGGCACTTCGCCGAGCGCTTCGGCGACGATGCGCTCGATGTCTGCAAAGCGACTGACGATTTTGAGACGAATGCCGATGTCGCGGTAGGTGATGCCCGGCTCGACCGGGCGCGGCAGCTTGTCCCGCTCCGCGTCCCAGACCGTATCGCGCTTAGGGTTTCCCGGAAACTCTACCGTCGGATTCGGGACAACATCAAAACGCAGTTCCTTCGCGGTCACGGTCGCCGTAATCGCCAGATCGGCTGATTCTTCTGAAACCTCCGGAGCATCTTTCTGCTGTGCCGACACTTCCGCCGCGTTGTTTTGTTGGATGGGAGTCGGCTTCGGGCGTGGCGTTCCCGCTCTTGTCCTTCTTTGCGCTGAAACTGTGACGGCGCAGAGGCACGAAAGGAGAGATGCAACTACAATTAGAATTGATTTCCTGCTCACACAAACACCTCGCAAACACAGCTTGAATGCTACCGCGCCGCACAAACAGGGGAAGTTGAAGGGGATTGGCTGCCGCTTATAATAGGTAGATACAGCTAATAGCGCAAGTCTTTCATTCCGATCTGGCAGGAAGCGAGTTTTGCTCCTCGTTGTCTTCCGCCGTAGCGTTGTAAGCGCAGACGCGATTTCGCCCGCCACGCTTGGCACGGTAGAGCGCCGTGTCCGCCAGTTCGACCAACTCGATGGGGTCGCGCGCGTCCTCTGGATACGCAGCGACGCCGAGACTGATGGTGATGCGATGAGTTTGCGGCTCATCAAGTTCGGTAGAGCTATGGCGTGTGATCTTGAAGTAATGCTCTTCGATGCCTGCCCGCACACGTTCGGCGGCAACCAATCCTTGAGCGTACTGCGCGTCGAGCAAGAAGGCCGCGAACTCTTCACCGCCGAAGCGGGCTGCCACGTCGCCCGCGCGTAAACAGCGCATGATGATGGTACCGATTTCCTCCAGCGTTTGATTGCCGACCAGATGACCGTAGGTGTCGTTGACCTGCTTGAAATGATCTATGTCCATCATCAATACGCAGAAGGGACGCGATTCGACTTCGGCGCGGGCGGCTTCGCGGCGGAGTTCGGAAAAGAAGGACTTGCCCGTCAAGAGGCCGGTCAATTCGTCATGCACGAGCAGGCGATGAATGTGGCGCTGAAACTCGCGGTCAATCTCGTCGAGCATGTCGAAGCGCAGCAGATGCTCGCCGACGACGATCTTGTCTCCATCCTGCAAGAGCGCGTCGGTGATGAGGTGGCCATTAACGGTCGTGCCGTTGGTCGAGCCGAGGTCTGTGATGCGATAGCGGGCAAAGCCTGTGCGCGGGTCGTGCTCGGTCGTGATGCGCGCGTGAAGGCGCGAGGCGCGGGCATCGTTGACGCGCACATCGGCTTCGAGCGCACGCCCCATAATCACTTCGTCACGGTCGAGCGGGATGGGAACGGCGAGAAGTTCGCCGCGCAGGAAGACGAGCGCCGGGCGACGGTCGCGCCCACGTCCGGGAATTTCCAGAGTATCTTTATCGAAATTTTCGCTCAACTCTATTTCGGCGACGAACAAGACAAGTTTGACGAACTCTTTCCCAACCTGAAGCAGGCGCGCTCATCTTAGCCGATGAAGGCTACAGCGGCAACAAGGTTGTCGTGACTTTTTTCCGTGA
This sequence comes from uncultured Acidobacteriota bacterium, assembly GCA_963697975.1. Taxonomy (GTDB): domain Bacteria; phylum Acidobacteriota; class Blastocatellia; order Pyrinomonadales; family Pyrinomonadaceae; genus QHXM01. The sequence goes on from OY969111.1 coordinate 1,202,974, forward strand.
GAATATAATCACGGCCCGGCGCTTCGGTAAGTGTGGGCGTGCTTGTCGAGCGGGCTAGCTTGCTCCTATAATCATCGCACTACTCGTAAATTCAGATGATGCGCCGCTTGAAGTGGCTGCGCGCGGCGAGGCATCCGGCGCATGGCGGCAAAAGGATAAGAAGGGTAAAGGCTGTTTCAAGGAATGATTGATTTGAAAGAAGAAGAAGAAGAAGCCGTCGCAGCGTGCCCCTGGGCAGGGCAGGAGCTTTCGGTCGAGCGCGTGGCCGATGCAAGACTACCGACCGAAGTTGGCGAGTTCAGGATCGCTGGCTATCGTGCGCGCGTGAGCGGTGAGGAGTTCGTCGTTTTATATAAAGGCGAGATGCAACGCGAAATCCCCACGCTCGTCCGCATTCATTCGCAATGTCTGACGGGTGACGTGTTCGGCTCGACGAAATGCGACTGCGGGCGACAACTCAAGCGGGCGATGGACCTAATCGAGCAGGAAGGGCGCGGCGCAATCGTCTATCAACAACAGGAAGGGCGCGGCATCGGCATCATCAACAAGATTCGCGCCTACGCTCTGCAAGATGAAGGCGCGGACACGGTGGAAGCAAACGAGCAACTGGGATTTGCCGTTGACTTGCGCGAATACAGGCAATGCGCCGAAGTCTTGTTTGACATGGGACTGTGCAAGGTGCGCGTGCTATCGAACAATCCTTTGAAGATCGAGGCGCTGGAGGAGGCCGGACTGGAAGTGGTCGAGCGCGTCTCAATCGAAGTCGAGACGCCGGAACCGGCTGCTCATTATCTCAGAACGAAGAAAGAGAAGATGGGGCACTTGCTGAAATTCGATAGTTAAGACGGCGCACTGATTGAAGGAGACGAAGAGGCCGCAGCCCTGTCACAAGGCTGCGGCCTCCGATTTTTTAGCAGCCAGTTTCGGCAATCGTCCGAGACTATCCTTTACTACGCAGGTCTTTGATGGCGGCGCGAAGCTTCTCGGCGTCAGGGGCTTTGGGCGACAGCTTCAGATAGGTTTCAAATTCGTCCGCCGCCCGCTTGTAATCTTTATTCCCCCAGTAAATTCCGCCGAGGTAACGATGCGCCGGGGCCACTTCGTCTTTGCCTGTGCTGACGGCGGACTCTAATTCCTTCCGGGCTTCCTCGTACTTCATGGCATCGAATTGCTTGGTCTTTTCATCCCTGCTCATGTTGAGCAGAGCGATGCCCAGATACATGTGCGCTGTCGGGATGGCGCTGTTCTTCGTCAAGACCATCCGCAACTGTGTTTCGGCCTCATCAAATTTCTTTTGATTCAGGAGAGCGACGCCATAATTAAGACGCGCGCCCATGTCGTCAGGCGATAACTTCAGCGCTGCCTGTAACGACTCGGCGGCTTTGTCCGGCTGCCCAATTTTCAGATACTGCATGCCCAACTCGCTGAGAGCCTGCTGAAACTCGGGATAAGCGGAGACCGCTCCGCTCAAATGTTCGACGGCCTTCTTGCTGTCGTTTTTCGCCGCCGCTTCCGTTCCCTTCGCATAAAGATCGCGCGCCGCTTTGGGTATCTTAGAGTAGGCTGCGGCAGTTCCCTTCGCCCTGAGACTGATGGCGAGAGATATAATTCGCCCGCCGGTACTCGCCGCTCTATCTATCGAGGCAGTTTCACTAGCCTCGTCAAACTCCTTGCCTCCATCAACGACGACTGTGTAATTCCCCGACCGTAGACGGTTAAAGGCGAAAGAGCCGTCCTCGTCCGTGACGGTGGTTTGATCCGACGTGTCCGCGCTTCTGAGCGTGACCCGCAGGTGCTTATCCCCCTTCGGCTCGACGGGGAAATAAACGCGTCCCTTGATGGTGTGGATGCCGTCGTTCGTGCCAGCAAGACCTCGTGAGCTGCCGACGCCGCCCTGCGCGAAAGCTACGGCACAGGAACTAAGCAACAGAAAAGAGGAAACTAAAACGAAGGTGAAACAATGCGGACGAGCAGACGCTCGTGCAGGTGCGAGAGCCATTGCTAATAACTCCTTTTCAAACCTCTGGATTGCATGGAAATTTATAGAATCAACCGGGCTTTGACCGACAACGGTCTCAGCCTGAAGAGCTACTTCGTGCCGCGCAGGTCTTTAATCGTCGCGCGAATGCGTTCGGCTTCCGCAGCTTTGGGCGCGAGTTGCAGATACTTTTCCAACTCGTCTGCGGCGCGCTTGTGATCGCCCCTGCGCCAGTATATTCCACCCAGATAGTAGTGCGGCAAGCTCAATTTTTCGCCAGCGATGCTGAGCGTGCGCTGCAACTCCTTTTCCGCTTCGTCGAAATTACGCAAACTGATGAGCGTGATGCCCAAATACAGGTGCGCTGCCCATGAGGTATCGCTTAATTTCACAGCCTGCCGCAACTGCGCTTCGGCTTCAGCCATCTGCTTCTTCTCCAGCAGCGCGATGCCATAATTGAGGCGTGGCATAAACTCGTCGGGCTTGATTCGCAAAGCAGCACGAAACGATTCGACGGCTTTGTCCGCTTGCCCGAGTTTCAAATACTGTACGCCCAGTTCATTGAGCGCCAGCGCGAACTCAGGGTAATAGCTGATGGCTTCTCTTAACTGCTGGATGGCTTTTTTACGGTCGCCCGCCTGCACCGATTCAAGCGCCTTTTCATAAGCCTCGACCGCAGGCTTGGGCAGGTTAGCCAGACTGGCATTGTAGACACCGGGCTTCGCATCAGGATTGACGCCGCGCTTCAACCGGAGATTGAAGATGACGTTAAAGGTGCGCGGCACGTTGGTGCGGGCGACCTCGGCGGCTGGAATGTTCCGACTCCGTAATCCACCCGATTCGATGACGACTGACTCTCTGGCCGGTTCATAATCTTTCCCGGCTTCGACGGTCAGGTAATAAGAACCCGGCGCGAGAGAGTGGAAGCTGAACGAGCCATTGAGATCGGAGATGACGAAGAGTTTTTCGGAGCTTGAGCTTTCGAGAGTTACCTTGACGGAGGTCGCATCAGAGCGGCGTCCCGAAGGGAAAAAGATACGCCCCTGAATTTTGTGCTGGCCGCCTGTGCCGGTGGTTTCTCTTCCGCCCTGCGCGTAAACGGGAAGCAAGGGTATCAAGAGAAAGAAGAGAAGAGCGAGAGACGGAAGAAGGCGGAAGATGGAGCGGTGAGCAGTGGCCCGACCAGTAGGGAGAAACATTCTGGCGACTCCTTTCTCAAACGGCAAAAAGGTCGAGATTCGAGTTCTACTATGATTTCAATTCAACGGACGAAAGTGTCTGTGGGGATGGACATCATACCACAAAAAAAAGAAGAGGGAGAAGCGCTATTGCGCTCCTCCCTGCTAAAACCTTCGCGTGCCTGTGCCGTTAGACACAGGCACGTGAAAGCAACCAGTTTAGAACTGGAATTTGATGCCCAGACGTAGCGACGACGGGAACTGGAAGATCGTTCCTGAGCCGTAGAACGGATTCCGGAACTGATTTGCCGGAACGTTCGCCACACCGGGGATACCGCTGTTGATCGAGAACGTCTCATCCAGACGAATTGCGCGCTGGCTGTTGAAGACGTTGAACCAATCGAGTTGGAAGCGCAACTGACGATTCTCACCAAACTGAATCGGATAGTACGCGTTCAGGTCGAGGTTGTAGGTCGTCGGTGTGCGGGTGCCGCCGATGCTGTCAACCCTGTTCGGGAAGTTAGGATCGGTAGCCACCGTAATCGCCGGAACGACAGCCGTGCCGCGCGTAACACCGAAGCCTTCGTTGTTGCCGTAGACTTCGTGCGGGGTCAGCGCGTTGAACGGAATACCGCTCTGCGCGCGGAACGAACCACCGATCAGGAGTTTGAACGGCGTGCGATAACTGCCGTCAAACTTGAACTGGTGCGGACGATCATTCGGCAGGCGTCCATAGGCATTAGCCAGGAGGCTGACGAGATCGAACAACGAAGTGATGTTCGGGTCAGACTGGCCGTTGTCGTTACGGAACAAGCCTTCGTAGTTACCAATCAGGCTGGAGAACACGTAGGAAGCGATGAACTGATAATTGTTCGTGAAACGCTTCGTGGCCGTGAACTCAAGCGCGCGGTAGTAGCGACGAGCGCGTCCGAAACGTGTTCCGATGGTCGTTTCAGCCAACCTGTCCGTCAGGCTCTCGCCCGGATTGAAGATGAAGTACGTGTTGCCGTCGTCAAACGAGCCGTCTTCGATGACCGAGCCCTGAGCGCGATAGATACCGCGGAAGCCCAGCGCGAGGTCTTGCTTGACCTCGTACTCAAAACCGGCAGTCGCTTCGTTAACCGTCTGCGGTTTGAGGTCGGGATCAATCGGCGTCGAGGTCGCGCCGAGGTTGCCGAAGTTCACTGTGACGGTTGAGCCAACAGGAGCATTCAAGCGATTGACGCGAAGTTGATTGTCCGTCTGGGTCGTATCCGAGCCAGCGCGAACGTTGAGGTCGAGCGGAATCGGCGTTTCGAGGAAGCGGGCATAGTTAAAGAAGACCTTGCCCTTGCCCTTGCCGGTGAAGTCATAGATCAAGCCAACGCGCGGTTGCAGGTTGTCCTTGAAGTTGTTGAGCTTCAGGTAGGTCTGGTCGCCGCTGCCGTAAGCCTGTTGATAATCCCAGCGCAGACCGAAGTTGAACTGAACGTTCTTGCTGAGCTTGTAGTCGTCCTGAAGGTAGAAGCTCTCAACGTTCGTGTAGGTATCGCCTGCGGTGGTTTGCAGTCTGAAGTCACGAACGCCAGTGGTCACACGGACCAGAAACGGGTTGGTGGTCAAATTTGCAATGACCGCAGCATTGGTGCTGACGGAAGTCGGGCCACCGAGGTTGACACCGGCAGTAAGCAACGCCTGAATACGATTGGTCAGCGAAGCGACCGGGCAGACGATGTTCGTGCCCTGAACCTGGCAAACACCGAAGTTGTTGGTCACGCGATAGCCACGTGTCAGAGTCGTTCCAAACGTTCTGTCCGGGCCGGTCGAAATGGTGTCAATCGAGTAGATGTTTTTGTTGTACTCGAAACCATACTTCAAGGTATGGCGACCATAGATGTTCTGGAACCTGGCCTGGACTTCCCAACGGTTGCGATCCTGGTTGGAGAAGAGACCGAAGCCGGGACCCTCGAAGAAGTTGCGCTCCAGGGAGCCGCCCGTACCGTTGACGAAATCGCCAAAGCCGGTGGCAGGATCAACAACCACAGCAGTGGAGGTCGGATTGACGCGCACGCCGTTGCGGACAACGGCGAAGTTGTTAAGCAGCAGCGGAACGGTCAAGTCCGACACCGGAAGGGTGTTGGCTCTCTGAAAGTGCAGGCCGAAAGCGAACTCACCGATCCACGTCGGGGTGATGGTCGAATTCAAGCGAGCGGTGTAGTTATGGCCGCCAGTCTGAATCTCGCCCTGGAAGGCGGTCAAGTCGTTGCCAAAACCGGAGCCACCGAACAAGAACCCTGTCTGCTTCGTGAAATCGCCGAAGGTCGAGAAGGTGAACGTGTTGTTCTGGTTGATGCCCCATGTCATCTTGCCGGAATAGAACGGCGTCGTGACCTTATTTTCGACTTCCTGACGGAAGGTCTGGGTTAGGAAGCTGTTCACGCGGCGCTGCGGATTGAACGCGCCAAAGAACCAGAGTTTGTCTTTCTTGATCGGGCCGCCGATGTCGAATCCGGCGTCAATCTCGGAGAAGCCGTTCGGGGCAGCGCCGACGAACGGGAACTGACGAGTCTCACGAACCAAACCCTTGGTCGTGAAGTAGCCGAACGCGTCGCCGCGAAATTCATTACCACCGCTCTTGGTGATGACGTTGAAGATGCCGCCCGTGCTCTTGCCATACTCAGCGCCGTAAGCGCCCGTCTTGATTTCCACTTCCTGCACGAACTCGAAGGGCAGGTTCGCGCCCGAGCCGCCAAACGCGGGGTCGGTCGTGTTCACGCCGTCGAGGATGTAATTGTTCTCAGGGCCGGATGAACCACCGACGCTGGGGTCGCGGTCACGGCCTGAAGCATCGCGCAGACCCGAACGGGCAACGGTCGGAGCAATCGAATAAAGCGACTGCACCGTGCGTTGCGTCGGGAAGTTTGAGAACTGCTCGCTGGAGACGTTCGTGCCGCTGGTATTTTGACTAACGTCAACAGCTGCGCCGGAGGTGTCGGTAATGGTGACCGATGCCGATTGACCGGCAATTGACACCTGAACGTCTGCGGAAGATGTCTTGGACAGATTGACCTCGACATTCTCCTTGGTGGCCTCGCCGAAGCCGGAGATGGCTCCGACTACGACGGTGTATCTTCCAGGAGGAAGATTCAGGACGCGATAGTGTCCCTGGTCATCGGTCGTAGCTGTCTGAGGACTAATCAGATTCGAGCCTGACACCGTGACAGTGGCATTCGGCACAACCCCGCCTGAGGGGTCTGTGATCGTGCCTTCAATCGAACCTGTCGTTGACGACTGCGCCATCGCGCCGCTCATAGTAAAGAGCGCAAGGCACAACGTCAGCAACGACATGGTAAAGATTCGCATTTTCATGCTTACTATTCCTTTCTTGGTTTGCATTTCTTTTATGCTAAACATGCTGCTGCCTTTGGCAGTACCGTGATTTTTCATAGCGAGGGAACTCTGACCTTAAGGGCCAAGCAGCACGGGTTGATTTTTACTGTAGAGATTCCTAGATTCCACATCGCTTACGAAAATCTGCAACTCTTATGCCCTGCCCTTACGAGGAAGACAACTTTATGTACTTCCTGCATTTAGCCCGGCCAAGCGAAGGAAAAGAACCTCTCCTGAAATCCAAAAAAATGGTCATAATCCATAAATTAGAACTCACAGTAGGCTGAGTCGGACAAAGCGCTTTCCGCAATTGGATGGAGACCGAAGAAGACATAACCGGAAGTCGGGGCGTAAGAAGGAAGTTAAGGCAAGACACCGGACATTAGTTTCGCCTATTTGACCTCGCGCAGTTTTTTAATCGCGGCGCGGATGCTGTCGGCATTTTTAACGTTCGGATTTTTTCGCAAATGCTGTTCCAACTCGTCCGCGGCGCGCGCGTTCTCACCTTTCATTTCATAGAACATTGCTAGAGAGAGATGGTCGGCTGTCAGCTTCTTCCCGCTCAAGTCAGAGGCTTGGGTGAGAGCTACCTCGGCCCTGGCAAGCAGGAATTCCCTATCAGAGCGGGCTATCGCAGACTGAGTAGGCTCGATGGTTGAAGCTTGATGAATGAGAGCAATGGCGCGCATCAGCGGATTCATCGGATTGGAGGGATTCAGGCGAGACGCTTCGGCAAAGACTCCGACGGCGATTGAATACTTCTGCTGCTGCATTAAAACCAACCCGAAGGATTGATACGTTCGATCATCATTCGGATTTATCTTGCGCGCCTGATCCAACTCTGCGATGGCTTCATCGAACTGCCCGGTTTGAAGCAACTCATTGCCGAGTTCGAGATGCGCCTCGAAGTATTCAGAGAATAATTTGATGGCCTCTCGCATCAGAGATAGGGCGAGTTCCACCTTACCTTGATCCGCCATTTTCTTCGCCCGCTCAAGCGTCTCGCGAGCAACCTTCGGAACGTCTTGTTTGAAAGCCGAGATTACTCCGGGGGGCGGCGCGGCATTCGCTTGCTTCGAGCGAAGCTGAATATTTTGCGTGAAGGATTGCGCAGAGCCACCAAAGGCCGCGACTTCCGCATAGACACTCGTGGTCTCGAACGTGACGCCATCGCCTTCCGCCGTGAGTTCATAAGTTCCATTTCTCAGACCCGAGAAAGAGAAGTTGCCGCTGAGGTCTGTGAAGGTTTCGTAGATACGCCTGCCGCTGAAGGTCAGCGTAACTTTGATGGGCTGAACAGGCGCAGAGCCGTTCGGGGCGATGACCTTGCCTTGTAATGATTGAGCGCCTTGAGCGAAGACCGGGCCGATAGCAAAGACAAGCAGGACGAAAGAACTGAGCCAAACACTATAGAGTCTCTTTATCACCGGGTCGCCTCCTCTGGTAGCGCTGCTTTATTACAACTCATCGGAAGAGAACACAAGGTCGGTTAAAAAATGATGGGGCACTCGAAGAGCGAGTGCCCCATTTTAATAGACATCCGGATTGGAAGCTAGAAGCTAAAGCGCGCCCCAAGCTGAGCCTGGAACGGAATACCCAGAGGCTCAGAGAATCCTGTCGCCCCGAAGAAGTTGAGCGGCCTGCCAAAATCAGGCTCGCCCGTGACGTTCTGAAACTCGCGGCCAAAGTTTGCCGTGTTGAAGACGTTGAAAGCCTCGAAGAAGAGACCGAGCTTGGCGCGCTCGCCGAACGTGAAGAACTTCGAGACGCGGACGTTCAACTGCGAGAAGCTGTCGCCGCGCATGGTGTTCGGCGGCAGCGAGTGCTGGTCGTTGCCATCGCGCGATTCGCGGTTTTCCAGAGTGACGCCATCGCGATTGGTGTCACAGACGCAGTCGGGGAAGACGCTCCAGGGGCGTGCCGATCCCAGTTGGAAGACCGGCGCGACCTGGAAGCCCCACGGCAAATCGAAGACCCCCGACAACACAAAGCGATGACGCTCGTCGGCGTCCGTCGGGCCGAAGTCCGCCGCCGGGTCGAATTTGAAGAACTGGTTCTGTGGTACGTTGCCAAAATCCGAACTCTGGCCGAACCAGGCGACAGACTTCGAGAGCGTGTAGTGTGCGTTCAATTGAAACTTGTTAGCGTAGCGCCGCTTGAACGACACCGTGAAGGCATCGTAGCGCGAGCGCGAATCCGACTGCGCCACAGTGATTCTGGCGAACGGCGTGGCCGTGCCGAAGGCTGCGATCAGTTCAGCCGCGTGCGCCGCAAACTGCGTAGCCAGCACGCGCGGCGGGTTTCCGGAGGTGCGTTGTGCGTTAATCAGCGGCCCGATGCGCGGATTGATGTCGAGCGAGCTGAATTCGTGGAGGCCGAGGATGTGTATATAGTCGAACTCCAGAGCCATGTTACGTCCGAGTTCCTGCGCGTAGCCGATGTTCCACTGCTGCGTATACGGAGACTCGAAGAACGGGTCTAGCATCCTGCCGCGCGTGCCCGAGAGCGGGTTGTTGAGCGGGCGCGGGATGGCAGGTGGCGGAGAGGAAAGGCTGAGGTTGTTGCCGTCGTTTAAGAAGGTGGCGTAAATCTCCGGGTTCGCTTGCTGCACCGCGAAGAGCGGCACGTTCAGGAACGACTGGTCGAAGTAGATGCCGTAGCCAGCGCGCAGGACCGAGCGCGCGTTGCCGCGAATGTCCCAGGCGAAGCCGATACGAGGGCTAAAGTTGTTCTTGTCATCTTTGACGGACTGCTGAGCGAACGGGCTGCCGATGATCTGCAACGCGCGGAAGGCGCGGTTTTCATCCGCGTGGTTCTGGTCTACGAAGCCGATGTCCACGTCGTAGCGCACGCCGATGTTCAGCGTGAAGCGCGGCGTAATCTTCCAATCGTCCTGCGCGTAGAAGGCAAACTGTTTCGCCCCGTCACGCAGGTTGAAGGAAGGATCGCCGCCCGAGAGTAAGACTTCAAAGACGACGCCCATGCCAGCGAGGTCGGCTGCTGTGCAATTCGCAATCCCGACGGCGGCGCACGTAATCGGGCCGGGCAGCACCTGCGTGGTGTTGAAGCCTTGCGGGAACTGGCCGGGGTTGAGCGCAATCTCGTCGGCGTTGAAGGAGAAGTCATATTCCGGCGCAGAGTTGAAGGCGAACAGGCCGCCGAGCGTCGGGACGTAGGTGAAGTCCCCGCCAAACTTGAAGCCGTGATTGCCGCGATTGTAGGTCAGGTCATCGCGGAACTGATGCTTCTTCTGAATGGTCTGCTGCGGGACGTTGCCGTTGCGACCGATGATGATGCCGTCCGGGAAGGTCAGGTTATTCAAATCGGTCGTCGCTAAGATACGGTTGTCGAAGGTCGTGTATTGATACGTGAACTGGTTCACGGTGCGATTGTTCGCTACCCACGTCTCGTTGGCCAGGAAGCTGTAGAGCGTGTTCAGGCTCTGGTTGCCGCCGGACAAGTCCGTGCGAACGATGAGGAATCCGGCCTGATCGTTCAAGGCATTATTATTCTGCCCGGCAAAGCGCGTCACCAGCGTGTGCTTGCTATTGAGATTGAAGTCGCCCTTGATCGTGTATTGCCAGTCGTTGAAAGGCTGCGGCAGAAAGCGCACGGCCTCGTAGCCGAACGATTGGAGAAAAGCAATCTTGGTCTGGTCGGCTCCCGGCACAATTGAGTTGCCGCGCTCGCGCGTGCGCTCGACGGTGCCGAAGAAGAAGGCTTTATTCTTCACGATGGGGCCGCCGATGGAGCCGCCGAACTGCTGACGGGTGAAAGGCGGCTTGACGGCGTCTGCCGGATTGGGGAACAGGGTCGGGTTCGCCTCGGCAAGCAACTTCGGCGCGTTGGCGTTCAGCTTATCGTCGCGGAAGAAACCGAAGACCGAACCATGCAGTTCGTTCGTCCCGGACTTCGAGACGACCGACAGGAGCGCGCCGCCGGAGCGACCATTCGCAGCGGAGAAGCGTTGCGTCGAGAGCGCAAACTCCTGTATGCCCTCCATCGAAAAATTCTGAAGGATGCCGCCGACGGCGTTGTCCTTATTATCGCCGCCGTCAATCGTGATGTTGAGGTTGCGCCCCGACGAGCCGCCGACCGAGAAAGTGCCAACGCGCGATTTCGTCGGGTCGAACGAAGGAGCCAGCGTCGCGCCGGGAATGAGCACGGCGAGATTGGCGAACGAGCGCCCGTTGACCGGGAGATTTTCCAACTCCCTCTGGTCAATGACGCCGCCGACCTCGGTTTTGGTCGTCTCAATCAACGGCGCTGTGTCCGTAGTGATGTTGACGGTGGCGGTCGCCCCGGCGGGTTTCATCTCCGCATCAATGGTCACACGCCCAAGCACGTTGACGGTGACGTTCTCGGCGACAGTCTTGGCAAAGTTCGCGGCCTCGACTTCGACACGGTAGACGCCCGGCACGAGTTGGTTGATTTCATAGTTTCCCTCACTGCTCGTGACGGCGGTACGTTCGGCGTTGGTCCCAACATTGATTGCTTTCACGGTCGCGCCGGGTACGACCGCCCCCGTCTGATCCTTGACCACGCCAGTGATGACGCCGGTATTAGCAGTCTGCGCTAAGACAGACCCGGTGAAAATCGATACGGTCAGGAGTAGAAACACGGTGAATAGAGCGGGGAGAGTCCTTCTAAATTTAGTCATCTTCATTTTGAGCGTCTCCTGTTCGGAAGGTTTTGTCTTTGAGTATCTAAAGACAAAGCAGATCGGATTTGGAATTCCGCTCTCACGAAAGATCGCCGCAGAGATGAGTCCGTCGGTGGCTTGCCATTCAGAGCATGTTAGTCACGGGCGTGACAGTGCGACTGAAAACTCAACGTGAGACTTGTAAGACTCAGGGAACGATTTCTCATAGCCCTCGGCTCGATTGCAGCTAGACCGTGCAATTCCTATACCCGGTCCATCTGAAAAAACTAATCCCACATATCTCAACATTTAACCATCAGGGCGCTGAGCGGGAGAGAGTGCTTCATCCGAAAAAATGAAAGGTATCCGAAAATGTAGACGCTCGCGGACGCTTCCGTCGTACTCTATGTTAGACTCGCTCTTGAATTCATCTCATATTCTGCAAGGAAGATTAGAAGCCAAGTGCCAGAACGTATCTACCGCGATCCCGTCCACAACATCATTCGTCTTCGCGCCGACACGGAGGAAGGCGAGTTGATGGTGCGCTTGATTGATACGCCGGAGTTTCAGCGCCTGCGCCGGATCAAGCAACTCGGGCTTGCGCTCTACACCTATCAAGGCGCAGAGCATTCGCGCTTCACACACTCTCTGGGTGTGCTGCACCTGATGACGCGCGTGCTTGATCGTCTGGGCGAAAAATACAGCATCGCGGCAGAGGATCGCGCGGCCACCTGCGCGGCGGCGCTCCTGCACGATGTCGGGCACGGCTCTTTCTCGCACGTTATGGAGAAGGTTCTGGACTTCCATCACGAAGCCTGGACGGTGCGCGTCGTCTTAAGCGACGAGACGGAGATTGGGCGGGTGCTGCGCTCTTATTCCGCCGATCTGCCAGAGCGTGTGGCGAGCATCATCGAAGGAAGATTTCAACCGGCGGCGCTCGGTCAGCTTGTCTCGTCACAACTGGACGTTGACCGGATGGATTATCTCTTGCGCGACTCTTTGATGACGGGCGCGAAGTACGGCATCTACGATCTCGAATGGATTATCAACGCGCTTCAGATTGACGAAGAGAATGATCGCATCTTTGTCGCGGCGCGCGGTCTCTACGCGGTCGAGGAATATTTGCAGGCGCGCTATTACATGTTTCGTCAGGTCTACTTTCATCGAACCTTGCGCTCTGCCGAAGCCGTTCTGCGGTCTGTCTTGCGACGTGCGCTCAAACTTTTAGAAGACGGCACGGAAGTCTGGTGCGCGCCCGGCACTCCGTTTGAGAAAGTCCTGCGCCGCCAGCAGCTCTCGCTCAGCGAACATCTGGAGATGGACGATTCCGATGTGCTCTTTCACATCAAGCAGTGGCAGCGAAGCAGCGATCCGGTCTTGAGCGATTTGAGTCGCCGCTTCACAGGGCGTCGTCTCTTCAAAGCGATTGATCTGGACATGCCGCAACAGGAACGCGCGAGCTTTCTGGCGGCGGCGCGCGACGAAGTCACACGAGCGGGCTACGAGCCTGAGTATTACTTCATCGAAGACCACGCGGGCGACGTTCCTTATTACAACTACTACACGGCTGAGGGCGCAGAGCCGAAGGCGCGCATCTATGTCGAAGATGGCTACGCCCATCCGGTGATGCGCGAGATCAGCGAGGTTAGTGAAGCCGTGCGCGGGCTGCAACGTTATCAACTCAACCGCGTCTGCTTCCCACCCGAAGTTAAGGAACGCATCTACGCGCTCTACCACAGCGTCGCACCATCCGAACACACCATAGCCCAAACAGGAGATTGAAAGGCAATGATAAGTGATAGGTGCTGGGTGATAAGTAAAAGCTTTTCTCCTATCACCTATCACTCATCACTCATCACTTTTTATGAACTTCGGTTTTCTTCTTTTCCCCGATGCTGAGGAGCTTGATCTGGTCGGCCCGTGGGAGATTATCAACGTCTGGCGCAAGTACGCGGGTGGGCCTGAGCAATGCCTGACTGTCAGCGAAACTGGCGGAGAGATACGCTTTGCCAAAGGCATGAGAATCGCGGCTGATTACAGCTTTGACGATTGCCCGCAGCTTGACTACCTTTTGATTCCGGGCGGGCAGGGCACGCGCCGGGAAGTGAACAACACAAAGCTGCTTGAGTTCGTGCGTAGGCAGGCTGCTTCGTGCAAGGAAGTGATGTCCGTCTGCACAGGTTCTTTCATCCTTCAGGCCGCCGGGCTGCTTGAGGGCAAGCGCGCGACGACTCACTGGGGTTCGCTTGAACGATTGAGAGCGTTGCCGGATGTGGCGGTGACTGAAAAACGTTTCACCCGCGATGGGCATGTCTGGACGGCTGCCGGAGTTTCGGCAGGGATTGATCTCGCGCTCGCCCTCGTTGCGGATCAGGCTGGCGAGGAGGTTGCCGGTCAGGTGCAGCTTTACGCAGAATATTATCCCGACGACAAGAGATACGGCGAAGCGCATCTCAATCCGCAAGCTCCCGAATATTTGAAATCCCGGTAATCAAGCCAATGCTCAAGCCTCGCTGCTTCCCTCTCATCCTCCTCGCCTGCGCGCTCTCGTTGAGCATCGCGGCGCAAACAAACGCACAACGAATCAGAGTAGCCATACTTGATTTCGGCGAAACACAAACGGCAAAGCGCGCGGTAGATAAACTATCGTTGCCATTTTCATCGGACAATGGTTTGTTGATAGTTGACCGCGAAGAGAGTCGTGCGGCGGCGCGGGGCGCGGGCTATGCCGGGTCGCTCAACCTGACGTTGCAGGAGGCGCGCGATCTTGGCGGAGCAATCGGCTCTGACTTCTACATCACGGGCGACGCGCAAACTTTGCGACGCTCGCCTTCAACCGGCGCAGTCTATTATGAAGCTTACGCTTCTATCTTCATCGTTAGCTCTCGCACGGGCAGACTTGTCAGGTGGGATCGTCCTAGTTTTGAAGCGGCGACGCCGGATGAGGCCGAAAAATCTCTGCTGAAGGAATTGAACGAACACGGCGCGCGATACCGGGAGGCTATCTTGAAGGCATGGGAGATTGAGCGCAAAGAGCGCGCTCAAGTGTTGGAGCGCGTCGCCGCTCCTGTTCCCCTTATCGAAGATGCACCGGAGGATGAGACGACCGCTCAACGTGAGGGCATACGATTGCCGCTTCCCTTTAGCCGCCTCCGGCCCACCTATCCTGAGTCAGCCGCCCGCGCCGATGCGGAGGCCACCGTTGACGTTCAACTGGATATTGATACCAGCGGCGAAATCTCCCGCGTTGAGATTGTGCGCTGGGCCGGATTCGGCCTTGATGAAGCGACGCTTAGCACCGTCCGGCAATTACACTTTCGCCCGGCGCTACGCAACGGCGTGGCCGTTCCCATGCGCGTCCTGCTGCGCTATAATTTCCGCCGACCAGCCAAAGAAGTAAAAAGGTAAAAGTAAAAAGGCAAAAGGAAGGAGGTAAGATTTTCTTGAAGTGTCTTCGTTCCAGCTTTCTGCTTTTCTTTTCACTTTTACCTTTTGCCTTTTTACTTTTACCTTCACACGCGGCGCACAGCGACGCTAGTGCGAGTCGGCTCTCCGTCTTCGACGATGCGTGGGAGACTGTCCGCGACCGCTATTACGATCCGACATTTCACGGCATTGACTGGCAGGCCGAGCGCGCGAAGTTTCGTCCCCTCGCTGCCGAAGCGCGAAGCACTGCGGAGCTTTACAGCGTGCTGCGCCGGATGCTCGGTGTCCTGCGCGACGCGCACACGCGAGTCTACGCGCCCGACGAGCGGTTCGACTGGCGACACCCGCGCTTCATCAGCGTCGGCATCTCCGTGCGCGAAGTCGGCGGAGCGCCCGTTGTGGTTTCGGTCGAGCGAGGGTCGGAAGCCGAACGCGCTGGCTTGCGCGCGGGCGATATTGTCCTGAGCATTGACAACGAGCCTGCGCTTGATTTGTTCGCGCGTCGCTTGAAAGAGCAGGCGGCCTCGCCAATGCTCGCCGTCACACGTCTACAGGTGATGGCGAAACTATTTGAAGGCACGCCGGACTCTGCGGTCAGCATTAGTTGGATGAGCGTTGATGGAAAGCAACGAACTACGAGTTTGCGGCGCGAGTGGCGCGGGCGCGACACCAATTTACGCGTGCGGCGCGTGCGTGACCGGATAGGCATCGTCGAGTTTGATTTTTTCACGCAATCAATCGCGGTGGATTTCATGCGAGCGCTCGACGGAAAGCTGCGCGGCGTGCGCGGCCTCGTCGTTGATTTGCGTCACAACGGCGGCGGCGAGGCCGAAGCCATGACCGAGGTCGCGTCCGCTTTCCTGCCCGCCGGAAAAAGTCTGGGGCGCTTCACGGATCGCAACGGGCGCATTCAATTCGAGCCGCACACGCGCGCCGCGATGCTCTTTGCTCCCGACAGCATCAAGACCTTTCCCGCTCCTGTCATCATCCTCACTTCAGAGCGAACTTCGAGCGCGGCGGAAATCTTCGTCGCGGCATTGAAAGAAGAAAGGCGTGCCGTCGTCATCGGTCAAAACACCTGCGGCTGCGTGCTCGCCATTCGTCGCCGCCACACCTTACCCGACGGCGGCGAGCTGGATGTCAGCGAAATGGATTACCAGACCGCCGGGGGCGCACGCCTCGAAGGCGCTGGCCTCACGCCCGACGAAAAGATCACCCTCGACCGTCAGGACCTACGCGCCCACCGCGACCGCGCCATCGAACGCGCCATCGAGCTTCTCCAGTAGAACAGACAGTCTTGTCTATCGTGGGACAGGCATTCCTGCCTGTCGTAGCGTGGTTAAGCCACGCTCATCAATATTCTAGTCAAACAATATTCGCGCTCTCCGCGCTCAATGACAGACAGGAATGTCTGTCCTACATTCAGGAACCTTCTCAAAGCTCCGGCGTGAGAAAGCTTATGATGAGAACAAAAATCCGTTTGATTGCAGTCGTGGCGATATTTCTTTTCGGGCTGGTCGGCTGGACTGGCTACGGGCAGAGGCAACAGCTACCGGAGCGTGCGCCGCGGACGGTCTGGGAATACAAGGTACTCTACGTGCCGGGTGTTCGTAATATGTCTGAGAAATTGATGAACGAGCATGGCGCGCAGGGCTGGGAGTTGGTCACTTATCAGGCCATCAATAATGAAGGCGGGACGATGGGCGCGGGAAATTATTTCTTCAAGCGCGCAAGAACCATCCAGCCGTAGCATTCTTTAAGGCGAGGATTGGCGCTTTTTTCCGAGAGCCGGGACGAAATCAGACTCGCCCCGGCGGCAAAAGCCTGTACAGCGGTCGGCGTCCGCCGTTAGAGTTGCTTGAAAGAAGGAATCTTCTGATGAATCTCCGAAAGCACATAGACGGTTTTGCTGTCTTTTTAATCATAGTCACCATCGCAGTTGGCATTAACGAATATCTGACGTGGCCAAGCTGGAAAGCTCCTCGTGTTCGGGTCGCCGCTCCGCTTCCTCAAGAAACAACTGGCAATCAGCAACCTATCAACTTCAACGTGCGACAGGTCTCGCTTGATTTCATCAAAGGGGAAAGCCACACGACGCTGACTCTCAAGCGCGAGGCAGGAGAATCCGCGCCTGAAAAACTCCGGGTCACGACCATCTTCTTTTCGCCGGAGTATCCTGCGCGCGGGAGTTGGACGAGCAGGACAGAGATTCTTCGACCGTTCGCCAGCGGCGACCAGATTGAAGTCACCGCAACCAGCGATTGCGAATGGTGCGTGCCCTTTGACACGCCTAGGAGCGGATATTTCGCCCGCGTTTATGTCTCCACAGAGGATGATGACAATTCCTATCCGCCGGACGGACAGTCCAGCCGTGACATCACGACCGCCGTGCCCGTCGTAGTTCACTGGCCGGATGCGCTGAGGCGGGCTGCCGTTACTTCCAAATATAGCTCCGCTGATCGAATCAATTTTTCCGACCGCTGACTGGACGCGCAAGTTTCACAACCGTTCTTCATTCAAGATGCTGTGAGAGTAGTAGCGGCTTGAAGCGCAAGCGGCCACCGCCCGCGAAAGCGACAGCGCGCTTCGCCAAACACAGTATCAGGCGTAGACAAATCGCCGGAGGATATTTTGATGAAGAACGATAAACGAACCTCGTCCATGTCAGGGTTGAAGCAGTCTCGCTTACACTTCAGATTAAAACAGGGCAGGAGCCAGCTTGTTCTCGCGCTCGCCATCATCGCCGCGCTCTTTCTTTCCTCATGCGTGAAAGAGAAGGACAAGGGCGGAATTGCCGAGAATAAGACTCCAGCGTCTAAGGCTACGGCTAACACGGGAATCGTCAGCGCTGACACGACCGTTGCTCAGCCGATGGTAGCCAAGCAGGAGGAAGACGAGCGCCTCGACGGCAGAATCGGCAATACGGAAGCGTACAGCCACATTGACGAGAATCCTTTTCTCGAAATCGCGCGTGCGCCCCTTTCAACCTTCTCCATTGACGTTGACACGGCTTCTTACAGCAACACGCGCCGCTTTCTCAAAGACGGACAACTTCCCCCGAAGGACGCCGTTCGCATCGAAGAGTTAATCAACTATTTTTCCTACGACTACCCGCAGCCCGTTGGCGATGCGCCCTTCTCCGTCACGGCTGAAATCTCCGAAGCTCCCTGGAATCCTTCGCACCGTCTCGTCGCAATCGGCTTGCAAGGCAAGCGCATTCCGATGGAGAACATGCCGCCCGCCAATCTGGTCTTCCTGCTGGATGTCTCAGGCTCGATGAACGATGCGCGCAAGCTCCCGCTCGTCAAATCCGCAATGAAGATGCTGGCGGAACAGTTGACGGCACGCGACCGCGTGGCAATGGTCGTCTACGCAGGGTCGAGCGGACTGGTGCTGCCTTCGACCAGCGGCGACCGCAAAGGCGAAATTCTCGCCGCCCTTGATCGCCTCGAAGCCGGTGGATCAACGAACGGCGGCGAAGGCATCCAACTCGCTTACAAAATCGCGCAGGAGAATTTTATTAAGAACGGCGTCAACCGCGTCATCCTCGCAACGGACGGCGACTTTAACGTCGGCACGACGAGCGAAGGCGAGTTGGTGCGCCTGATTGAAGAGAAGCGGCAGGGCGGCGTCTTTCTCTCCGTGCTGGGCTTCGGCACGGGCAACGTCAAAGATTCGACGATGGAGAAGCTCGCAGACAAAGGCAACGGCAACTACGCCTACATTGATTCGCTCGGAGAAGCCCGCAAGGTCCTGGGCGAACAGATTGGCGGCACGCTCTTCACGATTGCTAAGGACGTGAAGATTCAGGTCGAGTTCAACCCGAAGCAGGCCGCAGCCTATCGTCTCATCGGCTACGAGAATCGTCTCTTGAGAGATCAGGATTTTAATGACGATACGAAGGACGCGGGCGAGATCGGCGCAGGCCACACCGTGACGGCGCTCTACGAAGTCGTGCCCTTCGGGCAGAAATATGAGAATCCGGGCGTTGACCAGTTGAAGTACCAGCAGCCTGCTCAACCTTCGGAGATGGCAAACAGCAATGAGTTGATGACCGTCAAGCTGCGCTACAAACCGCCGACGCAGGACCAAAGCAAGCTCGTCAGCGTCAGCCTCGCAGACTCGAAGGGCAAGCTCTCCAATGCGTCGGAGAATTTCAAGTTCGCTTCAGCCGTCGCCGCGTTCGGCATGCTCTTGAGAGACTCGAAGTATAAGGCGGACGCCAACTACAATGAAGTGTTGGCGCTGGCGCGTGCTTCCGCAGGCGCAGACCCGCAGGGCTACAGGTCGGAGTTTATCCAACTGGTCGAAACGGCGCGGACGCTCTCATCGCAACGCGCGTCGAGAGAGTAATAGAGGAAAGTGCCGCCAGCGTTGAAAGGATTCGCTTGCTTTACAGGTGCGGCGAATCCTTTTGACGCTGTCGAGGTCAAAGAAGACGCCGTTGGCAGCAGAGGTGAGGCTGATACCGTTGCCCGCAGTGTCGATGATGCGGGGAGAGCCACTGATTGCACAGTGACAAACTTCTGGTTGCCAGATAGCATTTTCCACGTTCATACAGTTTTCTTGAGCACCTGAATTGCAGACGCACTTGCAGATGTCTTTATCCCAGTAGCCTTCGTCGCAACTCAACTGTTGAGGGCAGGCGCAGCAGTTATTCCCAGTCGGATATTGGTTGTCCGGGCATCCACTATTCAGGTATTCGTAATAATCGGAGTGCGTACCAGCAGGGCAGCTATTGCATTGCCAGTATTTAGTTCCGTACGGGGTTTCAGCGCAATAGCAGAGCGGATTAGGTTGGTATTTTCGGGCGGGCATTCCGGCGTCGGGGTGGGTGTCGTAGTGGCGGTTGGTTCGGGAGTGGGAGTTGTTCCTCCACACGGTGCAAAGTCAGTTTGAAGACAGTAGCCAGCACCACAAGGTATCCATGTATATTCAGGCAACCAACAACCTCCGAATGGATCACTACAAGTAGCGGCCTCAAGCGCGTCCGTACCCCCGCAAATGCAATCTGTGCCGTATGGCCTGGAACGGAAGCATTGATTACCGGGGCAACATAGTCCTGACTGAGGATTTGTCTTGAGGATTATTGGCTGAGATGACTCTAAGAACAAAAAATTTGCCAGCAGAAAAGTTGCTGGCAAATCCTTCGTCGAGAATATCGCGGGCTGGTTGCGCCATGACACCTGCGGGACTTTTATGCCGCTCGAATCGTTTAAACTCGGTTCAGGCTTGCAACCGTCCAAGCTTGAAGATTCATTCGGAGGACGAGGGACGGTCATTCCGTTCCTTCCCACGAATCCAGTTCCATCACCGAAACTCAGCGCCTGAAAACGCAAGATGAGTTTCTTTGGGTCAGGTTTCTTCTCTCTCTGCTTGAAACCCTCCCAACTCTCCACCACAATGCCAGGAAAACTGAAAACATAAGTCTCACCGGGCATGATGGGAATGTCATCCCGTGTCGCTTTGGTTTCGACATTTATTAACTGACCTCTGCCGTAGTGTACGACAAGCCCAATGTTTTTTCCGTCAGGTGCTGTTAGTTCCGGTAAGGTTATGGACAGGCTCAGAAAATAGATCGGTTTGTTGCCGGTGTTCGTAATCTCAAGCTGGAAGTCACGAACCCACTTCTCATTCTTCAAATCCTTAAACGCCTTCTCCTTCTCCTTCTTGATTTTGACTTTAATCGGTAGATGCTTCGGTATCTTGTCTTCCAGCTCTCTTTCCTCCTGCGACCGAGCAACGCCTGGGGTAATCATCCCTTTCATCAAAAAGATTGAAGCGAAAAAAATGAGCAGAAATTGAAGCAGTCTTTTATTTCCCACGATGAAGGTCTTGAGTTGAGGATTCATCACGTTCTCCTTTGAAAGCGTTAATGAGGTTTGAGGCTGAAGGCTACGACAACTTTACATAAGACCGCTTATACGCCTGCCCCGCAACAGAATCAAGAACTTTGCTTCAACAGTATATTTACTTGCTGCTCACTATGGCTCATCGTATTATCATCCCTGCCAAAGTGCGAGCGCTGCGGCGAATCCTTACAATGCTCTATCTCTCTCAAGTGCTGGGTCGCTCCATCCTCGACCACGACGGCGAGCGTGTGGCGACACTCAAAGATGTGATTGTCCGTCTCGGCGAGGAAGACCACCCGCCCGTGACTGGCTTTGTCGCGCGCTATCGTCGCCGCGATTTCTTTCTTCCGCGCTGGCGCATGGCTGAGTTCAGCGAACAGGGCGCGCGGCTCAATACAGACATTCTTGACCTGCGCCCGTTTGCCCGGCGCGAGAGCGAAGTCCTGCTGGCGCGCGACGTGCTCGATAAGCAGTTGATTGACGTGGACGGCAAGCGCGTCGTGCGTGTCAACGATGTGCAGTTGATTGAAGCGGGCGGCGAGTTTCGCGTGACTGGCGCGGACGTGAGCCTGCAAGGATTGTGGCGACGTTTGATGCCCGCAGGTTTTGTTGGCAGCCGTCGTCCCGTCGAGGTGATTGACTGGGCTGACGTAGGTTACTTGGCGACGAATGCCGCAGGCGTGCAATTGAAATCTTCGAGCGACAAGCTGGCGCGTCTGCATCCGGTCGAGATTGCGCGCCTCGCCGAAGCGCTCTCCTATCATCACGGCTCGGAGATAGTCGAATCTCTGGACGACGAGACGGCAGCCGAGACGCTCGAAGAGATGTCCGCCGAAGATCAGGCACGCATCATCAGCGACATGGACGAAGAGCGCGCGGCGGACATCCTCGAATGGATGTCGCCGGACGAAGCGGCGGACGTGCTTGGCGATTTGCCCGACGAGAAAGCAGAAGATTTGCTCAACCGCATGGAAGGCGAAGAGCAGGCCGATGTCGCGGAGCTTTTGCCTTACGAAGACGACACGGCGGGCGGGCTGATGACGACGGAGTTTGTCACGCTGCCGCGCAATCTCACCGTCGGCGAGGCGCTCGCACGCCTGCGCGAGATGGCCCAAACGCCGAACATGATTTACTACCTTTACGTCGTCGAAAAAGAAGAGTCTTGGAAGCTCTGCGGCGTGATTGCGCTCCGTAGTCTGATTTTGGCAGACCCGGATGTGCCGCTCGAAGAGGTGATGCGCGACGAGTTTCAAACAGCGCACGCGGACGATTCGGCGCGCGACGTGGCGGAGAAGATTGCGGAATATAATCTGCTCGCCCTGCCCGTCGTTGAAGAAACGGGCGACATTCTCGGCATCATCACGGTAGACGACGCGATGGAGATGCTGCTGCCGAAGGGCTGGCGTCAGCGCTTGCCCAGATTGTTCGGTTAATAATGATGGTGTTCTGTAAATGAATACGCTACTGTAGGGCAAGTCCAAAGCCTTTGAGTATCATCGCAGTTAAGAGTTTCATGAACGACGGAGAACCTCCAAATGGCAGAGTCGCGCACAGCCGTTGGTGCTGCCGGGCGTCGCTTGCTGCGGCGCGGCGCTCGCAGTGTGCGGCGGACGTTCTCTGCGCGCAAGGGTTTGTTTGCCTACCTTGCTATCTTAGGCCCCGGCATGATCGCGGCCAGCGCGGGCAATGACGCGGGCGGCATTGCGACTTACGCATCTGTGGGCGCAGATCACGGCTATCGTCTCCTCTGGGTTCTCATTCCAATCACCATCAGTCTCGGCATCGTGCAGGAGATGTGCGCGCGGATGGGCGCGGTCACGGGCAAGGGTCTGGCCGATTTAATCCGCGAGCGCTTCGGCGTGCGCTGGATGGCGCTCGTCATGCTCGCGCTGCTCATCGCTAACGGCGGCGTCACCATCTCCGAGTTTCTGGGCATCGCTGCGGCAAGCGAACTCTTCGACATTCCGCGCTACGTTTCCGTTCCGGTGGCCGCCTTCGCCGTCTGGTGGCTGGTGGTCAAGAGTTCGTACAAGCGCGTCGAACGCGTCTTCCTCGTGATGTCGCTGGTCTTTGTGGGCTACATCATCTCTGCCTTTCTCGCCAAGCCCGTCTGGGGCGATGTCGCACGCGCGATTGTCAGACCGAACTTCGACTTCAGCCCGGCCTTTCTCTTCACGTTTGTCGCCATTGTCGGCACGACCATCTCGCCTTACATGCAGGTCTTCGTGCAATCTACAGTCGTCGAGAAAGGCGTCACGCCGGAAGATTACAAGTGGACGCGGGCGGACGTGTGGACGGGCACGATCTTCGCGATGGTGATCGTCTTCTTCATTATTATCTCGACAGCCGCCACGCTGCATACGCAAACGCCGCCGCAGCATATCGAGACCGCCTCGGACGCCGCTCGCGCGCTTGAGCCACTGGCTGGCCGCTACGCCGGAGCGCTCTTTGCCATCGGATTGTTCGGCGCTTCGATGCTCGCGGCTGGCGTCTTGCCGCTGGCGACCGCCTACTCCATCAGCGAAGCTCTCGGGTTCGAGAAAGGAGTCTCGCGGAGTTTTCGTGAAGCCCCTATCTTTATCGGCATCTTCACCTCGCTCGTCGTTGTCGGCGCAATTGTAGCGATGATGCCGGGACTTCCGCTCATAGATGCGCTGCTCAACATGCAGGTCATCAACGGGCTGCTCCTGCCTGTGCTGCTCATCGCCATTTTACGACTCGTTAATGACAAGGAAGTGATGGGCGAATATACGAACGGCCCCATCTACAACGTCGCCGCATGGCTGACGGCGATTATCGTCTCAGCCCTCTCTTTATTCTTCATCGTGACGAAAATCTTTCCAAACATTTTTAGGGAGTAGTGGTCAGTGGTCAGTGGCCGGTGGTCAGTTAAAAGCAAAAGCACGAACGTTGCTCATCGCCTGTATTGACTGACCACCGGCCACTGACCACTGACCACTGTCTTTATCTTTCCGCTCGATAGTGGTAAAAAGATTCGCAAAGCACTCGGACTTACCTGATTGGTTTTCAGAGGAATCACCGTTGCCGTGACTCGTCCCCGTTCCAAAAATCGTTTCATCTTCTTTCTCTTCGTGACAGCCGTCGTCGTGCTGGCAATCTATCTCCTGCACATGTTCGAGCCTTCGCTCAGAGGAAGCTTCGTGCATGGGCCGTATGCCTCGAAAGAGGCTGAAGCTCAAGCAAACGTCTCCTTCCAGATGGTGATGAACATCGTCAGGCTCTTTCTCTGGATGAGCCTGGCAATCGTCATCGTGCGTGCGCTGGCGTCCGTTATTTTCAGCACGATTTTCCGTCGCCGCAAAGGCTACGAAGCGCCATCCCTGATTCGCAACATCTTCTCGATAGTGGCCTACATCGCCAGCTTCGTCATTATCTTCAAGTATTTTTACCCGGAAGTCGGCCTCGGCGCGCTCTTCACCACCTCGGCTGTTCTGGGCGCGATCATCGGTCTGGCGTTACAGGACACGCTGGGCAATTTCTTCGCTGGCATCTCGCTTCACGCGGACAAGCCTTTTCAGGTGGGCGACGTGGTGACGGTCGGCCAGCGCACAGGGGTCGTCGAGAGCATCACCTGGCGCGCGGTTAAGATCAGAACTTTTACCAATCACATCGTGCTGGCAAGCCACAGCAGCGTCTCCAAAGAAGCCATAGAAGTCTGCCCGCGCGACAACCTGAATGCGCGCATAGTCTTCTTCAACTCGCTCTATACGGACTCGCCCGCCAAGACGATTCACATCGTCCGCGAGGCCGTCCGCGAAGCCGACAACGTTTCGCCCAAGATCACGCCCATCGTCCGCATACGCAACCTCGGCGACAGCAGCATTGACTGGGAAGTTAAATACTGGCTGATAGATTACGCTAAATATAATGACACGGACGCGCTCGTGCGACAGCGTGTCTGGTACGCCTTCCGCCGCGCCGGGCTTCACTTCGCTTTCCCCACCCGCACGCTGCACGTCGAGCGGAAAGTTAAAGCGGACAGCGCCGCGACCGACGGCAGCGGCTTTATTGATCGACTCTCAGCCGTTGACATCTTCGCGCCGCTTTCGGTAGAGGAGACAGCAAGGCTGGCCGGGGCTTCCGTCAGCCATATCTTCGCGCCCGGCGAAACCGTCATTCGCGCGGGCGACGAAGGCTCAAGCATGTTCGTCGTGCATGGCGGGCGCGTCAGCGTGCAACTTAGCGATAACGGCAAAGCGCGCACCGTCGCCGTCCTTAAAGAAGGAGACTTCTTCGGCGAGATGGCGCTGTTTACGGGCGAACCGAGAGCCGCCAATGTCGTCGCTTTGGAAGAAACGGAAGTCCTGGAAATAGGCTTTCAGGCGATGAAACACCTCTTTGACACCAACCCCGATCTGGTTGATTCGCTCAGCCATATTATTGCCGAGCGCCGGGTCGGCCTCAACGCGAAACCTGAGAATGCGGAAGCCAGCGAAGTAGAATCCGAAGGCATCATCGCCTCAATCAAACGCTTTTTCGGGTTTGATTGAAAGCCTCATCCCTATCCCCCGCGCAATCTAACCTCAATTATTTTCTAATTTAACCTCCCTGCCGGGGCCTTCTTCGGGGCTTTTATAAGCAGGCTAAAATTTTCCCGCCCAAGACTTGACAAGAAGGGACTCAACATTTATTATTCGCGTGTGCTCATCAGCCGAAACCCCGTGCAAGTTCCGATAGTTTCCGGCTGGAGTTTGTCTGAATCCAAGGTTTTTTGAAAAAGTAAGGAGAAGTTCATCATGAGCATCGTTCGTTACGACCCATTCCGCGACTTACGCAGTCTTCAGGACGAAGTCAATCGCCTGTTTTCCACCAATTTGTCACGCGTTTTCGGCGACGAAGGGATAGCCCGCGGGGCCTGGAATCCGAATGTAGACATCTACGAGAGCAAGGATCAGATAGTGATTGAAGCGGAGCTTCCCGGCATGAACCGCGAGGATTTCGATCTCTCGTTTGAGAACAACATCATCACGCTGCGCGGCGAGCGTCGCTTTGAGAAGAAGGACGAGTCGGACAACTATCACCGCGTCGAGCGGTCTTACGGCTCATTCACGCGTTCGTTTACGCTGCCGCCGACCGTCTCCAGCGAGGGCATCTCGGCTGAATATCGCAACGGCGTCCTGCGCGTCACCTTGCCTAAGCGCGAGGAAATCAAAGCGCGGCGCATAGAGGTTCAGGGCGAGACAGGCGAAGCCAAAACTCCCCGCACCATCGAAGCGAAGACCGAATCTGGTGGCGAGGCGACAGACAGGACGATGAAAGCGTCAGGCCGGTAATAAGGACAGTGATGGGTGATGGGTGATAAGAGAAAACGCTCTTTCCCATCACCTATCACTTATCACCTATCACCATTTTTATGCGTTTAGATAAATTCACGTTGCGCGGTCAGGAGGCCATTCAATCGGCTATCGAGGTGGCCGAGCGCAATCAGAATCAACAGGTCGAGCCGGAGCACGTGCTGTTCGCCATGCTCGAACAGCCGGAAGGTGTTGTGCGTCCTGTGCTGGGCAAGCTCGGTGCGAACGTGCAGGTCGTCCTTAATGACGTGCAGGCGACGATTGCGCGCTTTCCCCGTGTGCAGGGCGGCCAGCAATATTTCAGCCCACGTCTCAGCCAGGTTTTCACAGCCGCCGAGAAGCAGGCGAAAGAGATGCAGGACGAGTACATCTCGACCGAGCATCTCCTGCTTACCATTGCCGACGAGAAAGAAGGGCAGGCGGGCAAAATCCTGCGGCAGCACGGTGTCAATCATGCCGACCTGCTGAAAGTGATTGAGCAGACGCGCGGCGGCTCGCGCATCACGGATCAGAATGCGGAAGAGAATTATCAGGCTCTTTCCAAGTACGCCAAAGACCTGACGGAGCTTGCTCGTCAGGGCAAGCTCGATCCCGTCATTGGCCGCGATGATGAGATTCGCCGCACCATACAGGTTCTCTCGCGCCGCACGAAGAATAACCCCGTGCTGATTGGCGAACCCGGTGTCGGTAAGACCGCGATTGTCGAAGGTCTCGCGCAGAGGATTGTTTCGGGTGACGTGCCGGAGACATTGCGGAACAAGCGACTGGTCGGACTCGACCTCGGCTCGATGCTCGCGGGCGCGAAATACAGGGGCGAGTTTGAAGATCGTTTGAAAGCGGTCCTGAAAGAGATTGAGAACGCGCAGGGGCAGATCGTCCTTTTCATAGACGAGCTTCACACGCTGGTCGGCGCGGGCGCGGGCGAAGGCGCGATTGATGCGTCGAACATGCTGAAGCCTGCGCTGGCGCGTGGCGAGTTACGCTGCGTCGGTGCGACGACGCTCAACGAGTACAAGAAATATATCGAGAAAGACGCCGCGCTTGAGCGTCGTTTTCAACAGGTCTACGTGGGCGAGCCGAGCGTCGAAGACACGATTGCTATCCTGCGCGGATTGAAAGAGCGTTACGAAGTGCATCACGGCGTGCGGATCAAGGATTCCGCGATTGTCGCCGCCGCCACGCTCTCGAATCGTTACATCACGGATCGTTTCCTGCCGGACAAGGCGATTGACTTGATTGACGAGGCCGCCTCGCGTCTCCGCATCGAGATTGATTCTCTTCCGCAGGAGATAGACCAGCTCGAACGCGAAATCCTGCAACTTGAAATTGAGCGTCAGGCACTTGGACGCGAAGAGGACGAAAAGTCTAAGGCTCGTCTGAAAGACATAGAGCAGCGCATCGCCGATCTCAAAGAGAAATCCGGTGGGATGAAGGCGAAGTGGCAATCCGAGAAGGAAGAGATTGAGCGCATGCGCACGGCCAAGAATGAGCTTGAGCAATTGCGCTTGCAGTTGGATCAGGCGCGCAACGCGGGCGATCTGGCAAAGGCTGCTGAGCTTCAGTACGGCAAGATTCCGGAGTTGGAGAGCAAGCTGGCAGCCGAGCAGCAGAAGCTCGCCGAATTGCAGCGCGACGGCGTGATGCTCAAGGAAGAGGTTGACGAAGAAGACGTGGCGGAAGTCGTCGCCAAGTGGACGGGCGTGCCCGTCACAAAGATGCTCGAAGGCGAGATGCAGAAGCTCGTTACGATGGAAGATCGCCTTCGCCATCGCGTCATCGGGCAGGACGAGGCTTTAACAGCGGTCGCTAACGCCGTGCGGCGCGCACGGGCAGGGCTTCAAGACCCGAATCGTCCTGTCGGCTCGTTTATCTTTCTTGGCCCGACGGGTGTTGGCAAGACCGAGACGGCGCGTGCGCTCGCGGAGTTTCTCTTTGATGATGAGCGCGCGATGGTGCGTCTAGACATGTCCGAGTACATGGAGAAGCACGCGGTCGCGCGCATGATCGGCGCTCCTCCGGGCTACGTCGGGTTCGAGGAAGGCGGGCAGTTGACTGAAGCAGTGCGGCGGCGTCCCTACGCCGTCATTCTCTTTGACGAGATTGAAAAGGCGCACCCGGATGTCTTCAACGTGCTCTTACAGATTCTGGACGATGGACGTTTGACCGATTCGAAAGGTCGCACGGTGGATTTCAAGAACACCGTCCTGATTATGACCTCGAATCTTGGGAGCCGGGAGATACAGGCGGCGGAAGGCGACGAGAAGCAGGTGCGCGAGGCTGTGACGCAGGAGTTGCGGCTGAGCTTCAAGCCGGAGTTTCTGAATCGCATTGACGACATCGTCATCTTTCATCAACTCTCGCGCGAGCAGATCGTACAGATTATTGACGTGCAGCTTGAGCGACTTCGCGCAACCCTCGGCGAGCGCGGCATCACGCTTGTGCTTGATGATTCGGCCAGACAACTTCTGGCGCGCGAGGGCTACGACCCGCAGTACGGTGCGCGGCCTTTGAAGCGGGCGATTCAAACGCTCATCCAGAATCCGCTCGCGGTCAAACTGCTGCGCGGCGAGATTGGGCCGGGGCAAACAATCACCGTCTCGGCGGACGGAGACCAGATGAAGTTCACCATAGACGCTGCTGCGGCAGCAGCATGAAAAGAAAGGATGAAGTATGAACGCGAAACAATGCAGTAAGCGTTTTCACCCATCGTTCATAGTTCCGCGTTCATCGTTTAGAAATATGACTAGACGTTGGGACCCAATACGAGACTTGGTGACGCTGCAAGATCACATGAACCAGTTGTTTCAAGAGGCGACGGAGCGGCGTGCGCGCGGCGAAGGTGAGGGCGAGCAGGAGATTGAACGTGCCGACTGGCTTCCGTCCGCTGACTTTTACGAGACCGAAAGTGAGTTCACGGTCGCAATTGATCTACCCGGCATTGATCGCGCCGCGCTGGAGATTAGCCTCGACAATGACAGGCTCGTCATTCGTGGCGAGCGCTCGATTGAAGCCGAAGGCCAGCAGCGCACGGAGCGCCCGCGCGGGCGTTTCCTGAGAAAGTTCGGCGTGCCCGCGACCGTAGATCAAACAGCGATTGCCGCCGAATACAAAGACGGCGTCCTGCGCGTCACGCTCCCCAAACGCAAGGAGCAAAAAACGCGTCGCGTTGAAATCAAAGTGCAGTGATAAGTGATGGGTGACAAGAGAAAACGCTCTTTCCCATCACCTATCACTTATCGCCTATTACCAATATGGTATCTTTCCGTAGGGAGAAAAGAAAACGTCGTATGAGAGAGAGCAAGGTGTCTGAAGAGGCAGGGGCGGACGAGTCTGCACCGGCAGCTTCAAATGATGAGATACGTGTGACAGACCGTCGCCGCTTCAATCTCGATGGCGAGTCGAGCGACGAGGCGGCGAGCGAGGGCGCGTCCGCTGAAGCACCGCGTGCGAAACCAACCTATGTCGAGCAATTGGAAGCGCGCACGCTGGAAGCGGAGCAAAAAGTTTCAGATGTGCAGTCGCGCTTCGAGCAGTTGCGCGCGTCTTTGCAGCGTGAGACGGACGAGACAAGGATTAGACTCAATCGCGCTGCCGATGAGCGCGCCCGTCGTGAGAAGGTGGAATTCGTCAACGCGCTCCTGCCCGTCGCGGATAATCTAGGGCGCGCGATTGAAGCGGCAGAACAGGGCGGCGAATTAGAGGCGCTGCTCAATGGCGTGCGCGGCACATTGAACAATTTCGAAAGCGCGCTCGCGGCTGCTGGCATCGAGCCTATCTCGTCAGTCGGCGCTCGGTTTGACCCGGAGTTGCACGAAGCGGTTGATACTGTCCCGGTCGAACCGGAGCGCGATGGAGAAGTGACGGCTGAGTACAGTCGAGGCTACAAAATGGGTGACCGCCTGCTGCGCCCGGCGCGCGTGCAGGTCGGTCGCGCGCAAAGTGAAGCGAAGAAGGCGGCGGAATGAAGCAGTGGTCAGTGGTCAGTGGCCGGTGGTCAGTTAAGAACTGATTTGCCGACCACCGGCCACTGACCACTGACCACTATTTTAGAGGGAGAACAAAAGTGGCAGCGAAAGATTTGAAGTTCAGGGAAGAGGCGCGCAGCGCCATGCTTCAGGGCGTGAACACGCTGGCGAATGCCGTGCGCGTCACCTTAGGGCCGAAGGGTCGCAACGTCGTGCTGGCTAAAAAGTTCGGCTCGCCCGTGATTACCAAAGACGGCGTGACGGTGGCGAAAGAGATTGAGCTGAAAGATAAGTACGAGAACATGGGCGCGCAGATGGTGCGCGAAGTGGCGACGAAGACGAACGACACGGCGGGCGATGGAACGACGACCGCGACCGTGCTGGCGCAGGCCATCTATCGTGAAGGCATCAAGAACGTGGCGGCGGGCGCAAACCCGATGGCTTTGCAGCGCGGCATTCAGATAGCGACCGAGACAGTCGTCGCCGAGCTTGAACGAATGTCGAAGAAGGTCAAAGGCAAAGAGGAACTGGCCAACGTCGCCTCTGTGTCAGCCAATAACGACCGCCAGATCGGGCAGTTGATTTCCGAAGCGATGGAGCAGGTAGGCAAAGACGGCGTCGTGACGGTTGAAGAATCAAGGACGCTCCAGACAGAGTTGGACATTGTCGAGGGAATGCAGTTTGATCGCGGCTATCTGTCGCCTTATTTCGTCACCAATCCCGATAGGATGGAGGCTGTGCTTGACGAGCCTTTGATTCTGCTTCATGAAAAGAAGATTGCGGCGATGCGTGACCTCTTGCCCGTCCTCGAACAGACGGCGGGACAGGGACGCTCCCTTCTCATTATCGCCGAAGACATCGAAGGCGATGCGCTCGCCACACTCGTCGTTAATCGTCTGCGCGGGACGATCAAGGTTTGCGCTGTTAAAGCTCCGGCCTTCGGCGACCGTCGCAAAGCCATCCTTGATGATCTGGCTACGCTGACGGGCGGGCGCGTCATCACCGAAGAGCTTGGCATCAAGTTGGAGAACGTGACGGTTGCCGATCTTGGCTCTGCGAAGCGCGTCATTGTTGATAAAGACACGACGACCATTGTCGAAGGCGCGGGCGAGGCAAAGGCGATTCAGGGTCGTGTGGCGACAATCCGCGCGCAGATCGAAGAGACCACGTCGGATTACGACCGCGAGAAGTTGCAGGAGCGTCTGGCGAAGTTGGCCGGAGGTGTTGCGGTCGTGCGCGTCGGCGCAGCCACCGAGACGGCGATGAAAGAGATCAAGATGCGCGTCGAGGATGCTTTGAACGCGACGAAGGCTGCGGCCCAGGAAGGGATTGTGCCGGGGGGCGGCGTGGCTTTGATGCGCGCGGCCAAAGCCCTGGATAAGTTGACGAACGAGGATGGCGATGTTGAGACCGGCATCAAGATTGTTCGTCGTGCATTGGAAGAGCCTTTGCGCCGCATCGCCGAGAACGCCGGTATCGAAGGCGCGGTGGTCGTAGGCCGTATCGAAGACTCTAAGGGCGCGAAGGGTTTCAACGCGGCGACCGGCGAATATGAAGACCTCGTGGCGGCGGGCATTATTGACCCGACGAAAGTAGTCCGCACGGCATTACAGAACGCTGCATCAATCGCCGGACTTCTCCTGACGACCGAGGCCGCCATCACCGACGCGCCTGAGCCGAAAAAGGCTCAACCTCCAATGGGGGGCGGTGAAGACTACGACTACTAACAAAAGCCGTAAATCGTAAATGGTAAATCGTGAATCGTAAAAGCAGGTTTTCACCATTTACGATTCACGATTTACCATTTACGGCTTTTGAAATGGCTTGCCAATTGCAGGTGCGAGGTATGATATAGTTGGCCTTGGATGGAAACGCAACGGCGTTCCTGCCCCTCGCATCTAAAAGAAGGCTTGTGGTAGAGCCGCTCAGACTCTCATAACGAGACGCGGCTTGGGTTTGAAAATCAAGACGACACTTCGCCGCCAAACATTTGTCACATCCCTGGCATTGAATACGGTGAGCATCGCCTTCTAAATTAGTTGAGAAAACAAAGAAATGATAGACCTAGGGGCATACAAAGATAAATTCAGCGATAGCGGCCAGCGTATTCTCGAATACGCCTTGAGCGAGTCGCGCCGTCGCGACCAGAATTACGTCGCTGTCGAGCATATCCTCAAAGCCTTGGCGGACGAGGAGTCGGAACTCTTCAATGCCACGATGCGCGATCTTTCCCTTGACCCGCATTCGGTCAGAGTAGTAATTGATAAACGTCTGGAAATGAGTCGGCAGCATGTCGGCAAAGGCTTCCGGATAGCTCCCGATACAACCGATCTTTTCAAGCGCGCAATGGAACGTGCGCGCGCTCAGGGTCGTAAGACCATTGAGGCAACAGATATTTTCACGGCTCTCTCGCAAGATGAAAGTGGTTTGTTCGTCGAAGTCCTCCGAGGACTCGGCGCTTCACCGGAGGCTGTGGTGGAAAACGTGCGCGCCCGTGTTCATACACGCGAACAGGAAGAGGAGCAGTACAAAAAGAAATATGAACTGCCTCCGTATCTCAAGCATTTCGGCGTCTCGCTGAATCGTCTGGCGCGGATTGACAAGATTCCGCCGACCATCGGGCGCGAGATGGAGATTCAACAGATGGTGGAGATTCTCTGCCATCGCGAGCGCGCCAACTCGCCCATGCTTGTCGGCGAACCCGGCGTCGGCAAGACCGCCGTCGTCGAAGGTCTGGCACGCCTCGTCGAATTAGAGCCGGAGAAAGTTCCGGCACGCTTGAGAGGCGCACACATCGTGCAGCTTCAGATGGGCGGACTCGTCGCGGGCACGATGCTGCGCGGCATGTTCGAGGAGCGCATCAAGGGAATCATTGACGAAGTTAAAGAGCGCGACAATTTGATTCTCTTCATTGACGAAGCGCACACGATTATGGGCGCTGGCGCAGCGCTCGGCACATCATCTGATGCGGCCAACATGTTCAAGTCTGCGCTGGCTCGCGGCGAGATGCGAATCATCGGCGCGACGACCATCACAGAATATAAAGAGTACATCGCCGACGACGAGGCGCTGGCGCGTCGCTTCCGCATGGTCAAAGTTGACGAGCCGACGCTCAACGAGACGCGTGAGATTCTCCTGGGCCTTCGCCCGCGTCTTGAGAAGAACTATTCGGTGACGATCTCGGACGACGCCATCAACACGGCGCTGGAGATGGCTCCGAAGTACATACGCAATCTGCACCTGCCGGACAAAGCCATTGGTTGGCTCGATACGGCGGCGGTGAAGGTTGAAATCAACGAACCGCAAACGCTCATCGTTAAGCCTGAGCACGTCATTGACGTTATCTCGCAGGAATCGCGCATCCCGCGCGATATGATCTTCCGCGACACCAATGACCGCTTCACTAACATGGAAGCGGATTTGGGCAAGCGCGTCATCGGACAGAAGGAAGCCATCAAGGCGGTCGGTCAGCGGTTGCGCCTTAATAAAGGACCGCTCAAGGAATCGCATTACAAGCCGGACGGCGTGCTTCTCTTCCTCGGACCGACGGGCGTGGGTAAGACGGAACTGGCAAAGGCCGTCGCCGAGTTCATGTTCGGTGATGAAGAGAAGATGGTTCGCATTGACATGTCCGAATACGGCGATGGGACTATCGGAATCGAGAAGCTGATCGGCATGCCGCGCGGCATCGTCGGCAGTGAGCGCGGCGGTATCCTGACGGAGCAACTGCGCGAGAATCCGTACACGGTTCTCTTGCTCGATGAAGTCGAGAAGGCTTCGCCTTACTTGATGAATCTGTTCCTGCAAGCCTTCGATGAAGGCTGGATGACGGACGGGCGCGGCAAGAAGGTTTATCTTTCGGACGCCATCGTCATTATGACCTCGAATCTAGGCTCGGAGAGTTTCAAGAAGTACGAGAAACCACTCGGCTTCGGACAGAAGACTCTGGGCGACGTGCGTGCCATCAAGAACGAAGTGTTGAAGGCCGCCGAGCAGCGATTCTCTCCTGAGTTTCGCAATCGCATAGACGAGATAGTCATCTTCTCGCCGTTGACGATGGACGAGGTCAGGCAGATTGCCGAGATTTATCTGAGCAAGCTCCGCAAGCAGATGGAGCATCAGGGCAAACAGGTCGAAGTAACGAGTGCGGCGGTTGACCGGCTGACTGAAAAAGGTTTCAGCCCGGCCTACGGCGCTCGTTTCCTCAAGCGTCACATTGACGAGAAAGTGAAACTCCCGATCACGACCATGTGGAAAGGCGCGTCGCGCTTTCTGGTGGACCTGGAAGACGGCGAAGTCACAATCAAGGCGATTGACGACGTGAGCGCGGAACTGAATTAACAAGAGCGCGTCAAAGAGAGCGTTCACACTCGGAAGGGTTTCAGTGATACAATTTCATTGAAGCCCTTTCGCTTTATCTCCCGCTCCATTTATCAAGCTTTTTCCAACTCGTAACTTTTATGAATCGAAGATTATTTCCGAACATCACTCTCAACCAACTCGCCATCTCTCTTTTCTTTTTAGTCTCGCTGGCTTCCCTTCCCGCTCTCGCGCAGGAGGCCGATAAACCAGCGACGCCTCCTGCCACAGATGAAAAGGCCGAGCAGATTATTAAGAGCGCGGTTGAAGCACTTGGCGGGAGCGCTTACCTGAACGTGCGCTCTCTCATCGGGCGCGGGCTGTTCACGCAGTACAGGGACGGACAGTCGGGCATCCCAAGCACGTTCATTGACTACATCGTCTATCCAGACCGCGAGCGCACGGAGTTCAAAGGCACAGAAGGCAAGATCATTCAGACCAACACGGGCGACACGGGCTGGCTCTACGACGGTGCGGCCAAATCCATCAAGGACATGACGAAAGCGCAGGTCGAGGATTTCAAGCGGTCAATCCGGTCGAGTATTGATTACCTGCTGCGCGGCGAGTGGCGCAAGGATGGAGCGAAACTCACTTACGTCGGGCGGCGCGAAGCCGGACTTGCCAAGCGCAACGAAGTCGTGCGCGTCACCTACCCGGACGGCTACATGGTCGAGTTTGAGTTTGGCGCGAAAGACTACCTGCCGATGAAAATCCTCTACAAGCGGAAGAACGCCGATGGCGAAGAAATAGCGGAAGAAGACCGCCTGGCGCAGCACATCAAGCTGGCGGGTGTTACCGTGCCTTTCGTCATAGACCACTACATCACGGGCGTGCAAACGAGTCGCATCAACTACCAGTCAGTCGAATTCAACTCGGCCATCGCCGACACACTCTTTGCGCGGCCTGCGAACGTTAAAGCAATTAAATAGCAATAGACAGGATTAACAAGATTACCATGATTAAGAAGAAGAGAGGTCAAGGTCGCTTGATTCTTCTTATATCCTGTCCATCTTGTTAATCCTGTCTATTCCTTCTCTATTTTGTTTGTTGATTCTTAATCTGGTACACGACGTTTTCGACGGTTTTTCCATGAAGCGTTGTTTCCCGCCGCCCTATCATCACGCCACCGATTTTTTCCACGGCTTTTTGCGAGCGGACATTCGTCGCCCCTATTAGAAAAACAACGCTCTCGACAAATTTGAACGCATGATTCAGCATCAGGCGTTTTAATTCCCCGTTGTACTTTCCGCCCCAATACGAGCGCGCCAGAAACGTCCAGCCAATCTCTATGTCTCGTTTCTCGGAGTCAAAGCGGAAGTATCGTGACGAACCAACAATCTTTTGAGTCTTCCGGTCTATGACAACTAAAGCGCCCCCGGACTCTAACGCCTCTCGAAAAAATTCTCTGAAGACCTCTTCTTTGTAACGGTCGTGGGCGGGATGTTGCTCCCAGATGAGCGGGTCCGAAGCCACTGCAAACAAGCTTTCCCAATCTTCCGGTCTCAGAGGCCGAACCTCAAGAAGCTCGCCGACAAGGTACGGCTGCAATTCAAATGTTTCGCCCCGATTTGATTTCCGATTCAAAGACTCTTGATCGCTCATGAAGGACACAATGGAGGAAGCCGTTTAGAAATTCAAGGGCAATTGAAAACCGATGCCTTCAATTTGAAAACATTAAATAGTACGATCCGACAGAGAGGAGCCATCATGCGACCCGCTAAGCTCATTCTATGCGTCATCAGCATTCTCTGTGTCTGCGCCCTGGCGCAACGAGTCCCTTCACAGATGCCTGTCCAACCACCTGCGAATGGCAAACGCATTGTGATTGCCGCGAGCATGGTGCTCGACGGTAAGGGTCGCGTGCTTCGCAACACTCGCATCGTGATCGAAGGCGCAAAGATTGTCGCGATTGACCCGAAGGCCGGGCCGGTGGACTACGACCTGCGTGGCCTGACGGTGTTGCCCGGCTGGATTGACGCGCACGTACACGTTACATGGAGCTTCGGCAAGGACGGGAAAAACGCGGGCGCGGGAGAAACTACGCAGGAGGCCGCGTATCAGGCAGCCTCGAATGCGTGGGTGACGCTGATGGCGGGCTTCACAACGGTGCAAAGCGTCGGTTCGTCTACAGACGTTCCCTTGCGCGAATCAATCGCGAGAGGCACACTCCCCGGCCCGCGAATACTGACGGCCATTGAGCCGCTCTTTGGTCGAGGCGAGCAAACGGGCACTCCGGATGAAATCCGCGCCTACGTGCGAAGACAAAAGGAAGCGGGCGCGGACGTAATCAAAATCTTCGCGTCGGGTGGCATGACACGAGGCACGATGACGCTTTCACAGGAGCAATTGAACGCGGCCTGCGATGAAGCGAAGAAGCAAAACTTGCGCACGCTCGTCCACGCTTACAGAGATGCCGTCCGCGCTGCGACTCTCGCCGGATGCACGGAGATTGAGCACGGGTTGGGGGCGACGGACGACGATCTGAAATTGATGGCTGAGAAGGGGACGTATTTTGATCCGCAAGGAGGGCTGTTGATTAAAAATTATCTCCTGAACAGGGAGAAATATCTCGGCACGCCCTTCTACACCGAAGAGGGTTTTGCGGCGATGGAGAAGATTCTGCCGATGGAACACGCGCTGGTGCAACGCGCGTCGAAAATTTCGGGACTGAAAATCGTGTTCGGCACGGACGCCGTGGCGGGCGCGCACGGGCGCAACGCCGAAGAGTTTATTGACCGCGTGCGCGACGGCGGAGTTGACCCGATGACGGCGCTTGTTTCCGCCAACTCACTTGGGGCGGAAGCGCTTGGCATGGCCGATCAAATTGGCTCAATCGCGCCGGGGCTGCAAGCGGACATCATTGCGCTCGATGGAAATCCATTGAAAGACATCACAGCCGTTCGGCGCGTCGTGTTTGTGATGAAAGGCGGTATTGTTTACAAAAACCTTGCGCGCGGCACGATGCATTGATGCTCGGCGCTTGGGGTCATTAACGTTCCTGACTCACTTACGCTTCGCCCGCCGCTTTGCAGCAATCTCGCCTCCGGTTTCGCCTATGTGCCCGCCGCCTTCCTGCGCCGGAACTGAAGGCGTGTTGGTGTTTGGCGTGACGGCGTCGCCCGTCTGCTGCTGGCGGGATTCGTCAGCGAACATTTTGTTGGCAGCTTTGCGCCGCCCGCGC
Source organism: uncultured Acidobacteriota bacterium (assembly GCA_963697975.1). Lineage (GTDB taxonomy): Bacteria > Acidobacteriota > Blastocatellia > Pyrinomonadales > Pyrinomonadaceae > QHXM01. The sequence goes on from OY969111.1 coordinate 1,240,239, forward strand.
AGCGCGGGAGTCTCTTTCATCGCTTCACGATTCTGGTCTGGATTGCCTGCGAAGCCAGTCTGCTGACCGCGCGGCTTGGCCGGAAGCCCCGCCTTGTGCTGATCTTTTTTGCTGCCCATTACTTGAAATCTCCCTCTTTTCGTTCTGGTTTGAAATCATTGCGAGATGCGCTTCATCAAGCGTCTTCCGCAACTTCGCTAATGGCATTCGTAGATTCATCTTGCTCTGGATGGCGTCTGCGCGCAAGCGACCACTTGAGCGCGGGTGGTGTGATGAGCGTCGTCACGATTACCATAATCACAATCACGCCGAATGTACCTGCACCTATGACAGGCTCGCTCACGCCCTGCGCGTTAGGCAGCACGAGCGTTGCGCCCAGCCCCGCGAAGATTAAGCCGACTTCGCCTCGTGGAATCATCCCCAGCCCGATGGCCGAGCGATTCAGACCACGCTCGACGACGACGAGCGAGCAGATTTGCTTGCCAATGATGGCGGCCATTGTGAGCGCAGCCGCGAAACCAAGCAACTCGACTCGCGCGAAGGCGCGCAGGTCAACTCTCATCCCCATCAACACGAAAAAGATTGGCACAAGCACCGCGCTGACCGGCGTGATGAGCCGTTGCAAATCCTGCTTGCCACGTTCTTCAAACGTCTCGAAGTGAATCTCGTCCAGGACGAGTCCTGCGGCGAACGCTCCGACAATCGGAGCAAGCCCCGTCCGGGCAGCCGCCCACGCCAGCAGAAAGCAGAAGCCGATTGAGAGCGCCACCAGCACGCCGCGACTCTCGAAGTGACCCGCGCGCCGGAAGATGTGCGGTGTCAGGTATCGCCCGACAATGATTGCGCCGAAAAGGAACGCGACGGCTTTCCCCGTAATGATAATGATGTCCGGCAGGGAAAGCGCCCCGCCCGCGCCCGTCGCTTTGATCGCGCCCGCCACGACCGCCAGAATCACCAGCCCCAGCACATCGTCAATCACAGCCGCGCCTAAGATTATTCTCGACTCGCGCGTCTGCAATCGCCCCATGTCTTTGAGGACGCGCGCCGTTATCCCTACGCTCGTCGCGCACAGGGTTGCGCCGATGAAGAAATGAACGAGACGCGACTCATTGGGGAGGAAAAAGCCAGCCACGCCCCAGCCCAGAAAGAACGGCGCGACGACACCAGCCAGCGCGACAAAGAGCGAAGACCATCCGACCTCCAGCATCTCGTTTAAATTCGATTCCAGCCCGACTTCAAACAGCAGGATGATGACGCCGATCTCCGCCAGCGCAGAGATAATCTCGTTGGTCTTCAGCGGCTCGGCTGCCGTGAATCCCATGAGCGCAAGATTGCCGATGACGATTCCGATGAGGAGTTCGCCCAGCACCGCAGGCTGTTTCAGTCTCTCAAACAACTCGGCGCCCAGTTTCGCCGCAATCAGGATGACGGCCACGCTCACCAGCACAAACGGGTCAAGCCCGTGCGCCGCGCCAGTCTGCCCTGCGCCCTGCGCTGCATCTGCGCGGACAGACTGCGCCACGCACAACAGAGCGCCGCAGACTACAACGCCTGAGATTAATCCTCGTTTCATCCCGCATCTTCGATTCAAATGTTTTGACTGCATTGCCCTCATTCTAACTCAAAACCAGCGCATCAATCGCTCGTCTGTTGACAGGTCGGGGCTGTTCCCGTAAAACTAGCCTGTTTTACTCAAAGCTTAGTTTCGCAGTGTAATGTGTTTAAAGCGTCTCCGGTTGCTTCTAAACCGGGATGCTCAGGAAGGTCTACGCAATGCCTTATTTCTCCCCCGGTAGTTCTGAACTCGTCATCGCTCCGCAGCCTCCGCCCGCACCGGCAGTCATAGATAAACTGGCGGAGCTTTCCGTTGACGAGCCGTTGCCGGAAACCTACGCGGCCAATCGCATTCGCCTGCTCGCGCAATCGCCACGCAAGCTCTATCTCTACTGGGAGTTTGAGCACGATCCCTTCGAGACGCTCAAGCGCGCTTTTCGTTGGCAGGCAGACCGCTACACGCTCGTCGTCAAGCTCGTTGATTTAGAAACAGGCAATGAGGCGCTGCACATCGCTTCGCCGACGCGCTCTCAATGGCTCGACGCGCAGCCCGGTCATTCTTATCGCGCAGACATAGGTTTCTACGCGCGCGGCAGCGCCTTCATACGCCTGCTCTCGTCAAAAGCCAGCGCTGCGCCGCGCGCCTCCGTGTCACGCCGCACAGATCAGACGCCGGAGTTTCATATTCCGTCGGACGATTTTGCGCGTGTCCTTGATGATGCGGGCTACGTGAGCGACGCGCTTGAGGTCTCGCTCGAAGCGGCTGACGAGGCGACCGAGAATGCCGCGACGCGCGCCGTAGCTCAAAGGTTCGGAGGCACTCGCCTGCCAGAGATGAGCGACGAAGATTTAGCAGAGATGCGGGGCTTGCTCGCCGCTTTGGCTCTCGGCGTGAATGTGAACGAACTTCAGGCAGCGCTTTCCACAACTCTCTCGCGCTGGCTCGCAGAGGCCAGCCGCGCGCGACGAGAAGCGATTGACTCCGCGCACCTGCTCGAAGTGTTGCGCTCGTTGCTGGGGATAGAGTTTGAAAGCACCACGCTTGACGCGCTCGATGAAGAAGCCATGCGTCGCGTGGCGCGCGTCCATTTAGGAGCCAGCGAAGTCAACTTACCGCTCAAGCCGTTTCATCTCTGGATGCCGAGCATGACAGCGGGGATAAGAATAAGGATGAGTGATAGGTGATAGGTGATAGGTGATAGGAAAGAACAAGGTTTCCTCTTATCACCCATCACCTATCACCCATCACTTAATGCTTTCCAGTGCCTACCGGATACTTCAGTCTCATACTCCACGCGCACCTGCCTTTCGTGCGCCATCCTGAGCATCCCGAATTCCTGGAAGAAGACTGGCTCTACGAGGCCATCACGGAAGTTTACCTGCCGCTCATCTTCGTCTTCTCGAATCTCTACGAGAGCGACGCCAGGCCAAGATTGGCCATGAACGTCTCGCCGCCGCTTTGCGAGATGCTCTCTGATCCGCTTTTGCAGGAACGTTACACGCGGCATCTCGAAAATCTGCTCGCGCTCTCGCGCAAAGAAGTCGAGCGCGCCAGCCGTGAAGCGCCGGAGTTTCTACCTGTCGCGCGGATGTATGACGAGAATCTGAGTGCTGCGCTCACGCTCTGGAATGATCGCTACAATCGCAATCTGGTGCGCGCCTTTCGTGAACTGCAAGACGAAGGCGTGCTGGAAATCATCACCTGCGGCGCAACGCACGGCTTCCTGCCTTTAATCTCGACGCCGGAATCAAAACGCGCGCAAGTAACAGTCGCAGTCGCCAACTATCGCAAGCACTTCGGTCGCAACCCGCGCGGCATCTGGCTGCCTGAATGCGCCTACGAACCCGGACTGGAAGAGGTACTCGCAGATGCGGGCATCGAATATTTCATCTCCGACACTCATGGCATTCTCTACGGCGAGCCGCGCCCGCGCTACGGCGTCTACGCGCCCGTGCGTTGCCCGAACGGAGTTGCGGTCTTCGCGCGCGACCTGGAAACGAGCCAGCAGGTCTGGAGTTCTGTCATAGGCTATCCGGGACACGCGGACTACCGCGAGTTTTATCGTGACCTCGGCTGGGATGCGCCGCTCGATTATCTACTCCCGCATCTGCATGCAGGCGGCGACCGTCGTCATCTTGGCCTGAAGTATCATCGCATCACGGGGCGCGATGTGCCGCAAAACATGAAGCTCCCTTACGACCCTGTGGCCGCGCGTGAGCGTGCCGCCGCGAACGCCAGCCACTTTGTCAGCGAGCGTGTCCGTCAGGCAAAACATCTGTACGAACGTTTCAATCGCCCGCCGCTCGTCACCTCGCCCTACGACGCGGAGCTTTTCGGACACTGGTGGTACGAAGGCCCACAGTTTATTGATTTCGTTTTCCGCAAGCTCCACTGGGATCGGCATGAGATCGAAGCCATCTCGCCGGGTGATTTTCTGGACTCCGGCATCCCCATCCAGACGCAGCAGCCCTCGCAATCTTCATGGGGCGAGGAAGGCTATTTCAAGGTCTGGCTCAACGAGCGCAACGCATGGATGTACCCGCACCAGCAGGCGGCGGAAGAACGCATGACCGCGCTCGCCAATCGCGTCCAGCATCCCGGCCCGATAACGGAGCGTGCGCTCAATCAAGCGGCGCGCGAACTCCTGCTCGCCGAATCGAGCGACTGGGCTTTCCAGATTTATCAGGGCACGACCGTGGAATACGCCACCCGCCGCTTCCGCTCGCACATCCGCCGCTTCAACGCCCTCGCGGACGACATCGAGCACGGCCAGATTAACGAAGACCGCCTCATCGAAATCGAATCCCGCGACAACATCTTCGGCGAACTCGACTATCGCCAGTACAGATCATGAGTCAGTGGTCAGTGGCCAGTGGTCAGTGGTCAGTAAATGCCTTTGCGCGAAACCCTGACTCTTCATCTTTGAGAGTCAACACCGCCGACACTCGACCACTGACCACTGTTCTCATCATCGGTCATCGCGGCGCGGCGGCAGTCGCTCCTGAAAACACGCTCCTGTCTTTCGAGCGTGCGCTGGCCGACGGCGCGGAGGGGATAGAGTTTGACGTTCGGCTGGCAAGCGATGGTGTTCCGGTTGTTATCCACGACCCGACGCTCCGGCGCACTGCGCTCAGACGAGGAAGAGTGTCGAGTTACACTTCAACCGAACTGAGCGAGATGGACGCCGGGACATGGTTCAATCTTCGTTACCCACGAAAGGCGCGGCCCGAATACGCGGAAGCAACGATTCCGACGCTCGCGGACGTTTTCGAGTTATTGGGAAAACGCGATGCGCTGCTCTACGTCGAGATGAAATGCGGGCCGAAGGATCGCGTCGCGCTCGCCGCCGGGGTGGCAAAGCTGATTCGCGCACACACACTCGCCGCCCGCGTCATCGTAGAGAGTTTCGACCTGGCTTCGATTGCTGAAATCAAGCGGCTCGACGCGGGTCTCCGCACGGCTGCACTTTTTGACCGCAAGCTCTCGCGCCCCGCTCCTTCGGCACGACGGATGATAGAGCAGGCACTCCGTTGCGGAGCTGATGAGATTGCCCTGCATCACAGTCTCGCCACGCGCCGCACCGTCGCGGCAGCCGCGCGGCACGGCCTTGAAACTGTCGTCTGGACAGCCGACAATCCCGCGTGGGTCGAGCGCGCCATCAAACGCGGCGTGCGCGCCGTTATTACGAATAACCCGGCGCGTCTTTGCGCTCGACGTGATGAGTTACTTGAAACCGGACGATAGGCGATGGACGATAGGCCAGAGATTACCGAACACTTGTCTTTTATCGTCCATCATCCATCGTCTGTCCCTCTTCGATGAACCGCTCCAAACCGCAACTTGACCGCGTCTTCGTGCGGCCTCAATACGCTCTTCATTACCGGCGTGCGCCGCGCGTCTCATGGACGAGCGAGGCGCGCGCCGACTGTGTCGTGCTGTTTTTGCTCAAAGGAAATCTGCCGGGTCGCGTTGAAGAAGTTTCGGTTGAAATTACTGATGGCAATGCCCTGCTGCTCGATCCGGGCGCGACCGCCAGCGCTTCGGGCCGCAACGCGGAATATCTCTCACTCACGCTCTCTCCATCTTTCATGCTCGACGCGGCAGCGCGCACAGGACTGGTCGGCGCGGGCGCGCTCGTCAGCTTTCGCACAAGCGTCGTCGGAAGTGATGAACGGCTGGCTCAGTTGGTGCGGGACATGGCGGGAGAACTGACTGGCGAAGAGGCCGGGAAGGCGTTGGTGATCGCGGCGCTGATGGAGCAACTAATCGTTCACCTGCTTCGTCATCATTCAAATGTGCGCCGCTCGGACGAGCTTGAGTTGTCGCGCGTCGGACTCGTAGACAGGCGCATCCGCCGGGCTATCGAGTTGATGCACGCGCACCTGAATCGTGATTTGCCGCTCGAAGAAATCGCCGCCGCCGCCTTTCTTTCCCCCTTTCATTTCGCGCGCCTCTTCAAGAAACTGACCGGCGCATCTCCGCATGCCTACCTTGCGACCCTGCGCGTTGCGCGCGCGCAAGCGCTGCTGGCCGAAACGGACCTGTCAATTTCAGTGGTGAGCGAGCGCGTCGGCTACAGCAGCCCCAGCCATTTCACCAAAGCCTTTCGCCAGGCAACAGGACTCGCGCCTCGTGCCTATCGCGCGGCGCTTGTCTCGCGCTGAGGTTTCAAATTTGTAGGAGCAGGGCTTGTTTCTGCCCTTACGGATAAGAGCTTGCCGTGCTGTGTTATTATCCGTGAACGGAAAGCGAGGAAAGCATGTCAGTTCAAATCGCCAAGCATTGGTTCACCGTTGCCGAATACGACCGCATGGGCGAGACGGGTATTCTCACGGAAGACGACCGCGTCGAGTTGGTCGAAGGAGAGATCATCGAGATGTCACCGATTGGCAGGCGTCATGCCGCGTGCGTCGGCAGGCTGACAAATCTTTTTGGCAGGTTATTAGCAGAGAAAGCAATCGTCTGGGTGCAGAACCCCGTTGTGCTAAACGACTATTCGGAGCCACAGCCGGATGTTGTCTTGCTCAGACGGCGCGATGATTTCTACGAGCGTTCACTGCCGACGCCTGACGATATACTGCTCGTCATCGAAGTCGCCGATACGACCATTGAATACGACCGCCAGATCAAAGTCCCGCTCTATGGGCGAGCAGGAATCGCAGAGGTATGGATCGTCAATCTGGTAGACGAACAAATCGAAATCTACGCCCAGCCTGTGAACGACGCGTATCAGAGTAAGCGAGAAGCCAGACGCGGTGAGACGATCAATTCACCGAGCGCGTTTAATCTGATGCTGAACGTTGACGACATTCTGGGATGAGAGAAGCAAACGTGAAGGCGGAAACCCAAGAAAGCAGTTCTTCAAATATCGCTCCGGCAATCTCGCTGCGCCCGATCTCGCCAGAAGATGCAGAGTTCCTGTATGAAGTCTATGCCAGCACACGCGCCGACGAATTGGCCCAGGTTCCCTGGAGCGAAGCGCAGCTCAGAGCATTTCTCAAGATGCAACTCAACGCGCGGGATCAATCTTATCGAATGTACTACACGGGGATTGATGACCGAATCATCCTGTCCGGGAATCAACCAATCGGCAGGCTCATCGTCATCAGAACAGATGAAGAGATCAGGCTGGCGGATGTTGCGCTCTTGCCTGAACACCGCAGCGGCGGAACGGGAACGGCGCTCATCAAAGACCTGATGACGGAAGCAGGCAACACGCTGAGACCCATCCGGCTTCAGGTTGAAAAACCAAACGTGCAGGCAAGGCATCTCTACGACCGACTAGGCTTTACAACTACGGGAGAGAACATCACGCATTTCCAGATGGAGTATCGACCCAACGCGTAAGACAAAAGAATTTGGACAGGATTAACAGGATTATCAAGATTAGGAAGACAAGACAAAGCAAGGGCGATTGAATCTTCTTCTCTTATCCTGTGAATCCCGTCTAAATAGTTCTTGAAATTTCCCTTTTACCGGAGGTTATAACAAGTGTCCGAGCTTTTGACTAAAGAGGCGTTCGCAGAAAACGTGAATACGAAATTCAGAATTCCGCTGGAATCTTCCAGAGCGGCGGAGCTTGAATTGATCGAAGTGGTGGAAGCCAGATCAACGTCCAGACAGCAACAGTTCTCAGTCTTCTTTCGCGGCCCGCTGGAATATATTCTCCCGCAGGCTACTTACCACATGGAGCATGAGAAGATGGGAGCGATGGACCTCTTTATCGTTCCTGTGGGCCGCGAGCCGGAGGGTTTCCGCTACGAAGCCGTCTTCAATTACGTCCTTCAGGGATAGCGAGCGTGCGCGATCTGTATGCTGAAAGAAGACGCCGCCGATCAAACCATGTCCGTGACGTTGCGCCCGGTGGCGGAGGGCGATGAAGCGTTTCTCTTAAAAACCTATGCCAGCATCCGCGCAGAGGAACTAGCCCAGGTGCCGTGGAGCGAAGCGCAGCGAGAAGCATTTCTTAAAATGCAATTCGACGCACAGCAGCTTCACTACAAGACGCACAACCCGAACGCTACTCACGATCTTATTCTTCTCAACGAGCACGCAATCGGTCGGCTCTACGTCGCGCGCCGTGACCGGGAGATAAGAATTCTGGACCTCACGATTCTGCCCGAGCATCGCAACCGGGGAATCGGCACGTCACTTATCAAAGACCTGATGGCGGAAGCGGCTCGCGCAACCAAGCCTCTGACCATCTACGTCGAGAGCTATAACCCATCATACCGGCTCTTCGAGCGTCTCGGCTTTAATAAGACCGAAGAAGACGATGGCGTCAATCACCTGCTGGAATGGCGCGCGGACGCTTGAAAGCTCGCAGGACTGCGCCGCGCGCTCCTCAATTCTCCGCCGAATTTAATTACAAAAATTTAGATGCGAAAGTTAAGATGAGACTTCGCTAGTCTATCTGATTTAGTCTTGGCCCTAGCGAAGGGGCGGCGGGAACAGCTAACCCGTAATTGGCGTTTTGGTTGCAACGATTAAAGGCCGCCTCGAAATACTGCTTCCCTCCTGAGCGCTTGCCGACGGGGACGAGAAAGAGCGAGAACTTTCCGAGCGCAGCGTGCTCGACCTCGTAGGTATTTTGCGTGAAAGAGCTACTCGAAGGCGCGGTAAAGAAGAGCGAGAAGCATTCTTCTCCCGCCGTTTCCTGACCGGAAGCGCCCGCGTAGTCTTTGACCTCGACCAGCGTTATCTTTCTCACTTTTAATCCATCCACACGAACGCGAAACTCCGTGTTGACGTATGGAGCAAACGTTGACTTATTGTAGTAGCCAAGGATGTCCGCCTGATGTCCGGGCAATTCTGTCATGGCCGGTGCGGCCTGCGGGCGACGGCTTCCATTCTCCTGCGCCTTAGCTAACTGCATCTTCAGGGGGATTCCTGCGCAGGCCGCCGCCAGGATTCCGGCTTTCATAAATTTTCGTCGTGAAATAGTCATTGACACACTTTCCCCTCAACCTCTGTTTTCCTGATAGAGCATGATTGCGAGAGCTTCCCCTTGCCCGTTCGTGAGATAGATTGTGAGAGGAATATAAGAGGAAGTCCGGTCTGAACCGAAAAAGCACTTTAACAATTAATTCTTCGAGAGGCAATAAAATTTATCTTGTATTGTCAGGGACTACAGTTTACAATCCCCCCCGCCTCGTTAGTGAAAATAGCAATACCCTTGATAGCCGATACCTTGATGGGCCATGAAAAGTGAGCTGCATCCAAAGATAGAGGCTTCATCCAACAAGCTCTCGCGGTAAGTTTTTCTTCTAGAGGGGCGCTCTTTACCCAAACAATCTGTCTGACCTTCTACCTGGCAATAAAGCTAAGAGGAGAAATCTATGGCCGAACCATTTCTGTCTGAAATCAGAATCATGAGCTTTGGTTACGCTCCAAGGGGCTGGGCGATGTGCAATGGCCAGCTCCTTCCAATTAACCAGAACCAGGCGCTCTTTAGCCTTCTGGGCACGACCTTCGGCGGCGACGGGCGTGTCAACTTCGCGCTGCCCGACCTGCGCGGGCGCATCCCGATTCACGTCGGCAGCGGACACACGCTCGGCGAAAAAGGCGGCGAGCAGGCCCACACGCTTTCCATCGCTGAACTGCCCGAGCACGTTCACGTGGAAAGCGCCGCGAACATCCCGGCAACGTCGGACGCTCCCAGTTCAAGCGTCACGCTCGCTCAGTCGGTGCAGGCGCTTCTCTATAATAATCCGGCGCAACTTCAGGCTATGGCCCCCGACATGATCACGAACACCGGCGGCTCGCAGGCGCATCTGAACATGCAGCCGTTCCTGACGCTGACCTTCTGCATCGCCCTTCAGGGAATCTTCCCGTCGCCCAATTAAAAGGAGATAATCATGGCACAACCATATGTCGGTGAAATCAGAATGTTCGCGGGCAACTTTGCCCCGGCAGGGTGGATGTTCTGTGAAGGACAGTTGCTCCCAATTTCTGAAAACGAGACGCTCTTTAACCTGATCGGCACGACCTACGGCGGTGACGGGCAATCAACGTTTGCGCTCCCAGACCTGCGCGGACGCCTCCCCCTGCATCAAGGCAATGGCTTCATCCTCGCCGAAACGGGCGGGGCTGAGGAAATCACGCTGACCGTTAATCAAATTCCGGCGCACTCCCACGCCGCTCTATGCACGACCAATGTGGCGGCGACGGCCTCTCCAACGAATGCCGTTCTTGCACCACCAGCTGATGTCAACACCTTGCCCTACGGCGTTGATAATCCCAAGGTAAACTTGCAAGCGTCTTCGGTCTCTCCGGTTGGAGGCAGTCAACCTCATACGAATTTCCAGCCGTATTTGTGCGTCGATTTCATCATTTCGCTCTTCGGGATTTTCCCGCCACCATCTTAAGGAGATTAATATGGCAGACCCATTTGTCGCTGAAATCAGAATCTTTCCCTTTAACTTCGCCCCGAAGGGCTGGGCGTGGTGCGATGGGCAACTCTTGCCGTTATCGCAAAATACGGCACTCTTCTCTCTGCTGGGTACGACTTACGGCGGCAACGGAAAGTCAAACTTTGCCCTGCCGGATTTACAGGGGCGCTCCCCCATGCACCCCGGCCAGGGACCCGGACTCTCCCTGCACGATCTGGGAGAGACAGGTGGGAGCGAAACCGTGACGCTGCTTGAGTCGGAGATTCCGGCGCACTCCCACTTCGTGAGAGCCTCTCAGCAGGAGGGCACTTCGAGAGAGCCGGTGGGACAAGTCCCTGCGCAAGGCGTCGGCGGCATTGTCGCCTACGCCGCACCGGGCGCGCTGACTGGAATGAGTCCCAACGCACTGACCCCCGCCGGGGGCGATCAGCCGCACAACAACATGCAACCGTACCTGACCTTTTACTTCTGCATCGCTCTGCAAGGCGTCTTCCCGCCCCGGACGTAGGAAGGCGAAGGAAGCGGGAACGCTAACAACCCGTTTCATTCAAGTCAGCATCACTGGAAGTAAGGGCGAATGTCAGGCTCAGGCCATTCGCCCTTCTTTTTTTTATCAGGTCCCACCCTCACTTACGCTGAAGATTGCGCTCCCCAACCAGATTGCCGAGTTGACTTAAAGGACTTGTCGTAACTCTATAGGTTATGTTACCTTTTACAGTCCTTCGGGAAGCGTTTGTATAGCTTCCACTCCCTGTCATTCCTTTGGCAAAGTTCTTGAGAGAAACAACGCGAGTTTTGCCGGTCGAATGCCAGTCATAAAAACACGTCTCGCACCTAGTTTCGTAGATCGTCCACGCTTTAATTATGCAGCTTTGCTCATCCCCGAGTGTCATCCTGAGTTTCAGCATGTCAACTGCAAGCGGCAATTTTAACCACGTATCAACCTCGCGGCTCTATTGCGTCACAGGACGCTGAAGCCACAATTTTCCAGGAGTAAAAGTCATGACACGATTGTTCCCCCGTTCCTCTCAAACCAACCTGAGAGTTTTCCTCGCCTGTTTACTCTCGTTCATGACGCTGATAGCCCCGATTGCTTCGGTCGCAGCGGCTACCCGCAACGACTCGCGCGCGTCGTCAGCTTCAAGCGCTGACGCCAAGAGCAAGGCGACCGCCGAAGAGAAGCTGGAGTCTTATCTCTTCTCTAATTCGTCGGCTGCCCCGGTCGCAACTCCTGACATCACGGCCACCAAAGCCGCGACGTTTACAGATTCAGACGGTGACAATAAGGCCGAGTTGGGTGAGACCATCACCTACAACGTCAACGTCGCCAACGCCGGTCCCGGCGATGCGACCAACGTCACCTTCACCGACACGATTGACCCGAACACGACGCTTGTGCCCGGCTCATTGAAAGTCTCGCCGCTGGCTTTCGCCGACACTTACACGACACCCAAGAACACGCCGCTCAACACCTCTGCGCCCGGCGTCTTAGCCAACGACACGGGCACGCCTGCGCCGACGGTCAGCCAGTTAAACGGCTCTCCCACCCTGACAGGCTCAACCACAGGCGGCGGAACGGTCACGATCTTCGCCGACGGACATTTCAACTACAGCCCCAACCCGACCTTTGAAGGAGCAGACACTTTCACCTACACGGTGACGAACGGTCAGGCTCCTGACGACACGGCGACCGTGACGATCAACGTGGACGCCGCGCCGACCGTGACGGCAACGACGCCAGTCAATGGCGCAACAGGTGTGACGACGAGCGCCACCATCACCGTCACCTTCAGCGAGAGTGTGAGCGCGACGGCCAGCGCCTTTTCAATCCAATGTCCTGTGGGCACGCCCATCACCTTCTCGCAGAGCGCTTCTCCTGCCACCACCTTCACCCTGACGCCGACCTCCCCGCTGCCTGCGGGTGTGACCTGCACGGTGAACGTGGACAAGGATGAGATTTCAGATACTGACTCGTTCGACCCGCCGGACAACATGGCGGCTGACTACACTTTCAGTTTCTCGACCGACGCCGCGCCGGAGGTGACCACCACATCGCCGACCAACGGTGCGCCGAGCGTAGCGGCCAACGTCAACATCACAGTCAATTTCAGCGAGGCGGTCACCGCCAACACCAGCGCCTTCACCCTCGAATGTCCGACCGGAACAGGAAAAACATTTACGGTGAGCGGCTCGGGAACCAGCAGCATCACGCTAGACCCGACGGCAGACTTGCCTTTTGGAACGCTTTGCACGGTGACTGTCATCGGCGCGAATATTCATGACCTCGATGCGAATGACCCGCCGGACACGATGGTGGGCAACTATGCCTTCAGCTTCACCGTTGATTCGCAGCCAACCGTGACGACGACGACGCCAACCAACGGCGCGACCGATGTAGCGGGCAACGCCAACATCATCGTCAACTTCAGCGAGCCTGTGAACGTCACAGCCAGCGCTTTCACCATCCAGTGCCCCGTCGGAAGCCCCGTGACATACACGCTCACGCCTGCGGCTCCGGGTGCATCCAGCAGCTTCACGCTCGACCCGACTGTAACTCTTCCGGGCGGCGTTACCTGTACAGTAACGGTCGTGGCCAATCAGGTCACGGACACAGACTCATTCGATCCGCCCGATACGATGGCGGCTAACTATGTCTTCAGCTTCACCGTTGACTCTGCTCCGAGTGTGACCACCACGTCGCCGGTGAACGGGGCAACGAACGTTGCGGCGAATGCCAACATCATCGTCAATTTCAGCGAGTCTGTGAACGTCACAGCATCGGCCTTCACGCTCGAATGCCCTGTGGGCACGCCGACAGCGTTCACGCTCACCCCGGCGGTTCCCGGCCCGGCCAGCAGTTACACGCTTAACCCGAATGCAGATCTGCCATTCGGAGTAACCTGCACGGTGACGGTCGTAGCCGCGCAAGTGACAGACAACGACGCCAACGACCCGCCCGACAACATGGTGGCTAATTTTGTCTTCACCTTCACCGTTGATTCTCCGCCATCGGTGACGGCGACGACGCCTGCCAACAATGCGACCGGCGTGGCCGTAACCACGAACATAGACATCACCTTCAGCGAAGCGGTTGACGCGACAACCAGTTCCTTCACTATCCAGTGCCCGACGGGCAGCGGCAATCAGGCATACGCGTTGAGCAACAATGCGGGCAAAACCATCTATACGCTCAACCCGACGGCAAACTTGCCAGCCGGTGCGATCTGTACAGTGACGGTCATAGCGAACCAGATTTCGGATACGGACACCGGTGATCCGCCCGACAACATGCTGGCCGACTATGTCTTCACGTTTAAGATTCCGCCCGTTGCCAACGCCGATACCTATCCGCAGACGGTCATCGGCAACGTCAACATCAATTCGGCGAACATCCCCTACAGCGTCGTGACCAACGACCTGTACGCTGCCGCCGATCCTGTGACCATCACCAAGGTGGACGCAACGACCACCGTCGTGAGCAACACGATCACGACCAACACCGCGCAGGGCGGAACGGTCGTCATGATTGTCTCCGGCGCAGACGTTGGCAAATTCACATACAATCCGCCCGCAGGTTACGAAGGCAACGACGCCTTCACCTACGAAATCACCAACGGCGGCGGCAGCGCTACAGCGACCGTCACAGTCCCGATTGCCGGGATGGTCTGGTTCATCAACAACAATGCTGCCACGTGTACGACGAGGGTAAATGGCTGCGGTCGCCTGTCCAATCCCTATAGCGATCTCGGTTCATTCAACACCGAAAACAACGGCGGCGTCGGAAGCCTTAACCCGGCGGTGAACGACAACATCTTCATCTACGAGAGCGCCACCGCTTACAACAATGCCGTCACGCTACTGACCGGCCAGAGATTGATCGGTCAGGATTCGACTTCGAGCCTGTCAACCCTGACGGGTCTTAATCCGCCTTCGGGCAGCGCGCCGTTCCCGGCGATGAATTCCGGGAATGCGACGATCACGAAGATCACGACCGGCTCCGGCGCTGGCATCACCCTCAACAGCACAGGCACAGCCGGAACGAACACCGTTAACGGTCTGACCGTAGGCAACACGGCGGGCGCTGGCATTCAAGGCTTAAACTTCGGCACGGTGAACATCGCCGACGTGAGTATTAATGAACCGTCCAGCACTCGCACCGGCCAAGCTCTCTTCCTTGATGGTCAGGCCAATACGATTGCTGTTAACGCGACCTTCATCAACGTTACGTCGAGCAGCAGCGCGACCACCAACGTCAGCTTGGTGCGAACCACCGGCACGATTAACTTAGGAACGGGCGCGCTCTCCGGCAGCACGGGCAATGCCTTCAGCGTCACGGGTGCAGGCAACACCGCGACCATCAGCTACGCGGGCACAATCACTAACTCCACCTCGCGCGCCGTCAACATCCAGAACAAGACAGGCGGCACGGTGACATTCTCCGGCCTGATTAACAGCACGGGTTCGGGTATCTTCCTCGATACCAACACGGGCACGACGATGAACTTCACCGGCGGCGTGACTCTTAACGGAGCGAACGCCGGGTTCACGGCCACCAACGGCGGCACGGTCAGCGTCACAGACCCCAACGCCAACGGCACTGCGCCCGACAACACCATCAACGCGACGAGTGTGACAGCCTTGAACGTCACCAACACGACCATCGGCGCAGGCAACCTGAACTTCAGGAGCATCTCTTCGGGCAACAACACGGCAGCAGCCGACCCCGCGAGCGGCATCATCCTGAACAGCACAGGCGCGAGCGGCAGTCTCATCGTCTCCGGAAGCAACAGTGCGGCTGCTGGCGGCGACGATTCCGGCGGCACGATTCAGAACACGACCAGCATCGGTATCTCGCTGACCAACACGCTTAGCCCGTCGTTCACGAACGTGAAGATTGATACCACCGCTGGCAGCGGCGTCAAGGGTACGACCGTCACAAACTTCACCTTCAAGAACGGGAAAGTCCTCAATTCCAACAACGGCGCAGTCGAGGCGGCTGACGAATCGAACATCGCCTTTAACAACGGGACTGGAACTGAGAACAACATCTCAGGCGTGGTAACGATCACCAACAACACGCTGACGAACGCGCTCTATCACGGCGTGGACATCCTTAACTTCAACGGCACCATCAGCGATGCGCAAATCTCCGGCAACGCCATCACCAGCACCACATCAGCAGCGACCTCGCTGGGTTCTGGTATCCGGTTTAGAGCATTAGGCAGTGCTACGGCAGTCGCCAACGTTACCAAGGCGACGCTCAACGGCAACACGATTCTGAACTTCCCCGTAGGCGCGGGCATCCTCGCCTTTGGCGGCAACGGCGACACCGCCGGAGGTGCGCCCGCCGGAATTTACGGCACGGCTGGCAGCGCGACCAACATCATCAACATCACCAACAACACGATTCAGGGCGCAAGCTCGGCCAACAAGATGGGGACATTCGCGATTCAAGCGAACGTCAACGGTCGAGGACAGGGCAACTTCAACATTTCAAACAACGGGACAATTGCGAACCCGATCAGGGACGTCCTCGGTAATGTCATCTCGCATTCCTCTACGGGTGTGGCGAACGTAACTTCGGTGATCTCAAACAATGTCATCGTGGCGAACCACCAGCCAGCCTTTGGCGGACCTTTCGGCATCAGCGTCGGCGCAGGTCAGGTCACGGGCATCGGCGACACTGCGACATTGAGCGTTTCAATCACTGGTAATAATGTCAGCCAGACAGATAGCAGCGGCATCAGAGCGAGGGTGGCTGAAGGTCATGCTTCGCTGAACATTACAATCAAGAACAATACAGTCGCCGCGCCGCTCGATGTCGTGGGTGGCTCCGCTGTGGGCAATGGTATCCGCATTGACGCCGGTGGCGGCGCAAGCGACATTGACAACCCGGTCTGCCTGGACATCTCAGGCAACACGAGCGCCGGTGAAAATGGTCAACCGGGTATTGGCCTGCGTAAAGAAGGCACGGTGGCGAACGTCCACGACTTCGGTATCGAAGGACTCTCACCGTCGCCAGCAACAGCCGCGCAGACTCAGACTTTTGTCACCAGCCAGAATCCCGGCAGCTCTGCTGGCGTGATCATTATTAGTGGCGACAACTTCATCTCATGTTCGTCAGCGCCTGTAGGCATGTACAAACCGGAGAAGACCCAGCGCTTCGAGACAGCGCGTGCGAACGAAGCTGCCAAGCCCGCCACTAAGCTGGGCGAGCAGGCCGCGCTGGCCGAAAAACTCTTCATCTCCAAGGATGAAGCCATCACGCATCACGACAACACTGCGGTTGCGACGAAGCCTGTGACTCAAAAGGTCGCACAAGTGGTCGCCCTCCGCTCGAAGACCTCTGAAATAGTGAAGACGGCGAAGGCTCAGCCAATGGCTCAGCCGATGGCTCAGACTGTGAGCAGCCGTTCAGCTTCCCAGGTCTTTACCAGCCATGCGACGAGCAACAAGGCCAAGGCACAGCCAGCGGCCAACTCATTCCTGAGTCCTGCTGCGCCAGCAGCCCCGTCCGGCGAGACAGTCAACGCCACCATCGGGACGCTGCCTGCGGGCAAGAGCGTGACGATCAGCTTCCAGGTGACGGTCAATACGGCTGGCAGTTTCACGGGCACGTCGCCGCAGGTCTCCAATCAGGGCACTGTCGGGGCGGACGACCCCAACGGCGGCACGATCACCGTCCTGACAGATGACACGACCGTTGGCGGCGCGAACAATCCGACCGTCACGCCTGTTGATTCGCAACCCGATCTTCAGATTACGAAGACGGACGGCGCAGTTGTGGCGGTACCGGGCGGAACGATTTCCTACACGCTCGCTTACAACAACACCAACGGGAAACGTGATGCGAATAACACCGTCATCACCGAAACCATTCCTGCCAACACCGTCTTCAATGCGGGCGCGAGCACCGCAGGCTGGTCTTGCCCCGGAGGGACAAGCGCGGGCAACACCTGTACGCTGGCAGTCGGTAACATCCCGGCGGGAGGAGCCGGAGGCTCGGCGACATTCGCCGTCACGGTGGTCAATCCTGTGCCCGCCGGTGTGACTGGCCTCAGTAACACGGCAACAATCGCCGACGACGGTTTATTCGGCGCGGACGGCAACCCGGCCAACAACACGAGCACAGTCCTGACATCTCTGAACGCTGCCATCAACCTGAGCATTAATAAGAGCGATGGCAATACGGGCAGCTCGCCGGGTCAGACAATCAGCTACACGCTGACTTACGCGAACATCGGCAATAAGGGCGCGACCGGAGTGGTTCTCAACGAGACCGTTCCCGCCAACACGACCTTCAATGCCGGTGCAAGCACGGCTGGATGGAGTTGCGCCGCGATTACTGCGGGCAGCGCCTGCACCTTCACCATCGGCGCACTGGCTGGCGGCGGTGCGGGCGGCTCGGTGGTGTTTGCTGTAACGGCTGACGACCCGGTTCCGGGCGGCACGACGCAAATCAGCAATACGGCCACCATCAGCGACGACGGCACAAACGGAGCGGATGCGGACACGGGTAACAACACCTCGTCCGATACGACACCGTTTGACGCGCCGCCGACCCTCGGCACTTACTCGAACACTGTGGTCGTCTTCGGCCAGAGCACGACGGTTTCGCCGACTGCTCCGCCTGCGGATGACAAACCCGGCTTCACCGTCGCGGTCGCCGCTCCGGGCTTTACGGGCGGCCTCACGGTCAACCAGACAACCGGCGTGGTCTCGATTACCAACGCCGCGCCAGTCGCTGCTGCCGCTTACACAGTCACCGTGACTGTGACCGACAGCATCGGCCAGATGACCATCAGGACATTCCAACTGACGGTCAACAAGGCCAACACCACGACGACCGTGACGGCTTCGCCGAACCCGTCCGACATCGGACAGCAGGTGACGTTCACCGCGACAGTCGCAGCCGTCTCGCCGGGATCGGGTACGCCGACCGGCACGGTTGACTTCCTCGACGGCGCAACCATCATCTGCGACGACGCAGCCCTGAACGGCTCAGGCCAGGCGACCTGCCAGATTTCTTCGCTCACGGCAGGGGCGCATACCATCACGGCCAACTACAACGGAAGCGCTAGCTTCAACACGAGTTCGGGCACGCTGCCGACTCAAACCGTCAACGAAGTCAATATCAGTGGACGCAAGTACACGGATAACAACGGCGACGGCGACGATGAGGCTGGTGCTGATCCGGGCTTGAACGGTGTGACCATCGAACTCTACAACGACGTGAACAGCAACGGCACGTATGAGGCTGGCACAGACACGCTGGCTGCCACAACGACCACCGCTAACGTCTCGGGTCAGGATGGACGCTACTCGTTCGACAACAAGGTTCCGGGCAGGTACATCGTTCGCGAAGTCCTACCGGCGGGCTATCAGCAGACAGCCCCGGCTGCGGTCAATCCGGCCACAGAAGGCATCTATGCCATCAACGGATCGGGCAGCGGCGGCAACTTCACCGCGAAGGACTTCGGCAACTTCCAACTGATTACCATCAGTGGACGTAAGTTCGACGACCTTAACGGCAACGGCAGCGATGAAGGCGGTAGTGATCCGGGTCTTAACGGCTTCACCATCCAACTCTACAACGATGTCAACGGCAACGGGACGCTGGAACTTTCCGGCGGCACACCCGATACGCTGAAAGCCAGCACGACTACGGCCAACGTCGCGGGTGTGGATGGTAAATACTCGTTCACCAACGTCGGTCCGGGCAAATACATCGTCCGCGAGGTAGTGCCCGCAGGCTATCTCCAGACCGCTCCTGCTTCGCCGGGAACTTATGCGATTACGGCGGCCAGCGGTGTGGACGTAACAGGTCGTGACTTCGGCAACTTCCATAAATCGACCACGACCACAGTCACGTCTTCGCTCAACCCGTCGTTCTTCACCGATCCGGTGACGTTCACGGCGACGGTCGTAGCCAACCCGCCAGCGTCCGGTACACCGACCGGCACGGTGACGTTCTTCGACGGAGCGAACCCGATCTGCTCGAATGTCGCGCTCAACGGCTCAGGCCAGGCGACCTGCACGACCTCTGCGCTCGCGGCGGGTAGTCACACCATCACTGCTCAGTACAGCGGTGATACCAACTTCACTTCGAGCACCGGGGCGCTACCAGTTCCGCAGGTGGTCGTGGCGAAGGCTGATCTGGCAGTGACGAAGGTGGATACGCCTGATCCTGTGGTGGTCGGTAACAACATCACCTACACGATCAGCTTTACCAACAACGGTCCAAGCGCCGCCAGCAGCGTCACCGTGACAGATGCCGTGCCCACAAACACGACCTTTGTCTCGGCGGCTATCACAACCGGTCCGGGATGGAGCATTTCAAGCCAGCCCGCAGGCGGTGGAACTGGCAACGTCGTCTTCTCGAAGGCGAGCGTCCCGAGCGGCGAGACGGCCACATTCCAGGTCGTGGTCAACGTCAATCCGGCAACGGCTGACCTGACCGTCATCACCAACAACGCGGTGGCAGCTTCAACGACCACCGACCTTACGAGCGGCAACAATACCGGAACGACGACGACGACAGTCCGCCGTCCCGGCATCTTGCAGTTCAGCGCGCCGACCTACACGGTCAACGAGAACGTCGGCACGGCCACGATTGATGTCAACCGCACAAGCGGCAGCGGCGGCACGGTGACCGTCCACTACACGATCACCAATGGAACGGCCAGCGCCGCCGACTACACCGGCCCGACATCTGGCACGCTGACGTTCAATAACGGCGACACCGTGAAGAGCATCAGCATCCCAATCGTCAGCGACTCGCTTGACGAAGTGAACGAGACGCTGAATCTGGCGCTCGACACTCCGACGGGCGGCGCTGTCCTGGGCGCACAGACGACTGCGGTCCTGACCATCACGGATGACGACCCGACGCCGTCGCTGTCCATCAACGATGTCACGGTCACGGAAGGCAACAGCGGAACGGTTGATGCTACATTCACCGTCACGCTCTCGGCGGCGAGCGGTCAGACTGTCACGGTCAACTACGCGACCGCCGACGGCACGGCTACGATAGCCGACAGCGACTATCAGGCAGCGCCGAGCACCATGCTGACCTTCAATCCGGGAGAGACGACGAAGACCGTTACGGTCAAGGTCAACGGCGACCTCTTCTACGAGTTTAACGAGGACTTCTTCGTCAACCTGTCGGGTCAGACCAACAGCACGATTGCAGATGCTTCGGGTCGCGGCGTCATCACCAATGACGACGCTCAGCCGACGCTCTCAATCAACGATGTCACGATGAATGAAGGCAATAGTGGAACGACGAGCTTTGTCTTCACCGTCACACTGACAGGCCAAACGCACACTACGACGACGGTCAACTACGCGACCGCCGACGGCACAGCTACGGTAGCCAACAATGACTATCAAGCGATACCCAGCACGGTGTTGACCTTCCTGCCCGGTGAGACGACGAAGACCATCACTGTTCTGGTCAATGGCGATCCTAACGCCGAGGCTAACGAGAACTTCTTCGTCAACCTCTCAGGTGCTGTGAACGCCACCATCACGGACAATCAGGGACTAGGCACGATCACCAGCGACGATACGCCGCTGATAGGCTTGAGTGCTTCGACCTACTCGGTGGGCGAGGGCGACCTGCGAGCGACCATCACGGTCAATCGCCTTGGCGATCTCTCGCAACCGGCGAGGGTTGATTACCTGACCAGTGATACTTCGGGCTTGAACCTCTGCTCGCAGATCACCGGCAACGCCTCGGAGCGCTGCGACTACGCAACGGTGGCCGGAACGCTTCGCTTTGCCGCAGGAGAAACCTCCAAGGTCATCAACATTCCCATCGTTGACGATGTGTATCTGGATGGCCCTGAAGTCTTCACCCTGACTCTCTCGAATGCAGTGGGAGGAGACATCGCCGGAATCAACGTGGCGACCATCACGATCATTGATAACGATACGGCTCCGGCTGCGAACCCCATCGACAACGATGCGTTCTTCATCCGGCAGCTTTACATCGACTTCCTTGGTCGTGAGCCTGAACCGGGCGCAGTAGCCGCATGGCTGGGCATTCTCAACCATTGTGCGATTCCGACAGATTGTGACCGCATCGCCGTCGCTCGCGGCTTCGTCCGAAGCCCAGAGTTCCAGGATCGCGGATTCTTCGTCTATCGCACCTACAAGACGCTGGGGAGAATCGCGCATTACAACGAGTTCATCCCAGACATGGCCAAGCTCAGCGGGTTCCTGAGTCCGGCGGATTTGGAGGCTAACAAGGCAGCCTACATTCTGGAGTTCATGAACCGGACTGAGTTCAAGACGCTCTACAACCCGACCATCGGCAACCCGACCGCTTATGTAGACAAGCTGTTGCAGTCGGTACAACTGCCAGCCCATCCGGGTCGCGCAGGATGGATTGCGGGGTTGACGAACGGCACGTTGACGCGCGCACAGGTGTTGCGTCAACTGATTGATAGCGGCGAGCTATACACCGCTTATGTCAACGAGGCGTTCATCATCATGAACTACTTCGGGTTCTTGAGACGTGATGCCGATGCGTCGTATCTGGTCTGGATTGATATCTTCAACCATACCAACGACGACCGCGTCATCATCAATGGCTTCCTGAACTCCCTTGAGTACAGACTCAGGTTCGGGCCGAATTAGCCTCTGCCTGACTCACCTCTCGCTATCGAGAGGTGAGCGCAAATAACAAGCCCCGGGGTGCTACTTGCACCCCGGGGCTTTATTTTTGAGTGACTCTATCGCCCCTTCGGGGCTGGTTGAAAGCCGTGTCCCAGGCAATGGAGATTCAATAAAATGCGCCGCCGAATCTTTTATCTCTTACCTTTCGGCCTCGCGGACTCTCATCGCTTCAGGCTCGGACGGCCTGTGCGTTCCCTCCACTGCTGGCGGCGGCGGTGGCGGCGGATTAGCGACGAGCATTTCGAGCGCCGCATCCACCACTTCACTGATGCGTGAGACGGGAATTATCTCAAGCTCGCGGCGCACGTCTTCTGGAATCTCTTCCAGATCGCCCTCGTTGCGCGCCGGTAAAATGATGCGTCGGATTCCTGCGCGGTGCGCCGACAAGACCTTCTCCTTGATGCCGCCGACAGGAAAGACCAGCCCGGACAAAGTAATCTCGCCGGTCATGGATGTATCCGGCCTGACGCGCCGCCCAGTGTAAAGCGAAGCCAGAGCCGACGTGATGGTCACGCCTGCGCTCGGCCCATCTTTTGGAATCGCCCCGGCGGGAACGTGCAGATGGACGCCGTAGCCTTTGAACATCTCCGGGTCTATGCCGAACTCTGCGGCGTGCGACCAGAGAAAGGAGCGTGCGGCGCGTGCCGATTCCTGCATTACCTCGCCAAGCTGTCCAGTGATCGTTAGCCCGGAGCCGCCCGGCAAAAGCGTCGCCTCGATGAAGAGAACTTCCCCGCCCATTTCCGTCCAGGCCATTCCCGTAGCCACACCCGCGGGCAACTCCTTGCGTGCTTCTTCCGGGTAGAATTGCGGCGCTCCTAAATACTCTTTAATGTCCGCCGCATCAACCGTCACCGTCTCAGCTTCATTCTGCGCGATCTTCAGCGCGGCTTTGCGAACGATGCCGCCGATGGTGCGTTCCATCTGGCGCACACCCGCCTCACGCGTGTAGCGCTCGGCGATGAGTTTTAGCGCCGCGTCTGTGATCGTGAACCTTTCAGCATCAAGTCCGTTCTCCTGAATCTGTCGCGGAACTAAATACTGACGCGCGATGTGTAGCTTCTCCTGATCCGAATATCCCGCCAGCCGGATAATCTCCATGCGGTCACGCAAGGGCGCAGGGATTGGCCCTAACTGGTTCGCGGTCGCAATGAAGAAAATCTTCGAGAGATCGAAAGGCAGATCAAGATAGTGGTCGCGGAAAGAGTTGTTCTGCTGCGGGTCTAAAATCTCAAGCAGCGCCGCCGAAGGGTCGCCCCTGTAATCGTTGCCGAGCTTGTCTATCTCGTCGAGCATCATCACGGGGTTATTGACGCCCGCGCGCCGGATTGATTGAATGATGCGTCCCGGCATTGCGCCGATGTACGTGCGACGATGCCCGCGCAACTCCGCTTCGTCGCGCACGCCGCCCAGACTCATACGCTCAAACTCACGCCCCAACGCACGGGCAATCGAGCGTCCCAAACTGGTTTTGCCCACACCCGGCGGCCCGACGAAACAAAGGATAGGGCTTTTCGCTTCGGGCTTGAGCTTGATGACGGCCAAGAATTCAAGAATGCGCTCCTTAATATCCTCAAGACCGTAGTGATCTTCGTCAAGAATCCGTCGAGCTTCCGCTAAGTCCAGCTTGTCTTCCGTCGATTTCTTCCAGGGAAGCTCAAGCACGTATTCAAGGTAGGTGCGAATGACGTGATAGTCGGGAGCAGCCGAAGGCAACTTCTCCATGCGTTTTAATTCGCGCTCCGACTCTTTGCGGACTTCTTCGGGGAGGTCTGCCGCCGAGAGGCGCTCGCGCATCATTTCGGCTTCGGCCTGCTCGCCGCCTTCGTCTTCGCCCAACTCTTTCTGAATCGCTTTTAACTGCTGGCGCAGGATGTAATCGCGCTGCGCTTTGTTCATCTCGGTCTGCGCTTCGGTCGCAATCTTCGAGCGAATGCTCATGATCTCGACTTCGCGCGCCAGCAACCCGTGCGCGATACGCAGCAACTCGTCGGCGGTATCGGCTTCGAGCATCTTCTGTTCCTGCTCGACGCCGAGGGTGAGAACGGAGGCGAGAAAGTAGGCGAGCCGGACGGGGTCGTCTGCCGCCATCACGGCCATCCGAATTTCCTGCGGTATCTGCGGCATCATCGCCAGCGCCTGCTGGATCATCGCGTGCATATTACGCTTGAGAGCTTCGACTTCTTCCGGGTCTTCAACCTTCAACTCCGGCAGAATCTCGACACGCGCACGCAGGTACGGCTGCACCTGCGTCCATTCGAGAACCCGTATGCGCTCTGTGCCCTGCACGATGAGTTGCATCGTTTCTTCGTCGCGCATCATGCGCTTAATCATGACGAGCGTGCCTACACGGTAGAGATCATCGGGGATGGCGTCCGAGCCTGCCACGTCTTCCTTTTTGACACTGATACAGGCCAACAACTTCTCTTCCGTGGAGAGCGCAGATTCCACCGCCGCTATCGAGCGCGGACGCCCGACCGCCAGCGGCACGACCGTTTCAGGAAAGAGCGTTGTCTGCTGCAAAGGCAGCACGCCGATCTCGAACGGCTCGGTCTGCGTCGGCAAGCTTGTCTGAACGGGCGCTTCCTCGGCCTGTTCTGCTGGAATCTTCTCGGTAGCCATATGTAACCCTCAGAAGACAAAAGTCAGGAGACAGAAGTCAGAATGAACGACCATAAGCGTTTTCGTGTCTATTCTGGATTCTGGATTCTGGATTCTGGATTCTGCCCTTCCTTACAATTCTCTTCCCCGCGGAGATGCAGAATCAGCAAGCCGTCGCGGTAATCGCGAAGGAGCGAAGCGCCTTCGATGGAGCAGGGAAAAACAAGTGTCTTCTCAAAGCGGCTGTAAGTGATTTCGAGTTGATGATAGACAACACCCTTCTCGAAGAAGGTATCCCGGCGGCAGCCCGCGATGCTCAAGGTCCTGTCCTGAATCGTTATTTCGAGATCGTCGGCGGTCACACCTGCCAGATCAACTTTAACAATCCACCCATCCGCAGTGCGATAGATGTCGGCATTGGGATGCCACAAACGCGCACCGGGTCGCGACCGCCTCGCGACAGCTATCGTCCGAAAATAACGTTCAACTGATTCAGCCATAAAAGTGATGGGTGATAGGTGATGAGTGATAGGTAAGAGTGTTTCCTCTTATCACCTATCACCCATCACTCATCACTGCTTTATCCAAAGATTTTGCTCCAGAAGGATGCGCCGCTGGAAATCTCTTCGAGGGCGTCGGCCAGTTCGCGATCCTCTTCGGTCTCCAAGGCAACATCGGCCATCGAGATGATGCCGAGCAGGTTGTTATTATCGTCCACGACCGGGATACGGCGCACCTGTTTGTCGCCCATCTTCCGAATCGTGTCAATTACGCGGTCATTCGCTCTGGCGGTGTGAATGTCTGTAGTCATCACTTCTTCGGCGCGCGTCGAGCGCACATCTTTGCCCTCACTGACCGCGCGAATCACTATGTCGCGGTCGGTGATGAGACCGACGAGTTTGCCGTTGCCACGCGTTCTCGCTTCACTACGCCCGTTGCCGCCATCGGTTTCGGTCGTCTGACTATCCGCCGGGCGCTCGACTACAGGAATGACACCCGTATCTTCGTCGCGCATCATCGCGGCCACATCCTGCAAGCTCGTGTCGCGCGTTGCGACCGTCACGTCACGCGTCATGATGTCGCGGCAGCGCACATGCGAACGCGTTGGCCCGCGCCCACGCTCCTCAGACCTGCCCCGGACATAATCGCGCGCTTCCTCAAACCATGAGCGCCCATCATCGTCGCGGCGATCATCCTCACGATGGCGTCGTCCCTCTCTTGCATCAGGGTAGCCGCCAGAGCGTCGCTCGTCGTAACGGTTATCCGGACGCTCATTGTAGCCGCCGCGCCCGTAATCGTCGCGTCCGTAGTAGCGTCCGCCACCGCCTCCGGCAGGTCCGCTTCGCCGCGCGCCGTAGTAATCATCCGTGCCGAAATCTCTGTTGAGCGGGCCGCTTTCGCGCCCGTAACTGCCGCGCTCCGATCTATAGCCGGAGCGGTCATCGCCGCCGCTTCTTTCGCGCGAGCCGCCGCCGTAAGACTCTCTCTCGTCGTCTCTATCGTAGCGATTCCTTGACATGATCTACCGCCCTCCCGGTTTGCTGATGAATCAAAACCCGCCCTCGCCCGAACACACAGACGAAAGCAGGCAAAGGGTGAGCGTGGCCTCTATAAATAGAATGGGAGCGGCCACGCGCCCAACTATAATAATTGCAAAGGGGAACTTGAGCGGATTATACAGAGTTCGGCAGGCAAGGCAAAAGTAAAAGCTCGTGAATCGAGAATCGTGAATCGTGAATCGTCAATAGAAGAACGTTTTCTCTATTTACGATTCACGATTCACGATTCTCGATTTACGGCTTCCTTACTTCTACTCGATTTCGGCGATCAACTGAACCTGTGACCTGATGTCGAGTGAGCCGACCTCGATGGGAGTTGATTGAGCGACGCGCGCAGACACCTCTCCCGCGTATGTTTCGTAAACAGGACGGGGCGTGGTGCCGCCTTCCTGCACTTCGACGATGCGTGTGACGCGGCCTCCGAGCGCCTGCGCGAGGACCTGCGCTTTTGCGATGGCCTCACGCGTGGCTTCCGCGAGAGCTTCGCTGCGCGCTGGACGATCCTTGCGCAGGGTGAACGAAATGCCGTCCACGTTATTTGCGCCCGCCTGCGACGCGGCATCAATGACAGCGCCGACTCGTCCCAGATCGCTCATCGTCACAGTCACAGTGTTGCGCGTTTCGTAACCCGTAATTGTCGGCGGCTGGCCTTCCTTGTAAATCCGCTGCGGCGTCAAATTGTAGCCGCTCGTCTTAACTTCAGCGCCCGCGCCCGCCGCAGCTTTGACCGCGCGAATGACCGCATCGCTTTTGACTGCATTCTCGGCTTGCGCGTCGAGCGCGTTCTTGTTCTGCGTGACAACGGAGATGAGTAGAATGGCGGTGTCGGGCTGGGCCTGCACAACCCAATCGCCTGAAACGACGACGCGAGTGGGGCGTTTGCCGATCTGAGCCTCATTGCCCTGACTTCCGATGGAGCGCAACGTGCGCGCCTCAAACGGAATTCCCTCCTGATAAATCGTCATCACATCAGGCTTGGTCTCACCCATCGCTTCGACTTCCGTGCCCGCGCGAAACCAGCTTTCATTCTGGAAGCGTTGCGCGTTGAGCAGTAGGTATTTACTTTTTGCCGTGTCACGCGTGTCCACTAGAATCAACCAGCCGCCCGGTTCCACCGTGCGCCCCAGATGCCCGCGCACGGTAATCTCTGCGGCTGATGCCTGAATCGTAAAAATTGCGAGGAGCGCCAGCACGCTCATAATTATTGAAAGTCGTTTCATCATTTCTTTGTTCTCCCTTATGTTAAGTGTTGATGCGCCGTAGCGCCGGGAGAGATGCGCGGGTTTTTCGTTTCCCACGCGAAATAAAAGAACGCGCCCGTGCCCCCATTCTTGCGCTCACAAGGTTGTCTCTCCTATGCAGCAAGACCGCTCATTTGCTACGATTCTCTTCGTGCAATCGTTTAATCCAAAGTTCGGGAATTTCAGAAAGCCGAAGCGTGAAGGGCAAATTGCCATCGTCGGTCGAGTAGAAGATGTGCCGCCCGGTCGCGGCGCAACCGTCCAACTTAAGAACGGCACGGAGTTGGCGCTCTACAACATAGACGGAGCGTTTTATGCCATCGAGAACTTTTGCCCCCACAAGGGAGCGCCGCTCGCCGACGGCCACCTCTGCGGCCATACCGTCGAGTGCGACTGGCACGGCTGGCGCTTCGATGTTCGCACTGGCGAGTGCGTCACCAACAGAGGCGCGGTTGAAACTTACGAAGTGATTATCGAAGACGGGTGGATAAAAATAAGAATCTAATACAAGTCCAAAGGCTAAAGTCCAATGTCCAAAGTCAAAACAGTGTTCGTGACTTTGGACATTGGACTTTAGACTTTATGTTTTCACCCGTCGTTGCCGATAGCTTCGACGGGGCACGCGGCGAGGGCTTCATCGCAGAGCGCCCGCTCATCTTCCGTTTCGGGTTGCTTGTAAACGAAAGAATAACCGTTCTCGTCCGAGCGCGTGAAATTGTCCGGCGCGGTATCACGGCACACGTCGCAGTCTATACACTGCATGTCAACGTAATACACGCCGAGCACATTTTCCCCGACGCGATCATTCGGATCAGCCACTAATGCCTCCTAAATATGTGAGAGGTAATGGGTGATGGGTGATAAGTGAAAACCTGTTCTTACTTATCACCCATCACCTATCATCTATCACCGCTTTTTACTTTATCGCCAGCATCCGGTCAAGCGCCACACGCGCCCAGCGTGCGGTCTCTTC
Source organism: uncultured Acidobacteriota bacterium (assembly GCA_963697975.1). Lineage (GTDB taxonomy): Bacteria > Acidobacteriota > Blastocatellia > Pyrinomonadales > Pyrinomonadaceae > QHXM01. Next base: position 1,268,741 of record OY969111.1, read on the forward strand.
CGGCACGCTGATTTGATTGACGACCTCACCTGCGACGAGCGATTCGAGCGCCCACGCCAGATTCTGCGGCGCGATGCGGTACATCGTCGCGCACATGCAGAGGTCTGGCGAGAGCAATTGAATCTGCTTGTCAGGAAAACGCTGAATGAGGCGATTGACCAGATTGACCTCGGTGCCGATAGCCCACTTCGACCCTTTGGGCGCGGCTTCCAGAGTCTTGATGATAAATTCCGTCGAGCCGTTGAGGTCTGCTGCCTGCACGACCTCATAAATGCACTCAGGATGCACGAGCACGTTGATGCCGGGCGTCTGCTGACGCGCCTGCTCGACGTGCCAAGCCTTGAAGCGTCCATGCACCGAGCAGTGGCCCTTCCAGAGAATCAGTCGCGCACGTCGCAACTCGTCTTCGGTGTTGCCGCCTAGTTCTTTGAACGGGTCCCAGACGACCATCTCGTCGAGCGCGATGCCGAACTTGGCGCCGGTGTTGCGCCCCAGATGCTGGTCCGGGAAGAAGAAAGCTTATCGGCTTCCTTCAAGCTCTTATCAAAGAGCGGGACGGCGTTCGATGAAGTGCAGACGACGCCATTGTGGCGTCCGCAGAAAGCCTTGAGCGCGGCGGTCGAGTTCATATAGGTGATCGGCATCACGCGAAACTCTTCAAGAATGCCGATTGCTCCAAGCTGCTCCCAGGCATCTTCGACCTGTTCAGCGGAAGCCATGTCAGCCATCGAGCAGCCTGCGCCGAGGTCTGGAAGAATCACCTTTTGATCGCCGGGCTTGAGAATGTCAGCGGACTCGGCCATGAAATGCACGCCGCAAAAGACTATAAACTCGGCTTCCGGGCGCGAAGCAGCAAGCTGCGCCAGCTTGAACGAATCGCCCGTAAAGTCCGCATGGCTGATAACGTCGTCTCTTTGATAGTGGTGACCCAGGATCACCAGCCGCGAGCCGAACTCACGCCGCGCCGCTTCGATGCGTTCGTTCAACTCAGCATCCGACATTCCGAAATAATCTTCGAGCGCCGGAGCCTTCTTCATTTCGAGAATAGCCGTCATCTTTGTCCCCCTTATGCGCCGACAGTACCCACAGGCGCGACCCGCGCTACATGGCTCTTCAACCCCAAACCGGCAACTATACCGGCTTCTGGAAACGACGCGCAAGCGCGCATCAGTTTCCTGCCTCTCTGCAAACAAAAATCGAGCAGGCGCGCCGAAAAATCTATCTCACGCCTGCACGTATTTAGATGCAAAAAAAGTGGCAACAGATGGGTCGTGCCGCGCGATGTGGACGCAGCGCGAAAAATAATTTGGTAAAAAGGGACAATCCAGTATATAAAACACCCCACAAGTAAAACCACCATGACAAGCAGAACCGTAAGGTAAAGAAATCCCGACCAATGGTTCGACCGGCTGGCATCTTCGGGCAAATGCGCTTCGGAACGTCTTAAAGATTATTCAAGCGGGTAGTCCTTATCCCGGCGAGCAGAAGATCAGGCTCTCTGTGAAGCCAACTTTAATCTGAGCATAGCCGCTCCACGCGACGCTCTTCTTTGGGGAGAAGGTGTCCGCCGTGAGTCTCTCAAACCCCGTTAGAACTGAGGAGAAGATTGATGAAAAAACTACACCGCACGTCGGCGGGTCGCATCGCCCGACTCGGAATTTTCGGCCTTTTGGCCGCTACGCTGCTCGTCGCCACCACCTTCCTGAGCAGCACAAAGGTCGAGGCCAACCACCCCGTTTTAGTTGAAGGCAACTGCGACAGCCCCGTACCCGGAACGACACTCGTCGCCCCCGGCACATGCGGCGACTTTGACGGCGACGGGCGCATCGGCACGGCGGAAGACACGGACGGAGCCGACCGCATCTTCGGAACACTGAGAGCCGCACTTGGGCCGGGCACGGGTGCTGCGGCTGGGACGGGTGCAAACCACAACGGCAGTATATTGATAGTCAAATCCGGGCGCTTTGCGGAGGTTCTGATTATCGGGAACGCGGGCTTCATCCCCGGCGAAGGCACCGCCAACCCCGGCAACCTGACCATCGAGGCCGCGCCCGGAGTCGAGGCTGATATAGATGCCGTCTTGCAGGGCGACCCTGCGGGAGGCAACACTTCACGCCAGGCGGGCGCAGGCATCGTGATTCTCTATTCAGCCAACGACAAAGTGGTGACATTGCGTAACCTGACGATCCGCAACTGGCTCGAAGGAGTCGGCGCTGCCCTAAACTCACGAGTGGTTATTGACAACTGCCGCTTTGAAGGCAATCTGAATAACGCCGTGCGTGTTCAGGACTCCGTGCTGCTCACGATCTCTAATTCTCAAATCACCGGGACCGGACGACGCGTTCCGGTCACCACCGCTCCCGCTCCCGGCAGCGGTGTGATGGTTCAAAACGCTGCGCAGGCGAGAATCTTCGACACGGTCATCTCCAACAGTGTAGGCGCAGGGATTACAAACTCGACCGGAATCGCTGGCAACGTCGTGCTCTTCAAGGTTGGAAACTACTTCAACAGCCCGAACGTCAGTGGAACCGTGACAATCGCGCCAGACCCTAACTCATCTAATTAGAGCAGATTTCAATTGGATGTACGGCAGGCTGTCAGCCTGCCAGGCGCGAGGAGAGCGAAAGAGTAGTAACGCTAAAGGGGCAGTGATGAGTAAATTTCATCACTGCCCCTTTAGTTCCAGTTCTATCCTTCTCGTGCGAAACCGTGACGCAGCCTCTCAGGGGTGCGTCATCTCTTCCGGCTTCACATACTCATCAAACTGCTCGCCCGTCAATAACCCTAACGCAATCGCAGATTCGCGCAAAGAGATGCCTTGCTTGTGCGCGTTCTTGGCGATCTTCGCCGCGTTGTCGTAGCCGAGGTGCGGGTTGAGCGCCGTCACCAGCATGAGAGAGTTTCTGAGGTGCTCGTCAATCTTTTCGCGGTTGAGTTCGATTCCGGCAATGCAGTAGTCAACGAATCCATGACAGGCATCTTTGAGCAGGCGAATCGAATGGAGCAGGTTGTGAATCATCACCGGATTGAAGACATTCAACTCAAAGTTGCCCTGCGAGCCTGCAAAGCCTATGGCCGCGTCGTTGCCCATCACCTGCACGGCGACCATCGTCATCGCTTCACTTTGCGTCGGGTTGACCTTGCCCGGCATGATCGAAGAGCCGGGTTCATTCTCCGGCAGCACAAGTTCGCAGAACCCCGCGCGCGGCCCTGAAGCCAGCCAGCGGATGTCGTTCGCAATTTTCATCAGCGACCCGGCCAGAGTCTTCAAAGCGCCGCTGGCAAAGACCATCTCGTCGTGAGCCGACAGCGCAGCAAACTTGTTCGGATGAGATTTGAAAGGCAGCCCCGTTAACCCTGCAATCTTCTGCGCCGCACGCTCGCCGAATTCCGGGTGCGAGTTTAGTCCTGTGCCGACAGCCGTGCCGCCGATGGCTAAGTCGTAAAGTCCCGGCAACACCATTTTCAATCGCTCGATGTCGCGCTCAATCAAACTCGCCCATCCCCCCATCTCCTGCCCGACCGTGAGCGGCGTCGCGTCCTGCAAATGTGTGCGGCCAATCTTCACCACGTCCCGGTACTCTTTCGCCTTCGCGTCAATCGCATCATGCACGCGCAGGACTTCAGGGATAAGCTTGTTCATCTCCTCTGCGGCGGCGATGTGCATGGCCGTCGGGAAGGTGTCGTTTGAAGACTGCGACATGTTGACGTGATCGTTCGGATGAATCGGCTCTTTGCTGCCCATCACGCCGCCCGCGATTTCGATAGCGCGATTGGAGATGACCTCGTTGGCATTCATGTTGGTCTGCGTCCCGCTCCCCGTCTGCCAAACGCGCAGCGGGAAATGCTCGTCCAACTTTCCTTCAATCACCTCATCCGCCGCCTGCGCGATCAACTTCGCCTTGTCGGGCGGCAGTTTTCCCAAATCTTCGTTGACGAGCGCGGCGGCTTTCTTCAATGTTCCCAGCGCGCGAATCATCTCACGCGGCATCGTGTCATCACCGATATTGAAATGAATCAGGGAGCGCTGCGTCTGCGCCCCGTAATACTTATCCGCCGCGACTTCGATCTCGCCCATCGAGTCTGTTTCAACACGCATCTCAGGCTTCAGTTCTTCTTTCTGTTCGGTCGCTTCCTGTGGCATCGAAGGATTCATCCTCACTACTTTGTTATGTATTTCGGGATGATTGTACATTAGGACAGAGCGTGTATCGAACTCTCCCTGACCCTTTCAGGGTCAAAACTAAAAGCGAGGCCGCCATGCCTGGGATGCATGGCGGCCTGCCGTCGCACAGCCTGCTTCTTCCACAGAGCAAGCGTGCGAGACCGAGAGCGCGCCCACCCTCACCGCGCTCCCTCTCAAACTCTTTCGTCTATGGCTGTCGTGAGGCCATAAAGATGATGAAATGTGTGCGCGCCCTCTGCTAAGATGTGGCGCGTTCCAGTCTTTGAAAACTAAGACAACGGCTACATGCGACGACTCAACCCTCAACCTCCGACTGAGAGATGAGCATCGCCGTTGAGTATGAGAGGTTCTCACTCACGGCGAACAAGTTACGCAGCAGCATTATACTTACAACTGTAAACCGTTGAAGTTAGTTGCGGTGGTCAGTCTGCCATCGGGAGGTATCTCCTGATGGGCAGCATACGTCCGAGACCGGAACGCCTCGCTGGAAAGCTCAGACAGATTCGGCTTGCTCTTGGTTTAACTCAGAGTGAAATGCTCAAGCGTTTGGGAGTTGAAGACCAGATTGATTCTGCAAGAATCTCAGGATATGAGCTAGGACTACGCGAACCGCCGCTTATGATTCTCCTGCAATACGCCCGCGTCGCAGGAGTGTATGTTGAGGACTTGATTGATGACGAACTAGACCTACCCGCAAAGCTGCCCGGCACTGCCCATCACAAAGGAATCAAGCACCAGCCCACATCTCGCACCAAAAAGCGTTGACCCATTTGAAAGCGGAGGCAGCCTCTGCAAACTAGCCACCTCCGCCCACCATCACTAATCGCCAACGCATCCTTGCCTGATAGCGCCCTACGTTTTCGCCGCCGTACCTTCCACCGGCGCGGCTTCCTTCTTAGCGCGAGCTTTCGGGCGACTGTATTCCGACTTTTTCTTCAACCCGACCGCCTGCACCTCATTCGAGCTTTTGCCGAACTGCGCGATAATCTGATCCTTCACGCCCAGCATCAAATCATGAAACTCCCACTCCTTCGCCACCGCATCATCACGCGCCGCCGCAGCCGCTGCCGCCGCCTGCGCCTCCGCCCGCTGTGCCGAAGCTAAACTGGCCTGCGCCCCCGTAATTGCCGTCATCGCATAAGCCGGATTCGCCGGGGCATAACCTGTCACCGCCTGCAACGCTGCAAAAGCATCCCTGTCAGCCTGAATTTGAGCCGGGGTTAATCTTCTAGTCTGATTTGGCATGGTGAGAACTCCTTAGTGAGATAAAGGTTGAGGTCTTGAGGAGACACCCCAATCTTACGGAACTCCCAATTCTCACGCAACAACAAAATTCCGCCCACTCACAACGAACTAAACTTCCGCTACTACACCATTGCTATTACCCGCAACGTCATTGTCATGCAACACAACGGCGTTGTCACAACTGCTAACGCCATTGCGCCTCATGGCAACGGCGTTGTGTCCTATGACAATGGCGTTGTCACCCACCACAACGCCGTTGCATCTCATCACAACGCCCTTGTATGCCATCACAACGCCATTGCCACGCCTTACAACAACGCAACCACGCCCCGCAACGCCCTTCCTATACATGGGAAAGCCCTTGCATCAAGCGGCCACGCCCCACCCGCAATTAACAATAAGTTTTCATTCTGAGGTAACGGCAGGCTATTGAATCGGCGCGCAACGATTCCGGTTCATAACCAGAGGGTCGTCAATCTATATCAAGATGCTTCAGCTTCCACTCTCTCCAAACTCTGGCGTGCAAGCTCCACATCAGGCGACTTTAGCCTCTCCCAGACACCCAATGCTTCACGAAACAGCCTCGCTGCCTCTACTTTGTTATCGTCAATTTCCGCAAGCCTACCCAACTGGTGCAAGGTGCTGGCGATGCCGCTCTGATTGCCAAGCCTCTTTTCAATCTCTAAGCTCTCATTATAGAGTCGCCGCGCTTCTTCTACCTCTCCTTCATCTTGGGCAAGCATTGCCAGTTGGTGTATGGTAATGGCGATGCCGCTCTGATTGCCAAGCCTCTTTTCAATCTCTAAGCTCTCATTATAGAGTCGTCGCGCTTCTTCTATCTCTCCTTGGCTTTGGGCAAGGATGCCCAACTGGTGCAAGGCAACCGACACATTTGCTTCCTGATTTAGTCTTCTGTAAATTGCTAACGCTTCTTCATTCGCAATTCGTGCTGCATCGTATTCACCACGATTTTGACGTATTATACCTGCGTTGTGTGAGTAAATCGCAATTTCATGCTCCAGTTTCATCTCCCGCATTGCGTCTCTTGCTTGTTCATTCCGTTTAATCGCTTCATCCCAATAGCCATGTACGATCAACATACCAGTCACGGGGCTAGCTAGTACGTTCGCAAATTTTTGCACGCTTTCCCAAGCCATTAAATCAATTGCCATGTCCATTGCGTTCAGCACGTTGTCTTTCTCTTCTTCCAACGCATCGAAATCTTCAGGCGTCGTCTGCGCGTGCGCTTCGGCGTAATTCAGAAAGTGCGTCACGAAGCGTTGGCGGAACTCATCGACACGTTCATCTTTTGATAGCCGCGCACGAGCTAAACTACGCGTTAAGCCTTCGACTGTGAAGCGCCGGTTTTCATCCAGACCTTTAATCAGCCACAAAGCGCGCAGGTTCTTGACGGCTTCGTTTACGCGCTGTGAATCGTCTCCGAAGCCTGCGACCGCTGCCAGTGCTTCACGCGTAGCGCTCGGCACAAACAGCGAGAGAGCAAGCAACGTTGCGCGTCCGTCGTCTCCCAACTGCAGGAGATTGAAGGAGCGATCAAATACGCGCTCGGCGGCGTCGCCTTCGCCTTGCGTCAACTCTTCAAGAACCGCGCGCGGTTCTTGCGCTGCGTCAATCTGCGCCACCACCCATTGCATGACATACGGGTTGGCTTCTGCCGTTTCGTAGATACGTCGGCGAACCTCTTTGGAGAAAATCTGCACATCCTGTGTCTGTGCCATTAGTCTCTCCAAATAATCCTGCGCCTCTTCGCGCGACATAGCAGCAATTACGATCTTTCGCGTCGAGTTGATTCTATGTCGCGAGGTAAAGAGCGCAGAACACCCTGCCAGTGTGAACCAATCCTCGACAGGCTTCTTCGCCTCGGGCACTATTGTCTCATAGTTATCCAGCACGATGAGCGTTGGCGCGTCGGCCACCAGCGCATACACCTGCGCCGATTTCGCATCCGGGGCGAGTGTGCGTAGACCTTCCTGTCCTAACTGTGTGGCAACGTCGTCAAGCAGAGTGGAGATTGTGAAGTCTGCTCGCTTCTCCGCGCTGCTCCAAACAATGCGTCCTCCGAACACTTCCTTCAATGCACGCGCGGCCTCTGCGGCAAGCGTTGTCTTTCCAATGCCGCCCGGCCCCAATAGCGTAACTAACTGATTCCCCTGCGGCGCGAGTTCTTCCTTCAACCGCTCCACGATGTCGCGGCCCTGCTCGTCCCGGCGCGCAACGAAGCCGACGACGGGCGGACGAGGGATGATAGGTAGTCCCACCCTCAAGTGAACCGGTTTCAAGTTCTTTACCGCCTGCTCAATTCCCTCAACGACATCAGCAAAAGCGGCATCGGCGTTTTTCCAATCCACAATGAATTCAAAGGTGCTCGGCAGCGCCTGGAAATCACCAAGCGTTAGCTCGCCGAAAGGCTTGCCCTTCCAACCATGAACGTTGCGAACAAGTATCGGTATGACGCAAACCTCTTCTCTTGTGTAGCGTTCGCTGGCTCGTTTGAGTTCGGTATTGTTGATGTAATCGGAAGCGATGAAATAAGGGCTGATGAGTAGCAGAATGAGGCGAGAAGTGTCTAGGTGCTTGACTATCTCATTATTCCATTGCTGTCCGGCGATGAGCAGCCCATCTTGCCAGCTTGCGATTACGTTCTGCTGGATCAAACCTTGCAGATGAACTACAAGTTGCTCTTTATACTGACTATCTTCGTGGGCGTATGAAATGAATGCCTTTGGCGGCTGTGATGACATTGGCAAGTTTCCTACTCTTACCGGTCGTGACCGTGAGATACGCGCTGCTGATGCGGGAACGGGTTTGAGGTTTCGCGCGGGGAAGATAATAGCAGAGCTTTGGGAGTTTCTTACACCAAAGCTTCACTTTTTAGCTTTTCTCGCTTCTGCCGGACGCACTACTGTTGAGTATCAAACAATGAGCAAAGTTTAGCCAGCATTATCTCCTTCTACTGGTGCGCCTGCCTCTTCCCATGCCTTCCAGCCGCCAGCCATTGAGGAGACATCGTAGTAGCCCATGCGTTGGAGGGTTTCGGTGGCGAGGGCGGAGCGGTAGCCGCCGCCGCAGTAGAGGATTAGTTCTGTTCCTTTGTCGGGCACGGCCCGTTCGATGTCGCGTTCGATGATGCCTTTGCTGAGGTGTTGTGCGCCTGCGGCGTGGGCCTCGGCCCATTCGTGGTCTTCGCGCACGTCTATCAGGCGCACGTTCTCGTCTTCCTCAAGGCGTTCGAGTGTGGCTTCGACAGAGATTTCGTGGATACGCTTTCTGGCTTCTTCGACCAGTTTCAAAAACCCTTCGGAATGCTCCATTAGTTTCGTGACCTCGCTTGAGTTGGGATTTTCAAACCCGCCCCTGCGAGTTTGAATGAATTTCGAGTCAGGGATTATAATGCCGCTCTTTTGTAAAAGCACTGATAACGTGTCTATACTGCTATCCAGCATTGTTACCTGAATACCAGACTGGAGGCCGCAGGGGGCGCGTGCCCCGTGCGCCCCCTGCATGAGCGCGAAAGGACTGCTATGAAAAAGACTGAGCTACAGGAGCGTGTGAGCAAGACGCACGGGGGTCTGGTGGCAGCGCTTGAGGGTTTGTCCGAAGATGAGGCGACGCGCAAGGGGCTGACCGAGCAGTGGTCGATCAAAGACGCGCTCTCGCACATCTCCGCGTGGGAGATAGAAGCGGCCCGCATCATCACAGAAATTCAGGACGGCACATGGAAGCCGCAAAGACTGAATCAGGAATTGATAGACGAATTCAACCGGCAGGCGGTCGAGGACCGTCAGGGCCACTCGATGCCGCAGGTGCGCGAAGAATTCGACGCCGCACACCGCGAGATGGAGCGCCTGATCGAATCGTTCCCCGAAGAAGTGGACGAATCATCGCCCATCTACAAGTACGTCGAGGCCGTGACTTTCAAGCACTTCGCCCATCACGGGGCACTGATTGAGGAATGGAAGAAACAGATGCAGTGAATAAGTGATAGGTAATCGGTGATAGGTGATAGGAAAAGGCATTTACTTATCACCTATCACCCATCACCTATCACTTCCGAGGAGACGAACATTGGCTACTGAACAATTTGATGTAACGGTTATCGGCTCAGGTCCGGGTGGTTACGTGGCGGCGATTCGCGGGGCGCAGTTGGGATTGAAGGTTGCGCTCGTGGAGAAGGATAAGCGGCTGGGCGGAACGTGTACGCTGCGCGGCTGTATCCCGACGAAACAGCTTCTAATGTCGGCCCACGTTTATGAGCAGATGCAGCACGCCGCAGACTTCGGCGTGCAGGCGACGGGGATTCAACTCGCCTTCGCAGACGTGCAGAAGCGTAAAGATAAAGTCGTGACGAAGAACTCTAAGGGCATAGAGTTTCTGATGAAGAAGAACAAGATCACGACGTTCAAAGGAACAGGACGGCTTGCGCTGCCCGGCAAGGTTATCGTCAAGGGCGAGGACGGGCAGGAACAGACCATTAACACACGCAACATCATCATCGCCACCGGCTCGGTCGTGCGTCCCATTCCGGGGTTCGAGACGGACGGCTCGACGGTCGTCAATTCCGATCACATTCTTGAGTTGAAGGAAGTTCCGAAGTCGCTCATCGTGATGGGTTCGGGTGCGGTCGGCGTCGAGTTCGCTTCCGTCTATGCGCGCTTCGGAACGGACGTAACCGTTGTCGAGTTGCTGCCGCGTCTTGTGCCGCTCGAAGACGAAGAAGTCTCGAAGGATTTGGAGCGTGCGTTTCGTAAGCGCAAGATTAAAACTCAACTCGGCACTAAGTTGGAGAAGATGGAGAAGACCGAGGGGGGCGTGCGCGTCGCGGGCAAGGACTCGGAAGGCAAAGAGGTCATGCTCGAAGCGGAGATGCTGCTCGTCGCGGTGGGTCGGATGCCTTATCTCGAAGGCTTAGGGCTTGAAGGCACGAAGATCAAGGTCGAGCGCGGCAATGTGCAGGTAGACGAATTCCTGCGAACGGGCGAAGAAGGCGTGTATGCCATCGGCGACGTGATTCCCACACCCTGGCTCGCGCACCTCGCGTCGAAAGAAGGCATCGTCGCCGTCGAACAGATTGCGGGCGAGAAGAACGTGAAGCCGATTAACCTGCGGCTGGTCCCGTCCTGCACCTATTGCGATCCCGAAATCGGCTCGGTCGGGTTGACGGAAGCGAAGGCGCGCGAGGCTGGCTACGATGTCAAGGTCGGCAAGTTCCCGTTTTCGGCTTCGGGCAAGGCACGCATCATCGGCGAAGAGGAAGGCTTTGTGAAGATCGTCTCCGAGTCGAAGTATGACGAGATTCTTGGCGTCCACATCATCGGGCCACACGCGACGGAAATCCTTGCCGAAGCCTGCGTCGCCATGCAGCTTGAATCAACCGCCGAAGAACTGGGCCGCACGATTCACGCGCACCCGACCGTCTCCGAAGCCGTCATGGAAGCCGCCGAAGACGTACACAAGCTGGCGATACATTTTTAAGGGCAGTGATAGGTGACAGGTGATGGGTGATAAGAGAAAACGCTTTTATCCCATCACCCATCACCTATCACCTATCACCGTTTATGAAAAAAGAGACACGAAGGAAAGCGGCGTCTGAATCGAGCGGCGCGGCGGAAGAGAAGAAGCAGGAGACGAGCGGGGCTGATGAGGCTGCGGCGAAGTTGTCTTGTACGTCAGAGACGACGCTCAAGCTGGAGCAGATGCTTGAGCTTTATCGTTACCTGAAACTGACGCGGGTGGTTGAGGAACGGCTGGTCAATCTTTATCGTCAGACAAAGGTTGTCGGCGGTGTGTTTCGTTCCCTCGGACAGGAAGCGACCGCTGTGGGGACGGCCTATGCGTTACAACCGCAGGACTTCATCACGCCTTTGATACGCGATCTGGGCGCGGTGCTGGTCAAAGGCATTCGCCCGCGCGAGATTTTCGCGCAGTACATGGCGAAGGCGTGGGGGCCGTCGGGCGGGCGCGACCTCAACATTCACTTCGGCGATATGTCGAAGGGTTTCATCGGGCCGATCTCGCATCTGGGCGATATGATTCCGGTGATGACGGGCGTGCTGCTGGGCGGGCGTATGCAGAAAAAAGATATTGTGGCGCTCGCTTACATCGGCGATGGGGGAATGAGCACGGGCGCATTTCACGAAGGCTTGAACTTCGCCGCCGTGCAGCGTCTGCCGCTCATCGTCGTCGCGGAATATAATTTTTATGCTTACTCGACGCCGACCTCCAAGCAAACCGCCGTCAAAGACCTCGCGGAAAAGGCTGCGGGGTACGGCATCCCCGGACACATCGTTGACGGCAACGACATCATTGCCTGTTATGAAGTGACGAAGAAGGCGGCCGAGTTCGCGCGTGGTGGCGGTGGCGCAGTTTTAATTGAAGCGAAGACGTATCGTCGCAAGGGTCACGCAGAGCATGACGACCAACGCTATGTTCCGTCAGAAGAGATTGAGTGGTGGGAGAAGAATAACGATCCGGTTGACCGCTACGAAAGATGCTTGACGGAACGAAACATCGCCACGCGAGAGAAACTGGACGAGATAACGGCGGACATCAACCGCGAACTGGACGAAGATGTCACGTGGGCTGAATCGTCGCCGATGCCAGACTCCGAGCAGGCAGCTTACGGAGTCTTCGATAACAACGTCGTGCCGCCCGCATTCCGTCCAAAGGTTTTGGAAAAATAAAATTCATGTCAACGGCAATCAAGAAAGAGCATAAATCGAATCGCCCGGAGCGCGGCGGCCTCGCTACTATGGTCGAAGCCATCCGTCAGGGCATCTGGGAAGAGATGGAGCGCGATGCGACAGTCTTCTGCATCGGCGAGGACGTGGGCGCGTATGGCGGCGCGTTCAAGGTGACGGATGGATTGATAGACGAGTTTGGCGAAGAGCGCGTGATTGATACGCCGATCTCGGAGGCGGCGATTGTCGGAGCGGCGTGCGGCGCGGCCCTGATGGGGATGCGACCCGTCGCGGAGTTTCAGTTTATAGATTTCATCTCCGCAGGCTTCGACATGCTAACCAACTACGCGGCGAAGTGTCGCTATCGTTGGGGAGCAGGACTCCCAACCGTCTTTCGCGGCCCATGCGGGAGCGGCGTTCATGCCGGGCCGTTTCATTCCATCAATGCGGAGGCGTTCTTTCTGAACACCGCCGGGTTGAAGATCGTCGAGCCTTCGACCGCCTACGATGCGAAGGGTTTAATCAAGGCGGCAATACGCGACCCGGACCCTGTGCTTTACTTCGAGCATAAGAAGCTCTATCGCCTGCCGCGCCTGCGCGAGGAGTTGCCGGAGGACGACTACATCGTCGAAATCGGCAAGGCGCGCACCCGCCGTGAAGGGCGAGACCTTTCCATCATCACTTTCGGTGCGCAGGTTTTAACCGCGCTCGATGCCGCCGAAGAGTTGGAGAAGGAAGGTTTGGACGTTGAAGTCATAGACCTCAGAACGCTCGCGCCGATGGACAAGCCTGCGATACTGGCGAGTGTGAAGAAGACGAGTAAGGTGATGGTGCTGCACGAGGCATCGCGCACGGGCGGTATCGGCGGCGAAATCGCGGCGACCATTGCCGAAGAAGCCTTCGAGTGGCTCGACGCGCCCATCGTGCGCGTCGCCTCGATTGATACGCCAGTGCCCTATTCGCCGCCGCTCGAAGAATATTACCTGCCGCAAGTGAAAGACGTGCTGGATGCAGCGCGAAAACTGGCGGCGTACTGAAGGAGTGGTCAGTGGTCAGTGGTCGGTGGTCAGTTAAAAGCAAAAAGCTCAATGCTGCTTACCGTATGTTCTTACTGACCACTGGCCACCGACCACTGACCACTGTTTTACGAGAGGAGCGTGAGACATGCCGAAATTTGTTATCGAGCGGGAGATTCCGGGGGCGGGAGATTTGTCTGCGCATGAGTTGCAGGCCATCTCGCAGAAGTCCTGCGGAGTTTTGCAGAACATGGGACCGCAGATTCAATGGGTTCAGAGCTACGTCACGGGCGACAAGGTTTACTGCGTCTACATCGCGCCCAATGAAGAGATGGTGCGAGAGCACGCCGAGCAGGGCGGATTCCCCGCGAACAGCGTTTCCGAAGTTAAGTCGGTCATTGATCCGACAACAGCAGAAGGATAAAACAGAAGTGGTCAGTGGTCAGTGGCCGGTGGTCAGTTAAAAACAAGCGACTCGCTGTTTTGGCTGTTCACTGACCACTGACCACTGACCACTGACCACTGGAGAATTTATGAGCACAGAAGTTGTCATGCCGCAGATGGGCGAGTCCATCGCCGAGGGAACGATTACGCGATGGTTGAAGAAGGTGGGCGACCGCGTCGAGCGCGATGAGCCGTTGTTTGAAATCTCGACCGACAAGGTTGACGCGGAGATTCCCAGCCCTGCTGCCGGAATACTGACGGAGATTAAGTTTCAAGAGGGCGAGACGGTCGAAGTCAATAAGGTGATCGCCGTGCTTGATGGTACTGAGGGCGCGTCCCAGTCAAACGGGGGCGCGAGCGCGGCAGAAGTTTCTACAGCTCCCGCGTCGCAGGCCGCCGTGTTGCCTGAGCCTCCGCCCGCTCCGCCAACACAATCCGCGCCGCCCGAGCAACCGGCAGCGCCGTCCGGGGCGCAAGCCACCGCACAATCGGCTTCGACAACCACGCCTGCTGCTCCCGCCAAAACGGAAGAGAGTAAAGAGGCGCAAGCCTCGTCCGCGCAACAAACTCAAGCTCCCGCATCAGGAGCGGCAACGGGCGGCAATGGTAGCGAGCAGACGGTCGAAGAGTTGCGCCGCACTAAGTCAAGCCCGCTTGTCAGGAACATCGCGCGCGAACACGGCATAGATATCACGCGACTCGAAGGCACAGGTATGAGCGGGCGCGTCACGAAGAACGACATCTTGAGCTTCATTGAATCCGGCGCGGCCATGACGCCGCAGGAGGCGATGCAAACAACTACTCAACAAGCGCCTGCCCCTCAGTCTGCGTCCGCGATGCCTCAAGCGCCGCCTGTGCAGGCTCCGCCCGTTGCCCCGCCCGCCGCCGAAGATCGCGTCGAGCAGATGAGCAACATGCGGAAGAAGATTGCCGAGCACATGACGCTTTCGCGGCGCACCTCGGCGCACGTCACGACCGTTTACGAGATAGACATGACGCGCATCGCACGCCTGCGCAACGAGCACAAGCGCTCGTTTCAGGAGCGCACGGGCACAAAGCTCACGTTCATGCCTTTTATCTTTCAGGCCATCACAAACGCGATTCGCAAGTTCCCGGTCTTTAACGCGCAGGTGAGCGGCGACCAGATTATCTACAAGCGCGACATCAATCTCGGCATGGCTGTTGCCCTCGATTGGGGCTTGATCGTGCCGGTCATCAAGCGCGCTGACGATCTTTCGATTTCGGGACTCGCACGCGCTGCTAATGATCTGGCCAACCGCGCACGAAGCAAGCAACTAAAGCCCGACGATGTGGCCGGAGGCACGTTCACCATCACGAACCCCGGCGTCTTCGGCGGCTTGTTCGGCACGCCCATCATCAATCAGCCACAGGTCGCCATTCTCGGCGTCGGCACAATCGAGAAGCGCCCGAAGGTCATCACGAGTCCCGACGGCGACGACCTGATAGCGATTCGCCAGATGGCCTACTTCGCGCTCACCTTCGACCATCGCATCATTGACGGCTCTGACGCCGAAAAGTTCCTCGGCTACGTCAAAGAGCTACTGGAAGCCGGACAGTTCACGGTCTGAAAAAGTAGGACAGGCATTCCTGCCTGTCATTGAGCGCGCAAGCGCAAATATTATTTTGGGATACTCAAGAGCGTGCTGTTCGCACGCTACGACAGGCAGGAATGCCTGTCCTACTTTCCTGCTTTTCGTTGCATTCCTGTGGCGATTGGGTAATGAAGTTCTTGTAAGCCACCTGAGATGCCTCTCACAGCATCTGACCTGCTTGACTTCCCCTGAATGTTCGTTAATATTCGCGTTCGACGATCAATATTAAATCGGTTCCGGCTGGAAGATACCTCGCAATAGTATCGTTCGCAGGCTTTCGATCCACGAAGGCGCGCTTTTTGCAGAACCTTAACCGCGACACCAACCGAGATAGGGGTGGCCCCCGCCCACGACGGATGGCTCGCCACAACCCGCTTCGAAGACGCACCGTTCTTGACGGGCGCACTTCAAGCTGATGGAGTTCAAAAGTATGAGTGCTGATAAATCCCGACCGTCTGTAAAATTCATTCTCGCTTTCGCGTTTCTGTTGGCAACAACTTCATTGGGACTGGCTCAGCAGGGGCCGGATTCCAGGATCAACCCTTCAGGGAATATCAAGCCCCCGACCGGCGTGGCCCAATCAGGAAACGTTCGCACCGTTTCCGATGGGCAGAAGATGAAGGTCGAAGGCGTCATCGTGCGCCGCGATGCTGATACGTTTACTGTCCGCGACATGAACGGCGTGGACACGGTCGTTCGCCTGACGGACTCGACGAGCGTCAAATCGAAGGGCGGTTTCCTCCGCAGCGGCACGAACTACGGCACGACGAGCATCCTGCGCGGCCTCAACGTCGAAGTTGAAGGACGCGGCGATTCTTCAGGCCAACTGGTCGCCTCGAAAGTTCGTTTCTCTTCCTCGGATTTGAGAGTTGCGCGCACGGTCGAATCGCGCGTTGACCCGGTTGAGAGTCGCGTCGGTAATGCCGAGGGCCGCATCGAGCAGGTCGAGCAGAACTCGCAGCGTCTCTCAGGCCAGATTGACGAGCTTGCAGCCGTCTCCAATGCAGCGCGTGGTGGAGCGAAGGCCGCGCAGGAAGCAGCCGACGCAGCCATCGCCGGAGTGGGCGCGACCAACGAGCGCATCTCGGCATTGGATGATTATGTGCCGCAGGAATCAATCGCGATTAACTTCAGAGTCAACAGCGCCGTGCTCTCGCGCGACGCGCAGGCGCAGTTGGACGAGATTGCGACCAAGGCGCTCAACGCCAAAGGCTACGTGATCGAAGTCTCCGGCTATGCGGATGCGACCGGCAGCGTTGAGAAGAATCGTATCCTTAGCACACGCCGCGCGGACGCAGTGGTGCGCTATCTGGCGGAGAACCACAGGATTCCGCTCCGCCGCATCGTCACGCCATTCGGCTACGGCGAATCACAATCCGTCGCGGACAATCGCACCCGCGAAGGTCGCGCGCAGAACCGCCGCGTCGAGGTCAAGATTCTCGTCAATCGCGGACTGCAACAGGCCGCGCCCGTGATGAACACCTCCAGCGGCAACGGCGCATCAACGCCTGAATAAAACGTTAGTGAGAGGTAATGGGTGATAGGTGATGGGAAAGAGCTTTTTCTTATCACCTATCACCCATCACTTATCACCTGTCACTTTATGACTTTTAATCAAAACGGGATGCAAGTTCGATTCAGCCTGGCGCTCTCCGCAGCACTGGCTTTTCTTTTGTTGACCTCGCTCACTGCCCGCGCGCAACGTCCGACGCTGCCTCAGGACGCGCCGCCGGTCATGAAGCCTAAGCCGACGCCGACGCCTGCTCCGCCCAGAGATGATGAATATGAGGTGGTACGCGTTTCGTCGAATCTGGTAGTCGTGCCGGTCTCGGTGACGGAGGCGAGCGGCCAGCCTGTGCTTGGCTTGAAGGCAACTGATTTTCGTCTTGAAGAAGAAGGCCGCACGCAGGAGATAGCAGAGCTTGGTAACCCCGAGCAAGTACCGCTCGACATCGCCATCTTGCTGGACGTTTCCGGCAGTGTTGACGCGCGCTTTGCATTTGAGCAGCAGGCCGCCGCAGGCTTTCTCAAACAGGTTTTGAGAGCGGGAGACAGAGCGACCGTCTTCGCTATTGATGAGAAGCCGCGTTTTGTGCAGGAGTTGACTTCCGCCTCACATGCTGCTGAGAAATTGATGGCGGTTACTTCATCCAAAGGATTCACGGCTTTCTTCGACACCGTGCTGGAAGCTGCGCGCTACTTGGAAAAGTCTTCCGGGCCGGGTCGCCGCAAAGTCATCGTCGTCATCTCCGACGGAGACGACACGGCGCGTATGGTGGACCTACCGAGCGAGCAAAACAAGAAGGCAACTCTCAAGATTACCGGCAAAGAGGCTCAATTGAGTTTGATTGATCGCTCAGTCTCAGAAATCCAGAAGGAAGTGCAGCGGGCGGAAATCACCTTTTACTCGATCAATCCGAGCGGCAACACGATGCATCTCAACGTCCGCACCGCTCGCTCGGAGCAAGGCATGGAAAAAATAGCCGAAGCAACCGGCGGAGCGGCTTTCATCCCCGCCAGGCTGGAAGATTTAAGCGCGATGTTCAATCAAATCACCGCCGAGCTTCGCTCGCAATACCTTCTTCAGTATTACTCGAACAACGATAGCCCGGGTGGCAAATTCCTGCGTATTAAAGTCAATCTGATCGCACAGCCACAACTACGCATTCGCGCGCGACAGGGCTACTATCCTAAAAAGCCGTAAATCGTGAATCGTGAATAGAGGAAACCCGTTCGTCCATTTACGATTCACGAGTTTTCGATTTGCAAATCTTTATCTCATTTCCAGCAGCACGTCCGTCAGGCGATTGACGACGCCGAGCAGTGATCTTCCGGCCTGATCGAATTGATTGGCGGCAGCCTGATCTTCAGCCGCCGCAGCGCCCGCCGCCACGCCCGCAAGTTTCGTGTAGTAGCGCAACAGTTCAGGCTTCGTTCGAAAATCAATCTCCAGAGTGTCCAGCCCCTCACGCACGTTTCTCATGCTCTCTTTGACTGATGCTTTACTCCGCTGCGTCTGCTCGACTTGCTGCGGCGTGGCCTCGCCCGCACGCGCCGCCGCGTCAGCCGCCTCGATTCCCTTCGCTACTCCGCCGAGCAGATAAAGAAAGCGCGTCAGCACCTTGATCTGATCGGCCACGCGGGTGGCGCCCGCGATGCGCGCGTCATTGGCGCTCTGAGCAGCATCGGGGCGGCTCTTCGGCGTGCTTCGCCTGGTGGTTGTTCGCTGCCTGCTTTGCGCGACGAGCGACGCAGGTAATAGCAACAGGCAAATAACGGTTAAGATAAAAGCGCGTTTCAATTCTCTTCCTCCTCTATCGCTCTTGAGCGTGTCTCTGGAAAACTTAAACTTTTTCAATGGAGCTTTGATTAGACTATTCTCACAAATGGTTGCGTAGTCAAGCGCCGCCAAGGGGGGCGGGCATCCAACGGGTTGGTCATCATTGAGCTTGTGCTGTTAAAATGCCCTGCGATTTCATCACCTGAATTTAGATTACATGAAACCGGGAACGCT
This sequence comes from uncultured Acidobacteriota bacterium, assembly GCA_963697975.1. Taxonomy (GTDB): domain Bacteria; phylum Acidobacteriota; class Blastocatellia; order Pyrinomonadales; family Pyrinomonadaceae; genus QHXM01. The sequence goes on from OY969111.1 coordinate 1,287,457, forward strand.
TAAAGTTGAACGTCTGGGCCGCCTCGAATACGGTGCGGCGCTCAGTGTGCAGAAAGAGACCGAGCGCGCCGTGCTTGCGGGCGAGCAACCCGACACGCTGCTGCTCGTCGAGCATCCACACACCCTTACGCTGGGGCGCGGAGCAACTCAAGCGGGAGTCATTACTCCGCAGGAAATTCTGGATGCGCGTGGCGTCGCCGTCTTTGAGACGAATCGCGGCGGAAAAGTGACCTATCACGGGCTGGGCCAACTCGTCGGTTATCCGATTATCAATTTAAGCCCGGAGCGCGAGGACGTGCATCGTTACGTGCGCGATTTGGAAGAAGTATTAATCCGCGCTCTCGCCGATTTCGACATTGAAGGCTTTCGCATCAAGGGTCTGACCGGCGTTCATACAACAGAGGGGAAGGTTGCCGCCATCGGCGTACACATCGCGCGCTGGATAACGACGCACGGCTTCGCCCTGAACATCAACACAGACCTCAGCTTCTTTGATCTCATCATCGCCTGCGAAGGCGAACCCGTCACCTCTATGCAGAAACTTCTGAAGCGCGAAATTGATATGCGGGCAGTTGAAGATCGCATCATCGCCCGCTTTGCGGATGTTTTCGAGATGACCGGGGAGGAAACCGCAGGGGAGAGAGAGCGCGCGATTTTCTCATGAACGGTTCTTTCCTACGCTTGCCCGGCATACTGGATGACGGCAGCTTTTTTTGCCTTGAGCATCTTATTGAGCAGAAAGAGGCCGAGGATAGCCGGGCCAGCGAGACTGACCAGGAACTTCTGTGAATCTTCGGTCATGAACACGACGATGGCCGCCAGAAGAAAGCCGCCGAGATAAACGTAAACCGCAGCCCATTCTTTCATGCAGAAGACGACTCCGCTTGCCAGAATGCTGACGCCGAGAACCGCGAAGTGCAACGGCCCGCTAGCCCCGCGCAGCATCGCACCGAAAGATAGTGTCGAGATGATGCCTCCCAGGATAATCATCAGCACGCCGAACGACACCAGACGCTCGTCTTTTACCTCTGGCGGCGACGGATGATTCGCCATTTGCCGGTAATCACTCTCAAAGTAGGCGCTCTGCGCCGGGCGGCTCTCGGCAGGCGCGTTTCCGCTGGTGAGTGACTGGCCGCAACGTTTACAAGAGTCTGTGGTAGACCAGTTGGTCAGCCCACAAGATGGGCATTTGATGCTCTTCATGATTACTCCAAATTTGATATTTGCTCCGGTTCGGGCCGGGATGATGGTGAGTTTCCTGGGCGAACTCTCGGTGAGCGAGTCTTGAACTCGATGGCTGTTATGCCATCCAACATACTATAATTTTATCGCCGTTTTCGGCAATACTTTTTTCGGTAATCCAACCGGCGAAATCTCCAGTTTTCGCCGCTGACCGAATCGGAGAAACAAAAAAAGCGTGCTCACTTTTGAACTTATCCAGGAAGCCCGGACGCGCATCGAATCGTCCGTCCATCGAACCCCTGTTCTGACTTCGCGTGCATTTAATGAAGCAGCTTCCCTTAATGACTCGCCCTTGAGCGTCTACTTCAAATGCGAGAACATGCAGCGCGCCGGGGCGTTCAAGATGCGCGGCGCGACGAACAAGATACTCTCGCTGACGAAGGACGAGCTGAAGCGCGGCGTCGTCGCCCACTCTTCCGGCAATCACGCGCAGGCGACCGCGCTCGCAGCGCGCGAAGCCGGAACACGTGCGGTCGTCGTCATGCCTGCCGACGCTCCGCAATTTAAGATTACGGCGACGCGTGGCTACGGCGCTGAAGTCGTTTTGTTCGACCGCCTGCGAGAAGACCGCGAATCAATCGCGCGCGACATCAGCGAGCGCGAGCGCCTTGTGCCGGTTCCGCCTTATGACGACTTTCTGATTATGGCGGGTCAGGGCACATGCGCGCTGGAGCTTCTGGAAGAAGTTCCCCAACTCGATTGCATCGTCACGCCTTGCAGCGGCGGGGGACTCTTCGCGGGCACAAGCACAGCCGCCAAAGGGGTGAACCCTGAGATTCGTTGCTTTGCCGTCGAGCCTGAGCTGGCCAACGATACGCAGAGGTCTTTTCTCACAGGCGAGCGCGTAAAGATTCCGCCGTCTGAGACGATCGCCGACGGGCTGCGCGTCCAGACGCCGGGCGCGCTCACCTTCCCCGTGCTGCGGCAAACGGCTGAAGATGTGCTGACAGTTTCTGAGGAAGAACTTATCAATACGCTCAAGTTCATGCTCTTCCGCATGAAGATTCTCGTCGAGCCGAGCGGCGTTGCCGGGGCCGCCGCCGTTCTCTTCAAGAAGCTTCCGAAAGAAGTCAGGCACGTCGGCGTCGTCCTCTCAGGCGGTAACATTGATCCAGCGGCGCTCGCGCGATTACTGTAGCGGCAGGACTTGTCCCTGCAAGCGACAATGACAATGTGAGATGTTAGAATAAGCTCATCACAGGAATCTATTGGAGCAAATTTAGTGGGACGCGAACTCAAAGTTATCGGTCAGAAACCGCGCCAGCCGAAGCCGGAATGGCTAAAGATTCGGCTGGGCGATCCGACGAACCAGAACCACGTGCTCAAGCTGATCGAAGGCTTGAACCTGCACACCGTTTGCCAGGAAGCGAAATGTCCGAATATCTTCGAATGCTGGTCTGACCGGACGGCGACCTTCATGCTCGCGGGTGACATCTGCACGCGACATTGCGGGTTCTGCGCGGTCGGCAAAGGCCAGCCCGGAACGCTCGACGCCGAAGAACCGCGCCATGTTGCCGAAGCCGTTCATCATCTTAATCTGGCGCACGCCGTTATCACCTCCGTCAACCGCGACGATCTCGCGGACGGTGGCGCAGCGCACTGGGCAGAGACGATTCGTCAGGTTCGGGTGCTCAACCCAACCTGCAAAATCGAAGTTCTGATTCCTGATTTTAATGGAGACGAGGCGGCCCTGAACACCGTGCTGGACGCCGAGCCGGACGTGCTCAACCACAACACCGAAACCATCGCGCGGCTTTATCGTCGCGTGCGCCCAGACGCCAATTACCAGCAGACGATGACGCTCCTCGAACGCGCCGCTCACAGGCGCGATGAAGAAAAACGCGGGATGCTCACCAAGAGCGGCATCATGGTCGGGTTAGGCGAGGAATTCGATGAAGTCGTCGAGTTGATGAAAGACTTGCGCGCGGTCTCCTGCGACATTATGACCATTGGGCAATACCTGCAACCTTACGAGCGGCGGCTGCCCGTCGAGCGCTTCGTCACGCCGGAAGAGTTCGCGCGCTGGCGCGACATCGGCATAGAGATGGGTTTCCGCCACGTCGAATCAAGCCCCCTGACTCGCTCCTCTTATCACGCGCGACAGCAGACGCAAGAGCCTTCGCAGGAAATCCATGAGGCCCTCCTCGCACCTGCTCGCTAATTCAGGCGCATGGTAGGTAGACAGCTTATTTCCGGTTCAAATTGCTCCGGCAAACATTTCCCTGTAGTGACGATACCAGTCGCTTTGAAAAGTCTCCGCCCTGTCATACTTTCGTTTCAGACGCAGAAACTCCGGCATCTGCGGATAACAAGCTAAGACCTGTTCGCGCGTCGCCCAGCGGTGATAGGTTAAGTAATAGCTGCCGCCGTATTGGATGGCGCGGTCAATCAATTGCCGGAAGTCCTCCTTCGCTTTCTCGATTCCCTGTTCGGTGTGAGCGACGTGGAGGTTGAAGACGATGCAGGCGTAATCATCTTTCGCCCAAGCTAAGAAACTCTCATCATCTTTTTCAATGAGCCTGATTGTCCCGTAGATTAACGCGGCTTCGCGTGCGCGAAAGTCCGCGCGCGTCTCTTCCATGAAAGCCACGAGTTTCTCGCGCGGTACGTAGATTTCCGTAATCATTTCGCTGCCATGCTCTGCACTTTTTAATTGCTTGTCCAACTCGCGGTGATAATCATCCAGATAAACGCTCAACTGGTGCGTGTCCGACCAGTAAAGCTGCCCGTCGGTTGAAAGATAATAAGAAGAGTAAAGCTCAAAGGCGCGCTTGCGATCCGCGTGCGCGAGATAGAGCAGTTGTTTCCAATCATCCGGCGAGAGTTCTTTATGCTCCTCCGGGACAAGAGTTTCATCCGTCACCGGCCTGTAGCAGGAGAAGACACCACGACGCAGGAAGCCTTCCGCTTCGCTGTCCGTCATAAACTGGAAATCGCCGTACAGGAAACCGTCGTCAATCCGCTTTTCAAACGAAGGCATCAACTCACAGAGGTCTGCGACACAAACAACCCTTTCCAACTTTCGACGCGGCGTCAGCCTGAGCGTCACGCGCGCGATGATTCCGAATAACCCGTAGCCGCCGATAGCCAGCCGGAACAATTCCGCGTTCTCGCTCCGGCTGCACGTCAGAACATTGCCTTCCGCATCAACCAGCACAAAGGATTCGACATCATTGATGATCGGTTTCAAGCTCAATCCACGCCCGTGAATGTTGGCCGCGAGCGCTCCGCCGATGCTCAAACGATCCGCGCCCGTCTGCTTCTGAATTATTCCCAGTTGCTCGACGCGGCCTCTTTGCTCACTGACCAGATAACCCACGAGTTCCGGCCATTGAATACCCGCTTCGACTTCCACCTCGCGCCGCAATGCATCGAACCTCAGCACACGATTCAAACGCGACATATCCAGCAGCACATTATTTGTTCCAAACTGCTGCCCGCCCATCGCGTGCCTGCCGCCCGCAACCGAGATTGCCCATCCACGAGAGCGCGCCTTTTTAACAATCTCCTGCAAGGCTTCAAGTGAATCAGGACAAACGATTGAGCGCACGCGTGTGCGGTTCAACTGGGAATGAACGTCGTTGACGAAGCCGTCGGCTCTGGCAGGCAACAGCCGCAAGCGACGATAGACGGACACCGCAGTTGATGTCGTTGGGGGCACGCTTTCACGGCTAACTCTTCTTAGAATGGGCATAGGTTTGTTTCTTTAGTTAACCTCTGAAACGCAGATGCATTCACCGTCGGCGAGAGAAAGATGTCGCAGATGTTCTGCCTTGAGATATTTGGTTCTCAACGTTTCCGAAGTGATGATGTCCCGAACGGCGAAACCTCTGGCCGCTAGATAATCTCCGATTCGCTCACGCTTGCTTCCCCACTTGAAACTCTCGCCACGCAGGCGCAGCCAGGCGTCAACTGCGCGGCTCGATTCGCGGAAACCGATGCGCCCGCCGCTTTGCATCTCCATGAACGTGAACGCGAGCCTGCTTTTAGCTCCACTGTGAGAGCGAACGAACTGAAGGATCAGGTCTATCTCTGCGGGCGCGAGGTACATCAGGAGACCTTCGGCGACGAAGAGCGTGGCGGCCCCCGGCTGATAGTCTGCTGAGGAAAGCAGGCGGCTTTCCAGATTCCCATGCGCGAGGTCGAGCGAGATAAATTGCAGGTTACGTTTCCGGGCGTGATGTTTTTCGATGACGCGCTTTTTGACGCGCTGCGTCGCCGGGTGATCTATCTCGAAGAATCTTGTTTCAGAAAACGCTTCGTGCAATCGCAAGGCGAGCGTGTCGAAGCCTGCGCCGATGACGACCACTTGATGAAAGCCATCGCGGAGCGCATCGCGTGCTATCTCTTCAAGGTAACGTTTCCTGAGAGCATAGTGCAGCTTGATGCCGGGGATGGTGGCGCGCTCCAGAGCAGCGGCCAGCGGGCGCAGCGGCCTTGAATTGATCGCGGCGTCAAGCAGGCGCGCGAATCGTGAGCGAGTATGCACGAACCTCTCGCAAAGTTCGGCGGAACGCGCCGGGACGAGTTGTCCGAGGAGTGGGTCACGCGAGAGAAAAAACGTGCTTCTCGCAATCAGGTAAGCGGTCGCGCTGGGTTTGTCTTCTTTCATCTGCCCTCAACTTTCCGAAAGAGAGCATACGAATTAACAGCGCCGCTCGTTGTCCGAGCTATGACACTTTAGAAACCGTCCCATTGGTAGGCAAAAGGAGGGGAAGGACTCGTCTCTGCCCGCTACTCAATTGCGGAATGCGGATTTCGGATTGCGGATTGGAAAGGGACGCGTTCTTAAATTCGCAATCCGAAATCCGCATTCCGCAATTGAGACGTTTCGCGTTATATTGCGGGCGCAAGGGGTGTGAAATCTACTTTCAGTATTTTGAGCGAGTCATTTTATGAAGGCTGTCGTCTTTAATGAACATGGTGGGCCGGAAGTGTTGCGGCACGTTGAAGTCGAAGAGCCGCGCATCAAGGCCAACGAGGTTCTGGTCGAGGTTCGCGCCTGCGCGTTGAATCATCTGGACGTGTGGGCGCGCGGCGGATTGCCCGGCATAGAGATTCCCCTGCCGCATATTTTGGGCAATGACATCAGTGGTGTGGTGCGCGAAGCGGGCGAGCTTGTGACGTGGACGAAGGCGGGCGATGAAGTGATGTTGCAGCCGGGAGTTTCGTGCGGGCATTGCATAGAGTGCCTGCGCGGGCAGGACAATCAATGCCTGGAGTATGACATTCTGGGCTACAGGCGCGATGGCGGCTATGCCGAACTGGTCGCTGCGCCCGGCGTCAACGTTATACGGAAGCCGGAGAATTTGTCGTGGGAAGAAGCTGCCGCGCTGCCGCTTGTCACCGTGACGGCGTGGCACATGCTGGTCACGAGGGCAAAGGTGCAACCGGGCGAGGACGTTTTGATTCACGCGGCGGGAAGCGGCGTCGGCTCAATCGGAATTCAGATTGCGAAGTTGCGCGGTGCGCGCGTCATTGCGACCGCCGGTTCTGACGAGAAATTAGAGAAGGCGCGGACGCTTGGCGCAGACGAAACGATTAACTACACGCGCGAGGATTGGCCGAAAGAGGTGCGTCGGCTGACGGGCAAGCGCGGCGTGGATGTCGTCTTCGAGCATACGGGTGCGGAGACGTGGCCCGGCTCGCTGATGGCGCTGGCGAAGAGCGGGCGGCTCGTCACCTGCGGTGCGACCAGCGGCTTTGATGCGCGCACGGACATCCGCCAGGTCTTCTACCGTCACCTCTCGCTCTTAGGCTCGTTCATGGGTTCAAAAGCGGAACTGCTCGACGCGATGAAGTTCGTCGAACGCGGCGCAATCCGCGCCGTCGTTGATCGCACGCTGCCGCTCGCAGAAGCGCGCCGGGCGCATGAATTGATGGAAGACCGCGCGCAATTCGGTAAGCTCGTCCTTGTTCCATAAGACAAAGCAAGTCCAAAGTCTAAAGTCTAATGTCCAAAGTCAGGGAGCAGCCTTTGACTTTGGACATTAGACTTTGGACTTTGGACTTGCCTTTACTGGTTTGCTGGCGGCTCGTCGCCACCATCGACGTTGCCGCCGTCGCCTTCCCCGCTCTCTTCACCCGTCTCTTCCTGAGCTTCTTCTGGCGGCGAGCCTTTTGCGTCGCGGATGTGTAACACGGTCGAGTCAACATCTTTGTTGACGAAGAAATTAACACACAGACCGTTGATGTCCCCGCAGGTGAAATCCTTGATTGCGCCGGAGACGATGCGGCGGCCTCCGCTGATGAGAGTCCAGTTATTAAGCTCCGGCGGCGCGGTCTGCTTGAGAGTTGTGAGATCGTTTTCGGTGAGCGGGCGTCCGTCCTTGCGCTCGAAGGTGTAGATGTGAACCTGATCGAACCAGCCGCTCTCCATCGCTTTGGCGTAAAATTTCTCGTGAATCTCTTCATTGTCCGAGAAGACGTAACGCGCGCCGAACTTGTCACGAATGAGCGGCGCGGGGTCATCCTCGTTGCCGAGCGTAATCTTCTTGTAAAGCTCGGCAAGCTGGGGATCGCGCTTGAGTTGGTTGTCTCTATCGAGCAGGTAAGTCGGGTCCAGACCCGAAGCGTAAGCGTGCTTCGGGTCGTAGTAAAACATCTTGGGGAAATCGTCCCAGTCCGTGTTGAAGATCATTTCGCCGGGCGGCACGTTCTCACGAACCCACGCCATAGAAGCTTCGTAGTGATCCGGCGCAGCATCCCCCTCGATTGATTTGCGCGTCTCACGCACGTTGAAGTTGATGACGATGACGAGAAAGGCGACCGCGACGACTGCGAACGTCTGGATGACGCTGCGACGCAGGAAGACGTAAGCGACAAAGCCGAGCAGGGTGACGCCGATGACAACGATGACCATGACCTTCAACATGGTCGAGCCGCCCGGAGGGCTTGGCGGCGGGTAAACAAGCTGCTTCAGGATGAAGTAGCCCGCGATGCCGAGTAACATGCCGACGACGGCTATCTCTATCTCCTTAAAGAAATCTCTGCGCCGTTCGGTTTCGATCGTTCCGGGTAGTTCGTGCCTGTCCAGAAAGGGCTGCAACTCTTCCATCAACTGGCTCGGCAGGCGACCGATGACGGCACGCGCGCCTTCCAGAAGTGGCCTGAGACTGAAGGCGGCGAAGAGGACGGCAAACGGCGGCCAGTATTCGACCCAGCGGCGCGAGCGGAAACTGGCGAGCATCAAGAGCGTCGAGAAGAAGAGAAGAAAGAGCGGGCGCGCGGCGCGTTTTCTGTCCGACCAATCATAGGCGGCATAGCCAACGACCATCGCGATGAAAGCAACGGCGCAGCTTCCCAGCAGATACCAGCTATCATACGGATACCATTCCTGCCCGACATCCGCGGTGAAACCTGTGACCGTCGCTTTAATCAAGACATGCTCGATGAACAGCCGGACATTTTTCGGGAAATAAGGGTTGATGACAAAGCCCGCAATCGTTCCCGCGATAGTCCAGAGCAGTGGTCGCCACTCGAAACGTCTCTCGCTCCACGCGATGACACACGTCCAGACAAACGCCGCAGCCACGAGCGTAACGAACAAGCTATAAGTCCAGACGAAGAGAAACGCGAGCGGCAAGAGCAGCAAATATCTCTTCTCGAACAACAGGTAGATGCCCAGGATGGTAAAGATAATGGCGATGGGCGGCGCTTTCGCCATGCTCAGGCGATAAAGAAACGGAGCGGAGCAAGCCAGGAGCGCCACCAGCCAGATGAGCGTGTGGCGGATGCGATAACGGACAATCAGCAGGTAGCAGGAGAAGACTGCGAGGCTGGAATAGAGCAGCGAAGCTACTTTCGCGCCCGCGCGCAAATCACCAAACCAGGTGAAAGGAATCTGTAAGAAGTGGAAGAAGAGATGATGGTCAACGTAATCATTAGGGTTGAGGGTGGTGAGCGGCAGCCAGTTGAACCTCGGCGGGAAATGGCCTTCCCTCATTCCCTCCCACAGCAGGCGACTCCACTTGATGTGATAATAGCCGTCGTAGTCGCCGCAGCAGACAGATTGCGTGGAGTATTGCAGCTTGCGGAAAATAAGCGCGATGGCGACTGCGCCGAAGATGAGAAAGACGGCATGAATGGCCGTCTCCGATGCGAAGAACCCGACCTGCTTCCGTGCTGGCTCGACCTTTACGCTCTCTACCCCTTCATCGCTGGCTTCAGACATAGTAACGGAGGGATGAGGGCGGAGGGATGAGGGATGAGAGATGAAGTAAAGACAAGCAGTCTTCTTTCATCCCTCATCCCTCATCCCTCATCCCTTCGTCCTCATCCCTCATCCCTCCATTAGTCTCTTAAACTTTTAATCAGATCGAGCAGCGACATCGGGTTGATGGGCTTGGTCATGTGAGCGTTGAAGCCGGATTCGAGCGCGCGGCCTCGATCATCGTACATGGAGAAGCCCGTGACGGCGATGAGCGGAACGCTTTTGTATTCCGGCAGGGCACGCAGGGCGATGGCCAGATCGTAGCCGTTCATCCCCGGCATCCCGATGTCTGAGACGACTACTTCAAACTGCTCGGCACGCGCCGCTTCCAAAGCTTCGGCGGCAGAGAAAGCCATCACCGCATGATAGCCTGCATGTTGCAGGAGCGTCGCAATCATCTCCGTGACATCTGGAGCATCGTCAACCACGAGAGCGCGCGGCTTATCTTTATCTTTCTCAGGAGCATCGCCTGTTTCCATCGTCCTGTGCCCGGGGAGGCGGGCATCATTGGACGAGAAAAGATTTGACGGCATCTCGTACATCGCCACAAAAAAATCAACACACTGAGGTTCTGGGGCTACTTGCATATTCACATCCTCTCAACCGTACTGCTGTTTGAAGACGGACTATTTAATTTGGGAGTTAGCGCGTCGCCTAATTTAGCTCAAACCTGCTGATTCGGCAATCCTAAGACGGACGACGAACAATAGACAGGATTAACAAGATGCACAGGAAAAGAGAAAGAGATTCAAGCTTCACTCTCTTGCCTTGTTTTCTTAATCTTGCTAATCCTGTTAATCCTGTCTAATTTCTTCTCTGATTCTTTCCTTGCAGCAATTCTTCCATCTGCGCTACGAGGTCAGCCGGGTCAACGGGCTTGGCGATGTGCGCGTCAAAGCCCGCGTCGAGCGCTGCGTCGATGTCTCTCTCTGCGGCATAACCTGTGAGAGCTATGGCCGGAATATCGCTCAGGTGTGGCAACGCCCGCAAACGCCGGATCAACTCGTAGCCGTCAATCTCAGGCATACCGATGTCGGAGATGATGAGGTCGAAGGCTGCTTCTTGAGCCGCGCCGAGCGCTCCTGCGGCTGACTCAAACGGCGTCACGACGTAACCACGAACCTTCAGCGTCTGGTGCAGCATCTCCAGCGTATCGGTCGCGTCCTCGACGACCAGCACCTTGATGCTCTTCGGCAACACTCGCGCTTCGACGCGCTTCACGCTCGACGCGTCGCTCTCACTTTCAACTGGCGTAATGAGACGCGGCAGGCGAACAATGAAACGACTCCCGCGCCCCTCGCCCGCGCTTTCGGCTATCACACTTCCGCCGTGAACTTCGACAAAACTCTTGACGAGCGCCAGCCCTATCCCGAGGCCGCCGTGATTCCTCGTCTTTGAACTGTCGGCCTGACGAAAACGCTCAAAAACGTGTGGCAGGAATTCCGGCTTGATGCCAAGCCCGTCGTCCTCTACCACCACACGCACTTCCCGCTCATTGGCCTCGCAAGTCGCGCGCACGCGGCTGCCGTCGTCGGAGAACTTGATGGCGTTAGCCAGGATGTTCCAGAAGATTTGCACGAGCCGCGTCCGGTCGCCGTGAATGAGGATATAGTCGCTTTCACAAAATTGCGCGTCGAGCTTGATGTCGCGCTTCTCTGCCATCGGGCGAACGGTCTCAACAGCTTCTTTGATCGTCGCGTTGAGCGGCACAGGCAATTTCTCAATCCGCATCTTGCCGCTCAGGATGGCGGACATATCCAGCAAATCGTTAATCAGCCGGGTCAGAACTTGAGAATTATTCTCCACGACGGCCAGACTGTTATCCAAATCTTCAGCCTTCATCATCCCGCGACGAATCATGTGGACCCAGCCGATGATTGGCGTGAGCGGCGTTCGCAGTTCGTGCGAGAGCGTGGCCAGAAACTCTTCCTTTGTGCGGTTGGCCCGCTGCGCTTCCTGATAGAGACGTGCGTTATCAACCGCGCTGGCGGCGCGCCGGGCGAGGTCTTCGGCCAGAGCCAGCACAGAAGAATCATAGACGCGGCCTGATTCGGCGGTCGCAAAAGTAATCGCGCCAAGCGTTCGCTCGCGCGCAGTGAGCGGGACACACAAAGTGGACTTCAGGCCCAACGCGCGGAGCAACTTCAAATGCTCCTCATCGCGGGCAACATCTGCCAGAAGCTGATCTGTAATCTCCGTGAGCAATTCCGGCTGGCCCGTCTGCGCGACGCGCCGGTAGCCATGCGCCGTTTCCAGACCGGAAGGATAACGACGGTTCAATTCTCTCAATAGTTCGAGCTTCGATTCGTCCGTGTGCGCTGCCGCCAGTTGTTGTGGACGGCTGTCTTCTCCAATCACGTGGACAACGCACCAATCGGCGAGGCGCGGCACAGCCAATCGAGCCACGTTGGAGAGCGTCGTTTCGTAGTCGAGCGAGGAAGCGAGCATCTCGCTGGCTTCGGCGATGAAACGCAGAGAGTCTTCGGCGCGCTTGCGGTCGTCAATGTCGGTCGCAGTGCCGAACCATTTAATGATCTCGCCGCTTTCATTACGCATCGGCACGCCGCGACCCAGATGCCAGCGATAAGTTCCATCTGAAGCGCGACGGAAGCGATACTCAATCTCGTAGGCTTCGCCCGTCTCAACAGCGGTCGCCCAACGCCTGAGACACTGCTCGACATCATCAGGATGCAGGGCGGGCTGCCAGCCCCAACCTTCTGTCTGCGCCAGAGTCATGCCCGTATATTCAAGCCAGCGGCGATTGTAATAATCCGTATAGCCGTCAGGTCGCGCCGTCCAGACAATCTGCGGCATCGCGTCGGCCAGATAACGATAGCTTTGCTCGCTTAACTGTAAATTCGCCTCGGCGCGTCGGCGCTCGATAAACAGCCCGATCTGGCTGCCGACCGCTGACATCATCTGTAATAAATCTTCGTCGGGTTGCCTGATTTTATTGGTGAAGAATTCGATGACGCCGAGAATCTCACTGCCTATCAGGAGAGGGAAAGCAACTGCCCCATGCAAATTCCCTTTTTCGGCAAAGGGCGCTCGCGGGAAGTTGCTGTCCGTTAAGATGTCCTCTACAGAGACGGGTTCTCCGCTCGCCCAAACGCGACCGGGTAAGCCAACGCCCCGCGCAAAGGTACGCCCCTTGCTGATTACCTCAAATTCCGTTTCCGATGTTGACGGCATGTGCCATGTTTCCACACAGCGCAGCACATCCAGTTCACGATCAACCTGCCAGAGCGCGCCGACGCGATAATCCAGATTCTCGCAGATGGCTTGCAGAATTTTCGGCGCGGCCTCATTGAGCGTGGCCGATTCTGAAAGCACACGCGTGACACTGTACTGTGCGACGAGGCGTCGTTCCGTGCGTTTACGGTCGCTGATGTCACGCACGATGCCTGTGAAGAAACGCTTTCCATCCTTCTCGAATTCGCCGAAGGAGAGTTCGAGCGGAATTTCATGCCCTCTTTTATGCAGCCCCGGCAGTTCGACCGCTTCCCACGAGATATGTTTGTGCCCGGTCGAGATGTAGCGGTGGATGCCCGCATGGTGAAGGTGGCGGAGATACTCGGGCATCAACATCATGAGCTGCTGCCCCAGCATCTCTTCGAGGGCGTAGCCGAAGATCTTCTCGGCAGCGCGGTTGATAAACAGAATCGTGCTGCTCTCGTCAATCGTAATGAGAGCATCCGAAGCGGTCTCGGCAATAATGCGATAACGCTCATCCGTCTCAGGCAGCGGGACTCTTTCCATAAACCTCATCTTTCTCGCCGCGAGGTGGCAAGCCGACATTCTGTTATTGATGAAAAACCTGGCGGCCTCCTGCGAAGCTATCTTGAATTTCAGAGCGAGTCAACAGGAACAACGATTGATGAGGAACGCTCTCTCGCGGAAGTAAAAACATCTCATCGCTCATCGTTCCGCCTTCATCGTGGCTTTTTATCATCATACTTTTTTCTTTCCATCCTGCTCAGAGTTTGATAGCTTGTTATCAAAGATTATGTTTACAAAGACAAAGGGAGGGGAAAGAACAAATGGCAACCAAAAAGGGTGGGAAGAAAGCGAAGAAGGCTTCGACCGGCGGCGGAAAGAAATCGTCGGGCAAGAAGGCCGCCAAGGGTGGCGGGACTAAAGGGGCAGGTAAAAAGGGAGGCGGGAAGAAGTCTCCGGCAAAATCGTCCGGGAAGTCTGGAGCAAAGAAGGCGTCCGGCCCGGCTGGCAAGAAAACCGGCGGCAAGAAGGGCGGTAAGCGTGGCGGGTCTTCCGTAGGCAAGAGCCTTAAAAAGGTAGTTGGCGAAGTTCTCTCCGCCGCCGCCGCAGGAGCGCTCAAAGGCGCGGTCGCAGAAGCGATTCCGCCGATTGAGAAAGCGGCAGGCGTCACCGAGGCGGATAAAAAGGAGCCGAAAGGAAAGAAGTAACCGGCTGCTGACTAGAAATTAGAGAGGGCACGGATGGTCTCGAACGACTCCATCCGTGCCCTCTTCCCTGTGGGGACGAACTCACCCGCAATTTGTGTTTTGATTAAGGGCCGCCGGGAATATCAATCGGGCCTTCAGGCACGCTGCCGACTGGCGGCGGTGGAGGCTCAACCGGCATCTCCTCTTTTCCACCGCCGCCGCCCTTCTTCTTAGTGCTTGGCCTGCGTTTCGGGGTTTTACTTCTCTTGCTGCCTGTGCCGCCCTTCGAGCCTTTCTTGCTGCTCTTTTTACCTGCGCCGCGTTTGCTGGCCTTCTTCCCGGCTGGTTTCTTGCTCGGCTTCTTAGTCGGTTTCTTAGTCGGTTTCTTGCCAGGCTTCTTGGCCGGTTTCTTCTTACCTCTGGTCGGTTTCTTCTTCCCGGCTTTCTTACTCTTGCTGGGCTTCTTTTTACTTCCCTTACCTTTCTTAGTTGCCATTGTGAACTGCTCCTTTTGAGGTTGGGGTTTAGTCTATCTGCTCAAAGCGACTTCTTCATTGAGCTGTTTGCGTAGGTACTGTACGTCCGCTCTCGTGAGGTAGCGGCTATAGATTTCTGCTCCCCACTTCTTCTCAAGTCCTGAGAGCGTCTGGGCTGCGCGCGACTCATATTCGCGTCCTTTCACTTCATCATTCAACCGTCGGCTGGCGCGCGCCGCCACGAGCCAGGCGCGCCACTCGGAAGCTTGTCGTCCTGAGCGCTCGAAACTGCCTTGCGCCGCCAGAGCGTTTGTCAAAGCATTCTGTGGATCGTTTGCCAGCAGCATAGTCTCGGCAAGCGACAGTTGCGCTCTGGAAATCAACCAGGGATTCTTTGAAGCCATCGCTAGTTCAAGCGCCTCTTCGCTCGCTCGTCTGCCTTCGCGCGTCGCGCCCGAAAACGCGAGCGACAATCCCATCACCCGCTTAGCTTCGATGGCTGTTTCGTTCTTTGCATCGGCCAGATCGAGAGCCTGCTGACTTTTCTCTCTGGCTAGAGGGTAGAGTTGCTGGCTGAGCGCAATTTCGGCGGCGTTTAAGTTAATCACTGCCAGCAGCGCCTTGATCTCGCCGCCCGGACTATTCGCCAGCTTGAACGCCTCATCAAGCAGCGGGCGCGCCTCTTCGTAACGCCCCATCTCCCACAGCGCGCCGCAACGCTCTATCAATCCATAGCCTGCATCCATCTGGCTGCCCAGCGATTTGCTGATGATATACTTTTGTTCGAAATAGCCGAGAGCCTCCGGGTACTGCTCAAGATAAGCGAGCACAGTTCCGATGCCTTCAAGCGCGAGAGCCTTCTGATGCTGGTCGTTCACCTCTTCGGCCAATTGGAGTTGCTGCTTGTAGGCTTCGAGCGCCGCATCATAAGCGCCCTTCAAGCGGTTGACGCGCCCGAGCATGATTAAGGCTCGCGAGACCTCCGCGCGATAGCCTCCCTGACGGTAAAAGGGCAGCGATTGCTCGACATAAGATAAGGCTTCGTCGGCGTTTCCCTGCTGGATACGCAGGCTTGCCATCATCAATTGCGCCCTCGCCTTGTTGCGCGAGGCTTTATATCTCTCGGCAAATTCCAGCCCCTGTTTGAAATACTTCTCAGCCTCGACGTAGTCGCCACGAAGAAAAAAGACGCTGCCGAGATCAACGAGGCCGCGCGCGGTCATGCCCTCCATGTTATTGGCCTGCGCCAGATTGACGGCATCATTGGCGAGTTTCTCAGCCTGCTCCAGCTTGCCTTCCTGCCGGAAGACGTAGACAAGCTGCAACATCGTCTTGATTCGTTGAGATTGACTATTGACAGCCTGCGATAGGTCGAGCGCCTGCTGCAACTGTTGATGGGCTTCCGATATCTTGCCCGACCTGATGGAGAGAGCACCGCGCTGGTAAAAGACCTCCGCGCGTCCTTCGACCTTGCCCAGGGCTTGATAAATCTGGTCGGCTTTATCGAAGGCCGCCGCCGCACCCGGCAACTCTTGTTGTCGCCCGTAAAGAACTCCGGCGCGCAGATGAGCCGTCGCGTATTGCGGGTCAAGCTCTGTGGCTTTGACATAACTGTCGATAGCCTTGTCCGGCTCTTCGTTATTCTCGTAGGCGCGACCGAGATCAACGTAAACCTGCGGATCATTCGATGAAAGACTGGCTATCGTTTTGTAAGCTCCGATGGCGCTGGGGAAGTCGCGCCTGACGCTGGCCGTGATAGCTTCCAGATAAAGAGCATCCAACGGCATCAGCCCCGTGCGGTCAGGAGCCAGAGCGGAGGCGCGCAACAATTCGTCTTTCGCTTTATCAACATAATCGAGTTCCATCAACGCTTCGGCATAGCGCGCATGCGCCAGCGCAAAATTCCCATCGGCGTTAATGGCACGCTCCAGCGTGTTGCTCGCCTGCGAAAAGAGTCCGTCGCGCAACGCAGCCGTTCCGCTGTCATACCAGCGCTGCGCCTCTGCGGGCGCTTTGTAAGGCTTGGGACGCAGCCAGCGCACCGCGCCCCAGACGACCAAGGCTGCCACCGCGATTCCAAGCAAAACCAGTCCGAGCGAGAGTCTTGGACGCCGGAGCGCGTCGGTCACCGTCACCAGCAGACTTGAATTTTTGGCTTTCGACGCGGTGAGCCGCTCTGTGCGATACGTGTCATCATCGCTCAGGGCTTCATGCGCCGCGCGTAGCTCAATCAACATTTCGTCTGCCGATTGATAACGCGCCTCAGGCTTCTTCGCCAGCGCCTTCATCGTTATCCGGTCTAACTCAGGCGGCACGCGCTCGTTTATCGTCGAAGGCGGCGGCGGATCAACGTGAAGCACTTGTCCGGCAATCTCCAGCACGCCCGCTCCGCCAAACGCGGGCTTGCCTGCGATACACTCATAGAGCAGCGCGCCGAGCGCAAACAAATCCGAGCGCCCGTCAATCACGCCGCCCCGCGCCTGCTCAGGCGAGAGATAAAGCGGCGTACCGACGACAACCCCGCTACGTGTTTGCGTAGCAAAGAGCGTTCGCGCATCCGAGCCGATTTTCCTGACAGTCTCTTCGTTAAGCTGCTTGGCGAGTCCGAAGTCCAGGACCTTGACCTCGCCCCGCTCGCTGACGAGCACGTTGGAAGGCTTGATGTCACGATGAACGACGCCGTGATGGTGAGCTTCCGTGAGAGCCTCGGCCACGTCCGCGATGATTTCGACCGCCCGCTTCAAGGTGAGTGCGCCATCGTGCATCAACTCGGACAGCGATGTCCCCTTGATTAGCTCCATCACGAGAAACGGCTGATCTTTACCGCTCTCGTCGCCGGTCGTCTCGCCGTAGTCGTAAATGGCCGCGATGTTGTGATGGCTAAGCGTGGAAACGGCGCGCGCCTCGCGCAGGAAGCGCAGGCGAAAGTCATTTTCGACTGAAGCCTTCACCGGAAACTTGATGGCGACGCGCCGTCCCAGGTGCAGGTCTTCCGCCGCATAGACGACACCCATCCCGCCCTCGCCGAGCTTTTCCAGGATACGGTAATGTGAAACTGTCTGCCCGATCATTGATTCGGGTTTACCCGCGATTTCCGAAAACGCGGAAGGCTTTCAAAGATTAAAACCGCGAGGGCGACAACCGCGTGGGCCGGGCGTCGAAGATAGCTACGCCGGACAGATACAGCCCGTGTAACAGACTTTGACCGTGCCCTTCGCATCCAGAAGAATAGTGTTAGTCAGGACGCCGTTGCGGTCGTAGATCAACGCTTTTACGAGCTTCACTGTTTTGGAGTCCTCGTGATCAGCTTTGTGTTTCTCAGATCTGTTCGGGTGATTCTTCACTTTGAACTTCTTATCGAATTCTATGTAGACAGAACCGCCCCCGATGATAATCGGTTCCTGCGGTGGCCGCTTCACGAATTCCGCGTCCGTCGCAGCACCTGCCGACTTGGCTGCTCCGCGTTTGGTTGAGGTGGGTTTTCCCGACGCTTTCTTAGCTACCATGTGAGTTAGCTCCTTTTGAGTTGAGTTTATTTATTCAGCCCAAATTCTTCGCTGAGTTGGTTGCGATAATACTGCACATCAGGCCGGGCAAGATAGCTCGTGTAGTTATCATCCCCCCACTTCGGTTGAAGACCTGAGAGCAATTCGGCGGCGCGTGAGGCATATTCCTGCGCCTTCACCTGATCGCCTGTGCGTCGGCTGGCTCGTGCCGCAACGAGCCAGGCCCGCCACTCCGATTCATGTTGCTTAGAGCGGGCGAAGCTCTCCTGCGCCCGCAACGCAGTCGTCAATGCGTTCTGGGCGTCGCCGTCCTCAAGCATCGCGCCCGCCAAGGCCAGCAGCAACGCCGAGAGCGGCTCCGGGTCATCTGCGCGCATGGCCTTCTCTACAGTTTCCTCAAGCAACTTTCTTCCCTCACTCGCCGCCCCTGAAGAAACCTGTACCGTTCCAATCACTCGCTTCGCCACGAAAGCTATGGCCGGGTACTGTGTTCCGGCTAAAGCGAGAGCTTGTTCCGCTTTCGCTCTGGCCGCCGGGAAATGGCGTTCGCTGAGAAGGATGACGGCCTCGATTTGATAAATCTGAGCGGAGAGCGTTTTCATCCCGGCACCAGATTTGTTTGCCAGGGCTGATGCATGTTCGAGCGCCGCGCGTGCCTCCGCGTAGCGCCCTACTCGTCCTAACACATAGCCCTGACTCATCCGTGCGTAAGCCATCCCCTTCTGGTCGTTGGTTGACTCGCTGATAGCGTATTTTTGCTGATAATGGCTGAGGGCTTCCGGGAATCTTTCCTGCAAGCTGAAGATGGTGCCGATTCCTTCATGCAAGACGGAAAGCTGTGACGGGTCGCCTATTTGTTGAGCGACTTCAAGCTGTTGCTTGAACGCCCGAAGCGCGGCATCGTAATCGCCTTTCAGAAGATTGGTGCGTCCGAGCAACAGCAGTGCCTGTGCCGCCTCTTTGCGATAACCTCCCTGCTGGTAAAACGGCAACGCTTGCTCGACATAGCTCACCGCCTCGTCCGCCTTGCCCTGCTGCTCGCGCAGGCTGCCGAGCATGAGCAGTGCTCGCGCTTCGTTGCGGCGGCCTTTATTTCTCCGCGTGAGGTCGAGAGCTTGTTTGTAATAATTCTCCGCCTCGCCGTAATCACCGCGCGCGAGGAACACATTGCCGAGATCAACCAGCCCACGCGGCACCAGATTCGCCATGCCATTAGCTTCTGCCAAATCCAGCGCTTCGCGCGCGTACTGCTGCGCCTGATTGGTGTCGCCCTCGGAGATAGCAACGTTACTCAGTTGCAGGAGAATTTTGATCTGGAGCGACAGATTGCTGGCGGCTCGCGCCAATTCGAGCGCGTTGTGAAACTGAGGGCGCGCCTCGCTAAATTTGCCTGTGTTTCTGAGCAGGAAACCGCGCTGGTAAAAGACCTCCGCGCGCCCTTCGACGTTACCCGTAGCCTGATAAATCTTTTCGGCCCCATCAAACGCCGCTTTGGCGCTGGCCAACTCCTGTTGCCGCCCATAAAGAATCCCGACTCGCAGAAAACCTGTAGCATATTGCGGGTCGCGCCTTGTAGCCTCAAGGTAGCTCTCAACCGCCTTCTTGATGTCCTCCTTATTTTCATACGCGCGCCCCAGGTCAACATAGACGTGCGTCTGGTCTGGAGTCAGACGGGTAATCTCTTCATAAGCCGCGACCGCCGAAGCAAAATCGCGCCTGACGGTAGCAGTGACGGCGTCTAAATAGAGCGCGTCTATGGGCTGGAGCACGGAGCGGTCTGGAGTTAGCGAGGCGACACGCAGCATCTCATCCTTTGCCCTGTCAACGAAATCTAATTCCACCAACGCTTCGGCTAGCCGCGCGTGCGCCAACGCATAACTATCGTCGGCGGCGATGGCCTGCTCCAGCGCTTTGCTCGCCTGATAATAAGCTCCATCACGCAAGGCATTCGTCCCCAGTTCATACCAGCGCACGGCCTCCGCGGTCGGCTGGTGTGGCACGGGGCGCGAACGACGCACTATCAGCCAGACGGCCAGACCTGCGAGCAGAAGCGCGGCGACGACTACGCCGACCGAGATGCGTGGCCGCTTGAAGAGGTCTGAGAGCGTCGCCAGAGCGCTCGCTTGTCCAGTCCCGTGCGCGGCATCAATTCTTTGAGTGTGCTTGTGGGCGACATCCTCTTCATGCAACGCATCCTGAGCCGCACGTAAATCTTTAATGAACTCAGCCGCCGTTTGATAACGCTCTTCCGGCTTCTTCGCCAGCGCCTTGAGCGTGATGCGATCCAGTTCCTGCGGAACATGCGGATTGAAGGTGGACGGAGGCAACGGATCGACATGGATGACGTTGGCGGCGATTTCGACTATGCCCGCCCCAAGGGTGGAGAAAGCAGGTTTACCCGCCAGGCATTCATACAGCACCGCGCCGAGCGCGAAGAGATCGCTGCGCGCATCTACAGGAATGCCCCGCGCTTGCTCAGGCGAGAGATAGAGCGGCGTGCCGATGACGACGCCACTCTGTGTGCGCATCGCCAACAGGGCGCGCGCATCGGGGTCTGCGTGAGCGGCTTCTCCATTTTCCAACTGCTTGGCCAGACCGAAATCCAGGACTTTAATCTGATCGCGCTCGTTGACCAGCATGTTCGACGGCTTAATATCACGATGAACGATGCCGCGCGCGTGTGCCTCCCCCAGCGCAGAGGCAACATCTTCGATCATCTGAATGACGCGCGCCATCGTCAATTTATCTTCGTAGAGCAGTTCGCCGAGCGATCTTCCCTCGACCAGTTCCATGACGATGAAAGGCTCCCCGTCAGGAGTCTCGCCGTAATCGTAGATGGTTGCGATGTTCGGATGCGAGAGCGTTGAGGCGGAGCGCGCCTCGCGCAGGAAGCGCGAATGAAATTGTTGCTCGTCTTCTTTGCGGGTGGGAAATTTGATGGCCACGCGCCTGCCAAGCAGTGAGTCTTCAGCCATGTAGACAGCGCCCATTGCGCCCTCACCGAGCTTTGCAAGGATATGATAGTGAGAAACTGTTTGCCCGATCATCGGTTCGGATGACTGTCAGGAGCCAAGACCGAGGAAGAAGAATTGATGAAAACAGCGGGTAAAAAATCTGGGCAATACGCTCGGCCTAAAAGTAGTACCTCATTGGCGCGCATACTACGCCAAACCAGAGTTCATTTCAATATCAAATTGCACGAAGACTGCCACCGAGCGACCGCGATACTCATCTTCGGAGAGCGATAGTTTACTTTCGTTCCTTACGCCACACGCGAACGAAGATGACGACCGCGATGATTCCGAAGATGAATAGTCCGGCCATCACCGCCAACACGATCACAAGCTCTTTGTTACCTGAGTCCATTAGCCAGCGCACCCCGCTTTCTGATAGTTTACTGATAGTAGCAAAGTGAGTGGTCAGTGGTCAGTAATTGATTGTCAGTGGCCTTGACCGCTAACAGTTAAAAGTCACGCTTTTGCACAGAGGCTTTAACTGACCACTGACCACTGACTACTGACCACTTTTATGTATCCGGCTGGCAATCTTTTCATTCCCGCTCCGCATGGTCAGCTTGAGGCGATCCTCAAGGAGCCGCGCGAGCGTAAAGCTCCGGGCGTTGCGCTGGTGCTTCACCCGCACCCGCTCGGCGGCGGGACGATGCACAACAAGGTAGTCTTTCGCGCATCAAGCGCTTTGAATGACGCCGGACTCATCACGCTCCGCGTCAACTTTCGCGGCGTCGGCCAGAGCACTGGCGAGCATGATGAAGGGCGCGGCGAGATTGAAGATGTTCGCGCCGCTCTTGATTATCTGACGAAGCAATACGAGGGAGAGCCAATCACGCTCGCCGGATTCTCCTTCGGCTCGCGCGTCGGCATGGAGGTCGGAATCTCTGACACACGGGTCATCAACCTGATCAGCATCGGCACGCCCGTTGATAAATACGATTTCGCGTTTCTTCAAGCATGCCGCAAGCCGATTCTCTTCGTCCACGGCGACCGCGACGAGTTCGGCGCAGCCGATAAAGTGCGTGCCCTTGCCGCGTCATTGCCTGCGGAGGCGCACGCACAGGTCAAAATCATCACCGGCGCAGATCATTTCTTCGAGGGCCATCTGGACGAAATGAAACGCGCGATTACGGAGTTCGTAAATCGTAAATCGTAAATAGACGAACGCTTTTTCTTTTACGATTCACGATTTACGATTTACGATTCACGATCTTATGAACTCTTACACCGATCCGGCAATTCGCATCACGCTGCTGCCGCGCGACACCAACCCGCAGGGCACGATCTTTGGCGGCATTATCCTGAGCTACATTGATATGGCGGGCGCAATCGAAGCTCACCGCCATACAGGCATGCCGCGCTTCGTCACGGTCGCCATGCGCGAAATCATCTTTCATAAACCCGTCTTCGTCGGCGACCTCGTCAGTTTCTACACCGAGACCGTCCGCATCGGCACGACTTCTATTACCATTCGCGTCATCGTCGAGACCGAGCGTCACGGCGGCACAAGCCGCGACCGCGTCCGCGTCACCGAAGCCGAGGTCGTCTACGTCGCCGTTGACGAAAACCGGCGCAAGACGGCGATAAAGAAGTGAGAGGTGATAGGTGATAGGAAAGAATGTATTTTCTCTTATCACCTATCACTGTCTTAATTTAGTTTCGCCTGCAATTTCCTCAGAGCTTTGGCGGCCTGCGTGTAGCCGGGTTCCTGTTCGAGGGCGAGGCCGTAGTGGCGCGCGGCTTCGAGGAGACGACCGCGCTGCTCGTAGACGCGAGCAAGATTCATGTGCGGGAAAGCATAGGATTCGTAGCGCGGCGCGAGGAGTGCGCGCTTGAACCACTTGACTGAGCTGTAGAGATCGCCTTGCGCCACAAGGTAGCTGCCGATGTCGTTGTACGGATTGCCGAACGTCTCGTCAACGCGGATAGCTTCGAGGCATTCTTCAATCGCCTCGTCGTAGCGCTGTTGAAAGCTATAAACCCAGCCAAGAAAAGTATGCGCTTCAGCGGTCGGGTACGTTGCGATGGACCGCTGATAGAGCGTGATCGCCTCTTCGTAGTCTTCAACCTGCTGCGCCTCGAAAGCACGCCTGAACAACTCTATCGCCTCACGCTTCGGGCCATCGGGAAAGTTATCATCGAACATAAGCAAAAGCAGGAGTCAGAATTCAGAAGACAGGAGTCAGAAGAAAGAAACCATAAGAAAAGAGAATCTGTGAAAGTGTTTCTCCGCCCTTTCCATTCTGACTTCTGATTCCTGTCTCCTGTTTTCTGCCTTTCATTGATCCAGTCGTTTGATTCTCCCGTCAACCTCCGGCGCGATTTCCCTGTCCGCGTTGATAGCGTTCATCAGGACGACAGGCTCGACGGGGCCGTTCTCCGGGTCAATCAAAAACTTCACGCCGCCAAACATCGTGTAGCCGTCACCGCCTTTCAGGACGAGGAAGGTGTTGGTCGCCAGCGTGTAAGTCTTCTTGTCGTCAAGCGGTTGGCCGCCAATTTCCGCGCTGATAATGCGCGAACCCGGTGCGCGGCGCGCGTCAAACGTAAAGCGCACGCCTGAGACTTGCGGAAAGCGTCCCGGCTCTTTCTCTTCCGCGCTCCGGCTGACGCCATGCTCCAGCGCGGCGCGCAGCGTTGCTCCCGTCACTTCAATCTTCACAATCGGATTTTCATACGGCAGAATCGCCATCACGTCGCGTTTGGTGAGCGCGCCGGGGCTGAAGACCTTGCCCGCGCGAATCGAGCCGCCGTTGAAGAGCGCCACGTCCGCATTGACTGCTTTACGATAAGCGTCCGCGATGTAGCTGCCCAGATTCGTTTCACGCGAACGATTCATTCCGCCGCGAGCGTCCAATGGAACTTTCGTACTGCCGATTGGCTTATCAACATCCGCCGAAACCTTTTTCTCGTAATCTGCGATGAGCGCCGCCGAGACGGGTTCGTCCTTCACGTCGCTCGTCACGGGGATAGCCGTCCAGTCAATGCTCTCAAGTTCGCCGCTTGGCAGCTTGATATTCAGGTCAATGCGTCCCAAATCACGCGCATCCGCGCCCCATTTGAAAATCGGTGTGCGCCCCGCCAGAGATTCGAGCATGTCGTGCTCGTGCCCGCCGACGATGACATCAATTGAAGCGCAGCGCGCCACCTGCTTATCCTCGCGCATCGCCAGATGCGTCATGGCGATGATGATCTGCGCGCCCTTCGCCTTCATCTCCGGCACAATCTTTCTCGCAGTCTCGCACGGATCGAGGAATGCGACATCAGGCCCGACGCTCGAAAAGTCCTTCGTGTCCGGCGTCAGCAATCCGAAGAAGCCGAGCTTTACGCCGCCGATCTCGCGGATGATGAAAGGCGGTGTATCAGCGAAAGGCTTTCCGCTCTTTTTATCGATGACGTTGGTGGCGAGCCACGCGAAGCGCGATTCCTTAATGCGTGCGCGCAAAACTTCAGGGCCGAAATCGAATTCGTGATTGCCGAGGACTGCCAGGTCAAGCCCGATCATGTTCCAGACGGCGATCATCTGCTGTCCCTTGAAAATGTTTGACGCCACCGAAGGCGCAATCGTGTCGCCGCCGAGCAGGAAGAGCGTGTTGGGCTGTTCTTCCATCACCCTTTTACGCAAGGTCGCGACGCGCGCCAACCCGCCGCGCGTTCCCTTATCAATAGCTGAAATCTGGTACACGTCGTTTAATTGCAGCAGCGTGACCTTGACGGTGCGCTCCCCTGCGCCTTGCGCGAGAGCGGAAACTGCAACGAGTAAGCTGAGAACAAACGCGAGGCTGGTGCGACGCGCAAACAAACGAGGGGAAATCATTAAAATTCCTCCGAGAAAAATACGAAAAAGTTTCAGCGGTTAGGACGAATTCGAGAGGCTGCATTATACTCAGCCAGCGCAATGCGCGCCACGCAGGACAGGCACGGCTGAGAGTAGGACAGGCATTCCTGCCTGTCATTGAGCGCGGAGAGCGCGAATAATTATTTGGGAATATTGATGAACGTGCTAACGCACGTTACGACAGGCAGGAATGCCTGTCCCACGACAGATGAGACTGTCTGTCATAACTTATGAACATAGAGATCAAATCCGAACTCGCACAGCCCGCAGAGGGTGAAGCTGTGGCAGTTTGCGTCTTCACGGATGAGCCGCGCGTAGGCTTCGCGCCGGACGACGCGGTGTATGGCGTCGTAGATAATCTGATACGCGATGGCGAATTCAAAGGCGAAGCGGAGACTTCGTTGCTCATTCATGCGGCCAGCTTAAATGGCACGGGCGCGCGTCGCTTGCTGCTCATCGGTCTCGGCGCGCACGCGGACTTTGAGGCGAAGACGCTGCACCACGCCACCGCAATGGCCGTGCGCCGTGCGCGCGAAGGTCACATCAAACACTTACATTTCATCACGCTGCCGACAGACGCCACGCCGCACCTGACACGCGCCCTCGTCGAAGGCGCTGTGACGGGGCTTTACGACAACGCCTTTTACCGAAAAGACGAAGACGCTGGCGTGCTTGAGAAGCTAACCATCGTTACTTCCGAACGGAGCGCCCGGCTCCACGAAGAGATTGAGCGTGGGCGCATCGTGGCCGAAGCCGTCAACTGGACGCGGGCGCTGGCAGACGAACCCGGCGCGAGTTTGCCGCCGCTTGAGTTTGCCCGTCGCGCCGCCGAGATGGCCGAAGAGTTCAACCTACAGGTCGAGACGCTTGGGGCTGATGAAATTAAAGCGCGTGGCATGGGCGGACTCTGGGGTGTCGGCAAGGGATCGGACAATCCGCCCGCGCTCATCGTGCTTCGCTACGAGCCGGAAGGCATGAGCGCAAACGACGAGTTGTGGGCCTTCGTCGGCAAGGGCATCACCTTCGATACGGGCGGCATCTCGATTAAGCACGGGTTGGATATGTACGAGATGAAAACCGACATGGCGGGCGGCGCAGCAGTACTGGGCGCGATGCGCGCCATCGCCGAGCTTAAGCCGCGACGCCGCATCGTCGGCATCGTCCCTTCAGCCGAGAACATGCCGTCGGGCTGTGCCATCAAACCCGGCGATGTCATCAAGACGCTCGCCGGATACACGATTGAAGTCGTTGACACGGATGCCGAAGGTCGCTTGGTTCTGGCCGACGGGATTGCTTACGCCAAACAACTCGGCGCAGCGCGCATCGTTGATCTGGCAACGCTCACAGGCTCAATCATCGTCGCGCTCGGCGACCACCGCACGGGACTCTTCAGCAATGACGACGAATGGGCGAGCCGCGTCGAGCAATCGGCCACGCGCGCAGGCGACCCCGTCTGGCGCATGCCCGTCAGCGACGACTACAAGAAGCGCATCGAGAGCGCCATTGCCGACTTCAAAAACTATGGCGGTCGCCCGGACGCCACCGCCGCCGCGCTCCTCTTGAGCAAGTTTGCAGACAAAACTCCCTGGGTACATCTGGACATCGCGGGCACGTCATGGCACGACGAGACGCGAGCCTTTGCGCCCAAAGGCTCGACGGGCGCAGGCGTGCGAACGCTCGTGGAACTCGTCTGCGGCGAGGCTTGATAAAGAGAGACTTTATAACCGGGACTAAACAGCCTCGATTCCCTATGAAGAAGGCGACTGGTTGTGGACGATTGCCTTGAGATTACGAGCGAGCTTCAACCATCTGAACAGGACGTGCGCGTCGTGCGTGATGGCCTCCTCGAATTCAACGTTGCCCACGTTGGTCTTGACCCGCAATCAGCCCCGGTGACGCTCTTCCTGCGAGATAGCGCGGGTCAGGTTGTCGGCGGACTAATCGGAGGATGGCGCTGGCGTTGGCTCTACGTGGACAAGCTCTGGGTGCATGAGCGGCATAGAGGTAGCGGAGCCGGGAGCAGGCTCTTGCAAGCAGCGGAAGCCGAAGCGTTGGCCGCCGGTTGCACGGACGCGGTTCTCGACACCTTCAGTTTTCAAGCTCAACCCTTCTACGAGCGAAATGGCTACACCGTCTACGCCACGCTCGAAGGCTTCCCGCCCGGCCATCGCCAATTTTTCCTCCACAAGCGATTGGTCGCCGAGTCGTCAACGAAGAAATAGACAGGATTAACAAGATGGACAGGATGAAGAGAATAAACATCAAGCTGAATTGCCTTATCTTCTTTTCTTAATCTTGCCAATCCTGTTAATCCTGTCTATTCCCTCTCGCAAAGAATATGGCTCTGAATGAGACAATTTTTCTGACGGGCTTTCCCGGCTTCATCGCCGGACGGCTCGTCAAACGCCTGGCGGCGGAAGGTGCGCGGTTTCTACTGCTCGTGCAGCCAGCGTTCATGGAACGTGCGCGCGAGGAAGTAGCACGCATCGCGTTGGAAGCAGACGCTTCCACAGACAATTTTCATCTCATCGAAGGCGACATCACGCAGCCAGATTTGGGCATCTCGCCGCTGGAACTCGAAAGAGCGCGGGAAGAGACGACGATAATTTTCCACCTCGCCGCCATCTACGACCTCGCCGTCGAGCAAGGGCTGGCGATGCGCGTTAACGTCGAAGGCACGCGCAACGTCAATCAATTCGCGCTCACAGTGTCCGGCTTGCGCCGCTACCATTACGTTTCGACCTGCTATGTCGCGGGGCTTCGCACCGGAGTGATTCTTGAGACGGAGTTGCAACACTCCGCCGGGTTTCGCAATTTTTATGAAGAGACGAAGTATCTGGCCGAGTTGGAAGTTGACGCGTTGAAATCGAAACTTCCCGTGACGATTCATCGCCCGTCGGTCGTCTGCGGCGATTCGCGCACGGGCGAGACGGCCAAGTACGACGGCATTTATTACCTGATTCATTATCTACGCAAGCTGCCCTCGCTTCTTTCACTCGCCAACATAGGCAACTCACAGGTAACGCTCAATCTGGTGCCTGTTGATTTCGTCGTCGAAGCGATGACCGCACTCGTGAAAGACGAGCGCGCCGTAGGAAAGACGCTGCAACTCGCCGATCCGAACCCGCTCACGACGCATGAATTGTTTGAAGCAATCGCCAGAGCTTTAGTCGGTCGCGGCTCACTCTTCACCCTTCCGGCCAAACTGGTGCTCTCAAGCTTGTCCGTGAGTCTTTCTTCAAAGATCACCGGTTTGCCTCAGTCCGGCGTCCCCTACTTCTTTCTCAACCAGACCTACGACACAACTCACGCGGACGAGATTTTATCAACCCGCGACATTCACTGCCCTCCCTTCCCTGACTACGTTGGGGCACTCGTCGAATACGTCGCACGTCATCCGAAACTTCCGTAGGACAGACATTCCTGTCTGTCGTTGAGCACGGAGAGCGCGAATATTGTTTGGCAATCTTGATAAGCGTGCTGTTCGCACGCTCCGACAGGCAGGAATGCCTGTCCTACGTTTGATGGCTGCTTGACAAATTGCTGATTTAGAATTATTCTAATTCCAGGTAAAACGACTATGAGTTCAGGTGACGTAGAGCAGGGTGGCGTACGCAATCTTACGCGGCAGCGTGCGGCGGTTCTTCAGGTGATTCGTGAAAGCGAGAATCACTTGACGGCGAGCGAGATATTCGAGGCGGCGCGTAAGCGTCTGCCCTCGATCTCTTACGCGACCGTCTACAATTCGCTGAAATATCTGAGAGAGACCGGGCTGGTGCATGAGATATCTTTCGGCGGCGCGGGCGCGAGCCGTTACGACCGCGAGACCGCAAGGCACGATCATGCGCTTTGCACGGCGTGCGGCAAACTCGTTGACTTTGATTTGACGGTCACAAGTGATGTCATGCGCGCGGCAATCCGCAAGACACGCTTTAAGCCGGAATCTATTCACCTGACGCTCAGAGGATTATGCCCTGATTGCAAAGAAACGGACGATAGACGATAGACCATAGACGATAAGAACACGTTTTTCATCGTCTATGGTCTATCGTCTATCGTCAAATTTTCCAAATTTCAATAAGGATGGAGAGAATATGCAAGCGACAGCAACAGCAAGAGAAAGCGCGATGGTCGGACAGCCCGCGCCGGATTTCGATATGGCTTCGACCAAAAACATTGAGACCTTGAAAGAGAACGTCAAGCTCTCAGACTATAAGGGACAGTGGGTCGTACTTTTGTTCTACCCGCTCGATTTCACGTTCGTCTGCCCGACGGAGTTGACGACCTTCAGCGACCGTTACGAAGATTTTCAGGGCATCGGTGCTGAGATTATCGGCGTCTCGACCGATTCGGTCTTTTCGCACCGCGCGTGGATTCAGACGCCGCGCGACAAAGGCGGCGTGGCCGATCTTAAATACCCACTCGCGGCGGATTCGACCAAGCAGGTGGCGAGCGATTACGGCGTGCTGATTGAGGACAAGGGCATCGCGCTGCGCGGATTGTTCGTGATTGATCCCGAAGGCGTCCTACGCTACAAGGTGATTCATGACCTCAACATCGGTCGTTCAGCCGAAGAGACACTGCGCGTCATTCAAGCCTTGCAGACCGGCGGACTCTGCCAGGCCGAATGGAAACCGGGACAGGAAACGATCAAAGCGTAAGAAAGTGATGGGTGATGGGTGATAGGTGATAAGAGAAATACTCTTTCCTATCACCCATCACTTATTACCTATCACCGAGGTATTCATTATGCCAATGAGAATTGGGACGGAGATGCCCACGTTGGATGGGGCGACTGAATGGTTTGGGGGCACGCAGGCGCATGCCGAGGCGGAAGCCAAAGGCAGACCGACGCTCGTGCATTTCTGGTCTATCAGTTGCGGAATCTGCAAAGAGAATATGCCGCGCGTCAACGAGTGGCGCGAGGGGCGGCGCGCAGAGGGCTTGCGCGTGATAGCCGTTCACATGCCGCGCTACGAAGCGGACACGGACGTTGAAGCAGTGCGCGAAGCCATCAGCAAATACGACATCACAGAGCCGTGCGCGGTTGATAACGAGCACAAGCTGCGCGACGCTTTTCATAACGAGCACGGGTACGTTCCCGCGTATTACCTGTTCGACGCGCAGGGCAAGCTCAAGAGTTTCGCGGCGGGCGAGCGCGGCCTTGATATGCTCGCTTCGGCGTTGCAACGAATGCTTGCCAACGCAGCCACAACAGCATAGTATGTGACATCAGTAGAACATCCCTCATCTTAAATTCTCCCCCGCGATAAAGAGAAGCAGTCAGAACAGGGAGGTCGAACGATGAGGGATCAACTCGTCAGGCTGAGAGCTATCTCAGTCGCTGTCATCATACTCGCCGCAACCTTAGGCGCGTCCTCGCGCGAGCCGAAGGAAGAAGCCCTCCCGAATTTCCACCAGGTCAACGAACAGCTTTATCGCGGCGCGCAACCCGCCAACGGTGGCATGAAGGAGTTGGCAGAGTTGCATATTAAAACCGTCATCAACCTGCGCGGCGAAGACGAGAGCACGCGTGAGGAAGAAACTGAGGCGCAGGCGGCGGGGCTGCGTTACTTCAGCGAGCCGCTGCCCGGTTTCGGGCGTCCCAAAGACGAGCAGGTCGAGAAAGTTCTGGCGATTATCAACGATGCCCAAAACTGGCCTGTCTTCGTTCATTGCCATCATGGAGAAGACCGCACGGGCACGATCATCGCCGTCTATCGAATCACACACGACGGCTGGACTTTGGAGCAGGCGAAGAAGGAGGCGAAGCACTACGGCATGAGCCGCTTCCAGTTTGCGATGAAGGATTATATTAGCGACTACGCGCGCGACCACAAACTCGGCTTGCAGCGTCCGGCGCAACAATAGCCCCGGAGGGGCGGAATATCAGCAGGCTTCTAGCTCCACAGCCCTAAAGCCTGACCAATCAACTTCAATAAATAAACCGCCAAAAAGACTGAGCCGACCAGCAAGCCGATCAGGACGAGGATGATGAGGCCGACGAACATCCAGTCGCTCTTTCTTCCCTGCTTCGCTTCATCCGCTGACTTGACGGTCGCGCGCTTGCGTATCAACTCCATGTTCATCTCGTTTGATTTCCACGCGAAGTCAAACAAATCGCCGACGCCCGGAATCGCCCCGAGCAGGAAATCAAGACCGATGTTCATCCCCATCCTGAGAAGCGTCACCTTCGGAACGCGGTAACGCACGCCAGCCGCCAGAATGTAGAAGGAAGCGAGCGAGGTGGCCGCATCGCCCACGCCCGGAATCAAGCCGACGATGGCGTCTAACCCGAAACGCCAACTCGTTCCCGGAATGCGGAACAACCCGTCGAGCAGGTGGCTCAACCGATCAAGGCTGCGCTCGACCGCGACTGGCTCCGCCTTGCGCGTGGCTTTCCCCGCCAGAGTTCCGATCTTGTCTTTGAGTTCCCTCATCTCTTCATCTGAGCCTCGTCATCTGCTGCCAGAAGAATCTGCCGAGCCGCGAAAACGCGTTGCGATCATTTTTCGCAAAGTTCGGATTTAGCCCCAGCGCGGCGGCCAGACGCGGGTCGGGCGGCGCGATATCCTCGTCGCCATACTTTCCTGAAAGCCAGCGGCTGAACGTGCGCGTGACGGCGCGACGCTGCGGGCGCAGGGCTTCTCCGACGAACGCGCCGCGCAAATCGTCCAACTCGGCAATCTCAAAAACATTCGTTTCGTAGTAGCTTCTGAGCGCGGCAAAGAATCTCTCGTCGCCCATCAGTTTGCGTAAGCTGACGAACATCAGAGCGCCTTTGCTGGCGACGATTGCCGAGTATTGAAAAAAGTTTCGATACTCGCGCGCCGAACGCGTCGCCGCCATATCCTCGCCGCCGAACGTCCGATAGACTTTATAGACGCCGCGCAGTTGGTCATCAAGCGCGGCTGCCGCTCGCTCCTCGCCATGAATCTCTTTGTAGTAAAGCAGCGCCGACCAGTTTGCTAAGGCTTCATCCAGCACGGGGTCGCGCTCAGGATTGTTGCCCACAGCCACGCCCCACCATTGCTGCGCGACGACGTGTGCCACCGTGAATTCCAGACTGTCTTCGAGCGAAGCGCGCTGCTCGCGCACTATCTCCGGCAGTTTGAGCATCGAGGGCGAATCGAAATCAACGTAGAAGGCGCTGGCGATGACGCCGAGGCCGGAGAACTCCGCGCTCCCCAATCCTGCGACGAGCGGCGCGTCCACGATGCTCACCATCTTGTGCGGCAAAGCGCCGAAGCGCTCGCTGTAAATCCGCACCGCGTCCGCCGCAGAAGCCAGCACGCGTCTTCCGGTCGTCTCATGCTCCGACGAGAAGATTGAGCGCACGGTCACATCGTTAACCGTGCGCTCGATGGAGCGTAAATTCCTGCCGCTGACAAGAGCGAAGTCGCGCAGATTCTCGCCCTTGAACTCGCGCACAAGGTTTCCCGCAATCTCGCTCTTTTGGGAAGTTTCGCGCGCTCGCGCAGACGTGAACAGGGCGACATCCGAGGGCGCGTCAATCGTGACTTCGTAATCGGCAGTTTCGGCAAAGACCGTATCGCCGATGGTCGTCTCGACCTTGCGCTGCCATTCGTCATTGTCGCGTGCGGCGAGGATTGGGTAGCCCGCGCCTAAGAGCATCACGCCGCGACAGCGATAGTTGATGTCACGCGGGCGGCGCATCTCGCGCTCGCTCCTGAGCGCCGCGCCAACCTGTTGCAGGACGTGAACCAGCAAGCCCGTCTCTTCCGGGTCAATTTCCGGGACGCTGCCTTTGAAGCTGATTTCAATCTCAGTCGAAGCATTTGGGAGGACGGCTTCGCGCAAATTCACGCGCAGGATCGTTCCCTGTTCGTCGAGCGAAAAGGTCTGCGGCGCAAGGCTTGTCCCGGAGCGCACTTCGCTGACTTCAAGGCGCGGTTCGTCCGGCGTCGGTGTGGGCGTGGCGCTGCGCTGAAGGGGAGCGCGCAGGTTGGCGTAAAGATGAAAATAGAGGACGTTGGCCGCGCGGTTGTCGCGGTTGATCCAGCGCAATCGCTCAGTGCCCGTGTAGGTGCGCCCGTCGAAATCGAGTTGAAAGTTGAGTTGGTATCGCGCGCGCTCCGTTTGCGATTGCGACGCGGCCTGTTGCGCGGTGGTCGGCGAAGGGTCAGCGGCGTTCTGAGCATATGCGGCTGAAGAAGCCGCCAGCAGGATGAGCGCGACTAAACAAGCGCGGGCTTCCAGCGCGTGAGGTTCGTTCGTTTGTCCCCAAAATCTGTTCAATGTTTTCCTGTGCGCTTCTGCTTCGTTTCACCTGGGGGAGTTTTCTCTGCCTTTGATGCGCCGCGTGCGCTTTCCGTGACGACGATGCGGCTAATGCGGTCGCCGCGCACGATTGCGTCAACCACTTCCATCCCTGAGACGACGCGTCCGAAGACCGTGTAGCCGCCGTCGAGGTGCGGCTGCGGGCTGTGCGTGACGAACCATTGCGAGCCGCCGGTGTCTTTGCCCGACAAAGCCATCCCGACCGCGCCCCGCTCATATGGAACTTCGTTTATCTCGCAGCGGATCTGATAGCCGGGGCCGCCGTTGCCGTCGCCGCGCGGGTCGCCGCCCTGGGCTACGAAGTTAGGCACGACGCGATGGAACGTGATGTTGTTGAAATAACCACTCTGAGCGAGTTGGACGAAATTATCAACATTCAAAGGGGCATCTTCGGGCAGTAGTTCGATGGTGAAAGCTCCCTTGTCCGTGCTGACCACCGCGCGCACGGATTTATTTGTTCGCGCCAGCGCACGCGCGTAATCG
This sequence comes from uncultured Acidobacteriota bacterium, assembly GCA_963697975.1. GTDB lineage: Bacteria > Acidobacteriota > Blastocatellia > Pyrinomonadales > Pyrinomonadaceae > QHXM01. The sequence continues at coordinate 1,320,929 of OY969111.1, forward strand.
GCTGCGGAGTTGCGCGGCGCAATAAGCTGTGCGCGCTGCGAAAAATCGCCCGCGCCGTTTGCCTTCAGGAGGGCGACGGCGCGACGACGAATTAGATAATCCTGAGAATCGAGCATCGTCTTGATCGCTTCACCAGCGGCAGGAGATTTCTGTTTGGCGAGCGAATCGAGAATCGAAAGAGCCGCGTCGTTCAACTCGTCGCGCGCAGAAACTGGCAGGGCTTCGGCGAGCGCGCGTGTGTTGGCTTCGTCAGGGGGAAGCTCGCCTAAAAGCTCTGCGGCAGTGGCGCGCACGATTACATCTTTGGCGCTCATCTGCTTTCGCAGGACCTGACCCATATCGTTAGCCTTGAAAGCGGCGAGAGCGCGCAGCACATCGGGCGCAGCCTGCGCGGGCAGAGCAGAGTCGTCAATCCATGAGCGCAGGATAATCTGTGCGTCGGCCTGAAGACTGACGATGCCGCTGCCTGCCGCTTCAGCACTGATGCCGGAAATCTCTGACAATGCCTGAGCGAGCGCCGACACGCGCCGCCAGTCTCTCATCATCCCCGCGCGCAACCGTTCGTCCGAGAGTCTATTAAACGGCGGCTCGCGCAGGTAAAGGAAAGGCGCGATGCGCGCAAACGCAATCTCGACCTCCGGCGTTGCCGTCTCCGTTCCATGAAAGTCGCGCAACCACGCGACAGCCCGCTCATCGCTCGTGTTAGCGAGCAGGCGACTCAAGGTGGTCGCAATCTCCAGCAGTTCGTTCGTCTCGCGCGGATGATCGGACGCGCCTGTTTTCGCCGAGTGATACGTTGGCATCAGGGAGCTTGCGCGATTGATGAGCGGAGCGGCGGCACGCGCATCCTTGAGGCTGGCGAGCGCGCGTATGGAACTGACGCGCACGCGCTCATCCGTGTCGTTCGTCACGCGCGCGACCAACGCATCAAGCGAGGCCGCATCTTCAGCCGCGCCCAGCACGCGCGCAGCATTGGCTCTAACAACAGGATCAGCATCGCTTGAGAGCAACGCGCGCAGTTGCTCAACACCGTCTTTCGCTTTCAGCCTTGCCAGCGTGTTCGCCGCATCTGCGCGCACGCGGGCATCTCCCGAAGAGAGAAAGCGTGAGACGATTGCGCCTGCGCCGCTTGGTCGCGCACGTAAAGCGGCGGTCAGCCCCAGCAGAACGACAGTGCGATTCGGTTTTGGAGTGCGCTTGAGTTCATCGTCGAGCGTCTTCAAGATAACCTGGCCTAGAACTTTGCCGCGCTCCTCTTCCGTCTTCGGCAAGGCGGCGATGATTTTACCGAGCGCTTCAACGGCGCGCGCGCGCACTTCGCTCGTCTCTTTCGCTTTTTGTGCTGTGTCCGAGAGCGCGGTTGCGCCCGCCGCCGATTCAGTTTCGCCCAGCGCGAAAGCTGCCATCGCACGCACATTATCGGCTGCGTCTGTTTGCAGCAGAGTAACAAGCGAAGCCACCGCGCGCTCGTCACCGATGCGCCCCGCTGCGAGCGCCGCACGCTCGCGCACGCGCGCATCCTTATCGAAGACAAGCACACCGAGATCATTATCCCAGCGCCTTTCATCTTCGGCGCGCATGATTCGCAAGACCACTTCATCTGGAATCGGTTTCAGGGGCGCAGGTTTAGACGCGGGCTGTGAAGTTCTACGCTGCGCGGGCGCTTCGTTCCAGACGCCGAAAACCAGAGCGCAGGCACAGATGAGAGTGGCGCGCTTGAGAACGAGCGCGACGGCTCTGTGACGATGTTCTACTTGACGATTTTGCTGCATGGAATCAGATGATCGCTTTGCACGCGCCCCCGGCTTCAAGCTCCGGCTTGCCGTTTAGCTTTCGCCTTGCCGCTTGCTTTCGCCTTGCCGGATTTCCTCTCCGCGCGCGAGCTTTGACGAATCTCCTGCACATGCTTTCGGTAGCTGTCGGCATCGTATGTGCTGACAATCTCGGCAATCGCTTCGAGCGGCAAATCCTCGGCCCGCTTAAAATTGATGCAGCCCTTTCCGCATTTGAGCTTCTTGCCGGAATTATCCAGCTTGGCTTTCAGCTCAGGGAAGAAGTAGATCGAGCAAAGATGGAGGCTGATATAATTCTTCTGATTCGCCAGCGCCAGAAGCCATTCGCCATCGGCCATGTAAGTCAGAAACTTGGGAGTTATCTGCTCGGTGTAACCGGCAGGCACGTTCTCTCGCACCACCTGCCACACGCGCTCTATTTCCTTGCGCCGTTCAAGAGGAAGACTGGCGAGGTAACTTTTATAGGAAAGAGTCTGCTCTGCCATTGACGTATTCTCCGTGCCTGATGTTGTGTGCAGCCCTGCGGCGCACAAAGGGATTTACTTATGTATCAGGGAGACGGGTTGCGAATGTCAAGTCCGACAGGGAACAATGCCGTGATAAATGTTAGACTCTCCGCAGAGTGCGGGATGCCACCTTATCTTCTGCGACGGCTTCTCGCCACTCGAACCTCCCACACAACTGTCTTAAGTTACGCCTCGCACCTGACAATGGAAACCGAATCTGAGGAGGAGGAGATGCTCAATGTTTAGAACTTTATTATCTCTCATGCTGGTCGGGCTATTGATACAGGGCTTGAACGCCGCGCCGGTACGCGCCGCGCAGGGGAATGACGACACACAGGCCGTCGAGAAGGTCAGACTGAAAGTGGCTAAACTCGGCACAGGCGATAAGACACGCGTCACGGTCAGGAAGAAGGATGGGACAAAGATTAAAGGCACTATCGCGCAGGCGGGCGCGGACGACTTCACCGTGCGCGACAGAAAGACCAGTGCGACGACGACCATCCTCTACAGCGACGTGGCCAAGCTCGAAGACAATCGCGGCTCCTCGTTGAGAAATGTCCTCATCGTGGTCGGGGTCGGCGTAGCGACATTCGTAGTGCTGGCTGGCCTCACCGTTCTGGCAAACAAAGACTAGGCTTCAGGCAGACTTGTCCGGCGAGCGAGGCTCGCCGATGCGCTCGATTTCGATGAGCGCGTCGTAAAAGGTCGCGCCGCCGCCCATGTCCGTCAACGTCTGCGAAGTCAGTTGATTGATGTTCGTCTTGCCCGGCGAGAGCTTGTTCCACCAGACCGAAGGGGAAACGACGACGCCCTCACGCGCGCGCGTCGTCACGACCGCCGAAAGCTCGCACGAGCCACGCTCGTTGAAGGCGCGCACCGTGTCACCGCTTTGGATGCTGCGCGCTTCGGCGTCTGTTGGATGAATCTCGACAAACGGGTGCAGTTCCTGTCGCAGTTGCTTGGGCAGATTCGCAAAGCTCGAATTGAGGAAAGCGTGCGCGGCTGGGCTGATGAGCGCAAGCGGATAACGTTTTGCCCTGCGCGGCGCGCTCTGGACGGATTCCTGGGGCGGAATGAACTCTGGCACACCGGGTAGCCCCTGCGCTTCGAGCGTTTCGGAAAACAACTCGCACTTGCCCGAACGGGTCGGGAAATTCCCTTCCGCAAACGGCGCGAAAGTCTCAGGCAGATTCAAGCGCATCCAGCCATGCTCGCGTAAAGTTTCAAGCGTGATTCCAGAGAGCGCCGGATGCCCGGTCGAGAGAGCCTGCCTCGCAATCTCCTCATCAGAATCCTTAAAACACTCTTCCTCGAAATTCAACCGCGCGGCCAGGCTGCGAAAGACTTCAGAGTTGGATTTCGCTTCATGCAGCGGCGAGATGGCGCGCTCGTTGATGACCATGTAGAGATGGCCGTAAGCCTTGTGCAGATCGAAATGCTCAAGCTGCGTCGTGGCGGGTAGCACGATGTCCGCGTAGTCGGTTGTATCGGTCATAAACTGTTCGTGAACGACCGTGAACAAATCTTCGCGCCTGAAGCCTTCCAGAACTTTTCTTTGATCGGGCGCAATCGCCGCCGGGTTCGAGTTGTAAACGTAGAGGGCGCGAACAGGCGGGTCAGAGGTTTCCGTCAGCAAGTCTCCAAGCTGCGACATGTTGAGCATGCGGGGAGCGGGCTTCGGCATCAGATCGGGGCGTTCGAGCACGGGGTAGTTCAGTGGAAATGTGCCGCTCGTCGAAAGCAGGATGCCGCCCGCGGGGTCGCGCCATGCGCCCGTGACGGCGGGCAAACAACTGATAGTGCGAACTGCCATGCCGCCACCCGCGTGTCGCTGCAAGCCGTAGTTGATGCGAATGACGGAAGGCTTCGTGGACGCGTAAAGATGCGCCAGGCGGACAATCGTCGCGGGTTCGAGGCCGCAGATGCTGGCGACGCGTTCGGGCGAGTATTCGCTGGCGCGTGCGCGCAAAGCATCTGCGCCGATGGTGTATCGCTCAAGGTAATCTTTGTCTTCTAAATTTTCGGCGAAGATGACGTGCATCAGGCCGAGCGCGAGCGCACCATCCGTGCCGGGCAAGATCGCCAGGTGCTCGTCGCACTGGTCGGCGGTGCGCGTCCGGCGCGGGTCAATCGCAATGAGCCGTGCGCCGCTTGCTTTAGCTTCCAGAATCTGCGGCCACAGATGAACGTTGGCGCTGAGAGTGTTCGTGCCCCAGAGCAGGATGAGCCGAGCCTCGGCGAAACGCTCCGGGTCTGTGCCGATGCTCGCGCCGACGGTCGCTTTGTAACCGGCAGCCCCGGCGCTTGCACAGATCGTGCGGTCGAGTTGCGATGCGCCCAAACGATGGAAGAAGCGCCTGTCCATTGACTGCGACTGCACAAGTCCCATCGTGCCGCAATAGCTGTAAGGCAGGATAGTCTCTGCGCCCTCGCTCGATTCAGCAAGCGACTTGAATCTGGAAGCTATCTCGTCAAGAGCTTCGTCCCAGCTAATGGGTTGAAAGCGCCCGTCGCCTTTCTTCCCTGTGCGTTTAAGACAGGTTCGCACGCGGTCCGGGCTGTGCGTTCGTTGCTCGTAGTTGGCGACTTTGGTGCAGAGGAAACCGCGCGTGAACGGATGATCGGGGTCGCCCGAAACTTTCACCGCCTGCCCGTTCTCCACCGTCACGAGCATCGCGCACGTATCCGGGCAATCATGCGGGCACGCAGCCTTAACGATTGTCAGGCCGCGCTCTTGATTTCCGTTGTGATTAAGAGATTGAGCCATCTCTGTAAAAAGCTCGAAAGCTCGTAAATCGTAAATCGTGAATCGTGAATAGAAACTGCTTTCTTCCATTGACGATTCACGATTTACGATTTACGAGCTTTCGATTTACGAATTTCTTCCTTCTTCAGCTTGCGCTGGCGGCCTCGGAAATATCCGAATAGCTGGATGTTTGCGAGTCGCTCTCGCTAATCGGCTGCATGCCGGTGGTGTCGAGCGCGCCCGAAGTATCAGGCGAACTGCTTGAAGTAGCCTGCTCGATATCATCACGCTGCTTCTTCTCCTGCGCGTCTTTCTGCTGAAACATCCGGCAACTGCCTTCAAAGACCGCGCCTTGTTCGATAATCAGCGAAGGTGTCGTGATGTTGCCGTTGACTTTGGCGGCGCGACCGAGTTCGAGACGCTGGCTGGCTGTGATGTCGCCGTTGACCGCTCCATGAATGGTGGCGATGGCTACTTCGATGTCGGCATCAACCTGCCCGTTGTTGCCGACAATCAGCGTTCCGCCCTCAGACCTCACCTGCCCTGAAAGATGCCCGTCAACGCGCAGCATGCCTTTGAAGTTGGCCTCACCCGTCAAGGTCGTGCCGTTGCCGACAAAGCCGCTCAAGAGTCCTTCCTTGATGTCGCGCGCCAGAGCTTCGCTCTCGGTGACGGCGCGTGACGAAGAGGCTGACTCTTGAGGCCGATACTGTGTCTCAGCCGGTTGCTGGTACGACGAACCATAGTTGCTGCGCGATGTGTTGAATTGAGTTGTCTGGCTATCCGTAGTTTGTTCGCTCTCCGTCTGGTCTTTCGTATTCTTTCCCATTCTAAGCATTACAGAAACCTCCGCTAGTTGTGTCACCTGTAGACCGCCTACAGATGACGGTGGTGCCGGACGAGGCGGCAAAAAAATTCTGATGTTGAGGGCGTTTCAGTTAAAAGCTAGCGCACGAAGGCTAGACTGGGCGCGTGACTTACCTCGATAAAGTGCAGGCAATTGGTAGTCAATGCCTGCACATCATAATGAAAGCGGGCGAGGCTGGCAAGGGAAAAAACGAAAGGCAGGAGACTGAAGGCAGAGGTCAGGAGCCAGAATGTAAGACAGTCGCCTGCTCTTCAATCAGCAATCCGAAATCCGCATTCTGCAATCGTTCTGTTTCATCGATGAAAAATTGTTCCATTCTTGTTTTAAGTGTGGTAGACTCCCCAACGTTGCTGAGAAGGCAGGCTTCCCCGGCTAGGGAAAGTTATTTAGATAACCTAAAGTCACAGCGCGTGTTTTCCCCCTTTCTAGTGAGACTGCAACCTTTGGCTGATGAGGAGTGAGAAATGAGTACACAAACGAGACCCAAAGTAAACCCGCTCAGTCGTCGCCCGCGCCAGCAGCGGCTGGTGATGGCGGTTCGTGGCGGAGCCGGAACAGGCAAAAGCCACTTTATTCGCAGCATGGCCGAAGCCGGGCTGGGACGCCTCTGCATCTTTGATGTCGAGCGCAAGGCGCGCCTCTTGAAAGGCGTTGGCAAGCAGTTCGATGCTTTTGAGATCGAGCACGCTGACGAGTTGCCGGAGTTTATAGATTGGGCGCTGTCGGGCGATGGACGCGAGCAAAATTACGACTGCTTCGCGCTGGATTCGTGGGCTGCGTACTTCAGCGCCAAGCATAGCGAGATGGTCGCGGCGGTGCGCGAGCGAACTAATGATCCGCTGGCTCAACCGACGGCTGAAGAACTGGCCGCCGACCAGATGGTTCTCCAGGGCGTTCTCAGAAGGCTTTGCATGGAAAGCGGCAAGTCTGTCGTCATCGTGGATCAAATCCCGGCCAAAGGAAAAGAGGCCAAAGAGGACAACGAGATCGGTCGTGTCCTGCCGATGACGGCGAGCGGCCTTGAATACTTTGTAGACGTGATGGTCGAAGTTTCGATGCAGGAGCGCGACGGCGACGTGACGCGTGTCTTTCAGGTCGTTAAATCGAACAGCCCGGCTTTCGAGGTCGGCTTTGAGATGACGGGCAACGTCACGTTCAAGGATTTTCTAGACCACATGAAGCGCGAGCACGGAACAGATTTACCGATGGAAGCTCCGAAGCCGCAAACCGTGCCGGAAATTCTGGAAGAGAAGCACCAGCCCATCAGTCTCGTTCCGCAGACGATGACGATTCAGGAGTTGATCAGTAAGGCTGAAAAGCTCGGCTTCAAGCAAGCTGACATCGTGACGGGCGCAAAGGTCTACCACAGCCAGCCAAACATCTATCGGCTGACGCCGGAACAGATCGCAGACCTTGACCGCCGCATCACCGCCCGCGTCGAAAAGATGAGCGCCTCGCAGAGCGAAGATAACGCACCTCTGAAAAAGGAAGCCTCCGCAGGTGAGGGCGGAACGAAAACGCAAGCCGCTCGCAATCTCAGAAGAGCGTAAAAAAAAGTCCAAAGTCTAAAGCCCCATGTCCAAAGTCAGTAACACTCGTTTGACTTTGGACATGGGGCTTTAGACTTTGGACTTACCTTCCCTTTTACTTAACCTTTCCTTCGGCGTCGAGAATCACTATGTCGCCGAGTTTTAGCTCACGGATACCGGCTTCGATCTTCGAGCGGTCGCCGACCAGCAGCAGCATCGTCGAGCCGGGCACTGCGTATTTCTTGGCCGCAGCGTTGACCGAGGCGAGCGTGGAGCGTTCCAGCCCGGTGGTCTCATCCTGTAAGTCGGACATCGGCAGACCATAAGCCCAGAGAGTTGCGACCTGATCGGCGAGGCGTCCGAGGGATTCAAACTGCTGCGCGTAGCCGCGTATCCGGTTGGCCTTGGCGTTGAGCAATTCCTTTTCCGTGATCGGCTTCTCGCCCGAAAAATTCTTCAACTCCTTGACGAACTCCACCACAGACTCTTTCGTTTTGTTCGTCTGCACACCTCCGCTCGACTGCCACATCCCGTATTCGGAAAAGAACGTCGGGAAGGAAAAGACCCCGTAAGAATAGCCTTTCTCTTCTCGCAGATTGAGATTGAGGCGCGTGCCGAAGCCGCCGCCCCAGACCGCGTCCGCGAGGCTGATGGCATGATAGTCTTCGGTCTTGCGCTTTGCGCCCGGCAAAATTTGCATGACGACGGTTTGCGCCGCGTCCTGCCGATCAACTAGATAGACTTTGCCCGGCCCAACGGGTTTCGGTGCTGGAATCGAAACGGATGGAGCAGGGCCACCCGACCAGCTACCGAAGTTCTGCTGGGCAAGCTGTTTGGCTTCGTCCAGCGTGATGTCTCCGGCGAAAATCAGGGCTGAGCTTCCGGGCTTCCAGTTAGCTTCATGGAAACGCACAAAGTCTTCGCGGGTCATTCGCTGAACGCTCGAAGGAAATCCACTGCCGGGACGACCATATGGATGATCCGCCCCGAAGGCGAGCATCTGACCGAGGCGCTGAGCAATGGTGTTCGGGTCTTCCAAATCCTGCGCGAGCGCGTCCAGCCGCTTCTTCTTCTCACGATCAACTTCCTCTGCGGAGAACGCAGGGTTGCGGACGACATCCGAGAAAATCGTGAGCGCGGGCACGAGGTTTCTCTTCAGGACTTCGATGGAGACTGAAGAAGATTCGCGGTTGGCTCCGCCGAAGATTCCTGTGCCGAGGTCGCCTAATTGATCTTCAACCTGTAAAGCGCTTCGCGTCTTCGTTCCACGCTTCATCGTCTCGACGGTCAAGTCGGCCAATCCCTCTTTGCCTTCCGGGTTGTGGACGCTGCCCGCTTTGGTCTCCAAACGGACTGCGACTTTCGGCAAATCCGGTCGCTCGATGACGAAAATCTCCATACCGTTTTCGAGCTTCGCGGTCTTGACGGGCGGAACCATAAAGGGACGATCACCGCCAAGCGGCGGTTGCTTCGCGCGATCAAGCGCGAGCTGCGATTCGCGGCCTGAAGTCTCAGGGTGGAAACGTACCAGAAGACGATTGTGCGTATTGAGCCACTTGGAGACAGCATCGCGCACGCTCTCGGTTGTCGCGTTGCGATACCGTGCGAAATCGGCTTCAAACTTGTTCGGGTCGCCGAGAAAAGTGTTGTACTGATTGAGGCGGTCGGCCTTTCCACCAAAGCCGCCGATGCGCTCAAGCCCGGTCACGAATCCGAACTCCCACTTCGTTTTGGCGCGGGCCAGTTCCGCCGGAGTCGGGCCGGTCTGTGCGAGGCGCGCTATCTCGTCCGTCACGATCTGCTCTATCTGCTGCAATGATGCGCCGGGACGCGCCGTCACCCAGAGGACGAAAGCGCCCGTCAGTTGCCGCCCCCACTGGAATGAGACGACATCGGAGGCAAGCTGTTTGTCATAGACCAGAACTTTGTTAAGACGCGCCGACAGGCCATCGCCGAGGATGGTGGCGACCAGATCAAGCTCTGCGTCGCCCGCATCGAAATAGGCGGGCGTGTGCCAAGCGAAGTAGGCACGCTCCTGCGGCACGCGGTCGTTGACTTCGACTATCTTCTCTCCATCGAGCTTCGGCACTCCTTTGACGGGGCGATCCAGCGCAGGCCCAGCCGGGATAGTGCCGAAATATTTTTCGATGAGCCGCTTGGCCTCAGCCGGGTCGAAGTCTCCGGCGATGACAAGCGACATATTGTTAGGCGTGTAATAAGTCTTGAAGAAATCCTTAACGTCATCGACGGTCGCCGCCGTTAAGTCTTCGTGAACGCCGATCACATCGTTCGCGTAAGGATGACGGTTCGGGTAGAGATTCTCCTGAAGCAGCTTAACCCAACGCCCGTAGGGTTGATTTTCTAACCCTTGACGGCGCTCGTTCTTCACCACGTCGCGCTGGTTGTTCAGCTTCTCGACAGTCAGCGCATCGGTCAACGTCGCCAGACGGTCTGATTCGAGCCAGAGAACGTTTTCCAGATTGCCCGAAGGAACGGTCGCAAAATAGTTGGTGCGATCCCAGTTCGTCGTGCCGTTCACGCCGCCTTCAAACAGATTCGCGCCCGCCGCTTCGACGTATGAGAAATATTCGCCGGTGGCATTCTTCGAGCCTTGAAACATCATGTGCTCGAAGAGGTGCGCGAAGCCGCTGCGCCCGATGCGCTCGTTTTTCGAGCCGACGTGAAACCACTGGTTGACATGGACGACGGGCAGTTTGCGGTCAACGTGCAGGATGACCTGAAGCCCGTTAGGCAGGGTATATTTCTCAAAAGTGATTTTAGGAACTGTGCCCGCATCCTGAGTTCTCCCGGTCTGGCCGGTCGGAGGCGGCGATGCTGGAGCACTGCGCCTGCGAGTCTGCGCGACGACCGGCAGAATTTGGGAGAGCAACAACAGCAATGCGAGCGGCAAAGAGAGCGGCAAAGAGAGATATCTATGTCTCAGCATATTAACGAGGGACTCCTTTCATGGGTAGAGCAAGATACGGTAAGGCGGGCATTATAGTTCAAGTTTCCTGAATTGCCAGCAGAAAGCAGCGGTCAGTGGTCGGTAAAAATCTTTGTGCGGAAATTCGATTCTTAACTGTTAGAGGTCAAGGCCGCCGACACTCAATTGCCGACCACTGACCACTGACTACTGACCATTGCTATTGACTCTCCGCCGGAAGCGGTTTAGAAACATAGTTCGCTCTCCACCAGAAAAATTGCCGGAGGCTTCGATGCCATTGCGTCTTCAACGCGCCCTCTTCGCTCTCTGCCTGTCCTTCACGCTCGTCGTGCAGGCCGCACCAGTTGATAACAGACCACTGCTCGGCTTCACACGCGAAGGCGCAGCCAGGCAACGCGAAATGGAAGCGCGCTTCGATTCCCTGTTGAAGAAAGAGAATTTGCGCGAATGGATGAAGCGTCTGGCGGCGCGACCGCACCACGTCGGCTCGGCCTACGGCAAAGAGAACGCCGAGTTCATCGCTGCACAGTTTCGCTCGTGGGGCTATGAGACCGAAATCGAGCAATTCGATGTTCTCTTCCCCACGCCTAAAACGCGCCTGCTTGAGATGACCGCCCCGGAGAAATTCACGGCGCGTCTCGCAGAGCCTGCACTCGCGGAAGACTCGACCTCGAATCAAACAAGCGAGCAGCTTCCCATCTACAACGCCTATTCGATTGACGGCGACGTGACGGCACAACTCGTTTACGTCAATTACGGCGTGCCCAAAGACTATGACGCGCTGGCCGAGCGAGGCATTGATGTCAAAGGCAAGATTGTTATCGCGCGCTACGGCGGCTCATGGCGCGGCATCAAGCCGAAGGTCGCCGCAGAGCATGGGGCTGTGGGCTGTCTCATCTATTCAGACCCGCGCGACGACGGCTATTTTCAGGGCGACGTTTATCCGAAAGGAGCCTGGCGTAACGAGAACGGCGCGCAGCGCGGCTCTGTCGCTGACATGCCTCTCTTTCCGGGCGACCCCTTAACGCCCGGTGTCGGCGCGACCAAAAACGCGAAGCGATTGCCCATCAAAGATGCCCCGACGCTGACGAAGATTCCCGTCATGCCAATCTCTTACGCGGACGCGCTGCCGCTCCTGCGCTCGCTCACGGGGCCGATGGCTCCTGAAGAGTGGCGCGGCGCGCTTCCCGTTTCATATCACCTTGGGCCGGGCGCGACGACAGTTCATCTCAAGCTCGAATTCGATTGGAAGACTGTTCCGGCTTACGATGTCATTGCGAAGATTCGAGGCAGCGAGCGACCAGACGAATGGATTATCAGGGGCAATCATCACGATGCGTGGGTCAACGGCGCTGACGATCCCATCAGCGGTCTTGTGGCCGAGATGGAAGAGGCGCGTGCTGTTGGCGAATTAATCAAGAGCGGGTGGAAGCCGAAGCGCACAATTGTCTATGCGGCGTGGGACGGCGAAGAACCCGGATTGCTCGGCTCGACCGAATGGGTGGAAGCGCACGCCGACCTTTTGAAAAAAAATGCCGCCGTTTACATCAACTCCGACACCAACGGACGCGGCTTTCTCTTCATTAGCGGCTCGCACACGCTTGAAAAGTTTGTCAACGAAGTCGGGCGCGATGTCATAGACCCGCAGACTAGAGTTCCCGTGTTGGAACGCATCCGCGCTCTCAGGATTGTGAGAGGAGGAAGCAGTGAGGACAGGCGCGAGGCGCGCGAGCGCGCAGACCTGCGTATCGGCGCGCTCGGCTCAGGCTCCGATTACACGCCGTTCATACAGCATCTCGGCATCGCTTCGCTCAACATCGGCTACGGCGGCGAGGACGGCGGAGGCTCTTATCATTCCGTCTACGATTCCGTAGACCACTACACGCGCTTCGGCGATCCGAACTTCGATTATGGAATCGCGCTGGCGCAGACGGGCGGGCGCATCGTCATGAGGCTGGCGAACGCGGACGTGCTGCCGCTCTCCTTTAGTAACTTCTCTGATGCCGTTGATAGGTACGTCCGCGAGGTGGCGAAGCTGACAGACGACATGCGCGAGGAGACGCGCCAGAAGAATCGGCAGATTTCAGATCGCTCGCTGGAGATTATCGCCGACCCGACGCAAGCTTACGTCGTGCCGAAACTGGAAGCGCCAGTTCCGTATCTAAACTTCGCGCCGCTGCAAAACTCTTTCGCTCGCCTGCAAGAGAGTGCGCGGCTCTTTGACGCGGCGATGAACGAGGCGGCCTCAACGGGGCGTCAGCTTCCCCTTGAAGCGCAAAAATCTCTGGACGAAATTCTCATTCAGACCGAGCGCGCCATGACCAGAGAGCAGGGCTTGCCGCGCCGCTCATGGTTCAAACACCAGATTTACGCGCCGGGCTTTTACACCGGCTACGGCGTCAAGACGCTGCCGGGCGTGAGAGAAGCCATCGAGCAACGAGACTGGAAAGAGGCTGGCGAGCAGGTCAACGTCATCGCGGAGACAATAGACCGCCTGACCGCAGAAATTGACCGGGCGACGAGAATTTCTGCAAGACAGAACGCACATAACCAAGCGCAATGAAAAACCGCAGGAGAAATTGACGATGAATAATGTACGAAAGATTTGTTCACTGGCGCTGATTTTCAGTTTCGCATTAACGATGAGCGCCAATCCTAAAAGCCGCGAGAGTGAAATGGTAACTCCTGAAACATCCCTCGCGGCAAAGATTCGCCGCTTCGCCCCGACCGTCATCACGGCCAACACAGCGCGTCTCTCCGCCGGAGATCGTCGCGCCCTGACGAAGATTATCGAGGCCGCGCGCCTGCTTGATCCGCTTTTCCTGCGACAGGTCTGGAGCGGCAACGAGACATTGAAGAAAAAGTTGGAAAGAGACAAAACGCTGGCGGGGCGCGAGCGCCTGCACTACTTCCGAATCAACAACGGCCCCTGGTCGCGTCTTGACAGCAATGAGCCTTTCATCGAGGGCGTGCCCAAAGAGAAGCCGCCGGGGGCTAATTTCTACCCGGAGGATATGACAAAGGAAGAGTTCAACGCGTGGTCGCAAGCCTTGCCGCTCGAAGCACGCGAGCGGGCGCTCGGTTTCTTCTATACGATTCGCCGCGACGCTGGGGGCAAACTCAAAGTCGTGCCCTACAGCGAGGAGTACAAAGAGTTCCTCGTTCCGGCCGCACGTCTCTTGCGCGAGGCGGCAGCGTTGACGACAAACGAGACGCTTAAGAATTTTCTCAACGCACGCGCCGACGCTTTCGCGTCAAACGATTACTACGCGAGCGACGTGGCATGGATGGACTTGGACTCCCCGATTGACGTAACCATTGGGCCATATGAGACGTATGAGGACGAGCTTTTCAGCTACAAGGCGGCGTTTGAGGCTTACGTCACGCTGCGTGATGAAGCGGAGTCGGCGAAGCTCGCAAAGTTCAGCCAGTACCTCCAAGAGTTGGAAGACAACCTGCCGATTGACGCCCGTTATCGCAACCCGAAACTGGGCGCGGCCTCGCCGATTCGCGTCGTCAACGAAGTCTACGCTTCGGGCGAAGGCAACAGCGGCGTGCAGACAGCCGCCTACAACCTGCCGAACGACGAGCGCGTCGTCAAAGAGAAAGGCTCGAAGCGCGTCATGCTCAAGAACGTGCAGGAGGCCAAGTTTAAGCAGACCCTGATTCCCATCTCGAAGGTCGTGCTGTCAATTGCCGACCAGCGGGATGTTTCCTTCGATCCCTTCTTCACGCACATCCTCGCGCACGAATTGATGCACGGGCTTGGGCCGCACAACATCACGGCTAATGGCGAAGAGACCACCGTGCGGAAGCAACTCAAAGAGCTATCTTCGGCGTTTGAGGAAGCCAAAGCGGACATCGTGGGGCTGTGGGCTTTGCAGTATTTGATGGACAAGGGGCTGGTTGACGAAAAGATGGAGCGCGCTTTGTACACGACGTTTCTGGCGAGCGCGTTTCGCTCCGTGCGCTTCGGCATCACGGAGGCGCACGGGCGCGGCATCGCCTTGCAGTTCAACTACCTGATGGACGAGGACGCGTTTCACTACAACGAGCGCACAGGACAATTTAGCGTCAATCCGGCGAAGATTAAAGAGGGTGTGCGGAAACTGGCGGGCGAGATTATGACCATTCAGGCCGAAGGCTCTTACGACAAGGCGAAAGCTATGCTCGACAAGTACGGAGTGATTCGCCCGCCGATGCAGAAGGCGCTCGACCGGATGAAAAATGTCCCGGTAGACATCGAGCCGATCTTTACACTGGCAGGAAAGAAGTAATAGGTGATGGGTGATGGGTGATAAGAAAGAACGTGTTTTCTCTTATCACCTATCACCCATCACCCATCACTCTTGAGGAAACCACATGGACGAGCGAGCTATTAACGGGGCGGCGATTGCAGCCATCAACGATCTCCAACTCGGCTGCGAGATCAAGGATGTCTGCCGGTCGGCAGGTGGGGATGAATGGTGCATCCAGTTTTCCGGTAAGTACGGGCATTACTGCGACGCTTTTAAGAACCAGTTTGGGAAAGAGAGTAGCGCTGAAGTTATCAGGGAGAAGATCAAGGGCTATCTTATCAAGCAGGTCAATAAAATCAGGACCACCACCGGGCGCAGGCGAAAACCGGCGGTCGTTGACACGAGTGAAAAGCGCGAGCTGGTAAGCGGCATCCTTGCCGCACCGCTTAAACTGGTCGAAGAACTGTTTGACCGTGCAGCCGGTATCGCAGGCGGAGTCGTGAGGCAGGCTTCAACCGTCGCAGAGACGGCGCGCGACGCTGTGGCCAACGTGGCGGCAAACATTCCTCCCGTAACCATTGAGGTACGAAGCACAAGGCGCGCAGTCAAAAAGAGAGTTTCCGCCGGGTCAACCGCAAAGAAGGCCATCAAAGCGACCAAAGCAGCACCGGCAACAGCGAAGAAAGCAGCGAAGCGCGTCACGCGACCAGCAGGCAGGCAAGCGAAGAAGATGGCGAAGAAAACGGCGAAGAAGAAATTAAAGCGCGGGAAGTAATTGATTCGCCGTAGTGGATATGTCCTGTTTTTTCGACCCTGAAAGGGCCACATAAAATAGCCGGGGCGGCGCTATCGCTTACCCCCGGCTATTTTATTTATCCCCTTCGGGGATTAGGCACGACGCAATTTCACGGCTCTGTGTGTTTGAGGCTTTAGAAGTTTCCACTGCAATCCGGGTGACCGCAATCGCAATCAATCTCTATGGTGTCGCCCGTACCTTCACACGAAGCGCTGCAATATTTGCTGCCTTCGGTCGCCGGACAGCCGCAGGGTGGGTTCTTACAGATTTTTTTGTCCTTATCGTCCGCCATCTCTCTTCTTCCTCCAATGAATTTGAATTGCCGGTTGTTTGGCGCAGCACCTTAGCACACTCGGCCATCTGATTAGAAGCAATTCCAGTAGACGAAGGCACAAAGATAAAGAGCGCGCCCTTCGCAGATTGCATAAAACCCACGCATCGTCCAAGCTTAGCGGCCATCATGTCGGAGACAGCGGATGTCGTCATTATCGGCGGTGGCATAGTCGGTTCAAGCATCGCCTATTATCTATCGGAAGCCGGATGCTCAAACGTCATCGTCGTCGAGCGTGAACCCTTGCAGGGTCTCGGCTCGACGGGCAGGGCGACGGGCGGCGTGCGCGCACAGTTCTCCACCTCCATCAACATCCGCATGTCGCTCTACTCGATTGAGTTCTTTTCTCATTTCGAGGAAGCGACCGGAAGCAAGTCAGGATATCAACCGAACGGCTATCTCTTCCTCGCCACAACGGAGCGCCACCTCGATTACCTCAAAGCCATCAGGGAGACACAACGCGCCGCCGGACTTGCGACGGTCGAGATCGTTTCTCCTCAAGAGATCGCGCAGATGATTCCGCAACTCCGCACGGATGACATTCTCGGAGGGTCATACTGCCCGACGGACGGTCTCATCGAACCGCTCAGCGTGATGCGCGGCTTTACGGAGCGCGCTAGTGAACGCGGCGTGCGATTGTGGCTTGAAACGGAAGTGACCGGAATCGAAACCGAGCGCGGCGAAGTCACAGGTGTAGCGACGACGCGAGGCCACATCTCGACGCGCGTGGTCGTCAACGCGTCGGGCGCGTGGGCTGCCGAAGTGGCGCGTCTCGCTGGCGTCGAGATTCCCGTCGTCCCCTTACGCAGACAACTCGCCGCCGCACGTTTGCCGAACGAGTTGCCCGCCGAGTTACCGATGGTGATTGACATGACCGACGGCTTCCATTTCAGACGCGCTCCACAGGACTGGCTTGAGCCGGGCGTGATACTCGCGTGGCCTGACCCGTCGGAGACTTTTGGCTTCAAGACGGAATTTGAGCAGACCTTTATCGAAAAGCTCTTCGCACGAGCCGCTCATCGCATGCCGCTGCTGGCGCAAGGTGCGGTTGACCAGAGCCGCTGTCGCGCAGGGTTGTACGAGATGACGCCCGACCATCACGCGATTATCGGAGAAGCGCCCAACGTGCGCGGCCTCTTTCTCGCCAACGGCTTCAGCGGTCACGGCGTGATGCACTCTCCCGCCACAGGCCGCATCATCTCGGAATTAATCCTGCACGGAGAGACCCGCCTGCTCGACATCAAGCCGCTCGGCGTTGAGAGATTTACAGAAGGCCGCCTTCTCAAAGAGACTTCGATTCTTTGAATCTTGGTCGTATGATTGAAAGTATCATTAAGACGGATGATGCATCTTGATCAGGATAATCAGTGTGTCAAGTCATACGAGGCGGCTTGATCAATAATTATGCGGTAGTGATTATCCTTAGGAGTTTGTAAATGCATCCTTCAAAGCGAGAACAGCTTTTAGAATTGGCATCGGGCAAAGAGACGAACTCTGGTTGGTGGTTTTTCCCCACCGAAGATGTCATTCAAGGATTTTTAGGAACAAGTCAAATCTTCATGGTGGGTATCCGCCCATCTACCAAAACCAAAAACAATCGCAATTGCCGGATTTTCTATGACCTTCTTGCCAAAATTGGTGCTTCCAATGTTCACTTAGCCGATATTTATAAGCGTCCGGCTCCTTCCAAAGATACTGAGATAGAATCAGAAGACGACTTTCAAGAGCATCTCTTGTTTTTCCGGGAGGAGATAAAAATTTTACGTCCCACACGGGTTATAGCTTTGGGTACCGAGGCTCGCAATCGCCTGAGATGGCAGTTGCCTGAACTTGAGCCTATAGTCAGAGGGGAAGCGCATTACAGTTCTGTTATCCGCTCTGGCAGACTTTTGGAATATGAACAAAAATTGCGTGCTGCCATAGAAGGCGCATAACACATCAATCAACGAGACGCGCTGATTACGTGTCTCTCATCATTCTTTGTACGGTGCAGGTTGAATGCTTTTCGCGGCGTGCCGGTTAGATTGAGCGTTGGCCTGTTTCTACGTTGCAACGTCACGTGCCAGGAGCAGCGAAACAGTATATTCTGAGATGGATGATTCAGGAGATTCGTGAAAAAATCTCAGACGGACTGTTTGAGTTCTCGAAACATGCCGTTGACCAAAGTATTTTGCGGCGCGTTACATTGCAGGATATACGCGAGGCAATTGATGTGGGTGAAATCATCGAAGACTATCCAAATGATAAATATGGCCCTAGCTGTTTGGTATTTGGTTATACTCAAGCGGGCAGACCTTTGCACATCCAGTGCAGTTATCCAGCGCGTTCTTTGGTAAAGATCATTACGCTTTACGAACCAGATGCAAGCCTCTGGATTGATTTTAAGGTAAGGAAGTAACTGAGATGAGTGACAATACATTGAAAGAAACAATGGTCGAGCGAAAAGTCACATATACGCTCGAACAAGACGGGAAATTCATCATTGTCGAGAATGTACCTGCCAGAGTATGTGTGGAAACCGGCGAGCAATTCTTTTCCCCGGAAACTGTCGAGCAGCTACAAAAGATGATTCGGGAAGGAGAAAAGCCCAAGAGAATTATTGAGACTCCAGTTTATGAATTCGCCGCATAAATCCACAAGCGCAGGCTCACAATTGATTCAAACCAACCCCTCGATAATCCCTTTCATCGCCAACTTCCACGGTCTGCTGGAATGTTGCCCACTCGCGGCTAGTTAGTCAACAATGCGAATTTGGGCGTGAGACGGTGAAATTGAGCGCCAAACTATAAATTTACAAGTATGGGAAATCTAACCCGCCCATTTTATGACGAGTATGCGTGGGCTTATGATCTCATCATTACACAACCTGTTTCCAGGCAATGCGACTTCATCGAAGACGTGCTCTCTCGTCGGGGCATCGTCAACGGGGCGCGGGTTCTGGATGCCGGTTGTGGTGTAGGCAATCATGCGCTTGAGCTTGCGCGTCGTGGCTACTTAGTCAGCGGGATTGATTTGTCACCTCAGTTTATAATGGAAGCGCAAAGGCGTGTCACTGATGCGGCGCTTCCTGTTTCCTTTAGTGTGGGAGACATTTTTGAACTATCCGCCGCCTCTCCCTACGATGCCAGCTTATGCCGGGGTGTGCTCAACGATCTGTTGGATGACGTGAGCCGTCGAGATGTTTTTCGCTCCTTTGCCGGGGTGCTGCGCTCACAGGGCGTGCTCATGCTCGATGTTCGGGAGTGGAATGCTACCGTTCTGAGAAAAACTCAAGAGCCTGTGTTCGAGAAAGTGGCTGAAACACGTCTTGGTAAGCTGACGTTCCGCAGCGTGACGCGGCTTGAGCATCAGACCCGGCGGCTGCTCGTGTCGGAACAGCATACGCTGCGCAATCAGGGCGTGGAGACCATCTCTACTTATGACTTCAGTATGCGTTGCTGGACGCGGGAAGAGTTGGACAAGTATCTCACCGAGGCCGGGTTTGAAACTATCGAGTATTTCGGAGCTTATGAGAAGAACGGTGTTTCCGCGAGCGCGAGTGATCGCCTGGTCAGCGTAGCGTCTAAAGTTTGAGTGAAGCATGGAACTCAGATTAGTCAAACCGGAAGATTACGAAGCCGTCCGCCGGTTTCTCTCGGAAGCAGGCTGGGAGCAACGCGTCAGTGACCCGGAACGCTTTCGCAGGATGATGTTGAAGACGGATCGGGCAGTAGTTGCCTGTGATGATTCGCGGGTGGTCGGCTTCGCCAGAGCTTTATGCGACGAGGCATCGAACGGCTATATCTCGATGGTGGCGGTTGCCGCCGACAGGCGCGGACAGGGCATCGGGCGCAAGCTCGTTGAATACCTGATGGGCGATGACCGAAACATCACATGGATACTGCGCGCAGGCCGGGGCAGCGAAGGCTTCTGGGGAAAGATGGGGTTCAAATCATCAGCGGTGGCGATGGAGAAAGTAAGAAAGCCGTAAATCGTGAATCGTAAATCATCGAACGGTTTTCCCATTTACGATTCACGATTTACGATTGACGAGCTTTTCATCTTCCTTCTTTCCGACTTGATTCCTGTGCCTTCGTGATGTAAGACAGTACTTACACTTAATGCTCAATTTGAGTTTATACGGCACGTTTGACTTTTAGGAACGGGTACGTCATCAGATAGCGGACTCGCGCGGGGAAAATTTGCGCCTTGCACCGCTCTTAATATTTTGTCAGTATGGGAACAAGCATGTCACAAATACAAAGAACGCGCGCTGAGAAAGAGACCGAAACGGCAGCGGAGCGTTTAACCTCGCAGATTGAAAGTGCGCGTTCGGCTGTGGCCGTGCGCTCAACGTCTGACATAGATGAACTCGAAGCGTGCGCCGACCGTCTTGAGCGAGCCGCGCGCGATCTTGCCGTCGCCCTGCGTGAACTGGCGCACGAACGCCACGCCGCAGCAAACGAGTCCGAATAAGGCAAGGCGAAAGGTGAAAGCGCGCGCTCGCGCTCTCTCTTCCTTTCGATATCTTCATATCATTTCATTGGAGAAGCTATGACTTCACTTCGTACACAAAAAATCACTCAGGACAAGGGGCACAAGCGGACCAGTTACGAACTGGATAACTACGGTATCACGGAAGCCGCCAACGTTTACTGGAATCTCAACACGCCTGAGCTGTATGAAGAGATTGCCCGCCGGGAAGAAGGCATCTTTTCAGATCACGGCGCGCTGATCGTAGACACGGGCGAGCATACCGGGCGCGCGGCCAAAGATAAGGCCATCGTGCGTGAGCCATCAAGCGAGGACAAGGTGTTCTGGGGTGAGGTCAACAAAGATTTCTCGCAGGAAAAGTTCAACGCTCTGAAGGAGCGGATGATGATGAATGCCAAGGGGCGCGACCTCTTCGTTCAGGACACCTTCGCCGGGGCTGACCCGCGCTATCGTCTGCCGGTGCGCGTCATCACAGAGTATGCCTGGCACTCTCTTTTCGCGCGCACGATGTTTATTAACGACGCCGTCGCCGATCACAAACCAGAATTCACGATTATCAACTTTCCCTCATTTCGCGCCGAACCCGAACGTGACGGCACGCGCTCAGAGACTTTCATTCTGATGGATTTCAGCCAGCGGCTCGTCCTCATCGGCGGCACATCCTACGCGGGCGAAACCAAGAAGAGCGTCTTCACGATTCTCAATTACCTGTTGCCGCAGCGCGGTGTGATGAGTATGCACTGTTCCGCGAACGTCGGAGACGCGAATGATGTGGCCATCTTCTTCGGGCTGTCCGGCACAGGCAAGACGACTCTCTCAGCCGACCCCGAACGCAAGCTCATCGGCGACGACGAGCACGGCTGGTCCGATGACGGCGTCTTTAATTTCGAGGGCGGCTGCTACGCCAAAGTCATCAAGCTCTCGCCCGAAGCAGAGCCGGACATTTATCGCACCACGCGCATGTTCGGCACTGTGCTGGAAAACGTCGTCTATGATGCCGAGACGCGCACGCTCGATCTGGACGATGCGTCGAAAACGGAGAACACGCGCGCGGCTTATCCGCTTGAAAGTATCCCGAACATCATGCCGGAAGGCCATGCGGGACATCCACAGAACATCATCATGCTGACGGCTGATGCCTTCGGCGTGCTTCCGCCCGTTTCGCGCCTGACGCCTGAGCAGGCCATGTATCACTTCCTTTCCGGCTACACGGCGAAGGTCGCTGGAACTGAAAAGGGAGTCACCGAGCCGACCGCCACGTTCTCAACCTGCTTCGGCGCACCCTTCATGGTCCTGCATCCGGGCGTCTATGCCGACCTGTTGGGCAAGAAGATGGCCGAGCATAAAGCCAACTGCTGGCTCGTCAACACGGGCTGGTCCGGCGGCCCTTACGGTGAAGGTCAGCGTATGAAGATTAAATACACGCGCGCCATGATTCGCGCCATCCTGAATGGCTCGCTCGCAGGCGTTGAGACTCAACCTGACCCCGTCTTCGGCCTGAACATTCCGACTTCCTGCCCCGAAGTTCCGCCGGAAGTTCTCATCCCGCGCAACACCTGGAAGGACAAAGAAGCCTACGACCAAAAGGCGCGTGACCTCGCCCGACTCTTCAACGAGAACTTCAGGAAGTACGCCGATGGAGTTTCAGAGGGCGTACGCAAGGTCGCACCGATGACGGAATAAGATAAAAGTTAGTAAATCGTGAATCGTAAATCGTGAATGGACGAATCGCTTTTGTCTGTTCACGATTTACTATTTACGGCTTTCTTCATTTTGCCTTGACGTTTGGCTCTCTTTCCGCGTAGAAGATTGGCAAAGGCTGCGCGAGGTCGCGCTCTCAAAACGCGCGGCTTCATGTACTATCTAGAGTCCCGACACTTAAGAACTTGCCGTCAAATAAATTTTGATTTGTGATTGGAAATGTTCCGGTCACAAATCACAATCAAACTATGGACGCAACCAGAACAGAATCCGCGATGACACTGCGAACGATGGCCGACACGGTGCGGCGCATCATGCGTGCGGATACGACGAGCATCGCTAGTTTCTCTCTGCCGGAAAAGACTGTGCGATGGAAAGCGACCAGCGGTTTTCGCTCCCGTGCGGAAGCAGAAGCGGACATCGTGATGCCTCTCGACGGAAACTTTCTCGAACGCATTGCAGTCGCTGAGGAGTTAGTAATTATCAAAGGCATCGGCGTGCGCGATGAGTTTCCGGCGACAGACTTTCCCGTCCACGCCCCGGAAGGAGTGCGCGATGTCGTCGTCACGCCGCTCAAGGCGCGCGGCGAAACGTTGGGTGCGCTCGTCGTCGGCTATCGCGCCGAGCATGAGTTCAACGTTGAAGAAGAGAAACTGCTTGAAGGTCTGGCTGAGATGGCGGCGCTGGCGCTCGACCACGCGCGGCTCTTTGAAACTCTCGGAACTGCCAAGCGAATCTGGGAGAAGACGTTTGACGCCATTCCCGACGGCATCATCGTCCACGATCATCAGATGCGGATTGTCCGCTGCAACGCTCATGCGGCGATGATGATGGAGCTGCATCCGGCACAGGCCATCGGCCTGACCTGTGCAGATGCTTTCGCGCGACTGTTCGGCGAGCGCGCCGCCGCTTATCACATGGGCGAGAGCCGGGGCACGGCCTCGTCTTTTGAATTGCAGGCCGAAGACGGAAGACGTTATCTGGTCGCGGTCGCGCCGCTGGACGAACTTGCAAGCCAGCCCGGAAGCGTCATCACGTGGAGCGACGTGACGGAGCTTTCCGAGATGCAGGAGCAACTCGCGCGCTCGCGTCGCCTCGCCACAGTCGGACAACTCGCGGCAGGCGTCGCGCACGAAATCAACAATCCGCTCGCCACTATCACGACCTGCGCCGAAGCCACGCTTCGCAACATACGCAAGGCGGGCGCTCTCAGCCAGCCATCAAGCGAAACCCGCGACTGGTCTTTCTATCTGGAAGAGATCGTGCGGCAGGCTCTGCGCTGCAAAGAGATTACGCGCGGCCTGCTCGATTTGTCGCGCCAGCGTCGCCCCGTGCGCGTGGCGTGCGACATTAACGAGATGACGGCGCAATGCGCGCGGCTCGTCGAAGACCGCACTCAATCGGAGACGATCAAGGTCAAAGTCAACTTAGACCCGGAGGTCGGTGAAGTGGCGACCGATGCCGGGATGGTCAGGCAGGTCCTGGACAATTTGATGGGCAACGCCCTTGATGCCGTCGGCGAAAGCGGAGAGATTACCGTCTCTACGCATCGCGTGGACGAGCGCGTCGCCATAGAGGTGGCGGACACGGGGCATGGCATCGCGCCTGAGATGCTGGTTCGCATCTTCGACCCGTTCTTCACGACGAAGGATCAGGGCAAAGGCTCAGGTCTCGGCCTCGCCATCTCGTATACGCTGGCCGAAGCTCTGGGCGGTGCGCTCACGGTCGAATCCAAGCAGGGCGCGGGCAGTCGTTTTCGCTTGTGGCTTCCGCGCCGCGCACCGGAGACGGCGACCCACAGAAGGGATGAGACTTTATGAGCCGCAAGATTCGTGTGCTGGTCGTGGATGATAACAAGATGTTTCGTGATCTTGTCACCGACCAGCTCAACGACTTGAATATGGAAGCAACCTCGACGGCGAGCGGCGAGGAGGCTTTGCTCTCTTTGCGCGCAACCGACTGCGATGTGGTCTTACTCGACATCAAGATGACGGGCATCTCCGGCCTCGACGTGTTGCGCCAAATCAGGCAGATGGAAGACGCGCCCGAAGTAATCATGCTCACCGCCGACACCTCGCTCTCGACCGGCATCGAGGCAATGCGGCTCGGCGCTTACGATTATTTGACGAAGCCAGCAACCCTGGACGAGATGGAAGCCGTCATCCGCAAGGCTGACGAGAAGAGCAGGCTCGTCCGCCAGAACGCATCCCTGCGCTCGGTCGTGCGCCAGCCCGTAGCAACTGAAGATGAAGCGCCCGCGATTATTTATCAAAGTGATGAGATGCGCGGCGTGGTCGAGTTGGCGGAGTCTGCGGCGCGTCTCGATTCGACCGTCATCATCACGGGCGAGTCCGGGACAGGCAAAGACGTGCTCGCGCGTTTCATCCACGCCAGAAGTGCGCGCGAACGCTCACCTCTCATCACGGTCAATTGCGGCGCGATGCCTGAATCCCTGTTCGAGTCGGAATTCTTCGGCCACGAGAAGGGCGCGTTCACGGGCGCAAGCGCACTCAAGCGCGGCTTGATTGAAGCGGCTGACGGCTCGACCCTATTCCTTGATGAAGTCGGCGACATGCCGCTTCCCGCTCAGGTCAAGCTGTTGCACTTTCTCGAACAGGGGCGCTTTCGTCGCGTCGGCTCGACGCGTGACCAGAGCGTTGACGTGCGAGTGATCGCCGCGACCAACCGTCATCTCCCGCAGGACGTGCGCGAGGGACGCTTTCGCGCAGACCTTTTCTATCGCCTCAACGTCGTCTCGCTTCACATACTGCCGTTGCGCGAGCGCCGCCGGGATATTCCTGCGTTCATCGAATATTTTCTGACGCTCTATCGCCAGAGGTTCAATCGCCCCGCGCTCTCTTTGTCTGCGGAAGCGCGTCACAGGCTTGAAAACTCCTCATGGCCCGGCAACGTCCGCGAGCTTCGCAACTGCCTGGAGCGAGCCATCGCGCTCTCTCCCACCGACACGATTGAAGCCGGACAGTTGATGCTATCGGGGGACGGGGGTCAGGTGTCAGGGGCTAGCTCTTCCCTTCAGACTCCAACCTCCGGTCCCCAGCCCTCGACTCTTTACGAACTGGAGCGACAACACATCCTGCACGTCCTCTCGGAAGCGGGCGGCAACCGCGAGCGCGCCGCTGCCATCCTCGGCATCTCCGCGCGCACGCTCTACCGCAAGCTGCGCGAGTATGAAACGAACACTGCCTCGACGAACTTCTCTGCTTGATTGTGGGGCTGGATTGCACAGTAAGACTCTTCGTTGAGAGTGGGATTAAGCCGCATGATGCGGTTTCATCATCCAATGCCGCATGTGCCAACTAGTGGGAGGCTTATATGTCGAATGAAGAACAAGAGTTCTTATCTGAGCAAGCGCGAGCATCTTTCGTTAGGTGGCAAGGTAGAACAACTGAGCAGTTAGGCTTCGTCAATAATTTATTTATAGGCTTGGCGACAGGTTTATTAGCGTTTCAGACAAACCTTGCTTTTGATGATAAGACGCATTTGACCGCCGTCGAAAAAATTTTCGTTGTTCCATCCATGATCTTGATAGCCCTTTCGTTGATGCTTGGATGTTATGTTGCTTGGAATAGATTGGGGTCTTTTCGTATCACAACAAAAATTGCCAAGAAGAGAGAAAATAACGAAAGCAAAGTCATTGATAAATTGAGAAAGTCCACAAGGTCTAAAGATAAATATACTTGGTGCATTCTGATGTTACAGACAATTTCTTTTGGATTAGGTGGATTGTTTTTGCTGGTTGCTTCGATGATACGGTATCTGAAATGATGCAATTGTTGAATACTGTCATCCGCAGAAGCGGCATAAAAAGTCATTCGTCCCGACCGCTTGATAGCATTCTTCTCATGAGTGGGTAGCCAGCCGCTTCATCTAACCTTTCAAGACTCTTGCTCTGACGTAGATTGAAGGTGCTTGTTCTGCGCGTGTTACTCCGGGCGTTAGATTCTCGTTGTTTGCCGGGAAGAGGGAAAAAATAGACCGTCGTCCCAGTCTAATAGCTGAACGCAATTTCCAGTCAATACGCCAGCAAAGGATAAGAATCATGCCTCGCGCCGTTGCCCTGACACTTCTATCTATCATCGCGATCTTTGCGCTTACCACAGGTCAGGCGTGGGCGCATCCGGCGTGGGGTATCGTCGTTGACCGCGACAATCAAGTTTACTTCAGCGATTTGGAAACCATCTGGAAGATTGATGCTCAGGGCAAACTCACGGTCTTCAGGGCCGGTGTCAGCGGTAGGCACACGCACGAACTGGCGCTGGATGAGCGCGGTAATCTCTATGGGGATGAGTTGACTTACGAGTCGGCAACGGAACGCTATTTCAGCGCGCTGTGGAAGATGATGCCCGCAGGAGATTTCGCATACATCCTCGCCCCGACAAGTAGCCCGCCAAAGGGGATGAGTATTTGGAGAGACACGGACGGCAACATGTACTCTGCGTCGTGGAAAAGCAATTCCGAGCATGAGACTCTCATCATGAAGAGAACGCCCGATGGCAAAGTCGCTACGCTGTTCGGTAGCAAGGAGACTGCCGACAAGTTTCGTCAGGTTGTTTTATACAGCGTCGGCGGGATGGCCTTTGGCGGAGACGGCTCGTTGTATGTAGCCGACGGAGCAAGCATTCGGAAAGTGACGATGAACGGCGCAGTCACGACGCTGGCTCGCAATCTTGCGACGGATAACTCTTCAAACAGTCCGGCGGGAAAGAGCGCCGCCACCCGCCTGCTTGGAATAGCCGTTGACGGGCAGGATAATCTCTTTGTCGCTGACGACGACAACCGGCGCGTGTTGAAGATTGCGCCTGACGGCAAAGTCACGACACTCTTACGCGCGGAACGGCCCTGGTCACCGGCAGGCGTGGCTTTTAGAAACGGCAACCTCTATATTTTAGAGTTCGGCTTTACGCCTCCGAACAAGACACATGGCGCGCGGGTTCGCAGGTTGTCATCAGACGGGAAAGTCACGGTGCTGGCGACCACCGGAGAAAATGAAAACGCGGCTGTCACTGAAAATTCTACTGGTGAAAAGACTGAACCGGCGATTGAGACTAAAACAAAAGTCCTGTATGCCCTGATTGGCGCAGTAGCGGGCGTCTTCGCCCTGACCATTATCATCTGGCGTGTCCGCAGAAAAATTGTTTACCCATCCGCATAGTTAGAGTTTCAAAAGTCTATTCGTCATAGAGGCTACACCTAATGGACGAAATCCGTCAGGACTTTGATCGCATTGCCTTGCTGACCGAATGTCATGGCGGCGTGAGCGATGTTTATCACGAATACGTCCGGCGTCATCTTCCGCCTCACTGTGAGAAGGCGCTGGAGATCGGTTGCGGAACGGGAGTGTTCACGCGGCTCTTGGCTGTCCACGCACGCAGCGTCTTTGCCGCTGACCTTTCGCCGCAAATGATTCGTCTCGCGCGGCAGCAATCAATTGATTACCCGAACATCGAATACGTGACCGCTGATGTCATGCGCCTTTCGCTTCCCGCCGAGAGTTACGACTGCATTGTCTCGCTTGCTACGCTGCATCATCTTCCACAGGAGCAGGCAGTATTGATGATGAAAGGCGCGCTCAAACCGGGCGGAGTGCTGATCATCCATGATCTGGTCGCCGACGACCGGCTTATTGACAAGATGAAAAGTGCAATGGCGTATCCGGTCAGCGCGCTCAGGCGATTCTGGAAAACGGGTCGGCTTCGAGCGCCGCGAGAAGTGCGTCAGGCTTGGAGAGAGCATGGCAAAGGCGAGGTCTACCTGACGATGAGTGGAGTCAAAGAAATGTGCAGACAATATTTGCCGGGGGCGAAGGTGCGCGGTCACTTACTGTGGCGCTATACGGTCGTCTGGCATAAACGCGGCGCAGCATAAATAAAGTCGGGCTGCTTCGCTTGAGCTGACAGCTAAAAGTATGAATGAGAGATAAGACGGATGAATGAAGATTTGAAAAACAGTTATGACCGTGTGGCTGAAGAATATGCGTTGCAATTTCGTGGTGAGATGGAGAAGAAGCCGTTTGACCGGAAGATGCTCGATTGGTTAATCGAAAAAGTAGGCGATCAGGGAATCATCTGTGACATGGGATGCGGCCCCGGACAGATAGCTCGTTATTTGCACGATCTCGGAGTGAAGGCTTGCGGCGTTGATTTGTCACCATTGATGATTGAACGAGCGCTGTCGTTGAATCCCGATATTCCATTTCAGCAGGGAGACATGCTGGCGCTCACAGAGGTGGCCGACAATTCTTATGGTGGAGTGGCAGCTTTTTATTCTATCGTTCATGTTCCACGCCCAATGGTGATTCAGGCTTTGCGGGAGTTAAAGCGGGTGTTGCGCCCCGGTGGGGTGTTGTTGCTCACCTTCCACCTCGGGCAGGAGATCATTCACCGGGACGAATGGTGGGGCAAAGCAGTCTCTCTCGATTTCATCTTCTTTGAAAGAGAAGAGATGAAAAGCTATCTGACGGCGGCAGGCTTTGCATTGCAGGAAGTGATCGAGCGAGACCCTTATCACGAAGACGTGGAGCATCAAAGTCGTCGCGCTTATATCTTCGCGCAGAAGCCGTCAGTCATGTGACGGACGCCCAATAAGCAATACGAACGCCACTCGCGAAAGCATCTCTCTTATGGAATCCTGCCTTTAGATTAATTCTGTTTTGTGATGTCGCGCAGCCCCGGCACTTTGAGACTGTCGGGGGCGAACCGACCGCCAAGAAAAATCCCTCCGCTGACCGGCTGATACAATTCGATGGCAATCTGCGAGATCGGCAGGGTGGATGCCTTAAAGTTCGGCTTGTCGGACATGGTGATTGACGCGATCGCCAGAATAGGCCCGCTATCAGCGGGGACATTTTTCAGCGGCATGTCTGCTTTGTGGCCGGGGAAAAAGCCTTTCATCACTCCCTGATGCATCCCGCTGTAGTACCACTTCAAAGCCGCCTTCTTATCTTCAAACCACGCGAAGATGACATTCTTGCCGCTGTCCGTTCTAGCCGTCTCAACGCCCAGGCATCCCGGCGTCGCTTTCAATCCGGCAACCAAGTCGGGGAAGCCCATGCCATCCTTCTTTTGGTCTTGCTGATCCTGCGCGAAACCAATCGCGCTTGAAGCAAGCAGCATAACGGCACCGAAAACGATGAGCGCGAGCAATCGAAGCTCACGACGAACAGGATTGTTATTTCCCGATGACATGCGACTATCTCCTCTTTGAGAAGTATCTTTAATTAGCAGGACACATTGATTACGACTCATCAATGATTAAAGTTCTTGGAATATCCGGCAGGCGTTATCTCTTCCCTGCTGTATTCCCGGCTTTTCTCCGGCGCAGGTAGATAGCGAGGGCTTTGTCGAGCGGCTCTGAAGAGTCCAACTCAGCGTAGTCCGCGCCCGTGCGTTCAAGCTCGCGGCGGAAGTAAGCGCGCAAGCTCTCCATGCGCTCGACGTAAGCGCGACGCACGCGGTCTGCGTCGGCCATCAGAGTTTCGTTCGTTTCAAGATCATGAAACTCGTAAGTCCCGCGCTCTTCTAGAAACTTCTCCACGCGGTCGAGCAGATGAAAGACCACGACATCATGCCCGACGCGACGCACGCGCCCAACGGCCCCGACAATCTCTTCCGGCTGGTCATAAAGATCGGAGATGAGAACGGCTAGACCGCGCCGCTTCCATTGCGAGGCCTGCCGCAAAAGTACAGCGCCGATGCGCGTCTGTCCGCTGGCTTCCAGATTCTCCAGCGCGAGAAGAATCGTTTGCAGATGACGCTTGCCGCCGCGCGCGGGGAAAACCGCGCGCACTTCTTCATTGAAACAGGCCAACCCGACGCGGTCTCCCTGCCGCGTGGCGAGGTAAGCGAGCGCGGCTGTCAGGTAGCGCGCGTAGTCGAGTTTGCTCACCCTTCGCGGCGCATACCTGAGCGACGCGCTCGTGTCTAAAAGTAAACGGACAGGCGCGTTCGTCTCTTCTTCAGACTCTTTGACATAAAGCCTGTCCGTGCGCGCGTAGACGCGCCAGTCGATGCGGCGCATCTCATCGCCCGCGATGTACGGGCGATGCGCGGCGAATTCCTGCGACAGCCCGTGATAAGGGCTTTTGTGCAGCCCCGTGAGAAAACCTTCGACAATGGTTCGCGCAATCAGATCGAGCCGCCCGATGGAGGCGAGCACCATCGGATCAAGCAAGCGTTCGTGTGAAGATGCGCTGGCCAAGATGTTAGTTAATCAAACAAGGTCTCTGAGAATGAGAATGACTTCGCGCTGCTGACCTTCACGCTCGACGACGAGCCGCACACGCTTTTTTGGAGAATCGTTCTTGAATCTGAGCCTGATTGTTGGCAGGTCTAACTGCCCGGTCTTCTTGTCGTCAATCTCCAGAATCTGATCGCCGACGTGGATGCCTGCTTCTGCGGCTGGGCCTCCCGCAATCACGTCAATCACTTCAAAATGGTCGCCAACGTGCCCGAACCATATCCCGCTTCGATCATAAGAATCTGGCTTCCCGTATTGATTGTTCTTCTCAAAGATCATCTGGCGGCGGCTGTAGTCGAAGGTGGTTGTGAATTGTTTGAGCACGTCAGGGCCGACCAGCGCCGCGCGGGCTGCGCTCGTGAGAGCGCCGCTTTTTTGAAGCGAGAGGCGCGCGATGAGATTCCGGACTTCGACCGCGCCGAGTTTGAGAGTCTTTATTCGTACAATTTGAGAGCGAACCGGGCCGCCGATGCCCCAACCCGTGACACCTTCAAACGACGCTTTATATTTCGTCCTTAAATTATTTCGCTCGATGAATGGTCCGTAGAGGATGAGCGCGGAGCGTGCGCCCGTATCAATCACGAAGATGCCGGGAACGCCGTCCAACTCGCCTCTCACGAGCGGAAGATGCCGGTCGAAATCTAGCGGCACAATCGTACCGCTACCTTTGTAAGCAAAGCGCGCGGGCTGCGTGAAAGTTAATTGTTGGCGCTCGTAGTCAACCTGGACGACGAGACGCTTGAACAGCGGAAAGCCGATGATGCCGTCAATCCTGTTGGCTCCGAAAACATATTTCGTATCGGCGAATGAGATGACGCCGAAGTCCTGAGCCGGAAGATGAATGACGCCTACTTCGATTTCAGAGATGTTTGCTTCGCCGCGCTCGACGAGCTGCTCGCCGACACCTCCGCCGCCTGTTTGCAGGTTTTCGATTTTCAATCCCAATTGGCGAACGACTTCCGGCGCGACGACCGCGCTCGCTCCGCTATCAAAGATAAATCGAAACGGGCCTTTGCCATTGAGTTTGACATCTATGACGATGCGATTGTCTATCAGGTCAAACGGCAAAGTAGTCTGAGTCTTGTTACCCGCAATCGTGAAATCAGTTGAAGAAGTCTGCTGAGGCTTGTCTGTGGAGATTAAAAGTTGGCCGGGTACGATTGAGGACTGAAGGCGCGTGCAGCCTGCGCCCGGAATGATTAGCTGGCTCAGCAGGCATAGCAACAGAAGCATTCGGCTCATTACGTTAACTCCCGACAACAATTCGTGGAGAATTTACTGGAGAGGCGGGTCGTTAGCTGTCGCAGGGCGTTGGGCATTGGCGCGGACGACATTACTGCTTGAGTCCAAGTAGAGGTGACGAGCGCCGCCTGTGCTCGTTCCATCAGCCTGTTTCGGGTCAGCGTTGATAGTGTACGCAGCCGAACCACTATCCGACTTCGGCGTCAGCCTGATGGTAAAAGCATAACCCTCGACAACCGGCGATGTTCCGGCAAAGCGTTGGTCGAGATAATTGTCCTTTACTAACTGGTCGAACGTTCCATACTCTTCCGCGTGGCTGAGCATGTACTGAGTTTGTGCCCGGAAGACAGTTTGCAACGTGCGAATTGCTGCCGTTTCGTTTGCGACATTCAATGACTTTTTCAACCCGCCCACTTGATTGCCGGAATTCTCAGCACCAGAGTCATCAGCTTTCTTACCGCAGGCAGAGATAAGCAAAATCGCGGCAAAAGCAACCAGGACAGAAGCAATGATGCTAACGCTTTTTCGCTGTGCATGGTGTCTCATAGTTATTATCTCCAAAAGCAGGAGTCAGGAATCAGAAGAAAAGAATATCTATTGAAGCGGTTCTCAGCCTCTTCCTTCTGACTCCTGACTCCTGCTTTTCATCTGGCGTAGTAACCGCGCTTGCTGCGTGCGGAAAGGTCCGGGCGATTGACGAGCCGCACGGAGACGTTGCGCCATGAGCCATCGCGGGGCTTGTTCTTCGGTTGATAGCCGATGCTGTAGACCGTGCCGAGGTCGCGCATCACCTGCTCGTAGACGCCGTTCAAATCTTCCACCTTGCGCGCTTGATAAAGCAGGCTGCCGCTCTCGCCCGCCAGTTCCGTGAGTTGCTGGCGCGCGAGCGTGTAGGAATTCTCGCTCGCTCGTTTTTGTTTAACCATCTCGCGCTCTGTGTCCAGATAGATGGGAACGATGATAGCGTCCGAAGTTTTGACCATCTCCAGGAGCTTTTCGTAGCTTGTTTCCGAACCGGGACCCGGCACGTCCGGCAGCGCATTGTCCACACCATCCGACATGACGATCACGGCCTGGCGGCGCGACATGTCCTTTGTGCCGAAGATATTTTTCAGGACGAAGCGCAGCGAATCCCAGAAATTCGTTCCGCCACGAGGCTTCTCGATTTTCCTGATGCGCTCCACGAGTTGTGTGCGATCTGTCATGAGCGGCGAGACGACAAACGGCAGGTCGGTGAACGTGATAACGCTGATGCGATCCATCGGGCGCGCAGCTTCGATGAAACGGATGGCGGATTTACGGATGAGATTGAGCTTATCTGCGGTCGAGCCTGAGAGGTCTATCAGCAACACCAGATCAAACGGCGTCTCGGCGGAAGCGAAGAAACTTATCTCTTCGGGCACGCCGTCTTCCAGCACGGCGAAATCTTTCTGCTGCAATTCTCCGATGGGGCGTTGAGGGTCGCGGCTAAACACGCTGACATTCAAATCAACCAACTCCGTATCAACGCGAATGGTCTCAACATCCTCACCCTTCTGCTGGGCAATCGGCGGAGGTGGCGGCGGCTCATCCTGTGCGCGAACAGGAATAAAGCAGAAAGCAATAAGCAACAGGCAACAGGCAACAGGCAGTAAACGACGTATAATCGTCTTGACTGACCACTGACCACTGACCACTGACCACTGCTTTTTAATTCGCATAGTAGCCACGTTTGCCGCGTGCGACGGCGTTGGGGCGCGCCACCGTGAGACGAATAGCGCGCCATTTCCCGTCGCGCAATCTGTTTGTCGGGCGATAAGAGAGACTGTAAACGGTTCCGAGGTCGGCGACGACGCGGTCGTAAGCGTCGGCCAAATCTTCCAGCTTTTCGACTTCGTAAAAGAGGCCGCCGCCTGTTTCTGCGAACTTCTCCATCTGGTCGTGTGCAAGATCGTAAGTTTCCGGCTGGATGTCAAGCGGACTCAAACTGCTGTACTCGGTCTCCACGTTGAGCCACATGCTGTAAAGCACCCCGTCGAATTCGCGCAGGCGCGAGAGCAAATCCTCGTAGCCGATGGTCGAGCCGGGGCCGGGAACATTCTCCATCGTGCTGTCCAACCCGTCGCTCATCAGCACGATGGCGTTGCGCCGTGAATCCTTCGCGTCTTTGAAGACTTCGTCCATGACGAAGGCGATTGAGTCGTAAACGTTGGTGCTGCCCTTTGGTTTCTCAATCGCGTTGATACGCTCGCGCAGGGCCGCGCGGTCGCTCGTCAGGCGCGAGACGATGACAGCTTCGTGTGTGAAAGTGACGATGCCGATGCGGTCTGAGGGGCGGGCGGCGGCGACAAACTGGAGCGCCGCATCGCGGATCAGCGCGAGCTTATCCTGCGTGGAAAGCGAAAGGTCTATCAGCAGGACTAGATTGAACGGCGCGCTCGACGACTCGAAGTTCGCAATCTGTTGCGCCGTGCCGTCCTCGAACAATTTGAAATCATTCTGGGTCAGTCCTTTCAATCCGCGATTCGTCCCGCGATCTACGACGCTGACGTTGAGCGTGACAAGTTCCGTGTCAACGCGCACGATGTCGCCTTCGTCAATCTCTTCAGGCTCCGTGAGCGGTGTCGAAGGCGTGCCCGCTCCCGTTCTATTTTTATCTGCGCCGATGAGAACCGGCGTCGGGCGCGCTGCTGATGATTGCGCTTCAGCTATCGGCGTCACATTCTTCGGCTCGCCGTATGACGCGAGCGCAATCCGCCCTCGTTTAGAAATCAGGCGAACACGCTTGCCGCCAGCGCCGAGGCGTGCCTGAAGAACTTTGCCGCCGGTGAACGCGCTGTCAGGAATCGTCGAAACAATCTCTTTATTCGGCGACCGGGCATCAATGTCGGCGTCGCCGGACGCAGGAAACTCGGCGCTAATGTCGCCATAGCCGCTCTCGATGTTCAACCCGGCAGGCAGGCCATGAATAGTGACCCCGCCGGTTTCAGAAACAACCGCCACAAGGGAGCGCTGAGGGATGCGTATGGTGAGGTCAACGCGCGTCAGCATTCCGACTTCACGGGGCGACACGCTGATGGTCAGCAATTGCTCTGTTCTTTTAATAGTGACCGGCGAGCGTTTCAACTTCTCGCCTTTGACGGTGGCCGCGACCGAGACGTGCTGTTCGTCCCACACTTCAAGGTGGACGCTGCCTCTGGGATTGATGATAGACAGTTCCCCGCCCGGAGGAAGATCGGCGCGCACGCCTTCATCGGCAGCCCAACTCAAGACAGCCTGCGGCGCGGAAAGAAGAATCAGGAGGCCAGCAATTAAAACGGGAGAGAGAAATTTCGCGTGACGTGAATAAAGCATAACTCAATTTCTCTTTTCGTAAATCGTGAATCGTAAATCGTAAATCGTCGAACGGCTTTTTCTATTTACGATTCACGATTTACGATTCACGACCCATCGTTCTGCTTGAGCAATTCCGCGATGATCGCCTCAGCGGTGATGCCTTCGGCTTCGGCGCGAAAGTTGGGGAGAATGCGATGCCTGAGTACAGGATAGACAATCGCGCGGACATCATCAAACCCGACGGCGAAGCGGCCATCAAAGAGCGCGCGTGCCTTCGCCCCCAGAATCAGGTATTGCCCGGCTCGGGGCCCGGCGCCCCACCTGACGTTCTCGTTGACGAAAGCACTGGCTTCCTCCCTGTTGGGGCGGCTCGCACGCACCAACCGCGCGGCAAAATCAATAATGTTCGAGGCCACAGGAACGTCGCGCACGACCTCCTGAATCCTCAACAGCGCCGCCCCGTCTAGAACGGGACGCACGGTTTCAGCGCGGTTTGCCGTCGTCTCTGCGATGATGCGCCGTTCTTCTTCAGCGCCGGGGTAATCAATCACAATCTCGAACATGAAACGGTCGAGCTGAGCTTCGGGGAGATTATATGTGCCCTCCTGCTCGATTGGGTTTTCGGTGGCAAGCACGAAGAAAGGAGCTTCGAGCGTGTAGCGAGTGCCCCCGGCTGTCACCTGATGCTCTTGCATCGCTTCCAGCAACGCGGCCTGAGTTTTCGGGGGAGCGCGGTTGATCTCGTCCGCGAGCACGATGTTGGCGAATATTGGTCCGCTGATGAAACGCGCGGCGCGATGTCCGGTCGTGCGGTCTTCTTCAATGACTTCCGTGCCAGTGATGTCGGAAGGCATCAGGTCAGGTGTGAACTGGATGCGGTTAAAGCGCAGTTCCAGAGCCTGAGCGAGCGTTTTGACGAGCAGGGTTTTGGCTAGCCCCGGCACGCCGCGAAGAAGACAGTGGCCGCCGCAGGCGAGCGCGGTCATGCTCTGGCGCACAACCTCGCGCTGCCCGACGATCACCTTGGCGATCTCCGCTTCAAGCTGCGCGACCACTTCCGGCAACGCATCCAGGGTCGCTGCCTTTTCGCTTTCGCCTATCAACTGCTGCATGTCAATCTATTCGCAAAACTCTGCGCCGGGTGCGACCGCGCTTGCGTTTGCCAGCAATCCTTCCATGTGCTGCTGCGCTTTCCAGGCGCCCGTGCGCCGGGCGACTTCGATGCCTTGTGTCCAAGCGCTGACGGCTTCTTCTTTTCGTCCGGCGTTCAAGAGCGCCGTGCCGAGCATCTGGTAAGCCGCTGTGTAATCGGGATTGATTCGCAGGACATTACGAAGCGCACCGGCAGCATCGTCCCATCTCTCAACCTTCACATATTCGCTGCCCAGGCCATACCAGATCATCGCATCATCCGGCTGTTGTTTCACCATCTCGGCGAAGATGTCTATTCTGGATTGCGCCATCTGTGATTTCCTTACTTTTCGTCAACTCTCGCCCTGCTAACGCTCAATCATATCGAGCATCGGATCAGCCTGCGCCGGACTGGACTCAGGCTGGGCGGGCGCTTCATCAGCCAAATCTGCGAGCCGCAGCAGCAGGTTGTTGTAATTAGTGGCGTATGGCATCGCGTCATCTTTCGTCACGATACCCTGCCGAATCATCCGTTCGAGTACCCCGTCAAAGGTTTGCATCCCTTCCTGATCGCCCTGCTCCATCGCATCTATCAAAGACTTGCCTTCCTGCTCGCCCTTCTCTATGTATTCTTTCGTGCGCGACGTTGATCTCAGAATTTCGATGGCTGCGACACGGCCCTTGCCGTCGGCGCGCGGAAGCAGGCGCTGCGAGATGATGTAGCGAAAAGCCTGTGCGATGCGATTGCGGATGACGTGCTCCTCGTTCTTCGGAAAGACGCCGATGATGCGGTCAACTGTTTTGGCGGCGTCAATCGTGTGGAGCGTGGAAAGCACAAGATGTCCTGTCTCCGCCGCTTCGAGCGCGACTTCAATCGTTTCGCGGTCGCGCATCTCGCCGACGAGGATTACTTTCGGAGCCTGCCGCAGGGCAGCCCGCAGGGCACGCGCGAAGTCGGAAGTGTCGGAGTATAGCTCGCGCTGGTGAATCGTACAGTTTTTATGATAATGCAGAAACTCTATAGGGTCTTCGATGGTGACGATGTGGTAATACTTCGTCTCGTTAATCAGGTCTATGATCGCCGCCAGCGTGGAGCTTTTACCTGAGCCTGTCGGCCCCGTCACGAGCACGATCCCGTTTTTTATCTCGACAATACTTTTTAGTTGCTCAGGCAGATGGAGGTCTTCAAAGCGCGGGACTTTCGGTGGAACGACGCGCATGACGATGGCGTGGGTGCCGCGCTGCATGAAGATGTTGACGCGGAAGCGGGACAATCCCGGCACGCTGAAAGAGAGGTCGGCTGAGCCGTAGGTCTCAAGGTTCTGCGCGGCGGCCAGATGATGACCGGCTCTCAGATGGCTGCCGATGATTAACTTGGAGATGCCTGCGGTGTGCGCCGGGGTCAGCTTTTCAAGACCGGGCAAGCGAACGGGCTGAAGCTTGCCGACCAGTTCAATCTGCGGCGGGCGTCCCGGCGAGAAGATCAGGTCGCTCACATTATCGGAAACCGCCAGCATGCGCCTCAGCACTTCGCCAAAGTCCGCCACAGCAGGAGGAGGAGAAGGAGGAGTCGTCGCAGCAGGTGCATCCGCCTGAGGAGTTGGAGGATTTGTAGGTTGTTCTGGTGTACTCATAAAGGCAGTGGTCAGTGGTCAGTGGTCAGTGGTCAGTTAGCAATCAGTTTTTACTGACCACTGACCACCGGGCCACTGACCACTGTTTCAGTGTGTCAATGCGTAGACGATGATGTTGACGCCGAAGCGTGTGTTGTCTTTGGTAGCGAAGCGTTTGTTCGACCAGTCGTAGTTCCATTCGCAGCCGTAATCTTTGTTGGAGTAGAGAACACTGACGCGCCCGTCAATTTCTATGGCTTTCAGGTAGTCGTGGACAATGTCGTCGCCCCAGCCGTTTAGTTCGTGAGAAGTGGCGGGCGGGCCTTCCTTAAACTCGAAGAAAGAGCGATAGAGAGGATGCGTCTTCGGCAGCTTTTTGAGAGCTTCTTCGGGGCGGTCGAGAACCGTCTTGATCTCGCTCTCGAAGGTCTTGGCGAACGTCCCGTCTATGTCGTGGTTGCAATCGTCCACGAACATGAAGCCGCCGTTTCTCAAGTAGCGGCGCAGATTCGTGCGCTCGGTTTCCGTAAAGCGGAGCATCTTGTTGCCGGTCAAATAGACGAAAGGATAGTTGGAAAGCTGGTCGGAAGCGACATCGACAATCCGTTCGTTCGGGTCAACGCGTATAGATGTGTACTCGACCAGCGAGTTCAGCAAATTCGAGGGCATTTTGGGGTCTGCATCCCAGTTGCCCGAACCGTAACGCAGGCGGGCGAAAGTAAAGCCTGAAACGGCGCTCAAGGGGCGGCGCGCTGTGGCGGCAGCCGAGTTTTTAAGAAGGCGGCTTGCCCCGGCAAGTTTTGCTGAAGCGGTGACGGCGGAAGCGGCGACCAGTGAGTTGCGAACGAATTTTCGGCGATTCATGTGGTTTACCTCTTATTTCGGGCTAAGGGGCTGGCGAAAGCGTCAAAGTTTCAGCAGAGCGTCGTGACAGAAAATAAATCTCTGGCACGAACAACTGCTCTATAATGAGCGTACATCCAAAAGGGTGCAAGGGGACGGCTCGATTGTTTGAAAACGTCCCGAATACACACGAAAGAGAGGCGCTAAAAGTCATGGCAACTTACAGAGACCCTGTCAGATGCTTTGCTCCATTGGAAGTCGTTGAGCGCCTGCTGGAAATTCGTGCCGAAGCGGGTTTCTCTCCCGTTGTTTATCTCGTCTCGAACGATGATTTGGCAGCGTGTTTAGACGCATACGGTTTTGATGTTTACGCTTTTTCGGACACGGAAGCTGAGTTTCACTTTGGGGATTATCGCGCCCCGCTCGCGCCTGGCGGTGACCGCGCGCACATTTCTTTAACGGCGCACTGAAAAGCTGGTAAATCGTGAATCGTGAATCGTCAATAGAAACTGCTTTCTTCTATTGACGATTCACGATTTACGATTTACGGCCTTCAAAGAGCTTTGACGATGAAGAAAGTCATGTCGTCGCTCGCGCCGCGCCCGTCCGTCCACGCCAGCACGTCCTGCTGAATCGCTGTAATCAATTCGCGCGCACTCAAATGGCGACCAGCTCTGACGGCGGCTTCCAACCGCTCGCGCCCATATTCTTCGCCATTCGCCCCCTGCGCCTCCGTCGCGCCGTCAGTGTAAAGCACTAAAAGCTGTCCTGGCTCGATGGCCTGATAATACTCATAATAACGCGTATCCCTGAACATGCCGAGCGGCAAGCCGCCACGCTCTATGAAACGCGCCGTGCCGTCGGCATCCATCAGGAGCGGCGGGTTGTGCCCGGCGTTCGTGTAGGCCAGCGTTTTGTTCGACGCGTCGAGCACGCCGTAAAAGGCCGTCACGAACTGATTGCGCTCGATGGATTCCCAGAGCAGATAGTTCACCTTCGCCATAGAAATGTGCGGAGCGTAGCCGATGTGTATGGCCGCGCGAAGACTGGCGCGCAGGAAGGCCATGAGCAGCGCCGCCGGGACGCCTTTGCCCGAAACATCCGCGATGACCATGCCGATCTGGTCTTCGTAGATGCTGACCCAATCGTAGTAATCGCCCGACACTTCCTCGGTCGAAAAGTTCCACGCGCAGATATCGAAGCCTTCAAGCTGTGGGTCATGCGCCGGGAGAAGTTCCAGTTGAACCTGCCGCGCGACCTCAAGCTGGCCTTCGAGCCGCTTCTTCTCAATCAACTGCTCGTGGAGCATCACCTTCTCGATGATGATGGCGACCTGCGAGGCCAGCAGCAGCAGCACCTGTAAATCGTCCGGCGTGTAAGAGTTCAGTTGATCGCTTTCGAGGTCGAAGACGCCGATGACTTCGTCGTTGGAGATGATGGGAGCAACCATTTCGGAGCGCGTCTCTTCACGGGCGTTGACGTAGCGCGGGTCTGTCCGCACGTCCGGCGAGATGACGGGTTCGCCGTTTTGCGCGACGTGGCCGATGATTCCCTCGCCTATCTTCAAACGCAAATCCATCAAATCGTCAATGTCATAGCCGCGCACGGCCTCGGTGTGAAAGACGCCGTTTGGATTCGGCACAGCACCGGAATGTAACATCGTGCATTTGAGGACGTAGATTCCGGCGGCATCGTAATGAACCAGCGAGCCGAGCGTGTCCATCACAAGGTTTAGAACTTCCGGCAAATCAAGCGACCGGCTGATTTTTTTAGTGATGTCCAACAGAAGGCGCAGCTTGTCCGTCACGGAGAGTTCCGCCGTCGGTGCGAGCGCTTCTTTTACTTGCTCAATCATAATGGGGCAGCTTGGGCTGGCCCTCGCCAGCAGTTCCGAGTCAGACGCGAGGCCACGTGAGATTATAAACGATGAATGCTGAACGCGAAACGCTGAACTGACAAGCGGTTGTCTTTCCTTCCGCGTTCATCGCTCATCGCTCATCGTTTCAACTGCTGCTTCAGTCAACAAAGTGAACTCAAGCGCGGCGGGTGGGTGGTGCTGGAAGAAGTCGTTGACATCGGAGGGCAGTTCGAGTTGAGCAAGTCTCATCCCGCGCGCGGCAAACATCTCGCGGTAGCGGGAAGTAGCGCGCAGGCCAGCCGTATCGCCGTCGAGCGCGGCGACGACGCGGAAACGCGCGAGCGGCGCAAGCCATTCCTCCTTGAATCCGCCCGCACCGACCAGCCCGACTGCCTTGAAGCCGTAGGCGCACAGCGTCAGCGTGTCCGTAAAACCTTCGACCAGATAAACGATTTCGCCGCTCGCCAGATCGCTTAGAGCATCCACGTTGTAAAGCGACGGTACGCCGCCTCGCATGTTGTGCCAGCGCGGTTCGACGCCGGAAGCTGTCGTGCGCGCCTGCAAATAAACCGCGCGCCGCTCGACGTAAAAGGGAAAGAGCAGCCGGTGACGATAAAATGTCAAATGCGCCTGCGCGTTGAAAAGCCCGCTGTGCTGCAACTCTTCGAGCGCGAAGGTA
The DNA here is from genome assembly GCA_963697975.1 of uncultured Acidobacteriota bacterium. Classification (GTDB taxonomy): domain Bacteria; phylum Acidobacteriota; class Blastocatellia; order Pyrinomonadales; family Pyrinomonadaceae; genus QHXM01. The sequence continues at coordinate 1,361,794 of OY969111.1, forward strand.
TCGAGCATATAACGCATCACGCGGCGGTAGGCTCGGCGCGGGAAGTAGGCAAGCCCTGCGCGGCGCATCGTTTTCCCATCAATCCCGCGCCGCGCCAGATAGCTAACGCCCTCCACCTGCTCCTCTCGACGGCAGACTTCCAAAAAACTCTCGCAGATAACGGTCATGCGCTCCGCGCTGAGCGGCGCTGCCTCCGGCTGCGCTTCCAATGGTTCGCGGTCAGGCGCGGCGCGAAAGGCCAGCGGCGGCTTCCCGCCGACGTTGATTCCCAAGTCAGACGCCAATTCGCGCACGGCCTGAGAAAACGTGACGCCGCGCATCAACTCGTAAAAGCGAATCGCGTCGCCGCCTTCATCGCGCGAAAAGCAATGAAAGAGTCCGCGTTGCAGATCAATGGAAAGACTCGGATGACCTTTGCCGCTATGTGAGTGGGCGGGGATTGGACAGAGGGTTTGCATGCGCGTGCCTGTTGAACGCGCGTCCGTGCAGTAACGAAGATAGAAGGAACGATAATCCAGGCGCGACTTAATCTCTTCGCTCAACTGGCGCAGTCGCTTCAGGTTTCGACCAGCCTGTTCCATGTTTTTCGGGAGAAAGACGAGAAGTGGCGTAGCGTTAATTAAAGATGCGTTCTTTATTCCTATCCTTACCTTATTTACCTTTGCCTTATATTTCCGTTTCCGCTCCACTGCTCGCGCAGTCGCATCTCTTCCGGGTGACGCATCTTGTAATCGGCCCAGAGGCGCGAAACCTTCATCCGGTATTCGATCAACTCGCGGCTGACGTTGAAGTGCTGCGCGATCTCTTTGGAAGTTTTGCCCTTTGAGACGAAGCGGCGGAGCGCGGCAAACGGCACGAGCGCGGCTGCGCCGACCGCGTAAGCGGCTTCCTCATCCTCTTCGTTGTAATCACGCGAGACGGTCTTGCCGTTCTTATCTTCGGCGACGATGTGCAGGCGGTTGGCCTTGTGACCCAAGAAGACGTGACAGACCTCTTCCATCAGGGTCGCATTGTTTCGCGCCGCCCCATGCTTAGGATTCAGGATGACGAGCCGCCAGCCATTCGGCAGCGGGCGCGAAGCCGTACCACCCGACCATGCGCTTGAACCATCGCCCAACAGATGCTCACGCGTCTCTTCGGAGAGTCCCTTAATCTCATCGAAGTTAATCACCATCAACTTCGCGAAATGCGCCAGCGCAAACGGATCAAGCGGCTCATCCCCACGCACCCGCGCGAAATCCCTCAGCCCGAGCGCACGCATCTCGTACTGCCGTCCCTTAAACGATGGAGGCCAGATTGATTCTTCCACGTAATGAATTATACCTTGCCTGCGTCCGTTGCGCTCAGTCCGCGCAACTCAATTGCTATTATCCCATATGCTTCGTCCCACCGAAATCCACGTCCTAAACCTTATCGAATCTCGACTCATATCAACCCAAGCTGTTGGTACAAGCTATCTGGATAAAAGCGAGAGCCTTTCTCAGTGGAAGGTCTACGGTGATACTCGCTGGGAAAGTTATCTAACGCATACTTGATGATTTTCATCTTAAAAGGAATATGGACGATAAACTCATTACGCAGAATTGGCGGACATAGGGCTTCATCCAATTTACGCATACCATTAAGATTGACTGCTACGATTGGAAGATTAAGACCCAAAGCGACCTCCATCTCCCATCTAACAAAGCGATGATGGTGTTTCGTTTCATCTCCGATGAGCACAATTACTTGCTGAGCTGTTGAGAAGCGTTGTCTCAAAGTTCGCCTGACTGTATCTGGCAGGGATGAATCTCTAATTCGTTTGAGATCGTGGGCGTCCCGAAAATCGAAATCAATATTTTCGAGCGCCTTCCATCCCTTCATACGAGCATAAGCCCAGCGATCCTTATCCCCATCGAAAATGATGTACGTTGTGTCCCTGTAACTCATAAAATCCCTCCAAGTTCAGCGAGGGTATTGCTATACGTCTTACAATGAAATAGGCGCTCAACCCACGATGAGCCGAGCGCCTAATGAACTTTCCGAACCTGAAACTTAGTTTCGCTTACTTTTTCCTGTTGCGCCCGCGCGTGTCTTCGCCCGGATGGCTGAATTGCGAGTAGGCGACGCGGAAGAGTTCCGAGAGCGCCTTGGCCGTCTCCGGCGAGAGATTGCGGTCGGCTCTCAAGTGCGCCTCGACGATCTCCGGCGTGGATTCCTGCGGGAAATAGACCACCGCACGCTCCTCGTTGCCGTCCATCTCGCGCCCGCTCATGATGCGTTCCACGGGGACGTTGAGCCAGCCGGTCAGCCGCGCGATGTTGTCCGCGTCTGGCTTGCCCGTGCCGTTCTCTATCCTTGAGAGCGTCGAAGCGGAAACGCCTGTTTTATCCGCGACATCGCGCAGGCTCATGCCCAGTTCCTCGCGTTTGCGACGGATTGAGCGCCCCAGTTCGACCGTGTTAACTAAACTTTTACCAGTAGATTGTGCCATTTTCGGCCTCCTTTTGGCGCTTTTCCCCTCCCCAATAGGCAGGTTGCGCCCCTTATCACGTCCCAACCATATCACAGGAAAATTTTAGTTGCAAGACTTTGTTTTATGCTTGCAACAGACGTGGAACAATGGTACACTGTTTCACGTATGAAACAGCAGGTTGAAACAGCCTGTCAGAGAAGAGGGACAAGGGCCGTGAGTCAAGAGTACATCTGGGAGACATTCGACAGCCTTTTCAAGACGGTGCACCGGCAGGGGCGGCGCGTGGAGGAGTTGGAAGCCCGCGTCATAGACCTTGAGCGCCGATTGAACGAGCGAGGCGTCGAGCAGCAAAAAACGCCCCATATTGTCAACGAGATGCCCGCCGAGCGCGCGGCCTAAAGGATTTTGGAGGGAAGAAGAGCCATGTCAAACGCAGCAGTAGCAACCGACAGAAAAGCGATCATGCGCGATAAGCGCGCTCAGGGCATCGCCGCGATGGGCCTGGTGACGCGCGAAGGCGACCGTTTCCGCGTGGCGACTCCTTCCCTGCGCGGTCGCACCGCCAAATACGAAGTCTGGCGCGACGAAGCGGGGAAAGTGCGCTGCTCTTGCCTCGAATTTGAGGAGCACGCGACTGACGACGCGCTCTTTCGCTGCGAGCACATCCTCGCGGTCAAGCATTCGCTTCTGGCTAAAAATTCAGAAGCAGTAACCAAGCAACAGACTGAAACATTCGTCGCCGCGACGAGTGAAACGGTTGTTGCGCCCAACACAAACGCAAACGCATCCGAGAAGCGTGAAATCCGCAAAGCTGCGAAAACTGTAGTCGAAGATTCACGCTCCGAACGAGAGCAGAACGAAACGAAAGAGACGGAGACGGTGGTCGAGATGACCGCTGCTGCCCCGGCCTCCAACCTTCGTTCGCTTGCGAAACACACAAACACTGAGGAGCAAGACATGAATAAGAAACAGGACAAACTTTCTATCGCACAGGCTGCGGAAAACGAAGAGATGGCGCTCGCCGCAGAGCCGGTCGCCTCGGTCGTGCCGCTGGCCTTCACCAACACCTTGCGCGCACTACGCACGCAGGTTGATCCCGCAGTCGTCAAGACCCGCGAGGGCTGGACTGATCGCCAGGGAAATCTCCACATGGTCGAATACGTCGAGTGGCACGCCGTCGCAGACATTCTTGATCGCGTCGTTCCCAACTGGTCGCACTCGGTTCGCAACGTCGTGCAGATCGGCGACATGGTTGCCGTCACCGCTGCTATCACGATTGACGGTGTGACGCGCGAAGGCGTCGGCACAGGCACAGCCGAAAGCGAGATGGGCATCAAGAAGGCCGAGCACGACGCTTTGAAGCGCGCGGCTGTCAAATTCGGCATCGCACGCGAGCTTTACCAGCGCGAGTCGGAAGTGATCGAGAAGGAAGGCGCGGCTGCGCCGCAGGCTTTCCCGCGCGATCCACTGGCCAAGTCTATGGCCGATCTCGTCACACCGAAGCAGCTCGGCATGATCCGCGCACTCGCACGCGAGGCTGGCGTGGAGGTCGAAGAAGAGTGCCAGTCGGTGCTTCGCTGCAAAACGGATGAACTCTCGAAGCGCGCAGCATCAAGCTTCATAGATCATCTGAAGGGCTTGCAGCAGGAAGCCGCGAGCGGCATGCGCCGGGCGAGCTAAGAACAGTGGTCAGTGGTCAGCTAAAGGCAAAAGCATGAACGCTGCTTATCGCCTGTTCTTAACTGACCACCGCCCACCGACCACTGGCAACTGCTTTTCGGGAGGTACAAAGACAATGACGACTGAAGAGATGATTGAGCAACATACGCGGCCACTGGCGATGGAGCTTGAGTATGCGGAAGAGCCGCAGCGAAGGCTCATCGAGGAAAGGCCGGACGAAGCTACTGTAACGGAAGAGCCTCGCTCCAAGAAGGAGCAGATCATCGCGCTCTATGAAAGCGGGGTGACAGACATCGCGCAGATTGTGCGTAAGGTCGCGGCCAGGCCCAGCTACGTCGCACAGGTCTTGCAGGGCGCGGGATTGATTACGGGCTATTTCGATCTTTACACCACGACGGCGCGCGAGCAGAACGTCTATTCCAGATTCTTCCGCAACGTGCTGTCGTTCAAAACAATCGAGTCGGCGAAGGAATCCGTCGGGCGGATTGACCGTCTCTACAACTACTTCGAGCGTCTCGGTGATCGTGCAGGTCAGCATCAGGCGATGGTTTTGGCGCTGACCGGCAAGAATCGCGCCCGCTGGAGCGGCAAGCAGGAAGAATCTGAAGTTTTCAACGAATGGCTCGCAGCACACTAAGAGCCGAGTGAATTATCAAAGCTAGAGAACGGTCCCTCTCAAAAGAACGAGCAAGGGGTGGGTTTGAAAAGGTGAGTTTTTCGGGAGGGACCGGACTCACCTTTTCTATTTTAGACAATCTCCCGAGCCAGACCCGAGTCAAACGAGTTTTCAGTTAAAGACCTCGCCCGTCCGACGTTTCATCAGTTCGGACTGCAAACAAGCTTTTCCGTTGGAATAGTTCTTCTAAAGTTCAAACTCTGTAAGAGGAGAAAATCATGTCAGAACAAACAGCAACCGCCCCCGAACAAACCAAGCATCACGAACCAATCCCGCACGGCACGATCTGCTGGGCAGAGCTTGGGAGCAAAGATGTTGAGGCAGCGAAGAAGTTCTACACAGAACTCTTGGGCTGGAAGCTCACGGGGAGCGAGGCGGCGGGGATGAATTACACGGAGATTGTCGTCGGCGACAAGCCCATCGGCGGGATGTACCAGATTACTGAAGAGTGCGGTGGCGGTGCAGATATGCCGTCGCACTGGATGTCATACGTGGCCGTTGATGATGTGGACACATCGGCCAAGCGCACCGAAGAGCTTGGCGGCAAAGTCATCGTCCCCCCGATGGATATTCCGAATGTGGGTCGTTTCTGCGTTATCAACGATCCTACGGGCGCGGCGATTTCGCTGATCAAGTTGGGCGGCGCTTAACTTCCGTGATGCCGTCATCCGGCATCACAGGCGCTCCTTACCAGACTGTTGTGCGCGGAGGACACAGAGAGAGAGGTCTTTCGCGCACAAGCCACTCGCCAAAGATGTACCCCTCGCAAGATGAAGATTCGCGTCCCGCGACATCGGGCGGACGCTACAACTCTATCTAAGGAGAAAACTATGAAAAAGCAATTGCTCAGTTTGCTAGTCGTTCTTGTGGTTCTCGCCAGCGGTCTTTTCTATGTGACGAAAGGCACTTCCGCTGAAGCCAATCAGCAGGCCATCGCCGCTGCGATCATCGCCCGCGAGAAGGGTTCGTTTGAAGCATGGCAACGTAAGGACAAGGCATACTTCGCAGATTTCATTGCCGATGATGCCACGATGTTCAGTTGGATGAGTCCGTATCTTGAAATTGAGCCGAAGGTGAATTTTCTGCCCAAGTTCGACCAATATGCGGAGATGATAAAGTTCAACGATTTTTCTATGTACAACCCGCGTGTTCAGGTTTACGGTGACACAGCCGTGCTGACATATAACAGCTCCATCTCCGCCTCTTTTGGCGGCCAGCCCGTCAATTACACCGCGAAGGTCACCACCGTGTACGTCAAACAGGGCAACACATGGCGCGTCGTTCATGGACACGAATCGATGAATCCCGCAGCTAAATAACCAAAGACGCCGGAGATGGAAGAAACGTTTCTTGCCTCGCCTTCCATCTTCATTAATTTTCAACGGAGGAAAAGATAATGCTGACCAAACTCGCCGTCGTCACAATTCTCGTGCGCGATCAGGATGAAGCGCTTGCTTACTACACGGAAAAGCTCGGACTCGAAAAGATGGATGATATGAATTTTGGGGGCGACCGCTGGCTGACTGTCACGGCGAAGAACCAAAAGGACGTGCAAATCTTTCTACAGAAAGCCGACGGCTTTGGAATGGACTTGCTGGATCAAGTCGGGAAAGCTACCACCTGGGCATTCAACACGGACAACTGCCGCGAGGATTACGAAACGTTAAAGGCGCGCGGCGTCAAATTCACCAGCGAGCCGAAAGAGCAGCCCTGGGGCATTCAAGCCGTTTTTGAAGACCTTTACGGCAACACCTTTTCCATCGTCGAGGAGCCGACCGGCTCCGAGAGCGCGTGAGTTTTTCTTTACCAACATGGAAAGCGGAATGGAGGAGATATGCCTAGAGTAGTTCATTTTGAAATCAGCGCGGACGAACCCGAGCGCGCCGTCAAGTTTTACACGGATGTCTTCGGATGGAAGACGGAGAAGTGGGGCGGACCGAAAGACTACTGGCTCATCACGACAGGCGCAGACGATCAGCCCGGTATCAACGGCGGCGTTTTCAAACGCGAAGGGCCGGTCAATTTCGTCAACACGATTGACGTGCCTTCAGTCGAAGATTTCGCCACGAAGATCACGGAGCATGGAGGCAAAGTCGTCGTGCCCAGGATGGCGATTCCCGGCGTCGGATATTTGATTTACTGTCAGGACACGGAAAGCAACGTCTTCGGGATCATGCAGGGTGATCCGTCAGCTCAATGATATTCAGACATGCGCGGTGTCCGCGAGTTTTTAAGCCCCGTCAGGGACGGTTGAAAATAGCCCGGCAATAAATTTCCGGGAAACAGAGTCATTAGGATTATTGAGTCCCGTAGAGACGACTGAATATGAGTGAATCTCTCTTCAGTCGTCCCTACGGGACTCGGGTTTTATTTCCCGTCCCTATTCCCAGCCATTTATGGCTGGGCTATTATCAAGAATCCCTGGCGGGACTCCTTGAGCAGACAACTTGCATGACGGGTTTCGCCAGAGAAGATTGAGCGACGAAAGTTCCCCGCCCCCTGTAATAGTGTTTGTTTAGCCGGGCAGGTAGCTTGCCGAGTTTCACCTTAAACTGGAGAATTCATGCGACGCATACTACGCGAGAATGGCCTCTCGATTGTTCTTTTCGTCTTGTTCTTTTTCACTGTGGCAGGCCAGAGTATTACCGGCTACCATGAATACAATCAAGATCAGCAGGAGCATCAGCAGCCCACCGTTGGCTTCACCGAATATCTTGCGAGCGGGCATTTCGTCGAAGCGATTTTTGAAAACTGGGAGAGCGAATTTCTCCAGATGGGAATGTACGTGTTGCTGACTGCCTATCTTTTTCAGAAAGGTTCGCCCGAATCCAAGAAGCTAAAGGAGAATGAGGCAGTTGACTGCGACCCGGAGAAGACGCGCAAGAAAGGGAAAGATGTCCCGTGGCCGGTGCGGCGCGGCGGATTCATCTTGAAGATTTATGAAAACTCTCTGTGCCTCGCGCTCTTTTCGCTCTTTATCATTTCGTTTGCGTTGCACGCCGCCGGAGGTGCGAAGGAATACAGTCAGGATCAATTGGAGCACGGCGGTCAGGCTGTCTCGATGATTCAATATCTCGGCACTTCGCGCTTCTGGTTCGAGTCTTTCCAAAACTGGCAAAGCGAGTTTCTTTCCGTCGGCGTGCTGATTATCTTCTCCATCTTCCTCCGCCAGAAAGGCTCGCCCGAATCCAAGCCCGTTGACGCACCACACAGCCAGACGGGAAGCGAATAAAAGGCCCGTAAATCGTAAATCGTGAATCGTAAATGGAAACTGCTTCCCTCCATTTACGATTCACGATTTACGATTTACGAGCTTTTGACTTGCCTTACGGCTGCGTGCGCCGGTTCATTGCGGCCATCGCTAGTTCGCGTGCTTTGGGCATGACGGCAATTGCTTTCTCGACCTGCGGGTCGTCCCCGATGAGAACCTGGTCCGCCGTCACTCTGCCGTAGGCGGCGGTGACGATGTTGTAGCGCATCTCCAAATCAATGAACGAGCGGCTGCGGTCGAGTTGCTGCGCCGTTATCTTCCAATCCGGATTCTTGACGACGAACTCCTTGAACGCCTTGAACAAATCATCCGTCACGCGATATTCGGATGCCTCAAGCCGCTTCTCGAAATCAATCGCGCGTCCGACCTTGTAGCTGTCGAAGCCGTTGATGCGACCGTTGACCAGTTCGCGCGTGAAGGCGAAGATCGGGTTACGCAGGCGAGCCTGTGAAGCGTTGATCGTGCGCGCCTTGACCGGCTCGTCCGGCGAGATGCCGCCGCCGCCATAGACGCTGCGCCCCGTGTCTGTCTTGCTTTCGGGACCGGCGGGCTTAGCCTGCTCGTCCTTCTTGTCGAGCGCGATTGTGCCGCCGCGCGTGTAGTAATCGTAGAAGCCGCCGTTTGAATAGTCGCGCTGAATCAGGCGACCCGAAGGCGTGTAATACTTGGCGGTCGTCAGGGTCAGCCCCGTTCCGTACTCCATCTGGAAGATGCCCTGCACGAGTCCCTTGCCGAAACTCGTCTGGCCGACAATCAGAGCGCGGTCGTGATCCTGCATCGCACCCGCGACAATCTCGGAGGCCGAAGCGGTGTTGCTGTTGACGAGAATCACCAGCGGCGTCGCGTCTGGATTGCGATTGCTGGATTCGTAAGTCTTGTCGCCCAGCCCGTCTCTTCCCTTTTGCGTCAGGATGTTCTGCCCGCGTTGGAGAAATTTTTCGGAGACGCGAATCGCCTGATCCAGAAATCCGCCCGGATTGTTTCTTAAATCCAGCACGAGCGACTGCATACCCTGAGCGTGAAGGTCATCGAGCTTTTCCTGCAATTCGTCTGCGGTCGTGTAGTTGAAGCCCTGCGTCATGCCGATGTAGCCCACGCCCGGCTTAATCATGTAAGCGTCGGGGACGGAAGGCTGCGGGACGGCATCGCGCGTAATCTCGACGGTCTCCGGCTTGAGCGTCGCGGCGCGCTCAACTGTTATCTTGACGGTCGAGCCGCGTGGGCCGCGAATCTTGTCGCGCACTTCCGAAGAGAATTTGCCAGCCATGCTCACGCCGTCAACGGCAGTGATCTTGTCGCCATAGCGGAGACCTGCGCGCGCGGCGGGCGAGCGGTCAAACGTCGCCATGATGTAGGTGTCCGTCTGCTCGCCGATGGTCTGGTTCTGAATGCTCGCGCCGATGCCGTAATATTCGGAACGCTGATCGGTCTTCAATTCATCAAACTCTTCCCGGTCGTAATAATTCGAGTGCGGGTCGAGCGAACGCAGCATGCCGATGATCGAGGACTTAAAGACGGAGTTGTAATCAAGCTTGTTGCCGTCTATGTAATTCTCCTGGATGATGGTCAGGGCTTCTGCGAAATCCCTTTCCACGCCGGAGGCAGCTTCATTGATGATGCGTGGCGGGCGTGTCCCGCGCCGGTTCACCGTTCCGTTCGGACGGGTGGTGGTTGAAGGCTCGCCCGATTGAGACTGTTTCGGCTGTTGGGCCGAGACGAGCATCGGGAGCGTGAGAGCGGCGATGAGTAATGCGACCAGAGCGAGAGTAATTCTATTTTTCACTGCTGAAAGCCTCTTTTGAAAAATCCGGAAAGTTGTAGCGCCAGTTCCGAAGAGAGAGCGCCGACCGATGGCGACCGCCGAGCGTTTTCGGCTTTTTGCATAGTACACGGATGCGCGCGGCGCGGGCAAGGTTGCGCGGGGCGAGTCAACCTCTTTTTCCTCCCTTGGCCCAGAACGAAATGAGGAGCCGAGATGTTCAAGATTTTCTTCGTGCGTAAGGGGCGGCGCGCATCGTACAATAGCAAGCCCTTAAGATTCTCCGAAAACCCCGGTTAATGCCCGTATTGCCTGCAATGGCGCAGTCTAATTCAAGAGGAAACACGAAAGGCGCGCATCTCGATTTGTGGGAGCCGATTACGCCCGCTGCCCTGTGGAAGGGACGCACGGGGCGCGGCGTGCGTATCGGCGTCGTTGACAGCGGAATTGACGCGGCGCACCCGGCGCTGAAAGGCAAAGTGAAGGCGTCTGTGGAGGCCGTCTCAGAAGGAGGCCGCGTCACGTTTCGCTCAGCGAAGACGGGGGACGCGGCGGGACACGGCACGGCCTGTGCCGGGATTATCTCTTCGATTGCTCCCGAAGCAGAGCTTTACAGTATCAAGGTGCTCGGAGAGAATGCCTCCGGCTCAGGCGAGTTGTTTCTGGCCGGGCTTGATTACGCCATCAAGCAGCGGATGCAGATTATCAATCTGAGTTTGGGGACGACCAAGCCGCAGTATCACGGGCCGCTGCATGATCTGCTCGACATGGCCTATCACGCGGGCTGCATCGTCGTCGCGGCGGCCAACAACCTGCCGCAGCCGAGCTTTCCTTCAATCTTCTCTTCCTCGCTCGTCTCGGTGGTCAAGACGGACGCCCAGGACCCCTTCAACTTTAGCTATCGCTACGGCGAGGTCATCGAAATCGTCGCGCCCGGCGTGCAGGTGCGTACCACGTGGCCGGGCGGAGGCTATCGCCAACTGACCGGCAACAGCTTCGCGTGCCCACACATCGTCGGCATCATCGCCCTCATCATGGAAGCCTATCCAGACCTGACGCCCTTTCAGGTCAAGACCATTCTCTACACAATCGCCCAGCAGAATCGGCAGGGATGAAGAGAAGCGTTCCTTTCATCTGCGTGTGAATCTGGACGGCAAATCACCACAGAGACACAGAGGGTCACAGAGGATGCACGGAGGCTTGTCTAACTCTCTGTGCCCCTCTGTGTCTCTGTGTCTCTGTGGTGAACTATTCTTTGCTTACCACTCAACTACAATTTTCTTCAGGAAGTCGGCTTGAGGGCGGCGTCCTCTGTCTCGAACACCTCGAATGCCTTGAGCAGGTTGGTCATCTTCATCAGGCCGCGAATCGGCTGGGGGATATTGGTCAGCCGCAGGGCGGCATCATGTCGCGCCGCAGTGACAAGACAGGTAACTAATTCGCCGAGGCCCGCGCTGTCTGCGCGCCTGCACTGCGACAGATTGACGAGCAGTAAACGGCGACCGGCCTCAAGCTGCTTCCTGACGGTCTCAAGCAAAACCTCGTGGCCGCCCGCTAGCGTCAATTCTCCGATCACGTCAATGGCGACCGCTCCTTCAAGCTCGCGCTCCTTGAGTTCGAGTTTACCGTTTGGCATGAATTGATTCTCCGTCTGCGAGGGAGATTCTGACGATATAGAACATTTGATATACGAGAACAAGGGCGAGCCGGGATTCACTGAAGAGGGTGCAAGGAACCACAGATGAACGCGGATGAAAAGCAAGAATTAACTACAAAGGCACGAAGCCACTAAGAAAGTTACAATCTTCTCTTTTGTGTCTTTGTGCCTTTGCGGCTATCCGTGTGTATCTGCGTTCATCTGTGGTTATATCTCCTCTGATATGGTGTATATTAAGCCCGAACTTTCAATTGCGCTTGACGAGCGCGCGAGAACTTTTGCGACGCGCTGCGCGTAAGTCAGCATCAAAGGAGTTTAAGCCAGAGATGAGTAACCCATACGACAATCCGCAGGACGAACCGAGAACGCCGGAGATAGTAGACGACCTGATGTTGCGCGAGGATGAGCCGGAGCAGCATGAGCGGGGGCGCACATCGTCTTCCGTGCGTGAGATCGCCTCGCGCATTCCCGAATCACTGAGCGCCATCGGGCGCGACATCAGTCGCACCATCGAGCGCGCCATTTCTGCAAAGGATGATTACGTGGTCGCCGTCAAAGTCTCGCACGATGCACAGGAGAAACTCGAACAACTCGTTCAGGCCGGTGTCTTTCGCAACCGCGCCGAAGCCGCCGCTTTCCTCATAGACGAAGGCATCAAGACGCAGTCCGCCCTGTTTGACCGCGTCCAGCAAAAGCTCGCCGAGATTGAGCGCCTGCGCGCCGAACTGCGCGGGATGATTAACGAAAATCCCGGCTAAATCGCATTCTCCGAATAAAAAAGCCGCCCGGCATGAGTCGTCATACCGGGCGGAATCACAGGAGGAATCGAATGTTACCCAACCGCTTTTCCCCTTGGGCGGCTCTCTTTGGGGTAACCTTGCAAATTCTCAGATGTCTTGACCCGCCTCTTCGGTTGCTCGCCTGCTTTAACTATCAATAATCAACGCTCGTACTGCAAAATCATCCCGTTGCTGCCCACAGCCCAGCCCATCTTTTTGTCCATAAAAAGCGCGTAAAGGTTCTGTTTCGTCTTGCTCGCCTGCTGAATCCAAGTGCGGCCCCCGTCGTCGGAGCGCAAAATCACGCCGCCGCGCCCGACCAGCCAGCCAGCCTTTTCGTCAGGGAATTCCACACTGAGGAACGTGGCGCGCACCGTCACTTCGACCGGCGTCCAGGTCAGACCGCCGTCCATCGTTCTGAGAATGGTCGCCCGCTCGCCCACAGCCCACCCGACCCGCTCGTTGCGAAAATCCACGTGATAGAGCGTCGCCTTCGTATTCGACAACTGCTCGGCCCACGTCTCGCCGCCATCCTCCGTGTGCAGAATCGTGCCGCCGACGCCGACGATCCAGCCGCGCTTTTCGTCCGCAAAATCCACGTGAATCAATTCCTGCCTGGTCGGGACGCGCTGGCGCTGCCACGATTTTCCGCCATCGTTGGTGTAGATGACCAGACTATCAACTACCACGTCGTCGTTACTGATAGAGCCGACGACCCAGCCTCTCTTCTTCCCTGAAAAGCGCACGCTGTAAAGCTCCGGCTGTGCCCCGCCGAAATCCGAAGCAAAGTAGCGTCGTATCTCCCTCCAAGCCTGCCCGCCGTCTTCCGTTTGGAAAATGCTGCTGCCTGCAAGCAGGTAACCATTATCCTTATTGCGGAAGTAGATGTCGTTGACGGCATCTTTCGTCTCGACGGATTGCGGTGTCCACGTCAGCCCGCCGTCTATCGTGCGGCTGACGAACCCGCCATCGCCAGCCACCCACCCGCGCTTAGCGTCTGCGAAATAGACTGTGTTCAAATCTTTTCCGGCAGCACCGCTCTGAACCGTCACCCAGCCTTCCTGCGCCTGAGCGGCGTTCGCCGAAATCATAAACAAAAGGACTATGACTGCTTTCTTCATACTCTTCGTAGGACAAACATTCCTGCCTGTCGTAGGACAGACAGTCTTGTCTGTCATTGAGCGCGAGAGCGCGAATACTTGTTAGCGAACCTCAAGAGCGTGGCTTAAGCACGCTAGACAGACAGGAATGTCTGTCCTACATGGATGCTCTTGTACACGAACTAGACCGCGTAAGACAAGACTGCGACGCGACGGAAGGCAGTCAGCAGAACTCATTATTGTTTTCTGCTGACTGCCTTCCGCTTGTGGCCTATGGCTTTTACCCGCGTCCGTCCTTATTTCGTCGCATTGACGCGATAGACGCGCCCATCGTAAACGACGACCACACGCTCGCCCAGCGCGAAGAACGCGGCTAATCGCGGCTCGCGTTTGAGTAGAGCGAAATATTCGTCGCTGCCGAAGACGAGCGTCGTTTCAGGCTTGCGCGCGTCCGCGTTAAAGTCCGCGTCCGTCCACACGCCGTCGCGCAGATAGAAGGTCTTCTGGCCTACATTGCGAACGACAGATGACGAGGTATCTTTATCCTCAGAGAGAGTACGTATCGCCTCCTGCTGCTCGCGGTCACGCTTGCTCTGCCGGACAGCCACAGCGCCGGTCGTAGCCTTCGCGGCCTCCTTCGGCGGTACTTGCGCGGCGGCATCCGCTCCCCCCCTGCCGAAACCGGGTTGACCGCTACGTGCCGCCGACGGACGATTGGCAAGCCGCCCGTTGGTGGGCAGAGATTCTATCCGTCTCTCGCTGACCGTCACATCCATCGCTGCCTGGTTCGCCTCAACAGCAAGATAGGACGTGTAAGGCGTAACGATGCCGTAGCGCGTGCCCAGATCAACGACCTCGTCGCGCAGTTCCTTCTGCTCGCCGTTGCTGCGAATCTGTTCCATCAGCCAGCCGACGCGACGCGTTGCCCACAGGCGAGGCAGGAAATCGTTATCGTCTTCCTTGAGCGCGAAGCGCAGATTCTCAAACGTGTAGGTGCGGCTGTTGCGCCCGGTCTTGCCGGTCAGCATCACGTTGACCCGACGCAAATCGTCCGGGTTCTGGTAGCGTCCAATCAAGGTTATCTGCGTGCCTTTGAACAAATCGGGCAGGCCACGTGGGTAAACCAGATCGGTCTCGACACCGCCCATGTTGAGAATCAGGTCGGTCAGCACCGGAAAATTAATCTTGGCGAAAAAGTTGGAGACCTTGATTTCCAGATTCTCTTTCGGCTCGACGTAATCGGCCACGCCGCCGTTCTCCGCCGCGAGTTTGTCCAAGAGCGCGGTGTTCACGTCATAGCCGACGCCGAACGTAAACAATCGCACGCCGGAAAGGCGTACCCCGCGCACGTTTTCGATGATGCGCGTGACATTCGTTTCGCCGACGGTCGGTAGCCCGTCCGTCATAAAGACGAGCATCTTGGGACGTTCGGACTCTTTGAACTGACGGAAGCCCGCACGCAACGCGTCGTTGATGTTTGTGCCGCCGGTCGCACGCAATTTATTGACGAAAGCCTCGCCGCGAGCGCGGCCAGCCGCGTCCGCCGTAATCATTCCGCTTTCCATCAAGCGTTCTTCCCCGGCAAACGAGACGATGTTGAAGCGGTCTGCGTCACGAAGACTCTTGACGCCGAAGAGCAAGGCGGAACGCGCCTTTTCCATCTTCCCTTCATCATTCATCGAACCCGACGTGTCCAGCACGAAAACGATGTCTTTGGCCGCATACTCGGTTTCAGACCAATCGTCTTTCGGCGAGAGCATCATCAGGAAATAGCCGTCCTTGCCCGGCTCGCGGTGCGTCAGAAGCGAGAGGCCGAAGTCTTCGCGTGAGATGGTGTAGAAGAGTTGGAAATCCTGCGGCTCTTTTCCCGGCTTCTCTTCAAAGGAGAGGCGCGCGTTGCGCGAACCGTGCGCGGCCAGATCAATTTGGTGGCTGGGGCTGTAGACGTTGCGGACAGGTTCTTTGCCGTCAATCTCGACGCGGCCTGAAACTAAGCCTATCGGCGCGAGATTGTGCCCCGTGCCGAGCGGATAGCGATACGAGACCGTGCCGGATTCGGCTTTCAGCACCTGCGTGTAGGTCAGTTCAAGTTTCTTGTCCGAGTGCGCGGGGATGGGAAAGATGCTGGCCTGAAAAAGGTCTTTGCCAGCGTATTCTAAAAGTCCGGGGTCGCGCTGGCGGCGGACGATCTCGTCGTAAATCCTGCGCGCCTCTTCGCGCGAGCGCACCTCGCCGACCAGCTTGTTGTTTCCGTCCCAGATGGCAAACTCGACGATTGAAGCCGTTTCGGGAATCGGGAAGAGATAAGTGCCTTCGAGGATGGCGTCCGAGTCGTTGCGAAAGATTTGCACGACGTGCGTGGTGGCGACCTGCCCGGTGATCTTGGTATCAATGTTGATGGATTTGACGGGCAGGGCGCGAGGAAGATTGACGGCGCTGGGCGGCGTGGGGCAGCGGCGACACGGGCCGGGAACGATCATGCCCTGCGCCGAAGCCATTACCGACAAGCCCGCGACCATCAGAATCAGGGTCAGGCAGATTGTAACTTTTCTCATAACACTCTCCTTTGAAGGCTCTTGAGGCGCAGACATCCGTCGCGCATTTGACTGAAGAACGCCCCGGCAGGCTTTTCTTGCAGACTATTCTCTCACCACAAAGGCACAAAGACACTAAAAAGTCGTAGATTTCTTAGTGTCTTTGTGCCTTTGTGGTTAATTAACCTTAATTAAGTTCCCGCAAACGTTTGTCGCGCAACGTCACGATGGCGATGAAGATGGCGATGATGAGGCCGCCGGTGGCGAGCGTGCGCGGCGCACCGAAGCGCTCGGCGGCTGCTCCGGCAATGAGATTGCCGATGGGCATTGTGCCGATGAACGAGAGAATGAACATGCTCATCACGCGCCCGCGCATCTCGTCCGTCACGAGTTGCTGCAAAAGCGTGTTGACGACCGCCACGCAACTGACAATCGCAAATCCCATCCCGAAGGTGAAGGCGAGCGAGACGATCAGTTGAGTCGAAAAGGCGAACCCGATCAAACAGAGCGCGAAGGCAAACGCTCCGCTCAAGACAGACCAGCCCTTGTACTTAAAGTTTCCCAGATATGCCAGTATCAAAGCGCCGACGAATGCGCCCGCTCCCGATACGCCCATCAACAAAGAGTTCCCGCTTTCGTCCATATGAAAAACATCTTTCGCATAGACCGGGATCATCGAGAGATACGGAGCGCCGAAGAGACTGGTCATCCCTGAAATCATCAGCAGCATGAAGACACGCGGGCGCTGGCGGACATAGCGTAAGCCTTCAATCAAATCCTGCCAGACCGCACGCCGATCCTTGGCCGAATGCGCGGGCACAGGCGGCGTCTTCTTCTCGTCGAATCGCACCATGTTGAGCGAGACGATCACGGCGACGAACGACAGCGCGTTGGCGAAGAAGCATCCGGCAATGCCGAAAACTTTCAGGGCGACTCCTGCCAACGTCGGCCCGACGACCCGCGAGAACTGAAACTGCGTCGAATTGAGCGCAATCGCGTTGGCTAAATCCTCACGCTCGACCAGATCAATCGTAATCGCCTGATACGATGGCCCGGCAATCGCAAAGCAACAGCCTGTGATGAACGAAAGGACGAGAATCATCCATACATGTACGACTCCCGTTATCACCAGCACGGCGAGCACGAGCGAAGAGAGTCCTGCGCCGATTTGTGTGTAGAGCAGCAGACGCCTGCGATCCACAAGGTCTGCGAAGACGCCCGCCAGAAGCGTGAGCAATAAGCCCGGCGCGGTGGCCATAAAGCCGTCCACTCCAAGCCAGAATGGAGAATTGGTCAGATGATAGACGAGCAGGCCCTGCGCGACTGCCTGCATCCACGTTCCCGTGTTCGAGAGAAACGCGCCCGTCCAGAACAGTCTGAAATTACGGTGCGAGAGAGCGCGGAACATCCCCGACACGCCCTTCGTGCTTTTTTCTGACTGTGCCACCATTCGTCATCCATGAATCGAAAGCGAAACCACCTTCAGCCCTCTGTCTTCAGAAAAGACTTGCTAAGACAGACTCTTTTCGCCTTTAATTCATCCCGTCTCGCTCTTGCTTAAGGTTGAAAGAAGTGCCCATCAAATTAACACATTCCATTCTGCCGCGACGAATTGGCGGAGGTGAAATTGATTCGAGAGAAGCTAATCGCAAAGGGCATCGGCCTTGATAAAAATTTTCGGATGCGCGGCACCGGCGAGGTCTCGCGCATTGAGGCGCTGAGTGATGCCGTCTTCGGCTTTGCCATCACGCTGCTGGTCGTGTCATTGGAAGTGCCGCAGACCTTCAACGAATTGCTGGAAGTGATGCGCGGTTTCACAGCCTTTGCCATCAGCTTCACTATGCTTTTCGTCGTCTGGCTCACGCAGTACAAATTCTTTCGCCGCTACGGTCTCAACGACAATTTCACCATCTGGATCAACGCCCTGCTCCTCTTCTTCGTGTTGTTCTACGTCTACCCGCTCAAGTTTCTCTGGACCTTTTTGGTCAATGCCATCTTCGGATTCTCAACCAGCGTCTCCGCGCCGGATGGAACGCCCGTGCCTATTATTGAGGCCAGACAGATACCTACCTTGCTCACCGTCTTCGGCCTCGGCTATGCCGCCATGTTCCTGATCTTCGCCTTGCTTTACTATCACGCCTATCGTAAACGAGCGCAGTTGCAGCTTAACGAACTGGAGATTCATGACACATGGAGCTACGTCATGGAAAACCTGCTGCACGTCCTGATTGGCGTGGGTTCGATTCTCGTCACACTCATTACTAAAAGCGGCTTCGGTGGGGCGGTCTACTGGCTCATCGGCCCGGTGCAATACCTCAACGGCGAAATGAGGGGCAAGCGCAGGAAGAGACTCGAACAACGATTGGAGGAAGAAGCCCGCGCCACTGAGTAACGGGACAGTAAGAGTGTTTCAAAAGACCGGTTGGGTGTGTTAGATGATCTGCGAAGTGTGACAGATGGCCTGCGTAGCGTAAAACCTAGCTTGTGCGATGTGAAACTTGATTGGCGCAGCGTGAAGATTGACTTGCGAAGTTGTGAAGATGGCTTGCGCGGTGTGTCAGATGCTTTGCGCAATCTGATAGATGTCTTGTGTGGTGTAACACATGACTTGCACAGCGTGAAAGTTGACTTGTGAGGCGTGAAAGATGGGTTGTGCAGGGATGAATTCGACTTGCGGAGCGTGGCAGACAACTTGCTCGCTGTAAATAATGTGTCAATAGCCGCCTTACTTGCGCCTCCATGCTGAGAGCGGAAGCCCCGTTCCCCCGCGTCGTTCGGCGACGATCTCAGCGAGGATACTGAGCGCGACTTCCTGCGGCGAGACAGCGCCGATGTCCAAACCGATTGGCGCTCTGACTTCACTCAAACGCTTTTCATCAACGCCCGTCTCGCGCAATCTCTCAAGCACTATGTTCGTCCGCCGCTTGCTTCCAATCAACCCGACGTAGTCCGGATGCGCGGACATGACCGCCTGCATACATTCTTCATCTTCGTTGTGCCCGCGCGTGACGACGGCGACAGAGACGCCCCGCCCCGCTCCAACTCCAGCGCGCACCGCATCGGTCCAGTTAGAAGTCGCGATTAACTCTATCCCTTCATCCGGGAAACGCTCGCGCGTGACGAAATCCGCGCGGTCGTCAATCAGGACGGTGCGATAGCCTATCAAGCGGGCGAGATGCGCGAGCGATGCGCCGACGTGTCCAGCGCCACAGATGACCAGACGCGGCTCAGGCTCGATGCGCTCAAACAAAATGCGTGCACCGGGCTGTCCTTGCAGCTCACCAATCAATTCTGCGAGTTTGAAAGTCTGCGCTTCGACGCGCGAATCAAGGAAGGTTTTGGCAGACGCGGCGATAGCTTCGTCCAGAAAGGACTCGCCCAGACTACCGCTGCGCTCGCCGGTTTCTTCAACCAGCAGTTTCGCCCCAACACTTGCGGGCGCTTCGACGAGCGTGGCAAGCGCCGCGAGAGAGTTGCGTTCAAGAACCTGCGCGACCGCTTGTGCGATTACCTGTGACGATGAATATTTAACGGGGTCGGGCATCCACTCTTGAGCTTCAGCGCGGTGTGCAGGCGCTCAACCTCTACTCTGCTTCTGTGCGGATGACTTGGAAAGTCCGAGCGCAACGCCCACGCGATGCACAATCCACATCGGGCCAGCCAGCAGGTACATCGGGTTTTTGAAGAACGCAGGCTGATTGCCCTCGATCAAGTGGCCGACGAACTGGAAAATCCAGCCGACGATGAAGAGCGCGAGCGCCCACCTCCAGTTGAAGAAGAAGAGCGGCAGGCTCAGCACAATCATCGGAATGCCGATGCTGTGGCAGAGCTTGTTCAAAGGATGCTGATGCTTCTCCTTGTAATTCTCCATGAAAGATGTTGTCGGCATATTCACCTCCTCAGTAATAGGTGATGGGTAATTGGTGATAAGAAAGAATAGCCGTCTTCATCTTATCACCAATCACCTATTACCTATCACTGCTTTCAAGCATTCCACACGTCTATGAAAATCTCCATCGTGCCGCCGCAGACCATGCCCTCTTCGCTCGCTTCGTCCGCCGTAAGCTGGAATTGATGGAGCATGGAGGTGCCGTTGCGTAGAGCCTCGCGCGCTTCGGCCCAGACCTCGGCTTCGATGCAGCCGCCGCCGACCGTGCCCTTCACTTCGCCATTCTCGAAGAAGAGCATCTTCGCTCCACGCCTTTGCGGGGTTGAGCCGCGCGTGTGCGCGACAGTCGCCACGACGACGCGCTCGCCCAGCGCGCTGCGTTCGCTGATTAAGTGATAGAGTTCGGCCTGTGCAATCGTGCCCATGATAATTATTGATGAAAGGTCGCGTGCCCGGCGTTCAGTTTAACACTAAAGAGCAGTGGTCAGTAGTCAGTGGTCGGTGGTCAGTAATTGAGTGTCGGCGGCCTTGACCTCTAAAAGTTAAAAGTCGCGATTTCGCACAGAGGCTTTAACTGACCACCGACCACTGACTACTGACCACTGCTTTCTCAGAGCGGCGGGTTGGTAGAGATGGGCGGCGCGGTCGTCGGTCTGGTAGTAAACGTGTCGTCGGTGTCGTCGGTGTTGTCGTTGGCGGGTGTGCCCGGTTTCGTTGGAGGCTCGGTCGCCTCTTCGATGCGACGGCGTAACTTATCGACTTCGAGATCGGCATTGATGATGGCGGTTTCAAGGCGCTGGCGGCTCGTGGCATACAATTCGATCTGCGCTTGCGTTCTGACCTTCTCACTTTCGAGCGCGCGACGCCGCGCATCACGCGCTTCTTCGGGCCTGGTCGAGCCGAAAGTCGAAACGCTGCGGTCTATGTTCTCAGGCTTGAGATTAAATTCTATCTGCTCAAGTCGCGCCTGCAAGATTCCTTCTTTCTCCAGCACGTCGCGCTGTTGTGTCCGCAAGGCTTCGGCGCGCTGCTCGGCCCGCGACAGACGCTCCATGTCAACGAGCGTCCGCTGGTTTTCTTCCATCTGGCTCAATTTATCCGAGAGCTTGCTGACCTGGTTAGATAAATCATTGACGGTGCGGCGCATCGAATCTTCTTCAGTCTCAGACTCGGCTACGGGGCGCTTGCGATTAACTGGTCGTCGCGAAGTCGCCGGAACCTGACCGCTGATTTCCGTCGCGTTGCCCTGCTCAGACGCCTGCTGGTCGGCGGTGCTGATGATCTGTGGCTCTGTTGATTGGTTTGAAGGAATAGTCGCGGGCATGACCGGCTGAGTCACGACGGGATTGGTGACGCGGCGCGACCGCCGTGTGCGTCTTCGCTGCGCGCTCGCTTCGTCGAGGCAAACGCCAACCGCCAACAGAACGACGAGCGCAATCATTATCCGGCGAGTAATTGGACGACGCATCATAAAACCTCCCGCACTAACTCAATGAATTAAGATTATCACTAATGATGCCACGACGCATCCCGGAAGATGTCCGACTCATCTTACACGCCCAAGCCCCGGCGCAAGTTCCGATTCTCATCCGGGTTGAATCTTGAAACTGATGTCCATCGCCCGCGCGGAATGCGTGAGAGCGCCGATGCTGATGAGATCGACGCCCGCTTCGGCATAGGCGCGCACGTTCTCAAGCGTGATGCCGCCCGAAGATTCGAGCGCCACCAGTGGCTGAAGCTCTCGTGCGACGGCAACCATCCGCGCCGTCTCTTCCGGGCTGAGATTGTCTAATAAGAGAATGTCCGCCCCGCTCCTGATAGCCTCGCGCAAATCTTTCTCCGCAGAAACTTCGATTTCAATCTTGTGCAGATGCCCGATTGATTCACGCGCACGCTCGACAGCCGCGCCGATGCCCCCGGCGAGCGCAATGTGGTTGTCCTTGATAAGCACGCCGTCATCTAAGCCAAAGCGATGATTGCGCGCCCCGCCCGAAAGCACCGCGTACTTTTCCAGCATTCGCAATCCCGGCGTGGTCTTGCGCGTATCAACAATCTGCGCGTTTGTGCCTTCGATGGCGCGAACATACTTGCGCGTCAGCGTAGCAATTCCTGAAAGACGTTGAAGCAGATTCAAAGCGACGCGCTCGCCCGCCAGCAGCACGTCCGCAAAACCGCTCGTGCGCGCGATGACTTTCCCGGCCTCGACCTCTTCGCCGTCGGAAGCGAAGGCTTCGATCTGCTGCTGCGAATCGAGCGTGGAGAAGACGGCCTCCGCCGCTTCCAATCCGGCGACGACCATTAGCTCTTTGGCGAGAAAACGGCCACGCGCGCGCGAGTTGCGCGTGACGGTCGCCTGCGTCGTGATGTCGCCGCGCCCCAAATCTTCGGAGAGAAACGCGCCGATCTGGGAAAAGAGCGCGCCTTCGTCAAGCCAGTTCATTTGAGAGCCTCCGACATCTGCTGAAGCGCGGCGGTGCGTTGCGCTATGTCAGCCAGACGTTCCCTCGTTTCCAGGACCTTCTCGGCGGGCGCGCGTTCGGCAAACTGCGGGTTGGCAAGCTGCGCTTCGAGCTTCGCGGCCTCCTTCTGCAACTTCTCGCGCTCTTTGGCCAATCGCTCACGCTCCTGCTCGAAATCTATCAAGCCTTCGAGCGGCACGGCCACCTCTGCGCCCCCGGCGAGCACCGCACGCGCCGAAGCACGCGGTGCATCCAATCGCTCGTCAATCTTGATTTCCGAAGCGCGAGCCAGCCGCGCGATTTGGTCACGATTTGCCGTAAACACGTCACGCACTTTCTCTTCGCTCGCGCCGACGAGCATCCGCACACGATCACCCGGCTTGACGTTTAGCTCGGAGCGAATGTTACGCACGCGCGAGATGAAATCAATCACCGCCGCCATCTCACCTTCCGCGCGCTCGTCTATCAAACTCGCGTCCGGCTGCGGATAACTGGCAAGCATGACGGTCGGCGGCGCGCCCGTGTAAGCAGGGTGCATGAGCTTTTCATCAACGCCCGGCAGGCGCTGCCACAACTCTTCCGTGATGTACGGCATGAAAGGATGCAGCAACCTCAACGCCTGTTCCAGCACTGTGATGAGTCGACTGCGCGCCCTGTCTCTCTCAATCGAAGGCTGCTCACTCGTCACGTCCGCTTTCGTCAACTCGATGTACCAATCGCAGAAATCGTCCCAGAAGAAATGATAGAGCGTCTGCACGGCTTCGTGGAATGAATACGACTTTAACGCTGCATCAACTTCACGCGCCGTCTTGTTGAGCCGCGAGAGTATCCAGCGATCATGCAAAGGAAGCTCGGCGGCGTCAGCCTGAAACGCATCCGGACTCACCTTTGCGCCTTCCGAGTTCATCAAACAGAAGCGCGCGGCGTTCCAGATTTTGTTGGCGAAGTTGCGGTAAGACTCGACCTGATTATCGTTCCAGCGCGTGTCCGTGCTGCCGACGGAAGCCAGCACGAGGCGCGTCGCGTCAACGCCGTATTTGTCGAAGACATCCATCGGGTCAATGCCGTTGAGCTTCGTCTTAGACATTCGCTGACCGTGCTTGTCCAAAACCGTGCCCGTGATGAAGACATCATGAAACGGCGTCTTGTCCATAAACTTCAGACCGCTCATCACCATCCGCGAGACCCAGAGAAAGATGATGTCGCGCGCCGTCACCAGCACAGAGGTCGGGTAGTACGTCTTGAGGTCTGCGGTTTCGTCCGGCCACCCCAGCGTCGAAAAAGGCCAGAGCCATGACGAGAACCATGTATCCAGCACGTCCGGGTCCTGCGTCAATTCATTTGTGCCCGCCGCCACGCTGGCCTCTTCAATGGAGCGCGCCACGAAGACGCGCCCGTCCCCTGTGTACCACGCCGGGATTTGATGCCCCCACCAGAGTTGACGCGAGATAGTCCAGTCTCTCAGGTTTTCGAGCCAGTCGGTGTAAACCTTCGTGTAGGGAACGTCGGGCGTGAAGCCTGGCTTCTTTTCATCCTCCATCAGCTTGAGCGCGAGGTCGCGTAGCTCGGCCATGCGACAGAACCATTGCGTCGAGATGAGTGGCTCAATCACCGTCTTGCAACGCTCACACTTCGAGATGGAGAACTCGTAGTCAACCACCTTCTCAAGCAGTCCGAGTTCTTCAAACTTTTCCACCACCAGTTCGCGCGCCTTGTAGCGATCAAGGCCGAAGAAATCCTTTCCGGCGTCTTCCGTCATCCGCGCGTGCTGGTCGATGACGAAGACCTGCGGCAATTGGTGGCGCACGCCCATCTCCCAATCGTTCGGGTCATGCGCGGGCGTGATCTTCACAGCGCCCGTGCCGAACCCGGCATCAACATACTCGTCCGCGATGACTGGAATCTCCCGGTTTGTGAGCGGGAGATTGATAACCGCGCCAACCAGCTCGCGGTAACGCTCATCCGTTGGATTAACTGCGACTGCCGTATCGCCGAGCATCGTTTCGGGTCTGGTCGTCGCAACGGTCACGGTTCTCTCAACGCCCCCCTCAGTCTTCACCGGATATTTCAAATAATAGAGCTTGCCTGCCTGCGGTGTTTTCTCAACTTCTAAATCAGACAAAACGGTCTGATCGGTCGGGCACCAGTTGACGATCCGGTCGCCTCTGTAAATCAAACCCTCTTCGTAGAGACGCACGAAGACTTCGCGCACGGCGCGCGACAAGCCTTCGTCCATTGTGAAGCGTTCGCGCGACCAATCGACGCTCGCGCCTTCGCGCCGCATCTGCTTCAAAATCTGCCCGCCAGATTCGTGCTTCCATTTCCAGACGCGCTCGACGAACTTTTCACGCCCGAGGTCGTGGCGCGTCAGTCCCTCTTTCTTCAATTCGCGGCTGACCACCAGTTGCGTCGAAATCCCCGCGTGATCCATACCGGGCAGCCAGAGCGTGCGATAGCCGCACATCCTTTTGTGTCGCGTCAGCACATCCATCAGGGTGTGCTGAAGCGCGTGCCCCATGTGGAGCGAGCCGGTGACGTTCGGCGGCGGGATGACGATTGAATAGATGGGAGCATCAGGGTCGCGGTTAATCTCAGGAGCAAAGCAGCCTTGCTGCTCCCAGCGCGCGTAGTGCTGTTGTTCGGCCTGTTTGGGATCGTAAGTTTTCGGAATATCCATGAGAAGAGTTTTTCGGTTTCCAGTTTTCAGTTTTCAGCAGTCGATTATTGTAAAGCAATGGCCGCCAGTTTTCATGTCAGCGGAAGAGATATAATTCTTTACACTGTCTGTCTGCTTGGTCTATAGTTCCTCAACTTTCACGGTTAAGAATTACCCCAAACTGCCCTACCGTGAGATTCCCTCATGAACCAAGCGGCAACCACTCCCAAGAGAGGAGACGCAGCACCCCCCGGCGTCACTAAATTAGCGTGGCCGTTAATCGCTCTCGGCGTCGTTCTCATCGCCCTCGTCCTGTTATTTTCTCTTTACGCGCACAGCTACACGCTTCCCTTGAATGAAATCCACCGGAACTGCTTTATCGAATTCACGACGCCGGGCGCTCAACCCGAAAGCGCCGCACCGTCTCAATCCGCTCACGTCGAACCGTTGTCGCTTCCCCGCATTCAAGAGGCGGACGAGACACAGTTAGAATTCGTGTTAGCTTCTTTTGATGTTCAGGACTCGTCCCAACCGGCACCCACGCAGACACCGGAGGCGAATCAAAAACGCGGGAAGCGCAAGGGCGCGCGTCGTCTCTTCGACTGGCTCAAGGGAAAATCGTCCAAAGTGCCAGTGGAGAATGCGGCCAAACGACGACCAAATCCTCCGCGGTTGGACGCCAGCACGTACAACGTCTCTCTCTGTCCCGGCAAAGAGTCTGCCGCGCGGGTGCAGATCACAGCTTCGGGATGGGACCCTTCATGTCCTCCCCTAGCTTATCATTGGAGGGTGGAGGGCGGACGCATAGAGGGACGCGGGTCGAAGGTTGTCTGGAATCTCTGGGGAATGCCGCCGGGGAAGTACAGGGCCACTTTTAAAGCGGACGTTGACCCCAACTGCCACGATTGCCGCGATTGCGATGTCTTCGGCTCTACGAAAATCACAGTGCGCCCCTGCGCGACGGCCACACCGACGCCCACGCCACAGCCAACACCGGTTCGGACACCAACGCCGCAGCCGACGCCTTCATCGTCTTACACTTGCCCAAACGTCTACTGCTCCACCGTCACGCACGGCAATTCCATAACCTTCACGGCTCAGGGAAGCGGCGGCACTCCCAATGTTAGCCCCATCTATCGTTGGTCTGTCTCGGCGGGCAGGATTAACGGAGGACAGGGCACAGCTTCTATTCAGGTTGATACTACCGGACTCGCAGAAGGAACGGAGATTAACGCGACCGTCGAAGCGCGTGGCTATGGCCGTGTCTGCATAACCTCCTGTCAAGCCTTAGTAGGCATCGCCAGTAGCCCGACCCCGACGCCAACGCCAACGCCAACACCGTCGCCAACACCAACGCCTTCACCTTCGCCTGACAATCTCAAGGAGCGGCAGCTCGTCAGCGTCCATTACCCGAAGCAGTTGACGAAGGGACAGGAGGCGATCATCACCTTCATGTGGACGAGAGCATATACGGAGACAGAAGGTCAGAGGGACGCACGTATTTCATCTTCGCCTCAGATAATTCCGGTGTCGTTCCGACAAACAGTTGATGCGCAATCGTCCGGCACTGTCGCCACCATCCATCTGCACTCGAATGACCTTAACCCGAAAGCATGGAGCTTGGAGCTACCACCCGGCGAGGAGCGCTCATTAACCATCAATGCTGCGAACTATGCCGAGCAACCGATCTTCGTGCTGGAGATAGATGCGCTGGAGGTAGATGGAGTCTTATGGAAGAGCGCGGATGCGGGCTACAGGTTTTGGAGTGAAGAGTCTTTCAGCGAAGAATGTAGCGTGCGGAGCTTTGTCATCAACGTCTTTGCGCCTCCGCCGTCGCCATACATCCCTACGACCCTCCTGTTATGCGGCATCCTCGCCGTTTTAGCCGGAGACTATTTGCGGCGAATGCGGCAAGCTGCTGAACTCAAAGGAAGGGAAGAAGCCCAACTCGCTGCCGGTGCGACCGAAGGCGACGAGGTACGCTGCACCGTCTTCGCCCCGACCGAAGCACGACAGGGCAAAAGCTTTATGGTGATAGCCTTCGCTCACCTCGCAGAGCAGGCCGCGCTGCTGGCTGAGATGGCGAAGGGGATGAGTAAGAGTGTCGAACAACGCGGGCCGGGAAAGAAGTTGGGGGCGAAGATTGAGCGCGGCCAGCAACTGACCTTTTCTCTTGAGATGCAAGGGCTGGAGATTGACGAGCCGAATCAATCTCTCCTCTGGGAGGGAGAGCCTGATTCGGTTCAGTTCGGCGTCACGATTCCGAAGGACTTCGAGACCGGCAGCATCATCGGTACAGTCAGAGTCGCTTACAAGAGCGTCCCCGTCGGACACGTCAAGTTTGAATTCGAGGTCGTTGAAGGCGCAACGCAGACAGAGAAACCCGCCGCTGCTGCTGCTGTCGCCGCGCCTTCCATCGCTGCTCCTGTCCCGTTCGACAATTACGTTCAATACAAACAGGTCTTCATCTCCTATGCTTCACAGGATCGCGCCGAAGTTTTGAAGCGAGTGCAGGTGATGAGCACGATGAAATTGAACTTCTTCCAGGACTTGCTCACACTTGAGCCGGGGGATGATTGGGAGAAGACGATCTACCAGTATCTGGATCGAAGCGACGCCGTCTTTCTCTTCTGGTCGTCTCACGCGAAGACATCGAAGTGGGTGGAAAAGGAGTTGCGCTACGTGCTCAGCCGCAAAGAGGCCGCGCCCGAGATCGTGCCGATTATCATTGAAGCGCCAGCGCCTCTACCGCCGCCGGATTATCTGAAGTCGCTCCACTTCAATGACAAGATCATGTACTTAATCAAAGTGGAAGAGGAACGACAAGAAACTCAGCCCGACAAATAAGCGAAGGCTAAAGCGAGGATGAAAGCGGCGATTATACTCTCAGCCCCGGAGGAGCGATATATCAGTAGCCCATGACGTGAGTCATGGGAATACAGCATCAAATTAAATTCAAAGCCCCGGAGGGGCGACATAATATATCGTTCCTCCGGGGCTTCAATAATTGATGGTGGCTGTGAACCCGGCACTGACGTGCTGGGCTACTAATATTCCGCCCCTCCGGAACTACAAACTACTGCTTTCCCTCTTCGAGACGGCGCTTGATGAGAAGCTCTGCGAGGTCTGGAACGACTTCCCAGGCGATTTGCTCGACGACTCGCTCGGAAAGCTGTTCGACGGCGCGGCGGGCGATGGCGTCAATCACTTCCGGCGATAATTGATCGAGCGTGATTTGACCTGTGGCGGGAGGCGCGCTCGCTGTCGCACTGCTTTCAGCGCCGCCCATTTCTGCGGGCGCTCTTTCGGCTTGAAAATTATCGGACAAACGCTCTGTCGGAGCTAACTGCATATCGCCGGAAAAATCTTCAACCGTTGAAACCGGAGCTTCCTCGGCACCTTTGTATTCCGCAACCGTTGACGCCTCAGCTTCAGCGTGGGCGAACTCTTCAGTTTGCGCGAACTCTTCAGTTTGCGCGAACTCAGCGCGCGACTCTTCGCTTAAGACCTGCGGCTCGGCGAACTCCTGCGCCTGCGATGGCGTTTCAGTAGTCGCTTCCTCGTAATCAGAGCGCGCATGAGCGTCCATGTCTTCAGCAATCGAAGAGGCAGGGGCAGCTTCAACTTGCGGTTCGGGAGTCGCAACGAAAAGCGGCGACCTTGACTGCGCCTCTGCGGGAGATTCATCCAGCAGATCAAGGAAAAAGTCGTCGGCCTCAGTCGTCGCCGCCGTTGGTGATTCGATGTCGCCTAAGTCAAGCAGCGAGTCGTCTGAACCCGCAGGGCTACCCATGCGGCTGACCGATGGCGAATGGCCTCCGGCTGCCAACGGCGAAGGCTCGCCAATTTGCGCCGGAGCGTATGCGCTTGCAGCAGAGACTTCCTCCGGCTCAGACGCACCCTTGTTCTCAACAGCCTGATTGATTCCGGCTTCCTGCAAATCCGCTGCCGAATAAGCGGCGGTCGGGCGTGCCTCCTGTGTGTCTTGTCCACGTCCAACGGCGCTGCCGTAATCGTTGGCGGGTGTTGCCTCAATCATTTGATCGTCCATACTTAAATCGGTAAAAGAATCTTCACGTGCGTTGTCGCTGCGCAACATCTCTTCCTGCTCTTGCTCCGGGAGCGGAGCCGTGTCGGCGGTCGCGCGTTTGATAGCTTCTTCGTCCAGCCGGTTCTCATTTCCGGTTTCCGGCGGCAGAGTGAGCTTGCGAGTAGGGGCTTCATCCGAGCCGCTGCTCCCGCTCAAAAGATCGCGCACCTTGCCGACCAGCGCGCGTATTGATTGAAAAGGTTTCGTCAAATAATCATCCGCGCCAACTCTGCGCGCCTCCGCTTCATCAAACGGCTCGAACGAGCCGACGAGAAGCATAACAGGGATATGGCGGAAACGTTCGGTATGCTTAATGTGCTCGCAGACCTGATAGCCGTTGAGTTCGGGCATGAAAACATCCGCAAGCACAATGTCAGGGACAATCTCTTCAAGCTTTTCAAGAGCCTGCTGACCATCCCCCACCGTGATGACTTCCAGACCTTCGTCCGAGAACGTCAACTCAACCACTTTTCGGATTGTGGCGGAATCGTCTGCGAGCAACAGTGTGCGTCCCGTTACCAAAACCAGACTCCTTCGTTTGAGGTGAGCGCCATCTAAAGTGGGACTTGCTCTTCAATATGAACGGCGCGGGGCAAGTGGCGCGGCTCACAGGCTGCTTTCTCGCCGGAAGCCACTCTTAAAACCTAACATCCGATGCGGGCAGCGTCAAGAAAAAAGGCATGAGGGCGGAGGGATGAGGGATGAAAGGCGAAGGATGAGCGCGAAACGATGAACGATGAATTGTCTTTACTTCCGCGCTCAGCGTTCCGCCTTCATCGTTTCTTTTCATCCCTCATCCCTCCGCCCTCATCCCTTATGACTACGTCGTCGGGCGTGTTTTCTTTGCCGTCTGCTCCGTCTGAGCGGAGGATGAAGGACGTTTGCGTGCCTTCGTAGAAGTAGGGCTTGTGCCAGGGGTCTAGGCGAATCACGCGCGCGAGGTAACGCGGATTGAGATGGTCGACGAGCGTGCCCTCGCCCTTTGCCGCAACGTAAAAGCCGCGCTCGCGCCGGAAGGCTTCCAGGGCGGTAGCCAATGTCTCAAGCTCAGCCCGCGCCCGTTCAGTCTTTTCTCCATTGACGGCGCGCACCAGCATGTCTACGTCTTCCCAGCGATTATCGCCCGTCCTGATCTCCGCCACGCGCCATTTCCCATCCTCACCTTTGACGAAGCGAAACGCCGTCTCGACCTGCGCCACGACCGTCGCCGACGAACCCAGCATTGAGACCTCTCTGACACGCACCGCGTCCGAAGGCAGCTTGATGCCCGCCAGATTCGCAATTATTTTGCGCGCCTGATTCGGACTCAAATCATCCGCTGCCTGTCCGTAAGCGAGAGCCAACAGGAGGCAGATTACCGTCATACCAAAGACGGCAGCCGTGCTTTGCATTCGTTTGTTCATCGCCTGAATCCTTAATAAATGGGCTATTGAATTGAGAGGTATCTTATCGAGCTATCTGGCGCAACGTGATTGTTCGGTGCGAAGCTACCTGAGACGCGGCATTCTTTGCTTCCACCACAATCCTACATATAGCAGCAGTGAATACAGAATGAAATTTGCAGCTAATAAATAGAGCCAAAATTCGATGCCGGGGAAATCGTAAAATGAATCTGAATACGCAGGTGGAGGAAAGAGATATTCGTGAATATAGGCAGGCCAGGCAATGGGCATTACGATCCATATACCAAACCACGACAGGGTGCTGGGGGAAACCTTCTCCAGAATCATTAGGAGAAAATAATACGAGATGGGAACTAACGCTCCGCCAGCAAGCGCGTAAATCAATCTTTTTTTAATGTCCGGTTTCATAGAGCCACCGAGCCTGACAGCGCCGATGTTTTACGATCCGCTCTTGGCGATCAGCATCCGCAGCATGATTTGCAGTTGCGCGGTGGTGAAGGGCTTGGGCAGAAAGACGACTGCTCCGGCGGAGAAGCTATCGGAAGAGAGCTTCGGGTTCTGCTCGGCGGTCATCATCATCACGGGAATCTTCATCAGCCGCTTCTCCGTCTTCATATAACGGACAAGCTCCGGCCCCTGTATGTGCGGCATCACCACATCGAAGATGCCCGCCACGAAATCGGAATCCGATTGCAGGAGCTTATACGCCTCGCGCCCATCGCGCGCAGGCACGACCGTGTAACCTTCCTTTTCGACGATAGCAGTCACGAGCCGCAGGATTGCCGGGTCGTCGTCAGCTACTAAGATGCGAGGGAGAGATTGAGGATTTTCGGTGGGATCGTTCACATCTTTACTCCTGAGTTTTTAAGCCTCTACGGTTCTGTCTGACTCATCCGCCAGCGACGACAACTCTGCCGCCAGCATAATCGCGGCCACCATACTCGAATGTTCCGCGAGTCCTTTACCCGCGATGTCAAACGCTGTGCCGTGATCCACAGAGGTGCGGATGAAAGGCAAGCCCAATGTCACGTTGACCGCCTCGCCAAACGACAAACATTTGACGGGGATCATGGCCTGGTCATGATAACACGCCACGACCGCATCAAACTCGCCGCGCGAGGCACGCAGAAAAACCGTGTCCGCCGAATATGGCCCACGCACATCCATTCCGTCGCGTCCCTGACAGGCTTCAACTGCCGGAACAATCTCCGAAGCTTCTTCAACGCCGAAAAGTCCGCCTTCCGCACCATGCGGGTTCAGAGCAGCGATGGCGATGCGCGGACGCTCGATTCCCCAGCGCCTCAATTCACGATGCGTCAGGCTGGTGATACGAATGATGCGGTCGCGCTCGACCATCCTGATCGCTTCCGCGAGCGGAACGTGCGTTGACAAGAGCACGATGCGAAGATTAGAGGCGACGAAAGCCATCGCATACTCTTCCGTGCTGGTCAGATGCGCGAGAAATTCCGTGTGCCCCGGAAAACTGTACCCGCCCAGAAAGAGAGCGCGCTTATTTATAGGCGCGGTCGCAATCGCGTCCACGCTCCCGGCGGCGCACAACCTCACGGCAGCCTCTATGTAAGCGGCAGCGGCCTTGCCTGCCGTGCCCGATTCTATCCCCGGCTCGACGTGGCCGCTGACGTTATCCAGATGGAAGATGACAGGCTCGCTCGGTTGATCTGGCAGCCGCTCGTCATAGCGCACGATGTCATAGCCACATTGCAGATCGAGCGTGCGCGCGGTGTGCGCCAGAAGTTGCGCGTCGCCGATGATGACGGGAACGCAAACGCGCCGGACTTCTTCTTCAGCGACCGCCTTGAGGACGACTTCAGGGCCGATGCCTGCGGGGTCGCCCATCGTAATGCCGATGCGCGGCAACCAGGACTTCCGGCGCGGGCTGGCGGCGTGAGATGAATTATGCAACGTCTCTGTCATAACCGGACGCGACGGATGAGGAGGGCGCGGAATATCAGCCGGGACGGATGATGGCCTGCAATTGACATGAAACGCGCCATGCGCTCATTCAGCCTCGCGCTCGTCGGCCTTGTACATGTATTTGATGTGGTGCTTGAGCAGGAGCAGATTCGGCGCGGACTTGCGGTTGACCTTCAGCGCGGCCTTGTCATACCACTCGATAGTCCCTTCGATCTCCTCGCCATCCAGCAACACGATGACCATTTGTGTATGCGCGTCAATCTGCTTCTTGTAGTAGAAGATTTCCGCGTTGGTTTCCATCGGAGGGGGAACGCGTTTACGCACCTGCACGGCAGGCGTAGATGTTTGCGCGGGGCGCTGCGGGGCGTGCCCGCCACTATCACCTGAGCGCGGAGCGCCGCCGTTATTGACGCGCGCTCTCTGCGGCGGCACTTCCCGCTCCTTGTTTTTCACTTCTGCTAATGTTGTTCGTATGAGTTTGCGGTTCACTGTGACTTTCCAACCTCCACCGTTTAAGGGGAAATGAGATATGAGAATCCGCGCCCCACATCCGATGTGCTCGGTGCGTCTGGACGGCGCGAACAATCAATTACAACTCTCGCAGACTGCGGCCAATCAAGGAGAGATGTAGAAATTTACCCGAATAGAATTTCCTTCAAGGAATTGCCGACATACTACACTAAAGAAGTAAAAAGGTAAAAGGCAAACTGTTCGTAAATCGTAAATCGTGAATCGTAAATGGAAAGAGTGTTCCTTCCATTTACGATTCACGATTTACGATTTACCAGCTTTTCAGTCTGCTTTCTTGCGGATGAAGGTCGGCACGTCCAAGTCGTCCGTGCGATTCGGATTGACGATTGGGCGTTGCGTATCGTCGCCGGGGGTGCGCGTGTAGCGAGGCGGAGTCGAGTGCGCGCCCGCGCCTGCGGCTATCTTGCCGGAGTCCGCCGATTCCTTGTCGAAGCCTGTGGCGATGACCGTAATCTTCATCTCGTCGCGCATCGTTTCGTCAATCACCGCGCCGAAGATGATGTTGGCGTCAGGGTCTGCCGCTTCACGGATGATCGAAGATGCTTCGTTGACTTCATAGAGCGTCAGGTCAGGCCCGCCCGTAATGTTGATGAGCACTCCCTTAGCGCCTTCGATGGTCGCTTCTTCCAGCAGCGGCGAAGAGATGGCCTGCTGCGTGGCTTCCATCGCGCGATGCTCACCGCTGGCGCGGCCTGCTCCCATCAGAGCCAGACCCATGCCTGCCATAATTGATTTCACGTCGGCGAAATCAAGATTGATGAGGCCGGGCACGGTAATCAAATCCGAGATGCCCTGCACGGCCTGACGCAACACATCGTCTGCGACCTTGAACGAGTCTGCGAGCGACACGCCGCGCTCCACCGTGTGCAGCAGGCGCTCGTTCGGAATCGTGATGACGGTATCAACGCACTCGCGCAGTTCCCGCAATCCCTCATCGGCCTGAAGCATCCGGCGGCGACCTTCAAAATGAAAAGGCTTGGTCACGACCGCCACCGTCAACGCGTTCAACTCCGTCGCCAAACTCGCGATGATCGGAGCCGCGCCCGTGCCCGTGCCGCCGCCTAGACCTGTCGTCACGAAGACCATGTCTGCGCCTTCCAGCACTTCGATGATCTTCTCCGTATCTTCAAGCGCGGCGTTGCGCCCGATGCCGGGGTCTGCGCCTGCGCCCAGGCCCTTGGTAAGCTTGCCGCCGAGTTGAATCTTGATTGGCGCGCATGAGCGTTTCAAAGCTTGTAGGTCTGTGTTGGCAACCAGAAACTCGATGCCCTCGATGCCTGCTTCGATCATGCGGTTGACGGCATTGCCGCCGCCGCCGCCCACGCCGATTACTTTAATGCGCGCGCCAGTGATCGGTGGGTCGTCGTCTATGAAAATATTAATGCCGTTGCCCGGTTGGCGGTCCGGTGTCATCATTCGCGTTCCTCTCTCTCGGCAGCCCTCTTGGTGAGGCTTCCGAAGCACGTAGTGCGGTTATATTGGGCTGTGCGCGCCGGGGGCAACTAAATATTGCGGACTACATCTTGTGCCGGCTGGCGCGGCAGCATACAACAACTTGTCAGAAAATGCCACTAAAACGATGGCGAAACTTTGAAACAAAATGGGTCAGGCGGCCTGTCGAACCACGCTTGACTACTCCGTTGCGGGCATCTGCCGTTTGCGCGCGTTGCGTCACCAGAGACAAACCCGCAGCAGCAGCCCAGACGGGGCTTTGAATATCTTCTATGAGGCCGCCGAAACGGTCTCTTTCCGGGTAGCCGAGGCGCACCGGAGCATCAAAAACCTGCTCGGCGATTTCAGGCATCCCGCTCAAAAGCGAGCCTCCGCCCGTCAGCACCACACCGCTCGACAACTGGCGCTCCCACCCTGACTCTCTAATCTCGTCGGCGACCTGCATCAACACTTCTTCGGCGCGCGGCTGCAAGATATCGCAGAGAATCTGCCGCGAGAGTTGACGGGGGGCGCGTCCTCCGACCGAAGGCACTTCTACAAGTTCGCCGCGCTCCATTTCATTCAGGGAAGCGCTGTAAGCGCTGCCGACGGTGCGCTTGATCTTCTCTGCTTCTGGAATCGGCGTCCGCAAGCCAAAGGCTATGTCGTTGGTAAAGTGCGAGCCGCCGAGCGCAAAGACAGCCGTGTGCTGCACCGCGCCGCGTTGATAAATGACCAGACCCGTAGTCTCCGCCCCGATGTCCACGAGCGCCGCTCCAAACTCTTTATCATCCTCTGTCAAAGAGGCTTCGGCAGCCGCCAGTTGTTCGAGCACCATGTCGGCGACCACCAACCCTGAACGATTGACGGCGTTGATGGCATTCTGCCGCGCCGTCACAGGACTCGTCACCACATGAACTTTGACGGCGAGCCGCGCGCCGATCATCCCGACGGGATCGTTGATTCCATCCTGATCGTCAACGATGAACTCCTGCGGCAAGCGGTCGACAATCTCGCGCCCGGCGGGAAGCGGCATCGCGCAGGCCGAATCAATCGCGCGGCGCACATCGTCGTTCGTAATCTCGCGGTCGCGTCCAGAGACGGCGACAATCGCCTGACCGTTAAAGCCCGTGATGTGTGAACCGGCGAGATTGATCGTGACCTCTTCGGCATCCAGCCCGCTCATACGTTCGGCGTCTTCCACCGCGCGCTTGATGGCCTCAACAGCGGCGTCCGGGTTGACGATGACACCTTTACGAAGCCCGCGCGCCTCTGCTTCGCCGATGCCGACGATGTCTAAGAGTCCGCCATCGCTCGGCTCGCCAACGATACAAGTCACCTTGCTTGTGCCGATGTCGAGGCCGACTGTATGTGCCGCGCGTTTAGCCATAAATTCCTTTGGTGGTCGGGACTCAGAAGTCTGTTAAGGCTTTTACTGGCCCCCGACCTCCGACCCCTGTCTCCCGCTTTTAACCTACCCGGCGCGGGCGGCCTTCTGCCCGCACTTCACGAGAGGCTTTGTCCTTCTTATCCTTCTCCCGCTTATCCTGATCTTTCCGGGCCTGCTCTTTCCTGCGCCCTCGCTCGTCTTCTGAACGTGCGACTTTCTCCTTCGCTTTTCGGTTCTCGCTGGGCGGCTTGACCTCGGTGCGCGTTTTGCCCTTGGCGCTCTCGATTTCCGGCCCGCTTGAATCATTGCTGGCCAGATGTAACTTGAAAGCCTCCGGGTCAACGCCGATTGACATGCGGTCTTCGCCTTTTTCGATTCCCTGCGCGATATTGATGTACTGGATGAAGGGATAAATCTCCGTGTTGCGCCGCTCGTCTAATTTGGCCAGAGCAAATTCGAGACGGTTGCCAAAATCTTCTCCGCCCAGTTGAATCTCGACTTGAGCATCATTGCCCGTCAACTGCGCTCGCACATCGCGCAAGTCGTTGAAGTTGACTTCGCTGACGCGATGGCTGATGCCTTTGGCCTCTAGGTCTCGCGTCATCAACAGAAACTTCTGAACGCGCTCGCGGTTTTGCTGCGGCGCAATTTCAGTCTCTTTTTCATCCCAGCCGCGCATGAAAATCTGGTCGGCGGGCGAAGCCGCTCCAAGCGTGGCCGCATCCTCGTCCACCCAGACAAAGTTTCCGGCATTCGTTCTCACCACAGCGCGTGGCTGGCGTTCTATGACGCGCACGCGCAACCCATCCGGCAGAATGCGCGAGACGACCGCTTCTCTGACCCAGCCGAGCTTCTTCAACTCCCGGCTGATGGCGTCAAGATCAGCGTTCCAGACGCCGGTCTGTGCCGTACCCTTGAGCACAATGGCCTTGATCTCGTCTGAGGAAACGCGCGACGTGCCGCTCACGTCCACGTTGCGCGCTTGAAAGAAAGAGGCCGAAGCCGCCGCGCGGTAGCCCGTGAAGAGAAGAACGCCGATAATCACGGCCAGCGTGATTTTTCCGGCCAGCGGCAGGTAAGCGAGACCTTTGCGCCAGCCCTTTGTTTTTGCGCGCGAGGCAGACGCGCCCCCACGCTCACGCCGCGTAGGCCGCTGCGGAATCTCCCCCGCACGCCCCTTGCCGCTGGCCGCGCTTCGCCCTGCTCTCGGTGTGATGACCTGCTCTTTCATAAGTCTTTCGAGTCGGATGAGTCTATCGAGTTTGTCGAGTCGTTAGAGCTTTGAGTCCCGGCAGTCTCATTAACAGCAGACTCGATAGACTCGCCGGACTTTTGACTCTCCGCTCGCCACAGTTCGACTTCGTACTCCAGTTCGATTCCCTTCTCGCGTCTGAAACGCTCACGGATTTCTTCGGCCAGCGCGAGCGCGTCTGAGGCCTTCGCGTTTTCGCCATCCGTCACGATGAAGTTGGCGTGAACGGGAGAGACGATTGCGCCGCCGCGCCGCTCTCCCTTCATGCCCATCTCGTCAATCATCTTGCCCGTACCAATGACGCTTCCCGGCGGATTCTTGAAGAAGCATCCGGCGCTTCGTGCGCCATGCGGCTGCGTTGCTAAGCGCTTGTTCTTCGCTTCCAGCATCCGCGCTCCAATCTTCTCAGGGTCGTCGCGTTGCAAAATCAGGGTCGCACCCAACAACAACTCGCCTTCACGAAAAGATGTGTGACGGTAATCCCACTTGACCTCATGGCCGGGAACTTCAACGACGCGCCCTTCGCGGGCCACGCGCACAATCTCCGTCACGTTTCCAATCTCGTGGCCGTAAGCGCCCGCGTTCATCCAGAGCGCACCGCCGACAGTTCCGGGGATACCGCCCAAGCCCTCTATGCCGGATAATCCGCGACGGCCAGTGTCAATGCACAGTCGCGGCAGAGAGTAGCCAGCGCTCACCGAAACACGCTCGCCGTCGAAACGCGCCTCGCCTTTCAATTCCTTCAAGCTCACGACGACGTAGTGGTGATCCGCATCGTCTGCCAGCACGTTGCTACCGGAGCCGAGCGCACGCCACGCTATCCCTGCCTGTTCCAGTTCAAAGACGACCGTCGCCGCCTGTTCTTCCGTCACAGGCGAGATGACCCAATCAATCGCCCCGCCAACGCGCAAACTGGTCAACTCCGCGAAGCGTCGCCCTCGTTCAGCGCGCACGCCAAGCCGCGCCGCGATCTCTTCAATCGCCGCGTCGCGCTCAGGCAAGGTCAATTCTTTTTTCACTTCGTCAACTACCATTACACCCGTCGTGCCGTCACCTAACGTTCGTTTCAAACTGAAACTCGTCTGGATTCTCAATCTAGCCCGCCTTCACGTCGCGTCCTGTGCGAAGCAATCCGAGCAGTTGCTCACCGGCACGATAGACTGTGCCCGCGCCGAGCGTGATGAACATATCGCCCGGCTGAAGTTGGTCTCGCAAAATCTCCGGCGCGCCTTCGAGCGGCCCGATGTACTCGGCGTTCTTGTGCCCGTAACGCTTGATAGCGTCCGTCAACGATTCCGCCGTGATGCCCTCAATCGGGTCTTCGCTCGCCGCGTAGATGTCCGTCACAAACAGCACGTCGGCGTTATTGAAAGAGCGCGCGAATTCCTCCATCTGATCCTGCGTGCGCGTGTAGCGATGCGGCTGAAAGAGGACGACGATGCGGCGACCCGCCGAACCGATTTTGGCTGCCGCCAGTGTCGCCTTAATCTCCGTCGGGTGATGCCCGTAATCGTCCACGACCAGCACGCCCGCCTCTTCGCCTTTGAACTGAAAGCGGCGGTCAGCATTCGTAAACTCACCCAACGCCTTCGCTATCTGCTCGAACGAAACTTTCAACTCGAAGCCAACGGCAATCGCGGCCAGCGCGTTATAGACGTTGTGCAAACCGGGCGCGCGTAAATGGACATCGCCGACCACTTCCGTTCCACGCCAGACTGTAAAGCTCGAACCGTAACCTTCATCGAAACGAATCCCATGCGCCGAAACGTCCGCCTGCGCGCTCAAGCCGTAGGTTATCCTGCGCCGCTTAACGTCAGGAATCACCGCCTGCACATGCGGGTCGTCCAGACACAAGATCGACGCACCGTAGAACGGGACTTTGTTGACAAACTGCACGAAGCACTCACGCACATCATCCATGTCCTTGTAATAGTCCATGTGCTCGCGATCAATGTTGGTGACGATGGCGATGGTCGGCGTCAGCATCAGAAACGAGCGGTCGCTTTCGTCCGCCTCGACCACCATCAAATCTGACTGACCAATCCGGGCGTTCGACCCGAAAGACTTAACCACGCCGCCGACCACAACTGTCGGGTCAAGACCTCCATGACCGAGGACGGTGGCGACCATCGAAGTCGTCGTCGTCTTGCCGTGCGAGCCTGCGACGGCGACCGAATGCGGTTTGAGCCGCATCAACTCCGCCAGCATCTCTGCGCGCGGGATGACCGGAATCGAATGCCGACGGGCTTCGACGATCTCAGGATTGTCGTCGCGCACGGCTGTCGAGCGAACCACCACGTCGGCGTCACCAATGTTTTCCGCCTTATGCTCCTCTATAAACTCCACGCCCAATGCCTGAAGACGCTTCGTCACATCCGAGCTTTTTATGTCCGAACCCGAAACGTTGAAGCCGGAGTTAATCAACACCTCCGCAATCCCGGACATGCCGATGCCGCCGATGCCGACGAAATGAATATGTTGAATGCGACGAAACATATTAAGAGCAGTGATGGGCGATAAGTGATAGGCGATAAGAGAAAACCAAATTCTTTCTTACCACCTATCACCCATTACCTACCACTTTTTACCAGTTCTTCCATCAAATCTACTGCTGCCGCCGCTGCGTCGCCGCGTGCGAGTTTGCGACTGGCTTCTTCCATCCGTGTCAAATCATCCGGCGACTGCACGAGCGCGCTGATTTCCTGTGCGAGCCGTTCGCCTGTCAATTCGTGTTGCAGGATCATGCGAGCCGCGCCCGCCGTTTGTAATGCTTCAGCGTTCTTACGCTGGTGGTCGTCTGCGGCCTGCGGAAACGGAATCATGATTGCCGTCTTGCCCGCCGCGACGAGTTCCGCTGTCGTCGTCGCTCCGGCGCGACAGATGATTAAATCCGCCCGCGCGAATTCCGCGACCATGTTGTCAATGTAGCGCCGCACATCCGCGTTCTCGCCCCAGCCCGCATCCAGGTAGCCCGCGTGAACTTTTTCAAAATCCGCCTCGCCCGTCTGGTGCGTGATGCTCAAGACATCGCGTTGCGCTTCGAGCTGTGGGAGAGCCGCAATCACGCTCTCATTAATCGCGCGCGCGCCCTGCGAGCCGCCGAAGACGAGCACGGAAAAACGCGTAGCATCGCGCGCCTTGGGCGGAATGTCAAAGAACTCGCGGCGAACCGGATTGCCTGTCACCACTCCCTTGCCGCGAAAAAAGGGTAGCGCCGCCTCGAACGTCACCGCCGCGCGATCCACAAAACGCGCCAGGCGCCGGTTCGTAAAACCCGGCAAGGCGTTCGACTCCATGACGAGCGTAGGCAGTCGCATCATCGCCGCCGTCAGCAGCACCGGCCCTGAAACGTAACCGCCCGCACCGACGACGACATCCGGCCCGAACTCGCGTATCAGGCGTCTCGCCGCGAGGAAACTTTTTGGCAGCACCAAAACCCCACGCAGCCGCGCGCCCATGCCGACGTTCTTCAATCCCGCGCTTTCAATGAGCGATAACTCGAAACCCGCTTGCGGCACGAGCCGCGTCTCCAACCCACGCGCCGTTCCGACGAACCTGACTTCCGACTCAGGGTTGCGGCGCATCACTTCCTTTGCTACCGCGATGCCCGGATAGATGTGTCCGCCTGTTCCTCCAGCGGCGATTAACACACGCATCGCCCTTATGCCCCACGCGGCGAAGGGGCAACGGGGGAACGCGGGGACAAAGACGGTGGCAGAGCAGTTGGCCGCTCCTTCTCAATCTCTATGCCCCTCGTATCGTCGAAGCCCTTCCCGCCACCGCCTCCGGTGGAATGCTGCGAGATATTCAGCAGGATGCCCATCGCTACCAGCGTCGGAACTAAGGATGAGCCGCCGTAGGAGATGAACGGCAGCGGGATTCCCTTTGTCGGCAAAAGCGAGAGCACGACGCTGATGTTAAAGAGCGCCTGCACGACAATCCCCGTCACGATCCCTAAGCCCAGCAGCATCCCGAACCTGTCAGGCGCACGCAACGCCGCACGCGTACCGCGCCACAGCAAAATTCCAAAGACCGTCACCACAGCCATCGCACCGAACAATCCCAACTCTTCTCCCACCACCGCGAAAATAAAATCCGAATGAGCGAACGGCAGAAAGAACATCTTCTGCTTACCCTGCGCGAAGCCCATCCCGCTCGTCCCGCCCGAACCGACCGCGATTAAAGACTGCACCACCTGAAAGCCTTTGTCCTGCGGGTCAGCCCAGGGGTTCGTAAACGTCACCAGCCTTTGAAAACGCCACGGCACAAAGAGCAGCATCCATGCTCCGACGGCCAGTCCCGGCGCAGCGGCCATCCCCAGGTGCAGCAGGCGCGCGCCCGCCGTGAAGTAGACCACCACGCAAATCACCATCAGCATCAGAGCCGTTCCCAGATCAGGCTCTTTCAAAATCAACGCGGCCAGCAATCCCGTCACGGCCATGCACGGCACGAAAGTTCTCCAGAGCGAGCCTTCTTCTCCCGCGCGCTTCTCCAAAAAGTAAGCGAGAAAGATTGCCAGCGCGAGTTTTGACAACTCCGAGGGCTGAACCGAAAACGCTTTCAGCTTGAGCCAGCGATGCGCGCCGTTAGTCGCCGAAAATCCGAAGACGGCGATGAGCAGCACCACTGTCAACCCAAGTAAGCCGTAAACGATTCGCTTATCGCGCAAGCGTTGATAATCGAACTGCATCATCAGCAGCATCGCGCCGAACCCGATGGCCGTCCAGATGACCTGCTTGATGACGTAGTAATACTGGTTATTGTTCTGTTCCTGCGCCATCACCGCCGACGCACTGTAGACCATGACGATGCCAAACAGCGCCAGCCCGGCGGTCGCAGCAAACAACCATTTATCGGCTTGTAGCTTTCGTGCCATAACTCTCGATTTCGGATTGCGGAATGCGGATTTCGGATTTAAGAACCTTCGTTCTGCTTTCCAATCAGCAATCCGAAATCCGCATTCCGCAATTCGTTGACTGCTTCCTTGAACACTTGCCCTCGATGCTCGAAGCTCTTGAACATATCGAAACTGGCGCAGGCGGGCGCGAGTAGAACTATGTCGCCCGCTTCGGCAGCTGCGTAAGCGCGTCGCACCGCGTCCGTCATGTCACGGGCGCGCTCCATCGAAGCGTCCTGTTTCAATTCCCTTTCAATCGTGTCGGCGTCTTCACCGACTAAAACAAGTTTGCGAACGAGCGAGCGGATGAGCGGCGCGAGCGGCGCATAGGGCGCTTGCTTGCCGCGCCCGCCGAGGATTAAAACCACCTTGCCATCTTCCTCCGCGAACGCTTCCAGAGCTTTC
Source organism: uncultured Acidobacteriota bacterium (assembly GCA_963697975.1). Classification (GTDB taxonomy): domain Bacteria; phylum Acidobacteriota; class Blastocatellia; order Pyrinomonadales; family Pyrinomonadaceae; genus QHXM01. The sequence continues at coordinate 1,404,043 of OY969111.1, forward strand.
AAGGTCGCATCAACGCTCGTCGCCTTCGAGTCGTTGTAAAACTTCACACCATTGATTTCTTCGACGAACTCCAGACGATGCTCGACGGGTTTGAATCTTTTGATCGTCTCGCGCATCGAATCGGGTGACGCGCCGCAACTGAGTCCGGCAGCCAGAGCCGCCAGCACATTCTCGACATTGTGCAGCCCGCGCAATTGCATCTCGTCCCGCATCATCAACACGCGCTCTCCGTCTTTTGTGCGCGACACGATATCGCGCCCGTTTCTCAGGAACAGCCCCTCGTCCAATTCGCGCCGCACGCTGAACTCGACAACATGCGCCCTTAAACCCCGCGCCCATGAAGAGACGATTTCATCGTCCGCATTGAGAATCGCCACATCGCCCGCCGTCTGGTTGCGGAAGAGGCGATGCTTGGCCGCAGCGTAGTCCATCAAAGTCTCGTAGCGATCCATGTGGTTCGGCGTCACGTTCAAACAGAGCGCAACGGTCGGGTGAAACCCGGCAATCGTCTCAAGCTGAAAACTGGAAAGCTCGACGACCGTCCAGCCATCATCTGTGGAAGTCTCGACCATCGAGATGAGCGCCGTGCCGATGTTGCCGCCGACCTGCACGCTTAATCCCGCATCTTTCAAAATCTCGCCAATCAGCGTCGTCGTCGTCGTCTTACCGTTGCTGCCCGTAATGCCGACAATGCGCCCGCGCAAAAACCGTGAAGCAAGCTCGACCTCTCCGATGACTTCCGCGCCCGCGCGATCCGCGTATCTCGCCGGAATAACCTTGCTCGGTACACCCGGACTCATCACTACCAGTTCGACCTGATCCAACAACCACATCGGCACATCGCCCGGCAGCAATCCGACGCCTTCACGCTTGAGCGCAACGGCCTCCGGCCCCCACTCTTCAATCGGCTTGCGATCATTGATGGCGACCGTCGCCCCGCGCTTTGCCAGAAAGCGAGCGCAAGCAATCCCGCTTCGCGCCGCGCCGATAATCAAAACTTTCTTGCCCGCAACTTCCAAACTCTTCTCACTCGTTTCTCAAAGATCAAATTTCTTGTCCGTTTACCTTAACTTCAACGTCGAAAGACTCAGGAGCGCGAACAGGATGGCAAGGATTAGAAAGCGAAAGACGACTTTCGTCTCCACCGTTCTCTGCCCGAAGCGACGTTCCCACTGCAACTCAAAGTGATGATGCAAGGGCGACATCTTGAAGATGCGCCGCTTCGTCATCTTGAATGAAGCGACCTGTAACATCACCGACAAAATTTCCAGCACGAACACGCCGCCGATCATTAGCAGCATGAACTCCTGCTTGGTCAGGACCGCAATCGTCCCGATGGCGCCGCCGATGGCGAGGCTGCCGACATCGCCCATGAAAACTTCCGCAGGCGGCGCGTTGTACCACAGGAAGCCAAGACTCGCTCCAGCCATCGCGCCGCAGAAGACAGTCAACTCGGCGGCTTCCGGCCTATGCACCAGCCCTAAGTAACTCGCAAAGCGAAAGTCGCTCGTGATGTAGGTGAAGGCCGTCAGCGCAGCCATCGCTATGAACGTTACGCCGATTGCCAGCCCGTCCAGACCATCCGTCAAATTCACCGCGTTCGATGACCCCAGCAGCACGATGATGATAAAGATCAGGTACAGGTACGGGCCGATGTAGCTGGGACTGGTCAACGGATTGTGATCCGACGTTGACTTCAGGAACGGAATGTCCACGTTCCACGAATACTTCGTGCTCTTCGCAATCTCTGACGGGTACGCTTCTTCCAACAGCATCCGGTTGAGATGAATGAGATGCTCGTCTCGCGGATTAAGCGCGATAAACTTGAGCGTCTCATCCGTCAGCTTCACCTGCGCGAAGCGTTGCTCGTCAAAGAGCGAATGGCCGGTCATCAGGCCGTTCAATCCGTCAAGCAGCTTCCGTCCATTCTCTTCCGGCATCTTGCCCGTGCCGTCATAAGTTTTCAGCAACTCCTGCGTCTCAGGTCTCAACTGCGACCAGAGATACTGCGACAGCGGGTCGCGCCCGTCTCGCAGCTTAAGCGTCAGAGAGCCGGGGTCTCTGATGTCACCGGCGCGCAGTACGGGCGGGCCGCCAACAGAAACAGAGGAGAGGTAAAGGACGGCCCAGACCGCGATGGCGATTAGCAATTGCCCGACGAGTTTCTGCTTGCCTGTCAAACCGAGGCTGCGGCGCATCGCCATCTTCCGGTAATCATCCAGAAAGCCTATGACCCCGAAGAGCAGGAACGCGATCATCACGATCCAGACGTAGAGGCTCGACAGCTTGGCCCACAGCAGGGTTGAAATCAGAACCGAACCGATGATCAACACACCGCCCATCGTCGGCGTGCCGCGCTTCGCCATGTGAGCCTGCGGCCCTTCCTCGCGGATTTGCTGCCCGACGTTCCAGGTCTTGAGAGCCTGTATGACGCGCTTGCCGAAGATAAGCGAGATCAGGAGCGCCGTGACCGAAGCGTAAGCTGTGCGAAACGTGACGTAGTTGAAGACGTTGAGCGCCTTGACGAGATAAGACCCGCCGCCCTCGTAGGTGTTATAAAGCCACTCGTAGAAGATCCAATGAATCATCGTCGTCGGAGTCTGGAGTCTGGAGTCTGAAGTCTGGAGTCAAAAGACAGCTATTGTTTTTGACTCCAGACTTCAGACTCCAGACTTTCAATTTTCCTCGTCTGCTCCGAGCGCAGGAAAGCGGTCGCGCAGCATCTTCACGACCTTATCCGTCTCCACACCGCGCGAGCCTTTGACCAGCACGAGGTCGCCCATCCGCGCTTCCTCACAAATTGCAGCCCCGGCTTGCTCCGAAGTTTCAAAGTAGCGCGCCTGCCCCTGGCTCATCCCGGCAGAGAGAGCGCCTTCAACCATCTCATGGGCCAAGCCCCGCACGCCCCACAACGAATCGATCCCGCCCTGCGCGATTTCAACTCCGGCCTCCCGGTGCATCCTTCCTCCGTCCGGCCCTAACTCAAGCATCTCGCCCGCGATGACGATGCGACGCTTCACTTCAGCGCCGCTCTCCGCGATTGTTCGCACGATGCTCAAGAGCGAGCGCGGGTTCGAGTTGTAAGAATCATCCACGACCGTAAACCCGGCGGCGAAGTCAATCACCTCGCCGCGCATTTTTGCTGGGGCAACACCTTTGAGCGCACTCGCAATCTCTCCCGCCTTCATCTCAAAGCAAACGGCGACCGCCGCTGCCGCCAGCGCGTTCATCAAATTATGGCGACCCGGCATCTGCAACTCCGCGTCCGCAGAGCCTCCCGGCGTCCGTAATCGAAAGCGGCTTCGACCAAAGCGGCTCGTATCAATATCCGTCGCCATCACGTCCGCTGCGTTATCCACGCCGAAAGTAATCACAGGGCCATCGTGGAGGCCGCGCATCGCAATCACGCGTTCGTCATCACTGTTGAGCACCGCAGTTGCGCCCGGCTTGAGACCTTCAATTAATTCGGCCTTCGCCGCCGCGATTCTTTCAATCGTGCCGAGGTGTTCGAGATGAACGGGCGCGACCAGCAGCTCTACGCCGATGTCCGGCGGCGTAATCCTGCAAAGGCGCTCGATCTCATGCGTCGGCGAAGACATCCCCATCTCAAGCACTGCGAGGTCAAACTGTTCAGGCTTTCTTCCTTCAGTCACCATCTGCAAAACAGCGAGCGGCAGCCCGAGTCCGTTGTTATAGTTTCGCTCGCTCTTGAGAACGCGGCGACCCGAAGCACTGAGCAAGTGCGCCGTCAACTCTTTGGCCGTCGTTTTCCCTGCGCTGCCTGTGATGGCGACGACTGGCCGCGCCCATGCTTCATAGACCTTGCGCGCGAGCGTTTGCAGCGCGGCGATGGCATCTTCGACGAGCAACAGTTTGTGAGCAATCGCCTGCAACGCAGCGTCTTCCTGCACACGCTCCCGGCGCGCGACCGCTGCGATTGCGCCCTGTTCGAACGCCTTCGGGATATAGCGATGAGCATCGGCAAACGTGCCGTTAAAACCGGCGCGCGCGTAATCACTTTGCGACAGCGCGAAAAAGAGTTCGCCCGCGCCGGTCGTTCGCGAGTCAATCGAGAATCCGACTATTTCGTTGTCAAACAACTCGGCGCTCAAACCACTAACCTGAGCGCCCATCAAATCCGCCGCCGTCCGTATATTCACGCCGCGTCCGTCCTCATCTCGCAAGAATCTCGGTTGCCATTATCATCTTGCGCACAGCCTCATACGGCGGTCAACTTGGGAGCGTAAATTGGCGAGTCGCCCCCGCAGGGGACGCTCCAGCCTCTTCAAAAACATCTTCCGAATCACTCAAATCTGCGCGTCCTGCGACTGATGCCAGAAGACTTTTAGCCGCGAGAACCGCTTCATCCTGCTCTATTCTCAATGTTCGCTGCGTCGCGCGCGTCCGGCGCAAACGCTTCCGGCAGGCGCTGATTCTCTGCTTCGTTTCGTGCGGCGCGCTCTCGCCATTCCTGCTGTGTCGTGCGTTCATACGTTCAAGGATGAACGATGAAGGGGAAGGATGAAGGCTAAAGGCTGGCTAAACCTCATCCGTCATTCTTCATCCTCGGCTCATTTGCTTCTCCCGAAATCAATCCGAACAGTTTGCCCGCTTTCTACTTCAGCGCCTGCCGCCGGACTCTGTTGCCAGGCGCGGCCTTCGCCTCGCGCTTCCAACTGCAAGCCTAGCTGCTCGCAGACGCGCGCCGCATCGCGCACGCTCCGCCCACGCAAATCCGGCATCAACGCGCCGCGCTTCGTCGCCGCCGTGTACACAACCTTGGTCAGCCCTGCGCGCCCGCCCTCTTCTACTTCCTTCGGCAACGTCGCATCGCGCGCTGCTCTGACACGCTCCTGCTCTTCAAGCAAATGAGCCAGCGCTTCGGGGCTAAGGGAGAATCGCGCCAGCAGCCCCGGCTGAGAACTGTTTTTCAGCTTCGTGTCGGGCGTGATGTCGAGCGCGGGCAGAATCTGTTCGGCAATTTCACGAAAGACCGGCGCGGCCACTTCGCCGCCGTGATAGCCACCGACGGGTTCGTCAATCACCACGATGATGACGACCGCCGGATTATCTACGGGAGCGAAGCCGACGAACGAGCCGATGAATTTTGTCTTCGAGTAAGCACGGGTCTTCGGGTCAATCTTCTGCGCCGTGCCCGTCTTGCCCGCCGCCGTGTAGCCATCAAGCTGGGCCAGCTTGGCCGTGCCGTTCAGCGTTACTTCTTCGAGCATGCCCCGCAGCGTTTGCGCTGTCTGTGCGCTGACCACTCTGCGCTGTTCCGGCGATGCGCTGTAGACGATTGTGCCGTCGGCGGCGCGTATCTCGCGCACCAGATGCGGCGAGAGACGCAGGCCGTCGTTGGCGAGCGTGCCAAACGCCGCCGCCATCTGCAAAGGCGTGACGCCGATTTCCTGCCCGATGGCGAGCGAACCCATCGAAGACGGCTGCCACTTATTCACCTTCCGCAGTAGCCCGTCAGTCTCACCCCGTAGCTCGACTCCCGTCTTGCAGCCGAAACCGAAGCGCGTCATGTAATCGAACATCGAATCGTTGCCCACCTTCAAGCCCAGCTTGATTGCCGCCACGTTGCTCGATTTCGACAGAGCCTCTGTCAGGGTCAACGTACCGAACGCATGGTGGTCATGGACGACGCGCCCGGCAACGGTAATCGCTCCCATCTGGCAATCAATCCGGTCGTCTGGCTTCGCCCCTCTCTCGATAGCAGCAGAGTAAGCAACGATCTTGAAGGTCGAGCCAGGCTCGTAAATATTCTGTAGCGCCTGATTGATGCGTGCCTGCTCATTGGACGCGCGCGGATCGTTCGGGTCAAACGTCGGCGCGCTCGCCAGTGCGAGAATTTCGCCCGTGTGCGGGTCGAGCACGATGGCCGTGCCCGACTTGGCGCGCGATCTTTCGACAGCCGCAAGAAGCGCCTGCTCCGTCTTGTACTGAACAAGGCGATCAATCGTCAGCACAACTGTCTCGCCGGGTTTGGCCTGTGCTTCAAGACTGCTGTAAGGCCGTCCATGAGCATCCGTATCTATAGTGAATTCGCCCGGCTCGCCGTGTATCCGCTTGTCATATGATAGCTCGATGCCTGCGAGGCCGGATTCGTCCACTCCGACAAAGCCGAGAACGTGCGCCGCAAGTTGCCCGTTCGGGTAGTAGCGCTTCGGCTCCTTGCGCATGTAGACACCTTCGAGCTTGAGCGCACGAACCTGCTCAGCGCGTTCCGCGTCGAGTTTGCGAGCAATCCAGGCAAATTTCTTGTTCGCATTCTGTGCCTCTTTCAAGCGCGAGGCGATAATGGAAGCATCCGTCTCGACGATGGGAGCAAGTCTGGCTGAGACTTCATCGACGTTCTTGATTTCTCGTGGGACAGCCCAGAAAGATTCCGTGTCAATACTGCGCGCCAACTCGACATTATGACGGTCGAGCACCTGGCCGCGAATCGGCTCTGTCTTTATTGTTTCCTGCTGTTGTTTTTGTGCACGAGACGACAGCCATACGTGCTGCGAGGTTTGCAGGTAGATGAGACGGACGCCGATGGCCAGCATCCAGACGCCAAGAAAGCACGCCACGAAGAGCGCGCGGGTGCGTGCTTTATCAGGACGAGCTTTTGATGAAGTAACAAAACGTCCGCGCATAACTCCTGCTTGTCTTCTTTCCAAGTAATGCGCGGAGGCCAAAGATTTCTACCTCTTCGCGCTTGGCCTGTGAGTTGTTCAAAACAATTTCTGCCAGCGCCGCGAGGGGGAGAATGCGTGCGAACCGTCTGGCCTGACTTTTCAAACACAATCAAAGAGCGTCAGCGGCTCAGCGAGGCCGAGGGGCTAATGAAGGCCGGAACCGAGCGGGTCTGCGACTGCTCCAAATTCTTCGCGGGGTTAATCTGCGCTGGCTGGATGGGCTGCATTCCGATTCCGCGCGCCGCCGCTCCCAGATGTTCCGGCGTAGCAGATTCTTCACGCTCCAGTATCAGACGACGCTGCTCCTCCAGCAGCCTTGCCTGCTCAAGGCGCAACTCCTCATTCTTGTAACCGTACTGCACCGCTGCAAAGTGCTGTCCCGCTGCGTAGACGAAACCGCCCGCGAGAATAAGCCCGCACGCGAGCAGCAGCGCCAGACGCGAGAGCGCACGCGTGTCGCGCTCACGATGCACCGTAAAATTCTTTCGGTTCAAGGGTAATCTTCTCATCAGGGGTCTGGGCCTCTCGCAGTCAAAAAGTCAGATTTGAAAGGGTATCCGGGTTTCAAACAGCGCCGACCAAGGAACCGGCGATTTTCAGAGTTTGCGGCAGGCTCGCAATTTGGCGCTGCGAGCGCGCGGGTTTTCGGACACCTCCCCCTCGCCCGGTACGAGGGGACGGCGTGTCAGGATTTCAACCGCGCGGCGTGCGCCGCACGAACAGACAGGCGCTCGCGGGTCGCATTCGCATTGTCCCGCCAGCCGCCTGAGCGTCTGCTTCATAATCCGATCTTCGAGCGAATGAAAACTGATCGCTACGAAGCGTCCGTTCGGTTGTAAAAGATCAACTGCCGTTTCGACGAAATCACTCAAACCTTGAAGCTCACGGTTGACGGCGATGCGTAGAGCTTGAAAAGTGCGCGTCGCCGGGTGAACTTTATCCGTCTTTCGATAACCAACCGCACGCGCGACCAAATCAGACAGTTCCTTTGTCGTCTCGATTGGCTCTCCACGCTCACGCCTTTCAACGATCCACCGGGCGATGCGACGTGACCGCCGCTCCTCCCCATACTCGAAAATAATCCGAGCAATCTCTTCTTCAGGAAGACGCGCGAGCAACTCGGCGGCTGACTCTTCATCACCGCCCGCATCCATACGCATATCAAGCGGCGCGTCCTGCCGGAAACTAAACCCTCGCTCTCCCCTATCGAACTGGAGCGACGAAACGCCTAAATCAACCAACACCCCGCGCACGTCCCTCTCATTCGCTTCTTCGACAACCCGCGCGATGTCCTTAAAGTTCGCTTGAACGCCTTGAAAGCGCGAGCCGTATTGCGCCAGACGTTCTTTCGCAAACTCAAGCGCCTCTCGGTCGCGGTCAATTCCTATCACACGCGCTTCCCTTGACGCTTCGAGAATCGCCTCGCTGTGACCGCCCAGTCCGAGCGTGCCGTCAACGAACAATCCCCCGCGTGCCGCCCCGAGCAATTCGATTGTCTCTCGAAGCAACACGGGGCGATGGGGCGCGCCCATGCCCCCCATAAGCGCAGCCATCACCACCGCCCCGTGATCTCAAAGAACTGTGTAAAGTGATAAGTGATGGATGATGGGTGATAGGAAACTGCTTTTTTCTTATCACCCATCACTTATCACCTATCGCCGCTTTTCAAATTCCGAGCCGCGCAATCGCGGCTTCGTCTTCTTCCGTATAAGGGTCGGAGAGAAGGCGCTGCTGAAATCTCTCCAGTTCCCAAACTTCCAGATATGTCAGATAGCCAAGTACCGCTACATCGCCGACGACGCTGGCGCTCTTACGCAGGAGCGGGTGAATCAGCACGCGCCCTTGCGCGTCCACCGTCGCCTGCTGGCCGTAATAGTTGGTTCTATCAAGGAACTTACGCCTTGCCGGGTCCATCGAGGGGAGAAGCGCCAGCCGCTGCTCGATTGCCTCCCATTCGGGAAGCGGGTAAATCCGCACGCTCTCACCTGTCAAACTGGTCACGTAAACATCCGTCCCATGCTTCTCTTCTACAAGGCGGCGGAACGGAGTCGGAATTTTCAACCGCCCCTTGGAATCAATTCGCGCCGTGTAATTTCCTCGCAGCATAAGGTTTCGGCGGACGGGCGGGGCGAGAGGTGCTTAAACCCTTAAGTAAAACTTTAATCATCAGGCACAAGGTACTCAGAAAAGCCCACTTCTGACCACTTTTCTCCACCTGCCGCGAATACTACGCCCCTTCGGTTAAGGCTGTCAAGAATAAAAAATCCTGTTTGTCATAGATTTCTTAAGCACGATATGGTGTATGGAAGGCTGTTCTTCCGCTCTCAACCCGTAACTTTCTCGCTTAAGGCGACTCATTCTTAAGCACGCACAGGAGCGAACTGGCCCTGTGCCATCGTAGCCAAGCGCCGTTTCATCATGTATAGTTCGGGTCATGCCACTTGTTAAGTTGACTTCAGACGACAGGCAAAACCGACTTTGATTAGCTTTGGCGGACTTCTCATTTTCGGGGCACTGGCGGCTCTCGCCAATCTGGTCGGCGGACTGATGCTTGCCTCTCCCGGCGTGCTTCGTCTGAACGAGCGTCTACTTAAATACCTCGTCGCGCTGGGTGCTGGATTCATGCTCGCGGCGATTTTTATTGAGATCGTCCCGCAAACGTTCAGCATCTGGACGGAGGGACAGACGGGCGAAGCGGCTGCCGAATCCGTGCTCGGCGCGATGACGCTGCTTCTGGCGGGCTATCTCTTAATCCAACTCTTCGAGCACACGATTGCGCCGCACTTTCACTTCGGGGCAGAGACGCACCCGGAGCATGTCATACGTCCTTCGGCAGCCTACACGGCAATTGGCGGCCTACTCATTCATACTTTCTTCGACGGGGTTTCAATCGCCGCAGCATTTTTAGTCAACAGCAAGGTCGGGCTGCTGGTTTTCATAGCGATTCTCCTGCACAAAGTTCCTGAAGGTTTCACCGTCGCTTCGATCATGCTGGCCTCTGGCCGCTCGGCGCGAAAGGCGCGAATCGCTTCCCTGGCAATTGGCGCAGCGACGATTGCAGGTGTCATCACCGTCGCCCTCCTCAGAACCAGAGTCAACACGGCGGTCGCTTACGCATTACCTTTCTCGGCGGGCGTGACCCTGTACGTCGCTGCGAGCGATCTGATTCCAGAGGTTAATCATAAGGAAGAGAAGAACCCTATCGTCTCTATCGTCGTCTTTGTCGGGGTTGCGCTCTTTTATCTCCTGCATCGCTTGATTGATCTATGAGCGACTGCCGGGCTGAACAATCCAGGCTTCAAATCAGAAAAGATGAAGCAGGCGTTTTGACTCGCGAACGTGAGTTGGTATGATTGCGTTATTGAATAATCGTCAATACAGATTCGTTCGGCTTGCAGCCTTTTTGTTTGTCTGCCTGCTTTCGGGCAGCGTGTCTCTGCGCGCGCAGACGACGCAATCACCAGTCCCGATGCCCAACCCGCCGACGCCGGTTGTTGACAACGCCAATGTTATTGATGCGGCCACAGAGCAGCGGCTGAATAACATTCTCATGAATCTCAGTGAGAACAAGGCGGCTAACGTGGAGCTGGGCGTCGTCACGGTCAGGACAACGGGCGGTCAGGACATCTTCGATTATTCGCTGGCGATAATGCGCGGGTGGGGAATCGGGTCGAACGAAAAAGGCGGGCTGCTGCTGGTCGTCGCTGTTGATGATCGTAAATATTTCACGCAGGTGAGCCGTCACCTTGAAGGCGATTTGCCGGATGGCCTGGTGGGTCAAATACAGCGCGAGCGGCTCGTGCCACTGTTCAAGCAGGGCAACTACAGTCAGGCCATCTCTGACACGATGGAAACGTACATCGCGACGCTGGCCCAGAAGCGCGGGTTTAGCGTCGAAGGGATAGACAAGAGCCGGGCATATCAAGCCTCTCAACCATCTGGGGGAAGAACGTCGGCGCGAGCCTTCTTAAAGAAGAATATGTTTATCATTATTATCGTCGTCGTAATTTTTCTCCTCCTTTCGAGTCGTGGGGGAGGCCGAGGCGGCTGCGGTGGCGGCGGTTGCCTGAACTTGCTTTTTCTCAACTCTCTTCTCAATAGCGGCAGAGGCGGCTGGGGTTCGAGCGGTTGGGGCGGCGGCGGCTTCGGCGGCGGAAGTGGCTGGGGCGGCGGTGGTGGCGGCAGCAGCGGTGGTTGGGGCGGCTTCAGTGGCGGCGGCGGAGACGCTGGCGGCGGCGGCGCGGGCGGCAGTTGGTAGAGTTAGGTGTAATGACGAATGGTGCATTAGAATTAACCAACTCGATTCAGCGCCCGGCGTTTATCTTTTGATGGAGACTGATAGTGGATAAGATCGTTCAGAGTTCGCTCGATAATCTGGTCGAAGATTTGCGCTCGACGCATGGGGACAATCTGGCGTCCGTTGTGCTCTACGGCTCGGCAGCGGCGGGCGATTATGTTCAGTCGCGTTCGGATTACAATTTGCTCATCGCATTAAACCGGATTACTCCGGCAGATTTGCGGCAGGCTCAAGCGCCGATGCGTAACTGGCAACGCCTGGGGCATCCGTTGCCTGTTTACTTTACCGTCGAGGAGTTGAACGATGCGGCGGATGTCTTTCCGATTGAGTTTTATCAGATGGAAAAAGCGCGGCTCGTACTCTACGGCGAAGACCCTTTCAAGTCGCTGCAATTGTCAGATGTGAATTTGCGTCATCAAACAGAGTATGAATTGAGAAGCAAGCTGATTCAGCTTCGCCGCCTCTACATCCCGGCTTCCGTCGCGGTCGACAAGTTGGCGGCGCTGATGTCTGATAGCCTCGCGAGCTTTGCTGCGCTGTTTCGTCCCGTGTTGATGCTGCACGGCAAAGAGCCGCCAATCGCCAAACCTGAGTGCGTGCGCGCGACAGTTAAACTACTTGATCTTGACGGCGATGCTTTCGAGCGGATTTTTAATTTACGTTCAAGCGATGAACTTCTTTTGACGGAAGTAGAAGCAAACGATCTTTTCGGCGCTTATCTTCAGCAGATCGAGCGTGTAATCGAAGCGGTTGACAGTTTGGCTAACAAATCGTGAATTGATAGAGAGCTTTTCCGGGCTATTGTTCAGGATTCACCGAGTTAAGGAGAAGAAGAAAGATGAATAGAAAAAGGTTTTTGCTCCTGGCGCTTGTTGTGCTGGCTACCGTCGCAGGCAGCGGGTGCGGCTACAACACGCTGAATGCGAAGCAGCAAAACGTTCGCGGGAAATGGGCTAACGTCGAAACCCAGCTTCAGCGCCGAGCCGATCTTATTGGCAATCTAGTCGAGACCGCGAAGATGGCGGGTGTGCAGGAACAGGAAGTCTTCGGCAGGATCGCCGACGCGCGCTCGCGGCTTTTGAACGCTACTGCGGCGCCGCCGCAAGGGTCTGGAGGCGATAAGACACCCGAACAGAAGCAAGCTGTCATTGACGCCAACAACAGCTTCGGGGGAACCATCGGTCGCCTTTTATCTTTAACCGAGGCCTACCCGGACTTGAAATCTAACCAGAATTTCCTGAAGGTGCAGGACGAGTTGGCCGGGACGGAAAACCGTATTGCTACGTCGCGCACCGATTACAACACCGCCGTGCAGGACTACAACACGACGCGCGGCAGTTTCCCGACCGTCATCGGCGCAAAGATGTATGGCTTCAAAGAAGAGCCTTACTTCAAGGCTGACCCGACGGCAACCCAAGCCCCGAAAGTACCGGATGCCAACACGCTCAGAAATAACCAGCCTACAGCCAAGTAGAATTTAAGCACGCACGGCGGTCAAAACCGGCGGACATAAATAAAGAGGACGCTCTTCTAATGAAAGCGTCCTCTTAGTTTTTTTGACACAAGAGACGTTAAATTCGCCCACGTCAAACTATTTCAAAAGCCTCGCGTGCTGCACATCGCGCAGTGGTCGCAGGGCTTGCCGCCCGGCTCAAGCTCACACTTTTTCTCGCCTTCGAAGAAATCAACCAGTTCGGACACCGCCGCCTCTTCGATTCCGAATTTCTCCTGGCTCGGATGCGCTGCTGCCGGAACATACATGCCGCTCAACCAGGGCGAACCCGCCACCACCGGCGCGGCAAACGCTCCGCTACTTTGACGCCGCACACTGCTGCTTCGCTCATCTCTTTGCGTGCCTCGCTCGCCTTCAAACCTCTCATTATTATTATTGCCCGTGACGTGTGATTCAATTCGCGCAAGTCTCTGCTGTAGCTCTTCCAAACTCGCGCGCATCACAGACAGTTCTTCGCCGACATCCGGTTTGCTTTCAACGCGCGGCGCGCGACTTTCTGTATTGCCGCCTTGTGAGACGCGGCGGGCGATGCGTTCGGCCAGAAGTCTCGCCTGATCCTGTTCGCTGCTCATCGCGCCTTCTCCTTCGTCTCGTCGGGGAGCAAATCAATCCGATCAACTACGCCGACAATCGCCGAATCAATCGCCGCTCCCGCTTCTTTCGTCGCAGCCGTTGATGCGCCCCAGCCTTCCTGCACGATTAACACCATGTCCCCTTCGCCCGCATCAACCGAATCAAGGGCGAGCAAGGTTGTGCCTGCATCTTCGCCTTCGGGCGTTATCTGCTGGCAGAGCATAATGCGCGCATTGGCGTAGCGCAGATTCTTCTGCGTCGCAACGATGTTGCCAAGCACGCGCGCGAGAATCATTGACGGCGACCTTTCCCGTTCGTCACATGAGCGTCGGAATCGACGATGGCGATGATGGTGCAATCGGTCGGCGTGTCTTCCCGCTTGAAAGGAAAGCTCGCCTCTTTTCCTCTGCACCAGAAGACCAACTCACCTGTGCCCGCCCCGATAGAGTCCAACGCCACCAGAGGTTTTCCCTGCGGCTGAAGGTCTGCGTTCAACGACTGAACGACGAGCAGTTTGCGCCCCTCCAAAGAATCATTCTTCACGGTCGCAACGACCGTCCCGATGACACGAGCCAGTTGCATAAAAAGTCTGGAGTCTGGAGTCTTGGAGTCTGAAGTCAACTGGTCAAAAACAATTTCTGTCTTTTGACTCCAGATTTCAGACTCCAGACTCATCACTGATGTCCACAGTATCTATCACGCCGACGATGGCCGCATCAACGGGCACATCTTTCATGCCCTGCGCGAGCCGCGCGCTTGAGCCTGCGACGACCAGCACGCGCTCGTGAAAGCCCGCGCCGACCGTGTCAACGGCGACGACATAGCCGCTCGTGTCCGTCCCATCCAGATTGACGGGACGAACGATCAGCAGCTTTTTCCCCAACAACCGCTCGTCCTTTTGCGACGAAACGACTGTGCCGACAATACGCGCAATAATCATAAAAAGTGATGGGTGATGGGTGATGGGTGATAGGTGACAAGGAAATGCTCTTTCTTATCACCTATCACTCATCACTTACCACTTTTTAGCTAGTTGCCGATGGGCAGGGCTTCGTCAACGCTGCCGTGCGGGCGCGGGATGACGTGAACGCTGACGAGTTCGCCGACGCGGCGGGCTGCTGCCGCGCCTGCATCTGTGGCAGCTTTCACCGCCGCGACATCGCCGCGCACAATCGCCGTCACAAAACCTGCGCCGATTTTCTCGTAACCGATTAAAGTGACGTTGGCGGCCTTGACCATTGCGTCCGCCGCCTCGATCATCGCCACCAAGCCTTTCGTCTCAACCATTCCGAGTGCTTCTTGCATTCAAGATTCTCCTGCTTACAGAGTAACGAAAATATCGTTTAATGCTTATCCTTCAAAAGGAGGCATGGGATTGAAAAAGTCAATTATCAGATACAAAAGATAAATAAGTAATGGCGCAGCTAATAACAGAGAACCTCCCCAGATGAGGATTTCAGTCAACGAGCTTTCGCGTTGAATCATGCTCTTCATGAAATCCTACCTCATTTATTAACGTAACCTTGCCGCCTGACTCAAAAGTTCTACCAGTTCATCGCGCGTCAATGCAATCCTGCCTGAGCCATTAGCTGATGCTTTCGTGTAATTGTTAACGACGGTACGCTCTCCCGTCGGACACGTCAACCGCGTTTCATGCAAATAGCCACAAGCCTGACAGCGTGCGTCTTCGCCCAAATATCCGGCAGCTTCGCGGACATTGATTAACTTCTCGATAGCGTCGGCGGGCAGATTTCGTGAGCCTCCGAGCAGGCGCGAGAGAATCGCTATCTTGGCCGTGTGCTCCAGAGTTTCCAAACGATCAAACGCTTGCCAGAGGTCCACGCCGTAAGCAACCGCTCCGTGATTCGCCATCAACAGTGCGTTATGATGCTTCACGAGCGGGCGCATCGCTTCCGTCAATTCTGTCGTCGAAGGCGTGCCGTAATCCGCCAGCGGCACGCAGCCCAATGTCAGGATCACTTCCGATAAGATAGGCTGGTCAATGGCGAGTCCGGCGACGGCAAATGCCGTCCCGTGCGGCGGGTGCGCGTGGCAGACAGCCTTGATGTCAGGCCGCTCCTCGTAGACGAGCAGGTGCATCATCAGTTCGCTTGAAGCCTTGCGATCATTGAGCGGCTTACCCTGCATATCCGTGATGGCGAGCGAATCTTCCGTCATCCTTCCTTTGCAGGTCATCGTCGGCGTCGCAACTATTCGCCCGTCGTCCAGACGCACGCTCACGTTGCCGTCCGAAGAGACAACATAGCTGCGTTCATACATCAACTGGCCGACGCGGACTATCTCACGCCGCGCGGTTTGCTCATCCATCCCCTACAACTCCTGCTCTTCACGTCGCGCTACGTCTTCAAAGGCGCGATGGTTTCGCGTCTTCGTCACGGACGCAGCCTGCGGGCGCGCGAGAAAATAAGAGAGCGATTCCAGCGAGATCGTCAAATCAACCGTCTTTAATTTTACGCCGAGCCGTGCGCGCAAAGTCGCGGGCGCGAAATTCAACACGGCCTTGATGCCAGCCGCTATCAACTGGTTCAGCACCGTTTGCGCCGCACGCGCAGGCACGGCAATCACGGCCACGTCAATTCCCTCTTCACGCATGACCCGCTCGACCCGTTTCACGTCGTGAACCATGATTTCGGCATCCCCTATGCGCCGCCCGATCTTCTCTTTGTCGTTGTCGAAAAGGGCTATGACTTCAAAGTTGGACTGGCGGAAGCCGTTGTAGTTGGCGAGTGCCGTCCCTAAGTTTCCCGCGCCGACGATGCCGACGCGATGCGCCGTGTCGAGTCCGAGGATTTCCGTGATGTGGCGGCGCAATTCTTCCACGAAATAGCCGACGCCGCGCACGCCGAACTCGCCAAAGTAGGCGAGGTCTTTTCTGATCTGCGCCGAGTTGAGATTGAATTGATCTGCCAGAGCCTGCGAAGAGATTGTTTTTATCCCGGCTGCCGCCAGCGTGTTCAAACAGCGCAGGTAAACGCTCAGGCGATTGGTCGTCAGTTCTGAGATTTTCTCCGATTTCATGCGGTAGAGCCTTTTCTCTTGCCACCCAGTATAACGCGGGCGCGCCGTTTATTGTAGCCGCTCGGTGAAGGAAGGAATGAATTAGTAGGGATGGACAGGATAGATAGGATAAAAAGAAAAGCGCAGTGCTGAATCCATCTTCCTTATTCCTTCTTTCATCCCGTCTATCCTGTCCATCCCTGCTGATCCTCCCCCACTACACGCTTTGCCGAAGACGCCGCAATCAACTACAATCCGACTTGAAAGAAAACGAAGGCGCTCCCGAAATCCCTTCTTCGATTAACTCTATTTCAAACTATCAATGATTGCACATTTATCCGGCACTCTACTCGCTAAACAGGCAACTTCTGTGATTCTGGATGTCGGCGGCGTCGGCTATGAAGTGACGATTCCGCTCTCGACCTTTTACGACCTCGAAGACGCAGGCGCTACGGTCGCCTTACGCATTTACACGCATGTGCGCGAAGACGCGCTGCAACTCTACGGCTTCAAGACGGCGCGCGAGCGCGAGCTTTTCATGCGGCTCATCTCTGTGAGCGGCATTGGCCCGAAACTCGGCATCACGATGCTCTCCGGCATGAGCGCAGACGAAATCATCGCCTCGATTCGCACCAACAATCTGGCGCGCCTGACTTCGATTCCCGGCGTCGGGCGCAAGACCGCCGAACGCCTCGTACTAGACCTGCGCGACAAAATCGCCGCGCTCTCCTCGCCCGCGCTCGAAGAGGAGTTTGGAGCTAGGACGGGAGCAACCGCGCCGAGCACGGCAGACGCGATACGCGACGATGCGCTCTCGGCGCTTCAGAATCTCGAATACCCGAAAGCGGCAGCTGAGAAGGCCGTCACCGCTGCCATTCAAGAAGGCGGCGACCTTTCCGTTGAACTCATCCTGCGCCGAGCCTTGAGGCTTTTAGCGAAAGGATAAAAGCAGGAGACAGAAGACAGGAGTCAGAAGTCAGAATGAAGAAGCTGCAACCGCTTTTGTTTTTATTCTGTCTCCTGTCTTCTGTCTCCTGACTCCTGAAGTTGATTATGTCTGAAGAGATGGAACCGTTTGACGCGCGCGATGGAACGCCGGTGGATGAAGAGCGGCAGTTTGAATTGTCTCTTCGCCCGACGCGCCTTGCCGAATACATCGGCCAGCGTCATGCGACCGGCAACCTGCGTATCTTCATCAAGGCGGCGCAGCAGCGGCGCGAGGCGCTCGACCATGTTCTCCTGACCGGCCCGCCCGGATTGGGGAAGACCACGCTTGCCAACATCGTCGCCAACGAGATGGGCGCAGAACTGCGCTCGACCGCCGGACCTGTCATCGAGAAAGCGGGCGACCTCGCAGCCCTGCTCACAAACTTGCAGGAAGGCGACGTGCTTTTCATAGACGAGATTCACCGCCTCAATCCGGCCATCGAGGAAGTGCTCTATCCGGCGATGGAGGACTACCAGCTTGACCTGATAATTGGTCAGGGCACGGCGGCGCGTTCGATTAAGTTAGAACTGCCGAAATTCACGCTCGTCGGTGCGACGACACGACAGGGATTAATCACAGCGCCGCTGCGCGGTCGTTTCGGCATCGTCTTTCATCTGGACTTCTACAATCACGACGATCTGGAAGTAATCGTCAAACGCTCCGCAGACATTCTCGGCGTCGAGATAGATGAGGGCGGCGCGCGTGAGATTGCGCGACGCGCACGCGGCACACCGCGCATCGTCAATCGTCTCCTGCGCCGCGTGCGCGATTACGCCGAAGTCGAATACGAGGGGCACATCACGCAAGCGGTGGCGAGCGATGCTCTCAACCGGATGGAAGTTGACACCTTCGGTCTGGACGAAATCGACCGCAAGCTGCTGTTGACGATTATCGAAAAGTTCGGCGGCGGGCCTGTGGGCTTAGGCACGATTTCCGCTTCGATTCATGAAGAGAAAGATTCCATCGAAGAGATTATCGAGCCTTACTTGATTCAGATAGGTTTCCTGAACCGCACGCCGCGCGGTCGAATGGTGACGCGGCGCGCCTATGAACATTTCGGAATCAAACTGCCGTCATCGAATAAGCTTGGGTTGTTCGATGATGCAGAATAGTAAGTCGAAGACTCCGCGAATTCTGCCGGGCATAGTTAATGGCTCTGCCGAATGTAGGTTTTATCAGGATATGAAAGCAAGACCTCGCCCAACTCAAAGCCTTCGCGCAATCGCTTCTCTTGCGCTTGCTTTGCTGCTCCTGCCAACCTTTGCCCTTTCACAGCAACGCGGACGAGTGAAGCCCACCCCTGCCGCGCAGAGCAAAAGCGTGGAACGCGCACGACGCGCGCTGGCTCTCACGTTGCTCGTTGAGACGGCTGACAAGGCGCGCACGTTCGACGATCTATTTTACCGCGCGAAGATTCAGACGCTCGCCGCCGATGCCCTCTGGCCTCACGACGTGCGACAAGCGCGCGCCATTTTCCGCCGCGCGTGGGAGGCCGCAGCCGCGTCAGACAAAGCAGACTGGGAAGAAGCAACGCGCGAAGCGGGCGCGCTTCCCGGCGCAACCCGAAAGACGACGGAAGCGCGCGACGAAGTTCTCAAGGTAGCCGCGCGGCGTGATGCTCGACTGGCCGAGATTTTCCTGCGCGAGTTGGCGAGAGAGAAAGAAAATGAAGAGAGTGCTAAACGGAATGAGTCGCAGCGCACGGCTTGGCGCGAGTTGAGCGCAAGCGGCGCGCGGCGTCTGGCGCTCGCCGACGAGATGCTGGTGGCTGGTGAAGTGCGCCGCGCAGTTGAGATAGCCGCACCTATCATCGACGAAGGCGTGAGCGCGAACCTGATAGCTTTTATCCTGCGCCTTCTCAAGCAAAGCGTAGATGATGCTAACGCGCTCTACTTACGGCTAGTTGAACGCGCGGCCACAGACCCTCGCACTGACGCCAACGCAGTGCTGCTGCTCTCAACGCCCGTCGTCTCGCCGAGCTTAATGGTCGTCGTGGATGAATTCGGCTCATTACAGTTCCGCGTGTTGCCTCCCCCTCCCCCTTTGGGCGGATTCTATCTCAGAGCGCTATCCACCAATAACAGGACGCTTTTCTACAATGCGGCGGCGTCCGTGCTTTCTCGCCCCCTGCCGCCGCGCGGCGAGTTGACGATGCAGGAGTTGATGGCGCGTTTCTACGCGACGGGACGGCTGCTTCCCTTCTTCGAGAATTCTTCCGCGCCGTATGCCGCGTTTGCTCCCACTTTGCGCGCACGCCACAGCGAGCTTTTCAACGAACTCGAAGCGAGCCGCCGCGAACAGGTCTCTGCTCAATTCGGTGTGAATAGTATGACGCCCGCAGGCTACGTTGACCCATTGCGCGCACAGACCGACGAACTCGCTCAAGCGAGCGACGCCCTCGAACGCGAGCGCATCGCGCTTTCGATAGTCAGGACGGCGACGCGCAACAAATACTGGGATCGCGCGCGTCGCGCCGCAGCAGAGATAGAGGACGTGGAACGTCGCCAGAGCGCACTCTCTTTCATTCAGGTTCACCAGATCAAAGACATCCTCCACGCCTACGAAGACCAGAAAGAGGACGATTTCGAGAGCATCGCCAAATTTGTGCGCGAGGCCAACGTGCCGCCGTTTGCCAAAGCGTGGGGCTTTACGCAGACCGCAATCATTGCGTCGCGCAAGAAAGATGCGCGCTCAGCCCAAACAATCGCAGAGCTTATCAACGAAGCTGAAATTCAGGCCGCACGCACCGCGCAGGGGAAGCTTGAGCGCGTCGCCGCATACGGTGTGCTGGTCACGACTGCCGCGCAACTCGATGCGCCGCGCGCCTGGATTTTGCTCCGTGAATTCGTCAAGGCGGCGAACGCTGTGGAAGACTTCACGGGAGACGATGTTGCGCTCGACTTAATGACCGGTGAGAGTCCGGCGGATGAAACGATGGACAATTTTAGCGTCGAAGCAGGGATATTTCGTTTGGACGAAATTTTTGCGACAATGGCCCATCTGGATTTTGACAAAGCTCTCGCAGAGGCCCGCGCGCTTGAAGGCGACGTGCCGCAAGCCTTCGCCACCATTGCGGGGGCGAGAGCAATTTTAGGAAAACAGAAGCCAGAATTCAGAATTCAGAAGCCAGAATGATAAGGCGACGACCGTCTTTCTTCTGATTTTCTTTTCTTCTGGATTCTGGATTCTGGATTCTGACTCCTGCTTTTCCTTATGCGTCGCCAACCATCTTTTTCGCGTGAGTCTTTCGGCGTCAAAAATAAAGCGCCGTGGACTACGATGCTGGGTCATACCTTCCATCAATTCCACGACAACGACCTCTTCACGTCGGCGGCTGCGATGAGTTACTTCGGCCTGCTGACTCTCTTTCCCGGTCTCATCCTGCTGCTCGCGCTCGGCAAGCGGCTGACCGCCGGGACAGACATGCTCAACGAAATGCTGCGGCGCGTCGCTCAAGCCTATCCGGGTTCAGGAGAATTTCTGGATGCAACGGTGCGCTCGCTTTCGGATTTGGGAACGGGCGTCATTATCACCTGCGTCATCGTCACGTTGTGGGCAGGCTCATGGGTCTTCGCCGTCGTCGAACGCGCGCTCAATCGAATCTGGAATACGACCTCGCGGGCGTTCCTGCACGGGCGCGCCCTGACGCTCGGCATGATCGGCATCGTCGGAATGCTGCTGACGGTTTCCGTGCTCGTCACCTCGCTCCTCGTCGCCGTGCAACAACTCGCGGGCAGGCTCTCGCCGCGCCAACTCGAACGCTGGTCATGGATTGGCTCGCTCGGCAGCGCGTTCTGGCAAATCGTCTTTGTACTCGTCAGCATTTTCATTACCGTCATTCTCTTCATGCTCGTCTATCGCTTCATGCCAAACGCGCGCGTCCATTTGCGCGACACAATTCCGGGAGCGGTTATCGGCGGTCTGCTATGGGAAGCGGCAAAGTACATCTTTGCCTGGAGCTTGCATTACTTTCATTACGATCAGATTTACGGCTCGGTCGGCGCGGTCGTCGCCGTGCTGACGTGGGGCTACTTCTCAAGCCTGATTCTGCTCTACGGCGCGCAACTGACGGCGGTCTTTCACCGCGAACACCCGGCAGAGCCAATCAAGCCCTCAGCCGCCGACGCCGCCATCGCGCCAATGCCGTAGCAGCGGTCGGTGGTCAGTTAAAACACTTATGACGAATTTCGACTCTCAGCTTTCAAGATTCAAGATAACCGAGACTCAATTACTGACCACCGACCACTGACCACTGACCACTTCTTTATGCTTCTCTCCGATTTTGATTACGAGTTGCCGGAAGAACTCATCGCGCAGCATCCATTGGCGGCGCGCGACGGGGCGCGGATGCTGGTGATTGAGAGAGAGCGGCGCGGCTGGCAGGACAGCCAGTTTGCCGAACTCCCTTCATATATCCGCGCGGGCGATGTGCTGGTCATTAACAACACGCGCGTTTTTCCGGCGCGTCTGGTAGGCAGGCGTGAGCCTTCGGGCGGGCGCGTGGAATTGTTTCTCGTGCGCGAGCTGGAACCGATGGTCTGGGAGACTCTGGCACGGCCAGCGCGCAGGTTGCAGACGGGTGCACGCGTCTCTTTCGGCGATGGAAGATTGCGCGCAGAGGTGATTGAGCTACTTGACGACGGACGGCGTGCCGTCCGTTTTGAGTGCGACGATTCTCTCGAAGACGCGATTGAAGAACTCGGGCAGACCCCACTGCCGCCTTACATCAAGCGCGAGACAGAGAGTTTTGACGAAGATCGAGAGCGTTATCAAACCGTCTATGCGCGTGCGCGTGGCGCGATTGCCGCGCCGACCGCCGGGCTGCATTTTACGCCACACGTCATGGAGGAGTTGCGCGCACGCGGCGCAAACATCACAGAAATTACGCTTCACGTCGGCTACGGCACGTTCGAGCCTGTGCGCGTCGAAGATTTGAGCGAGCACGCGGTTGCGCCGGAGCAGTACGAGATAAGCGAGGCGGCGGCGCAAAATATCAACGAAGCACGCGCGCGCGGCAATCGCGTCATTAGTATTGGCACAACGACGACGCGCGCTTTAGAATCTGCGGTGGACGAGAGGGGGCGTGTCAGGGCAGGCGCATCGCAAGCACAATTGACAATCACGCCGGGCTACAGGTTTCGCGTCGTTGATGCTCTCTTGACGAACTTTCACCTGCCGCGCTCGTCGCTGCTTGTTCTCGTCGCCACCTTCGCCGGACGCGACCTGGCACTTGCCGCTTACGCCCACGCGGTCAAAGCGCGCTATCGCTTTTACAGTTACGGCGATTGCATGTTAATAATCTAGTGATAGGTGATGGGTGATAGGTAATAAGAAATCACCTTCCTCCTACCACTTATCACTTATCACTTATCACGGTTTTATCATGGCTGTCCTGAAGAAAATTCGTTCCCGCTGGTGGTCGCAGGGCGAAGAATCTGCCGAGCCGATTGTCGAGTATGACGCGTCGGCGGCTGAGTCTTTGATTCTGGAAGCGCGCTACGATGTGCGGCCTCTGACCGTCACGCAGCTTGACGAGTGCTGGCGGCTCGATCAGCGTTGCTTCGTTGATGGCGAAGCCTATAGCCGTGACACTTTTGAATATTTGCTGACGGCTCCTGAGTCCGTTTCTTATCGCGCGGTGACACCGGGCGGCACGATGGTCGGCTTCATCATCGGCCTCGTCGAACCTGATCATACGGGACACGTCACGACCGTCGGCGTCGCGCCAGAGCATCGCCGCCGCCGCATTGCTCGTCGCTTGATGGAAAAAGCCGAAGACGGTTTTCGCCGCCGCGGTGTACGCATCGTTCGTCTAGAAGTCCGCTCGATCAACACGGGCGCGCAGCAGCTCTACCAGAATCTCGGTTACACAGTCACGCAGCGTCTACCGCGTTACTACTCAAACGGTGGCGATGGTCTCTTAATGATTAAACCGCTGAATTGACGTTTAAGTGAGCGCAATTGAGGGGCGACAGTTTCGGAGTGCTCTGGCGATAGATTCTGTAGAAGACGATTACCAATATTCAATAGCAGTCCGTTCTCACAACCCTCGCGCTCTCATCCCAACATTGTCGCGGTCTCGGTTCTCTTCGTTGCGGAGGTTGCGGAAGCTGTCGTGGCTTCAGCGCCATCTTCTCAGCCTTCTCGACTCTTTCCGATTCCTTGTCCTGGTAATACCACCACCCGGAAAAGGCAAGCAACGAGAAGATAAGCAGGACTCCCAGCGGAGAGAAGACCCTTCGGCGTGGGCTATCACTGACGACGCTGCCCGCGTATAATCTCGCCCTGCATTTTTGACACCTCGCGGCATCTTCGTAATTCAACAACCCGCAGTTTCGACAGAGTTGCAGGGGCATCAAGCCAATCTCCGGCTTCGTGAGAAGTGACGTTTAAGTCGCCAGATTAAAATTGAGGAAAATATTGTCCGTTGTGAAAGTGCTGAAAAGGTGGCGGGTGTGAGCAGAAAATTTGAGAGAGTTTACTGAAAGGAAGCTCATCCCTATTTACCGGCAATTCATAGAAGTCCCGCACCTTCCGAAATACCCTTTCTGACTTCTCATTGACTGTTCCTGATCAAGTTTTTTCTGTTGCTCCTTCTCTTCGACTATCGCAGTCTCTTGTGACTGATAGTAAAACCAGCCGGGAATCGCCAGCAGCAGGATAAGAAGCAGAACTTTCAAAGGAGAGAATGAGCTTCGTGGCTTGGCATCATCAATCTCGTATGCCTCAAACGAAGCCGCCGATTTCGCCCGTTCGCCTGAACCTGTCAGGCTCGCCTGACATCTCTTACAGTTTGCGGCTGTGTTGAAACTCACCAACCCGCATTTCGGGCATTTATGAGAGGTCATCGTAAACTCCTTAAGGGTGGGATGAATTGATGCGGCCTGAAAGTCTTAGCTCTTCCGCAATTCTGTCAGCACCTGCTTTGCTACTGACTTGAGCGTGTCGAAAACGCCGACGCCTGTGGCGGCGACCGCCTCGATGGCAGGCTCGCCCTTGCGTTGCAGTTCCGCCGTGAGGTCCGGGACGGGAACGACGTTGGGAAGGTCGCGCTTGTTGAGTTGCAGGACGTAAGGGAGATTCTTCAAGTCATAGCCCTGCGACTCCAGATTCTCTTGCAGGTTGTAAAGCGATTCGATATTGGCGTCCATGCGCTCCTCTTGCGAGTCGGCAACGAAGACCACTCCGTCCACACCCTTCAAAATCAGTTTGCGCGAGGCGTCGTAAAAGACCTGCCCCGGCACCGTGTAGAGGTGGAATCGCGTCTTGAAGCCACGCACCGTCCCTAACTCTAAAGGCATGAAGTCGAAAAAAAGCGTGCGGTCGGTTTCAGTCGCGAGGCTGATGAGCTTTCCCTTTGACTGTGGAGCAGTGGAATCAAAGATATATTGCAAATTTGTCGTCTTGCCGCACAATCCTGGGCCGTAGTACACGATCTTGCAATTGATCTCTCGCGAAGCGTAGTTAATGAACGTCATGGTAACTCAGTGATAGGTGATGGGTGATGGGTAAAAGGTGAAAAGCAGTTTCTTATCACCTATCACCCATCGCTTATTACTAATTGAACAGGCTGTCTATATCTTCATCCGTAATCTCTGCGAAAAGCGAGGCCGCGCTGGTCTCTTTTTTGCTGGATTCGCGGATAATTTCGTCGAAAATCGCCGCAAGCTCACTGGAAGCCTGCCTGACGCGGAGTTTGACGAGGCCGAGGCTCGAGCGCTCGTCAAAGACTACGACCAGCAGCATCCGCCCGATGACGGAGATGTAAATGCTCTCGCGCTCGCCTTCATGCGAAAGCGTCGGAAACTCTTTCTCACCGATTAATTGAGCCATGCCGCTGGTGGCGGCGACATTCCCGGCGGCAAGCGACGCCAGACTCGTTGTGTCAAGATTGCTCACATCGCCATGCACGGCGATTTGCTGGCCATCTTTGTCCACCAAAAAAGCTACACGAGCCGAAGAGTCCAGGCGCAGTTTTGCCAGCACAGCCTTAATCTGGTGGTACTGCTGCTCACGCATTACTATGGGAGTGTCTGCCATCAGTACAGCTTTCTTTTTGAAATGGAAGCAGGCGAGGCGAGAGGCTCGCTAAATGCGGCTGCCCGAAACTCTCAAATTGGAGCTTAAATCAAAGAGTTAGAAGGTTTTTCGCGCGTCCGCACACACGCTCTTGGTGGTCGCATGCCATGATGGGCACGACGCCGCGACTCCAATAAGCACTCTAACACGGTGCGTTCGGTGACTTCAAGTGTTTTTCTATGTTGGCCACTCATCTTGCATAATTTAACGCCAGCCGCGCGTTGCACCCGCTAAACCTTACTCTAACGTTGATTTAGCGGACAAGCTGTGTTAAGCTGCGCGCAGTGACAGTGGCTGCTTCCGGACATAATGGAGTAGCCCTTTGGAAATCAGGTGCTTCGCATGAGCGATCCTATCGTCAAGGGCGTGAAACGATCTTCCTCCCGTCCGGCCTCGCGTCAAAATTCCCCAGCGTCGTCTGCAAAGAATCGCACGTTGGCGGGTAAGAGTGCGCGACCAAAACCGATAGTTAAGCGTTCGACATCTGAGAAAGCCCCCGCACGCAAAGCTCCCAAATCAAGCGCAAAGTCTGGCGCGACGGCGACGGCTAAAGGTAAAGCGGCAAAAGCCGCTGCACGCAAGCCGCCTGCCCCGAAGAAGCTGGCCCCGACTCAGAAGAAAGCAGCGCCCTCTAAAGTCAAAGCTAAAGCGCCCGCCCGCAAGCCCGCGCCTCCAGCCAAAAAGACAAGTAAGCCCGTCGCGGTCAAAGCGGCCAAGTCTCGTCCGGTTCAAGCTAAACCAAAGAAGGCTGTAACGCTTCCGCCGCGCAAGATAGTCGCTCCGCCTCCGACTCCGCGCCAGCCAACTCGTGATGAAGCGGCGGCTCTGAAAGCTTTCGAGCGCGCACACAAGGAGTTTGCTCGTGGTCGCTTTGGCGAAGCGCGCATCCAGTTTCGCGCTCTGATTGAGAAGTATGCGAATGTTTCGGAGGTGACGGCGCGCGCCCGAACTTATTTAGCGGTCGCCGAATCGCGCCTTCGCACAGAACTCTCTCTGCCGCGTGATGCCGACTCGCTCTATGATCGCGGAGTGATAGAGCTTAATCGTGGGGAATACGTTGCCGCGCAGGAGATGTTTGAGCGGGCGCTCAAGCGCGAACCCGAAGCGGCCCACATTCATTACGGGTTGGCGGCGACGCGCTCACGCTTAGGCTCGATCGAGACGGCGCTTGAATCTTTACAGAAAGCCTTAGAGCTTCAACCAAATTTGCGCGTGCGCGCCCAGCACGACCATGACCTCACGACGCTCAGGAACGACCCCGATTTCGAGCGTCTGGTTTTCGCTTCCCGTTTTTAGCCTCCCCTTCCACCCGCTTAATTATCTACTCTCCCGATCCAGCATGTAGCTTTCAAAAGTCTCTACCTTTCAGATATGATTTCACTTGTGGCCGAAAGAGCCGAGCCACTTTTTGTTGAAGGAATCTAAAAGTTGCCACTCGCGGAAACTAATCACGACTTGAAGCTCGTCGCCATCGGCGGCGGGACAGGACTCTCCACGTTGCTTGCCGGACTCAAGCAACTCGTCGGCGCAAGCGATGGCGAGGGTGTCTGGCTGGAAAACCTTTCGGCCATCGTCACTGTTTCGGATGACGGTGGAAGTTCGGGCCGCCTGCGCGAAGAATTGCAGATGCTTCCACCCGGCGACATACGCAACTGCATGGTCGCGCTCTCGGAAGATTCCAACTTGCTCTCACGCCTCTTTCGCCATCGCTTTCGCGGCTCAGGCGAACTCGGCGGCCATAGTTTCGGCAATCTCTTTTTAGCTGCGATGACGGAAGTGACGGGCGATTTCGTCGAAGCAGTCCGTCTCTCTTCTGAAGTTATAGCGAGCAAAGGGCGCATCTATCCGGCGACGATTAATGATGTGCGGCTCGTCGCAGAGCTTGAAGATGGCAGCGAAGTGCGCGGCGAAACTCAGATCACGGCATCGCTCGCGCCCATCCGCCGCCTGCGGCTTGAGCCTGAGCAGTGCCTTCCCCTCCCGGAAGCTCTCACAGCCATTCGCGCGGCGGATGCTATCACCATCGGTCCAGGCTCTCTCTACACGAGCATTCTGCCGAATCTTCTGGTGGCACGCGTCGCCAACGCCATCGGTCAAGCACATGCCATCAAAATTTTCATCTGTAACCTGATGACGCAGCCCGGCGAAACAGACGGCTACACGGCTCGCCAGCATCTTGAGACGGTCAAAAAATACGCGCCCGAGATAGCTTTTGATTACGTTATTCTCAATAACCATCCGATTAGCCAGGAACAGGCTGCGCTCTATGCAGCGGACGGGGCATTTCAAATCGGCATGCAGGATCACATGTTTGAAAAGGCTTTCAGCGCGGAGACGGAGGTTGTGCGCGCAGACCTTCTGGACGAGGGCGAAAAAGTCCGGCACAATCCAGATAAGTTGGCGCGTGTCGTCTTAGCCTGCTGCGAGCAGGCGCGCACGAGCCGCCCCGCAGCTATCCAGTTCTGATTTTTATGGAGAAACAAACGCAGTTCACCATGCAGGACACGCCCGCGACTTTAGACGTGCTGATCCTCGCCGCTGGACTCGGCACGCGTATGCGCTCGCGCACGGCGAAAGTCCTGCACAAGCTCGGCGGGCGTCCTCTCATCGCGCATGTCTGTCGAGCCGCCGCTGCGCTCACCTCGCGTCCCATTCACGTCATCGTTGGTCACCAAGCCGAACAGGTCGAGATGGCCGTCCGCGAAGAGTTGGACGAGCATGGCGCGAGCTTTATCAAACAGGCCGAACAACGCGGAACGGGCGATGCTGTGATGGCGGCGCGCGAGGCTTTCGCTGATGCGGGTTCGACCATTCTGGTTCTCTCCGGCGATGTGCCGCTCGTTCGCGCAGAAACTCTGGGCGCTCTCGTCCAACAGCACCGCGCGCATCGCGGGCGCGGTGCAGCCTGCACGATGCTGACCGTTCGCCTCGAAGACCCGACCGGATACGGGCGCATCGTGCGCGATGATGAAGGGCGTTTCCAGAAGATTGTGGAGCAAAAGGACGCCACGCCGGAGGAACGGCAGATCAGGGAAATCAACGCGGGCATCTACTGCTTTGAAACCAGCGCTCTCTTTTCCGCTCTGGCTCGCGTTCAGCCTGCCAACGCGCAAGGCGAATATTACCTGACGGACGTGCCCGGCATCCTGCGCGCCGATGGCGAAGACGTGAGTATCTTTCTGCACGGCGACGCGCGCGAAGTCTCCGGCATCAACACGCGCGTCGAGTTGGCCGAGTTCGAGCGCATCCTGCGCCAGCGCACACTCCGCCGCCTGATGCTTGATAGCGGCGTGACTTTCATTGACCCCGCGCACACCTACGTCAGCGCCGAGGCTCAAGTCGGGCGCGACTGTGTCATCTACCCGGACGTACACATCGAAGGCAGCACAACCATCGGCGACGATTGCGAGATACGCTCCGGCACGCGCATCACCAACTCGCGCATCGGCAACGGCGTGACCATCAAAGATCATTGTGTCATCGTTGACAGCGAAATTTCAGGTGGATGTACGGTTGGCCCATCCGCTCACTTGCGGATGAACGCGAAGCTGGAAGAGGGTGCGGCGGTCGGCAATTTCGTCGAGATGAAAAAGTCGCGGCTGGGACGTAAATCGAAAGCGATGCATCTGACCTATCTCGGTGACGCGACCATCGGCGAGAAGACGAACATCGGCGCGGGCACAATCACGTGCAACTACGACGGTAAGGATAAGCACGAGACGGTCATCGAAGATGAAGTCAAGATCGGATCAAACACGATGCTCGTCGCTCCCGTGCGCGTCGGACGTAACTCTGTCACGGGCGCAGGCTCGGTGGTGACGAAG
This sequence comes from uncultured Acidobacteriota bacterium, assembly GCA_963697975.1. Taxonomy (GTDB): domain Bacteria; phylum Acidobacteriota; class Blastocatellia; order Pyrinomonadales; family Pyrinomonadaceae; genus QHXM01. The sequence goes on from OY969111.1 coordinate 1,433,024, forward strand.
GACGTGCCGCCCGACACACTCGTCGCGGGCGTTCCGGCAGTCGTCAAAAAACGGCTTAGCGAATCAGTCGAGGCTAAAGCGGGTGATGGGCAAGAGACTGAGACACCGCAGGAGACGAATGTTGTAGACGCTCCGGCTTAGAATAATCGTAGGGGCAGGGCTTGTCCTGCCCACGTGCTTTCGTAATCGAACGGGCAGGGACAAGCCCTGCCCCTACATTCTTAAATCAAGGATCATTGTATGTGTGGCATTGTTGGATATGTCGGTAACAAGCAGGTCGTGCCCGTCATCATTGACGGGCTGCGTAAGCTCGAATATCGCGGCTACGATTCGGCTGGCATCGCGGTCGTTGACGAACGTCACGACCTTGAGATTCGCCGCGCCGAAGGCAAGCTCCGCAATCTGGAAGAGGCGATTCGCCTGTCTCCACTCGACGGCACTTACGGCATCGGCCATACGCGCTGGGCAACGCATGGGCGTCCGACGGAAGAGAATGCTCACCCGCACCGCGACTGCACGGGGCGTGTCGTCGTCGTTCACAACGGCATCATCGAAAACTACCTTCAACTGAAAGACCGCCTGCGCAAGACCGACCATCGCTTCGTCACCGAAACAGATACGGAAGTCGTCGCGCATTTAATCGAAGAATATCTGAAGATGGGCGACTCTTTCGAGAAGGCCGTGCGCCGGACCGTTTCAGATTTGCATGGCATCTTCGCCCTTTCCATCATTAACGCAGACGAGCCTGACACGATCATCGCCGTGCGTCAGGGGCCGCCCGTCGTCATCGGCCTCGGCGATGGCGAATACTTCGTCGCCTCCGACATTCCTCCAATCCTGCAACACACGCGCGACATCTTTTTCTTAGGCGACGGCGAAATCGCCGTGCTCACCCGCGACGCCGTGCGTGTCATAGATTTTGACGGAAACTCTGTCGAACCCGTGCAGCAACGCATCACCTGGGACCCGATCATGGCGGAGAAAGGCGGCTTCAAGCATTTCATGCTCAAAGAGATTTACGAGCAGCCGCGCGCCATTCGTGACACCGTGCAGGGACGCATCTCTTTGGACACGGGACGCGTCTTCCTCGACGAGATGAAGAACATTACCGAGAGCGATTTCAAACGCTTCACTTCGATTAAGATTGCGGCCTGCGGCACGAGCTGGCACGCGGGGCTGGCCGGAAAGTACATGATCGAGCAACTGGCACGCGTCAACGTTGACGTTGATTACGCTTCGGAGTTCCGTTACCGCGATCCCGTCTTAGACGAAAACACCTTGCTGCTCGTCATCTCTCAATCTGGCGAGACCGCCGACACCATCGCCGCGCTCCGTGAGGCGAAAGAACATAACGCAAAAGTTTTGGCCGTTTGCAATGTGCAAGGCTCTATGATTATGCGTGAGGCGGACGGCGCTATCTTGACGCACGCCGGGCCGGAGATCGGCGTGGCTTCGACCAAAGCCTTCACCTCGCAGATGATCGCGCTTTATCTCTTCGGCCTTTACCTGGGACAACTGCGCGGCGTGCTGTCTGAAACTCAGGCCATGCACCACGCGCAGCAACTGGCCGAGCTTCCCGTCAAGATCGAGCACCTTTTGAACGAGTCGGATGAGATTGAGGAACTCTCGAAAGAGTTTTTCCGCTCGACGGATTTTCTCTACCTCGGACGTGGCATCAACTTCCCCGTCGCGCTCGAAGGCGCGCTCAAGCTCAAGGAGATTTCCTATATCCACGCCGAAGGCTATCCGGCGGGCGAGATGAAGCACGGGCCGAACGCGCTCATTGACGAACGCTTGCCCGTCGTCTTCATCAATACGCGCGAGGATGGCAATCGCGCTTCCGAGATTCGTTACGAGAAGACACATTCGAACATCGTGGAAGTGAAAGCGCGCGAAGGCGTCGTCCTCTCGATTTTGAATGAAGGCGATTCGATGTCGTCGGTTACATCGGACCACGTCATCGAGATTCCCCCAGCGAGCGACCTGCTCTCGCCTATCTTAGCCGTCATCCCGCTGCAACTTCTGGCCTATCACATCGCCGTGCGTCGCGGCTGCGATGTTGACCAGCCGCGCAATCTGGCAAAGTCTGTGACCGTCGAATAGAGCTGTTGAAGAAAGAGATACAGGCTGGCACTCAAATCCGAATGACTGTGCCGGACGAGGCTTCTTTGATAGCGGCCGTCTTGCATAGATCGTTCGTAGAATACGAATCTTCTTACACGACGGAAGCGTTCGCGGCTACGATTTCTACGCCCGAACAGATTCGGGCGCGCATGAGCGAGGGGCCGGTCTGGATTGCTCTGCAAAATGGAGCGGTCGTCGGCACGGTGTCGGCAGTCGCAAAGGGCGCGGCGCTTTACATTCGCGGGATGGCGGTTGATCCGATAGTGCGAGGAGGCGGAATCGGGGGCGCTCTGTTGAAGTGCGCGGAAGAGTTCGCCATTCAGGGCGGGTTCAAATCCCTGCTTCTGAGTACGACGCCTTTTCTCTCGCGCGCGATACGGCTATACGAAAGATACGGCTTTTGTCGCAATAACCAGGGGCCTCACGATTTGTTCGGGACGCCGCTCTTTACGATGACGAAGATTTTGTAAAGAGCAGTGGTCAGTAGTCAGTGGTCAGCAAAGACAAAAGGCAGTAAAGACATGAAGCGTCTCTACTGCCTTCTTGCTTTTAACTGACCACCGGCCACTGACTACTGACCACTGTTTTACTGCTGGTCTTCGATGAAAGGCTTGAGCAACCTTGCGCGCGAAGGATGTCGTAGCTTTCTCAGCGCCTTGGCTTCAATTTGCCGGATGCGCTCGCGCGTGACGGAGAAGTCTTCGCCGACTTCTTCGAGCGTATGCTCTTCGCCCTGCGCGCCTAACCCGAAGCGCATCTTGATGACTTTCTCTTCACGCGGTGAAAGCGTCGCCAGCACCTCATCTGTAATCTCGCGCAAGTTGGAAGCGACAACCGATTCTGAAGGATTGCTGCCCGATTTGTCTTCGATGAAATCGCCGAGGTGCGAATCTTCCTCTTCGCCTATCGGCGTCTCCAAAGAGACAGGCTGCTGCGCCATCTTGAAAACGCTGCGGACTTTCGCCACAGACATATCAACGCGCTCGGCAATCTCCTCGTTGGTCGGCTCGCGCCCGAACTCCTGGACGAGCGCGCGAGAAGTCTTCACCAGCTTGTTGATCGTCTCAATCATGTGGACGGGGATACGAATCGTTCTGGCCTGATCCGCAATCGCCCTTGTAATGGCCTGCCGAATCCACCACGTCGCATAGGTCGAGAACTTGTAGCCGCGCCGCCATTCAAACTTGTCCACGGCTTTCATCAATCCGATGTTGCCTTCCTGAATCAAGTCCAGAAATTGCAGCCCGCGATTGACATATTTCTTGGCGATGGAGACGACGAGGCGCAGGTTAGCTTCCGTCATCTCACGCTTGGCTTCAGTTGTCTGAGCCTCGCTGACGGCGATTGCCACGTGCGAACGCTTAATTTCGACGGGAGAGAGAGAAGTGTCCGCCTCAATCTGCTTGAGCCGCCTCCTGGCGACACTGATCTGCCGCTTGAATTCCTTCTCGTCTTCCGGCTTGATTCGCTTCCGGCCAAGCTTCTCCGTCAGCTTTTCGGCCTCACGCTCGAGGGCGCGCACCTCTTTGTAGACTACGCCAATCGAATGAATCAGACGCTGGCGCGTGTCTTCCTTGAGGTTCAAGTCCTTGATCTCACGCGCGATGTCCAGACGTGTCCGCACGGCCTTGCGCTTTAAGCGCAGGAATTTTTTCGACTTCTTGCCGCGCGTCACTTTCTGCTCGGCGCGCAGTTTCTCCCATTCCTTCTGTCCCTGCTTTGAAAGCGTGCGGATTCTCTGCAAGCCTTCCATCGTCAGGCGCAGGTATTCGTCGCCCCTGTCTTCCTGCTCGTCAATGTCGGCCTGCTCGGAGAACGCCACGACATCACGGATGCTGAGCGTGCCCGCTTCCAACTCGTCGCCGATCTTCATCAACTCAGCGATGGCGATGGGCGAGCGCGAGATGACGCGGTTTGACCTGATCTGCCCGTTCTCAATGCGCTTGGCGATAGAGACTTCCTGCTCGCGTGTCAGAAGCGGAACGCGACCCATCTGGCGCAGGTACATACGCACCGGGTCGGTCGCTTTGTCTTCCTCGCCAGCAGATAAATCGAGTTCGTCTTCTTCAAAAGCCTCGCCGCTTTCCTCTGACGCTCCCGAAGAAACATCTTCCAGCAGCAGGGCTGCGGGGTCGGCTTCCGCCAGATTCGCCTCGTCCAGCTTTTGCAGGACATCCTCTAGTTTGTCGGTGACGACCGTTTCGCCCTCTTGTTCCTGATTCATACCATCAAAGGGGCGATATCTCTCATCGCCCAGCACCAGCGAACGAAACCCATCCTTGCTCACGTCTTTTTCAATCATGCTCACAATTTCACCTCTCGCGCGAGTCACCATATGTTCCCCCGGACGCAAGCATCACAATAGAAAACATGTATGATGCGCCCATTCACCAATTAAAATAAATTCAAGAACCTGTCATCTTCCTAAAGAAACTTTGTCGGTAGAGATTGGTCGGGTCAGGCATTTCGCCCGACCCTGACCTGCTCTTTCGTTTACTTACCTGCTCCACATTCAGGCTGACGCTCTTAGTAAGCCCTGTTTTCACGCTCTGAACGAAGATTGTTCGTCACGGAGAAGACGCCCGATACACCGCGTGCCGCTATGTAAGCAAGGTTTTTATCGCCTTCGTTGGAGACGACACCTTCCAGCGTCACATGGCCGCGATTAACGACGATGTGAATGGACGGATTTGCTCCCATCGCATAGCGATAGAGTCCACCCGTGCGAAACAGCGTGCGATAGGTGCGAACCCTTACGGAATCGTCAAAGGAAGAGAGCGGCAACACCTCAATCTGGTTGATGACGCGCGCAACTCCCTTAATCCGCGCCACGCGATTCTCCGCATCTTTGCGCGTCGTGGGGCGTACCACCTGCCCGTACAGCGTCACGGTGTCGCCTTCAACCTTATAAGCGAGGTTGTCGAATACACCATAATACGGCAGCGTGACAAGCTCTTTCTGAACTTTCTTCATAATCTGCTGCTGGTTGAGTCCCTGATCATTGGACGTGACAGGGGCGGCAACCGCCGCAGATGTGGCAATCGTTAAAGTTGCAGCAATTGCCAGGATTAGATTTCTCACTCTTCTCATTTTTCTTACTTCCCCCTTGGTTTTAACCGTTAACCCCTATTTGTTTCTTGCCTATTGAATTGCCGTGCGGTCGAAAACTTGCGCTCGATTCATAGCTTTCGAGCGCCTTGACCACTTTTTCCAGCACTTCGAGCGCCTGTTTGCGCTCCGTCTCGCTCAAATCCGCGAGCGCCTCGTTGAAAATTTCCCGGCGACGCTGGCGGAACTGATCCACCAGAATGCGCCCCTCGTCCGAGAGAGCGACAATCACACAACGCCTGTCATCAGCAGTGGTGCTGCGTTCGATTAATCCTTTACGGATCAGGCGGTCGGTTAGTTGCGTAATGGCTGGCGCAGAGATTCTCATTTCCGCAGCCAACTGCCCTGTTTGCATGGGGCCGCGACGCAGAACCCTTAAAAGCTGCGCCTGCGGCAGGGTGAGTTCCAGTTCCGTAATCTGCTTCTGGTACTGGTCAATCATCAACCCGGACATAATCTCCGTAAAACTGTTCAAAACGTCCTCCACCTCCGCTGCTGGCGATGATCCTGCCATCAGACCCCTCCCCCTCCGCTACTTAACAAATCTGAAAATTTAAGATGCCTTAAATATAAAGGCAGTTGCCTTCCGGCGTCAACCCGGCGAGGGGAGGCAGGCGTGTTGGCAAAACCTTGAATTTCAGACTATTTACGCAGATTTCTCGGGAATTTCGATGCTCCTTCAGGGCTTTTTCCCGGCGGCCAGTTGGGCAATCGCCTTTTCGATTCTACGCGTCCGCGTCTCCGGCCTTTTAGCCTCTTCGATGGCGAGCGCGTGTTCCTTCTGGTGCGTGTAACTCAATTTCTCCCACATGGCGCGGGCCTCTTTGTTGGCTTTGAGCGCGCGAGCGAAGTCTGCGGGCGGCGTAATAATGCGCGGCTCGTTGTCTCGTTCCATCACGACAGAGACGGTCTCGCCGCCTTTGGCCTTCGCGCCTGCGCGGATGTTTTTGTTCACGACCATGTAGTGGCAGCCTCCGCCCATCGGGAAGATCGAGCCGCGATAGGGGAATCCGTTGATTGTCCCGCGCACGGGCACGCGCGCCCGCGTCCCGAAAACCTTCAGCACGTCAAACGGAACTTGAATTCCTGTCGCCTCGCTGGTCTCGTGCTTTTCGAGCAAGACACGGAATCGTTTCGTGGGCATAGTTCCCTCCTTCATCAGAAACCACAATTTACCACAGAGAGACACGGAGAACCGATGAACTCTGAACGATGAACGATGAACTGAAAAGCCTTTGTCTTTACTTCCGCGTTCAGCGTTTCGACTTCATCGTTCTCTCTATGATTGATCGTCGATTTTACGCAAAAGTCGCACGGTTTGTTTGTCGAAATTTGTTGCAGCCGAGCGAGAGGCTTTATACTGCCCTGACTTTCCATCCGAATTCGATTTCAAGGCGGGAGACGGGAGCGACAGATGAAAAAAGCAGATGAAGAGCAGATCAGGCTGGTGGTACAAAATGAGCTTCTGGCGATTATCAGCGACGCGCAGGATTCTCTGGGAATGAAGAAAGACCCGACGGGAATGGGCAGGCGGGCGCTTGAAGGATTGGCGGACCTGATTAGAAGCCGCCAATCAACTCAAACCGACGAGTAAAGAAGTCGAGACGTTTATCACAACACAGCAATGAGCAAACCTTTCAAATGCACCTCGTGCGGCGGGCCGCTCGAATACGATGGCCGCGCCTCGACCGTTCGCTGCCCGTTCTGCGGCAACTCGATCATCGTGCCGGAGGAACTGCGCGCCAAACCCGCCGAGTCGTGGGGTTCGGGGCTGGTGGACGGCATCTTCAAGTTGCAGCAGCGCGCCGCAAACCTTCAGGAAATCGCGCGGCTGGCTCGCAGCAACCGGAAGCTTGAAGCCATCAAGCTCTACCGCGAAATCTTCGGCGTCGGATTGGAAGAAGCCAAAGCCGCCGTTGACCGGATGGCCGTAGGCGAGGCGGCAGAAGCAGTGGTGATGTCCGCTAACGCGCCCGCGTTTCACCAACACGTTTTTGACCCGCAGACTGTGATACGCCCCGTTAAGCGTTTCACTATGTTCTGGGTAATCATGGTGCTCGTCATCGTCGGTTTCACCGTCGCCCTCGGGCTGATAATAAAATCCGTCGTTGACAAAAAGGTCGGAGAATTCCTGCCTTCCTCTTCCTCAAGGCATTCCTCAGCTGCTTCGACCTCGACCTCGCCTGTCGCGCCCGGCTTCGCCAGCGTCGCGCTCAAGTTTGGCAGTGAAGGCATCGGGCCGGGAATGTTCAAGGACGCGCGCAGCATCGCTGTGGACGGCGAGGGGAAAATCTACGTCGGCGAATATTACGGCAGCGGTCGCATACAGGTCTTCGATTCAGAAGGCAAGTTCATCACGCAATGGACGGTTGACCCGAAGATGCCTTTGAGGGATTTAACGGTTGACCGTAAGGGGACGGTGTACGTCGTCCAGCACGGCGAGATTTCCCGTTTCGAGGGTGAAAGCGGCGACCCGCTCGGCAAGGTCGAATACAGCGGAGGCGGGCGCGCCTATTTTGATAACGCGCGCGCGCTGCCCGGTGGCGGCATGATCGCCATCATGAACAATGAAGACATCGTGCGCTTCAACGCCAGCGGGCAAATCACCCGTACCATCAACAAATCCGTCAGCGGGCAAACCGACCGCTCAGAGTTGGACGCGAGCGTGGCAGCGGACGGGCTGGGAAACATCTACGTGCTGGGGTCATTCAACGAAGCCGTTTTCAAATATTCGCCTGATGGACGTTTCCTCAATAAGTTCGGCGGCGACGGCGACGGGGCTGGTCAGTTTCGCGCCGTGCAGGCAATCGCGGTGGACGGTCAGGGACGCGTCTACGTCAGCGACATCAAGGGCATTCAGGTCTTCGATTCGGAAGGTCGCTATCTGGAAACGTTCAAAGTTGACGGTAACGTCGCCTTCGGCATGGTCTTCAACGACAAAAACGAACTCCTTGTCGCGGCGCGCACGCAGGTGGTGAAATACAGGTTGAATAAACCGTAGCTTCGATTATCGTAGCGCGACATAGGGAAACGGCCAATGAAGAAACGGAAGCTTCTACGAAAGGCGCTGACAGGCCCGAAGAATTTTCGTTTCAGCGATATGATTATACTGGTCGAGGCTTTTGGATTCCGCTTATCGAGGGCAAGCGGGAGTCACCACATATTTGTACATCCAGAGGTCACGGAACTGGTAAACTTGCAGGAAGTTCAGGGTAAAGCCAAGCCTTATCAAATCAGCCAGTTTCTCCAACTGGTCGAAAAGTATAATCTCAAGTTCGGAGAGGATTGATGAAAGACTATCATATCAATATCTTTTACAGTGAAGCGGACGAAGGCTATATTGCAGATATTCCCGACCTCGCGATGTGCTCTGCCTTTGGCCAGTCGCCTGCCGAAGCTCTTGCTGAAGTTGAAGCAGCCAAAAAGCTCTGGTTGGAAGCAGCACACGCCGAAGGGAAATCAATACCCAGGCCGCGATATCGACCGGCGATTTACAAACTCGCGTCTTAATCCTGTCTGGCTCCGGGCGGAAACCATACCGAACATCATTTACCAAATTACCAAATAAGGGACAGAGCAACTTGGAACTCACCGGCTTAACCTCTGAGCAAGTCAGGGAACGCACCAGCAAAGGGTTACGCAACATCACCTCTGCCACCCGCACGAAGCGAGTGCAGGAAATCATCTTTGAGAATCTCTTCTCGATCTTCAACCTCATCGTCCTCGTCGTTATCGTCTTCCTGCTCTTCTTTTATTTCAGAACCCGCGATGATCGCCTGATACTCGATTCCATAGGCGTGCTCACAGTCGCGCTCATCAACACCGTTCTGGCAATCTGGCAGGAGATTAAGGCCAAGCGCGCGCTTGATAAGGTGAGCCTGCTGCTGGAGAGAAAAGTGACCGTCATCCGCGACGGCGCGGAAGTCTCGATTGACCAGAAGGAGATTGTCGTTGACGACCTGATCCTCATCGGACGCGGCGATCAGGTCGCCGTTGACGGGCGCGTCCAGCTTACAAATTATCTTGAGATTGATGAATCACTGCTGACGGGCGAATCAGTCCCCGTTTTTAAGAGCGCAGACGATAAGGTTCTGTCGGGAAGTTTCTGCCTGTCCGGCAACGGCACTTACGTTGCCGAAAAGGTTGGCGATGCTTGCTACGCAAACCAGATCACGGACCTTGCCAAGAAGGTCAAGCATACCCTGACGCCGCTGCAAAAGAAGATTGACCACATTGTCGAAACGTTGATGCTGATTTCCGCCGGGCTGGTGCTGCTCGAATTCATTTTCGACCCTCATGCCAATATCAACGACCTGAGCTTCATCCGCAGGCTTTCGACCATCGTCATCTCGCTTCTTCCACAGGGGCTTGTCCTGATGGCCTCGATTACGTTTGCGCTCGGCGTCTATCGAATCAGCCGGATCGGCGCGATCATCGAAAAGCTGAACGCGATAGAATCGTTTTCAAACGTGCAGATCGTCTGCATGGATAAGACCGGCACGCTCACGCAGAACAAGCTCGCGGTCAACCAGATTACGCTGCTGGACGACCGCTACAATCAGACGCAGGCCGAAACCCTGCTCGGCACTTACGGGAAATTATCTTCCGACAAGAACGCTACGCTCTCGACTCTCTCTCCCTTCCCGGCGGACGAAACCGTCAAACTGCTCGACGAGATTCCTTTCAGTTCCGAAAAGAAGATGAGCTTGATTGAAACGCGAATGGATGGACGCGAAACCAGCTTCATCTTCGGCGCGTTCGATCTTCTCCTGCCGAACCTCGCGCCTGAAGTCAGGGAGAGAGCGGAACTGTTGTACGACGAGAAGAGACTGAGCGTTTACCGCAACGTCCTGTTCGGGAGGCTCGCATCTCATGTTTCTTTGAACGACGCGCGGGAAGACGCGGGCAAGCTCTCGATTGAGCCAATCTGTATCGTCTCAATCACGGATCAGATTAGAGACGACGTGATGGAAGCGATTCGTCTCTTCCAGTCGCACGACATCAATCTCAAAATCTTATCTGGAGATGCGCCCGAAGCGATTCAGGCGGTCGTTCGCGAAATCGGATGGGAGATTGAAGACGACAAGCTCATCGCGGGGCAGGCGCTGGATGAAATCCCCGACGGGGAATTCCTGAAAGTCGTCACGGATAAAATTATCTTTGCCCGCCTCAGACCCGACCACAAGCTCAGAATCATCGAGACGTTGAAGCGCGAGAAGATTTATACGGCCATGATCGGCGACGGCGTCAACGACCTTCCCGCCATCAAGGCTTCGGACATGGGCATCGCGATGGAGGAAGGAAGCAAGATTACGAAAGAGGTCGCCGACATCGTGCTCTTGAAAAACAGGTTCTCCCTGTTGCCCAGCATCTTCGACGAAGGCAACAAGATCGTCAACACGGTCAGCTCGATTGCGAAACTCTTTCTGACGAAGAATTTTCTCGTCATCTATCTGGCCCTGCTCCACATCTTTTTTCTTTTCGATTTCCCTTTAACGCCGCGCCGCGTCTCGCTCATCAATATCTTCACGATTGCGCTGCCCTCATTCTTCATCGCGCTCAGGAACAACAACGTCAGCAAGACCCTGAACTTCAGCAAAGACCTCTACTCGTTCGTGGTAATTTCGGCGCTCTTCATGTTCGGAGCCGGTTATATCGGAGAGTTCGTCACGACCAAGTATTACGGAATCAACGAAACTGACCGGCAGATGGTGTGGCTCAGCATTGTCATCTTCACCTCCATCGCCAACTTCTTCGCCGTCGCGCTGCACAAGGGAGAAACCAACGTTCGTATTTACCTGCTCTACGGACTCGGAATCCTCGCCGTCTATACCTTCCTTGCCACCAGCCAGATTGATTTCTTTCTCCTGAACTGGCTGAAGCTATTTTACGAGATCAATTATCTGGACTCTCGCTACTGGAGCATCGTCGCGTTCATAGGTGTGGCGAGCGCCACGCTACTCTTCTTCGCGCAGAAGTTGAGAGAGAAGATCATTGCACCTTGAATGCTTTGAGAAGCTGATTGAAAAACTCCGTAAGGAGCGAAATGTAAGAGCCTCTGGCAACGCCACAGGAGTAGATTCCAGTTTATTCATTAAGCCCTGAAAGGGCGAAATGTTTATGCCGCCCTTTCAGGGCTTAATCATTTGATCTATCTCTTGACCCAGGGCTGCGCCCTGGGCTATCACATCGTCGCCCCTTCGGGGCTTTCATGAGCGTTTCAAACAGATTCTGAGAGGTCAATACGGCTAATCCTTTTGGTTTTCTGACAGAAGTCTGCAATACTGCCTCACCCCCCGTAACTGCTGACTATTAACTCAAGAAACCAACTGCATAATTTATGAGCGATAAGCCTCTCAACCAATCAACGGGCGGTGCTGCCGCTTCAACCAGAACGGCGACAGGCATTGAGGGTCTGGACAACATTCTGGAGGGAGGATTCCCGCCCAACCGCATCTACCTGATCGAAGGAGACCCCGGCACGGGTAAAACGACCCTCGCGCTGCAATTCCTGCTCGAAGGCGCGCGCCTCGGAGAATCCGGTCTCTACGTCACTCTCTCCGAAACTAAAGAAGAGTTGCTCTCGGTCGCCGATTCTCACGGCTGGTCGCTGGACGGCATCAGCATCTACGAACTCGTTCCAGCCGAAGATAGTCTGAAGCCGGACGCGCAGTACACCATCTTTCACCCGTCGGAAATCGAGTTGAGCGAAACGACGAGCGCGGTGCTGAAAGAGGTCGAGCGCATCAAGCCTCGCCGCATCGTCTTTGACTCGCTTTCGGAGATGAAGCTGCTGGCGCACGATGCTTTGCGCTTCCGCCGTCAGATTCTGGCTCTCAAGCAATACTTCGCCGGGCAGCAAAGCACGGTGCTGCTGCTCGACGATAAAGTTGCGAACGAGCATGACCTGCAAGTGCAATCAATCGCGCACGGCGTGGTTTCGCTGGATCATCTGGCGGTCGAATACGGAGGGGCGCGGCGTCGGCTGCGTATCATCAAGCTGCGCGGCGCACGCTTTCGCGGAGGCTATCACGACTTCAACATCGAGACCGGCGGCATAATAGTCTTCCCGCGTCTCGTCGCGGCGGAGCATCGCAAAGATTTTGCGAGAGGCGCTGCGACGAGCGACGTGGCGGAGCTTGATTCTCTGCTGGGCGGCGGACTCGACCGGGGATCGAGCACATTGATTCTCGGCCCGGCGGGTTGCGGCAAATCATCCATCGGCGCTCAGTTCGCGGCGATGTCTGCCATGAGGGGTGAGCGCGCCGCCGTTTTCGTCTTCGATGAAATTCTTGAGACCTACATGGCACGCGCCGCCGGAATCGGCATTGACATACGGAAGAGTGTGGAAGGCGGTCTCATCAAGTTGCAGCAGGTTGACCCTGCCGAACTCGCGCCGGGCGAGTTCGCTCATGCCGTGATTCGCTCCGTTGACAAGGGCGGCGCACGCATCGTGGTGATTGACAGTCTGAACGGCTATCTCAACGCGATGCCGGAAGAACGCTTCCTGACCATCCAGATGCACGAGCTATTGACTTATCTTAACCAGCAGGGTGTGGTCACCATTCTCATCATGGCTCAACACGGATTTCTCGGTAGCAATATGATGACGCCGGTGGACGTGAGTTATCTGGCCGACACGGTTTTGATGCTCAGATATTTCGAGGCGGAAGGCGCGGTGCATCGCGCGCTATCGGTCGTCAAGAAGCGCACCGGCGCACACGAAAACACTATCCGCGAACTTGAAATCACGTCGAAAGGGATTCGCGTCGGCCAGCCTTTGACAAAGTTTCATGGAGTGCTGTCCGGCGTTCCCACATACACCGGAGTCAGGGAGACGTTAATCCAGGAATCTGATGACGATGCCTGAAGCTTCAGACAAGCAGGATGAACGGATACTGATTCTCGCGCCAACCGGCAGAGATGCCGGGATGACTGCGCGCTTCCTCGGCGAAGCCGGTCTGTCGCCGCAAGTGTGCGGCACGATTGAAGAGATGTGCCGGGAGATGCTCGCTGGCTCCGGCCTCGCTTTTCTCACGGGCGAGGCGCTGACGACGACGGAAGCCCTGTCGTGTCTCACCGAGGCGCTCACGCAGCAGCCCACATGGTCTGATGTTCCGCTCATCGTTTTGACCAGCGGCGGCGCAGACACGCCCACCAACGCCGACGCGCTCAATACACTCGGTGAAGTCGGAAACGTCACACTCATCGAACGCCCTGTGCGCGTGACGACGCTCCTGAGCGCCGTCAAATCTGCCTTGAGAGCGCGCCGTCACCAGTACGACGTGCGTAACCATCTCGACGGAGAAGCGCGCGCCGCCGAGGAGCGTGAGCGGTTGCTGTTGAGCGAGCAAGCGGCGCGCTCCGAGGCTGAAACGGCGAGTCGTTTGAAGGATGAGTTTCTAGCTACAGTCTCACATGAACTACGCACACCGCTGACAGCCGTGCTCGGCTGGATTCATATCCTGCGCGGCGGAAAACTCGACGACGAGGCTGGCGCTCGTGCTCTGGAAATCATCGAGCGCAACGCCCGTTCACAGAATCAACTCATCGAAGATTTGCTCGATGTCTCGCGCATCATTACCGGAAAGCTGCGGCTTGATGTCCGGCCTGTTGATCCGGGGGCCATCATCGAAGCAGCCATCGAAGCAGTGCATCCGGCGGCTGAAGCCAAAGAGATTCGCCTTCAGAAAGTTCTGGACACCAGAGTGAGTTCGATTTCGGGTGATTCGGCGCGGCTGCAACAGGTCATCTGGAATCTGCTTTCCAATGCGATCAAATTCACGCCGCGCGGCGGGAGCGTTCAGGTTCGCTTAGAGCGCATCAACTCGCACATCGAAATCTCTGTGAGCGATAGCGGCGAGGGTATCAAGCAGGAGTTTCTGCCATTCGTCTTCGACCGCTTTCGTCAGGCTGACGGAACGAGCGCGCGGCGGTTCGGCGGACTCGGCCTCGGATTGGCAATTGTGCGTCACTTAGTTGAGCTTCACGGGGGAACGGTGCAAGCCACGAGTTCCGGTGATGGAGCGGGCGCGATGTTTACGGTGAGACTGCCGCTGCTCGCTATCTACCAGCGCGAGACGGATAGCGAGCGAGTGCATCCGACCGCGAGCGACACACATCCGCCAATTGAGTATCCCGACAATTTAGCTGGCCTGAAAGTTCTGGTGGTGGACGACGAGGCGGACACGCTCGAATTAATTAAAGTCCTGCTGGGCCAGTGCGGCGCAGCGGTCACGACAGCCAGTTCAGCGGCAGAGGCGCTTAAAGTTCTTGAGAGCGAGCGGCCTGATGTGATTATCAGCGACATCGGGATGCCGACCGAAGACGGCTTCGAGTTCATACGCAAAGTGCGCCAGCTTCCGCCTGAGAAGGGCGGCAAAATTCCGGCGGTAGCTCTGACCGCCTACGCGCGCGCCGAAGACCGGCTGCGCGTCCTGCGCTCCGGCTACCAGATGCACGTCTCAAAGCCCGTGGAACTGGCCGAACTGGTGACGGTCGTCGCAAATGTCGGAGGCTTATGAGCGGTGGTCAGCGGTCGGTGGTCAGTTAAACCTTCTGTGCGAAATCTTGACTTTTAATTGTTAGAGGCAAGGCCGCCGACACTCAATTACTGACCACTGACCACCGACCACTGACCACCACTTCCCTCCGCCCTCATCCCTGCTATAATGTCGCGTGCGTCTCCCCTTGCCGCCGCGTTTTGCCTTATCCGTAAAAGAAGGAGCTTCCTCATGCGCTTTCTCGCACGCCACGCATTTTTCACGGCCTTGATGCTGGGAGCAATGTTCTCCACGGTTGTGGCGCAAACCGCTCAAAAACAGGGCACAGGAATCATCACAGGACGCGTCACGCTCAACGGAAAATCGGTCGCGGGCGTTGGCGTAGTGCTGCTGCCAGCCGAGCGCGTGATGGAGCGCTCGACCGTCGCGCGGTCTGCGACCGACTACGAGGGTCGCTACCGGCTGACGAACGTTCCCGCCGGTCGCTACAGCGTGATGACGGTTGCGCCCGCGCTGGTCGGGCAGAGCGAAGATGCATACGGAGATGCAGGCAAGATGGTCACCATCGCCGAAGGCGAGACGGTCGAGAAGATTGACTTCGCGCTCGTGAAAGGCGGCGTCATCACAGGCCGCGTCACCGATGGAGACGGAGCGCCGGTCATCGGCGAACGCATTCACTTGAACCAGTCAGCCAATTCAGCCAATCAGGGTCAGGGTCGCCGTCGTGGATTCTCAAACATTAACCCGATGATGTACGAGACGGATGACCGTGGCGTTTATCGCCTCTACGGGCTTGCTCCGGGGCGATACACCATCAGCATCGGCGAGTCGGCGGAAGCAGGGTCGGTCAGGTTCGGGGCGGGCGGGCGCGGCTACTACGCGCGCACTTTTCACCCTGACGTAACAGAGGAAGCGAAAGCCACGATCATCGAAATCGGAGAAGGCACTGAAGCCACGAACGTTGACATCAGCGTCGGGCGCAAGTCCAACTCATTCACGGCTACAGGGAGAGTCGTTGACGAAAGCGGCCAGCCTATGGCTGGCGTGCGCGTCGGCAACGGCGCGGTGATGAAAGATGGAAACAGGATGGGAGGTTTCGGCTGGGGGTCTATCACCGATGCGAAAGGCGGCTTCCGCCTCGATGGACTCGTGCCCGGACGCTACGCAGCTTTCGTCTGGAACGAAGGCGAAAGCAGCATGGGCAGCTACAGCGATACGGTCGCGTTTGAAATCACTGAAGGAAACGTCAGCGGGCTTGAACTAAAGATGCATACGGGTGCGAGCATCAGCGGGGTCGCGGTGATCGAAGGGGCGACGGACAGGACGACTCTTGCCAAGCTCTCGCAACTTTCATTGAGCATCAATGTCGAGACGGAAGGGCTGGCTGCTCCTAACTTTGCCCTTGTCAAAATCGCTCCTGATGGAAGTTTCCGCCTCACGGGTTTGCGTCCCGGCAAAGCCCGTATCTATCTCGCCACCTATCCGCCGATTCCGGGGTTTACGCTGGCGCGCATTGAGCGCGAAGGCGTGCTGCAACGCGAAATCGAGATTGCGCCGGGCGCACAGATAACGGGCATTCGCGCCATCATCGAATATGGCTCAGGCAGCGTGCGCGGCCTTGTCAGGGTAGAGAACGGCACGTTGCCTGAAAACGCGCGGCTGATTGTTTACGCCCAACGCCGGGGTGAACAGGGGGGGCCAACGAATCGCGGCGCGCAGGTTGATTCGCGCGGGCGATTCATCATCGAAGGAATGTCGCCCGGCGATTATGAGTTGACGCTGCAAGCGTTTCTTATCGGAACTCCGCCGCGCAGGATCGTGCCCGCCAGGCAGAACGTCACGGTCGTCAACGGCGTCGAAACGGAAGTCACCATGACTCTCGATCTGGAAGCGAAGCAGCCGGAGGGTCGCAACAATGAATAGCCTCGCGGCGCCTTTCACTTCTTCATTCTTCAATCATCTTTCAGCCGCGATTCCGGGGAAGCGCGTGCTTCTCATCATCTGCCTGCTCCTCTTCGCTTCAAACGCGGCGAGCGCGCAGGAGGTGGTGGCGTCGCCAGCTTCCGAGACGAAGGAAGCGCGCACCGCGTCGTCCGGCGCGAGCGCAATCACAGGTCAGGTGGTCAGCGATGATGGACGCCCGCTCGCCGATGTGGTGGTCTATCTCAACAAAGCCTTTGCGCGTGTGCCGGGGCAGGCGATAACGACCACGACCGACAGCGAAGGCAGGTTTCGGACTTCAAGTCTCGAACCCGGTCTCTACATAACGAACGCAACGCTGCCCGGATTTACTTCGTCAGAGTTGCCGACTAACGCTAACGGGTCCAACTACTACAGGCCGGGAGAGTCCGTGAATATCACGCTCGTAAAAGGCGGCGTGATTACGGGCACGGTGCGGGATGCCAACGGCGATCCGGTCATCGCGGTTTCCGTGCGAGCCACGCGCGTGCGCGATTCAATGGGACGCGCGGCGGCGGGTCGTTTCTCCGGTTATGCACCGGAGAGAATGACGGACGACAGGGGCGTCTATCGCATCTACGGATTGCCGCCCGGCACTTACGTGGTTTCTGCCGGGAGCGGTCAAAGATATTTCGGCGGCGTCAGCGCTTATGAAGGCGATGCCCCGACTTTTTTTCCTTCGTCCACGCGCGACACGGCGGCGGAAGTGCCCGTGCGCGGCGGCGAAGAAGCGACCGGCATTGACATACGATATCGCGGCGAGCGCGGGCGCACCGTCAGCGGCACAGTCACAGGCTTTATTGAGGCGGGCATGAATTCCGGCGTCCCTATCCTGCTCAGGCAGGCTTCGGGCGGCGGATACGAATCGTCAACTTTTGTCATAGCGGGAACCAGACCGGGCTTTTCGTTTAGCGGCGTGAGCGATGGGGAATACGAACTGACGGCGCAGCAGTTGAGCAGCACAAATGAGAGCGTGGCCTCCATCCCTCGACGCATCACCGTCAAAGGCGCTGACGTGACGGGCATCGAACTCGCGCTCGCTCCGCTGGCTTCAATCGCTGGACGCATCACGCTTGAAGCAGCGCCAAAAGAGACTTGCGCGGCAGAAGGCCGCACGGCAACGCTTTTGGAAACAGCCATCACCGCCCGCCGCGAAGAGAAGAATCAATCCGAACAGTTATCCCGCACGCCATTCTTTTCTGCCAGCGGAGGTGTCCCCGAAGAGAAAGGAGAATTCCTCATTCGCAACCTGCTGCCCGGAGGCTATCGCCTCTCAGTCCGGCTGCCCAGCGATGCCTGGTACGTCCGCTCAATCGTTTTACCGAAGGCAGCCGCGCCTCAGCCAACTGCTCCGGCGAAAGCTGCACAGATAAAGAACGCGCCTGCTGCTCCGGCGACGGCGGTCGCCTCCATCGTGATACTCAAGACGGGCGAGCGCGTGACGAACGTGGCTATCCAGATTGCACAGGACGCCGCCGGGTTGCGCGGTCGTGTTACGAGGGCTGCGGAAGGAACGGAAGGCGAAATGCTTCCCGCGAATTTGAGAGTTTATCTCGTCCCCGTAGAGCGCGAGCGCGCCGAAGATGTCCTGCGCTACGGCGAGGCTTCGATTGGCAGCGACGGCACATTTGCGCTCAAGAATCTCGCGCCGGGTCGCTACTGGCTCATCGCACGTCCCGCACCTGAGAATGACTCACCTGAACGCGCCGCCCGCTCGCTCGCGTGGGATGCCGACACACGCACCAAACTCCGGCGCGAAGCTGAGACGGCAAACACCACGATTGAATTGCAGCCGTGCCAGCGCGTCGGCGATTACGTGCTGCGCTACGCAACGGCTAAATAATTAAGAGCCGCCGACAAAACCGAAGCGCCGAATGTGCCGGGAAGAAATAGGCCGTGATTAAGCAGCGCTGTCAGGATCAATAACACAAGTCACGTCAAGGGAAGCTGGATTCTCTTCATCCTGCCAGTCTTGTTAATCCCGGTCTAGTTCTTCTCTCGCACATTTGGCGCTTCGATAGTTTTATCGGCTTCTGAAGAAGCGTCTCTATCCGTGAGGCTCGCCGTTCTTTACTTGCAGGGGCAAACCAGCACGGCCTCGATGGTTCCCTGCCCGTCTCCGACGCCTCCCTTCGGCGCCGTCGGTGATGGAGGGAAGCTAATTCGATACGTGCCGATGATCTGGCAGCCTTTGAGTTCTTCCTTGTTCGTCTCGATGATTTGCCCGCAAATTCGTCCTTCCATGAAGCCGCGAGCGTCGCATGGCTGACAATCCTTGAAGACAGGCTTTCTGTGCGTCCCAGCGTTGGTCACGCCCGACATCCGGCCCGTGGCCACAAAGTTCGTGCCTTTCCACACGAAATCTCCAGCGTGAAAGCCCCGCCCCGTTCCATCTTGATTGAAAGCGCTGGCGAGCTTCTCAAGCGCCAGAGTCCCGTTCAGCAGCTTGCCGAATTTCGAGTCGCAGGGAGGATTTGAAATTGGCTCCAGCTTCATCACGTGAAGGGTCTTGAGGGTGACGCACTGCGGTTTTTCACACTTCTGATCCATGCTCTCAAGCACTTTGGTTGACGCCTTGAAGTTCTTCGATACCGCATGGACGCACATCTTCTGTTTGAAGATGGTCGCATAATCGTCTAAGCATTTTGGAGCTGCCATGTTTTTCTCCTTATCAATTAGATTTACTTCTGGTTGATTAGAAGCGAGGCCAAAGCTATTGCCGCTTGCTCTCTGTGAGGCGGGCGCAAATGATGGCTCATGCCAGCCGGGTTAGTGATAGAGGAAGGTGCGCGCCGGGCACATGGTATTCGATCCCGAAGGAGCGCATTTGCAACCATTATGCCGCCGGACGCTGAGGCTATTAGCGCGCAATATCCCTAGCAACAGATCACGGACTGTCTTCTACAGAAGACAGCGAACGGACGGGTCTGTGTACTTATGCTGACAGTGGAGTTTTGAGCAGTAAGCGAGATGCCGGAAGCTTTAGCTTTCGTCCTTGATGGAAGTGTGTGGCCTGCGAATGATAGCTGGCTCGTTCGAGAGCCTGTGAGTTGTATGCTCGATGATTGACGGCGGCGGCGCGAGTTCTCTGTGCTCGACGTTTGCGATTTCAGGCTGTCGCTCAATCACGCTTTGCGGAATGATCTCCGGGGCGCTGGTTGAAATCTGCTTTCGCTGCACAGTGAGTAATTTGCCGTTGATGATTAGTCCCAGACCGATGAAAAAAGCGATGGTAGCCATGCCGAATGGAAAAAGCAGGTCTTCCTTTCCCGTAGCCAGAGAGAGCAGCAGGAACGCGAGCATTACGCCCAGGCCCACTGCTGAAGTGATGACACCGGTCCGCATCCGTCTGAGACGCTTCTCTTCAGGCGATTCCAGAAACTGCTCAATCTTGGGTAAGACATCATCGGCCATTATCTTGAGTTCGCCCGGCCCTTGCAGCTCTCTAATTTTGGCGGCGACGGCTCGCCCGATCTCGTCGCGTGCGGTCGCGGCAGAATTGGTAATCGCATCCGGTCTTTCCAGCCCCGCGCGCACCGCACGCAAATCCGTTCCGCACCCGCGACAAAACTGGCTCAACTGTCTCTCTTCTGATCCGCAACTCGGACAAAACATAAATTGACCTCGCGTCTCTCGCCCTTTAGGGCAAGATAATACTACGTCCAATCATCGCCTGTAGTTCAATTCAGCTACTATAGCCAAAGCCTTCGATTCTCAACAATCATTTTCTAAAGAGCGTGACGGGAAGGCTTTCCGGCCAACTTGCTGACGAGATTTAGCGCCCCCGTTTTGCTCCCGGCAAGTCGTGTGCTTAAATGTTCCTTCGAGGCTAATCAGATGCAACACAAGAACACGCTTGAGGCGAAGCAGACCGTGCTCGCCATCATAGACATGCAGGAGAGTTTTCGCGCCGCCATCTCCGACTTTGCGGAGATGGCGGCGCGCATCGCGCTCGTCGCTCACGCCGCGCGGCTGTTGAGCATCCCCATCATCGCGACGGAGCAATACCCGAAGGGTCTCGGCCACACGGCGAACGAGATCAAAGCCGTCCTGCCGCCTGATTTGAATGTGATTGAAAAGACGGCTTTTAGTTCCTGCGGCGCGCAGGCGTTTGAAGCCGAACTCGAACGCACACAGGCTCTGCACGTTCTCGTCTGCGGCATCGAAGCTCACATCTGTGTCAATCAAACGACGCACGATCTTATGGAGCGCGGCTACCGCGTCCATCTTTTGACGGACTGCATCACCGCCCGTGTCGAACACAACAAGCAGGTCGGACTCGCCAAGATGCAACAAAGCGGCGCGATTCCCTCTTCAACCGAGCTGGCGCTCTTTGAGCTGATGCGCGACGCCAAACACGAGCAGTTCAAGTCTATTCAAAAGTTAATCAAGTAGGGATATGGACTTCCTCTCATCACTCAATCAACAGCAGCGTGAAGCCGTTGTGGAAACAGACGGGCCGTTGCTCATCTTAGCGGGCGCAGGCTCAGGCAAGACGCGCGTCATCGCGCATCGCATCGCTTACCTGATAGCGGAACGCAAGGTTGCTCCGCACAACATTCTCGCCGTCACGTTCACGAACAAGGCTGCGGAGGAGATGCGCGAGCGCGTCAAACGCCTCTTGTCGGGAACGCAGATGGCGAGCGCACCGCTCATCTCAACTTTTCACAGTCTCTGCGTCCGCATCCTGCGCCAGCACATCGAAGCCGGAGGCTTTGGCTACACGCGCTCGTTCACCATCTACGATCAGGATGATTCCGCGCGGCTCGTCAAACAGTGCATCAGGGATTTAGGCTACGACGAGAAGCAACTGGCGCCGCGCGCCACGCAGGGTGCGATCTCCGGCGCGAAGAATCGTCACGGCGACGACGCCGAATCCTATAGCGCGCGCGTCGAATATAATGATGAAAAGCGCACGGCCATCGCCCGCGTCTTCAAGCTCTACGAAGAACGCCTCGTCAACAACAACGCGCTCGACTTTGACGACCTCCTGATTAAAACCGTCCAACTGCTGCGCCGCGTCGAGGAAGTCCGCGAGTATTACAACAACAAGTTTCGCTACATCCTCGTTGACGAATATCAGGACACGAACATGCTTCAGTTCGCCATGATTCGCTTTCTGACGGAGAAGCAGCAGAACATCTGTGTCGTCGGCGACGAAGATCAATGTGTAATTGCAGGAACTCCAATCACTACCAAAGAGGGAATCCTTAAGGCAGAAAGCATCGGCCCGGGAGATATGGTACTGAGCGCCAAGGGAGATAGCCGTACCCAATATAGTGCTGTTACCGATGTCTTTTGCCGGCAGGTGGCCGACCAACCCGTTATCACACTTAGAACTGAATCAGGGCATGAGGTTACAACGACACCTCAACACGTACATTTTGCACGATACATGTTGGAGGGAGATGACCTCTTTTTTACCTATCTTATGTTTAAAAGGGGCATGGGCTACAGAATCGGGATCACGCGTCGTTACCGATTCGAGGGGCCGAACAAACCATCTCTCGGATACATCCAACGGACAAATCAAGAACGTGCGGACGCAATATGGCTTTTGGAGGTCAGCCGCACTGAAGAGGAGGCACGCTGCTGGGAGCAATATTATGCGGCCAAGTTCGGTTTGCCAACGTGCATATTTGTATCGCTCCCAGAAGCTAGAGTGTCGCAATCAGCAATCGACCATCTTTATTCAAGGCTTGATACGGAATCTGCGGCGATGAAACTGCTGGCCTCAAAAAACATGTTTTCTGAACATCCGCATCACATACCTAAATACACAACGACCAAAAGGCGGCGTAACTTCGGTGTCACTCTGTGCAGAGACGGGCGTCACAATACCCTCCATTACTGCGAAGTGCTTGGAACAGATTCCTCTGATGCCGAGCGTCTTCGCTTAGCTGGTCTTCACCCGACTGCGTCCAAGCGAACCGGATGGCGAATTAGAGCAACCTCCCAAGACTTCGCGCAAATCATGCATCTACACGATACGGTCAACGAAGCATTAGGTGACGTGAATCTGATCCTTAAAGCTGGATTCTCTAACGGCCTATCATTGTACTTCACCCCGGCTTCACATGTGTTACCTGGCATGAAGGTTTACATACAAACAGAGGCTGGCATTGATTTAGATGAAGTAGAGTCAGTCAGGCATTGGTTATACACAGGTAATGTTTATGATTTTAACGTAGAGAGGACTCACAACTTTGTCGCAGGGGGAATTTTCACACACAACTCTGTTTACAAGTGGCGCGGAGCGGACATCACCAACATTCTCAACTTCGAGCAGCACTACCCGAACGCGAAAGTCATCCGCCTCGAACAGAACTATCGCTCGACGCAGACGATCCTCGATGTGGCGGGCGCGGTCGTCAAAAACAATACCGAGCGCAAAGGTAAAACTCTCTGGACGGCTAATCCATCGGGCGAGCGCATACGCTACTATCAGGCTTTCGATTCTGACGCCGAAGCGCGTTTCGTCGCCGCCAAGATAGAAGAGCATCGGCGCGAAGACACAGACCTACGAGCCGCCGTGCTGTATCGCACCAACGCCCAGTCGCGCGTCTTTGAAGAAGCCCTGCGGCGCACGGGGCTGGCCTACAATATCGTCGGCGGCTTCTCCTTCTACGAGCGCATGGAGGTGCGCGACATCATCTCCTACCTGAAACTCGCGCTCAATCCGCACGATTCGATTGCGCTTCAGAGGATCATCAACAGCCCGCCGCGCGGACTTGGCAAACAAACCCTTGACGAGATTGCGCGCCGCGCCAAAGACTACGCCGTCTCACACTGGGAGACCATCGCTATCCTGATTGAACAAGGGACGGGCTTGAGTGCGCGCGCCATTTCCGCGCTCAAAAACTTTCAGCAGATCATCACGAATCTCGTCACCGCAGCGAACAACGCCCCCGTAACCGACTCGCCCGTCTCCGATGTCGTCAAAGCGGCGATTCTGGACACGGGCTACGAGAATGCTTTGAAGACTGAAAATTCAGACGAGGCGGCAGCGCGGCTCGAAAACTTGCAGGAACTCGTCAACGCGGCAGTTGATTATGACAAGCAGGAAAAAGAGGGCTTGCGCGACTTCATAGACCACGCCGCGCTCGTTTCAGATACGGACCAATACAAGCGCGATGCTCCCGTCACCTTGATGACGATGCACGCGGCCAAGGGGTTGGAGTTTCCGCTCGTCTTCATCGTCGGCCTCGAAGATGGGCTGTTTCCACATTCGCGCTCCGCCGCCGACCCGGCGGAACTCGAAGAGGAGCGCCGCCTTTGTTACGTCGCCATCACGCGCGCCGAAAGATTTCTGTATGTGACGCACGCGATGAAGCGGCGAGTTTACGGCGAAGAGATGGCAAGTGAGCCTTCGCAGTTTTTAAACGAGATGCCGCTTGATTTGATGGAAGACCTTTCGCGCGGAAATTCATGGCTCGCGTTTGCGCGTAGCTCCACGACGCTGGAAAACAAGCACGCGGCAAGCGCTCTTCGCGGCGATACACGCGAGCGCACGAAGTATCAGGGTAAGACTTACGACAGCGCCGATTCCATCGCGGAGTTTTTCCGCAAGCGCGGGCAGAGTTTGGGAAATTCCGACTCCTACAAAACCACTTCGGAGCCGACGATCAAACGTCGCGCCGCCAGCGCCACGAACGCCGGGGCAGGCGGTTCTTCTTCATCTTCTGGTGGGGGCAGCGGCGATTTCACCCCCGGCTCACACGTTCGTCACCCGAAATACGGGCGCGGCCTCGTCCTCAGACGCGAAGGCGTGGGCGATTCGGCGAAGCTCACGGTCAGCTTTCCCGGCTTCGGGCAGAAGAAGTTGATTGAGAAGTACGCGGGGCTGGAGAAAGCTTGAGATTCAAACAGGGATAGACAGGATGAACAGGATAAAGGCAAGTTGGGTTGGCAGCCTTTATCTGCTTTCATCCTGACAATCTCTGTCCATCCCTGTTAATTTCTACTTCGACACCTTACCGAGCGGCGCGGTGTAGGAAGCATTGGTCACGCATTTCCCCACAGGGATGCTGATTAAAGCCTCTGCCGTTATGCTCTTCTCTTGAATGCCGTCTGTGTTGACGATGATTCTTCGCGTGCCCTGCCCGCTCGTAATCGTTCCGGCTGAAACCGTCCAGTTGTAGTCGAACTTTTGTTCCGGATGAACGCCGCTCGGATAGACCATGCAGGCGAGCGGAGAGTTCGGATTTGAAAAGTCGTTCGGGAAACACTCGACGCGAAAGGTCGGGCATTCCAAGACGCCTTCCCACCGGGCGTCAACGTTGTAGTTCAACGTCAGGAGCTTTTTCTTCTGCTCGTCGACCATCTCCACTTTGAACTGCTGTAGATGCGCCTGATTGTCGAAGCCGAACCACGTGGTCAACTCTCCGGAACCTTGCAGGTAAAGCATAGAGCCGTGCGTGAACTCGTCCGGCAAACGCTCTTCTAAAACGACGGGACGCGCCCAGATACGGCACGCGCGCGAAGAGCGAAGCTGGTACGCTATTTTGACATTCAAGTGTCCCTTCAAAGGTAGACGGGCGGGCGACTCTGGCCCAACCTCTATAATTTCCAGGCGGTCGCCCTCCGCATTGCTGACGCTCGCCAGCACGTTGCGAGTCGCTTCCGGGGCGAGAGGCTTGAAGACAAACTCGCCATTACTCCACTCCAGCCGACCTAAGCCGATGCCAGACCAGTATTCGCTGACATCAATGCTCGCTCCATTGCCCGCGAGCCTGTGCATGATGCGCGGCGCAAAGCCCTCTCTCGCTTTGAACTGCTTATCAAGCGCGGCGCGCAAATCTTCCTGCTTGATAACTGGCAGAGTCTTTGCGGTGACATCCATCCACTGCCCGTTTTCGTAAGAGAGAAAATAGAACTCTTCATTGCACCCGGCGGCGCATTCACGATTCTCGACGGCCACGAGGTCGCTACCGTCCGGACGCTTGAAGAGCGCGACGGCGCTATAGAACTCACCGTTGGGCTGCCGCGCCTGTAGATAGCCGGTCTCGACATCTTTGATGTAGAGAGCTGCGCTGCGTTCTTTCGCGGAATCACCGCCCGCATGTTTCAGATACTTTTGCGGCAGCGCCAGATAATAGTCGAGGATTGTCATAGGCTTCGGTTGAGCACTGGATGAAGCCAGAGCAGAGACCATCAAGACAATCAGACAGGCAAGCGCAACGAGTGCAACAAGTCCTTTACTCAATCGCCGGTGCATACGATTTCCTCCTTAAAGCTGAGTGGCTGGCTACGATTGCTTACACGCGGCTGTGCTGGAAATGTTCCGGCAAACCTGAAACGTTTTCGCGCGCCCGGTTTATCGCATCCGGCTGAAGTCGCGTTCCAATCTTCAATCTTCCAGCAGCTTGCCGCGAAACAAGGGCTGTCCGGCCAGACTCGTATAGAAAGCGTAGATGACGAGTGCGGCGTAGATAATCAAGACCGGGATGAAATCCGTAGCCCACCATGCCGAGAGCTTCGTGGTAATCGGAAAGAAGACCCACGCGTGGAAGATGAATCCGCTTGTGACCGCCGCCAGCAGCCCGAAACGGTACAGCCCGCCGACCATAATCAGAGCGCCGGTGACGGCAAACACACGACTAACGGGTGGCGCTTGGCTGAAGGCTAAGGATAAGACTCCAGAGATAATGAGCCAACTCGCAGCGGCGGCCAGACGCTTTCGTCGCAGGATAATTAAAAACATGAGCATTAAGAACAACAGGACGAAAGCGATGAACAGCGAAGAGGTGAATAATCCCGCGAGGCTTGGCATGAAGTGGCGCATACCGAGCACGGATTGAGCGTCAATGTGAGGCACAAAGGGTGGCATGCCCAGCCATTTCGGGACGAGGTCAACGAGATAGTTGTTGATAATCAGCAGAGTCCCCAAAATCGAGCCGATCAAAATATTTCGTCCCACCAGCGGGTCGCGAAAATCTCCGGCCAGCAACCGGGTCCAGCCGATGATGCCTTCAGGCCAGCGCCGCCTGACATACGGTTCAAGCGCGACATACAGGAGCCAGAGGAAAATGGCTCCAAACAGCGCCCCCTCCACATATCCAATGAAGAGGCCAAACTCTTCGGGCGTCCAGACGTGGTGTGCGTCGAAAAGATAAACAAGCATGCGGAGGGCAAAAAAGAAGATCGCCAGCCGGAATGCGCCGCGCCGGTCGCCGCGCCCGAGGCGCAAATTTTTGAACGCGAGCAGGACGCTGCCGACGATAGTCACCATCGCGATGATTATCAGGATGAGATAGAGGGCGCGGTCGGAGGCGCTCTCCTGACGCTGCACTTGCCGGGCTGGCTGGTCCCAGGGATTGATGACCTCGAAGTACACGGGCTTGCCGCGATAGGCGGCGGCTTCGAGATGTATCTTGATTTCAGGCCGCGCCGGATAGACACCATCCCACGCGGCGCGCACGTCGTAAGCGTGCTGCGGAACCCACGTGGATTCAACCGTCTGAAAATTCGACTGATTGAACCCGGCCTCCGCGAAGAGTGCTGACCAGTCCGGCGCTGAAGGCTTTTCCCCGCTCACCGCTTCTTCTCTCTGCGGCGGGACAGCCGAGAAGAACCGCAACTGCCCCTGGGTATCAAGCAGGACTCTCACCATCCCTGAAAATATTTCCGGCGGGTCATCAGGGCTGATCGTCTCAGCGCCGGATGATTGCAAGTGACGCGGACTCTGGCGATACCAGAAATAGAAGGCAGACGGCTGACCCATCTTGAGCTTATCCCAACGATTGCGCGACTGGTCATTCTCCTTCACGTACTGCAAAAAGGAGCGATCCGGGTACATCCCATAATCGCTATCGACGGGCGCGTCCGTGTAGCCGAGTTTCTTTGTGATCTCGCGTGCGCGCTCCTGCAAAATCTCCGGCGATTTATCGAGCGGCGCGAGGGCGTAAAGAGCCACACTGTTTGACATGAAGCAGGCAAGCGCAAACAGAATGAAAAACGCAGCGAGCAGCGAGACGGCGATGACGGGTCGAAGCGCTCCGGCCTTCGGCGCGGCGGCGACCATTTCGGGCGAGGGCGTCTCACCAGCCGCCAGCGCAGCCGCCAGCGGATCGCCGCCGGGAAGCGCGGCTGCAACCTGAAGCGCCGACGCCGGGCGCTGCCTGGGGTCTGTCTCCAGACAACGCAGGATGACGCGCTCGGCCAATGGGTCAATATCTTTAACGAGACTGGAAGGTGTCGTCGGCGTCGTATTGCTCTTTCGCAGACGAAGCAGCTCATCGAGTGTTCCGGCTTCAAAGACGCGCTTGCCCGTGAAGACTTCGTAAAGGACGAGACCCAGGCTATAGAGATCGCTTTTGATGGAGACTTCTTCTCCCGTCAATTGTTCCGGGGCCATGTAGGCGGGCGTGCCCGCACGAATCTCTTCATGGCCGAACTCTTCGACGAGTCCGGCCAGCCCGAAATCGAGAATGCGGACATTGCCGTCGCCGTCAATCATGACGTTCGCGGGTTTCAGATCGCGGTGCAGGACATTATTGTCGTGAGCGGCGGCCAGACCGGCGCAAAGCTGGCGCGCAATCTCAAGCGCCTTGTCTGTCGGCAGGCGACCGATGCGACGGAGCAAGGATGAGAGTTCTTCGCCCTTGATAAATTCCATCGAGAGGAACTGATGGCTATCTACTTCGCCGATGTCGTAAACGCGGCAGACGTTGCGATGCGAGACCTGACGCGCCACGCGCACCTCACGATGAAAGCGCGCGAGCGCCGCGCCGTCGGTCGAAAGCGTTTCGGGCAGAAACTTCAAAGCGACGGGCTGCCCCAGTTTGAGATCGTCCGCTCGATAGACTTCTCCCATGCCGCCGCGTCCCAAGAGGCTAACGATGCGGTAGCGACCAATGAGCGTCGTGCCGGGTGTGAACCGCGCGTTGTCTATCGAATCGAACGAGGATGAGGGGCGCGAAGAACTGGAGGAAGCCTTGCGCCGCGTCGCACCAGCTTTGACGGATGCGCCGTCGCCTTCATCGGGGAGCAGGCGAGTCGGCGTAAACGAGTCGCCAAACGCCGTCCCGCATGAAGGGCACGAGCTTCTGTCGTCAGGAATCTCTCGCTGGCATTGGGGGCACTTCATAGTGATTGCGGATTGTAGATTGCGGATTGCGGATTGGAAAGATAATTCTGATGTTTTTCTAAATCCGAAATCCGCATTCCGCAATTGTTCTGTCCAACCACTTCTCTTCAACTCGCATCAATTAGTGGACGCCATGAAAGGCTGGGCATCTTTCCGCCGAGCCGTCCAGCGATACCGGCTAAGAATCTCCCCACGATTCTCTTTCTCTACAGACTACCGGAGGCCATCTATGAAACTCAAAATATTGATAATTACAATCTTACTCTGCTCACTCAACGTGCAGGCGCAGGTGCGCTCACCCAGGCGACCGGCGCAGGTCATCCCGAAAGGCGTCGCAGCGACAACGCGCGGGCAGACGCTGCCCATTCGTCGTGTGATTCTTTACAGCAACGGCGTCGCCTACATCGAGCGGCGCGGGATGGTTTCAGGTCATGCCGAAGTCGATTTGTCGTTCAAGCAGTCGCAGGTGGACGACGTGTTGAAGTCTATGGTCGTGCTCGATCTTGGGCAGGGTCGGATCGGGGCGGTCAGCTACAACTCGTCTGCGCCGCCGTCTGCGCGCATGGCTGACATTCCCTTCTCCATCGCATCCGAGTCTGGAAATAACTTGCGGGGCGGACTCGCGGGCGTGCTCAGCCAGTTGCAGGGAGCGCGCGTCGTCGTGGCAACTGCGAATCGCACCGCGACCGGCTCAATCCTCACGGTCGAGGAGCGCAAAAGCCAGATTGATGCGACGAAGCCTCCGGTCACGACGCACGCGCTCGTCATCGCATCTGAGAGTGGCGAGCTAATGAGCTTCGATCTGGCGGACGTGCGCTCCGTGCGCCTTGTAGATGAAGGCGCGCGGCGCGACGTGTCGGAGTTTGCCAACGCGACCGCTTCGGCACGCCGCCGCGATGCCAAGACCATCGTCGTCAGTTCAGACGGCGCGGGCGCACGCGAGATGGTCGTCAGCTACACGATTGCCGCGCCCATCTGGAAGACGACGTACCGCGTGGTGCTGGACGCCTCCGGTCAACCTTTCTTTCAGGGCTGGGCGATTGTCGATAACGTCAGCGAGGAAGATTGGGAGAACATACAGCTTTCGCTCGTCTCCGGCACGCCGGTCTCGTTCATCCAGCCGATTCAAAAACCCTTTTACCGTTATCGTCCCATCGTGCCGATGCCCGGCGATTTGAGACTCAACCCGCAGGTTTACGACCCGGAAGAGATGAATCGCGGCGTGGGAGAGGCCAACACTAAGGATAATGAGAGCGTTCAGGTTTCCAGCGACCAGATGTCGAATTTCCCGACGCAGCGTTCCGTCCAATCTCTCTATAGCATTAACGGCGCTCGGAACAATGTGAACAACTTGCTCGTTGACGGCACGTCGGGCGCAAATGTCGCGACGACGGTTTCGATGAGCGA
This sequence comes from uncultured Acidobacteriota bacterium, assembly GCA_963697975.1. Lineage (GTDB taxonomy): Bacteria > Acidobacteriota > Blastocatellia > Pyrinomonadales > Pyrinomonadaceae > QHXM01. The sequence continues at coordinate 1,463,213 of OY969111.1, forward strand.
CGCCATCGTCAGCCAGCAGGTCGGCGTCGAAGCCGCAGCCACCGGCAAAGAAGTCGGCGATCTCTTCGAGTATCGCATTGACCAGCCAGTGACGGTCAGACGCGACCGCTCCGCCTTGATTCCGATTCTGCAAACCAAGATGGAGGGCGAGCGCGTCTCCATCTACAACGCAGCCGTGCGCGCAGACCGTCCGCTGGGTGGGATGTTATTAGAGAATACTTCAACGCTCACGCTAGAAGACGGCTCGATGACCATCCTCGACGCAGACGCTTACGCGGGCGAGGCTTTGATGGAGCGCCTGAAGCCCGGCGAGAAGAGATTAATCTCGTTCGCTCTGGATTTGGGCACGCTCGTCACCGTGAGAATCAAGGGAGACCGCGCGCCAACTTCTCTCATCAAGGTTGTGAACGGCGTCGTTCAGGCTCACTTCTACCAGACCGACGAGAAGCTCTACAAAGTCACCAACCAGACGGATCGCCCGCGCGTCGTCTTCATCGAGCACCCCATTCGACAGGGCTGGGAGCTAACAGACAAAACGCGCCAGCCCGACGGCAAGAGCGCCCGCTTCTATCGCTTTCGCATCCCGCTCGAACCACGCCAGAGCGCTGAACTTCCCGTCGTCGAGCGTCAGGCGTTGATGGAATCCTACACGCTGACGAGCATCACGCGCACAGACCTTGAGCTTTTCCTCAGGCGCAACCAGATAGACGCCCAAACCCGTGCCGCCCTCGAAAAGCTCATCGACATCAAAACCGGCATCGCCTCGGTGGACGCCCGCCTCGCCAGCATCAACAAAGAGACGGAAGAGATTTCGCAGGATCAGGAGCGTCTGCGCGAGAACATCAAGGCACTGACCGCCACCGCCGAAGCCCGTCAACTCATCGCCCGCTACGTCGCCAAAGCCGACGAACAGGAATCCCGCATCGAGCAACTAACCAAAGACCGCAAAGCCCTCACCGAAGAGCGCGCCCGCCTCCAAGCGGAATTCGACACGGCGCTTCGCAACCTCGACATCAACCGTAACCTGACTCAATAAAGAAAGGCGAATCGACACATCAGACCCGAGCATCTATAATTTAACGAAAGCGGGTGGGGAACATTCCCACCCGCTTCTCACTGTTTCTTTATCCCACTGTCATTCCCCTGCCCGCGCCACTTCGCCAGTTGATGGCGGACCTCAGCAGCGTATGGGCTTTCAACCTGCTCAAAGATTTCAAGTGCTGCTTTAGCATAAGCGTTGGCCTCGTTACGCTCATCGAGTTTGTCGGACATCAAGCTCAAATTCCATAGCGCATTGCCCTCGCTACTCAGATCACCAATTTCGCGGGAAATTAGTAAAGATTGTTTGCACAGTTCGATGGCGCGGCGCGCCTCACCTAGAGCAGCATAGGCCCTTCCCAAGTTCCCCAATGTAATACCTTCACTACGTTGATCATTAATCTCGCGCACAATGACCAAGGCTTGCTCATTAAGTTCAATAGCGCGCCGTACCTCACCCAATTTAAAGTGTTCCTCTCCTAGGCTGCGAAGTGCGTGGCTTTCAGCATAACGGTCATTAAATCCCTGAAAGATAGTTAAGTACTGCTCGTATAATTCAATGGCCTGCTGTGTCTTATTCAAGGCAGAATAAGACCAGCCCAATCCGCCCAATGCATGACCTTCAAGACGGCGATCACCAATTTCCTGAGCGATGGCGAGCTGTTGTTTATATAGCTTGATGGCTTGATGCACCTCACCCAGTGCCCAGTAGACACCACCTAAGATGTTTAGATGCCATCCCTCGTCAGCGCGCCTCTTTAACCGTCGGGCAGCAGCCAACGCGGATTTCAGCCAGCGAATGCGCTCGCGCGTATGATGAAAGATGAAGAGCAGATGCACCCCGGCGTTGAGGTAATCGTTGCACAACGAGGCCGCTGCATCATCTTTACCAGCATTTTTCTCAGCCCATCGTTGCCCAGCCTGAATGTTCGGCCATTCCAGCTCAAATAGAACAAGTCCTCGCTTGAGCATCTCGCCGCCTTGTAGATAAAGTCCATCGGCCTCCCGAATTATCCTTAAATAATGTGAAGCATGCCGTCTCTGTCCTTGATCGCGTTCAGCCTTACTCAAACAATCGGCGGCAAATAAACGCGCAAGGTCGTGCAGGCGGTAGCGGACGGTGGCCTTGTTCCACTCCAACAGGCTGTATTTGACCAACTCGCTACTCGCATCTTGCGCCGCATCGGATTCAAGCCCCCACACTGCTGTGGCTGCCGCGACATCAAACGTATTGGGGAAAGTGGCCAAGAGACGCCAATGCTCTTGAATGTTTGGGCTAAGTAATTCGTAGCTCGACCTGAGGGATGCGTCTATGAGCTTGAGTCGCTGCTGCGCATTCGTTAATCGCTTAACGTAATCCTTCACGCCGAGATCAATTTGCTCGGCCAGCGCGCTGGCGGCGAGACGCAAGGCCAGCGGAAGGTAGCCGCAGAGCTTAGCAATTGTGTCCGCCTGCTCGCTGATGCGCGGAGCGATTTTCAGCAGAAGCTTTTGGGCATCTTCGGCAGGCAGTGTATCGAGACTTCTGCTGCACAGTCCGGGTAAAGTGAAATGCTGGCGCGAAGTGACCAGCACGGCACAACTCTCTGGCGGGATGAGCGGCTCGACCTGATTGCGGTCAGCGGCATTATCTATCAGTAAGAGCGCACGCTGATTATGAAGCACAGATCTATAGAGAGCGCTCAAATCCGTCTCACTTTTAGACAGCTTGGCAGCGGGCTGATACGCGCGAATAACGTGAGCCATCGCGTCTGCTGCGGAGAGAGGAGTTTTGCTAGTGCCTTTCAAGTTCAGATAAAACTGCGCATCCGGGTAACGCGGAGTGAGCCGTTGAGCCAGCGCCAGCGCCAGCGCCGTCTTGCCCACGCCCCCTGGCCCTTGCAGGCCGCAGATTGTGACCCCGCCGTGCTCAAGCGCATGCATGAGTTCATCAAGTTCGTCCTCTCGTCCGGTGAAGTCGCGCGGCGGCGACGGGAGTTGATGCAGCGCATTGATTGTGGGCGCTGCTTCTTTAGGCGGAGCTTTCGGTTGCCGCTCTTCATTGAGCCAACGATACAAATCGGTCGTGACGTTGGTCGCGAGGTCTTCCGGGCTGGCGAACCCGGTCACTGTATGCGCCTGCTGCAGTTCTGCTTTCAGCTTCTTCAAGAGCGAACGTTGTTTCTGTTTCTTCTCATAGTTGTCGAGCGTGATGCTCGATTCGGCTTTGAAGTAGATGAGGCAGGTCAGCCCCAGCTTGCGAGCGCGGCGGTATTCAGCCTCTGTGATACCTGAGCCGTAGCGCCCGGCGAAGATGCCGACGTAAACATTGCTGCGATCTACTTCGTCGAGTGACGCATGATGTGTGGTCTCGTCGCGGCTGCCAAAGTACTCCATACCGACGAGTTTCACCTCGCGCATGCGTTGGATGACAGTTTCCAGAGCCTTGCGCTCTGGCCGTAAGTCCAACCATGTGGAACTGACGAAGACTTGGGCGGTGGGTGAGGGCATGGTGGCTCCTCCAGTGAAGGTGCGGCGTTATCCTCAAATGGCTCTCCGAATACCTGAGCCGGAGCGCTCTATATATAACATTGATGGGTCATCAGCAAAATAAAAAGAGAGCCGGAATGTTTCCAGCCCTTTGCATGACAGGTTCCATCACTCAAGCGCTGACGAGCGAGCGGGAAGATGGCGTGGCGGGTGTGGCGAGTTTGAGGCGGGCGCATAAATGCCACAGAGTTTTCCAGCGTCGCTCGCGCTCAATTGGCTCTAAAAGCCTGTGAAAGTGTGGCTCTCATTCTTTCCGCAATCTGGCATAAGCGTTGCGATAGATGAAGGTGTGCGGCGAAGGAGAAGGTACAGGCAAGAGTTCCCTCGCCAGCGCCTCAACCTTGAAATCATCAGCATGGTCAGCAGTGACCAACACCGAAGGAGAATCCAGGAAAGATGAGAAGCAAACTCGGACTCGCAATAGCGTTCGTCATCGCGCTGGCGTTTGGGACGAATGCCGCGCTCGCAAAGACCCCCGTCAGGAATCAAAAGGCGAACTCGTCAACCATGACAACCGCATCCATGAAGACAGGGATGAGCAAGCGTCGTCGTTGGCGTCGCAGGCATCACAGAAGGAATCAGATGAGGAGAAACCGCAAATCGAACGGCAATGGCAACACACGAAAATAGCGCTCCGCCACCGGAGCGCGAGCATGTCTCTTGAAGGTAAACAGAAACCTGTGACGGCTTCTTCTGTTGTCCCGTCGAGATAACAACATGGAGAGGCCGGGTAGTGGCCACAGGTCGCAAGTGGACAGGACAAAACCTGTGGGCCGCTTGCGCGCACGGAGGGGGTGCTGCTTTGAGGACAAGCAGCGCCCCCTTCGCTTTTCTTTAATCATGACGGGTGGCTCGTCTTATGAAATACCGTGAGCAAATTACGACGAGGATAGGTCAGTTACGGTCGCACCGTCTGCTTTTGCTCGGCGCGCTCGGCGTGTGCGCGTTGTTGCTCTTCTTCGGATTGTCTTCAAAATGGCACACGCCCGTCGTCGAAACCATCACGACCGAAGAAAGCCCGCAAACGCGCGCCACGCCGGGACCGGCGCTGCAATTCACGCCGCAGTTGCCACAGCGCGACGCAGACATCGAAGCGGCGGGCGATCACATCGCAGCGGCCACCGTCTATCTGAAGAATCGTCAGAGCGCGGCGGCACTGCGCGCCATGACACAGGCACGCTCGGCCACTGCTCACGCCATAGACCGGAGACGACAACAGGGGAAACAGTTCGACGTGCTGGAGGAAGCTCTCAGAGAGATTGACTCCGCCGAACACTACGTTCAGCACGGAGCGTTCGGCGATGCCAGAACGCGACTCATCTCTCTGAACAAGAAGCTGGATGATAGTCTGGAACAGTGAGAGGGCTTTTGAATTTTATAAGCTGGATGAAAAGCTCTGAAGGAGCGGAATGTGATAGCCTGTGGCAACGCCACAGGGGTGGATTTGTGTTTATTCATCAAGCCCTGAAGGGGAGGAATATTGATGTCGCACTTATTTCGCCCCTTCAGGGCTTCATCACTCTATCTCTGTCTTGACCCAGGGCTATTATATTTCGCTCCTTCGGAGCTTTCATAGACCTTCCAATCTAAAATTCCTCACTCCTTGTCCAGTTCGATACGGAATCGCTCGGCCATGCGATAAAGCGTTCGCCGGTCAACTCCCAGAATTTCCGCCGCTCGCGTGCGATTTCCGTTGACCGTTTTCAGAACGTGAAGAAGGTAGCGACGCTCCACTTCATCAAGCGACGGCAAGTCTTCAAACAATGCTGGCAGCGGAGAGCGCGCGGCGGCACGCATCTCGCTAGTTTGCAACTTGGCGGGCAAGTCTTCCGGCATCACTTCCGAGCCGCGCGCGTGAAGAGCCGCATATTCGACGAACGATTCAAGCTCGCGCACGTTGCCCGGCCAATTGTAAGCGACCATCACACGGAGAGTCTCTTCGGAGAGTTTCAGTCTACCTCGTCCGGCCTTCATGGATGCCGCTTGCAAAAAATGTTCGGCGAGTAAGGGAATGTCGCTGCGCCTTTCCCTGAGCGGGGGCACGTGAATGGCTACGACGCTCAGACGATAAAAGAGGTCTTCACGGAAGCGGCCCTCTTTCACCTCTGTTTCAAGGTCGCGGTTGGTCGCAGCCACCACGCGCGTATCCACCCGCGCCGTCTGAGACGAGCCGACGCGTTTGACCTCGCCTTCCTGAAGGGCGCGCAGCAGTTTGACCTGCATCGCCGGACTCGTCTCGCCGATCTCGTCCAGAAAGAGCGTGCCGCCTGATGCTTCCTCCCACAGCCCCCGGCGGTCGCCGACCGCGCCCGTGAACGCGCCCTTCACATGCCCGAAAAGTTCTGCCTCAAGCAATGTTTCCGTCAACGCGCCGCAGTTGACGGCGACGAAACTTTTCTCTGCGCGCGGGCTATGTTTGTGAATCGCGCGGGCGACGAGTTCCTTACCCGTGCCGGACTCGCCCGTCACCAGCACGGTCGTGCGTGATGGAGCGACGCGGGCAATCTCCTTGTAGAGTTCGATCATCACGGGAGCGCGTCCCGTCAATCCCGCTTCTTCATAGCGCGTGGTGAGGTCTACCTGAACGGGGACTTCCCCGTTGCCGCCGTTTGAAGGCTCTCTTTGCAGGGCGCGCCTGACAATGGCAACCACTTCCTCGACCTTGAACGGCTTTGAGATGAAATCCCAAGCGCCTTCGCGCGACGCCTCAACCGCCGCTTCGAGCGTGCCGAATCCCGTCACGAGAATAATGGGGCAGAGGTCGCGAAGCTGTTGTAAGAGGTCGAGGCCGGTCTGCTCCGCCTCAAGATTGATGTCGCTGATGATTAAATCAGGCTGGTAACTGGCGGCTAACTCAAGGGCGTGCGTCGGCGTCTGCGCTGTCTCCGCTCCCCATCCCTGCGCCGCGAAAATCTCACTCAGGAGATCACAAGAAGCGCGGTCGTCGTCAACTACGAGAATTCGTTTCATAGCTTCACCGAACCGGATAACTCCTGATGGCTGACTTTCGCCGTTGCTTCCTCCCGCGCGACCGGGAACCGCAAACGGAAGCGCGTGCCGCCTCCCGGTTCGCTCTCTACTTCGACGCGCCCGCTATGTTCGCTCATCACCTGACTGACGACCACTAAGCCTAAGCCCGTTCCCCTTCCCCGCGCTTTGGTGGTGTAGAGCGGATCGAAGATTTTAGCTTGCACTTCGGGCGTCATCCCGCAGCCCGTGTCGGCGAATTCGATTGATGAATAGTGGACGCCGCCATTCATCGCCAGACGCTCGTTGAAAGTCCTGACATGCAGTTGGCCTCCTTCACTCATCGCGTCCAGCGCGTTATTGAAGAGGTTGATGAAGGCTTGCTGCAAACGGTCTGCATCGCCCTGGATGAGCGGAAGCTCGGGATCAAGTGAGGTGACGAGATGGACGCCGCGTGCTTCGAGCGCCGGGGCGGTCGCATCGAACATTCTGCGAAGGAGCGAATTAAGATCGAGCAAAACCAGCGCGGGCGTTTCGGGCCGGGTGCGATCCAGCATCTGCCTCACAATCCGCTCGATGCGCTCAATCTGCGCGGTGATGGTTTCCAGTCGAGCCTCGGCGGCCTGTGGGTCGTGGCGCAAGCTCAGGTGAAGCAATTGGACGTGCCCGCTGATGAGATTGAGCGGAGTTCCCACCTCGTGCGCGAACTGCGCGGCGGTCTGCCCGGCAGCGGCGAGTCGCTCAAGCGCCGTCAAGCGCCGGGTTGTCTGCCACAACTCCAGATTAGTTTCTTCCAGTTGCGTGTTGCGCTCGGCCAACTCGACGGTCGCTTCGCTGACGCGCTCTTGCAGGAGTTGCTGCTGCGCCTCGCGCTCTTCAGTCATCTCCAGCAGGCGCGCCGTCAGGTCGTTGTATTCGCGCGACAAGGCTCCCAACTCGTCTTCGGCCAGGATAGGCGCTTGCGCTTTCAAGTCGCCTGCTTTGGCGCGCGTCATCGCGCCGAGTAGATGCTCGATGGGACGGTAGACGAGATGACGGAAGAGTAGATAAACGCCGAGGGTAATCAAGGCGACGGCGACGAGCGCCATCCAGATAGCGCCGCGCCCGTAGCGGAAGGCAATCGCCGGAGCGTCATCCAGCTTTTCGATGACCTCGACAGCGCCGCTCATTCGTCCGTTCTCCATGACAGGCGCGAAGACACGGTAGAGCGAATCGTTTGCCCCGTCGGGCTGCGCGCTGACGCTTTTAGTAGCCAGCCCGCTGCGTAAAGCCTCTTTGATATCTTCGGGAATGTCTTCGACGGGCGCGCTATCGGATGAAGCGACGACGGGGACGAAGACGCCGCCCACTCTCGTCCAGACGCGCACCGTCACGGCGTCAGGTCGAACGCCGTGAACCAACGTGGCCGAGCGAGCCAGTTCCTGCGAATCACGCGGATCAGGCAGCTCAGAGATATGCTCGGCGAGGCTCACGGCCTGTAGCTCGGCGAGAGCCTTTTGTTCATCCCGCACATGCTCGGCGACGCGCATACTGACCAGCGCCAGCACAACGCCCAGCACGGCGAGCGTGACGGCGCAGGCCAGCAATGTCGTCTTGGTATGAAGCTTGAGCGGATGCATACAACAAAGCAACCATGTCACGCCCGGAGTTGGGAGACCTGGATGACGAGCGCGCTTCCAGTATAAATCTTCCTGCCTGCCGCTTACTATGGTGGACGATGCGGGTTTGCTGGCTGGCGCGGAATCAATTCCACCAACCATTAAAAAGGGATGCGACTAACCAACGTTGGATAATCGCATCCCTCCGCGCGCTGAGAGACCAATGACTCTCGCGCTTAACCTTATTGAGCCGCTGGGGAAAGCCTCAATAAGTCTGGGCTTCCATTTGTGTTGCGTGTGCCCCGGCTGCGAATTACTACTGCGGGGCTGCGGCCACGCATTGTTTGCGAGCCTGCCGGGCTGCGGCCTCGGCTTCTTTCCTCTCCTTGCCTTTCTTCGTCCTTGCCTCCTTCTCCGCCATCCTGTAATCCGCGTCGCACTGCTTGATCGCCGCCCTGTGCGCGGCAGTGTGCTTGACCTTCGTCTTGACCGGCGATGCGAATCCGCCGACGGAAAGAGCCAGTGTCATCGTTAGGGCTGCAAGCCCTGCTCTCATGTTCATGATTAGTCACCTTTCGATAATTTGCCAGTTTGAGATGAAGAGTTGAAAACTCTTTCATGACAGACCGGACAGCAAGCAGAAGGCCACAACTTAAGGATGAGGATATATTCGAAGAAGTAAGCGCAAGGCGGGGGAAAAACGCGGGCGGCTGCGAGCAGAAGCTGTGGCGGATTTGCAGGACTCGGCTAATTCGCCACGCCGGAAGACAAGGCAAAATTAAGAAGGTAAAAGGCAAAAGTGAAGCGGAAGCCATTATTTATTAAACGGCTTCCGCTTCACTTTTGCCTTTTACCTTTTTACCTTTTTACTTTTGCCCTAGCCTTTCGTCAGTTCGTCCGCGATTTCTTTGGCGTCGAAGACCTTCCGCAAGACTTCGAGCATCCCGCGTGAATCGACGGAGATGGCGCGGTTGACGGCTTCGTCGTAGTAGAAATTGCCGACGAGCGATTGGATGTTGCCGTCGAAGATCAGGCCGACGAGTTCGCCTTCCTTGTTGATCGTCGGCGAGCCGGAATTGCCGCCGATGATGTCGTTGGTCGAGACGAAGTTGTAGGGCGTCTTCAGGCTAAGCGCGGATTTCTTCTCCGTCCAGCGCGGAGCCAGATTGTACGGGAACTTGGCGCTGAACTTCGTCGAGCGCTCGTAGAGGCCGCCGAAGGTCGTGAACGGCTCAACCTTCTTGCCGTTCTCCATGTAGCCTTTGACTGCGCCGTAGGAGAGACGAAGCGTGAAGGTCGCATCCGGGTAGAGCTTTGTGCCTTCGGTCTCAAAGAGAGCGCGGGCAATCTTGCTGTAGCTCGTGCGCTCGACTCCGATCACTTCGTTCTCGTAACGCTGGCGAACGTCGCGCGCTTCCTGGTCAATACTGCGAGCCAGCACAATCATCGGGTCTGTGGATTCCTCAATCGCCTTGACGCCGCCCGCTGCCAGTTGCTTGCGGAACTCAGGGTCTTTGAGCTTCGTTCCGTCAATCAACTCGGCGGCGCGCGCTTCCGGCGTCTTGTCTTCGAGAACGCGCTTGACGAGCGGATCGTTTGCGCCGAAGACTTCGACCATGAAGGCGAGCGAATCGGCGAGCTTCAATTTCTCGAAGTCCGTGTGAATGGGCGCGGTCGAATAAAGACCAAGCTCAAGCGAGGCGCGGCGCGCGTCCGTGAATTCTGGCAGGCGCTCCGGGTTTGGCTTACCGCTTTCCGCCGCCAGACGAACGAGCGTGCGGGCCATGCCAAACAGCGTCGTGTTGAAGCCTCCGGCGAGGTCTATGAATCTTCTTTCCTTCGCATAAGAAGCATACCCTTTATGCGCTTTGGCAATCGCGTCCCACGCATCGCCATATTCTTTCTGGCGCTTCTGGTCGGCGGCGATTGATTTACGCAGAGCATCTTCGGATTGTTGCTTTCGCGCAATCAGGGTTTTGTCCTGCAAGCCTGCGATTTGGCCGCGATAAACTTTGAGGCTGTTCTGAATGCTGTTTAATTCGTTCTGCGCCTGACGGGTCTGCTCATCGCCCATCGCCATGTATTTCTTCAACATCGCCTCGCGCCGCTCAAGCATTCGCATCAAGAGAGGAATGCTCACGTCGCGCGAGGATTCAAGGTGCGCGACCGTGTTGAGACGCGAAGTCGAGCCGGGATGACCGACGACGAAAACCAGCTCATTTTCTTTGACGCCCTTCTCCGACCACTTGAGATAATTCTCCACCCGGACGGGCTTGTCGTTTTCATAGACGCGCACCAACGCCATGTCTATATTGAAGCGCGGGAAATTGAAATTATCGGGATCGCCGCCGAAGAAGGCAGCCTGAAATTCGGGAACGAAGGCCAGCCGCACGTCCGTATATTTTTTGTAGCGATAAAGATTGTACTGCCCGCCCTGATAAAGGGTGACGACATCGGAACGAAGTCCGGTCGCCTTGAGCGAGTCGGCTTCGATGCCGGAGATAGCGACGCGGCGGGCAGCGAAGGCATCCGAGGACGCCATGTCCGTTTTAACAGATGCGTTGACCTTGCCGGTCACGTCCTCAACACTCATCAGGACGTTAAGCTCAAGGCTGGGGATTTTCATCTCGTCAGCGCGCGTGCGAGCGACGAAGCCCTCTTTGGCGTAATCCTTCTCCGGCGTGCTGAGTTCACCGACGAAATCTTCGACGATGTGATAGTTGGTCAGAACTAAACCATCGGGCGAGACGAACGAGCCGGAGCCGCCGTTGTTGAAGCGAACCGCAGACATCTGAACTTTCTTGAGCCAGGCGTCTGTGACCTCAAAGCCGTACTTACGCTTAATCTCGGCCTTCGGCACATTGTTGATGGGCCACATGCCTTCGTCTGCAAAGGCGGTGAAGGAAAGCGTCTGGGTTGCGAAGAGCGCTGCTAACAGTGCGCACAAAAATTTTCTCAGTTTCATGACAGTCCTCAAAAGTATTGGTTTAAGCGGAGGAGAATTTAGATCACCTGCTTAGAATACCGGGTCAGTGCAAAGGGATGCCTGAATTGATAACCGCGATGGATGTATAATGTCAAGGCGACAAAGCCGTGAATCAAAAGCTCGTAAATCGTAAATCGTGAATCGTAAATAGAAAGAGCGTCCTTCTATTTACGATTCACGATTTACGATTTACGATTAGCCTATGGATAACGAAGCGATTGCCGGGCGGTTCACGCGGCTGGCGGAATTGATGGAAATTCGCGGCGATGACCAATTCCGCATACGCTCCTATCGCAACGCGGCGGAAGTAATCGAGACGTGGCCGACGCCTCTCAAAAAGATTGCGTTGGAAGAAGGCGTCAAGGGTTTGCAGACGCTTCCCGGCGTGGGCAAGGCCATCAGCGGCAAGATCGTGGAGTTGCTTGAAAGCGGCACGTTCGAAGCATGGGAGAAGCTCACTCTTGAGACGCCCGAAACCACGCTCGACCTCTTGCGCGTCGGCGGCATAGGGCTGAAGACCGCCGCCATGCTTCACCAAAAATTCAAGATTGCCTCGCTCGACGATCTCAAAAAGTTCGTCGCGGGCGGCGGCCTTGAGATGGTTGACGGCATCGGCGAGAAGAGCGCCGAAAGAATCACCGAAAGTCTCAAACGTTTGTAAACTTAATTCGTGGTGGAGGGAACACTTTTGATGAAACGTAAAAATCTGATCGCGATCTTGCTTCTTCTTTTCTGTTTCAGCAGCGTCACAACGGGCGCGCAGGGCGGTTTAGGCAGCTTGCGAAGCTGGGCTGGCAGGTATCCCACGCACAAGACAGGCCGTGTCACCCGAAGATTCTTCCAGTTGCCCCAAGTCCGCCGCCCACTCGTCGCGCTCTTAAGCCGCAGCGATTTCAATTTGCTGACGAGAGAGTACGCCGTCGAGACGCCAATCAAGCAGATCGGCGATTTCCTCGCCCTCAAGGTCTGCCGTCAACACGCCTGCGACACCGACCAGGCGGCCTTCGCCATCAACCTCCGCAACGGCTTCGTCTACGTCCGAATGCAGGAGGGACAGACCGTCAGATGGTTCAGCACCCGTGACACCTACAAAGAGCTTCCCCAAAGCGTTCAGGAATACTTAACCGATTTCTCGGCCACCTGAGCCGCCAGCGCGAAGCATTAAAGCAATTTTAGTTAATCATTCGGGATGAACAATAAACGCGGAACGATGAATGCTGAACTGAACAGCAGTTGTCTCCACTTCCGCGTTCAGCGTTCATAGTTTTCTCTATGTCTCTGTGCCTCTGCGGTGAATGGCCTTAACTGTCAGCACTCTTCCCCGCGTGAAACTCATCCTCCGGGTCAATCTCCACCTCCGGCATCGGCTCAAACTTCGACTCATCAAACGGCGGCATCTCCGGCTCAACCGCTCCCAACTCTTTCAGATGCTTCCGCGCCTTCTTCAATCCCCAGTGATACGCGAACGGCGGCCCATCGCACCACGCCAAACGATACGCCCTCGTCGCCGCTTCGATTGCCTTCTCGTGATTACCCTCATCTTGCTCGATCTGCGCCAAGATATTGCAGGCATCGGCGTGAATGAGCGGATACGGCCCGCGCTCTGCCGCCTCCCAGACATCATCCAGAAATTCGCGCGCTGCTTTCACATCCCCCTGCCGCCGCCGCAACTCAGCCAGCGCAACCAGCGCAGGGAGTTCTTCTTCAGCCAGACTCACCATCCGCGCGCGTGTGAGCGCATGGTGCAGTCGCTCGTCGGCTGTTGCGAAATCATTTAATCCTAATGCTGCCTCACCTTGCAGTCGCGCTGCATCGATGAATTCTCTTTCGTAGCGCGCGACATGAGCTAGTTCCCAACCGCGCTCCGCCAGCAATAGTGCGTTGGGAGCGTCGCCGAACCATAGCAGGCTCTGGGCCATGTAGCGATTCACCAGCCCTTCCCACTGAGGTATTTTATGTGCCGTTAGTATCCTTAGCGCTCGTCTTAAGATCGCTAATGCGTCACCTGTCTCACCTCGCGTCGCCTGCGTCAGGCCTAGATAATAGAGACACATTGATTCTAGGAATCTATTGTATGAGCCGGTGCCGAGAAACAAGACTTGAAAGATGCTACCCTCAGATTGACGCAAGAATCCCGAAAGTCGTAGAGCATACGCTTGATTAATCAAGCACATGGGAAGCTCTTCTGCCATCCCATACTCTTTGATTAGAGTGTATGCACGTGAAAACAGTTTAGCGGCTAATCCTGGCTGCTCACCAATTTGACATCCCTGTGCTAAAGCGGTGAGTGCTAGCACTCTATAATTTGCATTGACAAGTTGCGGGAGTTGGCCCAATCCAGTCGGAAACAGTCTCATCAGTAGTTCTGTATGCATGCGACTCGCATTGAGGCGAAATAATAGGGCACTATGAATCCTCGCGGAAAACAACTCAAGGGCATCGTCGTAACGTCCCAGTCCGATCAGCGTGTTGTACAATTCGATGGCTGGTGTAAGGTCTTCAAGACTATTTACATCATCACGGTTAGTCATCGGCAATGCTTCAAAGTATGCGTGCAGGCTCTCAAAAACCTCTCGCCGAATATCATTGCCTAGGCCGCCCCACACCACACCGCGCACAATCGGATGCAGGTCGTAGCGATTGGCTCGCTTGTCCCACCCAATTAGTCCCCGATCTTCCAACTCGGTCAGCATCTCATCCAGCTCTCGCTCGTCGGCGCACGCCTTTCCTTCGCCTATCAACAACGCAGCCAGCGTGTCGTAGCGTGCGGGCATTCTGAACGCGGCGATGACGTGCAACGCCTCGCGTGCTTTATCCTCCAGCCCGCGCAGGGCGAATTCCAGCACGTGCGATTTCATCTGCACGAGCGGCAGGCTAAATGGATCGAAATCAGGATGGTCGCGCTGCCATTGCTCAAAATCGCCGGGCGCTGGACGATAGCGGGCTACCTCGCTTGCCAATGCCTGAACCAATAACGGGTGATTACCCACGCGGTTGAAAAGAGGCAGCAACAAATCGCGTGCGCTGGCTACGCCAAATGCCCGCCACAATTCAAGGGCATCAGCGTCAACCAGCCCCCGCATGAATATTGCAGAGCAACCGGGCAGCGGTACGTCTGTCCCCGTTTGCAAATCGGCAGGATAAAGTCGAGTGCTGACGAGAATTCGAGTGGACTGCACATGTGCTAACTTTCGGAGGAATGCACCCACGCGAGGGTCGGCAATCTTACGTAGACGATGTTCGCCTGTGAATGATTGCGCTGCGCTTGCTGGCAAGCCATAGGCGTTCGCCACGAAGTTCGCCGTTTGCTTATCGCAATCATCGTCGCTGAGGTGCGCTGCATCCATCCGCGCATATGCAATTAACATCCGCTCCAATCCGTCGAGCACGATTAGGAATGGCTCACGGTCGAGCACAGCGAGCAGTTGCGCCTCGCGTTCGGGTGCAGGAATCTTCTGCACTTCGTCGAGTGCCCGCCGTGTTACATAAGCCAGCGCGCGGGTGATGAAGTTTTCAAACGTCGCGTCCGATTCGTAAAAACTCCACCACATACGTCCGGCGAGGGGCTTCATCTCCTGCGGGGCGATGTCATTGAACCAATGCCATGTCAACGCACTCTTTCCAAGTCCGCCGATGGCAACAACATTCAGTATGTATGCTTGGTAGATTTCCGAATCTGGTCTGGCGACCCAATCGGTCAGCAAGTTGAGTTCCTGTTGTCGTCCGACCAGTCGATGGGTTTGCAGCAACGTGTAAGGATGCGCGATGAAGGCTTCAGGCGGCTCTGGAATATCGCTGACGTAGTGGAATGCGTTGAGTTCCGGTTCGCGGAGTTTTGAGAGACTGTTGATAGCCTCCGCGCGCAGGTCTTCGGCTGACTTGAAGAACCTGACGATGTTCTCGGCCTGCACACGATCTTTGAACGCTTTGAGTTTAGCCGCATTTTCGATTTCTACGTCATCGACCGTGATCGAGTGTGCCTTGTCCATAATGAAGATGAGGCGTTCAATCTTTCTCTCGACCGCGCGGTTGTACTCCATTTCAGTGACAGAGATTTGTGTGGGATTATTCGCCTTGGGCACATAGCCGTAGCGGTTGGCAAACACGCCAAGGTAAACGTCTGCATCCTCAACCATCTCAAGCGAGGCCGCAGCAGCGTCGTCACTGCTGGCGGCCAAGTCTTCCATCCTGAGCGGGAATGCGTTCTGGCGCAGGCACGCTTCAACTACTTCTTTGCGGTGTAGCGGCAAATCGCTCGCCGTGCTACTTATCACGACCTTCTTTATCTGGTGAGACATAATTTCTGACGCAGCGCCTCAAGCGCCGTTTTAGCCTCTGGATGAGGCGATGAAGCCTGCGGCCTGACGTTTGACGATGACGAGGGTGATGTCGTCGGCGGCGGGTGTGCCTTGCGCCCATTTGGTGAGGGCGGCTTCGATGCGGTCGCGGATGCCTGCGGCGGAGGCGTCGAGGTTGCGTGAGACAACGTCGTAGAGACGCTGTGTGCCGAATTCTTCGCCCTGCGGGCTGACGGCTTCGGAGACGCCGTCGGAGTAGATGACGAGTACGTCACTGGGTTGAAGATTTGTGCGGCCTTCGCGGTAGTCGGCGTTGGGGCGGATACCGAGCGGCAAGCCGCCGGAGGCCAGATTCTCGGTCGTCCCTGCGGCGTGAACTATTAACGGCGGGTTGTGCCCGGCGTTGATGAAGGCGAGGCCGCCCGTCGAGGGATCAAGCTCGGCGTAGAAGAGTGTGATGAAGCGATTGGTCGGGGTGTTCTCGGCCAGATAGTTGTTGACCGCGCTGATGGTGTCAACCAGCGAAGTATGCGAAGCGGCCTGCGCGTGAACCGCCGCGTGCAAGGATGACATCAGGAGCGCGGCGGCAGTGCCTTTGCCGGACACGTCGCCGAGCGTGATGATCAGGCGTCCGTCTTCGCGCTTGATAAAGTCGTAGTAGTCGCCGCCGATTTCGTAGCAGGGGAAAGATATGCCCTGCATCTCGTAGCCGGGAACGATGGGCGAGGTGGTCGGCTGAAAGCGTTGCTGAATCTCGCTGGCCAGTTGCAGTTCCTGCTCAAGACGCTCGCGCTGGATCTGTTCTTCCATCAGGCGCGCGTTCTCGACACGGATGGCGGCGACTGATGAAAGCGTGGTCAAAACCTTGAGGTGATCTTCCGTGAACTTGCTTTCGGCGATGGGCGAATCGGCGTAGATGATGCCGAAGACTTTTTCTCCAACGCCCAACGGCACGGCCAACACAGAGCGTATGCCTTGCAGGGTCATCGTGCTGCTCATCAATCGCGGGTCTTGCTGGGCGTCCGCCGTGAGTACGGATTTGCCCAGGCCCACGACCTCTTCCATGATCGTGCGGCTGACACGAATCTCGCCGATGTCGCCCTCACGATCACGCAGGCGCGCAACCGCCACCATTAATTCTTCGCTTCCTTCGTCGCGCATCATGATGCAGCAACGCTCTGCCGGGACGGCCTCGAAGACGAGCGAGGCGATCTGTTGCAGGGTTTCATCGAGCGTGGCGGAAGCAAGCAGGGTGACGCCCACTTTGCTGATTAAGGCCAGCAGGTCGCTTTGTCGAACCGAATGTTTGGGAGCGGCCTGATCGGGTTGCGTGCGCGCGCCTTCGATGGCTTCGAGCAAACCCGAAGTAGTCCGGTCAGCGGAGTTCATCGCAATCGTCGCTTCGGGCACGGGCGAGGCGTGCGGGTCTGTAATCATCGTCGCGCCGAGCGCGCCCGCGTTGCCATCGTTAAAGACGATCTCCGTTTCGCCGATTTGAATGCGCCCGCCGTTGCCCAGCGGAACTGCGCCCTCGACCGACGCGCCGTTGTAGAGCGTGCCGTTGGCCGAGCCTAAATCTTGCAGGATGTACTGGTCGCCTTCCCTGCGGACTTCGGCATGAACACGCGAAGCGAACGGGTCCGGGATACACAAATCGTTGCGCGCCGAGCGCCCGATGGTGATCCGTAACCGACCCAGCGGAAAGGTGTCAGGACTACGGTCAGGATATTTAACTATCAGGTCAGACATAAGGGTAGAGCAGTGGTCAGTAGTCGGTGGTCAGTGGTCAGTCAAGAATGAGCGATGTGCAGCATCCATGCTTTTGCTTTTAACTGACCACTGACCACTGACTACTGACCACTTCTTTTCATCGCTTCCTTCGCCGGTCGTATTCGCGGCCCAGTCGCTCGGCGTTTCTTCTCGCTTCAGCGAGGTGCGTGCCGCGCTCTACGCGCGAGAAATAGTTTAAGGCCGCCGTCAGTTCGCCGTCAGTCAGTTTTTTAGGGTCGCGCCCGTTGACCATATTTACAGCTTTAAAATAAAAAGCCTCGGCCTCAGCATCTGTTTGTGCTGTCCCGCTCGCGGCGGCAGGTGTCGTACTCGCCAGCGGCGTTGGCGAAGCCGTTGTCGTGGCGACCTCCGTTGTCGTCGTGCCCGCCTGTTGCCCGGCGCGATTATTATTATCGTCTCGCGGGCGCTCCGTGTTGCTGGCGACGGCGGGCGGCCCTAATTCGGCCAGATGCTGTCGCGCCGCCTGTAAGATCGCACCGGAAGCAGAAGCGTTGATTTTCTGATAAGCGGCGCGTGCATCCTCCGTTTGCCCCGCCAGACGCAACGCATCCGCATAAGCCAGCCGGGTTTCATCGTCCACGCTGCTTTCACCTATCGTCTCGATTAAGAGACGATAGGTGAAAGCAGCGGCATCATAGAGTTTCTCTTCAAACTGAGCGGAGGCCAGCGCCCGCCGTGCTGCAATATCCTTCGGGTTGCTTTTAGTCGCCGCGCTGTATTCCTCTATCGCTTCACCACGCGCGCCTGTCTTCTCCAGCGCCGCGCCGAGACGCATGTGCGCTTCCGTGCTGGAAGGATCGAGTTTGACGGCGGCGCGCAAGACCGCGATTGCCCGGTTGAACTCGCCGGAATTAAGTAAGGACTCGGCTTCAGACAGTTTCTCGCTGACCAGTTGCTTCTGATCGCTGATCGAGATGGGAGACGAGCCGTCCGCATCCGTCGAACTCGCCCGACGCGAGAGGATAAAGGCGAGCACTCCCGCCACGAGCGCAACGCAGAGCAGCACGATTGCCAGCACCTGCCACATGCGCCGCGCGCGAACCGTTGTTGATGGTGGTGCAGAGGGAGAGGCAGCAGTTGGATTGCCGGATGCAAGCGTAGGATCAGGCGCGGGCGTGAAGTTCTCCACGACGAGCGTCGTGGTCTGCGGCGTACTCTTTTCCCCGTCGCCATCACCTGTCTGTGCGTCCGGCATCATCGCAGGCGGCGTGCGCCGTAGGAAATTCTCCATCTCCGTGCGCCCGACACGCGAGGTGTCGGCGGCGGCGCGGCGCGCTTCTTCCGATGTGAGTCCGTCGGTGGCACGCCCTTCACCTGTGAGCGGGATGGTTTGCGCGAGCGGCGAGACGGGGGCATCCCCGTCCGAAGCGCTGCCCATCATGAGCGGAGCGCCGCACGAGCGGCAGAAGCGCGCTCCCGGCATCGTCGTTGCTCCACAACCTGGACAGGGCTTAGCCATCAGTTCTCTTTTCGGCTTCAGTGAATGAAGATTTCAACGAATACGGCGCGTGCGGCGAACGTCTTCACGGACGACCACCGTGTCGGCGATGATGTCATGTAGCGCGCGCCCGTTAGCACCCACAGTCGCCATCACAAGTCCGAGCGCCAGCGTCAGGACGAAGCCCCCTGCCATGACTATCGCAGCGGTCAGCATATCTGCGACGAAGAAGCCGAGACCCAGAATGAGGAAAGAGAGCGGATACGCTACCAGATGGCGCAGGAGCGAGCGCGCCAGATTCAAAGGCTCGCCGTCGCTGCGCCTGATGCACAACCCCGTAGCCCATTTGCCGAGCGTCTGCCCGCGCAAAGTAGTTAAGCCGACGAAATTCAGTAAAGCGATGGCTCCCGCTATCAGGAAGCCGAGCGTTTCCGACGTGCTCTCCATCGCGCGCGGGCGCACTCCCATCCGCGCCAGCATCGTGCTGAAAGCAATAATCGCCGCCAGCAAAATGTAGTCAACCAGAAAAGCGCCGCAACGCAAAGAGAACGGCGCGCGGTATCTTTCCAGGTACCCTTGCCTGTCAGAGCGCGCTTCGCCCTCCGCTTGCATCAATCGAGTTGTTTCTATTCGGGCAGTCATAAAATCAGTGGTCAGTGGTCGGTGGTCAGTGGTCAGTGAACAGCCAAAACAGCGCGTCGCTTGTTTTTAACTGACCACCGACCACTAACCACTGTTCTCATCCTACCAAAAAATGGAGCGTCGTTTCGCCAAGACGGAGTTTGTCTCCGCTTTCGAGGACGCGCGGCTGGCGCGGCGCAAGTCGCACGGCATCGTTGATGACAGTTCCGTTCACTGAGTTTAAATCTTCAATCAAAAATGTCTCGCCTTCGCGCCAGATGCGCGCGTGGCGGCGCGAGACTTTCGTTTCAAGGTCAAACTTCGAGAGATCGACTTCGGGGAAAATGTTTGACTGCGGGTCGCTTCGTCCCACCAGGTTGCTCTCCTTCTGCAAGACAAAGGAAACGTCCAACTCGGTCGTCCCGGCAACGATCAACTTGGCGGTCGCACGCGCGGCGCGAAGTGCTGCGCTTGAGCCAGCGCCGACGAGCGGCTGCTTCATTCCGCAATGCGCGCAGTAAACGTCGTCGGCGGCGATGCGGCCTCCGCAGAAACCGCAGAAGACCGTCTCGACCTGAATCGTCTCGCCGCCGAGTTGCTGCGCGGGCATCGCGCCGTAGCTCACTTCGCCCCGCCGCAGCTTCTCAAGGTGAGCGGCCAAGGTATCGCGAAATTCTCCCGCCGAGCGGAAACGGTTTTCCGGTTTGTACTCGACAGCGCGCATCAGGATGCGTTCCATCTCCGTCGAGATGCTGGGATTGACAGAGCGCGGGCGCGGGTTTTTTGTGAAGTCAAAGATCAGGAGCGGATTGTCCTGCGGGTCTGAGCCGGTCAGGAGGTGAAACATCGTCGCGCCTAAAGAGTAGATGTCTGAGCGTGGCTCGACCTTGCCGCTGAAAAGTTCGGGCGGCGCATAGCCCATCGTGCCGACGGCGGTCACGCCCTTCTCCTGCGGCGCGACCCAGCGCGCGATGCCGAAGTCAATCAGCATCACGCGCCCCGTGTTGCCGTCTATCATCAGGTTCGCTGGTTTGAGATCGCGATAGATAATCGGCTTCGGGCGCTTGTGCAAATAATCGAGCACATCCGCAATCTGCACGGCCCAGTCCGTGACGGTCTTCTCGTCGATGCGTCCGCCGGGGGCGTTGCGAAGTCGGCCAGCGAAGTCGCCGCCCGAAATGTATTTCATGACGAGGTAGAAGCGCCCCTTGCCGTCATCGTAAAAATAATCGTAGATGGTGGGAATCGAGGAATGCTCAAGCGAAGTCAGGAGCAGGGATTCGCGTTTGAAATCGCCGATGGCTTTTTCATGCTGCGAGCTATCGAGATGGGATTCGACCATCTCTTTAACGGCGCGCGGAGCATCACCCAGATGATGATCTTTCGCCAGATAAACCGCGCCCATGCCGCCGCCGCCGATGCGCCGCACAATTTCATAACGCCCGTTCAGGAGCGCGCCCGCTTCGAGTTGCTGAACGGCGGGCTTGCGCCCTCCCGTCGAACCGGCGCGCACTGTCGCCGAGGCCGGAGCCTTATTTTCACTCTCCCCTACTTCGCCCGTCGTCCTGTCCTCGTCAGAGACTTCCCCCTGCGCTGAAGGCTCGGAAGCTGCGGGAGCGTAAGTAGTATCTAATTGAGACTCGGAAGCGGCGACGATCTCCGCGCTGTCTTCTTTGCCGGGGGATTCCATTTTATCGGGAGATTCCATGTCTTGCGGTTGACCAACAGGATCATCAGTCGGCTCAGGTGCGGGAGCGGAAGCTGTCGCTCCGCCGTCAGCAATGATAGGAGCGCTGGCGACGGGTGCGTTCGGTTGCACAGCGCCACAGTTGCCGCAGAACGGATCGTCTGGCGCATTCTTCGCACCGCACTCATGGCAAAAAGACAAAGACATCTCTTTCGGTGATTCGTGGGCGAGGGACCAGGGTAACTTGAATAAGAGCTTCGGGGCGCGAGACACCAGCGCGCGCATCTTCGGGCTATTGCAACCTTTTTATTTAACGATATGAAAACGTAAGAAAGTCTTACCAACGATAATCTCATCACCGTCGCGCAGCGGTTGACGGTCGCCGGGCAAAAGCCTTCGCCCGCGATTGATAAAAGTGCCGTTCGTCGAACCCAAATCTTCAACGAAATACTGCCCGTTGCGCCGCATGATTCGCGCATGGCGACGAGAAACTTTCGCTTCCGGGTCGTCTGCGTCCAGATCAACATCCGGGAAGATGCCGCCGTCGGCGTCCCAGCGACCGATCTGCGATTCGTCATCGCTTAAGGGAAACTGCTTGCCTGCGGAACGCCCGCGCTCTATGACGAGACGTGCGTGCGCGCCGTCCATCAGAGCAATCGAGCCGGAGGAGAGGTTGAAGCCGGGTAAGGCCGACGAAGGCATCTGCGCGGCGACCTCCTGATTGATGGCAATGGCCGCCTGCGCCTCGGACATTTCGCGGCTATCGGTCGGGCTGCCGGAGTTACCCGTCCCGACAGACTTTTTCGCCTGCGCGCCCGCCGCGCCCAGCGGCCCGCCGCACTCATCGCAATACTGCGACCCGTCCAGATTTTCGGTACTGCATCTTTCGCAGATTGTCATAACCGTATTCCCCTCGTGCGATTATGCTAGTGGGAGTGTGCGCCGCCCTTGCCCCGTCTGAGATTTCAGCCGCGCCGCCGCTCGCGCGAGAAACAGCCGTCATTGTAGCGCGAAATCGAGAGCCGCGCCAATTACCCTTTGTCGGAACGGAGAATCCCGGAATTGAACTGCCCGCTGGACATGATACTATGCAGGCAGAGCGTATTTAACTACAAAACACAGTTGGCGCAGAAGTTCGCTGCTTATCTTTTAAGTAGCGGGGTGAAATAGATGAAGCTATTGATTCTTGGCGGAACAAGGTTTATCGGTCGGCATTTGGTGGTGGCGGCGCTTGCCCGGAACCACGAAGTCACGCTTTTCAATCGCGGGAAACTTTCGTCTGCTTTAGCAAATGTTGAGACGATACACGGAAATCGAAACAGCGACTTGATGAAACTTCAGGGACGCCGCTGGGATGTTGTCGTTGATACCTGCGGGTATCTGCCGAGTTCTGTCCGCGCATCGGCAGAGGCCCTGTCCGGTTCCGTAGACCATTACGTGTTCATTTCCAGTCTCTCCGTTTACGCAGATGTCAGCACGCCCGGCATAGATGAAACGGCGACGGTCGCTACGCTCACAGATGAGCAACTGGAAAAGGCAAACGCGATTGATTCGTCAGGGCAGGTTTCTGCTGTGACCTACGGGGAGATGTATGGCGGGTTGAAGGCTTTATGTGAACAAACGTTGGAAGAAACGTTGCCGGGCCGGGTTCTGATTGTTCGCCCGGGCCTGATTGTCGGCTCTCACGATTACACAGACCGCTTCACCTACTGGGTCGTTCGGGTCGCTCGCGGCGGCGAAGTGCTGGCTCCGGGTCGTCCCCGACGATATGTGCAGTTGATTGACGCTCAGGATTTAGCCGAATGGATTATGAAAATGCTTGAGCGTAAGGCGACAGGCATCTTCAACGCGACGGGTCTACCCGGAGAATTGTCGATGGAAAGGATGCTTGAGGAATGTCAGGCCGTGAGCGGAAGCGATGCTTCTCTGACGTGGGTCAGCGACAGTTTTCTCAATCAAGAGAAGGTTAGAGCGTGGAGCGAAATACCTTTGTGGCTACCGGAAGATAGCCGGGAGTTAAAGGGATTTATGTTCGTCAATTGTGAAAGGGCGGTAAATTCCGGCCTCGTCTTTCGCCCTTTGAGCGAGACGATTCAAGATACCCTCGCCTGGCGCGAAACAAATTGCCCGAATGAAGAATTGAAAGCTGGTCTCAGTTCTGACCGGGAGCAAACTCTGCTGCGTAAATGGCACGAAACGCATTAGCCTGTAAATTAAACACCAGCAACCAGCGCGGCTAAGTTTCGGCCTCAGGTGGCTGTTGAATTCTTCCGGGGTTATAATCGGGAGGTGAAACCAACCTTCGTAGTCAATAGCATGATTGCCTCGCGTGAACTTGTGACTTTGAGGAGATAACCAGTGAGTAATGTCATCACCACACAGCCGGAAGCGACCGAATATGCGCCCTATTATGGAAAGTATGTCGTTCTTGTCCCGAAGGATGATGTCGTCGCCACGCTGAGCCGTCAACTCGACGAGACGCTCTCCACCTTGCGCGGCCTCACAGAGACTCAGGCAGGCTCGCGCTATGCGCCCGGCAAGTGGAGCGTCAAGGAATTGGTCGGGCACATGATAGACACCGAGCGAATCTTCGCTTATCGCGCCCTCCGCTTTGCTCGCAACGACCAGGCGGCGCTGGCAGGTTTTGAACAGGATGATTACGTCAGCGCAGGAAATTTTGACAACCGTCAGTTGAGCGAGCTGGCCGACGAATTTGAGCATGTGCGCCGGGCGAATCTGTTCATGCTTCGCTCTCTGGATGATGAGGCATGGGGGCGGCGTGGCACGGCGAGCGAAACGGAAGTGAGTGTCAGGGCGCTGGCCTACATTATGGCGGGGCATGAGACGCATCACATGCAAATACTTCGGACGAGATATTTGTAGGACCGCGCTCTGAAGCAATCCGCTTAAAACTAAGACGGAGCCGAAGCCATTTCTTCACGGTCCCCGGCCCCTTGCGGCCTTCCATCTCGTAATCGCGTATAATGAAACCGTGCGCGCGGTTTCCACGTAAAAGAGACGCAAGCCTCGATGCCCGGCGTTTATTTTTCGTCTCCGTAGAGGGCGCAAACTTTGTAACTTGACCCGACTTGGTTCACGATTCCCTTTTTGAGCTTAAGGAATAAACATAATGGCTTTGAGCCGTAAGAGAAAAATCATCATCGCCGTCTCGGCGGTCGCTCTGCTCGGAATCATCGTTGTCATCAGCATCCTCGCCGGGGGCAAGGATGAGCCTGAAGTGACGACGGTGAAGATCACTGTGCGCCCGGAATTGCGCTCGACCGTGACGGCCAGCGGTGAAGTGCGTCCCATCCAGTTCATCAACCTGACGAGCGAGGTCGCAGGCCGCATAGAAGAGATCTACGTCAAGGAAGGTCAGCCCGTAACGAAGGGACAGCAACTCGTCCGGCTCGACCCGACTCAATTGCAATCGAACCAGGCAGCGCAGGCCGCCGCCCTGCAAGCCGCCATCAGCGATACGCAGAACGCGCGCACACAGATCATCGCCGCCCAAAACGGTGTGGCGACCGCGCAGCAATCCCTGAGCGCCGCCGAAGTGGGTCTCGCGCAGGCGCGTCAACAGGTCGTCTCGTCTCAAACCAATGTTGATAGCGCGCAGGTTGGTCTCAATACGGCACAGCGCGAGTTGAAGCGCACGACCGAGTTGGTTGAATCAAACGTCGCCTCGCGCGCCGAGTATGACGCGGCACGCGACCGCTTCGACCAGGCGCGGGTCGCTTTGCGAACGGCGCAGGCGAATCTGGAAGCGCAGAAGATAGCTATTGAAGAAGCAAAGGCCCGCGTCAACCAGCAACGCATCGCGGTTCGCAACGCGCAGACGAATGTGGTGGTCGCTCAACAGAGCGTCAAGACCAGCGAGGCGCGCGCCAATCAGCAACAGGCGCTCTTGACCGGTCAGGGCAGCCAGCTTGCCAAAGCCACACAGGTCGCGCCGATCACGGGCGTCATCGCGGACATTCCTTCAAAGGTCGGCCAGTTTGCCGTCGCACAGCTTTCTTCGACGCCGCTTTTGACCATCGCAGATATGTCAATCGTCAACGTCGAAGTCAAAGTTGACGAAACAGAGATTGCCGATGTCGAGGTCGGGCAAAAGGCGAAGGTCAAAGTTGACGCCTTTCAGGACCGGGAGATTGACGGCGAGGTGACACAGAAGACGCCGCTTGCGGTTGGCAAGTCTTCAACGCAGGGCGGACTTCAGAACACCATCAACGTGCAGGAGGCGAAAGAATTTCGCGTCGTCGTTCGCCTCAACATCTCCGACGAGATACGCAACGGCCTGAAACCCGGCATGAGCGCCACTGCCGTCATCACGACTAAGACCGAAAAGAACGTAGTCGCCGTGCCGCTTCAGGCCATCGTCCCGAAACCGGCGCAACCTGCTCCGAGCGCAACCGTCACCGGAAGTGTCCCTTCGCCCGCCGATAAGCCCAAAGAAACAAACGGCGTCTATGTTCTTCAGGGCAACAAGGTGAAATTTATAGATGTCACGACAGGCATCACGGGCGAATCCGACATACAGATTTTGAGCGGCGTGCAGGCGGACATGGAAGTCGTCACAGGCCCAAGCCGCGTCCTCAAGACATTGAAAGATGGCGCGCAAGTTAAGCGACAAACGCTAAAACCCGGCGAGACAACTGCTGACGGAGAGAAATAAAGATGTCAGATGCAACGCTGGCGACCCCCACAGAAGCGGTAGATGCACTCGAACCGGGCGAAGTTCTGGTGCGTGATGCTGTGCCCGCCGCGCTCATCTCGATGCGCGACATCTGGAAGACGTACCAGATGGGTTCGGAAGAGGTTCACGCCCTGCACGGCGTTTCCTTCGACGTGCAGAAGGGCGAGTACTTAGCCATCATCGGCCCGTCGGGTTCGGGTAAGTCAACGCTGATGAATTTGATCGGCTGTCTGGACACGCCGACCAGTGGCGAATACTGGATTAACGGCAAGAACGTCTCCGAGATGGACGACGACGAACTGGCGCGCATCCGCAACAAGGAAGTCGGCTTCGTCTTCCAGACATTCAATCTGCTCGCCCGCGCTACCTCGCTGCACAATGTCGAGTTGCCATTAATCTACGCCGGGATGAGTTCTGCCGAGCGACACGAGAAAGCGAAACAATCTCTGGCGGCGGTTGATCTCGCGGATCGCATGACGCATAAGCCGAACGAGCTTTCCGGCGGGCAGCGCCAGCGCGTCGCCATCGCCCGCGCGCTCGTCAATCACCCAAGCATCCTGCTCGCGGACGAGCCGACCGGCGCGCTCGACACGCACACCAGCATGGAGATCATGAACCTCTTCGAAAAACTTCATGCGGAAGGCAACACGATCATCGTCGTCACACACGAACCGGACATCGCCGCGCGCGCGCATCGCGTCATCTCAATCCGCGACGGGATGATTGAGAAGGACGAGCGCCTGAGGTAGTTATGGGACACGGAGACGCGGAGACACGTGGACGCGGCGATAAAGACAGTCGCAATCCTTCGCCGCGTCCGCGCGTCTCTGCGCCGTCGCGGCGAAGGATTGCGACTTCAGCCCTCTGGGAATCCTTTCGCGTTGCGTTTTCGAGCCTGCGCTCCAACAAGCTCAGGGCAGGACTCACGCTCATCGGCATCATCGTCGGCGTCTCGGCTGTCATCGCCGTCGTGACGATCATCAAGGGCTTAGATCAAACCGTCGCTTCCACCTTCTCTTCGCAAGGCTCGACCGTCTTTACGATTTCCAAGCGCCCGCAGATCATCACCTCGCGCGAAGATTTTCTCAAATTCAATAAGCGGAAAGACGTGACGCACGACGACGCTGCGGCAATCGCGCGTCTCTGTACTGCATGCTGGCGCACAGGGTTATCGGCCAACATCCCACGCGAGACCGTTAAGCACAACGACCAGAAATCCGACGAAGTGACCATTCGCGGCATCACGCTTTCGATGTTCGACATTGATGCCGTTAATCTGGATGCGGGTCGCTTCTGGTCAGACAGCGAACAGGCTTCCGGTAGAGATGCCTGTGTTGTCGGCGCGGATATTCTGGAGAATCTTTTCGGCGGCGCGTCGCCCGAACGCGCGGTCGGGCAAGACATACGGCTCGCGGGGCGCGTCTTTCAAATCGTCGGCGTCGCCGAGAAGAAAGGAAAAATCTTCGGCTTCTCGCGCGACAATTTAATCTACATTCCCTACACGGCTTATCAAAGAATTTACGGGGCGCGCGATTCGCTGGTGGTCTTCATTCAGGCCGCTTCGGCGGAAAAACTCCCGGAAGTGCAGGATCAGGTGCGCGCCATCATGCGTAACCGGCGCGGGCGTTCATTCGAGGATGAAGACGACGGCTTCGCTCTTGAGACGCAGGACGTGTTTCTGGACCTCTATGGCTCGGCGACCTCCAACATCTACATCGTCACCATCGGTGTGGCCGCCATTTCCTTAGTCGTCGGCGGTATCGTTGTGATGAACATCATGCTGGTCTCCGTGACGGAGCGCACCAAAGAGATCGGGCTTCGCAAAGCCGTCGGCGCGCGGCAAGCGGATATCCTCAGGCAATTTTTGATTGAAGCCGTCACCGTCACGGCGGTCGGCGGAGCAATCGGAGTACTGACGGGCTTCGGCCTCGCCTATTTGATTTCAATGCTGATGGGCTTTCCCCTGTTGCTCAGTATTAACTCGGCAATCTTAGGCGTCGGCGTCTCTTCATTGGTCGGCATCATCAGCGGCCTCTGGCCCGCGTGGCGAGCCTCGCGGCTACATCCGATTGAGGCGCTTCGCGCCGAATAGTGGTCGGTGGTCTCAGTGGCCAGTTAAAAAACTGGTTCTTACTGACCACTGGCCACTGACCACTGCTTATGACTTTTGATGATGTAAAAGAATCCGCGAAGATTGCGATTTCGACGTTGCGCGCCAACAAGCTGCGCTCCGCCTTGACCATTCTTGGCGTCAGCGTCGGCGTCATCACGATTATCTTCATGGTTTCAATCATTCAGGGCTTGAATCGCGCGTTCGCGCAGCAGATTGAATCCTTAGGGTCAAATACCATCTTCGTCTCGAAGTTCGACCCCAGCTTCGGTCGGATGCCGCGCGCGGAAGAGTTGCATCGCAAAGACCTGACGATGGCGGATGCCGAAGCCTTGCGCCGCGAAGCGCCTTCGCTCTCCGGCGTCTCACCTATCCTGCGCCTGATTGCCGTCACCATGCGCTACAGTGATAAGCAAACCGACACGCCCATCCTGCTCGGCGTCACGCCTTATTACGAATATGTCCACTCGCAATACGTCGGTCGCGGGCGCTGGATTAGCGACGGAGACATGACAGCGCGCTCGAACATCTGCATTCTCGGCGTGGACGTGGCACGCGCGCTCTTTCCTTACGAAGAGCCGCTCGACAAAGAGGTCAAGATTAACGGCAACACCTACACGGTCGTCGGCATCATGGAGCCTCTGGGCAACTTCTTCGGTCAATCGCGCGACAACTCTGTTTTTATCCCGATTACGACGTATGAGAAGTATTACCCGGACATCCCCGCACCGGAATCAGTCTTCTTCGTCATCGTGCGCCCCATCTCGCGCGCCTACGTTAAGCCTGCGATGGACGAGATGCGAGACATCCTGCGCCGTCGCCGCCGCGTTCCTCCGGGCGCACCCGATAACTTCGGCATCTCTTCGCAGGATTCATTGCTGGACATCTACAACCAACTGACCGGCGCAACTGCGCTCGTCCTGACAGCCGTTTCATTCGTCGCGCTGATGATCGGCGGCATCGGCGTGATGAATATCATGCTCGTCTCCGTCACGGAAAGAACGAAAGAGATCGGCATCCGCAAAGCTGTGGGCGCAACGCGCGGTAACATCCTCTCGCAATTTCTAATCGAAGCGGTCTTCCTGACGGCCATCGGCGGCATCGCCGGATTGATCGTTGGCGAAATCTTCAGCATCTTGATGAACATCTATTCGCCGCTCCCGGCGTTTGTGCCGCTCTGGGCGATTGCGCTGGGGATAGGCATCTCCGCACTGGTCGGCATCATCTTCGGACTATGGCCTGCGTGGAAAGCCGCGCGCCTCGATCCGATAGAGGCATTGAGATACGAGTGAGGAGTTATGCCATCTTCTTCATCATGTGTTAGTGTCTCGTTCCAGGTAGGAGATATTCATGTCGGCTAAAGTTGAACCCATCCTGACGATTGACGATCTTGACGCGCTGCCTGACGATGGCAACCGTTATGAACTCTTCGAGGGGGAGCTTTTCGTGTCACGTGCGCCCAGCATTTCTCACCAACGTGTCCTGGGGAATCTTCATGCCATTTTGAGGGTTTATTTAAATCAACATCCGATAGGCGAGGTCTTGCTCACACCCGGCGTGATATTTGATGAGTTTAATAGTGCTATCCCCGATGCTGTTTTTAGCAGCCATCAACGCCTCAGTGAAATTGTTTCAGGTGAGCGAATAATTGAAGCACCGGAGTTAGTAATCGAAATAGTCTCGCCGGGTAAAGAAAATGCGCGGCGTGATCGTGAGGTAAAACGTCAGGTTTACGGCAAGCATGGTGTCAAAGAATATTGGATAGCCGACCCGCTGAACAGGTCTTTAGAAATATATCGTTTGAAGAGACATAACCTTGTACTGGCTGAACCCCTGATGGATGAAGATAACCTGACTTCATCCGTGCTGCCCGGATTTAAATGTCAGGTTCGTCAAATCTTTGGCTAACGCGCCTGTCTTGATAGTTAACTATTCATCCCCTCGGCTTGCAACCATCCCCCCTATTGAAACGTACTAGGCGACAGTGAAATTCATCGAAACCTTGAAGCTGGCACTTTCGGCCATCTGGGCGCACAAGCTGCGTTCCGCCTTGACGCTGCTCGGCATGATTATCGGCGTCACGGCGGTGGTGGTGGTCGTCTCCGTCATTCAGGGTTTCAATGCTTATTTCGACGAGAAGATAGCGGGCATCGGCTCACAATCTTTCAGCATTCGCCGCTTCAGCTTTGACGATTTCAAAGACACGGACACGATTGCCGCCGCGCAGCGACGGAACAAAAATTTAACGCTCGATGAGTTTGAATATTTACGTGCGCGCACTCAGATAATTGATAAGCTCGGCGCGAAGGCCAACGCGACGCGCTCGCAAATTAAGCGTAACGCCGAGATTATCGAAGACATTCCGGTTGACGGCACGACCGCCAACATCGCCGACATTGATAATCTGGACATAGCCGACGGGCGATTCTTTACCGACACGGAAAATGACGCACAGATGCGCGTCGCCTATATCGGCGCGGATATTGCTAACAAACTCTTTCCCGCAGGTAACGCCGTCGGCGGAGAGATCATCATCGCGGGCCTGCCTTATCGCGTCATCGGTGTGGCAACAGCTAAGGGGACGATCTTCGGCGTCCCGCAGGACAACTTCATCACGATTCCGCTCAAGTCTTACGCGAGCAACTTTGGCAATTTGATTAACCAGCGCGGGCTTTATTTCGTCGCGACGGCTAAATCGAACAAGCTGTTTGACGACGCGGTTGAGGAAGCGCGGTTTCTGCTTCGCGCGCGCCGCCACTTGGCCGCAGGTGAAAAAGATAACTTCGGCATCCTGACGCCCGACGCGATTACAGGCATACGCGACCGCGTGCTCGGGACAATCTCCATCGTGGCGATTGCCGTTCCCGCGATTGCGCTCGTCGTCGGCGGCATCGTGATTATGAACATCATGCTGGTCTCCGTGACGGAAAGGACGAAAGAGATAGGCATTCGCAAATCATTGGGCGCGCGCCGCTCGGACATTCTCAAGCAGTTCATGGTCGAAGCCGTGACGCTCTCGGCCATCGGCGGCGCAATCGGCGTGATGATCGCATGGCTCATCGGGCGCATGCTGACGGCCATTTTCTTCCCGACCTATCTATCAATCGCGGCGGTCATCACGGCGGTCGGCGTCTCCGGCATCATCGGCGTGCTGTCAGGAATCTTTCCCGCATGGAAAGCCGCGCGCCTCGATCCGATTGAGGCGCTCAGGGCGGATTAAAGGACAGTGGTCAGTGGTCAGTGGTTGGTGGTCAGTAAAAACCACTTGCCGCTAACTGACCACTGACCACCGACCACTGACCACTAATGAATCTTCTTCGCAGTGACATTTACGAAAACCTGAAGATGGCGCTACAGACGTTGCGCCAGAATAAGCTGCGTTCGTTTCTGACGGTGATTGGCGTGGTGATTGGCGTCTGGACGGTGATGGCGATTGCTTCGATCATCAGCGGCATAGACACAGCCGTCAGGAAAGAGGTCGAATCCTTCGGGACGCGCTCGATCTTCATCGCCAAGTTTCAGCCGGGCTTGCATGTGGGCCGCCTCTCGCGCGAGGAGCGGATGCGTAAGGAGTTGACTTACGACGACGCCATCGCGCTCAGAAGCTTGCCTGCGGTCGAACTAAGCGTGCCCTTCCTCGATATCACGAACAATTTCTTCGGGCAGAAGTTGATGGTCACGGCCAACGGAAAAAGTTCGGCGTCAATTCAGTTGCAGGGTACGCTCCCCGATTACGAGCGCGCGGGCGTGGAGATTGTCTCCGAGGGACGCTACTTCACCGAGTTCGAGAATGAAAAGAACGAGCAGGTCTGCGTCATCGGCGCGGCGGTGGCGGAAAACTTCTTTCCTTTCGGTTCGGCAATAGATAAGACGCTGGAGATTGGCGGCAACGAGTTTCGCGTTCTCGGCGTGTTGGAAAAGCGCGAGTCGTTTCTCTTCGGCGGGGGCAACGACATGCAGAACAACGTCCTCTACATGCCTTACAACGTTGCCCGTAAGCTCAAGCCGAACGCCGACGACGTGTTCATCTTAACGGTCGCGCGGGCGGGCCAGATGGATCAGGCGAAAGATCAGATCACGGACATGCTGCGCGTGCGAAGAGGTGTGGCCTTCGGCGAGAAAGACAACTTCGGGATGGCGACGGCTGATTCGGTGCTGGATCAGTTTCGCGCGATTACGTTTGGCGTGGCCATCGCGATGGTCGTCATCTCAAGCGTCGGCTTGATGGTCGGCGGCATCGGCGTGATGAACATTATGCTGGTCTCTGTGACGGAGCGCACGCGCGAGATCGGCATACGCAAAGCTATCGGCGCACGCAAGCGCGACATTCTCTGGCAATTCTTGATTGAGGCGATGACATTGACGGGCGTTGGCGGCCTGATCGGGCTGGGGCTTGGATGGTTGACGACGCTGCTGATACGCATGCTTGTGCCCTCATACGTTCCACTCTGGGCGCCCATCGGCGGCTTTGTCGCCAGCGTCGGCATCGGCCTCGTCTTCGGATTGTGGCCCGCATGGAAAGCCGCAAGGCTCGACCCGATTGAAGCACTTCGTTACGAATAGCGGAAGGAATTAACAGGGATGGACAGGATGAACAGGATAAAAACAAGACAAGGTCACTAATTCATATTCTTATCCTGTCTATCCTGTCCATCCCTGTTTGAATTTGCTTAATCAGGGACTACTTTACGCGACGAAGGTTGGGGCTAACACGGCCAGCAGGGTCGTGAGCAACATGCCGAGCAGCCAGAGCATGAGTGCGATGGCCCATGCAGAGCCGCCGCTAATATTCTTTTCTCCTGCGTTCTTCAATCCGCTGACGGTCACCCACCATCCATAAAGCTGAAAAAGTCCGATGGCACTGGCCAGCGTGTAGACGACCGGACGCACGAGCGTGTTGACCATCGGATTAGTCTCTCTGAAGAGCAGCCCCAGGTCGGCGCGCGCGAGACCGTGCCGCTGGACTTCGAGCGGAATCATATCTGTGGGCGATTGAATGTAGAGCAAGATGAGGCTCAGAATCGTCGAGATGACAGCGGCGGGAAGCGAGCCATAGACTGCTACAGATAAAGCCTGCCAGAAATTCATCCGCCCGCCGAACACCATCACGCAAAGCAGGAAAATTCCGGCCAGCACCAACATGCCGATGAACACAAACCCGGTAATCCACAAAGGCGCAGTTATTTTGGCTACAGTTGCGCTCTTAATCGCTTCCCTGATTTTCGCCTGCTTGTAATCCTCCGGCGAAATCTTATCAAGCGGAATAAAGCCTCCTTCAATCTCTCTGGTGGCCTGATCTTCCGCAAATCTTTCGACCCCCAGACGCTGCGTCAGGGCCACCTGATAAATCATCCCGCAGAACGCCAGCACGAGAAAACCCGCGAGCCAGCGCGGATGATGCCGCAGATTCTTAAACACCGGCTCAGGCTCGTAAAAGACCCGCGTGACTCTCTCGGCTGGCGGGAGCGGCGCGGGCGCGTCAGCAGTGGGCTGAGGTCGCGGAATAAAACTAAGACCAAAGACAGCCGCGCCGACGAACATCACCAAAATGCCGAGACCCTTCACTCCCTGAACTTTCAGCAGGAGATTGCTCAGCAAGAGCAACAGCCCGCCAATGAAGATAACGATACCAACCATCCGCCGCATTATTAGTCAGTCCTTTCTTAAATAGCGGTCAGTGGTCGGTGGTCAGTTAAAAGCAAAAGCGCGAATGCCGACACCCATTTGTTTTTTACTGACCACTGACCACTGACCACTGACCACTTTCCTGTTCCGCCCAACCGGGCACGCGTATGCAGGCGACCGTGTGGCCGGGCGAGATTTCGCGCAGGTCCGGGTCAATCTGCGCGCATTCTGCAATCGCCATCGGGCAGCGCGTGCGAAAGCGGCAGCCCGATGGCGGATTGATCGGCGTCGGCACATCGCCCGTCAGGATGATGCGGTCGCGCTTGCGCGTCGGGTCCGGGATGGGAATGGCCGAGAGCAGCGCCTGCGTGTAAGGATGAAGCGGGCGCGCGTAAAGCTCTTCGGCTGACGCGACCTCGACGATGCGTCCCAGATACATCACCGCCACGCGCGTAGAGATGTGCTCGACCACCGCCAGCCCGTGCGAGATGAAGAGATACGTCAACCCGAACTCGGACTGTAAGTCCTGCAAGAGATTGACGACCTGCGCCTGAACGGAAACGTCGAGAGCCGAAACGGGTTCGTCTGCGACAATCAACTTCGGATTGAGCGCCAGCGCGCGTGCGATGCCGATCCGTTGACGCTGCCCGCCGGAAAACTCGTGCGGGTAGCGATTCATGTAATCCGGGTCAAGCCCGACCTTGCTTAATAGCTCCGCAACCCGCGCGCGTCTCTCTTCTTTATCCTTCAGCCCGTGAATGACGAGCGGCTCGCCGACGATGTCGCGCACCCTCATGCGCGGATTAAGAGAAGCATAGGGGTCCTGAAAGATAATCTGCATCTCGCGGCGCAAGTTTCTGAGCGAGCGCCCGTCGGTTGCCAGCACGTCGCGCCCGTCAAACTCAACGTGGCCCGCCGTCGGCTCAATCAAACGCAGGAGGCAGCGCCCGACCGTTGATTTTCCGCAGCCCGATTCGCCGACCAAACCGAGCGTTTCGCCGCGCAGGATTTCAAACGTCACGCCGTCAACCGCGCGCACCACATCATCCGAGCCTTCCAGAGGGAAATGCTTGACCAGCCCGCGCACGCGCACGAGTTCGCCTGCGCTTTGTTCTCCTTCCAAAGTATCGAGCGCACGCGCCACCGCAGTTTCCCTTTCGGGAACGCTCATCTGTGCCTGCTGGCTATCAAAGCTCATCCTGGTCTCGCTCACTCTGGCAATCGTCTATGGTTATCGTCCATCGTCGCATTATGATCGGCTGTGACTGCCGCCGCCAGATCGTAAAGCACGCAGCGCACGCGCACGCTGCCTTCCAAATCGTAGAGCGGAATCTCGCCCTGCTCGCAACGCGGCATCCGGTGCGAGCAGCGCGGCGCGAAATGACAACCCGGTGGCAGGGCGGTCGGGCTGGGCACGATGCCTTCGATGGTCTCAAGGCGTTGAACCTTTTTCACTTCGGCAACCGTCAGCTTCGGGACTGACCTGAGCAAGCCTTCCGTATATGGATGCTTCGGTCGCACAAACAACTCTTCGACCGGAGATTCTTCGACAATTCGCCCCGTATACATCACGGCCACGCGGTCTGCGACTTCGGCCACCACACCCAGATCGTGCGTGATTAAGAGCACGCCCAACTCGCGCGTGCGTCTTAGTTCGTTCAAGAGTTCGAGAATCTGCGCTTGAATCGTCACGTCGAGCGCGGTCGTCGGCTCGTCTGCAATCAGGAGTTTCGGGTCGCAGGCCAGCGCCATCGCGATCATCACACGCTGGCGCATCCCGCCCGACAACTGGTGCGGGTAATCGCCGACGCGCCGCGCCGCATCAGGAATAGCGACCTCTTCCATCGCTTTGATAGCCGCCTCGCGCGCTTCGTGGCGCGACATGTTGCGGTGGAGTCTGAGAGCTTCGGCAATCTGTTCCCCAACCGTGTAGACGGGATTGAGCGAAGTCATCGGGTCTTGAAAAATCATGGCGATGTCGTCGCCACGAATCTCTCGCATCCGTCGCTCGGAAGCGTTCAGTAGATTCTCGCCCTCGAAGCTGATTTCGCCACTGACGATCTTTCCCGGCGGCGAAATCAAACGCATCACCGACAGAGCCGTGATGGATTTCCCGCAGCCGGATTCCCCGACCAGCCCCAATAGCTCGCCCCGGTCAACGTGAAAGCTCACCCCGTCAACCGCACGCACGAGTCCGGCGCGTGTGGGGAAATGCGTTTGTAGATTTCTGACTTCGAGCAGGTGCGACATATTAGGATCGAAGTTTAGCAGCGACGAAGCCAGTTGACCAACAATTATGTGGTAAATGCTGGCGCGGTAAATTAAGATTGCTGGCAGAATCCCCCTGCATAAAATTCAGGAACGAGCCACAGCTTGTTTTACTACAGGTGTGCGCTCCTGCTCATGCGGGGTCTCGAACAAAAAGGGAGAGTTATGTTCCGAAGAAGAAGCGCCGCCGTCTTACTGATTGTCTCTTTGCTGGCTTTCCAACCTGCCTGCAAAACCATGCTCGGAGACAAATCCGGCTCGGACGGCTACGGCGGCGTGAGTAATCGCCCCGCTCCGCACTTCAAACCGGGCTTCAATCTTTTCACCCCGGAACAGGACATCCAGATGGGCAGGCAATCCGCCGAGGAAGTCGCCCGCCAGGTTCCGCTGCTGCCTGACGAAAGAATCGTCAACTATGTTCGCCAGTTGGGCGCGCGACTCGCGGCGAAAGCTCCCGGTTTTAATTTCACTTACCAGTTCAACGTTATCGCCACCAAAGAAATTAACGCCTTCGCGCTTCCCGGCGGATACATCTTCGTGAACGCGGGCACGATTGCCGCCGCACGCAACGAAGGCGAGTTGGCGGGCGTGATGGCGCATGAAATCAGCCACGTCGCGCTCCGGCATCCGACCAATCAAGTCTCGAAAGCGTATGTGGCCCAGAGGGGCATGAAAATCATCCGCAGGGTGACGGGCGCTGACATCGGAGGGATTCTTGAGCAGGTCGGCGGCGCTGGCGCAAACCTCCTCTTTCTCAAGTTCGGGCGCACCGCCGAGACTCAAGCCGACCTCGAAGGCGCACGCATCATGAGTGAGGCGGGCTACGATCCACGCAACATGGCAAGCTTCTTCGAGTTGCTGCAATCCAAAACGGGGCAGCGGACACCGGAGTTTATGAGCGATCATCCAGACCCCGGCAATCGCGTCGCCGCCATTAACCGCGAACTTCCTTCGCTCAAAGTGAGTTCAAATCCGACGCGCGACTCCGACGAATTCAAGCAGATCAAAGGACAATTAATGAGCGGCGGGACAACACTCGCTTCATCCGCCGGGCCGGAGCGCAAAGGGTCCAGCGATCCGAACGGGAATGAATCCGGCACACGCCCTGAGCCACCATCTTCGACCCTGCGCGATTTTCAGGCGCGCGACAACTCCTTTGCCCTGCAATATCCTGATAACTGGGATGCGCTCACCTCTGACGATGCAAACATGATCTTCGCTCCCAAAGGAGCTTACGGGCAGATTGACGAAGGATTGGTCGTCACGCATGGCGTCTTCATCGGCGTCGTTCCGCCTCAGTCCGCCGATCTCGAAGCGGCCAACGCCGCGTTCGTTCAACAACAGGTCAGCATGAACCCGGACTTCCGCATCGCACGCGCTACGCAAGCGATAGACTTTGGCGGGCGACGCGGCTACGCCACAATCGTCGCAGGCCCGTCACCCGTCACGGGTGTAGTGGAGATTGACGTAATCTATACGACCGCGACCAGGGATGGAAGATTGTTCTACCTGATAACCATTGCGCCTGAAGACGAGATGAAAAACTACCAGCAGACTTTTGAAAAAATCGCTGCGAGCCTTCGTCTGGCGGGATAGTTCAATTGCGGAATGCGGATTTCGGATTGCGGACTTAAGAACACGTCTTTCATTCCGCAATTGCGATGAGTCACCCTAGCTTGCTAAGACTTCCTTCTTCAAAAACAGAAGATTCGCCGCTGTTGAACCGCCCATCCCGTCATTTTGTGAGGAGACGGTAACCAACTCCCAGCCGTCTCGGCCCGCCGATTCCAGATACTCCCAGACCATCGGGCAGGAGTTGTACAGTTCAGCAGGATTAGATTCTTCGGGAACTTGCAAACCTTGCCAGTGCCCATTGACGAAAGTCACACGCGCCATCTGCGTCTGGCACACCCGATACTTAAAAGTCTTCGCCACAAGAGCAATCCTTTCATCGCGCTGGTTCTATACCGTCACGGCCTCTTGATACTCGCCCCACACGCGGCGCAAACGGTGGCTGATCTCGCCGACCGTCACGTCAGACTCGACGCAGGCGAGGATGCGCGGCAGGAGGTTCTCTGTGCCGCGCGCGGCTTCTTCAAGTTGGACGAGCGCGACCTCTGCCGCTTCCGCGTCGCGCCGCTCACGAAGGGCGCGAACGCGCTCGACCTGCGCCTGCTCGATTGCAGGGTCAACGCGCAGGATGGGGATGTCCGTTTCTTCTTCAATCTGAAAGCGGTTGAGGCCGACAATGACCGCATCACCCGTCTCAATCGCGCGCTGGTAGGCGTAGGCCGCGTCCTGAATCTCGCGCTGCACGTATCCCGTCTCAATCGCACGCAGCATCCCGCCCATCGCATCTATCTTCTCGATATAATCCGTTGCGCGGCGTTCAATCTCGCTCGTCAATTCTTCGATGGCGTAGGAGCCTGCGAGCGGGTCAACTGTGTCGGCGACACCTGACTCATGCGCGATGACCTGTTGCGTGCGGAGCGCGACGCGCGCGGCCATCTCGGTCGGAAGCGAGAGAGCCTCGTCCATTGCGTTGGTGTGAAGACTTTGCGTGCCGCCAAGCACGGCGGCGAGCGCCTGAATCGTGGTGCGCGCGACGTTGACCTCTGGCTGTTGAGCCTGAAGCGAAGAGCCTGCCGTCTGCGTGTGAAAACGCAGCATCAAAGAGCGCGGGTCGCGCGCATGGAAACGCTCACGCATGATGCGCGCCCATAATCTTCGGGCGGCGCGAAACTTCGCAATCTCTTCCAGTAGGTTGTTGTGCGAGTTGAAGAAGAATGAGAGGCGCGGCGCAAACTCGTCTATCTTCAATCCTGTTTCGAGAGCTGCTTCAACGTAAGCGATGGCGTCCGCCAGCGTGAAGGCGACTTCCTGCACGGCGGTCGAACCGGCCTCCCGGATGTGATAGCCGCTGATCGAAATGGTGTTCCAGTCTGGAACTTCACGGGCGCAGAAGGCGAAGGTGTCCGTCACCAGTCGCAGGGAAGGCTTGGGCGGATAAATGTATGTCCCGCGCGCGATGTACTCCTTCAGAATGTCGTTTTGAATCGTACCGCTGATTTTGTCAAAGCTAATATTCTGTTTCTTTGCAACGGCGAGATAAAGACAGAGCAAGGTTGAAGCCGTCGCGTTGATCGTCATCGAAGTCGAGACCGAATCGAGCGGGATACCTTCAAACAATCGCTGCATGTCTTCGATGGAATCAATCGCCACGCCGACTTTGCCGACTTCGCCCGAAGCCAAAGGGTCGTCCGAATCCAGCCCGATCTGCGTCGGCAAATCGAAGGCGACGGACAGCCCCGTTGTCCCATGCGCGAGCAGGTATTTGTAGCGCGCGTTGGATTCTTCAGCCGTCGCGTATCCGGCATATTGGCGCATCGTCCAGAAGCGACCGCGATACATATTCGGGCGGATGCCGCGTGTAAAGGGATACTCGCCGGGCGCTCCCAAATCCCTCTCATAATCGACCGCTTCCGTGTTCGACGGGTTGAAATCCGCAGGCAGTTCTATGCCGGAAGGTGTCTCGAAACGCTCTCGACGCTCTGTGATGGTTTTTGTTGCCATGATGATTCAATACTTGCGAAGGCGTTTTTTTATGAATGCGTTGGCGCGTGTGATTGAAAGCCTAACATACGGCGTGCGAGCGCCGCAATTTAGGCCGCTCCCGTGCGTTGTTCAAACGGTTGACCGCAAGCGCATTCGTCGCTTAGCATCAACATCAACGCTCTTCCCGAATTATCGTTTCAAACTGAACCCGTGCGCGGCTGAGGTTATTTTGGAAATTAACGACGAAGCCAAGCAGATCGTCCACGAGTTGGGCACGGCCATCAACTCGGCGGTCGAGCAATCCCCGCAGGTCGCCGAAGCCATCGAGCGCCTGCGCGAAGCCGGTTATGAAATGGAGTTGACGCTTCGTTTAGAGATTGCCTTGCGCGAGCATGTGGAAGAAGAGGCGGAGCAGGGAGAGGCTGCGCTTGAACTAACGGATGAAGACATGCGGACGTTGCGCCGCATGAAGATTCGGATTGATTCGGAAGAATAGACCGAGAAGTCGAAGTCTTCTCTAGTCAGTATAGAAGTGTGGCTGTAGCTCGCTCTCAGGAACGTATCGAAGCGCCTGACGATAAATAGCCCTTAACGTTCCGGTATCTAATTCCGCGCGGGCTGGTATGGTGAGAGTTTGTCGGGAGCCATCCACGAGTACGCGACGGAGTTTTACATGACTGCCACGCTACGCAACCTGCACAAAACCCAGTGCGGCAAAAACCTTGATAAGCTCACTTCCCGAAAGCCTTCTAAGCTTTGGCATATTCTAAGAGGTCGAGTTCAAAGCTGGCGAGCACAGATGGTCGCGGGTCAAGCTCAAATTCGCTGAAATCCTCTCCCTCCAAGTGAAGTGCGATGGCTTCCTCAAGATTGTCTTTCAGTTCGTCGAGCGTCTTTCCCTGCGTTACTACCGCGAGGTCGAGACATTCCGCAACGTAGTAGCTCTCGCCTTTCGTGATGCGTACCTGAATAATTCGTTTCATAGATTCATTGTCTGCGTTTCATCGAGAAAAAAGCAAGTGAAGACCGATGAGCAATTCTCGCTGCTCGTTGGTCTTCACTTTGCCTTCTCCCTTTTACTTTTGCCTTATTTTAGTGCGCGGAATTTTTCAATGGCGACGCGAAGGTCGTCCATTGTTCCCATCCTGCCATGGACCGCCGCGATCTTCTCCACATTGAGTCCGAGGGCTTTGAGCCGGTCAGCGAAGTGAGCGGTTGTTTCGTTTCCGGGTGTAATCATGGTCGTGCCAGCCTGCGGAAGGTTGAGCAGGTCGCCCTGAAAGACGATCTTCTCTTTGGGCAGGTAAACGATCAGCATCTCTTTGGTGTGCGGCCCCGGCCCGATGTCATAAATCTCTATCGTGTGCGCGTCGTCCGTGAAGACTCGCTTCATGTTCTGAACGGTTTCGATGACGGGCTGGCGCGGCTTCATCGTGAGGGCGTCCGGTGCAATCGTGCGTACAGCTTGCGCCATCTTTTCAAAGTAACCTTTGTTGCCGGGAGTCGTAATCAGCGTCGCGCCTTCGCCCAAGTACGTGCGAACGCCGCCCGAATGATCGTCGTGAAAATGAGTGGCGACGATATACTTGATGGGCTTGTTGGGAATTGTCTCCTTGATCTTCGCCATCACGCGCTTTGATGTTCCGTCGTTGAGCGGAGCTTCTGCCACAAGGATGTGATCGTTCATGGCGACGAACATGACGTTGTAGCCGTTGGCCGCGTCCTGCACGAGATATACGTCTTTTGCCAACTCGACAACAGTTGGCGTCGGCGTCGGGTTGTTCGCCGGTAAGTCTTCAAACCCTTGCGGCCTCTCAAAGGCGCTCTCTGCCGGGTGCGTGTTGATTTGTATGTCCGAAACCTTGAAGTCCTGAACAATCTCGCCGCCGCGCCTGACGATGCGCCCCGCAGGAATTTTCACGCCGCCAGTTGTCGTGTAATCGCGAAAGATAAATTCCTGCGTCACATCACCGACGCGCGCATCCGTGTCCAGATTCTCGAACTTCGTCAAAAGATTCGTCGCCGCGTCGAAGTAGAGCGTCCACATTGTCCCATCTGCGAGGGCAAAGGCGAGGACGTTCTGTTTCCTGCCGTCGAAATCTTCCTGACCGAGAAAGCGCAAAGTTGCCGCGCGCTCCCGTGCCGTCATCAACATGGCATGAGGGAATCTT
Organism: uncultured Acidobacteriota bacterium; assembly: GCA_963697975.1. GTDB lineage: Bacteria > Acidobacteriota > Blastocatellia > Pyrinomonadales > Pyrinomonadaceae > QHXM01. The sequence continues at coordinate 1,504,591 of OY969111.1, forward strand.
CCGCGCGCGATATTGGGAATGGCGTTGGGGTTGGTCGCAGCCGTTGCCGTTTTCGCCGTCAGGTCGAAGATCAGGGCCTTATCGGCTTTGATGATCTGCCTGTTCTGGAAACTGAAGCCGGGCGAGTTGGCCGCTTGCTCGAAGATAATCCGGTTGCCTTTGACATCGAACGTTAACGCTCCATTGAGGCGGCCTTCAAAGTAAGCCGTGTCCGGGCTTTCGCTTTGATTTCTGGCGTAATTGATGCCGGAGAATTTCAGCGAAATGTCTTCCACACGACCGATGGCATCGCGCCCGCCGAGCGCCTCAATCCCAGCGTCGAGCACGCGCCGGGCTTGCGCGTACGATTTTTCGGAAGCGCTTTTCGCTCCCTGAGCATTCGTTGGCTGAAATGAACCGAGCAACAGCGAGATAATTGCCAGACTGTAGACCCCATATCTGTATCTTTTCATCGTGCGCCTCCAGAGAAGAGTCGAACCCCGGCGGAGTTCGTGGCTTGAAATTTTCCGAGCTTGATTAAGAGCAGAGAGTTTTCGTTTGACGGCCTTGATGACAAGGAGATACGTGCCGCAGGGGGCGATCGTTCCAACAAAGGAGACGAGCGGCGCTTCAGGTGGGCCGTGGCCGAGTTTGAGATGGGTTTCCCGCGCTCCCGCCATATAAATTCGGAAAATCCTCAAATTCGCTAACAAATCCTCAGATCAGCCATAAAAATCCCGTTGACAGGCTTCAGCATGTGGCATATACAAATCTTCACGTTGCTTGTTACTTTCATGTTAGTAAGAGCCTCACTCCTCAACGAGTCCCGCTCTTATTAAGCCCACCGAACAATTTGACAGGGAGTCGTCATGAAATCACTTAAGAGATTGCCAGGCCACATCCTCATCTGGGTAATTGCCCTGGTGGTAATTGCCACCCTGATGATTGTCGCCAGTCCAAGACGGCGAGACGCCGAAAAACAACAAGAAGCAAATCAGGTTGCTGCCGTGCCCAAAGTTATCTCCAGGGTCAAAGACTTGGAAGTGATAAGTACGGCCATTAAGAGACAGAGTGAGCCGAGCGCAGCCGTGGCTATTGTGATACGGAACAACTCGGACAAGCCGATTATCGCAATCGCCATTGAGTCGGGTGATGAAAAAGATGCTGCGGGAATAAGCACTGATGGCTTCAAAAACGGTGATGAGCCTCCTTCGGTGATTCTCCCGCCGCACGGCACTATCACGATGGAAATGGCGCTTGGCAGCCTTTTGCCAGGTAAGCCTCTCAAGGTGGCTGGCGTGATGTATGCGGATGAAACCGAGGACGGCGAGGAACTAACGAGAAAGACTCTCCGAGGACACAGGGATAAGGCTAAGGCTAAAGGCCCCACAAAGAAAGGGGGGCCAGCGCAATGAAGCGAGCAACGATTGCTACGATTATGCTAGTGGCTGGTCTCGGTCTATTAGGCACAGTGTATGTTTGGGCATATAACTGCGGCGACACATGGAGACCCGAAGGCCCTGACACGTTTGGAGGGAGATGCCCGCGGGGTAATCCCTACACCGCTTCTCAAATCAGTAAAACAGCTCACTGGAAAGTATTTTGGGTTGACGGCTATGAGCGTTCGGGTGTTAGCGTCACCGACGTTGGCGAATGCGTGGAGTGGACTTTTTCATCCGACACCATGTGCTGGCCAGAATTCAATGGGCCAACCTGGAGTCAAAACAGCAGCGGCTTCGGTGAGTGGGATCAAATAACGAGAGCAGCTTCCTATAATCGAATTGTGGGCGAATGCGATCTTCTTAATGAACAGCATCACAACTACCAGAGACATTCTTGTCAAACTGCCAGCGGAGGAAATTGCACGACGCCGGGCTGGGGCGGCGGCTGTCCGCCAGGCACAACATTTAACGCTTCCAACGGGCTGTGTTGTTCATCGGGCAGCGGCGGCGGCGGCACCTGCAGCACCAGCTTTGCCAATAAATGCTTCATGTATGGCGGCGACTACGACTACCTGTCTTGTTCCTGCTCAGGCTGCGACTATTGCGGCGGCTCGCCCATCCTGCTTGACATCACTGGCAACGGCTTCTCCATGACGGACGTGAACAATGGCATCACCTTCGACCTCAACGGCAATGGCACAAAAGATAAACTCTCCTGGACAGCAGCCGATTCCGACGATGCGTGGCTTGCACTTGACCGCAACGGCAGCGGCACGATAGACAATGGAGCGGAGATGTTCGGCAACTTCACGCCGCAACCACAACCACCTGCTGGAATTGAGCGCAACGGCTTTCTCGCTCTAGCCGAATATGACAAACCGGGAAATGGAGGCAATGCCGACGGAGTGATTGATAAGAGAGAGGCCATCTTCTCCAGCCTTAGATTGTGGCAGGATCGGAATCACAACGGCATCTCGGAGCCAGGTGAACTGTTTACACTGCCGCAGCTAGGCGTAGCAAAGTTAGAGCTTGATTATAAAGAGTCGAAGAGAGTTGACCAGTACGGTAATCAATTCAAGTATCGTGCGAAGGTCAAAGATAAGCACGACGCCCAGGTGGGCCGTTGGGCGTGGGATGTGTTTCTTCTCTCGACAGAGTAGAGACCGTAATTGCGAATCTCTCGGAGAACCGCCTGCGCGTCTGTTATGACTTCGCAGGCGGTTTCTGCTTTCACTAAATCCCCATGCCTTTCAATTAAATTCGCCGTAGTTTCTCGAAAAATTCTAACGCAACACTACAAAAGGCTCAGGCCAAGCGCGCTTTGCCAAAGCTGCGCGCTGTATGCTATCTTGACCGTCTTTTAACCCTACCAGTTTTTCGCCTTCATAGGCTTATCTTTAGAGGAGTTGATTAGAACAGTATGGCTACGCCCAATGGAAATGCGAGCACCGACGGCCAGAACTTTGGTCGCGTTGTGCAGGTCATCGGCCCCGTCGTTGACGTGGAATTTCAAGAAAAACATCTGCCGCCGATTTATCAGGCGATCCGCATCACCTCGGAAGGTTTCGATGTGCCCGCCCCGATTGATGTCGTCTGCGAAATTCAGCAGCACCTCGGCGAAAGCCGCGTGCGCGCCGTCTCCATGCTGCCGACCGACGGCATGGTGCGCGGCATGAAAGCCATTGATATGGGCGGCCCGATTACCGTGCCCGTCGGCGAAGGCACACTGGGACGCGTGATGAACGTCATCGGCGACCCCGTAGACAATCTGGGCGATGTCAAATACGAGCAGCGTTACGCGATTCATCGCCATGCGCCGGAGTTTGACGAGCAGTCAACCGAATTGCAGATGTTCGAGACGGGCATCAAGGTCATTGACCTGATTCAGCCCTTTTTGCGCGGCGGCAAAATCGGACTGTTCGGCGGCGCGGGTGTGGGCAAGACCGTGCTCATCATGGAACTGATTAACAATATCGCCAAAGCGCACTCAGGCTTTTCGGTCTTCGCTGGTGTGGGCGAACGCACGCGCGAGGGCAACGACCTCCTGCGCGAGATGGTCGAGTCGAACGTTATCCAGTATGGCGAAGCGTTCAACAAGCACATGGAAGAGACCGGCGAGTTCGACATGTCGAAGGTGGACATGAAGGCCATCGAGGAATCGAAAGTCGCGCTCATCTACGGCCAGATGACAGAGCCGCCGGGAGCGCGCCTGCGCGTCGCTCTTTCCGGGCTGACGGTCGCAGAGTATTTCCGCGATCAGGGTCTGGACGTGCTGCTCTTCATTGATAACATCTTCCGCTTTACGCAGGCGGGTTCCGAAGTCTCGGCACTGCTCGGACGCATGCCTTCGGCGGTGGGTTATCAACCGAACCTCGCGACCGAGATGGGCGAGATGCAGGAGCGCATCACTTCGACGAAGACGGGCGCTGTCACTTCGATTCAAGCCGTCTACGTTCCGGCGGACGACTACACAGACCCCGCGCCCGCAACCACGTTCGCGCACCTCGACGCCGTCACCGCGCTCTCGCGCCAGATTGTTGAAATCGGAATCTATCCGGCGGTTGACCCGCTGGCATCGAGTTCTCGCATTCTGGACCCGCGCATCGTCGGCGACGAGCATTACCGGACGGCGCAGGATGTGAAGCAGATTCTGCAACGCTACAAGGACCTGCAAGACATCATCGCCATTCTCGGCCTCGATGAATTGTCGGACGAAGACAAGCTGACGGTTTCGCGCGCCCGCAAGATTCAAAGATTCTTCTCGCAGCCGATGTTCGTGGCCGCGCAGTTCACCGGCCTCGAAGGCAAGTACGTCAAACTCGAAGACAGCGTACGCGGCTTCCGCGAGATCGTTGACGGCAAGCACGACGATTTGCCCGAACAGGCTTTCTACATGGTCGGCACAATCGAAGAAGCGCAGGAAAGAGCGAAAGCAATCGCCGCTCAAGGGTAAAAGCAGTGCTGGGTGAAAAGTGATAGGTGAGAAGAGAAAGCATGCTCTTTCTTTTTACCTATCATCTATCACCTATCACCTATCACTTTTCTTATGGCTGAACAGATTCAATTAGAAGTCGTCACACCTGAGCGCCGCGTGCTGTCCGAGGCGGTGGATTCGGTTAATGTTCCCGGCATGAATGGTGAGCTTGGCATCCTGCCGGGTCACACGCCGCTCATCTCGCAGCTACAGACGGGCGTACTCTCTTACGTGCAGAACGGTGTCGCGCATCGCCTGCACGTCTCCGGCGGCTTCGTCGAGGTCAACGCCGACCGCGTCTCCGTGCTGGCCGAAGTCGCCGAACATCCGGCGGAGATTGACGCGGCGCGTGCGCGCATGGCGCGCGAACATGCAGAGAAGACGCTGAGCGCCTTTAGCGGAACTGAAGAAGACTTTGAGGTCGCCCGCGCCCGCCTCGAACGCTCCGTCGTGCGCCTGCAACTCGCCACTGGCGCTCCAAACATTAACTCTTAAAAACAGTTCAAATTCAAAACCAATGTCCGAAGTCAGAGCCATCTGATTTTGGACATTGGTTTTGAATTTTTGAGTCTCTTTTTCTTGTTTCATGCTTGAAACATCAGCCCGAAGACGGTATAATGCGTCCATGTTTGAGCGGTCAGTTTAGCAATCGTCAAGAGGGTCTTCTGAAATGTCACAAGCTATCTCCGAAACAAGCGAGTTAGAGTCTCCGCGTCCCATCTCAGGTGAGGCAACGCCCGAAGATGTGCAGGCTGAGCCGAGCCTGCGTCCGCGCCATCTGGACGAATATATCGGGCAAACGAAGGTCACGAGCAATCTCAAGATTTTTCTCAAGGCTGCACGCGCACGCCGCGAGGCGCTCGACCATGTTCTCTTTTACGGGCCGCCGGGACTTGGGAAAACGACGCTCGCCAACATCATCGCTGCCGAGATGGGCGCGGAATTAAAAAGTGTCAGCGCGCCCGCGATTGAGCGCGGCGGCGATCTGGCGGCGCTCTTGACCAATCTTCAGGAGGGCGAGGTTCTCTTCATAGACGAGATTCACCGTCTCCGCCCGCAGATTGAAGAGGTGTTGTATCCTGCGATGGAGGACTATCAGCTTGACGTGATGATCGGACAGGGCACGGCGGCGCGCTCGATTAAACTTGAATTGCCGAAATTCACTCTGGTCGGAGCGACGACGCGCGCTGGCCTCATCACAGCCCCTTTGCGTGGGCGCTTCGGCATCATCCAGCACCTTGATTTTTATTCGCAGAAAGATTTGGAAATTATCATCCATCGCTCGGCTGAAATTCTGAATGTCGAGATTGAAGCCAGCGGCGCGCGTGAAATCGCACGGCGCGCACGCGGCACACCACGCCTCGCCAACCGACTCTTGCGCCGTGTGCGAGATTATGCGGAAGTCTTAAGCGACGGACGCATCACGCAGGCAGTGGCGCGTCGTGCGCTCGATGAGATGGAAGTTGACCGCTTCGGTTTGGATGAAGTTGATCGCAAGCTGCTCGCAGCGATTATCGAGAAGTTTGACGGAGGGCCGGTCGGCGTCGGAACTATCGCGGCTTCAATCAGCGAGGAGCGCGAAAGTATCGAAGAGATTATCGAGCCTTACCTGATTCAGATCGGCTTGCTGAATCGCACGCCGCGCGGTCGCGTCGCCACGCGCGCCGCTTACAAGCACATGGGTGTGGCACTACCTCGCACGGAACAAGATGCGCTGGCAGGTTGAGAGGAACAGGTAGAAATTGTTTCTCTTGCTGGCTGAGCGCAGGTTTTCTTAAGTTGAGGTTAAAACAATGGCGACTGTGATAGATGATTCAGTGCGCGAGCAACTGCTTGAGCGACGCGGGAGGCTGGAGGTGACGGCTTCATCGCCCGGAGTTGATGCGGAGTTGACGCGCTTGCTCACGGAAGTGGATGCGGCGCTGGCGCGCATGGACAACGGCTCTTACGGGTTGTGCGAAGCCTGTCATGACCCAATCGAAGCGGAGCGGTTGTTAGCCGATCCCTTGGTGCGTTTCTGTCTCGGCGATTTGACGACCCAGCAACAGGAGGCGCTCGCAGAAGACCTCGAACTCGCCGTGCATATTCAACGCGGTCTGCTGCCGCCGTCCAACCTCGACGCGGGCACGTGGAAGGTGGCGTATCACTACGAGCCGGTCGGATTCGTCGGCGGCGATTACTGCGACCTGATACGGACAGATGGCGGCGACTTGTATTTCATTCTGGGCGATGTGTCCGGCAAGGGGATGGCGGCGTCCCTGTTGATGTCGAACTTGCAGGCCATGTTCCGCGCGCTCGTGCCGCTCGGACTCTCGCTCGACAAGTTAATGGAGCGCGCGAGCCGCCTGTTTTGCGAGAACACCCTGTCCACGCACTTTGCGACGCTCGTCTGCGGCAAGGCCAGCGAGAGCGGCGAAGTAGAGCTTTGCAACGCGGGTCATTTACCGGCAATTCTGCTACAGAACGGCGAGTGCATCCCGATTGATTCGACGGGACTGCCCGTCGGGATGTTCTGCGATGAGCAGTTTGCGACCAACAGGCTGCGACTCGCGCCGGGAGACGCCTTGCTGCTCTACACGGACGGATTGACCGAGACGCAGGATTTGAACGGAGCAGAATACGGAGTCGAGCGGCTGCTGCAATCGCTCAATGCTCCTTTTCCATCACGCCCAGCGGAGTTGGTTAAGACTTGCGTGAATTCGCTAACTGACTTTCGCGGCGATGGAATCAAAGCCGACGATTTGACGATCATGGCGATCAAATACGCGGCCTAGTACAGAATTTACACGTTCAAGTTTCGGTCGGGATAATTGACTGGCCGAATAAAACCGGGAGCGAGCGTTGAGGGGCGGATCGGGAGCCGTCACTCACGCTCGCTCCCGGTTTTTGTAGGACAGGCATTCCTGCCTGTCATTGAGCGCATAGAGCGCGAAATACTGATTAGCGAATATCAAGAGCGTGCTGGCGCACGCTACGACAGACAGGAATGTCTGTCCTACAAAGCTGCCCGCATCTCGGTGACGGCGCGCTCCAGCCCTGTGAAGACGGCGCGCGAGATGATGTTGTGGCCGATGTTGAATTCCGTAATCTCTTCGATGCGGGCGACCGCTGTGACGTTTCTATAGGTGAGTCCGTGCCCTGCCGCCACGCGCAGACCATATTGCATACTGAGCGTCGCTGCCTCACGCAGTCGCCTTAATTCGTGCGCGGCGCGCATCGCGCCTTCATTATGAGCGGCGCGCGCCCCCAGAGTCGATTCAGCGTATTCAGAGGTGCAGAGTTCAATTTGCTGAGCGCCGACTTCGCGCGCGGCTTCGATCTGCTGCGGGTCGGGGTCAATGAAGAGACTCGTGATGATGCCGCCTTCGCGCAGGCGATGGACGGAGGCACGCACGATTGAAAGATTGGCGCGCACGTCCAATCCACCTTCGGTCGTCACCTCGTTCGGATTTTCGGCGACAAGAGTAACGGCATCAGGATGCACATCGAGCGCGATTTTCATCATCTCTTCGGTCGTGGCCATCTCGACATTCAGATAAGTCGTGACAGCCCTTCGCAGATTATAAAGATCGTCGTCCTGAATGTGGCGACGATCTCCGCGCAGGTGAACGGTGATGCCGTCAGCTCCCGCCTGCTCGCAGATCATGGCTGCCGCAATGACGCTCGGCTCAGGAGCGCGCCGTGCCTGTCGAACGGTGGCGACGTGATCTATGTTGACGTTGAGTCGTGCAGCCATAAAAAGTAGAGGCTAGATGTTAGATGTTAGTTTTGACCCATACCGACCACCCGGCATCTGACACCTGTCTTTATCAGTCTCCCGCGTCCGCTTTGAAAGCGCTGGCGAGTTTGGGTTGTGAATCGGCATCCAGCGATGGTGGGGCGGAAGAATGCAGCGCCCGTTCTCTGTCCTTTGCCCCGACGCGCGCGGCGGCGATGGCTGCACTATAGATTCCGCGCGCCACCTGGCGGCGAACCGTGCGGACCTCTTCCAGCAGACGCGGAGTATCACGCCAGACGCTCAGCTTACTTCCCTCATTGTGATCCCAGCGCACGGCAATCTCCTTCAAGCGCAGTTCGGCGAGGTAAGCGACGTAGAGATATTCGACATCGAAGCCGAAGCGCTCAATCGTCGCCGCCTCTATAATCGGGCGACAGACATCCATCCGAAAAGCCTTGAAGCCGCATTGGGTGTCCCAGAAGGGCAACCCCGTAGCGAGCCGCACGATGAGATTGATGATGCGCCCGCCCTGCTCGCGTCGCCAGGGCTGATGCACGCCAATCAGACTTCGATCAAGCGCGCGCGAGCCGAACGTTAAATCATATTCGCCGCTCTCAATTGGATCGACGAGTTTCGGCGTCTCCGTAATCGGCGTCGAAAGGTCTGCATCGGTGAAGAGCGCGACGGGCGCGCGGGCGGCGAGCAAGCCCGTTCGCACGACGTAGCCTTTGCCGTGATTCGGTCGCACCCGAATGGCTTGCGCGTGAACGCTTCCCGCCTGCGCGAAACTCTTTTCCGCAACGTCCGCCGTGCTGTCACTTGAGCCATCGTCAACGACAATCACTTCGCTGTCCGGAACATGCTCGTTCAAATACTCGAAGACGGTGCGGAGCGTTTCGCCCAGCCGCGCCGCCTCGTTGAAGGCAGGGATGACAATTGAAAGTGAGAAAGACATTGGAGCAAATAGTTTTCAGTTTTCAGTTTTCAGTTTCAGTTGTTAGCCTGAGCTGAAAACTGAAAGCTGGGAAACTATTTATAGCATACGAGCGAACGCTTCTCTTCGGCTTTCGGTATCGTTGCGGCGGCTGTGCTATATTTAGCGTGCGCCTGTCATGTCGAATGGCAGGCGCGGCTGAAAGATTTTGGAGCATAGCATGACGAGAAAATTTGGCCTAGTCGCGCTCGCATTCATCATTTCGGCGACCATTGCCGGGGGCATGGCGGACATTATCAGGAAGCGTCCCTCGACGGCCAGAGGAACGAACAAGGTCGTCGTCAGCCGCGACGTGACGGAGGATTACCAGCAGGCCGTGCAGATTATCGGCACGGAATATGCTGGCGACGTTGATTACGAAAAGGCCACGCAGGCAGCCATTCAGGGAATGCTCTGGACGCTCGACCCGCATTCGATGTACTTCCCGCGCGTCGAGTTCAATAAGCTCAAAGAGGATCAAGACTCACGCCTGATCGGTATCGGCGTGACCATCCTGCGCCACCGCGACGGCGTATATGTTCAGTCGGCAGTTGAGGGCACACCGGCTGCTCGCGCCGGGTTGCGCTACGGCGACCGCATTGTCGAAGTTGACGGTAAAGACGCGCGCGATTGGACGAGCGAGCAGGTCTCAAAGAATGTGCGCGGCGAGCGCGGCGAACCCGTTCGCATCAAGGTTGAGCGGGCAGGCTCACCAGTTCCACATACGTATACAATCACGCGCGAAGCTGTCCCGCTGCCATCCATTCGCAACGCTTACATGATTCGTCCCGGCACGGCCTACATCGGGTTGACGGGCGGCTTTCAGCATACGACGAGCGATGAACTGCGCGAGTCTTTCACGCGGCTCAAGGCTCAGGGGATGCGCCAGATCATCTTAGACCTGCGCGGTAATCCCGGCGGGCTGCTCGATCAAGCCATAGATGTGGCGAGCGAGTTTTTGCCGCGCGGCCAGACAGTGGTTTCCGTTCGCGGTCGCACAGAATACAAAGAGCCTTACATCTATCGCTCGACCGTCACAGACCCTGAAGACTACCCGCTGGTCGTGCTTATCAACCGCAACTCCGCTTCGGCTTCGGAGATTGTCGCGGGCGCGATTCAGGATCACGGGCGCGGCCTGATCGTCGGACAGACGAGTTTCGGCAAGGGACTCGTTCAACGCGTCTTCCAACTTCCTTTCGGCACCGGACTGACGTTGACGACCGCCAAATACTACACGCCCTACGGTCGCTCGCTGCAACGCGACTACTCCAACGGCTCGCTCTACGATTACTACTCGCGTCACGAAGACGAAGACGAGGAATTGCCGCCAACGAAGACGCCGCGCGCGCCCGCCCAGACAGCCATTGACCCGGTGCAGCAACCCACGCCTGAACCGACGCCTCCGCCGTCAGGGCCAGCCGTGCAGACTGCCGCCGGGCGCGTCTTTTACGGCGGCGGCGGCATCACGCCTGACATAGATGTCAAACCGTTTCAGCTCACGCCCATTCGCGGGCGCATCGCGGAAGCAGCCTTCTATTTCACGCGCGAACTGGCAGCCGGTCAGATTCCCGGCCTTGAGTCCTATCGCATCGAAAAGACTGACTTCGACCACAACCTGCGCCAGAGCGATTACACCGTAGGCGAGGCAGTCGTCAAAGCCTTCCGCGAGTTTGTTCAACGCGACGGAAATCTAGGGCTTCAAGCCGCGCAGATTGATGAAGAGATGGATTTCGTGAAGCTACGCATCCGGGAAGAAATCGTCACCGCCGCCTTCGCCAGCGACGCGGGCGCACGCGTGCTGCTCGACAGCGACCCGCAAGTCCTGCGCGCACTCGAAGCCCTGCCCGAAGCCAAGCGTCTCGCCGAGAGCGTGAAGAGCGGAACACCGATAAGCTAAAAGCAGGAGTCAAGAGACGGAAAAGTCCAGAAGAAAAGAATAATCAAGCCTAGCCTCACCAGGCCCAGTCCCGTGAGGGGCTACACTCTATCGCCCCTCACGGGGCTGTTGCTTGGCGGCTTCTTCTTACTTCTGTTTTCTGTCTCCTCTCTCCTGCTTCATTCTACGACTCGCGCAATCACGCATTTCAAATAGTATGTTTCCGGCATGCCGAACAGTACGGGATGGTCGCTCGCCTGCATGCGCTTCTCGACAAGCTGCACACGGCGGCGCGCGTCCTTCGCGGCGTCTGCGATCATCTCAAGAAACATCTGCTCGGACATGTGGTAGGAACAACTACAGGTGACGAGCACGCCTCCGGTGTTGAGCAATTTGAGGGCGCGCAGATTTATCTCTTTGTAGCCGCGCGCTGCCTTCGGTACGCTCGCGCGATTCTTGGCAAACGCGGGCGGGTCTAGCACGATGGTGTCGAAGCGTTCACCTGCCGCTTCCATCTCGCGCAGCGCGTCGAAGACGTTGGCCTCGCGGAACTCAACGTTGCGGGCATCGTTCAACTCAGCGTTGCGTTGCGCAGCCTGAACGGCCTCACCGGAAATATCCAACCCCAGAACGCTCTCGCACGCGGAAGCGAGATGCAGCGCAAACGCCCCGTTGAAGGTGAAGCAATCGAGAGCGCGCCCCTTCGCCACGAAACGCGCGGCGAGCCTGTTCTCGCGTTGGTCTAAGAACGAGCCGGTCTTCTGCCCGCCGAGCGGATGGACTAGAAAACGAACATTGTGCTGCGTAATTTCCAGTTCACCCGGCGCACCGCCGTAAAGCACGCCCGCGCGCATCTCCAATCCTTCAAGCTGGCGCACGCGGACATCGTTGCGCTCGATGACGGCGCGCGGCTGAAACTCTTCGACCAGCAGTTCGACGAACATGGCTTTCAAGGCGTCCATGCCTTGCGAAAGAGTTTGCAGGACAAGCACGTCATCGTAAACGTCTACGATCAGCGAAGGCAGCAAATCGCCCTCTGAATAGACGAGACGATAGGCGTTGGCTTCGGGCCGGATGCCCTGACGACGGCGCGCCGCTGCTCTGAGTCGCCCGCGCCACCATTCGCGGTCAAGGATATCGTCTTCAAGCGTCAGCAGGCGCAAAGAGATTTCCGAGCGCGCCGAGTAGAGAGCCTGCCCGACAAATCGCCCGCGCTCATCTTTCACGCCGACGATTGAGCCGCCGGGGATTCCCCCAGCATCGCGCACGTCGCTGCGATAAATCCAGAGGTGTCCGGCGCGAACGCGGTCAGCGCCGCGTTGTGTAATAATGGCGTTCTGCTTCATTGGTGCGGCTATTAAATCAGAAAATGTGGCGGAAGGGCTAACGCGGGCGTGGGCATAATTTGAGCTTAAGGTACAGGGTATTCACCACAGAGACACAGAGAGCGCAGAGGATGCACAGAGAAAGAGAATCAAATCTCCGTGCATCCTCCGTGTCCTCTGTGTCTCTGTGGTGAATTAAACTCGCCTTATACTCAACTGAAATTTGTTTCAGGATTTTCAAAAATGAAACTCGATTCAATCAAAAATATTCTCTTCGACCTTGACGGGACGCTGACCGACCCCATCGAAGGAATGACGCGATGCTTTCACTATTCGCTGGAGCGAATGAGCGTGCCGCTTCCGACTCAGGCCGAGCTACAGCTTCACATCGGCCCGCCGCTTCGCAGCACCTTTTCCCAGATTATGAAAACGAGCGACGAAGCGGTGATCGAACAGGCGGTCAATCTGTATCGGGAAAGGTTCTCGGAAGTAGGAATGTTCGAGAATGAAGTCTACGAGGGTGTGCCCGAAATGCTCGCTTCCCTTCGTGCATCACGGAAACAGCTTTTCGTCGCCACCTCAAAGGTTCAGGTTTATACTGAAAGAATCCTCAAGCACTTCAATCTCCACGCCTATTTTGTCGGCGTTTACGGAAGTGAGATGAACGGCAAATTCGATAATAAAGCCGACCTGATCCGGCATATTCTGTCGAGTGAGTCTTTAGCCCCTGATGAAACGTTGATGGTGGGAGACAGAAAGTATGACATCACCGGGGCGAAGGAGAACCATTGCTTCGCGGCGGGCGTAACCTATGGCTACGGTTCGGCGGAAGAGTTAAGAGAGGCAGGGGCGGATTATCTCTGCCACAGCCCCGATGATGTGTCTGCTCTCTTTTTGGGCGGAGCGTGATTGAAAGAAATTTGGTAGTCTCCTAATTTCAAGTTAGAAATGATTCAGGAGGGGTGTTCAGTTTTGAGCTTCGGGCTGAAAACTGAACGGTAAGTTATGTACAAAACAATCGGCATAGTGACGGGTGGCGGTGATGCGCCCGGATTGAATGCGGTGATTCGCGCAGTGGTGAAGACGGCTGTCGGCAAATACGGGATGCGCGTTATTGGTATCGAAGACAGCTTCGAAGGGTTGTTGAATAAAACCTGCACGCGAGAGTTGACGCCAGGCGATGTGCGCGGGTTGCTGCCGCGCGGCGGCACTATTTTAGGGACGCGCAATCGCGGACGTTTCGTCAAGCGCGAGGACGCGAACGACGAGCGCGCAGAGAGCTACAGGGAGGCCATCGAAAATCTCTCGCAGTTGGGAATTGAAGCGCTCGTCGTTCTCGGCGGCGAAGGCACGCTCGCCATCGCTGCTGAGTTTGCTCGCAGGGGTGTTCCGGTCGTCGGCGTTCCCAAAACCATTGATAACGACCTGGCCGCGACGGAGTTGACGTTCGGGTTCGTCACCGCGCTCGACATCGCAACTGAGGCGTTAGACCGCCTGCACACGACCGCCGAGTCGCACGATCGCGTGATGATTCTCGAAGTGATGGGCAGGCACGCGGGCTGGATCGCTTTGCATTCTGGAATTGCGGGCGGCGCTGATGTGATTCTCATCCCCGAAATTCCCTTCTCGACCGCCTCGGTGGCGCGGAAAATAGTCGAGCGTGAGGCTTGCGGCTCGCAGTTCAGCATCATCGTCGTCTCTGAAGGCGCGCAGGAAATCGGGCACGACGTAATTTATCAGGAGGCGGGGGGCGTCGGGCGCGCGCCGCGACTTGGCGGAATCGGCAACCACCTGCGCGGTGAGCTTGAAGAGATGACGGGCAAGGAGACTCGCTGCGTCGTGCTGGGCCATTTGCAGCGCGGAGGCTCGCCCAATGCTTTCGACCGGATGCTGGCGACGAACTTCGGGGCGTGCGCGGTGCGCGCGCTCGCTCGCGGGGAGAGCGGCGTGATGGTCGCGCTTCAGGCCGCAGACATCAGAACAGTCCCGATCTCCGAAGCTGTCGCCGCCATCAAGGCGGTCCCGCCCGACGGCCAACTCGTCCGCACAGCCCGCGACACGGGCATCTCCTTCGGCGCACCCGACGAAGCGACCCATCACGGAACGAAAGAACCTGAGCCGTGTGTCTGATGAATCAAAACAGCATCTCCGAACAAACCTGACGAAGCGTTTGTTCGGAGATGCTGCGCGGAACATCCGCACTTAGCGCTTAACTGCGCCGTTAGACAGTGGTACCGAAAGACGTGCAATCTTCAGTCACGCCGACGGTGGACGTTATACCGGAAGGCGTGCTGCTCTCAGACGTAACTTTAGTAAGCGAGCCGTCGGTAGATGTGAAGTCGCTGGTGCTGGTTACTGACGTGAGACCGAGCGTTAGTGAAATTGCCAGGATAGTTAAAGTCGCTGCGAGTTTGTTTCTCATTGTAGTTTTCCTTTCCTTCTTTGTTTTACGGTGATTGCGCTTCTCGCCTTCAGGCGTGGATTCCGGGGTAGATGTGTTGTTGTCTTTAGAAGTCACATTTGTAGTTGTGGTTTCGTGGTGCTTTCCGTGATGCTCTGTAGCTGTGTTTTGGAAAAACTCAGTTTGTGTCATGGTTGTCTCCCTTTCGTTTAAGTCCCTGAAGTTTGTCAATCTCGATTTCTCGGGGCTTCACAAACAATGACCTGAATAAAATTCATTTTAAAATGGGCGGGAAACAGGTCTTTGCATTTTCGCCCGCATGGTTATTAGCGGCGCGCGGCCATCGCACAAAAATTCAACGCCAGAGAGTCGAGGTCAGCCCGTCTCTCCGGCGTTGAGCGGTTTGCCGCCTATGACAAACCTTGTTCGGCACGCTAGGCCGCTCGTTTCAGATTGATGGTCTTGCTTTGCGGAGCCTGTGGCATAGTCCCTGTCTCCACGCAGGAAACGAGTTGACCGGGCGTCCGGCGGTATCTGGCCAACCCCCAGATACCGCCAATCAGCGCGCTGCCCGCAAACGCGATTAAGGGGATAAGCCCGCCGTAGATAATGTAAAGCCCTTCGGGCAATGCGGTTGAGAATAGAACCCCGCCGAAAAAGAATACGTCTTCGGGGATGCGTTCACTGTTTTGGGCATAATCATAAGCGCCCAAGAACCTTTTATTATTGATTGAGACTACTTTTTTCATTGTCTGTTCTCCTCTTATCTCTTAAGACTTGCACAACCCTGCGGTTCAAAAATTTTCTTTGCCGATGTCGCTCGCGCTATAGGTAAAGTCCGATTTTCGTTGAGCGCCCCTTTGTCAGATTAATTTCATTGCCGGAATGCGTGCCTTCATCTAAAATGCGCTTAATCCTCGCGTCATAATTTTCGCGCCCTTCGCGGAACGCTCTACTTCAATGAACGCAAAAAAAGTCATTTTAAAAACTGTCTCGGCGCAGTCGTTAGAATATGTAAGGCTGTTCCGCATCGCTTGTAGTTAGCTCTGCAACGTACGAGACGCCTCCGGTAGCGACAGACGGGATTTTTTTCAAGCTTTAGACTCCCCGAGTCCTGGCAATTGAAGGAGGTGACAAATGAAGGGCACCAGTACTATAAACGTCCGGCATGCCGTCTGGGCACAGACCTGCGAAGACCACTACCCACGCCTACTTTCCTATTCCCGTTGGCTCACAAAAGACACCGACGAAGCTTCAGGCATAGTCCACAACGCCGTGTGTAAGATTCTCAATCTCACTCCGGCCCCTGAGACCATAGAAGATAAGGTCAATTACCTTCTTAGGTCAGTACGTAATGCCTGGATAGACTGGCTAAGGGAAAAGAAAAGGGTCACAACGATTAGCTTGGACGATCCGGATAATGAGGAGCTGCGGGCTCAACTTGTAGCTCCGGAGGAGGACATCATGATCAAGCTCGACAATGAAGCGTATAGGCGTGCGCTTATGATTGAGCTACGGCGTCTGAACAAGCGCGAGAGGCTGTTGCTCAAGTTGTTCCTGTATGGCTATAGCTGTCAGGAAATCTCAGACCGATTAGACTCAAATGTGCGTCTCATCAGCTACGAACTCAACGCGCTCCGCACCAAGGTTCGTCAACACTTAACCAAAGCCAAAGCAAAAACAAAGGAATCAGGCCGGTGATGAGCGGGCCTGCTTTTGATTGTATGGTGTTCCTATGCTCGGCCAACAACCTACAGGAGAGGAAGCTGCCAGCGAATGACTTATCCAAACCACACGACTCTGATTGAAGAATCTTCAGTCTCTGCCTGTCGGCGGAATAGTCAGTTTTTTGTTTCGACACCCGACAACCTGTGTTCTCTCTCTCAACAAATACCTGCAAGCACTTACTACGGTGCCCAAGTACCCGCAAGCATCATCTACGCTGCTCATAGACATCGGGGCAGCCCTGGAGGGAATCGGAGGAAATTTTAGCTAGCTGCTATAACTCCGAATCATCCAAGGCTGCCTTGCCAACCGCCCGGAAATCCCCTAACTTTACAATTTTTTAGAGCATCCGTAGGAGGTGTATGTAATGAAATCCGACCTTACAGATAAGATTGCCGATTTCGTCTTTATGACAACCCCAGACCTGGCTTCCCGTTTAGAATATCAAGCGGAAGCTTTGCGGGAAGCCAAATGCACAAATCCCGTAGTGGGTCGCTGGATTGACGAAAACGATGTCAAGTACCTGCTTTCAGCCTTCGCCCTTGAGGAGAAGGATTTCGCCGCAAAGTTTCCCACACTGGCGCATATCACCGCGCAGGAGCGTCAGCAGGCTATCACGACGATAGAAGACCACCTTGAAAAGTGTCCGCATTGCTCCTTAAAGCGCGGATACGATTTAGAACTGGACGCGAAAATTAAGCAGGAGTGCCAGAAAAACAGAGATGTTCTCTTGCAACTATTGAAAGAAGAGGAAGAGGCAGATTCATCAGATGATGATGACCATGAGATCGAGGAACGTGAAGAACTTGAGCCGGTGATTTAGCTGCCTCTACGGCGTTACAAGCCCGAAGCAGACTCGCAGCGAGTCTGCTTCGGGCTTGCCCGGCAAGCGGTTTCAGAGCGCCGCAAGTCAAGCGGCAAGTCAGCAAAATTAAAGACTGTAGAATGCAAAAATGAGGAACATCTTAGTTCCCTCATTTTTGCATTTTACATTTCTCTACGCCGCATGATGCAGGTGATCTAGAAATTGTAAGTTCAGTGCGCGTGTTTGCTCTGTGTCGTAGTGTTCGAGACACTCGACCAGTTTTTCGACGACCGCGCCGTCAAACTGGATGCCAGCGGCGGCGCGCAAGCGTTCGATGGCCGTCATCTGTGACAGGCGGCGGCGATAGGGACGATCAGAGGTCATCGAATCATAGGCATCTGCGACCGTGACGATGCGTGTGGCGAGCGAAATCTCCGTCCCTCTCAAGCCGTCTGGATAGCCGCCGCCGTTCCACCATTCGTGATGATGTTTGACAATCCCGCGCACGGTTTCCATGTGCGGCACACCCATCAGTGCCTGTTCGCCGTAATGCACGTGCTGGCGCATGACGGTCATTTCCTCCGGCGTCAGGCAGGCAGGCTTGCAGAGAATACATTCGGGGATGCCGATCTTGCCGATGTCGTGCAGCAACCCGCCGAGTTTGACGTGCATGACTTCCTCTTCCGGCAGATTAAAACGGCGGGCCACCGTCTCTGATAAATCGGCGGTCATGTTTGAATGCTCGCCCGTGTAGCCATCCTTGACGGCCAGCAGTGAAATCATCGCCCGCACGACGCCGACGAAAGATTGGCGCGCTTCCTTTTCCAGAATGCGGTTGCGCTCCCTGATCTGCGCCGTGATGAGGACGTTGTCAATCACGTTGAGCAATTCGCGATGGCCGAACGGCTTGCAGAGATAGGCGGCCATGCCCAGTTCAAGCAATTCACGCTGTTCGTCTTGATTGTCATGCTTGGCCGTCAGCATGACGACGGGGGTTTGCCGCAGGCGCTCGTCCTCGCTCGTGGCGAGCGTGACGAATACTTCTTTCCCGCTGATGCCTGGCATCATATAATCAAGGAGGATGAGATTCGGGTAGAGTTCGCGGGCGAGCCGCAAGCCCTCGCGTCCATCGGATGCACCGATAAACCCGTACCCGGCGTGTTCCAGACTGACGCGCCCCAGCTTACGCAATTCCGGGTCATCGTCTACAATGAGCACTACTCTTCTTTTGTTCAGGTATTGCTCTGGCATATCATCCCTCCCTCGGGTCGAGTTTAACTATCAAGAGCGACACTCTCTCCATCAGAGAGGCGCGAGACTTAGGCGAGGAGCGACTCAAAGCTAAAAGACTCAGAACGTGCGACGGGTAAACAAAAACCGACTGCATCGCCCTACCAGGGACGATAACAAAAGAGAGGCGTGGGGCTAAGAGACTAAAATCCGATTTCAGTTGTCAGATTTTCGTGATAGTGCAGGAGAGATGTTAGTACTAAACTGAGCTAATTCAATATTTTTATTTCGTTGCAATTTAATTGCACCCCGAACGAGCAGCGGGACCACCGCCCGCCGAAAGTGAGAACCAAGTTGATAGAAGAGATCAAAGCCCGGCTACAATCGGAACTGGACGAGTTGGAGAGTGAATTGCGCGTGCATCTCCCGAAGGAGATCAAGCGCGCTCTGGAGTTCGGTGACCTGCGCGAGAACGCGGAGTATCGTGCGGCGCTCGACCGCCAGAACGTGGTCAAGGCTCGCATCGTCGAGCTTCGCCAGCGGATCAGCGAAATCGGCTCGATAGATATCTCGAAAGTGCCACACGACCGGGCTGGCTATGGCTCGACGCTGCTACTCTATGATGGCGAACGCGAAGAAGAAGTGACCTATCGCCTCGTCACGCCGGAAGAGAGCGACCCGCAGGCCGGACTGATCTCCACCATGTCGCCGGTGGGAAAGAGCCTGCTCGGCAAAGAAGAGGGCGACGAGGTGACGGTTCGCACCCCTGCGGGCGCGCGCAACTTTGAAATCAAGCGATTGACGACGATTCACGATGAAATCAAGTGATGAGTGATAGGTGATAGGTGATAGGATGAACGTTGTTCTTTCTTATCACCCATCACCTATCACCTATCGCTCGATTTCCTTGACAAGCTGTTCGGCGCATCCCTATGATGCGCTGTTTGAAAGGCGCTGCCGCTGGGCAGAGCCTTTTTCGCCTCTGTCGTTATCTGGGAGAAGGGCCGAAGAAGTGTTTGGGTCGAGCATTGGGCGCGGCGCGCAGAGAATTATTAATGCGATGGTGCGCGGGCTGGCGTCAGGCCGCGTCAACCCGAACCTGCTCACCGTCATCGGCGTCGCCATCAACGTCGGGTGCGGGCTGCTCTTTGGCTACGGTCGTTTCTTCTGGGCTGGCGTCATCCTGATTGTCGCCAATCTCTTTGACATGCTCGACGGGCAGGTGGCGCGCCTGTCGGGTCGCGTCACCAGGTTCGGCGGATTTCTGGATTCCTCGCTCGACCGTCTCTCCGACATGGTCGTCTTCGTCGGCCTGATGGTCTTCTACGCGCGCGACACAGAGTTTCATTCGACGCTCAACGTTTTTCTGACCGGAGCTGCCTTGATGGGGTCGGTCATGGTCAGCTACACGAGCGCGCGCGCCGAGAGCCTGATTGCGAAGTGCGACGTGGGTTTCCTGCGCCGCCCGGAGAGAGTCGTCCTGCTGATTATCGGCGCGTTGACGACGCATCCGGGTTCACAAAACCCGTTTCTGAACCGGATGCCCGCCGTCCTGTGGATTCTGGCAATCGGTTCTTACTGGACTTTCGCGCACCGCATGTATCATACGTGGCGCGAAGTTAATAAAGCTGATGCGGCAGTGCTTTCAGCGGCAGCCGCTTCGACCAAAGCTGCATCTAATGCCGGGCCAGAGAGAATGCCCGAACCGGATTTTGCGCGCAATGCGGGCGCGACACACTAAAGGTCAGATGGAAGCCACCGCAAAAGCTGTACAGAGCTTCTCCCCAAAAGTTTTTAGAGGTATACGAAATTGACAGTTTGCCCCTGCTGCGGTTTTAAGTTTGAAGGCGACCTACAAGTTGACGGTTGCGCCTCTTGCGGAGCGCGCGCCGTCGGCCCTGCCCTTTCCAGACCCGTTCGTGAATTGCCGTCCTACGGACGCGCGTTGCTGGTCGGCGTCATGGGCGGCGTCATGCTCATCACTTTTCTCGTCTCGACCATCATCGCGCTGTTCGAGCGCGCGCCCGTCTCTTTCCGCTTCTGGTCAATCATGGGCGCTGCCGAGACAGCCGCGTGGCGCTTGAAGTGGATCGCCATCCCCGCGACGATGATCGCGCTCTGGGCAGGCTCATTGATTTGCCGGAGCATTCGCCGCAACCCGAAACGCTTCATCTGGAGCCGGGTCGCGCACAGCGGCCTGTGGGCGGTCATCACCGTCGCCGTGTTGATAGCTACTCTCATCGGCATCACCGTCCCGGAGCGTCTGCACCAGATTGAGCTTCGCCAGGAAGCAGCCATCTACGCGCAGGGCTACACGATTCAGCGTGCGTTGCTTGATTATCGCGCTCGTTACGGAACTTTGCCCTCGACGCTGGACGAATTACGAAGACTACCCGACGCGGACCATTCAATCGCCGCCGCGCTCGTTGGCATTGAAGCGACCGCCTACAGCCCCGGCGCTGATCTGGCCGCGCTTCCCAAGAAGAAGTCTCGCACGCCGCGCGGCGTCGCGCTTCGCAACGCTTCGCTCCGCACGACAGATGATGCGCCCGAAGGCGGCTTGTCATTCACAAAATATGAGATGCGCCTGCCCGGCCCTGACAATAAGCTGGGGACTGAGGACGACTGGACAATGCGCGACGGCGTTATCATCAAGCCGGTCAAATCGGAAGAGCAGACGGAAGCCCCGGACGCCGCACGCCGCCAGCCGTAAGAGAAACCCGGACGGTCATGCCCCTCTCAAATTTGTTCCGCAGGAAGAAATCTGACCCGGAGGTTGAGCGGCGCGCGCGTCTGCTTCAGGCCGGGCGCATCACCGAAGGCGTCATCATAGACATCGGCGACGACGATTCCGGCGCGATCAGGCAAGTCTATTTCAGCTACGAAGTCAGCGGCGTCGAATATGAATCATCGCAACTGCTGAACGACGAGCAACGCGCCAACGAGATCAACTATTCCCCCGGCGCTCGCGTCACCATTCGCTACGACCCACACCGACCGGGCAACTCTATAGTGGTCTGAAAGCAGTGATGGGTGATAGGTGATGGGTGAGAAGAAAGACCTGTTGTTTTCTCTTATCACCCATCACCTATCACCCATCACTCTAGTTTTATGTTCAAGAAAATCCTGATTGCTAATCGTGGTGAGATCGCCGTGCGAATTATTCGTGCGTGCCGCGATCTGGGCATCTCGCCGGTGGCGGTCTTCTCGGAAGCCGACCGCGACGCGCTTCATGTCAGGCTGGCGGATGAAGCCTACGAGATTGGCCCGGCGCCGTCAGTCGAAAGCTATCTGCGGATTGAACGAATCATGGATGTTGCGCTCCGCTCCGGCGCAGAGGCGATTCATCCGGGCTATGGCTTTCTGGCGGAGAACGCGGAATTCGCGCAAACGGTGGTGGACGCAGGACTGACGTTCATTGGGCCAGGCGCGGAAGCGATGCGCTTGATGGGCATGAAGACGAGCGCGCGGCGTGTCGCAACGGAAGCCGGAGTGCCCGTTGTGCCCGGCACGACTGATCCGCTGTCGTCTCTGGATGAAGCGCTCAAGGTGGCCGCGAGCTTCGGCTATCCGGTCATGCTCAAAGCCTCTGCGGGCGGTGGCGGCAAGGGCATGCGGCTCGTCGCAACCGAAGAAGACTTGCAATCAGCCTTCGAGGCGGCGCAATCGGAAGCGGCTGCGGCCTTCGGTAATTCTGAGGTCTATCTGGAAAAAGCCATTGAACGCCCACGCCACATCGAAATCCAAATCTTTGCGGACAATCACGGCAACTTCGTCCACTTGGGCGAACGCGAATGCTCCATCCAACGTCGTCACCAGAAAGTAATCGAAGAATGTCCGTCACCCATTAACGACCCGGATTTGCGCGCTTCGATGGGCGCGGCTGCCCTGAACGCGGCGCGGGCGGTCAACTACACGGGCGCGGGCACAGTCGAATTTCTCGTCGCGGACGCCACACGCGAATTCTACTTTCTTGAGATGAACACGCGTTTGCAGGTCGAGCATCCCGTCACCGAATTGGTCACAGGGATTGACCTCGTGCGAGAACAGATTAATGTCGCCGCCAACGAAGCTCTTTCCTTCAAGCAGGAAGATGTTGATTGGCGCGGCCACGCCATCGAGTGCCGCGTCTATGCCGAAAATCCTGAGAACGAATTTCTTCCCTCGCCCGGTCGCATCACACAGTTGCGCGTCCCCGCAGGGCCGGGTGTGCGCGATGATGGCGGCGTCGAGGCGGGCGCGGAAGTCTCCATCTACTACGACCCGATGATCTCGAAGCTCGCCGCGTGGGGGCGCACGCGAACTGAGGCGATTGACCGCCTGCGCCGCGCACTTGATGAATACACGGTCGGCGGAATCAAGACGACGCTTCCCTTCTTCCGCGAAATCGTCCGCGATGCAGAGTTCATCGAAGGCCGTCTCGATACAGGCTTCATCTCACGCTTCTTCGAGCGCCGCAACCTTGCGCTCAGAGAGAAATCTTTGGCAGACGAAACGGATGAAGCCGGGACGAAGCGACGGGACATGGCACTCATCGCCGCTGCGCTCTCTTACGAGCATCTTGTCAGGAACGCTTCACGCCCGTCTGGCGCACCACAGCAGCAGCCAAGCCGTTGGAAACTGGCCGGACTCACAGCGCTGCACCAGTCCAGGCGTTAGTCGTCGGCGTGACGTGACGAGCATTTTCGGTTACGGGATTAAGAGTGAAACTCAAAGCAGACATTGAAGGCAAGAGCCAAGCACTTGAGATCAAGCGTGACGGCACGCGGGTCTTTGCCGAGATAGACGGACGCCGCTATGAGGTCCAGGCGCGCGAGTCGCAGCCGGGAGTTTATACGCTGATCTCGGACGGCCACGTTTACGAGTGTCGTGTGAATCACCCGGAAGCGAGGCGCGAATCGATGGAAGTCACAACGGGGACGCACGCCTTTTCCATCACTCTCACCGACCCGAAACGCCTTCGTGGCGCACAGGCTTCGAGCAGCCACGCCGACGGCATCTCTCAAATCATTGCTCCGATGCCGGGCAAAGTCGTTCGCGTTTTGGTCGAAGTCGGGGCGGAGGTTGAGGCGGGTGATGGGTTGGTCGTCGTCGAGGCGATGAAGATGCAGAACGAGATGAAAGCGCCGAAGGCCGGTAAAGTCACGGCGCTGAATGTCATCACAGGCGCAACCGTCAACGCGGGCGATGTGCTGGTGGTGGTGGAATAAGGGCATGAAGGAAAACGATGAAGGCGGAACGCGGAACGCAGAAGTAAGAACAGTTCATCGTTCAGCATTTAGCGTTCCGCCTTCCGCTTCGTCTCTTCGCATCCTTCTCTGGGACATTGATGGGACGCTCGTCCGCTCGGCGCGGAGGGAAGCGTTTAAGGATTACACAGTGCCCGTGCTTGAAGGCGTCTTCGGCACGGCGGGGCGTCTGATGGAGATGACCGTCTCCGGCATGACGGACTTGCAGATTGTGGCTGAAGCCTTACGGGACGAAGGGTTCACGCATGAACAGATACGTGAGCGCATTGACGATCTCAGGACAAGTTACATGCAGGAGATGGAGCGGGCTGTCAGCTTTGACAGCGAATTATTCTACCTGCTGCCGGGAGCGCGCGAAGTGTTGGAGGCGACCCATCAACACCCGCGCTACCACAACGCTCTTCTGACCGGCAACATAGAGCCTGCCGCGCATTTGAAGATGCGGCTGGTCGGACTCTCGGACTTTTTCGATCTACCGGGCGCGTTCGGCGACGAGTCGCACGACCGCCGCGATCTTCCCGTCCTCGCCGCCGCGCGCATCAACGCGCATCTCAATCTCGACCTTCAGCCTTCGCAATTCATCGTCATCGGAGACACGCCAAACGACATCGCATGTGCCAGACATTTTGGGGCGAAAGCCGTCGCCGTCGCCACCGGGCGCATGTACCCCGCCGCCGATCTCCGGCCTTACAAACCCGATGCTCTTCTGCCCGATCTCTCAGATGTCGAACTGGTGATGCAGACTTTCGCCGCGTTGTAAGTCAGCTTTGATGAAAACCTTTTTTGATGTCGCGCGTCGTCAGGCGCAGGATGACGGGACGCCCGTGCGGGCAGGTGGTGGGAGAAGATGTCAGCAGCAGGCGATCAATCAGCCAGCGCATCTTTTCCGCGGCTAACGGCGTGTTGATTTTAATTGCCGCGCGGCAGGCGAGCGAGGCCGCGATGTCGTCTCTCAATGTCTCGCGCACCGCGCCGCGCTTCTCCGCATCAACCGTCTCCAGAACTTCCGAGAGCATGTTGCGCGCTTCGCCTGCGGGCAAGTCCGCCGGGACGGCACGGATTGCGACCGTTCGCCCCGAAAGACGCATCAACCCGAAGCCGTAAGTCTCAAGCTCTTCCGCAACGATGTCGAAGGCGGCGACCTGCGCTGGTGTGAGGTCAAAGGTTTCGGGTATCAGGAGATTCTGCGACTCTGCGTTGCGCGAAGATTCAAGCCGACGATATTTGTCAAAGAGAATGCGCTCGTGCGCGACGTGCTGGTCAATCAGCAGCAACCCTTCGTCGTCCGTCGCGATGATAAAACTCTCTGCAAGCTGGCCGAGCGGGCGAATGTTGGTTGAGACCGCTTCGAGCGCAACTTCACGCACGAGGTTTGCGGCAGAGACGAGCGGCGGGAGCGCTTTCTTGGAATGAACGGACTGCGACGCTGGTTGCGCCTCGTTGATGACAGGCTCGCTCTGCCCCGCCCCTTCCCGTCCGAACGGCACGACTGTTCCCGCGTCCATTGCGTCCTGTTCTGCTTCCAGCGACGCAGACTGCGCGTTCCTTAGAATCGCGTCCAAACCTCTCGCCGTGTCTCCCTTCTGTGGCAAGGGCTGCTTCCACTCTTCGGGGAATGGCTCGTCATCTTCCGGCGGCGCGAAACCGAACTCGATGCTGGATTGCCGCGACGGTGGAACAAGCTCGCGCGTTACTTTTGAGATATGGCTTTCGGCAAAGGAAGAGGGGTCGGCATTTTCGACTACACTGAGAGGCGCTCTATCCTCGCGTGAATCGAAGTGAGAGCCTTCGTCGTGCTTCGGTTCGGTGGAGAGCGCACTGTCGCGCGCTGGCGTCACCGTTTCATAAACAGCTTCGACGGCACGCGCGTAGCCTGCGCTGGCGAGCGCACCGCGCACAGCCTCGCGCACGGCATCGGCGACGGCAGCCGCGCGCCGAAAGCGCACTTCAGTCTTGGCCGGATGGACGTTGACATCAACCTCTTCGAGCGGGATGTCGAGAAACAATAGAGCCGCAGGGAAAACTCCGTGCGGCAGGATCGCGCGGTAGCCGTCAGAAAGCGCACGCCCGACAAGGCGGTCGTGAACGTAGCGACCGTTGATGAAAAGATACTGCGCGTCGCGCGACGTGCGCCGCTCGCGTGGAGCAGAGACGTAGCCACGCACGCGCGCAACCTGTTCATGCCCGCCGCTGACTTCCAGCAGATTGTCCAGAAACTCCGCGCCGAAGATTTGGTAAGCGCGCTCGCGCAAATCCATTGCCGGTGCGACGCGTAAAACTTCCCGCCCGTTGTTCGTCAGCGTGAAAGCAATCTCAGGATGAGCGAGCGCGTAATGCGTGACGAGGTTCGTCAGGTGAAAGCTTTCGGTCGCTTCCGAGCGCAAGAATTTCCTGCGCGCCGGAACATTGAAGAAGAGATCGCGCATCGTGATGGTCGTGCCCTTCGGGTGCGCCGCATCTTTCACGTCGCGTATCCGCCCGCCTTCTATCAGGACGCGCGTGGCGGCAGTCTCGCCTTCAGTCATCGTGATGAGTTCGACGCGCGCCACCGAAGCAATCGAAGCGAGGGCTTCGCCGCGAAAGCCGAGCGTGGCAATTGCGCTCAAGTCTTCCGCACTCTTAATCTTCGAGGTCGCGTGACGCTCAAACGCGAGCACGGCGTCGTCGCGCGTCATGCCCTCGCCATCGTCCGCAACGCGCAAAAGCCTGCGCCCGCCCGCCTCGACATCAATCGTGATTCGACGCGCGCCCGCATCAATCGCATTCTCGACCAACTCCTTAGCCACAGACGCCGGGCGCTCCACCACTTCGCCAGCGGCGATCTGGTTGGCCAGGTGATCTGAGAGGACGCGAATCTTAGACATAAGAGAAGAAGTAAGGAGTGATGGGTGATAGGTAAGAGCGTTTCTCTTATCACCTATCACCCATCACCTATCACTCAAAGATAAACTATCTGATGATCGGGAGAACCCAAGTTGATTGCGTCGTAGATCCAGCCGACGATGTAAGTGCCGTGACGCGCAAGGAGGCTGGTGATATTGATGTGACGCTCCTGCAAAGTCTTGTTCGGATAGAGCGCAGCGAAGGCGCGTTCCAACTGTCGATGCGCGGCGCGGTCGCGGCTCATCTGCGCGCGGTGGAAACGTGTGCGTAAGCCTTCGAGTTGATAGGTGATCTTGCGCCGTCCGGTTTCGAGAGCGTCGGAGAGCGTTGGGTCAACATTTCTGAGTTGCTCTTGCAGCACATTCAATTCTCGATTGATTGACTCTTCCGTCCGGTTGAACGTCTGCGCCGTCTCCGAGCCGAGATGCTCTTCGACCACGCGCGCCAGCACAGCATCGAGGCCGTCGAAAAGGTCTGCGAGGCTGAGGCCGTAGCGTTCGAGCGTGCGCCACGTGCGCCGCTCGACAATCGTCATGCTCGCGCGCGGCAGGATAGGTGTGGCGGGGCGATTCAGGGCTTTATAAACCTCCGCCGTTTGCGCGAAGTAAGCGATTTCGGCTGCGCCGCCAAAGTAGGCAACCGTCGGCAGAAGATAATCCTGCACCACCGCGCGCAGCGTGACGTTCGGGCTAAACTTCTGCGGCTCACGCGCCGCCATCTCGGCCAACTCTTCAGCCGTGTATTCCTCACGCGCGTCTTTCGCTTTGTAGCGACCGTTGCCTGTGCGCGCGACCGCATGGCGCGAGCCGTCTTCCGTATGCAGGAAGAGCGGGAAAGCATTTTCCGAAGTGGCGACCTGCGCGTGATAGCCAGCGTCTTCCAACTCGCGGCTGCGCGTGACGAGTGCCGCAGCCATTTCCGGCGCGCGGCGTGCGGCCTCTGCATAAAGCGGAGCGGCGAGTTGTTTCAACTTCGCGTCGAGCGGGTCGAGCAGAATCAAGCCGTAGCAACCGATGAGCCGCGTAATCATCTGCGCGAAGCCGTCGCCATAGCCTGTCCCCTGCTTCCACGTCTCGCGCAAGAGACGTTCAACTTCGGGGATGAACTCCGTGCTGGGCAACACGTCGAGCAGGCGCTTGATCGTCGCGTCAATGGAGTCGTCCAGCACGACGCTGCCGACCGGCGCACCTTCCCTGTGCATCGCTGCCTGCACATTCACGCTCGCCAAACGGCAATCGCAGCCGATGAACTCTGCCGTAGCGACTTCCGCGAAATCGTGATCTTCGGTGGCAATCCAGAAGACGGGCACGGCCTTCGTGCCGCGCTGCGTCAGGCATCCGGCGAGCTTGACTGCCGAGAGAGCTTTGTAGACGGTGTAGAGCGGGCCTGTGAAGAGTCCTGCCTGCTGGCCTGAGACGACCGCGACGCAATCCGCCTCACGCAGCCGCTCGATGTTGGCGAGAGTTTGATCCGTAGCTCCCCAACGACGGTTCATCGCTTCGAGCGCATCGCATAGCTCGCGGCGATCTGTCTTGTGGGCGGCGAGAACTTCCGGTGCTCGCTCGCTCAACTCGTGATGAAAGCGAACGGCTGAGGGGTAGAAACGACGGAGCGCAACAGGATCGCGCAGGTAATCAAGAAAGAGACGCGATTGCTGCGGAATACGCTCGAACGGTAAAGTCTCGACGCGCAATCCCGCCTCCTCCGGCGTGCTGTAACATGCGGCTTCCGTCGTGCTCACTTATCTTTCCTTTAAGTCTGGGGTCTGGAGTCTGGAGTCTGGAGTCCGAGGCCAAAGACCTTTTTAGTTTTTGACTTCAGACTCCAGACTCTTCTTCCAACAATCCGGTCTCTTCCAGTACCGCTCGAATCTCACGTCGCGCATCTTCGCCCACATCGGAGAGCGGAGCGCGCACCCGCCCGCCCGCGTACCCAAGCATATCAAGCGCAGCCTTCAATCCGCTAATGCCGTAGGAGCCGGAGACGCCTCGCGTGAGGCGTGTCAATCGTTGCTGCATCTCACGCGCCCGCTCATGCTCACCCGCACGGAAAGCTTCGTAGATGGCAACAGACAAACGCGGCGCAAGGCATCCGACCGCCAGGATAGCGCCACGCGCCCCAACGCAGAGAGCCGGATAGAGCGCCGAGCCATTCCCCGTCAGCACTACGAAGTCCTTTGGCACAAGCCTGACAGTCTCCGCCAGATTCAAAATATCGCCGGAGCTATCCTTCACCCCGACGATGTTCTCATGCCCGCTCAAGCGTGCAATTGTCTCTGGTGCAAGTGTCACATTCGTAAACTGCGGCACACTGTACAACAACACCGGCACAGGCGAAGCATCCGCCACCGCCAGATAATGATTGACGAGAGCGGGCTGCGTCATCTCCGCCCGGTAAAAATGGGGCGTGATAACCAGCACGGCATCCGCGCCGGTTTCGACAACGCCACGCACTTCATCAACGCTCGCCTGTGTGCTTTGCTGTCCCGCTCCAACAATGAAGGCAAAATGGTTCGGCACACTCTCGCGCGCCGTTTGAATCACTTTCAGGCACTCGCCCTCAGTCAAATGCACACGTTCGCCGGTCGAGCCAGGAACAATGTGGCCCGTAATACCTGTTTTATTCCAGTGTTCAATATTCGAGCGCAGGGCAGGCTTATTGATGCGGCCCTCACTGTCGAAAGGCGTGGGAAATGGCAACAGGATACCATTCAGCTTCTTCACCAGATATTCGACCGGCGAAGCACTATGATCGTTTGTTTTTGTTTCGCGTTTCAAATCCGCAGCATTATAGCGACCGATTTCACGACCATGCAACGACTCTTGTTTTGACGGCGGGTTAACTTTGAAACAAGCGACCACAGTCCCATCTGTCCCGCACGTAGCCAATGAAACGTTTTATCTCGAAAATGCATATATGTTTAGAAAGGAGCAGGCGGGAGGATTATCCATAAAATCGGCAAGAGCTTTCCTTTTCTAAACGGCATTCATACGACCGTGCGAAAAGCGTTTTGCAGTTCGAAGCAGGTATCACTTGCCCTGCCGTTTTGAATTGTCGGACTGGGATAATAATTTTAGTGGCAATCCAGCTTGCCGTGATTAGGGTGCAGGCGTTTTAACTCACGTACTAGCTTGCTGGCGAGGCCCAGTCATCCACTCGTCGGCGTTAGCAGGACCTTTTACACCTTGCGGTCGAGCTTTCATGGCTCGGCTTCCACAGCAAAATCACCGCGCAGAATTCCGGAGTCTGCTATGGCTAATGACATCTATGCGCTTTATAAAGTGCTCGTTCAGGAATACAACTATCAGAATCCAGACTCGCCGATTCCCGACGCGGTTGTCTTGGGTCAACGCCAGCAGGTCGAAGCCGATGTCGAAAAAGAGTTCCCTTACCTCACAGATGAAGAGCGCAGTAAGAAGGTCAATTCGTGGTTAGTCAAAGAGTTTTACACCTGGCTGCATGACAACAACAAGCAGCGCTCGGCACTCTGTTTTTCGGGCGGCGGGATTCGCAGCGCCACTTTCGGTCTCGGTCTCTTGCAGGGTTTCACGCGGCTGGGGATGCTGGGAAAGTTTGATTATCTCTCGACCGTCTCCGGCGGGGGCTATCTCGGCGGCTGGCTCTCGGCGTGGATTTATCGCAAAGGCTTTCACGGCGTCGAGAGGCGTTTGGAGAATGCGAAGGATCGCAAGTGGCCGCTGCAACCCGAACCGGAGCCCGTCCAGCATCTGCGTACCTACAGCAACTACATGAGTCCCAAAGTGGGACTGCTGTCGGCTGACACTTGGACGCTCGTCGCAATCTTCCTGCGCAATCTGCTGCTCAACTGGCTCATTCTTGTCCCGCTCATCATGGCGGTTTTGATGTTCCCGCGAATGAGCTTCTGGCTGATCACGCACGAGGGAGGCGAAATAACCAAACAGTTCGTTTTCTGGCTGAGTGCTGCATTGGGAATCTTTGCTATCGCCTACATCTACGCGAACCGACCGAGCCTGGCCAATGCCGCGCTGCGGGACAAGCCTAACAACAAGCCCGGCAGCGTGTTTCCGAATGCGTGGAAATATCAGGGATGGTTTCTCGCCCTCTGCTTAGTGCCGCTCGTAATTTCGGCTTTCAGCATCACGGTCTATTACGCGTGGCTGCAAACTCCCATCGAGCAGTTGCGATTTCATGTGCTCGGCTTCAGAGGCGTGCCCGCGTGGCTGGCCTTCACCCTCTTCGGCATTATGCTGCATCTCGGTGGAAGGCTGGTCTCTCGCTTCTGGGTTAAAAAAACTGATCTGAGAGAATTCATAATCGCCGTCTTTGCCGGGGGCTTGGGCGGCCTCTTCACGTGGCTCGCCGCTCTGAAATTCTTTCCGCGAGTCTCTTCTGTCGAAGAGACGGCGTTTTACGTCTGTTTCGCCGGACCGCTCTTTCTGCTGCTGTTTCTAAGTTCGGTGACGATCTTCGTGGGGATCGCCAGCTATGTGACGAGCGACCCCGACCGGGAATGGCTGGCACGCGCCGCCGGATGGTTAATCATTGCCAGTGTGGTGATAGTCGTCTTCGGCCTGTTGGTGATCTTCGGCCCTGTGATAGCGGCTTATCTCGGAACGAAGATGCGTGTGGCGCTGGCTTCCACCAGCATCCTCTCCGGCCTCGTCACACTGATACTCGGGCGGAGTTCAAAGTCTCCGGCCAATAAAAAGGAGGAGGCCAAAGGCGGCGGGATTCCGAATTTCGTCCTGATGCTGGCCGCAGCAATTTTCGCCGCTTCAATTCTGGTGGGACTGGCATACTTAACCGGGTGGCTCATCGAAAAATTTGCGCCGGTCTTTGGCCTGATTATGGAGCGGAGAGTTACCGGCGACGGCTCGATTGACCAACATGGTCTGCTCGGCCTGCTCTATCACACGCCGGGGCGCGTGCTCGTCGCTCTGTTCGTTGCGTTGTCACTGGTCGGGTTGATTGCCGGGTGGTTCATCAACATTAATAAGTTTTCGCTTCACGCCGGTTATCGCGACCGCATCATTCGCGCCTACCTCGGGGCTTCGCGCAGCAACTGGGAGCGCAAGCCGAATCCCTTCACAGGGCTGGATGAGCATGATGACTTGAAGATGACAGACCTGCGCACACAACTCTTCGAGCCGGACAGCTTTAAGGATTTAGACGGGTTTATCACGAAGCTGCAAACAGCAGCCGACACGGTCTCGAAATTTGTGAAGGACAATCTATCGGTCAAGACAGAGGAGTTGTTGAGAGCTTATCCCCCGCTCGGTACCGCCAAGAAAGATAAGCGCAGAAATGAACTACAAGAAGCTCTGCTTATCGACCTCAATGACCTGATTCGAGGCGATATCATTGGTCCGGTCTCGTCGTTTGTTGCGGGCAAGCTACCGGACGAGACAAAGAAGTTATTGAGAGATTATCTCCAGTTCAATGTCGCCAAGAAAGCCAGGTACAGAGATGAGCTACAAAAAGCTCTGCTTGTTGATCTCAACAAATTGATTCAAGAATCTCCCATTGATGGGAAGGCCCCCTTGCCGTTAGCCTCGGTAATATCCGAAATTAAAGAGCTATGCCAACAAGTTCCCCTGGTGGAAACGACAAGGCTTAACCGCCTGCTGCTGGAACTGTCATACCCTGCGGAATTAAGCCCGCACCCGCGCAAGCCGCTGCACGTCCTCAGCACTACACTGAATCTGGTCGGCGGGGAAAACCTCGCATGGCAGAATCGCAAGGCGGAATCGCTCACCGTCTCGCCGCTGCACTCTGGAAGTTACTGTGTAGGCTACAGGGACTCGAAAGATTACGGCGAGGGTATTACTTTGGGAACGGCAGTCGCCATCTCGGGCGCTGCCGCGAGTCCCAACATGGGCTATCACTCTTCGCCCCTGGTAACTTTTTTGCTGACCCTGTTCAACGTGCGCCTGGGCTGGTGGCTCGGCAATCCTGGGAAAGCTGGAAACGGAAGCAAGCACCCCACCTATAATGTACCGGGGCCGCGCTTTGCCGTTCGCCCGATCATGGCCGAAGCGTTTGGCTTAACGGACGACGATAATCCTTATGTCTACCTGACCGACGGGGGTCACTTCGAGAACCTCGGCATCTACGAGATGGTGCTGCGCCGTTGCAGGTTCATAGTGGTCTGCGACGGGACTTCCGACCCGGACTACAACTTTCATGACCTTGCCGGTGCGGTCAGCAAAATCCGCGTTGATTTCGGAGTTCCCATCAAGTTCGTGCAGCAATCCCTAATCTCGCTCAAGCCGGAAGATGGCCGTCCAGCCAGGCACGGCTACTGTGCGTTAGCCCACATCGGCTACTCAAGCGTGGACAAAGCAACCAACAAACAGAAGAAGGTTGAAGACGGCATCTTGCTCTACATCAAAGCATCCATCAATAACACCGAGCCGATTGATGTCTTCACGTACAAGCAAGCCAATCCTGCTTTTCCGCACGAGTCCACCGGCGACCAGATGTACAGCGAAGAGCAATTTGAGAGCTACCGCGAGCTAGGCTCACACATTGTCGAGCACATCGGCGTCAACGTCTCAAGCATGTGTACGCTTGAAGAGTTTTTCAACCAGGTGGCGACGAAATTCGGCCAACCGCCGACCTGTTAGTAAAAATCGTAAATAAGAAGTCCAGGAGTCTGTAGAGTCTTGAGTTTGTTTGACTCTACAGACTCTTGGACTTTAGACTCCTGATACACAGAGAATCACAGACTTAATTATGAGCGACGAGAAACTGGATTTATTAATCATCGGCGCAGGTCCGGCAGGATTGTCGGCGGCGGACGCGGCGGCGCGTGAAGGTTTAAGCTATCTCGTCATCGAGAAGGGCTTGATCGCCGACACCATCTTTCACTATCCCATCGGGCACACAGTCTTCTCGACGCCGAACGAACTTGAGATGCGCGAAGGCTCGCTCAAGCCCTGCCGCGAAAAGCCCACGCGCGAGGAACTGCTCTCGCACTACGTCCGCTTCACGCTCGAACAAAGCCTGCGAATCAACACGGAGGAAGAGGCGAGCGAGATTACACGCCTTGAGCCTGATGGCTTCCATGTAAGCACGACTCGCAACGAATACCGTGCGGCGCGCGTCCTCTTCGCCATCGGCGCGATGGCACATCCACGCAGGCTCGACGTGCCCGGCGAAGAGTTACCGAAAGTTCATCACAGGTTCACGGAAGCCTATCCATACGTTCGCAAGGATGCGATGGTCATTGGCGGCGGCAACAGCGCGGCTGAGGCGTCGCTGTTTCTGGCGGAAGAAGGCGCGCGCACCACGCTTGTCATCTGGCGTTCCGATTGGGAGAACCGCGACCCCAAGAAGAACGCCATCAAGCACTGGGTTCGCACGCCGCTGGAAAAGTTAATTGAGCAAGAGCGCTTGCAGCTTTTCTTCTTTAAGGAAGTAGAAGAGATTACCGAACGGGAAGTCCGCGTCCGTCGAGAAGACGGCGAGAGCATCACGCTTCCCAACGATGCCGTCTTCATCCTCATCGGCAGCGATGCGGATTTAACGTTGCTGCGCGAGGTCGGAGTCGAAATCGTGCGCTCAGGGCTGGCGGACGTGCCCGCCTACGACCCCGAGACCTTCGAGACCAATATCCCCGGCCTCTACGTCGCAGGCCATTTCACCTACGCCCGCCACATCAAAGAAGCCATCGCCGTTCCCCGTCGCATTGTCCCATTAATTGCTCAGTCTTTGAGAAGTATGCAGTCGGCCTGAAGCGATGAAACAAAAAAGCAAAGCAGCAATTCGGTTCGCGGTCTGCGTGAACAACTCAGAGTACCCGGCATCATTAGAGCTTCACAAAATCTATCGCGTGCTCCCTGATGAAGACGCTGCGACAGACGGTGACATCCGCGTCATTGACGAAAGCGGCGAGGACTATCTTTATCCAGCCGATTATTTCGTCGCAGTGGAATTACCACAGGAGCTAAAAGAATCCCTGCTTCGCGCAGCTTGAAATATTGACAGCCGTTCCCCGCCGCATCGTTCCGCTCATCGCGCAATCCCTGCGCGCCGCCGTCTAGTTCAACTCTTCTGCGCTTAACCTATAGGTTGTCATTATTAACCCAAGTTTGAAACTCCATCATCGAAAAAACATGTAGTAATTTCACCCCGTCAACTTGTGCGCGTAGCCATTCGCCAGCGCCTAATTTAAAGCCTGCCCCGTCTAGTAAAATAATTGTCGGACAAGGATACCTCTCTCGCACATTTAGCACGTTGTAAGGATATTTCTCATCAACAGAGCCGCGGACTTGCTGCCACTTACATTCGATGATGAGTTTATTGGGGTACTTTTGGGGATGGTAAATCATGAAGTCTGCTCTAAGCTTAGTATTATAAATGCTCTCCCCAATAACTATTTGACTGGTGTAAAGGGGTTGGTCATGACAGCAAGCGGCAATAAATCTCTTCTGAGGGACATAAATATACTTATTATCATTTAATGCGTGAAGAACGATACGCTCTAATGCGCCTCCGGTTTTGACGGCCCTACCGCCCTGTGTCTGGTGCGGAACTTTTGTCATTAGTAGTTAGTGATTAGATATTCCTCGACAGCACCGCGGGCGGTGGGTTTACAGTTGACTGTGCGGGGGGCTTCCACGGTATGAAGGTGAAAAGCCTTGTCACTGTACAGACTTCGGATGAGCTTCGTTTTAGAGTTTGAGAGCATAACTTTAACGCCCGCCTTGTGAAGTCTTAAGGCGAAATCTCTGAGATCGTGGTGGTCTTGCTCTGTAAAATTTTCTTTCGTATATGCCGTGAATGAATCATCGGCGGTCGGATGGTACGGCGGGTCCAGGTAGCAGAAGTCTCCGGCCTGCGGTTGAGGGTTTATCTCATTGTATGGATGGAAGGTGATGGTAGCCTTCTGCAACAACTTATGACAGGCCAGCAAGTTTTCCTCGCCGACGATATTCGGGTTTTTATATTTGCCGATTGGGACATTAAACTTGCCCGCCTTGTTGACCCGAAAGAGACCATTAAAGCAAGTCTTATTGAGATAAATAAAACGCGCAGCCACTTCGATAGGCTTACCTTTGCCCGGCGCCTCATCACGGACGCGGTAATACTGTTCGGACGAATGCCCGGCTTTCAACTCTTTCAAGCGCTCAATCAAGGGCATCGGGTCTTTTTTGATGGCCTGATATGTGATGATCAAATCAAGATTATTATCTGACAGGTAGGCTTTCGTGATGCGATTTCTAAGGGCAAAGAAGAGCGCGCCGCCGCCGACAAAAGCTTCATAGTAGGTATTGAACTTTGAAGGCAGTAACGGCTCAATAACGTTCAATAAGTTACGCTTGCCTCCGGCCCATTTGACGAACGGCTGTGCAGAGCCATTTCGTTTAAATAATGTTCCCTGATTAGCGGTCGTCTTCGCTCCCGCCCGGCTGCCTTTCAATCCTTGCGCCCTTCCCTTCCTTAGCTTCCTCTGTGAAGAGGGTGTCTAGCTGTGTAGCGAAGGATGGGAATGACACGCCGAGCGCGTTGCAGAACGCCCTGACTTCGACTATGTCAAGGCGTCTCTCGCCGCGCTCGCACTTGCTCACGAAGGACTGCGTTTCTCCCAAAAGCCGAGCAAGTTGCTCTTGCGTTACTCCTGCCTTTTTCCGTGCATTTTTTAGGTGCTCTAGGAAAAGTGAGTAGTCACGTGAGATGACTGATTTCTCCATATGCCCACAACAGACAGCGCGAAGGGTAGAGCCAATAATTTAATAGTCCAAAAATGACTATTTCTGACTACCAGCGGGTATATATTAAGGATGGATGGATGAGTCTATCTGGCGCTCGTAAGTTCTTGAAGAGGCACACATCTAAGCTAAGGAGGGCTACTTGAAGTGGTTTTACGTCGCCTCTTTTCCGTTACCGGAAAAAGTCAGGAAGAACACGCCGCTTAGGTGTATAATTCAGCCGCACCGGAAACTTCACCCAGGTTGATGGCGATGAAACAACACGAAGCAGTAGTTGAGGCGATGCGACGGAATGGCGGCTTCGCAACACTAGGCCATTTATATCAAGCCGCTTTGAAAATCCCGGATTGTCAATGGGGCACGAAGACGCCTTTTGCAAGCATACGCCGCATCGTGCAAGTGTATCCCGAACTATTCTTTAAAATCAGGCCGGGTCTCTGGGCGCTGACTGCCCGGAGAGAAGAAGTTCTTGAAAAATTCGCTCTGGCAGGGCAAGTATCCTCAAATAAGGTCGAAGAATTCAATCACAGTTATTATCAGGGTTTGCTTGTCGAGATAGGCAATTTAAAGAACTATGAGACATTCGTACCACATCAGGATAAGAACAAGCTGTTTCTGGAACGCAGGCTGGCTGAAATCTCCACGCTCAGAGATTTTCACAACTTCACTTACGACTCCCTGCTGAAGAGAGCGAGAACTGTTGATGTCTCATGGTTCAATGAAAGGAGACTGCCAAAGGCATTCTTTGAAGTGGAGTATTCGACCGACATGCGAAACTCGCTACTGAAGTTTCTGGACTTTGAGGATTTTCGTATTAACTTTTTCATTGTCGCAGATGCTGGTCGCAAACGTGACTTCGAGGATAAAATTTCCTCATCCACTTTCTCACCAATACGCAACACCGTAAAGTTCATCGATTATGACACGCTGGCTAATACACATTCCAAAATTTCAGCAAGCGTGCCGGGAGAGAAATTATTAGGCTTATAACTGCTTTTAGGGATTCAACAGAAGAGATGGATAAAGTAGCTGGCTGCGCTCATCGAGGTAGTGTCAACAAACCCTCATTGAATCTCTGCTACGACCGGCGTTCGCGGGCGGATTCGGACTGAATAGAAGGTATTCCAATAGCCGCGCTCGAAGGTCAAATGCTCTTGAAGCTGCCCGCGCACGGGTTGGCCCGGAAAGACCCACTTGCTCTTCGTCTCCTCGAATTCGCCCGCAACCTCGCCGCCTTCCGAGCGTAGATGAATGTCCCAGACGGCTGGTATCTGCGCAAAGCGCGTCCGGATGATGGTCGTCCACTCTCCGGCAGGGCAGGTGATGGTCTTCTTCCCAAACATTGGACACTCCCTCTTCAGACGCCCAACTCAACGCTAGCTTTATGTCATCGGGTCGGCGCTGGCACGCTCACGACGCGCCACACTTGTTTGATAGGCGGCCTCTTCGACATCGCGTGCCAATTTCTTGAATGGCTATGGTAAACTTTAGCCAGATTGAATTGCCCTTATGAAGGCTAAAGTTTACATTGAAACCACTATTGTCAGCTATCTAACCGCGCGACCAAGTCGAGATTTAGTTATTGCAGCTCATCAGCAGATTACACAAGAATGGTGGACGAATCGTCGCTCTGATTTCGAGTTATATGCTTCTCAATTAGTCGTGCAGGAATCTAGCGCAGGAGAAGCGCAAATGGCGCAATTGCGCCTTGCATCGCTTGACGAAACTTTGTTGCTTAAGGTGAAGCCAGAGGCGGTTGGGCTGGCTCGTAAGCTGGTTGAAAAAGGGCCACTACCGGAGAAGGCAGCTATAGATGCTTTGCATATTGCTGTTGCTACTGTTCATGGGATGGATTACCTGCTGACATGGAATTGCAAGCACATCGCCAACGCTGAAATGCAAACGATGGTTGCAGCCATTTCTCGTGCGGGCGGATATGAGCCTCCAGTCATTTGCACGCCTGAAGAATTATTAGGAGCTTGAAAGATGTGGACAGACGAGATAGTTGAATTAACAAGGAAAGCGCGCGAAGAGTATGCGGCTAAATTCGGCTATGACCTTGATTCTATCTACGCGGACCTAAAGAAGCAGGAAGCGCAGAGTGAGCGGCAGATAGTTTCATTGCCGCCGAAGAAACCAACCTTGTTTCCGCATGCAAAAGCATCCTGACCCTTGCGCTCCTGTTATCCTCCCCCTCACCAATTACACCATCGGGTCGGCGCTGGCACGCTCACGACGCGCGACGCCTGTTTGATAGGCGGCCTCTTCGACATCGCGTGCGACTGCTTCGGCGACCCGGCGGTCAAAGACGGAAGGGATGATGTAGTCCGGGTGTAATTCGTTGTCGGGAATAATTCCGGCGATGGCGTGGGCGGCGGCGAGTTTCATCTCTTCGTTGATGGACGAGGCGCGGCAGGCCAGCGCGCCGCGAAAGATGCCGGGAAAGCAGAGCACGTTATTAATCTGGTTCGGATAATCTGAACGCCCGGTCGCCATCACCGCCACGTAGTCTCTAGCCTCTTCCGGCATAATCTCAGGCGTCGGGTTCGCCATCGCAAAGACGATGGGCTTCGCTGCCATCTTCTGCAAATCATCAGTCGTGATGACACCCGGTGCGGAGAGTCCCATGAATACGTCAGCGCCTTTCATCACGTCGTGGATTGTGCCCTCTTCGTTGTCCGGGTTCGTGTTGCGCGCGTACCAGTCCTTGACCCAGTTCATATGCTCTGTGCGCCCGCGATAGAGCGCGCCCTTCTGGTCGCAGCCGACAATGTTCTGCACACCCGCCGCCATGATAATCTTCGAGCAGGCCACGCCCGCCGCGCCCACGCCGTTGACCACAACTTTAATATCTTCCATCCGCTTGCCGACAATCTTCAGCGCGTTAATCAAAGCCGCCAGCACCACGACCGCCGTCCCATGCTGATCGTCGTGAAAGACCGGGATGTCCAGCTCCTCTTTCAAGCGATCTTCAATCTCGAAGCAGCGCGGGGCTGAGATGTCTTCGAGGTTGATTCCGCCAAACGCGGTCGCAATGTTTTTGATGGTTCGCACAATCTCGTCAGGGTCTTTCGTCGAGAGACAGATGGGGAAGGCATCCACGCCCGCGAATTCTTTGAAAAGCATTGCCTTGCCTTCCATCACTGGCATCGCCGCCGCCGGGCCTATGTCGCCCAAGCCAAGCACAGCCGTTCCATCCGTCACGACCGCGACCGTGTTCTTCTTGATAGTCAACGTGAAAGCTTTCTCGGGGTCGCGGTTGATGGCTTCGCAGACGCGCGCCACGCCCGGCGTGTAGGCCATAGAGAGATCGTCGCGCGTCTTCAAGGGAGCTTTCGACGTGACTTCTATCTTGCCGCCGATGTGCATCAGGAAGGTGCGGTCGGAGACGTTGACGACTTCCACGCCGTCTATGTCGCGCACGGCTTCGACAATCTGCTCGCCATGCTCGTTTGAACGGGCGTTGACGGAGATGTCGCGGATGACCTCGTCTCCGCCGACGCTGACGATGTCAATTGCGCCGATGTCGCCTCCGGCGCGACCGATGGCGGTGGTTAATTCTCCGAGTGTTCCGGTGCGGCTCGCCAGCCTGACGCGCAAGGTCAGGCTATAACTGGCGCTGGGTGTGCTTTCCATTTCGTCGTTCGGCGAAAATCCTTTCGCGTGTGAATGTGGTCGGGAATATGACGGAAACTCTAACGCCAAAGAAGCGAGCAGCGCAAGTAACGCAAGGCGGGCCGGGAGCGTCGCTGAATGTAGACATGCATCAGAACAGTGTCGCCGATAGTGTACACTTCACAACCCTGTCTCAACCTGCAATCGCCCACAACGCGTTTACTTTGCAATGGAGCAGAGATGGCGACGCGCCACCCGTATGGCGGTATGATAATTGCTCAAGCCGATGGCAGTTGAAACTCAGATAGTGAAGACGAATGTTGGCAGCCGAAGCGATGAACCCTCGTCTCCAGAAACCTCACGGGCGACGACGCCCGATGTTTTAGCATAACCTGCTGCCTCGCCAGCCCGAAACCCTGACTCTCACGCTCCTGAAAGTTATTTCAGATGACTTCGACGTTTGACAGCACCCGTCACCGGGAGGCGATGAGGCCATCTTCAAAGCGAAAGCAATGACTCAAATCGTCCATGACAAATCCTCTGTTCCCTCTCAGGAGTGAACCCGAATCAGGTGGGCCGACAGCCAGGACAAAAGGTCAATCCAGCGGACGTTAAGCGAGTCGGGGTTGGGATAAAGAAAAGTACAGACTGACCCCGCCTCTGCAACCGACAACTATCGAGTGGCTCGATACAACCAAAAAAGGAGATAGCCAATGGCAACGAAAAAAACAGCCGCCGCCGAGCAGGCCAGGTTCTATGATCCCAGGGGTGGTGCAGCCGCGACCAAGCAAGATGCTTTAGCGGTAGCGCCTGCGGCAGCCGCCGCAACTCGCCGGGCATATTTTGAGCTACACTACTCAGGAGGAGGCACCATCTTTGAAATAGAGGTTCTCTTTAACCCCACCAGTTACCCCTTCGTCATCACGGGCGGGACGATCAAGGGCAGTATTTGTAACTCCCCGACCTGGGTTGTGACGGGAGGATCAATAGGTCCGTCCTTGCAGATTAACGGCGCGAATGTGTGTCCAACCCCAAGTTGCGCCAGTAGCATAAGTATCGTTGGTAAATGCCAATGCACTCCGAGCTACATCGGGTCGTATGGGTTTAATGGCTCCAGTACAATGTTCAATCATTCGACGTTGTTCCTGGGCTACGACCTTCCCCGCTAGAGAAAGAGCTTTAAGGGTATGCCCGGCGCGGAGAGAGGCTCTCGCTTTTCACCGCGCCGGGCATGCCCTGCCAACGGCGCGGCCTGCGCGGGCAAGTTCGCCTCGTCTTTGCCGCGCTCCTCATTAGCCCTCCCAAAGAGACAAGAGAATAAGGCCGGGTGATAAGCCCTCTGGACAGACAGGCACGCACGTCAACTCTGAGCTTTGCTGTTATCGCCTTCTTCAAGCGCAATCTCGATCTCCTGAACGGAGGTGGCGGCAACACCACTCTTTTTCGCCAGTTGAAGAGAATGCCGACCAAGCAGCGTATAAGCGGCAACCGCTTCGCGCGAGCTTTGTTCATGAAGGGCCTGGAGGTGTCTTCGCACTGTCGCCACATCGGCGCGGGCGAATGTTCCCGTGAGCGCGTGTGCCGGATCAGTCGTGCGAAGGTTTTCGAGCGTACTCTGAAGAAGTGGCAGGAGAACCTCGCGGGCGCGGCTCTTCGTCAGGCCGCAGCGCGCGAGCATTTCCATTGCGATGTCGAAGAGCGCGGTCACGTGGCCGGAGGCCATCACCGCCGCCGCATGATAAAGAGCCTTATCCTGAGCGCTGATTGAAAAGCTCTGCGCTCCGAGCGCGCGCACCAGCCCACGCGCTACGCGGACAGCAGCCACGTTACCCTCCACGCAGAAGAAGGCGGGGCCAAAACTCTTCGCGCCGTGAACCGAATCGCTCACGGAAACCAGCGGATGCATAGAGCCTGTCGCCAAGCCCACCTCGCGCAGGCTCTGCAACGCGGCGGACGAGAGAGCGCCGCTCGCGTGCAGCGCCGTCCGTGTACGACGACTGCCCTTCCCTTCTTTAACGTTGCTCTTCCTGCAACTTTCAATCGTCGCGGCAAGCTCATCAGCGACTTCCGTGATGTGATCGTCAGGCGTGGTGATGAAAAGAATGTCGCTGCGGGGAAGATCGATGAGTTGTGTGGAAGCGAGGGCGAGAGGTTTTGTCCCGATTAGTTCGGCGGCGCGTCTGGCATGGCGCAGGCTGCGGGCGACGACCGCTTCGATTCTGTAGCCGCGTCGCGCGAGCGCCAGCGCCAGCGCACAGCCCAGCCGACCTGCTCCGATGATTGAGACGGCAGGCTTTTTCGTACTCTCCCGCCCTCTGCCGCCGCCAACGCCTGCGCCGCGCCTTCGTTCAACTGGCATCAGTCTCTTCCCGGTCAACGACCTCGACCACCGCAGGCTCGTTCGGCAAATCGTCCAGCCACTGGTTGAGGCGTGCGCGCAACTCGTCGCGCGTCAGCAATCCGTAATCGCTCGCGGGAAGATGCAGGCGCACAGGGGGCGGCGAGGTCATCCTGCCAAGCGCGCTTTCAATCAACTGCACGTCCGCCGGAGAAAAATGCGCCGGGCCTGTCCCCTGCGCGAACGCCCCCGAAAGCGAGCGCGCACGATGAGCAGTCTCCGACTCGCCATCTTTCCGCGCGAGCGCATCCAGAGCGATGGCGAGCGGTGTGGCCAGAAACAGCAGCGTGCGGCGATAGGCTGCGCGCCCGCGCTCGACCACCTCGTTAATCTCCTGCGGGATGCGCGCCAGAGTTTCGGCACTTGCCAGCCGGAAGCGACAGGCGCACAAAGGATACTCCGTGAGCAATTGGCGCACAGGTAATTCACACTCTGCGTGACGCGCACTCTCAAGCATCGTGGTCGTCTCGTCCCAGTAGCGTCGGTTGACGAGCTTGAGTTGCGAGAGCGCTTCAAACTCGCGCCACTCGTCGCTGCGCGTCAAGGCTTCAATCTGTTCGCGGCGATTGTCGTCATGCAACGCCTCGTCATGCGTCTTCGTGTAATGCTCCGTGTAGCGCGCGTGAAATTCGCGCCAGAGCAGATTGAAACGATTTGTCGAGTCTTCATCCAGGAGATTATGCACGTCTCCGGCTATCGCCAGCAGTTCGCGGCGCGCGCTTTCGATTTCGTCAAGTCCGGTCGGTTCGGCCAAACTGAGATAGTCGCGCACGCGTGTTCGTTCGGGCACTTCTTTGACGAAGTTTATCAGTTGCGCGAGCCGCTCATTATTAAGCAGGAAATTATCGGCTGAGTTACCGTGAATGTCAGCCACGCGCTGCAAGCCTTCTTCGAGCGAGATGTTCTTTGACATCATCGCCTCAACTGCGGCGACGACGCTGCCGAAACTTTTACGCAAAGCTTCCGCCAGATTCCAGATTCTCGTCGTCAAGCTTTCTTCCGCCAGCGCCTCGA
This sequence comes from uncultured Acidobacteriota bacterium, assembly GCA_963697975.1. GTDB lineage: Bacteria > Acidobacteriota > Blastocatellia > Pyrinomonadales > Pyrinomonadaceae > QHXM01. The sequence continues at coordinate 1,547,893 of OY969111.1, forward strand.
AGTTTTTCAGAGGATTGTCGGCACGCCACCGACTGAGCCAATCGGCCAGAGCGGTGCGTACTTGATCGCGCGCCTCCGGCTCTGTGAGCGATGCGGGCAGTTGGCGCGTCGTCAAACGCGAAGCCCACTCCGCCAGTTCTGCTTCGGTCAAAGTCACACGGCGCAGTGGCGGCAGTTCGTGCTCGTCTTCGCTCTCTTCGTCCGTCCGCTCGGTTGCCTCAACTGCCGGGGCGATGACGACGACGGGCGCGATGACTTTGAAACGATACCGGGCCTCGCCTTCATCCTCATTTTTCAGGAGAGAGCCGGGCGGCGCGGCCTGTAAGAAGATGGAAAGCACGTTTTCAATTCGTTCGATGGCGGCGGCTGGCTGCTGCTCGTCGTAGAGCAACATCGCCGCGCCAAGCTCGCGCGCCGTCGCGCCGCGCCCGTCGAGCGAGAGGACGAACAATCCCTTCAAGACCAGCTTGGCCTGAAGCCGCTGCATGATGGGAACCTGCGAGACGCCGTGACGCGCCAGATGATCGTAAGCGGAGAGAGGCTCTGTCAGAGGCTCTGCGAGTCGCAAGCCTCTTTCCGTGCGGTCGAACAGTTCGTCCAGCACGACGAGCGAGAGCGCCGGGCGATTGGCGGCGTGTGCGCCCGCTGCCGCCGCGAAAGGCAGAAAGGCGAACGTCGGCACGTAGAGCCGCACAGACGACGCCACGTCAGCGATGATCGGGTGCATCGGGTAGATGGCGGCAAAGCGCGGCTCGCTCCAGTTGAACCCCGGCATGGCAGCACGCAGCGTCCGGTACATCTCGCGCAAGGCTTCGCGCGACTGCGCGTTTTTCTGAAAAAGATGTGTGTCCGTGATCCTGTAAAGATGCTCAGGGTCAAGGTAATCTATCTGGAACGTGCCCGACAGCGCGACGTTTGCGCCGTCCGCGCCCGCGATGTCGTCGTCGAGCGCCAGCGCAACGAAAACGCTCAAATCGCGCGCCGCATTCGCCAGTTCGCTCAAGAGCAGGCCGTCGTCTCGCTCGACACGGTTCTCACGCTCGGAAGCCGTATCAATCACCAGCACGAGCGGCGTTTCCGTCATGCCCGCCGCGAAAGCCAGCATCTTGGAAGGCTCTGTTCTCCACGTCTCTTCCTCGCCGCCGAGCGCCGCGCTTAGCTCTTCGTGAAGCGTGGGGCGCGTGCCTCGCTCGACGCGCGCGACCCTGTAGCGCCCGCTGATGAGTCGCCCGGCGCTCGCGGCGACGTGCGCGTCCGCTACCGACCGGCGAAGCTCCGGCAAAGAGGCGAGCGCCCCAAAGGCTGCGAGCATGTGGCTTTTGCCCACGCCGCGCGAACCGGCCAGAGCGCGTGCCGTGCCCCGACTGGGCTTGAGGTCTGCGAGCGCATCGAGCCAGCGTGCGAAAAGGTCTGAGGTGGCGTCCGTAAACAGGTAAGAGTCCAGCGCGCGCGCCGGGTCGTCAGAGTAGTTATGAACCTCGGTGAACGTCCGGGCTTCGACTAAATCCTTGATCTTCTCCTGCGCGCGCTTCAATTACACTCTCCGGGAAGAAAACAGGTCGTGAGGTCACTCAGATTTGAATGTAGCACGCGCGGGTGCCGGGCGCAATATTTATACTTTTTCCGCCCTCCTGCTGTATAATGGCGGGCAGCCCCGGACGCCCCTTTTAAGTCAACCGAGACCTTTGAAGTTTTACGCCCAGACGGGCGCAACCCTCTTGTCGCGCACCGGCATCAAAGCCTTGCGTGCCGATAAAGATAGCCCAAAATGGTCAGTGTTGACCCGAAACTGTAAAGCGTCTGGCTCGCTCCTCTTGTCAACTGAAAATATTTTCGCCGTGATCCTTCGAAGAGTCATGGCTTGATGCGATTCGGGAGAGCAAGCTCTGTAGCTCATTTTGAGCGGCTTTCCTCAAAAAATCGCCCCGGTGTTTACAAGTTTTTGGAGGCTTTTCACCATGAATAATCGCTTCTCCCGCGTGATGACGGCTCTCATGCTCGCCTTTAGTCTATGGACGAGCGCCATTGCAGTCGTCGCCCTGCCCGTCCAGCAGTCGCAACAGGACTCGAAGCAGACCACAGCCCAACAGGATTCCAAGACTAAGCAAGATCAGAAGACGCAAACGGCGACGACGAGCGCGCCCAACGGCAAGCCGCTCGCAGCGGACGAAGACCCGTCGCTCATCGGCAAACGCAAGATCAACGGCGGCTTCATCAACTGGATGGCGATGGGGATGGAAAAAGAGGTCGCGCTGGGCCGTTATCTAGCCGCCGAAGTGGATAGAGAAGCGAAGTTCGTTGACGATCCCATTATCACCGAGTACGTCAATCGCGTCGGCCAGAACATTGTCCTTCATTCAGACGCCAAAGTGCCCTTCACAATCAAAGTGATTGATTCCGACGAAGTCAATGCCTTCGCCCTGCCCGGCGGATTTTTCTACGTCAACAAGGGCTTGATTCTGGCCGCCGACAACGAGGCGGAACTGGCGGGCGTGATGGCGCATGAAATCGCCCACGTCGCGGCGCGTCATGCCGTAGAGAATCAGGCGAAAGCTACTTTGATGGATTACGGGATGCTGGCCGGTTCGATTTTCCTGGGCGGCATTCCCGGCCTGATCCTCAACAACGCCGGGCCGCTCGCCGCACTCCTGGGCTTCATGAAGTTTAGCCGGGGCGCGGAATCCGAAGCGGACAAGCTCGGCGTGCAGTATCTCTACGCAGCCGGTTACGACCCGAACGCGCTGGCGACCATGTTCGAGAAACTCGCGGCGAAGAACAAGAAGAAGCCGGGATTCATCTCGAAAGCGTTCGCCTCGCACCCGCAGCCGCCGGAGAGACGCTCAGCATCGCTCACGCTCGTGGCGCGTTTTCCTGAGCGCGAAGAGTACACCATCAGCACTTCTGAATTTCAGAAGGTCAAGGCTCGCTTGATGAGGATGTCCAACGCGAAAGCCTCGACCGCTGGCAACATCGCCGCTGGTGAGGACGGAACGCCCGGACGCCCGACTCTGAAGCGTCGGCAGCCGCCTGCGCCCGACGGGACAACGGGAACATCGGACAGCACGACTGCTCCGACCGACAAGAAACCGACTGATCCGCCGAAGCTGAAGCGCAACACGGGCGACGATCCGAACAATCAGACCTCGACGCCTAAGTCAACGCCGTAAATGTTAATCAAACGGGCAGAAGAAACGAGAGGCTCCCGAGCAATTGAATGCTTGAGAGCCTCTCAGTCTGTAAAGATCACCGTAACCTGACACCAATAAAGGTTGGGCTGACGAGATGAAAACAAAACGTCAATTGATATTCCTTTGCTTCTTTATCTTCGCCTCCACCGTTTTCGCGCAGCAGGAAGCCAGCAAGTTTGACGAGATGGGGCAACTTCCCTGTGATGCGGCCAAAGCGCATCTGGATAATTTTGCAATCCAACTGCAAAGCGATCCAACCGTGACGGGCTATATCATCTTTTATGGCGGGAAAAGTTATCACCATCTGATTTACAACAAGCGAACGAAACAGTACGTGGGAGCGCAGCTTTTGCCGAGACCCGGAGAAGCGAAAGCGCGAATTGACCAGTGGATATCTTATTTAACCGACAGTAGAGGCATTGATAAGCGGAGATTAGAAGTGATCGATGGCGGCTATCGTGAAGAACCGACGATTGAGTATTGGCTCGTGCCGTCCGGCGCAAAGCCGCCAACGCCAACGCCGACGCTGACCGAAAAAGAGATCAAATTCAGAAAAGGCATGGTTAAAGGAAGCGAAATACGCTGCGAAGTCTGAGCCTTTGTCCTGCTTAATTGGTTTTGTACTTCCACAGAAGTGTGGAATGCACGCTTGCCGCCTTTAACTTGACAATTTTCTGAGCATTTCGGTATTCTACTCGTTCGCGTTTCAGACGCTTTATCCAGAGAGAGTTATCTATGTCAACATACTTTCCTAGCGGCAAGGGGCTTGCCGACAATCGCAAATGGTACGTCGTTGATGCGGCGGGGCAGACGGTCGGGCGGCTGGCAACGGAAATCGCCAGCATCCTTAACGGTAAGCGCAATCCACAATGGACGCCTTTCTTAGACATGGGCGACCACGTCATCGTGATTAACGCGAGCCAGGCTGTCTTCAAGGGATCGAAGGCCGAGCAGAAGGTTTATCGCCGCCACACGCTTTATCCGGGCGGACTGCGCGAGGTCTCGGTCAAAGAGCAGTTTGAGAAGCACCCGGAGCGCATCATCGAGTCGGCGGTCAAAGGCATGCTGCCGAAGACGAAACTCGGCAAGGCGATGGCTAAGAAGTTAAAGGTCTACAGGGACGCCAATCACCGCCACGCCGCCCAAAAGCCCGAACCCCTCGAAATCACCTCCGGCCAAATTCACGGATAAAACTTAAAGATTTAAGATTAGAAGGACAGAGAATACTGTGGCTGAGATTCAACAATATTACGGAACGGGACGGCGCAAAAGCTCTACGGCGCGCGTCTACTTGCGACCCGGCGCGGGCGAAGTCAAAATCAACAAGAAGGCTTTCGAGCAGTATTTCCCGAACGAAACACTGCGGATGATTATTAGCCAGCCGTTGAAACTGACCGAGACTGTCAACAAGTTCGACATTCTCATCAACGTTGCCGGTGGCGGTCCGGCGGGACAAGCCGGAGCGATTCGTCACGGCATCACGCGCGCCCTGATGGAATTCAACGCTGACCTGCGCCCTGCCCTTAAGCACGCTGGACTGGTCACGCGCGACCCCCGTATCAAAGAGCGCAAGAAGTACGGACAGAAAGGCGCACGCAAGCGCTTCCAGTTCTCGAAGAGATAGTAATACGTGATAGGTAATGGGTGATAGGCGATAGGAGAAAACCAAGTTCTTTCTTATCACCTATCACCTATCGCCCATCACCGCTTTTAGTCCATTGTCGCTTTGCCTTGATTGGTTGCTTTCCATTGGGAAAGTCACTGTGGCGGCGGCGAGTACATTAAACCAATTCACTGAGAAGGAGATTTACTTTTGGCTTCGGTTACGATGAAAGAATTGCTGGAGGCTGGCGTACATTTCGGCCACCAGATCAGGCGCTGGAATCCGAAAATGAAGGAATACATTTTCGGCGAGCGCAACGGCATTTACATCATTGATCTACAAAAGACGCAGCGCATGTTTCGTGACGCCATCCAATTTGTCACCAACATGGTGGGCGAAGATCGCGGCAAGACCGTGCTCTTTGTCGGCACGAAGCGTCAGGCGCAGGACGCTATCCGCGAAGAAGCTGAGCGAGCCGGGATGTACTACATCAATCAACGCTGGCTCGGCGGTCTGCTGACAAACTTCCAGACTGTTCAGAAATCCATCAAGCGGCTCAAAGACCTTGAAGCGATGCAAACCGACGGTCGCGCCGAGAAGCTGACGAAGAAAGAGAACATCAAGCTCGACCGCGAGCGCGAGAGTCTCAACAAGAATCTTTCCGGCATCAAGACGATGACGCGTCTTCCAGACATCGTCTTCATCATTGACGTTCGTAAAGAAGAGATTGCCGTCGCTGAAGCGAATCGTCTGGGCATTCCGGTCGTCGCGGTGGTTGACACAAACTGTTCGCCCGAAGGAATTGACTACATCATTCCCGGCAACGACGACGCGTTGCGCGCCGTCCGCCTCTTTGCTTCACGCATCGCCGACGCCGTGATGGAAGGCCAGCAGATGATCGCCGAAGGCGCGGAAGCTGCTGCTGAAGGCGACGCCGCACAGGCACAAACGGCGGAAGGTGATGGCGACATTGCTGGAAAACCGCGCCGACCCGCAAGCGCGAACGCAGACAATACCGGCAACGTGACGACGAGTGCTGACTCCGGACGCGAAGCTGAAAAGGCTACAGACACGGGAGCGGCTGCGCCTTCTGCGGAGACGCAAACTTCTGTTCCCGGCAACCAGGGCTTCGGCACTACGGGCCAGCAACCCGACAGCATCGGCGACCACCCGCAGGCGGGAACCGGCGCACCTGTGGCCGGAGCATCCGGCGGCGGTGACGAAGCTGAATCACGTCCCCAGTCGTCCGCCGAGCAGGACAAGGGCGCGGAAGCCGAATCGGTCGGCGTCGCAAGCTAACGAAGATTCAACGGTCTCAATTTTACGGCGAGCGCAGTCCACAGCGCGGGGAATCCGCCGGGCTGCGCTTTGTTATGAAAAAGCCTTCAGCTTTTTCGACGATGACGATAGACCATAGACGACGGACAAGAGTAATGCCTTTGCTTTTATCGTCCATCGTCCATTGTCTATGGTCTGATTTTAATCAGGGAGATTTTTCAAATGGCAGAGATTACGGCGAGCGCCATCAAATCGGTTCGTGAGAAGACGGGCGCGGGCATGATGGAGTGCAAGAGTGCGCTGACAGAAGCGAATGGCAGTGAAGAGCAGGCTATTGAAATCCTGCGCAAACGTGGGCTGGCATCCGCGCGCAAGAAGGAAGGCCGCATCGCGGCGGAAGGCGCTGTCGGGTCTTACATTCACATGGGCGGCAAGGTCGGCGTGCTGGTTGAAATCAACTGCGAAACTGATTTCGTCGCTCGCACGGATGAGTTCCAGCAGCTTATCAAAGACATTGCCATGCACATCGCCGCCTCCGAGCCGCGTTTTGTCTCGCGCGATGAAGTTCAAACGGACGCGCTCGACAAGGAACGGGAGATTGCACGCGCGCAGGCCAAGAATGATCCTAAAAACGCGAACAAGCCCGATCAGGTCATTGATAAGATCGTCGAGGGACGCCTCAACAAGTTCTACGAGGAAGCCGTCCTGCTCGACCAGCCTTTCGTCAAAGACCCCGCGAAGACCATAGGGGACTTGATTCAGGAGAAAACCGCGCAGACGGGCGAGCGCATCTCAATTCGCCGTTTCACGCGTTACAAGATGGGCGAAGGTCTGGCGAAACGCGCAGATGATTTCAGTGATGAAGTCGCCGCGCTCGCAGGCGGTAACTAAAAGGCAGTCCAAAGTCTAATGTCTAAAGTCCAAAGTCAATCGGGGATACTGGGCATTAGACTTTGGACTTTGGACTTTAGATAAATGGAAGCAATCGCATCCAACGCATCCGCCCCGGCTTATCGCCGCATCCTGCTGAAAATTTCCGGCGAGGCGTTGATGGGCGCGCAAAACTACGGCATTGATGTTGATGTCGCGCACTCTGTCGCCGAAGAGATTAAGGCCGTGCGCGACCTCGGCGTTGAGATTGCCGTCGTGGTCGGTGGCGGCAACATCTTTCGCGGCGTCTCCAAGAGCGCGGGCAACATGAATCGCTCCAGCGCCGATTATATCGGAATGCTGGCGACGATTATGAACGCGGTCGTGCTTCAGGATGCACTCGAAAAGCAAGGCGTTTTTACGCGCGTCATGTCAGCCATAGAGATTCCGCAGCTTGCAGAGCCTTTCATCCGGCGGCGCGCCATTCGCCATCTCGAAAAGGGGCGCGTCGTCATCTTCGCTGCGGGCACGGGCAATCCTTATTTCACGACAGATTCGGCGGCGGCTCTGCGAGCGCTTGAGATCAAAGCCAACGTGATTCTCAAGGCTACCAAAGTCGAAGGCATCTACAGCGCAGACCCGATGAAAGACGAAACGGCGACACGCTTTGAGTGCATCACGTATCAGGAAGTTCTCGAAAAACAGTTGAAGGTGATGGACGCGTCGGCCATCAGCCTGTGCATGGACAACAATCTCCCCATCGTCGTCTTTAACATGCGAACACACGGCAACATCATGCGCGTCGCGACCGGCGAAGAAGGCGTCGGCACACGCGTCTGCGTCGAAAAGCCGTGATAAGTGATGGGTGATAGGTGATAAGAGAAAACATGTTGCTTTTTCTTATCACCTATCACCCATCACTTATCACTTAAAATTTTTCGGAGAAAAATTTTATGACTGAGAAAGCTGTCAGCAATGAAGCGCGACCGCGAATGGAAGCGGTGATTGAGGATGTGAAGCGCAAACTGGCGACCGTCAGAACGGGGCGCGCAGCCGTGAGCCTGCTCGACAATGTGATGGTCGAGTATTACGGCACGCCGACGCCGCTCAGCCAGATGGCGAGCGTCCATGTGCCAGAGCCGCAGATGCTCACCGTTCAGCCCTGGGATCAAACGCAGCTTGGCGCAATCGAAAAGGCCATCCGCGCTGCCGACCTCGGTCTTAATCCATCAAACGACGGCAAGCTCGTTCGCATTCCGATTCCGGCGCTCACGGAAGAACGCCGCAAGCAACTTGCCAAGCAGGTGCATGACATCGCCGAAGAGCATCGCACGGCGGTTCGCAACATCCGCCGCGATTCCAATGATCGTTTGAAGAAAATGCTCAAGGATAAAACCATCTCGGAAGACAACGAGCGCGACGGGCTGGATGAAATTCAGAAGCTGACCAACACCTACATCGGCAAGATTGACGAATTGATGAAGACCAAAGAGACCGAAATCATGAGCGTCTAGGTCGAGAATAAAATCAACCACAAAGGCACAAAGCCACTAAGAGGAAACTTAATTCCTTAGTGGCTTTGTGCTTTTGTGGTAAGTGATTATCGGGCTTAATTCTGTTGCAGGAAAATCGTATCGTAAGTAGAGGTGGACTTGAATCCGGCCTTCCGGTAGAAGGCGTGCGCCGCCACGTTCTGTTCGTTAACGAGGAGGCAGAGCGCTGAGGTGCGCCGCATCAGGGTTTGGCTTAACTGTGAGAGACAACGCAAGCCATGTCCTTTCGCGCGCTGCTCCCGGCTAACGTAGATGCCTTCCAGATAGATAACTTCAGGCGTTTCGGCTAACACGTCCGTCTTGAAGATCAATTTGCCGTCTTCTACCAACACCCACACTCGCCCTTGTTCGATACGGCGCACGCAACGCTTGCGAAACCCTTCAGGGTCTTTCACTAGCGGATTGACGCCGCTCTCTTCTTCGGCCATTGCAGCCTGCACGGGCAGGATTAACTCAAGGTCATTCATGGTAGCTAAGCGCAATCCCTGAACTTCAGATTGAGCTTCAACGACGGAACGCAACTCGAACAGCAGTTCGCGGCAAGCGAGCCGTTTTTGTTGCCCGTCCTCAGAATAATAGTTCCAGAACTCTTCAATTCTTTCCTGCTCGCCCATAATCAAATGAGTATTAGAGAACTCCTGCGCCCGGAGCGCGAGAGCTTCAAGGGCGCGGTCGGTGCGAGTCTCGACGAGCGTTGCGTGCCCAATCAGGGCGACGCCTTCCAGCCGCCCTGCGGCGTTGCGATAGCCGTAGAAAGAGCCACGATTGAGCGGGCTATTCAACCCGTTGTCGCGGATGAAGCCTCGCAGGTTGACCGTATGAACCGGACGGGACGCCAGGAACGCAAGGGCTTCCGCCGCATCTTCGCAAGTGCTCAACTGCGCCGTCGAACCGCTGCCCGGAGCCGAGGGACACGGCCAAAAGCCGCTGGCATTTATTCTGGCTGGCATGTTGGTTGAGTACATGGTCACTCTTGTCTCTCTTAATGGTCAGGAAAACGGGAAAGGCTTCCGAGCGCCTCTCGCATCAATAGTTGAAATTGCTTACTCCCGTATCTTTCACGATAGCCATTGCAGAGGTGTTGTCGCCGTAGAACAACGGTGTGGAAGTCAACGAAATGTTGTCGCCCACGAGCACGCCATCTCCGACCAGGACGCCGTCGCCAATCAGAACTCCGTCGCCAAGCAAAACGCCGTCGCCGAGCAAGACACCATCGCCGAGCAAAACGCCCGTGCCAATGAAGGCCGAGCCTTGATTGAGGCTGCCGCCGCTGCTCGTCAAAATGGTGTCACCCAGAAGCACGCCGCGCGTAATCTTGGTCGTATCGCCTACTAGAACTCCGTCGCTGATGGCTTCAGCATCGCCGAGCAAGACGCCCTGAGCGTAAATCTTCTGGTACAAGCCAAGCTCGTAGCCTGTGGCGTAAGTGTGGCTCAGGATAATGCCCTGCGACCACTTGAAGGTATAGCCGGTGATAGTCGTATAGCCGATGGTCGTGCCCGTCGGCGGAGCTTTGGTAAAGAGCGGGGTGCCGAGCGGCGTGCTCGCCGATAGGTCAGGGCGAATCAGTCGCGAGAGTGTCATCGCGCCGCTGACGTTAACCTGCCCGGCGCCCTGCTCGAACATGTTGTAACCGCGCAGGGGTTGCGCCGTATACATCATCAGAGCTTTGACCATGTTCGGCGTCAACTTCGGGTTGGTCTGAAGCAGCAAGGCGGCAGTGCCCGCGACGATGGGAGCAGCCATAGACGTGCCGCTTAAGGTCATCATCTCGGAGGTGGGCACGGTGCTGACGTTGCAATCGAGAAACGGGAGCAACTTAATCAGAATGTTGTTCAGAGACTCTGCGCCCACAAGTTTATTTCCCGGCGCGACGATTTCAGGCTTAATCAAATTGTCGTAGTGCTTGACGCCCCTCTCATCGGTCCAGTAGCTGCGGGTCGGCCCGCGTGAACTGTATGTCGCCACGCCATCGTCGGCGCGGCTGCTGGTGCCAAACGTGTTCACTGCCCCGACGGTGATCGCCGACGGTTCGTTGCCGGGCGCATGAATCTGCCCGTAAACTTTCTTGCCCCAAAGGTCCTTTCCCTCGTTACCGGCGGCGGCGACGACCACGACTCCGGCGTTCGCCAGACTTCGCACAGCACGGCAAATCGGGTCATTCTTGTAAGAATTGACTGCCACCGAGCCGAGACTCAGGTTAGCGACGCGGATGTTATAGGTCGCGCGGTTGGCGAGAATCCAGTTGAGGGCGTTGAGCAGCGCGGAGGTCTTGCCCGTGCCCTGCGTGTTCAGCACGCGCAGATTGATGATGTTCGCGTCAGGAGCGATGCCTGTGTACGCGCCGTTGGCGACCTGACCGTTACCGGCGGCGAGCGAAGCGACGTGTGTGCCGTGACCATACGGGTCGTCGGTGCGTCCTTCGCCCGTGAAGTCTTTACTGTAAACGACGCGCGATTTCGTGCCCGCGCGATCCAGGAACGCTTTATGGGTGGTGTAGATGCCTGAGTCCAGGATGGCGATTCCGATGCCTCCGCCATTGACCTTGACGATGCTCTTTGTCCCGTCCGGCTTAGACTCTTCTATCTCTCGCACATCCTCAGCGCCGGTCGTTTCCTCGACGTGTCCGTGAAGAGAGGTCGTTTCATTGTCCAGCGACAGGTAAGACACCTGATCGAAATCCGCCAACTGCTGGATCAGGCGCGCAGGGACTTCGACTACCTGAGCGTTGAGATTGTTAAAATTGCCGGTGGTGCGGATACCGTTTTGTTTGAAGAACTCGCGCAGGCCGGAGCTTTTCAGCGCCTCGCCTTGAAGGATAACGCTGACGTTGCCAGTGCTTGCGCTCTGATTTTGAATCAACTCGCGCAGGTCGGGAGACACCTTGTCGCCGACGAAAGCTTCACTCGCGTTCTGAGCATTTTCGGCGGTATCGTTTGTTTCTTCGTCGTCCGCTGCGGACACATCGTTGTTCTGCTCATCAATAAGAATCCCCTGTAGTTTGCCTTTGAGACCTTCGCGGCTGGCAAGATTGAGGTTGAAGGACGCGGGCGTGGCAGCGCCGATGATGCGCGCTTCATTTCGCGCCAGCGCCGCTTCCAGCATGTTCAAGAGCGAGGCGCTTCCGGCCTCGTCCTGGTTTGCGAGTTCGTCCAGTCCATCTATGAAGAGGATGACTTCGCCTTTGGCGCTTTTCACTTCCGCCAACACCTGCGCCAGACGATTATTGACTTCCGTTTGTCCCTGAGCGTCGGCAAACAAAGCTTCGATGTTGAGATTGAACACTCGCCTGTTCAGCAGATTGGCCGGGACATCTCCGTCCGCCAGTTTGCGCGCGATGCCTTCGACGACGATGCCTCTATTGGTTCCCGCCTCGCCGAGCAGCACCGGATTGTTCTTCGCGCTCCGTGCAAGCGTTCTGATAGCACGCTCAATCTGAGAGTCGTAACCACCGACCGATTGGAGTTTGCCCATCTTCGCCAACTCGGTGAGGTCCGTTCCATATTGCGAGAGCGCTTTCAATTCGACAGACTCTGTGGACTCGGCAACACGCTGCGGCAGCGAACGATTAGCGGTCGCAGCAGTACCAATCAACGGAGCGACAAAAAGCGAGAAAGCGAGTGAGAGGCAAGTGAGCCATTTGATTTTTGGCATCTTCGATAACATTTGGGACGTTACTCCTACAGTCAAAAGCCCTTTGAGACATTCAATAGAGCCGCAGGGGGAGTCCTGCTCGCTCCCATGAACTGCATGACCTGTGCCATTCCTTATTCAATCGTTAATTTGCCGATTTACTGAGGAATAATGAGGAAAAGGTTTTGGATGAGAGGAATTTGAGTTGACCGAACGGCGTCAGGTTGACGACTCGACCAATCAATTTGGCAAGAAAACTGGAAGAAGAAATAGACAGGATTTACAGGATTATCAAGATTAAGAAAAGAAGGCTAGTCAAGAGGGCTTGATACTGTTTCTCTATCCTGTTAATCCTGTAAATCCTGTCTAAATTCGTATTTTAATTTTGCGTTTTGCATTCTTTCATCTCGCCTGGCGCGAGTTTGCCGAGCTTAACTTTGCCGTCAAAGGTATCGAGCGTGAGCTGCGCCTGCCCGTCCCCGTAGCGACCGATGATGCGGCGATTGATTGTTTCCTCTTGTTGCGAAGCAGGCTTAATATTCAGTTGAATCTGATTATCAATCTGGCCGCGATAAGATGAGAGCGCGGCGGTAAAGCCCGGCAGCTTGTCGCGCAAAATCATCCCGACCGCGCCGGACATGGACTTGAGATGATAGCGGCCATCTTCGCGCAGCGCGCCCCTAAAGAGGATGTCGCTGTTGGACGTGCTGGCGTCAACGTCGCCGGAAATGTTATCGAGCCTGATTGCGCCGGAGGCCGAATCAACGTTGACGCGCCCGCGCACACACTCGATTTCGACCTGCCCGCTAATCGAAAGAACGCGCACGTCGCCACTCGCATGTCCCACGCGAACAGGCCCACTCACTGTCACCACGTCAACCAGACCTTTCACGTTATCCACTTCAACTGCGCCGTCGCGTGTGCGAACCTCCGCCGCGCCGACGTTTTTTAGGCTGACGCCGCCTTTGTTGCCGAGAACAAGGACAGACGTTTCAACGCCGGAAACTTCCACATAGCTTCTGATGACTTTAATCACTTCAATCTCGGCATAGCGCGGCACTCGCACCTCCAGATGAACTTCGATGGGTCGGTCGTCGCGCATCGGCGGGTCATCATCGCTGTCGTCGGTCAGAGATATTTCGGAGGGTGACTCGGTCTCAGGCTTTTCGGCTTTCGCGTAGTCGGCCTTCAACCAAACGGATTTGTCCGACGAGTCTCCCCGAACGGAAAACCTGACCGCTTCGACGCCGCGCTCACTGGTCGCTCTGGCTTCAACTGTATCTTTATCCCACCCGATGACGACGATGCGCCCCGTCGTGCGATTGTCCACAGCAACCTTGCCGCCGCGTTCGAGCCTGACGCTGACCGGCTCAACCGTCGCCTGCCTGACTTCCGCCTCACGACTCTTCTTCGTCGAGTCGAGTTTGTAGTCAGCGGGTACGATAAATAACTCGCGCGCCGGTTCGTTGCGGTCAATTTTGGTTAGCCGGTACGACGCCTCGCCGAAGCGTGGATCAATGACCTTGATTAATATGCTCCGACGCAATTCCTGCGAATACCAACGCTCGTAGATAACTTTGGCGGGTGGCTGGCCGTTAACTTCAGTTCCGCGAATTGTGGTGGTGACGCGCACGCCCTCGGCCACCACGCCTTCGATGCTCTTTGTTCCGAGCGGCTCGATTGTTTCGCCGAGCACCTGCAGGAGCTTCTCTGGCGGACTCTGCGGCGTGATGATTCGAGCTTGCCGCGACGCAGCGTCTTTAACCGGCGGAGATAACTGGGCCGCAAGACGCTTGCTCGAATCAAGAAAATAGATGCCGCCGGTCACCGCATCGTAGAGCATCGGAACGCGAAACCCCACGCTGCTCTTTGTTTCATTCCCCCATTCGTGGCGGGTGCGGCCTTCGCTATCACGGTAAACGGTCGCAGTCATCCGGCGCACGAAGCGGCGACCATCGCTTAAGATTTGTGTAGTTTCTTTAACGGCGACTGCCGAGAACGGAGCGCCTTGAATGATGACGCGCCCGTTGAAAGCGAATTCGTCAGACGCAAAGCTGCTGTGAAAATTACCGCCAGCCCGTGTTTCGGAATCTGTTAGAGATGAGTTTTGCCCTGATGCGCCGGATATTTGCTGCGCTCCGGCAAGGGCGCTGGTAATAAGCACTGCCAGAATTACGGGGGCGATTCGATTAAAGCACCTTGCGGCTCTGCCTTTCATGTGTGGCTCCTTCTCTCCTGTCCCCGAATCAATTGAATAGCTCTCAGTAGCCGACCATTTCACGGAGCACGTCAACCTTTCTGGCGTAGGCCGTCAGCATGTACTGTGTCGCCACCGGATCACCGGGATGCCTGCGTACGGCGCGGCGCGTGTCGGCGATGGTCCGGTTGACGGCGGTCAAGGTTCGCTCGAATCGCGCCGCTGTCTCCGCGTCGAGCCGCGAGCGACGACGATTGACATCGCGCGACAGCATCGCTATCGCCTCAACATACTTCTGCTCAGCCTCGCGCACAAGCTCATCGGATGTCGGCCTGCGTCCCGAAGTTGAAGGGCTAAGATTGATTCGCCCGGCGTTTCCTTTGCTCGCGGCTGCGACTAAACGGCCTTTCTTTCCAACATCATTTTTAACAAGCTGCGGCGGCTCACTTCCATCTTGCTCGCTTCCCTGTTTTCCTGTCTTGTCTTCCTTGGGTGGATTCGACGGCTTAACGGTCTCATCCGGCAGCGGTGAAGAAACGCGCACGGGCACGCCCTCGTTTTGAGATAGGCTGACCGGATTGGTCGTTATCTCCGGCGAATTGACGAAGCGCATCACGCCGATTGTGATGCCGATGGCAATTACCACGATTAAGGCCGTAAGCGAAGGACTGAAACGCGGAGCATTGAAGTTTCCGAGCGTGCCGCTCAACCAGCCACGAAGAATGTTGAAAGGCCGCGCGGAGCGAGTGGTACTCTCTTCGATTGTCCGCGCCATAACATTGTCCCAGAAATCGGGCGCGGGCTGAGCATCGCACTCGTAGCGCAGGTATAGCTCCTGCTCACCCTCAAGCTTCCGGTAGATACTCGCGCACGGCGCGCAGGCACTGACGTGCTGAGCCACAAGCTCATTTGTTCTTTCGTCCAACTCGCCATCGAAATAATCTTCGACGAGCGGCTGAAACTCTTCACATCTCATCTTCCTTCTCCCAGATAAGGACCCAAGCGACGACGCATCTCGGCGCGCGCGCGGTGCAGGTCGTTCCTGATCTTCGGAATCGAAAATCCCGTAATCTCCGCGATCTCATCATAGCTTCGTTGCTGGTAAATCTTGAGCGTGAAAACCAGTCGCTTATCTTCGTCCAGCTTCAAAAGCGCGTCGCGCACCATCTGGCTTAATTCTTTATCGAGAAGCTCAAGGGCTGGCGAAGCGTGAGGGGCACGCATCTCCTGCACCGTGCTACACCCAAGCTCGATGCGTCCCTGTTCCCGGTGGCGATCACGGATGGCTTCGCGCGCAATGTTTTTGGCGATGCCGAAAAGCCAGGTGGAGAGCTTTGCTTCGTCCCGCAGGGCACTGAGATTTTTGTAGGCTCGGACGAAAGTTTCCTGCGCCAGTTCTTCGGCCAGGTCCGCCCGGTTGACCATGTAAAAGATGAAGCTGATGATGGGTCGCGTGTACCGCTCGAAGATCAGGCGGAATGCTTCCTCGTCGCCACGACGCGCGCGCGCGATCAGGTCTTCTGCACTGTTCATTGCAGCTTCGGCGTATGCGCCCGGCTGGCCCGCCAGCCTCATTACATCCATCGCGAGGCCGCCCCATTCTTCAGACTTTATCGTTCCCTTTATTTACTTCTCGCTCACGTTGAGCAGCATACCCTGATAGATTCCGCCGTAGAGCTTCTTCGCCAAATCTCTGTTCAAGGTCTTGAGCGCATTGTATCGTTCCAGCGCGTCATCTCTTCGATGCACAACCAGACTCGTCACGCCCAGATTGTAATGCGCCACAGCATAGTCAGGCTTGAAGCGAATCGCTTCACGAAAAGCGTTGACAGCTTCACGAGAGCGCCTCTTCTGGTAGTAAATGACGCCCAGACGGTTGTGCGCCTCCGCGTAGTCGGGCTTCAATTCGATTGCTCGCTTGAGAGCTTCAATCGCTTCGGCGCTTCGGTCTGCTTCGTAAAACGCCAGTGCCAGCAGGCAGTGAGCTTCAGCCCAGTCGGGTTTGAGACGGACCGTCCGTTTGTAAGAATCAATCGCTTCATTGAAGCGCCCCAGTTCAAAATAGACGACCCCCAGATTGTTGTGCGCCCATGCGTAGTCGGGCTTCAATTCGATAGCTTGCTTTAACGGCCTGATAGCTTCTGCCACTTGTCCCAGTTTGTAATAAGCAGTTCCCAGATTGTAGTACGCTTCCGCCAACGCAGGGTTCAAATGAATCGCCTGACGCAAGTGCTCAAGGGCCTCCCCGTGCCGGTTCAGAGCAAGATAAGCCATTCCCAGCTCGTTGTGACTTTGCGCGTAATTTGGATTCAGTTCGACAGCCTGTTTGAACTTTGCAACCGCATCCTCGAAGCGGCCTGCGTTGTAATGTTCCAGTCCCTGATTGCGGAAGGCCCGCGCGGCGTCTGTCTCTCGTGAATTAAGTTGCTGGGCAAGGGCCTGTGCCGAGCAAGAGATGGCGAGAAAGACTATTGAAAGAAACTGCGCTCGTCTCATTATTTCCCCTCAACTCTCTAGCCGCATCGGGACAATCAGGATGGAAAGCGTGCTGCCGAAAACGATCTTCGACAGTTAGTGACATTCACGCTGAAATAATCCCAAAGTTTTTTTTGTTGGGTGAGAAAAAGACAAGGCTGCTGTCGCCGCCTTGCCGTGCGAGCAGCCTTTGATTTTAGCCGTGCGTTTATTGTCTTTGACAAGTCATTGGGTAATCAGCGTGCTTTCTTTGACCCTGAAAGGGTCACATAAAATAGCCGGGGGCAAGCAAATCACAGGTTTGCGCCGCCCCCGGTTTGATATACGCATAGATTTCGACCCTGAAGGGGTCGCACCTTCAAGGTTGAAGTGCGACCCCTTCAGGGTCGGCCATCGTTTCACGCGTCATTCCGGGGGTGACGCACTCACGCGCTTACCCCCGGCTATTATATGTATCCCCTTCGGAGATAAAACCCGATGACGGAATTGAGTCAAAAAAGGAACGAGGCCACTCCTGTTTGAAGTGGCCTCGCTCCTGGTTGAAGGATTGGCTGGTAACGCTGGCTTCGATTAAAACTTAGAAGTTGAAGCGAATACCCGCCGAGACGCGCCGGTTGGCCGAAGACGCATTGCCGCCGCCGTCGCCGAAGCCGCCGAGCGTCGAGAGAGACTGCCCGAAGAGCGGCGAGTTAAGGTTGCCGACCGGCGTGCTGAGATTGGTGCGGTTGAAGAGATTATTGATGTTGACCGAGAAGGTCACATTATAACGCTTCTCCGCTCCTGCTCCTCCGGGGCCAACCGCAGCACCACCGCCGCCCGGACGCCCGCCACCACCACCGCCACCACGCTGACCGCCACCGGCAGCACCAGCACCGCGACCAGCGCCGCCAACGGCTGCGCCGCCAGCACCGCCACCGCCCTGCGGCGCGGCAGCCGCAGCAGCAGCTTTTGCGCCCGGCAGTTCACCGAACCCAAACGATCGGCTGATGCCGAGGTTGACGGAGAAGAAGCCCGGTCCTTCGCCGTAGTTGCGAGGGATGAGGGTCGCGCCAGCCGCCGGGTTGATGTCGAAATCACCGTAAGGCGTATGTCTCAAGTTTGCGGGCAGCGTGCTTGATGAAGCGAACGCCGGACGCTCTCTGAAGATACGGTCGCCGTTGGTGTCAAGGCCCGTCGTGATGTTGAAGAACTGCCCTGTCCTCGCAATGATGAACGGGTTCAAAGACAACTTCAATTTCGGGATGCCGATTGTGCCCCCAAGGAAAAAACTGTGACGCGCGAGGAAAGGAACGCGTCCTTTGTCGGCATTAATGTCGTAGCTGTTTGACGGGAAGCAGCCGCCCTGAATGTTGAAGACGCAATCCGTGTTGCTCTCCGACTTGACGCCGACATAGTTGGCGAAGATCGTCAGCGCCGGATTGACCTGAGTCCTCATACCCAGAATAAACTGCGTCATGTTGAAATAACCGGCTGACTCCCACTGAAAGACGTTGCCGAGTGTCGGGTCTGGCCTGACGGTCGGATTTCCCGGCAGCGGCGCGTTGATGTCGCGGAACACCAGATTTTGTCTCTGGCGAATCGAGACGAGCAACCCGAACGCGGTTATCTTGTACGGCAACTGCTTCTCGACGTTGATTGCGCTAATCATCGTGTAAGGAGCTTGCAGGTCGTCGGACACGCGGTTGATGACCTGCGGTTGATTAAGGCCGGTCAGAGTGTCCGTCGTCGGGATGTTCGAGATAGAGCCGTCAGCGTTGAAGACGACCGCTCCCAGAATCGCCGGGTCAACGATATTAAAGCGCTGTTGATTGATACCGTTGAAGCGGTTCGCCCCGAGCGTGTTCTGCTCAGTAAAGCGATCGTAGAAAATACCGAAGCCGCCGCGAACGACGAACGCAGGCTGGCCAGCGCCGAACTGGCCGAGTTGGCCTGTGGATGTCCCGCCCGGTGCCCACGCGAAGAAGATGCGCGGTGCAAAGTTGAACTTGCTGTCAATATTGCTCTGCTTTTCATAGCGCAAGCCAAGCGTCAAACTCAGGTTCGGACGCAAGCGCCATTCGTCCTGAAAGAATCCGCCGAAGTCTACCTGACTGACATCCGCTTCAGGAGTTCCGCCCGCGAGCGTGAACTGGGTCGGGCGAGCCGTCGGGTCGCCCAATAAGACTCGCCGGTACTCGTCAAGCGAAGTGAAGACGAATGTTCCGCCAAAGTTGTTGCGGGAGACATCCGTGATCTTCACGCCGCGCAAACGCACGCCGAAGCGGAAAACGTGATTGGGAAACCACGTCGCCGTCGAATAATTCTGCAACTCCCAGCGCGTTTCCCTGTTGAAGGAGAGACCGACCTGCGAGCCGCCGCCCGTGAAGGCATCCAGCACCTGAATAGTCGGAAGAGTGTTGTTTCCATCCTGCTGGTTGCTGTTGCGGATGAACTGAAAACGCGTCTCGTTAATCACCTTCGGGTTGAGCACAGCCGTCTCTGTAATCTGAAACGTGTGCTGATGATTCCCCGTGTCGAAGGCGCGCGACGGAAGATTGAAGCCGCCGATGCCGGAATTTTCAAGACTGAAGCGCGAATAGGTGTAGCGCGCCACAATCGTGTGATTCTGATTAATCGCGTAATCGAAGCGCGGGCTGAAGGTCAGGAAGCGACGCGGCTGCTGAATCGTCTGGATGAATCGCGTCGGGTTGAGAGACGAATCGAGCGTGAGCGCGTTGATCACATCGTTGTCGTCAACTTCGCGCCGCTGAAAATCCAGAAAGAAAGATGACTTCTTGGCCTGGATAGGCCCGCTCAAGGTGAACCCGTAGAGGCGCGACTGAAAGCTATCACGCGACGGCGCGAACGGATTGCGCGCGTTCATGGCCTCGTCGTTGAAGTTGAAGTTCGCGCTCCCGCGCCAACGGTCGTAGCCGGGACGAGTCAGAATATCAATTCGACCAAAGCCCGGACGGTCGTTCTCGGCGTTCAAAGGATTCTGGCTGACGCGGACTTCGCGGATAGCCTCTTTCGGAGGGAGGCGTCCGCCCGTGAAACCGTCTATGTAAATCTGCCCGCCGTTTGGCCCAACCGAAGGTCCGGCCAGAGCGCTGAGCGCTGCGGCCAGATCATCGGGGTCATCGGGGAGCGCGTCGAGGTCTTTGCCGCGCAGAACAATCGCGTCGGCGTTGCTCTCGGAATCCGTGCTGATGTTTCTCTGATCGCCCGAAACCGTGACCTTTTGCTCTTCAATCGTGACGCTCATCTTAATGTCGAGCGGGTCGCGGCGCGCAGCCGAGATATCAATATCAGGAGCTTCAAAAACAGCGAAGCCGTTGGCCACAGCGCGCACGGTGTAAGCGCCGGGCGCGAGGCCGCTGATGACGTAGTTGCCCTCGTCATTTGTGACGGTGGATTTTTCAACGCCGGTCTGGTTCACAGCCGTGACGGTCGCGCCAACGAGCGCGCCGCCGAATTCGTCTGTCACCTGACCGCGCAATGTGCCCGGCTGCTGCGCGAAGCTGACAACCACAGAGAGAGCCAGCATGAGCGCGAGTCCGAGGCTCCACGCGAATTTTCTTTTAGAGAGATTCATGATAATCGCCTTCTTGTATGTAGTTCGGAGATGATTCACAAGAGAGCACACACTCCGAACGGGGAAACTTACTAACTAAAATTTTCAGTTGCTCACGGCCCGCCAATACCTATATTGATCGTGCCTAGATTCGGGGGACGATTGGACGGGCCACCCTGCCTTGCCTGTAGCATGGCGAAGATCGGCTCAACACCTGCGACGAGCGTGATGGCCGTGACGCGCGACGGGTCTGCGCCCGTCGTGCTGGAAATGAGAACCATCTCGCCGGGCTTCAATTCAGCCAGAGTCGCGGTCGGAAGATTGTCAATGATTCTCTGAATATCGAAGCCGCCGCCGTTACCCTGTCCACCGCCGGGGCCACCCGGCCCACCCTGCGGAGCGCCGCCTTGCGCGCCGCCTGCTGCCGGGGGACGAGCGCCACCTGCCGGAGGCGTGCCGCCCGCCGGGGGAGTGCCGCCAGCAGGAGGAGTAGCGCCTGCGGGACGCTGACCACCTTGCGGAGCAGCGCCACCGGGAGCGCCAGCGCCCGGACCACCGGGGCCGCCGCCCTGCATCATCATCTGCATGAACTCGGCGGGAACGCGCTTGAGCGTTGAATCTTTGCGAACGACAACCGTGAGCGGCTGCTTGCTCTGCATGTCGTTGATCTTAACTTCGCCGGTCGCAGCATCAACGGATGTGATTGGGCCGCCGATGGTGCGGAAAGAACCCGTCACGACCTCTTCGGGAGTGAAGCGCGCACCGTCCGGGCTTTTGTCACCTTTCCCGCGAAATTGGTCGCCGACTTTCAAGTCTTCAAAAGAACTCTTTTTCGCATCCGAGAACTTAACAGAGTCGGGCGTGTAGCGGCGCATCTTCACCTTGTCCGTCACGGGGACGATCACGGGCTTTGGCCCTTCGGCGGTGCGCGTCGTCACAGTAATCTCTTTCGCCTGCGGGTTGACCGCCTCGATGATGCCGGAGAGACCACGCTGACGCCATTCGGCGCGCTCTTTATCCTGCTTCTTCGCAATCTCCGATTGACTGACAACGATGAGTTGCTGCGCGGGCACTGATTTTTTATCCGCCGCCACATAACCTCGCGCGTAAACGCCGTCACCGACCGCGACATCCGTCAAAGCAATCGTGACGGCCTTGCTGCGATCCGTTTCACCGAGCGGCATACGCTGGTAGGTCGTCTTCGCGTTCAAGTTCACGACCACGACCGAACCCGCCTCTGTTTTGACGGTCATCTGACCGGCGGGAGCGTTAATCTCCGTGACTTTGCCAAAAACTCGCGTCGCCGTGATTGCAGTGTCATCGCCCTGAGCCTGTGCGCTTGCAGTGCCCAGACTAAGGACGAGCAAGGTGAGCGCAAAAACTGTTAAAGCCTTCTTCATTAAAAGTCCCCTCGCTAAAGTTTAAGGAAAACTGCGTGTCGGGCAGTTCGGTGGTAAAACTGGTGGCTAACCTCGCGCTTGCCGCTGCTATATAAACGCGCGACTAGATGCTTTATTACGCACCTGTAGCCATTATTGTTCAGATTTTATGCCCCGCGTGGCGCATCTCCCAGAAATCCCGGCATTCATTAAGGCCAACGAGAGCGACCATTAAGGGAGATTGAAGGCTCGGAGGTTAAAAGTTCCAAAATCAGGGGGTTTGGTGCGAGCGCTCGGTAGAGTTGTTCAGTCCGAAACCTGCAACATCCGACTTTTAGCAAGACGCTCCTTTGAACAGAAGCGTTAACTGGCGAAGCGTTCAGCCCGGAATCCGTCCCGAAGTCCCACTAACCGGGCTTTCTCGAAAGCGGACAGGCTTAGACGCACGAGAACGCTATTTTGTCTCCTGTCTTATCTAATTTTTTTCGGAAAAATGAGAATTTCCGGCGGAGTCCGAACGCTTTACGGGCGCTTCCAGCCGACGCGATAGCGCGCCGTCAGTGCCAGCCCCAGACTCGCCACGAGCAGCCCCGCGCCGACGAGCGGCCAGACGTAAGGTAAGGACAAAAGGACCGCCCAGAGGATTGTGCCCGCGAGGAGCGCGATTGATTCCGAGCGATATTTTTCAGGGAAGAATTTGCGCTGCAACCATTGGCCTGTCGCCGCAGAAATGGCCACGCGCCCGAACAGGTAAGCCAGCAGGAGCAGGATCAGCGCCGTCAGGCCGACGAGCGCGCCGATCACTGTCGGCAACACACTCAAGCCCGCGACCACGCCGAACGTCATCAAAATTGAGCCGACGAAACCGATGACGGCGACGCGCACGTTCGTCAACTGCAAGCGCGTCATGGCGCGGCTGATTGCGCCCGGCGTCACTGCCGTCAACACCAGCGAGGCGATGAACCAGAAGAGCACGCCCAGCACGCGGCTACCCAGATAAGCCAGCGACCATTGCGGCGCAAGTAAAGAAGCAGGATTACGCATGATGTTGCGTAGCTCCGGCTCGAAACCTTCAAACATGACGGACGTGCTCGCGGGATTGCGTCCCTGAGCGGTAGTAGCACTGCGACGATACGAGCCGCCGATGACGATGACATCGCCGCCGATCTGCGCGCCTTCGCGCTGCACGATTGAGCCGCCGATGGTCGCCACGTCTCCTTCGATGATTCCCTCGACAACGACATCGCCTCCAAAGGCCATGACTCCGTGCTTGACGTGGCCGCGCACGACGATTGATTGCCCCCAGCCGAACACGTCGTATTCCCTCATCCCGTCAACGATGAGCGGCGCTTGATCGTCCGGGAGCAAGACGGGGGAAGTCTGCGCGTGGATGCAGGCGGCCATCAGGAAAAACAAGACGACGGTCAACGCCGCTTGCCATGCGGCGCGCGCAAGCGATAAATCCAGAGACCTCTGAAGCGAAAGCTGATTCACAATTGTCGAAAAAAGAGCGCACGTTGCTCCTGAGAGCAGTGTGCGCTTGCAGGTTCATTCCATGATTCGTGTCCGGTGGTACCGGACAATCAGGCGCGCTAAGGCGAAGAGAGACAGTGCAAGGAGGAGCAGAACAAGCAGGCCAAGAGCGCGCGACTCGAAGAGCAAGCGCCCGCTTAAACCCCGAGAGATGACGGTCACGCTCGCGCCCGCATCGTAGAGCGCGTGGCCCAGAAAACTGAAAAGCGCCATCCCGGCTTTCCAGATGGCGCGCAGCGGCGCGAAGATAGATTCACTCAAGGCCGCTCCGCCGAGCAGCGCGAAAGCTACGGTGACGAGCGCGGCGCACAAACGCAGAGCGCGCTTTCGCTCCGACGGGTCGCGCACGACACCGCTCATATCCGACTGGGCGCGAGCCGCCACAACCTGAGCAAAGTTCTTCGGCATCTCAATCATTGGTTCATCCATGAGCGCGAAGTTCAGTTCGTTCAGCAGGCGTCGCTGCGCACGCAAATCCGCAGCGCACTTAGAGCAAGCCTCGAAGTGCTGCTCAAGCCGAGCCAGCGAAGAAGCATCCAACTCACCATCAAGGTAAGCGATGATCTCTTCACTCCTGCAAACTGAATTATTCGGAAGCATAAGAGCTTGGACGATAGACCATAGACAATGGACGATAAAAACCACGCTTGCCATCGTCCATGGTCTATGGTCTATGGTCTATGGTCTATGGTCTGTCCTCAGACACTCGTGATTCCTCTCTGGATGAATTGCTGGCGCATCGTTTCGCGCGCTCGAAAGAGACGATTCTTGACCGTGCCGAGCGGAAGACCTGTGACTTCTGCAATCTCGTCGTAGCTCATGTCGTGCGAATGGCGCAGCAGGACGAGTTCTCTGTAGGCGACGGGAAGCCCGCGAACGACCTGTTCAATTTCCGCGCGGCGCTCCGTTCTTTCGCTCTCCTGTTCGGGCGAGAGCCTGCGACTCTCAAGCGGTAGCTCATATTGCTCTCCCTCAAACTCGTTTGTCAGCGCCTGCGCGCGGTTGCTGTAGCGACGCAGATGGTCAACGGCTGAGTTGTGCGCGATCTTGTAAATCCAGGTCGAGAACTTGAACTCGGGGCGGTAGCGCCGAAGCGAGTTGTAAACCTTGATGAAGACCTCCTGCGTCAAATCCAGCGCGGCCTCGTAATCGCCGACCATGCGATAGACGTAGGCCGCAATCGGGCGCTGGTAGCGGCGCACGAGTTCTTCAAAAGCGTCTTCGCGCCCGGCGACGGCCCGCGTCACCAAATCTCTATCAGCAAACGCCGAGATACTGCTTAAAATTGTGGAGGATGCACTCATACTCATGATGCCCGGGTTTTACGCTTTTGAAACCCGGAAAGTTTCAGAAAGACAGTAGTCAGTGGTCGGTGGTCAGTGGTCAGGAAATACAGGCGATTAGCGGCTTTGAGCTTTTTCTTTAACTGACTATCGACCACTGACTACTGCTCTCACCATGCCAGCGTGGCGAGTCCGGCGGGTGCGGCGATGGCGTCGAAGCTCAACTCCTTGGACGGAAGTGCGAGGCCGACTTCGACGGGGCCGAGAGCGCGCAAATGGACTTCGAGTGTTTCGTTGACGATTTCGCTGACGTGGGCTTTGTCGAAACCTTCGCCGACGACGAGCAGGCGGTCGAGCGGAAGCGCTGCCCCTGCGGCGTCGGCAGATGAAAGAATGCGGTCGCGGTAGAAGAGCAGCAGGCGATAAAGCTCATCGTCGCGGTCTTCTGCTTCGCACAAAACGGAGCGCGCGATGACGGGTTGTTTGTCGCGCAGGAGAAGCGCGGTGAAACCTTCCGCGTGCGAACTGATGAGCAACGCATCTCCGGGCGCGCCGTTCGTAATCCAGCGCGCCTCGCCCTGATGACGCGGCAGGATTAAGCCTGCACGCCAGCCGAGAGCGTCAAACACGCTTTCATATTCCGCGAGAATCGAGAGACGGATTCCGGCGGCCAGAAAACGCTGGCGTCCCTGCGCGTCCGACGGCAGCGGAGAGCGCGAGACGCGCAGTTCTTCGGGCGGCGCGCCGAAGCTTCGCTCATATTTCCAGCGCAGGACTTCTTCCAGCTCAGAGCGCGAAGCGGGCGCGCTCTCCAGCGTCAGGATGGTGGCGCGCGTAGAGGCTTCGGGCAGCGCCACAGACCACTTGTGCTGCTTGCCGAGACCTGCGCTCAAGGCCACTTCAGACAACAGCAGAACGAGCGCATTTGCGTCCGTGATGTTCGGTTCGTCGAAGCTGGGGTGGATGAGACTTTCGGGAAGGCTGGCGGTTGCCGCGCGTTTTATCGAAAAGCCGTCGCGTCGTCGCTGCTCAAGATAAACGACCGTTGCATTGCCGCTCTCAAGACCGAGCGCGGCTGAAGGGAAACGTGGGCGAACGAGTTTGTTAAAAATCAAATGTCCTCACCATTCGCTGTATGGCGTGCCTTCCGTCGAAGTATCGGGCGATGCGCTATGAACGGTTGTGATGCCTGATTCGCTGGTCAGCGAGCCGGGGTCTTCGCCTGTTTCGATTGTCCAGTCCTTCTCGCCCGTGATCGGGTCAATCGGAACTTCGCGGACATACCCGGCGCTGGCCAACTCGTCAAGCGATTGCGGCAGTTTACCCTTATCCGCCCCGTACAAATCAATCGCCTTACGCAACTGGTACAAATTATCGCGCAGCACCGTCTCGCGCGCATGTAGGATAGTCTTCTGATACTGCGGCATCGCAATGACGGCGAGAATCACGATGATCGAGATGACGATCATCAATTCGAGCAGTGTGAAACCACGCTGAAGAACAGTGGTCAGTGGCCGGTGGTCAGTGGTCAGTAAAAGCGGCGGTCGGTCAGAGTTAGTCGCAGGAGACAGGTCAGCACTATTGCCCGCTCCCACTGACCGCTGACCGCTGACCACTGACCACTGCTCTTTACCACTCACTGTACTTACTCCCATCGAGCGCCGTCGCAGTTGATTTCGAGCGCACATCGAAAACGTTTTCGCCGCCCCAGGACCCTGTGTCTTTTGAATCGTAAGTTGAGCGAAGCTCCCAATCGCGCTCGCCCGTCATCGGGTCAATCGGAATCTCGCGCAGGTAAATTTTCTTCTTGGTTGACGTGAGCGTATTGTCGGTCGCGTTTGGTCCATTTGGCCCGCCAACCGGCAGATTCGCCCCTATCGGCGTGACGCTGACGCCGCTGACGAGCGTTTCGAGATCGGGCGGATAGCGATCCGGGTTATCAACACCGAAGATGGTGTTGTCGGTAATCGCGACCCTGATACGCGGGTCTACAATCTGCTGTTGCTGTTGTTGCTGTTGCTGCTGCGGAGTCTGCGCCTGCTGCTGCCCCTGCTGCCCCTGTGGCCCGGCCAACGCTTCGCGGTGAAACTGGTCAATAGCCATACGCATCATGCGTAATTCATCGCGCAGGCGCTGCTCGCGCTGTCGCTTAACCGAAACTTTGATGAGCGGAATCACGCCCATCGTCAGAATCGTCAGCACCGTCAGCGTGATGACCAGCTCAATCAGCGTGAACCCGCGAGAAGAGATAGTGGTCAGTGGTCGGTGGTCGGTGGTCAGAGAGGGCGCTTGCTGATGTGGAGCAGCCGACGGCAAATGATTCTTGTCGCCCGCCGCTTTCACTGACCACTGACCACTGACCACTGACCACTTCATTCTCATACTACTTGACCGTGATGCGGCTCTCCGTCAGTTGCATCTTCACGCCGCGACCGTCGAAGGTGACAGCACGCGCGTTCCCGTCGAAGGTGATAACGCTCTCGCCCGCTGCCAACGCTTCGACTTCGAGATAGAGGACGACGTTTGCGCCGGACTTCAAGGGCGTGCCCGCCTGCGGCGAGATGGCAAGCATGACTAATCCAGCCGGATCAATTGACTGCATAATGATCGGCGCGGTTGACGCTCCGTCAGGCCAGGGTCCCTGCGAGATGCCGCGCACAGCCAGCACAAGCGGATCGAAATGCAGAGGCGCGAGCGTATTGCCGAGTTTCTCTTTCGAGACCAACACGAGCGCGATGCGCTGCTTTTGGCCTATTCGCATCTCCTGTCCCTCTGTCATCAAGCGCGCTTCGACCACCGGCAAAACAGGCTCGGGCGGCGCAGGCGGCTTTCCAAACACTCCATCCTTTATTTTGTCCGCAAGGGATGCGGTCGTCGTGTGTGGCTGTTCCTTCGCCGAATTGTCCGTCACAGTTTCAGTCTTCGCAACTCCGGCTGTTGTCGCAGGGAGCGGCATCGGTGTCACACTCGACGGTTGAGCCAGTTCAACCGGGCGCGCGGCGGCGCTGTTTGATCTATTGACAAGCGCGGTCGGAGCAGGCGGAGGATCGCCCGTCAGTTGTGCAATCGCGTTCGCCAGAGCGTTCGACGGCTGCGGGAGATTGCCAACCAGCGAAGTATTGATCGCAGCAGCGGTCGCTTCCGTCTTCGCGGGCGTGGGTTGAACAGCGGCGTTATCATTGGCCGTCATCATAGACTGCGGCGCGGGCACATAAGCCGGTGGCGGTTCCGCATCCGGCAATTGCACGACCACGTTGGTCGGAACCCTTCGTGCGGCGGCCAGTTGGTCTTCGCGCTCTGTTTCCCTGACCATCGCTTCGAGCGACCCGCTCGTCGGCGTTGACAACGTGCCGCTATCTCGCTCTTTCTCGTCAAACGGAGTAATGGTTGGAGCGCGCAGGACGCGCGGCGTGACGGCGATCACGATGTCTATCTGGTTGTTGTTGCGCGTCGGCGAAGTAAACAGACGCCCCAGGATAGGAATCAGCCCCAGCAGCGGCAGTCCACGACGACCGTTCGATTGCGTGTCCGTCGCAACAGAGGCGAGCATCATTGTGCGATTGTTTTGAATGCGCGCCGTGCCGGTAATCGCGCGCTCGGTGAAAGTTGGCGTCAGGCTTCCGGCGTTGAGAATGTCTTTCGACTCAATAGACATCTTGACCTGTACGTCCAGGTTCGGAAAGACCTGCGGGGTGAATTTCAAAGTCAAACCCGTCGGCTCATACTGAATGACCGGAAAGCCGCCGCCGAAATTGACTCCGCCGCTGACTCCGCCCGGAGTGGTCGGCTGCTGGGTGGAAGCAAACGGAAACGTCTGCGCCGTTTGCACGGGCACGCGCTGGCCGATGCGAGCGGTGGATTCTTCACCGTTGAAGGCATGAACCTGCGTGGAAGCGACGAGCTTTGTCCGATCCTTGCGCTGAAACGCGGTCAGGGCTGAAGCCGGGATGACGAGGGCAGCGCCGAGCGCCGTCGGCACTGTCGAGACGGCGTTCGCCACCTCGCGGGAGCCTGCGATGACACTGACACCGCTTGACCCGCCAAGATTGAAGAAGCCGTTTGCGTCCCCCGTACCGAGTTGATTGCCAAGCTGCAACAAATCGGTGCGCGAGACTTCGTAGATATTGACATCCATCACGACCTCTGCGCGATCCTTGTCCAGACTTCGCAGGATGTCACCAATCAGACGCAGATTCTCGGACGTGTCACGAATCGTGATGCTGTTCGTCGTCTTGTCCGGCAGCACGACTGTTTGCGGGCGACCCTGATTTGGCGGAATCGCAGCCGAGATGATGGCGCGCGCCTCGGTCGGATCAATGTTCGAGAGATAGAACGTGCGAATGGCTAGTTGTTGATACTGAGCGCGCCTGTTTTGATCGGCGACGAGAATAGTGTGGCGATTGATTTTCTGGAAGAACAAGCCTTCCTGAAGAAAGATTAAGTCGAGCGCCTGCGCCGTCGTCACATCCGTCAGGTTCACTTCGACGTTGCGCGGCGCGCGAAACGATTGGGTATCGAAGATCACGTTGAAGCCGAGTTGCTCGGCGAGATTGCGTATCAGGCTCTTGAGGTCGTTGTTGTATTTGATGACGCGCAGTTGATCGGCGCGCGATGGCGGCAGCGGCGCTTCCTGCTGAGCATCGTTTGCCGCGCCCGGATCTGCCGGTGTGCCGCCCGTTCCCTGCCGGTCTGAAAGCTGTGTGACTCTAGCGCCTTTGCCTTTGCCATTACCATCGCCCGCGCCCGTGTCTCCGGTCTTCTCGCGTTGCAGGCGCAACATGCGCTCCATCTCGGCCAGCGCGAGTTCGTTGACGGGGTCGTAGCCGTAGGCTTGTCGAAAGGCGTTGTAAGCTCCGATGTAATCGCGCTGCTCGGCGAGCGCGCGTCCCTGCTGCATGTAGGTCTGCGAAGCATTGAAGACGGCGCGGCGATAATGCAGTTGATATTCGATGTTCGACGGGTCGGCGGCGACGGCCAGCGTGAACTCCTGCGCGGCCTTCTCCCACTGCTGCGCCGATTCATACTGCAAACCCTGCTTGTAGTTCTTTTCACCCTTTTTGGCGAAGGCCGTCATGGGCGCGGCAAGCAGACAGAAAATCACGACGAGCGATGCAAAGGAGCGCGCGTGAATTGATGATCTTTTCATCTCAATTCCTTTTCCGTAAAGATATGACGTAACAATTATCGGGGTGACAATATTGACTTTGACTAACAAACACCGAAACCGGCTCGACACAAGGAGCGCTCCACAAACTTATCAAACGCCCCATGTCAAAGGCAGTTCCCGAAAGACAGTGGTCAGTGGTCGGTGGTCAGTGGCCAGTTAAGACCGGATTCGTTTTGTTTTGCTTTTCTTTTAACTGACTACCGACCACCGACCACTGCTTACTGCCTCACACTAACTTCTTCCACAAACGTCACACGATTGATTTCGTGCAGCGTCGAGATACCTGCGAAAACTTTCTGGAGTGCGGATTCGCGTAGGCCCGTCAGACCTTCGGCTTCTGCCGCGCGGCGCACTTCCGAGCCGGGACGACGCTCCACGATCATCTCGCGGATATTATCCGTCAGGTCGAGCAATTCGTGAATCGCCGTGCGCCCGCGATACCCCGTGTGGTTGCAGGCGTCGCAGCCGACGCTCATGTAAAAGGCTCGCCCCGCCTGTTCCTCAGGCCGCAAGCCCGACTCCAGCAACTCGGCATCCGGCGGATGATAAGCGCGCTTGCACACCGGACAGAGAATGCGAACCAGACGCTGCGCCAGCACACAGTTTAAGGAGGAGACGAAATTGTACGGCTCAACGCCCATGTTCAGGAAGCGCCCGATGACATCAATCACGTTGTTGGCGTGAACCGTTGTGAACACGAGGTGACCGGTCAGCGCCGATTGAATAGCGATCTGCGCCGTCTCTTCGTCGCGGATTTCGCCGACCATGATCTTGTCCGGGTCGTGGCGCAGGATGGAACGCAACCCGCGCGCAAACGTCAACCCCTTTTTCTCGTTAACCGGAATCTGCGTGATGCCGTGCAACTGGTACTCAACCGGGTCTTCAATCGTGATGATCTTATCTTCTTCGTTGCGAATCTCGTTCAACGCAGCGTAGAGCGTCGTCGTTTTACCTGAGCCGGTCGGCCCTGTGACCAGCACCATCCCGTAAGGTTCTGCGATGTAGCGACGAAATTTTCTGATGTCATCTTCGGAGAATCCGACGACATCCAGATTCAAATTGCGAAACTCTTCGTTGATCTGCTCCTTGTCGAGAATACGAATGACAGCATCCTCGCCATGCACGGTCGGCATAATCGAAACACGAAAGTCTACGTTGCGGCCTTTGTAGCGCACGCGGAAGCGCCCGTCCTGCGGCACGCGGCGCTCGGCGATGTCCAGTTCCGACATGACCTTGATGCGTGAGATGAGCGTTTGATGATAAGCGAGATCAATCGGGTCAACCTTGGCATAGAGCGCGCCGTCAATGCGGTACTTGACCTGAACCTCTGTGTCGCGCGTCTCGATATGAATGTCGGAAGCGCGCGATTCCATCGCGTTGTAGATGACCGTGTCAACCAGCTTGATGATCGGAGACATCTCCGAATCTGTCGCTAAGCGGTCAAGGTCCAGGACCTCTTCGCCTGCTTCCGTCTCTTTGACCAGCGAAATCCGAAAGCCGGAGGCGGCTTCCTGCAACACGCGCTGTGTGGCGTCGCCTTTTCTGAGAACTACGTCAATCGCTCCGGCTGTCGCGACGTGCGGCACAATCCGCGCATGAAGCGCGCTCGCCAGTTCATCCAGCCTTTCAAGATCGGTCGGGTCGGCCATCGCCACGTGCAGGCGCTTGCCCTCACGACGGAGTGGCACGAACTGGTTACGCACCATCAAATCGACCGGCAACTCGTTCAGGAGCGCGTAATCTATCGGCGAATCGCCTTCAGGCGGAAGCAGGTCAACGTAGGGCAGGCGGTAGCGGCGAGCTAGTGTTCGCGCCTCGCGCACTTCGGGCGGGTCATTGTCCTCCGGCAACGCGTTGAGCGCGCCTGTCCCAATGCGCGGCAAGGCCGCCTCACTGGAGGAGAGCGTTTCCGTGTATTCTTCCGACAACTGTTTCATAAATCTTTGATGCCGCTCGGAACTCCGAAGGATTGCCCTTTAACTTAACGTCCTGACGAAGCGCCGGAGATGGCTGAAATAATCGGGAGATAAATGCTCAGCAGAATCGTGACGACGACTCCGCCCATGACTATAAGAATCGCAGGCTCTATCGTCGTCGTCAACTGCTCAAGCTTCACCTCGGATTCGGAATCATAGAAGGCCGAGACCTCGTCGAGCATCTCGCGCAGACTGCCGGAACGCTCGCCCACGCCGATCATGTCTATCGCCAGTTCAGGAAACCAGCCAGCCGATTCCAGACTCTCCGTAAACGAACGTCCCTCACGAATCATCGGCAAGATAGCGGAACTCCTGCGCCTGAGTTCTCGATTCGTGATTGATTCCGCCGCAATCTCCCACGACTCCACGAGCGTGATGCCGCCTGCCAACAACGTCGCCAGACTGCGCGTGGCCTGCGCGACGGCCACCTGCTGCAAGAGCTTTCCAATTAAGGGGAGCTTCAAAAGCGTCCGATCAATCGTCAGTCGTCCCGAAGGCGTGCGCGCCCAGAAGATGAATGCGATGATGGCGACAACGAGGACCGGAGCAAGCCACCATAAGTTTAAGGTCAACCAGGTGGAGATTCCCGTCACGACGACCGTCAACCAGGGAAGACGATTTCTGCCGATGCCTTCAAACAGGCTCGACATGCGCGGCACGACATAGACTGTCAGAAATCCTACCATGCCGATAGAGGCAATCAGGAGCAGCGTTGGATAAGCGAGCGCGCCGCGAATCTTGCGCCGCAAACCGACGCTGCGCCGCATGTATCCGACGTAGCGGTCAAGCACCTCGTCGAGCGCGCCCGAACGTTCACCGGCTAAAATAGAGGCGGTATAGATGCGCGGGAAGATCGGCCCCTGCGCCGCGAATGCAGCCGAGAGCGCAGCGCCCCCGCGAATCTTCTCTTCAACGTCAGCGAGCACCATCCCCAACCCGGCGGATTGAGCGCGCTTGCGAAGCATCGAGATGGCTTGCAGGATCGGGATGCCCGCGCGCAGGAGCGCCGCGAGTTGCTGGTTGAAGAGCAGAAAATCGTTGGCCTTGAAACGCCCTTGATTTCCCTTGCCACCGCGCCGCGTCAGAGCCGCCACTCCCATAGTCTTCGGCGGCGTGATGGTAAAGACGCGAAAGCCCTCGCTTTCGAGACGCACGCGCGCTTCCTGCGCGCCGACCGCTTCGATGGTGCGCGTGACGACTTCACCCGCAGGCGTTCCCAGACGACAAATAAACTCGGCCATAGTGATTAATTCTGAGCGGACAAAAAACTGTCTGCCGCGTAAGTCAAAGGGCAGACGCCCCGAAGTATAACATGCGGACACAGGCAAGCGAATCGCCCCGCCAGGATGTAATTTCCTACTCTTTTCATTACAGCTTCTTATTTCTATCCTTGAGATAAAGAGCTATCGCAATGATGGCAATCAGGATTGCCGGGAAGCACAGCGTAACAGAGTAGAACTCTAATTTGCCGCCAGAGCGGAGCATGGCTTCGACGCCTTCTCAGATTGGATAAATACGGTGCGAAAAGTTTTCGCCTCGAATACACGCCGGACGGCGACGAAAGTTGCAGTCATCGGATTTTGCCGCTTCTTCTTGCCTAGCCGCCACGCTTGTCCTACAATGCGATTTAGCCTTCGCTGACAATTGGTGGAAATAGCGAGCGGTAGTCTCCCCGGAACGCCGTCCACATCGCTTCAAAAATTAATGTGACTTGTAGCTTGCTGTTCATCGCTGCAAGCTACAAGTCAAAGTAAACCTATTTTCTCCGGGAGACCGTCAGCAGTCTCGCCGAAGTTAAAAAGAACAGGGAGCCGCATGAAATCCCAGCGCCGCAATGCACTTCAGGTCGCGCTTGTCTCCTGTCTCGCCTTCACCTTCTTCTCGTTCGTCGCGCCCACCCTCGTCACGGCACAAGAACAAAAGAAACCCGATACTCCAAAAGCCCAGCAGACGCCGACGCCACAGCCCGCGCCGCAGCAACAGGGTCGGGAGGCTCAAGAGACGGAGATCGTCAACACAGACCTCATCACCCTGACCGTGACCGTCACAGACACCTACGGTCGCTACGTCTCCGGCCTCGACCAGAAAGCCTTCAAGGTCTTCGAGGATAAAGAGGAACAGGAGATAGAATATTTCTCGGACGACGATGCGCCCGTCTCCGTCGGCGTCATCTTCGACGTGTCGGGTTCGATGAGCGGCGATAAGATCAGGAAGGCACGCGAGGCTCTTTCGCGTTTCATCCAGACGAGCCACGACTCGGACGAATATTTCCTGATCGCCTTTAACTCGCGCGCACAGCTGCTGCTCGACAAGACGCGCGACGGCGACGCCGTTTTGAACAAATTGACCTTCGTCGAGACGCGCTCCAACACGGCGCTCTACGATGCCTGCTATCTGGGCGTGGAAAAGGTGACGCGCGGGACGCATCCGAAGCGCGCTTTGCTCTTAATCTCCGATGGGCAGGACAACGATTCGCGCTACACCTTCAGCGAGGTGCGCCGCCTCTTGAAAGAGTCCGATGTCGTGCTTTATTCGATAGGCATCCTCGGCGGCAACGATCCGGGCAGTTCGCTGGGGATGGAAGGTCAGGCCAGTCTGGACGAGTTGTCGGCAGTCTCCGGCGGCAAGGCTTTCTTCCCGAACACGGCAGCCGAGATGGATGAGCTGTTTGAGCGCATCGCGCTGGAACTCCGTCACCAGTATTCGATTGGCTACAGGCCGAAGAATTTCAAGAACGACGGCAAGTGGCATAAGCTCAAGGTCAGGGTGACGCCGCCGCGCGGGCTTCCACGCCTCTTCGTTCGCAGCCGCGAGGGATATTACGCGGTCACCAATCCGCGCTGAAATGCTTTCTCAGTCTCCGGCAACGCGCGACCGCCTGAACCGCATCTTTGAAAGCGTGTGCGCGCGCTGACGAGTAAAGGCTCGCCCGCGCTCTTTGCCCCAGCAGCACGAAAAAGCAGGAGTCAGAATTCAGGAGTCAGGAGTCAGAGTACAGAATAAACCCGGTTTCAGCCGATTCATTCTGACTTCTGTATTCTGACTCCTGAATTCTGCTTGACGAGAGGTTTTTGGTTATGAAAAGCGTTCAGGTTCAAATGTCTACGCGCGCGCGTCGCGCCGTCTTGCTCGCCGCAGTCTTGTTGATGGCCTGCGCGTTGATGGTCGCATCAAACGTCAGCCGGGCGCAGGAAGGGCGTGCGCGCCGCACGACGACCACCACGACGCAGCAGCAGGGAAAACCCGCTAACGCTTCTCCGCAGCAAACGCCAACCCCGAAAGCGACGCCGAAGCCGGTGATGAAAACATCCGGGGGAACTGTCAATCCGGGTCAGGTTGTTTTGCCGGATGCCCCGCCGGACATGGCGAACCCGCTGGGCGTAGAGATTAACGAAAACGAGAGCATCACGATTGATACCGATCTGGTGAACCTGAACGTGCGCGTCATTGACCGCAACAATCGTCCCATCGGGAATATTCGACAGGAGGAGATGAACGTCTTCGAGAACGGCGTGCTGCAACCGATCTTCTCCTTCTCAAAAGAAGAAGTGCCGGTCAGCTACGGTCTGGCAGTTGACACTTCGGGGTCGCTGCGCACGCAACTTGCTCAAGTTATCGAAGCCGGAAAGGTCATCATCAACAGCAACAAGCCGGGCGATGAAACCTTTCTT
The DNA here is from genome assembly GCA_963697975.1 of uncultured Acidobacteriota bacterium. Lineage (GTDB taxonomy): Bacteria > Acidobacteriota > Blastocatellia > Pyrinomonadales > Pyrinomonadaceae > QHXM01. The sequence goes on from OY969111.1 coordinate 1,583,252, forward strand.
GTTCGCTTCATCAGCAGCGACAAGATCGAGCAGATTCTGGATTTCACGTCGAACAAGGACGACCTGATTGATTCCATTGACACGCTCTACACGGAAGGCGGGCAGACGGCGATTGTTGACGCCGTTTACGTTTCTGCCGAGCACGTCGCGCAATACAAGAAGAGCGGGACAGACGACCGCCGCCGTCGCGCCCTGATCGTCGTCACGGATGGCGAAGATCGCGGCAGCACCTACAAGCAGGAAGAACTCTTCGAGCGGCTGCGTGAAGAGGACGTGCAGATTTACGTCATAGGCTTTGTCAACGAACTGGACAAGGAAGGTGGCCTCATTCGCAAAAGCCCGCGCGACAAGGCCGTCAATCTCATCAATCGTCTGGCCAAAGAGACCGGCGGGCGTGCCTTCTTTCCCGAATCTCTTTCGGAGTTGCCGCAGATTGCCGAAGAGATTGTGCGCGACCTCAGAACACAGTACGTCATTAGCTACAGCCCGACGAACAAAGCGCGCGACGGCTCCTACCGCGCTATCCGCGTGACGGTGGCAGACGCGGCAGGAAAGGATAAGCGCATTGCCCTGACGCGCTCCGGGCGCATCTCAGGACGTGAAGGAACTCAACCGGCAACGAAGCCGCCCGTCACGCGCAGCACCAATTCCACAGCGCCCGCTAAAACGGGCACGGGCAGGAATCCATAGCGCCCCCCCTGACCCTGAAAGGGTCACATGTAATAGCCGGGGGCAAGCGCGTAGCGCCGCCCCCGGAATAACGCGACAAATAGTTCCGACCCTGAAGGGGTCGCATCTCAACATTGAGATGCGACCCCTTCAGGGTCGGAACGTGTGGTGCGGCGTGTGACCGGGGCGCTGCCCCCGGCTATTTTATCTGACCCTTTCAGGGTCAAAGAAAGTGTAAATGATTAATCGCCTTTGGTCTTCCGCTTCTGCTAGAATGCGCGCCGCTGTTTCCGAGTTTCCAGATTTTCCCTTGAGTCGTTTCCTAAAATATATTTCACGGTAGGAGAGCCAAATATGTCGTGTGACGTTGAGATGCTCGCCGGAATCGAATTCTTCGATATGCTCGAAGAAGATGATCGAATTGCGCTGGCGGACGTGATTGATTACGAGAAGCTGGACGCAGGCCAGATACTCTTTCAAACAGGCGAGCCGGGTGATGCCCTCTACATCGTCCGCGCGGGCGAAATCGAGTTGTACATCAAGGACACGGCAGGCCAGAAGATCGTGCTCAACGTCGTGCGTCCGGGCGAGATGTTCGGCGAGCTATCGTTGCTCGATAGCGGCCCGCGAAGCGCGACGGCCACCGCGCTCACGGAAACAGAACTGCTGGTGCTTGACCGCGACGACCTGCTGCTGCTTTTTCAAAAGAAGCCGGACGCCGCCCTGCACATGCTCGCGGCGATGAGCAGCATGACGCGCAAGGCGGATCAACTGCTACGCACGCGCGTCTCACGCAACGTCAACGAAGAAGTTCAGGCGCACTTCACGCTGATAGAGAGGATTGCTGACTGGATTGCATGGTTCAGCGGCAGCATGCCTTTCTTAGCGATTAATCTTATCTGGTTCGTGACCTGGATTACGCTGAACACTCTCATTCTCCCCGTCGATCCTGTCACTAACGAGCGCGGTTTCGACCCGTTTCCCTTCGGCCTGCTGACGATGATCGTTTCGCTCGAAGCGATTTTCCTGTCATGCTTCGTCCTCATCAGCCAGAACCGGCAGGCAGAGAAAGACCGCGTGCGTGCCGACATAGAGTATGAGGTGAACATCAAAGCCGAACTGGAAGTCGCGCACCTGCACGAAAAGACGGATCGGATGTACGAAGAGATGCTCGCGCGATTCACCAAGCTGGAAAAGAGCCTTGCTCAGTCGCCTCAAACGCAGAAGGCTTGATTTCGGTCGCGGTTGGTAAAAGAGAAACCTTTAACGCGGACTCTCGGCGGCGGGGGTCGCGTCGTCTTTGGTCTTCGGCGGCTCTATCGAGATAAGGTATGCGATGAAAGCGATGAAGGCGAGCGCGAAGACCAGAATGACGATAGTGACCGGCTCTAAACCAAACAGCCCGGACTTCCCTTCCTCTTTCTCGGTGAACTCCGCCGGAAGCTTCAGACTTCCTGTATCAACGGTGACACCGCCTCCGTTATTCGAGCTTTGATTAGCAGGCTTTCCCGCGCGTTCCTCAAGCGGCGCGAGTTGGTCGGCTTTCTCAAGCCCTTCTTCGCTCGATGCCTGAACGGGATTGTGCCTGCGCTTCCGTTTTCGCTTCACAGCCACTTCCTCTTCTTGAAATAAATGTAAAGCCCCACGCCGATGACGAGCATCCAACTAAGCGCGAAAACGTAGCCGTACTTCCATCTCAACTCAGGCATAGAATCGAAGTTCATCCCGTAGATTCCCGCGATGAGCGTCACAGACATCAGAATCGTCGCAATCGAGGTCAGGCGCTTCATGATGATGTTCATGCGATTGCCCTGAACTGAAAGATAGGCGTCCATCGTCGAACTGAGCATGTCGCGTAAAGTGTCAATGGTGTCGGCCACGCGGATGATGTGGTCGAACACGTCCTGAAAGTAAACGTGCGTTTCGCGTGCGAAGATGGGTTGCTCGCGCCTGAGCATCGTGTTGAAGACATCGCGCAGAGGCGTAATCGAGCGGCGCAGGTGTAGAAGCTGTTTCTTGATGCGGAAAATCTCTTCGATTGATTCGGGCTTGAACTCGCCGAAGATTTGATCTTCGAGGTCGTCCATTCGCTCGCTCAAAATATCTAAGAGCGGCATGTAATCGTCAACAATCGCATCCATCAAAAGATAGGCGAGCAGACCCGCGCCGTGCTCCGCCCTGTCATTCCATTCAGGCCATAGACGACGGGCCGTCTCGATGGCGCGAATGGGGCGACTGTGAACCGTGACGAGATAGTTTGCGCCGAGAAAGATATTCAACTCGCGCAACTCAAGATGATCGTGAGGCCCGACCAGTTCGGCTTCGTAGAGGACGATGAAGTAATAGCCCTGATACTCTTCAACCTTTGGTCGCTGGTGAGTCTGCTGGCAATCTTCAATGGAGAGAGGATGAAAATTAAACTCTTCGGCAAGCTCTATAAAATCCTGGCTCGTCGGGTCACTGACATCTGCCCAGACGACGTTATGCTCAGACAGGCAGTATTCGCTGATGTCCGCCGCCGGGAAGTCGTTAGTAAACTTCTTCTCCGCGCTATCCAGACAAATCGTCTTAATCACTCGCGGCTAACCCCCACATTAAAGCGATGAAGGCGGAACGCTGAACGCGGAAGTAAAACTGTTCATCGTTCATCGTTCAGAGTTCATCGTTTACTTTTTCACCCTGACCGATCCGCTGATCTTCTTTCTCGTCGTCTCGCCGGTTTTAAGAACCGGCAAGCCCTGATCAACGTCCATGTGCGGGCGCGGGATGACGTGCGTGGCGACGACCTTGCCGACGCGGGAGGCGGCTGCCGCGCCTGCGTCAACCGCGCTTTTGACAGCCGCGACATCGCCGCGCACAATCGCCGTCACCAGCCCCGCATCAATCTTTTCATAGCCGACGAGCGTAACGTTCGCGGACTTGACCATCGCATCCGCCGCCTCGATCATCGCCACCAGTCCCATGCATTCCACCATGCCGAGTGCTTCCATGATAAACCTTTCCGACATAACTTACCGAAATAGGCGAGCGCACGGTTATAGTAGCACGAAGTTTCCTGCTCCGCGCGAAGCGATTTAGAGATTAAGGCCGTGTGCCAGCTCCGTGCTATGGCCGGGATACTGAGGCGGTCTTTGCCGCGACGAGCTTGCGCTATAAAAGATAAGCGCGAGGGGTGAGTCTCGCGCTCTTAAAGTCTCTTCTGTTCGCGGCCATAATTAAGCCGCTGGCTTTTCAGCACCGCCGTGTCTATGGAGTAGAGACGAGAAACACATCCCAAGCCCACCGTCCGACCTGAGCATCGTGCTTGTCTTTGACCTTCGCTCTGTACCTGAACCGATTACCGTACTGATCAACACGCCTTGACTCTTTATACTCAAGCTCTAGTTTCGCTACTCTCAACTCCGCCAGAGGATAAAGCTCACCTGCCTCCGAGATGCCGTTATGGTTCACGTCCTGCCACAATCTGAGGCTGGGGAAGATAGCATCCCGCTTATTAATCACTCCGTCACCATTGCCGCCCTTCCCAGCTTTGTCATATTCGGCCAGTGCTAAAAAGCCATTGTTTTCAGCACCAGCAGGCGGGTGGGGCTGTGGAGTGAAATTCCCAAATAGCTCTCTGCCGCTATCAATCTGACCGTTCTGGTTACGGTCAAGTGCGAGCCACGCATCATCCGTCCCTGCTTGTGTCCATGAGAGATGTTCTTTGACGTGATTAGTGTTGCCGTCAATGTCAAAGTCCACGCCACCCATTGCATCAGTCAGGTGAAAGCCATTGCCTGAGATGTCAATCAGGATGGGAGACGGAGAGCAGTTACCGCCGCCGATGTCGTAGGGGCAGGGTGAATCGGGGATTTCCAGATTACAGGAATAAGTCGGCGGCGGGTCGGTGCAGCACACGCCATAATCGTAATTGTAGGTTTGCCCATAGGAGCAGTTAGCTGTGCCTCCACCGGAATCGCAGCATAAGCCAGAACCATTGGGAGATGTGCCCGGAGGACAGCTTCCATCCCAGCTTGGAGTAGTGCAACCGCCTCCCCCGGCAATTTGCACTTGGCGACAGCGGTCATCACTTGTATCGCAGTATAAACCAGGGCAACAGGAAGTGTCATCAAAACAATGATCTCCAGCTTTGCTTAAATCGCAGGGAGTCGGATCAGGGGAAGGAGACCCAAGCACAATGTGAGAACACCTAATGTTAAAAGCCTCAAAAGTAGTCGGTGCTTGTAAATTTCAGGCATCGTCTTTCCTTTCACTAAAGCAAATATAAATAAGCAATCAGCTAAATTACCTGCCGAAAGTCGCTTTGATATATCTGGGACTATGGTTCAATGTGCCTATTGGCGATTGCCCTATTAAAGTATAACCATAGGGATTGCTCGAATCAGGACGGAATAAGTTCCCTGCATTCCACATCGTCCCATCGCCAAAAACGACCCTCCCAAGAATCAACCATATCTCTTTGACACCAGTACGGTAATTAAGCTCTTTTAGAGAAGTGATAATTCTATCGTAAGCGGCACCTGATAAAACAAGGCTCATGCGATGGTTTGGCATTATAGGAATAGGTTGATCCTGAAGGGCAGCAGCTTCCGGTAAAAGAGGATCACGTCCATAGGTTAGATCAGAAGCGTAAGGCGAGGCTGCAAGGGGAGTCGTTGATCCGTATTCCTCAGGTCTAGCCAACACTAACGTGAAGCTTACAAATACAATTGGCTTGTCCGACGTATTTTTCAAATCGATATTTAAGTCACGGAACCAATTATCATCTCTTTCAAGGAACTTCTGCTTCAGACCTACTAGTACCCCTTTTACTTTTAGCTTCGATATCTTCACTGGCTCCTTGCGCCAAGACCTGTTTTTGATAACCCTTTCTGGTATCTGGCCTGCACTTACAGAAATTGCCAACAGTATGCTGACAAGCAAGGTTACTAGAATCCGACGAGAGAGCCGCATTAAATTTTCAAATATATTAACTGTTTATGGAGGGATTGATGGCATATCAGTGATCCTTTGCATTTTGGATTGACCTGAGGCTAAGCAGGAGCAGGACTCAACGAGGAGTGAGGCTCTTGCTGACGTGAAGTAACCAGCAACGCTATATGCCTCAGTCCGAATCCTGTCAACAACAATTTTATGGCCGATTTGAGGATTTATCGGCGGATTTGAGGTTTCTTCAAGATTACGGATGTAATGCTTGCTGGCTCTGTAGGCAAAGTGGTGACGGAGGGTGCGCCCGTAGATTTCGGTATTGCATTTCGCACGGCGTAAAGTTAAGCTGCGCCATTGTGCGTGCTTCCTCGCCGATCATTAGCGCTGTCCTTATTCCGGCGACTTCACTGCACACACACTAATATTAGGCCGCGCGTGAGGCAATCACAGCAGCAAAAATGATTCGGATTAAGCGACCTTGCTTAGAACAGTGACAGCAAGCCTTGCACAATATTCAACGTGAGCGCTGTTACCGGGTCAACAAAAGAGGTCTCGGTGACTGTTTCGTTCGTCGCCGTTACACCACAATTTATATCGCCCATGACCGAGGTTGATTGCGGCGGTGGCGGTGGCGGTTGAACTACTCCGGTGGCCATTTCACCAGCGAATGCTGAAAAGTTGAGGGCGAATGTTAGAACAACAACAACGCAGAATTGGCGGAGGCGGTTCATTTGCTTTCTCCTAAAGATATTTATGTTGTGACTTGTAAATGAAACTAGGCTCAAGCCAGCAAAATCGAGCGGGCGCATAATACCATATCGGGTAGATATCTACTCCTTGCAATGTCCTCTGCAAAACCAAGAAAGGTAGCAACTACATGAACTTAGCAGTCGAACTGCTTCGGCAAATAAACAGTACTGAGATTAGCCCAAGCCAACGAGCGCGATTGCGTTGTGCGCTTGCTAAAGAGCTAGAAGAGGCAGGTAACTATGAAGCAGCACAAGAAGCTATGGGATCGTTGTGGCAGCGCGTCGGCGAGCCTCCTAATCTTGATGGGTTAGATAAGCAAGCCGCCGCCGAAGTGCTCATGCGCGCCGGGGCACTGACGGGTTGGGTTGGCAGTGTTAGCCAAGTTGCGGGAGCGCAAGAAAGAGCTAAAGACTTGCTCAGTGAAAGCATTGGCCTTTTTGAGGGTCTGCTAGATATAACCAAGATTGCTGAAGCTCAAACAGAAATAGCATATTGCTACTGGCGCGAGGGCGGATATGACGAGGCGCGGATCACATTACGGGAAGCATTGAGTCATCTAAGCGAAGCGGACAGTGATATTAGGGCAGTGGCTTTGCTTCGTAGCGCTATAGTTGAGAGAACAGCAAAACGATTCAACGATGCTCTAAATATACTGACTGAAGCTATGCCTTTATTTAAGGCGGGTGATAACAATTCACTCAAGGGAAAATTTCACAATGAGCTTGCGCTTGTATTAAGGAATCTCAGCGCAACAGAACAGCGTGAAGACTATCTTGATCGTGCGCTCGTTGAATATGCTGCGGCCAGCTTCCATTTTGAGCAAGCAGGACATACACGTTACCGTGCTCGCGTAGAAAATAATCTAGGGTTTCTGTTTCTCACGTTAACCAAATTTGATGAAGCGCACGAACACCTTGATTGCGCTCGCCGCTTGTTTATCAGTCTTAAAGATGACGGCAGCGTTGCCCAAGTTGACGAGACGCGGGCGCGTGCCCTGCTGGCGCAGGGGCGTAACTCGGAAGCTGAGAAGGCGGTCAAGTCGGCTGTTCATACGTTGGAGAAGGGTGGAGAGCAGGCGTTGCTGACTGAAGCCCTAACGACGCATGGCGTGGCTTTGGCGCGGGTTAAGCAACACGAGCAAGCGCGGATTACGCTTGAACACGCCGTAGACATTTCCGAACAAGCGGGTGATTTGGAAGGCGCGGGCCGGGCGGCGTTGACGTTGATTGAGGAATTGACAGGGCTGCTGAGTGAAGACGAATTGCGTGAGACGTACAACCGGGCAGACCAGTTGCTCTCTCGCACGCAGCACTCGGAGACGATGGGGCGCTTGCGTGAGTGTGCGCGGCGTGTGATCGAGACGCCACATGCACGAGCGACAGAAGAGACGACGAAGTTTATCTATGCGGCGGGCGAGACAGCCGCATTGTTGCGTCAGGCGCAGCGCATGGCAATGACGGACGGTAGCGTGCTGCTGACCGGTGAGACCGGAACGGGCAAGGAGGTTTTAGCGCGCCTGATTCACGAATGGAGCGGGCGGCCCGGACGGTTTGTGGCGATCAACTGCGCGGCGCTGACCAACACGCTCATCGAGTCGCAGTTGTTCGGCCACAAGAAGGGGAGCTTCCCCGATGCCATCGCTGACTATCCGGGAGCGGTGCGTGAGGCGGCAGGCGGCACACTCCTGCTTGACGAAGTCGGAGAGTTGAGCAAGCCCAATCAGGGTAAGTTACTGCGCTTGATTGAGCGTGGCGAGATTCATCCCATTGGAGCGACCGCGCCTGAGCGCGTCAACGTGCGAATCCTCGCTGCCACCAATCGCAATCTTAAAGAGCAAATGGCTCAAGGCCAGTTTCGTGACGACCTGCTTTATCGCTTACAAACTTTTCACCTTGAGGTTCCGCCGCTCAGAGAGCGCGTCGAAGACATCCCCGCTATCGCCACACACTTCGTTGAAGAAGCGTGTCTTCGTCATAACAAGCGCGTCACCTTCACCCCTGCGAGTCTGGAGGCCATGCGACAATTGCCGCTCGCAGGCAACGTGCGCGAATTGCGCTCGCTCATCGAACGCACCCTGCTTGAAGCGGCGAACGGTTCGGAGATTTCAGCCGCAGCGGTCGAGACGATTGCGCTTCGCCAGACACGGAAAGCTGGATTCGCAAACGCCTGGGAAGGCTGCTCCCTCGTCGAAGAGGTCTTGCGCTATGAGAAGAGCTTGATCCGCCGCGCTCTCGATAAGGCGCAGGGCGGCGTCACTCTCGCAGCAAGACTTCTAGGCACTACGCATCAGGCGCTAATCGCCATTCTCAACACCAGACATCAAGACTTGCTCACTGCTAGAAAGCCCGCGCAGCGTCGCCGTCGCAGCATTATTCGCTTTCACGATAATGGTGGTAGCAAAAGAAAAGGGTGAAGGCTGAAGAGTAAATGATTAGCTGGCAGCTTACGCCTATCTTTAATTCTCGTGATATATTTTAGCAGGCGATAATGCCGAGACTTAGAGTTACTTATGTCTAGCCAACCGACAACTTATTTAACGCCTGAAGAGTATTTGGCTCTGGAGCGTAAAGCTGAATTCAAGAGCGAGTATATTGACGGCGAAATAGTGGCGATGACCGGAGCGAGCCGGAAGCATAATCTAGTTGTCGTCAATCTCACTGGTGAAATCAGCCAACAATTAAGAGGACGCTCATGCGAAGCATATTCCAACGATATGCGTGTCAGAGTGCCCTCAACTCGCTTGTATACCTATCCTGACGTGATAGTCGTCTGTGGGGAGCCTCAATTTGAAGATCAGGAGTTTGACACGCTCCTCAACCCAACCGTCATTGTCGAGGTACTCTCCGAGTCTACGGAGTTATATGATCGCGGTAAAAAGTTCAGCTTTTACCGAACGATTGAATCTCTGGCCGAATACTTATTAGTCGCACAGGATGAATGCCGCATCGAGCAGTTTGTCAGACAAGCTGACGGAGGCTGGCTGCTTTCAGAGCATCGCGCGACGGAAGATACCGTCAAGCTCACCTCTATTCAATGCTCACTTGAGCTTCGAGAAGTTTATGACAAAGTCGCTTTCTCATAGGCCGTGTACGACAAGGGCTTAGATCGAAACGGCTTTATAACTTCTCCCCTGTTACCTGCTCTGCCAAACTCTTCTATCACTTTCCGTAATTATCCAGACTTGACACGCGCTTTTAATTCCGCAGCGAATGAATCGGTGCAGGGATGCGCCCGCCGCGCCGGATAAAGACATCGGAGGAGAATTTGTTGACCGGCATGATCGGCGCTGTGCCGAGCAGTCCGCCGAACTCGACCATCTCGCCGACATCGCGACCCGGCACAGGGATGATTCGCACGGCGGTCGTCTTGTTGTTCATCACACCCACAGCCATCTCGTCTGCAATGATCGCGGCAATCGTTTCGGCGGAAGTCGAGCCGGGGACGGCGACCATATCAATGCCGACCGAGCAGACGCTCGTCCACGCTTCCAGTTTATCCAGACTCAAAGCGCCGACGCGTGCAGCCTCAATCATCGTCGCGTCCTCTGAAACCGGGATGAACGCTCCGCTCATGCCGCCGACCGAGCCACTCGCCATCGCGCCGCCTTTCTTCACGGCGTCTGTCAGGAGCGCGAGCGCGGCGGTCGTTCCATGTGTGCCCGCGCGCTCGAACCCGAAGGCTTCGAGGATGTCTGCGACGGAATCACCGGGTGCGGGCGTCGGAGCCAGGGAGAGATCAATGATGCCGAACGGGATACCCAAACGCCGCGCGGCTTCGCGCCCGACTAATTCACCAGCACGCGCCAGCTTGAAGGAGAGCTTCTTGATAATCTCCGCCATTTCATGCAGCGGCAAATCCTTTGGCGCATGGCGCACGGCATGATTGACCACGCCGGGGCCGGAGACGCCGACGTTAATCACGGCTTCGGGTTCGCCTATGCCATGAAACGCGCCAGCCATGAACGGATTATCTTCGACGGCATTGGCAAAGCAGACGAACTTGGCGCAGGCCAGACCGCCGCGCTCGCGTGTCCGCTCGGCCATCTCCTTGATTAAAACTCCTGTGCGGCGAACCGCGTCCATGTTGATTCCGGCGCGCGTCGTCGCCACGTTCAAAGAAGAACAGAGTCGCTCGGTTGAGGCCAGAGCTTCAGGAATGGAATCAAGAAAATCACTCTCACCATTCGTCCAGCCTTTGTGAACGAGCGCGGAGTAGCCGCCGATGAAATCAACTCCGACGCTCTTCGCCGCTTCGTCAACGGAGCGCGCCAGCGTCAGGTAATCGCTTCTTGAACGTGCGCCCTCGCTGATAATCGCGGCGGGCGTGATGGAGATTCTCTTGTTGGCGATGCGGATGCCCACCTCGTCGCCGATCTCGTCAACCGTTGAGACGAGCCGTTCAGCCGTGCGCTCGATCTTCTCGCGCACGCGCGCCGCAGTTCTCTCCAGAGAATCGCTGACGCAGTCGCGCAAAGAGAGGCCAAGGGTGACGGTGCGTATGTCGAGATGCTCCATCTCCGTCATTCGCACGGTCTGCAAGATTTCCGCCTGTGTGTATTCCATCACTAAGTCCAATGTCTAAAGTCTAAAGCCCAAAGTCCAAAGTCCCGTTTTTGACTTTGGACTTTGGACATCGGACTTTGGATCTTTCATCCGAGAAGATAATTGAGTAAAAGCAATAAGAGGGAAAGAACGATGATGGCGGCGGCGACGAGCACGAAGCGCAGGCTCGGATCATACGAGGCTTCTTCCAGCATCACGTTTGAAGCCTGCCGCAATTTTTCCACGCGGGGAGATAATTTCTCTTCGACCATATCGCGCGCCGCTGTCGTCATCCGCTGCCGCTTCGAGATTGCGCCGTCTTCTTCCATTGTCCGCACGGCGGCGACTTCAGCAGGCTGATGATTCTCTTCCAACGCGTCGAGCGTGAAGCTGGCTTGTGTAGCTGCGAGGTCGGAAGCAACAGGTGCGGGCGTGCTTTCCGGCAGGCCAACCGTTGACGCATTCAGCCCGCCATCAGTCTTCCTGCGCGCATGCAGCTCAGGCGCTTCGGCTGCGGAGCCAACGCCCGCCGCTCCTGCCTTCAACGGCCTGCCGCATTGCGGGCAGAAGAAGGCGCTGCCGCGAACAGACGCGCCACAATCCAGACATCGCCGTGCTATTTCAGGTTCCATAAGGAAAGTGATGAGTGACAGGTGATAGGTGATCGGTAATAAGAGGAAACCAAGTTCTTACTCATCACCCATCACCTATCACTGCTTTTCATATTCGGTGCATCGCGTTGAAGAGGTCTTCGCGTTGCGCGTAGATACGGACGCCGAGGCGCTCGCCTGCGTTGCGAAAACGATCCTTGAGCGCGGTGGCGGATTCTTTGGCGCGCGACATGTCGGCGATGATAATCATAGCGAACTTGCTTTGCACCACAGTCTGATTGATGTCGATGATGCTGCAATCGGCTTCGGCCAGAACCTGCGCGACTCCGGCGACGATGCCGGGATGGTCAACGCCAAACACGGAGACGATCAATCGTCCGGCTGAACCCGCATCCAGCGCCTCACGCTCACGCGCGTTCGTCGAGCCATCATCACTCCCCCTCGCGTTGCTGCCGTTCTCAACGACAGGCTCAATCGCGCGGTACACATCCGTCACCAACTGTTCGACCATCTGCTCATCAGCGCTCGCGCCCAGGCGACTATAAACGGCGCGCGTGATTCGGTAAATTAATTCTTCGTTTGCCATTCAATTAAGTGATAAGTGATAGGTGATGGGTGATAAGTGAAAGCGTTTCTCCTCTCACCTATCACTTATCACTCATCACTGCTTTCCAGTCCTCAATTCGCGCGCGGCGTCGCGGGCGTCTTCCGATAGAGTGTCCTGCAAGTCCATGCGGTCAACGATGCCGACGACCGCCGCTTCGATCGACATCTCCTGATCGCCGATGGCCGAGCGCGCGGCCTTACCGTAGGCGCACATCACCGTCTCGCCGATGCCTGCGCCGAGCCGGTCTGCGACGACGACGATATTCTTCGTCGGCTCTTTGTCCAGATCGTAAGGATGAATAATCAAAAAGCGGACGCCCTCCAAATCGGGCGTCTTCTTCGTTGACCAGACTGTACCGACAACTTTTCCGAGAAACATAAAGAAGTGGTCAGTGGTCAGTGGTCGGTGGTCAGTAAGAATCAGTTTTTAACTGACCACTGACCACTGACCACTGACCACTATTTTATCCTTTCGCGAACACTTCCGCAGGGTCGCCCATGTCGCGCGCAGAGGGGGTGATGATGGTGCGCGCGTTGACGTAAATCTTCTCGCCTTTCTGAATGGCGCGACGCACATCGTCCTCGCTGACGAAATCAACTGACTTGCGGGCGTTGCCGTTTGCAGCCGCTTGCCCGCCGTTAGTTTGTGTGGGCGCGGCTGCCGGTGTCGCAGGCGCAGGACGCGCGGACGCATTGCCGTTGCCGCCGCCAGTCGCTACTGCGGTCGGCGCAGCTTCCGCGTGCGGCGCGGCTGAAGGCGCGGCATAACGACTGTCGGCTTCAATATCAATCACGGGCTGAGCAGGCGCTTGCGATGTGGTCGCATGAAGCTCGGCGTGCGCGGACTGATTGGGAGCGCGATTCGCCAGAAAACGATCAACGATTGCCGAAATCTCTTCGCGGCCAATGGGTGCGCGCGGCGCGTTAGAAGAAGCGGCCATAGCCGGTGGCTGTGCGGCATCGCCGGATTTTTGCGCTGCCAGAGCCGGACGCGCGCTCTTGACCGGTTTGGTCTCAAAGGCGACGCGCTTGATGTCCATCAGGTGAAGCGGCGAGACGTTGTCGGAAGTGACATTGCCGCCCCAGGAGCCGCAGCCCAAGGTCATCGAAGGCGGAAGCGCGGTCGAAAATCCGATAGCGCCGTGCGTCGTCGGCGAATTGACGATGACGCGTGACGCAGGCATCTCGCGCCCGTAGGCAACCGCAGCTTCGCGTGAGCGCGTGTGGACGCCCGCCGTGTGGCCCATGCCGCCGTAGCTCAAGACCTCAAAACAGCGGGCCGCGCCGCGCTCTATTCCATCTTCGACGTAGAAGGCAAGGACAGGCGACAGTTTCTCCATCGAGAGCGGGTGTTCGCGGCCTACGCCGCCGACATCCGCCAGCAAGCAGCGTGTGCCCGGTGGAATGTTGATGCCAGCCATCTTCGCAATTACTTCGGCTGACCTGCCGACGATTGCCGGGTTCAGAGAGCGCTGCGGGGTGGCGACGACTTTCGCCAGTTGATCCGCTTCCGCCGCATTCAGGAAATGTCCGCCCTGCGCCTTGAACTGCTCGCGGACAGCTTTCTCAACCGGAGCATCGCAGATTACCGCCTGCTCCGAAGCGCAGATCGTTCCGTTGTCAAAGCATGTGCTGGTCAGGATGTCCTGCACGGCCTTCGGGACATCCGCCGTGCGTTCGATGAAGACAGGAACGTTGCCGGGGCCGACGCCAAACGCTGGCTTGCCCGACGAATAAGCCGCGCGCACAAGGCCGATGCCGCCCGTCGCCAGGATAACGGCAGTCTGCTTGTGCTTCATCAGGGCTTCCGTGCCTTCGATGGTCGCCGAGGTCATGCAGCCGATTGCCGCTGCGGGCAAGCCTTCTTTGACGGCAGCCTCGCGCACGACCTTGACCGTCTCGTTGATGCAGCGCGCGGCTGACGGGTGCGGTGAAAGGACAATCGCGTTGCGTGACTTGATAGCGATGAGACACTTGAAGATGGCCGTCGAGGTCGGGTTCGTCGAGGGGATGATTCCGGCGACGACGCCGCGCGGGCTGGCAATCTCCACCACGTCTTTTGATTCGGAGACGACGCCGACGGTGCGAAGGCTTTTGAAGTAGTTCCAGACATCTTCGGCGGCGAAACGGTTTTTTATCTCTTTATCGGCAGGCACGCCGAAGCCCGTCTCTTCTACAGCCATCGCGCCGAGCCGCGCCGCGTCCCTGAGCGCAGCCTTCGACATCGCCTCGCAGATGCGATCAATCTTGCCCTGATCGAAGCGCGCCAACTCCACTTGAGCGCGATGCGCCGCCTCAACCAAGTCGCGCGCCTGCTGCACCGACACGAGGTCTTTATCAACTGACATGACAACCTCCTCGATTGCAGAATGCGGATTTCGGATTGCGGATTTCAAGAGCCTGACACTTGCCTTTTATAATCCGCATTCCGCAATCCCAAATCCGCAATTACTTCGCTCGCTCTTTATTATTCTCGCGCGTGGAGGAAAGCGAGCGTCCCTGATCGCCTTCGCCGAGTTGCCCGGCGGAGCCGCTGCCTGCGCCGATGGCGCGTTCGTCGGGACTAAAGCCCGTGCGACCGTTGGTCGGCAACACGCGCTCGACTTCCGTGTGCGGGCGCGGAATGACGTGGACGCTGATGAGTTCGCCAACGCGCCGTGCGGCGGCTGCGCCTGCATCCGTCGCGGCCTTGACCGCTCCGACATCACCGCGCACGAAGATCGTCACATAGCCTGCGCCGATATATTCTTTTCCTAAAAGCGTGACATTGGCCGCTTTGACCATCGCGTCCGCCGCTTCCACCGCGCCGACGAAACCTTTGGTCTCGACCATTCCGAGTGCTTCGAGAGACATGACTGAGTCTCCTCCTCACTTTTCCTGTTGTAGAAGTTAAAAACGAATTGCTTGTTTGATCTGACTTTGCAATCGTAGCCCTGTGCGCCCGAAGAATCAAGACGAAAAGGCACGAAAGTCTCGCGAGTCAGGCGAGGCGCGCGAGTCTGGCAAGTCCTTTTGACTCGATAGACTCGCACGCCCCGCCTGACTTCTGACTTATATAAAGTTTGACAACGTTTTCCACAGCACGTTATATTGCGCGCCAACAAAGTATTCTGACGCTGTCGCTGAGGGGAAGAGAGCGAGCACGTCATGTGGGAGTGGCGGCAGCGAACGGGATGAATTTTCCAGACTGGCTAATTCCAGGCAAACTTCAGTTCTGCCCGATTCAACATCTAGCGGCGGAAGTATATTGGTGATGGCGGCTTCTTTCGGAGAGGAATTGCGACTCGCACGCGAGGCGCGCGGCATTACTTTGCGCCAAATCTCCGATCAAACACGCATTTCCATCCGCTACCTCGAAGCCATCGAATCAAACGATTACAAGCGACTGCCCGGCGGCATCTTCAACCGGAGTTTCATCAAGGCTTACGCCAAACAGATCAGCTTTGACGAGAAAGAAGCTTTGGAGGGCTACTTACGCACGGCGCGCGAGCAGGGCGACGCTGCCGACGAAGTTGTGACCACGCCCTACAAGCCACACGTCTACACCGACGGAGGCTCGCGCTCGCCCCTTGTCACGCTGCTGCTGACGATTCTGATTCTGGCGATTCTTGCACTGGGCGTTTATGCCGCTCTGCATTGGTATCAACGCCGTGATGCGGCGCGCTCGATTACCCCCCCGCAGCCGTCAACGCCTACGGCCACGCAAGCCCCGAACTCGGCTGTCCTACCAACCAGCGCACCCACACCTGCAACAACAACGACGACGAACCAGTTTCACATCGAGTTGACGGCGCGCGGCGAAAACGTCTGGGTGAGCGCACAGGTTGACGACAACAAAAAGGCCAGAGGAATTCTGTTAGAGCCGGACAAACCGGAAGCGCTCGACCCCGTTGACCGTTTGCGGATTCAGTACGCGCCGACGAAGGCCAAAGCGCTCGAAGTCACCATCAATGGGCGCAAGGCGCAAGTGCCAACTGACAAGCCCGAGTTGATTATTACGAAGGAAGGTTACGAAAGTCTCTTACAACAATAAGCACATGCTCTTCCCGCGCTCTTTTTGGCGCGATGTGTATGCCTGCGCCGGATTGACAAGAGGCGACTGCCCGCAGATTGAAGCGGGCATTTTTATTTTCGTAAATCGTAAATCGTGAATCGTCAATGGAAGGAGCATTCCTTCCATTGACGATTCACGATTTACGATTTACGAGCTTTCGATTTACGATGTATCTAAGGAGTAAGACATCATCATGATTACCTCAGATATTACAGAAGGGCTGACCTTCGACGACGTACTTTTAGTTCCCGCGCGCTCTGACGTGCTGCCGACCGAGACAGATACTTCGACGCAGTTCACGCGCGGCATCCGCCTGCAAATCCCGCTCTGCTCATCTGCGATGGATACGGTGACGGAAGCCGCGCTCGCCATCGCCTTAGCGCAACAGGGCGGCATCGGCGTCGTCCATAAAAATCTTTCCATTGAGCGACAGGCTGAAGAAGTTGACAAGGTAAAACGCTCCGAATCCGGCATGATCGTTGATCCGGTGACGATTCGCCCGGATCGTCCCGTCTCTGAAGCTCTGAACGTGATGGAGCGCTACAAGATCAGCGGCGTGCCCGTCGTGGACGAAGACGGACATCTTGTCGGCATCATCACCAACCGCGACCTTCGTTTTGAGACGCGCTTTGATATTCCCGTCTCCGAAGTGATGACCAAGCAGCCGCTCGTCACCGTTCCCGTCGGCACAACGCTCGAACAAGCTAAGGCCGTCCTGCAAAAGCATCGCATCGAAAAGCTGCTCGTCATTGACGGCGACAAACATATCAAGGGACTGATTACGGTCAAAGACATTCAGAAAGCCATCAGGTATCCAAACGCGGCGAAAGACGATCTGGGTCGCCTACGCGTCGCCGCAGCCATCGGCGCAACCGGGGATTACCGCGAGCGCGCTGATGAATTAGTCCGCGCACGCGCCGACTGCCTCGTCGTAGACACGGCTCACGGCCACTCGTCGCGCGTCATCGAAGCCGTGCGCGACATCAAGCGCCGCCACGCCGATGTTCAACTCATCGCCGGAAACGTGGCGACGGGAGATGGAACGCGCGAACTGATTGAGGCAGGCGTTGACGCGGTGAAGATCGGAATCGGGCCGGGGAGTATCTGCACCACGCGAGTCGTCACAGGCTCAGGCGTGCCGCAGATTACGGCCATACGCGATTGCGTCGAGGCAGCTAAGGGAAGCAACGTTCCCATCATCTCGGATGGCGGCGTCAAATTCTCAGGCGACGTGGCAAAGGCGATTGCGTCGGGCGCGGATGTGGTGATGATCGGCTCACTCTTTGCGGGCACGGAGGAAGCGCCGGGTGAAGTGATTCTCTTTCAGGGACGCTCCTTCAAATCCTATCGCGGGATGGGATCAATCGGCGCGATGCGCGAAGGCTCGCGCGACCGCTACAGCCAGGAGCGCATCGAGATGGAATCCAAGCTCGTTCCCGAAGGCATCGAAGGCCGCGTGCCGTACAAGGGAACGCTCGCCGACATGGTGACGCAACTCATCGGGGGTTTACGCGCCGGGATGGGCTACACGGGCTGCCGCAACATCCGCGAGTTTCAGGAAAACACGCGCTTCGTCCGCATCACCTCGGCTGGGCTTCGTGAGTCGCACGTGCATGATGTCATTATTACGAAGGAAGCGCCGAACTACCGATTGGAATAACCTTTGAGCAAGCGGGCAGCGGAGACTGACGACGGAGAGCGGACTTCACCCTCGCACGTTTCGGTGTCTTCAGTCTCTTTAACTCCAAACTCTCAGCCCATCCAATGGAGGTCGCCGAAAATGCCTTTTCATCTTCACATCACAGGGGTATTGACGCTGACAGCATTGTTCGCACTGGCCGGACAAGGCCCAAAGATTCCCCCGCCGACACTGATTTCACCGATCAACGGGGCGGTCATGGACAACGGCTGTCAGGATAAATCCAACGGAGTGACCTGGGACTTCGATTGGGACGACGTGCCGGGCGCAGCCGCTTATCACATCAGGGTCTGGCGCAATCCCAATCTTCCGGTCGTCAACAACACCAACGTGGCTGCGTCGAATTACACACACGACAGCCCGCAAACCTACATCGCCAACCAGAATTCAACGGGCTGGCGCTGGATGGTGCGTGCCAGAATTGGAAATGTGTGGGGCCCCTGGAGCGTAGTCAGATTCTTCAGGGTGGAACGATTGAACACTGACTGTCATTAGTCAACGATAAAACCTGACAGGAGGGGAGCGCGATGCTCCCCTTCATTACGAGTTGGAATAGAAATCTCCTTGTTCAGGAAAGTATTAATCCTCTCGGCTTCTGCGGGCGCTGGACATCTTCGCGCTGCCGAAGCGCTTGAGCGCGCGTTTCTGGAGCTGAACGCGGCCCAGGAAGTTCGCCACATTGACACGCTGCAATACACCAACAAGATATTTCGCCACCTCTACTCGAAGGCTTATATCGAGATGGTCAACAAGATGCCCGAAGTGCTCGGCTGGCTCTACGACCATTTGGACAAGCCCTGGAAGAACGAGCGCCGACGCCTCGCGCTCGACAAACTTAACACCCGCCCTTTCGTCAAGATGCTCAGGGAGTATCAACCTGAGATAACCATCTGCACACACTTTCTCCCGGCGGAGATCATCTCCTGGCTCAAAGCCAGGAAGCGCATCAGTTGCCGACAGGCAATCGTCGTCACGGATTTTGACGTTCACGCCATGTGGTTGTGCCATCACTACGAGCACTACTTCGTCGCGCTCGATGAAACGCGACTGCACCTTGAGAAGCTCGGCATTCCTCCCGCCAAAATAACAGTGACAGGCATTCCCATTGATCCGGTTTTCGCCAGAGAGAAGAATCAGCGCGAGATGCGCGACAAGCATGGACTTCGTCAGGATGTCACGACCATTTTGCTTTCCGCCGGAGGCTTCGGAGTCGGGCCTATGGAAAATATCTTGCAGTCCCTGATAGAGGACCTGCGAAGTCCGGCGCAAGTTCTGGCCCTCTGCGGACGCAATCAGAAACTCAAACACCGCGTAGACCAACTGGCGACGAGCCTTTCACCGGGCAGCCAGCTATCAATCAAGGCCATCGGTTACACGAGCGAGGTGGATGAGTACATGTCTGCGTCTGACATCCTGCTCGGCAAACCGGGTGGCCTGACGACCTCTGAAGCGCTCGCCCGCGGGTTAATTTTTGTGATCGTCAATCCCATCCCCGGACAGGAAGAGCGCAACTCCGATCACCTGCTTGAAGAAGGCGTTGCGATTCGCTGCAACAACCTGCCCGTGCTGGCCGACAAGCTTGACCGCTTGCTCGGCGACCCAACACGCATGAACAACATGCGCGCCAGCGCCCGCCGTCTCGCACGTCCAAATGCGGCACACGATGTCGTGGCCCGTCTGCTTTCGATTTAACAGAAGCGACTCAAGCTGGTTTAGCATCTTCTTTGATGATCTGCCCGCGCCGGGTTGCCGGTCGCGCAGTTTCATGAAGCTGGGGCGACACGCTTTGTGAGGTTAACAGATAGTTGTGGCATGATGTTCCATGTGGCTCAGAGCCGGTGTCGCATGAATTATCTGACAGGTGGAGGAGAAACAAGGGATGAGGGCAGAGGGATGAGGGATGAAAGCGTGCTCATTCAACTTGACTCGTATATTTTTCATCCCTCATCCCTCCGCCCTCACCCCTGCTTTTCCCTGGCCCTGCGATTGCTGTTGTTGACGTGAATATGATGAAGAAACGCGAAGCAGTCTTGATCTCAAATCCGAATGCGGGGCGTGGCGGCGAGCGGCGCAAGCGCGAAGTTGCGCGCTTCTGCGCGAGCCTGAGAAGGCGCGGGGTCGAGGTTGAAGCCTTTGACACGAGCGGCCCTAATGATGCGGCGCGGTTGGCCGCAGACTTCGCGCGTGAAGGCGCGCGGGACGTGATAGTTTCCGGCGGCGACGGCACGATTAACGAGGCGCTGCAAGGCCTGATCGGAACAGAAGCGCGTCTGGCCGTCTGGCCGCGCGGCACAGCCAACGTGCTGGCGCGCGAGTTGAGCCTCCCTTTTGATGTGGAGGAGGCGGCGGAGGTGATTGCGCGTGGGCGCTCGAAGCCTGTGCATGTCGGCTGCGCGACAAATGAGCGAAGCGGCGAGCAACGCTACTTCTTCCTGATGGCCGGAATCGGCCTTGACGCTTCCGTTGTACAGCATGTCCGCCCGCGCATGAAGCGGCGCGTGGGCGAGGCAGCATTCTGGTATGCGGGTCTGGGACACTTGGCGCACTGGCAGCCGCAGCCCTTTGAAATAGAAATTGACGGGCAGACCTTTCAGGCGACGTTTGCCGCTATCGGTAAAGCTGCGCACTACGGCGGCAATCTGGCTATTACGCCGCGCGCGAGTATGGAAGAGCCGGAGTTTGAAGTCTGCATCGTAGATTCAAAGAGCCGTCTGCGATTTCTCTACCTGCTGACTCACGCGGTGCGACCGAGCGGAGTAGCCGAAGACATGCGCGGGGTTCAATTCATACGCGCGACGCACGCGCGCGTGACCGGCGACGTACTGGTGCAAATCGACGGTGAACTAACCGGCGAGCTTCCCATGACTTTCGAGATCGCGCCCTCGCCCATCGAAATCATCAGGTAGCGGTCAGTGGTCGGTGGTCAGTGGTCAGTAAGAACAAGCGAAGGGTAGCGGCCTTGAGCTTTTGTATTTAACTGACCACCGACCACTGCTCTTACCCGTTCATCCATGCGGCGCGTAGCGCACGGGTTTCGGGCGAGGCGTTGGTTATTTCTTCGACGCGGTAATCGTAGTGCTCCGGCTCGCCGAGCGTGAGGCTTGCCTTGACGATGTTCCGGTCGCGCCGGACGGTGATGACAACTTGCTGGTTCTGCTTGTAGCGATTGAGTTCTTTCGCCCAGGTGTCGAGCGTGACTTTTTTGTTGCCGATGGAAAGAATCACGTCACCCTGTTTCAGCCCGGCATCTTCCGCCGCCGAGCCGTTGCGGACGCCCACGATTCTCATACCCTGCCCATTGAGCGAGATGCCCGCCGAAAAGGGTTGGCGCGAAGGCTCGCGTATCAAACGCAGGCCGACGCCCGCGAGGGCTTCCTCGTAAGGCGGAGTTTCCACGCTTCGCACATAACGTTTGAAGAAATCGCCGAGATCAATTCCCGCTACTTCGGACGCCGCGCGCTCGAAATCTTCACTCGTGTAGCCGCGCCCGCGCAGGTAATAGGTCGCTTTCTGACTCTTCAAATAAAACTCTTCGTACATGCGTCTGAGGACATCATCAAGACTGGCCCGCCCGTTAGTCTTGCGGCGAATCAACAAATCCAGCGTCAGACCGAGCGTTGCGCCTTTCGGGTAATAACTGACGGCGGTGTTCTCAAGGTTCGTGCGTTGCACATGGATTTCTCCATCCAGGAAGGGAGCGGAAAGCGATGACTCCTCTGCGCTCATCAAACGACTGCCCGGCGCATTTTCAATGCCGCCGATTAACTGGCCCAGATAAGTCAAATATTGAGCGTCGTTCCGTAACCCGGAGCGACGCAGCATCAGATTGCCGTAATAAGTCGTGAGTCCTTCGGCAATCCACATGGCGCGCGTGACGAGAGGCCGCGTGAAATCCCAGGGGCCTAATTCGACGGGGCGCAGACGCTTGACGTTCCAGACGTGAAAGAATTCGTGCGAGGCAGTGCTGAGCGCGCCTTCATAAGAATCCGATTCGGAGAGCGTGCCCGGAACAATAATCTGCGTTGAAGTCAGATGTTCCATTCCGTCGCCCGGACGGTCGTCAGCCGCGAAGTGAATCAGAAAGGTATAGGTCTCAAATTCCGGCGCTCCCCACATGCGCGTTTCCGCACGCACGATCTTTTCGAGGTCACGTACGAACTGCGCGCGCTTGCCTCCTTCGTCACCGAATGAATGAATGACCGCTCGATAGGTTTTCCCGCCAACTTTGAACTCGTCCACCGTCCAGTCCGGCCCAATCTCCGTTGGCGTGTCAATCAGGAGGTCGTAGTTGGCAAACTGCCATTCGCGCTGGTCTGCGCTCTCCATGCGCCCGTTGACGATGCGCCAATTTTTCGGCGGATCAATATTGAGCCTGACAGGGTCTTGCTTGTGGCCCACGATGTACATAAAGATTGAGCCGCCGTTGAAGTTTGCATGACGGCTATCGAGTTGCGAGAACGTGCCCGACAAATCATCTCCGAAGACTTTATACTGGAGCGTCGTGCTGCGTGTGCCGGTCAATTGAACGCGCCACGTCTGATTGTCCATGCGTGTGACAGGGAGCGGTGACATCTTGCATTGCGCTCCCGGCGGGCAGATGCCTGCTGCTGCCTGAGTCTCCTGAACATTCTTTGCGAAATCGAAGACCGCGTAGCGACCGGGTGCCCACTTGGGCATCTGAAAATCAAGATGGTCAGCGGTCGCGCCTTCACCGAGTTCTACTTCGATGCTGATCTCGAAGAGATGCGAGACAGGGCGCGACATCGCTAAACGATAGTTGACAGAGGCAAGCGGCGCGTCCTGCGCGGCGCTGGTCGTGAGGCAACAGATAGGCAACAGAATTACAGCGGAGAGGGCGATTTTTGAGAGGTGTCGAATCATTGTGTGCGGCTCCAAACGGCGAAGATAGGGCCAGCGAGGCGTTGAGGCTCTGGGTCGCGCGGATTATCTGCATTTTTCTGGCCCTGTGTCAAAAGAAATAGTGGGCAGTATGAAGTAAGTAGTAGGCAGTTAAATGCAACAGATAAGCAATGCTTATCGTTATTTCTTTGCTGACCACTGACCACTGTTCCGCTTGACGCACGGTGAAGGGGTCGTCTAGTTTTGAATTTTTCGATGATGAACTTGTAGTCTCTTCATTTTATGAGCGCAACTGAACGTCTCTATTATACGGACTCACATCTGACGGAATTTGAAGCGCGTGTGACGGAAATCACGGAGCGCGTCAGCGGGTGGGTGGCCGTCACGCTCGACCGCACGGCGTTCTATCCGACGGGCGGCGGGCAGCCGAGCGATACCGGAATGCTCGACGACACGCCGGTCATCGAGTGTATCGAGACGGAAGAAGGCGTGCTGCATGTTTTGCAGGGTCGCGGACTTCAAGTGGGAGCGCGCGTGGTGGGCCACGTTGATTGGCCGCGTCGTCTGGATCATCTGCAACAACACACTGGGCAGCACATTCTTTCGCAGGCTTTCATCAATCTTTTTAACGCAGAGACGCGCGGCTTTCGGATGCTCGACCAATACTCCGAGATTGATGTCGCGCTCGATGATCCAACGGAGGAGAAAATTGAGAAGGCTATTGAGCTTGCCAATCGTATCATCTGGGAAGACCGTGCCATCCACATCCGGCAGGTGACGAAGGAAGAGGCCAGCAATCTTCCGCTGCGCAAAGATTCTGCGCGTGAAGGCGAGTTGCGTCTCATCGAGGTAGAAGGTTTCGATTTGACGCCGTGCGGCGGCACACACGCCGGGCGAACGGGTGAAGTGGGATTGATTGCCGTTCGCTCCTTTGAACGGGCAAAGGGTTTGACGCGCATTGATTTCGTCGCCGGAGGCCGTGCCCTCGCTGATTACCGCCGCGCCAATCACACGGCTCGAAGCGTCGCCGCCGTGTTCAGCGCCGGGCGTGACGAAGCGCCGCACGCAGTCGCTCGCCTGCTGGAAGAGAACAAACAACTCGCGCGTCGCATTCGTGCGCTGGAAGAGATTACGGCGCGCGTCGAGGCGGAAGAGTTATTGAAAGAGGCACGTGATTTAGGCGACGGCACAAAGCTCTGCGCGCGAGTCTTTGAAAATCGTGATGCAGAGTCTTTGAAGAAACTCGCGCAGGCCATCATTGCTCATCCCGCGACGATTGCCCTGCTCGGTTCAATCGAGACCGGCGCAGCACGCCTCGTCTTCGCACGCTCTCAGGATTCTCCCGGCGACATGAACGCGCTTCTCAGCGAAGCCTGCCGGATGCTCGACGGGCGCGGCGGCGGTCGCGCAGACATGGCTCAGGGGGGCGGAAGCAAACT
Organism: uncultured Acidobacteriota bacterium; assembly: GCA_963697975.1. GTDB lineage: Bacteria > Acidobacteriota > Blastocatellia > Pyrinomonadales > Pyrinomonadaceae > QHXM01. Next base: position 1,607,410 of record OY969111.1, read on the forward strand.
CGACAAGCTCGACGAAGCCATTGAGACGGCTGTCCATCGTCTCACCGATGGTTAATAGCGGAGAGACTCGGCGCTTGACACCGCCCGCACACTCTTCCTATCATCTCTCTTCGCTAGTGGGGCAGTAGCTCAGTTGGCAGAGCGCCGCGTTCGCAATGCGGAGGCCAGGAGTTCGACCCTCCTCTGCTCCACCAAAAACATTCAGGAATTTTCAAGAAACGGCAGGTTATCGGGCCTGCCGTTTTGCTTTGCCTTGATCTTTGGCACGCTCTTGACGCTTCGCGCCCGATCCGGCCAGCTTTTCGACCGCCGCGCGCTTCGCCTCTTCCATCGCGTGCGAGTAGCGTTTCGTCGCCCTGATGTCGCCGTGCCCTAATATCTCAGCGATCACGACGACATTAACGCCTGCGTCCGCGAGTCTGGTTGCCGCCGTGTGACGTAAATCGTGAAAGCGAAAGTCTGCCCTTGTCCGTTTTGGTGCTGCGGACGTGGATTACACCGCCAGCAAAATCCACGTCGAACCATTTAAGGTTGAAGAGTTCCCCGCGCCGCATCCCCGCGTTGATTGCCATGACGACGATGTTTCTGAGCCATTCCCTTGCTGGAAGTCATGAACGGCCACGCCTTAGACGTGGAGGTTATTCGCGCTCAATATCCGCGCAATGCTGGCATCCATCAGAGAGCTTGAGAAGGGAGACGCAAAGAAATAGGCCACAGTCACGCAGAATTGGCGCATAGCTGGCGAATCAGATCGGGCGGATATGATAACATGGCCGCCTAACTTTACTTTGCGCGGAAAGGAGATGCTATGAAGTTCCTTTATTCCAGGCAGGTAAGCATGGATGGTCGAGAGAGATATTGGACTTGGAAGCTGGTAATGGATAACGGCACTGCTCTTGAATGTTCCACACGCTTTAAAAGTGAAGCAGAGTGTCTCAAGAACATTGAAGACTTTAAGGCCAAGTCCGTTGAAATCCCCAAGGCAGATGTCGTGAAGGATTACATTCCGCCTTAATCAGATCAACATAGCTACAAAAGTAGAAGGCTTAGGTTAGGCCACAGCCTCGCAGAATTGGCGCGCAGATGGCGAATCAGACCGGGCGGCCCCGCTTGTAAGTTAATTTCCACGCGCCAGCACTCGCGTAAGACACTTTCGCCCTGCTTCCCTTGCCGGAGGTAGGGCGAAAGGCTTTTCAAGCGTCCCTAAAGCGTCCCTCCGGCACAATGCGTCCCTTTGTCCCTCACCCGACTCTGTGGAAAGCAATAGACCATAGGCACGCTCCGAGCGCAAATTGAATAGGTCAATAGTGGGGCGGAATGCCGCCCCTAAAACGTACGTTCGCTTTATAGCACCTACGCTAGGTGGAAAGCTTTTTAAGAGTCCTTCACCTAACCAGAGCAACTTAATCGCAGATGATCTGCGTTCCATCTGGGCTTAACACGCAGTTGGCGATGTCGCAAGGGTTATTTCCATCTGAAGGGCAAATCGTCCCAGGCGGGCATTGGATACATGTACCTGAGCCGATAACCTGGTTGCATGAAAGGAAGTAGCCTGGAAAGTCTTGCAAGGTATAAGTATCGTACAAAGTGGCGAACATAGAGCAGCAGTAGCCCGGCGTAGCACAGCCTATCCCTTCATCACTATTCCTGCACCAGATAGCATGACTATAACAGTTCACTGCCATCTGATGGCAGGTTTGAAGACAGGAACTACACGCTTGCCCTGAGACAGAACAGTCGCTCAAGCAATCTGTATAACACTGTGACTCTGAGGTCTGACAGTCTTGTATGCAAGCGGCAGCAATTACTTTTTCAACCTGACTAGAAAAACTTAAAATAATCAAACACACGGTAAGGATGCCGAGCGCAAAGAACCTCCAATACACTCTCAAAGTGCCAAGTGTGTACATATCTTTTCTCCTTTGTGAAGAGTTGTCGTGAGGCTAACAAAAAAGGCTCTTGTCAGCAGGAGTGCGAGGCTTAAAACGATGGGGCACGATATTCCTGTTGAAAGGTGAAAGTCAATAGTTAAAACAACACCACTCAGCGTCTGCAACAATCTGTAAAATGGTATGTAAGTGGTAATAATATATCTTACAAATTTGATAGCCTGTTTTGCGAACTTGGCACCGATTTGGCTTGAATATATGCAAGCCCATACAAACATGTGCAAAAGAAAAGCGCCCAACCCTAATCTGAAAATGTTGCCTTCTTTGGCGCCATCCCCTTTACCGTTGACTTAAGTACAACTTGATGTCAACCTCACGATTCAACCCTTTACCGCGCGAGTGACGCGCACTTTTCCTAAGATACTCAAGGCTCGGTTTTAAATTACAGTTTATTTAAGACGGGCTTCTTTTGAAATCCACTCTTATTACACATGCAGATAAAAAACCTCTCCTTTTTTTACATCATTACAGTAATTCTCACCGTATGTTTTGTGCCTGCCGTCCAGGCCGCCCCCGGAGATTGCTCTGCGCCCAGCTTCAACACGGCTCCCAACTTTGGGACGGAGAAAAATCCTAACGGAGTAGCCACCGGGGATTTTAATAATGATGGTAAGACCGACCTCGCTGTGGCTAATTACGGCTCTCATAGTTTCTCTATTTTCGATGGTGATGGTGAGGGCGCTTTCGCTCCACCGAGAAGCTTCCCCGTTGGAATTGTGGCAATTGGTTTAGGGTCGACCCCGCGCGACGTGGAGGTCAGTGATTTCAATGGGGACGGCAAGCTTGATCTGGTGGTTACCGGCGGCTACGGCACCGGATGGGTAGCTCTACTTCTGGGTGATGGGGCGGGTGGCTTCGGTGCTCCCGCCACTTACAGCACAGGCATTCCCGCTTACGCTGCTGCCATCGGAGATTTTAACGGCGATGGCAAAAAGGACGTTGCCACAGTAAGCGGCCTCGACAAAAAAGTCTCTTTCCTGTTGGGCGACGGGGCGGGCGGCTTAGGGCTGATGGGCAATTTCTCTGTAACGACTGAGCCTATTTCCATCACCGCCGGAGACTTTAATGGAGATAACTTTACGGACGTGGCCGTGACGGGCAGCGGCTCTCCTTCTTTCGTCTCGATTATCCTCGGCAACGCCACGGGCGATTACAGAGAAGTCAGCACGATGCCAGCGCCCTTGAGTCCTATTTCAATCACGTCGGCGGATTTCAATGGCGATAACAAACTTGACCTGGCAGTGTCGTATTCCTGGTCAACTCCCAGGCACGGAGTATCAATTATGCTCGGCACCGGGGCTGGAACCTTTGGCGCGGGAACTGAAATCTTCACAGGCTATGAACCGAGCGCGGTTATGGCGGGCGATTTTAACGGAGACGGAAAATCAGATTTGGCCGTCACCGTCAACGGGACTACCGTCAGCGGGTCTAATGCCGTAGCCGTCCTGTCTGGTAACGGGAATGGGGGCTTCGCCACGCCCAAGTATTTTGGAACCGCCATCGGTCCGACCTCTTTGGCTCGCGGGGATTTCAACAACGACGGGAAAACCGATATTGTCTCAACACACTTCTACGCCGATGCTATCTCCGTGTTGATAGGTGACGGGGCTGGCTCTTTCGCTTCTTCGATAACTGAGTTAAGCGGAGGCGGATGGCTCGCTTCCGGGGACTTCAACAGCGACGGCAAGCCCGACTTGGCGATTCCGGTGTCCAATTCTTTTGTGTCTCCCCCTCTCATCGAAATCCGCTTCAACAATGGCGCGGGGGGTCTCGCTTCCCCGCTCTATTTGCAGGTGAGCCATACCCCGCATTCGGTTATCGTGGATGACCTTAACCATGATGGGAAAGCGGACCTGGTCGTGGGACACGAGTTTTCAAACGGGCTTTCGGTTCTGCTCGGCAACGGTGCGGGTGGGTTCTCTGCTCCGATGAGCATTGCTGCGCCCAGCGGCGGCGGTCTGATCATTGGCGGTGATTTTAACGGGGATAATAACTTAGACTTGGCAATGTTCTCCGGCGGCAACAGCGCCGGTAACATTGCCGTCATGCTGGGCAATGGCACTGGCGGTTTCGGCGGCCCTTCTTATTTTGTTGCCGAAGGGCCGGGAACCTCTCTGACAACCGCTGATCTTAACGGCGATGGGAAGCTCGATCTGGCAGTAGGTAATAGTTTCATTGGTACTGTGACGGTCCTGCTGGGAGTCGGCAATGGTGGATTCACGGCAGCGCCCTACTCGCCTCTGCGTGCCGCCAGTAAGACCGATTACGTTACTACTGGAGACCTCAATAAGGATGGCAAGATTGATTTAATCACAGCCAACCTGGAACCAAACTCTGTGTCGGTTCTGTTTAATAACGGTTCGGGCTTTCAGCCAGCCGTTACTCTCAACGCAGGAAAAGGCCCCAAGCTCGTCAAGGTGGCAGACTTTAATGCCGACGGCAATCCCGATCTTGTTGTGGCGTTGAGCAGCATACCGGTGCAAAACTACGCAGGCAACATCTCTATTCTCTCGGGTGACGGGGCTGGAAATTTTTCGTCGCCCACATTCTTCACCGCCGGAGGCTCGCCCAACGATCTTATCGTCACGGACTTTAACAGCGACGGCAAGCACGATCTGGCTGTGGCAGGAACGCCCACATCCTCATTTAACACCACGCTCTTGCTCAACACTTTCAAATTTCAGCCCTGCTTGAGCGTCGAAGACGTACAGGTAAACGAAGGCAATGCGGGAACGAGTAATCTGGTCTTCACCGTGAATCTCTCGGCGTCTCAGAGCCAGCCGGTCAAGGTCAACTATTTCCTGAAAGAGAATACCGCTAAGAGTGGCTTGGATTATCAACTGGTTTCCGGGAGGCTGGTCTTCGCTCCCGGGGTGACGCAGCAGACCATCACAGTCCCAATCGTCGGCGACGCGCTCGACGAATTTGACGAAGATTTTTCTCTCTCGCTATCAAACCCGGCGAATGCTGCCATCAGTAAAGGGCAGGCCACAGGCACGATTTTGGACGATGACCCGGAGCCGACCATCTCGATTGATGATGTGAGTTCGGCAGAGGGTAACTTCGGCGGCCTGAACAAAGCCGTTTTCAGTATCACCTTATCCGCCCCGAGCACCAAGCAGATCAGCATCTCGTACGTTATCGTTGAAGGCACGGCTTCAGCGTCCAACGACTATTACATCGCTGCATTCAACCCAATCGTTATCCCCGTCGGCACGACAAAGATCAATCTCTTTGTAGGGTATAGCGGCGACACCACCTACGAGACGGATGAGACGTTCTTCGTCAACCTCAGTAATCCGGTGAACGCGACCATAGCTCGCGGGCAGGGCAAGGGGACAATCCTCAACGACGACCCTGTGCCAACCATCTCGATTGAGCATGGTTACAGCCAGGCCGAAGGGATTGTACCGAACTACGTCTCCTTCTATGTGAGATTGTCGAATCCTTCATACCTGCCTATTAGCTTCAACTACTCGACCGCAGACGGGACCGCCGTTGCGGGCAGTGACTACGTGGCGGCCACAGGGACGTTAACCGTCAATCCGGGTGAGACGAATCAGAGCGTTGACGTACTGGTCATAGACGACAATGTTGATGAAGTTAATGAGACCTTATTCGTCAATTTAAGCAATCCGGTAAACGCGTCTATTACCACGGCTCAGGCTGAAGGCGCGATTTCTGATGACGATGGCCCGACGATTGCGATTAATGACGTGACGGTGACGGAAGGCAACGCCGGGACAGTTGATGCAATTTTCACTGTCACGCTGTCAGCCGCCAGCCCGCAGAACGTCTACGTCAATTATGTCACGTCCCCCATCACGGCGACCTCCAACATTGACTACCGGCGGTCCAATCTGGCTATGCTGACGATTCCGGCGGGAACAACGTCAAGCACAGTCACGATAAAAGTTATCGGCGACTCTCAGGTAGAGCCTGACGAGACCTTCTATGTTCTTCTGTCAGAGCCTGTCAACGCGACGATAGGGGATGGGCAGGGCATCGGCACGATCATCAATGATGATTTTCCGCCGCTGCAACTGAGCGCCAGCAGTTACACAGTAGGAGAATCAGGGGGGAGCGTCCAAGTCGTCGTCAATCGTAACGACAGCACATCAGCAGCGACGGTCAACTACGCTACTTCCGACGCGTCAGGTCTGAACGCCTGCAACAGCGTCACCGCCATCGCTTCTTCGCGCTGCGACTACGCCACCTCCATCGGCACTCTGCGCTTTGCCGCCGGAGAGTCCTCCAAGACCATCTTCATTCCTATCGTTGATGACAACATCACTGACGGCAATGAGACCTTCAACATCACTCTGAGCAATCCCAGCGGAGCCACGCTGGGTTCAACCACCTCGGCAGTGGTGACGATCACGGATAATGCCAACACGGCAGGCAATCCGATCGATCAGGCTGAGTTCTTCATCCGTCAGCATTACATCGATTTCTTAGGGAGAGAGCCTGAACCAGCGGGACTGGCAGGCTGGCTCAACGTCTACAACAACTGCGGCGGGAGCGTCCCACAGCCCTGCGACCGGATCGAGATCAGCAGTGCGTTTTTCCGCAGTGAGGAGTTTCAGACCCGTGCCTCCTTTGTCTACCGTTTCTACTCGGCGGTGGGCAAGATTCCACTGTATGAGACCTTCATGCCTGACTTTGCGAAAGTCAGTGGCTTCCTCTCGGCACAGGAGTTAGAAGCCAACAAGGTGGCTTTCGTGCAGGAGTTCATGACGAGAAGTGATTACCAGACTTTGTACGGCTCGATCACAGGCAATGATGCGTATGTGACGGCGCTGTTGAATACACTGGGATTACCGAATCACGCGCGCAAGACGGAATGGATCAATTCCTTGAACGGTGGGACGACGAGAGCTGTGGTCTTGAGGTCAGTGACGGAGGACGGGCAGGTGTCACAGAAGTATTACAACGAGGCGTTTGTGATCATGCAGTACTTCGGGTATCTGAGGAGAAGTGCGGATATTTCGTATCAGCAATGGATAGCGTTGATGAACAGCAATGGAGGTGATTACCGGCAGATGATTGATGGTTTCTTGAACTCTGCTGAGTATCGCAACCGGTTCGGGAACTAAGGTGATCCGCCGTTTTCGTTTTTGTTGTCAAATCGTGCCGAGCGCCTGTCCAAAACACAAAAAGTTAAAACCGCTCAGCTAGTCTTACCCGTCCGCCGTTTTGCAAGTCTCTTTTTTCGTCTGCCGGGGAGAGAGGCATTAAGCGCCGTTTCAATATGTGCGGCGATTATTTCAACAGCTTTCAGCCTGTCGGCCAGATTAAATTCGAACGGCTCCGGGGTTTGTTCGTAGTAACCGCTCGTGTTGATTAATTGAAGCATCAGACGCAGCCTGTTTCGCTGAATAAAAACCGCTCCTGTTATGACTTTCCCGACGCCTAATTCCTTCCCAATGCTGATGGGATCATAACTATCCTCAAGCGTCGAGAGATTCAGTTCCGCATGACGGACGCTGAGGGTTGGATTAAGGGTCAAGCGTCGAATCAAGGCGTCTCTGATTTCAAACTCAAGGTCAACAGTCATCCTACCTTTATGGCTCTGCCTGAAGGGGAGTACGGTGAGAGTAATCCGCTGCCCTTCTTCCGCAACGCCTGCGACAAAGCGAAAGCCTTTGCCTTTTTCACTGGCGATGTAATTCGTTTCAGCACCATCCGCCCTTTTCAATTCTGTGCGCAGCAAGGAGATTTGTTGATCAAGCGCGTTCTCTTCCGATGGAGTAATCATACCCCTTTTAGATTCGGGCCAGAGTAATCCCCTGATCTCTTCTCTGGAGACGAGTTGTCCGGGATGGCGCAGGAAAAACTCCAGAAGCAATAAACTCATCCTCTTCAGCCGGGCGGGCTGTGGGTGGCCGTCTCGAAGCAGGGATTTTTCATCTTTATCGTAACGGAATGGGCCGAAACGATAGACGTGGTGAGAGTCTGAAGTGGGCATTGAGGTATCCCCGGTTTTGGGTGATGGACGAGCATGTGAGTACTTCCCTTTGTGAAGAAATAATTCAGGAAGATTTCACGATCGGGATAGGCAGCTTTGAGAAATCTTCCTGTATAATAGCTAGCGAACTGATTGTCAGTACAGAGTTATTTCCAGCAAAGATCGCACTGGTTCAGCCTCAACTCGTCCTATCTATCGCGAACCAAATATTGCGGTCAAGCTTTTTCATCAAGAGTTCCCCCATGCTGAAGATACAATCCGCCCGCCGCCGGGTAGTTCATTCGCTTATCCATACTAGAGCGCTCACATTCTCCGGCAGCGCCGCCATCTTAGCACTGAGCTTAAGGCGTCAACCTCTCAACTCAATAATTTGCAGGCCAATCTCTAATACCATAAACGGAGACAGGGCGGCTATAGCTCAGCTTGATGCTCAATAAAACAGGTATATGCAATATATCTTCACTACACCGGAATGAGGCATTCTTGAAATCGTATAGGTAGTTGAGTTCGGAGAGCAAAGCGGAACATTAGATAACCAACCGCGCCTGTTTGACTACGAAAAGATCACGCCCGGTGACTACTTTGCCAGGAGAGAATTCCTATGAGAAGGCTAATAATTGCTTTAATCATTTGCTCTTTGGGCACGCTATTAACCCTGACAGGACATACCCAGTCGCAAGGTAAGCTTCCTCAAACGACAAGCCCTGAATCAACAAAATCTGAGGCACTCAAATCGGCTCAGCGACAAGACAACACGTGGAACTTGCAGAAGTTCTTCGAGATGGATAACCCGCGTGACGCTGCTAAAGCACTTAATGATCACTTGCAGAAATACGGCATATCGCCGGATGCACGCGACTCATCTGAGGCCACGCAGGATACTAATACTCCATCGAAGAAGATCCTTTCCGAAGCAACTAAACCACTGGTACATGCCTTTAACGGTGTGGAGTTTGTTCCCGCGCCTGGTGTAGAGACCGCATTAACCCGGCGCGCTAACCGTTTGACAGCCGACGCAAAGAGTGAAGAGAGAATCGTTTGCATTCTTCAAACTCAAGGTGAGATCACAATGAGGGATGTCATCGAATTACTCGACGCGGACGTAAAAGTATATGAACCAACAGGGCGAAAAGCGCTCATCGTCAGGTTGCCCGCATCATCCCTCTCTTTTCTCACGTCACGCCCTTATGTTCGCTGGATTGGTGAATATAAGCCTGAGTATAAGTATGCGCCGATTCCTTCGCAGAGTAGAAAAGCTGGAGCTTTCATCTATCCGCTTGGAGGCGACAGACCTGAATACCGTGCTGACCTGACTAACCTCGGTGTTCCCATTCGAAGCTACGATACGAGCGCGCGTTTCTATGAAGTTGTCCTGGATGCTTCAAGGTTCAAAGAGCTTGCGGAAAAACTATGGTGGGTCAAGGGAATCGCTAAAGAGCCTGAAGATACTCTGCATGGACTGAATTATGAGCCAGATGATAGTAGAGAATTGATCGGCGCATTTATAACCTCATACACTGGTGCTGGAAGCCGCATCGGTGTGCGGGATAGTGGTATTTGGCCCGGTAATAGCCTTGATTTTCCCAGCGGCTCATTTATCTCACTAGGCGGCTGGAGTGATTCAGTGGGGCATGGGACGCATGTTAGTGGAATCATTGCCGCCAGAGGAGGCAGAAATATTGAAGGATTTTACGATGCTAAAGGTGTAGCGCCTGCTGCAAATATATATATGGTTTCAGGTGTTGGCGGCTCTGGAGGTAACTACTCTTTCTCGACTGCATTTCAATTCTTTTCAGATAATCAGGTTCAAATATCAAACCATTCCTGGGGATACACTAACAATTACGACTATGACAGCAACACCGCGACCATTGACGGATATGCAGATAATAGAGATATGGTCATAGTTTTTTCTGCGGGCAATAATTATGACGCATACACTATCGGGAATCCTGGAACAGGGAAAGATGTCATCACGGTTGGTGCGGTTAATTACGTTACCGCCGGTACTGACGAGATAGGAAGACGCGCGGTTTATTCCAGTCAAGGTCCGACAACTGAAGACTCCAGACTGAAGCCCGACTTAGTCGCCTCAGGTGGGGGCGATAGTTATGAGCAGGGCGTGGTCTCAACAAACTCTAATCCGTGGAATTTCGGAGGCTCTTTGCACGGTAATGTTGACGGCGCTTATACCTTTCCTGAATGGCCCACGAATGATTACTATTTGCGCCTTAGCGGAACCAGCATGGCCGCGCCTCATGTGACGGGTGTTTGCGCCAAGATGAAGGAATGGAAAGCCGATTTTCACTCGGAACTTTTCAAGGCGCTTTTAATCGACACGACCCTCCCAATTAAAGATAACTCGACAGATGCTCTTGCCGGTTATGCAACGACTCAGGCCGGTTACGGGCTGGTGAATGCTCTCTCGGTCACAAGCTACTATCCCGGCGAGGAGGAGCTACTTTTATTAGGCGAAGGATATGTAACAGAACAGTCTAAAACACAGGATTGGTCAATCACCGTGCCTGCCGGGGCACAGAAACTAAGCGTCACGTTTGCTTATAATGATGAAGAAGGCGAGCTTAGCAATGGAATAGCTATTAAAGACGATTTGGACTTATACCTGATTTCGCCTGGAGGAACGCAATATATTGCCTATCAGCACAAGGCCGCTGGCGTGGTAGGGGAATCTCCCTTAGAAAAAATGGTCATCACGAATCCGTCGAGCGGCACTTGGACTATCCGAATCAAATTTTTCAACTCACCCGGTTTTGGCGATCCGTTCGTGTTCGCCGAACAGGTCTATGGCGTGGTGGCACACGCCATCTACAAGACACCAGCTCTCAGCCTTTCTGTTCCCCAGACCACCATCAACGTTACTCCAGGTCAGAGCTTCACTGTACAGCCAACCATTACAAATACAGGCGGCTATGTGGCGGCTGGAATAACAGCCCGAATAAACGGTTCGTCCTCCTTTGGAGGAAACATCAATCAAAGCCTGTACGTTGGCAATTTGTCGTATCAGAACGCCGCAATATCTCCAGCTATAAATCTTGTCGCGCCATCTTCTTCGGGGACTTATACGCTAACGGTTATGGCTGATGGGATTAATAAAGGCTTCGATAATTCCTCATATCCCAAGACTGCTCAAATTACGGTTAACGTTCAACAACCAGCCGGTCTAAGCATAAATAACGTGACTCCGAAGGCGGGACGCGTCTCTGGCGGCCAGCAGATCAAACTGAGCGGGTCATTCACCAATCTATCTACGGTTACTGTAGGCGGCGTCAGCGCTTCCTGGAGTTACAGCAACGGCACAATTGAAATCACGGTGACGACTCCGCCTCACGCTGCCGGGGCCGTCAGTATCGTCCTGACGCCTACGTCAGGCAGCACTCTTACCAAGAGTAACGCTTTCGCTTATCTGCCGACTGTCTTTACCGACAACACGCTTGTCGCGGGCGTCACGATGTCTAAGGCGCAGCACGTCATCGAGCTACGGCAGGCCGTAGATGCTCTCCGCGCTGTCGCAGGGTTAGCGCCCGCGACGTGGACGGACGCATCACTCGTATCGACAAGTACCATAATCAAGGCGGTTCACATTCAGGAACTGCGCTCGTATTTAGAGCAGGCCGCCGGGTTACTCGGCTATCCGAGCCAGTCGTACACCGATCCGTCTTTAACCGTCGGCAACCTGATTAAACGACTGCACATAGAGGAATTGCGCCAGCGGCTCAGAAATATCGCCGGTTGATTTGCCCGCAGCCTTCCGGCCAGTTAACCGCTCTTTCGACAGCGCACGTTTGCTGCCTCTTGCGGCAGCAGTTGAGACATAAAGGAGAACCTCATGACTGAGATAAGAATTTTCACGCCTCGTATTCGCACGAGCCTATACGTTTTTGCAGAACATCAACCCAGTTTTCCACGAGTCACTCTGCGCTCACGTTGCCTGGGTCTGAGGAGGAGAACCCTAATGTCTATAATTATTCGAACCGTCTTCACCCTTTCGCTTTCTCTCTTACTCTTCGGCGCAGCCTTAGCTCAAACACCCGTCCAGACACGACCAACTACAGAAACACAACCACCGAATATTCAAAGACCGACGCCGGTCGTGACAGCCACGGCTGGCAACCATCAGGTACGCTACGTCGCGGTGGGTGAAGTCCACCACACACGTCTGCAAGTCTTCTCTTCTGATGGAACAGAGGTCTTCGATTCTGACTTCCGTTTAGGCAATCTCATCGACTGGCAGTTAAGGGATCAGCAAGGCTTGCCTTTGACAGATGGCTCTTATCTCTTTCTCGTCACGGTCAAAGACTTCTCCGCTCGGCTGACGCAGAAGTACGGCATCGCCGTTCTGGGAACAGAGCAAGTATATCTGGAGCAGACCAACCGCGAGGCACTGCCACAAGCTCAGGCCACTGCTTTGGAATCCGGCAGACAAGCAGAAGTTCTCTCACCTGTGGATCGCATTGGCGCAGCCAGCCTGAATCGCACAAACACTATCGCTGCGAGCGATGGCAACCCCACTTCGGTTACTCAACCGACGGGCATAGTTGAAAACATTGGAGTGCCACCGGGCGGAGCTAATATCGCTGGCACTGGCTCGACAAACAAGATCGCCAAGTGGACAGACAACGCCGGGACTCTGGGCGACTCTGCCATCACAGAGACGGGCGGGCTAACAGTCTTCGGGCAGGCCGCGCCGCTGTTTCCCTCTGCCCCGTCCTTTCACGTCGTCGAGATCGCTGCGCCGGGGGCGAAGTCGCCGCTCGTGCTGGCCGGAGGCAGCGGGGTGATGGAGTTCTGGAAGGAGTTGGGAGGGGGAACCGGTGCGATCACCCGCGCGGTCGGATTCGGGATGGCGAAGCCCGGCACCGTGGCGTCGGATGACATGGTCTTCTCGACCTTTGCGTCAGGCAGCACTTGGTTCGAGAGAATGAGAATTACCAATACAGGCAATGTCGGCATCGGGACAGCCACTCCGGTGTCGCGGTTGACGGTGGCAGGTGACATTAGCGTTACAGGTAATGCAATCATCTCAGGAAACATCGCGGCTAAGTATCAAGACCTCGCCGAGTGGGTTCCTTCCCGCCATCATATTGTTGCCGGGACTGTCGTGATTCTGGACGTGACCCTGAACAACGCGGTGACCCCTTCCTATCGTTCCTATGATACTCACATCGCGGGAGTCGTTTCGGCACAGCCCGGCGTGATTCTGGGGGAAGGCGGCGACGGGAAAGTGTTGGTCGCGACGACAGGGCGGGTGAAGGTGAAGGTTGATGCCAGCAGGCATCGGATTAAGATCGGCGATTTGCTCGTCACCAGCGGCAAGCCCGGCGTGGCGATGAGGTCACGCCCCCTCAAGGTGGGCCGCACACGAATTCACCGACCGGGCACAATTATCGGGAAGGCATTAGAACCTCTGGCAAAAGGTGAAGGCGAGATATTGGTTCTCCTCAGCCTTCAATAAACATTCGTGAGATTTTAAGAAACGGCGGGTTTGCGCGCCTGCCGTTTTTCTTTGCCTTTACTACAGCAAACAGCGACGCGCGCGACCGCCGCTCCTCACACGGCGGCTTCCGAGAACAGACTGGCACCATGACTGGCCATTACCGGCAGTCAAGCAGATTAACCAGACCGTCGAGGCTATTCGGACTAATTGTCGGGGCAGATGCCCGTGTCAACACAATTCGCTTGCTGACAAGCATCTCGCTCGGCAAAGCATTGCTCCTGGCATTCGTTATCGCAGGGCGAATTTACCATCATGCACTCCTGATAAACCCCATTACAGCGAAACGTACATTGGACACACTGCGGCCCTATCTTGCCAGCATGTGGAGATGTCCCAGGCAAGGCCATGACCACCAGGATCATAACTAACACCAGAAACAGGCGAAGACCAAAACTTTTAGTCATTTTTCTCCTCCAATCAGAGTCAAGGAATGGTCGAATCAAAGCTAACTGGTAGAGCCTATCGCAAATTACACTACTACGCTGCTTAAAGATTAGACGCCCGGCACGGTCAGCGGTTACGTGAGGCTAACGAGGGTCAGGATGTAGGCTCCCGTCAGCAGGTATACAAGAGGAGAGACAAGCGCACGATATTCCCATCAAAGAGTGAATGTCAATAGTTAAGCCGGGAAGAGACCACTTCGCCTTGCTCCGTTAAAGTGTGTGTCAATGGTAATAATATATCTATCAAATTTGATGGTAGCCCTTTTCATTTCGGGACTCCTTCATTGTAAGAAGTCAGCCAATAACCCCTTGCTGTCCCATAATCTAATATTCCATCATGGCTAACTAATAGTGTCTTTCCCCTGCGACATTTCCCTCTGCTACAATGCGAATCTTTCCATTCAACTTCGAGGGAATACCAGGACGTATCAATGTGGTTTTGGTTCGCTTTAGCAACGGGCGCGGCGCTTTCGATGGACGCGGTTGCCGTCTCCATCTCCAGCAGCATTGCTGCCCGCCGCGTCCGCTGGTCTCAGGCTGTCAAGATGGCCGCGTTCTTCGGGCTTTTCCAGACCATTATGCCCGCTGTAGGTTACGCCTGCGGTCTGGCGTTTCGCGGTTGGGTTGAGGCGGTTGACCACTGGATCGCCTTCGCGCTGCTCGGCATGATCGGGGCGAAGATGATTTACGAATCCAGACGTGGGGATGATGACGCGCAGACTAATCCTTTCAGCACTCCGAGGCTGCTGCTCCTCTCCGTCGCCACGAGCATTGACGCGCTGGCCGTTGGCGTCAGCTTCTCGTTGCTGGGAATCTCGCTTCCGTTGACCGTCGCCGTCATCGGGGCGGTAACGTTCGCGCTCTGTTTGCCTGCGGTGTGGCTTGGTAAGCGTCTGGGCACGCTGGTGGCCAAGCGCGCGGAGATGCTTGGCGGCGTAGTTCTCATCATCATCGGCCTCAAGATTCTGGTCGAACATTTGAGAGCCTGAATCGAGATCAAGCGTCTTCTGTAGTGATGTGAGTCTTCGGCAACCACAGTTCGGTGGTGAACTTTATTTCCTTTGCGACCTCTTCAGGCAGGCGCACCCTGACCATTGTTTCCGTCTCTTCGATTATTTCGCAAGGATAGCGCTGGCCGGTCAGGTGATTGTAGTAAGCATTTTTAGTCATAGGTAATTATGCAGCAGACCTCCTTGATGAATTGTCAGGCAGCGGCTTCTTTTATATCCCCTTCTGCTTATTCGTAAGCGAACCACCAGCCATGATCCACTATGACGCCATCTTCGCTGATGAAGAAGATAAAATCATGCCAGCCTCGCCAAAAATAGATTAGATATTCTCGCTCACTTTTCTCCTCTACCTTTCGCCCCGCTTTCCTTAACTCACGGTTATAGATTTCGAGAAGTCCGCCCATCTTCTGATGGCTTCTAATCGCATCCGGCTCTCCGAGACAATTAGTAATAATTTCCTTCGTGTAAGGACGATGCCCAAGCTCGTCACCCAGAGAGGATAAAACCTTGCTCAAGCTACCTCCGTCACGATCCAAATCCTGATCGAAAGTTCCCTGCGGTAAATTGCGTCGCCTGTCGCGCAGGGCTTTATATTCATTAACCAGCGCCACAGTCTTCTCATTCAACTTCTTACATTTGTTGCCAGCATCATTCGATTGCGACGGTGATGCGCTTGAGAAAAACAGGATTAAGGCTAAGGGTAAAATCAAATACTTCATGACTGTTAAGCCAGGGCATTTCGCTTGAAAGACCTGACTTACTTCGCCCTCATTGAAGTGCCGGTCGGCTCTTAATAACTCGTCCTGTAGGAACGACTGAACAACAGCGCGTTTCAGTCGTTCCTACGAGACTCATCGAACTGTCGTTATTTGCCTTTGCTCAATAGTTCCAGAGCCATTCTGAGCATATCTCTGCGCCTGAGTCTGCCGCAGTCGTGATGCCATGTCGGCCCCTGACAGGGAATCTCGACGTGCATCCACCATCCTTTCAACGTCGGGAAATCTCCTGCGGCGGCGGCGGTTCGCCGTGTATTCATCTTGGCCTTTGGTTTCTTGGGCGTCGGCCCGGCAGCCCACGGCAGCGGCATGTCGGAAGCATCGTCCTTCCACTTATCGTTAGGAACTTGGAGAGGGATGTCGATGCCGTTGCCCGCGCAATAGGCCATGATCGCAACGGTCGGCAACAACACGTCGTCACTGGGAAGCCAGAGATCGGTGGTGGTCTTGGCGTCCTTGCCCCCGCCCGTAAAGCCGACCATCTCGCTTTGAATCGAAGCCTGAGCGTTGGCAAAGCAGGGCTTGTCTCCCTTTAGCGCCGCACCCTGCCTGTTCAGTGGGCGACATTGAAGGATACGCCCTTCGCCCACGATGAAGTGCGGGGCGCTATGCTTCTTGTTGAGTTCCTTGAATGAGGCTTCGAGCGAGGACGATTCCGTTGTATGAAGAACGCCAATCTGCGTGTGCGAATTGAAAAAAAGTTTCTGACCGCCGCGACGCGGGATGAGGCGCTTCTCGACTTTGAAACCAAAAATTTTAGCTGGGAATTCTACGACTGGCATACGTTAGACCTCCGGGGGTTGGGAGTGTTTGGTGAGACTCTCTAGAGGAGAACTTCAATTGTCAGGCTCACTGAGAAAAGCTCCCAAAGAGCCTAAGTGGGCGAGGGACAAAACGCGGGCCACAGTATACCCGCAGAAAGTGGATGTCAATGGCCAATTTATTTTCTTTTCGAGTTGAGAGTGAGCTTCCGGTAGAATTGACTGGTCGTAAAATATTGACCGTTCCAACCCTTAGCGTTACACTCCTGCCATGCTTAAAAGCAATGTACGGGCCGAATGGTATGTTGCTTCATTTCGACATCTTGACTAACCATGCAGGAGGAGGAGTTTCAATGACAGCTTCCAGATTTACAAAGGCGTTTCAACTGACCGCGCTGGTGCTTGTTTTCTCTGTGGCGCAGGTTTACGTTCTGGGCGGCCCAGCAAAGGTGAACACAGACCCCAAGGCAAAAGAAACCAGGAGCGAGGCCACAATGGCTGACAGTTCCAGCGACAAGGCGACTGTGACGACAACGGTTTCCGCAGAGAGCCAATTGCTGACGCCTCAAGCCGCCGCCGAAAAGATGCCGCTCACGGCAGGGTCAAAGGTGCTTTTCAATCGCATCTTCTCGAAGAGTGATGTGCAGGCGCGGATAGCGACGGGCAATACTTTTCTTAAGGCTAAGGCGAGCTTCAAAGATACTTTCAAGTCGCCCGGCAAGTCTTTCGCACTTCCTCAGGATGACAGTGATGATGGCGGCGGTGGTAAAAAGGGCATGTGGATCGCCGTCGGTGTTGTCGCAGCAGTGCTCGTTATCGCGTTCATCGCGCTGCAACACGACCGAGACATCACCAATGTTCAGGGACAGTAAGCAAAACTAAATCTCTTGAGCTTGAAAGCGGCGAGAACTACAACTCGCCGCTTTAGTTTTGAGGATAGTGAAAGAGGCTCAAAGCAGATTCAAACAGGGATGGACAGAGATTGTCAGGATAATGAAAGACAAGCAGCATTGCTTTCATATTCTCTTTCCTTTCATCCTGACAATCTCTGTCCATCCCTGCTAATTCCTTGCTTCAGTCTCTCAATTTTCGGGCGGTGACCACTCTTTCAGGAACGCCATGAACTTATCCAGGTTGTAGCTTTTCCCTTCCTCCAGTTGGCCCGTGTCCTGCGAATGAAGGAGCTTGCCATCACGATCAAGCACGAAGATGTGCGGGTAGGCATTAATCTGCGGGTATTGTGAGAGCGCCTGTTCGTTCTTGTTCTCTTCGCTGAAATTGATCTTCAGCGTGACGAAGTTCTTTTCCCTGTAGGCCAGAAGCTCCGGGTTCTTTTCAAAGTAAGCGTCCATGATGTGACACCAGATGCACCATTCGCCCCCGACTTCCAGAAGAACGCGCTTGCCCGCTCGATGGGCTTCAGCCACCGCGTCTCGAATATCCTGCCCCGCATTTCTCGCCGGGTCATAAGTGTGAACCGGAACATATTTCCCTGAGACCGCTTTTCCTTTGCCCTGCTCGGTCCGGCTTGTCTTCGGGCTTGACGATTTCTGCTTGCCACGCTCCTGTGCATGGACGCCGAAAGCCAGCATCAGGCAGAAGATACTAAGTTTGAGATACCGCAACAGACGCTTCATAACATTTTGCTCCCCTTAAGGAATTCTTCGACGCTCTGGAACCCGCTTTGTCTCCAAAAGCACAGGAGGCATGTTATAACATGTGTTGCAGCGCGCTGAAGACTCGAAAAAGCAACCAGTTTGCCCCTTCAGCGCATCAATCGCCCTTGAGATCACACCTCTTCCCCGCTTGCCAAAGCAGGCGCGTCTTTGCTAAACGTCGGATGTGGCTGTTGCCCTTAGCTGATCCGAATCCTGAATCGAAGCAGCACTCATCCCGGAGGAGAATTATGAACAAGAGAATGTCGCGCCTGATCGTTGCTCTCGCATTAGTCCTGAGTTTGAGCGTGGTGGCCCTTGCGGATACTATCCGCTTGAAGGATGGCAGCGTGATTCGCGGCCAGATCATAGGCTTCCGCGATCAGCAGTTCATCGTACTGGTCGGCACAGGCTCGCGCGGACGCCGCAGCCAGATTACGCTCTACATGGAGGACGTAGAATCCATAGAGTTTGACTCGGCGGGCAGCGCGCCCGTCTCTGCTAACGACGACCTGAACAGCCGCCCCAGCGCGCCGACCCCGACCACGACGCGTCCTCCCGTACAGCGTCCTACTCCGACGCAGAACACGCAACCGAACATTGACGACACAGCTTCGCAGCCGAGCAATCGCCCGTCCTCGTCTCAAATGGCTCCGGTTTTCGATTCACGCGTGCGCGCAGATAATACTGCTAACGGCTGGACGAACAGCGGGTTCGTGGCGACCAAAGGCCAGCGCATACGCATTACCGCCAGGGGAAGCATCACGCTCGGCGGGGGTCGCGTTTCAACGCCTATCGGACTCACCGGGGTACAGGATAACGGAAAGCTGATGCCTGCTTACCCGACCGGCGCGTTGATCGCCGTCATCGGCGACGACAACGACGACTTCATCTCCATCGGGGCGCGGCGTGAGTTTATCGCGCAACGCGACGGAGTGCTCTTTCTCGGAATCAACGAAGGCAATTTGAGCGACAACACGGGCGCTTACGACGTTCTCATCGAAGCCGAACCACCAAGCAGATCACGATAAAAGAGTAGATGCCGGATGTTAGATGTTAGAGATTGGATTAGTATCGGCGGACAACTGACATCTAACATCCAGTATCTAACCTCTGTATCTTGACCATGCGCTTTGTTAGAGCCTAATATTCGTTTATCAAAGTTGGATTCCCCCCGCCTCCAGGTTGTAAAGGATTTTATTATGAAACGCACACTCTTCCGCCGCCTCTTTTCTCTTCTCACAGTCGCGCTCATCCTTGCATTCGGAGCAGCGAGCAATCTCAGCCTGCTGGCTCAATCGAGACGCCAGCCGCCCACCGGCACACAGAAGAAGAACAAGCGGCCTGACGGCACGGAGAAGAAGGAGGGTGAGCAACAGGAAGAATTGCCGCCGGATTTGTCAGGCAAGCCACAGGAGGCCGAGACCATCTCGGTGACGACCAATGTCGTCAACGTTGATGTCGTCGTCTATCACAAGAAATCCGGGCAGATTATCACGGGATTGAAGAAAGAGAACTTCAGTGTATTTGAAGACGGGGCGCAGAAGGATATTACCAATTTCTCCACGCCCGAAGCGCCGATTACGGTGGCGATGGTGATCGAATACAGCAAACTCTCAGCAGGGATAGGCGCTGCCGGGAGCGGTGGCTTCGAGCCGGGGCAGTACGAAGTCCTCCGACCAATGGCGATGTTTCTCTCGCGGTTCGTCAAGCCGCCGGACGATTTCGTCACCGTCATCGCTTATGACATTCGCCCAACACCGATCACGGATTTTACCAACGACCCGCGCCGGATTCAGGAAGTTATTAACCTCATGTTGAGGAATAACCCCGCTTTCAGCGACTCTAATCTTTTCGATGCGCTGAAGTTCACGCTCATGGGCGGGCGCGGCGATTCGGTCGTGCTGGAAGACTCAAAAACGCGTCAGTCTGACTATGCAGGACTGGCGAGCGTGCAGGGTCGCCGCAAGGCCATGATTCTCATCTCGACCGGGATAGACACCTTTAGCAAGATCAACTACGACAAGGCGCGCAAGATCGCGCAGAACGCGGGCGTGCCTATCTACATCATCGGGACGGGAAATCTTTTCTTCAAAAAATACGGTGATCGCCTCGATGCAACCGACGACCTGCTCGGCAATCCCGGCAGGCTGACGTTCCTACAGGCTCAGAATCAACTCACCACGTTCGCCAAAGAGACGGGCGGCAAATACTATCCCGTCACCTTTGAAGGTGAAGTGCCGAACGTGCTCAGTGAAATCAACGCGCTGCTCCGCAACCAGTACAGCCTCGGCTACAATCCCGGCGACCGCCGCGACGGCAAGCAACACAAGATTGTCGTCAAAGTGGATGTTGACGGCGATGGGACTACGGACGATAAAGAGTACATCGTCCAGAGCCGCCTGTTCTACAACGCGCCGAAGGCAGAGAAAGCAAACTAAGAGCAAGGCGCAGGGTGAAAGTGGGAATAGTACGTCTTCCCTGACGGGACTTCTCAAACAACTTCTTAAATCACGCCTTGCGGCGTATTCTGCCTTTCACCTTTCGCCTTTCTACTTTCTCCTCGCTTTCCGAAAGTCCCGGCCTGTAGCTTCCCTTCAATCAATTTAACAACAATTATATTGACTCTCCTCTTTGAAGGAGTGTATAGAAACATGTGTGCTTTTTGCTCTTCGTTAACAAGAGCATCACTCTTTTCCTGAGTCACGCTCTTGATTAATCTCACAGCTTTCAAGGTATAGGGAATCGCGAGTGGTTCGTTGCTCCGCCTCGCTCACGCTCTGGCGGACATCAAGCAGGAGCGGCCATCACATTCATCGCCGACCGCGCCACGCTCGTCAACATTAACTTCAACCAGTTACGAAAAGGAGCATCCCGTATGGTAGCAGCAAAGAAAAAGGCCCCAGGCAAAGTCGCTTCTAAAATTCCCGGCAACCCGGCTCACCCGCTTTACGGCAGACCTATTCTGGAAATCCTCAAGGGTGGAAATCTGGCACAGATGAAAAGAATGGCGACGACCGCGCGCAGCCACATCAAGGCAGTCGAGGCAGCGCTCGCAAAGCTGGACGCCGGAATCAAAAAGGGTGGCGCAAAGACCACCGCTGCCAAGACCACGAGCAGAAGATAACCGGAACTGTCATGGATCAACCTTCGCGCTATATCACCCCGGAAGACCGCGCGGCGCTCAAGCCCGTGTACGCCGTCTGGGAGATTACGCTGGCCTGTGATTTGAAGTGCCAGCACTGCGGGTCGCGCGCCGGAAAGCGGCGTCCCGAAGAGCTAAACACCCAGGAGTGTCTTGACCTTGTGCGTCAACTGGCACGACTGGGGACGCGCGAGGTGACGATCATCGGCGGTGAAGCCTACCTGCGAAGAGATTGGCTGGAGATTATTCGTGAGATTCGTGCTCAAGGCATGGATTGCACGCTTCAGACAGGCGGGCTTCACCTGACCGAAAAACGAATACAGGAGGCAGCGGCGGCGGGACTTCAAGCCGTCGGCATATCAATTGACGGCCTTAGTGATTTGCATGACGAGCTTCGCGGAGTAAAGGGTTCGTTCGATGCAGCATTCGAGGCCCTCAGGATTTGCAAGTCTCACGGAATTTCGACCAGCGTCAACACGCAGATTACCGCGCTCGTCATGCCGCAGTTGCGCGAGTTGATGGAACGCTTCATCGAGGCGGGAGTCAAAGACTGGCAAGTGCAATTGACGGTGGCGATGGGCCGGGCAGTAGATCATCCCGAACTCCTGCTTCAACCGTATGAACTGCTTGAGCTGATGCCGCTCCTGGCAGAACTCTATGAGGAAGGTTATGAAAGAGGGTTGCTGATGCAGCCCGGCAACAACATCGGCTACTTCGGCCCCTTCGAGTCGCTCTGGCGCGGAGCCGGAGACGAGCGTATCCACTGGTCAAGCTGCAACGCAGGCCAGAACACCATCGGCATCGAAGCGGACGGGACCATCAAGGGCTGTCCCTCGCTTCCCACCAACACATATTCCGGCGGCAACATCCGCGATTTAACTTTAGAAGATATGTGGCGCGACGCTCCCGAAATAGGTTTCACGCGAAATCGCACGACCAACGATTTGTGGGGATTCTGCCACGATTGCTACTACGCGGATGTCTGTCGCGCAGGCTGCACGTGGACGGGACACGTTTTGTTCGGACGCTCTGGGAATAATCCTTACTGCCATCATCGCGCGCTCGAATTATCGAGTCAGGGTTTGCGCGAGCGCATTGTGCGCGTCGGCGAAGCTCCGGGAAAGCCCTTCGATCACGGTCTCTTTGAACTCGCGTTAGAGACAACGGAAGGCGTGCCCGTTTCCGCGCTGTCCATCGCAGATGCAACGAAGCCCATCCAAATCACCTCTTCTATCAAGCGAACAGCTAAGCCCCGCGTGAGCGAAGCGCCGCGAGAGATCCCGCAGTTAATCATCTGCCGGGGCTGCAATCGCCACGTCATGCCGGAAGACAAGACATGCCCGCACTGCAAAGGCAATGTCAGGTCATTAGAGCGCGCATATCAAAAGAGCGTTCTCGCCACAGAGCAGGCTTACGACCAACTCCTCGAACTCATGCAACTCTGACCGTAAGACGGGCAGTCCTGTCTGTCTATCGTAGGACAGGCATTCCTGCCTGTCATTGAGCGCAGAGAGCGCGAATATTATTTTGGGATACTCAAGAGCGTGCTGTTCGCACGCTATGACAGGCAGGAATGCCTGTCCTACTTACACCCCGTAGAATCTGAGACGGAACTCGTCGTTGAAGGCGAAGATTTCGGCGCGGCGGCCTGAGAAGAGGCGAGACTGGCGCAGGAGTTCGGGCAGCCCGCCACCGGCAAGCGTCAGCCCGTAAGCCGCGCTGTGGAAGATGGCCGTCAGTTGCGGGTTGAGACGTTGCGGGACGCCGTAGCGGATGGCCTTCTGCGCTATGGGCGCGAAACCGACGCTGCGGCGCGGATTGATAATCTCTATCGAGCGGTCGAAGACGTGTATGCGCGTGACGAAATCTCTGAGCGCAAGGTCACGATGAACGAGAGCGTTGGCGACACCTTCGCCAATCGCGCCGCGATGATAATTAGCGCGCGCAGCGACGGGCGCATCCCCCACCTCCGAGGCCGGGAAACGGCGCGGTCGCGCATCCCACAACTCACCGTAACGCTCTATGAAACGCAGCGCCGCCTCGTAGAGCGTGTGCAGATTGCCCGCGAGTTGCACGCGCTCGATGACGGGAGCTTGCGTCGTCTCTCCGGCAAAGCGTGTGGCCACGATTTGTGAGCGCGGGAGGAGTTCTGCGACACGCTTATCATTCCCGAAGAGAAGAACGGCGGCGACTGTCGGAATCGTTTCGCTTCCGCTTGCCGTAGCGAGCAGCAAATCGCGCTCAAGCACGTCTTTCGTCGGATAGCCGACTGCGCTCGCCTCGTCGAAAGCGTCGCCTTCAAATTCTTTGACGAAGCTCCACAGGTGCGCTTCGTCTATGTCATTGAGACTCGCACCGATGGCGGGCACGTTCTCGTAGCGCGTGGGGCGCGCTTCGTCTATCAGTGACGACAACTCTTCGCGGGATGCCTCGCGCTTCTCCGAGCCGACGCGGATGTAGAAACGCCCGTCGCGCGTCCTGTACGGTCGCGCCTTGCCCACTACATCGAGCGCGACGATACGCCGCCCATTGTCGAACGCCACACGATCAATGAAGGGAACGAGCGGCGGTTGAATATCTTCACGACAGATACGGACGAGTTCATCCTGCACGCTCTCGGCGTCGTCCAATCCTTCGACGCGCATCTGGTCGTTGACGCCGAAGACCATGAGACCTCCGCCCGTGTTGGCGAGCGCAACTATCCCCTGCGCGATCTTTTCCGTGTTTGAGAGCTTGACCTTGAGTTCGAGGAAGGTGTCTTCACCGCCGCGCACCAGCCGCATCAACTCTGTGCGCGAAGTCTGCGGCGCGGGGATGGAGGAAATGTACTCCTGGAAAGAGCGTTCCGTGGAGGGTTCGTGTCGCTGGTTGCTGCGAAATTTTCTGCGAGCCATTTGTGTCTGGACGGGGCTCAAGCGGCCTTCCCGCCCGGATGCGCCTGTCTTTAAGAGAAAGACGCATCGCTGGAATTTAAATTTCCTCGCTCCGACCGCTGACGGCTTCGAGGATTTCTTGTTCGTTGTGCCCGAGAGCGCGTCCCTGACTCGTAATCAACAGACAGTAAAGCGCGACCGCAAGGCTTGCGAACAAGGCCAGTGTAGCATACTTCAACATAAAACTCTGCGCGAGGTAGCCCGCGAAGGTCGAGAGAAACACGGGCGCAGCCAGCACAAGCATAATCGGAATCAAGAGAAACCCGGTCACGCCCGATGCATTCATGCGCTTACCGAATTGCAGGCGTTTGGGAAAGCGTATGGAGAGCCAGTTGCCGATGACGGCAAAGCAGGCGGCAAAGAAGAGGAAGCTCAAGGACGCAAAAAGTAGAGCGGAGAACGACAAATCACGAAAGACGAGTTGATTGACCGCGAGCAGCACGGCGCAGAAGACGAAGGCGAGGAAAGTAATCGTCAGGTTCTTGCCCAGCAAGATAGTGCGCCGGTCAACTGGCGAGAGGATAAAGGAACGCATCCCGCCCGCTTCGTAAGCGAAGAGATTGCACGCGAGCGATGAGAGAATCAGGAAGACGTAAAGCACGCCCGCCGCAACCAGCAGTCCATCGGCGTATGCAGCAAAGCTATTGACATCCAAAGCGGCACGAGAGGCCAATTCGTTGCTTCCACCGGGGCGGCTGCCTCGCAGCATCCTGACTGCAATCAGGATTAAAGGCATCAAGGCCATCATACGCAGTTGCGCGTTTCGCATGGCGTAGCGCAACTCCTTTTCGATGACCGCAGAGATTGGCGCGGAGAGAAACGGCAGTTGCCAGCCTGTAGGTACCAATCCTTCGCCCTGCGTTTTCTTACTCAGGGAAGCGTGCTTTGCCCCACCTGCGCCGAGAGCCGCGCGGCGCGCGATCAGGTAAGTGACGAAGACCAGAATGATTGTGTACCCGGCAAGCACACCGAGCGCCAGCGCGTATGTGCCCTCGCCGCCCCGTCTCAAGCCTTCCGTCAGAGCGATGGCAGCCGCGCCCGGCGGCGTCCAACGCAAGTTCCCCAACGAATCCGCGTGGCGCATCATGTACGCGGCCAACTCTCCGAAGAAAGCTCCGCCGAGAGCGACCAGCACGCCGATCAACGCCAGCACGGTTTCGCCGCGCGTCCGACGCTTTTGCATCAACGCGCCCATGGAAGTCGAGAGCCATTTGGCGATACTGATGCCGCAGGCAATACTGAGCAGGGCAGCGAGGAGCGCAAGCATGATATGGCCCAGCCCTGCGCCTGCACCAAGCGCGACACCGAGGATGATAGGAATAGCGAAGATTGTCCCGAGGCTCGTTAGTTCGCTCAGGAAATCAAGGGCGAAGAGTTTTCGCAGGCTGACCGGGTAAAGCAACATGCGTCCCGGAGTGAACTGGCTGCCGCCGCCCAGACTCAAAGGGACGGTCGCCCACATCAGGTAAAGAATGCCGAAGATCATGAAGAGCAGGGTTGTTCCCCTCTTCAGCACATCCTTCAACCCTGCGGCAAAAGGATCGTCGGGCGACAACTGTGAGAGGATTTGGCTTGATGCGCCCGGCGACAGGACATTGTAAACAATGATGCCGAGAAGGAACGCAATCACCAAAGCAATGAGAAGCGCCGCGAGCGTGCCCAGAATGGACGCAATCTTGCTCAACACAGCCTTACGCGACCGCATCGCATTGCGAAACAGCGTCCACTTCAACCAGATTAACGCGGAGAGTTGGGACATGAAAGCAGGAAACAGGAGTCGGTATAAAGATAGCGTGGCTCGGTGAGTTAAATCGTTAAATTATTGCGCAAGCCCTCTAATTCTTTTTTGAGAGTCTCTTCTAAATCCTTAATCTTCTTATAGATTATCCGTCGCTGGCTCTGGACATCAAACGGCACTTTTACGCCATCTTGGCATAGCAAAACTGTTTGACGACCACAGCCCCACGCAAATCCAACTTCCAAATACACGTTGGGATTAGCAGTGGAGAGTTCCGCAATAACTAACTGAGAGCTTTCAATACGTTTCTTTACCCATTCCATAACATCACCGACGAAAATTGATAAGTCTGCCCGCTCACATAAAAAACCTGCCGCATTGACAGCCCCCTGAATTCCATAGTGGAAGATGTCATCCATCTCTTCGGCAAAAGGCATGGCAACAAATATATACGGCTTATTTTCCGAATCATATCCAACAGAGCGTAAATGTTCGGTGGCTCTATCTCCGAGTTCCCTTATCTCACCCTCTCGATCAACTTCAACCAGACCGCTTGGTAGCAAACGAGCCAGGGCATTGCTCAAACGTCTCGCTCTGGCAGCATTTATTTCAACAACTGTGATACGTTGTAGCGCTTCTGGGAAATCCCCGATCTTAATAGCATCCAGAAGACCGGCAACCTCTGATTCAAATGCCTCAATTTCGTCTAGTCCGAATTCTGCTCCGTGAATAGTTAAGCAAATATGTTTAGTCTCAGGGGCAGCGCCAGCCAAAGAAGTGAGAACCTTCCGCCCAAACTCTCGAATCTCTTGATAGCCAAATTCGTGTAGAGGCTTAACGCCAACAAATAATACGGCTTTCGCCGCAATCACGCTCTTCGTTGATAATAAGCGGAAGCCAGATACTTTAGGGAGTAATGAGTCGAAATCGTCGTCCTCCTCGGTAAACAAACGGAAGGCAACTTCCGCATCTATTCCATACAAATCCTGTGCATATTTTAAGGCTAATACATCAGCTTTGAATTTCAGGGCATCCCCTGACTGAACCTTCAAAATTATCTGAGATTGATTCCTTCTATTCATACTAACCTTCACTGTGTGAGATTCAGCAACTTACTCTTTGACTATAATACGCAGGGATTATGCTTTAATCGATTCGCAGCTCATAGAGCGTCTAACATAAAGTCAGGATATGACGCAAGCAGCACACTGCGCTATGCTAGCTCCTATTTCCTATGAACATTTTCGCTTACATCAGCCTCGGCTCGAATCTGGGCGACCGCGCGGGGAATCTGTTGCTGGCCGTGCGCGGGATGCTCGATGCCGGATTCATAGTCACGCGCCTGTCATCAATCTACGAAACAGAGCCGGTGGACGTGCTTGACCAGCCAGCATTTCTGAACATGGTCGCGGAATTGCGCGTCCATCTCTTTTCACCCGAACAAACGATGGCCCGCCTGCTGCGCATCGAGTATGCGCTTGGCCGCAGACGCGAGCGCTGGCGCGGCCCGCGCACGATTGACCTGGACTTGTTGCTGTACGGCAACGAAAGAAGCGCAAACGAATTTCTGCAACTCCCGCACCCGCGCCTGCACGAGCGCCGCTTCGTCCTCACGCCGCTCGCGGAGCTTGCGCCTGACGTTATCCACCCGACGCTTCACCAAACTTTCGGCCAGCTTCTCGCCGAAACGCTCGACAAATCAGAAGTAAAACGATGGGGAAGCAGTTCGATTGCAGATTTCGGATTACGGAATGCGGATTGAAAAGACAAGTTCTCTGGTTTCTTAAATCCGCAATCCGAAATCCGCATTCCGCAACTGGCTCATCTTCTTCCTTGCTTTTCCGTCCCGCTGGCCTATAATTACGGCCTTGCACACCTCTAAGATGAAGACCTAAGTGAACAATGTGCGGCGACCCTGATTGATGAAGGGGTCGCCGCCTAGCTGTCTGGAGAAAAGAGTTCAAGTATGGCTTATCTCAAACCGCAGCGTCCTGAGAAAGTGACTGCGCCGAGTTTGCGCGCGAGCAAGGAGCGGGGGGAACGTCTCGTTTGCCTGACGGCTTACGATTACACGATGGCTCGCATCGTTGACGAGGCGGGCATTGACATCATCCTTGTCGGCGACAGCATCGGCAACACCATGATGGGCTACGGCAACACCGTCCCGGTCACGCTCGACGAGATTGTCATGCACACGCGCGCTGTGCGGCGCGGCGTGCAGCGCGCCTTGCTCGTGGCAGATATGCCCTACGGCTCTTTCCACACGGGGGCGGACGAGGCCGTGCATAACGCCTTGCGACTGATTAAGGATGGCGCGGCGGAAGCGGTCAAACTCGAAGGCGGGCGGAAGCGTGCCGAGTTAGTTAAGCGGCTGGTTGACGAAGAGATTCCCGTGATGGGGCACATCGGCCTGACGCCGCAATCCGTCAACATGCTCGGCGGCTATCGCGTGCAGGGGAAAACTGCTGAGACGGCGCGCGCGCTGCTTGATGATGCGAAGGCGCTCGAAGATGCTGGCGCGTTTGCCATCGTGCTTGAAGTCGTGCCGCGTGAGATTGCCAAGCTCATCACGGAAAGCGTCCACGTTCCCACCATAGGCATCGGCGCAGGCGCGCATTGCGACATACAGGTGCTCGTCATCCACGATCTTCTGGGGCTTTCGTTCGGCAAGCTCGCGCGCTTCGTGCGGCCATACGCCGATCTTAAGAGTACGA
This sequence comes from uncultured Acidobacteriota bacterium, assembly GCA_963697975.1. GTDB lineage: Bacteria > Acidobacteriota > Blastocatellia > Pyrinomonadales > Pyrinomonadaceae > QHXM01. The sequence continues at coordinate 1,636,017 of OY969111.1, forward strand.
TGACGGAGGCCATCAGCCGTTACGCCGAAGATGTCCGCACGGGCGCGTATCCTTCCGAAGCCGAATCATACGGACTACCGGCTCAGGCCGCAGCCGAACTGGAAATCACAACCCCCGGCACGGACGCGGAGGTCAAAGAGCAGTAGTCAGTAGTCAGTGGCCGGTGGTCAGTTAAAAGCTGGCCTCTTGCTGACCACTGACCACTGACCACTGACCACTCCCTTATGGAAATCATCAATCGCCGTCAACGTATGAGTTCGGTGGCGCGCAAGGTGCGCCGCGAGCAGGATCAAACAATCGGGCTGGTGCCGACGATGGGAGCACTCCATGAAGGGCACTTGAGTCTGGTTCGTGAAGCGCGCCGGATGTGCGATGTCGTGGTCGTCTCGGTCTTCGTCAATCCGACGCAGTTTGGCCTGGACGAAGATTTCGCGCATTACCCGCGCGACCTGACGAAAGATGCGGCGCGGCTGACCGACTACAACGTGGACTATATCTTCGCGCCTTCGATTGAAGAGGTTTACCCGAAAGATTTTGCGACTTACGTCACCGTCGGCGGTCTCTCCGAGCAACTCGAAGGCGCAGCGCGGCCCGGCCACTTTCGCGGCGTGGCAACGGTCGTCACGGTGCTGCTCAACATCGTGCGCCCGGACTTCGCCTATTTCGGACAAAAGGACGCGCAGCAAACCCTGATCGTCAAGCGGCTGGTACGCGATCTGGCATTCGAGACAGAGGTCGTCGTTCTCCCGACCGTGCGCGAAGAATCCGGCCTCGCATTGTCATCGCGCAACGCCTATCTGACGGAAGAAGAGAAACGCGCGGCAACCGTTCTCTACCGCGCCCTCTCCCGCGCGAAAGAAGCATATAAATCTGGCGAGCGTTCGGGGTCGCGCCTTGCCGAGACGATTCGCGCAACCATCGCCGCAGAACCGCTCCCGCAACTTGATTACGTCAGCGTGACGGACGCGGACACACTGGAAACCCTTGAAAAGCTGGACGACCGCACAGTCCTCATCGCACTCGCGGTTCATCTGGGCAAAACACGCCTGATAGACAACATCATCCTCAATCGCAAAAAGAACGGCGGCTCGGCTGCTAACTCGTGAATCGTAAATCGTGAATCGTAAATCGCGGACGGATGCCTGCTTTTGTCTATTTACGATTTACGATTTACTATTTACGGCGTATGAAAGCTCATATCGAATTTATCTTGAACGGCGAACAGGCGGAAGTCGCATTCGCGCCGCATAAAACGCTGCTCGAAGTTCTTCGGGAAGACCTCAACCTGATGGGCACAAAGCACGGCTGCGAGCTTGGCGAGTGCGGGACATGCGCCGTGCTGGTTGACGGGCGAAGCATCCTCTCCTGCCTGATGCTGGGGCTGGATGCTGAAGGGCGCGAGGTCGAGACCATCGAAGGCATGGCTGAAGGCTCGCAGCTTCACCCGCTGCAAGAAACCTTCGCAGACCTCGGCGCAGCACAATGCGGCTATTGCACGCCCGGCTTCCTGCTCGTCGCCAAAGAATTGCTGAAGGCCAACGCCGAGCCAACCCGCGCGGAGATTAAAGAAGCCTTGTCGGGTAATCTTTGCCGCTGCACCGGCTATCTTAAAATTTACGAAGCGGTCGAACTGGCGGCGGCAAGAATGCGTGGCGAAGAAGCCGAGCCGATTAAAGAGACGATTTATGGCTACGAATAAGAACGGAAAGAACGGAAAAGATAAAAACGGCCAACCGCTGAAAGTCATCGGCAAGCCGTTTCGTAAAGTTGACGCGCGCCAGAAATGCACGGGGCAAACCAAGTTTGCCGACGACATCGTGCTGCCGCGCATGCTCTTCTGTAAAATCCTGCGCTCGCACGAGCCGCACGCGCGTATCAAGAGCATTGATACGTCCAAAGCCCTTGCGCTTCCCGGCGTCGCGGCGATTATCACCGGCAAGGATTTGCCGATTTCTTACGGCATCCTGCCCGTCAGTCAGGACGAGCACGCGCTATCCGTTGATAAGGTTCGCTTCATCGGAGACCCGGTTGCTGCCGTCGCTGCGATTGATGAAGACACCGCGTTCGACGCGATGAACTTAATCGAAGTCGAATACGAACGACTGCAAACCATCACGAACATCGAAGAAGCAATCAAGATTGACGAGCCGCGCATACACGAGTATGGCGATGGGGCAAATGTTCACAAGAAAGTCTCGCTCGAATTCGGCGACATGGACGAAGGCTTTGCCGAAGCAGACCTTGTGCGTGAAGACATCCTCTTCTTTGAAGGCAACACGCACCTGCCGATGGAGCAGCACGCGGCGGTCGCGCATTTCGACCCGGACGGTAAACTCACATTGTGGAGTTCGACGCAGACGCCGCACTACGTCCATCGCGCTCTCGCCAAAACCTTAGAACTCCCGGCGAGCCACGTTCGCGTCATCGCCACACCTAACGGTGGCGGCTTCGGCGGAAAGTCAGACCCTTTCAACCACGAGATAGCGGTTAGCAAGCTCTCGATGATGACAGGTCGCCCCGTCAAAGTTACCCTGACGCGCGAAGAGGTTTTCTACTGCCATCGCGGACGCCACCCCGTCTTGATGAAAATCAAAACCGGCGTCAAAAAAGACGGCTCAATCACCGCGATGGATTTTCAATCATTTCTCGATGGCGGCGCATACGGCTCTTACGGCGTCGCCTCGACCTTCTACACGGGCGCGCTTCAGACCGTCACCTACAATGTCCCGCGCTACAAGTTTCGCGGCCTACGCGCGTTTACGAACAAGCCGCCGTGCGGCCCGAAGCGCGGACACGGAACACCGCAGCCGCGCTTCGCTCTCGAAGTTCAACTGGACAAGATTGCCGAAGAATTGAAGCTCGACCCCGTCGAGATACGCCGCAAGCATCTCGTCCCGCCTTTCACCGTGACGGCCAATTACCTGCGCATCGGCAGCATGGGATTGGGAGCCTGCATAGACAAGGTGGTCGCAGGCTCTGACTGGAAGAACAAGTTTTCCAACTGGGAGAGACAGAGTCGAAAGCTGCCCGCAGGTAAAGGCATCGGGCTGGCGTGTAGCTCCTACATCTGCGGTGCGGGGCTGCCGATTTACTGGAACAACATGCCGCACTCAGGCGTGCAGCTTCGCCTTGATCGTCAGGGCGGCGTCTGCGTCCAGTGTGGCTCGACAGACATCGGGCAAGGCTCTGATTCCATCCTCGCCTACATCGTGGCGGAAGTCTTAGGGATTGACCCCTTTGACATTCGCGTCATCACCGCCGACACGGATTTGACGCCCGTTGACCTCGGCAGTTATTCGAGCCGCGTCACCTTGATGACGGGCAACGCCGCGCTTCAGGCTGCGGAGCGCGCCCGCGAGCTTTTGACAATTGCTGTTGCCGAAAAGCTCTCTGTGCCTCTTGAGAATCTTTCGTTCGCTGAGCGCCGCGTCTTCGATGTCGAAAATCCTGAGACAGGCGTCACGTTCGCGGAAGCAGTCGTGCTGGCCGAATCGAAGTTCGGCACCATCGGCACGGTCGGCTCATACACGCCGCCGCGCTCGCCCGGCCATTTCAAAGGCGCAGGTGTCGGCCCATCGCCCGCCTACAGCTACTCGGCGGCAGTCGCCGAAGTTGACGTTGATGCTGAGACGGGCATCATCACGGTCGAGCGCGTTTACATCGGCCACGACATCGGGCAGTCAATCAACCCCGCGCTCGTTATGGGACAGGTCGAAGGCTCTGTCTACATGGGGCTGGGCGAAGCCCTGATGGAAGAGATGACTTACCGCGCGAACCGCAACGTCGTGCATAAGTTTCCGAGTCTTCTGGAATACAAGAGTCCGACGACGCTTGAGATGTGCGATGTCGTCACCTATCTCATCGAAGACGCCGACCCCAACGGCCCTTTCGGCGCGAAAGAGGTCGGGCAAGGGCCGTTGCTTCCCATCATGCCAGCCGTCGCCAACGCCGTCTACGATGCCGTCGGCGTCCGCATAGACGAAGTGCCGATCACGCCCGAAAAGGTTTTGACGGCGCTACGCGACAAGGCCAAAGGCAAAGAAGGCCGCTTCGGGCCGAAGTCCGTGCCGGATGTGGAATGGCCTCAACCGCTCAAAGTGCAGACACCAGCAGAGGGTGGCGACGGGCGAGAGATGCCGCGCGTGGCGGTGCATTCATAAGCCTCAGCAAAGATGGAAGGTAAGGAGCGCCGTTGAGATTTGAATGGGATGACGCAAAGGCTATCGGCAATGTGGAGAAACATGGCGTCACTTTTGGAGAGGCCACAGAAGTCTTCTACGATCCTTATGCTCTCGAGGATTATGACACCAAGCACTCTACGAGTGAGTCGCGTTTTGTTATAATCGGACTGTCGAGTCGTCGGTTATTGTACGTAATCTATGCCGAGCGTAGCGCCGACATAATTCGAATAATCTCTGCGCGGAAAGCGGACAAGTCTGAACAAAGATTCTATGAACGAACAAGAACCTTCAACTTATAGGCCCTTCGCCTTCACTGTCGTCGAAGACGACGGCGTGAACGTAATTATCGAGGTCTCAGAAGAAGACTATCAAGCCGATCTGGCCGCCGGAATTGATGAAGAGGCGACGATGAAACCCGGTCGCTACAAATTCAAGCGCGGCGGCTTCCTTGCGCGTCACCCCGAGTTGAAGATAAAAGACAAAAGGACAGCCTAATGCGGAAGCCACTGTCTAAGGCAGCGCGGGGAAAAGGTGCCGCGCGTGGCTGTGCATTTGTGAAGACGGAGGGCATATGGAATATATTCGCAAAGTAGCCTTTTGCCCTCACTGTTGTAATAAAGCCCCACAGAAGTTAATCCATACTCAGCACTCAACAACACCGGGCTGGACATTGGGCGATGGGGAAGAAGTAGAGATGGCAGTAATCTACTTTATTGTCGTATGTGAAACTTGCAATTCAATTCTCCTGTATTGCTCAAATGGAGAAGTGCTAGAAGAGGGATATTTCGATGAGTCAGACTTGGTTTACCCGGAAATGGGCGAACTCCACTTTTCTGTTCCAGAAAAGGTAAGGAAAATCTATAGTGAAGCTTTCAGAGTCAAACGCCATTCACGTAATGCTTTTGCTGTGCAAATAAGGCGTGCGTTGGAAGCTTTATGTGAAGATCGTAATGCAAAAGGGAAAGACCTACAACAACGACTGTCCTATCTTGTGACAAAAGGCGATATTCCAACTCAGCTTTCTGAGTTAACAGAAGTAATAAGACTGCTTGGTAATATAGGTGCACACGCTGATAGTAAAGAGATCAAGATTTGGCAAGTGAGACCTTTGGATGATTTCTTCCGTGTAGTTGTTGAGTATGTCTATGTCGCACCAAGAAAATTAAAAGACTTTCGTGATGGATTAGATCGCTTTAAAGCTATATCACTTTCAGTGGATGAGCAGTCTGAGAGCATACACTGAAATTTTTACACTTTAAATATAAGCCTATGATGAGACTTCCTAAATTCTCTTACCTTGTTCCGAAAGAAATCGCGGACGCGGTGAAGATGATGGGCGATGCTGGCCCGGAGGGGCAGTTTGTCGCCGGGGGCACAGACCTCTACCCGAATATGAAGCGGCGGCAGCAGATGCCGCAGACTGTCATTTCGGTGACGCGCCTCAAAGAATTGACCCAGATCATGGGCGATGGCAAGAGCGGCTTGATAATCGGGGCAGGCGTTTCTTTGACGGACATCTGTGAGCATGCGGTCATCAATCGTGATTACCCGTTTGTGGCAGCGGCGGCGCGGACGATCTCCACACCCATCCTGCGTAACATGGGGACAATTGGCGGCAATCTTCTGCTTGATACAAGATGCAACTATTACGATCAGAACTACGAGTGGCGCAAGGGCATCAACTTCTGTTTGAAGAAGGACGGAGACATTTGCTGGGTCGCGCCGGGAAGCTCGAAGTGCTGGGCCGTGCAGTCGTCAGACCTCGTTCCGCTGATGGTGGCGATTGGGGCGAAGCTCAAGTTTGTCTCGACACTTGGCGAGCGGGTGGTGGAGGCTGCGGGACTCTACAACGACGACGGGATTGATTATCTGCATAAGAGGCCGGACGAGTTGCTGGCGGAGATTTATTTGCCGCCCACGAACGGCTGGCGTGCGACCTACAAGAAGCTGCGAAGGCGCGGCGCGTTCGACTTTCCAGTGCTGGGCGTGGCGGCTCGGCTCGATCTGGCGGAAGACGGAGCGGTGAAAGCTGCAAAGCTGATTTTGGGCGGCATCGCGCCTGCGCCCATCGAAGTGAAAGAGGCCGAAGCCGTGCTCGTAGGCTTTCCGCTCAACGAAGAGCGAATGCAGGCTGCGGCTGAAAGCTGCTACATGAAAGCTCGCCCGCTCGACAACACCGACTTCGTCATGAACTGGCGCAAGCAGATGGCACGGCCATACGTCCTGCGCGCACTCAAAGAACTACAAGAGCAGGGATGAAGGATGAGGGATGAGGGATGAAGAAAACGAGCGAATTTTTCATCCCTCATCCCTCATCCCTCATCCCTCTACTGCTGCCATCCTGTTAGCTGCCGGAAAATCACGGCGCATGGGCGCGTTCAAGCCGCTGCTTGCTTTCGGCGAAAGAACGGTGGTTGAAGCGTGCGTCGGCAATCTACGGGAGGGTGGGATTGAGGAGATAGTCGTCGTCGTCGGACACCGCGCCGACGAGATGCGTGAGCGGCTGGCGCATCTGCCAATTCGCTTTGCGGTTAATGCGGAGACGGAGAGCGAAATGGGCGTTTCCATCGCGCGGGGCGTCGAGCAGGTTTCGCCAGAGGCAACGGCAGTTTTCATCGCGCTCGTAGATCAACCCGCCATCCCGCCTGCCACCATAGCTTTCTTAAACGAAGCCGCAGTGCGCGAGGACAAGCGCCTCGTCGTGCCTGAATACGAGGGGCGCGGCGGGCATCCGGTCAGGATTGATCTCAGCTTCCGCCGGGAGCTGATGAATCTCGATCCGCAGAGAGGCTTGCGGGCGTTTTTTGAGGCGCATCGTGAAGAAGTGTTGCGCGTTCCGGTCACTTCTCCCTACGTTGCACGCGACATGGATCAGTGGGATGATTACCACGCGTTGTATCGAGAGGTCTTTGGAACGGAAACGCCGGAGAGCAGTGGTCAGTAGTCAGTGGTCAGTGGTCAGTTAAAAGCAAAAAGCTCAAGGCTGAGTAGCGCGCCTGTTTTTACTGACCACTGACCACCGACCACTGATAACTGCTTTTGTCGTCCAACCAGAGCCGCTTGAGCTTCATCTAATCGGTCGTATGAATCGCCTCTCCAAACAATTCAGGCGCACGCTCTCCGGCAGCAAGGCTGGCGCGCGTCGCGGCTTCCTGCGAGGCGAAAAGGAGAACAGAATGTTTCTGAAAAGTCGCAAGGCTGTTGCCGCCGCGACCCTTTCCGTGATGCTGCCGCTCTCAATCGGTGCTCTCACTCTGCGAAAGAATGTTGTTAAGGCTCCGCAGGCGGTAGAGTTTTCCCTGCGCTCGATTGACGGGCAGACTATTTCTTCCGAGAGCCTGCACGGTGAGGTTGCGGTGCTGGCCTTCGGCGCATCATGGCTGCCGCTCTCGCGCACACAGCTTCAGGGCATACGCAAGCTCGCCGACAAATACTCTGAGCGCGGTGTGGTGGTCTACTGGGTGAGCACTGATTCCGAATCGCCCAAGTCTAAGAACTACGCAACGGATGAGCAATTGCGCGCCTTCGCGAAAAAGTACGGCTTGAACGTGACGGTGCTGCGCGACCCCGAAGGAAAGGTTTCCCGCCAGTTCAAGGTTGACCAGCTTCCGGCGTTTGTGATTCTGGACAAGCAGGGAACCCCCACAGGCCCGCCCATCGGCGGTCTTGACCCGGATGGCAATCTGGCAGAGCAGCTTTCAAAGCCGCTCGAAGAAGTTCTCGGTAAACAGTAAGAGCATCGGGAAGACTGAGGAAGCTTGAGGCCGCCTTCAAATCGAAGGCGGCCTTACTTTATTCTGCGGCCCGGTATTTATATTTCCCCGGCCAGTTTGTAAACCAGACGCACGGGCAGCCCGACGACGTTCCAGTAATCGCCTTTGATCTCTTCGATGAAGAGCGCGGCGCGACCCTGCACGGCATAGGCTCCGGCCTTATCCATCGGCTCACCGCTTCGGACGTACCAATCAATCTCCGCATCCGTCATCGCAGCAAATCGGACCTGCGTTCTTTCATGGGCGACGACGCGACAGCCATTGCCTTCGGCGCGCACCAGAGCGACCCCCGTCAGCACGTCGTGCCACTTGCCGCTTAAAAGCCGCAACATCCTCCGCGCGTCCCGTTCATCAGAAGGCTTGCCGAGAATTTCGGAATTAACTACGACCATTGTGTCTGCGCCTAACACCAGAGCGGCTGGACGCTTGTTCGCAGCCGCCTCCGCTTTCTCCAGAGCGAGGCGTTCGACTGCTGCGATAGCGATCTCTTCGGGGGCGAGGGTTTCATCAATATTCGTCGCCAGCGCCTCGAACGGCCAATTAACGGCGCGCAGGATTTCTGCACGGCGCGGGCTGGACGAAGCCAGCAAGAGTTTTTCCATCATCATTCCCATTATCACCGGTTAGAGCGCGAGCACACCCACTTGTGGCTCAAGCTCCTTTTCCTTTACACTCCCAACGATTGCGGACATGGAATTGTGAATTGCGGATTGAAAAATAAGGCTTCGCTCTTAAATCCGCAATCCGAAATCCGCATTCCGAAATTGAAACGTGGACGATCTGATCCGAACATTGCCGAAGCTCCTTCGTGCGGCTGGTGAGGCGGAGGAAGTCTTGGAAGCTGCCGCGCTCGTCGCGTGGCGTCGCGTGGCGGGCGAGGGCTTACGCACGCAGGCCGTGCCTTTTCGTCTTTACCGGAAAACTCTGATCGTGGCGGTCGCTGACGTGACGTGGCAAAAGCAGCTTGAGGCCATGAGCGGCCAACTGCTCTTTGGTCTCAATTCCCTGCTCGGCCAGGCCGTTGTGACCTACATAGAGTTTCGCATTGACCCAAAGACTGTTCGCGCCCATCGCGCCGTCGAGCAAGCGCAGCAAACGACCCCTATCGAGCAGGAGCGACGCGCCCTCAGAAGCGTCTCCGGCGAAATCTCTACGGCAGCCGACGCGATCCACGACGACGACCTGCGCCGCCGTTTCCTTCTGGCCGCAGGTAGCTGCATTGACCGCCGTGAGAGTGGCAAGTAATCTAAACTCGAAGGGACGCCGCAACAAGATGGAAGAACTGATTTTCCTTGTGGAAGAAGCTCCCGAAGGTGGCCTGAATGCGCGCGCTCTCGGCGCTTCTATTTTCACCGAAGCAGACGATCTGGCAAGCCTCCGTGAACAAGTCCGCGACGCCGTGCGTTGTCACTATGAAGAGGGACAAGGCCCACGCTTGATTCGACTTCACTTTTAGAGTGTCACAGATTAGAGATTTCTAAAATTATAGATTCATAACAATGCCAATCACAGAAGCCGACATTGAAAAAATCGCGCAGCTCGCGCATCTTGAAATCACGCCGGAAGAGCGCCGGGCATTCACGCCGCAGATCGCCGAAATCGTCGCCTACGTCGAGCAATTGAACGCGCTCGATACCAGCGCGGTCGAGCCGTCTACCGGCGGACTGACGCCCGAAGGCGAGCAGACCGATTCCTCGCGCGACGACGTGGCGCAGCCTTCGCTCGGACAGAAGCTCGCCTTAGACCAGGCGCCCGACCCGGCCTCCGGCCATTTCCGCGTGCCGAAGATTCTATAAGCCACAGGCTTGAGAAAGACTTCAGCATTTACAATCTGAACTCTGTAATTCCCAGACTAAATCTCCAATGGATTTTCTGACCGACAACATAGAAACCTTGCGCGCGAAGATGACTAGCGGCAAGACGACGGCGCGCGCCGTCGCGGAGTCATCGCTCGACGCTGCCGAGCGGCTTAACGACACGCTCAACGCCTTCCTCCAGATTGATCGCGCGGGCGCGCTTCGCCGTGCGGAAGAATTGGACGCGGCGACAAACGATTCAACCGGGGCACTGGCCGGGATTCCCATCGCCATCAAAGACAACATCTGCGTGCGCGGGCTTCAGACTTCCTGCGGCTCGCGCATCCTCGGGCCGTATCATCCGCCCTACAACGCGACCGCTATTGAGCGGCTCAACGCCGCCGGAGCAATCATTACGGGGAAGACCAACTGCGACGAGTTTGCGATGGGGTCGTCAAACGAAAACTCCGCCTTTGGCCCTGTCAGAAATCCCTGGGACACGGCGCGCGTCCCCGGAGGCTCAAGCGGCGGGTCGGCGGCGGCGGTGGCGGCAGGCATTGTCACGGTCGCGCTGGGGTCGGAGACGGGAGGCTCCGTGCGCCAGCCCGCATCGCTCTGCGGCATCGTCGGACTAAAACCAACCTACGGGCGCATCTCGCGCTACGGGCTGGTCGCCTTCGGCTCGTCGCTCGATCAAATCGGAATCTTCGGACGTAACGCCCGCGACATCGGCGCTGTGCTGGGTGTCATTGCCGGACGCGACACGCATGATGCGACGACCGCAAACGTGCCCGTGCCGGATTACGGAAGCGAGATTGCGCGGGGACTGGAAGGAGCGCGCATCGGCGTGCCGCGCGAGTTGTTTGGTGAAGGATTGGACGCTGAGGTGCGCGCCTCTGTCGAGAGCGCCATCGAAGCTTACCGCGAGCTTGGCGCTGAGATAGTCGAGATTGAATTGCCGCACGCGAAATATTGCATCGCTGTTTACTACATCATTGCGACGGCTGAAGCATCCTCGAACCTCGCGCGCTACGACGGCGTGCGCTACGGCTTTCGCGCGGAAGAAGCGCCGGAGCTTCGCGCGATGTATCGCCGCACGCGCGACGAAGGTTTCGGAGCGGAAGTCAAACGCCGCATCATGCTCGGCACTTACGTCCTGTCGTCAGGCTACTACGAAGCCTATTATCGCAAAGCCCAGCAGGTTCGCACGCTCATCAAGCGCGACTTCGAGCAAGCCTTCGAGCAATGTGAAGCTATCCTGACGCCGACCACGCCGACCATCGCTTTTCTTCTGGGCGAGAAGACGGATGACCCGCTCTCGATGTACCTGAACGACATCTACACCTGCACGGCGAATCTCGCGGGCATTCCGGGCATCTCCATCCCCTGCGGCCTGTCCACCGAGAGATTGCCGATAGGCTTTCAACTAATGGGGAACTACTGGTCTGAACCCACGCTCCTGCGCTTAGCGCACGCTTACGAAAAAGCTCACCCGTTCACCGAGCGCCCGCGCGTCAAGGCGTTTGTAGATTAAAGAGGTAGCGCGTCAGTCTGACTAATAATCCTGTTTTGAGATTTCGTAGTACATCAGGTCGGCATCGTAGTGATGCGCGTCCCTTTTATATTTCATCCCAAGCTTTTCCAGCACACGCTGCGAAGGGATGTTCTGAGGATTCACTACGGCGACGATTCTATCCAGCTTCAATTCTTCAAATCCATATCTCAGGCTGGCACGCGCGGCTTCGGTCGCAAATCCTTTTCCCCATGACGACTTCGCCAGCCCGTAAGCCAACTCTATTTCGGTCGTGCCTTCGAGGCAGATAAGACCGCAATAGCCGACCACGTGGCCGCTGTCTTTCTCCACGACAGCCCATAATCCAAACCCTCTGTTTCTCCAGCCTTCGATTGTCCGAAGCAGCCCCGCACGGGTCGCTTCTCTCGTTCTTGGCTTTCCCCCGGAGATATACGTCATCACCTCTGCATCGCCGAAAACCATGTACAGATCATCCAGATCACCGGGCGTGAAGGCGCGCAGCCGGAGTCTGGCAGTTTCAATCTCAGGAATGCTCGTCAAATGTGTTCGTCCAGCTTCTCCGCGCCCTTAATTTAATCCTACTGCGGTTTCTTCGGCTTCGGGCGCGGCTTGGCCGGTATGACTTGCTTTTGCGGTTTGTCCAGGCACGGAGTTGAGAGCGCAAGCACCGCTGTCGCGCGCAGAGCTTTGTCTTCCAGATTTTTGCTCAACCAGAGCGCGCCGTCGAAATCCTTTGCGCCAAGCTCGCGCAGGGCGTTTTCAAGATTGAGGCCGGGCATGTCGTAAGAAGCGAACATGCTAAAGACGCGGCCTTCGATGGCGCGCATAATCGAGCTATTGGTGAAGTCTGGATGGTCGAGCCTGTTGATTGTCTTGATCGCCTCGCTCATCACTTCCGATGCGCGCAGTGTGTCTAGTTTGGCGAAGAGATAAGCGACGCCAAGTAGTGTTCGCGCCTTCTCAATCGTGTTCGGCGCTTTCAACGCCGCCGCCGCTACTTCGTCCAGCAATTCGCGGGCACGCGACTTGTCGTTGAGACGCTTGATGATTACGGAGGAGTTCTCGAATAAAAGATAGGCGCGATGGTCAAGCTCTTCGACTAATTCAACGCGAACGGATAGACCGAAAGATAATACAAATCGCTCATGCGCCCCTGCGCGTATGCGGCCAGCGCTTCCTGAAAAAATTGATCTGCCGCCGCTCTGTCTGATTCAGCCAGCTTGAAGAGAGACATCGGCAAAGTGACCGCAGCCGGATAGCGCAAACTGCTGCGAGCAAAGTTAATCGCCGTCTGACGATCAACTTCCAGCAAGGAAAGCGCCGTGCCGATCAGCTTCTCTCCGATGCTTTGGTTTTTGGTCGCCCCTTGCGCGCTCCTTTCCGCATCGCGCACGTTCTCTTCGGCTGCCGTTTGAGCGAGCCGCTTCGCCCAAACGGCGTCGCGTTTGGCAATAGCCGTCAACACTCTAAAACGCTGGTCGGGCAGTTGCACACGAAGACTTTTTTCGAGCACTGTTTCGTCGCCGCGCTGCCGGAAATACTGCGTCGCCAGTTCAAAGGCTTCAGTGAAGACGGCGCGGGCGCGCTCGCGTTCATAAGGCCAGAGCAAATCCGCCGCACGAATCAGAACGGTGATGCGCGCCACCGGCTGCTCCAGATTCTTTGACTCGTCCACCTGCTGCTTGACCAGCAACAACGCACGCTGCTGGTCGCAGACTGGCTCGGAGGCGTTCTCCGCCTGCCGGGTTTGAGCAATGCTCTGTTGAGATAAACTGATGAAGGAAAGCGCGAGCGCGATTGTGAAGATGCGCTTTGTGTACGAGGCAGCCATGCTGAATCTCCCGTCACAGACGCTCAAGAGAGATGTCCTCTCCCGGTCATCTGCGATTTGGAATCATTTGGAGGAGAGACGCTTCCGGCGCGCGTCTTTCTCCGGCTCTTTATCTGGAAGCAAGTCGCCTGTGAAGAGTTCGATTAATCCTTTGGCCCCGCCGACGACGGGCGTGACATCCAATCCGACGTGAACCGCGCCGCGAAGCCAACCCTTCTTCCTGATTTCATGCCCTGCCAGACTGAGGGCGAGGAGTGAGCCGACCACCGGAATCGGCTTGATGATGCGCTTTGCCACTCGCCAGCCGCCCGCCCGCAATATTCTTCGTTTTAACCCCGTAGCCATGCTCGCCCCCTCGTGATGATTTTGCTTCTTATTCTACTTACGTCCTGACGAATCCGCCAACCTGACGCAAACCGTAGCCGAAGCGCAAGGGGCATTGATTACTGCTCCTGCCGATGTGTTAGCATGAGCGCGTTCTTTGATTCAAAAATCAATTGCCCGTTAAATTAAGCAGATGTCATTTAAGACCAGCCGCGCTCTGTTAGTCCTCGTCCTGCTCGCTTTCATTATTCTTTCTCTCGCCTGCCGTTCTTCCGGCACGTCCAATGGTAAATCGCTTTTGATTTACACGCCGCACGGTCAGGATTTGTTGCGAGATTTTGTGGCGCGCTACAAACAGGTACACCCCGAAGTGGACGTGCAGTTTCTGGACATGGGGTCGCGCGAAGTGCTTGAACGACTGCGCGCCGAGCGCAACCGCCCGCAGGCAGATTTATGGTGGGGCGCGGCGCACACGACGTTTCAAACGGCGGCGGACGAAAACCTGCTGGCAATTTATCGTCCATCGTGGGCTGACAAAGTTCCGCAGGAATCACGCGACCCGCAGGATCGGTGGTACGGGACCTACGAGACGCCCGAAGTCATTGTCTACAACTCTGAGCAGGTGAAAACAGAAGATGCGCCGAAAGATTGGGACGACGTGCTGGATGCGAAATGGCGCGACAAAATTTTAATCCGCAACCCGAACCCGTCGGATTCGATGCGGGCGATTTTCGGCGCGATGATCTGGCGCTTTTACAAAGAGACGAACTCGCCCGCTGGCGGCTACGATTGGCTGCGAAAACTGGACGCGAACGTTCACGAGTACACGGCTGACGGGACATTGCTCATGCAGAAACTGGTGCGCGGCGAAGGCGCAATCACGCTCTGGAACATGCCCGATGTCGTCATCTACCGCGAGAAGAAGAATCTCAAATCAATCGCCTATGTGATCCCTAAGAGCGGGGCACCCGTCATCACTGACGGCATCGCAATCGTAAAGGGAGCGCCCCACGAAGAAGAAGCGCGGCGGTTTTACGAGTTCGTCAACACGCCGGAAAGTCTCATCTACGCCGCGCAGACCTATTACCGCATCCCCACGCGCACAGACCTCGACCGCTCGCAACTGCCCGCCTGGATGAATGAGCCTTTCACACGGATGCAGATGGATTGGGAGCTACTCCGCAAAGAGGGCAACGAATGGCTGCGCTACTGGGACAGGGAGATTCGGGGAAGGAATAAATAAGAGACTCGTAAATCGTGAATCGTAAATAGAAGAAAGCCCCGGCCAATTGATGTAACATAGCAGACTCTGATTCAACCAGGCACGAAACTAAGAGGTCGTCTAAAGACTTGTCCTTTCTCTCATTGCAGAACATCTCGAAGCACTACGGCGAATCAACGGCGGTCGCCGATCTTTCGCTGGACATCGAGCAGAAAGAGTTCTTCGGCCTGCTCGGCCCTTCCGGCTGTGGCAAGACAACGACCTTGCGCATGATTGCGGGACTGGAGACGCCCGACCGTGGACGCATAGCATTCGACGGGCGCGACATCACACAGCTTTCGCCGGAACGACGCGGCTTCGGCATGGTCTTCCAGAATTACGCGCTCTTCCCTCACCTCAACGTCTTCGAGAACGTCGCCTTTGGTTTGCGTGCGCGGAAACGCCCGAAAGCGGAGATGGCTGAACGTGTCGCGGGCGCGCTCGCGCTCGTTCAACTCCCCGGCTTTGAGCGCCGCCCCGTGACAGAGCTTTCCGGCGGGCAGCAGCAACGCGTGGCGATTGCGCGCGCCATCAGCATCGAACCCGCGCTGCTGCTTTTCGACGAACCGCTCTCGAATCTGGATGTCGCGCTGCGTGAGGAGACGCGCGGAGAGTTGCGTGAGCTTGTCACGAAGTTGGGCCTGACAGCCGTTTACGTCACGCACGATCAGGAAGAAGCCTTTGCGTTGTGCGACCGCATCAGCGTGATGAGCGAAGGTCGCATACTCCAAACCGGAGCGCCGCGTGAATTGTACGAACGCCCTGCGCTTGAACGGGTCGCGCGCTTTCTGGGACGCAACAATTTAATCGTCGCCCGGCGATTAACTTCCAGCGACGAAGCTCTCGGACGATTCAAGACGATAGACGGAGAACACACGCTCACCGTTCCGGTGGAGCGCGAGCTATTGGGGCCGCTCAACAAAAACTGTACGCTCGCCATTCGTCCCGAGCATCTCGTTATCACGAAAGATGGATCGTCCGCAGCCGAAAATGTTCTGTCCGCCACCATCCGCGAGATAAATTTCGCGGGCGCGACCACCACCATCCACCTGGACGCAGGCGGCCTCACGCTCGAAGCTCTCCGGCTCAGCCCCGACGGTCTCAGCCTCGGTGATTCCTGCGCCGTCTATCTTCCTATGGAGCGAATCAGCCTCCTGGGGACGAAGGAATAACAAAGGGATGAGGGATGAGGGATGAAGGATGAAGTAAAGAAAACTCGCCCCCGCTCACCTTTGATCCCTCATCCCTCATCCCTCATCCCTCTCCTCGTCGCTCTCGTCCTGCTCTACGGTGTCGTTTATCCGAGCCTGCGCGTGCTGACCGCTTCGCTTCAGGTGGGTGATGAATGGTCGCTCTTTAATTACCGTGAGCTTCTCGGTCAGCGCGTGGTGATCGAAGCCGCGTTGACGAGTGTCGGGCTATCGCTCGTGACGGTTTTGCTGTGCGCGCTCGTCGGTTGCGCGCTGGCGTTTCTCTTCGAGCGGTTCACGTTTCCTCTGCGCGGGTTGTTTGCCGCGCTCGCCGCTCTGCCGCTCGTGCTGCCGCCGCTGGTCGGGACGATTGCTTTCATCTTCCTGTGCGGCGAATCAGGCATCCTCGCGCGCTTCGTCCAGTGGATGTTCGGGTTGAAGGCCGCGCCCTGGTCTCTGCGCGGCTGGCCAGCGCTGCTGCTTTTTCACACCTACACGATGTACCCGTTCTTTTACGTCCTGACGGGCGCAGGCTTGAGACGAATTGACGCCGGACTCGCGGAAGCAGCGCGAAGTTTGGGAGCGCGACCACGACAGGTACTCTTTCGCGTCGTGCTGCCGCAGCTCACTCCCTCGCTCATCGCCGCAGGGCTGTTGACCTTTATGACTTCGATGGCGAGTTTCAGCGCGCCGCTTTTCTTCGGCGGCGACGTGCGCGTGCTGACGCTCGAAATCTACAACGCGCGGCAGCGCGGCGATGTGGCAACGGCGCTCACGGAAACGGTCGTCCTCGCCGTCATCTCGCTCATCGCTCTCGTCATTTTCCAACGCTACGAGGGCACGCGCCGTTTCGCCGCCGCTGCCATGAAGGGTGCGACGACGAAACGCGCGCCGATTAAAAGCGGCAGGGCGCGGCTCATCGCCACGCTCTCAGGTGTAATCTTTACCATCCTGCTCGTGCTGCCGGTGGCAACGCTCGTGCTGGTCAGCTTCGCGCGTGACGGCGTCTGGACGACGCAAGCCCTGCCCCCGGCCTACACGCTGGAGAACTACACGCGCATTCTGACGCAACCCGATGCCAGCTCTGTTTTCATCAACAGCCTGATGATGGCCGGACTGGCGGCACTCTTTGCGCTCGTGTGGAGTTTCGGCGTGGCGGCTGTGGTAACGAAGATGCGTATGCGCTGGCGTCGTCTCATCAGCCTGCTCATCCTCATTCCCTGGGCTTTGCCGGGAACGGTCGTAGCCATTTCAATCGCCGAAGCCTACGGGCGCGAGAATCCTTTGACCGGCTCGTTCATCCTCGTCGGCACGTTCTGGATTCTGCCTGTCATCTACTTCCTGAGATTTATGCCGATAGTCGTGCGCGCCGTGCAGGCGAGTATTGAGCAGATGGATAAGAGTCTGGAGGAAGCGGCAAGCTCGTTGGGCGCGCGTGGGTGGATGCGTTTCTGGAGAGTGCGGCTGCCGCTCATCTGGCCGGGGGCAATTGCGGGAACGCTACTGGCTTTCGTCATCGCGCTCGGCGAATACGTCGCCAGCGTGCTCGTCTTCGTTCCCTCGAATCAACCCATCTCAATCAGAATCGCCGCTGAGATGCGCGACTTCAATCTGGGCACAGCCGCCGCCTACGGCGTAATCTTAATCTGCATCATCACCATCGCCATGCTTATCGCCGCGCGATTGGAGCGCGGGAAGAAATTGAGCTGAGGGTTAGAAAAGGGATTAGCAGGGATGGACAGGATAGACAGGATAAGAGAAGGAAGATGAAATCAGCACCGCTCCTTTTCTTTTTCCATCCTGCCTATCCTGTCCATCCCTGCTGAGTTCTTACGGCTCAAACTTCTCTTTATTCTCTTCCCGAATCTTTTTAGCTCGCGTCGCTAAATCTTCCCACTCTTTTTTTAACTTTTCGATGTTGTTGTTAATGTCGTAGCGTCGCTCGTTAAGGAGAGAGAAATCTGTGACCGTATTGTCCATGACAGACTTCGGAATCTCGCGTGCCGCTTCCAGATGTTCGACGTGCTTATTGAACTCCTGCGATTTGAGAGAGAGATATTCCCTGAGCTTATCGTCAATCTTGGCCTGGCTGGCCGTTTCGTAATTCAACGCGGCCTCGCGTAGTTTTTGGGCAGCTTTATCCAGAAGCTCAATGGCTTCTTTGCAAACCGCGCCCACTTCTTCACGGTTGCCGGGAAATTCCTCCCGGCGTCTGTCCAATTCTTTGAGTTTGGCGTCAGCCTCGACAGCATACTTCTCACTCTCTTTGACAGCCTCATTGCCGTCTTCGACCAGTCTTTTAGCCCGGCTCATCTCGCCGCACGAGACCAGAAAGCAGGACAGACCCAGGAGAGCGCAGAGGATGGAGAGTTTTTTTCGGGGCTTCATCAGCTTGTTCGACATTGATCGGAAGTTATAATCCAAGCGCGAGAATATAGCACGATTTACGTTGGAGACTGTATATTAGGCGGCACGGGTAGAGCAGAAGAACTTCAAAGTTTGCCGGAAACCTTTTATGGCTCTCTTCAGTTGTCTCAAGTGGCCGGAGATGCGTCCCGTCACGCTCTTGCTTATCAAGCGGATGCACGATGGACACACGCAGGGAAGCTTCTCGATTCCGATGGTGGATTTCGCACGCCTCTTCGCGCCCGAAGCGCAAACGGCGGAGATGGCGAAGGTGGCCGAGCGCGGCGATATTCAGTTTACGCCGGAGAGCGAGGGCGGCGGGACATTTCAACTGGCGCAGGGGCCAATTGCTACTTTCGAGTTGGGACGCGAAGGATTCGCCATGCGTATCCCCGCACGCATGAGCGGCCACTATACGATTCGCCCGTCGGCTTTTCAGATTGAGTTTAACGCTGGCGAGGAGTTGGAAGGTTGTAAACGTCTTTTTGTTCTCATCTGCAATCGCGTCGTCAGCGTGGACGTGTCCAATGAGCGCATTGACGTGCGATTGCCAAGCAAATTATTCGATCTATGTGTGGAGTTTGAATGAAAAACAGAAGTCAGGAGTCAGGAGTCAGGAGTCAGAATGGATTGACTATGTCACGGCGCGAGTGGCGAACGTGGCTGGCCTTAGCTGTGCTCATGCTGTCGGCGATTGGTGCGCTCGGCGTTGAAGAGAAACAGAGAGAGCCTGCGGCGAGGAAGACGGAAGATGATGCGGCTGAGCTTTATCAATCGCTGCTTGATCTACAGAATCCGTGGACGGTGATGTGTGTTGCCGCGCACCCGGACGATGAGGACGGCGCGACGCTGACAGTTCTCAGGCGCAAGTACGGCGCGCACACGGTGACGGTTTTTTCCACCTACGGCGAGGGCGGGCAAAATGCTACGGGGCCGGAACTCTATGAAGAACTCGGCGCGATTCGCGCGCGAGAGACAGAAGAAGCGGCGCGGATTCAAGGCTCTGAACCCTACTTTCTGGGCTTGCAGGATTTTGGCTTCTCGAAATCCTCTGCCGAAGCGTTTCGCTTCTGGGGACATGAGGAAGCCCTGCGCCGCATGGTGCTGAAAATTCGTCAACTTCGCCCCGATGTCATCATCACCAATCACGACACGACGAGCGGGCACGGCCATCATCAAGCCACAGGCATACTCATCCTCGAAGCCTTCGACGCGGCGGCAAACCCGCGACGCTTCCCGGAACAACTGCGCGGAGATGTCACCGTCTGGCAGGCGCAGCGGCTTTTCGTTCGCTTTCAGTTTGAAGGCTCAGGAAGCAAAGCGGCGGAAGATGAAGCGCAACGCGAGGGCCGTGTGATTTCCATTGATCGCAGCGAGCGCGACGCGGTGCGTGGCAAGACTTACGCCGAGCAAGCCTTAAGCGCGCTGCAACGCCACGCCTCGCAAGGCCCCTGGCCGCAAACTGTGCCCGCAGGTTGGGCGTCAACCATTCGCTATCGCCTCGCGCGCTCTGCGAAAACGGCGGCACCGCTTCCCCCCAATGCTCAAACATTTCTTGAGGGCCTTCAGCTTTCCCAGAAACTCATAGAGGCGTTGCTGACGCCACTGGCAAAGCAAGTGCTCCCGACCCCTTCTACCGATGTGCACGACGACCGTCTTCTCAACACGCTCATCTCCGCGCGGAGAGGCAAGCTGTTCACCGTCAGCGCAGGGATGCAGGAGGAGCGCCCGCGCTTTCAGTTAATGACCGAACGGCTGAACCGCGCTCTCGTCGTGGCGAGCGAAATCAAAGCGACGCTCACGCCGCAGGGGGATGCGCTCATTCCCGGCACGACCACGAAGGTCTCTCTCGAACTCTCAAACAACGGCAAATCAATCGCGCAGATTCGCGGCATTGACCTGCGCGGATTGCAGTCATCGAGCAAATTGAGCTTTCCCCAAACACTCGCGCCGGGCAAGACCATCAACGTCGAGCTTCAAGCCTCAACTTCGCGCACGGCCACCATCAGCGTCCCGCACGCAGAGCATCTTTACGATGGCAAACTCTCCGGCGAAGAACTCGCCGCCAGCGTCAGCGTCGAGCTTGGCGGCGCGGCTTTTCCCGTTGAGGCAGTGACGCGGATTGATGTCGCGCCTACCGTCGAAATCGCCAGCATCACGCCATCAACTCTTGTCCTGACACCGGCGACGCCCGGACGAGCTACAGTGCCTTCCGGTCTCACGCTTAGTTCCGGCTCTGAGCAGAGCGCCCCGTTTACTCTTCGTTTAGTTAATCATCGAAACAAGACCTTTAAAGGAGAAATATTTATCGGAGGATCGCCCGTTAAGACATCGGAGCAGGGTCAGGCGATTACGCTCGCGGCCAATGAATCGCGCGAGGTGAGGATGCAGCGTGCTGGCGGTTTCACCCTAGCAAGAGACTCTGTGAAAGGCAGGGCGCATCCTATCCCCAACGTCGTCACCTTCAGCGTTGTCGAGGATGGCAGCTCAAGTCCTGTCACACAACGAAGAGTCCGCGTTGTCTATAGCGATGCCCGCGTCGCCGCGAATCTTCGCGTCGGCTACGTCCGCAGTGTTGACGATACGTTGCGAAACGCGCTCGCTGCGCTCGGCGTCGAAGCGAAAGAATTGACCGTTGAAGACGTGCGCGCGGGCGATTTAAAAACCTATCAGGCGATTATCATAGACAATCGCGGCTATCTGGCTCATCCCGAACTCATCAGCGCAAACTCCCGCCTCATGGATTATGTTCAGGCGGGCGGGACTCTCATCGTCTTCTATCACAGAACAAACGAGTGGAATCCTGACCCGCAAAGGAATCGCCCGCAGCTTGCGCCTTACCCGATAATTCTCGGCAACTCCCGCGTCACAGATGAAACTGCCGCCATCGAATTCTCTGACCCTCAACACCCGCTCCTGAATTACCCGAATAAGATCACGCCGGAAGATTTCGAGAATTGGGTTCAGGAGCGCGGATTGTATTACCCGCAAACCTGGGACTCGCACTACAGCGCGCCGCTCTCAACAAACGATGAGAAAGAGCCGCCCCTGCGCGGCGGGCTGCTCGCGGCTGATTACGGGCGCGGGCGCTACATCTACACGAGCATGGTCTGGTACAGGCAACTACGCGCAGGCATCCCCGGAGCCTTCCGCGTCCTCGCTAACATGATTAGCTATGGACGCAACGAAAGTAGGAACTAGGAACGATGAACGATGAATTAAAAAGCAACGGCTTTTCATTCCGCGTTCAGCGTTCCTCGTTCCTATTTTCTCTGTGTCTCTGTCTCTCTCTGGCTATCACTTCAATGGCGCAGAAAAAGGAAGCGAACGGTCTCTTCCCTGTCCGGCAAGATGGCAAGTGGGGGTATATCAACAAAGCGGGTGAGGTCGTCATCAAACCTCAGTTCGATGATGCCTGGGACTTCTCCGAGGGATTAGCTTACGTGAGGGCCGGAAGCCGTCGCGGCGTGATTGACGCCAGTGGCAAATGGGTCGTCGATTTGCAGCAGGTTGATTTCGCCGGACGCTATTCCGAAGGTCTCGCGCCTGTTCAGACCGGCGGGCTGAATCCGCGACGCGGTTTTATTGATAAAGCCGGAAAGATTGTCATCGCTCCGCAGTTCGATGCGGTCGAGAATTTTGAAAACGGGATGGCGGTGGTGATGATGGACCGCAAGTACGGCTATATTGATAAGACCGGGAGAACAATCATCAAGCCGCAGTTTGATAAAGCTTATCCTTTCCATGACGGGCTGGCGCTGGTGATTATCAACAACAAGCACGGCTTCATAGACAGGAAAGGCAAGGTGGTGATTCCGGCTGAATATCAAAACGCCTATCACTTTGCCGAAGGGCTGGCGAATGTGAAGATCGGGCTAAAGTATGGCTACATCGGCAAGAATGGAAAGGTCGCCATCAAGCCGCAGTTTGATTTCACCGGAACTTTTGCCGAAGGCTTAGGCCCGATCATCATGGATAACAAGTATGGCTACGTGGATAAATCAGGGAAAACAATTATCCAGCCGCAGTTTGAATGGACGGGCGGTTTTTCAGAAGGGCTGGCGCTGATTACAGACAAGCGCAGGTACGGCTACATAGACAAAACAGGCGCAGTCGTCATCGCCCCCCAATTCGACAGCGCCCTCCCCTTTTCCGACGGCGTAGCGAAAGTCTGGCTCAAGGGCAAGCACGGCTACATAGATAAGACCGGAAATTTCATCTGGCAGCCGACAAAGTAAAAGCAGTGGTCAGTGGTCAGTGGTCGGTGGTCAGCAAAGACAGAAGACAAAAGGCAGTAAAGACATGAAGCGTCTCTACTGCCTTCTTGTTTTTAACTGACCACTGTCCACTGCCCACTGTTCTTCGTTACATTGCCGAGGGAAACAGAATCGCGTTGAAGAAGAGGCGGATGGTGGTGCGCCAGATGCCGCGAAAGTTGGGTTCTTCGGCGAAGAGGATGACGTGGCCGCGCCCTGCGTGTTCTTCCACGACGTAGGCCGTGCCGCGCAGTAGCCGCTCGGTGTTGTTCGGCCAGACGAAGCCTGAAAGGCGAAGCTGTTGTTTCTCGTCCGGCGAGAAGATGACGGCGTTGGTGCCCTCTTTCGATGGGCGGAAGAAATAGCCGGAGTTGACCAGCACGGGAAGCTGCGTGTCTTCATAGCCGTAGGTTAAATAGGTCGTGCGGTCTATGGTCGCGCGCATGATCGCGCCGGGCACGGCTTCAGGCACGACACCCGGACGCGCCGAAGGCGAAGCGATGAGCGGCAGTTCCGGCGCGACACCTTCGAGCTTCTCTGTTTGATCCGTCTCTGCGCGCTGCTGCTCGGTCGCGGTTTGCCCCGCGCCTTGCTGCCTGCGGCGAGTTCCCGCCTGAGCGCCGCTGCTTGCGCCCGTGTCCGGCTGCGGAGTAGGTGTCGGCGTGGGCTTGCCCTCTTCCGGCTTCTGCCCCTTCTCATCATCTTCGTCCGAGCCGACCAGACGGGACGAAGTGAGATTCACATCCTTGAGCGCGGCAAAAACGGCAGCGCCCTTGATGCAGATTAAGCTTCCGCCTTTCTGCACCCAACCTCGCAACGTCTCAATTCCGCCCTTGCCGAAGGATGAAAAGTATCTATCGGGCGAACCGTCCGGGAGGATGATGACGTTGTAGCGATCAAGCTCTGCGCGCTTGAGGTTGCCGATGGTCATCGGCGTGAAGTCAACTCCTGATTGGTCGAACAGCCACCAGAGAGCGCCGTAGCTGGATTGATCCACGCCCTCATCTGCGACCATCAAGATGCGCGGCGGCTTCAGGGCCGCAACGTCTTCGGAGCCGACGCCCGTCTCGCCCGTCTCGTAAAAACCTGAGTTGACGCTCCACACACTCGCGCCCGTTTCCCTTGAGAGCCGCGCAATCGCGTCGTGCAGGGTTTCCGGGTTACGTGAGACGCGGGCGACGATTGTGCCGCGCGGCCATGTGCGTCCGCCCGCGTTCAAAGTTCTCATGGAGACGCCGAGGCGGAAGCCTTCGCGTTGCAGGCGGAAGGCGAGCGCGGAGGAGGCAACGGTGTCGTAAGGAATAATATAAGCTATCTGAGCGCGGCCATTCTGCACACCGCCCGCGACTGTTGTTGAGGAGTCAGAGAGACTGGCCGGGCTGCGCTCGACCGCGCCCGCGTCTTCAGTCCAGTAGGCTTCGACGCCAAAAGCTAAGGGCAGCGACCATGCGGTGATGTCGTAAAAAGCGTAGCCTTCCTTCAACGCGCCGCTCCCGCGCCGCTCGTTGCGCGCGAACCGCGCGAGTTGTTCGCGCAGGAAACCGGCGTCCTGAAGCGTGTCAGGTTCAAGCAAGGCTTTAGCGAGTCGCTTCTGCGGCTGCGCCAGATCAATGAGGTAAGAGCCTGCGGGAAAACTGCGGGAAGCAGACGTTTCGCTCCCCGCGTAGCTGTGCGCGCTCTGCGAGCCGAATTGTTCACGCGCCACACCCACCTCAATTCCTGCGCGCAGGAGAACCTGAATGAGCGCATTCGTGTTGCCCGCATCCCGTCCGGGAAGGAGCACGATGCGCTTCATGCGACCTGTGCGCCCCTCTTCAATCCCGCTTCGCCTGAAGTCATAATAATCCTTAAGCCGAGCCTCGCGGTTGCGCGCGGCGGTGTCGAGCGTCGTCATCGAGGCGACAAAGTGCTTGGCAATCGCGGAGCGCAAAGTGACGATGGTGTCGTCGTCGCGCTTCCAACGGATTCCCTTGAAGCCGCCGCCGTCAGTCTCATACGTCATGCCCGTCGCACCCTGCAAAGCGGGCCACGAGTCCCAGTAGAACGGCCCGAAGAGGTCGAAGACATCGCGCACGTAGTAATCCCAGTTGCGTGCGTCGAACTGGGCGGCGTTGGCGCGGCCAAACTCCGACATCCAGCGCGCCGTCTGTTCCGGCGGCAGATTAGGATTGACCGGTTGCGCCGCCGGAGGAAAGAAGTATTGCGGAGGCTGCCCGTGATGATCCACTAAGACCTGCGGATTCCATTCGAGATAGGCGCGCTGCATGTGGCGCGTCTCAATCTGCGTGGAAGCTGCGTTGTCGCGGTTGAGATCGAAGCGGTAATGATTGTAGCGGCCATAGATAGACCAGGGTTCGCGGTGCTCTGCGGCCAGCGGGTCAGGATCGCCGACGGCGTTGGCGTTGTACCACGTGACAAAGCGTTCGTGCCCGTCCGGGTTTTCGCAAACGTTGATGAGGACGACCGTATTTTTCAGGATGTCTAAGGTCGCAGGTTCAGTGGAAGCCGCCAACTGGTAGACGACCTGCATCATCGTCTCGAACGAAGCCGACTCGTTGCCGTGAATCGTGTAAGCGAGCCAGACGACGAGAGGCTGAGAGGAGACGATGCGATGCGCTTCTTCGGCTGAGGTTTTACGCGGGTCGGCGAGTCGTGCGATGTTGGCCTTGATTTCGTCGAGCCTTTGGATGTTTTCGGGTGCGGAGATGGCGACCAGATGCATCATCCGGTGCTCGTTCGTCTCTCCGATGTCCATCACGCGCACGCGATCCGGCGCCGCCTGTGCTATCTTTTCCAGCACGCGCTCCATCATCGCGTAGTTGGTGTGAAACTCGCCCACGTCGTAGCGCAGGATGCGTTGCGGGCGCGGAACAGCGTCACGATAGGGAGCGCGGGTGTAGAAATCAAAACGCGAATCGTCGCGCTGCGAGTAAGCGAACGACGAAAGAAGCGTGCAAAGGAGCGCCAGAGCACGAAGCGAGCGGCTGGTTGAGATCATTGCTTGCTTAAAGCTTTCTATTAATGGGATGGTCTGCCGAAGAACGACGCGATATTACCGCGCTTTGGCTTTCATCCTCAAATCGAAGTAGGACAGGCATTCCTGCCTGTCATTGTGGGACAGACATTCTTGTCTGTCCTTGAGCGCATAGAGCGCGAATACTTGTTAACGAACATCAAGAGCGTGCTGTTCGCACGCTACGACAGGCAGGAATGCCTGTCCTACGAAAGAAAGTCCTACGAAAGAAAGATGACAAACAATCAAAAATGCCCGCGTTGCAATGAGGGCGAATTACGCGGCTGGGACGAACTGACTGAAGAAGAGCAAATGGTTGTGCGCCGGATGCCTGAGTCTGTGGACTACTCGCCCACTGAGCGCGAAGCCCTGCACAGGTGGTGTACGAATTGCTGGTACGAGGAGACGGAAAGCGGGCCTTGTGAAGCCTGAGGCGGTGGCTTTCGCTTCCGTTATCGAGTAAATTGTTTCCACCGGGAGGAACACAACAGCATTGACGGATGAACTCTTAAAATGGCGTTCGGAGTTTCCTATCTTAGACAAGTCTGTCTATTTAATCTCGCATAGTCTGGGCGCGATGCCGCGCGCAACTTACGAGCGCCTTAATGATTATGCCGAAGCGTGGGCGACGCGCGGCGTACGCGCGTGGGCTGAAGGCTGGTGGGAGATGCCCGTGACATTGGGCAACGAGGTGGCGCGCATCATCGGCGCTGCTCCGAATGCCGTCGTCATGCACCAGAACGTTTCGATTTGCCAGTCGCTCATTCTCTCCTGCTTCGACAATCCACAGCCTCCGAGAAACAAGATCGTCTATTCGGAATTGAACTTTCCTTCCGTGATGTACGTCTACGAAGCGCACGCCCGCCACGGGCGCTTGCGAATCGAGACGGTCAAATCGGACGACGGCATCACCGTTCCACTCGAACGGATGCTCGCCGCGATAGACGAAGAGACCTTGCTTGTTCCCATCTCGCACGTTCTTTTCAAGAGCGCCTACTTGCAGGATGCGCGAGCCATCATTGAACGCGCGCACGAGGTCGGGGCGCGCGTCGTGCTGGACACATATCAATCGGCGGGCACAGTGCCTTTCAGCGTTAAAGAGTTGAACGTGGATTTTGCCTGCGGCGGCTCGGTCAAGTGGCTCTGCGGCGGCCCCGGCGCGGGTTATCTTTATGTCCGCCCTGACTTGCACGACCAGCTTGAGCCGCAAACGACCGGCTGGATGGCGCACGAATCTCCTTTCGCTTTCGAGGGCGGCGCGATTCGTTATGCGCGCGGCATCAGTAGGTTTCTACACGGCTCGCCCGCCATCCCCGCGCTCTACGCGGCTGAGAGCGGTTATCGCATCATTAATGAAATCGGTGTTGAAGCTATCCGCGAAAAGAGCGTGCGGCAGACGACACAGCTTATCGCGCTGGCCGAAGAAGCGGGCTTTCGCGTCACGAGTCCGAAAGATGCAAACCGGCGCGGCGGAACAATCACCATCGCCGCCGAGCACGCCGCCGCCATCACCAAAGAACTGATCCGCCGCGAGTTCATCGTTGACTATCGTCCCGGCGCGGGCGTGCGCGTTTCCCCGCACTTCTACACCAAAGACGAAGAACTGGAACTCATCATCCGCGAGATGAAAACTATCAGAGACACACGCGCCTACGCCGAGCACGAAGCGGCGGGAGCAGCTTTTTAAAGTGATGGGTGATAGGTGATACGTGATAAGAGAAACACTCTTTCCTATCACCTATCACTTATCACCTATCACTCATCACTATGACTAAAGAATACGGGAGCAACGCTCCTCTTTCATATAACAAATATTTGCGAGTTGCCGATTTGATCGGCTTGCAGGAATGTCTGTCAGACCCGGCGCATCACGACGAGTTGCTGTTCATCACGATTCACCAGACTTACGAGCTTTGGTTCAAGCAGATTCTTCACGAATTGGACGCCGCCATCTCGCAAATGAACGAAGACCGCGCGGCGAAGGCCTCGCAGAGCCTGCGTCGCGTCGTCGAAATCGAGAAGGTGTTGGTTCAGCAGATACACATTCTTGAAACGATGACGCCGATCAGCTTTCTCGCCTTCCGTGATGAACTGAACCCGGCGAGCGGTTTTCAGAGTATGCAGTTTCGAGAAATCGAACTCTCTTCGGGGCTAAAAGACGCGAAGATTCTGGACAGCTTCCGCTCCGATGAATTTGCCATCAAAAGGCTTCAGGCTCGCTACGATTCGCCGACGCTAGGTGATGCCCTGTACGCGCTGCTCAGGCGGCGCGGCCTCGATGCACCCGCCGATGAAGCCAGCGTGCCACAAGAAGAAAGCCGCCGGGCATATGGCAAACGAACGCGCGCCATCCTCGAAATTCTCACCCACTTCGAGACACGCTTCGAGGAGTTTCAACTAATCGAGAGTCTCATCGAGCACGACGAGTATTTCTCGCTCTGGCGCTCACACCACGTCAAGATGGTCGAGCGCATGGTCGGGTCGAAACGCGGCACGGGCGGCTCGGAAGGCATTGGCTATTTACGCACCACGCTCGATAAAAAATTCTTCCCAGAACTTTGGGAAGCCCGCACCTATCTGGACACAAAACATGGCGAAGCGGGCTGCCCCTTCGCCGGACACTGATTTCCACAATCAGTTGCTCACCATCACCCGTTGAGCAGGAAGGCGTGCGCCCATCAGAGCGTGATAGAATCGCGGCATAGTGTTCAGGAGAAAAAGCGATGTCAAAGAATATTCAGTACGTCACCGATGCAGAAGGCCATAAGACAGCCGTAATTCTTCCCATCGAAGAATATGAAGAGATGATGGAAGATTTGCACCTGGGGCGCGTCGCCCGCGAAAGTCTTGACGAGCCGCGCCGACCATTCTCAGAAGTGGTTGAGGAACTGCGCGCCGACGGTGAGATTGATGTATAACGTGACGATCACCGCCCGCGCAGAGCGGGAGCTAAAGCGACTCGACCGCCCAGCGAAGAACCGCATAGTGACAGCAATCCTCAATTTAGCATCAAATCCGCGCCCCACCGGATGCCTCAAGGTTAAATCCGAAGAAGGCGTCTGGCGCATCCGGGTTGGCGATTGGCGCATCGGCTATCAGATAAATGATGCCTCATCAGAAGTAACAATAATCAAGGTCGGCCACCGCCGAGAGTTTTACGACTAATTTCAGGAAGCGCGCACCTATCTGGACACAAAACACGGCGAGGGCGGGTGCCCTTTCGCTAATGGATAAGGGATTGTCCCGCGCGCTCGCCGCTTTTGAAGGATTAAACTTGAGAACTCGCTTTCGCTATTTCATCAACGCGATACGCGTTTTCGGCCCGACCTTGCCGTCCGCCTTCAGCTTCTTGCTTGCCTGAAACTTCTTAACCGCCTCTTCCGTGCCGGAACCATACACGCCGTCAACATCTTTCGAGGTGAGAAATTTAAGTGCGGCCAGTCGCGTTTGCACAAGCCGCACGTCCTCGCCACGATCACCTTTAGCGAGCGTGCGCTCCGCCGGAGGCTTCTGAGGCTGTGGAGGCGTCGGCGTTGTCGCTCCCCCCTTCGCCAACAGGCGCGAAGCTTCTGCCCAAACCGCGTTCAGTCCGCCTTTGTTGTTAAGGGCCATACACTGCTTGATGGAGAGACCGGGCAGTTGCAGGTGCGGCTTGTCAATAAACTTCTTCCAACTGCCTCCCCACTCAAGTCCTAATTTATTTCCCTCATGGCCTATCGCCATCCAGACGCTGTTCGGAGCGTTCCATTGCGGTTGCCCGTTGACGAAAGGAACGACATCTACGGCCAGGCCATAATTATGATTACTCTGCCCGCCCTTCGCGTTTGTGACGACAGGACCCTTCTTGGTTCTACCCTGTTTGTAGAGTTCATTTTGCTCTGCAATCGTGCGTAGTCCCTGAACTACTTCGATATTTATACCGGCTGGCGCCAGAGCAGCGACTACTGCCCTGATGCGGCTGGCGAGTTCGGGGTGAATTTTCTTGAGCCTATTTTCTGAAGCGGTATTCACAACATTCTTCCTTTCCGGGTGAAGTTTGATTTCACGATTCGGTTTAAAAGCGAGACGCGAGGCCCGTTAAAGTAAACACGCAAACAAGCGGTCGCTCATTATAGTGAACGTCCGGTATTCTGCAAGACATTTTACCCGTGTCTAAAGACAGCAACTGAATGTTTGTTGCGGCAAGGCGGAAAGATATGTTAGATACTCCTCGAATCTTAAAAGCCTGAACGCTCCCCTTTCTTTTCATCTAGAAGCCGGATGCCCCGATGAAGATTGAATTTCCCGAACGTTTCAACATGGCCGACTACTTCCTCTACCACAACGTAGAGGAAGGGCGCGAGAACAAGACCTGTCTCTATTTCCGCGACGAGACGTACACCTACGGCGAGACCGTCAGGATGGCGAACCGCGCGGGCAATGCTTTGCGTGAGCTTGGATTGCAGATGGAAGATCGCGTCTTGATCGTGCTGCCCGATTGCCCTGAGTTTGTCTGGACGTGGTTTGGCGCAAGTCGCATTGGCGCGGTCGTGACGATGGTCAACCCGCTCCTGCCTGCCGAAGACTATAAATATTATCTTGAATACACGCGCGCGCGTTGTGCGGTCATACACGAATCGCTGCTGAGGAATTTCGAGGAAGCTGCGAGGGATGCCCGCTATCTTCGCCAGACGCTCGTCGTCGGCGATGAGCACGGGCGTTTTCTTTCGTTTGAGCAGGCGGTCAACGCTCAATCGGATGAGTGCCCGCCTGCCGACACGCATCGTGACGACATAGCCATCTGGCTTTTCACTTCCGGCTCGACCGGCCATCCTAAGGGCGCGGTGCACCTTCATCACGATCTGCCCTTCAACACGGAAGTATTCGCTAAGCGAACTATCGGCGTCCGTGAAAACGATTTGACCGTCTCTGTGCCTAAATTATTCTTCGGGTATGCGACGGGGACAAACCTGCTCTTTCCCTTCGCGGTGGGCGGCGCGACCGCGCTCTTTGCGGAACGCTCCACGCCCGAAACGTTATTTGAAGTGATAGAGCGCTACCGCCCGACTATTCTGACCACCGTGCCGACGATGATTAATGCGATGCTGAATGCCGAAGGCGGTAGGCAAAGAGATTTGTCGAGTTTGCGCTTCTGCTACTCGGCGGGCGAGGCTCTGCCCGTAGAGCTTTACACTCGCTGGATGGAGACCTTCGGAGTTGAAATCTACGACGGCATCGGCTCGGCAGAGATGTTTCATATCTACATCACGAATCGGCCCGGAGACGTGAAGCCCGGCAGCCTCGGGCGCGTGGTCGAAGGCTACGAAGCCCGCATCGTTGACGCTGAAGGTAGTGAAGTTCCGACCGGCGAGATGGGCACGCTCCGCATCAAGGGCGATTCCGCCGCTCTCTGCTACTGGAACACGCACGAGAAATCGAAGGAGACTTTCGCGGGCGATTGGTGCACGACGGGCGATCAGTTTCACACGGACGCCGAAGGTTATTACTGGTATCACGGGCGCACCGACGACATGCTGAAAGTTTCGGGCGTCTTCGTCGCGCCTGCCGAGATTGAAAACTGCCTGCTGCAACATGAAGCCGTGATGGAAGCGGCGGTCATCGGTTACGACGAAGGCTCAGGTCTCATCAAGCCCAAAGCCTTCCTCGTCCTGCGCGACCAACACACGCCCGGTGAAGAACTGGCACACAACATTCAGGAGTTCGTTAAATCCCGGCTCGCGCTCTACAAATACCCGCGCCACATCGAATTCGTTTCCTCTCTGCCGAAAAATGATCGCGGCAAGATTGATCGGAAGAAACTGAAACTGTAGTCAGTGGTCAGTGGCCAGTTAAAAGCTGAGGCTCAATGGCCGCTCATCGCTCGTTCTTAACCGACCACCGACCACTGTCCACTTCTTATGTCCACTCTCATCAAGGTTCGCTTCGGAGACTGTGACCCGGCGGGGTTGGTTTACTATCCCGTCATCTTCCATTATTGCCATGTTGCGATGGAGGAGTTTTTCGCGGAGCGTTGCGGCATCCCTTATCACAAATTGATGATGGATGAGCGCATCGGTTTTCCGACCGTCAACACTCAGGCGGAGTTTTTCGTGCCGCTTGTTTATGGCGATGAGGCTGAGATCGAGGTGTCGGTTATGCGCGTGGGACAAAGTTCTGCGACCTTTGAATACAGCATCCGGCGAGCGCAGGATTCGGTGCTGTGCGCCCGCTCGACAAACGTTCACGTCTCGATGAATCTGGACACACGCCGCGCCGTTCCCATTCCGGAGCGTTATCGCCTGATCTTCGTCAAAAGCCCTGAATAGTCCACACTTTTTTCTTCTACCAGAGAGCTTTTCTGGAAATCTGCCTCCACTGAGACTTTTTTTAAAGAGCAACGAATGGTTCTCTACACCCGTCGCCGTCGCCAGCAGAAGGCGCACAGTGACTTATAAGATTCCTTTGATTCTCCTGCAAAAACTGGAAGGCGTGGATGGAATGTGCTCCCCATCCGCGCCGATTTTTTATTGCCTCACGAGACAGATTATCTGAAACCAGTGTAGCAATCCGCCGCGTAGCGGCGAAGTGAATGTAGCCCGGCCTTTCAAGGCCGGGATAAGGTGAACGGTAAGTTCATCGCGTCGCGTCAGCGACGGTTGAAGGCCGACACCTCAGATTCAATCGTCGCTGACGCGACGCGGGTCATATCCAATGCTCGTTCCCGGCCTTGAAAGGCCGGGCTACATTCAGCCTGCCGCTACGCGGCGATGATGCACACTTTTCAGATTATCTTACCGCGCCTTTGTCTTCCCTGCCCTTTTGCGGCGGGAGGCGAATCTCTGTCTTAACTCATCGTGGTTAGTCGTACCGGGCAGATGTTCGGGCAGGTCTAGTTCATCATCAATCAGAACTTCAGTAGGAACACCCGCGACGCGAGCGTATTGCAGGAGAATTTTTAATAGCGGCTCGCGGAGGCCGGATTCATATTTGGAAATCTGCGTATATGTAATCATCTCCTCAACCCCCAGACGCCGATGCATTTCGGTTTGAGAGAGACCGAGAGTAATCCTGATCTGTCTGAGCTTCTCTGCGAGGCGTTCCGGCTTCGGACGTGGATTGCCCATTAGGAGATACCTCCTAATGCAGCAACAACCAACCCGATAACAAACTTGCATTTGTCGCCTACAGGCGATAAAATGCCTTCGCTCAAGTTATTCGCCGTGAGAATCCTTTTCTTCTCAACGGCGGCGCTCATCACTCACTTTGAGGTGGAGGCTTGAGACGACGCATTTTAGCCGTTGCTAGTTATGGAAAGATCGCGCGGGAAGAATACCATGACCTCACCAAAGCACCAGACAAATCTTCACCTTGCAATTGAGTTGGCGGAAGACGCCGGACTCACTCTCCTTTCCATCATCGAAGAACACGCCACGCGTTTATCCGATTACGAGCTTTATCTCACCTATCTCAAAGCTGATAGATTGCTGGCTTCCAGACAAGACGATGAAGATATAGTAAGGCTTCGTGCATGCGCTCGGATGGTGATGAAAAGATTACTTGGTAAGAATCTGCACGATGCGGGGTTTTATCTGCCGGATGTCTTACGAGCCTATGAAGCAAGGTTTATCGAGCAAGCACTGGAAGAAGAAAAAGGAAGCATCACACGGGCGGCGCAAAGGCTGGGGTTGACGCATCAGAGATTGATTTACGTCCTCGAATCGAGACACAGAAAACTTCGTGAGAAGAGGACACCGCCGGTTAGTCGGAAAATCATGAACCGAGAAGATAAGTAATCCAAAGCCCTCGACTAAGCTATCCACAATGTTTTGACCCTGAAAGGGTCAGGGAAAGCGTGCTGACTACTGAGGCCGACTCACGTTACCTTACCCATCATTGTCGCCGCAGACGTTGCGCGAGGGTACGCATGACGCTGGAAGCAATGGTGGGGTCACGGTCGAGGGCGGCGCGGAAGGCGTCGCCGTTCAAGCGCAGGGCGCGAGCGCCTTCATCGCCTGCGACGAGTGTGGCCGAGCGCGGCGCAGGATCAAGCACTGCCATCTCGCCGATAAAACCTCCGGCTTTTTCCGTTCCGATAAATTTCTCACCAGCGCCTTCTCTCTTTAGAATCTTGACTTCACCCGCCAGCAGGATGAAGACCTCGTTGCCCGGCTCGCCTTCAACACACAGAGTCTCACCCGGACTGAATTCATCTTCAGTGCTGCTCGTCGCCAGTTCCGCCAGACCTTCGGGCGCAATCCTGGAGAAGATTGGAGCCGAACGGAGCGCGATCATCTTTTCGATTGTGATCAGATGAGGATGAGCGTCGCGCTCGCGCCCGCCGCGCTCTTTCAGGTGCGTTGCGGTCTCACGCACTAGCGGATGCTCGTCGGCGCTGAACCGATTCAAAACCCCCTCGTTCACCGCGCCGCGCTCGGCCAGAGCATAGAGCGTCAGAGCGCGAATGTAAGGATCAGTGTTGGTGAGGCGCGCGTACAGCATTTCGGTCAGCGTCGGCCAGCTTGATTCGACCTGCACGGTCTCTCGATATGCCGCCACCAGTCGTTCGGCAATCGCGGGCGTGACGAGCGCGTTTAGCTTTTCCATGACTGACTCGCGCTCGCTGCCTTCGGCGCTTGCTAGCCCCTCCCTGACGATTTGCCCCGTCTCATCCTCCATCGTGAAACTCAAGCCACGCACCAGACTGTCAATGGCGCGGGCGCGTTTGCGCCGCAGCAGGTCCCTGAGAAAATCATGCACGGGCGTCGGCTGTAGCTCCAGCGCCTGAATCGTCTGCGCGGCGCTCTCGATGACGGCGGCCTGCTCCGCCAGCCGCGTAGCCATCCCACGCTCGCCGCCCAGCAATTCGTCCAGCACCGCCGCGTGCTCTTCTCTGGTCACGCGATACTCGGAGCGCAACTGCACGACGAAGCTGTCGTCGTAAGTGCCCTCGGCGGCAAGCACGCGGTCCAGATAGTTTTCGAGCGCGTGGCGATAGGTTTCGAGTTGGAGACGCTTCTCGGCGGAGATGTGCTTCGTCGGGTCTGTGAACATCGCGCGCTCTTCATCGGCAAGCGCGGCCATAATCTTGTCGTGATCGGCCTTCTTAATCTGCAACTGGTTACGCAGGGATTCGAGCATCTGCACTTCTTCGCGCGTCACGAAGCCGTTGGCTAAGGCTTCGCGCACGGCGTCTTTGTAGCCTTCCAGGACTTGGGCCGCTCCCTTGGCGGTCTCGCGCATACGGATGGTGTGAAGAAGGAAGGCTTCGTGCAAATCGCGCGGCGGCTTGTCGGCCCACTCCCAACGCTTGATGACGTTGCGCGCTAAGGTCTCTTCGGCAAACGACGCCTGACGGCGGCGCAGGCGGCGCGCCAGGTAAAGCGTCGCCGTCAACAGCACGATTATCAGGAAGAGGTGCGGCACGGCCCAGGGCGCTCTCCAGAGAGTAGGCGCGCCCGCGAAAGTGTAAAAGGTGATGAAGGCTGCAAAAGCCGCTATCGCAAACATCACGTGGCGCACGCGCCCGGCTTCAGTCTCCGGGTCGCGCCGCCTGAGCCAGTCGCCGATGGGGCGTTCCAGCAATGAGAAGAGCAGATAGCTCAAAAGCGCGCAGACGGCCAGCGTTAGAATCGAGGCAAAGGCGCGGGGCGCGCTCTGCCAGAAGAAGAACCCTGCCGTTTCCGCATTGCTGCCGGGAAGAAACGCCCAGTGCATGACCATCATTTGCTTCGTCCACTGGCCGTTGAAATAGTAGTCCCAGTTTCCGGCTTGCAGGTAATAGTAGAAGTAGAAGCCGAAGACGAGGCCGGGAAAAGCGAAGTAGACGAACCGCTTGGGGCGTGAATCAATCTCTTTCCAGTAGCCGTTCTCCTCGTTGATGTCCGGGCAGGATTTCTTGCAGGCCGTGCATTTTGTGCATTGCGAGTTCTTGGTCTCGCGCAGGCCGTGCGGCTCTGTGTAAATCTTCTCGATGAAAGAAAGCGGGCAGATGTAGTTGCACCACGTCTTGCCCGTGTAGAACGCGCCGAAGATGAGCGCCGCAAACGAGATCATCACGAAGAAGGCGGCGATGGCGTGACCGTCGCCGTTGGTGGCAATCAGGCGCATCCAGAGCGAGAGGAAGAAAACTGTGAAAGAGACGTAGTAATAATTTGCTTCCAACCAGGGCGAAGCCTTCTTGATACCGGGACGCTTCAGGCGCACGGGGATTTGCGCGAAGAAGGCGAGCGGGCAGATTCTGCGCCAGCGGTGATAGCCGACGAGGACAATGAAGAGAGGAATCCCCGCCACGACCACCGTCCAGACGATGCGCCCGGCGAGCGTTTCCATCATCACCGTGTGCGCGAAGAGAGGAACGGCGATGAAGACTGCGAGCGCGACCCACCTGATAGGTCCGACCCACCATTCAGCGTCCGGCTCACTCGCCTTCGTCGCCATCACGGGCAAGTTCCTCGTCGGTGTCGCAGGATTTCGGGGTGTGGCAACGGCCATAAATTAAGTGATGGGTGATAAGTGATAGATGATAGGAGAAAAGTTTTTACTTATCACCCATCACTCATCACTGTATTTTCAGCTTCGACCGGCGCGAGTCTTGAAAGGCCATTCGGCGGCGAGTGGCGATTCAAGGTTGACCTTGATATTGAGATAATCGCGCAGCACGCCTTTAAGATTCCCGACCTGTTCCTCTTCGTTGCGGCGAAAGAACTCGCTGCGGAAACCGTCATCGGGCGTAATCACGAAGAAGAGGCGCGGGATGACGCGCGTCGTGCCCACACTTCCCTCTTTCGGATTCTTGACGCCCGCGTTGAGGTAATCCCCCTCGTCAAAATTACGGACGTGACACTGGATACAGGTCATGCCGCGCTCTTCAAAGAGGCGACGGCGCGGGTCGCTTAAAGGAGTTTCCGCCACCATCTGTTTCTGCTTGAACTCGCGCGAGAACATTGACGAATCAATCATCGCGGGTTTGACCATCGCGGCGTCGTGGTCGTCTGGTATCGCAGAAAAATTTCCGACATCAACCAGCTTGTCAAAGCCAGCGACGAACGCGGGGCTTGCGGGATCGAACGCGGGCGCAGGCACACGCCTGAAAGCCGTGCCGTCGGGTGTTAACTTAACGCTCGTCGCAAAACCATCAATCGGGAGGTTGCTAAAGGCCAGCACCTTTTTGCCGTCTCGCTCGACGGGCACGATTTTCATCACGCCCAAAGCCCAACCGTCGCCGCGCAGGTAGCGTCCCTTCTCGTCCAATTGGTCGTCGCCGCCGAGCCGCGCATTGTGCGGGAGCGCAGCAAAGTTCGCCTGCATGTTCGGGTCGCTTTTGTCGCTGTAGTTAACGACCGATGAGATGAAGTCTGCGAGGACTTCGCCGTAGCTCTTCTTGTCGCGTGCGATGAAGGGCTTGAGATCAGCGCCGTCGAAGAATGCGCTGTGCAGCATGGTCGCAAACGTCTTGTTGTTCTTCTGCCGCGCGTCGTCGTCTTTGTCCAGTTCCGGGTCTTTCAATCGGGTGATACGCATGCGCGGCATCAGGAAGACAGGCTCAGCCGCGACCACGTTTTTGTAGACGAGGCGGAGTTCAAAGATTCTCTTGTTGACGCGCGGGCGCACCATGACGAGCCGCCAGTTCTCGGCGTTGAACTGCGGGTTATATTTCGGGCTGTCGGGATTGATCTCGTCGTTGCGATGCAGAGCCGCGAGATTTTTCAAAGCGTCGTGGAAGAGAAGAGCGCCTGTGGTCGGCTGAATCGCGTTATCCGGCTTGACCTGCTTGCTCGCCTCGATCGCGGCGATGCGGTCGAACATACTGATAATCGGCCAGCGCGCGTTTGAGGCTGCAAGCCTCTCCGGGTCTGTAATCGAGATGAGCGTTTCGACGGCCAATGGCGCAGGCGGCACGAGGGTAAGCGGCACAGGGTTCGGCTCAATCTGAATGCTGAACGTTTTGATGGAGGTTCGCGGGCTTCCCCCGGTGCGCGGGTACTCCGTGAGGCGAACGGCGAACTGCCCCACGCGGCCATCCGTCTTGCGCGGCGTCCAGTCAACGGTCAGGGTCTTCTCATTGTATTTAGCGCTTGCAGGCTTCTGCGTCATCTCAACGCGAATGTCGTCCGTCTCTTCGTCAATCACGGAGAGGCCGAAAGTAATGCGCTGGCCGACGCCGACGCGCTTGATACGAACGGCGTCCATTTCGGGCGGATGATTCTCGGCAACTGTTGTCTCGCTCGGCGCGAGATTTCGTGCTGGCACAAAGCCAACGGCATCCGCCTTGAAACGCGAAATGAACATGGCACTCGCCAGCGCACAAAAGAGCAGCAGGCAAAAGACTTTGAGCGAGCGCTCGCTGGGGGCACGACGAACTTTCATGATCTCTCCAATGACAATTTATTCTTTACAAGCGGAGCGTTTTCTTAGCTCATTCGCGCTGAACTTTTGAACGCGCCGGAAGCCGATTTTTGCCGAGGTCGACACCGACGGGAGACGGAAGGCTTTCGGACAACAGTCACGTATCTTCGATGCTGCGCCGCGCGGTTGTCAAGCACCGCTGTTTCAACGAGACCATTTTATTGATGATTGAATGTGGAGACAGTAGAATCTTGGTTCAAGCATGAAAATAATCTATCCCCCGTATGTTTTGAAGCGTATGATTGAGCGCGGCATTACTGTTGCCGCCGTGCGCGACGTATTGGAGAATGGGGAGTTGATTGAAGAGTACAAGGCTGATTCGCCGCCGCGTTATCTCATGCTAGGATGGAGCGGGAAAAGACCGATTCATGTTGTCGGGGAAGATGACCCCGTTGAGGGTGAAACTATTGTTGTGACAGCTTACGAGCCGGATAGTAAACGCTGGAAAGCGGGCTATTGTGAGCGTAGGTGACGAAATGAAATGCCTGGTCTGCAAACATAATCGCTTTAAGAAAGGCACGACGATACTGCCTATTGAACGCGGCAATGCTATCTTGCTCATCACCGACATCCCTGCGCGGGTGTGCGAAAATTGCGGCGAAACGTATCTTGATGAAGAGGTCGCTCAGGACGTTCAAGACCTGGCAAACGAGACTTTGAGCGGTGAAGTCAGTTACGCCAAAGCGCGCGGCGAGCGTGAAATTTTGGTCACAGCATTTAGCTAATTAGCCGCCGCTCCGTATGGCTATGCCTGTGCCGACTTTAATCCTGCAATTAACTTTCCGATATTTTGAAAGTGTTCCTTAGTAGCGCCATGAGATACTGGATGTTTGGAAGATATAAAGATAGTGGAGTTGCTCACCCTATAACTCACGCCTTCTGCGGAGCTTTCCCAAGAATCTATGCCAGCAATACTTTTCCAATAATTATCGTATCCTGACCCATAGAGTACAACCACTTTAGGCTCATACTGAGTAATCCTATCCCGCAGATGAGCTATACGTGAGCCAACAATATACTCTCGATATTTTTTGCGGCTTTTTAGAAAAGGCAATGAGGAAATTTCCCCGTACAACCATGAAGTTATATTAGGTGCTGGTAACGGTAGCAATTCCAACAGGCAAGTATCACCAGCTTCCGTTCCGAAATCATTCTTTTGATATTGCCTCATCGTTTCAGCATCAACAGGCTGCCCTTCTGCGGTCAAGACAATGCGGATAAGGTGCTTCCATGTTGGCTGTAACTTAGGACGATCACCATACCAGCGGGTGACATCCATTTCGCTGGCATATTTGGCTACATCTAATAATTCTTTTCGCCCGTATGCGTCCCATATATCAACCTGTTTAGCGATTGCCTCAAGTGCATTTCCTCCGCCTTCTTCCATACCAATAAACCAATACCGTGCTTCGTACTGACCAAAGCCATAGAAGCCATTAATGAACACTTCAAGAAGTTGGTCATCAAGCATTTGTTAGACAGCGAATAAGTCTCACAGCTTTCTTCAGCTACGTCGCTCTAGATTGTAATCACGCAAACGGCGGTAGAGCGTGGAGGGTGAGATGCCTAAGATTTCGGCGGCTTTGCCGCGATGCCAGCCTGTTTGTTCGAGCGCGGAGAGGATTTGCTGGCGTTCGACATCGCGGAGCGAAGCGGAGGATGAAGGCGCGGGCGCTGCGGCGTAACCATCCTGCGTGGATGATTCCCCGTTAGCGAGCGGGGTTGATGAAAATGACGCTGTTGTGGGACGCGCGACTTCCGGCGGCAGTTCGTTGACCGTGATGCGATTGTCGTTGGCTAAGATGACGGCTCGCTCAAGACAGTTTTTGAGTTGCCGAACGTTGCCCGGCCAACTGTAGGCGCGCAACGCCGCGAGAGCTTCGGGTGTGAGTTCGGGCGGATGCGCGCCGCCGATCTGTTTCAAGAGGTGCTGCGCCAGAGGCTCTACGTCATCGGGGCGCTCGCGCAAAGGGGTGAGCGCAATCTGGAATCCGTTGATGCGATAAAGGAGGTCTGCGCGGAAAGTACCGTCCGCGACGACCGCGTCCAGGTTGCGATTCGTCGCCGCAACAATCCTGACGTTGACTTCGACTTTACGCACGCCACCGACGCGATAGAAGGTGCGCGTCTCAATCGCTCGGAGCAGCTTTGACTGCAACTGCGTGGGCAGTTCCGTAATTTCGTCCAGAAAGAGCGTGCCGCTATCTGCCAGTTCAATCAAACCGAGTTTGCGCCCCTTAGCGCCGGAGAATGCCCCTGCTTCGTAGCCGAAGAGTTCGGATTCCAGCAATGATTCCTGAAAGGCCGCGCAGTTGAGATCAACAAAGGAGGCGTCGGCGCGATTCGAGAGCCGATGAATCGCGTGCGCGATTAATTCCTTGCCCGTTCCCGACTCGCCCGTAATCAGGACGGAAGCGTCCGAGGGCGCGACGCGCTCGACGAGCCGGATGGCCTCGCGCATCGCATCCGAACTGGAAACTATCTCAGGCATCTGCGACTGCCTGGCAAGCTGCTGCCTGAGGCGTTGATTATCAACGCGAAGCCGACGCTTTTCGGCAGCCTGCTTGACGAGCGCGTCGAGTTCGGTGATGCGATAGGGTTTTGAGAGGTAATCGTAAGCGCCGAGCTTCATGGCCTCGATGGCCGTCTCGACGGTGGCGTGGCCGGTCAGCATGATGACTTCGGGCGGGTTGGCGCGCTCATGGACGCGGCGCAGGAGTTCCATACCGTCCATGCGCGGCATGTTGATATCGCAGAGCAGAACGTCAACGTTGCCTTCTTCGAGACGCCTCAGCGCCGCCTCACCATCGGGCGCAACGTCCACTCTATAACCCAGCCGCTGAAGTTCCTTTTGAATGACAAGCCTTAGATTGGCTTCGTCTTCGGCAACGAGAAGTCGCGCACCCATCGTCTCGCTCAAGCTGTTCAGTCTCCATCATCTGGATTAACGGCGGGGAGCGAAATGGTAAAGGTCGTTCCCGTCCCGACCGCCGACTGCACGTTAAGTCGTCCGCCGTGCTCCGTAACAATACCATAACAGACTGCAAGTCCTAACCCGGTGCCGCGCCCGATCTCTTTTGTCGTGAAGAAGGGATCGAAGATTTTGGTCAGATTCTCCTGCGGAATCCCCACGCCGGTGTCGCTGATTTCCAACAACACATGGTCGTTCTCGTTGCGCCCGCGAAGGGTGAGGCGTCCGCCTTCGGGCATCGCGTCAATGGCGTTCGTAGCGAGCGCGATCACCGCCTGTTGCAACTGCCCTTCGTCGCCGGAGACAAAAGATAACTGGTCGGCCACCTCGATTTGAATCTCGATTCTGTCGCCGCGCCGCTGGTGCGTCATCAATCGCGCCGCAGAATTTATCACTTCCGCTATCTGGACGGGGAGGTGTTCGCCTGCGCGCGTGCGGCTGAAATCCAGCAGGCCGTTTGTGATTGACTTGCAACGAAAGGCTTCGCTGCGAATCAATGAAAGATACTCGCGCAAGTCGTCAACTTCGGGCGACGAATCAAACGCGCCCTCAGTCAGACGCGATTCAAGAGCTTCGGCGCAAGCCGAGATGGTCGCCAGCGGATTGTTGATTTCATGGACGACGCCTGCGGCAAGCCGTCCGACGGCAGCCAGCTTTTCTGCTCGCGCGACGGCGCGGTTGGCCTCAACCCGCGCCGTAATGTCTTCGCCGACGGTGATGACATGGCTGACATCCTCGTCTTCACTGGCGCGCATCGGAATCTTGCTGACCAGCCAGTGATGCCCTTCGCCGTCAGCGCCAGCGGTCTCCTGCTCGATGCGCTCAATCTCGCCGGTCTTAAAGGCACGCGCGAATTCCAGTTCAAGAATCTCGCGGTTCTGTCTGGTCAACACGTCGAAGATGTTTTGACCGAGAGCTTTTCCACGCGGGATGCCCTGCCCGCCGAGTTCGCGGTTTCGATTCCACGCGACGATGCGATAGTTGCGATCAACCGCGTAGAGCGAAAGCGGCAGGCTGTCAATAATCGCTTCCGTGAAACGGCGCTGCGCTTCAGCTTCCGCCGTGCGCCGCTCGACCTCTTTAGCCAGCGTCGCAGAAGATTGGCGAGCCGCCTGATAGAGCGTAGCGACGTGTGTGGCGAGCGCGGCCTGCTGCGCCGCAGCGTCAACCAGCCGTGCCTGCGTCTCGCCGCAATCATTGCGATTATCGAAGCCGACGACGAGAACGCCTTTGGTGCGACCGCCGAAACGCAACGGCGCGACATATTCGACGCGATGCCTGTCATCTCGCAGGAAGAACTTGTCCGTCTCGTCCAATAAGACGGAGGTCGAAGAGGCTGGCGAGGCGAGCCACGATTGAAGACGATCCATGTGAATCAACGCCAGGTCTTCGGCGCTGCCCTCGCGGTCAAAAGCGCAGGCGATGATGGGCTGTTCCTGATCTACATTCAGAACGGCAGTCGCGCAGAGAGACGCGCCCGTTCCTTCAAAGGTCGCGCCCGCCACGTGGCGCACGACCTGTTCAGGCTCAAGCGCACGCAGGAGTCCGCGTCCCAGATCGGACAGAAATCTGAGTTCGAGATTGCTGCCGACGAGCGCCCATTCGCGTTGTGCTGTTTCAAGGTGCGCGCTGACGCGTGTGAGAATTTCGCGCGGGGTCGAAGGCTTGACGATGTAATCATCCGCTCCGGCGGCAAAGGCTTCGACCTTGCGATTCTCATCATCACGAGCGGAGAAGATGACGATGGGCAATTGCTTGGTCGCCGCCTGCGCTCTCAAGAGGCGGCACAGAGCGAGGCCGTCAACGCCGGGCATCTCGACATCGAGGACAATCAGATCACAATGCTCACGATGAAGCAGGCTGAGCGCCTTGGGCGCATCTGCCGCCAGAATGGTGCGATGCCCCG
Organism: uncultured Acidobacteriota bacterium; assembly: GCA_963697975.1. GTDB lineage: Bacteria > Acidobacteriota > Blastocatellia > Pyrinomonadales > Pyrinomonadaceae > QHXM01. The sequence continues at coordinate 1,678,843 of OY969111.1, forward strand.
CGCCCTCGAAAATCTGGCGCAGGCGGCGACGCACGCTCAACTCATCATCAACGATGAGCAGCGTGGCATTCGCGCTAACTGTATTGGAAGAAGCTGACATCGGAAGCAAGGCAAAACGCCATCATGAATTGAATGCGATGCCAGCAGGTTTGTCAAGATAAAGCTGAAAGCGCGTAAATGGTAAATCGTGAATCGTAAATAGAAACTGCTTTCCTCCATTTACGATTCACGATTTACGATTTACGCGCTTTTACTTCTTTGCCGTTTGTTCCAGCGCATCAACGCGCTGCTGTAAAGATTCTGCCCGGCGGCTAGCTTCAACTGAGAAGAGGAGCGCGAAGGCGGCCATTAGAATCCCGACGGCGACGATAGCCCGCCGCTTGAAGTCGCGCGCGGAGAGTCTCGGATGTCGCGCTTGCTGAGGTTTATCATCGAGCGAATCCAGCAGATTTTCCCTCCTCTTTCCGTCTGTTTCCTGCTGCAAATCCGCGAGCCATTGCTCGTCGAACTGGTGAAGAATGTGATAACTCATATGAAAAGGTCGTGAATCGTCAATCGTCAATCGTGAATAGAAAGAGCGTTTTTATCTATTCACGATTGACGATTGACGATTCACGTTTTTCCTCCCCTGCTAATTTATTGCCGTCGAAGTGAGTTTGTCTGTGTTGAGGTCGAGCATCGCTTCCCGGTTTCCTTCGAGCCGGGCGCGGCGCTCTGTTTTATGGCTTGACTTGGCCGAGTACATGGCCTGGTCAGCCGTGATGAGTAGTTGATCGAGCGTTTCGCCGTCAACTCCGTAGGTGGAGCAGCCGACGCTGATGCCGACGCGTGCGGCGTGATCGGCGCGGATGTGCAGCGAGAATTTCGAGACGGCGCTTTCGATTCGTTCACATAATTCCTCGACCTGGACTCCGACTAAATCCTGCACGATGGCGACAAACTCGTCGCCCGCATAGCGCGCGAGGAAATCATACTCGCGCAGTTGGCCCTGAATGATGCGCGCAATCTCGCGCAGCATCTTGTCTCCGGTGCGATGACCGAAGGTGTCGTTGACCTGCTTGAACTCGTCCAGGTCGAGCATGATGACCTGGAACGGGCGATTGGTGCGGCGTGCGCGTGCGGCTTCCTGCTCGAAGCGCAGGTACATAGAGCGCGCGTTCGGGAGTCCCGTCAGCGGGTCTGTCATCGCGTGCGATTCCGCTTCGGCGTGGTGCATCGCATTGAAGAGCGCATCAGACGCTAAGCGCGTGACTGTCTCCAGCAGGCGCATGTGATCGTCCGTGTATTCTTCCATTTCCATCGAATAGACGGAGATTGCGCCGAGCAGCCGGTCATCTCTGATAAGAGGCAGCGCAGCCATCGCGCGATACTCGCCGTCCGTGTCCAGATGAAGGCCGTCAAAATCCAGCTTCGGGTCAATGCGATTAATCGAGCGACGATTCGAGAGCGCGAATCCGGTCACACCTTCGCCGGGCGCGATGCAGCGGTCGCGCAGGACAGACGCGTTCTTGCCCGCTACGTGCGAAGCGGTCGCGTAAGCCTTCAGTTCATCGTAAAGATAGACCACGCAGGTATCGAACGGGACGACGTGGCCGACCTTGTTGACGAGAATCGAGAGCGTGTCTTCGATGTCGAGCGATGAACCGAAGGTGCGCGCGATCTCGTAGAGCGCATAAACTTCGTGATGCGCGTTCTTGATTTGGTCATAAGCCAGAACCGATGGACGCTCTTTGGTCTGGTGAATGTCGGCCTCGATTAAGGCGCTCGGCTCAACCCCTTCGTTTGTGAATCCCTGCTGTTCGAGACCGAGTTCGATGATCTCTGCTTCAAAGCGCGGAAGGTTTTTGAGGAAGAGATTGACGACCTTCGGATCGAAATGCGTTCCGGCTCCGCGCAGCAGCAAGGCTCTGGCCTCTTCGCGCGTCATCCCGCGACGATAGGGGCGATCCTCGCGCACCGAATCGAAGCAATCAACAACCGAAAGAATGCGCGCCGTCAGCGGAATCGCCTCGCCCTTCAAAGCGTCTGGATACCCTAAGCCGTCCCACTGCTCGTGATGATGACGAACGATGGGGACGACCGGATAAGGAAAGTTGACACGTTCGAGAATCTGCGCGCCGACGATTGTATGCACCTTCATGCGCTCAAACTCGGCGGTGGTCAGTCGTCCCGGCTTGTTCAGGATATGGTCGGGCACGGCGAGTTTGCCGACATCGTGCAAGAGCGCGCCTGCCTTGAGAGCTTCAATCTCGCTCGACGAGAGATTGAAGACTCTACCCATTCCGGCGGCGTAAATCTGAACGCGGCGGACGTGGTAATGCGTCGTCTGGTCTTTGGCGTCAATCGCTGTGGCGAGCGCCTCGACAGTTGCCAGATGAAGACGGGAGAGATCGTCTGCCTCGCGCGTCTTTTCATTGACGCGCTCGAAGAAGACTCTGTAGGTCGCGTAGGTCGCGGCGATAATCGGCACGCCCAGCAGAACGTAGAGAAAGCCGAAGGCTGTAATCGCTTCGTAGATTAAAGCAGCGGCGCACGCTGCCGCGATGAAAGTCAGGGCAGTCCACATGTAGCCGTCGCGCCAGAAGCTGAAGAAAGAGCGGCTTTTTCTCAAGGCGTACATGGTGGCGAGTGAAAGCCCGTTCAGCAGGTAGTGCGCGACGCCCATCACCACGAGCGGCAACAAGAGTTGCTCGAAACCTAGTCCCGCAGTTCCCAGCGGAACGGTTTTAACTTGAGCGTAAGCGGCGAGCATGTAGTAGAACGCACTCGCCGAAAGGAAAGTCGTGACGGCCATGATGGCGGGCGCGCCCAGCCAGCTTGATAATTTTTTCGTCGTGCGCTGCGAGCCGAGCACAGCATCGACGACGCTCAGCATGATCGCCGCCGGAACGCCGAGAATCATGGCGCTCAAAAAGGTGAACGTGTCGCCCACTGTAACGCTGGCGGTCGTTCCCGGAATGCGAATCGGATACCAGCCCGTGACGACCACGAGGCTCAGCAGTGCGAGAAACTGCGACCATTGGGCGGAATTGAAAGCGAGGCACTGGTGAAGCGCCCACGCCCCCGTCAACGTGCCTGCGGCAACCATGACAGACCAATAAATTTTGGCCGCACGATTGTAGTCAGACATCCCTAGAAGTTTCACTTGCCCGCTCCAGTCTTCAATTGACCGAGAGTTAAATTAATAAGAGCTATCGAGGAGAGCTATGGCTTAATTGCTTAAAGTCAAAATCTACATCGATTCAGCAACCCCTAGAAGTGCTTGCCGGATAAACTCTTTCAATGTCCTTTGCCGGAAGCGAGAGCTGAGGAGCAAATTCAGCTTTCGCTTCCGGCGCGGGACAGGGCAAGCGGCACGTTCGAGGGGCACTCTTGCGCGCCTGACTGGGGGTGAGAGTTCCATTGAGTCGGTTCTCCTGGGTCGCACGAACTTTCCTGCCGAAGAAGCGCTCAATTCATGTCAATTGGTGCGGCTGTCAAACCCCGTGCGGTGGGTTCGTGAAGCGCCTGAGCGCCTCAAGCCGCGCCCATTACTTAACAAGCAGTGTGCCGCGAGGGTTCAAACTTCATCTTTCAGACTCAATTCGCAAAATGGTTGGACTTAGAGAGATTCAAGTATTGGGTGGGACAAAACACGGAGAGTCTTGCTCAATCAACCTGACAGGTCAGAATGATTCTCTCCGGTCAGTAGTGCAGTCGGTGCTGAGATTTGTCGTATCCAAAAATTTCAGTAGAGGTTCGATTTCAAATCGAATGCGCGCCGAGATGAGATTCACCACAGAGACGCAGAGGGGCACAGAGGGGCACAGAGAGTTAAGCAATCTCAAATCTGCTCTCGATTATTTCTTTTCTCTGTGCGTCCTCCGTGTTCTCTGTGTCTCTGTGGTGAACCTCGACTTTCCCTTCACTCTTTTCAAATTGAACCTCCGCCAAAATTTCTTGGAAGCCCGTTAAGCTCGGTGATATTATCCAAGCCGTAGATTTTGTTTGATTGAAGCGGCACTGAAAGACATGTTGGTGTCCTCGCCTTTCCTCTTTCGTCTTTGAGCTGGCAGGTTCGACTCTAGCGATTTAACTCACATTCCGGATTTCGGCCAATCCACGCAGGAGACCTGAGGCCGAATCAATCAGCGTGACATTTCGGCACGGGCGGTCGGGCGTTCATGGATTCAGATATTTATTTATTTATCAGCTCAACCTCGGACTTGAGAGCCGAGCGCGAAGCTCTGGCCGAAGCGGAAGAACTGCGCCGCGCATACAAGCTCTTTCTTTACGAAGATTTTGGTGCGGGCAGCGACGAGGCGGGCAATACTTCTCCCGAAGAAATTCTCAGGGAGACGCTCTCGAAGTGTGATGTCTTTATTTGTCTGCTCGGCACTCGTTACGGCTCGCCCTACAAGCCGCCCGGTGACATGAGATCAATCGTCGAGTGGGAATTTCAAACGGCGCAGTCCCGTCCCGGCATTGAGATTATGCCGTTTCGCAAGATCGTGCCGGAAGACCAGATTGAGCCTCCGCAGCGCGACTTCATCAATCGCATCTCCGCCTTCGGGATGAGCGGCAGGTGGTTCGAGAAATTCGATTCCCCGCAAACCCTGACCGTGCTCGTGCGTAAGTCAATGGAAAACTGGTTAGCCCGGCAATACAAACGGACGCAGGCTAATATGATTCCCTGGCTCAACCGGATACTGGCACCGTTAGCCATCGGCTTAGTGCTGCTGTGTGTTCTCGTCTCATTGCTCTTTGTGCTGCAAATCGTGACGCTCTCGATGACCTCGCTGATAGGCTTTTGCGTCATCATCTTCTTCACAATCTTACTCGGCTTCGTGGCGCTCAAATCTCAAATGGGGGAGATAAAAAATGTCGCAGGTAGATGAAGGAAGCACGCGTCAACGCGATTCGGAAACCTCTGAAGTCACGGTTGTCAGAAGCTCACAACCCGGAGACGATGCAGGATCGTTTGTCGAGCGCGAGACCAGGCGGCGCAAGCGACTGCTAAGATTTTATCTAATGCTGCTGATTATTCCGGTGGCGCTCGCGATTGTCGTTCTGGTTTACGGGCGCTCCGACCGCCGTGTGGTGATGGACGAGATCAAGGCACAAGCTCCGCCCATCGTGCAGCGAGAGGTGGGCGAGCAGATCAGGCCGACGATTGAGACTGAAGTGCAAAAACAGATCAGCGAGCCGCTCACGCAGATTGACACTAAAATCAATGAGGTCGCCCAAACGAAAGTTTCGCAGGAGGAGATAAACAAGATTCAAGGTGAGAACGCGGCTCTCAGGAATGATTTGAGCGTCAAGATAGATGAGGTGGATAAATCGAAAGCCTCGCGAGAAGAGGTGACGAAGACGGTCAAGGACGGGAACGAGGCTATCAGGAATGAAGTAAATAATAGATTCGTTCAATCGAGCGTTTCGCGCGAGGAGATAGATAAGCTCCGACAAGAGAACGAAGCACTCAGGACTGAATTGAACACCGTTAAGAATGGTCTTGAAAGAAGAATGCAGGCGTTACAACAGCGGGTTATTTCGCTCTCTAATGATCGAATCAGAACGGATGAGATAATCAGACCGCAACCACAAAGACCTCCGCGATAAAGTGCCTCCGGCATTGACAATCCTTAAACTGAAAATGCACCCTCTCAGTTATTCTTCATAGCAAGAGGCGGTGCGCTGTTGGACGAAGCAATCAGCAAAAGTGTCGGGCCGGAGAGACCTTCGGGCTATCTTGAGTTGCTTCGGAGCAATCGCAATTTCCGTCAACTCTGGCTGGGACAGGTCGTCAGCCAACTCGGCGACTGGTTCAATACGATGGCGCTTTACGCGCTGCTGCAAAGCCTGACCGAGAAGTCAGGACGCGCTATCGGCCTCGTACTCGTCGCACGTTTTCTTCCAAGCTTCATCGTCGGGCCATTGTCGGGTGTGGTAGCTGATCGTTTCAGCCGCCGCACAATCATGATCGTGTCCGACATCCTGCGGGCAATCGTCGTGCTGGGCTTTCTGCTCGTGCGCAAGCCCGAACACGTCTGGCTCGTCTATGCCCTGACCATCCTGCAACTCGTCTTCTCGACCTTCTTCGAGCCTGCGAAGACGGCTGTCATTCCGTCAATCGTACAGGAGCGCGAACTGCTCGCCGCCAATGCAATCTCATCCGTCACGTGGTCGGTGATGCTCACGCTCGGCGCGGCGTTCGGCGGCTTAGTAACGGGCTGGTTCGGGACAAACGCCGCGTTCGTTCTCGATTCGCTGACTTATCTTTCTTCGGCGCTGCTCATTGCCAGCGTGCGTTTCCCGCGTCGCCCGGCGCGCGTCAAAAGCAAACTGACAATCAGTAAAGCGCTCGGCATCACGGACACGCTGGAAGGCGCGCGTTACGTCTGGCAGCGCCCGCGCGTGTTTGCGTTGATGATGGTGAAACCGGCGTGGGGCGTGGGCGGCGGCATCCTCACATTGCTCGCCGTGTTCGGCGAGAAGATTTTCCCCGTCGGGGGCAAAGCCGCCATCGGCATCGGCGTTCTCTACGCGGCGCGCGGCATCGGCACGGCCATCGGTCCTATCGTCATGCGCCGCGTTTCAGGCGAGACGCGCGAGAGTATGGAGACATACATCGGCGCGGCGTTTCTCATCGGCGGCGTCGGCTACATGGCCTTTGGCGGCGCAACCAGTTTCGTGCTGGCGATTATCGTCTTGATGTTTGCGCACGCTGGCGGCAGCATTCTCTGGGTCAACTCGACGGTGCTCTTGCAGCGCGCCGTCGAAGACAACTTTCGCGGGCGCGTCTTCGCCGCCGAACTGGCCCTGTTGACGCTCGCGATGGCCGCCTCGAATTACGCGACCGGAGAACTCTTGGACCGCTTCCAGTTCTCTCCGCGCACGGTCACCATCTTTATCGGAATCTTCTTTCTCATTCCCGGTCTGCTCTGGTTTGCGACCCGGCGCTGGTGGAATAATGGGCGAGGCGAAGAAGCGCAGGAAACGATTGAAACGAACAAGCGATTTGAGGAGACTGCCGAAGCGGCGAGGTGATCGGCAGGATGACAAAGGTAGAATACGTTATTGACAGGATGGAGACGGGCGAGTGGGAACAGGTGCGCTCAGTTTATCTGGAAGGCATCCTGACCGGACAGGCCACGTTTGAGACGGAAGCACCGGATTGGGAGAGATGGGATTCGAGCCACCGGCCTGAGTGCAGGCTCGTCGCCAGACGGGGCGAGGCGTTGGCGGGGTGGGCGGCGCTGAGCCTTGTTTCAGGCAGGCGCGTTTATTCAGGCGTGGCGGAAGTGAGCGTCTACGTGGCAGAAAGTTTCAGAGGCTTGGGCATCGGCCTGAGCTTGCTGGGCGCGCTCATCAGTTGTTCGGAGCAACACGGCATCTGGACTTTGCAGGCAGGCATACTTCCGGAGAACGAGTCGAGCCTCGCACTTCACAGGAAATGCGGCTTTCGTGAAGTCGGAAGACGTGAGCGGATTGGAAAGCTCGCGGGAACTTGGCGGGATGTCGTCCTGCTTGAACGCAGAAGCAAAATCGCGGGTCAGGAATGAAGATTAAAGTCGGCGTCATGGGTTCTGCTGATAACGCGCTCGCGGGCGGCGTGACGGACGAGGTGCGCGAGACGGGCGAGGCGATGGGGCGCGAGATCGCGGCGCGTGATTTGTTGCTGCTGACGGGTGCGACGACCGGGTTGACTTACATCGTCGGCAAGAGCGCACGCGCGGCGGGAGCGTTTCATCTTGGCATCTCTCCGGCGAGCAATGAGCGCGCACATGTTGAAAGATACGAATTGCCGCCCGACTCCTGCGACGCGATTATCTATACGGGCTTCGGACTCAAAGGCAGAAATGTCGTGCTGGTTCGTTCGTGCGACATAGTGCTTTTCATCGGCGGCTCATGGGGAACGCTCAACGAGTTCACCATCGCGCATGACGAAGGGCGCGTGATGGGCTGTTTGACGGGGACGGGCGGCGTGGCTGACGAGGCAGAGCGCCTGCTCGAACTGTTTCCGAAACAAACCGAAGCCTGCGTTCTTCATGGCGACAACCCGGCGCGGCTTTTAGCGGCCTGTCTCGAAGCATTTGAACAAACAAGGAGAGCGTAAAAATGGATTTGGGAATACGTGGCCGCGTGGCGATTGTTGCCGCCGCGAGTCGTGGGATTGGCTTTGGCGCGGCGCTTGAACTGGCGCGCGAGGGAGCGCGCGTCTTTCTCTGCTCGCGCGATGAAGAGCGCGCCAGCGCCGCCGCCGAGCAGATAAGCAAGGAGACAGGCGTGGAAGTCACGGGCGTGCAGGCCGACGTAACAAAGGATGAAGACGCCAAGCGTTTTGTCTCTCTGGCTGAGGAGAGAGGAGGAAGAGTTGACATTCTTGTGACCAACGCAGGCGGCCCGCCCGCCGCGACGTTCGAGGAAGCAGACCTTGAAATGTATCGCAAGGCGTTTGAGTTAAACGCGCTTTCGGCCATACGGCTCGCGCAACTCGTCGTCCCCGGAATGCGCCAGCGCCGCTGGGGACGCATCGTCAACATCACCTCCATCTCCGTCAAGCAGCCGATTATGGGCTTGCTGCTTTCCAACACCGTGCGCGCCGGGCTGACCGGCTGGGCCAAGACTTTATCCGCCGAAATCGCCGCCGATAACGTGACGGTCAATTCCGTCGCGCCCGGCTACACGATGACCGAGCGACAGGATGAGCTAACCGAAGCGAAAGCTAAGGCTACGGGTAAGACGAAAGAAGAATTGATGGAGATGAGGGCAGCGGAAATCCCCATGCGTCGCTCGGCATCCGTCGAAGAGATTGCGGCGGCAGTCGCCTTTCTGGCTTCCGAGCGTGCGTCTTACATCACGGGCGTCACGTTGCAGGTGGACGGCGGCTGGGTCAGAAGTTTGTACTAAGGCGGACCTCCAACTCACGTTAAATCAAGCGATGACCTCTGAACTACCGGAAGAAAAAGAGCCGGGCAACGTAATCGAAGTGCGGTTCGCGCACGCCGATGTAGCAGCAAGCGACCTGGCGCATCCGGCGTGGGAAGCGGCGCAGGTCGCGGCTATCAAGCGATACTGGTCGGGCGAGGATGCGCCGGTTGGCCGTCACGCGGAAGCACGCCTTCTCTGGTCGGACGCGGCGCTGTGCGTCAGATTCGTTTGCCGTCAAACCGAACCGTTGGTCGTCCATCCTCATCCGCAAACTGAGCGGAAGACGCTGGGCTTGTGGGATCGCGACGTGTGCGAGCTTTTCATCGCGCCGGACGGACGCGAGCCGGAGCGATACTTCGAGTTTGAAGCTGCCCCGACGGGCGAATGGCTCGACCTGATAGTTTGCCAGAAGTCGGACGTGCGGGAGACTGACTGGGAGTTTCATTCAGGCATGACCGTAGCGGCAAGCGTGCAGGCAAACAGTATCACGATTGCGATGCGAGTGCCGTGGAGTGCGCTGGGGCAAGTGCCGCAAGCTGGTGAGAGGTGGCGCGCCAATCTTTTCCGCTGCGTTGGTGCAGGCGCAACACGCGGCTACCTCGCCTGGCAACCCACGCTCACCGACGAACCCGGCTTTCATGTGCCCGCAGCCTTCGGCTGGATACGATTTAAGGGATGAGGGCAGAGGGATGAGGGATGAAGTAAAGAAGAGAAGGCAGAAGGCAGAAAGCGGATGGCAGCAGACCTCAGCAGTTTACTGCCTTCCGCTTTGTGCCTTCTGCTTTCTCTTCTTTCATCCCTCATCCCTCATCCCTCATCCTTGCTTTTCACCCTTTCGTCAACGTTTCGAGATAGGCGTTGAAGCGTGCGCGGTCTTCATTGCTCATCCAGATAATGTGGACCCCGATGAGGTATCCGGTATCCGCTCCGTCTTCTTCGAGGGGGGTGTAGCGAACGGGAGCAGCCTTGACATTGACCACGCTGGTGGGCAGCTTGAGGATGATTTCGAGCGTGCGGTTTTCGCCCGTGATGTACTGGCCGCCGATGCGTATGGTGGGCACGACGAGCGCCAACCCGGTCGCGCTGATGTCGCGCGTGTAGCCTGCCAGTTTCAACGGCGGCCCTGTTTTCTCACCGCCGGGCTTCGAGTGGGGCAGCGAGATGCTCAACGCCAGTCCCGCTTCGAGATGCGTCAAGTATCGCGGCGCGGCGCGACGGTTACCCACAATCTCGCGCAAGCGGCTCGCAATGGAACGTATCAACTCCGGCATTTGGCTTCAAACCTCACAGACGCTTCCACACACCGCTCGGCGGCGATAAGGTAAATCGGGAGAGAGGGAAACCAGCTAACTAGCACGGAAACACAAAGTGAGGGACCGGGCAAGAAAAACATTCTAAAGGCAAAATGAAAAGACGTAAATCGTGAATCGTAAATCGGAACAGCTTTTTTCCATTTACGATTCACGATTTACGATTTACGAATTCCTTACTTCACCCCCGGTGGCAGGACGAGTGGCTTTCCCCCGACATCCGCGCTGCGGAGTCCTGACTGATCCAGGAGGAAAGAGAAACGGCCTGTCCGCCCGTAGCGCGTGGGTTCGGCTCCGGCAGTCCAACTCTTGCCGTCTTTGGCGAGCGTCAGGCGAAAGCGATAGCCCATTGATTCGGGCGCTTCGATGTCTTTCGGGAGAAGTCCGGCGGTGACGAGCGTCGGGAAGTCTGCGTAAGTGTTGTTGTGCTGTGAGGCGTAAGCTAACTGCACAATGCTGATGCGTTGCAACATCGCCTGCACTTCGTTGTGATGCGTCTCGATGCGCGCTTCAAAGAAGAACCTCTTCCCGGCCTTTTTGACAACCTCCTGGCTGTCACGATCTCCGACAATCCACCCGCTCGCGTCGCGCATCAAGGTGACGGGTTCGGCCTGCGCGGTCTTGTCCGCGTCGGCGATCTTGACGAAGACGGTGGCGATGTCGCCGCTCGTCTGCTCGCCACTGACCTCAATTTTTTCGGGGATGGCCGCCGCCATCCTCTCGAAATCAGGACGCAACTCTTCAAGCTCTTCCGCGCTCAAGCCTGCAATCGCGGGCGTGTAGATCGTCAACTGGAAAGCTTCTGTGAACTTGCGTTCGCGCATCCGCTTGTAAAACTCGCGAACCGTTTCGGTCGGTGTGCGCGCCTGACTGTTTTGCGCGAAGCCTTCCCCGCCCGCACATGAAACGAGCACAAGAAGCGAAGCGATAAGCGTTGAAAGAAAGCGCAAATGATTGCTGGATGTAGAATAGTTCATAACCTGTCTTCTTAATTCAAGGAACTTGCGATGCTTAAAAAGCAAAGGTGAAGGATGAAAGGATGCTGATTCAAATTTATTCAGCATCCTTTCATCCTTACATCGCTTCAGCCTTCATTCCCGGCTCTCTCACCCCTTTGTCGGTTTCGAGGCGAGCAGTTTCTCCCTGCCGACCAGATAGAGCACGAGCGTCAGCAGGGCAAAGGGTATGACCGATAGCAGGTCGGCATATTGCCCCTCGAAGAACGGGTTATTGCTCTTCGCCCATGTCTCTATGCCATGCGTCGTTTTGGTCAGGAATCCGGCCATGAACGCGATGACGATTCCGGCAATCGCGCCGCCCGCGATATAGCCTGAAGCCATCAGCACGCCCGGACTCTTATCTCCTTCGGCGACCAGTTGATCTTCAGTCAGATTTCTATGCGCCAGTTTCTTACGCAGGTTGCGATCAACCAGCCAGCGCACCATTCCGCCGATGAAGATCGGAGCCGAAGATGATAGCGGCAGATAAACGCCGACGGCGAAGGCCAGCGACGGAATGCCTGACATCTCAAGCACGATGGCGATCATCACGCCGAGGAGCACCAATCCCCAGGGCAGCTTGCGATCCAGCACGCCCTTGATGATGTATGACATCAAGGTCGCTTTCGGCGCGTCGAACTTCGCGACGGAAGATTCATCCGGCCTGTACTTGTGCGTTCCGTTGATGCCCGGATCAACGAGGTACTTGACGTTGCCCTGATCGTCAACCAAATAGCGTTTGGCATTTCCGCTGGCCTCGTCCGCTTTGAACCAGACGTTGTAGGTGCTGGCGTCGCCTTCAGCCTGCGGACCGGTCAGACTCTCTTTGGTCGTCAGCTTTGAGACATCCGTTCGCAGGTCTGCCGGAAAGTTGTGCGATACTCGGTAAGCGATTTGCCCGGCGTCGTTGACCAGGTATTCGCCGTCCTTGAGGTCTGCGGACTTGGGCTTCTCGCCGTATTTGAGAATACGGAAAGAGGGCAACGCTGCTCCGTCATAGACGGGAAGGTCTGTGACTTTGCGTCCGGTCTTGACGGCAGCGATTTCTGCGCTGACAGGCTCGGCCCGCCCGTCCTTGATTCTATAACCAATCTTGCGCGTCAACTCGTCAACCAGATAATCGCCCGGCTCAAGCCCTGCGAGCTTCGGCTCTCCCGTGTAGCTGAAGAGACGAAAAGCAGGTCGCGTCGCTCCGCTGTAAGCCGGAAGGTCCGTTGCCTTCTTGCCCGTGTCGAGCGCGGCGGCGGTTTCGCCGACCGGCTCAGGCACGCCGTTCTCAACCTTGTAAACGATCTTCCCCGTAGACTCGTCAATCAGATATTCGCCCGCGCTCAGGTCTTTAAGCATCGTGAAGACACGATAGTTGCCCGCCTTGTTGGGCTTGACCTCGTTGCCGTAAGGCACGGTCTCCGCTCCCGCCGGAAGAGTGACAGTCTTGTCGGGAGCCTCTTCGGAGATCATCGGCTCAAGCGTGGTGCGGGGGACGTAAACGGTTGCGGCATGATTAAGACTCAACAGAATCGGCCCAAGAATCAGGGCTGATGCGCCAGCGCCGATGAGGATGGCTATCTGCTGAAACTTCGGAGTAGCGCCGACCAGAAAGCCCGTCTTCAAATCCTGTGAGGTCGTCCCGCCATTTGAGGCGGCGATACAAACGATTGCGCCGATGGAGAGCGCCGTGACGAAGTAGGCAGGGCCAGTCCATCCGACCACCAGAAAGATCAGGCAGGTCAACAGCAGCGTGGCGACCGTCATCCCGGAAATCGGGTTTGAGGACGAGCCGATCTCGCCCGTCAGACGTGAAGACACGGTGACGAAGAGAAACCCGAAAGCGATAATCATGAACGCGCCGAGGATTGCCACTATCGGATTGATTTGCAGACCCAACTGCGGGAAGAGGACGATGGCAGCCATCAGAGCGATGATTCCGATGAGAACAAACTTCATCGAAAGGTCTTGATCCGTGCGCGGCGCTGAAGCGCTCGCCGCCTGCCCGCCTCGCAAATCGCGGATGCCGCCCTTCAGTCCGTGCCAGATTGTCGGCAAAGAACGGAAGAGGCTGATGATGCCGCCCGCCGCGACCGCGCCCGCGCCGATGTAAAGCACGTAAGCGCCACGTATATCGTTCGGGTCCATCTCGCTGATGAGCTTGTCTCCCGGCGGGAGGACGCCCGTCATTCCCTCGCCGAAGAATTTAATCGCGGGAATCAGGACGAGGTAAGCCAGCACACCGCCCGCAGCCATGATCGAAGCGATACGCGGGCCGATGATGTAACCGACGCCTAAGAGAGCCGGGTTGACCTCAGCGCCCACCGAGCCTGACTTGAACGGCGTGCCGAAAACTTTTTCGGGAATCTCCTTCCAACCGTAGAGAGCTTTGTTGAGAACCTGATAGATAAAGCCGATGCCGAATCCGGCGAAGATTGTTTTCGCCCCGATGTTGCTCGCGCCAGCCTCGGCCATCTCAGCCTTCGCTTCAGGCGAAGCGGCAGCTTTCGATTCCTCGGAAGCTCCGACCTTGAGAACTTCCGCGCACGCCGTTCCTTCAGGATATTTCAGAAGGCCGTGCTGCTGGACGATCAGAGCGCGCCTCAAGGGAATCATCATCAGGATGCCGAGCAAACCGCCAAGCACAGAGACCAGCAGCACGCGCGTCATTTCCAGATCGAAGCCCAGAATCATGATGGCGGGCATCGTCACACCGACGCCGAACGCGATTGACTCGCCCGCCGAGCCTGCCGTCTGAACGATGTTGTTTTCCAGAATGGTCGCGTTCTTCATGCCGAACTTCGAGAGCAGGCGGAAGAGCGTGATGGAAATGACGGCCACCGGAATCGAGGCGCTGACGGTCAAGCCGACCTTCAACACGAGATAGAGCGACGAAGCGCCGAAGACCATGCCGAGAAGCGTGCCGACAATCAGCGCACGCGGCGTCAGTTCGCGCATTACGGTGCGAGCCGGGATGTACGGAGTAAACCGGGCAAGATATGGATTATCCGGTTTAGCGCCGACAATGTCAGGATACTCGTTCGTCTTGGCAATGCCCGGATTGGCAGGGTCAAAGCTTTCAGTCGCCATCTGTTAAGTGACCTCCGACTTGGATTCTTAAAACGGGGAGCGCATTGGGGATTGTTGCGCGCTTACTTTACATCCGTCCGAACGCCAGAAGCAAGCAGCTTTTCAAAAATATCCGGTTGATTTCAGAGCTTTTTGAGCCTCGCATTCGGGATTTACAACTTTTACCTTTTTCCTCGTGTCAGATTTCCATTACACTTCCCGCGACGGTCTTCCACTTTCCGGTTTCATCATTCATCTACAGGGAGCTTTCACCTAATGCCGAGACGCACACTGGCGCTCTTACTCTTCGTAGTTTTCATTCTTTCGCTTTCATCACCGGAAGCAAAATCGAGTGCAGAGCGCAATGCGTCGGCGCAGCCCATGACGAAAACGTTGGCGCGTGTGCCCGCGCCCGAAGAGGTGCTGGGCTTTCATCCCGGCGATGACCGCAAGCTGGCGAGTTGGGCGAAGGTGGTCGAATACTTCAAGCGTTTGGACGCGACGAGCGACCGCGTGAAGTTTGAGGAACTGGGTAAGTCGACGATGGGCGCGCCCTTCGTCATGGCGACAATCAGCACGCCGGAGAACCTTGCGCGTCTCAACGAGTTCAAAGATATTCAGAGACAACTCGCAGACCCTCGCACACTCGGCGCGAATGCTGACCGCAAAGCGCAACGGCTCATCGCGCGCGGGCGGACGATCGTTCTCATCACCTGCGGCATACACTCGACCGAAGTCGGCTCTTATCTCTCATCAATGCTGATCGCGCATCGCCTTGCCTCATCCGATGCCCCCGAAATCCAGAGCATCCTGCGCGACTGCATCATCCTCATCGTCCCGTCGCTTAACCCCGACGGCGTGGACATCGTTAAGAACTGGTACGACCGCACGCTCGGCACGCCTTATGAGGGCACAGACCCGCCCATGCTTTATCACAAGTACACGGGTCACGATAACAACCGCGACTGGTATTCCTTCACACAGGTTGAGACGCAGCTTACCGTCGAGAAGATTCACAACGTCTGGCATCCGCAGATCGTCCACGACATACACCAGCAGGGCGCATACGGCTCACGCCTCTTCCTTCCGCCCTACATGCAGCCCGTCGAACCGAACGTTCCCCCACAGATTATCGAAGGCTACACGGAACTGGGCAGTGCGATGGCAACGGAGTTGCGCGCTGGCGGATTCAAAGGCATCACGACCAATTCGACCTACGACGCCTGGACTCCGGCACGCGCCTATTCTCACTATCACGGCGGCGTCCGCATTCTCTCCGAAACAGCTTCGGCCAAAATCGCCACGCCCATCACACTCAAATTCGAGGAATTGCGCTCGCGCGAAGGCTACGACCCGCAGAAAGAGTCCGACAAATTCGGCCCAGTCTGGAAGGGCGGCGAGTGGCACCTGCGCGACATCACCAATTACATGACGACCGCCGCCTTCTCGCTTCTGAAGCACGCCGCGCGAGATAGGGAGCGGTGGTTGACGAGATTTTATGAGATTGGAAAAGAAGCCGTGAGGCCGAGAAAGAAGGGCGAGCTGTTCGGGTTTGTGGTTCACCACAATTCCTGGCTGCCGGGAATACTATCTCGCGCCGGAGTGGAAATTAAGCAGGTGGAACAAGTCACCCTCAACGGAACAAAATACCGGAGGGGAAGTATGGTGATAAGAATGAACCAGCCATACGCTAATTTCGCGAAAGCATTATTGGAGGCGCAACACTATCCGAACTTGCTGGATTCGTCTGGTCATCCCATTCCTCCTTACGATGTGACGGCCCATACGCTGTCGCTCTTGATGGGTGTTGAAGCCGTGCCGGTTTTTTCGCCATTCAAGTACAGGGAGTTGCGCCCCAAAGATTACGTCCTGCCGAGCGGTTACATTTTGGCTACCATAAATAACGCTAAGCTCTTTATTTACAAATCCCATGTTCCTTCGATGGATGAAGGGTGGACGCGATGGATGCTTGAGCAACAGATGATTGAACCGGCTGTAATTAATTACGCTCTGGATGACGGGCGCGTTCACGCGGGTAATTTACGAGCGCGCGCCAACACCATTATCATACCCGACCAATCGCCGGACGCGATTCTGGGCGGGCACAAACCCGGCTCGATGCCGGAAGAATACACGGGCGGCCTCGGCGCTGAAGGCGTTAAGAGTTTACGCGAATTTGTCGAACAGGGCGGAACGCTCGTCTTTCTAAATCGCGCTTCGGATTTCGCCATCGAACAGTTCAATCTTCCCGTTCGCAACGTCGTCGCAGGTCTCAAACGCACGGAGTTCTACGCTCCCGGCTCTATCCTGCGCGTCGAGCTTGATACCTCGCATCCTATAGCTAAAGGAATGCCGAAGGAATCAATCGCGTGGGTAGAAAATTCACCCGTCTTTGAAATCAAGAGCGACCCGCTGGCGTTGGTGCGCGTCCGCATCATCGCACGCTACCCGCAAACGGCTAATCCGCTGCTTTCCGGCTGGCTCTTGGGCGGAGAACGTCTCAAAGGCAACGCGGCTCTCGTCGAGGTGGGTTTAGGCGAAGGCCGCATCTATTTGTTCGGCTTTCGCCCGCAGTATCGCGGGCAATCGCTGGCGACGTACCCGCTCTTTTTCAACGCCATCACGCAAACAAGCAGGGATTAAACCGTCCACCGAAAAATTAAACCTTGCGGGGGCGATTAGCGTATAATGTTTCTGCGGATGGAACGCCCGGCAGAAGCGCAAAGAAAGGGAAAGCCGTAGCGCAGGGTGTTCTGAATCAGGCCAAGAATGGTCACGCTTCTCATCACCTCTTTTTTCCTGCTTGCTGGAATCACTTACGTCATTTATCTCTGGCAACGCCCTTCGTCTAATCAACAAGCGGAGCTTAACTTTCCGCCACCACGCGCTGTCGGACTGTTCGACGATAACGGCTTAAATGAGCTGCCGCGTGAGTTACCAGCCGGAGAACAGGTCGCAGAAGAAGACCGTCGGGCGCTGCTCGCACGCGCCGCAGCAGGTGACAAAGAAGCGCTCACGGAAGCGCTCGCCTCACCGGATACGGGCGTTTACGATGAAGTCTTAAACAAACTAATCGAGGGCGCGCATTCCGATAAGGCGCTTCTTGCGCTCGCTTCCTACATCACGAGAAGCGACGCGCATCTCAGAATCAACAATCGTCTGGCTGAAAAATTCATCGAAAGCTGGAAGAGCGCGCCCGACAGGAATTCGACGGCGAAGATGCTGCACGTCGCGGCGCTCGCCGGTGACGCGAGCTTTTATCAAACGGCAATCGAAACAGCGTATCAATTCTGGCGCGAGCGGAGATTAACAGGAATCTCTGCGGACGAGTTGCGCCAGCTCATCGAGAGCGAATTCTGGATACTCGCTCCCCCAGTGAGAAATTCCGGCGCGGGCTTTGTGCTCAAACGCAAGCTCGCGCAACTTCGCCGCCAACTCGTCGCAGCGGCAAAACAAAGTGATGGGTGATGGGGTGATAGGTGATAAGACAAAACATGTTCTTTCTTATCACCCATCACTTATCACCTATCACCTGATTGAGGTTCATTATGAACAACTCTGACATTGCGGCTTATCTGCCGTACATCATCGTGGGTTTCGTTCTACTCGTCTTGCTGATCTTCATCGTGAGACGCATCTTCGTCAACGTCGGTGCGAAAGAGATTGCGATTAAGGAACGGCGTTATCTCGGCGCGAAGATGCCTCCCGGTCGTGTGGTTGCGACCGAAGGCGAAGTCGGTATTCAGGCCGATGTCTTAAAGCCGGGGCTACATTTAATCAAATGGCCGTTTGAGAAGGTCGTGCGGAAAGTGCCGCTGATCGAAGTCGGCTCAGACGAGCTTGGCATCATCGAAGCCGTGGACGGCGAGCCGATGCCGCCGGGCGGAATCTTCGCGCCCGACCGCGCGCAGAACGCGCACAACAATTTTCAGGACCCGATTGCTTTCATCAAACGCGGCGGCGTCAAAGGCATCCAGCTTCGCACGCTGCCGCCGGGACTGTGGCCGATTCACCCTTACCTTTTCCGCGTCTCCGTTGCGAAGACGACCATCGTGCCGCCGGGCAAAGTCGGCGTCACGACGGCAGCCGACGGAGCGCCGCTCGATGCTGGACGCCTGCATGGTAAAGCCATCGAGAACCACAAAAACTATCAGGACGCCGAGCTATTCATGAGCAGCGGCGGTCAGAAAGGCCCGCAGGTCGAGATTCTGACGCCGGGAACTTATCGCATCCTGACGAACTCCCTTGATATTGACGACCAAAACCTGATGAAGCCGGGACTCTTCACCGTCCGGCTTTTCGATGCGACCGTCATCTCTGAGAATCAGATTGGCCTCGTTGAAGCACTGGACGGTGCGCCGCTTGATCCGCGCGATTACGTCGCCACGCCCATCGAGGGACACGACAATTTTCAGGACTGCAACGAGTTTATCCGTAGCGGCGGCCAGCGCGGACCGCAGAAGGACATCCTGCTGCCCGGCACTTACTACATCAACCCGCTCGTCTTCAAAGTGATTCCCGAATCGGCGAAGGAGATACAACCGGGCGAAGTTGCCGTCATCGTCTCCAACATCGGCAAAGACCCCGGCGAAGAGATTCGCAAGCAGATGGCCGCGAAGGTGCGCGAACGGATGGAGCGTGAAGAACAGGCGCACGTCTCGCAAGCAGCCGCACGTCTGGACAAACTCTCCGACGAGAGCCGTAATGTTGCGGAGATTCAGGAAGACCTGATGTCGGGCGACCCCGCAGACCGCCGTCTGGACGAAGGCGCGCACGAAGCCTACGTCGTGCCGGAAGGTTATCGAGGGATTCAGGAGACGGTCGTCGGCCCCGGTCGCTACTACGTCAACACGCTCGCCATCAGCCCCATCGTCATCCCGACGACGAACCAGACCGTCGAATGGACGGCGGGCGAAGTGAACCAATCGTTCAACCCCTTCGAGGTCATCTCGAAGGACGGCTTCACGATGCAGTTGGAGGTGCGCGTCGTCTTCCGCGTCAAACCTGAAGACGCGCCCTTCATGGTCGCCAAGATCGGCTCGATTGATAAGCTGATTCAAAACGTGATGCACCCGCTGATTGACTCCATCTTCCGCAATCAGGCTTCGGAATCGAGCGCGATGGCCTATCTTCAAAACCGCCACGAGGAACAGGAACGTGCCGAGGCTCGCGTTCGCGCGCACCTCTTGAAGTATCACGTTGATGTGGTCAACGTTCTGATCTGCCACATACATCTTCCGGCAGAGTTGATGAAGACGCAGACCGAGAAGATTCTCGCAGAGCAGCGCCAGAACATGTTCGACGCGCAGCGCGAGGCCGAAGAGAAGCGCATCCAACTTGAGAAGATTACGGCGCAGGCCAACAATCAGAAAGACTTGATGGCGGCGACCGTCGGCGTCGAAATCTCAGGTAAGCGAGCCGAACAGCGTAAGGCGGAGGCCGAGGGCGAGGCGCACTACATCTTAGCGACGGGTAAGGCCGAAGCCGAGAAAGTGCGGCTGATGGGTGAAGCGCAGGGCGTGGCCTATCACGAACAGGTCAACGCGCTCGGCGCGCAGGGTGTCGCGCTCGTCGAAACCCTAAAGGTCATCGGCGAGAAAAATGTCCGCATCACGCCCGACGTGCTGGCTTCGGGCGGCACGGGCGACGGCGCGGGCGGCATCGGAACCTTGCTCTTGCTCAATTTGTTCAAAGACCGCTTGAACCTTCCGGCGGAGAACGGATCGAAAGCGCCAGTGAAGTAGCACTAGAAATCTTTCGGTTATTTGTTTAGGCTGCTCTCTCACGGAGCAGCCTAAATTTTTACTCCTCCCCGTATGCCCGGAGCGCACATGAAAAATAGAATGCTTAAAACTAATGCCCTGCGGTTCTTATTCGGATTCATCTTTCTCTTTTCCGCATGGCCGCTCCTCGCTCAAACCGCACCCGCACCGTCGCCTACGCCTGCGCCGGTTCAGGCGTTCGATAAAACCGAAAAGATGATCACGATGCGCGACGGCGCGCGCCTGTACACGGAAATCTTCGTGCCGAAAACGGCGCGTGAGCCGCTGCCGATAATTTTCTTACGCACGCCTTACGGCATCATCGGCTGGGGTGAGCGATCCATCAATGGAGCTTTTCTCAAAGAGTTGGTGGACGAAGGCTACATCTTCGCCTTTCAGGACATTCGCGGGCGTTTCAAATCTGAAGGCCAGTTCGTCATGGACCGCCCGCCACGCTCTTCACCCGACCCGAAAGCCATTGATGAGGGCACGGACGCCTATGACACGATTGACTGGATGGTGAAGAACGTCCCGCGTAATAACGGGCGCGTCGGGATGACCGGAGGTTCTTACGATGCGTTGCTGGCGGTGCTGGCAACATTAGAGCCGCATCCGGCTTTGAAAGCGGTGTCGGAGCAGGCGACTCCGGCTGACCTGTTTCTCGGCGACGATTTTTTACACAACGGCGCGTTCCGTCTGAGCTACGGCTTCGAGTATGCCTACCAGTTGGAATCTTCTAAAGAGAACGCCGAGTTTGAATTCGACCGCTACGATACCTACGATTGGTATCTGAGGCTTGGCGCAATCTCAAACGCCGACGCGAAATATTTTAAGGGCAAGCTGCCCACCTGGAACAACTTCGTGCAGCATCCGAACTATGACGAGTTCTGGAAAAACATGGCGCTGACCTACCATCTAAAGCGCCCGCTTGTTCCGATCATGCATGTCGCGGGCTGGTGGGATCAGGAAGATTTCTATGGCCCGGTCAAGGCTTACGAGGTGCTGGAAAAGGCGGACTCTAATCACCTGAACTATCTGGTCGTCGGCCCCTGGAATCACGGCGGCTGGGAGCGGCGCGACGGCGATAAGATGGGGAGCATCAATTTCGAGAGCGCAACGAGCAAGCATTTCCGCGAACGGATTCTTGCGCCCTGGTTCGCGCACTTTTTGAAAGACAAGGGGAATTGGAGTCAGCCGGAGGCAATCACGTTTCAGACCGGAGCGAACAAGTGGATGTCTTATGACAGTTGGCCGGTGCGTTCCGGTGTCACCGACCGCAATCTGTATTTTCACAGTAACGGGCGGCTCTCCTTCGCTTCACCTCAGCAAAACACTTCAAGAGAATTTGACCAGTACGTCTCCGACCCGGCTCATCCTGTTCCCTACAGGTCGCGTCCCATCGAGCCGACTTATAATCCGTCAGCGAAGGGAAACTCACGCTGGTATACATGGCTGCTCGAAGATCAACGCTTCGTTCACCAGCGCCCGGACGTGCTGTCATGGGAAACTGAAACGCTACAGGAGGATGTGGTCGTTTCAGGCAACATCGTCGCTCACCTGTTCGCTTCGACCTCCGGCACTGACAGCGATTGGGTAGTAAAGTTGATTGACGTTTACCCGGAAGAGTACGCCAAAGACCCGAAGATGGGCGGATATCAGTTGATGATCGCGAACGAAATCCTGCGTGGCCGCTTTCGCAAGAGCTTTGAGAAACCTGAGCCTGTGCTGCCCAATCAGGTCAACGAGTACGTGATTGATTTACACACCTCAGATCATCGTTTTCTGAAAGGGCACAAGATCATGGTGCAGGTTCAGAGCACGTGGTTTCCCCTCTACGACCGCAACCCGCAAAAGTTTGTGCCCAATATTTACATGGCGAAGGATTCGGATTATCAAGCGGCAACGCAACGCGTGTTTCGCTCGAAACGCTTTTCATCTCACCTCAAGCTCCCGGTTGCGGCAAAGTAAAGATAACGGTTGATAGCCTGTTCCTGCGCGCAAATTAAAATCATTTTGATCGCAACAATCGGATAGATTGGAGGGCAGGCTTCACCTATTATCTAAGCCTGGAGGTCATCATCATTATGACGCAAGACCAAATAGCGATTGAAGAAATGCAGGCCATAGATGAAGAAATACGCTGGCGGGCCGTGCAAACGAGAGATGCAAAATTCAACGGCATCTTCGTGTATGGCGTGCGCTCGACAGGTATTTACTGCAAACCATCGTGCGCCTCGCGTAAACCGCGCCGCGAGCGCGTCACGTTCTTTCCCTCGTGCGAAGAGGCAGAAGCCGCGGGTTTCCGCGCGTGTCGCCGCTGCCAGCCGCGTAACGTTTCGGCACGCGCTCCGCAAACCGAGATGGTCATACGCGCCTGTCGCCTGATTGAAGAAAGCAAAGACGATTCAATCTCGCTCGCCAAACTGGGCGCAGAGCTTGGCATCAGCCCGCACCATCTGCAACGCATATTTAAGAGCATCACAGGCGTCAGCCCGCGCCAGTACGCGGCGGCACACAGGCTGGAACAGTTCAAGACACAAATCAGACGGGGCGAAGGCGTGACCGGCGCGATGTACGACGCGGGCTATGGCTCAAGCAGTCGTCTTTACGAGAAAGCGCCGGAGCAACTCGGCATGACCCCCAAGACTTATGCACGTGGAGGACGTGGAATGAATATTAATTATACGATTGCGGACAGCCCTTTAGGAAAACTGCTCGTGGCGACGACCGAGCGCGGGATTTGCGCGGTGACTCTTGGAGACGCTGAAACCGAACTGGAAGCATCGCTTGTCAGGGAATATCCGAACGCCGACATTCGCCGCGACGGAAATGGATCAGGCGAGGCGATAGAGCAATTGCTCGGCTATCTCGGAGGAGATGAGCGGCGACTCGATCTGCCGCTGGATTTGCAGGCGACCGCGTTTCAACTGAGCGTGTGGGAAGAACTGCGGCGCATCCCTTACGGCAGCACGCGCTCTTACAGCGAGGTGGCGGAAGGTCTCGGACAGCCGAAGGCCGTGAGAGCCGTCGCGCGAGCGTGCGCGACCAACCCGGTGGCGCTCGTCACGCCCTGTCATCGAGTCGTGAAACAAGACGGGAGCTTGAGCGGTTATCGCTGGGGCGTCGAGCGCAAGGCGAAATTGCTGGCAAGGGAGCAAGCTGTTAAGGAGTCCCGTTAGGGATGATTGGAAATAGCCCGGCGATTATGGTCTTTGACAACTCAATTGGGTAATCAGGTTTTATCCCCGAAGGGGATATATATAATAGCCGGGGGCATCGCCCCCGGTTACACAACACCACACGTTCCGACCCTGAAGGGGTCGTATATGCAACATTGAATATACGACCCTTTCAGGGTCGGATTCTTTATGGGCGTGCGTGACCAGGGGCGTTGCCCCTGGCTATTGCATATGACCCTTTCAGGGTCAAAGATTGTAAATCATCTTCACTTTTCGAGGTACATCTTCGCGGCCATCTTGGCTAATTTCCACATCTTGCCCCATTCGATGCGGCCATCTGTCTCGCGTCCGAGGAACTTATCAACCAGTAGTTTGCGAAACAGCTTGCCCTCGCGTTTGAGCATGAATTCTTTGGCATAGGGCTTGGCCGTGTCGAAGAAGCTGAAGTCGGGGTCGGTGACAATGCCGATGCCTTCGAGCGTCATCAGCGCGCGGATGATGTAGGTGAAGTTGGCTGGCAGGCGAAAAGGATACTCGTACATCACGTCTGCCAAGTCATACGTCAACTCTTTGAAGTTGACCTCGCCCAGTTTGAGATCAAGATAGTGCTGGAAGAGTCCTTCGACGATGGGGCGTATCTGTTCGGGGTCAACGCCGGGCTTGAGGAAATCCAGATTGATTAAGTCCTGCGCCAGTCCATGCACGTCGCGGCTGACGACATGGAAGAAGGCGTTAATCATCAGCGATTGCAGGCGCGGCGTGATCTTGCCCGTCATCCCAAAATCGAAGAAGGCCAGCCGCCCGTTGTCCATCACCAAAAGATTCCCCGGATGCGGGTCGGCGTGAAAGAAGCCGTCTTCGAGAAGCTGCTTGAGGTATGTGCGAACCAGCAGACGATTGACTTTGACCGGTGAAAAACGCTTGGCGCGCAAGGCTTCGATGTCAACGACCTTCGTGCCGTGAATGAACTCCATCGTGAGGACGCGTGCGGTGGTGTGCGACCAATGGATTTTGGGAACGAGAATGGTCTTCCACTTCCTGAAGTTTTCTCGGAAGAGGTCTGCGTTGCGCCCCTCCTGCATGTAGTCCATCTCTTCCGTGATGGTCTCGGAGAACTCGCGCAACATGCCTTCCCAATCGGCGTTCTCGTTCATCTGCGGAAAGCGGCGCATCAAATCCGTCAGGCGGCGCAAGACCACGATGTCAAACCCGATAATCTCTGCGAGGCCGGGGCGCTGGACTTTAACAGCGACTTCTTCGCCCGTGTGCAAACGCGCGCGATAAACCTGACCAAGCGATGCGGCGGCAATCGGTTCAGCGTCAATCTCCGCGTAAGCCTCGCTCACCTTGCGATTAAGCTCCGCTTCGATACGCGCGAAGGCTTCCGCGTTCGGAAACGGCGGCACTTGATCTTGCAGCTTAACGAGTTCCTTGACGTAAGAGAGCGGCAAAAGGTCGCCGCGCGTGCCGAGCGATTGCCCGATCTTGATAAAGGTTGGGCCGAGCTTGATTAAGCTCTCTTTCAACCACACGGCTTGCTTTTCCAGCCGCGCCTCTTTCTTCTCAGACCCCTGCGCGCCGCGAAAGATGAAAAAGCGCAAAGCGCGTATGAAACGATCAAGGATGCGACGGTCAACGTTGCGTGTCCATTCCTGAAACTGCGCGATACGCCCGCGCTTTTGTGCCTCCTCGCGCTTACGCCGAGCGAAGCGTTCGTTGAAGGTGGCGCGGATGTCGTAGCTGTCGAGATAGAGATAGAGCGAGAGCAGGCCCAGCACGCGCCCGACCTGAAGGACGCGCCGCCAGCCGCGCCAGCCGTGCGCGCTGATGGCTTCATTGTCTTTGAGAATGTGCGCGTGCGTCCCCGGAATGATGATTAAAGGCTCTTCTTCCTTGAACCCAGCGCCGCGCCCACGCGCGATTTCGAGCGCCTTAGCAGGCGTCTTCAGATTGCCGCCAACTTGAGAGACAGCAAAACCGTCATGGTTCTCACCGTCAACGCGCGAAGCCAACTTGTCCTGTTCCTGTGTAGCCATAATAGAAGATGGACGATGGGCGATAAACGAAAGACGACGAGCTTTCCGTCGTCCATCGTCTATGGTCTATCGTCAAACTATTGCCAGCGTCCGGCGCACTCCGCCCCGCTCAAAATATTTTGAAGCGCGATCACGATCATAAGCGATCTGGCGCTTCAATTCGTCAATGGAAGCAAACTTTTGCTCGTCGCGCAAGCGATGAAGGAAGCGCACGCGCACCACATCTCCGTAGAGATCGCCCGTCCAGTTCATCACGTAGGTTTCGATTGAAGCTTCCTCAGCCTTATCACCTTCAAAGGTGGGGCGCGTCCCGATGTTGGTAATGCTGCGTCGCCACGCGCCTTCGATCAGGGTGGCCGTCACGTAAACGCCGCCGCGCGGGATGACGCGATTCTGCGGGTGCAGGTTCGCCGTCGGGAAGCCTATCAACCGCCCGCGCTCCGCTCCATGCACGACGCGCCCCTCGACGCCGTAAGGTCGCCCCAGCATCCGCCTGGCGAGATTCACTCGACCTTCCGCCAGAAGAGCGCGAATCCTGCTTGAACTGATACGCTTCCCGCGCAGGCTCACTTCCCTTACTTCATCGGCGCGAAAGCCAAGCTGCTGGCTAACCTTTCTTAAAAGCTCTATGTTGCCTTCGCGGTTGCGACCAAAGGCGAAGCCGCGCCCCAGATAAACCTCGACTGCGTGCAGCCGGTCGCGCACCACGTCGCGCAGGAAATCCTCTGCTTCGATCTGCGCGAAAGTCTTGGTGAAGCGAACGACGATTGCCTGCTCCACTCCCAGCACCCCGAAGGCTTCGACTTTCTGATCGAACGTTTGCAACATCGGCGGCGCGGATTCAGGATGCAGCACGGCGCGCGGATGAGGGTCGAAAGTAATTACTGTCGGCACAACCCCCAACTCGCGCGCCCGCGCGACAACGGTACGCATAATCAACTGGTGGCCGAGATGCAAGCCATCAAACACGCCCAGCGTCAGCACCGTAGGCCGCGCGATCTTCGCGTTATCGGTTCCGTGAAAAAGTCTCATAGAGTGATGGGTGATAGGTGATGGGTGATAGGTGATAAGAAAGAACGACGTGTTTTCTCTTATTACCTATCACCCATCACCTATCACTTATTACCAGCCCATCGTAAGCGAACTCGACTCCATCCGGCAGCTTCGCGCTGTCGCGCGCGTGGAGAACGTCGTGCGCGAGGTGCGTCAGGTATGCGCGGCGGGGTTTGATTTCGGAGATGTATTCGAGCGCGCGGTCGAGCCAGAGATGCGTCGGGTGCGGCTTGAAGCGCAGGCAGTCGAGCACGAGCACATCCAGATCGCGTAAGCCCTCAATCGTTTTGGCCGGAATCTCGCTCAAGTCCGTTGCGTAGGCGAAATCGTTGAAGCGATACGCGATGACCGGCAGCCGCCCGTGAATCACTTCGAGCGGCGTCACGATCAAATCCTTTCCGATAGAAAAAGGCGCATCCTTTACGACCGTATGGGCGACGACCTGCGGCAACCCGCCGCCGAAAGATGTCGGCTCGAAGACGTACTGGAAGATGCGGCGGATGTCTACCCACGCGCGCTCGTTCGCGTAGACGCCGAGCGAGCCGTGACGGAAGTTGAGAGGGCGGATGTCGTCGAGACCGAAGATATGATCGGCGTGGCAATGTGTGATGAGAATGGCGTCGAGCCAGTTGATCTTTTGGCGGAGCGCCTGCTGGCGGAAATCCGATGAAGTGTCCACCAGCACAGTCTGCCCGCCATGCTCTATCAGCACAGAGACACGCAGCCGCTTATCGCGCGAATCAACGGACGAGCACGTCTCACACTCACAGCCGATAGAAGGCACGCCCGTCGATGTCCCTGTGCCGAGGAAAGTCAGCTTCATTTTCGTAAATCGTAAATGGTAAATCGTAAATGGTGAAAAGCGTTTTCATCTATTCACGATTTACGATTCACGATTTACGCGCTTTATCTTCCGCCCGTGATGTCGCTGCCGGAGAAGCCGCGCGGGGTGTTGGGCTGGCGCACTCCCGTGAGCGAGACGTATTGCATGCGGAGGTCTGCGAGCAGGCCCTCGAAGATTTGTTGTTCCTGCGGGCCGAGGTTGCCGCGCGTCTTCTGCTCCAACATGCCGAGCACGTCAATCCAGTGCTTGGCAAGCTCCGGGTCAACGCGGCGCTCTCCCGTAACGGGATGCTCCATCATGCCGAGCGCGGCGGCGGCGTTTGAAGCAATCGACATCAGGAAGTTGATAAAACTCGCCGGGTCGTCCGCGCCCGGAATGTCGCTGCCGGGATAGGCGTCTTCGGGAAACTGCTCGAACTCTCCGGCTTCAATTGAACTGGCAGCAGATGATGAATCCACGCGCTCTGTGGCGGCCTCGCTACTCCGTGTTGCCTGGGCAGGTGAAGTAGTGGCTGCGGGCGTAGGCTGAGCGCTTTCGCGCGTAGTTTCTGCGGCCTGTGATGAAGCAGCAGCGGCGCGTACATTCGCGGGAGCAGCTTGCGTGGTTTCTCCGGCGGCTGTTTCTGTTTTAGTTTCTTCCTCGCGCTCGATCTCGCGTGGCGTGCCGTCTGGATTGAAAAGCCGACGATCCGTGACCTTGAAAACTGGTTGTTCTTCGCTCATCTTGATTCCCTTGTCCGGCGCAGAGCTTAAACTCAAACTGCGCGCCCATATCTTTTCGCAGAGTGTTTGCTTTAATTCAATGATGGTAGCACCTAAATTCGCACGCTCGCAAGAAACGGTCAATTCGGGAATCGCCTCGCATCCCCGAAGGGGATGAACATAATAGCTGGGGGCAAGCGCGTAATGTGTGTTGGCGCGTGTCGCCGGGGGCGATGCCCCCGGCTATTAAATATGATCCTTTCAGGGTCAAAGAAACTGGACTCAACTTGGAACATCAGGCCGCAGGCTTTAGACTTCAATCACCGGACTTTGGACTTTGGACTTTGGACTTAAACCTATGCCCGCTACATTTGACGATCTGGTTCAGCTAATGGCGCGCCTTCGCTCGCCTGAAGGATGCCCCTGGGATCGTGAGCAGACTTACGAGACGCTCGCGCCGATGCTGTTGGAAGAAGCCTACGAAGCATTCGAGGCGGTTGAGGAGGCGCGCGAGGGTCGCCCCCTTGAGTTGCGCGACGAGCTTGGCGACCTGCTCTTTCAAATCGTCTTCTACGCGCAGGTCGCAGCAGAGCGCGGCGAGTTTACTATCTCTGACGTGACGGAGGCGATTCACTCGAAGATGGTGCGCCGCCACCCGCATGTCTTCGGTGACGCCGAAGCGCAGGATGCGGCGGAAGTCCTTCGCAACTGGGAAGCAATCAAAGCAGAAGAGAAACGCGCCGCCGGAAAAGATGATAGTGCCCGAAGAGAATCCCTGCTCGACGGAGTTTCATTAAAGACGCCCGCGCTGATGGAAGCGCACCAGCTTTCGACCAAAGCGGCGCGCGTCGGCTTTGACTGGCAACGCATCGAAGACATCTTCGATAAGCTGCACGAAGAGATAGACGAGTTGCGCGCGGCGATCAGCCGCCATGCCGAGTCCGAAGCGGAAGGCGACAAGGCGCACGTACGCGAGGAGTTGGGCGATCTTCTCTTCGCCGTCACCAACATCGCGCGCCATTTGCAGGTCGAGCCGGAAGCGGCTCTGAAATCAACCAACCGCAAATTCCGCCGCCGCTTTCAATACATCGAAGAAGGTTTGAAGTCGCGCAATCGAACGCTCGATGCCGCCACGCTCGAAGAGATGGAAGAACTCTGGCAGGAAGCGAAAGGCGGTGAGAGGTAATGGGTGATAGGTGATAAGAAAGACCGTGTTTTCTCCTATCACCTATCACCCATCACCCATCACGGCTTTTTCGGCTTGAGTTCCCACAGCACGTTGACGATGACCCAGCGACCGTTGAACTTCGCCATGTGCAGATAGTCTACCCAATCCGAAGCGACGACCTTGACGCTGGCCGCGTTCTCGTAAACATCCAAAATCGCCACGTCCTTTTGCTGTTTCTCCTTCGGCGTCTCTTTCCCGCCGCCGCGCCTCGTTCCCTGCACCAGAGTCATCGCGCTCATCTGGCTGAACTGGCTCATCCCCTCTTTGCTCGTGCGGACGATTCTTTTGGCTAACTCAGGATGAAGCGCGCGTTCCATGCGCTCGCTGTTTCCTTCGTACCAGCCTTCGATGTAGTCGAGCGCCGTTTGCTTGATCGCCGCCGCGTCTGCCGGGGCTTGCGCGTGCGCTTTTGAAACGAATGCTAAGAAGAGGAACATCAGCACGAGGCCGAATTTTCTTTGCATGATGCTAGTCCTTTCGATTGAAACTCTCTGCATTGATGATCTGCATTGATGAAATGATTACTTTCCCACCTTCCACAGTCGCACGGTGCGGTCGTCGCTGACGGAAGCGAGCCAGCGACCATTCGGACTAAAGGCGACGGCGTTGACATCGCGGCTGTGGCCTTCGAGCGTGCGAAGAAGGCGTCCGCGCGAGACTTCCCAGACCTTGACGGTCGAGTCGAAACTGGCGGATGCCAGCCATTCTCCGCTTGGGCTGAAAGCAACGCCGTGAACTGAATCCTGATGCCCCGTGAGCGTCTGTTTCTCCACCCCCGCGCCCACGTCCCAGAGTTTGATTGTGCCGTCCCTGCAACCCGAAGCCAGGGTACGCCCGTCGGGGCTGAAAGCTACGCTGTAAACGCTGTCAGTGTGCCCGCCGAGGACGCGTTGTTGCCGCCCGGTGGCAATCTCCCAAAGGCGGATTGTTTGATCTCTGCCTGAAGAGGCGAGAAGCCGCCCGTCGGGGCTGAAAGCCAGACCATAAATGCTATCGGTGTGTCCCGCCAGTGTTAAGGCTTCAGACCATCCATGCGTCTCCCAGACTCTGACGACGCGATCACCGCCAGCCGAAGCAACCAGACGAGCATCGGGGCTGTAAGCCAGCGCCTCGACTTCCGCCGCGTGCTTCAGCAGGTGAAGCTCTTTGCCCGATTGGACGTTCCACACGCGCACCGATTTATCAAAGCCCGCGCCCACCAGCAATTTTCCGTTTGGGCTGAAAGCGACTTCGGTGAAGTTTTCTCCGCTGAAGATGCGTTCCTTCCACCGCCGCGAGAGATTCCACAAGACTACCTTTCCACCGTTGTCAGCCGAAGCGAGCAAGCGTGCATCGGCGCTGAACGCCACACCCTCTATATCCTTCTCATGGTCACGGACTCGCAGAACTTCCGCCGTCCACAATTGAACAGTGAAGCGCGAGCGATTGTTTCGCTGCCCATCAACGACAAGCAGCGACGACAGGAAGAAGAGAAGAATTAAAAATTGACGCCTCACCATTTTTCCACTCGATTGCGGAATGCGGATTGATAAAGACAAGCGCCCGCATTCTTCAATCCGCAATCCGAAATCCGAAAATCCGCAATACTTATAAGGGTCGTTCGGGTTGGCGAAAAGAGATTTGTGGCGAAGCGCAGGTTTTGGCTGGCAGGATGGTTATGCGGCGGGGCGGATTGCGGCCAAATCAGAAAGAATTGCCAAACAGTTCCTGCAATCTGTCACGATAGCCGCGCCCCGAGGTCAGGCGCGTGCCGTTGTGCAAGACAATCTCGTATTCACCGCGAAACAGCGGGTGAAGCTCTTTGATGCGCCGGACGTTGATAATCGCAGAGCGCTGGACGCGCAGGAATTGACCGGGGTCAAGCCTGCTCTCCAGACTATTCATCGTCTCGCGCAGCAGATGCGTGTCGCCGCCCGAGTGCAGGCGCACGTAGTTGTCTGCGGCTTCGATCCAGTCAAGCTCTTCGACACCGAGGAAGAAAATCCGCCCGGCTGACTTGATGACCAGTCGCTCGGCATACTTCTGATTCGTTCTCAAATCATCAATCAGGCTTTGCAGGCGATGGCTCAGGTCTGAGATGCTCCGGCGCTCGATCTGCGCTCTGGCGCGTTCCATAGCTCTGGTAAAGCGCTCAGTATCAAATGGCTTGAGCAGGTAATCCAGCGCGTGCACCTCGAAGGCGCGCAGTGCATATTTGTCGTAAGCCGTCACGAAGATGATGGAAGGCAGATGCTCTACGTTGAGTGCTTCGAGCACGCCGAAGCCGTCCAGTTCAGGCATCTGCACATCCAGAAAAACCAAGTCCGGCGCTTGCTCCTTGATGACGTGGACGGCCTCGCGCCCGTTGCTGCATTCGGCGATGATTTCGACATCCCTTTCTTCTTTGAGATGCGCGCGAATCCCGCGCCGCGCCAGCGGCTCGTCGTCAACGATAACGGTGCGAATCTTCTCCATCAGCCTACTTTCGTGTTCGACCCGTTTTCATCAACGTGACGGCGGAAAGGAATCATGATTGTGACCTTCAATCCACCGCCTTCACGATTATGCAACTCGAAACGATGCGACGCGCCGTAGAGTTGTTCGAGCCGCGCCCGCGTGTTCGCCAGACCAATGCCTTTCATCAAGCTCTCAGGGGAGCTTGCGCCCAGCCCCGCGCCGTCATCGCACACTTCCAATTGCACCATCCCGTTCTCGCGCCGGGCGCGAATCTCTATCAGACCCGGCGCAGCGCGCGGAGCGATTCCATGACGGATAGCGTTTTCAACCAGAGGCTGAAGGATGAGATTCGGGACACACGCGTCGAAAGCCTTTGGTTCGATCTCCATCCGCACCGTCAGCCGATCCTGAAAGCGCGTCTGCTCGATCTCAAGATAGCTTTCGAGAAATTCCAGTTCCTCCTTCAAAGTGACTTCGTGCGCTCCCTTGTTCTCAAGGCTCGCGCGTAGCAAATCGCTCAGGCGCGTCAGCATGCGCCGCGCAGCTTTCGTGTCTTCCGCCATCAGCACGGAGATACTGTTCAGCGTGTTAAAGAGAAAGTGCGGATGAAGCTGCATTCGCAGAGCGTCGAGTTGCGCCTGCGCCAGAGTTGTTTCCAACTGCGCAGCACGCAGTTCGCGCTCACGATACTTGCGATAATAATCAAGGGCGTGGCTGAGGCCGATAATCGCCCAGTAAGTTAAAAGGTCGAAGTGGAAGCTTGCAATGAAGAGGTTACGAAAGGACTCAAAGAAAGATTGTTGGCCGGAAGGCAGGACAATCAGCGACGCGACGAGAGTATAAGTCCCCAGTTGAACCAACGCGAAAGCGACGCTTGCCGCCAGGTGAACCAGCGTGCTTTTGAGCCACTGGCTGCGCTCAAGCGGAAAGCGGCGCGCGAGATAGAGCATGAGCGGCGTCAGTCCGAGCCAGACACACGCGCAAATCATCCACGCGGCCAAAGTCTCGCCCAACCGCAGGGGTCGTCCTTCGTAAGCGCGGATGATAATGACTTCGCTGGCGAAGAACAGACCGAAGAGCGCCCAGCCCAACGTAATCAAGCCCCATTTGACGAGGCGTCGTCGCTTTGCAGCTTCGTCTTTCATCACGCCCTAGCTTATCCCGAAAAAGAAAAGAAACAAAAGGCTCGCCCAGAGAGAGCGAGCCTTCTGCTTCTTTTGCTTCACGGCGCATGGGCCGCGTGCGCCGGTCGTGTTAGTCGTTAAGACGAATCGAGCTTAAAGCGTAGCGAAATGCGCTTTGAAAGTTCGCGAATTGATTTTGCGGCGCAACCCCGATCATGAAGAACAACTGACCGTTGCGCAGCAAGGTCGTATAGACCATGATGGTCTCAGGGCGTCCCGTCGCCTCGTTGACGTTTGAGAGGGTAATGGCGAGCGCCCTGCGCCCGCTGATAGTGCCCTGCTGATACTGGCTCTGCTGGCGCAAACTGCTATTGCCCTGCGCCAGAGATTGAAGAAAGTAGTCGGTTGCCTGCCGTAGGTTTCCGCCCTGCGACTGTACGACGCCGACGTTGATGCCGTGCGTGAAGATGGCCTGACCCTGAACCTGTCCGTATCCGCCGTCAGGAGCAAACCACACAGAGCTTTGGCTCTCGGTCAACTCGCGCCAGTTATCAGGATAGCTGATTTGGAATAAGTTGCCGCCATTGAATGTTCGATAGCGCGACGAAGGATAACCGACCCGTCCTCCGACATTACCTTCCGGGTAATTGCTGCCGCTGCTGCCGCCCTGTGTCGGGTAGCGCCGATTGTTGCGCGCAATCTCGTCCCTTGACAGAGCGCGTCCCCCACCGCGCAGGCGTGCCTGAATGCTGGCAAACTCGTTCGAGTTGCGAATCGTATTATTACTATTGACGCGCAGCATCGCAGCTTCCTGATTGATGCGCTCGTAACGATTGCTCGGATTCGGGTGGTCGCTCAAAAACTCAGGCCCACCGCCTCCGCCCTGTTGCTGAATGGTGCGGAACATATTCGCCAGATCGCGCGGGTCATATCCGGCGTTCGCCATAATCTGTGCGCCGAGAATGTCTGCTTCCGTCTCATACTCGCGGCTGAATTTCAGGAAGTAAGTGCCGACCGCCGCCTGCCCGATTTGCCCGACTGCCGGGCCGCCGATAATTGATCCGGCGATGCCCGCGATACCTGCGAGCAGCGAATACTTCTGAGCTTTGGTCGCCTGCGCCGTGCCATGCCGGAGCGCGACGTGGCTTAGTTCGTGCGCCATCACACCCGCCATCTCGCCTTCCGTGCGCGCGGCTTCAATCATGCCGCGATTGATGTACATCGGGCCGCCCGGCAAAGCGAAAGCGTTAATCTCGCGCGCGTTGACGACCTTGAAATAATATCTGAATTCAGGATGCTGAAACTCCTGTGGAATGGATTCGACGAGGCGCTGCCCGACCCGCTCAACGTAATCCTGAACTTCACGGTCGTTCATGATGGGCAACTGCCGCTCGACTTCGGCTGCTGCCTGCCGACCGACCTGAACATCGTCCGCGACTTTATACTTGTTGCTGTGATAGCTGATTCTCGTCTGTGCGAAAGCTGGCATCGCAAACAGAGCAAAAACCATCAGGCACACGGCCAATCTTTGTGTGCGGCGATAAATGTTAACTGTCATGTTCTCCCCTCCTTCGATGCGCGTCTTCTGGTTTAATAGCGACGCGCTCGATCTCCTGTGCAAAGTTGAAAAAAGCGGCGCACTCCCGAAATCGAATCGAGGGTGCGCCGCTCTTCTTAAAACTTCAGCATCTCCCCCGACACTTAACCGTTTAACTGCCCATACAATTTACGCGCAGGGGGAGAGAGCGCGTTGTCTCTGCTACACATTTGTTTCGGCCTCGTCTGAGGTCGCTTTCAGTGCGGCTTCATTTTGATGAAACTTTAGCACAGATGGGTTGGCCTTGTTTAACCCCTGCGCCCCCGCCTGTTACGTCTCTGCGGGGGATAGCTTCGCTCCTTAACGTTACGATTCTGTTCTATTTTGTTTACCTCATCATCAAACTTTACGATTGCGCTATCGGGCGGGCGCGGCAGCGAAACGGCGATAAACGGCGACGTGAGCGCTTCCGTCACGAAATCACCGGCTTTAGGACTCTGTTCGTTGACACGTACTACGAGCATTGCGCCTTCACGGCGAATCTCGGCAATGGAGATGCCGTAGCCTCCCGTGCGCTTGAGTCCCTGATAAGCGATGACGACGGCGCGCGTATTGAAATTCACTTCGGGCATCGGTCCTGAACTGCCTCGATTGTTGAGTCGCCATGCAGCCTCCCAATCCGCCTGATTCATAATCAGTTGAACGGAGCGCGCTCCCTGATAGCTGCTGTTGTAGCCCGTCGCCAGCACGGAGAAATCAATGGCGCGCGGCGGCTCAATCGCGTGGGTTGAATTACTGTTTCCCCCGGCCTCGCCGAGCATCGCCAACCGAATGATTTTGACAGGCGGCATCCCGTAGCTGAGCAGGCGATTATGAAACTCGCCGATGTTGAAGGATGCGCCCATCAGTTGACGATATTCCTCGCGCAG
Source organism: uncultured Acidobacteriota bacterium (assembly GCA_963697975.1). Lineage (GTDB taxonomy): Bacteria > Acidobacteriota > Blastocatellia > Pyrinomonadales > Pyrinomonadaceae > QHXM01. The sequence goes on from OY969111.1 coordinate 1,713,947, forward strand.
TTTCAAGATTTGCATCTTGCCGAGCGTGTAGACAAGATAGGTCGGGTCAAGCGTGCCGCGCCGCGCCTCGCGCTCAGCGTTGACGCGCTCCTGATAGCCTTCGCGCATGAAGAAGTCCACGCCCTCTTCATAGGTCATGCCGTCTGTGTGCAGCCGCAAGCCCACCAGATAGCGGCACAGGCGCAAGAGCGCCATGCTCAACTGCGCGAGCCTCAATTTCGGATTGTTGCCACCAAAACCTTCGTCCAGCATCATCTGCTCACAGTAGTGCGCCCAACCTTCGACGAAGCTGGCCGACGAGAGCGCAACACGCACGCGCGACGGCTGCCGTTTCAAAGCGAGATACTGGTAATAGTGCCCCGGATAAACTTCGTGAATAGAGATGACGGGCAGAGTATAGCGATTGTAGAAACTGAGGTGTTCTTCTTTTCTTCTCTCATCCCACTGAGAATCAGGCGGCGTCACATAGTAGTAAGCCTCGGTTGCGACTCGCTCAAACGCGCCCGGCGAATCCATCGAGGCGAAACTGACGGAGCGCGCGTATTCCGGCGTCTCCTCGACCGTCAGATTCTCTTTCCCCGAAGGCGCCAGGATATTGTTCGTGCGAACGAAAGCGCGTATGCGGTCAAGCTCGCTTCGCGTGTCGCCGACGAGTCCACTAGCCGACGGATGCTCGCGCCCCAGAGCGCGCAAGGCAGCCTGAATTCCTTTGCCCGGTGCGACCTCTTCGGCCAGCACGCGCATCTCCTCCTGCGTGCGGCGCAACTCTCTTTCACCCTCAATGATTAACTGCGCGATGGGCGTTTCGACCATCTCGTCGTAGAGCAGTTTGCGGCGATAGTTTTCCGCGCCGATGGCGAAGCTTCCCGTCGAGCGTGGTAATAAATCGCGCTCAAGCCACTCGCTGAAAGAGCGTATGGCGACGATGACCCCATTGTTCACCGTCTCGAATTCAGCCTTCCGCGCCGCACTCATCCGGCCTCCGCCCGCGCGCTCGATCATCTGCGGAACGACCCGCGAGAAATACTCTATGCTTCCCCGCGCCTGTGCAATGGCCGTTTCGGTGTAGATGCGCGGCGGCGCATCCAGATTGGCGCGAGCTTCACCGAGCAGCCGCACAATCTCGCGTTCGCGCGCCAGGACAGAGTTCAAGCGTTGCTCGATGGGCGCATAGTTGCGCTTGAGGATGTTGTCCACACCCTCGGAAATCAATTGATTGTAAACGTTCGGGTCGCGCTCCCACGCGCGGATGTCCTGAAGGTCAAGAAGCTGCCCGCGCGCGTGCGACATCAGGACAAGGTAGTCGTAGCGTGTTTCTTCCGGAAGCACTATGGGGTTAATGCGCGTCAGCAAACCTATGGTATCGCGCAGGCGACGAACTTCGCGCGCCACCGCTTCACGGCTGCGCGTTTCAAGTTGAGAGTCATACTCATGCAGTCCCGCAGAGGTCGCCGCCGATGGATTGAAACTGTAATAACCCTTCAGATATTCGTCCGCGATCTGGTTAAAGCGCGCGGCAACGGAACTCGCGCTTGAGCTGGCTGGCGGAGAGTTGCGGCGAAGGGGACGACGCCTCTGCGCTGTGGCGACTTCTGTTGAAGGCAGAAGCGTGCTCACCAGAACCAGAAGGATGAGCAGCAGGACGGAAATTTTCCTTTTCATCTATTCAGAAAATCTATTCAGCGATGGACAATCAGAATTATGGCGCAGGGGGAGCTAACCGAGGAGAGATTAACAGAAGATGAGGTGGGAGGCCACGTGCGCTACTTTTTCTTTGGAATCTTTTGCGGATCAATCCGCTCGTTGAGCCATTCGGTCGCATCGTCAACCGCCGAGACGTGGACGCTTTCGCCTTTCCAAACGCGAATCATGGCGATGATGAAGAGAACGGTGGAGATGGCCCAGAAGATTTTTCCGCCGGTGTTGTTGCCGGTGATGCCTTCGATGATGTTGAAGATGAGCTTGATGACAACGGCAGCCAACTGCAAGGCCAGCCCCTGCGCCGCATGAAAACGTGCGCGCGGCTCGCTGCGCGGCGTCAGGAATAATTCGAGAACTCCCGCCACTGCGCCGATGAAGAAAGGAGCGTAGGGCAGCGCCAGTGTAATGTTCTCAGGCAAACCCAAGCCCGGCACAGCGCGCTTGGATGAGGGCGCGGCTGGCGAAGCTGAAGACATCACCGCAGGCATTTCGGCAGGCTTCGGCGGATAGCTCGGCGGAACGTTAATGGACGGATAAGAAACGGGGATTGAAGAATCGTAACGCTTCGTCGGGGCTTCGGCAGGCCAAGGCTCTTCCGCTTTTGGTAGAGGCTCGACCGGGCGCGGTTCTCCCCACGAATCGTCAGCCCGACGCGCGTAATCATCATCAAGCGGATTAGTGTCGTACTTTGTCTTCTTTTTCTCCGTCATCACCATAGATTGATTAACGAAATCAGTGCCCCGGCGGTTCAGTCATTCTCCATCATCCGCGAGTCGGTATTCCACTTGTTCCCAGGAGGCGTCGCGCTCCGAGATGCGAAACGCGCGCAACGTTTCAGTGTTCGAGCCTAAGCCAATAATAAAGTAAATCGCTGACGGATAGTAGGCGAGGCGCACATCCGTTTCCGACGGGACAGGCTTAGGGGATCGCGGGTGCGAATGATAAATGCCGAAAAGCTCTTCGCCGCGCTCGCGCATCAGGCGCTGCGCGGCGAATAATTCTTCCGGCGCAGCCTCGTAGCCAACCAGCGGGTCACGCGCGACGTTGCGGAGACGATAAACTGTTCGCGCCCGCTTGCCGCTGCCGCCGATGAGTCCACAACACTCAGATGGACTCGCCGCGCGCGCGTGCGCGAACATTTCATCCAGATGCTCGCGCAGCAAAGTAATCATGCTCTAGCCCAACGAATAGTTAAAACCACGAAGGCACGAAGACACAAAAGGATTTTTATTGAATTGTATCTTCCTTGCCTTTGTGGCTAATCTCCTGCTTCGGCAGCGTCGGCGCGCGGCTTCCCGGCGGCAGCTTCTTTAATGAGGCTTCGGCCAATGACGAGACGCTGTATCTGGTTCGTGCCTTCATAAATCTGCGTAATCTTGGCGTCGCGCATGTATTTCTCAATCGGGTAGTCCTTGCAATAGCCGTAGCCGCCGAAAAGCTGCACGGCGTCGGTCGTGACACTCATTGCCACGTCCGTCGCAAAGACTTTGCCCATCGCCGCGATCTTCGAGACGTTCTTTGCGCCCGCATCAATCGCCCGCGCCGACGCATAGATTAACTGCCGGGCAGCTTCAATCTTCGTCGCCATGTCCGCGAGCATCCATTGAATGCCCTGAAAGGATGCGACCGACTGGCCAAACTGCTGGCGCTTCATCGTGTAGTCAATCGCCAGATCGAGCGCGCCCTGCGCTAGTCCCAAAGCCTGCGCCGCCACGCCGGGACGCGCCAGGTCAAGCGTCATCATCGCGTGCTTGAAGCCGTAGCCTTCTTTTCCGCCGAGCAGATTTTCCTGCGGGACAAAACAATCTTTGAAGTGAAGCTCATGCACGGGCACACAGCGAATGCCCATCAAATCTTCCTTCTTGCCGATTTCAAAACCCGGAGTTCCCTTTTCGACCAACAAGGCAGAGACGCCGCGCCCGCCCCTTTCGGGATTGGTCGAGCAGAAGATGGAATAAAGCTGTGCCGCGTTTCCGTTCGTGTTCCATTTCTTATCGCCGTTGATAACGTAAAAGTCGTCGCGCTTCTCTGCACGAGCCGTCAAACTTCCGGCGTCCGACCCTGAAGCTTTCTCCGACAGTCCGAAGGCCATCAAGGTCTTTCCCTGCGCCACGTCCGGCAGATACTTCTGCTTCTGCTCTTCTGTTCCGCCGACGATAATCGGAAACGATGCGAGCGCATTCACTGCATAAGTGACGCCAACGCCGCCGCAAGCCTTCGACAACTCCTCGACGACGATGCACAGATTCATCACGCCGCCGCCGCGCCCGCCATATTCTTTGGGAATCCACACACCCATCAGCCCCGCGTCCTGCAACGCGCGCACGACCGACCAGGGATACTCCGCCGTCCGGTCAAGTTCAGCCGCCACCGGGCGCACATACTTATCCGCAATCTCGCGCGCCATCTCACGATATTCGAGATTCTCTTTCGTCAGTAATTCGTCCACGTTTTATTGTCTCCTCCAATATTTTAAGAGCATGTCTTCATGCGTGCCCGTTGCGACCTTCAGTAATGATGCGCTCTACCAGACCAGCCAGCTTATTCAGGCGCTCATCAGTTTGCATGAGGTGTTCGTTAGTTCGCGCGAGGTTCTCGTTCGTGCGTTCCACTGCCGCCGTCAGTCCTTGAATCGCGTTACCGACGATCTGGATGAATTCAGTTTGTGTCTCTGCATAAGCCTGTAACTGCCTGCTCATTTCTGCGACATTCTGGTTTGTCTGCTCCAGACGGGTTTCAAAGCTAGCCTGGCTTTGTAACAGGAATTCAATTGCGCGCTCCATTTCTTCGCCTGTCATTTGCGTCCCCCTTCCAGCTTCTAATCCTTCTGCTAATCTTTCACGACCTTGAGCTTCAATTCTTCCAACTGCGCCGGATCAACTTCTCCGGGAGCGTCAATCATCAGGTCGGCAGCCGAAGCCGTTTTCGGGAAAGCCATCAGGTCGCGGATGTTCTCAATCCCGGTCAGAGCCATCAAGAGACGTTCGATGCCGGAGGCGATGCCGCCGTGCGGCGGCGTGCCGTATTCGAGCGCGTCGAGGAAGAAGCCGAAACGCTCGCGCGCTTTTTCCGGCGTCAGGCCCAGAGCCTTGAAGATTAGCGCCTGAACGTCGCTCTGGTGAATACGGATGGAGCCGCCCGCAGCTTCCACGCCGTTGACCACCGTGTCGTAAGCCTTCGCGCGCAATTTCCCCAGCAACTCTGTTTCGCCGCCTTCAACCGCGCGTCTCAGCAGCGGTAAGTCTTCATCGAGCGGCGAGGTGAACGGATGATGCATCGCGTAGTAGCGCCCGTCCGCCTCGTTAAACTCGAACATCGGAAACTCCGTCACCCACAGCGGCGCGTAAACATTTTCCGGGATCAGCTTCTCGCGGCGCGCAACTTCGTTTCTGAGAGCGCCGAGACTCGCCGCCACCGTTTTCGATTTGCCTGCGACGATCAGCACGGCATCATTCTTCTTTGCCCCGGCTGCGCTTCCCATCCGTTCAATCGTCTCCTGTCCCAACACCTTTAAGAGCGACGAAGAGAGTTCATCGCCGAGTTTTATCCAGGCCAGCGCAGTCGCACCGTAACGCTTCACGAACTCCTGCAACTCGTCCAGAGTTTTCCGTGAAAGGGTCGCGCCATTCGCGACGACGATTCCCTTAATCTCTCCACCGCCCTCCAGCGTTGCAGCGAAAGGAGCAAACGTCGTTCCTTCTAACGCGCCGGACAAATCGCGCAACTCCATCCCGAACCGCAGGTCAGGCTTGTCCGAACCGTAACGCTTCATCGCGTCCGCGTAAGACAGCCGCTGAAACGGCACGGGCAAATCAACGCCAACCAACTTGAAGACGCGCGCGAACAATCCTTCGACGAGCCTGTACACCTGTTCGGTCGTGGCAAAGCTCATCTCAACGTCGAGCTGCGTGAACTCCGGTTGTCGGTCCGCTCGCAAATCCTCGTCGCGGAAGCAGCGCGCGATCTGGTAATACTTATCCAACCCGGCAATCATGCAAAGCTGCTTGAAGAGTTGCGGCGATTGCGGCAGCGCGAAGAACTTGCCCGGCTGAATGCGCGAGGGCACAACGTAGTCACGCGCGCCTTCGGGCGTGGATTTAATCAAGATGGGCGTCTCGATTTCCGTAAAGCTCTTCTCGTCCATGTAGCGGCGAATCTCCGCGACTACACGATGACGCAATCGCAAATTCGCTTGAAGCTGCGGGCGACGAAGATCAAGGTAACGATACTTCAAACGCAGGTCTTCGCTCGCCAGTTGATCGGAAGAAGTCGGCTCAATCTGGAAGGGCGTCGTGCGTGCGTCATTAAGCACGAGAATCTCACGCGCGCTCACCTCCACATCGCCCGTCGTGATTTTCGGGTTGCGCTGGTTCTCCGCACGCAGCACGACTTCGCCCGTGACGGCAATCACGTATTCGCCGCGCACATCCTTTGCTTTAGCGTGTGCCTCGCGCGCACTCTCTTCGTTGAAGACGACCTGCGTGATGCCATCGCGGTCGCGCAAATCAACAAACGTCAAAGGGCCAAAGTCGCGCCGACGCGCCACCCAGCCCATCAGGGTGACAATCTTTCCGACATCTTCCACGCGCAAAGCGCCGCATGAATGTGTGCGTTCTGTGTTTCCTAAATTATCTAACATAAATCCGAAGCTTCCATCTTAAACTTAAATTTTCAGAGTTGAACTCAAACTCGACAAGAAGTTAGACAGGATTAACAGGATTAGCAAGATTAAGAAAACCAGATAACTCAAGAAGGTCGAGTGCTTTTAATTTTATCCTGTCAATCTTGTAAATCCTGTCTATTTCTTCTCAGTATCGGAGATAAATTTTTGCGGCGCGTCGAAGCGATTCTGTTCCGAAGCGCCTTCAGTCGCCTTCTCTTTCAGGTAAGCATTGAACTCACTGGAGCGATTGCGCGGAATGCTCAGACTCTGCCAGCCGGTTGATTTGAAATGCTTCGCCAGAAAAACGATCTGCCCGATGTGATAACCGTAGTGCGTCATCTGCCGGTTGATGGCTTTAACGACCGTGTGCGCCTCGCCGCGAATCAGAACCGTCTTCATCAAATCTTCAGGCTGCAAGGATTCGATTGCATTGAACACGCAGGCCCAGCCCTTCTCCCACTGCGCGAGCATTTCATCTCTGGTCGTTTCGGGCGTGATGACGAACTCCATGTCACGATTACGGTCAGGTTTCTCCCCGTCGGTCGTCAAAAAGTCCGTCCAGCGCGAGAGCATGTTTCCGACCATATGCTTGATGATGACGGCAATGCTGTTAGCTTCTTCGTCTATGGCGCGAAAGAATTCCTCATCGGTGACTTGCCCGAACGCACCTTCGGCCAGCTTCTTGTAGCCGCGAAAATTCAAAACGGCGTCTTCGAGATAATGTTTGGCAAGCGAATTTTCCATAATCAACCTTGTAGGGACAGGGCCTGTCCCTGCATCTACAGTTTTAATGCCTCTCGAATGGTCGCGGCAACGCGGTCGCTGGAGAGCGTCTGTTGGTCTCCCGTGTTCAGATTCTTGAGCGCGACTTCACGACGCGCACGCTCCTCTTCGCCGACGACCGCCACGAACGGGATGCCGCGCGACGAAGCATACTTGAATTGCTTTCCAATCTTGTCCGCTTCCGGGTACAAATCAACGCGTAGCCCAGCAGTGCGTAGTTCCATCGCCAGCGCGAGTGAATCGTTGATTGATTCCTCGTTCCAGATCGTTACCATCACATCAGCCGGAGCATTAACAAGCTCTGGCGGGAACATCTCGCGCTCTGTCATCACGACGATGATGCGCTCCAATCCGAGAGAGAAGCCGCACGCCGGAACGCCCTGTCCCGAAAATATCCCGACCAGATTATCGTAACGCCCGCCGCCGCCGAGACTCCCCATGAGACCGGGCACGTTGACTTCCATAATTGCGCCCGTGTAGTACGAAAGCCCACGCGCAAGCGACGGGTCAACTTCAACTTTTCCTTTTGCTTGGGTTTTATTTACAAGCTCAAGTATTGTTTTTAACTCATGAAGTCCTTTCTGCCCATCGCCATGTCCATTTATAAATTCGCTGATTTTCCTTAATGACCCTTCATTCACTTCAGTTCTTTCTTTTTCATTAAAGTCACCGCGTACTTGAATCTCTACGTTCTCAAAACCTTTCATGACGGAAACAAACATTACATCTAAAAGAAACTCGGCGACTTTCTTCTGTTCCTCAGTCAAGAAAATTCTTCGTTCTTCAAACTCTCGAATAACCCCCTCGCGCCCAATTTTATCTAGCTTGTCTAAAGCTACAAGTGCGTCGCCGTGCTTGTCTGATGGAATGCCAGCCGCATCCAAGATGCCGTCTAAGACTTGGCGGTGATTCAATCGAATCGTGAAATCATTAAAACCTAACTTGATTAAAACATCGCTAACGGCAGCGCATAACTCCGCTTCGACAATCATGGAGCGCGAGCCGAGCGCGTCAACGTCGCACTGGTAAAATTCCCTGAACCTCCCGCGCGCCGGACGATCAGCGCGCCAGACGGGTTGAATCTGGTAACGCTTGAAGAATTTCGGGAGCTTGTCTTTGTACTCCGCGACGACGCGCGCCAGCGGCACGGTTAAATCGTAGCGCAAGGCGAGGTCTGCAACGCCGGTCTTCTCATGCTCGCCCCGCTTCAGGATTTTGAAGATGAGTTGATTGCCCTCTTCGCCATACTTCCCCATCAGCGTTTCGATATTCTCGACCGCCGGAGTCTCCAGTGGCTCGAAGCCGTAGCGCTCGTACACTTCCTTGATGATGCCGATGACGTATTCGCGCCGCCTGACATCTGCTGGAAGAAAATCGCGCATCCCGCGCGCCGGTTGTGTCTTGCCCGTTGCCATTACTTAAAGACGGAGAAGCCCGCGTAAAAGATAAACTGATTCAAGCCGCGATTCGACCCTGAACGGTCGCCGTTCGAGATGTGATGAAAGCGCACGCCGAAGTTGACGGCGCGTCTCTCCGAAGTAAAAACACGCAAGCCCCCTCCGGCCTCGCCAACCAGAGCCAGCCCACCAGAATCGGGCAAGGGCATCGATTCACTGAAACCCAACAGGCCGCCGTTGACGTGAATGAACGGCTTAATGTGCGAGTTGTTCCTAAAGTCGAGTTGCAGGCCCAGCGGTGTGACGCCGACGCCGTAGGTCGTCCCGCGTCTGAAAGTCGTGACCGTTCCCGCAGGCGTGGTCGTGACCGTCGTTTGCTCTATGTTCCCCGTCGCAACGGCCAGCGGAATCATATCGAGCGTGTACTGCAAAGCCACGCTCCGGTTCGCCGCCAGCGTTCGCCCGTAACGAAATGCGGCAATGACGAACCGGCGATCACTCGCTTCGGCGTCTGTTAATCCGCCAAAGATGGTCGTCGCCGTAAATGCGCCGCCGCCCCAGAAACCGAACTCATTGTCGCCCTTCTTCAATCTGTATGGCGAATCGTTTTGAGGAGCGCTCCGGCTCGCTGACGAGCTTGTCTCAGACGCAGAGCTATCAAGAGCGGCGCTATTCTTCGCCACCTCCTGCGCGCTGATGGAAACTGCACCGACCACAATCATGAGCAAACTGATGAGTGTAATCCTGAGAGGGATCTGCATTCTCTTTCGGTCTCCTTCAATCGTTGTTTTAGAAAACTTGTTTTCGCGGCGGCTCATTCGCGGTACATTCGGATGTACCCGACATAGTTTTGCCAGAAGACATCAAGCCCCGCCACCTCTTCATCAGTCAGCGGTCTTTTGACGCGCGCGGGCGCTCCCATCACGAGCGAGCGCGGCGGAATCTGTGTGCCGGGTGATAGAAGTGAGCCTGCGGCGACGAGCGATTGCGCGCCGACTCTCACTCCGTCCATCACAATCGAGCCGATGCCAACGAGGCTTCCTCGCTCGACATAGCAACCATGCAACGTGACGTTGTGCCCGACGGTCACTTCGTCTTCAAGGATGGTCGCGTGCGTTCCGTTTGAGACGTGGATGACTGTCCCGTCCTGAATGTTTGTGCGATTGCCGATGCGTATGTGAAAGACATCGCCGCGCACGACCGCGTTGAACCAGACGCTTGACTCTTCGCCGATGTGGACATCGCCGATAACTTGTGCGCTCTCTTCGATGAAAGCTGTCGGATGAATCTGCGGGTGCGTGCCGCGAAACGGTTTTATCATAATCCTTGTGCAGGGATTGCTTGCTTGTCGCTGCGCTCTTCAGACGAAGCGGAAACGGTAACATGAGCTATAGAGGCTGGGCAAGGAAGGCACTCTTCGCTCGCTGCCTTCGGTCATAAATCGAGAGCGATTGAAAGATGATTAAGCCGTACTTTGTCGGATAATGCACGGGTTATGCGCTACAATGAGCGGCAATCGAAGTCCAATCCGGGAGGTGAGAGACGGCGAATGCACCCGAACGAAAATCTAATCGAAACCTTCTACACATCGTTTCAAAAATTGGACGCCGAAGCGATGGTGCGTTGCTATCATCCGGACATTCGTTTTTCCGATCCGGTCTTCCCCGTTTTAGCTGGCTCGGAAGCCGGTAAGATGTGGAGGATGTTATGCTCGCAGGCCAAAAACTTTGAGCTGACATTTTCTGATATTCAGGCGAATGACCAAACGGGGAAAGCTCATTGGGAAGCTCAATATGACTTTTCCGCCACCGGGCGCAGAGTTCACAACAAGATAGACGCCGAGTTCGAGTTTCGAGACGGGAAGATCATCAGGCACACGGACACTTTCGATTTTTGGAAGTGGAGCCGCATGGCCTTAGGCCCGGTCGGATTCCTCTTAGGCTGGACGCCGCTCGTCCGCAAAAAAGTTCAAAGACAAGCTCGCGAGCGCTTATCGAGATTCATGGACTCGTAGGCTCTTTATCGAAACACAGGCGGGCTTGAAATAATTGAAAAGGTAAATCTATGAAGTACGCCGTGAGTGTCGAAGAGGGTGAAACCAGTTTTGGCGCTTATGTGCCGGATTTACCAGGCTGTGCGGCTGTGGCAGATACCAGAGAAGAAGTGCTGGAATTGATTCAGGATGCCATCGAGTTCCATCTAGAAGGATTGCGCGAAGATGGTCAGCCCATCCCTGAGCCTTCTTCGAGCATTGAATATGTTGAAGCGCGCGCCGCATGACAAGCCATTTTGCCTCCCCGCGATAGCACGCCCCCACGTTGACTCTATTATGACAGGCGGAATCGCTACCGCCGACTAGTGAACAAGGAGGTTCGAGCAATGGGCATGAAAGCAATCAGCGCGGGGCGTGCAGCGTCGCATCCGGTTCGACGACGCCGAATCTCGGAAGGAGTGATGAGTTGCCGTCGCAAATTCCTGCGCTTCTTTCCCGGCGGATTCCACGGCGAGAAATATATTTCGTGGGAACGCGGCTACAAGTGGGAGTCGCACGAGCGCTGGGAGGAATCGCTCGGTCAGGCGGAGTTTCGCAGGCTCTTGCGCGCGCGTGAATTCTCCGAGGTTGCCAGCCGCGCGGTGCGGGTTGAGCAGCGCAGCCGCCACAGCATGATCTTCTCGTTCGAGAAGATGGCCCTGCGCGACGCCGTGAAATCAGACGAGGGCGCGCGCGCGTTTGCCGAAGGTCTCTACGATTTTCTTCATGGCGCGGGGAGCGTGGCGCACAGGTTCGAGCGCTGGTGCGCGGCGGTCGCGGCGCTGCCACGAAAGCAGACGCGGGTTCTGACGTGGCCGCTCGTAACGGTGTTCGGCTTTTTAGCGCAACCGGAGACGCACATCTTCCTTAAACCAATGGTCTCGCGCGCAGCAGCCCGCGCGTATGGCTTCGACTTCCAGTACAAGTCGCGCCCGTCATGGGAAACTTATGCGAACTTCCTTGAGTTTGCCGAGACCATCAGGCGCGATCAGCGCGACCTGCAACCACGCGACATGATAGATATTCAATCGTTCATGTGGGTTCAGGGATCGGACGAGTACGCGGAATGATCGCCTAAAAAGCAGAAGAAATTAGACAGGATTAACAGGATTAGCAAGATTAAGAAGACAAGACAGGAAGAAGTAGCTTGATGCTTCTTCCCTTTAATCCTGTCCATCTTGTTAATCTCGGTCTATATTCTTTTCTTTTTCGATTTAGCTAATTGCCCAGGTATGTTGACACTTGCGAAGCGAGCATGAGAGAGTGCGCGCGAGATGGTCGAAGCGATGAAACATAAACCAAAGAAGTGCGCCGCGTGGTGGATGATGCTCGGCCTTGCGTTGGTCGTGGCAGGCTGCGGTGGCTCGCTCTACAAGGTCAAACCGAAAATTGATGCGCCAATCGTGGAAGGCAAAGAGGCGAGCGCCAGCGGTTTCAGCGTTCGCGCCGTGCCGCTTTTGACCGACGAAGAGAGTCAGGATTTGTTTCAGGCGAATTTGCCGCTCGGCGGACTCTTGCCCGTTCGTCTGGAGATCAACAACGAGAGCGGCGCGCCGATTTCGTTCAAGCGCGTGCGCTTTCGCCTGAAGGACAGCGATGGACGCGAATGGAAACTGCGCTCGCCGAAACAGGCGGTCTCGCGCATTCTGACCGCCGACGAAGTCTATCTCTACAACCCGAACTCGCGTAAGAAATTTGAGGAAGCCGTGAGCGAGCATGCCTTCGATCTCGCGACGCCGCTCGAAGCAGGCAGGCAGCGACGCGGTTTAGTTTTCTTTCAGACGCCGAAGAAAGAGGCGGTCGCCAGCCCGCGCGGGTTGGTGCTGACCATCGAAGGACTGCCGCAGCCAGTCGAAGTAATCTTCAACTGACGCTTCCGGCGCGTCCTCGCTTCTCTTTATCACTTATGAATGAGCAAAGTCTTCAGGAACGCTACTCGCCACATGGTACGTGCTTCGGCTGTGGCCCGATGAATGAGAAGGGTTTGCGGATTCGTAGTTTTGAACAGGAGAACGATGAAGTCGTCTGCGAGTGGCAGCCTGAAAGTTATCACGAGGCATATCCCGGAATGCTCAACGGCGGCATCATCGGGACGTTGATGGATTGCCATTCCAACTGGACTGCCGCCTGGCATCTGATGCGGCGTGGAGGGCTGGATCATGCGCCCTGCACGGTGACGGCTGATTATGCGATCAAGCTCAAGCGACCGACGCCGACCGACGCACCGGTTAAATTAATCGCTCGCGTCGTCGAATCTGAGGATGATCGCGCTATCGTCGAAGCCGAGTTGATTGCCGGTGGGAAAATCTGCGCCACCTGTCGTGGCACATTCGTCGCAGTCAAGCCCGGACACCCGGCGTATCATCGCTGGGGATGAAAAGCAGGGATGAGGGCGGAGGGATGAGGGATGAACGGAATCTGATTCAAGTTGAATCACTACGCTTTCATCCCTCATCCCTCATCCCTTTCTTTGCCGCCATGAGACGCTCGACGCGCGGCAGTTCAATCGGGTTCGCCCAGTGACCGTCGGCTTTGAAGGATGAGCCGACGATGAAGCCGTCGGCAAAGGCGTAATAGTCGGCGAGGTTATCGGCATTGATGCCAGAGCCGAGCAAGACGGGCAGAGCGGAGCACGCTTTGGCCTCGCGCACGTCCTCAATTTTGGGCGGCTCACCCGTCACGCTGCCGGTGATGATAACCGCATCGCCGCGCATGAATTCAACCGCATGAGCCATCTCGCCAACACTGATGTCCGCCGTGATGGCGTGGGAAGAATGTTTCTTCTTGATGTCGGCCCACACCTGCACGCGTTCAGCGCCAATCAGCTTGCGATAGCGTAGAAGCTCTGCGGCTGATGCTTCAATCAAGCCTTCGTCGGCAACGTGGGCAAAGGCGTAGCCCTCGGCGCGTATGAAATCCAACCCGGCGGCGTGCGCTACAGCCATCGCTTCCGTGTTCGCGGCGGCCAGCACCTGCACGCCGACGGGCAGCTTGCTCTCGATTTTCACCGCCTGACCGATGACGGCCATCGCCGCTACGATTTCCGGGCCGACGCTGCCGCGCAGGTAAGGCGCGTCGTGCATATTCTCAATCATCATCCCTTCCACGCCGCCCGTGCGGTAAACACGAGCCTCGCGCACGGCCAGTTCCGTCAACTCATCCACTGACAGCTTACTCAAGGGAGCGCCCGGCAACGCGCCGACATGAATCACGCCGATCACGGGTTTAGAGTTGGGGAATAAACTGTCCAGCACGCGACCGCTCACTTTGATCCTTTCGAGTTCGCCCGCTCGTTCGTGATAAAGACTACGTCCAGACGGTTGAAGTTCTGATTGACGGCGACGGTCGCGCCCGGCTGCAAGCGAAAGGATAACATCACGTCGTCGTCACGCTGCTCGATTCGCATATCGGCAAAGCCGCGACCATTGGCGTCGCCGCGCGGCGAAACGTATGCAGCCTGCGGAATCATCACGCAGACGCGCTCGCCTTCAGCGAAAGATTTGTAATCGTTAAGCGGCGCATCGGACGTGAGCGTAAAACGCGCGCCGTCCTGCGATTCATTGCGACGCAGCATCAGGATGCGTTTCTTGAGCGGCTTCGCTGAAGAAGGAATGATGGCAGGAGCCATCAGGCTGAACGAACTGTTATCACCGGCAACCCGCGCGCCCGTTCCCGCGATGAGCGCCAGGAGAAGAGCGAGGGCGACAAAAGCGCGATGACGGCAGCTGTTCCTGCGTGTTAAGCGCAAGCGAATACGTGCGTCAGCGTGGATTGAGTTGATGATAGACGTGTAGACAGTCGAAGAGCGCAGAAAAGTCGGCATTGGGGGTTATGACTCCGGTTCTGCAAAAGTTGCCGGGGGCGAGGCGGCATTGTGCGAATTCTTCTAAGATCAAGAGCGCACATCCGGCTTTCAAAAGGCGCTATAATATAATCGCTTTTGCCTGAGATTCACAGCAGTTTAATTAGCCTGACAAAGGCTCGCCCGTCACCACCCAATTTAACCCACAGAGGAGGCAGCATGGACAGAGGAGAAAGAGAAGACACAACAATCTATAAGGTCGTCGTCAATCACGAGCAGCAGTATTCCATCTGGCCAGCCGACCGCGAGAACGCTCTCGGCTGGAGTGATGCCGGAAAGACCGGAACGAAGCAGGAGTGTCTGGACTACATCAAGGAAGTGTGGACGGACATGAGACCGCTCAGCTTGAGAAAGAAGATGGAAGAAGCCGCCACCAAAAAGTAGCGGCTTCCATGTAGGACAGACATTCCTGTCTGTCGTGGGACAGGCATTCCTGCCTGTCATAACGTGCGTTAGCACGTTCATCAATATTCGCTAATAAGTATTCGCGCTCTCCGCGCTCAATGACAGACAGGAATGTCTGTCCTACGCCACTCTTTCCTGCTCTTCCTGTTCGGGCAGCCGCCAGGTCTGTCCGGGTTCGGTCAGGGCAACACGCCAGCGTTCGTCCCCGGCGGCGCGGAGCAGGCGCGTGACAGGTTCTCCCAAAGGCTCGCGGCTCAACTGAAACGTCGAGTGATGCATCGGCAAGATATAGGTCGCATTCATTTCCTTACGCATCGCCCACGACTGTTCGGGATTGGCGTGCGCGTGAATATAAGGATCGTAAGCGCCGATGGGAAGAATGGCGAGATCTATAGCGGCGCGGTGGCGCAAAGAGGCGAAGGCGTTTGTATAGGCCGTGTCGCCGCCAAACACAAGAGAGCGTCCCCGCTTGGTAATTAAAAATCCGCCATAGCCGCGATGCTTGTCCGTCAGCTTGCGCGCCCCCCAGTGGTTGACCTTGAGGGACTCGATGCGCGTCTCGTCAATCTCCACGCTCTCGCCCCAGCCGAGTTCGTGCAACTGCCGGAAACGTCGGACCAGATCACGATTCCCTTTTTGGACAACCGCCTGAGTGTTCCGGCGCGGCAGGCGACGCAGTGTGCCCAGATCGCAGTGATCCATGTGCGCGTGCGAGATGAGCACGGCGTCGAGCGATGGAAGCTCGTTAATGGAAAGGGCTGGCTTGACCAGACGGCGCGGGCCGATGGTCAAGCCAGCGACGTTCACGCCCACGTTTGAGCGCAGCGCCGGGTCGGTCAGAAGCCACGTCCCGTAAAAGTTAATCAACACGGTCGCGTGGCCGAGCCATGCAACCGTCAACGAGTCGTCGTCCCATTTCGCGGGCGCGGGACGATGCAGAGCAGCCGGGATAGGCTTTCCGGCCTCTGCAAAACGTTGAGTTAGAAAGCGGTGCGCGTGCTGGCGCGCAAAGCGAGCATAAGTTTTTAATTTTTGTGGATTCATAACGGTAGGCAGTTAGATGCCCTTGATCGCCTTCAAGCTGCTTTCTGATTTCTCGTAAGAATCAGGTAAACACGATGGTCTTTGACAGCTCAATTCCGTAATTAGTCTTATCCCCGAAGGGGCTACATATAATAGCCGGGGGCAGAGCGACAGCGCCGCCCCCGGAATCATGCTCGCATCAAACCGGGGGCGGCGCTACGCGCTGGCCCCCGGCTATTACATACGACCCCTTCAGGGTCACAGAACGGATGCTGATTATCCAATTGAGTTGTCATAGACCATTATGGCTGGGCTATTATCACGTCGTCCCTGACGGGACGCCATATGCTTTCCAAAAGAACAAAGATGAGGCTTTCAGATAACGCAAGCATTCGTCCTGACCTGAGAGGTTGATTGAGTTGAGTTATCTTTCCGACAAGCAGACGACGTGGCTGCCCGATTTTGTTTACACGGGCGGGCGCTTCGAGAGCGGAGTGGCGTTGGTCTGCGATTCGCAGGGACGCATCAAGGAACTCACGCGCGAGACGGAGAGCGCAGGCCGTGTCGTCAGGTTAAAAAACCGCGCCATGCTGCCCGGCCTCGTCAACGCACACTCGCACGCTTTCCAACGCGTGATTCGCGGACGGACGGAGCGCCGGTTGAACGCGCATGATTCCTTCTGGACATGGCGCGAGATGATGTACAGCGCAGCCCTCAGGCTTGAGCCTGAAGAGATTTACGACGCCTCGCGGATGGCCTTTCTCGAAATGGCGCTGGGCGGCGTGACCTCAGTCGGAGAGTTTCACTACATTCATCGCGCGCCCGACGGCTCGTCTTACGGGGAAGCGAACCTGATGGCGAAAGAGGTCATCAGGGCGGCGCGCGATGTGGGCTTGCGAATCGCTCTGCTGCGCGTGGCCTACGCTCGTTCCGGTTATAAACTCAAGCCGAACGAGAGGCAGATTCGCTTTCTGGAGACGAACGCGGAAGAGTATCTTCGCAACGCGGAGTCGCTCCGGTCAGAGTTTGCGCGCACCGAAAACGCGACCGCGTGGGTCGGCCTCGCGCCGCATAGCGTTCGCGCCGTGCCGCTTGAATATCTGCGCGAAATCATTCGCTATGCGGAGGGCAAAGACGGCATCCCCCTGCACATGCACGTGGCCGAGCAACCGGCGGAAATCAGCGCATGTTTGGAAGAACACGGGCGCACGCCCGTAGAGTTTCTGGATAGCGAGAATTTACTGTCGGCGAACTTCACAGGCGTTCACGCCATTCACATCACGCCGGAGGAAGCGCGAAGCCTCGCGCGGGCGAGTGCTACTGTCTGCGCCTGCCCGACGACCGAGCGCAATCTCGGCGATGGAATTGTTCCTGCCGAAATGCTCCTCGCAGAAGGTGTGGCAATCTCGCTTGGCACGGACAGCCACGCGCAGATTGATCTACTTGAAGATGCGCGCGAGCTTGAGTATCACTTGCGCTTACAGAAACTCGAACGCGCTGTGCTCGCGCCCGCAGACGACGATTCCCCTTCGGCGCTCGCGCGTCAACTCTTCGACTGTGCGACGGTGAACGGTGCACGCTCCATCAACGCTCCCGGCGGTAAACTTGAGCCGGGACACGCGGCAGATTTTTTCACAGTTGACCTCGATGACCCTTCAATCGCCGGAGCAACGCCCGATGATCTGCTCTCGTGCATCGTCTTCGGGCTGGCACGAACAGCGGTCAAAGATGTCTTCGTCGGAGGAAAACAGATCATCAGTGATGGACAGCACGAGGCGCAGCGCGAAACAATCGAGAAATTCACGGCGCTTCAGCGTAAGCTTTGGAGTTAAGATAACGTATGCCCGTTGAAGGAACCTTAACCGAACTCGTCCGCTTTGATTCCATCTCGGTGCGCTCAAACGCGGAGATTATTTCTTATGATCTTTGATGGACATTGAAGTATTTCATGCTAAAGGCGGGAACGTGTTAGACCATAAAAGTAGAAAGCTATTAAAAGGAGTTCTGCCGAATGAAGAAGTTTCTCGCAAACATAGCGTTAGCATTTGTAATCATCGTTCTCCCACAATTCGCTAAAAGTGTTAAGGCTTGTTCCTGCTTTCCTATTCCTTCTCCATACAAAGCCCACCAGGAATCCAGGGCTGTGTTTGTCGGGAAAGTAGTCAGCTCTAAGGATGTTCCCTTCTCTGAGCAAGGGAGGAATGGCAGCTATACAGTGAATGAGAGGCATTATAGCTTCGCCGTCGAAGAATCATTTAAGGGCGCAAAAACCTCTGAGGTGGACATCAATACCGGGCGGACTGATAGTAGCTGCTACTCCGGTTTCACAGTTGGCGAGACTTATCTCGTATATGCCTATGGCGAGTCGGAAGCGGCCTTGTCTTCGGGCATGTGTACCCGAACAAGCAATAGTGCGTGGGCGCTCGATGACATTCACTACATACGCGCTCTTTTGAAAGGAATACCTGAACCGCGTGTGTATGGGGCGATAACAAGAGTTGAAAGCGATTTAAGCAAAAGCAAGTCTGCTGTATCTATCCCATTAGAAGGTATCAAGATTATCGTCGAGGGAGAGGGACGACGCTTTGAGGCCGTAACGGACAAACAAGGTCTCTTTAGTATGACCAATATTCCTGACGGAACATATAAGGCACGACCAGAGTTACCAGATAAGTATATGAGTTATTACCCTGTCGAGGAGGAATTTATTCTCGGCGCACAAGAGGAAGGCTACCCGCGTGTCCAGCAGGGGAATGGCGCATACGCACGATTTCGTATCGGGTGGAATAACAAAATAAGCGGCAGAATTCTTGACGCCGAAGGCCATCCAATTATACGTGCTAAAGCAGCAATCCTTTCAGCTCGCCCTAATGAGTCCCCGCTCGTTATCGAGGAGGATGCATACTACTACCACTCTGAGGGAGAGTACCAATTCTCAGGACTAACTCCCGGTAGATATTTAATCTCCTTAAAAATCCGCGCGCCATTCAAATCCAGTAGTATGCGTACTAGCTTCTACTACCCTGGCACGGTGAGTCTCGGTCAAGCAGATGAGATTGTAATAAGCGAAAGCCTTTCTCTGACCGACATAGATATTGAGCTGCCATCCGGCTACTTAGCTCGCCAGATTGAAGGAGTAGTTGTCTGGCCTGACGGAAGCCCAATAGATGATGCGTGGGTATTTCTGGCTGACTTAAAAAGCTCTGAGGATGATGATAAAAAGTATGACTGGGCCAGCGCGGATAAGGAGGGCCGCTTCTCACTTCAATCTTTTGTAGGGGCGGAGTATTGGGTACATGCATTAGTCCGCACACGGGGAATGAAAACTCGCTCAAACAAAGACCTGGAGGATACTGGAGTGCAATGGTTGAAGGCTCAGCCGATCAAAGTCACTGTGGGCAGAACCAACCAACCTTTAAGAATTGTCATGCCTCTTCCGGAAGGCGTGAAGAAACCTGAAAATAAGAAAGGATGATGAAGGAACATTTCTCTCCGGCCTAGTGTCTAACCCTGAAAAGGAGACATTATGCGCCGGAATCTACTACATCTTTCTGTTGCCCTACTCACCTTTATAATAGGCTTCCTTACCTCCGGCACATACGAAGGTCTGGTTACAGCCTTGCTCATAGCACTCGCCGCTTTCACGCTGCTAAAAGTAATCATCAGTTCTAATCCAGACCTCCATTATGTGAAAGTCGCGGCACTGACGCTACTAATCTGGACACCATTCGCCGCTTTTACTATTCATGTTGCTCTCCCATCAACAAGCTGTGAAATTTACATTTCAGAGGAGGCCAAACCCTTTGATGAGGTACAAGAAAAGCTCCCGCTCATAGAGCCGCACAGTGAGCCTATTTCAAGTCCATTCGGCTGTAGTCAGTGCTATACAGAAGGTGAACCGGAACAGGATAGCGCAGAGCCGAAAGCCCCTATCAATGGCGGAGTCTTGAATGGCAAAGCTATTAGCTTACCAAAGCCTGCGTATCCTCCTATCGCAAAAGCTGCTCGAATTTCCGGCACTGTAGTAGTCCAAATCCTGATAGATGAGAGAGGCTGCATCCGGACTGCTCGCGCTCTGAGCGATCATCCATTACTTCAAGCGGCATCAGTACAAGCAGCGCGTCAGTCGTGTTTTTATCCAACTCTTCTTTCGGGTCGGCCTGTAAAGGTTAAGGGTGTCATCACATATAATTTCGTGTTTTGAAAAACACCCGCCTGGGGAGATATGTCGCTGCGGCTAAACGCCGTTCAATTCGCCTCATAATATCTCTAACGTCTATCCGAAAGAATGTTGCTATAGTCGCATCACTCTCTTTAGCTGCCGCGTTATATGTAACCGGATATTGTCTCGTGCTATTCTTCCCTTTGAGCTACGAAGCATTCACACAAAATTCACACAAACTGCCGGATGGCTTGATTGCGATGGAGCAAAGCTAATGTCCCCATCAATCCATCTTTGCGGCAAGAAGGACTTATGAGCGTCGAAGAAACATTAGCCAGATTGGTCAGCATCAACTCCGTTTCCAACAGCTCAAACGCCGAGATAATTAACTTTCTCGCAGCCCGTGCGGAAGCGCTTGGGCTGCGCGTTAAAATATTGCCCTACCGGGACGAGCGCAATGTTGAGAAGATAAACATGATTGCGGTGGCGGGAACCGATGCGGAGAAGATGGAAGTGGAACTCGCGCTCGTCGGGCACACGGACACTGTGCCCTTTGATGCCGGGTGGACGGATGCTTTGCAGTTGACAGGGCGTGACGGGAAACTCTACGGGCGCGGCGCGTGCGACACGAAAGGTTTTATCGCTGCGGCGCTGACGGCAATCGAGAGAATAGATTTGCGAAAGTTGCGGCGTCCCCTCGCGCTCGTTTTCACGGCAGATGAAGAGATCGGGTGTCTGGGTGCGAAGCGCCTGGCGGACGCGCGCGAACTAACGGCGCGCTACAGCATCGTCGGCGAGCCAACTTCTTTGCAGCCAATGCGCGCCGGGAAAGGTTATTGCCTGGCGGAGATTATTTTGCGCGGGCGCGAGGGGCACAGTGCTTATCCTGCGCTCGGAGCTTCGGCGATCTTTCGCGCGGCGCGTCTCGTCAATCGCATTGAGAGGATTGCCGAAGAACTCAAAAGCGAACCACTCGCGGCGTTCGAGCCGCCTTACACCACTTTGAACGTCGGTCTTATTCAGGGCGGAACGGCGAAGAACATTATTGCAGGAGAATGCCGGTTCACGCTCGAATGGCGGCCTCTGCCGGGGCAGACGGCATCCGGCGTGCTTGATTTCGTCCATCAGGCGATTGAGGATGAAAAATCGCGTGATGCCGATTTCGATTGCTCGCTCGAAGTCATCCGGCTTGATAGTGGAATGGAGACGGCCATTGATTCCGCGCTCGTTCAGTTTCTGGTAGAAGCGACTGCGCGCGAAGCTGGCACAATCGCCTTCGGGACGGAAGCGCCGCAGATGGCCGAACTCGGAGCCGAGGCGGTCGTCATCGGCCCCGGCAACATACGCGTCGCGCACCGGACAGATGAGTTTGTGCCGGTGGAGGAACTGCACGAGTGTGTTGAAATTCTCTCGCGTGCCATCGAGCGTTTCTGTTTGTGAAGGATTGTCACGTGGAGAAAGATAAGAAGGAATAGACAGGATTTACAGGATTAACAGGATGGAAAGAACAAGCCTTCAACCTGCTTGACCTGTCTTGTCTTCTTAATCTTGATAATCTTGTTAATTCTGTCTATTTCTCTTCTAACGGTTAGGCTCTATTGAGGACTCTGAGGTTTAATCTGTGAGGAGGATGGTGCAACCTCTTGTCGTGTGAGGGGCATCCTCATGTCGAAACTGTTTGAGAAGCTGATAACTGATATGATTTTTCGTAATTCGTCCTTTCGCTCTAATATCTTATTATTTACGCTCATCCTGCTCGCGGGCTGTCTCTCTATCGCTCAGGCTCAATCCGGCAACGGCCCGATAACCAGCCAGGAACTGGTGCGCCTTGTTTACCAGTTGCCCGCGCATCCTGAGAAGAGAGACGAGATCATCGAAGAGATTCGCAAGCGCGGCATCAATTTTACGTTGACTTCGGGCTTGCGCTCTATCGTCGCCACCAAGAGCGGCAATGATGTGCTCTTGCGGCGCACCCTCGAAGAAGCGGAGCGGCGCAGTCTCAATCCCAGCACGTCGCAACCTCCATCTGAAGCGGAGGCAACAGACCTTCTGAGCAAAGCCCGCGTCGCCACGCTCGCCGCTTCTGAAGCCATGCCCGACTTTATCGTCAAGCAGCAGATTACACGCTCGCGCGCCCTCAACAACACGAACAACTGGGTGACGCTGGATCGTTTGACCATCGCCGTCAGCTACCGGGCGAGCGCGGGAGAAGAATACAAACTGCTGGCCGTTAACGGGCTGCCACCGGGAACAGAAGCGAAAGAAGGGTCGAGCTACGAGCAGATTGGCGGGACAAGCTCGACCGGAGAATACGTCTCAATGCTGGCGGCGCTTTTCAACGACTCGACGCGGACCAAGTTTAAGGCTGTGGACACGGACACACTGCGGGGCAAGCGCACGATTATTTATGAGTTCGAGGTCGAGCAGAAGAATTCCAAGTTGAGCATCAAGGCGACCGGCGACCGGACAGTCATCACGGGTTATCGCGGAAGAATCTGGGTTGACCGCGAAAGTTTTAGAGTGCTGCGCATCGAAGAAATCTCGACCGAAATCCCTGCGGACTTTCCCGTCACCGCCGCGAGCAGCCTGATAGATTACGACTGGGTGACGATCAACGAGCGCCAGTACCTGCTTCCGTCTTCTGCCGAGATTAAGCTCAGCGCCAGATTAGGCGAGCGAACATACCAGACCGGAAGCGGTGCGACTCGCGTGAGCAACGAGACAATCCAGACGCGCAATCTGATTCGCTTCCGCAACTATCAGAAGTACGGCGCAGAGGTGAAGATCATCGAAGACATCGAAGACTTTGAAGATGATCCGCCGGAGAAGAAACCGTAAAGTTCGTAAATCGTGAATCGTGAATCGTGAATCGTAAATAGAAAGAGCGTTCGACGATTCACGATTCACGATTCACGAGCTTTAGCACCACCTCTACCAACTCTTCGGGGTCAACCGGCTTGGCGACGTGAAGCTGAAAGCCTGCGGCGAGGGCCTGGCGACGGTTCTCCTCGCCGACGTAGGCTGAGACTGCCGCCGCAGGAATCAGGCCTCCCTGCACGGCCTCGCGCGCACGCACCTGCCGGATGAGCGCGAAGCCATCTTCGTCCGGCATCCCTATATCGCTAATCAGCGCATCGGGCATCAAGCGCTCAAGCGCAGCGAGCGCCTCGCGTGCGCTTCCCACAGCCACAACCTCCGCTCCCTGTCTTTCCAGCACGGTCTTTATCAAATGGCGCGCGTCCTGCTCATCATCAACAACGAGCACGCGCAACCCCTTCAGGATTTCGGATTGCGGATTGAGGACTGAAGCTTGAAGAAGCGCGCTCTCCTGGCTTTCAACCCGCAATCCGAAATCCGCATTCCGCATTTGTGCGAGGGGAAGCTGGACGTTGAAGGTCGCGCCGTGTCCTTCGCCTGAGCTTTGCGCTCTCACCGTGCCGCCGTGCAATTCGACTAAGTGACGCACGATGGCTAAGCCCAAGCCTAAGCCTCCGTGCATCCGTGTGGTCGAGCCGTCGGCCTGACGGAAACGGTCGAAGACGTAAGGCAGAAAGTCAGGCGTGATGCCCTGCCCCGTATCGCTGACACTGATTTCAACGTGCGAGTCAACGCGCTCAAGGCCGACTTTCACCTGCCCGCCTCTGGCCGTGAACTTGACGGCATTTGAGAGCAGATTCCAGACGATCTGCTGCAAGCGATTGGGGTCGCCGGAGACAGCCCCGGACAGAGGATCGAGCGCCATTTGAAGCTCTATATTTTTGGCGTCAGCCGCCGGGCGCACGGCGTCTATCGCAGCTTCGATGACCGGCAGCAACTCCATCGGGCGAACGTCCAGACGCAGCTTGCCCGTGATGATGCGCGACACGTCGAGCAGGTCTTCGATCAGTTGCGCCTGCGCCTTGGCGTTGCGCTCGACGGTTTCAAGGGCGTGTGCCGAGGTCGCTTCGTCGAGCATGTCCATGCGCAGCATTCTCGTCCAGCCGAGCATGGCTGTCAGCGGCGTGCGAAGTTCATGCGAAAGAGTTGCGAGAAATTCGTCCTTGGTGCGATTCGCCTCTTCTGCTTCGGCGCGCATGCGCCGCTCCGCCTGATAGAGCCGCGCGCGTTCGAGGGCCTGCGCGCACAGGCGCGCGATAGCCAGCATGAAAGCACGGTCGTCTTCCCCGAAACTTTGGATTTCCCGGAAAGTCAGCCCCATCGCTCCCGTGATGCGTCCCTCGACAGTCAAAGGAACGGCGGCCAGAGCCTGACTATCGTTGACTGCCAGCAGGGCAGAAAGGTGCGGATAGCGCGACTCTCTCGCTTGAAGCGATTCAATCAAGACCAACTCTCCGGTCCGCACCGCTTCGGCCATCGGGGCTTCACTGGTCACGGGAAAGCGCCGCCATTTCTCAATTCTCTCCTGCGGGAAACCGACGGCATCCAATAACTCAAGCTCGCCGCCACGCTCCGTGAGCAGCGCAACTGAACCGGCGTGCGCGCCGAGCGCGGTTAAGCCGTGAGTGAGAACTGACGAGGCAACCTGCGCGGGCAGCAACGCTTCGGAAAGCGCGGCGGTGAGAGCCTGCAAACGGGCTGTGCGATTGGCGGCGCGCTTCTGCTCGGTCAGGTCAACGATGAAGGAAACGCAGTCCTCGCTCGTTTCATCTACGCGCGCAGAGCCAATCAGGACGGGGACGCGCGTTCCGTTCTTGTGAAAATGCTCTTTCTCAAACGGGGTGCATGCGCCGGTTGCCTTAATCTCCTCGATGGCGCGTTCGTCCAGATGCTTGTATTCGGGCGGAGTCATCTCGTCCCAGCGCACCAGTCCGGCGCGTAACTCTTCGCGCGTATAGCCGACCATCTTTAAGTAGGCATCGTTGGCATCCGTAATCTTGCCGTCGAAGGTCGAGAAGCTGACGCCGACGATGTTGGATTCAACCACGCGCCTGAAACGCGCCTCGCTGTCGCGCAAGGCATCTTCGGCCAGCCTGCGCTCCGTGATGTCTCTTTGCGTCCCCCAGCCGCGCAGCAGTTTTCGTCCTTCGATGATGCCGACCAGATTATTCAGGAAATATTTAGGGTTGCCATCTTTGTCTAATTCGTGCGACTCCGCTTCCGCCAAACGATAGCCTGAGCGAATGAACGCGCGGAGGAAGGCGACGTTGTTTGGATCGTCGCGCACGAGCAAATCGCCGAGTCTGGCTCCGACAATCTCTGCGGCATGACTGAACCCGTACATCTCCGCCATCGCATCATTACATTCCCCGAGATAGCCATGCCGGTAGCACATATCAATCTGCTCATCTTCTGAGAGATCAATAGAAACTGGCTCGTCCAACTCAAAACGCCAGATGGCTTCGGAACTATTGCGGACGAAGGCGCGATAGCGCTGCTCGCCTGCGCGCAAAGCCTCTTCCGCCTGCTTGCGGTCGGCGATGTCCATGGCGAGGCCGGTCAT
Source organism: uncultured Acidobacteriota bacterium (assembly GCA_963697975.1). Taxonomy (GTDB): domain Bacteria; phylum Acidobacteriota; class Blastocatellia; order Pyrinomonadales; family Pyrinomonadaceae; genus QHXM01. Next base: position 1,739,415 of record OY969111.1, read on the forward strand.
TCGGACAGGCTTGCCCGATTCATCCTTGAAAGCCAGCCCTTTGCCTTCCATCCAACGAACGCTGCCGTCAGGCCAGACAACGCGAAATTCAATATCGTAATTCGTTCCCTGCTCGATGGCGTCGGCGACAGCCTGCTGAAGGGATTCTCTGTCCTCAGGATGGATGAGTTGGATGAAGTCTTCAAAGCTGCCGCCGAATGTGCCGGGCGCAAGACCGTGCAAAGGCTCAAGCGTCTCAGACCACGTAATCACTCCCGTCTGAATGTTCCACTCCCATGTGCCCATGCGCGCGGCTTCGAGAGCCTGTTTCAAACGCTCTTTGCTCTCACCGAGAGCCTGTTCGGCCAACTTGCGTTCCGTGATGTTGCGCGCAATCGTGGCGGCTCCGGTGATTGTGCCTTCGGCATTCACAATCGGAGAGATGGTTAAAGCGATGTCTATCACCTCGCCGTTCTTCTTAACCCGCTTGGTCTCGAAATGCTCGACGCGCTCTCCACGCTTCAGGCGGCTGAGGATGTCCGGTATCTCTTCGGGACGGTCGGGTGGAACGAGGATGGAAATGGGGTGGCCGATCACCTCTTCGGCGGAATAACCGTAGAGCCGCTCGGCGCTCTTGTTCCAACTTCTGATGATGCCTTCCAGCGTCTTGCCGATGATCGCATCTACAGAAGACTCGACAATGGAGGCAAGCTGGCGACGCACTTCTTCAGCCTCCCGCTGCTCCGTGATATTGCGAAAGACCAGCACGACGCCGTTGATGTTCCCTTCCTCGTCTCTCATCGGCGCGCCGCTATCATCAATCGGAATCTCTGTTCCGTCCTTTGCGATCAGCAGCGTGTGGTTGGCCAGCCCGACGATGCGGCCTTCGCGGAGAACCTTTTCGGCAGGGCTTTCGACCTCGTTGCGCGTTTCTTCGTTGACGATCTGGAAGACCTGCCCCAGTTCTCGTCCGACGGCTTCGCTCATTTTCCAGCCCGTCAGCGTTTGCGCGACCTCGTTCATAAACGTCACGCGCCCCTGCGCGTCTGTGGCAATCACCGCGTCGCCGATGCTCTTTAAAGTCGTGAGCAACTGCTCGCGGCTGGCGCGCTCTTTCGACTCGGCGCGCTGCGCCTTCTCTGTCAAAAAGGTGATGACCAGCGAGACAAGGAGAAACACACCGAGGAGCAGGGCTTCCTCTAAGCTGCGATCAAGTGAATAGGGAATTCCCAGAAACAGGTAGGCGCTCACGAGAGCCGACAACGCGGTTGTGAGCAAGCCGGGACGTTTGCCACCGTACCACGTGCTCAGGATGACGGCGGCATAGAAGAGCGCGAAAGGGATGCGGGAGCTGAGCAGCGGAAAAGCCCACGTGATAGCCGCTGCCAGAGCAACCGTCAGGACGGCAAAGCCGTAGCGCATGAGCGTTGAGCGTCTCACTAGCGACATGCTGCGGCCTCCGCGCATGCTTGATGAAACCGGCGAGGGGATGAATTAAGGCTGTCGGAGATAAGTGGATGCTTTACCAATGCGAGCTTAACCCGGATCATTTGCTCTTTTCCCTATCTGTTCGTTTGCGGCGATTGTCCTGATGCTTCTCTCAAAATGCAATCTGTGAGGCTCACGCTCCTTGTCCCGTGAGCTTCCAATAGTGGAGTGACGATTTGTCCGGCAGATTATAAGCGTAAGCGCGCAATCGGCAAACTCATTTCAAGGCGCTGCTGTCGCCTTGAACTTGCGCACGGCGTTGCGTCATCATAGAAGCCGCGAGGAACACTCTTTATGGCTAACATCGCGCACAGGTTGCCGGAGAACATCGGGGGCGACTTTTACGTTGACTCGACATGCATTGACTGTGATGCCTGCCGCCAGATTGCCCCCGGCATCTTCCGCGATCATGGCGACCAATCGAGCGTCTATCACCAGCCCGAAACAGAAGAAGAGACACGCCGGGCGCTCATGTCTCTGGTGGCTTGCCCGACTTCGTCAATCGGCACAACCCGCAAATACAATGCCCGCATCGGCGTTGATGCCTTTCCCACACTCATCGCTGAGAACATTTACTTCTGCGGCTTCACTTCAGAATCCAGCTTCGGCGCGTGGAGCTATCTGGTCGTGCGCCCGCCGGAGAAAGGCGGCAACATTCTGGTGGACAGCCCACGCTTCACGCGCCCGCTCGTGAAGAAGATTAAGGCGATGGGCGGAGCTAACAAGATGTTTCTCACGCACCGCGACAACGTCGCCGACCACGCCGCGTTCAATCGAGAGTTTGGGTCGGAGCGCATCATGCACGCCGCAGACGGCGCAGCGCGCCACGGTTTCGAGCGCGTCATCGAAGGCAATGAAACGGTGCGGCTCGACGACGATTTAACTGTCATCCCCGTCCCCGGACACACGCGCGGCCACGCTGTGCTGCTCTACCGCAACAAGTTTCTCTTCACGGGCGATCACCTTGCATGGTCGCCAACAAAGGAGACGCTGACGGCCTTTCGGAGCGCCTGCTGGTATTCATGGCCTGAGCAAACGCGCTCGATGGAGAAGTTGTTGGACTACGAATTTGAGTGGGTGCTGCCCGGACACGGGCGGATTCATCACGACACGCCCGCCGCGATGCAGCAGCATCTTCGCCGCTGCCTCGAATGGATGAAGACGGTCGCGTAGAGTTTCTAATGGCAGCGATTCAAGTTGAAAAGAGTCTGGGAGAAGTTGCTGTTCACCGCAGAGACACAGAGAACACGGAGGTAGCACGGAGGCTCGTCTAACTCTCTGCGCCCCCTCTGCGTCCTCTGTGTCTCTGTGGTGAGCATCATCTCGGCGCACATTCGATTTGAATTCGAACCACCGCTTTTCTAACTTTCCCCTTTACTCAAAACTCATTTTCGGTTACTTTGCATCGGCAGCCTTGCTTGCCGGAAATTCCCGACGGAGCGATAAATCAAAACAATATGATTCCCCTGAAACGCATCCCCCTGCTGCTCGCTATCTTTCTGACTTTCCCGATTACCGGACTCGCTCAAAAATTCTGCACCGTTGCGCCGCCGTCGCCGTTTAAGCATAACGCCTTGATTGTGACGAGCTACGACCAGCGGGCGCGCAGAATGAAGACCACGCTTGAGCATCCGAACGCTCTCGGCAACGGCCTGCACCTCTACGCCTCATTCTTTTACCAGGACCCGAGGCTGAGCAGCGCCCCGACGATAGATATTTTCTTCATCAACGCCGCCAAAAAACCAGCCTACAGGGATTCGCACAATCTCAGCCTGATGGCCGACGGCAACGCCTGGCCTTTGAGCGGCGCGGCGCAATACTATCTGGAAGACGGCCCGAAGGGCATGACCCTTGAAAAGACCAAGATAACTTTGACTTACACCAGCCTGCTCAGTCTGATTAAATCAAGGCGCGTCACAGCCCGGCTCGGCGCAACCGAATTCCAGCTAACCAACAATCACCTCGAATCCCTGCGTGAAATCGCCATGCTGATGGCTCCGCCCCCGCCCTCAAGAGTAGCGAAGAGATAAAAAGTCAGTGACAAGTGACAAGTGACGAGTGACAAGTTAGAATCTATTTTTAACTTGTTACTCGTCACTTTTAACTTGTCACTGTTTTTATGCTTCCTGAACGCATCAGAAATTTTTCAATCATCGCTCACATTGATCACGGTAAGTCCACGCTCGCGGATCGGCTGCTGGAGCAGACGGGCGCTGTCACCGGGCGCGATATGTCCGCCCAGGTGCTGGACAACATGGATTTGGAGCGCGAGCGCGGCATCACCATCAAGTCGCACGCCGTCCGGCTCGATTACAAGGCACGCGATGGCCAGTCGTATGTGCTTAACCTGATAGACACGCCCGGCCACGTTGATTTCTCCTACGAAGTCTCGCGCTCGCTTTCAGCCTGCGAAGGCGCGCTGCTCGTCGTTGACGCGTCGCAGGGCGTGGAAGCGCAGACGCTCGCCAACACCTATCTGGCGATAGAAAACAATCTCGAACTGATTCCCGTCATCAACAAGATTGATTTGCCGGGCGCAGAGCCGGAGAAGGCCATCGAACAGATCGAGCAGGTCATCGGCCTCGATACGCACAATGCCGTCTTCACTTCCGCCAAGACAGGGATAGGTGTCGACGAAGTGCTGGAAGCCATCGTGCGCGACGTGCCGCCGCCCAAAGGCGACCCTCATGCTCCGCTCATGGCGCTCATCTTCGATTCCTGGTACGACTCCTACAGGGGCGTGATCGTCCTCTTCCGCGTGATTCACGGCACGATTAAGCCCGGCATGAAGATTCGCTTTTTCAACACCGGGCGCGATTATCAGGTCGAGACACTCGGCGTGAATCGCCCGCGCCCGACGCCGATAGATAAATTGAGTGTGGGCGAAGTAGGGTTTCTGACCGCCTCGATTAAAGAGGTCGCGGACGTGCAGATCGGCGACACCATCACGGAGAGCGCGCGTCCCACCAAAGAGCCTTTCCCCGGCTTTCAGGAAATCAAGCCGATGGTCTTCGCGGGGCTGTATCCTGTGGACACAAACCAATACGAAGAGTTGCGGGATGCGCTCGACAAACTGCGCTTAAACGATGCGTCGTTCTTCTACGAGCCTGAATCTTCAACCGCGCTGGGTTTTGGCTTTCGCTGCGGCTTTCTCGGCCTGCTCCACATGGAGATTGTGCAGGAGCGGCTGGAGCGCGAGTTTAATCTGAACTTGATTACGACCGCGCCCGGCGTGCGTTATCGTGTGACGACGACCGACGGCGAGACCGTTGAGATTGACTCGCCTGCGAAGATGCCCGACCCCGGAAGAATTGTGAAGATCGAAGAGCCTGTCATTCTGGCGACGATTCTGACTTCGGATGATTACCTCGGCGGCATCCTGCCTTTGTTGGAAGAAAAGCGCGGCATCCAGAAAAAGTTTGAGTACATCGCGGCCAACCGCGTGATGCTTACCTACGAGCTACCTCTGAACGAGATCGTGCTGGATTTTTATGATCGCTTGAAATCCGTCTCGCGCGGCTACGCTTCGCTCGACTACCATTTCGCCGGACACTGGGAATCAGACCTCGTCAAGCTCGACGTGCTAGTCGGGGGAGAGCCTGTGGACGCCCTCTCGCTCGTCCTTCATCGCACCACGTCCCAGGCAAAGGGGCGCGCGCTCGCCGAAAAGATGAAACAACTCATCCCGCGCCAGCTTTTTGAAGTGCCCATTCAGGCCGCCATCGGCAACAAGGTCGTCGCCCGCGAAACCGTCAAAGCCCTCGGCAAGAACGTCATCGCCAAATGCTACGGCGGCGACATCTCCCGCAAACGCAAGCTCCTCGAAAAACAGAAAGAAGGCAAGAAGCGCATGAAGAAGGTCGGGCGCGTCGAGATTCCGCAGGAAGCTTTCCTTGCCGTGCTGAAAGTGAATGAGTGATGGTAAATTGGCGTCGCTTCGTCCCGACTGACTTTGAGTACGATTTTGAAAACGATAAGCTCGCGGCGCATCGCATCACTTTCGAGGAAGCAGTGGAGTGTTTCTTTTCCGATTTTGAAGTGCGCCGTGACAAGTCCTTCAAGGATCGTTATCAATTAATTGGTCGAACTGTTGGAGGCCGTTCACTCAAGATTATCTTTCAACTTAAGCAAAACAATATCGTGCGTATTATTACAGGAGGGGATATATGAGTAAGAAGAGTAGAAACCTCTCCGAGGAAGAGATTGACCAACTTGTCATCGCACATGCTGACGACGATTCTGCATGGGAGAAGCCCATCCATGTGCGTAGATCGGAATTATCAGCGGTTTCTCTGCCAGCAGAACTCGCTTCGCGCGCCGCATTCTTTGCCCGCCTACATCGCGAAGCAAGCCTCGAAGAATGGCTCAAACGCATTATAGAGGAGCGTTTAAATATAGAAGAAGCAGTCTTCGCTGAATCAAAACGCGATCTCGTCAAACAATAAGCTGCGTTAAGATTCCGCAAGAAAAGTCCCTCGCTCTTATTGAAAGTTAATGAATAAAAATAGGAGGAAATGTGAGATGAAACGCTCAACTCTGGCTTTCATCTGCCTGTTAGTTTTCGGGACAGCCATTAACGCCCAGCACGGACATCCTTCCGCGCGTGAGGAGAAGCCGGTCGTTTTGCTGACGGGGCTTGGCGAGACGAGTCATCCGGTGGCGACGACGAGTGCGGAGGCGCAAGAATTTTTCGATCAGGGTTTCGTTCTCGTTTACGGCTTCAACCACGACGAGGCTGTGCGCGCCTTTCGCCGCGCAGCGGAACTGGACCCGCAGATGGCTATGGCTTACTGGGGTCTGGCAATATCACTTGGCCCTAACTACAACGAGACGACCATCTTGCCTAAGCGCATGAAGGCGGCGCACGAAGCCGTGCAAAAGGGGCGGGCGCTCGCTGCCAAAGCGCCCGAACACGAGCGCGCCTATCTGGAAGCTCTGTCGAAGAGGTTTTCAGCAGACCAGAATGCTGACCAGAAGAAACTCTGGCTTGATTACCGCGACGCGATGCGTGAGTTGATGCGGCGTTACCCGGACGATCTGGACGCCGCGACGCTTTATGCCGATGCGTTGATGGTTATCAACGCTTGGAAACTCTGGTCTCCGCAAGGCCGCCCTGCCGAAGGCACGGAAGAGGCTATCGCTATCCTCGAATCTGTCATCGGGCGCGATCCCCTGCACATCGGCGCGCATCATCTCTACATACACGTGGTCGAAGCCTCGCCACATCCCGAATGGGCGCTTCAGAGCGCAGACCTGTTGGGCAAGCTCACGCCCGCCGCAGGCCATCTCGTTCACATGCCCGCGCACACTTACATGCGCGTCGGCGATTACGAGCGCGCAGCGCAATCTAACGAGTGGGCGGCCAATGCTGACCGCACTTACTTTGAGCAGCGCGGGGCGCAGGGCGTTTATCAACTCGGCTACTACAGCCACAATCTGCACTTTCTCGCCGCCGCTTATAGCATGTTGGGGCGATCCAAAGACGCTATGCGAGCGTCTTCACAGCTTGAAGAGAACGTTAACCTCTTCATCAAGAATGTCCCCTCACTCGAATCGTTTCTGCCGACAGGCTTGCTCATCATGACGCGCTTCGGTCGCTGGGACGAAGTGCTGAAGATGAAGGAACCGTCGAAGGAGACGCCCATCACGAATGCGCTCTGGCACTGGGGGCGCGGCATGGCGCTGGCTGCGACCGGTAAAACAGGCGAGGCGGAAGCCGAGCTAAAAGTTCTCGTCGCCGCCGCGCAGGCGCTCCCGCCAGAGATGACTTACGGGTCGCAGAATAACGCGCGCGCCGTGCTTAAGATCGCCGAGCATTTCCTGAATTCACGCATCGCGCGTGCGAAGGGTGACAGGAAGGCGGCGATAGAGTCTCTGCGTAAAGCCGTCGAGGCCGAAGATGCGCTCGCTTATGACGAGCCGCCCGGCTGGTATCACCCGCTCTCGCGCGAGTCTCTGGGCGGCGTGCTCATGCTCGACAAACAATACCGTGAGGCCGAGCAGGTTTTCCGCCAAGACCTTCAAAGGAATCGTCGCAACGGACGCTCGCTCTTCGGCCTCGCCGAGAGCTTGAAGGCGCAGGGCAAACAACATGAAGCCGAGCTTGTCCGCCGCGAGTTCGAGCGCGCCTGGAAAAACGCAGATGTCAAACTCAGTGTGGAAGAGCTTTGAAAAGCGGTGATAGGTGATGGGTGATAGGTGATAGGAAAGAACAGGTTTTCTCTTATCACCTATCACTTATCACCCATCACCTATCACTCGTATGAACTTCCTGAGTAGATTCGTAAAAATATTTACCTTTGCGCTGTTGCTTTCGGCGCTGGGCGCTCTGGTGTTCTACTGGGTGGTTATCTCAGGTAGTCAATTGCGGACGGACGTAACCTCTGATGAATTTCTCTCCACAATTAAAACCGCTGTCGGGGGATGGGTCGGTTTCATCACCGTGTTGAGTTCACTGCTGGCCCTCGTGGGGATGAAGCAAACGATCTCGGTTCCGGTTTATGACAGGAACCTTTTCCTCCACCGGCTTAACTCGGCAATCACAGGCTTGCGCTACCGCCCTGCTCAGCAAAGCGATAATCTTTTCATCTTCAAGCCTCCGGGAGTCGCCGTGCTCGCCGAAAAAATTACGGTTCAATTGGGAACGAATTCAGCAGCCATCACCGCCCCGCGCGGGCTATTGAGGAAGATACAGGAAAAGCTTTAGCCGCAAGGCTTCGCGCACATGATAAGGCTCAAGCAGGAATAACCAGATGCACGTCACACGGGTCGAACTCGATAACATCAAATCTTACGAGCGCGCGGAGTTTGATTTCGCGCGCGGCATCACGGCGATTACTGGCGAGAACGGCGCGGGGAAAACCACGATTCTCGAAGCCATCGCGTGGTCGCTTTTCGACATGCTCGATTACAGGAAAGAGGATTTCCTGCGGCGCGGCGCGAAGAAAGGCTCCGTCCGCGTGACGTTTGAAAGCGACCTGGACGAGCGGCTCTACACCGTCTACAGAGACACAGGGCAGGGCTACTACATTTACGACGACGGCCTCGGCATCAAGCTCGCCGAGAAGAAGACGGACGTTTCCGCCATGCTTCGCCAGAAGCTGGGGATTGAGCCGGGCACGGATTTGGAAGCGCTCTTTCGCTCCGCCATCGGCGTTCCGCAGGGAACGTTTACGGCGGACTTTCTGCGCCCCGCCACACAACGCAAGGCCGCTTTCGACAAGCTGCTCAAGGTCGAAGAATACAGAGATGGGGCTGAACGCCTGCGCGACACGGTTAATCTGATTCACGAGCGAACGGCAGAGATTAAAGGCCGCATTGCCGGAGCGGAGAGCCAGCTTGCGCGCTATGACGAACTTGTCGAGGAACACAAAACCATCACCGCGCGCGTGGCGGAATTGACCATTGCGCTTGACGAATTACAGCGAGAGATTCAGCTTCGTGAGAAAAACGTCCGGATGATGGATGAAGCTCTGCGCCTGATGGACGAAAGGCGCGCACTCCGTGACCGCCGCGAGGTCGAGCATGAAGCGATGTTGACTCGTCTGCCCAACCTGCGCGCCGAGCGCGACGCGGCGCAAAGCGCGGTTGAGCGTCAACTGGCGACTGAGGCCGACTATCAGGCCCATCTCTCCGCAGACAATCTGTTACGCGGCATGGAGACGGAACGCGCCGCCCGCGACCAGTTGCGCGCCGAAGCTGCCAGCGTCGAAGGCTTGCTCGCATCCGCGAAAGTCCACGTGCAAAGGCTGGGCGAAATGGTCGAGCGCGCTGTCGCTGCTCGCGCTTCGCTGGCGGCGCTGGGCGCTGACATCAGCACGCAGGAAGAGTTGGAGCGCGAGCGTGAGCGGCTGCGCGACCTTCGCGCTCAGGCCCAGAGCGAGAGCGCACGGCTCGTGAAGTTGGACGCTGAATTGGCTGCTTTGCGTAAACAGCACGCGCAGACAAAAGAGAGCGTCAGGGAGGCCGAGAAGGGAGCAGGAGCGCAGGAGCGCGTTGACAGGCTTGCCAGCGAGCGGCTCGACGTTGAGACCACTTTGAGTAATGTCGAAAAGGCCGCGACGAGCCACAAGCATCTTGCCAACCAGCGCAAAGAGGCCGCGCGCGAGATAGAACGCCTGCGGCGTGAAGTGGCTGCTCACGAAAAAGAGGCAGCTTCTCTTGAAAAGTTTTCCGTCAAGGCGGCGGAAGCATCTGAACTCATCGCGCGTGAGACGGAGTTGACCGAAAAGTTCGCTCATTTGCGCGCCCAGATCGAGCATGATGAGAAGTTTCATCGCGAAGTCAAAAACGGTCTCTGCCCGATTCTCTCCGAACGCTGCTTAAACATCGGCCCTGACCAGACGCTCGAAGATTATTTCACCGGTCAATTGGCGACGAACAGCGCGCAACTGACGGCGATGGAGAAAGAGCGCGCCGGATTAGGCGTCGCGGTGCGTGAAGCGCGCGAGGCGGAAAAGCATCTCGGCAGGCTTGAGAGCGCACGCCGTCAGCTTGCAAGCGAGAAAGCATTACTCAACGAGCGCGAGGCCGCGCTTGCCAGTCTTGATCGAGAAATCGCACAGCTTCCCGCCGCGAGCCGCGAGCGCCTGAACGAATTGAGAGCGACGCTCTCAGGCATTGACGGTTCCTTGATAGTCGAGCGTGAAGCGGCGCTGCGTCATGCTGAACTAAAGCCGATGCAGCAACGCTTGAAAGAGATTGAGCAGGAAGGCAAGAGCAAGCGCGACGAGCGCGCGAGTGTCGCGGCGGTGGCAGACGCCCTGCCCAATCTTGAGAAAGAGATGGAAGAGATCTTGAAGCGGCTCGCGGCGCTGAATGATCCGCGCGGGCGAGCGGTGGCGCTTCGTCAGGAGGCAGAGAGCGAAGAGCAGCGCAAGGTGGAGATGGCGGGCGCAACGGATGCTGCGCGCGCTCTCGAAACTCAGGCGCGCGAGATCAGTGGAAAGCTGGAGCAATACAATTCATTGGATGCTCGCTGGGAAGAGGCGCGGCGTGCGCGCGACCGCACGACAAAAGCGCACCGCGAGTATCTGGAAAGCCACGCTCTGGCCGCGACACTCCCCACGCGTCAGGAGGAATTGACGAAAGCGGAAGAAGCGGCTGAGAGCGCGGCGCGTGAAGTCTTGAGCGCGCGTGAAAGCTATGAAGCCGCCGCGCGCGTCTACAGCCGCGAGCAGCACGACACGGAGCGCGCCGCGCTTGGCGAAGCCAGTAAGCTCGAAGCCGCCACCCGCGCGAAGCTCGAAGAGATGCAAAAGAGCGAAGCGAATCTGGCTGCGGAGATTGCGCGATTGGTGGAAGTACGTGAGCAGATGCGTGAGCAGTTTCGTGACAAGGAGCGGCTTGAAGAACTGGACGAAACGACGGAATTTATCCGCGACACGCTCAAGGCCGCCGGACCGCTCGTCACCGAAAGTTATCTTTACAACATCTCTCTGGAAGCCAACCAACTTTTTCGGGAGATTACGGGTGAGGCAGGCCGCGCGCTGCGCTGGTCGCGCGATTACGAAATCCTGCTTGAAGAGGAAGGGCACGAGCGCTCCTTTCCAAATCTTTCGGGCGGCGAGCAGATGGCAGCCGCCCTCTCCATTCGCCTCGCGCTCCTGACGCAATTGTCCGACATTCGTCTGGCCTTCTTCGACGAGCCGACCGTCAACATGGACGCCGAGCGGCGCGAACGTCTCGCGCAGCAGATCGGGCAGGTCAAGCACTTCGACCAACTCTTCGTCATCTCGCACGACGACACCTTCGAGGAGAACGTTGACCACATCATCCACATCCCACGAAGGGATGAAGGCAGAGGGATGAGGGATGAAAAAGCGGAAGCGAGGAATTGAGAATGGCAAAGGATTCTTCTCTTCATCCCTCATCGCTGCGCCCTCATCCCTCCAGAAAATCCGTCACGATTTTCTGCGACGGGTCGAGCCTCGGCAATGGGCAGGCGATGACGCGCGCGGCGGCGGCGGCGTTGCTTGGCTATCGCGGCATCTGGCGCGGCGTCGGCGAATTTCTGGGACAGGCGACCAACCAGCAGGCGGAGATTGTGGCAGCCGCCCTGGGGCTTGAAGCTCTACGCGAGCCTTGTCGTGTGCGGGTCGTCACGGATTCGCGTTACGTCGTGGAAACGATGTCCGGTCGTTTCCGTCGCAAGTCGAATCTGGAATGGTGGGCGCGCCTGGACAAGGCTTCGGGCAAACACGAAGTCAGGTGGGAATGGGCGAAGGGACACGCAGGCCACATCGTACAGGAAGCCGTAGACCGCGCCGCGCGCGGCATCGCCGCCGCAGGTCGCGTTGATGAAAACATCCTCCGAGATGCGATTGATAGAATCGGCGTCACTGAGATGACTGAATGAATCCAGGAGCGCAAACGAAATGCAGCCAAACATAATTTCCGGTAACGCAACTCGTGTTGACGAGCCGCTCGTTAAAGACCTTGAAGACTACCGGCGGCAGGTTGAAGCGGCGAAGGACGATGCGCGCAATTTGCTCGCTGGACTCTCTGAAGCTCAGGTCAACTGGCGTCCCACTGCGGCGCACTGGTCTATCGCGGAATGCCTCGACCATCTCACGGTGACCAACCGCGAGTTGATGAGTCCAATCGAAGCGGCGATTGAAGAGGCTCGCTCAAAGGGGCTGACGGGTCGTGGGCCTTTTCGCTACGGCATCATCGGCAACATGATTGTTCGCTCGATGGAACCTCCGGCCAAGTTGAAATTCAAAGCGCCGAAAATCTTTAAGCCGCGCCCTGACCAGTCGCTCGAAGCGGTCGCGCGAGACTTCTTTGCGATGCAGGATGAACTGTTGCGACTCGTCAATGAAGCGAATGGGATCAACCTTGCACGCGTTAAAATCAATTCTCCCGTGACGAAACTGATTAAGCTGAGTCTGGGGCAGTCGTTCGGCTTGATTGCCTCGCACGAGCGGCGACATCTCTGGCAGGCGCGACAGGTCAAAGAGAATCCTGCGTTTCCAACCGCTGAATGAGTCCCGTAAGCTAATAGGTGAAAACTCTTTCAGTCTCTGCTCACGATTCGCTTTCGCTTCGCATCACCTTTATAATTTGGTCTTTCGATAAAGCGAGGCATTCTCTAGAGCGAGTTTCGATTGGATGTACGGCAAGCTGTGAGCCTGCCGAGCGCGAGGAATGGCGGCAGGTTGACAGCCTTGCCGTACACTGATTCGCACACCGCTCTATTACGGCCTCATGTTTAAGTCGTCAGTGTTCTAATTAAGTGTTTGTGTCTTTCTTAAAAACAGGCTCGCTGCTTCTCCGGCGCAGGCGTTTCATTCTTTCGTGTTGCGCCTCGCTGCTCGTTTGTTGCGTGCTCGCTTCTCTTCCCGCGCAGGCCCAGGCGCGCGGCTGGCTGTGGCAGAACCCCTTGCCGCAGGGCAACGCCATTCACTCGATTCGCTTTGCCAAAGATAAAGAGCACGGCTGGGCAGTCGGGGCTGACGGCGCAATATTGCGCACAGACGACGGCGGCTTTGATTGGGAGATGCAGAAATCTTCCGCCGTCACCACGCTCTACGGTCTCTATGTCAAAGATAAGGAACGCGCCATCGCGGTCGGTGCGCGCGGCGTCGTCCTGACGACGACCAACGGCGGCGATAAATGGACGCTCAGGACTTCGGGCGTCAAGGATCATCTCTACAGCGTCACGTTCGCTCCTAACGACCCAACACGAGGATGGGCTGTCGGCACTTACGGCAGCATCATCTCGACGATTGACGGCGGCAAGACATGGCGAGCGCAGCAGACGCCCGTTCGCACGCACCTCTATGCAGTCGCTTTCGCCGACGCGAAGACGGGCGCAGCGGTCGGCGAGCGCGGCACGCTCCTTGTCACAGATGACGGCGGCGCAACCTGGAAGCAGCAGCAGGCGGCAATCGGTGAACAACCCTTGACGGGCATTGCTTTCATCAACGAGAAGCGCGCCTTTGCGGTCGGCTACGGAGGCTTAATCCTGCGCACGGAAGACGGCGGCATAACCTGGACGCCTGCGGAATCTTTTTCGCGTACAGACCTTTTATCAATTCATTTCACGGACGAGCGTCGCGGCTGGGCTGCCGGAGATAAAGGTGTGGTCCTGACCACAGGCGACGGCGGCGCATCGTGGCTTCCGATCAACGTCAGGACAAGTCCAAAACTCGTCACGGTCTATTTCGCTGACGTAACGACGGGCTGGGCCGCTGGAAGCGAGGGGCTGGTGCTAAGAACCGACGATGGGGGTTTGAGCTGGCGGCGTTTGACCGGAGGCGGGCGCGACGATCTGGCGGATATCTTCTTCCTCAACGGCTCAAAGGGTTGGGCGGTCGGCTCGCGTGGCAAAATTCTCTTCACTAGTTCCGGCGGCAAAGATTGGATAGCGCAAATATCCGGTACGAACGCGCGTCTCAACGCGGTCTTCTTCACGAGCGAAACGCAGGGCTGGGCTGTCGGAGAAAAGGGTACTATCCTGCGTTCAGAAAGCGGCGGCGTCCTCTGGGAGACGATTCAAACGGGCGTCAAGGAAGACCTCTTCGGCGTTTACTTCGCCACACCTGAGCGTGGCTGGGCGGTCGGCTCGCGCGGCACAATTATCCGCACGGAAGACGGAGGCGCGACGTGGCACTATCGCCCGGTTAACACCTACGCCTGGCTTGAGGACGTGTGCTTCACGGATTTGAAGCATGGGGTAGCGGTCGGGTCGCAGGGCACTATCTTGCGAACAGAGGACGGCGGCGAGACGTGGGCCGTCGTTAAGTTGAACGCGAAGGAGTGGCTCTACGATGTCGCGTTCGCAGACGCCGAGCGTGGCTACATCGTCGGCGGCGACGGATTGATTCTCAGAACAGATGACGGCGGCGCGACGTGGAAGGATCAGGAGAGCGGCATTAAGGGCAATCTTTTTGCCGTCGCGGTCGCGGCGCGCGACGACGTTCTCATCGCGGGAGATCAGGGGCGCGTGCTTCGCACGAAAGATGGAGGCTTAACGTGGGAGGTGCAGCCGACGATTACGAGCGCGGCGCTCTTCTCGGTCGCTTATCGCGGCGGCGCTGATGCATGGGTCGCAGGGCGCGGCGGTGCTATCCTGCGCCGCACAGGCGACGTTGCGACCGTCAAGATTCCGCGTCCCAAGTTGCCACCAGTCCTGCGCCCCGCACCGAAGCTCAAGCCTAATGCGCCGGAGACTCCAATAGTCCTCGACGACGGGGACATCCCGCGTGCCGTACCGCCGGACAAGCAACGAACACCGTAAAGAAGTGGCCGGTGGTCAGCAAAAACAGAAGACAAAAGGCAGTAAAGACATGAAGCGTCTCTACTGCCTTCTTGCTTTTAACTGACCACCGACCACTGTCCACTGACCACTGACCACCGACCACTGCTATTTACCGCTCTCCCAATCCGTATGAATCGCTCCCAACTCCGGCTTGTCTATGCGCTCGTAGGTGTGTGCGCCGAAGTAGTCGCGTTGTGCCTGCGTGAGATTCTGCGGGAGGTTGGCCGTGCGATAAGAGTCGAAATAGGCGAGGCTCGCGGCCATCGCCAGAACGGGGACGCCGTGTTGCTGCGCCGTGCTGATCGTGATGCGCCAGGAGTTTTGCGCTTCGTCCATCCACGCGCGGAAATCTTCGTCGAGCAAGAGATTCGTCAACGCGGGGTCGCGCTGGTAGGCCGTCTTAATCCGGTCGAGAAACTTGGCGCGGATGATGCACCCGCCTTTCCAGATGCGCGCCATCTCGCTCAGGTTAATATCCCACTTCCAATTCTGAGAGCCTGCGCGAATCAAATTGAACCCTTGCGCGTATGAGCAAATCTTCGAGGCGTAGAGAGCATCGCGGACAGCATTAATCAATTGCTGTTTCTCGCCGCTCCAACTGGATGCCTGCGGCCCTTTGATAATTTTGCTTGCGGCAACGCGCTCGTCTTTCATAGCCGAGATGAAGCGCGCTTCGATGGCAGCGTTGATGGTCGGAATCACCACGCCCAGATCAAGGGCGACCTGTGCAGTCCATTTGCCGGTTCCCTTCTGCCCGGCCTTGTCCAGAATCAAATCAACGAGCGATTGCTTCGTCTCTTCATCCTTCACGCGTAAGACTTCCGAAGTAATCTGGATAAGATAGGAATCGAGCGCGCCCTTGTTCCACTCGGCAAAGATGTCTGCCAGTTCATCGGCTTCCAAGCCCAGCACGCGTCGCAGGATGTCGTAGGCCTCGGCGATAAGCTGCATGTCGCCGTACTCGATGCCGTTATGCACCATCTTGACGAAATGGCCTGCGCCGTCCCCGCCGACGTAGGTCGTGCAAGCGCCGTCGTCCGTCTTGGCGGAGATGGCTTCCCAGATGGGGCGTATCTCTTCGTAAGCCTCGCGCGCTCCTCCCGGCATCAGGGAAGGCCCCCACAGCGCGCCCTCTTCGCCACCGGAAACGCCTGAGCCGATGAAGCGTAAGTTTTCAGCACGCAGCGCCTTCTCGCGCCGCTGCGTGTCTTCAAACCAGGAGTTGCCGCCGTCGATCAGGATGTCGCCGGGTTCTAAGAACGGCTTGAACTGATCCATCGTCCAATCCACGGGTGCGCCCGCCTTAATCATCATCATAATCCGGCGCGGACGCTTCAAGGATTTAACGAACTCTTCGGCGGAGCGCGTCGGAACGAAGCGCTTCCCCTCGCCGTCGCCCGCCATGAACTTGTCAACGTCTGCCGGGTCGCGATTCCAGATGGCTACCGTGTAACCGTTGCGCTCCATGTTGTGCGCCAGATTCAAGCCCATCACGCCGAGGCCCGCCATACCGATATCAGCTTCCGCCATCGCTTAAAAGTCCTCCAGGTCTTTATCCAGTTTCCGCCCAAGCATATCACGCTCTATGATTCAAACAACCTTTTGCTGAAGAATTTCGTGCCTTCAGGCTCGAAAGAAGCTGCGGCGAGAGGCGAAGAAGTCTGATATGCTGGCGGGGTGGCGCTTCGTGATTTTAGTAGCGTCAGGAAGGATAAGCACAAGATGCACGTTGCTCTTCAACTACTTCTCGGCGCAATCTCCTGTATCGTGCTCATCTTCCTCGCACGAACCTTGAGTCCGAAACACGAACTGAGACTCTACGCCATCGCGCTCATCATCGCGGCATTAATCTATGTGGGTTTCACCGCGCGCGGTGCGACACTCAGTTGGCTGGTTCTTGAGTTAACGGGCTTGATGGTGTTCACGCTGCTGGCGCTGCTGGGCTTGAAAATTTCAACCTTGATTCTGGCGTTTGCGTGGGCACTTCATGCGGCGTGGGATGTCCTCCTACACAAGCTCTTTGACGTGGCTTTCGTTCCAGACTGGTATCCCCTGACCTGCCTCAGCTTCGACTTATTGCTGGCGGGCTACCTGGTAGGACAGGCATTCCTGCCTGTCAAGCGTGCGCCAGCACGCTAATATTGATTTGCTAACAGAGTATTCGCGCTCTCCGCGCTCAATGACAGACAGGAATGTCTGTCCTACTTATGTCCTACTTATGACGGCTTTTACGACCATCGAATCTCAGAGATTAATTTTGAGGCGCTTTGCTGATGCCGACCTTGAATCGTTTTTAGCCTACCTGAACGACCCGGAGGTGGCGCGTTACCAGTCCTGGGAATCCTACACGGAGGAGCAGGCGCGCGAGGTCATCGAAAAGCAGAAAAACCTTGCGCCCGGTCTGCCCGGACAGTGGTTTACTTTCGCTCTTGAAATGAAAGAGACCGGGGCGCTCATCGGGCACGTCGCCCTGAAGATGCTGGAAGACCAGCAGGCGGAGATCGGGTTTACGCTGGCGCGGGAAGCTCACGGCAAAGGTCTGGCTTTTGAAGCGGCGGCGCGTGTGCTCGATTACGTGTTTACCGAGTTGAAGCTGCACCGTGTCATAGCCATCACGGATTGTGAGAACGAGAGGTCTTTCACCTTGCTCGCCCGTCTGGGCATGCGACGCGAAGGACACTTCATCCAGAACATCTGGTTCAAGGGCAAGTGGGGAAGCGAATATTCTTACGCCATCCTACGAGATGAATGGCTGAGAAAAGCGTGAACAATAAATGATGAACGCAGAAGTAAAGAGAGATGTTTTTCCAACTCGTCGTTCCGCGCTCATCATTTATCGTTTTGTCAGGCGTCCGTCCTGATGTACTTGAGTGGCGAATCTGCGAGCAGGGCTTGCAGTCCGGCGCGATTATCCTTTGTGCTGTCTCTCATTTTCTCTATCATGAAGGCCGGGTATCCGTTGTTGACTAGTTCCTGGATGACGGCTTCGGATTGCTTGTAGAATTCTTCGGCCTTCGCATTCTCGCCTAAGCCCATGTACGCCTCTGCCATCGTCGCCAGCACCCACGATTTTTCCTCCAAATGCTTGTTTAAGGCGCGCTTTGCCGCGTCGCTTTCAGCTTCGGGCGGGTTCGCGTTTTCCAGCCACTCCTTGCAAATGGGTATGACTTCGCGGCGGAAGCGTTGAGCGATAACGAAGTCTGTGATTGCTTCGGCGCGTTCGTCCGCTTTCGACGCGCGGACGTTGCGTAGGTAGGCTCCGTGAATGCCATTATAATAGTCGCGGCGCTGGTTGAAGTTCCGTTCATAGGCGCGTAGCGCTACGTCCAGGCATGCACAGTCTTGCGACAGCCTCCAGAGTTTTTCATGTACAGTGCCCCAGAGGCTGAGCGTCCAGAGGTCGTTTGAACTCTCCGGGTGCAGCGTCATGAGCAATTCGCGCGCTGCTTCGAGCGCCTCTTGCGGTGTCGGCTTCTCGCTTTTGTAAGTTGCGACGGCGAGACGTTGCGTGATTTCGGGGTCGTCCGGCCTCATGTTCTTGATGGCGATGAGCAATGTTTTAGCAAACTCAAAATCGCCCTTCCTCTGAGCGTCCTCTACCTGGTGGATCAACACGCTGTGCGTCTCGGCATTAACCTGCGGCTCGGCTGCCTTCCCTGCGCCCTGTGCCTCGTCCATCTTACGCCCGACCTCTTTGGCAGCACGCTCAGGAGGAGTCAGCCCATCAAGGAACTCATAAACGGGGCTGTCCCTGTTGGGCGTCTCTTTGTCCAGGATTTCTACGATAGTTTCTTTAAGCACCTTACGAAACCGCACTACTTCCTCGAACTCTATGCCTTCGCCCAGATGTTTGTACTGCCGGATGAGGATGTGGCCGAGGTCGAAGGGAAACTTGAATTGATCTTCGGCGATGATGATTGTCGTGTAAGGGCGCAGGGCGTGGCGCACGCCGAGTTCGTAGAAGGCGTTATTGTTCGCGGTCGAGAGGTCGGCGATGACCACGTCCGCCGAGAGCAGTTGCTCGTACATCGGCACGTCAATCAGGCCGGAGTGAACAATCTCGTCGGCGCGGATGCACTTCAAGCCCGCTTCCTCGGCGGCGGGCTTGATAACGTTGCGGTAAGTTTTATCGAGGTCGAGCAGGCGGTTGGGAGTAGTCTGAAAGTCCGTCTTCTTGCCAAACCCCATCACGACAAAGCACGTTCTCTTAGCTTCGGGTTTTTCCGGGGGCATCTGCTTCAATCTCCTTCGGGTGAAAAGTTGATTTAACGTGCGCGTTCAAGCTCCGGTGATGCGCGCACGTTCTTCGGGCGTCGGCGGGCGACGACGAAAGCGGTGCGTGACGGGACGGCGACGACCGATGCCGATGGCGTTCTTAGAGATAATCAAGGTGGGCGGCAGTTGACGCCGTTTGAATTCATTGGTGGGCGATTCGACACGGTTCAAGAGGTCGTAAACCATCTCGCTGTCGTGCCCCGCCGCGATAATCTCTTCGGGCATAGCCTTCTGCTCGAAGTAGAGTTGGAGGATGGGATCAATCTTGTCGTAGGGCGGCAAGGACTGATCGTCAAACTGGTCGGGCGCAAGTTCTGCCGAGGGGCGCTTGTCAATAATCGCTCGCGGAATAATCTCGCTCTCGCGGTTGTAGTGGCGCGCGAGCGCGTAGACTTCCGTCTTCAGCAGATCGCCCAGCACGGCTAAGCCTCCATTCGTGTCGCCGTAGAGCGTGCAGTAGCCGAGCGCGAGTTCGGACTTGTTGCCGGTGGAAAGCAGCAGGCGGCCTTCCTTGTTCGAGATCGTCATCAGGATATTGCCGCGCAGGCGCGACTGTAGATTTTCAGCCGCGAGTTCTTCGCCGCCCCTCGTCGGTTTTAAGAGATTGAGTTCTTTCGATAGCGCCTCGAAAGCCGAACTAATCGGATGCTCGATGGTCTTCATGCCGAGCCTCTTTCCAAGCTCAACCGAATCGTCAATACTCCCGCGCGACGAAAACGGCGATGGCATCATCACCGACAGCACGTTCTGCGAGCCGAGGGCTTCGCAGGCGAGCGCGGCCACCACCGCCGAATCAATTCCACCCGATAGACCTATGACGGCGGTCTTAAAACGATTCTTGCGCGCGTAGTCATGGATGCCTAAGACAAGCGCGCGATGAATTGTTTCGATGTCGTCGCCGGGCAAGCAGTAGTCGTGCGCGATACCGCAATCCAGATCAACCGTGCCGAAGAATTCTTCAAACGGCGGCGCTTGCAAAATTATCTCACCCTTGCAATCGGCCACGATGCTCGCGCCGTCGAAGATGATGCCGTCGTTGCCGCCGACCAGATTGACGAAGACGACAGGAAGCCCGGCGGCCTTTGCCCTGTGCGACACCATAGAGCAGCGCTGCCCCATCTTTCCTTTATTGAAAGGCGAAGCGTTGATGGAGACGAGGACGCTTGCACCCATCTCGATCAATTCGTCCGCCGGGTCGTGCGGGTAGAGGCGCTCCTTCCAGTAGGTCTTGTCGTTCCAGAAGTCTTCGCAGATGGCGACGCCGACGCTGGCGTCCTTCAGCGGAAACAAGCGGCGCACGCGCGACGGCTCGAAGTATCGCGGGTCGTCGAAGACATCGTATTCGGGAAGGAGAGTCTTGTCGGCAAAGCCGAGCAGCTTTTGGTTGCGAATCACCGCCGCAGAATTGTAGAGCCTGCGCCCCGCTCCCTGTTCGGTCGGGCGCACTGTACCGATAACGGCGGTCAATCCATCGGTCGCTTTGATAATTTTTTCGAGCGGCGTCAGGGACGACCGTACCACGTCGCGGTCCAGAAACCAGTCGAACGACATATAACCCTGCACAGCCGTTTCCGGCAGGACAACGAGGTCCGAGGCATCCTGTTTCGCACGCTCGATAGCGCGCAGGATACTCGCCGTGTTGCCCTCGAAATCTCCGTTCGTCGTGTTGATTTGTCCGATGGTGACGCGCATGTAGATAACCCCTCGATTGAGCTGTTGGAATGTCTGCATGACATTTTAGCTCATTGCTGCGCCGCATTCATCTTTTTAGTGAGCCAGACATCATGGCTAACCGAGTTCTCAGCCCCGACAGGGGCGGGAGAATGTAGCCCCGGGCGTCAGCCCGGGGTTAGTAGCTACCCCAAAGATTGAAAGCCCCGGAGGGGCGACAGAAGCACAAGAGTCGTTGTCACGCACCTTGAATTTCTGTCCCCCCTTCGGGGCTGTAGCCTAGCGCCGCGCTTAACTGCGAGCGATCACCCACAGCAAGATCAAGATCAGCAGCAGCAAGACAGTCCAGACCCAGACGAGCGGCCAGAACCACTTGCAGAATCTGGCGGTACACCCTGCCGTCTGGCTGGTCGTCGGAAGCGGATGGTCGCCGCCCACAGAGACACCGCCCGTCAGCAGTTGCTCGCGCGTGAACGGCAATCCCAGCATAGTGTTCCCATCCGCGACTGCTCTGAAGTGGTAAACGCCCGGCACGCTCGTGCGCGTCGAAGCCTCGAAGACGCTGGGTTCGATTTCTTTGAACGCGATGATGGCGGTCGTGTTGTCGGGTCGTCGCAACTCTGCGCGCAAATGCACGTGACGCTTGACAGTCAGGCCGTACTCGGTGACGACGGCGCGCAGCGTCAGCGTCGCGCCCGGCTCAAAGCTGTCCTGTGTGAGCCGCACGTTCATGCGTAGGTTTGAGTAGGCATGAACGCTCAGGCTGTAGCGCACCCCGTGCGCGCTGGCTCGCACAGAGTTGACGCCGGGCAGCGCGCCCGTTGACGCAGCGGCGCGGCTGCTGGCCTGTCCCGCAGTTTGTCCCTCAACAGGTCGGGGAACAGCCTTTTGAAAATCTCCATCGTCAACTCTCAGCACAGCGTACCAGGTGCCCGCGTGCGCCGTGCCCGTGCTGGTCGGCACAGGGAGCGGGAAGCGATAGAAACTCATGTTCGTGCCGACGGTGTACGTCATGCCGAATGAGGCAGCCGTGCCCGGCTCGATGGTTTGGCCTCCGGGCGTCTCAAGCGCGAAGCGAAGAGTCGGCAGATCGTTGAGCAGGATGACCGTGCCTTCTATGTCCGCTTCGTTGAAGACGAACGGGATACGCAACGTGACGCCGGGCAGAAGCGTGCCGCTCGGATCGGTGACGACGCTCTCGTTGGTGACTCCGGCGAGTATCTGGTGAAAAAACTTCGTCAAACGAAAGTAGTCGTCCGTGTCGGGCGTGAGGGTGCCGGTCAAGAGCAGATAGCCGTCCGTGTTGCTGGCAACCAGACTCAGCTTAGCCGTGTTCACCTGACTGGCCGATCCGAGGCCGATGGCGAAAGTGCGCTCGCTGAGCGAACCCAACATCACATCGGCGATTGATTGTGGTGAATTCTCAATCCCATCGGTCAGGACGACGATGGCCTTGTTGGTATAGCCTGCGACCGGGTTGAGCGTCGTCAGCGCGAGCGCGAGGCCGTCGCCGACCGAAGTCAGCCCCAGAGGGTTGGTGTCGTGCGCCATCACGGCGTCGTGGACGAGATCGCGCGAGGCCGCGTCCACGATCTGCGTGACACCGATGCCGGGATAGGCGTCGTGGTCGAAACGGACGAGGCCGACACCGTTATTAAGCTGGACGAGTTCGACGAAGCGGGCGGCGGCTTCGCGCAACACCTGAATGCGCGTTGCGCCGGTCGTCCCGGCAGGCTCGCTCATGCTGCCCGATTGGTCGAGCGCGAGCATGACGGCGCACGTCTCGCGCGGGACGCTGTTGGCCGTGAGCGTGACGTTAAAGTTTTGTCCAGTCTCGACGCAATGTATCTGGATGACGGCGGGCGTGACGGGGACGCCAGCCGCGCCTGCTGTGTAAGCGAACCAGACGCGCCCGACGACCACCGGGCCATGCGCGGGCGGCACGACGACGGAAGTTCCGAGCGAGGTAGTGCCGAAGGGCGCATTGACTGGCGGAGTAATTTCCAGCGTCACGTTCGCGCAGGCGTAGATGTTGAAGAGAGCGGCGCGGTAGGTGGTTTCGCCCACAGGCACATTCTCAAAAGCGACGTTCGTGTTGACCTGCTCGACGAGCGGCGGGTCCGTGTCGTACATGTAGCCGAGGTTGTGCCGGTAGTCGAGCGAGAAGGCAGGCGTCGGCGACGGCGTGTTGAGGTTGGTCATCACGTCGTTGAGATTATGCTGCGGCGGCCCGCCCCCGTTTGGCACATACATCACGCCGGGATTGGTTCTCTGCCACTCGGCCCACAGACGATCAACGTTGCAGTGGTGTAGGAAGAAGACCGGATCGTTGGGCGACGTGCCGGGCAGCATGTCGCCGCCGACCCAGACGTGCACGCGGTTGTGGTGCGAGACTAATTCTCCCGGCTCGGCAAGCCAGCCTTCAAGCCGGTTGCGGAAGCTGGGCGTCGTGCTGGGGCTTTCGCTCCACGGCGGCGAGTCGTAAGTGGTGACGGGCATCAACCCGTTAACTTGACCCTGCGTCGGAAGCGAGTCCGTACCCGAACCTATCGCATCCCCACTGCGCGCTAACTGGCGGCTGATGCCGCCCGGTCGAGCGACGAAGCCTCCGCCCGCCGCCTCGATGAGCGCCGTCCAGCCAACGAAAGGCCCGTCCATGACGAGATCATCTGCGCCTTGGCCGTCGCCGCCGATGTAGACACGCCCCGCCGCCGGGTTGCCGTTCCAGATTGGCGCGGTGGTCGGATCAGGCAGCGCCGCATCGGTCGCCCAATCCCAGTAAGGCAAGGTCACGGTCGGGTTGACCGACTGCAAAGCCAATTCAAACTCGCGTATAAAATAGCGGTGCCAGGGGAGGAACGACGGGCCGCGATGCGCCGCGTTGCGGCCCGTATCGAATTCGGTTTCGCCGGGCATGAGCGTGAGTACGTCCATTGCCATGTGATGGCGCATGATGAACTCGTCGTAGCGTCCGTCGGCCTTGAGGGCGTTGACGGCAGCTTGATAGTTTGCCAGCTCGGTGTCGGTCAGCGAGTAGATGTTTTTTCGGCAGTCCATGTGGGTCTCCGTGCGGGGGTTTCAGTCGTGATGGCCTTGCGGGTCTTGTGGATCATGCGGGTCGTGCGGGGTCTGTGGTTTATGCGACATGTGGCCTCCTGTTTCCCCCGGCCCGGCCACCCAGAGTTTGCCTTCAGTTTCGGCGAGCGCGCGTGCCAGTTCTTCCGCAGACTTGTAGGCTCGATGCGTCATGATGGCGCTGTGGTAAGTGCCGTCGGCGTGGCGGCTGACCTTGAGCGGGAAGCCGTTGATGCGTAGCTCGAAAGTGTTTGCGTCCTCACGGATGCTGACCTTGCGGTCGTTGTGCGTCATCTCTCTGAAAGCGGATGCGCCTTGCTTGTCCTGATTGGATTTATTTTCCTCAGCCATAATATTTCCTCTGACTTTGCGAAGGGATGAAAAGAAGGAGCGTGTGAAGCGAAGCGCAAAATGCTCGCGAACCGCAAAAGACATTTCCCGAGACATGCCTCATGCCGAAACTCTCGCCTCTCAAACACAGCGTAGCTCGCAACCGGCAACATTCATCAACGATTGAGCAACTCTTATACCGGCACGGAGGCGCGGGACACGGGAGCGGCCTTTCGATGGCTTTTGCCGGATAGATTAAGGGTATATACGCGCAGAGGGAAACCCGCGCGAGTTCTCAGGTGTCTACGATAGGCGACATGCGCCAAAGCGAGGTGTCTACATTTATCAACAAAGAGAGCTAGCGCGAAGGGATCGTCCGTCAGCGGCTCGCGGCATCGGGTTCGTCCACCTTCACGCGAGGGCCAATTACAACCGCACAACAATCTCACTCGACGAGCCGCACATCCAGACCGTAAATCTTTTCGGGCGCGATTGTCAGTTGATCTCCTCCGATGCTACCGACCATCTCCCTTTCAGCCAGAAACTCTGCGGCACGCTTGAGCGATGATACTTTCAGGACGAGCGTTTTGATAGCATTTTCCTTTGCCGAAACGAGACGCACGCGCGGGCCGTCCGCAATTTCCCAAAGATGGGCAGCGGACGCACCACCCGGCGCGAGGAAACTGTCCCAGCGTCTGTGCGCTTCTTCGACATCTTTGACGCCTGCGACGATCTCTTCAACAGACTTTATGCCGAGCGCGCCGCCAGCCTGCGCTTCGAGCGAGGCCCGGTCTGCCGCGCGCTTCTCGTCGTGATTCCTGAATTCAGACCAGTGCGGGAGGTCTGTGAAACTCCCGTAGGCGTACTCGACCAGAAAGACGAGATTGCCGCTCATCACCTTGTCTATCCCCCATCTCACCAGCGCGCCGCCCTTTCCCGGTTTCGCCATCGCGCTTGCGCCCGGCAATCGCCCCATGAGAATCATCGTATCAATCCAGAAACTGCGGCCCAGCATCTTGCCCAGGATGACGTTTGCATAGAGCTTCGTCTTGCTCCCGTCAGCTTCAATCTGCACATATGGCGTCACCGGGCCATGCGGAATCTTGCGCCTCTCAAGCTCATGCACGCTCTCGTCAAGCGAATCAGTTTCAAAAGCTATCGCCGCGAAACGCGCGGCGGTCGAATTGCCGGAAGACGAATCTCGCGGTGGAGCGCAGGAGAGGACTTCAAGATAGAGATTGCCGAGCGTGATGCCGCCGCTCGTAAAAGATGGATAAGAACGCAAGGGCCACGCGATGGGCAGATTCAAAGTCTCTGACAGGAATTTGAAAAGGGGCTGCGGGTCATCCACGCGCACGATCAGGTGGTCGAGTTGCTTAACAGCCTGCCTGTCATCATTCATCACCATACCCTCCGCCGCCCGGCGTTTCGATTCGCACCCGGTCACCTGCTTCAAGTTGCCAGCTTCCCTTTGATGTGATTGCCTGCGCGCGGCCACGACGGATAATGCGGTCGCGCCCCGTGCGTCCATCCTCTCCCCCGTCGAGTCCGTAAGGCGCGCGGCGGCGTCTATCGGCAATCAGCGACATGCGCGCCGGGACGAGTGTTTCTATCTCGCGCACAACGCCGTCACCTCCCCGCTGTCTTCCCCTTCCACCTGAATTGTTGCGAATACTGTAGGCGCGCACGCGTAGAGGATAAGCGTATTCGAGAGCTTCGATAGGCGTGTTCAGACTGTTCGTCATGTGTGTGTGGACGGCGCTCATGCCATCGAGGCGGGGGCGCGCGCCCATACCGCCCGCGATTGTTTCGTAGTATGCGAACTCCGCACCCGTCCGCGAATCAATCCCGCCGATGGTTAAATTGTTCATCGTCCCCTGGCTCGCCGCAGGAATTATCTGCGGCAGCGCTTGATGTAAAGCTCTACAGAGAACGTCAACGATACGCTGCGACGTTTCGACATTCCCGCCCGCGACCGAAGCCGGATGTCTCGCGTTGACAATCGTCCCCACCGGCGCAATCACTTCAATCGGCTCCATCAGCCCTGCGCTCGCCGGAACGTCCGCCCCGACCAGGCAGCGAAAGACATATGACACGGCAGACACGGTAATCGCTTCGACCGCATTAATCGCACCCGCGACCTGCGTTGCGCTTCCAGTGAAATCAACCAGCGCGCGATTCCCTCTGATCGTCACACGCACGCGAATCTTCACTTCATCACCATTGATGCCGTCATCATCGAGCGCGTCTTCTGCCGTGTAATCGCCGTCCGGGATAGCAGTAATCGTGCGCCGCATCAAGCGCGCCGAGTAAGCTATCAGGTGCGAGGCGTACTCCTGAGCTTCGAGCGCTCCGCGTCGCTCGACAATCTCTAGCAGGCGCGTCGCGCCCGTCTTCAAAGACCCGATCTGCGCCTCGAAATCCGCCCGCCGCTCCGCCGCTCCGCGCACGTTCGCCAGCACGAGCCGCATCATCTCTTCATCCATCTCACCTCGGCGCACGATTCGCACGGGCGGAATCCGCAAGCCCTCGCCGTAAACATCCGTCGCCAGTCCCATCGAACCGGGACTACTCCCCCCGATGTCCGCGTGATGCGCGCGGTTGGCAACGTAGAAGATAGTGGTCAGTGGTCGGTGGTCAGTAATCAGTTTTTGATTAGTTTGACCATGCCGCTTCTTACTTTCTGCCTTCTGCCTTCCGCCTTTCGCCTTCTCTTTTTCACTGACGACTGACCACCGACCACTGACCACTGGCATGACGAGTGTCACGTCCGGCAGGTGCGTGCCGCCTGCGAACGGGTCGTTGAGGACGACTACATCGCCGGGCGCAAGGTCTACTTCGCGAAGCGCGGCGGCGACGGCCATCGGCATCGAACCTAGATGGACCGGCATGTGATCGCCCTGCGCGACGACGCGCCCCACTGCGTCGAAGACGGCGCAGGAATAATCGCGCCGTTCCTTGATGTTCGGCGAAAAGGCCGTGCGCCTGAGCGCAATTCCCATCTCTTCGGCGACAGAGGTGTAGAGCGCGCGATAGATTTCCAGCGTCGTCGGGTCAAATTTACGTCTGGCGTTTTTCATAACTCGATAATCAAGTTGCCCTGCTCGTCCACGAATGCGTGCGCGCCCGGCGGAATGAGCGTCGTCGCAGAATATTCTGCCACGATACAGGGTGTGCGAAGACGTGCGCCTGCCTCAAGTTGGTCGCGGTCGTAGATTCCGGCACGCGCCCGGCCTTCTGCGAAGTGAACCATTTTGTACTCGCGCGGCGCGACCGTTATCTTCCGGCCAGAGACGCGACGAGCGCGCTCTACTTTTAATTTTTCCACGACGCCGGTTGAGCGAAGGCGCGCGCTGACGATCTCGACCTCGTTCTTTTCCTGCATGTAGCCGTAACGGGCACGATGCACTTGATGAAAAGCCTTCGCAATGTCGCCCCCCCGCGTCCACTTGATTTCCAACTCAAACGACTGCCCAACGTAACGCACCGCGAGCAATCTTTCATGATGTTGACGCGCGTCTTTGAATCCTTCACGCCTCAAAGCCGCGCGCGCGTCTCGTTCCATCTCACGAAAGGTGTTCTCGACTTTCGCGCCGGTTTCTTTCGCAGCCTTCAGCATCAGCGTCCGGCTCCAGTCTTTCACCACGTCCGAGGCTAACGCGCCGAGAGCCGAGAGAGCACCGGCGGACGTAGGCGCGATGACGCGCGGGATGCGTAGCGCACGCGCCAACTCGACCGCATGCAATCCGCCCGCGCCGCCAAACGGCATCAGCGTAAAGTCACGCGGGTCGTAGCCGCGCTCAACCGAAATAACGCGCAACGCACGCTCCATATTCGTGTTGACCACGCGAACGACGCCGAGCGCCGCTTCCATCAAGTTCACACGCCGACCGGCATGCGCGCTCATCTCCCGCGCGAGTTCGTTCAAAGCGTCATGCGCTCTCTTTTCGTCCAGCTTAAACTCTCCGCCCAGAAGCCCCGCGCCTCCGAAACGACCCAGCACGAGATTGGCGTCTGTGACGGTGGGCAACGTCCCGCGCCCGTAGCAAGCTGGCCCAGGATTCGCGCCCGCCGATTCCGGCCCGACGCGCAGGCTGCCACCCTCGTCCACGCGCGCGATTGAGCCGCCGCCCGCCCCGACCGTGTGGATGTCCATCATGTTCACGGCGACGGGCAATCCGGCCACGCTGGCTTCGTTCGTCATACGCATACCGTCGGCGTCGCACAGCGCAACGTCCGTTGACGTGCCGCCCATGTCGAACGTGATGATGTTCTGCGTAGCGGTCGCACGCGCCACGCCGAGCGCGCCCACCACGCCGCCCGCAGGCCCGGAGAGGATTGTCCGCACAGGCTCCGTGCCAGCCACCTCAGCGGAGATACTTCCACCCGAAGACTGCATCACCTTGAGAGCGGGCACGTGCGCCTTCAGGCGTGTGAGATACGCGCCCATCAAAGGTTGCAGGTAAGCGTTAATCGTTACGGTCGAAGTGCGCTCGTACTCACGATATTCGGGAAGAATTTTGTGCGAAATGGAAAGCGGAACATTGAGCGCGGAGAGCGCCTCTGCGATGCGCCGCTCATGTCGAGGATGGACGAAGGAGAAGAGCAGGGAGACGGCGATTGATTCGACGCGCGCTCGCTTCAACTTTTTGACAAGCTGCTGAAGTGCGCTCTCACTCAACTCTTCAAGCACTTCGCCGGAAGCCGCGACGCGTTCTTTCACGCCGAAGCGCAAATTGTCCGGGACGAGCGGCTCAGGCTTGACGGCGTTCAAATCGTAGAGCGCGGGTCGCGCCTGTCTACCGATAGCGAGTACGTCTTCAAAGCCTGCGGTCGTGACGAGTGCCGTCTTTGCCCCGCGCTTCTGAAGCAGCGCGTTCGTGCCGACGGTCGTGCCGTGAATGACCTCTATGTCGCGCAGCTTTGCGCCTGTTAATGTAGCGATGCGGAGCAATCCTTCCGTAATCGCCTCTGACGGGTCGGCGGGCGTGGAAGCGAGTTTGAAGACGCGCAAACCGTCCGCCGTCTGAAAGACGAAATCCGTGAACGTGCCCCCTGTGTCTACGCCGACGCGCATGCGATGGAATCCTCTTTGCTCGTCTTATCCTGAGAGGCAGCCATGTGAGAGTGCGTAGGCTCGGACGACTTGATATCTGTTTCGGGAAACCAAAAATTAAATTACCCGATGGCTAAAACATAAAGACTGTATAACCCGAGAACGCCGAAGCAGAGGCAGAGGGAGATGACACCAAATACCGCCTTGAGTGTTGACCTGCGCTCCTCCAGCAAGAGCAACAGCCCCAGCATCGCAAGCAACAAAATAATTCTTTGACCAAGGAGGCGAATGATGTCTCTTCCCACTCTGAAATGGCGAAATTGCTCATCCGGATGCGAGTAGGCATTACTCATTTCATTCGGAATTTTTACCGTCGTCGGCGGGTCATAGAAGAAGTGGTAGCCCGCCGATCTTTGCCTGCTATGTTCATCCTTGTAAGAAAAAGGCGGGAACAGTTCGGACAGACTGAAAAGAGCTACGGCTGACAGTATAACTATCATCTGCTTCTGCTTTTTATTCATCTTCAGTCACCTGTCATTTCAAACTGGACAGCCTCACTATCGCGCGGCTTGATAATCAGCGCCGAAGGAAAGCGAGTTATTAACCGATCAGTTTCCGCTAAAAACTTTGTGCCCGCCTGAGACGTATAATCGAGGCCATTATGCCCAACTAATTTATTTGAAAATGCGGAGAACCAACTTCAGGAGATTCGATAATATGCTACTCAAACGCTTTTCGCACCTTCTTCTCGTGCTGGTGCTGATTGCCGCCACAACCCTTTCTCCTTTCCAGAAAGCTGTGCTGGCACAATCAAAGGCTCAGGCTGCCGCCACAGCACAAACCGCAGCGCCAGATCTGTCAGCGCGTCTCGCAACCATCGAGAAAGCGTTGGACGAGAAACGCAAAGAGCTACACATTCCGGGTGTCTCGTTCGTCATCGTCAAAGACGACAAAGTGATTTACGTGAAAGGTCTCGGTCTGAAGGATGTCGAGCGGAATCTCCCCGTCACGCCCGACACGCTTTTCGCCATTGGCTCGTCCAGCAAAGCCTTCACGGCGCTCTCTGCGGCGATGTCTGCCGACGACGGCAAGCTCTCGCTTGACGATTCTCCGAAAAAGTTTCTTCCCTATTTCAAATTGCGCGACCCGGAAACGGACGCGAAGATCACCATCCGCGATCTGCTCTCGCATCGTTCCGGAATTGACCGCACAGACCTTTCGATGGTCTCAGGCAAACTCAACCGCGAAGAGTTGATTCGCGTCGCCGGAATGGCGAAACCGACGGCCAGGCTCGGCGAGAAATTTCTCTACCAGAACATCATGTTCGCCGCCGCCGGAGAGATTGTCGCGAAGGCGCAGGGCACAACGTGGGACAATTTTATAGAGAAGCGCATCTTCAAGCCGCTCGGCATGAAAGACTCCAACACGACCGTCGCGGCGACACTCAAAGCACGCGATTACGCGCTCGGCTACAGCTACAACTCGGAGACCAAAGAGACCATCCATGTGCCGATGCGCGAAATCGGCGCTGGCGCTCCTGCGGGCGCGATTAACTCCAGCGCACGCGACATGGCCGAGTGGCTTCGCTTGATGCTGAACGAAGGTGTGTTTGAAGGCAAGCGGCTGGTTTCAGAGAAGAATTTCAAGGAGTTGGTCGCCGTGCAGAACAAGGTGGCGGGCAATGTTAACTACGGCCTCGGCTGGTTCCTGCGCGAATGGCACGGGCACAAGGTCGTCGAGCATGGCGGCAACATTGACGGCTTCAATGCGCTCGTCGCCATGATGCCCGATCAAAAACTCGGCTTCGTCATGCTGACCAACATTTCCGGCTCGCCGCTCGGCACATACGCGATGGAGACGGTCTGGTCAAATCTTGTCGGCAAACCAGAAACGAATGTCGACAAAGGCAACGAACCGGCGGGCGATCCTTCAGGTGAAATCGGGAAATATTTATTGGCCGAAGCCTCCATCAATTTCGATGTCGAGATGAAAGACGGCAAGCTCATGTTGAGCGTGCCGGGACAGCCACAGTATCAACTGGAAAACATTGGCGGTCGCCGCTACAAGCTCGTGAACGCGCCCGCAGGTTTCTTCGTCACGTTTCGTCCCGTCAAAGATAAAGAGACGGAGACAGAAATGTTCCTCGAACAGCCGCA
Organism: uncultured Acidobacteriota bacterium; assembly: GCA_963697975.1. Lineage (GTDB taxonomy): Bacteria > Acidobacteriota > Blastocatellia > Pyrinomonadales > Pyrinomonadaceae > QHXM01. Next base: position 1,770,709 of record OY969111.1, read on the forward strand.
GGGTAATCTCGTCCTCGCCAGAATCAAGGCGGACGAGGCTTCCGCCAACGCGAAAGACGTTTCCGATGCGGCAGCATCACACTACAACGGCCCGTTGAAAGATTTGCTCGGGTCTTACGAGACGGAAGGCGGCCCCGAAGTTAAAATCACAATCAAAGATGAAAAGGTCGTGCTGATCGTTGCGGGCCAACCGCCCTACCCGCTCGTCGAGAAAGAGAAAGACAAGCTCAACAGTCCCGCCTTGCCGGAGACTTACAGCATTCTGGTCAAGCGCGACGCGGCGGGCAAAGTGTCCGGTCTGGTGATGAAGCAGCCGGAAGGCGACTTCGAGTTAAAGCGCGTTGGCGAGACCAGCGTGTCCATGACCGTTGATGAGTTGATTACCAAAATAATCGCGGCGGAAGGTGGAGAGCAAAACATACGCAAGCACAAATCCAGACTCATCACGGCTGAGATGGACTTTGAGCATCAGGGCATCAAGGGCACGGCGACGACGAGCGCCAGAGCGCCGAATGCGCTGGCAACGCACATTGAGATGATGGCGCTGGGCAAGGAAATCGGAACGATAGACGAATACTTCGACGGCACGGAGGGCGCTGAGGTGGCGAGTTTCTCGCCGGGCGAGGAGAAAGCCGGAAAGTCGCTGGAAGACGCCCGCATCAACTCAGACTTTTACGGCGTGCTGAACTGGAAGAAGCTGTTCAAGACCATCGAGATTAAAAGGCTGTCGAAGGTGAACGACGAAGATGTTTACGTCGTCGTCAAAACGCCGGAGAAGGGTAACCCTGTGACCGACTATATCTCGACCAGGTCATTTCTTTTGCTTCGCCGCGATACCATTCAGACCAGCAACACGAGCCAGATCAGTCTACCCATCACGGAGTATTACAGCGACTACCGCCTTGTCGAAGGTCTGATGATTCCCTTTAAGAGCACCACGAACATTCCGTCCATCGGCGATGTCACCTCAATCATCAAAGCCGTCAAATTCGACGTTGACATCCCGGACGCCGTGTTCCACGTGCCGGATAAAAAATAAGTGGTCAGTAGTCAGTGGTCAGTTAAAAGCAAAAGCACGAACGCTGTCTGCCGCTTGTTCTTACTGACCACTGACCACTGACCACTGGCCGCTGCTTTCATGTGAGCGATGTGCGGCGTCGAGGACAAGCTGCGTGCGGTAGCCGTCTTCAAAAGTTGCCGCGCCTTCAACGGCGTTGCGTCCCTCGCGCAGAGCTTCAACGATGGCGCGCGCGAAGAGCGTAAAGCCGCGCGACCAGCCACCGTCGCGCATCCCTTCCGCCAGCGGCCCGCGCTCGGTCTCGACGCGCGACCAGTCGCCCGCGCCCGTCTGCGCTCTCCAGAGTTCCCCGCTCTCTTCTATCTTCAGCGCGCCCTTCGAGCCGAAGACTTCCAGGCAATGCTCAGGACGACCCGACTCGACTACCGAGAGCGAAATGGTCGCGGTCGCACCTTTCGTCAACTCACTATCTTCAAAACGCAGTATCAAATTCGCTTCATCATCGGTTGTGACGCGTCGCAGATCATTCGTCTTCTCGTCCGCTCGCTCTGCGACATGTGTGGCGAGCGAGCAGAAGACCTGCGAGATTTCCGCGTCCAACAGCCAGCGGAAACCGTCAATCGCGTGCGAGCCGATAGCGCCAAGAGCGCCACCGCCGCTCGCCGCGTCAGACCACCAGTCCCACTTCCGCTCAGGCGAAACGCGCGAATCGGCGCGGAAGTGCAGCTTCGCGTGATGAATGTTGCCAATCTCACGGTCACGCAGCATCTTTTGTGCTTTCACCCGCCCGGGCAGAAAACGCAACTCGTGATCAATCAACGCGAGCAAGCCTTTTTCAGCCGCGCGGGCGCGCATCGCATCCGCCTCTTCCGCATTCATCGCCATAGGCTTTTCGCACAGCACGGCCTTGCCCGCATCGAGCGCGGCTAACACCATCTCAAGGTGCGTCACGGGCGGCGTCACGATGCTGACCAGATCAACATCATCGCGCGCGATGACCTCGCGCCAATCATTCGCCACATGCTCGATGTCGAACTCACGCGCCACACGCTCGGCATTCTCCCGATGCCCGCTCGCAATCGCCACCACGCGTGCGCCCTCACAAGCGCGAAAGCCCGGAATCTGCGTTGAACGCGCGAAGCCCGCGCCGATCATACCGATGCCGATGAAATCTTTCCTGGTCAATTTATTTCCTCTCTTCCTATCATCCAGCGCGAACTAATAATCGAAAGGGCGACCGGATGATCGCCCTTTCGATTCAATTTCGTGCCCTTGCAGGGACTTGAACCCCGAACCAACGGATTATGCTTACCAGCTACGGCTTTCACCGTCTTTGATTTTGTAATAGCTCAAAGTTTGTGGTCTGGACTTTCTCTTCGCTTTACGCGCCTGCCGTTAAGTCTCTACACCTTTCTCGCTTACGCGAGACTTGGCTCGGGATTACCGTGTGGTTTTCACCCTTTAGGCTTCCCCGAATTTGACAGGTTCTACAAGCGTACCTGAAAACAAAACCGAGCTTTGTCATGTGATACACTTGCAACCCACTTCAGAAAATCATATGGAAAAAGCTTGCACCGTTTGCCAAGCAAGACTCACAGGCTGACAAGCAAAATTTTGCTCGCGCGGCTGCAAGAACGCCTGGAAGAACAACAAACATCAGAATTATATTTCTCAGCAACAGCGTGGACGACAAAGAAGGCAACGTCTTATTCAACAAAAAGGAGGCGGTTGCGAGCGCTGCGGATATATTGCGAATCAAGCTGCGCTGGCTTTTCACCATCTTGATGCGTCAATCAAGTCTTTTCCGATTGACCTTAGAAATTGCTCTAACACTTCCTGGGAGACCCTCATCGAAGAAGTTCGGAAGTGCCAGCTTCTTTGCCTAAACTGTCATGCAGAAATTCATAATCCTGATTTTTCCACTTAGAGTTTTCAAAGATTGAGTCCGCTGCTCTAACCATTGAGCTACAAGGGCAGACTGTAACTGATGCGAAAAAGATTATATGGGTCTGCGCGAACAGTCGCAAGCGCGCGTCATTTGATAACATGAATTTGATGTAACGAAGCAGGCGCTCAGGGCGAATCAATCCCTTTTCGCTTGAGGTGAAGAATGATCGTGGCAATCGAGATGAGGAAAAGGACGAGGCTGCCGACGCCGGAAACAAGCGCCCACTGGCGGCGGCTTCTCGCCGAGACGAGCGTTTCGTTTCCCTCCTGTTCAAACTTCTGGCCTTCTTCGATCAGCCTGTTCTCTTCGGGCGTGCCCTTGACCGTGTCGGATTGATCGTACAGTCCCAGCGATTTCTTCATGAGATTCATCCCTGCGTCTGCCTGCGTGCGGGCGCGGTAATACAGCCACCCGGCACAGCCCCCAGCCGCCAGCCCGCCGAGCAGCGACACGATGGCTAGCTCCCGCAGTCTCTTCTTCATGACGCCAGCAGGTTTTTAGCCTGACGCAGATGCCTCTCTTCGTGAATGCCTATGAACGCCAGCCAACGGTAGAAGTTGAGCGGGCCAAAGGCCGGGTGCGGGTAGGTGACGGTTGAAAGGTCTGTCGCTTCGATGCGCGGGCGCAAACTGTGTAGTTCCTCTCGCGAGTGTCGCAGCTTCGCGAGCGCATCCGTCAAAGAGACCTCGCCGCTTGGACGCACATATTCCGGCGCGGTGTACTTTTCATTGCGGCTGCGCTCGACAAACTCGTCCAAAGTGAAAGGCTCTATCTCGCCGGGCGCATCTTTTTTTCCAGCGCCAGCGCTTTCGGCTTTCGTTATCATCATGCTCATCATCTTAACCAGCCTGCCTTCGATGAGCGCCAGATGCTCTATGATCTCCGTTGCCGTCCAGACATCCGGTAGGGGGCGCGCCCGCGCCTGCTCATCGCTTAATCCTTCGACGAGCCGGTAAAGCCGCGCGCGCGTCTCGTCTATCACCTCAAAGATTTGGGGAACGCTGGTGTAGTTCATCCGGGGGTTTTTCGCTCCTGTCAATTAAGAGTCTCTGAATCGAAATGAAGAAGAAACTAGACAGGATTAACAGGATTAGCAAGATTAAGAAGACAAGGCAGGTCAGGAATGCTAAATGCTTTTTCTGTCATCCTGTCCATCTTGTTAATCTCGGTCTATTTCTTCTCTTATTTCAATCTTATTAATTTCGGTTTAGTGGCGCGACTATAGCACACAGGCCGTCAGCGCCGGTTTGCTTGCGCCTCTACGCAAGCGGCTCAGCGGTGGCGTCGCCTGAATGCTGAGATTCAATCTGTGCCATCGCTGGAAAGTAATCACCGGCTCGTTTGAATAGATGCGTCTGTAGGCTGTCTGGATGAAGAGAGTTCTATCCTCCGGCCAGTTGAGACGAACGATTGGATTGAAGGAAACGGGCGTGCCGCTTGACGGCGCTGGCGCAGCAGCCGTCTCGTCGCCTTTATCATTCGACTTCTCATTTGTCTTATTCTTCGAGCGTAGATTCTTTTCATCATAAGCCGTCGAAGCTGTGAGCAGGGGATCGCGCAGAGGAATGGCGGCTCGCGTCGGCGTCTCTGCGGCGTCGGCGTCGTAGATTTTCACCTCGGTCTCAAAAGCTGCGGCGACTTTTGAGGAATCGGGCGACCAGACAGGCCCGGCCTCCGTCAATCCATCATCGAGAAGGCGCTCGCTCCCAGTTGTCTCAACGAGGCGCGGGCGTCCCGACGGCAACTTACTCTCGCGCTCTCTCATCGTCCACTCGTCTTCAGTACAGGCGAGCGCGACGAGCGCGTGATTGTCGGGCGACCATGCGAGATAAAAGTAAATCAAGCCGTTGCGTGTGGTCAACGGTCTCAACTCAAAACCATCCCGGTTGCAGAGGTAGAGTTGCTCCGTGTCGTAGACAGCCACAGGCCCGAACATGGGCGCTGGCGGCGGTGTCGACATGGGCGCTTCGGGCACGGCTGTTTCCGGGATCATTTCGGGCGGCGTCTGCGGCGTGAGACTCTTGCGCCCGATGAAAGCGATGTAGTTTCCGTCGGGCGACCACGCGACCATCGGAGCAAAAGCACCCGAAAGTTCGGGAGGCGTCAGGTTACGCAGGAACTTCCCGTCAGCCGCATACATGTCTATCCGAAACTCGCCTTCCTGCGTCTCGCCCGTGTCATAAATGGCGAGAGCGCGCAGTCCGTCGGGCGAAACCACCGTGCGTAGCAGCCGATCGTCTTTGCGCCTGGTGTCAAAGTCGTCCTGAACGGGTTTGAGCTTCGTCTCTTCAACGGGAACGGCTCCGGGCGGCGCATCCGTATCCGGCGCGAAACTGTAGGCGAGGCGCGCTGCCGCAACGTCGCGCAAGGTGTTCGGATGAGCGCCCCTTTTATCTCCGCTGCTGCGACACGCGGGCGCGATGAGAAGAAGCAGCAGTAGTAGGCAGTGGGCACGATGGAAGTGGACAGTGGTCAGTGGTCGGCGGTCAGTTAAAGCAAAAACGCTTTTCGTTCTTACTAACCACCGACCGCTGACCACTGACCACTGCTTTTTACTTGATTGATGACTCATGTGAAGGGCTGATGATAGGAAGGCGTGTGTGTGATTGTCAACGAGAGGAGATTCGGGTAGTGGTTCGACATTAGCGGCTATGCCGCTGAGGTCGAACTCTCGTTCACAGCCACTGTCGCCGAACTCACGTTAAACGACTCTTTCAATCAGGGGATTTTTCCATGAACGGTTCAGCGCAGTGTGATATAAAGCGGCGACAACTCTTTGTGAAAGTCACCCTCGCAGCCTTTTACCGTCAACCTTGCCGGAGGATAAGGAAACATGGACAAGCAGAAGGCTCATGTTGCGGCCAGAGTCTTAGGACTAATCGGTGTGCTCTTTATGCTGGCAATGGCTTTCGACATGATGCCCAGAAAATACGCACTCTTCGCGGGCATCGCCTGCTTCGTCATCGCGGGTTCGATGTGGGGGATGGGTGGTCGGAGGGATTGAACGCGCCCGCCCACGCCGTGTTCACCCAGACGGTCGGGCCTGAGTTCTCAACTCGCCTAAGTCAGCCACGACGGACGCGGCGGCGTTGTGGTGTCGCGGGTTTTCTGCGTGGCGTCCCGCGCCGACGGCCCGGCGTTACTTTCGGCGTCGTCGTGCGAGGCCTGCTCGGCGGCTCGACGAGTTTGAAGGTGATGAGAGGATCGCCCATGATGTCGCTGCTGAGCGTGGGGTCCAGCACGAGCAGGGCACGCATGGTGTTGCGCGGGCTGAGATGTGCTTCGTCAGTTCCGTCTTCCTCAACGCAGTTATGCTCGATGGCTCGCGCCAGCCTGCGCGCGAGCAACTCTTTGCCCGGCGTGCGCTCGATAAAGGCACGCGCGGCCATTGCTCCTATCAAATCGCAGGTCAACTCTTCCGGGCGACGACCCGCAATCCGTATCCCCATCAGGGTCGAAGCGCGCCTGCCGACCAGACGGAACAGAGGTTGAAGAGAATCCTCACGGCCATCCGCGATGTGCGTCAACTCGTGCGCCAGCACGCTCACCATGCCCTCGTCCGATTGCAAGCCCGCCAGAAAAATCGTGCCGAAATAGATTGTGCGCGGAGTGCTGAGAATGACCGAAGCGTTGTCGCGCAGTTCAACGTCCGGCTCGATTTTGTTGACGGCCTGAATGCGCTGCATCGCGGCGCGGATTCTAGACTCTTCGATATTGTATTCGCTGGAGAGATCGCGAAGCGAGGCGACGACAAGATCACGCGCCTGCGGTAGAAGTCTCTCGGCGCGCTTGAGTCCGGCGACCGCGTCAGGATGTGCCAGCGGGAGCGAAGGCCGCGCCTGCATCACGTCAATCGGCACACTCCCCAGTGGATCGCGCGAGCGTTCCAGACAAACAGCGCCCATCGCCCGCTCGACAATATCTCCCTCTTCAAGCGGCGGACTTTCGCGCGGCTGGCTCGGCGGCGGGCTGCCACCCTTCCAGGGACTTTCGTCTTGCGCCAACGTAAGCGGTGAGGCGGCGGAAGCGACTATAAGGAAGAGCGCGGCGAGAGCGACGAGCCGCAGACTCTTTAACGACTGCCGTTGATTGTCGTGCCGTAACTTCATCGGAAACACATTATAAACGATGAACGCTCTAACATGAACGATGCGCTGAAAAGCTCTTGCATTTATTTACGCGCTTGGCGTTCGCAAGTTCCTACTTGTTTTTCCATGCTGGCTTGCGCTTTTGCATGAAGGCAAGAACGCCTTCGCGCGCGTCTTCGGTCTTCATCAATTCGTTGAGATATAAATCTTCGACTCTTCTGAGAGCATTCTCGAAAGAAGCGCCGCGAGCGAGGTCCATAGCCCGCCTTGTCATTTCGAGCGCGGGCGCGGAGAGTTCGCGCAGTTTGACGAGCACTTCCTGCGTCTTTTGCTCAAGTTGAGCGACGGGGACGACGGCGTTGACGAGGCCGAGCCGCAAGGCTTCGGGTGCGTCAATCAATTCGCCCGTCAGGATTAACTCGCGCGCCCGCTTGTCGCCGATGATGCGCGGCAACAGCACTGCGGCGATTGGCGGAAAGACGCCGAGCTTAATTTCCGGCTGCCCGAAGCGTGCGCGCTCCGTTGCAATCACAATGTCGCAGCCCGCCACCAACTCGCACCCGCCGCCAAGCGCTGCGCCGTCCACCACAGCGATGGTCGGCTTGCCCGCCTGCTCAAGCTGACGAAAGATCGCGTGAAACGAATCGAGCATCCGATAGATGGTCTCTTCGACGTGCTCTTCGACCGCCACGCCCGCGCTAAACGCACGCGAATCCTTCCCGGCCTCAAACACAATCGCCACCACGTCGCGCTGACCAGCGCACTCGTTGATGGCGTCACCCATCTCAAGCATCATCGCAATGTTGAAAACATTGAGCGGCGGGCGCGCGAACGTAATCCGCCCCACGCGATCTTCGATGCCGAATTTGATGCTCTGGTATTTATCGCTCATAAGAAAATTTGTGATAGGTGATAAGTGATGGGTGATGGGTGATAGGAAAGAGCGTTTTCTCTTATCACCTATCACCCATTACCTATCACTGCCTTTCTATCCATGCGCTGAGTTGCTTCATCTGCTCGGGCGTCGGCTGTCTGACGGGCAGGATGCGATAGTCACGGACGACGCGCTTGCCGAGCTTGATTGGCAAGGTGCGTAAATCATCGTCGCGGAAAAGCGTCAGATTGAGCGTGTCGCCCACGCGTTTTTCCCCAAGCCTTGCCATGAAAGATTGCTGGCTAACGCGCATCCCGTCGAGCGCCACGATTTGATCGCCCGCATTCAAGCCCTGCTCGTAGGCAGCCGAATCGCTGTACACACGTCTCACCATCAAGCGGTCGCCTTCCTGAGCAAGGTCTGCTCCGAAATATGGTCTTTCGATGGGCGACACGTTTGCCTGATTAGCCGCGCCGAGTTGCAATCCAAACGCATTCAGGCTTGCATTGTAATCAAGCTCCTCGCGCCCGCGCACGTAGCGTGTGAAGAAGTTTTCCAGGCTCGCTCCGGCCATCATCTCCGCTGCACGCTGAAAATCTTCCGGCGTGTAGTTGCGATTCTTCTTGTAAAATTCCGCATAGAGATAGCGCATCACGTCGTCCAGAGATTTCGCGCCACCTGAGAGCTTGCGTATCTCCAGATCGAGCAGCAGGCCGATGAGATGCCCTTTATCGTAATAAGAGATTTGCGAGTTGACGGAATTTTCGTCCGTTCGATAATACTTGATCCACGCGTCGAAGCTCGCTTCCTCCACACTCATCTCGAACCGCCCCGGCTTGCTCTGCACGTTGTCAATCATGTCAGACAGACTGTCCAGATAGTCTTCGGCGGAGATTAAACCGGCGCGACGAAGCATGAGAATGCCGTAGTAATCTGTGATTCCTTCGGCGACCCACAGCAGCCGCGTGTAATTCTCCTTCGTATAGTCGAAGGGGCCGAGCGCGTCCGGGCGAATTCGCTTGACGTTCCAAACGTGAAAGAACTCATGAGACATGACCGAGAGAAAAGTGTGATAAGAGGCGGGGGCACGAAAGCTGTTGCGCTCAACGATGATCGAAGTTGAGTTCAGATGTTCCAACCCGCCATCGGTTCTGGTATGTGCGTGCACGATGAAGGTGTAATCGCGGAAAGGAATGTCTCCCATCATCGCGACCTGCGTCTCGACGATTTTCTGCACGTCCCGGCGGATACGTTCCATATCGTAGTTGCCCTCGCCGTCAATCACGATGCGATGCGGAACATTGCGTACTTCAAAAGCGATGGTCTTGAAACGGCCTACCTCGACGGGCGAATCGTAGAGCACATCGAAATTCTCCGCGCGGAAAGTGTTTAGTTGACCGGGCACGGCGGGCAGCCCCGTCGCCACCTTCCAATCACCGAAGGGAACGACGCGCAAAGTGGAAGGCACACTTAACTGTCCCTCCGGGTACATCAGCAGCGCGACGTTGTTCCAGTGAGCATGACGGTCGTTCAAATCGTTGGTGCGAACCGATAGCTCGTTGGCATAGACTTGATAGCTGACTTTCAATTCGCGCGCCCCGCTCGTTTCGATGCGCCAGGTGTTCTTATTTGTTTTCTGCCAGCGAAGGGGGCGTCCCCCGGCGTCGGTCGCGACAAAATCCTGCACGTGCCGCTCAAACTCGCGGATGAGGTAAGAGCCGGGCGCCCACACAGGCATGATGAGATTCACCTGCGCCGGAAGCCTTACCGCACGCAGACGCATCTCGACTTCCAAAAGATGCGTGTGGGGTTTCGACATCGAAACGGTGAAACTGATTTCCGGCGGCGCGCCCGCACGATTGTCCTGCGCGGAGATTGCAGAAGCAGCGAAAAGCAGGAGAGCGAGAGCCAGACCAATAGCGCGAGAGCTAACGGGACGTATCATGAAGAACCTTACCCCTTAATTTGCATGAAAGTTTCTGGTGAAGAGAATACTACTAAAAGCAGGAGTCAGAATACAGGAGTCAGAAGTCAGAATAATTAAGGTGGAGAACCGCTGTTGTTTTCATTCTGACTTCTGACTCCTGTATTCTGTATTTGAAAAGGAAGGTAAAGACAATGGCAGTTGTCGTCTGTACGAATTGTGGAGCGAAGAATCGTGTTGATGAAGGCGCGGCGCAGAGTCTTCAGCCCGTGTGCGGGAAATGCGGAACGGCGCTCAGCGCGACGGCTGGCGCGGCAGCTACGGATAAGCCGCGCACGGTGACGGATGAGACGTTTACGCAGGAGGTGTTGGGAGTGCGCGGCGTTCCCGTCCTGCTCGATTGCTGGGCACCTTGGTGCGGGCCGTGCCGGATGATCGCTCCGGTGCTGGATGAACTGGCAGCAGAATCAAACGGACGCTATCTGATAACCAAGCTCAACGTTGACGAAAACCCGCGCACGTCGGAGCAGTTCGATATTCGCAGCATCCCGACCATGCTCATCTTCAAAGACGGCGCACTCGTTGACCGCATCGTCGGCGCTCAACCCAAAGCGGCCATCGCCGCAAGGCTCAAGTAAGGAATAGACAGGATTAACAGGATTATCAAGATTAAGAAGGCAAGACAGGACAAGGAAGCTTGAATCTCTATCTCTTATCCTGCCTATCCTGTTCATCTTGTTAATCCTGTCTATTTCTTCCCGGCTTTGTTGGTGACTCTTAATATGACATTATTCACGAAAGCTCAGCAGAGATTGAAAGGCTACGAGTATGTTTAGAAAACTGGTTGCGACCACGCCGACGTGGATTACCTTGCCGCTGCGCCTGACAATGGGGTTGCTGTTCGCTCTGCACGGCGCAGAGAAGGTATTCGGGATAAGGGGAGGGCCGGGGCTTTCAGCATGGATGGCGAACGAAAGAGCGGCGACGGGCCTGCGCCCGGCATGGCTCTGGCTCGGCGCAGCCGCCTTGTTTGAACTCATTGGCGGCATCCTCATCCTGACCGGATTCCTGACGCGGCTCGGCGCAATGCTCATCGTCCCAATCATGCTCGTCGCCCTTTACGGCAACTTAACCGGCGGCGACCCCGGCCCCGTTTCACTCGTAAGAATCGGCTACCCGCTCGTCATGCTCGGCGCAGGTATAGCCCTCATCATTGCAGGCGGCGGGCGCGCCTCCGTAGATGCATCTATGGCAAAATCGCGCCGATGGAGATAAGAGCAGTGATAGGTGATGGGTGATAGATGATAAGACAAAACGCTCTTACCTATCACTCATCACCTATCACCTATCACTTTCCTTATGAAACGTTCTCCGCTTCTCGTCATCTTCATCACGGTCTTTATTGACCTCATCGGGTTCGGCATCGTCATTCCGGTGCTGCCGTTCTATGTCGAGGGGACGAAGTTTAATGCCAGCCCAAGCACGGTCGGACTTCTGTTCGCGTCCTATTCGATCATGCAACTCATCTTCACGCCGATTCTGGGAAGGCTCTCGGACAGGTACGGCAGGCGACCCATTCTGCTCATCAGTCTAATCGGGACAGGCGTCGGCTTTCTCATTCTGGGTTTCGCCACGACACTGTGGATGCTCTTTGCCGGGCGCATCATTGACGGCATCTCTGGCGGCAACATCTCGACGGCGCAGGCTTACATCGCGGACATCACGACGCCGGAGAATCGCGCGAAGGGAATGGGCTTGATCGGCGCGGCTTTCGGGATGGGCTTTATTTTCGGCCCGGCCATCGGCGGCGTTCTTAGCCGCTGGGGAATGCACGTGCCGTTTTTGTTTGCCGCCGGACTAGCTTTCGCTAACGCTCTCCTGCTCTACTTCACTCTGCCCGAAACCGTCACGCCGGATCATCCGGCGCGCGCCTCGGCTGCTTCGGGACGTTGGAAGCAACTCGCGCAGGCGCTCAACCAATCAAAGCTCGCCTTCATTCTTCTCATCTACTTTCTGTTCGTCACGGCCTTTTCAATTATGACGACCACGTTCGGGCTGTTCACGATGTACCGCTTCGGCTATGACGCGCACGACACGGGCTGGCTCTTCGTCTTCGTCGGCGTCATCGGGGCGGTTATTCAGGGCGGACTGATAGGCAAACTGGTGAAAACTTTTGGCGAGTTGCCGCTGGTGGTCCTGGGCGCGCTCCTGTTCGCCGGGAGTCTCTTTGCCATTCCGTTCACGGGGCCGCAGACGGGTCTTTTGACGCTGCTCCTCGTGGGCGCGACGTTCTCCATTGGCAACTCGCTTTCGACTCCGGCTCTGACAGGACTCGCTTCAAAGAGCGTGGGGCGGGGCGAGCAGGGCGGCGTGCTCGGCGTCACGCAATCGGTTGCGAGTCTGTCGCGCACCATCGGCCCGCTCATCGCATCGTACTTAATCTATAGCGCTATCCCGACGCTCGGCCACGATCAAAAGATGCATGAGATGAGCGACCACACCTTGCGCGTCACCTTCTGGGCCGCCGCCGCCATCATGTTCGTGGCCTTCATGGTCGCCATTTACTTCGCGCGCCGTTATGCGGCGAAACGTGAAATTAACGCCCCCGTGTCAGAGCCAATCAAAGGCTGAACCGTTTTCTTTATTCTGACTCCTGACTCCTGACTCCTGACTTCTGCTTTATGCGTCCGATTGATAAATCATTACAGGAGTATGGACGCGGCATTATCGGCGGGCTGCTGTTCAGTTTGCCCTTGCTCTACACGATGGAAGTCTGGTGGGCAGGCTTTAGCGCGCACCCGCTTCACCTGATTCTCTACGTCGCGGCGACTTTCATCATGCTTCTCGGCTACAACTATTACGCCGGACTCAGGCACGACGCTAATTGGGCGGAGGTGGTGATAGATTCCGTCGAAGAGATGGGCTTAGGCTTGTTGATTTCGGCAATCGCGCTACTCATCCTGGGGCGCATCAGGTTTGACATGACGATGGGCGAGATTGTCGGCAAGATTACGGTCGAAGCGATGACGGTTGCCATCGGCGTCTCTGTCGGCACGGCTCAACTCGGTTCTGCTGGAGGGGCATCCGATACGGGCGAGGGAGACAGTCAAAGCACACGGACACGCGCGGGCGGCGGCTCTCAAGGGAGCGTTCACTTCGGCGGGCAGTTGGTGATTGCGCTGTGCGGCGCGGTGCTTTTCGCCGCCAACGTCGCGCCCACCGAAGAGATCATCATGATCGCTTCTGAAATCTCTTCATGGAAATTGCTCGCCATCGCGCTCATCTCGATTGCGCTCGGCGGGGCTATTCTCTTTCACATAGACTTCAAAGGCGCGCAGAGTTTCGCTCAGGACAAGGGAGCAATGGCGGTTCTCATCGGCTCGGTCGTCACATACGCCATCGCGCTCCTCTCAAGCGCGATGATTCTCTGGTTCTTCGGACGCTTTGACGGGCAAGGTCTCATCATCTGCATCGCGCAGACCATCGTGCTGGGGCTGGCGGCCACGCTCGGCGCATCTGCCGGAAGGCTGCTCTTACAATCAAGATGAAGAAAAAGAAGCTGGAAAAGAACTGGGTTGAATGGATCGTTTTCGGCGTCGGCCTCGCGCTCGTCGTTTCGACGCTTTCGTATCTGGCTTACGATGCCCTAACGATGAGCGATGCGCCGCCCAGCATAGAGGTTCGTGTGGGCGAGCCGCAGCAGCGCCCGCATAATTTCGTCGTCCCCGTCACGATTATCAATCACGGAGACCAGACGGCGGAAGGCGTGCAGATCGAAGTCGTGCTTGAAAGCAATAATGAAGAGAAAGAGCGCGGCGAGTTTGCGCTCGCTTTTTTGCCGCGCCGCTCCACGCGCGAAGGCTGGGTGTCATTTCAAACAGACCCGCGCACGGTCGAACGGGTTAAAGCGCGTGTGATGGGATACGAGAAGCCTTAATTTCTTACCAGATGGAAGGCACGACCGTTTCATCAAACCAAATGGAGAGACGTTTGAAATGAGGGACCTCTTTCACAAGATAGCGCAAAAGACTTCCAATGCTGTCGGCTCGCCTTGGGCTTTCAGCCTTGCAATTCTGATTATCATCTTATGGGCGGCGAGCGGGCCGATCTTCGGTTTTTCCGATACCTGGCAACTCGTCATCAATACAAGCACGACCATCGTCACCTTTCTGATGGTCTTCCTGATTCAGAACACGCAGAATCGCGACGCCAAAGTGATTCATCTGAAACTCGATGAATTGATCCGCGTCACCAAAAGCGCGCGCAACCATCTGGTTGATCTGGAAGACTGTACGGAGGAGGAATTGGAAAGGTTAGAGAAGGAGTTTCAGCGACTACGCGAGCGCGACGACGCGAAGCTCAAGAGGGCACGCAAGCCGAGCAAGAAATAAACGGAGAGCTTATCCTTTGACCTTCATTGCCAGATTGATGGCAGCGCAGCTTCATCAATTTCGATAATGTCGCCATCGGGCAGGATGTGCTTGATACGCGCGCCGCGCTCTTTCAAAGGTACGGAGAGCAGCCCGACGCGATGGCAATGAGCGCGCGGCTGCACATGATTGGTGAGCGGCTGCGATTCAGAGCACATGATGGCGATCCGCATCTCCGCCGCCAGTTCCATGATGCGCTCAAGCCCGCGCGCCAATTCCGCAGGCGGAGCGACCACCTTGCCGCCGCATTCGGGCAAATGCTCGTAGCCGATTCCCTGCTCCTTCAGCAACTCTTCCAGCACGCGCCCGTTGTACTGCGGCCAGCGCGAGCGCGCCACGCTCCTGACATCACACACCAACGCAATCTCGTGTTCTTTGAGCAGCGAGAGGAAGTATTCAAACGGGTGTCGTCCATGCCCGATGGTGTAGATGATTGGAGCAGAGGAGTCAGGCATTTCAAGATTACTGTAGCAGGCGGTTCAACTCCGGGCGCAACTCGTCAATGGTTAACTCAACCAATTTGCCGCCCGTGAACAGTTCTTCATTCGTCACGTCCGCTGCGGCAAAAGGCGGCAACTTAAACCCATCCATCTCTTCATCCGTCTCAAAATCAGTTTCGGCGAGAACCAATCCCCAGAGCGCGCCGAGGAAAACATCAATCGAATACTTGCGACCCTCGTACTCGAAAGGATAACGATTCTTGCGAATCTCGTTGCCTTCAAAAACGGAGAGGACTTCGTATTCGTAAGCCGACAGATACATGTTGGTAATGACGGTGCGCGAGAAATCGGGAGACGCGGGCGCGAACTTCTGCGTCAGCTTCATCGTCCACTTTTTCGTCCGGGGTGTGCGAATCTTACGCAGACGCAGGCGCGTCCCCGTCAGGTAGTTGTCCCAGATTTGCACATGCTCGCTCGCGCGCGTCAAAGGCTCCGGCATGTCACGCAGGAGAAAGCGGCGCTCTCGTTCGACGCGCGCATACTTGCTCTCGCCAACAACGGTATTTTCAGCAGTAGGAATCGCTTCGCCCATTTATTTTAGTTGAAGAATATGCTGCTGAAGAAATAGACAGGGTTTACAGGATTAACAGGAGGAAGAGAAGAAGCATCCAGTTTCCCTGTCCTGTCTTGTTTTCTTAATCTTGCTAATCCTGTTAATCCTGTCTATTTCTTCCCGGCTTTGTTAGTGATTCTAAGCGACGACAGTTTCAGCTTCCGGCTCTTTCAAAAACTGCTCAGGCTCGACGATGTGCCCGGCGATGGCCGAAGCCGCGACCACGTAGGGCGAGGCGAGATAGAGTTTGCCCGGCCCGCTGCGACCGGGGAAATTGCGGTTCTGCGCGCTGACCGTCACGGTTTCAGCAGACTTCGACGCACCCGGCCCGGCGTTGATGCACGCGCCACAACTCGGATCAATCAACTCCGCTCCAGCCTTCTCAAAAATCTCTATGTAACCACGCTCGCGTGCGTACTGCTTGATCTTCTGTGAACCGAATTGCAGGTAGAGATGCACTCCCGGCGCGACCCGCCGTCCCTGCTCAACCGCCTGCTTGAGAATGCTCGCGTACATATCCATGTCAGCCATCTTACCGCCCGTGCATGAGCCGCCGTAAGCCGCATCTATTTTAACTTCTTCGCCCAGGTCAGAAATATTGACACCGTTGCGCGGGTCGCCCGGAGTTGCGACCATCGGGCGAATCTCGTCCAGATTAATCTCGAACACGGCGGCGTATTCAGCTTCGCGGTCGCTTTTGAGGAAGCCCTTGCGAACTTCTTCAGCATCGAGGCCGCGTGTGCTCACCAGATAACGCAGCGTCACTTCGTCCGGCTCGATGATGCCGGTCGTGCCCCCGGCTTCAACTGCCATGTTGGTTAAAGTCGCACGCTCGTCCATCGGCATATCCTTCAAGCCCTCGCCTGCGAACTCAAGCACCTGCCCGATGCCTTTGCCCTGCTTCATGTACTCAGTCGCCAGAATGTAGAGCATCACGTCTTTCGCGGTCACGTCCTCGCGCTTGCGCCCATTCAGCACGAAGCGGACGGTTTCGGGAACGCGGATGCGAATGTCTTTGGTGTACCAGGCGTTCGCCATGTCGGTTGAGCCGACGCCGAAAGCGAAGCAACCAAGCACACCTGCCATGCACGTATGCGAGTCCGTGCCGATGACGAGTTGACCGGGAAGCGCAAGGTCCTCGACCACAGCGTTGTGGCAGATGGCCTCCGAGCCTCCGTCCGCGCTTTCGCCGTAGAGTCGGATTCCCTGCTCCTCTGTAAAGTCCGCCTGCGTGACGGCCAACCCATCGGCGCGCTCTAAGAGTCCCATCTTGCGCTTCTCGTCAGACATTACGCGGCCCAGGAATGTCAGGTGATCGCGGAAAGCGTAAACCGACTCTGCTTCTGTGACGCGCGCGTCGCGTCCCAGCGCCTGTTTGAATAATGACTCGGCCATCGGCGTGACATACTCGTGCGAGAAGCGCACGTCCGCAACGGCAAACAGCGCATCTCCCGGCTTGACCGCCTCAACGCCGATTTCGCCAGCGCGAACGAAAGCGTGGCGCGCAATTATCTTTTCCACAATGTTCATCGGGCGCTTACGTGTCTCAAGCTGTGGAGGATGTGTCTCGCCCGCGAGCCGCGCTTTGTTGTAGTTGAAGAGTCCGCCATACTCGACAATCGCTTTTGAGATCGGGTCGAGACCGCGCGTGAACTCTTCGAGCGGAATCTCTTCTCCATTACGGATGCGCTCGATTAAGCCAAAGTCTGTCGAGGTCAGCAAGCCTATGTTCTGCGCGTTCTGCCCGTAGATTTTTTCGATGGTTTTGGCGATGACGAGTTGCAGCCCGGCGGCCTTCTCGGCATACGGAGCGGTTTCGCGCGACGACCCGCAGCCCTTTGAAAGACCGGAGACGACCACGCTGAAATTTCCCTCTTTGACCTCATCCTTTTGCACGGCCTGCTCACGCATCCCGACGTAGACGTACTGGCCCAGCGTCTCGTCGTAATAGAAACAGACCCAGCCGGGCGTAATCTCGTCGGTCGAGATGTTGTTCATCAAAGGCTGCTCGGCGTCGTAAGGCAAATCCTCGCGGCCTTCGAGTTGACGGCGGATCAGCCCCGTGTCTTCGGTCAGGAAAAGGATGCGCCCGTCAAACCTGATGCGGTCGGGGCGCTTCGTTATCTTCTCGGCAGTCATAATTGCTCCTCTGAAATTAGTGCGAATAAATCGGACGTATTCGGAAAAGAAGATTATAACCGAAGCATGGTAAAAGTCGCAGACGACAAACGGCTGGTAGTGTCGTGATTTAAGTGTGGCGGACGTTGACCGGGTTGGACAGAAGAATTATTGTTACTTCGTGAAGGCACGAGACCTCGTCAGGTTGATTGAAAAAGATGGATGGTCCTGGGTGAGAACCAAAGGCAGCCATCCTCAGTATAAGCATCCAACGAAGCCCGGCTTAGTCACGGTTCCGGGTAATCCGGACGATGATGTTGCTTCGGGCACGCTGAATAATATTCTCAAGCAGGCAGGTCTAAAGTCATGAAGAAATATCTTATCATCGTCGAAAAAACAGAAACTGGCTATTCAGCTTATTCTCCAGATGTACCGGGCTGTGGTTCAACCGGAAAAACCAAAGAAGAAGTTGAGCGAAATATTCAAGAGGCACTTGAATTCCACATAGAGGGGTTACGGGAAGAAGGCTACGAAATCCCAGAGCCGAGCAGTTATTCCTCATATATAGATGTTGCTGCATAAAGTCCCCACCTACAAAATCGTTCGACGTGCCCGATAATATAATTTCCAAGAGGCGTCCTTGCTGCGCTGCTTAGATATTTTTTGTGAGTGGCAGGTGAATTCCAGAGTTAGATGGACTAATCTAAGGATTTGATTATGAAACATTTTCTTGCAATCGCATTATTGATACTTGGAGCATCCGTAGTTTCGGGTCAGGCGAACTGCACATTGACGATGGCGCAAGCGCCCGTTGTCAGCGGCGTCAAGCTGGGCATGACGCCGGAGCAAGTGCTGGCGTTATTTCCCGGCAGCCGCGAGGACAAGGAAGTCAGCGGCAGCCTTGCCAGACCCGCCAGCAAGTTTGGCGTGTCCACTTTTATGATTAGACCTGAGAGGTACGCATCAAAGGCGAAATTCGCCGGAGTTAGTCAAATCTCGTTCACGCTCTTTGATGGTCGCGTCTCTACTTATAACGTCGGATATACCGGCCCGGAGTGGAAACACGTTGATGAGTTTGTGACGAAATTCGCTGATGCGACAAAGCTGCCCGCCGCCGCCGCGTGGGAAGCGCAGGAGGGGATGGACTCTCAGTTAAAGATTCTCAAATGTAAGGAGTTTGAGGTGAGCGTCTTCGCTGGCGGCAGACAGGCCCAAAACATCAATTACGTGAAGGTGCGCGACCTGGCGGCGGAAGAGAAGCTCCGGGAGCGCAGAGAAAAAGCAAAAGAGATGGATAGACTGAAGCAGGCGATTCCCGGAGCATCGCTGCTTCCTTAAGTGCGCACGCGATGCTCCTGAGCGTAGCTGTAAGCCGTGTAAGCCGAGATAAGATGACAAATCCAGCCGAGCGTACCACCCGACCCGAGCCAGAAACCCGGCGTGATAATCAGCCAGAAAATTCCAGCCAGAATCCTGCCGTTGTAAAACTGGCCGATGCCCGGAACAATTAAACTGAGAATTCCCGCCAAAGCTGGATCACGCATTTTCAATCCTACCTCCGTGAACTACTATACGAGAACGCGGAAGAAAAGTTCGCAGCAGGCAGTAGGTAAGAGTCAGAAGACAGAAGAAGCCATCAAGTAACAGCCCCGAAGGGGCGGAAGATATTAGCCCCGGGCGCAAGCCCGGGGAATAGTCAGCAATAAATGTTCAAGCCCCGGAGGGGCGACAGAAGTTCAAGACGCGTGACAGTCAATCTTGAACTTCTGCCGCCCCTTCGGGGCTGAAATAATTATGTTGATGCTGTGACCTCGGGCTGACGCCCGGGGCTACATTCTATCGCCCCTTCGGGGCTGATACCTGATAGTTTCTACTGCCCACTGTCTTCCACTCTTCTCACGTCAACGATCTCGCCGCGAAAGGTGCGGAGGACTTTCTGGACGAGCGGGTCTTGTTCGGCGATCTCGCGGAGGCGCTGTTTCTCAAGTCGCTCCGCTTCCTGTTTCGAGGATGGCTCGTTGCTACCGCTTTCGCCTTTCTCTTTGATCACGAATCGCACGCCCATGTCGCGTCCCGTCACCTCGCGGGCTATCTCGCGCAACAATTTAACGCTCTCCGGCTTCGCCAGGTTGTCGCGTAGGTGCTTCTCTTCAGGCGCGAACTCAAGGTACAACTCGTCGCCTTCAATTACGGCTTTCCGCGCGCCTTCGATGGCGATGACGAGAAACATGCGGCTACGCTTTTCAAGCTCGGCCTTGATGCTCTCGATAGTTGAGCCTTGCGCCGGGGGCTTGGCATAAACGCTCTGACCCGTGCGGTTCGATTGTCCCGGCTGCAAAGCTGGCTGCGCGGCAGTGGCCGCCGAAGGAGATGCGAATTGTGGGCCGGGCGGAGGCACAAGCGTCAGCACGGGCGCTGATGAGGTTGTCTGCTGCGGCGGCGGTGGAGTCGTGCCACCGACTCCACCGAACGGCGGCTCGTCCGTCGCCGCCTGCATGTATGCGGCAACGTCTGATCCCTCGCTTTTCACGGGGTCGCTCGCGCGCGGCGTTGAAGCGGGAGCAGTCGCACCCGGCTTGCCGCCGCCACCGCTAACTCCTCCGCCGTGTGCGCCGCCGCTCGCAGCAGCCGGTGGGGTTTTACTCACGATGGGCGCAATGCCCGTCCGCAAAGATTCTTCCAGCGCGGTGAGGCGTTCGATGAGATTATTGATGGGGACGACGCGCCGCATCTCTATCAACTTCACGAGGCCAACTTCGAGTTGATAACGCGGGTGCGCGGCGACGCGAAGATTATTTTCCGTCTCCGTCAGAGAGTGGAAAAAGCGCACGAGATCGGATTCTGAGAAGCTATCGGCCTGCTGCACAAGAGCGCGCCGGTCGGACGCGGCAGAATCGAGCAAGGCCGCCTCGCCGGAAACCTTTGCGACCAGAAGATCGCGCACATGCGACATCAGATCGCGGCAGAAGTTGCGCAGGTCCTGCCCGCGCATCACCAGATCGTCAACGACGAGGAGCGCATCCTGAGGCTTCTGTCCGGCAATCGCACCTATCACGCGCGCCAGCATTTCCGTGCTGGCCAGCCCCAAGGCCGTCTCGACATCTTCCGTCTTAATCTCCGTCCCGGAAAAACTGATGACCTGATCGAAAGCGCTCTGCGCGTCGCGCATAGAGCCTTCGCCTGCGCGCGCAATCTCGCGCAGGGCAGCTTCTGAGATTTTAACCTTCTCGGCGTCGGCGATGTGGCGCAAGCGCTCCGCGATTTTGGCGGTGGCGATGGTGCGAAACTCAAACTGCTGGACGCGCGAAAGAATAGTTTCGGGAAGTTTGTGTTTCTCAGTCGTCGCCATGATGAAGACGACGCGCGGGGGCGGCTCTTCCAACGTCTTAAGCAGCGCGTTGAAGGCCGCGCCCGACAGCATGTGGACTTCGTCAATGATGAAGACTTTGTAGCGGTCGCGAGCCGGAGCGATGGCGACGTTGCCGATGATGGCATCACGCACGTTGTCAACGCCCGTGTTCGATGCTGCATCAATCTCCAGCACGTCAATCGAACGCCCCTCTGCAATCTCTCGACACGAAGCGCAGGCGGTCGGGTCGTCAATCGCGCAAGGTGTGGGCGTCGGACTCTTTGATTTGTGACAGTTGAGAGCTTTGGCTAAGAGGCGGGCGGTCGTGGTCTTACCAACACCTCGCGCACCGGAGAAGAGATAGGCGTGATGCAGCCGCTCATGCTCGATGGCGTTGCGGAGCGTGCGCGTGATGGGTTCCTGCCCCGTCACTTCCTCAAAGGTTTGCGGACGCCATTTACGCGCGATGACTTGATAGGTCATAAAAAGTGATAGGTGATAGGTGATGGGTGATAGGAAAGAACCTGTCTTCTCTTATCACCTATCACCCATCACCTATTACTTGCTTGATGTGGCCAGACTTCGGACTGACCCGCAGCACACGCCGCCGTTGCTACCGTTGCTCCGTTCCCGGCCTGGCGGGGTTCACAAGGCAAGCGTTGTGCGGAGCCCGAAGTCTGATAAATTGTCAAAAACTCAGATTTCCGTTCGCCGGTGCGCGATCATTCTGAGGAGCGCTTTAATACCCAGATGCAGCAGCAGGTAAACAATAATCGCAATGATAATCGGGATCGTCAGCCGGTAGCCGCCCTCAGCCGTCGGACTTGGGACGATGCCCTTAAACGGCGCGTAAAAAGGATCGGTCACGCTCGCGATGAACTGAACAAATCCGGCGCTCCTGCGTGCTGCCAGAAGTTCCAGCAGAAGCCGTAACCCAAGCAGCGCATAAATCACATAGAAAACAAAATCAATGATCTGGGAGATGCGTGCGAGTCCGCGTGCGCGTTCAACCTCGCGCTCCGTATCAACCACTTCGTTGACGGCCTTGGAGCGAAACTCTCCGGCGATTTGCGCTTCCCGCTGCGCTTCCACCCGAGTAGCCCCTTGAGCGTGTGCGGCAATCTCTGCGTTGACATCCGATTCGATTTCCGCTTTGACCGATTCGTGCTGCACGGCGCGTCGGGCTTCATCAGCGGCCAGCTTATTATCTTCCATTCCGGCCTTCCTGCGCCCTTCATAGCGCGACGAGTAACAGTCCGTCTCAGAACTCTTACTCTACCGCTTTCATGTGATCTTCGCAACGAGCGGTTGGAAAGCTCAAGCAGCCCGCATAATTGCCTGGAGTTTGCGCGCCCACCGAAAGGCTATGTGCCGTTGAAGCCCGAACGCATTCTCCGAAGATTAGCGGTCGGGTATTTCCCTGTCGCCCGAACTCTGGCGAGCATTTGCTCGGCTTCGGCGCGCGTGCGGCCCGCAAAGACGGCCATAAACCGATAATCCGAGTTCGTGTTGGTGTAGAACAGGTTTCCGGGCATGGGGCACCGGTCGGCGAAGACCTTATGACGCGGGAAGAGAGACTGTGCCTCAAGCCGCGCATTTTCCGAAACATGAGTCTCACAATTATCGCTGGCGCGGACGCTCTGCAAGATGATCGCGTAGAACATCTCCGATTCCCAGATGACTGCTGTCTTCGGAATCCGAAATGGCAGATCATGAGGCTGGAAATCTCCTTGTCCCGGACAGCGCACTGTCGGGTCACCGCAAACCTGTCCGCGTCGCGCCTGCGCCCCACTGCTCACGGGGAAGGCGGCCAAGCCAACGACAAGGATGCCAATCAAGAGTACGCCAAAGATTTTAGTTCTCAACGCAGAACCCTCCAGATGGGGGAATGCGGATTTCGGATGAGTGATTGAAAGAGAGCCTGTTTCTTCTTCAATCAGCCATCGGAAATCCGCATTCTAGAATTGTCTGGCGGAGAGGGTGGGATTCGAACCCACGGTACGGTTCCCCGTACACAGCATTTCCAGTGCTGCCAATTCAACCACTCTTGCACCTCTCCGAATTGTGAAATGCGGATTTCCGATGGCTGATTGAAGCGCAGCATTCAACTGCTTTCTAATCCGCAATCCGAAATCCGCATTCTAAAAATTGCTAGGCTTTCAAACAACCGGCTGAGAGTCAGAGCATAGCCCATCTCCGTAATTCTTGTCACGCTCACACCTCTCCCGGCGAAACGCGGCCTTGAAAATTTAGCTTTCCGCTTTCTTGACGCGCACGACCTCGACCGAGCAGTGAGCGCGGGCAGCGACAGCCGCCGAGACGCTGCCGAGCATGAAGCGTTCAAAGCGATTGCTAAAGCCCGTGGAGCCGACGAAGATCGAGTCCGCACCCCACTTCTCTGCCTCTTCGACCAGCACGCGTTTCGGGTCGCCGGTTAGCACAACAGACGAAACATCAAGGTCGGCAGCGCGCAATTGCTGCGTCGCACGCTCGGCCAGCTTCTGCATCCACTCAACCTCTCCCTCATTGCTCTCTTCGACCCACCTCGCCACCGAAGGGATGAGGCTGCCGAGCAGAGTGGGAACGAGCGGGTCTTCGACAATAACGACGCGCACTTCGCTTTTCAGAGGCCACTGGCGAGAGGCCACCGTTTTCACGGCAGACTCGGAGCCGGGAGAGCCATCCAACCCGATAATGATTCTCACCGGAGACTCTTCGACCTCGACTCTTCCCCGCGCGACGCGCACAGAGCAGTGCGCCTCCGTCAAGACTTTTTGCGAGACGCTGCCCAGAACTAACCTACCGAGAGCAGAGCGTCCCTGCGAGCCGACGATTATTAAATCCGGCTTCCATTGATCCGCCTTCAGGATGATTTCCCAAGCGGGCGAGCCTGTCGTTGCTTCAGCGAAAATCTCCCATTCCGGGAAATTCTTTTGCAGGCGCTGCTCGGTGCGAAGGCTAAACGCTCGCGCTTCCTCTTCCTCGCGCAGGGCTTTCGCGTATTTTTTCTGAAGCTCGGCTGGCGATTGGGATTCTCGCGCCGCTTCAACAACCTCATGACTTGATGGTGGCGGCGGCGGCAACCAGACCTCCGCTATCGAGATAACCATCGCTTCAACGCCAGAGCGCGGCAGCCCCACCCTTCGTAAATCATCTAAAGCGGCATCGGCGCAGGACGAGCCGTCGTAAGCGATCAGTATTTTCATCTTATCGTTCATAAAACCAACCTCTTTTCATTTCTTAGCTTCAAGACAAGAGACATGCGCCTGGAGCGGTTTGTGAATCAATGTACGGCAGGCTATCAGCCTGCTGCCAATTCCTCGCGCTCGGCAGGATGACAGCCTGCCGTACAACCAATCGAAACTTGCTCTAATGTCGCTAACTTAGTCGTGCGACGAGCACCTGACGAAAGATCAATCGGGCGGCGATAGATGGGGAAGGTCGAAAGCCGCAAGTTCTTTCGACCTTCCCCATGTGTCGCCGCCCGGCTTCCCGCGCGCTTATGTTGTGGCGGCCATCGCTTCTTCGTTTTCGGCGAGCACGGCCTGCGCGGCAGCGAGTCGCGCGACCGGCACGCGGAACGGCGAACAACTGATGTAATCAAGCCCGATCTCATGGCAGAAAGCTATGGAACGAGGCTCGCCGCCATGCTCGCCGCAGATGCCGACCTTGAGGTTTGGCTTCGCTTTGCGTCCGAGCCTTGTTCCGATCTTCACCAGTTCTCCGACTCCTTCGCGGTCTAAGACCTGAAAGGGATCGTCCGGCAGAATTTTGTCCTCCACATACTTTGAGAGGAAACGCCCCGAATCGTCGCGGCTCAATCCGAAGGTAGTTTGCGTCAGGTCGTTCGTGCCGAAAGAAAAGAAATCCGCGTAAGCCGCTATCTTATCGGCGGTCAAAGCGGCTCGCGGCAACTCGATCATCGTGCCGACTGTATAATCAATCGTCATCCCATGCTCGTTCATCGCCTGGCGCGCGACTTCGTGTATCAACTCTGCCTGGTGATGAAGCTCCTCGGCAGTGGAAACCAGCGGAACCATGATTTCGGGACTGACCTCGCGGCCTTCGCCTTTCACCTGACAGGCGGCCTCGAAGATGGCGCGCACCTGCATACGCGTTACTTCGGGATAAATCAATCCGAGACGACAGCCGCGATGTCCGAGCATCGGATTGCTTTCATGCATCCGCTCGACCTGATGCAGGAGTCGCCGCTTCTCATCTATCTGGTCGAGCAGTCTATCCATGTCGCGGATGGCGGTGGCGCGTTGCAGCGACATCTTCAGTTCCGAAAGCTCATCCATCAATTCCTGAATGTTCGGCAGGAACTCATGAAGCGGCGGGTCAAGCAGGCGGATGGTGACGGGCAAGCCCTGCATGACCTGAAAGATTCCTGTGAAATCTTTGCGCTGCAAGGGAAGGAGTTTTTCCAGCGCTTTCTCGCGAGCGCCGACCCCATCCGCCAGAATCATCTCACGCATCGCGGCCAATCGGCCTTCGCCAAAGAACATGTGCTCGGTGCGGCAGAGTCCAATACCTTCCGCGCCGAAGTCGCGTGCGACCCTTGAGTCCTGCGGCGTGTCGGCGTTGGCGCGCACGCGAAGCCGTCGGAAATCATCAGCCCAACTCATCAACTCCCTGAAGTCATCGCCAAGCGTCGGCTGAATGGTCGGCACCTGCCCTAAAAAGACACGTCCGGTCGAGCCGTCAACCGTGATCCACTCCCCCTTGGGAATGACCGTGCCGTTAACGCTGAATTGCTGCTGATTGTAATCAATGATGAGTTCGCCAGCACCGCACACGCAGGATTTGCCCATGCCCCGCGCGACAACTGCGGCGTGACTCGTTTGCCCCCCGCGCGCCGTCACAATAGCCTGTGCAGCGACCATGCCGTGAAAATCATCCGGACTTGTCTCTTGTCTGACGAGAATCACCTGCGCCCCGTCGCGCGCCATCTCTTCGGCCTCGTCGGGGTCGAAGACGACACGGCCCTGCGCAGCACCGGGGCTGGCGGGCAATCCGGTCGCCAGCACTGTTGTCTCGGCGTTCGGGTCAACGGTCGGGTGCAAGAGTTGGTCTAATTGCTCCGGCGTGACGCGGCGCACTGCGGTCGCTTTGTCAATCAACTCTTCCTGAACCATCTCAACGGCGACGCGCACGGCAGCCGCGCCCGTGCGTTTACCCGTGCGCGTCTGGAGCATCCACAGCTTGCCACGCTCGATGGTGAACTCCACGTCCTGCATGTCATGATAATGCCGCTCAAGCAATCCGGTAATCGAAACAAACTGGTCATAGACTTCCGGCAGTTCTTCACGTAGCTGGCTAATCGGGTTGGGCGTGCGGATGCCCGCCACCACATCCTCGCCCTGAGCGTTCAGGAGATATTCACCATACAGCGTCTTCTCGCCCGTAGACGGGTTGCGCGTAAATGCTACGCCGGTTCCGCTCGTCGTCCCCATGTTGCCGAAGACCATCACCTGAATGTTGACGGCAGTGCCCAGATTGTCAGGAATGCGGTTGATGCGGCGATAGTCTTTGGCGCGTCGTCCCATCCACGAGTTGAAGACGGCTGCGATGGCGACGCGCAATTGTTCATAGGGGTCTTCGGGAATGGCATGGCCGCTCTGCTCGGCGGTGATAATTTGTTTTTCGGCGGCGATGATCTCGCGCAGTTGTTCGGGATGGAGGTCTGTGTCGCGGCCTCCTTCAGTCTGCGCTTTGAAACGATCCATGACGCGCTCGAACTTCTCGTGGGCCACGCCGATGACGATCTCGCCAAAGAGCGAAGCGAAGCGACGGTAAGCATCCAGAGCGAAGCGTAGATCACTTGTCTGAGCAGCCAATCCCTGCACCGTCTCGTCGTTGAGGCCGAGGTTGAGCACGGTGTCCATCATGCCGGGCATGGAAAAGGCCGCGCCGGAACGAACCGAGACAAGCAGAGGATTATCGGGATGGCCGAAACCTTTGCCCGTTTTCTCTTCGAGTTTCCGCAAACCCTCCACAACCTGCTCCCACATCCCTTCGGGGAACTGTTTGTTATTCGCATAAAAGGCATTACAAGCTTCGGTCGTGACGATGAAGCCCGGCGGGACGGGCAGCCCGGCGCGCGTCATTTCAGCCAAGCCCGCGCCCTTACCGCCGAGTAGTTCTTTGGAGTCTCCACGCCCCTCCTCGAAGAGGTAGACCCATTTTTGATTACTGTTCTGATTCATTGAATCATCCTTTGGAATGAATTTCGCGTCCTCCAGAGGTTCAGCGGATGCAGGGGATATAACTCGCCGCTTCCCGCCGAATTTTGACAGGGCAAAATCATATCACACCCCTGGGGAGATGCGGTTAACACTCTGGAAAAGGGAAAGCTACTCATGTTGGGGTAGGTTACCCCCAACAGTCTGTAAGGCTAAATTGAATCTCTGAAGCGAACAGTCCGGCGGTTTCTAAACCTGCCCAGCCGTCTTGCAGTCATCTTATGCCAAGTAGAGAAAGGTGAAATGGTCGCCTCACGCAGGAAGCCCTCGGATGCTTCTGCGGGCAGCCCCGTCGGCGGGTACTCATTTTTCACAGGTCTGTGGTAGGTCCCAAAGAGCATATCTATGAACGGGAAGAAGGTGGCGAAATTCTTGTCGTGATGTTCGACGTAAAGCGAGTGGTGGATGCGATGCCATTGTGGGCCGGAAAAGATCGGCGTCAGCGGTCCCAGGTTAAGCCGGACATTTGTGTGATTGACGAATCCCCAGAGCTTGAACATCAGGAAAAGGGCGACGAAGTGCGGTGTTTGCGGCCCGAGGATAATCAGGACCGGAAGATAAAGAATAAGGAAGAGAAGATTGCTGAGGACATGTGTTCTGCCTATGGTGCTGGAGTTGAGAGCGGTTTCGCTATGATGAAACTTATGCGTCTCCCAGAAAAAAGGGATGGTGTGCTGTAGGCGGTGCGCCCAATATTGCCAGAGGTCGAACACCACCGCATAAAAAAGGGCGAACAGCAGATGAGCAATGAAGCCGCTTTGCCCATTAACGAATTCGGGGAGGAGTCCTCCGCCCGCGAGGCTCAAAGCACGGCCATAATAGGGGGCGAGAAAAAATTGCAGGAGAATTACGAGAAAGAGCGCGAAAGGAAGATAAAGCAGATTGAAGAGCCGCTTCGAGACAGCCTGTCCCCTCTCGGCTGGCGCGAGTAATTCCAGAAAGCTGAAGATTAATGTCAGGACGAGCACGGACAGTAGAATGTTGCCGTACTCGCGGAGAAGATTAACAAACATTGTCGCCTGCTATCCGGTAGCTATGCTCAGCGAGGTTGGTAGTAATATTCCTGTTGGTTGACCGTCCTGTCATTATAGCTCTCTTCGAGAGAAAAGGAATCTATTTTGCTAAGCTTGGCAGGGGTTCAATTTCAAACTGAAGATGCGGCGAGAGGCGATTCACCACAGAGGCACAGAGAACACGGAGGTAGCACGGAGATTTGAGATTTGAGATTAAGAATTTGAGATTGCTTAACTCTCTGTGCCCCCTCTGCGTTCTCTGTGTCTGCGGTGGTGAACCTCAACTTTCTCTTACACTCTATTCAAACTGAACCTCTGCCTATTTTCGCAATACAACTTCTATCGTTTCGCTCATGGCATTTAAGCAGGACTGCCAATCACCCAGCGCCGCAACTTCGCGCCGACGCGCGATTGCTCTTTCATCGCTCGGCAGATTCAGAGCTTGCTCGATAGCTCGCAAAAAAGAATCGGACTGGTTAAGAGCGGTTATCAATACCTGATGCTGCTCGTTGAAAGCACAAATCGCGGGGAGTTCAGTCGAGACGACCGGCTTACCCAGCGCCAGATACTCGTTCAGCTTGAGCGGCAACGCTGTGGCAGTGGCCGGATCGTTTAAGTATGGGATCAGACACACGTCGAACTGACGAATGTAGTGCGCCAGTGATGGATGCGGCTGCTGGCCCAGGATATGGACATTGGGTAATTCGGCTAGCCCGTTTATCTCTGCCTGAACCGCTCCAACAAAAACCCACGACCAACGTGGCCGCGCCTGCGCCAACCCTTTTAGTAACGGGTAGTCCACGAACTTGTGCATCCCTCCGACGTAGCCGATGACCGGATGCGGCAGGGAGGACAAAGTGTGTGTTATTTCTCTATAACCAGATGAGGAATCAGCAGCAGTCTCATCTTCGCCGCTCTCTCCGGCATGAAACAATTCCAGATTGACGCCCGCCGGAACGTTATGGACGTTGCCATTCCACTTTTCGCAATGCTCTACCAATTGAGGGCAAAAGGTAAAAACCACATCAGCCATCTTGAGAAGCGCCGTCTCGCTTTGGCGCAACTCGTCGAGGTGTGGCGTCAGTTGTGAAAAATCTGCTCCACAGTAATAGATTATCGCGCTCTCGCGGGTACGCAGGATTTCAATTAAATCAACCGCCGTATCAGTCGGCAGATAGCTCCAAACCAGTGGGTCACGCATCCCCAGCCTGCGGGCGATGCGTTTGATCTTCGGCAGCAGCAAGCGGCGATTAATCAGGCGTCGGGCAGCAGACCCGAACGGCGGCAAAACAATCGGCGAGATAACATGAAGGTTGGGCGAGACCTCGCGCACGCCATGTGAGAACAACGACCTCAGACTATTTTTGAGGCGTGCGGCAACGCGTTTTGCGTCCTGTAAGTTCGGCGCACGCACTCCCGTATTTTCAATGTAGAGCACACGGTTTCCAGCCTTTGCCAACCGCGTAGCTATCTCCTGATGTATCTGCCAGAGAAAGTCCCATTCGATGCTGGAGATGAAGATGATGTCTCGATTAGTAATCATGAAAGCGATGTGAGAACCAGCGCCTCACCTACTATTGAAAACATCTGAATGCGCTCCCTGAGGCGAAGGAGTTCATTCATTGACTCAGAGCGGTCCGGCCTGACCAACCAGATTGTTCGCATCTGCGAGCGACGTTCTTATCTCGTCGGCAAACTCCTGCGCCCTCTCGACGCCATCGCAAATCCTGTGAACGATTGCGCTCTCCATGTCTGACCAGATGGGAAGATTGAGAATTCTGGATGACAACATCTGCGTTTGAGGAAGCAGTTCATCCGGCGGCGCGTATTGCCTGTAAGCGAATTGACGATGAACGGGTGGGTCGTAATACTTTCGCGTATCAATGTTCTCAGCTTCCAGAGCCAGAGCCAACTCATCACGCGTTAACCCAAAGGCGTCCGGGTCAACGATGATTGAAAAGTCTTTATATGAACTGCGATTGCCGGGCATGACCTGTTGGAAGCTCAATCCCGGCAGTCGGCTTAATTTTTCTCGATAAAGTTCTGCGAGTTGGTTACGGTGACGTGCGGAGGATTCGAGATTAACCAGACTGAATTGCCCGAGCAGCGCATTGATCTCAGGCATACGCGCATTGATACCGGCGAAGGCGCTGTCGTAATCACCCGCATTGCCATACTCTCTGCCAACGCGCACTCTCTCTGCCAGCCTGTCATCATTCGTCGCAATGATGCCGCCTTCACCGGCGACCAGCAGTTTCGTAGGGCTGAGGCTAAAGACGCTGACATCTCCATCAGGCCCAACGGGTCTGCCCTGATAAAGAGAGCCGAAGCCATGCGCCGCATCGAAAATCAAGCGGAGGTTGTGCCGCTCTGCGACTGCTTTCAAGCCATCAATATCAGCAGGGTTGCCGGAATTATGCACGGCAACAAGAGCTGAAGTCTCCGGGGTGACGGCGGCTTCCGCAGCAGACGGGTTGAGATTCGTCGTGTGCGGCTCAACGTCCGCGAAGACGGGGCGCAAGCCAGCCCAGCTCAAGGCGCTGACGGTCGCCATAAAGGTGAAGCTGGGAACAACGATATCGCCTTTCAGTCCGAGAGCCTGATAAACCAACATCAGACCGGAGGTGCAGCTTGAGACTGCGACGGCATTCCTGACGCCCAGGTGTTGGGCCACAAGTTCTTCAAACGTTCGCAGCCGATGTCCCTTGGTCAATATCCTGCTCTCAACTATCTCACGCATCAGTTCGGCGAGTTCTTCATAACGCGGGAGGAGCGGCTTGTTGATATTAACTTTGTGCTCGAAGATCGGGCTATTCCCAAGCAGAGCCGGTTGACTATTCATGGCTTCCTTTTTCTTTCGCCTTTATCACTCTGGCTGGCACTCCAACGGCAGTCACGTTGTCCGGTAAGTTTCTGATGGCGACCGCGCCCGCGCCCACAGTCGTCCACGACCCGATTGAGACGCCGTGAATAACGCTTGAGCCTATTCCCAGATAGCAGCCCTCGCCGATAAAGACGTTTCCCGCCAGATGAACTCCCGGATTGAGCGTCCCGTAGCGGCCAATCTTTGTATCGTGGCTGACGGTCGCGCCGACGTTGACGACTGTGTGGTCGCCTATGAAGCTATCCGTGCTGGCGAAGCTGTGCGGGAACATCATCACTCCTTCTCCGAGCTTCGCATCAGGCGAAAGATGAGCCAGAGGAGAGATGGCATTGATGAATGAGAGGCCGATTGACCGGGCGTGTTCGGCCAGCCGCTTGCGCGTCTGCGGTAGCCCGACCGCGCAAACGACCCCTATCTCGCTTTTATCCACGCTCTCAAACCAGGACCAATCGCCCAGCACAGGCAAGCTGTTAATAATTTGTTGATGAAGCGTCCGGTCTTCATCAATAAACCCCAGAATCATTAAGTCGGGGCGATGCTGCGCCTGATGGCGTAAGATGTCCGCAACCTCACGGCCATGACCGCCAGCGCCTATGATTGTCACGCGTTTCATGAAATTCTATTAAATAGCTTGTTCGAGTTGGGCGGCAGAGCTGGCTAGCAAGCGTAACAGATATTATATCCCTGTCAAAAGTGGGTGGAAATCTTATCTGATTGCTTCCCCGTTGCGTTGCGGCTATTCTCTTTCGCCTGTTTTGCCTGCACGTTTTCTCATTGTACAAGCGCGACCAAATGCCTTTGATGTGAGGAAAGAAGCGGCTTCCTTCAGACCGGACACATGTCATTTAACTCAATTCAGTTTCTAATCTTTTTCCCGGTCGTGACGTTCCTCTATTTCGCGCTTCCTTTCCGCTGGCGTTGGGCCATGCTCTTAACCGCCAGTTCAATCTTTTACATGGCTTTTATCCCTGCCTATATTCTCATCCTGTTTTTCACCATCACGGTGGACTACTTCGCGGGGCTGCTCATTGACAGGGCGCAGGGCGAACGCAGGAAGCTCTTCTTAATTGCCAGCATCATCTCGAACCTCGGCGTCCTCGGATTTTTCAAATACTTCGATTTCATCAGCAATAATCTGATGCACGCGGCACAGGCGCTTGGCTGGCAACATTCTTTACCGGTTTTGTCGCTCGTCCTCCCTACCGGGCTTTCTTTTCATACCTTTCAGGCGATGAGCTATACGATAGAGATTTATCGCGGCAATCAGAAACCCGAAAAGCATTTCGGCATTTTCGCGCTCTACGTGATGTTCTACCCGCAGTTGGTCGCTGGCCCGATTGAACGCCCGCAAAATCTGCTCCATCAATTTTACGAATGTCACTACTTCGACTACACGAGAGTCATTGGCGGCTTGAAGCTGATGCTGTGGGGAATGTTCAAGAAGATAGTCATCGCCGACCGTCTCGCAATCTTCGTTGACCAAATTTACAACCAGCCGACCATCTATCGGGGAATTCCTTTGATCGTTGCGACGGTCTTCTTCGCTTTTCAAATCTACTGTGATTTTTCCGCTTACTCTGACATCGCCATCGGGGCCGCGCAGGTCATGGGTTTCAGACTCGTGACCAATTTCAATCGCCCTTATGCGGCGAAATCAATCGCCGATTTCTGGAGAAGGTGGCACATCTCTCTCACCACCTGGTTCAGAGATTACGTCTATCTCCCGCTCGTCACGAATCAGGGCGGGCGACGGCGCTTGTACTCAAGCATCTTCCTCACATTTTTAATCAGCGGAATCTGGCACGGCGCGCGTTGGACGTTCGTCGTCTGGGGCGCGTTGAATGGTCTTTATATTTTAGTCTCTCTCTGGACGAGAAATATCAGAAGGGAGCTTCGCAATGCGCTGGGACTCGAAAGATGGCCGCGCCTGCACGACTCGCTTCAGATAGCCATAACTTTCTCGCTCGTCTGTTTCGCATGGATTTTCTTTCGGGCTAACAGCCTGTCGGATGCCTTCTACATCGTTCGTCACTTATTCACTGGCATCCGGCATTTCCTGACCAACCTGTGGCTGCAAGAGATGTGGGCAAACGTCCTGCCGGGCCAACCGCAGTCCTATTTCCTGATTGCCGGTCTCTCGATCATCTTTATGTGGTTCATACATCTTATTCAGCCGCACAGGTCAATCAGGCTCATGTTTTCAGAAAAGCCGATTTACTTCAGATGGGCGCTGTACTACGCACTCATCCTGTCCATCTTCTTCCTCGGTGAATTTCAGGCGAGACAGTTCATTTACTTTCAATTCTGAACATGAAAAACAGCGGCCTTCGAAAGTTCGTCATCAAGAGTTTTATTTTCATCATGCCGCTCGGCTTGATACCGCTGTTTGTCGAGTACAGGCTCAGTCAGGTTCCCAATAGCTATAACGTGAAAAAGCGTTTGCTCGAAGCTCAGGCCCCGGAGATACAGGCCATCATCACGGGTTCGTCTCATGCTTACGTAGCCATTAAGCCAAAGAACCTCGGATGCAAGGCATTCAATCTGGCGAACACGAGTCAGAGCCTTTATTACGATTCCCAACTGCTGGCGAAATATCTGGATCGAATGCCCAGCCTGCGTCTGGCCATCATTACGCTCTCATATTTCGCCCTCGAATTTCGCTTGGCGGATAGCCCGGAGGAATGGCGGTCGCACTTTTACTACTATCATTACGGAATCAGAAACGAGACCAATAGCTGGCCGCTTCTGGACTTGAGAAACCACAGTCTCATAGCCCTGTACGGCATTAACGAAACACGCATCATTTCGCGGCTCGGCTATCAGGTCAGCTTCGCGGAACAAGTGGATGAAACGGGCTGGTTCAAGTCTCAGGGCGATGTTCAGACTTTGGAGGCAAGCCGGGAATCAGCGCGCAGGAACATGGACTTTCATCACGGCTTCATGAAGCCGAAATACATCGAGGAGAATCTCAACGCCCTGAAGACGATGATTAGAAATTTACAGGCGCGGAAAGTGGCCGTAGTATTTGTCACCACCCCTGTCTTTCGCACCTACGCCGAGCGCATGTCGGCAGCAAAGTATCAAACGATGGAGGAACAGATAGAGCGTCTCTGCCAGACCTACGGCATCGAATACTTCAACTATTCGTTCGATCCCCGGTTTACAATCGAAGACTTTCAAAATCCCGATCATCTCAATCTACCGGGCGCAGAAAAGTTCAGCGCGATAATTAAGGATGATTTTGTAAATAGATATGTGAATCCACCGACTTTGACTCACAACCCCCTGATGATCCTTAAGCACTATTGAGGCAGCGCTGGTAGAGCAGAAGTAAATAGCACGGGGCGGTGCCTTACACAGCACCGCCCCGTGCCCTGATTGAGTAGGTGTGCAGTGGCGGCCTGCCCCTTAATCGGCATCGCCGCAGTAGCCCCAGGCTGAGGCGTTGCCCGTGTCGTTGTTACTGTCGGTCACGTACAGGGTGACGTATTCCAAAGTGTCCGGTGGGCCGCAGGGAACGATTGCGATGCCGACATCTTCGGCGATTCGAGACGCCTGCGGCGTAAACTGGTAAGAGTAGATGCCGGTGCCGCCATCCACCTCGAAGTGACATTCCAAACGTTGATGTCCTAAGGATATGCAGTACAGCCCGACGGCCAGTGTCGTGCTGGCTTTGCCGCGTTTGATGGGGGCGGCCAGAAGTGCGAAGACGACGAGAGTGAGTACGAGCACCAGTATTCGTTTATTCGACATTGTGAGTCTCCTTTGGTAAGCGGACGTAAGCCTATGAGGTCGAGGGCGTTCGCGTGTAAAGGGGGAACGCGGGAACGATACGCCCGACGGAGCCGGGTGTCAACGGCTAAAAGAGAGAGCGGCGAGGGGTGGCTCGCCGCTCTCTCTCGGAATGGCACGCACCCGACCCCTCCGATTTTTGAGGCAGGCTTAAGCACTTTTGGGGCAAGTGAGGGTTATGAGGCAAAGCCGAATCCATCCTCCGCAGGAGTCATCCCGTGAATACCGGGTCACCGCTTAAACCGCCTGATTATTACCTGCGAGCTTTTCATGTTAAATTAACGGTCGTCCATCCGAAAATAGGGTTCTGGCTACCAAAGCTCTGACGAACATCGCATCAGGTCCGGGGTTTCTGCTTTTAGTAATGCATACAGATGAACATTATCACCGGGAAACACCGGCAATCGAGGGCGCTCGGCGTGTGCTCATCATTGGCACGGGCGATCTGGGGCAAACGATAGCTCATGAGATGCAATCGAATCCCAAGCTCAGGCTGATGCCCATCGGATTCGTAGCTGATAATTTACACGCCAACGGCCAGCATCTTTGCGGCCTTCCGGTCCTCGGTAATTTACAAGACCTGTCGCCGGTAATTCAGTCCGCGAAGATCGAACAAGCCATCATCGCAACTCCCGAAGCAGCAGGCAGCAAGATACGCCGGATTGTCGGCATCTGTAGAAACGCGAATCTGCGGGTGCGTATCGTTCCGGGTAAATATCAATTGCTGAGCAATAGAATCAACATCCGGCAGCTACGCGATGTTCGTGTGGAAGATTTACTACGCAGCGAACCCATCCAATCTGACGGCTCCGATTTGAAGGGGATGATCGCGCACAAAAGAGTGCTGGTGACGGGAGCAGGCGGCTCAATCGGCTCTGAGCTTTGCCGTCAAATCGCCCAGTACGAACCGGCGGAGCTTGCCCTGCTGGGACACGGCGAGCACAGCATCTTCACGCTCGCTTCGGAATTTATCAACTTATATCCGAAGCTGCCCGTTGTGCGCCTGATCGCTGACGTGCGCGATGCAGACCGCATACACAAAACGTTCAGCGACTTCCGCCCCCAGATTGTTTTCCACGCGGCGGCCCACAAGCATGTGCCGCTGATGGAAGAGAACGTGGAGGACGCTGTCACTAACAATGTGTTCGGCACGAGCAACGTGGTCAAGGCGGCGCTTGCCAGCGGGGTCGAGAATTTCATCTCAATCTCTACGGATAAGGCTGTCAGCCCGACGAGCGTGATGGGCGCGACCAAGCGCGTCGCGGAGTTGGTTGTCTGCCGCGCAGCTAAGCGTAGCGGCTGTCGCTATTCGAGCGTGCGCTTCGGCAACGTGCTGGGCAGTCGCGGCAGCGTCCTGAGCATTTTCCGCGAACAGATCGAGTGCGGTGGGCCTGTCACCATTACCCATCCTGAAATGCGCCGCTACTTCATGACCATCGAAGAGGCCGTGCATCTGGTGCTGCAAGCGATGCTGCTTGGGAAGGGCGGCGAGATATTCGTGCTGGACATGGGCGAGCCGCTCAAAATCGCGGACCTGGCGCGAGAGTTGATCGAGTTTTCGGGATTGCAAATAGGGCGCGATATTGACATAGAGTTTACAGGCATCAGGCCGGGCGAAAAGTTGTTTGAAGAACTGTTTCTCCAAAGCGATCATTATGAGCGCACGCTGGATCAAAAAATCTTTGTCTCGCTCAACGGCTCCGGCCACGCGCCAAAACCATCTGAGAGCCACGAAGAACTGGCAGAGGACTTTGATAAGCGTGTGAATGCGCTGGTCGAGGCGGCCCGCACCAGCCAAAAGCAACTTATCTTTCAATACCTCAAACAGCTTGTGCCGGAATACAAACTAGAGAACGGTCTGGCCGCACCCGCATCGTAGCAGGTGCGTCGCGTTGCGCATCAATCTGCGCTCTTTGCCGCGCTAGCGGCTGCTTGAATTTAGCCGTGCGTTTCAACGCACGGGAGAGCGGTTGGGGATGATGCCCGTCGCGTTAGCGACGATTGAAGGTGTACGCCGCGAGCCGGGTTCAATCGTCGCTGACGCGACGCGTGTTATGCGGTGTGTTACTCCCGGCGTTGAAACGCCGGGCTAAAGTCATCACGCCGCTCACGCGGCGCATAGATACGTCCCTGACTTGAACCTCTGCGTCAGCGGCGTTGAGACCCCTGTAATCTTGCGTCAATCATGAATAGCACTTCGAGGAAATTAAAGGTCTGCCACATCGCCGCCACCACTGAGGGCGCGACGTGGATGGTTGAGCAATTGCGTGAGTTGCGCGACCGCCATCAATGCGAGGTGCTGGCGATTGTGTCCGGCGAGAGCGGCGGCCTCATTGACCTGCTTCGCGCTGAGAATATTCCTTATCACGTTGAATCATTCAGCTTCGGCTCGGTTCAAGGGATCTTAGGGCTGCCGCGCACCGTTTTCAGACTGGTGCGCTTCTTCAGGCGCGAGCGCGTGGACGTTGTTCAGACTCACCTCTTCTTCTCGATGGTGATGGGAAGGATAGCCGCGTGGCTGGCCGATGTGCCCGTGCGATTGGGAATGCTGACCGGGCCATTTATCCTTCAAGCGCCTATCTCCCGCTGGATTGATCGTGATACATGCTGGATGGAAACCGGCCTGATACCTTCATGCGAGCTGTCCATGCAGTTGTATCAATCAATGGGTGTCAGAAGTGAGCGTTTGACGCTCGTCTATTATGCGCCCGACGAGC
This sequence comes from uncultured Acidobacteriota bacterium, assembly GCA_963697975.1. GTDB lineage: Bacteria > Acidobacteriota > Blastocatellia > Pyrinomonadales > Pyrinomonadaceae > QHXM01. Next base: position 1,808,162 of record OY969111.1, read on the forward strand.
GTAAGTTTTCCTCCGACGAAGTGCAGCCCGTCAACCTGCGTGAAGAATTTGGCTGGCCGCCGGACACCCCTTTGATCGGTAAGGTCGCTTATTTCTATCCGCCCTTGATAGGCAAGGGTTGGGTCCCTGCATATTTAGAAGGAAAGGGTGTCAAGGGCCACGAAGACCTTGTCAAAGCCGCGCCCATTATTTTGGCCGAGTTCCCGGAAGCGAAATTCTTGCTCGTGGGTTCAGGCTGGGGCGAGGCGGGCGAAAAGTATCTGGAAGAAATCAAAAAGTTGGTTCGCGAGATGGGCCTTGAGAGCAGCATCATCTTCACCGGCTATCGAAAGGAAGCAAACAAAGTTCTGCGCTCGGTAGACGTGGCTGTCCAGGCGTCACTCAATGAGAATCTCGGCGGAACAATGGAAGCTTTGCTCATGGAATGCCCGATGGTCGTCACACGCGTCGGCGGCATGGTGGACGCTGTGCGAGACGCAGAGACGGGTGTGGTGGTGGAGCCTTCCAACCCGGACGACATGGCTCGCGGTATCCTTCAAATGTTACGCGAGCCGGAAAAAGCAAGAGCGTTAGGTCGCGCCGGGCGCAAGCTCATGCTCGAACGGTTCACGCTCAGCCGCGCCGTCGGCGACCTGAACGAGCTTTACAGAAGCCAGCTATCCAGAGCAGAGAAAAAACGCCGCCCCTATAACCTGCTGGTTACTCTCTTACGTCTCTTCGTCTTTATTCCTGTCCTCGCTTATTTAACTTTTCGTTTGTACTTCATAAATATTTATCTGGGAATTTACTTTCCAATTCATCTTGCTCGCATTCGGCGTGTGCCATATCGTCTTTATTACATGGGCCGCTCTTTTCTCTCTCGCGTCAGAGGCGTGCTTGGCCGTGGGAAAAATCTTCTTCGGAAACTGGCGAATCCTCGCGCCGGAGAATAAAGAGACGAATCCGATGCGAAATAAACCTGTCTCATATGATGATTAACGAACAAGCGGGCGTGGTCGTAACTGATCTGCCGGAAGATTCACTTGTGACGAGCGACACGACTCGCACACACGCTACCTTGCCGGACGAGCCTGAGATAAAGATCAGGCCCGAAAGCGCGCCGGTTTCGTCCAACCTGCGGGAGGTGTGGGCGCACCGCGAGTTGCTCTACTTTCTCATCTGGCGAGACCTCAAGGTTCGTTACAAACAGACCATCCTTGGCGTGGCGTGGGTGATTCTACAGCCGCTCCTGATGGCGCTGGTCTTCGCAGTTTTCATGGGGAGGCTGGCTCGCGTCCCTTCGGACGGCGTGCCCTACGCGGTCTTCGCTTACGCTGGCCTGTTGCCCTGGCTCTTCTTTTCCAACTCGGTGGCGAGCGCCAGCCATAGCCTCATCGCCAACAACTACGTCATCACCAAAACCTACTTTCCACGCCTCGTTCTCCCGATAGCGGTTGTCGGCGTGCGGCTCGTGGACTTTCTGATCGCTTTCAGCGTGCTGGTCGGCTTGATGCTCTATTACGGCATTCATGTGACGTGGAGCATCCTGATGCTGCCGGTGTTTACAGCGCAATTGACGCTGCTCGCGCTGGCGATGAGCATCTGGTTTTCAGCTTTGAATGCCAGATACCGCGATGTCGGAGCAGTGTTGCCCGTGCTGCTTCAACTCTGGATGTTCATGTCGCCTATCATCTATCCGGTGAGCCTTGTGCCGCAGGATTGGAGGTTCTTGTATGCGCTCAATCCCGTGTCCGGGATTATCGAAGGCTTCCGGGCCTCCCTCTTCGGATTAGAATTCAACTGGCCGAGCTTCGCCATCTCGGCGGTTATCACACTCTCGACGCTTGTTTACTTCGTCTATGATTTCTGTCGTAAGCAGGATAGTCTGGTTGACGCTATCTAACACAATAGATGAGACCAATCATTGAAGTCAGGAATCTGAGCAAGCGCTACTCTTTCGACAAGCGCGTGCTGGCAAACCGCAACCTGCGCGAGGCGTGGGTTAAAGCTCTCAAATACCCTGTAGAGCGTTTCTACGGACGACAGGCTGCGAGGGAGACAGAATTCTGGGCGCTTCGAGATGTTAGTTTCGAGGTCGAGGCGGGCGAGGTGCTGGGCATTATCGGGCGTAACGGTGCAGGCAAGTCAACGCTGCTAAAAATCCTTTCCAGAATTATTAAACCGACGGCGGGCGAGATTGACATGTACGGGCGTTCGGGCAGCCTGCTTGAAATAGGCACGGGCTTTCATCCTGACCTGACCGGCAGAGAAAATGTTTTTCTCAACGGCGCGATTATCGGGATGAAGCGAGCGGAGATTAAAAGTAAGTTCGATGAGATCATAGCCTTCGCCGGAGTGGAGCAGTTTCTGGACGTGCCCATTAAATACTACTCCACAGGAATGTATCTGCGGCTGGCCTTCGCCGTCGCCGCGCATCTCGAACCGGACATCCTGATTCTTGACGAAGTGATGGCCGTAGGCGATGCGGCGTTTCAGAAAAAGTGTTTGGCGAAGATGAAAGAGGTGAGCCGTGAAGGCAGGACAGTGATTTTTGTCAGCCACGACCTCATGTCCGTCAAGCAGTTGTGCGGTCGCGCGATCCTGATAGAATCCGGCAAGCTGCTTGATATGGGAAATGCCGGAAGCGTCGTCTCAAACTATCTTCTAAACATATCCGGGGTAGAGGCAAACTAGACTAGGACCGCCGGTCAACTTCTGCGCCCGTGTTCTTTATCGTCGAAGCAACATGTCTAAGGAATTCATATCCGTCAGAGAGCAAGAGAAGAAATCCGGCACAGCGCCCGGTTCTGAAAGCTTGAGCGGGCGCAGGTTTAAATGGCTGCCCGAAGGGAAGCGCGCGGCGGTCTGTTTCAGCATTGACGACGTGCATCCGGGGATGGAGAGTAATGGAAGGACGGCGGGCGCGGCTGCGAACCATGACAGCCTGGGCCATTTGCGCTGGTTGCTGGAGCGCCACACGCAACTGCGCGCCACGCTCTTTACCACTGCCGACTGGCGAGAGATTTCCCCGCTCCCGACAAGACGGCTGCTCGCGCGAATCCCTTACCTGCGCGAACGATTCTTTCTCACCGAACTTCTTCCCATCGGAACACTGCGTCTCAGCAACCACTCTGAGTTCGTCCAATTCTTAAAACAACTGCCGCGCGTAGAGATAGGTTTGCACGGACTCCATCACGTGCAGCGCGGCCCGCGCATTCCCGTAGAATTTCAGAAATTGAGCACGGCCCAGTGCAAGCGTATGTTGCAGGAGATGATGGCGATTTTTGATGAGACAGGTTTGGAGTATACGCGAGGCATGAATCCGCCGGGGTGGGAATTAACGGAGAGTCTGGCGCGCGCCATGATTGAGGTCGGCATTAAGTCCGTCTCATCAGCCAGAGACATCCGCACGCCTATCTCGCGCGCTGCAACGACAAACATGAGTGGCTTGAAAGGCGTCTCACTCATCTATCCCGAACGTATTTGTGCAGATCAACTGCTCCATCTTACGTCTAACTTTCAGGCGACCTCGACAATTGATCGCGCTCTCGAAATTATCGAGAATGGCGGCCTGCTCTCAATCAAAGCCCACGCCATCAAGACTATTCCGGGTTATACCGCGCTGGACGGACTGGACGAGCTTTACCGAAACTATCTCGACCTCATTTTCACGAGATTAGAGGAGATATACGGCGATTCGCTCTGGTGGACTTCGATGGAAGAACTTACCGACCGCTGCATGATCGGCAAGATCAATCAAACGGTCGCGCAGGCTGGAAACCGCTCGTGATAACTCTCGATGTCAATCCAAAGGGCATGGATGACGAGTACCTGAAATGTCTTAACTTTTGTTTCGGCAATTGGGGAGACAGGCGAAAGTATGATTGGTATTTTCGGCGAAAGACTGCCTACCCGGAAGCGGACCTGATGATTCTGAAGAAGGATGGTGCGCTGGCGGCAGGCTCGGCAGTGACTTATCGAACAGCTGCCCTCACGAATGGCAGCGAAGTTACGGTCGGAATTATGACGGGCGCGTGGACTCTTCCACAGTTTCGCAATCAGGGCTACTTCGCTCGAATCATAGAGGAATCTTTGCGGCTGACCGCTTTGAAGGGCGGCGCTTTGCTGCTGGGCTTCGCCGTCGATGATAGATCGAGCTTCCGGCAACTGGCGAGAGCAGGCAGTGCCCTCTTCCCTTGCTCATACATCTTCTCAACTGCTCAAACCCGATGTCCCGAAACAAAATCCAGACTTAGCCCCGTCGAGAAAAGCAGTCGAGTCATCGCAGACCTTTCCGCCAGACTATACGCCAGCGGCAAGGGCTACTCCCGTTTCATTTATGCTTCCGAGCAGGATTTTGACGCTCAATTTATTCAGCGTCCGGGTGAAACAGAAATCTTCGAGGATGATTATGGCAACTGCGGCATCATCGAAAAGACAGAAGAGACGGACATCTTACAACTTTACCTTACCGGCACTGATGATGAATCCGAGCTAACAGGGAGCATTGCCGGTTTCCTTGCTAACGCGCTCGGTCGTGGGCGGAAACTGTTTTTATATTCGACCCGGCCCGGCATCGCTCACCTGAGCAGAAAACTCGGACTCGAAGTTAAGGCGGGTTATCTGACTGTCCTCATCGCTGAAGAATCACGATTGCGTGCGGCGCTCAAGCTTCCCGAATCAATATCAATCGAGAATACTTCCCTGCTGACGCGGGCCGACTCCGACTGGTTTCTCGGCAACTGGAACCTACAGGGTGGAGATCGTGCCTAGAGCGAGTTTCAATTGGATGTCCGGCAGTCTGAGAGCCTGCCGCCAATTCCTCGCGCTCGGCAGGCTCTCAGACTGCCGGACACCGATTCGCAAACCGCTCTAAGTCTCCGGGGCAAATACATGTCCAAAGGTGAACCTGTTCGTAGCGGGAGGTTATAAAAAGAGGCGATTCAACTGAAAAGAGATATGGCGGAGAGGGTGGGATTTGAACCCACGGTGGAGTTTCCCCCACTCCGGTTTTCGAGACCGGTGCACTAAGCCACTATGCGACCTCTCCGTAAAGAAAGTGATGAGCGATAGGTGATAGGTAATAGAAAAGAACCTGTTTTCTCTTATCACCTATCACCCCTCACCTATTACTGTTTTTGTCGTCCTTCGCGCTCGAAAAAACTCTTGCATCATCGCTCGACATTCTTCTTCGAGCACGCCCGACGTGATTTCCATTCGATGATTCAAAGAGCTTGAGTCGCAGATGCGGAATTTCGTTTCCACTGCGCCGAAGCGTTCGTCCCGCGCGCCGTAAACGAGACGCCTGACTCTAGCTTGAACGAGCGCGCCCGCGCACATCGCGCATGGCTCGATGGTCGAATAAACCACCACGCCCGTCAATCTATAGTTGCCGAAGTTGCGTGCGGCTGCGCGCAGCGCAATGATTTCGGCGTGTGCCGTCGGGTCGCAATCCGTGCGCGTCCGGTTGCTCGCTGTAGCCAGGATGCGGCCATCATCCGCGACGACGCAAGCGCCGATGGGAACTTCACCGCGCTCACCTGCCTCACGCGCAGCCGCCAGAGCCTGCTGCATCAAGTGCGCGTCGCGGTCTTGCTCTACGGCGTCCGGCATATAGTCGTCGTGCGCGTCCCTTAACGCAAAGTCCAAATATATGGACGGCCTTCAGGGCTGTCAAGCTACGAGCCTTTGACCGTAGGAACGGCTCTTGTTAATACTCCTTCTCGAACTGCGAATGAACCCAGAGGAACTCCTGCCGCTTGTTCTGCACGCGGACCAGACCGCCGAATTTGGGGTCCTGCTCTTTCAGGAATGCGTGTAGCTCTCGCAAGATAGCGCCCTGCGCTCTGACCGCTTCGCCGTGTTCCATATCAGGCGCGTCGCTCCGGCCCAACCAGCCTCCCAATTTCTCTCCTCCCTTGAGCACCGACTCAATACTCTTCTGCCCCAGGTCCAACTCCTTCTCGATTCTTTTGTAGGCAGCTTCGTCCATCAGCAGCTTCGTCGCAGATGAAGCGACCGGCAGCACCAGACTGAGCGTAGTGGTCAGCACCTTGAAGAAAGGCGCAGCTTTCACGAACCATTCACGTGGCAAGCTCAAGTTATACACTCCGCGCCCGTCTTTCTCTCCATTCAAAGCGGGCAACGGCAGGCGAGAATGTTCGCACCACAACGTCAGGCGAAACTTCTGGTTGACCCAATTGGACAGACCGAAGAAGCCGGGTTCTACGGGCTGAAAACTGAACAAGCGCGGGCCTTCTTTGGCCTCGTCGGTCAGTGCCTGCATTAAGCCCCTGAACGCATCCTCAACCTGACTCATGAGGCGACGGTCGTTCAGGTCTAATGTTCGGAAGCGTTCCTCTTCTTCCCGCTCATGCTGATTCAACTGCTCACGAACCCCATCCAGCCTGAACCGCATCTGCTCAAACCCCTGAGCGACCAATTGCTCGACAGAGGTGCGCCGCGCTGCCGGAGCATTTTGCAGCAGACAATTTATGTCCTGCGCCTGATTACAACCCGACACGAAGCAGGGGAACGCCGTCATTCCCTGCCGCTTGAAGGCAATCAACTTTTGCACCTCGAACGCTCCGCGCCCCGGCTCATTCTTCCCGCATGGCTCGACACACGGGACGACGACCTCGCACCGCAACCCCTCCCAGAAGTTCTCGACCAACCATTTCACTTCGTGCGTCAGGATAGAAAGGAACGTTACAGGAGACGGAGCGCGCACGGTGATGCGGACATCGTTGCCAATATGTTCCAGCAACGCCCGCCCGTTGTAGTCGTAATCCAGCATCAGCCCGCGCTGCCAGTGAACGCTCTCCTTGTAATCCACACGCCCCAGCGAGAACTTATGCAGGCGCACGATCAACTGGTAGAACAACCCCTCTGCCGTCGCTGATTGTCCCTTTGCATCCACAATCCGGCAGATTTGCACTTGCTGCTCATCGCCCCCTGCCACGCCCGTGAACCAAACGCGGCTCAGGTCTATCTCCGGGCGAACGTCAGGGACGAGTTGCGCGATCAGGCTTGTGTAGCGAAGTTGAGCGACCTCAGCCGCCGAAGGCTTGACGCTTTTGTCGAAGGCATTTCTGACTCGCTGCCAGAAGCCAATCTCGTCAGCCTCATCGGACGGCAACGCCACTTTGTATGAAAGATCAAACCGCTCCATCAGCCGCAAGAAGACCGGATGCAACCTCGGCTCGTAGCGGAATTCTTCCTCCCTTGCTGGATCGTTCCACAACTGGCTCAGCCGTGCAAAACTCACCAGTCCGTGCGCATCGCGGGTCTGTTTATCATCAAGCACAAAGCTGATGGCCGTCGCCAGCCAATCGGGCTTGAGAACCACGATGTCATGCAGAGTCGGGTCGTGCTCGTAATGGATGAGATGCCCCAGCCGGTGAGAGATATTCACGAACAGCCGAGCTTCCTCTTCACCCATCTTGTGTTCGCGGCAGATTTCCAGCACTTGCTCCAACGGCAGGTAGGCCGCGCCGATCTGCTTCAAAGACTCGCGCGCCTGCTGCCAGCTAGCAGGCACTGTGCGCCCCATTTCGGGGAGGCTTGCGGCTACCCGCGCGATGGCATCCTTCAACTCTGCAACGCCGTGTCGCTCACCTTTTTCGTCGGGCTTGCTCTCTACATGGAAGAAGTTGAGCACCGTGTCGTGTCCGAACAGTTCCCAGAAGTCCTCCCGGTTCACATCCGGCTGGCGTTGACCGGGGCCGCCGTGCGTGGCGACGACGAGGATTTTGGCTTCCGGCTCACGATGCTTCACCAGCCTGATCCAGTCCTTAACGAAACCCTGCTCCGGCCCTTCGCGCGGCTTCCACACCACCAGATAAACCGCCGGGGCGCTGAAGAACAACTGGTGCGTGGGGCGATAGACCCGCTGCCCGCCGAAGTCCCAGCCGTTCAGCGTAATCTCCGTGCCACTATCTGGGCTGTATACCTTGATCGGCTTAATCTCAATCCCGTGCGTGGTCGGGCGTCCCTCCTCCCATTCGTCTCCCCGCAACGCGCCGAGAAGACAACTCTTCCCCACCTCACCCTCGCCAACCAAGATCAGCTTGGCCTCGTTCAGCACTATCTGCGCTTCTGACTTGGCACGTAGGTAGCGTTTGACTGCATCAATGCCCTCCTCGTAGGCCGCAGCTAGTTCGGGTTTCAGGGGATTGTCTTTGAGGTCGAGTTCCGCTAGATTCTCAAGCTGCGCCATCGACGCTGGTAAATCAGTGACGCGATTAGTTTGAAGGTCAATTTTCTTCAGTGCCTGGAGTTCGCATAGCCACTCAGGAAGAGACTCTAACTTGCATTCGTCGACGTAGAGTCTTTCGAGATGCGTCAGTTGACGAATGCACCCCGGAAGTCTTTGCAGAGGATTCCCACCTGTGTACTTTACGCCCAGGAGGAGACCCCGCAGGTTCTGGAGTTGTCCGATTGCGTCGGGCAAATCTTTAACTTGGTTGTTGGAGATATCCAGCCCCCGCAACTGCGTAAGCTGACCTAGCCACTCCGGCAGCGATGTCAGTTGGTTACTGGCGAGGTCCAGCGATTGCAATTGCGTGAATTGGCTCAGTGACTCCGGCAATTCAGTGAGTTTTGCTGAGTCCGATTTCCGGTCGCCACTCAGAACGAGTTGTGTCTCCCCCACCCGACGCGCCTCTTCAATCTTCTCTTCCGCTTTTCGATAAGCCTCGTCGCGTGCCATAGCCGCCGCCTTTCTTGTTTATGTCATTCGGCAAGAGTTGTCATCAGCGAAGTGTGGTGCGGGCGCAGCCGCGCCGGGTAGCGCACTTTTAAGGTGTTGAGAGTTAGCGGCTACGTTTCGGCTTACCCGGCAATCTGTCTGGCAAATCCAGATCGTCATCGGCAAGCGTTTCCATGCTCACGCCTGCCGCGCGAGCATATCGCAGGAGAATCATCAACGGAGGCTCATTCTTTCCCAGCTCATACTTCGAGATACTGTGATACGCAATCTGGTCGTCAACTCCGAGGCGGCTAAGCATCTCTGTCTGGGAAAGACCGAGAGCATTCCGAATTGCCAGGAGTTTTTCGGCCAGACGCTCAGGTCTCGGACGTGCGCTGCCCATCAGGAACGACCTCCTGACAGGACAGCAGACGCAAGTTCTACCTTGCATCTATGGCTAGTTATCCATATAATGCGCTGGCCCAACGTGGTTGCCGTGAGTGTGAACCTTTCATACTCAACGGCGATGCTCATCTACTCAGTTTTGAGGTTGAGGGTTGAGCTACGCATTAACCGTTGCCTTAAAGTTTTCAAAGACTGGAACAGAGCGCATCATAACAAAGAGCGCGCCCACTTCACATCAACTTTATGACCTCACGAAAGCGATAGACAAAACTTCACCGGGAGTGCGGCAAGGGTGGACGCACTTCCCCTTCTCGCACGCCCGCTCTAGTGGAAGAAGCGGGCTGTGCGACGAAGGCCGCCGCGTTGCATCCCTCGCACCCGGCGGCCTTAGTTTTTAACTACGCTGCCAGCACAACCTGCTCCCGCCTTTGACGCAAAACCAATCAATCGGCGACACTCAGACACGCAATGGACATCCTGATAAAACCTCGCGCGCCGTTTGATTTCGCTGCTACCGCGCGCTTCCTGCGCTTCACCGAAGCAGAGGCGGTTGATACTTTCACAGATGGAATTTACCGCCGCGCAATTCATTTCGAGAATCAATTGCATCTGCTGAAAGTCGAATCGGAGGGTACGCTCGCGCGCCCGCAGCTTGCCGTTACGCTTGACGGTAAGCTGCGCGTGACCACCGCCGGGATGAAGATGGCGGAGACGCTCGTGCGTCGAATCTTCAGCGTTGACCATGACCTCAAACAGTTTCGCGCGCAGGTCGCGGGCGACCCGTTGATGAGCAAGCTCGAAGCCGCACATCGCGGGCTGCATCTTGCGCGTTGGCCTCGCCTCTTTGAAGCTCTGGTCAGTTCCATCCTCTTACAGCAAATCTCGACCGCCGGGGCATGGACGATGAAACGCCGCCTCGTGGAAAAGTTCGGAGAGATTTTGCAGACGAACAAGGAGACCTTCTACGCCTTCCCGCGCGCCGAAGCTCTGGCGCGGGCTAGTGTTGATGACCTTCGCGCGATTGGTCTGACAGGCGCGAAGGCCGTCAGCATGATTGAACTGGCGAGGCGCGTGAATGAGGGAGAGCTAAACGAAGATGAACTGCAACATGAAGAGAACGAATCGTTGATTACGCATCTCACACAGTTGCGCGGCGTTGGACGTTGGACGGCGGAGTGGGTTTTGATGCTTCACTTCGGGCGGGCAGATGTTTTCCCGGCGGGCGATCTGGCCTTGCGCGGCTTCGTCTCGAAGTATTACAACGACGGCGCTCCCGTGACGGAGCGTGAGATTCGCGCGCTGGCGGCGGCGCGCTGGAATAAGTGGGCTTCCTATGCCGCCATCTATTTTCTTGCGGGGATGCGTGCCGGAATAATCAGCCTTAAGCCTGAGAGCGTGCTATTATCAAACTGAAGGCCGACGAGCATGAGCAAAGAGCGAGCGGCCAAACGTTCTTTCAGTCTCGAATCAAAGGAGATGAGTAATTCGACGCGATGAGTTCTGACTTGCGGCCAAAAGGAACTACCGGTTCTTTATCCGGCACGGAACGCACCAGCAGCAGCAACACAGGCCGCTTACGCCCCCCTACATCTCCCCCGACGGTCAGACCGCCTGAGACCAAAGCCACGACTGCCCAGCCGTCGCACCTGCCCAAACTTACTCCGGCAGAATTCAACACCGCGATGGTTCATTTCTATCGCGGCGAGGTGCAGCGCTCAAACACGTGGCGCAACCGCTTGGATACGACGACCAACTGGGCGGTCATCACGGCGGGCGCAACGCTCTCTTTCGCTTTTAGCTCAACGTCCAACCCGCATTTTGTCATCCCGATCAATTCCGTCCTCGTCGCCTTTTTCCTTTTCATGGAAGCGCGCCGTTATCGTTACTACGAAATCTGGTCGAGCCGTGTCCGCGTGATTGAGACTGGATATTTCGCGCAACTGCTTGCGCCACAGAGCGCGGTTGACAAAGACTGGGCCGAGCATCTGGCGGCGGATTTAATCACGCCGCATTTTACGATCAGCGAATGGGAGGCGGTCGGTCGCCGCCTGCGCCGTAATTATCTGTGGATTTTCATGCTGCTCGCGGTGAGTTGGAATCTGAAAGTTTATCTTCATCCGATACCGGCGGTCTCGTTTGACGAATTTCTCTATCGCGCGCGTGTCGGCGTTATGCCCGGCTCTGCCGTTTTTTTAGCCGGAGTTGTCTTCAATCTGGGAACATTTATCTTCGCCATCGCTACCGTGCGCCTGCGCGAAGCGACGGGCGAGGTGCTGCCGCGTCACGAATTTTCGCTCCGCAGCTTCACGCGTATTCCGGGCTTGACGCGCGTCGCTTCGGGCACACGCAGCGCCGCCACACGCCGTGCTAAACAGGCGCGTCATCGCGTGCGCGCCACGAGCAGCAGCGGCACTCTCTCCGGCGAATTCAAGCGCATAGACATCTCGGAAACGCCGGACAAAAGAACCGTCACGGAAGAAACGATTGTTAAATAGTGATCAGTGGTCAGTGATCGGTGGTCAGTTAAAACAAGCGACTCGCTGTTTTGGCTGTTCACTGACTCCTGACCACTGACCACTGACCACTACTTTTATGCTTGAACTTTCCGGCCAGAAACTTTCACTCGCACAGATTGTCGGGGTAGCACATGGGGCGGAGCATGTCGCGCTCGCCACCTCGGCACGTGAGCGCGTGCTTGAGTCGCGGCGCGTTGTCGAGCAGATTGCGGAGTCGGGTCGTGTGGTTTACGGCGTGAACACGGGCTTCGGAAAACTCTCGGACATTACCATTGCACCGCCAGGGTTGCGCGAGTTGCAGCTTAATCTGGTTCGCAGCCATGCGTGCGGCGTCGGCCCTGCGTTATCCGAGATGGAGACGCGAGCCGTGCTGCTCCTGCGCGCAAACGTGCTGGCGCTCGGCTACAGCGGCGCGCGGCCTCTGATTATCGAGATGCTTCTGCTGATGCTTGAGCGCGGCGTTCATCCCGTCATTCCCGAAAAAGGCTCTGTCGGGGCGAGCGGCGATCTTGCTCCGCTGGCGCATCTGGCGCTGACTCTCATCGGCGAAGGCGAGGCCGTTTACAAGGGGGAGCGGATGGCAAGCCTTGAGGCTCTCAAACGCGCCGGTCTTGAAGCAATCGAATTGGAAGCTAAAGAAGGTCTGGCGCTGCTCAACGGCACGCAGGCGATGGGTGCGGTCGGCTCCCTCGCTCTTCATCGCGCTGCAACTCTAGCGCACGCAGCAGACGTTGCGGGCGCGATGTCTTTGGAAGCACTGCGCGGCACGCCCGTCGCCTTCGATGAGCGAATACACGCCGCGCGCCCGCATCCCGGACAAATCGAAGTCGCAAGGCATCTGCGAGAACTCTTGAGCGAGAGCGAGATCAGGGCATCACACATCTTGAATGACCCGCGCGTGCAGGACGCCTACTCTTTGCGCTGTATGCCGCAGGTTCATGGCGCGGTGCGCGGCGCGCTCGAACACGCGCGCGAGATTGTCGAAACTGAGACGGGCAGCGCGACAGATAACCCGCTCGTCTTTGCAAGCGACGACGAACTTTTATCGGGCGGCAACTTTCATGGAGCGCCGCTCGCGCTCGCCTTCGATTACGCGGCGATAGCTGTGACCGATTTGATGAGCATCACCGAACGACGCATAGATCATCTTGTCAATCCTGCGGTGAACGAGGGCTTGCCGCCGTTTCTGACCCAGCAACCGGGCGTCTCTTCCGGCTTTATGATGGCGCAGGTCACAGCCGCCGCGCTCCTTTGCGAGTCGAGAGTGCTGGCGCATCCGGCGAGCATTGATAACGTCCCGACGGACGGCGGCAAGGAAGACCACGTCTCTATGGGCATGACGGCGGCGACCAAACTGCGCTCCATTGTCGAAAATGCCGAACACGCCGTCGCTATCGAGTTGCTCTGTGCCGCCGAAGGTCTCGAATATCGCCAACCGCTGAAACCCGGACAAGGGGTGCGCCGCGCCTACGAGATTGTCAGGGAAAGTGTGCCCCGCCTGACACGCGACCGCGCGCTCTCTTCGGATATTCAACAGATTGCCGAATCAATCCGGCGCGGGCGTTTCGAGATTTGAAGGGCGCTCGCGCTTTCTCCTCTTTTCTGCTATTTAATTACAGATTCAAATAATCTGACCTCGCAACTTTGAGCGTTCATCGGCAATGCTCAAGCGGCGTGGCTCATCAAAAGGCAACCGAGGAATAACTAATTATGTCGAACGCGATGGATGAACGTGGGAAGGCGCTGGAAGATGAATATTTCCGGCGCAAGGAACGGGAAGCGATTGAAAAGCTGCGCGCGAAGATGACCGCAGAGGAGCAGGAGAAAGCAAAGGCAGCCGCCGCGCTTCGCTGCCCCAAGTGCGACGGCACGCTCGAAGGCGTCATCGTTGACAAAGTCGAGATTGATGTCTGCAACACTTGCGGCGGCGCATGGCTCGACGCAGGAGAATTAGAGCAACTGTCGAAACGAGAAACCGGCGGCTGGCTGAGCAAGCTCTGGGGAAGCGACTAGTAAGAGCGGAAGAGTGGGTTAAGCTCTGATGACTTCGAGAACAATTCGAGCGCCGCGAGGCGCGAAACTCAATTGCAAGGGCTGGCATCAGGAAGCGGCGCTGCGCTGCCTGATGAACAATCTGGACCCGGAAGTGGCGGAGCGTCCGGAAGACCTTGTAGTCTACGGCGGGACAGGCAAGGCTGCGCGCAACTGGGCTTCGTTTGAGGCGATTGTGCGAGAGCTTCAGTCGCTTGAGATGGATGAAACCCTGCTCGTGCAGTCCGGCAAACCCGTTGCGGTCTTTCGCACGCACGAGTATGCGCCGCGCGTGCTCATCGCCAACTCAAACCTCGTCGGCGCGTGGGCCAACTGGGAAAACTTCCATGAGCTTGAGCGCAAGGGCTTGATGATGTACGGGCAGATGACTGCGGGCAGTTGGATTTACATTGGCACGCAGGGCATCGTGCAGGGCACGTTCGAGACGTTTGCGGCGATGGCCGAGCGTCATTTCGGCGGAAGCCTGACAGGCAAGCTCCTCGTCTCCGGCGGGATGGGCGGGATGGGCGGCGCGCAACCGCTCGCGGCTACCTTGAACGGCGCTGTCTTTCTCGGCATAGACGTGGACGAAGCGCGCATCCTGCGGCGCATTGACACCGGCTACTGTGATCGCGTCACGCACAATCTGGACGAAGCACTGGCGCTCTGCGAAGAAGCGCGCCTCACAGGCAATGCTTTGTCCATCGGCTTGGTCGGCAACTGTGCCGAAGTCCTGCCCGAACTCGTCAGGCGCGGTGTTGTGATTGATGCCGTCACAGACCAGACGAGCGCGCACGACCCGCTCAACGGCTACGTCCCGGCTGGCCTGAATTTGGAAGAAGCCAAAGAGTTGCGCCAACGGGATGCGCGCGGTTACATAGAGCGTTCCATGCAATCAATTGCGCGGCACGTCGAGGCGATGCTTGCTCTTAAAAAAGCTGGCGCAATCGCTTTTGATTACGGCAACAACATACGCAAGCAGGCGCTTGATGCCGGATGCGCCGACGCCTTCGAGATTCCCGGCTTCGTGCCCGAATACATCCGCCCGCTGTTCTGCGAAGGCAAAGGGCCGTTTCGCTGGGTCGCGCTCTCCGGCGACGCGGAAGACATACGCAAAACGGACGACCTCGCGCTCGAACTCTTCCCGGAAGATAAAACCCTGAACCGCTGGCTCAGCCTCGCGCGCGAGCGTGTGCATTTTCAGGGATTGCCCGCGCGCATCTGCTGGCTCGGCTACGGCGAGCGCGCCATGATGGGCGAAGCGATTAACGATCTGGTCAGGCGCGGCGACTTGAAAGCTCCCATCGCCATCGGGCGCGACCATCTGGACACAGGTTCAGTCGCCTCGCCTTTTCGCGAAACAGAAGGAATGCGTGATGGCTCTGACGCCATCGCCGATTGGCCTATCCTGAACGCGCTTTTGAACACGGCGAGCGGCGCAAGCTGGGTTTCCTTTCATCATGGCGGAGGAGTCGGCATCGGCTACTCGCTGCACGCCGGGCAGGTCTCCGTCGCCGATGGAACAGACGAGGGGGCGCGGCGTCTCAATCGCGTCCTGACCAACGACCCCGGCCTCGGCGTCGCGCGCCACGTTGACGCGGGCTATGAAGAGGCCGCAGAGACGGCGCGTGCGAAAGGCATCAACGTCCCGATGCTGAACCCGCCGAAAGAAGACGGGTTAATAAACAAATGAAACTAACGGCGCGAGCGTTACTGCTAATTCTCCTCTGCTCGTTCATCGCCTGTGGACAGGCGGCTTTAGCTACTCGCGTCGAGACCATCCAATTCAAAAGTAAACTGGTGGGAAATGTGCTGCCTTACAGCGTCGTGCTGCCGTCCCGCTATGAGTCGCCGCAATATCGAACCCAGCTTTATCCTGTGCTCTATCTGCTGCACGGCTTGTCGGGGCACTATTCCAACTGGCTCTCGAAGACGAAGCTGGCGGACTACGCCACCGAGTACCAGATGATTATCGTCACGCCCGAAGGCAACGATGGCTGGTACACGGATAGCGCGACCGTTCCAGCCGACAAATACGAAACGTACATCCTGCAAGAGTTGATTCCCGACGTTGAGAGCCGCTATCGCGCAAGCAAGCAGCGTGAAGGGCGCGCCATCGCCGGACTCTCGATGGGCGGCTACGGGGCTTTGAAGTTCGGCGTCAAGTATCCAGACAAGTTTATCTTCGCGGCCTCGATGAGCGGCGCGCTTGACGCTGCCGCCCGCAGTGAGGGCGACCCGCGCTTTGCATGGGAATACCTGCGCGCCTCGATCATGCAAACCTATGGCGCTCCCAATAGTCAGACGCGCGCAGACAACGACCTGCACAAACTCGTGCGCCTTTTTCCCGGTGAGCGCATCGCATCCTTGCCCTTCCTGTATCTGGATTGCGGAACGGAGGACGGGCTGCTGGCGACGAACAGGGAGCTAGCGACAATTTTGCTGGAACGGAAAATCCCGCACGAATTTCGTCAACTTCCCGGCAAGCACAACTGGGAATACTGGGGTTCTCAGGTGCGCGAAGTTTTGAAGATCGCGGCGCAGAAGATGATGTTGACGCCGTCAAAACAACAGGCCGCGTTCATCGAAAACCAGCCGCTCTACTTTTTGAGCCTTTCAACCAGAGGGACATCAAGCCGTGAGAAGATTCTTAATTGAAATGAAGCCTGTGCATCAGTCCGCCGCAGAGCGGCGAAGTGAATGTAGCCCGGCCTTTCAAGGCCGGGACAAGATGAGTGGTGCGGTCATCGCGTCGCGTCGGCGACGGTTGAAGCCCAACACCTCAGATTCAATCGTCGCTGACGCGACGCGGGACAATGCTCGACGCTCGTTCCCGGCGTTGAAACGCCGGGCTACATTCAGATGGCCGCTACGCGGCGATAATGCACACGCTTCAATTAAAATCACACTGGCGTTCATACTCCTCTTATTCACCTTCTCTCTCAACGTCCGCGCGCAAGATGAATCTGCCGAGCGCGTCAAGGCCATTCAAGCTGCGCTGCGTGAAGCCGGATTCGACGGCTGGCTCTTCTACGATTTTCGCGGCTCAGACCCGCTTGCCTATCGCATCCTGAAACTCAACGTACAAGGGATTACGACGCGTCGCTGGTTCTACTACGTCCCGGCCACAGGCGAGCCGACAAAAATCGTTCACTCGATTGAGCGCGGCAAACTCGACCAACTGCCCGGAAGAAAGCTCGTCTATCTTCCCTGGCAACAGCTTCACGAATATCTGCGCGACACTCTGACGAGACGCGGGCAAGGAGCATTGGTTCACATACCAAGAGGAAATCTGAGGGTTTATACGCGGCAGGGTATTCCCGTTAAGCCCGGTCGCATCGCCATGCAGTATTCGCCCAACAACGATATTCCGTATATGTCACGCGTGGACGCGGGCACGATTGAGTTGCTTCGATCCTTCGGCATCACGCCCGTTCCGAGCGCAGACCTCGTGCAGCGATTTGAAGCCGCATGGACGCCCGCCCAGCTTGAAACTCATCAAGAGGCATCAGACAAAATTCATCTCATCATCATGCAAGCCTTCGACGAGATTGCGCGTCGTATTCGCGCCAACCAGCCGACGACCGAGTACGACATCCAGCAATTCATGGTGCGTCGTTACGAAGAAGAAGGCTTGATGAGCGACAACGAGCCGCCCATCGTCGCCGTCAACGCGAACGCCGCCAACCCGCACTATGAGCCGACGCGCGACATTCACGCTCCCATCAAGCGCGGCGATTTCGTGCTCTTCGATGTCTGGGCTAAATTAAAGAAGCCGGGCGCGGTCTACACGGATCAAACGTGGACGGGCTACGTGGGGGAAAGCGTGCCCGCAGAGTACACGCGCATCTTCAACATCGTGCGTGAGGCGCGCGATGCTGCCGTGAAGTTTGTGCAGGACAGCATGCGCGCGGGGCGTCCAATCAAGGGCGCGGACGTTGACGACGTTTCGCGTGGGGTGATTACGCGCGCGGGCTACGGCGCGCAGTTCCTGCACCGCACGGGACACTCCATCGGTGAAGAGGTTCACGGCAACGGCGCGAACATAGACAATCTCGAAACCAGAGACGCCCGCCGTATCATCCCGCGCACCACCTTCTCCATCGAACCCGGAATCTATCTCGAAGGCAAGTTCGGCGTGCGCTCCGAAATAGACGTTCACGTCACCGACCGCGACGCCCTCGTCACCGGCCAGCCGATACAGACGGAAGTGATCGCAATACTGAAAAGATAGTGGTCAGTGGTCAGTTAAAACAAAAGCGGTTCGTCGCTTGTTTTTGCTGCTCACTGACCACTGACCACCGACCACTGACCACTGACCACCGACCACTGACCACTGCTCTATGCTCAATTTCGCTATTCAAACCGCTCACGATGCCGGGCGCATTCTGGCCAAACGCTTCGGGCGCATCCTACAGATTAGCAATAAGGGTGACATTGATCTGGTGACGGAGGCTGATCTGGCTTCCGAGCAGTTCATCATCGAGCGCGTTATGTCTTACTACCCGCGACACGCGATTCTCGCGGAAGAGACGGATGCGGCGGGCGCGACTGTCGTTCAGCAGGCCGAGTGGAAGTGGATCATAGACCCGCTCGACGGCACGACCAATTACGCTCATGGCTATCCTTGTTTCTGTGTCTCTATCGCGCTCGAACGCGATGGACGCGTCGAGATGGGCGTCATCTATGACCCGATGCGCGAGGAGACGTTTGCGGTCGAGCGCGGTGAGGGAGCGACCTTGAACGGGCGTCGGATTCGTGTCTCTGAGACTGATGATCTCAATCGCGCGCTGCTCTGCACGGGCTTTCCCTATGACGTGCGTGGTCGCAGTGATTTCGCACGCCACTTCAATAACTTCATCATGCACGGGCAAGCTGTCAGACGTGACGGCTCGGCTGCGCTCGATCTGGCTTACGTTGCCTGCGGGCGTTTCGACGGTTTTTGGGAAGAAGGCTTGCGCCCCTGGGACGTTGCCGCCGGAGTTCTCCTCGTCGAAGAATCGGGCGGTCGCGTTTCTTACTACGACGGCTCACCTTTCAATATCTACACGCCACCAATCCTCGCCAGCAACGGCCTCGTCCACGAAGCCATGATGCGCGTACTTCAAATGCAGTGAGAGGTGATGGGTGAGAGGTGATAAGAGAAAGCAACTTGTCTTTCCTATCACCTCTCACTTATCACCTCTCACTTTTTCAGACTTTTGAATCGGAAGCCGCGTCTGAATGTGAGAGGTCAGGCTTTGAAGTTTTGACTGGCCGTGTGGCGTGCTGTCTCTCCTCGAAAAGGCGCGCCCGCCCCTAACACCGGAAGGAGAGAATAGATGAGAGGTTACATCACACGTAGAGTTTTTATCACCCTCGCAGCAGTTTGCGCTCTTTTGATTTTGTCAGTGCCGTCTGAAGCGCAGCGTCGGCGTCGTCCAATTCAGCGCGGCTACACCAAAGGTGAAGTCAACAGCATCATCAAGCGCGTCGAAGAGCGCAGCGACAGGTTCGTCAAGTTGTTTGACAGGTCGCTGGACCGCAGCCGTCTTGATGGAACGAATCGTGAAGACCGCTTGAACGAGTATGCGCGCAATCTGGAAAAAGCCCTCGACGATTTGCGCGGCGAGTTTGACCGCAAGGAGAATTACGTCGAAACCAGACCGGAGGTCAGGCGTTGTCTGGACATCGCCACGAACATCAACGTCGCGATGCGTAATCGTCGGCTCGGCGGAGAGACGGAAAGGCAATGGGCGTTGCTCCGCGCCGAATTAAACACGCTCGCAGGCGTTTACGGCTTGCCGATGGTTGGGTCGTCTGCCTACTGAGAATATTGCTTTGTCATTTTGAGGTGGGAGAAGCGTCTCGTTCGCGGGGCGCTTCTTTGCATTGGCGACCGAGAGGCTCGTAGAGATATACTTGGGCGGGTCGAAAAATTAGCAGGGATGGACAGGATAGACAAGATAAAGAAGGAATATGGATTCAGCCTTGCTCTTTTCTCTTTTCTTTTTATCCTATCTATCCTGTCCATCCCTGCTCGAATTAACTTGAGTTAAGGAGATTTTGATGATTGACCCCAACACGCTCTTGCAGAATCGTTACCTCGTGCTCAATCAAATCGGGCAGGGCGGCATGGGGGCTGTCTACATTGCGACCGATCAGCGCTTCGGCAGCACCGTCGCTTTGAAAGAGACCTTCTTCACCGAGGCGGGCTTACGCAAAGCCTTCGAGCGCGAGGCGCGTCTTTTGAACCACCTGCGTCATCCGGCGCTGCCGCGCGTCTCAGACCACTTCGTGGAAGATGAAGGACAGTTTCTCGTCATGGAGTACATCGCGGGCGACGATCTGGCGGAGAAATTGAAGGAGCGTGGCGGCGCGTTTACACTCTCCGAAGTTTTGAACTGGGCGGATCAATTGCTCGACGCGCTCGATTACCTGCACACGCAGGAGCCGTCCGTCATCCACCGCGACATCAAGCCGCAGAATTTGAAACTGACGGCGCGCAACGCCATCGTCCTGCTCGATTTCGGATTGGCGAAGGGGTCTGCGACCATGCAGACGAAAGTGACGGCGACGGGCAGCGTCTTTGGCTACTCGCGCAACTACGCGCCGCTCGAACAGATTCAGGGCGCAGGCACAGACCCGCGCAGCGACCTTTACTCTCTCGCCGCGACTCTCTATCACCTGATAACCGGCGTGACGCCCCCGGACGCCTTGACGCGCGCTACCGCCGTACTCAACGGTCAGCCAGACCCTTTGCTTCCGGCCAGCGAAGTTCACGCGCAAGTGCCACCGGCGGTCGCCAGTGTTCTCTCCAAAGCGATGGCGCAAAACGCAGGGCAGCGTCCGCAGACTGCCGCCGCGATGCGCGAAGCGATGCGCGAAGCAGCGCGTCAGGGACACAGCCTGAGCCGTGACACAAACGCCTTGCCCGTCCCGTCCACCAACGTCTATGAGCAGGAGACGCAGTTGATTTTTGCGGCAACGCCTCAGACCAAAACGGGCGAGGCGGTTGATGAGACCGAAGCCATAAAGCCTGCGGCGGCGGCTACGACCAATATCAATTCCACGCCCGCCGCGAGCGCGTCCGCTTCGACGGACAATTCTGAATCCGTAGTAACAAAGGTCGCGGCGGCGAGTCCGACCACCTTGAAGAGCCAGCCGCGCGCTAAACGCACCATCGCTCTCGCAGCCAGCGCAGCCGTTCTCGTCGCAGTGGCCGCCGCCGTCTACACTTTCACGCGTAGCAACAACACAACCGCGCCGTCCGCTGAGCCTGCGCAGCAAACCGTCCAGACCGAGCCGACGGCTTCTCCAACGGGTAACACGAATGCTGAGCACCCTGTGAAGGTCGTCATCGTCGAAAACGGGAAAGACGCGACGACGACTTCCGCTCCATCACCGGCGACGCGGCAAACCTCGCCCGCCAAAACAACAAAGACGAATCCTAACGTCGTCGTCGATCCAGATGATGAGGAGCAGGCAGAGCGCGACAACCCGCCTGTGCCGCCTGACCCGGATGAGATGACCGGCCCTCGCAGACCCGGACGCAGAGTACTGCGTCCCGGAACCCCCGAATTCGAGGAAGCAATGCGCACGGCAGCGGAGCAAAGGCGCGCAGGCGAAGAAGCCAGGCGAGCCGCTCTAGAGCAAAGGCGGCAGATGCTCATCAAACAGCGCGAAATTATCCAAAGACAGAGACAGCGTCAAAGGCAGAGGCAGCAGCAGCAACAGCCGTAAGCAGTGGTCAGTGGTCAGTGGTCGGTGACCAGTTAAAAGAAAGAAGGCAGTCGAGCCGCTTCATGCCTCGACTGCCTTTTCTCTTTACTGCCTTTTGTCTTAACTGACTACCGACCACTGACCACTGCTCTTCAGAGTGCCGAGGCGATGGTTTCTGCGAGGCGATCTGTTTCGCGGCGGGCGCAGGCGCGGGCATCTTCGCCTTCCTGCATCTTGATGTATTGCAGCGGGTGATAGATGAGTTCGACTTTAGCGAAGCGCGGAAAGCGATAGCCCTTCGGCCAGACGCGATGCCCGCCGCGAATCGTGATGGGTAAGATCGGCGTATTTGCTTCCAGCGCCATCCGAACCGCACCGGGCTTGAACCTGAGCAAGTTACCATCCGGCATACCTCTTCCGCCTTCGGGGAAGATGACGAGCGCGCCGTCGTTATTGAGCCATGAGAGCGTGCGCCGAAGCATAGTCTTATCGGCCTTCTCAATTTGTATCGGCCACGCGCCCAACATCACGATGAGCTTCCCGACAACCGGCCAACTGAAACTCTCGCTCATGGCGAGATAGCGAATCGGTCGCTTGAACGGCAACGACATCCAGATCGGATCAATATAAGTCTGATGATTGGAAGCGAGGATGACGCCGCCGCTTTGCGGGAGATTCTCCAAACCGCTGAAACTGATACGAAAGAACAGTCGAGATAATGCCCGCAAAATGGCACGGAGGGTGTTGATCGCCCACAGGGGCAAGACAAACGGCTCCGGCTTCGCGGCATTTTCCGCTCGCCCGCGCTGCGGGGCGACACTCGGCCTGCTCTCGCTCAAAACGAATCCTCTTCCCCGTCTCCCGGCGTTTGAGTGCGCCGGTAATTTTCGCTCATCCTTTTCACAACCTCTCCGGGTTCACCCTCGCCAGCGGAAAGATTTTCCCGGACAGTATACAAGTCTGTGATCGTTAACTCTTCCCACCACTCAGGCACATCGCGCTCAGTCAACAGATCATCCCAGGACTGCCCGCAGCGTTCGCATTCAAAGCCACAGTAGACACGCGCCTCGTCTTTCGTCAATCCAACCCGCGTTCTCGCATTGCACTGAGCATCCTGACAGCGCCGCTCAATCTCGACGAGCAGCACATCGCGCGGAATCAGAATCCTGGCTTTTGTTCCCTTCATCCTATTCAAAGCCTTCGAGCGGCCACTGCTTATCTATGAATTCCAGATGGAGACGCGGAATGCCATTGTCTCCCGTGCGACGTGCGCGCACCGCTGCGACCACGGAGATTTTGTACTGCGCGCTCGTCACTCTGACAAAGCTTCCGCGCGTGGCATTCAACGTCGTGAAGACTGCCGCACCACGTCGGCTGATGTTTTCCGTCACGGTCGTCTCGCTGGCCGTTACCTGCCCGTTCTCACCCAACGCATCGATAATCACTTCAATGGGAATATGGTGGCGCGTTTCGGGTCGCGGGTCGTCTGACGGAACGTAGCTCTTTGCCTGCTCCAGTTCGTAGATACTCCATAAGCCGGTCTCAGTCACCGAAGCTGCCACGTCATACCGCGTGGTCGGGTCTAGCTCAAAACTTTCAGGCGCGCGCTTGCCGATAAAAGCGACGCCGACCTCGTAACCCACCGGCTTCTCATTCAACGCTTCCACCACGCTGACGTTTCGCACCAACGCCCAGACGCGATATTGATCCTCGACGTGATCGAAGCAGCGCAACTGGCGCGGCATCGGCATCGTCAAATGCAGCAAACGCCCCCGCTCTGTCGGGCGAGTGATCTTGAGACGCGCCCCGAACGGCGTCACGTCAATCAGCCGCGATTTCTCTACCCAGTCGTGCCCTTCCGTTTCGCGGCCAAACACACGCACGGGGAGGCCGAGTTCCAGCCGCTCACGCATGCGCCGCGATTTTCCGTTAAAGGTCATCCTCTGTTTTGGCTTCCCCGTAGCCCCTCAATTCCACCCATCCGGGCACAAAATATTGTGCCCCAAGAAAACCCGCTCGCGCTTCTCCGAAAACACGCTAAAACCCCGATTTTTATTGGCTTTTTGGCTCTTTCCGCGTTTGCTAAAATGCCCTTTTCCGGGTACAATATCTCGTACTTCAAACCCGTGCCCCGCAGGCCTGGTCAACCAAGTACCAGAAACCTCGAAACGTTGAAATAACATCTGCGCCATCGAACTCTCAATTGTGGCGCAAGCGGGCCGCATGTTTGCCGTAAGGTGGTAACTTCCGAAAGAGCAGAGCGAGCGCGGATTGTACCGGAAAGGTCTATTGAATGGAAACTACGACAGAAAAAAATTACATCAATATCGAAGACGAGATGCGGCGCTCCTATCTGGACTACGCCATGTCCGTCATCATTGGTCGCGCGCTGCCAGACGTGCGCGACGGGCTAAAACCAGTGCACCGCCGTGTGCTCTGGGCGATGAATGAATTAGGAAACCAATATAACAAAGCTTATAAAAAGAGTGCGCGCGTCGTCGGCGACGTGATCGGTAAATATCACCCGCACGGCGACACGGCAGTTTATGACACCATCGTTCGTCTCGCGCAGGATTTCTCCATGCGCTATCCCTTGATTGACGGGCAGGGCAACTTCGGCTCGGTGGATGGCGACGCTGCGGCGGCAATGCGTTACACGGAAGTCCGCATGGCTCGCCTGACTACACAAATTCTCACGGACATCGAAAAAGAGACGGTTGATTTTCGACCCAACTATGACGAATCTTTGAGCGAGCCTTCGGTCTTACCGGCGCGCATCCCGAATCTGCTGATTAACGGTTCGGACGGCATCGCCGTCGGGATGGCGACCAAGATTCCGCCGCATAATCTGACTGAAGTGCTGGACGCGACCATCGCGCTCCTGCGTAAACCGAACACCAGCATCGAAGACCTGGCGAAGATCGTCACCGGGCCAGACTTTCCGACCGGCGGCTTCATCTATGGCGGTGAAGAACTCAAGCGGTCTTACACGACGGGTCGCGGCGTGATTCAGATGCGCGCGCGCGCCGGAATTGATCGCATCGGGCGCGGCACTCAGGAACGTGATGCCATCGTCATCACGGAGATTCCCTTCCAGGTCAACAAAGCGCGGCTCATCGAGCGCATCGCCGAACTCGTCAACGAGAAGAAGCTCGAAGGCATCTCGGATTTGCGCGATGAATCCGACCGCGACGGGATGCGTATCGTCATCGAACTCAAGCGCGACGCTGTGCCACAGGTCATTCTCAACAAGCTCTACAAGATGACGCCGATGCAATCATCTTTCGGCGTCATCAATCTGGCCATCGTCAACGGACAGCCGCGCGTCCTGAACATCAAGCAGATGCTCGAAGCCTTCGTTGACTTCAGGCGCGAGGTCGTGCGACGCAGAACCGAATACGAGTTGCGAAAGGCTCGCGCACGCGCACACATCCTCGAAGGTCTAACCAAGGCGATTGACGCACTCGACTATATCGTGACGCTCATCCGCAACTCGCGCTCGGTTGACGAAGCGCGGCAGTGGCTGACGGGCGACATGAAAACAATGAACGACGTGAAGTCGTGGAAAGGTGTTCCCACAGACCTCGCGCTCGCAGATTATGTGAAAAAGCTACAGAAGACGATCAAGCGTCTTGAGTTTTCGGAGTTGCAGGCGCAGGCGATTCTCGATCTGCAACTGCGACGGCTCGCCGCGCTCGAACGCCAGAAGATCATTGACGAGTACGAGGGCCTCATCAAGCTGATGGCCGCGCTTGAGGAGATTCTGGCAAACGAAAGCAGTCTGCGCCGCGTCATCATCGAGGAACTGCAAGAGGTCAAGAAAGATTTTGGCGATGCCAGACGGACGGAGATTATAGAGGAAGGGGTGGAGCTGTCCATCGAGGATTTAATCGCCGACGAAGACGTAGCGATTACCGTCACGAACAGCGGCTACATCAAGCGCACGCCGATTACGACCTACCAGCGGCAGGGGCGCGGCGGAAAAGGAAGATTCGGCGCTTCGACCGGCAAGAACGGCGACTTCGTCGAGCATCTCTTCATCGCTACGACTCACGCTTATTTGATGATCTTCACGGATAACGGGCAGGTCTTCAAGCTCAAGGTTCACGAAGTGCCGGACGCTGCGGCTTCAGCTCGCGGCAAGGCGGTCGTCAATCTCATCAACATTCCGTCAACGCGCAAGCTCGCCGGAGTCGTGCCGGTGCGCGAATTCTCGGAAGGCCGCTACGTGGTGATGGTGACGCGCAAAGGCGTCATCAAGAAAACCAGCCTGGCCGATTTCCAGAACATACGCATGAACGGCATCAATGCTATCAACATTGACGACGGCGACGAGCTTCTCGACGTGGTCTTGACCGATGGCACGAAGCGTATCTTCATCGCCACGCATAATGGTCTCGCGATTCGTTTTGACGAGAAGGGCGTCAGGCCGATGGGTCGCGCCACGCGCGGCGTGCGCGGCATTGACCTACGCAAAGACGATTACGTCGTTTCGCTCTGCGCCGTCTCTGCCGAGGATAACGAGCGGATGCTCTCCATCTCCGAACAGGGTTTTGGTAAGCAGACAAAGATTACCGACTACCGCTTCCAGTCGCGTGGCGGCAAGGGCGTCATCAACATGAAGACGACCGATAAGACAGGAAGGGTGGTGGCGGTCTTCCCGGTTGAGGATGAGTCGGAAATCATGATCATCACCCAGCAGGGCAAGCTCATCCGCATCGAAGCCGACAGCATTCGCAAGACTGGACGCTCGGCTTCCGGTGTCCGATTGATTAAGACCGACGGCGGCGACATGGTCACCAGCGCCTCGCTCGTCGAGCCTGCTGCTGAAGAGGTAGGCGTGGACGAGGTCACCATCGGTTAAATCGAGCGAGCGATCCCTATCCAAACAAGAGCGGCGAGATGAGGCCATTGGCGTTCATCTCGCCGCTCTTAATTCTATCCTGGATTTTCTACTCGACAACGAAGCTGGCCTGCTGCGACGTGCTGGTTTTAGTCGTTCGATCAGTCGCCGTAACTCGAAGAGCGTATCTGCCCGGAGGCAGTTGATCAAGGGCAATCTCAGCCCAGTAAGGCAGACGCGTTCGGTCTGTTACGGTGTCGGTCGGAAGCATCATTAAAGGCATGACGATGACCGGGTGATTATCGCGCATCACGCGCGCCTCGATTTCGACATTCGGAGGCGCGCTGCCCGCCTGCGCCGCGTTGTAGATGTAGGTTTGGAATCTGAGCACGGAACTGCGCGGGAAGCGGCGGGCGGCGTTGACCATGACGGCGCGGGGCGAGTGCCAGGATTTTCCATCCTTTGATTCCATCGCTTCGCGCTCGCCGAGAAACAGACTGCTCATCTGAAAGCGCGCGGGGGTGAAATCCGGCACTTCGATCCACTGCATTGCGCTGCCCGTGCGCCCCGTCGCGCGCTCGCGCACGGCCACGCGCACCTGATAGAGGCCGGGCGCAATTGCCAACTGCTGATTCCAGACGACGATTTTTCGCCCGCCCACCGGCGCACTCGCTTCGGGCGCGACCGTGACCTTTTGTTTAAAGCTGGCGATAGCGCCCCGGTCATCCAGTGCAACACCCAGCACGTCAACTTCCGCTTTCTGCGTTTTGTCAGTCGGGTCGAGGCTCAAGGCAGCGGCGTCTATTTGCATCGAAGCGGTCAGCGCCATTTCGCTGCCCTGCTTGTTTGCGTAGCCAACCGAAAGCTGTACGGGCAGGGCATGGAGAGGATAGAGAGAACCGAGCGCGGCGCGCAGCTCGTCGTCAGGCGTGTTGCTGCCTGCTCTTGCACCGGCATGCTTCACGGAAGCCGTCAACGGGGCTTCGATGAAACCTCGTCGCACGCGCACTTTCAAATCGGGTCGTCCTTTAATCGTCACCTCGACGCGCGATTTTTCTCCACGCTGTTCCTCGCGCTCAGGACGCCACGCCAAAAGATAGTAACTGGACGATTCTTCGAGGGCGCGCGAGAAACTGTCTTCAAATGAATTTGAATTAAGGAAGGTGCGTCCACCTGTCTCGGATGCCAGAATCTGCAAAGGCTCTTGAGTGGCGATGGTTTCGCCGAGCAGGTTGCGCGAGACGCTGCCGGTGAAGTCGGGGTAGACGCTACGGCTGGCGTCGGTAGAGGTGTCTGCAAATGTGCCCCGCGCGTCTATCGCATAAATCACCGCACCGATCTGCGCCGCTTGTTTAGTCACTCGCCGCAGCATCTCTACAACGTTCGAGGCGCGCGGGTCGGCAACGAAACCTTCCGTCAGGAAGAAAACGACTTTGCGTCCGGGAAGCGAGGCCGACGAACGCATCAGTCCCAGCAAGGCGTTGGTGGTATTCGCGGTCGCCGCACGCGATTGCGCGCCAATCTGGTGAACACGATTCTGCACGATGTTGGCCGCCGTCACCGGGTCGGTCTGGTATTCGGCTACCGTAGCTGCGACCAGATAAGTGAAAAGCTCACGGTTGAAATGCTCGGACACCTGTGCCGCGTCGTATTCGCTAATCGTCACCTTGCCCGCATAAGTTTCAGGATTGCGCCGATTGTTCAATCGTGCGACGGCTTCACGCAGCACCGCCGCGTTGTCCGTCAGTTGCTGCAAGAATCCGACTTGCCCGCTGGTCGAGACAATCGCCGCTTGATCGTTCTGCCCCATCTCGTTGTCAATGAATTGCAGGAGCGATTTACGCACGCGGATGAGATTCTCAGGAGACAAATGCAGGTCGTCTATGAAAAAGAGGATAACGCGACCGCGATCAAACGCCACGCGCGCTCCTTTGACATCCTGAGCAAGCCCTCTCTTAGCATTATCACGCGCAGGCGAGGTTGATCGTTTAGCTTCTGCTGATGTCGGGAAGACGACAGGCTCGAAGAAAGAGATGGAACGCGGCTTTCCCTCGACCCTCAATTCAAACTGGTCGCTCCTCAAGCCTTCGACAAGGCGACCCTGCCGGTCAATCACGCTCACGTCCGTCTGCGCCAATTCTGTTTTAATCCGCACAACATCGTCCGGCGCGTTCTGCTCTGTTGGCTGCTGCGCTTGAATGGGTGAAAGAGAGTTGACGAAAAAGGCTAGCACGACGGCAGCGAGCAGGAAGCGTAAGATTTCGAGCGGACGCATAATAATCATCTCGAATACAATTAACGTCAGTACCGTAAGCAGTGCTGAGAAGCAGTTCGGAAAGCTCCGAAGGAGCGAAATGTATATAGCCTGTGGCAGCGCCACAGGGGTAAATTCCAGTTTATTCATTTAGCCCTGTAAGGGCGGAATAAGGGCGACATCTTTATTCCGCCCTTACAGGGCTTAAACATTTGGCCTCTGTCTTGACCCGGGGCTTGCGCCCTGGGCTATCACATGACGCCCCTTTGGGGCTTTCAGAGATTTTCCAAACGGCTTCTGACCAGAAACGCTCTCGCCAAAGTGCGCTCGCTTTCCGGTGTTTCGGTCTTCCCTTCTACTCGACAACGAAGGCGGCTCGCTGCGAGACACTCGCTTTTGTCGTCCGATCAATCGCCGTCACCTGAAGCGCATACCGGCCCGGAGGCAACTGGTCGAGCGAAATCTCTGCCCAGTAGGGGAGACGCGCTAAATCTTTCGTGGTATCGGTCGGGAGCTTCACCGCAGCCGCATTGAGTATTATCTGGTTATCGCGGAAGACGCGCGTTTGAATCTCTACATCGGGCGAAGAGGTGGCAGCACCACGCGCCGCATTATAGATGTAGGCTTGAAAGCGCAGCACGGAAGAGCGCGTGAAGCGACGATCAACGTCAATCATAATAGGTCGCGGAGCGGTGGCGAATTTTTCGTCCCGCGCGGGCGTTTTACGCTCGCCCAAAAACAGGCTGCTTAAAGAGAAGCGCCCCGTCGAAAGGTCAGGCACTTCAATCCACTGCTGAGCGCCGCCCGTGCGCCCGCTGCTGCGCTCGCGCACGGCCACGCGCACTTGGTAAAGGCCGGGCGGCAACTTTAGTTGCTGATTCCACACGACGGGCTGTCGTTGATTCTGCGAAGACGGGTCTGAAGTGATGGTCAGCACCTGTTTGAAAGTGACGATCACGCCCCTGTCATCAATAGCCGCGCCCAGAACGTCAACCTCGCTCTTCTCGGCCTCGCCCGTCGTCACGTCCAGCGCCTCGCGCTCAATCTGCATGGAGGCTTTCAGCGCCGAACCCTGATCCGGCTCTTGGACGTAGCCGACCGAGAGCGCGGTGGGAAGCGTTCGATGCGGGTAGAGCGACCCCAACGCCATGAGCAATCCGGCCTCCGGCGTCTGAGCTTGTTGCTGAAGATTGGACGCGCTCTTTTCATCTTCGTTTTTAGCGGGGGCTTTGGCGGGGGGCGGAACGTAGTAATTGCGCCGCAGGCGAACGCGCAGGTCCGGACGATCCTTGATGCTGACTTTGATGCGAGCTTTCCCGCCGCGCTGTTCCTCGTTTTCGGGACGCCACGCGAGCAGGTAGTAAGCGGAAGTTTCGTTGATGGCCTGTTGAAAGGCATCCTTGAATGAATTGGAGTTGATGATGGCTCGCCCGCCGGTATCTTCCGCCAGAATGTGCAGCGGCTCTTGCAGGGCGCTTGTTTCCATCGTGGGGTTGCGCGCCTGTGTGCCCGTCGCCAGCCCGTCTGGAAATTCGTTGCGGCTCGCGTCAATCACCGGATCGTTAAAAGTTCCGCGCGCATCCATCGTGTAGACGACTATGCCTGTGCGCGCCGCCATCTCCGTCACACGCTTGAGCACATTCATCGCGTTTGAGCCGTTCACGTCCGTGATAAAGCCATCCGAGATGAAGAAGACGAGCTTGCGCCCCGGCATAGAGGCTGAAGACTGCATCAGGCTCTCCAGCACGCCGAGCAGATCGCTTGTCGTCATCTTCGATTGGGCCGCAGTCTGGCGCGTGCGGTTTCGGACGATGTTCGCCGCGACGCGCATCAGCGCACCCTTAGATTGATACTCATTCATGGTCGCCGCCAGCAGGTAAGTAAACAACTCGCGGTCACCGTGATCTACGATCCTCGTGGCTTGATAATCGCTAATCGGCACTTTGCCCGCGTAGGTCTCCGGGTTTCTCTTGTAGTTGAGGCGGTCGATGGCCGCACTTAGCACCGGCTTGTAGTCCGTCAGTTGTTGCAGGAATCCGATCTGCCCGCTGGCGGAAACAATCGCCACGCGATCATTCTGGCTCATCTGATTCTCGACGAAATACGTGAGAGCCTTGCGCGCCCGCATGAGGCTGGATTCGCTGAGATGCAGATCGTCTAGAAAAAAGAAGATGACGCGTCCCTGACTGCTTGACGTGGCAAGCGCCGTCCTGCTTTGCTCGCTGTTCACAGATTTTCCGTCTCTCGCCGCCGACACCTGCGACGCTTCACGGGCGCCACCCGTCGACACACGCTCGAAGAAAGAAACGGTTTGAGATTTACCATCAAGGCTCAACTCAAACTGTTCGGGGCGCAAGCCCTCCACGAAGCGTCCCTGCTTGTCGAAGACCGTCACATCCGTCTGAACGAGTTCCGTCTTGATACGCAAAACTTCGTCGTCCTGCTGTGGAGGCCTATTCTGCGTCGGCTGTTGTCCGCGTATTGCGGGGACATTGATGAAGAAACAAAACGACGCGGTGAGCAGCAAAGTTCGGAAGGTAGAAGTGTTCGGTGAATGCATGACGTTGACCTCAAGCGTGAGACTGAATCGCCAGGGAGACGGAAGAAGAATTAGACAGGATGGACAGGATAAGCAGGATTAAGAAGAAGAGACAGGTCAAGCGAGCTTGCTATTATTTTTATATCCTGCTCATCCTGTCCATCCTGTTAATTCCGTCTAATTTTTGACTGCTTCGGATTAAAGCCCTATTTTCATTGCGGCGACAATGCTTCCGGTGCGCCTTCGCCTTCAACCCAGATTTCGCCGTCTTCGTAAAACTCTTTCTTCCAGATGGGCACGGTGCGTTTGAGTTCACGAATCGCCCATTCGCACGCCTCGAACGCGGCGCGGCGGTGCGGCGCGCTGACGCTGATGACGACGCTGGTCTCGCCTATCTCAAGGCGACCCGTGCGATGCACGATGCCAAGGTGCGCGATCTCGAATCGGGCGTGTGCTTCGCGCCCCAGGCGTCGCATTTCGCTCAAGGCCATCGGCGGATAGGCTTCGTAAACGAGATAGAGACTCCGGCGTCCGCGCGTCCATTCGCGCACGTAGCCATCGAGCGTGACGGTCGCACCGCAAAGGGGCAGCACAACGCGGCGCGCGACCTCTCCGACATCAATCGGCTCTGTAGTCAGTTCAAAGAAATCTTTCAGCGCATCTTCGCTGACAAGCGTCTCCTCAGCGTCCGCACGGCTCGCGCCGCCGCTGACGGGTGGGAAGATGGCAAGCTCGTCACCTGCGCGCACTTCCCTCTCATTGCGCGCGTATTCCTGATTGACCGCGAAAAGAAGCGAGCGCCCGAAGCGTCGTTGTAGCTCAGGATAGTTCAATAGTATCTCTTCAAAGGCGCTCTTTGCGCTGGCGGGCGCGCTCAGTTTCAAAGACACTTCGGCACGCCCGGCAATCTCGCGCGCCGCGCCAAAGAACAGGACACGCACCTCTATGCGCTCACCGCTCTCGCTTTCAGTTTGCCGGGATGTCGGAATCATCAGAGTTCTATTTTCTTGCCGCCATGCCCGTTGCCCTTGGCGATGTCGTGGAGGCGTGCGCGTTCTTCGTAGTTCGTGACGGCGCGCGTGAGCAGATCGCGCAGCCGCTTTAACCGCTCGGCAGTGGAGCGCAGTTCAAGCAATTCAAGTTTTACTTTCGTGTCCAGTTCCATCGCCGCCGCCACGAGGAAAGAGAGACGCTCCGGCTCGGTCGGTGGAAGCTCCGGCAGACTCGCGCGCTCGTCGTTGATAATCCGCACGGCGCGCGCGATTCGCATGAACAGTTTTGAGACTTCTTCCGCGCGCTCGTCCAGAAACTCAGCGCTCTCTTCATCGTCTTCAAAAAAGCTGACCTGCCCGACCAGGTAAGGATCGCCACGATCCACGTAAGACTCCAGACGATAACGAATCAATCCGATGCTGAGGATGTTGGAGCGATTGTCGGGCAGCGGCTGAACCTCCGTCACCTCTGCGACGCAGCCAATATCGCCGATGGCGGGCGCGTCTCCCGCGGATTCGGTCGGATCGAAAAAGGAGAGTCCGAACAGGCTATCGTGTGCGCGAATGTCTGCGAGCATCTGACGATAACGCGGCTCAAAGATATGAAGCGGCAACGGCACGCCCGGGAAAAGTACTATGGGCAGCGGGAAGAGCGGCAACTCGCGTATGCCGCGCACTTTGTCTGAGGCTTCACTCATGGTCAGGGGTTAGGGGTCAGGGGTCAGGGGTCAGCAGGAGTTATCAGCTTTTCGCTTTTAACTGACCACTGACTACTGACCACTGACCCCTGCATTGCGTTCGATGGCATTCAACGCGGCGGCTGTTGGCGCTGGGTCGCCTCCGGTTGCTTCCGCGTTCTCTTTCACGTCCGTTTGGTCAAGTTTGCGGGCGATGAGTTCCAGAATCTTGTCGGGCTGTTCATTGCCGAGAGCCTGACGTTTGGCTTCGATGACGAGTTCGGCGATCTCGTGCGCGCGATGCTTGTAGCGGTTGTCGCGCGAGATGAGGTCTTCGATGATGCGCCGCTCACGCTCGTGTCTGGGCGCTTGCGCGTCGAGTCCGGCGGCGACGGCATATTCCACAGGCACGCTTTGATTGCGAATCATCACGTGGAGCGCGCCCGTAGAGTCGCGCGCTTCATCTCTCATGCGATTGATCTGAAGCAGCGAGTTCTTGAAGCCGAGTTGCCCGCGCAAATTGATCTCGATAATCGGCGCTGGTTTCTCGCTCCCAGAGTCGTGCATGCGCGCCTCGCGCTCGATCAAACGCATCACGCCTGCATGCACGGCCTCGGCGTCCTCCGCTCCCGAAACGTCAAAGGAGAGACGCTGGAACGGGCGCTGCACGTACTCACTGATGTGCTGCACCGTGATTTTATGTTCGTCGTCAACTTCGACTAAAAATGCGCCGCGATCTTCTTTGTATTCGTCAATCGAGGTAGGTTCAAGCGAGCCGGGATTGAACGCCCAGCCGTCCAAATCGAAACGCTTGTGCGTGTGGCCGAGCGCGACGTAGTTGATTAGCTGCTTCAACTCTTTCAGCTTCGCTACAGGGACGGCGGGAATCGGGCGGTTGGTTTGTCCCTCAACGTCCGTGTGGAGCATCAGGATGTTGAAGCGACCGTCGGAGCGCGCACTGCGAAGCGCCTCGGCCAGAATGGGAATCGCAGCGGTCGCAGACGCCCCGTACCAGTGCGAGCCGATGATGCGCGCATCCTTGATGTCTATGTAAGAACCCGTGCGCTCAGTTTCGTCCCAGGGCACAAGCGCGAGGCGGCCTTCTTCGTCGCGCGTCGGCTCAAGCAGCTTGATGAAGCCCCATTCGGATAGCGAGCGCATCCAGCTATGATCCGAAACGGCGTCGCGCTGATCGTGATTGCCTTCGATGGCGACTACGGGAATGTCGGCTTCCTTCAACAATTCAAGACCGGCAATCGCATGGTTCATCGCCTGCGGGTCAATGTTGCGGCGGTCGAAGAAATCACCCGCGATGAGGAGAAAATCAACCCGGTTCGGGATGGCGTGATTGGTAATCACGTCATACCACGCCCGGAAAAAATCCTTCGTGCGTTCTTCCAGATTATAGCGACGGCAGCCCAGATGTATGTCTGCGACGTGAAGGAATTTCATATGCGGACATTATACGCCAGAAAAGCAGGAGACAGAATACAGGAGACGAAAAGCAGGAGACAGAAGTCAGGAGTCAGGAGCCAGAATAGAAAGGGCGGAGAACCGCCTTTGTTCTTATTCTAACTCCTGACTCCTGACTTCTGGATTCTTTAGTAAAAATATGAAGCCCCTGCGACTCAGGGCAGGAGTCGAATGGGAGCAGGGGCTTCTTGGCTCCGCGCTGCGGGAGGGGATTCCACTTGCGCGGGGCGCGTCACGGCCTCTCAAAGGGGGCGAGTGGCCGAATCTCAATTTAAGAAAGAACCACAGGGAGTTGAGCGGCTAATAAGGTGAGGAGGCGTGCTCAACTCCCTTTTTCTCCTGCGCTCGGTGCGCCAGAAAGCGAATGTCGTTGTCAATAAAACCAGTTTGCGCTCGTGCTTCAAGTCTCGCGTTTGTGACGCGTGATGCGGCAAGCTTTTGCCTGCGCTGACTCTAAAATTTCAATCAACTGTAGACCGGCTCGGGTGTCATTCGCCGCATGACCGTCAGCAGTTGCTCAATCTCGAAGGGCTTGTCGAGGAATTCATCTGCGCCGTTGGCGAAGCAGGCCACGCGCATCTCCTCGTCAGCGGCGGAACTGATGACCAGCACCTTTGAATGCGGGAGACGATCTTTCAAATATCCCAGAATCCGCAAGCCGACTTCCGGCGATCCGGGCACGGGCGGCAAGTGTAAATCGAGAATCGAAACAGCCGGTTCATAGATGGTCGCCCGGCGGACTGCCGACGCCAGATCATGTGCCGTCATCACCTCGTACTCTTCACACAACGTCCAGAATAGCTGCTGCGTGATGGCTGAATCGTCGTCCACAATCAAAACTCTGGGCTTCATCCTGACACCTCCTTGCACGTTGCGAATTTATTGCAATGCTCATACCGCATCTGCTGACGCAGGCGGGAAGCAGGGAGTTTCTTCGAAAAATAGCGGCAGGCATTGCTTTTGACGAAAATACGTCCACACCCGGACAGGCAGAATTACCGGAGACGTGTCTACAGTAGTTGACTGGTAGCAGCACCGTCTGTCTACAGATGTAGACAGTTGGGAGCAGAATTAGAGCCAGAGATGACGAGAGCTATGTCGGGAGAGCGGCGTTTTTAGGTTTCTTCGATTTCGAGTTCGCTGATGAGACGATGCAGGTAGGAACGGCTGATGCCGAGACGTTTGGCGGCAGCGACCTTGTTGCCGCCTTCGGTTTTGAGCGCGGCGGCAATCATCCGGCGTTTGAGCGCGACCATCGCGCCTTCGAGCGTCGTTTCGTCTGTGACCGCCGCATCTTTCGGCAACGTGCGCTGCATCTTCTCAGGCAGAAACTCGCTGCCGAGACGCGAGCCTGTGGTCAGCACGACCAGTCGCTCGATGACGTTCTCAAGCTCACGCACATTGCCCGGCCAATCGTATTCGAGCAGGGCTTCGATCAATTCAGCGTCAAGCTCAGGCGGCGTGCGCTTGTGCTTCGCTGCGGCTTTGGCGGCAAAGTGCGCCGCCAGCAGGGTGATGTCTTCGTGCCGTTGGCGCAGGGGCGGCAGAACCAGCGGCACGACGTTGAGGCGGAAGTAGAGGTCGCGTCTGAACCTGCCGCTTTCAACCTCTTTCTCCAGATCGCTATTACAGGCGGCGATTAAACGTATATCAACTTCAATCGTCTTTGTCCCGCCGACTCGCTCAAACTTCCGCTCCTGAAGCACACGCAGCAGCTTGACCTGAACGGACAGCGTCAACTCGCTGATCTCGTCCAGAAAGAGCGTGCCGCCGTCTGCCAGCTCAAACCGCCCTTTCCTCATCTTCTCGGCTCCGGTAAACGATCCCTTTTCGTGGCCGAACAGTTCGGATTCAATTAGAGCCTCAGGCAGCGCAGCACAACTAACCGCGACGAAAGGCCCGTCGGCGCGCTGGCTCTCTTCGTGAATGGCGCGCGCCAGCAACTCTTTGCCCGTGCCGTTTTCGCCCGTGAGCAAGACGGTGGCGCTCGTCGCCGCGACGGCGCGAGCCTGTTTGAGCGTGGCTTCGAGCGCGGGGCTGCCGCCGATGAGATGAGCGAAGCCGCGACTGCCCATCAATTCGGAACGCAGCCGCATTATCTCCAGCTCCAGCCGGTGCGCCCGCGCCGCCTGGTGAACGATGTGCAAAACCTCTTCCGTGTTGACAGGTTTTTCAAAGAAACCGTAAGCCCCGCGACGCACGGCTTCGAGCGCTGCCTTTTTCGCCTCGCTGCCCGTGACGACGATGACAGGAACGGACGGGCGCATCCCTCTCGCGGCTTCGACCACAGCCAAACCTTCGCTGATGTCCTCAACCGAGGGCGGCAAGCGCAAATCGCTCAGCACCACGTCAATGCGCTCGCGCTGCAACTGCTCGACCGCTTCCTCACGCGTTCCCGCTTCGAGCACACGGTAGCAGTCGTTGAACGCCCAGCGCAGTCCACTCCGCACAGCCGTATCGTCGTCAACTATCAGAATCGTCATTTTTATCTGCGACTGCTCGGTCATAACATTAAGGTCTGCGGCCTGGGCTTGGTAGATAGCTCTGGCGTTCAGAGCGCGCGAGATGGAAGGGTTTTGAAGACCCATCGCTCTGAACACGAACAAGGCTCATTCGTTTCTGTACTGGAAAGCTGATGAAGACAATCATCAGAAGCGTTTGCGAGAGAGGTCAGCCGTCATTCGGTGCGGCCTTTCTTCTGCTTGCTCGCCCCCATGATTGCGCCAGATGGTAACACGATGCGAAAGCAAGTGCCAGAGCCACGCTTGGATTCAACTTCGACGCGCCCGCCAAGCGCACGGATTAACTCACGGCAAGTGTAGAGGCCAAGCCCGACGCCCTTCGGCTTGGTCGTCGCGAAAGGACGAAAGAGCCGCGTGCGCTGAAACTCCTCCGTCATTCCCGGCCCTGTATCGGAGACGCTGAAAAAGACGAAGTCTTCCTCTGCCGGGCCAGCGACAACGCTCAATCGTCCCCTCTTTGTGCCCATCGCTTCAATCGCGTTGAGCGCCAGATTCTCAATCACCTTTTCGATTCGTTCGTCATCGGCGACGGCCACAAGCTGTGGAGGCAAGTTGATATCAACCTCGTGCATTGAAGCGGCAGGCTCAGCAGTCCGGCTGAGAGCGCGCTTGATAACGGGAATGAGATCAACCGGGCGCGGGCGTTTGAATTCACCACTCAGGCTTCTGACAGGCTCGCTCAACTTGGCGACGAGCGAGCCGAGTTGCGAGGTCGCGTCTCTGAGCGATTGCATCGCGTCGGCGCGAAACTCTTCACGATGAAATTGCTGCTCCATGTTGCTGACGATGAGCGTCAGCGCCTGAATGGAGTTTTTCAGATCGTGCGTCAGCATGGCCGAGAGACGCAGGAAAGACTCGAACTGGCGAGACTCTGCCTCGCGCGCAATCTGATCTCGCAGGCGGTCGCTCATGGCGTTAAAAGTCTCGGCCAGCAGGCGCGTGTCATCGCTGGAACGCACTTCGATATGCTCGTCCAGCTTGCCCCCGGCGATTGCCACCGCGCCCTCCGTGACGCGCTTGATATTGCTCGCCATGCGGCGCAGGTAGAGCAGCAGCAAGACGATTGTTGCCAGCCCGATTAAAGCGATCAGACCGATGCTCAGCCAGCCCCACCAACTCAGGGGACGCACGGCTGCCGAGTAATCGGCGGCGACGGCGATTGAAAGATCGAGCGGCGCGAGCGGTTGATAGGCGGCTATCCAATCATCGCCATCCGCTGATTGGTAGAATTGCCAACCGCTTCGGCCTTCAGCCATCGCATCCACAATCGGCTTGAAGGAAGGCGGCGTGCGCTCCATGATTGGTTGATACTTGAGCGTCACGTTCGAGTGGTAAACAGCCTTGCCCGCACGATCAAGCATGACCACGAGCCGCGATGACGGCGGCGATGAAGATTTGTCGACGTTGCTCGCCGCATCATCGAGCAGGGACTCAAGCGTCAAATCAACGATGAGCGCGCCGCGAGGGCCTTCAACCCCTCCATCTTCGGTGAAGACGGGAATCGAGTAGCGCACGATTGATCCGCCAGTGATGCCTGAGCGCAGAAGTGTCTGTTCCCCGGTTGACCAGACATGCTCGTCCACTTTGAGGTGTTCGGAGAGAAATTCGCCTGTCTTAAAACGCACGGCGAGGGCGTCTCCGCTTTTGTTCAACTCGGCGCGAAAAAGCGGCTGCCTGTTAACGTTGAGACACGCGACTGATTGGTAATATTTCTGGCCGCTTTGAATAAAGGCCCGCACTTCGCCTTCGACATCCTTCGGAATGAGTTCGTTTGTCGAGACTGGCTGAGAGGATGCAGGCGAGAGATTGACGAGCGTGGTGGCGCTTCCACCTGGCTGGGATTGATAGCTGCTCGCCGTGATGATTGACTGTGGCTTTCCTTCGCTTTGCACGTAACTGCGTATGGCGGGCGAGCGCGCCAGAGCCAGAAGGGCGTCCTCACGCTCGCGCAGCCGTGCGCTCACGTCGCGTGCGATTCCCTGCGACTCATGCTCGACCTCGCCGCGTAAGCGTGCTTCGATGGCGCGCACTCCGCTGCGGTAATTGACGATACTCAACGCGACCACCGGAACGACGCCGATGGCGAAAAAGAGCAAAAGGATTTTGGATCGAGTACCCATGAGGAAAACGATGAGCTATGAGCTATGAGCGCTGAACTTAAAAGCAGGTGTCTTTAATTCCGCGCTCATCGTTCAGCGTTCATCCTTTCTCTTTTATATTCTCAGGCGTCCAAATTCTTTAAGGGACGGCGCGAGCTTTTCGATAATATTCGTGTGCGCTGCGCTGTTTGAGGCAACGAGGCCATTGCGATTCTGCACGTCCGCTTGGTTGTAGCCAAGTGGCTCGCCGAAGAGGTCCGTGAAGCGCCCGCCCGCTTCTCGCAGGATAACTTCCGGCGCGCAGGTGTCCCACTGCTTCGTGCGCGGGCTGAGATGGATGTAAACATCGCATTGCCGCTCGATAATCAGGCCGACCTTGATGCCGACAGAGCCGCGCCGCACTTCTTCTTTTAATTCCAGAGCGCGCACGACCGCATCCATGCGCGGGCTTCTATGTGTCCGGCTAGCGGCGAGCCGCATTTGCTCAATCTCTTTTTCATCAGAGACGCGGGCGCGCTCCGCCTCAAAGCCCGCGCGCTCAATCCACGTGCCCGCGCCCGTCGTCGCGCGATATAAAACATCCGGCAGCGGTTGATAGACCACTCCGAGGACGCTTTGCCCGTCAACGGCGAGACCAATCTGGACGGCGAAATCTCCGTCACGCGCGATAAAGCCGTTCGTCCCGTCGAGCGGGTCAACCATCCAGACGCGCCGCTTCGTCAGCCGTCGCTCGGTGTCAACAGATTCTTCCGCGAGAATACCGTCATCAGGAAACTCGCGTCGCAGGCCGCTGACGATTAGTTCATTTGCGGCACGGTCGGCCTGCGTGACAGGCTCCGAGTGCTCGTCCGCCCCGACTTTGCGCTCGATGTGCAGGGGCGAACCATAATAGTCCAGAATGGCAGCGCCCGCCTCACGCGCCAACTTCAGCGCGACTTTCAACTCATGCCCGTAAGCATCGCTCATCACTTTCATCTTTTATCTATCATCTTTGGCTAACGGTAAAAATGTAAGGCTGTTGCCTTATGCCGCGCGAGCGGCCATCTGACTTTAGCCCGGCGTTTCAACGACGGGAACAGATTGACGAGAGTGACCCGCGTCGCGTCAGCGACGATTGAACTCAGTCGTCGCTGACGCGACGCGGAAATCCCCGGCATATAACAACCGTGCGTTGAAACGCACGGCTAAAATCAAATGCCGCTCGCGCGGCAAAGCGGCGATAGTAGCATTACACATCTCTACCCTGCTTGCTCTTCCCTTGCTGCTGCGCGCACGATGTCGAGTGTCGCGCGTATGTCCTCGCTCGTTGTGCGAAAGTTGGTGATGCAGGCGCGCAGGGCATAGCTTCCCCGGATAGTCGCGTTTGACAGATATGCCTGACCGCCGCGCTGCACACGCTGCATGATGCGCGCGTTCAGTTCATCCAGTTCGTCGTTTGCACGAGTGCGCTCATCCACATCTTCCGACGCGAGCCTTTCGCGCCATTTCTGCGGCGCATAGCGGAAACAACAGATGCTCAACTCTACGGGCGCGAGCAACTCGAAATCTTCCGATGCACGGATGCGCTCCGCCAGTTCAAAGGCCAACGCGTTGTCCGCCTTGATAGCGGCTGCGACGCGGCGCGTGCCGTAGTAACGAAGCATCAGCCAGATTTTCAAAGCGCGAAAGCGGCGCGACAATTCTACGCCGTAATCCCAGAAAGCGAAGGCTTCTTCACTCTCCTGCTCGTGTACCTTAATGTAATCGGCCTCGTTCGAAGAGAAGGCGTTGCGCACGCGCGCCTCGTCGCGGAATAGCAGGCAGCCCGCATCAACGGGTGCGTAGAGCCACTTGTGCGGGTCTAACGAGACGGAATCCGCGCGCTCGATTCCGGCAAAGAGAGAACGCTTCGTCTCGTCCATCGCCGCCAGCGCGCCATAAGCTCCGTCAACGTGCAGCCACAATCCGTACTCTTCCGCAATCGCGGCAAGCTCTGCGAGCGAATCAACCGCGCCCGTGTTCACCGTGCCCGCGTTTCCCACCACACAAAACGGCCTGAAGCCCGCTTGGATGTCGCTGGCCAGACGCTCGCGCAAACTCTTAACGTCGAACTGGAATCGTTCCGTTGATTTCACCAAGCGCACCTGTTCGCGTCCAAGTCCCAGCACGTCCGCAGCCTTCACGATTGAGAAATGAACCTGATCGGAGGCGTAAACGGTCATGGGCGCGCCGGTATTCCATAACCCCTGCCGCGACGTTTCAACGCCTGCTTTCACACGATGCGCGATGAGCAGCGCGTTTAAGTTCGCCATCGAGCCGCCGCTCATGAGCAGCCCGTGCGCATCCTCGCCGTATCCGATTAACTGTCCGAGCCAGCGCACGACCGTTCGTTCAATCTGTACGGCTGCCGGGGCGGAACGCCAGGAGGTGACGTTTTGATTGAGCGCAGAGGCGATCAGGTCTGCGAACGCACCGATGGGCGTCGAAGGTGAAGCGACGTAGCCGAAGAAACGCGGGTGTCCGTTGTGGCGGCTCGCGCTGATGACGGCGCGGCAATCTTCAATCAAACGCTCAAGCGGTTCGCCTTCGATTGTTAGAGTTGTTTCCAGTTGTTCAGCTATTTGCGCGGCGCCTGTTTCGGGAAAGACCGGAAGCTCGGAGATGCGCGCGAAGTAATCCATAACGAGCGCGACTGATTGCGCGGAGAGTTCGCGCATGGCGTCATCAGTGATGTCGAGTGATTTGGACACGCACTTTCCTTGACCCTGAAAGGGTCGTATGTAATAGCCGGGGGCAACGCCCCCGGTCAGATGCGCCAACTTACGTCCCGACCCTGAAAGGGTCGTATATTCAATGTTGAGATGCGACCCCTTCAGGGTCGGGAATCATGTTCCATGCTATTCCGGGGGCGTCGCTTGCGCTCTGCCCCCGGCTACTATATGTGACCCTTTCAGGGTCAAAAGCAGGTTGATTATCAAATCCAACCAGCAAATCCCATAATTGCCGGACTATTATCATGTGTCTATGACAAGGTTTTAAAGCTCGCACACGACGTTAGCTGTGCTTTTTAACACATCGCCAGCGCTTCGACGAAACTCAGCTTGCAGCGGCGCGCTCATGGCGCGTATATTTCCGGGTCAAATCAACTGCTCTGACCAGCTTTCCATGCCGGGAGAAGAAATGAATTTCAAGCGATTTATTGTCCTGCTGCTCTCGCTGCTTTTATCGCCCGCACTCTTAATCGCGCAGACGAGCGAGCGAGCGTCACAGCCGAAGCGCGTTCTCATCCGTGCCG
This sequence comes from uncultured Acidobacteriota bacterium, assembly GCA_963697975.1. Lineage (GTDB taxonomy): Bacteria > Acidobacteriota > Blastocatellia > Pyrinomonadales > Pyrinomonadaceae > QHXM01. Next base: position 1,850,156 of record OY969111.1, read on the forward strand.
GAAGATTGGTGGATGTACGCGCCGGTCGGGTGCTGACGAATCAGGCTATCCTGATCGAAGGAGACCGCATCAAGGAGGTCGGGCCAGCGCAAGCGGTGGAGGCACGCGCGCCCGCCGGAACACAGATTATTGACTTACAAAATGCGACCGTGCTGCCCGGCCTGATAGATGCTCACACGCACCTGACAGGAAGCCCCGAACAAATCGGCTATGCCTCGCTCGGCATCTCCGTCCCGCGCGAGGCGCTGCACGGTGCGCGCAATGCTCGCCTCACACTTGAAGCCGGATTTACGACCGTCAGGAACGTCGGCGCTGGCGGCTACTCTGACATCGCGCTGCGAGATGCGATCAACGATGGCGACATCACCGGCCCACGCATTGACGCCTCCGGCCCGGCCATCGGCGTCACGGGCGGGCATTGCGATGAGAATTTGCTCGCGCCTCAGTTTCATTACAGCGCAGACGGTGTGGCGGACGGCGTGCCCGCCATGATGCAAAAGACGCGCGAGATAGTTAAGTATGGCGCAAGCGTGATTAAGATTTGCGCGACGGGCGGCGTGCTTTCCAAAGGCGACTCACCCGGCGCTGAACAGTTCAGCGACGAAGAGATTCGCGCCATCGTCACGGAAGCTCACAGGCTGGAACGCAAAGTGGCCGCTCACGCTCATGGCGCATCCGGCATCAAGCAGGCCGTGCTCGCCGGAGTTGATTCAATCGAGCATGGTTCGTTCATCAACGACGAAGACATACGCTTGATGAAAGAGCGCGGAACATATCTTGTCCCGACGCTTTATCTCGGCGACTGGTTCATGGAGAATTATCAGAAGCTCAACATCCCGTCGTTCATCATGGACAAGGCGAGAATGGTGCTGCCCGTTGCGCGCCAGAACATCTCCCGCGCATTCAAGGCCGGGGTGAAGGTGGCGTTCGGCACGGACGCAGCCGTTTACCCGCACGGACTGAACGGGCGCGAGTTCGCCGTCATGGTCAAGCTGGGATTGACGCCGACGCAGGCGATTCAAGCGGCGACCATCAATGCGGCTGACCTGCTTGGCTGGTCTGACCGCGTCGGCTCAATCGAAGCGGGACGCTTCGCGGACATCATCGCCGTCAGCGGCAACCCGTTGAACGATGTCACAGAACTTGAGCGGGTGCGCTTCGTGATGAAAGGCGGTATCGTGGTGAAAAACGAGGGGAGTGAAAGATGAAAAGAATCTGACTCCTCAATTCTGGATTCTGCTTTTCATGAAGGAGCAACTATGACAATTGACGGCTACGCGACGCTTGAAGGAACGGCACGTTATCGTGATCGTTTCAAGGAGCGCGCGGCCAGCACTCATTTCCGGCTCGAACAGAATCTGTGGCTGTCGTCCATCGGCATCGGCACTTACTTAGGCAACTGGGACGAAGCCACCGACAAGCGTTACACGGAATCTGTCACGCGCGCCGTCGAACTCGGCGCGAACGTGATAGACACGGCGGCCAACTATCGTTTTCAAAGAAGCGAACGCTCAATCGGCGCGGCGCTGCTTCATTTGACTGAAGAAAAGATTGCCGCGCGCGACGAGATTCTAATCTGCACGAAAGGCGGCTACCTGCCCTTTGACGGCGAACCGCCGAAGGATGTGCGCCGCTACGTTGAAGAGACGTTCGTGCGCCCCGGTATCGCAGAGTTTTCGGATATCGTCGGCGGCAGCCATTGCATGACGCCGCGTTACTTGCAGAGCCAGATTGACCAGTCGCTTCGGAACATGAATCTTTCGACGATTGACGTTTACTACATACACAATCCCGAGTCGCAGCTTTCGGCAATTCCTCGCGCAGAATTTGAAAAGCGCCTGCGCTCGGCGTTCGAGCTTCTGGAACGCAACAAAAGCGAAGGCAAGATCAGGATGTACGGCGCGGCGACGTGGAACGGCTTCCGTGTTCCAATTGATGATCGCGGTCATCATTCGCTTGAGCGGATGGTCGAGATTGCCCGCGAGGTTGGAGGCGAATCGCACGGCTTCCGCTTTATACAGCTTCCTGTCAACCTCGCCATGCCCGAAGCGCTCGTCGCCGACAATCAACCGCTGGAGGGCAAGCAAGTCTCCGTGCTGGAAGCGGCCAGCGCGCTGGGTGTCGCGGTCGTCGCGAGCGCATCCATCTTTCAGGGCAAGGTCGCGCGAGGGCTTCCTGAACACATACGCGAACCGCTCGGCTCGCTCGCGACCGACGCGCAGACGGCCATCCAGTTCGTTCGCTCCGCGCCCGGCGTCACCACTGCGCTCGTCGGCATGAGCAGCCGCGAGCACGTCGAAGAGAATTTGCAACTCGTCCGTGTCGCTCCGACCTCGCCGGAAGATTTTCAAAGATTGTTTGCCGAGTTGGAGGAGTAGCTCACCAATACTTTTAAGAGGAGAGAAGATGGGCGGTCATCCCTGGTTTTATTTCGTTGACTATGAGCCGGACATCAATGCCGCGCTAGAGAAACTGCGTGAGCGTGAGTTTCAAGCGGGGCGATACAATCCCGTCATTGATTTTCCAGAGTTTCCAGTCACGCCTCAATCACCCGCGCCCGGACCAGAGCATGACTCAATCGAAGAAGCCTTCGAGGATGCCGATGCCGACGGGACGCGCTCAATCCTCGACATGATGCAGGTGTCGGCCACACCTGACTACAACGCCGTTGCGCCTCTGCCAGCAGAAGATTTGCTGAGCCTGTTCGGAACAGACAAGCCGACGCATGAAATGATAGAAGAGAGCGATGAGCTATACGATGTGCTTGAGCGAGGGCAGGGCGTCTATATCATCATTTACAAAGACGATCAGCCGTCTGAAATCTTTTTCGCGGGCTATTCTTTCGATTGAACGACATGAAAACGAAGCTGGTAGTTCTGGTAGTTCTGATCTTCATCACCGCTTGCAACTCGCTATCGAGCAGCCCGACGACTGTGGTGAAGAGATTCATCACCAACTCGGAAAGCGGCGATGTCAACGGCATGATGGCTCTCTATGCTAAAAAGGCCATTCAGGAGAAGGGTCAGGAGAAAATCAGGTCGAACAATCAGGCTTTCGCAGATCTGGTCGAGAAGGTGCGCGGGCAGGGAAAGACGCTGAAGATTGAAGGGCTGAAAGAATCTGTCAGTGGTGACACGGCGACCGTCTCATTCTTCTATGGTGATCGGGAGAAGAACGATTCCGTACATCTTAACTTTGCTTTAGTTAAAGAAAACGGCGAGTGGAAAGTTTATGATGTCGGGCCCGCACAGTAGGCTGAAAGGACGCGAGGCACTCGTTAATCATTGCTGAGAAGCCCCGTTCAATCGAGCGGGGCTTTTACTTTTCAGAAAGCGAAGCCGCCGTGAGACCTGGGATCTGGCACGGCGGCCCCGACGCACAGCCTGCGTCTTCCACGACCAGCAGGTGTGCGACTGAGAGCGCGTCCACCCTCGCCGCGCCCCTTAGCGAATTATTTATAGCTTTGATGAGGTCATGGTATTCTTACCGCGCGATCTTTCTATTATCGGCAACGGCTAAATGCGTCGTCTCAAGCCTCAACCTCCGAATGAGTGATGAGCGCCGCCGTTGAGAAAAGGTTAATTCTCACGGCGACTAACTTGAGCAGGCGTATCTTAACGGCAAATGCCGTTAAAAGCAAGCTGCTTTGTATTCCATCAGGAGGTTGTGCCTGATGGGAACAAGAGCGCGTCACAAGCCGGAACGTCTAGCCGGAAAGTTGGTTCAGATTCGGATAGCTTTAGGTCTTTCACAGAATGAAATAATTAGACACTTGGGAGTCGAGGAACTAATCAAGCAGAACGCAGTTTCGGAATATGAATTAGGAAAGAGAGAGCCGCCGTTGCGGGTTCTCCTACGTTACGCTCGCGCGGTGAACGTTTCTACAGATGTTCTGATTGACGACGACCTTGATTTGCCCGAAAATCTGCCTGCTCGCCGGAAGTGAGTTTTGAACGGGGATGTCTGGGAGAGCACGTAGCCAACTTTCCACCCTGGGATTGGAAGGCGATTCGATTGCACCGGGCATCCCCTGTTTTTTTTTGAGTAACGCAGGCTGGCTTTTGAGGGAGATAGCTTATGAGTGAACAAGAGATCAAATCGTTTGAAGAGTTCTGGCCCTTTTACGTGGCGGAGCATAGCCAGCCCACGACGCGCGCCCTGCATTTTGCCGGAACAGCGACGGCGCTCTGCTGCGCCGCCACGCTGGCTGCGAGCGGGAAATGGAAGTGGCTGCCGCTTGCTCTCGTTCCGGGTTACGCGGCGGCGTGGGTCAGCCATTTCGTCGTCGAAAAAAACAGACCCGCGACTTTCAAATACCCGCTCTGGTCATTCATGGCCGATCAAAAAATGTTCAGCCTGATGCTCACAGGAAAGATGGAAGAAGAAATCGAAAGAATCAAAGCCGAGGAAATCAACAGATGAAAAGAATAATGACGCTCATCGCTCTCCTGTTATTCACCGTCACGACAAACGCGCAGACTCAACCCCCAACGGAATCCGTCCTCGACCGTTTTCTTCGCTACGTTAAGATTGATACGCAATCGAAAGAGGATCAGGACAAAGTTCCCAGCACGGAGAAGCAGCTTGTGCTGGCGAACCTGCTGGCGAAGGAATTAAAAGAGCTTGGCGCTGAGAATGTTCGCGTCAGCGAGTTCGGCATCGTCTATGCCAGTATTCCCGGCAATCTGCCTGACAACTCGAAAGCTCCCGTCATCGGCCTCATCGCGCACATGGACACCTCGCCGGAAGTTTCGGGCGAGAACGTCAATCCGATTATTCACAAAAACTATCGAGGCGGCGACATCGTTCTGCCCAAAGACCCGACGCAGATCATCACAGTTCTACAGAATCCAGACCTTAAAAATCTGATTGGCGATGACCTCATCACAGCCGACGGCACAACCCTGCTCGGCTCTGACGATAAGGCCGGGTGCGCCGAGATTATGACGATGATTGACACCCTGCGCCGCAACCCGCAGATCAAGCATGGGACAATCAGCATCGCCTTCACGCCCGACGAAGAAGTGGGCGGCGGCATTGATAAGTTCGACGTTGCAGGCTTCGGCGCGAAGTTCGCCTACACGGTTGACGGCGAAGAGTTAGGGGAAATCAGCACAGAGACCTGGAGCGCACGCACCGCGACCGTGCGCTTTCAGGGCAAGAACACGCACCCCGGCACAGCCAAAGGCATCATGGTCAATTCGGCTTACGCCGCCGCAGATTTCATGACGCGCTTTCCACCCACTAACATTCTCCCGGAAACGACCGCCGGGCGCATCGGCTTTGTTCATCCGTACTCAGGCGAGCTAGACGTTGAAGAATCGCGCGTCAAGATACTGCTCAGAGATTTTCAGATTAGCGGTCTGAACGCGAAGGAAGCGATGATTCGCAGAATGGCGCGACTGACGGGATTAAAGTTTCCAAAGGTGAAGGTCATCGTCGAGGTGGAGGAAAACTACAAAAACATGCAGGAGGTCTTGAAGAATTTCCCGCAGTTGACCGAGAACGCGATGGAGGCTTCGCGCCGCGCGGGACTCAAGCCGCACCTGCGCGCGATTCGTGGCGGAACAGACGGCGCGCGCCTGACTTTTCAAGGCTTGCCGACGCCGAATCTCTTCACGGGCGGACATAATTTTCACGGCAAGCTCGAATTCAACTCCGTGCGCGGGCTTGAGAAATCAACCGAGACGCTGATTCATCTCGTTCAGGTCTTCGCCGAAAAGGGAATGTAGCGTCACAAACAGTCGTTAGATCGCTTTCTTGTATCGAGAATGTGTTGGGTTAAATTCGCTATCGAGAAGCTGATATAAGATGATTCATGTGGAGCGCTAAGATTTACACGCCGCTTAAATCTGCCTCTCCAGAGGCGTCTACGCTGATTGAAAGATCAGCTTCAAGAAAAGGGAAAATGAAGGTCATGAAAATTACAACTTTTTCGACGTTAAGCATCGCTTCCTTAGCATTACTCTTTTCGGCCTGCGGTAGTTCAACAAATACGACAGTGAACAATTCGACGGCAAGCACCACCAACAAATCAAACACAGCGGTGGTCGCCAATTCCAACCAGACGCCGACAATTAACCCGACGCCTGTTTCGAAGACTGCGCCGACTCCGGCGGACGACTCCGAAGCGAGTGAAATTCAGGGCGAGTTGCAATCCGGAAAAACCGAGTCGGTAATTTTGTATGTTGGCAAGGAAACCGGGGATTACGCGGCGTATTGTTTTACAAACGATTCGGAAGCCGGTCGCGCCATCTTAGCCGCGTGCAAGGATGGAGATGAATGTGAAGTTAAAGGAACAGTTGATGATTTTAAATGTAAAGTTCCAGGACTCGAAGCTGACCTTTCCGCGTCCGGCAAGATAGTGAAAGTCGCGTCGGCTAAATCGCTCGGCCCCCAAAAGTAATCAAAGCGACGGCGCAGACCTTAGCTCTCTTTTCGAATACACCGGACTCGCGATTAGCTTGCCTCTTTTATCTTTGACATTGATTGCTCGCCGGTTAATTCGCGCGTCCGACCGCTTGGTTGAAAATTTGAAAATCGATTCCATGAACAGGAGAAAAAAGGGGAACATGAAGAAAACAGTTTCGACGGTTTTAGCATTGGCAATGGCGGTCTTACTGGCAACTGCCGACATAGCAGCACAGTCGCGCATACGCTTTAGACGCGGCTCAACCTCTGCGACCGTCAGCGGCAGGATTGGAGTCAACAGGGGCGTCGCGGGCGCAAATTACCGCAGCTACGTTATCCGTGCCAATGGCGGACAAACCATTTCGGCGACCCTTTCGTCCGGCAACGGCAAGGTCGCGTTCGCCGAAAACGATCAAACCTCCTACACCATCGAAACGGATAGCTCGCGTGACTACGAACTGCATATTTACAATGGCGGCGCAAACAGCACGGGTTACACGCTCACCGTTTCAATTCAATAAAGACTTCCCGGCTAGCGGCGATTGCTGAGAGGATCAATGAACTATTGCGAACTAGCGCCATCACTAGACCTCGCACACATTGTTCTGTCTTACTCGGAGTTTACCATCGGACGAGACGCCGTCTCGCCGATTATCCATGCAGTCATCCCTGATGGCTGCGTCTCGCTGGTCTATCACAGGAACGAGGGGGACGGGGTTTCGTGGCTGCGCGTCGTCGGGCCTAGACTCGTCTCTTTCCGCACGGAGGTAAAGGCGGGCGACATCTTCTGGAACGCGCGCCTTTCTCCAGCCGCCTGCCGGTCGGTGCTGGGCTGTGCTCCCACCAGCCTTCAGAATCAAATCCTGCCCCTCTCACAACTCCTGCCCTACATGGTGGATGAATTGTTTCGGCAATTGAATGCGAGCAACAGTTTTGCGGAAGCAATCGCCGCTTACGATTCTGCCTTGCGCTCTTTGAAATTGAAACCGGCGGAGGTGGACGAGAAAGTCACCGCAGCCGTCCACTTCATCGAAGCGAGTCAGGGTCAAGCGAAAATCGCTGAGGTTGCAACCGAAGTCGGATTGAGCGTGCGGCAGTTGGAGCGGCGATTCCGTGCGGTGTCTGGTCTGACGCCGAAACAGTTTGCGCGCGTGCGCCGTGTGCGCGCCACAGCCCTCGCGCTCGTGGAAGAAGGCCAGGTGGATTGGGCTTCGAGAGCCGCCGAGATGGGCTATGCAGACCAGTCTCATCTGACGCGCGAATTCGTCACCGTGACGGGACGCTCGCCCGTCACGTTTGCGGAAGACCTCGCCAAAATCAAGCACGGCAACCTCGTCAAATAATCCCCCGGCATGTCGCAAATCTTCAAGACTAAGCAAGGCAATTGGCGGCATGATAGAGAGCCAAAGGCAAAAGTGAGCCATTGTCTCTTAACTTGTGGAGGTTATATATGAAAAAGCTTGCCGCGTTACTACTACTTTCAATGTTGCCAATTATGGCTACCGCGCAGACGCACCCCGCGCCCGCACCGCCGGAGATGAAGAAACTGGACTTCCTCGTCGGACAGTGGAAAGGCGAGGGCTGGATGGAACTCAGGCCCGGCGAACGGAAAGCAACGACCGTCAACGAGCATGTCCAGCGTAAGGTTGAAGGAGCGGTGCTGCTCATCGAAGGACTGGGAACGACAAGGATGCCCGACAAGCCGGAGGAAGTTCCCATTCACAAAGCCTTCGCCATTATTGATTACGACGCGACGACAAAGCTCTTTCGCCTTCGTGCTTACCGCGCGGGTACTGGCGCAATAGACACAGAGCCGAAGGTCGGAGAAAACAGCATTATCTGGGGATTCAAAGATGCGCGCGGCGGCGAAGTCCGCTTCACCACCAGGCTCAACGAGAAGGGGCAATGGTTTGAGATTGGCGAGTATTCGAGCGACGGCAAGACGTGGCGAAAGTTTTTAGAGATGACGCTCACTCGCGTGTCTTGAGCGGCGATCAAAGGCCCCGCCCAATTCAAAAGCAAGAAAAGCAAGAGAGGCTGCGTTACTTTCGAGCGAACGCAGCCTCTCTTGTTCTGTTAAGGTGAAATGCAGTTTACCGTCTGCTTTTCTTCTTGCCGCCGCCGGTCAAACCGCCGATGATAGTGGAAACGACTGAGGCCGCACCGCTGACGACCGACGATGCAGTGCTGAGAATGCCCGCGCCCGCGCCGGTCTTCTTGCTTCCGCCTTTTCTACCACCACCTCCGCCGCCTCTGGATGCTCTGCCCTTCGAGCCTCCACCTTTCTTGCCGCCACCTTTACCACCGCCGGATTTAGAGCCACCCTTGCCGGAGCCTTGAGCGCCGCTCTTCGATCCACTACGGACTGCGCCGCCCTTCGAACTGCTGACGCTTCTACTACCTTTCCTGGAGCCGCCGCTGCCCTTAACGCCGCTGCCGGGACCGCCGCGACTCGCGCTTTTACCTGCGGGCTTGCCTGCACTCTTGCCAGCGCCTTTCGAGCCACCGCTGCTTCCACCACGACCTGCTCCACCTTTGGTGCTGCCTTTCGTTCCGGCTTTCGACGGCTTGGCTTTCTTATCGCTACCTTTTCCACCACCTACACCGCCGCGTCCGCCACCGGCGTTGCCGCCCGTCCGGGCTGCTCCCTTGCCGCCGCCGGTCGCGCCACCACCGCCGCCTCTTGAAGCACCGCCTCCGCCAGCACCACTTTTCTTGCGTGCGCCGCCGCTGGTCGCGCGGCTTCCAGTTCCTGCGCCAGCACGGCTACCCTCACCGGCACGACTACTTTCACCTGCGCGGCTGCCTTCGCCTGCGCTGCTGGACTTACTGCGACGGCCACCTGCGCCGCTTCCGCCGGATGAGCTTCCTGCGGCTATACCGGTTGCGCGGCCAATCGCCGTACCGCCGTGACTTTCCTGGCCGCCGCCTGTGCCGCCCGGCGTCGAGTTGTCATCCGTATCGTTTGCGCCCGCGCCGCCTCCGGCAGTATCCAGGCCGTCTCTATTTTCACCATTCCCCTGTTCAGCCATTGTTCGTTCACTCCTTATTCCTGAGATGAAATACTCGATTCTCAGAGGTTGAATCAAAACTTCCACCGAACCTCTGTTGACGTTGTTGCTTTGCGGCGGAGAATAACATATCTTGCGCGCAACTGATTCGCACTTTCTTATCTTCAAGAGAATTTTATATTGCACGCGCAGCACGCGGTTGCCCTCGTACACATTCAACCGTTATAAATAACGATGAAGTAGGAACGCGGAATGATGAACTGAAAACCACTAGTCTTTCATTCCGCGTTCAGCGTTCCTACTTTCGTACTGGTTCTTAGATGGAAGGTCTCTCATCAGCTCTCGCCGTTCTGACGGCAATGATTACGCCCGCCGTGCTGATTTCAGCCTGCGGCACGATGATCCTGTCCACCTCGACGCGGCTGGGGCGCGTCGTTGATCGCGTCCGCTCGCTCTCAGACAAGTTGGAGGAGCTGGCGCACGACGAAGGAAATTTAGAACTGCTGGACGACCGGCGCGCCGTCATCTTCGAGCAACTGGACAAGCTGACCAGCCGCGCACGGCTCCTGCAACGCTCGATGACGGTCTTTTATCTGGCGCTCGGCATCTTTGTCTCGACCAGCGTCGCCATCGGAATCGTCGCCGTCACGAGTACGCGCTATAGCTGGATTGCGGTGATCGTCGCGCTCATCGGCGCAAGCTGCCTGTTCTATGGCAGCATGCTTCTCATCTTCGAGGCGCGGCTGGCCCTGAGCACGATTCACATGGAGATGGATTTCATCTGGCGCTTCACCAAACACTTCGCGCCCCCGGAGCTTGTCAAAAAGCACAAGCCGCGTTTCGTCCATTTTAGAAGACATGACTGAGAACAGAAGACAGGGGTCGGAAGTCAGGAGACAGAATGAAGAGCCGTCGTATGTGCGGCTTCTTCAAACGGGGGAATTTGAGCGGCGCGTGCTTCGGCTTGAAGCGATGCTCGAAAGCTGCCGTGTCTGCCCGCGCGATTGTCTGAACAATCGCCTGAAAGACGAGATTGCCGCCTGCTATTCGGGACGACTGCCGATTGTCTCATCCTACACGGCGCACTTCGGCGAAGAACCCGCGCTCGTCGGGACAAAAGGCGCGGGCAACATCTTTTTCGGCAACTGCAATTTGCGCTGCGTCTATTGCCAGAACTTTCAAATCTCTCAAACGCACAAAGAGCAGATCAGGAATCAGGTAACGCACGAGCGACTGTCAGAGATGATGCTTGAGCTTCAGGCGAGAGGTTGCCACAACATCAACTTCGTCTCGCCCACGCATTTCGCTCCGCAGATGGCGCGAGCCGTTTTGCTCGCCGCACGCTCCGGGCTTCGTCTCCCCATCGTCTACAACACCAACGCCTACGACTCAGCGGAAGTCCTGCGCCTCCTGGAAGGCATCGTTGACGTTTACCTACCCGACTTGAAATATGCGGATTCCTCAGACGGTTACGAATATTCCAAAGTGAGGGACTACACGGAACACGCTCGCCGCGCGATTCTTGAGATGTACCGGCAGACGGGCGACGAGCTTGTCTTCGGCTCGGACGGCCTGCTCAAGCGCGGCCTCGTGATTCGCCTGCTCGTCCTGCCAAACGATCTGGCGGGCGTGCGCGAATCGCTCTGTTGGATCAAAGACACTTTAAGCCCGCGCGTCGCCGTCTCGATGATGGCGCAATACTACGCGACCAATCGCGCCGCGACCGATCCGCGCTACACCTTGCTCTCGCGCCGTATCACCGAAACGGAATGGCTGCGCGCACTCTCCGCGCTCGACGAATTGGGGATGGAAGAAGGCTGGATGCAGGAATATGACGGTGCATCACACTACTATCGTCCCGATTTCACAGATCAGGAGAAGCCGTTCAAGGATATTAGAGATTTTCAGTAGGTGTTAGCAGATACTTCAAGGACTTCCGGCAGGTTCTACACACGCGCTCTTTCTTAGGCGTCCCTTTATAGAGTTTCCGCTTAACAGACTTTCCCGCAGGGTCAACAGCGTTCGTGAAGGCGACTTCAAACGAAGTCTACCTGTACGAACCAGGTCGTTTCGACTAACTACCCACTGTGAAGGAGATGAACACATGGCTCCACAATCCACCCTGACGTTTATCACCGAAAGCCTACCGGACTTTCCTGTTGGCGTGCCCGCGAATTTTCAGATACAGGCGAGCGGTGGCAAACCGCCCTACAGCTTTAAGATTACACAAGGCAAGCTGCCCCCGTCATTGACGATGAGTAAGACGGGGAAAATAACTGGAAGGCCCAGAAGAGTCGCCGACACTACCATCTTCGTTAAGTTGACAGACAGCGTGAATAAATCTCTCACTCAGGCTTTCGCCGTGCGCGTGGTGTAAGCGCTCCGTAACTCCGAACTAGCCGTCACAAGAAGCGGCCACTGGAATGATAGCAGCAGGGCGCACCTCAAAACGAGAAGTGCGCCCTGCTGAAATTTTTAGTCTGTAGGCGTTGATTGTTAGTAGCGCCTGCGATGCTTTCTGTTTCGGTGTCGCTGAATCAGGTATCCAGTGCCAGCGCCCGCACCGGCCCCGATCACCGCGCCCTTCTTGCCGCCGATCAACGCGCCGCCCACTGCCCCGGCAACGCCGCCGATAATAGCCCCTCTCCTCCTGCTGTGGTGATGGCGTCTGCGCCGCTGAGCAAAGCCTTCGCCGACGAAAGTTCCGAGCAGCAACACCAGCCCCACGATGACCGCTACGATGCGTCTATTTAGAACAGAGTGTCTCATTACTGTACCTTTCTTGATGCCAAAATCGCTCTCGGGCAGTGCAACAGCAAACTCTATTCCTTAAAGAGAACGCCTGAGATCAGAAAGTCAATTTCAACTCGAATGTGCGCCGGGAGGCGGTTCACCACCGCAGACACAGAAGACACGGAGGATGCACGGAGACTTGATTCTCTGTGCGCCCTCTGCGTTCTCTGTGTCTGCGGTGGTGAACCTCAACTTTCCCTGCGCTCTTCCCTAACTGAACCTCTACCGGAATCGCAGTCCTTCATCATCCTCTTTCATAGAACGTCACCTTGAGATTGTCTTCAAGCTGCCGTGAATCGTAAGGCTTGAACCCGCGCAAATAATCTTCCGGCATGAAAGTGTCCGCGCCTTCCACCACCACAGGAATCTCCGTCACAATCCATTTATCTATCTCGCCGAGGAAAGTTTGATAGACCTGTTGGCCTCCGATGATGAAAATGTCGCAGGAGAGATAGGGTCTTAACGATAGCACCGCTTGCTTGTCTCTTAAAACAATCACGCCGCCCTCTGCTTCAATCTCCGCTTGCCTGCTCATGACGAGGTTGAGCCTATCGGGCAAAGGTTTTTTCAGCGAAGCCCAGGTGCGGTGGCCCATCACGCAGGCGTTGCCGACGGTTTGCCGCTTGAAAAACTTCAAGTCCGCAGAATAGTGCCAGGGGATTGTGCCGCCCTTGCCGATGGCTCCATTTCTCCCGACGGCGACGATGCCTATGATTGCCATACTCTTTTCGGTAAGTTCCCTTTCGGATTTCTCTCCTAGCACTTAACCGAGCGCGGTCATTCTGCCATGTGTGTGCCGGACAAGATAAGTCACGGCGCGCTTAACATCAATGAAATTCTCGGCGGGCGTCCCCGTATTCCCGCGCGGTTGCGTTATACTTGGTCTTTGAATGATTCTCTAGAGCGCGCGGCAGCACTACAAAAAACTTATGAATGAAAGCTTACGTTCTCTCTTTTCTCATACGGGACGTGTCGTCTACTTGAATCATGCGGCGGTTTCGCCGCCTCCTCTGAAGACTATCGAAGCTGTCTCGGCTCAGATGAGAGACGTGGCCGAGAATGGCTCTCTTCATTATCGCCAATGGATGGCCGTCAAGGAGCGTGCGCGCAAACTTGCCGCCGCGATGTTGGGCGCGCAGCCCGCCCAGGTTGCTTTCATGCGTAACACTTCGGATGGACTCTCCACAGTCGCCAACGGGTTGAGTTGGCGCGAGGGCGAGAACATCGTCACCTTCCGGGGGGAGTTTCCGTCGAACGTTTATCCGTGGCTGCGCCTGCGTGAAGCTGCAAAGGTGGAAGTACGTTTCTGCGAGGAGCGCGACGGGCGCGTTGACGTTGATGAGTTGATTAGCCTGATTAACAGCCGGACGCGCGTCGTGGCGATTAGCCATGTGCAGTACGGCTCAGGCTTTCGCGCCGATCTCGAACGAATCGGACGCGCGGCGAGAGCGCATGAGGCTTTGTTCGTCGTTGACGTGATTCAGGCGATGGGGGCGCTGCCCATCAACGTCGAGGCGGAGTTGGTAGACGCGGCAGCCGGAGCTTGTCACAAATGGCTACTCGCGCCGGAAGGCGTCGGGCTACTGTATTTGTCGGAGCGGGCACGCCAGCGGATAAAGCCTACGCTCGTTGGCTGGATGAGCGTGCCTGACCCGGAAGATTACAGCAACTTTGAACAAGACTGGGCACAAGGCACTCTCGCCTGGGAAACGGGCACTGCGCCCACCGCCCTCATTCACGGACTCGAAGCCAGCCTGAGCCTGTTGCAGGAAACGGGAATCGAGCGAATTGCCGCCCACCTGAACGAATTGACCGATTACCTGTGCGAACGCCTGCAAAGTCGCGATTACGAGATTGTCAGTTCGCGGCGAGCTGGCGAAAAATCGCAAATTGTCTGCATACGACACAGGAGCGGCGAGTGGTCGCCGATGGCTCTCTATGGCCATCTCAAAAAGCAAAACATCATCGCCGCCCCGCGCGGGTCGCGCCTGCGTATCTCACCGCACCTCTACAACACGACCGAAGATATAGACACACTTCTGGCCGCGCTGCCGTAAGAAGAAAGAGGAGCGCACCGACGCCTCAGAAAAGCGTGGCTGATTATCGGTCATTCGTACACATGGTTTGTACGAAAGGAAAACAGCCTGTGCCCTTCCTGCCATTCAATTCCGCCAGATTCCCGACATGATGGCTCCCAGAAACCGCGATTTTTAAGGGCATAATATTTTCTTAGAAAGAGAGCGCGGGAGATTGGATTAGTGGCACGGTCGTTGCTCTAGTAATCCTCGATAAAATAAGAAGGGTACAATAAGGGTAAATCGGGTCAGGCTCGGAGACGGCAGTGAGTGAAGGCTTTGGGGGAGGCGTTCTCTCACTTCAAAAAGCAGGCGGCGGCTCTTTCGGGGGAACGGGGTTGTCGCAAGATGCTTAAAGCGGTCAAAGGGCATAAGTGCTGGGCTGCTGGTCGGCGTCCTGAAAGGGCTTGGGGGAGCCTGACAGGAAGACCAGCAGCCCGCAACTTTCTTACGAGCAAAGGGCAGGAGCAATAAAAATTAGCCGCGAGATGAAAGTCTCGCGGCTAATTTTTTGTCATTAGCGTCTTCCACTACTGAGCGACGGGCTTCTCCTCGCCTCCAGCGCCCAGCAATCTCGCCGGATCGGTCTCCGGGGTCAACTCGTCAATGTTCAGACGCAGCATTCCTCCGGCATCAGAGTAAGCCACTTCTTCCACCGCGCGTTGCTGCGCCCTGCGGCGCAGGAAAAAGATGCCGCCGACGACTCCGCCTATTCCCAGACAGGCCGCCACGAAAAAACCTATCGTTCGGGCTATCCCTAAAATAAGACCGACAGCGTCGCGCGTGTGCTGCTTTTCCGCGCGCGCCCAAAGAAGCGGGTTCTCGCCGAGCCACTGAATGCTCTGCTCATACTTTACGCTGTCAATTAACTTCGCCGCAGCCGTTTCATCCGGCGCGTTAAAAACAAAGACGGAATAGTTACCGACGCGACGGTATGCGGAAGGGACGGATTGCCCCTGTGCGCGAAGTTCCTGAAGCCGCGCCGTCAACCGCGCGTCCGCATCGGCGGCAATTTGTGGTGTCGTGTATTCGACCACGACGAGGCGCGAGGCGTCGTAATCGGCTGTGACGGCCTCTGCGCCTTCGTTGAAGTTGATCACTTCAAGGATGGGCTGCTGGCCTGTGGCTTCCTGCAAGGCGGGCAGGCTGATGGCGTAGGTGGCGCGATCCTGCGCCGTCTCCCAATCAGGCAGATGCTTGATGATGGGTGGAATTTCGTTTTCGGCTTCGGGCAGGGTGGCAGCGTATGCGCGAGCGAACGTCGGCAGGCCGCTCTCACCATTAGCACTCTTGCTCGTACCCGCGATGCTGACAAAGACAGGGCCTTTATAGAAAAGAATAGTGTTCGGGGCATCAAACCCCGCGATGCCGACACCCTTCAACCTCGTCGCCTGCGATTGTGTCTCGCTTTTCATCTGCGCGGCGGCGCGAGTCAGGAGCGAATACGCGCCCGCGTGCGATTGCGTCTGGACAACCATGACCGTCAGCCGCTCGCCTTTAGGAGAGACATACACGCCTTCAGCCGCGCCGCGCACGCCGAAATTTTCCGGCGTAATCTCCTTCGAGAGAGACGCGGGCGGGCGCGCCGCACCTTGAGCGCGAAAATCGCCAACGGTTTTAGGCAGCAGCTTCATCACTTCGGACGAGGACGAATCCTGCCCAATTGCCGCGCCGAACAGGAGCAAAAGAAGAGCACAAACCGGAATCAATCTCGATGAAATAAAACGCAAAACAACACCCTCTTAATCAAAACTTGATAACTACAATACGTTTAGAACCCGCGAAACGGTTGGATGTTCCAGATGAAACTCCCGGTTGCGCGCTCTTTTCCTGATAAGAGTCTCTCAATTTACTGGAAACGGCGCATTTCACGCAGCAGCAAATCGGCGTATTGGCGCGGGTTGTGTATGTTGTGCAGGACGGTCGAGCCGCCAAGCTCGCTGGCGTTATCTATCACCACGTTTCCGTAACCGAGCAGCCTTTGCATGATCGTCGCCGATACCGTCACGTCCTGAATATTCCTTAAGGGGAGATTCCGCGTCGTGCGCGCGATAAAGCCTTCGTCAATCTCCAGCTTGTGATTCGTCAGGGTGTACTGAACCATGTTGCGCTTAACGTGATAGAAGGCCGGAATGAGCAATACCGCCAGCGCAATCGGAAGCGCAATCCACCAGGGCGCGCTGATGTAATAAGCTAGGAGAACAATCAAAAGTATCGCGCCGAGAGCCGCCAGACCGTAGCCGATCTTGATGAAGAAGAGCGTCGGGCGCGTCTTGAAAATCTGCCGCTCCACATCGCTCGTTCTCTCCTGTCGCGCCGGAGCAGGATTGTATGCCGGAGGCGGAGGCGGCTGCATGGGGGGCGCGGAGAAGGGACGCGGCGGCGCGCCTGCATAGCGCGTCTCTTCCGGATCAACGGCAGGCGCGCCGCAGCCAGCGCAGAAGCGCTGACCGGGGGCAATGTAAGTTCCGCAGTTCGTGCAGTGCATACTCTGTAGTTTACCTCATTCGACGCTTCCGGCCACGCGCACGCTGTCGAGCAAAGCAGCCGGATCGTAAGGGGTCACAAAGACGCTGTGCGCGCCAAGCTCAAGCGCCTCGCGTCGCGCGCTCTCGTTGTTCTGGGAGAGCAGCATGACGACGGGCAAAGAGAGTCGCCCGCCGCTCTGTTTACGCAGCCGACGAATCGTTTCCACGCCGTCTATACCTTGAAGCTCGTAATCAAGCAAAAGCAGGTCAGGGCGCTCGATGCGTAGCAAGTGTAAAGCCTGCTGCCCGTCGAAGGCTGCCCGCGCTTCGTAGCCTGCGGAGCGAATCAGGGAATTGACCTGCGCCATTCGCGTCGAATCCGAGATGGTCAGAAGCAGGCGGCGCGGCATGACGGCTCCGCTCGCACGCCGCTCACGCTCCGTCGCAGCAGCAGCTTCCGCCGCGTGTGCGGCGTTCCCATCGCTCGGTGGCGCTTCAACAGTTTTCTCAGGAGCAATCGATATTTCCGGCGTTTCCTGCTCCCTCGTCTCGCGCTCAGTTTGTGAACCGGCAACGGAAGCTTGAACTGGCGGCAAAGCGACGGGCGCTGCCGCTTCTTCTGCTGCCTGTAACTCACGAGCAGGCTCAGGAGGAGAAGCAAGTGGAGCGCGTGGTTCCGTTTCATCTTCTTTCGGTTGATAAGCAATGACGTGTCCGGCGGTCGCGTCTGTGCGGGCGTCGCTGACGGCTTGTTCCGCTTTCTCAATCAGAGTTTCAACGTCGCTGCCATGCGCTGTGAAAGAAGCCACGCCGGTCACGTAGTCGCGCTCCGGGTGTTCTTCCAGAAACTCCCTGTGCAGGCGTGACAAAGCGGCGACTGCCGAAGGCGTTTCCATACGCGGCAAATAGACCAGCAGCGTCGTCGGGCCGTAGAAGGCTACGGCGTCAATGCGGCGCAGGTTGAGCTTGAGAAAATTGTGCGCTTCACTGAGCGTGGCGTCACGCGCCGCTTTATCAAACACGACCAGATTTCCGCGCGGAGCGACAGCGTAGATGAGAGCCAGCGTTCCCCTGACGCCCGCGCGCACATCTTCGCGCACGGCGTCGAGCATGAACATGAAATTATCTATCTCAAGCCGACGGTCGCTGATGACAGGCGCGTTGCGGCGGTCGGATTCAACGCGCCAGAAGAGCGAATCGAGCCGCGCCAGAATCTGTGCGGGCGGCATCGCCAACTGGAAATAGTCGTCTGCCCCGATGTATTGAGCCGCTGTGCGTAAGGCATGCTCGTCTTCAATCCACGCGAAGACGATGGGCAGAGAATAGGTGGCGGTCTCCGCGCGGAGCTTGCGCGCGAGCGCGACTGTTTCGTTCTCCGTGTCGCCGCCCGCGTGAGCCACGATCATGATGACAACGTCCGGGTTGAAATCATTGATGGCGCGCGCGGCATCAGCGATTGCCGCCGCCCGCGTAACGTAACCGGAAGCGGTCAGTTGCTGTTGCAGGCCGAGGCCAGCCGTTTCCGCGATAATCAACGCGCGGCGCAGCGGCGTCGCTGCTGCAACCGCGTGCGGCGATGAATCATTTGTAGGATTATTCGACAAGAAAGCGGAAGCCCCCTCCAGATTGGCGCACGAGCCAATCATAAAGGCAAAATGAAAGGCCGTAAATCATAAATCGTCAATCGTGAATAGAGAAAACGCTTTTCTTCTATTCTACGATTGACGATTGACGATTTACGGCTTTTATACTTCTTACTGGCTGATGAGTTGGAGTCTTCCGTCGGGCAGCCTGATGGCGAAGACTTTTCGTTCGTAAGTCGGTGCGGGTGGCTCTGTTTGAAGGGTTGCCACCTGCGCGGGTGTGGCGTTGAGGGCCGTGCGCTCCATCTCGCCGTCGCGCATTCTTGAGTAACGCTGCGAAATGCGGCGCACGTAGTCCTGCGTCTCGCGATAAGGCGGGATGCGGCGACCATACTTCAGCACTGCGCCCTCTCCGGCGTTGTACCCGGCCAGCGCCAGGGAAACATCGCCGTCGAAATGATCCAGCAGAAAGCGCATGTATCGCGCGCCGCCTTCGATATTCTGCTTCGGATCGAAGATGTTGGTGACGCCGAAACGCGCGGCGGTCCCCGGCATCAGTTGCATCAACCCGCGTGCTCCCTTTGGCGAAATCGCCCCTCGCTTGAAAGATGATTCCTGGTGCATCTGCGCGTAGAGCAACACGGGGTCCACGCCGTTGCGCTTGCCGGAGTCGAGGATGAAGCCGTCAACGGTCGCATCACCGGTCGTGAACCCGTTGAGCGAGGTGCTGACCGACGCGGCGCGCGCTGGCGAGTAAAGTGACGTTGTGGAGTGCGCGGTCCGGTTATTAATGGTCAGGCCAGCTTTGGCCGTCGGGCGCGTCGTGCGGGACGAAGGCGGCAGGGCGGCTGTCGTCTCTACGGTTTCAATGCGGACGCCGTTCTGAGTGTCGAAATTATCGTAGCGATAACCGCTTTGAGCAAGGACGGGCGCGGCGCTGACAAACGCGAGAAGACAGAGCAAGGGGAACTTTTTCATGCTAACTCACCATGATCTTTGATTTAAGGGGCATCGCCCTGGGGTCGAGGTTGAAGAGCCGGGCGACTTTGGCATCAGGGGAAAGAGCAATTGAGCGGGCCTCATTCAGAAGGCGCAACCCTCAAGCGCACAGAAATGATAGCACCTTGTTGGCCTATTGCCAAACTGTTTTTACAAAATCGGGCGATCAGCTTAATTTTGAGTAGAGACAAGGGGCTTGACACGAGAGGTATGATGTTGGGGCTTTACTTGGCTTCCACCCGCCATTAACTCGCGCGCGATTTCTTTCGCGCCTCACATAATTTGAAGGAGAACACACGATGAGAAAATTGCTGATGGCGGTGCTGACGCTTCTACTGGCCTTCTCTATGAGCGCAATGGCGCAGAACGCCAATTCTTCAACCACAAATGAATCGAGTGCCCAGAACACCAACACGACCAAAAAGCGCCCGCCTATTTTCCGCGCCACGAAGGATCAGATTAAGCAGGCTCAGGCGATTCTCAAGCAGCGCGGTTTCTACGCAGGAGAGCAAACGGGCAAACTCGACGACGATACGCGGGCTGGCCTGAGGAAATATCAGGAAGCCGAAGGTCTCAAGGTCACGGGCACGCTCAACAAAATCACGCTGGAAAAAATGAACGTCACGCTCACGGACAAGCAGAAAGCCATGTAAGCGTGCGAGATTAAGCTCTGTACGAGTTTAATCTTAATGAGTCCCGTCAGGGACGACGTGAAAATAGCCCGGCCATTCATGGCCGGGCTATTTTCACGTCGTCCCTGACGGGGCTTAAAATTCGCGTCTCTGCTTTCAGCCCGCTAATTATTTCTGCGGTTCGCGTTGTCTTTGTCTTTAAGCTAACAATCGTTCGACGATGCCGTAGCTCGCTTCCAGAGCTTCCGCCAGTTTCTCCGGCTGTGAACCTCCGCCTTCGGCCATGTCCGGTTTACCGCCGCCGCGCCCGCCGATTATCGGCGCGAGTTCCTTAATCACCTGTCCTGCCGGAACACGCTTCAACAGATCGGGCGAGGTTCTGACGATGAGTGAGACTTTACCATCGAGGCTTCGTCCCAAAACCACGACGCCTGATTTGATTCGCGCCAGCAAGGTATCCGAAAGCTGTCGCATGCCAGCCGCATCAAGCCCGCTCGCTTCGCGCGCCAGCACCTTGACGCCGCCTGCGACCTCGCGTGCTTCATCGCCGTTTGACGAAGCTCCCACGCCGCCCGTCGCTAACTTCATCCGAAGCTCGTCCGCTTCGCGCCGCGCCTTTTTAAGTTCCTCCTGAAGACGCCCGATGGCGATGGGAATGTCGCTACGTGAGGCGCGAAGCCCGGTTGCGACTTGATCCACGAGCGCTTCCGTCTCCTGAAAGCGCATCAAGGCGTCCGCACCTGTGACGGCGCGGATGCGACGCGTGCCGGAGGCTATTGATTCATCCGACGTGATCTTAAATAAGCCTATGTCGCCGGTGGCACGAACGTGCGTGCCGCCGCAAAGCTCCTTTGAGAATGCGTCGCCGTGAGTGCCCGGCACAGTCAATACGCGCACCTGATTAGCATATTTCTCTCCAAAGAGAGCCACCGCGCCGGACTCAAGCGCTTCTTCCAAACTGAGAACATCGGTTCGGACGCTCTCATTGCGAAGAATTTCATAATTGACGACCCGTTCAAGTGCCGCAATCTCATCTTCCGTCAAAGGCTGAAAATGGCTGAAGTCGAAGCGCAGATAATTTGGCGCGACGACCGAGCCTGCCTGCTTGACGTGCGTGCCGAGGATTTCACGCAAGGCTGCGTGCAGCAAGTGAGTCGCCGTGTGATTGCGCCGCGTCGCGTCACGTTTTACCTCGTCAACGTATGCTCCCAATTGATCGCCGACCCGCACAGTTCCCTGCGCGACTGTCCCTCGATGAACGATCAAGCCTGCTACGGGCGAAACCGTGTCGTTGACCGTAACCTGTGATTCGCCGGTTATCAGAAAGCCCGTGTCGCCGACCTGTCCGCCAGCTTCGGCATAGAAGGGCGTGCGATCAAGGACGATCTCTCCATCGTCACCTTCGCGCAATTCCTTCACTTCATCTTCGCCGTTGATGAGCGCGACGACGCGCACTTCTTCAAGCCGCGTGCCTTCATAGCCGGTAAACTCGCTGTGCCTGCTGCGTCCCGCGATGCGTGCATAGACGGGCTTAACTTTGGTGTTAGTCAATCCCGGCACTCGCTCGCCCGCTTGCTGGATCTCGCGGAGCGCTGCGTCGAACGAGGCATTGAAAGTCTCTTCGTCGAGTTGGAAACCGCGCTCTTCCATATGGACGCGAATCAGATCGCGCGGCGTGCCGAAGGTATCGTAAAGACGCGCGAGTTCTTTGTAATCGGGGAGCGAACCATCGTGGTTGATGGAAAAAAGCGCGTCGAGTTTCTGCAAGCCGACTGTCAGAGTAGAGCTAAAGCGTTCTTCTTCGAGCTTGACCATTCGTTCGATGAACTCGCGCGACGTTTCAAGCTCCGGGTAGGCTTTATTCATCTGCCCGACGACGAAATCCGTCACCTTGTAGAAGAACGCATCCTCCAACTGAAGCGTGTGTCGTCCCTGGTAGATGGCGCGGCGCATGATCTTACGCAGAACGTAATTGCGCCCCTCGTTGCCGGGCAGGATGTTGTCCGCGATGGCAAAGGCGGTCGTGCGCGCATGGTCTGCGATGACGCGCATGGCAAAGCCTTCGGGCGTCTCCGGCTCGTAATGACGGTCGGCAAGCTGCGCCGTGAAATCTATAATCGGGCGAATCAGGTCCGTGTCATAGTTTGATTTAACATTTTGCAGGACGACGGCGAGGCGTTCCAATCCTGCGCCCGTGTCCACCGACGGCTTCGGCAGCGGCGTCTGCACAATTTCGCCGGACGCGCTCTGTGTTCGCTCATACTGCATGAAGACGAGATTCCAAATCTCCATCGTCGTATCGCCCGGCCCGTTGACTAACTCGGCGCGATTCTTCGACGGGTCAGACGGGTCTTCGCCCATGTAGTAATGAATCTCGCTGCAAGGCCCGCAGGGGCCGGTGTCGCCCATCTGCCAGAAATTGTCTTTGCGCCCGAAGCGCAGGATGCGTTCCTTTGGTGCGCCGACCTTTTCCCAGAGTCTCTCGGCCTCAACGTCTGCCGGAACTTCATCATCGCCCTCAAACACTGAGAACCATAGACGCTCAGGGTCAAGCCCATACTCGTTGACCAGTAAATCCCACGCGAAACGAATGGCGTCTTCCTTGAAGTAATCGCCGAACGAGAAGTTGCCGAGCATCTCGAAGAAAGTGTGATGGCGTGCGGTCTTGCCGACTTCGTCCAGATCGTTATGTTTGCCCCCGGCGCGCACGCATTTCTGCGACGACGCGGCACGCGTGTAATCGCGCTTCTCCGCGCCCGTGAAGACATCTTTGAACTGGTTCATCCCGGCGTTGGTGAAAAGCAGCGTCGGATCATTAGCAGGCAGCAACGGGCTGGAAGCCACAACCTTGTGCCCGTGCTTCTCGAAATACTCTAAAAATTTGCGGCGAATCTCGTTTCCGGTCATAACGTAATTAGTTCTCAGTTTTCAGTTTTCAGTAATCAATAAAAAGCTGGCAACTGACAACTGATTACTGATTACTTTTTGAAAGTGTAACACGCTCGGCGCGGGCGCGTCGAAGTGACGAATATTCAGGAATTAACTTTCAGAAGCGTCGTCTTCATCAACGTTTGCGGCAGATGCGGCGCGCACCTTTTGCGCGACCAGTTCATAGGAGAAGCCCTGCCGGAGTAAATGATCGAAGAGACTCTTAACTTCAGCGCGTGTCTCAGGCAATCCGCGCAGGCGCGTGCGCTTCTCGATGGCGCGGTCAATCAACTCATCTTCGGGCGTCTCTTCAAAGACGAGCCTGAGAGCTTCGTCAGCCGTCTCGCGGTCAACTTTCTTTAATTGAAGGTCGCGTTGGAGACGCTGGCGTCCCACCGGCTTCTGGCGAACTTTGTAAGAGGCATAACCAAAGGCGAAGCGTTCGTCGTTCAGATAGCCGTACTCGCCGAGCTTCACCAGCACCGCTTCGACGATCTCGGGGGTCGTCCATTGTTTTTCCAGAAGGCGCTCGCGCAGTTCTGCGACCGAGCGCGGCTGGGCGGCCAGGAGCTTCACTGCACGCTGAAACGTCCGCTCCCTCGCCTTCTCAGGATTGGCAACGCGCGGCGCTTTCTCCGCCTCTTCACCATCGAGGCGCTTTTCCTTCGGCTTCCACCTTCGTTTATACATCGGCCACTTAATTGCGGAATGCGGCTTTCGGATTGCGGATTAATAATACGCTTTGCTAGATTCAAGAATATGTCTTTCATTCCGCATTCCGCAATCCGAAAGCCGCATTTATAGAGATGGACGGTCTTCTGATTATCAATAAGCCTCCGGGGCTGACCTCGCATGACGTGGTGGCGCGCGTGCGGCGTATTCTGCATGAGCGGCGCGTCGGGCACACGGGCACGCTCGACCCTTTCGCAACGGGCGTGTTGGTGGTGCTGGTGGGGCGCGCGACACGGCTGGCGCAGTTTCTGAGCGGGGCGGTGAAAGAGTATGAAGCGATAGTCCGCTTCGGATATGCGACCGACACGGGAGACGTGACGGGCGCGAGGATCGCTCCCCCCGGCACGCAAAACGAAGAGAGCGAGAGCGTTCATACATGGAGCGACGACCAGATTGAAGCGGCGCTCGCGGGTCTGAGAGGAGAGATAGAGCAAGTGCCGCCGATGTATTCGGCAAAAAAGATTCAGGGCCAGAAGCTTTACGAACTGGCGCGGCGCGGTGTTGAGGTTGAACGCGCGGCTGTACGGGTCACAATTTATGAGTTGGAAGTCTTGCCGCCGGATGGCGCGCTCTTGCGGCACACTGAGGATGGAACGATTGATCTTTCCATCCGCGTCGTCTGTTCGGCTGGAACGTACATTCGCACGCTCGCAGAAACAATCGGCGAGCGTTTGGGCACACGCGCGCACGTGGCGGCCCTCAAACGAACGCGGGCCGGAGACTTCAGAATTGAAAGTGCCGTGAGCCTTGACGAGTTGAAAATAAAAGCGGAAGCGGGAGACGGCGAAAAGATAGACTTTCTTCTTCCTTTCGACGCGGCGCTCTCAGGGATGCCTTTCGTGCATCTAACCGCTGACGAGGCGCAGAGGTCGCTTCATGGGATGGCGCTTCGCGTTGATGAAGGGATGGCAGATGGGTGGCGTACAAATGATCCTGTCAGGATGCGCGATGCGGCAGGCCACTTAATCGCCGTCGGATTTTATGACGCCGCGAGTCGAAGTCTTCGCCCACGCGTCGTTTTCCCCCCTGAAAAATAAGCATTGACTTATGGGTGGCGTGACTGTGTTATACTTCAAGCCCATGAGGGAAGCGTACAGAGCGGGTCGCTTCCGAAAAAAAAGCGTCCCGTCCCTTTCGCTCAAATTGAAACCAGACGATCATTGAATTACAGGGGTCGGAGAAATCTCGACGATGCGCCGCACGCACAGTCCGCGCGCGTGTTGTTGTCGCGCATATCGAGGCCGCGTTCTCCAACCTTTTTCGGGCAACTTCGGCAAACGTTGAGCCGACCTTAGGTTCACGCCAAGTGACTTGCCGCCAGAGACCCGAAGTGCGTGCTTATCCCCACACGCTGTCCGACGCGCGCTTTAAGCCAAAGAGGTATGAAATAAGGCTATGCAAGAGCAGGATGGCAGCAAATTTAATATCAGCGAGCGGCTGGACGCCTTACGCCGCGAACGCGAGGCGATCCGCTGGGAAGGTTCTTTCCGCGATTATTTCGAATTAGTCTCACAGTCCCCGCGCATCGCTCAACTATCACACGCCCGCATCAACGACATGGTTCACGCCGGAGGCGTGGAAAAGTTGAACGAGGGCACGCGCGACGAAGTGGCGCGCTACAACTTCTTCGCCACCGAACTGTTCGGCATCGAAGAACCGATTGCGCGCATCGTCGAATACTTCAAATCAGCCGCGCAGCGTCTTGAAGTCCGCAAGCGCATCCTGCTTTTGATGGGGCCGGTCGGCGGCGGCAAATCAACCATCGTCACGATGCTCAAGCGCGGTCTTGAAGAATGGACACGCAACGAGCAGGGCGCGGTCTTCGCCATCAAAGATTGCCCGATGCACGAAGAGCCGCTGCATCTCATCCCGCACGAACTCCGCGCCGAAATCGAAAAACATTACGGCCTCTACATCGAAGGCGACCTCTGCCCGCAATGTCGCTATGCGCTGGAGCACGAATACAACGGTCGCCACGAGGACGTGCGCGTTCATCGCGTCATCTTTTCCGAAAAAGAACGCGTCGGCATCGGCACATTCTCTCCGTCCGATCCGAAATCCCAGGACATTACAGAGCTAACCGGCTCGATTGATCTTTCGACCATCGGCGAGGTCGGCGTCGAATCCGACCCGCGCGCCTATCGCTTCGACGGCGAGTTGAACATAGCGAATCGCGGGCTTATGGAATTTGTCGAGATGTTGAAGGTAGACGAGAAGTTTCTCTACTCGCTCCTGACGCTTTCGCAGGAGCAGAACATCAAGACCGGGCGCTTCGCCATGATTTACGCCGACGAAGTAATCCTCTCGCACACGAACGAGAACGAGTACATCTCTTTCGCTGGCAACCGCAAATCCGAAGCCCTTCAGGACCGCATCATCCTCGTGCGCGTGCCGTACAATTTGCGTGTCTCGCAGGAAGAGCGGATTTACTACAAGCTCCTCAATCAGTCGGAAGTCCTGCGTAACGTCCACATCGCGCCGAACACGTTGAAGGTCGCGGCGATGTTCGCGGTGATGACCCGACTGGAAGAACCGAAGCGCCAGAACGTGGACATCGTCAAGAAGATGAAGCTCTACGACGGCGAAGACGTTGAGGGCTACAAATCCAAGGACGTGCGCGAGCTAAAGGATGAGACCGTGCGTGAAGGCATGGACGGAATCTCCCCGCGTTACATCATCAATCGTTTATCGTCTGCTCTTGTCCGCGACGGCGTCACCTGCATCAACCCGATTGATGCGCTGCGCGCCATCAAAGACGGCTTTGAGCAACACACAGGCATCAGTTCAGACCAGCGCGACCGCTATCTCAATCTCATCTCGGCTGCCCGCAAAGAATACGACGAGCTTGCCAAGATCGAAGTTCAGCGCGCCTTCGTCTATTCGTTTGAAGAGATGGCGCACACCATGTGCAACAACTATCTGGACAACGTCGAGGCTTACTGCAACAAGGAACGCATCAAAGACCCCATCACCGAAGAGGAGCTGGACCCGGACGAGCAACTGATGCGCTCCATCGAAGAGCAGATCGGAATTTCGGAGAACGCGAAAAACACCTTCCGTCAGGAGATTCTGATTCGCATCTCTTCCTATGCACGCAAAGGTCGCTCGTTTGAGTACAACTCGCACGAGCGTTTGAAAGAGGCGATTGAGAAGAAGATTTTCGCCGACCTGAAAGACGTGGTGAAGATCACGACTTCGGCGAAGACGCCCGACCCGGATCAACTGCGGCGCATCAACGAGGTGATTGATCGCCTCGTCAAAGACGGCGGCTACTGCCCCGTCTGCGCCAACGAGCTTTTGACCTACGTCGGCACGCTGCTCTCGCGCTGACGCGGGCAGCGTCAATCAGAGCATAGAGGTAATAAAACACGGACGCCCGCGCTTTTCACTTGAAAGGTGCGGGCGTTTAAGGTTTCATCGCTGATTATGAAGAAACGTTACTGGATTACGGGTGCGGTCGGGTTGGCGGGTGCGGCGCTGGCTGTGAAATTGTCGCGCCGCCCCTCTGATGTCAAGTGGGACGATCACGCGCATGAGTTGCATCATGCGGAGCGTTCGCGCTTCGCGCTGATTGACGGCGTGCGCGTGCATTATCAGGAAGCGGGCGCGCGCACCCGGCCTCCCATCCTGCTCATACATGGCTTCACGGCGTCGAACTTCGTCTGGAACGATGTGCTTTTGCCGATTGCGGCGGCTGGCTTTCGAGTCATCGCGCCTGATCTGGTTGGCTTCGGCTTCT
Organism: uncultured Acidobacteriota bacterium; assembly: GCA_963697975.1. GTDB lineage: Bacteria > Acidobacteriota > Blastocatellia > Pyrinomonadales > Pyrinomonadaceae > QHXM01. The sequence continues at coordinate 1,877,527 of OY969111.1, forward strand.
CCGGTAAACCGAAAGATGGCGCATACACGATTGACGCGCAGGCGCGGATGATCGTCCGCTTGATGACTCATCTTAAGGTAGAGAGCGCGATCCTGGTTGGAAGCTCTTATGGTGGGGCGGTCGCTGCGACCTGTGCACTCGATTACAGTGATCGCGTCGAACGCCTCGTGCTCGTTGATGCGGTCATTAACGATTACGCCAGGCGTCGGCCCTTGTTGCGACTGGCGGCGCTGCCCTTGATGGGTGACCTGATTACGCCGCTGATGCTTGGCTCACGCAAGCTCATCCATTCGCAGATGAGGAAGGGTTATGCGCCAGAGAACATGCACCTGTTTGACGAAGAGAGGATGACGGCGCATCACAGACCGTTGCTGGCGGCTAACACGCAGCGAGCGGCGCTCAGAACCCTGCGTCGTTGGAGCGCTGCGCGCATCGAACAGGAAGCGCACCGCATTGAACAACCGACGCTGCTCATCTGGGGCGAAGACGACCCTGAGATTCCGGTCGCACATGGTCACACGCTCTCCGAGCAGATTCCAGATTCGCATCTCCTCATCTTTCGTCGCTGCGGGCATATGCCGATGGAAGAATATCCGCGAGCCTTTACAGAGGTGGTCACGGATTTTTGCAGCGACCGGAGAGAAGTCGCAAGCGGGCGCAGCGCAAGCGCATAAACCTCAATCGTGAAAAGACCGAAAATCCCCCGTCTATTCACGATTCACGATTTACGATTCACGAGGTTCTCATGTCCATTCAACGCAACGACTGGTCATTGCAGCGCAAAGGCATCATTGACCAGGATCGTCATAAAGAGCGCGTCAAGGAGGCGATCAAGAAGAATCTTGGCTCCATCGTCTCCAACGAAGCGATCATCCTGTCGGACGGCAAGCGCACGGTCAAAGTGCCGATCCGCGCGCTCGATGAATACAAGTTTCGTTTCGATTATCGCAAGCGCAAGCATGTGGGACAGGGCGACGGCAAGACCCGCGTCGGCGATGTCATCGCACGCGAAGGCCAGCCCGGGCAGGGGCAAGGCGGAGGCGGACAGGCAGGCCAGGAAGGCGGCGGGGAATATTACGAGGCAGAAGTCAACATAGACGAAATCGCCGCGCTCATCTTCGAGGATTTACAACTTCCCTTCCTCGAAGAGAAGGCGAAAAAGGCAGTTCAGTCGAAGACCACACACTTCAACGAAATTCGCCGCACGGGTGTGATGGCCAACCTGGACAAGCGCCGGATGATTCTTGAGAACATCAAACGCAACGCCCGCGAAGAAGGCAAGGCGCGCTTCGGCGATGTCAGGAAGGAAGATTTAAGGTTCAAGACGTGGGAAGAAAATCTGCGTTATGAATCAAACGCAGTGGTGCTGGCGTTGATGGATGTTTCGGGGAGTATGGGCGAGTTCAAAAAATATATTGCGCGCTCGTTCTTCTTCTGGATGGTTCGTTTTCTCCGCACCAAGTATGACAACGTCGAGATAGTTTTCATCTCGCACCACACAGAAGCCAGAGAAGTCTCTGAAGAACAGTTTTTCACGCAGGGCGAATCTGGCGGCACGGTCGTCTCCAGCGCCTATCAACTCGCGCTCGACATTATCCGCGCCCGCTACAATCCGCCGGACTGGAACATCTACCCGTTTCACTTCTCCGACGGTGACAACTATTACTCGGATAACGAAGATGCCGTCAGGTTGGCGGACCAATTGATCTCGACCTGCAATCTCTTCGGCTACGGCGAAATCGGCGAAGAGGGGTCTTCCAGCTATCGCCGCTCATCGGGCGCGCTGCTTTCAATCTTCAGCGACCGCTTGAAAAATAAAGAACGTTTCGTCGGCGTAAGGATTGACGACAAGGAAGACGTTTACCCGGCGCTCAAGCAATTCTTCGGACGGCGAGGGGAACAAGCCTAAGTTACGAGTTACGAGTTTCGATTTACGAGTTAAGAGATTTTCATTCGTAACCCGAAACTCGAAACCTGGAACTAAAAACTTTTATGCATGATCGCGAAATAAAAGACCTCGAAAAAGCTCTCGAACAAATTTGGGAAGTGGCACGCAAGTTCGGCCTCGACCCGTTTCCGACGCGCTTTGAGATTGTGCCCGCGACCGTGATGTACGAGATCGGCTCGTATGCTCTGCCCGGAAGATATTCTCACTGGACGTTCGGCAAAGCCTATCATCGTATGAAGACGATGTACGACTTTGGTCTGTCGAAGATTTACGAGGTCGTCATCAACACGAATCCTTCCTACGGCTTTTTGATGGAAACCAATAGCCCCGTGCAGAACAAGCTGGTGATGGCGCACGTGCTCGGCCACGTGGATTTTTTCAAGAACAGCGTCTATTTCTCCAAGACCAATCGCCGGATGGTCGAATCGGTTTCGACGCACGCCGGAAGAATGACCGCGTATGAATTCAAGTATGGGCGCAAAGCGGTCGAAAAGTTTCTCGACGCCGTGCTCGCCATCGAAGAGCATATTGACCCGAACTTCTTCATCAAGCGTGAGCGCCCGCACGAAGATTTATCTCAGCGCCCGCAGCCGAAACCGGAAGGCCGCTATGACGATCTCTGGAAACTCGGCGAGGCGAAAGCAGTTGAGCCAATCGAAGAAGAGAAACCGCCCACCGACCATCTGCCCGAAAAAGACCTCGTCTATTACATCATGCGCAACTCGCCGCATCTTCAACCCTGGCAGCGCGACGTGATGGCGATGATGCGCGAGGAGATGGAATACTTTATTCCGCAGATGCAGACCAAGACGATGAATGAGGGCTGGGCATGTGCGACCGGAGACTCTCTGCTTATTACAGACAGAGGCTTTCTGCGCTTTGACGAGCTGTATGAAAAAGGCGAGAAAATCTCGGTGGCAGGAGGCGGCTTCGGAGAAACCTATTCCATCAAGGACTTTCACAAAGAAGAGCGCGTGCCAACAATTCGCATACGAACACGGCGCGGCCTTGAGATTGAAGGCGCACTCAAGCACCGCATTCAGCTTGCCGATGGTTCATGGGCGTATTTGCGAGATTTGAAACTCGGAGACCGCGTTGCCATTGAAGGCGGAACAAACATCTGGCCGAAGGAGAAACTCCGGCTCGACTCCGCCCCGACTCAGTCAACGGTGACGCTCGAAACTGTCGCATCTTTGTCTGGGGTTTCGTCGTACACGGTGTTTCGCCACTTGAAGGGTAAAAGAACGGAGAGCGCGGTCGAAATTAATTCTGCTCTGACCGCTACCTATTATCAACGAGGGATGGCGGGGAAAACTCTTTCGACGAGGTCGGTCTTAACCTTGCCAGATGTTTTGGATGAACAGCTTGCCTGGTTGCTGGGTTACTTTATTGGTGATGGCAACCGTACCAAGTCAGGCATTTGTTTGACAACTGGTGACGAGGAAATCGCACGAAGGATCTCAAACGTCATCTCCTCATCCTTTGGCTTGCGAGTTAAGCTGAAGTGGGATGCGACCGAAATCGGCGGGCGCTGGCGTGTTGTCGTTCACTCACGTGAATTGTTAAGGTGGCTTGAATCCATCGGCATTAATCTCGAAGACAAAGCGCGAAGCAAGAAAATCCCGGTGACGATTTTGCACTCGCCAAAGAGTGTTATGACCGCTTTTCTGCGCGGTTATTTCGACGCGGACGCTTACGCTGGGCCGGAAGGTGTCCGTCTTTCTTCCTCCAGCAAAGAGCTGATTCGCACAGTTCAAACTGTGTTGCTCAACTATGGCATTCTCTCAAGGCAGCGACGACACTTATATGACATCCTTCAACTCGAAATCAGCGGGGCTTCTGCCGCAATCTTCCTTGACGAAATTGGCTTTAGCCTGAATCGCAAGCAGAGCGATTTACGTGAGTGCGTCGAAGGACATCGTTGGTTCAAGAAAGAGGATTTAACCGATTCAGTGGTTTCAATCGAGCACAGCCATGCTGATGTCTATGATATTACGGTTGATGAAAAGCACGCCTACGTCGCCAATGGCTTCATCAATCATAACTCCTTCTGGCACTCACGCATCATGCGTGAATTAGATTTGCCGGACAGCGAGCATATGGAGTTTGCGGAGCTTCATTCGGGCGTGGTCTCGCCGCATAAGGGGCAACTCAATCCGTATTACCTCGGCTACAAAATCTTCGAGGACATAGAGCGGCGCTGGGATAATCCCACAGCAGAGGAGCGCGAAAAACTCGGCAGGAAAGACGGCGAAGGGCGCGCGAAGATTTTTGAGGTGCGCGAACTTGAGAATGATGTCTCGTTCCTGCGTAACTATCTGACCGAAGAGTTGTGCGAGGAATTGGACTTGTTCGTCTACGAGCTAATCGAAGATGAAGAGTGGACGATTACGGAAAAGCGTTGGAAGCGTGTCCGCGATCAACTGGTGGCGAACATGACCAACTTCGGCTTCCCCTATATAGAAGTCGCCGACGGCGATTACAACAACAACCGCGAACTCTACCTCAGACACGCTCACGAAGGCGCGGAACTCGACGGACGCTACGCGCGCAAAGCTCTTGAGCACGTCCACACGCTCTGGGGCCGCCCCGTGCATCTGGAAACCGTCGTGGACGACGAGCCCCTGGTGATGCACTACGACGGGCAGGAGCATGATGAAGAATGATTCCGCAATTCCTTGACAGGCTTCCAGCGCACGGACTAAATTTTCAGCGTTCCGTTATTTGAGGAGAGTTGAGGGGCATTCTCAAACCAGCCCTCGCCGCACGGCGGCTCTCTTTATTCATCATTCGATTGGCCTGTTTGCATTGAGGGAAGCGTCCCTTTTATTAAACCTGCTCTTACCAACGCCGCCGGTATCTTGAGCCGAACACACGTCCTCATTAGTTTTCATGACCGGATAGCCCCAACGCACACACATCTCCGAAGGAGCGCGCGATGAGTTCAGTCCCTGAATTCGAGTACGAAGTCTTCATCAGCTACGCCCACCTGGATAACGAGCCGCTTCCAGACAAAGAGAAAGGCTGGATCGAGCAGTTCGGTGAATTACTCGACCGCCTCTTGGGAGAAGAGCTTGGCGCTGCCCCGAAAATCTGGCGCGACAATATGCTGCGCGGCGACGATTTCATCACCGAGGCTATTCTTGAGCAGATGCCTCGCATCGCCGTCATGATTAGCGTGCTTTCGCCGCGCTACCTCAGGTCGGAGTGGTGTCTCCGGGAGTTGAAGCATTTCTGCGAAGCGGCTGAGCAAACCGGCGGAGCCCGCATCGGCAACAAGTCGCGCATCTACAAGGTGGTGAAAACGCCTGTCAGGGGCGATGAGCCGGAAACCTTGAGGGATATTAAAGGCTACGAATTTTTTCAGATTAAGGATAAGAGCGGGCGGCCTCAGGGGTTTGCCTTTGACGAGGAGTTTGGCCTTGAGGCCAGAGTTAATTTCCTGAACAAGGTCGGCGACGTGGCCTACGATATTGCCAACCTGATCGAAACTCTCAGGAAAGAGATGGCCAGTCGGCAATCTCCGGAAATCGCTCCCGTGAAAACCGCCGCCCCGGAACCTCTTGACGCGCCAAGCGCAGGCTCCGTCTACCTCGCCGAAGTGACGCCCGATCTCGCCCATGAATGGGACAACATCAGGCGCGATCTCTTGCAGCGAAGATACAGGGTGCTGCCGGAGCATCCGCTGCCAAAGAAACTACACGAACTCGAAAAGGCTGTGCGCGATGATCTGGCGATGTGCAATCTCTCGGTACATCTGGTCGGCGACGAGTACGGTGAAAGTCCCGAAGACGACACGCGCTCCTACGCCTATTTGCAGAACGAACTGGCTGCCGAGCGCGCTTCAGACACGAAGTTCACGCGCCTGATCTGGATGCCTAAGGAGAGTAAGCCGGAAGGCGCGGAGCAGGCGGAGTTTGTCAAAGAGTTGCTCGAAGCTGGACCGGCTGGCAACACAGACCTGCTCCAGTCTTCGCTCGAAGATTTCAAGACAGCCATTCAGGACACACTGAAGGGAAAGAAAAAAGTCGCGCCCGCTCCCATCGTCAGAGAGAGCAGCATTCCCCTCGTCTACATCATCTGCGACCGCGCTGACATAGAGGCAGGCGCGGTCAAGCCCCTGCAAACATACTTGAACGCGCTGGGCTACGACACCATCTTACCCGGCGCTAAAACGGGTGAAGCCGACGTGCATCAGGACCACGAGCAGAATCTCAAAGCCTGCGACGCCGCTCTCGTCTTCTGGCAGAGCGCGCCGAGGCTCTGGCTGCTGACGAAGCTCGACGATCTGCAAAAGATTCGCGGCTACGGGAGAGAGAGAGACCTGCTGGCGAAAGCAATCTTCGTGACCGGCGAGGCAACCACAGAGAAGCAGCGCTTTCGCTCGCTCGACCCACCTGCCGTCAAGAACTTTGGCGAGAACACGCAACTCAAGCTGGAGGAACTGCTGAAACCGTTTACCGACGAGATAGACAAAGGAATGGGGGGACGTGGCCTGTGAAAGACGCTCAATCACCCGCCAACCCTTTTCCGGGACTCCGGTCATTTCAGTTTCACGAAAATCATCTCTTCTTCGGGCGCGAGGGACAGAGCGAAGAACTGCTCAGGAAACTCAGGGTCAATCGCTTCCTCGCGGTCGTCGGCACCTCGGGGAGCGGTAAATCCTCGCTCGTGCGCGCCGGGTTGCTGCCGCTGCTCTACGGCGGCTTCATGACACAGGCTGGCCCACAATGGCGGATTGCTTTATTCCGCCCCGGCAAAGACCCCATTCACAACATGGCCGTAGCTCTGAACTCTCCGACTCCTTTCGAGCCGGGCTACATGGCAGGCCGGGAGGATTTAGCGGCAGAGGTGAATGCGGGACAAGCTGCGCCCGACGAGAAGATGGAGGCAGACCTCAAGCTCGTGAAGATTGCGGCGCTTGAGACGACGCTCAGGCGGAGCGCGGTCGGCCTCGTCGATTACGTCAGGCGCGCTCGAATGCGCGAAGGCGAGAATTTGCTCGTCGTCGTTGACCAGTTCGAGGAACTCTTCCGCTTCAAGGAGAAGGCCGAAGGCAGGAACTCGCAGGACGAAGCGGCGGCCTTCGTCAAGCTGCTGCTCGAAGCCGTAGAGGACGAGACCGCCCCCATCTATGTTGTGCTGACGATGCGGTCGGACTTTCTGGGCGATTGCTCCCAGTTCCGCGATTTGCCGGAGAAGATCAACGAGAGCCAGTACCTGATTCCGCGCATGACGCGCGATCAAAGACGCGACGCTATCACCAGCCCGGCAGCCGTCCGAGGCGCGAAGATGACGCAGCGCCTCTTGAACCGCCTGCTCAACGACGTGGGCGATAATCCAGACCAGCTTCCCATCTTGCAGCACGCGCTGATGCGAACGTGGGACTTCTGGGCGCAGGGCAACGTTGATGTCGGCGCACGCGGCGAGATTGACCTGGAGCATTATAAAGCCATCGGAGGAATGGAAGAGGCGCTCTCGAAACATGCCGACGAAGCCTATAACGGGTTGCCCGATGCGCGAAGCAAACAGATTGCCGAGAAGATGTTCAAGGCTCTGACCGAGACGGTGACAGACAGCCGCGAAGTTCGCCGTCCCTCCGAGTTGCGCGAGATTTGCGCCGTCGCCGAAGCGACCGAAGAAGAGGTCAAGCCGGTGATAGAGGTCTTCCGCCATCCCGGCAGGTCATTTTTGATGCCGCCGCCGGGCGTCGAGCTTGAGGCGAACACTCTCATAGACATCTCTCACGAAAGTCTCATCCGCAACTGGGCGCTGATGAAGCAGTGGGTCAAAGATGAAGCCCAATCGGCGCGCATCTATCGCCGCGTGGCCGAGGCGGGGACTCTTTACCGCGAAGGCATAGAGGGACTCCTCACAGACCCCGGACTGCAATTCGCGCTTGACTGGCGCGAGAAGGTAAAGCCGAACAAGGCATGGGCCAGGCGCTACCACCCGGAGTTTGACGCAACGCTTGAATTTCTGAAAAAGAGCGAGAAGCGGCGTGATGATTTAATCGCCGCCGAGGAGCGCCGCAAGCAGGAAGAACTTGAGCGCGATAAGCGTGAGTTGGCTGCGGCTCAGGCTCTCGCAGAAGCCGAGCAGCGCCGCGCTCAGGATCAATCGCGCGCCGCCCGCAAGTTTCGCCTGCTCGCTGCTGCCCTGGCCGTGATGCTTGCGGTGACGGCTGTAATTGCGGTCTATGCGTACAGTCTCAAAATTAAAGCAGACAGCAAGAAATCAATAGCCGAGCAAGAAACACAGCGAGCACATGACGCTGAAAAAAAGGCCGAGGACCTTGTGATAAAACTCCGCAAGGCTATGTTGGAAAAACAAATCCTGAAGAATAATGCTGAAGAGCGAAGCCAGCAGCCGAGTCCCAGCCCGGAACCCTGAAGGTGGCAGAGCAGAAGCGGGCGGGCTGACTCAAGCCAACACTAAAACGAGATCAATCGTGAGGGGCTTGGAGCTTTAAGATACACCGTCCAAGAGCAATGGCAGTTGCGATGTTGACAGCCGTTTTGCTGTGGAGATAACTTCTACCCGGCTTCAAAGCTCATGCGCCAGTCTCACGTCGAGTTTGTGAGCAGTTCCCATTGGCATGGTTAAGCAAGCGCCGGGTTGAAAGTCAATCCGCAGGTGCGGGAAAATCTCAGGCAGCCCAGAACATTAAGCGGTGAAGTGTGTGATGGTGGTTGAAGCAAGCGATGGCTGACTTCTCGACGATAGGTGTTCTGGGCGGAATGGGGCCGGAGGCGACGAACAAGCTCTGCGCCCTGATAACCGAACTCACTCCCGTCACCAGAGATCAAGACCACATTCCGGTCATCACCTATAACAATCCGCAGATTCCCGATAGAGTCAGGGCAGTGTACGGTGAAACGGAGAGTCCTGTGCCGGAGATGATTCGCACCGCACGAGTGCTGGAAGAGGCCGGTGCGGAGCTGCTCCTGATGCCCTGCAATCTGGCGCACTTCTATCTCGCGGACGTTCAAAAAGCGATTCGCACGCCGTTCCTTAATATGATCGAAGAGACGGTCAACTTCACTGTGGAGCATTACCCGCACTGCCGGAAAGTAGGGCTTGTCGCCTCCACGCCGACGATAGAATGCGGCATCTACGACAAAGCATTTCGCAGGCACGACCGCGTGCTGATTGCGCCTGACAAGGACGAACAGGAAGCCAAAGTGATGCGTGCCATCTACGCGCCGGACGGAATCAAGTGCGGATATAAACGCAAGCCGCGCGCTTTATTGATGGAGGTGGGACGCGCACTCGTAGCCAATGGCGCGGAGGTGATTATCGCCGGATGCACTGAAGCTTCTCTCGTGATGAAGGGGAAGAATTCGCCGTTTGTAGTGATTGACCCGATGGAAATCATCGCACGGGTCGCCGTGGAAAGAGCCATGCGCGGAGAAAACGGGAGCGCGGGCCAAGTGGCTTCTGCCTCAAGCTAGAGCAGATCACTTTGGCGTGGGGAGGAGGTATCAATTATGAGCAATATTTTGATGACGATGGCGGAAGAGCGCGCCGCAACGACAGACAATCACTTTGCGGTGATCTATAAGGTTGACGAAAACGACTGCTATGATTTTTCAACTGCCTTGAAGGCGCGCGGTCACGATGTTTTTTTCGCCAACTGGGACGATCTCTCCGGGCAGGAATTTACGAGGATGTTCCATGACAATGAAAAGCGTTTCATCACGCCCGTTCCCCTCACGCAGATGGATCTGATTTTCCTCTACAAGATGGAAGGTTTCTATTTTAATCTCGCAAAATTTTTCGGGATGGTTAAGACTTTCGAGGTTGCCTCGCGGCTCGTCATCAACCACCCGGCGACCATCAAACACAACATAGACAAAAGGTATCTCTGGGATTTGGAGAAAAAGGGAGTTCGGATTATTCCGACTCGCAATGTGGATGAGCGGGTACGAGAGCGCCTTGCAGAAGGCGAGCCTTTCGTGCTCAAGCCGATACGCGGCGAGCGTGGGAACGGGATAATGATGGTCAGGACGCTCGACGAGCTTGACGCCATCAAAGACAGGGAGGATGAGTATCTGGCTCAGGATTATATGCCAGAGATTCGAGACGGCGAGCGGAGCCTGGTCTTCCTGGGATTTGAATATCAACACGCCGTGCTGAAGAAACCTTCGGCCAGCAATCAACAGGAATTTCGCTGCAATGAATCTTTAGGTGGGACGGTTGCGGTTTATGAACCGACCGGGGAAGAATTGGATTTCGCGCGGACGACGCTCAAAGCCTACGAATCGCTGAATTGTCCCATTCACTATAGCCGGATAGATTTGATTAAGACTGCTCGCGGTTCGATGCTGGTCGAAGCGGAGCTAATCAATCCGTCAATGTACGCCAACTATTCCGGCAAGGGAGCGCAGTTCGGCGAAAGCATCGGGCGATATTTCCATCAACTGCTCAACAATTAAGGCCGTCAAAAGCCTTGTGCAAATTCAAGACAGAAAGAGTCCCGTCAGGGACGATTGATAATAGCCCAGCACTTCAGTGCTGGGACTAGAAGCGAAGATAAATATTGAGTCCCGTAGGGACGACTGAAAAGGAGCACACCTTTCTTCAGTCGTCCCTACGGGACTCAATTCTTTTATTCTTCTGTTCCCCAGCGATAAATCGCCGGGCTATTTTCACGTCTTCCCTAGCGGGACTCAAGAACGCTTTAACCTTGAGCGCGGCGTGGTCTTTAACGGACGCGCTTCCCTTTTACTCTTCCGCTCGTGCGGCAATCACGAGAGCGTCCTGGCCGTGCTGGTGATCCTCAACTTCCAATCCTTGATCGGCGCTTCGTTGAGCAGCAGTTTCCAGTCCTCGTAAATCTTACCCGTGTCCAGTCGGTCAACGTAATACTTGAGCGATTGGGTGAAGACGCCCTGCGGCGCGCCCGCGTAGCGTTGCTGCAAGTAGTACGGCGGAATCGTCTGGTAATAGATGCTGGCCATGACGGTAATCGGCTGCCCCGGCCTGACGTTGAGCGGAATTTGATAATACACAACGTCCGTCGCGGTGCCGTCGAAGTAGCCGGGGTTCGCCGCTCTGTCCACGCCGTGCGGTCTGGTGGTTTCGGCGTCGGGGCCGCGTTCGCTCCAGCCTTCCGGCATCAGGCGATTGTCCTTGATCGGGTCTTTCAGACTCAGGAAGCTGGTCGTGAAGTTCCCGTTTGAATCCTTGACCAACTCTTCATAAATCTGCACCTGCTCCTCACTCGTGATGGGAGTATTCTGATCGTAGTGAGGCTGATATTTCTGCTGCGGGTTGGTCTGGAGATCGAAATACTCCGTCTGCAAAGGCACGAACCTACCAGCCTTCATTGTGCCGATGACGCCCTTATCATTCGTTCCTCCGGAAACCCAGACGGTTCTCCCGCCCACGTTGACGCGAAGCTCAACAAAGGCTCGACGGAAGCTGACGCCGGAAGGAAACTTGTGACCGGCGATGTTGGTTACTTTGACCTGAGCCGCGATGCCTTTGGGTGTGCGTTTCAGAGAAGCAATCTCAAGCTTGGCCGTCTCGTTGCGCGCCTGTTCGAGTCCGGCCTTTTTAGCCAGCACCATGCTGGGAACGGCATTCCCCCACGTCGCCATCGGGTCGTAGAACGGAGTGACCTTGTTGTCCGAATTAATGTAAACGGGGATGCCAAGTTTCTGTGGAAACTGGTTGAAGATTTCCATGACGAACAAATTGAGGCCGACCAGAGTATGACGCCCGTAAGGGTCTTTCTTGTCCGTGCCTCTGACCTCAAGATGAATGTCTTCATCAGGAGCGCGGTAATCGGCGGTCGGGAAAGTATCGTCCTCGATGCTGGCAATCTTGGAAGTTATATCGAGGCCCGTCTTGGCCGGATACTTGCCCGGCATGTGACAATCCTGGCAACTCTGTTTTTTCGCCTCGTTGATGGGCTGCCTTTCGTCCTGATAGACGCTGTTGAGCCATTCCAGATAAGTATTCTGTTCATGCTCCGTCTCCGGCGGCTTGTCAAAAACGTTGGCCGGGTATTTCTCTCCGACCTTGAGGACGGGCAGGATGACCGTATGACATGAGCCGCACAAGGCAGACGATCTGATCTGATTCTCTTTAGTCGCGAGCGGCTTGATGCCCAGAGCGTTATCCATCGGGACGGTGGCTACCGGGTCAAAGGGACCGAACATTTCGTCCGCCTTGCCCAGTTTGAATTTGCCCGTGAACGTGGAAGGCTTGCCCAAATCCTCTGCGGCGATGTGATGACAGACCGTACATGAGATACCGTCGCGGGCGAGCGCGCCATATTCCGAATAGGGCTGTGGATATTTCAAATCCAGGTACTCAAGCTTGAAAGGTCCTTTCTTATCCAGATCAATCTGGCGCTTGCCCATCACCCCGTGACAACTCATGCAGGTGTTAATGATTTCACTTTGGATTTCAGGATGCAGATTTATCTCTGTTTCCAACTGTGAATAAAAGACCGGGTCGCGTCCTGAAAGTCCCATCATGGAGCCTCGCCATTCGCTGTAAGGCGAAATGTTGAGGTCTAACTCCGTCTGGTTAGTTCCCTGTTGATAGATTTGCGGATACATCATGTTGGGCTGGCCCGCGTTGTTCTGCGTGGCGTCGTGACAACCGATGCATTGATTCGAGGTCAGGAACATCTTGCGATCTTTGGACTGCGGGTTTTGCCAGACGTTGTCATACCAGGGGCCGACCAACTGCTTGGGGATAGTCGCCGCAGCCTCAGTGCCTCCGGCGGGATTGTCTCCCCTGACCTGCTCAACGCCTTCAGTAGTCTCCGATTTGCTCACAAAGAGGTCACGCTTGGTGTGGACGGCAACATCTTCTTCCGGCGTTAGCTGCTCAGCCCCAGCCAGAGGGTCAACCCGCCCCGGCTGCCGGGCAGTGCGGCGCAGCGGCGTTACTGACTGCGTGATGATGTTAGGCAACATTGTCGGATTAAAAGTTAGCGGGCTGCCCGAAATGTTTCTGAGCGCAGAGAAGGTCAGTTCCGTCTTGGCGGAGGCATGGCAGTTCATGCAATAGAGTCCATATCCCGCATTCTGATAGCTGCTGTAATCTATCGTCGGGCTGCCGTCGCTCCAGAACCAGCCGTCCCACGCTCCCTTTTTATCTCTGACCATAATGGCCCAGCCGCCGGGAGGGGGGAAGGCTTGCTTTTGCTTAATCGCTGGCATGGGATACATCTCTTTAACGATTGTCCCACCGTCTGGAATTTCGCCCTCTTTCCTGCCCTTGTTCATCCAGTCCACTATCTCAGGAGAGTAATAAACCCTGACGGCGTTGTGCGTGCCGTAAGGCTTACCATTGATGTAGGGGCCGGTGTCCCGAATCTGGTTATCCGCCTTCCATCCGGGGCTGGTTTTGTAGCAACCCTTATTCACGAAATCGCTGAGAAGTGCCTCGTAGGCGTCAATTCCCTTCGGGCCGCTTGGCAGGTAGGGCAGCGGCCAGGCCTTCGCGCAAGGGTCCTGAGCGCTGGCGTCAGACTCAATCGAAACCTTTTTAGCCGATCCGGCGCGGTTGAAGATCAACAAACCGGCTATGGCAAGAATGTAGCAGCAGCAGGCAATAATCTTCGTGATTTTCATTCGAAGTCCTCTTCGGTAAAAGAGCGATGCTTATTCAAGCTTTAGAATCGTAAGAGATAGACTGCGAGGCAAGCTTTAATTCGAGCGATCTGCACCACCGAATCACAACTCTTAAATCTTCCCCGTGAGAGCGGCCTTGATTTTCCTTCTGGGCGGTAAAAACGAGATCAAGCAAGCTGGAGGTCACTAACCGGGTGAACTTTATAAGCACTGCCCATCTTTGTCAATATTTTATATTTTCGGTAGATCGAACTTCTACCGGACTCCGGTTTGTCTAGAGCGCAAGCGTCGGAATGTTGTATACTTCGCCGCTCTTAAAATTCAGGTGAACCGACGGGCGTGCGTGCTATTCGTGAAGGAGGCGTGCGCGGCCACCGGGAAGCATTCACGACACCCGAAGGAGATTTTCAATGAAAACACTAAAGCTAACCACGCTCGTCGTCGCGTTCATGGCTCTGGCGCTCGTAGCAGCGGGATGCGGCGGCGGCTCATCGCCGACCGCGACGGCGAAAGCCTTTTATGAAGCCGTCAAGGCGAAAGACGCCGCGGGCATCAAGAACACGATGTCTAAGGGATCGCTGGAGATGATGGAAAAGTTCGCCAAGATGCAGAACAAGAGTCTTGACGACGCGCTCAAGGAGCCGAGCGGAGCACCTCCGCCTGCGTCCTTTGAGTCGAAAGACGAAGTAATTACGGGTGACACGGCCACCCTTCAGGTCAAAGACGAGAAGGGTAACTGGGAATCTATTCCCTTCGTCAAAGAAGACGGCAAGTGGAAGATCGCTCTCGACAAAGCTATGGGCGGGGCTAAGTAAGCCGCCAGACAATTCGGCACACGCCCGCTCATCACATGAGAGCGGGCGTGTGCCTTGTTAAAGCTCAAGATGATTTTGCGCGCCTTGTAGAGCAGGCCGTCGCACGTTCACAATTTTTTCTGAAACCCTTCTCATGGAGGAGAAGTCCAGATGAGGACACGGCAGGCAATCGCGTTCCTGAGTTCAGCACTGCTGGCAATCGCGCTTGCGGCGTGTGGAGGGGGAAAGAAAGCTTCGACGCCAACCGAAGCCTTCAAGCTTTTCTACGAAGCTACGAAGAACAAAGACATAGCAACTCTCAAAAGTTTGATAGCGAAAGAAAACCTCGCCTCAATAGAAGCGACAGCAAAGAGCAGGAACAAATCGCTCGACGAATATCTCAGCGAAGCCAGCAGTGGCACTCCTCCGACGATGCCGCAACTGGGCGAAGAGAAAATAGAAGGCGACACGGCGAAGCTTCAGTTTAAGCGCGATGATGCGGCTAACTGGAGAACGGCGACCTTCGTCAAAGAAGACGGCGGCTGGAAGGTTAACTTCAAATAGTTGCTTGGTCTGTTGTAGCAAAGCTGCCGGTCAGGGCACGCTTTAATGCTTTTAATCAATTGCCAGTCACCCAACCACAGGGGCGGCTGGCTTTCTATCAGGAGATTGAAAATGAGAATACGCTTCGCCGCCTTGACGGCGATCACATTGGCCGCCGCAGTCACCCTCTTGACCGGATGCAGCAAGGGAACATCGAATAACACGAACGCTAATACAACCAACACCGCCAACACCGCTTCAGCGTCGCCCACAGCGACCGCCACACAGCCGTCGTCGACCGCCACACCAATAACCAGCGATTCCGGGCCATCTCCCACCAGCGCTTTCACTGCCTACTACGAGGCCATCAAGAGCAAGAACGCTGAAGCGGTCAAGAGCCTTTTCTCCAAAGGCACGCTGAATATGATGGAAGAGCGGGCGAAGAAAACGAACACGACCGTTGACGCAGTCATGAAAGAAGGGCTTGAGTCAGCAGGCAATGACGTTCCCGCCGAGATACCCAAAACTCGCAACGAGAAGGTGGATGGCGATAAAGCGACGCTCGAAGTTAGAAACGATAAGCAGGATAAATGGGAAGTGGTACATTTCGCCAAAGAAGACGGGCAATGGAAGATCGCTTTCGACGAGGATAAATAGAGAAAGGGATTTTCGCTTCTCAAAGGACGCCGGAAGATGAATGAATCAGCTTGAGCGCATCGGTGAGATTATCGCCGCCTACCGTAAACACGAATGGCGATTGGAGCGCGTGTTGCTCCGGCCTGAGACGCAGAAAGAATTGACAGCGCCGGGGAGCAATCTTTTTGGAGAGGCAATTGTGCGGGAAGCAGTTGTTGACGCGCTCTGGTTCAGTCGGCCTTCGCACGCCGGGCGCGAGGCATGGGAACTGCGCCTCGTGGCAGAGCCGCCCTACGCGCTCTTTGAGACTTTTGAAGCAGATGAAGTGGAAGAGGATCGGGAAGAGGTCAGGCGAGAGATGGAAGCGCGCCTCAAAGAATATGCGGCGCGCTCCTGATTATTCCTCGCCCATCTTGACAGGAATTTCGAGACGCTCGCTGCCACGCATGAGGACGATCTTAACGGTGCTGTCCGGCAATGCGCGGTCAATGCGCTGGTTAAGCTCTCCGGGCGTGCGAATGAGAGCTTCGTCAAATTGGATTATGATGTCTCCGTCGCGCAGACCCGCGATGTAAGCCGGACGATTTTTATAAACTTCGTCCAGGCGCACACCGTAAATATTCGTGCCGGGAATCTGCACGCGATCCATATCATCGTCCACACCTAGAAAGCCGTTGCCTTCCGGCCTGTCTTCGAAAGCCTCTCGCAGCCTGCTATTCTCTTTTTCCGAGATGGTTGTCAGCTTAACCGTCTTCTGTTCGCCATCACGAATGAAGACGACTTCGACAGTTTTCCCGACCGGCGTCTGCATCAACAGGTTGTTCAGGTCGCTTTCGCTTTTGACTTGCTTACCGTCAAAGCTGGTGATGACATCGCCGCCGTACAGTCCTGCCTTGTCCGCAGCCGAACCCGGAGGCGTAATATCTTCGATGAAGGCGCCGCTGTCCGAGGTCTTGTAATGCGCGCCAAAGAAAGAATTCTGTGTACTCGCGGTCGCGACACTACGACCGTTGCGCCGCGAGCCTGAGTTAGAGATGAAGCCACCGGTCATCGAAGCAATCATGATCGGCACGATGACCCACACCATCCAGCGTGGAACGCGCTTGCACGCTCGCCCAATCTTCATCTGGCCGAGTCCGGTCGTGAACGATCTGACAGTCCTCTCATGGATGCGATTCGCCATCGCCTTGAACTCTTTAACGTTGGCTGGCGGTGCTAAAGGCGGCATGGGCCAACCTGTTGTCCGCGTCTTTCCGGCAGGCGAAGTATTCGGCGCGCTCTGGAAGCGGACGGTCTCCGTGTATTCTTCGACGCCTTCGCCGAGGCGACAACCGCAGGCGCGGCAGAAACGCATGGCGCGCGGCATTACCGCTTGGCAATTAGGACAGTTGTTAATATCCTGCGCGTCCGCCTCATCGGCTACTCGATTATCTCTGTGGGCTTCACTTTGCATGGCTGTATTCTATCACTATGAAAGGGACTGAGCGAGTGCATTTCCATATTCCCGTATTCCTATACGCCACAAAAAGCGCGTGGGTTGCAACTTGTTTACGCGCCGTGAGAGCTTTCTTTAATGGGCGAAAGCACAGTATAGTGGCTCTAAACAATCAGTTAAAGAAAGCGCGGTAAACAAACAGTGGAAGTAACTAAAGCCCTCGCAGCCCTGCGCCCGCTCTACGGAATGGACAACGTGGAGATCGTGACGACCGACGGAAGCCGCATACGCGGCATCGTTCGCAGCATGAAGACGACGCAGGCGCTAACGACGCCGAGCGTCAAAATTGAGCGCGGCGGCGAAATAATCAAAATCCCATTCCAGGCAATCGCGGAAATCATAGACCACAATGAAAAGCAGTTAGCAGAAGGCACTGGGCGGTAAGCAGTGGTCAGTAGTCAGTGGCCGGTGGTCAGTTAAAAACAAAAGCTCATCGCTGCTCATCGCCTGTTCTTAACTGAACACTGACCACCGGCCACTGACCACTTTTTTCTGCCCACTGCCTACTGCATTAAGATTCGCTTCTTCGGATCAACGACGGGTGTTTGTCCGGCCTCGAAGGGTACGGCCACGTCTCCCTCCTGATTCATCTCGACGCGGCGTGTTTGTCCGCCTGTTTGAACCTCGACGGGCATTGGAAACTTCAGTCCACCGGGCGCATCCCAGCGAAGCACGAGCGAGTTTCCTTTCGTCTCCTTGACGAGACGTGGCAGCGCAGGCTGGCGCAGGTAAACGTCGAAGAACCAGTCGAGTTTCATCCCCGAAGCTTGTTCGGCGATGCGACGAAAATCATCCGTCGTGGCAAAGCGGAACTGCCTGCCGTTTTTCACATTCTCCATTTTCGGATCGGGGTAAGCCATCCGGCGCAGTGATTTGAAGAACGCTTCATCGCCGATGAGGTAGCGCAAAGTGTGCAGGATGAGAGCGCCTTTGCCGTAGATGTCGCCGTCGCTGTTCAGGTAATCGGGCGCGGTCATGTAGATTTGCATGGCTGTGCGCGCCTCGCGTGGAGCGACCGGCTGTTTGTTACGGATGCCGCCACGCATGCCCGCCACGTAACGCATGTAGCCTTCCTCGCCCTTCATCTCGCCCGCATACAACGCATCCATGAACGATTGAAAACCTTCGTGCAGCCAGAAGTCGCGCCAGTCGGAAGCCGTCACGAGATTAGCCCACCAGTCGTGGCCCAGTTCGTGAAAGAGCAGGCTGTCAAAACCGAAGGGGTTGTCCTTGAAGTTCGCGCCGTAGGCCGTGACGGTCGAATGCTCCATCCCTAAATGCGGCGTCTCGGCCACGCCGATCTTCTCGGCGCGAAACGGATACGGCCCCAGATACTTTTCAAAGAAGTGCAGGTCTTTCGCAATCTGCGGGAAAAGCTGTTGCCCCTTCTCGTAATTTTCGGGCAGCACCCAGAAAGTGATGGGCACACTCTCGCCCGTCATGCTTTTGAACTGGCCTTCGATGGTGCGGTAAGGCGCGATGTTAAGCGCGACGCTGTAGTTATTAAACGGGACGGAGATGAGCCAGTTGAAGGTCTGCGTGCCGTCATTGTTTTTCTTGACGCTTTGCAGCCGCCCGTTCGTCGCGCAGATGAGCGGCTCCGGCACGGTAATGTGCAGCGCCATCGAATCAGGCTCGTCCGATGGATGGTCCTTGCAGGGCCACCACAAATCTGCGCCGTCCATCTGGCAAGCGGTGGCTATCCAGGGCTGGCCTGACGCCGTCTTCGCCCAGATGAAGCCTCCGACCCAGGGCGGGCGCGGCGCGACTCTGGGCTTGCCACCGTATTCCACGCTGACCTTCACCGTCTCTCCCGGCTGCTTAGTCATCGGAAACTCAATCCAGATTTTCCCGCCGCGCCGCTCAAACTGTAGGGCTTCTCCCTTGCCATTGCCTTGCGGCGTGTAGACCGATTCGACCTTGAGCGGGTCGTCCAGATCAAGCACGAACCACGCGGTCGGGTGAACGATGCGCGCCGACACGGTGAGCGTGCCGTTGATGGACTTCTCGGCAGGATTGACCCTGAGCGCGAGATCATAAGAGGACACGTCGTAGGCTGCCTGCTCCGGCATCAGAGGCCCGCCAGAATCCGTCGGGCGCACGCCCAGTTC
Source organism: uncultured Acidobacteriota bacterium (assembly GCA_963697975.1). GTDB lineage: Bacteria > Acidobacteriota > Blastocatellia > Pyrinomonadales > Pyrinomonadaceae > QHXM01. Next base: position 1,896,651 of record OY969111.1, read on the forward strand.
CCGCTGCGCGCCGACACCCGCCGCCGTCAACAAAAGCAGGGCAACACAACCCGTGAAGACTAAAAATTTTCGCATGATTTTTTCCTTTATCCCTCCGCCTTCATACTTTCTCTTCGTTCGCCTTTCATTTCTCTTCGCGTTATAGTACAACACGCATTCAAAGGGGAAGCCTGCGAAGGGCAAGGATAGAAGCGGGAGCAAAAAGATTTGGGGATGATGATCGAAGATTTCGGAGCGCGTGTGGCGAGCGTCTGGGAAGGTTTGCGCTCGACGACACGTAAGATGGTCGAGCGAGCTTTACAATCTTCCGGCGCAACGGCTGCGACCACACAGCCTCAGCGCAGCGAGAGTCGCCCTTATGACGCGAGCGCCGATTGGGAGTTGAGCCGACTTTTGGCTGCGCTCGACGAACGCTCAACGGAAGCTGGCGCGTCCATGAATGCGGAACAGGAAAAGGAACTGCGCCGCATGGCCGATACCACCGCTCTTGTTTTACAAAACCAGACTCAATCAGCCGAAGTCTTCGCGCAACTGGTCGCACGCACCTATCGCCTGCGCGACTACGCGCGCATAGATCAACTCGCCGACACGCTCGCCGCGCGTTTCGCGCCCAGCGAAATCTGCGAACTCGCGCGCAGCAATAATGAGGTCGTCCGCGCGCTGGCGCAGGAAACGCTGGCGCAAACCCCGACTTCCACGCTCATCGCTCTGCTCGGCGATCCAATTGACTCAGAGATTGCGCGCGAAGCTCTGGAACGACAGGCTGGCGACTACGGCTCGGAAGAAGCGCGCCGCATCGTCAACATCCTCGATCAGGCGGATATGGCTGAAGATGATTTGTGAGAGAAACGAAGAGAGAAATAAACCACGAAGTAAAACGAAGCGCCACGAAACACTTATTATTTTCGTGGCGCTTCGTGTTACTTCGTGGTTCGTTCGTTGATGTCCGGGATTTTTAGAAAACTCAGGAAACTGCCGTTGGTGTTGTCTGGCCGATTTCTCGCAATCTCTCCACCACCTGTTCAATCAACCAGTTCGGTGTTGAAGCACCGGCGGTGACGCCGACGCGATTGATACCTGCCAGGTCGTCCTGATTTATCTCGTCCGCCGTCTCAATCAAAAAGCTCTTCTCGCATTGTTCCTTGCAAACGGCCAACAGCTTGACGCTGTTTGACGAATGGCGGCCTCCGATGACATAGAAGGCTTCAACCTGCCCGGCGAGTGCACGCGCCGCGTCCTGGCGGTCGCGCGTTGCAGAACAAATCGTATTGATGACCTGTGGCTCAGTTTCGGATTTGGCGCGGACGGCCTCTGCGACTTCCTGAAAAGTTTTCAGCTTGATGGTGGTTTGCGAAACGACGAGCGGGCGTCGCAAAGTGGGTAAGCCCGCGACTTCGCTCGCATCACGCACGACGTAGGTGTTGTCCGGCGCATAGCCGACGACGCCGATCATCTCCGGGTGGTCTGGATTGCCCGCGACAACGACATCACGTCCTTCGTTGGCAGCGCGCTCGGCCAGATGCTGAACTCTGGTGACGAACGGGCAGGTCGCGTCAATCACATGCGCCGCGCTCTGTTCCAACTCGCGCTGCACTTGCGGCGTCACGCCGTGCGCGCGGATTACTGCCGTCGTGTTGCCGTCCGCTTCGACGGGCGTGCTGATGGTCGTCACACCTTTGGCTTCGAGCCGCTGCATCTCCTGCGAGTTGTGAATCAACGCGCCGAGCGAACGAATCGTGCCGCCCTGCGAGAGCGCGTCTTCGACCATATCAACAGCGCGCTCGACGCCGAAACAGAATCCATACTCTTCAGCCAGCAAAACTTCCATGATGCTTCTACCTTCATGAGAGAAAGGAATCATTCTCTACTTTCATCCCTCATCCCTCCGCCCTCATCCCTAATTTATATTCCTTCGCCTGCCGTTTCGTCTCTTTCCGTTGAAGACCGCCGTTGCCGCCACTCTTCACGAAGACGGTCGCCGCCCGTGACGCGCTCATCTATCCATTCGAGTTCTTTATCAACGACGCAGCGCACACCACTAAAAAAACTCTTCTTGAGTTCGGCGAGCCGGTGCGCCACATCCTCCGGCAGGATGGCATACGACGCATCGCCCAGATAACGCAGCGCGTCTTTGATCGCGCCCACCGTGCTATTAGACGATTCACTTGTGCTTTCCATAATCATCAAACCTCCACTGCCAAAGTTCGCCCGCCGATTTGTTTACGCTTCTGATTTTAGCACGCGAGAGCAGCAAAGCAGTAGGCAGCGTACCCAACATGCGTTAGACGTAAGCGGCCCTGCCGCTGGAATCGGATTCACATTATCTATGGCCGGTTCGTCCTCAACGCCTCGTCAACTCGCTCGACCGTCTCATGCTCCAGAACTTCCGCCCATTTCCCGCCGCGCCGGACGTAAACTCCAGACCCCACACCATGAAAGGCTGGCCCGCTGCCTTTCGGGTAAGTTCGCCACTTGAAATCCACCACGACGGTCGCGGGCGAAATCTCGCGCACGCGCAAATCTTCAATCTCCATCTTCACGGACGGAAACTGCTGAAACGTTCCCGTGAAGCGTTCACGCACAGCCGTCTTGCCGCGAAGCCAGCCGGTGGGCGTGTACATCTCAACGTCGTCGGCGAATTGCTTCATAAATTCATCGAGGTCATGCGCGTTGAACGCTTCGATTCCCGCCATAAAGAATTTTTCGACAGGATGCTTTTGCGGCGTCGCCCCACCCGGTGTTTGAGCGGAAGCAAACGAACAGAGCGCAACGAAGAGCGCGGCAAGTGCGAGGGTTTGTCTCATTATTTCAACTCCTTCAAATGGGTCGTAACCTTTCAGCCCTACACCTAACGCTCATCCTGCGCCGGATGTTCCCGGTCAAGCGCAAGGCACGAACGCCGTTTTAGCCCAGCTCTCATTAGTGCTAAAATCCTCGTCGCAGCCTCGCCTTTGTCCAAAGTTTTGTCAGGCTATGTTTGTCCAAAGAACTTTTATGTCTGCAACTACCGCACAAGCCATCAACGAAAACGCCCGAACGAGCGCCGTCTCTTTGCGCTGGATAATCAGCGGGCGAGAAGATTTAGTCTGGTTCATCGGCTCGGTCGTCTCAAGCTACGCGCTGTTTGCGCTCTACGTCAGCGGCATCCTGCCGCTCATCCCGATGGTCGCGGCGTGGGCTATCCTGATTGACGCGCCGCATGTCTTCGCCACATTTTCGCGCACCTATTTTGACCGCACGGAGCGCACGTCCCGCAAACGTCTGCTCTGGGGATCGCTTCTCTTCTTCGTCGTCGGCCCTCTGATGGTGCTAGCGGGGCTTGGCCTCGTCTTCTTCTTCCTCGCGGCTCTCTGGGCCTACTATCATCTGGTCAAGCAGCACTACGGCTTCATGGTGCTCTACAAGAAGAAGAACAACGATCTACTTCGCGCAGACAATTTTCTGGACCGCGCGTTGCTGCTGCTCGCCTTCACCTATCCATTCGTCGCTTTCGTGGCGCGTGATCCGAGCGCGATGAAGCGCGTTCCCGCGTCGCTTCAAGCGGGTGTTAACGGGCTTGAAATCGTCCTGCTCATCGCAACGATAGCAAGCGCGCTCGCGTGGCTCTTTCGACAGGCGCAGCGCGCCGTGCAGGGGCAAGCCCTGAATGTCCCGAAGTATCTACTGCTCGCGGCGGCAATCCCGATGCACTGGGTCGTGCTGCTGACGCCGATGCCGAACAAAACAATCGCCATCGTCGCCATCCTGACGATCTATCACAACCTGCAATATCATCGCCTCGTCTGGTTTCATAACAAAAAATATACGAGCGGTGAGGATTGCAAAGAGCGCTATGGCGCAGCCGAGCTAATCAGCCGCCGCCTCCTTTACTACATAGCCTTCGGCATTCTCTTCGGCCTCTGGTACCAACTGCCGCGGACACTCGTCGGGCGCAGCGCAGACCCGGCGGCGCTCTCCACACCTCTGCAATTGATGGCAGCCTTTTTCTGGGGCTACGCCTTCATCCATTACTATCTCGACTCGAAAATCTGGCGCGTGCGTCGCGACCCATCGGTGGGCAAGGCGCTGCGGATGGAGTGAGCATTAATTAACGAAGCTACATAAATGCGCCGCGTAGCGGCAGACTGGATTTAGCCGTGCGTTTTAACGCACGGGAACATGGCCATGTCGGTTCACGCGTCGCGTCAGCGACGACTGAATCACAATACGGCTGGAATTCAACCGTCGCTGACGCGACGCGTGCCGACGCTCGTTGCTCATTCCCGGCGTTGAAACGCCGGGCTAAACTCAAACGCCGCTACGCGGCAGGAGAACAAACTTAAGAATCAGGTACGAGCTTCAGTTAGCTATCAAAGCGAAAAAGCCGCGCTCAACCCGAGCGCGGCTTTTTCGCTTTCGCATGAGATGCGACTGAAAGCGAGCTTATTTCTTCTCTTCCTGATTTGTGTCGGCGACAGACTTGAGCGCCTGAAACGTCGGCGGCCACAAGCCTATGAAGATGCCCGCCTGCTTCTTGCCCGATAGAAATAGTGCGATTGATGCTCCGATAGAGCCGAGCGTCAGGATATGAAACAAACTGATGCCCGTTGCCTTCTTGGTTGATTGATCAATAGTGCGGATCATTGATTCCGCCACGTCCTTCTGCCCGTTCGCGGCAGATTCACTGCCAAATCCTGTTTTCCCCTGATTCAATGCTGTTGTTGCCTGTGACATGCTCTTTCTTTCCCCTTTGTGCTGTAATGATAAGGCTCATCAAAAGCGCCTGCCGGACGAAAGCTCCAACAGGCGCTCGTGAGCGATTTAACTCGACTTCGTATCCAAGAACTTTCTGATGCGAAACCTTTATTCAACTTTAGCTTCGCACCTTTGGATGCAGAGAATGCCGGATTAACTTGGCGTGAGCGTCACGAATCAGTGTCAGGGATTGAAGAAACTTTGCCGGATTTGATAAAGCTCGGAACGAGGACCAGCGAAGGGCACGAGGTCTGGCAGGCCGCTAAAGCTCTTCTTCGCGCCGGACGCTTGTCAAATTCCGGCAACTAAGCTATTAAAATTTCGGTTCATGGCTTCAGAAGCGGCGTCTGTAGTTGTATCAAACGGCTTCGCCTCATTCATTCAAATCTACACGCTATTACAACAACCCAAACTGTTAATTTGAACGCAGCAAATTGACAGCGACATGGTTATGAAAAAAATTCTCCTCATCAGCCCGACGGGTAGAGAGTACAGAGAGTTGCCGCGAATCGCAGAGGCGCTCAATTGCCAGCTCGTCTTTGAAGATTTCGCGGGCGCGTTTTTCGATGACGCTCTTTCGAGCAATTACAATGGCAACGCGGAGACTCTTGAGATTCTGCCGCTGATTGAAGAGACCATCCGGCGCTATCACGAAAGCGACATCGACGGCGTGACTTCCGGCGTCGGCTATCCGGGCATGCCTGTCAGCAGCATCATCGCAGACCGCTTTCGCTTAATTGGCCCGCGCACTGACCGCGTGCTGCTGTGCGAGCACAAATATTACTCAAGAGTGGCGCAGCAAGCTCTCGTCCCCGAGGCGACACCCGGCTTCCAGTTAATTGACCCTGAAAACATAGAGGGTCTTGCAGACAGTCTGAGCTTTCCTTTGTTCCTGAAACCCGTCAAGTCCTGCTTCTCAATCAACGCGGATAAGATTCTCAACGCTGAAAGTTTTCGGCGAAGAGTCGGCTCTTCTCTCCTGCCGGAAGGTTTTCTCAAGCCGTTGAATGATTTGCTCCGGGCCTACACGGATTTTCCATTAGACGCTTCGTATCTGCTGGCCGAATCTTTGCTGGAGGGAACGCAAGTATCGCTGGAGGGCTACGTCTTTGACGGTCAGGTTCACATCCTCGGCATCGTTGACTCTGTGATGTATCCCGGCACGATCTCGTTCCGAAGATTCGAGTATCCTTCGCGCTTGAGCGAGGACGTGCAGCGCAGGATGTCTCAGATAGCGGAAACTTTCATCGGCGGCATTGGTTACGACAACGCGCTGTTCAATATCGAGTTCATGTACAACGCGGAAACAGACGCGATACACATCATCGAAATCAATCCGAAGATAGCCTCGCAATTCACAGATTTGTTTGAGAAGGTGGACGGGCTGAGTTCCTATGCACCGCTCCTGCAAATAGCTCTCAATGAGGAGCCGCAGTTTCCGAGACGGCAGGGAGAGTTCAAGGTCGCGGCGAGTTGTGTCATGCGGACCTTTGAAGACAGGCGAGTCTTGAGCGCGCCTTCAAAGGCACAGGTTGATAATCTCCTGAATAGATTTCCCGATGCGCGCGTCGAGATAGCCGCGTCCGCCGGAAAACTTCTTTCCGATGTCATGCAGGATGGAAAGAGTTTTCGCTACGGTCTCATCAACATCGGCGCTGAGTCCCTCGAAGAGTTGGACGCTAAATTTGAACGCTGCCAGAGCCTCTTAGACTTTCAGTTTACGACTCCATGAACCGCTCACCTCAGGCCCACCCCTCCAAGAAGAAGAAGAGAGTTCTGGTCACGGTTAATCCGTGCATCATCGGCAAGAGAGACTTCTCGACGATGCGAAAGTTTCTCAACCTGATGGATCAACATTTCGATCTGCTCGTCGTTCCCGTCAACGGCTACGACTTCAAACATGGCAAGGTGCGTGCGTACAGGCGGCTCAAGGGCGGTGCGTTCAAAACAATCGGGATGATTAAACCCGAAGGGGATTTATGGTTTATTTATAGCGACGGCTATTACTTGAATCATCGCCGATTCGGTTTTCGCCTGAGACGAGATTATTTCAACGCCCAGCTTGATTTTCATCAAAAGCACCTCGACCGGGGCAGCGTCTCGTTGCTGGTCAATCACCCGGAATCAGAAGCGCGGACACTGAAAAGCTGGCTTGCGACTTTGAACTTTAAGCAGACGCGCGTGATTCCGACCTACGTCTTCCGTGACATTGATGAAGTCTACGATTTTCAAAAAGAGAAACGTTCCATCGTCGTCAAGCCCAACTGGGGCGGCGCTTCGATTGAAGTTGAGTGGTTGAAAGACGAAGCGGCGGTCAGGAAGTTTTACAACAAACTAAAAAAGCGTTCCGATAGAGACCTGAGCGATTATTGCTTTCAGGCTTATTGTCAGGGCGATGAAAAGCGTCTCTGGTTTGTGGGCGGTAAATTTGTCGCCGGGAGAAAATATCGTGGCCGTGAGACCCCCTGGGAAGACTGGAATGAGAAGTGTCGCATCTCGGCTTATAATAAAATCTCGCATCAGGGTTTCGCGGAGGATTTAGCCGCCGCCGAATACATTTGCCAGTTGTCGGGCATCAGCGTGGGCGCGGTTGATTTCATAGGCCACCGGATAAACGAGATCAACGGATGCGGAACGGTGATGACGACGATGGATGGAAGGAAAGTGTTCGTTGATACGCGACCGGCCTTCGTAGATTATTTTCTGAAATTAATGAACTGACTCTCTCTGCTGAAAAGTGAAAGCCAGTGACATAGCTACTAAAGCATTAGACAAGATTTACAGGATTATCAAGATGAAGGGAAAAGCATTCAGCTTTCCCTGTATTGCCTTCTTTTCTTAATCTTGATAATCCTGTAAATCCTGTCTCTTCCTTCTCTGTTTTGCCAGTGTCTTTTAGTTTAAGAGGCAAACCTTTTATTGACCGCGCAGCCGGACGCCAATTATCATCCTTGGCGGTCGAGGGAAACCGGCGCACGTTTCTCCCCTCTTCGGTGTCGCAATTTATAATTGCTATCAGCGACACTCGCCCCAAAGAATTTCCCGACTCTTAGCAACCAGAGCGTTTCATGCTGACAGAGCCTTCCCCCGTTTTGCCCCAACGCCCGCGCATCGCGCGCGCACAACTCGCTCGGATGCTGCTCAAGACCTGCGCGGCATTCGCGCTCTTGAGTGTTATCCTGATGCTCAATGCAGGGTGCGGGGCGGTGACGGAGACTGCCGGACAGCAGAGAGAGCAACAGCGAGCGCGCCGCGTTAACAATCAATCGCCTGACGGCGTGAACACTGGAGAAACAGGCCAATCGAAGATGCCCGAAACAACTGTCGAGAGTAAAACAACCACCGCTCCTACCGCTTTCTATCCCGAACTGAAGAAGGCGCTGCATGCACGCAAGATGAAACTTGAGACGGTTTGTGACACGACGAATCCCGTCTCCCGCCGTGTGCTTGAAGATTACGGCGCGATGTTTCTGGCCGCCAGCAGCGTCATCCCGCCGCCCGTCTGCGTCTTTCAGAGCGAAGCCGAGGTCTCCGAGTTTCAAAGAGAGGCGACATACACGACCGCCATCATCGGCGGCGACCAGATCGAACTACAACCGGCGGCGATGAGCGCCTTGATGACGGCGCGTGAAGAAGCGCGCGCGCAGGGGCTGAACATCACGCCGCGCGGCGGCTCGGAAGCCGCGACCCGCAGCTACGAAGACACCTTTCGTCTGTGGAACACGCGCTTTCTGCCCGCGCTCAACTACTGGAACAGCCGGGGTCGTCTCTCAAAGGAACAGGTCACAACGCTTCGCAAGCTGCCCTTGAGCGAGCAGGTGCGCGCCGTGCTCGAACTCGAAAAGGACGGCATCTTCTTCAGCAAAGATTTTTCGAAATCCATCCTCTACTCCATCGCCGCGCCCGGGACGTCGCAGCATCTGGCGATGCTCGCTCTCGATGTGGATCAGTTTGCGGATGAGCGTGTGCGCCGCATTCTCGCCCGTCACGGCTGGTTTCAGACGGTCAAGAGCGATCTGCCTCACTTCACTTACTTAGGATTGGAAGAGAAGGATTTGCCCGCGCGGGGCTTGCGCCCGGTCATCTCCGGCAAACAACTGTTCTGGATTCCTAACGTCAGCGAATAAACTCCGAAAGAATGAAACGTTGTCCCACATGCCAGCGCCGGTACACGGATGACACGCTGAATTTCTGTCTCGAAGACGGCGCATCTCTCGAAAGCGTGACCGCCACTACGCTGGATAAGACGTTGGTGCTCGATCCAAATGAGCCGCCGCCGACAGAGATTCTCCCGAATCCCCCAATCGCGCCGACGCTGCGCGCGCACAACCCGCCGACAACCGTGCGGCAAGAGGCACGCGCTACCAGAAATGAGCTTCAGGATGTAGCCGCACCGACATCGCAGCCGCAACGTAACACCACGTCGGTGGTCGCGCTGACGGTGGTCGCCACAATCCTGCTGCTGGCTTTAGGCGGTCTCGGCGCATGGCTGCTCTTGAGGGATAACAGCACGAGCGGCGGCAATCTCAACGGGACCAACGTGGGAACAGATTCCGGTCGCGGCGGCAATACAAATACAGGAGTGATAATCAGCAATACCAATGATTCGACGGGCGGCAACATGAACACGCAGCCCAGCGTTAGTCCAACTCCAAGCATCTCGCCCACGCCGACCCAGACGCCGACGCCTCAACGAACGCCGCAGATCAACGATGCTTCGACCGCGCGCATGGAAGTCTCGAACGCCTTGAACGGGTGGAGGCAGACCATGATAACCCCCGAGGTGGACGCGCACATGAGCTACTACGCCCCCGTGCTGCACACTTACTACAATGCAAGAAACGCGGACGTGAGCCGGGTGCGCTCCAATGTCGCCCGTGCCTTCAGTTCGTATTCCACGTTCGACGTGCGAATCACCAATCTCCAGATAGAAGTTGACCCGTCAGGCCAGAGCGCCATCGCCACGTTCGATAAGACTTTCGAATTCAGAAGCGGCGAGAAGAGATACGCCGGTTCAGGCTTGAACAGATTCTGGTTTGAGAAAATCGGTGGCCGCTGGCTCATCACGGGCGAGAAGGATTTGAAGACTTACTATTAAAGCAGTGGTCAGTGGCCGGTGGTCAGTTAAAACCAAAAACTCAAAACTGCATATCGCGCTCGGTCTTTACTGACCACTGACCACCGGCCACTGACCACTGTTTTTCTTTTGCTTGCAGGCGCAAAAATGCTAGACTACGCACGCGCCCGGCCTGTAACCTGCCGGGCGCGCCTCTCTCCCGTATCGCACGGGCTTTAAGCAAAATTTATTAACCAAGCGTCACCCGATCCGCGCCTTCGTCTCCCTAGTGCAATATACGGTCGAGCGACCCCTTAACCCCCGAAAGAGGGTCACTATGGATGTCCCCCACATTATCGCCGGACGATTCCGCATCGAATGTGAGATCGGCACAGGCGGCATGGGCACTGTCTACCGCGCCACACATCTGGGCCTCGAACGCCCCGTCGCCGTCAAAATCATCAAGCCTGAGTTTGCCTCCGACCCTGACGTAGCCGACCGCTTCATGCGCGAGGCGCGCACAATGGCGAAGCTTCGTCACCCGCACGCCGCGATGATCTTCGACGCGGGCAATCTGCCCGACGGTCGTCACTTCATCATCATGGAGTTTGTCGAAGGCCGCACGCTTTCCGAAGCTCTCCAGGCGGAAGGCCGCTTCACGCCCGAACACGCCGTCCGCATCGCCTCGGACATCTGCGACGTGCTGGCAGAAGCTCACAGCCTCGGCATCGTCCACCGCGATTTGAAGCCCTCGAACATCATGCTCAACGAGCGCGGCATCTGCGTGCTTGATTTCGGTGTGGCGAAAGTCTTAGCGACCTCGGCGGATGTGACGCACACGCACGCCACGACAGGCTCAGGCGTTATCGTCGGAACGCCTCGCTACATGTCGCCCGAACAATGCCTCGGACAACGCATCGGTGCGCGCAGCGACCTCTACAGTCTGGGCGTGGTGCTCTACGAGATGTTGACAGGCCGCCCTCCCTTCACAGACCCGCTGGCTTCGGCAGTATTGGTCAAGCAGGCGACGGCGCTGCCGCCACCGCTCCCGAAACTGCGTCAGGACTTACCGCGCGCTCTCGTCATCGCCGTTCACACCTTGCTCGCCAAGCGACCCGACGACCGCCCGCCGAACGCCAGAGCCGCACAGAAGCTACTGGAGAAAAGCGTCGCCCGACCGCCGCGCGAGATGTCTGACACTCAGCCCTTCTCTTCAACGGTGGCCGCGCTCACGACCGGGCGTAGCCTCTTCTTTCGCGCCATCACACCTCTCGCCATGATCGCCGTGCTGGGGCTGACGTTTTTCGTCTGGGGACGAAACGCGCAGAACAGGCTGACGACAGCCGCCGCAGAAGGTGGCCCTGTAGCGACGATGACGAAGACGACGAACGCGCCGACAGCCTCGGTTGATTCTTCCTTATCTGCCGCGCCGAAGATTGTCGCCCAGCCGCCGCTCTCGCTCGACGCCGCGCGACAGCTCGTCACTTCCGTTTCAAACGGACCGATTGGCGACGTTCATGTCGTGAACACGGATCGCAAACAGAATCAAGCCGTGATTGCCATTCAGGACGAAAGACGCAACGGCGGAACTCACCTGTTTGTGATGGAGCCGCGCGGCGGTCGCTACCGCGTGATAGCGCGCACGCCGCTCGACGCGCACAATTTTAACGGGGCGAACTGGACGACGGAGAGCCAAGACATTGACGGCGACGGCTACGATGAAGTGATCTGCACGGGCACAAACGCCAAAGGCCATACATCAGACCGTCGGCTTGTGCTCTACGTCCCGCGCACGCGCCGCGCCTACTCAATGCGCGTCGAAAACAATTGGCGCGGCTCAAAGAGACCGCGCGCCACCTTCTCGCCAAACGTCTGGACGCGCGACGCTGCGCCCTACCGGGCTGCGCTTGAGCAACGCGCCCGCGCGGCAGTCGCTACGTTTTGAGAGCGCGAGAGAAAAAAATGGCTGATTCTGGTCGGGTTGAATGACTCGAACGCCTCAGAGGGGTTGTCATGCTTCGTGCGGGGAATCTTTAACTTTCACTATGCAGGTATGGCTAACTTTTCAAGCTGCTCGTCCACTACCCGAATTACTGACTGGATTGAATCAACCGCTTCTTCTCCAAAATAGACTTCTCCACATTGGCTACAGACCCACGCAGGAATTTTATCCAACTGCAAATGATAACCTTTTCGATCAATGTGAAAAGGCGCTACGCCCCGCTCCATCCTGCCCTGACAATACATACACTTCATAACGTTATCCTCACTCTGAAATCACCTGACCATTCATCCTTATCAGGCAGATACGCTGTAATGATAGCGAGATATTCACCTTTAGGCGAACAAACAACGTGAACGGCGCGACCGTCCTCACCATAGCCAAGCATCAGGCAGCTATGCCCCCGCAAATCTTCGGGATAATCTTCGACGACTTCACCATGTTCTACTACGTCGCGTATTTCAGATGTGGTAATTAGTCTATCTGGCCGGGACATTTGCCGGACAGCGTGAGGAAGAAATAAAAGACGCTTCGTCGCAGCCCCCAGAACTAAAGATAAGATATCTGGCTCATCAGTCACGTCATAAGTTTACTGTGGCTGTCATTTGGATTCAACAGAAGCATACCGCTGGAATTGACCCGCCACCCACAAGCGACATCCGACCTGAACGCGAGGAATGAACTTGAGAGCCACGCTATCGGGCGGGTTGAATGACTCGGACGCCTCAGATGGGTTGTTGGGCGGCGTCGTGACAATAGATTGGTAATCCATGATTAGCCTTGTTACTTCGATAAGCCAGCCTCATTGTTTGTTAATCATGAAGTTGACGAATTGATTGACAGTAACTCTGCCATTTTCGTTATCGGCCATCAATTCTGCGAGTGTGGCGGCGTATCTCTGGACGGGAATTTCAAGTAGGTCTAAACAAGGGTTTGGACGACGAACGCTATAGGGCGGATCGTTATATATACGGCGTAAGGGCTGACTCGGACAATCATCTACGACAATAATAGCCCAATTACCGTCCTCGAACGTAACATTCCATGCCCATTGTTGATGAGTTACTCCTTCCAAAGTATATGAGTGTAACTTCGCCAGCGCGTCACCATATTTCTTATGAAGCGCTGTAAAATCTGAAAAATCCAATGTGTCTAAGCCAGCCCGCTCAGAGTTGCGCCATGTACTATTGGTCAACCAAATCACAAGCTCATTGGCTCCGAAAGTATTTTTACAAGGTTTACTGTCATCGAGACAGTTAGCGAGCGAGCGTCCCAGTTCACGTAGGTGTTCGCGTGTGATTAGACGTGTCTCCGGCTTGGCAGAAACGGCAGGCTTTTGGCCCCATGTCATTTGAACCATCGATAAACAAATGATGATTAGCAGAAGTGCCTTTATTCCCAGCAAGCGTTTGAGGGAAGTCATGATTTTCTCCTAACACTGAACGGGTGTCTTCATTATTGAGCTATTGCCTTTAGCTTTCAAGGGCAGACGCCCAACTACTGACTAAGCCGCATGATGCGTGATAATACCACTCAGGCGCATGTTAGACCGCACGTTACGGATTAATATCGCTTTCAGCCGTCTGCTTCCCGACACATCGCTTCCGCCTTCCTCTACACTTGTCGCCCGCCAGCGCGGCGTGTCAAGATAGCGGCTGCTTTGCCAGCTTCAGTTTTTACTTCTTGACGAGAGGTCGTAAACCGTTCCCTTATGTCCCGCCCCCGGTTCAATCAATCAGCGTGCGACGAGTTGGCTGACTGCGTTCGTGACATCGAGACTCACACGGATGCCGAGATCGTCATCGCCGTGCGCGCTCGCTCCGGCAATTATCTTCATGCTGACTATCTCTTCGGAGCAATCGTCGCCTTCGCCGGGCTGCTCTTCCTACTCTTCGCGCCGTTCGAGTTCCAGCATTACTGGGTCGCCGTTGACGTTTTGCTGCTGTTTGCGCTCGGAGCTTACCTCTGTTCGCGCAGCAACGCGCTGCGCCGTCTCTTGACGACCGAAGAGTTTCGCGCCGATGCGGTCAGGACCGGCGCGGCGGCGATGTTCTACGAAGCAGGAATTGCGAACACTGACGCCGAAATGGGCGTACTTATTTATCTCTCGCTGCTTGAGAGGCGATTGGAGTTGATTGCAGACAGGGGCGTGCTCAAGGCTGCGCCGCCGCTCGAATGGAACGAGCGCGTGTACGAGTTGCACCGCGCCGGGCGCATCCCGCAACTGGAAACGCTTAGACGTGAGATTCGTGAGCTTGGCGCGATGCTCGCTAAATATCTTCCGCCAACGGGTGAGAATCCGAACGAACTACCGGACATGCCGCGCTTCGATCTTAAATGAACCGCCAACGCAATAAAAAATCCTTTTCACGCATTCTCGTCTTCGCCAGCCTCGTCTTAGCGGCGGTGTTCGTGCTAGCCATGTCCGCGCCGGAGACGCTGGCGCGCGTCGGCGGCGGGCAGTCTTACGGCGGCGGCGGCAGTGGCGGCGGCAGCGGCGAGGGCGCAGGCTTCATCCTCTGGATACTCTTTCGCCTGCTGCTGCTGACGTTCGAATATCCGGCTATCGGTATCCCGCTCGATATCATCATCATCGGCGGCGTCCTCTACTTCTATTTTAAGAAGGACAAACTGCCGCCTTCGATCTGCTCGGCGGACGGCCCCTCCGTGACGGCGCACAGGAGTTTCGCGCAGGAGTTCAACCAGCTACGCAAGTTCGATCCGAATTTTTCAGAGATCACTTTTACGGATTTCTGTTACGCGCTCTACGGCAGGGCGCAGAACGCGCGCGGGGCGGCCAAGCTCGAAGAGCTTTCGCCATATCTCAGCGACGCCGCACGCGCCGCTCTCATGCAGCGCAACCCGCCGAACCTGCAACAGGTCGCGGGCATCATCATCGGCTCAATGCAGGTCGCGGGCGTGCAGGGCCTGGCCTCGCCCGTCGTGATGATTAGCGTCGAGTTTGAGACGAACTACACGGAGATTGTCGGCGGGCAGGGCAGCAAGCATCAGGAGATGACCTACTACGTGCGCGAGCGCTGGATACTGGAGCGCAATCGTGACGTGCTGTCGCCAAAGCCTGAGCAGGCGACCGCCCTGCATTGTCCGCGTTGTGGCGCGGCCCTGATGAAGGACACGACGGGCGCGTGCGCTTTCTGCGGCGCGCGTATCGAGAGCGGCGAGTTTCAATGGTTCGTTCGTTCGATCAATCTTCTCAGCAGCGAGGCGCGCGGGCCGCTGCTCACCTCAAACGTGCCGGAAGTCGGGACAAACAATGCATCTGTCGTTCAACCGAATTTCCAGAACGTGAGTATGTATTTCCAGCAGAATAACCCGGCGTTCAGATGGACTGAGTTCGAGGCGCGCGTCGTCGTCATCTTCAACGAATTGCAACTGGCCTGGTCGTCGCTCGATTGGGAGCGCGCCCGTCCGCACGAGACGGACAATATTTTCCAGATGCACCAGTACTGGATCGAGGCTTACAAGCGGCAGGGGCTAAGAAACGCGCTCGACAATTTCCGCATCACGCGCCTTCTGCCCGTCAAGATCAAGGAGGATGCCTTCTACAACTCGATCACGATGCGCGTCTGGGCCGAAGGGCACGATTACACCGTAGACAAAACCGGCAAAATCGTCAGCGGCTCGAACAAGAAGCTGCGGCGTTGGAGCGAATACTGGACATTCATCCGCAACCGCAATTCAAAACCATCGCACGCTCGCGCAGACCTCAATTGCCCGAACTGCGGAGCGCCGCTCAAAGTCAATGTCACGGGCATCTGCGAATATTGTCACGGTAAAGTGACCAGCGGCGATTTCGACTGGGTGCTGTCGAAGATTGAGCAGGACGAGTCTTACTCAGGCTGACATCCCCAACGCCTTCTCGAACATCGAACAGCACGGTAAAATGGAAACGATGAACGCGGAACGATGAATGATGAACTTTACGTCATCGTTCCGCGTTCATACTTCATAATTAATTTAAGAACGGAGCTTTTCGTGAAACGCAATCTCTTAATTCTAGTCCTGATTAGCTCGCTCCTCGCGCCGTCCTTAGTGCAGGCCGCCGCGACGCAGCAAACGCCGCGCGTCTCGACGACCACAGCGACCGCCGCCGCGCGTGCGCCGATGCCGCAGGCGCAGCTTGTCAATCGCATTCTGCCGAACGGTCTCGAAATCATCGTACTGGAAGATCATTCCGTGCCGCTCGTGACCATCGAGATGGCAGCCAAGAACGGCTCTTACACCGAGCCGCCCGAGCTAAACGGTCTCTCGCATCTCTACGAGCACATGTTCTTCAAGGCCAACCGCGCCATCGCCAACGCCGAAGACTACCTGCAAAAGATTGGGCAACTCGGCATCGCCTACAACGGCTCGACGCGCGAAGAGGTCGTCAATTACTACTTCACGACGACCAGCCCGAACTTGAGAACCGCCATGAACTTCATGCGCGACGCGATCCGTTATCCGCTCTTCGACAAAGGCGAGTTTGAGCGCGAGCGCGAGGTCGTCATCGGCGAATTCGACCGCAACGAGGCCAACCCGTTCTACTTTCTCAACCATGAGATGACCAACCGGCTCTTTTACAAGTATCCGAGCCGCAAGGACCCGCTCGGCAACCGGCAGACGATTTTGACGGCGACGACAGACATGATGCGTCTGATTCAGTCGCGCTATTACGTGCCGAACAACACGGCGCTCGTGGTGACGGGCGATGTCGTGCCCGAAGAGGTCTTCAAGATGGCGCAGGAGTTTTACGGCGACTGGCCGAAAGCCGAAGACCCGTTTGTCAAATATCCTATGGTCGAGCACCCGCCACTCGCAAAAAGCGAGGGTGGAATTGTCAAGCAGCCCGTCCAGAACATCCTCATCAACATCGGCTGGCACGGCCCTTCAATCGGCAAAGATAATCCCGCGACCTACGCGGCAGACGTTTTCTCGTTCATCCTGACGCAGCCCAATTCGCGTTTCCAGCGCGCTCTCGTTGATACGGGATTGGTCAACGGCGTCACCATCGGCTACCTGACGCAGCGCAACGTCGGTCCGATTCAGATCATCGCCCAGACGCCCCCGGACAAGGCACGAGCCGCAATCAAAGCCATCTACAATGAAGTCGCGCACTTTAATGACAAGGATTATTTCACGGACGAGCAGCTTGAGAGCGCAAAGTCGCTGCTTGAAGCCGACGACCTCTACTCGCGCGAGAAGCTCTCTGAGTACGCGCACACGCTCTCGTTCTGGTGGGCTTCCACGGGCCTTGAGTATTTTCGCGGCTATTTGCAGAACCTGCGTCGGACGACGCGCGCCGACATCAGCCGCTACATCACAACCTACATTCAGGGCAAGCCGCACGTCGGCCTCGCGCTGATCTCTGAAGAGGCGCAGCAGCAAATTCAGTTGAAACCGGAGGAGTTAATCGGGCAATGAGAAAAACAGTTTTCAGTTTTCAGTTTTCAGTTTTCGGTGGAAGGCGTGTGAACTCCGGTTTTGATTTTGTGCGCTCTGTGTTGTCGCTTGTCTTAGTCGCGGTGTTCGCTTTTGTTGGCGGCGGTGCGACGGCGAGTGTGTCAGCGCAGAATGTTGAGAAGCCGAATGTCACGCCAGCCGGACAAGCGGCGAGGCAGGCTCCGAGAGTTGATGAAACACAATCGGACGCAGAGCGCCGGGCGGCCTCGCTCGTCACGGAGTTTGATGTCAACGGCATGAAGGTGCTGGTCAAGCGACGCGCGGGCAGCCAGACGGTCGCCGCCGGACTATTCCTGCGCGGCGGCTCGCGCAACATCACGGCGGAGAACGCAGGCATCGAATCCCTGATGCTGGACGTGGCGACAGAGGCGAGCACGGGTTTCCCGCGTGAGAAACTACGCGCGGAACTCTCGCGCATGGGCACGCTCATGAGTTCCAGCGAGAACTACGACTATTCGGTTTTGTCGCTCACCTCGACGCGTCAGAATTTCGACCGCTCGTGGGAAATCTTCACGGATGTGGCGCTCAGACCGTCTTTCACCAAAGAAGATTTCGCGCTCGTGCAGAGCCGCAAAGTCTCCGGGCTGCGAGATGATTCGGACGATCCCGACACATATCTTCAAAGGCTTCAGGAGCGCGTCGCCTACACGGGGCATCCTTATCTCAATCGTCCGCAGGGCACAGCCGAAACAGTCGCCGGTCTGACGCTTGAAGACGTGCGCAGGTATCACCAGCAAGCGATGCAAACTTCAAGGCTGCTGCTGGTCATCGTCGGCGACCTCGACCCCGCTGCCCTGCGCGCTTCGCTGACTTCGTCTTTCGGCAACCTTCCGCGCGGCAGCTACGCGGCACAGCCTGTGCCGCAACTTACGTTTGCCGCTCCGACGGTCGAAATCACGCAGCGTGGATTGCCGACCAATTACATTCAGGGTCTGTTCACCGCGCCGCCTCTGACGGCAGACGACATCCATGCGATGCAGATTGCTTCGAGCATCCTGCGCGACCGCGTTTTTGAAGAGGTGCGCGTCAAGCGTAA
The DNA here is from genome assembly GCA_963697975.1 of uncultured Acidobacteriota bacterium. Classification (GTDB taxonomy): domain Bacteria; phylum Acidobacteriota; class Blastocatellia; order Pyrinomonadales; family Pyrinomonadaceae; genus QHXM01. The sequence continues at coordinate 1,914,942 of OY969111.1, forward strand.
TCTCTCATACGCGCCGAACGCCTTTCTGAACAGTCAGGGCGCAAACGTCGGCGGCATTTACGTGACGGCGGTTGACGCGAATCAGGCTGTGCGCGTCATGCTGGGCGAGATCAAGCGGCTGCAAACTCAGCCGATTAACCAGCAGGACATCACGGGCGTCATCTCGCAATACCTGACCACCTATTACCTGAGCCAGGAGACAAACGCGGCTCAGGCGGCAAACCTCGCCGAGTATGAATTGATCGGCGGCGGCTGGCGTCGCGCTTTCGACATGCTCTCGCACCTGCGCGCCGTGTCACCAGTGGACGTGCAACGAGCCGCGCAGAAATACATGCGTAACATTCGCTTCGTCGTCCTCGGCGATCCCCAGCGAATAGACAAGACGGTGTTCATGGGCCAGGTGGGAGAATAAGACAAGTCCAAAGTCTAAAGTCTAAAGCCCAATGTCCAAAGTCAGAGAGGAGCCTTTGACTTTGGACATTGGACTTTAGACTTTGGACTCTTTTCTTTTGCCTTACCTTTGCGTTTCGCTGAGCAGTTTTGTGTAGAGTTTCGCGTCCAACGCTTGGAGTTGGCGAAGTTGGACGAGGGCCAGGGCGCGCTCTCCTATCTCCAGATAAGTCATGCCGAGATTGTAGTAGGCTTCCGCCATGTCGGGACGGAGGCGCGCGGCCTGCTTGTAGGCTTCGATGGCTTCGTAGAAACGGCTGGCGTAGTAATAAGCGTCGCCGAGCTTGTTGTATGCCTCGAAAGAATTCGGGCGAAGCTGGATGGCGCGCTGAAATGCTTTGACGGCATCCCCGTTCTTGCCTTGTTTGACCTTGCAGTAGCCCACCTGAATCCACGCTTCGGCGCGGTTCGGATTCTTGTTGACCGCATTCTCGAAGTAGCCCAGGGCGCTATCGTAGTTGCCCAGCCAGAGCGAGGTCAATCCGTTGCGATACCACCATTCGGCCAGCATTTCAGTTGACGCGCCCGTCTTGTTTCTCGCCGCGAGGTCGTCAAACGTCAACAGGTTTCCGGGGCGAAGTTGTCTCAAGCGCGACGAGCCGAGCGCGAGATTGATGTTCTGCCCGTTGGTCACCTTCATCGTGATGACGCCTAAGACCTGACCTTTCATGTTGAAGAGCGGGCTGCCCGAATTGCCGTGAGAGATGGGGGCGGTAATCTGAACTATCTCGCCGAGGTTCGGCACTTCGCGCACCGCCGAGACGATGCCGTCGGAGACAGAGCCTTCCAGCCTGAGCGGGTTGCCGATGACGAAAACCTGTTCGCCCTCTTCCGGTAGGGCGCTGGCAATCTCAAGCGAGCGCACGCGGTCAGCGGGCAGGCTGATGCTCAGGACGGCGAGGTCGGCTTCATCATCGAGGCTGACAATTCCACCAACCGCGTAAGTCTTCCCCTTGCCGTCGAAGGTTCTGACTTCGGCGTGGTGCGCCCCGTCAATGACGTGCAGGTTGGTCAGCACCTGACCGGGGCGAATGAAAAACCCGCTGCCGGTCATCTTCATCTCGTTTTTGTCGTCGTAGGTAATGATGGCGACGACCGCAGGTTTGACGCGGCGGATTAGTTCGGGGAGAGTTTCCTGAGCTTGCGCGGCTTGAACGAGCGTCGGGAGCAGAGCGAGCGCCAGCCATAGAGGGAGCTTGCGTTTGAACATAGCTTCGTCCTTTGCAGTTAAAAAGTCTGCCGAGGCGAGGAGGATTGTAATGAGCTAAGAGCCTTTTGGTTGTTTGAGGAATCGGCTCAGGTTCGGCCCGGTGAGCAGTGGGCTTCACCGGCAACCCGAATATACCACATCGGCGGGCGGAAAAATCAAGAATTTCTTTGTAGGACAGGCATTCCTGCCTGTCGTGGGACAGACATTCCTGTCTGTCCAAGCGTGCGCCAGCACGCTCTTGTTATTCGCTAATAGTTATTCGCGCTCTCCGCGCTCAATGACAGGCAGGAATGCCTGTCCTACCTAATAGCCGGATAACTCCGTAATCGCTTTCGCTACGTCTTCCACCTGCGGCAAAATTACATCTTCCAACTGCGGCGCGTAGGCGACGAAGGTATCGAGCGCGGCCACGCGGCGAACGGGCGCGTCCAGATATTCAAACAACTCGTCCGAGATGCGCGCAGCGATTTCCGCGCCATAGCCGAATGAGCGCGAGTCTTCATGCGCGACGATCACTCTGCTGGTCTTCTTCACGGAACGCGTGATGGCTTCCCAATCGTAGGGCGCGAGCGTGCGAAGGTCTATCACTTCGACGCTGATGCCCTGCTGCTCGGCTTGCTTGGCGGCGACGAGCGAACGCTGGACGAGCGCGCCAAAGGTGATGATGGAGATGTCCGTGCCTTCGCGTACCGTTTTAGCCTTGCCGAACGGAATCAGAAAGCCATCCGGCGGGTACTGCGATTTATTGTATGCCTGACGATAGAGATGCTTGTGTTCGAGAAAGAGCACCGGGTCATCAGAGCGAATGGCGGTGCGCAACAGTCCGTTCGCGTCCAGCGCGTTTGATGGATAGACGACGCGCAAGCCCGGCGTGTGCGTGAAGATGGTCGTGCCCGATTGCGAGTGATAGACCGCGCCGCCTTTCAAATAACCGCCGACGGGCACGCGCATGACGATGGGACATTTGAACTCGTTTCCCGAACGCCAACGCATCAACGCCAGTTCGTTGCGAATCTGATGATAGGCAGGCCAGATGTAATCGAAGAACTGTATCTCGACGACGGGCTTCAAGCCTCGCGTCGCCATCCCGATAGCGCGCCCGACGATGTTGGCTTCCGCCAGCGGAGAATTGAAGACGCGCGCCGCGCCAAACTTTCGTTGAAGATTCGCCGTCACTTTGAAGACGCCGCCTTTGCCTTTCACCTTCTCCAGATTTTCCTCGCGCGAGCAGTCGGCCACGTCTTCGCCGAAGACGAGGATGCGCGGATCACGCGCCATCTCTTCATGCAGGCAACGGTTGATGAGATCAACCATCGTCCCTGCATTGCCTGAAAGTTCCGCGCCTTCTTCCGTGTCAAATTCTTTGGAGGTCGGGTCAACGTCCGGTGAGTAGACAAACTGCATGACCGTTTCGGGCGCGGGCTGCGGACTTTCGAGCGCAAGGTCACCGGCTTCCGTTACTTCCCTGTCAATCTCATCTTTAATCCGCTGCAACTCGTCCTGTGTCAGGATTCCGTCTTCGACAAGAAGCGCGCCGAATCGTTTGATGGGGTCGCGCTCGGCATCCGAAGTCCGCTCTTCATCCGGGCGATAGAGCTTTTCATCATCGGAGAGCGAGTGCGAGTAGGGACGTATGACTTTCGCGTGAACGAGCGCCGCGCCGCGCCGCTCGCGGCAATACTCGACGGCGCGCTGCATCGTTTCGAGAGATTCAAGCGGGTCTGTGCCGTCGCATCTCTGGATGTAGAGATTCGGAAATCCTTCGACGAGTTTCGAGACATCGCCGCCCGCCGTCTGCACTTCGACGGGGACTGAGATAGCGTAGCCGTTGTCTTCGATTAAAAAGACGACGGGCAATTTCAGATTGCAGGCCGTGTTCAGAGCTTCCCAGAATTCGCCCTCGCTCGTCGTGCCGTCGCCCGAAGAACAATAGACAACCTCGTCGCCCTTGAAACCCGTGACCTTATCCTTGATTTCACCAAGCAGCGAGGCGCGATAGCTCGCTTCGGCACATCCGACAGATTGCAGGAACTGCGTGCCCGTCGGCGAAGATTGCGAGACGATGTTGAGCTTTTTGTGTCCCCAATGTGAAGGCATCTGGCGACCGTGCGAGTTCGGATCAGCAGCCGCGCCGACCGCCGAGAGAAGCTGTTCGAGCGGCGTCATGCCAAGTTGCAGGCAGAGAGCGCGGTCGCGGTAATAAGGATAGAACCAATCGTAGCCGGGCTTCATCGCCATCCCTGCCGCGACGAGGATAGCTTCGTGGCCTGCGCCGCTGATTTGGAAGAAGATTTTATTCTGCCCCTTGAGTTGAATCTCTTTGTCGTCAATGCGCCTGGACAGATACATCGTGCGATACATCGAGATCATCTGCTCGCGGTCGAGTCCTCTGTGCTCATGCGCCTCGGTCGTGGCTGCGCTTCCCATCGTCTCTGTTCTCCTGACGAGTTTTAATATTTTAGTGTCGGTATTCATCTTGGCCACCGCTTCTCAGTCTGCGTAATCCGCCTCAAGCGTCATGCGGTACTCCTCCGCCATCGAAGGATGCCCGTGCAACTCAGCCGCTTCGATTCCGCGCTGGTAAGCCTCGCGCGCCTCTTCACGCCTGCTCACCTTTTCATAGGCACGCGCCAGCATCCCGAAGGCCGCGCCCTCATCATCCGCGCGTTGCAAATAATCGTTGAGCGCGGCGATAGCGTCTTCGTACTGCTCCGCCTTCAGATACTCATTCGCCAGCCCGAAACGCACCAGCGTGTTTTCCGGGTCGCTTTCAAGCATTTGCTTGAATGTCTCAATGCGTGATGTCGCCATGATAAACAGGTGATAGGTGATAGGTGATAGGTGATAAGAGAAAACAACAGTTCTTTCTTATCACCTATCACCCATCACTTATCACTACTTCCCCCGATAATAATCTTTGCAATCGTCTGCAACTGCATGTTTGAAGTGCCTTCGTAGATTGCGCCGATCTTGGAGTCGCGCCAGAATTTCTCGACGGGGTAGTCTTTGACGAAACCATAGCCGCCGTAAAGCTCAATCGCCTTTGAGCTGATGCGTTCCGCCGCGCGCGAAGAGTAGAGCTTAGCCATCGCCGCTTCTTTGACGAAAGGCTTTCTGGCATCTTTCAGACGTGCCGCGTTATAGACCATCAGGCGCGCGGCTTCAAGCTCGGTCGCCATCTCCGCAAGCTGGAATTGCACGCCCTGAAATTCGTTGATCGCTTTTCCGAACTGTTCACGCTCCGTGGTGTACCGAAGCGCAGCGTCTAAAGCCCCACGCGCAATCCCGATCATCTGCGCGCCGATGCCGATGCGCCCTTCGTTCAAAGTCTCTATGGAAACTTTATAACCCTTGCCTACTTCTCCCAGCACGTTCTCTTTCGGCACGCGACAATCTTCCAGAATAATCTCGGTGGTCGAAGAGGCGCGAATGCCGAGCTTGTTCTCTTTCTTGCCGACCGCGAAGCCCTCGAAATTTTTCTCGACGATGAAGGCGGTGATGCCACGATAACCGGCCTCCGGGTTGGCGTTGGCGAAGACGATGAAGATTTCAGCTTCGTTGCCGTTTGTAATCCAGAGCTTGCGGCCATTCAAGATGTAATGATCGTCCTGCTCGACGGCGCGCGTGGAGAGAGCGAAGGCGTCGGAGCCAGAGCCTGCTTCGCTCAGGGCATAAGCGCCGACACGCTCCGCTGCAAGCTCAGTCAGATACTTTTTCTTCTGCTCAGGATTGCCCCAGCGAATCAAGGCGTTATTGACGAGCGTGTTCTGCACGTCAACGAAGACGCCGACCGAGGCGTCAACGCGCGAGAGTTCTTCGACGCCGATAATCGCCGTGAAAAAGGAAGCACCCGCGCCGCCATACTCTTCGGGAGTCTCAATGCCCATCAAGCCGAGATCAAAGCATTGCTTGACGAGCGCCGGGTCGAGCTTTCCCTGCTCGTCCATCGCTTCGACGCGGGGGCGGAGTTCGCCCATCGCAAACTCGCGCACGCTTTGTCTGAACATCTCTTCATCTTCGGAAAGCGTCGTCAGCGGATGTGAACTTTGCTGCTCAATCGTCTGGCTCATTTCAGTCTTGCTCATCTAAAATTTCTGGATTTGGTTGACCCTGTAGCATCGCTCAGACCTGCGCCTCCGGTCAACCTGCGGAAGACAAAAGGCAAAAGGTAAAAGGCAGGCTGAAATCACATTCAAGTGAAGTGTGGGCATCATTGCCGCGTAGCGGCAGAGTGAATTTAGCCCGGCGTTTCAACGCCGGGAATGCGCGGCGAACGTCACCGGCGTCGCGTCAGCGACGATTGAGAACTTCAACCGTCGCTGACGCGGCGCCTGCGAATGGTGCTGTACCTTTCCCGGCCTTGAAAGGCCGGGCTACATTCACTTCGCCGCTCTGCGGCGGATTGATGCACAGGCTTTATTTAATTAACAGCGGTTCTCCGCCTACCTTTTTACTTTTGCCTTTTATAAAGATGACTTTTGTCGGACGAATGCTGCTCCGGGGAAAGCCTTGCTCTCATCAATTGCTCAGTTATAGTGCGGCAGTTTTCACAGGCACGCCTCTTGCCGGGTTGAGCTTGACGGCCTGATACCGTATCTTGCTGAATTCGCGCTTCCCTTGAAAGGTTAGGATAGCCGCTCGTCCGACAAACGTATTAATGAATCAAAGCAACAACACACCGAATCCGTCCAAAAGATCAAAGATCATCGGAATCATCTTTGCCCTCGGCGGCCTCCTGCTTTTCGCCTACTTCGTGTGGAAAGCTGGCGCAGGCGAGATTACCGCAGGCATCAAGAAACTCGGCGCAGGCTTTCTGCTCGTGCTGCTGATTTCGAGCATCCGTTACATCGTTCGCACATTAGGGTGGACGCTCTGCTTTACCGGCGAGCATCGCCTTCGTTTCCGCGATGCGTTCCGCGCCTATGTCGTCGGCGATGCGATGGGGAATCTGACGCCGCTTGGTCTCGTCGCCAGCGAACCGACCAAAGCAGCGCTGGTGCGCGACCGCGTGCCGCTGCTCGTCGCCGTCTCAGCGCTGGCAGTCCAGAATCTTTTTTACAGTCTCTCGGTCGCGCTCTTCATCTTGTCGGGCATCGTGTCATTGCTCCTGATCTTTCCTTTGACGCCGGGGCTTCGCTTGCTGACCTTGATTTCGCTCGGCGTCGTCTGCGCGATCATCCTGTTCGGCTTCATCGTCTATCGCCTCAGATGGAGGTTTATCTCAGCCGCATTTGAGAAGCTGAGAAAGACACGCTTCGGGAAGCGTTTCCTCAAAGAGAAGCAACGAGAAAGCACGAGCGCGGTTGAGGACACGGTCTATAATTTCTACTCGCGCAACAAGGCGCGCTGCGCGCTCATCATGGCGCTGGAAGTTTGTTTCCATCTGGCGGGCGTGCTGGAAGTCTTCGTCACGCTCTCTTTCATCTCGGATGTTGCGCCGACGTTCATGGCGGCCTACGTGCTGGAATCCGTCAATCGCATCATCAACGTAGTTTTCAAGTTCGTGCCGCTGCGCGCAGGTGTTGACGAAGCTGGCTCAGGCTGGGTGACGAAGGTTCTCAAGTTCGGGGTCGCGACCGGCACGACGCTCGCCATCATTCGCAAAGCTCGCGTCATCTGCTGGACGGCGCTCGGCGTAGCCTTCCTCGTCCGGCGGGGGTTGTCAACACAGGCGGTCGCAGAGGAAACTCAGGAAGCGATGGCGGAAGAACTGGGAGCGCCTGTCTCGCATGCGAGCGAGCCGGGTTAGAACCCCAGGTTGCTTGAAAAATCAGACAAAGGAAGCAAAGGGATTTCTTGTCGAGTTCTGTTGAGATAGATTCGGTCGGAAGAGAAGCGATTGCGGCTCCTCAAGCCGTGCCGCGCCGCGAGGCGTTCGCGCGTGAGCGTGGCGTGATTCTGGCGCTGGCAGTGCTGGTCGTGCTGGGGCTTGGTTTGCGCCTGAGCAATGTGAGCACACTCGGGTTTGCGGAAGACGAGATCAACAAGCTGAACGCCATCCGCGCCTACGAGCAGGGCGACATCCGCCCGAACGCCGAGCATCCGATGCTGATGAAGGCTTTGATGTTCGTCTCCGTCAAAGCGCAGCACGCATGGAACGCGCGCTCTTCGAACCAGATCAGCGACGAGACGGCGCTCAGGTTTCCCAACATCCTTTTTGGCGCGCTCACAGCAATTCCGCTCTTTCTCCTGGCGGCAGCTTTCTTCGACCGCTGGACAGGACTCTTAGCATCCGCGCTCTGGGCTTTCGGCATCAACGCCATCACCTACAATCGCATCGCCAAGGAAGACACGCTGCTCGTCTTCTTCATGCTCTTCGGGTTCTACTTTTATCTTCGCGCCAAACAGGCAAACTGGCGCGAAGTGAAAATCAAGCGGCGCAGCTACATCCTGAGCGGCGCATCGTGGGGGCTGATGCTGGCCTCGAAATATTTCCCGCACTACTTCGGCCTCAACATGCTCTATCACCACTATGTTCGGGTGCGGAAGAAAGAGCCGAACGAGCCTCCGGGCAAAACGCCGCTGTACTTCTACTTAATCGCCGGGGCTGCCTTTCTGATTGCGAATCCGGCGGTGCTGCTGCCGCAGACCTGGGCCTACCTGGACGCTTACACGAGCGGGCAACTGCTGTCGCACACGGGCTACTTGATGGGCGACGAGCTTTACAAGAACACGATGGCGAGCACGCCGTTCTGGGGAACGCCCGTCTATTTCTATGCGCTGTTTTTGTTGATAAAAGTGCCGCTGCCGGTGCTGTTTGCTTTTCTGATTGGCATGGTCGAGTGCATCAGGCGCTGGCGGCATCCGGGGCACGCCTTTTTGCTCCTGATGTTTCTGCTCTGGATTGTGCCCTACTCGCTGATCGGCGCAAAGTGGCTGCGATACACGCTCTCTCTCATGCCGTTCATCTATATGATCGCAGCGGTCGGCATCGTGACCCTTGTTCGCTTCGTCGCGTCTCAATTGAAAGTTTTGAGCGCGGAGCGTGCGCTGCGATTTGTTAGCGCGCTGGCGCTCATCGTCTTCATCGCGTGGCCTGCGTGGACGGCTTACAGTAGCCGCCCGCATTATGCCGCGTACACAAATGCGCTCGGCGGCGGGCGCGTCGGCTACTTCTTTCCGCACGACGAGTTTTATGACGACGGTCTGCGCGAGGCGATAGAGTTTGTCTGCAAGACTGCGCCGCCGGGGGCGACTATCGCGCATGAGACACCGGGCGTGGTCGGATACTATCTGGAAAAGCTCGGACGCACGGACATCCAATCGCGCGTGCTCTCGGACGCCGCTTTCAAACTCGCTGAAGCTCCTCAGCCGACTTACGTCATCTTGCAGCGCGGGCGCACCTATTTTGAGAATCAGGAGAAGATGAAAGAGGTACGCGCACGTTTCAGGAAAGTTTACGAAGGTCTGGTGCAGGACGTAATCGCGGTCGAAGTTTACACTCAATAAGCAGCGACAAATTATGTCCCGAAGGGACAACTGAAAATAGCCTGGCCATTCATGGCTGGGTAAAGTCACAGGATTTTTAATTCAGTCCCGTAGGGACGATTGGAGATTTCAGTCGTCCCTACGGGACTCAAATCGTAAACTGAGCATCATTCCCAGCAATAAATTGCTGGGCCATTTGACCGGCTCGTCGCCGGAGCAGAGATGCTGCGCGCTCTGTGGTGGGCGGCGTGGATGAAGAGCGAGTCACTGAATTAATTTGCAAAGATAAACAAAAACCGAACCGGCAACCCTGGGGACGTTCAGGTTGCCGGTTCGGTTTCTCTCTACTGGTGACAGAGGGAGCTTTTTATTCGCTCGTTGCTGTTTCGGGCAATCGAGCTATTCTACTTCAGCGATAATCGTCACGATCTCTGGCTTGTTGCGTTCTGAAGAATTCTTCGCCAGTTCACGTTCAGCCGAACGCTCGGATTTCGACTTGAGCAGTTCGCGTCCTTCGGCTGAGCCTGCTATCCAGACCTGCGAAAGATAATACGTGTTGCCGTAGCGCAGGAAGGTCAGCGTTGTTTTCCGCTTCGGAGCGTTGGCGGAAACGGCGTTCGTGATGCGAATCGCGTTATGGCCGCCATCGCTGCGGCGAACCAGCACCGCATCGGTTGAGTTGGTCGTGATCTGGCCGATGATGTATTCACCTGCGGCGAGCGTCCGGCTGCCGACGACGAAATCAAACGGGATGTCGGCTTTGAGGTTGTTTCCGCCTGACCGCGCGTTGGACGCGACGGCTGTGACAAATGCGAGGGCAATGATTGAAACCAACATTGTGAGGGCTTTCAGGGCTTGCTTTTTCATCTCTCTCCTTCTCGCCCGTTCCGGGCTGCGGTCGCTAGAGGCATGTGCGACCGATTAATTCAAACTGGCTAAGCTCAAAATGGTCTCTCTTGACCGCCGCTTGCCTCGCCTTTCAATTTGATCCGTCTCACCACCATCATCGGGGGAACTTCTGGATCGTGCCTCATATCATTGCTAGCGGCGTGCCACAGGCTTGCGGATGGATTGCGACAGACCGCCTTTAGCCGGAACTGCTTGATTGAAAATGGGATGAACCTTGATGAGAGGAAAAGTGCCGTTGACTAACCCTAAACCGTAAGCCGTCAAACTCTATCCGAATGGATAGAGTGGCTATCCGCAAAGTTAGGGTGGAGAGTCAAACGCAAAGAAAAGAATTTAGACAGGATTTACAGGATTAACAGGAGGAGGAAGAGGAGAAGCATCAAGCTCCCTTGGTGATTCTTCCTTTCTTAATCTTGATAATCCTGTTAATCCTGTCTAACTTTGCCTTCGTTTTCTGCTGGCGCGGGGTTTGCCCTACCCTACGGAATGCAAATATGTTAAAGAGACACGAGGAATCGAAGCAGACCTGAAGCATGTATCCCAGACTCGCAGCCATCGCCGGGCCGTTGAAGGGCAGGACGTTCACGCTCGATGAAGACGAGACTTCAATCGGGCGTGAGTCGGCCAGCCAGATTTGCCTGAGCGACCCTTCGGTCTCGCGCCGCCACTGCGTCGTTAAACTGGAAGGCGAACTCTTCAAGATCAACGATCTCGAAAGCCTCAACGGAACCTTCGTCAACGACGTGCCCGTCAAGGAACGCTTCCTCGAACACGGCGACCGCGTCCGCATTGGCGATCACACCTTCTCCTTCCTGCTGCGTGAGGGCGACGCCCCTTCCGCTTCAAGTACGGTGCTGCTCGACGAAACCAAGATCACCACCGGCTCGAACACGCTTCAGGTACGCATCGCGGACGCCTTTCACCTGATGGCGCGCGATCTCTCCGCCCTGATGAAAATCAGCACGACGATTAACTCCGTGCGTGGTCTCGAAGCTCTGCAACGCCAACTCCTTGAACTCATCTTCGAGGTCGTGCCAGCCGATAGCGGGGCTATCCTTCTCATCGAAGACGGTAACGTTGAAGAGTTCTCTTCCATCTTCGGTCTCGACCGCCAGTCAGGGCCGAACCGGGCGGTGCGCGTCAGCCGCACCATCACCGACCGCGTGCTGCGCGATGGCGTCTCGATTTTGAGCAACGACATGCAGCAGAGCGGAGATTTCGAGGCAGCCGATAGCCTCATCTCTTCAAAGATTCAAGCCCTGCTCTGCGTGCCGCTCATGCTTTTTGAAAAGGCGGTGGGCGTCATCTATCTCTACACGAGTAATCCCGAGACGCGCTTTGATAAAGATCAGTTGCAACTGGTCACGGCCATAGCGGGCCTGGCGGCGGTCGCGCTTGAGAACGCGCGCCACGTCGAATGGCTCGAAAGCGAGAACCAACGTCTTCAGGAAGACATACTGGTCGAGCACAACATGATCGGCGAGAGCCAGCGGATGCGCGACGTTTACCAGTTCATCGCCCGCGTCGCGCCGACCAGCTCGACCGTGCTCATCTGGGGCGAGAGTGGGACGGGCAAAGAACTGGCCGCACGTGCCATTCATCTGAACAGTCCCCGAAAGAGCAAACCTTTCGTCGCGGTCAACTGCGCGGCGCTGACCGAAACGTTGCTGGAAAGCGAGCTATTCGGCCATGAGAAAGGCGCATTCACAGGGGCTGTCGTCCAGAAGAAAGGAAAGCTGGAAGTCGCGGACGGCGGCACGCTCTTTCTGGATGAAGTCGGCGAGATGCCGCAGCTTCTTCAAGCCAAGCTCCTGCGTGTGCTTCAGGAGCGCGAGTTCGAGCGCGTCGGCGGCACGCGCACGCTCAAAGTTGACATACGTCTTGTCGCCGCCACCAACAAAGACCTTGAAGAAGCGATTCGTCAGGGCACGTTTCGTCAAGACCTTTATTACCGGCTCAACGTCGTCGCCCTCTCAATGCCGCCGCTCAGGGAACGTCGCGAAGATATTTCGCTTCTGGCGAGTTATTTCGTTCAGAAGTACGCAGACAAGTGCAACCGCAAAGTGCGCGGGATTTCCAGCGAGGCGCGCGCACGTCTCACCAGCTACGATTGGCCGGGCAACGTGCGCGAACTTGAAAACGCCATCGAGCGCGCAGTGGTCCTGGGCACGACCGAGGTGATTCTGCCGGAAGATTTGCCGGAAGCTGCTCTCGAAACGACGACGCAGACAACTGGCGGGGTGGCGAACTACCACGACGCCGTGACCGAAGCGAAGAAGCAACTCATCCTCAAAGCCGTCGAGCAAGCCGGAGGCAACTACACCGAGGCCGCGAAGCTCTTAGGCGTTCATCCGAACTACCTTCATCGTCTAATTCGCAATATGAATCTGAGGCCGGAGTTGAAGAAGTAAGTGGAAAGCGGGGAGCAGAAGGCAGTAAAAGTTTTCTCAGGCGGCCTAATTGATTTATATGAACAAAAAGCCTATAGTTCCGTCTGTCTGCTAAAGTCTTCTCGCGCCTATCCTGCGCTGACCAGACTTCTCACACATGATTACTCCCTCAGACCGGAACATGCCACTAGCAGAACCTGAGACCTAACCTCTAGTCTCCTGACTCAGGAAAGGGAATCTCTTCACGATGAAAATCACAGTAATGAAATATCTAACTTTCCTCAAGCATGCGCGTTACGCTGTCGTTGCGCTGATGATTGCTTGCGCCGTTATCGTAACCGCCAGCGTGTGGCGCTCGTCCGCAGTTAGATATTCTGACAAAGCCAAACTCAAGCAACAATTTCATGCGCGCATCCGCGATGGTGTTGGGCGCGAAGTGGGATTAGCGAAGCGCGGCGACTCTCCCAAACAAATCCGCGCTACGGTCAACTCCGTAGTGAGCTTTATTGAGAAACGCTCGGGCATCAATTTAAGCGAAGAAACAAAAAGCAGATTAGCAGCGATGGAAGAGAGCGCACAAAACGGTGCGGGTCGTCGCCTTACCACGAATGAGCTTGGGGGCGTTATAAATGCAACGTTATTAGAACGCTTGTCCACCCTCTCCGATCAAGAGATTGCCAATATTGATGACACGTTACGAGGGTTTAACGCTCCTGACCTGCCGAAAAACTATAGTCGCGACTTCAAGCTGCCCGGCGGGATGGTGTTTATAGGGATGCCCTCCGAAAATACTATCGCACGGTTGAAAGCCGTGCGAGACCAACTTGGTACTCCGGCGGGCGAGGTCTTTGAGGGCATGGCGCGCAAGGTCGTCAGGGAGCGCGTACAGAACAGGGCACAGTATTTGAGCGAGGCAGTTCCTGAGCAGTTCGGAAATATGTGGGATGTTTCCAACAATAGGGAAAGCGATGTTGCCAACGGCGGTATCACACCGCTACAAGCCTTCCTCATCGCTTACTCACTTGCCAGCGACGACTACCTGTCTGACAGCGAGGATTCCTTAAACAAAAGCATGAGGAGAACCCAAGCAAGCTTGGCCAATCTATGTGGAAAGTATCCCAGCCCTGCCGGACATCGTGCGTATGGAGTCAACGGCTATATCTTTTCATCACCGCTTGGCCTCATATTCGAGGAGCAAGCTGTAAGCCGCTTGTTAGATCGCATTGAAGAAAGGATCGCCGAATGAAAAAGCATCTTGCTCCATTACTTATCTTTACAGTCTGACTGCTAACGGCCTGCGATCAAAACTGCCCAATGACAGGCAGTCCAAACACAACGTATCATTACACCTACGTTGACAATGGTGTTGGTTACTCAGGCAGCTTCACAACTAACGCGAACGGAAACGCTGAAATCTCCGTGCCCGATAATATAAACTGTAGCGGCGTAACCTTCAGTAGCGAAGACCTCCCGGAGCAGGGGCCAGTCTCATAACCTCTTACCTGACGTTCCAATGAGGATCATGCTCACATGTAGCTCTTACTTGAAAGTAAGAAAAAGCGAGGGAGCAATTAGCTTGATGCTCCCTCACTTTTTCTCATAGCAAACGTAGTTACCCAAAACTCAATTAGATAATCTGCTATTTTCTGCTTTCTCGCTCCGGTGAAGCGTTCTGCGCTCTTTCCAGCGCCGGTACATCGCTAGAGAAAACGCGAGCCAGACACCGCTCCAGAGATACGCGCCGAGCGTATCCGAAGGCCAGTGTGCGCCGAGGTAGATGCGCGAGAGTCCGACGAGCAGGACGGGCAGGGCTGTGAGCGTGAGCGCGAGGCGACGCACAATGGAGCCGCGTGGCAACAGCGCGTAGGCGACGAAAAAGAGGAAGCCGAAGAAGCAGACGTAAAAAGTAACGTGCCCGGACGGAAAGCTCTGCGTTGCAGTGTTGCCATAAACCGGGACTAGAGCGGAGACGGCAGGGCGCGGGCGCGAGATGAGCAATTTTAGCGTCGAGTTGATAATCGCGCTTCCAAGCACGCTCATAGTCAAACCCGCGGCTTCGCTGCGCCTGCGAAACACAAGAAAGATAATCACCATCACAACAGTCATCGCATACGGCGTAAAACTGTTGCCGAAGATTGACATGAAGTGCAGCAACGGAAACAGGCCGGGGAGGGCGAAACTGCTCCAGTTGAAAGCGGTCGAGAACTTCACATCCCAACTGAAATAAGGATCAAAGTAGGCGAAGATGGCAAGGACGGCAAACGCGCCGAGCGCGACGATGTAAATGGTCTCGGCCCGCCACAGGCGACGGATGGCACGACGACGCGGAACTATTGGTGGTGCTGCCGGGTCTATCAATGAATCAACAGCAGAGCCTCCCTTTATTTCCTGTTCGTCGCTTGAACTCATCGCTCGCTCGTTAGCTCCCTTTCCCGCCCGTGTAATATAATTCTGCTTGAAATAATCTCCCGAAGATAGCGAACCACGTGGGCAAGCGGCAAGCTCAAAATGTGCGTCTCTACAAAGAAGACGCTTCCCTTTTGAGCTTACCGTTCGGAGAATTGAATTTTGTTAAGAGTTGAATATCGTGAGGGGCTTTACCTGCCTGACCTCGATTTGTGGCTCGACGCCGATGGGCCGCGCGAGCGCTGCGTCATCTCGCACGGGCATTCAGATCACATCGCCGAGCATCGTTCGATTATCGCTACGCCTGAGACGGCGCGCATCTTCCGCCATCGGCGCGGAGACGCCGCAATGGAGACGCTCTCCTACAATGAACGCCGCGATTACGGGCGCTTCGCTTTGACCTTTTTCCCGGCGGGGCATTGTCTGGGTTCGGCGCAGGTGTTAATCGAAGCGGACAATGAACGGCTCGTCTACACGGGCGACATCAAGCTGCGCCAGAATGTCACGGCTGAAGATGCCGTCATCGTCGCTTGCGACACGCTCGTGATGGAGTCAACGTTTGGCGACCCCCTTTATCGTTTCCCGCCCGATGTCGTGACGTTTGAACGGCTCTACGCGGCAGTTGATCGCGCGCTCTCTGATGATCGTGTGCCGGTCGTGCTGGCTTACGCGCTCGGCAAGGGGCAGGAAGCTCTTGAATTGTTGCTCAGGCGCGATTATCGCGTGACGTTGCACGGCTCTGTCTGGAACATGGCGGAGATTTACCGCGAGCTTGGCGTGAAGTTTTCCAATCCGTATGAGAAGTATGACCGGGAGCATTTGCGCGGGCGTGTGCTGATTACGCCGCCGGGCTGCCGCAAGCAGCCGATGATTACGAACATTGAGCGGCGCTACGTGGTGATGCTGACGGGCTGGGCGCTGCACAAAAGCGCGCCTTACATGTACAAGGGCGTGGATTTGGTTTTGCCGCTTTCGGATCACGCGGACTTCGATGAGCTTGTGCATCTGGCACGCGCAACGGGCGCGCAACGAATCATCACGATGCACGGCGCACCGAAGTTTGCCGCGCACCTCAGAGAATTGGGATTGAACGCCGAACACCTCGCGCATCATCCGGGTTCATCTAAGTCCGAGACTGCGAAAAAGCGCAAGCCGAAGAAAGCCGCGACGACTATTGAGCCTTTGCTGTTTAATTGAAAGCGAAGACGAGAAATTAAGTTTCGGAGCGGCGAGCGAGACGGACGTTGCGTAAAGACCAGAGGCCGTTCTTATTAACGTCGATGGTCAACGTCGTCTCCATCCCGGTTTCCCGTAACCGGGATAACCCGCCGCGCCGAAGTCGAATACAAGTATGAAAAATCCAAGCAAGAAAGTTTCCTATTGCGATTGCCGGGAAAGTGAATTGGGGCAGATAAAGAGACGGCCCTCCGGCGTTTCTGCGAAATGAAGCTCTCCGCTCTCGACGCGCCGGTAAACGGAGCGCGAGCTTTCGCCTGTGAGCGCCGCCGCTTCGTCAACCGTCAGCATCCTGACAGGCGCGGCGCAAAGTTCGCACCGGAGAGTCTGAGACTTTTGACTGCTGACGAGCATCACGCGGTCTATCTCGACGGTAATCTCCATTCTTTTCTTCATCACAAGCCGTCTCTTGATGTTCTCTGTGGCTCGCGTTTCGGGTTACAATGAGCGCCCGCTTGCTCAGAGACAGGATTTTTAGAAAACCTTTCGACTTTCCCCTCACCACATGGCGGGACGATACCCTCACACAGCGCGGGGCGTACTTAGGAAACATTGAAGTTCTCCTGAGATTCTTTTCAAAAAGTTCTGAAGGTGAAGGATGAAAGGTCAGGCGAAACGCTTCTACGCATTCGGAATCTTTCGGATAGACGTGACCGAGCGCGTGCTGTTCAAAGAAAAGACGGTCGTGTCGCTGACACCGAAGGTTTTTGACACGCTGCTTTTTCTGGTCGAAAACGGCGGCCACATGCTCGGCAAAGAAGAGTTGATAGAGAAGGTCTGGCCCGACAGCTTCGTCGAAGAGAACAATCTCGCGCAGAATATTTCGATGCTGAGGAAAGTTCTGGGCGAGGGCGTTGACGGAACAAAATATATCGAGACCGTGCCGAAGCGCGGCTATCGTTTCGTCGCCGATGTCACAGAGATGATGGAGGGCGGCGCAGACTTAATCGTGCGTGAACGCACGCGCGCTCATATCGTCGTCGAAGAAATTACCGATGACGACCCCGGACAGGCATTGCAGCCACAGAAGCAAAGCACGTCCGCCGTCATTGATCTCCTGCCGAGTGCAGTCCGACACGAGTCTTCATCGAGAGAATTTGCTCTCCCGTTCGGGCGTCCGCCTGAAACGATGTACGCGAGAAGCGGCGACGTTAACATTGCCTATCAGGTCATCGGCGATGCGCCGCTCGATCTGGTCTTCGTGATGGGTTGGGTCTCTCATCTGGAATATTTCTGGCGCGAGCCATCGTTTGCGCGCTTTCTCCTGCGTCTCGCCTCCTTCTCGCGTCTCATCCTTTTCGACAAACGCGGAACGGGACTCTCCGACCGCGTGCCCGTCAACGAATTGCCTACACTTGAGCAGCGCATGGACGATGTGCGCGCGGTGATGATGGCCGTCGGCTCGGAGCGCGCGGCTTTGTGCGGAGTCTCCGAAGGCGGCCCGATGTGCAGTCTCTTCGCGGCGACGTACCCGGAGAAGACGCTCGCGCTCGTCATGATCGGAACTTACGCCAAGCGCATCCGCGATGCCGAATATCCCTGGGCACCGACCACAGAAGAACGCCAGCACTTCTTTGAAGAGATTCGCGCGCACTGGGGCGGCCCTGTCGGAGTGGAAGAACGCGCGCCAAGCGTGGCCGACGATGAAGAGTTTCGCCAGTGGTGGGCGACATACCTGCGGATGGGCGCGAGTCCCGGCGCGGCGCTGGCCCTGACGCAGATGAACGCGGAGATAGATGTGCGTCAGGTCTTGCCGTCAATCCGCGTTCCGACGCTGGTGCTGCATCGCGCGGAAGATCAATGTTTGAAGGTCGAAGAAGGGCGCTACGTTGCGGAGAGAATTCCCGGCGCGAAATATGTGGAGCTTCCCGGCGTGGATCATCTTCCTTTCGTCGGCGATCAGGACGCGATTCTGGACGAAGTGGAAGAGTTTTTGACCGGCGTGCGCCACACGATTGAGCCGGACACAGTGCTCGCCACAGTTCTCTTCGCTCGCATCGTCGGATCACAGGAACACGCCGAACGACTCGGCGACGCGCGCTGGCAGGAACTCGTCAATCGTCTGCGCGCTCACATCCGAAAAGAGATTGAGTGGTTCAGAGGGCGCGATATAGATATGGTCGGAGAACAGCCGCTCGCCATCTTCGACGGCCCGGCGCGCGCCATCCGCTGCGCCTGCGCTATTAATGAATACGCCTCACGCCTGCGGATCGAAATGCGAGCGGGGCTGCACACGGGCGAGTGCGACATGATTGACGGCAAGGTCGGAGGGCTAGCAGCGGAGATCGGCATTCAGGTGGCAAACGTTGCGGCAGCCGGTGAGGTGCTGGTTTCCAGTACGGTCAAGGATTTGGTCGCAGGCTCAGGCATCAAATTCGAGGACAAAGGAAAGCACAAGCTCGCAGGCATCCCCGGCGAATGGCAACTCTTCAGAGCCAACCAGTAGGCGGGAGATGGATTGCGGAGTGCGGATTTCGGATTTAAGAACAGTACTCAATCGCTTTTCAATCCGCATTCCGCAATCCCAAATCCGCGACCGGGCGCTGCCCCTACTCTTTTGCCGCACTCGCCTTACTTGCTTTCGGATCGCGTTCCTCAATTAATTGCGCGATGGCTCGTTCCAGGTTCGTGTCAATCTCTGTAAGTTGCTGGACGACGCGTGATGGCAGGCGCAGTGTGATGAGTTCGGATTCTTCCGGTGGAGACTCAAGCGCAAGCTTGACAGCCGTCAGCATCGCATCGTAGTTCAAGGGCTTGGCCAGATAATCCTGAACGCCCAACCGCTCGCACTGCTCGCGCAGTTGTTCACTCGTCTCTGCCGACGCGACGATGATAGGCACGCTCGCGTTGATGCCGCGAATCTCTCGCAAGACCTGCGTACCGTGCATCTCCGGCAACGTCATGTCCAGCAAGACAACGTCCGCGCCGTTGGCCTGAAACTCCGCGATGCCTTCCTCGCCCGTAAAAGCGTTTCGCACCTTGTAGCCAGCCTTCTTGAGCGACGACTCGTATAGCTCGGCCAAATCTTCCTGGTCTTCGATCACCAGAATGCAATGTTCTGCCATCACAAAACCCCCTCGATAGTTTTCAGTTTCCAGTTTTCGGTTTTCAGCTTATAGTCGCTTGCTGAAAACTGAAAAACTGGAAACCGGATTATAGCAGAGACCCTTTATGAGTCCCGTTGCGATTGTCATCATCCTGCTGTTTGTCGCCGTCGTCCTCTTTGCGACGGAGCGCATCCCGATTGACATCGTGACTATCTTGCTCGTCATCGGGCTGGTCGTCACGGGCGTTTTAACTGCGGGAGAGGCGTTCGCAGGATTTGGCAATGACATCGTTATTACAATCTCCGGCCTCTTCATTCTGACCGGCGGATTGGTCAAGACGGGCGTGATTGACATCGTAGGACGTCGGCTGCACAGGATTGCCGGTGGCCGCGAGTTTAACCTGACCGTGCTCGTGATGGTCGTCGCCGCCGCCTCAGCGGCTTTCCTGAAGAATACGACGACGACCGCCATGTTCGTGCCAGTCGTTCTTGGAATGTGCATGCGTGCGCGCGTCCCGCCGTCAAAGCTGATGATGCCGCTCGCCTTCGGCGCGATTCTCGGCGGCACATGCACGCTCATCGGAACTTCTACGAACTTAGCCGTCAGCGGCGCGATCACGCGTTATGGCCTGCCGCCGTTTTCGATGTTCGAGTTGACGCTCGTTGGCGTGGCGATTGTCGCCGTCGGTCTGCTCTACATGCTGCTGATAGGCTTGCGCCTGCTGCCGAGACGCGGCGGCGCGGATTCTCTCACGGAGCAATACCACATTCGAGAATATATGTCCGAAGTGCTTGTGTTGCCCAACTCGCCGCTCGTCGGTAAAACGCTGGCGGAGGCAAACGTGGGCGATGAGCTTGACTTAACGGTCATCGGCATCCTGCGCGGCAAGCAGGGACGCATCGCGCCGAGTCCGACAGAAAGGATAGCAGCGGAAGACCTCCTGCTCGTGCAGGGAAAGATTGAAGACATCCTGCGCGTGAAGAACGAAACGGGAATCGAGATCAGGGCCGATTTCAAGTTGAGCGACAACGTGCTGGAATCCGGCGACGTTGAGCTTTTTGAAGCGATGGTGCTGCGCGGCTCGGATTTCATCGGGCGCACGCTGAAAGGGCTGAAATTTCGTCAACGTTTTCAGTTGACCGTGCTGGCGGTCAATCGTCAAGGTGTGGCGCTGCTCTCGAAGATTAGCACGCTGCCGCTGCGTTTCGGCGACGTGCTGCTGGTGCAGGGCAAACGCGAACAGGTCGAGCGGCTGGCGACGGATGGGAATCTGTTGCTTCTTGAAGATGTCTCGGAGCGGCGCGGGCGCGCGAGTAAACGTCGCTGGGCGCTGCTGGCCTTCGGCGTCTTTCTCTTCTTCTCCATCACGCACCCGCCGCAAGTGCCGCTCGCGGTGGCCGTACTGCTCGGCGTTCTTATCTTGCTCGTCAGCCGCGCCATCCGCACGCAGGAGATTTACGATCTCATCGAGTGGCGCTTGATAGTCCTGATTGCGGGCATGATTAGCTTCGGGACGGCGCTGGAGAAAACGGGCGCGGATAAGTATCTGGCCGATCTGATTGTGCAGGGCGTTGGCAGCTACGGCGGACTGGCTGTGCTGGCGGGCTTCTTCGTGCTGACGGTCGCGCTGACGCAACCGATGTCGAATCAGGCAGCGGCGCTCGTCGTCGTTCCCATCGCCGTCAAGACAGCCATCAGTCTCGGCCTCAATCCGCGCACGTTCGCCGTGATGGTCACGTATGCCGCCTCCTGCTCGTTTCTGACGCCGCTTGAGCCTGCCTGCGTGCTCATCTTCACGCCCGGTCGCTATCGCTTCTTAGACTTCGTCAAGGTCGGCTCTATTCTGACCGTTGCCGTCTTCGCCGTCGTCATCGTGCTTGTGCCAATTGTCTGGCCAATGGCGCAATCCGGGAATCTGCTGGTTCAGCAGGGCGTAACGCCTGACCCTGTGAAGGTCGGCCAGAACATCACCTACATCACGACCGTCACGAACAAGGGGCCGGACACGGCGCACAACCTGAAGTTGACGAATAACCTGCCCGACTCGCTCACGTTCGTTTCCTGCGCGGCGACGAACGGCGGCGTCTGCGCCGGGGAGACTAACACCCGCACGGTCGCGTTTCCCTTGCTGGCAAACAATGCTCAGGCCACCGTCACCATCATTGCGACCGTGAAAGACACGCTGACCGCAGGCACGGTCATCAACAATACTGTGACGATAGAATCGCCGACGCCCGACCCGAACTCCGGCGATAACTCCGCGACCACCCCGTCAACGGCTTATCACTAGCGCTTGCGCTGCTGAGCAGATGGTCACTATAATGCGCGGCTTTCAATGCTCTATCGATTCTCTTTTGATTTGCGGTTTTTGATTCTCAACATGAAGTCTGAGATTTAAGATGACGAAGACAAGACCTCATCCCGCTCCAAGCAAGAATCAAAAATCAGAAATCGCCAAGCCCCCCGTTTCTTCCCGGATTGTCACGGTGCCGAATCTGCTGACCATGTTCCGCATGGCGCTGATTCCGGTCTTCGTTTCACTTCTCTTCTCCCGGAAATTCGCATGGGCGCTCGGCGTCTTCGTGCTCGCAGGATTGACGGACGGGCTGGACGGACTCCTCGCGCGTCGCCTGAATCAAGGCTCTCAGTTGGGAACGATCCTAGACCCCATCGCCGACAAGCTCCTGCTCGTGACCTCTTTCATCGTCCTCTCGGTTCCGGCAATCGCCCCGCAGCCCCTGCCGCGCCATTTCCCCATCCCTTTCTGGGTGACGGTCGTCGTCATCAGCCGCGATATCTTTATCGTCGTCGGCGCGGCGGCCATCAACATCGTGACCGGATTCAGTAAGTTTCGCCCCTCGTGGCTCGGCAAGATCAACACGACCGTGCAGATTCTGGCCATCGCCGCCATTCTCATCGCCGCGAGCTACCCGTCTTTGAGCGGCTACCTGCCGACCGTCTACACCACCGTCTTCGGCTTCGCAGTGCTTTCCGGCGTCCATTACATCTTTTTCGCCTCCCGCCTCGTCAACGAAGAACGGCGACAGAACGGCGAGTGAGCCGCAGCCACTCCATTCACCGAGTTAAATTGAAGCCTGTACGTTACTTCACCTCTACGCGGCGGATTGATCTAAGACTTCGACTTCACCTTAAACCACAACATTTCAACACTTAACTTCATACCGGAGGATACTAATGCAGCCCAATTAAAATTTGACAAAGAGGGACTCACATATTATATTAACAGGGCGTTCAACCCGTAATTCAATTGAGCCGTGACAGGCGTGTCCGGTGAGAGTCAAAAACGAGCGGCGGGCGCGTCTTAAGGCCGTTTCCCAATGATGGGAGGACGGTCAATCAATATTGGGAGAAGAGAGCAATGAGCAAGATTATTGGAATTGATTTGGGCACGACCAACTCCGTGGTGGCCGTGATGGAAGGCGGCGAGCCTATCGTCATCACCAACTCGGAGGGCGGGCGCACCACTCCTTCGGTCGTCGCCTTTACGAAGGACGGCAACCGTCTCGTCGGACAGGTCGCCAAGCGTCAGGCCGTCACTAATCCTGAGAACACGGTCTATTCGATCAAACGTTTCATGGGGCGGCGCTTTGACGAAGTCTCAGAAGAGAAGAAGCAGGTGCCGTATGAAGTGAAAGCCACCGGCAGCGATGTTCGCATCGTGGCGGGCGGCAAAGAATACAGTCCGCCGGAGATTTCGGCGATGATTCTGCAAAAGATGAAACAGTCTGCCGAAGATTATCTGGGGCAGAAGGTTGATAAAGCGGTCATTACCGTTCCGGCCTATTTCAACGACGCCCAGCGCCAGGCGACCAAAGACGCTGGCCGCATCGCCGGACTAGAAGTGATGCGTATCGTCAACGAGCCGACGGCAGCCGCGCTCGCTTACGGGTTGGACAAGAAGAAGGATGAGACCATCGCCGTGTTCGACTTTGGCGGCGGCACGTTCGACATCTCTATCCTCGAAGTCGGCGAAGGCGTCGTCGAAGTGAAATCTACCAACGGCGACACGCACCTCGGTGGTGACGACATTGACGAGCGATTAATGGAGTGGATTACGGAAGAGTTCAAGAAGGATCAGGGCATTGACCTCTCGAACGACAAGATGGCTCTGCAACGCCTGAAGGAAGCCGCCGAGAAGGCCAAGATTGAGCTATCAAGCGCGATGGAGACGGAGATCAACTTGCCGTTTATCACCGCCGACCAGTCGGGGCCGAAGCACCTGGTGATGAAGCTCACGCGCGCCAAGTTCGAGCAGTTGATTGACCAGATTTTGCAACGGCTCAAAACACCTGTCGAGCAGGCCATCAAGGATGCCGGGATTGAGGCGAAGCAGGTTAACGAAGTCGTCCTCGTCGGCGGCTCAACGCGTATCCCGAAAGTTCAGGACATAGTCAAGGGCATCTTCGGGAAAGAGCCGAACAAGAGTGTAAACCCTGACGAAGTGGTCGCCATCGGCGCGGCTGTGCAGGCGGGCGTGCTGTCGGGCGAGAAGACGGACATTCTACTGCTCGACGTGACACCGCTCTCGCTTGGGATTGAAACCCTCGGCGGCGTGTTCACCAAATTAATCGAGCGCAACACGACGATTCCGACCCGAAAATCTGAAGTCTTCTCGACGGCCTCGGACAATCAAACCTCCGTCGAAGTCCACGTGCTTCAGGGCGAGCGACCGATGGCTGGCGATAATCGCACGCTGGGCAAGTTTCATCTGGTCGGGATTCCGCCCGCACCGCGCGGCATGCCGCAGGTTGAAGTGACGTTTGACATTGATGCCAACGGCATCGTCAACGTCTCGGCCAAAGACATGGGCACGGGACGTGAGCAGAAGATTACGATTACAGCATCTAGCGGTCTCTCGAAAGACGAGATTGACAAGATGATGCGTGATGCCGAATCGCACTCGGCTGACGACCAGCGCAAGCGCGAAGAGATCGAAGCGCGCAATCGTCTGGATACCCTGACCTATCAGGTCGAGAAGACGTTCAACGAGAACAAAGAGAAGCTTGAGGCTTCGGCTGCTACGGAAGTCGAAACGGCGCTGGCAGACGCGAAGAAGGCGGCGGAAGAAGGCGGGGCGGAGCGCATGAACGAAGCGTTCAATACTCTGCAAACCGCATCGCACAAAATCGCTGAAGCGCTCTACCAGCAGCAGGGCAGTTCGACCGGCGGCGATGCGAGCGCAGACGAACAGGCTTCAGCCGCAGGCGCATCATCAGGTCAGTCGTCACAGGGCACAACCGGCGGCGACGACAACGTAATTGACGCCGAATACGTTGACGTTGACGAGAACAAATAAAACAGTGATGGGTGATAAGTGATAGGTGATAAGAGGAAGGCTTTTCTTATCACCTATCACTTATCACCTATTACCGTCTTTTAAATGGCTAAACAAGATTACTATCAGGTGCTGGGCATCAAGCGCGACGCGAAGCCGGATGAGATTAAGAAGGCTTACCGGAGGCTGGCTCGCAAGCATCACCCGGACGTGAATCCGGGCGACAAGTCTGCCGAAGAGCGTTTCAAGCTCATCACGGAGGCGCACGATGTACTCTCCGATGAGAAGAAGCGTAAGGTCTATGATCGCTTCGGTCAATACTCGGACAATCTGGCCGAGGCTGCGGCGCGCGGGGCGACTCCCGGCGGTGGCGGCGGAGGCCGCACGGCTCCCGGCTTCGACTTTGAAGGCTTCGACTGGGGCGCTGCCGGGTCGTCCAGCAGCAGCAGCACTGGTGGCGGTTCGAGTTTTCGAGACATCTTCGCAGACCTCTTCGGCGGGTCAGCGGCCAAGCAACCGGAGCGCGAGCCGCCGCGTCCTCAACCAAAGCGCGGAGCGGACATAGAGATGCCGCTGGCGCTCTCTTTCGAGGAATCCATCACGGGCTTGACGACCAACATCACGGTCAATCGTTCCGAGCAATGCACGCGCTGCAACGGAGCGGGCGATACGGGCGGGCCGGTCGTCACCTGCCCGACGTGCAAAGGCTCCGGGCAAGTGCAGCGCGCAGGCGGGCGGCTGAAATTCTCGCAGGAGTGTCCCGATTGCGGGGGAGTGGGCAAGCGGCGTCAGCCCTGCTCGCTGTGCAAAGGCAGCGGCGTTCTGCCGAAAACGGAAACGGTCAAGATACGCATTCCGGCGGGTGTTGATACAGGCTCGCGCGTGCGCATCGCTGGCAAAGGCGAAGGCGGGCGACTGGGCGCGCCTCCCGGCGACCTCTTTATTATCACCAACGTCGGGCGGCACAAATATTTCACACGCAAGGGCGACAACATTTATGTGACCGTGCCGCTGACCGTGCCGGAGGCTGCGCTGGGAGCGAAGATAGAAGTGCCAACGGTTGAAGGCAAAGCCCAACTGCGTATTCCGCCCGGCACGCAATCCGGACAAAAATTCCGCCTGCGCGAACGCGGCGTGCCGAGCTTGAGAAATCCCAGCTTGCGCGGCGACCAGTTTGTCGAAGTGCAGGTCACGCTGCCGAACGTGATCTCGGAAGAGACCAAAGAACTCTTGAAACGCTACGCGCAACTCAACGCCGAGAACCCGCGCGTAACGATGGGGTTGGAATAGTGGTCAGTGGTCGGTGGTCAGTTAAAAACTGGCTCTTACTGACCACCGACCACTGATCACTAACCACTGTTTTATGAAACGTAAGGTTCGCACATATACGATCAGCGCGGTGGCAACGCAGTACGAGATTCATCCGCAGACGTTGCGTCTCTACGAGCGCGAGGGACTCTTAAAACCTTCGCGGTCTGAGGGGAACACGCGGCTGTATACGGATAGCGACCTTGAACGTCTTGAAGTCATCCTCTCTTTGACGCGCGATCTGGGTGTGAATCTGGCGGGCGTGGAAATCATTCTCAACATGCGCGAGAAGATGGATGCGATGCACCGCGAGTTTGAGCGTTTCTTTCAATATCTGCAAACTCACACCGAAGAGTTCGCGAATTTCACGGATGCGCCGCCTCCGCCCGAAGCTGGCGCGCTCATTCCGGCCTCGCATGCCACCGTGATTCGCCTGCGCCGCCGCTCGGCTTCCCGCAGGTAAATTCCCTTCTCCCATTTCCTTGTGCTTGCTCCGCGCAGGGTGCTAAAGTTCGCCCGCTGTCTTCAGTCATAAATAATTTTTCAACTTCTCGGTTTTCGCACTGTCTGATTTGTGACAGCTTCCCGGTCTCCCGCTAAACGTGATCAAGTTCTGAGATAAACTTGTTATGAATCGCAAGCCCTCGCAACTTTTTATGAGAAGAGCGCGGCTCTCGTTCCTGCTGCTGGCCTTCATCACGGCGGCGGCGCTCCTGCCACCCGCAGCTCAAGCTCAAGACCTCGACGATGTGACCATCAGCGGGCGCATCACAGACCAGAACGGCGCGATTATCCCCATTGCGACCGTCACGGCGGTGCTGGTCAAAACAGGCGTTGAGCGAAGCGTCGAGGCCAACGACGAAGGGCGCTACCGGATTATTGAGCTTGAGCCGGGCGAGTACGTGTTGCGCGTCACTTCCGCAGGCTTTGCGACGGAAGAGAAAACGAACCTCGTCACAATCGCCGGACAAAATGTCCAGCTTGATTTCACGCTTCGCCCGGCGGACGTGACAGCCGAGCAGGTCGTGGTCAGCGAAGCCGAAACGCCTGCGATTGATACGACGCGCACGGTCGTCGGCGGAACAGTCACGACCGCCGAAGTCGAAGACCTGCCCAACTCTTCGCGCTCGCCGCTTGATTTAATCTTCACGCTCGGCGGCGTCACGGAAGAAGCGCTCTCGACGCGCGACCTTGCCGAAGACAGGAACACCAGCCCGAGCAACACGCCGGAAGAGGCAGGCTCGTTTGCCCTGTCGGGCGGCCCGGCCTATTCAAACAACATCACGATTGACGGTCTGGACAACAACGACGACCGCGCCGCACGCGAGCGTTTCCAGCCTTCGATTGAAGCCGTCGAAGAAGTGCAGATCATCACGAACCAGTTTTCGGCGGAATACGGTCGCGCCAGCGGCGGGCGCATCAATATCCGCACGCGCGGCGGCTCAAATAAATATCGCGGGCGAGCGTTCTACTTTTACGAGAACGACATCTTCAACTCCAACACGGTGCGAAACACCTCTCTCGGGCTGCCGCGCCTGCCGTTTGAAGAGCACAATCCGGGCTTTACCTTTAGCGGCCCGGTTCGCCTGCCGCTTTACGACGGGCGCAAGCGCACCTTCTTCTTCGCGGCTTACGAATACGACACCATCCTCGACTCGGCGACGATAGATACGCTCGTGCCCAACGAGCAGAACCCGCTCTTTCCAATTCCTGCGCCGACCATCATTGACCCGCGTCGCTTGAGCGAAGGAATTTCCCCATTCGTTTCAACGCTGAGCACACCCGTCAGGAATAACATCTTCACGGCGCGCATAGATCATAAGTTCTCGGATTTGCACAACGGCTCGATGCTCTACCAGCTTGGTCGCCAGAGAAACCTGCGGCAGTTCGGCGGCGGCAATCGTCTCGCGGAAAGCCTGCTCGGCAGAACGCGCAACACGGACGCCATCTCTTATTCCGACAACTACGTCTTCTCGCCGACCGTCGTCAATCAAATGCGCTTCCAGTTTTCGAGCCTGTCGCCCGCGATTGCGGTTGCGGCGAACGGAGACCGTCGTCCCGTCGTCCTGATTACACTGAACGACCCGCTTCCTTCCGGCGACCCGGACGAACGCGGAGGCACGCTCGTCGCAGGCTCTTCGACTTCGGGCGCGACCGACCGCAGCGAGAATCGTTTTCAAGCACAGGATGCTTTGTCATGGATTACGGGAGCGCATTCCTTGAAATTCGGCGGAGACTTCCAGCACATTCGCTCGACCTTCATAGACCTCGAAGACGCTTCCGGCACGTTCACGTTCAGTAGTGCCGCAGACTTTCTGGCGAACGCGCCGAGTCGCTTCCGCCAGAATTTTCAGACCGAATCAAAGCAGCACAACACCTACTTCGGAATTTTCGTGCAGGACGAATGGCGCTTGAAGGCGAACCTCACGATGAGCTACGGGCTGCGCTACGAGAACGAATCAATCGTGCGCGACCGCAACAATTTCGGGCCGCGCTTTGCTCTCGCCTACGATCCTTTCAAATCCGGCAAGACCGTCATCCGCGCGGGCGCGGGAATCTTTTACAACCGCGCGCTCTTGAGAACGATTGATGATTTCACGCTCGGCACGCAGCAGCTTTTCTTCGATACGAACGAACTGCTCGACCCCGCGACAGGCAGGCTTCTTAGCACCGCGCAGCGTCGCGCCTTTATCGCCGCCAATCTGACCTTTCCACAGGTCTTGACACCCGACTCCGCGCTCGTCCGCAACTTCGGCGCGCTCAACACGAGCTTTTCGCGCCGACTCGATCCCGATTTACGAATCCCCGAAAGCTATCAGGCCAATGTCGGTTTCGAGCGCGAGATAGGCCGCTACTTCGTCTTCGAGGCCAACTACACCTACAATCGCGGCCTTCATCTCTGGCGAGAGTTCAACGCCAACGCTCCACGCTTGCCCGCAGGCTTCCGTAGCATCACAGACTATCTGCTCTCGCGCGACTTCCCGAACTTTGAGCCGTGCCCGAATTGCCCGCGCCCGCTCTACGACGTTTCGACTGCCGGAGATCTCGTCCGCTTCTCGACATCTTCGACAGATCCTGCGAACCCAAACGCCATCGGGCGCATCTTTGAGCTGGGCATTCCCATCTCCGTCTTCAATCTCAACAGCATCAGTTCGACCACGACGCTCGACGTGGCGCTCGATGCTTTGAACGCACTGCGCCCGGACCCGACGCGCGCTCAGGTCGAACAGCTTGCTTCAATCGGCAACAGTTTCTATCACGGGCTGATACTTGAGCTACGACGCCGCTTTACTCGCAGCAAAAGCGGTTTCGGTTTTTCGTTCCGCGCCGCCTACACGCTCTCGCGCCTGATTGACGACGGCATCGTCAACACTTCGAGCGCGCTCACCGTCGGCGACTTTCGCGCGGAACGCTCGCGCAGCTTGCTCGACCGTCGGCATCGTTTCGTCTTTTCCGGGACGTTCGACACACCGTCATGGCTCGGACGCCTGCGTCTTTCGCCCATCCTCCGTCTCGCGTCGGGCGCTCCCTTCAACATCTCCGTCGGCGGCAACGATCGCAACCTTGATGATGTAGGCAACGACCGCCCCATCTTCACGGGCGACCTCTCGCTGCTACGCTCACGTGAGCCGGGCGAGCCACTCAACCCCGCGTTGCTTTCGGCCTTCGCTT
Organism: uncultured Acidobacteriota bacterium; assembly: GCA_963697975.1. Taxonomy (GTDB): domain Bacteria; phylum Acidobacteriota; class Blastocatellia; order Pyrinomonadales; family Pyrinomonadaceae; genus QHXM01. Next base: position 1,944,294 of record OY969111.1, read on the forward strand.
TGCCAACCATTGGGCAAACCGGAAACCTGCCGCGCAATGCCGCGCTGGGGCCGGGTCAATTCTTCTTCGATCTGAGCATCACGCGCGAGTTTCGGCCAACGGAGCGCCTGCGTATTCGCCCCGTCGTCGAGATTGACAACCTCTTGAACAAAACCGTCTTCAGCTTTGGCACGGAGTTCATCAACTTCACGGGCCTTAGCCCGGCGGCCACACCCGAACAGCGACAGGCTTTTCTGGATTCCTTCCTCGTCCCGACGCGCACGCTTCGCCAGCGACAGATTCGGATTGGGATTCGCTTCGATTTCTAAGCGATGAAGAATAAAGGCTGAAGCTAATACGGCAGCGCATGAAGGAAGGTAAAACTGAAAAGCCGCCCTCAACCAGAGAGCGGCTTTTCAGTTTTACTTATCCTTTGTGGGGTGAGAATCAGAGCGGAGACTTGCAGCAACCTGCTCGCTGGTTTCCGATTTTGATTGTGTGCGGCTTGCTTTCTTACTTTCCAGCAACGCCCTCTGACAGCGTGCGCGGGAACGCTCAATGCGCCGCTTCATCCACGAATTCATGACTACACCTCGAACTCCTTATTTGGACATGTATCTAAAAACGCTTCGATCACGCTGGGGTCAAACTGTTTGCCTTCGCACTTGCGAAGCTCTGCGGCGGCTGTCTCATGGCTGAGCGCCTTGCGATAAGGCCGATCAGAGACCATCGCGTCGTAAGTGTCCGCCACTTGGACGATACGCGCCATCAAAGGGATGTCTGCGCCGCCGAGTTTATGTGGGTAACCGCGCCCGTCCCAGCGCTCGTGGTGATGCTGCGTGCGGACGCGCAGCTCAGCCGGAAGATTGAAGTACGAAGCCAGGAGCGCGCCGAAGCTCGGATGCTTGTGCAGAATGAAAAGCTCTGTCGGCGTCGGTTTGCGCGGGCGATTCAGGACGGCTTCAGGCACGAGTATCTTGCCGACATCGTGTAGCACGGCGGCATAGCAAAGCTGCTTCAAACGCGCGTCATCGAAACCGAAGGCACGCCCGATAGTGCGCGAGACGCGGGACACGCGGACGCTGTGATAATAAGTTTCAGGTCGCGCGCGCTTGAGTCGTTTGACCAGCGCCTCCGTTCCATCTGCCTTGTGAACGCGACCGATTGATTTGAGGCGCTGCAAAAAGCGCGTCAGGTAATTTGCCCAGCTACTATTCACCAGCTTGATGGTCGCGGCGTTAGAGGCTTCCAACGTCAATTCATCGTACATGCTTCGGCTCCTCCAAAATGAGTCGAACAAACTGAAAACGCAATGGGGGATGAATTCGTGACCCTGTGTAGTGAGAGCTTCACTGTAGGCGAATTAAATAACCTCTGTAGCTTCTCATCCGTTTCATTGTGCATACGCCATGCCATGTTTCACTCTCAATACAAATAATAGAACTATGTCCGGTAACGAACGCTGCGCGGGCGAGTTAGATTTTTGAAGCCTTGCAGCTAAGGATAATTAAAATTCAGCTTGCGCCGAATCTGTTAAGAGCTTGCGTGAGGTCTTGATAGGCGGCAACGTTCGCGTCGTCGCATAAGAGGAAACATGCCCTGCGGTCAGATAGAATTGCCGGTTATACGATATGGTGTTTGAGGCGGCTGCAATGCTGCATGGTGGAGGAGCAATCACTCGTTTATGTTAAACTTGGTCTGCTATTGTAGGAAGAGAGACGCGAGGCAACAAAACCGCTAAAACGAGAGCGATGAGCGACGCACAGACAGGCAAAGAGCAGGAGGGAGACATCGAAACGGCGCTGCTTGATGCCGAACTATTCATCAAGTATCACGCGCCGGAGCGCGCCATCAAGAGGCTCCGCACCGCGCTTGAGCATCACCCGCGCTCGCTGCAATTGCGCGAGCGACTGCGCGAAATCACACAGGGCAAACACCCTGAAGAAGCCGCCCGGCAATGTCTCGCGCTCGCCAGTCTCTACATCGAGCGCGATGAATTGCAGACGGCGCATGACCGCTTACTCGAAGCCAAAAACCTTGACCCGCGCATTTCGATTGCTCCCGGCCTCAACGCCATTCGTCGCGCCCGTCGCCCGAACCTTCAACAAGGTGAACAGGCTGCCAACGCCCGCGTCCTCGAAAAAACCAAATCCACGTTTGCCGGAGACCTCGCGGTCGTCAGTATCTTCGATGCCATACAGGTGATTGAAAACTCGCGTCTGACGGGTACGCTCTCAATTGTCAGCGACACGCGTTTGGGTCGAATACACTTTAATGAAGGCCGCATCGTCGGCGCAGAAACGGGCGAAACCACAGGCGAAGACGCTTTTCGCAAGGTCGTCGAAGCAACGACGGGGACGTTCGAGTTTGAAAAGTCTCTCAAAGAACTCCCAGTCACAATCAATGCCGCCAGCAACACAAACCTGATTCTCGACAGCCTCCGTCAACTCGACGAAGAAAAGATGTGAAAAGCAGATTCACTTGCTCATGCTCACATCATTCATATGCCTTGCTACGATGCCTCACGGCGATGATGCTCAAACTGCTGCTTGCATCTTCGATCTCATAGATTATCCGGTAATCGCCAACACGCACACGCCAGCGGTTTTGTGCTCCGACGAGTTTGCGGCAGCCTAAAGGTCGAGGGTCGTTGGCTAGTGAGCGAAGTGCCTGTAGTATTCGCGCCCTTATCGTCTGATCCAGTGCCCTGATCTCCTTCTGCGCCGGACGAATAATAATGACTGTGTAAGTCACGTTACTCACTCAGCAATCCTTCTTCGCGCAATTCCGCTTCAAATTGGTCAAGCGTCATTCCCGGCTCTTCGGCACGCTCACTGGCCAGCATATTGTCATAAATGTCTTCCCAGAATTCTCCCCACTCCTGAAGGTCTAAAACAACTGCAACTCTGTTTCCTTCGACATCGGTAACGAATTGAACACCTTTCATCGTTTGCATTTCACACCTCAGTCTTAGCTCAAACTTATTTGTGTCCAGTCGAATTTTGACGAACACATTTTACACATTAATCCAGCAGCACTCGTGCGCTGAGAGCTTCGGCGCGTTCGAGGGCGGCGAGCAGGCGCAGGAATTGCGCGTAGTTTTTGCTGCGTGTGTGCAGGCGCGCGCGCTCGGAGTCGGAGAGATCGTTGCGCAGGATATAGTCAAGGAAATCGTAATAGTCGGCGGTCGCCGCGTGGGGCAGTTCGCGCGTGTAAGAGGTTTGCTCGGAATCTGCGGAGCGAAATCCGGCGAGCAGGTCGAAGAGATTGTCCGTCGTCAGATGCGCTGCCTCGCGCGTGAGCTTGATCGGCAGGCGAAGCTCAAAGAAGCGCAAGCCCTGCCCTGTGGTGACGCGTCGCAACTCCTTCGTCCCTTCGCCGTCGAAAGGCGATTCGGCATCAACCAGAATGCGTAAGAGTCTGGGCTGATCTTCCTTGTCCAGCGTATCGAGCGCAAGCTGCACGCGGTCGGCTAAGAATTTCTCAAACTGCGCTTCGACCGGATACGTGACGCGGCCAAGACAGCCGACCAACTCGCCTTCACCAGCCGTCTCGCGCGGCAGGCACGCAGGGCATGACTCGCAGACAATCGTCTCTGACTGTGTTCGTTCAAGCTCCCCGCGCGCGTTTTCGACAAAGCGCACCTTATCTTCGGTCGGCGCGTGCTCTTCGCCCGTCGTCAGGCGCGTGTGAATGTTGCTCAGACGCCCCCACGCGCGCAGATGCTCTTCCGAGTAGCGAGCGCGCAAACTGCATGGATACTCAACGGTAAATTCTAAAGACAAACTTTCAACCCCTTGCGTCTAACTAGTATGACCCGGCTTCGCCTTTCATCACTATCACACGAGCGTGTGAAGGGCAAGCCGTTCAATTGCGGAATGCGGATTTCGGATTGCGGATTTAAGAGCGAAGCCTTATTTTTCAATCCGCATTTCGCAATCCGAAATCCGCATTCCGCAATCGAAGGAGTGACAGTTGGCAACACTCAGGCATCCCCCCGGCCCCAAAGGCAAACTGCTCGCTCGGCGAAGGGCTGTTGACCAGCGAGGGCGAGTTTCATCGTCGGCAGCGGCGTCTCGCTCAGCCAGCCTTTCATCGCGGGCGCATCGCTTCTTACGGAGCAGTCATGACGGACTATGCTGCGCGCACCGCCGCGCGCTGGCATGACGGGGAGACGCTGGACATCTCGCAGGAGATGATGCGCCTGACGCTCGCCATCGTCGGCAAGACCTTGTTCGATACGGACGTTGAAGCGGAAGCGGACGAGATTGGCGCGGCGCTGACCTCCGTCATGGAGTTGTTCGATTTCCTCTTGCTGCCTTTCTCCGAGTTGCTGGAAAAGCTGCCGCTGCCGCACGTGCGCCGCTTTCAGAAAGCGAGAGCGCGTCTGGACGACACAATCTATCGCATCATCGAAGAGAGACGGCGAAGCAATGAAGATCGCGGCGATTTGCTCTCGATGCTATTGAGCGCGCGAGACGAAGAGGGCGACGGCGGGCAGATGAATGATGAGCAAGTGCGCGATGAAGTGATGACACTTTTTCTCGCCGGGCACGAGACGACGGCCAACTTGATGACGTGGACGTGGTATCTGCTGTCTGAACACCCGGACGTTGAAGCAAAACTCCATGAAGAACTCGACTCAGTATTAAAAGGAAGACAGCCGACGGTTGAAGACGTGCCACGTTTGCGTTACACGGAGATGGTAGTGGCGGAATCCATGCGGCTCTATCCGCCCGCGTGGGCAATCGGTCGTCTCGCGCTCAGGGAGCACGAAGTCGGCGGCTACACCATCCCGGCAAAGGCGCTCGTGCTGTTGAGTCCGTATGTGACGCACCGCGATGCGCGATACTTTCCCGACCCGGCGCGCTTCGACCCTGAGCGCTGGACGCCGGAAGCTAAAGAATCCAGACCGCAGTTTGCCTACTTTCCATTCGGCGGAGGCACGCGTCGCTGCATCGGCGAAGGGTTCGCGTGGATGGAAGGAATCCTGCTGCTCGCCTCGCTCGCACGCAACTGGCGCATGCGCCTCGTCCCCGGCCACCGTGTGGAAACCCTGCCCGTCATCACCTTACGCCCGAAACATGGAATGCGAATGACGATGGAAAAGCGGTGATAGGTGATAAGTGATAGGTGATAAGTGATAGGTGATAAGTGATGGGTGATGGGACAACACGTTCTTTCCTATCACCCATCACTTATCACCCATCACTGTTTTCTGTTAATCTTGCTCTCTTTCGGACACGGGCTGTGTCGATTCTCTTCTTCGTCAAGGGATGAGCGGAGCGGTTAGCGCGGCTCAGAATCAAGAGGTTCAAAGGATGGCGATCAGTCAAGATTTGTTGGAGATACTTGCTTGCCCTGCGTGCAAGGCTAAGGTTGAGTTGAAGCCGGATGGCAGCGCGCTGAAATGCACCGAGTGCAGGCGCGTCTATCCGATTCGTGATGACATTCCGGTGATGTTGGTAGATCAAGCACCTGTGGAAGATGAAGAGTCTGCTGGAAAAGCCTGAGCCAACGGTGTCCGGTTGGCACGCTCTCGCGGGCGATCACCTGCGCGTGCCGGAGAGCGAGGCGCAACCGCTGGCAGTCGCACGCTGGGACTGGCGCGAAGTGCGCCGCGTGCTGGTCGTGCGCCTGCGCTCAATCGGAGATACGGTGCTGGCGACCCCATCGCTCTATGCTCTGCGCCGTTTTCTGCCCGGTGTACAGATAGACGTGCTGCTCGAAAGCTGGGTCGCGCCCGTGCTCGAAGGCAGCAAGGTGGTGGACAACGTCATCACGGTCGAGCGTAGCAGCACCGTCTCGCGCGCACGCGTTGCTCGTCGGCTCCGCGCAGAGCGTTACGATGTTGCTTACAACCTTCACGGCGGGACGACGGCAACGCTTTTGACCAGATCATCCGGGGCGAAGCATCGCGTCGGCTATCAGGATTACCAGTACAGCCGCTTGCTCAATCACACTGCGCCGCCTGCCGCTGAATTGTGGGGAACTGAGAAGACGCATTCGGTCGAGCAGCAACTCGCGCTGCTTGGCTGGACGGGAGTTCCCGTGTCGGATCGTCCACGGACGCAATTGGCCGTCACTGAGAAAGCAAAACTGAGCGTTGCAGAGAGACTTCACGCGGCGCGTGTGGATGAAGCAAAGCCGCTCGCGTTGATTCATCCGGCTGCCGCTTTCGACACGAAGCAGTGGGCGACCCGTAACTTTGCGCGCATCGTGGAAAACCTGTCGGCGCGCGGCTTCAACTGTGTCGCCATCGCCGCGCCGAATGAAGAGCAGGTTATCAGTGCGCTGATCGAAAACTCGCAGGCACGCATCACCGCTTTCACAGATTTCTCGTTGCCGGAAGTGACGGCGCTCTGCGCGCGCGCGCGTCTTTTCGTCGGCAACGACAGCGGCGTGGCGCACATCGCGGCAGCCGTTGGCGTACCTTCGGTCGTCATCTTCGGCTCATCCAACGTCGCGCACTGGCGTCCGTGGGCTGTAGCGCCATCGGAAGTCGTCCGCGAAGAACTTCCCTGCCAGCCGTGCCCCGGCTATACCTGCGCCGAGTTCGACGCGCCGGAATGCATCCGCCGCGTGACGGTCGAGCGCGTGACAGCAGCAATTCAGAGAGTAATCAGTGGTCAGTGGTCAGTTAAAGACAAAGAACTAACGACGATGGGTTTTTGTCTTTAACTGACCACTGACCACTGACCACTGTTTTATGACTCAGATAACACACCAACGTGCTGACGAACTACTGCGTAGCGCGAGCGAGCGTTTCATCGTCGTCTATGGCGATGTGATGCTGGACGAGTTTGTGTGGGGCAATGTGACGCGCATCAGCCCGGAAGCGCCTGTGCCGGTGGTCGACATCCGGCGCGAGTCCGTGCATCTGGGCGGCGCGGCGAATGTCCTGGCGAACCTCGTTGCGCTCGGCACACGCTCAAGTGTGGTGGGGGTGACGGGAAACGATTCGGCGGGCGAGCGATTGCGCGCGGAGTTGAAAGAAGCGGGCGCATCGCCGCATGAGACGCTGATTGTTGACAAGAGCCGACCAACCACGCTCAAGACGCGCATCATCGCGCACAGCCAGCTCGTCGTGCGCGCAGACCGCGAGCGGCGTGACCCCGTTGACGAGAAAGCGGAAGAACGCATCATCGAAGTTTTGACCAGAACGATTCCAGAGGCTGACGCTTTCGTCGTTTCCGATTATGATAAGGGCGCGGTCACGCCGCGTGTCCTCGCGGAAGTCCTGCCGCTGGCTTACGGGCGCGGCATCCCCGTCCTGGTTGACCCGAAGATTCGCAACTTTGATGCGTACCGCCCGGCGACTCTTGTCACACCAAATCATCACGAGGCGCTGCGGCTCTCGAACATGGAAGATCACAGCGACGAGGGCTTGAGGAGAGCGGCGCACCTGATTCGCGGGCGTCTGGATTGCGAGTCGGTATTGATTACGCGCGGTGAGCGGGGCATGATGCTGCTTGAAAGTTATCACGAGCCGGTTTACGTCGAAACGGTCGCGCGCGAGGTTTACGACGTGACGGGCGCAGGCGATACTGTCATCGCCACGCTCGCGGCGGCGCTCGCTGGCGGAGCGTCCATGCTCGAAGCGGCGATCCTCGCAAATCACGCCGCCGGAATCGTCGTTGGCAAAGTGGGCACGGCCACTGTCAGCGCAGAAGAACTGGTCAACTCGCTCTGACGAGAAAGTTAAGGAAAGAAATTAACAGGGATGGACAGAGATTGTCAGGATGAAGAAAGAAAAAGAGCAATACTGATTTCATCTCTGTTTTTATCCTGACAATCTCTGTCCATCCCTGCTTGAATCCGCATTAGAGGTTTACAAATGAAGAGTCGCCCCCAACTCATCACCTTCTGCGCGCTCGCGTTTGCCGCAGTCTCTTTATTCTCTTCCTGTAACAGAAAGCCTGCGCGGGATGTTTTGAGAATCGGCATCGCGCGTAATGTCACGCACATTGCTGTCGGTCAGAAGTCGCACCTGCTGGCCTACGAGGAATACCGCGAGCAATCGGACATTGATAGCGCGCACGCCGCGTCAGTCCGTGATTTTCTACGCGCGCCCATCACGGCCAAATGGAGCGTGTCGGACGAACAAATTGCCACCGTCGGCGAAGACGGAACTCTCGTAGCGTTGAAGCCGGGACGCGTGACTTTGAAAAGCGCATGGGAAGGACGCGAGGCGAGCGCCGCGATTGAGGTAGTAAGAGCTTTGCCTTTGGGGCAATTGCCGCAAGTCAACACGAAGGCGCTGCGTTGCACACCGCAGGGAGTCGGCCTGAGTCTCGGCGAAGACCACGCTCTGCGTTTCAGCTTGAGTTTCGACGGGGATTGCGCGGACGTGGACATTACTGCTGCCGCACCGGACAAGCCGCTGCCGTGGGAGATTCCTTTCAACGGCGGCACGCTTCAGGTAACGAACGCGCAGGGCACAATCGTCAGCGGCACAGCGCGCATGAATGTCGGGGGCGAAATTGGATTCACAGTCTGGGCTGAGGGCGAAGGGGCTTTTCCTCTTTCGCTTCAGAATAAGACCGTGCTGCTCGTCGGCGATTCGATGGCCGAAGGCGTCGGCCCCTGGCTGCAAAAGAAGGTCGAGTCGGTGGGCGGGCGCTTCATCAACGGGCAGGAGCGCAGCTCGACGATTGTCTGGTGGCAGGGTTCGGGAAAGTTGCGCGAGATGCTCGCGCGTCACCAACCGGATGTAATCTTCATCGCGCTCGGTTCAAACGAAATCTTTTTGCAGCAGCCGGAAGTGCGCGCCCCCTTAATTAAACAGATGGTTGATGAGATCGGCGCACGTCCGAGCTATTGGATTGGCCCGCCGAGTTGGAAACCCGACCTGGGACTCGTGCGTGTGATTGAAGAAAACTTCCAGCCGGGACACTTCTACAACTCAAACGACCTCAAAGTGCCGCGCGCACCTGACGGCAAGCACCCGACCGCGCAGGGCTACCAGACCTGGACTGATTTGGTTTGGAATTGGTATGCGAGGACGATATGAACGCAGGGATGAGGGCGGAGGGATGAGGGATGAAAAGCAAAGGATGAACGCGGAACTCTAAACGATGAACTGTTCTTAATTCCGCGTTCAGCGTTCCGACTTCATCGTTTCTTCTTCATCCCTTATCCCTCTGCCCTCATCCCTGCTCTTCTCATCCTCGTCGCCTGCCAATCCTTCTGAAAGGCTGTGGGGCGCGTGCCTGAATGTTGAGCGCGGGGCCGCTTGTTTGAGTGACGCTCGCGGTGACAAAGCCGGGAGGACGCATGGAGACCAATCCCCAGAAGAATGAGCTTTGCCCCGCTCCGGGGCTACCGCCCGCGCAGACCGGAGAACTGAAGTTGAAGGTAATCTGGTCGCCCGTCTGATCCGCCGAAGCTATGCCGACGCTGCCCAAGCCTCCGCCCGTGACGACGAAGACCTGATCGCGCCTCGTTCCATCACCGTTGAAATCGAGCGTGCTGACAACAGGGCCGAAGCTGAGCGTGACGGATGTAACGCAACCGATGTTTGTAAGGCCAACGGCGTCTCTGAGGTCAACGCGATACTCGTAGCCGTACAGCCCGGCAGCAGAAGAGCCGGGCAATCCGCGAAAAGTGCGCGACTGGAAAAAGCCCGTGCCTGAACCGGACAAATTAATCGGGGCGGTGGTATCGTTGACGACGATTGTGCAGGAAGCGTCAAAGACGCAGTTGATGGGCGGCGCGCTGACATTGACGATTGAGAGCGGCACTGCCTGCGCGGTTGTGACAAAAAAGCTGAAGAGCAGAAAGAGCGTTGTTTTTTTCATTGGACTCTCCTTTGGGGCGCATCAAAGCTTCCGTCGGTTGCAGCGCACATCTTGAGGTTTTCTTCGGTTGGACGGATGCGCCGCTTTTCGCTAAACAGCTTGACGAAACTTTGGGCTGTGAAAATATGCCCTTGAATGGTCTATGTCAAGATTAAGGCGACGCCAGATCTATTTGTACCTGAATGTCGGCAACGCACCATTCACCACCGCAGACACAGAGAACACAGACGGGGGCACAGAGAGAGTTAGATAAGCCTCCGTGCTTCCTCCGTGTCCTCTGTGTCTCTGTGGTGATTAGCTATTAACGTTACACCCAAGATTGATTAGGCCCTGAACACGTTTTTCCTCTGGCGTTAAAAGATGCTTTTGGGCCATACTCTCCGCTCTCCCTGATACTAGAAAATTCGTGCAAACCTTCATGATGATTAAAAAGAATAGAACGTCACCTTTCATCGCTCTCCTTCTGCTTCTCGCGCTTGGCTTCAACTCCCTCACGTCTTCGAGCGCGCAGGAGACGCGACCGCAGCGCGAGCGCAGAGTCAGCGCCCCCGCGCCACAGCCAACGCAGACGCCGATCCCGAAGCCGACTCCGACGCCTACGCCGCAGCTTCTCGCAACGCCCGACGCTTCGATTATCAGATCGAGCGCATCTGCGCCGAAGACACTTGAGGAACTGCGCGCACGAATTCAGGAGGTGCTGCGTAATCCCGAACTCGCGACGGCGCAAATGTCCATCAAGGTGGCTTCGCTCAACACGGGGCGCACGCTTTATGAAGAGAACGCCGAAAAGCTCCTGCACCCGGCCTCGAACATGAAGATTTACACGGTGGCCGCCGCGCTCGACCGTCTCTCGCCGGACTTTCGTTTCAAGACCTCCGCCTACGTTCCCTCTGCCCCGGACGCTGCGGGCGTGATTCGCGGCGACCTCATCATCTACGGACGCGGCGATCCATCGTTTGCGGCGAGCTTCAATCAGGGCGATTACTACAAGGCGATTGATGATTTCGCGGCGCGCATCGCCAGCGTAGGGGTCAAGCGCATCGAAGGCAACATCATCGGAGATGAAAGTTATTTCACGGGCAGTCATTTCGGCTACGGCTGGGAGTGGGACGATCTTCAGTGGTACTACGGCGCGGAAATCTCTGCTTTAACAGTTAACGATAACTCGCTCGATTTGTTCGTCAAGCCGGGACTGGACGTAGGTGAGCAGGCAATTGTGACGACCGGGCCGGTGACGCCGCTGGTGACGATTGTCAATCGCGCGACGACCGGAGCGCGCGGAACGCGTCGCAACATTCTGGTCGTTCGTCCGCTCGGCACTAACACTATCGAAGTCAGTGGAAGCGTGCCGCTTGGCATTGACGCGACCGACAAGGGGCTAATTGGGAGCATCGCCGTTCCCAATCCGGCGCTCGTCTTTGTTTACATGCTGCGCTCGTCGCTGGCATCGAAAGGCGTGACCATTACGGGACAGTCGCAGATGATTGATGCGCGCGGGCGTGGACGGCTGCCGCTCAAGGTAGAATCGCTCGTCGAAATCGCCAGCGTGCAATCACCTCCCCTGAGCGTCATCGCGGCGCAGACGATGAAGCCCAGCCAGAATCTCTACACGGAGTTACTGCTGCGCACGCTGGGCCGTGCGGCTGCACCGAATGGAACTATTTCGAGTCCTGAACGAACGACGGCAGACGAAGGCATCGAGGCTGTCAAAACTTTCCTGCGCGGCGCAGGCATTGAGCCGCGCGGTCAGGTCGTTCAGGCCGACGGCTCAGGACTCTCCCGCCACAACTACATTACCGCCAGCGGGACAATGCAACTGCTCACCTACATGAGCACGCATCGCTACGCCAACGCCTTTCGTGAAGCGCTGCCGATTGCGGGCGTAGACGGCACGCTGAGGACGCGTATGCGTGGAACTCCGGCGGCAAATAATCTTCGCGCCAAGACGGGCACGATCAGCGGCGTCGCCTCGCTCTCAGGCTACGTGACGACCGCCGCAGGCGAGCGCCTTGTCTTTTCCATCATCCTGAACAATTACCCGGAAGAATCAAGCTCACGCCGCAGCTTCATAGATACGATAGCGGTGCTGCTCGCATCCTTTGCCGGGCGATCATGAAACAAAGACCCGAACGAATCTCTCCGGCTTTGTCAACTTTCACGCGATGTGGCACAATCAACTGCCCGCTAGGAATTAAGGCCCCCGATGGTTGACCTGTCCGGCAGGAAATAAACTCCACGAACTTTTTCGTCACTCGATGCAGTTCATCAAATTTCACGGCTTCGGCAACGACTATCTGGTCTTTGAAGCGCAGCGCCTCAGCGGTGTCAAATCGCTGAACGAGTTTGCGCACGCCATCTGCGACCGTCATTACGGCGCGGGCGCGGACGGCATCACGGTCGTTAGCCCTGCTGGTGAAGACGAAGACGCGGATTTCAATGTTCGCATCTTCAACGTGGACGGGAGCGAGGCCGGACTATCTGGCAACGGCACGCGCTGCACGGTGGCGTATCTTTATTATCGCGGTCTCTGGTCGCGCGATGAGCTTCGATTGAAGACGCGCTCCGGGGTAAAACTCTATCGTTTGCGCGAGCGCATCTCTGATGGGCATTACTGGTTTGAATCCGAACTGGGCCAGCCGGGATTAGAGAGCGAGTCCGTCCCCATGTTGACGGACTCGCCCATGAAGCGCGTCACGGATTACCCGCTGACAATTGAAGACAAAAATCTGCGCGTCACCGCGCTCTCGATGGGCAATCCGAACTGCATTATCTTCGTTGACGATTTTGCTGAGTTGGATTGGCGACGGACGGGGCGCACGCTCGAAAATCATGAGCAATTCCCGGACAGAACCAACGTCGTCTTCGTGCGCGTGATGGATCGCGGCAACATCGAAGTGCGTCTCTGGGAGCGCGGCGTTGGCGAAACCAAATCTTCGGGGACTTGCTCATGCGCGGCTGCGGTCGCAAGCATTATCAATGACAAAACCGACCGGCACGTCAACGTTCACACAGAGGGCGGGCTGCTCGAAGTTTTGTGGCGAGAAGACGGCGAGGTCGTGATGACGGGACGCGCCGACGTGGTTTACAGTGGAGAATGGCTGGGAAAAGAGAACGATGAACGCGGAACGATGAACGCGGAGTGAAAGACAAAAGTGTTCCAGTTCATCGCTCATCGTTGGAGAGTTCATAGTTTAGAAGATTTGCCCCATGATGAATTTCAAACTCAAAGATAATATTTCAAGTTTATTGCTGGCGTCTCTTTTCGCCGCGTTGCTGCTGACGGCGGGCTGCGGCGGGAAGGCGGAGACAAAGTCTGCTGAGAGCGACGTGCGCCCGGCTAAAACAGTCAGCGTGCGCCCTATCGTTTCGACGTGGCTGGGTAATCCGTCGCGCACCTTTTACGGCTCAGGCCCATTTAAGGATGCGCCGCTCGAAGTCATCTGGAAGTTTAAGACGAAATCTATCAGCGGTCGGCTGCACAAAGACCCGTGGGGCGGGACGAGTTGGCCGGGACAGGCTTCGGTCAGCGGTGATCGCGTCTATTTCGGCTCGGCTGACGGCAACGTCTATTGCCTCAGCACAAAGGACGGCTCGCTCATCTGGAAGTTTCAGGGGCTGGACAGCATGAAAGCGACGCCCACGATTGTCGGCGACCGTATTCTCGCCAGCGGCCTCGACCATTATCTCTATTGCCTGAGCGCGAAAGACGGCTCGGTCATCTGGAAATACAAAGCCGGTTTTGAGATTGACGGCTCGGTCGCAGCCATTGACGGCAAGCTTTACTTCGGCTGCGAGGATGGTTTCTTCTACTGTCTTAACCTTGAAGATGGCTCGCTCGTTTATAAAACTCAAAGGCTCGGCTCAATGGAGGGCAGTTGCTCCATCCACGATGGGCGTATCTACATCGGAACAGAGGGAGGCGACCTCTACAGCCTGAACATGGCGGACGGTCGCATCATCTGGAAGGCGCGCATCAATGCGGATTCGGATTCGACGCCTGCGGTGGCCGATGGTCTGGTCTACACGGCGGCGGAAGATGGCAACGTGAGCGCCTACAAGCAGGAGACGGGCGAGCGCGTCTGGACGTTCAAGACGAATGGGGGCATCTGGGGCAGCCCAATCTTTCTGGACGGGCGCATCTACATCGGATCGAGTGATCGTAATTTGTATTGCCTGACGGCTGACAAAGGACAGGTCGTCTGGCGTTACCAGACACGCGGCCCCATCTGGGGAACATCGCCTGTGGTTGACGGGCGCGTCATCTTCGGCGACAAAGCGGGCTGGGTCTACATGCTCCGGGCTGAAGACGGCAAGTTGATTTCAGATTTGCAAATCGGCGAGAACATCAATTCCACACCCGCCATCTCTGAGGGACGCATCTACCTCGGCGCATTCAACGGCGACCTGCACAGCATTGGGAATAGTGGTCAGTAGTCAGTGGTCAGTGGTCAGTGGTCAGTAAAGACAGAAATGGCAGCCAGTCTTTCGTTGATATGAAAGCTAGCGGCCATTGCTTTACAATAACAGGCGACTGAAAGCCGAAAACTGACCACCGACCACTGTCCACTGCCCACTTCTTTTATGATTTACCTCGTTGATAACACAGTTGACGGACAGGGCGTATCCCCGCGCGAGATTAGGGCGGCGCTTGAAGAGTTGCGGCCCGATACGCCCGTTGTTGTCGAGCATTTCAATGACGTTTCGCTTCGTCGCATCAGGGAGATTTCGCCTTCGCACATCATCCTGAGCGGGCAGAGTCATCCCTGGACCGAGTACACGCCAGCATCGCTCTTAGGCGTTTTTGAAGTTATACGCGAGGCGGAGCAGCCAATCCTTGGCATCTGCGGCGGGCATCAGCAGATTGCATTGGCTTACGGCTCGACGGTTGGATTGATGAAGCGCCTCGCACCGGGCGAAGGTTATGAAGGCGCGTTGCGCGAGCGCGGCTTCTTCGATGTCGAGACAGAGGGCGAAGGGATTTTTGAAGGCTTGCCATGCAAACTTTCGGTCTGGCACTCGCACTGCGATGAAGTGAAAGAGTTGCCCGCAGACTTTGAGTTGACTGCTTCCAATGAAACCTGCCGGATTCAGGCGATGCAGCACACGTCGCGTCCCGTGTTCAGCGTGCAGTTTCACCCGGAACTGTTCGACGCAGAACACCCGCAGGGCAAACGCATCATTGAAAACTTCCTCGACCGAAGAGCTATTGAGAATTAGCGCCGGACGGCTTGAGGCTGACCATCGCCTTGTTGCTCGGTTGCCCGCGCACATGGACGCCTATCCACACATCGCCGCCGTCTTTGAGCGACTCCGGCGGCCTGACGATGACTTGCGTCAGCCAGTCGAAATTCGGAACCTTCCCGATATATTCAATTGTCATCGGATAAACTGCGTGCCCGGCATCTTCAGCCTGAACAGTCACCACTGAAGGAATCTCGCCCGGCGAGAGTTCCACGTCCGCGAGAAACAGCACAATGCGCGTGCGCCCGTCCGCGCTGAAGTTGTGTGTGGTTTCGAGCGGGAAAAGTCGCAGCCACGTGACGGAATCAAGCGCGATGGCGCGCTCTGAATTCGCTTCAGTTAACAGTTTCGGGGCTGAGATGGACGAGGCATCAACCGAAAAAGGGATGGTCTTGATTGTCGCGCCGTACATTTTAACAACGAGCGAATATGAGCCGGGCGAGAGCGTGCCAAGCTCGTAGTCGTGGTCAATGACGGTGGTGCGCGCTATTGATTCGCCCGTCCATCGCTCGGCTTTAACGTCAACTGAAAACTCGTTTCCGCTTCTCGTTACCTGTCCCCAATCTACGACCCTGTAGCCCGTGTCGGGGAAATATAATTCGACCTTTGCAACCCTCAGCCCGTTGGTGGGTGTCAATATCCGCACGACGACCCGGTTGCCCGGTAAAGTCGTTGGCTCCCAATGCTCTATCACCAGACTCGGATCAAACTGCTGGCTCTTAATCGCCACGCCGTAAGAGTTGAAAGTGAAGTTGTACGTGCCGGGCGAAAGCGCACCGAGATTGTAAGTGTTCTCGGCGTATGTAAGCGCTTGTGTGGCTGCGCCGTTCCAATGCTCGACCTTTGCGTCCGCCGTCAAATTGTTGCCGGTTCTCGTCACCTGTCCCCAATCCGCGCGCCACCCGCCGGTGGGAAACGTCAAACGCACTTTGGCGTAGGTGTTGCCGGAAGATGTCCAGACCTTGATCTCCGTCTCGAATCCTGTGGTGGCCGGTTGCCAGGTTTCCGCCTGTGCATGAATGTCGCGCGCGAAAAGAGAAAGGAGCGAAAAGCTCAGAAGAATTAAGAGCCAGCGTGAGGCGCGAGGTTGAAACATCTTTGATAACTCCTGCTTGGGTGGAAGACCGGCGTCGGGAGAGACGTGACTTACAGAAATTGGCTGCATGGAAGATAAATAGCCATTGGGGGAGGTGTCAAGTGTGGTTTTCAGCCCATTTCGCGTGGCCTCGCTGCTGGACAGTTGCCACCCCGTATGTTAGCCTCTTTTCACGTTATGAAGAACAAGCGGACATTTGATGTTCGCTTGTTTTTATTTTGTGGAGTTCTTTCAGCGCACCGCATCAAGGATGCAAGCCCCCAACTCCGGCTGACGTTTTTCTCAAAACTCCTAGAGCCGGAGGTCGAGTCATGGGAAAGAACGGACTCGCGCGCCGCGCCGCTGAAAGATTGACAATCAACCTCGGCATAGGAGAAACCGACAGATGAAATTGTTCGTTCGCGGAGGCATGAGCCTTGCCGCCATGCTTTTCGCAGCTTTTTTGATATTTTACGCACGACCTTTATTAGCAGAAACAACCCCCTCGCAAGGAACTGCTCAGCAAGAAACCAAAACACCCGCACAAACGGCACAGCAGGAAAAGGAAGCAGAAGCCAAACAGACCGCTCAGGCTGAAACAGCAGAGCTTTCCGAAACTGCATCCGGCGCAACCAAAGCAGCCGTCAAAAACACGGACGCAACCGCCGCCACCACCGTTACAGTCGCAAACTCTACGGAAGCCGCAAGAGCGCCGCTCACAGCGCCGCAAGCCTATACAGCGTTTTCTTATAGTCTGTGCTGTCGCGGCGCAAGCGGGATGGGCGTTCGTCGCGGCACAATCGCCGCCGACCCCAGAATCCTGCCCTACGGCACACGCGTCCGTATGACAGGATCAGGTTCGTATGACGGCGAATACCTCGTCACGGACGCGGGCACGGCCATCAAGGGAAACAAGATTGATGTCTGGGTTCCGACCATCCATGAAGCTCGCCGCTTCGGTCGCCGTAACGTCAAGCTCACAGTCCTGAGCTATGGCGGGAAGAAGAAAAGGCAAAAGTAAAAAGGTAAGACAGGGTAAAGCTCGTAAATCGTAAATCGTGAATCGTAAATAGAGAAAGCAGTTTCTATTTACGATTCACGATTTACGATTTACGAGCTTTTACTTTAAGATGCGCTCTGTGATGACTGAAGACAAATCAAATGCAGACGTTCCCGTCGCACAGCCACTCGTTGAGGTCAGGCGCGGTTCGATTACGGAGTCGCGCCATCGCGGACACATCGTCGCCGTTGATGGCGATGGACAAATAGTCGCTCAACTCGGCGCGCCGCAGCTTGTCACCTACCTGCGCTCATCTTCCAAGCCGTTTCAGGCCATTCCGCTCATCGCATCGGGCGCGGCTGACCGCTTCGGCTTCGACGAAAAAGAGACGGCAATCGCTTGCGGCTCGCATAACGGAGAAACGGCGCACACCGAGACGGTCGCTCGCATGCTCAAGAAGATTGGGCTGGACGCGAGCGCTTTGAAATGCGGCGTGCATGAGCCGTACAGCGCAGACGCCGCGCGCGAGTTGCGCGAACGAAATGAACAGCCCACTGTGCTGCACAACAATTGCTCAGGCAAGCACACAGGCATGCTCGCGCTCGCGCTTCACTTGGGCGCTCCCATCGAAACTTACGACGAGCCGGGTAATCCGGTGCAACTCAATATCGCTCGTCGCATCGAGCAGTTTTCGGGAGTGCCGATTGAAGACGTGGCCGTCGGCATTGACGGCTGCGGCGTTCCGACCTTTGGCGTGACGGTGCGGGCAATGGCTTTAATGTACGCGCGGCTGGTCGCACCGCCCGCCGATTTCGATGAAGCGACGCGCCAGGCTTGCCAGCGAATCGTCGCCGCGATGACCAAATACCCGGAGATGATCGGAGGCAGCGCGGAGCGGCTCGATACGGTCGTCATGCAATCAGAGCCGGGCGGCATCGTCTCGAAGGTCGGCGCGGAAGGCGTCTACACGGCGGGCGTGCTGCCGTGCGCCGAGTGGCCGCGCGGCTTGGGGCTGGCGCTCAAGATCGAAGACGGCGAAGACCGCCGCGCCCGCCCGACGGTCGTCATCGAAAGCCTGCGACAGCTTGGTGTGTTGAAGGATGGAGCGCTCGAAGCTGTCAGGCCGTATGCGAGTTTCACGATAGAGAATCGTCGCGGGGACGAGGTTGGAGAAGTGCGCGCGTCGTTTGAGTTGCAGCGCACTTCGTAGCTCGCGAAAGAATTTATATGTCAACTTCTAAAAGCAGTGATGCGGCGAGTGGTTTGACCCCGCCGCCTCTTCAGCACGACGGGCGCGGCGAGATTAACGCCGCGTCGCTGGCCGATGTCATCCAGTGGTTTCTGGACTACGACCAGCGGACGGCTGTCATCAGGCATCCGAAAGTCGAAGAACTTTTTCACTGGAAGCAGCAGCAGGCGAGCCACGACAACGAGAGCGTCTACCACTTCGACCACGCCGAAGACCGTCTCGCCATCGGCATCATGCAGGCTCTTGCCGAGCACAGGGGCGAGCGCGCCCTTCACGAATGGATCAGCCAATTGCTCAACGCGCTGGACGACGCGACGAAGACCAACGAAGAGATTTCGAGCGCGTACAAGTTGGACGGGGAGGCAGCGTCAACCATCAAAGAAGCGGAGAAGATTCCGACCGAGAGCGGGCGCAAAGTTTACCTGACCTGCTGCTGGCTCGAAACGCTCTGCACAGCCGAACTGCGTATCATGGGCTGGATTTATCAGGAGCTTTACGGAAAACCATTTCAACCGTAATTCAATTGCGGAATGCGGATTTCGGATTGCGGTTTAAAAAGCAGTTGTCTTGCTCTTAAATCCACAATCCGAAATCCGCATTCCGCAATTTTACGAAGAGGGGAAGGCTGCCGCGCCGCTGCTCGCCGGGAAACGGCCTTTCTGTCGAAGCAGCTTTCCGGCTTCGACGGATTTCTTCATCAGCCTGAACTGAATAACGGCCTCTTTTTCGACAAGAGACGTTGCGGGGGACGCCGGAGGCGGCATCACGAAGATGAAAGTATTGTCCTTGCTCGGTGGCTGATGCGGCAGCGTCGCTGCGTTGGGCATAACCAGAGGAGCCGGGACGTTTACGGCAATCGCTGAGGCCTGTCGCTCCCACACGGTTCTGGAGCGGAGCAGACTCTCCGCGCTGCCGTCTCCACGCGGAGCTTTGAGCGCTCTGGCGATTAACCCGGCATGAGACGCGGGCGTGCTGTCAGCCTCCCGCTGCGCTCTGGCCTGAGATCGGACGGAAGCCGGAGTCGTCGTCCTGCGATTTGTGTTAAAACGGCTCGATGCTTGATTTTCCGACTCTCCGCGCTGGAGTGGGCAATTAGAGGCAACTTCCACGGACGAGGATTCCAACGGCTCGGCAGCCGCAATCATTTCCGCCCCGGCAGATTCCCGCTCTCCCGGCAAAACCATGCTCCAGAACTTAACCTGCGCCTTATGCTGAGCGACAGCCAGCAATTTGCCGACCTCCCGCCAGGCTCGCGGTGTGCCTGCCAGGGCAATCATCGCCACGCAAAATATGGTTAACCGTCTGCTTTTCATCATCTCACCCTCGTTCCCTGTCGTTCTGAGCCGGATTGGAAGTTTTTTGCTAACAAGGATTGCCGAAAGAGCTTTTCACCGTTCTAATTCTGTAAACACCGCCGCACACGGGTTTGTGGCAAAATAAATCACTCGTAATCTAATTACGTGCGCGGCACTTCGGAGTTCCAAATCTTTCGCCCTGAGGGCGCGAGCTTTGAATAACTCTTCTCGACGTAAAGGCCGGGGCTTGAGTATATTGTGTGTGTACCGAAAGCCATTAGAGAAGGGCCACCAGCAGTTATCCTGAAGGGGGCGGGCAAACAACAAAAGGAGATAATCATGGAAGAAAATGTGGGACAGAGCGAAAACACGGGCGGTGAACAAAAGCCGACGGCTGAAGAGAGTCCATCCGAAAAATTGGAAGGGACGCCTCCGACCGGCTCTTTAATACCCGGCCCTGAAAATCCTGAGAGCGAAGAGATTAAAAATGAGGTAAATCCTAATACGGAGTAAACCCAGGCGGGCGCTCCCGGCTTCTTAACACGGAAAGCGCCTTTTATGAGTTGCGCGCCTTTGAACGGTGGATTGCGCCGTCAAAGAATCTAACCAGATGCGTTACGCTAAAGGATTTCTGCTGCTCTTCTTCGTCGTCGTGCTGGCGAATCATTCGGCTCTCAGTCAATCACCGCAGCCCTCTGTTGGAGGGGACAGCGGCAGCATTCTGACGGGTTCTCTGGCGGATTTAAGAAACGGTCGGCGTATCTTATTGCTGGTTCGTCGAAGCACCGTGATAGACAGTCGCGGCCAGGGCGTAACCATCATTAGCGAAGCTTACAGACCGGACCCGGACGCGCGCCTTCGCTATCCGAGGCTTTTCAATTCGCTGGCCCGGAAGCTGAATAAGTACATCAACAAGTACGGCAATATCACCGCCGTCAAAAATATCCCGGACACGGATTTCATCATCCTGTTTAATCTGCTGGAATATCGCAGGTCGCTTGGCCGCCCCTATCCCTACGGTGAGTTGTTCGTCATCCTCAACGATAGGTTGAATGGTAAGCCACCGCGCATTGTCTGGAAATCGCGTAAGAGTTCGATGTGGGCCGAAGACGCGATAGAAGATTTCATTAAAGACTTGAAGACCGTGCGCGGAGAGAGCTAGCGGGTAATCAGCCTCCGTTTTTTGACCCTGAAAGGGTCATAGGCAATAGCCGGGGGCAAGCAAACCGAAGGTTTGTGCCGCCCCCGGTCTTGTCCTCAAACTGTCTTGCGTCCATCAATGATCGCGGGGCGGATGCGATACAGGACTATCTGATTGGCGCGCTGCCACGCATCGAGCTGCGTCTGGTTGAGCGCAGGCGTGAGCGTCGGGTTGTCTACGGTGATTAACTGCATCGCGTGCTCTTTCTCTTCCTGCGCGGTGATGCGCTCAGCCCGGCCTGTGGCCATCACGCTTTGCCAGTGTGAGGCGTTCTCCACCTCCTCGACCTGCATGCACACTTCATTGTTGGCTTCGATGAAACTGGTCTTCATTCCTTCGGTCGTGAACAGGTACAGGCACTCGCCGTCGTAAGCGTAATGCATCGGCACAACGTATGGACGACCCTCGCGCACGCAGCCCAGATGCCCGAAACCTATCCGACGCAAAAGCGCCTGCATCTCCTCAAGCGGCATATCCTCAACTTTAAGCATCTCTACAATCCCATCTTTCTTCCGTAACTAAATTCTTTATGTGGAAATATTACTTAACGCGCTCGACATCGAAGGTGAGCTTCTGCCCGGCGAGCGGGTGATTGGCGTCCAAAGTGATGGAGTCTGCCGTGACCTCTGTGACGGCGACGGGAATCTGGTTGCCGTCGGGCAGTTGCATTGCTAAGCTCATTCCAGCCTCCGGCTCTGTGTCGAGGTTGAGACCCTCGCGCGGGATTGTCTGAATGAGACTCTCGTTCCGTTCGCCGTAAGCGTCCGCGACCTCAATCTCGATCTGCTTTTTATCGCCGACGCTCATGCCTTCCACGCCTTCGTCAAAGCCTTTGATGACGCCTCCTGCGCCGAGTTCAAACTCCAGCGGCTCGCCGCCTTCGGAAGAATCGAAGACCTCGCCGGTCGTCAGCCGTCCGGTATAATGAACCTGTACCGTATCGCCCTTTTGAGCTTGCTCTGGCATAATCTCTCCATCTAATTCGTGATGTGATTGCCCCGGAAGCATCGCATATCCGATTGCGGAAAGCCAAGTCCTGGCACGGGAATCTGACGACCTTCACCGGGAAGCTGGCATCTCCGTATTGAAGAGAACGCGCGCTCAACGCTTCGCGCATTGATTTTGCGGAGAATGATTATGCAGAAACGCTCCTCGCTTGCTCTTGCTCTAGTCTTTTCGCTATTCAACACGGCTCTGGGACAAAACCCGCAGCCGCCTCCCGCGCCGCAAACGCCCCCGCAACAACAGGAACAAACCAACGAAGACGACGTGGTGCGAATCACGACGAACCTCGTGCAGGTTGATGCCGTCGTCACAGACAAGAGCGGGAAACTGGTGACTGATTTGCGGCCCGAAGAGGTCGAAATCTTAGAAGATGGTCGCTCGCAGAAGATCACCAACTTTTCATTCGTCTCGACGATGAGCGACACGTCGCAGCCCGCGACGCCCGCCGCGCCCGCTGACAAACTCGCGCCGCCCGTTCCGCCCGTGCGCCTCAAGCCCGAACAGGTGCGCCGCACCGTTGCGCTCGTCGTTGACGATCTGGGTTTGTCGTTTGAGAGCACGGCGTTTGTCAGGCAGGCGCTCAAGAAATTCGTTGACCAGCAGCTTCAGCCGGGCGATCTCGTCGCTATCATTCGCACGGCGGGCGGCATCGGCGCTTTGCAGCAGTTCACGTCCGACAAGCGGCAGCTTTACGCGGCCATCGAACGCGTCAGATGGAATCCGCAGGGGCGCGGCGGCGTTGGAGCATTTGCGCCGATTCAAGCAGACCCGATGGCTCAGATGCGCGAGCAGCTTCCCAATCAGGATTCGGCAGACATGCGTAGCGCGGGAGAAGACGTTGATCGGTTTCGTGAAGACCTGTTCGCCGTCGGCACACTCGGCGCGGTCAATTACGTCGTGCGCGGAATGCGCGAGCTTCCGGGGCGCAAATCCATTCTTCTGATGTCGGACGGGATTAAGATTTTCAATCAAGACGATCCGACGCGCAGCACCCGCGTGCTGGACGCCCTGCGCCGCCTGACCGATCTCGCCAATCGCGCTTCGGTCGTCATCTACACGATGGACGCGCGCGGCCTGCAAACTCTCGGGCTGACGGCAGCCGACAGCACATCGGGTCTCTCATCCGACCAGTTGGAAACGCAACTGCAAAACCGGCGCAACGATCTCTTCGAGTCGCAGAGCGGCCTGAATTATCTGGCGCGTCAGACGGGCGGATTTCCCATCCGCAACACGAACGATTTGAGCGCAGGGATAAAGCGTGTGCTGGAGGATCAGAAGGGTTATTACCTGATCGGCTATCGCCCGGATGAATCAACCTT
Source organism: uncultured Acidobacteriota bacterium (assembly GCA_963697975.1). Classification (GTDB taxonomy): domain Bacteria; phylum Acidobacteriota; class Blastocatellia; order Pyrinomonadales; family Pyrinomonadaceae; genus QHXM01. The sequence continues at coordinate 1,967,458 of OY969111.1, forward strand.
CGACGATGCTACGGGTCGTCGCAAGTTTCATAAAATCACGCTCAAGATTAAGCGTCCCGGTCTCAATCATCGAACGCGCACGGGCTTCTACGGCGTCACCGATCAGGAGGCGGCCCCGAAACCGCTCAGCCGCGCGGGGCAATTAATAACCGCGCTGGCTTCGCCCTTCGGCTCAGGCGGCGTGAAATTACGCCTGACCTCTCTCTATGGCAACGATGCGAAGGCGGGCGGCTTCATGCGATCCTTGATGCATATCGAAGCGCGCGACCTGACATTCACGGATGAGCCGGATGGCTGGCATAAAGCCGTCTTCGACATTCTCGCCGTCACCTTCGGCGATAACGGAACGCTTGTGGACGAACTGTCACGGACACATACGGTACGCATGCGCGGCGGAACCTATCAGCGTGCGCTCGAAAACGGGCTGGTCTTCATCATGACAGTTCCTGTCAAAAAACCCGGCGCTTACCAACTGCGGACTGCCCTGCGCGACGTAGGGTCTGAACGCGTCGGCTCGGCCAGCCAGTTCATAGAAGTTCCCAACATCGGCAAGAACCGCCTGACGCTTTCGGGCATCATCGTCAGCGGCTTAGACCCTGCCGTCAAATCCGCCGCGAACGCAAACAAAGACGCGGCGAGTCCGGCGGTAGCGCCTGAGGCTCAGGTGAACAAGGCTGCCGAAGAGATTGCTGACTCAGACCCGCAGGCTGGCCCGGCAGTGCGCCGGTTCCGGCGCGGGATGTTGATGCAATACGGCTACGCGATCTATAACGCGACCATTGATAAAGGAAGCGCTCGCCCCCAGCTACAAATCCAGATGCGCCTCTTCCGCGATGGCAAAGAAGTCTTCACGGGACGAATTCAGCCGCTCGATGCCAGCGGTCAACCCGACTTGAAGCGGCTCATGGCGAACGGAGCTTTGCAGATTGGCACGCAGATGCCCCTCGGTGAATATATCCTGCAAGTCATCGTCACCGACCCGCTGGCCAAAGAGAAGTATCGCACGGCAACGCAGTGGATAGATTTTGAAATAGTGAAATGAGTGATAGGTGATGGGTGATAGGAAAGAACCTGTTTTCTCTTATCACCTATCACCCATCACCCATCACCCATCACTGTTCTCCCGTCGCGCACGATATAGTATGGGGACTGGCACTATCTCGCATGAGCAGGCTCTTTCGTCCGGAGATTTTATGTCGTGAATCAGTAGGAATCGGATAAGCGAGTTATCTTTTCCGGTTCGGGCACAGGCTTTGCCGTTGAGAGAGGACGCATCACGCCACGACGCTTTCAAAGAGTGAGCGCGCACGCCTTCGATAGCCTTCAATGCGTATCACACTTGAAGCGTCAGTCTCTAATTAACTGCAAGAGGAGCCTCTCATGAAAAAACAAGCCTCGCTCATTCCCATTCTGATTCTCTCTTTCCTGACCTCAATTATCGGGCAGACACCATTGCCTGCCAATCAACAAGATCAATCCGACGATGAAGTGGTACGCATCACCACCAATCTCGTGCAGGTTGACGCCATCGTGACGGACAAAACGGGCAAGCAGGTGACAGACCTGCGCGCAGATGAATTCGAGATTCTGGAAGACGGACGACCACAGGCGATCACGAACTTTTCTTACATCGAGACAGGCGCGGAAGCCGCTGCGCGTTCGACCTCGCAGCCGCCCGTTGGTAATGCCCCGGTGGTCGCGCCCGTTCGTTTGCGCCCCGAACAGGTGCGGCGCACCATCATCCTCGTGGCAGACGATCTGGGATTGTCGTTCGAGAGTACGGTTCGCGTCCGCGACACTATGAAAAAGTTCGTCAACGAGAAACTCCAACCAGGCGACCTCGTGGCGATAGCCCGCACCGGCTCGGGCGCAGGAGCTTTGCAGCAATTAACGACCAACAAACAGCAGTTGCTCGCCGCTATTGACCGCATTCGCTGGACTTTCTATTCACGCGTCGGCATTAACAACTTCGGGCCGGGGAGCAGACCGCCTTCACTGGTGACTGCGAAAGGCGCGCACTATTCGCTGGACGCCTTGAGCTTCATACTCAAGGGGCTGAAAGGTCTGCCGGGTCGCAAGTCTGTCATCTTTTTCACAGATGATTTTGCGATCTTTCCCTCAGTCAGCGACATAGACCTGAAACTCGATGGCAGCGGAAGAGCCGGAACCGGAATTGATGAATCATTGAAAAAGATGGACGAAATGATGGAAAAGGGCGCGGAGTTGAGCCAACGTCAGAAACTCACAGCCGACCCCGGCGAGGGTATCACCAAGTTGGTGGATCGAGCCAATCAGGCGTCCGCAGTTATTTATATGGTGGACACACGCGGACTGCCAATCATGAGCGTTACAGCGGAGATGAGCAAAGCGCCTCCCTCGATGGCCGATTTAATCGGCGACAACTCTTTGAAGCTTTACAACACGCAGGTCAGCCTGCGATTCCTCGCCGAGCAAACAGGCGGCTCCGCCTTAGTTAATAATAACGACATTGATCTCGGCCTCCAGCGTGCGCTCGATGACCTCAAGGGCTATTACCTGATTGGCTATCGTCCGTCTGAAGGGACGTTCGGTCGCAGCCGCTTTCATAAGATCAGCATTCGCGTGAAGCGTCCGGGGCTGAAGGTTCGTTCGCGCAAAGGTTTTTTCGGCTTAACGGAAGAAGAGAGGCGTGCTGCCCCGCGCACGCGCAGCGAGGAATTGATCGCCGCGATGACTTCTCCTTTTCAAACAGGCGAGATTAATCTGCGCCTGACATCCTTGTTTAGCAACGACCCCGACAAAGGCTCGTTCATGCGCTCGCTCCTGCACGTGGACGCCAGAGCTTTGAAGTTTCAGGCGGACTCGGAAGGGTGGCAGACGGCGCGTATGGAAGTCGCGGCGATGACCTTTGACGATTCGGGGAAGATCGTCGATCAGGTCACTCGCACCGAGACCATACAGGTGCGCGGCGCAAGCTACGAGCGACTGCTCCGCAACGGGCTGGTCTATTCTTTCGATGTCCCTGTCAGGAAGCCCGGCAGCTACCAGCTACGCATCGGCGTGCGCGACCCCTTGACCAAATCTCTCGGCGCGGCCAGCCAGTTCATCGAAGTCCCTGACCTGAAGAAGAATCGCCTCACACTTTCGGGCATCTATGCTCGCGGCATAGACCCGTCGAAGGCGGACGCCTCCACAACTAAAACTTCATCGAGCACGAGCGGGTTGCTCTCAGCGCCGCCGGAGATCGGCGAAGCGGCGGGCACAGGGGGCGGCGGCGAGACCGGCGTTCAACCGGGAGCGGCCACGCGCCGCCTGCGTCGCGGGATGGCGCTCGATTACAGCTTCTTCATTTTCAATCCGCAGGTGGACAAAAGCACGCGCCGCCCCTACTTTCAAACACAACTCACGCTGTTCCGCGACGGCCAACAGGTGTTCGTCCGAAATGAGCGGCTGTTTGACGCTAACAGTCAACTGAACTTAAAACGGATCGAAGCCAGCGGTCGTTTAGAACTCGGCGCAGACATGCCGCCGGGCGAATACATCTTGCAGGTCATCGTCACCGACACGCTCGCCGATGAAAAATCCCGCACGGCGACGCAGTGGATAGATTTTGAAATAGTGAAATAAGTGATAGGTGATGGGTGATAGGTGATAAGAAAAGCCTTCTTACCTATCACCCATCACCTATCACCTATCACCGCTTTTATGCGTTCAATCATCGTCGGCACAGCCGGGCATATAGATCATGGGAAGACAGCGCTCGTGCGTGCGTTGACGGGCGTGGATGCGGATCGCCTGCCGGAGGAGAAGCGGCGCGGGATTACGATTGATCTGGGGTTCGCAGAGCTTGAGTTGGAAGACGTGCGGCTCGGTTTTATAGACGTGCCGGGACACGAGCGTTTCGTCAAGAACATGCTGGCGGGCGCGCATGGCATTGACGTGGTCGCGCTTGTCATCGCCGCAGACGAAGGCGTGATGCCGCAGACGCGCGAGCATTTCGACATCTGCCGCTTGCTGGGCGTGCGCTCCGGCCTCGTCTGTCTCACCAAGACAGACATGGTGGACGAGGAATTGCTCGCGCTCGTCCGCGCTGAAGCCGAAGAGTTAGTCGCAGCATCGTTTCTCGAAGGCGCGCCCGTGCTGGCAGTCAGCGCACGCACAGGCGTCGGAGTTGAAGAGTTGAAAGCGGCGCTCAAGCAGGTAGCGTCGCAAGTGCCTGCGCGTTCTGCGGAGACGATTGCGCGCCTGCCTGTGGATCGTGCGTTCACGATGCGCGGCTTCGGCGCGGTCGTGACGGGCACGCTCATCGCCGGGGAGATTAAAGAGGGCGACGAAATGGAGTTGCTGCCTGTGGGGGCGCGCGTGCGTGTGCGCGGGCTTCAGGTACACAACGCGCAGGTCACGCGCGCCAGCGCGGGGCAACGTGTGGCCGTCAATCTGGGAGGCATCGAAGCGGCGCAAGTCGAGCGCGGGATGGTGCTCGCGCCCGTTGGACGCCTGCGCCCGACGCAAATCATAGACGCTCAACTGGACGTGCTGGAGAATGCGCCCAGACCTTTGCGCTCGCGCATGCGTGTCCGCGTTCACCTGGGCGCGGCTGAAGTCTTAGCCCGTGTGCGCGTGCTGGAAGAGACGGGCGAGATTGCGCCGGGCAAGAGCGGGTTGGCGCAACTGCGACTTGAATCAGCGGTCGTCGCTTTGCCCAAAGAGCGTTTCATCATCCGTTCCTATTCGCCTTCGCTGACCATTGCGGGCGGACGCATTCTCGACGCGCTTAGCCTCAAACATCGCGGGCGGGAAATAGCGGGAGCGCGCGAACGACTCGCGCGGCTTGTGACCGCAGACAGAAGCGACGAGTTTGCAGTGTTTGTCGAAACAGCGGGCGAGCAGGGGTTGCGGCGCGCTGACCTTGCGGCGCGAACGGGCTGGACGGATGAAACGCTTGAAGATGCTGCGAAGAGGGCGTTGAAGGGTGGCCCGGTCGTAGACGCCGAGGGCATGTACATTAACAAAGAGAGTTTTGAGCGCATCTCACAGGCGACGTTCGCGGAGGTCAGTCAGCATCACCAGCGCGAGCCGCTGGCGCGCGGGCTACCACGCGAGACTCTGCGCGAGAGGATTTTCTCACACACCTCGCCGGAAGTTTTCCGCGCCGTGATGACGCATCTGGAAAAAACGGGCGCGCTCGTCTCCGACAAAGAGTTGGTGCGCGCCGCGTCTCACAAACTTTCGCTTTCCTCAGATGATACCGCGCTGAGAGATCGGCTTGAGCAGATTTACAAAGACGCCGCGCTTGAGCCGCCGACGCTCGACGAAGCGCTCTCCGCCGCTCACGCTGGGGGTGCGCGTGCGGCGCGCGAGTATGAGCGCAAGATTTTCCAGTTGCTCCTGGACGCACGTCTCCTCGCACGCGTCAGCCCCGATCTCTTTTTTCATCGTGGAGCTTTAGACCTTTTAACGACGAAGCTGCGCGAGTATGCCGCCCAGCACGAGCCGGAGCGCCTGATTGACGTGCCCACCTTCAAAACAATCGCAGGCATCACGCGCAAATACGCCATCCCGTTGCTCGAATACTTCGACCGCGAGCGCATCACACGCCGCGCGGGAGATAAAAGAATCATTCTTTAAGGGAAAAAAGTGAGTCCAAAGACCAAAGTCCAATGTCAAAACCGTGTTCTTGACTTTGGACATTGGATTTTTTGTTTTACCTTTTTCCTTTCTTGAAATGCTTGCGTTCTCATGTGTGGTAGAAGTAACATTGCAGGCGAATAAAACTTTTGGCCGTCTCATAAATCGGAGGCGGTCAGCCCGACGGTTCTCTTCTGAGCTTTAAGCGACAAGTTTAAAAGGCTGTTCGAGCCATTCTACCTGCAAATAAAGCAGACGCTGGAGGTTCAAGATGAAGATTACAGATATTCTGACCTGGGTAATCGGTCTGATCGCGACAGGATTAGCGGTCTACTTTTTCTTCTGGAAATACAAAACTGCGGCTTCGGTTCATGGCGACCCGAAATATTTATGGCTGGCTATCGGGTGTACCGTAGTTGCTTTCCTGTGCGCGCTCGTCTTCTTTGTCAAGCGCGTCAACAAGGAAGAGGAAATCCACATCACTCAGTAAGGCGACCGGGACATGGCTTGCGCTCTCTCGCGCCGCCTTGCGCATCAAGCTCGCGGGTTGTTGTCGCTTTGCACCCGCGCGGCTCGTCGGAATTGATAGTGTGAACTTGACGCCGTTTGCGTTATCGCAGTAGCCTGCCGTGCGCAAACGGCGCTTTTCTTTGTTTGAGACTTTCAAATCCCTGAGATAAACTTTTGAGGAATAATTTTTGATGCTTGCTCCACCTCTCATACTCGCGCAGTCGGAAGCCACCGTCTATAACCTGCCGTCGTATTTCATCTGGGTTTTTGGTTTGTTACTCATCGCCGGGGGCCTGGGCTGGCTCGTGGCCACCGTGCTCGGCTTTGCGCGCTCGCGTGCTTTCGGTCTTTCGACGCGCTGGTTTGCGCTCGCCTCCGCCTGCCTGATTCTTTACCACGCGCACTGGCTGGCGCTGGTCTTCAGTATCAATTCCCAGAACGGAAATATTATCTTTCCGATTCTCGCATCGCTGAATTTCTTTGTCGTGCTGGGAGCTGTCTGTACCATCATCGGCTTTGCGCGACTGAACACGCCGCGCGAGTCGAACGTGGGCGAGCTTTAAGTCTCTTCTCTTTTCATGTTTAGGAAATTGCTTCTCCTGGTCGTGCTTGCAGGATTTCTGGCGGGCGCGGCCTATTTCTTTTTCACGCGGACTGGCGCACGGCCAGGCGCGCGCGCCCGTTTTGTCTCGACAAACGGCGCGCGCTTCGTCGTGGACGGACGCCCGTTTCGCTTCACGGGCGCGAACACCGCCGTCATCTACGGCGATGAAGAACGCGAGCGCATGGGCGAGACTTTCCGGCAGGCGGCGCTTGACGGAGTTGGCGTGGTTCGTGTCTGGGCATTTGGCGAGAGCGCCGAAGATGATGGCAAGCCCGGCGGCGTCACGCGCGATGAATGGTTGAAGCCGCACCCGTTTCGTCGCGGCCCTGATGATTGGAACGAAGAGGCTTTTGAAAATCTTGATCGCGTGCTTGACGAAGCCGCGCGCCACAACTTGCGCGTCCTGATTTGTCTCGGCAACTGGTGGCGCGATACGGGCGGGGTCGTGCGCTACCTGCGCTGGGCGGGCTTGCCCGATGCTGCCGACGACAGCCAGCCCTTCGGCATCAACATCGAGCGCGCGATGCCTTTCTACACCAACGACGAGACGCGCCGTCTCTACCGCGAGCACGTCAGAAGAATCGTCGCTCGACGCAACCACATCACGGGCGTCATGTACCGCGACGATCCGACCATCTTCGGCTATGAGTTGATGAACGAAGCGCAGGCTCCGACGGGGCGCTGGGCTGAGCGCCGCGCGTGGATGGCGGAGATGAGCGCTTTTGTTAAGTCGCTCGACCCGGATCATCTCATCGCGCCCGGCACTTGGGGCTATCGAACTTCATGGGAGCGGCGCGAATGGCTCGAAGAGCATCGCCTTCCGACCATTGACTACTGCGACGCGCACATCTATCCACGCGACGATACGGACAGCTTCGTTGATTCGCCCGAAGCTTTGCGCGAATTCATAGACAACCGCGCCGCCGCCGCTCTTTCCATCAACAAGCCGCTCGTGATGGGCGAGTTCGGCATGGGGACCGAAGGCTACAAAGGTTTTTCGCAGGTGGAATGGTTTCGAGCCTACTTTGAAAGCTCGGCGCGCGCCGGGGTCGGCGGCGCAATCTACTGGATAATGACTCCAGACCCGCGACGCGGCTACAGTATCTCTTACCAGACTTCGCGCGACGATGAGGTTCGCGCAGAACTGCGCCGCGCATCCACCCTCTTCGCCTCGCTTCAGAACGAAAACGCGCCGAAGAATCTGCTCGACGCTTCACACCATCTCGTGCCGCGCCAGTTTGCCTTCACACGCGCTTCTGATGATCCGGCGATGCGCCCTGAGATAAGCATGCCGGGGAAAGAGAATGAGCCGATCCTTTATCGTTTCACGCCGGAGATGGCCGTGAGCGCGCGTTTTGAAAAGATGGGCGGTGGACAAGGTTACATCTGGGGCAGCGGCGTAGGGTATGCCGAATATCTCGTGCCCGCGCGTGAAAAAGGGCGCTGGGTGAGAAACGTTACGGTGCGCGCGCATCTCCAGCCCGTGTTGCCAGCAGACGCGCATCCGCCTGTGACGGCCTCGCGCATCACACTCCTGATTAACGGCATAGACTGCGGCTCGCGTCTCGTCCCGGTTGAAGACGCAAAGCAAGCGATAATTCAGGAATGGGTGGTTGATTCCCTGCGCGTGCGAATGCTGGCCGGACGCGGGCTGCCGCTCTCAATCCGCTTCGCCGTCCCGGTTGACGCAGACAAACCGTTCGGCCTGAACATCTCTAATTACGCAGAGAGTCACAACCGACCTAATCAGAAGCCAATTGAGATTGAAGTGAAGTGAAAGCGGTGATGGGTAATAGGTGATAGGTAATAGGTGATGGGTGATAAGAGGAACCCAAGTTCTTTCCTCTCACCTATCACCCATCACCTATCACTGTCTTAAAGCTCGCACGGCTTCCTGAGCATAGTAAGTGATGATGATGTTCGCTCCGGCGCGCTTGATGCTGGTTAAGGTTTCGAGCATGACGCGGCGTTCATCTATCCAGCCGCGCTCAGCCGCCGCTTTAATCATCGCGTACTCCCCCGACACATGATAGGCCGCGAGCGGTAGATCAAAGCGGTCGTGAACCTGCTTCAAGATGTCCAGATATGCGGTCGCGGGCTTGACCATCAGGATGTCTGCGCCTTCCGAGTAATCCAGTTCGGCTTCACGCAAGGCTTCACGCGCGTTTGCCGCATCCATCTGGTAGGCGCGGCGGTCGCCGAAAGCGGGCGCGCTCGCCGCCGCTTCACGAAAAGGCCCGTAGAACGCGGAAGCGTATTTGACGGCATAAGACATAATCGCAATGTTCTCTAAGCCCCCGCCGTCCAGAGCCTCGCGGATGGCGCTGACCTGTCCGTCCATCATTGCCGATGGCGCGACGATGTCCGCCCCGGCTCTGGCCTGGCTAAGAGCCGTGCGCGCGAGCAGTTCAAGGGATTCGTCGTTTAAGACCTCGCCCTGACGAACAACGCCGCAATGCCCGTGAGAAGTATATTCGCAAAGACAGGTGTCGGCGATGACGATCATTTCGGGGACGGCGCGTTTGATGGCGCGGATGGACTGCTGCACGATGCCTTTTTCGGCATACGCGTCCGAGGCCGTCTCGTCTTTCGCTTCCGGCAGGCCAAAGAGGATGACGCCACGAACTCCCAACTCATAAGCGTTGGTCGCCTCACGCACCGTCTCGTCAACTGACAGGTTATACACGCCGGGCATGGACGAGATTTCGCGGCGAACATTTTCACCCGGACAACTAAACAACGGGAGAATGAAATCCTCCGGCGCGAGCCGCGTCTCCTGCACCAGCGCACGTAAATGTTGGCTCCGCCTCAATCGTCGCGGACGATGAACAATATCCGACATTCCTTGAACCTCTTGCCTAAGATTTTGCCTGACCGCTCAAATGATACGCGCCCGTGCTCCTACCGGACAAATTTATAAACGAGAATACCCGCCACCTTTTCCGGTTTTCCCTCGACAGTCGTCGGCGGAAACTTCGCCTGATAAGCAGCGTCCTGTGCAGCCTTTTGTAATAACGGGTGGCCAGTTATCGCGCGTGCCCAAATCACGTTTCCTGATTCATCAACCACTATCTTAACTTCAACCTCGCCGGAGGCGCCTGCATCTTTCGCCTCTTGCGAGTATGTCGGTTTAGGTAAGCTCAGAGCTTTCCCGTTAAGGACGCCGCCGTTGACTTTCGCATCCGGCGCGGCATTCGCTCCATTTACCAAAACGGGGTCTATATTTATGCCCCCGGACGGGAGAAGCGGCGGCCTGAGCGGTGGACTGGCGGGTCGGGGGTCGCCAAAGCGATCATACTTCGCTACGTCCTCAGCAGGTGGCTGATCAGTTTTGGGCTTGAAAGAATCCAGGAATTTCGCCGCCGCCTCTTCATAAAATTTAAGAGTCTCGGCGTCAACATCTTTCTCAGGTATCGCAACTAAAAGAATATAGACGCGATTCCATATCAAATGAAGCCTGATTCGGTTGACGTATCCGTTCCGCATCCGCGTCTGAATAAACCGTCCGGGAAATGTCTCAAAGCGGTCGTCGTCCTTCTCTTTAAGCAACTGCGCGTCTGTAGCTATCAGATTGGCGTCTCGAAATCCATTGAAGTAAGCATTCGCGTTCTGGATGCCGTTTCTCCTCGGGTAATCAGTGTACGTCACGACGTAATAGGCAGACGTTTTGAGTATGAAACCATGCTGGTCGACTTTCCCGTATGGCGAATCAAGTGGCTGAACCGCCTCGGTAGGCACGCCGGGGAAGAGGATGGTGAAGCGTCCTTCTGTTGAAGAAAACTCTTTCCACGACTTCGGATCGTTTTCAGGAGAGGAGCGAGACGTGACGACCTCGCCCCGCGGAGGCTTGCCGTTTTGAGCCATGCTGAAACCGGCGCAACAGATGAAAATAGTGAAAAGTAGAGAGTATCGCGTAAGGTGCTTCATAATCATTCCTTTCCCGGCGGGATAATTGAGGACACGGAGAGGCGACGCGAGATAATACAACATTCCTACATGCTAGCCTAACCACATAAAGTTCTTTCAGAAGGCTCCTACCTATCTGTCGCTTTTCTCCGCATGTTAATATTCAAAGGGTAGACTCCTTATTAGTCTCAGAGGCCATAGACAGAAGCAGAATCAGGTCGGATTGAATCTGAACGCCTAAATGTTTTCAGGAAAAAGTATTGTCTGTTTTGGCGGTGAGGATTGGTGGTATCACCATCCACACTCGAAAAACCACCTGATGCGGCGGTTTGCGCGCGCTGGGAATAAGGTCATCTTCGTCAATTCGATTTCGATGGGGCTGACTGCACTCGGCAATAAAGATTTTCTGCCGCGCGTGGCGCGAAAGCTGAAGAGTTATGCGAAGCTGGCGCGCACAACGGCTGAAGGCATCACGGTCGTCTCGCCCGCCGCGCTGCCTTTCTTCGGCAGCCGTGCCTCGCGTGCGGCCAATCGTCATCTATTGAGCGCGCAGGTGGGAGCGCTCGCGCGCAGTCGCGGCCTCACAAAGCCTATCCTGTGGATTGCGATTCCGACCGCAGTTGAGATGATCGGAAGGCTGAATGAATCGCTGGTCGTCTATCAGGTGTCGGACAAGTATGACGCGAACACGATGGATCATGCGACAGACCCTCAGACGATTCGCCGCCTGCACGAACGCGCGTTAGATGCCGCCGATATTATTTTTTACTCGGGACGAAAACTTCTACAGGAAGCAACGCGCGGGCAGGAGCGCTCCTACCTGCTGGAACAGGCAGTCGATTTCGAGCATTGGGCGAAGGTCGGAAGCGGTGAGTTGGAGGTTGCAACGGAAGTCGCAAAGATTCCTCGCCCGCGCATCGGCTATTTTGGCGCGATAGAACCCTGGCTGGTGGATCAGGAATTGATTAAGCGCGCTTCACGTGAGCGCCCCTCGTGGCACTGGGTCTTTATCGGCAATCGCTCGCGCGGACTTGAGATTGAAGACTTGCCGAACGTGCATTTTCTCCCGGCGGTCGCTTACGATGAGTTGCCGCGCTACGCCGCAGGCTTCGACGTGTGCGTGCTGCCGTGGGAGACCGAACAGGCGTTTACTTCTTACGGCTCGGCCATCAAGGTGCGCGAGTATCTCGCAACGGGCAAGCCCGTCGTCATCGCTCCGCTCCCCGAATACGAGCCGATGGCGGATGTCCTGCGCATCGCCAGAAGCCGCGATGATTTTCTACAACTGGTCGAAGACGCGCTGGACGAAAAGGGAGACGATCTGGCACGTGCGCGTCAGGCATCAGTAGTAAACGGCACATGGGACGCCCGCGCCGAATGGGTGAGCGGTTTGATTGAAGAAGCGCTCGAAAGGAAAGAGGTGATAGGTGATGGGTGATAGGTGATAAGAGAAAACAAATTCTTTCCTATCACCTATCACCTATCACTGTTTCATCATGTGTGGAATTGCCGGAATCATCACTAACGCACCTGAAGCGCGTATCCGACCGATGCTCGATAGCATTGAGCATCGCGGGCGTGATGATGAGGGCGTGTGGACATCCCCCGTGATAGATGACGCGGGACGGCGTGCGTGTCTGGGCCATCGTCGCCTGTCAATCATTGACACGAGCAGCGCGGGACACCAGCCGATGCTCTCGGAAGATGGACGCTTTATTCTGACCTTCAACGGGGAGATTTATAATTACCTTGAACTTAAAAGAGAGTTGGAAGCACGCAGCCACCTTTTTCGGACAAACACGGATACGGAAGTCCTGTTAGCGGCATTCAAGGAATGGGGCGTGGACTGCCTGCCGCGACTCAACGGCATGTTCGCTTTTGCCATCTGGGACGACAGGGAAAGAGAGTTGACTCTGGCGCGGGACCGCCTCGGCATCAAGCCGCTTTATTACGCGCACCTGCCGGGGGGAAATGGTGCGAGCGGGTCTTTCATCTTCGCGTCCGAAGTCAAAGCTATCCTCGCAACGGGATTGGTCGAGCGGAGCATTGACCCGGAATCGCTCAATCAATTTTTGACCTTCCTCTGGACGCCCGACCCACACACGCTCTTTCGCCAGATACGGAAACTTCCTCCGGCGCACGTCCTCACCGTGAACGGTGAGGACCTGAAAGTGAGCGAATGGTGGGACGTTTCATTTGACGAGATTGAAGAGGGACGAAGCGAGAGTTGGTGGCAGGAGCGCGTGCTTGAGACTCTGAATCGCGTGGTCGGGATGGAGATGGTCGCAGACGTTCCCCTCGGCTCTTTCCTGTCCGGCGGGATTGATTCATCCTCAATCGTCGCATTGATGAAGAATCACAGCAACGGGCGAAGAGTTTCGACCTACACCATCGGCATGGATGCAGAGGATTTGCGCTATGACATCATCCCGGACGACGTGGTGTGGGCGCGGCGCGTCAACGAACTGCTCGACACGGATTATCACGAGATCATGCTCAAGCCGGATGTGGCAGACCTTTTGCCCAAACTCGTCTATCACATGGACGAGCCTGCGATTGACATGGCGATTCCGAGTTATCTGGTTTCGCGCGCGGCGCGCGAGACGTTGACGGTGATGCTCTCAGGAATGGGCGGTGACGAAGTGTTCGCGGGCTATCCGCGCCAGATGGCTATGAAGATTGCGAGCGCGCTCGACCCCGTGCCCGCTCTCCTGCGAAGGCCGTTGATGAAAACGATAGCGAGCGTGCTTCCCGGCGGGTTACCGGGAAAGCTGACCGCGCCTTTGAGGAACGCGAAGAAGTTTGCCAGAAGCGCCGCGCTCGATTTCGAGAATCGCTACCTGGGCTATGGGACCTACTTCACAGACGCGGCGAAAGCGCGGCTTTACACAAACGAGATGAATGAATCGGTGCGCGGCATGGACGCTTATCATCATCACCGCCGCTACTTCGAGCGCGTGAAAGGGGCTGACCCGCTCAATCGCCTGCTCTACGTTGATCTCAAAACTTTCCTGCCGTGCCTTAACCTGACGACGACCGACAAGACCTCGATGGCAGCTAACTTAGAAGTGCGCGTGCCGTTTCTCAATTATGAGTTGGTGGAATTAGCCGCGCGGATGCCGCCCAATTTGAAGTTGCACGGGTTGAAGCGCAAGTACATCTTAAAGCGCGTGGCGGAGAAGCTCTTGCCGAAAGAGGTGGTCTGGCGCAAGAAGGCCGGGTTCGGCGCGCCGATCCGCTCGTGGCTGCGCGGGGCGCTGCGCCCGATGGTCGATGATCTGTTATCGGAAGAGACTGTTCGCAGGCGCGGGCTTTTCAATCCGCAGGAAATACAGCGCATCATCGCGGCCAATCTATCGGGACGCGAAGATTACAACTTGCAGGTCTTTCAGCTTTTGACGCTCGAACTATGGCAAAGAACGTTTATTGACTTGAAGGTGATATGATAAGTAATTAGGCACTGCCTATCTGATCACATTTCTATGGCAAGTAAAGAGCAAAAAGAGCATTTAGAAATATTGCTGCAAGGAACGAAGTTTTGGAATGAATGGAGAGATGCGAATCCTGAAGTTCTACCTGATCTCAAAAACGTTGATCTTAGTGGGGAGAATCTTAATAATGCCAATCTCGCTAACGCTGAGCTGAGTGGCTCTTACCTTATTCGTACTCAACTTAATAGTGCTACCCTTGAAAATGCTAGCCTCATAAATGCAACGCTCAGTAGCGCTGATCTCAGTGCCGCAGTCCTCAGAAACGCGCTCTTGGCCGGGGCAATCCTCTGTGACGCTAATTTAAGCTACAGTGATTTGAGAGAAGTAAGTCTTAGGGATGCCTCTCTCAGCGGTGCGAATCTTAGAAATGCATGGCTGTCTGAAGCTTACTTAAATAATGCCATCCTCAACAACGTAAGCCTAAATAATGCTGATCTAGAGGGTGCCTACCTTAATGAAGTAAGTTTAAGTGGGGCAAATCTCAGTGGCGCAATTCTTAGAAAAGCCAACCTCCAAGGTTCATATCTAAATGGATCAACTTTCCGCGGGGCAGATTTAAGCGAAGCTGATCTCAGAAATTCTGAGCTTCTTGAGTCAGACTTTACTAAGGCCAATCTCAGCGGGGCCAATCTCAGCAATGCTTATGTCGGAGGGACCATATTTGTTGATAACGATCTTTCAAAAGTTACAGGACTTGAAACGGTATATCATAGGGAGCCTTCAAGCATCAGTGTGGATACGTTGTATAACTCTGGGGGAGAGATTCCTAAAGTCTTCCTACTTGGCTGCGGTTTAACAGATAGTTTTATCACTTTTCTTCCATCACTTATGGAAGCAGAACAAGTAATCCAGTTCCATTCGTGTTTTATCAGCTACAGTCATAAGGATGAGGAATTCGCAAAGCATTTATATAAACAAATGCGGGATAGGTATCTCCGCGTCTATTTCGCGCCCGAAAATATGAAGGGTGGGGAAAAACTTTATGAACAAATTGACCATGCAATTCTAACTCATGACAGGCTGTTGATCGTTCTTTCTGAAAATAGCATGCAAAGCGAATGGGTTATTACCGAAATACGAAAGGCCCGAAAAGTTGAGATTAAAGAGGGGCGGCGCAAATTATTTCCAATTCGGTTAGTTAACTTTGATATGATCCAGGCATGGGAGTGCTTCGATGCCGATAGCGGCAAGGATTTGGCCGCTGAGATACGGGAATTTTTCATTCCCGACTTTTCGGATTGGAATAACTCAATTTCATTTAAGTCGGAGTTTGACAAATTGCTGCGCGACCTTAGAGCAGCAGAGTCAAGATAAGCCCCAAAGAGTTCAATAATCAGTGGTGTCCTAATTTTGCGTTGCTACAAATTCTCGCACAATGTTTATGTGGTGTCTGCAAACCCGCAACGCGCTATAACGCGCTATTAGGACACCAAGTATAAGAGCATTTAAGCAGTCATCTGTGCTAGACGTAAAGTAAATATACTGCGAGCAAAAGAACGCGCAGGTGATCAGGTGAAATTATGAAACGAACGCTTGAAATCTTTGCACTGGTGGTTGCGGTGTCGTGTGTAGCGATAATGCCGATTCCAAAATCGAGTGCGCAGAATAATCCGTCGCAAACTTCGGTGCCCTCGCGACCGTTGCGCCCCGTTCACACCTTTTCGATTGTGGCGCGCGACCCGGAGACGGGCGAGCTTGGCGTGGCGGTGCAGTCGCACTGGTTCTCGGTTGGGCCGATTGTGCCGTGGGCTGAGGCGGGCGTCGGCGCGGTGGCGACACAATCGTTTGTCGATCCGAGCTACGGCAAGCTGGGGCTTGACCTGATGCGTATGGGCCGGAGCGCGCCCGATGCTTTGAAGGCGCTGCTGGCCGGAGACGAAGGGCGCGACGTGCGGCAGGTGGCGATGATTGATGCGCAGGGCCGTGTGGATGCCTGGACGGGAAGCAAGGACGTTCAAGCGGCGGGGCACATCACGGGTAAGAACTATTCCGTGCAGGCTAATCTGATGCTGAACGACAAGGTGTGGCCCGCGATGTCGCGCGCCTTTGAGACGGCGAAGGGCGATCTGGCTGAGCGTATGCTGGCGGCACTCGATGCGGCGCAAGCCGCGGGCGGCGACATTCGAGGCCGTCAATCTGCGGCGTTGATTGTGGTTTCGGGAAAGCCGACGGGCAAACAGTGGCTTGATAGAGTTTTCGATTTGAGGGTTGATGATAGTCCTGAGCCTTTGCAAGAGTTGCGACGGCTGGTAACTTTGCAGCGCGCTTATAATCACATGAACGCGGGCGATCTGGCTGTTGAGAAGAAAGATAACGAAGGCGCTCTGCGTGAGTACGGTGCGGCGGAAAAACTCGTGCCGGATAATGCGGAGATGATCTACTGGCACGCGGTCGCGCTCGTCAACATGAACCGCGTCGAAGAATCGCTGCCGCTCTTTCGTAAAGTTTTTATGATGGACAAGAACTGGGCGACGTTGACGCCGCGACTGCCTAAATCCGGCCTGTTGCCGGACGACGCGAAACTGATTGAGCGTATCTTGAAGGAAAGCAAATGAGCGAAACCATCCGGGTCGTCAGAGAACTGACGGAGAAGGAGCGCCAGCGGCTTTTCGGCTGGGGCGAAAATATCTTCGGCATCGAAGATCAAAAATACACCTGGCGACCAAAAGATCTGCACATCATTCTCGACGTTGACGGCGAGGCTGCCAGCCATGTCGGGCTGATTGAGCAGACGGTTAATGTTGCGGGGAAACCCATCAGGGTCGCAGGCGTCGGGGCTGTCGTCACCGTTGGCGAGATGCACGGGCAGGGTTACGCGCAGAAGGCGATGAGATATGCGGAGAAGGTCATGTGCGAGGAGTTGAACGTCGAGTTCGGGTTGCTCTTCTGTCTTGATCGCTTGAAGCCTTTTTACGAGCGGCAGCATTGGCAGCCTGTACACGAGCCGGTCGAGTTCGATCAACCTTCTGGAAAGATGGTTTCGCCGTTGAACGTGTTGGTGCTGCCGTGCAAAGGCCAGACGTGGCCTGCGGGCGCGATTGATCTCTGTAGTTTGCCGTGGTGAGTCGGGTGAAAGGTAAGCTGCCTGGAAAGCTCTGAAGGAGCGAAATGTGATAGCCCTGGGTCAAGCCAGGGATACCATGATTAAGCCCTGAAAGGGCGGAATAAAGAGGTCAACCTTATTCCGCCCTTTCAGGGCTTAAATGAATAAACTTGAATCTCTCAGCCTGTGGCGTTGCCACAGGCTCTTACATTCCGCCCCTTTGGGGCTTTTATTGACCTTAAATGCCCGGGCTTATTATCAACCGTCCCTGATGAGACTTTTTCAATCAGCTTCTTAGACCTGTCAATCCCCTGATGTCCAGCTTGTGTCTTTATCAATGAAGTAGCTGAAGCCCTGCCCGTCGCCGCCCACAGTGCCTCCGCCATGTGGCGAAGTGTAGCTCCAAGCGCCGCCGCGCCCGCCACCGGCAGCACGCGCCAACGCCTGTAAATCGAAGATGGGCGGGCCGCCTTCGTAGCCCCCTATGCCGCGCGCATCGACCCAGTAACGCCCCGGAATCACGTAAGGCGTCAGTTGCCTGAGCGCCATCACGTCCTGTTGATGAAGCTCGCGGCCATTGATGATGACGCCCGTGTTGCCGTTTGAGGCATCGCGTTGGAGCGTCCCGCCGAGTTCCAGATGCGGTTGAGTAAAGCCGATGGTCGGCCCACCCTGCATTCCCCACGCGCCTGAAACCTGATCGTACCAGTAAGCGCCGTCAGCGATGCGGAGCTTGAAGCGCTGCTCAAGCTGGCGCAGTTGATCCTCGCTCAAACGAACACCGTTGATGACGACCGGACGGGAGCTATTAGGTATAGGCGGCGCTTGTGGTGCGCTCTGTTCGAGCAGTCGCTGTTTGGCCTGCTGAAACTCCTGAGCCGAGAGCGCGCCGGAAGCGTGCAGCCGCGCCAGCTTTTCAAGTTCTGAGGCGAGTGTGCCCGCCGCCGTCTGGCTCTGGCTTTCGGGCGCGGGTGCGCTCTCGGCGGGCTTCGCGGTTTTCAGGCTCACCGTATGCTCTATCGTGTGGCGAAGATTCTGGACTTGCTCTTTCAGATAACCTGACTGCATCGAGCCGAGGCCAAAGGTTGAGCCGTTGAGCGTCGCGCGCGTCTGGCCGGAAGGCTCGCCCCTGAGAATGATTTCGACTTGGACCGGCCAGGTGAAAGAGACTAGCTGCGATTTCACTTCCGCGCATTTCAGCCGCGTCATGCTCTGCTCGATAACGCGCCAGCCGAGAGTCGCCACCGCTTCAGCGCAGACGTGCATGCTTTCACCGAGCGAAAATTGCAAGGTGAACTCTTCGCTGTGTGTCGGCATGAGGGGCATGTGGTGTCGCGCTTCCTTTAGCTGGGTTAGCGTAGAGAATGTTTCGGCTTAGCGGGCAATTTAGAGGGTAAGTCCAACTCATCATCAATCAGCACATCCACACAGACGCCAGCCGCACGAGCATATTGGAGCAGGGTCATCAAAGATGGCTCACGAATTCCCAATTCATACTCGGATACTCGCGTGTACTTCATAGACTCTTCAAGTCCTAAACGCCTCAGCATGTCAGTCTGAGAAAGACCAAGCTCAGTCCGAATTTGTAGTAGCTTTTCGGCTAAACGCTCAGGCTTTGGACGCGGGTTGCCCATCAGGAGAATCCTCCCGATAGGGTAATAGATTGCAGCTTGCTTTTATCCTCTATAGAGGACAATATATGCTGGCTCAACTGAATCGCCGTGAGTGAGAACCTTTCAAACTCAACGGCGATGCTCATCTCTCACTTTGAGGTTGAGGGTTGAGTCGTCGCATTTAGCCGTTGTCAATTTTCAAACTAATCGCGCCCATCATACCAGAGCGCACCATCACTTTTCATCCGATGCCCTCACGCCGCAGCCTCTATGTCGGGAATAATCTCGCCTTCTTAGAGTATCTGCAACGTGCCTTGCTGGAGTGCCAGCTCGTACGTTGTCCGGATGGCAAGACAGCGCGTCTCTTTATGGCGCGCCTCGACTACTGCCTGTTGTTGGTTGATGAAGAGTTGCCGGACACGACCGGCAGAGAGTTAGCGGAGTTTAATTGTTCACTGGAACGTCAGCCCTGCACACCTTTCATCATCGTTAAGAAATCGGATGACTTTGAATTGCTGACACAATCCATCAGGGAGGTCTGGGCCTCATAAATACACCAGACATTCAAACGTCAAATCAGGACACTACCAGAGCTTTTGGAGGTATCCACAATATAAATCCTCAGATTCGCCAATGAATGCCCATTTTCGCCAATGAATACTCATTTTCGCCATAAGATTCTGATTGACAGCTAACCCGAACTCAATAGAATTCTCGGTAACCAGGGCGTTGCTCATTCGTTGTGAGATTCGGATGAGCTAGAGGCTGAAAGCCTCAGCCCCCTCGCAAGACGTTTCCAAAAAACGAATTGTGATGGAAGGAGACCGGCGGGTTGCAAGTACTCGCCGGTTTCGCTTTGCTTGCATGACTTTTGAATCCCAGCCCTGACAGGGACGCGCGCTCTTCTCGCACAGCCTGTCTTGTGGAAGAGGCGGTCTGTGCGACCGGGGCCGCCGACGAGTAGAAATCGTGGCGGCCTCGCTCTCCTCTTAGCTCTCCTCTAAACTGTGTTTGAACAACCTGTTATCTCTCTCCCGCGAACTGCTAACTTCAAGAATGCAGCCTTACAGCCTATTTTTCGTCCCAAATACCCTTGAGAACACAGGATTCGCCCTTTAGAGAGTGAATTTCGCGCTTTAGAAGCAATCTTTCACAGTTTAGAGAGTAAGTTTCGCTCTTGAGAGAGCAAGTTTGACGCTTGAGAAGTAATCTTTCACGCTTTAGAGGCTCCGTTTTGCGGTTATATGGGTAAGTTTTAGGCTTTTCTCGCCGGTTTTACCATGTGAGGTCTAATATCATACAAATTTACCCCACTATCAGCCCCTCCGATCACTTGTCGCAGGCTCTTGAGGCGTGTTACTTTTTCGAGTTTGCGCGGGCACTGGTGAACGCAACTGTGTGCGCATGAGAGCCTGAAAGCAACTCAGGCTGGATGTCAGTGAGCGAATCAAGACGACGCATGTCCGACAGCAGTAACAACTTGAAAGAGCGCGTGCGCGCCTTCTGGCAAAAGAATCCGTGCGGCACGAAGTTCAGTGACGCCGAGATGGGGACGCGACTCTTTTACGAGCGCGTTGAAGAGCATCGCTACACGAAGGAGTGGCACATCCCCATAGCTGCGGATTTCGAGAGCGCGCGGGGCTTGCGCGTGCTTGAGATAGGCTGCGGGCTGGGGACGGACGGGGCACAGTTTGCCAAAGCCGGGGCGATCTATACGGGCGTGGACTTGACGGATGCGGCAATTGAATTGGCGCGAAAGCGTTTCGAGTTGTTCGATCTGCCCGGTACATTTCGCACGGCAGACGCGGAGAATCTGGACTTCGCCGACGAGAGCTTTGATCTGGTCTATTCACACGGCGTGCTGCATCACACGCCGGACACCGTGCGGGCAGTTCGTGAGGTTCGTCGCGTGCTTCGTCCGGGCGGGCGCGCTGTCGTCATGCTCTATCACAGGGATTCGTATAACTATCGTGTGAACATCCGCGTGCTGCGTCGAATGGGAGCGCATCTGCTCAAAAGCGAGACGGGCTTGAAGCTGGTGCATCGCTTGACGAATGAGCCTGTCGAGAGCTTGCGCGAGCACGCGCAGAGTCTCAAAGAAGATGCGCGCAGCTATCTTAAGCCTGATGAATTTTTGAGCCAGCACACGGACGGCGCAGGCAATCCCCTGGCACGCGTTTATTCACGCCTTCAGGCGCGCGAGCTATTCAAGGATTTCGCAAAGGTCGAATTGGCTACACACTTTTTGAACAAACGCTGGCTGCCGGTGCTGGGAAGTTTGCTGACACGCAAAATGGAAACGCGCATGGCCTCAAAGTGGGGCTGGCATCTCTGGATATACGCGACGAAGTGAAGCAGTTTTCGGTTTTCAACTGATGCTTAAAGCAGATTCGAGCGGGGATGGACAGGATTGACAGGATAAAGAGCAAATATGAAATCAGTAAGCCTGCTCTTTTTCTTTTCCATCCTGTCTATCCCTGCTAATTGAGCTAAAAATCTGTGCGTCAGGTTATTGAATAATTGAGTATGAAAAATATTTTGGTAACTGGTGGCGCTGGTTTCATCGGCTCGCACTTAGTTGATCGTCTTTTGAGTGAAGGCGATTGGCGTGTGACGGTGGTGGATGATTTCAATGATTTCTACGCGCCGGAAATTAAGCGCGAGAATATGCGCGCTCACAGCCAATCACCTTTGTATCGTTTGCGCGAAGCGGACATCCGCGACCGCGCACGCCTCGAAGAGATTTTCAAAGAAGAAGAAAAGTTCGATTGCATCGTGCATCTGGCGGCGCGTGCGGGCGTCCGTCCGTCGCTTTCGGAGCCGTTGCTTTATACCGAGACGAACATCAACGGCACGCTTAACCTGTTGGAACTTGCACGAACATACGGGGTGAAGCAATTCGTCTTTGGCTCGTCGTCCTCCGTGTACGGCATCAACGCCAAAGTGCCTTTCAGCGAAGATGACCCGATTCGTCAACCGATCTCGCCGTATGCGGCGACGAAAGCGGCGGGCGAACTGGTCTGCCATACTTACTCGCATCTTTACGGAATTCGCTGCGTCTGTTTGCGCTTCTTCACGGTTTACGGCGCGCGGCAGCGACCCGATCTGGCGATTCATAAATTTGCGAAGCTGATTGACAGTGGCCGCCCCATTCCTGTCTTCGGCGATGGAACGACGCGGCGCGACTACACGTACATTGACGACATCATCGCGGGCGTGCGCGCGGCGATTGATTACCGCGAGAGCGATTACGAAGTCTTCAATCTCGGCGAATCGCAGACGGTTGAATTGAATGAACTGATCGCGCTCCTTGAAAAAGAGCTTGACCGTCACGCGGTCATTGATCGCCAGCCCATGCAGCCCGGCGACGTGCCGCAGACTTTCGCTGATGTCACGAAGGCTCGCCGCGAGCTTGGCTACGACCCGCAGACGAAGATTGAAGATGGAATTAAGCGCTTCGTCCAGTGGTTTCGCCGCGAGCAGGAGTCGGGCGCGTGAGATGGTCCTTCGGTCACATCTCGCCGGAGAGGCGACGACGCGCGCTGACGTGTCTCGCCGTCGTTCTGCTGGCCTTCACCGTCCGCTTTCTGACGGCGCAGTTCATCGGCCAGCACATCGCAGACCCGGCGTGGTTTCCTCACGGGATTTACGCGATCTTCGATAATCAAGCGCAGGACATACTCGACGGCAAGACGGGAGCTTTCTGGGTCGAAGATGCATTGAGCAGTCCGCGCGCTGCGACCGCTGCTGTTTATCCGCCGGGTTATTCACTGTGGCTGGCTTTCATCTATCGCGTGACGAATACCCGGTCTGCTCTCGTCGTGCAGAAAGTGCAGATGACGCTCGACGCGCTGTTCGTTCTTTTGATTATCGGCATCGGCGTGACGGCTTACGGATGGAACGCAGGCTTGACGGCGGGAGTGCTGGCGGCTTTGTCGCCGCTGCTCGCGTTTAATGGAGCGACGCCGCTGGCGGATTCTCCGACCGCATGGCTGGTTGTCGGCGGCGCGTGGATGTTGTTGCTGGCGATGAAGCGCTTGAGTTGGCGTTTGTCACTGGGCGCAGGCATGTTAATCGGAGCGTCCTGCTGGCTGCGCGCGAACGCCCTGCTGCTTGGGCTTTGGTGTGCAGTTGCGCTGCTTCTCTTCGTGAAAGCAAGCTGGCCGCTCGCTTTGCGCTTGAGCGGGATATTCGTGCTCGGCGTTTTATTGTTGGTTGCTCCGGTAATCGTTCGCAATAGCCGGGCGTTTCATGCCTTCGTGCCGGGTGGGATGGGGTTTGGAACGAATCTCTGGGAAGGTATTGGCGAGACCTCGCGTGCGGCGGAGTTTGGCGCGGTCTTCGGCGATGCGAATGTGGTTGAGCAGGAGCGTGCCGAGTTGGGCTTAGCGCCGGATGCGCCGCTCGCGTTGTACTGGCCCGATGGATTGCAGCGCGACCGCGCACGAATGCGTAAGTCGTTCAACATCATAAGAGCGCATCCCTTCTGGTTTGCGGGCGTGATGATGAAGCGGATGGCGGGCATGTTGAAGTATGCGGGCGAGCCTGTGCCGTACATGGGGACTGCGGGAATCAACGTGACGAGCCGGAAATGTTTGCCTCCCGCGTGGGCTGGCGGGATTGTAGCTTTCGTCGTCAATCTTCTGGGAATGTTGCAGAGCGTCCTGCGCTACGTGTTGCTGCCGTTGATGCTGTTGGGAATATACCTGGCGTTTCGCCGCGATTGGCGAACCAGCGCGATTGCCTTAAGCGTCATCCTTTACTATTTAATCGTCGGCTCGATGCTTCACACAGAGTTGCGCTACGGGTTGCCGATGCAGGCGTTGCTTTTTGTCTTCGCGGGACTCGCTCTTTTAGAGATAGTCCGGAGTCTGAAGTCTGGAGTCCGGGGTCAAAAGAAAGAAATTGTTTTTGACCCGTTGACTTCAGACTCTGAGACTTCAGACTCCAGACTTTAATATGAAACAGAGGTTATTAGAATATCTGGTTTGTCCGTCCTGTGGCGGCGAGATTCGCCTGCTCTCTGTGGCGCGTGGCGAAGGCGACGAGATTCTGGAGGGCGATCTGGATTGCGCTTCCTGCGCGCGCCATTTTCCAGTGGTGCGCGGAGTGCCGCGTTTCGCAGAGTTGAGTAAAGTTGAGGCGGACAAAGCGGCGACGGCTGCAAACTTCGGTTGGCAGTGGCAGCACTTCACGCAGGCCGATGAGCAGTATGACGAGCAATTCTTAGGATGGATAGCGCCCGTCGAGCCGGAGTTCTTCAAAGACAAAATCGTTCTTGAGGGCGGCTGCGGCAAAGGTCGCCACACGCAGCTTGCGGCGCGCTGGGGCGCACGCGAGATTATCGGCGTTGATTTGAGCGCAGCGGTCGAGACGGCTTTCGCCGCGACCCGCCATCTGGATAACGCGCACATCGTTCAGGCGGACATCTATCATCTTCCCTTCGCACGCAAATTCGATTACGCCTTTTCCGTCGGCGTGCTTCATCATCTGCCCGACCCGCGCGCAGGGTTTCAAGCCTTATCCTCGAAGGTCAAAGCTGGCGGACACGTTTCGGCATGGGTCTACGGAGCGGAGAACAACGGCTGGATTACGCGCTGGGTGAACCCGCTGCGGAAGCGTTTGACATCAAAGATGAACCAGCGCACGTTGCTTCATCTCTCAAAGCTCCCGGCGGCGGCGGTTTATGCCGCCACGAAACTGGTCTATGGGCCGCTCAACAGGAGCGAGCGCGGCTCTACACTCGCGCGCCATTTGTTCTACAATGACTACCTGAGCGCAATCTCAAGTTTCGGCTGGCGCGAGCAGCACACCATCGTCTTCGATCATCTGGTCGCGCCGACGGCCTTTTACATCTCGCGCGAAGAGTTTGAAAACTGGTGGAAAGAGATTGGCGCAAGCGAGGTGGAGATCGGCTGGCACAACAAGAATAGCTGGTGCGGATTTGGGCGGATGAGATAAGGAAAGGAATTAGCAGGGATGGACAGGATAGATAGGATAGAAAAGCAAAAGGGCGGCGATGATTTCATATCTGTTTTTATCATGTCTATCCTGTCCATCCCTGTTTGAATCTGCTTCTGACATCCCAAAGGTTTGAACTTGTCAGGTAAGTTAATCGAGGAAATGGAAAAATCTCTTTCTCTACCGCAGGAGATGCAGCAACACACCTACTCGATCATGTACGAGGTCGAGGGCACACACTGGTGGTTTGTCGGGCGTCGGCGCATCATCAGTAGCTTCGTGGAAAAGATTTGCCGGGAGATGGGAAAGACACGCCCGCGCATCCTTGATGTCGGCTGCGGCACGGGAGCGAACCTTGAGCTTTTGGGCGAGTACGGCGACGCGGAAGGCGTGGATGTCTCCGAGGAGGCGCTCGCCTTCTGTCGCGCACGCGGCCTTGAAAACGTTAAGCTGGGCGAAGCGGAGAGATTGCCTTACGAAGACAATTCGTTTGATCTGGTGACGGGTCTGGATGTGGTGGAGCATCTGGACGACGATGTGGCGGGCTTGAGCGAGATGCGGCGCGTGCTGAAACCGGGTGGACGTGCGCTTTTGTTCGTTCCGGCATTCATGTTTTTGTGGGGCGTGCAGGATGACATCAGCCATCACAGGCGTCGTTATACGATTCCCGGTTTGCGTCAGGCTGTCGAAGCCGCAGGCTTTGAAGTCGAGCGCACAACTTACGCCAACATCAGTTTCTTCGCGCCCATTTTAGCGGGACGCGCGCTGATGAAAGTAACCGGCCTCAAGCCCGCCTCGGAGAATAACATCAACGTCTCGGCGCTCAACGGCGTGCTGGGGCGCGTACTCGGCGCGGAGAGCTTTTTCCTGCGCCGCATGAATTTCCCGTTCGGCGTTTCGGCGCTGTGCGTCGCGCGGGCGAGATGAACAGTTTGCCGCTGACCGTTATTTACTAAACAGAACTCAAGCTAACGGCAAAGCCGGATTGCGCCCTTTATGTCATCCTCAATGACATTACCTCATGGCGACTAAGGCAACAAGCAACAAGTCTCAAGCTGAAGAGCGCAAGGATTCGGTGGGCGCGAGGCGCGACCTTCTGGGTCTGGCGATGCTGGGGCTTATGACCCGCTTAGCATGGGTCTTCTGGGGCGCGTGGAGCGGAGGCGACGTGGCCGAATACGTCACGCTTGCCAGGAATCTCGCCTTCAATCACGTTTTCAGTCTCAGCCCTGACGGTGCGGCGGCGGTCGTCCCGACGGCTCACCGCCCGCCTCTTTACCCAGCACTGATTGCAACCCTCTGGTGGGGAGACTCTGTCCCGGCAACCGCCGTCATGATTCTTCAGGCGATACTCGGCGCTGGCATCGTCGTCCTCGTTTATCTAATCGCGCGCGACCGCTTCAACCGAACCGTTGCGCTCATCGCTGGCGTCGGGATGGCGCTGGGGCCGATGAGCGGTCATTTCGCAGCAGGCTTGATGACGGAAACTCTGTTTACGTTTCTGTTGACCTTCGGATTTTTTCTCTGGGGGCGCAAGCGTTTCGCCTGGACAGGTTTCTTCTTCGGTCTGGCGATGCTGGCGCGTCTGACGCCAACGTCGTTTCTGGTGATTATGCTCTTGCTCCCTCTGCTGCCCGCGTGGCGTCGGCACTGGCGCGCTCATGTCATGATCTTTCTGGTTGCGGTGGCCGTCTCTTCCGTCTGGGTGATACGCAACGCCATTGTCTTCCGGCGCTTCATTCCTGTGGCCTCTTCCGGGTATGGAACTAATCTGCTCTTTGGCACGATCGAAACGAAACTCGTCGGCGACGACGTTTGGACTATGGTGTTGAACGACCCGATGACCAAAGTAGAAATGAAGGATGGAACGGTCGAGGGTGAAGCCGATCGTGTGTTGTGGCAAAGAGCCATTCAACGAATCAAAGCCGACCCGCTGCACTGGCTCGTCGTGCGCGCCAAGCAGTACCCCAGACTCTTCATGGACAGCGGGGATTACTTGCTCGGCTCAAGCAATGTCTCTATCAGTCAAGCCTGGCGCGAGCGCCGTTGGCTGGTGATACTGACGAAAGCTGCTTTCATGCTGGGCAACTTGCTATTCTTCGGATTGGCCGCTTTCGGAATGTTCGTCGAGCGCAAGCGATTCGTCCCGCTCGCACACGTCACCCTGTTTCCGGTTTTTCTCACATTGGTGCATCTACCGCTCTGGATCGAGACGCGGTACGCCATGCCGATGGTTCCTCTGGCGGCCATTCTGTCAGCAGTCGGGCTAGTGCGGCTCATCGAATTTTTCAGGAGGTATAAAAGAAAGACAGCTAAAGAAGGGATAGTCACGGTTTTGCAATAAGCTCGGACTGTAATAGTATTTCGAGACGGCTTATTAACCGAGATTCTAAAATTTTCAACTCAACAGTTTTATGCTTTATCGAATAAATTGATTAAATGAAGACCTACGACGAAGAAGAGATGATAGAAGGAAGGCATGTACACTCTGGCGCGGCTGATGCGCCTGAGATTTCAGTCTTCCTGCCGGTCTTTGACGAAGAGCCGAATTTGCGCTTGCTGCATGAGAAGCTCAATGAAGCTCTCGTAAAACTCGGGCGCACGGCGGAGATTATTTACGTTGACGATGGCTCGCGTGATGGCAGCCTCGCAATCCTGCGCGAGTTGGCGCTTGCAGATAAGCGCGTGCGAGTCGTGGCTCTTCGGCGCAACTACGGGCAGACGGCGGCGATGGCCGCAGGCATTGACGCGGCGCGCGGGCGCGTGTTGATTCCGATGGATGCCGACTTGCAGAACGACCCGGCGGACATCGTGCGACTGCTGGACAAATTGGACGAAGGCTACGACGTGGTTTCCGGCTGGCGCAAAAACCGGCAGGACAAACTCGTCACGCGCAAGATTCCTTCCATGCTCGCCAACCGTTTGATCTCCTGGATCGGCGGCGTGCCCCTGCATGATTACGGCTGCTCGCTCAAAGCCTATCGCCGCGAATCGCTCGAAGACGTGCGGCTTTATGGAGAGATGCACCGCTTCATTCCGATTTACGCTTCGTGGGCTGGTGCGCGGGTCACGGAAATCCCGGTCGAGCATCACGCGCGCACGATGGGGAAATCGAAATACGGATTGTCGCGCACGATTAAAGTCATCTTCGATTTGATGACGATCAAGTTCATGGCGTCTTACCAGACGAAGCCGATCTACATCTTCGGCACGTTCGGCTTTCTCAGTTTCTTCGTCGCCTTCGTCGCCGGAGTGTGGGCCTTAATTCTCAAGCTCATGCACAAGGCGGATTTGATTCAGACGCCGTTGCCAATTATCGCCATCGTGCTGTTCGCCGTCGGCATACAGTTTCTCCTGATGGGCCTGCTGGCCGAAATGCTCGTCCGCACCTATCACGAGTCGCAATCGAAACGAATCTACGCCGTGCGGGAAATGATCGGGTTTGAAAACAGTGGTCAGTGGTCGGCGGCCAGTGGTCAGTTAAAAAACTGATTCTTACTGACCACCGACCACTGACCACTGACTACTGCTCTTATGTGTGGAATCACCGGATGGGCAAATCTGGATGCACGTCAGCCGCCGCCTGACGGCGCGCGGGAGTTGTTGCGCTCGATGTGCGAGCGGATGACGCATCGCGGGCCGGATTCGGAAGGCTTGATGACGACGACGGGCGTTGCATTGGGGATGCGGCGGCTGGCGATTATTGATTTACAGACAGGCGAACAGCCCGCGACCAGCGAGGACGGGCGAATCAGCGTCATCCTCAACGGCGAGATTTATAACTACCGCGAAGTGCGCGCCGAGTTAGAAAAGCGCGGCCATCATTTTCGCTCCGAGTCCGATACGGAAGTCCTGCCTCATCTCTACGAAGAATATGGCACGGAGATGGTTAATCATCTCAACGGCATGTTCGCCTTCGCCTTGTGGGACGCGCGCCTTCGTAAACTTTTTATCGCACGCGACCGCTTTGGCGAAAAGCCGCTCTACTGGGGCATCTTCGATCAGACGTTTCTCTTCGCTTCGGAGCCAAAAGTCCTGCTCGCGCATCCATCCGTTCATCCAACTCTTAACCTTGATGCGTTGCGGCAGTATCTTTCCTTCGATTACGTGCCCGCGCCGCTCTCAATCTATCAGGGCATTCAGAAACTCCCGGCAGCGCACACGCTCACGGTCGAAGACGGGCGTGTTGAGGTGAAACCGTACTGGTGTCTGAGCTACAAGACACGGCAGCCTGTGCCGACTGAAGAAGAGGCTGCGGAAGAATTGAGAAGATTGATAGAGGATTCCGTGCGAATGCGGCTGGTGTCGGACGTGCCGCTCGGCGTCTTGCTCTCAGGCGGCGTGGATTCTTCGGCGGTCGCGGCGATGGCCGTGCGCTCTTCGTCTGAGGCGGTCAAGACGTTCTCCATCTCGTTCGCAGAATCTTCGTTTGACGAATCGAGCTACGCGCGGGCGGTGGCAAAGTTTCTCGGCACAGATCATCACGAAGAGCGTTTGAGCGTTGACTTAGCGGCAAACCTCGTCGGCGAAATCGGCTCGTGGATGGACGAGCCGTTCTCCGACCCTTCGCTCGTGCCGACCTTTCTGCTCTCGCGCTTCACGCGCAAGCACGTCACGGTGGCGCTCGGCGGCGACGGCGGCGATGAACTCTTCGCGGGCTACCCGATGTACTGGGGGCACAATCTCGCGCGCACCTACGCTCGCATTCCCCGCTTCCTGCGCCGCAACTTCATCGAACCCGTCGTCCGAAGTCTTCCTGTCAAGACGAAGAATCTTTCGTTCGACTTTAAGGCGCGACGCTTCATCACCGGAATGAAGTACGACGAGGTTGTGCGTCATCACGTCTGGTTCGGCTCGTTCACGCCCGACGAGCAAGCGGCGCTTTTGACGCCCGCAGCGCGGGGCGCGAGCGACGGTGACATTTACCGCGACGCCCGGCGACTGCTGGCGGAAGACTGCGATGCCGACAACACGATTGAGCGAATGCAGAGCCTCGACACGCGGCTCTATCTCGCCGAAGACATTCTGACCAAAGTTGATCGCGCGAGCATGGCTGTCTCTCTGGAAGTTCGCGCACCGTTTCTAGACCCGCGTGTGGCGGAGTATGCGGCGAGTCTTCCGGTTGACTATAAATTGCGCGGGCGCACCACGAAATATATTTTGAAACGCGCGGTCGGCGACCTCCTGCCTCCGTTCGTCACTCGTCGCGGCAAGAAAGGTTTCGGCGTGCCCGTCGCCGAATGGCTCAAAGGGCGCTTGCGCCCGCTCGCGCGCGACCTGCTCTCACGGGAGCGCATTCGCAGGGCCGGACTTTTTAACGCCGACTACGTTCAGCGCCTTCAGGATGAGCACGAGCGCGGGGCAGCCAATCATCGCAAGCTGCTCTGGACGCTGCTCATGTTTGAACTCTGGCACGAGAGCTTTATCGAAACGCCGCGACGGATTGAAACGTCCGTGAGCAGTAAGCTGTGAGCCGAAGATAAAAACTTTCCTATCGTTCTTTGACCCTGAATGGGTCACATACAATAGCCGGGGGCAAGCAAATGAATTTTGCGCCGCCCCCGGTTTGATGTAGGAGAAGATTCCCGACCTTGAAAGGGTCGGACCTCAATGTTGAATGTACGACCCCTTCAGGGTCGGGAATCTTTCCCGCACGTAATTCCGGGGCCGCTGCCCCCGGCTATTTGGTGCACTCCCTTCGGGGATAAATAAATGAGCGGGGAATTGGAAAGCGCCTACGAAAGTCTGGCCGCGTGGTGTCGTGAGCGCGGCTATGCGGGACACGACCCGTTCGATGCACTGAACAGTCGCGTTTTTCAAGCCACACCCTTAAGGCGCTCACGCGCGGCGCGTCTCGTCTGGACGCAACTCTTCAAACGCTCGCCCGTCAGTTTCCGCAATCTCGTTCGCGTGCCTGTTGAAAGAAATTCAAAAGGCACGGCGCTTTTTGCGCTCGCGGCTCTGGCAGATTACCGTCAAACGAAGACCAAAGAAGCTGCGAACGAAGTGCGCGCGTTGCTTGAGGATTTAAGTCGCGCGCGTCTTGATAACAAAAGCGGCGCGGCGTGGGGCTACAACTTCGACTGGCAGGGACGCGCGTTCTTTGCGCCAAGAGGAACGCCGACCATCGTGCCGACGGCGTTCGCCGCCCGCGCGTTTCTGGAAGCGGCGCGCGACCTCAACGATGAATCCTATCTCAGCACGGCACGCAGCAGTTGCGAGTTCATCCTGAATGAGTTGCCGCGAAGTGAAGAATCAGAGAATGAAATTTGTTGGAGCTATTCGCCGATTGACCGCACGCGCGTCTTCAACGCAAGCTTGCTGGCAGCGGAAACGCTCGCCAGTGTTGGCGCTCTGACAGGCGAAGAGGAGCTTTGCGCGTGGGCTGTGCGCGGCGCGCGCTATGTCGTCAACAGACAACGGGAAGATGGCTCGTGGGCGTATGGCGCAGACAGTTATCAATCATGGGCGGATAACTTCCACACGGCGTTCGTCCTGACGAGCATGGCTCGCATCGCGGGAGCGTGCCCGTCGTGCCGTGATGAATTCAGGGAAGCGATCAAGCGCGGCTACGAATTCTGGCGCGCTTCGTTCTTTCTCCCAAACGGCTGGCCGAAATACTTCCATGATAGACTCTATCCCGTAGACGCGCATTCGGCGGGCGCTGGCATCGTCGCCCTGCTGGAACTACGGGAACTCGACACTGAGGCTCTCGACCTCGCGCGCAAAATCGCACTCTGGGCCATCCGAAACTTACGCGACCCGCGCGGCTTTTTCTACTACCAGCGTCGTCGCTTCTACACCGTCCGCACGCCCTACATGCGCTGGTCGCAGGCTTGGATGCTGTACGGGCTGGCACGATTGCTGGAAGAAAGTGGTCAGGGGTCGGTGGTCAGTGGCCAGTAAGAACATGCGATAAGCAGCGCCGAACTTCTGCTTTTAACTGACCCCCGGCCACTGACCACTGACCACTGCTTATGCTGATTTGGATTGATCTGGCAAACTCGCCGCACGTTCCTTTCTTTCGCGCGCTCATCCCGGAATTTGAGCGGCGCGGGGCCAGGGTGGAGACGACCGCGAGAGAATTCGCGCAGACGATTGAGATGGCCGAGGCGGCGGGGTTAGCGCCGGTCCGTATAGGCGGGCACGGCGGGCGGGCGCTCTCCGGCAAGGCCGGAAATTTAATCGGGCGCGCGGCGGCTTTAAGGAAGTGGGCGCGCGGGCGCGGGTTTGATCTGGCCGTCGGTCATAACTCGTATGCTCAGGTGGCTGCGGCGCGCTCGCTCTCGATCCGTTGCGTGACGCTGATGGATTACGAGCACCAGCCCGCGAACCATCTGGCGTTCAGGCTCGCTTCAAGCGTCATCGTGCCGCGCGCGTTTCCCGAAGAAGCATTGAGGAAATACGGAGCAAGCGCGCGGAAAGTCAGGCGCTATGACGGAACGAAAGAGGACGTTTACCTCGCGGATTTCACGCCCGACCCGCGCTTTGCAGAAACGCTTGCGGAGCTTGGCGTAAACATTGAGGACGTGCTCGTCGTCGTTCGCCCTCCGGCGAGCGATGCGCTCTATCACCGCTTTGAGAACGAGTTGTTCAATGAACTTCTCGAAAGGCTCGCGGCACATTCCGGGGTGAAAATCATTTTGCTGGCGCGCACAGAAGCGCAACGTGCGTTGTACAAAGAGCGTCCGCCCGCGAATTTGATTTTGCCTGCGGTCGCTTTGGACGGGGCTAATCTCATCGCGGCGGCTGACATGGTGATCAGCGCAGGCGGCACGATGAATCGCGAGGCAGCGGCGCTCGGCGTGCCTGCCGCCACCATCTACGCGGGACGCTGGGCGGCGATTGACGAAGAGCTTGTGCGCGAAGGCAGGCTCAGGCGCATCGCTACGCGCGAGGATTTGGACGCGCTGCCGGTGGAGAAAAAAGGCGAGACACGTGCTCGCCGCGCGCTGCACGTGCGCGCTGAGGTTGTGAGTTTAATATTGGACGAAGCGTAAGCGAATGGGTAGGCAATTTACTTTGTCCCGAAGGGACGACGTGACAATAGCCCAGCCATGATGGTCGTTGACAAATCAATTCTGTCATCAGGGTTTATCTCCGAAGGGGATACATATAATAGCCGGGGGCAGAGCGATAGCGTCGCCCCCGGTCACACACACCGCAACGCATTCCGACCCTGAAGGTGTCGTATATTCAACATTGAATATACGACACCTTCAGGGTCGGGTTCTTTATCTCGTGCTATTCCGGGGGAGGCGCTATCGCTTGCCCCGGCTATCACAGACGACCCTTTCAGGGTCAAGAAGCACGCTGATTATCCAAGTGAGTTGTCAATGACCATAATGGCCGGGCTGTTTACAGTCGCTCCTGGCGGAGCTAATAACCAGCAAGTTGATAGTAAATGGTGATAGGATAAACTCCGCCATTTACCATTTGCCATTTACCATTTACCATTCACGAAAATGAGAGCCGAGCGGCTGAAAGAACAAGTTATTGAAGCCCGCGCTGTGAGCGTGCCCGGACGTGCGCCGCGTTGGGTGATTCCTGTCGTGAAGGCGGCGCTCGTGCTGGCTGACCTCGCGCTGGCCGCGCTCTCTTTCGCCGTAGCGTTTTACATACGTGAAGGCGAGACGGTCATCACTCGCTCCGTTGATGGAAGTCTCAGTTGGAGCGCGCAATTTGCTCCCTACGCGGCGCTGCTTCCCTTCGTCCTGCCGATTCGTCTGCTTGCGCTCTATTACCTAGACCTTTACAGGCTGCGCGGCGAGTTCTCCTTTGTCGAAGACGGCGTGCGCGTGTTCAAAGCAACCGCCATCGGAAGTTTGCTCATCGTCGCGGCAGCGTTTCTGTATCGCGGCGGTTTTGAGTATCGCGCCTTCTCATATGCGCGCTCAGTTTTCGTACTCGATTTCTTTCTAGCGCTCGCGACGTTCGGTCTGGTACGCCTGATGGTTCGCATGGGGCAGACGTTTGCGCGCCGACGCGACATCAATTTGATTCCAACGCTCGTCGTCGGGCGCGGGCCTGAAGCCGCGCTCTGCATCAGGGAGATGCGCGAGCGCCCAAGCCTCGGTTATCGCGTCATCGGGGTGGTCGAAAACGGAGTGATTGACGAGAGCGTGCCTCTGGAGTTTGAGGGTGTGCCGGTGGTCAGCGACATCAAGGGATTGCCGGATGCGATTCGTGAGTCGCGCGCCAACGAAGTGATTATCACCGACCCGGAAGTTTCAGGCGACTCGCTCTTTGACGTGATGATGCGCGTGGGTCGCCGTCGCGGGGTCGAGTTTAGAATCGCGCCGAGCCTCTTCAATTGCCTGCCGCGCAAGACGGAGATAGACCAGATCGGCGCGCTTCCGATGATTCGTCTCTTCCGCGAGCCATTGAGCGGCGGGGCGCGCATCATCAAGCGAGCCTCGGACATCATCATCGCTTCGATTGCCATCATTCTTCTCGCCCCGCTCTGGCTCATCATTGCGCTCGTCATCAAGCTCGATTCTCGCGGCGCAGTCTTCTACAAGCAGGAGCGCGTCGGGATGGACGGGCGCATCTTTCTCTTCTACAAGTTTCGCACGATGCGCGTGAATGCGGACGACGCGGCGCACAGGGAGTATCAACAGGAATACATCGCCGGACGCGCAGAGGCCATGCTGGTCGAAGGCGAGCGCCCCGCTTACAAATTGGTTGGTGATGCGCGCATCACGCGCGTGGGGCGCGTGTTGCGGCGTTTGAGCCTGGACGAGTTGCCGCAGTTATTGAATATCCTGCGCGGCGACATGAGCGTCGTCGGCCCGCGCCCACCCATCCCATATGAGGTCGAAGCCTATCAACTCTGGCATCGCAAACGCCTCGACATGAAGCCGGGATTGACGGGACTCTGGCAGGTTTCGGGGCGCAACCGCCTGCCGTTTGACGAGATGGTCAGACTCGACCTTTTCTACATAGAGAACTGGTCGCTGCTGCTCGATCTGAAAATAATCTTGCGCACGCTGCCCGTGATGCTGCGCGGCGACGACGCGTATTAGTCAATTGCGGATTTAAGAAGCTGTTTGAAAAGTCCCGTCAGGGACGAAGGAACTCTGCTATTTTTCAAACTGCGTCTAAGAATGCGGGCGTTTGTCTTTATCAATCCGCATTCCGCAATCCCAAATCCGCAATCGAGTAGTCTTTTCTTTCCACCAGCCAACGAAACACTTCGCCTTCGTCCGGGTCTTCCGCCGTGCCCACGAATTTCATGCCCAATCTTTTCAGCACATTGATTGAAGCAGTACCGTCTTTGAGTGTGTGCGCCTGAACATTCATCACTTCCGGGTGCGAGAAAGCATAAGTGGCGAGTCCTCTTGCAGCTTCAGAGGCAAACCCGCGCCGCCTGTATTCGGGCACGATGGCGTAACCGATCTCCACCATTCCTTCTTTGTCGGGCTTACCCTTGTAGCCGCCTTCACCGATTAGCGCGCGGTCTTTCGCGTGAACGAACAGGTGATACCCCCATTCAGTTGCAGACGGGTCTGACTTGAGAAACTCGTGGACGCGAGGAACGGTCTCAGGAAACTCCGGCCAGGTGTCGGGAACTGTGATGCCCAGCATCCGTTCAAGCTCCTGCTTATCCCGCATGAAAGCCTCAAGGTGAGCAAGCTCGCACGGGATGATGCGAAGATTGGCTGTCTCTATGATCCGTTTGTTCGGTTGATTGGTCATTTTTGACTTGTTCCGAATTGAGAGCATTACCGGTCGCTGATCCCGGCCAAAGCCAGTTCGAGCAGGATGATTTTCTTCGTCCCTTTGTAGAACGGCTCAATCTCGCACCATTCGGTGAGAGCGTGCGAATCGCCGCACGGCCCCGCGCCGGTCGAGATGGAAGGAATCCCTACGCGCAGCGCGGCGCTGGAATTGTTCGAGCCTGTTTCCGTAATCGGAGGATTGATAAAGCCCATCGCCAGATGCACGGCCTCACTCATCCTGACCAGAGGCGAGTCGCGGTGGCCGGGAATCAACGCCGCTGGCGAGGCGGAGATCACGTCCGTCTTGATCGTCACCCCGGCGCGCGTTGCTTCCTCTCTGATAATCACCCCGATTTGTTTCTCAAGCTCACTGATGATCTCGTTGCTCGTCGAGCGCAAGTCGACCGTGAACCATGCGTCGGCGGCTTTCGCGTTGACGACTTCAGAGCCACCGAGCATTCCGACATTCAACTGCGACGGCGGATTGAGGGGCACTTCCAACTCGTAGAGGCGCGAGATGGCGCGCGCCAGCGGCAGCGTGGCCGAATAGGGCGGCGTGCGCGAGCGCGTGTGCCCGCCGGGGCCTATGAAGTGATGGCGATACCAGTTGATGCCGATGCCGCCGTAAGTGAAACCTTCGTAGCCGCCGTCGAGCGCGACGTAGTAATCAAACTTGCCCTTGTTCTCTTTGACGTAATGCTCGGCTCCTGTAAGCCCGCGCTCTTCGTCAACGGTGAAGACGAAGACGAGATCGCCTTTCGTCTTGATGCGCGCCTCGTCGAGCGCGCGGATGCTGGCGAGCAGCGCCTCTATGTTGCGCGTGTCGTCGCCGATGCCGGGAGCATAAATACGGCCATCACGAACCTTCGCTTTAATCTTCAGCCCCGGCTGGAAAACCGTGTCCATGTGAGCGTCGAAGACGACTCTTGGGCCACCGCCCGTGCCACGCCTAACGGCGATGAGATTTCCGATTGAATCGTAGTGAACGTCTTTCAGCTTCAATTTCTTCAAGAGCTTTTCAATGTGCTCGGCGCGTTCCCTTTCCTGACCCGAAGGCGCGTTGATCTCTGTAATCTCAATCCATTCATCCAGGATGTCCTCGCGCTTCTTGTCTATGTAGGCGTAGGCCGCCACGACCTCTGGCCGGTTTTGCAGGCTTCTGACCTGTTCGAGATATTGCTCGGTCGTCTGGCTTTGCGCCAGCGTGTGGATGAGAACTAAAACGACAATGATCGTGAGAGTCCGGGTTGATTTACGCATGCTCTTTTCCTGTCAGTCGAATATAATCCGCCGGACATTCTAACCCGAAACGAACCATTGCAAGGCATGGATTCAACTACACCTGAGACCGATGGGAGCGCGCCGCCCGCGAGTGAAGCGCGTGCTGTGA
This sequence comes from uncultured Acidobacteriota bacterium, assembly GCA_963697975.1. Classification (GTDB taxonomy): domain Bacteria; phylum Acidobacteriota; class Blastocatellia; order Pyrinomonadales; family Pyrinomonadaceae; genus QHXM01. Next base: position 2,004,304 of record OY969111.1, read on the forward strand.
GCAAGATTGGGGCAGGGCTTGATCGTGCAATAATTTTCTGGTTGTTCGCGTTTGCCATCTTCGCTCCGCACTCGATTGCCGGAGCGCAGACCGCATGGCTGTGCGGCCTGTCGCTGTGGGCCGCTCGTTTCCTCTTTCGTCCGCGCCCGCGCCTGCCCCGAACGCCGATTGATTACGCGTTGCTGGGCTTCTTCATCCTGACAATTATCTCTTCGCTCTTCTCTTACGACATGAGCGTTTCAATCGGCAAGCTGCGCGCCGCGAGCCTCTTCACCATCGTTTATCTCGTCGCCGCGAACGTCTCGTCTAAGCGCGTGCTGCGCCTGCTTGCTCTCACGCTCATCGCGTCGTGCATGGTCAATGTCTTTTACACGCTGGGCGAACGCGCCGTTGGGCGCGGGGTAAGAATCGAAGGAGTGGCAACCAACAGTCCGCTCAAAGCTGCCATCTTCGTCCGCGAAGATAAGACGGAAGACCCGACGCCCATCCAAAGCGGCGATATATTGCTCGAAGTTGACGGGCGGCCTCTTCGCAGCCCTGAAGAGTTGGTCAACGCTCTGGAGGGCTTGAGCGCTGGCTCAAGCCCTGTCGATCCGGATTTCGCGCTGGTGAAGATTTACCGCGTCGAGTGGACACCCCTGTTGAAAGTTCCGCGCTGGCGATCGCCCGCGGGAGCGACGGCGCTGGAGAAACTGGGCGTGACGAGTTGGTCGCGCGGTCGCGAATGGCGCGCCGCAGGGTTTTATGGCCACTACACGACCTACGCGGAGACGCTTCAGCTAATCGCCTCCCTCGCGCTCGGCCTGTTCATCGCGCTCCGAAGCAAGCGCGGGCTTAGAGGAGCGCTCCTGCTGCTGGCGATCATTGGATTGGGAGGCGCGCTGCTCTTGACGGTGACGCGCGCTTCGTGGCTCGCGTTTCTGCTTTCGGCGTTTGTCATCGTGCTGGCGGGCACGAGTCGTCGCACTGCAATCATAGTCGCAGCCTGCGCGCTGCCCGTCATTCTCGCGGGGCTGTTCGTACTGCAACGGCAGCGCAACGTCGGGTTCTACGACCAGCAGGATCAATCCATCACTTGGCGCGAGACGGTCTGGCGCGAAGGATTCGATTTACTCAGGAGCAAGCCGCGCCACCTGCTAATCGGCGTCGGGATGGATTCGATTAAAAACCACTGGCGAGAGTGGGGCTTGTTCGACAACGGGCGGATTCCCGTCGGGCACATGCACTCGACGCCATTGCAACTGGCAGTTGAGAGAGGAATCCCGGCACTCCTCTTCTGGATTGCTTTTATTATAGTTTATGCCTTGATGCTGCTCCGTCTTTCACGAAGCAGGAAGGTAGATGATTGGATTGAGCGTGGCGTCGTGCTTGGCGCGCTGGGCGGACTGGTTGGATTCGTCGCCAGCGGGATGGTTCACTACAACTTCGGCGATTCGGAAGTGGTGATGATTTTTTACTTCATCGTGGGATTGAGCCTCCTGGTGGAAGGGGAGACGAGAAGCAAAGCATCTCTCCGATAGAGAGATAGAAATATAAAAAAAGCGGGTGGAGTTGATTCAAGCTCCACCCGCTTCTTTTTGTTTGTTGAGTCCTACAGTATTAGTCGCCGACCACAACGCCATCGCTCAGGATGATGCCATCGCCGACCACAACGCCATCGCTCAGGATGATACCGTCGCTCAGGATGATGCCATCACTCAGGATGATGCCGTCGCTTAAGATGATGCCATCACTCAGGATGATACCGTCCATCAGGATGATACCGTCCATCAGGATGATGCCATCTTTGTAGAAGTGGCCGTCGCTCAGGATGATGCCATCACTCAAGATGATGCCATCGCTCATGAGGTGGCCGTCGCTGAGGATGATCCCGTCGGATTTCATCATGCCATCACTCAGGATGATGCCATCGCTTAAGATGATGCCGTCGCTCAGGATGATACCGTCGCTCAGGATGATGCCACCGCTCAGAACCAAGCGGTCGCCCTTCACCATCATGCCGTCGCTCAGGATGATGCCATCACTCAAGATGATGCCATCGCTCATGAGGTGGCCGTCGCTGAGGATGATCCCGTCGCCGCTCACGAGGCCATCGCTGAGGATGATGCCATCGCTGAGGATAATGCCGTCGCTCAGGATGATGCCGTTGGTCAACACCGGGCGGTTGGCGAAGACCACGCCGTGAGAGTAGAGGACGTTCTTGCTGGCCGGAACAGTCTCGCCACCGATTGAGAACGACTTGCTCAGGTCCTTAAGGGAAGTCTTTTTGTCGAAGATTTTCTCGCCAGCTTTGAGTTTGTCGGCGTTCTTAACAACGGCGCGCGCCATTTCGACTGCGCCAGCGACGTTGACCAGGCCTGCGCCCTGCGTGAAGGCCGTCTGGCCTTTGTTGGTGTAGGTCGCGCCGGGCAGCCGCTGCGAAGTGCGCGTCAGGAGAGCTTTGACGAGCGCGGGGGTGAGGGAGTTGTTTTCTTCGAGCATCAGAGCGACCGTGCCTGCGATGACCGGAGCGGCGAAGGACGTGCCCGAAATGTTGAAATAAACGTTGCGTAAGGAGTTTGAGGCAACCGGTTGAACGATGCGCTCCGGATACTGGTTGGCCAGCGTCGGATTCGGCACCTGCGACAGAGGGACATTGACTTTCCTGCCCGGCGCAACGATGTCCGGCTTCACGAGATGATCGAAGCGCGTGTAGCCTTTGGACGAGAAGGAAGCAACCGTGTCGTCAGAGCGCTTGGCTGTTCCGTGTGTGTCCGTGGCACCGACCGTGATTGCGTAGGGGCTGTTGCCGGGGCTGCTGATTGTGCCGTAGGCCATCTGGTAGATGGGCGAGCCGTCTGCGTTGGTGCCGATGATCTCTTCCGTGCGACCCATGTTACCGGCGCTCGTCACGACGACGATGCCTGCGCGAACGGCGCGCTCGACAGCTTTGCAGAGCGGGTCCGTGTGGAAGGATTCGCGCACAGGAGCGCCGAGGCTCATGTTGATGACGCGGATGTTGAGTTTCTTGCTGTTCTGAATCGTCCAGTTGAGACCGGCCAGCACGTTGCTGGTGAGTCCCGCGCCATTTTCGTCAAGCACGCGAACGTCAATGATGTCAGCGCCGGTGGCGACGCCTGCGTAGTCGGCTGCATAACCTTTGGAGGCTGCACCGTTGCCAGCCGCGACACCAGCCACGCCCGTGCCGTGACCGTCGGCGTCACCTTTTTTCGCGCTGCCGGAGAAATCAACCGAAGCGACGACGCGCGACTTGTTGTTCTTGCCTGCGAAGTCAGGGTGATTGGCACTGACGCCGCTGTCGAGGATGGCGATGCCGACGCCTTTGCCCGTCAGCCCCGTTGCGCCCTTCGCGCCGGTCTGCACCTGCGTTGCGCCGATGGCATCGTTGGTCAGGTTGGCTGCTGCGCCTTTGACCGGGCGATCCGGCGAGACGTATTCAACGTCGCTACGCAGGGCAAGTGAGGCAACCTGGTTGACCGGAACGTCTGCCACCACCGTATCGAGTTCGGTGTAGCCAGCGCGCTTGCTGCCGCGAGCGCCAGCGATGGCGTTGTCATGCGCTGCCGAGGGTTGACCTTTGGTTTGGATTAACACGCGAACAGTCGCCGTTGAGTTGCTGGCGATGTCGAATTCGGGGGCGAGCTTTTTGAACCGGCGTCCCTGTTGGCCGTTGTTCTTTTGTTTTGCCGGTGCTGCGAACACGGCAAGGGGGGCAAGAGAGACAAGAACCAAGCTGATTAGGCTTAAGCAAGCTGTGATGCGTCGAAGCATGATTTTCTCCTTCAAACGTTTCGTAGTGCCTAACCGTGGAAGCCGCGCTAAGCGAGGGTAATCGGCACGAAGTAAAATTTTAAGATTTTCAATAAGACCAGATCGCTGACAGGATGTCGGGGGCTTTGAGGAGCGCCCTGACAGGCTCAAGAATTAGGCCGCTTCCTTCCTGATACCAGCTTTCCTATCAACGATCTGCCACTTCTCTTTACAAGCCCCGTGCCACATGGGGAAGGATACTTGCAACCAGACTTAAGTCGAATTATTTATCCACTTGCACGGCTTAGGGCAACCCGCGCCTGATAGCCCCTGACGAGGCCCGAAAATGGATAGCAGGTATCCATTAAAGCGAAGGACGCGCGGCTTTCGGAGGTTTTATGGGGGATTGCTGAGGATTACTGCGGGATTGGCAAACTGGATGAAAGTGCATACCAAGTTACCACTGTATATCTCGTAGCCACACTTCGGGCTTTGCCTAACAGAACGCTTTTGCCCAACAGAACAGGTGCTTGCCCAACGATTAATTTTCCTCTTGTGGAAAAGTAAGGCGGGGCGTGTCAGGGTTTCCCAAGACATCGCCCCGCCACTTCCCTCTTCGGACTCTCTCTTTACAGGCTCTTTCGCGGCAGCCTTCTGGCTTAACAGGGGTATTCGTGGCAGCTTATGTCATCCCAGCAGCAACGGACAATGCAAACCCCATCCCACATTTCACGCACGCAATACCACACACCGTTCGTAGCCGACGCGGGAGCGGCTTGATTGGCGGGCGGGGCGACCCCCAGTGTGACCAGACATCCCACCATCAAAGCCAATACGGATAGTCGTCTCTTCATCTGACTCACCTCCTTAAATGGTTGTCATTGGTTGCGCTCTGTCTGTGCCCTGAAGTGAAGCTGACGGAGCGCCTGTAAGGTTCAGCAGGGCGGCATATATATCACCTGTGGACGGCGAGGGGCAACGGCGGCTGCACGACCGGCGAACGATTTTCGAGGCGATGGGCTTTGAGAGGGCGCGACTTGCCCCAAAAGTAAGACCGCTGCACAAAAAGTCGGCGGCGGCTCATTCTGGACCCCCTGCTTAGGGTCTAAGCACGCCATCTTATGCCTTAATGATGCGTGATTAAGGCATAAGATGGCATCGCTAAGGCTTAGTGATTGATGATTAGGTTCTAAGGATGGGTGATTATGCCTTAGTGATGCGTCATTAGGTTCTAAGCACGCATCGCTAAGGCATAGGATGGCGTGCTTAGGTTCTAATGATGGATGCTTAGGTTCTAAGGATGCGTGCTTAGAACCTAATGACGTATCCTTAGAACCTAATCAGCCGTGATGATGAGCTAATCTGGTGTATTGAATCTATACTAAGAGCATCCAATAAAAGGCTTGCGCGGCTTTAGCTTCTGGCCTAAGATGCGTTTGTTTTACCCACACTCATTCACCTTTACTCACAAAGGAGATACTCACTATGGCTAAAGACCAATCCAAGCGTTTGAGTCCGGTGGTCATCGAAACGGACAAGGCTAGCTTTGCAGCTTTGCAAGCTATCGCAACCTACACGCCCGCCAATACGACTTTCGCAATGGCGGCCATCACTTCCGCAAAGGCTGAACTCGACGCCGCGCAGCAGGCCGAAGCGCAGGCGACCGCGGCAGCGGCAACTGCCCGCGATAACGCTACCGCTAAAGAGTGGGCTTTTCATAATCTGATACTTGGAGCGAAGGATCAGGTGGTGGCGCAGTTCGGGCGAGACTCAAACGAGGTTCAGGAGGTTGGGCTGAAAAGAGCCTCTGAATACAAGACGCGTCGGTCTAAGGTTAAGACACCCGAAGCTCCGACGAAGACGCCTTCAACTTAATTTCAGGTTGTCGGTTGTGCTTTGTCTTAACAGCGGGAGAGCACGTAGCCAATTTGCCACCCCGAATTAGGAAGGTGGCTCGCTTGCACCGCACTGGCGGCAGCAGCACCCACCAAGTAAGAGTAATTCCCTTACCTAGCCTTTATCTTCGCCGCCCGTCTGCTGCGGGCGGCGAACTTATGTTTGATTTCTGCGTGGTTGATCGTGCCGGGCAGCTTTTCAGGCAGGTCTAGCTCATCGTCAATCAAAACGTCAACATAAACGCCAGCTACGCGCGCATATTGCAGGAGAACCAGCAAGGTTGGCTCTCGTAATCCCAACTCGTATTTTGAGATTTCGTTATAAGCAATCAAATCATCAGCCTCAAGACGTTTCAGCATCTCCGATTGAGATAATCCAAAAGCAACTCGAATCTGAAGAAGCTTTTCAGCAAGCCGTTTAGGCTTCCGGCGCGCCCTTGTACCCATCAGGAGTTGCCTCCTGATGAACTAAAGGAATTTAGACATTTACTTTTATTCCCAAAAGGGAATAGAATGCGCTGGCCCAACGTGGTCGCCGTGAGAATTAACCTTTTCTCAACGGCGGCGCTCATCACTCACTTTGAGGTGGAGGCTTGAGTCGTCGCATAAGCCGTTGTCAATTTTCAAACTAATCGCGCCCATCATACCAGAGAGCGCCATCACTTTTCACCTGATGCCCTCACACAGCATTCTCTACGTCGGGCATGACCTCGGCCTGTTAAAGTTCATGCAAGATGAGTTGAAAGATTGCCGGGTAGTGCGCTGCCTGGGCAGCAACACATCTCATCTTCTGATAAAGAGCAGGATTAACTATTCGCTGTTCATCTTTGATGAAGAGATGCCGGAAATGAGCGGACAAGAGTTGATAGGCTTGGTGCGAGACATAGCTCATCGTGAAGATACGCCGGTTGTTATCTTCAAGCCGTCAGATGATTTCGTTTCGATAGTTAAGACCATCAGGCGCTCGCTTTGCGGAGTCCGATGAGCAAACGGATTTCAATCAGGGATTGCGTTAAGGATGCCGCGACGGCGGGCGGGGTCGGTAGTGCCCGCAGTCATCCTGACGACGGCGATGTCCTCGAAGGCTTTAATCTCGGCGCTCGTGTAAAAGGCCCAGCGCGTGGCATCTGTGAGGGGCCAGGGGAAGGCAGCCCAATCCGCCTCGGTCGGTGCGGTGGGTGCAGGCGCTGGCTTTCCCGCCTTGGTGGCGGCTGCGGCGGCATCGGCGACGGCCTTCTTCGCGGCGGCCACCTTTTGGTCGCGGTATTCTTTGACGGCGTTGGTCATTCCGTTCTGCGTGCCCAGCGGCGTATTGAAATAGCTGCTGAGCAGCGCCGCGCGGGCACGCTTCGAGCGCAGCAACTGACTGTACGGCACGTTTGAGACCGTGAGCGCCAATGTCTTGGTCAATGTCTCGCGCGCCTGCGCGACCTCCGCGTCCTGACCGCCGGGGTCCTGACCGAGCATCTCGAAACGCAACACCCACTCAGCCCCACGCAGCAACTCCTCGGACACGGAGTTGTCAACGAGGTCTTTGGCTACAGCCTTAGCGTCCGTAGCCGCTTTGATGAGCGTGTCGGCCATGACGCTGAAGTCCTTATCCTGTTTCGCGCCCGGAAGACCTTTAAGCGTATTGAAGATGGTCGTGAGTTGCGTCTTTGCGGCGGCGACCTTCTTCGCATCGGTCGAAGCCAAATCCGTCTTGGCCGCCGTCGCCTGTGTGACGAGCGTGTCGAACGTTGGAATCAGCTTGCCAGCCGCCTCAAGCATCTTGCCCGTGACGACATCCTTGCCGTTTAAGAACAGCCCGCCTTCGCTCTTGTTACGCACGCCCAGCCTCCCGCGCTGCTTTGCGTCGGCGATAAACTTCGAGGCCACAGAGTCGAGCGCACGGACAGGAGCGCCGACGCCCAACCCGTATCGCCCGAGGTATTTTTCAAACACCGCCGCCGGAACTTTCCTGAGCAAGCGCGGCAGGTCCGAATGGATTGTCCACTGTGCGAAGCCAAACGAGAGGATTCCGCTGTCGTAGTTCTGGACTCCGGCGAGGTCGTGTTCGATAAGCGAGACAGTCTCGAACGCGGTGGCTTCCTCGGCGGTGATCTTGCGCGCAGCGTCCTTGGAAGTCTTGAGGTCCTCGAAGACTTTGACGCGTTTGGCCTCCGAGATGCTGTGGCTCGTGAAGCCGGTGGTGGTCTTGTATTTGACGAACGAGCCGATGTCGAAGAATCCCTGTATGTTCGGCGTCGCTGGCGCAGTCGTCGTAGGTGTTGGTGTAGATGGTGTGGGCGTCGTTGTTGTTGTTGTTGGCGTCGTCGTTGTTGGCGTAGTTGACGGCGCGGTCGTCGCAGGCGTTGGTGTCGTTGGTGCTGGTGTAGTCGGTGCTGGCGACGGCGTCGTTGGTGTTGTTGGTGGGGGCGTCGCTGACGGCGGAGTCGTTGGAGTGGCTGGCGTCGCAGGTGGGGGTGTCGCGCTGCCCGGCTTGAGCGTGCTCCACACGTATGCGCCACCGCCGAGGCTAAGCTCTATGAGGTCGCCGTCGGCAGGGATGAACTGAGTGGGCGTGGGCACATCTATGCGTTCGACTGAAGCAGCAAAGACCGTCTCAGTCTTCTTCTTCGCCGCGTGCTTTCCGTCCGACGATAACTCGAAGCTGAGCTTCGGCGGGTCTCCGAGAACTGCGGTTAGCGGGTCAACTGTGACCGCCGCGTTCGCCGCCGCGTTCACAGTGGTTTTTTGGATGAACGCCTCGGTCTTGCCGCTGGCATGGACGTATTGAAATTTATCTGGCGCGCGAGTCGCCGTGAATTTATCAGCCCCGGCGGGCGCAAAGGTCCAGCCGTCTGCGGATTTGCCCGTGTGCGAGAGGGTGACGGCCTTGCTCGTGGGATCGGTCACCGCCTGAAACCCTGTGCCGAGGATTGTGAACTTCTGAGGCTTCGGCTTGGGCGGAGCAGGAGGAGCCTTAGGCGGCCCCTTCCGCGCCAGACGCGCTGGAGCATGAGCATCGGCACGTTGCTGCAACACGTGGGCCAACTCGTGCGCCAGAAGGCGGCGACCCTCTGTGCTGGCTGGTTCGTAACGCCCTGCCCCGAAGACGACCTTGTGCCCGACGGTGTAGGCATCAGCTTTCACGCTTTGAGCCGATTCGGCGGCCAACGAATCAGTATGCACGCGCACCTGGCTGAAATCCTGTCCGAAGCGCGATTCCATATCCCCACGCGTGGACGCGTCTAACGGTTGACCCGTTGAACGTAGTGCTTCGTGGACAACCGGCGGCGCTGCCATCTGCCCACTGTCACTGGCCGAGACCCGTTTGGTCTGCACGCGCTCATGCGCGGCTTGCTTGTTCGCGTCTTGCTCATCGCGGCGCGCAGGGTTGCCATCACCTGCGCCTGCGCTCTCCGGCTGCCGTTCAGGCATGCTCATTACTTTGTCCGCGATTTGATCCGCTTCCTGTTCATGTGTGTCTCCGGGGGCGTTAACCTTCAGCTTGGGTTGAATGGTCAGAGGGGCGGCAACATCATCAGGGTTTTGGTTGAGGTCGTGAGCAAAGCCGGGCGATGAAGCGTGCAGTGATTCGCCTTCGCGTGCTGGCGCAGGAGGTTGGAGCAATCGCGCGATGGTCTGATTCCCAAGCGAACGCGGGAGGTCCAGACGGCCTCGCCCAGAGTTAGTCCGCTCCGGTCTCGCAGCCCTGGCAGATTTGTCCTTTTTGTCCTTCTGAGCTGCTTTCTGTTTTGGCCCGATAGTACTCACGCTTGATGTTTCCTTGATTCGACTCTCTGACGCCTAACTGTTCGCTTCACCTTATTCCCATCTAGCGGTCTAATCTCTGGTTGTTCGGCGGTCGGCTTACATGGCCGGTAAAGCCGCCACCCTCTTTCTTCAAGTCCTGAACAGTTCTCGCTTGCGGTCCGTATAGCTTACGCTCTTGATTATATTTCGCTACCAGTTCCTTCAACATCTCCTCTTCGGTCAGTATCTTCGTTCCGAAACCTCTGAACTTGCCGTTGCCGTAATAGACGGCATTTTCTCCCGCCCAAAAGCCACCGACCTTGTCCGAGTAATCCGCAAAGTTCTTAAAGTAGACCAGGTCTCCAGGGATCAATTCAGACACGCTTTTGACCTGCAACTCATTGAAGAGGCCACCGATGGGAGTCTTGAGGAAGTCCATACCTTCTTTCGTAATAACAATCCCCGAGCCACGAGGAAAAGTCTTGTTGAATTGTTCTTTTCCGAGGGTCTTCAAGAGGGAAAAGTAGGAGACGGCGACCTCCATCGAAAGGCACTCCAGAAAGGTGGCGCGTGACTTGGGTTTGAAAATCGCCTCAATCGCATCGGACGCTTCCTTGCCGGGAGGAAGGGGCGACTTAACCTCGAAATGGTAGTCTCCTTTCTTTATCCAGAAAGCACTGTCCAGGGCACCCCCGGGATGGGCGGCATCGGGATACTCGCAACAGCCGTTGTGGGCCTCGTTCATCCCTGCGATGATCTTGCTTCTGATCTGCAACTCGTTATAGAGCGCGGGCCATGAGTCGAATCTGTATTCGTCTTTTCTGTTCTGCATTTCCCTGAAGATTTCCAGGGCGAGCGGGTCATTGCCGCACTTTCGCTTTATCTCTTCCTCAAAGACAGGACTGGCAGTCACCTCCGTGACCCCCACTTTTATCTTCCGCTGGATCTGACTGCCGTGCCCTTGCTGCTGAACTACGTGGGCCAGTTCGTGCGCCAGCAGCGTACGGCCCCGGCCAGTGTCCGGCGAATAATTCCCCGGCGGCATGACGATGTCAGGTCCAACCGTATAGGCTTCGGCATTGACTGAACTGGCCAACTCGGCGGCCAGTGAGTCCGTATGGATTCGAACGTGCCCAAGGTCAAGGCCGAAGCGCGGCTCCATAAATTCTCGCGTGGAAGCCTCCAGTGGCTGACCCGTTGAACGTAGTGCTTCATACACAATCGGCGGTGCTGCCATCTCCCCACTGTCACTGGCCGAGACCCGTTTGGTCTGCACGCGCTCGTGGGCGGCTCGCTCGTTCTGGCACTCGGCGCATCCTCCTCCTCCCTGGTCGCAGGCGCACTTGCGCTGCACTTGCGATTCAGACATGCTCGTCACCCGCTCGGCGACGCGGTCTGCTTCCCGCTCATGTGCGTCTCCGGGGGCGTTAACCTTCAGCTTGGGTTGAATGGTCAGAGGAGCGGCAGCATCGTCAGGGTTTTGGTTGAGGTCGTGAGCAAAGCCGGGCGATGAACCGGGACGTGACCCATCTGCGAGTTCCTGTGCGTGAGGCTGTAGCAGTCGCGCTACGATATGATTTCCAAGCGAGCGCGATAAGTTAAGAGGGCGGCTTGCCGCGCGAGCTTTTTCAGCATATGCACGACCGGCCTGCCGAGTACCGGGAGACTTGTCTCCCTGAGTTGGTTTCTTTTTTGCGCGAATGCTCGTAGGGTTATGCCTCCGATTCAGCTCTCTGATTATTTGTTTGGGTCAGCCTTGAAGCCCCGCCTCGCCGCCTGATTGGCCTGCTCATGTTTATTCCCTGAAGCGTCATCTTTCAGTTTCGCTTGTATGAGGCTTATGCAATATCATTGCTACATCGGACCAATGGCCGACAATAATTTGAAGTAGGCAGCCTCGACCAACGGATCGTCATAAAGCTCAAGGGATTGCTCGTAGCTTTTCATCGCACTCTGGTAGTCCCCTCGCGCTTCTAACTCGCATGCCGCTGCGTAGAGTTCGGCTGCTTTAATACGATTTTCTTCGGAGTTCGATGGCTGATTAGTCATTAGTTTACCCACTTTGCATCCACTTCAACTTTTTGTCGCGTGAGCGATGCTTCGACTTCCTCATGAGGTATTCCCGCTCCTGTCAATTTGGCCTGAAGGTTTTTGCGGTGCGCGTCTCCCATGCCTACGATCAGATACCCTTTTGCCTTTTGGATTTTCTCCCACATGATCTCCTCGCGAGCCGGACTTAAATCATCAAGTTTCACGCCCAGATTGCCTGACAAGGCCTGACCCTTGGCTTCGAGTCCCGCGTTGCCGCTTTGGGAACCCAAATGCTCGATGTAACGCGAAGCGTACTCGTGTAGAGCCAAAGTAAACCCATTAATCACAGGCAGGCTTTGGAAATTGCCGGGACTTGTGAGTTCGTAAATACCGATTAGATCGTCTCTATCTTTCGCCTGCATGAATTGATCTAACACTGCCTGGTTTTTCACGTAGTAATCTTTGAGCTTGCGTCCACTTTTAACAAACAGCGACTCAACCTCATTTGGAACCCCGAAGTCGTGTTGAGCAATATCACTGGCGAGGTGAATTCCAATCGAGAGGTAAAGCGCCGCCCGCTCACCCATAGAATAAGCATTGGTTGAAGCCCGTTTTCCCCATTTCTTTCGTTTCATTGCATTCATAGTGGATGGATTATCCGCTATGAACTCATTCCGAGTAATAGCCGCGCCGGTAAGCGCCTTGATAACGATATTTTCCAGGTCTGGATTAAATTTTTGCTTATCAACCAGACCGGCTACTCTGCGCCCGGCGTTGACCTGTGTCAGCCTCGCCTGCGTTCCTGTGAAAGGGATATCGAGGCCGGGGGCGCGTGCCAATTCGTTAAAGGGTTCGTACATGAACCGGGATGTTTGCAGGCCAAGAATCACATCCTCCACGTTACCTTTTGGATTTTCATGGTATTCACCAAGCACCGTCAGCTTATTCTTCGGCAACCGGTACCAAAATGTGCCAGCCGAGGAGGTCGCCACATCACCGATGTAATCTGTTTGACCGTTGGCATACGATTCCAGTTCGGCAACATCTGAAAACACCCGGCGCACTGCATCGGCAATGAGAGACGCTACAGAGCGTTTGCTCCCTATCGCACTTCCAGCGCCACCTTGCCGATAGTTAGCTTCATTGACCCGCGTCGCGCCTCCAGCGACCCTCACCTGACGCTGAGCCGGTTGATTGGATTGACCGTTGAGCTGGGCATTTGGCTGCGGGCGTTGCTGCTCACCGACGAACGATTGAGTTGATGCCTGAGCGGCCATCCGGTCGGCTTCCGATTCCAAACGTGGGTCGTCATTGATGGGAACATCGTTGATTCGGAGATCCGTCGGTTTTACTCTGCCCTGTTTTTGCTGCACGACGTGCCATGCTTCATGTGGGAGATGTTCATCCTGACCCGGTCCCAGGTAAATGTTTCGCCCCTGCGTATAAGCCAACGCATTCAATTGAGCTGGCTTCTCAGAGTTTCTATGAACCCGGACACTCGACAGGTCTATTCCCGAAAGCGCTTCGAGCCGCGCCTGTAAGGAGTGGGGCATGTCCGGATGGTTCTGTGCTTCCCCGATCTCGGGTTTGGTCTGAGCCAGTGTTTCGCCGGGAGTGAAATGGTGGGGAGACTCAGTTGATATGTTCTTCGCCAAACTCGCTTCGGTGTTTCTTGTTTTGCGTTGAAGTAATCCCTTCACTGCCTGATTTCCAATCGTGCGTTGTAAATTCATTTCAGAGCCGTGCCGGGAAAGTATATTGGTGGCCTTCGTAGTATTAACAGATGCGACTTCGTGAGTTAATTTCTGCTTATTGGCGAACGAAGGCATGGTTGAGACCTCTGGTTTTATCCTCTGCTGCTTAAGAGGCAGGCGGTTTACACCAAACAGCCATTTCCTCTATCGGCTCATCCTTCGTAAAGGATGTGTCATCCAGCACACGTGGCGCTTCTACCGCGCCCGATCTTTTGACCTTGAGTCCTCACGTCAACGTCTTCTCTTCCTGTAGAACCACTGGAGAATCCACTGCCACCATGTGCGATGCTCTAAGACCACCATCGCCCGCGTCGCCGGAAGAATCTCCAGTTGTTGTTGTTGCGGCTCAGCAGGCACCACTATTAGCTGTTGTTCCTGATGGCGCTCTTTAGCTTTGCGCGCCAGCAGCCGTTGCACCGCGCGGTTGCCGCTGGTGGTCTGCAACCAAAGGATCGTTTGTGATGAGAGCGGCGTCTCCTGGTGTCGCGGCATAAGAGTTACGTGAATAAAGCGCTTCAATCCTACAGCCCGCAAGTGGAAGCGTGCGAGAAGTTCATCGCTACAGGTCTTAACCTTTATCAAACTTGCGCAAGCCAAGCTCTTTTTTCAGAGCATTGATTTGCTCATCTCGATCAGCCAGGTCGGGATAATATTTCAAAGGGTTTCCGAGAATTCTTCCAATATAGTAGGCTGCGAAATCTTTTATTCGATACCCATATCCATTTCCCACGGTAGCTTCTTTGCTGCCCTCGTACTTTAAGTTTGTACGCTCGTCATCCAGTAGTTTGGAAAGTGCCGGGATTGCCTCTTCACCTATCTTGAGGAAGACAATGCCGACCGTTCCTTCATCCTGACGTTCATACAAGAGTCCCCATGAATTTGCCATTCCGGTAAAGTCGTTGCTCAATGCCTGAGTGTAAATTTCAGCCACTTTTTCCGGCGGATGCCTTTGCATGAACAGAATATCTTTTTTGAAAAAGACCTCACACGCGAGAAATCTGGCTTCATCCGAAACGGTGGCATCATCGAGAATATTATCTAAGAGTTGATGATTGGTTGAATCCGACCAGATGTTCTCGATGGTTTCATCATGCATCGGATAGATAAAGAATTCGCCGAATTCACGCGCGACAAGCTTTCTGGCGAAAGACGCTGTACTGCTTTCGGTATTCATCGCTTTGTTCGTCTCGGATTCGTCACGAGCCACGCGGCCTCAAGCATCTCAACCGTTGTTCCATCACCTGAAGGTTAAGACCCGCCGTCGGGGAGCTATTTTGTGACAGCCGGTTTATCGGCAGGGATAGGCAATTTCTTGTTGGGCGAGCCATCTCCCATATCTTTGACATCCGAGTTCTTGATGGTGATGATTTTCCCTGAGCCTGTGCCGTCGTCCTTCAGCACCTCTGCTTCAATCGCCTGGTCGCCTTTCCACACGACCGTATCGGTCTGTTTTAACTTTTTGCCCTTAGCCAACTTTCCTTCAGCGCCATCCGCTTTTTTAACAGTTGCCTCCGGGTCGGCAGTTACCACAAGCGTGCCGCGAGCTTTTCCAAGGTTCCACAATTTGGCCGCCTCCATGAAGTTGGCGGTCGGCGTTCCTTTTGAAGCTGGCGTTATATCCATTGGGTTAATTGTGGGGGCATCATTGGTTCCCTCCATCTTGTACCCCCACGACACTGAGCCGTAATATTTGCCGCTATCCGCTCCGTCAATAGCCAGCGCAGTCGTCTCGAACATCTTGCTTCTCCCTTTGACTTTCGCGCTTTGGGGCTTATCCGATAGCCACGCAGAGTGCTTTTTCTTTGTAGCATCAGTTGGTTTTTCTTTGTAGCAGTGCCCTAGTTCATCAGAGTCCGGGGTATCTTTTAATTCTTTGGTCGCGCCAAGGCTAACGTCTGTCTCGTAAAGCGGGCTATTAACGTCTGAGAGTTGGTCAATGGTATATCCAGCTCCAGGTTTCCCGCTCGCCACCATTCGACCGGCCTGAGTCGGGTCAATCGCATAGGGAGTGCCGCTTGCGTTCGTCTTTCTGATGCTCTGAACTAAGGCTATTTTCTTCGCATCAACAGTGGCTTCATTCGGATGAAACTTCAAGACTATCTCTACGCCGCGATCATCCAGCGTGGTAAAGGTTGTCGTTTCAAACTGACCAAAGTCAGTCGGACCAACAGTGTCTGGAACTTTCTTGAGTTGCATGACTTCTCGTTGAACCGATTGAGAGACAGGCGATATATTGTTTTTCTGAACATGCCCGGAGAAAGTGGCCCGTGAAGCTTTTGCCCCCATCTCATCGGCTTCTCTTTCCAGGCCGGGATCATCGTTGATCGAAGCGCCTTTGGTCAGAACATCCGTCGGTTTTACTCTGCCCTGTTTTTGCTGCACGACGTGCCATGCTTCATGCGGCAGGTGCTTTTCCTGCCCCCGCCCCACATAGATATTGCTGCCCTGTGTATGTGCTAATGCCTGCACCTCGGCAGGTTTTGAAGAGTTGTAATGGACTTTCACATCATCCATCGCCAGACCTGAGAGACTCTCGATTCCGGCTTTCAGCTTATTCGGTAAAGCAGTTCGGTTTCCCTGATGAGACTCTTCTTTGCGCTGCACGGATCGCCGCTCAGAGCCGGGGCGATTCGCTGTTTCCGCCAGGAGTCGTCCCACTGCCCGGTTACCGTGCGCAGCCAGCGACCCCGGATCGAGTCTGGCTCGCTGAATTGGATTAACTCGTTGGGATTGATGATGCGCGAGGATGTTTAAGTCTCTGGTAGCGGGCTTCTGTAACGGTTGTTTCGAGCTTGTTTGATTATCATTACTGTACGCTCGCGCTTTGATAGACATGATTTTCTCCTGCCTGTGGGCAGCAGTTCCGACTCGAAGCAAAGCGGCCTAACGCCTGAGATTGAGACGGCGCGCTGGCAGCTTTGGGGAAATGCCGGGACGAAGCCTGACCGTGCGCCCGCATCCCTCATTTTCTGAGACGTTGTGTCTTTCCCCACATGCCGCCGTTCTCATTTTACGCGCCAGCAGTCAGTCGCGCCACGCAGTTGCCGCTCGCGGCCCGCAACCCAAGAACGGTTTGTGGCGAGCGGCGGCGTCTCGTGGTGACGCGGTAGAGCCTCACTCAAGCGGGTGTCGGAGTGGGCGTCGGCGTCGGCGTCGGCGTTGCGGGTGTCGGCGTCGCGGGCTTAGACTTTTCGGCCTTTTCAATCTTTACAGCCTTTTCAGGCGCTGGCTCTTCCCTCTTTTCGACGCAGGGCAACCAATAATTACCGAACGAGTTGACGTGCCGCCGACATTCACATTGTTCCGGTGTTACTACGCCGTCGTCGTTAACTGTGAACGCGCTTAACACCACCCAAGGCTCGGTTTCGCATTTCGGACATTCGGGGGCAGGCATTTCACGTACGTCTGTTGGCCGGGGCGGGTTTTTGTGCGAGTCCGGGCAATGATCCAGAACGCAGATTTCAAACTCGTCGCTAAAACGTGAATACTCACACGTGTTGTCCTCGCAGCCGCAGCCTCCCAGCGGAACCCGAATCAGCCGCGTTTTTTTCTCGACGTAGCGAATCGCTATGTAGAGCGGGCCTCCGGTCGCCGGTGCGGGCGGTCGCGCTTCGAGACATTCGTAATCATCCTCTGTGGGCTGCGCATCAGTACACTTCTTTCGCACATCCACGCATTGCTCTGTCGAGATATAGATCTCGTCGCCGTATGGGCTGAGAATATAGCCCGGCGTGACAAGCACTTTCCACGGCTTTGTGGGTTTGCCCTCTGAGTCCACTACGACGTTGGCCCCGCAGACCACGCCCCAGCCATGCAGATAGCGGTTGTGGCGGCGGAGCTTGGCGCGGAAGTAGTCCTGTTCCAGAGTCATGTCGTCCGGGGTGATGAGTTGCCGGGCGTAGTAGCGCGGGCGCTCGTTCACACTCTGCTTCGACGTTTGCGATTGACAGTTGCATGGTTCGGTATTCATGGCTTTCTTCCTCTCCTATTGCTTGCCGCCGCGATTGTACGCAGGCGTTTCGCCCGCCAGCGCCAGAATGATGTCGAACAACAGGTCATTCGAGTAGATGATGGGACGCGGGCCGATATCAATGTCCAACGTCTGGATCGGGTCATCGCCTTCCGGCAGCCGGATGTCTGCCAGCGGAATGCAAAGATCAGAGGGCAGGTCGGGACAACCGCGTGTCACGCGCTCCGCCAGCGCTTGATAGTTGAGGCGACCGTTGAAGATGAAGTCCGGCACGCCGCAATCGAGATTGATTTCCGGCGCTTTGCAGTCACGAAGGATGAGCTTGTAGCGCTCCTGAATAGACGACGCCGAGCAACTCGTGGCCTGCCCGCAGTCGTCCACCAGGACGGGTGACGGATCGCTCTCGCATTGTTGAAAGCAGATGCACAGGTGGACGTAGTCTTCCGGCTCGCAATAGCCCGACGGATGCTCGTCCGGCTTTGTCTTCTCTCGCTGCGGAATCTCAATCGGCTCGCTGGTACGCGGAACGATAATCTCTCGTCCACCGCGATCAAGCGCGATGCCCGGCGTGACGACCACCGCCTGTCCCTTCTGTGCGGGCTGCACATCCAATCCACACAGCACACCATAGCCGCTGATGAGCCGGTTCAGCAGCCAGCGCTTGCCGTTTAAGTAATCCTGTTCAAGCTCGAAATGGAAGACATCGAGCAGTTTTCCATAAAAGTAGCGGTTGCGAACAAACGTCTGTATTCCGTTGCGTGTTTTCGTATCGTGCGATATGGATTGCATAATGTCTCCTCAATTTTAGTTTCAGAGTTTCAAATCCTCGCCTAAGTGGCTGGCCCCGATGCGCGGAGCCAAAGGGCCGCCCAGCCTCAAGCCGAATCCGCCATCTTCGCCAAGCGGCGTGGGACCGGAAGTGCCGCTGATAATCGTGTCCACACCAGCGCGCGACTGGAAGCCCGCTCGCATCCTGGAATCAATCAACGAGAGACGGTACATCGTATGTGCCGGTTTCTCTCGGTCGATGATCTCCTTGACCAGTTGCAGCCGCGCATCGGTATTTACTTCGCCGCGATAGACCTCAACCATGAACTGCCAGGCGACGCTCTCGAAGAGCGGCTCGCCAAGCTGCGCGTCCGTGATTAAGTAAGAATGGTCAAGCTCAGCCGTGCTGCCGAGCACCGCCCCTCCCGGTTCCACCGAAGTCAATTGTGTGCCCATGCCGAGTTGCGGAGCGGCCCCGCTGCCCGTCCTCCCACTGCAATCAGCCGCCGGTGGAATCGCCCAGAACGAACGAGCCGCAATAGGTTCGCTGATGGTCGCGTGAACCCCTGCATCTTCGAGCAGCGCCAGCCGCAGTCCTTCGATAGTTCCCCGCCACTGGTAGCGACGGAAGGCACGCGCGATTGATTGGCGGATGCGCGCTTCCGGCTCGTCCTGATCCAGTTCCACCGCGAGCCATGTTGCCAGCCATATCAACGCCTTTGCCGGAGCGGCGAAGGCATCAAAGTAGCGTTCGAGTGTGTCCACTTCGTCTTCGATGTCCTCAAATAGACCCTGGAACAAACTCACGAGGCGTGTCGGGAAATCAGCGATCTGAGTCTGGGCAATCTCTTCATCCAAAATTACAACGTCACTTAGCGACCCGGCTTCAAGCCGAACGTCCAGATGGCTTATGCTGCGAGGCTGTAGCACAATTCCATTTTGCTCTGCGGTTTTGAAGCCCTTCATCACGATCCTGAGGGTATATGTATCCGGGGGGATTGAGTTAAATACATATTCACCATGCTCGTCGGATTTTACCTGGCGGGAATCAGCAAGACGCTCATTTTTGAGGGTAACGGTAGCATCCGAAACAACAAGTCCGTCCGGGTCTTTTATAGTCCCGTGCAGAATCGCACCCTGATCTTTTGACTCTCTATAAATCGCTGGCAGATAACGCATGAAGCTTTCCGTGTCGAAATCCGCTCGCATCTGCGTGAGAAGTGGCGTCCCGGTGCGGTCGCTGAGGAATCGCGCACCAACAAACAGATACGGACTCTTGATGCCTTCCAGCAGAAAATCTTCAACATCCTGAGGAAGCACGTGCCAACGCTCGCTCTTCTTCCAGTGCTCATCGCTGAATGGGTTGTCGGCTGTCAGGTCCACAGGATCATGCGTCGAGCAGGACGAGACCTTGTAATAAAATTCTATGTGCGAACCCGGCGCATTCGTGACCGAAGCCCGCAGCCGGTTCCAGTCCACAGGGGAATCCCCGGCTGAGATGGCGTCGCTCCACAGAACGCCGGTATCGAGATAGGCCCCCTTAGATTCCAGAGATATTGGTTGCGTGGCAGCACAGGTTTGCGCAAGCAGATTGCCGTTGCGCGAATCAATCGAGAGCGCTGTGGTGTAGCCGTGAAAGCCAGCCGCCTCGCCGGAGAAGGGGAATCCATCCGTCAGCCCAAAAGAGAGGATGCGTTGCTGATCGTTATCGCCCACAAACAGAGTCGTCTCATTGACGGCCAGCGCGAGCACACCACCCATGTCCGGCCACTCGATGGCCACCGGCAAACCCTGAGCATCCGGAACAGGATTTCCCGATTCGTCAAATACGGAAATGGTGTTCGTCGCGAGATCGGAAACATAGACGCGCACATCCGCTCCGCACCCGCCCACCGCCAGCGCGCCGGGACACGACACCAGACAGCTCTTCTGTACGTTGCAGAGAAAGTCCGTGTCAGGCTCGCCCGTGCGCGCAAACTTCAGGATGCGCGCGTTGCCGGAATCCAGCACGTAGATATTTTTGCCGTCTTCGTCAGCGGCCACGTCCCAGGGATTATTGAATTTGTCCGGGGCGTCGGATGATGAGGGCCATGCACTGAGGCTCATCTGTCCCCAGACCTCACGCAAATCGAAACTGCGTAGATCGCAAAACAGCAAGCGATCATTTCCACTATCCGCAATCACCAGCCGTTCCGGCTGACGTAGCACGAGCAGACCTCGCGGGGCATTGAGCGAACCCAGCCCCGCGCCTTCTGTCAAACACGTGAGCGGCGTGTGCGCCGGATCACATCCACCGCCCGCCACGATGCGATTCTCTTCCGGAATGGAGTAGAAGACTCGTCCCGAATCGTCCACGGCGATTCCGCTCGGAGCAACAGGTGCGGCCATGTCCGTCAATTGTGAAGCGGACTGAGCCACCAGCCGGGGCGCGGACAACAGTTGCAAAGCACCCTGCGCCGACACCTCCAGCCCGCGCCAGTTGAAGTTGAGCCACTTCCCTTCGCGATTTAAATAGCGGAAATTGCCGCGTCTTGACTGCATCGTCTATCCCTCAGTCCCCAGCCACTCGACGTACCAATTTTTCAACGGAAGAGGATCAGGCTCTGGCGGATTCAGAGCCTTCGCCACGTCGTCCAGCTTGAACTTGTTGAGGTCAATCAGGATTGCTGGAATGAGCAGCGAGAAATTAAACCCAACCTCGGAGGCATCAACCACCTGCCCGAATCCGTCCAGCACCATCGTCACAGGTTTGTTGTTGATGATTAGTTGCACTTGCCGATCGCCAACGACATGGGCGAAGTAGCGCGGCGTCGTGCGAAATCGGGCCGATTTCGTATCCACTTTCAAGGTAACCTTAATGCCGAATCCGCTCGTTTCCGCAGTCCATTTATTGTCATTCCCCGTTCGGCCTGCCGACAGAAACGGCTGCATGGATGGCTTGGCATTGCGACGCTCAGCCGCGGAAAGCTTTTGGTTGAGTTTGCAGTTGAGCACTTCGGCGCGGGCCAGACGAATGCGCGCTCCGCTTTCCACGTCCTTGTTCATCGCGGCCAGCTTCGCCTGACGAGCTGCCGACAGAGCGCTCGGTCCGGGAGGATCGTTCGTCGAAACCAACTCCACCCAGCAGAACACAGGCTTTTCTCGCAGTCTCACAGCGCTGCGCGAAGCACAAATCCCATCACGCGTCTCTGTCTCTTTAAGCAGCAAATCGTCGGGATAAGAGACCGTCAAATCGTAATAGACCGGATTGCCCTGACCGTCATTCGCTACGGGGGGAACCTGTAGCACCTCCGGTTGCGTCAGGACGATTTCCCGCCCGCTGGAATCAATCGCATAGCCGGGTTGGATGGTTACTTCTCGATCATCCTTGTTTCCTGAGACGGCATAGCCGCTGGCGACTCCCGCCTGATGCAGACTTTGATTATGCAGCCAGCGCATTTCGCGATTGAACTGTTCCAAATCCTGAAGGTCAGAGGCAAACAGGCGCTGGCCATCGAAAAACTTGATGCGCTCGGTGAATCGAGCAGTTCCAATGATGGGCATACGATGGTTACTCCTTTGTGCATCCGCAATCCGGCGCATCTACACCAGCGCACGGTTTGGGCATCGGGTCCGAAACTCCGACTGCGAGCCAACTGACGAATAAATCCTGCTTCCGAATCAAGGCTAAGGCCGAGCCTCGAACGAACAGCACCGAAGCCGAAAGGTCTTCTGGCCGGAACTCAAAGGGGAGGGGTGTTCCTTCCGGCATCAGAATCACCAGATTCGTTGAGCCGAAAACCGGCCACGCGTAAGCAAACAGCGTCCGCGTTTCACCCTGGAGTCTGTCCAGACCGATCAGCAGCGCCGTGTCGCCGGTCACCAGCAGGTCCGGCGTTTTGGCTAAACGAATCTGCAAGTGCGATGGAACGAGGCTCGCCAGTCCTATCGTGTCGTTATGCAATAATCCATCAAGCCGGGCCGAGAGCGTGATCTGAGTGGCGTTGACTCCGCTGATGTACGCGACTGACGAAATGCCGTGCCTCGGCTGAAACCAGCCTGTGATGTCGGCTAGAAAATCGCCCACGCGCAAACGCGCCTGCTCAACCGTCACTTTGGGGTTGGCGGGAGTGGACGACCCCGCCGGAGTCACGTTGATGGCGCCTCGAATGGTAGCCACCGACAATTCATCGCCAACCGCCAGCTTAGGAATCTCTCCGGCGAGTTGGACCACATTTCCCTTAACGCTCGCGACGATTGCCAGCGCGGTATGCGGAGCGAGCGCGGGCCTCGCTGTCACGACATCCGCCTTACTCAGCAATGCGCCGTTGCTCACCACAATGCTTCCGTCGTCCTGAATATCCTTCACCGCAACCGTCGCAGGGAAGGCATACATCCCGATGACATCTCCTGCACTGAGGCTCTGAATCACTCCGTCCAGTTCCAGCTTATTATCGTTGGCCGGAATGTTTTTGATCGGAACAGGAACGCTCGCAGTCAGGAGACCATTGATCTTTGCGACAAAGGCTGACGGAGAGAACACTTTCGAGTCGGCAACCGTGACGGTCGTGACTTTCGGTGACGATGGACTGACCGACTCTGCCAGCACGGTCGCGCGTACCCGAAAATCTGCGACGGCGATAGTGTCTCCGGTTTGTAGTCCCGGAATAGGGCCGCTCAAATCCAGTGTCTCTGCATTGATCTTGAAGCTCTTGACCCGAACGGGGGGAGAGAATGAACCATCGTTAAATCTTTTTGCCACAAGGTCGTTGGCGCGAAACTGTCTAATATTCTTAACCTTGATCTTCACTTCGCTTGGAAGGCTGGTAGCGGTTTCAACTATGCCGCCGGACTTCACGATGCGTAGTTCACTGCCTACCAGATCGTTGATCTTCGCGGAAAGCGTCAGCGTTTTATTAGCCAGATCTATCCCTTCCACTGTTGCCAGAGCGGAGGTCTCGACAGGGTTCTTCACCAGTATCACCACGTCTTTTGGCGAAAACTTGCTCGCGTCTGCGACCTTGACCTTCTTGTCTTCAACCTCGTCCACGATAGAACCTGACTCCACGACCCCGAGCGTATCTCCGGGAACCAAACCCATAATCGGCGGAGAGAGTTCCATCGTGTCGGTGTTATCAATGGAGATGATCCTGGCAGGATTGGTGGTCCCCAGAACAGCACCCAGCTTCAGCACAATATCGTTAGCTTCAAAATTGCCCGGCTCATCAACCGTGACCTCGAAAGAGTCTGCGGCTGAGACCGTCAAGACCTCATCAACTCGCGGGGGATTCCCAAAAGCAACTTGCTTTTCCGGTGTAGTGAAATCCTCAAGTGGGAAATCGAGCGTGGCAGTCCCGCTGGCAAGCGTACTAATCACAGATGCCCGCTCGCCAATCGGTAAGAGCCGCGCCACGAGGTCGTTCTTGAAAAGAAGGTCGCCTCTCTCCAGAATGACGTTGAAGTTCTCCAGTGTTGGCGTCGCTGACACCTGCACCTTCGGATCGGCCAACTCAAGCGACTCTCGCGTGATTCGTCGCAACATGAGCCGGAGGGTGAAGCCTCGTGCTGACTGATCGCTGATGCTTGCGAACCATGCCGGAACGAAGTCCTTCGTGGGCTTTCCGGCAATCGCTTCCGCGAAATAGTGTGGCAGCCGCGTGAAGCCTTCCGACGATGTATCGACCTCGACCTGAACCCCTATCTCATCGCCTTCAATCTTCCACGACTTCCAGGCCGTCTCGCCTGGAATCGTGGTTCCTGTAGCCAGTCGCGGGCGGGCCAGAGGACGGGCCACTACTGGTCGAAACGCCGGATCAATCTCCGCAGCACCCGCTTTGAGTCTGGTGATAGCAACTCCGGTGTTTGCATTCACATCCTGCTCTGGCTTCCATGTCAGGGCAATGCCATCGACGCTCGTGGGATCATAGGATAGAACCAGCGCCATCAACTTATTCGCGACCGGCGGCGGCAGCGGAATCGTGCGCTCCTCCTCGACAATTAACGCACGCCCGGCGCAATCGTAGGCCATGCCGCAAGGCAGCTTGAGCGCCCCCTGATCGAGCCTTGCCTCCTGATCAATCGCAATGCCCAGTCCAATCGCGATGCCGTAGGCTTCGTGTACGGCGCGATTATGCAGACGCCGCAGTTCCTCATCCACGCGCAACTGCGTTTGCAGGTCTCCCGACGCCAGCAGTTGGCCTTGCCAGTAGCGGACGCGTTCGAGTTCGGTTGTCGTCTGTGCTGCCATATCAGCTCACCTTAACCTGATGTGTGCCGGAGACCGTCAGCGCCAGCGGGCTGAGACACACGTTGCCGCATTGCGCACCGCAACCCGGCACCTCAAGCTCAATCGAGAGCACGTGATCCACACCCGGCACTGCCGCGATCACTTCCACAACTTCGGAAATGTAAACGTCGCGGCCAAGCGGCCATCCCTTTCCCTCCGGCCCTCCTTGCAACGGGTCCAGAAATTTTTGCAGCGCTGCTGAGATTGCATCGCGCACGGCGATCTTGCTCTGTCCGGGAAACGCCCTCACTTCCGTCGTCACTCCGACTTCGAGGTATTCCGGCCCGATGACTTCAATGCGTGTTCCAATCACATGCCGCCGGTTCAGGTAAGCTGACACGGCGCCGAGCAGCCCGATTGAGGGAACAGGCCGTCCCAACGGAAGTTCCGGGACAATCACTAAAGTGATAAAGCCAGGGGCCGCATAACACTGAAATCCCGGATGATGGTTCGCCAGCGCGGCGGCCCGCGCGATGCATGTGCCCGGCGTCTCCAACGCCAGGGCCTCGCAATCACCCAACGTGACGGCCCGCGATTGCTTCTGTAGCGTCTGAATCGCCCTGCCTACCGCGTGCGCTAGCGTCTCTTCATCCGCACCGCCCGATGCCGGGTCCGGATTCGTGATTCGATCGAAGGCATCCGGCAAAGCCGCATTGTTTGGGCCTGAATCCAGCGCGGAGATGGTGTCGCCAGCCACGTTGCCGCGTGTTCCCGATGTCTCAAGAGCGATGGCGATGATGGCCGCCCCTGTTGGGGGAACACGCCCGTTCTGGCCATCGCCAAACTGGACAGAGGCTGCGCCTGCCTCCAGCACAAAGTCCAGTTCGGCTGGCCCGGAAGCGAGCAGGCTTTCCCGCTGCCGCCACTTCCGCAAATAACCCATTTCGAGTGTGTACAGTTCAAAGCCGTCTTCGCATAACTGCGGGCCGCGCAAACCGTAAGTCTGATTCGGAGCACCCGTTCCCAGCCCGACGCGCTGTGCCTCGACGACCAGCCTACCGGTTTGTGCATTCGTCGCGGACTGGTAAGTAAGCATCCTCACGAACAACGCATCGCTGGATTCCGACGTAAATTCGAGGCTGGAAATCTCGCCTGAAGCGTCAAAATCGAAATAGAGCCAGGCGAAGCCGCCCGGCAGTGGCGGTGTTCCTACTGCGGCCACTCCCTTGGCGACAGTCCATTCCTCGGAAACCGGCGCGCACTGTTCGACCTCTACCGCGTTTGCTAAGACCCGCGCCGCAACCGGAGCAACATCAAACGAACCGGAAGCGAAGCGCGCACGCACGTAGGCGAGCGGTTTTGCGCTGCCCCCGATGCGTGCCATTACTGCCGCCTGAGGCAGAGGCAGTTCGACCGTGCCGGATAGCGTCAGCGAACGCGTATTGTCATTGGCCTCGATGGTCTGCCACACGCCCGGACGAGTCTGCACTTCCCAGACAATCCCTGCTGAATGATGCGGCGGCAGGTCAAGCGACGGCGGCGTTGGCATTGGCATTGGCTGCTGCCCACAATCTGCCAACGTCCGGCAGTTTGATTGGCTTCGAGAGTTAATCTCGTCAAGAAGCCGTTGCCGCTCCGCGTCTCCCGTTTTATCTCCGCTCAACTTGAAGTAGAGGCTCAACGTCGCGCCCCTGTGTAGCGCCGGGTCGAAGCCTAAATAGAGGCTGTCGCCGGTTTGCGGATTATTTCCAAATGGCGAGATCGGTTTGCCACGTTGCCAATCGCCGGTCACATCGCGAAACTTGCCACCGCTTTCCACTTGAACAGAGACCAGCGCCGAGGGCAGCACAGAGATGTCGCGGCGCAACCGGAATTTCACTGCGGAAGAATCCTGCCCTGTGGTCAGCATGGTGTTCGCCGGGAGGTCTACTGCCAGATGTTCGCCTACGCTCATTTCATATGAAAGGAAAGCATCCTGAAGCGCGGCCTCCGATTCATCCATTGCCAGTTCCTGTTTCTTCAACTTAAACACAACCACAGCGCGAGCCGCTGACGGCGGCAGAACTTGCATCCCGATCAACGCGAGGAACGCACGGAGGTGTGAGTCTGGAATACGATCAACGCGGTAGATGTCCGTCTCGGTAATCCACGCCAGCATTTCCATCAGCGTGATTCCGGGATCATGCGCGTTATGATCCGTCCAGGTGGGCGAATAAACGGGGATCAGCGCGCGGCCTTCATCCACGAGGTCGGCCCAGCGGCGATCATCCAGATTGGGCAATGGCACGAACATAGCGATTACCTTCGCGCGCCTTTCAGTTTCAGCCTGATCGTGCCCGCGACCACAATCTGGTCGCGCGGCACTTCAGCGAAATTTCCATGCACTTCATTGTTGACGAGCAACTGGATCAACTCCACATAGTCCAGTCCCTCGACCGACTCAAGCACAGTCGCCACATCCGACAAATAGACGCCGCGCCCGAAGTCCCAGCCGTCAGTGGATGTTCCACCGTGCAGCGGATGCAGGAACTTATTGAGAGCCTCGCGCGCGCGGGCCTCCACCAAACCGGCCTGCGAATCAAGCACGGGGACGATGGTCGCCGAAACATCAACGGCGAAGTAGAGAGGGCCTGTGACATAGATGTGGCCGCTGGCCGCCAGACCCGCTGGCGCACGCTCCGCTACATAACGCAACACTTCATCGCGCAGGCCGCGCGTCGGGTAGGGTCTGGGTTCCTGGCTTTCGGGAATGATGAAGATCGTCAACCATCCGGGAAGTGTCCGCCCCGATGGATTGCGATTCGCAATCACCTTGACCACCGAGATGGCGGAAGATGCCTCGCGCACCATCGCCTCGTAGTCTCCGACGGTCAACGCGCGCCCGCGATGCCGGACCGAGGCAGGCGCTCGCAGGCGGAAGGCTTCCAGTGTCTCTCCATCGGCTCCGCCTTCAGCCGCGCGCGGGTTAAGCACAGCTTGTACGCCGGAGACTGCGCCGAGCAGTTGCTTGATAGTCATGGCAGCTACGTTTCCGGCAGACCCGCCGCCCGACTGAAACTTACGCACGTTGATTGCAGCATCCAGTGGAAGCGTCCGACCATTCACGCCGTCGCCGAAGAAGACCAGCCCGCGTGCCCTGTCAACCGCATAATGGCGGTCGGTCGCCGAAGAGAAGAACAGGTTCGGCTGTGAATACCAGCGCACCCAGACCTCGGCCACGCGCTTTTGCTTATCGCGGCGCAGCCGCAGGTCGCCCTCGACGATGTCGCCCGGCAGAGTCTCTTTGCCGAGTTGCGCTTCCAGTTTTCGGACCAACTCGTTGTCGCCTCTCGAAAGTTCCAATGCGATCAATCGCCACTCGACGTTTGCGCGCGCGCCGGAAAGCTCAAGCACTTCGAGCCTCTCTCCCGGAATGACGGGTATCTGCGTAATGCGGAAGACCTCGCTCGGCTGTCCGGTGGCTTTCCCGAGGTCAACGTCTGTGTAGGTCCGCTGTTGCAGTGCCCAGACAGCATTCGGATAGATTCCCGCCACCGTCACCTCCGAGGGTGGCCCATCCTCTTTCAGTCGCCCGCGCAGCCAGTAGAGCGCGGTGCCGAATCTCGCCAGCGCGGCGCTATCGTCGGCGGCGATGAAGGAAAGAATTCCGGGCGCGGTCAGTTGGGCTGTTTCGTCTCCGACGGCGACGTGGCTCCACTGAAATCCGTCCCAGTATTCCCATTCAAATTGCGCCGCCGCCGCTCCTGTAGCTTTCTCAACGATGTCAAAGAAGATGCCGATGTTCGCCGTCGGAGGCTTCTGATCGAAACCCAGATAAAGCGCCGGTGTAATGTCTTCCACCCTTTGATAAATCTGGAAGGACGAACCCGGCCACATTGCCTCGTAGGTGTGATCTTCGTAGCGAAAATCATTGAACGTCAGAACCGTGTCAGGATGAAATGGACCGAACTGCCATGAGTAGCCGAGCACCGCTCCGGCGAGGACCGGCGGCTGAGTGACCAGCACAGTGAAATTGTTGTTTTCCGGGGGAGTCGTCCCCGTCTTGAACGTCATCTTCTGGAAAAACCCGTAGCCGCCGCTCACCAATCGAGCGCGCATCCACAATTCAACTTCCTTGTTGACTTCGACCGGGACCAAATCTAAGGGAACGCGGAAGTCCAGAAGCTCCGTAGTCGTGAAGTCTGCCTTGACGGTCTGGGTATTGAATTTCAACAGGTCAGTCCATTCGCGGCCATTCCAGTATTCCCAGATTACCTGCGGCACTAAATCCGTTATGCTTGCCTCCTTCGCGCCGGTGCTGTCAGTAGTTTTCAACTTGTCGGAAGGCGCACTCGTTCGCGGCAGGTACATACGGAAGCGCGCGCCCGGCTTGGAAAAAATCTCTTTGTTGTTGAAGTAGAAGACTGTGCCCGGCTCAGGCTGCTGTCCAAACGGGTAGAAAGGTTTCGTCGTATCCAGTTGCGTCCCGTCGTTGAAGGCTTTAGTCAGAGTCAGCGCCGACAGCTTTAATGTCAGTTGAATCGATTCCGTGCTGGGCGACAGCTTGACTATCGCCGCCGCGCGGACATCAAAGAACGTCACCTCAAACAGCAGCTCATTCTTTAATCCGAAGTCGTCCAGGCTAATCGAGAATGTGCCGTTCTCTGCGGTGCTGGTTGTGATCTGGCCGAAACTCTCTCTGTTCGGATCGGAGACCACAACGCTGGCATTCCCCAACGGCTGGCCCGCTTCATTCACCACCAGCCCTTTCAGTCTCAACTGGCTGGCCGCGACGAACGCATTTGCTATCAAGGGGGCGAACGCCACTGTCCCTGCAAGCTCTATTGACATGGACGTGGAAACAACCACACCGCCCTTCAATTGCGGTGTCGTGTCGAACAGGCGACCGATTATCGGCTGGCTCACCAGACTGCTGATGCGGATGCTCTCCACCTCCGGCAGCGGCTTCGCCGGATCGGGCGGCAGGGATTGATTCAAACGTCCGCGAATCCAATAACCACTCACGCCGTTGACGCTCGTCTTGTCGCTCTTAGCGCAATCGGACACCAGCTTGACGACCCCGCTGGCCGTCAATCCGTTGGTGGCATCGTTCGGGTCTTTGGTCTGAGGCTGGCAATCAGTGTCCAGGCCCGCAAATCCTCGCCAGACCTTTCCGTCCCAGTATTCCCAGACGATTTCCAGCGCCTCGACCGCCGGACGCAACAGTTGAAACTCCACGCTCAGGACGACGTTACCGCTGAGATTCAGCAAGACGGAATGGGACAGGTAAATCTGGTGCGGCGCTATCGTCATCGCATCCGGCTCGAACAACTTGAGCGTCTTGCCCGCCAGAAAATCGGCGCTGTGATCTATGTACTCGTCACGCCCCGGCCACAGGCTGAAGACCTGAACCAGTTTGCCTGCCGTGACGCCAATATCGGATTCCGTCTCAAACACTATTTGCTGGTTAGAGCCGGGAGGAGGAGGAGCCGCCACCGCCGTGCCTGCCGGAGCCGCGCTGCTCGTCACATCGCTGGCCAATTGAAAGACGATGGGCGTGCGGGCTGCCCGCGCTGGCGACAACTTTTGTCCCAGCATGTCCAGAAAGGCCAGCTTGTTCTTCTCCGGCGATTGTCTCAGGCGATTGATGATGGCCTGCGCGTAGCGCGCAACAATCAACTGGAGCGCGTAGCCGGGGTCTCTCGGTCCGGGACTCCATTCCGGCACATAGCCGGGCCGCCGCGCCTCCAACTCCTGAAGGAGCGCGTCCTGATCGCGTTCATCGACCACCACCGAAGGTCTGACAATCATCGCGACGATCCCTCTCCCAGATAGAATGGATAAACCAGATTCCCGACACTGTTGGTAGCGCGCACACGATAAGTAATGTCGATCAGAACCGTGCCCAACAAGTTCGGAGACGGCGCAGCGGAGACGGCAATCACATCTATGCGCGGCTCCCAGTCGATCAACGAGTCATGAACGCGGGTCTGGAGCGCCGCCATCGTCGTCGGATTAATAGGCTCGAAGAGAAAGCTGTTGAGGCCAGCACCGAAGGTCGGGCGCATCATCCGCTCGCCATTGTTCGTCAGCAGGATAATGAGAATCGCCTGACGGACATCTTCTTCATACTGGGCCATCTCCGCCTGACCGCCTGACGCAGCCAGCGGGAAGTTCCACCCGACTCCGAGAAAGCTCTTACTGGACACATTCAAGACCATCGCCCGTCAGCCTCCAATCTCCACCAGCGGCATCCCCATCACGATGGGTGCGCCGCAACCTGACATGTCTCCCATTCGCGCCGCCATCCGTCCTCCGATCAAAACCGTAGCGCTGCCTTTAACTATCGGCGTAGGCGGATGCGGGCCTGCCAGCGGAGGCATCGAGCAAGCGTGGTTGTCGCCCATCACAGCCGCTGGCATGCCGCCAATCAAGACGGTCGCAACGCCCGGCCCGACGATTACGCCCGGATGTCCCGTTGGGTCTCCTACACGCGCTGCAAACGGCATTCGTCCTCTCCTTAGTTCAACTTGATCGGGAGACCCATCACGCTGCACGGGCCTGTCGAAGTGATAGAAACTTTGGCCGCCGTCATATCTATCTTGGCGGCGTTTAGCTCGATGGAGGTAGACTCCAGTGAAATCTTGTTGACGGCGGAAATCTTGACGGCCTGCGTCTTGTTGTCGAGCGTGATGGTCACTGTGCCCGCCAGATTGGTCATCTCGATTTTCGTGGGATCGAGCGTTATTTTCTGCTCCGTGCTGGTCGTAATCTTGATTGACTGCTGTGCATCGTCGAACTCGATCTCATGCCCTATCGCATCGGTCAATCCTGTCTTGATTACTTTCTTAATGAGAAAGTCGGTCGGCAAGCTAAGAGGTGGCCGGTTCATCGTGCTCCACAATCCGCCAAGAACGTAGGCGCTGCTCAGATCGTTCTCGGCAAACGCGACCAACACTTCGTCATCTATCTGAGGAATCCAGAGAAAGCCGCGCGAGGCCGAAGCCCCGACGGCTGACACGCGCGCCCACGGCTCAAAGGATTCGCGCGACGGAATCTTCACCTGCACGCGTCCCTGCCCGAGTAAATCCAGATTGTTCGTCACGATTCCCGGCGCAATGGCAAACCCTCCGCCATGTCGTCCGCTCTCAGACTGTGTGAGATTGTCGAGCAATGCTTCACTCATAGTTAGTTCCTCTAAGCCGAAAACTCTCCCTGGAGCTTGACCACCCGTCCGGCTTTGGGCAGCGGAATCGAGCCGAACCACACTTCTTTGCGCACCTGAAAACTTGTGCGATAGCCGCCCGCATCGAACGTGTGCGTCGCAGAGGTGATGCGGTAGAGACCGCTGAACTGATCGCCCAGCCCGTCGAGCCGTATCACGCGGCTGGCCTTGATGCGCGGGTTGCCGATACAACTGCCTGAGCCGGTCAAGCGGTTGTTCAAGCGCGGCAGCAGTTCCTTGAGAATGTCGCGTGCTGCCGTGACGTAGCTCGTCGTCTGAACCGAAAGAACTTTGCCTTTAGCTTGCGGGCCAAGAATTTCGTCCACTTCGCCAATCAGGCTCGGATAGATCGTGAGGTTCAAGCTGGCGCGGTCGAAATCCCACGAAGCGACAATTACGAATTCGGTCTGCAAAGTTTCCACCCAGACCCGGACGGAGACGCCGAACACGTCGCCTATCGTCGTCAGGCGGGGCGTAAACTCCATGAGCGACGCGCCCCATTTCAGCGTCAGGCTCGGCGTGAACTCCGAGATCAGAAACTGAAACTTCAGCACCCGACCCTTCGGACTCTCCGTGTGGTCTATGAACATCTCATAGCCGTTTTCGGTAGCGAGGGTGGTCAGGAAGTCAAAATCGGACTCCTTTTCCTGACGACGCACGGGAGTATCAGACGGAGGGAATTTCAGAAATGACGCCAGCGTCATCAGCACGGCCAGCGCGCCGCCCACCGGGTCGGATTCCGGGATAAGCAGGTTGGTGGCGGTGACGATGCTCGCGACCAACGGGTCCGGCAAATTAATATTGCCGATAGATGGAATGCTTAAACGAAACGCCCGCTCTTTAGTGCCGCGCGTCAGCCGATTGAGGAAGTCCTGCGCGGACACGCGAATCGTCGGCATGCCGCCGGAAGGAAACGTCGGCTCGACGCCTGTGATCTCTCCGACAAAAACCTCTTCGAGCGGGTCCGGCGCATAACCCATCGAAAGCGAAAACGGCGTGTCAACGCTGAGCAGCGGATGATCCAGCCATTGCAATGAAGGGTTCGCAAAGGTCACTTCAACGCGATCCGCTCCCTTGATGCCGTCTTCATACGTCACGCTTGAAATCGCTCCCTTCAGGCCCATCGGCAATTGCTGGCCGTTTAGCCTGATCACGAATTCGGGCGCATATGTCGGATACTTAGGCATCTTTACTGAATGACCTCACCGGTAGCCGCATCCTTGAAGGGCAGCGAAGGAATCGTCAGCAGTTGTCCCGCGCTCAAGTCGCGTGGATTGTCGAGTCGATTGAGCACCGCAATGGGACGCCACAATGTCGGGTTGGAGTAATACTGGAATGCGATGTTGGCGATCGTCTCTCCCTGAAGCACCGTGTGCTGCTTCGTATAGTCGGCGGTCTCACGCTTGACTTCGAGCGCCTCGTGCTCGGCGTCAATGAACTCGGTGAAGCTCGCGGTAATGCGTGCGCGGACAGGCTGCCCGTTGTCAAGAAAGAGCAGAAACTTCTGACTTGCCTTCGTCAGCACACAGCGAAATTGCAGCGAAGCCCATGAGACGATCAAAATCGGAGGCGCGTGCAACGCCGGGTCAATCTCCATCAGATGGATGAACTTCTCCGTTTCCAGGCGCACGTCCTTGAGCTTTTCATAAGTATCGAAGAGCAGTTCCATGTCCAGCGTCCGCAGGTTGCCGTGAGCAAACTGGATCAGCGGTGAACTCAAACCCGGAATCGCCTGTGACGCGAAATTATTGTCGCGATTCAGGCTGTACTCCTCTGGATTGAACATCACCTCGATGAACGCCTTCGAGTGTTCGACTGTAATCTTGGCTTTCGTCAGGCCCATACCGGATTCCTCAGAATTGCCCCATCCGCTCGCGTCGCGCGATCACCCGCCTGTCTATCTGCTTCAAGACTTGATTTGCAAGATGCTCAACGTTTAACTCCGGCATCGCCATCGCTGGCACGCCCTGCTGGCTGCTCCGCCTCTCGAACGAGCCGTGTTCCGGCATCGCTTCCGCTGACACCTTCTTCGGCGTTGCTCCCACGAGAGCTTCCCTTCGCAATGCCATCGGTGAACGAATCACGGATTCTTCGTGCGTTCGCTGCAACCGCTGTGTCAGCTTCCTTGAAACCTCCGTCAAGTCTGCTTCCTGACGAATCGAAAAATGGCGTTGGAAGGTTGCCGAGAGATGCTCTGCCCTCGTGCGCGCAATCGCTAAGGTCATCGCCACTTGCGGCACATCCTCTTTCACGAAAGGAGCAGACACCGCTCGCCGGAATTCAAATAATGTTTGACGCACAACGGCCTGTTGCCTATTGCGCTCTGTTTCCAGAACCAGCGAGCGCTGAATGAAACCCGCGAACAACTTCAGAAACGCCATCTGTGGCGCATAGACATTCGCAGGCCCGATATTCCACACGTTGCACGCGGAGATAGACAGTTTGAGTTGTGGCTGAATCCGGTTCTGAAACGACAGCCAGCGTTGAGACAGCAAGACCAGCGTTCGGCCCAACGTCGCGTGCAGCGGCAGCGGTAGTCGTGAGGCATCGGTCCAGCGCTCGCGGCGCGCCGCCAACTGCGACGCCCACGCCGTCCAGCGTGATGCCATGATCGGAACGGGATGAATATTCTTCCGCTGTCTCATGAAACGCTCTTCTCCGCTTCCTCGCTCAAGCGTCCATTGATTGTCGAAATCTCAGCTACCCAGCGCCGCCGCTCGGCGTGTTCCAGGTTCATCACTTCCCTGTGCGGCCAGTGAAAGTGATAAGCAATGAAGGCTACCTCCTCATAGAGCGGATCGAGAGGGTAGCCAACTACCCCCCCAGGGGTACGGCTTCCGGCTGGAATGCGTGCTCACACTTCGGACAGGTGACCGGCGGCTGTTCCTGCTCCAGCCGGTTCAGTTGGTTGTAGAGCGATTGCAGATGCGCCAGGTCAGTCGAGTACAGGCTTTCAATCACCTTCGGCGTAACCTGCCCGACCCCGCCGAGGCGCGTGACCACACGCGAGAGCAGAATCACGATCAGGTAGGCCGGATTCTGCTGCACACGCGGGTCTTTTAACGGCAGAATCTCATCAGCCGCAGTCGCCAATCTCATCAAGCCGTCGCGATGCAATGTGCCGTCCGCGTCCAGATAGCCGAGCGGTAGAGTGAATTCCAATTCTGTCTGAAACATATGCACCTCACGCTCGTTCGATCCGCTCGTAAGCCACTTCGAGCGTCTCAATCGAGAGATCGTTCCCCTTCGCGTTGTAGGCGGGCGCTGTATACTTCACAGGGAATGCCTGATAAAGATTCCAGCGAAAGACCTCTTGACCCGCCATGTCAATCTGGATGATCGAGATGTTCCGGCGAATCTTCTCTGTCCGACCCGTCATCACGTCTTCGTACCATGTGTAGAGTTGCTTGTCGTCCGTGTAGCCGCGTTTGAGCGACAGATTGCTGTGCTTGGTCTGGCCGGGAAACTTGCGCGTCCCGAGAATGTCTCCGCCTTCGCGATACTCAACCACGTCGGTGGTGGCGTCGATTCCGCCCACTTCCTGAAAACGGGCGTTGCTGATGCCGTCAATCTCCACCAGAAACTGGAAAGCACGGAAGTAAACCGGTTGTTGCCCTGGTTGTGGCATAACTTAAATCTCCTCTCCTGAAATAGAGAACACTCGTTCTAGGTAGCGTTGGCGGCTCTGTCGAGCAGACCGATGCGAATGATGATGAACTCCGCCGGAGGTGCCACCCGAATGCCGACTTCAAGCGTCAGCTTGCCTTGTGCGCGATCCTCGTCGCGGTTGAAGGGGTCTGGGAAGCGCACGTAATACGCCTCGTCCGCTGTTGCTCCGAACAAGGCTCCATCTCGCCAGACGCCGTCGAGAAAACCCCGCACGCTGCGAGTGATGGTCTGCCGCAAGGCCAGATTGTTCGGCTCAAAGACTGCGAACCGCAGACCGGCGCGCAGTGATTGCTCGATATAGGTGGTCAAGCGACGAACACTGATATACCGGAATGGGAGATTCGCTTTGTTCTCCAGTGTGCGCGCACCCCAAACTACCGGCCCGGCGGAAAACAGCCGGATGACATCGACGCCTTCTTCGTTGAGCTTATTCTGCTCATCGTCCGTGACTATCTGCTTCACGGCCAGTGCGCCCATTAGTTGTTCGTTGGCTGGCGCTTTATGTACCCCGCGCTGCCCATCCACTCGCGCATACAGCCCCGCGATGTGCCCGCTCGGCCCGACGAAGATCGGTTCGGTCTCGGTCGGCGGATCGTTCGCCAGAATGCGCGCCACCTGAATTTGCGGGTAGTAAAACGCAGACCACTGCGAATCCACCGGGCGCAGTTTGGTGGGGTCTGTGAGATCACCTACCGAGCCGCTGGCCGGTGGGTCGAGAATGGCGAACCGATTCCCGGTGTTTTTCGCCTGGTCTTGCAGTGCCTTATATACGTCCTTATCCGTAATCCCCGGCGCAGCGATAATATCTATATCTTCTATCGCCTCCAGCCGCTTGAGGCCGTCCGCGATCTTCGCTTTATCCTCTGAGTTCACATTCACCACGTAGCACTCCGTGCCTCCGTTTTGAAAGAACCCGCGCACCGCGTAGGCCAGATTGGTCATAGCCGTCTCGGTCTTAATATATTCAGCAGTGAATTGATCCAGACTCGTCACTAAGTGCGGGGTATCGAGGAATGCGGTTCCCAGGGGCGACTTACCGACAAAGCCCGCTGTGCTTGTGCCCACGCCGGCAATCGGCGGCGCTCCGAGCCGGACTTCCTGAATCTTCACGCCCGGCAAGTTAGCGAAATTGGTTGACATGTTGTTTGAGACCTCCTTTAAGGCGCTAGCTGGAAAATGTGTGTTACCGGCGGATCTGCCGGAATATCAATGTCGCGCTCGATTGCCGTCATCCCCGTTGCCGACGCTCGAAACTTGTGAACGCCGCGTCGGATTCCGGTGAATACATACCGCCCCTGCGCGTCTGTGGTCGCCGTGTCGCTGCTGTCGAGACGCGCAACGGTGGCCCCCGCAATTGGCGATTGGTCGGCTGCCTTCAGCACCAATCCGCCAATGTCAATTAACTCTTCGACCGCCGCGCTACCGATTTGTGCGTAGCGATGGATCAGCGTCGTGACCACAGGAGACGGCGGCGAATCCAACAGAAGGTCAAGCGGCGCTGTCACGATCAGCATCACCGCCGGACGCCAGGGCAGCTTCATCGTGCTCCAGAAGTCGTTCAATACTCGTGGCGGTTCCGGCGGCGCTACATTCAGATACACGTGAGCTTTCTGAAACACCGGCCCGCCGCCACTCACCCCCAGCGCGCCGGGTACCACGTCCGGGTTCCGCAGCAGGACTCTCATCGCTTCTGAAAGCACTTCGTGTTCGTCCAACACAGGCGAGACCATGTCGTTGTCGTCTGTCGCGCTCCACGCCGAGATCAGATAATGACAATCGAGATAAACCGGAGGCTGCGAAAGCACCACGCTGTGGTCGGCTCGTTCAACTTTGTCCCACGCAGCTCGCCGGAACTCGCGGTTCTCGCGCACTTCGTACAGGTAGATGTTCAATTCCAGACCGGGCTGCGCCTTCACCCTTGTCAGCCAATCCCCATCGGGAATGGTGAAAAAAAAACTCGGCTTCGCTGGCGGCGGAGTCGTCGTCCATCCCGTGTCGAGTACCTTCAAAATCAGGTTGTCTACCAGATTCAGCATCGTTTACTGGCTATCTCCCTCTAGTTCGGCTGCCGTCAGGTTCTTGCCCACCTTGGCGTATTCGCGCCGCGTCGCGTGCAGGATGTCGGCCATGCACACCGGACGCGATTGCGCCGCCGCCAGAAACGCCCCCGCCAGCCCGATGTTGCGAATATTGCCGCCGCTCAACTTGAACCGCCGGGCCAGCGCCGCGAAGTCAACATCCGAACTCACAGTAGTCTCCGGCGGCCAGATTCGTTTCCAGATTTCCAACCGCGTGGCTTCTTCCGGAAAGGGGAAATGAACGGTGAACGCCAGCCGTCGCCAAAAGGCTTCGTCAATGTTCCCGCGCAGGTTTGAAGTCAGAATGGTAATGCCTTCGTACTGTTCCATCTTTTGCAGCAGGTAACTGATCTCGATGTTGGCATAGCGGTCGTGCGCGTCGTTCACCGCCGACCGCTTTCCGAAGAGCGAGTCCGCTTCATCAAAGAGCAGCACGCTGTTGCTGCGAGCAGCGGCGGTGAAGATGCGTTCCAGATTCTTTTCGGTCTCGCCGATGTACTTGCTCACCACACTCGAAAGATCAATCCGAAACAGGTCGAGACCGAGTTCGTTGGCGATCACTTCTGCCGCCATCGTTTTTCCGGTTCCCGAAGACCCCGCGAACAATGCCGCTACGCCTTTGCCAGCCGAGAGTTTCTTCCCGAATCCGCCTCTCTCCAGAACATCGTGACTGTATGTCACCCGTCGGCAAATCTCCTTCAATTGTTCGAGCGTGTCTTCGGGCAGCACAATGTCTTTCCAGCGGTAGACAGGTTTGAGCTTCGATGTCAGCGCGGCCAGTTCCACTCCGGTTTGCCCGCGCGCCGCCGCCAGCAGTTCCGTTGCCGTATCATCCGTTGCCAGATTGCCCGAGGCCGTGATCCGCCACTCCAGCCGCTGCCGCGCCGTGTGGACGGCGGCAGCAATTTGTTCCGGCGACAACTGGAAGTTGTTCGCCAGCTTTGTCAGGGTGTCGGGGCTTGCCTCAATGCCTGCCTCGATGGTCAACTGCCGCCACAGCGCATGGCGCGTGTCGTAGTCCGGCAGCGCAAAGGGAATGTTGAGGAATCTGTCGCTGCCCGCGAGCAGAGCGACCAGAGGACTTTCCGAGGCAATGACGATGACGCCCGAATAGTTAATTAGTGTTTCGATGAAGGACTTTGCGGCGGCCTCTTCGGCTGTGGTTGGCTCCAGACCGCTGATGAAGAGAATGGGATCGTACAGCGTTGCCTCTCGCACGAGTAAGGAGGCAATCTCAACCGGCTCGGTCCGCCACGCGGCGTTGCGCTCCATGTCTGCCGAGAGCAGAGGCATCTGATTTGCTGCTGCCAATGCCTCGACTGCCTGCCGTTTGCTTGCTGTAGCCGGGCCGGAGAACAACATCCGAACGTGACGCCCCCCGTTCTCCGCCGTAGCCGCGAAAGCAGGGAGACGCCGCACAATGTCACTCTGGTCCCCAAGATCGACACGCCTTGCCGGAAATGAGTCTCGCTCACAAAACGAAACAAGCCGACTATCCAGCCCGTCGTCGCCAAGAAGCGTTCGGATAGCCCGTTCATCCAATCGCAGGTACTGGGCAAGCAGTGGCGGTTCTACCTGTGACGAGTCCGGCAACAGCCGCAGCAGCCCTGAGTGAAGCAACGGCGCTTCCGGCGCAAACCGGCTGCGGTGTTCGACACGCGCCTCCGGGCTGTCACAAAATAGATTCAGCGCCAGATCAACGCTCGGCCTGCGGCGTGTGACATCATCCTGCAAATACGCGTAGATGCGCTCGTAACGCAGGTCCAACTCCGGAGCCAGCGCCAGCACCAGGACCGCGTTGTCGAAGTCCGTGAACTCCCAACGCTCGCTGAGGGCTGCGATTCGTGATGACGACCGGAATTTGCGGAGCGCTTCCGAAACCGTTTCATCGAAACCGAGGCTTTCTCCGCCCTCGCGCTCCAGCAACGAATCAATCTCCTGCTCGCTGATGTAGAGACCTTGAAATGCTCCTTCGTTTTCACTCTCCCCATAGAGCACGCGCGCACGCGCTACGGCCATCTTCAACAGCACGTCTAGATTCCGCAGGTGCGCCAGGATTTCGGAACGCGAATCTTTCTGCCACACAGGTTCGATAGCAGTATCAGTAGTCACGCCTTCATCTAAAGCACTTTCAATACCAGTCGCTCGACACGCCCTAAGTTGTTGCAGGTATTCAGCGCCCCCGTTGGCCAAAGCGGCAAGCCTTGCTCAGATGTGACACTCCGCTATCACTCGGACTGTCACACACTGTCACAGCGTTACATGCCGATCACAACACGGGTGTGCGCGCGACTCTGCGGCCTGTTGGAAACAGGCGAATTGTGGAAGGAGAAGTGATGAGGATAGCGAGAAGCGTTTTCTCAGGAAACGGCTTTAGCCCCGTTTCGCGAGATTCTGAATTGCGCCATTTTTCTGTAGACAGTCATGCGCGAGCATTGCAATTGCCACGCGGCGCGGCTGATGTTCCAGTTTGACGCCTTCAGCGCGCGGATCAAAGACCCACGACTCTGCGGATCGAGCTTGCTTTCCAACTCCATGCGGAAGTGCGCCGGAAAGTCGCTGATCTCAATGCAATCCGAGCCTGCGTTGACAAAGCAGGCTTCCACCAGATTGCGTAGCTGCCGGATGTTTCCGGGCCAGTCGTAACAGACCAGCAATTCGGCTGCGTCCGCCTGAAACCCACGAACCTTGCGTTGAAAGCGCCGGTTGAATGTTTCCACAAAGTGCGCCAGCAGTTGCGGAATGTCCTCACGGTTGTCACGCAATGGAGGCATCTCGATGCGGACCACGTCCAGCCGGTAAAAAAGGTCCTGCCGGAACTCCCGGTCGCGCACCATCGACTCCATTTTCCGGTTCGTGGCGGCGATCACACGCACATCCACGCTCGTCCCCCGGCATCCGCCCAGCGGCTGAACTTCCTGTGATTCAATGGCGCGCAACAACTTGGCCTGAACACCCAAACCGATGTCTCCGATCTCGTCGAAGAAAATTGTGCCGCCATGTGCCTGGCGCAGTTTCCCCTGATGTTTGGCATACGCTCCCGTGAAAGCGCCTTTCTCGTATCCGAAAAGTTCGCTTTCAAACAGCGAATCCGGCACAGCCGCCACGTTGACGGCGACAAAAGGCTTGTCGCGCCGAGCGCTGCTTCTGTGAATCAACCCGGCAACCAGTTCCTTACCCGTGCCTGTCTCTCCGGTGATGAGAACACTGGAATCAGTCAGGGAGACACGCGCCACGTATTTGCGAAGGGCAATCATATTCGGGCTGTTACCGAGCAGCCCGTTTTGCTGCTTGAGGGTCTTCGCTGGCACTTCTTTGCCAGCCACTAAGGCGCTGACCGATGCTTTAAAGTCGGCCTGTTCCGCCGGTAGCGTGAAGAAGTCATCAACGCGCAAGCGCACCGCCTGTTGCGTCACCGTTGACGAGCTTCCTCTGGAGATCACCACGACGGAGAGTTTCGGATGGGTTTCCCGGAGCTTGCGGATTCCTTCCGCCCCGAGGCAGTCGCGCTCGCCCGACAGTTCGGCAATCAGAAGATCGGGATACGCATCGCCACTGATGGTGTAGTCCGGAAGCAGCGTTCGTACAATCTGATGAAGCGTCGCATCTCTGGCGATTATCCTGATTATAGGCATACTATCCCCCCATCCACACGACAATCCGTGCGCCGAAAATTGCAAATACATTGCTGACCGCCGGAATCCAGACAGAAGCGACTTACAGGGCAAAGGGAGGATGATAATTTCGCGGGGACACTATTATTGAGCGACAACATTTCAGTACCATCTTTCGTCAACAATCGTTTATCTGACGCGAGGGGTGAACAGCGCCGGGAGAGAATGAGACAGGGAATCCATGAATGGTTAGAAAAGTGGCTCGCCACGATCCGACCATCCCGTTTTCTCGCAACTTACTGGAGCTTGCGCCACCCTTAAGTTTTGATCGTTAGGTTTTGAGAGACAGCTCCACCAGGATGCTAAAAAGTGTTTTTGGGAACATAGGATGGTCTCCTGAGCAGCGTAGTCGAGGATTCACAGATTCGACCGGGGCATCTTAAGAATCCCGGAAAGCTGGAAGTGAGAATTGCGAGGCGGCTCGGTATCCAGTGGGTAGATTTTTTCGACGGGTGGATTCTACTTTTTTGCTGCCACCTAGTCAATACTCTTGCAGTTAATTAAGAGCAGGAGCTGGCTTCACAATTTGTGAGCATGAAAAAGGTTTTTCGGGGGGCAGGATTGTTTCAGCAAGTCGCGGTTTAAGGATTATCGCCGCTCGAAATGGAGAGGAGTTTATGGAAACTTGTTTCTCACACGATTCGCTACCTGCCGCCCGATCTCTCTTAACTCATCCGTTACATGCGTTCGTCCGCGGCGGGTCGGCAGGCGCAGGACGGCTCCGCCAGCCTTGATGTCCTGTCTGCCGGGATAAACCCGCCCCTCGGTCAGAATCTTCGCCGTTTGCGGCATGAAGACATAGTAATTAACGCAAGTGATATATTCCTCGACGTAGACTCCCCGGTCGGTCCTGACGCGGTCTTCCAATTTTATCTCAAGCCACAGCACGTATGCGTCCGTCTCATTTTTCGCCCGCTCCATTGCCGCAGTTCGTTTCCGGCTGCCGCTTCCCTTAGCCTCTATCGCCTGTAATTTCTTTAACTCCTCAACGCAAGCGTCCACCGCCTCGTCCACGTAGTTGGAGTAACTGCTGCCGGATTGAACGAGGTCTCCGACGACGATGACGGATGAAATGGGAACGGGAGGTTTGACGGTTGACGGATCAATCCCTGCTTCGGTTTTGGTCTCGACGGTGACGGGAGGCGAAGAAGAAACGTTCCCTTTGGGGCGTCGGCCTGACTGCGCCAGGGCAGCTTGAGAGAAGCAAAGAGTTGCGACGGCGCAGACGAGCAAAAGATATTGGTGTCGCTTCGCAGAAGATGACGAGATATGTGTTTCGTGTCGCATAGAAAGCACCTCAGACTGTCCGTTCGGCGCGCATTCTATAGTCGCCCCGACGCTGGCGTCAATGCGGGGTTGATGCTCTGAATAAGACAGCACAGGTTAAGACGCGGCGGTGTCCTGCTGATCTGTCAGCAGGCGATGAACTGTGTTGATTAGCTCTTCGACATACGGCTTGGCGACGAACGCTTGCGCGCCCGCGTAGAGGGCTTCCTCTTTGTCTGATTCAAAGGCAGCGCCGGAGTAGAAGATGATCGGCGTGTGCGGGTCGAACTCACGGACTTTGCGGCACAGGCCGAGTCCGGCTTCTCTCGGAAACCATTCGTCGAAGATATAGAGATTGAAGGATTCGTTCTGCGCAAGCTGTAAGGCTTCGCTCACGTTCTTGATCGCTATGACTTCATAGTTCTCCTGCTCCAACAAGTGGGTGAGCATGAAACAGGTATCTTCATCATCGTCAACACAGAGAATCCGCCGCTTTGTCGGCTGCATGGGGGAAGCCTCCAGAACAAACGAGGTTCAATTATTCGTTGGCTCAAATTATACACCAGTTTGTCTGTACGCTTTCAATAGTATGAGAGAAATAAGTGATAGAAAAAACAGGTTCTTTCCTATCACCTATCACCTATCACCCATCACTTATCACTGTTTCGGTGAGTTAGGCGCTGGCGCTCATCTCGTGGCGTTCGAGCTTGAGGTAGAGGCCGCGTCGTGTAAGGCCGAGTTCGCGTGCGGCGCGCGAGATGTTGCCGCCATGTTTACGCAGGGCTTCGGCGATCATCCGGCGTTCGAGTTCGCTGAGCGCGTCGGCCAGCGTGACGTGCTGTCCGGGAGTTGAGGCGACAACGCCGAGCGGCGTAATCGAAGACTGTGGAGTCGCGGGCGCGGACATGCGCCTGAGTTCCGGCGAGAGTTGATCCGGCGAAAGAACGGCTCCGTCTTCGGCGCGGGCGACGATGCGCTGAATTTCATTGCAGAGCTGGCGGACGTTGCCCGGCCAGTCGCAGACCATCAGGAGGTCAACGGCCTGCGGCGTAATCTCTATGTCGCGGCGTCCGAACTTCGCCGAGTAGTGATTGATGTAATAGTTGACGATGGTCGGAATCTCAGACCGGCGCTCGCGGAGAGGTGGCACGCGAAGCCGAATGACGTTCAGACGATAGTAAAGGTCTTCACGGAAACGTCCCTGCGCCACCATCTCTTCGAGGTCTGAATTGGTGGCGGCGATGATTCGCACGTCAACTTTCGTGGGTCGCTGCTCGCCGAGCGGCTGAATCTCGCCTTCCTGAAGAAAGCGCAACAGCTTTGGTTGCACGTCGAGCGGAAGATCGCCGATTTCATCCAGAAAGAGCGTGCCGCCCGCCGCCGAGCGAATCACGCCGAGCGAATCTGAGACCGCGCCCGTGAACGCTCCGCGCCGGTAGCCGAAGAGATAGCCTTCCGCCAATTCCTTCGGTACGGCAGTGCAGTTAAACGGAACGAAGACTTTGGAGCGGCGCGACGAGATAGCGTGAATGGCGCGGGCGACGAGTTCCTTGCCCGTGCCGGATTCGCCTGTGACAAGCACAGTCACATCCGAAGAACGAATCTTGTGAACCTCTTCGACGAGGCGCGTCATCGCCGGGCTTGAGTGAATAAAGCCGGGCATCAAACTCGCGCCTGCCAACGCGTCTTGATCCTGCGCGCCGGAACTGGCGCGCGAGCGAGCGCGCAAAGCGCAGACATCCAGTCCTAGCTCGACAACGCGCAGGAGCGGCTCAATTGAAACGCTGCCTGGAAGCGTGATGGCTTCACGCGGCGAAACGAAGACCATAGCGGGCACGGCATTCGGCGCGCGCAAATGGATGATGGAAGCATCGCGCTGCTGTGCAAACTGTTCCCTCTCGGCATCCGTCTTCAACTCGTCCAATTCTTCCGCGAGGTGTGCGCCTTCATCCGTAGTGCACCCATGCGCGACGACGACACGATAATGATTATTCTCGGCTGGCTCGAAGATGAGAACCTGATTGGCGTTAGTTTCCTGCTCAAGCACGGCGGCGAGTTCACGCAACAACAGTTCACGCGAGGCCACAGCTTCCGCGAGCCTGAGCGTCAACAGTTGGGCGAGCGCGGATTGCTCGTTGTGTCGTTCAGGCGCATTGTGGTCGAGCGCGGCAAGCGCGTCTTCGGCGCGCGCCAGATCAAGGCTTGCGCCAAGCTCACGAAAACTGTGAACGGCGCGCGCCAGATGCTCTGCCGCACGCTCAGGATGTTGACGGGCGTAAGCGCCTCCGAGTTCAAAATGAGCGCGCGTTCCACGATAGCGATCACCCAGCATCTCGAAGATTGAAACGCTGCGGGCGAAATGCTGTGCGGCGAGCGTGTCATCGCCTTCCGTCATCGCCAGGATGCCGTAGAGACGCTGGGCTTCGCCCGTGATGCCTAGGTCGGGAGTCGCGTCGGTCGCTTCGTCCGTTACCTGTCGAAGCTCTTCAGTACAGGCTGACAGATTGTTGGAGAGAAGATGCGATTCGGCGAGAATCAGGCGCGACTCGCAGATGGCCTGCCGGTCGCCTATGTTCTCGGCAAGATGGAACGCCTGCTGTCCCTTCTCAAGCGCGCTCGCGGCATCGTTCATCGCCAGATAGCAACGCCCCAATGTTCTTAGAGCCTGCCCCGAATACCACTTATTGCCGTTGTCCGTAGCGAGCGTGACAGCGCGGTCAAGATATTCACGTGCCTCTTCCAACTCGCCACGCAGGA
Source organism: uncultured Acidobacteriota bacterium (assembly GCA_963697975.1). GTDB lineage: Bacteria > Acidobacteriota > Blastocatellia > Pyrinomonadales > Pyrinomonadaceae > QHXM01. The sequence goes on from OY969111.1 coordinate 2,049,063, forward strand.
TGCTCAAATCCCCCAGCGAGTCCAGGATCATCGGAACCTGTGCGCTGCGCTCATCCACTTCGGAGGCCAGCGAGAGCGCACGATCAAGCGCGGTTTGCGCGCGCTCCCACTCGCCGACGAGAATCAAATTGATGCCCAGATTGTTGTAGCCGAGCGCGGCGCTGGCCTTATGCTCCGTGCGCTCGTAGTAGCCAATGGCTTTTTCCAGGTAGCGAATGCCTTCTTGCGGGCGCTTGAGAAACCAGCACGCTCCGGCCATGTTCGAGTAAATCTTGCCGAGCAGATAAGGGGCCGGATGATCGCCGATGAGTTTCAACGCCTGCTCGAAATTCTCAAGCCCGGCTTCGTAAAATCCTTCGAGCGTGTCGGTGATTGCGAGACCGAAGTAAGCTTCGGCCAGCCCACGCCAGTCGCCTGTTTCACGATAGTGATTTAAAGCCTTCTGTGAATGGTCGCGCGCAATCGTGAACTCGCTGATGCTACGGTAAACGCGAGCCATCGCAGCATAGATCGCGCCGAGGTGCGCGTGCGACGCCGTCTCGCCTTCTTCGCGCAGCGCCGTGTTCAGCAGAGCGATGGCCTTTGGTTGATCGCCCGCGTAGTTGTAAGCCAGACCGATTTGCACGCGCAGGCAGGCAATCGCTTCCGCGTCCAGCTTGGCGCGCGACTCCGGCAACTCATACATCTGCACGGCTTCGAGCGATTCACGATAATGTCCCTGCATCTCCAGCGCCGCCGAAAGAACGCAACGCGCCTGCGCCAGCAGCGACGCATCGTGGCGCGCCGCGCTGATGAGCGGCGTCAGACGGGCTTTGACCTCTGTCGAGAGACCCAAATCGAGCAGGGTGCGAATCTCCTCAAGCTCGTTCAACAATTCCTCGCGCGAAACATTGGAGCGCGAACGAACGCGCTGAAGACGCTCGCGTGCGTCTGCCAGATCAACTACGCCGGGTTCAGGTTTGTGTTTTTCTTTATTCAATCGTCACCGTGTGTGCGTGCGGGCGCGCTCGGTTATATAGTCTCAATATAAAAGCCTAATGAGCGGCTCATTTCAAATTACATCTGGCTTGAAACCATTGGAGGGTGGCAAGGCGCGGCGAGTTCTCCCACAAACCGCCGCCCCGTAAAACTCCGGGATATGATAGCGGAATTTAACACAGACGCCCCGAATGCGTCCACTACCGAGATGCAGGCAAAAGGATGAAGAGGAAGTGAAATTCCGCCCGGTTGGTGAATAATCCTCCGCATTAACCCAACATGCGGAGATAAACTGCGACCCTTTATGTTTTAGATGAGCCTCTGATCTACCGCCGCCTTGACCTTTTAATCTCCACCTCTATAATTACAATTTCCGTTTTGTGGCGGGGTAGCTCAGCTGGTTAGAGCGTGGGATTCATAACCCCAAGGTCGCGTGTTCAAGCCACGCCCCCGCTACCAACATTTTCAAGCATTTACAGCCGTTACACTTTTCTCCAAATTCTCAGGTGTGGGGAAAAGTGTGACGGTCTTGCTATGTTTGGTAACTAAAGACTCCACCCCGCGCCTTAATCCATCACTCGTGGCGAGCGCATAAATCTGCGAAGTCTTCGTGTCGGAGTGTCCGAGTAATGCCTGAATGTAGAAGGCGTCTGCGCCCTTTTCTGCCAGTCTGGTTGCGCCGGTTCTGCGGAGGTCGTGAAAATGGAAGTCTTCAATCTTGGCCTCAACACAGGCGTTTGTAAACGCCGTCATATCTGCACGTGCCTTTAATGGCCCCGCCGAAGACACCGGACACAAGCAGACTAAACGCGGATTGAGGTCACGGGTGTAAGGTGTGCCTTTAGCGATAAAGTTGCGGTTATTTAAGCATGTTCACGCGATCTTGACCATCATATCTTCTTTTTGAACCGGGCTATTGGCTGACTGTCCTATAGCTTCGATTACCTTTCTTGCTCGTCTAGCTATCCTAACGTCCTTACTTGAAGCTAGCTCAGCCAAGCGAGGGAGCGCTCTTAAACGCGCTGGATGATTTAGCGCGTATAGAATATCCAGACCTGCGAAAATCTCGTCATCATCAGTCGAATTTATTAAGTCTAAGGCTCTGTGCAATTGCCTTAGATTCCATTCAATGTCTTTATATTTTTTCTTTACCTCCCGTCGAAAACGCAGAATTTCTGTCAGATACCAGACAGCCAAAACCACGAAAATGAAAAGCGCACCATACAGGACAAAGTTCAGCATTTTCCCTCCTGTTTTATTAGGGGCCGGGTTGTACAAGGTCACTCAGCTTTTCAGTAGCTTTATGGTACGACACCTTCCAGTATTCATAAATACTGAGGAGGCCGGAAAGTATCGCCATGAACCAGCCTAAGTAACCATAGACTTGCATTTTGTAGTAATCAGGAGACTGCTCGCTCCTCATTACGTCAATTTTTACGACGGTGAACAAAATCAATGAAATTAAAGCCAGTCCTAGCGCAATATGCCTCCCAAGATGAAATCTCCAATCCTTAAGGTGACTATACTCTCCTTCAATAGCTGCCTCCGTAAGAATGAGAGCAGAGAAAATCAATAAATCTGCATGTGCAAATGCCTTCGCAAAGGGATGCTCAATCCCAAGCGAAAACCCATAAATAGGCCAGATAATAACCATCACAAGTAAAGGGACAGCTACTTTATATATAGCCCATTTAAGTAGGCGTATCTCCCATGGAGGTTCTCCATTTAAAACTTCCTGTGGTAAGGGGTGTGACATATTCTAATCTTAACCTCTTTACACTAAAGTTAAATACAAGTGTTTTATTTGTTGCGATTTAACGCCGCAAACCTAAAAATATCGCTAGGGGGAGTTTAGAAGCTCTTTAACGGTAGCAATGAACAGTGGTATCTCACGTAAAGTCATTTTGGTGTAGTAAAGATTTTCGGGTAATCCCTCTGCTTTAAATTCTTCTTGAATTCCTTTATCTAATCTTACAGTCATTACCATGACTCTAGTGCCATGTTGCTTTAGCCTCTCTTTCATCCGGCGATAAAAAACCAATCCAGTTTTAAGGCCGGAGTTAGTTTCAAGGGGGGGACAAATTTTCTCTTCATCTTCGCTTTTAGTAGGTATCATTACATCAAGAATAAGAACATCATACTTAGGGACACTATTAATTTCTTGGATTGCGTCAGTTATTGTAGCTACAGCTTTCGCAAAGATGCCTTGTTTCTCTATAGCCTCTCGATACGTCTCTACATACGCTAAGTCATTATCTAACCAAAGTACACGTTTTTTCATTAGAAGTTTCTCCTCAATTACCCCTCTAAAATGTTAATAAAGGAATCAGAATCTCCGGTTTAATTTGATGCCTATACTTGCACTAGCTTGTCGTTGGAATATGCACTATGAAGATTGAGAGCTTGGGGTGATCGTGGGAAAGTTCAACAGTCAAACCCCCACCTATATATTTCATTAGTTCTCGTGCAACCCACAATCCTAAGCCAACACCTGTATGATGGCGACCTTTACTAACGGTACGTCCACGCTGAAATTTTTTAAAAATTGTATCTTTCTCCGATGGGTGTATAGGTTCCCCATAACTTTTAACTTTAAGGACAGGTATTACACCGTGAACCCTCGACTCAAACCCACACTGGAGTGTTACTTCTGAGTGCTTATCTGCATATTTCATTGCATTGTGAATCAGGCTGTATAAAACGCTTATAAAGATATTTCGATCTATTTGTAATATTGGAAACCCACGCGCCTCCTCAAAATAAAACGTCAAGTCTTGACGCGCATTAGTCTTCTGCAAACGATCACATAAGCTTTTTAGTTCTGTTGTTGCGTTAATACGATCCGTACCATAAGCCGGCTTTTGATCCGCTTCTAGCGCAAAGGTAGTAAAAGTGCCATAGCTTAAAATAAAAGTGTCTTCTACTAGAGCTTTAATATGCTCTAGCTTGTCTTTTAAATTAGATGGCAAATGTGCCAATGAGAGACTAGAGAGAGTGCCAATGACGGGGATTAATGGCCCTTGCAACTGATGCGTTATAGTTAGTAAGTCTTCCTGAAGTTGAAGAGCAGATGCTTCTGCCTTTTGTTGTGCAGTGAGTGCTTCTTGGGCGTTTTTCTCTGCTAGTTCAGCATGCTTTTCCGCCTTTGCGCTAGCTCCTTCGGTCTCTTTAATCTGAAGGAACTTCTCGATAATGACATGCAGCCGCACCGCCAAATCTTTGCCTAAATTTTCATCGTAGGTTGTAAACCAGCTACACCTAAACTGGCTATTCACAACTTTAATAACCCCATAACTCTTGTTGCTGGAACTAATAGGAATGACCATCCATGAGATGATCGGTGCTTGATGTGCTTTCTCTAGATTGCTTAGATGTTCTTGGTCAAACTCTTCCTTGTGCTTAGATACGTCATCTTTACGTATCGAGATTCCACTTTCAGCGCATTTACCCGTTAGACCTCTTCCCCCTATATACCTATTGTTATATATAAGATCAGTAAAACCGTCTTTAGCAACAATATCCATCATTTCATCCTTTGGATTCTCCCTAAACACAACCATACACCCACTAGCTATAAGGTATCGTTTCAAAATTTCGGCGGCTAAGGGGAATACCTCTTCAAGAGTATTGCATTTAAATAAATCATCCATTTCCCTTTGTGGGAAAGTCCTATACCTTCCTGCCCATTGTTCCATAGTGTTGGAAATAATCGATCCTAGCGATCTCAAGAATTCTTCTGGCCGCTGCATGGGGGGGCCGCCTTCTTTACCATATAAAGCCAGCACTCCTATCCTTTTACCTTCTTGGCGCAATGGAATAAACGCAGCAGGTGTGTTCAAAACAGGACGAAAATCTGGGATGATTTTTTGGCAATCCTCTAAACTGTATCTGGAAGGATGATGTAGAACAAGATCATTACAATTTATAAATCCCATCAAAGAAGGGGCAATTCCATCAGGGTATTTGTCTGCTTCACTAAATCTGAATCGTGGCCCAGGTAAAAAGAGAGTTTTTCTATCTTGATGCTCTTCTATAAAGAAAAGACATGCCCGGTAGTACCAAAAAGGTGAGTCTTGGGTGCAAATATCTTCAAGCACCAGTGATACCTGCTGGTGGAATCGTTGTTCACTATACTCGTCTCTAGTTAACTCCTTACGCTCATCAAGGTGATCAATCCCAGGAATGGAAAGCTGATCTTCATACTTTCCTAAAAGCTTTAAATGGCCTTGAGTCAATTGATGTTCTGTTGTCCGCAACATAGAAATCATTAGAACGGAAAATACAGTCACCAATGACATGCCAACAAGTGGGCCAATATATAAAGCTATATAAAACCAATCAATCTCGCTGGTTTCAATATTAGTATTGAGAAAAAGCTTAGTGCCAAGAAAAAGAAAACAGCTAGCAACTAAAATGAGTAGAAGAATGCCTAAGAATAATCGATTGGAACGGCGACCGCCTCCAATATAAGCGCTCCATACAAGTGTATTTGCAAATAGTAAGAACCCAAACCCATCAAGGTCCAGCTTGAGTAATTTCCCAAGAGTAATTAACGTTAAAACCAAGAAGAAATCTAAAAAGAAATAACGATCAAACATCGGCGGCAGTTCATTTGTTATAGGATTAAGTGCCCACTCCTGCAATTTGTTCTGGAAGGAGCGATGTAGGTAGATCGTTAAGATTGCGGTAATAGCCCATACTAAAAAAAGCAGTGGAATTGTTAGTCCTACTTTGGTACTTGTGGTGGGAAGCAGCAGCGCGGTAACAGCAAGAATGGTAAGAAAGAAGAAACCAACACCTAGAAAGATTGCTCGTTGGTTGTAAAAGAACATCCCTAATGGGCTGTATAAAAGAGAAGTTACTCGATCATCGAAAATATACTTCCCTCTAATCTTTATACGACCAAAAAGGCGATAGATAATGCTTTCCTGATAGAGCCGTGAGGCTTCACGTTTTAACCACTCATTCATGTGAGGATCATTAGAATGCTTAACAGGGCGCAATCGTTCGACAAAGCCAATGGCATCCTTTGACAGAGGTTTCTCTACGTGCCTTCGTTTCGACATTTCACGCCATTGTTTAGCGCGTTAGGCCTAAAGGAATGTGTCTACATTCGTAGCACCTGCATAACTGAATTGTAGAATGCTCTGATCCCAGAGAGAGATCCCTTAGAGAGAATTTAACAAGTAGCGAGGATGAGAATTTGCTACTTATGCTGACAATATTGGGATATTGCCATAGACCAGAAACAGCAGCCTGAGAATCAATAGCGTGCGGAGCATATTTATAATACGACCTTATGTCAAGAAATAATTAACCTGGTTGTAGCTGCTCAGGGAAATATCTGGCTTAACCGGAAGGCTGAAGTTACAAGGTCTTTCTTTGACTATCCCACCTGCTACAATAAAGATTGTGCTCCAAAGTCCTATCTAAAGGCTTGCACGAATAAACGTGATCCTGTCATAAGCTATTGCAATCAGGATAGTGTGGGAAAAGTGTGACGCTTTCATTTGAGCATAAATGACAATAAATGATAACTATTGACAGGCTGAATCACTACGGAACGGAATGATTGTCAATGGTTGCTAATCTTGTCACTCGTTGCACCTTCAACGAAGGTGTTTCATAACCCCAAGGTCGCGTGTTCAAGCCACGCCCCCGCTACCAATTATTTCAATAGGTTAGGGCTGCTGCGGAAACAGCCTTTACTATTTGACTCCACATTCGATTCCACATTCACACATTTTGGCTTAAGCGCCATGAAATCTGCCGCCTCCGCCTGAGAGGGTGCTCGCTAACCGCAGATATTCACCGGATTTCTAATCATTATCTCTCCTTACCTATTCACGTAAACTAATCTGAACCCTTTTCGCATACTACGTCTTCACCCGGTCCATATTTCATGCGATACACTACCGTCTCCTCTTTTCCTTGCTCCCTGTACACTGTCACGAAATAGATAAAGTGTGTGGCTTCCGGGTACTTTTTTACTTTTCCTTGCATTGTTTCACACAATGCTCGCCTGATTACGATATCTTCTACCTCCTCCCCAAATCCTCCGCAACCTGCTCCGTGAGCTGACCACCCCATCAACCGCACCTTCTTATTGTAATAACAGTAGTCCGGCGTCACTCTCTGGCACTCCATCTTTGGTGTTCCGCCCGCATCGGCGTGTATCCAATAATCTTCACGCGAAGTCAGCTTGGCGTCCTTTTTAAACTCCTGTTGTATACATTGGTGGAATCGCCTATCAGCGCACAACTGAAGAAAGCCCTTTGCAGAGCAATCTTCTGTATAGGGGAGTCTTTCGACTATCCAATTATCTTCATTGAGCATATTCGATTGTCGCTCGGCGGTGGTGTCTGCGTTTGTATCTTGACTGCTCGATTGATCATTCATGAACATCTCCTTATCAATGGAAATTGTGCGCGGGGACGAAACAGTCTCCGGGGTATGAGACTAACAAGGCACGACTCTCGTTAGCGGGAAGCGAGGATTAAGACGCAGGCGCACAATATTCCCGTTGAAAGGTGAATGTCAATAGCGGAGGTATGAGTGTCAACGCAAAGTAGAAATGTCCCCTGTTGGGGGAGTAAGATTCGACGTATGCTAAGAGCGCTCACACACAAAGTATCATCAAGCATTGCCGAGTGCGCGCTGACTTTTATTGACAGGTCTCCAATTGATTTCCAACTGGCAGTGCGCCAACATGAGGATTACTGTGCTGTGCTGAGCCGTCTCGGCGTTACCGTCACGGAACTATCAGGAAATGAGGCGTACCCGGACGCTTGCTTTGTAGAAGACACAGCGATTGTCGTGGATGAGCTTGCAGTTATCTGTAGCATGGGGGTGGCATCACGCCGGGGAGAAACAAAACTGATTGAGCGCGAGCTTTCCAGATACCGAGAGATAGCACACATCACTCTTCCAGCTACAATCGAAGGTGGAGATGTCCTGCAAATGGGTAAGAAGATATTAGTAGGCCAGTCGAGCCGAACCAACCTTCAAGGGATAGAGGAGCTGGGGAGAATCTTAGAGCCATCAGGTTATCAGGTGATACCTGTGCAGACAAAGGGAAGCTTACATTTTAAGTCTGCCTGTACCGCGATAAATGATGAGACGTTATTTGTGAACCCGGATTGGGTCGAGCTGGATGGATTGAAAGAGTTTCATCAGATATATACTCCAGCCGAGGAACCCTGGTCAGCCAATATTTTGAGGGTTGGTGAGACAATATGCGTGCAAGCAGGATTCCCAATCGCCGCAGCTCTGGTGAAGAGTGTGGCTGAAAATGTAGAGATTTTAGATATCTCAGAGTTAAGAAAGGCAGAGGCCGGGTTAACATGCTCTAGTATTCTTTTTGAGAGCGCCACCTAAATGTCATGAAAATCAAACTCTCTATTCTTCTTCTCTTCTGCTTCGTCATCACTTCCTTCGCGCAATCGCCTGATCGCCAGCAATTCATTCGGGTTGAAGCGCCGATGGTGGTGCTGACACATGTGCGGGTGATTGATGGAACGGGTGCTGCGCCGCGTGAGGATCAGACGATTGTCATTAGCGGCGGCAAGATTCAGTCGATTGAGGCGAGCGCCACAGCGAAACCAGCGGCGAAGGCGCAGGTCCTCGACCTGAGCGGCTACACCGTTCTGCCCGGCCTTGTCGGGATGCACAACCACATGTTCTTTCCCATGGGCGGCTCGCCACCGATGTATTCGAACATGGGCAGCAGCTTTCCGCGCCTTTATCTCGCATTCGGGGTGACCACCATTCGCACCACCGGCAGCGTCGCACCGTACACAGATTTAGAGATTAAGCGACTCATCGACTCGGGCCGGATGATTGGGCCAAAGATGCATGTCACGGCACCATACTTTGAAGGTGAGGGTGCGTTCACGCCGGTGATGCACCAGCTCACAGGGGCAGATGACGCGCGGCGCATGGTGAATTACTGGGCTGACGCAGGCGCGACTTCATTCAAGGCATACATGAACATCACGCGCGACGAATTGCGCGCGGCTGTTGTGGAGGCGCACAAGCGCGGGTTGAAAGTAACGGGTCACCTCTGCTCGGTCGGTTACCGTGAAGCTGCGGAGATCGGAATAGACAATCTTGAGCACGGGCTGTTCGCCGATTCCGAATTCGTACCCGAAAAAAAAGCGGACCAGTGTCCGCCGGGCGGTGCCGTTAGCGCGAGCTTGAGGCAACTGGACCTCAATAGCCCCGCCGCACGGGAAACGATTCGCACATTGGTCGCCAAAAATGTAGCGATCACCTCAACACTTCCGGTGTTTGAAGCTGCCGGTGCGCCCCTTGCCCCAAATGGTATCGGTGCGGCGAGCGCGTTGTTGAATCCACGTTTGCTGAGCGTGATGTCGGTGGACGCACGTGTGCGCTATCTTCAAGCGCGTGCTCGTGTCCCCTCCGGACCGGAGTTCGTCGCGCTGTTGCGCAAGGCGATGGATTTTGAGCGGGCGTTTGTTCAAGCAGGCGGATTGCTCATTGCCGGACTCGATCCAACCGGCAACGGTGGCGTTGTTGCTGGCTTTGGTGATTTGCGCGAAGTCGAGCTTCTGGTTGAAGCGGGCTTCACGCCGCTCGAAGCAATCAGGATTGCCAGCTTCAATGGCGCAAAGTTTCTTGGTGAAGACGCCCGCATAGGCTCAATCGCCGTCGGCAAGCAGGCCGACTTGATGATTGTGAAGGGAAACCCGGCGGCGAACATCAGCGACATAGAGAAGGTGGAGATCGTCTTCAAAGACGGCGTTGGATACGATTCAGAGAAGTTGATTCAATCGGTGCAGGGGCTGGTGGGAATACGTTGAGATATTTTCAAGAAGGCACTAAGCAGAAGAGCGATAGTTTCCAGCAACGGCGCAGCCCAACAACTTATTCAACCAGAGCGGAATGAGCTTGATTGTCATTGAGAGCTTGAATCAATCGGCGTTGCGTGCGCGCTCAGTTAATTCAGGCGTCAGGCACTTTTTTCTGGTAATGGGACCTAACTAACAATTTAGTAAGACAAAGTGTATTCCGATCCTGACTCTCTTGAGCGTCCTTATCTGTAGGTTAGCTAAGGCTAACCGGAGCATCCAAGTGGGAGGCAGTTATGCGCAGCTTACGCAAAGTTTACGTGATCTCATTCCTGTTTCTCCTGACGAGTTTAAGTCTCGCCATTGAAGCGAAGGCCGACCCAGTACAGCTTACCCTGACAAACACAGTTTATGACGCCAGCAGTGGCTCGTTTACTCTGACCGGCTTCTTTACCAATTCTGGTAGCACGACCTTCACCTCTAACGGATGGAGTCTGACTTTCTCTCCTGATCTGGGGGCGCATGGTCAGAGCGCCGTCAACCTGCCCACTGGTTTTTGCTGCACCTACAATCAACCTGTGCCCGGCATGTCCTCGTCTTCGGTTATCCCTTTGCTGACCATCTCACTTCGCGGCCAGCCGCCGTCGGGTTCGGGAACGTATATCGGCACTCTAACTTTTTCAGGGGTTGACTCGAACGGAGTTACCATCACTACTGCCCCTGTTCAGTTTGCGGTAAATGTGCCCGTACCGGAGCCAGCCACGATGCTGTTATTTAGCACGGGATTGATGGCTGCTGGCAGATCGATTAGAAGACGCCGCATTGCCACGAAGAAAAAGCCCGACCCACACGAGGTCTGCTGACTACCCACAAACCCAACTTGAGATTCAGGGGCAGCGCCCAATAAACACCCCACGCCGAATTTAGCTAAGGCGTCTTCCAGCGACGGCTCAAGTATCTTTCTGGTTTCCTCTGTGATGCCTGGATACTTGTCGAATAACCCACGCAGCCCGGCTCTCATACTCTCAAAGCCGTGCATGATAGACTGCACAAGTCGAGGGAACCATCCAGCACACGGAGAGAGCAACCCATGGACATTCTCCACGCTATCGGAAACACATCGATAGCTCGACTCCGCAAGGTCGTTCCACCCAATTGTGCGGACATCTTCGTGAAGCTTGAGTGGGAGAATCCCACCGGCAGCATGAAGGACCGGATGGCGCAGGCCGTGATTTCAAGGGCGGCAGGTGACGGTCGATTGAAGCCCGGAGACACCGTCGTCGAGTACACGGGCGGCAGCACAGGAACATCGCTGGCATTGGTCTGCGCAGCCCTTGGCTACCGTATCAAGATCGTCAGCTCCGATGCGTTCAGTCGGGAGAAGCTGGATCATATGGCGGCGCTGGGTGCGGAGTTGACGCTCGTCCAAAGTGAGGGAGGACTCACCACCAGGAAACTGATTCTGGATATGATTGAGGCCGCACGTCGATTGAGCCAGGAGCCTCATACTTACTGGACCGACCAGCTCAACAATTATGACAGCATCGCGGGCTACTACCAGCTTGGCGAGGAGATTTGGAGTCAAACTAAAGGGGAGATCGACGCCTTCGTCGCTTGCGTGGGTACGGCGGCTTCTTCGCGCGGGGTCGCTACCGTGCTGAAGCGATATAAACCGGGTATTGAGATTATCGTCGTCGAACCCGCGGAATCCTCTGTGTTGCTGGGAGGTCAGGCAGGGCCTCATAAGATTGAAGGAGTCGGGATTGGCTACACGCCTCCACTCTGGGAGCCGACCCTCGTCGACGACATCGTGCCGGTCAGAACAGAAGACGCGAAGGAGATGGCGAGGCGCTTAGCGCGGGAGGAGGCGCTGTTTGCGGGAACGTCTTCGGGAGCAAACGTCGTCGCCGCGATTCAAGTGGCAGAGCGGCTGGGGCCAGGGGCCAGGGTGGTCACGCTAATGGCCGACTCCGGGCTGAAATACTTGAGCACCGATGTCTACAGGGGCAGATAAGACGCGGTCTCGATTACGCATGAACACAGCGTTAAGCTAGACTTATGCATTGAGAGATGCCTTCCTCAAGAGAAAGAAGGCCACCACGCCAATCGGTGGGAAGAGAGTCAAGGCCGCGATTCGGATGTTCTTCGCTAGCTATAGCTCGCCTCATTATGAATGAATGATGATGACATCCGCACACAGAACACAGACAGTTATTCATGATGCTCTCTGCCAACAGCGTAACCGGTCAGCGTCGCACGGTGCTGGAAATTAGAGCAGACAAGAGGTGTACGGGCCAAGACGGCTCATGACTTATCGCCGCCGCGAGAGAAGTAACGCCCGACGGCCAGGACGGTGATGCCAAGCCCCATCAGCCTCTCTATATCAACGACAATCTTTGAAAATCTGTTAGTCGGATAGATGGCACTTGCGCCCGATGAAAGGGTGGCGAAGCTGAAGTGCAGGCAGTCAATGAAGGACAAAAAAGCATTGCCCCAGATGAAGGGAGTGGGTCGCCCGTCTACCGCCGCCCCCCACACTGATTGAATCCCACTGAATGGAGGCGAACCGCTTTGACCGAAATGCAGCATGAGAAGGAAGTTGATGTTCGCGCAGAGCAGCACTAAAGCAAGGTACAAAGAAATAATCCTGCCGAGCGATTCCGCGTTGTGCCTGAAGGATACGGCGAGGACGACCAGTGCGATAAACGGCGCGAGCGCGGCGGGAATCACGAGGAAGGTGAGCATCACCCTGGCGAACCAGTTCCAACCGGATAGCCTGATTAAGACTTCTCCCAGGCTAAAGCCGCCCAGGGTGACCAGCAAGCTCATGACCGGCCACCACAGTGGATTCAACTCAGCCCAACGTTCCCTTTTCACCAGAGCTTCTCCTCTTGACTGGTTATCGCTTCAATTTTCCGCACCCTGATTTCAAGTTATCAGAAATCCGACCTTGTACGTTCCCACATACCCTTGCCCGTCTTTAGTCAACTGAAGCATCAAGTCGTTTCCGCCACGCCGGTAAATGCCGTCGCTATCGTTGGTCGTATCGCGGCGACCCTTTTGTGCATAGGGCGGCTGCGCGTGGACTTGATCCGTGATGGCTTCGTCGAAATAAAGCTGTGAGGTAAATTCGTGACCAACTTCCGACGCAGGCTTGGTGCGAATCATATAATGAATATGAACGTTGCGGCCCCTGTACCAGCCGGGATAGATTGTCTGGAATTCGACTTTACCCTCACTGTTCGTCACCTGATAGCCGCGCAGGAACTTCTTCCCGCGCGTATCCCCAAACTCTCCGGGATTGTCTTTAACATCCGAGTACGCGCCCGAAGCGTCGCAGTGCCAGATGTCCACAGTCGCACCCGAAAGTGGCTGACAGGTATTACCCGCGACGCTGTACACGTTAAGCACTAAGCGCAGCGGGACGCCCGGCTTCACCGAGCCGTCTGAAGGGTCTTGACGGATGGCTGAGCGATTGAGCTTCTCGTCTACGAAGTACGGGCCTTCCGTTTGCTCCGGGCTGACGAGGCAACCGGCGACAGTCGTCTGCGTGTAAGGGCCAGATGGCGGCCCGCCCGAACACCCGACGAGCGTGGTGGCTGTTGCCGTTCCCATGAGAATAAGCATCTCCCGCCGGTTAAGAATAAGAGTTGTCGAGGTTTCTTCCACGCTATTTCGTTTCATAGCATCTTCCTGCGAGCCGTTGGTTTCTTCCATCGTCGTTAATCGTCAGAATTTGTGCGAACGAGCCATTCTATCTTAATCGCGCCTTCTGCCTTGTAAAGAATTGTCAGGAAATCGGGCGTGTGACTGACAAAACTTTACACTCCGCTGACGAACTCTTTACATCCATCATCTCCAAAAATCTCATCACAGCGATAACCCGGCAAAGCCCTTCCGGCAGCCTCCAGTCATGGCATCGGGAGATCAAAAGACCACCAATTGACGGCTAAGGGATATGAGTCATATGAAACAGCTCGCTCTTATGTTGCTACTCCTTTTTATCTGCGCTCCCGGCACGCTGCGCGCTCAATCTGGGCGAAGGCAGAACGATAAAGGATCGAACAGCACCAGCGGCAGAACACAGCCAGTTTCCGACCCGGCGGCGAGTAATCCTTCCGACGAAGAAGGTATGGTCAATCAGGGCACGGGAGAGGGTGAGATAATTGAAGGCGACGTTCTCAGGGTTAATACCGCGCTTGTCACCGTCCCGGTCAGCGTGATGGATCGCAACGGCAAGTATATTCCAGACCTCAGCCGGGAAGATTTCCATATCTTCGACGAAGGCATCGAACAACGGGTCGCATATTTTGCGACCGTTGATCAGCCGTTCACGGTAGCCCTCGTCATAGACACCAGCGGCTCGACAGACTTCCGCCTTGAAGACATTCAGCAAGCGGCGATTGCCTTTGTGAACCAGCTAAAACCTGAAGACCGTGTGATGATCATCTCTTTCGACGACCAGATCAACGTCCTGACCAGACCGATCAGCGACCGCGACGAATTGATTAAGGCCATTCGACGGACGCGCACGGGAGGCGGCACGCGCCTTTACGACGCAGTAGACCAGGTCATCAAGAAACATTTGAAACCAATCAACGGTCGCAAGGCGATGGTACTCTTCACCGACGGCGTTGACACGACCAGCCGACAGGCTTCCTACGACAGCACCCTCCGGGCAGCCGAGGAATTGGACGCGCTCATTTACCCGGTCTCATACGAGACTAAGAACAACGGGCGCTGGGGTGGAGGCACCCCGCAGCAGATACCCCTTCCGGGCGGGCGGGGCGGCGTTATTCTAGGCATCCCGTTTCCGCGCGCCCCGTGCCGGGCGGCGGTGGCGGCAGCACGAATCCCGCTGATAACCAGAGAGCCAGAATGTATCTCTTTGAACTTGCCAGAAGGACAGGCGGGCGACTTTATAACGGCGGTTCTATGCTGGGGATTTCTCAGGCTTTCACACAAGTCGCGGAAGAACTGCGTCGCCAGTACAGCCTCGGTTATTACCCGAAACATGGCGGGCAGGCGGGACAGCGACGGCAGATTAAGGTCCGCGTCAATCAGCCTAACCTGGTGGTGGTCGCGCGCGACAGTTACATCTACTCCCCGAAGAATGACAACCCTTCGCAGGCAGATAAGCAGCAGTTCTCAAGGTCTGACAACCAAGCCAATCGTCTCAGACAAACCCGGTAGCGACCACGTAAATTAAAAATCAAGCTCGTCTTTGTTTGGCAGAAGGATGCCCCGCGTAATGTCTCACGCAGGGCATCTTTATTACTTATCTTTCGAGCGCTTTCGACCTGGTAAAAGCTCATCGGGAAATGTTCCCGCTATCATGCTATCTGTAAAGCAGACCTACCAAAACCATAAGCACTTAGTTCTCGCGCCTATCACTAAACTGGAATAATAAGATAAGATGCTCCGGCATCTGAAGAGGTCAGCCGTTCAATCTTTAAATCCTGCTTGTCATCTATCGAATATGCTTAAAAACAACATCGCCCTTCTCGCCATTTGCTTTGCTCTCTTTATCGCTACCGTGTGCGGCAACCAGCGCACTAACAGCGCCACCAATTTTTTAGCCGCTAACGTCAGTGCAAATTCTCTTTCTTCACCACTGAATGTGTCTCTCCCTCAGAGTTCTTCTAAAACAGTCCGGGTGCGCCTGACGGAAGTTGAAACCAACGCGGATGTTGTGGATTGGCCTTCCCCCGGCTCGGAAATTATCATCAAGGCAGGAGCAATCACCCTCAACAAAAAAACTGACGATAATGGCGTCGTCGTGTTCGACGCAGTTCCGTGCGGGCGGCAGATCGTCATAACCAGAAAGGATGAGTACGGCGGTGAGGATGGCGTCTTTCATCGAAGTTTGACATGCATGAGAAGGCAAGTTGATTTCGGAATAATTGAGCGAGTATTTGGTGGGAAATACACGCTGCGACAACGCAAGCTGCAACGCATGGGATATGACGCTACCAGGAATGTTTGGCGGGATGCTAACGGCAAAATAATCTCTATGAGAACCTTCAACCGGATAATGTCACAAAGACACTAGCAGAGAGCGACGCCTCATTCACCACCGGCCTCTATTCATCACGATCAGTTGTGGGAGTAACAATTGTGAATGGCTGAGCGATTCACGCTCCATCTCATGCGGCCTCACCCGGCATGAGCTACACCCCGGTTGCCGGTATTTCTATTCAGAACTAATTCGCCATCAATTGGATTCTTGTGGTCGATTTTGAGGATTACGTCTGAGTACTTTAATGCTCCTCGTTGCGCTGCATATAAGCGGCTACCGCTTCGATAGCACCTTCGTGCATTCTCTCCGGGCGGACATAAAGCCAGTGCTTCTCAAACTCTTCGTCAGTCATGACCGTCTGCAAAGCCCTTTCCTTACTCTTTAACCATTGCTCTGCCCACTGCCGCAGTTCATCATCATTGTTGAGAGCCATTCGTGCCGCGTGCATATTCATTAAATAAATTTCCTCCCAGTCTTCTCGCATTCAATTTCAGGAGCAGCTACTCTAGCACATGAAAGCCGCGCTATTCTCTGGTTGAAGTTCCTGTTCGGCGGCGCAGATAGAGATAACCACGCCCGCGATAAAGAATCTCATTTCACACGAAATCTCGTAAGAGATCTTCGCCCGTTTCATCTTCATCAAGGTCTCAAATCCAAATTTCACAACTACTATCTAATTCCAGCAAGGTCGTGGGCCACCCGCCCGGCTCAACTCGCTGCTAAACGTGACGGCGCGAACCTGTTATCACGTTGCCCTCTCATCGGCACAGGCTTTGCCAATCATTCAAACATGACACTAACGAGTGTTGTCCTGGTTTCCTAAATTTTGGATGAGAGTGGACGCATCTTCCCCGTTTGGCTCAACACATCATGCCGGTAATGGAGCGAAGCCAACCTGCTCTTGTCCGCTTTACCGATCTAGCCCCCAATGTGTTTAGGAGGTAGTAAATGAAAGTCAGATTTCTTCTCGTATTAACCGCGTTGCTTAGTCTTTCACTCGTGACTTTCGGACAGACCAGTCGCGGGACAGTCAGCGGGACAGTTGTTGACCCTAACGATGCGGTCATCCCCGGTGCCACTATCACACTTACCAATTCGCAGACCAGCGTCAGCCGCACGACGGTGACCAACGACGAAGGGTTCTACCGCTTTGACGCGGTGGACCTCGGCACTTACTCGGTCAAGCTCTCCGCCGTCAACTTCGGTGAAGTGACCAAGACAAACATTCTGGTACAGGCTAATCAGATCGCCGATGTCCCGGCGGTCTTAGCGCCCGGCGGCCAACAGGTCACTGTAGACGTAACAGCCGACGCAGGCGCATTGCTGCAAACTGAAGCGCCTGTGCGCGGCGGCAACATCGAGACCAGACAGATTACGGAACTGCCCATCGCACTGCGCAACCCCGTCGCGCTGGCGCTGACGCTGCCGGGCGTTTCTTCCAATCGCTACGGCGCGGGCGTCCAGACATTCTCTGTCAACGGGGCGCGTCAGCGCTCGAACAACTTCCTGATAGACGGGACGGAGAATAACGACATCTCGATTGCCGGACAGGGATTCCAGATCACCAACACCGACGCAGTGCAGGAAGTTTCCGTGCAAACTTCCAACTACGACTCGGAATTCGGTCGTGCCGGTGGCGCGGTCGTCAACGTTATTACTAAGGGAGGCGGCAACGATTTTCATGGCACGCTCTCTTATCTTGGAGATTCGACGCGCGACGATGCGATCACGACCAATCAAAGCCGCGACCCTGTGACAGTGCGTCGCGGGTATCCTTTGAAAGGCACAGAGCACTGGATTTCAGGCACAATCAGCGGGCCTATCATCTTCCCGCGCTTCGGCGAGGGCGGAGGGCTATCCACCTACAATGGCCGCAACCGTACCTTCTTCTTCGTTGCTCTACAGGATCAAAGACAAGGATCGCAAAGCGCATCAACGGTCACTTCGCTGACGGCAGCGGGACGCGCCAGACTACGCTCGCTCTTTCCTGCGGGGACGAACCCGAGAGTGGACACCTATCTGGCTCTGACTCAGGGGATTGATGGCACGGCTGATCCATTCACGATTGATTTGGGTCTGGGGCGCGGAGGCATTCAGTTCGCCACCGCCAGCCCATCGTTCTCGCAGACCTTCTCCGACTTCCAGACGCAGTTTCGGATTGACCACAAGATCGGCGACAACGACCAGTTGTCGGTCCGTTATCTCTCCGACTATCAAAAAGCGCCGACCGGCGGTTTCCTCGGGGGCAACTTCCCCGACCTGATCACAAGCACTCAGAACAAGTACCAGAACTTTCTGATCACGGAAACGCATATCTTCGCTCCGACGGTGACCAACGAGTTGCGCCTCTCTTATAACCGCATCGACTTAGGGTTCCCGCTCGATCCGAGGAATCCGCTCGGACAGACGCTACCCTGCATACAAATCACGAACATCTCGAACTGCGCGACCACAGGAGGAACGCAGCTCGCCGTCAACGCAGTCTTTCCGCAGGGGCGCGTGGCCAACAACTATGTGTTGCAGGATACGATGACCTTCGTGCGCGGGGATCACACTTTCCGTGGCGGGTTAGACATTCTCCTGCAACGCTCGCGGCAGTTTGCGCCGATCAACGAACGCGGCGATACGCGCTACGGCGATAGCACCGCCGGGGGGCAGAGTTTCTCAGCCTTCGCCAACTTCGTTGACGACTTCGGCGGCTCAGGCTCAGCCAACCGCACCTTTGGCAGCGCGCGGTATTACCCTGAACTGATTCGCCAAGCTTACTTCGTTCAAGACCGATGGAAGATGACACAATCGCTGACGCTCACGCTCGGCCTGCGCTACGAAAACTTCGGCGTCCCCTTCAACACGCTCAGAACGCCTGCCTTTACAGGTCTCTTCAACATTGACCCGGTGACCTTTACCGGCCCATTCAATCAGCCCAACAGTATTCCGCACGACCAGAACAATTTCGCGCCCTCCTTCGGCATTGCCTACTCGCCTTCGGTGGATGGCGACGGAATCCTCGCCCGGCTAATCGGCCAGCAGCGAACGGTGATCCGCGCCGGTTACCAGATCGGCTACGACTCCTTCTACAACAATCTGGCCTCTAATGCCTCGACGGCAGCGCCTAACGTGGTCGCCACCGTAACGACCTCTACGCCGACTGCGGCCAACCCGCGTGGATTAGCTAACCTCTCGACGCTCGTGCCGACAGTTCCTCGTGCCCTGACGCCACAGGATTCACAGGGAAACCTCCTCTCCCCTGATCTGGTCAATCCCTATTACCAGCGTTGGTCGCTCGGCTTCCAGCGCGAGTTGCCGTTCAACCTGATCATCGATATGTCCTACGTTGGCTCGAAGGGAACCCGGCTCTATATCACCGAAGATATCAATCCGACTGTCCCGGCAAATCTTCAGCAGAGACCGGCCAACTTCGCGACGATCCCGGCAGCGCGTCTCTCGGCTCGCTACGATCCGCTGCAAGGGCCACGCAACATTCGCACAAACGGTGGAGACTCCAATTATCATTCGGGGCAGTTGCAGGTGACGCGCCGCTTTGCCAACAACCTCTCCATCTCGGGCGCTTACACCTGGTCGAAGTTGATTGACAACGGCAGCGATACCTTCGCTCAGGGAGCGATTGGCTCACAAGGTAATACGGCGCTTCCGCCCAGATTCGGCGGGTTGCGAGCAGACAGGGCAGTCTCTCTCTTCGATCGCCCTCATCGTGCTTCGATTACCTACGTCTACGCCATTCCTTTCATGCGCGAGCAGCGCGGGTTCGCCGGACGCCTGTTCGGTGGGTTCGAGCTTGCTGGCGTCACGACGTTCGAGAGCGGCGTGCCGCTCAACGTCTTGAACGGCACGGATGCTGACGGCATCGGCGGCGCGCTGGATCGTCCTGTCTTCAACCCGGACGGACGGACGGGAGTGCGAGCCATTATCGCGACGGCAGCCAGTCCAAGCCCAACCGGCTATGTCAATCCTGAGGTTGTCATTGGCCGGACGGCTGGTGGGGCCAACATTTTCCAGCCAATTGATCCCTTACAGGCGCAGTATATTCAAGCAGGGTCGACGAGATTTCCGACGGGCAATCTCGGTCGCAACACCTTGCGCGCCCCGGGGGTCAATAATTGGAACGTGAACTTAACGAAGCGGACCAACATTTCCGAGACGACGAAGCTGGAGTTGCGGGCGGAGTTCTACAACATCTTCAATCACCCGCAGTACGGAACCCCGAACGTCAGCCCGTTCCCAGGGACGGCTCAGACGGGCGTTGGCTCTAACATAGTCTCGACTCCCTCGGGTCAGTTCCTTGACCCAAGGTTCGGCGATGGCGGAGGCCGCGTCATTCGCTATCAGCTAAAGTTCATCTTCTAGCTTAAAGCTAAGAAGATGTACTACTTCGATTATCCCCGGCATGAGTTGAATTTTGATTCATGCCGGGGATACTTTTTTGTCTGACTATCCTTGTCTCACTTCTTCAATTCTCCTTCAGAATAATTTCAGGAATCTCTAAATACCTCCCCTGACGCTTCCCTTTACTATGTGTTTCAACAAGGCTTCATAGATAGAGCCTTAAATAAAGAGAAGGAGAAAGAATCAATGTTATCTGAGATATCCGATTTTAGCCTCACCTCGCTTGCCTTATCCGCAGGACAGGTGCATGGACTAATTGTCGAAGCAGCCCTGCGCGGAGCGCAGAAAAATGACGGATCTCTTCCGCCTATGGAACGCGCGTTAGCGCAATTGCGAGATATGGTAAAGCTGCCACAGCAGGACTGTGACAAGTTGAGCAAAATTGTAGCTCTCGCTATGAACAGGTCCGCACGCCCTGTTAAAGAGACTTTGCTTCAGATTCGCCAGATCGATGAGGAACTGCGGCGGAAGCCTGAGAGTGTGCATCCTCTGGTCCTCGCCATCTCCAGCATCGCCAATGACAGCGCCAAAACAGCCCTGTCGGCCTTGCCTTCCACGTCAGAAGGCGCAAAGACTCCGCGCCAGGTGACGAAGGGTATATCTGTCGTGGCTGCGGATATAGCTGGTGCCATCCTTGGCGGGATTGCGGGTGCGAAGGCCGGTAAAGATATCGAGACGACAATCGTCGGAGCGGTCGGAGGAGCGATCCTCGCCTCTTCGGCAGTAGGTGACGGAAAGCCGTTTCCCGGCATCGGGGTTCTTGTCGAGTAAGTCGAAAGTCATCAAGGCTAACTTCGGCTAAGTTTTCACTGGCGCGTTTCGGGAGGCACTGACCCACCCCGGAACGCGCCAATTTTTTTAGGAGGATGAGCATTCGTGGGTTTTGCCTTCATCTTCCTTCCCTGATTCTTCTACGAATAATGTGGACGCAACGGCGCAAATTGTTGTAGAAATGCTGGGCACAATCTTCCGGGCCACAAATAAGGGGTTCAATCCTTCGCCACTTGAGCAACTTTCCGATGACTTCCCCCATAATCAAATCCTACACATTTCGTTGCGCTCAACTTACTCTGCTCAGTTGCCTGCTGTTTCTTTCGGCCAGCGCATTGGACCAGCAGCCGCAACCTCAATCCGCTGCGGCTGCGCCTCAGGATGAAAGGAATGTAACGGCTAAGAAGCTCGTCGCCGAAGCAGAGCAGCTTTTCGTGAAGGGCACGGCGGAATCAAGACGCGCGGCGTTGGAGAAATACAGGGAGGCGCTCTTACTCTTTCGTGCCGCAGGTGACAAAGCTCAGGAAGCTGGCGCGCTTGATGGCATCGGTGTGGTTTACGACAGTCTGGGCGAAAAGCAGAAAGCTTTCGAGTTTCTTAATCAAGCGCTGCCGTTGAGGCGAGCGGCTGGCGACCGGCAGGGAGAAGCTGTCACGCTGACTAATCTCGGCGTGATTTATCGATCATTAGGCGAGATGCAGAAGGCGATTGAATATTATAACCAGTCGCTTCTCATCATCCGCTCCGTCGGCGACCGCGATACCGAAGCAGCCACGCTCAACAATCTCGGCGCAGCCTACAGAGCTTTGGGCGAACTGCAAAAGGCTTTGGACGTTTATGCTCAGGCTCTTCCCATCTGGAAAGCTCTGGGCAACCATCGGGGAGAAGCCGTCACGCTCAGTAATCTGGGCGGCGTTTACAGGTCTTTGGGCGAGCAGGAAAAGGCGCTTGAGTTTTACAACCAATCGCTGGTGCGTGCGCGCGAGGTTAAGGATCGACGCATTGAAGGAGAGACGCTCAATAACATCGGCGCGGTTCATAGGGTGCTCGGCAATCAGCGGCAGGCTCTGGAATTTTTCAATCAGGCTCTTGAGATCAGACGAGCCGTCGGTGATCGTCGCGGCGAGGCAACCACGCTCAACAATCTGGGCAGCCTGTCCGTCTCTTTAGGCGAGAATCAAAAGGCCCTGGAATTCTACGACCCATCGCTCAAACTCTGGCGCACGGTCGGCGACCGCAGCGGTGAAGCCGGGACGCTGCACAACACCGGCGAGGTCTTTTATATAACCGGTGAAAAAGATAAGGCGCTGAAATATTTCAACGAGGCTCTCGCTCTTCGCCGCGCGGTCGAGGATTATCAGGGCGAGGCCACCACACTCTATGGAATCGCGCGCATCGAACGCGATGAAGGGCATCTTCCCGAAGCTCAGCGCGACATCGAAGCGGTGCTTGT
Organism: uncultured Acidobacteriota bacterium; assembly: GCA_963697975.1. GTDB lineage: Bacteria > Acidobacteriota > Blastocatellia > Pyrinomonadales > Pyrinomonadaceae > QHXM01. The sequence continues at coordinate 2,071,498 of OY969111.1, forward strand.
CATTGTCGAAAAATTGCGCTCCAAAGTCGCCAGTCCTGAACTGCGCGCTTCCTACTTCGCCAATGTTCAGAAGTATTACGAGTTCTACATCACCCTCTTGATGAGTTTGCATAAGCAGACGCCCGCGAAACATTTTGACGCGTCAGCTTTGCAGGCCAGCGAAAGGGCGCGGGCGCGCAGCCTGCTGGATTTGCTGCAAGAGGCCAAGGCCGATCTCAAACAGAATGTCGAAGCGACGCTCCTGGCGCGAGAGAAACGGTTATTGGATTTAATCAATGCTAAAGCTGCGCTGCAAGCGCAGGCTTATGGCAACGCGCAGAGAGCCGCAGCAGCAAAATCTCTCGGCGAAGAGATCAATCAACTCTCCAACGAATACGAGAGCCTGCAAGAGCAAATCAAAAAGAGCAATCCGCGCTACGCTGAATTGACCAACACGCAGGCTCCCACCCTCGCAGAAATCTCAAAGCTGCTGGACGAGCAAACGCTGCTGCTCGAATACAAGCTCGGTGATGAAAGGAGCTATCTGTGGGTTGTTTCATCAAACAACCTGGAAAGCTATGAATTGCCTGCGCGCTCTGAAATCGAAACGCTCGCTCAGGAAGTTTATAAACTTCTCGTCGAACGCAATCGAAGATTGACCGGCGAGACTACCGCCCAAACTCAATCCCGCCTTGAGACGACAGAGCAGCGGTTACAGAATGCGGTCTCGCAGTTGGGCCAGATGTTGCTCGCCCCCATCGCAACACAACTCGGAAACAAGAGACTGGTGATCGTCGCCGACGGCGCGTTGCAGTTCATTCCTTTCGGCGTTTTGACTATGCCGAAAGCTAATCAAGCCTTGATCGCCACAAATGAAGTCGTCAATCTTCCTTCAATCGCCGTGCTGTCACAATTGCGGCGTGACGGCGGCAAATCATCGAAAGCCAATAAATCCGTAGCGGTGTTCGCCGATCCGGTGTTCGAGCAGGATGACCCGCGTTTACAGTCGGCGCAGCAAAAGAAGCCGGGCGCGCCGAATAACAGCACTCCCACACAGGCTTTACGCGATGTTGATTTAGAGCAAAATGCGAATGGCTTGCCGCGCCTCATGGCTTCGCGTGAAGAAGCAAAGATGATCACACGGTTTGCGCCGAAGAACACCTTCTTCACCGCGCTCGATTTCGAGGCCAGCCGCGAGCGCGCGACGAACGCGGAGATCGGTCAATACCGCATCCTGCATTTCGCCACACATAGTTTATTGAACACGTCACGTCCTGAACTCTCCGGCGTAGTCCTTTCGCTTTTCGATAATAGAGGCAACGAGCGCGACGGATTCCTGCGCCTCAATCAGATTTACACATTGAAGCTTTCCAGCGAATTAGTAGTATTGAGCGCGTGCCAGACCGCGCTCGGCAAAGAGGTCAAAGGTGAAGGCTTGATCGGATTAACGCGCGGCTTCATGTATGCGGGCGCGTCGAGGGTGATAGCCAGCCTTTGGAAAGTTGACGATGAAGCGACCTCCGAACTGATGAAGCTTTTTTATCAAAATCATTTGCAGAAGAAGCTGCCCGCCTCACAGGCTTTGCGCGCGGCACAGGTCGAGTTGCAGAAACAGGCGCGCTGGCGCTCCGCTTATTACTGGGGCGCGTTCGTGCTGCAAGGAGATTGGCGTTAGATTCCTACACCTGTATAGTTTCCTTCGACATGCCGCCCCCGAAAAAGCTTCAGATACTCAAACAGGAAGACTTTGATCGCTTGCTGGCGTGGCTGGATGAAGACCGCGAGCGCGCCGGAATTGTTTATGAAAAGATTCGCTGGCGCTTGATGACGATTCTCGCCTCACGCGGTTGTCCACTGCCTGAAGAGTTGGCGGATGAAACGATTGACCGCGTCGCGCGTCGTGTAGCTGACATTCAGGAAACTTACGTCGGCGATAAAGCGCTCTATTTTTTAGGCGTCGCGAACAACGTTCATCACGAATATTTGAAACGTCCTGCCAGTCCTGAACCTCCCCCAAACGACGACGACACTGAAGAGAAAGAACGAACGCATCGCTGTCTGGAAGATTGCATAGAAAACCTGCAAGAAGATTCAAAGCATTTGATAAGACGATACTATGCCGAAGATAAGCAGGCGAAGATTGATCTACGCAGGCAACTCGCGGACGAATTGGGCCTCAGCATCAACAACCTGCGACTGCGCGCTCTCAGAATCAGGGAGAAGTTGCAGGTGTGCATCGAGCGGTGTCTCTCGTCCTGAAAATTTTTGTAACATAACGCGAGACATCACCATACATTAACGGGGATAATTTTCTGCATGGATGAGCAAAGAGAACAACTCGGCAAGCACGAGTCTGCGTCCGTTTCCGATGAAACGATCCGCCTCTTTCTGCTCTGTCGTTTGAGCGGAGACGAAAGAACCAGATTTGAAGAGCGCCTTTTTGTTGATGACACACTGGAAGAGCGCGTGCGCCTCGCAGAATGCGAGATCGTGGATGATTACGCATTCGGGCGTTTGAGCGCGGAAGAGCGAGAGCTTTTTACCGGGAAATTTATGCGGACGACGGAGCGCAAACAGAAGCTCTTAGTCTCACGAGCCTTGCGAAACTATCCTTCATCGCCAGCAACTTATAAAAAAAACACTGCGGCAATCGAGAATAACCGACCCCGGCGTGAAAAAACTTTAAGGCTCTTTGGTTTCAATCGTCCCGCTCTGGCCTTCGCAGTTTCGTTTGGCGCTCTGGTTCTACTCGTCGGTCTGGTCTGGTTCATCGCCCGCCGCACGCGTGAAAGAAGCGAGCCTAGCCTGGTCAGACAGGAAGCATTACCGCAGTCTTCGCCGCAAATATCTCCGCAATCTGCCACCACGCCGACGCCCGGACCGGACAGCACAACTTCGCCGACGCCAACGCCGAAAGCAACACCGTCTCCGGTAGAGCCTTCATCAGCCCCTGTGATGGCGACTGCTGTTCTGATGCCCGGCGCTTTGCGCGAGAGCGGGAAGATGGCTCGCATCACCTTGCCGAAGGGCGAGCGCGACACGGTGCGCTTGCAACTGGCGCTTGAATCGAACGCGCCGGGGACATATCGAGCAGAATTATTGACAGCCGAAGGTCAACCAATCTCAATCGCCGGGAAGCTCAAAGCGAGTGACACGAATGGAGCGGCGAAAGTTGTCTTTGATGTTCCCGCGCGCCGCCTGAAAGCCGGAGATTATCAGGTCAAGCTCAGCCGTCAGGCTGCCGGTGGATCAATTGAAAGCGTCGGGCGTTACTATTTCCGCGCCCTGCAAAAATAGTTTCATTCAATCAAAAAAGTCGTAATTCGGGTGCATCGTCCTGTCAACTAAATTCAGATAAGTGGTCTTGCCGTTTTCAAGCGTGACCTCAACTGACCCATGTTTACCGACCTGCGAAAATGTTCCCTTCCTGACTAAACCATCAACAGTGATGACAAGATTCCATTCGTCTTGCTCGACCTTTGCGGTTGATGAATAAAAATATCCCCTGTCATAAAAATCCTTATAAACGTCGTAGTCACCCGAAACATCTGGAAGATTAAAAGTGGCTGACCCGATATCGCGGTCGTAAACGACTCCGTATCTTCCCTCAGAATAGACAACCATGTATGGCGCTCCGTACCGGGTCTCGTAGCTTTTATTTTCTCCCACCAGATCAACGATGATTTCTTTCCGGTCGTACTTTTGCGCGATGTATTCCTCCCGGCTCATTTTCAGCACACGATGAAACTCGTCGTTCGCACCTTCGCCGAAGAAGTAGTCGAAGCCGCTGTCCGTCAAATAGCTAAAATGTTCTCTGAAGTCTTCGCCGCCGATTTCATCAAAGGTAAAGATTTTCGCCTCTTTCTGTCCCTTCACTTCCGGGTCAAGCGCAGCTTTGGGATAATTGTCCCACGACCTGAAGGCCACCTTCCGCTCATCGAAATCTATGACCAGTTCTACGCAGTATTCAAAGTTCGGCCTGTCTTTTTGTCTAAACCATCTCATCGTTTATCTTCTCCGAATCTGACAACGAAGCCGCGCTTCCACAAATGTTTCATGTCAGCGCGGCTCTCTGGTCAAGCCTCAGGCTTGGAGATTGATGCGAGTTAATTTTTCAACGGATGGCCGGATAGCGCTTAGAGGTTCATCTTCCAACCGCCATCTTCTTTGGCGAATCTGACTGTGCGCCAACTCTCTCCCTCTTTGAATTCCAGCGTTGCCATGTCGCCTTCGATCTTTTCGTTGCGTGTCTCCGGCATCTCGGCGGGAATCTTCCGACCCACTTGCGTAATCATCTCATCCTTGATGAAATCGTCCAGAGATTTATTCTTCTTCTTGGCCTCGGCCTCTAGTTCCTCCAGCTCCTTTTTCATCATGATTGACTTGATGCCCTGCGCGTCCTTGTTCTTGATGGAATTGTAGAAGGTCTGGAAAGCTGCGGTCGGGGTTGCGTTGCCGCCTTTGCTGCCGCAAGCGAGCGCGGCAAATGCGATGAGCACTAACCCAATACTGAAGGCAATGTTTCGTGGCGTCTTCATCCTGATTTTTCTCCTTTTAACTTCACGCGCATTGTGGTGAAGTTGTCATTGACATAGTCATACTCAATTGATTGCTCTGAATTCCGGTGCGAGATTGCCACACAGGCTACTAGCTGAGGGCTATGTAGTCATCAGCTTTGATTGAGCGGGTTTTGCCGTCGGCGAATTTGACATCAGCAGATTGGCCGTTGACGGCTGTGACCTGCGCGTAATTCCATTGCCCGCCATCGCTGTCCGGCTTGACCAGCACATAACTATTCACGGCAGGCATGGTCGTAGCGGTGGCCGCCTTCGGGTAGGGCATAATCTTGCCGAAGCTCAAGTCGGAGGTGGGGAACGTCGCCAGCCATTTTAGCTTGGCCGTGTCGCTGGCGAGGCTGACGACCTCGGCGACCCACCATGAGCCGCCGCTCCATTCGGCTATCACGCGCTCGCCAACCTTTGGCTTCCAGCCTGCGGGCGGTCGTGGCCTCATGGCTTTGGCCTTGGCGGCAAAGTCCTTCTCGCTTTTGAGCTTCTTGAAGTCTGCGACCTGCGGAGAACGCACGACGATAACCTTGTCAGGAGCGACGCTGGCAGTGTTGCCATAAAAGAGTCCTTTGACCTCGATCATATCGTCGTTGACGCTGAGGACTTCCGAGCCAGCCCACCACCCGCGAGACTCAAGCTTGGCGGCCACCATATCGCCCGCCTTCACTTGCGGCTTGACTCCGGGTTTGGGCAGCGCGTAGATGTCCGACTCATCTTTCGTCTCTATGGAATCGCCGTACTTAATTTTGTAGCGTGCGCCGTCCATGCCATCAATCTTGCCTTCTGCCAACCCGTCGTGGCCGCTGACGAAGGCCACCGTATCACCTACCTTAGCCTTCTCCGCATTGCTCGTGGCTGGCTTCCCATCATTCCCGGCAGCATTGCTGTTACTGTCAGTTTTTGTTCCGCCGCAAGCCGCTAACAACAGACTCGCCGCTATCATTAACCAGAGTTTTTTCATCGCTGTAGCTCCTTTGTCTTTTGCTCAAATGCCTGTTTAATTTTTCGATCCAACTCTTCCTCAGTGTTGGTCACAAAGAACGTCGCCTTGTCTGGATTGGAAGACTCGCCCGCTTTCGTCAAACGGATCAGCACGTCGCCGCTAACGGGCACGGGCATGTCAGTGCCGAGCGCGTCGAGGCCGACCGTCGTGTCCCGCTCTGTTCCGGCGGGTTCGACGAAAGCGTAAACATTGCCATTCGGAAAATAAATCTCCAGCGAGGAGCCGAAAGCAACCGCGCCAACGTATTGGCCCCGCCTGACGCTCAAGAGGAAAAACGATTGTGAGGCCGCTGATTCAATCGGGTTTGAAACCTGCGCTGCGCTCGCACCTCTACTGAACCGCACTCGCGTCGCACGCTTCGCCAGCATCGAATAACAATCGAAGTAATCAATTGAAGCAACCAATCGCTTCGCCTTATAGAATTTGATTCGTAACAGTTCTCTGCCAGCCGACGACACAAGCGTCCAAACGAAACTCGTCCCCAACTCGGATAATCGTTCCGGGGTTTTATCATTAAATTTCACGTTCAGGGTGTTGTCGCTCGTGCGCGTGCCGCTGAAACCGAAACTCTCCGTACTGCCGCCAACGGTTTCGCTCGGCTCAACTGAAAAACTGCCTGAAACTTTGTTTCCGGTAATCGTCAACTCAACGCTCTGTCTATCGTCCATTTCTTTCCTGTCGGCTTCAAAGCATTTCGACACGCTTTGCCCGTTGGCGAAGACAGCCGCGCCAAGCACGATACAAATCAAATAAACCGCTGAAAGTTTTCTCATGAGCGAAATCTCTTTAATTCCCGTTCATGGGGACGATAGCTGGAAGTTGGGTTGCGGATGCCTTGCCAAAGACATCCGCATTGTCAGCCGGGCTTTAATGCGTGCGGTCGTACTCGATGCCCGCGTCAACTTCGGCGATTGCCTCGCGCACCAAACTCATAGCCTGTTCGCGGTAGCCGCCTTTATCGGCGGAAGCGCGGTTCAGGTTGCCGAGCGCGCTGTTCAGATAACTCTTCGCCGTCATCATATTCGGCTGGTCGGGCAAAGAGCTAACCGCGAGCAGATTATTTTCGTCAAAATCGCTGTTACGGCGCGGGCGAACTGTGATGTGAGTGCGATCATAGTCAATTCCCTTATTGACGGCGTTGGTTGCCTGCGACACCAAATCCATAGCTCGCTCACGATGCCCGCCTTTGTCTGCCGAGGCTTTACGCAGGTATTTCATCGCGTTTTCCAGGTCGCTCTTAGCGGCTTGCATACGTGGTTGATCCAGCGCGCGCGCGGGTAGAGCTAACAGAGAAACGCCCAGGATGACTCCGAGCAGAAGAACGAACGTTCGGGAAATTTGCTTTTTCATCTTCTCTCCTTCTCTTTTTGTTCGAGACATGTCGTTATCAAGCTTGCAGCACGAAAAGTATTGACGGCTATTTTTATCAGCAGTCGTCTTGAAAGCTCCTTTGATCGAATTCATTGCCATCCGACCAATCAATGGGGTTTCGATATTCATTTGGCAACGGGAGAGTTCAACGCGCCGACCGCGCGCTCTCAGGTGGTGTGCGGCGTGTTTTTCGCCGCCGGGTTTTGGTAGAAGTTCGGATTAATCACAGAGCACAGAGGAAAGGGGGAAGGCGGAACGCGGAACGAAAGGCACTTGGTTTTCAGTTCATCGCTCATTGTTTCGCCTTCACCCTTTCTCTCTGTGCTCTGTTTTTCAACAGGACAACTCGAAACAAGCGCTTATTCGTAGGTGAATGGGGATAACAGGCAAAACATTTCAGGATTAGAGATAAAAATTTTCCTTGAATACTGAGGAAGGGCAAATATGCCAGCGCGGGGAAAGCTGTGTAAGAGGCGGGCAGTGGTTCAGATTGAAAAGAGTGGAGGGGAAGTTGCTGTTCACCACCGCAGACACAGAGGGGACACAGAGAGTTGATTCAAGCCTCCGTGCATCCTCCGTGTTCCCTGTGTCTGCGGTGGTGAATTACCTCTTGGCACGCAGTCGATTTGAAATTGAACCTCTACTAAGAAGCGTAACGGTCTGCGTGTTACGTTGGCACTGTGATAGCATCTCTGCCTGAAGGTGTTGCCCGAAGAAACAAGCGAAAGATCTTTTGCAGCTTGTTGGAGCGCCGGGCGACACTCAGGACGATTGAGTTGATTACAGAGAGAAAGCTATCACCTGAAACAATTTTGAGTTATTTGATAAGCGTAAGATGTAAACACTGCCGCCCAATGAAAACCTTCTCCAAGCACACCTTACTCGTCTCCATTTGCCTGTTACTTATTGCCCTTCAATTAAACAATCAGATCGGGGCTATAACCCGGCGGGGAAATCCGCCAACCAGAAGAGAACGTATCCTGCTGGGCATCAAGCTTCGCCCCCAACTGGTAGATTTATTGGTAGAAGTGGAAGGACTCTTCGGTAATAAGCAAGTGCAAGCCAGATTCGCAAGAGTGCGCGAGTCACAGGAGGTAGTTGACCGCGTTGGAACTACTGAGATAACTAAAGACGGGACACCCATCATCAAGGTGGATGATTCGATTGATCCAAAGGACGAACTTCGTATCGAGAGAATCGTTGCTCACGAGCTTTTGCATTTAAGATTTAGAGGCAGGAAATTTCCCTTGTTCTCTTTTAGTGGCCCAGCCAGGCTGATGAATAAGTTCAATTTTTATCTGACTACCGCTCGCCACGCTATTCGCAACGGAATTGAGCACTGGATGTTCGCGGCTGACATGCGACGGATGGGATTCGACGCAAGCGCCGAACTAAAACGTGGCTTTGACATCCTGAAGCAACAGGCCAGGCCCGGATATGGGGACGACATCCTGCTTACCTTAAATTATTTCAGGGCACTGCTGGAATATGATGATCCGAAGCTATTAGCTGAATTAAGGTTGTTTTATTTAGATCATCAATGGGGGAAAATGATTGAGTCTGGAGAAAAACTGGCGGCACTCGTCATAGCAGCTAAACCGCAGACGCCGGACGAGGTGAAGATTACTTTCTTACAATGCCTGAATGCCCTGCTGGGAAAAAGTTTAAGGTTCAGCTTGTTAGAACCCGTCAATGAGACTTATGGCGCTTATGTTCAGCCGGTTATAGGGATTCGGCTATATTCAATAGCTGGAACCTGAACTGAAATCTTGCGCTCAAAGTAGTCCTTGCTCCAGCTTCAAACCTTCGTTTACTCTCTGTTCTGGCTTTCGACACTGTTGAGCGGTATTAAATAAAAGAAGGGTAGAAAGAAGTATATGAGCCGCGCAAGAATAATCTTACTGGCTATTGTTTCCCTCAACCTTATGTGTTTGATGAGTGTTGCCGCGTTAAGCCAGGACAGCAAGCAATCACGAAAAACCGACAAGCAGGCGACGGCTGGCGAGGTTGTCAGCGCCGGTAACAAAGCTATTGAGGAAGATGATTGGGCAACGGCTGAAACTAACTTTCGTGAAGCGATGCGATTAGAGCCTAAACAAGCATTGTGGCGCATCCAGTTGATGATTGCTTTAGGCCAGCAAATGAAATGGAAAGAGGCTTTCAAGGAACTTGATAAGCTGATGCAGCTTGAAGTTGTTAGCTGGGTTCTCTCAGTTAATGAAAAACTACCGGAAGGCAAGGTAGCTTTCGTTAACACTGAAATGTTTCGTGACGACAAATTAGGTATTTTGCGCTACATCAATGCAGTGAAAGAAAAAAAGAAAGTAAATTCGGTATCGGAGGATATAGGCGCAAAGTTAAGTGATTTTGCCAAAAAGCGAAATCTTGCACTGATATATGACATTAGTATATTTAAGGGGACGAGCTTTGCAACTGGAAAAACTATTGATGTAACAAGCGACTTCATTACTTTCTATAACGAACGCTATCCGAAATGACTGTTCTCTGCCTTAATTATTTCCCACCTCCTCGAAATCGATACCAGCGCGATTGATTGAAAACCTTCCCCGGTTTTCGTTAGCTAAAATTATCTCAGCCGACTCGATTAGAAATCTAAATAGCGGTTTCCCGACAACGCGCGGAACGCTGGAGTTAACCTGTATGGCCAGAGCTATCTTGTGATCGGGGAGATAGATCATTTCGGTGATGTAGCCGGGGAAGAAGCCGCTGTGCCCGTAAGACGTGCCAAACGGTGTCGGGCGAATTATTACGCCCAAACCGTATTTCGCTTCTTTCCCTAACATCGGCGCTTGCGTGCCCGTCAGCATTTCGGGCAGTAACCCGGCATCAAAGGCCCGCCCCTCGTACATCGCCTTCGCCCAACGTGCAAGGTCTTCAGTGGTCGAAGCCATGCCTCCGCCGGTCCATTCAAACTGCGGATTGATGGCGAATTTGCCGCCCACGATCATCGCATCCGTGCCGCCGAAAGGATTTCCTTCGCCAGCGTAACCTTGCGCCAATCCACGAATCCTTCGGCTGTCAGACGGAACCGTGTCCTTTAGTTTCAAAGGCTGTAGAATCCGCTTCCTGACCAGATCGTAATAACGTTTCCCCGTCACCTTTTCGATAATCATCCCCAGCACGATGTAGTTTGTGTCGGAGTAGTCCCAGCCCTTTCCGGCTTCAAACGGCGCTTTCGTGTCGAAGATGTAAGCGATGAGTTCCTCAGGCTTCCAGACTTTATCCACGTTGGCGGTCAAGTCTTTGGTGAACTCGTCTTTGAACTCGTAGCGCACAAGTCCGCTCGTGTGGTTCATCAGCATCCGAACGGTGATCTCTTTTGCATTCGGCAGGCGCGCGAACCACTTTTCTCCGCCGAGATATTTTTCGATTCTTTCGTCCAGATTGATTTTGCCTTCTTTGACGAGTTGCATCGCGAGCGCTGCCGCATAGGTTTTTCCGACGCTGCCTTGCAACATCAAATCTGAAGGCTTCATCTGTGTTTTGGCTTCACGGTCGGAATAGCCCGTTGCCAACCCAAAACTTTTCCCATCCGCGAGCACCACGCCAATCGTCGCACCCGGAAACTTACCACCGCGATGCAGTTCATCAAGCTTCGCTTGCAGCTTTTCTCGTATGGCGGCAACGCTCTGTTTCGGCGCAACTGTTTGGGCTTTCGCCGAAACGCCGAAAGCGAACAGAAGCGCGAGGACAATAACGAAAGCGGACTTAGATGTTTTCAACGAACCTGTCTTGATTGAATGAAGCATGATTGTCAATTCACCGGCTTTTCTTTTTGGACAAAAATTCTTTCGGGATCGGATTGTTTGGGCGTTCCTCTTCCCACGTCACGGCTGAAATCCACCAGCGCGCGCCGTCGTTAAAAAGCTCAAGGCTATTGATGCCGCGCCCGCGCTCTTTCTTTCCGGCGGTCGTTTCCCATTCGTAAGTCGAAAACACGTGAGCCATGTTTCCGAATTGGCGCGTGACGCGCCCAATCTCACGCTCGATGAAACCTTCTTTGACAAAGAACTCGTTTGAGCCGTTGACGTACTGCGTGTGACTCATGATTTCGGCGCGAGGCTTACCGCCTTCGCGCACACTCATCGCCACAAAACGCACATCAGGCGAGTACAACGTTCTATCGCGTCCCCATTGCCTCGGTTGACCTGCCGCGCCGGAAATCACTTCGTAAAATGCTTTGACGATGCCGTCAATGGTCGCCACATCTTCAGGCTTTATCTCAACCGTTGGGACGGCAACGAAGCTCAAATCCCTCTGGCATTGAAATTCCAGAGTTGACGCGGCGTTGGCAATCTTCCAACCCTGCTCGGTGCGAACCAGATTAAAAGTGTTCGTGCCGCAATGAGAAAATTTATCCCCGACGTGAAATGTGTAGCGCCCGTAGACGGTCGCCAGATCGCCGAACATGTTGACTTCGGGCTGCGGCATCTTTTCAATAAACTCCGGCGCTTTGGCTTCGGAAATCGCTTTACTGAAAGAGTCGGCGGTGAAGACACGCGTCTTCGACAGTCCTTCGCCGGTTCGCGGTTTGTCAATGGCGACAAGCTGGCCTTCAGACGTGAACAACGCGCGAATCGCTTCAGCGTTTTTCGCACGCATCGCGTCGAATAATCTATTAGCGACGGCGATGGCTTCCTGTGCGTCATTATTCTTTGAAGCAGTTTGCGCTCCTGCGGAGATGTAAACGCTGAGCGTCAAAACCAGCAGCAATAGAATTTTCTTCATAACTTTTTACCTTTAGTTTTCCCTAGTCGAGCGCGTGTTGAAAACGCGGCGCAATCTCGTCGAGCATTTTGTCGAGTTCAACTTGCGTGAACCAGCGACCTTTGAGCATCACGCCCGCGCGTCGTTCTGTATTTGAAATATTTTCGAGCGGATTAGCTTCGAGCAGAACCAGATCGGCGCGCTTGCCTTTTTCGATTGTGCCGGTCCTGTCAATTGTCCCGAAAAATTGCGCCGGATTTTTGGTGGCCGCTTCGAGCGCAGCATAGTTCGACAAACCCGCTTCCGCCAAATTTTTCATCTCCGTGTGCAACGTGAAGCCGTAAAGCAAAAGCCATTCGGGCGAATCCGAGCCAGCCATGATTTTGCCGCCCGCATCGTAAATCGCTTTGGTCAGCTTGTTGCGATAATCAACATATTTAGCGCGCCTTTCGGCAGATGGTGGGTTGGCCCAGAAGCGATGGCGCGGCTCGTCCATCTCCTGCTGCAACTTCGGCGGATAAAATCTGTATCCGGCGCGCGAAGTAACCTGAGCGTCGGTTTGACCTGTGCCGAAAGATGTTTTGAGAAAGGTCAGCGTTGGACAACTGAACGGATTGGCTGCCACTGTCTTTTTAGCGAGTTCAGGAATCTTCTTTTCGTCCAGCACATCTAAACTCTCCCACGCCTTCGCCTGCCAGACAAACACGCCCGAAGTCGAACCCTGTAGTTTTGCGCTTTCAGGAATCATCGCTTCAAAATAACCGTCCAGATGTTCGATCTGCTGTTTCGCTTCAAACGCGCGGCTCAATCCGACCTGACGATCAACGTGGCCGATGACGCGGATGTTTTGCTTCGCGGCTTCATCCACTACGGCATCATAAACCGGGCGCGTGATGAAGAAGGTGAGCTTCACGTAATCATAGCCGTCCTGCTTTGCCTTGCGAACCGCCTCTCTCGCCTGCTCTTCATTCGTCACGACGTAGCCGTTGAAAATATCACCGAAAGATCGCCCGGAGAGTTGCGGGCTGGCGACAAAAAGGTTGGGCGCGACGATCTCTTGTTTGGCTGATTTTTCACGCAAGGCTAGATGTTCGGGCGTGCCAATCATCAAACGAATCGTCGTGACACCGTTGGCCACCATAATCTTCAACTCGTCTGCGGCCAGAGCATCAGGGAAATGATCGTCCGACAAAAGATGCGCGTGCATATCAACGAGGCCGGGAATCAAATATTTTCCCGCTCCGTCAATCTTGCGCGCGCCCTTAGGGATTTTAATTTTCTTCGCGTCGCCGACTTCCGTAATCACGCCGTCACGGACGATGACAGTTTGCTTTGACACGACGCGCTCTCTGTCCATTGGAATCACATTGACGTTGACGAAGGCTACGGTTTCAGCCCACGTTGAAACAGAGATTGAGAGCGTGAAGATAACTGCCAGCAATATTTTTCTCATCACGATGGCCTTCTTATTTTTCAGCATCGAGCGCCGTTCTAAACCTGGGCGCGATTTCATCGAGCCATTTGTTCATTTCCGCCTGCGTGTAATACTTGCCTTTGAGCATCACGCCCGCGCGCCTCTCCGTGTTTGAAATGCTTTCCAGAGGGTTAGCGTCAAGCAAAACCAGATCGGCGCGTTTTCCTTTTTCGATTGTCCCGGTCGTTTTCAACGTGCCGAAAAATTCCGCAGGGTTTCGCGTCGCCGATTCCAGCACAGCATAAGTGGACAAGCCCGCCTCGTTCAAAGTTCTCAATTCCTTGTGAAGCGTGAAGCCATAAAGCATCAGCCATTCGGGAGTGTCCGAGCCTGCCATGATTTTGCCGCCTGCATCGTAAATCGCTTTGGTGATTTTGTTTCTGATGGCGACGTACTTGGCGCGTCTTTCGGCGGAAGCGGCGGTCGCCCAGTATCTTTTATTGACGCCGAGCCAGAAATCAATCGTCTTTTGCGGGTAGAAACGAATGTCTGGCTGGGCCTTGATTGATTCTTCGGTTCTGCCGATGCCGAAGGTGTATTTGAAAAGAGTCAAGGTCGGTGTGGAAAAAGGATTCGACTGCACGGTCGCTCTGGCGACTTCGGGAATTTTGCTCTCGTCAATGTAATCTATACTTTCCCAGCTCTTCGGGGAATAAATATAAATGTCTGACACGGAGCCTTTGGCGAGCAGGTTTTCGGGCAAGAGAGCTTCGAGATATGAATCGAGATGCTCAATCTGCTGGCGAGCCTTGAGAGCGCGCTGCAAACCGACTGAGCGGCTGTCGGCGTGTCCGACGACGCGTATGCTCTGCTTCGCGGCTTCGTCAACAATCGCCTCGTAAACTTCCGGCTTGAGATTGGTCGTCATCTTCAAATAATCGTAGCCGTCTTGCTTGGCTTTACGAACAGATTCGCGCGCTTCCTGCTCGTTAGTCACGACGTAGGCGTTGCCGGATTTTTTACCGATGAACTGCGGACTCGCCGCGTAAATCGTCGGCGCTAAGATTTCGCCGCTCGCGGATTTCGCGCGCAGGACAAGCTGCTCCGGCGTTCCGGTCATCAAACGAATCGTCGTCACGCCGTTGGCTATAATGATTTTCAATTCGTCTTCCGCCAACGCATCCGGGAATTCGTCGTCAGTGAAAAGATGAACGTGCATGTCTGCGAGGCCGGGAATCAAAAACTTTCCTTTGCCGTCAATCGTCTGCGCGCCCTTCGGAATTTTGACCTTTTTAGCCTCACCTATTTCGGCAATCACCCCGTCGCGAACAATCACGGTTTGATTTTGCAGGAGTCGTTCCCTGTCCATCGGAATGACATTCACGCCGACAAACGCGATCGTGCCTGAAGCACCCGGAGCGGCCTGCCCGAATGCCGCGAAAGCTATTAATACAATCAAGAGGAAAGTTATCTTTTTCATTTTCTTTTCCAGTTGTAGGACAAACATTCCTGTCTGTCGTAGGACAGGCATTCCTGCCTGTCGTTGAGCGCGGAGAGCGCGAATAACCATTAGCGAACCGTCAAGAGGAGCGTGCTGTTCGCACGCTACGACAGGCAGGAATGCCTGTCCTACGAAAGTCCTACGAAAGAATCCAGCCGTATTGTGTGTTTGAAGGCTGCGCTCCTTCGGCGCGGTATTTCTCTTTGAGCCGGGTGACGTAGTCCGAGGGGATGGCGTTCATCTTGGCTTTGACATCAATGCCGTAAACGCGCGCCGCATTGAGTCCCAGAATCTTTTCTTTGACAAGGTCTGTGAGCGGTTTGAAGCCGAAGCGTTTCATTAAATCTTCGGGCATTTGCAGGCGACGAAACGCTTCAATTTGCCATTGCGGGCTGCCCCACCAAATCGAATCAGTTCCCCACAAAACATGATCCTCGCCGAAAGCCTCAATCATCAAGCCGAGCATGTAAGCGCAAAGCAGCGGTTCGGTGATGACGGTCATCCCGAACGTTGTACCGAGGTCCATGTAGACGTTCGTCATCTTCGGATTCTTCCTGCGCGCTTCGCATAAATCCGAGACCCACGGAATGTATGTTTTGGTTTTGAAACCATCCGCAACCGCATCGCGCGCATCAGTGACGCCTTTGAACCCGGCGTGATAAATCAGGAAATTCAAATCGGGGAAATCCCGCGCGGCCTTCGGCACATCTTTCGGGCTGCTGTGATCCAAATCCCAACCCGGCAGCGGCAAACCCTTATGCACGCAGATATTTTTAATGCCGATCTTTCGGGAATACTCATAAGCCGGATATGCAAGCTTTTCGTCATCCATCCACCAGCCGACGCTGCCGTCGGCGAGCGGTTGACCGGGATAACCCTTCCAGGCCTCGACCTTCATCTTCTCAAACTGCCGCTGCATCTCTTCCATGTTCTGCTTGCCGAGGTCTGGCGAAAACAGTCCGTGAGAGATAATGCGGCGCGACTTTGCCAGCCCGTTGATTTCGGCGCGGGTCTCAATCATTTCGGCGGGCGGCAGCACATTTTCCGCGTCTGTTTTGGCAGGAAGCCCCGTGATGACCGCCATCACCGTATCGCTGTCCAGAAACATTTCCTTGATGTAGTTCGCCAGGTAAAGGTCTGCCCAGCGATGCTCACGTCCCTGCAAATCCTTGTTGCCCCACGCCGCGCCCGCGTCACGGTAGCGCAGGAGCGGCGGCACGTTAATTTGCTTTCCGGCGGCGACATGATGAGTGTGAATGTCAAAGATGAACTGCTTCTTCGGAAACTTTTCCTGAGTGGCCAGAGGCTCGACGAGTTCGCTGGCTTCGACGTTGAAGAAATTGCCGAAGACAGAATTCATCGCCAGAAAAGCCGCGGCCATTCCGCCCGTCGTCGAGAGAAACTGGCGGCGCGTGAGGTTTAATCTCTTCGCGCCGTTGTCAGCGAGTTCGATTAACCGTTGCTCGACCAATTTTTGTTCATCGGTCTGCTCAGGCGGCACGAACTCTTCATTCGAAATGATCTGCGTAGGGATAGAGAGATTCTTGTTTTGCGCTGCGTCCACGTCCGCTTTGCGCGTCCATTGTTTTCTCTTTGTCCGTTTCATAGTTTTGCTTCAGCCGGTTTTTGCGCCTTCTTCAGTTCATCCAGTTCCTTCTGCGTTTGCTCTATCAGCATTCCATACTGGCGCTTCGCGCCTTCGTCGCTGGTCTTAGCCTGCGCTTTTTTGAGCGCCATCAGGTGAGCAGTTTTAAGCGCCTGCTCTTTCGGCACATCAACATCAGGCTTAACGCCCGTTCCCTCCCAATTGGTTTTCGTAATCGGGCTTTGCGCATAACCCGTCGGCACGAACATCCCGAAGTGCGCGCCCACGCGGAAACCGCCGCCGGGATTCGCGCCGCCGCCGGTCGTCTCGCCAATGATAGTCGCGCGCTTCAAATTCTTGAGGTTGTAAGAAAACTCCTCAGCGCCGGAGAAGGTGCGCCCGCTCGTCAGCACGTAAATGTCTTTGCCCTCGTAGCGCGGGCTGATTCCATTAGGTTTTGTCCAAAACTCCTCGACGCGATTTCCCTCGCGCCAGTGCAGGTCGTTCAAGTGGACGGGTTCAGAGCCGAACAGGTAAGAAGAGATGAGCGCGACCATCGCCGGGTCGCCGCCGCCGTTCTGACGAAGATCGAAGATGAGCGCATCTGTGTTTGAGATAAAACTCATGGCCGCAGCAACCGTGTCTTTCCCCAGTTCAGGATCGAAGAAGCCGCGCAGGTCTATGTAGCCGATGTTTCCGGGCAGGCGCTCGACGCGCTCGAAACCGTGATTGATGCGCTGCGAGAAGCGACGATAATTCTCCCGTTCTTCGGCTGTCGGCTCGCCCCGCTGCTGATTTTCGGGAATGGCCTCATGCGAGTAGCGCACACGCAGGTGCTTGTCATGACTGACGGCCTGTAAATCTTCTGTGAGCTTGCGCGCAAACGCTGCGCTGCTCGTAATCTGGTCATACTCCTTCTTTTGAGCACGCTCACGGATGGCTGCTTCCATCTTCTTTGCCACTTCGGGGAAAATGTAAGAATCATTCAAGCGCTTCGAGACACCTTCAATCACCTGCGCTCGCGTGGCTGCGTCAATCGTCAGATCGGGTTGTTCATCACGTACCTGTGCGGTCGCACTCGCCGTCAGAAGCAAACCCGCTGCAACCAGCAGCAAGACACTCATCAGCTTTCTCATCATCGTCTCTCCTTAATTGATAGCTTATCCGGTAAAGATGTTATGGTTTCCTGTGAAGTGGCTCATCTCGACTCGCGCTCGAACGCTCGTTGGAGAGAGCCGTTTTCATTCTTTCTTATTTCCTTTGCTCCGCCGCAGGACGCCTGCGAGGAGGAGGTCTGCAAGTTGCGATACTTTCTGGTGAAGCTCTTCGCGTTCACCTAATTCCTGAGTGCTCAGGCTGTAAGGCAGCAGAGAGTTGGTAGCCATCAACAACAGATGGGCAATCTTGTGTGGGTCCCCGGACTCGAACGCGCGAAGTTCCTGTCCTTTTACTATCACCCCGGCAAAGACCTGTGCCTCTTCGTCAAAGTAGCGGCGGCGGCGCGCCAGCAGTTGCGGACGCAATTCCGCCAAAAGCTCGTTGAGACTCTCCGTGTAATGCTGCACGCTGTCGAAGCGGAAGAGAACGCGCGTGATGAGCATTTCGCGTAGCCGCTCGCCCGGCGGCGCGTCTTCGCGCGCGATTGCGAGCAATCTTTCTTTGAGCCGCTCGACGATGTAATCAATGTGTGAAAGGGCTATCTCTTCCTTGCTCTTGAAGTAGAGATAAAGAGTGCCCTTGCCGATGCCGACTTCCCTGGCGAGGTCGTCCATCGTCATCTTCCTGTAGCCATAGCGCGCCAACAGCCGATTGGTCGCGTCCAATATGGCGTCACGAGCATCTTCCCGCCGGACAAAAGTCTTCATTTAGTCGCTGAACGATGACCAGAATGGTTTTTCAGTCATCTTAAACGTGGCTCCGACGTGTTGAGTTCCGGGAATTTTCGGGTGGTCTTGATAAGTTGACAGGCTGATTTGGCGCTGTTGAGGTTGACGTGCGCGGCGAAACTTTTCATTCTCTCAATCATGAACTCTGAAATTAATAACAAAGCAAAGCTGGCGCTCGCCATTCAGGGCGGAGCGGGAACGATCCGCCGCGCGGAGATGAGCGCAGAACGCGAGGCCGCCTACAGAGACGGCTTGCAGCAGGCGCTCGCGCGCGGCTGGGAAGTATTAAGCAAGGGAGGCTCGGCGCTGGATACGGTTGAGGCGACCGTTAGTGTGCTCGAAGATATTCCGCTTTTTAACGCCGGGCGCGGCGCGGTCTTTACGCACGACGAGCGACATGAGATGGACGCGGCGATCATGTCGGGTGAGGATTTGCGAGCCGGAGCGGTGGCAGCTGTTGAGGGCGTCAAACACCCAATCACGCTCGCGCGCCGCGTGATGGAAAAGACTGAGCATGTGTTGCTGTGCGGAAGCGGTGCTGAAGAGTTCGCGCGCGAGGTGGGTTGCGAATTCGCGCTGCCCGAATATTTCTTTGACCAATTCAGGTACGAACAATTATTGCAGGCACGCCGCGAGAATGAAGTGCGTCTTGATCATTCGCCCGTCAACAAGATCGGAACGGTCGGCGCGGTGGCGTGTGACGCTGAGGGGCATCTCGCGGCAGCGACTTCGACCGGCGGCATGACCAACAAACGATTCGGGCGCATCGGCGACACGGCGCTCATCGGCGCTGGCACATACGCGGACGACCGCACCTGCGCCGTCTCCTGCACCGGGCACGGCGAGTTCTTCATGCGCGCGGTCGTCGCCTACGATGTGGCGTGCCTGATGAAATACAAGGGGCTGACTCTTCAAGAGGCTTGCGAGCAGACAGTTAATCAAACGCTCAGAGAGATGAGCGGCGAAGGTGGGTTGGTCGCCGTTGACCAAATGGGAAATGTCTCTTTGACCTTCAACAGCGAAGGAATGTACCGCGCGTGGATTACTTCAGAAAGCGCGGCGCAGGTTGCCATCTACCGAGAATGAAAAGGCAGAATGAGAAGGCAAACACAGCCCCGGAGGGGCGTCAGCCCGGGGCTACACTCTATCGCTCCTCCGGGGCTGTGACTCTATGCCCTGCTTTTGCCTTCCCTCTTAATGCTGATTAGGAATGTCTTCGTGAATAACCTTGACCGGCGTGCGCTGTTCGCGGAACTTGCCGACGAGTTCGATTGAGCGGACGACGTTGTCGGCGAGAATCACGAGTAGCTCGCTTTTGCGCGCGTGCTTGAGCGCGTAGTTGATAGCTTCGGGCGCGTCTGTGAATTCCTTAATCGGCATGTCCGGGTTAACGCTCCTGATGCCTTCGATGACGAACCGCGTGGATTCACCGGGCGGGCGACCGCGTAAATCGTCGTCCTCACGGACGATGATATTCGTGAACATCTGCGCGGCGTAGCGACCGTAGAGCAGCAAATCGTCATCGCGGCGGTCGCCTGTGCCGCCGACCACGCCGGTCTTGACCTTGTTCGGAAACTTACTGATGAAACGTTGCAGTGCTTCCATCCCGGCGGGGTTATGCGCGAAGTCAATCAGCACCGTGAAGTCGCCCATCTCGATCAGGTTCAAACGTCCGGGCGTTTGCGCGACCGAAGGCACGAAAGTTGTCAGGCCGACGCGGATGTCTTCGATGCTGATGTTTTGCAGAAACGCGGCGAGCGTTGCGGCCAGCACGTTCTGAATCATAAAGGCTGCACGCCCGCCGTAGGTCAGAGGAATGTTGATAACCTTCTCGACTCTCACCTTCCACTTGCCCTTGAGCAGCGTGACGTAGCCGTTCTCGAAGACGCACGCGATTCCTCCCTCATCCGTATGCTCGACGATGTGCGGGTTCTCTTCCTCCATGCTAAACAGCGCGACGCGTCCCGGCGTATCTTCGCGCATCGCGTAGACGAGTTCATCGTCAGCGTTCAAGACAGCATGACCGCTCCGCGCGACTGCGCGCGGGACGACCGCTTTGACACGCGCCATGTCTTCAATCGTCTCGATGTCCTTCAAGCCGAGGTGATCTACGGTGACATTCAAAACGACGCCGATGTCGCAACGATCAAACCCTAGCCCGGCGCGGATGATGCCGCCCCGCGCGGTTTCCAGAACAGCAATCTCGACGGTCGGGTCTTTGAGGACGAGTTGCGCCGACACTGGGCCGGTGTTGTCGCCCGGTTGAATTAGGCTGTTGCCGATGTAGATGCCTTCGGTCGTGGTGAAGCCGACGTTCAAGCCGGAGTTTTTACAGATGTGCGCGATGAGTCGCGTCGTCGTGGTCTTGCCGTTCGTGCCAGTGATGGCGATGACGGGCACGCGCGACGGTGTACCGGGCGGAAAGAGCATATCAATCACATGCTCTGCGACGTTGCGCGCGAGGCCATCACTTGGTGCGATGTGCATACGAAAGCCGGGCGCGGCGTTGACCTCTATGATGCCGCCGCCATTCTCCGAAAGCGGCGTCGTGATGTCGGGCGCGACCACATCAATGCCCGCTACGTCTAAGCCAACGATGCGCGCGATGCGCTCGAAGAGCGAGACGTTGAACGGGTGAACTTCATCCGTGCGGTCAATCGCCGTTCCGCCGGTCGAGATGTTCGCGGTCGTCTTCAGGCGGAATATTTCATCTGCGGGCAGCACCGTGTCGAGCGTGTAGTTATGCGCGGCGAGCAAGCTCTCGGTTTGCGCGTCCACCTTAATCAGCGTCAGGACGTTCTCGTGGCCGTAGCCGCGTCGCGGGTCTTGATTCGTAATCTCAATCAATTCCTGAATGCTGTGTTCGCCGTCGCCGATAATGTGCGCGGGGATTCTTTCGGCGACCGCGACGAGGCGATTGTTGATGACGAGCGCGCGAAAATCCTGTCCCGTCAAAGATTGTTCAAGGATGACGCGGCGCGAATGATTTTTCGCCAGCGGAAACGCTGCGCGAACTTCCTCAAGGGTCTTCAAGCCGACGGTGATGCCCTTGCCATGATTCGCGTCTAAGGGTTTGACGGCGAGGGGAAAGCCGAGCCGCTCAACAGTAGCTTCGATCTCTTCTTCATCAATAATCTGTGCTCCCTTAGGCACGGGTACGCCCATGCTGCCTAAGAGTTTTTTCGTCGCGTCCTTATCGCTCGCCAGGTCAACGGCGATCATGTTGGTGCGCCCCGTGACGGTGGCCTGAATGCGCTGCTGGTTGACGCCGTAGCCGAGTTGAACGAGCGATTGCGTGTTGAGGCGGATGTGCGGGATATCGCGATGCTCCGCTTCCTGAACGATGCTGCCGGTGGATGGGCCAAAGCGCACGTCCTCGCGTATCTCGCGCAGGCGTTGCACGTCGTCTGCTAAAACTTCTTTGAGTCCGTCGAGCGGCGCTCCGGCGGCCAAATCTTCAAAGAGCTTGACGGAGGCGCGAGCGGCGTAGCGTCCGGCATCTTCTTCGACGTAGCTGAAGACGACATTATAAACGCCCGGATGAGTCGTCTCGCGCGTGCGCCCGTAGCCCGTGTCCATCCCGGCCAGCGTCTGCAATTCGAGCGCGAGATGCTCTATGACGTGCCCCGCCCACGTCCCCTCGACGACCCGGCGCAGGAAGCCCCCCGGCTCTTGATAAGAGCAACCGTGATTGACGAGGCTCGGCATCAACTCTTGCAGGCGCTCGGTGAAATTCTCAAGTTTGTCGGTCGGCTTCTCTTCAAACTCCTCAAGGTCGAGCCGCATCACGATCAACTTATTCCGGTAGCCGCTCCAATAGTTCGGCCCGCGCAACGCTTTGATGTTCAGGATACGCATAGTTTTTCAGTGGTCAGTGGTCAGTCGTCAGTAGTCAGTGATTGAGTGTCGGCATTCCTGAACCCCAAGAGTTAAGAGTCGAGATTCAGCATAAGTGCTTTAACTGACCACCGACCACTGACCACTATTCAATATCCGGCAACAAAAATTCTTCGGCGACAGGTATTGGTGCGCGGCGCGCAAAATCATAGCGAAGGCCGTCGCGCAAGATATGCAACTGCAAGCCCGCAACAGCGAAAGGCTGAGACTCTTCGACCTCGGCAATATCGTTGTAGGTGATACGCGAACCGTCAACGATGGTCACGGTTCCATGACCGTGAACTTCGAGCGTGCCGTCGTTTGCGATGATGACAGCAGTATTCTCATCAATCCCGATGCCAAGCTGGCGCGGGTTGTATGAGACAGCGGTGACGAGTCGGCTCAGACGCCCCCGTTCGGTGAAGTGCTGATCGATGATGACGTTCTGCAAGATTCCCAGCCCCGGCGAAAGCCGTATGGAATGCTTGTTGGGATGCGAGGTCGCATCGCCGCGCACGATCATCGTGGCGCTCATGCCCGCCGCGCCCGCGCTCGAACCGGCCAACACGAGAGGACTATGGCGCACCCGGTCTTCCAACAGGCGGGCAAACTCCGTCCCGCCAAGCATGGAGACGAGACGCATCTGGTCGCCGCCGGAAATGAAGACGCCCGTCACGTCCCTGAGTAAACTCTCAGCATCGGCATCAATCACGGCCTGACGCGAAGTGGCGCGGAGCACCTTGACCTGCTGAAGACCGAGATTGCGAAACGTCTGCGTGTAAACGTCAGCGGAAAATTCCGGGTAATCGGAAGCGACGGGGACAATCAGGATGCGTGCTTCACTTTCGCCCGCCAGCGTGACGAACTTACGAAGCAGGCGGCGCTCGTTATATTTATCTTCAGCCCCACCGATAATCACTAAATGTCCACCGATGAGTTCGGGATCAGTAAATTCTTTCATTAAGACTTATCTTCCCGTACTAAAGGCCGGAGTGTCCAGCACGTCATGGCGCGTGATGATGCCTGTGATGCGCCCGTACTCTTCAACCAGCACGGCTGGACTCTCTTGCAGTTTGCGTGTCACCTCGGCTGCGCTGGCGTCCACATCCACAATCGGAAATCCCTGCTCCATGACTGCGCCGACAGGCGACTCCAACAATTCGCGGTTCGCCAGCACTTTTGCCAGGAGGCGATTTTCGCGCACTCCGCCCACCGAGCGTCCATCCTCCAACACGGGAATCTGCGTAATCCCAAGCTCACTCATTTTCGTGAGCAGATCGGCGACACGCTCGTCCGGCGTCGCCGTCACCAGAGACTCCGGCGCACGCGTTCCCTTCGTTCCGCTGATGAGTCCAGCCGTAATCTTCTGCGGTTCGAGAAGTTGTTTTTCCTTCATCCATTCGTCCGAATGATGCTTGGACAAATAATGCTCGCCCGTGTCGCAGACGATAAAGACGACGATTGCCGTCTCATCCAGATCGCGCGCCACGCGCAGAGCCGCTGCCAGATTCGTGCCCGTAGAGCCACCGCAAAAGATTCCCTCAAGGCGTCCCATCTGCCTTGAAAGCTCAAACGATTCGCGGTCGGTGATGTTGATGACCTCGTCAACGTACTTGATATGCACATTCTCAGGGATAGTTTGCTGGCCGATACCTTCAACGAGGTAGGGCGTGGCTTCGACAACCTTTCCGGTTTCTTTGAAAGTCTTAAAGACGGAGCCATAGGGATCTGCGCCGATGATCTTGATGTTGGGATTCTTTTCTTTAAGATAGCGCCCTGTTCCTGAGATGGTTCCGCCCGTGCCGATGCCAGCCACGAAATGCGTGATGCGGCCTTCGGTCTGCTCCCACAGTTCCGGCCCGGTCGTTTTGTAATGCGCTTCGGGGTTGGCCGGGTGTGAATATTGATCCGGGTAGAACGAGTTGGGCGTCTCGGAGGCTATGCGCTGAGCCGTCGTCACGTAATGATCGGGCGCTCCCGGCTTGGCTGAAACCGGCGTCACGACGACATCCGCACCGAGCGCCTTGAGGTAGCGAACCTTTTCAACCGAAGACTTGTCCGTCATCACGAAGATGCAGCGGTATCCTTTGACGGCTGCGGCGAGCGCTAGACCGATGCCGGTATTGCCGGAAGTGGCTTCGACGATTGTCCCGCCGGGCTTGAGCGTGCCGTCGCGTTCGGCGGCCTCAATCATACTGAGGCCGATTCGATCCTTCACAGAATAGCCCGGATTCAGGTTCTCCATTTTGGCCAACACTGTGGCTTTTAACCCCTGTGTGAGCCGGTTAAGTTTCACCAGCGGCGTCTGGCCGATGAGGCCGAGCACATTTTCATAGAATTTCATAAAGGTCTTCCAGTCTAATCCCTGAACAGTTGAAGCTTTTGGTGCAAGGAGATTACCAGAGATGTATTAATCATTAAAATTGCGGGAGCGTCCTTCAGCTATCACCAGGCATGGTTCAGCTTTTAGAAGCTGTTTGAAAAAGCCCTGAAGGGGCGTCATGGAATAGTCCGGCGCAGCGCGCCGGGTCACGCATCATCTCCTTGTAAGAAGCCCTGAAAGGGCGAAATAGAGTAGGTCGCCCCGACAGGGCTGGTGATGATGATGCTGACTACTGACCTGGGGCGTTGTCCCAGGCTATTTAATCATCGCCCCTTCGGGGCTTTTTTAATCTGCTGGTTACTCGCCTGCTCACTCGTTTTCAGTTATTTGCTTGCTACACAGACTTGTGTTCACTACGATACACAGGCGATGCGGGGATTAGAGCTATACATCGGCGAGGTGCTGGACGAAAAGTACCACCTCGAAAAGCTGCTCGGTCAGGGTGGGATGGGCGCAGTCTATCTGGCAACGCATCTGGGCACAGAGCGCCCCGTCGCGCTCAAGATTATTGCGCCTGAGTTCATGCGTAATGATGAGTTCATCGAGCGCTTCAAGCGCGAGGCTAAGGCCGCCGGTCGCTTGCGCCATCCGAACGTGGTTGATGTGACCGACTTCGGCTTTGCTCTTAGAGGACAGGAGCGCGTCGCCTATCTGGTGATGGAATATCTGGATGGCTGCACGCTGGCGGATGTTCTGGCGGAAGAATCGCGTCTCTCGCTTGACTGGGTGGTAGACATTCTTGAGCAGGTCTGCTCGGCGGTAGACGAAGCGCACCAGCAAGGCATCGTGCATCGCGACCTCAAGCCTGACAACATCTGGCTTGAGCCGAACAGGCGTGGCGGCTACACAATCAAGGTGCTTGATTTCGGCGTCGCCAAGCTGGCCGAAGAGAGTGGACTGGCGGGAAGACCTCTTTCACCTGAAATAGACGCGAAGACGAACCCCGACGCCGGAGCAACTGTCGCATCCGATTCATCCTGGCCGTTAGCCAGAACGACTGTCCCGCAAGCTACCGAACTAAGAGAGGCCGCAACGCTCGTAGATTCTGTGGCGACGACCGGCGATGAAGGGCAGACGCTCCTCTTCGATAACGGGGGCGCGACCTCAGAGCTTAATCAGCGCGAGCCATCGGCAGCAGAAGCTCAGACCCAATTATTTCAATCAACAGATAACAAGAGCGAAGACAACACGCTCCTGTTCGGTCCCCAGACCCAGAGCGCACCGCGCACCGGCAGCACTGGCTCAAAAGGTGTTCTCACACAGGTCGGGTCACTGCTTGGCACGCCGCTCTATATGTCGCCGGAGCAATGTCGCGGGGAAGAACTCAACGCCAGCTCGGACATCTACAGTCTGGGCGTCATCACGTATCAAATGCTCACGGGCGAGACTCCTTTCACCGGAGACTTACAAACGGTGATGCGGCTGCATCAGGAAGCAACACCTCCGCCCATCAGAGAGAAGAATCCCAAAATCCCAAAGAAGGTCGCGCTGTTGGTGGAACGCGCAATGGCGAAAGACCCGCTAGCGCGACCCACCAGCGCGGCGGGTTATGCGAGCGCTATCCGCGCAAACATGGAAGGCGTCGGATCGCTTCTCAGGCGTTCGTTCGCCCTCTACAGCGAATACTTCCCGCTCTTCCTGCGAATCTCTTTGCTGGCTCACATACCTGTCATCATCCTTACCCTGATGCTGATCTTCGTTGAAGTAGCCGAAGCGAAGCACTGGATGCCACGCGCTCTGGAGATTACGCTCACCGTAGCGCTCGCCCTGCTCTCGTTTGTCATTAACTTTCTGGCGAACTCGGCGATTGCGGGCATCACCGTACTCATCGTCATGCAATTGACCCTCGCGCCACTTAGACCCGTGCAAATACGCTCCGCTTTCGCCAGCTTGAAAAAGCGTTGGCGAGCTTTCTTCTCTACCAGTATCCGTGTCGGCCTGAGGGTTTTCTTCGGCTTCTTCCTCATCATACCGGGCATCGTGATGATGGTGAGGTATTCGCTGTATGCGCCCATCGTGTTGCTGGAAGGATTGCAGAAGAAGGCCGCGCTGAAACGTGCGCGTGAACTGGTAAGCCGCTCAAGGCTCACCGTCGTGAAGGTCGTCATCCTACAGCTTCTCATCCCGATCATCATTACCAGTCTGGTTGCGAGTTTTGCCGGTTTCGGCACTAAGGATAAAAGCAGTCTTGCCCCGAAAATTTACGGGCATCTGCTGGGCTTGCTCAACATTCTCATCGTCCCGCTGGTCTCGATCATGGTCGCACTTCTCTATATGAAGCTGCGACAGGTCAGCGGTGAGCAACTCATTAATACGCTGGAGCAATTTGAGCAGGACGAAGTGCCACGCAGCAAATGGCAACAGCGGATGCGGATTAGTCTCCATACACGTTCGGGCAAGCATTAAGAGCGTCCAACGAAATTGGAAACACATGAAAATATTTGAGGTCGAGAGATGAAAGCGACGGCAGCCATTCCCATCGGAGCTTCAGCTTCCAAGTCTGTGGTCGTGACACGTGAGTTGACTGTGGCTCACTTTCATCCCAACATGCCTGAAGTCTACGGCACACCGCTGATGATCTATTTGATGGAAGTCGTAGCCGCCGACGCTATCCAGAAATATCTGCCTGAAGGTTGGGTCTCAGTTGGCGTGCTCGTTGAGGTCAAACATCTCGCCCCCACACCCATCGGGCTGACAGTCACAGCCACCGCCGAAGTAATCTCCATCGAAGACACCACAGTAACTTTCGCGGTCGAGGCGCACGACGGCACGGAGAAGATCGGCGAGGGTCGCCACGCCCGTGCGCCGGTTCAACTGGAACGATTCGTCCAAAGAGTTAAAGTGAAATCATCCGGGCCGGTGAATAGATAGCAAGAGCCGCTTTTGTCGCCCCTCTCGTTATTTATGGAAGAAAATGCTGACTCCCTCCGTCTAATTCATGAACTCCAATTTGCCCCGAAACCGGGTCATTCTCCGAAGGTTGTTTATGAACAAACTAACTCTTGCTTTGGCTATCTGTGCGCTGACGATTCTCACTCCGAACTGTAACGCGCATCCTCAGCGCGACGCTCCGTCTCAACAATCGCTCTTCAAGCCTGCCCCCGGCTTCCCGCTCAACATTGGAAGCCGCCCTAATGACATAACCGTTGGAGATTGGAACAAAGATGGGAAGCTGGACATTGCAACATGCACTGACGCCAACACGGTCGTCATCTTGTTAGGCAATGGTCGCAATGGTTTCACGCCTGCGCCAGGTTCGCCAATTAACGTCGCAGCACACATCATCGCGGCTGGCGATGTCAATCATGACAGGAACATGGACCTCGCCCTCACTCATCATGACAGCTTTGGCGTGGTGGTTTTATTAGGCACGGGTGACGGTAGATTCGTGGCTGCTCCCGGCTCGCCTTTCATCGCTCATCAGGGAACAAAGGCGCACAATCATGGCCTCGCCCTCAATGACCTAAACTCAGATGGAAACTTAGACATCACCACGTCTAATCAGGATGACAACAGTGTCTCAGTCCTGTTAGGCAATGGAAGAGGCAGTTTTGCTCCGGCGGCGGGTTCACCCTTTGTCGTTGGACGTGCGCCATATCCTCATGCCATAGGTGATGTGAACAAGGATGGCAATCTCGATATTGTGACGCCCAACGTAGGCAGCAATAACGTGACGGTCCTGTTAGGCAATGG
This sequence comes from uncultured Acidobacteriota bacterium, assembly GCA_963697975.1. Lineage (GTDB taxonomy): Bacteria > Acidobacteriota > Blastocatellia > Pyrinomonadales > Pyrinomonadaceae > QHXM01. The sequence goes on from OY969111.1 coordinate 2,099,485, forward strand.
CAAAGGCGGCTTCACAGCCGCAGCCGGTTCACCGTATGCAGTCGAAAGCCGCCCATACTATGTGGCCATCGGAGACGTCAGCGGTGACGGCAAGCCGGATATTATTACCACCCATGACGACATTAGCCTGATGACGACCTTGCTCGGTGATGGACGTGGAGGGTTCAACCTTGCGCCCGGCTCGCCGTTTGATCTGGGGCGTCGCGCCTTCAAACTGGTGGCTTTCGATGTCAACCGGGACGCCCGCGCGGATTTGATAATCGGAACTGAGGCCAGCGATTCTGTGACCGTGTTGTTGAGTAATGCTCCCGGTGGTTATACCCCTGCGGCGGGTTCTCCATACACGGCTGGAAGGAATCCGAGAGCAGCGATTGGCGATGTGAACGGTGACGGCAAGCCCGACATCATTACGGCCAATAATGGGTCTGGTGATATCACCGTTTTATCAGGTAACTGAGTAAGTCCTTGAATATCTCTCAGCGGATGATTGTGTCAGTTCAATTGAGATTCCTTTCATCTCCGGTCCGGGCTGGCTCTTAGGCGGCAGCCGCAAGAGCAAACTTCTCTACGAAGCCAAATAAACAAAGAAATGCCGCGACAACAAGATCGCGGCATTTACAGGTTGATTAGTTACTCGAAGCTGGCTCAAGGTCTGCCAAAGATTCCACCAAGAATGCTGCCGACGCCATTGTTGCTTCTTCTGTAGCCCCCGTTGCCGGAATACTGACGATAGCCTTCGTCATAGCCACGCACGAAGCCGTTGAGATAAGCCTGCGAGGAGGCGTTCTTGTAGTAGCGCGACCTCTGCGGGCTATAGCTTTGCCCACGCTGACCATCGCTGGCGCCGGTGTTCAAGCCTTGCTGGTAACCCCGGTTCAGCTCAATCTGGTTGGTGTTGTTGTAGCCACCATAGCCGCCGTTATTGCCATAGCGACCATTGTTGCCATAGCTACCGTTGTTGCCGTAACCGTAATTGTCATTACGATCATAACGGTCATTACGACGTTCACGGCGATAGCGGCGATTTCGTTCTCGATTCCGACGCGAATCTCCATCACGATCACGACGGTATTGACCATCCTGACCATAATAGGGCGACTGCGCCTGAGCCGTGGAACTTGTCGCTATAAATACGCCGAACGCCATAAACAGCGTCAAGATAGCCCCGCCAATTACTCTACCCATATTTTTTTTCATATTTGTACTTAAACCCTCCCCTTCCTAGTGAAGGCACAGCAATCTTTATGCCGTTTCATAAAAAACGAGGATTCATTGATTTTTGCCGGTGGGATAACCTATGACGTGTAAGCCCTGTCACCTTTTAGTGCAGTGATGGAGCAGATTGTTTGCCGCAAAGAGAAAATCCGCCACGTGGCGGATTCTCTGTTTGAGCAAATTGCTGGGAATAGTTTCGCCCGGTTGAAGGCTTCAGCTATTCCTATCTGGACTCGCGACGCTTGATGGAGACTCCGCCGTTGGTCGTATGGATACGCAGGTTTGTGCCGCCCGAACCAAGATTCAGCGAGAGCTGTCTTGTCCCGCGCGCGACTTCGGCGATGGAAGGGCTGACGGAAAAACCGCCATTGACCGTTCCCGTATCCAGATGCGCCGAGTAATTATCCGGGACAGAGACGGACAATCCGCCGTTGGTCGTCTTCACGTTGAGTCCTTCGCCATCCCACGCGCCGCCGGTCAACTCAACTGACAGGCCGCCATTGACAGTTTCACCTTTGACATTGCCGCCAAGCTGCTTCAACGAGACGCCGCCGTTCGTCGCGTCGAATTCGATTTGACCGCGAACGCCTGAGACGCTGATACCGCCGTTATGAGTCCGCAGCGAAAGATTTGATTGGCGCGGCACGAATATTTCGTAGCCGACATCCCAATGTGCCCTGTTCATCTGCTCCGGGCCTTCGGCACGAATCTGCCCGCCCGCCGTCGAGACTCGAATCTGAGAGGCCAGGTTGTCGGCTTCCGCCTGAGTAGCAGCCTGCGTCTGGATGCGATAGCGCACGAGAATGTCATTACGCTCCCAGCCTTTGACGGAGATTCCGCCGTTCTGCATTCCGTCAACGTTGAGCGTGCCGCCGGTCGCGGGAAGTGTTTGCTCTTTCACCTCGCAATGTCGCGCGCGCGAGTCGTTATCGTAGTTGTCCTGATCGCGGCAAGCGAGCGAGTAGCGCGAATTGTCTGCCTGAGCGAAACCCGCCGAGGCAGCGAGGCAGAGCGCCGCGCAAGCTAGTGCCGTGTGTGTCAATGCTTTTCTAATCATCACAATTTTCTCCTCAAGCGTAGAGTCGCCGGTCGTAGGCAAAGCCCGGAATTTTCGCCATTCACTATGACAAACACCGCGCGCGCTCTTTTTGTGGCAGAAAATTTTGACAACTTACCGCCTGAGGGCTATTTTTTCCGCACGCACCACGTGGACATCGAACGCATATTCTGCACAACTACAGTTTTGAGCGGCTCAAGCCACGCACCATCAAGAGATTCCGTAGCTGTCAGCGACATCTCTTCATCAACGAGGAAGCGGTCGCTCCCGTCAGGCAGATGATAACGTCTTCCTTCAAGATGCTCGATTTTCCCCTCTATTCCGATACTGGAGGCTAAACGGGCAAAGAAGATTCCGCCCGGCTTCAGCACTCTCCACATCTCGCTGACCATGCTCTGCCAGTGTTCTTCATCTCGCGCAAAGTGCAGCACGGCGCTGCTGATAACCACGTCGAAGCTGGCATCAGGAAATGTCATCTTTTCGACCGGCTCTACACGAAAATTATCCGTCGGCAGGCGAGGAGCGAGTGCGGAGGCCAGCGAACGAACATGATTGATGGCCTCTCTCGATTGGTCAACGCCGCAGACATCGTAGCCGTCTCTCAGGAAATAGATGAGATTGCGGCCTCCGCCGCAACCGGCGTCGAGCACCCTCATCTGAGGATTGAAGCGCCCCTTCAACAGTTGATCGAACAGGTAGATGTCTATCTGGCCGAACCACTCTTGCAGGTTTATATGCGAGTTCATGGCAACAGGAAATTGAATGATGTCTCTGGAACTTCAGAGTGCCTTGAAAAAGTTAAAGCGCTTCGGGGCGCAAAGAGATGTCTGGCCCGGAGCGCGAGCTATCATCAGCAGCAGAGTGTGTGCCTGTATAAGCGCAAGATTCTGCCGGGGTCGGAATCGACAAGTATGAATAAGCGTTTTGCGGGTGCGTCATCACCATCTGTTCCAGGCGACGGGCGTAAGGCTCAAGCATCTGGATTGCGCGCTCCGATTCTGTACCCGCGTACTCGCCGGGGTGAATCGGCGGAGTGCAGATGATGCTATGTCTTCCGTCCGCTTGACGTAGAGAGAAGACGGGGATGAGCGGGGACGAAGTTCTCACGGCTAAAACAGCGCCCCCGATGGAGAAGGAAGCTTTCGTCCCGAGGAAGGGCAGTTCAAGCATCTTCCCCAGACCGGGAACGCCGAGCAGCCCAACATCACCCATCAATCCGATGATACTGTTGTTCGCCAAAGCCTGACGCGCCTGTCGCAGAAACCGCATTCTTGATGTCATATCAAGGCTCGGATCATGAGGCCAACCCAAAGGATAAGTGAGCGTGGGGGCAATTCCCCTTCGCTCCAATTCATGCAGAAGGAAGAGCCAGGGACCGAAATGGTTGACCAGCAAGATAACCCCGCCACCATCACTCAAGCAGCGACGAATGTGTTCCTCGCCAATCATCTCATGCCTGATTGAACTCTTTCTCCAAAAGGGATGGTCAATAGGTAGAGACCATCGCTGAAGATTCTGGCAGAGTTGCAAGGCATACGACCTATGCTTGAGAGTGTGCGGCGGAATATTCAAGTGCTCGGCTAATAGAATCCGGCTGCGGGCACGCAGTTCCCTCGCCAGAAAATACTCGATTGAGCCGTGCAACGAAAGGTAAACGTCCAGCGCTTTCGGCGGAAGAGCTTTGGCGGCTACCTGCCGCGACAAAGAGATCGAACGATAGACAAGTTTTCTAAGAATGGCAGCCCCCCTTGTAACCCCTGACACCTGAAATCCGAGAATCAACCGGGATGTGCTAATCATCTGAGATGGGCTTACCGCCCGCCGATTCATCTACGAACTGGGAGGCGCGCTTCTTGCCGAGATAGTCTTCGACCATCTTTTTTGTCTCAGGGCTGAAGAGGGCGTAGACACGCGGGAGACGTTCGCGCAACTCTATGAGGCGCTCAGTTCCGGGACGGTACTCGAAAGATTCGGCGAGTTGGACGGCCTCATATCGCTCGACGGATTGGCGTGGGCGTTCGCCGAGTCGCGCATAAGCCTGCGGATTGCGTTCGCGCAAATCAATGAGATTCTCTAAATGAGTGCTGGCATGTTTCTTTCTTTTTTTCATTAATGTTCATCCAAACGTAACTGTTTTCTAATAAGACCGCCGGGGAATAAAGGATCGGCGGCTTTCAATTTCCTGTGGCCTTCCTTCTGTCGCATCTCTTTAGGTCGGTGGAGCGGCGCTCTCATGACAGATTGACCGGACGCCTTCGACGAGTCGCCAAATCTCCTCTGAGGTCGTGTAGATGGCGCAGCCCGCGCGCACCAATCCTTCGCCGGAAAGCCCCAATCGTTCGATCACAGTGCTGGCGTAGAAGTCGCCGTGCGAGACGAACACGCCGAGCGCTGCCAGCCGTCTTGCTACCTCCGAAGAAGCCACTCCATTGATGGTAAACGAGACGGTCGGCGTGCGGGGCTGTCCGGGCGGCGGGCCATAGAGGCGCACGCCTTCGATTGTAGAGAGCAGCCCCCACAAGGTTTTGGCGAGCCTCGCTCCCCGCGCATGAAGCTCATCAAACATCAAGCCGAGACGCTGGCGTCTCGTCTCCCCGAAACTACTTAAAGACGCGAGGAAGTCTACGGCTGCGGCTGCTCCCACAATCCCTTCGTGATTGAGCGTTCCTGTTTCGGCCTTCTCCGGCGCGTGGTCATCAGCGGGACGCAGCTTGGGGAAATCAATCGCTTCGAGCAGGTCACGTTTGGCGAACAGGATGCCGACGTGCGGCCCATTGAATTTGTAGGCAGAGCAAGCGAGGAAGTCGCAATCGAGAGAGCGCACATCAATCAGCGCGTGCGGGGCGTAGTGAACCGCGTCTATAAAAACCAGCGCGCCTGCCTCGTGGGCCAGCTTTGCGGCACTGCTGACATCGTTAATCGTCCCCAGCGCGTTTGAAGCCGCGCCGAGCGCGACCAGCTTCGTTCTATCATTCAGCAACGCCTTGAACTCTTCCCAATCAAGCTGCCCCGTCTCCGGTATCATCTTCACCGTGCGTAGATGAAGGTCGCGCTCGCGTGCCAGTTCTCGCCAGGGGTCTATGTTCGCGTGATGGTCTAGTTCGGTGACGACGATCTCGTCGCCTGAAGATAATGCGCGACCGAGCGCCCTTGAGAGATGAAAGGTGAGCGTCGTCATGTTTGCGCCGAAGACTATCTCTTCGGGAGACGCGTGGAAAAAGTCTGCAAAAGTCTGGCGGGCAGCATCGAGTGCACGGTCTGTTTCAGCGCTTGTCGGGTACTCCCAGTGAGTGTTAGCGTTATGGTGGTAGAGGTAATCAACCATCGCGTCGGCGACCGCACGCGGCACCTGAGTTCCGCCCGGCCCGTCGAAGTAGGCGACCGCGCGGCCATGATGCAGCCGCTCAAGGGCCGGGAAATGCGCCCTGATTTCAGGAGTGGTGGCAATTTCTGTCGCGTACTGACGCTTAAGTTTAATCACGCGCGCTCTATTTCTTTACAGACTAAACAGGTATCGAAGTCTATGCTACATGAAACCGTAGAAGTTACAATCTTCAATCAGACCTACAGGCTGCGCTCGGAAACCGGTAAAGATCATGTTCAGCAGATTGCCCGCATCGTTGACGAGCGGATGCGCCGGATTTCATCTCAGATAACGACCCACGATGTTTCCAAGATTGCCATTTTGACAGCGTTGAATATAGCCGACGAGATGCAGAATCTCAGAAATTATTATGAGACGGAGATACAGCCGCTGCTCTCGAAATTATCCGTCAATCAAACAGAGACTAATCAACAGAGCGAAGCACCGAATGAGAGCGAGCCGACGAAGCCCCAATCCTGGTTTGATGATTTCTTCGACTCGAAGATAGAAACCAAAAACAGGGATGAAAGGCTCAGCAGCCAGGTCTCGGCTAAGCTCCAGGCTCTGCGTCAACCTAACTCAGATCAGAGCGGAATTACAACCGAAGATGATCTGCCTGACTGACCAGCATCCGATTTGTAACTTTCTCTCCGGGCAATAATCTTCCAGCTAGTCAATCCACCCTCTCATGGGCTTCCCTGTTCGAGCGATATTCGACTTTCCTTCCTTCATGAGAATCGAATAATTGACGATGCTCTCGGAGCGAGAATTCATCCGTTCTCGTTTCATACTCTCTCACCCAATCTATCAGCATCCTGAGATTCTTATCCTGCGCTTCAGGAGTCGGATACTTGTGCCCTTCCCAAGGGCGCGCCCTGCAATTCTCCACGCAAGCCTCAACGCCCGGATTCAAAAAGATCAACTCGGTGCAATGCATCGCCGCTTCTTTCAACAGGCCGGAGTAGCAGCCTTCGATGACCCAGGTGTCTGTCTTTTCGATGAACCGGAGCAACTCATTTCGGCTATCTTCAAAATCTTTTCTGACACCGGGCTGATCGGCTTTCCAGGCGATCAGGTCAAGATCAAGATGCTCTGCCCGATGAAGGCTTGAGAGAGCCTTAGCCAGAGTTGATTTCCCTGATCCTGAGTTTCCGAAAATGACGATTCTGACCATAAGCACCTGACCATATAAGATCGAGACTTGAGCCGCGCATGAATGACAACCCATGAGCGCGAATATTATCTTGAAAAGGATGCTTTTGAACCGCTTCAACGCTCGAACGGCTTGCCGGTTTCAGAAGCATCCGACTCGATGGAATGTTAATTATCAACGCTACCTGATAGAGGATACATAGCCCGGCGGCAAGCCGATACTCTCGGCGAGTTCTCTGAGCTTTGACGCGTACTGCGGGTTTCGCTCCTCTATCGAAGGTGGCTCGGGAAGATTGAAACACAGAGCCGGAATGACGCTCCCGTCGGCCAGTCGCGCAGAAACAGCTTCCGGGCGGTAAACGCTCACAGAAGCTTCCCCGTAGAGCGCGTCCACTTCCGTGTGGGTCAGCGAGAAGAGGACACCATGCACTGTTTGGCCCACACACGGGACAAGGCTTGCGCGTGCCCCGATGACGAGAGAGAAGTTCTCAACAGAAGCTATCCGGCGATTTGTCGGGTTCATTCCTTTTTCTCGCAGAAGAACATCGTCCATGAATAAGCCGTAGAAAAAGACGGTGATTCTTCTAACTGTTGCCTCTGTCATAGCAATCAACTCCTTCCGTTAAGTAGATAATTGCATAAGTTTATAATTAAAGCGTAAGACTTCCTCGCTCGCCTCAAGCTCTGCTATAGTCTGCCCGGTTTTTGTTGGTCGCGCATCGAGAAGGGCAGCCCGTACAGCCTTCGTGGCCAGCTATGCAACAACTCCCTGAAGTCGTCCAGTAGGTCATTCCAGCCGACCACACGGATAGCATTCCTCTCATCAATTTCCTTGCGACGGCTTTCGGATGCCTTTCGCGGCGGCGGCCCTGAAATGGAGAAACGAAGATGACAGCAGCGCGCAAGTCGTCCACCAAATCCAGTCTCAAGGACAAGCACCACAAGAAGTCCAGGCATCGCAAGTCCAAGCCCGTCAAACGCTCCCGCGCCAGTGTCAAATGTTCAGCTTATTTGAAGAAAGCGAGCACCGCCGTTCGTGAACACTTCTCCGGCGCGCAAGACCTGCCGACGTTCCTTGACAGCGCAGGTGAACTCACAATCGAAGAGCGCAAGCTCATCGTTGAGCAAGCCCTGATCCTGCTCGACCAGAACTACGCTCATCTCCCGCTGAAACGTGCGATGCACTCCATAGACCCGACCCAGCGTTTGAAACTACTGCTTCAGACCTTGCAGCAAACTCAGGCAACAGCGCTCCCATCCGAGGCAGAGTTCCATCACGAACTCACCGAAATTTTTACGTCGGTCCGCGACCTTCACACCAACTACATGCTCCCGGCTCCCTTCAACAAAATGACCGCGTTTCTCCCGTTCATGATTGAAGACTACTTCGACGGCGGGAAGCGCCGGTACATCGTGTCGCACGTTGCCACAGGCTTCAATCATCCGACGTTCGTGGCGGGCGTTGAGATAATCTACTGGAGCGGAGTTCCGATTGAGCGGGCAGTTCTCAGCAACGCCCACCGCTACGCGGGAAGCAACCGCGAAGCACGGCACGCGCGCGGCGTACAAACGCTCACCTCGCGCGCTCTCAAAATCACTTTGCCGCCCGATGAAGAGTGGGTCATTGTCGGCTACCTGACTGCCGCCGGTAAGCTTGAGGAGATCCGCCTTGAGTGGGCGGTCAATCCGCCGCCGCCTTCGGATACTGAAGATAAGACCGACCCGGCAGCGGCGGCGACTCTGGGACTCGATCTTGAACAGGACATCATCCAGCGGATTCGTAAAGCCCTGTTTGCACCGCAAGTGATGGCGGCGGAGAAGAAGGCGTTTGAGAGGGTGAGCCGGGGGGACACGTTCGGAGGTCTGGAAAGCACCATGCCCAACGTGTTCGAGGCCAGACCCGTGACCACCTCCGCCGGGACGTTCGGCTATCTCAGGATTCGGACGTTCGCCATCTGGCCTCCGACTGACTTTGTGGATGAGTTTATCCGCCTGATGTCGTCGCTTCCGCAGAATGGACTGATTATTGATGTTCGCGGCAACGGCGGCGGAGTGATTAATAACGGAGAGCTTATCCTCCAGACGCTGACCCCAAAGCAAATCGAACCGGAGTCTCTACAATTCATCAACACCCCGCTCAATCTGGAAATCTGTCGCCATCTCGGCTCGACCTCCAAATGGGCAGACCTCTCCCCCTGGGTCGAGTCTATGCAGCAAGCCTTAAAGACGGGCGCGACGTTCTCGGCAGGCTTTCCGGTCTCAGACCCGGCACAGTGCAACGCCATCGGGCAAAAATATTTCGGCCCCGTTCTTCTCATCACAGACGCGCTCTGCTACAGCACCACAGATATTTTCGCCGCAGGGTTTCAGGATCACGAGATCGGCCCAATCCTCGGCACGGATGGAAACACTGGCGCTGGCGGGGCGAACGTCTGGGAGCATCAGCATTTCGTGAACGAAGCGTTGCCCAGCGAAGCGTCAGTCTACCAATCGCTGCCGCGCGGTGCAGGGATGCGTGTGGCGATTCGTCGATCGCTGCGCGTCGGGCGTCGGGCAGGAACTCCGGTGGAAGATTTAGGAGTCGTCCCCGACGCGCGCCATTACATGACGCGTGAAGACATCATGCACAGCAATGTGGACCTCATCAACAAAGCCGGATCAATGCTCGCCGCTATTTCTCCTGTGCGGGGACTGAACGTGCAATTGCAAACGACTTCGTCCACACAATCGATTGTCGTCGCCGATACGCGGGAGATAACACGCCTTGACGTGTACCTCGCAGATCGCCCGATCAAGTCGCTCGACATTCAGGGTGGGCAAGCTACGTTCACTGTGGACAAGAGCAACTCGGCGCAGGTGAATCTTGAAATCAGAGGATTCGACGGAACGCAACTGGTCGCCCGGTATCGAACGAGCATCTGACGATTTATTTGAAAAAGTCCCGTCAGGGACGGCGTGATATTTTGAGTGGAGAAGAGTTTTTCATGTGCCCCGTTTATCACAGGGCACATACCCCGTCAAGCAGATGTTCGTGGCCGAATGAGAGCGTCATTAAGAATATCAGCGTGCTTTCATTGACCCTGAAAGGGTCACATGTAATAGCCGGGGGCCAGCGTCAGCGTCGCCCCCGGAACATCATGCGAGAAGATTCCCGACCCTGAAGGGGTCGCATACTCAATGTTGAGATTCGCCCCTTTCAGGGTCGGAACGTGTGCTGGCGTGTGTGACCGGGGGCGTTGCCCCCGGCTATTTTATGTGCCCCTTTCATGGTCAAAGTCAGTTTTCGTTTCATTCCCAGCGATAAATCGCTCTCGCTATTACCAATCGTCCCTAACGAGACTTTTTCAATCTGCTTCCTACGTTGAACTGATTTTCTTTTAATGTTCCTGCTTCATCAATTCGCGCAGTCTCAATCTGGCTTTGTGCAACTGCGACTTGCTGGTGCCGATGGCAATCCCGCGCGCTCGCGCAATCTCCGTATGCTCGTAGCCCTCGACATCGTGCAGGATGAAGACGGCCCGGTAACCCGGCGCGAGTTGGGCAATAGCCTTATCGAGCGCGAGACGATCCACCGCAAGCTGTTGGCTCGGAGTCTCGCTGCTTTTAATGGACGGCTCAGGCGTCTCGCCATCGGCGGTCGTCTTCTCGCGCCGCACGGAGCTTTTTCTAAAGTGCATCAGCACTTTATTGACGGTCAGCCGGTGAAGCCAGGTCATCAACGCGGACTCGCCGCGAAAGCTGCCGATCTTGCGATAGATGTGTATGAAAATCTCCTGCGTGAGGTCTTCAGCCTCCGCCGAGTTGCCCGTCATCCGTAAGCACAGGGTGTAGATGCGTCGATGATAGCGCCCGTAAAGCTCTTCAAAAGCCTGCATGTCGCCATCTGCTATCCGGCGCGTCAACTCGTATTCGTAGTGTGGAGCCTTCAGCGGCCCAGAACTATCGGCAACCCCTCCCCACGCCAGAAAAGATTCATTCAAGACCAGTGCTTCATTCATCCAGGTCAAGCTCCTTCAGTCAGGAAATCGCAATCGCCTACCTCAAGAGGCTTTCCTCTATGAGCGTGGCTGATGCCAAAAAGATGACAGAGGCGGGAGTGTTTGTTTGCCTTAGTGATGGATCACTTGCGCCCCTCACAAGCACCCTCAGCTAGAGTCAAACCGCCCTCCCGCCTTGCTCCGTCATCTCCGGGGAGACCAACTGAATTTCATGTCCCTACCCGGAATTATTGCTTCGGCGCATCGCCGCGCTCAGCTTCCCGCGCCTGACGTTTTTGCTCAAACTCCTGTCGCTTGGCAGCGAGTTGAGCCTTCTGCTCTGCTGTCAGGACAGAGAAGACCTGCGACATCATGCGTGCATGCGCCACTTCCAATTCGATCTGCACATTAGCGCGAGCCTGAGCCGCCGCGCGAACCGCAGCTTCATCGAAAGCGCCATCTTTCGGGGCGTCGCGCTCGCTGTCATGAAGGGCGCGCAGCTGCTCGTGCAGCGCCTTCGTGCTCTCTTCAAAGCTGTTCGTGATCTTCTTGATCTGCGCCTTCTGCTCGTCCGTCAGATTGAGGTCACGCCCCAGCGGCCCAAGACCATCACGTCCGCCCGGTCCACCGCGAAATCCACCGCGTCCCGGTCCGCCTTCACGTCCCGGCCCGCCATGCCGCCCATCCTGCTGCGACAATCCGACTACCGCCAACATCAACAACAACGCGCCGGTGATTGCGACGACGGCGCTCATCTTTTTCCAATTCTGTTTCATCTCTCTCTCCTTATTCGGCCATCAAAATTCTCAAGATGGGCGCGAGCGGGCTAAACTATGGGCGCTCCATCACAACTCAAGTGTTACGAACGGCGTCTTAAAGAACCGTCCCGGCCCGATTAATCGGCTGGACTGAAAAACTAATCAATCGCCACAGTAGTAAGACGATCTTTCCTGCTGTTTGGACGTAAAGAGTCCATCAACGAATGGTAAAGTTATTGTAAAGAGCGCGGCCCGCTCGCTTGACACTTCTTTACAAACGGCAAACTGTAGTTGAGATAGAATGATTTACGCCTTTGACGCTTCACGGGCTACGACTGAACGCCGAGGGCAGAAATGAGACAAACGGGATGCAGCGTGTGCTGGTGATAGACGACGACATCGGACTCTGTGAGCTGGTCGCGGAGTACCTTGAGCCTGAAGGATACAAAGTCGAAGCGGTGCATGACGGCGAGAGAGGCGTGGAGCGTGCGCTCTCCGCCGAGCATGAGCTGGCGGTGCTGGATGTCATGCTGCCCGGCATCAACGGCTTCGAGGTCTTGCGCCGGATTCGCGCCCGCTCGCGGCTGCCGATTGTCATGTTGACGGCGCGCGGCGAAGACGTGGATAGAATCGTCGGCCTTGAAATCGGCGCAGACGACTATCTGCCAAAGCCTTTCAATCCGCGTGAACTCGTCGCGCGCATCAACGCCGTTCTCAGGCGCGCGCGGCCCGATGAGCCAATTGAAAAGCAGGCGCGGGAAACGCTCGTCGTCGGCGACATAGAGATGGACGACCGCACGCGGACTGTTCATCGAGCGGGCGAGGCGGTTGAATTAACGGCGGTCGAATACGACTTGCTGAAAAAGCTGTTACACATGCCCGGCCATGTCCTGACGAAAGAAGAGTTGGTGAAAGATGTGCTGCACCGGAATCTCTCGCCGTTTGATCGAAGCATAGACATGCACATCAGCAATCTACGCAAGAAGCTGGGGCATCACGTCCGGGGCGTGGAGCGCATCAAGACTGTGCGCGGCGTCGGCTACATTTACGTTTCTCAGCCGCAGGAGACAGCAGACGGGCGGGATGTTGATGCGTAGTCTTTTTCTCAAAGTCTTTCTGTGGTTCTGGCTGGCGATGGCGCTCGTCATCGGTGCGTTTCTCATCACCAACGAGTTGACCCGCCCCGATGAGAGGTTCTCGCGCGGCACGTTGATGGATAAGTACACGTCATTCATCGCGCACACTGCGGCCATCACCTACGAGCGTGAAGGGCAGGCGGGACTCGTCAATTATCTGGAACGGGTGGAGCGCATGGCGGGAACTCGCTCGCGCCTCTTCGACGAGCGGGGAACGGAGCTTTCGGGGCTGGGCGCTCAACCAGGCGCGCAGGAGATAGTGCCGCGGGCTACGCGGGAATCCTTACGAGTCTTCAACCCATCCGGCGGAAAGCCCTTGATTGCCTTCCTCGCTGTCACCGATAGCGGGCGACGCTACGTCTTTGTCGGCGAGGTCAGCGCGCCCCCGCCCGGCCCACCGTTTGGCAACCTGAGTTTTCTAGTGCCACGCCTTCTCGCCGTGCTGTTGACGGCGGGCGTGCTCTGCTATTTGCTGGCGCGATACATCGTCTCGCCGGTCGTCAAGCTGCGCGCTGTGACGAGGCAGGTCTCCGGCGGCGACCTTTCAGCACGCGTAGGGCCACTGCTGGGACGACGCCGCGACGAGTTGGCGACGATGGGACATGACTTTGATACGATGGCCGACCGGGTGGAGACTCTGGTCAACGCTCAGCAGCGACTCATCCGCGACATCTCGCACGAGTTGCGCTCTCCGCTGACACGGCTCGGCGTGGCGTTGGAACTGGCACGACGACGCGCCGGACTCGAAGCGGGTACGGCGCTGGATCGTATCGGGCGCGAGGCCGAAAGCATTAACGAGATGATCGGCCAGCTTCTCACGCTTTCTCGCGTCGAGAGCGGAACTGACGGCTTGAGGAACGTGAGACTGGACCTCTGCGCGCTGGTCAGAGAGGTGGCCGACGATGCGGAATTTGAAGCACGCAGCCGGGAACGCTCGGTGCGCGTCGTAGAATGCGAGGCGTGCCCAATGATGGGAGCAGTTGAGCTGCTCAGGAGCGCCATCGAGAACGTCGTGCGTAATGCCGTGTATTACACCGGGGAGAGAACCGAGGTTGAAATCGCGCTCAGGTGCGAGGGCGTTGAGGATGAGAAGTCTGCTGTCATCAGTGTGCGCGATAAGGGAGCGGGCGTGCCGGAGGAAGCTATCACAGAAATCTTCCGTCCATTTTACAGGGTCGAAGATGCGCGTGACCGGCAGACGGGAGGAACCGGGCTGGGGTTGGCAATTGCCGCACGCGCCGTGCGCCTTCACGGCGGAACTATCAAGGCAGCTAACGCGGCTGACGGCGGTCTGATTGTCGAGATGAAGCTGCCGATTAAAGTCTCGCAGGTGAAAAGCTGAAAGCGCAGCAGAAGAATTAACCACGAAGCCACACAAAATCACACGAAATATTCTGATCTCTTCGTGTTGTTTCGTGTGGCTTCGTAGTTAGTACGGCTCTTTGATTTTACGTCGAACTGAAGTCAAGCACCCGCCGCCTTGGTCAGCTTCGATTGACTGCTGCTCTTTTTGCTGTCGCGCTTCTTCTTTCTTTCGGTCACGCACTTTTCGCACATGCATCGCTCAATGTGGGCGTCCAAATATTCTTTGCCGTAGTTGATGAACAGTTGCTCCCCGGCTTTGATGTCCCTCTTTGCCCAAATCCAGATTCGCTTGCCGGTGGTGAGTCCTTCAGCGTTTGGCCGACATGAGTGATTAATATAGCGAGCTGTATTGCTTCGGGCGTGCCCGTCAATGGAACGCTTCTCGTCGAGTTCAAAGAGATACTTTCCACCACGTCTATCAGCTTCTTCATTGGTGATGATAGTGCCGACGTATTCAATAATTCGTTGCCCCTTTTTAATGGATCGCAGTGTAAATAACCCCAGCCCGGTAGCGGTGCGCCTGATGACAAAGTCCTCTCGTTTCATTTTATAGGTGTCGCCCAATCTCCCATCAGCAAATTTTGCGGAACTTGTTTGAAGCTATAGTGAGCCGTCGCAGAGTCGCGGTCAAACACCCACACCATGTCGAACCGGTCTTCCGGCCAGGCATGCGGGGCTGTCGTCTTGTTGCCCAAAATGTGGCTTGCGATCTGCGGGATGTACTCATACTGCCAGCAAATGAGCACGACTCCGGCGCACAGGAAAACCTCCTCTAACATATTCTTCAAATCATCTCTTGAGAAGTGATCGTTAATTCTAATCGCCAGCTTCTCGGCCAGAGGTGTAATCGTCTCCATTGGGCGGCGGCTGCCCTGCCGTTTGATAGGTTTGGACGCGTAGAGAAACTGCGGCCTTGCCAGCGACGGGTCTTGAAAAGAGTCGTTAAGAGGAGCAAAGAAACTCGCTAAGGCTCCTGCTCTTTGCCACCCGCGAACCGTCAGCGACTCTTTTTCACGTTCACCCTTTAACGTGACACCATGAGGAGGAGGATCGTTCGCAGGCTTTTCGGCATGGCGTATGACCATGATCTTTGTCGCCTGACGAAGGGCTTCGTTCATACCGTCTTCTCTCTACTTGCTCTTTAGGATTTGATAACAAGAGCTAAGAGCGTGCCCCTTTTCGAAAGGGCTTCACTTCTTCGGCAGCATCGCCGCCAGCATCTCAAATGAGTCGTGAACGGCGCTGTAGGATTCCCTCAATTGCTCATCCGTTCCGCCCCCTGCGTCCCGTTTGAATCTGGAAAGAGCCTCGCTAAACTTATCCAACCATTCTTTGAATTCCCCGGTCTTCTTCTCGTCCACGCTGCGAGGCACGCCGAGATTTAGAATCGGTTCGCCCAATTTCACCAGCTCGCGGGCTTTTGCCCGAATCTGCTTGAAATCATTACGGGGCAGCGCCTCATGCTGCAAAGGTTCCAGCACTTTGTGGAAGTCCTCATACTCTTTAACGCTGAATCCATGATCGTCAAGTCCGCCAAAAGCAGGCGAAGCTAAAACTGGGCATGAAAAAATGACAGCCGCCGTCAAGATGAAGAGCGCAGACTGAATAGTTCGTTTCGTCATTGAATCCTTGAGTCCTTTCGTATTAGAGCAATGTTCAATTGACACTATACCTGATTGAGCCACGTTAACCGGTTAACCTGCTGCCGGAATTCAGCAGCGCCGAGCATAAAGCATCCAACATTCAACGGGCAATCATAATCTTTGATTGGCAAATCCTGAGGCGCAAGTTTTTATCTCAAGTAGTCCCGTCAAGGGCGGTCGATAATAACCCGGCGATAATGGTCATTGACAAATCAATCAGATAATCAGCATTCGTTCTTTGACCCTGAAAGGGTCGCATGTAATAGCCGGGGGCGGCGCAAACCTTCGGTTGCTTGCCCCCGGCTATTTTATGTATCCCCTTCGGGGATAAAACCTGATTGCTGGATTGAGTTGTCAAAGATCATTATCGCCGGGCTATCGTCATGCGCCCCCGATGGGGCTTAACAACTTGCAGATGGAGTTTACTATGTTGCGAAAGTCCAGATTGCGGCTTCCAGTTGGTCGAGCGTGAGATGAACGGCTTCGGGCGCGAGTCTCAAGGCATACTTCCTCAAGTCGCTGCACTCATACAGCACTGTCAACAGCATCAGGCGTGCACGCAAAGTCAGATCAAGCTGCGCTTCCCTGTAGCCGTAAGCCAGCAGCATGGCCCTTTGCAGTTCGCGGCTGCCCTGCACCATGAGGACGCCGGGCGCGACGAACTCGTACTCGTGAAAGCCGCAGAGCGAATCGCCGAAATCAATCAAGCCTGTGATGCGCCAACGCCCGTTCCTTTCATCAAGCAGCAAATTGCCTGCGTGAATGTCGCCGTGAAGAAACACCTGTTCGTGATTTGCCTGTAACAACTCAAGGCGCGCGGCGAGGTATGCGGGCAGGCTTTCCAGCCATTCGGGATTCGCGCCGCAGGCACGCTGTCGCTCAACAGACAGACGCGCCTGCCGCTCCACGAATCCGTGCCAGTCACGATTCAGGGCTGATTGCCAAAGCGGGGCTTCAGATTCATGCAACTCCCTCATCGCGCCGCCGAGACGTGTCACGATTTCAAGGCGATCACGCAAGCTGACGCTCTCCCACACCTCACGCGATGCGCGACCGGCAAGCTGCGTCATCACCAGATATGACCAGCCTTCGATTTCTCCGGTGCAGATTAACTCAGGCGTTTCGATGCCGAGCTTGCCGTGTGTAAATTCTAATGCCGCGGTCTCGCGTAAATAATTCTCACGGGCGGGGGCGAAGATTTTGATAACGAAGGTGTCGTCAATGAAGATGATGATGTTTTCGCCTTGCGGTGAGCGGCGCAAGCTTGTGTGAGGAAGGCTATGCCGACCGCAAATTATCGCAGCGGCTTTCTTCCAGACTTCGTCATTAAAAGATTGATGATAAGCATTGATGTCGGAAACGGCGGGAAGTTTCAGGCGCGTCATTAGCTCGTCTTCAAAGCTTCAATAATATTCGCGGCCTTGCGCGTGTGCCTGATGGCGTTGCGCCAGTTGATGACGATGGTGTAGCTCACCTCTCCGGCGTCAAGCCCGGATGACTTCAACTCGTCAGGCTCAGCGAAAGCATGTGCATTAACGACCAGCTTACGCTGACTGTGAGTCTTTTGCCACCAGAACAGCCCGTTCGCGTAAGCGTTTCGCGCATGGTAGAGAGGATAAAACAGGGGGCTGCGAGGCAGCGACAACAGAATCCTGTCAACGGATTGAAGCGTCTCCGAGACTTCTTTGGAAAGTCGCTCGAAAGGCACACGGGCAAGCGTGCGCCGCTCTTCAAACTCCGCTAAGGATGAATAGCTGCAAACATTCTTCTCCAAAATCTGGAGAGCCTCGACAGCCTGGCGGGCAAGCTGTAAATCATTGTCGCGTTCCTCGCGTATCAATTGCAACGTCGCCATTGTGACGACATCATTGACGCCGCGATGATAGTTGATGACGGCTTCCGCCCATCGTGTATGAAGCCGCGCTTTAGCCATGAGAAAATCTGGAAGCGTGCCGTTTTTGTTCTCGGCACAGAGTCGCGCGTAAATCTCTCTCGGCTCATCCCCGCAATCAGGCGCGGCGCTCTTTGAATCAATCTGGCTTTGCAGGACTTCATCGTAAAGGAAGACGGCGGTCGTCAGGTCTGTTTTAAGATCGCTCTCGCGCAAGTCGGCCACTTCGACGAACAAGCCCGGATACATTTTGGCAATGAGCTTCCGGTGCTTCTCTGAATTGGCGGATTCTCGTGTCAATTGCTCAAGGCGGTGCAGTTTCCCAATAATGCTCTGGCCCGTCGCAATGTCCTTTTCCCTTAACGTGGGAGCGGGAGTGCTGGCGCGAACCTGAAAGCTGGCGAAAGAAGAGAGGGTGAGGAAAGCTATGAGAATCAACTTTGGCGTGCGCTGAAAACAGGCCAACGCTGTGGGGGCAAGATTTTTAATGAACACTTTTTGGATACCCTCTTAAACCCTGAGACGGGCGAAATGGATTAGACTTCCCTTAGAGTGGCACCGGGACATTCCACCGCACGAAGACATGCCACAGGCTGGACGCT
Organism: uncultured Acidobacteriota bacterium; assembly: GCA_963697975.1. Lineage (GTDB taxonomy): Bacteria > Acidobacteriota > Blastocatellia > Pyrinomonadales > Pyrinomonadaceae > QHXM01. Next base: position 2,117,645 of record OY969111.1, read on the forward strand.
TCCCGTTGCTTACCTTGCAACGAAGAGCGCCAGAATTCTGGAGACGCGAAACTCTTTCCCTATATAGATGATGAAACGAGCGGAAATTCCAAGCGGATTAATCGAGGAAAGGAAGAGACTGCGATTAACATGATTAACATGACGGAAGAGAAGACAGGTTATGTTGATTGAATCTTAATAAACTTGAGATGAAGTTTGTCGGGTTGTAAAGTGGGGCGGCGTTTGACGCGCATTCAAGCGTGATAGGCATGAACCATGCAGCACAATAGTAGTTAGACTGCTTAGTAATTGAGAGATGATATAAACTGCACCTCTGGGGAGTTGGATTATGGAACCTAGCACTCTAATGATCACCATAGGCACAGGCATAATAATAGTCGTAATAGGTCTGTTTATAGAGTATCGCTACTTTCAAACAAAAAGAGATTCTAACCAACCAAATGGAGCCGCTTCAACTGCAAATATGAGTCAAAAATGGATTGATACTATTCATGAATCAGCTAAAAGTTTTTGCAATAATCAAGGGGTTAAGTTCCATGACATCTACAGCATGAAGGTCGCAAATGAAAAGGCGCATGTTGTAGCTCGTGCATGGGCAGGCTCTAATCTTCGTGTGTATGAATTTGTGATAGACAAAGGGGGCGATATTCTCGAAGTCAAACCCTACCACTAAATATGTTTCGTTCACACCGCAGCCTAAGCCTAAAAACTCATTCAACCCAACGCCTCGATAGCAATCTTTTCAGGCTGCCTCGTTTCCCGATGCGGGCAATCTCTATTTTCCGTTAACGTCTTCGACCACAACACGTAGCACCTCGGCCACGCTCCACGCCTGCGCGATGCAACCGTCGGGATTGTGCGGCGCGTCGCCGTCGAAAATCTCCGAGATGTGTCCTAGCCCAGCCTCGCTCAAGTGTGTGTGGAAATTTGCGAGCCACATGCGCGCCTGCTCACGCGCATCATCGCTTTTGTCGTGCGCCTTTGTGTAAGCGGTGATGAACGGCCCTATCAGCCACGCCCAGACAGTTCCCTGATGATATGCTCCGTCGCGGCTCAGGGAATCCCCCTCGTATCGCGGGCGATACTGCGGGTCACAAGGCGCGAGACTCCTCAACCCGTAAGGCGTGAGCAACTCGCGCTCGATAGTTTCAAGGATGCGCCGCGCATGGTCGCGCGAAAGTATTGAATGATGAAGACTCGCGGCGAAGATTTGATTGGGGCGGATTGAGGCATCGCGCACGTCACCATCCACGACATCGAAAAGCGCTGAGGCTTCTTCGTTCCAGAAGAGCTGGTTGAAGCTCGCACGCGCACGCGACGCCATCAACGCGTAACGCCTGGCGCTTGTCTCCTCATTAAAGCGCGCGGCCAGTTCTTCCATGAACTTGAGCGCGTTGTACCAGAGCGCCTGAATCTCTACGGCCTTGCCCCGGCGCGGCGTCACGACCCAATCACCGACCTTCGCATCCATCCACGTCAGTTGCACGCCCGCTTCGCCCGCGCTGAGCAATCCGTCCTCACAAACGCGAATCCCGTAGCGCGTGCCGCGCACATGCCACTCGATGATGTCCGTCAACACGTCGTACAAACTGGCGCGCACGAACTCATAATCGTCTGTATAAGCGAGCAGCGAGCGGACAGCTTCAAAATACCAGAGGGTCGCGTCAACGGTATTGTATTCGGGCGGATCATTCGCGTCGGGGAAACGGTTCGGGAGCATGCCGCGATCAACGTGGCGCGCAAACTCTTTGAGAATGCTGCGGGCGACATCGAAGCGCCCGGTCGCGAGCGTCAGCCCCGGCAACGCAATCATCGTGTCGCGTCCCCAATCGCTGAACCAGTGATAACCGGCGATGACGGTCTTCTGTGAACCGCGCGCGACAATGTATTGATCGGCTGCTGCGGTGAGCGCTCTCGTCAATTCATCACTGCCGGGCGCGCTCTCAATAATCTTTCGTCGTCGCTCGATCTCCCCTTCGGCGTATTCACCTACGCGGCTTGCGTCTCGACGCTCGGTTGAAGCGATGATATTCACGCTGCGTTTGTGATTGAGATTGAATCTCAGAACAAACGGGCTGAAGAGGTCTTCTGTAAAATCGAAGCCGCGCGCACGCTCTTTCGCGTATTCAAAGTTGCGATACCAGAAGGCAGCACGGTCCAGCTCGCCGCCTTCGTGCGCGAAATGGAGCGCGGGCAAATCGTCGTCAGGCTTGATGGTGACGAGACTTTCATCCGCCTGAGCATGAGAATTGAGCGCGGCGTTTTCATGCCTCAAGCTGTGATAATCGCGGAAGGCGATGAGCGGGCGCAGTTCGAAAAGGATGAGGGATGAGGGATGAGGGATGAGAGATGCGCCGTCGCTCGCTTCCCTTGATTCAGTATCAGGAGCCTGGATTTGGTACTGAATGATTGTCGTGTTTTCGCCCTGAGGCATAAGGACGGATTTTTCGATTACGATTCCTTCGACCTCGTAGGTGAAGATCGGAAATGGATCGAGCCGAAAGCCCGTCTGGTACTTGTATCCCTCAGGATGGACGACGCCCACGTATTGGTTCGCGGATAAATCATAGCGTCGCCCGTCAACGATCAGTGTCTCTTCAAATTTCGAGAGCATCACGATGCGTCCGACCGGCGGCTTCGTCGCGGCGACGAGCAATCCGTGATAACGGCGCGTGTTTAATCCCGCGATGGTGGACGAAGCGTAGCCGCCCAGCCCGTTTGTCTCCAGCCATTCACGCGTGAACGAGGTCGCCGGATTGCCGCAAATGTCCTTATCGAATCGAATCATAAGAAAGAATTTTAGATAGAGTTAACAGGGATAGACAGGATGGACAAGATAAGAAAGAGAAGGCAAGTCAAGCGAGCTTACTGTTATTTCTTTCTATCCTGCTTATCCTGTCCATCCCTGCTAATTTCCCTTCATTAATCTTTGCTTTCGGATACTTCGCAAAAGACCTTGATCGCGCCTTTGGCGTTGGTCAGGTTATCGAAAAGCTCTTTGTAGTTTTCCAGCCCTTTGACCGGATGAGTCAGCAGGCGCGCGAGCCAGCCGGGATACTCGGCCTCGGCCTGCGCTATGTCACGGACTCCCATCTCGAAATATTCGCGGTTGGCGTTGACCGTTCCGACCATCACCTTGTTGCCCAGCACGAACTCAAGATTGATCTTGTCGGCGGGAACTTCAACTTTACGGTCGCCGCCCGTGACGCTCGACAACACCAGCACGCCGTTCTTGCCAATCGCCTGCATGCAGTCAAACGCGAGGGGAGAAAAACCCGTCGCCTCGAAGATCAAATCAAACGGCCCGTAACGCTTCGCGCCTTCGAGAACCGGCACATCTTTCGTGGACTCGTATCGCGCGCCGATAGCTTCAACCAGCTCGGCATTGAGATTTGGTTTTTGATTGAGCGCGAAGGTCGTCACGTCCAATCCGCGCAGGCGCAAGACCAACGTGGCGAGAAGTCCGATTGTGCCCGCCCCCATCACAGCCGCGCGTTTTGGATGCCAGACGCGAAGCCGCCGCTGAATCTCAAAGGCTTGCGCGATGCCTTTTTCGACCACGCTCGTCGGCTCAAGCAGCACGCCCACGTCTTTCAAGCCCTGCGGAATTTTGACGATGAACTCGGCGGCGTCTACGTAATACTCCGAGAGATAACCGTGAAGCAGATTGATGCCCCGCTCAAAGTAGGTCTCGTCGGTCGTCATGTCGTTTGTGCCGATCAGGTCGTAGATGCTCGTCCCCGGACGGCGCACAGTGGCCACCACATAATCGCCGACTTTGAGTTCCGTCACGTTTGCCCCGACCGCCTCCACCTGACCGAAGCCCTCGTGTCCGATGACGAGAAAATCGTAGCCTTCGGGTGCGCGGCCATAATCGGCGGCGTTGATCTCTTTGTCTGTGCCGTCAACGCCGACGCGAATCACTCGCACCAGTACACCGCGCCCGTTAGGAACGTCTTCAACCTTTGGCGCAGGCAGCTCAGCCAAATGAACCGAGTCAGGTTTTCCGGGTATGACTGCTATTGCTCTCATGATTTCTCCTTAAAACTTCCTGCGAAAAATTCGTTTCGTGAGCCTGAGAATAACAATAAGGTTGAGTATGCTGATAGAGTAAAATGGTCGGGTGGGATTTTCGCTACGGGACAATTGTTGTTTAAAGGAACACTATGCCTTTCCTTCAACCACCGCCGAGTCTTGGCAATCAATATGAAGATGATCGCGTTCTGCGTTCCTTTCTGGCGCGCACGCTTCCGCCGGAGATGCTTCGCGAGATAGAACCGTCTCTGACGGAGATGGGCCGATTGGCCGGAAGCGAGCTTTACCAGATGCAGCTTGCCGACCGGCTGAACGAGCCGGTGCTGACGCAATGGGATGCGTGGGGAAATCGCATTGACCAAATTGAGCTAACGCCTTTGTGGCGTTTAGCCGAGCGCATCGCCGCAGAACACGGCGTCGTTGCCACAGCATACGAGAGCAGGCACGGCCATTTGTCAAGGGTGCATCAGTGTGCGCTCGCATATCTCTTCACTCCGTCAACGGATATTTACAGTTGCCCGCTGGCGATGACGGACGGAGCGGCGCGCACGCTCTTGGGTTCGGGTAATCAAGCGCTCATTGGTCGCGCAGTGCCTCACCTGACGACTCGCAACCCGGCAGAGTTTTGGACAAGCGGTCAATGGATGACTGAACTGACGGGCGGGTCGGACGTTGGCTTATCGGAAACAGTGGCGCGGCGAGACAATGATGGCGGCTGGCGTCTTTACGGCAGGAAGTGGTTCACCTCGGCCACCACATCTGAGATGGCCCTGACGCTCGCGCGCCCCGAAGGAAACGCTCAGGGTGGGCAGGGGCTGGCTCTCTTCTACGTTGAGATGCGAGATGAAGCGAATCGACTGCGTAATATTCAGATTAATCGTCTCAAAGACAAGCTCGGCACACGCAAAGTTCCGACCGCCGAATTAACTTTAGACGGCACACCCGCACAACTCGTCAGGGGAGAAGCGAACGGCATACGCAATATCACGCCGATGCTCAACATCACACGATTGTGGAACGGCATCAGCGCAGTCTCACTGATGCGGCGCGGTGTGGCGCTGGCGCTCGATTATGCAAGCAAGCGTGTAGCCTTCGGCGCTGCAATCTCCAGAAAACCTCTTCATCTGGACACGCTGGCCGGGATGCAGGCCGAGGCGGAAGCTGCCTTTCATCTTGCTTTCTTTGTAGCCGAGTTGACCGGGCGCAGTGAGATGGGCGAGATCAACGAAGAAGAGACTTTGTTGCTCAGATTGCTGACGCCGGTGATGAAACTGTTGACGGGTAAACAAGCGGTCGCCGTTGCCAGCGAAACGCTCGAAGCCTTTGGCGGCGCAGGCTACGTGGAAGACACAGGGCTGCCCGTGCTGCTGCGCGATGCTCAGGTCTTGCCGATCTGGGAAGGAACGACGAATGTCCTCTCGCTGGATGTCCTTCGCGCTCTAGGCTCGGACAATCGGGCGTTTCAAATATTGAAAGCAGAAGTAAGTCGCTGTGTGAAGGCTGTCAGCGAGCGCAGGCTCTCGCGGGCCGCAGAGGTCGCACAACAGGCATTGGAACACGCCGCAAGCTGGCTGATGGTTGCGAAGAAAGAAGGGCAGGAAACCTTAGAAGCTGGCGCGCGCAGGTTCGCCATGACGCTGGGGCGCGCGACTGCCTTAGCACTAATCATCAAACACGCGCAGTGGTCACAAGGTAAGGAAAGGGACGGGCGAGCAGCGGCGGCTGCGAGCCGTTTCGCCAGCTCCGGGATTGATCTTATTACCGACTCGAATACAGATGAGGTGCGCGCATTACTCGGACTTTAATCAACTAAAGCCGTGAACAAGGATTAACCGCACCAAGAGTCTCGTCAGGGACGTTTGATAATAGCCCAGCCATTCATGGCTGGGCTATTATCAAACGTCCCTCACGGGGCTTAATACTTCAGTTGAACCAGCTTTGCGACCTCCAGACGATGTATCGTCAGGACGAACAGATTATCGAATGTCTGTTCATCAATTGCGGGAACCACATCACTCCTCAGCATCCTGATTACCGGTGGAACTGAATTAGTATGTCCGACGACCAGGACGGTCTCTCCGGCGTGTCGTTGCTGAATATCCTTAACTATCGCCAGAATAGCGTCCGACGCGATTTCTCTGGGATTTGTTGCACTCGGACGGAGTTGCATCACAGTGGGCGTGATGCCGAGTTGTGTCGCGAGCGGCTCGGCAGTCTGTTTTGTCCGCAGAAACTGCGATGTATAGATCGCCTTGATTCCAGCCTTTCCAAGCGTGTGGGCTAAGACCTGCGCTCGCCATCGCCCCTGTTCATTTAGCGGAGGGTCTTCAGCCGGGGCCTCCGCCTTCTCTGCGTGGCGCACGAGGAAGACTGTGGTTATCGGAGATGGAGCAGGAACAGGAGCAGGAGATTTCTCTTCAACGTTCGCGACGGCGGGTTGAAGAAGACATAACGCGGCGACTAGCAAGATGACAGGCAACATCAGGCGTCGAAGGGCAGGAAAAGTTTTCATCCGGGTTCTCTCTCCTTTTTGTTTTAAGAGCGGATTCTACTTGTAACGAATTGAGCATAGCATCGCCCGCGTCTTCATCCAACGCGCATGAGAGGTCATTGCGCTCGAAGAGCGGGAGTTTCGAGCAGTGGTTATGCCGCCTGACGCTGCTGCGACGGCTTTGACTTATCAGTCTCTTGAACGGTTTGCCACGCGATGCGCTGGATGAAGCGCGCATCGGCTTCACTGAGATTGTCTAAATCTACAGTTGCTCCTTCATTATCCGTGCCAAGCTGCGTATCAATTAAGCGGCGGGTTAAGCCTTCGGGACTCTTCCCGTAGAAGACGGCGTAGAAGACGCAGGCTGCCATGTACGTCCCCGTCGGGCTGGCGTGAAGTTTATCCCCGTGATGAAGCCTCAATTCAGGTTTATCTTTCAAGGCCCTCTGCCAGGCAAGACCGACGGGCGCGACTAATGCTCCGAGTTCTCCGGCAATACTCATGTACGCTTCTGTGATGGCGGCTTGCTTTTCGGGATTATCTTCGCGCGCCCATGTAAGATAAAAAACCGTTTTCGCGCCAACCTTCCTGATTTCGGCGTCAAACAAACGGGCATGCGCGTGCATGACTTTCGGATTCTTTACCGGCAACGCGCTCTGTTCCTGTAAGACGACGTAATCCCACCTGGCCCCCTTGATCGCTGCCAGAGCTTGCCCATCATCCCAGTGCGATTGGAGAGATGCGCCACCGCCCGTGACCATTCTGGTTTCCAGTGGCCTGGACTCGTTGGCAGCGAGTCTGGCAGTGAGACGCGGAAGATCGTTGACGTAGGTAAAGCTATTGCCGATGAAGAGGACTCGAAGCTGCTGGCTGGAACTCGATTGCGTATTCTGAGCAGGATGGACGTTTTCCCCGCTATCGTGTACCCCGGAACCCGACGGCATCCGGCCCGCGCAAGCAGCCACAAGCATCAAGACAAGAAAGAGACTCTTCTTCATTGCTTAAAGCGTTCCTCTCAAGAGTTCATTGCGGCAGACGCGCGCCTTAGCCGATTTGAACTGAAAGCATAGAGATTGAGCCGCCGTCGAAGCCTTCGACGGGAAAGCTCACCTCATCATTTGCTCGCTGCTGTGCCAGCACATAAAGAAGTGGCAGGTAGTGGTCGGGCGTCGGCGCAGAGAGAGTCGCATCGCGTCCAAGCTGCTCGTAGTTGACGAGTGGAGCGTGATCTTTCGCCAGCATCAACTCTCGTGCCCGCGCATCGAATCGTGCAGCCCAGTCTAATGGCTCGACCACGTGGCGACCCCAGGCGTAAGCATGCAGGTTGTGAACAATGTTGCCGCTGCCCACGATGAGAACGCCTTCGTCACGCAGTGGCGCGAGCCGCTTCGCAAGCTCGTAGTGAAATTCAGCCGTCTGCGCCTCGTCTATACTGAGTTGCACGACAGGAACATCGGCTTCGGGATAGACATGACAGAGGACAGACCACGTGCCGTGATCCAGACCCCAGCGCTGGTCTAAGCCGACCGTGAAGGGCGCGAGCAATTCCTGCACCCGGCTGGCAAGCTCCAATGATCCGGGCGCAGGATACTTCACTTCGTATAACTCTCGCGGAAAGCCGCCAAAGTCGTGAATGGTTCGCGGGACGGGCATCGCGGTCACGAATGTTCCCGGCAAATACCAGTGGGCAGAGATGCAGAGCACGGCAAGAGGTCTCGGAATCCCCTTCCCGATAGCAGCCCAACCCTCCGTATATTCGTTGCCGAGCAACGCGTTCATCGGGTTGCCATGACCGAAGAAGACGGCAGGCATCCGCTGTGTCGCGCCCCGCACTCCGCTTTGATGTTCAATCATCATGCATTAACCGGCAGGCTTGGGCGCAGGCAGCAGAGCCTCAAGTTGGAGTTTGATGTTGACTTCGTTGCCAACGTCTATCCCACCGCCTTCAAGCGGCTTGCCCCAGTTGATACCGTAGTCGCGGCGATTGATCGTCGTCTGTGCTTCTACGCCGAAACGCGTAGTGCCCCGACCATCTTTGATCGCACCAGTGATGGTGAACGGAAGCGCCACTTGCTTCGTCACTCCCTTGAGCGTGAAGTCACCGTGAAGCACGCCGCCGTTCTTTCCCTTGCGCTCGACACGCGTACTCTTAAAGGTCATCTCCGGGTATTTCTCTACCTCGAAGAAGTCTGCTGTCCGCAGGTGCTTGTTGCGAGGCTCGACGCCCGTGTCAATGCTTTCGACCTTGGCGGTGAACTCAACCGACGACTTGGTGATATCCGTGTCATCATAATGAATCATCCCCGTGAACTCCTTGAAGCGCCCTTCCACCCAGTTGATCTCAAGGTGACGGATCGCAAATCCGATGATGCTGTGCGCCGGGTCAATCTTGTAATCGCCGCTGGGGATGGGCACATATTTGACTTTGGTCGCCTTCTCCTGCGCGCTCGTCACAAAGGTAGCCACGCCGCCTTTAGTGAACGGCTGCGCGACGATTACCAACAGCGCGACGACCAGAACTGCGTTAAGAACTCGTTTCATCTGTCTCTCCTTATGCTTTCTTTAATAGCTTCTTTTGAAGCTGAACGTGAGCGGCCATTTATGGCAGCCCGTATGTATTAGTGCCGGACGAAGGCGCGGCGCGGCGCAGTAGCCGATCCAGGCTCCATTCCCCTCCACCTGCGACTGACAGGAAGAGGAAGACAAAGCTGTACAGCGCGGCCAACTCGCCCCTGTTAAGAATCGGCCAGAACCCTCCGGGCGCGTGCGCCATGAAATAGGCGACGGCCAACAGCCCCGATAGAATGAATGCTACCGGTCTGGTGAACAGTCCCAGAAAGAGGAGCAGCCCGCCGACTAACTCAAGCACTCCGGCCACTCCCGTCAATGAAAACAATGAGAATGTACCATGCGATGATGGCGCTCCGGGTGGGGGCGTCGGCACAAGCACGCCCAAGACCTTCTGCGCGCCATGTTGCATAATCAGAAAAGCCGCGATAATTCGCAGGATGCTCAAGACGCGCGGCATCCACTTAGAGTAGAAATCCGAATCAGACATGCGTTCCTCCAAAGATGATTGTTTGACTCTATCTTGTTAGTCGCTATAACCAGTATTGTCAAATCAAATCAGCGTCAATCTCAATCCGCTCAAACCAGAGCGGCACGCCTCACAACCGCACCTCCTAACTTTTTAGTTGACAGCACAGCCTTCATCAGTTAATCTCCTAAAACTTTAGGAGACGATGCATGCCGCAAAAAAAGACGGAGCGCTTGACGCCGCTGGAGTTGGAGATCATGAAGGTGCTCTGGGAGACAGGCCCCGCCAACGTGCAGACGGTGCAGCAGCGGTTGGAGCGCGAACTGGCTTACACGACCGTGCAGACGATGCTTAACGTTTTGCAGCGCAAGGGCAAGGTCAAGCGCACGCTCAAGGATAAGGCATATTTCTACCGCCCGGCTGTGAGTCGCCATCAGGTCGTCGGGCACGCGGTCGGCGATCTGATTGACCGCATGTTCGGCGGCTCGGCGGAGAGCCTCGTGATGAGTCTGGTCGAGACGCGCCATCTGACGCCTGAAAAACTCTCTCGCCTCAAAGAGCTTCTGGAAGAAAAGGAGTCGCGCGATGAGCAGGATAAGTGAGTTTGCGATGGGCTTTTTGCTCAACGCCGCCTGGCAAATAGCCTTCATTGCGCTCGTCGCGTGGGCTTGCTCGCGCCTCCTGCAAAGGAGCGCCGCGCGTTACCGCCACGCCCTGTGGGTCGCTGCTCTCATGCTCGGTCTGGCGCTGCCCGTTTGGGGGCTGTTCGATTTTACTGGAGAAGCGCCGCGCTCGGTGGCCGGGCAACGAACAGACGTTGGACAAACTCCAGGGAATCTGACCTCAGCACCGGATTCACCGCTCGACTCGAAAGTCATCACCCCGCAAGATAATGGTCCGGCGCTCGGACAGTTACTTCAAAGACGCAAGCAGCCGATTGTGACCACGCCGAGTTTGCCGCTGCTGCTCGCCATTTGTTACGCGCTCTTCGTCCTCTCTCGTCTGGGTGCGCTGTGGCGCTCCTGGCGGCGAACGAAGAGACTCCGGCAATCAATTTATGAGCGTGAGATTCCCGCGCGGATGAATCTGGTAGCGGCGCGATGTAGTGCCACGTTGCGTAGACGAAGCGTTCCCCTCTTCTGCTCGACGGAGGCGGCAGCGCCCGTCACAATCGGCACGCGCTCTCCTCTGATTATCCTGCCTGAGAGTTTTTACGCAGAACTCCCGGATGAGACGCTCGTTTCCGTCCTCGGCCATGAGATGGCGCACATCGCGCGACGCGATTATGCGCTCAACCTCGTCTACGAATTGCTGCTGCTTCCCATTTCATTCCATCCGCTCGCCAATTTCATCAAGCGACAGATTGACAGGACGCGGGAGTTGGCTTGCGACGAGATGGTGACGGAGCGATTGCTTGAACCCAAACTTTACGCGCGCGCTCTCGTCCGCGTGGCCGACACGCTCGTCTCGCCCACCGGACAGGTTTTTACGCTGGGCATATTCGACGCAGACATTTTGGAGGAACGCATCATGAAGCTCACACAAAACAGACGACGCCTCGGCACGCGCACCGCCCGCCTTCTCGCGGTCACAACTTTCACGCTGCTCTGCTTATCGTCTTTAGCAATCTCGACTTTCTCATTTGAACTCAGAACCGACAAAGGAATCGCGGGGGCGCAACTGAGCAAAGTCGCGGCTCAAGCAGCGCCAAACGAATCAGGAGACGGTGTTTTCCCGCAGAGTCAGTTTGAGCAAGCCGTGCAGGAAGGTCAAAGCGTCGCGACGACGACGAGCGCCGAAGGTGGGCAGACGCCCAGTTCCGATGATGCACAGGCGCGCGCACGGGAGGCATGTGAAGATGGAAGAAGGCGTGCGCTTGAAGCCATTCCGAAGCTCATCTCGATGCTGGGCGATGACACGCCGATTCAGCCTCTGAAGTGCTGGGACAACGGCAGGTGGAATCCCGCGCTCGAAACCTTCAAGCAGCCGTCGCCCGGCGAAGAGGCGGCGATTGCCCTAGCGTCAATGGGCACGCCAGCCCTTGAGCCATTGACGAATGCGCTCAACGATTCAAACCAGAGTGTGCGTCGCAACGCGGCGTGGGCCATCGGCGAACTGACAAACATGCGCGGGGGTGAACGCGCCAACGCCGTTCCTCGTCTCATCTCCTTGCTCAACGATTCTGACGAGTGGGTACGCATGGCGTCGGTTCGTGCGCTCGGTGAAATCAGGGACGAACGCGCCGTCGAGAAATTGATAAGCGCGCTTTCGGATGCGGCATGGAAAGTCAGGGAACTCGGCGCGTGGGCGCTCGGCGAGATGAAGGAAGAGCGCGCCGTGCAAACCCTGTGCAAGATGCTGCTTGAAGATTCTTATGCGGAAGCGCGTGTGACCGCAGCCGAAGCTCTCGGCGAAATCAGAAGCCCGCAAGCCGTCACGTCCCTAAATCAGGCCCTCAACGATCCTGAAACGCGTGTGCGTGACAAAGCCAAATGGGCGCTCTCGGAGATCGAAGACAGCGACGGATAGAAATCTATGCATCACGCTTTGTAGGCCGCAAGTTTTAATCGGCGGCTGAACAAGAAAACTCAAACTCTTCCCTTCCTACGGCACAACGGGGGCTGTGCCAAAAACTTGAAGCTTAAGAAGGAGGCATCACAAAATGTCCAGGCAGAAGTGTGCTCGTCGAAAAGGCGTCTTATTGTTTGTCATCATCCTCTTAGTTGCCGTCCCGGTCGCGGCTCAACGAAAGGCGGGCGATCTCACCATCAAGCCTTACGTCTTCGAGAACGAGAAGGGCGAGAAGGTTGAGGCGGAACTGGGTGTCCTGCTCGTGCCTGAAAACCGGAGCGACCCGCAAAGCAACGTGATTGAGTTGGCGTTCGTCCGCTTCAAGAGTACGGCGAAGAATCCGGGCGCGCCCATCGTCTACCTCGCAGGCGGCCCCGGCGGCAGCGGCACAGGGACGGCTACGGGGTCGCGCTTTCCACTCTTCATGGCGATGCGCGAGATTGGCGACGTAATCGCGTTTGACCAGCGCGGCACGGGCAGGTCCAAGCCGAACCTGACCTGTTATCAGAGGTTCGACTTTCCGCTTGGCGTTGTGCCCTCACACGAAGCCATGTTGAAGGCATACAGCGAACAGTCGCGCGATTGCATGGGCTACTGGCGCGAGCTTCAGCGCGTTGACCTCACGGGCTACAACACGAACGAGAGCGCGGACGATCTTGAAGATTTGCGAAAAGCCCTCGGCGCGAAACAACTCAGCCTCTGGTCAATCAGCTACGGCACGCATCTGGCGCTCAGTACCATTCGCCGCCACCCGCAGAGCATCAACCGCGCCATCCTCGCGGGCACGGAAGGCCCGGACCACACCTACAAACTTCCCGGCAACATCCAAAAGCATCTGGCCGATCTGTCGGCGGTGATTAAAGCCGACCCGGAACTGGGCAAAGAGATTCCTGACTTTCTCGGCCTGATGAAGTCCGTGCTGGATAAGCTTGAGAAAGAACCCGTTGTCGTCGAGGCGACAGACCCACTGACTAAACTGCCGGTGAAAGTCACCATCAACAAGTACGTCATGCAGTATCTGACGGGGAGCAACATCGGCACGACCGTGACGGCCAACTTCCCGCTTGCCTACTATGCCGCGTCGAAGGGCGACTATTCGCTCGTGGCGGAAGCGTGGCTGAATCAGACGCGCAACGGCTTCGGCTCGGCGATGTCATTCATGATGGATTGCGCTTCGGGGCTGACCGCTGCGCGAAGCGAGAGAATCAGCCGCGAGGCGAAGGAGACTTTGCTGGGAGACGAAGCTAATCAAATCTTCCCCGGCATCTGCGAAACATGGAAAGCGCCTGACTTAGGCGACACGTTCCGTTCGCCCGTGCGCGCAGACGTGCCCGTTCTCTTCATCAGCGGCACGCTCGACGCGCGCACACCTGTGGGCAACGCCGAAGAGTATCGCGTGGGGTTTCCCAACAGCACGCATCTCATCATCGAAGGCGCGGTGCATAGCGATCCGCTCTTCCTCTCCTCGCCGAAGATCAAAGACGTGATGCTGGAGTTCATGAAAGGCTCGCCCGTCTCGACCACGAAGATCACGCTGCCGCCCATGAAGTTTACGCCGTTAAAAGTACAGGCAGGTAAATGAAGCCTTCGGGTAGTAATGGTTCAAATAACATTGAGAGCATCTGACAGGGATATTCACCACCGCAGACACAGAGGACACGGAGGATGCACGGAGGCTTGCTTTTCTCTGTGCCCCCTCTGTGCTCTCTGTGTCTGCGGTGGTGAACTCTCAACTCACCTGACACTCAATTAGACATTGCTCTGGACATCCTTACCCGTCGGGGAGCGAAGCTGACGCGCCGCGTTTCCCTGATTCGATTGTCCGTCAGGTTGCCCTCGACAATCTCGTAGCCGAGCAGCGCGAAGACGCGGCCACGCACGAAGAGCGGGCGGGCGTTGCCGTACCAGTCCACGCAGGAAGCGCGACAAGCGTCATCGGCAGCCCCTTCGGGTTTCGCCGCGAGGTCTCCCATCTCAGTCAAACGCAGCGAGTCGTTGCGTAAGAAGAGGATGGACGCCGACTCTTGAAAAAGGTGCTCGTAACCGGGGCGTCCGGGCGTGCTTATCGGTAGGCCCAACAGGCCGGAGTCCGGCCCATCAGCCTTGTAGAAGAAGCCGTGACTGCGTAGCTCACCCTGCGAAGCGCCTTTGCGCGTGTAGCGGTCAGCGATGGCGGGTCGCTCGCCGAGCCGCACCCCTGTGAAGTGTAAATTCTCTCCGTCAGTGCCGACGACCACCGCGCCCGTGCCCATCACCTCAATCCGATCCACACCGTGCGCGAGTTTTAGTTCTGCGGCCTTGCCGCCCGCCCAGCGCACCGCGTACAGGCTTGACTCGTCGGCTTTCTCCGGCGGCCCCCAGCCGCTGCCCGTTCCGTACAGGAGATAGTCGCCGACGAACCGGTTCTGGAACGTGTCGCCTGCGGGCTTGGGCAGTTCACGATAGCTGGTCTTCGGCGCATCTTCCGAACCGTCCGAGAAACTACGAAGCGGCACACGCATCAGCGCCACGTCGCCTGCGGCCACTTCAGCACGCCACATTCCATCGCCGCCTGACTCGGAACGAACCAGCACGTTGAGGTGATTATCCTCGCTCTCAAGGAACGAGAACTGATCTACGGGGCTGCCCGACACGCCGAGCGCACTCGGGGACGAACCGTCGAGCGGCATCCGGTAGAGCATCGAAGCGGCGCGCGCCTTGTCCTCGCCGTATTCCCAATCACTCACCCACACGTAGACCGATTCCGGCGACACATAGAAAACGCGACCCGGAGGGCCGATGACAGCCGTGCCCACGCAACCCAAGTCATCACGCGCGAGGTCGCACACCGTCACGGTGTGCAGCGCTAACTCCCCGTCGGCACTGATGGAACGCTCCGGGCGGTAAACGCGCGTTGCCGGGACGATGCGCCGAAATTCACTTTCTTTCGCATTCTTGTGCCATTTGCGGTAGGCGGGAAACTCCTCGAACGGGTCATCTGCGTCCGGCGACAAATCGAGCGGTGTGTAAAAGACGAGCTTGCTTCCGATGAGACGGCTCGCGTAGTTGCGCGAAGAGTAATAATCGTTGGAGCGCAGGTGATAGGTCGAACGATAGCGAAGCTGTCCGGCGGCGTTAATATTGAACAGACCGACCTCCGTGCCGCCGCGCCCGTAGCTGTAGCCAAGCACCACGACGGTATCGTCGGAAACGAGCATCTCGTCATACCAGGCGTCGTCGGGGTCTATGTCCGGCCCGAAGGCGTCGAGAGCGGAGATGGGCTTGAGCGCACCACCACCGATGCCAATGGTGAAAAGGCGGCCACGTCGCAGCACGACCAGATGATTGCCGTGCAGCTTGACGATTCCGCCCTCGTCAACGCCCGCCTCCTGCACGTTTGTGACTGATTCACCATCGTCGCTGCTGGCATCTGATTTAGCGGTACTTGCGACGCCGACCGCTTTGTTGGCGCTTGCGTCGGCAGGAGCTGCCGGAGATGGGACCGGTGCGCCATATTCTCGCCGCCGTGCCGTCCTCTGCTGTTCGGCGAGTTTTCGGAAATAACTCGAAAGCTCCTTTTCCGAGCGGAAGGCGCGCATGGTCTTTTTGGCGGACGCCTCGCTCGCGTGTGCGGACGCGAGAGACGCATTGCCGACTGTACCGTTGGCGCAACTAATTGTAGTTGAAATGACGAGTGATGCTGCGATTAGAGATAAACTCAGGGCTTTCATGTTCATTGGCTGCCGCCTCGTTTCAATTTGATCGAGTCCTGCCAGATGGAACGGCACGCTCCGGGAAAACTTGCGCGCGTCGAAGGCTCAATTTCCTGATGCGTGGCCTGCGATCCATGTAAGATAGCGAGGCAGACAAGGGCGACAAGCATACTCTTCCGGTCAGAGGATTTATGCTCAAAGGATTATTCCGTAAAAGGAGATTCGTCGGGCTGGATGCAGGCTCAAGCTCCGTCAAAGCAGTTGAGTTGTCGGGCAAAGGCGACCATCTGACTTTGACAGGGTTGGGAATTGAGCCGCTCGCGCCCGACACAGTAGTTGACGGACAAATTTTTAATCGGGAGGAAATGGCTGGAGCTATTTCAAAACTCTTCCGTCAAAATCATCATCGCAAGCAGCGACTGGCGGCTGCCGTCGGCGGCTATCGTGCAATTCTCAAGAGCATCTTACTTCCACCGATGACGGAAGAAGAGTTGAGCGAATCTATAAACTGGCACGCGGAGGAGCATATTCCCTACGAGATTTCTGATGTGAGGCTCAGCTATCAGATTATCTCTTCAACCGAGAATTCACTCTCTGTCATGCTGGCCGCGTGCAAGAAAGAACTCATCCAGAATCTCGAAGAGACGATAAAGCTCGCGGGCCAGCAAGCCGACATCATAGACTTCGATGCGCTGGCTCTTCAGAACTGCTACAACTTCAACTACGAGCCTTCAGATGATTCTGTGGCGGCGCTCCTGCATATCGGCGCTCCGGGGATGATTATCCACATCGTCAAAGGCCATCAATACAAATACACGCGCGACGCTTCCATTGGAGGCAATTACTATACAGACCAAATCCAGCGAGAACTCGGGCTGACGTTTGCACAGGCTGAAGCAACAAAACTCGATGGCACACGCGACCTTGAAATTGAAGAGACGGAAATCCATGCTGCCGCCGAGGCCATCGCTAAGCGCCTGACGTTTGATACCGATTTTGAGAGGCTGACCGAAGCAACCTCTCATTTATTCGAAACCGAAATCAGCAGGACGCTGGATTTTTATCGCTCATGTTTCCCTGATGAGGAAGATGCTGTTCAGAAGATTTTGATTTCCGGCGGCGGCTCAAAGCTCAAAGGACTCAGGGAACATCTGGCGCGGAGTCTCGATATTCCGGTTGAGCCGCTTGATCCGTTCCGTCGAATCAAATTCAATGAACGGCGCTTCAGCTCTGACTCCCTGCGCGAAGCAGCGCCGGAGATGGCTGTGGCCGTCGGACTCGCTTTGCGTGGCAGCGGTGCGCCGATGATGGCAATTAATCTCGCGGACGGCGCGGCTGTGAGAAAGCGCGACGAGGTGTCGCCTGTTAAGGAATCAAAGAAGAAGAGAAAAAATTCCTCTGGGATTTATCTCTACAAAGGTCGCAACAGACTGGGCGAGATAGTCATCGGCGAGCGCGCGGCGGATGATGAGGATAGCCTGCGAGCGATCCTCCGGCGCGAGCAGATTGTGCTGCTCTCCACCCACGAGGAATTGCCCAAGCCGTTCTCCTTTCGCTTTGAGTGGAGACGAAAGAAAGTCAGCTTGAGTGAGCTGGAGAATTTCACGCGCCGCTACATAATAATGCTGGACATGGGTTCGCCTATCCTGTGTTGTCTTCAAGCGCTCGCTCTGGAAACGAAGAATAGATACTTCAAGCAAACGCTCGGTGAAGTTATGTCAGCCGTGGATCAAGGCTCAACCCTCTACGAGGCGATGGAGCTTCATCCGGAAGTTTTCGATGACTACTTCGTCAATTTGTTTCAGGCGGGTGAATCGTTAGAAATGTATGACAGGGTGCTGCCACGCCTCCTGACTGAGTTGGAGAGAAGATTGGAATGGCGACGAAGTATTAAATTGGCGCTCCTTTATCCGGCCTCTTTGCTTGCCGCAGCATTTGTCACCATGATGCTCACGGTTAGCACCGCGCCCGGTGAAGGCTTTTGGGCAAGAAGATTCACAGCTACGGGAGCGGTGCTCGGCGTCATAGGCGGGGTGATGGTTCTGGCCTTAGTCATCGTCGCTGTGCTGTTGTCGCGCATTTATAAGAGGAAACAGGATGGACGAAGACAAATAGACGCTCTGCTGTTGCGAATACCATTTTTAGGGCCATTACTGCACAGGTATGCTCTGGCGCGTTTCGCGCGAATGATGTCAACGCTGCTCTCGTCGGGCATACCCTACATGACAGCCTTCGATGTCACTATCAAAGGCGTCGGCAATTCGGTTTTCGTAGCTGCAATCAAAAAAATCAGGGACGCAGTATATTATGGTGGAGGTCTCGCCGAGGCAATGAACGAAGTCTTCTCCGAAGTGGTGAAGCAGACGATGGGGATAGGCGAGTCGATGGGCGCGATGGACGCCGCTTTCGGAAAGGTAGCTGACCTCTCCGAGCTTGAGGTGAGCCGCGCCATCTCCCGGCTGCCTTTTGTACTCATGCCTCTGGCAATCATCCTGCTGATTCTTATCGCCGGAATTATTATGCTCGTCACCTAACACCCGAATTCGATTGGCGCGCGTGAGTTTTGGAAGATGAAAGGCGAGCCTGACCAAGACCGAAGCGGGCGGCGAAAACTCCCCCTACATATCCATTTTGGATAAACTCTTGACAAACCATGCCAAACACTATTTAATATGAGAGTCGTCGTGGCCTTCGGGCATCTCGGCGGCGCTGATCTTTACACGACGGTTGCATACGATAAAGGCAAACCTGCCGTGAGGTGGGGACGCAAAGCCGTGAGTCTCTTCTATTTAGCCTGGAATTTAAGCTGCTGCCGAAGAGATTGTCTGGTTGCCGAAGGCAATTGGAAAGAGCCGGGTCTTCAAACTTTCCACTGCTCCGCAAGTGGAAGTTATATTCCCGAAATAGCTGCCTTTACCTTCCATCCGGCAGCTTTTGAAGTCACGGCTGGAATCACTGACGCCCGTTTTGAAGCGCCCCCGCCTTGATGATTCCTCTTCTTCCAGCATTTCCTTCTAGTTTAAACCAGACAAGCTAAACCGCTCCGGCGACTTCCCTCTCATTTCGGATGACCCCTGCTGTTCGCCGAAGAGAAAGTGTCTTCGCTTTCGTCGGGTCGCTCTCTCTCGGCCTTGTGAGGCTCAACCGTCCACGAATCGCTGCATTTCATCCGCGCTCACTCCCTTTTTTTTGGGCGTGGTCATTCCCAACCAAAGGCCGCCCGAATCGAAAGCGGGTTCGCCAACTTCAGAAGTCTCGTCAGCACATGCCGCTATCGAGATACCTACCGGAACTATAAGGAGATAGAAAGATGAGAAAGAAGCTCTTCGTCGTCGCCCTGTCGCTGCTGGCACTCACCTCAATCAATGCGCTCAGCGCTCGCGCCCAATCATGCACCAATCTTGAGACCTTCGGCTTCCGCGAAAGCCTCGCGGCTAATAAGACTCTTCAGTCTCAGCTTGAGGTCACCTACTTCACGACAGATGACCCTAACGCGTTCATGTCTGAAAAAGCCGGGCTTAACAAAAGCGCGAGCTATCTCAGCCTGAGCGCCAACCAGTTTGTCGCAAAGCTGGACTCGTTAGAGAGAAATGGTCTGGCGAGCATCAGGAAGCAGCACTCGATGACTTCGTATTTAGGCGAGACAGCCGAGATGAATCTTGAGCGCAACTCAATCAATGCTCAGGGGAACATGATTAACGCGAGCCACGCATCGAACTCGAAAGACCTCAGTATGCTTGACCGCAAAACTGAGATCAACATCTACGAAGGCCGCGCGCTTGATCGTGGCTATTATCGCCTGAGCTTGCTCTCATGGTTCGTGGACGCCAAATCTAACGGCGCTCAGAGAATGGTGGATTATGACGCCATCGTTCTGCTGAAGCCGGGTCAAACCGCCGTCTTCAAGCTGGCGAGCAAGTATGAACTCAAACGCGGCGGCGCATCGCGCAGCTACGTGGCCGTCACCATGCGCTCTGTCAATCCTGTCGGCATGGCATCGCTCGGACGATAATAAACCAGTCTTTGACTGAAAAAGCCTGAGACCACTAAAGACGATGAGGCCATTTCTCTACTGTCTCTTTGTCGCTTCCTGTCTCTCCCTTGCACTTTGGACAGGGCCGACAATCACAACCGCCGCCGCCGTGAAAACGATTAGCAGGGCAAGCGGTGGCGGGGAGGCTGTGGCGTTGCCAAAGCAATGCAAACCGGGCAAGACCTCAACGGAAGCTCTCGGTTGGCGCTGGAAGCCCGAGACGCGCGTCAGAATCTATTACCTGAAGAATAATTTCAGTGCAGCCGAGACAGCGGCATTCTCCCGCGCTGTCAATAACTGGAACAAGGCTCTCAGGGAAATAGATTCTCGCATCGTTTTCACCATCGAGGGTGAGCGCGAGACGGTCGTCGAAGATAACGCGAGCGTTACCGTCTTGCGCGGTATTCCGAAGGGCAAGGATCGCGTGGGTCAGCTCAGGTTCTATTCGATGTCCAACGGGGTGATGCGCGCGACCATGATTCTCAGCCCATCTGTCACAGACTTGGACGCACTGACGAGTTTGATGATTCACGAAATCGGACATTCACTCGGACTCGCAGACTGCTATGAATGCAAGCGCGGCACGACCGCCATGTCAGCCTTCAAAGGCGACAACAAAGGAAACGATGTCTACGAACCGAGCGAGTGCGATAAATACGTCGTCGCGGCAGGGTTCGCGGGCGAAAGTGATAATCAGGCACGAATTGTTCTCAAGTGAGCAGGAGTAAGAGCAACTATCTTCAGCTAAACCGGTAACTTGATTAGACAAAGAAGGGGCAGGCGACAAGCTTGTCCCTTCTTTCTTTTTATCCTGCCTCATACATGAGTAGAGGTTCAATTACAAATCGAATGTGCGGCAAGATGCTATTCACCACCGCAGACACAGAGAACGCAGAGTGGGCACAGAGAGTTAGACAAGCCTCCGTGCAACCTCAGTGTCCTCTGTGTCTCTGTGATGAACCTCAACTTCCACTGCACTCTTTATCAAACTGAATCTCTGCCCGCGTATGCCTCTCGTTGGAAAATTCATTTTTCGACTGGTATGATTGCCCTCAGGAATTTTCTCTAAACAATTATTCCATACCGATCTTGAATTAGAACGAGGAGCAACAGATGAAAAGAATCTCTTTGAGCCTTCTGGCTCTACTTCTGTGCGCGCATATCGCGGCGGCGCAGAAAGTACCTGTCCAGCAAGTCGTCCTCGATAACGGGATGCGCGTGCTGCTGGTGCAACGCAAAGGCGACCCGAACGTCGCCGCAGGCTGGGTGGCGCGCGTCGGCTCGGTTAACGAGCGACCGGGCATCACCGGCCTCTCACACCTCTTCGAGCACATGATGTTCAAGGGCACGCGTACCATCGGCACGAAAAACATTGATGAGAATTTGAAACTCATCAAGGAGATGGACACGGTGCGCGCAGAGCTTCGACAAGAGGAACAGGCGCTCATCCTCAAGGCTCGACAGGGAGAAATCGCGGACGCCAAAGACCCGAAGTTTCGTTCAGAGCGCCACAAGCAACTGCTCACCAGATTTAACGAACTGACAAAACGCGAGAAAGATTTGATGGTCAAAGACGAGTTTGACCGTATCTACACGACCGCCGGAGGCTCAGGCATGAACGCCGGAACGAGCAACGACTTCACGGTCTACTTCATTAACGTCCCGGCCAACAAACTGGAACTCTGGTTCTGGATGGAATCGGACCGCCTCGGCAATCCCATCTTCCGCGAGTTCTATTCGGAGCGCGACGTGGTTCACGAAGAGCGGCGACTACGCACCGACTCGACGCCGACCGGAAAATTCAACGAACAATTTGAA
Source organism: uncultured Acidobacteriota bacterium (assembly GCA_963697975.1). Taxonomy (GTDB): domain Bacteria; phylum Acidobacteriota; class Blastocatellia; order Pyrinomonadales; family Pyrinomonadaceae; genus QHXM01. The sequence continues at coordinate 2,139,322 of OY969111.1, forward strand.
TCCATGTTCTGGCAATCGTCGCCCTACGGCTGGCCTGTAGTCGGTTGGCCAAGCGACCTGGAAGGCATCACACGCGAAGAGGCGCTCGACTACTTCGCCGTCAACTACGCGCCGAACAATTTGACGGCCTGTCTCGTCGGAGACATCGAGCCGGAGCGCGCCCTCGCCCTCGCCAAGCAATATTTCGGGCGGCTGCCGCGCGGGCCGCGTGAGCCTGAGCCGGTTCGCACGAGCGAGATGCCGCAGCTTGCGGAAAAGCGCATGGTCGCCTACGCGGAGACCGTTCCGCAGGTGCGCGTTCGTTATCACACGGTCGCCAACGGCCATCCAGATGCGTTCGTGCTGGATATTCTCGGCAGCGTGCTCAGCGGTCGCACAGGCCGCCTCTACAAGTCGCTCGTGCTCAAACAAGAAGTCGCCAACAACGCTTCCGCCGGGCAGGATTCGCGCAAGTACGAAGGTCTCTTTGAGATGAGCGGTATCTCCAAACCCGGCAAGACGCCCGAAGAGGTCGAGCAGGCACTCTACAAAGAGATCGAGCGGCTGCAAAAGGAGTTGGTGGACGCGCAGGAATTGCAGAAGGTGAAGAACCAGTATGCCGCGAACAACTTTCGCGGGCTGCAATCCAACTTCGGATTGATGGTGCAACTCTTGTTGCGTGAGGTGAATCGCGGCTGGGAGACGATCAACACAGACCCGGCGCGTCATCAGGCCGTCACGCCCGAAGACATCCAGCGCGTCGCCAACAAGTACTTCAAACCAGAGAACCGCACCATTGCCATCTATTACACGAAGAAGGCGGAGGGAGCAGCAGCGGCGACGGAAGACCCCGCGCTTGCCGGATTGACCGATCAGGAGAAAGCGCAGATTAACCAGATGAAGGCCCTGCTCGCGCAGGCAAAGCCCGAACAACTCAAGCTGATTCTTTCGCGCATCGAGGAACAGAGCGCGAACGCTCCCGCCGACAAACAGAACTTTATCAAGGTGGCCAAAAAGATGCTGGAAGATCGCCTCAAACAGCTCGAAGGAGGTAAGCAGTAATGACAAGAAATCGAAAGATGCTTTCGGCACTTCTCGCGCTGGCGTTGCTCGCGCTCTCGCCAGCCAGTCTTTTGGCACAGACTCAGCAGCAGGGCAACATCCCCGCGCACCCGCGCGAGTTGAAGTACACACAGCTTAATTACACGCCGCCCAAACGCGAGCAATACCGCCACACGCTCTCGAACGGCGCGGTCGTCTATCTCGTTGAAGATCACGACCTGCCGCTCGTCAACGTTTCGACCATCGTCCGCACCGGCTCTTATCTAGACCCGGCGGGCAAAGAGGGTTTGGCGACGCTCACCGGCAGCCAGATGCGGACCGGCGGCACGACCTCGAAGACCGCCGAAGAGTTTGACGAGGCCGCTGACTTTCTGGCCGCGAACATCTCAAACTTCATCGGCGCAACGCAGGGTAACGCCAACCTCAATCTGCTCTCGAAAGACGTGGATCAGGGCTTGACGCTTTACTTCGACATGCTCAAGAACCCGCGCTTTCAGGAAGATCGCATCAAGCTGGCGAAGAGCCAGATTCTTCAGAGCATGGAGCGTCGTAACGACCGCACCGACGCCATCGAGGGCCGCGAGTGGTCGCGCCTGATGTACGGGGCAAATCACTTCTCGACCAAAGAGACGACCAAAGCTTCTATCGAAGGCATCACGCGTGAAGACATGATGGCCTTTCACCAGAGGTACTATAATCCGGCGGGCTTCATCTTTGCCGTCTCCGGCGACTTCAACACGAAAGAGATGATCATTAAGCTCGAAGCGGCGATGAAGGGATGGCCGGTCAACAAGCAGGCTGTTCCCGACGTGCCGAAGCCGACCGCCGTGCCGGTGGCGGGCGTTTACGTGGTCAATAAGCCGGACGTGAACCAGGGACGCGTCAGCATCGGGCACACGGGCGTGATGCGCGATAACCCCGACGCTTATGCGATTGAAATGATGAACGACATCCTCGGCGGCGGCGGATTCACCTCGCGCATTACTTCGCGCGTTCGCTCCGACGAAGGACTGGCTTACAGCGCGGGGTCAGACTTCGGATTCGGCGTTTACTATCCGGGCGTCTTCCGCGCCGCTTTCCAGTCGAAGAACCCGACGACCTCGCAGGCGATTGACATCATCATGGAAGAGATCAACCGGCTGCGTACCTCGAAGGTCTCGGCGGAAGAACTCGAAACCGCGAAGAACTCCGCCATCGAATTCTTCCCGCGCATCTTCGCAACGGCAGGGCAAATCGCCGGAACGTTCGCGCAGGACGAATACACGAAGCGTCCGGCTGACTACTGGACGACCTATCGTGATCGCATCCGTGCTGTCACGGTTGACGACGTGCAGCGCGTCGCGCAGAAGTATCTACAGCCTGACAAACTGGTCGTGCTCGTCGTCGGCAACATTGACGAGATTACCAAAGGCAACCCGGACAGGCCGCAACACTCGCTCCTGAAGATCGCCAAGGACGGCCAGATTCGGCGCATCCCACTGCCCGATCCGCTGACGATGGTCTATCCCAGCACGCCGTAACTTCGCTGCTATTTGGAAGTGAACATGAACAAAGGCGGCAGGAATGAAGAGATTCGTTCCTGCCGCCTTAACAATTTTTCCACAAGAGGAAATCTACCTCTCACCGCCGCCCGATTTTCTTATTAGCCTCTGCCGCTGCCTCCTGCATCAATCTAAATTGCTCTACTGGTATTTCGAGCTTAGCTCCTGAGCGCAGTTTTAATTCAGTCGATCTTCCCTTGAATGCTTGGCCGTACAGTTGCTCATAAATTACCAGTGCTGCTAAAAACGATCCCGCGACAGTCGGGTGCAGCCCGTCAGGTGAATAGAGCTTGAGATGGGAATCGCGCCTCCACGCACCGCGCCAGGCTTCACCCGCCGGGAAGAGCAGCCCCTCAGCATCTTTTGCAGCCAGTTGGTAGGATTCGACTACGCGGTCGAAGTCTCCCGCTCTCTCAAGAGAAGGCCAGACCATATACAACGCAGGCTTTGCTCCAACGCGACGAATCTCTTCGGAGAAGCGGCGGGCGTACTCAAGCAACAATTGACGCCCTTCTGTAGAAGCTGAAGGCCCTTGCTGAAGCACTACCACATCCCAGCCTCCCTGCGCGATGGCCTTCCGCGCCTCGCCCTGATTCCAGTGATCCTCAAGACTATAGCCGCCGAAAACAATTGCTTTGAAAGAGAGACGTTTCTGCCTTGAGCTTTCAGCGAGGGCTTCGACAATGGAAGGCAAGTCGTTTGAGTAGGTCAGGCTATTGCCGATGAACAGCACGTGCAAGCCTTGCGCCGAATCCTGACTTTTAAGATTATTGCCGGAGCCGAGCGCAACGGCTATCAAGGCGATGGCCAGAGCGCGGGGCCAACGTTTACGCGGCTGACTATTCATCACGCCGCACCATCATACGCGCGCTTGATCCAGTCAATCAGCGCGGCGTCCACCTCCGCTTCAGTCCCCAGCCTGACCTTGTAGTTGCACATACTGTTTGGCGGCATCTCGACCAGCCGGTCCGTAGCGGTCAAGCCTTTCGTGTTAATGCCGACCTCGACGCGAGTGTTGGTCGCTGGCCCGATCATGGCAAACTGCTTCTTGCGTCGCAGGCTGAGATAGGTCTTCTTCGGCGAAATCTCAAACTCTCCAAACTTTTTAATCTCGGCCATCAACTTCTCGTAGATGGGACGTAACTGAGCTTTAGCCCCCGAATAAATGCCGGAGACAACATCATCTCCTGTTGAGGAAGCTTCTCGTGCGCCGCCGCTTTTGTCAGCCGAATTGAGGACATGGTGCGTGAGTGTATTGGCGTCGCCGTGCCCCATGCCCAGCTCGCGCTTGAGCATGTCGCGTATTTCGCCGTGCTTCGAGAGGCCGCTCGATTGGATGATACCTGCCAGTTCCTCTAACGACTTCCCGCTTCGTTTCTCGATGTTGGTGAGTTGCGTCGCGAGAGCTTTTGCTACGTCGCTCATAATTGTCTCCTGATTGGTTGATTATATTTCGGGAAGTTAGGGGATAGGTTCTTTACTTTTTCGCCAGTCCAATGCGCCGCGAGGCGAGAGCTTCCCGCAAGTGATTCGGGTGGGCGAGATTGAGAACCGTGTTGCTCAACATCACCATCAACTCTTCATGCTCGCGCATGAAACTCCCCGTCAGAGGCTTATCGCCCGTCTTGGTCACGACTCCCTCTCTGACCCACTGCCAGAACTGAGCCTGCGTCGTCCAAAATTCCTGCCGGTCACGACAGATCACCAGCGCCGTTTTCTTCTTCTTTTTTCTCTTCTCTTTTACTACGCCCATACACGTCTTTCTTTTCCCCGGCAAGCGCTCCACACTGAAACTAACATAAAGGATAGGACGACCCAAAGTTCGGTTTCAAGCCCCGTGAACCACAGACCGCGCTCGCGGGAGTGATTTCCGAGGCTAATCTTTATCGATTTGATTGACATATCGGGCTACATATCTAATACTCGGCGGGATGAAAGTGCCTCAATTTACACTCCTTGGATTCAGACGCCCGCGTGAGTTGATGAACGTCGCGCTCGGAAAACTCGAACGCGAAGTTCTGGACGAAGTGTGGCGACGCGGTGAAACGAGCGTGCGCGAAGTGCATCGTGAGTTCGAGGATCGCGTTGCCTACACGACACTGATGACCACGCTCGACCGCCTCTATAAAAAAGGCTTGCTGACTCGCCGCAAGAGTAGCCGCGCCTTTCTTTACTCGGCCCGACTCTCGCCGGAAGAGTTTAAGCAGGGCGTGGCCGAAGATGTGATTGACGGGCTGCTCGGTGGCAGCGTTAAAACGGCTGAACCCGTACTGGCGTGCTTCGTTGAAGCTGTCAGTGAACGTGACCGCGAACTGCTCGACGAATTGGATCGTCTGGTGCAGGAAAAGAGACGTGAGCTGAAATCTAAGGAGTAATCCTATGTACGAACTACTCGGCTTTTGTCTTGCGCTCGCCGCATTGCTCACACTCAATGCGTTCGCCTCGCTGTTAGCGGTGGCGCTCTGGCGCAGCACGCGGCGGTTCACACACCATTGGTCGGCAGCCGCACGAGCTAACGTCCTCTTTGCTCTCCGCGTCTTTCCTCCGGCCAGCGCAATCATCTGCGTCTTCGCGTTATTAGTCCCGGCTTACATCACACATGAACCTCGGGCGACCGATGAGGTCGTGAGCCTGAAACTCGCCGCCATCGCTTTCCTTTCCGTAGTCGGTCTCGCGCTCGCACTGTGGCGCGGTCTCAGGACGTGGCAGATGACCAGACGGCTTATCAGTGATTGGCTCGCTCATGCCGAGCCGGTCAACATTGAAACGGTTTCGATACCGGCGTACCGCGTCGCCCACCGCTTTCCCGTGGTGGCTGTAGTGGGCGCTCTCCGACCGCGACTCTTTATTGCCAATCAAATCTTCGACACGCTCAACGATGAAGAGCTTCAGGCGGTGGTGGCACACGAAGCGGGCCATCTCGTCGCGCGCGATAATCTCAAGCGGGCATTAGTGCGCGCCTGTCGAGATGTGCTGATGATGGTTCCCTGCGGGCGCTCTCTGGATCGCGCGTGGGCTGAATGCGCGGAAGCCGCCGCCGACGAGCACGCGGCGCGAACACGCGGCGCTATGGGAGCGCTCGATCTGGCCGAAGCCATGATTAAGATTTCGCGCGCAGTGCCGATTGGCGCAAAACCGACGATGCCTGCGGGCGCATTCCTGCTGGTAGAGGCGGGCGGTGATGTGGTGCAGCGCGTGCGCCTTCTGACAGAGATGGCGACGGTTGAGACTACATACAATTTGCGACAACAATCTTTTTCGAGCTTCATCATGTGGGGCCTGACCGGGAGCCTCGTTGTAGCGATAGCTTTCATCTCCACCAACGCGCAGATGTTGAAGTGGATGCACGACACAATTGAACAGATCGTCTTCCTGTTGCGATAGGCGCAGAATCTCTCACAAGCATACTTCTCAGAATTAATCCCCTTCAGTTCCGGCCTGTTATCTGTGGCGTCAATCATCTGACAAGCCTGACTCCGCCAGAGCTAAAATTTCCCGAAATAAACTACGAAGCTTGGTAGTAGGTGAGGTTTAAAGGTAACTTCATCGGGTAGTTAACTGTCCTGTAGGTAGCGAGCATTCTCAAACGCGCCCCGCTGCCTGTTTAAGACCAAGCCACACGAAGCGGGTCGCCCAACTTTTCAGAAGATTTCCAATTTCAATCAGAGGTCATCAGGCTCATACGCGCCTGAACTGATTTCATTACTTATAAGGAAAAAGAATTATGACTTTAACCCCTGGCAGGAAGCATCTTCGCCTGATGGCAGTCCTCGCAGCAATCACTCTCTTTGGTTTGTTGCTTCCGCTTGACGGCGTACGCGCACAGCAAAACGATCAGGGCAGCGTCAACGGCACGGTTCATGACATCCACGGCGCGGTCATCAGCGGCGCAAGCGTCTCGCTCATCAACGCGCATCGCGGCGTGCAGGCCACGACCGAGACGGATGGACAGGGACATTTCAGTTTCACCAATATCCCCGTCGGCTCTTACGTGGTACAGGCGTCGAGGCCGGATTTCGCCACGCGCCGCGTCTCGGCACATGTCACTGACGGAGGCGCGGCTGATGTCAAGCTGGAACTTGACGTCGCAACGCGTTCGGCTTTGGTGACGGTCACGGCGGAGACAGGTCAGGCGCAGAACGTTGACCGCCTGGATCAGCAGGTCAATATCATTACTGAGGAAGCGATTAGAGAGCGCACCACCGACGTGCTGGCGCAGGTCGCGGATGAAGAGGTCGGAGTCGCGTTGCAGCGCACCAGCGCGAATATGGGCGGCATCTTCGTGCGCGGATTGACGGGGAAGAACGTCAACGTCTTTATTGACGGCGTGCGCTACACGACGACCGCGCAACGCGGCGGTGTGAGCACCTTCTTCAACCTCAACGAGCCGAGTGGCCTGAGCACGGTTGAAATTTTGCGCGGGCCGAACAGCGCGCAGTATGGCTCGGATTCACTTGGCGGAACAATTGCGCTCATCCGGCGCGTGCCTGTCTTCGGCGGCGACACACCGGAAACGCATGGTGAAGTGAACACCTTCTTCACCAGCGCCAACCTTTCGTTTGGCGGCAACACGCTCTTCACCTACGGCACGAAGCGCTTCGGTCTGCTGGGAAATGTCGCGGCGCGGCGCGTCAATACGCTTCGTCCCGCCAACGGTCTCGACGGCCATGCGGCTGTGACGCGCTTTCTGGGTATTCCATCAAGCATCTTCGGCTCGCGCGAGCCGGACACGGCGTTTACGCAATACGGTGGTGAATTGCGTATGAACTACGCGCCGGATCAGGACCAGCAATTCATATTCTTTTACGAGCGCAGCCAGCAGGACGGAGGCAAGCGCTACGACCAGACGCTCGGCGGCGACGGCAACCTGATTGCAGACCTACGCAACCTGATGCTGGATTTCGCCTACGCGCGTTATCTCAAACAGCACGTCGGCTTCTTCGATAATGCATCGCTGACCGTATCCTACAACGCGCAGCGCGAGGAGCGCGTCAATCAGGGCGGGCAGGGTAATCCCGTTGGCGCGATCACGCACCAGTATGAGCGCACACGCGTCATAGGCTTCAATTTCTATCTGGATAAACAACTCACGCGCCATAACACTTTTCTCATCGGCGCTGATGTCTATCACGAAAAGATCAAATCGCCTGCGTTCGACTTCAACCCTGTGACGAATACCACTACGCCTTCGCGCCCGCGCGTCCCCAACGGCGCGCGTTATCTCTCCTATGGGTTCTTTGCGCAGGATGCTTACGATGCCATTCCGGGCAAACTGCGCTTTAGCGGTGCGCTGCGCTACGGTGTGGCGTCGTATCGTTCGCGTGCGGCAAATGCTGACATCGTCGGCGGTCGGCCTTTGTTCCCGGATGACAGTCTGCGTGTCGGAGATTTTTCGGGACGCATCGGGATGGTCGTCACGCCGACGCACGGACTTAACCTCGCCTTCAAATACAGTCGCGGATTCCGCGCTCCCGATGTGACCGATCTCGGCACGCTCGGACTCACAGGCGACGGCTTTGAAGCGGACTTCAGCAGCGCGGCTGCTCTGGGCGGAACGATTGGCTCAACCGCCGCCGCGTCTGCCGTCAACACGAACATCCCCGTCTCGCGTCAAGGCTCTGAATTCAGTAACAACTTTGAAGGCAGCATTCATTTTCGGCGCGGGCGCGTGGATACCAGCCTGACAGGCTTTCTCATTGACATCAACGACGCAATCGTCAAACAGGCTTTGATCCTGCCTGCCGGTTCTGTGGGCCAGCGGCTCGGCACCGAGCCAATCGTCAGCCAGAATGCCAACGGCGCTGTCTTTGTTGCGCTCTCGACTGCGCCCGTGCTGATTCGCTCGAATTTCACAGATGCTCGCATCACGGGTTGGGAATACACGCTCGACGCGCGGCTCACGAAAGAGTGGGCCTTCGGTGGAAACTTCACCTACATCCGCGCGAAGGACAAAGCGACGGGACTCCCGCCGAACATCGAAGGCGGCACGCCGCCGCCCACAGGTTTCCTGCGCCTTCGCTATCAACCTCTGGGACGACGCTACTGGGTAGAAGGATATTCGACGCTCGCCGCCAGACAAGATCGTCTGTCAACTCTCGACCTCGGCGACCGGCGCACGGGAGCGACACGCACACGCGCACAGATCGCCAACTTCTTCAATCGCGGCGCACGCGTGCGAGGGCTAATCTCTTCCGGGCCTGACGGCATCGCAGGCAACGCCGACGACCGTTTGATTCCGACCAACGAAACGGTCCTGCAAGTTCAGAATCGCGTGCTCGGCACAGCCGCGTCCGCCCCGCTCTTCACATACCTTCCCGGCTACGGACTCTTCAACGTGCGCGGCGGCTTCCGCTTCAACGAAGGGCACGATGTCTCGTTTGATTTCGAGAACATCGGTGACAAGAGCTATCGCAATGTTAGCTGGGGCACAGACGGGCCGGGACGCAGCGTGACCTTCCGCTATCGCTATCGCTTCTGATGCGCTGGAATCCATAGAACGAGCTACTTCAAAAACAACGAGGTGATCAAAGTGACAATCAGGAAACAATTCCGCTGGCCTCTGCTGCTGCTTGCGCTGCTTGCGCTCTTTGCCTTCAGCGCGGCACGGACGCCCGCGCAGTCTCCCAACACGGCGACGATGATCGTGGACGTTGTTGATCAAGCCGGTGCTGTCGTGCCGGACGCCAGAGTCTCGGTGACGAACACCGCGACCGGCGACGTGCGCGAGGTCGTTTCAGGAAGTGACGGCAGCGCTACCATTTCGGCACTGTCCCTGACGGGAACTTACACGGTCAGCGTGTCCAAGCAGGGATTCGGCGACGAAGAGCGCACGGACATTACTCTGCGCTCGGGTGAGACCGCAACTCTGAAGGTGGCGCTCGCCGTCGGCTCCGAGAAGGCGGAGGTCACCGTCTTCGGCACCGCCGAAGGTGTGCGCGCCGACCCGCAGATCGGTCTGCCACTGCGCAGCGCACAAATTGACGAGACGCCGATTCTCGGTCGCAAGTCAACGTCGCTGCCGCTCCTCAATTCGGCGTTCCGTCAGGGGAAAGGCACGGGCGATCTCTTCGTCAACGCGACATACTTCATCACCGGCGTGGGTTCACGCCGTGCGACCACGTTCACCCTTGACGGCGCTAACAACGATGAGGGGTGGGGTCGCCAGACGGCAATCGCTACCGTGCCGCTCGGGGCAATTCAGGAAATCACGATTCTCTCGAACGCGTTCTCTTCAGAGTTCGGCTGGACTTCCGGCCCAGCTTTGAACATCGTCACCAAGTCCGGCACGAACGAATTTCACGGCGAAGGACTGTTCCTGATTCGTCCCGGCGACTGGCAGGCGGAGACCTTCTCGACCAAGAATTTTTGCCCGCCGTCCGTGCCGAGTTGCGTGACACCGACCACGCTTCAAGCCATCAATCCGGTGGACATTCCGGATGCGCTGCAACAGGTCTCCGGCTCGATTGGCGGCCCCATCATCAGGGGCAAGACCTTCTTCTTCGCTACGGCTGACTACACGCGGCAGAATCGAACGACGTTCCTCTCGACCACGCTGCCTGCGTTTCTCTTGCCGTCGGATGGCAGCCTCGACTACACGGGACACTATCGCCAGTTTCTCTTTGACGGACGGGTAGACCACAAGCTCACGTCGCATCAGACCTTGATGATGCGAGTGAACGTAGACCGGTTTTTCGACGACAATCCGCAGGACGCCGTGGGCGGCACGAATGCGCCGAGCGTTGCGCGCAGATACTCGCGGCGTTCATGGACGGCTCAGGTCAATCACACGGCGGTGATCAATTCGGGTTTGCTTAACGAGGCGCGATTTGCCTACCTGCATGGCGACCCGATCACGCTCTGGGAAGCTCAGAATCTTTCAACCACCTACACACGCGCCGGGACTGTGCCGTTCACCATCGGACAATCGCGAGCCTCCGACATCTTCAGTCACCAGTTGCAGTTCTCGGACACGCTCTCGTGGTCGCTTGGGAAGCACTACCTACGCTTCGGCGGAAGTGTGATTCATCACACCTCCGGCGGCACGGGCAGCGAACCGGGCACCGCGATTCTCGGCACGTTCACGTTCAGGAACACGACGACCGCGCCCTTCGGGTCTCTGACGCTGGCCGACGTGCAGAACTACACGCAGCCGATTGATTTTGGCATCAACAGCTACGAGTTGCCGCAGTGGCTCATCACAGGGTTCGCGCAGGACAGCATTCACCTGCGCAGCGACCTCACCATTGACCTCGGGCTTCGCTACGACCGTCAGACTTTGACCGACGCAGAGCAGAACTTCGCGCCGCGCATCGGCTTCGGCTGGCATCCGGGGGGCGATGCGCGCACTTCGATTCGCGGCGGCTACGGGATGTATTACACGCAGGTTCGGTCCAATGCGGTCGCCGGTTATCTGGTGAACGGGCTGGACGGTTTGACGACCTACACGGCGGTTTCCGGTCAAACAGGCTTCCCGACCTGCCTGACGTGCGTTCCGGTGAACGTTGATCCGCGAACGCTGCCAGCTTCGCAATTGCCAGCGCGCGACATCACGATTCGTGGGGGACGACGAGACTTCTATGTGGCCCAGTTCGCAAGGTACGGGCTGAACTTCAACCTGCTGCCGAACTACCCTGACGAGTTGGTGAACCCGCGCAGTCAGGTGCTGTCCATCGGCGCGGAGCGCGAGGTGGTTAAGGGATTGTTCGTCGGAGGAGACTATGTCCATCAGCACTTGTCCGGCATTGATCGCACCGTTGATTTGAACGCTCCCGCGCCGTTTGAGCGGACAGCGCCCGGACAGGTGAGAAGCGTGGCCGCAGCCAATGCTACCCGCCCAATCCTGCCGGTCAACGGCGGCGTGCGCCAGGTCAATGTCTTGACGAACCTCGGCGTCGCCGATTACAACGGGTTGCAGACGCAGGTCACTTATCGCGGTAACCGCAAGATGTATGCTGCCCTCAGCTATACGCTCTCCAAGGCGACCAACACCACCGAGCCGGACGGCAACGGCATCGGGCCGAACGACAGCAACCTCGCGCGGCTCGGCGAGATTGAGCGCGGACCGAGCGTGGTCGATCAGCGTCATCGCGCTGTTCTCACGTTCAGCTACAGGTTTCCGTTCAACATCACGGCGGGCACGCTGACACAGCTTGCGTCGGCACGTCCCTTCAACTCTACGACGGGCATTGACAACAATGGTGACGGCGCAAACAACGACCGTCCCGTCATCAACGGCAGCGTCATCAGCAAATCGGCGTTTCGCGGCACCCCGACCTCTGATGTGGCAATCTTCATCGAGGAGCGCATCAAGCTGTCAGAACGCACGAGCATCCTGCTCAGGTTGGAGGGCTTCAATCTCTTCAATCACGGCAACTATCTCGGTCGCGGCCAGACCATCTACGGCGACACGCTCACACCAAACCCGACGTTCGGCCAGCTCGTGGCCGTCGGCACAGCCACGAACGCCATCCCGGCGTTCGCAAACATCGACCCGCCACGCATGTTTCAGGTGCAAACGCGGTTCATCTTCTAAGTTAAAGCAGCAGAGGGCCGGGGAGTGAAGAGCGATGAGAGGTCATCGCTCTTCATTCATCCTCGGAAGGCCCGGCACGGCAACCCCTCAAGCCTGAGACACCGAGACGCCCCGCGTCCGTCCCACCGAAGCTCATGGCGAAAGATTCAGCGAATGACTTATTGACAGTGGAGGGTATCGGCAAGCGCTTCAGGCAACGACGCGTGCTGAAAGACATAAATTTCCGCGTACTCAATGGTGAGGTACTCGGACTGATAGGCCCTAACGGCGCGGGCAAGACAACGCTCTTTGAATGTCTGGCGGGACTAATGGCTGCGACTGAAGGAACGGTTAAGTTTCATAAAAAGGTGCTGCCCGTCGGTTCTCGTAAAGAAGCTCTCTTTTATCTGCCGGACGCAATCGTTCCCTGGGCCGAGCAGCCTGTGAAGCGGGTCTTGGGCTTTTTTGAAAAGCTCTATCCGCGCTCGCGTGTCAGCGTAGCGGAACTAATAGATCCGCTCAAGCTCGACGCGGTGATAAACGCGCGTCTCGGGTCACTCTCAAAAGGAGAGCGCAAGCGCGTCCTGCTTGCTCTGGGACTACTCACCCCGCAGCCGTTGCTCATGCTTGACGAGCCGTTTGATGGATTGGACTTGCGGCAGACGCGCGATGTCATGACGTTACTCAGGGAACATGCAGCGCGTGGCCGGACATTGATGCTCTCGATTCATCAGCTTGTAGACGCGGGGCGAGTTTGCGACCGCCTCGTACTTTTGAGTGGCGGGGAAATAGTCGGCGAGGGAAGCATTCCGGAACTGCGCGCTCAGGCGAATCTCATAGAAGGCGGAGTTGAGGAAATCTTTCTTGCGCTCACGTAACTTCTTCACGCTTTTGTCTATGGAGTGGCGCGAGTTGCTCGCGTCGCGCGCCTTCTGGATTCTGCTTCTGCTGACGGGGCTGCTCGTCGGCCATAGCTTCATCAATGCGCTCAACCTGTATGCGGAAGCCAGCGGTATTGGCGGAGGGGCGGCGGCGCTGGCGCAGGGACTCACGCCACTTGATGGCATTCTCGTGCCGACGTTTGGGGCTTATGATCTGGCGATCATGTTCCTCTTCCCCTTCGTTGCGATTCGCACAATCGCGGTCGAGAAAGAGAGCGGCGGATGGAAGATTCTCTTACAGCTTCCGGGCAGCCTCTACACGAAAGTAGCGGCTAAAGGGCTGGCGCTGCTGATTGGGTGGCTCATAGCCTTGCTGCCGGGATTGCTGGCGCTCATCTTGTGGGGAATCTACGGCGGCCATTTATATGCCCCGGAGACTTTGAATCTGCTGCTGGGCCATCTGCTCCGCATGGCTCTTGGTTCCGGCGTCGCCGTCGTGGCTGCTGCTGTTGCCGAAAGCGCGGCGAGCGCGGCGATCATAACTCTGGGCATTACCGTCGGGACATGGGCACTCGACTTTATAGCAGCGGGACGTGGCGGGCTGCTTCAGCAGTTGGCCTCTTACACTCCGACGGCGGCGTTGCGCTTCTTTGAGCGGGGACTGCTCAGGCTGGACACTGTGATAGTCATGCTCGGGGTCAGCGCGGCTGGCCTTGCCGTAGGCGCAATCTGGCTAAATTCCGGATGGAAGCCGCAAGCTCGATTCGTCAGGATAGCAGTGGTCGTCATAGCGCTTGCAGTCGTGATGGTCGCGGGCGCTAATTTGCGAATGAGTTTGGACGTGAGTGAGAATCGTCGCAATTCTTTCTCGCCCGCCGATGAAGCAGCACTGGGCGAGATTCAGCAGCCGCTTCGCGTCACAGCTTTTTTGTCGCCTGAAGACCCGCGTCTGGCCGATCTTGAACAAAGCGTTCTCAGCAAGCTGCGAAGAATCTTGCCGCGCGTTGAGGTCGATTACATAACCGGTGGGGGCACTAGCGGTCTGTTCGCAAACAACGAAAATCATTACGGCGAAATCTGGTATGAGTTGAGCGGCAATCGTGTGATGGAACGCTCTACCATTGAAGCGGTCGTGCTGGAACAGATTTATAAATTGGCAAGCGTTAACCCGCCAAAGCCTTCGGGAGAGAATGAATTCAGCGGCTATCCGTTGGCCGCTCGCCCCACAGGGGCTGCGTGGATTTTCTATGGTCTGTGGCCGCTGGCCACGATTCTTGTCTGGTGGTTGACTCGCAGATAAAGGAACTCGAAGATGAAAGCTCGCACTTTTTTGATGCTCAGACTCGTCGTGCTCATCGTACTGGCCTTCGCTGTTATGCAATGCACGAAAAGCCCTCAGAGAGTGGGCGTGGATGTCTCCAAAGAGAAGGTCGGTGGAGAGTCTTCCAAGTTTCTTTCCGTTGTCGGTAACTGGGTGATCGTTGATGACGGTGGGAAACAGGTCATGGCTGTGGATGGGAGACAATGGCAAAAGGGGCAACCGGCGGGCGGACTGGCCGAGAAGGCCCGTGAAATTTATGGCTCGCGGCACGAGGAGTTTATAGATAATGTCAAAGCCTTCGCTTACTTCCCGTATGCGGTCGCCAAAGAGTTTGAAGACTTTCACGATGGGGAGATCAGCGTGCGTTTCAAGCTGGTCGCCGGTCAGTTGGATCAATGCGCGGGCATTCTCTTTAACCTGAAGCCAAACGGCGACTATCTCGCGGTGCGCTTTAACGGCAAGGAAGACAACGTGGTGCTGTGGACTTTTAATCAGGGCAAGCGCAGCTTTGTTAAGAAGGGGTCGGAGAATGTGCCGCTGGAGATGAACCAATGGTATACCCTTCAGATTTCAGTTAAGGGAACGAACCTGCAAGCTTCCCTTAACGGCAAACACCTGCTTGATTACACGCTGGCGGAGCCTGTCTCAGGTAAAGTAGGACTCTGGTCGAAAACCGATAGCGTGAGTTATTTCGACGAATTCACGGTCACTCCCAATTGACCGTACAGATGAGCAGAACGAAGACCTTCAATCCGCCGTGCAGCGTATTGCGTCCCGGTTTATGGAGGACTATGATATTGAAGAAACGGCGGAAGGAAGTATTCGATGATTCTGATGAATTCGTTACGGGTGAGTTCAATCCTGCTCGCCATGCCTCTCCTGTTTACATTTCTCGCGCAAAGCAACTCATGTCAAAGCACGAAAGCCACCAACGCAACAAAAGATAAGACCGTGACAAAAGATTCTACTTTGACGAAAGAAGATGGCAGGACTCCGATCAGGGTTGATGATGGCAAGATTCCAATCGGGTCGGATGCCGGGACAGATGTCTGGGGTGGCGAACATATCCGCCTTCAAGTGACCGGGAAGGGCGCAGAGATAGAGTATGACTGCGCTCAGGGGACAATGTCACAGCCGCCTGCCGCGGGCGCGGGAGGCCGCTTTGATGTCAAAGGCACGCACCGTGCGGAACACGCCGGGCCAATCCGGCGCGATGAGGAATCGAATGGCCGCCCGGCTCGCTACACAGGCAAAATAGTCGGCGACCAGATGACGTTGACCGTGATCCTCACAGACAAGTCGGAAACGTTCGGCAACTTTACCCTGACGCGAGGCAGCGAGGGAAAGGTCTTCAAATGCAGGTAGGGTGATTGTAAGCCTGAAACAGACGACTGTAGAGAGACGTTAGCGGACGCCTGCGACGCTCATGGTTTGAGGAACGCCCGCTTCCATCTCAACTGGGCCGAGCACACGCTCAACGGCCTGAGCCATCTCGCGTTGGAAGAGGTCGCACACGTAATTGATGTCGAGCAGCAGGGCGTCGCTGCCGATTTCACGATAGAGATTGATATAGCCCCAGCCCGCGCCTTGTGTTGACAGCGGCAGCCGCATTGTCCAGAAGCGACCCGACGCGGCCAACTCCTCCGCATCGCTGCCTTCGTCTCTTTCCCATGACCAGCAGATCAGGCCACCGCGCAGTTCCGCGCCCAGCGAACTCGCCGTCATTCTTTCGTGCATCAATGTCTCTGCGGTCTGCGCTTCACTGCCGCCTCGCCCCAGTTGAACGGTGGCGCAGGCGAACTCGCCCGAATCGAGCAGCACGCGCATCGCATGAAAGATTTCAGTGAGCGTCGTCGCTTTCGACATTTCGAGGCTGGCACGGCGCACCCGAACGTTATTGGCAACGCGCAGGCGGCGCTCGCTCAAATTGCGTTTGATGCCCGCCTTCATCTCGTCCACTTCGTGATAGCGCAGATGCCAGACGATGAACAGGATGGCCGCCGCGACGACGAACAAGACCAGGCCCATCGCCCGTCGTCCCGAATCGCTGACTAAGAGCAGGGCGAGCAGCCCGAAAACAGCGCAGGCTGCGTAGAGCACTAAAGCGACGCGGCGCTGCGACCAGCCGCGCGCCAGCAGCATGTGATGCACGTGCTCGCGGTCGCCGTCAAAGATCGGACGCCCGCTGATGAAGCGGCGCACCATCGAGAATCCCGTATCAAAGACCGGCAGGCCGAAAGCCAGCAGTGGAATGGCGACCGCCACCGCCGTCGAAGCCTTCTGCATTCCCTGCACGGACAATGCGGCGAGGGTAAACCCGATAAAGAGAGCGCCGGAATCGCCGAGGAAGATCGAGGCCGGATTAAAGTTGTAGCGCAGGAATCCGATCAGACTCCCGCACAGGACGACCGCCATCACCGTCACCATCGGCTGTCCGAGGATGAGCGAGACAACCAGCATCACGAGCGCCGCGAAGAGCGAAGCCCCCGCCGCCAGCCCGTCTATGCCGTCAATCAGGTTGAAGGCATTGCTGATTCCGATAGTCCAAAGAATCGTTAAGGCGTAGCCAAGGAGCGGGTGCAACTCGATTGATCCCACAAACGGCAGCGAGAGCGCGACGATGCGCCCGCCCAACACACAGAACAGGACGCCCGCCAGACCCTGCACCAGAAATTTGAGTCGCGCATTGGTTCCGCGCAAATCGTCGTACACGCCGAACAGGAGCATGAGCGTGGCGGGCACGAGGATGGCTAATAGTTTCGAGCGGTCGGCGAGTAAGGTTTCCGTCAGCAGATTATGGATAAAGGGCAGAAGGCCAAGCGCGCACAGCATGGCCGCGAAGATCGCCACGCCGCCCAGGTGAGGCACAGACCTGCGATGCACACGCCGCCCGTCGCGCGGCACGTCCATCAACCCGAAACGCTCGCAGGCACGTCTGACCAGCGGAGTCAGGATTAAAGACGCGCAGGCTGAGACGATAAAGAGAAGAAAGTATGTATTCAAAGGCAAACCAGTCTTATCAAGTTAAAGCGTGAATGGGTCGGAAAACCCAAAGAGCGTTTCAGTCGAGACCGGATAAGAACATTGGCCGCCAGTTCCACAAAAGAGAGCTGGCGACCAATGTCTGGTTAACGCCGCCGCGCACGGTTAAGGCGCAGGTTCAAAGTCGTAAGTCGTCGAGAAGCTGCCGATGCCGATCTTGAAGCCATCAACGTTGCCGTCGAAGCCCGGCGACCACGGGCCGCCAGCCTTGAACAGCACGCCGCTCGTCGGTGTGTTACGAACGCCTGCGTTGGGGTAGAGAGTGAGCACCTGCGCCCATGTGCAAGGTGTCGCTGGCTGACACGGATTGGAAACACTCACGCCGTTCACTACTGCCGTCGCGCTTGAGCCATACCAGTTACCGGCCCTCGCATCCCAAGTCTGCCAGACATTCTGTTGAACCGTTCCCGTGAGATACGGCTCGAACACAAGCCTGCCATTGAATGCGGTGTTTGCGTCGTTCAGATCGTAGTCAATATCGAACTGAAGTGAAATCGCTATGACCGTGTTGGCGTTGTTGTCCTGATAGCTCCTGTATTGCAGGGTGGAGATATCGTCCATGCGCGTTCCGGCGTAGTGCGTGAAGACTTCAAACGCATGGCGAGCCGTGCTGTCAACTGTGATGAAGGTGCTTCCCGTGCCGAACGGGGGAGTGGACGGGCCAGCCTCAAAACCGCCTGAGCCTGTGCCGCTCCCGAAGTCATCGAAGAAGGCCCAGTTTCTCTGATTGGCGGGCGAGACCAATGTATTCGGATTGCCCTGGAAACCGAAGGTTCCACGACCTGCCGTCGTCTCGTTATTGGTGTCCGTGCCGCTCAGGAGAATCGGATCAGTATTCAAGTTTGCCGAGGCCGGACCTGCCACGTCAGGCTGTCCTCCCGGCGGCGTGGCCGAACCGCCATACGCTGTCGGTATCTGGGCAGCGTAGCCCGGCTCCGCACTGTTGGCCGTCGTGATGACCGGGCTGGTCGTCCCGAACCAGTTTCCTCTGAAGTGCTTCAGGTTCGTTGTGCCCACTGCGGGCAATGTGCCTCCCGACTGACGATCAACGATCTGGCCGTACCAGTTAGCGCTGATGTTGTTGTTGCTGAACGTGGAGTGCAATGCCTGTTGCGGCGGCGTGCCCGACCCAGACCTGTCAAGGAAGAGAACGCCCACCGTCCAGTTATTGGTGATGAAGTTCTCCACCACCGTTTCATTGTCGGTCCGGTTGCCGAAGATTATCCCTGTGCGGTTGAAGTCAATGACGTTGTTGCGGATGGTGTGTCCGCTGCTGTCGTTGACATCAATGCCGCTGCGGTTGCCCGTGATGATGTTGTCGCGCACGAGCATATTGGTGATGGCCTGCCCCTGCACGGAGATTCCGACTGTGTTTAGTCCCGGATTATTCCAGTCCGTCGTGTTATTGCCCAGCCGCGTGACGGTGAATCCGGCGATGGTCACGTTACTGGCAGTGACCGCAACGGTCGAGACTGCACCACCTATTGGCCCGCGAATGTTGGTCGAACCGGCACCAGAGCCGAGCAGTCGGATGCCGGGCTTGTTGACGTTGACATCCTCGTCATAGGTTCCGGGGAAGACTGTGATCGGGACGTTCGGCGGAGCGGCGTCAATCGCTGACTGAATCGTCGCGAAGCAGCCGCCCGTTCCTCCGGGGTTGACGCATCTGGTCGGGACAGGATTGCAGCTAAACGCCTCGACCTCCACGATGCGGCTGAACTCACCGTCTGAAGAGACGTTGACCACGATTCTAATCATGTTCGTCGTGATCGGAGACGCAAAGATAAACTTCCGCTTGACGAGATTGTTAAGCGTGGCATGACCGCCGGGAACATCCACCCAGGCCGCGCCATTCCAGTACTGCACATTGAAATCAACCAGCCCGTAATAATTGAACGTCATCGAGTCCGTCGGCTCAACAGGATTATTGTAGTCATCCTGCAAGCTGTAGACATCTATCTCGTTGATCGTCTGCGTGGCGACGAGATCAATGGTCAGGGTGTCCGGGAAGATGAAAGACGTGCCATCGTTCCAGCCTGCGCCCCCGCCCCACGGATTGCCGACGTGGTTGCCGTCAATCGCGCCGCTGGGCGGATAGCCGGGACCGAACGTAGAGGTCGCCGTCGCTGATGTTCCATATGAAGCTGCCGCGACGTTCGTTGTGCAAGGCACGGGCGTCGGCGTCGGCGTCGGCCCGGGCACTGCGCTACAACTGAACGCGTCGACTTCGACCACGCGACTGTAGACGCCGTCGGCGCTGGCGTTGACCAGAATTCTAATCTGGCTGGTCACAACCGGCGAGGCGAAGACCACTCTTCTCTTCACCAGATTGTTGCCCACGATATTGCCGCCGGGAACATTCACCCAACCGCCGAGGCCGTCGGGTATCTGCACCTGGAAGTTCGTTAATCCGTAAGCCGTGAATGTCGTCGTGTCTGTCGGCTCAATCGGACTTCCGTAGTTGTCCTGCAAGCTGTAGACATCAATCTCGCTCAGCGATTGATTGACGCCGAGGTTGATGACGAGGTTGTCAGGATAGACACCGGCTGTTCCATCGTTCCAGCCAACGCCTGTTCCCCAACCTGCTCCGGTGTGGTTGCCATCAATCGCACCGCTGGCAGGATAGCCGGGGCCAGCCTCAGACGAAGCTGACGCTGACGCACCGTAAGACGAGGCCGCGACGTTGGTGCCGCAAGGTGTCGGTGTCGGCGTCGGTGTCGGCGCGGGCACTGCGCTGCAACTGTAGGCTTCGACTTCGACCACACGGCTGTAGACGCCGTCGGCAGAAGCGTTGACCAGAATCCTGATCTGGCTGGTCGTGACCGGCGAGCCGAAGATGACTTTCCGCTTGACCAGATTGTTGCCCGTGATGTTGCCGCCGGGAACTGTCGTCCAGCCGCCGAGGCCGTCAGGCACCTGCACCTGGAAGTTCGTCAGGCCATAATAATTGAACGTCATCGAGTCTGACGGATCAACAGGACTCGCGTAGTTGTCCTGTAAAGAATAGACATCTATCTCGCTGATCTGCTGAGCCACACCGAAATTGATAATCAGGTGGTCAGGATAAACGCCAGCGGTCGCGTCGTTCCAGCCGACGCCCGTGCCCCAGCCTGCGCCCGTGCGGTTGCCGTCAATCGCACCCGATGCAGGATAGTTCGGACTGATCTCCGAAGAGGCCGAAGCGGTCGCGCCGTAAGAGCCTGCCGCGACGTTGGTCGGGCAGATTGGCGGAGTAACCGGCGCACTCAAATCAAAGTAAGCGATGGGTTGGTCGTGGTCTGAGATACGCAGCGCGTTCGTGCTTTCGTAGTTCTTGACCGCGAAGTCCGAATCGTTACGCACGTAGGCGAAGCGACTGACGGAAGCGTTCGCGTTCGGGTTGACGATCAAGTGGTCAAGCGTCTGCGCGTTGCCGTCGAAGTTGTAGGAATACTGCTGGGTGGCCGTCAATGTATCCACCAAGTCTATCTGGTTGGGATTGACGAGGTCCGGGGAAGCGAGCGTCACCTGACTGGCGGGCGCGGGTGTTCCCAAGATTGTGCCGATGACATCGGCGTAGCCATCGTTGACGCGGAAGGCGTTCAAGTCGCCGAGGGTGATGAGCCGCTCGGTCGGATCACTGGTCTGCCGCGATTGAATATAGTTGGCTAAGAACTCTCCGCCCTTGCGTCGCTTCTCGCGGACGCGCGCTCCGACCGTTCCCGTTCCGGCCACAGTCGGGTCGTCAATGTTATTGAGCGAGCGCATGTGGTTGACGATCACGGTAAAGGCAAAGAGGCTGCTATCGGTGCGCGGGATGGTGGCTTGCAGCACGAGCGGCGGGCGGTCGTTCAGGATGTCGAGCGAGCCGTCGTTCGGGTCTGTGTAGTTGTAGCACGTAGAGGCCGTGACGTGGTCGCAGCCGGGTAGCTCTACCTGCGTCACACTTCCGACCGTGACCCTTGAACTCTTGACGAGGAAGCCCACGTCGATGCCGCCGATGTCGTTGCCTTCTACAAGGTAGGCGACGTACTGCGGGTTGGGCAGCGAGTCGAGACTCACCGCGTCGTTGTTGACCTGAGTGGCAACGTCCTGCAACGCGCCCAAGTTCTCGACCTCCTGCACGCCGATGACATCCGGGTAACGCTGGAGGGTGCGGATGATGAGCGAGGCTTTAGCAACGCGACGGCTATAGGCTGCGGGCGTCAAGACCGGGTCGCTGATGACCGGGGCGTTCGTTATATCGAAGAAGCGCTCCATGTTGAAGGAGGCGACGGTCAATTCGCTTGAGAGCGGCGTGGGCGCGGCTGTCGGGCCGGGCTGTGTGCCGACTGTCGGCGGGTTGGCCGCTTCGGGTAGAACCGTGTAGGCGCGGAAAGAGTAGTCGAGTTCGCCTATCAAGTTGGTGATGACTGTTCCGGCGGCCACGTCGAGCGCGGTCGTACCGGGCTGGCCGTCGCTGTCAACACGAATCCTTTCCGGGTTCTCGTCAAAGCGCGGGACTGTGCCGGGCGCTCCCGGCGGAAGCGGGTCGCTGATGGCGATGCCTGCTTCGCGGAAGGGTCGCGGGACTCCGGTCACGACGCCGAAGAAGACGCCAGCGGAGACGACGGTCGCGCTCGGCTCTGTGATGGTGCCCTGCGTCGGGCCGACCACCGTCAGCGACGGGACTTGCACGCGCATCCCTTCATACTTCTCAAGGTTGTTGAGATTGTTGACCTGCGTTTCCGGGGCTGTGATGGTTGCCGGAGTGGGCAGCGGATTGCCGCCCGAAATGACGATGGCTGAAGAACCGCTGGTGAATTCCGTCAACGGCTGCTGGAACAGATCGGCGGTCGGAACGAATTCTATAATCTGGCCTGTGACCTGCACGCGATTGCCGATGACGGCTGCGGCGGGCGGGCTTGCGCCTGTGAAAACGAAGATGCCGTCAGAGGTCGCGGGATTTGCGTCGCACGCATCGTCCTGTATGTAGTAACCGCCGGACGAACCCGACTTGATGCCGGTGACGATGCCCGTTGTGGTGACGTTCTGAGTGGCAAAGGGCGAGGTGTTGCCGCTGCCCTGAATCGCGCAGATGCTGGTCAGCGTCACGTCGTCGTTATTGATAGTGCCCTGACCTGTAACGTCGCCAGCGGTCGCATTCGCACTAATGCCCGTGATGTTGACGTTGAAAGTCTCGTTCGGTTCAGGTGTCGTGTCGCCGTTGACCTGTACGATGATGTTCGTGGTGGAGCTGCCCGTCGGGATGCTGCCGCCGGTCGGCGTGACTTGAACGTAGTCGTTGTTGGCGAGGGTCGCTGTGCCGTCTGAGGTGGCGTAGGTGAAGGTGACGCCGCCAGCAGGCGCGGGCGCTGATAGGCTGACCGTGAAATTAAAAGCGGTCGTGCCAGCATTGCCTTCGGCCTGTGACACATCGTTGATTGAAAGTACGGGTGTGACCGCTGCGGCACTGGCCGTCACGGAGAAGTCGTCAATCGCGAGGCCGTGGTCAGCGCCCCCATCGTCGATGTCCTTCACGCGAAGCCAGACTTCCTGACCGCTAGCGACCGACACGCTGAGCGTAGCCGCCTTAGCAGTGCGATTGGCCGCCGCGTTGCCGTCGAGCGCCGTAGCAGCAGCGCCAACCGTCGGGCTAACGAAGTCCAGCGCGTCGGCATCTACCCACCCTGTCGTGGGTGTGTTTGCGTCAGTGATCGTACCGGGACTGGCAATCTGATATTGGAAGTCCAATTGATGCGCGTTTGTGTTGCCGCCGTTACGCCACTGTTCGCCATTGTAGCTGATGGCGAGCGAGGTAATGGTCGAGCCACTGCTATTAGTTAGCTTTAATGCGTTATAGATAATGCCGGTAGCAGCTGATCCGACTGATCCGAGTGCCCGCTCTGTGGCAGCGCCCGTGCCATAGCTGTATATCGCGCCTGCGTTGCCAGCACCCGCCTCCGCGCGATAAACCGTCGGATTGGTGGTCACAGCAGTGAACTGCGAGTACCAACCGGGGAGCGTCGTGTCGTCCGCCCATGCGTTTGCCGTCCCGGTGGTCGCAAGCGTGTCGAAGTTCTGCGAGATAGTCGTCGGCAGCGTGTTGATAAGGATATTGGGACCAAACCCCGAAGACGTGGACGCCTTAGCCTGCTTCGTCGGCACGGCTTGCTTACTCGTTTGCACGCCCTGTTGCCTCGACTGCGCGTTGGCAGACGGCATATTGATAAACGGGAATGAATTAAGAAGAAGTAAAATAGCCGTTGCGATTGCTAACGCTGGGCGGCGCTCATTGTGTGAGTGTGGTTTGGGTATTGAGAACACGGGCAGAATCCTTTCGTAATGGGCCTGAAGAACCGATGGGGTTTAATTTTTAGGACGCGCTTGGCGAAACACGCCGCATCGAACTCGCAAGTCGGGAATCTATTGCTCCGGCGAAACCTTTTCCTCAGTCGCTCGCCGCTCTGTGTGTGTGCGCTAACCTTACTTAGCACCGCTCACACCCTGCTTGTAGACCCGACAATCTGGTTGAAAAACTTTCGCCGCTCAAAGAAAAAAGCCTATCTCACGCAGCTTCCGGGCGGGCGAGATAGACGGGCGTCAGAAACAATGTTCAGGGTAAATTCCAGCCTGAATCTTAAAAATGAATAACGCAAAACTCGCTACTCCAACTTCAGCTTGCTGACCGAGAACACAAAAACTGTTTAGAGCGGTTCGTGAATCAATCTACGGCCAGGCTGTTAGCCTGCCGCCGATTCCCCGCGCCCGGCAGGCTCTCAGCCTGCCCTACATCTCAATTGAAACTCGCGCTAGATTAAGGAGAGAACAGTCCAACTGCTTTAACGCTTGATATGCCGCGCGCGCGGCCACGTTCTTCACTTCAGACTTCCTGAAGAGATGCGCTACGCGGGAGCGTTGGCTTCAGATTTGACCCTTTGCTTGTTAACTCTATGCAGAGACGCGATGTCCGGGTTGTTAATTTCTATAGCGGTGAGTATATCTAGCAGGAAGCAATAAAAGACAAGCTACAGGCTCAGATAACTCTGCTGGTCTAACCGGAAAAGTCTAGGCTAACTGTGCGCGCGCATCTTACCACGCCGGGCCATCAAGTTAAAGCGCGAAAGGGTGAATGCCCCGGCCTCAATCGAGACCGGGGCATTCACTCTTTCACCGCTTGTTCGCTTTATCGACTAAGGTCGATTCAACGAAACCATAAGGGCGCGCATCGGTTCAGACAGCGATTGCAGCAGCCCCGATGTTTCCTTCTCCCACAGTGAAGCCGCCCCCGGCGACCCCGTCCGGAGAGCCTGCGGCGCACTTCCGCCACAGGTAAAGGCCTCGACCTCCACAATGCGGCTGTACACCCCGTCGGCGCTGGCTGTGACGAGGATTCTGATCTGGTTGGTCGAGACAGGTGAGCCGAAGACCACCTTTCTCTTCACCAGATTGTTCCCCACAATGTTGCCGCCGGGAACATCCACCCAGCCGCCGATGCCATCCGGCACCTGCACCTGGAAGTTCGTCAAGCCATAAGCCGTGAACGTCATCGAGTCGGTCGGCTCGACAGGACTCGTGTAGTTGTCCTGCAAGCTATAGACATCCACCTCGCTAATGGACTGCGTGCCGCTGAAGGTCACGACCAGATTGTCTGGATAGACACCGGCTGTTCCATCGTTCCAGCCCACACCCGTTCCCCAGCCATTGCCAACGTGATTGCCGTCAATCGCGCCACTGGCTGCGTAGCCGGGTGCAGCCTGGCTTGAAGCCGCAGCGGTCGCTCCAGCGGAAGCGGCTGCCACGTTGTTTGTACACGGCGTCGGCGTCGGCGTCGGCGTCGGTCCGGGCACTGCGCTGCAACTGAGTGCCTCGACCTCTGCGATACGACTGTACACGCCATCCGCCGTGTTGTTGACCAACACCCTGATCTGGCTGGTCACAACGGGGGCGAAGATTACTTTCCGCTTGACCAGATTATTCCCGGTCACATGACCACCGGGGACATCCAGCCAGCCGCCGACGCCATCTGGCACCTGTACCTGGAAGTCTGTCAGGCCATAGTAGTTGAACGTCATCACGTCGGTCGGCTCGACAGGACTCGTGTAGTTGTCCTGCAAGCTGTAGACATCGACTTCGCTGATGGATTGGTTGACGCCGAAGTTGAGCACGACGCTATCCGGATAAACTCCGGCAGTCGCATCGTTCCAGCCTGTGCCCGTGCCCCAGTTGGTGGCTGCACGGTTGCCATCAATCACTCCGCTGGCCGGATAGTTCGCGTTGATGGTTGACGAAGCTGTGGCCGTGCCTCCGTAGGAAGCAGCACCCACATTCGTCCCGCAAGGCGTCGGGGTCGGCGTCGGTGTCGGCGCAGGTCCTGCACTACAACTGAACGCCTCGACCTCCACCACGCGACTCCAGATGTCCGACGTGTTATTGACGACGATTCTAATCTGGTCGGTCGTGACAGGTGAAGCGAAGATGACTCTTCTCCTGACCTTGTTGTTGCCCGTGATGTTGCCGCCGGGAACATCCACCCAGCCACCAACTCCATCAGGTACCTGCACGTGGAAGTCAACCAGACCGTAAGCCGTGAAGGTCATGCCTTCGGTCGGTTCACTCGGACTCAGGTGGTTATCCTGCAAGCTGTAAACGTCAATCTCGTTGAGCTGTCGAGAAGTTCCGAGATTGATGGTCAGGGTGTCAGGGAATGTCCCTGCTGTGTTGTCATTCCAGCCAACACCCGTGCCCCAGCCTGCGCCCGTGTGATTGCCGTCAATCGCTCCCGAGGCAGGATAGCCCGGACTGAACGTGGACGAAGCAGAAGCTGTAGACCCGTAAACGTCTTCAGCCACGTTCGGACACGTGGATAGTGGTTCGGTGACTACTTGCGTGATGGCGGGCGAAGTGCTGCCGTTGTGGCCGGTGCTTCCGAGGTACTCGGCAGTAATCGAATGACTACCCTGCGAGAGCGACGAAGTGGTGTAGGTCGCCTGCCCCGAACCGTTCAGCGTGCCGCTGCCGATGATGCTAGCGCCATCCTTGAAGTTGACAGTTCCGGTCGGGATGCCGGTGCCGGAGGTGACGGTCGCCGTGAACGTGACCGGCTCGCCTCCCGCCGACGGGTTGTTGTTGGAAGTCACAGTCGTTGACGTGTTGAACACAGGGTTCTGGTAGCAGATTGTGACATCGGCCAGACTTGGCGTCAGAGTGCCGTTACTCGTGGTAAAGAACGCCTTGTACTTCAGGTAACGGAAGCCGTTGAACTGTGCGAGCGAGGCTCCGTTGGTAAAGAATGTGCCAGCCGTGCTGTCTGGGCCGACGAAGTTGAACGGCCCGCCGAAGTTGTTGCTGGCCGCCGCCTGGAATTGTAGTGTCGTGCCCGCGGGAACGGTCGCGTTCCACGAGAGCGTGCCCCACTGGGTTGTCCCTGCGACCGGCGGGTTGGAGTCCTTCAGCGACGAAGTGAAGTCGCCAGAAGGCGCGTTGCCCGTCTGCATGTAGGTGGTGAAGACGAGATCGCGTGCGATGCCGGTGGATGTCGGCACAGTCCACGTCCCACCGCTGTTGGTCGAGACGACGCGGTCGCCGTTCGGGTAGTCGGTCGGAGCATTGCCGAAGACCGCGGCGTAGGTTCCCGTCCTGTTCGTCACGAGCCGCAGCGTGTAGGCGTAGGTCGTGCCCGCGGTCAGCGCTGGCGGGCTAGCGAAGGTCGCGGTGAAGGTGCTGGACGCGCCGCTGTTGAAGCCCGGAATGGTCGTCGTCGCGAGCACCGTGCTCGTCGGGAGCGCGGGGCTGCCCGTCGTGGTTCTGACTTCGACCGTGATGGGCTGGTCAGTGCCGGAGCAGGACGCGCAGAACAGGGCCATGTCTATCTTGGCCAGATTGCCCGTCACGCCCGGCACGAAGGTCTGGCCGAGCCATTGCGTCGTGTTGAAGCCCGTGCCGCTGGTCGAGGCGACGGTCTGCGTCTGGTCGGCGTTCGCGGGGTTGAGCAGAACCACGTTGCCGGGGCTCGCGTTAACGTCCGTGTTGTTGGTCGTGCCCGCCGCGAAGTCTGCCTGCGTGGTGTCGGTCACGCACGCAGGACCGGCGACCGGCGCGGGGTCAATCAACACGTTGAAGGTCGTCGTGCCCGCGCCCGGGGCTGTCGCGTTCACGGAGAAGAAGCCGGACGTTCCGTTGGCCGTGAGCGTCGGCGCGGTCGCCACGCCCGAAGCGTCCGTGACCGAGATTGCACTCCTGCCCGTGCTCGGGAAGCTTCCGTTCGACCCTGTGCCGCCCGCGTTGGCCGTCCAGGTCACGGTGATGCCAGCTATGGCGGGGCTAACGGTTACACTGAGCGGCGTCGAGTATGGCTGGTTGAGCGCCGTGTTCTGGTTGTCGCCGCCCGTCTTCGAGATGGCGGTCGGGATTGCCGACGCGACCCAGCCGATGTCGCGAAGCTGCGAGAAGGTCAGGTCTTGCGGCGGCGTGACCTCGTGCGTGAGGTCGCCGTTGATGTTGGGTTCCATCAACTGGTTCGGGAACGCAAAGGTATCCCAGTGTGAAACGGATGACCCGGAAGAGAATGGGTTGGGAGTGAACAGGAGCGCCTTTCCGAACACATCCGCCCCGGCGCGCGTGTTGGGGTCGAGCCTGATAGTGGCGTTGACGCCGCCGCCGAGTTGGGCCTTGACGAGGTTGCCGTCCGTCTGCGTCAGCGAGACGGTCGGAATCGTAATCGGCGTCGTGATGGTCGCATCCTCGCCGAGGGCGGGGGCGGGGGTGCCCGCCACATTGTTGACGATGATGACGCCAAGCGCGCCCGCGTTCTGAGCGTTCAGCGTCTTGGTCTTGAAGCTGCACGTGCCGCGATCAATGACCGCGATCTGTCCGGTGAAAAAGCCCGCGGGAAACGGTTCGCAGCCGTCCGTGACGGGAGCCGTGCCGTCATTCGCCAGGAGCAGATTGGCGGTGACGCCTCCGACGGGGGGCGCCGGGCCATACGAGGAAGCCGCCACATCTCTATAATCCCCGGCAATCACCGGGGGCGAATTAACTGTCACGACGGGGACGCCGAGGGCGAGCACGCTCGGCACGTCGGCCTGAACCTGCGGGCCGTTCCACGCTAAGTTGTGCGTGTTGATGCTGGAGGCCGCGCGCTCCGCGTTGGTCATGTTCAGCCAGCTCTTGCCGGTAGAAGTGTTCATCAGGAAGCGGTCGTAGATGGAGGGGAAGCCTGAGTTATAAGCGCCGGTCTGGGCGTTGCTGAAGGTCTGGAAGCCGAGGCCGTGGCCGAACTCGTGTTCGAGCACGGTCACGAGGTCGATGTTGGTGCCGTGGTTGCCGTCCAGACCTAAATAGAAGAAGGTGCCGGTCAGACAGCCCGGCTGTCCGAGGTTGATGTTGAAGGTCGCGTTGATCTCGGGCTGCGTCGCGTTGAGGTCTGAGCCGAAGAGCTTGCTGCCGAGCGACTCGTTGTACCATGTGCCCGCGAAGGGGAAGCCGGGGAAGTCTCGGAAGATGCCGATGGCGCCCGCGGAACCGAGGACGGCTGAGGTGGCCGTGCAGGTCTGCGCGGCCCACTGCGCCCTGATGGTGATGGTGATGGGGCTGGTGAGCGTCGCACCCCACTTGTCTGCCGCGGCCTGAAAGGCGTTGAGCCGCTGCTGGCCGAGGGTGGTTCCGGGGTTGCCGCCGACCGGCGCGGCGGCGGTCGTGTCGTTGAAGCCAAAGTTCGCGGCGTCATTATTTAAGATAACAATTGTAGCTTGCCCGAAGGCTGACGAGGACGCGCCGAGCAGCAGCATCAAACAGAACAGAGTAAGTATTAGGGGGCGAAATGTTTTATTAGTCATCATTATTCTCCGTTCTCGCGCTTAGCGGTCTTCCACTTTGTTGATGGTCTTCGAGACCGGGGCAGAGATTCCTAAGAGGGCGGGGTCAATCTCAAAGAATTCTGCTGCGGATTCGAGGTCGTTGACGCACGCCTGCGAGATCGACCCGTCGGCCTCCTTCTTTGCAAGCGTCACGTTCTGAAAATGGCCCTGCAAATCCATCGAGACGCCGCCGTTGGCGTGGTGCACCTGCACAAGCCCGTCGGTGGTCGGGTTCACCAACTGCTTGATTCCTTCAGCCAGCGTTTGCTCTTCCTGAGGTGTCAGCTCTCGTGTCTGGCCTGTCTGTCTATCGAGCACAACAGTTTGGCCGTCTGCATTTAAGGTCACATAGTTTCGGTTCTGAGGCTTGGCCATTTCAGGCTTCCTTTCTTCAGCTTGCGCCTTTTGATTTTGTCCACTCTGATTCGAAAGGGCAGTAACGATGCCGACACAGAGGAGCGTTGATATCACGACTCCGATCAATGGCCACCGTGAAGCCTTTTTCACCGACTTTAACTGTTTTTTGCTGGCTCTGTTTTTCATTGTCTCTCCTTAATTATTTGGGTTAGAGTTTGCGAAATGCTGCCCCAGGAATTCGTCCATTGAGGCTCAAAGGCGGAGCTAACAGCGTTGACGTATAGCTCAATGCCGCGTGTGCCAGAGGAGTCCCTGGTTCACACCTTTCCTTCACTACCGATTTCTCACATAGCAACTCAGGCGAGTCGCTATAAGGAAGCTTATCTCAATCTTTATCAGCTATGATTCCGACAGGATTACGGTCAATTAGTCTGGCCTTTTACGGCTCGTTGACGAAGGTCATTACTTTTGCTGCCCGCTCGCGCCTATCCATAAAAGACCGGGATTGCCCTTGGCCTTTAAGGGTCTTTCCAGCAAAATGCTCCTCAAGCAGATGCTTTGAGGGGCAATGCCAACTACGCATCTC
Source organism: uncultured Acidobacteriota bacterium (assembly GCA_963697975.1). Lineage (GTDB taxonomy): Bacteria > Acidobacteriota > Blastocatellia > Pyrinomonadales > Pyrinomonadaceae > QHXM01. The sequence continues at coordinate 2,169,418 of OY969111.1, forward strand.
GATAGTAAATGGTGCTGAAAAGGATAAAAGGATAGGGAAGGAGCTTCTGATTCTCGTCTTGGTCGAAACATTCAGGAGCGGTGAACGAACCTTAACCAATGCCAGTAAAACTAATTGCAGACTGTGCCGCAGCCGATGGTTGAAAAACCTGTGAACGAAAAGAAGGTGATTGAATAAATGACCACGCCACAAACTAGGCGCATAAATTAGCTGACTTCCGGCTTAATGTCAACGAGAACGCTAGCTTGGTAGTGGGGTAATAGAGTTGGGGTCTGACAATCGCAAGGCCGACTATGCGGCTCGATAGTGCTTCAACTCAAAAACATTTTCCGCTCTCTGCAAGAGTGCATCCGACGCTTTCTCTCTACCTGCAAAGGCTCATCTCTCTTTAGTTTTTTTAAGAACAACATGGGAAAGTCGGCTCTCCGGTAGCGTGTGAAATTAAATGCGATTCACACTAAACCGGAGAGCCGACTCAGGTATTAAAGATTACTGGTCCGGCTGCGGCCCGCGAGCGAGCCGCAGCTAAAGACCATTGTCTCCCCGCCTCAAACGAGGCCGGGGCATTCACTCTTTCACCGCTGATTCGCCTTAAACTTCAAGGCCGGTTCAACGAAACCATCAAGGCTTGCATCGGCTCAGACAGCGATTGCAGCAGCCCCGATGTTTCCTTCTCCCACAGTGAAGCCACTTCTCTTAGCGACCCCGACTGTAGACGTTGCGGCGCATTGCCTCCCGTACAACTGAACGCCTCGACCTCGACGATACGACTGTAGACGCCATCGGCACTATTGTTGACGAGGATTCTAATCTGGTTGGTCACTACCGGCGAGGCAAAGATCACCTTCCGCTTGACCAGATTGTTGCCCGTGATGGTGCCGCCGGGAACATCCACCCAGCCGCCGATGCCATCCGGCACCTGCACCTGGAAGTTCGTCAAGCCATAAGCCGTGAAAGTCATCGAGTCGGTCGGCTCCACAGGACTCGTGTAATTGTCCTGCAAGCTATAGACATCTATCTCGGTTAAGGTTCGAGTGGCATTGAAATTGACGACCAGATTGTCAGGAAAGACTCCTGCCGTTCCATCGTTCCAGCCAACGCCTGTGCCCCAACCGTTGCCGATGTGATTGCCGTCAATCGCACCTGAGGCGGCATAGTTCGCCCCGGCCTCGGATGAAGCCGCAGCCGTTGATCCAAAGGAAGCGGCGGCGACGTTGTCCGTCGTACACGGCGTCGGCGTCGGTGTCGGTGTCGGCACAGGCACTGCGCTACAGCTAAACGCCTCGACCTCGACGATACGGCTGTAAACTCCATCAGCCGTGTTGTTGACCAGAATCCTGATCTGGCTGGTCGTGACCGGCGAGGCCAGGAGAACCCTGCGCTTGACCAGATTGTTGCCCGTGATGGTGCCGCCGGGAACAGTCGTCCAACCGCCGACGCCGTCAGGCACCTGCACCTGAAAATCTGTCAGGCCGTAGGCCGTAAACGTCGTCGTGTTTGTCGGTTCAATCGGACTCGCGTAGTTGTCCTGCAAGCTATAGACATCGATCTCGCTGATCTGTTGAGCCACACCGAGATTGACGACCAGATTGTCAGGATAGACTCCGGCGGTCGCGTCGTTCCAGCCGACGCCCGTGCCCCAGCCCGCTCCGGTGTGATTGCCGTCAATCGCACCCGATGCCGGATAGTTCGGGCTGATCTCCGAAGAGGCCGAAGCGGTCGCGCCGTAAGACGAGGCCGCGACGTTCGTCGAGCAAACCGTCGGGGTTGGCGTCGGCGTTGGCGTCGGCACTACCTGCGGCGGGCTACAACTGAAGGCTTCGACTTCGACCACACGGCTGTAAACGCCGTCGGCAGAGGCATTGACCTTGATTCTAATCTGGTCGGTCGAGACAGGTGAGCCGAAGACCACCTTTCTCTTCACCAGATTGTTGCCCGTGATGGTGCCTCCCGGCACATCCTGCCAGCCGCCGACACCATCCGGTATCTGCACCTGAAAGTCCGTCAGGCCATAGACACTGAAGGTCATGGAGTCTGTCGGCTCAGTCGGACTCAGGTAGTTGTCCTGTAAAGAATAGACATCAATCTCGTCGAGTTGTTGCGTCACACCGAGATTGATTGTCAGGGTGTCAGGGAATGTACCGGGTGTGCCGTCGTTCCAGCCCACCCCTGTGCCCCACGGATTGCCGACGTGGTTGCCGTCTATCGCTCCACTGGCAGCGTAGCCCGGACCGGCCACGCTCGATGCGGTGGCGGTTGCGCCGTAACTGGAGGCGGCCACATTGGCGCAGCCGACAGTCAGCGAGTTCGTCGCACTGCTGCCGGTATAGCCGTTGTCGCCCGCGAAACTTGCGCCCACACCGTTGGGGTAAGTTCCGGGGTTGATTCCGGCGAGGCTGGCGTTGGGAAGTGCCGCCACGCCATTGATGTCGGTGGTGGCGCTGCCCACGTTGTTGCCGTTTAAGGTGAAGCTGATGGTCTTGTTGATGACAGGATTACCGCCTGAGGTCAACGTCGCCATCAAAGCTGCCGTTCCGCCGTATGGCCCGCTCGCCGGAGCGACGACGAGACTCGTGCTCGACGGAGTGTTGACGTTACAGACCGTGACATCCGAGAGCGTCGGCGTGACGGCGCTGTTAGTTGTGCTGAGGTACGCTTTGTACTTGAGGAAGCGTGAGCCGTTGAACTGACTCAAAGACGCACCGCTCGTGGTAAAGAAGGTCGCGGGTGTGCCGTCAGGACCAACGAAGGTGAATAAGCCCATCGAGTTGTTGTGGCCTGCGACCTGGAACTTGACGGTCGTGCCCGCCGGGGTCGTCGCATTCCACGACAATGTAGTCCACGTCGGCGTGCTCCCGCCTATCGGGTTGGCATCCTTCGCCGTAGAGACCAGAGTGCCTTCCGGCACGTAGCCTGTATCTATGTAAGTGTGGAAGCCCAGGTCTCTGGCCGTAACGGGTGTTCCAGTACCAGTAATTACCCACGTCCCACCGCTGTTGCTTGAAGTTACCCAGTTCCCGCCAGCATAGTTATCGGTGGCGCTGATGACGTATGCGTAAGTTCCCGCCGATGGGTTCGCGACCGGGCGGACTATTAACGCATACTGCGTCCCAGCCGTCACATTTAGCGGAGTGGTGAAGGTAGCGCCGAGAAAGCCACCGTTGCCGGTGAAGCCTGGGATTGTCCCTGACGCAAGGTCAGCGCCTGTTGGCAGGCCAGCGCTCGTCGCCCTAACCGAGAGCGTGAGATTCGGGGTCGTGCCCGTGCAGCCACTACAGAATATATTAATGTCGGCCCTCACCATCGGGCCGGTCACGTTTGCGGTGAAGGTCTGGCCAACCCAGCTCGTCGCATTCATGCCAAAGCCTGAAGTGGTGACATTCGTGTTCTGCTGGTCAACGGTCGGTGGCCTCGCCAGCAGCACGTCGCCGGGGCTGGTGGTCGTATCTACATTGATTGGCGTGCCCGCCTGAAAGTCGGCCTGCGAGGTGTCAGTGAAACAACCGCTGGCCGCAGACGGGGTGAGCGGGATGTCCTGCGTGGTAGTTGTGCCGTAAGCCAACGTCACACTGACAGTGTTATTAGCGTAGCCGGGCGCAGACGCCGTCACGCTGGTAATGTCGGGCGAGAGATTCGAGAGTTGATAGAAGCCGCTCGCGTTGGTGGTCGTCGTGTTGTTGCCAGCCGTCACCAGCGCACCGCTGATCGGATTGTTGGTGGTCGAGTCTCTAACCGTTCCCTGCAATGTCGCCGCAACGGTGCTGGCGTTAAGCGAAATCTCCCACATGCCGCGACCGTGTGTGGCGATGCGGAGGATACGATTGGGGTTCTGAATGCCGATGTCGAAGACGGCCACGCGCGGCAGTCCGTTGCTAAAGGGCGACCACGTCGAGCCGCCGTCCAGCGAACGATAGACGCCGATGTCCGTGCCCGCATAAAGATTGGAAGAATTCGAAGGATCAACGACGAACGCGTTCACCGGAATGTCCGGGATAGTGTTGCCGATGCCCGTCCAGGTCGGTGTCGCGTTGCTTAAGTTGGTGGTCTTGTAGATGTGCGGCGTGGCGTTGCCGAAGAAACCTGACAGCGTGACATAAGCCGTGTCCACATTGTTCGGGTCAACGACGGCGCGCGCGATGTACTTGGCCGGGATCGTGCCGGTGACGTTGTTCAAAGTCGAACTGCCGGTCGTCGTCCTCCAGACGTTGCCGTTGGACAAGCCGACAATACGCACGTTGTCATTCTGCGGCGAGATACCGATGGCAGTGATGGGAACACCGGAAACAATCGGCGCCTGGCTGACAGTCGCAATGGTAGTTCCGCTGGTGGTGGAACGGCGCAGACGGTCGCTGCCGAAGTAGAAGGTGTTGGGATTGCCCGGCCCTAAGGCTAAAGGAGCATAGAAGGAGACAGCCGTGTCGGCAGTACCGAGGCTGAAGAGCGTCCAGCCGTTGTCCTGCGCATTAGCTGTATTCAGGACGCGCGCATAGCCGACAAGACCTCCGGCACCTACTATGTTGAAATAGGTGTGGTACATCGTCACGTTGGTTGTGTTGGGCGCGTTCTGATCAATCTGAGCGAAGCCGCCATCGCCGAAGTCGGCGCGTATCCACGTATTGTCCGGCCTCAGCCACTCCGTGCCGTTGTCCTGCGTGCCGCCGATGGTGAAATATGGATCGGTCGGGTGGATGGCCAGAGATTGAAACTGCGTGGCGTTGAAACCCGTGTTGTTGAGGCTCGTCCAATTGACCGCGCCGTCAAAGGATTTCCAGATGCCGCCATCGCTGCCCGTCCAGACGAGATTGTGATCGTTAGGACTAATCTCAATCGCGTGCTCGTCGGCATGGAGGCCGGTTTGCATCACACTGAACGTCGGACTCCCGGAGAGCGCGTTGGTTGATTTCACAAAGATGTGCGCCGGGCTGCCTTCGCCGGGGCCGCCGAGGTAGACGATATTGGCGTCGGTCGGGTCAACCGCGATGGGCATATCGTAGTTGCACTGGCCGCCGCAAAATCCTGTAGCGCCGGGGAGCGTCGCCGACCACGTCTGGCCGCCGTCAATTGAACGCTTCAAGGTGCCGCTGGCGTCGGCAGTTATGGCGTACACAGTCACGACGCCGCCGACCTTGTTGATCGCAATCTCTGCCCGGTTAAGCACGGTGGCACTGATGGTGGCGAGCGTGCGCGTAAAGATTGGGGTCGGATCAAGCGCATTGGTCGAACGATAAACGCCGCCGCTGCCCGCCACGCTGGTTCCGCGCACGGTCGTCAACACAGTGTTCGGATTGCCCGGCTCAAACTCTATGTCTGTCGAACTGAGGTTACCGCCGTTGTCCGTCGCGACCGTCAACCGCGTGAACGTCGGAGTGGCCCCCGCTGCGTTGGTCGAGCGAAAGAGGCCGCGCGGCTTCAATGACGCGGCTCCCGCGTCATTCAGGGCTGTACCCGAGACGCCGCCAACGCCCGAAGCGACGGCGATGAAAATGGTATTCGGGTCAGTCGGGTGAACGATGATCTTATCAATAGCCCAGCCGCTCAGCACGTCAACGCTGCTGTCATTCTGGTTAAAGGGGCCGCTCAAGGTCGGCGAGGCCGTGTCAGCATTATCGATTCTATAAACGCCCACGCCGAAGAAGCAGTCAGCCGAGAAATTCCCTTCGCCCGTTCCGACATAGATGGTCGAGGGCTGCGAAGGAGCAATGGCCACCGCGCCGACGGCTAAGGTTTGCGCGTTATCGAAGAGGGCAGTCCATGTTCCGCCGCCGTCCAGAGTGCGATAGACACCGCCCTGCGCCGCAGCGACGTAAGCAATATCAGGATTGGTCGGATGAAGGGCAATTGAGGTCGTGCGCCCGCTGACAGCTTGCGAAACGCCGAAGGTCTGTCCGTTTGAGAGCGGGGCTGGGCCAATGGACTTCCAGAGAGTATCGCTAATCGGCAAACTCCGAAAGATCGAATTAATGGGGAGCGTAACGCCGACATCTATCGTCGTTGTCCGATCGTTCGGCCTTCCTTCCTGCTGGTTCATCTCGCGGATGGCACGGCCTCGCGCTTCCGGGTCGTAAGGCTCGCCAGGCAAAATACCGCGCAGCTTGTTAATATATTCTTCGCGCAGCGCCAGGTAGTCTTCCTTGTCGAGCTTCCCGCTCATGAATTGCGGGAGGTCAGGATCATTTTCAGTCCCATCTACATTTTCGTGTTCTTTCAGTTCTTCGCTGTCTTGATTGCGAGTCATTACCTGCACGGGCGCATCCTGCGTTGCGCCTGCTTGCGTCTTATCTGAAGAACCGCTGTTTGCTGCCTGATTGTTGGCGGCGGGTTTCGCGGGAGGTTGACGCTGCGGGCTATTCGGCGCTTTGGCCAGAGAGACAGTCGAAACTGTGAGACTCGCTGCTACCAAAGCTAAAACAAGGAAGGTAGCAAGGCGGCTGCGCAACTTTGCTGACGAAATTTTTCTCGCTGTTGTCCGAATAAAGTTGGATTGCGGGCTACGGGCTTTACTCATGGGAAAACTATCCTTTCAATATGTTTGGGACAAAGCGGCTTCGTCCAGAGGTTGGTGTCCTTACAATCGCAAGACCGACTACGCGGCTCGATAGTACTTCAACTCAAAACCATTTCCGCTAGAGAGTGCGTCTGAGCTTTCTCCCTATCTGCAAAGGCTATCTCTACTCTGTTTTTTAAGAACAACATGGGAAAGTCGGTTCCCCGGTAGTGTGTAAAGTTAAATGCGATTCACACTACGGGAGAACCGACTCAGGTAACAGGTTACTGGCCCTACTGCTTACCGCAGCCAGGCCCGATTCAACGAGGGCGACAGGAGTCGCATCGGCAGAGGCAGCCTCGCCGGGTTCGACGGATTTTGTCCGTGACCCGTCAGGATTGCATCCGCCGATGGCCCCGAACGCCTATTCGGCACTGACACCACCACAGGTGTACAGCTAAACGCCTCGACCTCAACGATACGACTGTACACGCCATCGGCTGTACTGTTGACGAGGATTCTAATCTGGTCTGTGACCACCGGAGAGGCAAAGACCACCTTCCGCTTGACCAGATTGTTGCCGACAATATTGCCGCCGGGAACGTTCACCCAGCCACCGACACCATCCGGTATCTGCACCTGGAAGTTCGTCAGACCGTAGAACGTGAAGGTCGTCGTGTCGGTCGGCTCAATCGGACTCGTGTAGTTATCCTGCAAGCTGTAGACATCTACCTCGCTGATTGCCTGCGTCACATTGAGATTGACGACCAGATTGTCAGGATAGACACCTGCCGTTGCATCGTTCCAGCCAACACCAGTGCCCCAGCCTGCGCCCGTGTGATTGCCATCAATCGCTCCCGATGCAGGATAGTTCGGACTGACGGTTGACGAGGCTGAAGCGGTCGCGCCGTAAGAGCCTGCCGCGACGTTCGTCGTACACGGCGTCGGCGTCGGAGTGGGCGTCGGCCCCGGCACTGCGCTGCAACTGAGTGCCTCGACTTCTGCGATACGACTGTACACACCATCCGCCGTGTTGTTGACCAACACCCTGATCTGGCTGGTCACAACGGGGGCGAAGATTACTTTCCGCTTGACCAGATTGTTACCCGTGACATGACCACCGGGAACATCTACCCAGCCGCCCAAGCCGTCAGGTATCTGCACCTGGAAGTCTGTCAGGCCATAGTAGTTGAACGTCATCGAGTCGGTCGGCTCGACAGGACTCGTGTAGTTGTCCTGCAAGCTGTAGACATCGACTTCGCTGATGGATTGGTTGACGCCGAAGTTCAGGACGACGCTATCCGGATAAACTCCGGCGGTCGCATCGTTCCAGCCTGTGCCCGTGCCCCAGTTGGTGGCTGCACGGTTGCCATCAATCACTCCGCTGGCCGGATAGTTCGGGCTGATGGTTGACGAGGCGGAAGCTGACCCTCCATAAGAAGAAGCTGCCACGTTCGTCGTGCAGGGCGTCGGAGTAGGCGTCGGTGTCGGAGCAGGTCCTGCATTGCAACTAAACGCCTCGACCTCCACCACGCGACTCCACAGGTTGTCCGACGTGTTGTTGACGACGATTCTAATCTGATCGGTTGTCACAGCCGAGGCGAAGATGACTCTTCTCCTGACCTTGTTGTTGCCCGTGATGTTGCCGCCGGGAACATCCATCCAGCCGCCGACGCCATCTGGCACCTGCACCTGGAAGTCAACCAGACCGTAAGCCGTGAAGGTCATGCTTTCGGTCGGCTCCGATGGACTCAGGTAGTTATCCTGCAAGCTGTAGACATAAATCTCGTTGATCTGTCGAGAAGTCCCGAGATTGATGGTCAGATTGTCAGGGAATGTCCCTGCGGTGTTGTCGTTCCAGCCAACACCAGTGCCCCAACCGTTGCCGACGTGATTGCCGTCAATCGCTCCACCGGGCGGGTAGCCGGGGCCGAACGTGGACGAGGCTGTAGCTGTAGACCCGTAAACGTCTTCAGCCACGTTCGCACACGTGGACAACGGCTCGGTGACGGTCTGCGTGATCGCCGACGAGACGCTGGTGTTGAAGTTGGTGTCGCCGTTGTACTCGGCAGTGATTGAATGACTGCCTTGTGAAAGCGACGAGGTTGTTAAAGTGGCCTGACCCGAACCGTTGAGGGTGCCGTTGCCCAATGGGGTGACGCCATCCTTGAAGGTCACAGTTCCGGTCGGTGTGCCGCCGCCGGAGGTGACGGTCGCCGTGAACGTGACCGGCTCGCCTCCTGCCGACGGGTTGTTGTTACTGGTGACGCTCGTTGACGTGTTCGCCTTAGCGACGGTCAGCGAGTTCGTTCCGTTGCTCGGACTGTAGGTCGCATCACCCGCGAAGCTCGCAAAGACACCCGTTGGATATGTGCCCGCATTGATGCCTGTGAGCGGAGCGTTCAGGATCGTGGCGACACCGCTGGCGTTTGTGACAGCCGTGTTGCCCGCGAAGTTCGCACCGTTGAGTTTGAACTTAACGGTCTTGCCGCTGAGCGGGTTGACACCGTCTGTCAGCGTCGCCGACAGAGTGGTCGTGCCGCCGTAAGTTCCGTTTGCCGGAGCAACCACCAGCGTTGTCGGCAGCGTGTTCTGGTAGCAGATTGTGACATCAGCCAGAGTTGGCGTCACAGCGCTGTTACTCGTAGTGAAGACGGCTTTGTACTTCAGATAACGATTGCCGTTGAACTGTGCGAGCGATGCGCCGCTGGTAAAGAAGGTCGCGGGCGTGTTGTCAGGTCCGACGAAGTTGAACGGGCCTGCCGGGTTGTTGCTCGCCGCCACCTGGAAGGTGATGTTCGTACTCGCGGGCGTCGTGGCGTTCCAAGAGATCGTCGTCCACTTGGCCGTGACGCCGACCGCCGGATTCGCATCCTTGAGCGATGAGATCAGCGTGCCGTTCGACCTGTAGCCGGTGTTCATGAACGTATGGAAGCCGAGGTCGTCAACATCTGCCGCCCAGGTTGCTCCGCTGTTGCCTGAAAAGACCTCACTACCATTCGCGTAGGCAGTGGCGGCGGCGCTCACCAGATAGACATAACTACCTGCGGAGGGGTTCGACACCGGGCGGATTACTAATGCGTACTGCGTGCCAGCCGTCAGCGTCGGGGGAGTGCCAAACGTTCCGGTGCGATAGCTAGTGGAGCCGCTGTTGAAGCCCGGAATCGTCGCCGTCGCTAAGTCAGCACCCGTCGGCAGCCCTGCGCTTGTGGCCCTGACCGAGAGCGTGATGTTCGGGGTCGTGCCCGTGCAGCCGCTACAGAAGAGAGCGAGATCGGCACTCACCAACGGAGCGGTGACGCCAGCCACGAAGGTTTGACCTCCCCAGTTTGTGGCATTGAAGGTGAAGCCGCTCCCGGTGATATTCGTATTCGACTGGTCAAGCGACGGGGCATTCGACAGCGTGACGTTGCCGGGGCTGGTGGTCACGTCGAGGTTCGTCAATGCGCCAGCGGAGAAGTCGGCCTGTGTCGTATCTACCAGACACGCGCCGGGCGGCGACAGGACAAGCGCAAAGTTTTGCGTCGTCGTCGCACCATCGGTCACCACGACGTTGTTGACCGTCTGTGTGATGTAACCCGGATAACTGGCGGTGATGTAAGGGTAAGTGCCAGCCGGGATGTTCGTGAACGAGTAGAAGCCGTTGGCATCGGTCAGCATGACCCTGCTTCCCAGGCTCACGGTCGCGCCAACGATGGGATCGCCGGTGTCGGTGGCAGTGACAGTGCCCTGCACCGTGCCGCCGCCGCCGAACGGGGTACATGTGGGGTACTTGAATTTCCCGATGCGGGTCTGCCAGTTACCGCCCGTCGTGATGTAATACTCGGTGGTGTACCAGAAGGTACAGCCGTCGGGGTCGAGCGTCATGGCGCTGTAATCGCCCCAACGCGTGCTTGTGTTCTGCGAGCCTGTTCCCTCGACCAGCGAGGTCTCTGTCTGGGCGAGCGTGTTGATGGGGTCTGTAGCGAGGCGTCCCGCGTAGCGAATCGCCGGGAAGAGCGTGGCGCTTGAGACGCTGTAGCCCACAGCCATGTTCCCCGCCCTGTCAACGGCGAGGCTCGGCATGTAGCGGTTTTGTGTGTCGGGGGTAAATGTTGCGGCTTGCAGCGGGGCTGCCCCGATGGTGCCGCCCGTCACGCCCAACTGGTAATAGCGAATCGACGACCGTGCCGCCACCGCGCCTCGGACCGTGTGGACGTTCCACAAAGATTCGACCCCGCCGATATTCGTGTACTGGTTCTGCATCTGTAGTCGATGCCCCAGCGTGTCGTTGTTATTGCCTCCCTGCGCTGGCACGGTGGCCGGTGGAGTTTGAAAACTGGCGGGCGCGAGCGAGTTAAACGGCCCGGTCAGCGTCGAAAGCGAGGTGTTGTTCCAGTCCACATGAAACTTGTAGACGGTGATGACGTTGGCGAACTGCCACACCACGCTGAAGAGATTGGGTGTGCCCGTCGGTGGCGTGCCCGCCTGTAGACGTGCGTTGCTCGGCAGAAGGCTGAACTCGCCCGCCGGAGCGTCGAAGGTGATGATCTGGACGTTCGCGTCTCCGGCGTACATCTGGTGCTTGTTGAAAGCCCACAACTGAGCCTTGGAGAATCCTGCGGACGCGGGGAAGCCGAACATGTTGGCCGACATGTACAAACCATCAGGCCAGATGCCGAACTTCGGATAGTCGCCGAGTAAGGTGGTGCTGTTGATTGAATAGAAGTTCCAACCGCCCGTGACCGGGTCGCCCGTCTTGGAAGCCGCGAAGCATTGATAGGCGGCACTTGAGTTGACGTTGCCAGAGCCGTCAATCGTGAACGCGAAGTCCGTGATGATCCAGCGATCCTCGAAGGAATCATAGAGGACGACGGGGTCGCCGAAGTTTTCCGTGTCGCAGAGGTTGCCGAAGTTACCCTGACTCATAAAGGTGTCAAAGGTGAACGCGGCCACCCGGACGTTGTCCGACTTGCGATAGATGCCGATGGATGTGTTGACGTTCTGAATATAGTAGGTCGGGCCAACGTCGCCGACGGTGTCGGGGGGTCGCCCTGCGCCCCAGTTGGCGAAGTCCAGACCGAGGAAGGTAGTGCTCGGCGTCGGCGCTGGCACGGAGCGTTCCGGCTCGGCCATGCCCGACCCGGTGGGGGCGTTGTCACCGACGAAGAACGGAGGCGCAAGCTCGTGCTCGACTCGATCCCTCTGCTCTGGTCTGGTCTGCGGGAGTTGCCGAAGATCGCCCGTGAACGAGCGAGCCTTGACCAACCGCTGTGTCTGAGGATTGCGGTTAACTTTAAACTGGGCCGTGTGTTGTCGTAACCTCTCCGCCTGTGCAGCGATGGCTTCCTCTCTTTGCTGCGGAGTCAGGTTATCCCGAAGCTCTGCGTCCCTTTCCTGCGCTTCTTCCCTTGCCTCTTCTGCTTCTTCTGCCGCTTCTGACCCGTCATCTATTCCGACAAAGAGTTGGCTCTCAGTTAATACTCTGCCACTTTTTGACCTTTTATCTTGAGCCGCACGTTTCTCGCGCTCACGTTCACGCTCACGCTCCGACTTTCCTTCCTGAACACGACCCGCAGCCGCTTTGGGCGCTTGACGCTGCGCCCGGCTGGTCACCGTATAGACAGCCGTTGCGGCCAGCGCCACTAAAATCAAAAACGCAGCCAAACGGCTGCGCGTCGTTGTCGATAAGATTTTCCGAACTGTCGTTTGAAAATAGTTAGACTGTGGGCGCGGATTTCGTGCTTTACTCATTGGGGAAACTTTCCTTTCGAAGGGGCGTCACAAAAGGGCTTTGTCTCGGATCAACCGGGGACAAATCACAATCGAAACAATTCGGCGGACTCATTTGAGTGGAAGAAATCGGCGGGGTAATTCCACTATTCTTCAGTCGAAATGCGTCTTCCGATACCGGGTCAGTTGCGTCAAATCATGCCTCGGAAGAGCTACTCCGGCATGATGGAGTTTAAGTACAACAGATTAGATTGCAAATCAGCTCGAGTACTATCGTCGCTCGTAGTTGAACTCGTCCAGAGGCAGGAAATTATTTATTACCGCCGTCGCGGTTTAATCAAAACAGGGGCACAAGATACACGATTTGCCGGATTTGCACAACCTAACTTCGTGCTTTTTCTAAGGCTACTCATTGCCTCCAATGCAACTGAACGCCTCAACTTCGACGATCCGACTGTACACCCCATCAGCCGTGTTGTTGACCAAAATTCTAATCTGATCGGTCGTCACAGGTGAGCCGAAGACTATCTTCCGCTTGACCAGATTATTCCCGACAATAGTGCCGCCGGGAACGTTCACCCAGCCGCCGAGGCCATCAGGTATCTGCACCTGAAAACTCGTTAACCCGTAAGCCGCAAATGTCATCGTATCCGTCGGCTCCACCGGACTCGTGTAATTATCCTGCAAGCTATAAACATCGACCTCGCTGATGGACCGCGTCGCATTGAGGTTGATCGTCAAACTATCTGGATAGACACCTGCGGTCGCATCGTTCCAACCAACACCAGTACCCCAACCTGCTCCGGTGTGATTGCCATCAATCGCACCCGAGGCAGGATAGTTGGGACTGACGGTTGACGAGGCTGAAGCAGTTGCTCCGAATGAAGAGGCTGCGACGTTGGTCGTGCATGGCGTCGGTGTCGGCGTCGGTGTCGGCCCCGGCACTGCACTACAACTAAACGCTTCGACTTCAGTGATACGACTGTAGACGGCATCTGCCGAGCTATTGACCAGCACCCTGATCTGGTCGGTCACGACCGGCGTGGCGAAAACCACGCGTCTCTTGACCAGATTGTTACTGGTAACGTGACCACCGGGGACATCCACCCAGCCGCCAACGCCGTCAGGCACTTGTACCTGAAAGTCTGTCAGACCATATGCCGTAAACGTCATGGTGTCGGTCGGCTCCACCGGACTCGTGTAATTATCCTGCAAGCTATAAACATCGACCTCGCTCAGGGATTGAGTGACGCCGAGGTTGACGACCAGATTGTCTGGATAGACACCGGCTGTCCCATCGTTCCAGCCCGTGCCCGTGCCCCAGTTGGTGGCTGCACGATTGCCATCAATCGCGCCGCTCGCCGCGTAGCCGGGGCCAGCTTCGCTGGAAGCTGTGGCGGTCGCGCCGTAAGAGCCTGCCGCGACGTTCGTCGTGCAAACCGTCGGAGTCGGAGTCGGAGTCGGAGTCGGCGCGCTGCAACTGTATGCCTCAACCTCCACCACGCGACTCCAGATGCTATCCGCCGAGTTATTAACCACAATCCTGATCTGGTCGGTCGTGACAGGCGCGGCGAAGATGACTCTCCTCCTGACCTTGTTGTTGCCGGTGATAAGGCCTCCGGGAACGTCCACCCAACCGCCGACGCCGTTAGGCACCTGCACCTGAAAATCCGTCAGACCGTACAGCGTGAAGGTCATGCTTTCAACCGGCTCAGACGGATTCAGATGATTGTCTTGCAAGCTATAAACGTAAATCTCGTTGACCTGCTGAGAAGAGCCGAGAGTGATTGTCAGCGTGTCCGGGAATGCGTTTGATGTTCCGTCGTTCCAACCAACACCAGTGCCCCAGCCTGCCCCCGTGTGATTGCCGTCAATCGCACCGCTCGCCGCGTAGCCGGGACCGAACGCGGACGAGGCCACAGCGGTCGCCCCGTAAGAAGCAGCAGCCACATTCACACACGCGGACAACGCCTCAGTCACTTCCTGCGTCAGCGCGGGCGAGGTGCTAACGTCCAGATTAGTGTTGCCGTTGTACTCGGCAGTGATCGAATGACTACCCTGAGAAAGCGAGGTGGTCAACGTAGCCTGTCCCGAAACAATGTTGCCGTTGCCCAGCGGAGTAGCGCCATCCTTGAAGGTTACGGTCCCGGTCGGGATGCCTTCCCCGGAGGTGACAGTCGCCGTGAAGGTGACAGGCTCATTACCCGCCGACGGGTTGTTGTTACTGGTGATGCTCGTCGCCGTGCTGGCCCTGGCGATGGTCAGCGTGTTCGTTCCGCTGGCGCTCGCATAAGTAGCATCGCCCGCGAAGATCGCGCCGATGCCGTTCGGGTATGTCCCGGCATTGATGCCGACGATGCTGGCGTCTTCGACCGTCGCGACACCATTTTCGTCCGTGATGGCTTCGTTGTTCGGATCGGCCTCGCCGTTAATGGTAAAGGCGATGATTCTGCCGACGATTGGGGTGCCGCCCTGTTCTGTCAGCGTGGCCGAGAGATCAATCGTGTCGCCGTATATCCCATTTGAGGGGCTGACGGCCAGGACGGGCGGAAGACTGTTCTCGTAGCAGACCGTGACATCATGCAAGGTCGGCGTCACGGCGCTGCTCGTCGTACTAAGCACAGCTTTGTACTTCAGATAACGATTGCCGTTGAACTGAGCGAGCGATGCGCCGCTGGTAAAGAATGTCGCAGCCGTGCCATCTGGACCGACGAAATTGAACGGGCCTGCCGGGCTGTTGCTCGCCGCCGCCTGAAAGGTGACGTTTGTGCCAGCCGGTGTCGTGGCATTCCACGAAATCGTCGTCCACTTGGCCGTAGCGCTGCCCGGATTGGCATCCTTCACGGAGGAGACCACGTTGCCGCTCGGCGCATAGCCCGCGAGCATGAATGTCTTAAAACCTATGTCATTGGTCTGCCCTGTCCACGTCGAGCCGCTGTTAATCGAAGTGGTACGGCGACCACTCAGATACGCGTTGCCGCCGCTGAACACATACCCGTAAGTTCCAAGCGAAGGGTCAGACTCCGCACGCACGACTATCGAGTAGATCGTGCCTGCCGTCAGCGTCGCGGGAGTAGCGAAGTTCGCTGTGTAAAAGGTCGGCGTACTGCTTGAGAAACCGGGAATCGTCGCGGTCGCCAGATCATCCCCCGAAGGCGCGTTGCCGGTCGAGGCCCTGATCGAAACCGTGACATCGGGCGTCGTGTCCGTGCAACCGCTACAGAGCAGATCAACATCGACTCTCGTCAACTGCCCGGTGACGGAGGGGGTGAAGGTCTGGCCGACCCATGTCGTGGTGCTGAAGGTAGCGCCGCTCGCGGTGACATTCGTATTCTGCTGATCGAGGGTTGCGGTATTGCCTGACAGCGTGACATCGCCGGGGCTGGTCGTTACGTCAACGTTGGTTAAGGTTCCTCCCTCGAAGTCAGCCTGCGTGGTATCTGTCAGACACGTAGGGCCTGCGATTGACGAAAGCACGAAGTTCTGCGTCGGCGTCATCCCGCCGTCGGTCGCAACCCGACTGTTGACCATGCGGGAGACGTGACCCGGATAACCGGCGGAGAGTGTGTGGCCCGCAGCCGCTTTGGGCGCTTGACGCTGCGCGCGGCTGGTCGCCGTATAGACAGCCGTTGCGGCCAGCGCCACTAAAATCAAAAACGCAGCCAAACGGCTGCGCGTCGTTGTCGATAAGATTTTCCGAACTGTCGTCTGAAAATAGCTGGACCGGGGGCGCGGATTTCGTGCTTTACTCATTTGAGGAACTTTCCTTTCGCTGGGCGTGACAAAAGGGTTTTGCCTCAGGGCAACCCAACCTTGAGAAGTTGTCAGGCGTATTGGTCAACCTAGAATAAATCACTATCGAAATAATTCGGCGGACTCATTCAGTGGAAGAAATCGGCGGCTTATTATCGCCTTCGTGGTTAATCAAAACAGGCGCTCAAGATACACGATTCGCCGGATTAGCACAACTAACTTCACCCTTAATCGACAAGACTCATGCCCGGCGCGACGGCTCTGGATTTTTCCAACCCAACGCCCTGATTCATAACTTCGTCGTACACACGCATAGTCTCTCGCGCCATCACATCGAGGCTAAACTTCTGCTCGATGCGCCGCCTGCCAGCTTGCCCGTACTCGGCTGCGAGCGCTGCGTTATCCAGCAGAGTGTTGACGGCTTCACTCAAAGCTGCGGGGTTCGCGGGCTGCACCGTTAAGCCTGAAACCCCGTGCGGCGAAACAAACGGGACGCCGGAATCAAGCGCCGTGTTCACCACTGGCTTCCCGCAAGCCATCGCCTCCAACTGCACGATGCCAAAAGCCTCGCTGCGAGCTATCGAGGGCAGCACGAAAACATCTGCCGCTTGATAGAAGGGGCGCACATCCTTCACGTCGGTCAGGAAAGCAACTTGGTCACTTACTCCAGCCGTGACGGCTTCACGCGCAAGTTTCTCGCGCAAAGGGCCATTGCCAATCAGCAAGAGGTGTGCGTCAACACCTTTCATGGCGCGAATGAGATACTCGAAGCCTTTGTAATAGACGAAACGCCCCACGCCCAGAACGAGGCGTGGCCCATACTGACGGCGAATCTCTGCGACCTCCGCACCATCAACCTGCTGAAAGTAGTCCGGCGAAATCCCGAAAGGAATCACGCGACACCGCTCCCGAAATCCGGCTAAAACTTTTGAGCTGTCCCTGTAATTCGGGCTGGCTACGATCACTGCACCGGCTCGCTTCAAGGCATGACGAAGAAAAGGCCAGAAAGCGCGACTCAACATTTTCTGGCGCACGATGTCGCTGTGATAAGTAAAGACCAGACGCCCACGATGACGGCTGGCGAGATAAGCCAGCACCGCCGTCGGGTTGGGCCAGTGAAGATGCACCACATCGGCCTGCGCCTCTCGAATCTTTCGCACCATCTGCGGGCACACCGGCGCAGCCTGAAAGTTCAAAGGGGTCGCCAGCCGCGTCACCTTAATTCCGTCAATCACTTCCTCTTTAGTTTTACTCTTATCGCTCGCCACCAGAACTTCCACGTCAACGAACAGCTTCAACTCCTGACACAAGGCTTCGAGATGGCTCTCCATCCCGCCCGGATGCGGCGGGTAATATTTGCCAACGTGCAGAACTCTCAACCTGCGCTCGTTAATCATTTCATTCCGTCTCGGAACGACAAGCTAAAACAGCTTCTAAGCTGCCGACAGCAACTCCCGGTATAACTCGACCATGTTGCCTGCATACTCTGCCCAACTGAATTTGGCAGCCTGCGCAACACCTCTGTCCCGGCGCTTGCTCCAACGCTCAGGATGTCCCAATCGTTCACGCAACAATGCCGAGACGGATTCGTTCCACGCCGCCACGTCAGCCACAGGACAATAACTGGCCGCTGAACCTCCGACTTCACGCAGCACGGGCAGATCACTCGCCACGACCGGCGTGCCACAGGCCAGAGCCTCTACGACCGGCAGTCCAAACCCTTCCGCTTCGGAAGGCTGCAAGACCAAAGTAGCCTGCCGGTAAACGGCGGCCAGAACCTTTTTGTCCAAAAACGGCATTTCCGTAATAAGCCCGCCAACTCCGAGAGCATCCACCAATTTCCGTTGCTCTACCGTGAATGCGCCGCCGACGCGAACGAGTCTAAGCCCGGGAAACTCGCCGCGAAGCCCGGCAACGACGCGTAACAGGATGTCTATGCGCTTGCGCTGGATTGTGCTGCCGACGTGCAGAATCGTCCCCGCGTCTTCGGGTAATGGCCCGAGCAAGCGCAGGGCTTCGGCGTCCGGCCCCATGTCCGGTTGTGGAGAGTATTCGGGCGAGACCCCATTGTGGACGACACAGACGCGCTCCGGCGGGAGCAACTGGTGAGCTAACAATTCATCGCGCGTCGCAACGCTATCGCAGGTCACACGCGCGGCGTGACGAAAGCCGTCGAGAATGCGCCCGCTCATCATCCTGTAAAATTTCGGTCTGGGATGATTGAGCGGATCAATCAGGCAGCGAAAAGCATCAAGGTCATGGCAGGTGACAACCGTCCGCCCGTGCGGAAGTTGATTGACGAGATGCGCGTAGCTGTGGTCAACAATATGGAAAAGATCAAACTCATTCTTCCTCTGCTGTAACCAACGGCGATAATCCCAGAAACGATTCAGGACCCGGTCGGCATTAAATAAGTGACGAGACTTTGAACCCAGCCGGGTGAAACGGCGGCGCATCGGAGGACAAAGGCGCGTCGTCGAAAAGGACTCGGCATAATCCCTGTTAAGATGCGCGTAAAGCATCTCCGCCACCAGGTCCATGCTCGGCCACTTCTCTTCCAGAAAATCAGAAACGATGGCGACGCGAGGCAATTTTTCCAAAACAACGCCTTCGATTGCGGAATGCGGATTTCGGCTTGCGGATTTAAGAACAGCGCTCAATCGCTTTTCAATCCGTATTCAGCAACCCGAAGTCCACGTTCTTTCAGAGTGGCTTCGATGAATTCTTCCAGCCGCCCGGCCAGCAGTGAGTAATCAAAATGTTTTTGCGCCAGCGCGACATTCATTGCGCCGCGTTGAAGCCTCGCGGGTTCTTTCAGAATCAACTTGATTCTGTCGGCCAGCTTCGGCGGGTACAGTTCATCCTTCACGCCTTCATAAGCGACCAGCATCTCTTCATCCAGGACGAGCGCAGCCTCGCCCACACGGCTGGCGAGGACATAGCGGCCTGCGGCCAGATAGAGAGGCAGCTTGCCCGTCGTCCTGACCTGCCCGACCAGATCATTCGTTTGCGTTGACAGGCAAACATCCATCAGCATCAAGTATTCCGGCAACTGCGCGAAAGGAACGTAACCTGGAAAAAGTATCTTGTCTTCTATTGCGTACTCACGACAACGCGCTTTGAGATGCGTGATGCCTGAGCCGTCCCCGATGATGACGCCTTTGACCGGCGCATCCTTTAACAGATGAAGCGTCTCAACTAATTCCCAGCCGTAGCACATCTGTAATCTCTCGCTCCACACAGACGAGCCGATTAAGCCAACAGTCAACACGCCATCGAGACCAAGTTCTTTTCTTAAATCATCAACCTTGCGTGGAGCGAACGCCTGCACGTCAACTCCGTCCTGAACCACTTCCACACTGTACCCGCGTTCCACTAGAAACTGTTGATGGAAAGTTCCCCTGACGACAATTCCGTCCGCCGCTTTGAGAGAAAATCCTTCAAGCCAGCGTGTCAGCCACAATCCCACTTTGCCCCTGTTTCCGACCGAGCGCGCGAGTTCGTAAATGGCATCGCCCGTATCAATAATCAGCCGACTCCGAAAGAGTTGCCTGTACAGCCATGCCGCAAGGACTCCTGAGTAAGACATATCGAAGACGTAGCTCAACTGCGGGCGCACGCCGTACAGGAACTTTAAGAACCTGAGCAGCGCGACGAGCTTATTACCTTCGCGATAAGCTATCCGGATGTCGTAGCGTGTTTTCAGGCAAGCCGCCAACGCTCTGGCGCGATAACCCATCGCGCTCTCGAAATCGCCGTTGACGATGTAGGCCAGTCTCTTCATGCTCTACTCTAAAAACAATTCGGCGGTGTCATCGCTCACGAAGATGAGGAAACCGCTTCCTTAAAAACTTTCAGCAAAGCCGTCAGATGATTCTCCATGTTAAAGCGCAAGGCCCTTTCAATAGCTCCGTGCTTTAAGCGCTCGTGGGTGAGCGGATCATGAAGGCAGTTGACGATAGCCTTCGCTAATCCGGTCGCGGTGGGTTTGTTTCCATCGGCCAGATAACCGTTGACGCCATCTTCCAGCCATTCCCGGATGCCGCCTGTCGCAAATGCCGCGACGGGCACTCCGCGCAAGCCTGCCTCCGGCCCGATCAGACCGAACGGCTCCGGCCACAAACTCGGCACGACCAGCAGATCGCAATTGTTGAGCAGAGCATCGCGCTCCGCATCATCCTGCCAGCCCACGAACTCTATCTTCAGGTTTTCGATGCCGACCTGTACTTGCGCCGCCCGTCGCTGCCAACGCTCGCGCTCAGGCCCATCGCCCGCGAAGGTCACATGCACGGGCTTCTTCAACGACACGCAAACTTCCCTGAGCGACTCTATGAAAATCTCTCCGCCTTTATGAAAATCCATTCTTCCAAGAAACAGCAATCGCGCGCCAGTTGAAGCTCGCGCTTGCGCCGTTGGAAAACTGTTGGTGACGGGCAGGTAAACGCAAGTGGAGTTCAAGCCATGCCGGTTCAATTCCGTCTGCATGTGCAGGGAGTTTGTAACTATAGATTTGTACTGGCGCAAAAGTTCCTGTCGTTTGGCTTGCTGTTTGTAGTCGCTCAACATGGTCAGCGGATTCAGACCGCCGCAGCGATGCGGGTAGTAATGCAACAGGCACGGCCAGCCGAACTTGCGCGCGCAGGGCTTCACCGTCGGAGACTTGAAAGTCTTCTCTCCGCTGATGCACATCCCACTGTAGTCGTGCGAGAAAAAAACGGCGGGCGCAATTTCGAGTGCTCCGGTTTCAAGTTCGGCACTGAACAGACGGTGTGTGAAGATCAGGTCGGGCTGCCAATCGCGCAGCGCATCGAGCGTCTCCTCGATGCCCGTGTCCGTCAAACACCATGACCGGATTCCTTCAGGAAGCGCAATCTGTTCGCGGGTCATCGGCGCGTCCATCTCGTAGCAGAAAGCCATTTGATGACCGCGCTCGTGCAGCGCGGGAATAAGCGCATCCAGATAACTCTCGATTCCTCCCGCCCGCCGCCGCGTCCAGTTAATGACAGCAATCCGCACCCTTTACTCCGCCAGCAATACTTGTGAGGAAGCCACACATGGCGTAGATTCGCGGAGCGTCGCAATGGTGTGCCTAATGTCGAAGCGTTCCTGATAGAGCACGCTGGCCGCCGCCGCCAGCCGCGCTCTTTCCGGCGCATCATTTAGCAAGCTATCCGCAGCCGCCACCATTCCTTCCAAATCTCCTACCGACGAGAGCGCGACGGCGCGGCTTTCAGCCCACACGGGTTCCGTCAGAAATCCCGTCGTCGTGACGATAGGCAAACCGTGCGCGAGTCCGGCCATCAGGCTTGTGCGCCGACCACTGACACCGTCAACGAAAGGTTGAATCAACAGGTCGCAGGCGCTCAAGGTCAGGGAAATATCCTCCGCCGGAAGAGCGCCTGTGGCGTGAACTCTCATCTTCAAATCGGGATGCTGCCCCGTCAAATCATCACGCACGACTTCGCCCCCACGTCCCAAAAGCAAGACCGCGCAATCCGTCCGCTTCGATAAGAGCGGAGGCAGCACCGCTTTCAACATCTCTGCGATGTCCCTGCCATAAGTCCCGAAATGCCCGACGAGGTATCCGTCACCTTCAGGCGCGTAAAGCGCGCGCACAGCATCTATGCCCGCAGGGCCATCAATGACAGGAATGCTGCTCGGAACCGGCAACCAGCTAACAGATGATTCTTTCGAGCCGCCGGATTCCAGTAAAGGTATCCACGCGGGAATCGAGACAAACTTTCGTTTCGCCGCAGACGAAACTAATGAAGCCATCAGCCGCGTGACCGCGCCCAGAATGTTATGAAAGAGAGACTGCTTCCAGCGCAGAGGGAAATAGACTTCGTGGAACATCACCCACACCGAATCCTTGCGTCTTGACCTGAGCCAGAGACAGAACGGAAGATTCATCCCCTTCCATCCAAAAGCCTGTGGCACATACTGCACAAGGAAGCGATGCGGAGCGGGGAATTTTTTTAGCTGAGCATTCAAAGCCGCGAGCGAGCGCAACCCGAAATCATCCGGCAGCCGATGCACATGAACGCCTTTGTTCGTCGGCGTCGGCTCAAGACAGGAGGACGCCCACACATGAACCTCATCGCCCGCCTGCGCCAACTCCTCCGCGACGAGTCGCGTGTAATCGCCGACGCCGCCCGTCTGCGGCGGATATTCGCCTGTCAGAATATGCCAGATAACCACTCGCTCTTCACGACTATCTCTAATCGTCATCCAAACGCGGCTCATGGAGCTTGATGCGTCAAAGCTACCAGACCGTAATCATTCAAAGGGTCTGCTTGGCCTGTGAGCGGATGAGCGCTTAAGTGAAGCTCATCGAGCAGGGATTTCGCATCGTCAACGCTCATTCCCGTAGAAGTCCAGAAGCCGGGATGCATCTCGACGACGATGCCTAACTTCTCGCCGCGATTCTTAATCAAACGACGCGCGCCGCTCAAAGCAGCAAGCTCGAATCCTTCGATGTCGATAAACAACCAGTCGGGCTTCAGGTCTTCGGCTTCGCAGTAAGCGTCGAGCGTGGTTAAGGAAACGGTAAGCTTGCTCGTGCGTTCGGCGATTATCTCGTTCGGCTCGCCCAGACGGCTCATGCCATCGGCGTCCGCCGCATAGAGTTCGGCTTCGCCACAGCTTGCTCCGATGGCAGCCGGAACGATTTTCACACGCGAAGTCAGGTCGTTCATCTCTACATGCTTTTGCAAGACGGCGCGCGCCACAGGGTTCGGCTCGAAAGCCACCACGCGCCCCATCGGGCCAGCCCAGTGCGCGAATTGCAGCACATACACGCCGACGTTTGCTCCCACATCAAGACAGATTGCGCCCGGCTGAACGCGCTCTTTGAGGTATGCGGCCACCGGCGCATCGTATTCCTGTCCCAGCCGGTGGCGGTGGCGAGGATCAATCCGGTACGTGACGTTGTTGATCGGCCATGAAATACCCTTGCCAAAGCTCGACCAATCAAGAAACGATTCATAGATGGGGCGCAGGCGTCGAATCAACCACGATTCACGCCCCAGCATTCCGGCAGTCGTGCGGCCTGTAGATTGAAGTAAACTCATTGATTGTTTTGATAGACCCACTCACGAAGATGATTGAGACATGCGGGATCGGCTCGCTCTTCTACTTCGGCTCGCGCCAATCGCCCCATCTCTTTTAGCTCGGCGCGGCGACGCAAAGCATCGTTAAGGGCGTCAGCCAACGCATCCACCCGGCCTGACGGAATAATCCAGCCCGTCTCACCATGTCTTACCCAACCGGCTGCCCCGCAATCTTCCGTCACGATCACAGGAAGCCCGCAGGCCATCGCTTCGGCGACGACGAAACCGAATCCGTCATGCAAACTCGGAAGCACAAATACTTCGGCGCGGCGGTAAGCGGGAACGGGATCGCCCGGAGCCGAATTGAGCTTCATTCCTCGCCGCTCTTTCTCAAACAGATTCCTGGTCGGGCGATTCCCCGTCGCCCCGACAATCTCTAAACTCACCTGATCGTCGCCCAGCATCTTCACGGCACGCATCAGGTAAGGAAATCCTTTGGCCAGATTCAGATTGCCCGTGTAGCAGACGCGCAAGGGGCCGTCTGCCTCTCTCCGCTCTCCGTTTGGTTGAAAGCGCAGCAAGTCCAGAGGCTGGGCTACGACCTGAATCTTAGCGGCGGGCACGCCATACGAAACCATCGAATCCCTTGCCCACTCAGACGAGACGCGGATGCGTTCAGCCAATTCGTACTCTTCCTCGACACGCTCGACCATCGCTTCGGTCGGATGCCCCGTATGCTTCGCTTGGAACCAGCGCCCGGCTTCCCTGACAAAGACTTCCCTGTAGTGTCGAATATGGCCGTTCGGATTATCCAGCACTGTCGGGACATTTCGGCTTCGCGCCCACTCTAAGACTTCCAGGCCCACTTGCGTGAAAACATAACAACGTTCCGGCTGCAATCGTTCAATCTCTCGCCGCGCCCAGTTTCCCAAACGACGATCCCACAGAAGTTGATAATGCCCCTGATACCAGCGCCACCATGAATAGCGCAACATCCACACGGGCAGAACCGGCGGCGACTCGTGCCAGATAACCTCAGGCTCACCGCCCGGCAAAGGCCAAACCGCCAAGCGCCCCGGTCCGAAGGTGTGAACGATTGAGTCGCTGGCAGCTAAAGCAGTGATTGCGCTCGCCGCCTGAAGACCGAGGCCGCCTCCTCCGGCGGGAACGCCGTACACAAGCGCGACCTTTGATTGGGCTTTAATTCTTCCCATTACTTTCAAGCGTGCGTCGGAGATATTTGATACCCGTAATACGTGTTCAATAAATTTCGTAAGTTCTCACCATTTCGAGAGAAGATGATATTGACCTCTTTCTCCCGAATCAGTTCATAGACCCAAGGCTCGGAAACAGGAATGATTCGATCCTCATGTATCTCCCATCCGACCATCTTTTGATCGCGGAAGAATTGCATCAACTCGGTGGCCGACGTGCCTGCCCCTCGTAAAGCTAATGGGAAAATCTCGATGAAGATAATGGCGTCCGGGTTTCGCTTGAGCGTCGCCGTCATCCCCTGCATCACCTCGTACTCAAATCCCTGCACATCTATCTTGATAAACTTCACCGCGCCGTCGGGCAATTCTCGCAGTTGGCCGTCTATCGTGATGAGAGGAACTTCCTGAAAGTTTCCGTTAGCCGACGCGTCAGTTGAAACGCGATGGTCTCCGAAGTTAGAAGAGTTAAGCGATAAACGGCACGTGCTTTCGCAGCTTCCGACCGCGCTTTTGAGCGCAATCACATTGTCGGCTTCATTCATTCTCAAGTTCTGTCGGAGCAGTTGAAAGTTATGAGCTTCCGGCTCGAAAGCGAAAACCTTGCCTGAATGGCCGACATAATGGCTCATCACGATAGTATGCAATCCGATGTTGGCTCCAATGTCCAGACAAACCGAGTCCTGCAAATCCATGCAGTGCATCAACCCATGAACGTCTGCCTCGTACTGTCCGTCCAGATAAAGGATTCGACCAAGCACATAATCGTTTAAGTCAACGACCATCTTTCTGCCGCCCGTCCGCACTTCGACTATCGGATGCAGGCGGCGCAGGACAGAAATCCAGATGCGCCGTTTCCAAATCTGCCGCCAGCGATTGAAGCTCATCATGCAGGATCGATTGAACGGACGGTCCCGAAAAGTTTTCCCCGGAGGGAGGTGACGTAAGGCTGTAGATACTCGCCGAGCGGCGCGCGCAGGGCCACCGGCAACATCACGACCGCATAAACCAGAGCAGACAAAGCGGCGGTCGCAAAGGTAATAATCAAACCCTGCGGGATGAAGACTCTCGTCACGCTCCACGCGAGTGTGACCAGCAGCACGAAACGCCAGAACCAGGGCCAGAGCGGCTTCATCAAAATGCCAATCGTCACTCCGCTTTCACGCGCCATGACGGACAGGTTTCCGGGTAAGCTCACCAGAGAGACGCCGAGGATAGTGCCCAGAGGCGCTCCTATTGGGCCGAGCAGCCAGACGAAAACAATCGCCGCGCAGACTGACAGCACTCCATCAATGAGCGTCGTGATTGCCAGTCTTCGTTCATAACCGAAACAGAAGATGGTGTAAGCGGCGGTCGTGTTCCAGTGACGCAACAGCATTTCCAGAAGGATGAGACCGCTCAGCAGAAACCCGCCGAACTGTTCCGCGCCCACCCACCAACTGACGAAGCTCTGATTGATGGTCAGCACCACGCACACCACAGCCCCGCTAATCATCAGCATCGCCTGGCTGAGCGCCGTGCAGACATTGAACAGGCGCGCGCGCGATTCGCCCATCCTCATCTCGCTCAGGGCGGGCGCGGCAGCCTGCATCAACATCTGCGGCTGGTTGGCTAAAACGCCCGTCAACTTGCCCGTGCAAACGAAAGGCACGACGGCCAGCGGCCCCAAAAGTTTGCCGATAATCAGAACGTCCGTGCCGTTCAGGAGGACCTGCGCGATTTGAGCAACACTCGCCCACGTTCCCTTAGTCAACTGCGCTTTCGCGTTCGTCCGCGTCAGTGCGGAGAGCCTGCGCGGAAGCACATCCGGGAAACGGCGGCGAAGGCGTTGATAGCAGATCAATGACGAGATTGTTTGATTGAGTATCCAGCCAACGGCCAGAGAGTAGAGGCCGAATCCGGCCAGGATCAGGCAGATAGTCGTCGCGGTGCTGACAAACCATGTGAAGATGACGACCTTTCCCAGAAAGGCCAGGTCTTGAAGCCCTTGCAAGATTGCGGCAAAGATGCGTAGCGGAAACGTGACGACGAACGCGAGCATGACAAGGCCCAGCGGCATCCGAAGTGTGGCCCACTCAGACGGCATCGTGAGCCAGAGGACGAGCGCCGCTAAAGCGACGAGCGGCATCTGCCAGAAGACCAGACGGGTTGTTTGCCCGATGATGTCTGGCAGGTCTGTCGCCAACTCGAAGTTGCCCGCGCGTCCCGTCGCATAGGCTGTGGCTCGTGGCAGAAGCGCGACGACGCCGAAATCCATCAGCGTGAGATAGGTGAGGATTTGCGCGCCGACCAGCCAGAGGCCGTAATCGTGCTGACCGATGCGGTGCAACAGAAAAGGCGTCAGCCATAATCCGGCCACCATCACCAGCAGTTGATTGGCGTAGCCGAAACCGATGCCACCCAGAAAGCGTTTAGTACGACTCATCGAAGACGTATGAATTGAAGGGGAGAAATAGACAGGATTAACAGGATTATCAAGATTAGGAAGACAAGACATGTCAGGGAAGCTTGATACTTCTTCTCTTCCTCCTGTTAATCCTGTCTATTTCTTCTCTGTTTGTT
This sequence comes from uncultured Acidobacteriota bacterium, assembly GCA_963697975.1. Classification (GTDB taxonomy): domain Bacteria; phylum Acidobacteriota; class Blastocatellia; order Pyrinomonadales; family Pyrinomonadaceae; genus QHXM01. The sequence goes on from OY969111.1 coordinate 2,196,189, forward strand.
AGTGACTCTAAATATTCAGGCTGTTATCTGAGCGACACTGACAATCTGCGCGGCCATGTGTTCCCATGTGTGCGCTCGTAGTTGCCGGGAAAGAGGAAGAGTCATCGCTTTATACTCATCAATCCGATTGCGCCACGCACGCAGGCGCTCTCTGAGGTCGTCCACATCTTCCGGGTCTGGAATGAGCAGGTCTTGCAACGAGGACGGATAACGCTCGGCCACGCCTGCCGACGCCGACACGAGCGCCGGGACACCGCAGCACAGCGCTTCATGAACGCCTTGCCCGTAAGCCTCGTAACGCGTTGGCGCAATCAAGGCATCACACGCCGCAAGGATAGTCGGCACATCATCACGAAACCCCAGAAAGTGTATGCGCGATTCCAGCTTCGCCGCGCGCGAGCGTGCTTGATAGACAGGAAGTTCCGCGCCCGTCCCGATCACCGCGAGGTCTGCATCCCAGCACGAATCGGCGCACAAACTCTCCCATGCAGCCAACACCTTATCCAATCCCTTGCGGCGGTCTCCCAGCGCGCCGATGAAAGCGACGACAGGCTTTTCATCGGACCATCCGAGCTTGACGCGAGCGCGGGCGCGTTCTTCGCTCGTGACGGGGCGAAATCGCTCACGGTCAATGCCGTAATAAACTACCCGCACGCTTTCTTCGGCGACTCCGAGGCGTTCGACAACATCTCGACGAGTGCGCTCGGAGTTAGCAATCACGATGCGCGCCCGTTTGACCGCCGCGCGCTCCATCGCTAGAAACGTCCGGTGCGCGCACTCGTTCTTGGCAATCCTCAAAGCATTCCCGGCACGCGGCGCACGATAAGCGGCGTGAACATAGTGAACCCAGTTGATGTCTCCCCAGAGACAGTTGCCACCATTCGCCACGACATCGCCCCGACGGGCAGTGATTTGGGCGGCCCACTTGCGCCCCATGCGATCAAGAAACGGCGCAGCCAGCAGATACGAGTTCGCAGGTTTTGGCACATGGTGAACAATCACGTTGGGCTTGCTCGTCAGTTCTTCTGCTGCCCTGTGCGTGACCAGATGAACCTCCGCTCCCTCTCCGGCCAGATGGCGCGCGAGCGCCAGATTGGGCATATCCATCCCGTTCGTCGGGACGAAGTTTCCGTTTACGAGCAGACAGGGATTCATCACATCTCTTAGGCTTTAGTAAGAATTCTTTTGCAGAAGATATTTTCGCGCCGCAGCGAAGAGAGCAGCGTTGAGCAGCCAGAACTCCATCCCGGATTGCCCGATGAAGACCGGATAGTTGAAAGTGCCTGCGACTGCGCCCAGACTGTAGGCCAGCACGATGGCTCCCCAGATTGATAGCTCGCCGATGCCGCGAGTCACGGTGATCTGCAAGGCTTTTCGCAGCGCGATAATGAGCGCGGCGACATAAGCCAGAATCAACGGTACGCCGCCATCAAGCAGCCACCCCGTCCATTGTATTTCGACATAGATGCCTGCGCGATTCGGGTCGGTGGTGTCGCCAAAGTTACCGTTCATGATGCCCCAGCGCCCGAGGCCAGCGCCGAAAGGATATCTCGGCAACAATTCCTTGACCGTGTAATCTAAAAATACGCCACGATTCCTATAATAAACTACATCAGGCCGCTCTTCGACGAGCGTGGACATACGCGTGGTGACGCTGTTGCCGCCGATGGCAACGGCGAAGGTGAAGCTTAAAGCAATAGACACGGCCAAGACACTCACCAGCGAGATCAAACTGTCCCGGCGCTTTTGCCACGCAAAGAGGCTACAGAAAGCGAGCAGGCAGACTCCGGTTAGAACCATCATCGAGCGTATCTGTGAAAGATAGATACAGACGAAGCCCACCATGATGCTGACGAGACAAGCGAAACGCGCTCCGCGCTTCCGGCTCGTGAGATAAAACCCAAGCCCCAGCAACACAGCGTAGAAGCCTGCCGTTGCCGATCCCCCCGGAACATCGGTCAGCCCCATCGGGCGAAAGACCCGCTGCCCGTTGGCTAACGTGACCTTCAGACTATCGACGTATCCTTTATCCTGATCCGCGATAGACGACGAGAGAGACGGCTGGAAGCGTCCGGGATAATAAGTTTGCAAGACGCCGACGCCTGCGCTCATCGTATGAAAGATGAAAATGATTAGTAAGACCCGGCGCAGGGCAGCCGCATCCAGGTTCAATTGCGGCACCCAGAAGAGCGGACCCAGGATAGCCAGATACAATGCTATCTGCCCGATACCGGCGGCCAGAGTGCTGGTTGTCGGGTGAAAGAGCGAGAGACCGAGGACCAGCAATATCCATCCGGCAGCGTGCGCCGATGGATGCGGACGGCTTCTTCCCTTAGGCAACAGAATCAACAGGAGCAGGCTAAAGCCAAAGGCTGCGGAGCGCACATAAATCCGCAGAGGATTAAAGAAGTCAGACAACAGCGCGAGTTGACAGGCAAACTGAAAAACCACGAAGGTCTGTATCCAGCTACTTGCGCCCCAACGCTTCGGCTCTCTGGCGATAACTACGGGGACGCGCGCCCGCGCGTTTATCTGGCTTGAAGTAGATTGCATTGAAGCAGACATTCTAAGTTGCAAGCGTCTCTAACAACGTCTGGCTAATCCTGTCCCACGTGAATTCACGCGAGAAAAGTTGAGAAGCTCCATCGGACAGTGATTTTCGTCGCGCCGAGTTTGAAATCAAATCGACCACGTGATCGCCGAAGACACGGGGCGCACTAACGTCCGCGAGCAGAAATGCCTTGCCATCTTCGCGCAGGAGGAGAGCATCTGTCGCCTGCCCGCTGGTGGCGACGGTCGCGATTCCATGTTGGAGTCCGGTCATCAGCGAAGTCCGGCGCGTGGAGATGCCTTCGTCAATCGGCATCAGGTACACATCCATCGCGGCGAAGCGTTTGGAAATCTCTTCCGGCGTCAATAAGCCCTCGGCTTTCAGCGGAACGTTTCCCAGATGACGACGAGCCGCTTCCGAATCATGTCCCATGTACAGGATGAGCACATCAAGCCCGGCGGCGCGCGTCTTCTCAATCGCCTGCGAGATGTGTCCGAGGCTGCGCGTTTTCTGCAAACGACCAAAGAGTCCGAGCACTGTGGTTTGTTCCGAGATGCCTAAACGCTCACGCGCCTCATTGCGGCTGACTGATACGCAAGGCATATTGGAACCGACGGGCAGATGTTTAATCGTTTTTCGCGGAAACCATTTGGCGAGTCGCCCGACCCAGGGTTCGGTGGCGGTGAAGATGACATCAGAGGCGCGCGCCAGACTCCACAATTGTGTTTTCAATTCCAGCGACAAGGCAGCCGACTTCCAGCCATGAACCGGCATGAACGATTCATGCACGACGATGCCGAGCTTGATTTGCGGAGACCGCCGCTTGAGTAGATTCATCGCCAGCGGCAGATACGGATTGAACCCGTAGCGTGCGCCATAGCTGAAGGGATCATACTGCACAATCAACCAGTCGGGTTTGTCCCTGATGATTGGCTCAATCAACGAAAAGATGCTGCGCGGGCGATCATAACGAAACGCCTGCTCAACCTTGACGCATCCTAAATCCTTCGCCTCCCCGTAAGCCGTCAACACCTTGACCTCGTGCGTGCGCGACAGAGCGGTAGCGAGTTGAGCCGTATGATCGCCCACACCGCAGACCACTGGCGGAAAAGTCGCCGTGATGAAACTCAATCTGTTGATTGCCATGCTCAAAGCGGATTCAAACAGGGATGGACAGGATAGGCAGGATAAGAGAAGGAATAGGAAATCACCGCTGCTACTTTCTTTTTCATCTTGTCTATCCTGTCCATCCCTGCTAATTCTCTTTCCACGCCCACAGCATTCCGGCTCTATCGTATCTGAGCGCGCCGTCTGAAACCTTGAAATTCAAAGAGGTCAATCGCTCAATACACCACTGCCTGCCATCGGGGATTTCAGCCGTGTTATGCCATTCCATCACAATCGTCCGCACGTCGAGTTTCTCAAATCTGTCGTCGCTTAAGATAGGATACTCGCCGCCCTCAATATCCATCTTGAGCAGATCAATCCTCTGCGAGCCTATCTCTGTGAAGAAATCACGAACCGTCACGGGCAGCCGACCCGGCTTATCTTCCCCGGTCAGGACGGATTCATTCTCATCGTCGGTCAGAAAACTCTCGGCATTGTTATTGGAAACGGCGCTGCCGATTACCTCCACGCGGCTCTGCAACCGGTTCAGCTCAAGGTGGCGATTGAGCATATTGAGTTGCACCGGATGCGGCTCGTAAGCGATGAGCCTTGCCGTCGGATAGCTGTGTGCCAAGTGAAGGACGGAATATCCGACGTTCGCTCCGAGATCAACGATCAACTCTGGCTCTGGCTCTGGAACGATTGCAGGTCTCAGGTAAGCCTGACTGATGAAAATCTCAAACGCCGTTCCGAGGTCGGTCGTCGGTCGGGGTCGAAGAATCAATCGCTGGCCATCTTGCAACCTCACGACGACAGGCTTCCTGCTTTTGGAAGCTCGCCAGAGTAAATATTTCAAACGGTCTGCCGGACGCAGCAAGTCACGAAGCCATTTAGCCATTATCAATTCTCAAGAGCGGCTCGACCGTCACCGCACAATCAGACGGCTTCAGACAGACATCAGCCAGAATTCCCGCCAACTGTTTTAACTGGTGCGGGACATCGCACAACTCTTTCGCTCTCGTTGGTCCGGCGGCTCCCAACTGCGCGCGCATAGTCTCGTCTTGAATCAATTGTCGCAGAGCCTCGGAGAGAGCATCCGGCTGATCGGGGGGCACTAAGATACCGCAAGAGGAATTGACGGTCTCCCGTGCTCCTCCGATGTTCGTGGTTATGACCGGCAAGCCAAAGGAGAGAGCTTCGACAAAGACATTCCCGAATGATTCAGGGCTTGTATTGGGCTGGCAATAGATGTCTGCCGAGGCGAGCAATTTCTGCATACAGGCGCGTTCGCCCGTAAAGAAGACGCGATGATTCAATCCCAATTGAGCGGCTGTCGCTTTGAGTTCTTCTAAATACCGCATCTCACAAGGTTGTTGCCCTGCTCCGGCTATCCAGCACACCCAGCCGGGAAGGTCGTTTAGCTTACTTAGCGCCGCAAGATGCTGCGCGTGCCCTTTCAACTCGACCATCCGGCTGAGTTGAATAATCACCACAGCATCTTCCGGCGTCTTTAGCTCGGCGCGTATCGCGGCGCGTTCAGACCTTGAGAGAGGCGGCGCTTCCAGATGGCAAACAGGATTGTAAAGAACTTCCCGTTTTAAGGTCGGATACATGTTGTGAATGGTGCTCGCTGTAAACCGGCTATTGCAGAGCGCTAGCGCAGGCATGGTCATGCGCGCCCAGCGCTCCAGCCAATGACGCCCGCGCATCGGCTCGTGAAACCAGTAAACCAGCGGCAACCTCGCAGCTTTGACTACGGGGCCGAAGATCGCCTGCGACCACGCGGAAGTCACCAGCACGACATCGAATCTCTCGCGTTGTAAGAGATGATTCAAGGCACGTCGCGCTCGCCGGATGCTCAACGGCTGCCTGATCCTGACCTCTCCCAAGACGGACACCGGCACACCCGTCTCCATCAACTCCCGCTTCAAGCGCCCCTCAAAGCAGACGGCAAAAGACGGCTCCATCTCCGGGCAGACGTGACGCTCACGCGCCAGCGTGACCAATGTTGACTCAACGCCGCCATACAGATTCCCGGCCTGTAGATAAAGAACGCGCATCAATGTGGCTTGAGCTTTACTAATAAACTTCTATCTCTGTTCGTGAGCCGAATCAATAAGCCTTGACGACACCTCTACGATGAAATGAAAAGATGTTTTTCCATTCTCGCAGTTTGCCGTGCGAGAGCTGTCCGAGCAGCGAGGCTGTTAATAATAGAAAAGTTATATCAACAAACGGGATGCGGTAACGCACCTGCACGTGGAATAAAAATCCGCCGACGATATAGCCGACCACGACTAAGCCGAGCAGCAATACCAGAAAGTGGTCGCGCACTTTGCGGCGACGCCATAATTCGACAGCCGCCAACAGAAACAGCGGAGTCGTCGCCAATAGCGACAATAAAAAAAGCGACTTGGGAAAGACCAGCGGATTCAACCAGGGCGTCCAGAAATGTTTGAATTTGTGCCACTGTAAACGCCACCACTCGGTGCTGCGGTTTTGGCGAAAATCTCGCGCTTCTTCGAGATAGACTTCCGGCGATGTTCCGCCCTGTGTTGAGTAATGAGTGACCAATCGTCCGAAGACTTCGTAATATTCCTCTTTGGTTTTGGCCTCGTACATCCGCAGATAATCAGGCGAATTGCTCATGGCATACATCGCCTGCCCTCCGCCCGGCGCGAGACTGAGGTCTCCATGCACCCGAAGATTGCGAACCATAAAAGGCAGCAGCAGCAGACTCACCACTCCCGTAAAATAAGCCATGCGCTTGAGCGCCGTTGTCCACCCCACATTCCGCCACATTCGCCAGCCAATCCACAGGACTGCTATCACTAAGAAAGGCTGCAAAGTCGGGCGCGTGAGACAGGCCAGCCCTAAGGTGATTCCGCCCAGCGTCAGCCATCGTGCAGGATTTTTCAGTTGCGGCTCAGTGAGCCGCTGCAAACATGCGATGCCGGACCAGAGCAGTGCTATAAACAGTGTCTCTGTCAGAATGAAAGCACAGTAATAGATTAAGAACGGATGAAACAGAGCCAGCACGAACGCCCAGTCTCCCGCGCGCTGTCCACGCCAACGACCGGCAATCTGTGCCAGCACGAACGCCTGAAAGCATCCGATGAATGATTGCGCCAACTGAATGTGCCAGATGACGGAATCGTTGATGGCGACAAACGGCGACAAAAAGATTGGATAGAACGGCGGGCGGATTGAGGTGAAAAAATGCGGATAATTGTCGCCCTGAAAAGCCAGCAGGCTTTGAGCATAAGCGTAATACTCTTTGCCGTCCCATCCTCCGAAGGCGACTTCCTTGTTGACGGTCAGACAATAACCGACGCGGATTAGCAGCCCGATGAGGAGTAAGATGAAGTGCCATCTTCGCCAGGCCCAGCGAAGAGGATTCGTTTCGATATTTGACGGCGCGGGGTGGGTCAACTTTAATTTTTGGAGCGCATCACAACTGTTCGGTTGAACAGCCATGACAAATCAAACTCTTCTGACTTCCTGGTAAATCGGTATCAACTCCGTCGCCAATCTCGTCCGGTCAAAACGCTGCTCGGCGGTCAGCCTGCCTGCCGCGCCGAGTCTTGCTCGCAGTCGTGCATCCGTCGTCAGTGCGACAATCGCCCGTGCCAAAGCTTTCACATCACCCGGTTGATGAGTAAGCGCATTGATCTTCTCTTCAACCAGTTCGGTCGCGCCTCCGGCATGGCTCGTGATAACGGCTTTGCCGCAGGCCATGCCTTCAATGATGACCAGACCGAACGGCTCAGGCTCGGTGCTGGCATGGACGACCACATCGAGCGCACGCATGGCGGAGGCGGGGCGATCAACGAAACCCGTCAGACCGATGCGGCGCGAGAGACTGAGAGTCTCAATCAGTTTTTCGATCTCCGCCTGAGAAGACTGGCTGCCGTCTGTCCGGTAAAGCTGGCCGGTTGTGATGTAGCCGCGCACGGGCAAGTTTTCGGGAACTAGGGCCATCGCGCGCAGGAATGTGGCATGTCCTTTCCAGCGAGCCAGCGTGGCCAGAAGCCCGACGCGCACCGTGCCGGGCGCAGCCGGGGGCAATCCGGAGAGCGCATCAAGGTCCAACTCCGGCCCATCAGGTGAAAAAGTGTTGAGATCAATTCCGTTGTAGAGCGTTCGCAAAGTAAGGCGCTCTCCGCAGACCGCTCGCACATCTTCCGCCACGCTCTTCGAGTTAGTAATCGCTACAGCACAACGCTTCGCCAGCCTGCGGAGCAGGCGCGCCATCACGGGTCTGGACTGAACGTAATCATGTATGTGCCAGATGATGGGCGTGCCCTGAGGCTTCGCCAGCGCTCCCAACACATGCATCTTGAAGCCGTTGGTGTGAATGACATCAGGCGAGAGTTGGCGAATGACGCGCCTCAACTGGCGCCTGTATGAGATAACTGAAGGAAGAGCCGCGAGCAATCTGCGGAGCAGTGTCGAGCGGCTGACACGATCGCCCGCAGGCCCACCTGCGCCCGCATCACCGAGACGCGCCAGCGGTGCGTTGAAAGGCAGCACAGTCGTCTGGACTCCGAGTTCCGCCGCTTTCATCACAAGCGGCCCATCGTCAGAGGCGACGAGGTGCAATTGCCATTCAGGTCGAGCGGCGCGCAGACTCGCCATCATGTTGAGCAGGCAAACTTCAGCCCCGCCTAGTTGTCCCGAAGGATTCAGATAAAGAACTCTCATTAAAAACTATGAGTCAAGCTTTCGGGTGATACCCCTCTGAAAGCCTGACTCAATTCAACTCGCTTTTATGATGAACTTTCGCCGATTACAAACCCAGTGTGGATGCGCCGGGCGCTATTTCATCTTCGCCTTTGTCGGCTTCTTTGTTGTAGTAGCCATTCTGGTAGTAGTTCTTGTAATAGTAATCCTGCCGACTCAGATTGACGTTGTTCAGGACGACGCCGAAAATCTTGGCCCCGACCTCTTGCAGGATTCGACGGGAACGCTGAATGATGGCGCGCGCAGCTTTGCCCGCATGCACGACCAGCAATGTTCCATCAACTATCGAAGAGATCAGCACGCCGTCGGTAAAAGACGCGACGGGCGGTGAATCAATGATGATGTAGGTGAAACTCGGCTTGACGGCGGCAATCAGCCGGTGCATCTGTTCCGAGCCTAAGAGTTCGGCAGGATTCGGCGGAATCGGCCCGGCAGGAAGGATGGAGAGATTGTGCTCCCTGGTTTGTTCGATGTGACTCAGCATCTCGGCTTCGCTCAACTTGCTTGAAAGAATGGTGCTGAGACCCTGACGATTCTCTACGTCAAAGATTTTATGAAGCCGGGGACGACGCATGTCTGCGTCGATGACGAGCACGTGGGCGTTTGTTTGCGCGAGAATCTGCGCCATGTTGACGACCGTGGTGGTTTTTCCTTCAGATGGCTGGCTCGATGTGACGAGCAGAGTTTGCGGCGCGCCGCCTGCTGATGAAAGCAGCACGGAAGTTCTCAATTGACGATAAGCCTCTGCCAGCGGCGAGCGCGTATCAAAATTGTGGAGCAATACTTCGTAATTATCTGTTCCGTTTTTTTGCAGGGCGGTCTCACCTGCTGTACGCAGATGGCGACGCTTGAGGCTCTTGATCGCAGGGATGACGGCCAGCGCCGGAAGATGCAACGTCGCTTCCACCTCTTCCACCGTATGCACCGTATCGTCCAGATAATCCAGATAACGCGCCAGCGCAACACCCAGCACGAGGGCGAAGAGAAAGCCGAGCATCACACCCTGCTTGCGTCTGGGGCCAACCGGAACTTTCGGCACAGGCGCGTAGTCAACGACGTGTATGTTGTTCGGAGTTCCGGCAACGATCACGCCGTTCTCTTTGGAGCGTTGCAGCAGGCCAGCTAAGAGTTCTTTGTTGGTTTCAATCTCCTGCTGAATGATGCGGTAGTTAACGGCGGCCTCATTTTGTGTCAGCGTCTCGCCACGCTGTTTCTCAAAGGCGGCGCTCGCCGCCTGCTCACGCTGTAGAGCCTGACGGTAACGCGTCGCCAGATTCGTCGTCACCACGCTGGTGGCCTGTCCCTTCGCTTCTTTGATACGCTTTTCCAGCACAGCAATCTGCTGGTCAACCTCTTTCACTTCCGGATACTTCTCTGTGTATTCGACCAGCAGTTGCGCCCGCTTCTGTCGCAGCTTACTCAATTCCGCTTCGGCGTCGGCTGTCGCGTTGACCTTATCATCCGCTATCGCTTCGGCAGCGCCGGGCGTCTTGCTCGCGTTGTAAGCGGACTCGGCCAGCTTGCGTTCATTTTCGGCTTCCATCAACTGCTTATTGAGTCCGGCGAGCCGATCCACCACCGTGTTCTGGTTCGCATCGAGCGAGAGAATCTGGTGTCCCTTGGCGTAGTTGAGGAGTCGTTCTTCGCCGTTGCGAATTTCGGATTGCAACTCGGCAATGCGCTTCTGTAGAAAATCGCCCGCCGTGCTGCTGGTCTCCGTCTTTCGCTCCATGTTTGAGAAGACGAAGGTGTCCGCGATAGCGTTGACGATCTTGGCGGCGACCTGCGGGTCCATGTGGCCGAATCGAACCTCGATCAGGCGCGTTTCGGGAACCTGCTTGACCGACATCCCGCCCTGAAGCATCGCCACGTAAGGAGCTAAGCGATTGACCTCAACCAGATCATCATGCGAGGTGGAAGGCGCAATCTCACCTGTCAGAGGTAATTCATCTACAGTGACTATCGTCTCCTCATCTTTTTTACCCAGCCCCACCATGCGCTTTAAGCTCTCCCACGTCGAGCGATTTTGTCTTCCCTGTGGATTGAGAAAAGCCTGATTATGCTCAAGGTCAAGAGTTTTGACGACGCGACCCAGGAGTCCGGCGCTCGTGAGAATTTGTAGCTGCGTGTTGAAGTAGGTCGGGTCTTGAAACGGAGAGTTGAGAATGACGTTGCTGCCCTTGGTCGCGCCGAGCGCAGGGTTGCCGGTCTCCAAATCGACCTGCACCCGCACCGCAGCTTCATAGACATTATCCTGACGCGCCATGTAGACGGCGGCAAGCATCGTGATAATCGCAACGATCCCGATAATCAACCAGAGATGCTTGCGGACAGAGCGCCAGTATTCGTGCAGCCGCGAGTACCCGCTTTGTTCCAGCACCTGCTCGCCGTAATAACCGCTGTTAGGCGGAGGCGTAGCTTCCATTAAATTATCCGCGCCACGAAGAGGCGGCGCTTGTCTGATTAAATCCGTGCTCTCTTTCATCTCTTCACTCCAACTTTTTTCAAACTGGAACGCAACGTTCCGAGTCTCACTCGACGCTTGAGCTGTCAAACGTTAATCCAAAGAAAGTTTTCTTACGGCACGACTCGCACCGGCAATTGCGCGACCGAGGGAGCAAAAGCCCCGACGATGCTGCGAAGGAATCTTTTGCCTTCAGACGTGGGCACATCCACAATGTCGTTAGCCTGAAGCACGGGGTCTTCGGCCTGACGCTTCTCGATGGCCTTGAGGTCAACGAAAATCTCTGTCTTGGCGGTGCTGCCGGGCGTTTGCCGCACGATACGCACGCGGTTACTCTTCGTATCAGGCATCGTGCCGCCGACCATAGCGATTGCGCGCGAGACCGTGATCTGCTCCTTTAACGAGAGAGCCGACGGTTTCAAAACGTTGCCGACGATGAAGACCTGATCCGCCTCGGCGAGGCTCACGATGTCGCCCGCGCGCAGGAAAGGATTAGACTGTTCATCGCCCTTGAGCGTCGCATCCAGCCGATAATAGTCCACGCTCGCCACATCTTCCGGGACGCTCTGTGCCGGTGAAGAGCCGCTGCAATTTGAATCGGGCAGCGTGGTATGCACGACTTGAATACTGCGTCCGGCACGATCCGATGGGCCTCCTACGAAAGACAGTATCTCCAACAGGCGCACTCGTCGCTGGAGTTGAAAACGACTCGGCGTGCGGACAGCTCCCAGCACCGCTACAGGCTGTGATTGATACTCTTTAACAAAGACATCAACCTGTGGATTCCTCAAATATTCTTTGTAGCGCTCGGTAATCTCTCTCGCCAAATCCTGTTCCGTACGGCAGGTCGCATGTATCTCTCCTTCGATGAGCGGCATTCGGATCATGCCGCTTCCGTCAACGCGTACGCCGTCGCGCGAGAACTGCGGCTTGTTGAAGACGCGAATGTCCAGCACATCCCCCGTCCCGATGAGATATCGTTCGTCCGCGCCTTTGGCGGAAAGCTCCGCGGGCGTCGCAGTGGGGGTCGCGGCTGGGGTCGCCGCCGGAGTAGCTACGGGCGTCGCATCACCCGTCGTTGCCGGTTGCTGCGAGAATGCCACGCAAACGGTCGAGGCCAGCAGCGCAGCGCTCAGGCATGATTGAAACAATCTCAACGCAAGTGGATGTCTCCGCATTGGTTGATTGAAAGCTACGTTTCGATTTCTCATGACAGACACCTCTTCACACTTAAAACTCTTTACACTTTCCGCATACACCCCGGCCATCGCATGACGCGGCCCGCCGTTTCTTTATTTGAATGGCGTGAATCATGCCGTACCCCGAAGGGAAGCCTCTGACGCGAGGCAACGCCAAATTTTCTATCAGCGCTTAGAGCATACAAATGCCGTGAGCGCGCGTGTCCTGCTTAAAACTAAGAAGGGTATTCCCTGCCGTGCCCTTCAAGCTCCGTCATTAAAATAACTCCTATCAACTGTGCGCGGCGGGCGACCCCGACCTTGTCGAAGATGTTCTTGAGATGAAATTTGATTGTCTCCGAACTGACCCGCAGTTTCTCCGCGATGGCGGCATTCGTTAGCCCCTCCGCGCAGGAGAGCGCGACTTCGCCTTCACGATTGCTCAAGTTATAACGCTTGACGAGCCGCTCAACGGCTGGAGCCAACAGTTCTTTCGATTCGATCACGATGAGGCCCTCTCACTCATCCCACAAGTGGACGAGCAGAAACTTAAGGGTAAATCAAAGATGCGCGACAGCAGGGAAGGTCCTCTGCCCGGACAGACCTGACATACCTCCCCGAAATGGTAGGTGGATAGGTGCGCGTCAACACTATCGGGATTGCGATTCAACATACTTTCCAATTTATGCCCTAACGGGAAAAGTAACTCTTCGTGGTGGGAAGACCAACTGCCAGAGAGAGGAGGGGTCTAATTGACCAACACAAAAACGGCTTTCTTTCTGTTTTAATAAGGACCTTAATGCGCCGAGGTTTTCTAAACAGAATCAGTCAACAAAATGGCTGCAATGAAGAAGTTTTGTCCTTCTTGCCCACACCTTTAGGAGGGGAAAGTTATTATCATGCCGTAACAGACAGTGTCAAGACGTTGCGCCAGGCGCGCAGGCCGTTCGATTGAACCGCACTACTGCCTGATTCGCATCGTCGGGTCGCCGAAAAGAATCCACGTTCTTCTGACATCCATGTTGGTAGTCGCCGCTTTGGCTCCTCTGACAACATCGCCCAACGTCGGGGACTGCCCATTGGTGAACAACAATCTCATCAACTGCTGATCTACGGCAGCCTGCGCGCCCGGCTCTGTCAATCCGCTCGATGCCCAGACAGCGACGGCTCCACCGTTATCCGCTCTCATCAACGCTTCGGCTAAAGTCTCCCTGAAGGGGTCTTGAAATCTTCCGTTCAAACAGGTCATCAGGACAAACAAAGGCAAGCGATTACCGTTAGCCAATGTCACGGCGTCCGCCGAGTTAAGAACGCCCGCGCCAGTCCAGACATCCGTTGACCCGTGCCCGGCGAAGTTGACTAACAACGGCCCGGCGTTGATTCCACTGATAATCTCGCTTCTGACCTGCTCTGTCGGATTATCACGACGATTAACAATTGTGACGCTCATGTCCTGCGGCAAGAGGCTGCGCACCTGATCGCTCGCTGCCTCGAAGTCGTACCCGTCTTTACGATCCGAGACCAGCAGCGCCCCGTGAACGGTTTGCCCCGGCGCATAATTCACAATCTTCCCCAACATTTTTTGCGCCTGCTCAACTGTCTTCACGGGCAATCTGCCGACGACTATATCCGCCAATCCATCATTATCGAAATCACAGAGCGCATCGTCCGAAGCTGTTTCCAAAGTGGTCGCGTCCACCAGTCGGGTTGGCACAAAGTCCTCGTGGCCCAGACCCAGATAATTGCGCGGGTCAATGCTGGCATCGCCCACAAACAGCACGTAGCGCGGCGCGAGCGCCCAGTTGGTCTTTGTCCACGCTAAGAAATCTTTAACGGCCTGACTGCTATGAGCGCCGTAGCTGAACTCGTCATAGACATCCTCGACATCAACGATGGCGACTTCCAGTCCCTGACTTCTTCTCAAATCCGCCAGCGGCTTGACCGCATCTCTAAAGTCACGATGAGTGAGAATGATGAAGTCCGCGCGATTGTCTGCGCTCGACAGGCTGGATGGCTCATTCGCCGTTACGCTGGCCGGGTCCTGCGCCTGTCCCTCGGCCAATGCCAGAAGGGTGCGCGCATTGCCATTGCCGGGTATCTTGACCGCATAGCCCGACCCTTTCCGCACGACCGTAACGCTCAACTGCTCCACTGCGCTCTTGTCCGTAATGTCAAAGACTCTGATTCGCGGAGTGGTGAAGCCGAGGACGGCGGTCAGGGTTGTCGGCTGCGAGGTGAAGACGAGCGTGTCGTTCTCCGCGCGATAGGTGCGCCAGTAGGTCAAACGCACATAATCAATCAGGCTGATGTCCGATTCGCCATTCGTTGAGACGAAGGTCAGATGGTTGTTTCCTGCAATCAATGAAGCCTGTGGAATAGCAAACTGCCTGACGGCGTGCTCATGACCGGCAAAGTCCAGCACTCCGATCTCGACACCGTTGAGCGACACTTTGACCTGATGGGCTTGTCCTGTCAGACCTTGCAGCGCGACCTCAAGCGTGGCCGGGCCGGACATCGAGTTATCAATATTCCTGACACTCAACTCTTGCGTGGCCGGACTACTGCTGAGGACGAGCGGGCCAAAGAAGTTCTCCTCTTCACCGTTAAGCAGACCGCTAAAGTAGTTCATGCGATCTTTACGTTCCAACACATAGGCGAAGCCCTGCGATGATTGCTCCGCTTGAATATCCTGCGAACCTTTCTGACTTCCAGAACTATGATTCAGTCTCAGATACTTTCGCGCGGCTCTCTTTTTGGAACTCTTCTTCTTTACTTTCGGAGTATCAGACGAGACAGTCTCCGACCGATTATCAGGCAGGATTAGCACGACCCCCGGCACGCCCCGTTTCATCAAGACAGCAGCGTTGCCTGTCGTCACAGGTTTGTCAGGCGTTGCGGGATTAATAGTTTCTCTCGGCTTTGAAGCAGATTCTGTTGGCGGCGAAGTCATTATCCAACTGACATCCTTATCAATCCAGTTGTAAAATTTATTCTTCCCGCCCTGATTGTTGATTCGCTTGCCGGGTTGCGAGCCGACGGCGAGCCAGTAGGTGCGCGTATCGCTCGTCGGCGTGTCCATGCCTGTTCCGTAGAATTCTATCGAGCCGTTCGCGCCAAACTGTTTTTGACTACCGTTCTGGAGAATCGCTTGCTCTACGCCGTCAGCGTAGAGTTGCAGCAAGCTCGGATCAACGTTCGGATTGAGTCCCGCCGCCACCAGTTCCGGCTGCGTGACGCGATACCAGCCCGTCTGACGAACGGCGATCTTCACCGCCTGCCCGGAAGCCAGCCCACGCTGCCGTGTCAATGGATTGTCCTGAACGATGGTGAGGCGCTCGTCGCCCGAATTGTTTTCCGGCACGACCTCTTTCAACAACTCGTCGTTGAGGAGCAGCAGCTTGCTGGCGAGGCGTCTTTTCTCAGTTAACTGCACGGACGGCGCTGGCGCTCGTTGCGCGGCGAGAACCGCCTGTTCAATCTTCTGCTTCTGCGTTGCCGGATAGCTCTTCACGGAAGGGGTCTTCGCGGTTTGCAACTCGTTAAGCTGGCTGAGCAGTATCGCCCGTTCGTCGTTTGCCGCCTGAGCGCTGCCTTCTGCGCCGGGCACAAGCGGCCCGTGCAGCGTGCGCGTGCCATCTAGGTCTATGTCTTCGAGCCAGTACTGGGCAGATTCCCTGTTCTGACCTGAGCGATCAAACCACGAATAAGATTGACCCGCCGTCAATCTGGTGCCCTGCCCGGCCAGCAAAGCCGAACCGGCGATGATGGATGGATTGAGGCGCGTGCGCTTACCATGCTGCTCTCGATAGATGTTGAAGCCGAGGTTATCCACCTCAAAGCCCGTCTGCCATCGAAGCTGCGTGCCGTTGCCGGTTTGGTTAGCTGTAAAAGAAGAGAGCTTGACGGCTGTGACAGCTTGCGGTCTGATTGAGACTGCGCCGATAGCCCACTGCTGCGAAGTTCCCAGCGTCCATGACATGGTCGTGGATGAGACGACAGAGCCGGAGGTAATTAGTTTGCTGCTCCCGGCTCCGACGGAATCAGATGCCAGGAAGCAACCGGCAGTTTTACCATTCCATCGCTCTATCTGAGTTGCAGCCGCAGTCAACTGCGCCGCGCCCGCGCCCGTAAAGGCGCTCGCTACCGTGTCAACGACGACCTCGTTGTTTTTAGTGGCAACCGTCACGGTGGGTGCGGTGCTGCTGCCTGTGTTTCGCGCGTAGGTCGGAAACCCGACCGTACTCTGCCCGGTATTGAAAGGCGTGGCCTGATCTACGTTGAAGAATGAAACTGCGCCGCCAATGGCGTAAGCATTGGTGGTAGTGCCGACGGGATTGAATGTGACTTGAACGTTGGACGAGGTGGCCGCAGCAATTCCCGTTTCCGGTAGATAAAACATTTCAACCTGAGTCGTGTTGTCGGTTGTTCTGGTCTGGGAATCGTCAATCCGTGTCAGGCTTTGCCCGCCATACGTCACGGTCAGGACTCTGGGAGCGATAACCGGGGTCACAGTGTAGGTGGAAACGCCAATAACTAAGAGACGATTCGAGCCGCTGCCGATGGTGTGTGTAAAGGTGAGCGTTGGAGGCGTAAGCAAATCGAAGAACTGGCATCCCCGGCTGGCCGAGTCGGAAATAATTCCCTGAAAGTTAAGCGCCGCGCCGGGCGTCTCAGCAGCGATAACCCAATCTTCGCTCGTATCATGATCGACCGTTGATTTACGCTGGTAAGTAAGATTACTGCCCGCCGGGGTCGTAGGGGTCAGAGTAAAGTGTGTGGTGTCGGTTCCATACGACATCGCATCAATCAAAACGGCTGAGTTATCCCTTAACTCAAGACGATCTCCACCATCTGCCAGACCACCTCCAACATTATTGCTTGGCAGTTCCACCGCTCCGACAAAGCCGGGATGATCGACCAGAAAGGCTGGCACGTCGGCAGCTATAACTACATATTGACCGGGATTGATGGTGATAGTGGGGATGATGTCTGCGCTGTTATTATCGGTGATCGTCCAATTCGTTAAAGTAACGGGTGCGCCGCTGACGTTGGTTAACTCAAACCACTCGGCGGCATTCCCTCCTGAAGGTGGGGTTGATTCTACTTCGGAAATTTGAATTGTCGCTGATGCAGCCGCAACGGTTGGCGGCGATGCGGTATAGATAAAGGTTGAGACGCTAACGGCTAAGAGAATCAGAATTGCGCCCAGAGGCAAACGCCTGAGCCGCTTGAAAAATACGTTCACCGTGATGGTCGAATGTGGCGCGAGCTTCTTCTTCGTTTTCATACGGCCTTAACCCCTTAACTTTACCTACCGGCAACTCCGACACCGCGTTTTTCGATTAATCTCAAAAAGCCGAACCGTGAGTGCAATCCTCTTTTGAGACGCGCAGCGCAACGGCGTGCCGCGCGTCGGATTCCGGCTCGCCTGCCGGTGAGCTTGACCTTGCGACCTTTGCGCTCCACCGCAATCACACGGCCCAGAACCTGCTCCGCTCTGACGGGCGCGTCGCAGGTAGCCAAAGAATCGCCGCGCAGGATTAACACTCTGGCCGCATTCTCTTCGTCTTCGATGCCGACTACGCGATGAGCAATCACGCCGCGCTCAGTTTGATAAAGCAGGATGTCGCCGCGTCTGGCTTCGCGCGCCTTGAGAGGCTCGACCGTCACCGCTTCGCCGTCCCTGATGGTCGGATACATGCTGAATCCTCTTGGACAAAAGCGCACGCTTATTCCGCGCCGTAGAAGCTCTGTACTGATGTCGAGGAACGCTTTCAAATCTACCTCCGACGCTTTACACCGTCTGGCTACGAACGAAGTCAATCACCTTTTCATCTGGAACGAAGCTCAATTCGGCGCAGGCCACACTCGCGGTCAATCTATCTAAGAACTCAAGCGTGAAGCCAAGACCCTCTGGACTGAAAAAGGTGGGAAAGGAGCGACTGAATAGCTCTGCCGCCGCCCCGGCTCTTCCGAGCGGCGCAAGCTCGTTCTGCTCTCCATGTCGCAGGAAGAAGATATGCGTCAGTTCAACCTTGCGCGGGCTGCTGATCTCTTCTTCGCCGTGCCACGGTGTGCCGTACATCCAAAACTTTCCATCCACCTCGCGCACAATCACGCGGTCGTCGCTCAGAAGTAACGCATCACTTTGCCGCTGCCAAAGGCGCGCGCTGGTCGTCTTGCCCGCTTCCGAATGGCCGACGAACAGGTATCCTTTTCCCTCAAGGTCGCTCACGCCGCAAGCGTGAAACTCTACACCGCGACCGAGCGCCAGCAAGTTGATGAGAAGAAGCTCATCCAAAGGGTACTGTAGCGGGTAGAGCGGCTCACCCGGCGGGATGCGGCGGGGATCGCAGACGACTTCACCTCTTGTGAAATCATGATTGAAGCGGGCTATCTTGTAAGTGCTCTGGCCGGGACGCACGCCAGCCAGCCGGAAGCGATAGCCCGTCTCTTCGGCATATAACTGCCAGAGACTGCCGGAGTCAAAGAGCCGATGACCATGAGTTTCATCACCCAACTCGCCCCATGCGGTATGAATCGTCACGTCCGCCGAGGTCGCGGGAACGCCGAACCTGCTCATCGCCCCAACCAGTTCAGGCTGCGGGTCGCCGCCCACAAGATTGATAACGACACCGGCAACTTCAAGGAAAACATCTGACGACGTTTCCGTGCGATGCGGCTCAACTCTTTTCCTTAGCTCTGTAATCATCGGGAGTAAATTCGGCGACGAATCTTGATTCTCAAGATGAAACATTCAATGCGTCATGAAAAACGCGCCGTCACTGGCTCTCGCAAAAAACTTTTCTCAGCAGAGAGCCGGGTAATCAATCATGTACCGATAGCGCTGCCCGGATTTATCAGGCAAGGCGTCGTTTGACCAGACGTTTTGCAGCCGCCAAGCACGGCCTCCTGCGGGCGCAACTCGACACGCCTGAGATGTGGCTTCGTATAGGGTTTCTTTTGCTTTTCCGTCGTTTCAGTTTTCGCCGATTCATTCATAACTTTCACGTCTGCTTTGCGTTTAATCTACCCACTCGTCACTTAAAGTTTATTCACCATTCAAATGTCTTTTCAGTCAATGCGCCGAAGAGCAGGACGAACACCCGTTCGCACCCGTGCGAGGCTCTGCCAGAATAGGCAGGTAACGGCTGGAACTGAGATCAAGACGCTCGGCGAGGAAGCGTTTCTTAATCGTCTCCGCTGCTTGCAGCAACTCCGGGTACCGGCTGCCGCCTTCGCAAAACTCGCAATCGCCGTGCGCGGGAACTGGTAATCGGAGCGCATGAGCGCGCAGGTGCGTCACCTCGCAGAGAAAATCAACAGGTGATTCTGCGTCACCATTTTCCAATTCACCATTAGCTGGACACATGCCGCAGGAAGCTCTGAGTTGACACGTCTGACATTTTGACGGGCGCGTCATCTTTTTGAACCTGACCCTGGAAAGGAATTTTTCCCAGCCCTCAGCCACACTGCCACAACGTAAATCGTAAACATCCCCATGCGAGAGGACGCAGAGGCTCATCTTGCCCTGCGGGTCAATGGCAAACGAGGTGAGGCCACCGCCGCAATGATAAACGTCGTCGCCCCAATCAAGAGGATTCTGCAAATCTGCTGCGAGTTTGTGCCATGCGCTCACCTTCTCCGGGTCGGCCAGATCAAGCTCGACCACCTCTTCCGGTTTGAGACGCACCGCAAGCGGGCTATCCGAACAATCAATGCGCGCGTTTATCAAAGAGTCGTACTTAAACTCCACGCCCAACTCTTCTTCGGCGAAGCGCTTCATCTCAAGCACCTCGTGCTTGTTGACGGTCACGGCGACGGTCTTGAGCTTTAAGGGTAGCTTGCGCTCTCTGAGAAGTTCGATTCCACGCAAACATCTTTCATATGAGCCGGGAATGCCCGTCAACCGCTCATAGGTTTCCTTCGTTCGACCATACAGCGTGATTTCAATACTGAAAGGTCGCCACTCCCTGAGGTAATCACTGATCTTCTCGGTGATGAGCGTGCCATTGGTGTAAAGAGTAATGAGGAAACCCTTTTTCTTGGCGTAAGTGTAAATATCTAAAAAGTCGTGGCGCGCGAAGATTTCCCCTCCGGTGAAGAGCAGCCACAACGTTCCGGCCTCGGCCAGTTCATCGAGGAGGCGGCAATGCTCTTCGTAAGTCAGTTCCAGGCGGCGAGCCGCGCGGTCTGCCATCGGGAGATTGTTGTAGCAATGCGCGCATTCCAGCGGACAGCGCCGGGTGACTTCGATAATAGCTTCAGTAGGGATTCGCTGCGACTGAACGCGCTGGTGAAGGCTCGCGCTAAACTCCCCATAGCTTATCGATTCCATCTCAGGCTTCACTCTCTTCGACAGGCCGGATCAATCCTTCGGCTGTCATCGAGTCAAGCAACTCGATGACATCCTGCGCGGCTTCATCCCTTATTACGTCGTACTCAGTGCTAACGGCCTCAACAATCTGATTGACGCGAGTGCGTTCATCAATCATTTGCCAGATTAGCGCACCCACTTCGTTCAAAGTGTAAATGGAGTTGAGATCGCCGATGCTGTTCCTGATCGGCACAATCAGGGTTTCTCCGGCGATATTGCGAGCCATGAGATTGTCGTCTTTGACAAAGGATTTATCCAAAATACTCATGTGCTATCTTCTGATGAAGAGAAACAACTGCCTCTTCCCTTTCGTGGAAGATGCTCAAGACAGTCGAAGATATATCGTTACAGGGCGTCGGGGATTTACGGGTTAACTTTTGAGGTTTGAGGCTAGCACGGCCATGCTTTCCGGTCAATATTTATAGAAGCTTAGTGGCTACAGCAAGCAAGAGAGAAACACCTGCCGATGCGCGTCCCGAAGTGGCGCTCTTGCTTTGCTGCGCCCGCACACATCTGGAGGCTGAAACAGCCGTGCGTGCCAAAGCTCTGCTTCAGCAAACGCTCGATTGGGATGACCTGCTCAGGACGGCGCTCCGCCACAAAGTAATGCCGCTTTTGTATCGTCAACTCAAGACGAATTTCAATGAATCCGTGCCCGCCGAGTTCATGGAGCGTCTTCGAGATTATTTCTACCTGAATGCGGCGCGCAATCATCTTCTCACAGAAGAGTTGTGCGAGGTGTTGGAGTTGTTCGAGAGAAACGGCATTCGCGCCGTTCCCTACAAAGGCGCGGCGCTCGCGGAGAGTGTTTATGGAGATGCCGCGTTCAGGCAATTCAGCGATCTGGACATTTTCATCGACAGAGAGGATGTCGCGAAAGCCTCCGGCTTGCTGCATCTTCGTGATTACCGGAAAGAGCGCCAGCTCACGAATGCACAGGAAGCAGTCTTCATTAAAATCGAATGCGAGCATCTGTTCATACGCAATCAGGGGCGCGTCTTTCTTGACCTGCACTGGGGATTCGCTCCCGCATATTTCCCCTTCAAGCTCGATTCAGAAAGTATGTGGAGACGCCTCTGCTCAATTCCTCTTGGAAACATACACGCGCGCTCTTTCGCGCCTGAAGATTTACTCCTGATTCTTTGTGTCAATGCCGGTAAAGAGTCGTGGAAACATCTCAGCGGCCTTTGCGATATTGCCGAGTTAATCAGAGCCAACCCGAATCTGGAGTGGGAAATGATTATGCGGCAGGCTAAGGAAACAGGCGCTCGGCGGATGCTACATGTTAGCCTTTTACTTGCCGACGAGCTACTCGGAGCAGAGCTTCCTGAACAAATAATTCAAACAATAGCAGAGGAGCGCGTAGCCCGCTCGTTAGGATTGAGAATCAAGCGGGAGCTTTTTCGGAATGAGAGAGAAGCGAGCGGTGTCTCACACATTCTGAAGCCAGCGAAAGCGCTGGATGGATTGCTGGATAAGATAAAGTTTCATTTACGTCTGGCCTTGACGCCGACGCCGGAAGACTGGACTTTCATTCGCCTGCCGGAGCGTTTTCGCTTTCTTTACTACCTGACCCGCCCCCTCCGTCTGGCTAAGAAATACGTCTTGCGCCAGTAAATTTCATCCAATTTGACCCCGTATATTTGAGGCTCACCGAAAAATTACCCGTCAGGAGCGTGAAATCCATTGACCCGCTTCGCCATCGGGAAGTACACTCTCGGAGGTTGTATTGCCTGTACCAGCCGTCTGCCCGGAACCTGTGGGTGGATTTGGGCTAGATAAGAAGGAGACTATTTCAATGATTAGGCGCGGACAGAAAGCACTCAAAGCGCTGGCTCTGGTGCTGGTCTTTTCGGTGCTGCACTTGTTCCCGGCGACTGCCTTTGCAGCAACCGGGGCACAGGCCGGGACAGGCAAACTCACGACACGCGGCAATCAATCCATTACCGTCAACGGTATCCCGGCCAATAGCGGCGCGACCATTTTGCCGGGAGCGACGATTGAGACCGGCGACCAGGTAGGCGCGACGGTCAATCTGGGTTCTCTCGGAAGTCTTGATATTGCGCCCAACACGAAACTCCAACTGACCTTTAATAGTAACGGCACGATTGAGGTCTCGCTGATTGAAGGCTGCGTCATTCTCCGGGTCAAAGAGGGAACGTTCGGAGCAATCAATACCTCTGAGGGAAGGGTTGTGAGCAACGATCAGACGCGTAAGGAAGCAGCCGTGCTCGACATCTGTTTACCTAAGGGAGCGCCCGCAGCGATAATCAATCAGGGCGCAGCGGCCAACGCCGGGGCGGGAGCGGGCGGAGCCGGTGGCACGGTCGCGGCGCAAGGGTTGAGCGGCGCAGTCGTCGGTGGCTTAATTGCGGGCGGTGCCGGACTGGCTATCCTCGCAGTGATTATTGCGAATCGCGGAGATGACCCGAGTAACGGTTCCTGATTAAAAGAGTTCTTAAAGCTCTCTCGATATTCTGATCTCAAAAGCACGCGCCTTGTAATTCGACAGGGCGCGTGCTTTTTTTCGTCAATGAAGTTGACGGCGAAGCTCACCGGAAGATGTAGCGCCCGCGCTGAAAGCACCAGCTTTATCCTTGAGCGTTGAATAAACTTTCGGGCGTCGGTTATATTCAGCCGTCCCTTTGCAAATCTTAATAATCAGGAGAGTCGCTCATGCCCGATCAGATGCCGCAACCTTCCCCCGAGCTTTTCTTTGAAACAGTCAGCAGCTATCAACGCCCCGCCGCAATCAAGGCGGCCATCGAACTGGACGTGTTCACGGCTCTCGCCGAAGGCAAGCAAACTTCGCAGGAACTGGCCGCGCATTGTCAGACATCGGAGCGCGGAATGCGGATTCTCTGTGACTATCTCGTCATCATCGGTTTCTTAACCAAAGCAGCCGGGCGCTATGCCCTGACGCCTGACTCGGCAGTGTTTCTGGACCGCCGCTCGCCAGCCTACATGGGCAGCACACTCGAATTCCTCCTCGCCCCGACGCTCGTCAGCGGGTTCGACGATCTGGCGGCAACCATCCGCAAGGGCGGGACAATGATGCCGGAAGGAGGAACGGTGGCCCCGGAGAATCCCGTCTGGGTGAAGTTCGCGCGGGCGATGACTCCGATGATGGCAATGCCCGCGCAACTGATGGCCAGGCTCTTAAGCGGCGACGGCGAGCGCGAGTTGAAAGTGCTTGATATAGCCGCCGGTCACGGCCTGTTCGGGATTGCCATTGCCGAGCAGAACCCGCGAGCCGAGGTGGTCGCGCTCGATTGGCCGAACGTCCTTGAAGTGGCTCAGGAGAATGCCCGCAAATCGGGGGTCAGTGATCGCTACAGCACTATCGAGGGCAGTGCCTTCGACGTTGATTACGGCAGCGGCTACGATGTTGTGCTGTTAACGAACTTCCTGCACCACTTCGATCCATCGACGTGCGAGAGCCTGCTAAGGAAAGTCCACGCCTCGCTCGCGGAAGGCGGCAGCGCCGTGACGTTGGAGTTTGTGCCGAACGAAGACAGGGTTTCCCCGCCCGTGCCTGCGGCCTTCAGCATGATGATGCTCGGTTCGACGCCGAGCGGTGACGCCTATACTTTCCCTGAGCTTGAGGGGATGTTCAAAAACGCAGGCTTCGCGCACAGCGAGCTTCATCAATTACCAGCCACACCGGAGCAGGTGATAATTTCACGCAAGTAGATGGGAACAAAGCCTGACAGGTCTAATCTATCCTACATCTCTCCCAAAGCTGCTGCACGGGAAAGCTCTATTCATGGCACGGGTCTCTTTGCCATCGCGCCGATAAGTGAAGGCGAAGTTGTCTGTGTTAAAGGCGGCTACATCTTCAATCGGCACACGCTGCAAGCTATGCCTGAGTGGTTTCGAGCAGCAGAAATCCAGATTGCGGATGATCTCTTCATCGGCCCTTTGGCAGAAGATGAGCGGACGGGCAGCATGATTTTCAGTAATCATTCGTGTGAGCCGAACATAGGGGTGCAGGGTCAGGTCGTCTTTGTGGCGATGCGTGACATCGAAGCCGGAGAGGAGTTGACGCACGATTGGGCGACGACTGACGACGACGATTATGAGATGGAGTGCCGCTGCGGGGCGGCGAGTTGTCGCAAGTTTATCACGGGACAGGATTGGCGGAGGAAAGATTTACAGAAGAGGTACGAAGGCTATCTCTCCTGGTATCTGGCCGAGAAAATCGAGAAGGATATAGACAGGATTAACAGGATTAGCAAGATTAAGAACAGCAGATAAGTTAATTTAGCTTGCTTCTTCTTCCCTTTATCCTGTCCATCTTGTTAATCCTGTCTATGTCTTCTCGATCGTAGTTTTCTTAGACATTTGAAGATTCACTGAAACGTTTTGCCCGAATTTTACATAAAGAGGTGAAGGACAGATTTGCTTCACCTCACCCCACGCGGGGCGACCCTCTTCGTTCCCTCCTGAAAGAGGGTCGCCCGACTTTAAATATACGCTGCTTATCCTTATCCTCAATGATGAATAACCCGGCGGCGACGCATCCGGGCTGGTTTGCAGCCTCGCACGCCCCACGCCTGGGAATTTTTAAACGGCTTAACACTTCGCTGGGCCGCTCTGTCCCATCGTGCGTCCCTTTCGTCACATTAAGCTGGCTTGATTTGTCTAAAGGTCGCCTAATCACGGGTTGGCCGCCTCCTCCGAGAGGCCGACTATCTAATGATAGCAAGGACGCGCTTCACTTTTTTTCGGCTTTTCCTCAAAACACGGGACAAGCACATGCTCCTCCGTTTGTCCTCACGCTCGGCATCTGACATTATCTGACGAAGCTATGAACGAACTTGTAAAAGACAGACCCTGGTGGCAAAGCCTTTGGGCGCGCGCAGGTCTCATCTTTGGCGTGTGGACAATCATCGGTCTGGCTTTCAGCGCGCAGTGGTATTTCGCTGCGTTCCGCTCAGAGCAGCCCGTTCCCTGGTCGCGCGCTCTCTATGTGCAGATGAGCTGGGGCTATCTCTGGGCGCTTGCCACCCCGCTGGTGCTTTATCTTGTCCGGCGCTTTCCCATAGAGAAACAGAACTGGACGCGCGGTCTCCTCGTGCATCTTTTCGCCAGCACCTTGCTCATCTTCATCGCTGGCGTCATCGGCCACGTCATCGTCTATTTGAATTACGGTCGTGCGCTGGGACGCACCTACTCGTTTGAGAACTCTCTGCGCTTCGCCGTCAGCAACTACACGGAGGGCATGGGCGTTTATCTTCTGATCGTGTTTCTCGCCTATGCTTACAGCTATTATCAGAGGTATCGGCAAGGCGAGCTTCGCGCCTCGCAGTTGGAGGCGCAACTCTCGCAGGCACAACTGCAAGCTCTCAAAATGCAGCTTCATCCTCACTTTCTCTTCAACACGCTCCACTCAATCTCCGCGCTGCTGCACAAGGACGCGGAGGCCGCACGCAAAATGATTACGCGCCTCGGAGATTTTCTGCGCCTCACGCTGGAAAACTCCGGCACGCAGGAAGTCACGCTCAAAGAGGAGATGGAATTCCTGCGCTGCTATCTGGAAATCGAGCGCATACGCTTTCAGGATCGTCTCACCACGCGCGTTTTTATTGACCCGGAGGCGCTCGACACGCGCGTCCCCAACCTCATTCTTCAACCCATCGTCGAAAACGCTATCCGCCACGCCATCGCCCCGCGCTCCACTCCGGGCGAAATCGAAATTCGTGCGAAACAAGAAGATGGCTTCCTTCGTATCCGAATATTAGACAACGGTCCGGGTCTCCCCATGAATCGAACCGTCGACAGCCTGTTCAAGAAGGGTCTGGGGCTAATGAACACACAAACGCGCCTTGACCGTCTTTACGGCGCTCGGCATCGTTTCGAGATAGCCAACGACCCCAAAGGTGGATTGGCCGTGACTCTGGAAATACCTTCGGCGAACGGAAACGGCGCGGCCTCCCACTGAGGCGAATAGCTGCAAACCTGAATTAAAAACAGCCAAGCGCAAAGAGTTTTGCCACAACCGGCGCGCTCGCGGTGTTTTCTATTCAGGGATAAGTCTACCCTACGGCTCTACTTGAAGTAAGAGGACGATAGAAGCGTGACCACCTCCCCGACGCGAATTCGTGTGCTGCTCGTTGATGACGAGTTGTTAGCGCGCGAGATGATTCGCGAGATGCTTGAGGACGACCCCGATGTGGAGATCATAGGCGAGTGCGTCAACGGCGAAGAGGCCATCGCTGCCATCGAAGAGCACGCGCCCGATCTGCTTTTTCTGGATGTTCAGATGCCTGAAGCGAGCGGCTTCGGCGTCCTTGAGAATTTGAAGAACGGGCAGCGCATGCCTCACGTCATCTTCGTCACGGCTTACGATCAATATGCCGTGCGTGCCTTCGAGGTTCATGCGCTCGACTATCTGTTGAAGCCTTTCGACCGCGAGCGTTTTGAAGCTTCGTGGGAGCGCGCCAAAGAACAAATTCTGAAAGAGAAGAATGGCCGCATGGACGAGCGCATCCTGACGCTGCTGGAAGAACTCAAGGCCGGGTCGAAATATTTAGAACGGCTGGTTATCAAATCCTCCGGGCGCGTCTTCTTTCTGGAAGCGGACGATATAGACTGGATTGAAGCCGAGGGCAACTACGTCTCCGTGCATAGCGGCATGAAGTCGCATCTGCTGCGCGAAACTATCAGCAGTCTCGAATCGCAGCTTGACCCGAAAAAGTTTCGGCGCATCCATCGCTCCTCCCTTGTTCAGATAAACAAGATCAAAGAGCTTCAGCCCTGGTTTCACGGCGAGTACCGCATCATTCTGCATTGCGGGGCCGAGTTGATGCTCTCGCGCAACTATCGCGAGAATTTGCAGGAAGCTCTGGGGAAAGTTCTCTGAGATGAAGGACGGAAAAATCAGACCGAGATTTACAGGATTAACGGGATAAGCGAGACACCAATTCGCCGCGCGAGCCGCGATTGAGTTGAGTTGTGCGTCTCAACGCACAGGAATAGGACCATGATGGTTCACGCGTCGCGCCAGCGACGCGTGAACTGCCGTCGCGTAGTGATTCAACCGTCGCTGGCGCGACCCGCAACAACACTCACCGTTCATTCCCGGCGTTGAACTGCCGGGCTAAAATCAGTCTGCCTCTACACTGCATGAAGCAACACTCTTATCTTTAATTGTTCCTGGCTTATTAATCCTGACCATCCTGTTAATCTCGGTCCATTCTCTTCAGCGGTGGACGCTCCTCGTCCCTCTCTTAGGCCGATTGGTCACAAGCTCTGGCCCTTTTGTCACAAAAGAAAGATGTAGCGCGCACACCCCGCGTATATTTATCGTGCGCGACTTTACAGCGACTACGGTTCAAGCCCAGAAATGAAGAACCGCAAAGGGGAGGTTATAAGATGAACGGACTGGCATTACGAGAACATTCTGAGATACATCTGGTCAATCATGCAGGCGCGAATGATGATGAAGAGAAAGCCGCTTCCGCGCTTAGCAAGACCACAAATTTGAAGCAGCTCGCCTTGAAACTTCTGTTGGAGGCGCAGGCACTGAACGAGATGCCGACGCTCGACGTGCGAAACGGCATAGACTTTTATGAAGAGGTGAAGCGTTTCGAGGTTGATCTGATCCAGCGTGCGCTCTCTTGTACGCGGGGCAATCAGGTGCGCGCCGCCCGCCTGCTCAAGATGAAAGTGACGACGCTCAATACCAAGATCAAACACTACGACATCAACATAGATGTTCTCGTCGGAGGCTTCATCCCGCCAACCCCGACGGAGGCCGTTCAGAATCAAGCTGGATAGACTAGAGGGCAGGAGTCAAAGAATAAAGGTGAGACGCTCAATGTGATGTCTCACCTTTTTCTTTTGCCTTTAGCTCTTCTTTTATCAACCGCGCATACGGAATCTCGTAAGTTTCCTTTGCACACGCAATCCATCTCCAGGCCGCATATCCAAATCCCTCAAGTTTATCTCCCTTCAATATCCAAATGTCTCAAGATTCTTTCCACTCGCAAGACCATCCCGCATGACCAATCTGGACAGTTGAAACGGCTTTAAGAGTACGCGCATCAATCGGCACGGTCATTGCGCTATCTCTTCCATAGCGGCTTGAAGCCTGCTCCTGAATCTTACGATTTTTCGTATTCGCGGCCATTAATGATGGCGTTTGAGAGAGCAGGCGAAGAGCCTTTTAGCAATGAAAAGAGAAAGGAATTCTTTGTATGAGAAACACCATGCGAATCATGACCACGTTGCTGTTTACGCTGTGCCTCTCCTTTGCGGCGATGGCGCAGACGGCGACGACGGGAACGATTGAAGGCACTGTGACGGACATCAACGAGGCAGTCGTGCCCGGCATCACAGTGACCGTCACCAGCCCGAATCTCATCCGCGCGCAATCGGCGACGACGGATGACGAGGGACGTTTCCGTATTCTTAATCTTCCCCCCGGGAAGTACGCTGTCACTATCGAGGCGGCGAAAGGCTTTGCCAAATATGAGCAGACGGATGTCGAAGTCAATCTCTCGAAGACATCTTCGATTGATGTCAAGCTCCCGCTCGAAGGCGCTGCCGCGAGCGTTGATATTACGGCCACTTCAGGCGCGACCGTGGACACGAACAACACCACGACCGGCTCCAACATCTCTACGGATCAGTTCTCAAACTTCCCGACGCAGCGCACCGTGCAGGGGCTTTACACGATTGCTCCGACTGTTGCCCGTTCGGGCTTGCGCGATTCCGCCGGTCGTGATCGCGACCCTTCCGTTGGCGGTTCGTCCGGTCCAGAGAACAACTATATCCTCGACGGCGTGAACACGACCGACCCGGCCTATGGCGGCTCGGGAGCGAACCTGCCGTTTGAGTTCATACAGGAAGTGGAAATCAAGACGGGTGCGTTCGGCGCTGAGTATGGCAAGGCGACGGGCGGCATCTTCAACGTCATCACCAAGAGCGGTGGCAACGAGATTCGCGGCGACGCTTTCGCCTACTTCTCAACGAAGAGTCTGGTTCGCGAGACTAAGAATTTCTCCAACACTGGGGCTTCGCCCAACGGCTTTTCTGAATTGGACGCGGGATTCGACATCGGCGGTCCAATCATGAAAGACAAGCTCTGGTTCTTCGGCGCGTTCAATCCGCAGCGTCGTAAAAACTTCTTCCTGACGCAGACCTTCCGCCAGAATGCCGAGAACGAAGTCTCGACGCCGTTCTATGCGGGCAAGCTGACGTGGGCTGTCAATCAGAATCACGTCTTCACC
Source organism: uncultured Acidobacteriota bacterium (assembly GCA_963697975.1). Classification (GTDB taxonomy): domain Bacteria; phylum Acidobacteriota; class Blastocatellia; order Pyrinomonadales; family Pyrinomonadaceae; genus QHXM01. The sequence continues at coordinate 2,225,845 of OY969111.1, forward strand.
TTCTCGACCTTCGGCGATTTCAGCAAGGTTGACGGCTTCATTCTTGGCTCGATACAGGGGCCGGGAGTCGTTCCGACCACAGGCTTCGGCGATAACCCTGATGCGTTCGCGGGCGTGCTCGAAGCGGGCGGCCATAACTACGCCGCGCGCCTGAATTCGACGATCACGCCAACCTGGATCGGCGAGTTCAACTTCGGCCTGCACCTGCAAAGAGCGAACATCACCCCGCTGGAAACAGGCCGCACGACACCGTTCGTCAATAACAACTTCGCCATCCTGCGCGCCAACGGCACGGTGGCAACTCCGACGCAAAGCGGCGTCAACTTCGGCGGCACGACCGGCTTTGTTGATTACGTCTATTCGCCGGGAGGAACACTCCAGCGCAACTACCAGACCGGCCCCGGCTTCGGTCAGTTCACCGCGCAGGATCGCAATCGCTGGGAGGCGGCGGCCAGATTGCAGAACATCCTGGGCAGGCACACCATCAAGTACGGTTTCGAGTACGTGCGCAACGACTATTCGATTGATGACCAGCGTTCGGGCGAAGATCGCTTGTTCCCGAATCCGCTTGGTCTTCTTTCCGAAGCAAATGATCCCACCAACAATCAAACGCATGGCTATCAGGTGACGAATAACTTTGCGGTTTGCACGACGCGCACCATCAGCGGGCAATCGACCATTGTCTGCCCGTCTGCTGCTGCGACCGGAAGGGCGGCGTTGATTGCGACCGCCGCGAACGGTTTCCCCGGCGGCGCGATTACGGGCGCGATCACGACTAATGAATTTAGCAACAACCCGTTTCTGGTGCGCCTCTCAACTCGCATACGCGATTTCGAGTTGCTGGGTAAGAGCTACACCAACACGGAGAGCTTCTATATTCAGGACGACTACAAGCTGAGCAAGAACGTCCAGTTCAACTTTGGTCTGCGCTGGGATTACCAGCAGGCTTACGGCGAGGGCGGCGTGTCCTATCTGAAGTTCAATAGCTTCAAGGACAACTTGCAGCCACGTCTCGGTCTGCTCTGGGATTTCACGGGTTCAGGTCGCGGCAAAGTCTTCTTTAACTTTGCTCGTTATCTGGAGACGCCCATTCCGCTCGACGTGAACATCCGCGCGGGCAGCGACAACGTGCAAACCGACAAGAACTTTAACGTCGATCGCTTAAACGCTGCTGCCGGTTCAATCGTCCTGCCGGGTATTCGTGCCGATGCGACCATCGGGTTCACCAATCTGGGCGCGACACCGACGCCGATTGACCCCGACCTCAAACCGCAGACCGTCAACGAAGCGACTGCCGGAATCGAATACGAAGTCGTCAAAGATTTGGCTCTTGGTTTTCGTGGCATCTATCGCACGCAAGGGTCTGTGATTGAAGACGGCTCGTTTGACGACGGCAACACGTACTTCATCTTCAATCCCGGCGAGAGCCAGACCGACAGGCTGGCGCGCGAACCAGCGCCCATCGGCGTCGGGCAGGGCTTCGGACGCGCTCGTCGTTACTACAGGGCGCTTGAGATGACGGCGACGAAGCGTTTCTCGCACAACTATCAATTCATCGCTTCCTACGTGTTCTCCAGCCTGATTGGTAACTACGAAGGCTTGTTCCGCAATGACAACGGCCAGAGTGACCCGAACATCACGAGTCTCTTTGATCTGGTCAGCTTGTTGGATAACTCTTACGGGCGTCTTCCCAATGATCGTCCGCACCAGTTGAAGTTCAACGGCTCTTACCAGACACCGTTCAAGCTCCTGATCTCGGGTAACTTCTACGCGCAGTCGGGCATTCCGTTCAACGCGTTGATTCCGCACGCGGTCTATGGCAACAACAACGGGCTGGGCGTGCCGCGCGGCACGGCCATCACCCCGGCTGACAGAGCGGGCGGCATTCGTGCCGGAGGAACTCGCACACCGACGACGTTCAATCTGGATTTGGGAGCTTACTATCCGATCAAGTTTGGCGAGAATCGTCAGTTGCGCTTTCAGGTTGACTGGTTCAACGTCTTCAATCATCAGCGCGCCATCAAGCTGGACGAAACACTCCAGATTACGAGCGGCGTAACGGGCGTGGCTCCGGTCAACAATCCGTTCTACGGGTATGGATCAATCTTCCAGTATCCTTCGTCATTGAGACTGGGAGTGAAGTTCCAATTCTAAACTCGTCCGGGCTTTCCCACGCGTTCCCGGCCAGCAGCCCCTCGCGTGAGAGGGCCTTTGCGGGAGAAGCGCAAACATTAATGTTTGCGCTTCTCCCGTTTTTCTTATCATCATCACTGTAGGAGTAATTCCCAAACTGGAACCATAAGGTTGCCGGAGGCTATTGGAAGCATCAGTTTGCCGTTGCGGCAAACTGATGCTTCCAATCACACAATCTACAATATTACAATCTTGAGTACGTCAGTCCTGTTTGTCCCTGGTACTTCCCGCCGCGATCTTCGTAGGAGACGCTACAGTCTTCGTCTGATTCAAAGAACACCACCTGGCCGATGCCTTCGTTGACGTAGACGCGTAAGGGAAGGTCGGCGAGGTTGCCGAGTTCGATGACGAGACGACCTTGCCAGCCTGCTTCGAGCGGGGTGGTGTTAACGATCAGTCCGGCGCGGGCGTAGGTTGACTTGCCCATGCAGATGGCTGTGACGTTGCGGGGCATGCGGAAGGTTTCGACCGTGACGCCTAAGGCGTAAGAGTGCGGCGGCATGAGATAGTATTGTGACCCATCGTCTGCCGAGCGCAAGGTGGGTTCGACGAGAGAGTCTTCGTCGAAATGTTTGGGATCAATCTCGCGCCCGTGAATCGGGGAGAAGACGCGGAAACCGTCGTCGGCGAGGCGCATGTCATAGCCGTAGCTGGACGCTCCAGCAGAGATGATGCGGCGACCATTCACCTCACGGACGAGTTGTTCGTTGAATGGCTGGATGAGTTGCGCGTCTTCGGCCATGCGGCGAATCCAGCGGTCTGATTTAACTGTCATGATTTGCTATCCCAAAGAATGTTCGGATAAGAGAGCGGGACAATAATAACAGTGACGAAGGTCAAGTGATAAGTGATAGGTGATAGGAAAGAACGACGTGTTTTCTCTTATCACCTCTCACCCATCACCTATCACTGCTTTTTAATCTTGAGCGTGCCGTCCGTGACTTTGAAGGTAAGGGTTGCGCCTCCGGCTCCGGCGCGTCCACGGATAGCGCGCGTGGTGAAGGTGGTGCGCTCCTGCGGGACGAGTTCCGTGTAGGTGTTCTCTATCTGGCCTGTGCGGAGAATGTCGGCATTGATGTCTGCGTTGAAGTTGGCGGGAAGTTCGACGGTGAGATTGCCAACGGCAAGTTGAATGCTCGCGCCTGCGCCGCGCCAACTTCGTGTTGGCACATTAAACTTGACCGAGCCGCCGCCGATGGTCGCCATCACCACGCCGCCCGTCAGCACAAACGTGGCATCCGCTTCGAGCGCCTTCAAGCTGATCGAGCCTTCGACGCCGGAAAGATTGAATGCGCCGCGCCCGGTGTCTATCTCCAGATCGCACATGGCGGGAACGCGAATGCGGTAATCAATCTTCCACGGCAGATTAAGCAGCGCTTTCGGAAATTTCTTCGCCACGCGTTGCATGAACTTCTTGTCGTGTGTGCCGGTGGTGAGAATCCGCAGGTGGTTGGCGTCCTCGTCAATCGTAAAGCTGTTGACCGTAGCCAGGAGTGCGAGTTCTTCTTCTGAGTTCGCGACGAGTTCGATGTCAGCGGTGATGTCAACTTCGCTGCGCGGCCACGCTTCGATGGTGATTGAGCCTGCGGGTGCGCCGAGAATCGTGAAACTGCTGCCATATGCGAAGCGCCGCACCTCGTGGCGGCTCGTCGTGCGTTTAAGCGTGGGCGCCGGTGTCGCGAGCGCGTTCTTTCCATCCTTCTTCTGCGCTGGCGTCGCAGGCTGAGACAGAAAGAGAGCGAGCGCGCAGCAGATGAGACTGAAGACGATTCGCAGGCAGCGCTTGATGAAAAGTTTTTGAAAGTTATGCATGAAGTAGTCTCTTAAAAGCGAAGATGCGGACGCCGCTTTTCGTGATCGCTACAGGATCAGAAGAGGCAGTCCGCATTAAGATAATTCGGCCCGGACAAATTTGAAAGTTCAGCGTGCGATGAAAGAGATTTTTCCGCGCTGGTTGAAAACCGTGAGCCGTGGGAGTTGCCCGACGTTGCCCCGCCGCACATCGCCGTAAACCTTACGACCGTCGGCGACGATGTTCAAATCAGGACTCGCAAACGAATTGAGATTGATTGATTGCGGCTGCGCGCTGGCGCTGAGGCTAAAGGAAGAGTTTCGCGGGATGTTGATGTTGATGTTGCCCGCCAGAGATTTGAAGACGTAAGAGCCGCCCTCCACCAGCTCGCCATCAAAAACCGTATCCCCGACGCCGTTTTCGGCAATCACTTCCGAGGCTCGGATTCCGGTTAGCTCGATGTCGCCGCTCAAAGAAACGCGAGCGCGCACCATTTCGCCACGGACATTATTGATGCTGATATTGCCGCGCTTCGTCTCGATGTCCACAGTAGAATTGACGGGAACTTTGACGGTAAAGTTGATGTCGCCGACCATCTTCCCGCGATTGTCGCGCACAATATCTATGCCCACACAACTCGGAGTCTGTTCAGGTGTGAACTGAGCGTTGGGCGAGAAGAGTTTCGCCGTTACTGAAATCTCGTTTTTCTCCCAGGCTTCGACCGTAATCGTGCCGGAGATATTTTTGACTTCGAGACGAACGTTCTTCTGCGCCGGATATTTTCGCGTGATGCTCCGCTGGGCATAAGCGTCCGTCGAGATTGCATGAACGAAGATGGCGAGAGCAATTACTGTCAGGACGCCACGCGCCGTGAGAGTTCGATAGCGCGTGTCGAGCGTGCGAATTTTCATCTCTTACTCACCAACTCCTCAACCGAAAGTCTTTGTTGTGGGAGATTCCTTAGAAGCATCTGCCCGCGCCATTACCCGAGAAGATGAAGAGCGCGGGCGCGGAAACATTTGCGTCCCGTCTTGTGCGCGGCCTCACAGATCAGAGAACTCTTTGAGGAGTTGCATCTTATCGTTGAGCGCGGAGTTGAGCATCTCCTCAGTCACTTCATCATGCTCACCCGGTCGCGCGGTGAGTTTTTGGAGCGAATCCTGAACGCTTTCATCCAGAAGATTCAAATTGTGTTCGAAGTCGGCGCGCACCTGCGGATTCCAATGCGCCTTTCGCTCCTCAACAATCTGGCTCCAGTATTTAATCTGCTGCTGCTGCTGCGAGAGCCGGGTGTTGAGTTCGGAAGTCTTCGCATCGCCGGTCAGCGCAAACCCACCTCTGGCACCTTCGTTTGAAGCGGCGACGCTGGCGTCCGTCCCCGTTCTCTGAAAACCGCGCAGGCCGAACACTGTGGCGAGCGAGGCGACGACAATGATGGCAACTACGGCGGCAGCCATCTGCGGAAGCGATAGCTCCCAGCTTCGCCCCAGCAGACGCGACCACAAGCTTTCACGCTGCGCCGCTGGCGTAGGGTTTTGAGCGGCGCGAGCCGCCGTGCTGGAGTCTATCTCGATGGTGTTGCGAATCCGCACCCACATGGCCTGTTCATTCGGCGGGGCGACGTAATCGCCTCGATGCTCGCGGCAAAAGCTCACGATTGAGTTCATCTCGGCGTGGACGTTAAAACAGGGGAAGCACTCTTCCAGATGGGTGTTAAACGTCGCCTGGTCGTCGGCGTTCATCGCTCCGTCGAGGAAGTCGCTGAGCAGTTCCTGACACTTCTCGCAGTTCATTATCTTTCTAACCTCTACCTCAGTCACCGCGCAAGGAAGACAGCGGTGTCGCTAATACAGAAGAACTCAAACGCTGGGGGCGTAAGTTTTCAAGGTCGTTGAGCAATCTTGGGGAGACTGCATAAGCTTAGGGACTTTCCTTTTCACAGCCAAAGCCGCGCTGGATATCCGAATGTCATTGTTGCCGTCGAGCTTCGGGGAAATGCTCTATGAAACCGACGGGACGCACTTTGAAGCTATTGCGGCGCATTCTGTTGCCTCAGAAGTCCACGTAATTTCATCCGCGCCTTATGAAGCTGCGACTTCGACGTGCCGACAGAGCAACCGAGCATTCTGGCAATCTCCTCATGCTCGTGTCCTTCGATATCGTGCAGCGTAAAGACCGTGCGATAGCCGGGTGGCAATTGCGCTATCGCTTTATCAAGGGCGATGCGGTCAACGACCGGCATGGAGTTAGGGTTCTCCGTTCCCTTGACGATCTGCACGGGAGTTTCGCCATCCTCGGTCGTCTGCTCCATCTTCACCCCGCGCTTGCGAAAGTGCATCAGGACTTGATTGACCGTCAAGCGATGCAGCCAGGTCGTAAAAGCCGACTCGCCACGAAAGCTTCCTACTTTGCGAAAGAGCTGGATGAAGACCTCTTGCGCGAGGTCTTCGGCCTCCGAGACGTTCTGCGTCATGCGAAGGCAGAGAGAATAAACGCGACGGTTATGACGCTGGTAAAGCTCCTCGAAGGCTTGCATATCGCCGGAGGCGGCTCTTTGCGTCAGCGCGTAGTCCGTACTTTGCGGTTTCTCGGTTTCGGCTGCGGTCACTTGTCCCTTGTTCACGCTCTTGGCAGCGGAAGGTTATGTTCGTCCCTTACTTCCACCATGCCACTCGCGGAAACCGGTCAACGGGGCAGTCGCGCTCGCCTGTTTATCAAAGGAAAGCCTTATCAGCTTTCCCGCGACGTGTGATGCGGCGCTTTCGGCGCGTCGTTGCCTTGTTCCGCTAAAAGATAATCTTTTTCGTATGCTTCGTATGCCGAAACCAACGTTATCGTGTACGGCTTGGTTTTTCAAGTCCAATAAGTTCGATCAAGCGAACGATAACCGACCGCTTCCGCGACATGTGCTGGGCGTATCTCGTCAAAACCTTCCAGGTCTGCGATGGTTCGGCTGACCTTTAAGATACGGTCATACGCGCGTGCTGACAAGCCCAGACGAGCCATCGCCGCTTCCAGCAGCCGCTCGCTCTCCGCATCAATCCGGCAATAACGCCGAATCAGGCGCGGCGTCATCTGCGCGTTTGAGAAAATCCCATCCGTCTTCAGACGCTCGCGCTGCCGCTCACGCGCATGGATGACCCGCTCACGAATGCTCGCTGAAGATTCAGGCTCAGGGCCGCTGCTGGTTCCCGTCAATTCTTTGAACCGCACGGCAGGCACGTCAATGTGGATGTCTATACGGTCGAGCAGCGGCCCTGAAATTCGCCCGACGTAACGCTGAATCTGGAGCGGCGTGCAGCGACATTCGCGCGTCGGGTCATTCCAGAAGCCGCAGGGACAAGGATTCATGGCCGCCGCGAGCATGAAGGACGCGGGAAACGTCAGCGTCATCGCAGCGCGGCTAATCGTCACCCGCTGGTCTTCGAGCGGCTGGCGTAAGACCTCCAAAACGCTTCGATCAAATTCCGGTAATTCGTCAAGGAACAAAACCCCGTGATGAGAAAGAGAGACTTCGCCGGGACGCGGGATTGCGCCGCCGCCAATCAATCCAGCATTTGAGATCGTATGGTGCGGCGAGCGAAACGGCCTTTCTGTGACAAGCCCAGTGCGCCCTGTCAGTCCGGCGACGGAATGAATCTTCGTCAGTTCGAGCGCCGCTTCAAATTCGAGCGGCGGCATAATGGTCGGCAGCCGCTTGGCGAGCATCGTCTTGCCCGAGCCGGGCGGGCCGATCAGCAGAATATTATGTGAACCGGCACTGGCGATTTCGAGAGCGCGCTTGGCCATCAACTGCCCGCGCACTTCTCGAAAGTCAACGGCGTGATGGTCAGGACTCTTCAGCACTTCTGCCGGATCAACGCTGAGCGGCATGGGCGGTGAAGATGAGCGAAGCCGAGTAATCAAATCAACAGCGCCTCGCAGGTCAGAGACACTGTAAACATCAACGCCGGAGACGACCGCCGCTTCCCTCGCGTTCTCTTCAGGCAGGATTAGATGTTTGATGGCGGACTCGCGCGCCCTGATTGCAATGGGCAGCGCGCCGCGAATCGGGCGCACACGACCATCAAGCGAAAGCTCGCCGACCGAGAGCATGTCGGTTAAATCTTCCGTCTCATTTAAGTCGCCGTTTGCGCCGAGGATGCCGAGCGCAATCGGCAAATCGAAACTCGCGCCCTCTTTGCGTACGTCCGCCGGGGCAAGATTGATCGTCGTCTTGTGAAAAGGAAAGAAGAAACCGCAGTTGGAGATAGCCGCGCGGATGCGCTCGCGCGATTCGCGCACCGCCGCATCCGGAAGACCGACGATGGTGACGGAGGGCTGCGCGTCCGACTCGCCACGCGCGGGCGTCAAATCAACTTCGATGTCAACGAGGTCTGCGTCAATGCCATAGACGGCAGCGGATTGTGTACGAAAGAGCATGGTGAGATTGCTCCTTAAAGTTAGTTGGTTTTGGAAAGAGACGGCGAGCTTAAATTGATAGCTCGCGTTTGTTGCTTGGAAATAAAGCGAGCGCGCTTTCTCTGACCTTCATCGAAAGCGCGCTCGCTCTTAGCTTCTAAAGCATTCTTCCAGCCCAGAGCGGTTGTGCCGCTCCTCAAAGTTTAACGACTGCTGCGACGCCGAGAGGAGGCTGGAGCAGCTTTCGGTATTTTGACTTCGAAGCCTGACTGAAATTCTGAATTGACCCCGACGCCGTTCATCTTCGCCACATCCTCCGCCGAGACGTTGTGAATCACGGCGAGCTTGGCGGGCGTATCACCGGCGCGAGCTTTGATCTTCATCATCCCCGGCGTGGCTGGCGTTGTGCCGCTCGCCGTCGCGCGAGTGTAGGTGGCGAGTTGGACATTGTTCGGCGCGGCATCGCGTTTTTCAATCGGAATGCCCTTCAGCGCGGCGACGAATTGATTCGCCTTGCCAGCCGGGATGCGAAGCTGGTGAGCCTCGCCGCGCGGCGTCGTGTCGCGTCTGAGTTCCGGATTGAGCATACGAATGTAATCCACGCTCACGCTGGTCGCCTGCGCGGCCAACTGGAGGCTGGTCGCCGTCGGAACCTGCACCACGTCATAGGTGAGCGGAGCTTCCGGGCGAATATTGCGGAAGCCGTATTTCTCACGATTGCTCGCAATCAGGATCGTCGCCAGAATGTTCGGCACGTAGTTGCGCGTCTCCTGCGCGATGTATGGATAAATCTTCCAGAAGCTGCGTGAGCCTGAGCGCGAGATGGCGCGATCAATGTTGCCCTGGCCGGTGTTGTAAGCGGCCATCGCCAGTTCCCAATTGCCGAAATGATTGTAGAGGTCTCTCAGGTAACGAGCCGATGCGCGCGTGGCTTTCTCCAGACTGTTGCGCTCGTCAACCCAGGCGGTCTGGCGCAAGCCATAGGTGCGCCCGGTGCCGGGGATAAACTGCCAGAGGCCGGAAGCTGCCGCAGAAGAATAAGCCTTGGTCCGCCATGCGCTCTCGACCTGACCGAGCCACGTAATGTCCTCGGGCACGCCCTCTTCGCGGAAAATCCTGCGCGCCATCTGCATAAACTGACCCGAACGGCGAAGGCCGGATTCCATCGTCGAGCGTCCGCGACCCTGATAGTAGTTGATGTATCCCTGAATGAGAGAATTGGTTTCAAACTGAAAATCAATCGAGTTCTTGGCGATTTCAATGTTCGACAAATCTTCCGGGTCTACTTCGGTTTCTTTGTCATTCAGAATCAGCTTCGCATACTCATCGAGCATTGATGGCTCAAACTTCTGATGCTTGAAGCCAGGCTCCTGCGGCGCGTCCTTCTCATCCTGCTGGAATTGACCGACGGAGGTGGAAGTCATGTTCATCGCGACTTCGACACGCGGCGCGACCTGCTGCTGCGGAACTTCCAGACGAAAGACGCGCTCGACGAGTTCGAGATAGTGCGTTTGCAGGCGCGGATAACCCTGCACGTCCAGACCGGATTCGAGGATGACATCCACCGCTTTATCAAACTTCTGGCGCGCCTGCTCAAGCTCTCTGGCTTTCAGGTGAATTTCGCCTTCTTTGAAATATGTTTCTGATTGCGCGATGATCTGCGCCACGCGCGCATCTTTCTTCTCGATGTCTGTCGGAATGGCGCGGGCGCTCGATCCGAGAGAACCTTGAGCATAAAGATTGGTGGCCGAAAGGGTAAACGCTACGAAAATGGCGGTGCGAATAATTACGCGGGGGAAGCTCGTTATCAACAAGGTCGTCGTTCTCCTTTTACGAGGTTGGCAAATCCACGACGGCGACTTCTCCCCGTCAGAGAGTCGCACGAGCGGCAGCTACAAAAATAACGCGAGGGTTGATTAAAAGTTCCTTTTTGACTCGGCCCGCAAAGGCAGGCTTTCAGTTTGCGAGCCAACAGCTTGCGGAGCGTATCACACGGTTTTCCGCAGTGTCAAACAAATCCCTAACGTAAATAGAAGGCGAAGCGGTGAGATTTTCCACTTAAAACCGCTTCGCCAGTCCATATAAAGATGCTCTCCCGGGGCGGCGGGTTGTGCCGCCCGGAGGGGAATTTTCGAGTGCCGCAACTGTTGAAATAGTTGCGGAAAGCCGCTCTCTTAGGCGCTCCTCGGAGACGCCACCTGCGGCATTCTGGCGGGGCGTGTCCCGCTGGACGCAGGGGGCACGATTTTCTCCTTCAGAGCCTCGCGGAAAACCTGCCTGACATTGTCCACGAAGACGAACCGGATATTGCCAAACAACTCCTTCGGCACTTCGTCCATATCGCGCTGGTTAAGCAGTGGCAAGATGATCGTGGAAACGCGCGCACGACGCGCCGCCAGCACCTTTTCCTTGACTCCGCCGACGGGCAGGACGTTGCCGCGCAGCGTTATCTCGCCCGTCATGGCGACATCTTTTCTGATTGGACGCAACGAGAGAGCGGAGACCATCGCCGTCGCCAGCGTGATTCCGGCTGAGGGGCCGTCTTTCGGGATCGCGCCTTCCGGGATGTGGATGTGGATGTCGTAGTTGTTGAAATCCTCTTCGTCAATCTCCAACTCTTTGGCGCGCGACTTGGCGTAAGAGTAGGCCGCCTGCGCCGATTCGCGCATGACCTCGCCGAGTTGGCCGGTCAGGACGAGGTTTCCCTTGCCTTTCATCCTCAGGGCTTCAATGAAAAGCACGTCGCCGCCGACAGCCGTCCACGCCAGTCCCGTTGCGATGCCGATTTGATCCTTCTTCAGGACTTCGTCCGGCATGACCTTCGGCGCTCCTAAGAATTCATGCAGGTTTTTCAAAGAGACGCGGACGGTCCCCTTGTGCCCTTCGGCGATGCGCCGCGCCACCTTGCGGCAGATTCTTCCGATTTCGCGCTCCAACTGGCGCAAGCCCGCCTCCTGCGTGTACTGCTGAATGATTGACGCCAGCGCCGTCTTCGAGATGTTGAGGTCGCGCGCCGTGATGCCGTTCTCTTCCAACTGCTTCGGCATCAGGTGACGACGCGCAATCTCGCGCTTCTCTTCCTCGGTGTAGCCCGCAAGGCGAATCACCTCCATGCGGTCGCGCAAAGCGGGCTGGATGGTGTCGAGCATGTTAGCGGTCGTCATAAACAAAACGTTCGAGAGATCAAACGTGATGCCCAGATAATTGTCGCGGAAATTGTTGTTCTGCTCCGGGTCTAAAACTTCGAGCAGTGCTGACGACGGGTCGCCGCGAAAGTCCGCTCCGACCTTATCAATCTCATCGAGCATGATGAGCGGGTTATTCGTCCCCGCCTGCTGCACAGCCTGAATGATTCGACCGGGCATCGCGCCGACATAAGTGCGGCGATGCCCGCGAATCTCCGCCTCGTCATGCACGCCGCCTAGAGACAAGCGCACGAACTTACGATCAAGAGCGCGCGCAATCGAGCGCCCTAAGCTGGTCTTGCCAACTCCCGGCGGGCCGACCAGACAAAGAATCGATCCCTTCGGCTTCTCTTTTAATTTTCGGACGGCAAGCGCTTCGACGATGCGCTCCTTGACCTTGTCGAGTCCGTAGTGATCTTCATCGAGAATCTGCTGAGCTTTGCGTAGGTCCAGATTATCAACTGACGCCTTCGACCACGGAAGGTCGGTCATAATCTCCATCCAGTTACGCAAGGTAGCAGTCTCAGCCGCGTCCGGATGCATGCGTTCGAGCTTCTTCAGTTGCCTGAGCGCCTCTTCCTCGGCAGGCTTCGGCATCTTCGCGGTTTCGATCTTTTCGCGGAGTTGCGCTATCTCTTCCGCCAACTCGTTGCCCTCGCCAAGCTCCGATTGAATCGCTTTCAACTGCTGGCGCAGGTAAAACTCGCGTTGCGAGCGGTCAATGTCGGCGCGTGCCTGCGTGTTGATCTCCTGCTGAACGGTCAGGACTTCAATCTCTTTGTTGAGAAGTTCGTTGACGCGGCGCAGGCGCGCGGTCGTGTCCGCGATGTCGAGCACGCTTTGCGCGTCTTCAACTTTCAGTTCGAGATTCGATGCTGACAAATCCGCCAGCCGCCCAGCGTCGTCCAGATTGGCTATAATCGCCATCACTTCGGGCGAGATGTTTTTGCCGAGGTTCGCGGCCTTCTCCATCGAGGCGCGGACGTTGCGGATCAGGGCTTCGACTTCGAGCGAGCGTTCGGGAGCAGCGGTTTCCTGAATGACTTGCAGCTTTGCACGCAGGTACTCCAGGCCCGATTCGACCGATTCTATCCTGGCGCGAGCCAATCCCTGCACGAGAATGCGGATGCGGCCATCGGGCAATTTGAGCATTCGCATGATGACGGCAACCGTACCGATCTGGTAGAGGTCTTCGCCCGCCGGTTCTTCCTTGTCCAAATCTTTCTGCGAAGCGAGCAGGATCATGCGATTCTCGCCCAGCGCTTCGTCCACCGCACGGATGGATTTTTCGCGCGAGACAAAGAGCGGCACGATCATAAAAGGATAAATAACGATGTCGCGCAGCGGCAGCACCGGCAGTTCATTCGGAATCTGCAACTGCTGCTCGCCAGCATCAGCTATTTCTAAAGCCTCTGGAATTTCTACGCTATTGATAGACATAATCTTTTTAGTGATAGGTGATGGGTGATAGGTGATAAGAGAAATCCTAGTTCTTACTTATCACCCATCACCCATCACCCATCACTTGTCACTTTCTATAATCGGAATCTTAAATTCTGCGCCCCGCCGGTCTTTTAGTTTCGGCAGCCGCACAATAAGGACGCCGTTTGTTAACTCTGCCGTTGCTTCGTTGACGTTGACCGTCCAGCGCAGCGGGACGATGCGGCTGAAATGGCCGTAGCTGCGCTCCGAGCAGAGATGCGAGACTAGCGGACGGCGTGACGCGCGTTTTTTCTTCTCGCCACAGATACGCAGGTGCGTGTTCGTTAGTCCGATCTTGATCTGAGAAGCCGCGACCCCCGGCAATTCGACGCGAATGGTAATGTCGTTTTTCGTTTCGCACAGATCAACCGGCGGTGCCCACGACGCGCCCGCCACAGGAACTTCCGCCTCAGTCGCCTCCTGCAACGCCGCATACAACCGCCCGACGCCATCTCGCAGGCGCTCAAGCTCAATTCGTTTCAACCCTACATGAGCCGCTTTAATCATAAGACGGTGATAAGTGATAGGTGATGGGTGATGGGAAAGAGCCTTTCTCTTATCACCCATCACCCATTACCTATCACTGCTTTTACGTTTTGCGCGCGGCGGCATTGCGGACGCGCACCAGATGTTTCAGTTCGTGCATGAATTCGGAAACGTCTTCAAATTCGAGATAGACGGAGGCGAAGCGAACGTAGGCCACTTTATCCAGTTCTTTCAGGCGGCGCATAATCATCTCGCCGACCTTGCTGGTGGGGCGCTCGCGTTCCGAAGATTCCTGCACATACTTTTCGATAGAATTAACGATGCTGTCGAGCTTTGACGACGGCACGGGTCGTTTCTCGCAGGCGCGCAGCAGCCCCGCCATCACCTTGTTGCGGTCAAAAGGCTCGCGCCGCCCGTCCTTTTTGATGACCATGTAGGGGATTTCATCAATCCGCTCGTAAGAAGTAAAGCGGCGCTCGCACTTCAAACACTCGCGCCGACGGCGAATCGAATCGCCCTCGCGCGACTCGCGCGAATCAACCACCTTATCTTCAATGAACCCGCAGAAAGGACACTTCATAAAAAGCTCCTATGAAAAGACGTGAATCGTGAATCGTAAATGGTAGAAAAGACCGTTCGTCTATTCACGATTTACCATTTACGATTTACGGTTTTTAATCGCTCACTCCGACCGCTTTCAATTCGTTCGGCATCCCGGACTCGTCCGGCCCAAGCTCGTCATCTTCAATCGAGTGCTCGATCTCTTCGGATGAAGCGAGCCGCTGCAATCGCTTGAAGCTCACATCACCTCGCAGGAAATAGTAAAGCCCCCAGAGGAGCGCGGGCGCGAAGGCGACGAGGTGCAGGAGAATCGAGACCGCCGCAGCTTCGTTGGGCGGGCGATTGAGAAAAATCAACCCGGCGGCAGTTGCGGCGTGAAATGCTCCGGCAGCCCCACCCGGCGTCGGCACAAGTGAGCCGACCAGCGACCAGCCCATCACGAAAATCGTTTCCTTCAGACCGAACGGCAATCCGAACGCGAGGATGACAAACCAGTTCGACGCGATGTTGACGATCCAGATGATGACCGTCCAGCCGACCGTGATAGCCAACTCGCGCGGGTCGGCGAGGATTCTCAAGGCGCTCGCCACCTGTTCCAGCAGGTGCGTCATGGCGTGAGCCAGACGATCCGGCACAAAGCGCCAGCGCTTGAATCTCACGTCGAGCCAGTGAATCGCCCTGTCAGAGCGACGCTCGAACCAGACCAGCCCGGCTAGGCCCACGACGGCGATAATCAGCAGAATCAGTCCGGCGATGCGAACGTTCGCCAGTTGCGTCTCCTGTCCGGCGGGCGCGGGAAACCACAGTAGATTGAGGGCGAACAACACGACGACCGCCACGATGTCGCAGAGCCGTTCGACCATGATCGTGGCGAAAGAGCCTGCGGGTCGCACTCTCCGGTCATACAGCGGCAACACGACGGGACGCACCACTTCGCCTGCACGCCCGAAGAGAAAGACTGCGCCAAAGCCGACGGTCGTCGCCGCAAACAAGGGGCGCAAGCCCGCTTCCGTCAGCGGCGCAAGCAATGTCCGCCAGCGATAAGCGCGCAAAAGATAGGTGCTGGAAACGGCGATGACACCGGCTGCGAGCCAGCGCCAGTCTGCCTTTCGAACGCTTTGGCCTACCTCCGCCCAGTCCAGCTTACGCCCGAACCACCACAAAATGAGGATAGCGAGCAGTAATAAAACAAGAAATTTAAGGTGCTTACGCAAATGATTTCGACTTCTAAACCGAGAGCGAAACTCGACCCTGCCGGAGACTTAACCACAAGATATTGGGTGGCGGCGCAAGGCTACAACAGTTTGACTTGGAGGCGCAACCGCGCATGGGCCGGGATTTACGGTGCCGGGTCGCCCGTGATGAGGTATAATCTGCTTTCAGGTCGCCTTGCCGCTTGACGATCAAGATGTTTCGAGGGGAACTTTCAGACTCCGATGGTCGTAATCTGCGCTTGACAGGGAGTTTTCCACCCTGCGGGGGGCGCTTCAAGCAGGCCAGAGGGCGACCTTGGATCGGAGAAGCAACAGGTGGGAGCTGCAAAGATTTTGGCTACGGCGGGCGAAGGAGCCGAGTTAGTCAGAAGGTGTCGGGCGGGCGACGGCGCGGCGTGGGAAGAGATCGTTTCGACCTATTCCCGCCGCATCTACAATCTCGCCTATCGTTTCACCTCGCGCCCAGATGCCGCAGAGGATTTGACGCAGGAAGTTTTCATCCGCGTCTATCGTTCTTTGGATCAGTACGACCCCCGCCAGGGCGATTTGCAAAACTGGCTGATGCGGCTATCGCGCAATCTAATCATTGACGACTACCGCCGCCGCCAGCGCACGCCGCATGACACGCACGCGGACGACCTCGAAGATCATACTTATCATCTTCGCTCGACGGGCGGTTCGGTGCAAAGCGAGATGGAACGCCGCGAGCTTGGGGAGCAGGTGCAGGCCGGAATTGATAAGCTCTCTCCTGATCTTCGCACTTGCGTCATCCTGCGCGACATTGAAGAATTGAGTTATCAGGAGATAGTTGATCTCTTGCAGATACCCGAAGGGACTGTGAAATCGCGTATCAATCGAGGCCGGATTGAACTCTCGAAGATACTTCGCCGGATGCGCGTCGTGGCGATGAGCAACGTTTAGACAAAAAGGGTGAGCCGCCAGCGTCATAACAAAGGCTAAAGGACAAAGGTGCTTCACCGAAGATAGAAAGAATTTATTAAACGGGGACGGAAACGAGAATTTTATGCTGTGCGCGGAATTTGAAGATCATCTGACGGACTACCTTGAAGGCTCGCTCGAAGCCGAAACGAACCGTGCGTTCGCCGAGCACGCCCTGCGTTGTCCTGTCTGTCATGAGCTTTTAAGCGAGGTCAAAACCACTTTACAGGCGTGCCGCACCTCGCAAGCGCCCTTACCGTCTGCCGAATTTGAAGCGCGTATTCTCTTGCAGACCGTGCCTGAAATGGCCATGACCTGCGAAGAGTTTGAAGAATATCTCACGGATTACCTCGACGGGTTTTTACCCGCTCCCCTTTTCCATCGCTGGGAACGCCACGCTGCTCTTTGTGAGGGCTGCACGGAACTGCCCGGTCAGGTCGTGCGCTCCATCGGCGCTTGCTACACCTACATCAACGAAGAGAAGGCAGTGCCCGTCGGTCTACACGAAAGAATCCTTCAGGCCACGCTCGGCACAACCGACGCCGAAGAGGTACGCGCGCCACTGGCTGCGCGAATCGCTGCACGGCTTCGTCTCTGGCTCGACCCGATTGTTTCTCCGCAGCTTGCGACCGTCGCAACCATGCTGCTCGTCTGCGTGCTGGTGCTGACCAGCACTGTTTCGGCGGACGGCTCAATCAGCGGCATGTATCGCGCCGGAATCCAACTGGCGGGACGCGCCTATTCCGGCAGCACGGATTCAAAGGTCAAACCGGCGGCTGATTCCGATAAGTTCAACTCTGTCGGCGGCGGGGTGACGACCGGCCTCGTTCCCGAAACCGGCTCAAAGCAGAAGAAAGCCGACCCTATAGCGCCACAGAGAAAAGAGCAGAAGTGATTGAAGCAAGATTGAAAGAGCCAGAGGGCGATGGGCTTTAGTTAATGATTTGCGCTTACCATTCAAAGAATCCGGCGGTCGTAGAATGCCATCGTTGCACGCGCGCTCTTTGCACGGCGTGCGACCACCGCATTCGCGGCTTTCCGTATTGTCAGGATTGCATCGTCGCGGGCGTTGAAGTTTTGCAGCAGCAGACGCGCACGAACGTCCTGCCGGACTTGCGTCGTAACAACTCTCCGCTCATCGCCACGCTTCTTTCCTTTGTGCCGGGACTCGGCGCGGCTTACAACGGGCAAACTTCAAAGGCAATCGTTCATTTCGCCGTCTTCGCCAGCTTCTTCCAACTGGCGATTGTGACCGAATCGGTCGAGTTCGGATTGCCGCTCTTCGTCGCAGGATTTTTCGGAACGTGGCTCTTCTCGGCGGTTGACGCGTACCGCACGGCGCAACTGCTGCGCGCCGGATTAGCGCCCGACACCGAACAGGACGTGATTGCGCGTCGACTTTACGGCAGCCCCTTAGCGTGGAGTATCACGCTGATGCTGCTCGGCGTGATCTTTTTAGTCCACACGCTGATGGGCATACGGCTTCCCATTCGTCAGGTTCTCCCCGTTCTATTGATTCTGCTCGGTGCGTACATGCTCGGCGATTACCTGCTGCGCCAACGCAGAAGCGAGCGCAATCTCCCTTCGCTCGACGCGATTCCCCAGATGCCGTCAGTCGTCCCGGCCAATTCGGGAAGATTTCAAACCGGGGAGTTGGTCTCGCAAGTCTCCACCGGGCGCAGCGTCGCGCCCTTGCCCTTCGAGCAAAGACCATGAAGTCGTAAATCGTGAATCGTAAATCGTGAATAGATAAAAACGCTTTTCACTATTCACGATTTACGATTCACGATTCACGATTCACGGCCTTTTTGTTATATTGAGCGGGAGAGGTAAAAGAAGTTATGTCAGTTTTTCTTAAAACGGCTGGACGGTGGGGCGGAATCCTAACGATCATCGTGCTCATCATCACGCTCCTGCGCCAGCTTATTTCGCTCGTCGGCTTTCTTCTGGTCGCCGTCAAAGCCGCGATCATCATCGCCTTCGTCGCGCTAGTTCTGCTGATGATTGTTCTCGTCATGCGCGGGCGCTCGCAGCGTCGCCGCGAGGCCGCAGATATTTAGAAGCTGAATGAAAAGCTCCGAAGGAGCGAAATATAAGAGCCTGTGGCAACGCCACAGGAGTAGATTCCAGTTTATTCGTTAAGCCCTGTAAGGGCGGCATATTTATTACGCCCTTACAGGGCTTACTCATTATTATCTCTGTCAAGGAATTTTAAGGTTTCTCCCTTAGTGACTTTCGTGTCTTTGTGGTTAGTTTTTACGTTTCCCTTCCCGCCCCTCAGATTTTCCAGTCTCCTCTTCGGCGGTTGCAATCTCCAGCCTCGTGTGATAGTTTGCGCGACCTTAGCAGCAAATGTGGATGGTTTTCCGCTAGTAACACCTCGTCGGGTAGTTCCGTCCGCTGCGACCTACAAGTAGGTTCACAAACAAATAGTCCCCAGAGTTTTAAGGTTAGCATCAGTCGCCCTCAATCGGCAGGCTGTGCTTTTCACGAGCAGTGCGCGGCTCTTCCCGGTGTTGTCTGCGCGGTGCGACTGCTCAAAAGGAGCACATAGAATGGTTAGAGACGACCGTCTTTACGCATTTATTATCGCCCATACTTCGCGTTCACGTTCCCGTATTCGCCGCATTTGTGTCCACAAACGCTGGCTTAAACTTTCAGCCCTCGCCGGGTTGATCGTCATCGCTGCCGCGCTTTACGGCATCTATGGCCTGACCCAACACATCAGGCATCGCTATGTCGAGCAGGAGAACGCGCAACTGCGCGCCGAAAATGAGAAACAGCGGCAGCAACTCGACAATCTGAATCATCGTGTCGAGGCCGTCGAAGATACTTCGCGCAAACTCGCAGAGTTGTCCGGCGTCAATCAAGATCAGCAGCCAATTATGAACGGCGCGGGTGGCCCGTTCATTCCGCTCGATGAAGCCGCCGTAGTCGAATACAAAACCAAAGACCTCGAACAAAAATTGCGCGCTTACGAAACTGCATTGCGCGAACGCGCCACCGTTCCCTCGATCTGGCCGGTCGAAGGCAGTTTAGAGAGCGGCTTTGGTGGTCGCCGCAATCCATTCGGCGGCAGTTCCTACGAAAACCACGAAGGTCAGGACATCGAAGCCGAGATGGGCACGCCCGTCGTCGCCGCAGCGAGCGGCACAGTGACTATCGCCGGATGTCAAAACGGCTACGGCAACGTCGTCTACATAGATCATGGCAACGGCCTCTCAACCCGCTACGGCCATCTCTCGCACATAGACGCGGTCATCGGCCAACGAATCGCGCGCGGCGAGGTCCTCGGTCGCGTCGGCTCCACCGGGCGCTCAACCGGGCCACACCTTCACTACGAAGTCCGCATCAACAACGACCCCGTCAACCCAAGAGCATATCTGCCGGGAGCGGAAGAGCAGTAGTCAGTGGTCAGTGGTCGGTGGCCAGTTAAAAGAAAGAAGGCAGTCGAGCCGCTTCATGCCTCGACTGCCTTTTCTCTTTACTGCCTTTTGTCTTAACTGACCACCGACCACTGACCACTGACCACTTTTTCTGCTACTATCCTTTCAGCCAATTACATCATCATCGAAGGAAGATTTAACAAGATGCCCACCAGACTATCGCGCGCATCGGCGCTCGTCCTTGTCGCGTTGATGCTCGTCACGCTCGTTCCTTTTCGCGCCTTCGCCGAAGAAGGAATGTTTTTGCCGGACGCGATTGCTTCACTCCCTTTCGATAAACTTGCGAAGCGGGGTCTCAAGCTGAAAGCCACAGACATCTACGACCCGAACGGCGTCAGCATTAAGGATGCCGTCGTCATCGTCGATGGCGGTACTGGCGAGTTCGTCTCGCCCGAAGGCTTGCTCCTGACGAACCACCACGTCGCTTTCGATGGCCTCGTCGCGGCTTCCACCGCAGCGAACAATTACGGCGATAAAGGGTTTATGGCCAAGACGCGCGCCGAAGAGTTGCCCGCTCAGGGCTACGACGTGACCATCACGCAGGATTTGAAAGATGTGACGAGCGAAATCTTGAGCGGCATCCCGGACACGATGTCTCCGGCGGAGCGCAGCCGCGCGATTGCCACCAAGACTCAGGCGATTGAAGCCGCAGGCGCGAACGAAGAAGAAGGCATCACGGTTCGCGTGCTGCCGATGAATGATGGATTGTCTTACTACAAGTTCACCTATCTGATTCTGCGCGATGTGCGCATAGTCTACGCGCCACCGAAAAACATAGGCTTCTTCGGCGGCGACCCGGACAACTTCGAATGGCCGCGCCATTGCGGCGATTTCACTTTCATGCGCGCCTACGTTGGGCCAAACGGCAAGCCAGCCGAGTATTCGACTGCCAACGTTCCCTACAAGCCGAAGAAATTTTTGACGATCTCGATGGAAGGCGTCAAAGAAGGCGACTTCACGATGGTCATGGGTTATCCCGGTTCGACGCGCCGCTACCGCGAAAGCTACTCGGTCGCTTACAACCAGGACGTGGCGATGCCCTTCTCCATAGACCTCTATAACTACCAGATTGAGACGCTGCAAAACGCAGGCAAGAACGACCCGGCCCTGCGCGTCAAACTGCAAAGCACGATCTTTAGTCTCAACAACGAACTGAAGAATTACGAAGGCTCTGTGGTGGCGATGCGTCGCGCAGGCATCGTCGAGAAGAAACGCGCGGAGGAAGCAGCCTTCACACGTTGGGTTAATGCCGACCCTGCGCGCAAGGCCAAATACGGCGAAGTCCTCTCCACGCTCGACAAGGCTTATCAGGAATTGAACGCGACGGCTCAACGCGACCTCTTAGTTCAGCAGATGTTTGGCGCAAGCGACATCGTGGCCATCGCCTCTTTCGCGCAACGCGCGGCTGCCGACAAGGAGAAGCCTGAAGGCGAGCGCAATCCTGCTCTCGGCGCGATGGGCATCCAGCGCGTGCGCGCTCAACTTGCGGGCGTGTTCGCCGAACGCAATCCGACCGCCGAACGCGAACTGCTCACCTATCTGCTGCGGAAAGCTGACGAGCTTCCCGCCTCGCAGAAGATTGATTTCATCGAAAAGCGTTTCGGGAATCTTCAGGGCGAAGCGCGACGCCGCGCCGAAGAGGACTTTGCGCGCATGGTCGTTGACGGCAAACGCTACGCGACTGCCGAAAGCCTCTCCGGTATCTTCGATCTCTCGGCGGCGCAGCTACGCGATTTGCGCGAACCGCTCGTTGACTTGGCCATCGAACTCGGCACGGAAAGCCTGCGGATACAACCGCGCCAGATTGCGTTCAATGCGACCGTTCAGCGCTGGCGTCCGCTGCTCATTCAAGGCATGACCGAGATGAAGGGCGGGAAGCCTTACCCGGACGCCAATCGCACGCTGCGCTTCACCTACGGCGAAGTCAAAGGCTACGTTCCGCGCGAAGCGATTCTCTACACGCCGTTCACCACGCTCTCGGGCGTCATCGAAAAAGATACCGGGCGCGAGCCGTTCGACGTACCCCAAAAGCTCACGCAGCTTTACCGTGCGCGCGACTTCGGCCCGTATGCTCTCCCGAATAAATCGGATGTCCCCGTAGACTTTCTCTCCACGACCGACATCATCGGCGGTAACTCCGGCAGCCCCATCTTAAACGGGCGCGGCGAGCAGATCGGGATTGTCTTTGACGGCAACTACGAAGGACTCGGCAACGATTTCTTCTACAACGAAGAGAAGGGGCGCACCATCTCCGTTGATATTCGCTACGTGCTCTTTGTGACAGACAAGTTCGGCGGGGCAGGCTACATCCTGAAGGAACTCGACATCAAGAAAAGCTGACAATGGGCGATGGGCGATGGGCGATGGATGATAAAAGCAAGAGCGTTAGGCTTGCCCATTGTCCATCGTCTATCGTCTATCGTCAGTTGTTCATCGTCTATCGTCAATAGTCAAAGTATTTTCCGCTTGACAGCCTTTGAGACTATCGCTTAGTATGCGCCGTCGTTTCGAAGGCAGGGCTTTTCCAAAAAAACACTCGCCCCCGCTCGTTCGATTTGCAAGCGTTACAGTATGAAGTATCGTTTTTCCCCGTTGGTCTGTATGTGTTGATGAAGGCAGTTGTCTAAGACTGTTTCGTCAGAGCGTACAGGCTTTTTTGTTGGTTGTGTTTCCGTTTTCGCGCCCCAAAAGAAAAGCGCGTCCGGCTCACAAGCATTAACCTCAAGTCGGCGCAAGTAAAGCCCTCAAGCAGAGCTTTTCTCGCCTTTGTTTTATCGAATCGTTAGGAGGATTCGTTTGCTATGTCTAGAATAACCGGTAAGGTCAAGTGGTTTAACAACTCGAAGGGTTATGGCTTCATTGAGCAGCCAGGCTCTTCAGACATCTTCGTTCACTACAGCGCCATTCAGGGCGACGGCTTCAAGACCCTCGAAGAGGGACAGGATGTCGAGTTTGAGGTCACGCAGGGTCCGAAAGGCCCGCAGGCCGAGAACGTGACCAAGATGGCGTAATGCTCCCAGGGCTTTCAAGTAAAGCCACTGACCGCTTCCGGTCATGAGTCCGCGAAGCGCCAAGCAAAGAAGGCGACAGCCATTAAGCTGTCGCCTTCTTTTTAATAGTCAGTTTCCGACTCCTGCTCTTACGTCATTCCCCTTTTGCTTTGAAGCTGACGCGCCCGCCCTCAACGTCAATCGAGAAACGCACACGGTCGCAGCCCAGACGCTCTTTCAAGTTGTCTGCCTTCGTCGCGATCAGGTGATGAAAGCGCGGGAACGAAAGGTCTTCGGTTGGCTCGCCACACTTCATCTTCGCTTCGATTAAAGCATCGTAAAGCTGTTTGACGGTCGGCACGTCTTTATGTGCGTCGTCGCAAACGAAGGTCGCCGCCGCTTCGCCGTGACTCGCCTGATCGCGCGCCGTCGCACGCGCCGCCGCCGCCGCATCACGTCCCTCTTCGCGTCCCTGCATGGTTCGCCGCCACAGTTCGCGGAAACTCGTGAAGCGTGCCATCAACGAATTGTAGAGATAACGTTGGGCAAAGCTGAGCTTGCGATCATCGCCGAGACGTTTGAGCATCGTCTCGATGCGGCTCTTGGTATCGTAAGGCGGGCGCTTTGATGCTCCGTTGAAATAGATGTCAAACTCTATCTTGAGCCGCCGGATGTCTTCATCAATCCGTTTGAGTTGCTCGTCAACTGTCGGCTGATTATCATTTGCCGCATTGCCACGCTTCTTTTGCTGGCTTTGACGCTGCTGCTCCTGGCGCGCGAATTTATTATCACGAATCGGCACTGGCGCTCTTTCTCCTTACCGCCGCTTTGAAGCCAGCTATCGGCCACCGAGCGGCTCACAATATCGAGTCTAGGCGTTTTGAAAGCGAAGTGTCAATAAAGATGTTTTGGTCAAACAGACAACGCTCATTATTCGCCATCATTCATTGATTCGATAATCTGAGCGATAATGTGTTACGTTTGTTTGCCGCTGCTCGCTTGCGTCAAGACCTACTATGTCAGAGCAAGAAACATCAGAACTACTCCGCGCCCTGCCTTCCGTTGACGCCCTGCTGAGGACGGAGACGGCGCGCTCTCTTAAAGCCACTGTCGGCGCACGGCATTTGACCCGGTTAGCACGCGCCGTCACAAACGAACTGCGCGTCGGCTTTCAGACTAAAGCATCAAGCGAGACCCCAACCAACGGCGATTATTCGCGCGAGACTTTGCTCGCCGAAGCAGCACGCAGGCTTGAGCGCGCCTGTCTGCGCGAAGCCGCGAGCGGACTGCGACACGTCATCAATGCCAGCGGCGTCATCATCCATACCAACATGGGACGCGCGCCTCTCTCCGAGGCCGCACGCCGCGCCGTCGCAGACGAGGCGGCGCGCTATTGCACACTCGAATACGATCTGGAAACCGGAGAGCGCGGGCGGCGCGGGCGGCGCGTAGAGGAGTTACTCGTTGATTTGACCGGAGCGGAAGCCGCGCTCGTCGTCAACAACTGCGCCGCCGCCGCCCTGCTCGTCCTGACCGTGCTCGCCCAAAACGGTGAAACGATTGTCTCGCGCGGCGAGTTGGTGGAAATCGGCGGCGACTTTCGCGTGCCCGACGTGATGATGCAGTCCGGCACGCGGCTCGTCGAAGTCGGTGCGACCAACCGGACGCGGCTTTCGGATTACAGCCGGGCATTCACGGAGAACACGCGACTCGTCATGCGCGTCCATCCGTCAAACTATCGCATCGTCGGATTTACATCTGCGCCGACGCTGACAGAACTCGCCGCGCTCGCGCACGAAGCAGGACTACTCGTTTACGAAGACGCAGGGTCAGGCGTGATGCTTGATCTCAGTTCCTTCGATTTAGTGGACGAGCCTGTCATCAGCGAATCCGTCAGGGCAGGGGCTGATCTTGTCTCTTTCAGTGGAGATAAACTGCTCGGAGCGGCGCAGGCCGGTTTGATCGTGGGTCGGCGTGAGCTTGTCGAGAATTTAAGAAAACACCCGCTCTACCGTGCGCTTCGCGCAGACAAGCTCGCCCTTGCCGCTCTCGAAGCCACGCTTGATGCCTATCGCCGCGATGCTGCTTTCGATGAAGTTCCCGTGCTTCGGATGATTACTCTGACACGCGAAGAGATTGAGAAGCGCGCCCAATCTTTCGTCTCAAAACTGCAAGAAAAACCCTCAGAGACTGCGCTCCGATGCGAGATCATTGAAGGTCAGTCGGCTATCGGCGGCGGCTCTGCGCCCACCACGCACCCGACAACCGCCCTGCTTGCCCTGACACACGAAACGCTTTCGGCTGACGCTCTCGACAGAGCTTTGCGCCTCTCACAGCCGCCCGTCATCGCACGCATCAGCGAAAGCAAACTCCTCATTGACCTCAGAACCGTCGCCGAAGATGAAGAGCCTGCCCTGCTGGCGGCTTTAACCACGCTCACGGCTTAGAGAAAAGCCTCCACACCCGGTTTTTCCTCAATCTTCCTGCTGAAAATGGTTCTTTATTAAACGATGCTTTTCATTGTATAATCTTCGTGACTCGCCGCTTTGCCAGTTCGGACAAAGCGAATTCTAAAGAAACTCGCCATCCATCCGGCCTCAATCAGCTTGAAAAATAGAACTTCTTCTTTACGATCCTTAATGATTTCGCTGGGGCTGGCGCTCTGCGCGTCGCTCGTGGTCTTGCTGCTCTGGGTGGCGGGATTGCTGGCTTCAGTTCAGGCGGCATTTCTGCTTTCACTTCCGTCGGAGGCAAACGACGCCGCTGCGCCGCAAATGTGGCTGGGCGCGCTGATGATTCTGGCGGCTGGACTCAGCGCGGGCTTCGCTACGGCGCGCACGGGGGCGAAGCGAATACTACCGTTTCTCGTCGGCGGCCTCATGCTTTTATGCGGCCTCAGCCTGCTCTTCTCGCGTTTCCTGCACATCGACATCGCGTTTGCGCCGATGGCGCTGGCCGCACTTGTCTCGTTCCTGGCAGTTCAACTCAAACGATTGTGGATGACCGACTCGACCCTGACGCGCAACATCAGGCACGCAACCTCGCAGGTCAGCCGGATTGAAGGCGGCTCGTCGAACGAGCGTTTGATGAGCGGGCTGAAACTCTTGGAGACCGTCCTCCCGATGGAGGAAGCAGTAATCTTTCACCCGGACGAGAACAATCAGCTTGCTCCGGCTGCGCGCCTGCGCTCCGCTGCCACCAGCGGCAGTCTCGAAATTGACCGCAACTCCGCCTGGCGCGAAGGAGTCAAACTCTGCGAGCGCGCTGTCAAATCCGGCGCGATGGCGACGACAAGCCCGCCCACTACGACAACTGAAATGGGCGGCAACTTACCTTCAAGCGTTGCGCTACCGCTCAAGCACGAAGGACGCTCACTTGGCGCGCTGCTCGTTCGCCTGCGTGAAAGCTTCGATGAAAGCGACCGCCCGCTGCTCTTAGCCGTCGGCGAACAGTTGGCGCGCAACTTTCAACGCGACGAAGCGCGCAAGCGCGCCGTGCCGCATGACTCCATGACTTTAGTCTCGGCACGCGCCGCTGAAAGTCGTCTTGAATCGTTCGGCGTCTTGAGCGGACTCCTCACCGAGCAGAGGTTCGGCGCGGAGGTTTTGTCGGAAGCCTCGGACGGCCATGCGGTCGCTTATCTTGACGGCACGCTCGCCTACGTCAATCCGCCGCTTCTCAGGGCCGCGCGCTTGAATGAAGCGCAGGCACGCTCGCTCGACCTCTTCGGCCTCCTTGATCGCTTTCGCGGGGGCGTCTTTGACGAGCCTTCCATCGCCGTGCGTCGGGTGCTGCAAACCGGCGACGCCTACGAGCGCGAGTTGCATTTTCCCGAACGGAATAATCAAACGCTTGAACTACGGATTGCTCTCGTCACGGAGCATGGCGGCGAGAACGGCGCATCGAGCGCGCAGCCGCTCTGTCTGGCCGTCACCGTGCGCGATGTGACGCGTCTCAAAGAGTATGAAAAGTTGAAGAGCGATATGATTTCGCTCATGTCGCATGAACTCAGAACGCCGATCACGAGCATCAACGGCTTCGCAGAGCTGCTGATGAACGACGAAACGATTCCGGCGGAGTCGCGCGAATTTCTTTCGATCATCAACAGCGAGTCGCAGCGTCTCTCCCGGATGATTAACACCTTCCTCACCGTCACGCAGCTTGAAGCCGCAGACAAGCAGGAGGTCTTGAAGATTCCGCTCAAGCTGGACGACGTGGTGCGCGAAACCCTGGCGAGCCTTCAGCCGACGGCGAAGAAGAAGCGCATTCGTCTCATCGAGCAACCCTCGCAACGTCTGCCGCCCGTCGCCGCCGACCGCAGCCTCATCACACAGGTCGTCACGAATCTGGTCGGCAATGCCATCAAGTACAGTCCTGAAAGAACGACCGTCACCGTCTCAACCGCCCTCGAAGCAGACACCGTGCGCTTGTGCGTCGAAGATCGCGGCTACGGCATTCCGCCCGAATCGGTTGATCGTGTCTGGGAAAAGTTTTATCGGGTGGCGCGCGATGGGCAGGAGAAGGACGAGGAATCAACAGGTCTCGGCCTCTCCTTCGTGCGCGAAGTCGTGGAGCAGCACGGCGGCACAGTCACCCTCGAATCCGAAGTCGGACGCGGCTCGAAGTTCAGCTTCACGCTGCCCAGACTGTAGACGACGGAGTTGGCAGCAAACCCCCAACCTCAGAAAACTCTCACTCTTGAGGAGACGTTAAGGATGTTCCCCCGCAAGTCTTTTCTTCCGACCCTCGCCTGCGCGCTGATAGCTCTCTGCTTTCTCACAAGCGCATGTTCGAGCAAACAGAAAGTTGTTATTACAGAGCAGCAGGTTTCCGCTTTTCTGGCTGAGATGGATAAGGCCGGGCGCAACAAAGACGTTGAGGCTCTCGTCGCCATGATGTCGGAAGATGTTCAACTCAAACTCACGATGGAAGGGCTTGGGCCGACGCAGAACATCACGCTCAACCGCGATCAGTACAGAGACTATAGCAATCAGACATTGAGCATGGTGAAAGACTATGACTACAGGCGCGGAGAGACTGTGATACGGGTCGAGCCGGATGGTCAGAGCGCATACGTCGCCGACGAAACTTTTGAGACGACGACCATCGGCAACCAAACTTTCCACACTGTGTCGAGAGGAACGGCTGTTCTCAAACTGGAAAACGGGAAGTTGGTTATCTACAGAAGTGAGACAATCGCGCGCCCTGTCCAGCCTACGAAAAAAGCACAGCCAGCCGGGTTTTAGCGCCAACCTCGGTTCTTACTCGCCGCCTCTCACTTATCACTGTTTGTTGATTTTGCCCCGGCAGGTTTTCGCCCCACAGTAGCATCGCTTCTTGTCCGAGTGGAGCGTGATTTCGTAGTCAATCGTAATCTCTTCGCCGGGAGAGATGTCGTGCAGCGCGTAAATCTGGATGTGCCCGTAGAGAATCTTCATGAAGCTGTTAGGCTCGCACGAATGATTGATGTAATGCGTGCCGTTGCCGCCCCGGCTTCCGTCCACACTCCAATCGTAATCCACCGCGCAGATACGCAGCACGCGGCGATTCGCTCGCCGGTTCGCTTCGTCATCCGAGATTCGCTCGCCCGTGTAGTCTGCAATCTTACGCCGACGCTGGAAGTGAACGGTGGCGAAGCAGCCCTTGCCGTTGATGGGCGATTTTTTGATGATTAGTCCGGGCGCGAGTTTCATTTTGAGTCTGGAGTCTGGAGTCCGGGAAGTCTGGAGTCAAAGGCCAAAGACTTGTTTTTGTCTTTTGACTCCAGACTTCAGACTCCAGGCTCCAGACTTTTATTTAAGGTGAAAGCTGCGGGCAATCGAGTCCGTCTGGTTGCGTATCTGCAAGAGACGGTCGCGCAGGCCCGTGAAGCGCAGCGCGTAGACGGTGCGGTTGTCGGCTTGCAGGTAGTACAGGCGTCCGGCCATTGCCTTGCCGCCAGCGGTATATTCATAAGAGAAGGTCACACCGTTGAGGCGTCCGGCAAACTTCTCCTCTTTACCTTCGACGTAGCCGGTCTGAAATTTTAACTTCTGATCCTTATCCCGCTGCGAGATGTCTGCGGCGGTCGCCCCCGCTTCGACAACATCTTTGCGGATTCTCAGGTAACCGTCGTTACGGTCGCCGTAGATGAACTCGGCATGTTCGTGCAGGCTGTCCGGCTCTTGTGTGACACGCCATTTTTCGGAAGGCAGTTCGAGCGTGTAACCCGCGTGGTCGCTCGTGAAAGTCTGCTGCGCCGTCGCCAGCACGGAGGCCAGCGCGAGCATTGAAGCAAGGGCAAGAAAGAATGTCAGGCGTCGCATTTTGTAGCAAACTCCTCTTTAATGTTGCGCGTCAATGATAACGTTTATGGGTCTTGAGTGAAAGTTCAAAGTGACCGGGAGAGCCATCAACCAAACGCTCAGATGCGGTCGTGATGGCGCGCAGTTGTCCACACAGGACGAAACGCGGAAGTCGGAACGCTGAACGCGGAATGAAAGACAAAGGTTTTTCAGTTCATCGTTCTGCGTTCACACTTCCGCGTTTCACTTCTCTGCCTGTTCGAGCGCGGCCCGCTGGGCCTCAATAAGATGATTGATGCCTTGACGGGCGAGCAGGAGAAGTTCGTCCATCTCTTCGCGCGTGAACGGCTCGCCTTCGGCTGTGCCCTGCACTTCGATGAACCGATTATCGCCCGTGCAGATGACGTTCATATCAACTCCGGCGCGCGAGTCTTCATCGTATTTCAAATCCAGCAAGGGCGTGCCATCGACTATCCCGACGCTGACGGCGGCGACCTCGCCCGTCAAAGGGCTGCGCTCGATTTTGTTGTTTCGCATAAGACGACGACAGGCGAGCGCGAAAGCGACGTATGCGCCCGTGATGCTTGCGGTGCGCGTGCCCCCGTCGGCCTGAAGCACATCGCAGTCGAGCGTGATGGTGCGTTCGCCCAAAAGCGTGGTGTTGACGATGGCACGAAGCGAGCGACCGATGAGGCGTTGAATTTCATGTGTGCGACCTGACGGGCCGCCGCGCCCGGTCTCGCGCGAGGTGCGTTGCAGGGTCGCGCGCGGCAGCATGGCGTATTCGGCAGTCACCCAGCCTGTGCCGCGATTTCGCAGAAAGTAGGGCACGCGCTCCTCAACGGAAGCGGAACAGATGACGCGCGTCTGGCCCATCTCGATTAAGGCAGAGCCTTCGGCGTAAGGTAAGTAGCCGGGTGTAATGCGAACCGGGCGTAATTCATCTGCGCGGCGTCCGTCAGTGCGTGCGAAGTTCATCGTGTCCCCAAACCTCTACGGCCTCCAGGCTCGAAGGCGCGCTTCCCAAAAATCTTTCGGCAACGCGGCTGAAACGTTCTGCCGCGTCAGTTACATAAAAATGATCAAGATCATCACACAAATGGCGCTCGCGCGCTCGGTCTTCAATTGATTCACGCGAGAGTTGTTTCGCCGCCAGCAGCCGCTCGACATCACGCGCCGTCGCTTCGCCTGAATCAATCAAAGTTACCTGGTCGCCCATCGTCTCCTGAATCACCTGTCGCAAGATAGGATAGTGCGTGCAGCCCAGAACGAGCGTCCCCACTTCGTTCCTTTTAATCTCCTCTAAATATTCTGCGGCGACCGCGCGGGCAACATCGGTTTCCTCCCAACCCTCTTCCGCCAGCGAGACAAAAAGCGGGCAGGCGCGTTCGATAACTTTGATGGAAGGAGCGAGTTTCGCAATCGCGTTTGCGTAAGCCCGGCTCTGGATGGTCGCCTCCGTTGCGATCACGCCGACGCTCTTTGCTTCCGTGTTTTGCGCCGAAGATTCGACCGCCGCGCCTGCTCCGGGTTCGATGACACCGATGACATCAACGCTCACGGCCTTGCGAATCGCGGGGAGCGCCAGCGCCGAAGCCGTGTTGCACGCGACGACCAGCAGCTTGATGCCATGCGCTTCGAGGAAAGAGGAATTCTCAATCGCATAACGCTCGACGGTTGCCAGAGATTTCGTCCCATAGGGCACACGCGCCGTATCGCCCAGGTAAACAAAATGCTCATCGGGCAAGCGTTCGTGCAAAGCGCGATAGACGGTCAGCCCGCCGACGCCGCTGTCAAAAATTCCGATTGGGAGGTCACGATTCAAAAGACTTAAAGGCTAGCCGCAAACTCAAACGAAAATCTCGGAGACTCGACAACGAAAGCCGGGCACAATGTCTTCACCATCCAATTCGTCTGCTTCTGAAAATGTAGAAGCGTCCCTTGATGCGCGATGGACGGTGACACTCTTCCGCTTGGGGTTAACTGTCCAGACGAGCCGTGCGCCTGCCGTCAGCCATTGATTAACCTTTTTCTCTACTTCGCGCGGCGTGTCACCGGGCGACAGAACTTCGACGGCGAGGTCAGGAGCGCCCGGCCAGTATTTTTTAGGGATGCCGCTTTCAGGAATATGTTCGCGGCTGATGAAGGCAACGTCTGGCGCAAGCACCGTGTCGGGATTTTCCTCGATTATGAATCCCGTCTCTGCACCGAAAACTATGCCGAGTTTGTTCGCTTTTACATACTGAGCCAGCGGCGCGGCCAGATTCATAATAACCACGCCATGCTCGCTTCCCGCCGGAGACATTGTTATCAGTTCTCCCTTCACCAGCCTGTAGCGAAACCTGCCGCGTGGCAGTTTCAAAAGCTCGTCGGCTGTCATGAGCTGGGTGGTCGTACTCATCACACACTCCTTCGTCATCCCACACAAATAAATATCGGCCAGAAGGCTGATGGTATCACACCATTCGCCAAACCAGCCGCTTGTCTTTGAGAGCTTTGATAGAAGTTATGGTGGAGGCGCAGGGAATTGAACCCTGATCCAAGAACCGTCGCTGAAGGAATCTACATGCTTAGCCGCTTCTCTTTAAAAATTTCGCTCGCGGCAGAGTAAGTGAAGCGACGAAGACCTCTGCTGAAAGCTAGTCCGACTTTATCTCACCCGCCCCCACGGACCGAAAGGGCAGGCCAGCTCATCTGAGGTGATATCTCAATCCGCGCGCATGAGCAACTTGCGGCGAGACATCTCGGTGCTTAATTAGGCAGCGAGAGCCAATTCATTGTTATTGGCAATTGTGTTTCCCAATGCTTTTTAACGAGCTGCACAAGGAAAGCCCGGCATGCATCCTGTCAACGAACATGGCTCCTGTCGAAGCCTGTCGCCCCCATAAGCGAGTGTGTAGATTATAGCAGAGTTGCGCTATAATCCACAGGCTGGCCAACTGAGGTTCTCCCCGTCTTCGGCTGAGACTATTTTCGCGGGGCAGATTGTCTTACCCCGCAATGTTTTGAAAAGGACTGCTTTCATGTCTTCCATAGACCTGCGTACAACCGCTTCCTCCGAACGCAAAAAAGCCGCGCCCCCGGCGCGGCGCCGCCACATCTTACGCCGCTTCTGGCTGCCCGCCGTGCTGCTGCTGGCGATTGCCGCAGGCGGCCTGACCGGCATCATCGCGGCTTACCAGATTAATTATTCAAGAGCCGCGCAGGAGGTCGCGTCCTTAGCGACTTACCGCCCGAGCGTGGTCACGCGCATTTACGCCGACGATGGCGAGACCGTCATCGGCGAGTTCGCCATCGAGAAGCGCATTCCCTTGAAATTCGAGGAGATTCCGCCGCTCGTTAAAAACTCCATTCTCGCCATCGAGGACGCGCGTTTTTACGACCACATGGGCATTGACCCGATCCGCATCGTCGGCGTGGCGTGGAAGAACTTTACGACGGGCAGCCGCGAGGGCGGCTCGACCCTGACGCAGCAGCTCGCCAAAAACCTCTTTCTCTCAAACGAGCAGACACTCAAGCGCAAGGTGAACGAATGGCTCGTAGCTCTCCAGATCGAACGCTACTACACGAAGAACCAGATCATGGAGATGTACACCAACCACGTCTTCCTCGGCGCAAACTCCTATGGCTTTGAAGCGGCTGCCGAGACCTACTTCGGCAAGCAGGCGAAAGACCTCAACATCGAAGAAGCGGCGCTGCTGGCGGGAATCCCTAAAGCGCCGAGCGAGTATTCGCCGACCGTTGATCCGGCCAAGGCGAAGACGCGGCGCGACATAGTGCTCGATCAGATGGCTAAAAATGGTTTCGCCACGCAAGCGGAAGTTGACGCCGCTAAGGCGAAGCCCATCAAGCTGGCCGACACGGCTTACTACCAGACACAGGATCGCTCATCGCCTTTCGCTTATCCGGTCGAGAAAATCCGGCAGGACTTAGAAGAAACGTACACGACGCGCGTCGCGCAGGGCGGATTGAAAGTCTATACGACCATCAACGTCGAGGCGCAGAAGAAGGCCGTCGAAGTCATCCGCTCAGGGCTTCGCCAGTATGACCGCTCGCACAGCGGCTGGCGTTCGTCCTACATCAATATCGCCGGAGAGAACGGCGCTCCGGCCACGCAGCAACAACTCGACGGATACAAACACCCGGACTGGTACGGCAATCAATACGAGACGGGCAAATTCATCATGGGTCTCGTGATGAAGGTGGATCAGGCGAAGAACGAGGCGATTGTCAGATTCGGCAACTACACGGCGATTGTCGGAGCGAAAGAGATGGGATCAAGCGGGCGGCAACCGAAGAGCGAGTTTAAGCCCGGCTTCCTGGCGCAGTTTGAAGTCAAGCAGGTGGACGAAAAGAACCGCCGCTTGCAGGTCATACTTACACAGATTCCCGAAGTCGAAGCCGCGTTGATAACGCTCAACGCGAAGAACGGCGAAGTCATCGCGATGGTCGGCGGCTACGACTTCTATACCAACAAGTTCAACAACGCGACGCAGGCCAAACGTCAGACCGGCTCTGCCTTCAAGCCTTTCATCTACACAGCGGCGGTCGAATGGGGCATGACGCCGGACTCGGCAGTCAGCGGCGCTCCCATCAAGATCGGCGACTGGACACCGCACAACTACGACGGCTCGACCAGTCACGGCAATGTGCCGATGAAGATTGCGCTCGCCAAGTCATTGAACATCGCGGCTGTTCACCTGCTGCAAACGGTCGGCATCCAGACAGGTTCGCAGATGGTGCGCCGCTTTGGCATCAAAGTGCCGATGGCTCCGTACCTTCCTTCGGCGCTCGGCGCGACCGAAGTCCCGCTCGATCAAATGGTCTCCGCTTATTCGGCGTTCCCGAACAAGGGCGTGAGGGTTGAGCCGCATCTGGTTCGCAAGGTGCTCGACCGCGACGGCAAGGTGCTTGAAGAGTGGGAGAAGACGACCTACAAGGTGATGAACGAGTATGTCGCGCTGACGATGGTTTCGATGATGCGCGGCGTCACCTCCGGCGGCGGCACGGCGGCGGCGGCTCAGGGCATCGGCGTCCCCGTCGCAGGCAAGACCGGCACGGTCAACGATCACACGGATGTCTGGTTCATCGGCTACACGCCGACCTACGTGACAGGCGTGTGGATGGGCTTTCCGGGCAGAAAGAAGAATCTCGGCAACGACATGACGGGCGGGCACGGCGCGCTGCCTTACTTTGTCGCTTTCATGAAGGACTTCATGAAGGATAAGCCGAAAGAGGATTTCGAGAAGCCACCCGCGCAGCCCGAAGACATGAAGGAACTACAGAAGCAGCGCCAGCGCGAGATGATGGAAGGTCGCCTTGATATTCTGGCGGCCAAGCGTCCCGGCGCGAAGAGCGACGAGGCAGAGACTCCGACGACGATTTCCACACCGAAGATGGAGCAGGTCACGCTGCCGCCCGCGCCCATGTCGGACGAACTGCCCCCGCCGATGGCCGCACCGCCCGCGACCTCTGCTCCGAAGAAAACCGAGACAGACGCTAAACCACAGACTCCGCCCGCTACTCGTCCACGCGAAGTCGAAGCCCCGAAGAAGAAAGGCAAGAAGGGAACGGACGAACCGTAAGAGAGCCGTAAATCGTGAATCGTCAATAGAAGAACGCTCTTTCTATTGACGATTCACGATTTACGATTGACGAGCTTTTAAAAAGCTTGCCCAGATAATACGGCAGCATCTTGCGCCACCAGGGCCAGTCGTGATTCACGTCATGTCCCCAGAGATCGAGCGTATGCGGGATGCCTCTTGAACTGAGAAGCTCTGAGAATTGACGGCTTCTCTCCGGGGCTTCATAAGCTCCCTGCCCTGACAGGATGAAGATGGCATCCGCGCGCTTTAAGAGCGGCAGATGATAATCGTCATTCAGGTTCTTGAGATAATCCATCGGATTATTGAAATAGACGTTGTCGTCCGAGTAGCCTTTCAGGTAGGAGCGTATGTCGTAGCTGCCGCTCATGGCGATGACGCCGCGCAGCAGGTCCGGATGGCGGAAGTAAGCATTGGCTGAGAGAAACGCTCCCAGGCTCGCGCCCGTAGTGATTGGCCGCGCCCCTGAGTCACCCGTGTCGTTGCGAATCAAGGGCAGAACCTCGTCCGTGATGTAACGGTCGTAGCGTGTCAGAAGCTCCGCCTTCCACGGCGGCGACGCCTGCTCGTTGAGCAAGCTGTAGCGGTTGACGCTATTAATCGAGTAAGCGCGCACGCGCCCCGCTTCGATCAAAGGCTGAATCGCATCAACGAGGTGGAATCTCTCATACTCAAGATAATCTGCGGCGGCGGTCGGAAACATCAGCAGCGGATAACCGGCGTGGCCGTAAGCCACGAGCGGCATCTCCATTCCAAGATTCTGGCTATACCAGGCGGTTGTGCGGCGCTCCATGCAAACTCTCCCCTACGGTTTTCGCAAGACCATGCGAAGATTTAAGAGCTTTAGTCGTATCGGGCTTGTTCGTTAGTTCTGTGGTCACAGATATTCTCGCACTTTAGCCGGACGCGCAAGCTCCGCAGGCTGGCAATCGACGACCCACCCTGACCGGAGGGCTGCGCTTGACGCCTTAAATCAACGTCTGCTATAAAAATTACCCCGCGCTCCACGCATGAGCTTTCAAACAATGCGTGGGGCGCGTCTTCCGCAGTAGCTCAATGGTAGAGCATTCGGCTGTTAACCGAAGGGTTGTAGGTTCGAGTCCTACCTGCGGAGAAAATCTGGGAAAGGCTGCCCTGAATCAGCGGAGGCAGCCTTTTCTTTTTCGTGAATCGTGCAAGTAGACTCAAAGCGGGTTTGGCTTTTTTTGAAGGGGAGGGAATAAATCCTATGGCGCTGGTGACGGCCAACGAACTAAAACGCAAGCTGCTGATTACGGTTGACGGGCAGCCCTACGTGGTCGTGGAAGTTTTCTTTGCTTCGCCGACGGCGCGGGGCGCTGCGACGATGGTGCGCACGAGGCTGCGTCAACTCTTAACCGGCGCGGTGCTGGAAAAGAGCTTCCGTTCGGGCGAGAAGTTTGAGGAGCCGGACGTTGAGTTGTCGCCCGCGTCCTTTCTTTACAGTGACGCGCAGGGTTTTCATTTCATGGACGAGAAGAGCTACGAACAGTTTACCTTCTCGGTCGAAGCGGTCGGCGCAGATCGCGGCTACCTCAAAGAGGGCGTGTCGCTGCAAGTTTTAAAGTACAACGGCGAGCCGGTCTCGCTCGAACTCCCGCAGTACGCCGAACTCAAGGTCGTCTCGGCGGAATTGGGCGCGCGCGGAGACACGGCGGCGGGCGGGGCAACGAAGCAGGCCACGCTGGAAACGGGAATCGTCGTGCGCGTGCCGCTCTTCATCAAGGAAGGCGAGGTCGTCCGCGTCAATACGCAAACAGGCGAAGTGGCCGGACGGGCTTAATCGAAAGTCTTCAGTGAAAGAGAATGCCGAGCGAGAGGCGGACGTGATCCTGTCGCTCACGAGAATCTATTCCCGAACCTCTCAAAAAAGTCGGATTGTAATCCATCATCGCGCGGATGCTGATCCTCTTGCTCGCGCGAACGTCCAGTCCCCCGCCGAAAGCCATCGTGAAGCCTGTGTCGGAAGCTGTATCGGAGAGGGTAAAAGTGCCTGACGTGCTGAACTGCGTGCGCGCGTGGACAAGACCGAAGAGCGCGTGAGCAAAGGGCGTCAGGCGTGTCCGGTTGCGCCCTTTTATTTCCGGCCCAGCCATGAAGTAAGCCGCCCGCGAGTTGACTTTGTAATCCTGTATGCTCGACGTGCAAACCGTGCCGACGCAACTGGTGAACGTCCCGTCCCTGAGTTGGTGATTATTGAAATACATCGAAAAGTCACCTTTAATCCCAACATACTTGTTGAGGTTGCCGGTGACGGATGCCTCAAACCCGTTAGGGCCGCCAGCCTGATCGTTAAAGAAGGCCGAAAAGTTTTGGTTGTTGATGACAAGCGGCCCGCCTTCGCCGAGGCGACCGCTCGCCGAATAGCCGACAAAGTATTCGACCTTAGGGGTTTGGTCAGTGCTGCTGCTGCTCTGCGCCAGAGTAAGGATGGTGCAGCCAACTATCATCAGTAGCAGAAGAGTTAGTTTATACATTCAATTAGATTCCCTTCACTATTAATTCGTTCAAGCGAGCACGTGGAGCACGCGCTCTCTAGAGGGCAGAGCGCGTGCTCACACTCTGCGCCGAGCTTTCCCTACGTGGTAATAAGCCGTGAGAGCTGACGGCTTATTACTATGTGGCCGGAATTTTTTAGGAGGGTTCAAATCGAACGATGCGCGCTGCTTCCGTGCTATCCTTCATTCATTCTCGCCGCACGCGAATGAAAACCTTTGGTTGATTCTTCTCGCTAAGTTCCCAGGAGGCCAGACAAGTCATGTCACACGTTAAGCTTCGCCCGCGCTTTTTCTTTTTGAGGATCAGCTTGCTTATCCTCTTCGCCTGCGGCGCACCTCTCACCACGCTGGCGCAGACGCCGGACGAACTCGCCATCCAGAAGGTAGTGCTTGATGGATACCGTGCATATGCGACGAGAGATGCGGCGGCGCTGTTCGCCTTATTCAGCGAGCGCTCTCCATACCTTCCCGAATTCAAGCTCTACTTCCAGCAGGAGTTCAAAAGAAACGAAAAGACCAAGATTGAATCGATGAAGGTCAACCTTCTACGCAACATCGAGTTTGAAAATGATAAGGCCACGGCGCGCGTGTACGGTGTGATAAAGGCGACCTACACAGACACAGGGCGACCGGCGGAGGGGTTTGGGGATACGGATCGTACGCTGCGATTCGTCAAGGAGGATGGAGTCTGGAAGGTCTGGCAGTTTACGGACACGGCGCAGGAACTCACCGCCGATTTACTCGCAGCGAAAACCGACGAAGAGATCGCGGCGATAATTAAAGAGCGGGGCGAACCCATCACTGGCGGCTTATTACAGGGATTAAAAAATCAGGCCGAGAACTTTCTCGATGGACAGGGGAGCTACGCTCAGGCCGCGACGATTTATAACATCATCCTGAAAATCTCCCGGCAACATAATGTCCTGTTAGGAGTCGCCAACGCGCTGGTGGGCTTAGGCGATGTTTATGCGGCGCAGGGGGATTACATCAGGGCATCTGACAATTACCAGACCGTCATGAAAATGGCCAAAGATTTAAGCCACAAGGAAGCCATTGCCGCCATGTCGGTCAAGCTCGGCAACATTCATTATCATCAAGGCAACTTCACTCAGGCGATGGAGTATTACCAGCGAAGCGCGCAGGGGTATGAGGAGCTTGGCAGCAAAGTGAATATCGCTTACCCGCTGCTCAGCATCGGGAATGCTTACTTCGCGCAGGGCAACTACCCGCAGGCTCTGGAGTATTTACAGAGAAGTCTGAAGATATACGAACAGATTTTCGACAAGGCCGGGACGGCTCATCTGCTGAACAAGACGGGAGATGTCTATGCCGTGCAGGGCGACTACACGCGCGCCGTTGAGTATTACCAGAGAAGCCTCAAGCTTCACGAAGAACTCGGCAACAAGGCACAGACTGGCTATTCGCTAAACGGCATCGGGAATGTTCGTTACCTTCAGGGCAATTACGCGGAGGCCGCAGAGCTTTCAACACGTGCCGCCGATTTGAGCAAAGGAAGCTATACCCCTGAGATTCTCTGGCGCGCATTGACCTCACAGGGTCGCGCTCGCCGTGCGCTCAATGAGACGGACAAAGCGCGTCAGGCATTCTCCGAAGCAATCTCTGTAATTGAGAAACTGCGCGAGCAGGTGAGCGGCAGCGAAGAAGACAGACAGCGATTCATGGAAAGCAGAATCGCTCCCTACAATGCGATGGTTGATTTGCTGGTCGCGCAGAATAATCTCACAGAGGCTTTCACTTACGCTGAACGTGCGAAGGGAAGAATGCTGCTCGACGTGCTTCGCAACGGCAGGGTGGACATCAGCAAAGCCCTCTCGCCGCAAGAGCGAGAGCAGGAGTTGAGCTTGAACGCCGCCATCGTGGCGCTTAACACGCAGCTTAAACGAGAGAGCCTGCTGTCTCAGCCTGACCAGACGCGCGTCTCCTCAATCGAGGCGCGCTTGAAAAAAGCGAGGTTTGAATACGACGCCTTTCAGACACGAACTTTCGCGGCGCACCCTGAGCTAAAGGTTCAACGTGGTGAGACCGAGCCGTTAACTATCAAGGAAGTCGGAGAGTTAATTCCAGATAACAGGACGGCCCTGCTGGAATACGTGGTCACGGAAGAAAAAACTTACCTGTTTGTGCTCACCAGAGATGGAAGAAGAGCGTCAGGAGATTCAAGCAACATCGAAGTTAAAGTATATCCGATCAACACCAAAGCGCAGGTCATGGCAAAGCGCGTCCTGGAATTTCGCCAGAAACTAGCCACCAACTCGCTCGATTTCAAAGAACCCGCGCAGCAGCTTTACGACCTCCTGCTCAGGCCCGCACAGCAGGCGCTCAAAGGCAAAACGACCGTTTGCATTGTCCCGGCAGGCCCACTCTGGGAGCTACCGTTTCAAGCTCTGCAATCAAGTCAGACCCGATACTTCCTTGAAGACACAAGCATCTTCTATGTTCATTCTCTGAGCATCCTGCGCGAGATGAAGAGAAAAGAGGCGCTCCTTCGCGCCGGAAATCCAATCGAGGAACGAAGCGTGAGCGGCACAGCAATCGTCAAGGTGAGCGCGGGTCAGGCGCAGCCGCAGACGTTGCTCGCTTTCGGCAATCCTGCGTTGAGCAACAATTTGCTCGCGCAGGCGAAGTCTCTCTACAGAGACTTGCCTCTAGGCCCGCTGCCCGAAGCAGAGCGAGAAGTGAAAAGTCTGGGTGAAATCTACGGGCCGAAAACGAGCAAGGTCTTGACGGGTGCGGCGGCGCAGGAGGCTATAGTTAAAGCGGAAGCCGGGAATTATAAAATCCTTCACTTTGCGACGCACGGGACATTGGATAACGACAACCCGCTCTACTCGCGCCTGCTTTTGGCAAGCTCGACGGACGCGGAAGACGGGTTTCTGGAAGCAAGAGAGATTATGAAATTAAATCTGCGTGCTGACCTGGCGGTGCTATCAGCCTGCCAGACCGCGCGCGGACACGTCAGCGCCGGAGAAGGATTGATCGGAATGTCCTGGGCGCTCTTTGTCGCAGGCACACCGACCACCGTAGCCAGTCAATGGAAAGTGGACTCAACCAGCACCTCGCGCCTGATGGTAGATTTTCATCGCTTTTTATCCACTCGGGAATCAACGGGCGAGACGCGGGCAAGCAAAGCTGAAGCTCTGCGCCGTGCTGCCTTGAAGCTAGCATCTGATGCGAAATATAAGCATCCGTTTTACTGGGCAGGCTTTGTCGTCGTGGGAAACGGAATGTAGGGTTGAAGTCAGAAGGCGCTTGTAAGTTAACGACTTCGCCATGCTTGTATTGTACTGAGCAGCTTCTTCGCCACGTTCGACTGTGGATTCGCATTCAAGAGCGCGCGAAACTCGCGCTCGGCTTCAATTAATAAACCTGTGCGCGCGTACAACACACCCAAGGTGAGATGCGAGAGCGGCTTTTGTTTTCGCACGGTTGCGATTTCGTTGAGGCGCTCGACCTCGGCTATTTTGAATTGCGCCCTTGGCGCAGGCGCGACGGGCGAGGTGATCTCCTGATTGTCTTTGAGCGCCGTCACCTCCCATGAATAGATTTTTCCATTTTGAAGTGCGAGCGGCAACGTCCACGCCGTCGCTGATTGCGGATTGCTTTTTGCTACACGATTGAAATCCGAGTCGAAGACGGAAACCGTGTAATGAGTCGCGCCATCGACGGGCTGCCAGCGCAACGTCGGGCGACTAAGGCTCAAGACAACGCCGACCGGGCCAATTAGTTTGAACGGCAGGCCATCCGTCGCCTGCCCCATCAGGATTATTTTCCCCCCGGCCAATTCGCTCAAAGATTGCGGCTCCGGCAGACGCTCGGAAGCCAGCGCCGTTTGCACGGCCTTTTGAGTTTGCGGAGCAACCCCTTCTAAGCCTACGAGTTTACCCTGACTGTCTAAGCCTACTTCCGCACCATTGTCCTTCAAATGAACGACGATTGATGAAGCGCCTGCCTTTGCGCCTTCCGTTGAACTGTTTGACGATGCTTGATTGTTGTTGCTGCCGGGAGAAGAGGCATTCTCATTACTGCTCGCCAGCGCACCCGTCGGCGCAGGCGAGGCGGCATTGCCTGGGGGCATTGCCGGAAGAGCAGGATTGTCTCTTTGTTCAGTTTGAGCAGCTTGATTTTGTGTCGGTGCGGTCTTCTGCTGAATCCACAGCGCCAGAATGAGTAAGACGCAGCCGACCGCCGCGATTATTCCAACGGCACGGGCAGGCGTCCAAAACAGGGACCGTTTCCCAAAGGCCGGAACCCATCTCCGTCCGGGTTTAGTTTCTTTTTCAATCCATTCGACGCTTCGACCGGCGGCGGGAACTGCCCCTGCGATTGCCTGTAGCCCGGCGGCTTCCCGGCTGCACTCGGAGCAAATCTCAAGGTGACTCTCGAAAATCGTGCGGTCTGCTTCGTCTAAGACATCATTGTTGTATCTCTTCAGTTCCTCATGTGAAAGATGGAAGGGTTTCTCTTCAGCAGATGGCATGAATGCTTCTGTCAGAGAGGTGAACGCCAGAGGAGAATGCGCCGGATTGAGAACTCGCCGGAGGCAGCTTTCGCATCCGATGACATGAGCATCCAACTCACGCCTTTCCATTGGGGTCAACTCCCGCTGCTGGAATTGCGCGACCTCCTGCTCTGTCAGATGTTCCGTTTCTGTTCTCATCACACTTTCGATTAACCGCTCTACAAATTCTCGTCCCCTCTTCTTAAATCGTTGGCTGAGGCTGTTTCTTACCACCGCTCAGGCAGACTTCTGCACATTTGTTTCTTTAGGCTTCATGCGCCGGGCGAGTCGTTCGCGCGCCGTCTTACGCAAATTAATCACCTGCTGCCGTGTGATTCCAAGCAGCCCGGCGATGCTCGCGTCATCAAGAGGCAGCTTGTTCCAAAGCTCCGCAAACCGCTCTTCAGACAACGAAAGAGCTTCCGCGATCTGCTGTCTGGAAGCTATCTTCAGGAATGGAATAAAGGCGATGACGCTGCCGCCCCCGGCGTCTCGCAGATTCAATAACAGGGCAGCGCGTTGTAGACGAGGAAGCTCGCAAACTTCTGCCCAGAGCTTTTCGAGATGCAGGCGTTGCTCAAGCGCTACATCCACTCTCACGCTGGCGTCAACCATGCTCCCGCGCAGATGGCTGTTTTCATCATCAAACGATTCCACCGGCTGATCTCTGATTCCCCAAACTTGCGCGGCGATTGACACCAAACGATCAAATTCAATCGGATGCCCCGCGCATCCAAAAATCGCAGCCAGCAATTCAACAGGCGGCAAAAGCTGCACGTCCACGTTCGGTGAAGCTGCGAGCAGAGCGGCTTTCGGGTTTTCCGTCAATTGTTGCAGTTGAGCCGTGAGGTGTTCGGGCATCTGCTGCCCCGCAGCTTGCCAGAGGCTGAGGCCGCACAGCCAGCGATGCCCCTCACTTTCCCACAAAGCGAACTCCGCGTTCTGCCTCAAGTGATGACGAAGCGAACTTTTTAATCGCAGGCGCTGCGGATTTTTCTCCCGGAAATAATCCGCACAGGCAGAGTAGGCTTTAAGGGCAACGTAGTGATGAAGATTATTGATCGCCTTGCCGTCCGAGTTACTTTTCAGGTGGCGTAATTCTGAGAGGATACTGGTTCGTAAATCACCAGCCAAATCTAAGGCATCCTGATTTCGCTCATGCCCCTGAGCGGGATTCAGAGGCACACGCAATTTGTGCTTGATGATTCTGGTGATGATTGGTTCGACTTGTTCGCAGAAGAGCGTTGCCAGCAGCGTTTCCGACTCAATCTCATCCTTCGCGCAGAGGAATGGAAGCAGTAAGGCATCAACGTCTTGTGTCGTAGTCAGTTGATCCATTGGAAGGTTAAAGGGAATGTGCGCCGCATGCTAGAGCTATTCAACCGGGAATCGCTCGGGTGAGCCGGAGACTAATCGCTCTGTCTTCCGGTGATAAAACATCCGGGCGCAATTGTGTGCTAAATCTATAGCAAGCGCAAGAGGCATATAATATTGACCACCAACTTAATTATTCTCTTAAAGAGATAGTTGTGCGAGAATCCGGCGGCAGAAATCAGGGCTGTGTTCGACAACCATTTCAAAGTGCCGAAAGACCGACTGTTTTGCTCTATCGAAGACGAACAGGAGAGACCAATATTATGCCCGGACGTAGCCTCAATATTAGTTTGCCTGCATTATTGATTATCGCGCTTGCAATCGCTCAGCTAAACGTTCACGCGCAGTCGGCCATCTTCAATGTCCCGACGACAGATGTGCTGCCCCCGCATGAGCTTTATGTTGAAGCGGATTACTTCACTCATCCGGCGTCTTACGCGAACGGGGGCTACCATTCTTTCGGCCCGTCCATCATCTATGGCCTGGGCAAGAATCTTGAAATCGGGCTGAATCTTTATTTCACGCGAGCAGCCGAGCCGCAAGCCACAGAGCTTCAGCCCAACGCCAAGTGGCAATTTTATAAAGACGAGAGAACCGGGTTTGCCGCTGCCGTCGGAGGCCTAGCCATTATTCCCGTCACCCAACGCTCGACGATGAATACTAAGGCGCTGTTCTACGTAACGCTCAGCCAGAAGATCAAAAAGAAATACGGGCCGCGCTTCACCGCCGGAGCTTACAGCTTCGTGGGTCGAAAGGAGGAGGGTGAAGACAGAACAGGCATTCTCTTAGGCTATGAGCAGCCTGTGCATAGCAAGCTAACGTTTTTCACCGACTGGTATAGCGGCAATAACTCTTTCGGCTACGCGGCGGCAGGCATCGGAATCAAGCTTCCCAAAGAACAATTTTTGTATGCCGGTTACAGCTTCGGCAATCAGGGACGCGGGAACAACTGGCTGGGCATTTTGTTTGGTAGAACTTTTTAAGGACCATATGGCCCACAACCCGGTAGGCCGCAAAAGGCCCATTCTTCCAAGGCTTTTTGCATGACTGATAAAACGCTTGCTCCGTATAATTTTCTATGCTACTGTGCGCCGCATCCAGTAGAGGTTTTTAAGGTCCAAAGAGACGCCCAGCTCTTTAAGTTTCTGTAAATTTAGTTACCGCAGGTCGTCCCTCGGAGTTACACTTTCTCTCGCTGCTAGTGACTGTATTTCATCAATTGCCACAGGTTAACGCTTGCGCTTCTCCACCCAATTGAGAAGCGTCTCCGTCAGATTTCCGTCACCCCATAAAGAGGACGTACACCCATGAAATCATTTACCCCCGACCCCCAGCTTCGCAATGCGAAAGTTTTTACGGCTCTGCTCATCACTTTTGTCTTTCTTGTAACACCAATCATGCCGGTCGTGGCCGCCGTAGCACGCAGCGCAGGCCACGCTAAATCCAATTCATCAAGCACTAATCCCGCAGCAAGCGAGGCCCTCAAGCCGCACGCCCCTGCGCCCACT
The DNA here is from genome assembly GCA_963697975.1 of uncultured Acidobacteriota bacterium. GTDB lineage: Bacteria > Acidobacteriota > Blastocatellia > Pyrinomonadales > Pyrinomonadaceae > QHXM01. The sequence goes on from OY969111.1 coordinate 2,270,338, forward strand.
ACTATTGAAGCGACTAAAGCCGATTCATTCCCAGACCCAAACAATGATGGCAAGGCCAAACCCGGCGACACCATTACTTATGATGTAAACGTTAAAAACTCGGGCGCGGTGGACGCAACGGGCGTCAACTTCACGGACACGATTGACCCGAACACGACGCTCGTGCCCGGCTCGCTCAGAGTTTCGCCGCTGGCATTCGCCGACAGCTACAACGCGACGGCAAATACTCCTTTGAACATCCCCGCGCCGGGCGTTCTGATGAACGACACGGGCACGCCCGCACCGACCGCTCAACCGATTGTCGCAGGCGCGACCACACAGGGCGGAACCGTCACGCTCAATGCTGACGGCAGCTTTACTTACACCCCGCCCTCTCCCGTCTTTACCGGAACAGACAGTTTTACCTACACGGCGACCAACGGCTTATCGCCGGACGACACGGCGACTGTGACGATTAACGTGGACGAAGGCCCGGCTGTGACCACGACCACCCCCGCCAACGGCGCGAACAATGTGCCGACAAACACGAACATCACGGTCAACTTCTCTGAGCCGGTCAACGCCACCACCAGTTCATTCGTCATCGAATGTCCGACGGGTTCGCCGCAAGCCTACACGCTGAGCGCTTCGCCCGCCGCCGCTTTCACGCTAGACCCTGTGGCAGACCTCCCGGCGGGGACGACCTGCACGGTGACGGTCGTCGCCAGTCAGATTTCGGATGCCGATGCGTTTGATCCGCCGGACCAGATGGCCGCCAACTATGTCTTCAGCTTCAGCCTCAAGCCCGTCGCCGTAGACGATATGGAGACGGCCACCGGCAACGTCCGCATTGATTCCGCCAACTCCGGCTACAGCGTTCTCGCCAACGATCAGGGCGCTGGCCTCATCATCACCGCCTACGACGCGACCAGCGCAAATGGCGGCAGCGTCAACATGAATACGGCGACGGGCACGTTCACCTACAACCCGCCGCGCGGCTTCGAGGGCGCGGACAGTTTCAATTACACGATCAGCACTGCGGGCGGAAGCGATGTGGGCACGGTCGTGATTACCGTCACCGACATGCTCTGGTTTATCAACAATGCGCCCGGCGCTTGCGTTTCGGGTTGCGACGGTCGCCTGACGAACCCGTACACCAGTCTGGCCGCGTTTGAGGCCGACAACGGCAGCGCAGGGACGGGCAACCCGGAAACTGGCGACCATATCTTCATCTACTCAGGGACGGGCGACTACACCGCCCCGCTGACTCTCGAAAACAACCAGCGCGTCATCGGGCAGGGCGCTACCTCGTCAATCGAGACGCTCGCAGGCATAACGTTCGCGCCCGACAGCGACCCGACGCCGTCCACCGGCGGGACCAACCCGACGATTACCAGCGCGGGCAACGGCATCAACCTTGCCCAGAACAACAGCCTTCATGGCCTGACAATCAGCAACACGACGGGCACAGGCGTTTCCGGCACTAACTTCGGAACGCTGACCGTCTCCGAGCATGTCATCGTCAATAACACGACTGGCGTTCCGGTCAATCTCAGCACCGGCGATCTGGCCGCAACCTTCCAGAGCATCTCTTCAAACGGCGCGGCCAATGGCATCGTGCTTAACACCACGACGGGCAATTTCAGCGTCTCCGGCAACGGCGGCAGTTGTACGTCTGCGGCCTCCTGCACGGGCGGCGCGATTCTCAACTCAACCAGCGGCGTCTCGTTGACCAATGCTTCCAGCGTCTCGCTCGACCGCGTGTTCATCCAGAACAGTACCGACAGCGGCGTCAAGGGCACGCTTGTCACGAATTTCACTTTCACGAACGGCGTGATTGACAATTCAGGAACGGGCGGCAGTGTGAACACCTCGAACATCGCGTTCAATACTCAGGTGGTAGGAACTGAGAACAATCTGGGCGGCACGCTGACCGTCACGGGCAGCACGCTCACCAACGCGTTCTATCACGGCATTGATATCTTCAACTTCAACGGGACGCTGACGAGCGCGAACATCTCGAACAACATCATCACCAGCACCAACTCGACCGCGACCTCGAAGGGTTCGGGCATTCGCCTGATAGCCTTCGGCTCGGCCACGACCGTTGCGAGCGTGACGGCGGCGACCATCAGCGGCAACACCATCTCCAACTTCCCCTCCGGGGCTGGAATCATTGCTCAGGGCGGCAACGCCAATGCCGCCGGAGTTGCCGGAACATTCGGCATTGCCGGTAGCGCGACCGACATCATCGGCATCACCGGCAATACGATTAAGGGTAACAGCCCGGCGATCAGGATGGGCACCAACGCCATCGTGACATCAGTCAATGGCAAGGGGCAGGGCAACTTCAACATCTCGAACAACGGGACACTCGCCAACCCGATCACGAACATCACGGGCAACGTCATCGTGAACTCCTCGCTCGGCGTGGCGACCGTGACCTCCACGATTTCAAACAACGTCATCGTGGCGAATCACCAGGTAGCCTTCGGCGGGCCGGTAGGAATCAGCATCGGCGCAGACCAAACCGCTGGGATCGGCACTACGGCGAGCCTGACAATCGGAGTCGCCAACAACAACATCAGCCAGGTTGACGGCAACGGCATTCTCGCCACCGCGCGACAGAACACCACGCTGAACATCACGATTAAGAACAATACTGTGGCAGCTCCTTTGAGCGGTTTCAGACCGGGCATCCGCGTGGACTCCAACCCCGTCGCCGCCGGAAACACGAACGTCTGCCTGGACATTCTGGGCAACACGAGCGCGGGCAGCGGCGGCTTCCTCGGCATCGGCCTGCGTAAGCAGGGAACGAACCCTGCGGTTAACGTCTTCGGCATCGAAGGCATGTCGGCAACCGCATCGCCCGGCATCGAGGCATTCGTCGACGGTCAGAATCCAGCAGGCGGCGGCACGCAACTCATCTCTGCCACCAGCGGATTCTCCAACTGCTCTTCCGCTCCGGTGGCGATGAACACGCCATTGACAAACCGGCAAGACGAACTCGCGCAGGCGGACAAGTCTTCACAAAACAACAACGCTGACTCATTGCTCGTCGCGTCTAACGGCGACAATGCTGCCGCGAATAAACGCGCGACTGATTCAACCGAACTGTATTTGGCTCACGCACGCTCGACACAGAAAGCGCGTAAGAGCAGCACAGCTTCGGTGACAGCGAAAGCGCTGACCTTGAGTCCGGCTGCGCCAGCAGCGCCGTCCGGCGAGACAGTCAACACCACCATCGGCACGCTGCCTGCGGGCAAGACCGTCCACATCCAGTTCCAGGTGACGGTTGACAACCCGCTACCGTCTTCGGTCACGCAGGTTTCGAATCAGGGCACAGTTTCGGGCGACAACTTTACGAGCGTCCAAACGGACGACACGACAGTCGGTGGCTCAGCCGACCCGACCGTCACTCCGATTCTGACGCCGCCCGACATCGCCATCCACGACGCCTCGGCTTCAGAGCCTCCGAGCGGCTCTGCGCCAGCCGCCTTCTCGGTGGTTCTCTCACACGCCTATTCGCAGCCCGTTACCGTCAGCTACACCACAGCAACGGGAGGCGCTAACCCCGCGACCGCCGGTTCGGATTACACCACGACCAGCGGCTCGGTCACCTTCAATCCGGGCGAGACCATTCAGACCATCTCCGTCCCCGTACTCGCCGATGGCGACAACTCGGAGACAGACGAGACGTTCCTCGTCAATCTCACGGGAACGAACGTTGGAACTATTACAGACAATCAGGCCGTCGGCACGATTACGACGGGCAGCACACCAGGCACGGTCGTCATCAGCGAGCTACGCACTTCCGGCCCCGCTGGTTCGGACGATGACTTCGTCGAACTGCTCAACAACACGGACGCTGACATCACCGTGCAGGCTTCGGACGCTTCCGCCGGTTGGGCGTTGGCGAAGGTTGGCGCAAGTTGCTCTGACACGCCAATCATCGTCGCCGTCATCCCGAACGGAACGGTGATTCCGGCACGTGGAAACTATCTGCTCGTCGGCTCTGCCTACAGCCTCGGCGTGTATGCGACAGGCGACCAGACCTTAACCTCCAACATCGAGGACGACCGCAACGTTGCCCTCTTCAATACGGCGGACCTCTCCAATTTCCAGACCGGCACACGTCTTGACGCGGTCGGCTTTGGCACGAACACGGGCAACAACTGTGATCTCGTCAGGGAAGGCGCAACGCTTCAACCCGCTGGCGGAAGCCTCTCCGAGTACAGCTTCGTGCGCGAGGTGGATAAGGGCGAGACGCTCGACACGAATGACAACGCGGCTGACTTCCGTGTGGTCTCGACGACTCCGGGCAATCCGGTCGGCAGCAACAACACGCCGACTTTAGGCGCACCGGGGCCGGAGAACGCGACGGGCGCTCGCGGGCCAGTTCCCTGCAACGTACCCGGCACGGCCAAGTTCGACAGGGCGCGCCTTGATGCATCACAGGCGGTCGGCGCAGCGCCGAACCTCGTCCACGATGCGACCTCCGACCCATTGAATAACAGCACCTACGGCACAATGGACTTCCGCCGCAGGTTCACCAACAACACGGGCGGGAGCGTGACGCGCTTACGCTTCCGTATCGTGGATATGACGACCTCTCCGCCAGCATCCGGCTCAGCAGCAGACTTGCGCGCACGTACCTCCACACCCATCGCGGTGAACGGAGTCAACGACGCTGCCACCTGCAACGGCTCAGCCCCGTGCAACGTGCTCGTAGCGGGAACGACGCTTGAGACACCGCCCGTGCAGGCTCTGGGCGGCGGCGTCAATTCCACACTGGCGGCGGGCACTATCACACTCGGCACACCGCTGGCTAACGGAGCATCCGCAAACCTGCGCTTCCTCTTCGGCATCGAGCAACATGGCGATTACCATATCGGCATCGTCATCGAGACGCTGACGAGCGGCAATCTGGGTCAGGATATCTGGGAGTTGAGAGGCCACACCCAGAACGGCGGAGATTCGGACGGCGGCTGCAACACGCCGCCTGTGGCAAACGCCGGGGCAGACCAGACAATCGAGTGCGCTGGCGCTTCCACGTCCGTGACGCTTAACGGGTCTGCATCCACAGACCCCGACGGCGACACGCCGCTCACTTACGAATGGCGCGAGGGCGTAACGGTGCTCGGCACGGGCGTGACGCTCAACACCTCACTCCCGTTTGGCCCACACACCATCACGCTCAAGGTCACAGACCCGTCGGGCGCTTTCAGCGAGGACACGGTCAGCGTCAACATCGTTGACACGACAGATCCGATGATTACCGCCCCGCCGAACGTGAGCGTTTCGACCGGGCCGGGGGCGACCTCCTGCGGCGCGTTCGTCAGCAACGCCACGCTTGGCAACGCTACTGCCTCAGATGGCTGCTCTGCGACCGTCACCATCACACGCACGGGTGTGCCCGCCGGGAATAACTTCCCCGTCGGCACAACCATCGTCACCTACACAGCCGATGACGGGCATGGTCACACCAAGAGCGCCATGCAGAGCGTTACCGTCACGGACAACACGCCGCCGACTTTGAGCGTCCCGCCGAATCAGACGGTCAACGCTCCGCCCAACTCGTGCAGCGCCAACGTCAATCCGGGCACGGCAACGGCCACCGATAACTGTCCCGGCGTCACCGTCACAGGGACGCGCAGCGACAGTCAACCGTTGAACGCTCCGTACCCGGTCGGCGTGACCACGATCACGTGGAAGGCGAAGGACGCGGCGAACAACATAACAACGGGCACGCAGACCATCACGGTCAAAGATGCAACCCCGCCGGTCATTACGCTCACAACGGGCACGATCACGCTCAGCCCGCCCAATCACTCGTACCAGACCTTCACCATCGCCAATCTGGTCGCCAGCGTTAGCGACCAGTGCGACGCGAGCGTTGACATCAACGATGTGGTGATCTCGCAGGTCACGAGCGACGAGATTGAGAACGGCAACGGCGACGGCAACACCGATGACGACATCGTCATCACTCCTGACTGCAAGTCGGTGCAACTGAGGCGCGAGCGCCAGGGTGGCGGCGACGGTCGCGTTTACAAGATCACTCTGAAGGTCAAGGATTCGAGTGGTAATGTGACGACCGCCGTGCGCCAGATCATCGTGCCGAAGTCGGGTAGCACAGCCACAGACAGCGGGGTTCATTACACCGTCAACGGCTGCACTCCGTAGCTGTGTGATGTTCCCAGGATGGAAGGTAAAAGGTCACGGCGATTATGCCGTGACCTTTTATTTTAACGTAACGTCAGTTCGACGTAAGGAATTGTAGTCAACAGCCCCGAAGGGGCGGCAGCATGTGTCATCTTTCCGCTTCGAGGCCGTAGCTTTCTCCGACGCGCAAGGTCTTCGATTCAACGGTAGTGAGTTCTGTGGCGTTGGCTTCCATCGCGTGTTGTTGCAGGGTCAGCACGGTAAATTGATCCGCCATCAAACGGAGCGCGCGGCTGACGACCTCCAGCTTCTTTTCGCTCGTCACTTTCATCCCCGGAAAGAAAGATAAATCCTGCGTGTCGTCGGAGCCGAGCAGGTCCAGCGGGTGCAGGAGCAAAGACGGCTGCACGCCTCTCAGGCGACAGAGTCTCAGCGCCGTGCGAAAATACTGTAAGGCCAGCGCGGGAGAATAGAGGCTCAGGTAGAGCACATAGCTGAAATGAATCGGCACTTTGAAGAGCGGCATGGTGGTAACCGGAATCTCGACGATGGTCTGCCCTTCCACCTGCCAGCGATACGGCTTGAGCGGCTGTAGCCCGTCGCGCAGTTTGCCGAAAAGTATCTGCCGTTTTTCCTTCTCTTCTTCGGTCAACTTCGCGGTCATAAAATAATAGGCACGCGCGAGCGGCCCCAAAAAGGTCGGCAAGGTGGAGGCATCGTACTTGTAGCCGCGCCTTGCAAGCACGCGTAAGGTCGCAGGCGACAGGCTGTAGCCGGGGCCGCGAAAGCCGAGGGGAAGTTGGCCCGTAGCGCGCTCGATATGTTCTTCCGCCTGCGCGAACTCGGTTTCGATTTCGGCTTCCGAATAGAGATGCAGCCAGGGCTGATGATGAAAGGAATGGTTGCCGATCTCGTGCCCATCGGCGGCAATCTGTCCGAGCGCTTCCCGATTCTTCTCAAGCGCCGCGTCCTGCCCGACGATGAAGAAGGTAATCTTGAGATTTCGTTCCTTGAGGAAACTCAAAGCGCGCGGCACAACCACGTCGAGATAAGTAGGGAAAGACTCCCAGCCCGAATCCCCGTGCGTCTTCATGTAAGACCACTTATTATCGAGGTCTAAAGAAAGACTCGCCAGAGGCTTTGCAGCTTGCTTTGCAGCTTTCAGGGGCGTTGACTCAATTGTGTTCTTGTCGTTGGACATAAATTTTAGGGCACATCCGTTTGGAGCGAGCGCCGGAGCATCAAGATTTCCATCTCCAGGCGGCGCTCTGGTTGTTCATTCCTCAGTATATTTCTGAAAACCTGTAGACGCATCCCGCGATACTCAGGGTCATTGCTCTCAACAGCAATCTCTTGTTCGAGCTTGAATCTCTCAGGATGATTCCTGAGAACCGCTCGCACCCGCTCCTCAAAATCGACTCTCGCCTCATCGCCGACTCCAATTGAATTTGATGCTTGAGGCGCTTCGACGATGAGGAATTCCGGGTCATATTTGAAGATGGTAGCGAGGATGTCTTCATCACCACCGGCGAACTGCTTGTACTCAACCTGCGAACTGATGAGAGTGCTAAACAGTAGCTTATCCGCACGCAGCACCCAGAGACGACGATTGGGGTCATGACGGCGGAGTTGATAAATAAAGTTGCCGTTTAATCTTCCGACGAAAAAACAGAAAGGCGAGTTGGTGGAATTCGTGGCGACGTACCGCGCCGCATCTTCATAACCACGAACGAAAAACTTTGGCGCTGACATGGTGTTCCAGCCCACGCCGATGATGACGAGCGCAGCCAATGGCAGCAAGAGCTTCGGAGTCCGCAGCCAGTTCGCCACGAGCGTGAGACCCTCGGCAGCAAAGAACGCGAACGCCGGAATCCAGTAGATCGCATGACGAGAATCCATCTCGCCTATCGGCGTGAACGTTAAATACGTGGCGAGAATCATGGCGAGGTAAGGCCAGGCAGCTTTACGTCGCCCGTTCGTCAGGCCAAAGATGAGTCCGGCGAGAGCGGGAATCAGCGCGTAGAGGCTGAGTTGTTCTGAAAGATATGAAGGATAAAAAGTGTAACGCGTCAGCGAAAGAAAGCCGGGAAAGTGAAAGTTTGGCGCGAGTGTTTCTGTGGCCTGCTTGACATGAAACCAGCCGATGCCCTGCGCGGTGAGTACATAGAAGGGCACGACAAGCACAAGCGCCAGCGCCGCAAAGACGATCACTTCTTTGCGCCGTAAGATGTCCCAACGCCTGCGCGCCGCCAGCAGGATGATGAAGAGCGGCAAAAGATAGATGGCATCGAATCTCGTCAGCGCGCAGAGCGCAGAAGCGAGCGCGGCGAGCAGAAGATGAGAGCGGCGCTCAACGTCCAGATACCGTATGAAGTGATAAATGGCCGCCAGCGCCAGCGCCAGCGTCGGGACTTCCAGCATGACATAACTGGAATGCAGGAAGATGAGCGGCGAAAGACCAAAGATTAAGACTGTGATCGCGGCGCGGGTCAAATCGTGCGTGCGGCGCACAAGATGGAAGAGGTAGGCACAGGCGATTGCCGCGAAGACGCCGATCAGAATTTTCGAGACGACGAGCGATGTGCCGAAGAGCGTCATGGCCAATCCTTCCACGAAGTAGAAGAAGGGCGGCCAGACCAGCAGGCCGAGCGCAGGATATTGCAGGTAGTAATTAACCGTGTAGTCACTCAGATGCGTGAGCGGCAGATCGCGCAGGAGGTCTCTGAAATAGACTCCCGTCATCACATGGCGCGTCTCGTCGTTGTAGAAGAAAGGCTCTGTGGCTTGCCAAGCCAGGAGGTGGACGAGGCCCAGCGCAAGAATCAAGGCGAAGAGAACGAGAGACTCTTTTTTCTTAAACCGATTGAGCATCGACTTCAGGAAGAGATAGACAGGATTTACAGGATTATCAGGATTAAGAAAACAAGACAGGACAGATAAGCTTGTTTATTCTTCCTTTTATCCTGTCCATCTTGTTAATCCTGTCTAATTTCTTATGTAGTTAGGCGCGTTAAGAGTTAAGCGTGGCCGCGAGTTGCCGCGTCTTCTTCAAAGTGCGCCAGTAGACATCCTCCATGAAGATGTGCGCGAACTCGCCGTTGCGCCCGATGCTGTAGAGTCCTTCGACCTGCATCGAATCTTCAAACCTGCGGCGGTCTGCCTCATACTCGTTTAAGAAAACCGGGTACGCGATTGGAGTTCGCAAGACTCGACAGCCCAGATAACGCCCACGCGCTCCCTTAATGACTGGCTCAAGATGCTCCAGACAAAACTCGCCGAGCCGTTCCTCGTCCATCGTCCATATCTCATCTCCCACCTCGCAGCCGATATCGACAGTGATGAGCGTCTTGCCTTCGGGAGCGAGCCAGGGCATGGAGAGTGTGGTCTCCGTCAACCTGAAAAACGGAAACTGATTTTCAGGCGTCCACGTCACGACATCCGGCAACAGCCCACGCCCCTCGAATCTCATGTTGACAAAAACCATCGGGCGATAGCGAAAGCGCGCGAGCGGCTGCAATGCGTCAGTTCCCTGAACGAGTTTGGCGAGGATGTGGCGCGGCGCGGTGCTGATAACGGCGGAGACTTCCTGCTCCTGCCCTTTGACACGAACCGCGACCGTTCGACCTGAATCTACGAGGATAGCTTCGACGGGAGATTCGAGTTTGATAGCGTCCTCTGCGTCCCCGGCGAGGCGCTGGCACAGGAGGCCGACGCCGCCTTTCGGATAAACGTGCCAGACGTGCGCGTTTTCGGGCTGCTCGCGGCTGTAGCCGCAGGCGACGGCGCGGCGCGTGAACCGGCTGGCGAATTTGAGCATCAGTGTGTGCCCGATGCTGCCCGGAATGCTGTCGCCGACAGCAGAAGATAACTCGGACGCGCTTGCCCCGGACCATGCTTCGGTGAGCGGGATAGCCACTTCATCAGCCAGCGCCTTGCCGTACTTTGAACGAAACCATTCGGCGGCGGACTCAGGCTTATGACCGTTTCCGAGTGAAGCAGCACGAGTCTTCAGGGCGCTCAGGGAGAAACGCGGCACGCGCATGAGTCCGAGAGGATAATTATAGGTGCGCCCCTTAAGCAGCACCGTCTCGCCGTAGTGACGGACGGTTTCACACTGTGAGCCGACGCCGAGGGCCGCCGCCAGCCGGTTGGTGATAAAGTGCGCGCCGAAGTCGTAGCTGAAACCATCGCTGTCCGTGAACGTCGTGGCGAGTCCTGCGATCTTTGGTCCGGCTTCATACAAGACGACCGGGACACCCTGTCTCCGCAGCACAGACGCCGCTGTCAGACCGGCCAAGCCCGCCCCGATAATCGCCACAGGTTTTCTTTCAGCGTGAAGCATACTCAAGTACAGAAGTCAGGAGTCAGGAGAGAGAAGAAAACAGAATCTGTGAATGTGTTTGCCGTCCTTTTCATTCTGACTTCTGACTCCTGTGTTTTGTCTCCTGCTTTTCATCCCTCATCCCTCCGCCCTCATCCCTGCTTTTCATCCGGTTTTCGCAGGATGGCGCGGAGCAGCGCACCTCTGCCTCCGAGTTGATGGAGTGAATCGAAGACGGTGAATGCGGCCAGCGAGCCGGGCGACTCAAGGCTGAAGCGGTTGATGAGCCATTGCGGCTTATGCCAGTCAACGAGCGTGTTGCGAATCGAATAGACCCAGTTGACCGGGCTGACGATTGTAGAGAGAGAGGCAACCTCCATCTCTACTTTCCCTGCGAGCGCACGCAGGGATTCTTCGTTGAAGAGATTCCAATGTCTGGGAAAGTGATAGCCGCCCCAGTGTCTTCCCTTGAAGAACCGGAAGTCGGGCGAATCCGTGTTGTCTGTGACAATGACGAGCGTGCCGCCGGGTCTGAGCAGTGAGCGCACGGCACGCAGAACGGCTGGCGGGTCGGCGACGTGCTCGATGGTTTGAATCAGCAGAGCCAGATCATAACTCGCTTCAGGGAGTTCGAGTTGCTCGACAGTTCCCTGATGCACTTTGAGGCCGTCGCGCACGGCGGCCATCACAGCGCGGTCGTCGGAATCTACGCCTTCGAGTTCCCAGCCCGGTTTTCCGAAGTCGCGCAAAAGGCGCAGGTGAAAACCATCGCCGCAACCCACATCAATAATCCGCGCGTCGTCGCCCAAGCCACGACACCACGAAAGCATGCGGCGTGCTTCGAGTCGTCGGCGCACCTTGTAGACAAAACCGAAACGCTCTTCGTTGAACTCGAAGGCATGATAGTTTTGCGGATAGATGCGCGATAACTCGTCCAGCGAAGGACGCGGATTGAGATAGACCAATCCACAATTATTACAACGCATCGCCAGAAAGGTATCCTCACTGGTTCTGTACTCGAAGTCTTCTCCCACAGCGATTGGCGTGGCATCGTCCGTCTCGCAGATACAGCACCCGACCGATTCGAGAGACAGAGGAGTTGTTCGCCCGGAATGATGGGTGAGCGAAAGCGCGCGCTGGCTGGTTAAAGAATTTGAGAGTTCCATCAGCGGACTCGTCCGTTCTGGCTGTTGATGACTGAAGGAATTTGCGGCGGCTTCGACGCGAGGAGTTGCGCGACAACTTTCTCGGCCAATTGAACGGTCTCGTTGACGTTCAGTGTCCCGTTGACGATGTGCGCCGAATTCAGGACGTGCATGCCGGGTATCGAAGTCGTGATTTCAGGCAATCGCTTTGAATAATTCAGCGTCGGGAGCGGGAACACATGCCGGACGCGGGAGACGCGAAACGAGAGTACGTCGCTGCGCTTAAAGTTTGGATACATGCGCTCAAGCGCGCCAATGAATCGCTCTTGGATCTCTTCATCCGAAAGAGCGAAGGTCGGATCATCGGGCGCTAAGTATTTCGGCAGATAGACCAGAGCGTGTCCGTTGAACTGCTGCGGGTCAACCAGCGCGGACATTTCGATGACGGCGGTGAAAGGAATCTCGGTGTCGGTGATGTTCGTCACGTAAAAGTTGGCGAGCGGCTTTTTCAAGAGCAGGGAGGCGCAGATGATTCCCTGATACTGAACATCGCTCAGTTTGGTTTTCTCTTCTTCGGACAGCCCTGAACATATTCGCGCCGCGACGGGCGAAGGCGCGGTCAGCACAACCTGATCGAAAGTCTCTTTGTGGTTCTCGCCATAATCAACCGTGAGCGAGCCGTTTGTTTTAGCGACCCTGTTGACCGCGCAACCTAGTTTGACGCTGACGCCCTGTTCCTCTAACGCCGCTCCGAAGCGTTTGAGGATGCGCGCGTAGCCGCCGGGCACGTAGCCGAACATCTCTTTCTTCAATCCGGTGCGCCGCGCAGCGTACATGCGCGCAATGGTCGTCCAGATGAAAGCGGCTGAAGTCTGCTTGTAGTTCTCGCCGAGTTTTGAACGAAGGAGCGGCAGCCAGATTTTTTCGCAGGTGCGGCGGCCAGATAAACGCCTGAGCCAATCCGCGACCGGGATGGTTTCGAGCCTTTGCCAGTCCTTCACTCTCGAAGCATAGAAAATCGTCGCGCCCAGACGCAGCTTGTCCGGCAGGCGCAAAGGAGGGAATTTGAGGAACTCAAGCGTGTTGGACATCGAGTAGAGTTGGCCGTCCGTGTAAAAGCCCGTGCGGGTCTCGACCCATTGCATCTCTTTCTCTAAATCCAGTTCAGTGAGCAATGCGCGCAAGGTGGTATCAGACAACAGCGTGACGTGATAATGACGATCCCACACGACATCGCCGAGTTGCCACGCGCTCGCCAGCCCGCCAAGATGCGGCGCACTCTCAAAGAGCGTCACGGACTGGCCAGCCTGCGCCAGCCTGCGCGCCAGCGTCATCCCCAGCAACCCGCCGCCGACGATAGCCCAACGCTCCTGTTTGGAAGATTGATTCATTGTAAAAGCTAAGTGATGGGTGATAAGTGAGAGGTGATAGGAAACTGCTTTTACTTATCACCTATCACCCATCACCTATCACTTGTCACTGTTGTTCCCTGACTTCCCTGTCATGAAGCTCATATTTCAACCCGCACGCCGCGCATTCGATGTGTATGAATTGCCCGGCGTCCTGCTCTTGAAACCGCAGCAGCAGTTGACCGCAGCGGCAAACACAACCGACGGACGTGGCCGGATGGCCGAGGGCGAGGTGAAAGTCCGGGATGGATTTCGTGACGAGCGCGCCCATGCCGATCATCGCAAAGCGGCCAATTACCAGATCGTTGCCGATGACGCAGCCCGCTCCGATGGTCGCCCCCTCGCGCACGAGCGTCGGCAGCGTATGCTCGTCAGGCTCGGAAGGCCGCAAACTTTTCAAGTCAGAAGTCGTGGCCCTGGGGAAACGGTCGTTGGTAAAGATTGTGCCCGCGCTAATCATCACCCCGTCTTCAATCGTGACGGCGTTGCAGATGTAAACGAAGGCGTTGATCTTGACCCGGTTGCCGATGTCCACGCCGTAAGCGACGTAAGTCTTTTCGCCGACGATGCACTCTTCTCCAATGCGCGTCGAGTGGCGAATGTGGACGTTGTCCCAGATAGCAGTGCCGTGACCGATCTCGACACCCTTTTCAATAATCGCCGTCGGATGAACTCTTGAGGTCACGCAATACTCCAGTCCGCTTCGACGACTGCCGAGGGTCTCGCCTCTCTCGATTCGCTCACCTTGCCATTAACAGTTGTCCACTGGCTCTGGTGCAGCGCAGCGTAGGCCGCTTCGATTACTTCGACGGAAGCCAGCGCATCAAGCGGCGTGACCAGCAGCCGCTCCATTCCACTGATAGCCCGCGAGAAATTCTCTATCTGGCTGCGAAACGCCTGAACCTTATCGTAGCCCTGACCAAACAACACCCAATCCTGCTCGGAAGAGAGTCGATACTTCGATTGCTTCCAGCCAACCTTAACCGTGCCCTTCGAGCCGTAGATGCTGAGATAATTTTCCTGCTCTTTGTTAATGCTCCACGACAGATCGATATTGCCCATCACGCCGCCGCAACTTCTGACGAAGATATGCACGGTCTCTTCGACCATTAATTCCTGGCTGCGCTTGCCTTCAACGACCTGCACTTCAGCCAGCGGCCCGAGAAAATAACGCATCAGGTCAACCGAGTGTGTGCCGTTGTCAATCAGGACGCCGCCGCCGCTAATCTCAGGATTGGAATTCCAGCGCGACGACATCTCGACTCTCGATGTAAAAGCGTTCTCGAACAGGATGATTTCGCCGAGCACGCCTGAGGTGACGAGTTGATGAGCGCGCACTACGTCTTCGACGTAACGAAACTTGGAGGCCATCGTCAGATAGACGCCGCAGCGGTCTGCCGCTTCCAACATCACCCGCGCGCTTTCCACGTCAACGCTCAAAGGCTTCTCGCAGAGAACGTGAATCCGGCGTTCAACGAAGAAGAGGCTAATCTCAGGATGCGTGTTCGGCGGCGTGCAGATGATGACGGCATCAAACTGCTCCCGGTCGGCCATCGTTTCGTAGGAGCTATAACTGCGACAATCTAGCTTCCCGGCAAGCGCAACGGCAGCCTCTTCGCGCACATCTGCGACGGCCACGAGTTCGGCAGTCTCGCAGTGCTCGAAGGCTTGAGCATAAGCCTGAGCGATGCCACCCGCTCCCACCAGCGCAAACTTGATTTTTTCTTTCATCATTTTAAGAAACAGACAGGAGAAGGAATTGCGGAATGCGGATTTCGGATTGCGGATTGGAAAGCGGTTGAATGGTTCTTAAATCCGCATTCCGCATTCCGCAATCTCTTTTCATCCTGTCTCCCTTCTTACTGTTTTAGTCTGTCCGCCGCTTCGCGGATTGACGCGGCGATGTAGTCAACGTGCTCGTCCGTGTAACGCTCGTTCCAGGGCAGCACCAGCACGTGGTCGAGCGCGGCGAATGTTCCGGAGAAGCGGGTGCGGTCGTAGTCAACGGCTTCGGGACGCGCGAGCGTGAAAGGGAAACGGCTGTCGCCGAAGGTGCGCTGCTCCTGAAACACCTCGCACATGAAGGCTGGCTTCTGAATGTAGCGCGGCGCAGAAGCGATGCCTTTTTCCTTTAAGAGTTGCGCCATGCCGCTTGCTCCGCCGGAAATAAGCTGAGAGTCAACGTGCAGGCAATACTTCCAGTAAGTGTGCAGGCTCGAAGGGTGAACCAGCGGCGTTTCAATGCCGGGTCGCAGGTTTCCTAACTGCGCTGTCAATCTTTCGGCAGCGCTCACGCGCCGCTCAACCACATCTTCGAGCTTGGCAAGCTGCGCCACCGCGACTGCGCCCTGCAATTCGCTCATGCGATAGTTCAAGGCCAGAAAATAGTGGTCCGGGTTGGCGTCGCCGTAGCCCCAGGCCTTGTTGATGAAAAGAAACATCCGACGAGCGAGCGCTTCATCGTTCGTCGTCACAAGGCCGCCTTCACCCGTCGTGATGTGCTTACCCTGTTGCAAACTGAAGCACCCGATAGCGCCAATCGTTCCGACAGGCTGTCCGTTCTCTTCCGCCAGAAACGCCTGCGCACAATCTTCTATCACGGGAATGCCGCGCGCATCTGCGAGTTCCATAATCTCCGCCATCTCGCATGGATTGCCGAAGAGATGAGTGACGATGATCGCACGGGTTCGTTCGCTCAAACGCGCTTCGATGGTGCGGGCAGTGACGTTATAAGTTCTCTCATCAACATCTGCGAAGACGGGGATGGCGCTCTGGTAGAGAATGGGGGCGAGCGCGCCCATGTCTGTAATCGGCGAAGTGATGATCTCGTCGCCGGGACCGGGATCAATCGCGGCGATGGCCGTGTGAATCGCCGCCGAACCGGAAGCGCAGGCGAATGCGTGTCGCGCGCCGATAAGTTGTGCGAAATCCTGTTCGAGAGTCTTGACGAAGTTTCCTTTCGTGCTGGTGAGCGTGCCGCTCTCAATCACTTCTGTGAGTAGCTGAAGCTCTTCAGCGCCGAAGGTGCGCCCTGAAGCGTCCTGATCCGATGGCAGCGTCAGTAGCTCTTCCGGGTAGGGAATTGAATTCATGTTCTTTCCTGTTTAGTAGAAGCGGTCGGGTAAGTCGCCGTCATTGAAACGGCAGGTGTGTAAGTTTCTTCCAGCAGTTGGCGTCCCTTTTTGGGCTGTCGCAGACGCAGGGCCAGCAGACGCGTGAGCAATCGCAGGTGTCCGCCGATGGTTCTAATCACCTTCATCTTCGATTGACCGAACAATCGGACTTCCAGGGTGGTCGGATATTCGACAATTTTTGCGCCGCGCAAATCCAGTCGTCCGAGCGTCTCCGCCACGCCCAGAAAACTGGTCTCTCTGAGCCTGAGATCAACGACGGCGCTGCGGCGATAAGCGCGGAAGCAACTGGTGTAAGTGTAGAGACGTTGCCGCAAGGTGAGCCGGTAGAGAAAGGACGCGCCCTTTGAAAGTGAGAGCCGCCAGCCCGGAACATTACGCACACGCCCCTGCGGGTGATACGGCGAAGCCGTGACCATCGCCACGTCTTCTTCGAGCAACGCAATCATGCCGCGCATCTCGTGCGGGTCGTAGGTGCAATCGCAATCAATCGAACAGACGATTTCGGTTTCGGCATGACGAATACCGTTGAGGATGGCGGCAGCCACGCCCAGATTGCGCTTGTGCCGGACGAAAGTGCAGTTAGGCCATGAGCCGAATAGATTCTTGAGCGCCTCGCTGGTTTTATCAGTGCTACAGTCGTCAACGAAGATGTAGTGCAACTCGTAATCAGCAGCCAGCGTCGCCTCGACACTTTTCAAGGTGTTGGCGAGGTACGGCAGGATTGATTCTTCGTTGAAGCACGGGACGACGATACTGACCGGCGTTGGAGCAGCTTTTGTCGCATCGATAGCAGCGGTTTGTGAAGAGCGCGCCGGGGCAATCAGCAGAGGTCTGCGGCGCTCAACTCTGGCCTCAAGTTCGGCAGCGGCTGCTTGCGCGCTGGTATCCGGCGCGCTGAGCGCGTGCTGATCCAATCCCAGATATTGAGCGATGCCTGTGAACTTATATTTATTGAAATAGTCTTCCAGCACCCACGACATCTTGTCCAGATTACGATAGTGACGCAGCTTCGCCAGCCGCGATGCACCGCTGATGCGCGGTTGCTCAGGGTCTAACTCCCAGACGTGCGCGTACATGACGAACGGGGCATCGTGCGCGCGATCCCAGTGGGCGACGATGTGCTTGAGCATCGTGTGCGGGAACTGGCGAAAGTAGTTGCCCCCGGCAACTGGCAGCCGCCAGCCCAGGATGCTACAGGTCGAAAGAGGAAACTCCCAGATAGCTTTTTCGCCGACCTGATGTTGATGCGCGAAGCGTCGCCGGGGTTCGGCGTTGAAAACTCTTGAGACGGGGACGAGACTGGAATCGTAGGCGTAGCCTTCTTCGGCCAGCACGTCCAGCATCCACAGATCGGAAACATCTTTCCAGTGGCGCGCGGCGCGAAAGCCATGAACTTTTGTCCCGCTCGCCAACTCCACAGCCTCGCGTGTGCGCCTGAGGTCTTCGCGAAACTCATCCGGCGTCATCCGGCGCGTGCGCCGACGCTGGTACAGCCCGCGACTGGCAATCTCGTGGCCGCGCCGGGCGACTTCCCTGACAATCTCCGGGTGACGATCCGCCACCCAACCCATCACGAAGAAAGTTGCCTTGATCTTAAAACGATCAAGCAGGTCGAGCGCCTTCAAGGTGTTCTGCTCGAAGCGCGTCTCGAAGCGATACCACTGCCCACGCTGAATCAGTCCGTTAAAAGCTCCTACGTGAAAGTAGTCTTCTAACAGCACTGTGAACAGATGTTGCTTCTGTACTTGTCGTGGGGCTTCGCTCATCTTAGCTCGCTATCAACTCCTGCGTGGCAGGGACACTCAACAACTTCGCTATAATTCGCGCAATGCGCTCACCGCTGTCGCCCTGACCAAACGGGTTCCTGACCCTTTCGACCTGCTCAACCCAACTACCGTCTCGATATGCTTCCGTCAGCATCTCGGCCAACCGATGGGATGAAGCGCCAACGAGGCGCGCAACACCCGATTCAATCGCTTCAGGCCGTTCCGTATTCTCACGCAGAATCAGCAGGGGCTTGCCGAGTGTGGGCGCTTCCTCCTGCACACCGCCCGAATCGGAAACGATCAACCAGGCATGTGACAAGAGAGCGATGAAATCCTCATAGCTCAAAGGCTCGACCAGATGAATTCTGGCGTGCCCGCCCAAAATCTCTCTGGACGAACGCGCCACAGCCGGATTCGGATGAACCGGAAAGATGAGCGCCGTGTCTTCATGACTTTCGATAAAGGAGCGAATGACGCGAAGATTTTCATTCATCACTTCGCCCAAACTCTCGCGCCGGTGCGTGGTCAGGACCACACGCCGCAAGCCATCTGTCCGGTGAAGCAATTGTTCGAGGGCAGGAGTCATGCTTGATTGCGCGAGGATGGTTTTGAGCGAATCGACTACCGGATTGCCGGTGACGAAAATTTGTTTGCGCGCGACACCTTCGGCCAGCAGGGTATCACGATTGCGCGTGGTCGCCGCAAAATGATAAGAGGCCAGCTTGCTAATCAGCCGACGATTGATCTCCTCCGGGTAAGGGCTATGCAAATTACCGGAGCGCAGGCCCGCTTCAACATGGGCGACCGGAATACGCCTGTGAAATCCGGAGAGCGCGCCAGCCAGCGCCGTCGTCGTATCACCCTGCACGATAATCAGGTCGGGCTGCTCCTCGCTCAAAACGTGGTCGAGCGCAGACATCACACGCGCGCATAATTGATTGGGCGTTTGCCCCGGCTCCATTGCCTGCAAGTCGTAAGCGACGTGTATATCAAATAGCTCGACGAAGGGATAGAGCAGTTCGTGGTGCTGGCCCGTGCTGACATTGACGGTCTGGAATGTCTGGCTGAAAGCTGTGAGCTGATGGATGACAGGAGACAGCTTGATGACCTCCGGGCGCGTCCCGAAGATGGTCAGCAGTTTTCCGCCGGGTTTATCGCCTGTCCTCAAACAGTTCGATAAATCCAACCAATTGGAGTGGAGTAATGTTGGGGGGCTGGTGCTCATCAATACTTGCGCTCTCGGTAATGTGGTTCGGAGCGGCACGAAGTCGAAAGTCAGCTATTCCTTGATGCTGAGTAGCATTAGCTCGCAGGAAAAGATGAGAAAGGAATCGCCAACGTCTGGTTGTTGGCCAAACTCTGCGGTCAGGAGACCAAAGTAGAGAAAGTTCACCGCCCGGGGAGCTAAGATGACAAAGTCTTGATTAGCTGACGCTAACGTCATCAGGACGGCTATTCTGGCAAGCGAACGGGTCTCGTCCGCAACACAGATAATATGACAATCAACTCGTTTTAACAACTCTTTTGTGCGGAAGGCCAAATATACGAGGAAATTTGAGGTACTGCCGCAGGCGTGGCGGGAGAGAACGCCAGTAATTGGCTCGGCCCCGTCAGGAGCGCATGTGTGTAAGGTCGTTGCAAAGGCAGCGTGTGACTGGGCGATTTTGCGTAAAACCTCCGGGTTGTGTTCGCCTGTGTCAGGGTCGAGCGAAATTATCTGACAGCGCGGGTCGCGTTCCAGAACCATCATCACTGCGCTATTGAGCAGTCAGAATCAAGACGACCTACCGGCCCGATGCCCGCCTTCACAGATGTCTTTCAATTTTGCCGCCGAAAGCGAGTCTGCCTTGAGACTCGCTTTCGGCGCGCTTTCACCAGAGGCGTGAGCGAGATTCCGCCCGCTGACGTCTCACTTCTTCCACATGGCGTTGGCAGACTGATCGCCTCCAAAGTTTAGCGCAATCACCGTGTCAATCAATCCCTGGCCGGGAAAATCGGCCATCAGGATGCCGACCAGGCCCTTCTTGATCTTAGAGGAAAGGTGATTCGCGGCGAGGGTATTGGTGCCTTCGAACGCGATGGTACAAATGACGCCGAGGCAATTCACGCGCGGAAAATCCTCCCAGGACCTCCATCCCGGGGTGGTCCTGCCGGTGGCTAGACGTGGAGCGCCGGTCGCCGGGCTGGAATGGCCGCTCGCGACGAAGTACGGGAATACTACCCCGCCAGAAGCGGACAGGTAGTTCACAAAATAGGCAATCCCGTTCGGAAGTTGACCGGCCCTTACATCACTGTCAATTTTGTCGATCATTGTTTTGACCTTAATCCATTTGCCGTACAGCTCCCAGTTGTCCTTTAAGTTGAAGGCATCCTGTACTATGAACCATTGAGCAGCCTTGGGCTCCTCCATAGTCCCGAAATTGACTCTATTTCGGTAGTCCAGTCCAAAATCAGCGTCGCAAATTTTCCCTTTGGTCGTGTAACCCTTCGGGCAAACTGCGCCGTCCCTCAAAGGCACTTGGTTGGAGAAATCGCGCAGCAGCAGGATTTTACCTCTGACGCTACCTAAATTGAGTTCCTGGACGGGGCCCTGGTAGAATCTCCCGGCGAAAGCCGGGTTGTTGAGGTACAGCATGAACATTTCGGAAAAACTCAACATGTTGTTTCTCATGCCGGCGGTATCGTAGTATTTGTCAGCGAATTTGACGTTAATTGGCGACGGTTGTAGCAAGGCTTGAGCCTGAACCGCTTTTTCGTCGCTTTCGGATGCGCTGGACACGCGCATTAAAACGGTTTCCGATGGATTACGGGACAAAAATATGACGACGGTTCTAAGCACATCGTCAAAGTCTGCGGTCTGGTAAGTGACGCCGTGGTGAAGCGCCAACCCGCCAGGGACGCGGGCCAGGCGTATGTCAAGGGCGCGCACCCCGGCATTAAGCTGTTCGCTGAGTGGCAGCGTTTGCGTTTGTATTGAGTCGAGACCGTAAAACGACATCGTGTCGTGCGTGCCGACCATGGACATGTTTGACAGGGGCGTAAAGTCGTGCAGGTAAGACATCCACTTGAGCCGTTGGTGACCGGTGCGGGCGTCGTGGCAGTATGCCCCATCATTATGGGCGAGTACTGAACCATTGTGCGCGACCAACAGCAAAACGAAGACGGAAATCCAACGCTTGAGGAAGCCGCAAGGGTAATTCTTCATGGGCCTTCCTGAAGAGTGTGGGTTGTTAGAACCTACCTGTAATGTAACCAAGCCGCCGAGCCAACGCATCGCATCTCGCCGGGACACGCCTCTGGCGAGCGTTTCTGATAATTTATCAAACTGGTTCTTCATAGGTTTCCCCTTCAAGTGCGAGGCTGCCTTATTATGTTTCATCTCGCTCGTTCGGAAACGCGCGCTTTCGCGTTTCACCAGCGAGATGCGGTTCGTGGAGGATCGGGGCGCTACTGCCTGCCCCCTCGCCTCGCCCCTTAGTTCGCTTCGGTCCGGGACCAATGCCTTTGAGAGCAATGACAGAATTGACTCCTCGCCAGCCGCCGTGTCCGCCACGATGAGGCCTTCCCCGTTTATTAAGTAGCCGACGGGCGTCGCAAACATCCCGTAGAGCCTGGAGACTTCCCAGAGCCTCTTAGTCCGGCCTGAGAGGTCTGGCAGCTCAAAGTCCGGCGCGACGCTCCCCGCTGGCAAGCCGTGCGGAGATTGCGGGGCGCTGGGCAGGCTCAGCCCTTGTGGCGAGACGGCTGACTGAATCTGTCCGAGGAGTCGTTGCTCAAGCGCTTCGAGACGCGGGATTACTGAGAGACCATGCAAAGGATGCGAGGCAAGTCCCGACTCATGCTAGGCAAGCGAGTGAATGATTTTTGCTGACTCTGGTAGTAAAGCGCCAATCGACGCATCTTCTCTGTGTAATGTGACGCACACTACCACATGAAGGTGAAACATAAAAGGATTTATGCCCCGGATGAGACTCATTGGTCGGCGGTGATGCCATCATAGCTATGATCGCAGCTATGCGTAAATACCAGACGATTCCTAAAGGCGTGGTCTTTGATAACGGCTCACAGTTCAAAGGTTATCGCCTCTCTACCTTCTGTTCCAATCTTAGCCGAGCGTTCCCCAAAGTCCGCTCGCGACGCCTATTTTGTAGGCGTACCATAAGCCGAAGGCCACACTTAAGGCTCCCGCGCCCGTTTGCAAACCGTAGTGCATGGTGCTGAGCCGTCGCGCAGTCAAAGCGAAAGGCAGCCCGATGAGACCGGACATCAGGAGCATGCCGAGGATGGAGCCGAGGCCGAAGACACCCAGATAAAGCAGCCCGAGCGCGGTTGACTCGATTTGCGTCAGCACCAGCAGGGTTAAGGCCGCCGATCCCGCCAGCCCGTGCATCGCCCCGACGAGCAGAGGCTTAATGCCGATGCGCTTGATGGCGTGCGAGTGTGCGGACACAGGCTTCGTATGCTCTGTTCCGTGTTCGTGAAAATGAATATGGATGTGCGACACGTCGTCGTGGCTGTGCTGGTGAACGTGTATGTCCGCGCGTCTACGCAGGGCGCGAAAGACGGCGCTCGCGCCTAAGCCTATAATCATCAAGGCCACGCCGAACTCCAGCCAGTTCGACACAGACTCAGGAATGCTGATCCTTAGCGCCAGCACCACTGCGCCGACGACGACGAGCGCTGCCGTATGACCGACGCCCCACAAACCGCCGACGAGCGCCGAGCGCAGGACGCTGCGATGCTCGCTGACAATGGTCGAGACGGCAACGATGTGGTCTACCTCGGTCGCGTGTTTGAGACCGAAAAGGAAGCCGAGACCGAGCACCGCAAACGCGCTCAACGAAGCCAGTGATTGCTTTCCCTCACTTAAAACTTCCGGTGCCACGCCATCTCCCGCGAGCGCGAAACCAAAGGTATGATAAAGCGAGACGACAAGGACGAGCAGGACGAGCACAGTCGGGCATCGCAAGAGATTGCCTGAACTGCTATTTGAAATTTTATGGTTTGCCGCCATGCTCCCTCGTCCTCTTGAATTTTACCGGCAACTCTCAACATATTCTGGGCAACTGCTCGCCGACCAACATATCGACAATGCGCGTCCCGCCAAATCCGGTTCGCATCGCTACGATTCCCGGCGGCTCCGCTTTCACCTCGCCGATGACACAAGATTCACGCCCGTAAGAATTCTGTTTCATCCGCGCGATCAACTGCTCTGAAATATCAGGCGAAACTATCGCCACCAGCTTTCCCTCGTTGGCGACGTAGAGCGGGTCGAGTCCCAGTATCTCGCACGCGCCCTTCACTTCCTCGCGCACGGGGATGCGGTCTTCAAAAATCTCTATGCAGACCTCAGAGCTGAGCGCGATTTCGTTCAAGGTCGTCGCCACGCCGCCGCGCGTCGGGTCGCGCAAACAATGAATCGCCTCCACGTTCTTAATGCGTCCAGCCTCGTCCAGCATATCCTGCACCAGAGAATGAAGCGGCGCTGTATCGCTCTCAATCTCCGTTTCAAGCTCAAGCTCACCGCGCGCAATCATAATCGTCGTGCCGTGATCGCCAACCGAGCCGCTCAGGATAACTTTATCCCCAACCCCGGCGCGCGAGGCGGAAAGCTGAACAGGTAATTCGACAACTCCGATGCCCGATGTATTGATGAAGACCTTGTCCGCGCTTCCTTTTTGAACCACCTTTGTATCGCCGGTGACGACCGAGACACCCGCTTCCGCAGCAGCCGCGCGCATGGATTCGAGTATCCGCCTCAAATCCACTATGGGAAATCCTTCTTCCAGAATAAACCCGACGGAAAGATAGAGAGGCCGCGCGCCGCTCATCGCCAGATCGTTGACCGTGCCGTGAATGGCGAGCCGTCCGATGTCGCCGCCGGGAAAGAAAACGGGATCAACCACGTAAGAATCGGTAGTGTAAGCGAGGCGGACGGAAGCGCCATTAGCTGATTGCCCATTAGTTGGAATCTCAAAGACGGCTTGATCTTCGAGCTTTTCCAGCAGAGGATTTCTCAGGTATTCAAGGAAAAGTCCTTCAATCAACTCATGCATCGCGCGGCCTCCGCTGCCATGCGCGAGCGTGATCTGTTCGTCCTTAAACTTGTGCTTTCTCCGCCGCGCCCGTTCTACTCTCTGAAAGAGCGGGCTGGGAGTAAATTCTTCGGCCATGATGTTCGCATTCGGAAGACTGGTAAAGAATAGACAGGATTAACAAGATGGACAGGATAAAAAGAACCAATATCAAGCTAGATTATCCCGTCTTGTCTTCTTAATCCTGTTAATCCTGTCTAATTCTTATTGCTCTTGTTACTGACTCTAACTCGCGTTGGAAGCTGAGCGCTCGGCGATCTTCGATAATCGTCCGAAGTTGTAATAAGCGGCGCACGCGCCCTCAGATGAGACCATGCAGGAGCCAATCGGCGTTTCCGGCGTGCAGGCCGTGCCGAAGACTTTGCATTCCCACGGACGCTTGACTCCCTTCAAAATCTCGCCGCACTGGCACGCCTTCGGGTCGGCAATTCGCAAACCCGGCACACTGAATTTCAGTTCCGCATCAAAGGCGGCGTATTTTCGTTGCAGCTTCATGCCGCTGTGCGCGATTGAGCCTAAGCCCCGCCACTCGAAATAATCTCTCGGCTCGAAGACATCGAAGAGAATCTCAAGGGCTTTCCGATTGCCGTCGCGTGTAATACAGCGCGCATATTGATTCTCAACTTCTGCGCGTCCTTCGACGACTTGCTTGACGATCATGTAGACCGATTGCAGGATGTCCAGCGGCTCAAAGCCGGAAACGGCGACCGGCTTGCCGTACTCGCGTGGAACAAATTCGTAGGGGCGAGTGCCGATGACGGTGCTGACGTGGCCGGGGCCTAAGAATCCGTCGAGTTGCAAATCGGGCGAATCCAGCAGGGCTTTCAGCGCGGGCACAATCGTGATGTGATTGCAGAAGGCGCTGAAATTCTCGACGCCATCCTTCGCTGCCTGAAGGATGGTCATGGCGGTCGAAGGCGCGGTGGTCTCAAAGCCAAGCGCGAGGAAGACGACCTCTCGCTCAGGATTCTTCTTCGCAATCTTCAAGGCGTCTAACGGCGAATAGACCATCCGCACATCACAGCCACTGGCTTTCGCGTCGAGCAGGCTGGTCTTAGAGCCGGGCACGCGCATCGCATCGCCGAAGGTCGTGAAAATCACGTTGGGCTGCTGGGCTATGGAGATGGCATCGTCAACGCGCCCCAGCGGAATGACGCAGACGGGACACCCCGGCCCATGAATCATGGTGATGTTATCGGGAAGCAAATCCTCTATCCCGTACTTGAAGATGGTGTGCGTATGGCCGCCGCAGACTTCCATAATCTTGAGCGGCCTATCGGTCATGTGCGCGATCTGCTCGGCCAGCTTCTGCGCGATGTCGCCTTGCCTGTATTCGTCTACGAATTTCATATCATCACCCGCTTTGTTTATGCCTCTTCAACCAGAGACTTGTGTTTCAGGAAAGTATGAACCATGTCCCACATGATGTGATAAAGAGCGACGTGTGTCTCCTGTATCCGGTGAATGCTTGAGGTCGGGACGGTCAGGCAGAAATCCAGCAGACCGCCCTCGCACAACTTATTCATCTTGCCGCCGTCATTTCCCGCGAACCCGATGGTCAGAAGTTTCATTCGCCGTGCAGTCGCAAAAGCGTGCATCAGGTTTTCGGAATTGCCGCTCGTGGAGATGCCGAGCAGAACGTCTCCCTCTCCACCAAGCGCGATAATCTGGCGCGTGAAGACATCGTTAAAGCCGACATCGTTGGCGATGGCTGTGACCATCGCCATATCGTTGGTCAGAGAGATGGCGGGCAGCGCCTTGCAGCCGACGATGACCGGATGCATGAACTCGACGGCGACGTGCTGAGCATCTGTGGCCGAGCCGCCGTTGCCGCAAACGAGCAGCTTGCGTCCACGATGAAAAGCCTTTGCCACTGCCAGCGATGCAGCCAGAATGGTGTCTTTATTTTCTTCAAAGAATTTGCTCTTGACCTCGACGCTTTCCCGCGCCTTC
This sequence comes from uncultured Acidobacteriota bacterium, assembly GCA_963697975.1. GTDB lineage: Bacteria > Acidobacteriota > Blastocatellia > Pyrinomonadales > Pyrinomonadaceae > QHXM01. The sequence continues at coordinate 2,296,305 of OY969111.1, forward strand.
TCCAATAGCGAGAAGCGCATTTCCTCCATCAACTCCTGCGGCTTCTTCTGCTCTTCATCATGCAGGAAAGGATAAAAGGCGCGTGAAAAATCATCCGAGGCTGCCTTGCTCATTTTTACTTACTCCTGAAGCTCTCTTATTCCAAAGACGTACTGAACTGCTCAAACTCATCCTGATACTGCCCGATTTCTTCCAGCACTCGCAGCGTCTCTTTGGCTTCATGCTCGTCAATTCTGGTCATGGCGAACCCGACATGAATCAGCACCCAGTTGCCGATTTGCGCCTCGTCTTCGTTGAGCATGCCTGTGTTGATGTTGCGCCTCACCCCGCCGACCTCGACCTTGGCGATCTGGTTCTCGGCATCCACAATCTCGATAATCTGTCCGGGTATCGCTAAACACATATATTAAAGCCTCCCTGAAATAAGACGCGCGTTGGCGATTGTTGCCTGCCCTAAAGAGATGCCGCCGTCGTTTGTCGGCACGCGGCTGTGCGTGAAAACGTCAAAACCATCTTCCCGAAGCATCCGGCATGTGCTGTCCAGCAAAAAGATGTTTTGAAAAACTCCTCCCGATAACACTACGCGATTGAGATGCCGCTCATCTCTTACCCTGTGCGCGACCATGCCAATCAGATGAGCCACTCCTAGATGGAACCTTGCGGAAACCTCGCGCGCCGAAAGGCCGTTCAGCAAATCTTCCACCGCGCGCCTGACGACCTTTTCGGCTTTAATGACTTTCCTTCCTGCTTCCAGTTCAAACTCGTATCGCCCGGCTGCCTGAGAATCAGCTATCGCTTCCAACTCAATCGCCGCCTGGCCCTCATAGTTGACCGCGTTTCTCAAACCCAACAGGCTCGACACGGCATCGAAGAGCCTGCCCATGCTTGAGGTTTCGGGACTGTTCGTGCCGGTCATAATCATCCGGCGAAGCGTCATCCATGCGCGCCGGTCCAGATTCCGGACGAAAGGAATGTTCAAGTTTAAGAACTCATCGCCCAGCGCACGGTGCAGGTAAACCGCAGCCATGCGCCAGGGTTCGCGGATGGCCTTCGCGCCTCCGGGCATCTCTATGTAATCAAGGTGCGCGATGCGCTCCGCATCCATGAAATCCGCGACGAAGAACTCGCCGCCCCACATGCGTCCATCCGTGCCGAAGCCGAGACCGTCCATCGCTACGCCGATGACTTCACCCTCAACGCGGTTGTCGGCCATGCAGCTTGCGATGTGCGCGTGATGATGCTGGACGCCGACTTTGTTTGAAACGTCGTCAATGGCGAGCGCGTATTTTGTCGAGAGATATTCAGGATGCAGGTCGTAGGCGATGATTTCAGGTCGAAGATGAAAAAGCTGCTTGTAATGCTCGATGCCTTCTGTAAAGGAGCGCAGCGTCTCTAAATTTTCCAGATCGCCGATGTGATGACTCAGAAAAGCATAGCTATCACGCGTCAGACAGAAAGTGTTCTTCAACTCTGCGCCGCAGGCTAGAATCTCCCGCTCAAATTTGAACTGAGTCTTGACGGGTGCGGGCGCGTAGCCGCGCGAGCGACGCAGGATCATCTCGCGCCCCTCACGCACGCGTGTCACCGAATCATCCGCGCGCAGGTGAATCCGCCGATTGTGCAGTAGAAAGTAGTCGGCAATACGGCTGAGACGTTGCGTTGCATCCCCGTCTTCGTAACAGACCGGCTCGTCGGAGACGTTGCCGCTCGTCATCACCAGCGGGCGATCCAGATTTTCTAAAATCAGGTGATGCAAAGGCGAGTAAGGCAGCATGAAGCCGAGCGTCGTCACACCGGGCGCGACGGCTTCAGAGATAATTGCGTCAGTTCTTCTTTCGAGCAGCACGACAGGGCGGCGCTCGGATGTCAGCAAATCCTCTTCCGCTTGCGAGACGACGGCATATCGCCTGATGACCTCAACGGAGCTTGCCATCAAAGCGAACGGTTTATCTTCCCTGTACTTTCTCTGCCTCAATTGTTCGACAGCAGTCGCGTTCAGCGCATCGCAGGCCAGATGAAATCCGCCGATGCCTTTGACGAGAACTATCTTCCCGCTCAATAACAGGCCGCGCACGCGATGAATGATGTCATCAATCAGCATTGTAGGGGCAGGGCTTGTCCCTACAGGCATCAAAGACAGTTGCGGCCCGCAGACCGAGCAAGCAATCGGCTCTGCATGAAAGCGACGGTCGAGCGGATTCTCATACTCGGCGCGGCACATTGCGCACATCTCGAAATCCCGCATCGTGGTCTGTTCGCGGTCATACGGAATGTCTTCGATGATGGTGAAGCGCGGCCCGCAGTTGGTGCAGTTGATGAAAGGATAGCGATAGCGACGATTCTCAGAATCGAACAATTCTCTGAGACAGTCAGCGCACGTGGCCATGTCAGCCGAGATAGGCGTGAACCTCTCACCATTCGAGAGGCTTTCAACAATCCGAAAATCCTGATAATGCGCCAGGTCTAAATTGTCGCAACGCTCGACCGATTCGATAAGAGAAAGCGGCGGCGAGTTTAATTTTATCTCGCGTATAAAATGTTCTATGGTGCTCGATTCGCCTTCGATGTCTATCAGGACGCCGACGTGGTTATTGAGAACCTGACCTTTGAGCGCACGACGCCGCGCCAGCCCGAAGACGAAGGGTCGGAACCCGACGCCCTGAACCATCCCTTTGACCAGTATTTGAGTCCGAGTCGGCATCTTTAAGAATTGACTAAACGGGATTGCTGATTGCTGATGTTAAGAGCAGCCGCAGTCTTCGATTCCGCAATCCGAATTCCGAATTCCGAATTTAGTAAGAATTCCCGCCACGCTTCCATGCCTTCGCCGGTTTTCGCAGAGACTTCAAAAACACGCATACCGGGGCGCACTCGTTGAATGTTGTCGTGCGCGGCGGCCAGATCGAATTCGACCGCCTGTGCTAAATCCATCTTGGTAATCAACGCGACATCCGCCGTGTTGAAAATCGTCGGATACTTGAGCGGCTTATCCTCGCCTTCCGTCACTGACAGCAGAACGACGCGCAGGTTCTCGCCCAGATCGTAGCTCGAAGGACACACGAGATTGCCGACATTTTCGATGAACAGCACATCCAGCTCTTCCAGATTCCATCCTTCAAGCGCGTTCTCGATCATCGTGGCGTCGAGGTGGCAGACCGTGCCGGTGGTGATTTGCCTGACGGGAGCGCCGCTGCGCGCAAGCCGCGCGGCGTCGTTCTCCGTCGCGAGGTCTCCGACCAGCGCCGCAACCGCGTGCTGTGGTCTGAGGTCTGACAGCATCTTTTCCAGAAAGGCTGTCTTGCCTGCGCCGGGGCTTGAAACCAGACTGACCACTTTGACTCCTGCTGCGTGGAAACGCTCTCTTAGCTCACGCGCGAGCAGATCATTCTGCTTCAACACATTTTGCCGGACTTGGACCAGACGAGGCTGCGGTGTGTTCATTTACTGTATCTCCAAAGCGACGACTTCGAGTTCCTTCCCCTGCAAGACCTGCGGGGTCGGAGTATCACAAACCGGACAGCAGAATTGCTGAAGCGAGACCGGACTGGTTTCCATCTGACAGGTCGGGCAATAAACTACGATGGGGACATCCTCGATAATCAGTTGTGACCCTTCGAGGGGTGTGCCCCCGCAGGCCACCTCATAAGAGAAAAGCAGAGCCTCCTTCACGACGCCCGAAAGCGGCCCCAGTTTCAAATGCACCGCGTTGACGGAAACCCCGCCCCTTCTTGCGGCCTCTTCCGAAGCCATCTCAATCATGCTCAGGGCGATGGAAAGCTCGTGCATAGTTTCGATTGCGGAATGCGGATTTCGGCCTGCGGACTTAACGAAGACTGCGATTGTGTTTTCAATTCGCATTCCGCAATCCGAAATCCCCATTAGCAAGGATGTCGAAGGAGAGTTTCACCTCGTCTTTGACCTTGAGCGTGCCTCCCATGACGGAGACCGACTTGATGTTGTAGTCGCTCTGCCGCAAAGGGAATTCACCCTGCGCCCTTAGTGTATTCCCGTTGACCATGACCTGCGCATCCATCGAATGGTTGCGTGTCACGCCGTGCAGCGAGAGGCTGCCGGTAATCCTCGCCTGATACCTCGCGTCTGCCATCTGATTAATCGAGACGCTCGTGCTCATAAAGACGACTTCAGGATAACGCGCCGTTTCAAGCACCTCGTCGCGCATCATGCGCTCAATCTCGGGGCGATCTTTTTCAGTGACTTCACCGGCTACCGCAAGCGAGTTGGCCTGCACCAGCATCAGGAGCGATGCCCGGTCAGGTGCTTCCGCGTCGAATTGCACGTCACCGCCGAAGCCGCAGACAGCGATGAGGGGGTTGTGACCGAAGACCGAAAGCAGCCCGGAAGCTTCCACCTGCACGACGAACCGGCTCTGCCTTGCGTCTATCCGGTAACGGCCCATGTTTGCTCCCCCCTGGCACGATTGAAACTATCAAGCGCGAATCTGTTGCCGACCGCGCATCACATCGCTTCACGCACGGCACGCCGCACAAGCTCAGTCGTCAACCCGAAGACCAGATGCGAGGTGAACGCATAAGCGTGTATCGAGAGCGGATACTCCGCTGGCGATTTGGACAAACCGACGGCAGGCACGATGCCTTCATCCGCGATGACCCACACGGCTGCGCCGAACGGCAACCCTGCGACGGCTGTCACCTGCGGCAAGGCTTCGGCCACAGCGCCATAGAGCGCACCCGAAGTCGCACCCATCGCATAATGAAAGACTACGCCCGCGACATCCTTCTCGCTCTCCGTCAACTCCCGACCGGAGAGACCGACAGAGATGGCATTGGCGAGCCGTTCAGCCGCGTCGTCTTCCGCCTCGTCTTTACCTTCGGCCTGTAGCTCGCGTCCGATGCCCTGCTGCGGATGGCCCTGCTGCATGGATTGTGCGCCGTGCGATCTCTCTTCGCCTTCGACCAGTTTGCTCCAGAGCGCCTGAAATTGATTCATCGTCCAGGACGCAACCAGACCGCCGACGACGCCTGCCGCCAAGCCCTTCCACACATTGCACTCGCGCCGTGCGCTTCCCCGTTTATCGTTTTGTTTCAGCCCGCTGCTGTTCATCACATCGTGCTGATTTTGATATAACGCTTGATGTCGGGGAGACTCACGATCACGGCTGCGGCAGCGGCCACGAGCGCCAAACCACCGACGATTGTCCACACGTTCATGTTGGATTTCCTCTCTCTTCTCTCTATAGATTCACCACGTCTCATGACAGATGAACCTTGCTGAGGCTCATCATCGTTGATTCTGACATACGCCATAGGTCTACTCCTTTTGTTCTTTGCGAATTAGATTTCACTACTTCAAACTGTCGCCTCTCGATGTTTCTCTTCAAGAATCTTTGCAATGAGCGACTCGACCATCAGGACGGCTTCGTCCAGGGAGGCTTGCACAGGCTCGCTCAATCCCATCTCTCCTTCTTCCGCTTCCATCGGCGCAGGCTCGCATCCGACCAGCAGGATACGCTTGAACTCTCCGCCCATTGACTTTGCCAGCCGCAGCACTTTCAAAGGGTTCATGCCGTGCGGCTCAATCATCGCACCTTGCGCGTCTTCTCCATCGTCGTCCAGTTCACTTAAATCAGGCTCGATGGTGTAGAGCGTACCGGGCGCTTCTCCACGCGGGGTCGCGTCAATGAAGATGGTCACTTCGTAACCGTCGAGCAGCGCGTAGGTCAAATCAAACCCGCGAATCCCGAAATCGACTACGCGCACCTCATCCGGCAACGTGCGCTCCATCAAGCGTCTCGCCACTTCGCTGCCGAAGGCATCGTCTCCCATGAAGATGTTGCCGATGCCTGCAACGAGGATGCTTGCCGATTGCGGATTTGGGATTGCGGATTGCAGATTGGAAGACATCATGGCTCTCCTTCATTCCGCAATCCGAAATCCGCATTCCGCAATCGAGAGAGCGGCTCGACCTCTTCGGGCGAAAAGAAGAAACGATGGCCGGGCTGCCTGAGCATCCCTAAATCGCGCCCCGGATCATCTTCGAGGACGACCGCGAAGTGAACGTTGTTCTCATAGTCCTGCTCGATTGATTCGATGACGGCAATCTTGCCCGCGAGCGCCAGATCGAAGATGTCGCCCCCGGCGCGTGGCCGCAGGACGACCGAGTCGCCCTGCTTGAGTTCGACGCCGGAGACCAGGACATGCTCTAGCGGCGTTCGCTCTTCCAGAAGTTGCCACTCCCATTCATTCATAGCTCTTCTTCCTTCCTAAAGGGAAGGGCGCGCATCGCGCCGTGTAGTTTCATCAACTGCTCGGCGGGAAGCGTCTCGGTTCGTTCGAGCATTTGGCGCGCGCGCTCGTCAGCGCCGCGCATCTCTCGCTTCTCATCATCCGTCAACGTCATAATGCGAAGCGTCAGAATCTCGTCTATCTCCGTTCCGTCGAAGAGGTCGCCCGCGCTTTCCGGCGCAATCTGCGGATAGTCGTAGAGAATAATCGGCGATGAGAGCATCATGTTGCGCTCTCCCTCAACGCCCACCAATACCGGCCATGTCCCCGTGTTGCGACACGAGGAGGCCGCCTCTCGGAACTCTTCGGGCGTATCGAGCAAGGATATGAACTCACCATCGCGCACGCCCAGGATGGTATGCGTCGAAGCCAGCGTATGCATCAACGCCTCGTCACGCTCCTGCCGATTGAGGATTGCGGATTGATGACCGCTGCTCAGGTCTACATCATCAAACGGCGTCAGATTCATGATGAGTATAGTGACCCTGAACAAGCGTTCCTTTGTCTCGTCAATCGGCAATCCGCAATCGGCAATCCGCAATTCGATAGCGCCTTCGATAGTCTGCTGCTTTCTGACCAGCACCCCGACAACCTCGTCGTTCGACTCACGCAAAGGTTCTATCTCTTCCTTCGCCGGAAAGGTAAACATTATTCTTTGCGGCTGCGTGACGAGTTCACTCAGATTAAAACTCGCCGGGCTGATTTCACGATCAACTGCTTCCTGCCATGTTTGAAAAATACGATCACCGACCTCCAACGATGGCACTATCCGAAAATCATTACCAGAGATAGGAGCTTGCGCTTCGCCGTTGTTCCAATGCGCATTCGGCACGCCCACCTCGCGCGTCAGCAGGTGGAGAAACCGTATCTTCAACTCAAGCGTCGTTGATTCTGTTCCTTTGATTAGACACTCGGTCTGCATCGTCCACGCATCCGTGCCGCCCCCGACGAGAGAGTAGGATTCAGGATAGAGCGCGCCGAAGTTGAACCGCTGCTGGTTCTTCACCGAAGACGGCCTGTATGGGTAGAGGATATACCCTTCATACAGCACGGCGGCGGCTATCTTTTCCACGAGATCAAAATTCATGACGGCATGTTCCCCAGGACTTCTATCTCTTCGCCTGTCTCTTTGCCAGTCTCTTCCACAGGCGGAAGGATTTCTTCCAATGCCTGCTCCCACGTCGGAATCCCGCGTCGTCGCTTGTATTCATACAGACGGTCGAAGACATCGCGGCGCAAATTGAGCCAGGCCGAGTTTGGATAATAGATGTCCATCATCTCTTTCCAGACCCGCACGGGCAGACGATACTTGGCTTCGGTCTCCCACGAAATCTGCGCGACCTGTAATGCGCCGTCCGACGCTTCATAGAAAACAGTCCCGCTAAAGAGCAGTTCAATGGGAATCTCCCCGTCTTCCAGTCCGGCAAAATATTTCGTGGCGGCGACGTTGAAATCGAACGTGCATGGCACTTGAAGATCAACGACGGTGTTTCCGGTGAACGGCGGAATGTTGATGCTCGCATGAGTCCACAGCATCGTGCGAAGGGTCTGCCCCCAGCGCTCCGGCTCACCAAACAGATCATGAAGACGTTCTTGCTCTTCTGCGTTGTAACGACGGCGCGTCACTTCGAGTTGAATCTGGCAGCGCAGCGCGACCGTCTGAATCGGCTCCTCTGCGTCGGCGTTGACGACGCGGAGTTTCAGCGCCAGCAGCGGGGCGACTGCGTAAGGGACGGCTTCAGCACCTTCTACTTGAAAGCTCAAATCAGGCATGATTGAAAGTAAATAAGGTAAAAGGTAAAAGGCAAAAGGGTGGCTGAAACCACTTTTTCAGACTTAAAGGAATGGACTAATAGAATTGTTTTTATCCTTATCACTTTTGCCTTCTTCAACTTGCTCGCCTCTTCAGGTCGTCAAAAAATTTTACGATCTCCGCCCAGACCTCAGCGCCACCGGACAGTCCGCGCCAGTGCGCGCGGATTAATCCCACCAGCTTGTAGCATTCATCAATCGGGGCGAGAAAGTATTCGCGTGTGTTCTCCACACGATTGACGAGCAGGGCTTCAACGTCGGACTCCATCTTCTTCAGGATTGCGTTGTCCTGCACAATCTCGTCCCACGTGTCGAGAGAGAGCAGAGATTCGGTCGGGCCAGCCGGACTGGGATAGAGCGCGACCACTTTGCCGTCCGGCGTGCTGTGGAAGAAGAAGGCCATGTTAATCGGGAGAGCAAGGTTGTCCCACTGCGCGTCCGTCAACTGGAAATCCTGAAGGAAGCGTATGCGGCGAGGCACGCTCTTGTATTTCGTTTCCGATTGATTGCAGAACAGGACGGCGCAGGCTTGGCAGGAACAGATTATTTGACGGCTCTTCGGCTCAACCAGATGTTGATGATTGACTGCCAGTTCGGCGCTGCACATCTCGCAACGCTCGACGACGGCACGCGCACGCACGAATCGCCGGAGAGCGGCGAAGGCTGACGACTCTGCCGGTTGCGGATTGCGGATTGCGGACGTACCGATTGCGGATTGCGGATTGTGGATTTCGGATTCCTGGGAATCATCCTTCTCGTAGCTGCTTGTCATGTTCTCACCACTTCGGAAATCAGAAGTTTATCTCACAACCCACCTGCTTCAATCCGCAATCCGAAATCCGCATTCCGCAATTGATTCAGGCTGGCGGCATGTTCGGGCTGTCCGGGTCTATCGGGTCTTCGCTATCAGGATTGATGCTCGTAGAATCTCTGGCCGTCGAAGTACCGGCGGGTCGGTCTGCGCCCGTCTCACCGGCATCGTGGCGACCGTGTTCTTTCCCTCCCATCGAACTCTTTTCCTCGCCCTTGCCTGTGCCCCAATCGTGCGACGGCGATTCGCTCTTACTCTCATGCTCTTCCGACATTGCTCTTATCCTCCTTAATTATTCGTGAGAGAGTTTTTTTGACTCTCCAACACATCTTAATTGGTCGCCAGATGAGGCACGGCCACTTTCGTCTGGCCCTGCTCAATCAACAGCGGGAACGGCTCAAGATAAAGGTCTGACTTGCCAGAAGCTCTTCCGGCACGCTCGACCTCGTAGCCCTGCCCGCAGGTGGGGCAGATGAGCGTCGCGGATTCAAGCCGCGCCTCCTGCAAGGTCTGACCGCAGCCGGGGCAAAGATTTCCGTAGGCGTAGAACGTTTCTCCCAGACGGCAGAAGAGAACCGGGCGTCCGCTGACATCCAAAGCCCTCACGGAATTTTGGGCGAGCGATTCAAGACCGAGGACGCCTTCCCATTTGCCGTTGTCGTTTGCGGGCTGTGCTCCATCAACCTTGCTGCTTCTGGATTTACCTAATTGCACCAGACCGTTTGATGACGGCTGCTCCACGACACCTTCGACTTCAATCCCGGTGATGTCCGGCGCGGCTTCATAGATGGCTTCTTCAATCGCCAGCTTGAGCGTCATCGCTGACGATGGACACCCGTCACAGCTTCCTTTCATGCGGAGACGGACTGCTCCATCCGTCACGCCAAGCAACTCCACATCGCCCCCGTGTGAGCCTAAGTACGGGCGCACCTTGTCCAAAGCCCCCATCACACGAGCTTCCAATTCGACCGGGTGAAGCCCATACAGCAGAAGCAGGCTCGCGACCAAACCGTCTCGCGCGAAATTATCGAAGAGGGCATAGCCCGGCTCTCCTGCCTCTGCCACGACCTCCATCAATCGCTCAAGCCCCGCGCCGTGAAACTCCATCAGCGTCTGCACAAGCTCAATCGCCTTTGCACGCGTATCCGGGTCGGCCACCTGCTCGATCTCGCGGATCAACTCGTCAACCCGCTGAACCCGTTTTTGAAATTCTTTATCCATAGAAGAAGTGATGGGTGATAGGTGATGGGTGATGGTTTCTAAGTGATAGGTGATGGGTGATGGGTGATAAGAAAGACCTGTTGTTTTCTCCTATCACCCATCACCTATCACCCATCACCTGTTATCCATCACCCATCACTCATCACTGCTCTTATTTCATTGCCCCGAACATCGGCGAATGGCGAGTCTCAAGGGTCTTGCCGTTGCCGAGGTACATGTGAACGCCGCAGGGCAGGCACGGGTCAAAGCTTCTGACGGCGCGCATGATGTCTATGCCCTTGAAGTTTTCCGGCCCGTTCTCTTCAAAGATGGGCGTGTTCTGCACGGCATCTTCGTAGGGACCGGGCGTGCCGTAGATGTCGCGCGGGTTGGCGTTCCACGGCGTCGGCGGGTACGGGTGATAGTTGGCGATCTTGCCATCGCGGATGACGACGTGATGCGAAAGCACGCCGCGCACCGCTTCGTGGAAGCCGCAGCCGATGGCATCTTCCGGCACTTTGAACTCTGACCATGTTTTAGTGCGACCAGCGTGCAACTCGGCCAGCGCCTGTTCGGCAAAGTGCAGAGCAGCCGCAGCCGCGTAAGCCTGAAAGTAGGTGCGGGCGCGGTCGCGCTCAATCGCGTTTGACCACTTCGGAATCTTCCACTCGAACTCGACCTCCGGTTTGAGCGAAGTCTTCGGCAGATAAATCTTCACACTCTGGCCGGTGGCCTTGATGTAGCCGATGTCTACCTTGCCCGCCAGCGCCGTCGCCCAGAGACGTGCAATCGGGCCGCCGCCCGTATCGAGCGCGAGGTATTTGCTGCCGCCTCCCTGTTCGCCCTCGTGATACCAGCGCGGCGACATGACCCATGTGTACTTGCTGTCAAAATCGCGCTTCTGCGGGCGTGGAATCGTCGTCTGATTCCAGGGATGGTTGCGATCCACAGGGTTTCCGAGCGGGTCGTTCTTGACGAACATCTCCTCGTTCTCCCAGCCGTCATAGTATGAACTCCCCAAAAGGATGCGGATGCCGAGATTGATGTCAACCAGATTGGTCGTGACCAACTTGCCGTCCACCACGATGCCCGGCGTGACGAACATCTTGTTGCCCCACGCATCCATGTTCTCGTATTTGTAGTCGCAAACTTCCGGGTCGTTGAACGAACCCCAGCAACCGAGCAGGATGCGACGCTGGCCGACCTTCTCATAACCCGGCAGCGCTTCGTAGAAGAAGTCAAACAAATCGTCATGCAGCGGCACAACCTTCTTCATGAACTCGACGTAGCGCATCAGACGCACCATGTAGTCCGTGAAGAGTTGAACGGTCGGGACAGTGCCGACGCCGCCCGGATAAAGCGTCGAGGGATGGACGTGGCGGCCTTCCATCAGGCAGAACATCTCGCGCGTGTATCGGCTCACATGCAGCGTCTCGCGGTAGAACTCGCCGCTGAACGGATTGAGCGCGACCATGATGTCGCCGATGGTCTTGTAGCCGTGATCCGCCGCGTGCGGGGCTGCGGTCGTTTTGGCTTTCTCCCAAACACCCGGATTCGTTTCCTTGACCATCTGCTCGCAGAAGTCCACGCCGACGAGATTGTCCTGAAAGATATTGTGATCGAACATGTATTCGGCGGCTTCGCCGAGATTGACGATCCATTCGCCGAGTGCTGGCGGTCGGACGTTGAAGGCCATGTTCTGCGCGTAGCAGGCGCAGGTAGCGTGATTGTCGCCGCAGATGCCGCAGATGCGGCTGGTGATGAAATGCGCGTCACGAGGGTCTTTGCCCTTCATGAAGATTGAGTAGCCGCGAAAGATCGAGGAGGTCGAGTAGCACTCGGCGACCTCCTTGTTGGCAAAGTCAATCTTGGTGTAAATGCCGAGGCTGCCGACGATGCGGGTAATCGGGTCCCAGTTCATGTCTACCAAAGTCCTCGGCTTGGCCGGAGCCTTTGTGCTCGTCGTTGTTGTCGTACTCATCTTTGTAGCTCCTCTTTAGAAGGCCCGTGGCCGGTAGCCGGTGGTGAGTTCAGTTCCCTTGTGTCGCCACTTGGGTTCTTTGTTGACAGTCGCGTTGGTGATGGCGCGTAGTTTCCGAATCATCCTGCCGTAGATACCGACCGCGCCCGCAGAGAGTTTCGCGCCCGGTGGCTCGTCCATAAACGGCATGAACTTATCGGGGAAGCCCGGCATGGTGCAGCCGATGCAGATGCCGCCGACGTTCGGGCAGCCGCCGATTCCGGCCATCCACCCGCGCTTGGTCACGTTGCAATTAACGACCGGCCCCCAGCATCCCAACTTGACGATGCACTTGGGCGAGCCGTACTCGGTGGCGAAATCGGCCTGCTCGTAATAGCCCGCGCGGTCGCAGCCCTCATGAACCGTCTTGCCGAAGAGCCACGTGGGACGCAGTTGATCGTCCAGCGGAATCATCGGAGCGAGTCCCGCCGCTTGATAGAGCAGGTAGAGCACCGTCTCCATGAAGTTGTCCGGCTGCACGGGACAACCCGGCACGTTGATAATCGGAAGCCCCGCAGGCGTTTTGAAATCCCAACCCAGGTAATCCGCCAGCCCCATCGCTCCCGTCGGATTGCCCGCCATCGCATGAATGCCGCCGTAGGTGGCGCAAGTGCCGATGGCGACCACCGCCAGCGCTTTCGGAGCGAGACGGTCAATCCAATCGCAGGTCGGAATCGGCTGGTTCGTCATCGGGTCATTTCCCATCGCCGCCCAGTAGCCCTCGGCTTTGATCTTCTCATTCGGGATTGAGCCTTCGACGACCAGCACGAAAGGATCAATCAAGCCCTGTTCGGCCTGATAGAAATATTTCATGAAGTCGTCGCCAACTTCATAAGCCAGCACCGGATTATGTAGATGGACTTTCGGGAGACCCGGTATCGCTCCCAAAACAACATCCTCAACGCTCGGTTGAGTCGCGGCGGTGATAGAAACCGTGTCGCCGTCACAGCCCAAGCCCGCTGTAATCCAGACGATATGGACATCTTTGACCGCAGGTGGACGCTGGGTCTTCCTACCGTATGGAGCAATCTCCGCTACCATGGTTGGTCCTCCTTCTTGCTATCCGTTGTCATTGCTGGTTGATGTTGGTGGGCCTGCCAGATTGCTTTCGCAAACCGGAGGGCGCGCAAGCATCAGCCTCCTGTTTCAAACAGTCGGGGCTTTCTGCCTACCCTTTGTTCAAACGACCCTGGGTTCGCGCTACTACTAAGTTAATGCAAAGAGAGGAATATCTTTTCCGTAAGCTGGGGGAGCTACGGAACAGTGGGGGAATTAAGAAAACAATTATCTACTGGGACGTATTGAGCGATAGTCTAACGCCGCTTTCTTTCGCGTGTCAATAAATCCAACCCGAATTGATACGACAGCCGCGCCTGCTACTCTTCCTTATCCAGTTTAAGTACGACGGAGTTGATGCAGTAGCGCAGGCCGGTCGGCTGTGGGCCGTCTGTGAAGACGTGGCCGAGATGCGCGTCGCAATTGCCGCACAAGACCTCCACGCGGCGCATCCCGTGACTGGTATCAACTTCCGTGCGAACGTTGTCACCCTCCGAAGGCTCTGTGAAACTCGGCCAGCCGCAGCCCGAATCGAACTTCGCGTCCGATTTGAACAGCTCGTTGCCGCAGGCCACACACTGGTACGTCCCCTCATCCTTCGAGTCGTAGTATTCACCCGTGAACGGTCTCTCCGTTCCCTTTTGTCTGGCGACACGGTATTGCTCAGGCGTCAATTGCTGCCGCCACTCTTCTTCGGTTTTGACGATTTTTTCCTTCAAACGGAAATCCTTTCCGTACGATTCGCGAGGTTACTTCTCAAAGCCCTGTGGCTGGAAAATTCGGGGCTTTTCTTCAAAGGTGCTGTTGGAGAATGACTGCTACTCGTTTCATTAGTGTGTCTATTGGTTGAGAATCTTGTGGATATTACGAGCGACGGGGCAGGTCTGGTTTTCTGTCCCATCGATCACTGACCTGATAGGACGCACACGGCAAGGGCAGATACCGCTCATTCATCCGTAGACGGCTTGGAACGTAATCGCTTGATGTTCGAGCGCCGCGACTTCTCTTCAAGGGTACGATTTTTCGCGCTGCGGGGGACGCGCGTGGGAACGCGACTGGCGGGACGATGGTTCAATTTCTCCACCTTTTCGCGGAGCTTTCTTAAGCAGTGAGCTTTATTCTGGTGCTGGCTGCGCTCCGCGCGGGAGGTGACGACCAAGCCTGTTGGCAGGTGCTTGAGCCGGACGGCGCTTTCCGTCTTGTTGACATGCTGGCCGCCGGGGCCGCTCGCACGGAAAGTATCCATCAAGCATTCCCGCAGCAAGTCTTCATCTGATTCCGGAAGTAAGATCATTCATACCTCATAACCGAATAGCTGATGAGACCTCAGCTATTTTACCTGCGAAGCAATGCTCCCCGGATGAAGTTCGACTCAAAATATTGCGCTATTTATTTTCCCGGCTCAAGGCGCGGCTGCCGTCTCTTTTCTACGACCGTGTAGGTTCTCTCGTAAACGCCTTATCATCTCTGAGCAGTTTTGAGTAATTTAACCTCGGGCGCGTCCACCAAATCTGTCAGCGCAGACTGACCGGACGAAATCTCAGACGTTCTGCCCTGTGACGGATGTTTGCCGAAGCCTGTCAGCACGCCTTCCAACACGGGCAGCATCTTTGAAACGCGCCTCGCACGAATCACCCAATCCCACAGAGGCTCGAACTTCTTCCACCCTCCGGCGTAAGCGACGTGGCGCAGGGCGCTCATGAAATTCGGTTTTGTCGCCGCACCGCGCACTATCGAACTCCAACGATAGAAACTGCGATACGCGCGCCCGTAACCTTCCTCCAAAGCCTTTGGCGCGAGAAGCGCCGGGCGGCAAACGGTGTGGCGCGTGTCATACAAATCCCAGTCGGTGTGCAGCATTCGCCCGGCCTTCTGCATTCTCTCGTAGAGCGCCGTGCCCGGATAAGGCGTCAGGATATGAAACGTCGCCGTCTCGATGCCTTGATTGATAGCCCACTCGACTGTGCGGTCGAACACCGTCTCGTCATCATTGTCCATGCCAAAGACGAAGCTGCCGTTGACCATCACGCCGAGGTCGTGCAGGCGGCGTATGGCCGCGCCGTAATCCCTTCCCAGATTTTGCGGCTTGCGCTGCTCGCGCAAATTCTCTGCGCTCAATGTCTCGAAGCCGACGAAGAGACTACGCAGCCCGCACGCGACAGCCTTTTCCAGCAGGCGCGGGCGCAGCACAGACTGCACCGTCCCGGCGGCCTGCCACAAACGCTTCATCCCGCGCATCCCGTCAAAGAGCGCCTCTGCAAAGCGCGTATCGCCAAACAGGTGATCGTCCAGAAAGTAGAGATGACGCCCCGGCAATCGCTCGATCTCGGCGAGAGCCGCGTCAACCTTCTGCGTGTAAAATCCGCGCCCGCCCTCGAAGAACGCCTCCTTGTAGCAGAAGTCGCACGAGTGCGGGCAACCGCGCGAGACGACTATGGAGTTGGGCACAAGGTAGAGGTGACGCTTGATGAGGTCGCGGCGAATCTTCGGCAGGCGGTCGAGGGAGCGTACCTTTGAGCGGTAAACCTTCGCCGGGTGTCCCGCCCGATAATCCTCAAGGAAAGCAGGCCAGATATCTTCGCCGGGGCCGAGGAAGATGGTATCGGCATGCGCCGCAGCCTCTTCGGGCAGCGAGGTGACGTGCAAGCCGCCGAGCGCGACGTATGCGCCCCGGCGGCGATAATGATCCGCGATTTTGTAGGCGCGCCGCGCGCTTGTGATGTAAACCTGTATCACTACGAGGTCAGGCTCATCATCCAGTTTGAGCGTCTCAACGTGCTCATCCTGAAGTGTCACCAAGACATCTTCGTCGAGGTATCCGGCGAGTGTGGCCAAACCGAGCGGCGGGAAAAGAGAGTATTTGACGGGTCTGAAAAACGGGCTTTTGGCTTCGGTTAGCGCCGGGAGAATCATCTTCACCTTCATCAACTCAACACCCTTCCGCCTTTCGGCTACCTCACCACAAAGTCAAAACGCTCAACCTGAACCATGCCTTCCCAATTTTCATCAAGTGCTTTATAACATAAAGCTGCAAACTAATCCAACATAAAACCATCTGTGCGATTCCTCCTATCCAGGCGATATGATTAGAGAGGCTTTGATAGGTAAGACTGTAGGGGGCAGGGACAAGTCCTCTGGCCCGGAGGCTTACGTCACCATGCGGGCAAGGATAAGCCCTGCCCCTACGATTATTGCTTACATTTGCGCGACGCGCCGCCACACGCTCGGTTCTCCTTCTGAGCGAATCAGCATCTGGACGTGGCGATAGGCTGCCGCATACAAAGCGCGCATGTCCTCAGCCGAAGCAGGGCGGGTCAATCTTTGCTCCAGGACATCCGTCGATAGTTTTTCTTTATTCTCAAAACGCGCGAACATCGCACCTTCGCCTGCGACGTGTATCGCCAATCCTTCCGCTAACCATCGCGGCGCGCTTCCCCTGCTCAGGGCATCTATCACGGCATGCGTATATTCGTGGCGCAGTGTGGTGGGAAGCACGCCGCGACGGCGCAAGATGTCAAGCGGCTGCAATTCAATCCGGCGTCCCTTCGTCGCGCCTGCGGACCAAAACGGCTGCCCGGTCGCAGAAACAAAATCCCCGGTCGTCGGATGAACAATCACGGTGAGTCTCTGTGGCCCGTCGAAACTTGTCGATGCGGCAGACACACGGCTGAGGACATCAGAGCGCGCCGCTTCGAGCATTCGCAGCACATTCTCTGCTTCGCGCTCCGGGGTGCTGGCCGGATAGCTGAGTTGAAAATGTTCGCTGGTTAAGCTCAACCGCCGATTCTGCGATGTGTAGATGACCGGGCGCAGCAGGTTCGAGTCGAAAGCGTGCGGCTCAGGCATTGAGCCTTGAAGACCAACCTCTCTCGCGCGTTGCCCGACGCTCGTACTTGGAAAATAGTAATTGAGAATCTGGCGATAGGGTGTGCCGCGCTGAGCCAGGACGTGCGCGCCTTCCTGGCAGAGACCTACGCCATGCCCGAAGCCGCTGCCGCGAAAGATGAAGTTTGAGCCTGCGCGCGTCACCTCAAAGCGCGAACTTTTGAGCACGTTCCAACCGAGGATGCGCCCGACGATGATCTTAAAGTCCCAGCCGCGCACGACGCGGCGGCGCTCTCCTTCGAGGGTCAGGAGTTCAGCGCGCCCCGTCGCATCTCTGCGAGAGACGGTGACATTCTCAAGTCGTGCGCCCGTCTCCGTGCGTGAATCGCTCTTGAGAGCTTCCGCCAGACGCTTCAGTGGAATCACGTCCGTCCACTCACGATTCGGCCTCGTCGCGCAATATTCATCGCGCACGCCGCGCAGGTGCTTTGGCGGAGGGCTTCCCCAGAGCGTTTCGACGTTGGCAGTCATGCCCCCGCAGGCGGCGTGAAAGTAGGCGTCCGTCACCTGCCCTTTCTCATCGAGTAGGACCTCACCGGCGGTTGAATCTCTGGCCTGACGTATAAGGTCACGGGCGCTCGTCTTCTCGCCGTCTTCGATAAACGTGTATCGCTCGCAGTGTGTGGTGCTGCAAAAGTCGTAGCCGTCACGCTCGTGCCGCTTGAGATTCTGCAACGCATAGGTGCGAACAGCGACGGCCAGAGCTTTCAAGGCTTCCGGCTCGTCCTCTACGGCTCCTTCCGCTGCCAGCACGCCGAGGACGTAATCTTCAAACGCCACCATCACTACTTTGTCTTCGCGCGCCAGATAAACACGAACCTGTAATCCGGCGACGGGCTGAGGTGCTGAAAAGGACGAAACTGCGTGGGCGTCGCTTATGCGCGGTGTCGTCGTCTTGCTTCTGCTCCGCTCCTTAATGAATGCTTCAAAAACAGGCCGCGCACTTTCAGCGCACTCCGCGCCATGAGCGTTTTTGAGAAAAACCAGCACGGCAAGCTTTACATTTTCAGGTCGTGTCTCTCCCGGCTCGGAGGCAAAGCCGACGAACCACCCCTGCGTATGAAGATCGTCGCTGGC
Organism: uncultured Acidobacteriota bacterium; assembly: GCA_963697975.1. Classification (GTDB taxonomy): domain Bacteria; phylum Acidobacteriota; class Blastocatellia; order Pyrinomonadales; family Pyrinomonadaceae; genus QHXM01. Next base: position 2,314,429 of record OY969111.1, read on the forward strand.
GGTCGCCGTTCCGGTCTTGCCGAAGAGGTAAAGAGGCAAACGATTCAACGCCGCACGCTCGGCTGTGCCGTAAACGACTGCGCCGCGCATCCCCTTAATCAACAAAGCACGATGCGCGGGCGCAATCGTTATCCCGGCGCGCTCCTTTTTATTGAACTCTCTGGTATTAGCTAACTGCGGCACGTAGAGATGGCCGCCGTTTGCGAGCGCCGCGTAAGCCGTCAACAATTGAATGGGTGTGACGAGCAGTTCTTTGCTTTCACCGAGCGCGTCGCGCGCTTTCATCTGCCCGCCGCGTGGTAAAGCGCCGCCCGCCTCTCGCTCGTTGCCAGTGTTTGTGGAAGCGCCGAAACCGAAGGAGGAGAGGGTCGCGTTGAAAGAATCTCTATCGAGCCGCTCGCCGAGTTTGCCGAAATAGTAGTTGCACGAATAGCCAAGCGCCTGCACGGGATCAAACGGCGCGCTGATTTTGGGATGCGAGCAGCTAATCTCAAAATCAGCGCTCGTGTAGCGGTCACGGCAGAGCAAGCGCGAGTCTTCGTTAATCAATCCTGTCTGCAAAGCCGTGAGCGCGGCAAACGGCTTGATGGTCGAGCCGGGCGAAAGCTCCTGCTCAAAAGCAAGGCGTGAATTGACGATGGCGCGGACTCTTCCGTTCTGCGGGTCCATGACGATGATCGTGCCGTCGCGCTCGCCCAGCGCTTCGACCGCCGCCTGCTGCAAAGCCGCATCCGTTTCGTCTCCATCAACGCCCGCGATGCTGATGGCAGAGTCTTGATGATTGAGCGGGCCGGGTGCGAGCCACCAGCAAAGAATCGCCACCGACAACAAAGCCGTGAGGAGAAACGGCGAAAACATTCGTGGGGAGACGTGCTGAATAATCGTGCGGCTTCGTATCCATTCGCCTGCATGGTTAACTCTTGAACGGGTCATACTTCTTCGACGACCTTCACGTCGCCCGCGACTGCCAGTGTGCTCATGGTTAGCGCCCAACCGTAGAGAGTGAAGACGAAGACAAGGACGAGGCGCGCGACGAACAGGCCGAATTCAACCCAGGCGTTGCTGGCGGGAGTATGCGTAAAAAGCAGGAAGTAGGGGATGAGGCCAAAGAGGACGAGGCCGATAGCATAAACAAGCGTAGGCTGGGGAGCGAAAGCGCGCGCCAGATTGCGTGGCAGTTTTTTTATAGCCGCGAGGAGTCCGTCGCGCACGGTTGCGCCCCACAGATGAATTGCGCCGAGCGGCAAGACCACCGCGAAGACGAGAAGGCGCAGGGTGGAGAGCGCAAGCTGCGGCCATGAGAGCGGAGCGGTCTGGTTGATGATTGACGACGAGCGCGGCTGCACTTCAGTCCATGTTTCCTGCACAAAGCGTGGGAAGGGAAGTTGAATGGCCGAGTAATGCGACTTGTTCAGGAGATATATAAAGAAGACGGCCAGCAGGGCAAGCGGAACGCTTGAGAGCGCAAGCCGACAAGAATCTCTGAACGAGCGCCGGAGCAGAGTTGCAGCCTTAGCTTCGCCGTGCGCGTAGTTCACGATCATGGCCTGAAGCAGAAAGAAGAGGGCGGGAATGATGGCGGCGAATATGAGCGTCCACAGCACCTGCCAACGGGTCGCCTCTTTCGTTGCGACGAAAAAGAAGAGCGCCGCGAGCAGCGAGGCATAAACGGCGGCCATGACAGCCATCACGCGCCACTGCCGCAAGAGCCTGCGGGTCGCTGCGAAAATTGTCTTCAACGCGCTCATCAATGTTTCCTCCTCTACGATTCTGCTGTCAGGTCACTTTTCAATTGAATGTTTGGTAAAGGGCGATTCACCACAGAGACACAGAGAACACGGAGGATGCACGGAGGATGCATGGAGGCTTGATTCTCTGTGTTCCCTCTGTACTCCCTGTGCCTCTGTGTTGAATTCTCATTTCTCCCAGCCCCCAACTTGAAATCCGCTCTCAAGTAACGCTTTTCACTTCTTATCCAGAATATCCAGCCGCGAGTTGCCCGTGTTCGTTTGAACGGTCGGCTGGTACATCAATTCGGCGCGCGCCGGGGCGACGCGAAATGCGCCCGGCACTTCAACGCGCATCGCGTACTGGAATGTCGCGTCGCCATCAAATGAACTCATGAAGAAGACCGTCTGCTCGTCGCGAAACTCGCGCGCGCTGTACCAGTCGCTCCAACTGTCGGTCGTATAATTGAGATTGATTCGGCTCACGCTCGCCACCTGCTCGCAGCCCGCCGGAATCGGGTCTTCGATCATCACGTACTGCGCCCGCGCGCCCTGAAGTCTTATTCTTGAGACGATTAAATCTCCTGAGCGAACCTCGCCCACGAGCGGCTCTAAACCCCAACTGGATTTACCACCCTCAGTCTCCGTCACCCGCAGCCGAAAGTATTCGCGCGTTATCTTCAGTTCAGGCGAACTTTGAGCGGCGACCTCTTCCTCGCCCGTAAAATATTCGAGCGCGGTTGAGAGATAGAGCATTCCTCTACCCTTCTTCACGACGCGCACGCGGTTTGTGTTGCCGACGTTGCGCCCTTTGCGCTCGATGACGAAGGTCTGTGCCGTTTGTGCTTCAAGCGCGGTGACGTGTTGAGAGATGACACGTTCGTCGTTGACGTAAACTTCGAGCGTGTAATCGGGATCAAGCTCGCGGCTCACCTTGAGATATTCGGTGAGGCCGAAGATGGCAAAGGCCGTCTCTCTGGTCGAAAGCCAGTAGTAACCGTTGCGACGACTGCTGACGAGCCAGCGCGCGACTTTCGGCAAGAGCGGACTCTGCGGCTTAACGCGGGCGAGCGCCTTGAGCGAAAAGGCTGTGGCCTCGACATCCATCACTTGCTCCGCGCCGTAATGAGATTTCACGCGTGCTTCCCAGTGAGCCTCGAAGTCGTTGGCCTGTGCCGAGGCTTCAATCTCACCGGCGACCTCCAGCGCACGCTCCTCGCTTCCGCGTTGTTTGAGCGAGAGCGCCAGCAGAGCGCGCCCGTAGGGTTTTAGCCAGCCGCGATAACGGTAAAGCTCGTCAACGTAAGCGGAGGCCGCGTCGCCGCTGGTTGTGAGTGCATAAATCATGTAGGCGCGCGTCTCCGCATCCGGCTGATTATCGCCGGAGGTCGAAGAATCGTCGCCGTCGAGCATTGCCTTCAGCCTGTCGCGGGCAACACCCAGACGATTTTCTTCCACCGCGTAACCCGCCTGTTTTGCCAGCGTCAAACCGTCGACGACGTAAGCGGTCATGAAAGGATCGCTCCTGTCATCCTTCCACCAACCCCAGCCGCCGTCCGTGTGCTGGAAACTGTAAAGACGACCCAGCCCGCGCTGCACTTTCTCTCCCAGATTGTTCGTCTCTTTAAGCTTCGCGGTCGGCACATCATGAAGCGCCTGCGTGACGATGATGTCCGGCAGGAAGCGGGACATGGTTTGTTCCGTGCAGCCGTACGGATAACCCGTCAGGTAATCAAGCGCGCCGAAAAGCGTCGCGGCAATTGAAGGCGCGGCTTCGATACGCAGCACGCGCGCCTGCACATCCGGGTGCGCGGGCAAATCGAGCGCAATGGTTTTCTCCGCATAATCTTCCGGCAGCGTCGTCGCTCCACCCAGCGTCTGCTTCAATCCGTGCGGCACAACGGGCATCGTCATCTCGACGGCATCGGATTCCGTGTCGGTGAGCGCGCGGGCGACGAGGCGAAGTTCGCCCGCTTGTCGAGCGGACACGCGCCAGTCAACGCGGTGCTGACCATTGGCGGGAATCGTCACCGTTTCGGTTCGTGCGCTAATCAGTTGCGCGCCCGTCACGTCGATGTTGATGCGCGTGGTCTTCTTCGTCTTCAGGAAATTGTGGACGACGCCTGAGATAATTACGTTGTCGCCCTCTGTGAGAAAGCGCGGCATCTCCAGCCGCATGATGACATCTTTGCGCGCGACCACTCGCTCGATGGTCGCGCCGACGCGCGTGTCTGAAGTCACGGCGCGAGCGGTCGCGCGCCACGTCGTCAAATTGTCGGGCAACTTGAACGTAACTGTGGCGCGGCCATCTCTCCCGGTGATGACATCGGGCTGCCAGAAGGCCGTATCTTTGAACAGGCGGCGCACGGTCGGCTCTGCCAGATCGGTGTCGTTCTTAAAGTCCGCGAGTTGATAGCTGGGCTTGTTCTGCGCCAGGTTAATGCGCTCAGTGCCGGAATAGCCCGTGAAGGTGAAGGGGATACTGAGGCGCGTCTGCACCTGATTGTACTCGCGGCCATAGAACTCGCCGCGAATGCTGCCCGCATTCTCCGGCATAATGCTGTAGATGGATTCATCCACCACGCCGAGACTGACCTCAGTATTGGCCGCCGGAGAGCCGTCCGGGTTGCGCGCCACAATGGTGTAAGAGGCAACGTCGCGCGGTTTATATTCCTTCTTGTTCGGGATGACCTCAAGGCTCAGAAACTTGTCGCGTGCGGGCACGGCAAGGAGTTTGTCCTCCGAGTACAGATTATCGTTTTTAACGTAAGCGACGCTGAGATAGATGTTCGGCTCGTAGCTCCTCTCGATAGGAACGTCCAGCATCAAGGTGCGACCCGGCGCATCAATCTGCCGCGCCGTCACCACGTTCAGCAACTCGGTCGTGACCAGCAGATGAAGCCCGTCTTCCGGCAACACGACCAGCACATGAGCAGTTTCTCCGGGCTGGTAGGATTTCCTGTCGGGAATCAGGTTGATCGAGCTTGTGCCGTAATCACGGAAGGAGAAGCGGTTCTCTTCGGTTCTGCGGTCGGAAGCCCAGAAAGAGCCGCCGCGATTTATGACTTCTTTTCCGTCTTCGTGGAGAATGGCCTTGACATAGATGTTGCCGGAGGACAGCACGGTATATTCATAAGTCGCCAGCCCTCGCGCGTCTGTTTCGACTTCGGCGGTTGAAAGCTCGCGCTCGCGCATTTCGTAATCCGTGTACGTGTAGCCGTTGCCGTTATCCTTCTCGATCTTCTCCCAGCGCTGCTCTATGAACTTGAGCGTGACCTTTGAAGAGACAGCGCGTCCCAGATAATCGCCGGTTCTGACGTTGATGCGTGCTGGCTCGCCCCGGTAGTAAAGATAGCGCTCGGGCCGAGCATCTGCGATTGTTCGCCCACGCGTGCCCTTAAAAGTTGCGCTGCCCTCCATCTGGCGGCGCGAGGCGTCCGTCACCTGTGCTTCGAGACGATAGCCGTAGTCCCACTCATTGGTTTCAGACGACGCAGGAACTTCGAACTCGACAACCATCCGGCCTCTCGCATCAAGCTGCCCCTCGCCCTCGTCAACCATGTCGCCGCCATAGCCGGAGTAATAGTCGTAGTAGTAATCTTCATCGCCCATCTCTTCGGAATCATCGAACTCGCCGTCTTCCGGCTCAACGAAGCTCTCCCAGCGATGGTGATAACGCGAGCGACTGATGTAATACTTCACGTCCCCTTCGGCAACGGGCGAGCCGAAGAAGTAGCGCGCGTCAATCGTGAACTTAACTTTCTCGCCCTCCCTGACGAATTGCTTTGGCCCTGTGACCTTCACCTTGTACTCAGGCTTTTTGTATTCTTCGACGGTAAAATAATGGCTGGCTGAAGCGCCGCCGACGCGGGCCGTAATCTGATACTGGCCGAGCGGGGATTCAGCGGGAATGTCAACTTCACCGCTAAACGTGCCGGAAGCTGAGAGCGGCAGGTCTTGTTCAAGCAGCTTTCCGTCATTGAAAGCGTCAATCGTCACGTTGACAATCGAGCCTTCAGGCATCTCGTAGCCGTCTTTCGTCCGCCGCCGCAGGATGCCTTTGAAATAGACCTTCTGGCCGGGGCGATAAATGGGACGGTCTGTGTAGATGTAGCTGGTCAGGTTGTTATTATTTCCGTCTTCGCCGTCCGCGCCGAAGTAGAACGAGTCCAGATCGGAGATAGCGAAATTGTCTCCATCCTTCGCCATCACCAGATACGAGCCGCCCCTGCCGTCTTCATCTTCCGGGTCAACTTCTTCAGGCTGCTGCGCTGCTCCTTCCGCCGGTTTCCTGACCTTGATTTCGGTCTTAAAGATTCCGCCCTTCGCGGTCTCGCCCGTAGCTAAAGTCTCCTGGTCGGCGGCAACCACAACGCTTGCGCCTTCGCGGGGTGCGCCCGATTTGCGATCCACGACGTAGACCATCACCTCGCCGTCGCTCGTAGTTTTTTGCACCATCGTCAGGTCCGTGACGATAGCCACGCAGTAAGCGCTGAGATCATTATTGACCGCTTCGACCAGATAAACGCCCGGCTCGCGCCGTCCCAGTGAGATCGAGCGCTGGTCGTAGTCGTCCTGCATGGGAGGCAACTTCTCGCGCCAACTGCTGACCAACTGGCTCGGATTGAGCAAAGGAACGCGCGCATAGTCCGCGACGTTAAGCGGCATTCGCCCGGTCTGCGCTTCATTGCGATACTTTTGATTGATGGTCTGGCGATGCTCGCGCTTGAGTTGGTCGCGGACATAATCTTTAATCGCGCTGTAAATCCAGTTCTTGAGAGAATGCGCGCTCTCCAACACGGAGAACTTTTGTCTGTAATCCTCGGCGAGTTCTTCTTTCTCGTCTTCGCCGACCTGATGTGGATCGGGAAGTTGCTGGAAGAACTTCGCCGGGTCAACGACTTTGTAAACGCGGAAGTCCAGATAGCCGACGCCCTGATAGGTGGCCGACAGCCGCGCACGTTCATTTGTCCCGAAGCTTTGATTGGTGGTCAAAGAGAAGAAGGGCTTCGCGTTCGCGTTTCGCTCGGCAAAGGATTGCTCCGGCGTCTTCTCTGCGTCGGGTTCGCTCGCGGCGCGCAGTCGATAGAGAGTGAAGGCAAACGCGGCAACGATAATCGAAAAGTAAGTGGCAATCGTTTTCAGCCGCTCGCGCGCCTGTGGTCTCAATTGCATCCGATGATAGATTTGAAACACGCTTCGTTGCCTCCCATCCGCGAGAGTTTGTGGTGATGGCCCGAAAAACTTCAGTCCAGAATCTTGAGCCGGTAGAAGCCTAAGAAATTGCGATTGCTCTCAATGGGTCGCCAGCGTTTATCCGGGTGATGGTCGAGTACTGAGAGCCGCACTTTCTTCACCGTGCCTGCATCTGTGATGGATGCGCCCGTGTGATAGACCACCCAGTCGTGCGCGCCTTCGGAAGCCACGCGCGCCTCGCCCAAAAAGATCATCACGTGATAGGGCAGCTTCTGCGCCCAGGGTTGAAAGAAGAAGAGAAGATCGCCCGGACGCGCCCGCCTGCGGTCACGGCTGACGAACACCGAATTAAACTCCTTGAGGCTGCGCGCATCCGCAAACTCGGAAAACGCGCCACTCTCCACAGCGCTCTTCTCGAACGCGCCAGAGTTTGTCCGAAAGAGTTTCCCGCCGAGCGGACTGGTTTCCAGCGTGTAGGCGCTGATGTCCGGCGCGAACGATTCATAGTCCTGTCCCATCCTCTGAAACCACTGGCGGTCGTGACGGCGCAAAGCCTCTCGCCAACCGAATCGCACCAGCCCGGCGCAATCACGCTGCTCCGCGCTCCATTCATCGCTCAGGCGATAGAACTGAAGCTCCGCGATACTTGTGAACCAGCGACGAAAATTCTCCTGATCGCCCGATGAGCCGAGTTCCGCCCCGTCTGGAATGCCGTCACGGTCAGAATCTCCCCAGCTAATTACAGCAGGCTGCCCCGCGTCCGTCCTGTCCGCTTGTTTCAAACTTTCCTTTCTTACCTTCATCCCTCCGCCCTCATCCCTCATCCCTTCGTTTGTCTCCCGCGCGTGAAACCGCCACGCCAGCGGCGCAAAAAGGATGAGAAGCACGCTCACCAGCGCAAGCAAAAGCGGCGAAGAAACACAGGCTCTGAGGAAGCGTCTTAACATTGAGTGGATTCTTTGCCCGAAGGGTGGCCAGGCGCTACGCGGAGGCGAACAGTGAGGGGGTAGGCTACGACTCTCTCGTTCGATGTAGAATCCGCCCTGTGTTACTGTGGCAATCCACATTATTGATGAGGAGATTGAATGCGTTATCTTTTGTAGTCACCAGTCTAAATTCGTATTAGCCTTCCAGACAGAACCGTCAACATATATAATGCGCCACATACCTGCGCCGGGTATTTTGGGCGCGGTTTTCTTCTCCCCATTCGTGACATCAATCGCGCCTTTGTTTTCCTGAAACGAGCGGTTCTCACATGCTTCTCTCTGTTTATAAAAAGTTTCGTCTCGGCATCCTTATCGGGCTGGCCTTTCTCGCCGCCGGTTTATTATTCGCTACGGCAGCACATGAGGGCGAACATGGGGGCGGCCCTAACGGACAGCCCAACGAGCAGCCATTGATTGCCATGAGCAGCACACCCTGTGTTGGAGGCATGGCCGGGACGTTCCCTTGCCACAATATAGACATGGCTTCTTTCCTTCCGTTAAGTGAGATAGGAGGAGGCACGGTCAACGATGTGTGGGGTTGGACTGATCCTCAAACGGGCAAAGAGTACGCCATTGTAGGCCGCTCCAGCGGTACGGCTTTTGTCGATCTCAGCAACCCGGAGCACCCCGTCTATTTAGGAAACCTGCCGACCCACAGCGTTGATTCGATATGGCGCGGCATGAAGGTCTACAGCAATCACGCCTTCATCATCAGCGAAGCCGACAATCATGGAATGCAGGTCTTTGACCTGACGCGGCTGCGGAATGTGACTGCGCCGCCTGTCACCTTTACGGAGAACGCTCATTACAATGGTTTCCGAAGAGCGCATACGCTGGCGATAAATGAAGAGACGGGGTTTGCTTACGCCGCCGGGAGCCGGGACACGTGCCAGGGCGGACTGCACGTGGTGGATATACGTAACCCTGTCGCTCCTGTCTTTGCCGGTTGCGTTAATCAGGACGGCTACTCGCATGAGACGCAGTGCGTCACTTATCATGGACCGGACACGGCCTATCAGGGGCACGAAGTCTGCTTTAGCTCAAATGAAGACACGCTGACCATCGTAGATGTGACGAATAAGAATGCCCCTGTCCAGTTGTCGCGCACGACTTATACTGGCGTAGGTTATACACATCAGGGGTGGCTGACCGAAGATCACGCACACTTCCTGCTCGACGATGAGTTGGACGAAAGAAATACCGGCGTTAATTCCTCAACCTACATCTGGAATGTCGCAGACCTTGACGCTCCCGCTGTGACAGGCATTTACAGGGGGCCAAGCACCTCGATTGACCACAACCTCTATATTCGCGGCAACCGCGCTTACCAATCCAATTATCGAAGCGGTCTACGCATTCTGGACATCAGTAATATCGGCGCGGCCAGCTTAAACGAGTTGGCGTTCTTCGACGTTTATCCGATAAATGATGCGGCGGAGTTCAATGGCGCATGGAGCAACTATCCGTTCTTTTCGAGCGGGATAGTGATTGTGGGTGGAATAGAGCAGGGATTATTCGTCTTGAGGCCAGCAATTCCCGGCCAGCCGCCGACGTTAGAATTAAGCCAGAGTGGTTACAATGTGTTGGAAGGCGCAGGGAGTCTCAACATCACCGTCACGCGTTCCGGCGACACATCTACTCCCGCGACGGTCAACTACGCAACCGCCGATACAGCCGGTTTGCAGAACTGTAACACTGTCAATGGAATTGCTTCTTCGCGCTGTGACTACGCGACAACCATTGGAACACTACGCTTTGCAGCCGGAGAAACTTCGAAGAACGTCTACATCCCGCTGGTGGACGACGCTTACGCCGAAGGCGACGAAACGCTGACGTTAACGCTCAGCAATCACAGTGGGGCAAGTCCCGGCACAATCTCGTCGGCGACCATCACGATTACGGACAATGCCAACACCGCAGGCAATCCGATAGACGATGTGCCGTTCTTCGTCCGCGAACATTACATCGATTTCTTAGGCCGCGAGCCAGACCCCTCGGGCTATGCTGGCTGGCAGAACATCCTCAATAACTGCGGCAGCACCGTCGCCCTACCCTGTGACCGGATTGAAGTCTCCTCAGCCTTCTTCCGTAGTGAGGAGTTCCAGACCCGTGCTTACCTCATCTATCGGTTTTACTCAGCAGTCGGACGGATTCCACTGTATGAAGGCTTCATGCCGGATTTCGCTAAAGTCAGTGGCTTTCTCTCCGCACAGGAGTTAGAAGCCAACAAAGTAGCCTTCGTCAACGAGTTTATGACCAGACCTGACTTCCAAACGAAGTATGGAGCCTTGACTGACCCGACCAGTTATGTGGACGCACTGTTGCAAACTGTCGGATTACCAAATCATCCGAGCCGACAGACATGGATTACAGGACTGACGAATGGGTCGATGACGAGAGGGCAGGTCTTACGCTCGTTGGTGGAGAGTGGAGAGGTCTATCAGAAGTATTACACAGAGGCGTTTGTGATTATGCAATACTTCGGCTATCTGAGACGCTCGGCTGATATTTCATATCTGCAATGGATTGAGACGATGAATACGAATGGTGGAGACTATCGCGTGATGATTAATGGTTTCCTCAATTCCGCTGAGTATCGTCAACGCTTCGGCCCATGAGTTTCGATGTCCATCTACCTCAGAGTAGCTCGGAATCTCGGATATAGTACGAAATAACGCTATTGACTTTTGATAGGTTTCAGCGTAGATAGAGCGTCAAGGTCTCTCCCCATACCTCAGACCAATTTTCTTGCTAAGGAGATAATTTAATGCCAGACAAAGACGCAAGCGCCCATCAAGACTCTTTGCATCCAGAGGGCAGCCTGCCATTTTTCACCCGATTCCTCGAAGGCCAGGACAACGCAGAGCGGAGCGCCGTGACGCATAAGTATCCGTCCGACAGGGACGAGATAGTGACCATGAAGTATCCGTCGGACGACGACGAAGGCGGAGAAGAGAGCGCCTTTGGCAGCGTTCGACAACTGGACGGCGCGGGCAATCAGAATCGAACTCAAACCTTGAAGTACCCGTCAGACAGGGATGAATGGGATTTTAGCTAAACCCCTAAACCCCTCTACCCACGTAAACTGACCCGCATGATGTTCAGAAGGCCGGTGAGGGCCGCGCACCGGCACTTCTGAACAACCAAATCTGCAACCGCATGACCTCAAGAGCATCGCGCGACGCCGTTCTGCTGCTGACACACAGCGGTGATTTCTACACAATCGATCTGGTCGCCGAAGCTCTCGCCCGCAGGGGCGCACGTCCCTTTCGCCTGAACACAGACCGCTTCCCGGCTTCCGTCAAGCTTTCGGCTCGCGCTGGTGACGACCGCCCCGCACATCTCATCACGGACGCAAGTAAGCAGGTTTCCACCGCAGAGATATGCGCCGTCTGGGCGCGAAAGCTCTGGATGCCGAAGATGGATGACGACCTCGACGAGCGTTTTCGTGAGATGTGTGTCAGGGAATCTGTCGCCGCGCTCGAAGGATTTCTGGATGCGCTCCATGATGCCCGTTGGGTCAACGACATTCAGCGAGAGCGCGCCGCCGAGAACAAGCAGCGGCAGCTTCGCATCGCCGCGCAAGCGGGCCTCAGTGTCCCGCGCACGCTCGTCACCAACGATCCGGCGGAGGCTCGCCAGTTCTTTATTGAGACCGAAGGCCGGATGGTAGCGAAGCTCCTTCGTCCGCTCACGGTCAGCATGAACGCGCCAGCACTTTTTGTTTACACGAGCCGGGTCAGCGAAGAAGACCTCGCCCGCGCAGAGACGCTCCGCCACAGTCCGATGGTTTTTCAGGAGTTGATTCCGAAAGAGCGCGAGTTGCGCGTTGCGTGGGTGGCGGGCGAAGCCTTCACGGGCGCGCTCGACGCGAGCGGCACGTCGCGTGGTCAGACCGACTGGCGACTCGCTCAGCCTGAAGAGTGTCGCTGGCAAAGGGCTGAGCTTCCCGTCGAAGTTTCGCGCGGCTTGCAGTCTATGATGTCAGAACTGGGGCTGGTCTTCGGCGCGATAGATTTGATCTGCACTCCGGCGGGCGAGCACATCTTTCTTGAGGTTAATCCCGGCGGTGAATGGGGCATGCTCGAACGCGACCTCGGCCTGCCCATCGCCGAATCAATCGCTGGGGCATTGCTAAGTGATAAGTGATGGGTGATAGGTGATAAGAGAAAACCTGTTCTTACTTATCACCCATCACCTATTACCTATCACTCATTACTTCTTATGACTGTTCTTATCATCACACGCAGCGACGACAACGAGAGCGTCCAGATGGTCGCTGAGGCCATTGAACGCAAGGGCGGCGAAGTGATTCGCTTTGACACCGACCGCTACCCGACCGAAGTGCGTCTCTCGGCCTATTATGGCAAAGGCGACGACGAGCGTCTGATGCTGACGAACGATCAGGGCGAGTTTAATCTGCGCGAGGTCAAGGCCATCTGGCATCGCCGTCTCAACTTCGGGGCACAGATTCCCACCACACTCGACAGGCAACTGCGCCATGCTTCTCTCACCGAGACGCGAGCCGCCGCGTGGGGCATGCTCACGAGTCTCAAAGCGTTTCGCATGGACGCGCTGCCGCACATCCGTCATGCTGAAAACAAACAGCTACAGTTGCAGGTGGCGCGCGAACTGGGCCTGGAAATCCCGCGCACGTTGACGACGAACGACCCGGCAGCCGTCCACGCCTTCGCCGCGAATTGCGCAAGCGGCATGGTGACCAAGATGCTCTCGTCCTTTGCAGTTTACGAGAATGGGCGAGAACTCGTCGTCTTCACCAATCCGGTGAAGCCTGAAGACCTCGCAGACCTTTCGGGGCTGAGCCTTTGCCCGATGACTTTTCAGGAGATGATTCCGAAAGCCCTTGAGCTTCGCACGACCGTTGTGGGCAGACGTGTCCTGTCAGCCTCCATCGCCTCGCAATCTTCGGCGCGCGCCACGCACGACTGGCGGCGCGACGGTCTCCGAATGATTCAGGATTGGCAGCCTTATGAATTGCCGCGTGAGGTAGAAGAAAAAATCCTGCGCTTGATGGACCACTTCGTCCTGAACTACGGCGCGATTGACATCATCGTCACGCCCGACGGGCGACACGTCTTTCTGGAAGTCAATCCTGTCGGCGAGTTCTTCTGGCTCGAACGCTCTCCCGGTCTTCCCATCGCCGATTCAATCGCCGACGTTCTGCTGGAACGCTCGCCCCGTCGCGAGAGTGTTTCTGCCTCCGCTTGATTTCCTGCGCTCGCGCCTTAACAATCCGACCCGAATCTGTTACTCTACCCGCCTCTTCGACCCCGGCAGCAAGAGGCTGCCAAGCCTCAATCAGCCCAGACGGGACCTTTACGCATCACGGTCACGCGACTGAAAGCTATAGTCAGCTTTCGTCGGGACACATGTGGGGCGCAATTCGCGTAGTCGCACGCCTCCGGTATCGTGACCAAAAGACAGGATAACTTTGTGCAGCGCAACTGGCGCGTTGTAATACAAGAAAGATAAGGCAAAACCTCATTCGGCCAAAACCGCAAGGTGTCCTCTGATCTATTAAGTGGTGACTTCACCTTGGGAGACCACCGGGCGACCTGTTGCCTTACCTCAACCAGCAGCTAACGGAGGGATTGATTAATGCGTAAGATATTGCTCATAGCATTGGTGGGCGTTGCTTTAATAGCCGCCTCGATGTTTCCCTTGATAGAGTCGCGTGCTCAACGCGCGCCTCAGCCAAACACAGAAAATATTCCCGTCGTCGGGGGCAAGGTTAAACGGCTGCCCCTTCCCAATTATGACATCCGCCTCGCAGGTCGCGGCGAGTTCACGGATATTGATGTCGCCTCGACTGCCGGAGCGCGCACTGTCGCTCAGAAGGGGGAGGCAGCCCTTCAAGCGCGGTCATCGGAGGTAGATAACTTCCGCGCGAGTCTCAAATCTGAAGCAGCGCAAAACCTGCGCGCAGAGGTCAACGAAGCGGGCGCGATGAAGAATTTCTTCATTGATGGAGCGTCCCTCTCCGAACCGCGTTGGGACACTCCCGACAACAACGCACGCAATTTCCTGAAACGTCAGGCACAGCTTTTCGCTCTGTCTGATTCCTCAGTGGCCTCCCTCAAGCTCAATAAAGAAGATAATGACAGAGGAACCACCTTCCTTGATTACTCTCAGACAGTCGGGGGAATCAAGGTCTTTGAAGGAGAGGTGAAGGTAGTAGTCAATAATAGCGGCGAGGTTCTTTCCGTTCGTGAAGGTTTCCTCGTCAACGGGCAGACGGTCAAGCTCAAACCTGCTTTGAAGGAAGCAGATGGCATAGCCAGGGCTTTCGAATATGCGGGAAAAACCGTCTCTCCATCATTCGTCCAGACTGAGGCCCGCGCCACCAAGAGCGATCCCTCTTCGTTTGAAAATCCATTGAATCGAAGCCTGGAAGAGGTTCGTTCGGAACTGAACGTCGTGCGCGTGGGCGACGCGGCGCGTCTGGCATGGCACGTTTATGCTGATGTCGGCCCGGATGAGTGGTACGAAATCCTCGTTGACGCTCATAGCGGAGAACTGCTCTTGCGCAACAACCTCTACGTGTTCGAGGCTCAAGGCACGGTTTACATAGAAGCCCCTGACAAAGGCGCTCGCCAGCTCGTCTCCTTCGTAGGGGACACGGTTATCAACACCTCTGCCGGTTGGATGGGCACTTCGACAGTGACCACAGGCAACAACGTCGAAGCCTATCTCGACACGAATGCCGACAATGCGCCGGACAACAACAACGGCTCTGGCCTATCCACCGGCCACGCCTCGTCTCCCACTCAGGATTTCACTTTCCCGTTCTCGACCGCAGTTGACCCGCGCACGCAACAGGCGGCGGTCGTGACGAATCTTTTCTACTACAACAACATCATGCACGACTTCTCGTATCGCCTCGGCTTTACGGAATCGGCGCGCAACTTCCAGACAAATAACTATGGACGCGGCGGCATCGGCAACGACTCCGTGAGAGCGGAGGCGCAGGACGGATCGGGGACGAACAACGCGAACTTTGCGACGCCGCCCGACGGCCAGCGCCCGCGCATGCAGCAGTATCTTTTCACCGCGCCTAACCCCGACCGCGACAGCTCGGTGGACGGCGACGTGGTCTTTCACGAGTACGGTCACGGCATCTCGAACCGTCTCATCGGCAACGGCAGCACCGCGCTCTCCGGCACGCAGTCGGGCGCGATGGGCGAAGGTTGGTCGGACTACTGGGCCAACACCATCAACGGCGACGGCGCGGTCGGCGAGTACGTGACCAACAACCCGGCGGGCATCCGCCGCGCAGCTTACACAGTTCCTGCCAATTCGATTCACGACTCTTATGCTGATGTCGGCAACCAAGGTTTTGCAGTTCACAATGATGGCGAAATCTGGGCGGCGACGCTCTGGGACTTGCGCACAACTCTCGGCGCAACCATTACAGACAATATCGTGCTCAACGGCATGAAGTTCACGCCGAACCGCCCGTCGTTTCTCAACGCGCGCGACGGCATCCTGCAAGCCGATCAGAACTTGAACGGCGGGGTTAATCGCTGCGCCATTTGGACGGTCTTCGCGCGTCATGGAATGGGCGTCTCGGCTGTCGGGAACGACGGCACGACGCACACCGCAGCCTCAGACCTTCCGTCGGATTGCGGTGGTACTTGCACCTACTCGATCAGCCCGACCAGCGCCAGCTTCGCGGCTGCCGGTGGGACTGGCAGTGTCAGCGTGACTGCTGGCGCAGGTTGCGCCTGGACGGCGGTGAGCAATGCCACGTTCATCACGATCACTTCCGGCAGCAGCGGGACGGGCAACGGCACGGTCGGTTTCTCCGTCGCAGCTAACGCTGGCTCAACCTCGCGCACCGGCACGATGACCATCGCCGGTCAAACCTTCACGGTGACACAGGCGGGCACGGGCGGTGGCGGAACCGAGTTGATTGTCAATCCGGGCTTCGAGACCGGCACGACCCCGTGGGTAATCAGTGGTCAAACCGTACGCAGCACGGGCGCTTACCCGCACGGCGGCACGGCCTACATGATTCTCGGAGCGGTCAACAGCTCGACCAGCACGCTCTACCAGACGGTCACGATTCCAAGCGGCGGCGCTAATCTGAACTTCTGGCTGAATGTCACCACCAGCGAGGCGGCGGGCGCGGCTGTCTTCGACAGGCTCTTCATCGAAGTACGGAACACGTCGGGGACGTTGCTGGCGACGCTGGCGACGTTCAGCAACCAGAACAGCGGCACGGCGGGAGTTTACGTGTTGAGAGGGCCATACAATCTCAGCAGTTTCGCCGGGCAAACGGTACGCATTCAGTTCCGTTCCACACAGGATATTACACTGCCGACATCATTCCGCGTGGATGATGTCTCAGCACAATAACCTCTTCTTCCAACCAAAGAGTCTGGCCTCCGAACATGGAGGCCAGACTCTTTTATTGATACGGCATTGCTCAGGCTGCCGCACGGACTGTGGTACTTACGAGACGACTACTGTGCTGCCAGGTATCCAGCCGGAACTGGAAATCCTCCGAAGAAGCCGATGGCATTGCTGCCGCCTGTACTGTAGATGATGTGCCAAACTCCTGTGTCTGGGCGCTGCACCGCGACATCCGCTTTCCCATCGCCGTCATAATCGCCCGGCACTTTGATGTCGGTGCTCAACCCCCATGTCGCGGATTGTAGTGAACCGTCGGAGCTTTTTCGTATGTACCAATGTTGGTCGCTTGGACGGAAGACGGCAATGTCAGTTCGACCATCGCCGTCGTAATCGGCCTGCACAGGCACGTCTCCCGACAAACCCCACTGAATCGCCATCATCACGCCATCCGACGACCGGCGGATATACCAGATGGTATCGGAGGGGCGAAAGACAGCTACGTCGTCTTTGTTGTCGCCATCATAATCGCCCGGCGTGACGCGGTCGCCAAGTGTCCCCCACGATATATAGCTCACGCTGTTGTCATGGCTATTCAGGATGTACCAGGTGGATGAGCTTGGACGGAAAACGGCAATATCAGTCTTCCCATCGCCATCATAATCGCGGGCGACCGGAATATCTCGACTGATGCCGAAATGTACGACATCAAAGGTGAGGGGCGTCGAGGGGTCAGTGTCAATGTACCAGTTTCCATCGGTGCGGCGAAACACGGCGTAATCGGTTTTGCCGTCGGCGTTATAATCGCCGGGCGTAATCACATCGTCGGCTAGTCCGAAGCTGAAAGATACAAATACACCGTTCGAACTATTGACGGAATTCCAGATCCCATCATTGAAAACTGAAATGTCTGTCTTGCAATCGCCGTCGAAGTTGGCGCGGTTGTCGCGTGGGTAACGTGTGAAGTTGACGGAGCCACCCTCGGTGATGATGTTCTGTGGGCTGAAGAAATAGCCGGTCGTAGGTGTCGGTGTGACAGTGTAGTTGTCAGCTGGCATTAACCCGGAGGAAAATGTTCCTGAGGCGGTCGTCACCCTGATTCTGGTGAAACCTGTGTTTTCACCCACCATGGTTACTGTCACACCGGGCAACGGCGTCCCAGCACAATTCCTGACAGTCCCGCTGATTGCTGTGCAATCTTCGCACGGAAACGGCGGTATAGACTCATCCTGGGCATAAGCAGCCAGCGACGAAGCCATCAACAAGGCTATCGCCATGAACCAAATGCTGATCCAGCCTTGAGCCGGTGATTTGCTAGTTTTCTTACTCATCGTCTTGTCTCCTCATTGGGTGTTTTATGGAAATGTGAGTCGGGCTAAGAAAACGGACGCGCCCTGAGCGAAGCTATTCAGGCTTTCGCTCAGGGCGCATGTGTTAAGAGCCGACCAGTAGCGCCGCCGGATGATTGCTGCCGACGACACCAGAGAGCTGTTCTGGACTTGTGGGAGGAGCGTGCACACGCGGCCAATGAGGTGCGGCTCCGCAAAATGTAAAAGTGATTTGCGCATCATAGGACGCACGAGGCTCAATCCTCTATTGTGCCTACGCCGCCCGTTGCGCTAAGATGTGGGCCGTCAAACCGGAGCACCTTCAGCGCTTACGTGCGGAAGTTGTTTCGAGACTGAGCGCCCTGAGGTTACCTGCAAGTAACGTCGGGGCGCTGTTTTCTATCGTGACCCTCACTATACGCCATTTCAATCCAATGTCAACGGAAATTGTTAAAGGGGTAGGGTTTAATTTATACTACAAGTTTCTTGTAAGCTATGATTATTAGTCTTGGGAGATAAGGCAAAGGACGAAAATCTATGAGTGCGAACGGCTTTTGGGTTGCGGCTTTCGAATAATGCTGCGCTTGCGGGAGATGGGTGGAGTGCGGGCGGCGAGCAGTTCCGGGTAGCGACTCTTAATAATTGAGGTTAATCGTTCGTTATGCTCAAGCCCAAGCAGTCTGGCCGCGACAGAAATCTTGCCACCAGCGGCTTTGAGCGCGAGTTCGATGAAGCGCTTTTCGGGTTGATGCAACTCATCCTTGAGCGAAAATTCCGACCAGGGTTGCGCGAAGTTGCCGCGCGGCGTGCGATCCCGTATGGCCACTATCTCAACATCGTCAGCCGAGATGGTCGTGTCAGACGGCGCAGCGGCAATGGATTGCTCAAGCAATTCCCTGAGGGCATGTACGCCATTCACTAAAAACAGATGGCTCATCGCTTCCAGGGCTTCTGGTGTGAAGGTCACTTGCTTCTCATAACGACGTAGCGCGTCGAGGATGAGGTTTTTGACGGCAGGCAGTCCCGCGTCAGTACCGTCATTTACAGTTGTACGGGATGCGGTTGCAAGAGTGTCCGGCTTCTCTGCTGACGACAAGGCATCCAGCGCGTGGCGAGCCACACGGCGCAAGCGGGCGAGGATTTCGGGAGATTGTGAGCGCGTTAGCAACTGGTCTGCGCGCGTGTAAGCATCGCGTAATCCGCCTGTACCAAGAAAGTCACCTAGTTCCTCGCACATTGTCAGGAGGGCCAGTCCAGCGAACTCAAGGCTTCCCGCCTGCTCGGCGTCGGTGGCGGCGCGCTCGAACGTCGCGTGCGCCTCGCTGGTGCGTCCGAGTCGGGCCAGTGACTTTCCCTGCGTAGTCAGAGCTTCGGCTAACCAATTGAGCGCGCTGGCGCGTTCGAACACATGACTCGCGTGGCGCGCAACCTCTTCGGCTTCCGCGATGCGCCCTTGTTCGAGGAAGACACGTGCGCGCGTCTCATCAACCTGTGCCGCGTAGATATTGTCACCGAGGTTGATGAAGAGACGCCGGGCGCGATCCAAATGATTGTGCGCCTCCTCGAATCTGCCGAGCGAGTGGAGTAATAACCCCAGATTGTTCTCGACGCCCGCGTGATAGTGCGTATGGTGCGACTGCTCGAAGTGGAAACTGGCGGCGGTGAATTCAACAATAGCGCGGTCAAAGTAGTCGGCGCGGTTCTCAGTTGAGCCGAGGCTCTGGAGCGCATGGGCGAGGTGATTATGATAGCGCCCCTTGAGCGAATGGTTTTCGCTCGACTCAAATAGTGGGGCGGCATTGATAAGTATTTTAAGCGAGTCATTGAATCTGGTGGCGGCGTCTTCCACAGCCGCCAGGCGGAGCAGGGCAACCGCCCTCACTTCATCATTATCGCCGAGTCTGTCTAACGCCTCTTTGAGGAGAACGCGGGCTTCGTCGAGCGCACCTTCTCTGAAGTAGCAGTAGGCTAGCTCGACGCGCGACTCCTCCGCCCTGTGGGCGAGACCAGCTTGCTCGAACAGCGAGAGGCTCTTGCTCAGAATATCCTTAGCAGTCTCTTGTGCCCCGCCAACCTTAGCGTTGCTGCCGAGCCATCCGGTCAGCGCGCCGACGCGCAGGAGAACTTCAGCCTGAGTCGCCCTATCCAGACCCGTAACTTCCGGGCTTTCGCTGACCTTCGGCCAAAATGGATGCAGCAATTCGCGCGCAGTTTCATACTCACCTGAGTCCTCCAGTTTCTTAGCCAGATGGCAGCGAAGTCCTGCTCGTTCGTTGAGGGTCAGTTTCTCCTCGTCGGCCAACTCAGGTAAGTTAAATATGCGATGCGTTTGATCCATTTCCCGTTTCGGTTTCTCCTACAGAAAGCAGATTAAAAACGCGCGGTGGGAACGTAAATCATGATGCGTTCCCACCACCCAAAGTGCTTGCGAGCGGTTATCCGTCTCCCATCTTACTGCTATCTGCTGGCGTTTGACCAAGACGGGGATGTTTTTTCCTCAGCATCCGAAGTTAGCTGAATCAGGCGAGTATTACCACCTGCGTCAGTTGTATAAATCTGTGTGCCGTTCTTGTCACTAAGGACGAGAGCGAGCCATGCGCCGTCCGGTGACCAGGTTGGCTCATTGCCCCCACTGGTTACTTCCAGCCCGGTCTGGTTCGTGCCATCAGCTTCCATGACGTAAATGCTTGATGGCTCCGCTTCAGTGGTCGGTGGACGCCCCGTTGGGATGAAGCCGCAGAGAAGCCCCTCCTGAAGCAGGTGCGCAACGTAAGCGATCTGCTTCCCGCTGGGTGACCACGCCGGTTCAGCTTCCGCCCAGTCGGTGTAGGTTAGACGTTGAACGTTTTTCCCGTCCGAATCCATAGTATAAATCTCGTAGTTACCGTCGCGGAAACTGCTGAAGGCAATCCGCGTCCCGTCAGGTGACCATGCGGGATCGGTGCCGCCCTCCCCCAGCGTCAGGCTCACTTCTTCGCTGGTGACGACATCAATAGCGTAAATCTCTGGACGGCACGTAGATTTAACAGCATAGCCGCCGACGGTCGTGTCGTACCCGCGTATAAAGGCGATCCTTGAGCCATCGGGAGACCATGTCGGCTCACCCAGAGGCGTGA
This sequence comes from uncultured Acidobacteriota bacterium, assembly GCA_963697975.1. GTDB lineage: Bacteria > Acidobacteriota > Blastocatellia > Pyrinomonadales > Pyrinomonadaceae > QHXM01. The sequence goes on from OY969111.1 coordinate 2,335,155, forward strand.
AGCCGCTGGCGATGCGTTGGAGACGGCCTCCGTCAATGCCGATGATATAAAGGCCGTGTTCGCCGGGGCTGCTCTCGTCAATGCGGGTAAAAGCGATGTGCGAACCGTCGGGCGAGAAGACGGGGTATTGGTTAAGCACGCGGGGAGTATCATCGGTGAGACGCCTGACATCGCTCCCGTCAGCGTTCATGACATATATCTGGCCAGCGGCAGAAAATGCTATCAGACCATTGCCGGAGATTTGCGAGGCGGAAACCTGCGTCGGCGCGTCCGCCAGCGTGCGATTATGATGACTGCTGTCTAAGCGCTGGCGAGGCGTCACGTTGATGCTGCAAAACACTAGCATGGTAAGAAGCAGTAAGCTGATTTTGTTGTTGGTGAGTGTTCTCCTGCTCATATTTTGATCCTCCTACGACAGTCCGGTTGAAATGTTTGTATGCTATTGATCCGCAACGCTTTTCGCTCGGGTGCGGGGGTTATAGACCCAGAAGTTGCACGCCAGCAGCGATAGTCACCGAGAGGCATTGACCTGCGTGGCTGATCCTCTAACTTTGGAATAGCGGGCGGCCTGTCCGCGTTGAACCCATAGTCCTGCATCATACGCCCTCGGAGCAAACTGTCAAGCTAAATATTTAACAGCACGGGCGATAAGCGGAGCTACAAAATATTTGTAACCATTGTCGGTTTTGGGATTGAGTTGGAACTCAGGCCAGAGAAAGCAGTGCCCTGATTAGCGGATTTCAGTCTTGCGGGTTGTTCGTTCGAGCGCCTGCCTATGACCCACAGCAGCTTGAACGAAAATAAAAAGCAGAGATAAAGCTCATTTGATGGCAGCCAGCACACGTTTGATTAACTCGTCCAGATTTTCCTTGTGCCAGCGCCAGACAATCACCAGATCGTGTTCGGGGTCAATCCAGATCGTATTTGAGCCATAGCCCAACGCGGCGTAACTTGATTCGGGCGCGCTCGGCCACTGCTTATGAGCAGTGTTCAGCCACCAGAGGTAACCGTAATCCAGCGGATTTCGGCTTGGAGTAGTCGCCATCTGCACCCACTTTTCTGAGATGATCTGTTTGCCTTCCCATTTTCCCTTGCGTAGGAAAAGATAGCCGTATCGTGCCTCGTCACGCGTGTTGATCCACAGTCCCCCGCCCCAACGTGTGCCACCGCCCACGCTCTTCATCTTCTTTCCATCAATGACCACGTCCGAGTTGTCATAGCCGTGATACTGCCAGATGCTTGTCGCCCCAATTCTGTCCATGACCTCTTCTTTTAAGACTTGCGGCAATGGTTTTCGCCAAACGTGAAGTAGAGATAATGAAAAACGGTTGATACGCACATCGTTGTATTCCCAGTGAGTGCCCGGCTCTTGAATCTCTCGCGGCTTTCGTCTGCCTTTACCGAACTGTTCGATGCCGATGAAGTCTGACGACTTGCCCCACATCGAGCCTTCCCATTCGCTCGTCTGGTGCGCGTGCTCTTCCCACGTCACCTTCGCGTTATGTAATGATTCGTATCCGCCGTCGTTGATGTAGTTCCGCACGGGGTCGTTGACGCTCTTAATCAGCTTGCGGTCAATGGCCAGTCCGAGCAGCGTGGAAAGAAAGCTCTTGGCAACGCTGTAGGTAGGATCAATTCTTTGCGTGTCTCCCCACTCGGCGATGATGTAACCGTGTCGGAGGATGATACCGTTTGTTGCTCCGCGCTCTTTGGGGATTGGCCCGAGCAGCGCGCCGAAGGTTTCCACTTGCGTAGAAAAGTCTCGCGGCACTTCGGTCTCCTGCGTTTTGGCGTAAGCGATGGCCTTGTCGAGAAGGGTGCTATCCATCCCGACAGCTTCAGCCCGCTTGCGCTGCCACGCTTCACCGCGCTTCGGGAAATAGTTTTCCTTTGCGGCCTGACCTTTCGAGATTGCCTGCGCCGACGCGCGCTGAGATAACCTGACACCGACCGGCAGGCACAGAGCGAGCATGATAAGCACGACTGCTATTTTACGAAGCATCATGATTTAGTTTTGCCGGGCTTGAGATAAGGTCTTACAGGAGTTCTTTATTTCTTATGCCTGGATTGCACTACCGACCGGCTGCCGAGCGCCTTGATTTGATTAAGAAAGTTTCCAATTCAAGGCACTCGGCAGCCGGGTGTTGATGTCCCTAATTGCTTTTCAATTACTCTTTCTTAATAACAGTTTCGCGCTCATGGACTACCGCCGTCCGATCTCGCCCGCCCCTGCGTGAAGCGAGAACGATGATGAGAATTATCGCCAGCAATGCGACTCCGCCCAGTACGAGCCAGAACGGGTCTAACCATGTGCTCCTGGTTTGGGTGGTGGTTGTGGTCCTCGTAGTTTGGGTGGTGCTCGCACCGCCACCTTCCTGAGTTGAAGTGGTATTCTGTGCCAGTACCATTGGTGCAGCCAACGGCATAGCAAATAAGCTAAGGACAAGCACGAACATTCTCACCACTGCGGAAACGTTAAAGGTTTTCATGGGCAACATCCTCCTTCTTTTCCTGTCATCACCGTCGGATTAACAGGCAAGTCACGCCGCTTCAGCTTGAGGGTAGAGCGGCTTCAATGGGGGAATATTTATGCTCGAACAGGCTGGTTGTACGTCAATTCAAGCAGCAAGTCAATCAGGAGATTTTTGGCTGGAGATTAATGCGGAGAGTGAAGCGTTATATCCGGTATCAGAATTACACTAGTACTAATGAGAAGCGATGAAGCATGGAAGAATTAACGATTCACGTTACAGGTGCCCGGCATTTTGTTTCATCACTGATTGAAGACAGATTAGAGGCAATCCATCCGGCGATATAATCGAGTGAAGTTTCTCATTAACAATTAGCTGATGAATGGTGTCGGCATCATTTGATGTCAGGGCACAGGCTTCCCCAAACGTGACAAAACCAGACTGCTCGCCGCAAGCCTCGCACCATGCGCGCGGCTTGTTGCGTTTTCGGATGACGAGCAACCGTTCAGTCTCAATCGTGATGGTTATCTTTCTTTCCATTCCTCTCTAGTCGCTTTAATCCAGTTGTTGATGCGCGCTTCAAGCACGTCGAGCGGGAGCGCGCCAGCGCCGAGGACTTCGTCGTGAAACTGGCGGATGTCGAATTTATTTCCCAGTTCCTTCTTCGCGCGCTCGCGCAATTCGATGATTTTCAGTTGCCCGATCTTGTACGCGAGCGCCTGTCCCGGCCAAACGATGTAGCGGTCGGTCTCGCGCTGAATCTCTATCTCGTCAATTGCCGAATGGTCGTGAAAGAACTGCACGACCTGCTCGCGCGTCCAACGCTTGTAGTGGAGTCCCGTGTCAACGACAAGACGAATGGCGCGCAGCATTTCGTCCTGCAAACGTCCGTAATCGCTGTACGCATCTTTGTAGAATCCTATCTCCTTGCCCAGCCGCTCGGAGTAGAGCGCCCAGCCTTCGATGAAGACGGTGTAGCCGCCTTGCTGACGGAAAGGCGGGAGGGTCGGCAGTTCCTGCTGGATAGCAAGCTGCATGTGATGGCCGGGCACGCCTTCGTGATAGGCGGTTGATTCCATCGAAATGGTCTTGATCTTTTCGTGGTTCACTGTGTTGACCATGATGCGACCGGGACGCGAGCCGTCCGGCGCACCCGGAATGTACGACGCGCCGGAGACCTCGTTCTCGCGAAATTCTTCGACCTTCATCACGACCAGTTCGGCTTTGGGAAGGCGTCCGAAGAGTTTCGGCAACTCTTTTCTCATCCCGTCGGTGTACCAGCTATAGATTTCAAGAATGTGCTCGCGCGAGCGTGGACGCAAAAGTGGATTCTTCTCTATCGCGGCATTAAAGCTTTTCAAATCTTTGAAGCCGAGCTTACCTGCGATAACCAGCATCTGCTTTTCGAGTTCTGCCACCTCGCGTAGTCCTATCTGGTGAATCTGCTCAGGTGTCAGATCAGTCGTGGTCGAACTCTTCACGGCTGCGGCGTAGCGTGCAGCCCCGTCCGGCAGCGACCACACTCCCGGCTCAGTCCGTCCCTTCGGCACGTATTCTTCTTTAAGGAATTTGGCGAACTTGACGTAGGCGGGTAACACAGAGTCGCGGATGGCGGCGATGAAATCCCGGCGGATGCGGGCAGCTTCGGCGGCTGGAATCTCTTTCGGAAAACTGGCGAGCGGCTGCGCGAAAGGCGACTTCGACGGCTCCTGATTGGCGATATTCTCTGTCTGCGTGACCACCTTTTCTAGCAGAAAGCGCGGTGGCATCAACCCATCATTCATCCCACTCCGCATGTTTACAGTTACCTGCTCGAACAGGCGCGGGAATTGTTTCAAGCGAGCGATGTAATCGTCATAGTCCTTGACGGAGGTGAATTGAAGCAGCGAGACGTATTGCGGAGTGTCGATGTGAACGCCGCCCATCTGGTTAACGGGCATTTCCCAATTCCTGAACTGCGCGCCGTCCAACTGCTCTTTCAAACCGCGCACCATCAAGGTCTTGTTCAGGGCTTCCTGTTCCGGGAAGCCTCTCGTGTCAATGGCCTCAAAGCGTTTGAGGAATTCACGAACCTTCACCAAATCCTTTCGGGTGGCCTCAAGAGAGGCATCGCTGATCTGGTCGTTCCAACGCTTGTCACCGATGATGGAGGCAAACTCAGGGCTGGTCGAGAGCGCGTATTCCCATTGCTCTGCGAGCAGGTCGTTGAGCACCTTGCGGCGCGTCTCAAGGTCGGACTGTCTGGAAGGTAAAGCGAAGGAGTTCACAGCCATGAACAGCGCGAGCATGACTTCGATTATTTTCTTCAAGAAGCCCTTCGCCACTTTGATAATTCCTGGTTGCATGATGAATGCCCTTTAGCGAATAGCTGTAGGAGCAGGGACAAGTCCTCTGCCCCTACAGTTTTGTTAGCGCTCTATATAGTTCAAGTCGGAGGAGACTTCTTTCTGCTGCCGCCGGACAAACCATGACGACCGACGTAGTACAACGTCGCGGCCAGCAGGCCAAACATAATCATCGCCGTCAGGTTGTTATTTTCAAACCATGCCGGAAGATATTGCACGAGGTCTATCATTCTCTCTTTGCCGAACCCTTGCGGGATGGCGATTAATAAGCCTGCGACTGCGCTTCCGGCTATCAACCCGGAACTAAATAGCACGCCCGGCCCGCTCTCTTCCTCCGTTGCGGTGCGCTTCCCCTTCGTCGCGCGCTGAACGAGCGTGCGGACTGCGCCGCCCACAAAGATGGTCGCCGAGGTGGAAAACGGCAGGTACATCCCGACTGCAAAAGGCAGCGCGGAAATCCCTACAATCTCCAATAGAATCGAGATGAATACTCCGATCAGGATGAGCGCCCAGGGCAACTTCTGCGTCAGCACGCCGTCCACCAGAATGGCCATCAACTGCGCTTTCGGCGCATCGAACTTCGATTCAGGCCCGGTCGTTACTTCCTCATACTTGGCGATGCCACCATCATCAACATAGAAGGTGCGCGTCTTCTCACCTTCTTTAATTGATCTGGAATGATAGAGATTCCCATCAAGCCCGCGCACGCGTCGCTCCTCAACATTGGGAGATGAACCCTCAACGACGGGCGGTGGAATTGGCTGCGTCGGCAATTTCTCTGTCGAAAGAGCCGTGCGAGCGCCATTGATGCCGGGATTGATGCGATACTGTATTTCGCCGCTCGAATCGGTCAGGTATTTTCCAGACGGAATAGTTGTTCCGTCGCTCCCCTTCTCGTCAACCGAGATGCGATGCAGGTAAAGTGGGCCGCCCGTCAGTTGCCCGCCGCGCATGTCGCCTTTCGTCCACTGCTCTTGATTGGAATTAACCTCTGCGTGGTATGAAGGGTAATTGCGCGGCAGGAGATTCGAGTATGAATCATTCAGGAACGTCATCGTCCACGCGATGACCAGCGCGGAAGTCGTGACTCCGATCATCAATCCCCACTGCATCCGCGACGGAGTTCCACCGACCAGAAACCCTGTCTTCAAATCCTGTGACGTAGTGCCAGCGTTCGACGCCGCGATACAGACAATCGCGCCGATGGAGAGCGCTAACACACGCGAATCTGCGCCGCCCTTGCCGAGCAGCAGGAAGAGCAGCGAAGTCATCAATATCGTAGCGATGGTCATGCCCGAAATTGGATTCGAGGACGACCCCATCTCGCCAGTGATGCGCGATGAGACGGTGGCGAAGAAGAACCCGAAGACGAGCACTAACAGCACGGAGATAATGTTCATCACCACTCCGCTCGTTGGCGCACCGGCAACCGTCAGCCAGATGAAGATCGTAACAGATAAAACCGCGATGCCGCCGAGCACGAATGTCATCGGCAAGTCACGCTCGGTGCGTGGCACAGAATCTTTGCCTTGTCCGTTGCCCTTGCTAAATTTACCCATTGACGACTTGAACGCGTTGAAGATAGTCGGCAACGAACGGGTCAAGCTGATGATGCCGCCGCACGCCACTGCTCCGGCGGCGATGTAGCGAATGTATAAATCCTGAATGTCGCCGGATGACATGGCGGAAATCAGTGGGCCGCCGGGCTGGACGGGAAAGAGCGGCTGCGTATATCCGGCTCCGAAAAACTTAATCAGCGGAATCAGCACCAGCGCCGAGAGAAAGCCCCCGCCGAGCATCATAGAGGCGATGCGCGGGCCGATGATGTAGCCGACGCCAAGCAGCTCTGGTGTGATGCTGGCAGAGACGGTCGCGCCTTGATAACCTCTAATCACATATCCCGGAGCTTCATTCCACAATCTCGCTCCGCTCATCAGGAAGCGATAAACAAAAGCAAGGCCCAAACCGGCAAAGACCGTCCGGGCGTCCGAACCTCCCTTCTCACCGACGACCAAAACTTCCGCGCAAGCCGTGCCTTCGGGATAAAGCAGCTTCCCATGTTCTTTAACAATCAGAGCGCGCCTGAGAGGAATCATCAACAGCACACCGAGCCAGCCGCCGAGCAGCGCGATGATCGTGGTCGGCCAGATTTCCAAGTCGTAGCCGAGGACAAGGAGGCCGGGAATCGTAAACGATATTCCGGCGGCGACCGATTCACCGGCTGAGCCGGTCGTCTGTGAAATATTGTTTTCGAGAATTGAAGTCCGCCCCAGCGCCCGGAAAATCGAGATGGACATCACGGCGATGGGAATCGAGGCCGAGACGGTCAACCCGGTTTTCAAAGAGATGTAGAGACTCGCTGCGCCAAAGATGATTCCAAGACCGGAGCCGACGAGAACAGCGCGCGGCGTAAACTCCGGCAGCCATTTAGAAGCAGGCACGAACGGTTTATGCACCTTATGGCTTTCGGCCACCGGCACATGCGCGTCATCAATAACCGGGCGGTTATGTTCAACGGTTTCAAGAGCCATCTCGACGGCCACCTCCGAAGGCTTTTCTCTTAATTTAGAGATTGATGATGCAACGCGGTCGCATCTAAAGTCCTTAAAGGCGAGCTAAAATCTTCTGAAACATTATAAAATGACGCCCTATGAGCAAAATCCTTGCAGCGCTGATCCCGACGCCTCATGCAAAGGTAGAAGTGCGCGAGTTTCCAGAGCCTGAGTTAGAGCCGAACTCAGCTTTGATGGAGATAGATTTAAGCGAAGTCTGCGGGACGGATGTACACCTGCATCAGGGACGGCTCGCGGGCGTTCCCTATCCTCTCATCCCCGGCCATGTTTCTGTCGGACGCTTGAGTAAAATTCGCGGGCAGCTTACGGACATCGAGGGAAGATTATTTGTCGAAGGCGACCGAGTGACTTTCCTTGACGTTCACCAGACCTGCAATGCCTGCTGGCACTGTCTGGTCGCAAGAGCGACGACGCGCTGCCCGCATCGGAAGGTGTACGGCATCACCTATGGTTTGCAAGACGGGCTAAGCGGCGGGTGGGCGCAAAAGATATATCTCAAACCGGAGACGCGCTGTCTTCGTCTGGACGATGTCGAAGCAGAGAAGTTCATGGCTGGCGGGTGCTCTCTGCCGACGGCGTTGCACGCCGTGAGCCGCGCAGGGATTTCTATCGGCGACACGGTGCTGGTTCTCGGCAGCGGCCCGGTCGCACTCTCAACCATTATCCTGGCTGGATTGCGCGGAGCGTTTCGCGTTCTTTGCATCGGCGCACCCGCCCACAGACTGGAAGTAGCATCGAAGGTGGGAGCTTCCGCCACTCTAAACATAGAGATGCACACCGAAGCAGAGCGAGAGCAATGGGTGCTTGAACAGACGAACGGGCGCGGCGCAGATGTCACCATCGAAGCGACGGGCGCGCCCGTTGCCGTTGTTCAGGCGATGCGCTTCACGCGAGATGCCGGACGGGTCTGCATCGTCGGGCAATACACGGATCATGGCGAGGTCGCATTCAACCCCCACCTTGATTTGAATAAGAAGCATCTGGATATTAGAGGTTGTTGGGGTTCTGACTTTTCCCATTTTTATCTGGGCGTGCAATTGATGACAGACCCGCAACGCTCCCAACCCTGGTCACATCTCAAACTGGAGCGTTACAGTCTCAACGAAGCAAATGCCGCACTGACCGATGTGGCCTCCGGTCAAGCCATCAAAGCGCTGATTGATCCTCGGCTATCATGATTTTTTAATCTTTCTGACGCTAATGAGCGTATGTTCTCCTTTAGAAGAGTGGCCAGTTTTCCTAGCCTCTGGGTGAAGAGCGGAGTAAGATTTAAGGCGGAAACCGTCAAAGGCTGTTAACAAATCTTAACTCTATTCATCCTACGCTGATAAACATTTGAAGGCAGCTTTACTCTTGGTGGTTTGTTCTCACATCTCAAAGAAGGGGGCAGGACTTTCGAGCGAAATCCATTACTGCTATGAGTCACCAATTAGAATCCATTTATGAGTTCGGCCCTTTTCGCATTGACGTGGGAAGACGCATCGTGCTGCGCGAGGGCGAGATTGTCTCGCTCACCTCGAAGAGCTTCGACACGCTGCTGGTACTGGTTGAGCGACGGGGCGAGGTCGTCTGCAAAGACGAGTTGATGAAGACGCTTTGGCCCGACACCATTGTTGAGGAGAACAATCTCACCCAACAAATCTCTATGCTCAGAAAAGCCCTGGGCGAGCGAGCGAGCGAACATCGCTACGTGTTAACCGTGCCGGGACGCGGCTATAGCTTCATCGCCGAAGTTAACGAAGCAGGTCTCGAAGAACAGGACTTGATCGTCGAGCAGCACACCAGATCGCGCATCACCGTCGCGGTGGAGGACGAACACGAAAGAGCGAGGCCCGCGCCGGAAGAGAAGATTAAATACCTGACCGATTCTTCGCCCGCCGCCCGCCGCAAGCGGACATCCGGGCCAGCCATTTTCTCCATCTCGATAGCTCTCGCTGTCTTAACTATTGGCCTCGTCTTCTGGTTTTCTTCACAGCGGACGCCGCCGCAAAGCGATAACGGAATCAAAAAATCAATTGCCGTGCTTCCATTTAAATCGCTCAACAGCGACCCGGCAAACGATTATCTGGGGACAGGGATGTCCGACACGCTGATTGCCAAACTGAGTAATATCCGTCAAATCTCTGTCCGCCCGACCAGCACGGTGATTAAGTACGCCGGTCAGAATCAGGACGCACACGCGATTGGCCGCGAACTGGGCGTGGATTCCGTACTGGAAGGAACAGTGCAGAAGGCCGGAGATCGAGTGCGCGTCACTGTGCAACTCGTCAACGTGCAGGATCGAAACCCTCTCTGGGCACAGAGTTTTGACGAGAAGCTGACAGACATCTTCACAGTGCAGGACTTAATTTCGGAACAGGTTGCTCGAACGATGCTGGTCAAGCTGAACGTAGATGAACAGCGGCAGTTGAGTAAACGAGAGACGGAGAACGTCGAAGCCTATCAGGAGTATCTGCGGGGGCGATATTTTTGGAATAAGCGGAACGACGAGGGGCTGAAGAAGAGTCTCGAACGCTTCCAGCAGGCGATTACTTTAGACCCCGCTTACGGGCAGGCTCATGCGGGGCTGGCCGATGCTTACACCCTGATCGCGCACTACAGGATTAAGCCGTATGCTCAGGACGAAGCATTTCAAAAAGGTCGGGCGGCGGCAATCAAGGCGCTCAAGATTGACGACACATTGGCCGAGGCACATGCCTCGCTGGCCTTCATCAAAACTTACTATGACCACGACGAGTCAGGGGCCGAAGTAGAATTCAAGCGCGCCATTGAGCTGGACCCCAATTACGCGACCGCCCATCATTGGTATTCCGAGTATCTGGCGATGCGTGGGCAGGAGCAGGAGGCCATGACCGAGATCAAGCGAGCACAGGAGCTTGATCCACTCTCGCCCGTCATTAACACGACTCTGGGCGAGCGGCTCTATCTCGCGCGCCGCTACGATGAAGCAATCAGACAGTTACAAAAAACACTGGAGTTCGCTCCAGACTTTGGCCCCGCTCATTACACGCTCGGACTGGCCTTTGAACAAAAAGGCATGTATGAAGAGGCGATCTTCGAGTTGCGTAAGGCCAGGGAGACCTCCGGCAACAGTCAGAACGTCTTAGCCTCGCTTGGACATACCCTCGCACTTGCGGGACAAAAGAGCGCGGCCCACAGAATCCTTGATGAATTACTCGCCAAAGAAGACCCGGTTCCATACGCGATAGCGGTGATTTATCAGGGGCTGGGTGAGAAGCAGCGGACGATCGGCTGGCTTAAAAAAGTGAAAGATAAAAAGGATGCGCTGGATATGATGCTGAAACTTGATCCGAGAATGGATAATCTCCGAGACGATCCGGGATTTCAAGAACTCTTGTGAAGCTAATCCCGCACCGTTTCTTTCCAGCACTACGTCTTTAGTCAAGACTGCATTTCGGCATGGGAGGCAAATCATGAGAACACTTTTACTCTTATCGTTTCTCCTGATGTTAGTTCCGCCGGGTCACACCGGCGCGGTCGCTGATGAGGGAGCGGTGGTGGTGGTGCTCAGTTCCAAGTGGTCGAAGAGCCGACAGACGATTGCGTTACCGCCAACCGCAACCACCGCCCCGGCTGATGCGATGATACCGGCCAATAAAAACTTCGAGCGAAACCGGAGGGCTAACGGGCCAGCAGGGGTGGCAGACCCGAACGTCGATAGCATGGACGGGCGTCGGGCGGCGATGGAAAAGAGCGTGCAGGAATCGCGTATGCCCAAGCCCAAAGCCGTAGACGGCTTCATGTACCAGGTCAAAGTCCGAAACACCAGCACAAAAGTCATTGAAGTGATGTTCTGGGAATATCAATTCAAAGAGACGGCGAATCCGGCGAACGCTGTGCGCCGACAGTTTCTTTGCGGCGTCAACATCAAGCCCGACAAAGAAAAGGAATTGCTGGCCTTCAGCTTGTCCGGCCCGAGCGACGTAATCAGCGTGGCAAGCCTCAGCAAACAATCCGGAAACCTTTTTGTCGAGAAGGTGGTAATCAATCGCGTCGAATATGCTGACGGGACGATTTGGCAGCGCAAGGATTGGAATTTCGCCGAGATGATGCCGTCAATCAAACGCGCCATCGGAACGCCCTGGGGCGCAGAGATGTGCCGGAACCTTTAAGGTCTGCTAATGCCCCGGTCATCAATGAAGCGGAACAGAGTTTTTTGAGGCGGCGCATCTCAATGCCGGTTTTTTAGAGCAGTATTTATCCCAACCTGAAAAGACGATATGTTGAAGATACGGCCTCTAGCGGGTCGTTATTCAGTCATGCCCCTTAACATTTATGCGCGTCAACCACAAGATACCTGCCCCCTCCACAATTAAGCCTCTTCAGTTGATACTAACCGTGATGTTAGTATTGATATGCATTCCCTCTTTCTCTCAGGCTCAGGTGAAAGATCAAAGCCCTTCGCAAGCTCAACTGCCGCAGAAAATCGTCAGTGAAGGCATGGCCGTCGAGTTTAGTGTCGCTCCTCTCAAACCGGGAAAAGGTGGAGCGACTGTGTTGCCGGAAGGAACGGAAGCATCTGTCCGCTTCAAAATGACAGACAGCAATACGGGTCAACCTGTGACGAACCTGCGCCCTGCGGCCTGGATTGATTTCAGGGAAGAGCCGACCGCCCCTGATGCACGGCAATGCCGCGAGAGAATCCAATCGTTTCTGCAAGCGAGTTTGACGGAGCGCCCGGACATAGACCTCAACGCTTATTTGATTCTGGCGCTGAATCAAGAGCCGAACATTTCGATCATTGATCCCATCTCAAGCTTTGGCGGCAGTAAGCTCTACACGCTGATTCCCTTAAGCAGTCCCGGCGAAGACTGGGTGATGAGCAAGGATAAGCAGAGGCTTTTCGTGACGATGCCGCTGGCCGGACAAATCGCCGTCGTGGAGACCGCTGGTTGGAAGGTGGTCAGTAATCTTGACGCCGGGGCAAAACCTACTCGCATCGCGTTACAGCATGACGAGAAATACTTGTGGGTCTCGAACGAGACGGAAGACGGCGGAGTGACGGTCATTGACTGGGCCAAGGGGAAACAGGTCGCCCGCTTTAAGACCGGGCCGGGTCATCACGATATCGCTTTGACGGATGATGATCGCTACGCCTTTGTGACGAACAGGCAAAAGGGTGTGCTCTCTGTCATTGATGTGCCCCGGCTGACTCTTATCAAAGAAGTAGAAATCGGCGCGCAGCCTTCCGCGCTGGCCTATTCTTCTTTGAGTAAAGCGGTCTATGTCACGGGTGAGAGTGATGGGACGATTGTCGCCGTCGGCGGCCCGCGCCACGAAGTATTGGCCCGCATCAAGACAAAGCCCGGCCTCTCGACCATTCGTTTCCTGCCCGGTGGCCGCTATGGCTTCGTGCTTAATCGCCAGTCGAACGTCGTCCACATTTTCGATAGCTCCACTAATCGCCTGCTTCACAACGTCCCCGTCGGGCCAGACCCGGACCAGATCGTCTTCACCAATGATGTGGCTTACGTGCGCGCGCGCGGTAATGAGTTCGTCTCGTTGATTAATTTGTCGAGCATCGGCAAGCAAGAGATAGAAGCGACGGTCAACCGCTTCCCCGCCGGGCAGAAAGCCCCGCAGTCATCGCCCTACACTTCAATGGCGGACGCGATGATTGTCACGCCGGATGGCGGGGCAGTGCTGGTGGCGAACCCGGCAGACAAGATGATCTATTACTACATGGAAGGCATGGCCGCGCCGATGGGAAACTTTCAGAATTACCGCCGCGACCCCAGAGCCGTGCTGACGTGGAGTCGCAGTTTGCGGGAAACAAGTCCGGGGACTTACACGACGACCGTGAAACTGGGAAGCAAGGGCAATTATGACGTTCCGTTTCTTCTGGACTCACCACGCATCGCGCATTGCTTCAACTTCACGTTGAGCGCCAATCCTGCTTATCGCTCGCAGCGCACAGTCGCCATCAAGATCGAGCCACAGATACGGGAACAGACGGCTTACACCGGCGAAAAATATCAACTGCGCTTCAAGGTGATGGACGCACAGACCCATCAGCCTCGTTCAGAGTTGAAAGACATCGGTGTGCTGACTTTCCTCGCGCCCGGTATCTGGCAGCAGCGCGACGTGGCCAAGCCGCTGGGCAATGGTCTTTATGAAATAAACTTTGTTCCGCCGCAGGCTGGTGTGTACTATATCTACTTCAACAGTCGTTCGCTGGGAATTGACTTCAACCAGTTACCCAGGCTGACGATTCAAGCGACGAAGCGGGACCAATAAACAAGCAACACCGTCATCATCTCAGAATCTTTGCCGGAGCAAGACCATGACCAACAAACTGTTTTCGTTAATCGGCGTCCTGATCGTCTGCATCTGCTGCGCCCGCTTTGAGGCAATCGCCCAGACGGGGACAACTCAGCCAGCCGCGCCACCAGCATCCGGCCAATCCGTTGAGGCAACCGGCGGACAATCACAGGCGCAAAAGTATTTTACGGATGTCGTGCTGTTGAATCAGGACAACGAGAAGATGCGTCTCTATAGCGATTTGCTGAAGGGGAAAGTGGTCATCATCAACGCCTTCTTCGCAACCTGTCAGGGTAGTTGCCTGCCGATGAATCGTAATCTGGAAAAGGTGCAGGAAGCCTTAGGCGAGCGTCTGGGTAAAGATGTCAGCATCATCTCAATCAGTGTTGATCCAGCGGTTGATACACCAGCCAGTCTCAAAGAGTATGCGAAGAAACTTCACGCAAAACCGGGCTGGTATTTTCTGACCGGCGACAAGAAAAACGTTGATTTAGCTCTTCACAAACTAGGCCAGTTTGTGGAGAACAAGGAGAGTCATCTCAACATTTTTATCATCGGCAATGAACGTACCGGATTGTGGAAGAAAGCTTTCGGACTAGCCCGCAGCGATGAGATATTCAAAGTCGTCGAAAGCGTCGTCAACGATCAGCCACCAGGCGACAAGTGATTTTTCTTCGCACAGCGCCATGAGCAAACAAGGGCATAAATATGGTTAACCCCGTGGAGCCAGACGCATAAAAGGCATACAAGTAATTCAATTTTTCCTGAGTAACACCGCGCCAATTCCTATTTCACCCTCGGGGAACGTGAAGCTTGATTCATCAACAAAATCGAAGTCAAACTCACCTTGCCTCAACCAAGAGAGGAAGCTGCTCCAATCGTATCGCCGCAAACTTGCAATAATTGTTCTTGTTTTTGAGTCAATATATTCTACGGAAGTCGCTTCTTCTACATCACTCTGACCCTCCCGAACCATTATTCTTTGAGGGTAAGCATTAACGATACTCTGGGATCCTTCACCAATTTGTCGTGCCAAGCCTTGAGCATAAAAGTTTTGCATCTCTTTAGTATGGCGAGACAAGTTATACCTAATATCCTTATTAAGCTCCCATTCAGGAGTAATTATGGCAACCTCCAGAAGAAGATAATCGCCACTTTCCATGAGTTCATTCTGAATTTGCCTTAGGAAAGTTCTTTCATATAGATCAAGATTCCCCAACGTGTTTCCGAGCAGCGAAAAAAGCGCCGGGGTGTTAATTCGCCCCATGAGTCGTTCCTTTATAAAATCCGCTCTTTCCTCAAAATCACTCAAAATGCTAAAGGGAACTTTGGCGCAGCTATGTAGAGCATGAGCGGCGTAATTGAGCAGCCCCTCGCTGATATCTACGGGAATATACTGAATTGATTTTCGCCTACGGCTAAGATGAATTACCAGTTCTCGGTCAGCTTCTGCTGAGCCAGGCCCCAGTGAGACGAAGGTCAGGATTGACCTCCCATCCTGACTTTTAATCTTATCTACCACACTTGCAAGCTGGCGCCGCATCTCAGCTTTTTGTTTAGCAGTTAAATAATCAGGCTGCCTTGCTATCGCCAGCCATTTGCGAGCGCCTTCGGTTCCAAAGAATAAAGCTCTTGTATGCCAGTTGTATGGTAATTTCTCGCCAGAAATAATGTTTACGATATACGGATCCGTTTCAATTATGAAGGCTTGTTGCTCTTGCTGGTCGGAGACTTCAGCCTGACCATCAAATAGTTCCGTGAAATGTTTAGCCACTTTTTCGGCGACTGTTTGAATGTCATTTTTTAGCGAAATATATGTCAGTCCATTCAAATCTGTGGGTAAGTGGGTCGCGTTATCCTTCACCACTACGCACCGACTTGGCCCGAGTTGCATGACAAACATGCCGAGTTCGAGTATCACGTTGTCTCGTGCCGCATTAAGCTCTGTGTTTCTCATCCACAGCCGGTCTGTACCTTTGCATATGAAGACCGCACCATCTACCTTTTTGGCTACGCGCATTAACTTATCGAAAGTTATATCCCCAGCCTGGAAAACTTCCCACCATCTTTCGACTTGAAAGTCTTTATCGCTTAACTTTTCTGCTATTGGAACGGCTAGTGCATCTTGTGTTTCGGTAGAACTTCCAATGAATATTTTTTTCGGACACATGCAAATTTGCCTCTCGCTTCTAGCGTGGTATAAGACGACCGTAATATCGGCTGAATGAAAGATTAGAACTCGTGTTATCTCTCAACATGAGGGCTAAAATAGTTTGCGGGCAGTCTGTGAAGTTCGGCTGATTTGTAAGGCTCCCTCCAGATAGGAAGTAACATTGAGAGATTGTTAGACCATATATCTGGTATAAAAAAATGTCAACGGGCTGTTATATCCGGTCCATCTGCAAAGGTAGCACCGCAAATCAGGACACGATTGACGCTCAAACTTTGCAAAGGTGTGTATGGCAATGTACGACTTAACTACTTATTCAACCCGACGCCTCGATAGTATTCTTTTCATCATGCTTCACTCGCGTTGTAAATTGTCACGGGCACTCTGACAAATAATTGACTGACAGGTGAGTCACCTATATTTATGCCCAAACAAGCATCTCTGAAATGCCTGGCCCTGTTTGTCTTTCTCCTCATTCCTCTTTTTCTCTGCACGGGTGTCTTTGCCGGGGCGACTGTTCAGGAACAACTCTCGCCGCAAGAGAAACGGGGCAAGCAGATTTATGTGCAGGGCACGAGCGCGTCGGGCAAGGAGATTCTGGCTTATCTGGGCGACGCTTCGCT
The DNA here is from genome assembly GCA_963697975.1 of uncultured Acidobacteriota bacterium. Lineage (GTDB taxonomy): Bacteria > Acidobacteriota > Blastocatellia > Pyrinomonadales > Pyrinomonadaceae > QHXM01. The sequence continues at coordinate 2,351,619 of OY969111.1, forward strand.
CGAAGTTCCGGCCAGCACGATGTCGTGCGCGAATTGTCATGGACTTGACGGGCAGGGCAAACCCGAAGGCGGGATCATTCCTTCAAATCTGACTTGGGAGGCATTGACCAAACCTTACGGCGTCACACACCCAACGGGGCGTAAACACCCACCTTATACAGAGCGCGGGCTTGAGCTGGCGATCACACGCGGCGTCGATCCGGGAGGCAACAAGTTAACCAACGTGATGCCTCGCTATCAGATGTCGGGCACAGACCTGGCAGACCTCATCGCCTATCTGAAACGTCTAGGCAAAGATCGTGACCCCGGCATCAGCGAAAGCAAGATTGTCATCGGAACAGTCGTGCCAGCAAACGGCCCTCTCTCTGAAATGGGCCAAGCCATCAAGGCCGTGACCACAGCCTTCTTCGATGAAGTCAACAGCCAGGGGGGTATTTACAATCGACGTTTTGAAGTTAAGGCGGTCGAAACTGCCGACACGCCTCAGAATACGCGCGGGCGTGTCGAGCGCTTTCTGCAAGATGAACAGGTCTTCGCCATGACGGGCGCTTTCACTGCTGGCGCTGACAAAGAACTCGTCGCCCTGATGGAACAAAGAGAAGTGCCGCTCATTGGCCCATTCACACTCTACCCGCAAACTGGCTTTCCGCTGAACCGGCAGGTCTTCTATCTTTTCTCAGGGCTTGAGGGGCAGGCACGCGCGCTGGTTGACTTCGCTGCCAGAAAACAGCAGGGGAAAACTTCTGACATCGCTATTGTCTCTCCTCAGGATGAAAAGAACGTGAGTCTGATTGAAGCTGTCAAAGATCAGGCGAAAAAAGATGGAAGGAGCGCGGTGGAGACTTACCTGTATGCAGCCGCGCCGCCGGACGTTGCCGGAATCGTCCCGAAAATTCGACAGAAAGGGCAGGACACGATTCTTTTCTTAGGCACAGGCGCGGCTGCAAGAGCATTTATGAAAGAGGCTGAGAAACTTCAATGGTTTCCTTCTCTGTACTTGCTGTCGTCCAGTGCCGGGAGAGAAGTGTTCGACGCACCGTCGGGCTTCAACAATAAAATATTTGTCTCTTTTCCCACCTCACCTGCCGATCAAACGGCGGAAGGGGTCAAGGAATTTCGCGCGCTGGCTGAAAAGTACCGACTGCCTTCACAACATCTGGTCGCACAACTTTCCGCATACAGCGCGGCCAAGATATTGGTCGAGGGCTTGAAACGCGCCGGGAAGGACGTGAGCCGGGAAAAGTTGATCGCAGCCCTTGAGAGTCTCAATCGCTTTGAGACGGGCCTGACGCCCGCAATCACTTACGGACAGAACCGGCGCATCGGCGCAACCGGCGCATATGTGGTCGCAATCGATCTGGAAAAGAAGCAGTTTGTCCCGACGAGCGAATGGATCAATATCAATTGAGCTGGCTATTTTGGACGCGCACTTACGGTTTCTCTTCGCCTTCGATCCTTGCCGGAATCCCGGTTGAGACGGCGAACCGGAAGCGAAATTTAAGCTGAACCCGCGAAGACAATTTTCCATAAGAATTTTCTTGACAGCCTCACAGAGCGGATGTACATTACGGTCGTTCTAAGTCTACGTTGACGAACCTCGACTCCTTCACTTGTTTCGCCAACGCTATTTACAAACCAAGGCATAGTTGAGACCCTCGTTCCCCGTCTCTCCGGTTTTTTCAAAACGGAGTTCACGGCTTCGTCTCCTGCGAGACTAGAGCCGCGAACAACTGCCGGTTTGAGTTGCTCGTTCCCTTCTTTGTTTATCCCCTTCAACCCCCAAGTTGATCCTTGCTTGTTCCAGACTCCGGCGTGGAGTTGTTACCTCATTTTCGAGAAAGCTTCTTTTCATCGGCGGCACTAGACCTGTTGTATCTGGCACGAATGCCCGTTCGGGACTTGAAGCATTTCTCACCAACACGCAAACGCAATTGCCCAGAAACTAATTAACCTCGCAGACGCTTACTCAACCTCGCACGGCTTGGGCTTTCTTGGAGCAGGTTCTTGAAAGCTGTCTCCAATCTCAGAAGGGAACAAGGCAATGAGACGACTGAAGATTTCCATTATGTTGCTGTTTCTGGCAGTTCTTGTGCTGCCGCCCGTCTTCAACCGCATTGTGCATAGCCAATCGCCAGATGTCACCGACGCTGACGAACCCACACTCTCGGCTGACGACTCTGCCAAGTTGGCGGCCTCGACCGATCAGGCCAACAAGGTTTCCAGCGACGACGAGACCGCCGCCAACGCCACTGTCGATAACGAGGGCGTCGCCGAAGGGACGACCGACACCTTCTCTTACGACCCGGACGTAGACCCGGCTGCCGCAAGTGTCAGCAGCGAGGAGGCCGGTAAAGGGTCGGAAGCTATAATCAGATGCCCGCATCCTCCTCCGGTCACGAATGCTCCGGCGGATTTCGATAACCACACCAACGGCGTAGTTCCGCAGGGTACGCCCGTGCCGCCGAATGTCGAGCCAACGCCGGGCAGTTTCGAGGCGGACAAGTTTATCTTTTCCATTGTTGACGAAATCGAGGATGGTCTCGGCCCAGTCTACAACGCGCAGTCCTGCCGCGAGTGTCATCAGAACCCGGTGACGGGTGCGATCAGCCAGATTAACGAACTGAGAGCCGGGCACAATCTGTACTGCGACTCTCACGGGAATTGCGGTCCCAATCCGTGCTATAACTGCTCCACCATCTTCGTTGACGCTCCCGGCGGCTCGCTCATCAACGACCGGGGCATTCCGACCAAGAACACCAACTCGCCTCCGTTCTTCGGAGCTAAAGTGCAGGAACGCGTGCCGCCTCTCTACACGGCGAGCATCATCGGCGGCCCGCCGCTACTGGCACAAGAGAAGGTACGCACCTTCCGCACCTCCCTGAACACGCTGGGCGACGGTTTCATCGAGGCCATCTCCAACCAGACGCTCAAAAACATCGCTCTCAATCAGTCCGCGACCACCGGCGGAGTAGTGCATGGTCAGGTCATCAAGGTGCCGGTGCTTGAAGCGCCCGGCTGTAATCCCAACATTCCTTCGACCTGTCCCAAACGCGTCGGACGTTTCGGCTGGAAGAATCAGCACGCCAGCCTGCTCTCCTTCTCCAGCGATGCTTACCTCAACGAGATGGGCATCACGAACAGATTTACTCTCAAGGAGAACACGTCGCTTGGTCGCTCGGTGGCACCTTTCGACATATTACCCGACTCTACTTTCGTCCCGTGCGATAGCGACCCGGCGAAAGACTGCGGTGAAGACCCGGAAGAGGACATCAAGGCTTTCACCGAGTTCATGCGTTCGACAAAGGCTCCGCCGCAAGACCCGGACATTCAGGCCGCTTTCAGCTATGACATCGCTATCGGCAAGAAGCTCTTCTCCAAGATGCCGGGCGCTGCCTTTAGCTGTAGCGTCTGCCACGTCCCGAAAATCCAGACGGCTCCGCCCTGTACTTACATCAACGCGGGGACTTTCCTTCTGCCCAATGCGCTTGGCAACAAGATCATCATGCCTTTCAGTGATTTCCTGCTGCACGACATTGGGACGGGCGACGGCATCGTCCAGAACGGCGGACAGAAAACCCGCAACAAAGTACGGACGCCGCCGCTGTGGGGCGTTCGCACGCGCGACCGGCTCATGCACGACGGCGAGTCTCTGACCTTCCGTGAGGCGATTTTGCGTCACGCAGGCGAGGCCACGCCAGCCATCAGCGGCTTTATTGGTCTCACTGAACAGAATAAGCGTCGCTTAATCATGTACCTCGAATCGCTCTAGGCGCATCACGTTCTTAAGAGCGCGAGGGCACTTTGAGTTTGAGAGGTCGTTCAAGATTTTCCTGAACGACCTCTCAAACCGCTCGCCGACTGCGTGTCGGTGCAGGCGATGGCTATGAAACTGACTTTCGCGCGCTCTTGCACAAAGAGCGCATGGCGAGGGAGTGTGAGGAAGTGTCGAAGAGCTTAATTCTTTCTTGCCGGAGCACAACTATCCTGAGTCTCTGTCTCCTCTCGGTCGCCGCCTCGGTCGCACTCACGGCTTGCACGAAGGCTGCACAGCAAACAACGTCCACGCCTCAACAACCACCGACGGCCACTGCCGTACCGGCGCAAACTGTACCCGAAGCAAGCCCGAGCACTACGCCTTCGACGCCGCTCGCCGATGTTCAGGGCGCTCTCAAACGCGTCTATCACGACACCGTGATACTCGAAACGAGCCACCGCACGCCCTTCATCATCGGCGATTTCAACGGCGATGATTCGCCGGACATCGCGGTAGTAGTCACACCAGCCAAAGGAAAGCTGCCGCAGATTAACAGCGACCTTGCAAGTTGGCTTATCGGGGACCCGCAGAAAGTTTTGCTGCCGGAAGTACGCGGCGATGTGAAGGTGCTGCCGAAGCAGTCGCCGGTTACTGTGCAGCAGGGCGACGTGCTGCTCGCGGTGATTCACGGCTATCAAAAGGAAGGCTGGCGCAATCCTCTCTCGGCGCAGACCTACCTGCTCAGGAACGCCGTCGGCGACGAGATGGAGGCTCGGCAGGCCAGGGAGATAATGCGCACGGCGGTACACAAAGGAAACCTGCCTTCGCTACGTGGCGATGTGATACGAGAAAGACTCACCGGACAAAACGGATTTATCTACTGGACCGGCTCAAAGTACGCATGGGCTGAACAGGATAATCACTAAAGCAAATCATTCTGTCGAATCATGCTTTGCAGGGGCAGCGCCTCTTGTCTTTCGGCGTTTCGCGCATTGCAGCAAGGGCGCGGCGCTTACTAATCATAGAGGCTGCTCAAGAGAGATGTCGGATTGTGCGGAGACTTGAGCGCACTGCTCGCACGAAAACATTTTTCGTTGACATCTCTACTGCTCAGTCATATGCTTAGCCCGCCTTATAGTTCAGACATTTTCTTTGCTTTGAAACAGAGGCTTTCCACACACCCGCTCGCAAACAGCATGGCGCACAGTTAAGTATCACCGGACAAATGGGGACGCACAGGGGACGATAGTCTTTTGATAAACCTGTAGCGATTGTTGTACCTGCCTACTTATGAGGAGAAGGAAAAATGCTAAGCCACCGAAGAACCCTCGCTAACCTCACAAGCAGCACCGTCTTAGCGCTTATCTTATTGTTGACCGCAGACCCCTCAAGCGCTCAAACCACGCCCGCACTTTCGGAAGCAACGCCCACTGTAGCCACAGCGGCCACGCCAAATCCCCCGGCGGCGGCCTCTAATTCGACAAGCGTGCCAGCCGCCAGCCAGAGCGCTGAAGCCAGCCCGGTGACGACCGCAGTTTCAACGCCAGAAGTTTCCCCGGCAGGGTCTTCTCCGGCAGCAACTTCTCCGGCAGCAGGCGCCAGCCACGCCACGCAGGCAGGTCCATTTCAATGCAAACGAAATATCAATGCCAGCGTGGTGGCTTTCTCCCAGCCTTACATGTTGAATCGGCTTGGAGCCGCCATGCCCAACGCACAGATTTTTGCGCTGGAAAATGATGTGGACATGAAGCAGCTTCAGCTCAAAGGTTATAAGCGAGCGCGCCCGATTGTATTGCGCGCAAATGTGGGCGACTGTTTGCAAATCACCCTGAAGAACGCCATCTACCAGTATCCGGCGCTGCCCACGCAGGGAGGCAGGAATAGCGCCTTCCCCATTCTCGGCACGCCTCAAATGTCCGTGCATGTGCAGGGCATGAATCTGGTTGATTCGATAGCCAGCGACGGCTCTTTCGTGGGAAAGAACGCTACCAGCCTCGCCAACAGCCCGCAATGCGGAACTCCCGGCAACCTGACTCCCTGCGTCAATACTCCGGGTCAGACGCCGCCAACTCCCGTCACAGCCGGAGAGAGCAAAACTTATAAACTCTATGCTCAGCAGGAAGGCTCTTTCCTGCTCTACAGTTTGGGAGACGCCAACACCACAGGTCAGGCGATTGACTACCTGATGATCGGGCAAATCGCGGCAGGTCTAATCGGCGCGGTTAATGTTCAACCCGAAGGAGCCGAATGGTATCGCAGCCAGGTGACGGCCAACGATCTGAAACTCGCTACTTTCAACGCCAGGCGTTTGCCCGACGGCGCAAAGCTCGACTGCCCTTCGACGGAGATTGTTCCGGCTCAATGCAAATTGACTATCGAAGCAGGCGTGGTGGTGACGACCGCGACGGTGAAGAAGATGGCGGATGGTTACCTGTATTCAATGGACAATCATCCGATCATCAATTACGACGCCGTCTATCCTGACGGCTCGACGCGTGTAGACGGCACAAAGATTCCTTCAAAGACTCCCATTCTGAAGATGCTCGATGCCGACAACAATCTGGTTTCGAGCGACCTGACGGCTCTGATTACCGGCCCGTATCACGGGAGATTTCCCGGCACGACGGGCGTAGATAAGCCTGAGCCGCCGTGCAGTCTGGCCAATGTTCCGGGTAACACGGTCAAAGTGGATCCGCTTTTTTGCGCCAATCCTACTTTGCCGGACAGGAAACAGCCTTACCGCGAAGTCACGGTGGTGTATCACGAAGTCAGCAACGCCGCTCAGGCTTTCTCTGTCTTTGAAACCGACAGCCCGCTGGCAGCGACTTCACAGGCCGGGATGGATGCTTTCGCCATCAATTACGGCACAGGCGGAATCGGAGCGGAAATTTATGCCAACCGCATCGGCGTCGGCCCGATGGCAAATTGCGTTGATTGCAAATATGAAGAGTTCTTCCTGAGTTCATGGACGGTCGGCGACCCGGCGATGATTGTTGACGTGCCAGCCAACGCAACGCTGCCCCCACCGCCTCAACCCTGCAATCCGCAATCTATTGCGAATGGCACTTGCAAATCCACTCCCGCGCCGATGGACCCGCCAAAGGGACCAAAGGCAACGATGGTTTACTACCCCGACGACCCGTCCAATATCTATCACAGCTATTTGAACGATCACGTTAAGTTCAGAATCCTGCATGGCGGCAACGGCGTGACGCATGTGCATCACCAGCACGCAGAGCAATGGCTGCAATCGCCCAATAGCGACAAGTCCACTTATCTGGACAGCCAGATTATCAGTCCGGGCGCGAGCTATAGCCTTGAGATGGTCTATGACGGCAGCGGCAATCTGAACAAGACGGTTGGAGATTCTCTCTTCCACTGCCATTTCTACCCGCACTTCGCGGCTGGCATGTGGGGCGGATGGCGCGTCCATGATGTCTTCGAGGCGGGGACGATTCTGGAAAACGGCAAGGTCAGCCAGACGGGTTGGAATCGCGCCCTGCCCGACGGGGAGATTGCGAGCGGCGTGCCGATTCCGGCGCTTGTTCCCCTGCCGACATTGCCAATGGCTCCCGTTCCGGCCAGAGTAAAAATCTGTCAGGTGGATTCCACTTACGACCCCTCCAAGATGATCGGCTCCGATTGCCCGCCGCTGACGGGAGGCGCTATGCCCATCGGTTATGCGGCGGTAGTGAACAAGGATGACCTGAACAACGGAATGTATCCCGGCTATCCTTTCTTCATTCCAGCCGTTGCCGGAACACGTGCGCCGCACCCGCCTATGGACTTTGCCCAGGAGACGGACGCCAACGGCAAGCTCCAGTCTCTCGATGGCGGATTGCCGCGCCACCTCGTGATCGGCGGCACGGTCATCAACCAGAAGCAGACCAAGTACGATTGGAGCAAAGATTTTTATATCAATTGCAGTGAAGGTCAGAACAACACATACATAGACGCTTGCAAGAATCAACAGAATCAAAAGCTGGGATACCTGAATGCGGTTCAACTGCCTGAAGCGGGCACGACCGTCGAACAGGCCGCGATGAAATTCAACTCGACGCGCAATCAACCCAGCTTCACGCCTTCCGGCCTGCCGGGTTTCTTCTTAACCAACGGGCTACCGCGAAAGCCCTCTGCCGGTTATCAGGCACAGAACCAGTACGGCTCACAACTAGGCGCGCCTTTCGCAGACCCCGGCATTGATCTGAAAGGTAATGCGGCGGGCGGCAAACTGCCGCGACGTTACAAGGCGGCGGTCTTCCAACTGGATGTCTCGTTGAACAAACAGGGCTGGCATTATCCGCAGCAGCGCATCCTCACGCTGTGGGAAGATGTTATTCCGACGAGCAACTTCGTCTATCCGCCCTCTAATCCGAGCGCGCCCAAGCGTGCGCCTGAGCCTCTTTTCTTCCGCGCCAACTCCGGCGAGGTGATAGAAGTCTGGCATACCAACCTTGTGCCCAACTACTACGTGGTGGATGATTTTCAAGTGCGGACGCCGACAGATATTCTAGGCCAGCACATTCACCTCGTGAAGTTCGACGTGCAAGCCTCCGACGGTGCGGCCAACGGATACAATTACGAGGACGGCACATTCAGCCCATCCGAGGTTCAGGAAATTGTTCACGCGATCAATAACACAGGTGGAACGTGGAATGGACAACCAAATGCGGGACTAACACTCAAGCCTCCACCCTCCGGCATCGTTGATTGCTTGAGGCCTGAGAATAAGGCGCGATGCCAGCGCTGGGCGGGCGCGCAAACGACCGTGCAGCGTTGGTACGCCGACCCTGTGCTGGACGATAGCGGAAAAGACAGGACATTAGGAACCGTCTTCACGCACGATCACTACGGCCCATCCACACACCAGCAAGCCGGACTCTATGCAGGCTTACTGGTCGAGCCTGCGGGCGCAAGATGGCGCAATTCCGAAACCGGAAAGATCATGGGCGGGGCGGGCGTTGCACCCGTGCGTCCAGATGGTGGTCCGACGAGTTGGAAGGCGGACATCCTCGCGGGCAATCAGGACGCAGACAGTTTCCGCGAGTTCGCTCTGGAGTTTCAGGACTTTCAACTGGCCTACAGTAGATACGTGCCTGACGCTACGCCTTTTCCTGCCGGTCAGGTTCCTGATAAGTGTCAGAACTCTGATCCTGTTCCCAGCCCCAACCCTGAATGCGGTTACAGAAGAATGAATTCGGCCAATCGTGTCAATCCCCCCGGCACTCCGGCACTGGTGAGCAGCGGCCAGACCATCGGCACGTTCTCGGTCAACTACCGCAATGAGCCTGTGCCCTGGCGCGTCGGCCAATTCGGAGACCTCTCGGAATCCTTCAACTCAACCTATCCTCAGGCTGCACCTAACCGCGACCCGACGACGCCTTTAATGCGCTCTTACCAGAACGACCGCGTTGAGGTACGCACGCTGGTAGGCGCTCATCAGTTGGCGCACTTCTTCAACCTGCGCGGGATGCATTGGCTTTGGGAAGCTGATTGGGGTGATTCCGGCTACCGCAGCAGTATGGGGATGGGATTGTCCGAGCACACCGAGATGAAGTTCAAAGCGCCGTACTCTTCCGCTCAGACGATCAACCCCTGCCGCCCCGACGGTACGACTGGCCCGTGCAGCTTTACAGATTACCTGTACGTTGCCAGTTCCGGCGATAACGGGATTACCAACGGGATGTGGGGACTCTTCCGCGCCTACAGCCCGAACGCCGTAGCGAAGAACTTGCAGCCGCTGCCGAACAACCCGGTCGCCTCCACCAGCCCGACGGACTACGCGACCTGCCCCGCGAACCTTCCGCCGTCGAAGATTAAGAATTTCGATATCACGGCGATAGATGTCCAAAACGGTCTCTCCGAAGGAGCCATCATCCTTAACAATCGCGGGCAGGGCAGCGGCCCCGATAATAAGATCACGACTCCTCTGGGGTTGATGTATGTCTTTACCGCCGACCTTGAGGGCGGGAAACTCAAAGAAGGCGTGCCGCGTGAGCCGCTCATTTTGCGCGCCGCTGCCGGGGATTGCATCAACGTCACCTTGCGGAATGGAATCAGTTCATCCGCTCAGGTGTTGCAACAGTCCTACGGGTTTCAACCTCCCTTCGGTCAATTTCAGACTAAGCCATCAAAGGAAGTTGGCCTGCACCCGCAACTGCTCTCCTATGATGCCACCACCAGCAACGGCATCAACATCGGCTACAACACCAAGAATCAGGTAGCAAAAATTGGTGGTGCGCCTGCTCAATACCAGTGGTACGCCGGGAAGATTGAGCGAGATCAAACCGGAACCCTGAAGCATACGCCCGTCGAGTTCGGCTCGCTCAACCTGATTCCCTCCGACCCACTGTTGCAGCACATCAACGGCCTGTACGGCGCGATGGTGATTGAGCCGGAGGGGGCAGATGACACCATGATTACCTGTGATGGAAAGGATGCGTACGGGAATCCTATTCGGGTGAGTTGCGGGCCGCTCGTAGACACGACGACGGTTCTTTCACGCGCGTCGGCTAACGTCACCGTGCCCGGCGGTAAATCGTTTCGTGAGTTCGTGGTGATGATGACGGAAGACCTCAAAGTGGGCAACGCCGGTTCACAGTCCACGATCAGCGCGGTCAATTACAGGACCGAGCCGACCTATTATCGCTTCGGCAATCCGAACCCCGACACCTTTGCCGCAAATGGTGATAACAACTGCTCACTCTCGAACGGTCTGGTAGGCGCCGACCCGCAGACCCCGATCTATACGGCGCGGCAGGGCGAGCATGTGCGCTTCCGTATGCTGCATCCTCCGGGAACGGGCATCGTGCAGGTCTTCAGCCTGCATGGTCACGTCTGGCAGAGAAATCCTTACGCCGCTGGTTCGACACAGATAGGCGATAACAGGCTCTCGCAGTGGATGGGTTCTCTGGACAATCTCGGCTCGACGGCTCATTACGATCTGGTCATTGACGAGGCCGGTGGCCCGGCGGGAGTTGCGGGCGATTATCTGTACAGCGCTTTCGTTCCCGCCAAGGCTGAGTACGGGTTGTGGGGCATCTTCAGAGTTCTGGACAAGAATGGAGTGGCAGTAACGCCCAGCCCATCCGTGTGCGTCCCGGCAACAACGCAGCCCGCGCTCGTCACGCCAGCTCCAGTGCCCGGAAAAGATCGCCTCGACAGGTTCAGGATTAAACCGGCAACCGTAGACACTAAACCGCAGTAGAGCGCGGTTGAACGTAAATCGCCGGAGAAGGAACGCAATCTTCTCCGGCAAGATTCGCGCGGAGGTGCGGAATATTTTATGGCCCAACGATTCTCGGAAATTCAATTTTCAATCTAAGGAGACATAGCGATGGGTGGAAAGAAAAAGGGTGGTGGTGACGATGACGGCCCGGATGTGGTCACGATCATTCTGGAGAGATCATGCGCCCAGCAACTGGCCATTGCGCTCGCTCTGGCGCTCGGCGGCGTCAGCCCAATCAGCCCCAAAAAAGGCAAGGGTGGCAAGGGCGGTAAGGGAGGCAAGGGCGACGAAGGTTCTACAGACATGGATACGGGCGGTGGTGGCGGCGCTAAAGAAGGTGGTAAGTAGTCGGCACACCGTAACCATCTATGCTGTCGCAGCCAGGTAAGGCTGCCCGCTGATTTCAAGCTCAATCTATAAGTGTGGCATCTCTATCAAAGGAGAGTCTGAATCCGCTCTCACTTTCGAGTTGCCGCGCTTTCAACCCCCTCTCTCGTGCGGCTCTTCTGTCTTTCGCTCAACCTCAACTTGTCTGACATCAACTCGACTTGAGGCGAAGAGATGACAAACCGGGTATGAAACAATTAGACAGGCACGCCCAGACCTTTAAGCCCGACCGCTTGTTTAATACTCTGGCAACTGAATTCGACGACCCGCTCAGGGCTTACGACCTCTTCAATGCCTTCCTGCAATGCCCGTCCTATAGCCGCAGCTTGCTGCTCAAGCTGCTCGAAGTGGCAAGAGGTAATAGCGGCGACGCCTGGGAGATCAGGCGACTTGCCATCCTGATGTTGGAGCATCAGGTCTTAAAAATCCCGCCGGAGAAGACAGATGAGTTCGACGTTCTCCTGACCGAGCTTAAACTCAAACCTGCCGCCGGGCTATCGCTGAAAGTCAATGAATCGGTCTTACTGGAAGGCTATTCGACTACAGCCCTGCGCGGTTTCATCCTGGAGTTTCGGCGCAAGCTTGAACGGCTCAAACGCATTCACGATCAAATCAGCGGGAAAAGAATAACCCGTAGGGCGCTGCTCGATTTCATCACGCTCTCGCGCCGGGAGTGCAGGCTCTCGCTTGCCCGCTACTGTTTCCAACCCGACGAGGTGGTTGAGCGAATATTCGAGCAGCTCAAGCTCTCCAAAGGAATCGTTGACCTCAACCCCTCTCAGCCTGCCTCTGTTGAAGAGGAAGACAAACACACGGTAGCTCGTTTGCCTGAGTACGAGGCGCGCATCCTTGAGAGACTGCGCGAGACGCATCGCATCTACTGGGTCACAGGTGAAACCAGTTCTGAAATAAACTCACTCATCGAATATCCCTTAACCACCGTCGTGCTGGTCGTCAAACCGCCCGGCAGCGACCTTGAGTTTGAACTGAAGCGTGCCGGTCGAAGCGGACGCTGCCCGCTCAAGGTCGTTCACCGGCGCGATGGCAAGATGGTTCCACCGTCTCATCGTCTTGACGGAGGCTCGACGCAATGGCTCCTGCGCTACGAGTCGCAATCGGTTTCGAGGCTGTCAGGTATTTACAGGTTGGTGCATGAAGAAGAAGCTCCCTTTTCCACCTTTCATTCGAGATCCTCAATCTACAACATTCCGGTAGATGAACGGGAAGAAAACGTTCTTAACTATTTCACGGACTCTCGCATTTTCGGACAGGGATTCAGCGAGATGCGCGCGGCCATGCAGGAATCCGTTGACTCGTTTAATGACGAGCATGAATCGCCGTCCATGAATATCCCCGGCGATTTAGGTCTCACCATGCAGTTTCTCGGACACGTTTCGCCGACGCAAGCAATCATCTCCGGCACGAGTTCATTCCGGCTCGACCGGCTGGCAGCTTATCTCTCCGACGATGGCCCGGAAACATATTTCGTCAAAGGCTTGCAGATCGAATACTCAAGCCACGATGCGAGGCTGCTGGCAGACGAAGTTCTGGATGAAGTCTTGAATGTCTACAGGCAGCCCGCTGTCAGGTATCGAAGCTACAGGCAATACGTGGAAGCGGCGTTCAACGTCATAGAGAACCGCGAGCGGGCAGACCATAACTTCGAGGCCGCGATGCAGCAGATTGGAAAGTTCTGGGGAACTTTACTGGCGGTGAGAGCCAGCACCAACGGCGAGTCTTTCGTTCCCAGAAATGTCGGCTTAAGGAGCGTCTGGGTTAAAGGGCAATGGCAGCTCAAGGTCATTTTCATGGATCACGACAATCTCAACCTCGCCGGTTCGTCGGTTAAAAACTTTCAATCTCTCGGCGCGCATTCCTCAACAGCGCTGGACGAGTTGTATATCTGGGGTATCTACGATGGGGTGCGACACGTCACCGGCGCGGTGGATTGTCTCGAAATTATTTACCGCCCCCGGCAAGCGACCGTTCAGCAAGGCCGTGATTCATTTCGCAAAGCGCTGGCAGAGGCTTACCGAAAGACTCACCGTGAACTTTCAAGCAACGCGAAGCTCGGACAACTCTTTCATCCCTTATTCGTCGAACGAATCCGCGATTGGGATACCGTCGTGAGGAGCTATCTGCAAATCAAAGACGACCCGTCCCGCCTCGCCGCGTGGAAGGACGAGATGACGGGGAAATTTACGCAACGCGGATACAAGAAGAATCTGATTTTAGAGCACCTCATCGCCGCCGAAAGATATTCCCTGTTCCTTGAAAGATATTCATTTCTTTATCAGAACTTCGGAGAGGTAATATAATATTTACTCACAATTCTGAGCGCCGTCATACGGTGAAGACGAACAAGAAAGGCGGCAAGAAATGAGCAGCCACATAGAATCGCGCATTAAGACAGTGGAAGAAGCAATGCAGGCCCTCACGCAGTTAGCGATCAGCGCCTCTGAACGCATGGATACGCACGAGTCCTGGATTAACGAACTCGCCGCAGAACAAGTTAAGCTCGCCGCAGAGCAGGCCAGGCTCGCACGAGCGCAAGCCAATCTGTCAGAGGCTCAAGCACGCACGGAGGCTGTCATGGCAGAGACGGGCGAACGGCTTAATGCTCTGATTGATGTTGTTGAAAGGTTTATCTCTGGACAGAGCGGGAAGTAGGTAGACCGCGCCCAAGCCTAAAGATGAGAAGGCTTCAAAGGTGCGTAAGAAGGGCGGGAAGAAGTGAGTTATGGCATTCGATGACCTCACCATAAATCAAAAACAAACGCTAATACAGCTAATCAAGGCTTTTAACTCGGGTAGCTACACAGATGAGTTTTATATGACGAGGCCCGCAGGCCATCAAAGTTTCATTATTCATTTATACGATAAGGGCAAGAGCGGCGTTAGTAATCATAAGATCGAAGGCTTCACTGAAACAGATATAGAGACTCTGAAGGATGAAGGATATATAACTCTATCCCGTAGCAGAGCGTCACTAAAAGCCAAAGCCTTACTGCAATACAAACTACATAAAAATCAAATACAATCAACTAAAATGATGAGCCATGAAACATATCTTAGCTTGCTCGTAAAAGCTTATAAAACATTAGGGGATAATCGACGCAAATCGGTGAATCTCGCTGTTGTATTAGAAGGTGAAGGATTAACCCCATCCCAACTCGAAAGTGTAATGGAATACATGGTAGGTGAGGGTTGGGTAGAAGCAATGAGCGATGAAGGATTGGATGTTTATTTTAAACATCTAGGTATTAAAGCAGCAGAGTCATTTAACCTGTCTACTAACAATACAACTTCTGAAGCTTCTAATATGACTACCCCGAAAGACCCACGCAAAGTTTTTGTAGTACATGGACGAAACTTGGAAGCCCGCAACTCTCTTTTTCGTTTCCTGCGCTCAATTGAATTAAAGCCTCTCGAATGGTCACAAGCAATAAGGGAGACGGGTAAAGCCTCACCCTTCATAGGTGAGATTTTAGATGTTGCATTCTCTAAAGCGCAGGCTGTCGTAGTCCTTTTGTCACCCGATGATGAAGCTCAGTTATGTGAACCATTCAGAAGTGCTAGCGACCCTCCATACGAATCACAACTGACCGGACAAGCAAGGCCCAATGTACTCTTTGAGGCAGGGATGGCAATGGGGCGTAACCCTGATAGAACGATCATTGTAGAGTTAGGAACGCTCCGTCCTTTCAGCGACATTGCTGGACGGCATACTGTTAGGCTAAATAATGGCTTGGCGGCTCGGCAAGAGTTGGCACAAAGGCTTGAAACAGCAGGATGTCCCGCTGAACTTACAGGTAGAGATTGGCACACCGAAGGAGATTTCAACTTCACATTGGAAAATGAGATTACTAAGCCTGGATCTCAAAATGATAAAAAAGCGCGGCGGCGGTATCTTCGAGAACGACTAGGAGAATTTTTTAGTGAAGGAGATAGAATTTTTTGGGGAATTAGGACGCAGCAAGTTAAATCTCATAGGGAACATGATTTATGGCTTAAACAAGTAGAGGAATACTTATCACTAGAGCCTGAGTTTGATAATTCACACATTGCTCGATTTAAGGCTGAACAGTTAGTAGCAATTAAGGAATTCATTAAGGAACTCTCTGACTAATACCATTATCCCATTGACACCCCACCCCCTAATATCTACTCTCAGCCCTCGCATTGCTGACAGACTCGTTAGCCTCACGTCTTCTCATGTCCTTTACTCGCGCTCACGTTGTATGCTGCTCGCCCGGAGCGGGTTGATTCGAGCCTTAGATTGCTTAGAGCTTAGTTCAAAAGTAGTCTATAAAGATTGGAAGAGATTAATCACCTGACTGAAAGGAAACATAACTCCATGAAAAAGGCTGCCCGGAGCAAACACTGCATTCTAAGAATACTCTTCGCATTCTTTGCGTTGTCAATGCTGTTCTTCCAAGATGCTTCCGCGCAGGGAAAGCAGGATTTCACGCATGTTAAAAGTTTAGCGGCTGTCCGGTGTCAGGAGAATCAACTCGAAGTGCGCCACGTCTCTGAGGATGCTGCGATGGGAGGAGTGCGTACTATAGACTATGCCTTCACCAATACTTCGTCGTCGCCTTGCACGTTGAAAGGTCATCCGCGTTTCGAGGTATTGAATAAGGCGGGGCGGATTGTTCGCGGTGGTCGGGCCGCCAATGGCTTAAGCATGTTGAGCGACGAGGCCAAAATGCCGCCGCGCCTTGTGACGATTGAGCCGGGTAAAACGGCGAGATTTCTGGTTTATTACAATGCCGGTGGCGCTGGATATATGGGGAAGCCGTGTCCGATTTATCGCAGGATCAGGATTACCGCTCCCGGCACTAAGCGCGGTTTCGTGCTGCGTGAGGAGCTTCAGTTGTGCGGGAGGCTGGAGGTTTCGCCAGTAGGCTTGCCATCCAATGAGTAGCGGCTCAAAGCATCGAAGACGAATCCCGCAAACTCCCCGACTTGCTTTGAAGAGCACCCGTTCGATCTTGAAAGTGAAATGAAGATACCAGCGCTGCTAGCCTGCATAATTCTTTCGGCGGCTCCATCTTTCGCCCAACGTCACAGCCGGGATTATCAGCTTCCCGTCGGCGCTTTAATTATTGAGACTCAACCTGTCAAAACAAATAGGGCCTTGATTCTGTGGATGCTCAATCCTAAGCGGGTTCCTCGTGACGTTCCTGACGAGCCTTACACTTGTCCGGAAGAGACTAGAGGGAGTTATTACAATGGCGCGACGCGAGTCTCGCTGGTAGATACTCAGACTCGCAGAATCATCAATACCGTTAGACTCAGGCAGGAGTATAACGAAGGAGCGGAT
Source organism: uncultured Acidobacteriota bacterium (assembly GCA_963697975.1). Lineage (GTDB taxonomy): Bacteria > Acidobacteriota > Blastocatellia > Pyrinomonadales > Pyrinomonadaceae > QHXM01. The sequence continues at coordinate 2,368,314 of OY969111.1, forward strand.
GAGTTCGATATTCCATACAACATCCATTCAGGCTCGTATTATCACGTTGAAGGTGTTCCGGTGGGGCGTGAAGGAAAGCCGACCATCATGTGGCTGAGAGATTACAATGGAGATGGTAAGGCTGCGGAATTCGCTTTGTTTGACGCGCTGGCATGTATGGGGCTTCAAACCACCTTGATTGGATATAGCGAGCGGCAGGATAAAGTGATTCAATATCCGACTCGTTTAGTAGTTGAGGAAAAAGGAAAGCGTTCTGTTGGGATCAGGCGTTGGGTAGATTATTTGTTCAGCGGAAAACCGAAGAATGCGGGCTACTGGAAGTACGAGATTGATTATCGAGGCAGAGGCGGCCTGATAGTCAAATATGAAATTCGCTACAACCGAAGAACGGAAAGATTTGAAGGTAAAGCTGTCTATACGGAAGAGGAATAGAATGATTTTCTAAACGGCGTGGTCTAACGACTCATCACCCTCCCTTCAACACCAGCTCTTCACCGAAGCCGCATCACCACCTCACTCGTGCGCGCCAGACCCGCCGGGGCTTCCGGGTTCATCATCAATATTTCCGTGCTCTGAGTTGCCGCTGCCAAAGCTACTACCGGAACTGCCGTTAACCGGCCCGTTCGACGGCTGCTGGATTTGCGATTGCTTGTTGTCTTGAGTTTCCTGCGTGGTCTTTTCGTTATCTTCCTTGAAGCTTAACCATCCCATGACCGACATTTCCCTTCTGATTATGTGAGGCTAACAAGAAAGGCTCTCGTCAGCGGGTGAGCGAGGAACGCGACAAGGAGAAAGATATTACTGTCAGAAATAGATGTCAATGTTGGCCCACCGTTTGGTGATGTCAAAGGTTACGAGGCAAATACCTTTTCTTGAGTCCTTCGTAGAGACATTGTGGAAGATACTTTTGATTCTTATCCGCGCCTGCTCGCCTCCACATTTCGTTCCACAGGTGAAGAGCATAGGTGGTCTGATCGAATGCCCAAACCTCCGTTGGGTCTAAAACTCTATCCCACTCGGAATAACCGATGGGGCAGAAAACCTCAGGCGGCTGCTTGAAATTTTCCAATGAACAGAGCCGGACGGCCTCGCCGATTAATTTTGGCCCGGTTTCTCCCCACATCAGATTTTCAATATTCTTCTCCCGGCAGATTTGCCACGCGTAAGCCATCGCAGGACTATCAGGGGGCGTCTTGATGACTCCTGAAGTAATCATTTCCTGCCCCTCACTCATTTCGCTTGAGAAGACATACGGGGCGGCGAAATCAAAGGGCTGCAAGCAAATTACGTCAGTGTCTACCCACCATCCGCCCTGCTCCAATAAAAGTTTGTAACGAAAAAAGTTCGAGAATCCCGAATAGGATTTGAAGTCCCTGTACTGAAAGATCATTGACGACGGCAAGACCTCACTGGCGTCTTTGACCACTGTCCCGGCGGGAATATTTTTTACGTCCTCGTAAGTATAGAGATGATACTCATGCCCGTTCATCAGGAATGAAGCGATAGACATCTTCTCCATCACGGACAGCTCCGCGCCGATCCACAATCCCTGAACGATTCTGTTCTCCGCCATCATTGCCATCTGCGCGTTGCCTCCGCCTCAGGCTCCGCCACAAGCTGCTCCCACAAACCCATCACCTTTTCAATCCCGAATCGCTCGACGATTTGCGGAGCATTCGAGGCCAGCCGTTGACGCTCGGCCTCATCTACCATTAAGCGCTCCAGCGTCGCCGCCATTGCGGGCACATCCTGCGGTGGCACGAGCCGTCCGTCAGACCCGTCTCTCACAATATGCCTCGGCCCACTCGGACAGTCGAAGCTCACTACCGCGAGACCGCAAGCCATCGCCTCGACCAGCACATTCGAGAATCCTTCGCAACGCGATGGAACCACGAACAGGTCAGCTTGCCGCATGACCTCGAAGGGATATTTCGTAAAGCCACCAAACTGCACTCGCTCTCGTAATCCGAGCGCGGAGGCGCAGTGCTCCAACTCAGATCGAAGCGGTCCTTCTCCCCAAATCTGTAAGCACCAGCGGGGCTGTCGCTTTGCGATCAGAGCAAATGCCTGTAACAAAAGATCGAAGCCTTTTTCATAGGAGAGCCGCCCCATCGCCAGCAGCGTCCGGCCTGTCTTGTGCCGTGGCTCTATTTCATCTTGGGCGAGACGCGCGGCACTCGGTATCGGGTTAGGCATCACCCGCACCCTACCATCCATGAAGCCGGAAAAGTAAGGCGCGACTTCTTCGGTCAGCACCGTCAGATACTTCGCTTGCGGATAACTAATCTGTCGCAAGCCCTCCCATCCTGCGCCGATATTATTGTGACGCGGGTCACAATGCTCTGAAACGATGACCGGCAAGCCTAAGCCTTGCGTGGCTAACAGAGTTCTGATGTTGGTGACATCTATGAACGATATGACTGCCTGAGGGCGAAGCCTGACGATTGCTTCCCTGATGGCAAGGATGCGATTGAAGTCAGGAATAAAGGCGTTCCGCTCAGCTTGAGAGCAGCTATGGAGCGTTCCCAACAAGAGGTGCAACGACCTTTGATCCGGCATGGAACGGCAGAAGGGGTTAATCCCCAGATCATGCCGCATCACTGCGGGATGCAAGTCGAAATGTGAGGCGAGGCGGCTTCCACACATCGTCAGGAGCGAAATCTCTCGCCCCCTTTCCGCCCAGTAATTTGCCATCACCGAAGCCACACGCTCAGCGCCGCCACCGCTTAGCGAAGCAATCACCAGAGTGATCTTCATCTAAGCCCTCACAGTTTCGCCACGAGCATCCAGCAGCTTTTGGAGATACTCGTCAAGCTGTAATTTTGGCCCATAAAGGCGAGCGAGTTTCCCCATCAATTCAAGCTCTAAATATGAATTGTGACCTTTGACACTCTGCGGCGACTCTCGTCCCTGATGATCTTTCATCGGATGCAGCTTGCTGGCGTAATCCTCGAAAAAAAGATGGCCGCCACTGTGATAGAAGGTCATCCCGGTAATGGAGAGCCTGTTGATGTCGTAAGACAAAAGGTCTAAGACGGCCAGAAATCCCGTTCTTCCGGTATAACCGCTTAACAGTGTTCGGGCGCGCGCGCTCGTTGAATACAGCATCCTGAATCCCATCCCAAGACCCTGTTGCTTAAGAAATAGATTGAAGGCCAGATACTCTGACCAGCAGTGCGGCGCACGCTCATCAGCCGCCGGGAAGGTGAACCCATTGTTCGTGCTGACCAGATATTTGATTCCGGCTTCTTCGCAAACCCTGCTGAATTTTTCATGCGAGATTCCCTGTTGCAGGAGTATCTGCTTGATAATGACTTCGTTGTTGCAATACAGGATGTCCGTGCGGGTTCCGATGTCGTTTGCCAGTTCATTGCTAAAAGGTATGTAGTGAATCGCCGTGTTGAATCTCACGACCAGATCATGGGCATCAATCATCTTGCCCTGCCCCTTGCCCCGAAGGGTTTCGGCTGGCCCGACGATCACCACATCTTTACTATTCACCAGCCGCCCGAAATCCGTGTCTAATTCGATCGACGCAATTTCATGCTGAAGCTCGCCTGTGTCGGGATTGTCCGGCTTGTTCGTCGCCTTCATCTGCTGACCTCCACCGGCTTCAAAGCTAGATGGTTTCCATTCGATTGAGACAAACGCAGCGCCTTGTTGGGCGATTCAAAGACCGAGAGCAGGCGTCTTACCTTCAACGATTGCAGCCCGTCCCCGCTGCCCTGAGCGGTCGCTGCCCAGCCGCCGACCCGCTGAATTCCCTTTCGTGTAAAGAAACATGAGCCACGACAGATGTCCGTGCGTTCCTGCCGTTCATATCTGGTCAGGTCAACGTCCTCACCCTTAATCAACACCTGGGTATCTTCTTCGGTCAATTCAATCAAGTGCTTGTATGAGCTGACAAAATCATATTGCTGGCACAGCTCCAGATTGGCGATGATATTCTCTCTGTCCAGATGAATATCACTCTCGGAAAAAATAAAGAACTCTTTGCTCGACTCAAACATTTTGAATCCCGCTTGAAAGCACTGCTCCGGGTTAAAAGCATTTCCATCCCGTAAAAATTTATAATGGATGCCGTCGGGCAAGCTCTGCGGCTCAAGGCCGGGTTGCTCGTCATGTTCCACGACGAGCACCGTGATGTGCGGATACCATGCCCGACAATAGTCCAGCCTGAAATGTAGATTCCGAGTCTGTCTGCGGTCAGGCGTTTGATCCCGGTGCGCGATAACCAGGACTGTGTCTTTCTGTATTTGATTCCACTCAGGGCTGGCAACGACGACCGCTTCCTTCACATACCAGGGATGCAAGTGCTTGCTCTGAGTATCGGAGTAATTCTCCTCGACCCAGGCCAGATGAGGCATGAAGCAATAGCAGTTAAAGGTCTGCTGTAAAATCGCATTGACTTTATCCACCGGCTCAAGCGATTGAGAGTTCAACTCGATAAAGGCATCGTAAACCGTCTGCTTCAACGCGTAAGCAAACGTCGAATAGGAGCTGGTTATCTTGGAAATGTTCTCTGAAATTCTCTGGGGACGAACGTAAACATGCAGCCCGCCGAACAACAACATATCCCAATCGGACGGCAATTGTTTGATATAGCGCGAGAACCTATCGTTGAAATCAGAATCGAAAACAACATCATCTTCAAAGATTAAAATGTGAGGTAGTCGACGGTTGCGTGCCTCACGGACCACCGATAGATGACTCTGCAAACACCCGTATGCTCCCGGCGAGCCATCCCAACCGGGCGGCACGTCCAGTGTCCACCCATCGAGCGCCGCAAAGCGCCTCACCGAGTTGATTTTGTGTAAGGCAAACTGCGCCTCGGCCTGCTCCCAGCGCTCAGGTCTCCGGTTGAGGTTGATACACACTTTGTCAGGAAAGAAATCGTTTACATTCATTGCTCGATTAATCTTAGTGAGTTGCGCTCTCTGGCTTATTCAAACCTTGCATCCGCTGGTCAGGTGATCCGATTAAACCTGATTGGGTTGGCAGAATCAATATTAACTGAGAATAATTGCTGCTAAGATACGCGAAGATAATCGTGACTCTAGATCATTCCAGTTTTGCATCTCTGACCGGCTTCCCTTGAAGATGAGAGATCAACAGCAAATCAACCTGTCCTCAACGATTGATGAGCTGGCCTACGTCTGGGCCATTGGTATCTATCAGGGCGAATCACCGCTGAAGCTCGCGCCCGCAGCGCATGTCTCAAATCCCGTTCTGACATATCTCGACGTGGTGGATGCGCCCGCTGCTTTCCTGGCAGACCCTTTTATGGTGAAAACCCCTGATGACTGGTTTATGTTTTTTGAAGTTTATAATCACGCCAGCGGTAAAGGAGAGATCGGGCTGGCCGCAAGCAGGAATGGATTGGACTGGCAGTACCGGCAGATCGTACTCCGAGAGCATTATCACCTATCCTATCCTTACGTCTTCGCGTGGCAAGGCCAGTACTATATGACCCCGGAGACGCTCGAACCAAAAGCCATTCAACTATACAAGGCAGTCTCTTTCCCTGATGAGTGGGCCGTCGCAGCAACGCTGGTTAAAGGAGATTTTGCCGACCCCTCTATTTTTCGCTTCAATGATAGATGGTGGCTCTTTGCCTGCTCCACTCCGCTCAAACATGACACCCTTCGTCTATATTTTGCAGATGAGTTGACCGGCCCGTGGACAGAACACCCACAGAGTCCGATCATAGAGGGCAACGAGCGCACCGCAAGACCGGCTGGCAGAGTGCTGGTTTTAGCTGACAAAGTTATACGCTACGCGCAGGATTGCTACCCCATGTACGGCACGCAGGTCAGGGCTTTTGAGATTACAGACTTGACGCCCACCACCTACGATGAAAAAGAGTGTCCTGAAAGTCCTGTCATCAAGCCTCAAGACAGCGGATGGAACGAAGTCGGGATGCATCATCTCGACCCTCATTTGATGACGGATGGAAGATGGATAGCCTGCGTTGACGGCATGCGCTCAGGCGTTCAAGCTATACGCGATGATGGCGTCAGATGATAAAGGGTCTTTTGCTCCAGCTAGAGTTCCATGCAGATTGATGAAGCGAACGAAAATCAGATCATTGTCTACCGGGTTCTGACAAAGATTTCAGAAGTCGAGGCCATCGCCCTCGAATGGGATGCAGTTCTCAAACGTTCTCCCTGCAATCGCGCGTTCAGTTCGGCCAAGTGGTATCTCGCCGCCTGCCGACATGATCCCGCAGTCTCTCCTTATGCAATCATCGCGCAACGCGGGACGAGGCTGGCAGGCATCCTGCCATTGGCTCTGATTGATGCAGGGGAGATGGCCGCCTTTCCCACCGGTCTGTCCGACTACAACGACATCGTGGCTGCGCCCGAAGATGTGAACGTGCACGTCGGCCTGTTGCAGTATGCCTTCGCGCAGGCCGGAGGTTATCGCAGGCTGAGGCTCGACGATGTCCGGCGCGATTCCAATTGCTCCCGTGCGCTGCAACTTATCAGGCGAACCCACGCGATGCATCAGGTCTCACTAACCTACGACATCTGTCCTTACATTCAGCTTTCCAACAGCTATACAGATTATCTGGAAACAAGAGGCGAGCGATTCAAAAAGCGTCTCAAGTATGCGCAGCGCCACGCCGCCCGAAGCGATTTGACGACGACGGAATTGGAGCCGGAGACTTTTCCGCCCGACCAATTAGCGGAAGTCTTTCTCTCATTGCACCGGAATCGTTACGGGGCGACGAGTTGTTTTGTCCCGGAGTTGGCTCAATTATTCGTCAGGGAGATTTTTCCTCTCCTCTTTGCCGAACGAAGCCTCAGGGCATTCACGCTCCTTAAAAAAGAGCGCATCCTGGGAATTAACATTTGCATGATGGGCGTCAGGAGTTTGTGTTACTGGAACGGCGGTTTTCTCGCCGAGGCAAGCGGCTTCTCGCCCGGCAAGCTGCTGATCGATGCGGGTATCCGGCAAGCCTTCGCCATGCAGTTTGATGAATACGATTTCCTGAGAGGCGCAGAGGACTATAAATCGGATTGGGCCAACAGCACTCGTCACATCAGCCGGATTGAGTTCAAGGGATACATCTAAGCAAGTGAATGAAGGCTGCGCGTAAAGCGCCGCGTGAGCGGCGCATCGAGTTTAGCCCGGCGTTTCAACGCACGGCTAAAGTCAAGGTAGCCGCTCACGCGGCAGCAGGAAGAGTTTCATTAGTTCCTGCCTATCCGGCACGGCAAAAGCGTATCCACTGAAGTTCACCTCTCCGTCTTTCAGAAAACCAGACCTCTCATCACAGAGAGAGAATGCGCCTTCCAGCCGACCAACCGGCGGAAGGTTTTCTATCGCATCACAGACGAGAACGAAACGCCCCAACGCATCCCTCAACAAACGCACGCTGACCATACGCGAATTAATCCAGCCATCAGTTGTGAACCGGTAGCGCAGCGATGCTATCTGTCGCCTCGTCAGGTGAGGTTGTCCCGCAAGCGCAGTGAGATAATATTTGCCGACGCGTTTCACCGGCACACTGACTTGCAAGTGTCGTGTCTGCTCGCGATCATCCCAAGCCTGGATGGAATAATTGAGGCCGTCTATGGTTTGCATTTCCAACTCGAAGCCGCCGTCATCCATAGGCCGGGATTTTCCCTGCATCAGGAGCGCGTCCACTTTCCTGAGCGAAGCAGAGATTCTTTGCCCGATGGTTTTACGGAAAGACTCAGTATCGCGGGTAGATTTAAAGGTTTGAATCGCGTCGTCGAATTCACTGTAAAGCTCAGTCCGGTAGAGTTTCAGCGGCTCATTCTCAAAGGCCGCCCGTGCGGTGATGGAAACCCTCATACGGCAAGCGTCCCCGTAGAACTCTTTCGCAAAGGATTCACAGGTCTCCATCAACTCGCGGTAAGCATGGGTGAATTCTTTGATCAGCGCTGTCACCACGCTTCTCTTCTTCCTGATGTGAAACCTGTTGCCCTTAAAGATCGGCTTCAGGGCGGCACGAATAAACTTCGTGTGGTTGGCTGCCGCGTCGGCGAAATATTTTTCCGGGAAAACTCGCAGCAGCGTGAAGACATCAAGCACCGAAACTTTTTCGACCGTGCCCCTCGCCATTTCCACATTGCCGGGATTTCTCAACGCGCACATCTGCATAACAATCTCCGTAAAGCGATGAATGAGGTTGGCGTACTCTTTTCGGAGACGCTCGGCCACCTCACGTTTCAAGCCTGCGGCACAGAGCAGTTGGACCTGAAGATGCTGACGGTAAGCCTTCTGCATCTCCGCGACCGGATTGAATGACCGGGCGTTGAGCAAAAGGCGCTGCTCCTTTGGAATACTACTCACGAGCGCCCGGTAGGCCGCGTGCAATTGAGTGGCGTGGTCTATGTGCTCCTGGCCGAAGAAAGATACGTCTTCGCGTAGAAAATAGACTGGCGCAGTTCGCGGCTGAGACGTTTGCGATGTCAGGTCTAACATGGCCCCGCTCATCTCCATGTTCGATGAAGTCACTGCGCCATGAATCATCCGCCAGCGATAAAGCTCGGCAACCGCTTGCGCGTGGTCGTCAATGATGCGAAGCATGGTGGCCTTAATATCAGGTATCTCGCCGTGTGTGAGCACAGCATCGCTACGCATCACGAGTTGACCTGTCTCCAATGTCATCCGCTTGAAGATTTCAAGCAAGGAACAACTCCGCCGAACCTGTCTGGACAGGAGATGGCCGGGACGCAGTTGCATTCCTCCGCGCACCACAAGCGCGATAGGCACAGTAAAGCCATTGGGATAAACGATGACCTCTCCCTGATCTATGACGGCCAGAATCCGGGTTGAGCCTCGCGTCAACAGATGTTGATTCACCTCTCCGAAGACCGCTTCGCCCAAAGTATCATTCATCTGCACGCCGCCGTGATTGTGTGGAAAGTCGGCCATGTTGCTGAGCTTGAAGAGCGGCGTGAGGCCAACTCCTTTGAGATAGAGATTCCCGTAAGGAAGAAAGCCCGCGCGTCCGGCCCCGAGCGTTCCGCCAAGCCCATCACCGCCATACCTGTCGGCGTACAAAGTAATCGTCTGGCGACCTCTCGCATTCTCACCGACAGGCAAGACACTATAGGAGAGAGCATCAACAAGTTGTTGGTGAAATTGCTTTGTCATACAGCGCGACGGCGGAACGTCAAAGCCCAACTCTTCGGCCAGCTCAAAGTTGCACCAGACCACCGTGCCCGGAGTTTTGACGGCTGTGAACTCGGCAAAGCAACTTGGTCCCAGAATGTCCAGTATTTTCGAGGCTCCGATTTTACCGGCCAGAGTTGTGAGGTGCTCTCTTAGCTTCACGCTTATTCGTTGTTCGCTTCGACGTGTGTGTGCCTTCTTGATTGGCATGGTTATTTTCTATCGGGCCGTCGCTAACAATTGATAAGTCGCGCGTTGATGAATTATGCTGAACTTATGACCCATGCCGATGAGTCTCACCCGATTCATGTGCTGACTCTCACGCCGTTTTATCCTTCTGAGAATGATGAAGCAGACGGGGCTTTTGTGGCCGCGCCGCTTGAGCATCTCGCAGCTTTCAACGTGAATTCAACAGTCATTGCGGCCAAGCCCCGATCATGGGGAACTTTCAAAACCAGTGAGAGAGTGCCAGAGGCCATCTGGCTTCGTCATCTACAGCTCCCCGGCAGGGCGGCCTACGGAAGTTGGGGGCTGCTGCTGTATGCGCGACTGGCTCGTTTCGTGAGCCGTTTGCATCGTGAACATCACATTGACCTCATCCACGCTCATGCGGCTTTGCCGTGCGGCCACCCCGCCGCGTTGCTTTCTCGCCAACTACGAATTCCTTTTATTGTGACCACTCATGGGTTGGACGTGTTTTCCACCCGGCGGGAAAAGGGAATCTCACGCCGCTGGGTTGACCGCTGCTCGCGCTTCGTCTACCGAAAGGCGAACCTGAATATCTGTGTCAGCGAGGCGGTGCGCCGTGTGATGGTTGATGTGCTGGGCGATTCAGCCCGGACGACCGTCATTTACAACGGCGTCAATGCGACACTCTTCACTCCGCCGCTCGAAGATGATGGAGACTCGCCTTCTACAATCTTGAGCGTGGGGCGGCTGATTCCATCCAAAGGGCAAGAGCTGGTTCTTCGCGCTGTCGCTGAGTTGAAACGAAAGTATCCGCAACTTCTCTACGAGATCGTTGATAACGGGCCGGAACGCTCTCATCTCGCGGCGCTCTCTCATGAACTGAAGATTGCGGAGAGGGTCAAATTTCTCGGTCGTCACAATCGCCAGTTCGTCGCCGATGCGATGAAGCGCTGCACTATCTTTGCCCTGCCGAGCCGTGATGAAGCGATGGGTTGCGTCTACCTCGAAGCAATGGCGACGGCCAAGCCCGTCATCGGCTGTCGCCAACAGGGCATCGAAGAGATCGTCCGTCATGGTGAAAACGGCTGGCTCATCCAGCCGGATAATCTACAGGAGATGGTGAAGGCGCTCGACATCCTTTTGGAGAACGCCCCGCTGCGAAAACAGATGGGAAGGGAAGCACGAAAGACGACGGTTGAAAATTTGACGCTCCGGCAACAAGCAGCGCATTTGAGCCAGACGTATCGTGAATGCCTGCGATTGGCAGACAGCAGTTAGGCGAGAATTTATCAGCCTGCTCATAGCCTAAAACTCAAATCTTCTTTGCCCGTCGCAGAGACCGCGCGGGTTGGACGTAATGCTCCATCATGTCGAGCATGGCCGGACCCATCCGCCACACGTTCCGGTGTTTGAGCGCCCACGCTGAAGCTGCCTGCCCCATCTCGCGTGCCTCTGCCCTGTGTGCGGCAATCCAGCGCAGCCGTTCTGCTACGTCTTCGACTCCCGGCACGCCCTGCACACCCGACGGTCCCCAGCTAGGCTCGTTGTATGGCATCCATGCCGCCGGAGCGACGGGTAATAGATAATCTTTAGCTTCAGCACAGATGTCCGCCTGTCCTTCGGAATCGAGAGCGATGACGGGCAGTCCGGTCGCCATCCCTTCCACGAGCGGCAACCCGAAGCCTTCGTTGCCCAGCGCCAGCAGCACGTCAGCGTCACGATACCAATGGGCAATCCCACGCGTTGCTTCATCATGATTGAAGAAAGTAATGCGCGGGTCGTCAAACGAATAGTTGCCTTTTTGAAAACGGGATTTGATGACGAGCCGGGCGCGTGGGTCATTCCCGAAGGCTAGTTTCCAGGCAGCGATGCCCTCATTGATGTGCTTGCGCTCATCAGCCGTGCCGACCATCAGCGTCGTCAGGCCATCTCGCTCCGGTCTCTGCTCGTAGTGATATACGTCCGGGTCTATCCCTTGTGCGACGACCTCTACGGGCACGTTGACCCCGCTCCGGCGAAAAACATCCACCAGAAAACGCGACGGCACGATCACAGCCCGCGCGAGATTGAGTCGTTCCGGCCACGCTGCGGGGAGCCGGTCTGCCTCCCACATGGTGTTGATGAATAGCTCTTCAACGTGGCGATACGGATCAAGATAATCGCTCGGCCCGCAAAAAAATAGAACCGGGCCAACTATCTCAGGCCGGGAGGCGCGGAAGATTTCTCCAAACTCTGCTGACGTTCCGTTGAGGTCAATCAAGAGAGGCGAGACATTCACCACAGCCCCGGCGCGCGACATGCCCAGAGCGATATATTCGCCCATACTCCCGTAGCCGTCATACACCCTGAACGTCGCAGCAACGGTGAGTGTGTGCTCAAGTGTTCGCGCGGTGCTCATCATCAAAGCAGTTTCGTCAATCACAATGCGGCTTAGCCTTGATTAACCTTTGCCGCCGTTTCGCTCACAGACCCTTTCAGCAAAAAGCCAAACAACAAGGCTCCGAGCACCAGTAAAAACCCCGCCGCCGAGATGATTGCCGGGTATCCGAAGTGTGTGAGACCGCTACCCGCAAGCGGTGCAGTCACCGCGCCGGAAGCAAAAATGACCATGTACATCAGCGCCGTCGCGCCGCTTCGCTCGTGCGGCTCGACCTTTGTCATCAAGAGGCTTTCCATCGCCGGTTCGTCCATCCACTGGAAAGCCGTATAACCCGCAAAGCCCAGCACGGCCATCATCACGGGCGGCCCCGTCGCCAGCGTGGCGAGAGAGATTCCGGCAGCCAATTCCATGTAGACGATGCCCCAGACCAGACCAAATTTTTTGAGAATCAGCGGCGAGAGCAAGATAGCTACCACCTGCGCCAACTGGCTGCCGGAAAAAACGAGGCCGATGCTCTCCACAGGCATTTTCAGGTAGCGCGAAAAATAGGCGCTGGCGAAAGGATTAAAGGCAGCGGTCGCGATATTCAAAACAGCCACCGCGATAAGGAAGCGAACGACAAACGAGCTTCGCGGATATGTCGCCCGCTTCTCTTTTGTGATCTGCGGCAATCGTAAACGCATGGCGGGCAGGACAGCCAGCGAGACAATGCCTGCGCTCAGGAGCAAAGCCCATTGTTTGCTCTGGGCTGCGCTCGCTGGCCCAAACAAGCGATTCAGCCATAGCGGCAAATGCCCACCCAGAGGGTCTGCGATGATGCCTATGCCGATGACCGTCGCCAGATAAATGCTGAAGGCGAAAGGCCGCGACTCAGCCGTCGTCACCTGCGCGACGACGACCGTGATCGAGATGGCCCACAAGGCAAAGAACAGCCCCGCAGTAAAAGCTATAGCAAGCAAGGCCACCTCTCCAACCACCAGCGCACGCAGCGCCGCGATCGTGGCCGTCGCTGCAAAGCACACGACGACCGCACGCTGTAATCCGATTAAGCGAGTGAGCAGAACGGCGAAGACCGTGCCGACCAGATTGCCTGCCGTCGTCATGCTCGACATCCATCCGAGGAAGTCTTCCTTGTATCCGATGTCCAGCAGATACAGGTTGTAGAGCAGGACGAACATGAACATGCCGATGTTGAAAAGGCACGAGGCGGAGAGGAAAACGAAAAAGGGGCGTCCCAGGTTTTTACTTCCCCACCAACCTGAGACGCCTTTTGAGACGCGAGGAACGTTTTCTGTTACCGGCGCTATGTCGTCAGTAACGTTGACAGTCCACCCTTTTTCTTCCTCTGGCATCTGTGGCATGCTTTAGAAGTCATATCTCAGAGCAAATTGAATCCGGCGCGGCTCGCCCACCGCAACTACTTTGCCGAAGAATGGGCCAAAGTCTGCGAACGGCAGCGGGATGCCGTAGTTGGGATGATTGAAGAGATTGAAAGCCTCCGCACGAAATTCGATGATGTGTCGCTCACGAATCGGAAAGCGGCGATGCACGCTGAAGTCGAAGACGACGTTGCCCGGTCCGGGAATGATGTTGCGTCCCGCGTTGCCGAAGGTGAACGGCGCGGGCGCGCGGAAGGCGTCGGTGTTGAACCAGTGGTCGGCTGAACGTTGAGAGCGCGGCAACGTGATGCTTACTCCCTCGACGACATCAGGACGGTTCGGTGTGCTGCTGTTGGCGAAGTCGGAGAAAAAGTAAACGGGATTGAGCGGTGTCCCATCCTGCATCGTCAGAATACCGCTGGTCTCCCAGTTGGCCAGAAGCGGTCGCAGGAAATTCGGCTTCGGCAGATTATAAACAAAGCCGACGCTCAAGCGCCTGCGGACATCGAAAAAGGAAAGCCCGCGCTCCAGCCCCAGATTCCTTTCATCCTGCGCGGTCACGCTGTCGAAAAGTCCATTCAACACGGTGTCGCCATCGTCAATTGATTTAGACCAGACGAAGCTCGCCAGAAACGCAAGGTCTCCGGTAAAGCGGCGCTCTGCCTTTATCTGCATCGAGTGATAAGAGGAATTCGAGATGTGTTGCCTTTGAATCAGCCTGCCAAGCTGCGGCCACGTCCGCAGAGACTGAAGATCGCCAGGACGCGGCGGCAAATTCTCGCCGGTCTCGACGTGTGCGGGCGTATTGAACACCCGCGACTTGCCTAGCTTCGTTCCCTTTGAACCCACATACGCAATATCCAGCAGGATGTTGAAAGGAAGCTCCTGTTGCAGGCTCAAGCTCCACTGTTGCATGTAAGGAGTGCGCGCCTCGCGGTCAAGTCCGAAGTAGCTGGGAAACCCGGTAGTCGCTGACTGCGGGAAGCCGTTGCTTAGAGTCAGGACAGGAGCGGCGCTCCCGTTGGTTTGATTGGTCTCGTTGATGATTCCGTTGCGAACGAGGTCATAGACTTCCGTTGCGATTTCAGGAGTGAAATAGATTCCGTAGCCTGCGCGCACGACAAAGTTGCGACGCTCTAAGAAGGAGATTGGGGGTCGCCACGCGAGGCCGAAACGCGGTGAGAAATTATTCCTGTCCGGCTCTGTCGCTTCCTCCGAGCGGACTAATCGTGGCTGGGCGGGAAGCGTCGAGTAATCCAGATTCAGCAGATTGTTGTTAATCTCCCTGAAAGGAGAAAAATATTCATAACGCAGACCGAGGCTGAGGCTCAGCCGTTGATTCACGCGCCAGTCGTCCTGCACGTATCCGGCGTAATTGTTTTGACGCAGGTAAGCCAGCGCCTGACCGACGCTGCGGTCGGTTGACTGCGGGAAGCCGAGCAGGAAATCTGCGAAGGGATCGCCCGACGGCGAGGCGGATAAGGGATTACTGGTGAAAGCTCCCGTGAAGTTATAGCGCCCGCGCGAAAGTTGGCTCTGCAAGTAACTCATCTGAAAGTAAGTGGCCTGCAAGCCTGCTTTCCACGTGTGCGCTCCCCTAGTGAGCGTGACACCTTCGGAGAGATTCCAGAGATTATCGCGTTGCGTCTGTGGCCGGTTGGGCGTATCCAGCACCAGATTGAAGTTGGTGACGAGAAAGAAAGGCAGACCGAAGTTGAACGGATCGCTCGGAAAACTCGTGATGCCCAGATCACGCGTGGCATCACTCGTAAATGCGCTTTCGGGTAACTCCAAGACTTTCAGGCGAGTGTAGGAGAGTCGCAATTCGTTGAGCCACGAATTGCCGCTGACGGTGTGGCCGATGACCAGTTGCTGCGCGCGGACTCTTTCCTGCGTGGGACGTTCCGGGAAGGCGGTCGCCAGACGGTTGCGGTCGTCATTGATCGTGTAGCGACCAAACATCCGGCTGTGATCGGGAAATTCATGATCTAAACGCAGAGAGAAACTATCTCTGGTATTTCGATTCGGCGTGGAATCAATGTAGTTGACCGCGCCGCTCAACGGACGATTGGGCAGGGGCTGATAGGTGTCCAGAAAATTTCGCGCAATGGGGTCAATCCGGTTGGCCGGAATTATATTATTCGGGAATGGAATTCTCGCTCCCGTCATCGGGTCAAGGTTTAGCGGGTCGTAAATAATATTGCGCCCGCTAAAATCTCCCCGCCGCAAGGCTGCATCCGGGACGAGACTTTGCGAGGTCTTCGCTGCCTTCCCGCGCAAGCCTTCGTAGGTGGCGAAGAAGAAGGTCGAAGGCACGGGCAGGCGGCCACCAAGAGAGCCGCCAAACTGGCTCTGACGAAAGACGGGTCGCGCCAGGCTCGTATCCGCAAAGAGACTCAAGGCATCAAGGGCATCATGACGAACGAACTCAAAGAGATTACCGTGAAATTCCTGACTCCCTGACTTGGTGACGACATCGGCCACACCGCCGCCCGACTGTGCGAACTCGGCGGAAGGTAAAGATGAGAGGATGCGAAACTCCTGTACGGATTCGATGGGCGGATTAACGGCAATGGCGCGCACGTTGAGGTCTGTGTTCATTCCTCCGTCGAGCAGGTAAGTGTTCATCGTCGAGCGCCCGCCGTTAATCGGAGGATTAAACGCGACCGAGCCGCGATTTTCCTGCACGTCGTTGATGATATCGTGGCCGAAGCCGCCGAGTTGACGCGGAATCGCGCCGGGGCCGAGTGTGACTAAAGAGATGATGTTGCGCCCATCAAGCGGTAGATTCCGAATCGTGTTGGTTTCCAGACGATACCCGACCGTCGCATCATTCGCTTGCACGAGCGAGACATCCGCCGTGACGGTCACACTCTCCTGCGGTTCTCCGACTTGCAACTCAAGGTCGAGCTTTCCCTTCTGATTCACTTCCAGCACAATCGTCTGAACCATGAGGGTGCGAAATCCCTGCTTCTCAGCCGAGACGCTGTAACGCCCCGGCAAGAGGTCGTTGAGCCGGTAGCTGCCGTCTTCTCCGGTAAGCACGCTTCTGGAAAAGCCTGTCGCCTCATGGCGTGCCGTCACTTTGACTCCGGGTACTTGCGCCGCGAGTTGATCTTTGACCTCACCCAGCAAACTGGAGGAGGCGACCTGCCCGCGCGCCGGAACGACTACGACGAAGAGTAGGAACAGGCCAACCATAATCGTTCTCATGGCAAACTCCTTTTTGGGAAAGTGAGATGTCAGACGGCTAGTTGCGTATTGGCGGAGTGTGGGTGATTGCATGGGGGCGTCAACCAGAATCCTTCCAATCAGGATATTGTCAGACCAAGGTTTGATGAACCCACTACACGTGATTTCGATCCATCTTTAACTTTCAATGGGACTTCATTCTTATCTGTCACTGCCAAAGCAAGGAAAGCTGATTTAAGGAGCTAGAAGTAGCGTGGTGACCCCTCAATAATGTTGCCGACTATAATACGAAAGTGGTGATGTAGCAATATCTATTAGCAATATCTATCTAAGAAGCTGTCTTGAAAATTTAGGCGCGCTCTGTCCCGTCAGGGACTATTGACTCTTAAAGTATGCGCGCTTGGTGGGTATTTCAACGGACGTGTTGATTGACGACGAGCTTGATTTACCGGAGATGTTACCGAGCAAGCGGCGTGGTCAGAGATGAATTACAGCAACGCACTATTAGAACACTATTATCCGATCGTGATGGTTTGACAAATTTCTTCCCCCTCTCTATAGTCCGTCGTTCGCGTTTCCCCGGCGTTGTTGACCCAAGTCTCACTTGCCGTCAATCTTATTTTCAACCAACGACAAAGACCGCTCGAATGTAGTCCCTTAGCGCAAGCTTCAGTTTGTCGTCGAGCGTTCCGGTTAGGACCTAACTCCATGAATATGAATTCCCGTTTTTCTGCTCTGCAACGTAGATTAATGGCGACGCTGCTGGCTCTGGCCCTGCTAGCCTCGCCCGCACTCAGCCGATCAGTGGCGCTCGCCGTAGGCGGGGACGAAGCCCCCGTAACGGTCAAAGTCGAGACCATCCGCGAGGTGACGACCGACCTCTCATCCCCGGAGATGCAGGGACGCGGAACGATGCAGCCCGGTGGAGACAAGGCCGCCCGCTACATCGCCGACCGCTTCAGCAAGCTCGGCCTCAAGCCGCTCGGTGATAATAAGAACTCCTATCTCCAATCCGTCAAATTCAAAGAAACTGAGTTGATGCCCGAAACCTCTCTCAAAGTCGGCGATGAGATGTTCAAGTTGGGAGCGGATTTCGCCGTCACGCCACCCGTCAGCGGCGACGAGAACGCCAGCGGCAATCTCGTCTTCATCGCCTATGGCCTGATCTCCGCTACGCCGAAGCGCAATGACCTGGCTGGCGTGGATGTCAACGGCAAGATCGTAGTCATGATCGAAGGCCCGCCCAAGAGCGTCTCAAAGGAAGCATGGAAGAAGGCGAAGGCGCAGATGAACATCATGATTGATCTGGTCAGGCTCGGAGCCGCAGGCATCATCTACGTCAGCAACGGAATGGAAGAGCATCCGTATGCTGAGATGTCAGATTACCTGACGCGTCGCCAGATCGCGCTCGCCGACGAAGAAGAGTATCCGCCGTTCCTGCCGCCGTTCCTGACCATCAGCGACCAGACGGCGGAGAAACTTTTTGCGGCTTCGGGCGTGAGTTTTAAGGATGCGATGGTTCAGGCAGAGGCAGAAAATTTCAAGCCCATCAACCTGAAAAAGTCTGCGAAGATTACAGTCAAACTCAAGAAGAACAAAGGGACCGGCAGCAACGTCGTCGGCCTGCTCGAAGGCTCAGACCCGAAACTCAAAGAGGAGGCCGTAGTCTACACGGCACACTATGACGCCTACGGTGTCGGCGCGGGCAATCGCATCTACCCCGGAGCGGCTGACAACGCCCTCGGCGTCGGCGAAATGCTCGCCATCGCGGAAGCCTTGTCGCAATCATCTGTCCGACCGCGCCGCTCGATTATTTTCCTCGCCGTCACGGGCGAAGAGTATGGCCTGTACGGCTCTGAATACTGGGCTGAGCATCCGACGTGGAAGATTAAGCAGGTTGCGGCGAACATCAATCTGGACGGGATGGGCACAGAGGTTTACGGCCCGGTCAAAACCATCGTCGGCTATGGCGCGGAGCATTCTAATCTGGGCAACATTCTTAACGAGTTGGGAACGGCCAGTGGGCTGAAGATTATTCCTGACCCGATGCCCGATGAACATTCGTTCTACCGCTCGGACCACTATGCCTTCGTGAAGAAGGGCATCCCCGCGTTGATGATCTTGGGTGCGCCCGAAGGCGACTCCGCGCTCTGGATCAAGCGAATGAAAGAGTGGGAGAAGACGGATTATCATCAACCGACAGACACAGTGCGGGATAACTGGAACTGGGAAGGGCCGCACGCCGTCGCAGTTCTCGGCGCGGCCATAGGACTGCGCGTAGCCAATCAGGACGTGATGCCAGCGTGGCTGCCGTCCTCGCCGTTCAACCGTGAGCGCGGGACGAAAGAAGCTCCGCCGCCGATGCCTTAATCACGTCATAAAATAAGGCCATTGGACGGGCGCGATTGCGAAGAAAACATTGATTCTGCTGTGCAGTAGTGTTTATAGTTGAGGTCTGGGCGCAATTGATGAATTTTCAACTCGGAGGCGTTATGAAGATTCTGAATTTAGTGCTTCTGGCATTTCTGTTGGCAGGCGGCGTCGCAGCCCAAACCTCACCCGTCTACCCTGATGCTCCGGGTGTGACCGTGATTAAGAATAGCTGGTACGTGAAGGCACGCGACCGCAAGCTTGAGGAAGACCCTCTCGGCCCCAGCAATGAGCAGATGGTTAAGGAAGTCCAGCGTGAATCTCAGGAGGGGAAAGATATGGTAGGGTCTGTCATTGTCCGACCTCCTCAGATTTGGCGCAATCCCACAAAATCCAGACCGGTGGCTGAATACTTCTTTGAAGCCACTATCACTAACACCGGGACGAAAAAGATAGAGCGACTCATTTGGGAGTACGTGTTTCTTAGTCGGACTACGGGTCGTGAAGTCGGTTATCGCCCATTCAGGAGCAAGGAAAGTATCAGTCCCGGCAAAAGCACAAAGCTGGTCGGGGTTGTGATCGTGCCCCTTGAGAATATTGCTGAGGGAGCTAAAGCCGGTCAGGAAACGCGTGGAAGGTATGTCGAGCGGGTTTTCATACGTCAGATCGAGTACGACGATAATACCGTCTGGCGACGCCCTTCCAAAAAACCTTAAAGCCCTCATCATCCATCCGGCGCGAGTTCGTCCGGGGTCGGAGGCTCGAACAAGCTCCACCACAGATCCATCTGGGCTTCGGTGACGCGGAAAGCGTACGGCGGCAAGTCGGCGTTGCGGGCAGCGAGCGAAGCATGTCACGCTCGCTGCGCGACAAGAAGCCGAAATCGAGAATCACGTTGATGCCGAGGCTGAGCGCCCGCTCGGCCTTAGAGTAACGCCACGCGGGTACTTTCTTCTCTTGCAGTCATGAGCTTGACCTTCTTTAGCTCCATGCCTTTGATACCAAAATAGGTAGCCATTTCGACAATCTGCCGGGGACTTACGAAATCGCTCGGGTCAGCGCAGAATTTCTCTACGCCGGGGTCGAATTCGCGGCATCCCATTCTTTTGGGGATGGTGAGGCCAAGCCCACATTCACCATCCGGCCTGTACCGCGTACAGAATTCACAAATTATCATGTGCTTCTTTCCAGGGGCGCTCTGCTTAAGGGTTGAAATTCGAGGACGAGTCGAACGGCTACGCGCGCCCTGCGTTTCTGGCCACGTGTTCCTCGCGTCGTAGCAGGCTCGCCATCTCAACGGTCTCTTGTATCGTCATTCTCTGACCACCAGCGCCGTCTCTAAAACTGGCCCCACCCGCGCTCAACGTCCAGTCGTCACGGCCCTTGTACTTCTGCCGATTAAATGTCTCTACTGCCCCGTAGCCGCTGAT
Source organism: uncultured Acidobacteriota bacterium (assembly GCA_963697975.1). Classification (GTDB taxonomy): domain Bacteria; phylum Acidobacteriota; class Blastocatellia; order Pyrinomonadales; family Pyrinomonadaceae; genus QHXM01. The sequence goes on from OY969111.1 coordinate 2,388,404, forward strand.
CGCTGTGAACGAGAGGATGAGCGCCTCGGCCCATTCGCGTTCACGAGTAGTATGCTCAATCGCAGCGCGGACCTCTTTTCTGGCGTCGTCAACCCCTGCTCGTGACGAAGACTTTGAGTGTGGATTAAGGTCAACCATCCGGGGAAGCGTGTAAAGCTCACCGCGATATTCCGCAAGCAGCGCGAGGTACTGTTTGCAGAGTTCGATAATATTTTCGCTCGTCGCCCCATCAAGAGCGAGCCGGGCTTTGAGCAATTTCTCTTCCAATGCCGGATATAACATGCGGAGTCAGTGCCCGACTGGTATCCGTTGAAAACGCTTTTTCCCGTATGCGTCCTCCCACGAAATATCCAGCGCGTAAGGTCTGGCTTCACCAGCCATCTCTTTAAGACGTTTTAATTGATCGCGCTCAGGAGGTGCCGGTTTACCATCAATCCACGTCTTATGAGACATGACGGACTTCGTTTTTGGTCGGATAGAGTTGAGAGACTCAAAGCTGATATGGACTCGTGAAGGGCCGCCCGGAGTTTCCTCATCTTTCAGGAAGACGGTTAGAATCTCGACACATTTGAGCGTCTGATCGCTCTCATTCATCACTTCCAAAAGAACCTTCGTGCCTTCATCTACGAAGCCGAAGGTAAAGGGCATCCCTGTCGTGCTGCTGATGGTCATAATCTTTTTCTCATGCTATTGCTGCCGATTAAATCCCACGATTATCCGGGCGGCTGTTGCGTCGGACCACGCATGAGCAAGATAAGCCGCTCAGAGTCTATTAACTGACCATGACTCAATTTGGTGGACGCCCCGTCAGCCAGCCAGAAGGAGACGCTGCTTTCGCCACCTGTCGGCGCGAGTTCGTTAAGCGCGCGCTCGTCAAAGATGACAGGTTTGAAGAGCAGCATTCCCCAATCATGCACGCGCGCCTGCATCGCTTCACGGTTGCTCTGAAACACCGGCACCCGCAAACGTCCATCATCATCAAGCGCGAACCAGTCGCCATTGGCGCGTTGCATGGCATACATAAAGCTCATCCTAAGTTCCTTTCGTGTTCTCCTCAACGAGCAGAGGCTCAAGAAGTGATGTGTAGCTCTTCCGTCGTATTAATACGACGGAAGATGCCCACAAAAGCGCACAGACAGGTCATCACGGCTGCTCCGATTGCCAGCCATAAATGAAGCGCTCCTCCCTGAGCTTCCAGAAACCCCTGCGAATCTCTGAACGCGACGAAAAGGTAGAACTGCCAGGTCGCAATTGTAGCCATCATTAAACCGACAGTCCACAACAGGGTGTTACTAAAGTTTTTCATCTCAGACCTCCAAAAGTTCAGGTGAAATAAAGCTGCTGGCAGCTTTTAGACAATGGGCAAGGTCTTACATGCCCATCGCGCCGCCCATTCCTCCGGACTTATCATCTTCCTGGATTTCGGAAATGAGTGCTTCAGTCGTCAGCATCAGGCCCGCGATTGAGGCGGCGTTTTGCAGCGCGCAGCGCGTCACTTTCGCCGGGTCAATGATGCCTGCGACAACCAGGTCCTCAAAATTATCGGTCGCCGCGTTATACCCGATATTGGCGTTCCTTTCAGCGCGAACTTTCTCGACAATCACCGCGCCTTCTTTGCCCGCATTCTGGACGATCTGACGAAGCGGTTCTTCAAGCGCTCGCTTGACGATGGTAACGCCGATCTGCTCGTCCACATCTCCGGTCACTTCGCCGTTTTCATCCGGCTCGAAGATTTTGAATTTGTCGAGAGCCTTCGCCGCGCGAATCAACGCCACGCCGCCGCCCGGCACAATGCCTTCTTCAACCGCCGCGCGGGTTGCGTGCATGGCATCTTCAACGCGCGCCTTCTTCTCTTTAAGTTCTGTCTCTGTGGCCGCGCCAACTTTAATAACGGCGACACCGCCGACGAGCTTCGCCAGTCGCTCTTGCAGTTTCTCGCGGTCATAGTCTGACGTGGTGTCTTCAAGCTGAGCTTTGAGCGTTTTCACGCGGCCCTGCAAATCGTCTGCGTTGCCTGCGCCATCTATGATGATCGTATTGTCCTTATCAATCGTCACCTTCTTGGCGCTTCCCAAATCTTCGAGCTTCACGTTCTCAAGCTTGAGGCCGAGGTCTTCGCTGATAACTTTACCGCCTGTCAAAACGGCGATGTCTTCAAGCTGTGCCTTGCGGCGATCTCCGAAACCGGGAGCTTTCACCGCCGCGACGTTAATCGTGCCGCGCAGTTTATTCACCACGAGGGTCGCTAACGCTTCGCCTTCGACATCTTCCGCAATGATGAGCATCGGCTTGCCTTGCTTGGCGGCCTGCTCCAGCACGGGCAGAATGTCTCTCATCGAAGAAATCTTCTTCTCGCTAATGAGAATGACCGGATTCTCAAGAACGGCTTCCATGCTTTCCGGGTCTGTCACGAAGTAAGGAGAAAGGTAGCCGCGATCGAACTGCATCCCCTCGACAAACTCCAGCGTTGTCTCCATCGTCTGTGAGTCTTCGACGCTGATGACGCCGTCCTTGCCGACCTTGTTCATCGCTTCGGCAATCAATTCACCGATGGTCGCATCGCCATTTGCCGAGATAGTGCCAACCTGCGCGATCATCTCGCCCTTGACCGGCTTCGCCATTTTCTTGATCTCTGCCGTTGCGCGCTCGACAGCCTTGTCAATCCCGCGCTTTAAGGCCATCGGATTTGCGCCCGCCGCGACCGTCTTCACGCCTTCGCGGAAAATCGCCTGCGCGAGAACAGTCGCGGTGGTCGTGCCGTCGCCCGCCACGTCCGAAGTCTTCGAGGCGACTTCCTTCACCATCTGCGCGCCCATGTTCTCCATCGAATCTTTGAGTTCAATCTCTTTCGCTACGGTCACGCCGTCTTTCGTGATTGTCGGGCTGCCATATTTCTTATCGAGCACGACGTTGCGCCCTTTGGGGCCGAGCGTGATTTTCACTGCGTCGGCGAGTTGATTGACGCCACGTAAAATTGCCGCACGCGACTCACCGCCGTGAACTATTTGCTTTGCCATAACGTTTCCCTCTTCTCCAAATCTAAATTGTTAGTGACTTCCCATTGAGGGATGTCCGATTAGGTCTTTCGCCGCCTGAAGAACTACTTGCCGTTCTTCTTGCCGCCGCCACTGGCTGAGCCAGCCGCCGCGCCAGCACGACTGATGATCCCGAGAATCTCGTCTTCGCGCATGATCAGGACCTCTTCACCGTTGATCTTGATTTCAGAACTGGTGTACTTGCCGAACAGCACGCGATCACCCTTTTGGACATCTAAAGGCTGGCGCGTACCGTCTTCCCTGTATTTGCCAAGCCCGGCGGCGATCACTTCGCCTTCCTGCGGTTTCTCTTTGGCCGAGTCAGGAATGATGATGCCTCCGCGAACTTGCTCGCCTTCCTCGATCCGCTTCACGATCACGCGATCATGTAATGGTTTGATATTGGTCGTCATAACTTACTCCAGTCTCTTTCGTAGATTTTCTACCGGTTGAAAATAGAAATGCGTTTGCTGGTGGACTTTCTTAAGTGATTGAGCTGTAAGCTTCAGGTAGCACTGGAAGATTCCAGAGGAGCTGAGAAGGGAGTAAGCTAGACTCGGTTCTGAACAACCTTACGCTAGACAAATATATATGTCAAGTGTAGAGTATATGCCGCATGTGCTATATTTCGCATATAACAAATACTGAATTTTTGAGAAGGAGTGTATTGTGATTGAGATTCGAGTCGATGAGTTACTGGAAGAGCGTGGGCGGACTTTCTACTGGCTGGCCAAGGAGACGGGCATCAGCCACTCGACGCTGTGGCGATTGAAGAAAGGCAAAGCGGTCGGCATCAATTTCGCCACGCTGGAGCGGATCTGCCAGATGCTAACCTGCCAGCCGGGTGATGTGCTGCGGCTGGCGAACGAGAAAAAGAAGGGCAAGAAGCGAAGTGTCTAAGGTGGTTTTATGAGAATGAAATCGGAGAAGCAAACGGACGAGAATAATCAGCGACTCATTAGCCAGGCCAAAGCGGCGGAAATGTGCGGGATGACGCGGGCGGCAATTCATAATCTCGTGCGCCGCGGGCGCTTCGGCTCGATAGAGGTGGAAGGTCGCAACCTCGTCTATCTTGAAGAAGTCGAAGCGTTCGTGGTGGAACACGAATAATCGGCGGGCACGCTCGCAATTACCCTTGGGCAAGTGCCCGGCTTCTTTCTTTTGGAGCGAGCTATTTTGCCCTTAACGCTTAAACACGTGAATGTATTAGCCTGCGCACGCGATCCGCAAAAAGCACATCGATCTTCTGCGGCTCGATCAACGAAGTGACTTCGCCCTGTCCGTAAGTCGGGTGCATCAGGGTCTGCCCGGCGCGATACGTATGTGCCCAATCGTATGTCGAACCGGGTTGCGCTGGCGCGTGCTGCGCTGTGCGCGTACTACTTTTGAAAGTGCTGGTGGTGCGACATTTCGGACAATTTACGCGAGAGATGTTCCCGACCTTTGTGACGGACGCTACCACATGACCGCGCTCCTCGTTGCACGCCGCGCATAATTTATCCACCCTCTCCCCGACTGTGTAGACACGTTTCTCCATACAATCCTTCCTCTTTTCTTTCATTTATACCTGTAAGTGATGCGCCCCCTGCTCAGGTCGTAAGGCGACATCTCGACGCTCACACGATCACCCATCAGGATGCGGATGCGATTCTTACGCATCTTGCCGGAAATCTGCGCCAGCACGACGTGCGTGCTGCTATCAAGCTGCACTTTGAAGAAGGCGTTTGGCTGTTTATCTATGATCACTCCCTCGGCGGGGATTAAGTCTTCTTTAGACAAGAAGTGTTCTCCTTTGTTAGTTCAGAGCTATCTAACATGGTGTGTGAACAAAAGAAAAAGCCTCCGGCAAGAGTTTTCGCCGGAGGCTTTCTGTAAAAGAGTCGCCGGAATTAGCGCAAGAGCGAGTTAGTAGCGAGAGTTGCCGCCGCCGCCGCCACCGTTGCGATTTCCGCCGAAGCCGCCACGGCTGCCGCCGCGATCTTCACGGGGCTTGGCTTCGTTGACATTCAGCGCGCGCCCGCCCATCTCCTGGCCGTTGAATTGCTCGATGGCTGCTTTGCCCTCTTCGTTCGAGGACATTTCGACGAAACCAAAGCCGCGCGAGCGACCCGTTTCGCGGTCTTCCACAACGGAAGCCGATTCGACCGTGCCCGCTTTCGCGAACATTTGCTGCAAGTCGTCGCTCGAAGTTTGATACGACAGATTACCGACATAGAGTTTCATAGACATAAATAGACTTATCCTTCTCCCCTTTGCGGGAGTATTAAGAGAAGCTGCGAATCAAAGTGTGCTTCGATGAAAACGGTTGGCAGCGAAGGCTCGGTTCGAATGCTCAAGAGAGCGGCTTCTGAAGTTAAAATCGGCCCGCTCTCGAATCATCTAAACGCCTCCGCCATACAAGACGGGGTGCGCATCACCGTCGCGATGCGCGAGAGAAGGAATCGCTGCTATGATGCGCCATTATCATATTCAGTTGCAAGTGTCCGAATATTACATTAGCGCGATAATGATGGATGATGGGCATTCCGGCTATCCCCATCAATCAGCATCGGCGATGCTATCCAACTATGTTAATTGACATATTCAGCGTAAAAACTCAAGGAGTCGTTCAAGCCCGGCGGCGTATGTGGCGAAGTATTCCGGGGTGACGCAAATGAGTCCGGCTGGGTCATGGTTTTCACCTTACGTCAAAGCTCACGGCAAATAAGGGTTGACACGGAGGGCGTTCTTAAATAAAAATACGGACGTTCGTTTTTTGTGCCCCGCATGCCCAAGCTGAGCGAAGACGTTATTGAAGCCAACAAGAACCGTATCGAAGGTGCGGCGAAAGAGCTGTTTATCAGGCAGGGCTTTCATGCAACCTCGATGCGCGACATCGCTTCACGCGCCGAGACCTCACTCGGGAATCTTTATAATTACTATCGCACCAAAGAGGCCATACTCGAATCCATCATTGCTAAATATCAAAAGGTGATAGATGCGCGCCTTCAACGGGTGCTCTCGGACATCGAAGAACCTTTTGAGCCGGAGACGCTCAAGCGCTTCGGTCGCGCCATCCGGGGCATCATCGGCGAGCATCACGATTTCTGGCTCCTGATGTACATAGACGTGCTGGAATTCGAGAACCGGCACTTTCGCCGGATGTTTCAAGGCTTAACGCCGAGGCTCCGTAAGCTCTTTGCCCCGCAGTTCGCGGAACTGAAACGGCGAGGCGTGATCGCCGACGGCGTTGATCCGGCCATCGGTTTCACCGCCGTTTACATGCAGTTCTTTAACTATTTTCTTGTGGAAAAGCTTTTCGGTGGTGATAACCACTTCGGCATCACGGACGACGCGGTCGTCAATAGTCTCTCGCGCATCTTCTGTCATGGCATCTTACGCCCCGACCATGACAAGGATAGGCGAGCCGCACAGCAGAAGGTAACAAGCAAACCCGCACGCGCAGCAAAAAAGAACGGTCGCCAGAAGTAATCTTCCAGATGTGAACTTCACGGCAGTTCGGGTCTCGCGCTCGCTTAAAAAACGGACGTTCGTTTTTAACGCCGTCCCCTAATTGTCTGAGGAGGTCGAATTATGACTGGATTGTTTCGCAGAACGTTGGCAGCTCTTCTTTTCGCCTGCGCCGCACTCACGCTCGCAACGACGAGTTTCGCGCAGGGCACGACGGGCCAGTTGACGGGTACGGTCTCGGACCCGAACGGCGCGGTCGTGCAGGGCGCAACCGTCACCGTTAGAAACCGCGACACTGGATTAGAGCGACAGGCGACGACCGGGGATGACGGCACGTTCGCTGTCCAACTCCTTCCGCCCGGCCTCTATCGCGTCGAAGCCTCCGGGCAGGGATTCAGCGCGGCGGTCGTCGAAGAGGTGCGCGTGCAGATTACCGAAACGGCGACGGTCAACATTTCGCTCGCGGTCGCGGGCGGCCAGTCCACCGTGACGGTGACGGCTGATCCGCCGACGGTGCAGCTTGAAAGCTCGCAGGTCGGGCGCGTGATTGACGAGCGCGCCATCAGCCAGTTGCCTTTGCCGACGCGCAACTTCCAGCAACTGCTGACGCTCTCTCCCGGCACTTACGCGAGCGTGTCGAATAATACGGAACTGGGGCGCGGCGACGTGACCGTCTCCGTCAACGGTCAGCGCACGACCAGCAACAACATCCGCATCAACGGCATTGACGCCAACTCCGTCGGCACGAATTCGACTCCCAACCTCGCCGTCCCTGCAACCGACAGCCTGCAAGAGTTCATCGTGCAGACTTCCACCTATGACGCCAGTACGGGTCGCAATGCAGGGGGCAACATCGAGGCCATCACCAAGTCAGGGTCGAACGATTTTCACGGCAATGTCTACGAGTTCTTCCGCAATGAGAAGCTGAACGCGAACGACTTTATCCTGAACTCTGCGGGGCGACCGCGACCCATCTTCCGCCGCAACCAGTTTGGCGGCACAATTGGTGGACCCATAGTTCGAGAGAAGTTCTTCTTCTTCGGTTCGTATCAGGGAACGAGGGAACGCAACGGGGCGTCACTCAATAACAGTCTGACCTTTCCAATCATTGACCCGCGCTTAACCGACACGAACCGCACGGCTGCCGGGCTGGCTACGGCCTTTGGCCTGACTGCCGCCCAGATCAGTCCCGTCTCGCTCGCACTCTTGCAGGCGCGCCTTTCCAACGGCCAGTTTGTGATTCCTTCGGCGGCGACCGCATCCGGCCTGACACCCATCTCCGGCGTCTCGCGCTTTACGGAGAATCAATTCAATCTCAATCTTGATTACACGCTCAGCCAGAAGCACACGCTTTCCGGCAAAGGCTTCTTCGCTTCAAACCCGACTACGCAATCGAACTACAACTTCGCGGGCTTAGGCAACGGCAACCAGCAACTGCCCGGCTTCGGCGGCCAGTTAGACATCATTCAAACGCTGTTCTCGCTGACAGACACCTACGTCTTCTCGCCATCGGTCGTCAACCAGGCTCGTCTGGGGTTTAGTCGCCTGCGCGTCACCTCCGTACCGGAAGAGCCGATCACTGCGACCTCGCTAGGGATAACGACTCCGTTTGCCTCGACCTATCCCGGATTGCCCACGATCTTCGTCACCGGGCAATTCTCGCTAGGGTCGTCGCCGCTGGCGGATCAATCATCGCGCATCAACACGTTCACGCTAAACGACACGCTCTCCTTCAACGTCGGCGGAAAACACCGCTTCCGCGCGGGCGGCGAGTTTCGTCCCTCGCGCGTAGATTTCTACTTCAACGCTTTCACGCGCGGGCAGATTAACTTTCCGACCTTCTCAAGCTTTTTGACGGGAGGATCCTTGACCGCCCTCGGCGTTTCAATCCTCGGCTCAGGCGTTTTCGACCGCTCGCTCCGCACGGATGATTTTGGCGCTTTCATTCAGGATGATTTCAAAGTCAACGACCGGCTGACGCTCAATCTGGGCTTGCGCTACGACCTCTTCACCTTCCCGCGCGACATACGCGGGCGGCTCGTTAACTTCATCCCCGAACAGTTTCGCGCGGGCACAGCCGTTTCGCCCGTAGGCCCACCCAACGGCATCGTGCAGGCAGGAAACGGCACGCTGCCCGGCGTTCCGACCGTTGGCGAGACGTTGATTCCGACCGACAAGAACAACTTCGCGCCCCGTGTCGGCTTCGCCTATCGTCTGACGGATTCCGACAACCTGGTGCTTCGCGGCGGCTACGGTATCTATTACGACCGTCCTTCGACACGTCTCATCAACACGCAGCTTTTCAACTACCCGTATCTTGGCATCGGCGTCGGGCTGCTCGCGCCGGGTGTGTTCCGCACGTTTGCGAATCCGTTCATCCCGCTGCCCGCGCCCGGAGCGTTTCCCGTAGCGGATACTGTTCCCAGCCCACTCAACCCGCTTTCGCCCGTCGGCGTGCCCATCTCCGGGTTGTTCATTGACCCGAACATGAAAACGCCTTACGTGCAGCAATACAACATCAATCTCCAGTATGAATTTGTTAAAAACTGGCTGCTCGAAGTCGGCTACGTCGGCTCGAAGGGAACGAAGCTGCTGCAAACGGTGACGCTCAATCAAGCGTCTTACAACCCGACAACCGGGCTATTCAATGCGCCGCCCTTCGGCGCGTTCGTCTCGGCCAATCGCAACGTCACGGGCGGACTCCAGCAGGTTCGCGCCAACGGCAACTCGAACTACGACTCTCTTCAATTGAGCGTCACGAAGCGTTTCAGCCAGGGCTTGCAACTGCTTTCGGCTTACACCTACGGCAAATCAGAGGACACGTATTCCGGCACAGGCTTGAACGAGATTACGACCGTGCCCGGCGACCAGTTAGACCTGAACACCAACCGCTCGCCTTCGGACTTTGACCGCAGGCATCGCTTCGTCACCAGCTTCGTTTACGATCTACCGAAGCTCAAATCCGATTCGCGTCTGATGCGCGCGCTCTTCAATAACTTCCAGTTGAGCGGCATCGTCACGCTGCAAACGGGCACGCCCTTTTCGATTATCGAATCGAACGGGACTTCCGTGATTCAGCGCGCCAACTTTGCATCGGGCTTCACGGGCAGCCTCGAAGGAACAGGCTCGACCGACCCGCAGAATCTTTTCTTCAACACGGCGGCGTTCACGCGCTCGACGCTGTTCCTCGTCGGCACAACTCGCAACCCGGCATTCGACCCCGCAGCGCCTTACGGCAACACGGGGCGCAATCTCATCTACGGGCCGGGACAGAAGAACGTTGACTTCTCCATCGTCAAGTTTCTTCCGTTCACCGACCGCTTGAGGGGCGAGTTTCGCACGGAGTTTTTCAACATTTTCAACTTCGTCAACTTCGCCAATCCGGGCAACAACATTCTCGTTCCGTCGACGTTCGGGCGAATCACTTCAACCAGTTCAGGCCCACGCGTGATTCAGTTCGCGTTCAAGCTGAACTTCTAACGGCAGCAGAAAAGCAGGGGCAAACAATTCGAGTCTGTCCCTGCTTTCTTCTCATCAATTACCAGCGCGGGCGGTTCTTATCCTATACTCTCAACTCGATGCCTCTGCTCAAAGTACGCGACACACAGCTTTATTATGAATTGCACGGAGAGGGCGAGCCGCTGATTCTCATTCCGGGCTTCGGCACGGGACTGTGGATTTGGTTCAAGCAAGTGCCTAAGCTCGCGGAGCATTTCCGCGTCATCACCTTTGACCCGCGCGGTATTGCGCGCTCTGAAGGCGGCGACCACTTCGCTTCGATGGTGATGCTGGCGGAAGATGTGAAGGAGTTGCTGTGTGCGCTCGACATAGAAAAGGCGCACATCGTCGGCGCATCCTTCGGCGGCTTCGTCGCTCAGGAATTCGCGCTCGCTCATCCTGAGATGACAGACGCGCTCGTCCTGTGCTGCACGAGTTACGGCGGGACAGGCCACATTCCGCCCTCTGCGGAGACGCTCGCGGCGCTCGCTTCGACGAAAGGATTGAACACGGCGGAGCGCGTGCGAGAAAACTTACTCCTCGCCTTTTCTCCCGAATACATCAAGGCAGAGCCGAAAGAGATTGAGCGCGTGATCGAATTACGCGAGGCCAACTTTGTCCCGGAGCACGTTTATCTTCATCAACTGCAAGCGGCGGTTGGTTTCGATCTGGCGGAGCGCGTGCGACAGATAGACGCCCCGACGCTCGTCATCACAGGCGATGCCGACATCATTGTGCCGATGGAGAACTCGCGCAACTTAGCCGCCCGTATTCCGCAAGCGGAGTTGGGCGTGGTTTCCGGCGGGAGCCACACGTTCTTTATCGAGAAAGCGGACGAGTTCAATCAAGCCGTTATCGAATTTATTGGTGATAGGAATAGAAATTAATATTCACCACAGAGACACAGAGAACACAGAGGGGGCACAGAGAGTTAGATAAGCCTCCGTGCATCCTCCGTGTTCTCTTGTGTCTCTGTGGTGAATCTCCATATTCCATAAGCACAACATAAAAGAAATCTAAACTATGCCTTACGCGAAAATCATTGGAACGGGTTCTCACGTCCCGGAAAAAATCATCACCAACGCCGACCTGAGTTGCGTTCTCGGCGAGGACATCAACGAGTTCGTCTCACAGGTTATCGGCATCAACGAGCGTCACGTTTGCGCTGAAGATGAAAGCACCGCTGATCTTGCTACCGTTGCGAGCCGCCGGGCGTTGGAAGCTGCCGGAATCAGCGCGGAAGACTTGAATCTCATCATCCTGGCGACCGACACGCCGGAGTATCTTTCGCCCGCCACGTCCGTCGTCGTTCAGCATCGCCTGAATGCGAAGAACGCCGGGACGTTTGACATCAACTGCGCCTGTGCAGGGTTCGTGACCGCGCTCGACACGGCTTCAAAGTTCATCGCCGCCGATACGTCTTACCAGTATGTTCTCGTCATCGGCGCATACGCCATTAGCAAATACGTTGATTGGACGGAGAAGAAAACCTCTACCATCTTCGCTGACGGCGGGGGCGCGGTCGTCTTGAAATCTTCCGACACGCCGGGCTTTCTGGCCTCAAAGCTCGTCGCCGAAGGCAGCTTCCACGATCACATGGGAATCTACGCGGGCGGCACGCACATGCCCATCACCGAAGAGGTCCTGCGCGAAGGCACTTGGACGAAAGTCCGCTTTGCGAAGAAATATCCGCCGGAAGTGAACCTTCAGGGCTGGCCGCGAATCATCCGCGAAGTGCTGGCAAAAGCCAGTCTAAATTTGGACGACGTTGCCTTACTCCTCTTCACACAGGTTAACCTCAGCACGATCAAAGAAGTGATGAAGGGATTGGACGTGCCGATGTCGCGCACGCACACCGTGATGCAGAAGTGGGGCTACACCGGCTCGGCCTGCATCCCGATGGTGCTGGACGATGCCTTGCACGAAGGAAAACTAAAACCGGGCGATGTGGTCATCATGTGCGCCTCCGGCGGCGGCCTGAACATGGCATGCGCGGCCTTTCGTTGGTGAAAAAGCGGTGATAGGTGATGGGTGATAAGTGATGGGAAAGAACAGTTGTTTTCTCTTATCACCTATCACCCATCACCTATCACCTATGACTGCTTTATGAAATATTCGAATATCTATTCCCTGTTCCGTGAGCGCACGCGTCAGTATCGTGGGAAGAATGTCTTTTACGTGCGGCGCGAGGGCGCGTGGGTCGGGATTACCTGGGAACAGTTTGAGCGCGAGGCGCACGAGTTTGCTTCCGCGTTGCTGGTGATGAATCTCACGCCGGGTGCTTCCGTGTGCGTGCTGATGGGTAATGTCCCGGAGTGGCCTGTGTGCGACATCGGCACGATCATGGCCGGAGGCTGCGGCGTCGGACTCTATCCGACGAACTCCGCCGAGCAGTGTGAGTACATCATCAATCATGCGGACGCGGAATTCGTCGTCGTTGATACCAGCCAGCAGCTTGAAAAGATTCTGCGCGTGCGCGCACGCCTGCCGAAAGTCAAAGCCATCATTACAATGGATGAGAGCGCGGCGAACGCGGCTGATGGGGTCATGAGTTATCAGGACTTTTTGAAACTGGGCGCGGAGCATCGTGAACAGGTTCAGTCACAGCTTCTCGAACGAGCTGAGAGAGCGCACGCGGATGATACGGCGGTGATGGTTTACACTTCGGGAGCGACGGGTGTGCCGAAGGGTGCTTGTTTGAGTCATCGCTACATTATCAACAGCGTCGAATCCCTGCGTGCGACGACGCCTGTTTACGACACGGACGTTGCTTTCTCTTACCTTCCCTATTGTCACGTCGCGGAACGCATCTCAGGTCTCTACAATCGCCTGTACGCAGGGGCGGCGGCCTACTTCGTTGACGATCTCTCTAAACTCTGGGACTACATGTTGGAACTGAAGCCGACGGTCTTTGCGAGCCTGCCGCGCTTCTTCGAGAAAGTCCACGCGCGCGTCATGTCCGATCTGGAGCGGGCTTCACTTGAGGAGCAACGCGCGTTCAGTGATGCGCTTGAAACAGGCAGGCGAGTTTCAAGGTTGAGGCAGGCGCGCGAGATTGTTCCCAACGATCTGCAAAACGAATACGAGACGCGCGCACTACCCGTCCTGAGCCGCGTCAACCAATACTTCGGCGGGCGTCTTCGTCTCGCCACCTCCGGCGGTGCGCCGCTGCTCACGGAAGTCGCAGAGTTTTTCGACGCGGCGGGTCTACCCATCCTTCAGGCTTACGGCTTGACGGAGAACATCTGCGTCGCTTTCAACCGTCCGGACAATTACAAGTTCGGGACGGTCGGCCCGCCCATGCCCGGATGCGAAGTGCGGATAGAAAGAGACGGCGAGATTCTGGTGCGAAGCGAGATGATGTTTAGCGGCTACTATAAAGAGCCGGACAAGACGGCGGAAGTGATGCAAGGCGACTGGCTGTTGACGGGCGATTTGGGCGAGATGGACCGGGACGGATTTTTGAAGATCACCGGGCGCAAGAAGGAATTGATCGTCACCTCGACGGGCAAGAAGATCGCGCCCGCCATGATTGAGAACCTGCTCAAAGAGCATCATCTCATCAGCCACGCCCTCGTCTTCGGCGAAGCTAAAAGCTATCTGGTCGCGCTTATCACGCTCAACCAAATGGAGGCGGAAGCCTACGCCCACACTCAATCAATCAATTATGAGAACTTCGCCGAATTGACGCGCCATCCGAAGATACAGGACTTGGCGCGCTCGCTCGTCGAAGGAGTGAACGCGCGCGTCTCTTCCACCGAAGCCGTTAAGAAGTTCGTGGTGCTGGATCACGATTTTTCGGTTGAGCGCGACGAAGTGACGCCGACCTTAAAGCTCAAACGCGCGGTTGTGACCGAGCGTTATCAAGATGTATTGCAAAGCCTATATTAAATGAAGCCGATGCATCACGTGGGTTTGTCGTTTCTTCCGTCGCGTGAGCGGCGAAGTGAACTTAGCCCGGCGTTTCAACGCCGGGAATGATCGGCAGACATCGCCACGCGTCGCGTTAGCGACGGTTGAATCATTACATGGCGTGAATTCAACCATCGCTAACGCGACGCATGAGCCATCATGATCGTATTTCCGTGCGTTGAAACGCACGGCTAAACTCAAACGCCGCTCACGCGGCGCATCTCGCGCATAATCTTCCAGTATGGAGTAGACGCATGATTCTCAAATTCTCCACCAGCACACAACACAGATTATTAATTTCTTTCGTGAGCGTGTTGATACTAACGTTAAGCCTATCGGTCGCGCACGCTGCTCAAACGACGCCCGCTCAGAGCGAAGGCACGGTCACCGTCTACGGCGTGAAGATTCATTACGTCGAAGCGGGCAGCGGTCCCGTCGTCGTCCTCCTGCACGGACTCGGCGGTAACACGACTAATTGGGCTTTCAACATCGCGCCGCTCGCGCAGAAGTATCGCGTCATCGTTCCCGATCAAATTGGCTTCGGGAAATCCGACAAGCCGCTCATCAATTATCGCATCGCTACCTACGTCGATTTCCTTGATGCCTTTTTGAAAGAACTGAAGATCGAGCGCGCCTCTTTAGTCGGCAACTCGATGGGCGGATGGGTCGCGGCCAGTTACACGCTCGCGCATCCGGAAAAGGTCGAGCGCATTGTGCTGGTTGACGCCGCCGGGTTTTCGTTCGCGCAAGGGTTTGACACCAGCCAGCTAATCAAGCTCAATCCTTCGACCCGCGAAGGCATGAAGGAACTCGTCTCCCGTGTCTTCTACAACAAGATTATTTTCATGAGCGACGCCTTCATAGATTCTTCGATGGCCGCGCGCATCAACGCCGGAGACGGCCACACGATTCGCAGCATCACGGAATCAATCATCCGCCGCGAGGATTTTCTGGACAATCGACTGTCGCCCATCAAGCAGCCGACTCTCATCATCTGGGGGCGCGAAGATGGATTGCTGCCGCTCGCGGACGCCGAGCGTTTCAAGAAAGAGATTCCCAATTCACAGCTAATCATCTTCGAACAGTGTGGCCACGTCCCGCAGGTTGAAAAGGCTGCGGACTTCAACGCGGCGGTGCTGAAGTTTCTGGCCGCTTCTCCCGTCGCGGCAAAATAGAATCAAGAGCAAAAACAATGAAAATCCATGTCGGCGACGCTGCCGAATTTTCTAAGACTATCAAGGACGAGGACGTTCGCGTCTTCGCCGATTTGACGGGAGATCACAACCCCGTTCACCTCGATGACAGTTATGCGAGCGGCACTCGCTTTGGGCGGCGCGTCGCGCACGGCATGTTGACCGCTTCGCTTATCTCATCTGTGCTGGCGAACAAGCTGCCCGGCGAAGGCACTGTCTATCTCAGCCAATCTCTGAAATTCGTCGCGCCCGTATATCTGGACGACACCGTGACGGCGCGCGTGACCGTCATCGGAATCAGGGATGACAAGCCAATCGCGACGCTCGAAACAGTTTGTTTGAATCAACGCGGCGAGACGCTCGTCAAAGGTGAAGCGATCGTTCTATTTGAGAACTAAACAATATGTCCGGCAAGACGACCACAGCAGCAATCAAGACAATCGAAGGTGCGCCAATCGAGAGAATTCCCGGCTACGCATGGTATGCGCTCTCTCTGCTCACCATCGTTTACGTCCTGAATTTTCTCGACCGCACGCTGATTTATCTTCTCTTCACGCCGATCAAAGCCGAGATGCATTTGAGCGACACGCAGCTCGCGCTGCTTGGCGCGACATCGTTTGTCATCTTCTACACACTGCTCGGCGTCCCCTTCGGGAGGATGGCAGACCGCGTCTCGCGAAAGCGATTGATCGCTTTCGGTCTGGCCGTGTGGTCTCTCTTTTCAGGATTGACCGG
Organism: uncultured Acidobacteriota bacterium; assembly: GCA_963697975.1. GTDB lineage: Bacteria > Acidobacteriota > Blastocatellia > Pyrinomonadales > Pyrinomonadaceae > QHXM01. The sequence goes on from OY969111.1 coordinate 2,404,227, forward strand.
GTTCGCTCACGACTTCTGGGGAATCTTCCTGTGCCGTCTGATGGTCGGCGTTGGAGAAGCGACGTTGGGACCAGCGGCGCTCTCGCTCCTTAGTGACTATTTCCCGACGCGCGTGCGGGCGACCGTGCAGGCTATCTACTCTTCGGGAATCGCCATCGGCGCAGGCATCGCATTTTTATTCGGCGGGCAAATCGCGCAGGCTTTCGGCTGGCGCTGGGCTTTTTATCTACTCGGCTTCCCCGGCCTCATCTTCGCCGTGCTGGTGCTATTGCTGAAGGAGAAACCGCGCGGGCAAACTGAAATCGCCGCGCCCGGCTATTCGCGAAAAGATTGGAGAGTGTTGTTCACGTCCCGGCCTCTGATCTATCTGTATCTGGGGTATGCCCTGTTCGGTCTGGCAGCTAACAGTCTCTCCATCTGGGGGGTGACTTTCTTCACGCGCGTACACAAGCTTGATCTGGTACTCATCGGTTGGTGGGGCGGCATCCTCTCCATCGTCGCTGGCGTGCCGGGCACAGTGCTCGGCGGTTATGTGGCGGATCTCTTACGTAGAAGAGGACGTGGCGGGCGAATGCTCTTTAGCGCCTGCGCCGCTCTGCTGGCGATTCCCTGTTGGATAGCCTTGCTCTTTAGCAACAGCCTCTGGCTGCTTCTGATCGCAAACTTCATGCTGCTCGCCTTGTCGTTGATCTGGCTCGGCCCGGCGGCGGCAGACGTGCACGAGATCGCCGGACCAAAATTAAGAGGACTCGGCATCGGCATCTACTTCTTCGCCGTCAACATCGCCGCTTACGCCATCGGCGCACCGCTCGTCGGCAAGCTCAATGACCTGCTCGGCGCAACCCAGAACCCCGCAGGTATGCGCTACGCCCTGCTTATCAGCCCCCTTGCCTGCGCCATCAGCGCACTCTTGCTCTGGCGCGGAAGTAAAACGCTGCGCGAGGCGGAGACAACGGTTTAAGTTGTAGCTAGAATCGTCCCCATTTGAGATTTACACTTTGTTGCTGCGTCCGGCGACGCTGGCGATGATGGTGAGGAGTTCTTCCGGCTCGACCGGCTTGGCGATGTGCATCTGAAAGCCTGCGTTGAGGACCCGGTCACGATCTTCAGGGGTGGCGTAGGCCGTCAGCGCGACCGCCGGGATTTGTCCTGATCGCCCATTCGATTCACGCACTTTTTTGAGGAGAGAAAAGCCGTCCTCTTCCGGCAGCCCGATGTCTGTGACGAGCAAATCCGGCGACCATTCTTTGAACGCGACGAAGGCTTCGGCGGCGGATTCGCTGCCCCTCACCTCAGCGCCACACTGTTTCAGCACCGTCAGGATTAAATCCCGCGTGTCGTCTTCGTCGTCAACGACCAGAATACGCAACCCGTCAAGCACAGGGGAGCAGTTATCAAACCCGTTCTTGTTGCCGCCCATTGAAGATGAGAGTCCGGCTCCGGCCTCAAGGCTATGGTTCGCTGGCCTGAGCGGAAGTTGGACGGTGAAAGTTGCCCCCTTATTTATTCCTTCACTGCGAGCCTTGATTGTCCCGCCGTGCATTTCGACCAGGTGACGCGCGATGGCTAGCCCCAGGCCCAGCCCGCCGTGCTTGCGCGTGGTGCTGCCGTCAGCCTGCCGAAAGCGATCAAAGATGACTGGAAGAAACTGCGGGTTGATGCCCTGCCCGTTGTCGCTGATGACAACCTGTGCCTGAGCATCGGTGCGCTCTAATCTAACCTCGACCCGCCCGCCTTCGGGCGTAAACTTGACGGCGTTTGAGAAGAGATTCCAGAACACTTGTTGCAGGCGGGTCGCATCGCCCACAATCTGGCTCGCAGATTTATCGAGCGCGACCTCAAACTGAATCGTTTTAACATCCGCCGCCGGGCGCGATGATTCAACGACGGCTTCGACGATTTTGACAAGCTCGATGGGACGAACATCGAGGCGCAGTTTGCCTGTGATGATGCGCGAGACATCCAGCAGATCGTCTATCAACCGTGATTGCGAGCGGGCGTTGCGCTCGATGGTTTCGAGCGCGCGGGCGGTGCTCTTGTCATCGAATTTGTTTGTCTGCAAAAGATGACTCCAGCCGAGAATGGCTGTGAGCGGCGTTCGCAGTTCGTGCGAGAGAGTGGCGAGAAATTCATCCTTGGTGCGGTTGGCCAATTCGGCCTCGGCGCGCGCCGCCTGCTCTCGAACAAGCATGCGGGCGCGCTCTTCTTCGGCCTGCTTGCGCTCGGTTATCTCCTGTTGCAGTTCGCTGGCGTGACGTTGCGCTTCAGTGTACAGCCTCGCATTTTCATAGGCGACGGCCACCTGCGTGGAGAGCGTGACGGCCAGACGCTCGTCGGCTTCGCTGAACTCGTCCGCGCCGATTTTGTCCGTCAGATACAACCAGCCGTAGACCTGCGTCGAAGAGAAAATGGGTGTGCCGAGAAATGATCGCGCCGCGCCGTTGTGGGCCGGAAGGCGCGAGGCATCTAAAAGCCCGTCGGCTTCGCTGAGCCGCACGGGGCGGCGTTCATTCAGCAATGTGGCGAGCAGCCCCTCATCCACCTCGGGAGCGTCGGCGGCGGCGTAAACGGTTGTGCCCTGGTTGCTGCTGCAAAAGAAAGGGCTGGGCGCATGATTGTCCAGAACTCCGACGCAGGTGTGTGCCGCCCCGATGATGTCGCGCGCGGCATGACAGAATTTTTCGAGCACACGCGTCGGGTCGTGCTCGGCGGCCAACTGCTGTCCGAGTTCGATGAGCATCCCCAAACGTTCGAGGTTGGCATTCTCTAATTCGAGATTTTTCTCGTGGAGCAGTTCGGCCTGCCGCTTAATCTCTTCGGTCTTCTTGAACAGTTCGACAAAGACGGCGACCTTCGAGCGCAGGATGTCCGGCTCGACAGGCTTCAGGATGTAGTCCACTGCGCCGAGCGAGTAGCCTTTGGCGATGTGCCGGTTGCCGGTGCTGTCGGCAGTTAAAAAGATAATCGGGATGTCGCGCGATTTCTCGCGCCCGCGAATGAGCGCGGCAGTTTCAAGCCCGTCAATCCCCGGCATGTAAACGTCGAGCAGGATGACGGCAACTTCATCGTTGAGCAGGTAGCGCAGGGCTTCGTCGCCGGAAGTAGCGCGGACCAGGTTTCTGTCCGGGCCTTCGAGAATCGCCTCCAACGCCAGCAGGTTCGTCGGGCTGTCATCCACCATCAGGATATTGATTTTTTCCAATTCATCTTGCATGCAATAACCTCTGGACTGGATGGCACAGCTTGTTCAAAAAAGGTGCTATCTCCGCAAGCGGCAAGATTCGATCAACCGGCGTTGCGGCAATGGCGGCGTCCGGCATGGCGCGCGATTCAGCGCTCTCAGGTTCCTGCACCACAGCCAACCCCCCTAAGGCTTTAATCTTTGCCAGCCCCTTCGCTCCGTCGCGGTTAGCCCCGGTCAGGATCACGCCGACGATGCGGTCCCGGTAAATATCCGCCGCCGACTCGAACAGTACATCAACGGACGGGCGCGCGAAGGCGACGGGCGACTCGGTTGATAAAGCGAAGATGCTTTCTTCAATCAGCAAATGATAATCGCGCGGCGCTAAATAGACTCGTCCCGGCTCGACCTTCTCTTTGTCGTCCGGCTCGATGAGCGGCAAGCGGCTGCGCTTTTTCAAGTATTCGCAGAGGCCGTCGTCGCCATCCTTTTTCCGGTGCTGCACGATGACGACCGGCAGCGGAAATTCCGGCGACAAATCGGACAACAGTATTTGCAGCGCCAACAGCCCGCCGTGTGATGCGCCGATGACCACAATCTCGAACCCCAAGTTATCTCACCTTTCGATACAGTTTATCGCGGCCATCCAGCCGTTCGTAAAACCCTTCGCGAGGTGTGAACTTCAAAGATTCCTTGTTCCCTAAGCCGAAGATGCCGAACATGCTCAAACTATCGTAGATCAGATTATGCACGCGCTCCTGCAACACCTTGTTGAAATAGATCATGACGTTGCGGCACATGATGACGTGGAATTCGTTGAACGAGCCGTCGGTCGCCAGATTATGCTCGGCGAAGACGACGTTGGTTTTAAGCGAGGGATGAAAGATGACGTTGTCGTAATGCGCCGTGTAGTAATCGGAGAACTCGCGCGTGCCCCCCGCCTTCATGTAGTTGCTCGTATATTCCTGCATCGCCGCGAGCGGGAAGATACCTTCTCTGGCTTTGCGTAAGACCTCGTGGCTGATGTCCGTCGCATAGATGATAGACTTGCGCGAGAGTCCTTCCTCCTGCAACAGGATCGCCATCGAGTAGACCTCTTCGCCGGTCGAGCAGCCCGCGTGCCAGATTCTCACGGTCGGGTAAGTCTTCAGGATTGGCGCGACCTTCTGGCGAAAAGTCAGATAAAACCCCGGATCACGAAACATCGAAGTGACATGCACGGAGAGACCCAGCAGCAGCCTCTCCATGCACGCCTCATCGTGCAGCACGCGTTCCTGATAACGCGAGACGGTTTCAATCTTCTCGGCACGCATCCTTTCCAGAATGCGCCGCTTCAAAGAGGCCGGAGAATACTCACGAAAATCGAACCCGTAATAGCGATAGAGTCCCTCAAGGAGCAACGCGATCTCTATGTCTTCGAGTTCATTCTGCTCGGCTTGTGGAAGAGCGCTCATGTCGTCGTCGTCGTCTCATCCAACTTGTAGAGCCAAACACGCAGGAGCGAGAGAAGCTGATCTATGTCCAGCGGCTTCGAGATGTAATCCGAGGCTCCTGCTTCGATACAGCGGTCACGGTCGGCCTTCATGGCCTTGGCCGTCAGCGCGATGATGGGAAGCTGCCGGAACTCAGCCATCTCGCGAATCGCCCTGATCGCTTCGTACCCGTCCATGCCCGGCATCATGATGTCCATCAGGACCACCTCGATGTCGGACGCTTCCTTCAACAAATCTATGCCTTCCTGCCCGTTCTCCGCGTGGATGACATCCATGTTGTGGCTTTCGAGCGCGCTGGTCAAAGCGAAGATGTTACGCACGTCGTCGTCAACAATCAGGACTTTTCGTCCGGCCAGCACGGGGTCACGGCGATGCAGTTGCTCCAGCATCCGCCGTTTGGGTTCGGGCAGGTTAGCCTCGACGCGGTGCAGGAAGAGAGCGGTTTCGGCGAGCAGTCTTTCCGGCGAACTCGCTTCCTTGACAATGATGGCGTCGGCCACCTTACGCAGTTGCGTCTCTTCCTTGGGCGTTAATTCCTTGCCCGTGTAGACAATGATGGGAAGATCGGCGCGACCGAGTTCATTCTGAATCTTCTCGATCAAATCAAAGCCGGTCATATCGGGGAGTTTCAGGTCAAGCACCATGCAGTCAAACGGCTCTTCCCTGAGCGCGGTTAAGGCTTCCTCGCCCGTTTCAACTGCGGTGGTGATGACATCGCCGTTGCCGATTAACTCCACGATGCTCATCCGCTGCGCTTCATCATCTTCCACGACGAGCAGCTTTCTGACACGTTTCTCGGCAAAGGTGGCGAGCTGGTCAAAGGCGGAGGCAAGGTCTTCGCGGCTGACAGGTTTTTGCAGATGCGTGATTGCGCCCGAATGCAACGCACGCTGGCGCTGCTCCTCGCCGGAGATGATATGCACAGGAATGTGGCTGGTGTTCGGGTCGTGCTTCAGGCGATCAAGCACCGTCCACCCGTCACGGTCGGGGAGCTTGAGGTCGAGCGTGATGGCGTCCGGCTTGTACTTACGCGCCAGTTCCAACGCCGCATCGCCGCGAGTGGCAACCACACCTTTGAAGCCTTTCTCACGAGCCAGATCAAGCAGGATGCCCGCGAAGTTGATGTCATCCTCGACAATCAAGACCACATGCTCGCCGTCGAAGATCGAGTAACGATCATCAGAGACCTCACTCTCTTCGTCCGGCGCATACAGATCAACACTGGAGACGGCGCTGGGCAACCAACCCGCCGCGATTCTGCCCGGTGTTCCGGCGTCTTCCGAAGATGGCCGCGAAATACGGCCTTGCATTCCGCCGTTACCGGCGGCAGCGGGCGTGTACGTCTTCGGCAAATAGAGCGTAAAGGTGCTGCCCTCGTTCGGCATACTGGCGACGCGAATCTCGCCGCCGAGCAGGCGCGCGATTTCGCGGCTGATTGAAAGGCCCAGCCCCGTTCCGCCGTACTTGCGACTGGTCGTGCCGTCGGCCTGCTGAAACGCCTCGAAGATGATGCGCTGCTTGTCCGCCGCAATTCCTATCCCTGTATCAATCACGGAGAAGGCGATCACCTCTCCGGCGCGGTTCAAAGACTCCTGCTGGAAGCGTATCTGCTCCGTCACCGGCTCGATACGCAGCGTCACCTTGCCCTCTTCGGTAAACTTGAAAGCATTCGAGAGCAGGTTTTTGAGAATCTGCTGCAAGCGTTTTTCGTCCGTGCGAAGTGAGGGGCCAAGCTCATCATTGCGCTCGACGATGAACTCAAGGCTCTTATCCTGCGCGACCTGATGGAAGCTGCGCTCCAACTGCTCGACCACATCACCGAACGAGACATCATTAATATCAATTGCCATCATGCCCGATTCGATCTTGGAGAGGTCTAAGATATCGTTGATGAGCGAGAGCAGGTCTGCGCCGGAGGAGTGGATTGTTTCGGCAAACTGCACCTGCTTGGTATCAAGGTTCTCGTCCACGTTCTGTGCCAACTGGCGCGAGAGAATCAGCATGCTATTTAAGGGCGTGCGCAGTTCGTGCGACATGTTGGCGAGGAACTCCGATTTGTACTTGGAGGTCAAGGCCAGTTGCTCGGCCTTCTCTTCCATAGCCCAGCGCGCTTCTTCCACTTCGCGGTTCTTGGCTTCGACTTCCGCCTTCTGCTTCGCCAGGAGTGTGGCCTTCTCCTGCAACTCCTCGTTGGTCTGCTGCAACTCTTCCTGCTGGCTCTTGAGAAGCTCTTCGGATTCGCGCAGGGACTCGGCTTGTTTCTCAAGCTGCTCGTTGGTCTTCTTCAGTTCGTCCTGCTGGCTCTGTAGCTCTGTGGCCAAAGCCTGCGACTGCAAGAGCAGTTGTTCGGTTCGCGTGTTGGCTTCAATCGTGTTCAGCACGATGCCGATGCTTTCCGTCAATTGATCGAGGAAGGTGAGATGCGTGTCGTTGAAGCGATTGAAGGAGGCAAGCTCGATCACCGCTTTGACCTCGTTCTCGAAGAGCACCGGCAGCACGATGATATTGAGCGGCACGGCCTGTCCCAGACCGGAGCCGATGTGGATGTAATCATCGGGGACGTTGGTCAGCAGGATTCTTTCGCGTTCCAGCACACACTGGCCGACCAGCCCCTGCCCCGGCTTGAACTCGTTGGCAAGATTCTTACGTTCCGTGAAGGCGTAGCTGCCGAGCAGTTTCATCAAGGGCGTGCCGTTGTCGCCTCCGTTGACGTAGAAGATGCCCTGTTGCGCGTCCACGAGCGGCGCGAGTTCGGACAGGACCATCTGCGAGACGGTCGTCATGTCGCGCTGGCCTTGCAGCATACGCGTGAAGCGCGCGAGGTTCGTCTTCAACCAGTCCTGCTCGGTATTCTTCTGCGTCGTCTCCTTGAGATTGATAATCATCTCGTTGATGTTGTCTTTGAGCTTGGCGACTTCGCCCTGCGCTTCGACGGCGATGGAGCGGGTGAGATCGCCCTTCGTCACGGCGGTGGAGACTTCGGCGATGGCTCGCACCTGCGTGGTCAAATTCGCGGCGAGTCCGTTGACGTTGTCCGTCAAATCGCGCCACGTTCCGGCAGCGCCGGGCACGTTGGCCTGACCGCCGAGCTTGCCTTCGACGCCCACCTCGCGCGCCACCGTCGTGACCTGATCGGCGAAGGTGGCGAGCGTGTCCGTCATGCTGTTGATGGTATCGGCCAGCTCCGCAATCTCGCCCTTGGCCTCCACCGTCAGCTTGCGTTCCAGATCGCCGTTGGCGACCGCCGTCACGACCTTGGCGATGCCGCGCACTTGCCCGGTCAAGTTTCCGGCCATCGAATTCACGTTATCGGTCAGGTCTTTCCACGTACCCGCCACCCCGCGCACGTCTGCCTGTCCACCGAGCTTGCCTTCCGTTCCTACTTCGCGCGCCACGCGTGTGACTTCCGACGCGAACGAGTTCAATTGATCCACCATCGTATTGATGGTGTTCTTGAGTTCGAGGATTTCGCCCTTCACGTCCACCGTAATCTTCTTCGACAAGTCACCGTTAGCGACTGCGGTCGTCACTTCCGCGATGTTTCGTACCTGACTCGTCAGGTTGCCCGCCATGAAGTTCACATTGTCAGTTAAGTCTTTCCACGTTCCGGCGACACCCTTAACTTCCGCCTGACCGCCGAGCTTGCCTTCCGTTCCTACCTCACGAGCTACGCGCGTCACTTCCGATGCGAACGAGTTAAGCTGGTCAACCATCGTGTTGATGGTGTTCTTCAATTCCAGAATCTCTCCACGAACATCCACCGTAATCTTCTTCGATAGATCGCCGTTGGCGACCGCCGTTGTCACTTCGGCGATGTTTCGCACCTGACTGGTAAGATTTCCGGCCATGAAGTTCACGTTATCGGTCAAATCCTTCCACGTTCCGGCCACGCCTGTGACCTGCGCCTGCCCGCCCAGCTTGCCTTCCGTACCCACTTCACGCGCCACGCGCGTCACTTCCGAAGCGAAGGAACTGAGTTGATCCACCATCGTATTGATGGTGTTCTTTAGCTCAAGGATTTCACCTTTCACGTCTACCGTAATCTTCTTCGACAAGTCGCCATTGGCGACAGCCGTCGTCACCTCTGCGATGTTTCGCACCTGCCCGGTCAAGTTCCCGGCCATCGAATTCACACTGTCGGTCAAGTCTTTCCACGTACCCGCCACCCCGCGCACATCAGCCTGACCGCCGAGCTTGCCTTCCGTACCCACCTCACGCGCCACGCGTGTTACTTCGGAAGCGAATCCGTTCAGTTGATCCACCATCGTATTGATGGTGTCTTTGAGTTCAAGAATTTCGCCCCGGACATCTACCGTAATCTTCTTTGACAAATCCCCGTTCGCAACTGCGGTCGTCACTTCCGCAATGTTTCGCACCTGACCAGTTAAGTTTCCGGCCATCGAGTTGACGCTATCGGTCAAATCCTTCCACGTTCCGGCCACGCCTTTCACCTCGGCCTGACCGCCCAGCTTTCCTTCGGAACCGACTTCTCGTGCCACGCGCGTCACTTCCGACGCGAAGCCGTTGAGCTGGTCAACCATCGTGTTGATGGTATCTTTCAACTCAAGGATTTCGCCCTTCACGTCCACCGTAATCTTCTTCGACAAGTCGCCATTGGCGACAGCCGTCGTCACCTCTGCGATGTTTCGCACCTGACTGGTAAGATTTCCGGCCATGAAGTTCACATTGTCAGTCAAGTCCTTCCACGTGCCCGCTACACCTTTAACGTCAGCCTGCCCGCCGAGCTTGCCTTCCGTACCCACTTCACGCGCCACGCGTGTGACTTCCGACGCGAACGAGTTCAACTGATCCACCATCGTATTGATGGTGTTCTTGAGTTCGAGGATTTCGCCCTTCACGTCTACCGTAATCTTCTTCGACAAGTCGCCATTGGCGACAGCCGTCGTCACCTCTGCGATGTTTCGCACTTGCCCGGTCAAGTTTCCGGCCATCGAATTCACGTTATCGGTCAGGTCTTTCCACGTACCCGCCACCCCGCGCACGTCTGCCTGTCCACCGAGCTTGCCTTCCGTTCCTACTTCGCGCGCCACGCGTGTGACTTCCGACGCGAACGAATTCAATTGATCCACCATCGTATTGATGGTGTTCTTCAACTCCAGAATCTCGCCTTTCACGTCTACCGTGATCTTCTTCGACAAGTCACCGTTAGCGACTGCGGTCGTCACTTCCGCGATGTTTCGTACCTGAGCGGTGAGATTTCCGGCCATCGAGTTGACGCTGTCGGTCAAATCTTTCCATGTGCCCGCCACGCCCTTGACCTTCGCTTCGCCGCCGAGCTTGCCTTCCGTTCCCACCTCGCGCGCCACGCGCGTCACTTCCGATGCGAACGATCCCAACTGGTCAACCATCGAGTTGACGATCTTGACGGAGCGCAGGAACTCACCCTTCAATGGCCTGCCTTCGACATCGAGCGCCATGCGCTGCGACAAATCGCCGTTGGCGACCGCGCCGATGACGCGCGCCATCTCACTTGTGGGCCGTGCCATGTCGTCAATCAAATCGTTGGTCGAATCCACCAAACTGACCCATGAGCCTCCGGCGGCTGGCACATTCGCGCGTTGCGTGATCTTGCCTTCACGCCCGACCACGCGGCTGATGCGCTCCATCTCTTTGGCCATCTGTTCATTCAAGGCGATGATGTCATTCAGAGTGTCAGCTATTTTTCCGGCTTCGCCCGTCCACTCGGTTGGCAGCCGCGCGGAAAAGTCGCCTTTCTTGAAAGCCATCAGGGTTTTCAGCAGTAGCTTGGTATCGAGAGCATCCGTGTTCGCTTGTTGATTTCGCATCGCTTCCTTTCGACAATCATCCCTTGCAGGGGTATTGAAGAATTATTAAATTGCCGGAGAGTGTCCAGAGCCTCCGAAAAGCATATTTCAGATGTGAAGTCTCGCGGGGCGGCAGTCCGGCAAAGCCCTGCCGATACTTCGGCCTACTTAGGGGAAATTAGGTGGGGGAATTTGTTTAACGTCAGCCGGAATTTCCTCCGACGACATATTTATACCTGAGCAGGCGGAAAGATGTAAACACCTTTGAATATCAACCCTAAATCTGCTGTTTCCACGCGCATCGTGAATAAGGATTGAACAGTTTCCAATCCAGGGCAGTAAATGTAGTTGATTCACCTGTTCAGGCAATTACTTGTAAAAGTCTGGATTTAGTTTGTAGAAGCTACTGTCCTATGCAGGGCTTTGTTAGATTTTTTGTTATGTTCCAATAGATATGACTATTTTACCTTTATGGTTTCCTTCTCCAAAATACCGCATAGCTTCAGGTACTTCACTTAACCTGTAAGGCCCATCTATCACAGGTTTGACTTTGCCAGCTTCAAAAAGCTCGCTCATATAAGCTAAATCCTTGTTTAGTTTCAGGGCAACGATACGTATCTTCTTTTTACTGATTATTGAAATCAACGGCCACAGCAATAAAGCTTGAAAAAGTCGAGCCATGGAACCTCCGACGGTGACATAAATTCCATTGGGACTTAAGGCGCGCATGTAATCGAGCATCGAACGATTCGTCTTAACATCGAGAATCAGGTCATAGCGCTGCCCATTTTTTGTGAAATCTTCTTGCGTGTAATCAATGACGTGGTCAAAGCCCATTGAGCGCAGCATGTCCAATTTCCCTGAGCTGTCAACACCGGTCACTTCAACGTCGTACAATTTGGCAATCTGGATTGCAAAAGTACCGACACCCCCGCCCGCACCATTAATCAAGAGCTTTTGTCCTGATTGAATCTGCCCTTTATCACGAAGGCCCTGTATAGCCAGCATTGCCGCTTGAGGTATCGCCGCTGCTTCCTCGAAAGTCATACTGGCCGGTTTCAAGGCCAATGCATTTTCACGCGCACAGACATACTCGGCGAAACCGCCCCACTGGCCGCTCAGGTCCCCGAACACTTCATCCCCCGGCTGAAACTGCTTTACGTTCTTGCCAACCGCTTCAATTCGCCCTGCGATGTCGGAACCGAGTATTTTTTTCTTCGGTTTTAGAAGACCGGATAGCAGGCGATTGATGAAGTCACCCTGGAGGAGTCCCCAGTCCCAATCATTGATTGATACCGCACAAACTTTTATCAAGACCTCATCGTCTTTGGGAATGGGTTTATCTACCTCCTTTAATTCAAGGACATCAGGTGTTCCGTATTTAGTGAAGACAATCGCTTTCATAAGTTTCCTTCAAGCTTACTTTAGTGTCATTCACAAAAGCTCAATCTCTATATTTTTAGTACGGTAAATTTCCACAAAAAGGTTCAGTGGTGGAGTTGTTATCTTACGACGTTAGAGGTGAGTCAACTATAGTTATGACCTGAGAAAGTCAGGCTCACGCTTGCGGAGGGTGGTCAGGGAATTGGCGAGAAGTGGTTGTGAGGCTCACAAGCTTGCTCTCGATGACTTCATCGCTCGGCTATGGCGTTATGCGCGAAATGGCCGAAGCGGTGTGAGATGCCCGTTGTTAGTAGCTTTCGCTAATGACAAGATAGAGCATTCCAGCACTAAAGCATTTGTCTTTAGCTTTAGGTCTGCCCGGTTTCGTCTCTATATTGCCGGACAAGCTCTTTGAGAAGCGGCGCATCATAGATGCGTTGGTCCGGCTCGTCTCCTGCTTTACGGAGCCGCCAGTAGACGGCGCGGATGAGGACGGTCTCGCCGCTTAAGAGGCCGCAATCAGCCAGAATATCGGCGCGGTCGCGCCACACGTCATTGCAAATTTGCCTGAGTGTCTCTGAAGCTGGTGTACTCATGAAAAATCTATGTGGCCTCAGCCATTGCCGTCGCCATCATTGGCTTTATCAGGCTGATCTTTGCTGGTGATGGTGAAAGGGACAAGTCCCCGCTTGGTTTCATCGAGCGCGATGCTTGTGTTTCGACGCCGCAACGGGTCTGCGTCTATGCGTGGAAGCGAGCCGTGCAGCAATTGCTTGGCTCTTAAAGCCGCCACGACTATCAGCCGGTATCTTGAATCTATCCCCGGCCATTCGTTCTCGTAGGTCTTCGCGTCGTGGTTCAATCCGCCATTGTATGTTTTATCTTTTCCAGGCATAAGGTGCTTCGACTCCCGTTTCCATCCTCAGATGATTACTAAAAGTTTTTGACCAGATAGAAGATGGCCGCTGCCGCGAAAACACTGATGACAACAAAGTGCGGCCAACTCACTACTGCATGATGACAATAGGGGCATCTCATCTCTCGTAGTTGCAAAACTCTTCCACAGCTACGGCAATGCTTTTTCATCTCAAACCCCGCGCGCTCTGAAGCATTCAGGCAAACGCTCGATATTGATTTCAGGCTTGTTCAAACACACACGCCCAGCCCGTTCCGGCGCAGGTCAGGCACGCGTCCGTGACGTTGCGCCTGCCGCGTCCTTCACACTGGCGACATGGCCCGGAAGGCTGTGCCACCATGATCGCGCCCTTACCACCGCAGACGAGGCAGGAGATAACATAGCCCACGGAGACAGCACGCTTTCCGCTTCCCGTACACCACGCGCACGTCTGCGACGTGAAGCTTTTTCTCGCTTAATCATTTTTCACCCTCTCTCGCAAGATGCAGGATGAAGCAAACAATCGGACAGATGAACGGCAGACCGCAAAGCAGTCTTGCGCCTTCAGAGGCGTTGCGCCTGAAAAATGTTTTTCGATTGGATTTTGAGATGCTACGAATTCAGGCATCAGGCTTCTCCCTCGGTAGTGGTCGTGTTTGAAAAAACAACAGACGGCACAAGAAGGGAGCTAACGAAGCCCGGTCCCGATGTCGAGAGGTGGATTTTCTAAAGAACAGTGTCAGTCAATTTATTTGACGAAAAGAGTATAACACTGAAAGACTCGTAACCGTACCTGGGGAGCGTCGTTCTCGAATGCTCACAGGCGCGCTCTCTATTAAAGGGGAAATTAGAGGATGCGTGACGGGGCGATTACTATTATGCGGCGCTAACGAGGCGATCAATCTGATCCTTCAAAGCCTCCGCCTGCGTGCCGAAAATTGTCCGGGTGATGTGGTCAACCAGAATAAACTCCAGCCTTGCCTGCGTCTCCTGCTGCTTTGGCTGAAAGTTGATGGCGACCACATTGGCGAGGTTGATATACGAATCGCTTGTCCCGTCTTCCGTCTTGATAAAGCTGAGCTTATTCATCATCATCTCCTTAACTCCTGCGTGCTATCCATACCGTCAACGCTTTTTAAGGTCACGGGCTACCAGCCATTTGTCAGAAGATTGAGTTTAGCATCGAAAGACTTCCAAGCGACTCTCTTATTTGTACCTGTAAGTGATGCGCCCTTTCGTCAAATCATAGGGCGATAGCTCGACGCTCACGCGGTCGCCCGCGAGAATGCGTATGTAGTGTTTACGCATCTTGCCGGAAATCTGAGCCGTGACGACGTGCTCGCTTCCCTCCAGACGCACTTTGAAGAACGCGTTGGGCAGCTTATCCACCACCACGCCTTCAGCCGGAATCAGGTCTTCTTTAGCCAAAAGTTTCTTCTCCTTATAGATTTTAACCGGGGACTGCCGAATCGAAACCCGAGCAGCCCCATTGAAACGTCATCGCGCAGTTTTATCTGAATCGTCGCGGTCGAAACGAACGTCTGCCGGTTGAGGCCGCGCCTCTGAGCGGCGCGAACGCTTTAGTGCTTCGGATGCTCGCCTCTTGTGCGCCGCCAAAGTTGGGCAACAAGACGCGCTCGGCCACCTGACCCGTGAGACGTTCGATGCCGCGCATCGAAGGTTCTTCCGCCGGTGTGACGAGCGTAATGGCGCGACCAGCTTTTCCGGCACGCCCTGTGCGCCCGATGCGATGAACGTAATCTTCCGGCGCGGTGGGCACGTCGTAGTTGATGACGTGCGAGATAGAATCAACATCCAGCCCTCGCGCTGCGATGTCGGTTGCGACGAGAACGCGCGTGCGTCCTTCTTTGAAACCGCGCAGGGCGGCTTCGCGCTGCGGCTGCGTGCGGTCGGCGTGAATGCGATTCACTTTATGCTCGCGCGCTTCGAGGATGTGCGAGAGACGCTCCGCCCCGCGACGTGTGCGTGTAAAGACCAGCACGCGCTCCAAAGGATTGCGTTCGAGCAAATCAATCAACAGCGCCGTCTTCGATTCCATAGCGACCGGGTAAACGGTCTGCTCGACGTTGACGGCAGCCTGACCGCGCGGGCTGATCTCAATCAACTTCGGCTGGTTCATGGTCGAGCGCGCCAGCTTCTCGATGGCGGACGACATCGTCGCCGAAAATAGCAGGGTATGACGCTTTGCCGGAATCTCTGCCAGCACACGGCGAATCGCGGGCAAGAAGCCCATGTCGAGCATGCGGTCGGCTTCGTCCAGGACCAGCACCTCGACGGTCGAAAGACGGATCGAGCCTCGCTCGACATGATCGAGCAGGCGTCCGGGAGTTGCGACCACGACGCCAGCGCCGCGCCTTAAGGATTCAATCTGCCGCGACATTGAGGCGCCGCCGATGAGACAAACGCAGCGCGGGCTTTTCTTCGGAGCAAGCTGGCGATAGCTCTCTTCAATCTGTGAAGCGAGTTCGCGTGTCGGGGCGAGCACCAGCACACGCACACCGGGTCGCGCCAATCCTTCCATTCGCTGGATGATGGGAAGAAGAAAAGCGGCTGTTTTTCCTGTACCCGTTTCGGCACAGCCGATCAGGTCAGAGCCGCTCAAGATGACAGGAATCGCCTGTCTTTGAATCGGGGTTGGTTCTTTGTATCCAAGAGACTCGCAAGTACGCACCAGCGCAGGTTGCAGTCCCAGTTCAGAAAAATTCATTTAGGTCCTTTGCGCGCAACTTCAACGGTGATTACCGGGTGCGCGCTCTATCTTGATTTAGAAAAACTTCAAGCACCGCGAGGCGGATGACAAGCATCGCCTGCGGTGCTTGAAGTTAAATAGTGCCGACCCTTTGGTCGGAACGAAAATTAGTAGCCGCGACCGCCGCCGCCGCCACCGTAGCCGCCACGACCGCCACCGCCGCCGCGATTGCCACCGCCGCCGCCGTAACCACCGCGACCGCCACCACCGCCACCGCCGCCACGTCCGCCGCGATCTTCGCGCGGGCGCGCTTCGTTGACATTGAGGCTGCGACCGTTGACTTCCTGACCATTGAATTTCTCAATGGCAGCTTTGCCTTCTTCGTCACTGGCCATCTCGACGAAGCCGAAGCCGCGTGAGCGACCCGTTTCGCGATCTTCGACCACAGACGCGGATTCAACCGTGCCCGCCTGACCGAACAGTTCCTGCAAATCTTCACTCGAAGTCTGGAATGACAGATTGCCAACGTAAAGTTTCATAGACATAAATATGGGTATCCCTCTCCCTCTTATGGGAGTCAAAGAGAAGCTTCGAATTGAAGTGGCTTCAATGTAACGGTAGCAACGAAGGCTTGTTTTCGGATGCTCTAGCGAGCGGCTTCTACAAATTCAAATCAGCCTGCTCTCGAACCATCCAAAACGCCACCGCCAATTTCTCCAGGCGTGGGGCGCATCACCGTCGATGCGCGAGAGAAGGAGTAAGTCAGCAACTAAGATACCCTTTTTGGTCGTAGGGTTGCAAGGACAAACCCCATTTATTTGATAAAACTGCCTGCGAGGCAACATCTTCCGCCGCCAAAGAGAGAGGGCTATGCACACGTTGAGGGCGGTCGTTACCTTGCATCCGGCGGCTGATTAAGGCATCATATGGGGTGGTTACTCCTTCTCTCTTGCATCAACGGTGATGCGCCCCGCGCGTTCGACAACCCCGGCGGCGGTGCTTTTGGATAGTTTGAGAGCAGGCTGATGTCAACTTTAGAAGCCGCTCAATTTGAGCACACGAACGCGAGCCTTCGCTGCCTACCGTTACACCGAAGCATCCTTCGATTCGCAGCTTCTCTTATGTCTCCTAACGAGAGCAGAGGAAATTTACACCTATGGCTATGAAACTTTACGTCGGCAATCTCGCGTTCCAGACTTCAAGCGAAGAGCTGCAACAGTTGTTTGCTCAGGCGGGCACGGTCGAATCGGCTTCCGTAGTCGAAGATCGTGAGACGGGCCGTTCACGTGGCTTCGGCTTCGTCGAGATGGCAACCGCCGAAGAGGGCAAGGCCGCGATTGAACAATTCAACGGCAAGGAGCTTAACGGGCGCAATCTGACCGTGAACGAAGCACGCCCGCGCGAGAATCGCGGCGGTGGCGGCGGTGGCGGTCGCGGCGGCTACGGCGGCGGTGGCGGCGGCGGTCGTGGTGGCTATGGTGGTGGCGGTGGCGGTCGTGGCGGCGGCGGCGGTGGTCGTGGCGGCTACGGCGGCGGCGGCGGTAATCGCGGCGGCGGTGGCGGCGGCGGTGGTGATAGAGAGCCGCGCTGGTAAGTTCCCTTCCACACTAACCGGAGACTGATTAATGTTAAGCGCCCCCACTCGGTGTATGCCCTCGTCGGGGGCGCTTAACTTTTGAGCACAGGTCGAGCGACCTCTGGGTTTGCGTGGCGTTCAAGAGGATTTGACTTTTCAAACGGGGGCTGCACCCGGCAATGGAGCGACGATGATGGAGAAACAAACTTTCGATGTTGGTGAGCGGGTGGATAAATTGTGTGCCGTGTGTGGTGTGGAACGCGGTCATGTCGTGGCTTCCATCACCAAGCGCGGGCAGGTCTCGCGGGTGAGTTGTCCGGCTTGCGGGACGCGCAGTTCGTTCAAGAGTTCTTCCGCCACTTCAAGCTCTCGTGCGGACACGAAGACCGGCGCACCATATGATCCGAAGCGCACGTATCGAACGGGACAGGTGTTGCTGCACCCATCTTTCGGGCCGGGCGAAGTGACGGCGATTATCGAGCCGCAAAAGATTGATGTGCTCTTTGGTGATCGTCTCCGCCGCTTGATTCATGCACGGGCTTAAAACTAAGTTTGATTAATTGATGCAGGGACTACGAGTTTATATCAGCGCGACGGGCGGAGATGCCCAGAGCAAGCCGGAAGTGTTCTACAGTCGGCGCGGCGAAGGGCCATATTATCGCTGGCAATATACTGCGGAGGATGGTCGTTGGCGCAGCTCCCGCGTTCGCTTAGACCTTGTCCCAGACTCGCTCCGCACGGCGCAAAAGGCCGTCCCGGCAGCGCTCAGAACAGAATTGCTTGAGCATTATCTGGATTAGTAAAGCCGGGTACAGGTTTTAGTTTTTGACCCTGAAAGGGTCACATATAATAGCCGGGGGTAAACAAACCGCAGTTTGCGTCGCCCCCGGCTATTATATGTATCCCCTTCGGGGATAAAACCTGATGACCGAATTGAGTTGCCAAAGCTCATTAGTGATGAGCTATTGTCATGCGTCCCTCACGGGCGAATAATTTTCTGATTGCTTCGCGTCATTATCTTGACGCAGGTCTTTTGGCCGAAACTACGATGATGAGGGCATCGCCCGACGGGCCGACGTTCAATGTGCCGACGATGGTCGGCTCGCCCTCGCGCATGGAGATGTCTGTGGTGATGCCCGTCTGTTCGTACTGAACTACAGGCACGCTGTTGCCATTGCTCGCGACGGTGGAAACCTGAATGGGAATCCGCGCGCCGAATTTAAAGTTCTCCATTTTCACCACGTCTCGTCCCTGCTCATCCTGAGCTAATCTGACTTCCTGTACATTAAACTCATTAAAGCCGGGCGTGGCGGCTGTCGCCGCTGTCCCCGCAAGCAGCGGGCTTCCGACCCAGCGCAGGCTGAGTTTGCCGCCGCTGCTCACACGATTGAGCAGGGTCGTCACCAGACGGTAATTCTTGAATGGGAATGTTGAGCGCAACTGCTTCACCACCGCGTCCAGCGCTGCCGGTGGCTTTTCATCATCACCAGTTGCCGACTTCGTCGCGAGGAGCAGATGCAGTTGAACTTCGAGGCCGGTGGCGTCTTCCGGTTTAGACTTTGAAGACGCTTGAGACGGTTGTCCAGTTTGCGCCAGAGCAGGCGGCGAGCCAGCGACGAGGCCGGTGATAATCATCGTCGCAATCAGCATGATGCGATAAATTTTCTGTGATGCCATGATTGTTTCTCCTCAATCAAACGAAGTCCGAAATCCGAGCGGCCAGCCGCACCCTTCAATAACAGAGGCGGCCCCTTCCAACGATTGATAGACACGCGCCCGACGACGAAAAGTTCCGGGTAAAAATTAGAGTGATTAAGAAGACTCAACACAAGGGCACGAAGACAGGAAGGGAGCAAACTTGTTTCACTTACTGTGTGCCTGTGTGGTTTTGATTGGCATGTTCAATCAATTATCAGTTTGAGCAATTCTCTGGCGGCAGAGACGACGCTGGAACGACTGTCCTCTGTATCGCTCAAACCTGCGAGCGGCTTGTTGTTGTGCAGAGCAGCGGCGAGTTGTTCCTGCCGTAGTCGCTGCCGGTCTTCTTCTATCTCCCGCTTCTCGCGTGCGCGTGAGACTTCAAGTCCGCCGCCGCGTATGAACTCGACGATCTGTCGTAGCTCGTCGCGGTCGAACCACGTCCCGTGACCTTTGCAGACATCAACGACGACGCCGGAGCAGCGCGCGAAGTTGACGCGATTCATCAATTGATGACATTCGGGGCAGGGCACGTAACGAACCTTGTTCGGCGCACTCGCGCCTCCCGCCTGCTTCGGCACAATCGAGGCTGCTCCCAGCACAGACGATTGCTGCTCGCGCTCGCTGATGATCTGTTCAAACGATTCCACATCAACCCACAGCCCTTCGCATCGCGCGCACTCGCGCAAACTCGCGCTCCCGACCGCGACCGCTTTCATCTCGATTAAGCAGCGAGGGCAGCGCCGCAAAGCACCTTCAACAGACTCCGCACGCTGCGCCTTCGCTCCGCACCGAGAGCAATGCTTGCTCCCGATGAACATCATGGCGAAGCAGCGCGGGCAGGCGATTGTTGCAAGCCGCGCGTCGCAGAACAGGCAGCGCGAAGCGTCGGTCGAAGCGGCAGCGCCGCAGGTCGGACAGTTGAGCGTTTCGGCGTTCATCGTTTCGGTTTCGAAGATAAGATAGACCGAGATTAACAGGATTATCAAGATTAAGAAGACCAGACAGGAAGAAGTAGATTGATGCTTCTTCCCTTTATCCTGTCCATCTTGTTAATCCTGTCTATTTTTTCTCCAGCGCAGCTTGCGTGTGTGGAGAAGCGAGGTATGATGATGGCCTCGTGAATGCTGAACCCAAGAGCGCGCATCTTCCCAAAAACCGGCCGCTCGTGCTTGCGCTCGACATCGGCACGTCGAGCGTGCGCGGCGCGCTCTACGATGAGCAAGGGTCTGAGATAGAGGGCACGCAGGCGCGCATCGCGCGCAGCCTCTGCACGACCAGCGACGGCGGCGCGGAGCTTGGGGCGAAAGAAGCAATCGAACAAACAGCGCGCACCATTGATGCCGTGCTGGCGCGCGCGGGGGAGTTGGACGCGCGGATTGAAACCGTCGCCGTCTCCTGTTTCTGGCATAGCCTCGTCGGCGTGAACGCCGACGGCCGTGCCCTGACCCCCGTCTTAGGCTGGGCCGACACGCGCGCCGCACGGCATGCGGAAGAGTTAAAGCAACGACTGCCGGAACGAGAGACGCACGGGCGCACCGGGTGCAGATTTCATCCGAGCTACTGGCCTGCCAGATTCCTTTGGCTGCGTGAAGAAGAAACGGAAATTTACAAGGGCGTCCAGCGCTGGATGTCTTTCGGAGAGTTGCTGTCGTTTACCTTTTTCGATGAGACGACGATGAGCCTCTCGATGGCATCGGGCACAGGGATGCTCAACTTGCGCTCGCGTCGTTGGGATGAAGAGCTTCTCGGAGTGACGGGCATCCGGCGCGAACAACTGCCCCTCATTGCAGAAGCCCACAAGCCTCTGGGCAAACTGAAAGATGAATACGCGCGGCGCTGGCCGCAGCTCCGGGACGCGCGCTGGTTTCCGGCAATCGGAGACGGCGCGGCCAACAACATCGGCGCAGGTTGCACGACACGCGCCCACGTTGCACTGATGATCGGAACATCCGGCGCGATGCGCATTTTGTGGGAAGGCGAGCCGCCGCCAGAGATTCCTTCCGCCCTCTGGTGTTATCGCCTGGACAGCAGACGCATCCTTCTGGGCGGCGCGCTTTCAGACGGCGGCGGCTTATATAGTTGGATGAACGATGCGCTCGCTTTGAGCGATGATTTGAAAGAGACGGAAAGCGCGCTTGCGCGAATGCAGCCGGACGCGCACGGCTTAACCGTCCTCCCCTTCTGGGCCGGAGAGCGCAGCACAAACTGGTCAACCAGCGCAAGCGGCGCAATTCTGGGACTGACGATGCACACGCGCCCTCTCGACATCCTGCGCGCCGCAATGGAAGCCATCTCGTATCGCTTTGCCCTGATTGCTCACGCGCTTAAACCACACGCACCCGAAGCGGAAATCATCGCTTCGGGCGGGGCGCTCGGGGCCTCACCCGTCTGGGCGCAGATGCTCTCCGATGCGCTCCGTCGTTCCCTTCATCTCTCCAGTGTCGCAGAAGCTTCGAGTCGCGGCGCTTGTTTGCTTGCTTTAGAGGCAAAAGGCTTGTTAAAAAGCATTGAGACCGCGCCAGCCCCGTTTGTTCAAACCATCGAGCCGGACATGGCGCATCACGCACGCTACAAGGCAGGGCTTGAGCGGCAGCAGAAAATTTACGCCAGACTTCAACCGCAGAAGACAGAAGACAGGAGTCAGAAGTCAGAATGAACAGGCGGAGAACCGCTTTAAGTTTTTATTCTGTCTCCTGTCTTCTGTCTCCTGACTCCTGATTTCAAAGTGAGGAAACTTCCATGAGTGCGACTCCCCGGCAGGAAAAGAACACCACTACAGACCTGGATCAACTTTGCATCAACACGATTCGCGCGCTCTCGCTTGACGCCGTGCAAAAGGCCGAGTCGGGCCATCCGGGTCTGCCTCTGGGCTGTGCGCCGCTGGCTTACGTGCTGTGGACTCGCTTTCTGCGCCACAATCCAAAAAATCCTAAGTGGGCGAACCGCGACCGCTTTCTGCTCTCCGCCGGTCATGGCTCGATGCTTCTTTACTCGCTCCTTCATCTGACGGGCTACGACTTGCCGCTCGAAGAGCTGCAACGCTTTCGCCAGTACGGGTCGAAGACCGCCGGTCACCCGGAGAACGTTTTGACGCCCGGTTGTGAGATCACGACCGGCCCGCTCGGACAGGGTTTCGCCAACGGCGTCGGCATGGCGATGGGCGCGGCGCATCTCGGCGCTAAGTTCAACCAGCCGGAGTTTCCACTGATTGACCACTACGTTTACTCAATCGTCTCCGACGGCGATTTGATGGAAGGCGTAGCGAGCGAAGCCGCCTCGCTCGCGGGTCATTTGAAACTCGGCAAACTGATTTATCTTTACGACGACAACCACGTCACCATCGAAGGCTTCACCGATCTGGCCTTCACCGAAAATGTGCCCCAGCGTTTCGCAGCCTACGGCTGGCACACCCTCACGGTTGAAGACGGTAACGATCTTGATGCGATTGAGAGCGCGATTCGTGAGGCGCAAGGCGAGACGACGCGCCCGTCGCTCATCTCCGTCAAGACGACCATCGGCTACGGGATGCCGACCGCCGGAACGCGCAAAGCTCACTCGGACGCTCCCGGTGAAGAAGCCGTGCGCGAGACCAAGCGACACTTGGGCTGGCCTGAAGACAAAGTTTTTTATATCCCCGACGAAGCGATGGCGCATTTTCGTGAAGCGATTGAGCGCGGCGCAGGGCAGGAAGAGGAATGGAACACGCTCGTCGAAAAGTTTGAGCAAGAGCATGGAGATTTAGCGAACGCGTGGCGCGCGACGATGAGCGGCGACTTGCCCGAAGGCTGGGAAGCGCACTTGCCTTCGTTTGAGAATGCGAAGCCGATGGCGACGCGCGCCGCCAGTGGCGAAGTCATCAACGCGCTTGCGCCCCACATGCCGATGCTGATTGGCGGCTCGGCTGATCTGGGCGTCTCGAACAACACGGACATCAAGGACGGCGGAAGCTTTCAAGCTGGCGCTTACGAAGGCCGCATCCTGCATTTCGGCGTGCGCGAGCACGCGATGGGTTCGACAATGACGGGCATCAGCTTGAACGGCGGCCTTATTCCCTTCGGCGGCACGTTCATGTGCTTCTCCGATTACATGAAGCCCGCCATACGGCTTGCGGCGCTCTCGGAAGTTCAGGTCATCTACGTCTTCACGCACGATTCCATAGGGCTTGGCGAAGACGGGCCGACGCATCAACCCATAGAACATCTGGCGGGACTGCGCGCCATCCCGCATCTCTACGTCATCCGCCCCGCCGACCCGCACGAGACGCGCGAAGCCTGGCG
Organism: uncultured Acidobacteriota bacterium; assembly: GCA_963697975.1. Classification (GTDB taxonomy): domain Bacteria; phylum Acidobacteriota; class Blastocatellia; order Pyrinomonadales; family Pyrinomonadaceae; genus QHXM01. Next base: position 2,427,229 of record OY969111.1, read on the forward strand.
CATCGCCATCTCGCGTCGTAAAGCTCCGACGGCGCTCGCGCTCACGCGCCAGAAAGTTCCGGTGCTTGACCAGACGCGCTACAACTCAGCCGAAGGAACGCAACGCGGCGCATACATTCTCGCCGAAGCCGAAAGCGCAAACACAGAGGCAGAGGAAACGAACAAGCATGAGACGCCCGCGCTCATCCTCATCGCCACCGGCTCGGAAGTCTCGCTCGCGTTGGAAGCACGCGAGGCATTGCAGAAGGAAGGAACGGCGACGCGCGTTGTCTCCATGCCCTGCTGGGAATTGTTTGAAGAACAACCGGAAGATTATCGCGAGCGTGTTCTGCCGCCCGCCGTCACCGCTCGTTTATCAATCGAAGCGGGCGCGCGTCTTGGATGGGACAGGTACGTTGGCCCGCAGGGCGATTGCATCTCGATTGATCGCTTCGGAGCATCTGCCCCCGGCGACGTGGCGCTGCGCGAGCTTGGCTTCAACGTCGAGAACGTCCTGAAGCACGCGCGAGCGCTCCTTTAAGACGCACTGACCGGAAGCGCTCGTGCCGTTCTTGCTGTGCTGAAAAGGTAAAGCAATGCTTCTCTTCATCATCGTCGCCGTCATCGCCACCATCATCGTCATGGGTGCGTACCAATTGCTCATTCAGAAATACTACTGGGGGCCGAAAGGGCCGCCGAAGAAGAACGATAAAAATAAATAGTAACTGGTCAACAATCGCGGCTGTGCCGTTATCACTGGCAACCTGGATTATTTACCAACTACTCGAAGCGCGCCCGGCAGCAAACGAAACTCGGCGGGCGTGTGGCCGCGCACGTTGCCGTCGGCTTCGACGAGCAAAGCGTCTTCCGGCTTATCTGTTTCCACGCGGACATGCGTTGCTTTGACGAGGCGGACGCGTTCGTTGGCTAGATGCTCGCCGCGACGGATGCGCGGCAACTCGCGCAGGATGGTGGCGCGCGTCAGGTCGTGCGATAGCAGGAGATCAAGCAGGCCATCATTGTTGAGTGCGTCGGGCGCAAACATCATCCCGCCGCCCGCATAGATTCCGTTAGCGACGGCTAATAGATTAGTCCGACCTTCAAATACTTCCTTTTCATCAATGTGGACGCGCACCGGTCTTTCGCGCCACGCGGCGAGCGCCCCGCAAGCAGCCGAAACGAAGCGCGCCTCGCCCGGCAGTCGCCTCATCACGCTGCCCTGCGAGGCCACGCGCGCCGCGACCTCCGCGCCGAGGCCAATGGTTGCCACGTTGAGACAGATGAAATCCTGCTCGCCATGCTCCACCCGCCCGTGAATCACATCCACCACGCGCGCCGCCACGCTCATATCATCCCGGCGACAATAGGCGATGAAATGCGCGAGCCACGTTTCCAGAGGCTCGCGCCTGCCTGCCAGCCCGCGCGCGAAATCATCGCCCGTCCCGGCTGGCAGAATGGCGAGCGCGGCGTTCGAGTTGATGGGCGAAGGAAGATGAGAAGAGGCATCATTGTCTTCGTCTTTGAACTCGAAGAATCCAGACGCCGCTTCGCTCAATGTGCCGTCGCCGCCGACGACCGCGACGATGCCGTAACCTTTGCGGAGAGCGGCTCGCGTCCTCTCGGTCGCATCGCCCGCGTACGCCGTCTCATGAGCGTCAAAGCTGATGTGGGCTTGTGTGAGCGCACTCTTGATCTTCGGCCACGCGTGGCGTGCGCGTGCGGAGGCCGGATTGATAATAACAAGCGTGCGAGTCATGTGTTCATCATTCGTAGGACAGACATTCCTGTCTGTCAAGCGTGCGCCAGCACGCTCATAGTTTTCGTTAACAGATTATTCGCGCTCTCGCGCTCAATGACAGGCAGGAATGCCTGTCCTACGGATTTGATGTTAAGCTGATTGTATCCCTGAACTAAGGAGTCTTGGATAATGGCGTCTCAAAAGATGCGTGCGGTTGTCATCGTTTCTCATGGCGGCGTTGAAGGACTTGAGGTGCGCGAGGTCGAGCGCCCCGATGAGGCGAGCGCCGACCGTGTGCTGGTGCATGTGCGCGCGGCGGCGTTGAATCGCGCGGACGTTCTTCAGCGCAGGGGTCTCTATCCGGCTCCGCCCGGAGCGCCTCAGGACATTCCGGGACTTGAGTTCGCGGGCGAGATCGAACAAACGGGAAACGAGGTTCGCTCTCTGCGTGTAGGGCAGCGCGTCTTCGGCATCACGGCTGGCGGCGCGCAGGCTGAATACTTGCTCGTGCCGGAGAGCGCGCTGGTCGAAATTCCATCCAATCTGGACTGGGCCGAGGCGGCAGCCGTGCCGGAAGCATTCATCACGGCCCACGATGCGCTCTTTACACAGGCGGGTCTTGAGATGGGCGAGCGCGTGCTGGTTCACGCCGCAGGGTCAGGCGTCGGGCTGGCTGCCATCCAACTCGGACGCACCTGCGGCGCAACCGTCTTCGGCACGTCGCGCACAGCAGAAAAACTCGAAAGAGCGCGGGGCTTCGGTCTTGACGAAGCTGTTGCGGTGGGCAACGACCCAAAGATTTTTGCTGATGCTGTGCGTGAATGGACGAATGGCGCGGGTGTCGAAGTTATTCTGGACCTCGTTGGCGGCTCATATCTTGCGGCCAATCTGGAGGCGCTGGCGAGGCGAGGGCGGCTGATGCTCGTCGGGACGACAGGAGGAGGAAGCGCGGCGCTCAATTTCGGCGTTGTGCTGGGGAAGAGACTGCGAATCACCGGGACTGTCCTGCGCGCACGCTCCGTCGAAGAGAAAGCACGCGCGACGCGGCGCTTCGCGGCTCACGTCGTCCCGCTCCTCGCGCGTGAGACTGTTCGTCCCGTGATTGATAAAGTTTACAGCATGGATGAAGTTCGCGAGGCGCACCAGCGTATGGAATCCAACGAGAGCTTCGGTAAAATCGTGTTGAAGGTTGCCAGCGAGTAGACAGCGCAATCGCAGATCATCATCTGGAAATGGCGTTGCGACACAGCGCAACGCCATTTCACCTGGACGCAACGCCATTACGTCGCAGTGTAATGACGTTACGTTGCGGTGTAATGGCATTACGTCGTGGTGTAATGGCGTTCCGTCGTGTGGTAATGGCGTTACCATGACTGGTAATCGAGTTACCACGCGTGGGAACAGCGTTACCTGACGACGGAATGACGTGCGCGGGCATGGGAACGTCATGCGGGCAGGCGGGAATGACGTTTCTTGCCATGATTATGATGTTCGGAGTCAAGTTTTCAGCAAAACGAGGCGATAAATGATTTTACGAGTGCTTTTCACGATTATGCTGCTCGCGTCAGCCTGCACCGTGATTTACGGGGTGGAAGAATCGAGCGCCGATCCGCAGCCGGGCGTGGCGCGCGACCTCGCGCGTTTTCGTGCCGCGCATTACAGCAACGTGCGCTACGGGCTGAAGGTTGAACTCACGCCGGGCGCTGAGATGATGAAAGGCTCGGAGGAGATTCGCGTCACGCTCGATGGCACGGCGGGCGAACTCGTCCTCGACTGGCGAACAGCACAGGCAAAAGAAGGACAGGCGCGGGCGCGGGCGTGGGACATCGAAGTCAACGGGCGCGAAGCCAAAGATGCTCGTCAGGTTAATGATCACATCCTGATTCCGGGCGCGTATCTCGTCAAAGGCGAGAACGTCGTGCGTCTTAAGTTCGAGTCTCCCATCTCAACCTCGGGCAGCGCCGTGACGCGCTACGTGGATCGTGAGGACAAGTCCGAATACATCTACACGCTCTTTGTGCCGTCGGATGCCAGCACAGCTTTTCCCTGCTTTGACCAACCGGATTTGAAGGCTCGTTTTCAACTGGAAGTCACTGCGCCGGAAACATGGAAAGTCATCACGAATACTCATCCGAAGGAAGAACACCTCAGATTCATAGGAACAGATGAGAAACCATCCGACAAAGAGACGATGCGCGTTCTGTTCCATGAGACGCAGCCGCTCAGCACCTATCTCTTCGCCTTTGCTGCCGGGCCGTTCACGGAATTCAATGATGAGACTTCAAAGATTCCGATGCGCCTCTACGTTCGTCAATCGAAAGCCGAAAGAGCGCGCAAAGAGTTAGCGGAAGTCTTTCGTCTTCACCGAGAGTGCCTCGCGTTTCTCGCCGCTTACTTCGATTTCAAATATCCGTTTCCGAAGTACGACATCGTCATCGTTCCCGAATTCGCTTACGGCGGGATGGAACATGCGGGCGCAACCTTCCTGCGCGAAGAGCGCGTCTTGTTTCCGACAGACCCGACGGCGAACGACTTTGCAGCGCGCGCCGAATTGATCTGTCACGAAGCCGCGCATCAATGGTTCGGCGATCTGGTCACGATGCGCTGGTTCGACGACCTCTGGCTCAAAGAGGGCTTTGCGACCTTTATGGCTTACAAGGCGATTGAGAAGGTTCTGCCGCAGCAAAGCGCGTGGAAAGTTTTCTATCAGCGCACGAAGCCCGGCGCATACACGACTGACGTGACGAAGGGCACGACTCCCATCTTTCAGGAAATCCCGAACCTCTCGGCAGCGAAATCCGCTTACGGCAACATCGTCTATTTGAAAGCTCCCTCGATGCTCAAGCAGGCAGAGTTCTTTCTCGGCACGGATAAGTTTCAGCAGGGCGTGCGCGCGCTGGTCAAAGACCACGCTTTCGCTAACGCCGAATGGGCTGATCTCGTCGGAGCGTTTGAGCGAAGCTCCGGCAGAAAATTGGACGACTGGGCTGCGGCGTGGGTCAGGCGTCGCGGGCTGGCAACGGTGCGCGCTCACTGGAGCGCGAATCGCGCGGGACGTATCAATCGCTTCACACTCGCTCAAACCGATGTCCTCGGCGAGCATGGCGCCTGGCCGATGCGCCTGAAGCTCCTGCTCGCTTATGAGAAGTCGCCGCCTGAGATGTTGACGGTGATGCTGGATGGTATGGGAGAGACGAATGTTAAGCAGGCGATAGGCCGTCGTCGCCCGTCATATGTTTTCGCCAACTACGAAGATTATGGTTACGGTCTGTTCCTGCTCGACGAGCAGAGCCGTGCCTACGTTCTCGAACATCTGGGAACTGTGCGCGACGATTTCCTGCGCGCGCTGTTGTGGGGCACGCTCTGGGACAGCGTGCGTGAAGCAGAGCTTGCGCCTGCGGATTACATAGAGCTGGCGATTAAGCTCATCCCGCAGGAGCGCGACGAAGTGACGGCGCAGGGCATCCTGAGCCGCGTGTCGGCGGCATTCAATCGTTATCTTTCGGACGCGCAGCGCCAGCAGCTTGCACCGCGTCTGGAACAAATGCTCGCCGCCCGGATGATGAGTGCGGAAACTCCGGGCCTGCGGATTACCAACTTTCGCGCTTTCCAGTCTATCGCGTTGACCGGCGAGGCACGCGAGACGCTCAGGAAAATACTGCGCGATGAATTGAAAATTCCCGGCATGCAGCTTCGCTCGCGTGACCGTTTCGACATCGTCACGGCGCTGCTCACACGCGATGACCAAAATGCGCCCGCGCTGCTCGAAGCTCAAAGCAAGATGGATACGACCGATGACGGGAGGCGTTACGCTTACGCGGCTGGCGTGGCGTTAAAGCGTGCGGAGACCAAGAAAAAATATTTCGACGCCTACGTTAATGATTCAAAGCTCGCCGAAAGCTGGATCGAAGCGAGCGTTGGTCCGTTCAATGCGATTCAGCAATCGGAATTGACCTTGCCCTATCTCGATGCGGCGCTTCTTGAATTGCCTCGCTTAAAACGCACGCGCAAGATATTTTTCGTCAACGGCTGGCTCGCCGCCTTCATCGGCGGGCAGTGCAGCGAGCGAGCGCACGGGGTCGTGCAGAACTTCCTCCAACGCGAGCAGACGCTTGACCGCGACCTCAAGCTCAAAGTACTGGAAGTTGCGGACGGACTCGAACGTTGTGTAAACATAAGAAAGCGATACGCGCCGGAATAACTCTATGGACTCAACCGCATTTCTCGTCATCGCCATCATCGGGATCGCCTTGCTGGGCTTTATGCTCTTCCTCGCATTGTTCGAGCCGGGTCTGGCCTACAAAATCTCCTCGCCGACGACCGAGCCGCTTGAATCCGAAGATTTCCTCTGCGTGCTCGAAGCAATCACCGACTCGAAGATTCATCGTCATGGCCGCGTGGAGGTCCTGACCAACGGCGAAGTCTTCTACGAAGCGGAACTGGAAGCGATTCGTAACGCGAAGGAGAGCATCAACATAGAGGCTTACATCTTTCAGAAAGGTGAACTCACCAAAAAATTTGTCGAAGCGTTGACGGAGCGAGCGCGTCAGGGAGTTAAGGTTCGGATGGTGATTGATGCCATCGGTAGTTTTGCGACATGGGAGAGTTATTTCGCGGAGTTGCGCGCGGCGGGCGGGCGCGTCTGCTGGTATCACCCGCTGCGCCTTTTTACGCTGGCGCGCTTCAATAATCGCACGCACCGCGAGATCATCGTCGTTGACGGGCGCGTCGGCTTCATCGGCGGCGCAGGTTTCGCAGACCACTGGTACAAAGGTCAGGGCAAGAACCCGCGCTGGCGCGACACTATGTTCCGCATTGAAGGCGAGATGGTGACGAGCATTCAAGCCGGGTTTATCGAAAACTGGCTCGAAGCCTCAGGCGAGATTCTCACGGAGAGAAACTATTTTCCGTCAAATGAAATCGAAAATCGGATGGACGCCCTAGTCGTTGACAGTTCTCCTTCGACCGGCGGCTCAACCCGCGCGCGCATTCTCTATCAAACGATGCTGGCCTCCGCGCAGAAGACCATCCACATCACCACACCATACTTTCTACCTGATAGAAGCGCGCGGGCTGAGATGTTGTGCGCCATCCGCGAACGCAATGTCGAGATCAAGATCATCGTCCCCGGCAAGCATAGCGACCATCTTCTGACGCGCCGCTCATCCCGTCGTCTCTTCGGCGATCTCTTGAAAGCCGGAGCGAAGATTTACGAATACGAGAAGGCGATGATTCATGCCAAGACGATGATGATAGACGAGCTGTGGAGCGTGGTCGGCTCAACCAACTTCGACAATCGCTCGTTCGGCTTAAATGACGAGATCAATCTCGCGGCGCGAGATACTGAATTAGCGGCGCGACTCGCAGAAGACTTCGCAACTGACCTGGCCGCGAGCCACGAAGTCTCTTACGAAGAATGGCAACACCGCTCCATCTTCGAGCGCATGCACGAATGGCTCGGCTGGGTGCTGGAACGTCAGCAATGAAGTGGTCAGTGGTCGGTGGTCAGTTAAAGACAAGACGCTATCTGTTTTTGCTGTTCACTGACCACTGACCACTGACCACTCTTATGCGTATCGTCACCTACAACGTACACAAGTGTCGCGGAATGGACAGGCGCGAGCATCCGGCGCGCATCGTGGAGGTCTTGCGCGAGACTGAGGCCGACATCATCGCGCTTCAGGAGGTCTTGAGCATCGAAGGCTCTGCGCGCGAGCGTCATCAGGCACGCTTCCTGGCCGAAGAGTTGGAGATGAATTATCACATCGGCGAGAACCGCAGGCTTCACGGCGGAGCTTACGGCAACGTCATCTTGAGCCGTCTGCCCGTTAGCACCGCGCATAATTACGACATCACATGGAGCGGGCGCGAACGGCGTGGGTGTCTCCGCGCGGACTTAGCCGTTAAGGCAGGCGGGAGAGAAAGGCTGCTCCACGTCTTCAACATTCATCTCGGCACGGCATTCATCGAGCGCCGCCATCAGGCGCGGAAGCTCGTCAGCCCTGAGATATTGAATGATAAGAAACTGGAAGGAGCGCGCGTCGCGCTCGGAGACTTTAACGAGTGGACGCGCGGGCTGGCCTCGCATCTCTTAGGCACTCATCTACAGAGCGCAGATGTTCGCCATCATCTCAAACGCGCCAGAACCTATCCGGGCGTGCTGCCGTTCCTGCATCTCGACCACGTCTACTACGACAACGCCCTCGAACTCAAACGCCTGACCCTCCACAAAAGCCGCACCGCGCTCATCGCCTCCGATCACCTTCCGCTGGTCGCAGACTTTCAGTTCAAGGAAAAGGGCACCGACTCTGAAATGTAACGGGTTGAAAGCGTGATTAAGCCGCACGATGCCGTATAACATGCCGATTTGAGTGACCCGAAATTACCAGAGCTGACCTCATAGCTATCTTTGCGCGCAAGTATCGTCAGCGAACATTTAGAGCGATTTGCGAATCAGTGTACGGCAGGCTGAGAGCCTGCCGTACATTCAATTGAAACTCGTTCTAAGACTCCTTTACCTAAGTGTTGAGATGCTGGGAAACGTTTCAGCATGCTTCGTCATATGTTTATGAGAAGTTCCAGCAACTCATTAAGGACTAGAAGGAGAATCGCTATGCCGACAAATAAATCGCTAATTGTGCTGCAAGAAAACAGTGGTCAGATTCCTCTTGACTCAAGTGTTCCTACAGCACTCAAACAGCAAATCACATTCCTTATTGACGGACTTGCGGAGACGTTTGAGAATGTGAAAACGACATTACAATCTGTTGGAAGGTATGATGTTGTCCACCTTCTGACCGACAACTCTTGCTCGCGCGCAAAATTATTGGATGCCCTTGTGTCAGAAGCAAAGACCGGGCGGACTACAGACTTAATCATTCTAGGTCATGGCTCGCCAGAGAAACTCGTTCTCAAACTGACTCCTCATCTAAGGGGGGGCGCTAGCCAAAACATCAGAAGTCTGCTTACGGATGCCCAGGCGCGGGGAGTCAATAGCCTAAAATTACGAATGGTATATATGTGTAATTGCTTCGGGTCAACATTGAACGATGATTGGCTGGCGATTGGAGCCAAAGTCTCTATTGGCTCACATCAGTTGGACATGATGCCCGAACCGATGACGACTTTCTTCGTTCATAACTGGCTTGCAGGTCAAAAAGCTAAGGATGCCGCGAAGAACGCATACGAAGCTACTATTCCCTTCTATCTTCCGTTCTATCCACCGACAACTAAGATTAAATACAAGAAGATAGAGGTGCCCTACCCGTGCCCGACGCTAACCGACCCATTCAGGGTATGTAAGAAAACGGTTGAAATACCAGATGGGGTGGTGTTTGTTCCACATACCAATGTAGAGCAGACGAAACTGATTGTGGGTGGCGACCAAAACGCTAAGTTTTAACTACTGAAGATCGTTATTGCGCCAAATTGCTTCGAGAAACTTTAGGCAGTTTCTCGAAGCAACCACACGCCGAAAAGTCATTCGACCCGACCGCTCGATAGCATTATTCTCATGCTTATTTCTACAAATCAGATAGAATGCTTTTCGCTCGGCGCGGATTAGTTCGAGTGCTAGACAGCTAAGAAGAAACGGAATAGTGAATTTGGCAACTCCAGAAATTTATTGTGATGTCTTTGACCGGCTCGAAGGTGAGAACATTCGATATGCCGTGATTAGCGGCGTCGCCGTTGTCATGCACGGCCACGCTCGACCCATTCTTGATCTCGACATCGTTATTGACCCTGCGCCTGACGAAGCGAGTCGCGCAATGCGTGCGTTGGCGAGCAATGGCTTTGTGTCGAGCCTTCCACTTCCTCTCAGCATGGTGTCGGTGCTGCGAATGTACGACCGCTCGCAGCGAGAGGTTGATGTGTTCGTCCGCTACGGCATCCCGTTCGATGAGTTGTGGACAGGTTCGCAGCACTTGCGCGTCAGCGGTGGCAGCAGCGTGGCTCGTGTCATCTCGCTTGAACATCTGCTCCAAGCGAAGCGGATCAATGGACGACCGCACGACCTGCTGGACATCGAAGGACTACTCGCGCTCAAAAGTGTGCAGGAGCAACCGGATTGATGAGGCGAACGCGGACGCTGTCGAGGAGGACTAGGCCGCACATGGCGCTAGTCAATAACTCATTCGACGCGGACACCTCTTACCTTTTTATCTTGCTTCCCGCTCCGTTTGAATTTGGCTGGCGGTGGCGCGGTTTGGCCTTGTGCGTGGCGCGGCGGGCGGCGTCGTCCGTGATGATTGAGAGGCCGGAGACTTTCTCTCGCTGGAGAGAGCGCATCATCTCAAGGGCTTGCGCGTAGGTCAGCCCCAATGATTCGCAGCCGCGCTCGCTCAGGACAGCCCAGCGTTGTTCAGTCAGTTCGCTCATCAAAAACTCGCTTTCCAAATCACCGACTCACTTGTTCGACTTCTCCGGCAGCTTAGCTTCGGGCGCGTATTTCCAGGGTGGATTCGACCCGGCGGGCGCGCAGGGCGCTTTGTAGTTATCAACGCGCAGTTCAGGCATCTGTCCTGTAGCGGCGGGCGCGAGGAAGACGACGGAAGCGGTCGCGCCGGGATTATTTTCGGCGGCAAGACCGGCCTCGCAAAAAGACGCGTAGGTCGTGCCGAAATCTTTGATGACACGGAGCTGATTTTGAGAGACCTGCACGAGCCTGGCCCATTCCATCACCTGCCCCATCTGCATGTAGTAGTAGCCGACGAGCAGTTCATTGATCCCATCGCGGTTCAGATCAAACGTTTTGAGAATCAACGAGAGATTCGGCACGGGGAAATCTGCGACGTAAGTTTCGCCCGAAAAGATGGCCAGATATTTCGGCCCGTCGTTGTCCGCCGGACTGCCTGAGTGCGTGTCAATGATGTAGGCGGTTTGTTTCGCGCCCGCCGCAGTGAAAGCACCTTCGGCGACAGCCGAGACGGTGGCGCTGCTCATCTCATCTTCGAGCTTCTGCCAGAGAGTGCCGTCCTGATTCTGCTCACCTTCAACTTGCGGGGACGCTTCCGGGCTGGCCTGTGGCGCTGGAGGCTTCGGCGCTTTTTCACGATGAGCGCGGGCGACCTCCGTGATGATCTTCTGCTCTAATTCTTTACTTATCTGAGGACGCGGAATCGGGTCAGGCTTCCTCCAATCGTACAGCACGTCTTTAGCTCCGGCGAGGGCGAGTGACATAGACGGCTGCTTGCGCCTGATGAGTTCTGTCAGGTAATTGACCGGGGCGGCCAGAGAGCGCCCGCCCCCTGAAGAGTCAAGCATGATGCCGATGACTTCGCCCTGAGCGTTCAAGAGCGGGCCGCCCGTGACTGTTTGCGCCGCCTGCGCCGCGACTTCTAACTGGTCTTCGTCTTTGTAGCCGCTGATCGTTCCGGGCGCGTAAGCTGCCTCGGTCTTCGAGCCGCTGCCGACGATGCCGATCTTATCATTCAGCGTCGTCTCCTTCTTGTTGCCGATGGCGAGCGCGGGAGCTTTCGCCCCTCTCACTCTCAGAGTCGCCAAGCCATGCTCGCGGTCTACGCCCGTCACGTCCATGATGTCGTAAACTCCGGTTTGACCGACGAAGGTGACGCGGCCTCGCGTTGCTCCCTCGATGACGGAAAGCGAGGTCGCAACCTCGTCCGCCTTGAAGAAGAAGCCGCTGGCCTGACGTGTGACTTTGCCGTTCGCATCCAGCATCGTCAGTGAGACGACCGACGGGAGCGCATCGCGGAAAGGAAGCGGCACGGCATCAAAAGCCGTCGGAGTCGTGGCGGGCGTCACCGTCGTATTGCCGGAACGCAGCCAGAGCGCAATGACGCTGGCTATCAGAATCACGGCGAAGGCGATGCTTCCGCCAATCAACCACCACTTCTTTGCTTTGTTGCGGTCAACCGTCTCATCACGAGCATGTTCAAGCGCACCCTTCGCTCCGTTCGGAGAGAGAGGCTGTGCGACGCCGGGGCGTTCAAGCACCATCGTCGGGTCGCCGCCGACGCCGATGAGCGGAAGCTTGCCAGACCGACCTGTCGTGACTCTCGTCATCTCGTCGTCTTCGACTGCGCCGACGTGCGCGAAGACCGGAGATGCTTTCAGCGCGGCGCGCATCTCTGCGGCGCTCTCCGGACGCCTTGAAGGTTTCAGGGAAAGCGCCTGCATCAGGACGGTTGAGAATCCTTCGGGGACTTCCGGGTTGACCTTGTTGACAACAACGAGCGGGTCTTCCTTGTCGTCGAAGCTGTCCGCGGCGCGCTTCAAAGCGTCTTCGGGAATGTGCCCCGTCAGGAGTTGATAGAGGGTTGCCGCCAGCGAGTAGAGGTCGCTGCGTGGGCCAGTGCGCTCGCCCTGAATCTGTTCGAGCGCGGCGTAGTTGAGCGTGTAGCCCACCACACTCATCCCCGAAGTGGTGCGCGTCATCTGTCCGGCTGTGCCCTTCGCCAGACCGAAATCCAGCAGCACAATCTTGCCCTGCGCCGTGAGCTTCAAGTTCGACGGTTTGATGTCGCGGTGAATGACGGGCGGCTCATGCGTGTGCAGATAGTCTAAGGCGTCGAGCAGTTCGTCGGCCCAGGCCGCAACTTCTGCGGGTGAAAAGGGACGCTGGCGGCGCTGTAGCAATTCGCCCAGATCGCTTCCCGGAATAAACTCCATGACGAGAAACTGCCCGTCATCCTCCGAGAAGTGGTCAATCACTTTCGGCAGCGCCGGATGGCGCAAATTGGCGAGCAGCCTCGCCTCGCGCTCGAACGCGCGCTTGAGGTCATCCGTCACGACCAATCTTTCTTTGAGCGCGACGGTGCGGCTCAGGCGCTCGTCCACAGCTTCATAGACCGCGCCCATCCCGCCGCGCCCCAATTGCCGGACGATGCGGTAGCGGCCTTGTAAAACTGTGTCAGGAGCAGGCATCCAAAGTCTCCTCGGATAATCCGGAAACAGCGCAAGTTTATCTTTAACGAGGGAGATTGGAAAGCAGTGATGGGTGATCAGTGATAGGTGATAAGAGAAACGCTCTTACCTATTACCTATCACCCATCACCCATCACCTAATTGAGATTGTTGAAGAGAACCACGTCGCTCGTCACGATGCCGCGAGCGACCGCCAGTTGACGCCCGTCGCGCGACCACTCGAAGGCGAAGATGAGATCGGTTTTGAAATCGGTCAACTGCACCGGCTTTCCATCGTCAATTGCCTGACTCCAGATGTTTGAGACGCCGCTGCGCGAATCAACGTAGGTGAGCGCGCGCCCGTCCGGAGTCCAGCGAACAATCGGCGAAGGCAGGTTGAGCATCTTGACGGGCTGCCCGCCTTCAAAGGGAATCAGGGCGATGCCCAGTTGTGTGTCGGGCTTTTGATCCCAGTAGTAACAGGCAATCATCTTGCCATCGGGCGAGACGATGGGCGCGACGGAATACTTGTCCGTCAGTTTCACAACCTCGCCGCCATCAATCGAAACCCGCCAGAGATTCGGGTGCGACACGCCGAAAGAGGTATAGATGATCCACTTGCCGTCGGGCGAGATGGCAGGATTGCGGTCATAGCTGCTGGTGGTCAATTGCTTCGGATTGCTGCCGTCTATGTCCATCCGCCAGATATTGTGACGGCTCTCTTTTCGATCAGAGACGAAAGCTATGTAACGACCGTCGGGCGAGACCACCGGACTAAAGTTACTGCCCGCGTCAGAGGTCAACTGTTTCTGATTGCGGCCATCCGCATCCATTATCCAGAGATCATAATTGCCGGAGGCGTCCGACGAGTAGACGATTTTGCCGTCAGGTGTCCACGCCCCGCTGTTGTATTTGACCGCGCCGGAAGTAATCTGCTTTGCCTGACTCGTATCTATCGCCCCGACGACAGCAGAGGCGCGTTGTTGCGTGCCCGTTATCCCCGGCGCGATCCAGATGTTTGTGCTGGCATCGTGGCGCACTGTGACGACATCGCCGGTCTCTGACGCCAGACCGACGCCTTTATAGTTGTTCAGGTCATTGGTCAGGCGGCGCGCTACGCCATCCGGGTAGGAAAGATGCCAGAGCTGCGACAATCTCGAATCCTGATCCGTCGCGTTTATCACCAAGCCGCTGCCATCTGCCAGCCAGGCGATTTGCCCGACCCCCAGCCACTTCTCCGAAGTGAGAGGCTTCTCCGTTCCATCCTCGGCGCTCACTTCGATGACGGTCATTTCCTTTCCGACACTGGTATTTCCCACAGAGACGGCGATTGATTTACCGTCGGGCGACCAGGCGGGTATCTCGTAAAACTGAGGTGACTTGCGCTCGTGCAGGCGTCTCTCTCCTGTGCCGTCAGCATTGGCGACAATCAAATGCCACTCGCCTTTAACCGGCTCTCCGCGCACGAAGGCTAGTTGCTTGCCGTCGGGCGAGAAGGTGACGGGCGTATCCACGTCCGACATGATCTTTTTCGGAGCGCCGCCCAGCACAGACACCTGATAAAGGTCTCTGAGAGGGATGTTCGGCTGGGCTATGACGTAGTAGATATAATTGCCGTCGGGCGAAATCGTGACGCCGAAATAATCAACTGCGGCAGGCTCGACGATGGGTAAGTTTCTGGACGAGGCGACCTGCCTGACCCAGAGACTTCGCTGCCCGGCTTCGTTGACGATGTAGGCGACGATCTTGCCGTCGGGCGAGATGGCAGCGCCCAAGCTCCTGCCGGTCGTTGTCAGCCTCGTGATTTTGAGAGGTTGTGCGGAAGTAGTCGTTCTCTTAGCGCGCTGGTGCAGATAGAGGTAGACCAGCCCGGTGATGCCTGCGGCGAAGCCTGCGACCAACGCCAGCACCGCCCACTGCTTGAATTTCTCGTTGGGCTTGACGCGTGCCGCTGGCTGTCCGGAGGCGAGGGTTGAGCGCGCCGCCGGAACGTGGCTCGTATGCGCCGCTCTTTCTCTCTCGGTCTCAAGCGAGTTCTGCGCGCTGATGGTGCTGAACGCCCCGAGGCTTCTCGAATCGGGCGGAACTGAGGTTTCCAGCTTGGCCTCAAAATCCACTTCCTGCTTCAAGGCTCTCAGGTCAACGAGCAAATCCTTGATCGTCTGATAGCGCTCCTCTTTATCCTTACGTAGCGCCTTTCTCAAAATCCTTTGCAGTTCAAGCGGCGTCTCGTGCGGGCTGCCCGGCAGCAGCGGCGGCTCACGATCAAGCACGGCGACGATGACATCGCTCGTCGTCTCTCCGGCAAAAGGCACACGCCCCGCGACCATCTCATAAAGCACACAGCCCAAGCTCCAGATGTCTGTTCGCGCATCCAGTGCGTAGCCCCGCGCCTGCTCAGGCGACATGTAGGAGACCGTGCCCATCACCATGCCCGGCGATGTATTGACGAGCATCTGCGTCTGGGCTTCCGTATCAACCAGAGAAACCTGTCGCTCGGTCGGCTTGGCCAGCCCGAAGTCGAGCAGCTTGGCGTAGCCGTCCTGACGAAGCATGATGTTCTCAGGCTTCACGTCGCGGTGAATGATTCCGACGGAATGCGCGGCGGTCAGCGCAGCGGCAATCTGCGCGGCGATGTCGAGCGCCTCGGAGAGTTTGACGCGGCGACCAGCCATGTGCTGGCGCAAGGTTATGCCGTCAATGAATTCCGTAGCGATGAAATGCGCGCCGTTCATTTCACCGATCTCGAAGATGGTCAGAATATTTGGGTGATTCAGGCTGGAGGCGGTTTTCGCTTCCTGCACGAAGCGCTGCATGCGCTGCTGGTCGGAAGCAATCTCCGGTGGCAAAATCTTCAAGGCGACAACCCGATCAAGCGTCGTATCGGTGGCGAGATAGACCTCGCCCATTCCGCCCGCGCCTATGTGGGAGCGGATTTCGTAGCGACCGAGACTTGTGCCAGTGGCAATTGACATTTGAATTTTTGACGAATGCGTTGAAGCGAAAAGCTAACCCACGCAAGTACCTGAGTAGTACGCAACTATCACGATTTTAGTTGCGTTTGGCTGATTGTGCCAGCGAGGAACAGTGGTCAGTGGTCGGTGGTCAGTAAAGACCGACTGACAGGGAGCGTCGAGCTTTTGTTTTTAACTGGCCACTGACCACTGCCTACTGCCTACTGCTATTCCCCCGCGCAACGTATCCCTGCAAAAGCGATGCGAAATTGGCGGCGAAAGAAGTTACGAAACGAGATGCGTAAGGTGGAAGCCTGCGTTGCCCACGAACCGCCTTTCAAAGCGCGATGGTCTCCATCAAACCACGTTTCCGAGTATTCGGGATAGGGGAAAGCCTTGAAGTTCGGATAACCCATGAAAGGACTGCTCGTCCATTCCCAGACGTTGCCGGTCATATCCAAACATCCGTATGCGCTCGCGCCTTCAGGAAAACTCCCGACAGGCGTTGTCCCCCAGAAGTGATAATTGAAATTACAGATGGCGGGCGAAGGCTCATCATCACCCCAACTGAAACGCCGCTTCTGCTCACTTTCAGCATCCCACGACGCAGCCTTTTCCCATTCCGCTTCGGTCGGCAGGCGCTTATTCATAAACCGCGCGTAAGCCTCCGCCTCGTACCAACTGACGCCCACGACAGGATGCTGGCCCGTTATCAAGCTCTCGTCGAACATTCCTTGCACGCGCCACCCTCCGCTTTGTTGCGTCCAGTAAAGCGGGGCGTGCCAATCTTCGCGCTCGCGCCACCCCCAGCCTTCATCGCTCCACCATTCGCGCCTTTGATAACCGCCCTCGTTGATGAAATGCGCGTACTCTTCATTGGTCGTCAGCAGCTTGTCTATCTTGAAAGCCGGAACATGAACGGTGTGCAGCGGGCGCTCGTTATCGTAAGCGAAAGCCTCCCCGCTCGCTCCCATCAGAAAATCGTCTTCCGCAACGCTCACCATCTCGCCCGCCCGCGCAGGAAGTCCCGCCGCGAAAGTGCCGGAGGCGACGCGGTTTGATTTATCAAGAGTCTCAGTTGCAACGGGGCGCGTCTTCTTCGATGGATTGAGCAGATGAAAGAGATAAGCGAGCGTCTCCTGATGTTGCTGCTCATGCTCAAGGACGAGGCGGAAGACGTAAGCGTCGCGCTGAAGCGGGTCGGATTCGTCAAACCTCGTCTCGTCCAGATGACGAAGGGTGCGCTCGCGGACACGCGTTAAATATGATTCCATCTCGCGGCGCGTTGGAAGATTCTTCGACTCTTCGCGCGGCGTATTGATGGGATCGAAGATTCTTTCGTAGCGTTCATCCGGCGCGGCTTCACCTTTCAATTTTTGCAGCAGCCAGTAGGCTTCAAAGACGCCGATGTGCGCGAGATGCCAGATAATCGGGCGAAAGCCGAAGCCCGGACTTTCATGTAAATCCTCTTCGCGCGCCAGATCAAAGAGTGTAAGCGTGCGCTCGCGCGTGGCTTTCATCTGCGCTGCAATCTCTTCCACGTTCTGCTTCACCAACTTCGTTTCCCCTCAACTCCCGCCGCGTGTTAATAATAAAGCGTAATACGTTATCATAGCAGAAGGACGAAAACAGACGCGCTGTTGTTAGCAGTGACAGGCAAGAAATAGACCGAGATTAACAGGATTATCAAGATTAAGAAGACCAGACAAATCAAGAGAGCTTGAATCTCTTTCTCTTATCCTGCTCATCTTGTTAATCCTGTCTATTTCTTATCAATCTTTTTAGAGACTTTAAAATATACCTGCACAAAGACCATGATGCCCGAACAATCGTCTGACCAACCTCACAACAACCGGCTCGTTATTCATAACCTCGTCCGCGCCGATTCACACGCGAGCTTTGCGGAGGACGTGCGCGCCGGTCTGGGGGCTACGCCTAAGCATCTCTTCCCGAAATATTTTTATGACGAACTTGGGTCGCAACTATTCGAGGCCATCTGCCTTCTGCCGGAATATTACCCGACGCGCGCCGAAAACGAGATTCTCACGCGCTACGCCGACGAAATTGTTAATGAGTTTTCCACCGAAAAGGTTTCACTTATCGAGATGGGCAGCGGCAGCGCCTCAAAGTCGCGCCTCATCATCGAAGCGTTGTTAAAGCGACAGGGTGAGCTTCTCTACATCCCCGTTGACATTTCCGCCACCGCTTTAGAACAAAGCTCGCGCGTGCTGCGGCAATCTTACCCTGATTTAAGAATCAACGCTTACGCCGGTGATTACTACGACGGCATCAATGCACTTCGCGGCGAAGAGAGAGGACGCACGCTCGCGCTCTTTCTCGGCTCGAACATCGGGAACTTCGACGTGGACGAAGCGCACACTTTCCTGCGTGCCCTGCGCGGATTGCTGAATGTCGGCGACGCTCTCCTGCTCGGCGTGGACTTGCGCAAAGAAGCCCGGATTCTGGAAGAGGCTTACGACGATGCGCTCGGCGTCACGGCAGCATTCAATCTCAATCTGCTCACGCGCATCAACCGCGAGTTTGAAGCCGATTTCAATCTGCGCGCCTTTCGTCACGAGGTCGTCTACAACGAAGAGCTGGGTCGTGTCGAAGTTTACATCGTGAGCCGGAAGACGCAGACAGTCTCCATTCGCCGTCTTGAGATGAAAATCCAATTCGCCGAGGGCGAGCGTATTCACACAGAGAACTCTTACAAGTATGACCCGGCGGGCCTCTCGCAACTGGCCGGTGCGACCGGCTACACACGCGCCCGAACCTGGTTTGACGAGCGCGAGCAATTCAGCAGCAATCTTTTCATCGCCACTGGGGGATAAAGCAGTGGTCAGTGGTCGGTGGTCAGTTAAAAGCTGATTCTTACTGGCCACTGACCACTGACCACTGACCATGATTCACGACGAGATAATTGAAACGCAGGACACTTGCGCGGAAACGGACGCAGCGGCAGCGCGCAGGGTCTTTCCGCTTCTGACCGACACGGTGACGCAGGAATCTGCGCCGCTGTTTGTCGAGAATCTCAGGCGCGGCGCGAAACCTCGCACGGACTGGATGTGCGGCGTCGAGTTTGAATTGTTCGGCTACGATCTCAGGCGCGATATGGAGCGCATCCGTCCCTCTCAGGTTCAGCGAGTGCTCGAAGGCTTTGCTCCTTCCTCAAACGATCTCGTCTATGAAGACAGCCTGCTCATCGAAGTCAACGCCGGGCAGATGAATCGTCTGACGGTTGAGCCGGGCGGGCAGGTCGAATTCTCCGGTGCGCCGCAGCGCAATCTTCAGGATGTCGAGCGCGAAGTCACGCGCTACCTCGCGCGTCTGCACGAAATTGCCGAAGGCGATTGCCTGGCCTTTCTCGCGGTCGGCTTCGATCCGCTTCGCACCCTTGAAGAACAGCGCTGGTTTCCGAAAGCTCGCTACGAAGTGATGCGCCCGTATCTTGCGACGCGTGGGCGGCGCGCGTGGGACATGATGACGCGCACCTGCGCCGCGCAGGCCAACCTCGATTACGAATCGACGGAAGACCTCGCCAAAAAGTTCCAACTCGGTAATCGTCTCGCGCCCATCGTGACCGCCATCTTTGCCAACTCGCCTTTCGAGGACGGGCGCTTGTCCGATTACAAATCAACGCGCGCCGCCGTCTGGCTTGAAACCGACAGTGACCGCACGGGCATTCCTCCGCCCGCCATCAATGAAGAGTTTTCACCGGATGATTTCGTCCGCTATGCGCTCGACGTGCCGATGATCTTTGCCCAGCGCGATGGGCGCTATCTTGATGAACCGACGGGGATGAGGTTCGGCGACTTTCTCGCGCACGGTTGTCGTTCCGTGCAGCCCGCCTTCGGCGACTGGGCCGATCATCTGACGACCATCTTCACAGAGGCACGTCTCAAGCAGCACATAGAGGTTCGCAGCGCCGACTGCGGCAGCCTACAGATGGCGCTCGCCCTGCAAGCTCTCTGGAAAGGCTTGATGTATGACGCTGCGGCTCTCGACGAAGCGCTCAAGTTAGCGCCCAGGTTGAACCGCGAAGAGATGCTCGATCTTCAGGAGCGCGTGGCGCGCGACGCACTCCATGCGCGCTTCGACGGCGTGGACGTACTCAACATCGCTAAAGAGATCGTGAGGCTTGCCCGGAGCGGACTGGCGAACATAGCACCTTCGGAAACTCGCTATCTGGATGTTCTTCACGAACAGGTCATCGAAGACGAAATGTGCCCGGCGGACATTCTACTGCGCAACTGGCACGGCTCGTGGCACGGTTCGATGAAACACGTCGCCGAATATCTACGCATCGCTTAAACCGCTATTCACCGTCTGACTTTTTTGAATGCCTGCGCCTGAACCAAGCAATGCTCCGCTCGTAGAGTTTCGCAACGTCAGTTACAGCGTGCCCGGTCTTGCAGCGCAGATTATTTCCAATCTCAATCTAGAGGTGCGGCGCGGCGAAACACTCGTGCTGCTGGGCGAGTCTGGCTGTGGGAAGACGACGACACTCAGGCTCGTCAATCGTCTCCTGCTGCCGACTTCGGGCGAAGTGCTGGTTGAAGGCAAGCGCACCATCCAGTGGGATGCGATCAGTTTGCGACGACGCACCGGCTACGTGATTCAGGAGGCCGGGCTGTTTCCACACTTCACCATCGAGCGCAACGTCGCGCTCGTGCCCAACCTGGAAAATTGGGACAGGGAGCGCGTGCGCGAGCGTGTGCGTGAACTGCTGCAACTCGTCGGACTCAATCCAGAGGTGTTCGCGTCGCGCTTCCCGCGCGAACTGTCCGGGGGGCAGCGTCAGCGCGTCGGCGTGGCGCGTGCGCTCGCAGCCGAGCCGCCGCTTTTACTTTTAGATGAACCCTTCGGCGCGCTCGACCCTCTGACGCGCGCCTCGCTTCAAAGAGAGTTCAGGGAACTCTCAAAGCAACTGGGCAAGACCGTCATCTTCGTCACGCATGACGTGCGCGAGGCGCTGCTGTTAGGCTCGCGCATCGGCCTGATGCACGCCGGGCAACTCGTGCTGCTGGAGACGCCGGAAGATTTCCTGCGCTCTCGCTTGCCTCAGGCGCGTGCTTACATTGAAACGCTCCGGCTCGATTCGCGCATCAGCGAAGCCATCCAGAATCAGGAACCGCCTGCCGCTGAAGCTTCCGGGAGGAACGAGCCGTGAGCGCGTGGGCAGAGTTTCTCAAAGCCAACTGGCAGGATATTGTCACGCTCATGGGCCAGCATTTGATGCTCGTGCTGGTTTCGACCTCGATTGCTGTCGCCGTCGGAATCCCTCTTGGAATCCTGCTCTCGCGCCGCCCTTCTTTGCGCACTCCCGTGCTGGGTCTCGCTAACGTGATGCAGACCGTGCCCAGCCTCGCCCTCTTCGGTTTTCTCATCCCGCTTCCCTACATCGGCGGCATCGGCGCGCGCACGGCCATCGTCGCGCTCGTGCTCTACGCGCTGCTGCCGGTGATTCGCAACACCGTGACGGGCATCCTCGGCGTTGATAAGAATGTGCGCGAGGCTGCTGTCGCGATGGGGATGACGGACAGGCAGATTCTCTGGCAGGTGGAACTGCCGCTTGCGATGAGCGTGATTTTGACGGGCGTGAGAGTCGCGGTCGTCATCTCGGTCGGCGTCGCGACGATTGGCGGGTTGATCGGCGCAGGGGGCCTGGGTGCATACATCTGGCGCGGGCTGCGGCAGTACGACAATCACCTGCTTTTAGCGGGCGCTGTGCCTGCGGCCTTGATGGCCCTCGCGGCAGATTTCGAGTTAGGGTTGCTGGAAAAGCGTTTCGCTGTTGGCGTTGACCGAGAGACGAAAAAGACAAGCCTGCTGACGCGGACATTCGGGTGGGGTGTACTCGGTATAATCTTATTCGTCGGCGCTTTCACGGTGTGGCGCAGCACGCACACGCCTGCGGGCGTAGCGGGGAATCGCCCGCCGGTCGTCGTCGGCTCGAAAGATTTTACTGAATCGCTGCTGCTCGCGGAGATTTTCGCGCAGATGCTGGAGGCGCGTGGGCTTGAGGTTGTCAGAACGTTTGAGTTGGCCGGAAACGTCCCGCACGAATCGCTCGTCGCCGGTGAGATTGACGCTTACCCGGAATACACCGGCACGGCCTACATGGCGATTCTCAAACACCCGCTCAACACGGATGCGCGCATTGTTTACGAAACAGTCAAGCGCGACTATGCAGAGAAGTTCAACACGGAAGTCAGTCCGCCGCTCGGCTTCGAAAACACCTTCGCCATTCTCGTGCGGGGCGAGGATGCGCGGCGTCTCAATTTGAAAACTATCACTGACGCCGTTCCTCACGCGCGTAGCTGGCACGCAGGCTTCGGGCAGGATTTCATGTCGCGCGCGGATGGCTATCCGGGTTTCGCGCGCATGTACAATCTGCAATTCACCGCCGCCCCAAGCGAGATGGATTTGTCGCTAACCTATCGCGCTCTCGCCACCAATCAGGTTGATCTGATTGCGGGAAACTCTACGGATGGATTAATCACCATGCTCGATCTCGTCCAACTCGAAGACGACCGGCACTATTTTCCGCCCTACGAGGCCGTCATCCTGATTCGCCGCGACACACTGGCGCGTGTGCCAGCCGCAATGGAAGTCCTCTCGCTGCTCAAAGACAAACTTTCAACGGAAGAGATGCGCCGCCTGAATTATGAAGTTGACGGGAACAAGCGTGACAAGCGAGAGGTGGCGCGCGAGTGGATTGCAAAAAGAGCAATGGGCAATTAGCTATTAGCCCCGGCAGCCAGCGGACTTGAATTATTGTGCGCGACCCTGAGCCTGCTGCTACGCCATGCTCCCAAAGCCAATAAGGTAAAAGTATTGATTTGCTTAAACGATAGGTGTATAAGCCGCCTTGTCCAAAGGCTCCTCGCCAGCATTGAGCCATACCAACGCAATCAGTCTTACCACCTCATTGAATGTCAAAAAGGAGAAACCTCATGAAGACTCCACGCCAGACCTTCACCATCATTGCTAAGAGACTCTTTCAACTATCCATTGTCTGCCTCGTTTTATTTTTCCTGGTCAAGACCGTGCTGAGTGTGAGCACCGCGCAGTCGCCTGAAGCTGCTACACAGGAAAGGAATCTCAAACTTAAAACTTTTAAGGGTATGCCGGTAGTCGTCCATAAGGTGAGAAATCTCAAGTCAGATACATGGCATAAGGATTTGGAAATTGAGGTTAAGAATGTTTCAAACAAGCCCATCTATTTTATGCTTGCTTACCTGATCTTCCCCGATCAGCCAGTTCCGGGAGATGGGCAAGCGGGAATTCGCTTGATGTATGGCGACTCTAAAAGGAATGGGCTGATTGACGGCGTCTCGGAAGCGGGAGAGTTGCAGACCTTGCCGGAAGTGGGAGTGGCGAAACTGGAGCTTGAGTATAAAGAGTCGAAGAGAGTTGACCAGTACGGCAATCGGTTCAGGTACAGAGCGAAGGTCAAAGACAAGCGCGATGCTCAGGTCGGTCGTTGGGCCTGGGATGTATTTCTGGTTTCTGCGCCCTAATACGCTAAAACTCAATTTCTTCAACACCCGCAGGCTCAGAGTAGCTTGCGGGTGTTTTTTATTTGAAGTTAAAATCCTCTTATCTTCCGGCACTGTAATATTATGGCACTAATGAAACACGAGATAGAGATTCGCACCGGTCGGCGAGACGGCGATGGGCAGATACGTGTTTCCGTCTTCATGGATGATTTGCTGGCATTGACGCTCGAAGGGCACGGCGAGCGTGCGCCGACGCTCCTGTTGACGCTGGAGCAGGCACGAAAACTTCAGAATGCACTCGCGGACTTAACCCGGCGCGTGGAAGAGGCCGTCAGAGAAGAGAAGCACAAGACGGAAGCGTGGCACGGCGAAGAGAGAAGAAGAATGGCGAGCTAAAGGGAAGGGCGAACGCGGAACGCGGAACGATGAACTTAAAGGCGGTTGTCTTTCATTCATCGTTCCGCGTTCCGACTGCATCGTTTCTCGACGTTATTTCCTGACCATCGTTACTCTCACAGGCTCTGAGAGCGAACTGGTCGAAACATCCATCTTGAGCGTTTGATAGCCCTTGGCCTTGATGACCAGCGTGAGTTCGCCCATGTGTATCGGGGGAAGGACGGCGACGCCCTTGTCGTTCGTCGAATTCCAGGACTCGCAGAAATAACCGTCCGAGCGCTCTGACTCCAGTTTGGCGTATGCGCCTTTGATGGGATTGCCGCTTTCATCCATGACGCGCAGGTCAAGACGACCGACGCCGTTGGGCTGTGAAGGGGCACGACCCATATTAGGAATGTCATTACCATTCTGCATTCCGTCCTGCTGGCTCTGTCCGAGACTTAAACTGAAAGACGCTGCAATAATCAGCGCGGCGATGAATAACTTACGCATTTCTTAAGCTCCTAAATATTGGCTGTGATGAGGAAAAGTTTTACCGGGGGGCGCGGCGGCGATTGATTCTGATGCGCGCCGGGCTGGTGGCCGTTGCATGCCCGCGCCTTTGATTATACAGCCGTTGAGAAAAATTGAAAGACTTAATTTCGCTCGTCGCCTGAGCGGCGTCCGAAGGAGAAAAAACGTGAAGAAAACATTGGTCTCCCTGCTTGTCATCTTCTCTCTCTCGCAAAATTTCGCCACCGCACAACAGAGTGCGCCGAAACGTCAGAATGCAATCGTGCTCATCAAGGCCGGACGGCTCATAGATGTACGCTCCGGGCGCGTTCTGGAAAATCAGGGCATCCTGATTGAGAATGATCGCATTAAGGCGGTCGGGCCGTTTGACAGCCGCCTCGCGCTGCCTCATCCGTCGGCGCGAATCATTGACCTCTCGAAAGCGACCGTGCTGCCCGGCCTCGCCGATACACACACGCACATTCTCTTGCAGGGCGACATCACAGCCGCCGATTACGACGAGCAACTGCTCAAAGAGTCCATTCCCTACCGCACCATTCGCGCGACAGTCGCGGCCAAGACCGCCCTGATGAACGGCTTTACGGCCTTGCGCGATCTCGAAACGGAAGGCGCGATGTATGCCGACGTTGATGTCAAAGTGGCGATCAATCGCGGAGTCATTCCGGGGCCGCGCATGTTCGTCTCCACGCGGGCGTTTTCGGCGACAGGCATGTACCCGCTCTCCGGCTATTCGTGGGAGTTGAAGATGCCGGAAGGCGTGCAGATTGTTGACGGCGCGGACAACATCCGCAAGGCCGTGCGTGAACAGGTCAAGTATGGCGCAGATTGGATCAAGTTTTACGCCGACCGCCGCTACTTTATCAAAGACGGCGCGCTCCATAGTTGGGTCAATTTCACGGATGAAGAGATGAAGGCGCTGGTTGACGAATCGCACCGGCTGGGTCGCCGCGTCGCCGCGCACGCGATGGGGCGCGAAGGCATCGAAGCTTCGCTCAAGGTCGGCGTTGATTCCATCGAGCATGGCTACGGGCTGGACGAAGAGTTGATGGATAGAATGGTCGCACAGGGCACGTACTGGTGCCCGACCATCTACGTCGGCGCTTACGTCGCCGAAGGGCGCGCTGCCGCAGGCGCTCCCATCTGGCTCACGATGCGCGACCTCGAAGCCAAAGCCTTCGGCATTGCCGTGCGTAAGGGAGTGAAAATAGCTTACGGGACGGACGCGGGCGGTTATGCGTGGACCGAGAATCAGGCCAAAGAGTTCTCCTACATGGTGCGCTACGGCATGACGCCGATGCAGGCGATTCAATCGGCGACGACCGTTGCCGCAGAGCTTCTGGAAAGGCCAAACGACATGGGCGCGATTGAAGCTGGAAAGTATGCCGACATCATCGCGGTCGCTGGCGACCCTTTGCGCGACATCACGGAACTTGAGCGCGTGCGCTTCGTAATGAAAGGCGGCGAGGTTGTGCGAAATGATTTTGGGCGCTGACGCTTGTCCGATTAAGAATTTCGCGCGACACTGGGCAACACTAGGAGAAGTAGTTTTGAGTACGAAAGAAATTTACGCCGATGAGGCTCGCGCTGAAGAGAAGCCCGGCAGGCGGCTGATGGCAATCTTGCTGGCTATCCTGCTCGCCGGATGTGTGCTGGGAGCAGCCGCCTACTTCATCGCAAAGAACAGGGCGGCACGCTTAAGCAACGCCAGCGCGCCCGCAACCGCGCCGCCCTCAAACGAAACTCCGCTGACTGAAGCCGCCGCAGCGAAGTCCTGGAAGATCACGGGCGCGCTTACAGAAGCCTGCACCTGCTCCGTTCCCTGCTCCTGCAATTTCGGTGAAGGGCCGTCGCCGCATTCTTATTGTTACCCGTTCTATTCCTACCACATTCGTAAAGGCAACTACGGCGACGTAGTGCTTGACGATTTGCACTTCGGTTCAGCCGATTTGCGCGGCGGGCGACATATGTTTATGGACGAGCGCGCTAATGAACGTCAGCGCGAAGCCTTGCGAATTATTATGGCGCGCGTCGTCGAGCGCGTGTCGGCTGACGATTCGGAGCGGAAAGCAAAAGAGATGACAGATGAGATAGAGTACGTCCGCGTCGAGCAGCAGTACGATGAGCGGAAGAATCTACTGAAGGTGGCGGGCATCGGCGAGTTTGCCGCCGATTACGTCATGGGTCTGGACAAATCCTCGCCGGTCGTCGTCCGTAACAACACGACGTGGCGCATACATGATTCGATTAAAGCCAAGACGAGCGCCTACAAGGTCAAGATCGGGCGCGACGAAGTGAGCACGAAAGACACGAACAGCAATCAGGGCGATTTCGAGTATTCAGACCAGATGAATTTCGGCGGCCCTGTGCGCTGGAACTGCGGCGCGTGCGCCAATCGCATGGCGCATGGCGAAGGCGAGCAGTCGTGCAACAAGTAAAAAAGTGATAAGTGATAAGTGATAGGTGATAAGAGAAAACCTTTGTTCTTTCTTATCACCTATCACTTATCACTTAGTATCACTGATTTCGGAGGTGTTTCGATGACCTGGATTGATATACTTATCTTACTTCTGGTCGCGGGATTGTGCGGCTCGCTGGGACAGGCGATTAGCGGCTTCTCGCGCGGCGGTTGTCTGGTTTCTATCGCGCTCGGCTTCATCGGTGCGATCATCGGCATGTGGCTCGCGCGCTCGCTTCATTTGCCGGAGCTTTTCGCCATAGACATCGGTGGGACGAAGTTTCCCATCGTCTGGTCAATCATCGGCGCAACCCTCTTCGTCGCCGTCATCGGGCTACTCACACGCCGAAGAGTTTGAGGAGCAAGAAGAGAAGCGAAAGTCATGACACGTCTCAAGTGATGATTTCTAAATCTCAAATCATCACTTGATGATGCGTCCTGACTTTCTCCCTTCGCCTTTCTCCTTTCCCTTGCTTTTGCTACACTCACCCGAAAAGCACAGTCGCTCTTCCCGGTTTTTGATTTAGCACGTCTCGCGCGTTGGTGTCTTCTCTGACCTCGACGCGCCTGGGTTTCCTTTACTTGTTTTATGACCGCTCGTTTACACAAATCCCGCAGCGCGCTCTCGCTGGCTGAATATCGAAGGCGTTATCCGCTGACGGTGGCGAATTTTGGTGCGCTTGAGAATCGTGAAGCATGGCTCGACCGCATCTGGGAACTCGATACGCGCTGGCAGCAAACTCTGGAACGCGGCAGTGGAGCGCAGGAAGCCGTCGTGCGCGGCGCTCCTCCCGCCGGTCTTTCAATCGAAGGCGAGTTTGAGATTATCTACGCGGGCGGAAGCCTCGGCTTGCTGCACGCGGCGGTGATGAGTTGCCGGTACAAACGGCGCGTCATGGTCTTTGACGCGCGTCAGGTCGGGCAGGCTGTGCGCGACTGGAATATCTCGGATGATGAATTGCGCGGACTTGAGAGCGCGCTTCTTTTTACGAAAGCTGAGATTGAAGCCTCCGTGGTCAACCGCTATCGTTCAGGCTTCGTTAAATTTCACGACAAGGGGTCGCGTGTCAAAACGCCGCCCCTGTGGGTGGACGGCGTGCTGGACGTTGCACTCGAAGCCAACAAACTGCTTGCGGTAGCCTCGGCGAAATTTTTGGCGAGCGAAACCAATTCTGCCCTGATGAGCGGCCTGCGCTTCGTGCGTTGTTACGTTCAGCCTGACGGCGTGCTGGTCGAAGTTGAAGATACACGAACGCGAAAGCGAAGGCTCTTCAAGGCGCGTCTCTTTGTTGATGCAACTAGCGGGAACTCGCCCGTCTCGCGGCAACTCAACGATGAACACTCGATGACGCACATCCGTCCGACGGTCGGCACAGTCTCGCGTGGCTTCGCGCGTGGGACAGCACCGGATCAGGTTGATTTCAGTGTCGGAGAAATCCTAGTCAGCAAGGAAGACGCGCGCGATCATCGCCAACTAATCTGGAAAGGTTTTGGCGGAAACTCCGCGCGCGACGAGTTCACGACGCATCTCTTCTTTTATGACGCGGTGGATTCGCCTGCCGACAAATCTCTGCTCGCGCTCTTCGAGCGTTACTTCGAGCAACTGCCGGGTTACAAGCGCACGGGCGCGCAGTGGCGTGTCGTCAAACCTGTCTTCGGTTATGCACCAGCTTTCCAGGGGCGAGGCTTGCGTGAACAGCGCAGGCGCACGGCGGAAGATCGTGTGCTGCTTGTGGGCGAGGCGAGCGGGCAGTCAAGCCCTCTCACCTTCAACGGTTTCGGCTCGCACGTCAAAAATCTACAGGCCCAGACACACCTGACGGAATTAGCTCTCAAGGCTGATTTGCTCGACGCATCTTCGCTCTCCGAGATCAACGCGCGTGAGCCGCGCGTCGCCGAGCTTTCGAGCTTCGCTGAATTCCTGCGCCCGACTCCGAAAAGCGCGCCTTCAACCGTCAACGAAACGCTCAATGCCGTGATGGCCGCGCTGCACAGTTTGGACGAGCGCGTGCGCCATGAGCTTTTTCAGGATCGCATGAGTTTCAGCGCGCTCAAGCGACTCCTGAGCCGCACGGCCAAGCTCTACCCGCGTATCTTCCAGCGAGCGCGCGAGCATCTGGGAGCGCGCGGCGCGTTCTGGTGGCTCACTTCAATCGCCGCTGCCGCCTTCAGCGAACGGCGCAAGCCGCGCTTTTCGTCGAAAGACGAAGCTCAAACGGAAGAGGAGGCGCGCGAAGAGTTTGCCCGCTATGTCCGGCTCTACAAAAATCAAGATGGCGCAAACAATCATCGCTGACCATCCGCGCCATCTTTTAGATAAATGAACCGCTCAACGTTTTCGCACACCCGTTGGCGTTTCGTCCCGTAACTAATGTGAGGTCAACGTCAGAAGCTGTGCCGCCCTGTTATGCGGAAAGACAAAGCCGCTAACATCGAACTTGATGTTAATCGCCCGGAGGCGGCGGATCGCCTTGCTCACCCGGTGGGGGTGGATCGCCCTGCTCCGGCGCATCTGCGCTCTCGTAAGGGCTTCCACCCGGTGGGGGCGGATCGCCCGGTTGAGATACTGCCGACTCTCCTCCGCCTTCTCCCGGCGGTGGTGGGTCGCCTAGTGGATCTTCTTGTGTCATCATGGGGCTTCTCCTTTGTTGGTTGAGGTGAATTACTTTTCGGCGGTGTTGATTGCTGCGCCGAGTTGTTTGTGCGAAAACTTTATGTCTGGGCGTTCCGAGTAAGAAGTGAAGGCTTCTTCTCCCCATTTTCGACGAAGTTGCTCAAGCGCTTCGGAGGCGCGCGCGAATTCTGTGGCCGCACGCTCGTCTCGTTTCAAACTGCTGGCACGCGCGGCCATGAGCCATGCGCGCCATTCGGATTCGAGTTGCCCTCCGCGTTTGAATCTGGCCTGCGCCTCCACCGCATTCGTCAAAGCATTCTGAGCGTCTTTACTTTCCAGCAGAACTTCGGAGAGCGCCAGCTTTGCTCTTGAGAGCAGGGCTTCATCTCCGGCGCGCATCGCCATCTCGACCGCTTCCTCGCAGGTCTTCCTTGCTCCGCTCGGGTCGCCGGAGAAGGCGAGCGCCAACGAAAGCGCGGCTTTGGCCTGGACGGAGATTTCTGCGCTCTGATTTTCTGCTAACTCAAGCGCCTCGCGGCTCTTCGTCATGGTGTCTGGAAAGTCGCGGTTGCTCAAAGCAATTTCGGCGTAATGTAAGGCGATTTCCGCCAGCACGCGCTTGCCGCCGTCGCCAAGCTTACGAGCCAGCTCTGATGACTGTTCAAGCGACGCACGCGCCTTGTCATATTGTCCCAGCCGCCCGTAAACGTTGCCGAGATTCATCAGGTTGTAGGCCATGTTCCGCTCATCATCCAGTGACTGATGAATCTCGTAGCTTTGATTGTAATAGTTGAGAGCGTCCGGGTAGCGCTCCTGTTCTGCCAGCACGGTGGCGATCTCGCCATACGAGAAAGCGATCAGCGAGGGGTAGGTGGACTGACGAGCAAGATCGAGCGCCTGATGAGAGTAGCGGAGCGCCGTCTCATAATCACCCCGGCGGCGGTTGCCGCGCCCCAGCAGCGTCAGGCAGGTATGGATATTCGAGCGAAGGTCTGCCTGCTTGAAAAAGTCCAGCGCCCGTTGCGCGTAATCAAGCCCTTCGCTGGTTCGCAGTTCCTGAATGTAGAGCGTGCCCAGGTTTTGCATGATTTCGGCTTCACGCCGATCCGATTTGGTTCTTCTGGCAAAGTCCAGAGCGCGCAGGTAAGTCTTTTCGGCTTCCTCGTATTTGTTGCTCAGGAAAAACGTGTAGCCCAGATTTTTGAGGCCAAATGCGATCAAACTATCCAGCCCGCGCGGCTGCGCGAAATTGATCGCGTTGTTTGCGTTCTCCAGCGCTTTCGGCGTATCGCCTTCCGTGTAAGCAAGGCGGCTCAGTTGGAGGAGCGTGCTGATTCTTTGAAAATCGTTTTCGCTCGCGCTCGCCTTTTCCAGCGCTTGTTGCAATTCAATTCGCGCGTCCTCCAGTTTGCCTGCATCAATTAAGAGGTAGCCGCGCTCGTAGAAGACGCTCGCCTGTCCTTCGAGGTTTCCCAGCGGCTTGTAGATGGCTTCGGCTTTTTGGAAGGACGCAAGAGCGCCCGGCACATTCTGCTGACGACCGTAGAGGACGCCAGCGCGCAAATAGGCCAGCGCGTTCTGTGAATCGAGGTCCGTGGCCCGCACGTAGTTCGCAATAGCTTTTTCGGTCTCTCCGTTCTTCTCGTAGGCGCGTCCCAAATCAACGTAGGCGTGGGCATCGTTTGGCGTGAGACGCACAATCTCACCGTAGGCTATGATGGCGAGCGGAAGATTGTTTGTGACAAGACCGTTGATGGCTTCGAGCGCGAGTTCATCTTTTCGTGACAGCACCGAGCGGTCGGGCACAAGGGTCGGGACACGCAGCATCTCATCCTTCGCCTCATCCGCGTAGCCCATTTCCAGCCATGCCTCGGCGAGCCGCGCGTGCGTCATAGCATATTTATCATCAAGCTCGGCGGCCTTACTCAAAGACTTCTTCGCCTGGGAATACGAGCCGCTGCTGAGAGCCTCAAGTCCTCTTTCATACCAGATCTTCGCCGCTGCCGAAGCCGGTTGTTGCCCGGCTCGTGACGGGGCGAGCGCCAACCACAGCACCAGACTTAAGCCCAGACCCGCGATGATAATGACACCCAGCGAGACACGCGGGCGGACAAAATTATCTTTGATAATCATCAGCGCAGACGAGCGACCCGCCGGGCGCTCTCCGCTCGGCGCTCCCGTGCGATGCGGATCATCCTTGATGCGCTCGATGCGCTGGGTATCGCCTGCGACCTTTGCGCTCACTCCGCGCAAGTCTTCGATCATCGCCGCAGCCGATTGATAACGCGCCTCCGGTCTTTTAGCCAGCGCCTTCAAAGCGATTCGATCAAGCTCTTTCGGCACGCGCGGATTGATCGTCGAGGGCGGCGGCGGATCAACGTGCAGAATCTGCGCTCCGATTTCGATGACGCTTGCGCCGGAGAAAGCTGGTTTGCCCGCGATGCACTCATAGAGGAGCGCGCCGAGCGCGAAGAGATCGGAGCGCCCGTCAACGGGTGCGCCTCTCGCCTGTTCGGGCGAAAGATAAAGCGGTGTGCCGACGACGATGTCGCTGCGTGTGTGTGTGGCGAGGAGCGTTCGCGCGTCCGGGTCTGCCGCCTGGCTATGATCTTCGTTCAACTGCTTGGCCAGCCCGAAGTCTAAGACCTTGACCTGCCCCCGCTCGGTGATAAAGACGTTCGACGGCTTGATGTCGCGGTGAACGATTCCCAGTTCGTGCGCTTCGCCGAGCGCGTCGGCCACGTCCTCTATAATCTCGACGGCGCGCGCCAGAGTCAGATCATTCTCTTCAAGCAACTCGCTCAAAGGTCTTCCCTTGACCTTCTCCATGACGATGAAGGGATAGCCCTCAGCCGTCTCGCCGTAATCGTAGATCATGGCGATGTTCGGATGAGTCAAGAGAGAGACGGAGCGCGCCTCTCTGAGAAAGCGCGCTTTGAAGTGATGCGTGTCTGAGTTAGAAGAAGAGAGAAACTTGATGGCGACCTGACGACCCAAGTGAGTATCTTCCGCCGCGTAGACCACGCCCATCGCGCCCTCGCCGAGTTTTTCTAAGATACGGTAGTGAGAAACGATTTCGCCAATCATGGTCTGGGCTTCCTGGTTCAGCGGAAGAAGTGCAACGGCCCGCTCCGATAGAGACTGCGGCGGTGGCAGTCAAGGCAGGTTCTGAGACAGAACTTTCGTTCGTGCCTATTCTGCGCCAATTCAGAAAGTTTTACAAGAAAAGTGGTCAGTGGTCAGTGGTCAGCAAAGACAAAAGGCAGTAGAGATGAGCTTGTCTTTACTGCCTTCTTGCTTTTAACTGACCACCGACCACTGACCACTGACCACTGCTTTTCACGGCAGCGTTGCTTCGCGGACTTGTCTTTCCTGCTCCTGGCGAAACTGGCGCAGTTTCTCTCTGAGTTCGGGTCGTGTGTTGGCAAGGATAGCGATGGCGAAAAGCGAGGCGTTGATTGCGCCCGCCTTCCCGATGGCGAGTGTGCCGACGGGAATACCCGCAGGCATCTGCACGATGGAGAGGAGGCTATCCAGTCCCTTGAGGGCTTTGCTTTCCATCGGCACGCCGAGCACCGGAAGAAGGGTTTGCGCGGCGATGACTCCGGCCAGATGAGCCGCGCCGCCAGCAGCCGCGATGATAACTTCCAGTCCTCGCGTCTCTGCCGTTTCGGAAAAGTCTGTTGCCATGACGGGCGTGCGATGCGCCGAGATGACGCGACACTCATGCGGGATGCCGAAGCGGGTCAGCATCTCATCCGCATGTTGCATCGTCTCCCAATCGGACTTGCTGCCCATGATGACGGCGACCAGAGGCCGCGAGGCTTGAGCATCATGCATCCTGTCTTCAACCTTCGTTTCTGTCTCAATCATTATTCGCTCCCCTCAAGTTTATGCTCCCTGATCGAGCGAATAGCCGCGCTCTCCGTCAAAGGTGCAGAGGTTTTCTGTTTTGATGAAGTCAAAGCCTCCATCGCCGACGCGTTGCAGAAGCTGAACGATTTCGTTGTGGCTGATCGAGCTTCCTTCCGCTTGCGCTGTGAAGCGACAACGCCAGTGATCCGAACAGAAGGTTTCGGTGTTTCCGCCCGGCCAGACCTTCACGCCGCGATTGCTAATCATCTGGAGTTTCAATTTATCGCCCGCTACCTTGCCGAGTGATTCTCCAAGCTGGTCTGCCGATCCTTCAGTCCAATCCAGAAACACGTCCACGCCGACCAACTCTTTTTTCGCGCGCGCACGCTCGCTCGCGGCTGGCTGGCTCGTGAGTGCCTCGCCCTCGCCTGCCTTGTAGCTCACGGCTTTCAATGTCTGCGGCGTTTTTCCCAGATGCTCAACTACGGCTTCGGCAAACTCTTTCGTCCCGACTTTCTGGTGACTAATCTTCTCCGTGAAAATATCGTAGGTGTGAATGCCGTCTTCAATCGTGCTCAGCCACGCATTGTGGACACGCTCGGCCACGTCCGTTTGATTGATATGAACGAGCATCAGCACCGCGCCCAGCAACAAGCCCGAAGGATTGGCCAGATTCTGTCCGGCGCGACGCGGCGCAGAGCCATGAATCGCCTCGAACATCGAGACGTTTTCGCCGATGTTCGCAGAGCCTGCGAGGCCCACACTTCCTGCGATCTGCGCTGCGACATCAGAGAGTACGTCGCCATAGAGATTCGGCATCACCACCACGTCGAATGCACTGGGCGTATCGGCGAGTTTGGCCGCGCCGATGTCCACAATCCAGTGCTCGTTCTCAAGGTCCGTGTACTCGGCGGCAATCTCGTCGAAGACCTTGTGAAAGAGTCCATCGGTCATCTTCATGATGTTGTCTTTCGTGAAGCACGTCACCTTCTTACGGTTGTTGCGACGCGCATACTCGAAAGCGTAACGCACGATCTTCTCAGAGCCGGGACGCGAGATGAGCTTCAAACACTGGACGACCTGCTCGGTCTGCCGATGCTCAATGCCAGCATACAGGTCTTCCTCGTTTTCGCGGACGATGACCACGTCCATGTTCGGGTGCTTCGTGTCCACGAACGGGTGATAGGAAACGCAGGGGCGGACATTCGCATAGAGACCGAGCGTCTTTCTGACAGTGACGTTCAAGCTCTTGAAGCCGCCGCCCTGCGGGGTGGTGATGGGAGCTTTCAGGAAAACTTTCGTGCGGCGTAAAGATTCCCAGGCGCTCGGCTCAATGCCTGCGCTGTTGCCCGCGAGATAAACCTTTTCGCCGATCTCGATGGTCTCAATCTCAATCCGCGCGCCCGCTTCTTTGAGGATGTGGAGCGTGGCCGCCATGATTTCGGGGCCAATGCCGTCGCCATGCGCGACCGTGATAGGAACGCTATTCGACATGATGACTCAAAGCGCCTTTCTCTCTGCTGGTCTGAAATTATTAACTTATGAGCGCAGCAATATATGATAAAAGCGTTGATGCAGGCAATGATGCTGGAAGGAGATAGGGCTGAAAGCGTAATTAAGCCACATGATGCGATCTGACATACCGATTTGCGCGATCAAGCCAGAACGTGGCGTCTAACACACTTCATGGTGGTATTATCACCCGTCCTCGCGCTCTCTAAGGTGTCAACGATTGTGAACATCGCTGTTGACGATTGAGGACATCAACGCAGCCTTAGCAAAGTCCACCGCTGATTTAACGAGCGTTTTTCCTCTCGACCTGATCGGCATAAGACTTGCTCAAAGTGCCTCCTGCAAGGCGCTGTTCTTTCAAGCTGGTTCCAGAGCCTCATCTCGCCGCACGTTAACCAGCCAGTTCAAAATCAATCCGATGCGCTCTTAACAATTTCCGCACTGGATTGCTTTAGCCTACCGAGTTTCCACATCCTGAAAGGAGTGAGAATCATGCCAAACTTCAAACTCGTCGCGGTCTTCAAAAACGTAACTATCCCGGCCAATGGAAATGCTCTCGGTCCGGCTGGCGGACTCGATCTCTCCGGGTTCAAAGAATACAGATTGGTCTTACGCTTTGACGGAGCGGCAGGCACGAAGTTCACGATCAACGAACTTTACGGCCCGGCGGGAGCGATTGATCAACTCAACGTAGACATCGCCACCGGAAAACTTGACACCCTGGGCAGCTTGAACTACCGGGGCAAGTTTGACATCTATGGCCCGCAGCATCTCTTCATTCGTGTGTTCAATAATGGAGCCAGCCCGCTTAAAGTAAACGGCAGCCTCTATGCGCTCCAGTGAACGCGAGAGAGCAAGGCGCTCCGTCGAGATGACCGCCTCATCAGGTCATAACATAAGCGGGGGCTACTCCCCAGGCCCCCGCTTACTGTCAGCCAGTGAAACTACTTAAATTATTGTTTTCTTCAAAGACCGAGGTCTTGAATTTTCCGCAGGACGACCGTGCGCGGGATGCCCTGCAAGTCTTTGTGAATATCTGAAAGCTCCCAGACCTGTGGGTCAATTAAGTTTCGGATTGCCTCGTGCTGGTCGAAACCAATCTCCATCAACAAGTATCCGCCCGTATCGAGAAAGCGCGGCGCATCCGCTATCAGGCGACGGATGATGCGGAGGCCGTCCCCTCCCGGCGTGAGGGCCACGTGCGGCTCATGGTCACGCACTTCGCGTTGCAGAGTTGCGAGCGCGTCTTCCACGACGTAAGGCGGATTCGAGACGATCATCGAAAAACGTGTATGGTCCGCGTCGAGCGCCGCGAAACAATCGGACGCGATGAGGGCGAGCCGTTCCCGCACATTGTGTCGCGCACTGTTGCGCGCAGCCACGCGAAGAGCGGGCAAAGAGAGGTCTAACCCGACGGCCTGAACCATTGGCCTTTCATGCAGAATTGAAACGGGGATGCAGCCGGAGCCTGTGCCGACATCGCAGATGCGCCGGGGCTGAGTTGTTTTATCCAGAAGCTCAAGCGCCCTTTCAACCAGCAACTCCGTTTCCGGGCGCGGGATGAGAACGTCGGGCGTGACCTCGAAATCGAGTTTGTAAAATTCCTGATGTCCAGTGATGTACTGAAGGGGTTCGCCCGCCGCACGACGCTCGACGAGATTGCGTAAACTGCGAACGTCTGAGGACGAGAGCGCAGTTTCGGCGTGCGTAATCATAAAGGTGCGGTCATGTCCCGTGACATGTTCGAGGAGCGACGCGGCTTCGCGCCGCTCCTCCGGCACACCCGCCTGACGCAAGATTTGGGCAGCCTCCACGATGGCCCGTGCGATGGAGAAATTATTGCTCATATAGAAGACCCGTGAATCGTAAATCGTAAATAGACGAAACCGCTTTTCACCATTTACGATTTACGATTCACGATTTACGACCTTATAATACGACGCATTCAGCACGCTCGAACAGATTGGCTGGTCACACTCGCGCCGAGAGAGGTAGAGCAGAGGTTGACGGCTCATGTGGCCGCTGCGGTTTGGCGCTCTCGCGTGGCTTAGATTCAAGGAGGTGAAAAGGTGAAGGCAGAATTTAGCATCGAAGGGATGCACTGCGATTCATGTGCGATAGATATTAAAGAGACGCTGGAGGAAACGGCGGGCGTCCACGCGGTGGACGTGACCTTCAAACGCAAGACCGCCATCGTAGATTTTGACGATGAGACCGTGCAGCAAAGCACGCTCATCAAAAAGATTCAGGACTTAGGGTATACAGCGACCGTTGCCGGTCAATCACAAAGCGAGGTGGGAGCATGAACGAAGAGAACACGGGAGAGAAAGAATCGGGCGGGGCCGTAGATGATCGCGGCACTAATCAATCGGAGGGACGCGCACTGCTCAAGTCTCTGCGCGACAATGGCTTTGATTCGAGCGATGAAAAGTTAGCCGTCGCGTTGGGGCGTCCCGTTGAGGAAGTCACTGCCTGGACGGGCGGAGCCGAAGTCGTTGACGACGATGTCATCATGAAAGCACGAGGGATTGCGAAAGAACGGGGAATAGAGATTGAATAGAGCAGGTGATAGGTGACGGGTGATAGGTAATAAGATAAAACCTTGTTCTTTCCTATCACCTATCACCCATCACTTATCACTTTCCAGACCAATGAATGAACAGCTTGACCGGGCGGCGAAGGCGCTCGTTGAATCATACTCGGTTGACGATCTGAAGATTCATCATCTTGGTCGCCAGCCGCTGCCGTCGCACGCGGAGATTATCCGCGTGCTGGTCACCACCCACGAACTGCTTTTTCCGGGCTACATCGGAGCGCAGGGGTTGACGAATGAGAGCCTGCGCGCACACGTCGAAGCGCGCATGTCATGGCTTTATGAAGTTCTGACCGAGCAGATCAAGCGCGCCGTCGCTCACGGCGAGAAGATCGGTGCGGTCTGCGATGTGACGGAAACGCACGCGAGTGAATGCGCGTCCCTCTTTCTGGCTGAACTGCCGCGCCTGCGTGAAGTCTTGGCGACGGATGTGCAGGCGGCGCTCGACGGCGACCCGGCGGCGACCTGCCGCGACGAAATCATCTTCAGCTATCCGAGCATCTACGCCGTGATGGTCTATCGCCTCGCGCACGAGTTCTTCAAGATGCGTGTGCCTTTATTGCCGCGCATCATGACCGAGCACGCGCATCACCGCACGGGTATAGACATTCATCCGGGGACGCGCATCGGTTCTTCCTTCTTCATAGATCACGGGACAGGCGTCGTCATCGGCGGCACAGCCGTCATCGGCAACAACGTCAAGCTCTATCAGGGCGTAACGCTCGGCGCTTTCTCTTTCGACAAGGATTCGACGGGTGATCTGGTTCGCAACACGAAGCGTCATCCGACGATTGAAGATGACGTGGTGATTTACGCTGGCGCAACCATTCTGGGCGGCGAGACCATCATCGGGCGCGGCTCGGTTATCGGCGGCAACGTCTGGCTGACGCACTCTGTCCCGCCCGGCACGCGCGTGCTTCAGGATTCGCCCAATCTGCGAATCATTCCGCCGGATGCGGCGGCGGCGTCCTGAAATCTTTTGCCTGTAGGCGGGAGCGACCCGTAAAGAGAATTAACTATCAACTAATGTTGCCGGAAGCCCCGGCCTATTCGTACTTTTTACCAGATACAAAGGAAACGATCTCGTTTCTCCCGTAAAGACGATGAACCCCCAACGCCCGACGCGGCCTGGGGGTTCAGTCGTTAAAGAGACGAGTTAAACAAAGTTGGCACGAAGGAGAGGCTCCTGCAAATGAGCATCCTCGCAAAAAGCGTTCTTCTTTTTGGTCTGAACTGGCTCGACGCGCAACTCACCCTTATCTGGGTGCGTGGAGGCATGGCGACCGAAGGCAACGGCCTGATGGCTCGCCTGCTTGACATGGGCGATGCGCCCTTTATCTTCGTCAAGCTGGCGGTCGGCGCGTTTGCTGCCTACATCCTTTATCGCTGCTCGCGCTACAAACTGGCGCAGCGCGGCATGACCGTTGTGCTGGGGCTTTACCTGGGATTGATGGTCGTCCACGCAGCGACCGGCATGTCGGCCCTCGGCTGGCAAGCGCCGGAGACCTTCATAGCTTATCTGGGCAACTTGCCGCACAGCGTTCTCGCGATTTTTTCCTGAAGATTTATTAGCGTCTCTGACGAAACGGATAAGAGTTTTAGACAGGATTATCAGGATTAAGAAGACCAGACAGGTCAAGCTAGCGTCATGTTTCTTCCCTTTATCCTGTTAATCTTGTAAATCCTGTCTATATTCTTTCCTCCCGCCACTTTTAACCCTCATCCCAGACTATTTTGATTGCTCGCCGCAGATTTTAATCGCATAACGCGGAACTTCTGCTGCCTCCCGCCGGAATATAGTATTGTCAGGCTTTTTCACCCCAGGCGGATTCCGGCTGCGCCTTAAACGCGATATAATTTCGGCCGGAAACGCAAATCCGCGCAGGCGCATCTTAGTAACTGCTTGCGAGCCATCATTGTTAAAGAAGGAAGAAATTTATGTATAGACTTTCCGCCCGTCAGATTCTCGGAATAGCGTTGCTGTCGGCGATTTTTGCCTCAGCAGCAGCCGTCGTCTTCACCCGCTTGAGCAGCCATCTTCAGCCCAACTCGGCGGCCTTCACGGAGGCCATGCCGACCGGCATCACAGACCCGGCGCTGGCTACGGATGAAGAGAACAATGTACAAGTTTACAAGGCAATCTCGCCCGGCGTCGTTTCCATCAAGTCAACTTCTTACAGGCAGGACTACTTCGGCCAGGTCGAAGAGGGGCAAGGCTCCGGTTCCGGCTCGGTGATTGACGATCAGGGGCACATCCTGACCAATTATCACGTCATTGAAGGAGCGCAAAAGCTCTCGGCCAGTATCGGCGGTGGTAAAACCTATCCGGCGCGAGTCATCGGCGGCGATCCCGATACGGATTTGGCCGTTATCAAGGTGGACGCGCCGCGCGAGGCACTGACCATCATTCCGCTTGGCGATTCGGATAGGCTCGTCGTCGGGCAGAAGGTTCTGGCCATCGGCAACCCGTTCGGTTTCGACCGCACGCTGACGACAGGCGTCATTAGCGGTCTGCAACGCCCGATTCGCGCTCGCAACGGTCGCCCCATAGAGGGCGCGATTCAGACGGACGCCTCGATTAATCCGGGCAATTCCGGCGGCCCGCTCCTCAATTCGCACGGGCAAATGATCGGCATCAACTCGCAGATTCTCTCGCCTTCGGGAGCGAGCGCCGGTGTCGGCTTTGCCATTCCCGTGAGCATCGCCAAGCGCATCGTGCCGGAGTTGATTAAGAACGGCATGGTGAGTCGTCCGAAGCTCGGCGTCGGCACGCGCGATATCCAATATCTCAAGGGTCAGGTTGATTTGCCCGTCTCGGAAGGCGTGATGATTTGGGAGATTGCGCCCAACGGTTCGGCGGCTGCGGCGGGCTTGCGCGGATTGGCGCAGACCGAAGACGGCGATGTCGTGATGGGCGACATCATCGTCGCCATTGACGGCGAGAAGGTCAGCGAGAGGGACGATCTTTTCCGCATCCTCGATAAGCATAAAGTCGGAGAAATCGTCAAAGTTGATATCTTCCGTGACAACCGAAGAATGACTGTCCCCGTGCGCCTGCTCGACGCTCCCGACGCGCGAAGAGGTACACGACGGTAAACTAATGGGGGTCAGGGATCGGGGGCCAGTATAAGGCTTTTACCGATCCCGGCCCCCGACCCCTGACCCCATGTTAGAGATAGACCACTTCATCAACGAAGGCTTCGGCTGGGTGTGCAAGCATTGCCGCGCAGAGATGGAAGCGCGCGTCAACGAGACGGAGACGCGCGCTCGTTTTTTTACAGAAGGTGAAGCCGAAGAGAAAGAGCCTCGCCTGTCAACGCCAGCGCTGGCCCGCTGGACTAGCCCGACGCGTCGAACCCTCG
This sequence comes from uncultured Acidobacteriota bacterium, assembly GCA_963697975.1. Classification (GTDB taxonomy): domain Bacteria; phylum Acidobacteriota; class Blastocatellia; order Pyrinomonadales; family Pyrinomonadaceae; genus QHXM01. The sequence goes on from OY969111.1 coordinate 2,467,571, forward strand.
CCTGCCGACGCTGCGGAATCGAAGAGATGATTGATAAGGCGTGAGCGACGAGCATTCAGCCTGCAACCGATAGAGATCACTCACGAAAAGTTCAGCGCATCCGCGCGCATCTTTCCGGCAACAAATTCTTTTGTCAGGGTCGCATTTGCTTTTGCGGCCAATCGTGTCCTTTAGCGCCGAAAGAAGAAGAACTGGCTGAGTGGATCGTTATATCCCCACTCTCCCCAGTAAGGTTCCGGGTCTACTCTCTCCATCAACGCAAAAATCTGGGTCATGGTGATGTACCCATATCCGGTGCTGGTTTTTTGAAGAGCATCCAGTAGTGTGCCAGCAAATGGCGAATGCCCTCCCGGATGTCCATCCGGAACATATTCCTTGCCTCCAGAGGTAAGAAATTGCCGAGTCGTGTGCTTCATTTTCCTTTGGACAAAATCATCCTGAGTTTCCCGCCGCCCGCTAATTTTTATAATAAGAGGCCCGCCGGAACTATTCATGGCAGTCATTTCCTCTGCCGCCGTCTGATTATGTTTTTCCAGCCGCTCATCAATTGTCCCGCTGTAGCAGGCATCAATAACTAAGAGAATGTGCTTGCATGGGATGCCATTTATTAAATTTCGCAGGATGGCGTGAGGATAGAACCCCAGCCCGCTCGGATCTACCCTTGGCGATTCCTTAGCGACAAGGAATCCCATGCCCAGATTATCCATGTATTGTCCGTGCCCGGCGAAGAAGATGAATAGTTGAACATCATCCGCATAGCTCCTGTTGAATCCGTACCGGTTAATCGCATCGGTGATACATTCCCGGCTGGGGTCTTTCAGCACCTCGGTTTCAAAACCGTAGCGAGTGTTGAGTTCAGCGGCGATGCTGGAAGCATCATGGACAGGGTTATTCAACAGAGGCCAGTGGTCGTACTTGTCAGTGCCGATGATTAGAGCTATGTCTTTGCCCCGCCTATTTGTGGTTGCAGTTGACGGACGCGTCTCGGAGAAACGCTTGCATTGTGGCTTTGGTATGTACTGACTTGTAGATTGAGGTGAGGATTTGACCGAGAGGCCGCCTGCCTCATCTTCACCCACACCCTTTACCCGTGATTGATTGTGCCCCAGCCATGCCTCGGCAAGCGTCAGAGGAGAATTGCCGCTTTTACCGGTCGAGGGGATTGTGGAACCAAGAGTGAAGTCGTCTCCGGAAACATAGAAAAACGGCCTACCGGAACCAGGATGCCTTCTCAGCAAGAATCGTGTTCTGGTGGTTGCGCTTCTTTTTAAGACTTCAGGCGACTCGGAATTTACATAAGAAACAAGGTTTTTGACGGTCACGTTGCCGGTCTTTAAAGCAGCGCCCCCCTTGAGGCCCTGAAGGATGACATACGTCAACAGGCCGTTCCTCAGGCTGATAAATTCAAAGCTGATGCCACGGACAGATAAAATCGCTATGTTTCGCTGAGCCAGTGGCCGAAGCATCTGGTTTTCTCTATCTATCCGGTCTTTGAATGACTGAAATCCCCCGTCCGATTTATTCGAGTCGAGAATGATGAACTGGCGCTGGGCCTCCACCTGAATGAACCAGTATTGCAACTGCGTGGCCGAGATTCCTTTCCCGACAAAGTCGTCTCCATTTGCGCGGTTGAAATCACTCGGGATGAGATAGAACTGTGGCTCTCCTCTCCGCTCTGCTTTTGACTCTCCATGCCCTGAATAAAAGAACATGAAAGTATCCCGTGGCCTCGCCTCGCGGATAATATCTTTGATGGCGGATTCTATTGACGCCCGGGTCGCTTGAGCATTTATCAGCAGTTTGGTGTGTACCTGAGCGAAACTTCCTTTCGCCACCTGGTCAATGGTTGCCGCAAAGTCGTTAGCGTCTTTATCAGCGAAGACGGGGTTGCGCCGTCCATAGTTGTGATACTGACGAATCCCGATGGCCAGAACATATAGTTTAGGTCTTTCCGAACCACTTCCGTCCTGTGCTAAAGCGGAAGTCCGGCCTGCACAGGCAGCAAGCAACGCCAGAGCAATCACGAATGAGAGTTTCCATATGCATTTCATTTTCTACATCTCCTGAGAAAGCCGCAGGAACAACCTGATGGGCAGCGCGGGAGTTCCGCCCATGCGTTCGATAACCCGTCAAGGCATATCAATAGACGTTCAAGGTGAAGCTCGCGGAGCTACTTGCAGGACTTGAATTTGAATCTGGCGATCTTCGTGTTCCAGTTGTATCCGCCGTCGCTCTTCAAATACTGGGAGGTGTACCACATGGTGCAATCGTCGCCCGGATCAATTGTCAGGCTGCTGTAGTCACCCCAGCGGTCAGCCTCGGTCAGGCATTTGCCACTGCCCAGCAAGCAATCTTCATAGCATTGACCATCAGGCGTAAGGCATGATTGCGAGCCGCCGCCGTTGACAATCGGGGTCTCCTTTTGCAGTCGGCCTTTCTGCGGGTCTGATGCCTCGCGGCCCGTGAAGTAGATCGCGGGGGACATGTTACTCCCCGAAATCGTGTACCCGATTCCGATATTACCTGACCTATCCATTGCGATACTGCCGACCCAACGGCTATTGGAATCCGGCGCAAAGGTCCCGCTCTGGTAAATCGTGGGGGAATCGAAGGGACTGCGCAGTTCATACCACCTGAGCGCAGCCGAGCCAGAACTCGTAGCCACCGTGTGATTGAAGACAAGAGCCTCGTAGCCCGGGGAACGACCGCTGGCCGGGAAACGGCGGTAGGCCAGGCGATACATCAAACGATCAGCCAGAGAATCAAGCCGCTGCTCGGTCCCGCGTTGCTTGATGCAGGTAAGCGCTACACGCTCGCCCAGACAGGGGATAGCAAAGCTATCAACCCCGGCAACGGTAATCGGCCCCTCAAAGGTGGAGGTGGACGGCTTGTCCCAGTCCACATGAAACTTCCAGAGGTAGATTGATTTGTTATTCGTGTCTAAGCTGAGCAGGTAATTCGGTGCGCCTTTTGGCGGCAATAATGATCCGTCTATATCTGCGGGCAGGAGGCTGTAATACTTTTCACTGAGTTGAACGCACTGCTGCGAGGCGGGTCTTTGAGTATTGTGGCCCAGCATAACCTCCGTGTCATACGCACAGACTAGCGAGCCGACGTTCTTCCCGCCGAACATATTGAAGGTCGCGTAATAACCGTCAGCCCACACACCGAACTTCGGATAATCGTTGAAGTGATCGTAAGAAAACCTGAAACGCCTGTACTTACCGAGAGCGTTCGAAGTCTCGGAGACAGCGATGCATTGATTGAACGGAGCGGCCGGGATGATTTTCTTTGTAATTGGATCTCTAGCCCTGTTGAGCGCAAATTGAGCGAGTATCCATCGCTTGTTGATTTTGTCGTACTGGACTATCGGATCGCCGTCGTTATTGTTTTGGCACGCGCCGTTATCAAAATCCTGCCATAAAGTCTTTCCTTCTACGGGACCGTAAAGCAGTTTGCCTGACTTCTTCTCAAAGACGGCAAACGAAGTGTTGACCCATTGCACATAGTGAGCCTCTCCAACCGCGCCGTTGGTGTCAGGCGGCGCGGTGCGCACTCTGTACGTGTCTTCGTTATACGAGAATTTTAGATCCTTGCCGATTCCCTCAAAGATGGACAGCAATTCTGTCGTCTGTACCGGGCCGGGCGAACCCTGGTAATAAGATTTTTTGGGAGTAGCCAGGGGCGGACGCTGCCCGCGAATTCCCATTAAGCGTACAGGCTCGGCTTCGCGCGGGTCGCCCGCACTTCGCGGCTGGATCGGAGTCACATCCTTTAGTTCTTTGGTCATCCTGTCGGATTTATCCGCGATTGTTTTTTTCACTACATAAGGCGAATTCTGGCTCCGGGCATTACGCGTGACGATCCCGCACAGCGCCAGGGCCAGGATGCCGCCGATCAATGTCAGGTGGTGGATGATTCCGCTTCGCTTCATGTCCTAACCTCCGGTGGCTTGTTCAAAAGAGCAAAGAGCTTAGCCAATCTCTGGTCTATAAAGAGATGTTTTTATTCAGCATAATATTTCATGGCGAGCCACCGCACCATAGTTCGAGCAGCTAGAGAACTGCCGAGAGACCGGCGGGTCTTAATGGATTTTGAGGAAAACCGAGGAGGACGAATAATTCAAATTTACAGCTACCCGGAAACGAAATGCATTATCTTGAGATGGAGACCCTCTGGCAAGAAGATTTCGATTTGTCCGGACCGGATAAAGGGCTGACGGCTGTATGCTACCTTAACAATCTTCGCAGATCACTGAGGCGCTTTTCCGGCGCGCCGTAGCGTGCGCGGTAATCTTGCAGGCTGCGGTCGATGACTTCCATTGCTTCAGCGCGGTCGTAAACATCCGCGATCTCGACGCGGCGGGGCGCTTCGCTCGGCAGTTGCTTGTAGCTGAGGAAATAATGCTTGAGCCGGTCAACCAATCCTTTGGGACAATCCCTGATTTCCTGAAAATGGCCGTAGGCGACATCTGATTCGAGAACGGCGATGATCTTGTCGTCGGCTTCCATGCCGTCAATCATCCGCAGGCCGCCGATGGGCACGGCGCGCAGGAAGAAGTCGCCGTGAGTGAAAGCCTTTTCCGTCAGCACACAGATGTCCATCGGGTCGCCGTCGCCCTTGATGCCGGGAACGCCAACACGCGTCGAGCAGAGTTCGCCCACCAGATCGCCACAGAAAGTTTGCGGGATAAAACCGTAGAGCGTCGGGCAGAGGCTTGAGAATCGCTGTGGCCGATCCACGCGCAGATGCCCCGATGGCTTGTCCAATTCATACTTGACAGCATCTGTCGGGACGATTTCGATGTAGGCGTTGATGACATGGGACGCATCTGTGCCCGCCCGGACGCCGTGCCAGGGATGCGCCTGAAAAAGAATCGCCAGCAGTTCGTGAAGCTCTGTGTCGTCAGCAGACATAATTTTTACAGCCCACAATATCACAGTGGAACAAATTTGCTAATTTGATGTGATGACGCCCCCGATGTTACTGTTCCCGGCGTTTCAGGCGCTCTGGCTGAAACTAAAATACCGGCAGGACTAACGACAACGAGATGGTCAGGGATGGAGATTTCAAATGTTGGATTTCGATACCACCGTCAAGCTGCATATTTATAAGGTAATCGCAGAGACGACGCACGCGCCGACTTCCATTGAAGTCGCGCAGGCGTTGGAGACTTCGACTGAGGAGGTCGAAGCAGCATTTCAGAGGCTTTACCAGAAGCGATTGCTGGTACTTGAGCCGGGCGACAGCTCTCGAATTCGGATGGCCCCGCCTTTCTCCGGTGTGAAGACATCGTTCGCGGTCGAAGTCGGCGGAAAAACCTATTACGCCAACTGCGCCTGGGATGCGCTCGGCATTCCGGCGGCGCTTCACGCGGACGGCAACGTAACGGCTTCCGACGGATTTACGGGTGAGCCGATGTCGCTGCTGGTGAGAGACGGGAGTCCAGTCCCGCAGGAATGCGTCATACACTTTGCCGTGCCCGCTGCCCAGTGGTGGGACGACATCATCTATACTTGAGAGACGATGCTTCTCTTCCGGTCGGAAGAGACTGCCACTCGCTGGTGCAAAGCTCACGACACACCGCGCCGCCCTCTCGTCTCACTGGAACAGCTCTGGTATTTGTCGGTCGCATGGTATGCCAACCGATTGACAGTAGAATCACGTCGGCCTGACGCAGATGAGATGGTGCAGATATTCGCCAGCGTCGGGCTTGACGATCCGTTCTGGGACCCGAAGTCTGATCAGTGGAAGAAGGATGAAAAGAAACGATGAGCTATGAACGCTGATCGCTGAAGTAAAACATTTCATCGTTCCGCGTTCATAGCTCATCGTTTTCTCACTGCTTTCTTCGTCCCGAATACAACCCGGTAAAAATGTATTCCATCTTTCCGTCATTTCCGGGAACGAAAGCGGTGTCGTTTTCCAGCGTGTCGCCAAACGAAAGCCGCTGAGCGCCGGTTTTGGTGAGCGCGTATTCCGCTTCGGTATCCTTGAGGAACAGGCGACCATCCTTCGCCAGTATCTCCCAGGTCTGCGGCCCGTTGACGTACACGCCCGTAAACGCAGTGAGGTCGGCTGCCGTCAGCGTTAGTTTCTCCTTCGGCTTTTCCGCTTCCGTGGGCTTGAGGGGAAGAAACAATTCTTTCGCTTTGGCTGTAGTCTTGCTGAGCGTCATGCCGCTCTTGTTCGTGACGACGATGACGGCGAAGCGATGCTCCGGTGCCATTTGAATCATCGAGCCGTAGCCGCGACTAAAACCTCCGTGCATGATCATCCGCACGCCGCGATCCTCGAAGTTCAGCAGGCCGTAGCCGTAGTACGCGTCGCGCTCGCCCGGTATCAAGGTGTGCTGACCCGAAAGGCTTTTGAAAAGCGTTGGCGACAGAGCTTGCGCCTCTCCTAAACGACCGTTGGATAAAAGCGCCGTGACGAAGCGCGAAAGGTCGTTGGCCGAAGAGAAGATTGAACCCGCAGGCCACTGCGCCACGTTGTCGTAAGCCGGACGAATGATGGCGGGCTTGCCGTCTTCCTGCGCGGCGTGGCCGACGGCGAGCGGGTACGTCATCGCCACGAGCGGGCGAAAGGTGGTGCGATTCATGCCGAGCGGTTTGAAAATAAGCTCGTCCATCATGTCTGCGTAAGGCTTGCCGCCTGTTTCCTCTATGACGTAACCGGCCAGCCAGAAACCCGGACTCGAATACGAATAAATTTTCCCGGCCTCGCCAAACAGCACGTCGTCTTTCCACGAGCGCACCATCGCGGCCAGCGCGGAATCGTCATGCAGCGGCGGCGGCGCGCTGAAATCTCCGACGCCCGCCGTGTTGCTGATGAGTTGATGAGGGGTAAGCTCAGACACCTTTGTGGGAAGACCTTTGGCGTATTTGCCTATCGGCTCGTTGAGCTTAATGCGTCCCTGCTCGGAGAGCTTGACCATCGCCGCGCCCGTAAACATTTTCGTCGTCGAGCCGAGGCGGAAGAGCGTGTCGGGTGTGACCGCACCGCCCGTTTCGATGCTGGCGACCCCGAAACCTTTAGCGAAGATGACGCGACCATCCTTGATGATGGCGACCGCCGCGCCCGGCGTGCCCGTCTCTTTCAACTCTTCGAGGATGACTTTTTCTAACTCTCCGAAGTCGTTATCGCCGGGATGCGCCGACGCTCGTTGTAATCCGAATGAGAGTGTCAGGAGTGCCAGAAGAAGAAGTTTCAGGTGCCTTGAGAAGTTTTTCAGGAGCATGATTCGCCTTTCCATTCAGATTTTATTTGGCGGGCGCTGGGCGATCGCTCAGCCTTTGCCGGTCTGGTTGCTTTCAGAGAGTGTGTACGACTACTCTTGAAGCAGAGTTCAATTTACGATTAAGGTCGTTGGTGATGGCCGCATTTAACGGAGGATACGGTGAAAAGATTTCATTTGATTGGTTACACGACACTTTTAATCTGCCTTGCGCTGGCGGGATTCGCTTGCGCGTCTACGTCGAACACCACGTCAAACATAACGTCAGACGCCAAACCGGAAGCTAATTCAACCGCAACGACATCAGCAGGAGGAGTAGCACCAGCGTCAATGCCAGCATCATCTCCGGCGTCCTCGCCCATTGCAGCGTCAACGTCAGCGCCAATGGTAGATGAGGTAGACATTTATCTGGTGGCCGTCGGAGACAAAGGAAAAAAGGGCCTGAAAATCGGCTGCGATGACAGTCTCGTCCGTGTCGCACGGAAGATTAAACCCACCGTCGCGCCGTTAAAAGCCGCGCTTGAGGAACTGTTATCGACTCCCCACGAATACAGTAAAGAGTTGGGAAATTACTGGTGGGGCAAGGACTTGAAACTGAAGAGCGTTTCGATTACTGAGGGGGTTGCGACCATTCATATTTCGGGAGAAGGCCCGTTTGTCGCCGGTGTATGCGATGAACCGCGAATCACCGAGCAGATAGAAAACACAGCCATGCAATTCGACTCAGTCAACACGGTGAAAGTCTTCGTCAACGACAAGCCGCTGGCAGAGGTGATTCGCTAACGCTCCCTGTCTGAAGACCGTTCCTAGATCACCGCGTAGCGGCTGAACGTCACACACATTTCATTCATCTATCGCGGCCTTCACCGTCGGCCACATCGCGTCCGCCCAGTATTCATATCCTTCGGCGCTCGGGTGAAATCCGTCTTCGGAGAAGAATTCGGGATGCGACGGAATCACCCTGTGCGTCTCCGCGTAAGTGTCAACGACTAGCAACTCGTAGCGTTTGGCAATCGCTTCGAGTTTTTCGTTGAAGAGTTGGACGCCGCGCCGCGTGTTATCTCGTTGGCTCGCGGGAATGACGGGAGCAAACGACATGTCGGGGATGTTCGTGATGACGATCCTCGCGCTGGTTTCCGCCTTGAGGCGTTTGATGATTTCTTCGTAGTTTCGCGCAAACCTTTCCATTGGCATCCCGTGCCCGATGTCGTTGATACCGATGCCGAGCGTCACCAGCGTCGGGCGTGTGGCAATGGCCGCGCCGAGTTGTTCGCGCAACACATCTTCGGTCGTCGCGCCGCTCACACAAAAATTATTAAGGCGCGCACCCGCACGCTCTTTCCCGATGCGCTCGAAGAGGCGCGCAACGTAGCCTTTGCCATCTCTTGCCCCAACACCGACGCCGGTCGAATCCCCCAATGCTGTGTAAACAACCGCTGCTGCCGTGCTCTGGTCCGCTGTCCCCATGCTCGTCGTGTTCTCTTTCTTCACTGAATCGGATTGCGCGCAGGCCGCGCCCCAGACAAGAAAAAACAGGAGCGCCAGCAAGCACTCGCTGCCTTTGAATTTCTCACAACGCAAGTTCACTTCCCCCTTGCTCTACCTGACAGGCTCACGCAGGATGGCTTCGGCGGCCTGCGCTGCGACGCGAGCCGATGAAGAATGTGCGCGGCGGAGTCCGGCGACTTGGAGCAGCGATTCGCCTGTGCGCGAAAGCATCCGCACGAGGTCGCCCTCTTCGGCGCGCGTCTCCTTCACCAGTTCAACCCACTCGCACCCCGCAGCCCAGCGCGCGGCTGTCGCCGCCGCCGAAAAGTTTATCTCCGGCGCTGGCTCTAACCCCTGCTTCCATTCCTCGGTGGCAACTTTATAGGCGACTTCCTCGAACCGCGCAAGCGCACTCACCAACGCATCGTCCAACTCAAGCTCTCCGTAATCGCGGTCAGCGTCCGAGGCAAGCGCCGCCATGAGTCCTGTCGCGCGCGGCGCATCGAGCGTGGCAAACAAATTCTTGTCCAGCGCCTCGCCGACCAGCAGTGGCCTGTCAACATGAAGGTCTGCGAGCCAGCGCCCGCGCTCCGTCACGCGCTCCCCGGCGAAATCAAGATAACCGAAAGCGGCCAGCACCCGCGCGCGACGCTCAAACGGCTCCCAGATTTCCGCACGGATGCTCAAAGTGCGACGCTCGCTGCGCTCGACTGCTTCCGCGTCTTCAATCACAGCCCACAAGGCTTCGGCGCAAGCGTTCCTTTCATCTTCGCTCAGAGACTCAGGCGCAATCCCGTCAATCATTTCGTTGATGACATTCACGGCGTCGTCTTCGCCCGCGCGGGCTTCGCTCAACTTCGGTTCATGAAGGGCAAGCTCGCCGCCCTTTGTTCTAACTTCATCGAAAGCCGCTTCGATGGCGTCTTCCGTGAGCGAATAGACGGGCGCATACACACGCCCGACACGTTCGAGCGCGAGATTTGCGCCGCGCCCGTCCTCGCGCATTCCAATCAAATTTCCGCCGCGCCTTCGCATCACGAGCAGAAGCCGCCGCCCGTTGCGCCCGACGCCAACGATTCTTCCGGGGATGACAACTTCATCAAGCCAGGATGAGAACATCTCGGCGCGCGTCTGCGGCAGAGTCTCCAGCAGACGTTGACGCGCGCTCGCCAATCGCTCAAGCCCGCGCGCGACCGCTGTCGGCAAGTGGCATCCAGCCTCGTCCAGTTTCTCCCTGATGCGCCGCTCGGCCTCGGCGCGCTCTCGCTCCGCGCGAGTGATGCGTCTGGCCGTGTCCCTGTGCGCGAAGCTTCTTCGGCAATGTCGCGCACCTGAGCGAAGTTCTCGTAAGCGTCCAGAAGATTGAGCAGCGTCGAGTAGGTCGCGCGAAACTGACTTTGCAGAGGATCGGGCGGCGCGGTGAGCAGCACGGCGATGCGTTCAGGGTCTTGATGAAGTCCGGGCGCGGCGACGACGAAGCCGACGTTATCGCGGCTGCGACGACCGGCACGTCCCGTCATTTGTTGAAGCTCGGAAGCTGACAGGGTGCGCCAGCCGGAGTTTGAGCGCGCGTCAACGTTTGAGATGACGACCGTGCGCGCAGGGAAATCCACTCCCGCCGCAACCGTTGCCGTCGCAAAGATGGCGTCGAGCAATCCGGCGGACATCAGGCGCTCAATGGCGAGTTTCCATGCGGGGATGTGCCCGGCGTGATGCGCCGCGACGCCGCCTTTGATGATCGTGTCCCAGTGACGATGCCCGCGCACCTCCGGGTGCTCTCGCGAGAAGTCGCGCATGATTGTGCGTCTGGTCTCGCGCCGTTCCGCGTTCTGTTCGCGGCGCGCGAGCGCAGCTTCCTGTGCTGCCTCATCGCAGCGTCGGCGCGTCGGCAGAAAGACGATGGCAGGCAGCAGGTCGTAAGACTTCAACGCCGCCAGAAGCTGCGCGGGCGGCATCTCAGGCATGCTCAGTTTCACCGTCTGCCCCCTCTATACGCTCTCCAATTGCTGCGCGACGAACGTTCCTGTCGTTGCTTCTGCTGTTGGTCGCCAAGCCGCACGATTTCAGGATGCAGATTTCCGGTGTCGGACAAAAGCGGTATCAACTGCCCGTCGGGGTAGAGAAACGCGGCGCGCAAAGGGACGGGGCGTGCGCCCGGACGCTCGACCACGCCGCAGCGAACACCGCGAACTTCAGAAATCCACGAGGCAAACTCCAGAGCGTTCCCGATTGTCGCCGACAACAACAAGAGCCTGACGCGTGGTGGTGAAAGGATGATGGCTTCTTCCCAGACGTGCCCGCGCTCTTCATCCGCGAGGTAGTGCGCTTCGTCCAAGACGACGAGGTCTGCACGGATATTTGTCCCGCTGCGTAGAGAATCAAATAGCTGGTTGCGGTAGATTTCGGTTGTGCCGACGATGAGGGGAGCGTCCCCGTTCTCTTTCCTGTCGCCCGTCAGGATGCCGACCTGATCGCTCCCGAACTCGTCTCTGAACTCCTGATACTTGGAGTTCGTCAGCGCCTTGAGCGGGCTGGTGTACCACGCGCGCTTGCCCTCAGCGAGCAGGCGGCGAATCTCCTCGCGTGCAATCCACGTCTTGCCGCTTCCCGTTGGTGCAGTGACCAGCACATCTTCGTGTTCGAGCGCGGCGAGGGCTTCCAGTTGGAACGAATCGGGCTTGAACGGCGCAGGCGCAGGCGTGCCGATGCCCTGAAGCAGGCGGCGCAACTCGCGCGTCGGAGCACTGTTCTGAAGCGGCTGGCGAGGCGCTGCTGAATCTTTGCCCGAACCCGAACGACGCGGCTTTTCATCCCGCCCGCTGCGCTCCGCTGCCCCAGCACGCCCTGAATCTTTCGGGTTGCGCCTTTTCCGGCGATTGTTAACAGGTTGGCGTGGCATAACGCCATTCTAACCCAGACACGTTAAAAAGTCGGATGCTAAAGGTCTGGGCAAAGCAATAAGACCGGGAAGCTGTTTGAAGAGGCCCGTCAGGGATGACGTGATGATAGCCCAGCAATTTATGGCTGGGGATGAGAGGCGAGCGATTAGCCAGTCCCGTAGGGACGGCTTAATGAAGGACAGTTTTTGCCGCTGGAAGTGGACCTGACCGCTGCATAATCAATCGAAAATTCTATAAAGAAAGCCCATGAGCATTTCGGCGCACTGGACGTAGTAGTCAATAATGCCGCCTATGGTATAGGTGGCTCGGCAGAAGAACTGAGTTTAGAGGAGATCCGCCAAATTTTTGAGGTCAATGTATTCGCTGTCTTGTTTGCTAACACGGTCTTCCCTTCCACGTCCACTTCTTTTTGCTTCACTAACGAAAAACATCTCCATTTATAGTTTTTCTACATATCCGTCCGTTCCATTCACTCGGATTCTCTGTCCGTCTTTGATCAGCTTGGTAGCATTCGCCACTCCGACAACTGCTGGTAAGCCATATTCACGTGCGATAACTGCTCCATGGGTCATCAGTCCGCCCACTTCGGTGACCAGGCCTTTTATGGATACAAATAATGGTGTCCAGCTAGGATCAGTAAAGGAGGTGACTAATATATCTCCATCTTCTATATCAGCATTTTCCATGTTTAAGATCACACGTGCCCGTCCATCTATAACTCCGGAAGAAACAGGTAGACCTACAATAGCTTCGGCTGGGAGATTTTCTCGTTTGTAATTACCCGTAACGATTTCACCGTCAGAGGTGATAACACGTGGTGGAGTTAGTTTTTCATATAATTTGTACTCGTCTTTTCGTTTGCTGATAAGTTGGTAATCCAGTTTATTTGTGCGTACTACTTCGCGAAGTTCTTCAAAGCTGAGATAGTATATATCTTCTTTTTCATGAACAACGTTGGCTTGTACGAGTTGTTCGGCTTCTTTCAGCAAAGCCTGCTTATAAACGAAGTAGTGATTCACCATACCGTATTTTGGATATTCACGATAACCGGCATAATTCCGGATCAGGTCAATCATTCGTTTTGTCTCTTCGGCTTTTTGTTCACCATCCGGTAATTGCTTCAATCGACCCAATAACTCTTGTTCTTTTTGAACAGCTTCCTGTCGCCCTTTTTCAAATTTCCGCTTGCTTTCATTAGGCTCAAAGTTTTTGATGTTACTGAGAATCATAGAGACAAGCGTAATTGGTTTTTCGCTCCAACGGGTTTTAGTAATATCGATTTCTCCGGCACATCGCATTCCGTATTTGTTGAGATAAGCATAGATAACATCCCGGGTTTCCTGTCCACCTTCAAACTTAACCAGTTCATCCAAAAAGTTATCGTTTTTTACATGCTGTAAATACTCAATTACTTCCGGATATGGGCGTATCACATCTGCGACATCCAATAACGCCAGACCCATTTCCGAAGTAATATTGTTTGGTACAGATTGAGAAAGTGCGTCTGCTGCATTCTTTTCACCTAACCATTCGTTCATTTTTTCATTGATCCATGATGCAGCATTCATACCAGTCATAATCACACCGAAACTCTGTGGATCAGATAAGGTCTTCTTTAATTGCTGGATATCTTCCAGGATAAAATCAAACAGATCCGATCCTGATTTCGTTTGGATGTTTTGTTTTAGCGCTTCTATCGCTATTTGACTTCTCTTGATCAAATCAGAAACGATTGTTGGATCGTATTCGTTTAGTGTTTGATAATTCGGAAGCGACACAGCTTTATTGCTTTTACCGGGACCTGACTCTTTTTTATCATCCGGTAACGATTTTATAAAATCTCCCCGCTCGATGATGTTTGTAAGTGCATCTTTTATGAGCGGATCGGATTTTCCCAGGGTATCTATTATCGTTTTTCTGCTGACCGGCGAAGCCAGCATCTGTGCAACATCAACAAATAACCTGCCGCCAGCTATACGCATAGATGCAGGGGTCGTTAACAGCCAAAAAGACAATCCCAATGGCTTCATGGCGTCGGTCATCATTTGTTGATGACCGACAGATATATAGACGTGATTTTCCTGATCATTCGCTTCGGGGATCGGGTATAAAGTAGTGATCGGCCGACTTTGGACAATATAAAATATAGCATCAACCAAACACCATTCGATGTCCTGCGGGTAGCCGAAATGTTCTTCAATCTTTCTGCCCATACGCTCAAGCTGTAAAATCTGCTCATCCGTCAGCGCTTGCCTATTCTGCCTCCCAGGCTCAATCTCTTGTTCTTTCGTACCGCCATCTTTTAATGCATAAATAGCCAATTTCTTAGTGGATATCTTCTTATCGATGATCTTGCCGTTACACACTTTATAGATATCAGCATTCACCAGGCCGGAGACCAATGCCTCACCAAGTCCGAAGCTGGCATCAATGGATAACACTTTCCTATTAGAAGTGACGGGATCGGCAGTAAACAAAATTCCTGCCGCCTGCGGGAAGACCATCTTCTGAACAACCACAGACAGGTGGACTTGACGGTGGTCGAAGCCGTTATGAAGGCGGTAAATTACTGCCCTCTCGGTAAATAGCGATGCCCAGCACTTGCTGATATGCTTTAGGATTGCCTCCTTTCCGATAATGTTCAAATACGTATCCTGTTGGCCTGCAAAGGATGCCGTCGGCAGGTCTTCCGCCGTAGCACTGGACCGCACAGCAAAGGCATCTTTTTCACCAAACTTTATGAGATAACCCGCAATCTCTTCTGCTATATCCTTAGAAATGGGTATTCTTTCGATGGCTATACGGATCTTTGCGCTGATCTCGCTGATACCTTCCCTCTCTTCTGCCTTAAGACGTGTTAATTCATCCAGCAGACTGTTAAGCTCCCGATTATTTTCGGTTATTTTTTTGTACGCTTCGGTGGCAACGCAAAAACCCTCCGGCACCCGTATTCCCTTGATTCTGGACAGTTCGCCCAGATTAGCGCCCTTGCCTCCTACAACTATAAACTTTGATCTGTCGATTTCATGAAAACTAAGTACATATGTGTTGATATTTTTTTCCTCCTTTTATCGATACAAAATTTCGCGAAGAATCTGCAAATACTCTTCCTCTTCTTTTGCTATCTAAATTTAATTTTACAGGGATCTCTCATAAAAATTGAAAACAAGGAGGCAAATACTTAGTTGGACTCAAAAATAAAAAAGCGTTATTAGAAAAATTCAGTGATGACTTTGACCAATTGATAATAGCATTAAAGAAACTCAATTTTTTATGAGAAAGCCCTGTTCCCGGCAATAAATCGCTGGGCTATTTTCAACTGTCCCTACGGGACAAATTCATCCGCAATTATCAAACGGCTTCTAACGTCCGGCCTCTGGCATCTCCCCGTCCAGAGTGGTAACTTTATCAGCGGCGCTCACAACGATTCGCGGGCTGAAAGCGTCTAAGAACGGGCGTGCGCGCGAGTGAGACCGCGCGCGCGAAGTGTGAACAAAATGGCCGAGCTGTTAACAGATTTTGAGATTAATAAGTCGCCTCGCTGGCCGAAGTTGCTGCGCCTGACGAGCGTTTCTTTCGTGCTGCACGCGCTCTTTTTCGCGGCGATTCTCTACGTGCCGATACTGCGCGAGGCGTTTCACATCGGGAGCAAGTTTTCCGACGCCGAATACGTTGATGAGGATTACGACAAGATCAATATCCGCGAAGCCGTGATGATTAATGGGGGCGAGAAGTTTCAATATCCGCCCGGCTACTTTAACAACGACTTCAGAAATCCTGCGCCGGAGATCATAGAGCAGCCGACGCCTCTACCGACTCCTGTGCCGACGCCAACTCCGACACCGTCGCCGTCGCCGTCGCCGAGTCCTTCGCCTCAAACCGCCGGTTCTCCCGCGACGGGCGATGCAACGGTTGCAGGCACGACGACCGAAGAGGGCGCGGACAAGGATAATTTAGACAAGGTGGCGGAGCAGAACAAGGTCAAGCGCCCCAATACGGTCAACAAGCGCCCCTTCGTTGATCTTCTGGTCAAATACAATGAGATGAAGGACAAGGGTGAGCTTAACCTGAACAACCCGGTTGAGATGACCATCGAGGCTGACCGCAACCCGGACGGAACATTGCGCAACGTGATTGTGATTCGTAAGTCCGGCGACGAGAAATTGATCGAAGCCGCCAAGGATTTCATCGCGGCCTTAAGCGCCAGCGGCGCGCTTAATTTCCTTGAAGGAACAGACCACCTGATTCTGACGTTGAAACTCGACGCTGCTATCATCTCCGTCAGCGCCTCGACCGACGCCGCATCCGATGCAGAAGCCCGGCAGAAGGCGCTCGGCTATAACGCACTGCTGGCCGGAGGCGCGATGCTCAAGCGCGGGCGCGACGAAGGGACCATCATGCAGAACACGAAGGTGACAGCGAGCGGCAAACAGATCACCATCAATTTCAATTTGCCGCGCGCGGCCATCAGCGACATGCTCAAGAAGCAGATTCCGGCCAGCTAGTTGTTAATCAGCCGTCTTTGCGTGTAAGCTGGTAGCTGGAAGTTGTGATTGACTTAATTTAACGTGAACGAACCTCGAAACACCAACGCACCGTTTTCCATCACTGTCCTGTGTGCTTGTCTGGGACTGTTGATTATTGGTGTGCCCGCCGAGGTCAACGCCCGGCAGGCAACGACGGAGGTGGGCCATCACTACGTTGCTTCGTCCACCCGTTTGAGATTGGCGGCGTCGGCGGTTTCAAGCCTTCAGGTGCTCAACGTTGACGTTCCGTGGCTTCCAGACTTTGCGGCTCAGGCGAAAGGCCAGCCCGAAGCGAGTCTTTATCAAAACAGCAAAGCTCTCACAGACAAAATCCAAGTCTTGCTAGTTACACATCTGCCACGCGCAGCCCTCCCGGAACAGCCCGCGAAATCGCTACAGGCTTGTCTCGGCAGGGACGAAGAATAGACGCGCACGCCCTTCAAAACTGCCCGCTTGCCATCGGTTTCTCCGCTCCCTTACAATCAAGAGTTGCGCCGAACTGCGTAAAGGTTCGCGTCTTAACCGTGCGCTTCACTTTTTGCCTATAGGATTCATACGACCATGATTGATAAATTATTAACCAAGATTTTCGGCAGCGAGAATCAGCGCTACCTCAAGACCATTCAGCCCATCATCCACCGGATTAACGAGCTTGAGCCATCCATCAAAAAGCTCTCGGATGATGAACTACGGGCACGCACGGCACAGTTTAAAGAGCGTGTCGCGCGTGAGGTTGCGGATGCGACAGACCTGGAAGATCGCAAGCGGCGTGAGCGCGAGATTCTGGACGAGATTTTGCCTGAAGCCTTCGCTATCGTCCGCGAAGCGAGCGTGCGCTCGACTGGAATGCGCCATTTCGACGTGCAGATGATCGGCGGAATCGTGCTTCACTCGGGCAAGATCGCAGAGATGCGAACCGGTGAAGGTAAAACGCTCGTCGCCACGCTTCCCGCATATCTCAATGCTCTGACCGGGCGCGGCGGCGTTCACGTCATCACGGTCAATGATTATCTGGCCGCGCGCGACGCCGAATGGATGGGACAGATTCACCGCTTTCTCGGCCTCGAAGTCGGTTGCATTCAGAACGACATGGACGACTTTGAGCGACAGGCCGCCTACGCCGCAGACATCACCTACGGCACGAACAACGAGTTCGGCTTCGACTACCTGCGCGACAACATGAAGTTCGACCTGGCGACCTGCGTGCAGCGCGGCCACTACTTCGCCATCGTTGACGAGGTGGACTCCATCCTGATTGACGAAGCGCGCACGCCGCTGATTATTTCGGGCGCGTCGGACGAAGCGACGGACAAGTATTTCAAGGCGGACGCCATCATCCCGCAACTCAAGCGCGGCGAAGAGAAAGAGAAACTCAAGACCGGCGACTACGTGGTTGATGAAAAGCAGCATACAGCCGTCTTGACGGAAGAGGGTGTGGACAAGGCCGAGCGCCTCTTAGGCGTCGGTAATCTTTACGACCCGGCGAACATGGAGATGCTGCACTGTGTGGAGCAGGCTTTGAAAGCCCACACGCTCTACAAGCTCGACCATCAGTACGTCGTGCAGGACGGCGAAGTCATCATCGTTGACGACTTCACGGGTCGCCTGATGAAGGGTCGCCGCTGGTCGGACGGTCTGCATCAGGCGGTAGAAGCGAAAGAGGGCGTCAAGATCGAGAAAGAGAACCAGACGCTCGCCACCATCACGCTGCAAAACTATTTCCGTCTTTACGAAAAGCTCTCCGGCATGACCGGCACGGCTGAGACTGAAGCCGGAGAGTTTCATTCGACCTACAAGCTCGATGTCGTCGTTATCCCGACCAACCAGCCGATGGTTCGCAAAGACAATTCCGATGTTATCTACCGCACGCTTCCTGAGAAATGGGACGCGGTGGTCGAGCAGATCAAGGAATGCCACGAGAACGGGCAGCCCACGCTCGTCGGCACAGTCTCGGTCGAAAACTCGGAGTTGATTGCGCGACGCTTGCAGAAAGTCGGCGTCCCGCACAACGTGCTGAACGCGAAGTATCACGAGCGCGAAGCTGAAATCGTCGCGCAGGCGGGCCGCAAGGGCGCTGTCACCATCGCCACGAACATGGCCGGGCGCGGCACGGACATACTCTTAGGCGGCAACCCGGAATTTCTCGCCCGCGAGATGCTGAAGAAACAGGAGATTGACCCGGACGAGGCGACGGATGAGCAATTCGAAGAGGCGCTCGCTCAAACCAAGCGCATCGTCGAAGCGGAGCACAAAGAGGTGGTCAGCGCAGGGGGCTTGCACATCATCGGCACTGAGCGCCACGAGTCGCGCCGCATTGATAATCAGCTTCGCGGTCGCGCCGGACGACAGGGCGACCCCGGCTCGTCGCGCTTCTTCCTTTCGCTGGAAGACGACCTGATGCGTATCTTCGCCGGAGACCGGGTCAAAGCGTTGATGGAGCGTTTGGGAATGGAAAAGGGCGTCTCTATCGAATCCAAGATGGTCTCCAAGCGCATCGAAGGCGCGCAGAAATCTGTCGAGGGACGCAACTTTGAATCGCGCAAGCACCTGCTCGAATACGACGACGTGATGAACAAGCAGCGCGAGACGATCTACGGATTGCGCCGCCAGTTGATGGAAGAGCCGGACCAGCGCGAGTACCTGCTGGGCGAGACGGGCGTGGCGCGCGATCTGCTCTCGGATTTAACGAAGCAGTATCTGAACCCGGAAGCCGACCCGGAAGATTGGGACGTTGACAACTATGTAATTCAGATTCAGGCAATCTATGACTTTGATCCTGACGCCGAAGGAATAGATTTCAACAACACAACTTCGGCAGCCGTTGAGCAGAATATCTGGGAGAAGCTCAAAGCCAAGTATGCCGAGAAAGAGCAGCAGATCGGCGTCGAAGCGATGCGGACCTACGAGCGCATCATCATGCTCAACATCATTGACGCGCAGTGGAAAGACCACCTGCTCTCGATTGACCACCTGAAGCAAGGCATCGGACTTGTCGGTTACGGGCAGAAAGACCCGCTCGTCGAGTACAAGAAACAGAGCTTCGATCTTTTTCAGGAGATGCTCGACCGCATTGACCAGACGACGATCCGCTCGCTCTTCAACCTACAGATTGTCACCGAGCAACCGCCCGAAGTCTTGCAGCAAAGACGCGCTCCACGTCGCTCTGCGCTGAGCTTCACTGGCCCGAATCAGGGCGCAGCCGCCGCAGGCGAGGAAGAGGGCAAGATCAAAACTATCACCCGCGACCAACCGAAGGTCGGGCGCAACGAGTTATGTCCCTGCGGGTCTGGAAAGAAGTACAAGAAGTGCTGCGGCGCGTGAAAGCGCGCCCGGCACTATTTCATGGGGAATGCTGATGCTCAAAACTCGCAGAGTCGTTTTGCCTCTCCTTTGCCTTACCCTTCTGGCTGGCGCTCAAGCCGTTTCCGGCGGCTCGCGTATGGGCGTTATCGCGCAGCAAAGTCTGGCGGTTGACGTGACGGAGGATGTTAAGCGCGCCATCGAACTCTACCAGCAGAATGATGACAAAGGCGCAATCGAGTTGCTCCGCCGTGTGGTTAAAGTTCGTAAAGACGTGGTCGCGGCGTGGCATTATTTAGGACTCGCGTATGAGCGACAGGGCAAATCGAAAGAGGCCCGCAAAGCACACGAAGAGGCAACAAAAGCCGGAGAAAGGCTGTTGGAATGGATATTCGTCAACACATTAGCCAACAAAGGTGTTCATAATATCGAACGGTTCAAGCCCGTACTTTCGTTAGCGGCTGAAAGCGCAGACAAGTATCTGAAGCTCAGTTCAAAACCATCAACTTCAAAAGTAGAAGAATGGAACTCCCGCTCGGAGACCTTACGCGAGTACGCGGGGATGGCTGTGGAGAACACTCAACTCAGCACATTCGGCAGGATTTATAAGGCCAGCGAAGTAACCACGAAACCTAGAATCTTGCGAAGAACTGAGCCACAGTACACAGAAGAAGCCAGACAAAATAAGATCGCGGGAACGATTGTGCTTCGTGCTATTTTCGCCTTCGACGGCAAGGTCAGGGGGATTAGAGTGGTAAGCGGACTTCCCCACGGCCTTAATGTGAGAGCCGTTGAAGCTGCCCGGAGTATTAAGTTCATCCCGGCAACGCTCAACGGTCAGCCGGTTTCGCAATACATTCAACTCGAATACAACTTTAATCTTTATTAGACGCGCAGTCTTGATAGAGATTCATTTTTCACCGATTAGGCCCCCCGGCAAGTAGTTCTACCAACCAGCCCTATACCTGATGAGCGCAAACACTACTTCAACTAATCCCGTCGTGCAGGCCATCGTCGCGGGCACTGCTCCGCAGGCCGCGCGAATGGCTGCGGCGCGCGGGCTATTGCCGCTCGACCAGGCCGACATGCTTGAGGCATTGGTGGCGTTGCGACAGAGCGACAACGCGGACATCGTTAAAGCGGCTGAAGAGACATTGGCCGCGCAAGAGCCGGAAACGCTGCGGGACATGGCCGCAAGCTCGGAGGTAGCGCCTTCGGTCTTAGGTTATCTCGCCGCCCGTGCCAATCTTGGACACGAAATCCACGAAGCCGTCACGCTCAACACGCGCACACCAGATGAAGCCATCGCGCTGCTGGCGGGCGCAACCTCTAATGGCAAATTGCTTGAGCTAATCTCAATCAATCAACAACGGTTGATTCGCGCGCCTGCCATCATCGAAGCCATCATCAATAACCCTGCGCGCACTTCCGAAGCCGAGCGGCGCGTGCGCGAAACGCGGCGCGAATTTTTCGAGAAGGAACGCGGCGCGCAGCAGATCGCCGAAGAGTTGCGCGCGCGCGGGCAAACCGCCGCCGCCGAGTTCATCGAGACGGCAGAGTCAGTCGGCGCGGGCGAAATCCTGACCATCGATGATGCGTGGATCATTGCCCAGCATATCGAAGTCTCCGACGTAGAGATAGACGATTCGTGGCTCGCGCTCGAACGCCTCGAAGAACTGTTTGAGGAAACCGAGGAACAGCGGATAGCGAACGTCGAGCGCATCATCAACGATACGCGCAACGAGGGAAAGGAAGTGAATCCCGAACGCATTTCTCTCATCCGCCGCGTGATGATGATGAACGTCAAGGATCGCGTCAAGCTGGGCATGAAAGGCGACCGCGAGGCGCGATCCATCCTTATCCGCGACTCTAACCGCGTCGTCGCGCAGGCCGTCATTCACAACCCGCGCATCACCGATCAGGAAGTCGAAAGCATTGCCGCCATGCGAACGGTCTCCGACGAGGTGCTGCGAACTATCGCCCAGAATCGAGCCTGGGCGCGTTCCTATCCAATCATTCTCAATATCGCGCGCAATCCGCGCACGCCGATTCCAACCGCCATCAACATCCTGCCGCGAATTCATACCAAAGACCTGCAACACATCTCGCAGAACCGTAATGTCTCGGAAGCAGTGCGCCGTCAAGCCTATCGTCTTGTGTCAACGCGCACCGGGCACTGAAAATTCATTGACACGAAGCCTGTGCTGTCCATATCATTCGCGCTACTGAATTAGAGAGATAGGGTTTTCTCAAAGCAATCGATTCGATTAATCGTTCGATTCAAACGGTTCGTTTAACTCTTCCGTTCACGACAAGAGTGTGACGGGCATCCGTAACAACCGCCAGCGCGCGATAAATTTGAGTAGCGCGCTCTCACAAAAAGAGAGGTAATATGGGAGTCTTAGATATAATTTCCTGGATTATCGTCGGCCTGATCGCGGGCGCGATTGCCAAAATCATCATGCCCGGCAAAGACCCCGGCGGCTGTGCCATCACCATGCTACTGGGAATCGGCGGCGCGGTGCTGGCAGGTTTCCTGGCGCACAGTCTTAATCTGACAAGGAAGACGGAGGGCTTCGGCGACACTGGCTTCTTTGCCAAGATTGGTTTCGGCGTCATCGGCGCATTGGTTATCTTAGCGATTTATCGCCTGATTGCCGGGCGGCGTGCCTGAGCGCTCTTTGGCTCTCCGCACGAATCATCATAAAAGTTAAAGCCGGGTGCGCTCCTTTTAGAAAGAGCCGCACCCGGCCTTGATTCTTCTGCAAGGCAGCCTCATCTAAAGCCTCAAAAAATCTCTGAGCCTTTTCTGAGAACCGACCACGCGACATCCGTCAGCGTGTGACTCGCTGCCCCCCACCACAATCCGGCCAGCACAGCCCAGACGGCATGTTCTCCCACGTTCTGCCTGACGCTGCCTTCAATCGCGTACCACGCTTGTAGAATTTCATTGAAAGTTGGCAGAGGGCCATTCAGCAAGACGGCGCGCAGGTAAACTCCTGCCAAGACGATCAGCGCCAGCACCAGCGTGAAATAGATGACGCGAATCAGCGTGCCGAAGATAATGCCGTGCGACCAGCGGGAGCGATGCCGAAAGAGCGCGCGATAGGGAAGCCAGAGAAAACGGAAGATTCCCCAACGCGCATATTGGCGCGACTGTATGTCCAGATCAGGCCCGAACATAAAACCGCCAAAGAGCATTGCACCCGTCGCCAGAAACGCCAGCGTCAGATTAGCCGTCAATCCCCACGCGGCCACGAAAGTCGGCGCCGCAAGGATAATCGTGATTGCGTCGTGCGTTCTTCCTGAAGGCATTCCCTTACAATCCTCTCCCTTTCATTCTACCCTATGATTTTCAAAGACCTACCTGCTTTTTAGTCTGTATGGAAGGATGAACGTAAATGCTGGTCATTTCGATCTTGGCTAAGTGAGCCGCCTAACGCTCAATTGTTATAGAGCATTATTCGTCAAAATGATTGACCGAACCCTCTCTACCTGACCGATTGATTACTTATCTATTCCTCCATACACTAAGCTAACCTGTAAAAGCCAAGATATTTACATGGTTTGAGCCTGTCTGCAATTGGCATCCTAGTTGCTCTCTCTAACCATGCGGAGAGCGCCCTCCTCATTTGAGCAAACGCCTCATGATTTGAATTGACACGTCTAAACTTTTTAGCAGGAAGCTAATGGATAATTATCGTTTTCACCAGAAGTTCATGCAGTCGGTAATCACTTTGGGTGGCGCGGCGCTCGCTTTTACCTTGTACCGCTGGCAATTGGCGCAACCTGTTACGCCCATCCTGATTCTAGCTCTGACGGCAATAGCGACGTGTTCGCGCTACTCCGTTCCAATCCCTGGCGGTCTCGGTCAGATTTCTCTTCTGGACAATTTCGTCTTGCTTGCGCTCCTGCTCTTCGGAGGCGACGCTGCCATCCTGTTCGGCACTGTTACCTCCCTGTGCCTCTCGCTACGGAGTGGTAGACCCACGCTTCGCGTTATTTTCGACAGCTCCGTCACAGCCGTTTCTGCCTTTCTGGTCGTCTGGACACTACGTCTTTCTCTGGGAATAGCTGTCGAGCCGGGTTCCACTACCTACTCTTTGGATTTGGTCAAGGCGCTCTTTGTCGCGACCCTCATCCAGGCCGCCGTCAGCGCGACGATTACCCTGCTTGGGGAAGCATACAAGATTCAACAATCTGCCTGGCGCAAACGGGGAACTTTAGTTCTGTGGACATCCCTTGCGTATCTGGTGGGTGCAACGGGAGCCTGTCTTGGGGCGGGGCTTGTTCACAGCATGGGCTTCAACGCCTTTATTGCAACCGCCGCAGCCATCTCAATCCTCCTTTTCACTTACGGAAGGCGTCAGATCAACCTGAAGGTCGAAGCCAAGCCGTCCAACCACAGTGGTGAGAGTTTCAAGGAAAGCCCCGACCGCTTTCGTAGCGCGTTCGATCATGCAGCCATCGGAATGGCGCTCGTCTCACCGGAAGGACGCTGGCTCCAGGTGAACCGCGCCCTCTGCACGTTACTCGGCTATTCAGAAAAAGAGTTGATGGCCACTGATTATTTAAAGATCATCCATCCTAGTGATCTCAGCGCGGTCATAGCGAACATCAAGGATTTGATGAGAGGGAAGATACCTTCCTGTCAAACAGAGAAGCGTTACATACACAAGCACGGACACGAGGTCTGGGCGCTCTGGAGCGCTTCTCTGACCCGCGACGCCTTTACTAAATCCCCTCACTTGATCTTCCAGATTCAGAATATAACCGACCGCAAGCAGGCAGAAGAAAGGTTGCTTCATGACGCATTCCATGACGCGCTGACGAACCTTCCTAATCGCGCCCTTTTAATGGATCACCTCAAACTCGCGCTGGCCCGCTCGCAGCGAGCAGAGAAGACCATGTTCGCTGTCATTTACCTTGACCTCGATCGCTTCAAGGTGGTCAACGACAGCCTTGGGCACATGATTGGCGATCAACTGCTCGTCGGAATCGCACGAAGATTGGAGAATATCCTGCGGCCCGGAGATACGATTGCGCGCCTCGGGGGTGATGAGTTCACTATCCTTCTTGAAGACATAGACGATAGCAATTACGTTATCCAAATCGCGGAACGCATTCAGAGTGAACTCTCAGCCCCATTCTCCTTGAGCGGACGCGAAGTATTTACGACTGTGAGCATCGGGATTGCAATCAGCTCGAAGGAGTACGCACAGACGGAAGACATTCTGCGCGATGCGGACACGGCGATGTATCGTGCAAAGGCACTCGGTAAAGCCCGATACGAAATCTTTGACAAGGGAATGCACGCACAGGCCAGCAAGCTCTTGCAGTTAGAGACGGACTTGCGTCGAGCCGTCGAGCGTGAAGAGTTTTCCATCTTTTACCAACCGATTCTGTCGCTGGAATCTGGAGGGTTGCGCGGCTTCGAGGCGCTGGTCCGCTGGCGGCATCCGCAGGGCGGGTTCATCTCTCCGGTTGATTTTATTCCGATTGCTGAAGAGACCGGGATGATTGTCCAGATTGGGGAATACGTTTTAAGAGAGGCGTGCAGGCAGATGCAGAGGTGGCATATTACTTTACCCACCGACCCGCCGCTGTTTATCAGCGTGAATCTCTCCGTCAAACAATTCTCTCAACCGGATTTGGTTGAGAAGATAGACGGCATTTTGAAAGAGACTAAGCTCAATCCAAAGACACTGAAGTTAGAGATTACGGAGAGCGCCGTGATGGAGAATGTCGAGACCGCTACCGGATTGCTCACTCGCCTGCGCTCGCTCGGCTTGCAGATTTCGATGGACGACTTCGGCACAGGTTATTCATCGCTTTCGCACCTGCGCCGTTTCCCCATTGACACGCTCAAAATTGATCGCTCGTTTGTCACTCAAATGGCGGAAGACAATGATAGCGCGGAGATCGTGCGCACTATCGTGGGATTGGCGCAAAATCTGGGAATGGATGTGGTGGCCGAGGGCATTGAAACGCCGGATCAGTTTTTGACGCTCAAATCTCTTGGCTGTGATTATGGGCAGGGCTATTTCTTCTCTAAGCCTATGGATTTCCAACATGCAGAGCAATACATATGTGAAACATCGCCCCTGGTGATGGTATTAGACGACCTTGAGATGAGCTACGGTGAAGTGCTTACTTAATGGTGGTGATTATCGGCAGATAGTTGATGGATGGGTTTCTTAACTATGCCGAGTATCGCAACCGATCCGAGAACTAAGGTTGAAGGCTGAAGTCAGGAACCAGAAGGAGCAAGTTAACCATTCCGGCTCTCGAATACAGTTCATAGCGCAATTGCGACGAAAAGCGCTGAGTTGCCAGTTGATGGCTCTGGCATTACACTACGTGCGCTTGGCTGCTTTTCGAGATGGGGAAACATGGAAAAGTTCAAAGCGCGTTGGAGTATGCGACGGCGCGTGCAATGCTCACCGGACTCGGCTGGCTGCCGCGTCGCCTCGCTGTCGCTACAGGGCGCGCTGTGGCGCGCGTCGCTTATGGTTTGAGCGATAGACTGCGGCGCACGGGCTTTCGCAATCTCGAACTCGCCTTCCCTGAAATGGACGAGCGCGAACGAGAGCGCATCCTTCGCGGTTGCTTCACAAGTCTTGGCCGACTGCTCGGCGAGTTCAGCCAGTTTCCCCGCGCGACACCTGAGAGTTTGCGTCGGATTGTCGAATGTCAGGGTTTAGAAAATCTACAGGCAGCGCGCGCGCACGGACGCGGAGTTATTTTATTCACCGGACATCTGGGCGCCTGGGAGCTTTCGAGTTTCGCCCTTTCTGCCTTCGGCTACCCTTTGAGCTTTCTTGTGCGCCGCATTGATAACCCACGCGTCGAGCAAATGATCGAAGAGACGCGCACTCGATTCGGCAATCGCTCAATAGACAAACGCGCCGCCATGCGCCCCATGCTGCGAACCCTTCGCGCAGGTGGAACTCTCGGCACGCTCGTTGACCTCAACACACAGCCGCACGAAGGCATCTTTGTAGATTTTTTCGGCATTCCCGCTTCGACCACCTCCGGTCTCGCCGCCCTTGCGCTGCGAACAGGAGCCGCAGTTCTTCCGGTCTTCGTTCCCTGGGATGAAAAGCAGCAGCGGTTTACCCTTCGCATTGATCCGCCGCTGACCATTACACCCACCGGCAATCAGACAGAAGACATCAGGCAACTTACCTCTCTCTTCACCTCTGTCGTCGAAAGTTATGTCCGACAATACCCGGAGCAGTGGCTCTGGATTCACAAACGTTGGAACACCCGCCCGGAAAAAGATGTAAATTTTTACGCGGCTCCGTCAGGCACATTAGAATCAACTTAGAAATCTCAAGCTAAGTCTTCTTTAACGCTTAACTCGCCACGCCTGAGAATTAACCTTAAAAGCTCACTTTCAAACAAGTTTTGGCCTGTTTCCGCTTTGTTACGAAAATATTGTGATTCTGAGTGAAAATTGTGCTTGACACCTCACGAAACTTCGGTATAATTCCTCACATACTGAGGCAGGAGAACCAAGTTGGCGTGCTTCGGTGATTGATAAGTGTGGCGACGAGCGCTTCTCTCGGAACTCAGTAAGTTAGTGCGTTAGGGTTTCGGTTAGAATCGCACAATTTAATTTTGAGCCGCACGGAATTATCTCGCCCGTACAAACGCACTGCCTATAAATTACGGAATCGAACGTATGTGACGATTCTCAGTTCATTGCCAACGCCACCCTGAATCTTCGAGCCTGCCCTAAAAGTTTTGCCCCGTCAGTCGAAAGATTGACGGGGTTCCCTCTTTTAGCAGTTAATCAAAACGGTCGTCTTCACTCATCAACCTACCGCTTTACATCGCCAATCCTCCATCAACCTGAATCACCTGCCCTGTGATGTAGCGCGCATCATTTGAAAGGAGGAAACAGGCGATCCGGGCCACTTCATCAGCCTCTGCGAAACGCCCCAGCGGAATCTGTTCAAGCAACTTCGCCTGATAGCTTTCATCAAGCCCGCCCGCCATCTCGGTTGAGACCAACCCGAGCGCGAGCGCATTGACCGTCACTTTGCGGCTTGCCACTTCCTTAGCCAGAGCTTTCGTCAACCCAATCATGCCAGCCTTAGATGCAGAGTAATTTGATTGCCCGGCCATCCCGACGCGCCCGCTAATTGAAGAGATATTTAAGACCGACCCGCCGCCCTCCTGTCTTAACATCACGCGCAAAGCGGCGCGGGCGAAGTTCCAAGCTCCCTTGAGATTGGTGTCAATGACGGCATCCCAATCTTCTTCCTTCATCCGCAAGATCAGATTGTCGCGCACGATGCCCGCGTTGTTGACCAGAAAATCAATGCGCCCGAAAGCTTCTTTAACTTGCTTCACCATCTCGGCTGCGGCGTTCGTCTGCGCCACATCGCATTGCGTCGCCAGCACACGCACGCCCATTGCTTCCATCTCTGCCTTTAGACTGTCGGCAGCTTCCGCACTCTTTGCATAGTTGAAAGCGATGTCAGCGCCGCGTCGTGCAAGTTCAAGAGCTATCGCCCGCCCGATGCCTCGTGTCGCACCTGTCACGATTGCTGCCCGTCCGGAAAAAGGCTTTGCTGAGTTGTCCAAGTTTAATTCTCCAATCCAGATTAGTAATTGAAAGCCAGCGATGATGATAGTCGCCGTCAACAGAGCGGCTATCCTTCTTCGTTCACAATTTTAATGTGCGTAGATATTTTGTAAACTCCGGCGCAAGGTCTGGCCGCTTGAGCGCGAACTCGACGGTCGCGATGAGAAAGCCGAGTTTATCGCCCGCGTCATGACGTGTCCCCTGGAAACGCACGGCGTAGAACGGACGCTTCTTCAACAACGCGCGCATGGCGTCTGTAATCTGTATTTCGCCACCCGCGCCGGGACGCGTTTGTTCGATCTCAGCGAAGATGTCCGGCGTCAGAATGTAGCGACCGATGATGGCAAGGTCCGAAGGCGCTTTCTCAAACGCAGGTTTTTCCACCATGTCTTTAATCTTGTAAACACCTTCTCCGACCTCTTCCGCATCAATCACGCCGAAGCGCGAGATAGCTTCACCTTCAACCTGCATCGTGCCGAGAACCGGCGCATCGTACTTTTCATACACGTCGAGCATCTGCCTGAGCGCCGGTCTTTCCGCGTCAACGATGTCATCGCTGAGCAGCACGGCGAATGGCTCATTGCCGACCAGATCGCGCGCCTGCAAGACGGCATGGCCGAGTCCGAGCGCCTCGCGCTGGCGCACGTAGCTGATGCGCGCCATTTCCGAGATAGCGCGCGTCTCCTTTAATTCCTCTTCCTTGCCACGCTCACGCAACAGATGCTCAAGCTCGAAGGAGATGTCGAAGTGATCTTCGATGGCGCTTTTGCCGCGCCCCGTGACGATGATGACGGACTCAATTCCGGAGGCAACAGCTTCCTCGACGACGTATTGAATCAATGGCTTATCAACAAGGGGCAGCATCTCTTTCGGCGATGCTTTCGTGGCTGGCAGAAAGCGTGTGCCCAACCCCGCCGCCGGAAAGATTGCCTTGCGAATTTTTTGTGGCATAACCTCAGGAACTCCCCTTGTCTGAAATGAAGCAATGACGACGCGCTGCTCGCGCTTGTTAAGCCGAAAGCGCGACCGTCAAACGCGCACCTTGCTTGACACACGCGTGTACGGTCAGATAGCGTGACGCTTTTCGTTTGAGACCGGTGTAAAGGTGTCTCTCATACCATAAGACAGAGGGTTGCGGCAAATGCTCGATCTTAACTTCGTTCGCGATAATCTTGACAGGGTACGTGCGGCTCTCGAAGCGCGCGCATTTCCAACGGCGGCGCTCGATGATTTCGCGCGCGCAGATGCGGAGCGTCGTCGCGTCATTGCAGAATCCGATCAACTCAACGCCGAACGCAACGCTGCGAGCAAACTGATTGGCGCGTTAATGAAAGAGGGAAAGAAGGACGAAGCCGAAGGTCGCCGCCGCGAAGTAGGCGAGTTGAAGGAGCGAATCGCGGAGCTTGACCGTGCGCGAGATGAAGCGGAGACGCGCATGCGCGACTTGCTTTCCACACTTCCCAACATCCCGCATGAGAGCGTGCCGGTTGGAGCAGATGAGAACGCGAACCGTGAGGAGCGGCGCTGGGGCGCTGCACCTGAGTTTGCTTTCGAGCCTAAAGACCACGTTGATCTCGGCACGACTTTGGGGATTCTTGATTTCGAACGCGCCAGTAAAATCGCGGGAGCGCGCTTTGCCATCTTGAACGGCGCGGGAGCTAAATTGAGCCGCGCGCTCATCAACTTCATGCTCGAATTGCATACGCGAGAGCATGGCTACACGGAGACGCTGCCTCCGTTCATCGTCAACTCAGATTCTCTTTTCGGCACGGGGCAGCTACCGAAGTTCGAGGAAGATTTATTCAAGCTGACGGATGAGCGCGGGCTGT
This sequence comes from uncultured Acidobacteriota bacterium, assembly GCA_963697975.1. Lineage (GTDB taxonomy): Bacteria > Acidobacteriota > Blastocatellia > Pyrinomonadales > Pyrinomonadaceae > QHXM01. Next base: position 2,497,447 of record OY969111.1, read on the forward strand.
ATCTCGTCCCGACCGCCGAAGTCCCCGTCACAAATTATCATCGTGAAGAGATGCTCGACGCCGCGCAGCTTCCGATGAAGTGGGCGGCCTACACTCCATGCTTTCGTTCCGAGGCCGGAAGCTACGGGCGCGACGTGCGCGGGCTGATTCGCCAGCACCAGTTTGAGAAGGTGGAGATGGTGAAGTATGCGCTGCCCGAAAATTCTTATGACGAGTTGGAATCGCTGACACGCAATGCCGAGACGGTGCTGCAAAAGCTCGGCTTGCATTATCGAGTGCTGGCGCTCTCGACCGGCGATCTTGGATTCGGCGCTGCCAAGACCTACGACATAGAGGTTTGGCTGCCCTCGCAGAAGGCCTTCCGCGAAATCTCTTCGTGCTCAAACTACGAGACGTTTCAGGCCAGACGCGCGCAGATTCGCTTTCGCCGCATGAGCGGGGCAAAGCCCGAATATGTTCACACGCTCAACGGCTCCGGCCTCGCCGTCGGGCGCACCTGGATTGCCATTCTCGAAAACTACCAGCAGGCGGACGGCTCCATCATTATCCCCGAAGCCCTGCGACCGTACATGAACGGAATGGAAAGAATTGAAAGCGGAAAGCAGAAGGCAGAAGGCAGTAGCCAATAGCGTGATGATTCAGAAAACCAAGAAGGCAGCGAGTTGAATAATCCTCGCTGCCTTCTGCTTTCTGCCTATTTCCTACTGCTATTTGACTCTTAAATCAAACGGCATGATTGCCATAATCTCGCCGCGCTTCATGCGATCAAGCGTAGCGGCGTATTGAAGCGTGCGGCGCACGTCTTCGGGTAGGGCAGCGAAGACGGCGCGTTGTTGTTGTAGGTTAACCTGAGCGCTCGCGGCCTCTTCGTTACCACCGAAGAAATTGTCGAAGAAGCCGCGCGGGTGCGGAAGGATGACGCGGCGCACACCTTTGTCTGCGGGAATGTTGGCGAGTTGGCGTGCAATTTCGACTGCCTTATCCAACCCGCCGAAGTCGTCAATCAGACCCTTCTCTTTCGCCTGCGCGCCCGTCCAGACGCGCCCCTGCGCGATTGAATCTACGTACTCAAATGAGAGCCTGCGTCCCGTCGCCACCTTCGGCACAAACTCTTCGTAATATTTGATCTTGATAACGCCTTCAAACTTGGCGCGCTCTTCCGGCGTGAATTTCTCCGTTTCGCGGAACATGCCAGCATTCTTGCCGCGCATCACATACTCGTTGGTCACGCCTAGCCAGTCGTAGAGACCTTTCATCACGGGCTTGCCCGCGAAGATGCCGATAGAGCCGGTGAAGGTCGAAGGCTCTGCGATAATCTTGTTAGCGTTGCAGGCGATGTAGTAGCCGCCGGATGCGCCGAGGTCGCCCATCGAAACGACGACGGGCTTCTTCTTTTTAGCGACTTCGACGGCGTGCCAGATGGCGTCCGAAGCATAATGCACACCGCCCGGACTATCTACGCGGAGAACTATCGCCTTGATCGTTTTATCGCGGGCTGCTTCGTTGATGGTCTTGACCATCGTTTCCGAGCCGACGGACTGGCCGCCCGTCGCGCTGTCTCCGGACTTGCCCGGCCAGATTTCACCCGAAGCATAGATGATGGCGATTCGCTCGCCACGATTCAGGCCGACGGACTCAGCATCGATCTGCCTGTAACTTTCGGCTTTTGTCACGTGCAGTTCGTCTTCGTCCTTGTAGCCCAGACGCTTCTTCAATTCATTCTCGACTTCATCACGATAAAGCGTGCCGTCAGTCAATCCGGCATTGAGCGCTTCCTTTGCGCTCAAGGGTGCGCTGTCAACAAGCGCGCGAATCTCGTCAGGAGATTTTTTTCGTGTTTCCGCTATCGTGTTGACGAAGCGATTGTATAAATCATCCAGCAGCGAGTTGATGACCTCACGATGCTCTTTCGTCATCTCCTTACGCGTAAACTGGTCGGGCGCGTTTTTATATTTGCCTATCTGCACAACGTCCGGGTAGATGCCAAGTTTGTCGAGCGAGCCGCGAAAGAACATCACGTCCGCCGCAAACCCGTTGATGAAGAGATCGCCCGACGGCGAGACGAAGATGCGCTCGGCTGCGGTCGCAACGTAATACTCTTTGTTCGTGCCGACCTCTATGTAAGCGTAGAGAGGTTTCCCGGAAGCGCGAAAGTCGGCAATCGCGTCGCGCAGTTCTTCGGCCTTCGCCCAGCCCGCACCCAGGAGATCAATCTCAAGCAGAATCCCGCTGATGCGCTTATCGACTTTCGCTTTTCTGAGTTGTTCGACGAGAGTGGTCAGGGAGAGTTCGTCTTTGCCGAAAAGACGACGAGTCAGAGTATCCGGCACATAGTCGGGCAACTCGCCTTCAACTTTGAGAACCAGCACGCTGTTATCGCGGATGACCGGCTCGCTGCCGCGCAGCGCAGAGAAGATGAAAACGATTCCGATGCCGACAATCAGAGCAAAGAGGAGAAAGAGACTGCCCAGGATAATTGCGATTTTACGCCCGCAAGACATTGCCATAATTATTTTTCAGAAAACTCCATTTCCAGAAGACAGGCGACCCCGCGCACTTTACAAGAGGCGCGCGACTCCCGCTGTCGTTTACGTATGCCGAAAGGAAAAGGTTTAACGAAGGGATGAGGACAGAGGGATGAGGGATGAAAGCGTGCTGATTCAAGTTGAATCACATTCCTTTCATCCCTCATCCCTCTGTCCTCATCCCTTCACTTGACTATCCAGCCGCCGCCGATGACTTCGTCGCCGCTATAAAAGACTGTGGCCTGTCCGGGCGTGATGGCGCGTTGCGGTTCATCGAAGACGATGCGAGCACGATTATTCTCTTGCGGCGTGATGGTGGCAGGCGCAGCCGTGTGGCGATAGCGCACGCGAACTTCGGCGCGGACGGGCGCGTTTGGCTCATCGAAAGCGACCCAGTTGACGCCCGCCGCCGTGAAATCTTCGCGCAGCAGTTCATCCTGGCTGCCGACGACGACGCGATTCTTCTCTGCATCAATCGAGATGACGTAGAGCGGGCGCTCACTCGAAATTCCGATTCCGCGACGTTGCCCGATGGTGTAGCGATGAATGCCGCCGTGCTTGTTGAGAACTTCGCCCTGCGTATTGACGATCTCGCCTTCGCCGGGCAAACGCTCCCGTTCATCTTCGGCTTCAAGATAGCGATCAATGAACCCGGCGTAGTTGCCATCGGGCACGAAACAAATCTCCTGCGATTCGGCCTTTTCCGCGATGGCTAGCTTGCTTGAGCGCGCCACGTCGCGCACCTCCGGCTTGGACATCTCGCCCAGCGGAAACATGGAACGCGACAATTGCTCCTGCGTCAATTCCCAGAGAAAGTAGGATTGATCTTTTTGCAGATTGCGCCCGCGAAAGAGCCGATAACGATTAGCTTCCTTGTCATGCTCGACGCGCGCGTAGTGTCCGGTTGCAACTTTCTCGCAGCCGAGGCTCACGGCCAGACGGTCGAGCGAAGCAAACTTCAAACGGCTGTTGCAGGCAACACACGGAATCGGCGTCTCGCCGTTTAGATAACTCGTCACAAACGGCTGCACCACGTCGCGCTCGAACTCGCGCTCAAGGTTGAGGACGTAGAACGGGAAGCCCAACTCTTCGGCCACGCGCCGTGCATCGTACACGTCATCCAGCGAGCAACAACGCGAGGGCAGCGGCTCACCGTTCTCGTCAACGTTGATCCCGCGCTGCTGATTCCACAACTGCATCGTAAAGCCGACAAGCTCGTGCCCCTCGGCCTTCAAAATTGCCGCCGCCGCTGAGGAGTCCACGCCACCGCTCATTGCTACCGCGATCTTCATAACTTAAAAGCTGGTGATAAGTGATGGGTGATAGGTGATAGGAAACTGCTTTTCTCTTATCACCTATTACCTATCACCCATCACTTTCCCCTTGTTTGCCGCTCGTTCGCGGCGGGTGTTAAGATGCAACACTGTTGAGAAAAGCTGACTCATTCCAAACGAAAAGGATACCTTAAACGAGGCGAAACGTCAGCCTCTCAAAACAGTCGAGAGTCTGGAGTCTGGGGTCTGGAGTCAAAAGACAGAACCCGCTCTTTGGCTTTTGACTCCAGACTTCAGATTCCAGACTCCTGATTATGGAAAGAGCCATCGAAGAATACCGCGCCGCGAGCGAGCCTTATTATCTGGCGGTCGCGCGCGAAGTAGAGTTGTTTGAAGCCGCATACGCCGCGCGTCTGCCCGTGATGTTGAAGGGGCCGACAGGCAGCGGCAAGACGCGCTTTGTCGAGCACATGGCGTGGCGGTTGGAGCGCCCGTTGATTACGGTCGCGTGCCACGAGGATTTGTCTGCGACGGATTTGGTCGGGCGTTTCCTGCTCGAAGGCGAGGAAACCGTCTGGCACGACGGGCCTCTGACGCGCGCCGTCAGAAACGGTGCGATCTGCTATCTGGACGAAGTCGTCGAAGCGCGCAAGGACACCATCGTCATCATTCACCCGTTGACGGATGATCGCCGTCGGCTGCCGATAGAAAAGCGCGGAACGGTGCTGGATGCGCCGGACGATTTTCTTCTGGTGGTTTCATACAATCCGGGCTATCAATCCATCCTCAAGGACTTGAAACAATCCACACGCCAGCGTTTCGTTGCAATAGAATTCGATTACCCGCCGCCGGAGATGGAAATGGAAATCGTCGCGCGCGAAGGCGGCGTTGACGAACAGGCAGCGCGCGATCTGGTTCTCATCGGACAGAAGATCAGAAACCTGCGCGGGCACGGCCTTGAAGAAGGCGTCTCGACGCGCCTGCTCATCTATGCCGCGCAGATGATCGCACGAGGCATTCCTCCCATCGCCGCCGCCGAGGTCGCACTCTGCTCACCCATCACGGACGACCGCGAGCTACAGCGCAGTATCAGGGAAATCGTGACGACGGTGATTTGAAGATGTATATTGCAGGCGTTTCAGCCGATATAGTTCAACCGTGTCACATTTAATTTGCATCGTCCTTTGTCAAAGCGCGCTTAGAAATAATAAGGATTTGGATCATGGCGAAATCTGCAAATAACGGACAAGCGGCAAAGCCTCAATTGGCCCAATGGACTGTGCTGTTCATAGATTTGGTTGATTCTACCGGGCTGAAATATAAGGTCGGCGCGGCGGAAGTAGCACAGATAATTACGGAGCTATTCAAAATCATTAAAGACACTATTACCTCAAAGGGGCTTAAGTTCACCGGCGACGGGGCGATGGCGATCTTTGAGGAAAAGGAGGACGGCGCGCGGCTTGCCCTTGTCGCCGCAGAGCGGATTTTGCAGAGGGTAGATAGTATGAATCTGAGGTTTAACCACCCTCGAATTCACATCCGACCTCGAATTCATATCCGAATCGGTATTGCTACGGGAGAGTGTTATGATGTCAGTGGGGTGACCGGCTCTACCGAACTAAGCGGTAAGACGGCAGACCTCGCTGCACGGTTACAGGGTGAAGCAGAGATAGACAGCATCCTCGTGGACGAAGCTACGAAACAGGGTTCGCATCTACCTGAGCATCGCTTTACCGAGTGTGACCGCCGACTCTCCCTGAAAGGGGTCCCGATCTCCTCCAGAGAAAAGCCTGAATCATTCTATTTTTTCAAGGCGGATAGACTTCTCAAGCCACCAAAGCAAGATCACTTTTCTAAGGGGCTGCTGGCGCTCTATCCTGACCGGCCCTCACTATACCGCGACCTCTCTGCGGTTCGTCTGATAGAACTGGCCAGGCAGGACTCGACCATCCTCGTCGCCGGGAGGACGCTCAAGCACTGGACAGAGTTGGGCGCAGAAATGCGCCACGCCGTTAAAGACAGAAAAGTTAAGTTTCATTTCGTTATTAGCTCGGAGCGTCTGAGCAAGTCCGATGAAATTAACCGCTATCTTGACGCGGAGCAAATAGCAGCGATGAAGGATGATTTACCGAAGGCAAGAAATTATTTCCTCGACCTGGTTGAAGAAGAGCTTGGAGAGGCGGACAAACATTTCCAGCTCCGCGAGACGGATCATTTAATACTCGACGGAATCACCTGCGCGGAAATATCGCTGCCGGGTAATGAGGCGGGCGACGGCAAGCTCATCACGCTGCAAGACATTAATGCTGCGCCCGGCGAGAACAAGGCCACATTCCTCCTGGCCTGTCGCGGCAACCCCGAAGAACTAAACCACGAGGACTCCTGTATGGCTCACGGACTTCATAAACGCACAAATCTGATCTTCGAGAAGGCTGAAGAGTTGACGAGGGAGAAGGCTGAGGAGTTGACGAGGCCAACCCCATCCATGCGGGTCAAGCAAATTTTGAGGCAGCACCGCGAAAGCAGCAAGGCGCGTAATAATTCGCCCGATCAGTATGCAGCTCACATCAGGCAATACTTCCCGCTCATCAAAGCCGGAACGCTGGCTCAGGTTCCCGCACCCGTGTGTATTCAGATGCAAGTATCTTCAACTTGCAGCACGCACTGCCGGATGTGCGATCACTGGAAGACGCCGAAGAAAAATGAGTTGACATTTGAGGAGTGGGAAAGAGTTTTCAAGCAAGTTGCGGAGTTCGGAGTGAAATCGGTCATCTTTTCAGGCGGTGAGCCTCTGATGAACCCCGACATTATGGCGCTCTTAAAATCGGCTGACGAGAATCGTCTAAGTATCGGGTTGCTCACGAACGGAACCATGCTCGACGAAGCTGCCGAAGACAGGCGAAAAGTCATTGAGGCGATCAAGGACCACGTCAAGTGGGTGGCGATCTCTATTGATGGGACTCCGAGCGAAGATAAGGAGATCAGGCAATCCCAAATCAAAGAAAGGCGCGACCGCCTCAAAGAGTTTTGTGAGGGTTTACGTGGCGGGCCTGATCTTTCCGCGAGCGTGACCCTGCAAAAAAACAATATTGACATGAACGTTAAAAAGGCAATTGAATTCATTACAGAACTCGGGATACCAAAGGTTAATTTTAAGCTGGCGACCGGCTCTACTAAAGCCCTTGATAAAGACACCGACTTTCTGCTGTCGGAAGAACAGCTCAAGAGCCTGGAACATTTCTTGTGGAAGGATGCGCTTATCCAGAATGATAATAACAATCTGGATTATCTCAGGAGATGTTTTGCCAACGGCACTTTTAATACCGCCAACGCGGCGAAAGGCCACCCAACCAGTTCGTTTTATGAATCGAATGATTTAAGGTGCCATACTCCTTTCCTCTTTTCTCTGATTGACAGCGACGGCGCGGTTTATCCTTGCTGTCACCTTTACAGAGACAATCACGGCTCTGACACGAGGACTAAAGGGTTTCGCGAGAAGCATCTCATGGGTAATGTCAAACAGACTGAGTTCAGTAAGATTTGGCGCGGGGAGAGATATGAAGCTGAGCGAAACAAACTGGAGAGGATAAACCCCAATGCTGATTTTTCCCCATGTGGAGAATGCACCCGACATTGCCAGCACAATCGAGTGCTGACGCAGATTTATAGAGAGTATGAGAAAGCCCCCAAAGCATTGGATGGTCTGACTGATGCCTTCCCCGAAGACAACGAAAATCTCGTAGACAAACCAGTTTGGTTTTGAATGGCAAATGTAAACGGAGTATCGCCACTAACGAGTTTCAATTTCAGAGGTGAAACCCAAAATCAAACCGAGACGCCACGAGAGCTTTGTTGGAAGCTGGGCATGGCTTTTTCCGATTACCTATCTCATCCACATCGCAGAGGAATACTGGGGCGGCTTCCCCGCTTGGATTGCGAGATTCTGGGGTGTGGAAAGCTCACTCAATAACTTTTTAAGCTGGAATGGCGGGGCCTGGGTGATGATGGCGGTGGGCGTCATCCTCGTACTCAAGACGAAATCTTATCGCTGGCTACTGGTGAGCTTCGGCACGGTTGTGCTGGTTAACGGGCTGGTGCATGCAATCGCAAGCGTCGTGACCCTTTCATACTCGCCCGGCCTCATCTCCGGCCTGTTGCTCTTCGTCCCACTCGGCGCAATCACACTCAGGCGCGCGCGCGCCAGCATGAATCGCCGAACATTCCGCGCCGGGTTAATCGTCGGCGTCCTGATGCATGGGGCAGTAGTTCTACTCGCGTTCGGCTTTGCGAGAATTTCTTCCTCATGAAGCACAGCGGGAGCTTATCGTTTGAGACATCGGAGGATGAAATCAATGAACAGACGCGCCCCGAGCGCGATGGTCACCGTCCTGCTGCTACTATGCGCGACTGCGCTTGTTGTAGCCGGTGACGCGCAACGAAGGCACAAGCCGGTGGTCAAACCTTCGTCTAAAGTGCCGACCGTCTCCTTTTGCGAACTCATCAGCCGCCCGGAGCTTTACGACAAAAAAATCGTTCGCACCGAAGCCATCTCCGCCATCGGGATGGAGAGTCAGGTGCTATATGATCCGCAATGCAGCACGGAAGAGAGGCGCGTGTGGGTGACACACGATGCCGCGTGGGAGAAGGCGGACAAGAAACTGCAAGCGGCTTACCTCGCATTGCTCTTCGATGAAAACAACAATCGCATCCCGCGCGGGCGTTCGGGCAGGGCGAAGGCCGTTCTCACGGGGCGGTTTGAGGCTTCCAACAAGAACGGCTACGGACATCTCAATCAGTACCGCTTTCAATTCGCCATTATGGGAATAGAAAAGGTCGAGAGAGTGCCGGAAGACGTTCCTTACTGGCCTTGAGATACGCTTTGGTAGTGCGCTTTTGATGAAAGACGAAAGATGCCGGTAATCCTCCTGACAATTCTCGCTCTGGTCGCAATGATTCTCACCATCCTTGCTGCTTATCAAGGCTGGCGGCTCACGCATTATCTCTTCAAGCCGCTGACGATCATCTTTATCATTCTCATCGCGCTCGAACCGAATCATCCCACTTCATCTTTTTACTGGCACGTGATTCTAGCGGGGCTTTTGTTCTCGCTCGCGGGAGACATCTTTCTGATGCTGCCGCGAGATCGTTTCTTCATACATGGGCTAATCAGTTTTCTCATCGCGCATCTCTGCTACATCGTAGCTTTCATGTACGAGAGCGGGCGCGCGCTGTCTCTCCGGGGGGTGATTCCTTTTCTGATTTATGGTGGCCTGATGATGCGCGTGCTGTGGCCTCATCTGGGCAAGCTGCGCGTGCCCGTTGTGTTCTACATGCTGGCGATTCTAATGATGGGCTGGACGGCGACGAGTCGCTGGATGTTGACCGAACAGCCGGGCAGCCTGCTTGCCATGCTCGGCGCGCTCCTTTTCATCGCCTCGGATTCCCTGCTCTCTCTGGACAAATTCAAAGGCAGATTCCGCAGCGCACAGCTTCTCATCTTCAGCACCTACGCTGTCGCACAATGGCTGATTGCCCTTTCCACCTGAATTCTCTAAGCTTCAAAATCGCTACAAATTTATCGTGATGACCGAGAACGAGGACAAGTTTGACGACGAAGCGGAGAGCGTAGAGACTGCGCCGTTTGAGGGCGAGTTTCAGGAGCGCCTGCGTTCTGTTAAGAGCGTCACGGAGCGGCGCACGATTGCGGGTCTGGCGCGCGAGCTTGGCGCGTTGCCGGTTGATGCCGCGCGTGCCGCGCTTGAGCTGAGCGCTTCGATTGCGGGCGTATCTTTGCGCGCGAGCATAGAGTTTTTACGAGCCGCGCCGAAGGCTTCGCGCGTGTTGGAAGAAGCGGAACTGCGCGCGTGGGGCGAGATGGGTAGACACCTTGCGATGGGCGACGTGGAAACCGCCGTCAGCTTTTTCAACGCGGGCGTCGAGGCTCTAAGAGACGTGCCGCAAGAAGCGCGGCCTCTCATCTTTCAAGTCTGCTCGCGCCAGATGACGCTTTCCAGCGCGGTCGCGCTTGAGACGTTCAAAAGCGCGCCGCTACTCGCCACCTATATCACGGACACGGAGGCGCTGCGCTTAATCTTTGAAGTCGCGGCGGAGATTTCCAAGCGATCAGCCCGACACAGCGCAGACTTTCTGAAAGCCACGCCGCGCATGGTAAGGCGCATGCGCGATTTCGGCGGAGACGCTACGCAGGCATTCCGCGCTGCCGCGAATCTGGCTTCGGCTTTCGCTGCGCGCGCAGGCGGCATCGCAGCCGATGCCTGGACGGCTTTGCCCGTTGCGTCGGCAAGTCAGACAATCGAGAACGCGCTCAAACTGATGCACCGTGCGGGCGAGTTTCTGGAGCGCGGCGGCGGTGCGGCTTTGCACGTAATTATCGCGGGCGGCGAAGTCCTGCGCGTGTTGCCCGAAGCCTTTGATGCGTGGATTGATTTGTTGTGGACTGTGGCCGAGCACGGCAACGCCAACCTGATCGCCTTCGTCCGCTCCGGCCCATCTTTTTTTCAAAGCATCGTCAGCCAGACGGAGCACGCTCGCGCCGCAGAGTTGGCCCAACGCGTCATCAGTATCACACGCGAGGTCGCAAAGCTGGACGGAGAATCGGCGCTCGCCTGTTTTCGCTCAAGCCCGCAGGCTTTGCGAACTGTCTCCATCGAGCAGTTTGAGCAGTGGGCGCGCGGCGGATTGTCTGCGGAGAGAAAGGATCAAAGAGCGCGCCGGAGTTACTTCGCGCTTGAAACGCGCCGCAGCAACGAAGCTCTTCACACGGGCGGCGCTGGCGGGGTCGCGCTTGAGAAAATTCAGCATCTCCTGTGTCTCTACATCGAAGCGTTGACGGGAAGCGCAGTCGAGATACAGCCGCTCGCAGCCGTGCCCGTCGAAGCGCGCATCAACGATGGGCGGACAATCCATCTTCCTTCGCACGTCGCCGAATTCGATGACGAGCAGCTTGATTTTCGTCTCTATAAAGTCTTAGCCGCGCACGCCGCAGGGCAAATAGAATTCGGCACGCACGAGCGCGACTCTTCAGATTTGAGAGCGGCCTACACTTCAATCGCCGAACTCTATGCGGAAGAGAACGTGGATGCGCGCGACGCCTTTGCGCTTGACGGCTACATCAACGAGATTGAGAAAGGCGAGCGCGCTCTATCAATCGAAGAGGAAACAAAACTCGCCGGGCAAACACGCCGCACGTTGCCGCCTGATTCGGATTATCGAACGGTGCTGGCTCTCTTTCCGCAAAGAGGATTAGCGCACAGGATTTTCGGTACGCTTGAGAACGGGCGCATTGATCGTCGTCTGCGTCGAGCCTATCGCGGCCTCGCGCGCGACCTCGATCTGACGCGCGATCACCTGCGCGCTAACCGTCCGCACATCATTGATCTTCCGGTGACGCTCGTGCCCTTCGAGTTGCTTTTCCAAATCACACTTTGCGGCGGCGCGCTCGATGATGCGAGACAGTTTTATAGTCAGATTGTCTCCGAACTCGAAACCATCGTTGCCGACTATCTCACGGGCGCGAGCGTGAGCGTCGCCGACACCTTGATGTCGACGAGCCGCGTTTATTCTCTCTTTCAATCAATCGCGCCCGACCAGAGTCAGCAGCAGGCTGAAACCACCGACGAGGAAGCCGAGACAGACGAAGGCGATTCTTCTTTCGAGATGAGGGATGCGGAGAGCATGCCCGAAAGAAAGTCTAAGAAGGCGGATGCGCGCGAACTCTTCAACGCGTGGAACAGCCTTGAGGCGGAGGGCGAGCCTGATGAGTTGGACGGCGCAGAGAGTTGGACGCGCGCGGAGATTCCGGAGCAGGGTTTGGAAGAAGGCGAGGTGGCGTTTAACTACGACGAGTGGGACAGAGATTTAACAGATCACCGCACGGGCTGGTGTCGCGTCATCGAAAAGCGCGTCCGGCGCGGCGACCCTATCTTTGTAGAGCAGACGCGCGAGCGGCACAGAGGCGTCATCTCATCAATTCGTCGCCAGTTTCAGATGATGAAGCCTGAGAACCTGACTCGTGTCGCGAATGAGTTGGACGGCGAAGACTATGATCTCAACGCCGTCATTGATTACGTCATTGACCGCCGCGCCGACGGCCACCAGTCCGAGCGGCTCTACACGAAGCGTCTGCGCCGCCAGCGCGACGTTGCCGTCTCGTTTCTCCTCGATCAATCTTCGTCAACCGCGCGCACCATCGGACGTCATCCTTTGCAGCCTTACACGCATCCCGGTCGCCGCATCATTGAAATCGAGAAAGAAGGATTGGTCTTGATGAGCGAGGCGCTCGAAGCCGTCGGCGACTGCTATTCGATTAACGGCTTCACCAGCGAGGGACGCCGCAACGTCAAGTTTTACGTCGTCAAAGATTTCAACGAGCGCTACTCGGAAGAGATTGAGAGTCGCATCGGCGGCATCACCTACCAGAACAACACACGCTTGGGCGCGGCCATCCGCCACGCCGCCACGCGCCTCGCTCGTCAGGAAGCGCGCACGCGCCTTCTCATCATCCTCTCCGACGGTCGCCCCTACGACCACGACTACGGCGACGCCCGCTACGCCCGCGAAGACACACGCGAAGCGCTCAGGCAAACCAAGATTCAGGGCATCACCCCTTTTTGCATCACCATTGACCGCGAGTCCGAAACCGAACTCAAAGACCTCTACGGCGACATCGGCTACACGATCATTGACGACGTGATGTCTTTGCCGGAACGTATGCCGGGAATTTATAGAAGGTTGACGACTTGAATCCGCTCGTCATGTTACAATCAAGGCACAGTTAATCTTTAAGCGAAATCTGCTTGCGAGATAGCCATGAGCAAAGAGTACGTTGTGCAGTTAGAGGGAACCTATCTAGTTGCCGAGACTCGCGTCTCGTTGGACTCAGTGGTATACGCCTTCCGGCGCGGCGCTTCGCCGGAGAGCATTCAACGCTCTTTCCCCTCACTGACTCTGGAACAAATCTACGGCGCAATAGCTTTCTATCTGTCCCATCAGGATGAGATAGACCAGTATCTTCTGGATAGAGAGAAAGAGCATGAAAAGCTGCGCGCCGACTCACGCGCCGCGCACCCGGAGTTTTACGAGAAGATTGAGCGTGCGCGGAAAGAAGCCCTGACTTCTCGCTCATGAAAGTCCGTTATCAAGCAGACGCAGACCTCAACGAGGACATCGTCTCAGGCGTCCAGCGTCGTGCCCCGGAGATTGATGTTCAGACTGCGGACGAAGCGGAGTTGGCAAATTTATCCGACCCTGATGTATTGACATTGGCTGCGCGGGAAGGCCGCATTCTTGTGACACACGACCGTCGGACAATGCCAACACACTTCGGACACTTTATCGAGCATCACAAAAGCCCCGGCCTTATCATCATCTCGCAGAAAACGGAAATCCTGTCAGTGATTGAAGACCTCATCCTGCTGTGGATGGCATCAGAGGCCGAGGATTACGTCAATTCGATTTTCACAATTCCATTATGAACTAAAACTGCGCGCCCTCTGCGGCGACATCGGCTGCACGATCATTGACGACATAGCATTTAAGATAACGGCATTGAAGTATTACCGCATAGATGTATGATATAAGGGCCATTCGGTTCGAGAGATTTTCTTAGTCCCACTCTTCTGGTTCGATTAGGTAGTTAGCAGTACCCTCACAATGAATGGATATTCCTAAAAACCTAAAAGAACGTTTACGTGACGGCAAGGTTATTCCTTTCGTTGGCGCGGGCGTCTCTATGGATGTCCTAGACAGTGAAACTGACAAGCGCCTATTCCCTGGCTGGCGAGAACTACTCGAAAGATCAGCGAATCGTCTGGAAGAAGAAAATAACGGTCAACATGCAGCAGCAGTGCGCGCATTATTGAACCTTCCCAAGCCGGATTATCCGGAAGTAGCGCGGCTTGCGCGTGAAGGTTTGGGAGAAGCCATCTGGTATAGATTCCTGAAAGAGCAATTTGATTATCCGCGCGAGCGCGCAAAGGCCGAAAGCCTGAAGTTGGCGCAGGCAATTTGGAATTTGAAAAGTCAATTAGTCATCACTACCAATTATGATGATGTGCTGCATTGGGCATTGCCTCCAAATACTCACCCGGAATCATGGGATATAGAGGCTCCCGCTGAAATGGCGGACTTTCTTGGCAGCGGAGCAAAACGCCCTACGATTTGGCATCTTCATGGACAGATTCACAATAAGTCAGAAATAATCCTGACCCATGACGGTTATGCTCTTCTCTATCCTGAAGCAAATAAGAAAGCATTAGAAGTTCATTACAAAGCTGCGCTTCAAACTTTGCACAGTCTGTTAGCTTCTTACACATTCTTATTCATTGGCTTTAGTCTTGATGATGCTTATTTCGGGATGCAACTCGAAGGTATTAAGAGTATCTATCAGGGCGCAAACGGGCCACATTATGTTCTGGCACGTAAAGATGAGCTTACGCGGGGCGCATCCTTTGGCGATGCAGTAAAAGTTATTCCCTTTGAGGATTTCGGCGAGTCGCTGATAGAACTTGTGCAGGAGTTCGGCGAAATCGCCAGCAGCAGCCGCAGAGAGTCTGAAACAACTCCACCAACGCCAATCGCAGATTACAATCCGCGTACTTCTATTTTCTCAGTCCCCTTTCGCCAGAAGGGAGATCAGGTCATCGGCAGAGAAGCCGCGCTTCAGGCTGTGCGTAAACAACTGACAGAAGGGCGGCGCACGGCGATAGGGCAGGCGGCAGCATTTCGAGGCTTGGGCGGTCTTGGCAAAACACAGCTTGCAGTTGAGTATGCTTACCTCTTCAAGGACTCTTATCCTAACGGAGTTATCTGGCTTAACGCCGATCAGGATATTGACGCGCAATTAACAGAATTAGCGGAGAAAGCACGCTGGATTGCCCCCGAATCCGAGCATAAATATAAGCTTCAGGTCGCGCTCCACAGATTACGAACTTACTCTGACTGCTTAATCATTTTCGATAATTTGGAAGACCCACAGGCAATCGCTAGCTATTTACCCGAGCCTCAAGCCGAACCGCATATCTTAGTCACAAGCCGCAAAGACCAACCCGACTTTACTCCGATTCCGCTCGATCCATTAAACAATAACCTCTCATTCGATTTACTGACTCAGGAAGCAGAAAGGAACCCCGCAGGAGATGAAGAAGAGAAGGCGGCGCGCGAGATAGCTGCAAGCTTAGGTGGCTTACCTTTAGCATTAGAACTTGCCGGAGCATATCTCAAACATCGTCAAATAAGCTGGCAACGGTATAGAGAACTCTTGAGACATAATCTCAGGGGTGCTATGCCGGATAGAGTAGCTAGTTTCACCGGGCACAAAGCTGATCTCTATTCTACTCTGAAGATAAATGAAGAGGTCTTCAACGAAGTACCAAAGCTGAAAGAGATTTTAGATTTACTAACGTGGAGCGGCTCAGCGCCGATGGGCGAATCCCTGCTGTGCGCTCTCCTGAATGCAGACAACCCGATTGAATTGACTTCTGCTCTTGGCTTAGGTACGGCCCTCCGCTTATTACAGAAAACACCTGACGCTGAAAGTTATTCCATACATCGTCTAGTAAGCGAAGTCAGGCGCGAAGAAATCCCGCTTCAAGAGCATCAGGATTGGGCAAATAATATCTGCCAGCGAATTGGCGATTGGTTTGAAGCGCGCAGAGAGGATTACACCGAATTATCCCGCTTTGAAGCTGAGATTGACCATTTGCGAGCTTGGCAGGAACACGCCGGACATCATGCGCCGAAGCATTCCAGTCGCCTGATATGGTTGCAGGCATATCCGTCCTATCATCAAGGGCACTATCAAGAGACAAAAAACTGGGTCGAAGAAGCTCTGACCTTATTTGAGCAGGTGAATGATAGTGACCTTGAACTAAAAGCACATCTGTTAAATGACTTAGGATTTTGTTATTGGTCTCTTGGAGATTACAAGCGCGCACTGGAATATGCAGAAAAGGCATTAAAGATTCGCCTGGAATTATTCGGCGAGCGTCATCCTGATACTGCAAAATCATTCGATGGTGTAGGCGGCGCTTATAGTCGTTTAAGAGATTACAAGCGCGCACTGGAATATGCAGAAAGGACATTAAAGATTCGCCTGGAATTATTCGGCGAGCGTCATCCCGGTACTGCAAAATCATTAAATAATGTAAGCACTAATTATATTTACTTAGGAGATTATAAACGTGCACTGGAATACTCTGAGAAGGCATTAGAGATTCATCTGGAATTATTCGGCGAGCGTCACCCTGATACTGCAAAATCATTCGATAATGCAGGCAATGATTATGGTTACTTAGGAGATTATAAACGTGCACTGGAATATTCTAAGAAGGCATTAGGGATTCATCTGGAATTGTTCGGTGAGCGTCACCCTGATACTGCAAAATCACTCGATGGTGTAAGCGCCCATTATAGTGGGAGAGATAACAAACGCGCGCTGGAATATTCTAAGAAATCATTGGAGATTCGTCTGGAATTATTGGGTGACAAACATCCAGATACTATATCTTCCGTTATAAGATTAGTGAACCTTCTTGCTATTTTGAATCGTCGCCCTGAAGCATTTCAATTATTAGAGAAGTATTTGCCTAAGTTATCTAAAGATCACATTCGTTATGACGAGCTTAAAAAGCTTGAGCAAACACTTCTGTCTGAAACTATCCGTCCGGGTTTCCGGCAACCGTCGAGCAAACCGCAGGGACGAAGCAAGAAAAAGAGAAATAAGAAACACTAAGCCGCATGGGAAGCGCCAGCCACGTCGCACGCCCACCGAAAAAGTTTTCTGCCTCATCGCCGACTCTCGTACCGCCATCACAGTAAATAGTAGGTTTTGACTTTTGAGACTCCAGACTCCAGACTCCAGACCATTATGTACGATTGCATAGTTATCGGCGCGGGGCCTGCGGGGCTGTCTGCTGCGCTTTTTCTGGCGCGTTATCGCAGGCGTGTGCTGACGTTTCATCACAACAGCCCGCGTAATCTTTATTCGCACGGCGTGCATGGCTTTCTGGGGCATCATGGAATCTTGCCGGAGGAGTTGCTGGCGCGCGGACGCGATGAGGTGACGAAGCATGGCGGGCTGATTGTCGAAGGCTGCGTGACAAAAGTTGAAAAAATCGAGGACGAGCATTTTCGCGTCAGCACGGGCGATGAGAAAGATGTTGTGGGAGAGACGAGTAAATCGTTTGAAGCGCGGCGAATCTTGCTCGCTACGGGCTTGCGTGACCTGACGCCGGATTGTCCGGGGTTTACAGATTTTTATGGCGTCTCCGTGCATCACTGCCCGGATTGCGACGGCTATGAAGTTTCCGACAGGCGCGTCGTCGTGCTCAGTCGCGGGCGCGAAGCAATCGGTTTCACGCTGGGCCTGCTGACGTGGACGGATAAGCTGACGCTTTTGACAAACGGTGATGAGGGCGACATCACAGATGAGCACCGCGCCAGGCTCGCCCATTTCAACATTCCTCTCACGAACCGGCGCATCATCGGTCTTGAGGGCAACACGGAGACAAAGCAAATCGAGCGCGTGCGCTTCGAGACGGGCGAGCCGCTCGATTGCGACGCGCTCTTTTTTAATCTGGGCACGGAGATGTCGGGCGAGTTGCATGAGATGCTCGGTTGCAAGCTTGACGCAGAGTGCGAGCTGATCGCAGTTGACGATGAGCAGCAAACCAGTGTCGAGGGAGTTTACGCCGCAGGCGACATCACGCCGCATTCTCAACTCGCAATCGTCGCCGCCGCCGAAGGCGCGATGGCCGCCATCCACATTCACAAATCGCTTATCCCGGAAGAAAGGCGTATTTAAGAATTGATTCCACAGCTCGCACGGTCGGGTTAGATTTACGGCAGGAATTGTTCGCAAGCCTTGCTCATTTAACGACCACTTCGGCCTGATGTTCAAGTTGAGCCGGGCCGTTTCGTAGGGTATATTATCTCGAAAGATTCTCGCGGAGGCTTAGGCTAATTGGTAAGTCACCAGTCTTGAAAACTGGCGCGCGAAAGCGCTTGGGGGTTCGAGTCCCTCAGCCTCCGCCATATTTGTTCTCAAGTCCAAAGTCCAGTGTCCAAGGTCAGGCTTAGGGCATTGGACTTTAGATTTTGAAGTGAAGTTGAAGAATTATGACAGGAGCATTAAGCCAGACACCGCTTTTATCTCTCGCCCTGTTGTGGCAGGGCGAGAACTGGTTGCGGCGCGCCTGGAACTACATCAATCAGCCGTTCTTTATCGGCAACTTCGAGATCAGGGTGACGAACCTCGTCATCGGCATCGCCATTTTCGCAGGGGCGATTATCATCTCGCGCTCGGTGCGCTCTCTGATGGAACGCCGGATGGCGGCCCGCATCAACCTCGATCCGGGCATTCAATACACGGTTCTGCGTCTCATCCATTACCTCGTCATCACGCTCGGCATCCTTTTTGCGCTGAAGACGGCTTTTGGTCTTGATCTGACGACGCTCGCCGTCGTCTTCACGGCGCTTTCGGTCGGTATCGGTTTCGGTCTGCAATTCATCGCGGGCGATCTCGCCTCCGGCTTCATCCTGCTCTTCGAGCGTCCCGTGCGCGTCGGAGACTTCGTGACCATCACCGGGCCGGACAGCAAACTGACGGAAGGGCGCGTGCAGAGTATCAACTTGCGGACGACGATTGTCATGACCAACGATCACATCGCGGCGGTCGTGCCTAATTCAAAGCTCGTCAACCAGACTTTAATCAACTGGTCTTACGGCGAACGCCGCTCGCGCATCGCTATCCCCATCGGCGTCTCTTACGATTCGGATGTGGATTTGGTGACACAGACGTTGCTGCAAGCAGCCGAAGGGATCGAACACGTGATGGAGGAGCCGAAACCCAGCGTTCAATTCTTAGGATTCGGAGACTACTCGCTCAATTTCCGCCTGCTCGTCTGGACAAGCAGACCTCGCAGGCACGCGCAGATTAAGAGCGACATCAACTATCGCATCCAGCGCCTGTTCAAAGAAGCTAAGATTGAAATTCCATTCCCGCAACAAGACCTGAACCTGCGCGGCGGCTCGCTCCAACTTACTCCCGCCGACGATCTCGGCCCCGAAGAAGAGTTGGAAGACGAAGAGAAGGAAAAGGTTCGTAAATCGTAAATCGTGAATCGTCAATGGACAAACGCTCTTTCTATCGACGATTTACGATTTACGAATCTCTTTCTATAGGTTAGGCTAAGGGAACTCGGATGAGTGGCTATTCATTCAGTATCGCTCCTCGTTAAATTAACTTTTTGATTTGCGATTTTCGATTGGAAGAAGAATTAAAAAACTTTCCTTGTCCAATCAAAAATCGCAAATCTAAAATCTACATCAATGAGTTCAGCCCGTTCTCTGTCTTCAATCCGCCCGCCCGTCGCCGATAAGCGCGAAGCCATCCTGCGCGCCGCGACTCGCGTCTTTGCGCGCAACGGCTACTTCAACTCGAAGGTCGCGGACATTGCCAGCGCCGCAGGTGTCGCGGACGGCACGGTCTATCTCTATTTCAAGAGCAAGGAAGAGATTCTACATTCCATCTTCGACCGGAGCGTGGGCGACGCGATTCACGAAGGCCGCAGGCAGGTCGCTTCGATTTCCGATCCGCGCGAAAAGCTGCGCCGCATCGCGCACCTGCACCTCGAACGTTTGGGTGCAGACCGCGACCTCGCAGTTGTGTTTCAGGTGGAGCTTCGCAGTTCCACCAAGTTCATGCAGGAATTCTCCGCCGCAGGCTTTGCCGAATACTTAGGCTTGATTCGCTCCACCTTTGAAGAAGGCCAGCGCGCGGGCGTCTTTCGTCAGGAACTAAACGCCAAGGTCGTGGCGAAGATTCTCTTCGGCGCGCTCGACGAGATGGCGACCAACTGGATTTTATCGAAGCGCCGCTACAAACTCGCGCCTATGGCCGACGAAGTGCTGGACATTTTTCTCAACGGTGTGAGCGCCGGAAGATGATGCAAACAACCCCCATACCCAAATTGCAGAACACTAGCCACGCGCGCGTGCCGCTTGAAGAAGGCGAGCCGACAACGCTCATAGAGATGTTGGAGCGCACCGTCCGCTTGCACAAGAAACCTGACCTGCTCAACTACAAAAGAGACGGCGCATGGCGTTCAATCTCGTCGGATGAGATGCTCGCCCGCGCTCGCTTTCTGGCGCTCGGCCTCTCTTCGCTCGGCATAAGGCACGGCGACCGCGTTGCCCTGTTCTCCGAAAACTGTCCCGAATGGACGCTGGCCGACGCGGGCTGTCTCTTCGCGGGCGTCATAGACGTTCCCATTTACCCGACGCTGACGCCGCCACAGGTCGCCTACATCCTGAAAGACTCCGGCGCGCGCATTCTCTTCATCCAGAATCAGGCAAAGTTCGATCAAATCGAAGACCTGCTGAAAGATTGCCCGGCGCTGGAGCGCGTCATCTTTTTCGATGCACAGGGAGTGAAAGACTCTGCCGCCGGGACGTTCTCTGATTTGGAAGAGCGCGGGCGCGAGTTGAGCAAAGAGAACGCGAGCCTCAGCGAAGAACTATCGAGCGCCGTCAAGCCGGAAGATTTGGCGACGATCATCTACACTTCGGGCACGACGGGCGAGCCTAAAGGGGTGATGCTGACGCACACGAATCTCGTGACCAACCTGATTGATTCGTCCGGCCATCTCTCTTTCTCAGCAGAAGACAGCGTGCTCTCCGTGCTTCCTTATTCGCACGTGCTCGAACGGCTCGCCATGTACATGTACCTGCATCACGGGATGAGCGTCTTCTACGCGGAGTCTATGGAGAAGATCGGCGACAATGTGCGCGAGACGCGCCCGACTATCCTGATCTGCGTGCCACGTCTCTTTGAGAAGATTTACATGAAGATCAAAGACAAGGCGGCGGCGGACGGCAAGATGAAAGCTGCCATACTGGCGTGGGCAGTGAACATCGGCAAAGACTACGCGCGGCACACGCTCAATCACCAGAGAGTTCCGCCAATGCTCGCCTTCAAATATAAGATAGCTTCACGCCTCGTCTTCTCGAAATGGCATGAGGGCTTGGGAGGCAGAATTCGCGTCTTCATCTCAGGCGGCGCAGCCTTGCCAGACGAGATTGCGCTGGTCTTCGCCGGAGCGGGACTCCCCATCGTGCAGGGCTACGGGTTGACGGAGACCTCACCCGTCATCTCTGCCGGAAGGCTCGAAGACAATCGCATCGGGACGGTCGGAAAACCGATTAGAAACGTCGAGGTGCGAATCGCCGCAGACGGCGAGATTGAAACGCGTGGGCCAAACATCATGCAGGGCTACTACAACAAGCCGGAAGAGACCGAAAAGGTGTTCACGGAAGACGGCTGGTTCAAGACGGGCGACATCGGGACGCTGGACGAAGACGGGTTTCTTCGCATCACGGATCGCAAGAAAGAGCTTTTCAAAACTTCCGGCGGCAAGTACATCGCGCCGCAGCCCATCGAGCAGATGATTAAAGGCTCACGCTTCGTCAATCAGGTTGTGCTCATCGGCAACGGGCGCAATTTTCCCGCCGCTTTGATCGTGCCCGATTGGGAACAGATTCGCGCTTACGCCGAACTGAAAGCAATCGAAGCGCGAACGCCCGCCGATCTCTGCAAACACCCGCGCATTCTCGATCTCTTCGAGCGGCAGGTCGAGGCGTTGACGCCAAACCTGGCGCAATATGAGCGCGTCAAGCGCATCGCGCTGCTCGAAAATGAATTGACGATTGACGGCGACGAGTTGACGCCGACGCTGAAAGTGAAGCGTCGCGTGGTTGATGAAAAGTATCGAGACGTGATTGACCGCCTGTACGAAGAGGCCAAAGCGCCAACAGTGTAAAAGACAATCTCGCAAAGGCTCTCTTCATGTTAGACCAACCGCAGACACTTCTTATCAAGCACGTTCAGCAACAGGCGCGCGAGATACGCTCGTTCGATATGCTGCCCGAAGGCGCAGAAAGTAGCACGCGCGGGGTTTCGTTTATTCCGGGACAGGTTGCCGTGCTGCGGGTCGCCAATGAGCAGGCTTACTTCGCTTTCGCCAGCGCGCCGGAAGATGCGGAGCTTGAGTTTTTAGTTAAGCGAGGTTTTGGGGCTGGCGGTGTAATTTACGAGATGAAAGAGAATGACCGGGTCGAGTTAATAGACGTGGCCGGTCATGGCTTTGCTCTCTCCCGGCAGCAGGGTAAAGATTTAGTCTTCGTCGCGATGGGCACAGGCGTTGCGCCTTTGCGCTCAGCACTTCGGCACGTGATGAAGCATAAGAGCGAGTTCGGTCAACTCGTGGTGCTCTATGGCGCACGCACGCCGGACGATTTTTGCTACAGCGACGAGGTGGACGAGTGGGAAGCTGCCGGGGTCGAGTTGCGCCGGGTCATCTCGCGCCCGGACGGTCACGATTGGTCAGGCCCGACCGGCTATGTCCAATCTCTGCTGGATCACGTCCTGCCAGATTTATCTTCGCCCGTCGCTCTCATCTGCGGCTCGCGCGAGATGATTGGCCAAACTCGCCAGCGACTCGAACAGATGGGCTTTCAGCCCGAAGCGATTTTGACTAACTACTAAATCGAAAGACAGAATTAGCAGGGATGGACAGGATAAACAGGATTACCAAACATTAAGAAAAAGAAGAGAAGGAAGATCAAGGAAGTTTGAATTCCTTTCCCTTATCTTGTCTATCCTGTCCATCCCTGCTAATTCTACTCGTTCTCTTCGTACTATAACTTCGACCTGAGACAATTCATTTCAACAGGAGAATAAAAGATGCCCGCCAGGAATTACCGCAGCCGTTTACTGCGCCTCTTAATCATCGCCATCGCAACTGTTTCTCTCTCATCGTCGGGTTTATCGCTTCATGTGAGCGCGCAGACGGCGACCGGCAAAGTTCCGCTGACGCACGAATGGATGTGGATGATGAAGCGCGTCGGCGCTCCCAATCCCAGTCCCGATGGCAAGTGGGTCGTCTTCTCTCTCGTCGAGCCTGCGTATGATGAAAAAGATCAGGTCTCGGATTTGTGGATTGTCCCGGCGGACGGGAGCGCCGCTGCGCGTCGCCTGACCTTCACGAAGGGCGGCGAGAGCGGAGCGGCGTGGAGTCCTGATAGCCAGCGGCTGGCCTTCTCCGCCAAGCGCGAGGGCGACGAAGTGAGCCAGATTTACCTCATGGATGTAATGGGGGGCGGCGAGGCCGTGCGCGTCACCACGCTTTCGACGGGAGCGCGCTCGCCCGTGTGGAGTCCTGATGGCAAGCGATTGATTTTCACCGGCACGGTTTATCCGGGCGCTAATGATGAAGAGTCCAACAAGAAAATAGCCGCCGAGCGCAAGGCGCAGAAATACAGGGCGCGCGTTTACGATCGATTTCCGATACGCAACTGGGACAAGTGGCTAGACGATACGCAGGGACATCTCTTCGTCCAGAGTCTTGAGCAGGGAGCGAAGGCCAGAGACCTGTTGGCCGGAACGAAGCTGGTGAATGAAAAGGGCTTTGCCGGGCGCGTGACGGATTCGGGCGAAGAGTTCGATGCCGTCTGGACGCCGGATAATGAGTCAGTCATCTTCGTGGCGACGACGGGGAGAAATACCGCAGCTTACGCCAACGTCAACTCCGCTCTCTTCAAGATCGCAGCCTCCGGCGGCGAACCCTTACAAATCACTTCCGGCAAAGACAGTTTCAGCCGACCCGTTTTCCGCCCGGACGGTAAAGCTCTCTACGTGAGCTTCAACGTCGAGAGCAACGGCAAGGTCTATAACCTCGACCGCCTGGCGATGTTCTCCTGGCCCAACATGGGAGCGCCTGTCATCCTCACCGCAAACTTTGATCGCGCCGTCGGAAACATCTCTCTGACTCCCGATAGCAAGTCAATCTATTTCACCGCCGAAGAGGCCGGAAACGAAAAGCTCTACACGTTGCCTGCCGGGGGCGGCGAAGTACGTCTGGCGATGGACATGACGCGCGGCGTCTATACGGGGATGAAGATTCCCCAGAAAGCTTCGTCCACCATCATCTTTGCCAACTGGGAAAGCGCGATGAACCCGCCGGAAGTTTTTCGCCTTGACCTGAAATCCAAAACGCAGCAACCGCTCACGAATTTCAACGCCGAGCGCGTGGCGAAAGTTGACTGGCAGCCGCTTCGCCATTTCTGGTTCACGAGCAAGGCGGGCAAGCGCATTCACAACATGGTGGCGCTCCCGCCAAACTTCGACGAGAATAAAAAGTATCCCTTACTCGTCCTGATGCACGGCGGCCCGCACAGCATGTGGCGTGATAACTGGGGTCTGCGCTGGAACTACTATCTGCTGGCGCGTCCCGGCTACGTCGTGTTGCTGACGAACTATTCAGGCTCGACCGGCTTTGGCGAAAAGTTCGCGCAGGGGATTCAGGGCGATCCCTTCGTCGGTCCAGCCAATGAGCTTAACGAAGGCGCGGATGAAGCGATTCGTCTCTTCCCGTTCGTTGACGGCACACGGCAGGCGGCGGCTGGCGCAAGTTACGGCGGGCATTTGGCGAACTGGTTGCAGGCGACCACGACCCGCTACAAAGCTCTCGTCAGCCACGCCGGACTCATCAACCTCGAATCGCAGTGGGGCACGAGCGACACCATCTACTCGCGCGAGATAAATAACGGCGGCCCTGTGTGGGAACAGGGACAAGTCTGGCGCGAACAGAACCCGATTCGCTTTGCCAAAAACTTCCGCACACCGATTTTGCTCTCCGTCGGCGAAAACGATTTTCGCGTTCCGCTCAACCAGACGCTTGAGAACTGGAGCGTGCTTCAACGCTTGCAGATACCCAGCCGCCTGATCGTCTGGCCCGACGAGAACCACTGGATTCTCAAAGGCGAGAACAGCAAGTTTTTCTATCAGGAAGTCCACGCCTGGCTGAAGAAATATCTCGGCGCGCCGAACTCGCTGACAGCAGATTGATGAAAGATGAAACTCTCCTGCTAAGCTCCGTTAGCGGGTATAATCACTTTTGATTTTCACGGCTTCACACTCCGTTCGTGAGATGCGCCCCGATGGGCAAAGCTGAAGAGGGAGAGGCACAAGGAAAGTATCGTGCGCGATCAAGTCTTTATCAGCTACAGCCACAGAGACCAGAAATGGTTGCAGAAACTTCACACGCACCTCAAGCCGTTCGAGCGAACGCATAAGATTCAGGTCTGGGACGATACCGGCATCGTCGCCGGGACGAAGTGGAGGGATGAGATCGAGACGGCGCTCAAGGAGGCCAAAGTCGCCGTCCTGCTCGTCAGCCCGAACTACCTCGCGTCAGACTTCATCGCCGCTCAAGAATGCCCGCGCCTGCTCGCTGCCGCCGAAGCAGAGGGACTTAAAGTCATCTGGGTCGCCGTCAGCGCGAGCGCATATCTTGAAACCGACATCAAGGATTATCAGGCCGCCAATGATCCGACCCGCCCGCTCGACTGTCTCAAGCCCGCGAAGCTGAACGAGGCGTTGGTCAAGATTTGCGAGGCCATCAGGACGGCGGTGGACGACATGCCCGCCGATTGCGCCGAACCCGTCGCCGCACCCAGGACGCCTGTTAGGCGACCAAGAGCCAGAGCCGCCAGGCCGGAGCAGGAAGCCACCACGCCGGAGGCTGCTTCTCCTTCGCAGGCTATTCCAACCTCACAGGCTGCACCAACGCTTCAACCCCCTACGCCCACGCCGTCGTCTACGGAAGATACGCGGCGACCTTCACGCTTCAACAACAAACTTCTCTTCGCCGTCGGTGGCGTAATCCTCGCTCTGGTCATCGGCGGGATATTTGTTTATAGCAGGCTCAAGGACGGCGCAACATTACAGCCAAAGCCCGCCGCGCCGCCGTTGCTCACTGCCGAGTTCAACGACGAATTCCTGAATCTGGAAAAGTGGACGCCGCCCCCCGCAGGCTGGAGCATCAACAAGAGCGAGGGGCAGGAGGGGCGCCTCTTCGTAGACCAGCCGGAGGTCGGCTTCGCCACAGACATCAACTGCGGCGACTGCGAGGTTATCTTCGACATCAAGCTTTTGAGCAACGCCGGAGCTTCATGGGCGTTGCGCGTGAACGACCCGAACAATTATTACCTTTTCTCTCTTTCGGGGCCTGATGGCCCTGAGTACGCGAACCGCTTCATCAGCTACACCGTGCGCGATGGCAAGCGCGACCCGAAGTCTCTGAACTATGTGAATCTCATGCCTGACTTGCTCAAAGAGGGACGCAACTACCATCTGGAAATCAAGGTGGAGAAGAATAAGATTACCAGCAAGCTTGAGGACACAGACGGCACGGCTGGGGATATTCAACTGGGCGTCTTCGTTGATACGAGCAACACGCACCCGCAGGGCAGCGTCGGCTTCATGGCGCTCGGCAACCAGAAATTCTCAGTTGATGATGTGTGGGTGCGCCCGCTGGGAATGCAGAAGCCTCAATGACTCAAACCGCCGTTCCACGCCCTCAGTTTTTGCCGCTCGTAAAAATATTGCATTGAGACATAACTAGGTATATTGTTTCCTCACCTCGCACGTCTGACATTCGGGTGCAGCCTCTCTCATCTTGCATCTGTAGCGTAAGCGGCCTGCGCTCAATCTGCTCACTCCCAAATTATTTTTGAAGGAGCGCCCCATGCCTTCGCAACCTCTCGGACGGAAAAGCTATCGCCTACTCGTCTTTTCTCTTAGTCTCATTTTGTGCGGCCTTGCCCCGGCGAGGATTTCTCTCGCGCAGACGAATTCAGGAACGATCGTTGGCCGTGTGCAAGATCGTTCGAAGAAGCCTCTGGCGGGCGTCAAGGTGAGCATCGTCAACGAGCAGAGCGGGAATCCGCGCGCCAAGCAGACCAACGAAGAGGGCTACTTCACGATAGAAAATCTGCGCGCCGGAACTTACCGCATCAGCGCGTCCAAAGAAGGATTCTTCCCGCAGAGCTACAACGGCTTTCCCGTCCAGATCACCATCAAGAATGAAGTCAGGATACCGGAAATCACGCTCCGGCAGGCCGCAGTTCAAGGCAAGGTCGTTGACCGCGCGGGTAACGCCCTCGGCGGAGCGAAGGTCATTCTCGCAGGGCTGCAAGCCCGTGTGAGAGGAATGGCGTTAACTGACGAACGTGGCAAATACACGATTGAAGACCTCCCGCCCGGCCCATACATCATCACTGCCGCGTGGAGCGATTCACAGGGACGCGGCCTCACGAGCGAACCGCTCATGCTTGACCGCGAAGAGGTCACAGCCGCGCCGCTCAAATTGACGGAAATCCTTCGCGCAAGTTCAGGTTCGGGAGCGTCGCAGACCACAGGTCAGGTGGGCGATGGCGGGCGCGTGGCTTCGACTGTCCACACGGTTGACGTGGCGCGCATCAGCAATTTCAGCGGCGGGCTGTTCGAGGCGTTGCCCATCGGCGGAATGAGTCCCATGCGTAGCTTCGACGATTTAGCGATGCTCGCGCCGGGCGTTGCGCCGCCGCCTTACACGCCGGGCGTGCGCGGCCCCGGCGTCGGCTTCGGGGTCGGCACGGCTGGACAGTTTTCCGTCAACGGGATGCGCGCCCGCTCGAATAATTTTTCCGTTGATGGCTCGGACAACAACGACCCGGACGTAGGCGTGCGCCGTCAGGGTTTTGTCGCACTCGTCCCTCAGTCAATCGAATCGGTCAAGGACTTCGCCGTCGCCACGCTGCTGTGGGATACGGAATTGGGGCGTAACTTCGGCTCGCAGGTGAACGCCGTTTCCAGCTACGGGGGCAATGCTTTTCACGGGAATATCTACACCTTCTTCTCGGACTCGCGCCTGAACGCGCGAAACTTCTTCGACTACAAGGGCGGAGTTTCAGGCGGTGAAGACCTGTTCACGCGCCTGCAATCGGGCTTCGTCTTTGGCGGTCCCATCCGGCGCGACCGCACGCACTTCTTCTTAAGCTATGAGCGCCAGCACACCAGCGCCTCGACCGAGCAACACTTTTCGACCCCGGCGCTTCAGGAGCGCACCTTTGCCGGAGCGGGCGGACTCCCAACCGGCAACGGCTTCGGGGCTGGCACGCTCGCCTCCACAACAATCTTCGGTCCCTTCTCTGATACCACGCCGCTCGGGCGCAACGTGCTTTCGCTCTATCCACTGCCGAACAACGCGGGCGGCCCCTTCGGGACGAACACCTACACGCAGGTGCTTCCGGCAGATGGTCGCGGCGACGTAGCCTCGTTCAAGCTGACGCACGCGTGGGACGAAAATCTTTTGAGCGCGCGTTATAACTTCACAGACGATAGGCGCATTCTGCCGAGCGTCAACCGCGCCATCCGCTCCACACTCGGCTCTACGACTCGCTCACACAACATCTCGCTCATCCTCGACAGCCCACTCCCCAACAACTTTTTTAATCAAGCGCGTTTCTCCTTCGGTCGCACCGCGCTCGACTTCGATGAGTTTCCCGGCAGCCCATACGTCTTCGGGGCATCCTCTACGCAAGCAGTTCCGCTCTACAATGCTGGCTCGATGGTTATCACCTCGCAGACAGGCGCTCTGGGCGAGCTTTTGATAGTGCCTTACAGCCCCGTCGGCGTCGGCGTCGAGACCTTCCCGCAACGCCGCGCCAGCAACACGTTCCAGTATGCCGACACGCTTTCCTACTCGCTTCGCAGCCACTCCATCAAGTTCGGTGGCAACGTCCGTCGCTATCAACTGAACAGCGTTCTGGATCGCTTCTACCGCCCGCAGGCTGTCTACACGGGCGCGCTCACTTCCTTTAACGGAGGCAGGCCAGAGGTCATCAACGGCGTTCAACTGGCGAGCATCGGCGTCGCGTCTTCAGTTCTTCAGACCATCACGTCAGGCCCGCCAAATTCGACCATCGGGCTGCGCTTCACCGAATATCATCTCTTCATCAACGACAACTGGCGCATCCGTCCCAATTTCACTCTCGACTTTGGCCTGCGCTACGAGTACAACACCGTGCCAAGCGATGTGAATCGGCGCATCGAGAACGCGATTCATTTTGAGAACATGCCGCAAGCGGGCGCATCAATCTTCGATACGCCCGCCCGCACCGCCGAATTCAACGCCGCGCTTGATGCCTACAGCAGAATTCTGGACGGGCGCGATAGAATCTACGAGCCTGACGGCAACAACCTTGGGCCTCGCCTCGGCTTCGCATGGGGACTCAATCCCGAAGGCACGATGGCTTTGCGCGGCGGCTACGGCGTCTACTTCGACACGATTCTCGGCTCGGTTATCAGCCAATCGCGCAACGTCTTCGCCAACGAAATCCCGATTAACGTTGATCCATCCTTTCTCAATTTCAGCGTCTTCAGCCTCAACAACCCCGCGTTCCTCGTGCTCAACCGTGACGCCAACAACAATCCGGTCGCGCCCGTCAGGCTGATTCGTCCGGGGTCATGCAATCAGTTCGGGACGTGCAACCAGTTCGGCGGCGCGCCCGAAGACTTCGTCGCCCTCGTCGGCCAACTCTTCCTCCAGAACTCCAACGGCGGACTGGCCTACACGCTGCCGCAGAAGAGACTGCGGACACCCTACGCTCAGCAATGGCATCTCACCTTCGAGCGTGAACTTCGTGATGATTACTATTTCTCTGTGGCTTACGTCGGCACGAAGGGAACGAAGCTGACGCGCCTGACGACGCCGAACCTCGGGCCTAATGTGACGCCTATCATCCCGCTCGTTCCCATCATGCTGCCGGGTGTCGACTCGACTCCAGACCCGATGGGGTTTCCCATCATCGTCAGCAACCGTGTGCGGAGCGGGGTGAATTTTGTTTCAGACGATCTTGGCAATGCTTCTTTCATGTGCCCCCCGCAATCACCGTTAGAGCCGCCAAACTCTACCCTCCCTTTCATCTGCGGGCCTGCGGCCTTTAGCTTCTCTTCACGTCCGAAGTCTGCGCTCGGCGCTTACCGGATTTTCGAGAACTCCGCCGCCTCCAATTACCACGCGCTGCAAGTCGAAGCGCGCAAGCGTTACAGTCGCGGCTTCCAGTTCACAGCCGCCTACACATGGTCGCACGCCATTGACGACGTTTCCGATCTTTTCCCCATCGCCGGAGCGCCCATCGTCGCGCAGGACTCTTTCAACCTGAGAGCCGAGCGCGCCTCGGCCAGCTTCGACGCTCGCCACCGCTTCGCAGCATCGCTCGTCTGGGACATGCCCTTCGGGCGCAGTTCAAAGAGCTTCGTCGGATTTTTACTTGCTGACTGGCAATTTGCCTCCATCTTCCAAGCCAACACGGGGCAACCCTTCACGCTCACTCTCCCCTTCGACGCCAACCTCGACGGCAATCTCTCAGACCGGCCTGCAACCACTGACGGTCTCACCTTCTTCGACGGGCACGGGCGCGAGCGCATCCGTCTGGCACAGGGGCGACAATTCACCGACTACCTCAACCGAATTACCGTCAATACTCCTGCCGGACCGCAATACTTCTTCCTCAACGGAGCGACGGGGCGCAACACCGCGCGCGGCGATAGCTTCATCAACCTGGACCTCGCGTTCAGCAAGAAGTTCAGGTTCACGGAAGATCAGGTGCTCATCTTCCGCACAGAGGTCTTCAACCTCCTCAACCGCGCAAACTTCGGCCTCCCCATCGGCACAATCGGCGCGACCGGCTTCGGCTCATCAGTAGACACCATTAGCCCTGCGCGCATGATACAATTCGCCCTCAAGTACGGTTTCTAATTTCCACCGAGGCATGCTGCAAAAGACGCTCTTCCAACCTTGCTGAATGAATGCTCATTCAGTATGATAGGCGTTCCTCGCTGAGACCCTAAACTTCGGAAAGGTATTCTTCCAAATGCTTCGGATTGAAAAAGCGGCTATCCTGGGCGCGGGCACGATGGGCGCGCAGATCGCCGCGCATCTGGCGAACGCGCACATCCCCGTCATCCTGCTCGACATTGTTCCCCGCGAGTTGACGCCTGAAGAACAAGCCAAAGGGCTAACACTCGAATCGAAAGAAGTCCGCAACCGGATCGCGCGTGCAGGATTGGAAGCGGCGAAAAAGGCCAAGCCCGCCGCGTTCTTCACGCCCGAGCAAGCTTCGCTTGTGCAGATCGGAAACTTCGATGACGATCTGGCGAAGTTAAAAGATTGCGATCTCATCATCGAAGCGGTCGTCGAGAATCTGGACATCAAGCGGAGTCTTTACGAGCGCGTTGAGCAATCGCGCCGTCCCGGCTCGGTCGTCGCCTCGAACACGAGCGGCATCCCCATCGGGCAACTAGCCGATGGTCGCTCGGAAGATTTCCGCGCGCACTTTCTCGGCATACACTTTTTCAATCCGCCGCGCTATCTGCATCTGGTCGAAATCATTCCCACCCAGTGGACGAAGCCGGAAGTCTCTTGCGCGATTGCGGGATTCCTTGACCAGCGTCTCGGCAAAGGCGTCGTGCCTGCCAAAGACCGTCCGAATTTTATAGCCAACCGCATCGGCACGTATGGCGCAATGCAGACCATCAAGACGATGTTGGAGGAAGGCTATTCGATTGAGGAAGTGGACAAGATGACTGGGCAGGCGGTGGGGCGTCCGAAGTCTGCGACCTTCCGCACGTTTGATCTTGTCGGCCTGGATGTCTTCGGCCACGTCGTCAAGAATCTTTACGAGGCATTGCCGGAAGACGACGAGCGCGAAGTTTTCGTCGCGCCTGAATTTTTATCGCAGATGATTGGTCGCGGGATTCTTGGCAACAAGACGAAAGGCGGCTTCTACAAGCGGCAGAAGGGTGAAGGCGAGAAGCAGGAAATCTGGACGCTCAATCACGCTTCGCTCGAATATCAACCGGCGCAGAAACTGAAACTGCCCGCGCTCGACATGGCGAAGAACATTGAAGAGACGCCGGGAAGAATTAAGGCTCTGGTTTGGAGCAAGGATCGCGTTGGCGCGTTTCTCTGGAAAACGATGTCGCGCACGTTTCGCTATGCGGCGAATCGCATCCCTGAGATTGCGGACACGGTGGTGGAAATTGATCGCGCGATGAAGTGGGGCTTTAACTGGGAGCTTGGCGTCTTTGAAACGTGGGATGCTATCGGAGTCGAAAAGTCTGTCGCACGGATGAAGGAAGACGGGCTGAGCGTTCCTTCCAACGTGCAGAAGATGTTGGATGCTGGCGCAACCTCTTTCTACAAGGACGAGAACGGGCAGAAGTCTTATTTCGACTTTGCTACTGGCAAGTACGTGCCCGTGAACGAGCAGCCGGGCGTCATCATCTTAAAGTCTGTCAAAGAGCGAACGGGTGTCATTAAGAAGAACGCGGGCGCGTCTCTGATAGACATCGGCGATGGGGTCGCGTGTCTTGAGTTTCATTCGAAGATGAACGCCATCGGCGGTGACACGCTTCAGATGCTCAAACAGTCTTTGGTGGAAGTTGAAAAGAATTTCGTCGGGATGGTCGTCGGCAATCAGGGCGTGAACTTTTCGGTGGGCGCGAACCTGATGCTGCTTCTGCTGGAAGCGCAGGAGGAGAACTGGGAAGAGATTGACATGATCATTCGCGCTTTCCAGAACGCCACGATGAGCCTTCGTTATTCTGCGAAGCCTGTGGTCGTCGCGCCGTTTCAGATGACGTTCGGCGGCGGCTGCGAGATGGCTTTGCACGGCGACCGCGTGAGGGCGGCGGCTGAGACGTACATCGGTCTGGTCGAAGTCGGCGTCGGATTGATTCCGGCGGGCGGCGGGACGAAAGAGATGCTCGTGCGTGCGCTCGACGCAATTCCGAAGGGGGCATCTGATGCCGACCCGTTTCCGTTCGTCAAGCGCGCGTTTGAAACCATCGCGATGGCGAAGGTCGCAACGTCTGCGGAAGAGGCGCGGTCCTTCGGGTTTCTCGGCGCGGACGATTCAATTTCGATGAATAGCGACCGTCTGATTGCGGACGCCAAGCAGGAAGTTCTCTCGTTGGCTGCGACTGGCTACATTGAGCCGCAGCAGCGCACGGACGTTCTCGCGCTCGGTCTTCCGGCGCTTGCGACGCTTAAGCTCGGCATACATCAAATGAAGCGTGGCGGTTTCATCTCTGACTACGATGCGTTGATTGGAGAAAAACTCGCGCGCATCCTGACGGGCGGCGATCTGAATCATCCAACGCGTGTCAGCGAGCAATATCTTTTGGACTTAGAGCGCGAAGCTTTCCTGAGTTTATGCGGCGAGCGCAAGACGCAGGAACGTATCGGGCACATGCTAAAGAGCGGCAAGCCGCTGAGGAATTAACTATGAGAGATGCAGTAATCGTATCCGCTGTGCGAACGGCTGTCGGCAAAGCGCCGAAGGGAACTTTGAGAGATACGCGACCTGACGAGATGGGCGCGGCTGTCATCAAGGAATCAATCGCGCGTGTCGAAGGGTTGGAGCTTGCGGAGATTGAAGACGTGATTATGGGCTGCGCGATGCCCGAAGCCGAACAGGGAATGAACACCGCGCGCGCGGCGGCGATTCGCGCAGGACTCCCGGTCGAAACCTCTGCGATGACGATCAATCGTTTCTGCTCTTCGGGGCTGCAATCAATCGCGATTGCCGCCGACAAAATCCGAACAGGCGGCGCGGAAGTAATCGTCGCGGGCGGACTTGAGACGATGTCCATGATTCCGATGGGCGGGCACATCATTCGTCCCAACCCATACTTGGTCGAACACTACCCGGATTTCTATTTGAACATGGGACTGGCGACCGAGAACGTGGCGCGCAAGTATGAAATCTCGCGCGAGCAGCAGGATGCTTTCGCGCTTCAGTCTCACCAGCGCGCACAACGAGCGCTGGATGAAGAGAAGTTTAAGGACGAGACCGTGCCGCTCACCGTCACGTTTGAAGAGTTGGATGAAAAGGGACGTAAGCAGAAGCGCGAAGTGACGTTTGATAAAGATGAAGGCGTGCGTCGTGATTCTTCGATAGAGGGCTTGGCGAAATTGAAGCCCGCGTTTCACATCAAGGGAACGATCACGGCGGGCAACGCTTCGCAGATGTCAGACGGGGCAGCAGCAGCCGTCGTGATGTCGGATGCGCGGGCGAAAGAGTTGGGACTGAAACCGATGGCACGCTTCGTTGCTTACGCGACCGCCGGATGCCCTCCCGAAGAGATGGGCATCGGCCCTGTTTTCGCCATCCCGAAAGCCTTGAAGATTGCCGGACTTTCCCTTGACCAGATTGATGTCATCGAATTAAACGAAGCCTTCGCCGCACAGTCTCTCGCCGTCATCAAAGAGCTTGGACTCGATCAGGCGAAGGTCAACGTCAACGGCGGCGCGATTGCTCTCGGACATCCTCTGGGCTGCACGGGCGCGAAGTTGACGGCAACCATCCTGCGTGAGCTTGAGCGTCGCAATGGTCGTTACGGGATGGTGACGATGTGCGTCGGTGGCGGCATGGGCGCAGCCGGAATTTTTGAGAGAATTTGATTTGATTTGAAACCTTGAAGCGCAGCGAGCGCTCTCGTTCTGGAGAGCGCTCGTTGCTTGACCTTAACCCCCTGCATATTTTGAAGGAGATTCATTTGAAAACCTTGAAACTGACTTTCGCGCTCGGACTTGGCCTCGTGTTCTTCGTCGGATGCTCTAAGTCTGATACTAATACCAACTCATCGAACACTGTCAACGCCAACGCCAAAACATCCAGCTCTTCCACACCGGCGACGACGACGACTCCAACCACAGCCAACGACAGCGCTAGTTCTTCTTCAAATGGGGGAGAGGTCTTTACGCACCAGGAAGGCGGTATTCAATTCACTGCGCCCGCTAACTGGAAGTCCAAGAAGGAGGAAGACGCCCTGACCGTCATGACATCGGACGATACTCTCTCTGTAGTCTTCTGGGTTCCAAAGGGTGATGATTTCAATCAGGCAGTTGACGACTTAAGCAAGCAGTTGGACAGTGTCATCAAGAACTCAAAGCTCACTTCGCCCGGTCAAGAGACCATGCATAACGGGATGAAAGCTTATACGGCTTCGGGCACTGGCGAAGTTGATAACGAGCAGATTGTCTGGGAAGTAGACATTCTACAGGCCAAGAAGCCCGTGTTCGTAGTCTCGTTCGCCGCCCCCGCGCAGTTCACCAAACATGAGAGCGAATACAAGCAACTGTTGAGTAGCATCAAGAAGGTGAACTAAGCGTCTTGATTTTTTCTGAGTGGTAGTCTTTAGACGAAAGGACAACTTTTATGTCAGCAGTAGCCGAAGAAAAACAGATCATCAAAGGCGGGAGTTTCTTAATCGAGGAACGCAGCCCCGAAGAGGTTTTCACGCCGGAGGATATTACGGAAGAGCATCGGATGATCGGCGAGACGACGCGCGAGTTTATTGATAATGAGGTGCGCCCGCGCATCCCTGAACTGGAGAAGCATGATTGGACGCTCGCACGCGAATTGATTAAGAAGTCCGCCGAGCTTGGCCTGGTCGGCGCGGTCATCCCTGAAGAGTATGGCGGGTTGGGCCTCGATCAGACGAGCGGCGTGGTAGTCGCGGAGAATTTCGGGCGCGCGGCATCTTTCGCCGTCACCTTCGGCGCACAGACCGGCATCGGCACGCTCCCCATAGTTTACTTCGGCAGCGAAGAGACGAAGAAAAAGTATCTGCCGAAGATCGTCTCGGGCGAGCTTGTTCCGGCCTACGCGCTGACGGAAGCGGGGTCAGGCTCAGATGCGCTCGCGGCGAAAGCGACGGCGAAGCTGAGCGAAGACGGCAAGCACTACATCCTCAATGGCGAGAAGATGTGGATCAGCAACGCCGGGTTCTCAGACCTCTTCGTCGTCTTTGCGAAAGTTGACGGCGACAAGTTCAGCGGCTTCGTCGTCGAAAACGGCGAGGGCGTGAAGACCGGCGCGGAAGAGCACAAGATGGGCATCAAGGGTTCATCCACACGCGCGCTCATCCTTCAGGATGTCAAAGTCCCTGTCGAGAATCTACTCGGCGAAGTCGGCAAGGGCGCGAAGATCGCCTTCAACATTCTCAACATCGGTCGCTTCAAGCTCGGCGCATCGTGCGTCGGCGGAATGAAGCTGATGATTCACGAATCCGTCCGCTACGCCAACGAGCGTCACCAGTTCGGAAAGTCCATCTCCAGTTTCGGCGCGATCAAGGCCAAGCTGGCCGAGATGGCGATTCGCACCTGGGTGGGCGAAGCGATGACCTATCGCACGGTCGGCCTGATTGAATCGGCCATCGGCGACAACAAAGACCCGGACGCGAAGCTCCGCGCGATTGAGGAATACGCGGCGGAGTGTTCGATCATCAAGGTCGCGCTCTCGGAATACTGCGACTTTGTGGCCGACGAGATGGTGCAGATTTACGGCGGCTACGGCTATTCCGCAGATTACCCGGCGGAGCGTGCCTACCGCGACTCGCGCATCAATCGCATCTTCGAGGGCACGAACGAAATCAACCGGATGCTCATTCCGGGCATGTTGATGAAACGCGCGATGACAGGCCAACTCGCGCTCCTGCCTGCGGCGCAAGGCTTGATGAACGAAATTCTCTCGCCTTCGATGCCGAGCTTTGACGAAGACGAAACGGTACTCGCGGCTGAGATGAAGCTGGCGCAGAACGCCAAGAAGGTTGCGCTGATGGCGCTGGGAACGGCGGCGCAGAAGTACATGATGGCACTTGCCGAGCAGCAGGAAATCCTGATGGGCATCGCCGACATCATCACCGATGCATTCGCGATGGAGTCTGCCATCCTGCGCGCGCAGAAACTCTCAGCCGCGCAAGGCGAAGAAGCGGCGGCGCGCTACATAGACATGACGCGCGTCTTCTGCAACGATGCCGTCGAACGCATCGAAGCGCATGCCAAGAACACGCTTGCGGGCATGAGCGAGGGCGACGAGCTACGCACACTCCTTGCGGCGCTGCGCCGCTTCACCAAACTCACGCCGATGAACACCATCAGTGCGCGCCAACGAATCGCGGACGTGTTGATTAAGGCGAACAAGTACACCTACTAAAGAAGTGGTCAGTGATCAGTGGTCGGTGGGCAGTTAAAAACAAGCGACTCGCTGTTTTGGCTGTTCACCGACCACCGACCACTGACCACTGACCACTTTTTATGCGTATCATCTCTATCTCCGTTCCCACCCCGTTCTACGTCGGGCCGGTTAATTGTTACCTCATTGCTGAAGACCCGTTGACGCTGATTGATACCGGGCCGAAGACGAAAGAGGCGGCTGAGGCTCTGCGTGAGGGCTTGCGCCGTGCGCGGTTTCGCGTCTCGGACATTCGTCGCATCGTGTTGACGCACGCGCATGAAGATCACTGCGGGCTGGCTCGTTCGCTTCGTGATGAAGCGAAGGATGCGGAGATACTCGTGCATGGATGGGAGACGGGACATCGCAAGGGTCGGCTTGAGTATGACGAGCATCGAGAGCTACTCGTGCGCGCGGGCGTGCCTGCCGAAGAGATAGAACAGATGCGGCGGATGTACGAAGGCGTGCGCGCCTATGCCGATGCGCTTGACGACGATCAATATAATGAATTGAAGGACGAGATGGAGTTGGAGTTTGCGACCGGGAGTTTACGTGTCATCCACACGCCCGGCCACACGCCCGGCTCATGCTCGTTCCTGCGCGAAGCCGACCGGACGTTGATTGCGGGCGACTGTGTTTTGAAGCGCATCACGCCGAATCCGGTTCTCTCGCCCGACCCCGTCGATCAGTCAAAGCGCTTTCGCTCGCTCGCGGAATATCTGGTGAGCCTCGCGCGAATACGCAGTCTTTCCCCGACGCTCGTGCATGGCGGGCACGGCGATTCCGTCACGGACTTTGAGGAGCTTTTCCATCGTTACCTGCGCGCCGTCAATGAACGGCAAGCGGAAGTTCTCCGGCTAGTGCCGAAAGGGGGAGCGACCGCGTGGGACGTTGCGCGCGAGCTTTTTCCGGGAGCCGACGACGTTCACCGCTTCCTCGCTGTCTCTGAAACGGTCGCCCACCTGGACCTCGCGCATTCCGAAGGCAAGCTCGCCCTCGAACTGGGCGACGGACGCGAAGTTTACCGCAGAACATAGTGGTCAGTGGTCGGTGGTCAGTTAAAAACAAGTGACGAACTGTTTTGGCTGTTCACTGACCACCGACCACTGACCACTGACCACTTTTTGGAACTTCGAATCATCTACAGCGTGAAACTGAAAAATTCCTATCTGGAGGCTTTCCATCCATGAGAATAAGAAATCTGTTGATGCTTCTGGCAATCGGGCTGTTTGCGAGCGCGCCCGCGCTGGCGCAGAGGACGCCGCGCACGCCTTCGCCCCCTTCGTCATCGTCATCCATAACCGTTCCCGTCCCGCCGGATGAGCCGTTTGCTTTTTCGTTCTCCGATGGCGGCAGCTATCTGGGCGTCTCGCCGGAAAATATAGATAAGGAGAACATGAAGGAGTATGGGTTGAGCGAGCCGCGCGGCGTCGGCATTAACAGCGTCTCGCAGAATAGCCCCGCCGAGCGAGCGGGGCTGAAGAAGGGCGATGTCATCTTACAGTTTGACGGTGAGCCGGTGACGAGCAGCCGTAAACTGCTTCGACTAATCGGCGAGGCTGCGCCGGAGCAGACCGTGCGATTGACCATCAGCCGCAACAATTCCGAGCAGCAGTTGAACGTCACGCTCGGCCAGCGCGCAGACTCCTCGCGCGTCCTCAGAGCGGCCACGCCCGATTGGAATGGCTTCTACCGCATGAATCCACCGAATCCGCCGAACGCGCCGCGGGCTTGGGGCAGTGGGCCTGAAGCCTACGCCTTAGCACTCGGTAACAATCGCCGCGTCGGCATTAGCACGACTGCGTTGACCGCACAACTCGCAGACTTTTTCGGCGTCTCAGGCGGGCACGGGCTGCTCATCACTTCTATCAGCGAAAACAGCCCGGCTTCCAGGGTTGGTCTGAGAGCGGGCGATGTGATTACGGAAGTGAACGGCGAGAAGGTTGAGGACTCTGATGATTTCATTCGCGCCGTTAATCGAAAGGAAGAAGGCGAGGTCACGCTGACGATTATCCGCGACAAATCGCAGCGCACGATTAAAGTGACGCCTGAGCGCAGGCCGAACCAGACATTCAGAATGTCTGACATTACACCGACGCCAAGCGCCATGCGAATTATCCCTCCGGTTTACCTGATGGACATGCCGGATATCCGCACGCTTCAAGCCTTACCGAGAGTCGAATCGTTCGTCATGCCGAAGCTGGATGGAACAGTTCTGCCGCGCATGATGAGTCTGCCAAGCATGACGAATCTGCCACGCTTGATGAATCTCCCAAGCGTTAAATCATTGCTTCCTGTTCCCTGTCCGTATTTTGATTAAAGCTGGTCGGTTTCGGTAATCGTTAGCGTATCCCCGAAGGGGATATATAAAATAGCCGGGGGCGATGCAAACCTTCGTTCGCTTGCCTCCGGCTATTATATTGAACCCTTTCAGGGTTCGGAAAATAGAGTATAGAGTGCGGCTCTTACCTGATTAAAGCATCAACGCCGTAGATTCCTTCTCTCTTCATTTCGACTGCGAGAGCCTTTTCTTCGCTTCAACCGCATCCCTGTACGACCCGCACGTCGTCTCGTTGATCCCGATGGCGGCGTCGAATTCCTTCATGGCTTCATCCGGCTTATCCAGAAACTCAAGGATTCGTCCCATCGCTTCGTGTGCGCGCACGAGCATGCAGCGCTCCGCATCAGCCGGTGCTTCGCGGACGGCGTTGCGGTAGTTCACCAATGCTTTGTTGAGCCTCTGGCTCTGCACATCTTCGTCGGTCGCATCGCGCGCCGAAAGATTCGCCGTCTCTCCGAGCGCAAAGAAGACGCGCGACTCGCCCGGAAACTCGCGGAGCAGTGCGAGCAGCCTTTCTTCAGCCGCCGTGTAATTTTTCAACTGCAAGAGACCATCCACTTCGAGCAGCTTTTTAACGAGAGCGGCATTCGGCAGCGAGCTGGCTGCCGTCATGTTAGCCCCTTCAGCCGCTCGCGCCTTGCGTGCAATGACGGCTCGCTTGCGTGCGGCGTCTGCCTCTTCAAGACGGCGCGTCTCGCGCGCCGGGTCGAACGACGCGATCATGTCCGCGAGTGAATTGGTGAGGTCGAATCCCGAAGATTCCACCCCGCGCAACTGCTCTGCGAAGTAGAAAGAGAGCGTCGCCCCACTTTCATAACTTTCCGCTAACTGGGCAATCGCTTCGTCCGCCAGGCTCGCACGCGCCGCCTCCAATTCCTTGATTATCTCCGCGCGTCTGGCAGCATCGGTGGTTTTGGTCAGCTTGTCGCTCGCTTCACGCGAGAGCGCATCGAGCCGTGCGACTTCGTCAAGGCGCACGTCAATGGCTGTCACGAGTGAGCGACCGACCATCAGAAAGACATCCGGCGAGATGTTTGCCCCGGCTGCTGTGCGTGCGTCGAGTAATTGCTTGAGCTGATCTTTGCGCGCACTGATGTCTCGGTTGAAGCGCATGACCAATGGATCAACCAGGTATTTAATGTAAGCGCGGCGCACTTCGGGCGAAGCCGGATTGTTGTCGCGCCCGTAACAATAGCGCTTCGTCTCTTCGCAGGATGGCACGATCACGTAATAGTCGTCTGCGATAACGCGGAAGTTGACCGTGCCCGGCGCAGCCAGCAAATCAGGCACGAGTGTGAAGCGCCGCTCGTGCTCGCGCGTCTCATACCTTACGGGTGCACCCTTTTTCGGCTTGTCTCCCGTTCCAGGAGCTTTGACGGGAATTCGCTCTATCGTCGTCGTGATTGGCCGTGTGTGCAGATAGGAAACGATGCCGTAAATTGCGGCGGCGGTCGAGCGCCGCAGGCGGTCGCCTTCCAGTTGGTACGCCCTGAGAAAGGAGGGCAGGCGCTCGTCAATGCCGGACTTGCGGTAGAACTCGCGCACGAGCGGCGCGAAATCCAGCACCTCCAGCAAACCTGCCGGAAGATCGAGCGCGCGCGTCGGCTCTTCAAAACCCGGCGCAGTCCCAAGCGCATACGCCAGCGTGACGTAGCGCGCGGCCTGCTCGGCTGCCGTCGGCTCGCGCCCATTCACGGCGGGCAATTTGTTGCGCTGATAGAAATTCTTTAAGCGTTCTCGTAAATCCGGGTCTAAATTCGCCAGCTCACGTCTCAGTTGAGCGCGAAAAACAGACGGCTCTTCACCGTTAGGCGTCGGGTCGAATCCGGCAGCGTCTAGGGCCGCCATCACCACCACCAGACGCGGCTCCGGCTTGATCTGCGCGCCATACTCCAACAAGTCTACGCTGATCTGTCTGGGCGGCTGCGCCTGCTGCTGCTGCGCGGTTTGTGTGGCCGGACGTTGCGGAGCAGGAGTTGGAGACGGCGACGGTGTGTTCTGCGCGTCAACTATCTGGCTGAAAAGCAGCAGTGCGATAAATACTGGATAAAGTTTTTTCATAAAGCAATTGAAAAGCAGGAGTCAGAAGAGAGGAGACTAAGAGACAGAAGAAAAGAAGATCTGTGATAGCGGTCTCCGCCTTATTGTTCTGGCTCCTGACTTCTGATTTCTGTCTCCTGCTTTTGGCTGACTCCTGAATTCCGCTTTTTCCTGGCTCTCAGGAATCTTAATGTTAATGGATAAGCGATGCTCGAACAAACGACGGAGAGCACCATTCCTCCGATGAAGAAGGGCAGAAGCACGTTGCCGCCGCTCTGAAAGAGTTTGCTCCACCACTCGCCCGTCAAAAGGTGCGGGCTGCGCAAGAGTTCCATGCTTTCCGGCGGCAAGCCGAGCGGCCTGCCCAGGATGAGCGCACCCGTAGCGTAAGAGGCCAGAATAATTGGTACGAGCGTCAGGAACGGATTGTTGACGAACGTTCCAGCATAGATGGCAATCTTGTTGAAACGGAACGCGAAGGCAAGCGCGGTCGCCGCGATTGTGTGCAGTCCGAGAAAGGGCGAGAAGGCGATGAAGACGCCGATAGAAAAGGCAAGCGCCGTCCGCTCCGGCGGATCATCAATCGCGAGCAGACGGCGAACGGTAGAGCGAAACATCTTGGAGCAGTGATAGGTGCTGGGTGATAGGTGATAAGAGAAAAACTTCTTTCTCTTTCCTATCACCTATCACCTGTCACCCATCACTTATTACTGTGCTTTCTCGTCACCACTGTTCGCATCAGCGCTCTTCGCGTCACCGCTTTTGAAGTCGCTAAGCGCGTCTGATTCATTGGTGAAGCAATCGAAGACGGTCAGGAGCTTGGTGATACCTAAGAGGTCCTGTAGTTTCTGCGTCAGATTGAGGAGCTTGAGTTCGCCGCCCGGTTCTTTGGTGATAGCCGTAAAGCTCGAAACAAGCTCGCCGATGCCGCTCGAATCTATGTAACCGACGCCTTTCAGATTCAAGAGAATCTTCTTCTTGCCTTCTTCCAGCAAGCGCCGGATGGCGGTGCGCAGCGCCACCGAGCCTTCACCGATGGTTATTTTACCGTCCATATCGAGGATGGTGATATCTCCGGCCTGACGCTCTTTGATACTAAGTTCAGCCATTGCAGAATCTCCCTGTTAAAGATTTGCGATTTTAGATTTTTGATTTTTGATTGAACAAGGATGAAAGCAGCGCTTTCAATTTTCAGACTTAAAATTTCTTATCCTCTTCCAATCGCAAATCAAAAATCGCAAATCAAAAATTTCCTGAATCATCTCTTCTTCGTCATCCTGACAACTGTGCCGCCTTCCGCGTGACGCGACCATTCAACCTCATCCATGAAATTACGCATGAATAGAATGCCACGCCCGCTGGTTTTCAAAAGGTTCTGCGGGTCGGTTGGGTCAGGAACGCTTCCGGTATTAAACCCCGCTCCCTCGTCGCGCACCGTAATCTCAATCGCGTCAGGTAAACTCTTGAAACTGACCTCGACCTTTTTCCCCTCATCCTGACGATTGCCGTGCAGCACGGCGTTGGTCACAGCCTCGCGCACAGCCATATCAACCGCGTAGGCGGCGTCCTCGCCCAACCCCGAACGCATCACGAACTCGGCGGCGGCTGAGGCAGCATTCTGGATGGCCTCTATGCTGCTCGGCAAGATGAGTTCACTCAGCTCCTCGGTCAAAATCAGGCGTAGCCTTTCCTAAAGCCGCCCGGATACGGCTGCTGATACAGGATTCGAAAAACTAACCGGAAGACTGACGGTGTAACACGCCCGGAGCGCGCATGTCAAGAAGCAGGGAAAGCAATGGTCAGCGGTCAGTGGTCAGTAGTCAGTTAGAACAAAAGCAGTTTCGTTGCTTGTTTTTAACTGACCACCGACCACCGACCACTGACCACTTTGCTATACTTTCCGCATGAGAATCCGGCCAGCACGAAGATTGAAGGGCCAGTTGCGTTTGCCCGGCGACAAGTCCATCTCGCACCGCGTCGCAATTGTTTCGGCGCTGGCGCACGGGCGGGCGCGAATCGAGAACTTTTCGACGAGCGAAGATTGCGCCCGAACACTTTCGTGTCTTCGTCAACTCGGCGTCCACGTTGAGCGTGACGATAAAAGCGTCCGTATCGAAGGCGTCGGGCTTCAGGGATTGCGCGCACCCATTGATCCGCTTGACTGCGGCAACAGCGGCTCAACGATGCGGATGCTCGCAGGCGTGCTGGCCGGACAGGATTTTGTTTCGACGTTGACTGGCGACGATTCCTTGCGTGCGCGCCCGATGAAGAGAATCATCGAGCCGCTGGAGATGATGGGAGCGCAAATCCTGTCTGAAGATGGGCGCGCTCCCTTGCGTATCAACGGCAACACACGCCTCAAGGGCATCAATTACGAGATGCCTGTGGAGAGCGCGCAGGTCAAATCCGCTATCTTGTTCGCAGGTCTTAACGCGGATGGTCTGACGGAAGTGACCGGGAAGCAGGGCGCGACGCGCGACCACACAGAGTGCTTGCTGCGCTGGCTGGGTGTTTCAATCGAAAGCCGCGCGGTTCATGGTAACGGACTGCCGCCCAGAGAAGCTATCTCGATTGAAGGCCGCGCGCCCTTCAAAGCTCGCGACGGTGTTGTTCCGGGCGATCTCTCTTCGGCAGCATTCTTCATCGCTGCCGCCGCGTTGCTGCCCGGCTCGAAGTTGGAAATCAATCAGGTCGGACTCAACCCGACGCGCACACGCTTGCTTTCCGTGCTGAGACCTCTGGGCGTTGACGTGCATGTTGACTCCCTTGAGCGCAGCGATGATGAATGGCGTGGGGCGATGGAGGATTTCGACGAGCCGTTCGGGAACTTGAGCATCACGGGCGGCCCCGGCCTTGCTCCCTTCGAGCCGGGAGAGTCAAACGTGCTGCGCGGGGCGCTCATCCCGCAGTTGATTGACGAACTGCCCGTGCTGGCAGTTCTAGGCTCGCAGGTGCTGGGCGGCTTCGAGATTCGCGATGCGGCGGAGTTGCGCGTGAAGGAATCCGACCGCCTGCGCGCGACGATCGAGAACTTACGCGCGATGGGTGCTGAGGTTGAAGAATATGATGACGGTTTAAGAATTCGTGAGCGCGCGCAATTACGTGGCGCAAGGCTTGACGCGCACAAAGACCACCGTATCGCAATGGCCTTCGCAATCGCCGCGCTCATCGCTGAAGGCGAATCCGAGATCGTCGGCGCTGAAGAATGTGTCGGGGTCTCTTTCCCGAAGTTCTTCGAGTTGCTGGAATCGGTAGTTGAGAGATGAGCGAGCGCGCACAACCAATCGTCATCACGGGCTTCATGGGCGCGGGCAAAACGACCGTAGCCGCCGCGCTCGCCCGCAGACTCGCGTGCTCGATGATTGACTTAGACCAAT
This sequence comes from uncultured Acidobacteriota bacterium, assembly GCA_963697975.1. Lineage (GTDB taxonomy): Bacteria > Acidobacteriota > Blastocatellia > Pyrinomonadales > Pyrinomonadaceae > QHXM01. Next base: position 2,541,926 of record OY969111.1, read on the forward strand.
TGATAAAGGAGCGCGAAGGGCGCACACCGCAAGTGATAATTGACGAAGACGGCGAGCCGCCGTTTCGTGAGATTGAAAGTCGGGCGTTGCGCGCGGCTCTGGATAACAGCGACGCACGCGTCATCGCGCTTGGTGGCGGCACATGGATGCTCTCTGATAATCGTGCTCTTATTAAAGAGCATAACGCGTTGACAATCTGGCTCGACGCGCCTTTCGCGATGTGCTGGCTGAGAATCTTACACGACGCCGCGTTAAGGCCGCTGGCAGTTACCGAAGAACGTGCCCGGCGGCTTTTCGATGAACGCCTTCCGCTTTATGCGCTCGCGGCGTGGCGCGTGCAGGTCGTGCCCGAAAAGAGCGCCGACGAGATGGCAAGACAAATCAGCGAAAGGGTGCTAAGAGAGGCTAAGTCTGAGCTTTAGCCTTTCCGCGCCACGATTCTTCAGCTCAAAAATCTTGACAAACGAACTAGCGGTACATTACTGTGCGCTCGATACTCAGTTTTGCTATGGGACGCAGTTGCGGCACTCCGCCTGTTTTCTCAAGGCTAAAGAAGAGCAGCGAAACCGCCCGTTCGCGGCCTTGACCGTCCAGAAAATACCGCGCTACTCACCAACCCTCTTCAGGATTGAATCATGGAAGATATTCTCAAAGTGTTTCTCAGCCACAACGGCGAGGACAAACCCGTCGTCAGGCTCATTGCGGAGAAGCTTAAGCAGAAAGGAATCCCCGTCTGGTTTGACGAATGGGAGTTGCAGCCCGGCATGCCCTGGCAGGAAGGGTTGGAGCAGGGTCTTGAAAAGAGCCTGGCAATAGTGGTCTTCATTGGGCCGGGCAGTTTCGGCAAATGGGAGACGCCGGAAATGCGTGTCGCGCTGGAACTTCAGGTGCAGAATCAACGGCCTGTCATCCCGGCGCTGCTGCCGGGCGTCCCCGAAGACGTGGAAAAACAGATGCCGCTTTTTCTGCGTAGACATACGTGGGTTGATTTTCGAGCGGGTGTGGGCGACGAAAAGGCGCTCAAGCGGCTGCTCTGGGGCGTCACCGGCAAGAACCCTGAAGAGAAGCCTCCGCCCCCGCCTCCTTTCTTCCCCCCCGGAGGAACTAATCAGGTTGACGATGCCATTCGCAATCTCAACCAAACATTGCTCTCCGGCAATCTCACTTACTTCATCGGCTCAGGCGCTTCCAACGGCATCGCCGATCTGCCGCCGCGCGCTTGCGACATCGCCCGCATGTTGCTGCTCGAACTTCAACTCATTGACCACCAGCATGACAAACTGCTGCCGCCCGTTGACATCGCGGGCATGTACTACGCCATGCGTGTCGGCGACCGCAATCTTGAAGATAAAGTTTGCGACTTGATTATGCGTCAGTCCAGGACTGTCCCGCCGCTGCACGAGAATCTGGCACGGCTGCTCAACCAACTGGCGGCCACGCGCCCGACGCGCCGGATGCGACGCCGGACGCCGCAGTTGATCGTTACGACCAGTTTGGATGTGATGATGGAGCGTGCGCTCCTGCGCGCCGGAATCTCTTTTACACGTATCGTGCAACACAGGTCTCAGCGCCGCATTGAGATCAACGAATACCGCGATGTGCAGCGGCTTGATGCCAACACTATCCAACTGCCGTCCGTGCCGGGCGTACATTCTGCGCCCGTGAAAGTGCGGCTCAATCAGTTCGACGAGTTGGACGACATCATCGCAACCTACGGGCAGCGATACATCGAGCAAGGCTCAGACGAAGTCCCCACCGAAACCATTAATGTCCTGCACACGCTTTCGCTGCAAGGCATGCCAGAGCCGATTCTTTACAAATTCTTAGGCTCGCAGGACGTGCCCGATAGTTGCGCTATCTCAACAGACCATTACTTTCAAGTCGCCCGCCGCATCCTGCGCCGCAACTGCATCCCCGCGCAGATCAGCGAAATTATCGCCAACACACCTGTCCTCTTCTTCGGCTACGGCTTTCTCGATCCAGACTTTCGCCTGACCTATTACACACTGCTGCGCAAGCCTTTCGAGCTTGCTACCGAGCAGCGTTACGCTTTGCAACTGCCCCCTGACCGTTTTGCAAATGACATCTATCGCAGGATGGAGACGGGCTTGTGGGAGAACATCAAACGTGCCGGACAGCTTCAGCTTGGAATCGCCACGCTTGAGGAGGATGGAGAAGTATTTCTACGAAAACTGCTTGAGAGCTTACAGACGGAGTTGGCAGCATGAAGGACACTGCTCCCGGACAAACCAGAGCCGAAGCGCTTGTGGTGGCTAAGCCTTACAAAGGGCCGGAGAGTTATCAGGTCGAAGACGCCGGGCTTTTCTTCGGACGCGACGACGAGGCCGCTCAGCTTGTCGCTAAAATCCTCTCCTCGCGCCTGACGTTGCTGCACGCGCAATCCGGCGCAGGTAAAACTTCCCTGCTCAACGCTCGTGTAATCCCCAATCTTGAAGCGCGCGGATGGAGCGCGTTTCGCATTCTCCCGCAGAACGATCCAACTGAGTCCGTCCGCCTGACGACGCTGCACTACATTCTCCCGTCGCCGGAAACCGAACGATTCGCCGTCGAGCGGGCTGTGCGCCATCTTGCGGAAAGCGATGAAGATTTAAGTATCGAGGAGTTGCTCACTCGATACGACGAGCTTGAGCCAAGCGATGCGCGCCGCCAATTGCTGGCCGGAGCGGTTGATTCGGCGGAGACGGTAAAGATACGCGCGTCTACCGCCGCCTTCGTCGCCGCGCAGGGACTCATCACGCCGCTCTTCTGTCGCTTGCTGCGTTCCAGCATCGAAATCGAAGCCTTCGCCGAACATATTGCCGCCATCTGGCAAGAAGAGGGTGAGGGCGCAAGCAGTCGCGCTCCTGTAACCTGTGAGACAAAGGTCAGCGAACTCATCAAGACCTTATCTGATCCGGCCTTCATCAAGGCATATCTAAAACTCTACGACGAATTGAACATCCCCGTCCCGGAACTCTCATCTTTCTTCGAGCACCTGATTGCGACCTACGGAGCGCGCCGCACGCGCTTCGCTCTCGTCCTCCTGCTCGACCAGTTTGAAGAGATGTTCACGCGCTTTATTGATCCCGGCCCGCTGAGGCCGGAGCAACACGCGGGCTTGCCCGACTGGCGTTTGCGATACGAGTTTTTCGACCAGCTTGAACGGCTTTATGGAACGGACGCTCTCGTCATCGCCGACGAGGAAGAGCTTGCCGTGCATGACGTAATCGCCAAGCGCACAGCGTTGCCAATTCGCTACGTCATCTCCATGCGCGACGAGTACATCGCGCAACTCGCCCCGATACGTCGTTTCGCCGCCACCCTTGACGATAACTCTTATCACCTGCGCCTGTTGGAAAAGAAACAGGCCGAGAGCGCCACCCAACAACCGGCGACGCTCTTTGGCTACACCTATTCGGCTGAGTGTTACAGCAAAATTATCGAGCAGTTGACGAAGGAGGAACGCTTCGTCGAACCAGCGCATCTGCAACTCGTCTGCGACAAACTCTGGCATGAGCGCGGGCGCGAGCTAGCCCATGCGGCGCAGACCATAGCCGACGGCGAGCAGGGAATCCCCAGCGTTGATCTCGCCACCTTCGAGAAGTTTGGCGGCACGAAAGGGATTCTCGATTCGTTCTTCAAAGACTTTCTGGAAGACCTCGAAGAAGACGAGCGGTCTGAAACTCTCGACATGTTAGAGCCGCTCGTCACAGCCAGCGGCACTAGAAACATCGTTGAGCGCAGTCAACTCGTCAACGTCCCCTTTCGCGACGCGGGACGGCGCGCGCGTCTGCTCGACAATCTGGCCAACCGCACCATCGTCCGCACGGAAAGACGACTCGGCGGCTTCTTTGTGGAGATCACACACGAGTTCCTGATTGCCTCTATCCTCGCGGCAATTCAAAACCCAGCCAACCGCGATTCCATCTATAACCGCGTTCGCTGGGCTTTACGCTCGATGATGCGACTCGAAATGAGCGCCATCAGCGGGCCGTACAGCCGTTTGTTGCAGGGTCAGGAATTTAACACGCTGCACAAATACCGCGAGACCGTCAAGTGGAACGATTGGAGCGCAGAGATTATGTTGCGAAGCGCTATTCTGCTCAATTCAGACAAAGAGGTGTTGAGTGTCTGGTTGGCAAAGTATGAGAAACACAGCCACCCGCCCGACGTTCAGGCGGCGCTCGATGAGAAGGCGATTAGTGGAGACGGCATCGCGTTTCTCAATCTGGCGGAATTGCGCGCCGTCAATCAGGCTCGTGAGACTCTGACGCTCTCGCCGGAGCAGTTGAGTTTCGTGCTGCGCAGCATGCTGGCGCTGGCCATTGATGCCGAGCGCGACGACATCGCTTACTGGACACAAAGGATCAAAAGTCATGCCTAATAACGCGCTTGCCATTATCGAAGAATTCCTCCGCGCCCCTGATGCACAGGTACGCAAGAACGCACTCACGGCTCTCGCCGTCTTCGCGGACGACGAAACGGAGATTACGCAACTCATCGAAGTTGCGCTCAACGACCCGGAGATCGAAATTCGCCGCCGCGCCGAAAAAGAGATTAGTTCGCTGAAGGGTGAAGCGTTCAGCAGCGCCCTCCAGCAGCTTCACGTCGCGCTTAGCAAACAGAGTACGAGCATCACGGCTTACGCCCTGCTCGGACGCTTGAGAAGCAGAGGCATAGAGGTGAGCACTCCTGAGCTATCGCTCTTTCAACGCCTGCAGCTGGCCGCCAAACTGAACAAGTCGCTTTATCCCACGCGTGACTGGAAGTTTCGCCTACGCTCCTGGAAATACGGACTGCTGGGTGGAGTTATCGGTCTCGCTTTGGTCGGATTCTTTCTCTCCGTGACGGCAAAGGTACGCCCAGAAGATTTCATTGACCTCGTGATTCCTACGCTGATATTCGCACCCTGCGTCGCCGTCTTCGTCACGGCACGCGCAAGTCCCATAGCGCTTCAATTCGACCGCTTCGCCGCGTTTCTCGTCGAAGTCGGCACGGCGATAATGTTAGGCTTCCTGTTTTCGTTCCTGGCCATCCTCGTTACTTTCAATAAGCTAGACCTTAAAGACGCCTTGAATGCTCTTATTTTCATGCCTTTAATAATAGGCGTCGCTCGCGCGGGCACGTTTCTGGCTCATGGAATCTTCAAGAACCGAAAATGGAATCTCTGGGTGCAGATTATTGTTGGCGCGATGGCCGGAGTCATGGCCCACACACTGATTACTTTTATCTTCTGGCGGAGGCTCGCTCCAAACGCGCAGGGAAGCTTTTTCCCCACTACGTGGGTCAACCTTCTGCCTATCAGCCTTTGCGCGGCGACGGCCTTCGCTTTCATTGACCGGCAGGCTCCGCCCGTCAGGGCTGTCGCCGGACGCGTTGGCCTGCCCATCTGCCTTCTCATCGTTGTCTTGTTTACTTCCCTGACTTCTCTTGCCATTGCTAAAACCAGCAAGCCCCTCGCGGGTTTTGATGCGTACAATGTTAGAGAAATTTTCAATGCCATCGCCAGTCAAACCATTCGCGGTCAAACGCAGAAACCCTGAAACTATTTATCACCATAGCTCGACGCAATCAGTTTCCCCGCGAGATCAAAACGCCCGTCCCTCTGTTGCCACGTCAGCGCAAAGGTGGGAGAATTTTTTTTCGTTATGACTGACAGTTCAAGGGGAGATGAGAAGCGCACCATGTCAAACTCGAAGGCAGACGCCAAAGCTTTGCGCGTCGCCAGGACGCTTAAGAACGCAGACAACTGGAAACATCTCGCACGCTGGCACGGAGACGGTTATTACAAGCTGCATACGGAAGACACCGGCGACGTACCCGTGCGTCTCTTTCTCACGCCGTCTCTGCTTCGTAATACGGAAGACATTATTTACCGGCAGATCGTCAACGCCACACGCTTTCCCGGCGTGAAGCTGGTGGCAATCACGCCCGACACGCACTATGGTTACGGCGTGCCGGTGGGCTGCGTCATTCTCACGGAGATAGAATCCGGCGCGGTGGCGATGGGGCCGGTGGGCTACGATATTGGCTGCGGAATGCTCAGTGCGAAGTCTGAGGTGCCCGCTGATGCAGCCACGCCGGAGAAGCGCCTTGAGTTCAATCGCGCCGTGATGCAGGGCGTGAACATGGGTGCGGGCGGCAAGAGCGTTAAGCTAGGCAACCTTGATAAGCGCGAGTTCAATAATCTGGTTCGCGGCGGAGCGGAATACTATGTTGAAAAGTACGGCGCAAGGTTTGATCGCAGCCGCGCCGAGCGTCACCGGATGCCGGTTGACGACGACTGGCAGATTCCCTGGGGAGGCAATGGCAGACCTGAGCGCGGGCTTGACCAGTTAGGCTCTCTCGGCGGGGGAAATCACTTTATCGAATTGCAGAAATCCGTCGAGACAGAGACGTTGTTCGTGCAGGCGCACACCGGCAGTCGAGGCTTCGGGCATGGGCTTGCGACAAACTATTTCGAAATGGCGAAGGCTGAGAAGCCGGAGACAATCACGGATATTGACTTAGGATATTTCACGCCCGAATCGCGTCATTACCGCGACTACCTGAACGCGGTCGCGGCGGGCGGCAACTATGCGATTATCAATCGCCTGATTATCTTCGAGCAGGTCGCGGAGGCTTTTCGCCAGACATTCGGTGAAGAGTTGGACTTGATCTACGAGATCAGCCACAACCTCGTGCAGCGTGAGTGGCATCCTGAATACAAAGAGGTCTGGGTACATCGCAAGGGAGCGACGCGCGCTTTTCCCGCAGGCCATCCGGGATTGAAGGGTACGTTCTGGGAAGAGACCGGACACCCTGTCCTGATTCCCGGCTCGAATAAAGATTGGAGCTACATCCTGCGCCCTGCTGTGGGTGCGGTCAACAGCGGCTTCTCGGTCAATCACGGCGCGGGTCGCCGCATGTCACGCGGTGAAGCGACGCGTAGCCTCAACCAGCGACAGATTGACGACGAGTACAGGGAAGCAGGCATTCTCGTCAACACGGACGGGCGCGTTCCCCTGGACGAAGCCGCCCCTGCTTACAAATCTTCTGAAGAAGTGATTGAGGCCGTAGTCGGTGCAGGACTGGCGACCATCGAGTATAAGCTGTGGCCGCTGGCTTCGCTCAAGGGAACTGACAGTCGTAAGCAAAAGAGGCGAAAGCCTGAGAAAACGCGCTCTCACTTTTAAGTAGGACAGGCATTCCTGCCTGTCATTGAGCGCGAAAGCGCGAATATTATTTTGGGATACTCAAGAGCGTGGCTTAAGCACGCTCCGACAGGCAGGAATGCCTGTCCTACGATTGTGCGCGGAGCAGTTTCAGCAACGCCATCTCTTCGGGTTGATATTCGGGTTCGATGCGATGGATGGAGCGCTCGACCTTGCGGCGGAATTCTTCGAGGGTGACGCCTTGCAGGTAACTATCAAGCACCTTCGGATGAATGTAACAGCCTCGACAAACGGTCGGCGTGTTGCCCAGTTGCTCGGCCACATGCTCGACCGCTCTGACAAGGTTGCGCTTAGCCTGCTTCTCATCTTCGGCCTTGCCGATTTCCGCTAATTCGATGGCGGCCAGCAGCGTCCCTCCCCACGTCCGAAAATCTTTGGCGGAAAACTCCGAGGTGGTCGCAGCCTTGATGTACTCGTTCACGTCGCGCGGGCGGATGGCGCGCACCTTCCCTTCCGCATCGTAATACTCGAAGAGTTTTGACCCGCCGATCTTTTTAATATCACCTATGAGCGCGGCGAGTTCTTCGTCAACGTGCAGAACGCGATGGCGAATGTGATGCTTGCCGACGAAGTTGAACGAGAGCCGACCGCCGCGCTTAATCTCCAGATGGCGATTACGCAGGGTCGTGACGCCGTAGGTGCGATAATGCTTGACGCTCTTTTCCGAGCCGATGCGAAAATAGAGATCGTTGATGAGGCGCACGATGACGGCCAGCACGCGCTCGCGAGGGTAGCCTTCTCTTTGAATGTCCTCGTTGGTCTTGCGCCTCAAGGCAGGCAGATGTTCGCCGAAGCGTTCGATCTTCTCGTATTTTTTGCGCTGCTGGCGCGCGGCAAACTGTGGATGATAGATGTATTGGACGCGCCCGCCGGTATCAATCCCGACGGCCTGCAAGCGGTTGCGCGCCGAAGGAGAGATGCGCACCATTCCCCACGCTGGCGGAATCACGAGCGACGCGATGCGCGCTAAATCGCTCTCACCTGTCAGGCGAAGGCCCTTTGCATCTTCATAACGGAAGCCGCACCGCTTTGAGCCGAGCCTGCGCCACCAACGAATGCGCGCACCGCGCTCGACGATCTCAACCGGGCTTCGCTCCGCCTTCGATGCTACTGCCGCCTCCGTACTCGCCATTGACGCCCCCTGCCCGACAATTCAACCCTGCACAGCTTAAGCCTTACTCGTGTGGAAACTGTTACGGCCTTTCTCCTTCGCAGAAAAATCTGACCTTGTATCTTCGACTAATCCTCAGATTACCAGTCAACGAGATAAGCTCTCAATGCTTGATACATCTCTTCAAACGAGTTCGCGCAAAAGAGAATCGGCTGGTAATCGGTCGGGTCAAACTCCTGCCGCGACGCTGCCTCTAAATCCAGCGAACGCAACTCTGCACCGTACATAGCCGCAAGTTCGCCCGCCGATGATAACAGCCCGGTGCCATAAGCTTTTACTTTTCCGTCTTCGCGCAGCACGCCGAATTCGATGGTGAACCAGTAGACTCGCGCCAGTCGCGCAAGCGCCTCTGCTGATTTCGTGCGTTTGACTGCACGACCTACAAGGCGATTGAGTTCGGCCAGAGGTTCACTTGCCAGCGTCACGGCATGGCCGATGATTTCATGCGCCACGTCAGGCTCAGGCGTGTAGAGCGGCGTCGAATGATGTCGAATGTACTGCGTGGAGAGAAACACGCCATCGGCCAGAGATTCAAGAAAGACGCGAGGCTCGACGAGTCCGGCCACCGGCTCAAGCCGAAAGCCGCTCACGGCCTCGACCTTCGCCGCCACTTCGCTGAGCTGCGGGATACGCTCGACGGGCAAGTCCAGACGCCTCACACATTCAAGATACTCGGCACAAGCGTGCGCCTGATGCGCGGGTTCGAGCGCCCGACAGATAGTGCGCCAGACTTCGTGCTCTTCCAAAGTATAAGGCGCGTCGGGAATAGGCGTGCCCGGTTGATAAGCAAGAGCGATCTGCGCGATATGGTTGCGGCGAGCGCGATACTCAGGGTCGCGGAAGCCGGGATGATCTGGATCGAGTTGAACAATCGTATTTCGATTCGTTGCGGAGTCTTTGCTGTCTGTTGCGACCATTCGCATGTCAACATGGTCGAGCAACAACGCCTGCTCTGTTTGTCTGGTCATGATGAAAACCTCGCTTCAATTTCGTTTTGTTAACCGGAGAGATAAAGAGAACCGGCCACCCATCCTCCCCGGCGGGAAGGATAGGTGGCCGGTTCCGGGAATCTTGTCTTCGGGTGATGCTAGACGATCATCGCACTCAGACAGCCCCAGGTCGCCGCCCCGTCCCTCCGCGCGAGAGGCGAGCCGTAATAGTAGTAATAACGATAGAGGCTGTATGTTCGACTGTTCATCTGTTCATCGCGGGCTATTGTTGCCCTGCACACCATTCCTTAGGTGTGTGCGGCCCAGCTTAAGTTGCTCCGGCTTGATTCGTCAAGGTTTCAGGTTAAAATTTCAGCGCCTCGAAAGACAGGGATTTTTCTTTACATTTCAATTGCCGGGGAGTAGTTTGACGCCAATTAGGAAGAGTCCTAAGATTGCCCCCTGCTCGTAGTCTAATGCCAAAACTATTCGTGCCCGACTAAGGTTGCGCGCGTTTTCAATCAAGGAGGAACGTAAAGATGGCAAGTCCGGCAAGTATCGCGGGTCATCCGATTCACCCGATGCTCATTCCCTTTCCGATTGCGCTCTGGGTTTTTTCCCTCGTGGCAGACATCGTCTATCTGTGGCGCGACAATCCGATCTGGGAGGTATTCGCCTTCTACACACTGTTGACCGGTTGTCTGGGAGCAATCGCGGCTGCCGTCTTTGGCCTCATTGACTACTTCGCAATTGAAGACAAACGGGTGGTGAAGGTCGCCAACTGGCACGCGCGGCTCAACGTCCTGGCGCTCCTGCTCTTTGCCGCCAGTTGGTACTTGAGAACGAATAACGGCTCAGACATGGTCAACGATAGTTTGACGATTCCGATGGCGCTGTCGGTCGTCGGAGTGATCGTCGTCACTATCTCCGGCTGGCTCGGAGGCGAGCTTGTCTTCAAGCATGGCGTGGGCGTCAATCCGCAGCACGACACGCGTGCCGATGAAGCAGCGAAGGCGCGCATCTCCTAGTGATAATTGATGGGTGATGGGTGATGGGTGATGGGTGATGGGTGATAGGTGATAAGAGGAAGCAGTTTCCTATCACCTATCACCCATCACCCATCACTGCTTTTACGGCTTGAGCACGATCTTGATGCAGTTGTCCTGCTTGTGCTTGAAAATCTCGTAGCCCTGTGGCGCGTCAACGAGGCGCATCCGGTGCGTGATGATGAACGAAGGATCAATCTGGCCCTTCTGGATGCGTTCGAGCAGCGGGCGCATGTATTTGGGCACGTGCGTTTGTCCCATCTTGAGCGTCAAGCCTTTGTTGAAGGCCGCCCCGAAAGGAACTTTGTCGAGGAATCCGCCGTAGACGCCCGGAACCGAAACCGTCCCGCCTTTGCGACATGAGTGGATGGCCTGACGCAACGCGTGCGGGCGATCCGTCGCCAGAAACATTGCCGCCTTCGCGCGGTCGTACAACGCGTCGAAAGTCGTGCCATGCGCTTCCAAGCCGACGGCATCAATGCAGGCATCAGGCCCGCGCCCGCCGGTCTTTTCTTTCAGCTTCTCGAAAATATCCTGATCGTCGAAATCGAGCGTTTCTGCGCCGCAACTTTCAGCCATCTGCAAACGCTCCGGCACGCTATCAATCGCTATCACGCGCTCTGCGCCCAGAAGAAAAGCACTTCGGATGGCAAATTGTCCGACTGGCCCGCAGCCCCAGACGGCGATGGTGTCGCCCCCCTGGATGTTGCAGTTTTCCGCAGCCATGTAACCCGTCGGGAAAATGTCTCCGAGAAATAAGACCTCCTCATCTCCGATCTCTTCTGGAATGATGAGAGGCCCGACATCTGCGAACGGAACGCGCACGTACTCTGCCTGCCCGCCCGCGTAGCCTCCTGTCATGTGCGAGTAGCCGAAGAGTCCGGCGGGCGAAAAGCCGTAGAGCTTCTCGGCGATTCCGGCCTTCGGGTTCGAGTTATCGCACAGCGACCACAACTCTCTTTCGCAGAAGAAGCAGTGTCCGCAGCAGATCGTGAACGGGACGACCACACGGTCGCCGACTTTCAATTTCTTGTTCTCGCTTCCGACCTCTACAACCTCGCCCATAAACTCGTGGCCGAGAATGTCGCCTTTCTGCATCGTCGGAATGTAGCCATCGTAAAGATGCAAATCCGAGCCGCAGATGGCCGTCGTCGTAATCCTGATAATAGCGTCGCGCGGATTGAGAATTTTCGGATCAGGCACGGTCTCGACCCGCACATCGTTTTTACCGTTCCAGCATAAGGCTTTCATCTTTATTATCTCCCCTTGTCAATTAGTGGTCAGTGGTCGGTGGTCAGTGGTCAGTAAGAACAGGCGATGAGCAGCGTTCGTGCTGTTGCTTTTGACTGACCACTGACCACCGACCACTGACCACTGCTTTTACGCCGTCGCGCTGCGTCCGGAAGTCTGTCCTTCGGTCGTTGCCGCCTCGCCTGCTTCCATGACCTGTTTGAAGCGGCGCAGGTCGTCTTCAATTTGTTGTGATGGTTCTTCGCCGAAGAGCTTGGCGACCAACGCGCCGAGCGCGCCGCCCGGCGGGTCATACTTGAGCGTCACGCGAACGATTGTTCCGCGCCCGCCCGTCGCCGGTTCAAAACGAACACTGCCCGCGTTATCAACGTCCGCTCCTTCGAGCGAGCGCCACGCGATCAGTTCGTTCTCCTTCTCGTTGTAGATTTCCGCGTCCCACTGGACGGTCTTGCCCGCAGGAGCTTTCGCCACCCAGTGCGAGCGGCCATCACCCAAATCCTTCACCGATTCGAGATGGTTCATAAAACGCGGCAGATTCTCAAAGTTTCGCCAGAAGCGATAAAGCTCTTCGGGCGCTTTGTTGACTGTCACACTCTTTTCAACCTTGATACCGTGACCCGCAGGCACACTCACCAGCGGATTGTCGGTCGTTTCAGCGGTGTTGACGCCCATCAAATCGTACATATGACAATGACCGGTCGAGCCGCGATAGATTAAACTGCCGCCGACCAGAGCAAGCACAGCGCCGCCCCACGTCCGGCGCGACAATCCATAAATTGCCAGCGCGCCTCCAGTCACCGCAGACGCCCAGCGCTCCGTCTGCCCGACGTTCACATCGCTGTTTCTGACACCGCCCTGCTCAAGGCTATCCTTCGTTATGCCAGCTTGTTGTAACGCTTCATGCATAGATTCCATCTTCCCAACCCTCCTTAAATATCAATCACGATAAACGGACACATTACAGAGCCGTAGGCCACGCGACTGTCCGAAAACGGCTCGCTCTTTCGCTATTCCAGAGAAGACAATCAAACCTCATGCCCAAAGGCAGCGACTCAGAGCGGTTAGCGAACCAGTGTACGGCAGGCTGAGAGCCTGCCGCCAATTCCTCGCGCTCGGCAGGCTAACACCCTGCCGTACATCCAATTGAACCTCGCTCTAGGCAGATGCGCGGGAGGTACGATTAAAGCCTCGGTTAGGGGCATATAAAAATAGCCCGGCAACAAATTACCGGGCTATCATCAATTTTCCTTCACGGAACTCTAACTTGTCGTTACGCGACCGCGTTTTCTGTGGCGACTGCCGAAGAGGCTTCCTTCTGCGCCGCTCCGTTATGCACGTAGTAGAGAATGCGGTTGCAGTTGTCGCAGGTAATCACGTCGTCGCCGCGCCTGACTTCGGCCATCACCTGTGGCCTGAGTGACATGAAACAGGCGGTGCATGAGCCGTTGCGCGCTTCGGCGACCGCCACGCCATCGCGGATTCGCGCGCTGATGCGATTGTAGAGAGCGCCCATCGGTTTGGGCAGGGTCTTTACAAGACGCTCGCGCTCCTGTTGGTTAATTGTGATTTGCTCTGCCTGCGTCCGCGTTAGTTCCTCAAACTCCTTGATGCGCGCTTCCATCTCTGCGCCGAGGCGTGCCATCTCAGGCTCATGCTCTTTTAACTTGCTTTCGGCTTGCTCGAAGGCTTCCATTTTTTCCAGAATCTGTGTCTCAAGCTGCGAGATGTGCTTGCGCGCGGCGTCGGCCTCGCGGATTGCCGCCTGGTACTCATCCTGCGTCGTGGAAGACATCAGGTTGCGTTCGGAGCGTTCCTGCTTGGCGCGCTGTTCCACGACTTCAGTTTCAAGACGGACACGCTCGGTGCGTGCGTCATCGCGGGATTTTTCCAGTTCCCGAATTTCAAAAGCGCGCTGATCGAACTCTTTTTCGATCTCAGCGCGCCTTTTCGGGATAGCTTCTATTTCGGCCTGTAGTCTGCGTATATTTGTATCTGCGTTTTGCAAAGCGATCAACTGCTCTAATTCCGCTCTCACTTCTGTTCGTCTCCTTAAAAGATCAGGGGCATAAATGATGAATATAGGGTTGCATCTCAATACCCGATAATCACACATCCGACGCCCGCGCGCAAGCGGGGAAAAGCAGTAGGCAGTGGTCAGTGGTCGGTGGTTAGTGAAGACAAAAGGCAGTAAAGACATGAAGCGTCTCTACTGCCTTTGTTTTTAACTGACCACCGACCACTGACCACTGCCTACTTTTCCCTACTCTGCTCCGACAGCTTTCGCGGCGTTGATGCGACCGCCGGTCGCAACCTTGCCTTTGAGCGAATTGAGCTTATCAACCGAATTGAAGAGCTTGTCGCGCAGTTCTTTAACGGACATCTTCGGATTTGTAGAGAGAATCAGCGCGGCCACACCGGCGACTTCCGGCGTCGCCATCGAAGTTCCTGAAGCTACATAAAACTCTTCGTTGAGCCACGTGCTCAGAATCTCTTTACCCGGCGCAGCGATGTGGACGCTCTTCGCGCCGTAGTTGGAGAAGACGGCCAGCGCGTCGTTGCGATCGAGCGCGGCAACGCTGACCATGCTCGGCAGATCATAGCCCGCCGGGAAATGCGGTCGCTTATCGGAATCATCGCCGTTGTTACCGGCGGCGGCGACGAACAGGATACCTTCGTCACCAGCTTTCTTGATGGCATCACGCAGGGCGTTGGATTTCTGACGTGATCCCCAACTCGCGCTGATGATGCGAACGTTGACTCCCGCGCGCTTACGCTCGATCACGTAGTTAATTGCCTCAATCGCATCTTTGGTCGTGCCTGAGCCGTTGGCGTTCAGAAACTTCAAAGGCATGATCTCGACGTTCCAGTTAATCCCGGCGATGCCGTAATTGTTATCGCCTTCCGCGCCGATGATTCCGGCGCAGTGAGTTCCGTGACCGTTGTCGTCCATCGGGTCGCGCTGGTTGTCAGTCGCGTTGAATCCGTGCAGGTCGTTGAACTCGCCGAGTTCGTCGTCTGTATAAGGAGACATCCCGGCGGGGCGCATCCACATGTTGCTGACGAGATCGGGGTGCGCGTAATTCACGCCGCTATCAAGCACGGCGACGACGATCTTGCTGCTGCCTGTCGTTTTAGACCATGCTTTTAAGGCGCTGATGTCGGCGTTGGCTTTGCCGCCATTTTGTCCGGTGTTTTCCAACGACCACTGCTCACCAAATCTCACGTCGTTCGCATGCTTGTGCTTGCCCGGCGCGGCGTGATCGAGGTTAATCTCAAACACAGGCTCGGCATATTCAACGTCAGGCAGAGAGCGATACTCTGCCGCGACTTCTTCGGCGTCCATGCCGTCCTCGTCTTCAAGCGCGACGAGATTTTTGACGTTCTCGTACTCGTCCTCGAAGCGGTCGTTATTCACCCGCGCCAGAGTTTTAATTCTCTCCAACGACGTGCCGGGACGAAAGCGCACGAGAACTTCTGCGTTACCGCTTTCCGACTCTTCCGCTTCGTCCGAAACTTCCGTCTCTTCGCGCATAGTCTCTCTGACAGTGCTGTAGTCAAACTCAACTCTTGCGCGCGGAGTGTGTGACGCTTCACCTTGCCATCGCTTGATCTGTCCCGCAAACCCGGCCAGCACGATCAACGTCAGCGCCAGCGCCAGATGTCCCAAAAAATTCTGCCGGTTCATCACTTCACCTCTCAAAAGCCGTGAATCGTGAATCGTAAATCGTGAATAGAGAAAAGCCGTTCGACGATTAACGATTTACCATTTACGATTCACGGAGAAATCTTGTAATTCGACCCCTTGAAATTGTAGAGCCGGAGTTGATTCTGATTGGCGCGATATTCGTAGCCGCCGCTGCTCCCGGCCTTCAGGCGAATGCGCCAGCCCGATGTTATCATCTGCCCGCTCATCTCGTCCTTTAAGGGAGCGCCGAGCGCCATATCCGGGAAATCAGCTTCTTCGACCGTCTCCTCTTTAATCTCATCTTCGGAAACATTCAGGCGTTTCGCCAGATCAGCCCGCGCGCGTCCGACCAAATCTTCCTTACCTGCGCCCATCTTCAACTCGTTTCCTCTTAAGCCTTGCCCCGCGCTCTTCGCGGCCTCGCGGAAACGCGCCTCCCATTGTAACCTTGTCCGGCATGCGCGTCCTTTCGTATTCTGCGCCAGTGCGGGGCGCTTCGTCAAAGTTTTCTGAAGACCCGTCCGGTTTCGCGCCCGCGCCGCAATTGATGAAGCAATCACTCGAAGAGATGATACGCCGCGCCGACGTGCTCTATGATGCGCGCGAGCTTCGCGGTAATGTACGCGCAAGCGTAAAGCTTCTACAGGAAGCCGAATACGCTGGCGAGTATGAAGCTGCGTGGCGGCTGGGACGCGCGCTCTTCTTTCTCGGACAGGAAGCTCAAAGCGAAGATGAGACGCGGCGCTCTCACGCTCGCGGCGCAACTTTCTCCAAGCGAGCCACGCGCCTTCAGGCTGAGCGCGTCGAAGGCCATTTCTGGCTGGGCGTCAACCTGGCGCTTTTGGCACAAGTCGAGAATCCTCTCAACGCTCTACGCCATGCCCTCAACGCAAGCCGCCCGCTCAAGCGCGCCGTCCAGCTTGATCCGGGCTATCATGCCGCCGGGCCTTTGCGCGTTCTCGCGCGTCTTCAACACAAACTCCCACGGCTGCTCGGCGGCGGAACACCACGCGCTCGCGCAAACTTTGAAAGAGCCATCAACCTTGCGCCCGCGAACACCGTCACGCGCCTTTACTTCGCCGAGATGCTCTTTGAGACGGGAGACAAAACGGAGGCACGCACCCAACTCAAAGCTCTCTTGAACACCCCGCTTGATCCTCACTGGTCTTTCGAGTCAACGCGCGACAGGGAGATTGCGCGCCAGATGCTAGATGAGATGCAATCTTAAAATGGCTGAAGCAGAATTTAGACAGGATTAACAAGATAGACAGGATGAAAAGAAAAAGATTCAAGCTTCCTCGTCCTGCCTCTTCTTAATCTTGCTAATCCTGTTAATCCTGTCTATTGATCTTTCGCTCGTTAGATTAAATCGCCGAAGGCATGTTGCAGCAATGCGGCGACAGCGATTGCCGCCGTCTCCGCGCGCAACGTGCGCCCGCCGAGCGTGACAACGCTCCACCCGGCAGCTTGAGCAAGCTGAATCTCTTCATCCGTCCAACCCCCCTCCGAGCCGACGAGCGCCGTGACAGCACGAGGCTGTGCCTGAAGATTTTTAATCGCCTCGTCTAATCCGCCGCTACCACGTTCGGCAAACATCACGCGCCATTCCCCGGCCTCTGAAGGAACACTCCTGATGAGCGACTCGCAAGCGACGGGCGCATCAATTTCCGGTACGCGCGCCCGACCCGATTGCTTGCACGCTTCGAGCGCGATGCGCTGCCAGCGCGTTACACGACGCCTGGCGTCTGCCTCATCACGCAACCGCACGTCCGCATGTTTCGTCACGACAGGCACGACGCGAGTTGCGCCCAACTCCGTCGCTTTCTGCACGACCAGATCAAACTTCTCGCCCTTCAACAACGCGACCGCGAGCGTCAGTTGAAGCGACGATTCGGGGCGCGCAGGCTCAACTTCACCGCCGACACGGAGCATTGCTCTGTCCCGCCCGCGCTCTTCTATCACACAACGAAACTCTCTGCCCTCACCATCGAAGACGAACACCTCGTCGCCCCGGTTCAATCTTAGAACATCCCGCAGATGACGCGCCTCATCAGCTTCAAGCGCAACCGTCACACCGTCAGGCGCGAACTGTTCGGGCGGCGCAAAGAAACGTCTGCGGGTCATAATTTGTAGGACAGGCATTCCTGCCTGTCGTTGAGCGCGGAGAGCGCGAATACTTATTAACGAACATCAAGAGCGTGGCTTAAGCACGCTCCGACAGGCAGGAATGCCTGTCCTACTAGACGATTATCGCGACCCACTCGCCATCCGTCGTAACTTCCGGCGATTCTGGGATTCCGAGTTCTTGAAGACGCGAGAGGAGGTGTTCAGCTTGCGAGTCGAGAATGCCTGAGAGAATCAAGCGCCCGCACGTCGCGCCGATAAGCGCAGGCAGGAGCGGCAGGATGACATCCGCTGTCAGATTCGCGCAGACCAGATTCGCGGAAGCAGTTGTCTCGCCAATTGTCCCGGCAAAGAAAGCCACGCGCTCCGCTACTTCATTCAAACGCACATTCTCGCGCGCAATCTCGACGGCTTCCGCGTCCGTGTCGCAGGCTTCGACGCGCGCCGATGGAAAGAGTTTCGCGGCGGCGATGGCAAGAATGCCCGTGCCCGTGCCGACATCCAGAAAACTCTCGCCCGTAAAATATTTTTCGATTGCGGCGAGACAAAGCCGCGTCGTCTCGTGCGTCCCCGTGCCGAAAGCCATGCCGGGTTCGATGCGAATCACGATGCGCTCTTCCCGCTCTGCGATTTCGCTCCAGGGCGGGGCGATGAGAAAACGTTGGCCCACCAGAACCGGCTGCCAGTTTTTCTTCCACTCGCCGAGCCAGTCACGGTCTGCGACTTCGAGCAAACGCATCTCGCGCACGGAAGATGACGGCAGATCGTAAACCCGCAAAGCCTCAAAGAGCGCTGCGCGCAGTTGCTCTCGTTCGGGCACGGCATCGAAGTAAGCGACGACGCGCATAAACTCGCCGCTGTCGTCAGCCGTTTCAGTACCGAGCGCGCCAGCTTCCATCAAGGCATACTCGACGGATTCCTGCGCCGCCGGTTCTATCGTCACCTCAAGCGCATACCAGACGCGCTCGCGCTTTCGTTCAAGGCTCATAACATGAGGCCGGGGCTATCTAGCGCATTAAAGTTTTGATTAACCAGATCAAGCCCATGATGATGGCTGAGCCTCCGGCGAGATACCTGAGCTTCTGGTTTTTGCCGCCGGTAATGAAGAAAGCGGCGAGCAAAACGAGGGTGAGCGCAGCGAAAAACGTACCGGCGACGAGTAACAGGGTCATCTATGTTTCCTCTTTAATTAAGTATGTTGGAATGAAAGCTATTCTTGAATTCCCAGCGAGTCGAGCAGGTTCTCTTTATTTCGCCACTCCGCTTCGACTTTGACAAACAACTCAAGATGACAGCGCGTGCCGAGCAGATGTTCGATGTCGTGGCGCGCACGCGTGCCGATCTCTTTCAACTGCTGCGCGCCATGACCGATAATAATCTTCTTCTGGCTGGCGCGTTCGACGAAGATGGCGCAGTGGATGACGGTCAGATCGCTTCGCGCTTCGTCAAACTTTTCCGTGACGACCGCCGTCACATAAGGAAGCTCTTCTTTGGTCGCCTGCAAAATCTTTTCGCGCACGATCTCCGCGACCATCAAACGCAGCGGCTGATCCGTCAACTCGTCTTCGCCGAAGAGCGCTTCGCCTTCAGGCAAATGCTTAATCATTTCGGTGAGCAAAACTTCGACCATGTCTCCCTTCAACGCGGAGATGGGGACGACTGATTGCCATTCGTACTCCTGCCCGTACCACTCCATCAAGGGCAGCAGTTTCGACTTGTCGGCCAGCTTGTCCGTTTTATTCAACAGCAGGAGCGCGGGCTTCTCCGATTGTTTGACCAGATCGAGGACGAAGCGGTCGCCATTGCCCGTCGAAGTGGACGCATCGCGGAGCAGGCAGACCAAATCAACGCCTGCGAGCGCGTCATGCACGGTCGCCATCATCCGGCGATTCAAAAGATAGCCGGGCTTATGCACGCCGGGCGTGTCAACTAAAACAATCTGCCCGTCTTCCCTCGTGATGATGCCCTGAATGCGGTGGCGCGTCGTCTGCGGCTTGTTCGACACTGCCGCGATTTTTTCGCCCACGAGCCGATTAAGCAGCGTGGACTTGCCCGCATTGGGTCGCCCGATGAGCGCGACATATCCGCTGCGATAGCTTTCAGTCTCTCTCTTAACGTCTTCCTCGGCTTCTTTCATCTTAAAGGGAGCGTAAATCGAAAACTCGTAAATCGTAAATCGTGAATCGTGAATAGAAAGAGCGTTCCTCTATTTACGATTCACGATTTACGATTTACGAGTTTTTCTGATTACGTCTCGCTTGCCTCTGTTGCGCTTTGTTCGTCCTGATGATCCGCCGTGTAGAGCCTTAGAATATCCTGACCCTGACGTGAGCGTGGATCAATCGTTCGCAAATGCTTGCGCCCCTGCATCTCCCAGATGGCCGTCACCTGTCCGTCCTTTTCGACGGCGTGATAGGTAATATCTTCGGCTGGAGCTGTCTCGGTTGGACTGGTCGCTGCCGCAGTTTGTTGACCGCTCTCTTCAGGCGCGCTAATGGCAGCAGCAGCGGCGTCCGGCGCGGTTTCGTTCTCTTGCATGTGAGTAAAACGCTCTCCTCTCCTGATTCAATTTTCGTTGTTTGATTGTTGAGCGATTGTGGCACACGCCCCGCGCGCATGTCTAGCGAGTGATTGACTCGAAATAAGCAAATCCAATTAGACAGGATTAACAAGATGGACAGGATGAAGAGAAGAAGCATCAAGCTAGCTTGTCCCGCCTTCTCTTCTTAATCTTGATAATCCTGTTAATCCTGTCTATTGCTTTCTTATTCTTCCAGACTCTTAACCAGATTGACGTACTCGCCGCGCTGGAAGCCATTGGCCGAGAAGTAGTCAATCAAATCGCCGTCGTTCCAGTTGACCATCGTGTTGACGACGGTGACGCCCGCACGCTTGAAACGGGCGAATAGCTCGTTCATCAGCGCGAGGCTCACGCCCTGACCGTGATAGTCCGGGTCGACGCCGATTATCTCCATCCACCCGGAAAGCTCTGCGGCAAACTCCCACCCGCGCACGTCTCCCAGCACGAATCCGACTACCCGGTCGCGATGCTCTGCGACCAAGCAATACTCAGGCCCGCGCTTGATATAAGCGTCGGCCTTCGATTCGTAGTAAGCCGCGTGCGGTTTGCCCGTAATCTTTTCGTCTATGCGCAACACTTCGTCTATGTCGCGGACGGTCATTTTACGAATGGAGATGTCCGGCATGCGTCTGGCCCTGCGCGCCTTGTGACGGCGTAGCCCGCTGAAGACGCGCGCCGCCACCTTTCTCACGAGACGCGGTTTCAACGAACGCTTCAGGATGTTGCGGTAGGAGTCGTGCCCCGATACCGAATCGAACAGCGCATCATACATCAACGGGTCTGTCTTGCCGACATCTATCATCGGGTCCAGACAAAGACGCGCGCCCATCATCATCAAGCGTCGCACCATGACGCCGTAACGATAATCTCCCAAGAGATCACTGCAACTTTTTCGATAGTTCTCAAGCGCCTGCTTCGAGACGCCATGTTCGAGCATCGTCTCGGCGGCTCGCACGCCTGTAATAATCGCCGTGTTGATGCCCTTGCCCTTGAAAGGCCGCAGCCAGCCAGTCGCATCGCCGACGAGCGCATAACGATGCCCGTAAGGCCCACGAGCCGGAGATGAAGGAAAGCGTCCTTCGTAATAGTTAATCTGGGCAGGATCGAAGCCGGGCAGGAGCGCCTGCACCGCAGGCATTTGCAGGAAGAGGTCAAGGTCGCGCGATGAAACATTCTCGCCCGCGATGTTGACTAAGGTGTGATCGCCTTTCGGCGTAATCGCGCCAAACTCTATGCGCGGGCAAGCTGAAGGAAGAAGGAAAGCGTGAACGATGTGTCCGAGTTTTTCAGTTTGAAAACTTACGGTCGTTTCAATCGTCGTCAGGTAACTTTTGAGCCACTTCGACGGGCGCTCGTAGCCGCCATCAGAGCGCGTCACGTCTTCAAAGACGGAGAGCATGGCTTCGTCGAGACCGAACGCGCCGACCACTACGTCCGCTTTTTCATACTCCGATTCGCTATAGACGCGAACCTCGTCCAGCCCATCGCCCCGCACAAACTCGATTCCTGTGACACGCGACTCGACAACCTGCGCGCCCAGTTCGCGCGCCTGATCCAGCATGAATTGATCGAACTTCGCGCGCTCGACGGCGTAGGTCGCGCGCCCGGAGCGGATGTCGCTGGCGGTCGCGCCTTGTCCTGTGAGCAGCAGATTTTCGTGCGCGCCGTGCAGGCGGTATCCAAAGATTTGTCGCTTGATGATTGCGGGCGGGAGATGAATATCCAGGTCCGAAGCCAATACATCTTCGACGGGTGGCGAGAGGACGCCGACGCATTGATTGGCATGAACATTGAAATCCTTGCCCTCGAAGATCAGGACGCGCAATCTTATCCCGCGCGCATCCGCGCCCTGCAACAACTTGATCGCGCACGCTGCCCCGCCCGGCCCGCCGCCGATGATGACGACCGTTGAATTATCATGAAGGCGGCAATCGTTCATGGGTATCTCGTAAATCGTAAATCGTGAATCGTAAATAGAAAAACGGTTCTTTCCATTTACGATTCACGATTTACGATTTACGGCTTTTCCCCTGCTTTACATTTCCGGCGATTTCACCGCTACCCGGCGGATGAAGCCGTCGCCGCGCGCCTCAAGCTCCGCCTTCTCGGCGAGCGTGTAGAGCACGGAGTTGAGTAGCTCTTTGGTATCCACCTTGAAACTCGTGAGGCCGCGAGCGTTGGTGTCCACATCGTTGAATTGAAGCGTCAGGAAGCGATACTTTTTCCTTGCCAGCCACGAAAGCATGTTAGCTCCGTATGGCAGCGGAAGCGCTCCGATGACCTGCGCGGCCTTCGGCCTGCCCGCCTTTGTGTCGCCGTAAGCTCCCACCACCGCCGAATAAGGAATTGACAGAACCTCTTTCTTCTCCTTATTGCGAAAGACGAGGCGATTGTTAGCATCATCAAAGCTGAGCGTGCCGTCCTGCTTCTTGTTATAACCGAAAATCCCCCCCTCATACTTCGCCTTGAATGTTTGCGGCGCGGGCGCTGGTTTCGGAGCCGTGACACCGGCGGGCTGTGTTGTATCTTTCGCCGTCGCGCGCGGCCCCTGGGCAAAGGCTGCGCCTGTCATTAAGGCGACGAGCAGTCCCGCCCCTAAAAATTTATGTACTTTCATTACTTTCTCCCCTTCTAACTTAGATCGGATAATTGACGGTAGATGACGACGGGCGAAGGCGTGTGAGCATTTTCCGCCCATTGTACAATATTAAAGACGCTGTCCGCCGACCGTGCGTTGCCAGACGAGCGCCTGTTTTAGCACACAGAGCCGCTGCCGGTCTTCCGGCTCACAGACGGGTTCGAGCTGTTCGATGATAGCCTCGATCAAAGCGGCGCTGAATGGCCCGGCGTGCGTGACGATCTGCGAATAATAGTGAAGATGCACGCGCCCATCCCCATCAAGATGAAAACGGTGGACATCTTCGTCCACCAGACGATAGATGTCCTGATTAACCGGAATCACGCGGCGCGGCACGCTGTGATGATTCGCTTTCAACGCGTCCCGCCAGCCCAGAAGCAGGATGCCGACGAGCAAGCCCTGTTCGTTCAAATAGTCCGGACTCAGGACGGAGTTGTCCGTGAGCGAAGACAGGCGCGGGCCAAAGTTCCCGTACTCAGGATTGATAAGCTGCGAATTGTAGATAACGCCGACGACCTCCGAGCCATCTTCGAGCGGGATGGAGACAAACTGCGCGAACCCGTAGTCGGAAGGCGAAGGCGGCGCATCCGCATCAAGCGCATCGATCACCCGCCCCACGTAATCAACGTGCGAGTTTGATTTAACTATCTTGGCAAGCTTCGTCATATTGCGGAATGCGGAATGCAGATTGCGGATTGAAGAGGAAGAACAAACCTCTTGCTTTTCAATCCGCATTCCGCAATCCGAAATCTAAAATCGTCACCGTGCTGCCCATTCTGGAATCTTGTAGAGAATCCACCAGAGGAAAAGCTGCGCGCAGAAGACCAGCACCCCGAAGGCGAGTCCCATGTATGAGGCGCGGCGACCGCCACGCTCGGGCGCGCGATACGAGTTATACAATCCGACACCGCCCATCAGGATCGCGCCGGGACAGAAAAGGATTCCGAGATATGGAACGAGCGAATAGGTCACAAAGGCCAGCGCCGTCGTTGAAGCGCCGTTGCTGTTTCGTGCGGGGAAGATTGACGACATTGTGCTTTTCAAGGGCTTGACGCTCGCTTTGCTGATATTACGGCTCACAGTGCGGCGGCGTTGTTGCTGCAAATTGTACGAAGCGCGCAGCGCGTCCACTGGAAGATAAGATTCATCCAGCGAACGCCCACAGGCTGAGCAGAATCGAGCATCCACGCGCCGTGCCTCCACGCCGCATGCAGGACACGCACGAAGCGGAACCGGCGTAATGGCTGGCTGCATAGCGGGGTCTTCCATCTTGCTCGTCTCGCTATCTATCCTTCAACGTGTCTTGCCGTTGTCATCGTCGCCGAACTTTGCTTGCGGCTTTGCGCGAGACGCCGAATGGCAGGCTCTCACGTTCGGCGAATTCCTGCACGGCGCGCAGGAAGTGTTCACGGTCGCTGCCCCGGATGAGCGCCGCTTCGTCCGCCGCCTCAATCGCGTAAGGATAGCCGAGGCCGCTGATGCATTCGGCGCGCACCGTGTCAACTACATCATCCAACAAACCGGCCTCATAAATCCAGACGGGCACGTCCAGACGGGCTGGCACACTCGCGCCCGTCGTCTGCAAATAAGTGAACCCGATCAGCGGCTCGCCGCTTTCCGCATCCTTGAAGGCTTCGCTCGAA
The DNA here is from genome assembly GCA_963697975.1 of uncultured Acidobacteriota bacterium. GTDB lineage: Bacteria > Acidobacteriota > Blastocatellia > Pyrinomonadales > Pyrinomonadaceae > QHXM01. The sequence continues at coordinate 2,566,208 of OY969111.1, forward strand.
TTCTTACGCACGCAATAGCAAAAGGCCGTCCGCATCCCCCACGCATTCAAAATCGGCGGCTCATTCTCAGGCGAGGCGTGCAGGAGTTGCGCGTCAAAGAGCGAACGGCTGCGAACACTCGTCTTTCCCGAATCGAGCGTGTCCAGAAGCCAGACGAGGTCGCGCGCGTAAGATTGATCCACGAAACCAACGATGGGCACACGCGCCTCGCGCGACAAATTGATGAGATTGACGATTGTGTCAACGTAAGCGTCCTGAAGTTTAGTCTTCGGCAGCGCAATCGAGATCATCAGCGTGCCATCGAAAAATCCGAGCGGAGTCCGCTCCCCGCGTTCCTGCCATCCTCGCTTACTTTCAATCCACTCTCCCAGAACTTCCACTTCCAACCGGAAACGGCTCAGGCTGACAATCGTGTCAGCGTTGCTCCGGTCATCGTAGCCTTCCAGCAACTCCTGCGGCGAGACAATCTGGAAGCGAGCCTCTTTGCGATATTGCCCGCCGCGCGTATGTGAGTTTTCAAAGAGCGCCACCTGCACGGCGGCCACCGGCAGCGAAACGTCACGCCCCGGCACAAGCTGGCTGCCGTCTGCGGCAAACGTCACGCGACTCTCAAGCGTCTCAATCGCCCAGCGGCGCGATTCCTCATGCGTGCGCCAGCTTCTGCCGAAGGGGACGACTATCGAGCCTGCGCTGTCTAATTCACGGGAAGGAATCGCCCCCGGCTCTTTCACCGCCGAGATAGCACCGGACACATCCTCCGCGCTGCGCCCGCCAAGCGCCTGCAAGCGCTGCACGTAATCCTGCACGTCACCACGCCACACCCTATCAAAGCGCAGAAACTCTTCCCGCTTACTTTCGAGCGCCTGGCTGAGAAGATGCTGGTACAGCATAAGGCAAGTGATAAGTGATGGGTGATAGGTGATAGGTGATAAGAGAAAGTAATTGTTTTTTCATATCACCTATCACCCATCACTTATCACTTTTCATCCCTTCCTCGCCTTTCCCAGTTGCGTGGATGAAGCCGAGAAGCGGGATGTTTTCAATCTACCGTTGAAGAAGGTGTAGGCGATGCCGTCTTTCAGGTTGCGAAAGATGGTTCCGCCCTGCGTGTCTTCGCGCTCGAAGTGGGAGTTCCCGGCCAGCAACATTGATTCGGGCGTCTCGGAGGAATGTTCGTGCTGCAAGACGATTTGGAGCACCGTGCCTTCAAGCTCCGGGTAGAGTTTCTTCGTCTCGACAAAACGGGCGTTGACGAAAACGACTGTCACCTTGCCGCCCATGACGTTGAAATGCAGCGTCCCATCCTGTCCCGGCTGATCCTGAATGGGCTTGCCGAGAATCTTCTCGACATCGGCGCGACGAGATTTCAAAGGCTCTATGCCGTTCCAGCCTTCAGCCATCACCGGCTGTGAAAAGATGATGAGGGAAGCGAAAGCTATACCTGCGACCAAGACCATGCGGCGCACATCGCGGAAGTTCGGGTTTCTCATGCAGGGGATGCTAACGTAGAGCAGTGACAAGTGACAAGGGGTAAAACAGTGATAAGTGATGGGTGATAGGTGATAAGAAAGAACAGCGTTCCTCCTATCACCTATCACCCATCACTTATCACTTCGCATATGGTCTGACGCGATCAGCCGACGCTTTGAAGTCGGCGTCATTGGGCGCAAGGCTTGAGCCTTTCTCGTAGACCGAGAGCGCCTTTGCGTACTGCTTGGAGATTTCGTAAGCGTAGCCAAGCTCGCGGTAGATGTTCACGTCGTCGGGCGTCTTGGCGGCGGCGCGTTCAAGGGCGCTGATCGCTTTCGGAAAATTCTGGGCGCGCGACTGTGCGACGCCGAGCAAGTAGAGCGCAGCGGCGGGAGCATTTGCTCCGGCGGTAGCGCGTTCAAGCACCATCACAGCGCGTGGATATTGTTTCGCATAGACGAGCGCCTGAGCGAAGAGCAAATTTGCTTCAACGTTCGTTGCGACGCGCGTCAACCCTTCACCGGCGCGAACCGCGCTTAAAAAATCGGCGTCTGCTTTTTCCGGCGACTGGGCTGCGCCTGCGCGTTGCAGATAAGCCTGCGTGAGCAGAGTCCACGCAGCGACGGAGCGAGCATCGGCGAGGGTGGCGCGATTCAAAGCCGCGATGGCTGCGTCAAAATCGTTGCGCTCGAAAGCAATCTGGCCCAGATAAAGGAGCGCGACCGAATCTTTCGGATTGTCTTTGACGATTTGTGCGAAGGTGCGCTCGGCGTCGGCGGGTTTGCCCGTGCGAAGCTCTGCGACGCCGCGATAGAAAACGGTCACGGCTTCAGGCTTACTGTTCTGGCGAGTCGTCGCGGTGACAAGGAGCGGCAGCGCGCTGTCAAATTTTTCCGACAGGAAGTAAGCGTGCGCGAGCGCGTCCGAAGTGAACGGGTCTTCCTGTTTGGCTGTGCGCTGCAAGTCGAGAGCTTTTTGCAAATCGGCGGAGGCTTCCGCGTACTGCTTCAAATTCATCTCGGCAAAGCCCGCGATCTTCCAGCCTTCGGAATCGTTCGGATTGGTCTCTGTAATCTGCCGTGCTTCCTTGAGCGCCGCCGCATACTGTTTCTGTTGCAGCAAGCTGAACGCGTGCGAGGTGTCGGCGGACGCTGTCGCGACTCCGGCCATCGGAGCAACGGGCGTGGAAGCTGTTGTGTTGAGCAGCGGAGTGCTCGAGGTCTCGTCGGAAGCGGCGGTCGTGTTCCGACGCCTTCCGGTCGAAGTATTGGAGTTCGCAGGCTCTACGTCGAGCAGCGAATCCGTAGGCTTACTCGTTTCGGTCGCGGCATTCGTCGTCTTCCTGGTGACGCGGCGCGGTCGGGTCGAGCCTGACGACTGCGCGTGCACCGTCAGCGTAGCGAATATCAGGAGCGAAGCGAGCAGAGACAGGGTGCGTTGGAGGTTATTTCTTTTCATGACTTTCAATTCTTTCAATTTCTCACGCAGTGTTCAAGCCCGCGCAGAGACATAAGGAGCGCGCCAGACTTGCAAGGTTTCTGATGGTTTAAGCGGCGCTTGGGTTCGCCGCGCCTGAAACGATAAAGACATGCTCACTCCTGAATTCCCTTGAAATTCGGGAGCAGGCAGTGTAAATCATCATGTCAAACGGCTCGAATCAACCTCTTCATCAGCGAAATCACTATGAGCTTTCTGCAACCGGGACAGACACTAAAGCACTATCGCCTGCTTGATAAGCTCGGACAGGGCGGTATGGGTCAAGTCTACAAAGCCGAAGACACCAAACTCGGTCGCACGGTCGCCGTCAAGCTGCTCTCGGAAGATGTCACTCAAAACGAAAAGGCCCGACTCCGCCTGCTTCAAGAGGCTCGCTCCGCTTCGGTGCTTAATCATCCGAATATCGTCACCATCTACGCCATTGACGACACCGAAGGATTTGACTTCATCGTCATGGAATACGTCGAAGGCGAAACGCTCCGTGCCATTATAGAGCGCGGGGCTATCGCTCTTCCACAGCTTCTGGACATCGGCGCGCATGTTGCCGACGCACTCGCCGCCGCCCACGCCGTCGGCATCATCCACCGCGACATCAAATCCGAGAACATTCTACTAACATCGCGCGGTCTGCCAAAGGTGCTCGACTTCGGTCTGGCGAAAATAATTCAGCCGTTAACCAACGGAGTAGATCAGGAAGCGCCGACGCGCCTGAATCTAACGGGCGCGGGCGCGGTCATCGGCACGGTTTACTACATGTCGCCTGAGCAGACGCGGGGAGATTCACTGGACACGCGCTCGGACATCTTCTCTCTGGGCTGCGTGCTCTATGAAGGCGCGACGGGGAAGCTCCCGTTCAGCGGCCCCAGCATGTTGTCTATCGCGCACAAAATCGCCGCCACAGACCCGCCGCCACCGAGCAAGCTTGTCAACACGATCCCCGTCGAGTTCGACATGATAATCGAGCGCGCTCTGGCAAAGGACAGGGAGCAACGCTATGCGGCTGCTTCGGATTTGGCTGACGCCTTGAGGACGTTGAAAGGCTCGGCAGAGAGTTTCCTGAGCTTACACGGGACTGCCGAACCCGCATCGCCCGACACCGAACTGGAGTCTTTCGTCGGGCGTGCCTCTGAGATCAAGGGGCTTGAAGGTAATTTGCGCCAGACAATCGAAGGCTCCGGGCGGGTCGTCTTTATCACAGGCGAGCCGGGCATAGGCAAAAGCTCGCTCGTGGGCGAGTTTTTGCGACGTGCGCGCAAGAGTTCGCCGGGATTGCTGATTACGAGAGGCCGCTGCGTTGAGCAGTATGGGACGGGTGAAGCTTACTTGCCGTTTCTTGATGCCGTCGGCGCGCTCCTCACAGGCTCTAACCGTGAGCGCATCGTCGCGCTGCTCAGGACATACGCACCGACGTGGTGTCTGCAATTCCCTGCGGCCTTCGTCTCAAGCATGGCGCTGGAGAAGCTGCAACAGGAAACGGCGGGCGCGACCAAAGACCGCATGATGAGAGAGATGGGCGACATGCTGACGGCGCTCGCGTCTCAATCGCCTCTGGCTCTCCTGCTTGAAGATTTGCATTGGGCTGACCGTTCGAGCATAGACCTTTTGCGCCACCTCTCCCAGCGCGTCGGCGAGCAGCGTCTCTTGATTCTCGGCACGCTGCGGCAGGAAGAGATAGAGATGGACGATCACCCCTTGAAGGCGTGCAAGGTCGAGATGCAAACGCATCACCTGTACGAAGAGATTGCGCTCGGCTCTCTGGCCAAAAGACAGATTATGAATTACCTCGACGCACAGTTTAAGCCGAACGATTTTCCTTACGAGTTGTCATCCCTGATCTATCAAAAGACCGAAGGGCATCCGCTGTTCATCACCAGTCTCGTTCAATTCATGCGTGAGCACGGCGACATTGCAAATGTCGAGAAGCGCTGGACGCTCGCGCGCCCGCTCTCAGAGATGAACATGGAAGCCCCGGAGAATGTGCGCGGGATGATTCGCAAGAAAATCGAAGCGCTTGAGGATGATGACCGGCGCGCTCTCCAGTATGCCAGCGTCGAGGGCAGAGAATTTCTCTCAACGGTCGTCGCCAAGCTGCTCGGCACAGACGACCTTGAGTTGGAGGAACGATTCGCCGATTTGGAGAGAGTTTCTCGCCTGATTCGCACCGTAGGCGAAGAGGAATTGCCCGACGGGTCACTGGCGACGCGTTACCGCTTCATTCATGCGCTCTATCAAAACGTTCTTTACAACGATATGGTCAGCAAGCGCCGCGTTCTTCTTCACCGGCAGGCCGGAGAGCAGCTCGCCGAGCATTACGGCAAACAATCCGCGCGCATCGCCGCGCAACTCAGTATGCACTTTGAGCGCGGACGTGATTTCGCACGCGCCGTCGAATACCTCATCCAATCGGGCGACAATGCCACCAACCTCTACGCCAACGCCGAGGCCGCAGAGCATTACAGCCACGCCATCAGTCTGCTGGATAAAATTCCTGAAGAAGATAGAGGCGAGAACTTGCTGACTCTTCACCGGAAACGCGGCAAGGCACGTATGGCTCTGGGCCGCTTCTCTCTGGCCGTAGATGATTTTACGGAGATGCTCGAACAGGCGCGCTCGCTCAATTCGCCCGAGCAGGAATCGGCGGCGCTCAACGCGCTCACCATCACGCTCTTTTACTCGCACCGGCTGGACGAAATCACCGCGCGCGCCGACGAGATACTGCGGACAGCCGAACGCTCTCAAAGCCCCGCGCTTAGGATCGAGGCGCTGCAAGTCCTCGCCTTGAAACATCTGGGCGACGGCGAGTTGGGGCAAGCTAAACCGATGCTCGACGAGATTATCGGAAAGGCCAGAACGCTCAACCATAAGCCGGTGTTGCTGACGGGTCTGGCGTGGCGCGGGATACTTCATTTCTTCCAGACCGAATACGCTCTGGCCAAAGAGATGCTGAAAGAGGTGAGAAGCCTCGCAAAGGAATTGCACGATAGCTTCCTGCTGCTTGAGAGCTACTTTGTGCTGGGCATCACGCATGGCAATCAGGGTCGCATCTCCGAGGCGCTCGCAACTCTACAGGAAGGGATTGAGACGGCTGAGCGTTATGGCGACGAGTTCTGGTCGCCGCGAATGCCTAACTGCATCGGCTGGGTCTACCGCGAAGCGCAAGCTTTCGAGCAGGCCATCAAGTACAACCAGCAAGGGCTTGAGGTCGGGCGCAGGAAGAACGTGCTTGAAGCTCAGGCAAACTCTCTCATCAATCTCGGCACGGACCACCGGCATTCTGGAGAAAGCGAAAAGACGCTGGGCGCCTTCAGCGAGGTCGAGAACATCTTTCGTCAGGACTCATGGTTTCGCTGGCGCTACAACATTCGTCTTCAGGCCGGACGGTGCGAACACTGGCTGGCTCAGAATGATCTCGCGCGTGCGGAAGAATACGCGCTACAGTTGCTTGAAACAGCTAAGCATTACGAGGCTCACAAATATATCGCAGTGGCTCATAAGCTGCTCGGCGAAATCTCAATGGCGCGCAATGATCTCACGCAAGCGGAAGCGGAATTGAACGCGGCGCTCGCCCAACTACAAACACATCCCGTGCCCGTCGTCGAATGGAAGACGCACGCGTCGCTCGGTCGCCTACGCGCGCAGGCGGGTGATGCCTCAGGCGCACAGCAAGCGTTTACGCAGGCCAAAGAGATAACCAGCAAAATTGCTGACAGCATAAACAACGACGAATTGCGGGCGGTGTTTCTCAACTCGTCTGCTGTCAGAGAAGTCGTTGACAATTATTAGAATCGGGAATATCGTGCTCGCATCATGGCTTCGTTTTCCTGCTAATGAGATTCCATCTTCATTAGCCTCACGCAATTAATTACTCCCAGGCGGGTTTCAAGCGGTGCTTTACGACGCACGGTCCCTCTAATGAACCTGTTAGCTAGATTCAAATAGTGTTGACTTAACAAAGCATCTGGCAGCTTGCACCCATTAGCGCGACGACCCGTGTCTCAGCCGTCTCGCAAAGGCATTAGTCCTGACCCATCAAGAGCGAGGATGCCATGCACACAGTAGTTATAGCCCCTGACACCCTTCAAGAGCAGGTTACACATCAAGGGGAAAGTCTGTCATGCATTGAGTTGCTCAGGAGCTTATTGTCGCTCTTGTGTTGCACCCGGTCGGAGTTAGCTTTAAGCCGACGACGGCAATTTGTGATTACTTTGAGGCAGCTATGATAAGCAAACTAAGAGTCGTGATTATTAAACCAAGCAAGTACGGGCTTGACGGCTACGTTGAGAGATTCCGTTGGGGATTCATGCCCAACAGCACCTTAGCTTACATTCGCAGCATGACGCCGAAGAGCATCAATGGTGTTCCAACGGAAGTTCACACTGTTGATGAGTATGTCCATCTGGACTTAAGCTATTTCTCTCTCTTAAAGAAAGAGCCGGGGTATCAGACGCTGCTTGCTCTGGTCGGCGTTCAAAGTCACCAACTCCATAGAGCGCTGGACTTGGCCGCATATGCGCATAAGAATGGCTGTCTCGCGGTCATCGGCGGCCCTCACCCGATGACGTGTGATACCTCTATGCTCCACAGCAAGAGTGTAAGTTTCGCGCTGGCTGAAGCAGAACTTATTTGGCCCACCATCCTGAGCGATGCAATCGGGGGAGAGTTACAGCCCGTTTATGGTGAGGATCAACGCTGGCAACAAGTCTTGGAGGCTCCGGTTATTATTCCACCCAGTAAGAGAGAAATGCGACGTTATGTGACTCCGATGCTTGGGCTTTATCCGGCACGAGGCTGCCCGTTTGTGTGTAACTATTGTTCGGTCATCAAAATTGCCGGGCGCACCATTCGCAGCCAAAGTATCGAAACGACGATTGCCAGTCTCAAAGCCGCGAAGGCCGCTGGCGTCAAGATGATTATGTTCACTTCGGACAATTTCAATAAATATCCTCAGGCTGAAGAACTCCTCACGGCGATGATTGACGAGCAGATTGATTTAAAGTTCTTCGTGCAGTGCGACACGCAGATTTCAAAACAAGAGCGCCTGGTCGAGCTTTTAGCACGGGCCAGATGTTTTCAGGTCTTTCTGGGCACCGAATCTTTTAACCGCGACACATTACTGGCTGCGAGGAAGGCCCAAAACCGACCGGAACTCTATCAGGATATTGTGAAGCTCTTGCGGAAATACGCTATCAGCTCACATTTCTCAACTATCATAGGTTTTCCGAACGATACGGTTGATAGCGTTGAGCATCACATGAATGTTCTATGTGAACTGGCTCCCAATTGGGCCTCTTTTTACATTCTCTGTCCCATTCCGGGAACTGAACAGTATGGTGATTTCTTAGCCGGTGGAGTTATCACAGAGAAGAACCTGGATCGGTTCGATACGACCTGCCTCACGTGGAATCATCCCCACCTCTCACGCGATGAAATCCACACGCTGCTCTATAGTTGCTATAAGAAGTTTTACTCCTTGAAGCACGCTGTTGGAAATGCCCGCTGGTTTTTAAATTTCAAAAGGAGAGGAGCTTTATCCAGAAGTTTCCTCAGCCTTGGGAACTCAGCCTTTACTCGCTTTTGTGCCTGGAAGGAAACACAACCGATAGCCGGAGGTATCAAACGGGTGAGCTTAGACGGCGTTGATGATTTCCTACACCTTCGCAAAGAACTTTTCGGATTTGAGCTGACTCCCCTGCCTCAGATTTTACAGTTGCCGAAAGCGGATATGGCTTTAAATCGACTCGCCAATCTGACCATGCGAAAAAACCTCGCTCAAGCATCTTCATAGCGAAGTGTGTCCATAAGCAAAATAAAGCAACAGCCTACCAATTTGGCAGGCTGTTGCTTTATTTCACAGGGCACTTCCACTAAAAGTTTATCTTCAGCCCAAATTGGAACTGGCGCGGGTCGTAAGCTGACGTTGGGCGGCTGTAGTAGCGTCCGCCGGGGCCGCGCTGATTAAAGACATTGACAACGTCGAAGAACGGATTGGCCGATGCTTCGTTGAAGCGATTGAAGAGGTTGAAGCCTTCGGCAATGATGTCCATCCGAACCCGCTCGGTCAGACGAACGGCGCGGGCGACACGCAAATCCAGACTGGCGTAAGAATGCGTGATGCCCCGGTTTCTGCCCAGACTTCCATCCGACAGGAACGTCGGCAGAATGAGCGTGCCGTCCGACGCCACACTCGGACGATCATTCGAGCTTTGCAGATCGAGGTTGGTGTCCGTGCCGGTCAGGATGTTGAAAGGACGCCCCGAAGAGATTTCGAGAATCGGTGCGATGGTGAAATCTGCCAGAAAGCGTTTGCCGAAGCCGTCGGCGTTGCGCCACGAAGTGGGCGAGGTGACGACGGCGCTGAAGACGAAGCGATGACGCTGGTCAAAGAGCGAGTCGGCCCGCTCCCCCCGGAAGTTGCGATTGTTCTGCGGCTTCAAGAGGGTCTGCAAGTCCGAAGAGTCGTCAATCGAATGCGACCATGTGTAAGAGGCCAGGAACTGGAAGTTGTTCGAGAAGCGACGCTTCACCTCCAGATTCAAGGCGTTGTAGTTTGAGTTGCCGTCGGAAAGCTGCGCGCTCACATCGCCGAAGGGCGTAATCGCTCCCGGCGTGCGAACGCTGCCCGCTATCGCCGCGTTGAAGGCTGCGGGCGTCACAGCGCCAGCGGTTTGCGCGACGACGAAGAAGTAGTTCGGCGCGTTCGGACGGAAGAAGTTGGCCGCCAGCGCGTTGACGATGACCTGACCGTTGGTGTTGTTGACGGCCACCAGTCCCGGAATGCGAACCGTGTAGAGCGCATTGCTCGTGGTCGGAATCGGGAAGAGCACGGCCTCTGACAGGCTCGTCGGGTTGCGTCCGTTCGGACACCCCGTCGGGCAGAGCACGGGGTTGTTCGCCGCAAAGCGACGGAAGTTTTCAGCGAGCAGGTCGGTGCGCGGTGCGTTCACGTCCTGCGGGTGCGGGAGATGATGCGCGCCGACGAAAATCCAACTGGCCGAGAACGAAAGGTTCTTGCCCAACTGATGCTCGATAGCGACGCTGGCCTGATTGGCGTAGGCGTATTCGAAGTCTTTGCCGACGGCCAGTGTGAACGGGAAGATCGGGCCAAAGCCGACGAAGGTCTGATCGTTGAAAGTCAGACGACCCGGCAGATATTGCGCGGTCGCGGCTGCGCCCGGTGTCGTCACGCCCGGCGGGCAGAGCGGGTTGGTCGTTGCCGCCGTGCAGACCGTTCCCTGAAAGATGTTGAGCAGGTTCAGGGTCGCGTTCGGTGCGGGGCTGATAGGCAGCACGTTGGTGTATTGCTGCTGCTGCGCGCCGTCCGCGATGTCCGAGTTAAAGGCGACGGCCAGCAGCGGATGGTCGTAGAAGATGCCGTAGGAGGCGCGGAAGACTGTCTTGCCGTCGCTGTTGATGTCCCACGCGAGGCCAAAGCGCGGCGCGAAATTATTCTTGTCGCGCGGGAAGCCCTGCTGCACGCCGAGCACGTCCTGCGCGGCTTGCAGATCGGAAGCCGCAAGGTTGATGCCCGTGAGCGGATCACGAAACGCGATGGGCGCGATGGTGTCTGTTAATTCCACGTCGTAGCGCACGCCGTAGTTGAGCGTCAGGTTGCGCCGAACCTTCCATGAATCCTGCGCGAAGAAGGCGAGCGGGCGATTCTTAATCGAGCTTTGGGGATTGCCGAAGCCTTGAATGAAGACGCTCGGGAACCCTAAGCCGTAGGATTGAACGGGCGTCAAAGGCGGCGCGTTAGCCGGGAGGCCGGTGATGACCGGCTGCAAGCCGAATGTACCGAAATTGAAGAGACCGGGGAAATTCAACTCGAAGGTTGCATCAATGTCAACGAAGTTGAAGTCCGCGCCGAACTTGGTGGTGTGGTTGCCGATGATCCAGTTCAGGTTGTCGGCAATCTGAAAGCGATCCTCCACGCGGGCGACGGGCGAGAAGGGATTAGCGCCGATGAAGGCTGCGCCGGAAATCTGTAGAGCCACGCTCGGAACCTGCGAATCGAAAGTCGCACGGCGGCGACCAAACTGGAATCTGGCTTCGTTGACTATCCTGTCCGTGAGCGTCGAAGCGAGATTGGCGGCAATCGTGGTGTCGCGCAAAGTTTGAATGCCCGTGCGCGAAAAATCGTTCTGGCCGTTCACCTGGTTCTGCGACTCGTCCTGAATGCCGCTCAAATCGCTCGGATTGTAGCTGAAGCGCATCGTGAGCTGGTTGTCTTTATTAATCCTGTGGTCGCCACGCAATGAGAAGAAGGTCGTATCTTCCGAAATGGGGAAGAGACGCTGCAACTGGTTAAGCGGGCGGAAGCCGATGGGCTGACCGTCACCATTGACGGTGATGAAGTTTGGCAGGATGAGGTTGTTGGCAGCCGTCGGAACAGGCGCTCCCGAAAGCAGGAAGCGACCCCCAATTACGCCGGGGGCGATGGGACTAAAGGCCGGGCAGACGCTCCCGTCGTTCGGGCTGGTCAGAGGATTGAAGCCGTTCAGTCCCGTCGAACCGGCGCTCGAAACGAAGAAAGCGTAGGTGCGAGCCAGACAGATATTCGCGCCCACGCCTGTGCCGACCAGACTGTTAATGAAAGCAGCCTGAGCCGGAGTGATGTTATTAAAGGTACGAGCTACAGGGTTGACGCCAGCGATGACAGGTATCGTCGCCGAGCCGCCCAGTCCCGCCGCCACGTCGGAAGTGAAGAAGCCAGACTCCTGACGACGACGCTGCTCAACTGCCGCGAAGAAGAAGGTGCGGTTTTTGACAATCGGGCCGCCGAGCGTCGCACCGTATTGCGCCCGCGTGAAGGGCGCCTTCTTGCTCGGATCATTGTCAATGACGGGAGCAAAGGCGTTGCGCGCCTGAATTGACTTGTGGCGGATAAAGCCGAAGACGTTGCCGTTAAATTCGTTCGTCCCGCCTTTGGTCACGACGTTGATGATGCCGCCCGTCGCGCGGCCAAACTCGGCGGTGTAACTGTTGGTGGCGACCTGAAATTCCAGCACGGCTTCCTGCGAGACGGTCGAGCGCGAGGCGTTGACGGAGTTGTCCGTATTGTCCGCGCCATCCACCTGCACGAGCGTTGAGCGACCGCGCTGACCGCCGATGTTCAAGCCCGAAGAGGGCGCGGGGCCGACGGCTCGGTCGTTACCGCGATTGACGGTCGAGATGGTCGTGGAGAAGCCTAGATAATCGCGCTGGTTGATCGGGAGATTCTCGATGCGCTGCTGTTCAATCGTATTGGCTACGGTCGTGCGCGTCGTCTCGATAACGGGCTGATCTTCCGTAGTGATGTTGACGATCTCCGTAATCTGGCCGATCTCAAGCGTGACATCCAGATCAGCGCGTGCGCCGACGGTCAGCTTGTAAGAAGGCACGACAGCCTTCTTGTAGGTCGGAGCTTCGACGGTGACTTCATACTCGCCCGGCGGCAGACTGACTAGCTGATAATAGCCGTCTTCGTTGGTGGTGGTGTCGCGCGAGAAGTTGGTTGCGGGGTTGCGCGCCGTGACAGACGCACCGATGACCACCGCGCCCTGCGGGTCGCGCACGAAGCCCTGCAAGTCCGCCGCATTCGATTGTGCTTGAGCAAAGGCGGCGCTCGCGCAAAGAAAAGTAGCTACGCACAGAACGATGAGCCGGGTAAAAACGGCCAGACATCGCGGAGGGAACACACGCATTATCGTCTTCTCCTTAGAGTTCAAAAGATGGAGGCTTTGGAAGCATTGCCAGTTTATAGAGACAAACATTCGCAGCGGGCAGATAGGGAGTAGCGTCTAGCCCGTCAACGAGAGCGGAAACCGAGGTCGTCTTTAAGTCGAATGGTAGGCTCACGGCGCAGATTCTCGGGAGTGATGAGCAAGCCCGAAGCTAAGAGCTAAGAGCGTCACCGGAATCAGCGCCGGGAGCAAATTCTTTCAACGAACGCGCCGTCTTTGTACCGCAAAACACGGGGAAAAGCAATATACAGTGGTCAGTAGTCAGTAGTCAGTGGTCAGTCAAGAACGAGCATCAGCAGTATTCGTGCTTTTGCTTTTAACTGACCACTGACCGCCGACCACTGACCGCTGCCCCTATTTCATGCGAAACGAATCGAAGTAAGCCTGCACTTCGGGCTTGTCCAGATCGGCTCGATTGTAGGCGAGGTAGCCGACCTGATAGGCGCGCGGCTTGTCGAGGATAAAGTGAAAGCGGACGTAGATGTCTTTTCCGCCCTGAGTCGTTGAGCCGTAGATGGCCAGTCCGGTCTTTCCCTGAACCGTCAGGTCTTCCTGTTTCTCCAGAGTCGCGTTGATATTCCTTAACGCGCCGTCACGCCCGTCTTCGAGCATCTTCTTCGGAGTCCGTCCGACAAATGAGGCTTCTGGAAAATCCGAATAGCCGAGGACGCACGCGCCCCGTGAATTCTCCGATTGCAGGATATATAGCTCAATCGGGCCTGCGGCTGTGGGCTGAGTCTTCTGCTGAGAGGTGAAGGCGCTGAAGCCGGGAGGCAGCGTAATACCGAAGCGCCCGTCAGTAGAATTGTAAACCGTACCGGAGGACGTTGGGGTCGTAGGCGTTCCGCCCGGTGAATATCTGGGCGAAGGTGTCGTGCCGCCACCGCCCGCTGTCGTAGTGCCTGAGCCGCGCGTGGCGAAATAAATACCAAGACCCGCCCCAATCAACACGAGCGCGCCCAGGATAATCCAGGGCAGGGGGCTTTTCTTCGGAGGTGCAGACATCATGTATGGCGTGTGCGGCGGAGCGGTAGGCGGCGCTCCGTAGCCACCCCCGGTCGGACCGCCATGTAGCACCTGGGTCGGAGCTGAACTACTGCTATACGGAGGATTCCCCGGCGGGGGTGGCGGCGGGTAAGAGCCGGACGAATCGCCAGCCGCGCTCACCAGAGTCGTTCCATCATCAAGGCAAAAATTCTGTGCATCCTCATATACTTTTTGACAAGCCGGACAGCGTTTCATTTACCATCTCCTCTCAGACTTCATTTTTGCTTAAGTTTCCCATGCCCTTAAATTCACCGCCGCTTTGATAGCTAGATTTTGATGAGCATGAAGAGATAACCTTGGACGGAAGAAATTACCACACCTTCGCCGCGCCCGCCTCATAAAAAAAGCAGTGGTCAGTGGTCAGTGGTCGGTGGTCAGTTAAAAACAAAAGCTTAACGCCGCTCATCGCCCGTTCTTTACTGATCACTGACCACTGACCACTTTTTTTCTGACTACTGCCTTCTGCTTTCTGCTTTCCGTCTTGTGCGCCGCGTTGAGCGTGCCAGATAGCGGCGGGCGGGGGCGCTCGCGCCGAGCGCAAAGATGAGCGTTTCGGCGAAGCGCGGAACAAACGCCGCGCGCCGCATCAGCGCACAGACGCGAAGACGTGCGCCGAAGACCTCGTTGTAAAGCGCGCGGTAAGCGGAAGCCGCGTCGTCAAACGAGGCGTTGAGGCGAAGCGTCGTAAGGTGGCTGGCAATCGTTTGCGCCGCCATCTCGCCGCTCTCCAGAGCCATCAACATTCCGCTGCCGGTAAACGGATCAATGAACGAGGCGGCGTCGCCGATACTGAGCAGTCCGGCTGCGGGAACGAGCGAGCGGCGGCCAAAGCCTTCGAGCGCGACGGCCAGCCAGCCCGCAGGGGCGCGTGCCCGCTCAAGCGTTTGCGCTGCCCTGCTATTTTTCATCAGGACTTCACGCATCACTCGCCCGGCATCTCCGCCGCACGCGCGCACGTCACGCGCCGAAGCAATGAAGCAAAGATTGCTCAAGCCATTTTCGACGCGGCTTAGGCCGCCATAGCCACCGCGATAAAAGTAGATTTCGCAATGGCCTTCATGGCCGCCAGCGTTTTCAAGATGCGCTTTGAAGGCGACGAGCGACGGACGACGGCGACTCGTCGCATGACCATTCGTTTTTCCTTCTCTCTCAACGTGGCGAGCCAGCGCACGCGACCTGCCGCTCGCATCAACCGTGACCACCGCATTAATTTCAAGAACGCGCCCGTCTTTCTTCAAGCTCACACCGCGCACGCGCTTTCCTTCAAACAGCAACCCCGTTGCATGAGCTTCTTCCAGAACTTCCGCGCCCGACTCGCGGGCACGCGTCATCAGGCGCGCATCCATCTCGGCGCGGCTCAACCCCAGCGCGCCCGCCTGCCCGTGACCGAACCACTCGCTCGGCACGTTCACGCTTCTCCCGCTTCGCGAATAAAAGCGGGTCTCGGTCAACTCCGCGCCGCCAGCCAACAGCATTTCACCC
This sequence comes from uncultured Acidobacteriota bacterium, assembly GCA_963697975.1. Classification (GTDB taxonomy): domain Bacteria; phylum Acidobacteriota; class Blastocatellia; order Pyrinomonadales; family Pyrinomonadaceae; genus QHXM01. The sequence continues at coordinate 2,581,423 of OY969111.1, forward strand.
GCCACACCGAGCCGCTCAAAGTGTTCCAGACATTCCGGCGAGATAAACTCCCCGCACAGCTTCGCGCGCGGAAACTTTTTCTGCTCGGCCAGCAGCACTCTTGCACCGCGCGTCGCCAAGTGAATCGCCGCACTCGTCCCCGCCGGGCCTCCCCCCACAATCACGGCGTCATAACTATCTGAGGAACGATTCATAATTTGTAGGACAGACATTCCTGTCTGTCGTAGGACAGGCATTCCTGCCTGTCATTGAGCGCGTGAGCGCGAATATTGTTTGACTAACATATTGATAAGCGTGCTGACGCACGCTCCGACAGGCAGGAATGCCTGTCCTACTTATCCTGTCTAATTCGTCAATTCTTACCTGCACTCAAGACCAAACGAAAGGGAAAGCGGCGCTCTACGTGGACGTTGGCGAGGCGAGATTGCGTGGCCAACTCATCCAGTTCACTTGGGCGGAAGCCGCGCAGGATTGAGAGCGCGCCGTCTTCGCGAGTCAGGCGATTGTGCAGAAAGATGCGTCCCACTGTGGTGTAGAGATAATACGCGAGCGGGTGGCGATGCAAGTCTATGACGAAGAGGCGACGGCGCGCGACGCGGCTCAGTTCGTTCAGGATTGCGACGACCCCCTCATCTTTGAAATGATGCGTGAAGAGGGAGCAGATGGCGTAATCAAAGCAACCATCAGCGAAAGGCAAGTGAAGCGCATCGCCGCGCACCGAACTGATTGACGGAAACTCCCCGGACTCTTCCGAAATAGCATTGGCCGAACGCGCGTTGAGTTCCAGCCCAACCAGCGTCGCCCTTCTTCCTGTCTCAAGCGCCCAGCCAGCCGCCACGCGCAGCAACTCTCCTGAGCCAGCGCCCACGTCCAGCACCGAAAAACTTTTCAGCCCCTCGCGCTCAACCTCTGCCAGCAACGAACGCCTGAGCGCCCACGCATCTCCCAGAAAACGATTGATCCGCCGCAACTCGACCAGACATCCCTCGTACTCTTCAGGCGTGTAATCGCCCTTATCCAGATGCTCAAGCTCGTAGCTACGATGACGGAAACGATTAAGCATAGTGATGGGTGATAGGTGATGGGTGATAGGTGATAAGAAAGAATATTTTTTTTCTCCTGTCACTTATCACCCATCACGGCTTTTCGATGACGAGGGCGCTGTTCTTTGAGCCGAAGCCGATGCAGTTGCAGAGGGCAACGCGCACGTCGCCCGCGCGTGATTGGTTCGGAACGTAATCGAGGTCGCAGTCGGGGTCAGGCTCATCGAGATTGATGGTCGGAGGAATCATGTTCGTATGCATCGCGCAAAGAGCCGCTGCGATTCCCGCCGCGCCGCTTGCGCCCTGCGGGTGTCCGATTTGAGATTTGGTCGCGGACATGGGGATGCGCTTTGCCTGTTCACGAAAGGCTGTTTTAAGCGCGTGGGTTTCGATGCGGTCGTTAAGCACGGTGGACGTGCCGTGTAGATTGACGTAATCAATCTCTTCGGGCGAGCGTCCGGCATCCTGCATCGCCAACGTCATCGCACGCGCAGGCTCATCCCCTGTCTCTTCAAGACGCACGCGGTGATAAGCGTCGCACGTCGAGCCGTAGCCCGTAATCTCAGCGTAGACTTTCGCGTTGCGCTTCTCCGCGCGCTCATATTCTTCAAGCACGTAAATCCACGCTCCTTCGCCCAGCACGATGCCTGAGCGGTCGCGCGAAAAAGGACGTGAAGCGCGATGAGGCTCGTCGTTCCATTCATTCGTCAGGACGGTCATCAAGTTGAATCCGGCGAGAATGCCGGGAGCAAGCGGGGCATCAACGCCGCCCGTAATCATCACGTCCTGACGACCCAGCGCGATATGTTCGGCGGCATAAGCGATGGCATCCGTCGAACTCGTGCAGCCGGTCGAGATGATGTGCGAGAGACCGCGCAGGCCAAAGGCCATCGAAAGCTCGCTTGAGAGTCCGCCGTGCGTTGAAGAAGGAATCGTATAGACGCTCGCCTTGCTGATCGGCCCGACGTACCAGAACTCATACTGTTTTTCCGTGAAAGCCAGCCCACCGCCGCCCGTGCCGAGTTCGACGCCAATCTCGCGGCGCTCCGTTAAGGAAAGATCGCTTGTGTGAATCCCTGCATCATTGAGAGCTTCGCGCGCGGCAGCGAGCGCCAGCGGGACGGTGCGCGGAACGTGCTTGCGGTCTTTCGGATTAAGCTCGGCTTCCCAATCGAAGCCGCGCACTTCGGCGGCAATCTTGACGGGAGAATCCGCGACATCGAAGCTCTCGATGCGCCGCACGCCGCTTTCGCCTGTTTGTAGCGCGCTCCAGAAGCGGTCGCGCCCGATTCCGAGGGGCGTCACACAACCTATTCCTGTAATCACGACCCGGCGCGCGCCATTCATGCGTCTCAGCATAACGAACCTGATTCCCTTTGAAGTTGCAGCCTGAATTGTTCTGAGGAGTTCGCGCCTTAGAATAACATCGGACGCCGCTAAATTAGAATAAGCAGGAGCGCCGGAGAGTTGATGGAAAGATTTTACTCAAAGTCTGCGGTGTCGCTTAGTCATCCCTTTTTATTGACTGACCATTATAATTTGGAGTACAAAAAAGGCGCTTTCTGGTCCTCGCGTTGATTCCCACCCGTCTATTGAAAGGAACACCCATGAAAAAGATTCTTCTCGTCGCTGTGATAGTCCTCGCCGTGACATCTTTGGCCCTCAGTCAAACGGGGCGCAACAGTATCAGCAAACAAGTTGGTAGCGTGGCGCAAATGACGATGGAGTGGAATGGCGGGCTGACGGCCATCAAAGGAATTGTGCCGCAGTCTCAATGCCTTCTGACCTATATCACTGAGAGCATCTCTGAGTTTCCGGTGAATCAGCCCGCCCACTTTCAATTAGAGGCTTGCTGCGGCGCACCCCCCTACCGCTATGAGATTGTAGATGGCACGCTGCCTACCGGACTGCACATGAACCAAAATGGAAAGATCAACGGGAAGCCCACAGTGATAACTGATAACACGGTCTTCATCAGACTGACGGACAGCGCGGGCTGTTCCCTGACGCAGGCTTTCCCCGTCCGGGTATTCTGACGCGCAGAGCGCACGCATAGAAGCGGCCACCCTCGGCTGCTTCTATGCGCTCAAGCGAATTCAGGAATTATAGAGGTGACAAACGATAGCTTAGAGTACAAAAAGACGCGTTCTAGTCCTCGCTTTCAACTCTCACTGGCCTCTCGAAAGGAGCCTTCCATGAAAAAGATTCTGGTCGCGGCTGTGATGGTGTTTGCGCTTTTATCTTTTGCCCCCGGTCACACGGGAGGCAACGGCACAGGCGATTACTATGGCAGCTACAAAGCGGCAGCAATGCCTCAATCATGCAGCACCCTGACGTTCCTGACTGAAAGTCTGCCTGACTTTCATTTGGGTCAGTTTACTAATTTTAAGATACAAGCCATCGGCGGCACACCACCCTACACCTTTCAGATCACAAGCGGGTCGCTGCCACCGTTCCTGTTCCTGCTTCCGAATGGGAGGATCATAGGTCTCCCCATAGTAGTGGCCGATACCACCATCTTCGTGAAGTTGACGGACAGCATGGGCTGTACTCTCACGCAGGCTTTCGCCGTGCGCGTAGTCTCGCCCTGACAGGGAAAGCCGCAATGACTGGAAGCAACCACGCCCGGTTGCTTCCAGTTATCTCTACTTGAATAGTAAATTTGGACGAGATAAATTGTCTCCGTGATTTACGACGCGAGGTATAGCTATGACTGAATTACTGGAAAAAGCATTCGCCGAAGCAGCTAAACTTCCACAGGAAGCACAGGACCTGCTGGCCCGGATGCTGCTTGATGACCTTGCAGCTGAAGAAAGATGGGATGATGCCTTTGCGAAGTCGCAGGACAAACTAGCGTTGCTGGCCGATGAAGCGTTAGCGGAATACAGAGACGGTAAAACTAAAGCTTTAGACGGAATCTTGTGACATCGCGTACCACAGAAAGATTTTGGAAAGCATTTAATAACTTACCGCCTCACATTCAGCGTAAGCCACGAGAAGCTTACCAGCTATGGCAGCAGAACCCATCTCATCCAAGCTTACAATTTAAGCAGGTTCATACACGCAACCCGATTTATTCCGTCCGTGTCGGGATAGGCTGGCACGCGGTTGGTGTGAAAAGTGATGAGACAATAATCTGGTTCTGGATAGGCTCACATGCCGAGTATGACAAATTGCTAACCCACCTATAAAGAGATAACCCAATAATCCGTAGAGCTAAAGGTCAAGCGTTATAGATTATTCGGCGGCTGAAATTTAACTGGCCTCATCCATTCGCTAACCTCTATAAAAGTTAAAGAGCGTGCATCCGATTTCAGATGCACGCTCTTTAGTTTTGACGCAATGGTCAAAGTTTTAGATTAACGGCGGTGGCCTTTCGCTTTGGGCGGCGTGTTCTTTGCCGCGTTCTGTTCGAGCGCCGCGAGACGCTGCTCCATGGCGGCGTTGGCTGCGCGCAGTGCGTCTACCTGCAAGCGGAGAACTTCTACTTCCGCGCTCTTCTGTTCCAGTTCAATAGTACGCTCGTCAAGAGCCTTGATGCCTGCCAGACTTACGCCAGCCAAATCCTGAACGCCGATTGAAGTATTGCCCGTGCCAAGTTTGAAAGCCTGATAGAAATCTTCTGCCATCGGCCCCATGTGCCGCACGTTGTTACCTTCGGAGATGTAGTTCCAGGTGCTCACCGGAATGTTACGCAGGCGCATGAGCACGTCTTCGCCGTTGATGAACAGGAAGTTCTCTTTGGTGTAGCGGCTGGACGTGCAGTTGAAGACGCCGCTGCCCGCCGGTAAGTTGCAACCCGTCGTGCCGGTCAGGTTCGTGCGGAAGCGGAAGCCACCCGTAGCGCGCGCAGCAAACTCGTTGTTCGCAGTGTTGCGGAACGTATCAGCCGACGCGGTGGCAGAACCATCGCTCCAGACGAACGTTCCCTGGAAGCCGTTGTTCGAGGCGAACTTGCCCATCGCCGTCGTGTGATCCTGATCAGCCGTCACGTTGTAGCCGATGGCAACTGCCGCGAGACCACGAAGGTTGAAGCTGTCGGGGTCGCACTTGCCATTGATGTAGGGGCCGCCGGAGCGCGCGTTGTTGCCGAGCGCGACGCCGTAGGTGTCGCACACGCGGTTGCCCGCGCCCGCCGAGAAGCCAGCCGCGCCCTTCACTTGATTGCCGCTGCCGAAGACGATGCTCGACGTGCTCTCGGCCTGATTCGTGTCGCCGAAGGCGAGCGCGTAGAGGCCGATGGCGGTTGAGTTGCTGCCACCCGCCCACGAGAAGAAGCCGACGTTGGCATCATCCCATTCGTTGTCGGCGTAGCCGGAGCGGAACGCGCCCTTGTAGCTGTCCCACGAGGTGCGGTAGCCCTTGCCCTGCATCGGGGAGACGCCGATGCCGAGATTGCCGGTGGCGACGAAGCTGCCGTTCTGAAAGACTTTGAACCATGCGGGCGTATGACCGCCGGGGCCTGAGCAACAGGTCGAGCCGCCACGCAGGTTAATCATGGGGGCCGTGCCGTTGGCGTCGCCAACCGAGAGTTGCTCCGCGCTGGGAACGAATTTCACGAAGCTGGAGTCCGCGTAAGCCTTGTTGACGGCGTCGCCCGCGTTGACTGGGTTGCCGACGTTTGTGACGAGCGCATTGTTGGCCGACAGCCCTGCGCCGAAGACGTTCACGCCCGACCAGGCGTTCGCGCCGTTCAGCCGCGCGAGATTCGCCGAGATGCGATTGTCGTTGATCGTGCCAACAGTCGCCGGATCGTTGATGGCCGTGATGAGACTGCTGCCCGAAGGAATGGAAACCGGGCCGCCGCCGGGCGCGGTCGTCAGCTTCGAGCCGTCGGCGAAGATGATGCCGTTGCCCGCGCCGTTGACGCGGATGTCACCGGCGACACTGAGTTTTGACGCAGGCGCGCCCGTCCCGATGCCGACGTTGCCCGCGCTGGTGATACGCAGACGCTCGAACCAGGGTTGTCCCGTCAGGAAGGTCGAGAAGATCAGATCGTTTGTCGTCGCCTGTCCCGGCGTCGCCATGCCGTAGGCGACCGCCGCCTGCGGGCCGTTCCCGCCTACGCCTAAGTCTTTCCAAAACTCCATCGAACCCGAACCGCCCGCCAACACCAGCGGCGTCTTCGTGCCCGTCGCAATGAACTCGGCAACGTGAAAGTTTGGAGCAGTGGGAAACAACGGCGCAGCCTGTCCGAAGATTGAAAGCCCGCCTGTCTCGGTGATAGCAGAATCACCCAACGTGCCGCTGTTATCCGTCCACTTGGCTAACTTGTTTAATGTGCCCGTGCCACCAAGCAGCGAGGGGGAGATGTCGCTTCCGCCCGTCGTCTGCCTGGCCCCGGTGGTCGGCGTCACATTGATGCGCGTGGAGAGACCTGTCGCAGAGGTCAGCAACGTTCCATCGTCAAACCTGATGCCGCCACGCGCGCGAATCGTGCCCGCCACGTCGAGCGTTTCTTCAGGCTTGTTTGTGCCGATGCCGACGCGACCTTCGGGCGTGACGCGCATCTGCTCTTTCTCCGAGCCGGAGAAGACGTTGCCCGTGCGGAAGGAGAGCGCACCGCTTGTGCTTGTGACCTGACCATCCTGACCATCGTGAGCCGCGACGACCACCGAGCGATCTTTCCCGTCGCGCATGATGGTCAGAGCGTCGTCGTTATCCGTCTCCTCTATCTTCTGTGACTGGCGACGGATATTTAAAGTTTTCGACTGAGCAGCGCTTAACTCTGCCTGCGCCACACGTTTCAAACTAAGTTGCCCGGACTGCACGGTGATAGCGCCAAGTCTCTGTCTGAGCTTTCCTTGAAAATCCATGACCGTCACGACACTAAGGTATGAGCCGTCGGTCATTGCCTGCGTAGCATCGGTTATCTTCCAGTCAAGAATACTTCCCTGACGCAGGCTGGAATCGAACATGAGTTCGCCGCTGGCGTTGTAGATTTCAAGCCGCATTTGCAGAACTCCTTCGGGAGATGCAAAGCGAACGTTTCCGGCTGAAACCGATGCGGTCACGGCAGGAATTGATGATTGCTGGCTTTGAACATTCTTTTCAGTCTGCGCCAGAACGCTGTTGGCGAAAAGCATTAATGAAAGGATGATGATGAGTCGGGTTTGTTTCATGGTCTTGTCTTTAATACTTCACTTTCCTACTGAATTCCTCCGAGGCAGAACCGATCATTTAATCAAAGTTTTATGCCTCCACTTACATAACGCGGAATTTTAGAAATTAATGGATCAGCAGTTAATAAGTTATTCATTGATTGATGGAAATAGTGAACGCGAGAAAAGGAGCGGCACGGTCATATACTTAAGGCTTTGTTAAGACCCGCGTAAAAAAAAGCAAGAGGCGCAGAGACTAACGTTAGTCTCTGCGCCTCTTGCTTTGACCTGCTTAGTTAAAAGATTAAGCGGTAGGTTCAGGTGGCGGTGGTTCGCCTTCGATCTTCGTCCCGCACTCGTTGCAGAATTTCGCGCCGGGCGCGGCTTCCGCCTGACAGTTCGGGCACTTCGGTTTCTCCTGCTTGCTGCCGCATTCATTGCAGAACTTCGCGCCCGCTTGAAGCTGATTGCCGCACTTAACGCACGGAACAGTCTGCGCCGCTGTTTCGAGTTTCGCGCCGCACTCGTTGCAGAACTTGCCCGCGCCCGTATTTGAAGCGCCGCACTTCGGACACTTGATGCCAGCGGCTGCGGCGCCTCCTCCGCCGCCCTGCTGTTGCTGCGGCTGGTTCATGGCGTTGCCCATCTGCCCCATCATCTGATTGCCGATGGCGAAGCCCGCGCCGAGTCCTGCGCCCATACCAGCGCCGCCCGAAGGATTGTTCGCGGCATCGCGCATCGCGTCCGCCGCCTGAAACTGCGCGTAACGCCCGACATCGCCGATGACGCCCATCGAAGTGCGCTTGTCCATCGCCGCTTCGACCTCGGGTGGAAGCGAGATGTTCTCGATGATGAATTTGGTTAGCTCAAGACCGTATGTCTTAAACTCTTCGGCGAGCTTCGTCCGCCCGAACTGACCTAGCTCATCATAGTTCGAGGCTAAATCGAGCGCCGCTATTTTCGATTCGCCGAGCGCGTCTGTGAAACCACTGACAAGCGTGCGCTTCAACTGGCCTTCGATGTCTTCGGTCTCGAAGTGGCCGTTCGTGCCCGCGACTTCCTTGATGAAGGTGCGCGGGTCGGCGACACGAATCGAGTAGATGCCAAACGCCCGCAATCTGACCATGCCGAAATCAGCATCCCTCATCATGATGGGATTCATCGTGCCCCACTTGAGGTCTGTGAACTGCTTGGTGTTGGCGAAATAGACTTCGGATTTGAAAGGCGAGTTGAAGCCGTACTTCCACGCGCCGAGTTTGCTCAGGATAGGCGTGTTGCCGCCGTTGATGGTATAGCGCCCCGGAGTGAAAACGTCTGCGATCTGTCCCTCGAAGACGAAGACGGCGACCTGCGACTCACGCACGATGAGTTGCGCGCCGTTTTTAATCTCCTGCCCGCGAACGGGGAAACGATACATCATCGTGTTGCCCGATTCGTCGAGCCACTCGATGACTTCAATAAACTGTGCCTTGATGGCGTCAAAAATTCCCATGTTGCTTTCAATCTCCTTTTAGCGGCGCTAAGGGTTTCTCTGGTTTTAAGCCGCCTCGTATTATACGCTCAAGCGCGCCGCGAGGTTCAAGCGCCAGGAATTGACGGACGCGCCGTGCGGGAGAATATTGCATAAAAGAGTGCGCGATGGAAGAGCGGAAGGACAGGGGGAGGAAGGAGCATGAAGGAAAGACGAAAGAGGGCTACTCAGGTTCAAGCGCCGCGTTCTCCGCCGTTATTCTTCCTTCCTGATCTTCTTCGCCAGAAAGCATAGAGAAGGAGTGCTGTGAGGCCGCCCGACATATCAATAAAGCTATCGTAAATTGAAGCGCCGCGTCCCTGAACGAAGCTCTGGTGGTATTCGTCGGAGAGCGAATAGAGGACGACGAGCAGAAGCGAGATTAAAAACCAGCGACGGCGTAACGCTGGTTGTGTAGAACTGGAAAAAGCGCGCGCGGCGAGTAAACCCAGAAGTGCGTATTCAAGAAAGTGCGCTACTTTGCGCGTCACGAAATGGGCTAAGGCAATTCTTTCTTCGCTGATGTCGGGGAAAAGCCAGAGCAGCAGCGGGCGGATAATCCGCGAAGTGTTCTCGCCCGCAAACGCCCCGGTCGAAGCGAAGAAGATAAAAGCCATCCAGGCGATGAGCGGCCCGTAGCGCCGGAGCCGCGTCCATGTCCGCATCCGTCGTCCTTCTAATTCAGACCTCTCGCCGTCAGCTACCATTTCATTCGGCCTAAAAAGCGAAAGTTGCTCATATAACTGTAAAACTTAGCCTCTCAAGCACGGAAGTGCCCCATATAACCGCGAAACTTGCTCTCTCAACCGTGAAAGATGCTCATATAAAGGCAAAACTTGCCCATATAAGCGTGAAAGTTGTCTTCTAGAGCGGCTAGCGAATCAGTGTATGGCAGGCTGTTAGCCTGCCGAGCGCGTGGATCAGCCTGTGCCGAGCGCGAGGACTTGGCGGCAGGCTCTCAGACTGCCGTACATCCAATCGGAACTCGCTCCAAAGCCTGAAACTTGCCTGGATAAAGCGAAAAGCAAGAGCAGGGACGCGTTCTCTCCCCCGCTCTTGCCCTTAATTATTCCTCTTGTCTTACTTTTAAGACGCTGCCGCGCCGGAAACCACTTCGATAATCTCGTTCGTGATCGCCGCCTGCCGGATGCGATTCATATTGAGCGTCAGAGAGTCTATCAATTCGCTGGCGTTCTTCGACGCCGAATCCATCGCCGTCATCCTCGCGCCATGCTCGGAAGCGACCGATTCGAGCAGCGCGCGAAAGATTTGCGTTTCGATGAGGCGCGGCAACAAGCGACTGAAAATCTCCGCAGGCGACTGCTCGTAGAGGTATTCCGTCAAATCCATTGGGCGCGGCGGCGTATCAACTGTCGCCGTTTCGCCCGCAGCTTCGGTCGTGCGCGAAACCGGCAGTAGTTGCTCGATGACGACGCGCTGTTGAAGCACGGATTTGAACTCGTTGTAGATGAGAAACACCTTGTCGAGTGTCTCATCTTCCGTGAAGCGTTTGATAACGTTGCGCGCTATCTCCACCGCTTCCGCATACTCAATGCGCCCCTTACCTGTCAGGCCAACATACTCGTCAACAAACGGCACGCCCCGGCGTCGAAAGAAGTCTCTACCTTTGCGCCCGACCGGCAGCATCTCGATTGACTTCCCTTCATGCTCGCGCATGAAGGATTGCGCCGCCTTAATCAGGTTCGTATTAAACGCACCGGCCAGCCCCTTGTCCGCCGTAATCAAAACAACCAGATAACGCTCGTCGCCGCGCGCATCCAGCAGCGGGTGGCTGAAATTTTCGTCCGTGCGCGAAGCCAGTTCGCCTAAGACCTCTATCATCTTACTGGCAAACGGTCGCGCCGCGACCACAGTGTCCTGTGCGCGCTTCAACTTCGCCGCAGACAGCATCTTCATGGCCTTCGTGATCTGCTGCGTGTTCTTCACCGACTTAATGCGGCGACGAATGTCTAAAAGGTTCGGCATAATTCAGTGGTCAGTGGTCAGTGGTCGGTGGTCAGTGAAATCAGTTTTTAACTGACCACCGACCACTGACCACTGACCACTTTTTCATGCTGCGACGGTGGCTGCCGGTCGCGCCGCAACGTTTGTTTCTTCGGTCCAGCGGTCTCTGAAATCTTTGAGAGCTTGTTCGAGATCGGCTTTGATCTCGTCGGTCAGCGCCTTCTTTTCCCGAATGGACTGTAACAAGCCCGGATGCGAGTTTTCGACGAAGCTCAGGAGCTTCTTTTCAAAGTCGCGTACATTCTCAACCGGAACGTCGTCAACTTTGCCTGTGGTCGCAGCCCAAATAATAATGACCTGCTTCTCAACGTCCATCGGCTTGTACTGCGGCTGCTTCAAAACCTCAACCAGGCGTTGGCCGCGCGCAATCTGCGCCTGCGTTGCTTTGTCCAAATCCGAACCAAACTGCGCGAACGCCTGAAGCTCACGAAACTGCGCGAGGTCAATCCGCAAAGTTCCTGCGACCGACCTCATCGCTTTAATCTGGGCTGCACCGCCGACGCGCGAAACCGAGTTGCCGACGTTGATGGCCGGACGAATGCCCGCGTTGAAGAGATCGGATTCGAGAAAGATTTGCCCGTCGGTGATGGAAATCACGTTGGTCGGAATGTAAGCCGAAATGTCGCCCGCCTGCGTCTCGATAATCGGCAGACTCGTCAGGCTTCCGCCGCCTTTCGCATCCGACAACTTCGCCGCGCGTTCGAGCAGGCGCGAGTGAAGGTAGAAGACATCGCCCGGATACGCCTCGCGTCCCGGCGGACGGCGAAGCAGCAGCGAGATTTCGCGGTAGGCGGCAGCCTGCTTGGAAAGATCGTCGTAGATGGTGAGCGCGTGCCGTCCGCTGTCGCGGAAATACTCGCCAATGGCTGCTCCCGTGTACGGTGCGAGAAACTGCATCGCCGCCGGGTCTGAGGCCGTCGCTTTGACCACGATGGTGTAGTCCATTGCGCCTTCGTCCGTTAAAGTCTTAACGACCTGCGCGACCGTCGAGGCTTTCTGGCCGATGGCGACGTAGATACAAATTACGTCTTTTCCTCTTTGATTGATAATCGTGTCAACTGCCACAGCCGTTTTACCAGTCTGGCGGTCTCCGATAATCAACTCGCGCTGCCCGCGACCAATCGGCACCATCGAGTCAATCGCCTTCAAGCCCGTCTGCAAAGACTCTTTCACAGGTTGGCGGTCAACGATGCCGGGCGCGATACGCTCAATCGGATTAAAGGTATCCGTCATAATCGGGCCGCGTTCGTCAATCGGAAGACCAAGTGCGTTGACCACGCGACCGATCATCGCATCGCCGACGGGCACCTGCATGATGCGTCCCGTGCGCTTAACCAGATCACCTTCCTTGACGGCCTGAAAATCGCCAAAGAGCACCGTCCCGACTTTATCTTCTTCAAGATTCAGAGCCAGCCCGCGCACCTCGTGCGGAAACTCCAGCAACTCGCCCGCCATCACTTTTTCAAGGCCGTGAATCTCCGCGATGCCGTCGCCGACCTTGATGACCGTGCCGACTTCGGTAACAGTGGTGCCGCTGCCGTCACCAAAATTCTCAATCTGCTGGCGGATGATGTCGTTAATCTCGTTGGCTTTGATCGGTTCCATAAAATTCAACTATGAACTGTGAACAATGAAGTAAAAGCGATTCCTTTATTCATCATTCCGCGTTCACAGTTCATCCTTTCCCTACTAATCTTTCCTTGACCTGTTGCAATTGATTTCGGACGGAGCCATCGTAGATGGTCGAACCGATGCGCGTCACGATTCCGCCAATCAATTCTTCGTCAGTCGTAAAACTCAAGCGAACACTCTTGCCTGTCATGGCAGTGAGTTTCACGCGCAGGGCTTCCTGTGATGATTGCGGCACGGGGCGCGCCGTCGTGACCTGAGCAGAGACAACGCCTGAGCGTTCGTCCAGAATTTGCGCGAAACGTTTATTGACTTCGCCCAACTCGGCCAAACGCTGGTTCTGTAAAAGGACTTGCAGGAAATTTGCAGTGGTCGGACGGACACGCGTGCGCGCAATCAGCGTGTTCAGGACTTTTCGTTTTTGCTCGTAAGGAATCGTCGGATTGCGAAAGACTTCAAGGAGTTGTTCGTTTGACTGCATCATCTCTGACCAGGCAGCCAACTCCTTTTGCACCTCCTGCGCCTCACCGCTCTTTGTCACCACGTCCGCCAGCGCCGTTGCGTAGCGGCGCGCCACCATTTGCACGCTCAACGCCTGACCCCTCCCAACTCTTCGACTCGAAGGCTGACAAGACGCGCATCATCTTCCGGCTTGATGTCGCGGCGAATCATCTCTTCAGCAAGTCGCACACTCTGCTCGGCGGCAAACTCACGCAATTCCTGACGCGCTGCTTTGCCTGCGCTTTCAATTTCGCGTTGCGCTTGCACACGTAGTTTCTGCGTCTCTTCCTCAGTCGCTCTCCTGATGCGCTCGCGCTCTTCCGCCGCTTCCCTTTCCGACTGCTCACGCACGCTTGCGACCTCTGCGTCCAGTTTGGCAAGGCGCGCCTCAACCTCTGTTAGTTTCGCTAAAGCCGCGTTGCGCTCCTCCTGCGCCTTCATCAGATCGCGCCGAATGCCTTCGCGACGCGCACGCATGGCTTCGCTAACTGGTCGGCGCAAGATGTAGATGAACACGCCGACGAAGATCAGGAGATTGAGCCATCTCCAAGCTTCGAAGCTCGGGATATTCCACCAGGGCGCTGATTCACCTTCAGCGGGCGCAAACATATTTATGATTAGAGCAATAAACATATTTCTTAAGCATTCAACCCGGAACTCTTTGTCACAGCATCGCTAATCGGGCGATGTAGAATCTGCGCGCCAATCTCTGTCGCAAGACGACGCGCTTCTTGCCCAAGCGTCCCACGAGCTTCATCAACCTGCCCGTGAATCACTTCCTTTTGCTCCGCAACTGAATGTGCTATTTCATCGCGTGCCGTGCTCAGCTTTGCTTGCCGCTCGCTTACCGCAGCGGCCCGCTCCTGTTCCATCAAGCGATAACCTTCAGAGCGTGCTTCGCGCAATGTGCGTTCGTAATGGGAAAGCTTTTCTTCAACACTCTGTAAGATGTCGTGCGCTTCGCCTGAACGCCCGCGAGTGCGCCTTTCACGTTCTTCAAGAATGCGATTGATAGGCTTGAAAAGTGTTGCGTTGAGCACGAACACCATCAACAGGATAATTATGATATGGAGAAACAGTGTGCCGTCCGGCACTAATTGGATGGAATTTTCAGCGAAGGCCACAAAGGTCATAACGCACGACAAACTCTTAGTTAGACGAGAGGTAATCTCTGAGCTTTATTGTTAAGAAATGCTGTGTGCTAAAAGCCTGCGAGTCTAGCACGCGATTTCACAAGCAGTCAAGGCAAGTACAATTACTCGGCAGTTAGGTTACTCGTATCAAAAACTCTGAATAGGGTTCGACTTCACCGATTATCACCGCACCATCAATTTTGTTAACTAACGCTTCGGCCTTCGAACTAGCAATACTGATAAGAAGACCGCCTGCTGTCTGAGGATCAAAGAGGGCGCTTTGCATTTCTTTTGAGATTCGTTCCCCTAGTTCAACTGTCTCCCCAACATATGCCCTGTTATTTTTATCTCCTCGCGTGAGCATGCCTCGTGCGATTAAATCTAAAACATCCGGCAATAGCGGCACGCGCGCGGCTTCAATTACCAAGCAAACTTTACTTGCGCGTGCCATCTCATAAGCATGACCTAACAAACCGAACCCCGTAATATCAGTACAAGCGTGCGCCCCAGCCTCTTGCATCTCCCTGGAGGCAGAGGCAGCGGAAGTTGTCATTACCCTTATTGAGGCTTCAATCGTTGGCGCACTCGCAATACCATGTTTAATTGCCGTACTTATTGCGCCCGTCCCTATTGGCTTTGTTAAAATGAGCGCATCACCCGGCTTGGCTTGAGCATTTGTTATGACAGAATTAGGATCAACTATTCCCGTCACGGCATATCCAACCTTAATTTCAGCATCATCAATTGAATGCCCACCGAGAACGACTACGCCTTCCTCATTCAAAGCTGATTGTCCACCACGTAAGATTTCACCAAGAACATTAAGGTCTTCTTTTTGCGGATAGCACACAATTGACAGTGCGGTTAGAGGCATTCCTCCCATTGCATATACATCATTTAAAGCGTTAACCGCAGCAATTCGCCCATAAGTTTGAGGGTCATCCGCAACTGGCGTGAAGAAATCCACCGTTTGCACCAATGCAACGGTGTCCGACAAACGAAACACTCCGGCATCATCTGCCAAATCGTACCCGACAAGTACGTTCTCATTTACCGGTTGTGGTGGAAGCTTACCCAAAACTTGGGCAAGATCGCGAGGCGAAAGCTTAGCCACTCAACCAGCACACGAAACCATCTCTGTCAATCTCTTTCCCATTTTACTTTGTACCAGTGTAACGCTAGTGGATTATCTCCTCAATATATGGAGCATTTAATAACCGAAACAGCGGAAGGCTTCGCAATACTGAGTTTGAATGGTGTAGCGAATGAAGGAGATAGAGATATCCGATTTCAACCAATACCACTGTGGTTCTGTACCTGGTCAGGAAGAGAAGAAAGAAAAGGATTCCAGATAATCAAACAGAAGGAGCGTCAGGTCCGCCTACCAGCAGTTGATATAAGCGGTCCAAGTCATTATCGTTATAGTACTCTATTTCTATCTTCCCCCCGGTGCCTCGCTGGCTCGGTATCAAACGTACTTGAGTGCTGAAGCGCCGTCTTAATTTGGTTTCGGCAGACCGCATGTTCGCATCCTCGCGCTTTAGGGTAGGTAAAACAGCTATTGTTGGACTTGCTCCAGCAATAATTCTCTTGATAGCACGCTCTGTCTCACGTACAGATAAAGAATGTTCGATCACATTTTTTGCGACCTTTCGCTGAATCTCCTGATCATCTACTCCAAGCAGGGCGCGCGCATGCCCCATAGTTATTTTTTCCTCTTCTACGAGACGCTGTATGTCTTCAGGTAAGCGCAATAAACGCAAGTAGTTAGTTATAAAGGATCGATCCCGGCCAACACGTTGGGCGACAACCTCTTGAGTTAAGCCGAGAGTCTCAATAAGACGTTTATAAGCATGTGCTTCTTCTATAGCGTTTAGCTCTTGGCGTTGTATATTTTCTATTAAGGCCAATTCTAACAACTTGTCATCAGGAATTTCTCGCACAACAGCGGGAACTCGCTGAAGTCCGGCTCGCTGTGCAGCGCGCCACCTGCGTTCTCCTGCTATAAGCTGATACCGTGCGCCGCGCCTCCTTACCAATATTGGCTGGACAATTCCATTTGAGCGAATTGACTGTGCTAACTCCTCCAACCGCCCTTCATCAAAATGCGTCCGTGGCTGTGCTGCACTTGGTTCGATGAGGTCTATGTCAATTTCAAGGAAATCTTCACTGGTTGCCGCTGTTGAATCCGACAGCAGTGCGCTCAAGCCCCGACCGAGAACTCTTCTTGTCATGTGCCATGATCTCCTTTGCAAGTTGAAGATAGCTTTCTGCGCCGCGCGAACGAATATCATATAAAATAATTGGCTTGCCATAACTTGGCGCTTCTGCCAGTCGCACATTCCTTGGGATAACTGTTTCAAAGACCTGTTGACCGTAAAAATCCCTTAGGTCGGCAGCTACCGCCCCTGAGAGGTTGGTACGTTCATCATACATTGTTAACAATAAGCCTTCTATTGTGAGACCTGGATTTAAAACCCGACGGATACGTGCCAGGGTATCAAATAGTTCTGTCACTCCCTCGAGAGCGAAATATTCACATTGAATCGGTACGAGCAGAGAATCCGCAGCCGTTAAAGCATTTAGTGTTAGTAAGCCGAGCGAAGGCGGGCAATCTATGATGATGAAGTCGTATTGGTCTTCAATTCCACGGAGCATCTCTCTGAGCTTGTATTCACGCCTTTCAAGCTCAACAAGCTCAACTTCCGCCCCGGTCAGGTTTTTGTCTGCGGGTAAAAGTTTTAAGAAGGGAAGCTCAGTTGACTGAATAACGTTTTGGATTTGTTCATCAAGGACAAGTACGTGATAGAGGCTGCGCCGGAAACTCCCACGCTGAACGCCTGCTCCAGACGTAGCATTTGCCTGTGGGTCTGCATCTACGAGGAGGACACGCACTTCAGCTACAGCCAAAGCAGCAGCCAAATTGACCGCTGTAGTGGTCTTGCCGACCCCACCTTTCTGATTTGCTACCGCAATGATTTTTGCCATAGGAGATCAAAGCTCTTATTTTGAACGAGCAGTAAATTAACACATCACGAAGTTGCATGCTACAACTTTGAGCACCCAGCGCGAATGTTTCACGTATCCCAAGTGGAAGCGAATCGACTTCTCACTGTGGTTTCACGTGTCCCGCTGTATGTTATTAAATCTGGGATACGTGAAACATAGAGAGTTTAAGCTGCCCGTTGTTTGATAGTTAGCTGAACAAGAAGAGTAGAAAGTGCCGCAGGGGTAAGACCTGGGATACGACGGGCTTGGCCAAAGGTTTGCGGACGAGAGCGCTCCAATCGGTCAACCATCTCATTGGATAGGCCGCTAATTGCTCGAAAATTGTAGTTTTCGGGAACACGAAGAGAATCATGCTGGTACAAACGATCAAGGGTGGATTGCTGAGCTTTGATGTAACCACTATATAATAAGTCCGCAAAAGCAGATTCTAAGTCTTTAATGGTTGATTCAGCACGGATATCAGGTGGCAAGAGTTGCTGAATAAGCTCTGGAACAACATTAGGGCGGCAAATGAGCTGAGAAAGCGTGATGGAGTCACCTAAATCCATGTTCGTGGTGTGCGTGAGATAAGAGTATGCCGTATCTGATTTTTTAAAACGAGTTGAGTCAAGGGCTGACTGAAGCCGGACAAGACGGTCACGGCGTTGGTTAAATCTTTCCCAATCTGAATCACCTACAAGGCCAATATTCCGCCCATACGGGGATAAGCGACTATCGGCGTTATCATGGCGCAAGGCAAGCCGAAACTCCGCACGAGAAGTAAAGATGCGATAAGGCTCATCTACACCTTGCTTAATTAAATCATCTATCAAAACTCCGATATAAGACTCCTCACGTCTAAGCAGTAGCGCCTCTCGCCCCTGAACCAAGAGAGCCGCGTTAATGCCTGCGATAAGGCCCTGGCAGCCAGCCTCTTCATAGCCGGTTGTACCATTAATCTGCCCGGCATGGAAAAGTCCTTTGACACGAGCGGTTTGTAGATGTGGTGTCAGTTCGCGCGGGTCAACGTAGTCGTATTCAATAGCATAGCCGGGACGAATAATATTAACTTGCTCCAAGCCGGGAATCATTCGTACCAGTTCTTGCTGAAGATCTGCGGGTAAGGAAGTAGAGAACCCATTAAGGTAAACTTCATTTGTATTATGACCTTCCGGCTCAAGGAAGAGTTGGTGCCGATTTTTTTCGGCAAATTTAACTACTTTATCTTCAATTGAAGGGCAATAGCGGGGGCCAATTCCCTTGATTTTACCGGAATAAAGAGGTGACTGGTGAATATTGGCACGGATTGCGTTATGTACTACGTCCGTTGTATATCCCACGTAACAGGTGATTTGAGGCTGTTCAATTTGATCTGTGGCAAAAGAAAAGGGGACTGGTCGTTCGTCTGCTGATTGAGGCTCGAATGCGTTCCAATCTATGGTGCGCCCATCCAAGCGCGGTGGCGTACCTGTCTTCAAGCGCCCAACTGGAAAACCGAGTTGCTTCAGACTCTCAGCCAGTTCGATAGAAGCAGGCTCACCGGCACGACCTGCCGAATATGTACGTCGCCCGGTATGAATCAATCCGTTAAGAAACGTCCCGGTTGCAACAACGACGGCGTTAGCACGCAGACGACGTGTATCCTGTAACTCTACGCCGTAAATTCTTCCATTCTGGACAATCAGGTCTACGACTAAACCTTGCCGCAAATGAAGAGTCGGCGTTGCTTCAAGTGTGCGACGCATTTCCGTGCGATAGAGGGCACGGTCGGCCTGAGCGCGAGGAGACTGGACGGCAGGCCCGCGCGAGCGATTGAGTAGGCGAAATTGAATCCCCGTGCGATCAATAATACGGCCCATAATGCCGCCCAGAGCATCTATCTCGCGCACAAGATGACCTTTGGCAATGCCGCCGATGGCAGGATTACATGACATCTGGCCAATTAAATCCAAATTAAGAGTCACAAGGGCTGTTTGAGCGCCCAACCTAGCAGCAGCAGAGGCAGCTTCACAACCAGCATGTCCCGCACCAATCACGATTACATCGAAGGCTTCATCGAAACTCATAGTTATTTCCCTATGCAGAAGGTTGCGAAAATCTGCGTCAACACATCATCAGGCGTGGTTTCACCCGTTATCTCACCAACAAAGCGTAAACTATCATAGAGACCGACAAGCACAATTTCTTCGCTCGCACGCTGATCGAGTAAACCTAAAGAAGAGATGAGCGCAGATTGCGTTCGCTGAAGTAAATCAAAATGGCGCGCATCAGTAACAAGCAATCCGGTGTCATTTGTATCGAAGGTGGCGAAAGGCTCTAGTATAGCAGCACGTAGGGCGTCAAGTCCCGCACCTGTCTTAGCTGAAACGCTTACCCTTGCTATTGGCTGATTGTTTGAGCCATCTAGGCTAACCCTCCTGAAAGAATTCAAATCACTCTTATTAAAGGCTATAAGATAATCACTTTCTGCAATCTCATTAAAGACATCCTTGTCTTCCTGAACAAGGGGCTGAGAGCCGTCAAGCACGATAATGACCAAATCAGCGTCCGCAATGGCGCGCCGGGTTCGCGCTACCCCCAAATTTTCAACCTCATCTATTGAATTGCGAACACCTGCAGTGTCAGTCAATAAAACAGGCACTCCTTGGAGATTTATCATCTCGCTTAAACTATCCCGCGTAGTACCGGGAACATCTGTCACAATGGCTCTATCTAGCGCCAATAAACCATTGAAGAGACTGGACTTACCTACATTCGGGCGACCAATCAAAGCGACCTTGAGACCATCTCTCAGGAGCCTTCCAGAATTAAAGGTGGAGGCAAGTTCTTCCACCTCTTTAACGAGTCCAGAGAGTCTCACCTTGATTTGGTTAATCGAGACTTCTGGCAGATCATCTTCAACAAACTCCAGCGAAGATTCAAGCGGAACGATGATGTCCAGCAGGGTATTCTTAATTGGTTGAAGACGTGCTGATAATTCGCCTCCGAGTTGGCGTGTGGCTTGTTGCGCAGCGGCTCTAGTTTGAGCATTAATAAGATCGCGAATAGCTTCCGCCTGACTTAGATTTAAACGCCCAGTAGAGAGCGCACGCAAAGTGAATTCACCTGGCCCAGCAAGGCGTGCGTCAAAGCTCAAAATCAAATCAATAAGATAACGCAGAAGAACAGGCGAGCCATGACAACTAAGCTCTACGACATCTTCGCCAGTGAATGAATGAGGTGATTTGAAATAGGTGAGAAGCGCCTGATCTAAAACCTCTCCGGTTGTAGGGTCGTGGAGATTTTTTAAGACAACCCGATGAGAGTCAACTTTGAAATGTTCATCTTGAATTAGCGCCCGAGCAATTTCCAGAGAACGTGTGCCGCTTAATCGAATAACGCCGATCCCGCTACGCCCCGGCGGCGTGGCTAAAGCAACAATGGTGTCTGTTTCTGGCACTGCAAGGTAGAGCGACCGCGCAAAGGTGGCGATACTATTTAACAACTAATGATTGGAGGAAGGTTTCAAACTTACTTTTAGTCTACGCGCAGAGCCTTCACCAATTGACTCCGTATGTAGGTCATTTTCTTCTGCAAGCGCGAGGTGAATCACACGGCGCTCATTGGAATTCATTGGACCAAAGGTGAAAGCGACGCCTGAAGACCGAACACGTTCGGCGGCGTGACGAGCCATCACACGCAGCTCTGCTTCGCGGGTTGCACGAAAGTCTTCTACATCACAGACGATGCGCTCGCCCTTCGGGAGCGTTCGACCAAACGCCTGATTGACAAGATGCTGAAGAGCTTCAAGCAACTCGCCTCCTTCGTTTAAGAGAAGAGAAGCATCTGCCCCATCAATATTCAAAAGACATCCATCAGATGTTTCACCGATAGCTGCACGCAGATTGAACCCGGCGCCGTTAAAAACAGCGTTGAGAAAATCCTGTGACTGAACACATGTTTCGTTCATCGTGATTTTTAATCTCTGGCTTTTACTTAGGAGTCTTCATTCAACTTTAAGCCTGCGAAACACGAGCGCTGAGTTTCTTCGTCGAGCGCGTCTCAGCTTTTTTTCCTGGCGGCGGCTGCTCATCGTCTCCAGTCTTAGTCAAACGATTGATGATAAATTGTTGCCCAAAGCCCACAATATTACCGACCAACCAATAGACAAGTAATCCGGCAGGCGCGCTCCATAACATCCAGAGCATTAGCAGCGGCATACCTATAGCCATCATCTTGCGCTGGACCGGATCAGCAGATGGTGCAGGTGTTATTAACTGCAAGACCATCATTGACCCCGCCATCAAGATCGGCAGGATGTGAATGAACGTCGGCTCAGCCGCAGATAGATCGGGAATCCATAAAAATGACGCCTGTCGAAAATCAATCGAAATGGTAATGGCGCGATACAAGGCAAAGAGAAACGGCATTTGAATCAAGAGAGGCAAGCATCCGCCGAGCGGGTTTCCCTCTTTCATCAGCCGCATCTGCTCCATTTGTAATTCCCTGAGCCTCGGGTCTGTCTTCTTCATCCCCTTCATCTTTTCTTGTAGCTCTTTCATGCGCGGAGCCATCTTCTGCGCCTTCTTCATGGCCTTTGAAGAACGCCATTTGAGCGGGAAGAAAAGTGAATAGATAACTATGGTGAAGAGAATGATCGCAATGCCATAGCTGTTTGTTACCTTATATAAAAATTTAATTGACCAGAGAATAGGAACGGCCAGAGGACGCGACATCCAACTCAGAAAGCCGTAATCAATCATGCCTTCAAGATCAACCGAACGCCCTACTGCTTGGCCTATCTGTGCATTCGCGTCCTTTAGTAGATAATGATCCTTCGGGCCAACATATAAAATTATTGGAGAACCCTCTGCGGAAACAGGAACGTAAGCCGTGATTAAATATCTTGCCTCTTTACCTTGTTGCCCGTTTACGGTGAACGGGTGTTCGATCATTTTAGTGCGATATTCGAGGCCCTCTGTTTTCTGAGATGGCACAGCTACCATTGCGAAGTAGGTATCACCTATGCCTGCCCAGTCAACTGGGCCACTTACGAGTTCTCTGTCCGAGCTTCTTTGGTTGATCGACATCGCATGGTGGCGCTTTCCGACTTCTTCACCGACCGTAGCGATGCCTTCCGGCGCAACTGAATAGAAGTTGTACTGCGAGATTCCCTGGTCACCGATGCTCGGTCCTATCAGAAGTTTTGCTGGCTTCCACTGCTCATCTTGTTTCAAGTAGATTTTAACGTCAGCTCTGTAGTTATCGGCGTAAAAAGTGATGACCTTTTTAACATCAAGATTACTCGACTTACCCTCTGGGCCATACTTAAGCTGTAAGGAAAACTCTACGCTCCTTGATCCTCCCTCCGGAATATCAAAGTTATCACCTTGCAGTTCCGTTCTCTCGTTCTCACTTCTAAGCTCTTTAATCTCGTAGTGCCTTGTATCAAGCAGAGAATCTACCAGCCTGCCTTCAGCAGTTTTCTCTCCATCAACAGTTTGCAGGCGAAGCGGAGCCTCTGGGGGGTCTTGATTCGCTCTATCCTGCGAAATAAGCTCAAGAGGTTTCGGATGATCCTTGGTCCCACCAACAGAATAAAGAGGACGTTGATTATCTTTATTCTTTTTGATTATCCAGCTAGTCGCAACCGCGCCTCGGTTGTCGAGTATTACGTCATAGAGAGGGGTCGAAACTTTTATTTTCCGAGGTGTCGTATTGTCGGAAGGAACATCAGCAACTGCGCCTTGTGTTGGTTGCTTGTCATGGCTTGCTGTCGGCGTCTCAGTGGGAGAGGCCGTCGGGCTAGCCTTTTGCTCTGCAACTGAAGAGTTGGCGTTGACGTTACTTTGTTGCTGCGGAGGCTTAGCCATCAAGCTCCATATGAAGAGGATCGCAGCGGAAAGGATGATAGCTAAGACGAAACGTGATTTATCCATTAGTTTGAATTAGAGATTGAACTTCGACAATAGTCACGAATCAGTAACGATTCACATCAGTATACGGTTTCGCTTTATTATTTGACCGGGTCATAGCCCCCCGGATTAAACGGGTGACATCGGCAAAGTCGTCGCACGCCCATCCAGCCTCCACGTAAAGCACCATACCGCTCTATTGCCTCACGCGCGTACTCCGAGCAAGTGGGACTAAAACGGCAGGAAGGTGGAAGTAAAGGCGAGATGACTGCCTTATAAAACTTCAATAGTAAGACAAGAATAAATCTCACTGATTTAAGCTATTCGGCTTGAGCGGGTTCTTTACGCTCGTCGCTTCTCACACGAGCAAGAATTCTTTTGAATTCTTCAAGCGCCACCATGGCCTTCACGTTTAATAAAGCACGTCTGGCGTTTAGCACCCAGTCATACTTTACCTCTATATCCTCTACCGTCACATCGCTCTGGCGAAAGGCCTCACGGAGTAAGCGCTTGGAACGATTACGCTCGACTGCATTACCTATTGCTTTGCGAGAGGCCGTGAGACCGAATCTGTGATGCGGCAAATCATTTGGAAGTATGAAAGCAGTCATCAAAGAGCCTTCGTAGCGTCTCCCATGCGCATAAACCCGGCGAAATTCACCGGAAGAACGCAAATGCAGGTGCTTAGGCAAATGCAAGTACCAGCTCAATAATGTGATGGTGTGAGACGCTTACGTCCCTTGGCACGACGCCTTTTCAGAACCAGACGGCCATTTTTAGTTGCCATTCGAGCGCGGAAGCCATGCGTTTTGGCGCGACGGCGATTGTTGGGTTGAAATGTTCGCTTCGACATAGTTAATAATTCTCCACTCAGATGAAAAGTGTAAGACTAACTGCGAGAGCGCATTCTGTCAAGAAAACGGCAGGGCAATGCCTTATGATCTTCCTTGATTGAGAAAAAATTAATCCCCCGGACGGCTATCTGATAATGTATCAAAAGTGTACTATCATCATTCTATTGATATATTGAGAAGATAAAAATATTCGGAAAATATTGGAGATTTACACAGCTTAAATTTTATTTCCTTTGCCTGTGGATTTTTCTTGCTTCTGAACTATGATTATGCTAGTCTCCGCCTCGTTTTCGGCTCTCTGTATGCCTGTAAGTAATTGAAAGAAAGATACTTAAAGCATCACTTTAAGTAGAGGAGTTTTTCCACAAGCCTGTGGAAAAACCTGTGGAAAAACACTGTAGGATGAGCCGAATTTTAGACCAACAGACGCGTTTACAACACCTTCCATACTCTCAGTCAAAGAATAGCTTGAGAGAAATGGAAGTGACCTTTTTGTATTATTTTGCAACAGCTCCGTCCTTAGTGAATTTTCCTAAAGGCGAGATAGGAAACCAAAAATTATGAGTACTGTGATTGAGAATAGACTCTGGAGCGATATTCTTCATGCTGTTGAAAAACGGCTCAATCGCCAGAGCTTTGAGACATGGTTTCGTCCTATCAAGTTCGACGGCTGTGATAATTCCGAGCAGGTTCTACATCTACGGGCGCCCAACCAGGTGGTTAAGGACTGGGTTAGCTCCAACTACTCTGAAGTACTGGATGAATCGCTGGAAGAGTTGAATCTCGCCAAATATCATGTTGACTGGAGGGTAGAAGATGAACAAAACACACCCAATCACATGGCAGCGGAGGAAAATGAGGAACAGGAGATAGATTATAGTCTTCCCGAAATCATGCCAAATAACGGGAAAGGTAAAAATTCCAGTTTGTTTTCTCTCTTGGAGGCAGCAGAATCCGATGGACTAACCCCTGGAGCGACAACATTTGTAGATATAGAGCCTATCGAATTATCTTTAAATCCTAAATATACATTCCAGACTTTTGTCGTCGGCTCATGCAATCAGTTCGCGCATGCTGCATCGCAGGCTATCGCCGAGGCGCCGGGCAAGACCTATAATCCACTGTATATTTATGGTGGTGTGGGACTTGGTAAAACACACTTAATGCACGCAGCCGGTCACGAAATTAAAGCGCGTAACCGTCATCTACGATTGTCTTATATTTCGGCTGAAAAGTTCATGAACGAATTGATTAATGCGATCCGTTACGATAAGGCGCAGACTTTTCGTGAAAAATATCGCTCAATTGACGTTATGCTGATGGACGATATTCAGTTCATGGCTGGCAAAGAGCGCACGCAGGAGGAGTTCTTTCATACCTTTAATGCGCTCTACGATGGTCAGAAGCAGATCGTCATCTCGTCCGACTGCCCGCCGCGCGAAATTCCCACTTTAGAGGAAAGGCTGCACTCTCGCTTTGAGTGGGGTTTGATTGCAGACATGGAGCCGCCGGACCTCGAAACAAAAGTCGCAATTCTTAAGCGCAAGGCTGATCTTGATGGCGTTTCACTGCCTGACGATGTCGCTTTTTTCATTGCCAGTAAGGTCAAGAGCAACATACGCGAGTTGGAAGGCTCACTCGTGCGTCTTGTAGCGATTTCGTCTCTACGCGGAGTGCCGATCTCAAAGATGCTGGCGCAGGACGCAATTCGAAATATTGCAGAAGATAATCGCCCTGCTGGAATCACTCTTGAACAGATTCAACAGGCGGTCGCTGCGCATTATCGCCTTCGAGTTGATGAGTTGACTTCAAAAAATAATGCGCGCCAGATAGCTGTGCCTAGACAGGTGGCCATGTATCTGTGCAAACGTCTCACGAAACACAGTTATCCCGAGATAGGTCGTGGGTTCGGTGGTAAGCACCACACCACCGTAATCCATTCTGTTGAGAAGATTGAAGCGCTTGTTTTGAGGGATCAGATTTTCCACAGGATCGTAAGCGACCTTATGGACAATCTTTGCAAGTAGTTACAGGCATTATCGGGAATTTATTTCCACAGTACGGTTTCCGATTAAGTTCTTTGTATGTATAAACTTAAACTCAAGTTTTCCACATTTCCACAGGATTACTGAAATATCCCCTGTGGAAATGTGGAAAACTCAGTCAGTGTTTAGATTTTCCACAGCTTCCAGGAGATTTCCACAACGATTTCCACAGGGGCTGTGGATTGCATTCTCTTTATCGTCAACATTAAAGTGACTTTTCCACATTTCCACAGGCCCTACTACTACTACTATATATATATACAAGGTATTTAATTAGTAATAATAGTAAAAGGCTCTGCTTGCTGAAGCTGATATACAGACATGCAGAAAATGCTTTTATTCAACTTAGAGGAGCTTGTAAATGGAATTCAGTATTAGTAAGAATGCGCTACAAAAAGAACTAGGCTTTGTACAGGGGATTGTCGAAAAGAAAAACACCATCCCTGCTCTCTCAAACATTCTGATCGAGTCAATCGGGGAAAGCACGATTCGCCTCGTCGGTACTGACTTGGACGTAACGATACGTTGCGAAACGGAAGCGGAGAATATCAAGACTCCCGGCTCGATGTGTGTTCAGGCACGAAAGCTGTTCGACATTTCGCGGCTGCTCCCGGATTCAATAGTTAATTTCCACAAAGAGGAAAACGATTGGGTAACCGTCAAATGCGAAAACTTTCGCTCAAAGATTCCAGGTCTTCCTCGTGAGAACTTTCCAGAAGTGCCAACCAGTAAATCCGCGCCCTTAAGGTTTCCGGCGGAGATTTTTAAGTCATTCATAGATCGAACGATTTTCGCCATCACACAGGAAGAATCACGCTACACGCTTTCCGGCGCAAAATTCATACTTGATAAATCGGGCGCTAAGATGGTTACAACCGACGGACACCGCCTTGCCTATATCGCACGTCAGGATTTGGGTGAAAATGCCTCTGGTGAGGCTCTGGACGCTCTAATACCACGTAAGACGCTGGCAGAGCTGACCAAATTAACGACCTCTTTTGAAGGTGACATAGGTTTGGGGGCAGATGACAACCATATCTACTTTGAAATCGGCCCACGTCTTTTGATCTCCAGAATGCTCTCCGGGCAGTTTCCGAATTATGAAATGGTGATGCCAAAGAGCAATGATAAGTCTGTCGTCTTCGACAGCATGCAACTCAACCAGGCGATTCGACGGGTCGCGCTGATGGCAGACGACCGCTCCCACGCCGTTCGCTTTCATCTGGGACCCAATCAACTTCAGATCAGCTCACAGAACGCCGAAGAGGGCGAAGCGCGAGAAACGGTGGATACCGAATACGCTGGCGACGAAACTGAGATAGGCTTTAATGCACAATATCTTCAGGATTTCCTCAATGTCGTAGGAGACGGGCAGATTGCTTTCGAGTTCAAAGATGGAAACTCTCAGGCGCAACTGCGCCCGGCAGTAGGTGGGGATTATGATTACAAATATGTGGTCATGCCGATGAGAGTCTGAAAAGCCATTGCATTGATTGTGCAGTTATGGAGCATCTCTATCCGAAAGGCTAGAGATGCTTCTTTCTTGTACATTGAGTTTGTCTCTAATGAGCAGCGTAAAAGTATGCCGTGTGTTAAAATCATTCGCATGCTGCTCGAATCTCTTGAAGTGCACAGTTTTAGAAATTTGAGCGGCAAAGTCGTCTGGGGCGCTGGGCTGAATATTATTTACGGCGACAACGGACAGGGCAAAACAAACTGGCTCGAAGCTATTTACCTCCTCGCTACTACCAAATCCTTTCGCACACAACGTCTACAGGAAACAATCAGATTTGAGGAAGACTTGGCTGTCGTGCGTGGTCGTGTAGCGCAAAGCTCCGAAGTTCATCGCGAGATGCAGGTGAATATCCGGGGCGCTACGAAATCAATTTCAATCAATGGTAAACGTGAGCCTGTGACGCGTTATCTGGGGCAGTTACATGCTATTGCTTTCACAGCCGACGAACTTAACATCGTGCGTGGTATGCCTGATGCTCGCAGGAAGTTTTTAGATCGTGGAGTTATCTCTCTTCATCCATCTTACGTGCAGACGTTGGCCGACTACAATCATGTCATCAAGCAGAAAAACCGCCTTTTGCAAGATGCCTCTGAGTCTGAAATGAGTTTTGAGCGGGTGGCAGAATTATTAGCTCCCTGGAATGAACAACTCATTAGTTTGAGCGCAGCCATTCACCGTGCTCGCACAGACTACATACGGCGTTTGAATGAGGTTCTGGAACGTCGTTTCTTTGGGAATGAAGACATCAGTATCCGCTACGTCTCGTCGCTTGAAGGAAAAGGAAATTTGGATGAATACGAATCACTCATCGCCGAGCGTCTACAGTTCCGATTACAGGCAGAGATAGCCGCTGGATATTCCCTGATAGGGCCGCACCGGGATGATCTGGAGATACAGTTTGACGGGCGGAATATGCGTGCTTTCGGAAGCTCCGGTCAACAACGTAGCGCATTGATAATACTTGACTTAGCTAAGGTTTCAGTGTATCATTCATGGCACAATGAGTATCCGCTTTTCCTCATAGATGATGTGGATGCAGAGCTTGATAGAAAGCGGATAAATTGTTTGCTGGAACATCTTGAGGGGCGCACACAAACGTTCATTACGACATCAAAAGAAAGTCTCGCCGAGCAGTTTGTAGCGCGTGCGAATATCTATCATGTGAGTAAAGGTATAATTACGGAAAGCGAGTCCGGGGCACAGCTAATTTCATCAGCAATAGGTAGTACTGAAAGCCTCTAAAAAGTTTAGAAGAAATGTCGCGCACAGCGTGGGTTGAAAATCAGATAAAGAATAATTTCATGAGTAAGGTTTACAAAGAGGAGCTTAACTTGGCAACACCAACATCAACATTATCGAAGAAAAAAGGTATGGCTTACGATGCGGGTTCGATCACGGTTCTTGAAGGACGTGACGCGGTGAGAAAACGCCCGGCGATGTACATCGGCTCGACGGGCGACATCGGCCTGCATCATTTGGTTTATGAGGTTGTAGATAATTCCATAGACGAAGCTCTCGCCGGGCACTGCGATACCGTCGAGGTGGCGATTCATCTGGATAATTCGATCACAGTAGTTGATAACGGGCGCGGTATTCCTATTGATTATCACAAGCAGGAGAAGAAAAGCGCTGCCGAGGTCGTCATGACCAAACTTCATGCTGGCGGTAAGTTCGATTCTAACGCTTACAAAGTCTCCGGCGGCCTACACGGCGTGGGTGTTTCCTGCGTCAACTTTCTTTCCGAAGCGCTTCGTCTTGAAATTTGGAGAGAGGGCAAGACCTATGAGCAGGAATACGTGCGTGGTATTCCGGTAGCAAAACTTGAGCAGACCGGCAAGACGCGCAAGCGTGGCACCAAGATTACTTTCAAGCCTGATGCGGAAATATTCACCGAGACTGTCTTCAGCTTTGATAAATTATCGGAACGCCTGCGTGAAAAGGCTTTTCTGAACAAAGGCATCCGCATCACCATCAAGGATGAGCGCGAAGAGACAGAGCGCTCACACGAGTTTTACTACCGGGGCGGGATTGCAGAGTTCGTCAAGCATCTCAACAAGAATAAGAATACGCTGCACGATAAGCCTATTTATTTCGAGCGCAATGGCGATGCGCTCTCAATCGAGGTAGCTATTCAATACAATGATGCCTATGACGAAAAGGTCTATTCTTTCGCCAATAACATCAATACGGTTGATGGTGGGACGCACCTTTCCGGTTTCCGTTCGGCCTTTACCCGTACCATCAACGCCTACGCTCAATCTTCCGGGCTTGCAAAGAATTTCAAGAGTTCGCTCTCCGGCGATGATGTGCGTGAGGGTCTTGTGGCCGTAATCTCCGTCAAACTGCCGCAACCCCAGTTTGAAGGGCAAACCAAGGGGAAGCTCAATTCAGACGTTAAGGGGGCGGTAGAATCCTTCCTGAACGAGCGTTTGACGGAATACTTCGAGCAGAATCCGACTGTCGCCAGAAAGATTGTCGGAAAATCTGTGGATGCTGCGCGGGCGCGCGAAGCTGCGCGCAAGGCCAGAGAAATTGTCCGCAAAGGCGCTATCGGTTCGACCATGCTTCCAGGCAAACTCGCGGATTGCCAGGAACGTGACCCCGCGTTGTGCGAGATTTACATTGTAGAAGGAGATTCCGCAGGTGGTTCGGCCAAACAGGGGCGTGACCGCAAGAATCAGGCGATACTTCCATTAAAAGGTAAAATCTTAAACGTCGAGAAGGCTCGCTTCGACAAAATGCTGGGTCATGGCGAGATCAAAACGCTGATTACGGCCCTCGGAACAGGCATTGGAAAGGATGATTTCGATCTTGGACGGCTTCGTTACCACAAGATTATTCTGATGACAGATGCCGATGTAGATGGCTCACACATACGAACTTTGCTTCTTACCTTCTTTTATCGCCAGATGCCTGAGCTTGTTGAAAGAGGCCACGTCTTTATCGCGCAGCCTCCATTGTTCAAAGTGAAACGCGGTAAGCGGGAAGAATATATCAAGGACGAAAGGTCAATGGTTCGATATATGATGCGGCAGGCCACCAGTGACCTGAAGGTGAAATCTGCAAATTCGGATACGGCTTTAGAGGGTCGTGATCTGGCTCGCGCGCTTGAGCAGATGGTTGAATTTAAGCGCTATTGCGAAAAGGCTACGCGGAGGTTGGGTGGTGATAGCCGCCTGCTCGGTAAGTTGCTCGAAGCCTTTGGCGGGCGCAAAGGTGTGCTACGCGAAGAAGGCTCGACTCTGCGCAGTGTCTTTCAGGATGGTGATTATATGGCCCGCGTCGAGGGCGTGCTGGATAAAGCGAAGTATAAGACAGACCTCTCGACGGACGAAGAGCATGGCCTATGGGAGATTGAGACAACGGCTGACTCGGGTGTCAATGTTTGCATTGATTGGAATCTGGCGAGTTATGTGGAGTTTCAGAAAGCTATGGAGCTATATATGGCTCTGGAAGACCGCTTGGCTTCGCCCTTTGTCGTCGGGGAGAACGGGTCGAGCGAGGAAATTCCAACCCGCGAAGATTTGCTTGATCGAGTGCTGGCCGCAGCCAAGAAGGATTTAATGATTCAGCGTTACAAGGGGCTGGGTGAAATGAATCCTGAGCAACTCTGGGAGACCACGATGAACCCGGAGAAGCGCACTCTTTTGCAGGTGAAAGTTGATGATGCGGTAGAAACGGATCAGATTTTCACGGTGCTCATGGGTGACGCGGTTGAGCCGCGCAGGCGCTTCATAGAAGAGAACGCGCTTGATGTTAAGAATCTTGATGTCTAATTCCAGACGTAGAAGAAGCGTAGTGTAGTCCCGGCGCGAGGCTGTTTGACACACTACGCTTCATTGTATAAACTGCGACTCCTATTACCTCCTGTGTCTCTTGCCGCTGCATGCCTCTCGCGTATGCAGCGGAATTTTTTTGGCCTCAGAGGTCTTCCGCTAATTTCAGGGAGACTTCACCTGGTCGAATGCCTCTATCTGGTGGCCGCCCGTTGACTGCAAGAGCTTGATTAGTCGCGCCACCTCATCCTCGGCAACCCGTGCGATGAGTAAAGAATCACCCATCCGCAAATGTTGATGGTAGAGACGCGCCTGGATAACCGGCACAACATACTTTAGCGAATCGAGCTTGGTTTCCTCACTCTCCGCCGGATTGATCAGGGAAAAGAAGCGTGAGTCAAATCCAGTGGCAATTGCAGAAGCGAGAAGATGGCTAGCCGTTTGCTGGCTGTCAAAAGCCGAAACAATGGTTTTAGACATAAGCAATGCTCCTCCCTTTTTATAAATCAGTCTTTCCGGCTCAATCCCCCGCTTTGTCATCAGGCGTTCTGGTAGCCGTGTATTCGTCCAGATCAAGGCGTTCCGATTCGGCAACGCCATGCTGGTTATAATAGCCGCCGGGCGCAAATTGTCCTGACTCGCCGATGTCTAGCGAGCGCTGGTCGTTTGCCGGATTAACTTCTTCCGCCGCATTTGGCGTTGCGTCCGGTTTCAATCCCGGGTCAGCGTTGTTCTCTTCTAAAGAGGTTTGTCTGGAATTATCGTTTGCCATTGATCTGCTCCTTGTGATGGACGTTTAGTTGTTGGATTGCGCCGATTCGCGGAAGCGTTCGACGCGGAAACGAGAAAATTTAAGGGGCGCGCCGGGCGCGATACCTGCTTTACGCGCTGCAATGTCAACCTGCTGGCGCGCTGTCTCGATGCCTTGAAGATCAGGCAGCAACAGTCCGCGCCGCCCGCCGCTTTCTTCCTCGACGATCACTCCGTAAATTTTCGGATCGAGTTCCTCGAATCGCGCAGGCTCAGGGGTTGAAAGTACATCAACCGAGTAGCAAAGGTGTGACAACTCTTCGGGCATGACGGGTGGAAAGCGCGGATCGCGCGTCGCCGAACTGACGGCGTTGTAAATCAGCTCTTCGGCAAGCGTTTCCTTCGCAGGCTCGATAGTGCCGATGCAGCCCCGCAAATCTCGCTCAAGGGTTTTGATTGAGACGAAACAAGCGGCGCGCTGATTCAGCGCCGGGTCTGACGACGATGGCTTTTCGATGACACGGCCTTCACGAACAAAGGTCTCTATCGCGCGTCGCGCCAACGCGAGAAGCTCTACTCCGCCCTGCGGCCCCGTCGTCCCACTTTCAGCATCAGCTTTCTCTTCGGATGCCCTGTGTCTGGCTGGTAAAGGTTCTCGCGCAATCTGCGCGACCATGTAGCCGACGCCGAAGGGAGCTTCGTAATGCAGAACTTCGTAGTCTTGCGTTGCGCTTTCAGTTACACCGAAGGCGACGAGCATTGAGCGATAGCCGCACTCGCCAGCCATCTTTCTCAAATCGGGATCGATGTTGATGATTCGTTGGGGCTGAGCAGCGCGTATTGCCTCGGTCACTTCCTGATCGAAAAGATAGGCTTGCGGGTAATAACCGGCAGGCGCTTCGGGCTTCAATCTATGACTCAAATCGCCACTGGCGACAAACGCGACTGCTCGTCCCGCTTCATCCGCCGCCCGCTTGATACACGAGCCGAAACGAATATGGTCTTCGTTGGATAAGAAGCTGTAGCCGAGCGCGACGATGCGCCCGCGCCAACCGTTGCGCTGTAGAAAATAGAGCGGGACAGCCGTTCCATGATCCAGATCGTAGCCGCGAACTCCGTTCACTTCATACCCCTGTTCCGCCGCCGCGCGCGAAATCGCGTTAAGCATCTCTTCATCAAGCGTGGCTTCAACTTTTGCTTCCGGCGCGCGGAAGTTCGCAAAGTCGCCGTAAAGTTGTGCGTCCTGGTAAGCGACGAAAGCTCCCGCTTCCAAAGGCGCATGCGGAGAGACAAACACGACCGTTTCCGCGCCGCTCTCGACGAGGCGTTCGGTAAACTCTCGCATTGCCTCGATAGAGCCACGCACTTCGGCCACCGCCTCACGCCCGACTTCGGGGATCATGATCGGCGGATGCGGTGCGATGCCTGCGAAAACCAGAGAGCCTGTGCCCATTTCTACTCGACCTGTTAACGCCGAAAACAGATAAACGAATGCCTCTAGCCCGCGATAAGGAGGAACCGGGCAGCGGCGTTGACTCGAAACTCTCTTGGAGGGGAACTGCGACAAATTCTATCACACCAGCGGGTCGAGGCCGCAAGAGCGGAATTGCGTTGCTGCGAGAAAGCCATTTATGATATGCGAGAGGCAAAGGAAGAGAGACTTTCCTGTTGCGATAAAAGAGAAAGCGCGTGAGCCAGTAGATGACGAGCGAGAGATTCGATGTACTGATCGTCGGGGCGGGGCCAGCCGGATCGTTTGCGGCTGAAAAGCTCGCGCGCGGAGGCGTGCGC
Source organism: uncultured Acidobacteriota bacterium (assembly GCA_963697975.1). Lineage (GTDB taxonomy): Bacteria > Acidobacteriota > Blastocatellia > Pyrinomonadales > Pyrinomonadaceae > QHXM01. The sequence continues at coordinate 2,614,979 of OY969111.1, forward strand.
GTGGCGCTTTTCGACGGTCGCCCCAATGGTGAGCCGAAGGCTTGCGGCGGAGGTGTGACCTCAAAGGCGCTCAAAGCATGGCCACATCTGCTGGAAGCTGTCGGTCGGACGATCGGCGAATTGGATTTGTACTCGCCCGCCGGTAAGAGGCTGCATTTGAAACTCGAAGAGCCTTTTGCCATCTACTCGCGCACCGCGTTTGATTCTTACCTGCGTGAGCGTGCGCGTGAAGCCGGAGCGCACATCTTCGCGGATCGCGTCTCGTTTCGTCAGCGTGCGAGTGAAAAAGACGATTGGGTGTTGCGCGGGGTGCGCGGAGACGAATGGCGTGCGCCCATGCTCGTCGCGGCGGACGGAGCGGGCAGCCGGATTGCGAAAGAGTTGGCCGGGCAGCTTCCGCCTTCCGAAATGGAAGTCGCTTTCGGTTATCGCGCACCGCTGCCAAAAGCGGACGACGCGCCGACCGTTGTTGCTTTTCTTCCCGGCTACGCGGGCTACGCCTGGGCTTTCCCGCGCGTGGATCACCTCTCATTCGGCATCGCCACGTCGCAGGACGCTTTCGATCATCAGGCGCTCGATCAGCTTCTCTGGAAATTCATGGTTGGTTACTACCGCCAGCGCGCCAATCACAAGGCGCATCTCTGGCGCTCTCGCTCACAGGATGAAGAAAGCAATGCGCTGATTCGAAAAGAGCTTGAGGAAACGACTGAGCGTTACGCAGCGCGAATTCCGGGTCTGGCTGCAAAGACCCTGGACACGCGGCGCGCGGCAGGTGTGGGCTGGGCGTTGCTGGGCGATGCTGCGGGCTTCGCCGATCCGGTCACAGGCGAAGGGATTTACTATGCGCTGCGTTCGGCAGAGCTTTTCAGTGAAAGCTATCTCGGAGGTGCGCCGCTGGATTATGAAAAACGATGGCGCGAAGATTTTGGCCGGGAGTTGAGGCGCGCGGCAGAGATGCGCCGCCGCTTCTATGGAAATTTCTGGGGCGCTCCGTTTACAGAGAGGATGATTGAACTAGGACGCGGGCATCGCGGCATCAAGCGTGTGCTTCGTCAATTGGTCGCAGGCGATCAGGGCTACGTCAATCTCAAACGCAAACTCGCACGCAACGCCATCTGGCCACTGTAGTAGGACACTGTAGTAGGACAGTCATTCTTGTCTGTCTTGAGCGCGTGAGCGCGAATACTGGTTAGCAAATATTGATAAGCGTGCTGGCGCACGCTAGGACAGGCAGGAATGCCTGTCCTACAGGCAATTACTTGCTCTTATGTATGTGCTCGGCTGCTAGAGCTACGCCCATGCCGACGACGAGTGCGCCGATGAACTGAAAGATTCCGGTAACGCCGAGAGCCTTCAATCCGAGCGTGCCGATAATCAGTCCAGCGATTAAGCCAATGTAGTAAGGCGCTTCTTTTGGATCCATCATAACTAACAAACTCTCTTTCCAGGAGTCCGGCTACTTCAGGTTGAACATCATCTGTTCCCGCACCGGCTCAAGCAATATCACTTTAACCAATCCGTCGGCGATAAGGAAGGCGAGGCCAACGCCTAATCGCTGCCAGCGAAGTCGTCCCGTATGCTCAACTCCGGTCATACGCCTCAGCGAGAGCGAGATTATCTCAAAGGCGATAAAAAGATATCCAAGCCCGCGCAGCCATGACCAGATGTGCCAGCCCAACGCCAGCGACAGAGCATGATTGCTGCTCTGTGCCATCAGTTGGGCATTGTAAAAGTTCATCAGGTCAACCTCGAAGAAACCCTCGTAGAAGAGGATGCCGCCCAGAGAGGTATAGCCGAAGAGAAAGGCCGCGCCGAGCAGCGTCAAATGAGCGGGAACCCACGCGGACAATTTATATTCAGGGTCGCTTCCCGTCTGTATCCAGTGAATCTGCTTTTGCCAGTAAGCGTCAGCACCCGGCAGGATTGATACTACGTGCTGCGGGTCGGCGTAAGACAGTGCAATCACCACCGCGCAGTGCGCCGCGTAAGCGAGCGCTATCACGCCTATACCTTTAATCCAATCGTCCTCACGCGCGCAGGGCAGGCAGAGCATCATCAGGAGCAGCGCCGAGATAATCTGATGTCCGGGAGCGCCCGTCGCGTAAGAGATTAAGAAAGGAAGCGTGCCGACGGCGATTGACGCAGGCATCCAGCGCCAGCCTTCACAAAACGGCTGGGCCAGCCCTGCGAAGTTGTACGTCGCACGGCGCGCTGCTGGGGGCAGCCTGAGCGGCCATATCCAGTATGGCGCAATAGTCTTCGTCGCCGGGCTTAGGCTTCCGACGCCGACCGTATTCAAGGCTTCCAAAGCGTTTCCGTTACCTCCGGGGAATGGGAATAATGAACCACCCGGTTGTGCTGTAGAGAATCAGATTGCCCACGCCGAAGATGAGAATGAAGATGATCCATCCCCACGCGCCGCTGCTTGCGTTTGCGTCGGCTTGCTGCTGCTGGCCGTACTGATTGTAGTTCTGCTGGTTGTACGGCGAAGGCGGTTGTCCCGGTTGATAGCCCTGAGGCGGTTGCTGATAGCCCGGCGGGGGCTGCTGATAACCGGGCGGCGGCTGTTGGTAACCTTGTGGAGGCTGTTGATAGCCTTGTGGGGGCTGCTGGTAGCCCGGCGGGTAGTAAACCTGTCCGGGCGTTGGCGGCTGGTAGGGGCGTTGACCAGAAGACGGATTCTGGTTCTGCGGGTCGGGCGGCTGCTGGGATTGATCGTTGGGGTCGTCGCTCATAATCGTTCTCCTGTAGGAGTTGTCTCTAATTCCGGTTGAGGTTGGACGAGGGGATTCTCCCTCCGATTAATTTCGCTCAAGGTTGCGAAGCGTTTCCGTTATCTTTGCGGTTAACTCAATTGTCCGGCGTTTGATTGACCACTGACGAGCCTTTTGTAAAAGAGGAACAGCCAGCTTCGATCTCGCCAATTCGATGAATTTCAAGGCACGCAACTTTTGATCTTCGCGCCCACCAATCAGTGTGCGCTCGGCGCGTGCCAGATACAATGCGGAATCGGCGGCGACCAAAACTTCCGGCGTTCGCACGGGTGGCGGGTCGGGGCGCGCCATCCAGTCATCATACAAGAGAAGGCGCTCTGCCTGTGAGAGTTTATTGAATGCCTCCTCGTCAATCTTACCTTCGGCTGCCGCATCCGCCAATGGTTTCATGCTCGCGGGCAGCACGCCGTACTTCTCCTCGATAAATTTCTCAAAGAACCCGCGCTGCGTGGCGATGAAAATAGCCAGCACGATGCTCCCGGCGAACATCGCGCCGAGCAATAAGAGCTGACCTTTCAACGTTCGTAACTCTTGCTTATTCATACGACGCAACGACGGCAAACCTTTGCTGGATGACGCGCTGTGAGAGAAGCTTTAGCGCGAAGACCAATCCGGCCAGCGCCGCGAGGTAAATCGCAAAATGGGTAACGGAGCGCACGGCGAAATAGTGTACAACAGCGAGCGTCATGGCGGTCGCGTTCACGATTCCGGCGAAGAGCGCGATGCTGCCCGTGATTGAGCCGCGCGCCGCCGGAGCGCTGAAAGGAAACCTGCGAAGGATGCCGATTTGCGTTGCGTGTCCTGCTCCGACGATGACGAGCCAGCCCGCCGCCGTGTGAGCCAGCGCATGCAAGGGATCGCGCCAGACTATAGTGAAGACGACGAGAAGCGCGACGAGGAGCGGGAAGAGAATCCTGTACGTCACAGCCTTTCGCATCCCTTCGGCAAAGGCGACGCGATTACTAACGGGCGCAGACCAGAGCAGCCACGAAGCGGCATATTCGCGGCTGAAGTTCAGATTATGAATTATCGTCGGGAGCGGATATGCCAGTAGATAAAGACAGGCGATGGGCAGCACGATCGTCATCGTCGTTTGAGTAACCAAGGGGTCGCCGAGTTGACCCGTAAACAATCCGAGCAAAAGGAGCGCCAGACACATGCCAAGCGAAGGCCAGCTACGCATTCTTAAATCGTGATCGCGCCTGAGCATGGTCGAGCAGAGCCAGAAGGCCGCCGCTTCTGTGCGCGAACGCGTCAGCAATCTCGTGAGCGCGCCGCCGAGTCTGCCGGGTTGACGAAGGGGCGGCAAAGTCGCGCGCTGCCATGCTGCCGCTCCTCCCGGCTGCATTCGTGCGTAAGCGATTGAGATACGCTGCATCACCAGTGCCCACAGAGCGATGTTGAAGAGAACGCCCGCTCCGAGAATCCACCATTTTGTTCCCACGCTTGCCGGAGAGGTGCTGTCAACAAAGTGCGCGAGCCACGCGGGCGGCAGGTACCTAATCCAGTTTGGCAAATTGTAAGCCGCCATCTCCAGCCGGTCCTGTTGGTCGCGGAAGATGGCCTGCCCGCCGTAGAAAGCCACCATGATGAGAATCGTCTGCGTCCACGCTAAGACTTCTCTGATAGCATCGTTGGGCCGCCCGCTCATCAAAGACGTGTAGAGCAGAAGCAGTAAACCTACTACCGCGAGGTTGCCTAGAAAGGCGGCTGCCGTGTACGCGGGCAGGTACATCCATCCGGCGTCGCGCAATCCCAGGCCGATGATGGCCGGAAAGAGATTGAGCGCGACTGTCATCAACAACACGTAGCCGAGCAAATTCGCTATGCGCGCCGCCGAGTAGGTTCTAAGCTGCACTGGTTGATGACCGATGATATTCAGGTCTTCGGGGTCTAGCACGACCTCGTTGAACTCGACGATGAGCGATGTGCCGATGACCAGCATCGAAACGCCCAGATTCGCCAGGGCAAAGAAGAACGCGTCCACGCGCGCGAACAAAACCGCGCAGGTAATCACGCTCAATAGCAGATATTGACCGACTACCCAGAAGAGCGGGGTGATTAAATCTTTCGCCTTACTTCCGGTCGCGCGGCCAAACTGCTGGCTGCGAAAATCCATCAGGACGTATGCCCGCAGGAGCGCCCTGAAGGGTCGGACACGAACGCCCATGACGCGCAGGACGCGATTCGTGAACGTCTCGGCTGGCGCATGAACACTCTCGGTCATTGACCTTGCTTTCTCTTCTCCTGCGGTTGTCCGTCTCCCTGCGACACCTCCGCCTCGCCCGCTCGTTCTGAATTGAAAGAGCCGAGGAAAGCTCCGACCAACTCTCGATTGTCTTCCGAAGCGGTGAGCGAACGAAAGAGCGTTTCCAGCGTCGCCCGCTTGGAAGATGAAAGGAGTTCCGTCGTCATTCCATCGGCGACGATCTCACCCCGGTCAAGGATAATCACGCGCTCGCAGAGGCGCTCGACCACGTCCAGAATGTGCGAGCAGTAAAGAATCGTTTTGCCCCGGTCGGCCAGTCCGCGCACGATGTCTTTAATCAACCACGCTGCGTTGGCGTCCAGCCCCGAAAGAGGTTCGTCAAACAACACGACTTCAGGGTCGTGAAGCAGGGCGGCGGAGATGACGACCTTCTGCCGCATCCCCTTGCTCAAGGTGTCGAGGCGGCGGTCTGCCGCTTCCTTCAGTTGAAACAACTCAAGCATCTGCGCTGAGCGCTCGGCAATCTCTTCCGATTCCATGTCGTGAAGCGCGCCGACCAGCGCCAGATACTCGTTGGCGCTCAAGGTCGAATAGACCGTTCCCGTTTCCGGCACATACCCGATACGCTTTTTGACTTCCAGAGATTCCTCGACGACATCAAACCCGGCGACGCGCGCCACGCCCGACGTTGGCCTCAGCACTCCCGTCAGAATCTTAACGGTCGTAGATTTTCCCGCCCCGTTCGGGCCTAGATAACCGCAGACCTGTCCGGCAGGTACGGTGAAGCTGACGGAGCGAAGCGCCTCCGTCTCGTTGTAAGTCTTGGTCAGTTGCTGCACTTCAATCATCGCGTGCGAGTAACTTGCAAGTGCCACTTGCGGTAGCGGGCGGGTCTTATCAATGCAGAGCAGACGGCAGAGCCGTTATCACTAGCAACTGGGATTAAATACTATTGCACGCTAAAGTCAATGATAAGTTTTCGCGGGGTGGTTGGCCTGTGGCTTGTGCTTTCGGCGGGCACGCGCCTTACTTAAATATTCTCACCGGCATGAAGATCAAACAGCATTTCTCTGGCCTTTTCCAGCGCGGTAGCGTTCTCCAGCGCCAGCTTGAGTGTGGCCATGATTTCTGCGCGCGGATGAGAGCGGGATTCCGAGAGCATCCTGACGAGCCGGGGCGTCTCGCGCAATCCCTGCACGACGTAAAGCGCGATCTTTTCCGCATCGAGCCGCTCGCGCCCCTCGCTCACCAACACCTCTACGAGCCTGCGCCGCATGTCCTCGAACATATCAAATTCGAGACTGTTGTCTTCTATCATCTGTGACTTACTCCGTAATAAGCTGGGTCTACGAACCATTCTGTGGGAGCTAAAAGGGCGAGGCTGGCGAGGAGTTTACCACAGCGATGGGTGATGGGTGACAGGTGATAAGTAAAGGCCTTTTCCTATCACCGGTCACCCAGCACCTATCACAGCTCTTGAGTATATGGTGCGAGGCGGCGCTTGAGTTCGTCAGGAAGGGTGACGGTTTCAAAGGTGTCGCGGCGAACGGCGACGAGGACGAAGTGCGCTTCGGCGACTAATTCATCTTCGCCTTTGCGTCTGACTTCAAAATTCAGCCGCAGGGATTTCGTTCCCGTGCGCCCGACATAGACGGAGACTTCCAGCAGGTCGTCCAACTGCGCGGCGCGGCGAAAGTCGCATTCGAGATGAGCGCGCGGCAGCCACACATCCAACTCGTCGAACATCACGCTGTAGGGAAGCCCGACGGCGCGGAAAAGCTCGGTTTCAGCAAACTCGAAGAAGCGAATGTAAGCGCCGTAGAAGATGATGCGCGCCGCGTCAACATCGCCCCAGCGAACGCGCTCCTCGATGATGTATTTCAGCGGCTCGTTGATAGGTTCAACTCCTTAGTTCGTTTGAAGAATCCGCCAGCTAGTCGAACCAGACTGTATCAGACAGCCACTTGCCCTCTGTTTGAACGAGCGTGGTGAGCGTGCGACCGTTTTTCATCTTCACCTTCGCCGTCTTCTTTCCTTCATACTCGCCCGACTCCATTGAGGCAAAAAGATCATCAATTGTCATTTGCCCAACTTTTTCTCTGGCCTTATCAACCCGCTCTTTAGTAATCCGTTCACGCAGGCGTTCGGTGAAACAGTTTCTTAGTTTGTCGGCATCTCCGGCTTTCAGTAACTCGAACTGGTAGGCGATGGAGCCTTTCGGATCGCTCAGAGATGAATCAGAGCCTTTCGGGGAAGCTGCGGATGGGGTGGATGAATCGGCGGATTTGTTCGTTGCGTTGCCGGTACTATTTCCGTTTTCATCCTTCGCTCCGCAAGCCGTAAATAAAAGGAAGGCCGCTAACAGCACCAACATGTGTTTCGTTCGATACATATAATCCTCCTGCGTTAATTTGAAATTTGGGATTAAATCATCAGTTGCCCGGAAAGTTGCGCGTGCGAGAGGCACAGACTTTACCAAGCTCTTACTAGGGTTGCAAAGCATCCAGAAAACTTTGGAGCGCGAGGTTGAACTCAGCGGGGCGTTCGAGGTTGGAAAGATGCGATGCGCCTTCAATGACTTCGAGACGCGCGCCGCGTATCTCGCGCTTCATCAATTCGGCGTCCTTCGGCGGCGTCAATTGGTCTTCGCTCCCGACGATGATAAGCGCTGGGGCGAATATCTCTTCCAGAAAATCTGTCTGATCGTGGCGCACGGCCATTCCGCGCAAGGCATTGGCCGCGCCCTGCGGGTCGGTCTTGAGAATCATCTCGCGCACGCGCTCCACCGTTTCGGGCTTTTCGTTGAGCGTCTCAGTGGTCAGCACCTTCTTCAGAAAATCGTCGGCGATTGATTGCATGCCTTCTTTGAGAATCTTCTCGGCCTGCTCTTCACGGTTGCGTTGCGCTTCGGATGTGTCTGCCTGCGCGCGCGTATCTGCGAGGATGAGGGCGCGCGTGCGCAGCGGAAAGCGGCGATAAAAGGCGAGTGTGACGTAGCCTCCCATCGAGAGGCCGCCCAGCGTGACTCGTCTGATGTCGAGCTTATCAAGAAGCGCGGCCAGGTCCTGCGCCATTTCATTCATCGTCGCCGCATCAGGGGTGACGGTTGTTTCGCCATGCCCGCGCAGGTCAGGCGTAATGACGCGATAGTTTGCGCTAATCGCTTCCGTCTGCTCGCGCCACATCGAGCGATTGAACGGATAGCCGTGTAGCAGGACGACCGTTGGGCCGCGACCCAGATCGTCGTAAGCCATCTCGATTTCACGCACACGCGCGACCGCCATCATCTTCGGCCTCTTATTTCACGCGGCTCGTCCGTCTTTTCAGAAAGTCCATCAGGACAAACTGTGAAAGATTGTTCGGGTTGGCAAAGTAAGCCTTGCCGCTGGTCATCGCCGTCATCTCTTTGACGAAATCTACAAGATAATAGTCGCTCGCCAGCATGAAAGTGTTAATCATAATTCCGGCCTTGCGACACGCCTGCACCTCTTTGAACGTCTCCGCCATCACGAACGGGTCCATTCCGCCCGGATTTTTGTACAGCCAGCGGCCTGAAGAATCTTTGCGTTCCGCTCCAGGACTTCTGCGCCCGAAAGAAGCATTGCTTGCGTTGTCCATAAAGCACGCGGTCGGTTTTCCGTCTGTGACCATTACGATCTGCTTCATCTCCTTGCGCTGTGCCTGTAGCAGGCGACGAGCGAGCCTCAACCCTTCAGCGGTGTTCGTGTGATACGGGCCGACCTGCGTGGTGGCGAGTTTCGCCATCGGCAACTCTTCCGCCGAGTCGTGAAAGAGCACAACTTTCAGCGAGTCGCCCGGATACTGTGTGCGAATCAGGTGGGCGAGGGCGAGCGCGACCTTTTTGGCGGGCGTGAAGCGATCTTCGCCGTAGAGAATCATCGAGTGTGAGCAGTCGAGCATGACGACGGTCGCGCACGAAGACTCAAAATCGCACTGGTGAACATGCAGGTCTCTGTATTCGAGATTGAGCGGCACGCCCAGTCCCTCGCGCTGGATGGCGGACATGAGCGTCGTGTTGACATCCAGGTTGACGGTATCGCCAAACTCGTAGAGCTTGCTCGCCTGCGCCGCTTCAACTCCGGTCGAAAGATGCGGTGTGTCGTGTCGCCCGATTGAACTCTTGCCGAGGCTTCCCAAAAGATTTCGCAGCGTCTTGTAGCCGAGAAAATCCAGCCCCTTCTCCGTCAACTCGAAATGAACATTGCGCGGCAAAGGTTCTGAGACTTCGCCCCGCCCGCCTGCTCTCTGCTGACGAGCTTGCTGAGGCTCTTCCTCTTTGAGATTCAGGTAGCCTTCTTCCACCAGTCGCTCGATCAACTGATTAAGCATCTCTTCAAGCAGAGAGCCTTTGAAGTTGCCTTCGTTGTCGGCCAGCATCTCCTGAATCTGCCGCTCGTCAATCATTCCCTGATCGAGCAGCGCCTCAAGCAGCGCACGGCGCAGGGCATCAAGCGACGTATCCTGCGCTTGTCGCTGCCGCGTCCAGTAGTAATCATCGTCATAGCCCGACTGCAACACGGAATCCGAGAGCGCATCCATCAGATCGCCCAGATTGATTGCGGAAACGTCCAGACCTTTGAACTTGGAATAGCGTGTGAACTTCATAGTGACTACTTCTTTGCAAATATTACTGTGATGACTGCCGCAGCGAATGCCGATAGTGCGGAAATGATCGCTACTATCAGCGTAATTTTAGTTGTTTGCTTAATACCTTTGTGACCTTCTTTCATCTCAACATAAAGTAAAGATGCTTCGTGCTCCTGTGTCGTCATATGAGTGATAAGGTTAAGCAATGCTGACAATTCTTCAGGGGTTAATGGTCGTGAGGTTTCACCATCCACTGAGCGTCTGGCATAGCGTAGATGAACTGTATAAAAATGCTCTCCCTCTGCGCCCTCGTTTTTTGATCTACGAAAGAATCCTGGAAACATCCGTAATACTTCTCGAACCTCATTTCCGTCTAAGCCTAGCGCACTGGCTATGTTTGTAGGGGTTCGGCTCTTATAAGCCGTGCTTGAAAGATGAGTTACGAGAGCGACAAGCGTGTCAAAATATTTAGTAAATCGCTGCTCGGATGGTTGACTATTCACCACATCCTCCTAATAGGCTTATGGATAATTATCAACTATAACGCCCTGTCTCCGTCAGATCATCATAAATCATCCCGCGTCGGTCTTTCTTCGCTTTCGTCGCTGCCGTGTAGCCGCCTTCTTCGTTGCGGCTGAGCTTGTTCTGCGCGTAGAGACCTTCGAGGACGAACTCGCAGACAGCAACGGTTTGCGCTTCGTCCGCGCGCTTGAAGTCGAAGGGGATGATTGCCGTCTCTACAAGGTCGGGCACGACTTGAAGAAGGTTCATGCATTCGGTCGCGGCCACCGTGTCCGCGAGCCGCAGGTTGTTGCCGGAATCGAACCAGCGGACGGTTTCCGCGAAATCTATCCCGACGAAGTAGCCTTCAAAAATAACGCCTGCGGCGCGCTTGATTAAGTCTTTGGCAATCTTGCCTGCGCCGAGTTGCTCGCCTTCGTATTCGAGTTCCATCTTGCCGGTGATGGAAGGAATGGCGGCGTAGATGTCCGAGATGCGCGGCACGATCTCTTCTTCTTCCGTCAGCAGGGCGCGGCGTTCGGCATTTGAGATAGCCGATTCCGTCACGCTGATAGGCAGGCGCTGCGAGACGCCGGAGCGCTTGTCTATGCGTTGGTCATCGCGCGCCTCGAACGCGATCTGCTCGATGGTGTCGCGGATGAAGTCCGGGATGTGAAGACGAAAACTCTCAAGCCCCGCACGCTGGGTCCACGCTTCCTGTTTGGTAATCTCCACGCCGAGTTGCAGGTCCGTCGGGTAGTGCGTGGAAATCTCCGCACCGATGCGGTCTTTCAAGGGAGTGATGATCTTGCCGCGCGCCGTGTAGTCTTCAGGATTGGCGGAGAAGACCAGCATCACGTCGAGCGGCAGGCGCACCGGGTAGCCTTTAATCTGCACATCGCCTTCCTGCATGATGTTGAAGAGACCGACCTGAATCTTGCCCGCGAGGTCCGGCAGTTCGTTGATGGCGAAGATGCCGCGATTGGCGCGCGGGAGCAATCCGTAATGAATCGTTAATTCGTCGGACAGCAAATGTCCGCCTTTCGCCGCCTTGATCGGATCAACGTCTCCGATGATGTCCGCGATGGTCACGTCAGGCGTGGCGAGTTTTTCAACAAAGCGCGAGTCGCGCTCGACCCACGTGATAGGTGTGGCGTCGCCGTGAAGCTCAATCGTCTGCCGCCCGTAAGCGCTGATGGGATGAAAGGGATCGTCGTTGATTTCAGAGCCTGCGATGACGGGGATACGTTCATCGAGGAGGCCTGTCAGTTGGCGTATGATGCGGCTCTTGGCCTGACCGCGCAGGCCGAGCAGGATAAGATTGTGGCGCGCGAGGATTGCATTCACAATCTGCGGCACGACCGTCTCGTCGTAGCCGACGATGCCCGGAAAAAGTTTTTCGCCCGCGCGTAATTTCCGCACGAGGTTGCCCCGCATCTCGTCCTTAACAGAAACGATGCGATAGTTACTCGCTTTAAGTTCACCTAAGTTTTTCGGTAATGCCATTCGTTGAATACCCGTCCTTGTTGGATTGCGATTGAGCTTTAATGATGTCTGCCAGAGCTTCGGCGAGCGTGCGGCGCGTCTTCATCCCGGTGAAATCAACGCCGAGTCCGACGAGCGTGTGCGCGGCGTGCGCCGTCACGCCCGTGACGATTGCTTCCGCGCCGATCAGTTTGAGCGCAGAAACGAGATTGCTGAGATTACTGACCGCGTGCGAATCCACGATGCGTGCGCCCGTAATGTCTATGATGCAGGAGTGAGCATTGGTCCGCATCACTTCGTGCATCGCCGCATCGGTCGCGCGCTGCATACGCTCTGTGTCGAGCGAGCCGATGAGCGGCAGAATCAGCACGCCGCGCCACACCGGGACAACGGGCGTGGAGACTTCTTCGATCATCCGTCCACGCTCTTCGTTGAGACGCGCGAGCGCGTGCGTTTGCTCAAGCAGCGTCTGCTCGGCGCGCTTGCGCTCAATGCCGAGGGCGATGACGTTGGCGACCGCTTCCATCCCTTCCAGCGCTGTCTGCGTCAGCGTGTGGCGCGCGAATATCGCCATCACGCCCACCAGCCTGTTATCAACGATGAGCGGGTAGCCTGCAAACGCGACCATGCCTTCACGCTTCGCCCATTCCTGATCGCCGACGCGCTCATCGCCGACCACAGAGTTGGTCAGATGCGCGCGGCGCTCTTCGGCGATGAGGCCGATTTTGAAACGACCAACGGGCACGCGCGAGTGCGCGCCGTCAAGGTGCGTGTACATGCCTGCGCTGGCCTGTAGCTCAAGCACGTCCTCTTCCGCGTCGAGCGTCCAGACGCGAGCAAAGGCAGCGTCCAGATGTTTGACGAGCGTGTTGGCTGAGCGTTGCAGCATGTCGCGCAGGGAGTCGCCCTGGATGAGGGCCGTGCCGATGTCCGCGCCGAGAGCCGCCACGCGCGCACGCTCGGACTGCGCTTCCTCCGCTAGCTTGCGCTCGATGAACTGACCGATCTGGCTGCCGACGCCCGCCATCATGTGAAGCACATCTTCATCGGGTTCGCGCAACTCGCGGCTGAAAAACTCCATCACGCCCAGAGTCTCGTTGCGGAGTGTGATGGGAAAAGCGAACGTTCCGTGTAAGCCCTCTTTTTTGGCGAAAGGTGCGCGGGTGAAGTTGCTGGAGGCCAGATCAGCAACCCACACCGGCGACTCTTTCTCCCAAACGTGACCCGGAAAGCCGACGCCCTTCTTGAACGGCTGCTGGCTGGCTTCCACAAATTCACTAACGGCAAGTCCCGGCACATGCCACATCTCTACGCAGCGCAACGCTTCAGCTTCGCGGTCAACTCGCCAGAGCGCGCCGACTTCCCAGCCTAAGCTCTCGCAGACCGCTTGCAGGATTCTCGGCGCGGCATCCCGCAGCCTGTCCGATTCCGCCAGCGCGCGTGTCACGGCATACTGGGTCTGCAAACGCCGTTCAGCACGCCCGCGATCATCTTCATTATTATTGGAGACTGCCATAATCGCCCGGAGATTAGTAAATCAATCTCTTCTTCCTTGCTCTAACTCGCCGATGAGTTTGTGTCATTAGCAATATAACAATCATCTTCGCGAAGAGCTATGAGGTTGTCGGCTTCCAGTTTTTCCAGATGCGCCAGCACGGCGCGCTCGGCCATCGCGTGCGCTTTCGGGTGAACATCCGTGTAAACACATGCGACGATCTCAGCGGGCGTGTTTGCTCCTTCACGAACTGCTGCGAGAATCTTTGTTTCGCGTTCCATGCGATGCGCGATGTATTCTTCTATTTTAACGCGCGGGTTGCCGACGGCAGGCCCGTGCGCACCGAAGAGAACTGTCAGATGGGGGAGAAGGCGCAAGCGTTCAAGCGAGCGCAGGTAGTCTCGCATGTTGCCTTCCGGCGGATCAATCAGGACAGAGCCTAAGCCCACAATGTTGTCGCCGGTAATGAGCGCGCCCGTCCTTTCTTCATAGAAGCAGAGATGCCCGCGCGCGTGTCCCGGCGTGTGCAGTGCGCGTAAAATTAAGCGCGGTTCGCCTTCGAGTTCGATTAGCTCCTCATCTTCAATCAGGCGATCAACGCGAATTGAGGCGTCGAGAGCTTCCGCTGTCAATTGATGCGCCGCCACCATCACGCGCCCGCCGAGATGCCGGACGAGCGCATTCACTCCGCCGACGTGATCCGGGTGCAGATGCGTCAAAATAATTTCCCGAATCTTTCGTCCTTCCATCATGAGATCGTCAACGCAGGAAGCGAGCGCCGCCTGTTCCTCTTCATATGGCGAGGCCGGATCAATGATGACGATTTCCTTTGAGCCGACGAGGTAACAGTTCGTGTGTGTCGCGGGCGGCTTCGTCAATGTGCGAACGGGAAAGCAGATGAAGCCGGGACGAAACTCTATCCGGCGCACAGCGAGCCGGTGCGCCTGCGGCACGGAGAGGAAACGCTCACTTAGATCGTCCGTGACACCTGCGGCCAGAGTCTGCAAAGCGTGAAGCACGGGCGGCACGGTGAGAACTTCCGAACGCTGCCAGCGCGCGACCGCATCTTTTGCAGCAATCCACTCGCCCGATTCAAGCTCGGCATCACCCGTCACATTCGGCTCTTGCTTAGCGGGGCAATTTATTAAGAAGAACCATGTATCGAAGCGGCGCGGGCTGAAAGGCGGCGTCACCCAGCGCCCGGCAAACGTGAAATCGGCTGCGTCCAGATGAAGATCATAATGACGCAAAAGCTCCGGGAAACTCATGCGCTCCGATTCCAGATCATCCAGCAGCGATGCGCGCTGCCCTTTGGTCAACATCTCTGCGCCGCGCGCAGCTAACACGCCGAGTTCTTCAAACAACTCGCGCGCCGCGCAAGCGATCATCGTTGCGCTTTCCGAGTCTTCGCTATTCTCGACGAGCGTCTCGGCATCCGACGCATCGCGCTGCCCGCCCGGAAAAGCATGAAAGCCTCCGAGGAAAGCCAAACGCTCGCTACGCCGCGCCCAGAAGACTTCCGGGTTCGTCGGGTCAGTTCCCGCGCGAAGCAGGATGACGGCAGCCGCATCTTTCGGCGTCGCAACGGCGGCAACAGATGCTTTCTCTTTAACGGGCGAATCAGCTTGTAAACTCATAAATTGAAAACTTGTGAAGGTTTTGCTCCGTAGGAGCAACTGGAAATAGCCCGGTATATGTGACCCTTTCAGGGTCAGAGCGCGGCGTCCTCGTGATTCCTGTTTTACTCCTGCCAGCGAAAGCGTTCGCCGTCACCGCCGTTCCACGGTACTCCGCGCATGTGATAGCCGCCCTCTTCCCAGTAGCCTGCCTGATCGTGTTCGAGCAGGCGCACGCCCTTGACCCACTTGGCGGATTTCCAGGCGTAGAGTTGCGGGACGATCAGGCGAACGGGGCCGCCGTGTTCAGGCGGGATGGGTTGGCCGTCGTGCGACCACGCGAAGAGCGCATCCTCGGCGAGAAAGTATTCGATGGGGAGATTGGTCGTCCATCCGTAATCGTAGCCGAACGCGACGACAAACTTTGCTTCCGGCTTGATGCCGACAACGCGGGCGAACTCGCGCGTCGAGACGCCGCCCCAGACGTTATCCAGACGCGACCAGCGCGTCACGCAATGAAAGTCTGCATAGACCTTGACCGGAGGCAACTGCATGAAATCAAGGAGCGACCAGCTTTGCGGATGTTCGACGAGACCGTCTACGTCGAACTGCCACGTTGCCAGATCAATCTCAGGCGTGCCGTGCGCGTCCAGCACAGGCCACTTGCGCGTGCGCGATTGTCCGGGCGGGAGACGATTCGCGCGCCGCGTGTCCGGGCTGACGATGACGTTCGGGTCATCAACCTCCTCAGGCTTGCGCGGATCACCCTTCTGATAGAGCGAGTCGTTGAACAGATTTCCAAGAAAACTCATAAATATTCCAGTGGTCAGTGGTCAGTGGTCGGTGGTCAGTTAAAAGCAAAAGCTCAATGAAGCTTGTCGCCTGTTCTTAACTGACCACTGACCACTGATTACTTCTTTACGTTGCGTTCGGCCAGCGCCATCAACTCTTCGGGCATCCACTTGCCGACGCCTTTCTTGAGCGGTTCACTGATTCCGACTGTGCGGTCGTGCCAGGTGTCGCGGTTTTGTGAAGCGCCGCGCTGTTGCTCGTAGTTTTCAGTCTGCTCAAGGCTGAGGACGATGCCGTTGATGACCTCCTTCCAGTCCTGTTGCTGGATGCCGCGCATGACGAGCGGCAGCCCCGCCGTCCAGTCCTCTTCGGGCGCACGCGCGTCCTGCTCCGGAATCGTCAGGCGGTCAGCTCTGGGGAAGGGCGCTCCCTTAAATTCCTTGAGGAGCTGCGCCTTGATCTCTTTGTAAGACGCCTGCGGATTCTCCGTATGAATCACCTGCGCGCGGCGGAAAATGTCCGCGACCGATTGTTGCTCTTGAGCCATCGAAGTCCTTTGTCGACCTCCTGCTTATTTTGTCGTGTGTGATAGAAATACCCCACACAGGAGCGGAAGAGCAAGGCGGAAAGAGAACGATGAACGCGGAACGCGGAATAACGAAGTAAAAGATAGCGGCATTTCGTTCAGCCGCACTTGTTCCGCACACATCGTTCATACTTCCTACTTGATTTCGCCTTCTTTTATGTACATCATAGTCGCCCGAAAGAAACAACAATCATAGAGAACAAGAGGGTTTTTGATGTCCGACGCAATTATTTCTACAGAGCCGACCGTTCTTCATTCAGACAGAGCGGCGGGAAGACCTACTTGTCCCGTCTGCGGGCGAGAAGCGCCCGACGGGGTTGTGCCATTCGTTTCGATTCCCGAAAGTTTGCAGGTTATTATCGCGGCAAACGCCCCGACGGGCGCAATGCTGTCAGAAGTCTGCCCGCGTTGCGTCGAACTGTTCGAGCGTGCCAGAGTTCAACTCGAAGCGGACTCCGTTATCTTCGAGCAGGGCGGGCACGTGCTGTCCACGCCTTTGCGGATGGATGCCGACGAGCGTTTCACTGGGCGCGGCGTGACCATAGCCTTTCTCGATTCCGGCTTCTACCCGCATCCCGATCTAATCAAGCCGCACAGTCGCATCCTCGCTTATCACAGTATCGTCGCGGCAGAAGGCGACAGGACAACGCTTGAGACGCCGGACCCTTCGAGCTGGCACGGGATGATGACTTCCGTCGTCGCCGCCGGAAACGGCGGACTCTCAAACGGCTTCTATCGCGGTATCGCGCCCGGCGCATCGGTCGTGCTCGTCAAACTCGCCAAATCGGGTCGCATCCTCGAAGAGAACATCGAGCGCGGGCTAAAATGGGTGATGAAGCATCGTGAGGAGTACAAGATTCGTGTCGTCAACATCTCTGCGGGCGGCGACGACGAGCAGCCTTACCTGCACAATTCCTTAGCGCAAACAGTCGAGCAGGCTATCAGCGAAGGCTTAACGGTCGTCTGCGCCGTCGGCAATGCTGGACTCCATCCGGGCCATCCTGTCTTACCGCCCGCGAGCGCTCCTTCCTGCATCGCCGTCGGAGGGTTGGACGATCAAAACTCAACGGATAGAGCGCGGCGCGGCATGTATCGCTCGTCATATGGGCCAACGATTGACGGGCTGCAAAAACCCGAAGTCATCGCGCCGGGCATCTGGGTTCCCGCACCCATTCTACCGGGCACGCCGACCGCCGAAGAAGCAGAGTTGTTTGCTACCCTCGATAACGCGCCAGACAGTGAGCTTCACGCGCTCATCAAAGCTCACGCAGGCGTGGACAAAGATTTGGACGAAGCGAGCAACCTGCGCGTCTCGCTGCTGCGCCAGTTGATTACTATCAAGCTGCGCGAAGGCAACGTCATCAGCGAGCATTACAAGTATGTGGACGGGACATCGTTTGCGTCGCCCATCGTCGCCTCTATCATCGCCTGCATGCTTGAAGCCAACCCGGAGCTAACACCGCAGCAGGTCAAGCGCATCGTGATAGACACGGCTGAGCGGCTGCCGAGCATAGAAGTTGACCGGCAGGGCTGGGGCGTTGTCTCCCCGCGTCGCGCTGTCGAATTAGCCCTCTCACTGCGCTCGATGAATATAAGCAACTGACGAAAACTCACCATAAAGGCACGAAGTCACTAAGAGAGTTCAAGTCATCTCTTTTGTGTCTTCGTGCCTTTGTGGTGAATCTGTTTTTATTAAACGGCGACGACCGCGATGCGTTTCTCATCGGCCAGTTTGAGCATCTCGTCGCGGTCGAAGATGAGCGTCTTGCCAGCCGCGAGGCAGAGGCAGGTTGCGCCAGCTTCAATCATGCTCTCGATTGTCGGGACGCCGACGACCGGAACATCAAAGCGCATGTCCTGATCCGGCTTCGCAACTTTTACGACCGTCAAGCGCCCGCGCGCCAACTCGCCCGCCCGCCGCACGGTCGCATCCGTTCCTTCCATCGCTTCAATCGCAACGCAGGCGCGTGAGCGCACGACAATGGTCTGTCCGAGATCAAGCCGCGCAATCTCGCGTGCTACTTCCAGCCCATATTCGATGTCGCCGCGCTCGCGCTCATCCGGCGCGCGGCGCGAAAGTTTCCCGACCTGCGGCAGATGGTCTTGCAGGAAGTAGGTTGAATCAATCAACTCGATGCCTTCGCTGGCAAGCTCATCCGCTACGCCGCCGATGAGCGCGTCCGTGTTGCGGCGCGGCAATCGAAGCAGCATCTTCAGCATTCGCACATCAGGCAAAGCGCCGCTGAAAATCTGTACGTGCTTGACCTGTCCGGCCATGATCGCTTGCTCGACGCCCTCGCGCTTGAAGAAACGAATCATCTTCCCCAACTGCCCGATGCCGACCCATGTGAGGCGCTCAGCCACGCGCTCAATCTCCGGGTCAGTCTCCTCGCGTATCGCCGCCACAGACAGCGACACGCCCGCCTTCCGCGCTCCTTCGAGCACCAGAAAAGGGAAACGCCCGTTGCCTGCGATTAGACCGTAACGCATGATGAAGGGATGAGGGATGAGGGATGACGGATGAGAGATGACGAAAAGAGAATAGCTCTTATTTCATCCCTCATCCCTCCGCCCTCATCCCTACTTGATGACGCCTCGCGCAGATGTTTCGATGAAGCGGAGGAGTTCGTCAACTTCCGCCGAGTCTTTGATTTCTGCACGAATAGCTTCAAGCGCCTGCGTCGTGTTCAGCTTTGCTGAAAGAAGAAGATGGAAAGCGTGGTGCAATTTCTTGATGACTTCCGGCGAATAACCGCGCCGCTTCATGCCCGTGATGTTCAGGCCGTAGCATTTGGCGTGATTGCCGACGGTGAGAGCAAAGGGAAGCGCGTCTTTGACGACGACCGAGTAGCCGCCGATGTAGGCTTCGCGCCCGACGCGGCAGAACTGATGAACGCCGGAGTAAGCGCCGATGTTCGCGCCGTCCTCAACAGAGACGTGCCCCGCGAGCGTCGCGCCGTTAGCCATAATCACGCCGCCACCCAGAATGCAATCGTGCGCGATGTGAGCCTGAGCCATAATCAGGCAATCGTCACCTATCTTAGTCAGGCGGCCTCCGCCTTCCGTGCCGCGATGGATGGTGACGAACTCGCGTATCGAACAGCGCCGCCCGATGTGCGTCTCCGCAGCCTCGCCTTTATATTTCAAATCCTGCGAGGCCAGCCCGATTGAGACGAAGGGAAAGACGTGTGTCTCGTCACCAATGACAGTTTTCCCGTCCACGACGCAGTGCGATTCAAGACGAACGTTGTCGCCTAAAGTGACTTCGTCGCCGACGATTGAATACGGGCCGATGTAGCAGTTGCGCCCAACGCGCGCGCGGGGGCTGACGACCGAGGAAGTGTGAATAGTTGATTCGGGCACGTTGGCGGCGTGTGGACGATTGCGCGGCGAGGAGGCGCTCATTGTGAGCTGACGCTCCTGTCTGTAATCACGCTCATGATGTCGGCTTCGGCGGCGAGTTGGCCGTCAACTTTCGCCAGTCCACGCATCTTCTGCACGCGCGAGCCGACGCGAACGGGCGTGACTTCGAGTGTCAGCGTGTCGCCGGGCACAACTGGGCGACGAAAGCGCGCGTTGTCAATGCCGCTAAACAGCACCAGCTTCTCTTCGCGGTTTTCCATCTGGCTGAGCGCGTAGACCGCTCCCACCTGTGCCATCGCTTCGACGATGAGGACGCCGGGCATGACGGGAGCGCCGGGAAAGTGACCCTGAAAGAACGACTCGTTGATCGTCACCTGCTTGATGCCGACAATGCGCGTCCCCGGCACAAGCTCGATGATGCGGTCAACCAGCAGGAATGGATAGCGGTGCGGCAGGATGGCCGCAATCGCGCTCGCGTCGTAAACAATCATGGCAAGTGATAGTAAATGGTGAATGGTAAATGGTAAATGGTGAACGGACGAAAATTGATCGTCCATTCACCATTGGCCATTTGCTATTCGCCGGTGTTTAGCGTGTGCCTGTGCCTGCCGAAGCGGTCGTCGGCTTGCTGTTGTATTCCGCGATGAAGGCTTGCGTGACATCCATATTCTTATTGGCAGTCAGGATAGCGGGCGCTAATTTGCTGATGTCAATAATCATTGTGATGCCGCGTTGCGTGGCGAACTGCGTGAGAGCGTTACCGATGTCCTGAGAAATCGGGCTGACGACCTCTTCGTAACGCTTGCTGAAGTCAGCGTCGGCCTGCTCTTTTTTGTACTTCAGATCGCGCTGAAGACGCTCGCCTTCATCCTGCTTGGCCTGAATCGTCTTCGGATCAACAACCGTACTGCCGCTCAACTTGGTGATCTCGTCGGCGATGGCTTTGATGCGGGTCTGCATGGTGTTGAGTTCGGCCTGGCGCGGCTGGAACTCACGCTCAAGGGCTTTGACGGCGGTGACATAGCGCGTGATGCCAGCTTTCTCGTCGCCGAATGCCTCCGTATTAATGTAGGCGATTTTAGTGTCGGGCACAGGGCCAGCAGGTGCGGCGGGGGCTGTTTGCTGCGGCGCTGCCGGTCTGGCCGTCCCTGCTGCGGGTCTGGTCTGCGCGGAAACTGAGACGGCAAAGATAGCCGCAAGCATGATGGCGGCGGCGAGAATACGAAAATTTCTCATGACTTTCTTGTATAGCTCCTTACGGTAAAAGGCGGTTGGTTGAAGGTTCGTAAATCGTGAATGGTAAATCGTAAATAGTGAAAATCCATTTATCGATTCACGATTTACGATTCACGTCCACTCAGATGTTCACTCCGCCCGGATGGTTGACAAAGAAAAGGGTTAAAAAGTTCGTCCGACGCTGAAGCGGAAAACGTTCCTCTTTTCGCTAAAGAAAATGCCCGGCAGTTCCTCTACAAATCCGCGTCGGGCGTTCGGATTATAGGCGTAAATCAAACGAAACGGCACGTTGATGATGGGGATTTGAAAACGAAACTCGACGCCGAGGCTCGAACGTATGTCGCTGAACTTCGAGAAGACGCTCTCGCCCAATCTAACGACCGTGTTGGTCTGCGCTTCACCGCGCAGGAAAACTTGTTGAAGACCGACCGGCAGACCTGAAATCGGATCAACCGGGCCGACGTTCAAAGCGTTCAGGTATTCCTCCTGCGAGATCAGGCGATTGTCGCGCGCAATCAGGCTGCCGGAAACCTGTGAAATCGCCAGCGGGGAATTATTGTTACAGGCCACGAGCGTGTTGAGCGTGATGAGGGCAACGCTCCCGCGACAGGGGATCGTGCCGAGCGAGGGCAGAAAGGTATCGGAATTCAGGAAGTCGCTCGAAAAAGTCTGGTCGCCGCCTGAGCGCAGATTGAAGACCGTGCCCACGTCCGCGAAGAGCGCCATAGTCACGGGGCCGAAGAGCGGAATGCGATACTCGAAGTTGCCCAAAAGCTGTGTGTCGCCGCCGATTGACGTAAAGGTGCGCGGCAATTGAGCGGTATTGTTGCCGGTCGGGCCCGTCAGATTGCCGATGTTATTAAACTGCGCCGGAAGTCCCGCCGAGACCGTCGGTCCCGTCGCGGTCGTCGAAAGCACGACGCCGCGCGTTCTGATGAATGTGTCGAGCGGAACGATGGGACTGATCGAGCGCACGTTGTAGCCGCGAATCGTAAACTCATCACCGAGGAAGAAACGCTCGTAGATCGGGATGCCGTCAATGAAGGCGAGCGAGGCGGAGTCTCTAATCTTCTGTGATACAGCAAAGCTGCCGATATTGGCGGCGACGATGCGGAAGCCGAAGACTTCCGGCTGCTGGTCTCTGCCTTTACGCCGGACGGGGTAATACTGCGTGAACGAAATCTGCGGCGCGTAGGTTCGGACATCGCCGCCGAGTCCTGAGAGCGCCACCGAAGCGGAGACCGAACGCCCACGAACGGGATCGTTCGGGTCTTTGGCAAAACCGCGCGAGTCGTAAGCGAATGTTGCCGCCACACGGCTGGTCAAAATGTTCGGTTGAGCGTAGATGGTCGGAATGAACTGCGTGCTATTCGGGTCTAGGTTGACCTCCGGGTCTTTCACGCTCGTCTGCGAAATCTGGTAAGAGAGGCCGACGCGCGACAATTGCGAGAACGAAGTCTTGCGGATGAACTCTGAGAGCGGCGCGCTGGCAAAAATGGATGCGCCATAGGAGTTACGCGTGAACAGGTTTTCCTCGCTCACGTTCAGAAAATCGAGCGACGAGCCGAAGAGTCCCTGCTGCGCTTCCTGATTGCTGGAAAGGAACGTGCCTTCGCCAAAATACTTTTGCGAGAAGGCGAAGATAGAGAAGCCGACCGTGATCGGGCGATTGTTAATGTACGGCTCGGTGAAAGAGAATTGGAACGAGCGCTGGCGGTTGCCGTAGGCCAGATTGAACGAAAGCGTTTCGCCGCGACCCAGCAGGTTGTTGGTCGAATATTCGAGGCCGAAGAACGAGCCGCCGATTCCGCTGATGCCGCCGTTGAAGGAAATCTGCTGGCGACCGCGCTCAGCCACCTTCACATTGATGTCAACGAGCGCCTCTTCTTCATCGGTGCGAAAGTCCGCGTCGCGCTCGGCGTCGAGTGGATCGAAGAACCCGAGTTGGTTCAAACGCAGCACTGAGATTTCAAAGTAACGCTGGTTGAAAATGTCGCCTTCGTTGACCAGCATCTCGCGCCTGAGCACGTTATCGCGCGTAAACGTGTTGCCGATAAATTCCAGACGGCGCAGGGTAAACTGCTTGCCTTCCGTAATCGTGAAGACGAAATCCGCGATGCCTTCGTTCGGATTCTGTGGACTGTCCTTGAAGGTCGGCTCGACATCGTATTCATACTGGATGAAGCCCTGCGCGCCGTAGTATTTCTTCAAATCTTCCTGAAGAGCTTTGCCGATCCGCTCGCCGTTGGCGACATCGCCCGGTTTGAGGCCGACGATGCTGGTGATGACCTGTTCGGAGAAGATCGAGTTGCCTTCGACCTTGATCGAGCCGATGCGATAGAGCTTGCCTTCGATGACGGGCACGGTCACGCGCAGGGCTTCGTCGGTTGATGACAGGAACGGGAGCGGAATGAAGAAGCCTGTGGTGCGTCGGCCTAAGCCTTCGACGCGCGGCTCGCCCGTGCGCGCTTGCAGATAGCCTTTCGAGCGCATGTAGAACTGAACCAAGCGCAAGTCGACTTCGAGCTTTTCGCGGTCGAGAATGTCCTGACTCTTAAAGCGTGTAATCAATCCGGCTTCTTTGACGTACTTCATCTGCGAGCGCAGTTTTCCGTCGCTGAAGACCTGATTACCCTCAAACTGAATTTCCACGACACGGACGCGCTCGCCTTCGTTGACGACGAAAGTGATGGCGGTCGAAGTGGCCGAGACTTCATCCGCGCGGTGATCTACGACCGCGTTGGGTCGCCCGCGCGCGGCCAGCAACTCTTTAATCACGCGCTTGGCGTTCTGCAACTTGACGGGGTCGAAAATGTTTTCCTTCGAGATGCCGACGCGCCGTTCACGAAAAGCCTTGAGCACATCACTTTCGGCCACGCTCTTCAAGCCTTCAAACTGAATGTCGCGGATGATGGGAAGCTCTGTGACGATGAAGATGACGCGAACACCGCCGCGCGGCGCGTCCTCAGTCTCCACGCGGGCATTCGATTTATCGAAGAAGCCAAGCGCGAGAAGTGTTTGCAAATCGCGCTGAACCTGTTCGGGGTTGTAAGGCGTTTCCGGTTTGGTCTGGATGAAGTAGAGCAAATCCTCTTCGCGGTTGCGGCGGTTGCCCTGAATATCAACCTCTTCGACGAGTCTTTGTTGGGTTTGCGCTTGTGCGCTCGGGGAAGCGACGAGCAGGATGGTGATTCCGATGATTGTGCTCAAAAAGATGAGCAAAGGAGCACGGCGATTGTGCATAAGTGCTATTTCCCTCAGAATTTCCTAGAAGACTTTAGGGAGCTGAAATGAGACGAATTAAAAGGTAAATGGCAAAAATGCCGGACGCGCTTTTTTCGGAAATCTTTGGATTCGGGTTAAGCAGGCGCGCGTTGCCAGCTTCCTGTCCAGCAAAGGCGCAGATTATACAAGCAAAATGAGTCTAAAGTCCAAAGTCTAAAGCCCAAAGTCGAGACCCCGCTTGTGACTTTGGACTTCGGACTTTGGACTTTTGGACTGAACTCTAGTGAATTAAGAGCGCGTCGTCTGATTCTTCTTCTATCCCTACGGGACGATAATTCAATTCGTTTACGTCTAGAAAGACTTCAAGCAGCGTGGCCTCGCTGAGGTGTCCCTGAATCAGAGCCTCCGAGAGCGGGTCTTCGACATGCTTTTGCAGGGCGCGACGAAGGGGCCTGGCTCCGTAAGAACGGTCGGCGCACGTCTTCGTGACCAGCCAGCGCTTGGCTTCATCCGTTAAGCGAACTTCAAGGCCGCGATTAGCAAGCGTCCGGTTCATCTGCTCGATTTGCAGTTGGACGACATCCAGCAACTCGTCTTCCAGCAGTTGATCGAAAATGATGATTTCGTCAAGGCGATTGATGAACTCAGGATTGAATGTCTGGCGAACGGTTGACATCACCATCTCTTCCAGCTTTTCGCGCGAAGCGTCGGTCGTCGCCTGAAAACCGAGCGTCCCCTTCTTCTGAATAAAACGCGCCCCGATGTTCGAGGTCATAATGATGATGGCGTTTTTGAAGTCAACGGTGTTGCCGAGCGCGTCTGTCAGGATGCCGTCTTCAAAGACCTGCAAGAGAATGTTGAAAATATCCGGATGCGCTTTTTCAATCTCGTCAAAGAGCAGCACCGAGTACGGCGAACGCTTGATGCGCTCGGTCAGTTGCCCGCCCTCTTCATGCCCGACGTAGCCGGGAGGCGAACCGATGAGCTTCGAGACCGAATGCTTCTCCATGAACTCGGACATATCGAAACGAATCATCGAACGCTCGGAGCCGAACAAGAATTCTGCCAATGATCGCGCGACCTCGGTTTTGCCCACACCTGTCGGCCCGAGGAAAAGAAACGAGCCGACGGGACGCTGTGGATTCTTTAGCCCCGCGCGCGAGCGGCGAATGGCACGTGCCAGGGCGGAGATGGCCGGGCGTTGCGAGACGACGCGCAGGTGCAACTCCGTTTCTATCCGCAGCAGCTTTTGTGTCTCTTCTTCTTTGAGCGACGTGATGGGAATGCCCGTCCAGCGCGCAATAACTTCTTCTATGTCATCTTTCGTGACTTCAGCCGAGACGAGCGCGTCTTCGTCCGTCGCCTGCATGCGAAGACTGCCGAGCGGTTTGTCTCCGGCGTAGGAAGTGTTCGGCAACTCGATGAAAGGAGAATTCCACTCTTCTATGTTGACCTGCTCGCGGCGCACGCGCAGCTTGACGCGCGCACCCGCTTCGTCCAGAACGTCAATCGCTTTGTCCGGCAAAAAGCGGTCCGGGATGTAGCGGCTCGATTGATAGACGGCGGCTTCAATCGCGTCGTCCGTGTAGCGCACCTGATGGAAAGATTCGTAACGCTCGCGCACGCCGTCGAGAATCTGCACGGCTTCCACTTCGGTCGGCGGCGGAACTTTGACAGCCTGAAAGCGACGTTCCAGAGAGCGGTCTTTCTCGATGGACTTGCGAAACTCGCCGGGCGTGGTCGCGCCGATGCACTGAATCTCGCCACGTGACAAAGCGGGCTTCAAAATATTCGCCGCATCAAGCGAGCCTTCCGCACTGCCTGCGCCGACGAGCGTATGAAGCTCGTCGATGAAAACAATGTAATGCGGGTTTTCGATTAGCTCGCGCATGATCTGTTTGAGGCGTTCCTCAAACTGCCCGCGATATTTCGTGCCCGCCACGATTAAGGAAAGGTCGAGCGAGAGGATGCGCTTGTTCTCTAAAAACGATGGAACTTCGCCCCGCACGATTCTCTGCGCGAGACCTTCGACAATCGCGGTCTTGCCCACGCCGGGTTCGCCAATCAGCACGGGATTATTCTTTGTGCGGCGGCAGAGGATTTGCACGACACGCTCGATCTCGGCTTCTCGACCCACGAGCGGGTCGAGCTTATCCGACGAGGCGTCATCCGTCAGGTCGCGTGAAAACTCTACGAGATGCGGCGTGTCTTTCTTGGCGGAGGCGCGTGCGTCCGCGCCCGTCTGGCGTGCGATCTCGTCGCGCACGGCGTTCAGACGAAGCCCGCGCTCATACAAAATCTCCGCCGCCATCGAGCGGTCTTCGCGGAGCAGCCCCAACAGCAGGTGCTCTGTTCCGATATGGCGATGCTGAAGACGGTCTGACTCTTCGTGAGCGTAGGCCAGCACGCGCTTGGTCTCAGGAGCGAGGGGCAACTCAACGCTGGTTGAAATCTTTTCACGCAGAAGCGTGCGCCCTTCGATCTCTTTGCGAACCGCTTCGATGTTGACCTGTGCGCGGGGGAAGAATCTGCCCGTCAGGGTCTTGTCTTCTCGCATCAAGCCGAGCAGGAGATGCTCAGGCTCGATAGCAGGCGCACCAAACTGGCTGGCTTCGTAGCGCGCAAAGAAAATTACGCGCCGAGCTTTCTCCGTATAGCGTTCGAACATATAAACCGTTTCCGCCGAATGACTCTTGGGATTATTGCCTCAGGTGGGGCGTATGGGAGACCCGCGCCGCACCACCCCGGCATTATAACCTAAAAAGCGGAATCCAGACGACAATAAAGTCAGGAGACAGGAGACAGGAGACTCAGAGACAGAAGAAGGCTACTCTTGATTAACTTCGGGTTTCGTCCGGGCAGGGACGATTGACAGTAACCCGGCGACAATAGTGTTTGATAATTCAATTGTATAATCAGCGTGCTTTCTTTGACCCTTGGGGGATAAAACCTGACTACCGAACTGTTTTGTCAAAGACCATGAATGGCCGGGTTATTACCAAACGTCCCTGACGGGACAATAAGAAGAATTCCCTCTTCATGCTGTCTCCTGCTTTATCTTTCCTTCTTCTAAAACCAACGTGCGGTCGCACATCTCGGCCAGATGCGCGTTGTGTGTGGCGACGATGGCGATTGATTGATGCTCGCGGCAGTAGGCGTGGAGTAGTTGACCAATCTCGTCGCCCATCGGCGCGTCGAGATTGCCGGTCGGCTCGTCGGCCAGAATCAGGCGCGGGCGCTTGATGAGCGCGCGAGCGAGCGCCACGCGCTGCTGCTCGCCGCCGGAGAGATGCGCGACAGGGTGCGCGATGCGTTCCCGTAGTCCAACACTCTCTAAGGCTTCGGTCGCGCGCTGTCTGCCCTCGCTCCAACGCTCGCGGCTGATGAAGAGCGGCATCGCAACATTTTCCACTGCCGAAAAGTCCGGCAGAAGATGGTGAAACTGAAAGACGAAGCCGACCTCTTCGTTGCGATAACGCGCCAGTTCAGAATTTTTTGACCGCGTGACCTCAAAATCATTCAGCCTGATGAGACCACCGTCCGCCGCTTCCAGACCACCGATGACGTGCAGCAGCGTTGATTTGCCAGCGCCGGACGCGCCCATAATCGCCAGCATCTCACCCTGCTCGGCAGAGAACGAAGCACCGCGCAGCACTTCCACCTCCGCGCCCGTCGGGGTGCGAAAGGATTTTCGTAAGCCGGTTACTGTTAATCCAAAGTCCAAAGTCTAACTATCGCGTAAGGCTTCCGACGGGCGTAGTCGAGCCGCCGCGCGTGCCGGGTAAATGGTCGCCAGCAGGCTCAAAGTGAAAGCTACCAGCGCGGCGAGCGCAACATCAACGGCGCGCGTGTGAAAGGGGACGCTGCTGATCGAGTAAATATCTGCGGGGAGACTGACGAGCTTGTAGTAATCGCCGACGAAGCTGGCTACGAGACCAAGCACGATGCCGATGGTGATGCCGACGAGACCAATAATCGCGCCTTCGATGACGAAGACGAGCATGATGCTTCCGGCGCGTGCGCCCATCGCGCCGAGGATTGCTATGTCGGCGCGTCGCTCGACGACGAGCAGCACAAGCGTCGTCGTGATGCTGAGCGTGGCAACCAGAATGATTAAGGCGATGATGAAAAGTCCCATCCTTCGCTCTAAGGCGAGCGCGGCGAAGAGTGGGCGATTCGCTTCCTGCCAGGTGACGGTTGTGTATTCAGCACCGAGTTGTTCCTGAAGCCTTTTTGAGACCTGCTCGACCGCGTAGATGTCCGCCACTTCGATGCTGATGACGGATGCGGAAGGCACGTCTGCTCCGGCGAAGCTCGCCGCCATGTCGAGCGAGACATAGACCCACGCCGCATCGTATTCGTAAAGGCCGGACCGGAACAGCCCCACGATGCGGACACGCCTGAATCTTGGCGCGAGTCCGAGAGGCGTCAACGTCGCCTCGCCCGAAACAATCGTGGCCGTGTCTCCCACCTGAAGATTCGTGTGCGCGGCCAATTCTGTTCCGATGACCGCGTTCGGCATCGCCGCCTCGCTTGGAATCTCGTCAAAAGAGGTAATCGGGGAATCATCCAGACTCGCGCTCTTTTCATCTTTCGCTTGCGCTTTATCCTGCGATGGCGTTGGTGGCGCGCTCTCGATTATTTCAAACGGCGAAGGCTCGCCGAGCAGTGGCTCGATTGAGCCTGCAACAAGGGTACGACGAACTTCGTTGATGGTGCGCGCAGAGTCGCAGTCGAGGCCGCGTATGATGGCGAAAGACGAACCCGTCGTGCCGCTCAACAGCGCGCCGTCATAAGTCGTCGCGCTCGCTTCGGTGACGCCCACAGTCTCGCGGACTTGCTTGACGAGTGCGCGCCACTCTGGAATCGGCTGGCTATCACGGCGCATCAAGGTGATGTGCGCCGTCCCTTTCAGGATTTTGTCGCGCATCTCGTCGCGGAAACCGTTTGAGAGCGCGAGCGCGACAATCAGCGCGGCGACGCCGAAGGCTATACCGAGCAGGGCTGCCAGCGCCGTCGCACGCGCGAGGCGGCGGGGGCGGCGCTCGCGCAGGTAGCGAAGGGCGAGAAAGAGTTCATAAGGCATTGCAGTATTGCGGAAAGAGTAAGCGCGAGGACAGCTTGAGCGCAAACTGTAAAGCGCCGGAGGAGACGATTCTTCCGGCGCTTTTCTATTTGACGATGTGTGCCACAAAGGGTCTTGAACCTTTACGGCACGCTGAAGTTCGCGGCTACTTATTCGCCATCACGTAGGCTCTGGCCTTCGCCGGGTCGCGGTATTCCTGTGCCCAGGCGAAATTCTTTTTTCCCCACTCGATGTGATCTGTGAGAAACGGCTTGAATTGCTCATTAGGCACACCTTTGGAATCAAACAGTCCGATCTTCTGAGCCACCTCGACGATCAGAGCGTTATCGCCCGTTATCCCGACTGCCTGAAAGAGTCTATGCCTTTGGTCTTCGGTGTAATTTCCGGCGGTCGTCGTCGTCGTGGTGCTGGTCGTCGTCGGAGTAGGAAATGTGGTGGTCGTGCCGCCCGGCGATCTGGTCGCGGAGGGGCTGCTCGTCGGGGTCGTTGAGTTTGAGTTCGTGCTCGCCGTCGAGGACGAATTATCTCGCAACAGAAAGTAGAGGCCGACGCCACCACCGATCAGCACCAGAGCCAGCACGGCGATGATGATGGGCATTTTGCTCTTGCCGCCAGCGACGGGTGCGCCGTATTGCGGCGGATACTGTTGCTGCTGGCCGTAAGGCGGCTGCCAGCCCGGCGGTGGCGGAGCTTGTCCTCCCGGTTGCTGTGGTGCACCGGGGTAATAGCCGCCCTGTTGCGGCGGCGGCGGTGGTGGATAACCTCCGGGCGCGGGCGGCTGGCCGCCGTACATCCCGGCCTGCGGGTCATACGCAGCCGGGGGCGCTTCCCTGATCAAAGGCGTGCCGTCATTCGGGCAGAAGGTCAGGGTTTCGTCAACATAGGTCTGATTGCAAGAAGGGCAGCGTCCTGGCATCTAAGTCTCCTTAATTAAATCTGACTACGGGCGTCTGTATAATTTCAAACTTAGACCGATTGTAGCAGAGTTTTTGCTGGCTAGGAATAAACGTTAGAAGAGAGAATTCAGGAGTGAGGAGTTAGAATGAAGAGGCCGAGAATCTGTTTGAAAAGTCCATGAAAGCCCCGAAGGGGCGACGATGTAAGAGCCTGGGGCATCGCCCCAGGTCAGCCGTCAGCCTCATCATCGCCAGCCCCGTAAGGGCGAAATAGAGTATTCCGCCCTGATAGGGCTTAATGAATAAACTGGAATCTCTTCCTGTGGCGTTGCCACAGGCTCTTATATTTCGCTCCTTCGGAGCTTTCCAAACAGCTTCTGAGAAACGCTATCACAAAACTTTATCTTCTTTTAGTCTCCCGTTTTCTGTCTCCTGCTTTACGATAATTTTCCTTGCCCTTTGCACTTTTCAACTTCGACGCTGCGGTTCTCCGGCAGCAGTCTTTTCAGATTCGCGTCGTCGCGTGCCGCGTCGTCCGTGATGGGTCTGACTTCGTAGAGCGTGTCGGAGATGCGGCGAAAGCGGAAGCGCGATTCCAGCGCGACGAGATCACGTGTCTCCGTCTCCTGCCAGCCGCAGGGAGGCCAGAAGCGTGGGTCTGTGTCAATGACGACAGGGCGGTTCTCGTTCAGATATTTTTCGATCATGAAGGGAAGCTGCGTTCCCGGCCAGCCGCTTCCTGCTCCGATTACGTCCCAGCGGCCAGCGCCTATCTCGCGCCAGTAGGTGACAGAGATTGATTGTGCGCCGGAAATCATCAACGCATCCGTCGGCACAAGCGCGAGCCGCGCGCCGTAGTCTCTTCCGGCAGCGTGCTGCGCCGTGAATTTATCCCTCGAAGGTTTTAA
Organism: uncultured Acidobacteriota bacterium; assembly: GCA_963697975.1. Taxonomy (GTDB): domain Bacteria; phylum Acidobacteriota; class Blastocatellia; order Pyrinomonadales; family Pyrinomonadaceae; genus QHXM01. Next base: position 2,645,759 of record OY969111.1, read on the forward strand.
GTAAAATCCCAGCACGATTGCGATGAAAGCTACCCCTAAGATGACCACGATAAACGCGCGGCGCGTGCTTCCTGTCTTTATCATTTGCGAGCGCGTGAAGTAGGCCGCGACCAGCGGGGCGAGAGCGGGAAGGCCGGTCAGAAAGTAACGCCAGTTAATCGTCGTGCTGTAATTGAGAAGCAGCAGGAGTGTGGCGCAGAGTCCGACGCAGGCGAGAGCTAAGAGCGTGGAGAAGTGGTGCGCGCTCCATTCTTTGAAAGCCGCGACGGGCAGTGCCACCGCGACGAGCGGCGCGGCGAGAAAGGAGTAGACTAAAAACGCGAGCACGTTTCTCATCCCCAAAGGATGCCGCAAGGCTTCCACGCGCATGGACTCACGCCAGCCGTACCACGCCGCGCGATAGCCTTCAAAGTCCGACCAGAAGAGATAAGCAAATGGGCCAAGTGCTGCGATGAGAAAGACGAAGACTGAGAGCGCGACGCGCCCGACTTCGCGCCGCCCCCACGTCCACCCGCAACTCAAGGGGGCGACAATCAGCCAGGGAGCATAAAAGGCTACAGGCTCGCGCACGTTAACACCCGCACCGAGGATGGCTGCTCCGACGAGCATCAACCACAAACGCTCTTTCCGAACCCCTCGCAGGTAAACGACGAGCGCGACGCCGAGCAGCAGGAGCGACGGAATCTCTGTCATCACCTGCCCGCTATAGATAACGAAGAAAGGCGAGGTGGCGACGAGCAGCGCAGCGATTGTCGCCGTGTGAAGAGAATGAGAAACGTCGCGCGCCAGAGTCCAGCAAGCCACAACCGCGAGCGGACTCTGCAAGACCACCATGTACTTGAAAAGCAGGTAAGCGTTTTCGATTGAGAGACCGAAAAGCGAATGGCCCACGCGCCACGCCGCGTGGTTGGTGAAGATGAAGAGAGAGCGTCCCAGCGCCATCGAGGATGGACGCCCCTTCAGGGAAGCTAAAGTGTAATCCAGCGCGTCCCAATCGCCGATGAAAGGGTCTATGAAAATGAGAGCCAGCGTGAGCGATAAGACGGCAGGGATAATCCACCAGCGCCACGCGGGCAGAAGGTTTTGAGACGCCTCAAACGTCGCCCGCGCCGCCATCTCTGTTTCAACCTCACTGCGGTCTCTCAAACAGGTACATCTCCCCGCCCGAAAATTTTATATGCTGCGCCATCTTGTACCAGCTAGCAAGATACTCAGGAATCAAAGACTTCTCCGGATCATCCGAGTGCGAAACCACGAGCCAGATGCGATCATGGCCTTCGATAGCAGCCTTGAGATGTTCGGGCATGTTGTTCGCATCCGTTTTGGAGTTGTAATCGGGAAAAGGTTTTTCGATGAGATCATCTCGCTTGTAGTAGTAATCAAACGGAACGCGGCCTGGTTCTTTGTGGAAGAGAACCAGATCGTTTGGCTTCGTCAGGCCGTTGATGGAGGCGACTGCTTCTCTCCACGTCTCTTTTCCGGGCGAGCGAAAATATTCTCTGAGGGTAGCGAGTGAAAAGCAGATGAGCAGCAGCACCAGAATCATTCTCAGTTGATGAAAGCGCAAACTCAAAAGCCCACGCGCCGCGAGGATGACGAAAGCAGGCAAGGCCGCGATGGTGTATTTCGGCAGAAAAATCGGCGACGAAAATTGCGAAACGATGTAGGGCAGCATGATGGGACACAGCAGCCACAAGAGCAGCAGATAAAGTTTCAGCCGCCCGTCAAGCAAACTCTTTTTGCTTTCAGCAGATGACGATTCCGCGAGAGATTCTTCCTTCCATCCTCTCCAACCCGCGAAGACGGCCAGCGCAATCAGAAGAGAGAGAATCCACGCGAGTTGATTAGAACCGGCGTGCATGACGAGCGTGTTGAGCAGCAGGCGCGGCGGCAGTTTCGGAATCCAGAAGCCCTGCTGCACGCGAGAAAATTGCTGCAACTGCACGGAGAGCCAGGGAACAAACAGGACGGCGAGGATGACTTGCGACACCAGCCAACGCTTCCACAGGCGCTTGAAAGTATCTCTCGAAGCAAAGAGCAGCGTGAGCAGGTAAAGATTCTGCGCGGCGATGATGAAGAAGCTGTAAACGTGCGTGTACATCATCAGCGCGCTCGTCGCGATGTAGCCCGCGAGCGCGTAGCGGCTCTTGCCTTCGAGCAATTTAAGAAAGTAATAGAAGGAGAGCAGGGTGAGCAGACACAGCAGCGAGTACATACGCGCTTCCTGCGAAAACTCTATGTGAAAAGGTGAGAAAGCAAGCAAGCCCGCCGCGAGCAGTCCCGTCGCCCTGTCAAACATTCGTGAGGCGAGCCGGTAGATGACGAAGAGGGCAAGAATTCCGAAAAGCGCGGATAAGAGGCGCACCGCCGTTTCGGAGTCACCAAAAGCCAGCATCCAGTAGTGCAGCGCGAAATAGTAGAGCGGCGGGTGAACATCCTTTGCCGTCGCTTCGATAATTCCGGCGGGCGCTTCCTGAGAAAATTTAATCGAGTAGGCTTCGTCAAGCCAGAGGCTCTTGGCGTCGAGCTTATAGACTCTCAAGGCTGCGCCGAGAGCGATGATGACTAAAAGCGCAACCAGCAAGAGGCGCGCTGTTTTTATATCGTTAGCGGGTTGCGCGTGTGCGGGCATCGCGTGAGAAGTTACCATATAATTATGCCAATCCTCAGCATGAAGCGCGATGCAATAGACCGAGATTAACAGGATTATCAAGATTAAGAAGACAAGACGGGTCAGGCAGGTTGAAGGCTTGTTCTTTCCATCCTGTTAATCCTGTAAATCCTGCCTATTTCTTCTGTTTTTGATTTAGCTTGATTGGGTGTGCTTTTGTTCGTCGGGTGTGAGGGCTTCGATTAGTTCCGATTCGAGGGAGTCTTCGGGGCGCTTGACCATCGTCAGGCGATTGCCGCGTTCGTTGTACTGGACCTCATCCATGATGTTGTAGATGAGCAGCACGCCGCGCCCCGATGCTTTGAAGAGGTTGGCCGGGTCGCACGGGTCTGGAATCTCCTGAACGTTGAAGCCGTCGCCTTCGTCTTCCACTGTGAAGCGTGCTTCTTTCGATGAGAGTTCGGCGGTGATGCGGACGAGCTTTCGCGGATCATTACGGTTGCCGTGCTTGACTGCGTTGACGAAAGCTTCGTCCAGAGCGATGAAGAGATTGGAGCGTTCGGGTTTGATGAGGCCGAGCTTGGAGACGCGCTCAACCAGATATTGGAGGACGCCGTTCATCAAGGTGACATCGCTCGGCAACTCGAAATCTATCTTCTCGCGGACGTAAGGCAGGATTTTCAGATCGTCCACGAAGCGCAGCTTGTAAGAGAGTGTCTTCTCGACGATGTCGCGGAGTTCTTCCTTGTTATAAGGCTGCCTGAGAAAATTGGCCGCGCCCATCTTAAAGGCTTTGACGACGCCGGGCTGTTGCGCTTCGTCGGAAGAGACGACGACGGGAACCATCAGACGTTTGCGCTTGATCTCGCTCAAAAGCTGTATGCCGGAATGCTCGTCTTCTGTCAGGTCGGAGATGATGAGGTCGAATTCGTCCAAGTCTTCGCGCTCCAGAGCAGTAGCGCGGTCACCCGTCGCCACGACTTCGTGGCCGAGTTCCCGCAAGACTTGCTCCAGCGTGGCGCGCAGGTCATCGTTATTATCAACGATGAGAATTCGTCGTCTCTCCATGAACCTCTTTTCCGCCGGGCACTTGGTTTACGAGGGAGGGAAGAACCGATGGCGTCTCTCACAAAAGTGGCGCTCATCCGCCGCGCTATACGAAAAAGCGCCGCACGGCGTTTCAAATAATATTCTGAAGAAGGCAAAAGGTAAATTGAAAAGGTGAAAAAAGGGAGTCCAAAGCCCAATGTCCAATGTCCAATGTCAAACCCGTGTTTCTGACTTTGGACATTGGACATTGGGCTTTGGACTTGTCTTCCCTTTTCCCTTTTGCCTTTTTACATTACTCTTTGTGCTGCAAATGCAGGCTTCAGCAGAACAGGAAAAAAAACAAAAGGGCGCGGAGCGTGGGGACGGGCGGGCGAGCGAGAGCATCGAGCGCGCCTACAAATTCTCGGACCTGAAGGCTTACCCCTGGAAGAAACGCTTGTTGATTCGACTGGCCAACCTGGCCTTTTACACGCTCATCAGTCTTCTGGGGCGAGCGGCGCGTTTCGAGGTCGAAGGCTGGGAAAACCACGAGAAGGTCACAGACAAGGGCGGGCTGCCCATCTATGTCTTCTGGCATGATCGCATCTTTCTGACGACGTACTGGTGGCGGCGGCGGCGAATCGTCGTCATGACTTCGCAGAGCTTTGACGGCGAGTATATCGCGCGGTTCATCCAGCGGTTCGGCTACGGCGCGGCGCGCGGCTCTTCGACACGCGGCGGCGTCGGCGCGGTTGTCGAGATGGCCAGATTGATGCGCGCAGGCTGCACGACCGCCTTCACGATAGATGGGCCGAAGGGGCCGCCCTACGTGGCGAAGATGGGCGCGGTGCTGCTGGCTAAGAAGTCCGGTCATCCGGTCTTGCCCGTTTCGATGGCCTTAGAGCGTTACTGGACGCTGCCGAGTTGGGACAAGTTTCAAATTCCGAAGCCGTTCACACGAGCAAAAGTTTTCGTCAGCGAACCGATCTACGTCCCGGCTGATGCGGACGAAGCCATGCTTCAAGCCAGGCGCGACGAATTGCAGCGCGTCCTTGATGACCTGACACGGCGCGGCGACGAATGGCGAGCGGCGCAAACGTAGCGCGTGCGCGACAGCCTGTAGTAGGATTGGAGAAAAGCAGTAATAAGTGATAGGTGATGGGTGATGGGTGATAAGTAAATGCCTTTTCCTCTCACCTATCACCCATCACTTATCACTTTTTCACGGAGGCTAAATGATTAATCAGGAGCGCATCAAGAATCTTCTACTCGAATTTGTCCAGATTGACAGCCATTCGCGGAAAGAACGCGACATTGCCGAGCGCATCAAGAAGTATTGCGAAGAGATGGGCGCTGAAGTCGAGATTGATGACGCGGGTGAAAAGGTCGGCGGAAACTCCGGCAACGTCATCGCGCGTTTCAAGGGCACTATCCCCAATAGCGAACCGATTATGATGTCCGCCCACATGGACACGGTCGTCCCCGGCGAAGGTGTCAAACCGATCATCGAAGGCGACATCATCCGCACCGACGGCACGACCGTCCTCGGCGGCGATGACAAGTCGGGCTGCGCCGTCATCATCGAGACCATCCGCTGCTTGCAGGAACAGAACATCCCGCACACGGACATCGAAGCCATCTTCTCCATCTGCGAAGAGGTCGGACTGCTCGGCGCAAAGAACGTGGACGTTTCAAAAATCCGCTCGAAATACGGCATCGTGTTCGATTCCGACGACCCCGGCTTTCTCTTCACGAAAGGCCCATCGGCCAATCATCTGGAGTTCAAAGTCTACGGGTTGGAATCGCACGCGGGCGTTGCGCCCGAAGACGGCATCTCCGCCATCAAGATCGCGGCGGAAGCTATCAGTAACATGAAGCTCTTTCGCATAGATGAAGAGACCACCGCCAACATCGGCGTCATTGAAGGCGGCAAAGCGACCAACATCATCACCAACTTCGTCTCTCTCAAAGGCGAGGCGCGCTCGCTCGACGAAGACAAGCTTAAACGCCAGTGCGATCACATGGTCAAGTGTTTTGAGGAAGCGGCGGCGAAGTACGAAGTGACGGTCGAAGGGCGAACGACGAAGGGGCGCGTCGAGTCAATCGTCGAGCCGGAATATTTTGCGATGAACGTCCCCGACGATTCGCGCGTCGTGCAACTTGTCCTCGGGGCAGCCTCGCGCATGGGGCTGAAAGTTGAAACGATGGCTTCGGGCGGCGGCTGCGATGCCAACATCTTCAACCGCCGGGGAATAGAATGCGCCAACCTCGGCACAGGCATGCGCGCCATCCACACCGTCAACGAATGGCTCGACGTGAAAGACATGTACGCCTCAGCCGAGATGACGCTCGAAATCATGAAACTCAACGGCGAGATGGCGACGAAGTAGACGAAGTAGGACAGACATTCCTGTCTGTCATTGAGCGCGGAGAGCGCGAATATTGTTTGACTAATCTCAAGAGCGTGCTGGCGCACGCTTGGACAGACAAGAATGTCTGTCTCACGACAGGCAGGAATGCCTGTCCTACAGCAGATTCTGCGGCGAGTCTTTGACGAAGGCTTCGATGTTGTCTGTTAGTTGATCCGCCAGCGCCTGCATCGCTTCACGGCTCGCCCAGGCGATGTGGGGGGTGAGAATGAAGTTGGGGAGATTCAGGTCAAGCAGGGGATTGCCGTCGCGTGGAGGCTCTTTGGTCAAAACGTCGAAGCCCGCGCCCGCAATCAGACCGGAACGTAGAGCTTCCGCCAGCGCCCGTTCGTCCACCAGTCCGCCGCGCGCAGTGTTAATCAGGAGCGCGTCCGGGCGCATCATCTCAAACTCCGCACGTCCTATCAGTCCACGCGTCGCCTCGTTGAGCGGGCAATGAAGGCTGACGATGTCGCTGGCGCGTAAAGTCTCTTCAAAGCTGGTTCGCCCCGGTCGAATCATCCGGGCATTCTTATGTTCGGAGACGAGCACGCGCATTCCGAAACAAAGCGCGAGCTTTTCTACGGACTGTCCGAGCGCGCCGTGCCCGATGATTCCGAGCGTACTATTGTGCAGATCGCGGATGGTGTGAGTGAGCAGGCAGAACCCGCTCGCGTCAGCCCACGCGCCGCGCGCTACGTCTTCACGATAGCTGAGGAGATTGCGGCTAAGCGCAAGAATCAACATCAGGACGTGTTCGGGCACGGCGTGGCGCGCGTAGTTGCGAACGTTAGAGACCGGAAGATTGCGCTTGCGACAATAATCAAGATCAATGATGTCCACGCCGGTGGCCGCGACGGCGATGAATTTCAATTCGGGCAACTGTGAAAGCTCTGCCTCACGGAGCGGCACTTTGTTGGTGATGACGATGGTCGCCTCTTTGAGCCTCTCAACGATCTCGGCGGCAGCAGTCATCTCATACTCCGTCCATTCATGCGCGAAGGCAGGACGCCTGACGTTAGCGATTAACGTGCTGCGGTCTAAAAAAACGATGCGTTCCATAGAAGCAAGTATGAAGGATGAGGACGGAGTGAGGGAAGAGCAAGGGAGAGAGAGAATGAAGCGTCAACGGACGAAGTTGAAACATGCTCACGGATAAATCGTAGTAAAATACTGAATGGAGAAACTCCGATGTTCTGTCCACGATGTGCAACGGAGAATAAGAAAGAGCAGCGCTATTGCCGCCAGTGCGGGTTGTCGCTGCCCACCGTCAGGCTCGCGCTCGACGGGCAGATGGACGAGGCGATTCAGAAGTATAAGAAGAGCGAGACCGCACTCGGCTGTGGCATCGTCATCCTCCTGATTGGCGGAGTGAATGCAGCCATTAACGGCTTCCTCGGTGCATGGCAGTCAGCCATTTTCAGCGCCGCGCTCGGCTTCCTGCTCAGCGTAGTCTTCCTCATCGCAGGGATGTCGCGGGTGGGAAAGGCAAACAAACTTTTGAAGCCGACGGAGAAGAAGGTCGAGCCGGAAACGCCTGCGCTCAATCAATCCGACTATGCTGCCGCCACCTTGCCGCCCGCTCCGATCACCGAAGAAATAAGACAGACGCCAGCGCCTCCACCCTCCGTCATCGAGAACACGACGATCAAATTGAAGAGATAAACAACGTGAGTTAGAGATAAGAAGGGCAACACCCTGCCGCCCCTCCGGGGCTTAAACATTACGCTTACGCCTGACCTCATTTGATACTTACAAACACGTCACTACGGCTCGATGCTCCGCTCGCGGTCGTGACGATGACGGGCATAGTGCCAATCACGCCGCCCGGAATCTGGACGTTGATTTGATCCAGCCCGTTGAAGCCGCCGGACGCGCCCGCGTGTTCAACGGTCGCCGCATGGCCTCCGATGCTGACAGTCACCGGCAGAGAGTTGCGCCAGCCCGTGCCGAAGAGCGCGATCACAGATGGCTGCCCGTTCGTCTTCGCATTGAAGGGAGCACGCGTGTATTGCAAATCCGAAACGAGCAGCGCGACCACCTCGCCAGCCCCGTTCTGTGTCGTGGTGAAGAGACCGGGATTATCGTTTGAGACTAAACAATCATCTGCGGCGATGACGCTGCCATTGACGTAGACGACCACTGAGCCGACGCCCGTGCCCGCTGCTTCGGGGACGTAGATGTTGATTTGCGAATCATCGAAGGAGAGGACAGGCACTGCGCGACCTTCGAAGGTCACGAACACGCCGCGCGCCGCCGCGTCCGCTTCGCTGCGGCCACTCAGCCCTCGCGTCAAACCCGTGCCCTGAATCGTCGCCAGCCCGGCCTTAGTTCCGTTTCCATGAAAGCTCGCGCTGTTGGTCATCGTCAGATGTGCGACGGCAGGAAGCACCGTCTCGACACCGAAGGTGAGACCTGAGAGCGCCTGCGTATTCGGATTGTCGGCTTCGGCGAAAAGCGCGCCGTCACGCAGGAAGCCGTTGAGCGCAGGGTCCGGGAAAGCGTCTATCTGCGGCGTGCCGAGATTGCCGCCGTCCTGAGTCAGGTCGGCAGCGCCCGAGGCGTTCTCGATGACGTAGACAGTTCCCTCGCGATCCGTCGTCAGCCCGTGAAAGATGAGATTGTTATCAATCGAGAGACCTTCGACGACCACTTCGTCACGGTCTGCGTAGCCGTTGGCGTTGTCGTCGTAGAGGGCGAGCATGATGGTGTCGTTGCCGACGGAATGCGAGAAGACTACGCCGCGCGAGTTGGCGGCGATGTCGAGCGGTGCGTCGTCCGAAAACTGGTAGCTGTAATAAGGACTCGGATCAAGCCTGTCTGGAATGCCGTCCGTATCCGTATCGCGGACGATGCGTAGCTCGTTGGAATCAAAATCGGCGATCAGCAGATCGTTGTTCGGCAGCAAGGCGAGCGCGTTGGCGTTGTTCAGTTCATTGCTGCCTGCGCGGACGAGCGAGCGCGAGCGTGAATCGTCAAAGCCACCCGTCGCCGGATCGCGCACGAGCAGGACGACGCCCGCCGAAGGCTCGTTGTCAGGGTCGGACGGATTGTCGAAGTTGTAATAGCCGCTCGACGAGACGATGACGAACTCGCGCCCGGCGTTTGAACGGCCTGAGACGACTGAAACGGCAGAGGGCAGCCCGAAGTCGCGTTCGAGATCGAAGGTCAGCGTCGTGTTTGGTGCGTAGTCGTTAACGTAATTGGCGTTTGAGTCACGCCCGACGGCGATTATCCCGACGGGGCGATTATTGAGCGTGCCGGAATAGACTTCATAACGCGCGCCGGAGCGCCCGACCGCGATGTCGAACGACCCGCCGTCCGTATCGAAAGTCGTCCTTTCATCAGCTACGAGATCACTCGAAGCATCGACGTATTGTTCGTTCGTTCCATTTGAAGATGTCAGGCTCAGTTGCGACGTGTGCAGAATCCAGCTAAGCGGCGTGCCCGCGAGGATGCCCGGATACGAAGCCGACGCCGCCTGCTGTTTCGCCTCGCTCGTCACAGACTCTCTACGAATAACGCGAGCCGGACGCCTCAACGATGTTCTGGTTCCCGTGTTTGCTTCACTCTGAAGCTTCACGCGTGGCGGGCGCTGCGGCAACGTCGCCTTGCTTCGCATGGGGGCGTAGCCGTCCTTGCGCTTGCCCATGACGGATTCACGATTGCGTGCCCTGAGCGCGCGGCGCACCTCGGGCTTGATCCCGGTTCCGACACGGCTTTGCGTGAAGCCAACCTGAACAAAGGGAGAGATGATGAGCAGGCAAGCGACCAGAAGGGCGCTTGTGCGAGGGCGTAAACGTGTGGTGTACATCTGATAACCCCTTAATCAGTGGTCGGTGGTCAGTGGTCAGTGATCAGTAAAAGCAAGCGGTCTTAACTGACCACTGACCACCGACCACTGACCACTGCTCTATTTCCTCTTATCGTCTCTCTCCATCTTCTGCCGCAGGTTCTTCGCCAGATGCTCGGCGGTGCTCTTCTTGCCGTTGAGGGCATCCACCTTGTACGAGCCGACGGCGTAAGAAACGACGCTGGTTTTGAGATTGACGATTTGAATGCTCGCTTCGGATTCGGGCAGGCCGCTGCCGAAGATGATCTTGGCCCATCCAGCTTTTTTGTGTTCGGCGTAGCCGGTAATCTCGAAGTCAGCCTGCGCGCGGTCGGTCACGACCAGAAGATCAACCTTCTTCTTCTTGAATGCCGCGACCAGATAGTTCTCAAAACCGTTCATGCCCTGAATGTAGTTGACGTAGACCTTCGACCCGTGCGGGATGTAGGCCGGGTCAAGCGCTGCCGTCGCCGCCGCCGTCGTAGCAACGGCGGACGAACTGTGCAAGGCGTCCACCATGCGCTCTCTACTTTGCGCGAACGAGAGCGCGGCGCACCCCATGAGCAGAGAAGCAAAGAGTGTGGTTCGGATTAGTCGTCTCATAATTCTTCCTTTCGATTCTTTCAAGTTAGCCGCTCGTCAAACTCCTGACCGCTTGGCCTCTCAGGGTTCGCCGCGCCTTGACGGTCGCGGCGCATCATCGCTGCGCTCACGTGACGGTGGCGGCTCTGATTTCTCTTCACGTGCCGGTGGCGATTCGCGCTGCGCTGGCGGGTCCGGCCTGGATTCCTGTCTAGGCTCAGGACGAGACTCAGGCTGAGGCTCAGGTCTGGGTTCCGGCCTGGATTCTTGTCTAGGCTCTGGTCTGGATTCCTGCCTCGGCTCCGGTCTCGACTCGGGACGCGGTTCAGGACGTGGCTCAGGCCGATATTCCGGCCTCGGCGCTTCCCTCGTCGGTTCGGGGCGCGATTCGCGTCTTGGCTCTGGCCTACTCTCCGGTTGAGGCTCGGGTCTTGGCTCTGGTGTGGTCTCCGGCCTCGTTTCCGGTCTGCGCGAGGGACGCCGCTCAATGTCACCGCCATCGTTGTCATCACGTCGCGGACGCACGCGCGGCGCAGGCTCAGGGGCGGGGGCGGGGGCGGGTGCAGGTATAACTCCGGCATCACCGCCGTCTGGCCGCGCCACGTTCGGGATTGGCGTGGTTGTCGATTGCCTGCGCTCCTCGCTCGGATTCACGCGCGCAGGCCGTGCGGGGCGCTCATACCAGGGCGTCGTGCCGTTGTTGCCGTCATTCCCCTGAGTGCCGCGCTCGACGGGCGTTCGATCAACGCCACGCGGGCGCGGAGGCCGCGCCACAGCGCCAGTGTTGCCGGGATCAGCGATGACAGGATTGCTGCCGCCGCCACTGCCGCCGCTACTGTTTCCGTTGTTTTCACCCGCGTTAACTACAGGTCGCGGCTCGCGCCCGTTGTAGAGACGCGTGCGGCGAAGCTCTCCGTCAAGGGGGACGCCGGGCGTGCGCCTAGCCGCTCCGGTCGGACGATCCTGCAATGCCGGGTCAGTTCCGTTTGGCGTTGGCGGACGCGCAGTCGCTACACGTCCTCCGCGCCGGTCGAGTTCGCCTGTGCCCTGTCCGTCTATTCGGTCAATCGGTGTAATGGGCAGACGCCCGCGCACAGGTTCACCCGTGATGGCGCGACGTGCGATCTCATCTGACGCCGCTTGTGTTCGCGCCGCCTGCCGCCCGAACTCGCGCGCGGGCACAGCCGTGATGGCGCGAAGGTACGCGGGATTGTCGCGCCGTAATCGAGCCAAATCCCTTGAGCCTAGAGCCTCAAGCCGCCGGTAGTGACGCCCGCGCGGATCGCGCTGGCCATGTCTGAGCGGATACCAGCAGATCTGCTCGCCGTAAGAGGTCGGAATGTAAACGAAGACGACGAGCGCCGGACGCCACCAGGGTCTTCTGTACGCGTAGCCGTAGCCGCGCGGTGCCCAGCACCAATTGTTGTTGTAATAGACCCAGCGACCGTAGTGATATGGTGCCCAGCCCCAGGGTTCATCGCCCACCCACGTCCAGCCATAAGGCGGAACCCATGCCCAATGCCCGTAGCGATACGGCGCCCAGTTGTTATAGCTGTTGATGGAGGAGGCGTACGGACGCCAGACCCAGCCGTACTCGCTGACGTATACCCAGTCGCCGTAAGCATCCAACTCTTCCGCGCCCCACACGTCCGCGTCGTAGTAGCGCTCACGTCCGTCGTAGCGCAGACGCGAAGCCAGATAACGCTCGCGCTCGTCAACCCATGTGTCCCACGAATCGAACGACGCGGCGTTGCTCAGTTCCCAATCGCCCACGTTTGTTCCGTTAGAGACGAGTTCGGCGCTGCGCCCGTCGCGCAAGGTGAAGCCGGAAGTTTCGGAATAGATGCGTGCCTGTCCACCGTCTCGAACCGTCAGGCGCACGCCCCGGCCTTCGCGCGAGACATCCAGACGATAGATGCCACGCTTTTCAGCCGCGAGAGTTGTGCCGGGAGCATCAATCTCGAAATATTCTTTGTTGGGTTCGAAACGCGCGAGTCTCAGAGTCGCCGTGCCTTCGGAGAGACTGAGCGCGATACCTTCGTCGCGCAGAGTCACCACGCGCAGGATTGAATCGCCGCCGACGCGCACGAAGTTGCGCGCATCGATCTGAACTTCGAGGCGCGCATCGTGCCCCGTCGTGGCGAGCACGTCGCCTTCGACGAGCGGAAGATTGACGCGGGCGCGTTCCCACGTCTTGCTCCCGTTGCGCTGCAACTGGACATCGCCGCGAATCAGGCTGACGCGCGCCACACGCGCCGTCTCCTCGTATTCGTCGCCGGTGGTGGTGTCATCGTCTGCGCGAATCGCTGTGGTAAAGGCGAAGAGCAAGGTGAAGAGTAGAAAGAGAGAGGTCGAGATAGTAGGCCGTGGGGCACGCATGGGTTTACGCTCCTTTAGTTTTGAAACGTCGAGAAGTGGCCGCTCGCTCGCGTGGCGCGCATAGGGCATAGCTTCGAAGAAAAGCAATGCGCGCTCGGAGAGATAAAGCGTTTGCGAGGGCTTCGTCTGCTACACGAGCGCGAGAGCAAAGGCTGTGCCCGCACATTCAGGCCACAGCCCTTTTACTGGTTTTCTTGTGTTTTGATTGCAGTCGCGGCGGGATAGCGAGGAACTCTATGCCAGATGGTATGCGCTCCGGCACTATATGGGGTGGGAAAAGGGATGAGGGATGAAGGATGAGGGATGAATGAAAACCATTGAATCAATGATTCGATGAGAGATTAACTCAATCCCTTTCATCCCCTATCCCTCCGCCCTCATCCCTGCTCTTCTACTCTCCGCAGTTAGCAGTGATTTTTTTCCTGATGATGGAAGGCTTGCTTTGCCCGAGCAGTCGGGCCTGGATGGTGGTGTCCTGACAGAGGGGATTGGGAATCCAGGCGGTGACGTAATACTTCCCGCTCTCATTGTATATCCCGACCATTGCGGTTCTGGTCAAAATCAGTTTGTTTCCCTGACGGGCTGTGATCTCCACATTCCGGTTGGAATACTCTCCGGCCTTTCCCGAAACTTCCACTTTCACCAGTAGCGAAGTGTCCAGATCATTGAAAAGAGAATGCTCCCCAACGGCTATATTATCGCCAAAAGTATCGTTCCCTCCGTTATACGGAAGGATTTTCATTTCAGATAAACGGGCGGGAGACGAGGCCGGTCCACCTCTTCGTCTTTGTGCGTAAGCTGCCGTTGTGCAGATGGTGATGAGGATAAGCAGAGTAAGCCATTGTCTGGGCAATGATATTTTCATTGAGTTGTGACCTCTTATTTTTTTATGACGAACGGCGAGGAGAATACCCTGCCACGAACTTGTCGTCTACTAATTTCAGTCGCGCCCGACGCCGAGCGCATCGGCCACGCGGTTGATGTAGTTGAACCACGAAGCGATGAGCGTGATTTGCAGGATGCCTTTGTCGTCAAAGCCAACGGCACGCAGCCGCTCATGATCCTCGCGCGAGATGCGCGTGGCGTCTTTGGTTAATTGCACGACGAAGTCCAGCATCGCGCGATCCTGCTCCGAGAGAGGCGCACTTGTGTAGTCCTCTTGCAGGGCGCGAACGAAATCCTCGTCCAGTGTGACTCGACGCAGAAACTCTGCGTGGGATTCGATTCAATAATGACAGCGGTTATTGACCGAGACGACGGTCGTAATCATTTCGTGCTGTCGGCGCGTCAGGGGCAAGTCGGGCGACATCAACGCGCCGAACGTGCCGAAGGCATGATAGAGCGCGTCCGGAATCAAACTATGCGACGCGACGATGCCGGATGATTCACCGTCCGGCGTCGGATGCACCGGCGTGGCATATTCAATCGGGTACAACTCACGCTGCGCTTCCATCGCGTGCCTGAGCTTCTCATCGGCTTCCTCAAATGGAACGGTTTTAATCCAGGTCATAATTCTCCTAAAAATCAGTAATCAGTAATCAGTCGTCAGTTATCAGCCAAAGATTACCACAATTCGGAAAACACCTGCTGACGACTGATTACTGATTACTGATTACTTTTTCCCGAAACAGTAAATGATAAACCGGCACGCCGAGCGCGACCACGCCGACGCCTAAGAATGCCTGCAAAGGATTATTCGAGGCGAGCAGAAAGAGCAGCGCGCCGATGATGAGCAGGAAAAAGAGCGGCGTTACGGGATAGCCGGGCGTGCGGTACGTCGTGGTGTCTCCGCTTTGACGGCGAAGGACGAAAATGGCGGCAACCGTCAGCGCAATGAAGACAACCGTCACGAAGAAAAAATAGGCGATGATTGCATCGAACGTGCCGACGGCGACGAGCACGGACGCAAGCGTAGCCTGCAAAGCGATGGCACGCGCCGGTGTGCCGAAACGCGGATGAATGGCGGCTACCTGTTTGATGAACAAGCGGTCGCGCGCCATCGCGTAATAAACGCGCGGCGCGGCCATGATGTATGCGGCGAGACTTCCGAGCGCGCTGATGACCACGATGCTTGAGAAGATTTGCCCGCCCGTTCGTCCGAAAAGCGCGAGGCCAACCTGCGCCGCAAAAGTCTGCGCTGATTTCTCGTCTGCCGGAACGCTTTCCAGCGGCACGAGGTAAAGAAAGGCCGCGCTCGTCAAAATGTAAACGACGGTGATGATGAGAATGCCTAAGATGAGCGCGCGCGGCAGATTCCTTGCGGGCGCTCGCACCTCGCCTGCCAGCTTCGTTAAGTCCCACCATCCGGCGAATGAAAAGAAGCCCGCCACGCTCGCCCCGGCCAGCGCCGCAAACAGTGGAGCCGAGCCGGGTCTTTGCGCCACGAAGGGGGTGAAGTTGCTCCAATCACCCAGCCCCGACCCGAAGCCCCAGAAGACTATGAAGAGCAGCAACCCGACCTTGAGCAGCGTGAGCAGCAGCATGATACGTGCGCCAAGCCGCAGGCCCAGAATATTTACTCCGGCGAGAACGAGAATCGTTCCGATGCCCAGCAACTTCATTGCCAGCGGCGACAAGGGGACGATGTAACTGCTATAGCTCGCCAGTCCGACCGCGAGCGTCGCCGTCAATCCGGGGTCGAGGACGAGAAGAAGCATCCAGCCGTAAAGAAAAGCGATGCGAGGGCCATAGGCTTCGCGCAGATAGACGTAGCCGCCGCCAGCTTCTGGAAAGCGCGTGGCAAGCTCGCCGTAACAGAGCGCGCCGCAGAGAGCCGCAAGTCCCATCACGAGCCAGACGATGAGCAGCCACAAGGGTGAACCGAGCGACTTGGCCATCCCCGCCGGATAAACGAAGATGCCCAGCCCGATGACTCCACTGATGACCAGGGCAATCGCTGCGGTGAGTCCGAGTTGTCGCTTTAGTCCAACTTGTGCTGCCACTTTAGATTCTCTTCACTTGCGTGTCGGGTAAAAGATGATTCACCACCGCAGACACAGAGAACGCAAAGGGGGCACAGAGATTCAAGTCTCCGTGCTACCTCCGTGTTCTCTGTGTCTCTGTGGTTAGACTTCCTCGCCAAATGCTCATCCAAACTTTGACCTAAAACGTGAACCGCGCGGCGAATTGAAATGCGCGCGGGCCGCCTGAGCCGAAGACGCCGCCTGCGGTTGTGACGGGCTGCCCGAACGCTGGCGTGCCGATCACATTGCCAAAGCCTGAATAGTTCACGTTCGAGACGCCGAGCACATTCGTGATGTTGAAGAGATTGAAGACCTCGACGATTGGCTCAAGAGCCACGTTCTGTGTGAAAGAAAACTTTCGGGAGAGTCGCACATCGAGCGAGTTGAAAGAATCGCTGAAGCGCGCATTGTCGCTCACGAGCGGAAGCAACGTGCCGCCGACGCCGCCCTGAGCATTGAGTCGCCGGATGAAGTCGTTTAATTCCGCGCCCGTGTGAAAGAGACGCCCGCCCGCGTTGCGTTGCAGTTGGGGAATGCGCGACGAGCCGTCGGGCAGCAGGATGTCCATCGGCACGCCCGAAGCCATTGTCCAGATCGGCGCGATGGCAAACTTTCCGGGCAGCTCGAAGACGCCCGCGAAGACGAAGCGATGGCGTTGATCGTTTGGCGTCGGGCCATATTCCAATCTCAGGTTATTCGGGTTGATTGGGCCGTTCGAGAATGGAATCTGATCGTCGTTGGCGTAGTTGAAAGCTTTCGAGAGCGTGTATGCCGTTCTGAACTGGAAGCGGCCCGAGTAACGCTTCTCGAAGCTTATGAGCAATCCGTCGTAGGTCGTGTTGACGGAAGATTCCAGGTTCTTCACGAGGTCTGGCCCACCGACTACCGCGTTGAAGACTGAGCCGATGGTGCGCCCGATGATGAAGTGCGTGCCGAGGTTGTGGAGGTAATCCGCGCGCAGCAGGAAGTCTCTGAAGAGTTCGCGCTGAACGCCGATGTTCATCTGCTGCACCATTGGATTCTGAAGGTCGTTGTCAATGATGTTGATGCCGCCCGCGCCAGCGCCCGCCAGCGGAAAGCCCGTGAACGGGTTCGAGATGGTCGGAGCGATGGGCGGAAACATGCCGGTCATCGGGTCAAGGAAAAAGACGTTGCCCGCGCGGACTACAATCGGCAGAGCGCGACCGTCAAGCCCTCGCTCAAGCGATTGGATTTCGAGCGTCACGCGGTCGTAGTAGATGCCGTAGCCGCCGTGAATGGCCGTGCGCCCTTCGTTGAATGAATAGTTGAACCCGACGCGCGGGCCAAAGTTGTTCCTGTCGGACGAGCGCGTGCCGCGCAGGAAAGGCTGAACGAGCGGGTTGATTTCGTTTATCCGGCTGACGTTCTTGACATCCGTGTCGAGTTCGTAGCGCAAGCCCAGATTGAGCGTCAAATTAGGCGTGACGCGCCAATCGTCCTGAGCGTAGACGGCGAAATATTTGTTGTCCGCGTCGGGGATAACGAGCGCGCGGTCCGGGAACGCGCTGCGGAGTGTGACAGCAAACAGAAGATCGTTGTCATTCACCTGACCGTCGCCATTGTGATCGAAGGTTGCGAAATCTTCAATCAACTCGATGCGTCCCTGCTGGAAGACGCCGAGATTGAAGTCTGCGTCAACTTTCTGAAAATCGCCGCCAAAGTGCATGGTGTGATTATTGTAAACATACGCCAGAGCATCGCTGAATTGCAGTCGTTTCTGCTGCGTCTGCTGCGGGACACGAAACGATGCGCCGTCCTGTAAGCTGGGAAAAGTCAGTTGTGGGCCGACCGTCACCGGCGAGGTGCGATTGAGAAAATTGCTGGCGCTGAAAGTGACGTTATTGACTGCAACGGGCGAGAGAATGCGTTCATAGGTCGTCAGAAATGAATGATAGTTATTGCGCCCGGATTGACGCTGCGAAGCAGAGCCGATGGAGCGAATCAGGGTGCTCGCGGCCACGTCGTCTTCACGTTCGAGCGAGTAACGAAAGGTGAGTCTATCCCGGTCTGTCGGTCCCCAGTCGCCGCGCAAGGTCAACAGCAAATCGTTAAGCGGCGCGGGCGCGAACCCGCGCGTGATCGTGCGTCGCGCCACATCGCGCGAGCCGACCAGCACCGCGCCGTCCTGATTGCGATACTCGAACGCGCCGAAGTACCACGCTTTGTCTCTCTTCACAGGGCCACCGATGGCGAAGGCATACTGCTGACGATCAAAGGGCGGCTTCTCGCCTGTGTTGCGGTCAAACGTCGCGGGCAATCCCTGTATCCGGCGATCACGAAAGAAGACGGAGGCTGCGCCGTGAACTTCGTTCGTGCCCGCTTTGGTCACGACGTTAATGACGGAAGAGCCGGAGCGACCGAGTTCGGCGGAAAAACGGTTGGTGGCAATCTGAAACTCCTGCACCGCTTCCTGCGAAATGTTTTGAAGCGGCCCACCCACCACGTCATCATTGTTGTCCACCCCGTCAATAGTGACATTACCGCCGCGACCGAGTTGCCCGGCTGATGAGATCGTGAAGACGTTGGTCTTCGTCGGGTCGAAATTCGGCGCAGGCGCGTTGCCGGGAACGAGCAGCGCAAGCTCAAGGAAGTTGCGCCCGTTGAGCGGAATATTACTGATCTCACGCGTGCCTACCACATTCACCGTCGCCGACGAAGTCTGGTCAACCAGATCGGGAGGAAAAACGTCGTCAATCACAATGTTCTGGGTGGAGATGCTGAGTTGAAAATCCTGCGTGACGGTTTGTCCAACCTGAAGGACAAGCGATTTCCTGAGAGCGTCGGCAAAGTTCGTCGCCTGAGCTTTCACTTCATACTCTCCGGGCAGCAAATTCGTCAGTACATAAAACCCCGTATCGTTGGTCGTCGTCTGACGCTGAGTGCCCGTCCCTGTTTGAGTCGCCGTGACCTGCGCTCCGGCAATGACAGCACCGTTCGGATCGGTGACGACACCACTGAGCGTTGCGGTGGTCGGCTGCTGGGCAGTGGAAGTGATTGAGATAAGGCAGACAAGCAACAGGCAAGCGGCTGCGGTCGCAGTCGTTTTCATTCCTTGAGGGACTCCTTTATAGACGGAGAATTAATACGGCTTACATCTGGGCAAACGGTACGGATATTCAGTAAATGTCCCTGCATCATAGTGGCAAAACGGACGCCAACTCAAGCGAGATGTGAAGCTGTGCCTTACATTTTCTAAAGACCACCCATTAATCCAAAGCAATAAGACAGAACAGACAGCAACGTGATGATTTATTATATGGAAGAAAGGAAGGTGGCAGTCGGCCCGTAAGTAAGGAGCGGGCGCGAAAACTCAGCGATAAGAATTTTACCTGAGCGGATGGTACTTGCGGCTTAGTGTTTCTAAAACTTCTCGCTCTGCTTTTTCCAAATCCTGAGCGGAAGCGGTGTATTCGCTGAGCTTCTGGTAAACGAAATTGTGATCAACCAGCCGCCCTTCCAAACGGTCGCACAGATCGGCGTAAAGCTGTTGCGAGGAAAAATCAGTTGCGAGTTTTTCGGCGATCTGCTTACGGTTATCGCCCAGCGAGTGGCCATTGTCATCGGCGAAAGTGTAATCACCTTTGGAGGTTCGTAAGATCATGCCGGTGGCAATGGCCAGCAGCAAATTCTCATATGCGCGTCGCACTTCCACTCCTACACCCAATTCGTTTGGAATCAGGTCGGGAAACGAAGCGGCTTCCCTGTGCGCTTCCGGCATGCGTTCATAACAAGCGCGATAATAATCAATCTGACTCAGGAAATAAGCCGGATAGTTAAGGCAGCGAGTGAGCGCGCGAAGCGTTTGTTCATCTTCAGACGCGCGAGCGGTAGCGTGTGGGGAAACCTGACGATAGCGCACCAGCAGATGCTCGTGTTCCTCTGCCCCGGCCCAGAGCGTTACGTCGCGCTGCGCAAAGAGGTCGTGATCTACGTCAACCTCGCGTAACTGCACAAGCGGCTCTGCCGCGTCGTTAAGCTCCCGCAGGTAAAGCGATGCGTTGTAATCGGGGAGCAGTTCCGGTTCGCGCAGCAGCACGTCCTCGATAGAGAGCGTTTTGAGACGCTCAAAACGACTGCTCGTGAAAGCCTCCAGCTTTTCTCTAAACTCTTCGATCTTCATACGCCAGACCAGCGAACGCTTAAGCTGATCGTTGGCAAAGGCCTCTCCCGCACGGAGAGCATCCTCTGCCTGCTTCCCGTAATAGGCGTCTACGTCGGAAGCGCGCAGGACGGGTCGCCGCGTGGCGGAGAAGCTCGGCAATGCTTCGTCGTGACGCCGGATGAAAGCCTCGCGTGTTTCGGCAAGCTCCGTCAGGGTTCGACTCAGGTCCTCTGCCCGACGCCCGACAACATCGATTAAATAACTAATCGTTTCGCTTCGCATCACCTGCGCGTTGAGATCGTATTCGAAGCGTAGCTGGTCATTATGTGCGCGCCGCAACTGCGCTGCGGCGGCGCTTAAAGTTCGCTCTAATGTCTTGACCTGCTCGCGCGCTTGATTAACGCGGCGATTGATGCCCACAGCAAAGAGGTAAAGTATGACGGCTGCATAAATGAGCGCAGCGACGGCCAGCCAGAACAGGTAGCTTGATAAATTATCCCAGAACGATTGAGCCAGCGTTTGCGCGGGCGTGAAACCGGCCAGCGCCGCTAAGGCTGGAAGGCCGAAGATGAGGGCGGCGGCGATAATCGGAATGACGATGAAATAGCGAATGAGGAACTGACGCCGTTCCTGTTGCAATTCATCCAGAGCGAGACGCGCCTCACCTAATTGGTCGCCAACTTTCGTGACCTCTTGTTCCGCTTGGGTGACGGCTTGCGCTTTGGCTTCTCGAACCTGCTGGCTGGCTTGATAACGGAGCTGGTGCGCCGCGCCGTCTTCCATAATGATGGCGCGATGATAGTCAAGGCGCATCGCCTGAATCTGTTGTTCGGTTGACGCAATCTCTTCGATCAGTTGTTGCCGCTCTTCGTGCAAGCTCAGAGGTTTTTTCTCCGCACCAGGGGTCTCAAATGATTCTTTCTGAGCTTCGTCTTCGCCCTCCGCGCTTCCGGTTTCATCTCTGACGGAGTTTTCCGCACGCTTGTTTTTGTCGGGCGCTTCCGTCAGCTCGGACTGATCGGTCTCAGCCGGTGCCAGTCGCAGCGAAGTTTGCAGCGAAGCAAGGCGGCTGCGTAATTCATGCACTTGGCCAAGCAGGCTTTTGGTTTGAGAGCGATCAACATTAATGCTGAGCCGGTTATCGAGTTTCCCTTCTATGTCGCGCTGTTCGGTAATAAGGTTTTGCGGATTTTCGCCAAGCACGTCTTTGCTTAAAGAAATGTTTCGATCGGTCATCGCCGCCAGTAATTCTATCGACTCATTTAATCCGTCAGGAGCCGCATCGGCGCGGCGATTAATCTCTGCGTCAATCAATGCCTCCAACTCTGCCTTGACCTCTTCGCGGCGCAAAAGAAGAGTGCGCTGAAAACCCGGCAGCGCGCCTTCCTCAAACTGTTTATGGCGAAGCTGTAATTCGGTGAGGTACGCGCCCGTTGCGCCTTCGCGTATCTCCGCGCGCGGGCTAAAGTCCTGCCAGATCGGCGCTCCCTTATCGCGCTCGAGTCCCTCAAGTGCGCTCGTGTAATTGGCACTGAGAATAAATCGCTTTGCGGCCAGAAGCATCCTGCGGCTTCTGTCTGCGGGCGAAGCGTCATCGGCCAGAAAAGCGCGGGTCGTGATGTCGCGCGCCAGCGCACAACTCAGCCTTGTCAGTGTCGCCTCCACCGGGTAATAAAGCTCGCCGTAACCAAAGGCGCTGTAGGCGGGTGCTTTACCACGTGCCATCCGGGTGCCCATCAATGCGCCGCTCATCTCCGGCTCGGAAGTGAGAAAGCCAGTGAAAGCATCGCTGTAACTTTGCAACTGTTCCGCCAGCGACCCGATTTTATCTCCGCGCGCGTTATACCCATCAATTAGCCAACAGCCTTCAAACGGCGGGACGCCTTTGATCTGCGGAGTGATCATCACTCCGGCAGTCATGCTATGGTCGAGCTGCTTGAGCAGTGCATAGGTGGCGGCGTAATCCGGCGGCTCAGGCGATTCAAATAAGCCGGGCAAGAGTACGACCGATTGCAGATCAAATAGCTCCTGAGCAAAGCGCGTGGCGAATAACCATCTGATCTGTCTGGTGAGATCGAGAGCAAGTCCTCTGGCGAACGAATCGGATGACGAGAGCACCAGAAAAATCATTCGTGTGCGAACAATCTCGATACCTTCGCGCCGCGCCGCATCTATCTCGGCGGAGTTGCGACCTGCTCCGAGCATCTCGATTAAGGCAGGCTCGATGTTCGGGGATTCACGCTCAAAAAGCGCGTGCGCCTCTTCGGCTTCCATCCGCTTCGCTTCGTTTCGAGCGGCCTTGAGATCGAATCTTAAATCGGCAGTAGCCGACAGGTCTGATTCGAATTTGAGAGTGCTGCCGTCATTGATTAACGAATATGTCTGAATCAAGCGCCCGCGCGCTCCAAAATCTTTTTCGAGTCTTCCGCGCACCGCTTCGCAGAATGCCGCAGCGTGAGGATCGAGGGCAATAATCGTCACCGGTTTGAGCTTTTGCATAATTTTGCCTCAATTCACCCGCCGCGCACGTCAATTCGATTACGGGCGTGCCCACCTTGTCAGACGTATGGCAACACACACTCTCTCTGCGCCACAGTCTTTCCTTTCGACCCTAGCGAAGCTTAGACATCTCTTGCAGATGCCCTTCGATGGCCTGAATCTCTCCTTCGACTTGCTCTTTGATTGAGGCGTCAACCTCACGCCCCGAAACCTGTTTTGCCAGTTGATCGGTATACTCGCGCAACACAACGTTGATTTTCATTTCGCCTTCGGTGCGCGTGATGCTGTCAATTTTTTCCTTAACCTCTGTTACTAAGTCCTGATTTTTCTCAAAGAAGGTGTAAGCGTTGATGCGACCTTGCCCCAAGCGAATTTGTCCGGCATCTACCTTCTTGGCCTTTTGCGAGCGGATGTAATACCACGGACCTTCATGCGTGATGATCTCAAACGGCGCGGGAGCCTGCGCAATGGCAAACCAACGCAGCGCCGCCCCGTCGCCCGCGCGCGGGATCAAGTTGGGGAATGATTCCCAATCGCGGTGCAAATGGTTCGAGACCGTCTTGTCCGGGTCTTTGTAAGCGCGCTCCATCTCGTCTATGCCTTGCAGGGCGAAGAGCGGCACTCCTACTTTGACCTTGAAGAGCGTAATGCGATGCGGATCAAGCGTGGAGATAAACGACGGGGCATTCGTGCCCTGCGGCACTTTGCCGTACACCTGCGGCTCTTTAAGCAGCGTGTTGTCTGCGTCAGCCACACCGTAATGGAATAATTCGTCAATAATGCCCCGGTTGACGACAGGGATTTTACCTTCATCATAACGCCAGAGCGGGACGGCCAGACCGGAAAGCTGCTTGAGGTCTTGTGAAATGTTTCCAGCCTCACTGCGTTGCAGCACGTCGTCAATTGACAACTCGGTCAGCGGACGATACTTCTCATTCATAAAGCCTGTGATCTCGTGGACAATATCGTCCATCCGCATATTAGACCAGGCGGCGAGCGTATCATGCTCCTCGCGATACCACCTGACAAAATCCTCCGCCGTAATCTCCGGCTTGTTGGCTTCCGGATCGAAACGCACGGTGTGCTCAAACGGACTCTCCCCGCTGCGGCTATTCGTCGCGTCCAGATAATCCTGCTCAAACTTTTTCAGCGCGGCTTCGAGGTTGACTCGCATTGAAGCGCAGCGCCGCAAAATCTCTTCGACATGCGATCTCAATGCGCCATAAAGCTCAGCCGCCTTATCGCGCCGCGCGACCTGTAAGTACAACTCACATTCGCGGTCGACCAGTCCTTTGTAGTTCTCGCACGCGGTTCGCACTCTGCCTTCTTTCCTGAGGAAAGCAGTTCCTGCCTCACGCACCTGTTCTTCGAGCGGGGTGAAGTTGATCGCTTTGAGGCGCTCAGCCTCCTCCCTGGATTCACCCTCCATCATTCGCTGATACCATTCGAGTTTGGCCAGCATCTTATCGGCAAAGCGTTGCGCGTAGGTCAAACCGTTCGGGCGGTTGATGGCCTGCTGCCACCACTCATCAATCGCACGTGTCGCTGCTTCCAGAATCCGTTTGTGATTTACCTCAAGCCCCTGTGCGACCCCACGCTCCATCCGGTTGCGATGCGTGATATGCAATTGCTTGATTGTCGCCGCCGCCGTCTTGTCAAGCTTCATCTGGCCGAGTGGCAACGGGAAGCGCATCCGCCCACCTCCTTCGCGTTCGGCCAGAGCATCAATCACATCGTCAGTTTCATCTTCTCTGAGTTTATTGTCTCCCAGAAAGCGAACGACTTCAGCTTCGAGGTCACTTTCGAGAAAGACACCGTTTAAGAGACCATCGCTGAGCAGCTTGCGTGCGTCGTTGATCTTCATCATTTCGTACTGCTGCAAAGGCAGCGTGAGCGAGGCCACGCCGAAACTGCAATAACTCGCAGAGCGTCCACGCACATTACCGGCGACAGACAACTGTGTCTTGATATTGTCCACCGTGTTGTCCGCGTCGGTCCCGATCTGCGAGCCGATTTGAATGTAAAGCCCATCGGCAACGAGCGTCAGCAAGTCTCTCGTCTCGCTGACGACGTTGCCCGTCTCGTTGATGCTATCTATCAAATAGAGTAGATCGAACGGCGGGCGAGTGACTTGAATTTCATCGGTCCCGTAATTAATTGTAAATTGATCGTCCATGCCCATCTTCGAGAAGCGTTCGATCTCCTTTAACGCTCCGTAAGCATTCGGCTTGACCAGCGCTACACCGGCTAAACTCGCAAAGACGCGCGGGAGGACGAGTACCCCTGTGACGTTTGACAGGGCATCAAGGAAGCTACGAGTAATGAAAGCAATGTCGAGAAATGTGCCACTGCCCGTACCGCCCGCCAAACTGCCGACGATATAAACTTCGACGCCGCCGCGATCCGAGACGCGGAAGGATTCCTTGTACATCTGCTTGGTGTTCTTGATTTGTTTGACATCGTCAATCGCTTTTCGCACAGCAGCGAAGATGTTCCTGCTTTTAGCGAAGAGCGCGAGGCGGCCACGCGCACGTACTTGTCCTGCACCGGCGTTAATCGCTGCAATGGGCACGTTGCGCGGCCACCACTCGTCAATATGCTCATTCGTACCGTTGACGAGCGCCCCCGGATTGGCGACTGAGAGTACGTAACGCTCACTATTCGGCTCTAATGCGATTGGGGAGCCGTCGCGGCCTTTCTCGCTATGCTCGACGTTTTCCGTAGTGTCAATAGAGATAAAGCTGATAATTGGCGGGACAGAACCGTAGGCATCAATAAAGCGCTTCTTTAGTTTAAGGACGGCGCCGTGTCCGGTGCCGCCCAGACCAATGACGACGGTAGGGCGAAAAACGACGTTGCTTCTCATGGTATGTCTCCTGATAGGTCTAAAACGGGGCGCGACCGGGTGGGGCGCGTCTCGGAGTGGTTCAAATATTTTCGTCTGAATCGGACGGGCGTTCATGGCCTATCCAATTGAAACGAAGGTGGGCCTCGCCAAGTTCGATAATGTCGCCATCGAAGAGTTCGATGTCGGCCACTTCCGCTTTGTTGACATAAACTGCGCCATGAGTGCGGCGCAAATGTGTCTTCTTTTGCCCGTTCTTGCGGGTGGCAATCAGTTCTGCATCGGAATCCGCTGTCGCGCCGTCGGGCACGAGCGAACTGAGCCTGAGGCTTTTGCTTTCACGCTGTAAGAGGCTGACAAATTCATCTTCGGCCTGCGCCGGGCGCGGCTTCAAGACTTCTATTTCCCCTTCCAGATATTTTTTCTGCGGGTCCCAGATAGTCTTGGGCGACTCGCCTTTGATTACCCAGAACGCAACGGCCGCGAGGATCAGCAAAAGCAAGAGCAGCGCGATCCATTTAAGCGCCTTGCGCCAGATGGGGACGCGAAACACGTTGAGTTGTGCGTTGGCCGCAACGGGTTTGGTAATTGTATCCGGCGGGGTGTTGACAGGCGTTACGACAAGGCGCAAGGTGCGTGAGCCGTCTGCGATGCCGGGCGCGGCATTGAGGCGCACTTTGACCGCGTTGCTGTCGCCCGCCCGCAATTCAATTGTCTCCTGCGGTTCGACCAGACTGATTCCGCTATTTGCCGGATCTTCGAGCGTCAAGCGCGCAGAGGTCGCCGCGTTGCTGCTCACTTTAAGCGTCTGGCCGCTGGTATTCTCGCCTGGCTCTATCTGTCCAAAATCAAGGCTCGCAGGCTCGACCGTGAGCTTAATCTCCGGGGGGGGCGGCGGTGGTGCAGGGTTTTCTATTTGTTTTGCAATGCGGTCGGGTAATTGCCCGATTTCCTCCGGCCCCGGAGCTGTCATCACTTCAGTTCGATTCTTAATTGCCGGGTCGTCCAGTAAATCCGTGACGCCCTGATCCGGTGCCACTCCTCCGAGCGCAACGTAAAAGATGTATGGCGGATCGCTCGAAAACTGCGAGAGTTTCGAGAGGTTAGACTGAATGGACGTGGGATTCGGGATGCCCTTGGTATATTCCTTGCCATCCGACAGCAGGACGATACTCACCGTGCGCTTGGAAGCGTCCGGGTGCTTCTTTAATTCGGTCGCTCGCTCAAGCGCGACACGGATGGCTTCACCGATATGGGTGTACTTACCCTCGGCCTCCAGCCCGTTGATTGTGCCGAGCAGATCGTTCCTGTCTAAGTCGCCGGAAATCTGCACCTTGTTTCGCAGGGCAGCGGCGCGGTCGAAAGTGTAGATGGCTACCGAATCGCCTTCTCGCGTCTTCTGAATAAAGTTGCCGAGGGTGCTCTTGACGTTACTAAAAATATTCTTTGACCCGCCGACGCCTCGCATGGAATCCGAAGTATCAAGAACGAAAATCCAATCAATCGGGCCGCGCTTTTTGGTTGGTTCCTG
Organism: uncultured Acidobacteriota bacterium; assembly: GCA_963697975.1. Taxonomy (GTDB): domain Bacteria; phylum Acidobacteriota; class Blastocatellia; order Pyrinomonadales; family Pyrinomonadaceae; genus QHXM01. The sequence continues at coordinate 2,672,561 of OY969111.1, forward strand.
TGATGATACGGCAAAAGCGCAGACAATCAGCAGCGCACAGGCGATGAGGCAAAAAGTGAGACTACGGCTGGGCTTGGGGGGCTTCAATCTTTTCATTGCTTCTTCGCTTTATGCTACCGGATATGTAGCGTTGGTGAAGAAAATTACTTGTAGACAAAGACACAAAAGGAGCTTGTTCAAAACGAGTGTGAAGAGCCGCTTGATGAAACAAGCTCGGTTATAAGTAAGGAAGATGAACCTATTTTCCTTTCAGATAAAGAATATACCTAACCTGCCTATTTTTCCAAACGTTTTCTGAGTGTTAGATGCGTGGGCGCGGGCAGTAATAAATGACGCTCCTGAGACAATAGAACGGCGTAAAGCCCTCAGCGGAGATTCCTTTCCCTTGCCCGCTGGTTGCTAATTAGTTCTGGCCGGGTTCTAAAAAGCAGCGATGATCGCGCTGGCAAACTCGTCCGTGTGAGCTTGTCCGCCGATGTCGCGTGTTCGCACCTTGCCTTCCTCGAAGACCTTCAGCATGGCCGTCTCTATCTTCTGGGCGGCGTCGCGCTCGCCGATGTGACGCAGCATCAGGATGCCGCTCATCAGAAGCGCCGTCGGATTGGCGACGCCTTGTCCGGCGATGTCGGGCGCAGAGCCGTGAACGGCCTCGAAGACCGCGCCGAGTTCGCCGATGTTCGCGCCGGGCACGAGGCCGAGTCCGCCGATGAGGCCCGCGCACAAATCCGACACGATGTCGCCGTAGAGATTTTCGAGCAGCATGATGTCGAATTGTTCTGGACGCATGACGAGTTGCATGCAGGCGTTGTCAACGATCTTGTCGTCGGCTTCGATCTCAGGATAGTCTTTGGCGACGTTGCGGAAGCACTCAAGAAACAGCCCGTCGGAGAGTTTCATGATGTTCGCTTTGTGGATGGCTGTGACCTTCTTGCGATTTTCGCGGCGCGCATAATCGAAGGCGAAGCGCGCAATGCGCGTCGAAGCCTTTTCAGTAATGATCTTGATGCTCTCGACCACACCGGGCACGACGACGTGCTCGATGCCTGAGTAGAGGTCTTCGGTATTTTCGCGCACGACGACCAGATCAAGCTCAGGATAGCGCGAAGGCACGTTGGGCAGAGCGCGCACGGGACGCAGGTTGGCATAAAGGTCCAGTGCTTTACGCAGGCCGACGTTGACGGAGGTGAAGCCCTTGCCAATCGGCGTCGTAATCGGCCCTTTGAGCGCGATCTTGTTGCGCTTGATTGATTCGAGGAGTTCTGCGGGCAGCGTGTCGCCGAACTTTTCGAGCGCCTGCGCGCCCGCGTAATGCGTCTCCCATTGGATGTCCGCGCCCGCCGCTTCGATGATTCGCACGACCGCCGAAGAGACTTCAGGGCCAATGCCGTCGCCAGGGATGAGTGTGATAGTATGTTTCATAATCAGTGGTCGGTAGTCAGTGGTCAGTGGTCAGTAATCGGCAAGCCGTTTTAACTGACCACTGGCTACCGACCACTGATAACTTTCGTGGCATCATACCAGCAAGTTTTAATCAATGCGACATCAGGGGACGTTGAAAAGTGTGGGGTCGGCGGATGTGGTCGTCATCGGGGGCGGCGTCATCGGCCTGGCGATTGCGCGTGCGCTCCTGTTGCGCGGTGCGGGACAAGTGATGTTAATCGAGCGGGCGAGGCCGGGCGCGGAAGCCTCACACGCGGCTGCCGGGATGCTTGCGCCGCAGGCTGAGGCCGGTTGCGCCGACGCCTTTTTTCAACTGTCGTGCGCGAGCCGCGACCTCTATCCGGCATTTGCCAGCGAGTTGCGCGAAGAGACTGGAACGGACATTGAGCTTGAAAGAACAGGAACGCTTTACCTCGCCTTCACAGAAAAGGATGAAGAGGAGATAGAGCATCGCTACGATTGGCAACGGCGCGCCGGACTTGCGGTCGAAAAATTGAGCGCGGACGAAGCGAGGCGGCTTGAGCCGTGCATCTCGCGCGATGTGAGCAGCGCTTTGCGCTTTCCGCTGGACGTACAGGTCGAAAACCGTCGTCTCATCGCGGCGCTCTCCACCTCGATTGAAAAACACGGCGTTCATCTTCTGACTGAGACGCACGTTAAGTCGCTTATCATTGAGCGCGGGCGCACCGTCGGCGTCGAGACCTCGCGGGGCGCGGTTCATGCGCCTGTGGTGGTCGTGGCAGCGGGCGCGTGGACATCTTTTCTGGCCTCGTCAGGCAATGCGTTGCCGCCCGTCAGCATCGAACCTGTGCGCGGGCAGATGCTCTGTTTTGAGACCAACCCGAGGCTTGCGCGCCATGTGATTTACAGCCCGCGCGGCTACCTCGTGCCCCGGCTTGACGGTCGCCTTTTGGCCGGGTCAACGACCGAGCACGCGGGTTTTGAAAAGCGCGTGACGGGCGCAGGCGTTCACGCCATCACGTCGCACGCTCTGGAGATTGCGCCCGCCGTAGGGAATTTGCCGCTCGTGGCTTCGTGGGCGGGTTTGCGCCCGCGCGCTGAAGATGAATGGCCAGTGATAGGCGCTTGCGCCGAGACGCAGGGTCTCTTTTACGCGACCGCACATTATCGCAACGGCATTTTGCTCGCGCCCCTGACGGGCGACGTTGTGGCCGAACAGATCACGACGGGTAACGCCTCGCCTCTCATCAACGATTTTAGCCCGGAGCGCTTTCAGTGCGTCGGCGTCAATTGATTTATGGAAGATATTCGTATGAGAAAGCTGATCGTTTTCACGCTCTTCATCTGCGCTCTCTCGCTCACTTCTCTTCACAGCTTCGCGCAGGCGCGTCGGATCACGACGCCGCCACCGGGGGCTGCTCCAGCGGACACCCGCGCGGCGTCCACGCTTTATGAAGAAGCTTCAGGCTATGCGGCGAGGAAGATTCAGGAGTTTCAGAGCAGGAATGTGCCGTTTGACCCGAAGCTGCTTGAAAAAACTGTGCAGGAGCAGAAAGAACTGGCCGCGCGTTACGCTGCCGAACTGATTGCCCGCCAGAACCTCTCCGGCGACGACCTTTATTACACGGGGTTGCTCTACCATCTCTCGGCCAACGAAGAGCGCACACTCGAATTGTTGAAACGCTTTCTGGGCGGCGACAGGCAGGCTGCGGGTGACCGTCCGCAGTATGCGCGCTACGTCGTGGTGTTGCGCTCTGCGCAGATGAATCGCCTCGAAGAAGCCGAAACCGCGCTGGCTGATTACCTACGTTTCGAGCCGCGAAAGATCAGCGAGCAGGTGATGATGCAAAATGCTCTCACCAATGCTTATCACAAGACAAAACAAACGGAGCGCGCCGTCGCGCACGCCGAAGAAGCTTTCAAAGTGGCCAAGTCTTTGCAGGCGACAGCGAAGACCACAGCCGCTGATCGCCTGCTCTATCTTTCAAGCAATACGCTGGTGGACATTTATCAGGAGATGAAGAAGCCTCCGAGCGCGCTTCTCTCGGTGCTGGAAGAGGCACGCCAACTGGCGATTGCTGCGCCCTCTCCAAGACTGTACGTTGATATCATAGAAAAGCTCGCCGACGTTCTCGTCGAGAGCAAGCGCAAAACGGATGCCGTGAAGACAATCGAAGACGCCATCCTCTACGCGAAAACGAGCATCGGGCAGGAGAGTCAGCGATACGTTCTTCAATCATTGCAGCGCAAGCAAAAACAGTTGCGTCTTCAGGGTGAGGTTGCGCCGGAGATTTCAATCGTCAAATGGGTGGAACAAGCGCCGGTGCAAATCTCCGGCCTGCGTGGTCGCGTAGTGCTACTGGATTTCTGGGCGACGTGGTGCGGCCCATGTCTCGCGGCTTTTCCGCATCTCAGGGAATGGCACGAGAAGTATAAGGATCGCGGGCTGGTCATTCTCGGCATCACGAAATATTACGGGCACGGCAACCGGCAGGAGATGACGCCCGCAGAGGAGTTGGGCTTTATCGAGCGCTTCAAGAAGCAGTACAACCTGCCATACGGTGTGGCCGTGACCGACACGGACAACAATCATCGCAACTACGGCGTCTCAGCCATCCCGACCGCCATCCTGATAGATCGCCAGGGAATCATTCGCATGATCACCACCGGCACAGGCGGCGGCAACGAGGCCGAGATTTCAGCGGCGATTGAAAAATTGATTGAGGAAAAGCAGTGATAGGTGATAAGTGATGGGTGATAAGAAAGAACAGAAGTTTTCTCTTATCACCCATCACCCATCACCCATCACTGTTTTTATGAAACCTTTGCTATACTGAGCGCCGTAATTTAGTCGTCTGAGACCGCGCCCGCGAAAGATTATGGGAAGCACTAATATCACCATCTGGGTCGCTTTTCTGGCTGGCCTGTTGTCGTTTCTCTCGCCGTGCGTGTTACCGCTCGTGCCGGGATATGTTTCGCTCATCAGTGGCGTCAGTATTGACCACCTGAAAGATGGTAACGAGTCGCGCAAAAACGCGCGCCGCGCCGTCATCCTCAATTCCATCGCTTTCAACATCGGCCTTTCGATGATCTTCCTGTCGCTCGGCGTCCTGGCGGGCTTGCTGGGAAAGACCGTCACGGCGAATCCCTGGTTTCGGATTATCGGCGGCATCGTCATCATCGGCTTCGGCTTTCAGTTGATGGGTTTCTTGAAAATCGGCGCGCTCTATAAAGACACGCGCTTCTTTTCGCAGCAGAAGCCGCGCGGGATGCTGGGTTCGATGACGCTGGGGATGGCTTTCGCCGCCGGATGGACGCCGTGTATCGGCCCAATCCTCGGCGGCATCATCGGCCTTGCCGCGACGAGCGGCAACTGGAAGATGGGACTGTATCTCTCCTGCTTCTACGCTGCCGGACTCGCCGTGCCGTTTCTGTTGACGGGCTTAGGCATCAACAAGTTTCTTGGCTTCTACTCAAAATTCCGCAAGCACCTGCACAAGGTTGAGGTCGTTTCAGGTGTGATGCTGATTTCCATCGGCCTCTTGATTGCCACCAATAAAGTGGCTGTGATTAATGCGTGGCTGGCTTCGTGGTTGCCCAATGCGGAAGTGGTGGCCGGTAATCTGGAAGGTCCGGGCGTAGAAGTCCTGCCGCCGATTGAGATGTCAAAGGTTGAGGCAGCGCCTGACATCGAATTGAAGAATGCTGAGGGCACGCCCGTTCGCTTGCAGGATTTGCGCGGTCGCGTCGTGTTCCTGAATTTCTGGGCGACTTGGTGCATTCCCTGCCGCACGGAGATTCCCGAACTCAACGTCATGTTCCATGATCTTGAAGCGCAGGGGCTAACGGTCATGGGCGCGTCATGGAACGATTCCGTCTCGGACATCCAGAAGTTTCAGCAGGAAATAAAAGTGGATTATCCGATCCTGCTCGACGCCGAAAGCATCGGTGAGAAATTCGGCGGCATTCAGAGTTTCCCGACGACTTTCATTATTGACCGCGAGGGGCGGATTCGCTACAAGGTTTACGGACAACGCAAGGGGGCTGCGTTTGAGGCTGCTGTCAAACTGCTGCTCAACGAAGCGCAGCCCGCAGTCGTTTCCAGATAATCCCGGTCCGAAGTCAAGACCACTTGCTTCGACCATCAAACAACTTCTCCCCACACGCCCAGGCTTTCAGCCCGGAGAAAGTAGTTATGAAGAAACTTTTCATTCTCGTTGCTCTCATCTTCGCTTTTGTGCCCTCGATTGCGAGCGCGCAAAGTCACGAATACGCGCCGCTCGAAGAGAAGACAGTCAATTACAAAGACTGGACGTTCAACAGCCTCGCTGACGGCAAGCCCGTCAACCTGCGCTCGTTCGCGAAAGATAAGAAGCTCGTCCTCGTCGTTTACTTCGCTCCCTGGTGCGGCAACTGGAAACTGGAAGCTCCCATCGCGGCGTCGCTTTACGAGAAATATAAAGCTCATGGTCTGGACGTGATTGCCGTCAGCGAGTACGCCCCGCGCGCGGATTCCCAAGCCTACTTTGGCGCGTCGGGGTCGCCTTACATGGTTGTCTCCGAGTCCGAATCGCGCGAAGACCGCGACAAGACTTCGCACTATGGCTACCGGCAGATGACAGGCGATACGCGCCGCTGGGGATCGCCCTACAACATTTTTCTGGAACCCGCGAAGCTGAACAAAACTGGCGACGTGCTGACGGAGAAAGCCTGGGTCGTCAACGGCGAATTGATCGAAGCCGATGTTGAAAAATTCGTCCGCGAGCGCCTCGGATTGGATAAGCCGGAGAAGGACAAAAAAGCCGCGCATGACTTCAAGCCCGAAACCGACAAGGACAAATTGCTGAAGGCGACCGCCGCCTCGACCACGACGCAATGCACTCCTGAGAGCAGCAAAAGCACCACCGAGAGCAGCAAAAAGCAGTAACGCCACAGGCGCGATTTAAGCCCCGTCAGGGGCGCATGAAAATAGCCCGGCAGTTTATTGCTGGGCTATTTTCATGTCGTCCCTGACGGGCCTCCTTATGCTTCCTCATTCCGCCCTCCTTCGCTCTCATTTCTCCTCCTCGCTTTCCCACCGGCACAAACTGCTGCTAAGATGGCGCACTTTGCAATCATCCAAATTCATAACAAGAGCGCCAATCCAATCATGAAACTTCGCATCCTTTATCACGGCCACTGTTTTGACGGCGTGGCTTCGGCCACCGTCTTCACACGGTTTTATCAAGCGCGCGTTAACTCGTCCGCCGAGATTGACTACACCAGCCTGCTGCATCGCCCCGGCTCGCTCTTCGACGAAGAGATGTTCGACGGCGACGAGAACGCCATCGTTGATTTCAAATACTCGACCTCGGAGCGTTTGACCTGGTGGTTCGATCATCACCAATCCGCATTCCTCACTTCGGAAGATGAAGCGCACTTTCGCCGCGATCAATCTGGCAAAAAATTTCTGGACGCCACGCGCAAGTCCTGCACGGAGTTTATCAACGATGTCGCCCACTCTCGTTTCGGTTTCGAGGACGACTCGCTTGCTCCGCTCGTCCACTGGGCGCACATCATTGACGGCGCGCTTTATGATTCGCCCGCGCAGTGTGTCGAACTGGCTGCGCCCGCGCTGCAATTGATGCAGGTGATTGAGAGCGACCCCGACGATCAATTCATCGAACAGATTATCCGCTGGCTCGTGGAGCGCCCGCTCGACGAAGTTGCAAAGAGCGATGAGGTGCAGCAACGCTTTCGTCCCATCCTCGCCCGTCATCGAGAGACGCTTGAGACGATCCGGCGCAAGGCGTCTTATGCTAATGGCGTCGTCTCATTCGATTTGGTAGACGAGGGGCTGGAAGGCTTCAACAAGTTCATCCCTTATTATCTCTATCCTCAGACGACCTATTCGGTGGCGCTGACGCGCAGCCCGCAGCGCACTAAAATCTCCGTCGGCTCGAACCCCTGGTCGCCGCGCCCGCGTACGCATAACATCGCCACCATCTGTGAACGCTACGGCGGCGGAGGCCACGCAGTTGTCGGCGCAGTCTCGTTCGCGCCAGACGAAGTTGAAAAGGGGCGAGCGGCTGTACGAGAAATTATCGCAGAGTTGTCAGAAGCTGTTTGAAAAGCCCCGAAGGGGCGACGATGTGATAGCCCAGGGCTGCGCCCTGAGTCAAGATAGAGATATAAGGAGTAAGCCCTGAAAGGGCGAGATAAATATTCCGCCCTTACAGGGCTTGATGAATAAACTGGAATCTCTCCCTGTGATGTTGCCACAGGCTCTTACATTTCGCTCCTTCGGAGCTTTCATAGACTTTTCAAACAGCTTCCCAAAAGACGGAAACTAATGATAGAGGCGAATCGTAATGTCTTGACATCATCGTGGAGGAAAATATGTTTCTTCTTATCGCGCCGCTGGTTCAGGCAATTCTAAACGTTGCCATCTTCGCGCTGGCAGGTTTGCTGCTCTTCGCGCTCGCCTTCTTCGTCATGGGCAAGGCCACGCCGTTCTCAATCCGTAAAGAGATAGAAGAAGATCAGAACGTCGCGCTCGCCATCGTCATGGCTTCAGTCATCATCGGGATTGCGCTGATTATTGTGGCGGCCATCATCGGCTGAGACGGTCAAACGGTGTGACGAAAATGTTGACGCCGGGAATCGCCACTGAGTTTTACATGCCTCAAATCTCTGCGAGAGCGGATTATCAGGACTACACGGATTTTGCGCGCGCCATTTACGAAACCGGCGTGATCTCAGACCCCTGGTTCGACGGCAACGAGCGCTTCGGGATGCGCGGAGTCGTGCTGACGAAAGAGAAAGCACGACAGTTGATGGAAGCCGCCGAGCGCGTCACCTATCTTCATCAGGAGTTAATCGAAATCCTGCTTGAGACGCCTTCGCTCCTCGCAGAGTTTTATCACCTGACGCCGTACCAGCAAATGATGTGGGAGTCTTCCGGCGGCCTCTGGCACGGCATGGCGCGAGCAGACCTCTTCATTTGCGAAGACGAAGCAATCAAGTGCTGCGAACTCAACAGCGATACGCCTTCGGGTCAACCGGAAGCGGTCATTCTTAACGAAATGCTAAGAGAGGCGCACGGCGCGGTGATTGATCCGAACGCGCGTTTGCGGGAACGCTTCGTCCGCATGCTCGCGGAGAGTCATGCCAAGCGCACCGAACATGCGCTCAAGACAATCGGGATTATTTATCCGACGGAGTTGAGCGAAGATTTAGCGATGATTACGCTGTTCACGCGCTGGCTGGAAGAGGCTGGCTGGCGCGTGGTCTGCGGATCGCCTTTTAACGTGCGCGCGGCTTCGGGCGGAATAGAAGTTTTGGGCGTCGCGGTTGATTTGATCTTGCGACACTACAAAACGGATTGGTGGGGCGAGCGCCTTCCCGTCTGGGACGATGCACCCGAATATCCAGACCCGTTGCCGCTCGATGGGCCGCTCTGCGCGCTGCTTTCGGCTGAGATGGCAGGCTCAGTCACCGTCGTCAATCCTTTCGGCTCAGTCGTTACTCAAAATAAATTGTCGCTGGCTTTCTTCTGGGAAGAGCAGCAGCGATTTTCCGCCAGCGCGCAAAAGTGGATTCGTCGCTACATCCCTGAGACTCGCCGCTTGTCCAGCCTCCCTCTCTCTCAGCTAAGAGAGGAGCGCGAAGAGTGGGTGCTCAAAAGCGATTACGGCTGCGAGGGGCGCGAGACCGTTTGCGGAGCTTTTGTCAGCGAAGAGGACTGGAATAAAGCGCTCGATCACGCGCTGCCCGAACACTTCGTCGCGCAGCGTTTCTTCCACGTGGCGGCGGACGGAAAAGGAAGACTGCCGAACTTCGGAGTCTATGTTTTTGGCGGCAGCGCCTGCGGCTTTTTCACACGTTTGTCGCATCAAAGCACAGAGTACACGGCGTTGACCGTGCCGACATTCGTGGCATCTGGAAGTTAAGGTTTGAATAAGTCTGATGAGCAATAAGAAGGTTCCGAAAAAATTGACGAGCGCCGGGCGCATCAACCGGCGACGACGGATAGATGAGAGCGAATCGCAGCCCTGGTGGAAGATGTCGCGGCGCACCTTCATCGTTGGCAGCGTCGTCGCGGCAACGGGCGTGGTGGCGGGCGGCGTTTGGCTGGCGACCCGCGACGATACGACGGAAGTTGACGACGACTCTCTTGAGTTGCAGCGCGCTCATGGCTGGAACGTCGGCTCTGAAGACAAACCGCTGGTTTTTCAGGGGGCGCAAACCGTTGATTCGAGACAGAGCGACGGGTGGAAAAAATACCTGGGCCAATCGGAGATGCTCAATGCCTTCCAGCCGAAATCTCAGAAGTGGATGCCGTACTTTGTCCCGACGCTCATCCAATCGTTGCAGTTTGAAACTCTACGCAGCCAGTTGAGGCCGATTTTTCTGCCGGACATGCAGGAGGCTTACGGGCGCGGTCAAACAATCGCGAAAGATTTTCTAGTCAACGCGGAGAATCCATCGGAGACCGCAATCATTTTAGATTTGCCCGGACGAGACAGCATCGCGCTTGGCGCAGGCTTGGCGGAATCAGGTCATCTAATCACGACCTTCGATAACTTCCCGCACCCGCTCGGCGTCGCACCGTCGCACGAGACGCTGGCCGCGATGCTCTATTACGCGGGAGAGATCGAGGCCAAACAAGCAGCAGCGAAACCGGACGCGCCGCCGGTTTTCCTGCTCGACTCCAAGCGGCTCGAAAATTACGCCAGCGCGGATACACAATTTGACAATCGTTATCTCGCAAAAATCCCTTCGGCGCAGAAGCTACAGGAACTCGGCGTCAAAGCGGTGCTTTACGTGACGCCCGACCGCACGCGCCAGCAGGAACTGGATGATTTGAACGAAGACTTTGTTGAGTATCAAAGCAAAGGCATCAATGTCGCGATATTTCCCCTGAGCGATTTGACGCCCGTTGATGAATGGGTTGAAGGCAAAAAAGCTGACGGCAGCACGCAGACCGTTCAGGAAAGACATTATTATTACGGTGGCGGTGTTGGCTTTCATCCGCTCTTTTTCTATTCGTATCCGTTTTACAGACCCTATCCGGCCTATGTCAGCCGTTATCCTGAGTACGGGCGTTACGCCTCTGGACGCGCGCCCGCCGGAATTGCGCCCCCTGTCTCTCCGCCGAGATATGCGCCAGCGCCGCGCCCGACGATGTTCAGGGGAACGCGCGTCGGCACAAGTGCGCGCGGCGGCATCGGGCGAAGCAAGCCAAGCGGCTTCGGGCGCAGCACCGTGCGCGTCGCGCCCGGAGGCCGTGTGGTGGGAACGCGCGCCGGAAGATCAGGCTACTACTCACCGGGACGCTCAGGTTCTTTCGGTCGCGGGGGCGGATACAGCGGATAAGCAATTGCGGAATGCGGATTTCGGATTGCGGATTGGAAAGACACGTTTTTAAATCCGCAATCCGAAATCCGCATTCCGCAATATCTAAGTCTTGTCTAAATTTGCTTTTGGCTTAGGAGAAACAGACGATGACGACGCGCCGGTCATGGCTTAAGAATGCTTCGCAGATGTTCATCTACGATGAGCCGAAGGCTTATTTCTTCGGGCTGCAAATCCTCATCAGTGCTTTTGGCGAAGACACTTTGCGCGCCCGCTTTGCAGAAGTCATCAATGATCCTGACGGGATGCAGGAGGAAGACATTGAAGCAAAGCGGCGGTATATCAAGCGCGTGGTGGCGCTGCTGCTCGACCAGCAAGCCTACTGGAGTCAGGTCTTCTGGGATTACAAAACCGACCGCAGCGAAGCCGAGTCGGAGTTTGAATCGTGGGCGGCGGAGCTTTCCGCAGGCACTGCGACCGAGCATGAAGAGATGGGCGAGGCGGTTGACGGCGCAGAGCGCCTGTCGAGCGACAAGGATTACGTCGCGGTGACAATCATCCTGCTGCTTAGCGAGCCATATCCGCCCGCTGAAATCGACGACGAATCGCAATACTGGACAAGCAGCACCATCGACAAACTCGTGCGCGGCCTGCTGCTCCTCAACCCCGAAACGATTTCTGCCGACGGCATCTTCGTCGTTCCCGGCAGCCCCGAAGATGGTCTCTCGGAAGAAGACTTACTGACCGGCGGCTGGAGTTACCTGCGCGTCCTCACATAAAAACGACTCTCACGCGACTTTTGCGGTGGCGGTGTGCGAGATTGTTGCGAAGGTATCAAAAGAGATGGGTGAGTAATGGGGGTTAGTTAAACGTCAATCGGCTGGGCTATGCCCGTCTCAGTTGCGAGCCGCAATGATAAAAATGCCTCTTTCAACGAAGGATTGACTGCACTATCAGCTTGGCTCATTACAAGTGCTTGATATGCTTCTAAAAACTGCATTCGTATTCGATAGAAAAAGTGCAGGAAGTGTCTCAGAAAGCCAATACAGTCAAGAATGACGAACTCGACGCCTGTCCGCGCGTGCATGGTTGCCGCATATTCTCGCACTTCCTCCTCAATCTTGTCGGTCGTAATGAAGATGTAGTTGTCAATGTCGTGTGAAGTAACAACCAACTTCTGTAAAGCAATTTCAATATCTTCGAGTGTGACGCGCTTCGCTTTCATTTCATAGACCGTTAGAACATCACCGTCATCCTTTAAAGCAATCTCGACATCTCCCCTCGCTCCGGTTTGCTTGTCTGCTGCTGTGTGCCCTTGTAATGGCAGATGCCGCTCTCCGAGATACTGTTGCGCCGTTTGATAAGCCGCGGCCACAATCAACACCGGCAGCCGTGATGACTTCGGCAGAGCCATATGCTGTTCTATCAGCCTCACTATACTCTCTGCCGGTAGCGATGCGTCGCCCTCTGTAGCCTTCAGCGAAGCGGTCAATGTCTCAATACGCTGCTTTCTTTCTTCTCGAATGATAAGCAGCCAACGGACGATTTCAGCTAATACGTTCTCTGCTTTGAGCGTACCCATGTGGATTGCGGCTATTAGGTCAACTATAGTGATGTATAGTTTCCTGGGTCGTCCAACGAGTTGTACGCCCGGCTCAATGATGGTTTTGTTTGTTCTAAATGCAGGCGTGAGAAAGCTGGTTGTCGGGTTGACTGGCAATCTATGTTTGAAAACAAATGGTGCGACGTATGTCTCGTCATAGTGACGGCCTGAATAGATACCCGCCCCGCCGATCTCTGTGTAAGGCTTACGAACGTCGAGCGACCTATCCGATAACTTTGCAACCAGGCAGGCCAGTAGAAATCGCGTCCCGGCTTGATTAGAGCAGCGGCATACGAATTCAACCTCACCGACGACGCTACGATTCCGCACTAGCGGCTTATCAATACTATGAGACGCGCGTTGATATGCTAAATCCAGGATGTCTGTTGGAGAACTTGGCGACGTTGGCGAACGCTTGGTTGGCATTCAGCAGTTTCCTTTAACTCATAGTTGACCCAGAGAACTTCTTGACGGGTGGTCTTCGCGGAATGAATTATTTTCTCTTTAGATTCAATGCGCTCCCAGTCGCCATAAAGTTCATCCATTAGCTTACAGTTGTAGCCTGAGAGCGCGACTCTACCACTGACTTTTCTGAGAACTCCGGCAAGTTCTCTGTGCTGCTCATCTGTCATTTCATTCGTGTAAGCGTTTGAATCGCCGCGAGAGGCATGCGGGTACGGCGGATCACAATAGAACAACGTCTCTTCACTATCGTAGCGCTTGATGAGTTTTATGGCCGGTTCGTTCTCAATTTGCACACGAAGCAATCTCTGAGCAATTAATGGCAAATCCTCGACAGCGCCGAGCCAACGCGAAACTGCTCCAGCCATACCAGCGCGACTTGTGAGTTTACAATGTGCCCAACGCCCTGAGCTTGCTTTCTGTGCCAGTCCGGTTCTGACTTGTCTTGCGAGAATGTAAAAACGTCGTGCTCGTTCCAGTTCTGACAGACCTTCGGGTGGCTCCTTAATAGCAGCTTCAAACTCTGCGCGCGAGAATGGGGTTAAGCCAATGGCTTCAGTGAGCGCGTCTTTTTGTTCACGCAGCACACGAAAGAAGTTGACTACTTCTCCATGAATATCGTTATACGTCTCCACTGGCGAAGGCTCACGGTTAATCAATACTGCTGCCGAACCGCCGAAAGGCTCACAATAATGTGTAGCCCTTGGCAATAAAGGCAAAAGCCAGTCAAGGTGACTGTACTTGCCGCCGTACCAGCCAAAGGCGATTAGTTTGCTCATTCGCGCTCGTCCTCTTTAGCGCATCAATATAGCACGACGAACTAGCTTGATACGCCGTTTGAGCTTCTGCCTCAACCTGCCATCAACTCTTCGATCTCTTCCACCTGCTTCGGTGCTTTGCTTGAGAGCACATGATTGCCGTCCGCTGTCACCAGCACGTCGTCTTCTATCCGCACGCCGATGCCGAGATATTTTTCGGGGATGTCTTTGGTGTCCGCCGCGATGTACAGACCCGGCTCGACCGTCATCACCATGCCGGGTTCGAGGCGGCGCGCTTCGTCCTTGACTTGGTAGCGGCCCACGTCATGAACGTCGAGGCCGAGAAAATGGCCGAGACCGTGCATATAGAATTGTTTGTACTTCTCTTCCTCGATCAGTTTTTTCGGCTCACCTTGAAGCAACCCCAATTGAACCATGCCTTCGGTCAGAAGTTCGATGGAATAGTTCTTTAATTCGTCCACGCTTGCTCCGGGGCGTACCCGTTCGACGCAGGCAACTTGAGTTTTGAGCACGAGATCGTAGATGTCTCGCTGCGCTGCGGTGAAGCGCCCGTTGACGGGGAAGGTGCGTGTGATGTCCGAAGCGTAGCCGCGATACTCCGCGCCCGCGTCAATCAGGAGAAGGTCGCCGTCGGCCAGTGTACCGTCGTTGTTGATGTAGTGGAGCACGGTTGCGTTTGCGCCGCTGCCGACGATTGAAGTGTAGGCGGGAGCGGAAGCGCCGTTCCTGCGAAAGACGTATTCGACGAGGGCTTCAATCTCATACTCTTTCATGCCGGGGCGAGCCTTTTTCATCGCCTCTATGTGGCCCTCGCTTGCGATGTCTGCGGCGCGCTGCATGAACTCAATCTCCTCTTCCGTTTTGAAGAGGCGCATCTCGTGAATGATTGTGCCGGTATCTATAATCGCCTGCGGCGCGCTCATCCCGCGTCGTCCCATCGCGCGCAGATGCCTGATTCGTCTGACGATTTCTTCGTCAAGCTCCGCGTGACCGTTGCCAATGCGATAGTAAAGATTGGTTGCGCCGTTGATTAACTCGGTGAGCTTTTCTTTAAACTCGCTGATGGGAAAGGCTGCATCCGCGCCATACTGCGCGCGTGCGCCTTCGACTCCGGCGCGGCGTCCGTCCCAGATTTCTCTTTCGGGATCGCGCGGCCTGACAAAGAGCGTGTACTTGTGTTCCTTGTGCGACGGCGCGATGACGGCGATGGCTTCGGGTTCGTCAAAACCTGTCAGGTAGAGAAAGTCTGAATCCTGACGATAGCGATACTGCGTATCGTTTGAGCGCGTGGCCTCGCGCGCGCTGGCGATGATGGCGACGGAATCCTGCTCCATGTGTTTCATAAATTCCGCCAGTTGGGGTCGTTGCATTGATAGCTCTCCTCTTCGGGTGCTGTCTTGATGAAAGAGCATTGTAACTGAGAGGCGGGGCGGGGCGGAAACGTGCGCGACGCAAATCCTCTCCGGTCAATTTTGGCTTTCATCGCCGCTCGCTTTAGAGGATAATTCGCCGAACGGAGAAAAATTATGAGCGCGCAAATTCTGGACATCACGACGGAGCAAGCCAGCGAGATCGTCTCCTTTGATCCGGCGACGGGTGAAGAAGTGGGGCGTGTTCCGCTCGGCTCGGCTGATGACGTTGCCGAAGCGGTGAGCCGTGCTCGACGGGCGCAGCCTGCATGGGCAGAGCAGAGCTACCGTGAGCGCGGAAAACTCGTCATGCGGGCAAGGCGCATCGTGCTTGACGAAGTGGAAGAGATTGCGCGGCTCATTTCGAGAGAAACCGGCAAGCCGCTGGCGGAAGCGATTTCGATGGAGTTAGCGCCGACGCTTGATCTGATGCAGTTCTTCGCGCGTCGAACGAAGCATCTATTGCGCGCGGAGAAGATTAACATCGGGCAATACGGCTTGATGGGTCGCACGTCGCGCATCGTCTATAAACCGCTCGGAGTGGTAGGCATCATCTCGCCCTGGAACTTTCCGTGGGCCATTCCGCTTGGCGAGGTTGTGATGGCGTCGATGGCGGGAAACGCGGTCGTGTTGAAGCCCAGCGAATTAAC
Organism: uncultured Acidobacteriota bacterium; assembly: GCA_963697975.1. Classification (GTDB taxonomy): domain Bacteria; phylum Acidobacteriota; class Blastocatellia; order Pyrinomonadales; family Pyrinomonadaceae; genus QHXM01. Next base: position 2,688,201 of record OY969111.1, read on the forward strand.
GCCACTCGTGGGACTGAAGATCGCAGACGTATTCAAGCGCGCCGGACTCAATGATGGATTGCTTCAGGTGGTCACGGGCGATGGGACGACGGGCGCGGCGTTGACGGAAGCTGGCGTTGATAAAATCATGTTCACGGGAAGTATTGCGACGGGCAAGCGCGTCGCGCAAAGTGCGGCGAAGACGCTGACGCCCGTTGTGCTGGAGCTTGGCGGCAAAGACCCGATGATTGTGCTGGAAGATGCAGAGGTTGAGACTGCCGCGTCCGCCGCCGTCTGGGGCGCGTTCAGTAATTCGGGGCAGGCGTGCGCTTCGGTCGAGCGTTGCTACGTGCATGAATCAATCGCACCGCAGTTTATCGAAAGCGTGGTCGAGAAAACGCGCGCGCTCAGACAGGACGTTGGGACGAATGAAGACACGGACATCGGTTCGATGTCGAGCGAAAGGCAACTCGCAATCGTCGACGAGCACGTCGTTGATGCAGTGAAGCGCGGCGCGAGTGTGCTGACGGGAGGCAAGCGCGCCGAGTCGCTCAAGGGTGCGTTCTACGAGCCGACAGTCGTCACGCAGGTTGACCACACGATGACGATCATGCGTGAAGAGACGTTTGGACCCGTCCTGCCCGTGATGACTTTTAAGAAAGAGGATGAAGCGATCAGGTTGGCGAACGATAGCGTCTTCGGCTTGACGGCGAGCGTGTGGACGCGTGATGCGCGACGCGGGAGACAAATCGCAGAGGCTTTGGAAGCAGGCACAGTGATGGTCAACGAAGTGCTCTACACGCACGGCATCGCGCAGACTCCGTGGGGCGGGATGAAGCAGAGCGGGTTGGGGAGAACGCACGGGCGACTGGGCTTGCTGGAACTCGTCGCGCCGCAGCATGTTCACGTCAACCGCATCGCTCGCCTGCGTGATTTCTGGTGGTTCAACTACACGCCGCACGCCGGGCGTCTGTTTCGCGGCTTCGCCAGGAGATTCGCTACCGGCAACGTCCTGCAAACCTCGCTGCTTTTACCACAGATGGTTCGTCGCCTGTTCGAGCGGCGACGTTAGAATATCTCTCGGAGTAGCTCGCGCGAACAGTAAAAGGCCGCTTGAATCTCCATGCCAACGGGCGGAGGATCGCGATATTGACGTGTCGCAGCAGCCTGCGACACCCCGCCTTTTGCTTGAGCCGGTGAGTGTCCTTCTCTGTGCTGCGGCGACAATTCCTGCAAACGATTGACCATTTCATCCGCCCATAGGTTCAATAATTGAAGTGAGTGCCGAGGGACTGGATCAGTTCGCGCCCGGCAGCAATTTCGTCCGCGTGACCGACGATCAGTAGCGTTTCTTCAAGAAAAACTCAGGTCAACCAGTCTGGCTGGGCGGACGGGTGTTCGTCCAGAGCTTATTTATTTGGCCGAACCTGAGCGGTGAAATACTTTCTCCCAAAATGACATATTAATTGAGTAGCCTGGAGTGGTTTGCGAATTAGTGTATGGCAGGCTGACAGCTTGCCGTACATTCAATTGAAACTCGCTCCTGGTTAGCAATATTTTTGTTGACACGGTCGGCCTGTCTTTGTTAATTAGGTGGTTGCTACTCAATTAATGTATTTTGGGCCTCTTGATCCTCCGATCTCTGGAACCCAAAACCATCATATAATCCGCGATCCCAGGCTGTGACAGGTTGCTACCAGCACCTTTAGGTGAGGCCTCTCATTCCCAAGTTTTTTAGTTTTTCCGTCTTAAAGTCACAATGTCACACTTGAACTTTGGAACAACAGGAGGTTCCCAGATGAAACGCACCCTCTCTGCCCTGCTAGTGATAATTTGTTTTTGCTCAATCACTCTTGCCCAGGATGCTGCGAGTGAAAGGACCAAGAAAGCGCTCGCCGACGCTGCAAAAAATGGAAATGGGTTGACTACCCAAATGATGGTCAACGGCAACGTCCACGCCCAAGCCGTGCTAATCCCCAGGGTAGATGCCCGCCGAATTTTTGGTAACGAGATCGCCAATAACTATGCGGTCGTCGAAATAAATGTCGGCAACAAGAGTCCGGACGCGGCACTGATTATTCATGGAGTCTTTATCGACTATCGTGATTGGCCGCTCAGCGGCGCACCCTCTGGGGACATAAGTTCGCTGCGTAGCCCTGACCCGTACCAGGCTTCGACGTTTCCAAGCCAGGTAGCCAGTGAAGAGTATCGTGTAGTGCGCGGTCAATTGCTCGACGCACAGACCGATACTTGGAGAAACCGGTTCCTGCGCTGGTTGACGCTCGCGGGCAATCTGGCGGGAGCCTTTACTTTCTCGCTGAATGAGCAAGGAATTGTTAAGGGAATCGCCGCGGCTACTGGTGTCGGTATCCCCGGAGTCGCCACGGCCTGGCCCGACAAGACGATAGACCAACTTAACCGCGTCAGCGACTTCGGATTTCGTTCCAACAAACTGATTCCCAAACAAGGGTCGGACATTATCGTCTGTTTCTTTCCTATCGATAGGTTTCTGACGCCCGGTTTCCGCAAGCTGTTCCTGAAATCCCCGGCGCTCTTTTTTGCGCCGTTACAAATGCTCGTCGATAAGAAAGTCAAAGCAGATGCCGATGCCGCTCTGGGAGACCTCTTCAAAGATTTTGGATTCGATTTCCTAGCCTTAAAAAAGGCTTTACCCTGTTACATGACAATCAAGCACGGCGGACGTACTACTACCGGCTATGACTTTTGTCTGGATTATTTTGGCCTTGAGATTAAGAAGAACCCGGTGACTCATCAAGAACTTGAGCCGCGCACTTTTGGTGTGAAGAGCGGCTCCGATGCCAAATTCAAGTTGTTCCTGGGCCTGGAATTTCTCGGCAGTGTCAGTCTCAACCGCATCACAATCACCATCGACGGCGTCATGTCTGTCGATGTCAACACGGTTGCAGCCAGAATCGACGAGATTGAGTTTGACAAGATCGCCGACTGCGGCGACGCCGACGGTCAGTGCTCCTGGAGGAACGTCGCTGCCAATGGCGGCGTGCGAACCGGGGTTATTCGGGGAGCCTACCTCAGCGGAGGCAAAGTTGTCATGGCCGAGCAGACGGCTCTTGGCATAGAGGACTTGAAAGTGATTACTGAAGGGTCAAATGACAACGAGCTGCATTTCTCTTTCAAACTGACCAAGCCAGTGCCCAATCAAACCAAACTTCACTTCACCGTGGTGAAGGAAGACTCCAGCTCTGACGCTGCGAAACCCAAGAAGCTGGAGAGCAATACATGGGAATCTGTGGTGGCCTACTCCCCAACTGCGACGGCAATAACCGACCGGACGCTATCGGGCACAACCTTAACCGTCAAGGGCAAAGGTTTCCTGGCAGCCCCATTGGTCGTTAATCTACACTCGGAAGCGGGAACTGACATCACCGTAGCACCGGTTGCCGGTACCCTCACCGATACTCAGTTTGACATTACGCTTCCCACGACCAACGCAGATTTCAAAGCCGGTTGCTGGTACGTGCAGGTGACAGCGGGCGGACTTACTTCGAACCGCTCGGAAAAATTCTCCTCACGCACTCCTACGCCAACGCTCGATTCCGCGAAGCATAACGGCAAATTCATCTTTCTGAAAGGAAATGATCTGGTGAACCTGTCACACTGTGACGGGACCATGATAAGTTTCCGATTGAACCAGACAGGTGCCGCTTCCATCCCTCTTGTAGTTGAGGACTGGAGCAATGGCGAGCCGGTGTTGGTTCTGCCTGAAGCAGCTAAAACAGGTGCATGGAAGGTGGAGGTATTAGTCGACGGAAATCCGGTCCCAGCAGGTGCGGTCACTGCCGACCTGAAGGCAAATACCCCGTAGGCCGAACGACCTGAGATTCGAGGGGCAACGCGTGTTTCCGCGTGTTGCCCCTCGACTCCATTTTGCGTGTTTGTTAAGGCAGGCTGGAATCAGAAGTCCCGTCGCGAAGCAATTAACTAATCAGAGCATTTCGCTTAACCAGTCGGGCTAGCGAATAAACGCAAGGAATTGCGACATTATCCAGAGCGACCTCATCGACGCTGATCGTTCTTACCTTCATCTCCCGTCCGAACTCAGGTTAAGATAGTTCAAAGGGGGAAAGCTCAAATGATGAAAAGTATTTTTAGGAAGCTATTGACGGTAATAATATTTCTGTGTGCGACATTTTTATTAACATCGTCGGCTGGAGCGCAGGGGCGCATCAGGCCGCCGGATAGCATCAAGTGCGATCACAATCACCTCACTTCGTTTACGGGAAGAATCCTTTCCTATCAAAGAAGGCCGGGGCGCGTTGTCATACGGATGCGAACCGATGAGGCGACGACGGAGAACTTCACGCTGCGCTTTGGGAGAACGGAAGATGCCGCGAAATGGTTTTTGCTGATGGGCGAGCCGTTCAAGCAAAGCGATTGGGCTTTGATCGAACGAAGCCGTTATCGTCTGCGCCCGAAGATGCGCGCGACCGTCTGGGTGTGCGACGACCGTTCGACCCCGATTGTTGACTGGCGACCGGGCGAGGGCAGGAATAATACGGTCTTTTGAGAACTCTTCCGCGCCCGGCAATTACAATCAACCCTACCGAGAGAAAACAGTTTAATGAACGAGCGAATACTTTGCCGCGTCTCACTGGTAATGATTCTCGTCCTCGCCGGTTTTGCTCTGACCGCGTGCAAGAGGAGTGGAAACGTTCAACGGAGCGAGCAGCAAGCTGATGCGCAGCCCACCAATTCGCCCGCGCTGCCAACGGATGGAGTGAGGCGCGTCACAACGCTTGAGTTAAAAGACGCTCTGGAAAAAGGTGAGGCCGTAGTCCTCGATGTGCGCGGCGAAGTCGAATACAAGCTCGGACACATTAAGGGCGCGCGTTCCCTTCCTCTGGGCTTAATCGCAGGGCAGTCAGAGGCTTTGCCGCGAGACAAACTGATCGTCACCTACTGCGCTTGAACGCGCGAGCAAATCAGCGCCCGTGCGGTGCTTAAACTCAATGAGCTTGGAATCGAACAGGCGGGCGCGTTGCTCGGCGGCTGGGATGCGTGGATCGCCGCAGGACTTCCGACGGAAAGCGAAGAGTAAGGTAAAAGTAAAAAGGCGAAAGGGAGGCGGAGAACCACATTTGATTAAAAGTGGTTCTCCGCCTCCCTTTCGCCTTTTTACCCTTTGCCTTGTCTTATGCCTTGTCTTACAGTCCGCGATATTGCAGCGTCAGAGCGTCTGCGCGTGTGCCCTGTCCTGACGTAAATTTGTACATGCAGGAATCAATGGAGTAGTCCATGAAGTTCTCGATTGGATCGAGACCGGCTTTGTTCCTGCAAGTGTCAAGACCTGTGGGGCAGCCGCTGGCGGGTGAGCGTTCTGCCGGAGTGTCGCTGACAAAATCGCCATTACCGTTACAGCCGCCCTGGAAGGTGTGATAAAGGCCGACCCAGTGTCCAACCTCATGTGTCGCCGTGTCGCCTAAGTTGTAAGGCGAAGCCGAGCCGCCCGGCAGGCTGGAATAGAGGCAAACCACGCCGTCCATCACAGGATCGCTGGCATAGCTCCACGGGAAAGTCGCCCAGCCGAGAAGCCCGCCGCCCATGTTGTTCGTGTAAAGATTAAGATCAGCCGCGCCGCCCCTGCGCAAGGCTGTCTTCATCTGCCGCTCGCAGGTGCCGCCCGTGCATGTGTACCATGAATTGTTCGCCGTGCGGTCGGTGGCCACTCTGGTAAATCTGTAAATGGTGTTTGCGCCGCCGGTCGCTCCGCTGTAGGCATTGTTCAGGACTGCGATCTGATTTGCGATTGCCGTGTCCGTGACATTCCCTGCGCCTGAAGTATTGGTGATGACGTGAACATAAACGTTAACGTTGACTGTCCCTGTTCTTTCCGCCGCGCCGGTTTCGGCCCTGCGGTTGTTTTTGAACCGATCATTAGCTTCGTCAATTAAGCGGGCAGTGGCTTCGTCCGGGTGCTTGGTGCCGCATTTGAGGAAGGAAGCATTAGGATTAGCGCGCTCAAAGGCTTGGTCTGACTGCGCTGAAGTGCTGCGAGTGAGGCTGCCGATAACCAGCGCGAGGGCGAGCGTACCGACAGACAGTAGAGCTACAAACTTACGATTCATTCTAAATCCTCCGGTAGGTGGGTATATCCTTACTTTCATAAGGATGGGTGTTGATTCTTTGCAAGGGCGACAAGGGCGCTCTCACATGCTAAAGCACGCACCAAGAGATGATGCCGGAACGATATAAATTAAAAATGCGCTCTTTTTGTGAAGGTATTGCTCACGCCGACAGTGGGGGGAAAAGATGTCAGCATTTGCAATTTGGGCGGCGACATCCTAAACCCGCAACCTCTTAAAGTCAATTTAATAATGCGTGAGGAAGGAAATTATTTAGGCGCAAAAAATTCGCCACCCCCCTGAGGGCTACGCTATCCGGTTAGCATCATTGTGCTTTCGTTATATTTCCCCGCTAATCGTTCTTTCTCCTCAGCTCGTAAGGGAGAGAAGCGCACTCTCTCTCTGGGTGACTTAGTGACTTTGTGGTGAGGTTTTATTAAATTCTTCTCAGTAGCCTCTTTGATTTTGCCGCCGCCAGCCCCTATCATTCCTGAGAGCTTAACAGGGACGTTTGTGAGGACATAGAAATTTTGCTTGGACGCTTGATGCACGCGCGTGAACGACATTACGCGACACGCGACACAAATAGAATCGTGCGCCCGTTTGAATGGGGCGCGCAGTTTATCAAAGAGCATGTCAACGGCGACGACCCGCGCCAGCTTTTCCGTCAGCACACGCAGGATGTCATGCGGCAAAGCGAAGAGTTTTATCAGCTTCCCGCGATTACGGACTACAGGCTGGCAGGTGAGCAGCTAACGTGGACGAGCGCCATCCACACACTGACGCCGGAGAACAACACCGTCCGCGCGCGTTTCTTTCCCGCGCCTCGGAAGGGAAAGGAGACGGCTGAGCGTCGTCCGGCGGTCATCCTGCTGCCGCAGTGGAACGCGCAGCCGGAAAGCCACGTGGACTTGTGCCGCGTGCTTAACCGTCTCGGCATCTCTGCGCTCCGGTTGACGCTTCCTTATCACGAAGCGCGCCGTCCCCCGGAACTCGAACGTGCAGATTATCTCGTCAGCCCTAACGTCGGGCGCACGATTCAATCGCTGCGTCAGGCTGTGCTTGACACGCGTGCTGCCGTCAACTGGTTGATTGAGCATGAAGGCTACAACTCAATCGGCATCCTCGGCACGAGCATCGGTTCATGCACGGCGTTTCTGGCCTTCGCGCATGATGAGCGAATTGATGTCGGAGTCTTCAATCACGTCTCAGGTTATGTCGCGGATGTCGTCTGGCACGGGCTTTCGACCATGCACGTGCGCGAAGGGTTCGGCGACGCATTGACGCTTGAAGAACTGCGCGACTACTGGCTGCCGATTAGTCCGCTTCCTTTCATCCCGCGCCTGTTGAAGATGCGCCAGCGCCCCATACGCTTCATCGCCGCGCGCTATGATCTAACTTTCCCCGTCAATCTCTCGCGTGACGTGATTGCGGAAGCCGGACGGCATAACATTCCGCTCGATGTCGCGTGGCTGCCATGCGGGCATTACACCCTCGGCGAGACGCCCTGGAAATATCTTGACGGCTGGAAGATCGCCGCGTTTCTCAGAAAGCACCTGTAGGACAGACATTCCTGCCTGTCGTAGCGTGCGAACAGCACGCTGATAGTTTTCGCTAGCAGAGTATTCGCGCTCTATGCGCTCAATGACAGGCAGGAATGCCTGTCCCACTCAGGACAGACAAGACTGTCTGTCCTACAACAGGAGGAACTATGAAACGCTATCGTTGGCTACCTCTCTGGCTCTGCCTGCTGTCGCTCTCGGCGACCGCCGCGCATGCCCAATCGTATCGGTTGAACAGCTTGTCCGAGCAACTCAGTACGCAGGCTAATGATTTGGCCGAGCGGAGCTACACGGACTACACCAACAGCAGATTCAGCAACAGAAGTAACATCGAAACGCTTTTCCTCGCTCAACAGTTCAGCGCCTCGGCCAACATCTTCCGCCGCATGGTGCGCGACTCGCGCCGCACCTCTGAATTGAGAGATGCCGCAGCAATTCTGACTGATCTCTCGCGTCGCGGTGGTACTGGAGGTTACTCCCGCAGCAGCCAATGGCAGGATGTGCAGCGCACGCTCGATGACATCCTGCGCGAATTGAACACGGGCGGCTCTCCCGGTGGCGGCGGCGGAGGCGGTCGCGGTGATGATGGACGCACAACGGGGCGCGTGCGCTGGCGCGGGACCGTTGACGATGATGTTCAACTCGTCATCAGGGATGAGAACGTCGAAGTCCGCACCATCGGCGGCAGTGAATACAACGACGCTAGCTACAATTTCACCTCGCCGCTGCCGCGCCGCCGCGTTACCGTCAACGCCGTCAAGATCAGGGGGCGGGGCGAAGTGCGCGTTCTCCAGCAGCCATCACGCGACAACGATTTCACGGCGGTCGTGCAGGTGCGCGACTCCGGCGGCGGGGCAAGGGAATACGAAATTGATATCAGTTGGTAACGACAGGAAAGAAATAGACAGGATTAACAGGATTAGCAAGATTAAGAAGACAAGTCAGGTCAAGGGGCTTGATGCTTCTTCTCTTCCTCCTGTTAATCCTGTAAATCCTGTCTATTCTCTTATTGGTTTTTGTCAGGGACTCTAAACGGCGAAAGGGTTGGGAGTTGATTGCTCCCAACCCTTTCGCTTAAACCCACCTGATATGTCTCTACCTTGCGTTGACCAATTACTAAAACGGGTTGCCAAGCTCCTGCATGGTTTTTACTTCAGTGTAGCCCGCCGGAATCTCGAACAGCGCGGCGTCCAGTTTGGCGCTGGAGAGGTCTACGACTTCCTGCGTTGACGATGAAGCGGGGATGGCCGGGCCGTCTGCGCCGGTATTGAACTTGATCATTGTCGTCACCATCACGGGGTGACCCGGCTTGACCGTGCCGACGCTCTTGTAGCGTATCTCGTCCACACAATCAGACTGGTTGAACGCATTCGCGGCTGACTCTTCCGTCAGGCAGCTTATTCCATCAGCGATGTCAGCATACCAGCCGTCCGATTCCATCTCCATATTCATGGAGTTACACGCGCCTTCGCTTGCCGAGACCACAGTCTTAGTTTTGAGATGTCGCGTCGTTAATCCAAGAATAGTTTTGCGCTCGCCCAGATCGGTCGTCGTGGTGGTGTAAGTAATCACGCCGCCCCGTCGCGCCTGTGTTGCGCCCGGATTGTGTGAGTTCGCTCCCGTCTTTCCCCCAAGAGGTGTAATCATGTAAGTCCGGGTCTTATCGTTAATCTGAATCGTGCGCTTGAGGTCGCATTGATAGATGGTCGTGTAGCCCATGCCTTCGGTGCGCTGGCGTGCGCCCTTAATGTAGGTCGTGCTGGTGAAACTCCGCCCGCCCGCCGTGCTCTTAGTCGTAATTTTGATGTCGGCCAGAACCACCGAAGCCGAACAGAGCAGAGCCAGCACCAGCGTCGTTGACTTCATAAATTTTTGCCCCCAGAAAGTTCGCTCCCACTGGGTGGCTGTGGTGTTCGCGCTCCGGGTAGCGCTTTGGGCTGTCCCGCGCGGGTGGCGCTTGAAAGGAATAATGCTTCTGATATTTGAGAGCCTGAGTTTAAGATTCGTTTGAGGACTATGATTGCTGTTTGGCATCTGGCTTACCTCTGTATCTGGATAAAATGACTTCCTATTTACAAACGCGGAAAGTTTTGATGGAACGGATCACTTCTTCAAAAATAATCTGGCCGCGTGCTTAACTTTTTCCGCCGGTAAACTTAAAGGAGCAAACGGAGTGGAAACCCTGACGAAATATTTTGCGGTCGCGGTGGGCAGCGCCCTGGGCGGGATGCTGCGTTATTACCTGGGAGGCACAGCGCTGGCGCGTCTCGCCGGGTCGTTTCCGCTGGCGACGTTCGTCATCAACATCACCGGCTCGTTTATCATCGGCTTCTTTCTCACGCTCGTGGCGGAACGCCTCTCGCTTAGCCAACCCCTGCGGCTCGCCATCGCCGTCGGCTTCGTCGGCGCATACACGACCTTTTCAACCTTCGAGTATGAAACGGCGCGGCTCGCCGAGGAGAGACACTTCATGCTCGCGCTGCTGTATGTGGTCCTGAGCGTCGTCGTCGGCTTCGTCGCCGTGTGGGGCGGAATCATCGCGGCGCGGAAACTTCAGGGCGTGCCGACGATGGACAGCGCGGCCTACATGCAGTTTGAGCAACAGGCGGATGTGAGCGACCCGCCGCAAATGCGCGGCGCTGCGCGCGACATCCGCGACGCGACCATCGAAATGAAAAGGAAGGCGTAAAATTATTGACTTCCCCTCGCGGTTAGCATAGAAGCTATACGCTCCATCAAAAACCATCTTCCGAAAGAAGACGCGTGCCTTCCCACACACTCGACCGACTTCTTGACTGCCTCGACGAATCAAAACGTCGCTTTAACGAGCGCGGTGCGAGCGCCCGCACGCTGAAAATTCTCGCCGGGCTTGAAAAACGTCGCTTCCGCGAAGCCTCTCCGCTCATACGCTTTCACGAAATACTGCTGTTCATGCGCGCTTACCCGCAGAGCGCGGGTGTTCTGCGGCGCGTGGAAAAGATTCTCAACACGTTCTCGCAGCGTATACGCTTGCTCAGCGATGCGGGCACAGACCTTTCTCCGCTGGAATCTGTCGAAGTCTCAGGCATTGCCGGGACAGTCATCGAAGAAGCTTTCAGCTACCAGATAACGCGCTGGCTCGTCCGTCGCTACCCGTCCCGTCTTTCAATTAACTGGGAGTTGCATGACGACGAGTATCGTCTGGCTGCTACATGGCCCAGATTCCTGCCGCTGCTCGAGGAAGACGCGCTCGTCGAAGCCAACGTTCCTTACGTTGACTGGCTGCGCGCGGCGAAGGGGCGCTCCGGGAGTGAATTGAAGTGGCTGATTGAGCGCTTCGAGCGATTGCCGCTTTCCGAGAAAGAGAAGGCGGAGCTTTACGAGTCTTTGAAAATTTACGTGCGCTGGGAACTCGACGATTCGCGCGCAACGCGCACGCTGATGAAACGCCCGGTGCGGAAAATCTTCTATCATAGAGAGCCGCTCCTGCGCCGCAGCGACGTTTCGCTTGAAAGCGAATTCGCAAAGCCTCCCATTCCCTTGAAAAAATTATCGCTCTCTCAAGGCACGGCTATCCTTGATCTGGCGCGCGAGACTTCCGTGGTTCGTTACCGTGAGCTTTACGGCTTCACGCACGGCGATGCGGCCCGCGTCTTTAGAGCAGACATCGGGCGCGGCGTCGAAGTTTTTATCATGGGGGTGCCGCCCGAACGTCGTCTGCCGCTGCGCGCATATCACGCAGGCTTGATCTTCAAGAACGGCGTGCCGGTCTGCTACGTCGAAACCCTGACGATCTTCGAGCGCATGGAGATTGGCTTCAACCTTTACTACACTTTCCGCGAAGGCGAGTCCGCCTGGCTTTACGCGCGCGTGCTGAAAGTTCTCCGGCAGATGCTGGGCGTGACGGTCTTCTCCATAGACCCTTACCAGCTCGGCCACGAAAACGAAGAGGGAATCGCTTCGGGGGCGTTCTGGTTTTATCGCAAGCTCGGCTTTCGCCCGACGCTCGATCTGACGACGGAGATTCTGAAGGGCGAAGAACGAAGGCTCGCGGCGCGACCCCTGTATCGCACGTCCCACCGGACCTTGCGCTCGCTCGCCGAAGGGCACATGCTTTTGGAGATTCCACACGCGGACGAGCGCCGCTGGGATCGTTTTCTGATACGCCACGTCGGCCTCGCCGTTCAACGCCGGATGGCTAGTCGCTTTGGAGGCGATGCTGAGAAGATTCGCCGTGCTTCCGTCAAAGAGGTCGCACGCGCTCTCGGCGTTCGGGTGGAAGATTGGAAGCAGGCGGAGCAACGCGCGTTTGGAGAACTGGCGCTCGTGCTGGCGTTGATTCCCGGTCTGGCGCGTTGGACGGAAGATGAGAAAAGGGACATCGCGCGCATCATTCACGCCAAAGCAGGCGCGGACGAATCGCGTTACGTGCGCTTGCTTCAACGCCATTCAAAACTGCGCGACGAGATAATCAAAATCGGCTCCCGAATGTAGGACAGGCATTCCTGCCTGTCATTGAGCGCGGAGAGCGCGAATACTCTGTTAACGAAAACTATCAGCGTGCTGGCGCACGCTATGACAGGCAGGAATGCCTGTCCTACGATTATGCCCGACATGCTGGTCAATCTATTGCAGCTCGCACCGCTTGAGCCGATGCTTGCCGAATTGAGACAGGTGGGTGTGATTGTGCGACGCGCGCAGCCGCATGAGATGACACCTGTGCGCGAGTTTGTGCTGGCACACTTCGAGGCTGGCTGGGCTGACGAAATTTCTGTGGGCTATGCGAATAAGCCTGTGTCCGTCTATCTTGCGATTCGAGATGGGAGCGTTGTCGGCTTCGGGGCTTACGAATGCACGCGCCGCTCTTTCTTCGGCCCGACGGGAGTTGCCGAAAGGGAGCGCGGAAGCGGGATTGGCCGTGCGCTGCTCCTCGCCTGTCTCTGGGGCTTGCGTGAGATGGGCTACGTTTACGGCATCATCGGCGGCGCAGGCCCGACGGAATTTTATGAGCGCATGGTCGGCGCAACCCTCATCTCCGACAGCGTGCCCGGCATCTATGCCGACCCGATCAAGAGGAAGGATGAAAAGCAGGAGACAGTAGACAGAAGTCAGAATGAAGAGGCGGACAGCCGCTTCAACTGATTTGCGTTTCTTCTGTCTCCCGCTTTAGAAACCCCAAAACAACCCGCGAGAGTTTATCGGGCGAGTGGTGGTTGACGGCATGAGCCGCGCCTTCGATGACGACCAATTGGCCTGCGGGTAGCCGCCGGTTCAATTCTTCAGCCCAGCTTTGCGGGACAACCGGGTCATGTTGCCCGCGCACGACGAGTGTGGGTTGTCGCACATGGGGCAATCTCTCCTCAAGCTTATCCTGAATCGCATAGCCAAACGTGAGCGCCGTTCTTCCAAAACCGGCTTTGAGATAATCCAGCAGCGCGATGAAGCCCAGTGACATCCGCTCACGCGGAACGTCCAGCAAGAGCCGCAGGAATGAACGAAAGGCCGTGCGCGCTTCTCTATCAACGGTCGGCGAAACAAGCACGAGCCGTTCGACTATCTCAGGCCAACGCAGGGCGAGGTCAACAATAATCTGGCAGCCGATTGAGTTGGCGACGAGGACGGTGCGATCAACCGCGAGCAATTCCAGCCAGCGAATTAGCACATCGGACAACTCCGTGAGGTTGAGCGCACGCTTCGGCCTCTTGCTTCGGCCAAAGCCCGGAAGGTCAGGCGCATAAACTGTTCGATGAGGAGCGAGCCTTCGGGCTGTCGGCATCATGTAACGGCTGGAGACGCCGAGTCCGTGAACAAGGATGACGGGAGGCAGATGCTTGTTTGAAGGATTGACCGAAGCCACGTAATGAAGACGGTGGTCTCCGACATTCATCCAACGGCTCTCTAAAGTTTCGTTTTTCCTACCCACGCTCGTTTTGGTTTCTACACTTGCTGATGTTTTTTCACTCGCCACTGATTGATTCCATCAAAGACGCTTCGATGCGCGCCGTAATCTCACGAGCGCGTTCCAGCAGATCGCTTGCGCGTGAGCGATGCTCGAAAGCGAACTCTTCATCTTCGATGTCGGTGGTGTTCACCAGCACGTTGTAGCGCGCTGACGTTGCGGCGGCGAGGATGAGTTGCGCGCCTGTCGCTGCGTCCGAGAGCGCGTTCGGGTTGCCAATCTCCGAGAGCGTTTCAAGGAGTTCAAGTACCTGAACGGCCACACCCGCGACTTCCAAAGGGATGAGCGCCGCGCCCTTCAAAGCCTCTTCGAGACGGTTGGCTCGCTCGCGTCTTTCATCTTCATTGCTCGAAGGCAAGCGTCGCGCTTCCATGACGCGCGCAAAGCTCGCCGCATCTTCCGTCGCCGCGCGCGCCAATCTCGTGCGCAGCGGCGTCAGTTCCATTAGCACGTCGCGCACTTCCCGTTGCACGTCTTTGAATTTCTCACGCCCTTCCGTCAGGTGCGCGATCATCTCGCCCAGCGCTGCGCCGAGCGAGGCAGCGTGCGCGGCAACCGCGCCGCCTCCCGGCACAGGATTGCCGCTCGCGACTTCCATCACGAAATCTTTGACGGTTTCGCGCTCGCCTTTGCCCGCGAACGCCGCCTCGATTCTATTTTCCAGCACGAGTCCGGGCGCGAAGTTTTCGATTTTGAGAAAGTATTCCGCCGCCCTATCGAGCGCCGCCTGCGGAACGAGGCCAACTATCTCGCTTCCCGCTACGCTCACGCCATATCGCTCGGCCTCGCGCCGCACGGCTTCAAAGGCGTGATGAAGCTGCGTCTTTTCATAATCCACCAGATTCATCGAGACCTGCGCTAGCCCGCGCGATTCGAGCTTGAAGCCGAGAGCCTTCAGGTAGCGCAAGCCTCCGTCGCGCCCGCGCACAGCACGAGCAATTTTTCGGGCAACCGCGATGTCGTCTGTTTGCAAGTTGACGTTGTAGGCCACGAGGAAGGGACGCGCGCCGACGACGATAGCGCCCGCGCTGTCATGCACGCGCGCGCTGCCTACGTCGGGCGTGCGATTCATCATTGGGTCTTCAATCTGCGCTCGTAATTCCTCAAAGCCTCTGCGCCGCACGTCTTCAAGGCTCACGCGATCCGCTCTCTTTGAAGCACGCTCGTAGAAATAAACAGGAATTCCAAGCTCGCGCCAGATTCTCTCGCCCGCTGTGTGCGCCAGCGCGGCACAATCTTCCATCGTGACGCCGCGCACGGGAACAAACGGCAGCACGTCTGTTGCCCCGACGCGCGGGTGTTGTCCCGTGTGATGACGCAGATCAATCAACTCGGCGGCCAACCCGACCACGCGAAGCGCGGCTTCGACCACCACCGCTGCGTCCGCCGCGAACGTGATGACGGAGCGGTTATGGTCGGCGTCCATGTGCATGTCCAGCACGACCGCGCCCTCGACCAGTTCGATAGCCTGCGCCAGCCGCTCGATTGTTTCCACCTTGCGGCCTTCGCTAAAGTTTGGCACACATTCGACGAGCCGTTCCATCACTGCCATTTGCATCTGTCTCCAAGACTATCTTACATTAAGAAGCATCTCGGAGAGCATTATTATGACAGAACCCGCATACCCGGCTGCGCGAGCGATCGCCGGAACAATCCAGGCGCAATTTGCGCGTCATCTCGCCGCCGCGCGCGAGCAGGGGCAGGATGGATTGGCGACGCAGCCCGACACTCAAACCATCGAAGAGATTATCGATGCCGCGTTCTGGGCCAGCCTCCGCCGCGAGGAAGGTTATGCCCCGAAAATCTCGCTTGCCCTGCTTCCACCGGAACAGGCCGGGCAGCCGCTCATGTTCGAGCAACGTCTCCCGCTTTACCCCGCAGCCCTGACGCGTCTCGCGCCAGCGGTTGAGCGTCCCGGCATCCATCTGGGCGTCTGGCGCTACGAGGGGCAACTGTCTGTGTGGGGAACTACACGCTCCATTCCCGGTGTCTCTTTCGTGTTGGAAGTCATCCAACCCGGACTGTTGGTCATCAAGTATCGTCGTGGTCAGGAGTCCGCCAAGTACGTCAACATCGCGGTTCTTGAGGGCGACCAGATCAAAGTGGTGGACGAGCAAGGCACGAGCCTGCCGGACTGTCCTGATCTGCTCAAATCCTTGCTCAGGTTTGATGCGAGTACCTCCGGGGGAGATTCCGTCAACGTGCTGGTTCAACTGGCCGTCTCCATGCGCGCACACGGGAGAGGCGGACTCCTGCTTGTCGTTCCCAACCATGCAGAGGAGTGGCGTGAGTCAATCGTCCAGCCCATTTTGTACTCTGTGTCTCCATCCTTCTCCGAACTCGCCGAACTCATGCGGCAAGAGCCGGGAGAGAGGAAGAAGCGTCTGTGGCGCGAGGCGCTCATTGATTCGGTAGATGCTATGGCGGGACTGACTGCGGTTGACGGCGCAACCGTTATCAACGATCAATATGAATTGCTCGCCTTCGGCGCGAAGATCGCCCGCCGCAAGGGGAGTCCACAAATCGAGCAGATCGTCTTGACTGAGCCGATCATGGATTCTGTCGCCACCAACGCCAATCCCACACAACTCGGAGGCACCCGTCACCTCTCGGCGGCCCAGTTCGTACACGATCAACGCGGGTCGCTCGCGCTGGTAGCATCGCAGGATGGTCACTTCACCGTCTTTGCATGGTCGCCGTGCGAGGAGATGGTTCACGCGCATCGCGTCGAGGCGTTGCTGCTTTAAGCCTTTCATTCTGGCTTCTAACTTCGGGATTGCGGTATTCTTGCTGTCATGCAGCCACAAGAGCGATTCATCAAGGAACGTAAAACTGCCTGGCAGCGGTTGGAACATCTGCTGGAGCGGCTCGGTGGTTCTTCGCTGAAGCGTCTTCATCGTGAAGAGGTGAAAGAGCTGGGGCGGATTTATCGCCGGACGGCGTCGGATTTGGCGATTGCGCGCGCCGAATCGCGCGACCCGCGCCTGGTCAATTATCTTAACAGCCTTGTGATTCGCGCGCATGGCCGCATCTATCGCGCCGACGCACAGGGCGGACGCCGCCTGAAAGAGTTCTTCACGAAAGGTTTTCCCAGAACGTTTCGCCGGACGTGGCGCTACACGGCGCTGGCGTTTGCGACCTTCTGGATTTTTGCTTTCGTGGCTTACGTCGGCACGTGGCGCGATCCTGAGTTTTCCGAGTTCGCAGGCGTTGATCCCGTCTTTCGTTACGTCATCAATGCGCGTGTGCATTGGTGGGAACGCTTGAGCGAATTCAGTCAGGTCGGCTCAAGCTTCATCATGGTCAATAACATCTATGTGATGTTTCAGGCTTTCGCCCTCGGCGCGCTGCTCGGTTTGGGGACGCTCTACGCGATGGCTTTCAACGGGGCGCTCATCGGAGCGGTGCTGGCCTTGACCTATCAAGCCGGGTTCGGCTTCGATCTCGTCAGCTTCATGATCGGGCACGGCGTCGTTGAGCTTTCCTGCATCTTTCTGGCAGGTGGCGCGGGGCTTCTTGTCGGCAGTGCGATACTGCTGCCGGGCGATCTTTCGCGCGGCGATGCGTTGAAGAAACGCGGCATGGACGCCATCCGGTTGATTGCCGGATGCGTGCCGCTGCTAGTCGTCGCGGGCATCATCGAAGGTTTCATCTCACCCGCGCCGATTAGCCCGGTCATCAAGTTTGCCGTCGGCATCTCCACCGGGCTGGCGCTCTATGCTTATCTCCTGCTGGCGGGACGCGGAAAAGATGAAAAGGAGAGCGAAGAAATTGGAGCGCGCGAGTTGGTGGGCGAGATGCTGAAGGCCGGAAGCAGAATTTCGAGCGGCGGTCTTTGAGAGAAAGGTGATCGAGTTATGAAAGCGCCCGTACCGGAAAACGAAAGAGCAAGACTTGAAACGTTGCGCCAGTATGAAATTCTCGATACGGACCCGGAGGAGAGTTTCAACGATCTGACGCGACTGGCCGCCTACATCTGCAACACGCCGATTGCGCTCATCTCACTGATTGACGAGAACCGGCAATGGTTCAAATCCAGAGTCGGTATCAGCGAGAAGGAGACGAGCCGCGACGTTTCGTTCTGCGCGCACGCGATTTTGCAGGACGGCCCGTTCATCGTTCGGGATGCGCTCGACGACGAGCGATTCAGAACAAACCCGCTGGTGACGGCTGCTCCTCTGATACGGTTTTATGCAGGCTCACCGCTGCTCTCGCCTGAAGGCTTCAAAGTCGGAACGCTTTGCGTCATTGACCGTAAGCCGCGCGACCTCACACTGGAGCAGGTCGCGGCTCTCAAAATCCTCGGCAATCAGGTCATCACACAGCTAGACCTGCGCCGCGAGAATCTTTTACTTCAACGCGCTCTCGACAAACGCAAAACAGTGATGGGTGATAGGTGATGGGTAATAAGAGAAAACAACCGTTCTTTCCTATCACCTATCACCCATCACTTATCACTGTTTAGAGCAAGCCGCGCTCTTTAACGCGCAAATAAGTCTCAAGGAGCGCGGGCGTGAGCGCGGCGGCGGTCACGTCCAGCGCCAGCCCGCCCTGTGCTTCGACCAGTCTCAGCGCAGCTTCGCGTTGATGGATAATCTCTTCGGCGACGGATTGTGTGAAGAGGTCGTGCGCGCTCACGGGCGCATCACGCACCACCGACTTGAGGTCGCGGTCTGCGATGGTGACGACGAGCGGGAGATGGCGCGGGCGCAGGAGCTTGAGTGATGTGAGCAACTCGCGCGAGCCTTCTTCGTCAACCAGATCGGTCAACAGGACGACGAGCGCGCGTCGCTTCGTATTGGCAGCGATGAACTGGAAAGCTCGCGCGTAAGACGGCTCGATCATTTCCGGCTCAAGGGCGTGAAGGGCTTCGAGCGTCGCGTCCAGATGCTCGACGCCGCGCTTCGGGGGAAGATAGGTTTTAATCTGGCGACCGAAGACGATGAGTCCCGCGTTGTCGCCGCCGCGCGCCGCCGCAGACATCAGCGCCAGCGCCGCATGCACCGCCAGATCGAGCTTCGTCTCATTCTCGATGCGCGCCGTCATCAGGCGTCCGGCGTCGAGCGCAATTAAAATCGTCTGGTCGCGCTCAATCTGATACTGCCGTGTCGTGAGCTTGCCGCGCCGTGCGGTCGCCGTCCACGAAACGTGCCTTAGTTCATCCCCGCGCACGTAATCGCGCAGGGATTCAAACTCGCGCCCCTCGCCGCGCCACGAAGTCTTGCGATGCGAGGCGACGAGCGAACGCGCGCCCAGAGCTTTCAACTCGGCTTCACGCGCCCGCCGCATGTTCGGATAAACTTTGACGCTCGTCGGCTTGCCTGCACGCGTCTGATTCCAGACCAAGCCCAGCCGTGAAAGATAACGTACAGCCGTCTGCCCGAACTCGAAGCGCCCGCGCCTGGGCGGCACGAGCGTATAGAGGAGCATGGCTGTCGTATGCGCCTCGACGCGCATTCGCCCCTCGCGCGGATTGATGAGCTTCATCTCCGGCGGGTATTCGTCCTTCAAGATGAGCGTCATGGTGCGCGGCGAGTTGTTCAAAATCTTCACGCGCACTTCCGTTTCCGCGCCGACCGCAAAGCGACCGTCGAAGTCACGCTCTAAGGTGAGACCGGCGGGAAGACGACTGAGGCGGGAATCTATGAAGGCTGCGAGCAGCAGCGCTACGTTATAGGCAAGCGTGACATAGCGCAGGACGGGCCGCTGCCACGACAGCGACAGCGGCACGAAGCCTGCGGCGAGTAGTACGTAAAAGAGCTTGGTGAAGACAAAGGGCATCGTGGGAAGAGTCTGCTGATGCTTCAGGATTTCTTGCCTGAAGTTCTCACGTCAAACTCCGAAGCATCAATGTCGCGATTGAAGTTGAACTGCGTCAGCGTGAAAACCCAATCCTGCAAAGCTCTCCGGTTCAACGCTTCGATTGACAACTGGATTTTGTAAGTATGCGGCAGCGTCAGCCCCTTCTCCGTCTTGAAGTCAGAGTACTCTTCGATCAGCTTGGTGATTGATTCATTTTGCGATTGCGTCACGCCCGGCGCGCTCGGCATCTGCTGAGTGAGCCTCTGCTCATATTCTGTCCGCACATGCCTGAAAGTTTCCTCGTCGAAGTAAAGCGTAGTCTTCAAACCCGTATCATTTTTTGGCCGATATTCAAGAACATGCACCTTCCGGCCCTCTATCTTTTTCGTCCCGGCATACTTTAGTTTAGCCGTCATGTTAGCCATGTTCAGAAGCGGCCATGCCGCTGACAAAGTTCCTGCCATCAACCCTTCCTTGAAGGGCATTTCGTGCGCCATGAAAAACTTTCCTAAGGTGGAGCGGATGCCGGGTTTTATCTCTCCCACTGTCAGCGTGCCGCCGTCATAGCCCATCTTCTCGTAAGGGTATTCCACGTTTCCATAAACAATCGCAATCAGGCTCTTGCCGCCCTGAGACGCCATCACAGAGCCGCCCTCTGACGTGCCGGTGCTGCCGACGCGGAAAGTGGCGACGGCAGTTCCGAGAATGATGTAGCTCTTGGTCGCGGCGCGCGCTTCGGCTGTGCCGATAGATTCGAGATGCTTGGCGACGACTTCTTCAGCCGTCATCTTCTGCGGCGCGGGTGTGGCTGTGGTGGGGATTGAAGTCGCCAGCAAGAAAAACGCCAGAAGGCAGGCGACTGATAGTTGACATAGTGTGCGAGGGTTAAACTTCACCATTTCAAATACTCCGTTGCTGATAGATTAATTGTTAGGGGGATGGCGGGGAGACGCCTGATCGAAAGCTTGCCCGCGTAGTTTAGCAACAAATCGCTCCACGCGCATCCCGCACCCGAATCATTATCTGGGCACTTCGGTGGCCTGCAAAATAGCACTGATGACGGCATCGGGCGTCGCCCCGTCCAATTCGGCTTCGGCGCGCAAGCTCAAGCGATGACGCAAGACCGGGCGCGCGATGTCGCGCACATCGTCGGGCGTGGTGAACTCACGTCCGCGCAGGGCGGCCAATGATTTGGAGCAGAGCAGGAGAGCGACGGAAGCGCGCGGGCTTGCTCCGTAGAGAACGGACGGGTGCGAGCGCGTGCGCCGCACGATGTCAACGACGTAGCGCTGCACGCCCGGCTCGACCCGCGCGTTGCGGACCTCCATCCGGCAGCGCATGACGGCGTCAGGCTCTGCGAGCGGGCGAATGTCCACCTGATCGAGACGACGCGAATTAAAGCCCGCATCCCAGTTGGCGACGACCTGTAGCTCCGCGTCCTGCGACGGATAATCGAAGAGAATCTTCAGCAGAAAACGATCAAGCTGCGCTTCCGGCAGCGGGTACGTGCCTTCATACTCAATCGGGTTTTCCGTGGCGAGCACCGTAAAGAGCGGCGAGAGATACTGCGATTCGCCGTCAATCGTCACCTGCCTTTCTTCCATCGCTTCCAGCAGCGCCGCCTGCGTCTTCGGCGGCGTGCGATTAATCTCGTCGGCCAGCAGCATATCCGTGAAGATCGGGCCTTTACGCAGCGTGAAATCAGAGGTGGCGACGTTGAAGACGTTCGTGCCCGTGATGTCGGAGGGCATCAAATCGGGCGTGAACTGGATGCGGCCAAAGTCTGCGCCGATAATCCGCGAGAGCGTCTTGACGGTCAAGGTCTTCGCCGTGCCCGGAACGCCTTCGATCAGCGCATGGCCTTCCGCGAACAGCGCGACCAGGATTTGCTCAATCGCATAATCCTGCCCGACGATCACCTTGCGAAGCTCCGTCAGAATGTGTTCGACGGTGGTGGAGACGTATTGAAGCACGAGTTCGATGAGTGATAGGTGATGGGTGAGAGGTGATAAGAGAAAACGCTGTTCTTTCTTATCACCTATCCCCTATCACCTATCACTTTTCCCTTCCCATGATTTACAAGAGCGTGTTTTGTTGCAAGCCTTCCGCGGCCTGACGGGTTTCGCGTGAGCGCAGGCGCAAGCCCAGGGCGCGTTCCACCTGGCGCAGGCGCGTGACCAGTTCGAGCGCTTTTCTTTCGTCAACAAGCTGAGCGCCGTTAATCGCATCTTCGCACTCGTGCATGAGCTGTTCGAGTTTTGCCGGATCGAGCTTTCCAGATGATCGCGCGGCGACGCTCGCGGCAATCACAGAGCGCGGGCTATTGTGACTAAGACCGGCGTAGCGCACAAGCACGCGGCGCAGTCTGGTGTAAATATTTTCGATGGCGAGGTCGTAGGCGCGCGCACGCTGTTGCAACTCGGCCATTGAATCCACGAACTCAAGACTCGAACGCCTGTCTACAAAGGGCACGGGCAGCGGGCGCGCGAAACGTCTTCCGCGCGTCCATAGCAAGACCAGCACGACGAGCGTGCCCTGCGCGAGCATCCAGAGCACGGGCGTGCCCGCAAAGTAAGCGATTAAATGATTGCGCGAGCCTGCGCGATCCTGATGATACTCATCGAAGGCGATCATGCCGCCTGCGCTGCCGACGACGTTGAGCGCCAGTTGCAGATTGTCTGCGAGGCGAATGCCGCCGTTAGCGACTATGTAAGGATCACTCAGGACGACGATGCGTCCCGCGCCGTGAGGATAATCAACCAGCAGAGCGCCCCTGTAATCCTCAAGGTGCGCGAACGGCACGGGCGAAGTCAACGTCTGTTTGTCGTAAGCAGAATAGTCAGGCGCTCTGCCGGATTCTTCGGGCGAGGATGACGGAAGCTGCTCGTCGCTCTCATAATATTCATCATCATCGGCGACGACGACGGGAGGCGGCTGACTTCCCTGAGCCGCCACCGGAACAGGACTGTTCTCAGAGATGTTAATTTTTCCGGCGTAACGCGAGGGCCAAACCGATTCGACGTTGCGCGTCAGCGCGGTCGGTTGCCAGGAGCGGACCAGCGCCACTCCCACCGTCATCTCTTCGGGCTTATTGGGATTCACATCTGATCTCGGCAACTCCTGCGCTCCGGTCGAAACGCTCCAGTTGGCAGAAGAGGGCAGCAGGCGCGCGTCCGGCCTGCGGTCAATGATGACGAGCCGCCCGCCCCGCTCGACCCACTTCAGGATGCTCCGGGCTTCCTCCTCTTCAATGGCAGAACGCGTCTTGCCGATGATGACAAACGTCGAGGGAGAAGAAGCGTCGCCTGCGTCGAGCAGCGCATAAGGTTCTTTGCGCCAGCGCATCACCTGTCGCCCGGATTCTGCCAGCAGGTCATAGAGGGCGCGCGTGCCCGTCGCGCCCGCATTGTACGTCGAGCGATCAGGATTGAACTCGGTATCGGGCAAGCGCGCTTCGCTCACGTAAGACGCCGTGTTGAGCAAGACGAGCAGCACCAGCACAACCGCGATGGTGATGATGATGGCGAGACGTTGGCGCATAAAAGCAAGGATGAGGGCGGAGGGATGAGGGATGAAAGGGGTTGAGTGAAACGCTCACCGAATCATTGATTCAATGGCTTTCATTCATCCCTCATCCCTCATCCCCCATCCCTTAATAGCGATGCTGTTTTCAAAGTCTGCTGATAGCCTAAGCGAAAGGTCGTCCAGTCGTTGGGGGTCGCGGGCACGAAGCCGTACCAGTGATTCTCGAAGCTCGCGGTCAGCTTCTGCATTTCGTTGAGCAGGGGGCGTTTTTCGCGGACGGCGCGCAGGTAATCGTGATTGGTTTTGTGCTGCGCGAGCGTCAGCACCTGGCGGTCGCCCAGTTCGCACAGCAGCGCGATGTAACCTTTGCGAATCGCCGCTCGAAGCTCGCCTTTGCGCGCCAGAGCTTCGGCCTCGTTGAGCAGGTCTGCCGGGGTCTGATCCGGCGCGAGTTGCTCGCCCAGCACGACGCGCGCCTGTGGCTTCCCGAGTTTGAGTCCCGTGTTCCTGCGCGCAAAGAAAGGCAGGAATTTCCAGATAGCGTAGGCCATGACGCCCGCCGCCAGCCCGAAGATAATGATCATTGCGATGATCGAGAGCCAGCTTGATTGGCCGGGCTGAAGCTGGGTTCTACTGGAGAATAAACTGCTCAGCCATTCCTTGAAACGCTCCCAGATGCTCTTCTCAGGAGGCTTGTCGCCATACTCTGCGCGGCGGAGGATTGATTCCAGCCGCGCCTTCTCCTCGTCCTTTGAGGCGGCGACCACCTTATTCTGACCATTCAATTCATTCAGGCGATCCTCCAGCGCGAGCAATCTCTGGGTGATGCGCCCAAGCGAATCGTCCGCCGGAGTCTGCTCATATCTCTTCAACTCATCGATGAGCCAAGAATTGTTGACCCTGACTCGCCCGCCTTCCCATTCGATTGTTTCATCTGAGGGCACAAGCTCTCTCACCTTGTTGAAGACGGCTTTCACGTGCGCTGCATATTGAGCTGTGGGGGCAACATCTTCCTCATCCCATAGTTGTTCGAGTTCGATCACGGCCTGATTAATGCGCGCTTTGTATTCGTCAAGCGGCATGGCCAATGCGCCTCCCGCGCTGAGCAGAACGAGCAGCAGCGCAAACGCGCAATGCGCCGTAGCGCGCCTCACGCCTTGCCGTTTAATCGGTCGCACAACCCCTTCGCTTGAACGCGGCGCGGCGCATCTGTCACTGAAATCGGCGGAGAGTGAAAGAAAGAGAAGGCTCATGTTTCGTCTTCAACGAAGGCCAAGCATAGAGCCGGGCGAGTGAGATTGAGCTTGACCCGTCGCGTAGGCGGGCGATTGCATAGCCATAGGCGTGGCGTATTGTGGAGCGGAGGTTGCGCCGTAAGCGTTCGGCATTCCTCCCAACTGACGCGAGGCGATTAGCTCTACGTCGTAGCCCTCCTGCCGCACGCGCTCGTCAACATACATGAGCGAGAGTCCGAGCATCCACACGGGCGCAAGCAGGATGGCGCTCGCCTGCGTAATCACACTGTAGCCGACGGCATACCACATCGGCCACGAGATGGCATTAGTCGGCGAGATACTGACGCCTTGCATCTTGCCATACACAGCAAGTGGAATAACCAGGATCATCAGCGCCGACCAGGTGGCGAACGAGTGGAAGAGAAACATCGCCATCAGCCGCCGGAGGTTTCCGCGCGCCAGGGTGAAGCTGCGGCCAACCGAATCGAAAACCCCACGACCCTCAATCATCATCACCTGCGGCACGTAGGCTATAAACTTCACCATCAGAAAGAAGAGGAGCAGCGCCAGAAATGTCACCGCCACAACCCAGATAATTACTAAGATCATAGCGAACCAGGTATTAACATACGCGCCCGAATATCTGCCGAAGATAAAAAGCTGAACGACGAGCGCCCAGACAAGCACGGCAACGACGGAGGCTATGAAAATCCAGATGGCGACGATGAGTGATGCGCCGAGCAATCCCCAGAAACGTGCGCGGACATTGCGATAGGTCGTGCGCGCCGAGAAAGGCTCGTTCCACAAAAGGTGCGTGATGAGATTGCGCGCCGCCCCGCCCATCACGATCACGTTGAGCAGCACGCCTCCTCCCCAGAGCAGAAACCCGAACAGGGCCATCAGGACATCGCCGCCGGACAAACGCGCAGCAGGCGAGCGGTTGATGATGGTCATCAACACCGAGCCGATGGCCGAGATGACGACGGGCGGCGCGGCGATGCGAATCAGCGTCATGAAGTGACGCCGGTAAAGACGCACGGCGCGATCAATGAGGTCGCCTGCTCCCAGCGGAGCCAGCGAGAGTTGATTGACTGCTAGAGGTGGCGTCGCCATATGTTTCGGAAGTTAGACCCTGAGAGTAATGCTCGGCTCAAGTAATGGTCGGATTCTATCACAGAAGATAACGGCTGGCAGCCAGAGCTTAGGAGCAAATATTGATGCTCTCGCCCTGGCCGGATTCCTATGTCACTTGGCCGCTTATTGTGATATAAGTAGGAAAGCCAACCGGGTATTCTGTACACAATAGGAGGATGAGGAAGATGAAAGCGCTAGCTCTATTTTTCTTTGTCTCGATGGCTGCGACCGGGTTAGCGCAAAATTCTACTCAACCTCAAAATTGCCCGGATGTGACGGTCAAAGATTTCGCCTGGGGCATGACGCAGCGAAACGTCTCCAGCGAAGACCCCAGATTCAAGGCCGACTCAAGTGGCCGACCTGTTAATAATAAAGACAATCCCATCAACTCGGTCGGTAGTCCCATTAACATGTCAGGCGTCGCGGTGGATGCTGCTCCGGTGCGCCCTCAGGGCACTCCTCGCGGTTTCCAGATTCCGGTGGCGGAAAACAAATCAGAGTCGGTGCTGACTGTTGAAACGAGACGTGAGACTTATATGCTCGTCATGAACTCCGGCAATAAGACCATCAAGAAGATTGACTGGGACTTTGTTTTCTTTAGCGATGCAGCCATGAAGCAGGAGTTAAAGCGCCATCAATTTCGCAGTAAGAAAAAGATTGCTCCCGGCGAGGTCAAATTTCTCAGCGAGTATGTTCTCAAACGCGCTCCTTCCAAGTATCAAAGGGTTTTCATCAGCCGGGTTGAGTTCAGCGACGGCTCAATCTGGCCGAGCCAATAGCTCGTTTCGAGTCTCTCCCGTTCGCCCGACGCGCACTACTCCCCCCACCACGCGATTAGTTTTTGGAGGTTTATCATGAGGATACGGCTGGCCTTCTCAATTCTGGCCCTGCTTCTATTTTCAGCCCTCAGTCCATGCCCGGCGCAGGATAATTCCGGGCTGACGATACTCGATTTCAAGTGGAGTCGTTGGCATAGACCGTTAGACGCTGAAGTTGATTTCGGTTCAGCCCCGACGCCTGCGCGCCCGCCGATGACCGATGAAGATAAAAAAGTTGTAGAAAGGCGCTACGGAGATTTAGTGAGAAGTGCAGAGTTGAGGAAGATTGAGCGCGACGCTGCGAGCAAGGATATTCGGCCAGTTGAACTCTATAATTATAAAATTAAGGTTCAAAACGCGGGCACGAAAGCTATCAAGATTTTATACTGGGAGTATCAGGTTAGCGAGAAAGCCGACCCGGAAAATGTAACTCAACGGCAATTTGTTTGCCTCGCTAATGTCAAGGCCAATGAGCGAAAGGGATTGGTCGGCATCAGCGCCTCTCCTCCTGTCAGTGTCATCAGCGCAAAGACGTTAAGCAGTGATGCGCCGAAACCGTTTGAAGAGAGGGCGGTCATTAATCGTATCGAGTATGCGGATGGCTCTAGCTGGCAAAGGGCGGATTGGACTCCTCCCCGCGCGAGGGAGTTTCCTCCAGCCAATGCGCCGGGATATATCCGCCAGATAGAGTGCTTCGGCCTTTAATGTGACAGAGGTCGCCTCTTCAACTGAAAGAAGAAGCCGCCAGACAATTCATTCAAATCAGACATCTGAAGCTCCTGCCTGACATAAATCCCGGCTCGCTGGTTAGAGCGTTGGTGTCTGAACTGCTACTTAAAATTTCAAAAGCCACCCTCAGATAGCGGCATGACGTGCCACCTCTCAAATTCATAGCTCGTTGAGACGAGTTGTGCCTTATCGCAGGAGATTGGTCGCTTTAGTCGGGACATGATTTTCTGTATATTATCGGCAACCTGTCTTTAAAGACGCACACGCGCGAACCTATTTACCCTGGAGGAGAAGATGACGAACAGCAGATTCAGTCCGACCCTGTTTTTTTCGATCACCCGGTCACTAAGCCTCGTCCTGATGTGGTCTTGCTTAACGCTAACAGTCTCGGCCACGCAGAAGATGACCGCAGAAGAAGTCGTGAGCAAGCACCTTGAATCTATCGGCGCAACTGAAGCGCGAGCATCGGTCAAGAGCCGCATCGCTATCGGGACCACTAAATTTAGCTACCGCGTCACCAAAGGGGTAGGTAAGGCTGAAGGGACTGCCGTCATGGCTTCCGAAGGAGACAGGAGTTTAATTGGCATGAACTTTCCAGAAGCCGATTATCCGCACGAGCGATTGGGCTTTGATGGGAAAAGCTTTACGACAGGTTTTATCAGAACAGGCATCCGCACAGTGCTGGGAGATTTCCTGTATAGCCACAACGATGTCTTCAAAGAAGGTCTGATTGGCGGGTCTTTAACTCAAACCTGGGCGCTGCTGAACATGGCAGAAAGAAAACCGAAGCTGGATTATGAAGGGACAAAAAAGATCAATGGCAGGGAGACTTATGTGCTGGGCTACGGTCTTCGTAAGGGTTCGGACTTTCAAATCAGGCTCTACTTTGACAGCGCTACTTTCCAGCACGTCCGATCTGAGTATACGCAAGTTATCGCCGCTATGATTGGACAGACAGTTGGCACCCTGCAGGGGCGTCCGACTGAAAACTCTTCGCGCCAGCGATCAACTCGCTATGAAATGACTGAAGAGTTTTCTGACTTCAAGAAAGAGGGCGGACTCACCTTGCCGCATAACTACAAGTTCCGTTTGGTAATTGACAATCAAGGCGGTACCCGCCAGTTTGATTGGGAACTGAATCTGGTTCAATACAGTTTCAACCGACCGATTCCACCTGACTCGTTCAACGTCGAGGCATTTAAAGAACAATAGATAGCCACCTTCTTTTAACGTCAGTTAGACGTAAGAGGGGCGACGTTCTCAGCCCCGGTAGCAGTGAAAGATTCTTTCGCCGCTGCCGGGGCTGACTATTTTAGTCTCAACAAAACTGACAATCATTCGGAGACTAGAGCAGTTTGCGAATCAGTGTACGGCAGGCGGTCAGCCTGCCGTACATCCAATTCAAACTCGCTCTAATGCCTGGATAAAAAAGGGCGTTGTCTCCGAAAAGACAACGCCCCGTAATCAGACCTTAAGAGGTCCGTGCAGATTTAGAACTCAAACCGGAATGCAAACTGCAAGCGACGCGGTGAGTCTAATCCTTGTGCCTGCTCGGAAAGACCATCGGTGAGCTGGCCGAAGGAGCCACTGTTAATATCAAGCAACTGCCCAATCAGGTAGTTGTTGTGATTCAGCACGTTGAAGGCTTCAAAGCGGAGTTGAATTCCCATTCTCTCCGAGATGTTAATCCTCTTGCTGAGTGCCAGATCCATCGAGAACTGTTTGGGGCCGTTAATGAATCCCCTTTCCAGTTGTCCGACCTCTCCAGCCGGAACGTTGAAGAAGACCTGGTTGGCGAAGGGCGTAACACCCGGACCGTTTGTGGCAAGGCTGGTGGTGCTCACGCTGCCATCAGCATTTCTGGTCTGGGTGATGTTCAGCACTGACGGGTTGATGTAGAACAGCACATCAGCCAAAGGCCCGTGATACACGAACCTGCCGAACAGGTCCTTGATCTGATCTTTGGTCAGCGATGAGTTGGCCGTTTGACGGGCGGAACGAGCCGTGCGGTTGAATGTCCCGCGCGGATCAATGATGCTGGTCGGACGACCACTGCCAAAGCGGACAATCGTCGAGAGCTGGAATCCGCCGATCACCTTGTTAAGGAGACCGCCTTCGTTCAGGAAACGCTTGCCTTTGCCGAACGGCAATTCGTAAATCCCGTTGAAGTTGAAGGTATGGGTCTGGTCGAAATCGGAGCGCGAATACTCAAGCTCCGGGCGGAAGTTGTCGAGGAACGTGTCAACCAGCGCCTGAGAAGTACCAATCGCATCGGTCAGGTTTTTCGCGAAGGTGTAGTTGGCCTGGAAGGCGAACCCTTGCGCGAAGCGACGACGAATCTCAATCTGGAGCGAGTTGTAGTTGTATCTGGCTCCGTTATAGAGAAGGTCGGCAACGCCGGTGCTGTTGTTCGGAATAATCGGGAACTGCTGCGATCCAACAGGCCGATTGGCATTGAAGTCCTGATTTCCGTTAAGGAAGTTCAGCGTCAATTGGCCGGGAGTACCAGCCTGCAAGGCGGCATTGAAGGTTGCTAAGGCAAGTCCGCCAGCGGCGGGTGCGACTCGCAACGGTGATGTAGCCGCAGTACCGAAAACGGTCAGCGGTTGGCAACCTGCCGACACACAGAAGGCATTACCCGTCAGAGCGAAGTTGGCCTGCGCTCTTCTGAAGTCTGCCAGAAAACCGTTGTTGACGATGTCAACCTGGTTGAAGTCGGCGGCGCGAATCAGGTTATTGCTATAGCTGCCGACGTAGCGAACTTCGAGTACGCTCTGGAAGCCGATTTCCCGCTGGATGCCGAAGCTATATTCCTGTGTTCTTCCGCTTTGCAGATCGGGGTCAACCCCGAAGACTGTGCCGAAGTTGCTGAATGCCGCACCGTTGTTGACGGTAAACGGCCTCGGGAAGGTCGGTACTGTGGGAACAGGAACAGTTGGAATTGTCGCAGGTTGGTCAGCACGCAAATTCAACTGAGACGAACCATTGACCACCGCCGCCAGCGCCGTAGACCCTAGTCCCACGTTACCGGCATTAGCGTTACGCGCAGATGTCAAAAACTGATCCGGCACGAAACTGATTCTGAAACCGCCACGCAGCACGGTTCGTCCGCCACCGGGGAAGATGCTGCCCAGGAAATTGTTTTTGAAATCCGGCGAATAGGCGAAGCTGATGACAGGCCCGAAGTTGTTCTTGTCATCTTTGTAGAAGCGTCCGTTGCCGCCGGAATTGCCGCCGACCGCTTGGTAGCTGCCGTTGGGGTCGAGAATCGCCTGAATGGGATCGGCCCCTTCAGGAATGACCGGCTCCACAGCAATACCGTTCTGCAACTTCAGAGCGGTGTTGATCTCGTAGCGAAGACCGAGGTTGAGCGTGAACTGCGGTCTAAGGCGCCACTGGTCGTTGAAGTACAGGGCGTAGTTTTCAAAAGCGTAGAGCTGCTGTAAGGTCTGCGCGGCGAACGGGCCGGACGCGCTTGAAGGATTAAAAGTTTGCTGACCGCTGCCGATGATGCCGCCGAGGAGCGCATACAGGCTATTAGCCGTAGCTAAGCTGGTCGCACTGATCGGGCCGACGCCAGCGAAACTGGCTGCCGTCAACTGCGGCGAGTTAGTGCTAACGGCGAGACCGAACTGTGGAGTGATTCCGGCATCGTTGAAAGGCTTGACCCTGAAGATCTGCGCCAGTCCACCGAAGCGGAACGAGTGATTCCCCATCGTCAACGTCGCATTGTCCTGAATGTTGTAGTTGTGCTGGACACGTCCCTGATTCAGAAACGTCGTGTCAGGTATATTGACCAGCGCGGAGGTCAGGAAGAATGACGGGATCGGGGTGATTCGGTTAAAGGTCGCTTCGGGGAAGCTGAAGCCGCCACGCACCTCATTGCTGAGATTGCTGGATAACGTGGAGACCCATGACATCGCCACGAACTTGTTGATTCCCGGCTGCGTGACCGGCGGGACGAAAGTAAAGCTATCTCTCGTCACATCGGGACGCTGGAGGTCTTCCCTCTTGTAGGTGTACACGGCGTTGACCGTATTACGATCATTGATGTCGAAATCAATTCGCCCGGTGTAGTAGGTATAGTCGTCGTTGAACCCTTGACTGATTGTGTGGTTTGCCGTGTTAAGCCCGGTTGTCCCGTTAGGAAGGGGCATACCCGCCAGGATACGGCTCTGAATAACCGGACTGATTCCTGTCGGAGCAGCTGGCCCGCCTGCCGCACCAGCGGCTGGCGTCAGCGTGAAGAGGTTGACAGAGCGTGAGACACCACCCGTATCCGTGTATCTGAAAACGCCGGTGCGTGCCAGCGGTCCCAGGACTACGGTGTTGTAGGTGTTAGCCTGACGAAGGTACTGTCTTTCATAGTCGAAGAAGAAGAAAAGCTTCTTGGCCGTGAAGGGGATCGGGCCGCTGACTTTACCGCCGAACTGATTGCGGTTCAGAAACGAACGAGGGAGTCTCGATGCGTTGTTGGGGAAAGTGTTGGCGGCAAATCGCGAGTTGCGATTGTACTCGTAGAGGGCACCGTGATAATCGGTGGTGCCACGCGGGGTAACGAGTTGAACCTGAGCAGCGCCGTATCCTGATTCTGCGCCCGCGTTCTGCGTCGTAATCGTGAACTCACCGGTGTCATCGCTCGACGCTCTCTCCGGCGAGAAGTCGGTCGCGTTGGCGCGAATGAAGTTATCGTTAACGTTGATTCCATCGCGCGTCAGGTTGGTGAAGGATGTGCGCTGACCGTTGATGCTGGTCACGGACCCTGGGGTCGCTTTGGCCGAGCCAGCCTGCAAAGGAATCAGGCTCAAGGGGCTACGACCGTCAAGCGGCAGTTCCTGAATCTGCTTCGGACTGACCGAGGTGCTTAACTCACCGTTGGATGAGTTAACAACGTCGGCTCCGGCAACGACGGTAACATTTTCACTGACTCCACCAACTTCAAGCGTTGGGTTCAGTGTGTACTCTCGGTTGGTATCGATTTTAACGTCGGTGGCCGTGAAGGACTTGAATCCTGTGGCGGTAATCGTAACGGTATACTCGCCGGGTTCAAGCTGGGGAACGCTGAAAGAACCTTCATCGCTGGCCGTAATTGTTCTTTCCTTTTTCGTTTGATTATCGGTAACGACGATTGTTGCCCCTGGAATAGATCCATCAGGGCCTGACACTGTGCCGCCGAGTCGTCCGGCGGAGGATTGTGCAAACGCTGCGACTGCAAAAAAGCAGAGCGTTAGCATTCCTATCAAAACTTTTTTCATAGTGGCTCCTCAGAAAAGTGATTTATCGCTGTGGCCTTCTGCTAATAGGTCTCTAAATCTGAGCTAGTCCTTTGGCAGAAGTCCCTGTTAAGTCTTAGGCGGGTGATCTTCAAAAGGCCGTAGTGCATTGGCTTATCACGGAATTGCAATAATTGTGCCGCCGTAGGGGCCATCCACAAACCGTGTTATCCGTAAACTTAGCAAAATAGCGGGGAAAACCCTTAGCCCGATTGTCCTATGATTTCGGATAATTCTACGAATCTTTGAATTTGCAATTAGTCTGTTTGAAGCCGGAACACCCGACAGGCAGGGGGTTGAACAGCCCGAAGCAGGCTTTTGTTAGGAAATTCTGAGCTTGAGCTTGATGGGGTGAAGGCGGCTCTAAAATAGATTGGAAACACCAGGGGAGGAACTGGCGTAAATCTTGAATTTTAGCTTGAAGGCTTGAGGCTTCGGGTAGGAAAATCCTACATCCTTACTACTTACTGCCGGGTGTTCGCGTCAGCGTCGCGTCTACGCCTCTGACCTTAAATTTGAGAGTGTCGCTCTGGGCGGTTACTTCGATGTCATTGGACTCGACCCACGCATCGTCAGGCTTTTGATCGAAGACCTGTCGAAAAGAGAGCACGCCCTTTTTAGGATCGAAGCTTGCCTCTTCCGCGTGGAAACTGCCGACAACCTCTTTCCCCTTGACGAACCTGCCGGAGATTTGCCATTGCCCGTTGATTGATTTGACGGACCAGTATTCCTTAAACCCGATTGCTTCGGATTCGTCTTGCCATTCCCCGACTAACTCGATTCCTGTGCTGGCGGTGGTGGTAGTATCTGATTCGGCGCTCGACTTTGAGGCGACATCCGGGCATTGCCTGTCGCATCCGGCGGAGACGGGAAAAACTTTTGAGCCGACGGAGAACTCACCGGAGAGAAATGGTTGCTGCTCGTGATCGCCCGGATTGAATTCGAGATCAAAAACTATCGTGTCGCCTTCATAGCTTCCGGTCAGATGCAGGCGCGGCTCATGTGCGCTCTCTGCGTATTCGCCGCGAAGCTCCAGCGGATCGTTTCCCCAGCCTTTGAGAATTGCCCTCACACCGTTCGTTTCCGGCTTCACCTGTGTGAAGGTCAGGACAAAAGATGTTTCCTCCTCTTCCCACTTCCAAACACTGTCTGTTAGATCGGGAGTCGTAGCCGAGGCAAACGCTTGCGACGCGCTGAAGAAAAGTAGTAATCCGACACAGAGGACGACTGCTCTGCCGATGCTTTGTCTAAACTTAATCATTATCTTTCAATTGTACGGAATGAAATTCGGCGAGGGAGCAATGTCTGTGTCTCGCCATTAGGACTTCAGATCGTATCCCCGGATAGGACTAGCGCAGTTTAATGATTTTGCGCTGGCTGTCAAGTCAATTTGCCACCTCTGGCTCGGTGGGCCAAAAAGAGAGATAAAAATTGGGCGTTACCTCCGAAGAGACAACGCCCAGAAAGCTCCAGCCAGGTTTAATCAGCCGCTCTAGAAATCGAAGCGACCGACAAATTGAATGATGCGTGGATCAAACGCAGTGGTAGATTGCCCAAAGTTGCTGCTGTTGATGGTGAATACCGGCTGGCCGAGATTCACGCGGTTGAAGATATTGAAGAAGTCCGCGCGAATCGTGAACTTATAACGCTCAGCAATCGGAATCCGCTTAATCAGAGAGAAGTCCGCCTTGCTGAAGGCCGGGCCGACGAAAGCGCTGCGTGGCACAGTGCCCTGACGCCCAATTAGCTGATTGGTGCAGGTGCTCCCCGAAGCATTGACCGTTCCCGAACATGGATTCCGGAAGAGGTCTCTGGTCGGGCCGGTCTGCGTACGCGGGTCGAGTCCAGCCGTCGCCGCCAGGCGAGTGTAAGTGCCCACCGGAGCACCTGGATTGGCGAAATCGGCACGCTGTCCAAGCCCCGTACCAGCACTGTCAGTACCACCGAAGATGCTGTACGGATTGCCGGACTGCACCTGATAGATGCCGGACATTGACCAGTCGCCAAGTACGGCGTTGAGCGCCTTGTTCCCAAACTTGAACGGCAGTTCATAAATGAAGTTGAGGACAAAGCGATGACGCGTGTCAAAGCCAGAGTTGCCTCTCTCAGGTCTGGAGAAACCGCCCGCGAATCCCGACGAATCGCGCGGGAAGCTGCGCTCACCAGTTTGCGCGACCAGCGGGTCGGTGGAATCGTCAATCGAGTGACTCCACGTATAAGCACCCTGAATCTGACCCAGACCGAAGCGATTGTTGCTCAGGGTCTTCGTCATTCTTAATTGCATCGCGTGGTAGGTTGAGTTACCCACTGAGAGATTGAGTCCAACTTGGAAGAAGTCCTGATTGAGCGTTCCGTTCAGGTAGTTGGTAAACGTGCTCGTCGGGCTAATCGTCGTGTTCGTGTGAAGAATGGCGTTGACGCGCGGCACGCTCGTTAGCTGTCCGTCAATGACGCGCAGCAGATTGGTTCCCTTGTTGCCGACGTAATCGGCCTCAAGCAGAAACGCATTGCCCAACTCGCGCTGGAAGCCGAAGTTCCAAGCCTGCGTGTTCGGAGTCGCGAACTTGGACTGGAACTGGTTGTTGCCCGGTAGCGCGAAGATGGTGGGGAAAATACCCGCATCTGGCGTTACGGTAGGGCTGGCAGTCAAGGTTCCCGGACGTGGGACGTTGCCGATAAAGATATCGTCTAAGAAGACGGCATCTTGAATCGGGAAGTTGGCGAAATCCTGCTGGAACGGCGGGTTGCCACGCGCGTTGCTGAACAGGTTTCCGAAAACGCGGTCATAGAAAACTCCGTAGCCGCCGCGAATTGACATCTTTCCGGGACCACCCGTTATCTTCGAGATGAAACCACTATCGAAGGCCGGGCTGTAGTTGAAGCCGAAGCGCGGGCCAAAGTTGTTGTAGTCGCTCTCGTAGAGACCCTGATTCGAATTGCCGGAATTCTGGCCGACGAGTTGGAAGGTGAAGCCGCCCACCGGGCGGAATCCGCTCGGGTCCTGATTAACCAGCGTCGAGAGTTGGCCGTTGACTTCATACGGCACAGCGTTAACTTCGTAACGCAGACCGTAATTGAGCGTCAGGTTGGGCTTGATTCTCCATGTATCCTGATAGAAGAGGTTAAGCTCGCGTGTGCGGAAGCCACGATAGTCCTGATCCGTGCGGTTGCCGTTCTTATCGAAGAACTGCGACTGCAATTGCTGCGAGACCAAGCCGTAGAGGAAGGACGAGAAGTTTTGAATCGTTCCTAAGTTGCCAGCCAACGAAAGGAAATCCGTGCCCGCGTTGTTTTGCAGGACCGGGAAACCGAAATCGGTCGGCACGTTGAAGTTGATCGTCTCCGAGCGGCCAAAGTTATTAGCGCCGTTCGAGTAGATGAAGCGAGCCTCGAAGCCGCCCTTGAAAGTGTGGTTACCACGAACGTAGGTCAACTGGTCGCTGATGGATGTAGTGCCGGAGAAACGGAACTGCGTATCGAAGAAGCCCGTGGCACCGGAAGGGCCAGTGATGGCAAGATTGACCAGCCCACCATTGGTTCCACCAATCGGGCCGGTCGGATCAGCACCCGAAGCATTCAAGAAGTTGGCGACCGAAGTGCCGAGGCTCGTGCCGATTCCCAGATCGCCGGGGCCGCCGAAGGTTGCTTCCGCGCGGTTATAGCCGATCTGTGCCACGTTAACCATATTGGAGTTGACATTCGATGTCAGGCTCAGCGTTGCGTGGTAGCCTTTCTGCGGAGTGACAAGTTGATCGTTCGTTCCGGGGAAAGTGTTAGCGCCGAAGATGAAATCGCCTTGGTTGGCATTGAGACTTCCCGTCAGCGTGTGCTTCTGGGAGAGATTCCAGTCAACGCGCGCGTTGTACTGATCCTGCGTATCCCGGAAGGTATCCGAGAAGCGGAACTCCTCGAAGACACCCGGCAACGCTCCTATGCCCGGTCTATTCGGGAGCGGGAAGACGGCGTTCAGCAATGCCGTGGATGCCGGATTGACCGGCAGACCGAAGGCGTTGTTAATGCCAGCGGTGCGGGCGTCAATGGTGGTCGGCACTCCGTTGTTGTTGAAGGTGAAGATACCTAAGCGGGCGTTGGCAGTCGGCACAGTGCGAATCTGCTCAGTGCCACGCGTGAAGCGGTCACCTTCATAGTTGAAAAAGAAGAAGGCTTTTTCTTTGATGATCGGGCCGCCGAGAGAAGCTCCGTATTGCTTGCGCTGGAGCGGATTCGCCTCACCCGTAATGTCGAAGAAGTTACGCGCCGAGAAAGCGTCGGAGCGATAGTAGATGTACGCGCCGCCGTGAAACTCGTTGGTCCCGTTTTTGGTCGCCGTCGTGATGATGGCGCCCGAGTTACGACCGAACTCGGCGTTGAAGTTGCCGGTGATCACGCGAAATTCCTGGGTCGCATCAATGTTCGGGGTCGCCAGACCGCCGGGGATGCCGGGAACGTCGGTGTCGTTGTTATCTGTGCCATCAACTAAAAAGTTATTGTTGCGCTCGCGCTGGCCGTTGACGGAGAAACCGCCGAGGCCGCTCTGCGTTTGCACCGTGCCGGGAGCGAGCAGAACGAGGGCGTTCGGATCGCGGTTCAGCAAGGGCAGGTCGATAATTTTTTTGTTATCCAGCAGCGTCGAAAGCTGCTGGTCAGTGGTGTTGATCTGTGTCTGCGCGTCGCCGGTCGAGATCACGACGGACTCAGACGCGCCCTGTGGATTCAATACCAAATCCTGTGTGGTGTTGAACGACACGGAGACCTTCACGCCCTGAACCGTGCTGGCGGCAAACCCGGTCCCGTTCGCCGTCACGTTATACACACCGACGGATAGATTGGGAACAGTATAGATACCGCTATCGTTTGTCGTAGCGCTACGCTTCTCGCCTGTTGCTTGATTCGTAACTTCAACGGTCGCGCCTGCCACAACAGCGCCTGCCTGGTCAGTTACGGTTCCGCTAATGGTACCGTCTGAAGCCTGACCGAAGTTCAGGTTTACAGCTCCCATTAAGGCAAATAGGAGAACTACGCCGGTAACTCTCATCATCTGTTTGAACATATTATTCTCCTTCTGGCATTCCCTAGATTGAACGACAAACCACAGCGCCAGAGATTTGTGATTGCTGTGATTTGAAGATTGTGAGGTGTGCATTTTCTGCAAAATTAGTTCGCGTCCGCAGGACGAGTTCTATTGAAAAAGACATACCTGGTATCACCTTGCAAGCACCAGCCAGCAAAAGCCATTCCAGAGTCGGTAAAGCCCCTGACCCTAACTTTTTATTAGACTTAGCTGCCCGAATACCGTTTGAAATCCGAAAATTCAAATCACTCGTCCAATTTTATGGAGTTGCGTGCGAACTTTTGCCCCCTTCAAAGGCATCGTCGGGAGGCCCAAATGCGCTTGGAGAAACGGTACTTTGTGGAATGATGGCTATTTGTCGGAGGTTTTCTTCACGACCTCGAACTCAAAGTGCAGTTCCTTGCCGCGAAAAATATAGGAGAGATAAAACTCCCAGAACTTGCGCGTGAATCTAAAGGAGGGCGAGCGCTGATCCAGATTGGTGATGAACTCGAATCCTATGGCCCGCCACAAATTCGCCAGTGAGACGTAGATGCGAATCGGTTTCAACTCGACATCCGTGTAGAAGGGAAAGAGCCTGCGATCCTGCATGAAGCAGTTGAACGTGTAGCTGTTGAAGTGATTGCGGTGGGTCGGGTCGGTCGCCCAATCGGGATTGGTGTAGTGAGGCGTCACGATTTTGATTCGCCCGCCGGGTTTAGTGATGCGATGCAACTCGGAAACGAAGGCCATCACATCCGGCACATGCTCGATGACATGACGGCTGATGACTTCATCGAATTCGTTATCAGCGAAAGGATACGGCACGACGCCGAGGTCATGAATTACATCGGCGTCCGTGCGGGGGTTATAGTCTATGCCGATAGCGCCCGGATACTTGTTGCTCCCGCAGCCGACATCAAGGATTTTCTTGCCTACAGACATAAAATAAAAGCGGTCGGTGGTCAGTGGTCAGTAAAAACGGACGATGAGTGACATCGCGCTTTTGCATTTAACTGACCACCGACCACTGACCACTGACCACTGCTTGAGTGAATGATGCAAAGTCCAGCGCGTGGACAGGGAGATTGATTTGCCGCTCGAAGTTCTCCAGCGTCGTGCCGTCGAGCATCACGGCTTCGCCGCTCTTGAGCGATGATGCGGGAACGATGACGAACTTGCCTTGCACAGACACGCGTGCTGCCATGTAGCATTCGGCGGTGAGAAGCCCGGCGACAGAAACATCACCGCCGAAGTAACGATTCTCGACTCCCACCACATGCAGGCGTGTGCCGAAGTGCGCGTTCAACTGGTCAATCATGCTCTTCAACACGGGGGCGAAGAGCGTTCCTGTCATCACCGTTCCGTGAAGGCGCGCTGGATTTTTCGGCGGGTTGCGTTCGAGCCTGCGCAGGAGCTTTTGAAAATCATTATCGAAAGAACGAACCATCCCAATGCCGTCTTCAATCTGAGGATAGTCGCCGTAGTGCTGGCGTGTAGGGATGCTGTGACCGGCGCGCAGATAAATCTCATCGCCGAGAAAGGCGAAGGTCGTCGCAAGAGTTTTCCGAAACTCGCGTTGCAGCGGAATGATCTGGCTAATCGTGCGGCGGCAGAACTCCGGCGTGACGGACGTGAGCCGCTCGTCAGTGTTGTAGCGCGTCAAGCCCAACGGAACAATTGCTACGCTTTTGACGCGCGGGTGAAGCGCGGCGAGGTCACGAATGGTGCGCTCTAAAATTTCGCCATCGTTGATTTCAGGACACAGCACAACCTGCGCGTGAATCTCAATGCCAGCATCGAGCATTCGCTGCATCTTCACGGAAATGTCCGCACGCTTGCTGTCTATGCCGAGCAGGTGAGCGCGGACATCCAGATCGGTCGCATGAACCGAGACGTATTGTGGCGAGAGACGCTGCTCGACGATGCGGCTCATTTCATCTTCGGTGATGGAGGTGAGCGTCGTGTAGTTGCCGTAGAGAAAAGAGAGGCGGATGTCCTCGTCGCGGATAAAGAGCGAGGGGCGCGCAGTTTCGGGATTGCCTTTGCAGAAACAGAAGATGCATTCGTTGGCGCACTGGCGCGGAACGATCTGCTCGAAGCCGAGACCGAAATCTTCGCCTTCGTCGCGCTCGACATCCAATTCCCACTCTTCGCCGCTCTTTTTACGAACTTCGAGGACGAGTTCCGTTTCACCGCCCGTCTGGAAACGAAAGTCCAGATAGTCACGCACCACGCGCCCGTTGACTTTGATGATGCGGTCGCCTGCTTCCAGTTCCCAGTCGGCGGCAAGGCTCGCGGGAGCAACTTCCGTTATCTCCACGCCTCTGCGTCTAATCTGTGTTACGGCTGGGGCGACGGCAAACTCGTACATGAAAAATCCTGAACCTCTATTCTACTTCTCTGAAAGCGCGCCGCCGGACAACTCGCAAAAACAGTTCCGGTCAGCATTGTCTGCAACAGCCGTTTCGGGGGCTATTGAGCGAAAACGCCAGTATAACAAAATCACCCTGCTTTGTTGAGTTAGCAGCCGGACATGGTTTCAGGTAGCATAGAAGCCAGAAGCAAGGCCGCCGTCTCGCACGGGCGTGCGACTGGAAAACGACGGCCTTGCGGCGCACAGCCTGTGTCCACAGATAGCAGGCGTGCGACCACAGGGGGCGTCCACCTGAAACGCACCCCTGATGGCGAATTGTTAGAGAAGTGAGAACATCGGGTGTAAGGAAAAGCGTGATATATTCCACGCGGCTCTGTTTGAAAAATCAGCGACGGCTTATGCGACGCCTCAAAACCTCAAGGGAGTAAATGAGCATCGCCGTTGAGCAAAGGACTCTCACGGCGAATCATTTGAGCGAACGTATCTTACCCATAACAACGGGTAGGCGCAAGCTGTATTGTGCGGGTGAGGCTCTGTCAGGAGGAAATTCCTGATGGGCAGCGCACGTCCGAAGCCTGAGCGTCTTGCCGAGAAACTGCGCCAGATTCGGCTTGCGCTTGGTTTATCCCAGAGTGAGATGCACAGGCATTTGGGTGTCGAAGAGATGATTGAGTTTAAGAGAATTTCAGATTATGAGTTAGGCAAAAACGAGCCGCCGCTAATGATTCTTTTGCAATACGCACGGGCGGCTGGCGTGAGTATAGATGTTTTAGCTGATGACGATCTTGACTTACCCACCAAGCTGCCCGCCCGCCGAAAGTAAATGGTCGGGCAAAGCCGCGTTGGGAGGCTTTGCCTAACGGAAGGCTTTTGCCCAACAGAATGGAA
Organism: uncultured Acidobacteriota bacterium; assembly: GCA_963697975.1. Taxonomy (GTDB): domain Bacteria; phylum Acidobacteriota; class Blastocatellia; order Pyrinomonadales; family Pyrinomonadaceae; genus QHXM01. Next base: position 2,728,612 of record OY969111.1, read on the forward strand.
GTCTGCCCAACAATTCCTTGACTAATCTCATTGAGAGGAATAGATTGCCTGCGTTCCTCCGTTGCCAGATTAAGACAAGAATCTCATCTTTCTTAATCCTCTCTTAACCTCATCTCATCCGACTTCAGAAAGGAGTCCACATGCGTAAATTTCTAATCCTCATGACACTCTGTTTAGTTCTTGTTGCCACTCCTTTATCAAGTCTGAAGGTGGCTGCGGCGACATGCTCTGGAAGTGGATGTAATGGGTTGAATCCAATCACCACTGGTTGCACGACGGGGGCATACGTCGTGAGCGAGACCGATATATACGATGCTTTTTCCTCGGACTATATTGGCGGTGTTCAACTGTGGTGGTCTCCGACGTGCGAAACAGCATGGTCATATGTGCACAGTGACTTTCGCGCGTTTGCCGTGCAGGCGACCGTCACCTCTACGAGTCCGTCCAACTCGTATTACCAGAACAATAATTACGTCTATACGGCGCGCAGCCCCATGGTATATGCCACCAATGTCTCCTACGCCTCGGCCTGTGGTCGGATCGAGGATGTTGGTGTGTCTGGTATCGCCTGTTCACCCTAAGCGCGAACGACCGCGTGATGCAGCCTCGCCGCTCTATTGCTTTACCTAACGGGTGACTTTTGCCCAATGGGAACTGCTAAAACCTTCCGTTAGGCAAAACGCGTTGGGACGCCATTTTGACTTAACGCGCTCTCAAAATGATTGATGTTGACAGGTCAGCTTGAAACAAGTTAACTTGCTAAAGGCTGGCGCAAGTCGCCGTCTTCAGTCGCCCCAGACACTCTCCCATAATCAATCGAGTTTCATATCCTCTTCAAAGGCCATAGCTTATCCAGCCAGAGGGGGCGAAGTAATCGTTCGCGTCAGATCATCCATGAGCCTTCGCGGCAAAAAGGCACGCGGCTTGCCGGGAAATCCGTGCGGCACCTCGCAGGAAACCTGCCGGAACAGTGAGGTCAGACCAGCCTAGATGAACACATTGGAAGAAATCGCCACCCTAAACGGCACGCCGGTTACTCTCCCCGTTTCTATCTCGCACCCCACACGCGGGACAATCCTGATTGTGGAGGACGACCGCTCCATTCGCCGCTACCTCGAAGTTATCTTGCAGCGCGCGGGCTACTGCGTCATCGTCGCCTCGGACGGTCTTGAAGCGATGAAGGCCGCGCTCACTTCCGCCATAGATGCCGTCGTCACAGATGCCATCATGCCGCATTTGAGCGGCTATGAGCTGTGCCGCTTTCTCCGGCATCACCCCAAACTCTCGCATCTGCCTGTCGTCCTCCTCAGCGGCTTTGAACGCGCAGAGGCCGCGCATGAGACCAACGACCGGCCCGATGTCTATCTGGCCAAGCCCGTGCGCCCTGATGAACTCACGGGTTGTCTGGCCCGATTGCTTTTGAAAGCAGCGTAAGACAAGGTAATAAGGTAAAAGTAAAAAGGAAGGCGGAAACCATTTTTATTAAAGTGGCTTCCCCTTCCTTTTGCCTTTTACCTTTTTACTTTTGCCTTGCTCTTACGCTGTCCTTTTCGCCGTTGTAGTACCAAGCATTTCGTCAAGCGGGGTGTAGGGGATTCCCTGCGCGAGGGCGACTGCTTCGTAGGTCAGGTGGCCTGCGTAGGTGTTGACGCCCTCCTTTAATCCCGGATCGCTGGCGATGGCGTCTATGAAACCTTTGTTCGCAAGTTTCAGAGCATAGGGCAAGGTGGCATTGGTCAGAGCGAAGGTCGAGGTGCGCGGCACTGCGCCGGGCATGTTCGCCACGCAGTAGTGCAGCACGCCTTCGACATAATAAGTCGGGTTCGAGTGCGTTGTCGGATGCGTCGTCTCGATACATCCACCCTGATCCACCGCGACATCAACAATGACAGCGCCGTTCGGGACATCCTTGAGCATGCTCTTCGTCACGAGCTTGGGCGCAGCCGCGCCTGGAACTAAGACCGCGCCGACGATCAGGTCAGCCTGCGAGATTGCATCGTGAATCATGTAGGCGCTGGATGCGAGCGTGGAAACTTTAGAGAGGAAGATGTCGTCGAGTTCGCGCAGGCGGTCGAGGTTGTTGTCAATGATGGTGACTTTAGCGCCCATGCCGACGGCAATCTTCGCTGCATTCGTGCCGACGACACCGCCGCCGATGATGACGACGTGCGCCGCAGGCACGCCCGGCACGCCGCCCAGCAGAATGCCGCGCCCGCCGTTCATCTTCTCAAGATAGGTTGCGCCGACCTGAATAGCCATGCGCCCGGCGACTTCGGACATCGGCGTCAGAAGCGGCAGCGTACCTTTCCTGTCCGTGATGGTTTCGTAGGCGATGCCCGTCACCTTGTTCTTGAGCAGCGCCTCGGTCTGCTTCGGGTCAGGCGCGAGATGCAGGTAAGTGAAAAGCAACTGGCCCTCGCGCATGCGCGGGTATTCGGGCGCAATCGGCTCTTTCACTTTGACGACCATCTCGCCTTCAGCCCATACCTCATCGGGCGAATCCAGCATGGTCGCGCCCGCCCGCTCGTACAGCGCATCCTCGAATCCTGAGCCTTCGCCCGCGCTGCGCTCTACCACAACTTTGTGCCCGGCATCCGTCAGCGCACGCACGCCCGCAGGCGTCAGGCCAACGCGATACTCGTTGTCTTTGATCTCTTTTGGCAGTCCGACAATCACTTTGTTGTTTCTCCAATCAGTCGGGAAGAGTTAAAAGCTGAATGTTCCTTCGACGGCTCGCCTGTGGCCTTTTACTGTGGTTCTTCGGCCACGTCAATCTGCGCGCGTTGTAGTTCGTTGTCTTAACCTGTTAGCGCGTCCCCGTAGGCAAGAGTTCTTCCTGGGCTTCGCTGGGATGCAACATTAAATACTCGCGCACTTCTAAATTCATGCGATCAATTTCTGCCAGAAATCCACCTGCTGACCCTTTATAGTTAACCGGGTTAGTTTCAGTCTTACGCAAATGAGTCACTGTACGGTGGAAGTATTGGATTCGCTCCAACATTGTTTCTAATTCCAGATCGTTCTTAATCACGGCCTATCACCTCAACAATTCCACGCCTCGTTTTATCTCGTTTGATTTGCCAGTGTTCAATTAATTCCTGCTCGCTATCCAGAATTGAGATACGTCGCATCCAGAAAACGCTTACGCCAATATTATTCTCCGTCGTTAAATGGTCGAAGAGCGCTGCTATTTCAACCGGCATTTGACTCTTATCAAATGTATCCTTCATCAGCAGAAAAACGTCAACGTCATTTGGTGACGGTTTAGCTGTGATAAATGAGCTGTAGATGATAAAACGCGCCACCTGACCTGTGCCATGCGTTAAATCGTAAATGCGGATCAGTCTTTGCGCAACGATTCGGCGTTGAAGTGTCTTTGATCCGAAACGCTCAATGACCTCAGTCAAAGTAGCCTGATAAATTCCAACTGGCAAATCGCCATGCCCATTGAAATCCGGCCATTCCTTCATCGCCTGAGTCAGTCCGCGCTTTCTTCCAAATCAATCTGCGCGCGTTGCAGCTTGCCGCTGTAGTCAACGTAGACGGATTTCCATTCGGTGAAAATGTCCAGGACCTGTGTGCCCGCTTCGCGGTGGCCGTTGCCGGTGGCTTTCGTGCCGCCGAAGGGGAGGTGAACTTCCGCGCCGATGGTTGAAGAATTGACGTAGAAGATGCCGGTGTACATTTCCTGCATCGCGTGGAAAGCGCGGTTGACATCCTGCGTGTAGATGGCCGCAGACAAGCCGTAGCGCACACCGTTGGCGATCTCGACAGCTTCTTCGAGCGAGCCTGTGGGAATGACCGCCGTCACAGGTCCGAAGATTTCCTCCTGCGCGATTCTCATCTGGGGCGCAACATCCGTGAAGACGGTCGGCTCGATAAAGTAGCCGTTGGCGTGTTCGCCCTTCGTTAGGCGCTTGCCGCCGCACGCGAGCGTTGCGCCGTCTTCGCGCTCTCCGACCTCGATGTAGCCCATAATCTTGTGAACCGCTTCGGCGTTGATGACAGGCCCCATCTCCGTCTTCGTGTCTGCGCCATTGCCGACACGAAGACCTGATGCGCGCTCCACGAGTTTCTTTGAAAACTGCTTGTAGACCTTCTTGTGAACGACGATGCGTGACGAAGCCGTGCAGCGTTGGCCGGAAGTTCCGAATGCGCCCCAGACCGCGCCATCAACCGCGAGGTCAACGTCGGCATCGTCCATTACGATGATGACGTTCTTGCCACCCATCTCCAGCGAGCAGATGGCGTTTCGTTCGGCGCAGGCCGTGGCGACGATTCGTCCTGTCTCGGTCGAACCCGTGAATGAAATCAAACGCAAGGCGGGATGATTCGTGATGGCCGCGCCCGCAGGCTCGCCGTAGCCCGTGACGAGATTGACGACGCCCGGCGGAATGCCTGCTTCTTCGCACGCTTTGACCAGATTATAAGTCGAGAGCGGAGTGTCTTCGGCAGGCTTGATGACGACCGTGTTGCCGCACACCAATGCCGGAATCAGTTTCCAGCTTGGGATAGCCATCGGAAAGTTCCACGGCGTAATCAACCCGCAAAGACCGACGGGCTGGCGGACGCACATCGCAAACTTGTCAGGCATCTCGGCGGGTGTCGTGAAGCCGTGAAGCCGCCTGCCCTCGCCCGCCGTGTAATAGGTGCAGTCAATCGCTTCCTGAACATCGCCGCCCGTCTCCTTCAAGACCTTGCCCATCTCGCGGGTCATGTCCGAGGCGAAAGCGTCCTTGTTGCGAATCAGAATCTCGCCGAGACGGAAAAGAATTTCGGCGCGGCGCGGCGCGGGCGTCCGCCGCCAGCGGTCAAAGGCGTTGCGTGCAGCATCAACCGCCGCGTCCACGTCTTCTTTGTTCGAGAGCGGAAAGCGGCCAATGCATTCACGCGTGTCCGCCGGATTGACGTTCTCAAACGTCTCGCCCGAAGCAGATGGCGTCCACCGACCATTGATGTAATTGTAGTAGGTTTTAACGGTCGCACGTGGTGCAGCCGTTTTGCGTCCGTTCTTTTTGCCGAGAGCTTTTTTCGCTTGTGCCATAAGAGGAGTCTGAAGTCTGAAGTCTGGAGTCTGGAGTCAAAAGCCGGACTTCAGACTCCAGACTTCAGACCCCAGACTTATTTACTGGTAAGTGAATTGCACGACCCTTTGAACGATGCGACCGGCGTCGCGGTCGTAGCGGGCGACGTTGAGCACGACGGCATCACCGGGCTTGAGCGCGCTGACGATACGCTCAAACTCTTCAAGAGACACGATGGGCGTGCGGTTGATGCGAAGGATGACGTCGCCTTCGGTTAATGAACGTGGACGAGCGTCGGCGATGATGCCGTTCGGGTCTATGTCTTTGACATAAAGACCGCGCAAGCCCGTTAGCTTTCTTTCGGTAGCGAGTTGCGGCGTCAACTCCTGAAGCGTCACGCCCAAACGCACGCGATTGATTTCCGGCGGCGCTTTCTCTTTCGGCGGCGCAACCGGCTCATCATCATCGCGCGGCGCTAAGGAGGTTGGACGCTCGCCGATGGTGACACTCGCCGTGCGACGTTCGAGTTTGCCGTTCACGTCGCGCAGGTAGGTCATCGTGATCGTCTGCCCGACGGTCGTGCCCGCAACCTTGTTAATCAAATCCTGCGCGCTCGCGACAGGCTGATTGTTGTACTCGACGATGATGTCGTTCGCCTGAATCCCGGCTTTGCCCGCAGGACCTGTCGCGTCGCGCACGTCCGTAACGATAGCGCCTTTGGTATCGGGGAGTTCATAGACGCGCGCAAACTCCGGCCTGACGGAATCAAGGAAAATTCCCAAATACCCGCGCCTGACTTTACCGTCCGAGATAATCTGTCGATAGACGAATCCTGCTTCGTTCGACGGCAGGGCAAACCCGATGCCGTTGTAATCTCCGGTGGAAGTTGCGATCTGCGAGTTCATGCCGATGACTTCGCCGCGCATGTTGACGAGCGGCCCACCACTATTTCCGCGATTGATCGCCGCGTCTGTTTGCAGGAATTGCTGGAAGCTGGTGAACGGAGCAGCCTGTCGTTCTTTCTTCGAGATGATTCCGGCGGTCACGGTTTGGTCGAGACCAAACGGCGAGCCGATGGCCAGCACCCAGTCGCCGACCTCAGTTTCGTCGGAGTTACCGAGCTTGACGAACGGCAAATCACGTCCCGCGTCAATCTTAACGACCGCCACGTCCGTTTCTTCGTCTATGCCTTTCACCGTTCCGCGATACTCTTCGCCGGATTGAAGCCGCACGGTGATGCGCGTCGCTCCCTGCACGACGTGCTGGTTGGTTAGGATGTAGCCCTTCGGATCAACGATGAAACCTGAGCCTACGCCGCGCGCAGGCCGTCTAGCCTGACGCCGCAGCATATCCAGGAGAGGATTGTTCGTCGCCGGATCATCCTTTGAGTCTTCATCGTCACCGGCGCTGCCGCCGCGCTCGGCCATCTCCGGCGCAGCCGTCACGGTATCAATATTAACGACCGCAGGTTCGACGCGCCGCGCGATTTCGGCAAACGAAGCCGAAAGCGCTTCGGGCGCACGCGCCGCACTCGCCATCTCGTTCTGCGCGACCGCCGGGCGACCCGTCAGAATCGCGCCGATGCCGATGCCGACAACCAGGCAGGCCACAGCCAGCGCCACAATCCACACGCGCAGCTTATGCAAAATAGCGCGTTCCGAATTATTGATTTGATCTTTGGGAAGGTCGTACATCATATCTTGCCTCTAAAACCTTTGAGAGTTTATTTCCAGACTCTACAAAAAACGTCAATTGCCCACGCGCCTTCAACTTCTATTGGAGCCGGGCACAAAAGGGAAGTGAGCAAGTATAGCAGGAGAAGCGTGGCAAAGAGAAGATGAAGGCAGCGTCCGTAGTGATTCAGTTTTGAAAAGAGCGGAGAGGAAGTTGAAGTTCACCACAGAGACACAGAGAGCACAGAGGGGGCACAGAGAAAAGCAAGGCTCCGTGCATCCTCCGTGTTCTCTGTGTCTGCGGTGGTGAATCGCCTCTCACCGCACATTCAATCTGAAATTAAACCACTATTGCGGCGTCAGTTTGCGTTGCTGAGAATGAGAAAGGGCGAAGCCTACGAGCGGCTCACCCTTTCGTCTATCACCTAAAACTTCCATGCCAATCTAGCTTTGCGGTTTGGCAAACGTGTCGCCGCCTTCAAAATCTATGAAGACGAACGGCTCGTCGCCCTCGACCCACGCATCATGCCCCGCCGGGATGACGCCGACATCGCCCGCTCTCCATAAAAGTTCCGTGCCGTCATCCATCTTCATCTTCATGCGCCCGGAAACGACATACCACTTGTGCGCGACCTGACAACTGTCGCCGCCGACAACCGGCTTTACGCATTCAGACCACGTCCATCCCGGTTCAAAAGTCGCGCGCATCAGCGTGACACCGTTGATTTCCACGATCTCGGCCCGTCCCTTCTCAAACGGACGGGTTTCATCCGGGTTATCAAAGTTCTGCCGGATATTTGTTGACTCATCTTCTGCCATTCTGGTTTGCCTCCAAATAGTTATTAGAACATTGCTGTTGATTAAGAGAGCTTAACGCTTCAACCGCAAACCGCTCAAGTCGGTGAACGCCGCGAGTAGTCCGGCTGAAATTAACGACTACCACCAGACGTTTAATCAGGAGAAAAATTGCGATACTCTACTTTTTCAATCGCCGCTAAAATTATCTAAAAGGGTAGTAACTAAAAATGACTGAGCTATCCGACGACACAATCCTGATCCGTCCCCTTCGCGCCGAAGACATCCCGGCGGAGTATGAAGCCGTGTGCGAGTCAATCCCGGAAGTCTCTGCGTGGATGGCATGGTGTCATCCGGGCTACACCATCGAGGAGACGACCGCCTTCATCATGTCGCGCGAGGAAGCGTGGAAGAATGATACGGACTACGGCTTTGGCGTCTTCGATGCCGGGACAAAGAAATTTCTCGGCGGCGTCGGGCTTAATTTCATCAACCGCGTACACAATTGCGCTAACCTGGGCTACTGGGTCAGGAGCAGTTCGACGGGGCGCGGCGTCGCTTCGTCTGCCGCGCGACTGGCGGCGCGCTACGGTTTGGAACATCTCGGATTCCAGCGCATCGAAATCCTCGCGGCTGTCGGAAATCTTCCAAGCCAGCGCGCGGCAGAGAAGGCGGGAGCTTTGCGCGAAGCCGTCTTGCGAAAGCGCCTACTGGTCAAAGGTGAGCCGCAGGATGCTGTTCTTTACTCGCTCGTCGCGGAAGACTTTGGCCTCTAGAAAATGACGGTGGACGAATGACGTTTGGAGAGAGCCGGGGGCTTTCTATTGCTCAGGGCTAGAAATAAAAGGCTGTAGCTTCTTGTTTCTTCTCACCCATAATTCTTCACACGAGGGACAGCGGTAGAGCTTCGCTTTCCTCTGCACGAGTCGCACCTCCACGCCGCAACGCGGGCAGGAAACAGACGAGGAGAAGAGAAAGAGTTCAGGGATAAACTCCAAAAGCTCCACAATGAAGTGAGATAAAGACATCTTACGTTACCCGTAGCTTCACGCGGCATAACGCGCGTAAACCGTCTTCACCTTTTCCAGAAAATCTCGTCGATCAACGACGTAGTAAAGCTTGACCACGCCTTCGCCGCCCACCAGATGCTCGACCAGTTTTTCCAGTACTTCAAACTGGTCGCGCTCGGTGATGCCCTGAGCGTCCAAATATCCTGCGTAGCGCAGGCGGCGCACAAGCTCAATCAGCGTCAGGCGACCTTCAAAGGTTCGCCCGCCGTGTTTGTGTGAGCGGCTGACGAGATATTGCACGAGCAGCACGTCGTTGTAGAGCGCGGGCGCGAGAAAAAGGCGGTCACGGTCGCGCTCCCAGCCTTCGTCCAGACGATGTGAGCGGCGCACCATTCGTAAACCTTCAAAAATTTGCGACCAATCTGTCTTCGGCTCTCTTCTTTCAAGATAGGCGCGCGTGGCTTCGATCAACCACCCGTCATCTTCAAAATCAAGATTGCGCGCAAACGTCTCGAACCATTCAAAAAGCAGCGTGCGACGGTCGGACTTGGTTTCGATGATCTGAAACTGCTCTTCCGATTTGGGAAGCGATTTCAGAAGCGCACGGCGAGCGGCGTCCGTCGTCTTCCCGCCTTCGATGCGATAGGTGTCAAAGCGCGCATGCCAACGCTTCGCCGAGTTGCAAAAGGGACAGCGCGGGTTCTTCTCTTCCGAATCGAAATAAGGTCGCGCGGCTTGCGGCGCGGTCAGTTCTTCAGCTCCTGGCGAGTGGCGCTTGATCTCCGAATAAGCCGTGCGCGGCGCTAAGCCCAGTTGCTTGGTGAAGACATCGAAGATGCAGGCCAGACAAACCTGCGTCGCATACTCCGAGACCGAGCCGGGCGGAAAAGCAGAGAAGTCTAGTTCACGGTTTTTAATAGTGGTCGGCATTCTCTCGAAGTTTAAGCGATGGAGACGAGCGAGGGCTTCAATTCTTCATCCGTGTGGCCGAGAGCCAGATCAAGCTCCGCTGCAACGTCGCCCACACCCGGACTCAAGCTCTTAAAGTCGAAGAGACTCGGATCAAGCAAGTGTGTGGGAACAGCGTTGCCGAGTGCGGTCAGCATGGAGCTACGAATGCTCGGAATCTCTTTTTCGAGTTCCGCAATAAGACGTTTAATCCGTGCGCGCTTCAGATTCGATTGCGAGCCGCACAAATCGCACGGGATGATGGGAAAGTTTTTCTCGGCGGCAAACTTCGTGATGTCCGCTTCACGACAATAGGAGAGCGGGCGAATCACCGTGTTGCGTCCATCATTGGAACGCAGGATGGGCGGCATCGCCTTGAGCGTGCCGACGTAGAAGACGTTGAGCAGAAAGGTCGTGATGATGTCGTCCGCATGATGGCCGAGCGCGATCTTGGTACAACCTTCTTCGACCGCGATGTTGTAGAGAATGCCGCGCCTGAGCCGTGAGCAGACCGCGCAAAAGGTTTTGCCTTCGGGCACGAGTCTTTTCACGATCGAGTAGGTGTCGCGCTCCACGATGCGAAACGGAACATTCAGATTCGTCAGGTATTCGGGCAGGACATGCTCCGGAAAGTTGGGCTGCTTTTGATCCAGATTGACGGCCAGAATTTCAAAGGAGACGGGAGCGCGCTCGCGCACGTCGAGGAGTAGATCGAGCAGCGTGTAAGAGTCTTTGCCGCCCGAAAGACAGACCATCACGCGGTCGCCGTCTTCGATCATCCCGAAATCTTCAATCGCCTCGCCCATTCGTCGAAGCAATCTCGTCTTGATCTTGCTTTCCGAAAACATCTCGCTAACTACTTTCCTCCAACCAGGTCTTCAACTAATGCGCTCAGGATGCCACGCCGCGCGTGGGATTGACAACCGGATGAGCGAAGGGAATTAACGCCGCGCACGAGTTTATTGACCATTCAATCAGGTAAACACGCCATCCCGAAGGGGATGAACATAATAGCCGGGGGCAAGCGCAGAGCGCGCCGCCCCCGGAACACTGCGGTAAATAAGTCCGACCCTGAAGGGGTCGCACTTCAACATTGAATGTGCGACCCCTTCAGGGTCGAATTCTTCTCTGACAACAAACCGGGGGCGGCGCTCCGCGCTTGCCCCCGGCTATTATGTGCGACCCTTTCAGGGTCAAATCTCAACGTGCTTCGCTTACTTCGGTTTGAACTTCTGTACCGGGCACGGCTGCAAGCTCGGCTTTCCGCTTCTTCTTCGCGGCGCGCGCGGCGGCTACGCCTTGTGTGGTCAGTTGGGAAATCGTCCGGCGATTTTCAAAGAGTACCTTGAGCCACGCGCGCTTGCCCATCTGTGGAAAGTAGATGCCTCTGAAGAAGAGACGCGCAACGAAATTGATGATGCGATACTTGACGTGCTTTTCGTCAATCGAGTTAACGGCTTCGGCGTTTCTCTCCGGGCTGTAGCTGGCCTCCCACGCTTGCTTGACTTCCATTTTCGCCTCTTCAATCGTCATCTTCAAAGGCGTGTGCGCCATGACAAACGGGGCGAAGTCCATCCAGTGCTTCGGGCGCGTCAATCGTCCGGACTTCTGCAACCGATCGTAAAGCGGTGTCGCGGGAAAGGGCGTGAGTTGTCCGAAGACGGGCAAGCCTGGCGGCCATGAATTAATCTCATGGAGCGTGCGCCCGGCCACACCCACAGTGTCGTTGTCCATCCCGAAGATGAACGAAGTGATCGCGTAGATGTTACGCCGCGCCAGACGCTCAAGCACTTCGCCGTACTCGCCCGGCTTGCTGAAGTTTTTGTTAACGTCGGCCATGTTCGCCGGGTCAATGGATTCCATCCCGATGAAAATCCACTTGCCGCCGGATTCATGTATGAGGTCAACGAGTTCCTCATCCCTCAACAGGTTGGCGCTGATCTGTGCGACCCAGGGAAGTTGAGCGCCTGCGGCGATGATGTCGCGCAGGAGCGACTTCGTCCGCTTGATGTTGATGGCGAGATTGTCGTCTATGAAAAAGGCTGCCATCTGGCCGCGCTCACTGCGCGCGCGCTTCTTGAGCAGCAGGAGTTCTTCAACGACCGATTCATTCGTGCGGAAGCGAATCGAGTCACCGAAAAATCCGGTCACGGTGCAGAACTCGCACCCGTAAGGGCAGCCGCGTCCCGTCTCTATCGGGACAACGTAAAATGATCCCCAACCGGCTCCGAGTCGATTCATCAGCGGGCGCGCGAATTTCGGCACGAGGCTGAATTGTTCGATTTCAAGCGTGTCCCACGGAATAATAGGATAGGGTTGCAGAGTGGGTTTACGGTCAAGCCCTTTGGCGTCACGCTCCGGCTGGTAGACTTCCTTTAGCTCGCCGCGTGCGGCGTCTTCAACCAGCAGAGGCCACGTTTCGTCAGCTTCGCCGAGAGCGACTGCATCCGCATGACGCGGCCCGCCGTCTCTTCCCAGCGCTTCGTCGGGCACTTCCGTGACATGCGGCCCGCCCATCACGACTTTGAAGCCAGCGGCGCGCAAGGCGTCTGCCACGCGATAAGCCCGCGCCACCATCCTTGTCATCGCCCCGATGCCGACGAGTCCGACTCCCTCTCGGCGTGCGAACTCGACGAGTTCTTCGTCGCTCATCGCGCGCGCGTTGCCATCTATCAGCAAGACCTCGTGGCCGGGCGGCGTGAGTGCTTGCAGCAGAAACATCCAGAGATGCGGCATAAAGTTTCGCGTCACACCGTTGTCCGGGTTATACAATAATATTTTCATAAATTCTGGCTTGCTCTGATTAAGTAACCGGAGCTAAGGCGGGACGTCGAAGCTCAACTTTGGGACCTACCCACTGACTGTGCAGATAGTCTCATAACCACGCTTTGAGCGCAAGCTGTGTGGTTAAGTGATGGCGGGCCGTTATGTGTGCTAACTCACATATGCGCGTCTCTTCCGCACTCTTTCTTCAAGGCTTAAGCAGGACTTTGATAACGCCTCGCTCGGTGGCGCGCTTCATCGCTCGAACGCCGTCGGCGAGGGCGTATTCCTCGCTGATTAAGCTCTCGACATCCACCGCGCCCGTCCGCAGTAAATCGAGCGCAGGCTTGAAGCGTCCGCAACGCGAACCCATGACGTTGATCTCGTCAACGACGATGCGCGTCGTCTCCATCCGGGTCGCTCCCTTGAAAGTTGATTTCAGGACGAGCGTGCCGCGCGGTCGCAAAAGATCGAGTGCGAGCGCAAAGCCCGATTCAGCGCCGGATGCCTCGACCGCTACGTCAAACTCGCGCATGCGTCCTCGCGTCTGGTCAAGAGTCACCGTCTCGATTCCACGCGCGGCTGCTACTGCAAGCTTCTCAGGATGCTTGCCGACGAGCAGTACGGAAGCTCCTGTGAGCGCGAGCGCCTGCGCGCACAGCAGACCGAGCTTTCCATCGCCGATCACGGCGACGCGCGTTTCTTCCACTACGTTCACGCGCTCCATAATTCCGTAAGCGGCGGCGAGCGGCTCGCAGAAGACCGCACGCTCGTCCGGCACATCGTCAGGGACGGGCAGGAGATTGACGATTGGCAATCGTAGAAACTCCGCATGAGCGCCGTCGCGCCCGACTATCCCCAGCACCGTGCGATTCGGGCAATGGCGCGCGTCACCCTCCGCGCACAGAGCGCAACGCCCGCAACCCGCGTTGATCTCGCCAACCACGCGCCGACCCGTCAAAGCTTTCTCCGGTGCGCTTTCAACCACGCCGACGAACTCATGCCCAATCGTGCCTTCAAACCCCGCGTAGCCGCGCACAATCTCCACGTCCGTATTACAAATCCCACTCAACGTGACGCGCACAATCGCCTCGTCCGCGCTCTGCGGCTTCCCAATCTCAGAGACGGCCAACTGGCCGCTTTCATAACGTAGAGCAAGCATAAAGAAGTGATAGGTGATAAGTGATAGGTGATAGGAGAAACGCCTTTTCTTATTACCTATCACCTATCACCTATCACCGCTTTTAAAAACTTTTCGTCCTCGCGTACATATTTCCGTTGCTGAGTTCGACGGTTTGCTGGCGTCCTGAGACGTTGATGGGCAAGCGCCATTCGACGTTCTGCGAGCCTGAGAGCAGGGCATGAACCCACCATTTACCCGGCCTGAGCATGACGGTCGCCTGTCCGCGCTCGTCCAGTTGTGTTTTGACGGGCGCGCGCCCCTGCATGCGCTCGTTCAGGAAATCTTCAAAGCGCACACCGGGGCGCGGCTCAAAGCCGTACTCGCGCTGAGCCGCCGCGAGGTCAACCGGGTAAAGCTGCACGGGAATGCTCACCGTCGCGCTCACGTCTCGCGGCGAAGGCCGCAGGACGATCAACAGCGCCGTCTCCGTTGCCGTGTTATTCGTTGCCGCAATCCCGCCGCTCGGCAGCCGATGGTAAACGTTCCAGACCGCCCCGATGAGCGCCGCGATAAGCGCCACGCGCAGGACGGCGACGACCGTGTTGTAAGCAGGGCTTCGCGTGTTCACTTAGGTTTTCTAGTTAATCAGCTTGTTTTCACGGAGCGCCGTTTCAAGCTCTTGATTGCTTGGTGTGGAAAGAATCTGCTCGCCGAGTTTGACTGTCGGCTTGCGCTCCTTGCCGTCGTTTTGTTCTCTCACCCATTGGGCCGCCTGCTCGTCCTGTTCGATGTCTATGTAATCATAAGCCACGCCCAGCTTGTCCAATTGTTCGAGCGTGCGCTTGCTATCCCCGCACCAGTCCGCGCCGTAAACCCTGACCTTATCCATTTCGTTCCCGCCTTTTCACCTGTTTGCTTATATAATAGCGAAGCCGGGCGCATTTGTATAAACGGATTCTTCGAATGATGAGATTAACACGCCAACAACTAGCCCAATACCACAGCGACGGATTTCTCGTCATAGAGAATTTCAAGAGCGTAGACGAATGTGATTCTTTGCGTGAGCGCGCCGCCGAACTCGTCGCAGAATTTGACCCTGCGGACTACCTTTCCATCTTCTCCACGCACGAGCAGACCCGCACGAGCGATGATTACTTTCTGGACTCCGGCGATAAGATTAGTTTCTTCTTCGAGGAAGAAGCTTTCGACGCGGAAGGGCATTTGCGCCAGACGAAGCAACGCTCAATTAACAAGATCGGCCACGCCCTGCACGACCTCGACCCAATCTTCAATCGTTTCTCACGAACCACAGAGCTAGCCGCGCTCATCTCGGATTTAGGATACAGGCAACCGCTGCTCCTTCAGTCAATGTACATCTTCAAGCAGCCCAACATCGGAGGCGAAGTCACCTGTCATCAAGACGCCACGTTTCTCTACACGGAGCCGCTGACTGTCACCGGCCTCTGGTTCGCGCTCGAAGATGCTACCATTGAGAACGGCTGTCTCTGGGCGCTTCCCGGCGGACACCAACGCGGCCTCAAATCACGTTTCTCACGCGCTCCCTCTGGCGGCACACACTTTTCTGTTTACGACAAAAGCGCCTGGCCGTCCGATCAACTCGTCCCGCTCGAAGTCAAAAAGGGCACGCTCATCATCCTTGGCGGTCTGCTCCCGCACATGAGCCTCACGAACCGTTCGCCCAAATCGCGCCACGCCTACACCCTGCACGTCATGGAAGCCGGTTGCCACTACCCCACAGACAACTGGCTGCAACGCGCGCCTGAGCTGCCGCTGAGAGGATTCAAATTAAGTGATGAGTAATGAGTGAAAAGAATAGGGCTTTCGCGTCGTCTACTTGAGCAACTTATCAGGAGGCGCTGTCGCCATTGCCCCTGCCATTCCTGCCTTCGCTGATATATCGCTCTAAAACATCGATGAAGGCATCAAGCTTTTCTTCGGTATGCCTGTGCGTCTCAGCCATGACCGCCACTACTTCATTCATGTGAGCTTGCGCTTGCATCATCTGAGTTTGTGCCTGCGCTATCTCTGCCATATTCGTTTCAAGGCGAGATACTCTCTCGTTCATACTCGTTTCAAGGCTGGATACGCGCTCGCTGATTTGCTGTTGGTTAGCAACGAATTGAGCTTGCTGATCTAAAACAAACTGCATCGCCTTTTCAAGTTCTTCGTTTGTCATACTGTCACCTATCCATCTGAAATGAAAGCCATGCTATCGAGGCATCGGGTTGAATGAATTGTAATGCCGTGCGTGAGCGGAACTATTCAACTTTGGCATAGACATCCTTCAAGATAAGTTCGCAGGCGATAGCATTGATTTTTACTACGTCGTCAGGATTGTGGTATTCGGAATATCTCCACTCTCTATTACTCTGCCGGACATATTGCTCGATTCGGTACGGCTCTTGAGCTACAAGGAAATACTCTGTGAGAGATTCGATAGATTGATAGTGCTCGAATTTCCTGCCCCGATCATAAGCCTCTGTGGATTCTGATAAGACTTCAAAGACGACCACCGGATTAAGCAGAGTATCATTCTCCGCATCATCAAATTTCTCTTCTTCACAAGCGACCACCACATCAGGGTAAGTGTATTTCCCCGTCGCGCTTACTTTCACTCGCATATCGCTGGGATAAACATTGCATGGGCGATTGAGCAACTGATTGCCAAGAATGCGAATGATGTTCGCTGTAATAAGATTGTGCCGCTTGCTCGCGCCCACCATCGCAAACATTTCTCCGGCAAAATACTCATGCTTAATCTCAGACTTCCGCTCAATAGCAAGGTACTCTTCCGGCGATAGTAAAGTTTTACGTTGAGAGGACACTGCCATCTCGCTCCTTCATGACATAATCTATTCTAAGATTGGGGCAGCGGCAACAGCATGATGCTGAAATTGTTCCTCTGTCCGCATGGAGCATTCAACCCAATCGCACAAAACAACGATCAAAGGGATGCTATCGAGCGGTCAGTTGAAGGAGTTGTTATGCTCGACCAAATTAGCCGAAGTGGTAGCACTAATACATGACACTGTAAATTCCCAAACCAAAACCTACCGCCCAAGCAATAAACCAGATGATGGTATGACGAATACCTCTATCAATTATGCGTTTATGCTCTTCAAAGAGGTTCGTTTCACCATTCAGTCTCCAGTTTCTTGGGCGTGCCATATTCAGCGCGAAAAGAATAGAGGCAGAGAAGAAAACTAGAGACAGCTTAAACCAAAGATCAAAAGATGAAGTTGCCCCTAATTTTTTGATTGCGGCAAACATACCAATAGTTCCGACAGACACTCCAAATAGAAATCTGCCCAACTCATAGGAACGAGAAGGAGATGACTTGATCTCATCATTCATCCAATCTCTTATAGCTTGCGCTACTTCTTTACCTTTGGGCTTCATCATTCTCACATCGTCTTGCAATCGTCCCTATAATAATACTCGTCGCATTTCTCGCAATATTTCGGCGGCTCTATTCGCACTTCACTTAACACTGAGTTTTGAGGGGAATCCTTTCCTTCATCATCTGGGTAAAGGACAACGTCCTCATGTACTGGACATACATAATTAGCCATCGCATTTCTCCTTACATTGTAAAAGCTTAGCTAGTGATTAAGCCACCTCATACAGTATAACGCGCTCATCTGCGTGATTAAACTACACAACACGGCTTAATACCGATTTACTCAGTTTCCCCGTTAGGTTGTAAAACAAAGTGAATCGAAAGCACAATCAGATTTCTTACACTAAAAAATTCTTTAGTCGAAAGGAATAGACTTTGATACTGCGCTATCACGCTTGCGGCAAACCGGATGATTTACTAAGCTGGAATTTATCGAAGATAGTTGTTATTTGCTCCCAACAGAAAAGCGGTGAAATCTCTTGCTTGATTCCCGGATAGATAAATTCCGCGACGAGTGCGGCGTGTTCGGCATTTACGGGCACGCGGAGGCGGCGCGGCTCACCTATCTGGGTCTTTACGCCTTGCAGCATCGCGGGCAGGAATCCTGCGGCATCGTCTCTTCGGACGGCGCGGAGCTTCGTAGTGAGCGCGCGATGGGTCTGGTCTCAGACGTTTTCAATCAAGAGAGACTCGACCGCCTGCCGGGAGCGAGCGCCATCGGTCATGTGCGCTACTCGACCGCCGGGGAGGTCTCCATCCGCGAAGCGCAGCCCTTCCTCGTCGCCTGCCAGCATGGGCAGGTGGCCGTCTGTCACAACGGCAATCTGCCGTTTGCCACCGAAGAGAGGAAACGTCTGGAACGCGAAGGCGCGATCTTCTCTTCAACCTCGGACACGGAAGTTATCCTGCACGGCGTCGCACGCTCGCGCGCCGCTTCGATGATCGAAGCCATCCCCGAAGTTTTGTGCGAGACGGAAGGCGCGTTCTCGATGCTCTTCCTAACACCTAAAGCGTTGGTCGCCATCCGCGACCCGCGCGGCTTTCGCCCGCTGGCGCTGGCGCGATTGAATGACACCTGGGTGATTGCTTCCGAGACCTGCGCGTTCGATTTGATTGAGGCTCAATACGTCCGCGATGTCGAGCCGGGCGAGATGATCGTGATTGACGAAGACGGCTTGCACTCGTCTCATCCTTTGCCTCTGCGCCCGCACTCGATGTGCATCTTCGAGCACGTCTATTTCGCTCGTCCCGATTCCCTCATCTTCGGCCAGTCGGTCAACGAGTCGCGCCACAAGATGGGAAAGCGGCTAGCCCTTGAGCATCCGTCTGACGCCGACATCGTCGTGCCCGTCCCAGACTCAGGTGTGGCGGCGGCGATTGGCTACGCGGCGCAAAGCAAGATCAGCTATCGTCAGGGCCTGGTGCGTAACCACTACGTCGGGCGCACATTCATCGAGCCGAAGCAATCGATTCGCTCCTTCGGCGTTCGCATCAAGCTCAATCCCGTGCGACATCTCATCGAAGATCGCCGCGTCGTCCTGATAGACGATTCGATTGTGCGCGGCACTACGTCGAAGAAGATTGTGCGGATGGTCAGGGAAGCCGGAGCGCGCGAAGTCCACATGCGAATCAGTTGCCCGCCGACCATCTCTCCCTGCTTCTACGGTGTGGACACGCCGGACAAGACCGATTTGATCGCCTCGCAAAAGTCCGTCGAAGAGATCAGGCAATTCATCGAAGCAGACTCGCTCGGTTATCTTTCGCTCGAAGGAATGCTCAAGGCGACGGGCATCAGCCCTGACTCGTCATGCACCGCTTGCTGGACGTGCCGCTACCCGACGCGTATCACGAAGGAAGCGGAAACGCAGTGGGCACGCGAGCATGAGCCGGTGCCCTCTGACGTGCCTGTCGGAGATGAGAGCGAGGCGGCGATCAAATGAACCCTGAGCCGAGCCTCCCGCGCCCGACGCCCCCACCAAACCGGCAAGCGCAACAGGGGCGTCGTATTCTCATCGCGCTCGCCGTCGCTGGACTCGTTCTCATCATCGCCGGGATTCTCTTCATCAAGTATTGGAAGAAGGGTGACCAGCCCCCGCCCGCGCCTCCGGCCTCCGGCGACGAACTTCAGGTTCACGTCCTGAACGTCGGGCAGGGCGATGCGATCTTAATCATCGCCCCCGGTGGTAAGTCCGTGCTGGTTGACGCTGGCCCACCCGGTGGCGGCAAGGCTGTGCTCGACGCGATGAAGCGTTATAACGTGAAACAGATTGATTTGATGATCGCCACGCACGCCCACGCAGACCACATCGGCGGTGCGGACGAAGTCATGCGCCGCACCAAAGTCAGCACCGTTTTGGATAGCCGCGTCCCGAACACGACGAAGAGCTACGAGGACTTTCTGGAAGAGATTGAGAAGACTGGGGCGAAATACATTGCGGCTGCGCCGGGTCAGAAATTCGATCTCGGCGGAGGCGCACAGCTTAGCGTCCTCGCGCCCCTCCAACCTTTCTTCACCAAAGATCAACTGCGTTCGGGCGCGAACGAGCCGAACGCGAATTCCGTCGTCACGCGTCTGGACTACGGAGACTTTTCGATGCTGCTGACGGGCGACGCCGAAGCCGAAACCGAAGAGCGTCTGATGGCGGCGGGCGCGAACATCAAGGCCAAGGTTCTCAAGGTCGGGCATCACGGGTCGCGCTATGCTTCCTCGGACAAGTTTCTGCGGCAGGGAGGCTTTGAAGCGGCGATTATCTCCGACGGCGCGGACAATCGTTACGGGCATCCCAATCAGGACGCGCTTGGCCGTCTCAGCCAACTGGGCACGAAACTCTACCGCACGGATTTGCAGGGCGAAATTACAATCGTCTCGCGCGGGTCTGGCTATGAGATTAAACCTGAGAGAGCGGCAACCAGCGATTTGTGGACGGGGCGCACAACACCAAGAGACAACGCAGCGGACGAAGGCGATTCGACCCGTTCGCCAAGACAATCAAGACGCGCCGGAAGTGGCAGGTAAGAATCAACGCTCAGAAGCTGTTTGAGAAGTCCCGTCAGGGACGATAGAAGGAGAAAGAGAGAATGGCTGACAGCGACGACCAATCGAAGGGCGCGGCATCCAGACAACTTCGTGCTGAGATAGATCGAATCGAAGATGATAAGATGGCCGTCCTGCTGATTGACGATGAAGGAAAGACACAGCTTGACGTGCCACTCGCGCTGCTCCCCGAAGGCGCAAGCGACGGAGACCACCTGCGTATCACCATCTCGATTGACAGGCAGTCGCGCTCAGCTTCCGCCGACCGCGTGAAGAGATTGCAGGACAAGCTAGCGCAAACAGGTGGCGCTGAGGAACAAGAGGATTTCAAGCTCTGACAAATCGCCGGAGATATGTCATCTTTATGAAAGAGGATTTTAAGAGTGGCGCGAACTAAAGGCGGGTGCGGGTGCGCGATAGCGGTGCTGGTGGTTTTTCTCGGCGCGCTGGGCTTCGTCGGCTACAAGTTTGTTCTGCCCTGGTGGAATAAGCAGCCGCCCCCGGCCTCCGGCAAAGAGCTGCGCGTGCACGTGCTGGATGTCGGGCAGGGAGATTCCATTCTCATCATCTCGCCCGAAGGCAAGACCGTACTCTTCGACGCGGGCGATGAAAAGAACGGGAAAAAGGTGGTCGAGGCGCTTCGAGCTAACGGCGTGCAGCAGCTTGATTACTTTATCGCTACGCATACGCACCCGGATCACGTCGGCGGAGCAGCCGAAGTTTTCGGCAACTTCAAAGTCGGCACGGTGCTGCATAACGATTTCCCGCCGCCGGAAGCGATTGCGAAGGACGAAGCCGCGCCCGTTGCCGGTAAGGGCGCAAACAAAAAGCAGGGTGGGAAGCAGGCAGCAGTGCCGCCGAAAAGCGCCGGGAGGGGAGGCAAGGTTTTAGAGCTTCCGACCGTTAAAGCCTACAACAGTTTTAAGTCTGCCATTGAGCAGACGGGCACGAAGTTCGAGAAAGCCGAGCCGGACCAGAAAATTGAACTGGGCGGAGGCGCGATCCTGACGGTGCTTGCTCCCATCCCGCCACTCTTCACGAAAGAGAAGATAGCTGCCAGCCGCAAAGGCAACGAGTCGAACGCCAACTCCATCGTCGTGCGCCTTGATTACGGAGACTTCTCCATGCTGCTCGCAGGCGACGCCGAAGAGCAGACCGAAGAACGCCTCGTCCAAAAGGAGACGAATCTTGCGGTGACTGTCCTGAAGGTCGGGCATCATGGCTCGAAGTACGCGACCTCTGAAAACTTTCTCAAGCGCGTCTTTCGTCCTGACGACGCGCAGCCGAAGGTCGCCATCATCTCGACGAGCGAGTTCAATCGCTACGGCCACCCCAATCAGGACGTGCTCAATCGCTTGAAAGCGGCTGGCGTCAAGGAGCTTTATCGAACGGACTTGCAAGGCGACATTACGATTACAACAACCGGCAAAGTAAAAGACGGCAAGCTCTACGAGATCAAGGCCGCGAAGGAAACCAAAAGCGATGTCTGGGCCGGGCGCGAAGGCGAAAAGAATGACTCCTCAAGCTCCGGCTTCATCACCTACGGCGACTACGGCCCGCCACCGAGACAAAGGAAGAAGTGAAAAGCAGTGATGGATGATGGGTGATGGGTGATAAGAGAAGACATGCTTTTACCTATCACCTATCACTTATCACTTATCACTCGTTTTTATGAAACCTATTTCTTACAGCGATGCGGGCGTTTCGATTGATGCGGCGAACGTGGCGACCGCGAAGATTAAGCAACTGGCTCGCGGGACATTCAACGCGCGCACGCTCTCCGAGATCGGGAGCTTCGGCGGGATGTTCGATGGCGCGTTTCCTGCGTTGAAGCAGCCGGTGTTGGTCGCCTCGGCTGACGGCGTCGGCACGAAATTGAAGATCGCGTTTGCGACCAACACGCACAACACCATCGGGCGCGATCTGGTCAATCACTGCGTCAACGACATCCTGGTTCAGGGAGCGCGCCCGCTCTTCTTTCTGGATTACATCGCAACGGGTGTGCTCGCTCCCGAAGTGGTCGCGGGCATAGTCGAAGGCATTGCGACGGGCTGCCGCGAGAATGGTTGTGTGCTGTTGGGCGGCGAGACTGCCGAGATGCCGGGCTTTTACGCGGAAGGTGAATACGATGTCGCGGGTTTTATCGTCGGCGTTGTTGATCGTGAGCGGGTGATTGACGGGCAACGGATTGTGGCGGGCGATTCATTGCTTGCGCTGCCCAGCGTTGGCCTGCACACCAACGGCTACTCGCTCGCGCGCAAACTCTTCTTCGACGTGGCGGGATACAAAGTTGACACGCGCGTTGACGAACTAGACCAATCAATCGGCGCGAGTCTCCTCGAACCGCACCTGAGTTATCTGCCCGCGCTCGAAGGCTTGCTCGACAAGAATCTCATCAAGGGCCTCGCGCACATCACGGGCGGCGGCTTGACTGAAAATATCCCGCGCATCCTGCCCGAAGGAACGGGCGTTCACATAAATCGTGAGACGTGGCCTGTGCTTCCCGTCTTCAAGTTGATGCAGAAGATCGGCAACGTTTCCGACAGTGAAATGTTTCGCACCTTCAACATGGGCGTCGGGATGGTCATCGTTGCCACGCCGCAGGACGCGGAAACAATCAAAGCTCATCTAAAAGAACGCGGAGAATCCGTCTACGAAATCGGGCGCGTGACGGAAGGCGAGCGCGAAGTCATTATCGAATAAAATCCAGTCTGGAGTCTGGAGTCTGAAGTCTGGAGTCAAAAGAAAGAGAAATGCTTTTGACCTCGGACTCCAGACTCTCCAGACTCCAGACTCCAGACTTATGTTTAGGATTGGGATTCTGATTTCAGGGCGCGGCTCGAACATGGTGGCGCTGTCGCAGGCTGTCGCTGAAGGCCACATCCCCGGCGCGGAGATCGCCGTCGTCATCTCGGATCACGCGGACGCTCCCGGCCTCGCGCTTGCCGCAGAGCGCGGCATCAAGACGCTCGCAATCGAGCGCAAAGGTCGCTCGCGCGCCGAGCATGACCGTGAGCTGGTCGCAGCCTTGCAGGAACACCGGGTTGATTTAGTTTGTCTCGCCGGTTACATGCGTCTGCTCTCGATTGAATTCATCGAAGCCTTCCGTCAACGCATCCTCAATATTCATCCTAGCCTGTTGCCTTCGTTTCCCGGTCTCGACGTGCACGGCCAAGCCATCGAGCACGGCGTTAAATGGACGGGCTGCACCGTCCACTTCGTCGACGAGACACTCGACGGCGGCCCCATCATCGCGCAGGCGGTCGTGCCCGTCCGCGACGACGATACCGTGGACACTCTGGCGGCGCGCATCCTCGTCGAAGAACACAAGCTCTACGCCGCAGCGGTCGCGCTCGTGATGAACGGCGAATATGAAATCAAGGGTCGGCGCGTCGTGCGTCGAAAGACGATGTGAGCTATTCGTTCTTCTTCTTACCGCCGAGAGCGACGGCGCGATTGAATGCGGCATAGACGGCTTTCGAGAGCACTGTTCGCAGTCCGCCTTTCTCCATCTGGTAGATGGCCTCGGCGCTCGTCCCGCCGGGAGACGTGACCATGTTACGCAACTCCGCCGGATGCTTGTGCGATTCCTGCGCGAAGAGGACTGAGCCGAGCATGGTTTGCAGCACCAACTCCTGCGAGACGTGGCGCGAAAATCCCATGTGTACGCCCGCATCCGTCAAAGCTTCCATGACGAGAAAGATGTAGGTTGGACCGGTAGCCGAGAGCGCCGTCGCCATGTCAATCATTCGCTCGCTCTCGACGTACATCTCGCGCCCTAAAGCTGCGAGCATCGCGCGCACCTGCGCCTGTTGAGCTTCGGTGACTTCCGTCGTCGCCGTCCATGCGGTCATTCCCTGACCGATCTGCGCGGGCGTGTTCGGCATCGCGCGCACAATTGCCGGATGAAGCAACTCCCCGGCAATCGTTTCGAGCTTCGCGCCCGCGACAATCGAGAGCACGAGTTGATCCAGATGCAAAGCCCCCTTCAAATCGTTTAAGACAATCGGGAGACGTTGCGGCTTGATGCCGAGGATGATAATCGAATTGGAGCGTACCTCGCTGGTTGCTCCTTCGGCTTCGAGCGGCTGGGTCACAGCCTCGCGGTTGCTCTCGAAGACGTGCATGCCGTATCTAGTCTGAAGCTCTTCGCGGCGCGCGGCGCGCGGGTGGCTGCCCGTGATCTGTTCGGGCGCGACCAGCTTATGCCTGAGCAACCCGGCGATGATGGCTTCGGCCATGACGCCGCAGCCGATGAATGACAACTGCGTACCCTTCAGAGGATTTTCGTTGCCGTTGCCGTTTGACGATTGGTCAGTTTCCTGTGCAGTGTTCATCTTGATCTTCTCTTCATTTTCTTAGCTGATGCTATCCGTTTTTTTTAGGCTGTTAGGAAGATAGCGCAGCCGTCCCAAGATGCGCTACTCTCTAGTTCGTCAATCGTAAATCGTGAATCGTAAATAGAAAGAGCCGTTCGACGATTTACGATTCACGATTCACGATTCACGAGTTACGATTAACCAATGACGATTGACGAACAACTGGCATACCTGCGTAAAGGAACTGTTGAAATCATCCGCGAGGACGACCTGCGCGCCAAACTCGAAAAGAGCGCGCGAACGAATGTCCCTCTGCGCGTCAAGCTCGGCGCTGACCCGACCGCGCCAGACATTCATCTGGGCCACACGGTCGTCATCCGCAAGCTCCGCGCGTTTCAGGAACTCGGCCACACGGTCATTTTCCTCATCGGCGATTTCACGGGATTGATCGGCGACCCATCGGGCAAGAGCGCCACGCGCCCACAACTCACGCGCGAAGAGATTGCCGAGAACGCCGAAACCTACAAGACGCAAATCTTCAAACTGCTCGACCCTGAAAAGACAGAGATTCGCTTCAACTCCGAATGGATGGACAAGCTCGGCTCGGACGGCTTCATCCGTCTGGCCTCGCACGTCACCGTCAAACAAATATTAGAGCGCGACGATTTCGCCAAGCGCCTCAAAGAAGAGCGCCCCATCGCGCTCCACGAATTGCTCTACCCGCTGACGCAGGCTTACGATTCGGTCGCGCTTGAAGCAGACGTTGAGCTTGGCGGCACGGATCAGAAATTCAATCTGCTGATGGGCCGGAATCTACAGCGCGAATATGAGCAGGAAGCTCAGGTCTGCGTTATCATGCCGCTCCTTGTCGGCACGGACGGCGTGCAGAAGATGTCGAAATCTCTTGGCAACTACATCGGCATCAACGAGCCGCCCGCCGAGATATTCGGCAAGGTCATGTCAATTTCAGACGAATTGATGTGGCATTACTATGAGCTTTGCACCGACCTGCGCTCGGAAGAGATTGCCGTCTTGCGTAAAGCGGCGGAACAGGGCGAGCGCAATCCACGCGACATCAAGGTAGAGTTAGCAAAGCGAATCATCGCGGATTTTCATTCGGCTGAGGATGCGAGGCAGGCCGAAGAAGAATTTAATCGCGTCTTCAAACGCAAAGAAGTCCCCGATGAGGTCGAGAAACGCGCGATTGAAGAGGGCAAATGGAAACTGCCACGATTGATGGTCGAATACAAACTGGCGACCTCAGTAGCCGAAGCGCGACGATTAATTGAACAAGGAGGAGTGCGCTTGAACGGGGAGAAATGCACCCGCGTAGATTACGAAGTTGAGTTATTGAATGGTGGAAAAATACTTGTTCAAGTTGGTAAGCGGCGATTCTTAGAGTTGGAAGTCGTGTAATCAATCTATTCGCATGTCAGCCCAGTCCATCAGTAACGAAGAGACTTTAATCATCGAGACGCCGGAGCGCGTGCCGTTGCACTTCGCGCTGGCCTCAATTGGTAATCGCTTTCTGGCGTGTGCGTTCGATCATGCGTTGCAGACGCTCTGTATCGCGCTGCTTTATCTCATCTTCACGCTCGTTGACTTCGGCAGTTTGAGAGACGCGCCGAAGTGGGCGCTCGCGCTGCTCATCATCATGGTCTTCGTTATCTGGACGAGCTATTTTGTCGTCTTCGAGTGGCGTTGGAACGGGCAGACGCCCGGCAAGCGCTGGTTGAAGCTGCGCGTCATCCGCGAGGACGGGCGGCCCATTACTTTCTGGGAAGCGGCGGTGAGAAATCTCCTGCGCCTCTTCGACATCCAGCCCTTCCCCTTCTATTCCATCGGTCTCATCTCCGTGTTCATCAGCACGCGCGACCAGAGAGTCGGCGATTTCGTGGCCGGAACTGTAGTGGTGCGCGAGCGCGAGACGGAAGCGCCGACCTTCAGTCAGGTCTTCAACGCTTCTGTCTCCGATACGGCGTTGCGTCGCTCGTTCAAGGCCGTCCAGTTTACGGCGGAGATTAGCTCTATCACCGAGCGCGAGATTGAAGCCGTCGAAACATACCTGCGCCGCCGCTACGACTTGCCCGATCAGGCGCGGGTGTGGATGGCCTGGCGCGTGGCGATGCCTCTGCTCTACAAGCTGCGCCCCGCTTATGATCTGGCGACTTTCACCTACGAAGGTTTTTTAGAAGAACTTCTTCATCGCTATCACGCCAAAAATCGCTTCAAAAAATAAGAGCCGATGCTGCTCAAAAGCACCGGCCCTTAATGTTTACCTCAACGGAGATTTGTCTGGCTTACTTCTGCCACTCGATGGGGAAAAGCGCGCCAGCCTTCTCAGCCTCAAGTTTCAATCCGACCAGAGTTGCCGCACGCGCCATGACCGGGTCGCGCTGCGCCGCCAGATCAATCGCGGTCGGCAGCAACAACTCGTCGGGCGTGACGCCGACGTGTTCCAGACTCTTACCGTCGGTCATAATCACATCCGCATTGGTCACATTCACGGCATAAGATTTGACAATCTCAAGCCCCACGTCGTGCGGGTAGGTCAAACTCTGCATGACTGCGCCCGCCGAACGGTCGCCGATTACGATGCCGCGCTTCTCAATCTGGATGACGCGCGCGAAAATCTCTGCGGCTGACCCTGACCCACTATCAATTAAGACCACGAGTTGGCCCTTGAAAGCGCTGCCGCCCCGCGCCTTGACCATCTCGGGCTTCACTTCTTTGCGATACTTCATCTCACCGATTTTCACATCGTGATCGAAAAAGTAGCCGAGCATGCGCTTGAGCATGACCACGTAGCCGCCGCCGTTGCCACGCAAATCCAAAATGAGCGCCTTGCCCTTTTTGGCGCGCCCCATCTTCGCATCTACGTCGCTCTCCTCATAAATGTCGAACCCAGGCATTTTCCAGATCACCACATCGTCCCGCTCGTAGAAGCGATGACGATGAAGCCGATCCTCGTCTTCAGCTTCGATGATGAATTTCCACCACTTGGTGACATCGGTGAGGTCCAGTAATCGCTGGCCGCTCTGCACCCTGGCTAACACATCTATCTGGCGCTCCTGCCCGTCGGGCTTTTTGACGACGAGGCGCATTCCCGCTCTGGGCTTCAAGGTGTAGTAGCTATATTTAATCTTCCAGAGATTTTCGCGCGTCGGCTGAAACCCGTCTATCGACCAGACCTCGTCTCCAACCTTTAACCCCTTCGCCTCTGCATCACTCTTCGGCTTGATGGCTGTGACAAAGCAACGATCTCCAAGCATCTCCATCTGCCATCCGTATTCAACCTTTGCTGCGCGCGATGGCGGGATGAAGTAGAGATGCGAGTCGTTAAAGTCAATTAAGGTCTGCGCGATGATTCCGAAGATTTGACCATTCGAGGTGGCCTTCTTGATCTTCTCGTCAGCCTCCTTGAAACGTGCCTCCAGATCAATCCCATGAAAGGCCGGGTCGTAGTAATTTTTCTGAATGTCTAACCTGACCATCTTAAGCAT
The DNA here is from genome assembly GCA_963697975.1 of uncultured Acidobacteriota bacterium. Classification (GTDB taxonomy): domain Bacteria; phylum Acidobacteriota; class Blastocatellia; order Pyrinomonadales; family Pyrinomonadaceae; genus QHXM01. Next base: position 2,756,225 of record OY969111.1, read on the forward strand.
CTCGCGCCCACTGTCGCGGTCATAACTATTGATTGATTGCGACTGTACCGGACGAAAAATGCCTGAGACCAGCATCAAGCAGAGAACAGCGAAGACGGATACAGGCACACCAGTCTCAAAGGGAAAAGACTTTCTAATGCTCAAAACGGGAACTCCTTAAACTCAATTGTTGTTCGGGAATAAGAGCCGTAGTTTCGGAACAGACCAATGAGGGCGGCTCCAGACGCGCGGCATCTTAGCATAACAATCAGGGTGATTAAAGCCGCCGGATAGATCGAGTAACTGAGGCTTTCCAGCATTCTTCAGGAAGCGAAATTGACGGCCTCGCGGTCGTTTGTTACTCTGGACTGTTTCGGATACAGACCGGTATTTCAACCATAGAAAGGCGAACTGAAAGTAATGTCTCGTGATGTTTTTATTCTGGGTGGAAAGCGCACGCCGATGGGCGAGTATGTTGGCGCGCTGAAGGATATTTCGGCGATTGATCTGGGCGCGGTGGCCGCGCGCGGCGCATTGGAATCCACAGGGGTTTCCGCCGACGAGATTGATCACACGATTTTCGGAAACGCGCTGCAAACTTCGGGCGACGCCATCTACGGCGCGCGCCACGTTGCTCTGAAAGCGGGCGTGCCCTTTGATCGTCCCGCACTGACCGTCAATCGTCTCTGCGGCAGCGGCATTCAATCAATCGTTTCAGGCGCGCAAATGATTCAGCTTGATGAATCGCAGACGGCGCTCGTCGGCGGCATGGAATCAATGTCGCAAGCCCCGCACGTCATCCGCGGTGCGCGTTCAGGCTTCGCTCTCGGACAGGGTAAACTCGAAGACAGCTTGATGGTCGCGCTGCTTGATACATATTGCAACCTCCCGATGGCGGGCACGGCTGAGAATCTTGCGCGCCGCCACGAAATCTCGCGCGAGGAGCAAGACAAGTACGCGCTTCGCTCGCAAACTGAAGCCAAGCGCGCTCTCGATGCAGGAGTCTTCGCTGAAGAGATCGTGCCCGTCGAAATCAAGACGCGCAAGGGAACTGACATCTTCTCGGTGGATGACCATCTGCGCCCGGACACGACGCTCGAAGGCTTAGCGAACCTTCGTCCCGCTTTCAGCAAGGACGGCTTTGTGACGGCGGGCAATGCTTCCGGTATCGTTGACGGCGCGGCGGCGCTCGTCATCGCGGGCGAAGAGTTTGTCAAAGCGCGCGACCTTAAGCCCCTGGGTCGCATCGTCAGTTGGGCATACGCCGGAGTCGAGCCTGAGATTATGGGCATCGGCCCCGTGCCTGCGACACGCAAGGCTTTGGAGAAGGCCGGATTGAAACTCGAAGAGATTGATCTCGTCGAAGTCAACGAAGCCTTCGCGGCGCAGTATCTCGCCGTCGAGAAAGAACTCGGCCTCGACCGCTCGCGCACGAACGTTAACGGTGGAGCCATCGCGCTCGGTCATCCGCTCGGCGCAACCGGCACACGCCTCGTTCTGACCTTGCTCAACGAACTGAAGCGGCGGGGTGGTCGCTACGGACTGGCCACCGCCTGCATCGGCGGCGGCCAGGGCATCGCCATCATCTGCGAAAGAGTGTGAAAAGCAGTGATGGGTGATAAGTGATAGGTGATAGGAAAGAACATGGTTTTCTCTTATCACTTATCACCCATCACCGCTTTTCCCGTTTCTCGTATAAAATCCAAAATTTTGAGTAGGGGGACTTCTCTCCGCCGGTGCCTTGCGGGAGATAATTCCTGCTAAATCCTGTGCTTCTGTCAGGTCGCCGTTTCCTTTCTCTCACGGCATAGGTTTTGCCGTAAAACATTGGTTGCGTGCGTCCACTGCGGACTTTGAAATCAGACTGAAGCGCACTATCGTGGAACATGATGATTTAACCGGACGTTCATCTACGCGTAAGGCTTGCGTAAATGAGTTCCGTCATGATAGAAGGTTGATTCTTACACCAGGTAACCATTGGTTCGGTGTCACGCCTCTTGAGATCAGCAGTTCTAAAACGTTTTTTTGGAATCTAAGACAACAAACTCTCTGCGCCCGACTTCAGGCGCGGGCAAACAACTTCAACTCTCAGTAATTGCTCTTTAAGGAGTTCCCCAATATGCACAAATTCTTCCGGCTCTCTATGGCCACGCTCCTCGTCTTTGCGTTGAGCGCGCTGGCCTTTGCCCAGTCCACTACGACGGGTGCCATCGGCTTAGTCGTCACAGACCCGCAAGGCGCGGTCGTGCCGAACGCTACCATCACGGTTCGCAATGTCGAAACCAATAAAGAAGACACTGCCACTACCGACAGCGAAGGTCGCGCCCGCGTGGGCAACCTTCAGCCCGGCACTTACTCCGTGACCATTAATTCGTCAGGCTTCGGTGCGTTCACGCAGGAGAAGGTCGTGGTCGAAGTCGGCGCCGTGACCTCGCTTGACGCTCTGCTTTCAGTTGGAGGTCAGACGGCCAACGTCGAGGTCACATCTGAAGCTCCTGTCATCAACACGTCGCAGCAGGACTTTGCTTCTAACATTAACCAGACTTCGATCAACGAGCTTCCGATCAACGGTCGTCGTGCTGCCAACTTTGCGATTCTGACGCCCGCTTCCACGCCCGACGGCAACTTCGGCTTGATTAGCTTTCGCGGCATCTCCGGGCTGTTGAATAACAATACGGTTGACGGTGGCGATAACAATCAGGCTCTCTTTTCCGAAGAGCGTGGACGCACGCGCATTCCTTACTCTGTCAGCCAGGCGGCGGTTCGTGAGTTTCAGGTCAACACCTCGAACTATTCAGCCGAGTATGGCCGCGCGGCGGGTGCGGTGGTCAACACCATCACCAAGAGTGGCACGAACCAGTTTCACGGTGAGGGCTTTGAATACTACCGCAACAACCGCTTCGGCGCGCGCAACCCGCGTGCTGTTCAGACGATCTTCACTCCCGGCCAGCCGCTTGAAATCGTCGGCATCAAGCCGAAGGACGTTCGCCACCAGTTTGGCGGCAACCTCGGCGGCCCGATTGTGAAGGACAAGCTGTTCTTCTTCTTCAACTACGATGGTCAGCGTCGCGACTTCCCCGGCCTCGGCGTGTTCAGCAGCTCAAGCTACCTGACCACCGTCAACCGAACCACGCTTTTAGCGAGGGGACTGACCAACACGCAGATTGACAACACGCTGAACTTCATCAACAGCCTGACCGGCGAAGTCCCGCGTCGCGGCGACCAGAACACTTTCCTTCCGAAGATTGATTGGAATATCAACGATAAAAATACGTTCACGGCGACCTACAACCGCCTGCGCTGGGAATCACCGGCAGGCATTCAGACGCAGGCGACCAACACACTGGGCCGCGCCAGCTTCGGCGACGACTTTGTCCAGATTGATTCGTTGAATCTGCGTCTCATCTCGACCATCTCTCCGACACTGCTCAATGAAGCGCGTTTCCAGTATGGACGAGACAACGAATTTCAAATCAGTCAGCCGCCGCTTCCGGGCGAGCCGACCACAGCGCCCGGCGGTTTGTCGCCGGATGTCTTCCTGACCAACGGTATCGAATTCGGCAAGCCGACCTTCCTTGAGCGCAGAGCGTTCCCGGATGAGAAGCGCTGGCAGTACGCCGACACGATGACGTTGTCGAAGGGACGCAACACCATCAAGTTCGGTGCTGACATCAACCGCGTCACGGACATCGTTGACAACCTGCGCTTTGAAGCAGGCGCATACAGCTACAACAACATCAATGACTTCATCGTTGATTACGTCAACTTTGTGACGCCTCTACCGGCGGGCACAGTCTGTGCAACCTCCACGCGTCTTCGCGGTCGCTGCTACACCAGCAACTATCAACAGGCTTTCGGCCCGACGCTCTTTGAAATCAAGACGACGGACTGGAACTTCTTCATTCAGGATGATATTCGAGTCACGCCGCGCCTGACGGTTAATCTCGGACTGCGTTATGAGTATGAGAGGCTGCCCAGCCCGCAGATTCCGAATACCAGCCAAACAATAGTAGTCCCGAATGTCGGGTTGACGCTCGCCAACGTGACGGGCAGCTTCCCGTCCGACAAGAACAACTGGGGCCCGCGCTTCGGTTTCGCTTACGACATTTCCGGCAACGGTAAGACTTCGATTCGTGGCGGCTACGGCATCTATTACGGTCGCGTCAACAACGGGCAGATCTTCAACGCCATTGCGAACACCGGCAACCCTGCCGGACAGCAGTCGGCTTCGGTTGCTAATACCGCAACCAACGCGCCTATCTTCCCGAACATCATCGCCTCAGCGCCGGGTGGAACGGCAAACATTCAATACTTTGCCCGTAACTTCGCCGCTCCGCAGATTCATCAGGTTGACCTCGTGCTGGAGCGAGAGATCGCGCGCAATACTGTGGTCTCCGTTTCCTATCTGGCGAGTCTCGGACGCCGCCTCCCGACCTTCATTGACAGAAATCTGAGTGCCCCGACGGGAAACCGTGTTGTTACTGTTGCGGACGGCCCGTTCGCCGGACAAACCTTTAACGTTCCGGTTTTCCTCGGCTTGCGCCCGAACACGGCTTTTGGTGCGATCACCGAAATCAGCAGCTCCGTCAAGTCTGAATATAACGCGCTGGTCTTGCAGGCCAATCGTCGTTTGACCAAGGGACTGCAATTCCAGACCAGCTACACGCTGGCGAAAGCCACCGACACGGGTCAGGTTTCGCAGACCTTCACGGCGACCAATCTTCCTTTCAATGTTTTCGACCAGACCGGAGAGAATGGCACGTCAAACTTCGATGTTCGCCATAAGTTCGTGGCCAGCGTCGTCTGGAATCCGACGTTCTTCGGCGAAGGCTCGGACAACAAAATAGGTCGTGCGCTCTTCAACGGGTTCACGATTGCGCCCGTCATTCAGGTTTACTCGGGGCGTCCTTACAGCGGAACTATCGCTTCTTCGATTACCACTTGCACCACGGCCGCGCTCACTACCTGTAGCCAGGCTGGCGGCTTTAACGGATCGAACGGAGCCTTTAATCGCTTCCCGTTCGCCCCGCGCAATGGTTTCCGTCAACCCGGAATCCAGAACTTTGACCTGCGCGTCTCGCGTCGCATTAACCTCGGCGAGACGGCTAACCTTGAGTTTCTGGCTAACATCTTCAACGTTTTCAACAGCACGCAGGCGGCGGGTGTCAGCACTGCTTTCTACAACGGTGGCACAGCAGCTAATGCCACGACTCTGACGTTCCAAACTCCGTTCGGTACGATCAATGATGCTGGCGGCGGCAGTTCCTTCTACCGCGAGCGTCAGATTGAGTTTGCCGTGCGCTTCCAGTTCTAAACTGGCAAGCAAACGTTGCAAGCCTTCAAGGGTGCGTTTCCTTCAGGGAAGCGCACCCTTTTTCTTTTCCGACAGAGCGTCGCTAATCTTCCGCTCCTGTTAGAAAAATTCCCCACACCTGCTTCGGTTTCTGCTAAGATATTTTCGCCCCGCGTGGCTCGCTTCCCGATAGCCACCCGAAAGCCCCGGAAAATTGATTCGCATGGAACACCCGGATTTCTCCCCAATTGATACATCTGGCAATCGTTTGTTGCCCGTTCAGCCAGACTCTGCCTCAGTCCTGAGCGCGGCGTTCTTTGCGCTGCCCGACGCTTTGTATCTCTTTGACGCCGACAAGCATTTGAGCCGGACGAATCAAGCGGGCGCGCTCCTTGAAAGAACGGAAACTGAGGCTCTGGTTGGCCGTCGTTGCTGTGAGATGTTCTGGCGCGTCGAGGGCGCATCGGAGTGTCTGGTCGAACGCGCTCTCACGAGCGGTGAAAAGGTCGAAGTAGAAATTCTGGCGGGTGAGCGTGGTGATCGCCCGACGCTGATGATCGTCGTTCCGCTGCGTGATACGCAGGACGCTTTGACCGGAAGCAGCATGGTCGTCGCGCGTGACATCTCAGAACTGCGCCGCGCCGAAGCCGAAGCCTTCGAGCATAAAGCTTTCATGGCGAGCCTCGCCGATTTGATACCCGATGAAATCTATGCGCTCGACACACAGGGCCGTATCACCTGGATGAACGAGCGCGCCGAAGGAGCTAACGGAGTGATGCCCACCGCTCTCATCGGCAGGCAGTTTGACGAGATCGTCTCCCCCGAATCGAGAGACGCGGTGGGTGCGAACGTCAAGAAGACACTCTCAGGCGACGACACTCAGGGCGAGATTCAAGCCGTGCGTGCGGACGCCGCCGTGCGGTTTGTCGAAGCGCACACTTCGCCGCTCTGGAAGGACGGCTCGGTCGCGGGCGCACTCGTCTTCCTGCGCGATCTGACGGAGCGCAAGCGCGCACATGAACGGATGGCGCAATCGGATAAGCTGCGCGCCGTCGGCGAGCTTGCCGCGGGCGTGGCTCACAATTTGAACAACTCGCTGACGGTCATACAGGGGCGCGCGCAACTCCTGCAACGCCGCGCAACCGATGAAGCCACGTCGAAGAGTCTGGAAGTGATTGTGCAGGCGGTCGCAGACGGTTCGCAGACGTTGCGTCGCATTCTCGATTTCGCGCGCCGCGAGCAGGCGAAAGAATTTGCTCCGCTGGACCTCACAGAACTGGTTGCGACGAGCGTCGAGATTGCGAAACCGAAGTGGCATCGCAAGTCCGGCTCAGGGCCGGGAAGCGTCAACGTTCGCGTAGAGACGCGCAACCCGGTTTACGTGCTTGGCGAAAAAGCAGAGTTGCGCGAGGTCGTGCTTAATCTTCTCTTCAACGCGGTGGACGCCATGCCCGATGGCGGCGAGATAGAGATCGGCACGCGCGGCGAATTGGACAGCGCCTGCTTCTGGGTCGCGGACACAGGACTCGGGATGCCGCCTGAGACGCTCCGGCGCATCTTCGAGCCTTTCTACACGACCAAAGGTGAAGGCGGAACAGGCTTGGGCCTCTCAGCCTCGCACGGAATCATCACCCGCCATCAGGGGCAGATCATGGTCGTCAGCGAACCCGGCTTAGGCACTCGCTTTGAAGTCAGATTGCCCGTCTACGAAACAGAGTAGGACAGACATTCCTGCCTGTCATCAGTGGGACAGGCATTCCTGCCTGTCATTGAGCGCGGAGAGCGCGAATAACTATTAGCGAATAACAAGGAGCGTGCTGCTCGCACGCTTGGACAGACAGGAATGTCTGTCCTACTAGCAAGCATCGAGTGACAAAAATGTATGGAAACGCGCTTGGCCGCCTCCTTGCTCGTCTCTGTTGAGATGCCTTCCCCGCTGCTTTCTCTTCAACAACTTACCTGCTGAAAAGGCATGTTTGATTCCTTTCGTCTTCGCTGGCACATTGCTTGCCATTTTGATGAAGCAACAACCAAACGCGAGCGCAGGCGCGTGACGCCGTGCGCTCCACTTTGATAGGAGTTGCAAAAGGGAGGATTGTAATCATGGGTCTACCGAACAAAGATGAGATTGAAGGCAAATTCGACCAGGCCAAAGGCGCGGTCAAAGAGAACGTCGGTCGAGCAATAGATGATAAAGAAATGGAGACTGAAGGAGCAGCCGACCGCGCTGGCGGCAATCTTCAGGAGGGATATGGAACAGCCAAACGCAAAGTTGGCGAGACCATCGAGGATATAGGTAAAGCTGTCGGCAAATAGCTTTTGCCGACAGCGGCCAGCAACAAGAGCCTTAGAGGAGTTTGCATAAACTCCTCTGAGGCTCTTTTTATTGCTGCCTTAACTGAAGGGACTCAGGCTGCTCTTTGACGTGCGACGCGTCGTCCGCCTTTGGCCGATTCTTTCTGTTCAGCAGAAGCCTGCTCCGCCGCTTGGCTTTCCGCCATTCGCGCAAACCGCTTGAGTTCTTCGTCTATCTGCTCTTCAGGATCGCTCCCCAAAAGATGCGCGATGAGCGAACCGAGGCGACCGGCTGGCGGCTCATACCCTAAAGAGAGATGCATTCGTGTTGTGCCGCGCTCCGTCTCCTCAAACGTGACATCGCCATCCATCTCGACATCGCCTCTGACGGTCTTCCACGCAATTCGATGGTCAGGCTCAAACGCAGTCGTCTCCGCCTCCCATTCGACGTTCATCAGCGGCGAATGGGCAGTCCATTTTGTGTAATGATCATCTATGCGGCGCACCTCTTTGAGACTCTTCATCCACTCTGGAAACTTCTCGAAATCGCTGTAGAGACCAAACACCACGCCGACCGGCGCATTGATCTCAATGACCTTCTCCATTCTTTCCATAAGCGCTCCTCTCCGAGTCGCGGGCGATAGACGATGGACGATAAAAGCAAGAGAGTCATTCCTGGCAATCGTCCATCGTCTATGGTCTATCGTCTATTCCTGACGTACATGTTCCGCTCCGAGGTCTTCCAGAAACTTTTGCAGGTTGTCGGCATCGGTGTCGCTTCTGGCTTCGACGCCAAGCAGGATGCCGCCGCTGCGAAGGCCTGCGTCGTAAACTCTGGCGCGATGCTCAGGGATGCCTGCGCCGATGAGCGCGCCGACGATGCCGCCCGTCGCAGCGCCCGCGCCCGCGCCTGCCAGCGCCGCCACAATCGGCCCGGCAACTACCAGACCCAGTCCCGGAATAGCAATCGAAGTTCCGACCGCGACGATTGCCGCGAGCACTGCGCCGATGGTTCCGCCGACCGCTCCGCCGATGCCTGCGCCATCCGCCGCGTGCGAGCGTGTTTCGACGGCAAACTCTTTGCTCTTCGTCGAGTCGGACATCAAGACGCTGATCTCGTCGCGCGTATAGCCGCGTTTCATCAGCGCATCGACGGCTGCTTCAGCCGCCGTGCGGGTTTTGAAAAGCCCTGTGACCAATGTCGTTTTAGTAGCCATGAATGTTATCACTCCTTCGATAGTCAAAATTCTTCAAAGGCCGAAAGTAAGCGCATTTGAATAGTCACTGAGACGGCAATCACTGTGCCGACCATTCGCGTCTTTGGCCTTGCGGCAGGGGATTTGAAGGGGATTTGCCCGTAATGTTGGAACAGCCGGGCGCATGCTGTCAACTATCCGCAAAAGGAGGATGTGTCCGCCACTCGTTCGGCGTATCAAAGCAAAACAAGAAAACCGTCTTTGCCTGCGAGCAATAACGTAATTAGGACACTGGGACATTACAGTCTGAAGTCCAGAGAGTCTGAAGTTTGGAGTCCGCTTTACACTTTACGACTCCAGACTCTAGACTCCAGAGTCCAGACTTATTCCAAGGGAGAACGAATGATCAAGGCCGTCATCTTTGACATTGATGGAACGCTCGTTGATTCGGTTGATTTACACGCGCGAGCATGGCAGGAATCCTTCAGGCAGTTTGGAAAAGAGATTCCCTTCGAGCAGGTGCGCCACCAGATCGGCAAGGGCGGCGATCAACTCATGCCCGTCTTCTTCTCGAAAGAGGAGTTGGACGAGTTCGGTGATGAGATGGAGCAATACCGGGGCGAGCTTTTCAAACGCGACTATCTTCCGCAGGTGCGCGCCTTCGCGGGTGTGCGCGAACTATTTCAGAAGATCAAGGATGACGGGCTGCATCTGGCCCTCGCCTCGTCCGCCAAAGAGGACGAGTTGAAGGAATACAAGAAAATAGCCAACATCGAAGACCTCGTGGAAGAAGAGACTTCAGCGGATGATGCCGACAAGTCAAAGCCTCATCCTGACATCTTCGAGGCCGCCCTGGAGCGTTTAGGCGACATCGAAGCCCATGAAGCCGTCGTCGTCGGCGATACGCCTTACGACGCGGAAGCGGCAGGCAAGATAAATTTAAGAACCATCGGCGTGCTCTGCGGCGGTTTCCCCGAAGCGGAATTGAAGGCGGCAGGCTGCGTCGAAATCTACCAAGACCCGGCGGACCTGCTCGCTCGCTACGATGACTCCGTCATAAAAGCCGTAACTCGTGAATCGTAAATCGTGAATAGATAAAAATGATTTTCACTATTTACGATTTACCATTTACGATTTACGAATAAGTTGAGAATCCTGCATCTCAGTTCGGCTCGCTCGCTCGGCGGCGGTGAAAGGCATCTGGCCGATTTGGTTTGCGCTCTTCGCGCGCGCGGGCACGACGTTTATGCTGCGCTCCGCCAGCGCTCACCCCTTCGGGATGAACTCGCTGCTCTGCCTGCAGCGAACATCTTGACTTTGCGTCTTCGCAATTCGCTCGACCTCACCAGCGCAATGGAACTCGCGCGACACGTGCGCGATCACAAAATAGAGATTGTCCACGCTCACGTCGCACGAGACTACCCGTTGGCGGCGCTCGCCGTTTGGCGCAACCGGCAGGCAAAACTCATCATCACCCGCCACGTTCTTTTCAGGCTTAACCGGCTGCACGCTCTCACGTTTCGCCAGGCACGGCGCGTCATCGCCGTCTCTCACGCGGTTGAACACGCGCTCATCGCTCAGAAGATTTTTCCGGCGCGCAAGATCACCGTTATTCCTAACGGCATTGACTTCCGCCGCTTCGACGCGAGTCTTCAAGGCTTCGACCGCGAAACCTTCCGTCGCCGAATGAATATCCCGCAGGGAAGTTCACTTGTCGGAATTGTCGGAGAGATTAAGCGACAGAAAGGGCATGAAGACTACTTGCGCGCGGCGGCCATCATCGCGCGCGAGAAAACGAGCGTGCATTTCATCATCGCGGGCGCGGACACAACAGGCACGGACGCGCATCGCGCGGCTCTTGAGCGACTCATCAATGAACTCGGCCTGAAGAGTCGCGTGCATTTCACCGGCTGGCTTGACGAAATTGCGCCGCTCATGGCCGCGCTCGACGTTTACGTCTCTGCTTCGCACACGGAATCATTCGGGCTGGCGATTGTCGAAGCGATGGCGGCGGGGCTGCCCGTAGTTGCGACCGCAACCGAAGGCGCACGTGAGATTATTGATAATGAAGAGACGGGCGTGATCGTCTCCATCGGCAACCCGGAAGCGTTGGCCTCCGCTGTGCTGCATCTGCTCAAAGACAAAGACGAACGAGCGCGCCTCGGCACACTCGCCCATGCACAGGCGCGTGTGCGCTTCAGCCTCGACCGCATGGTAGACGCGACGGAGAAAGTCTATTCTGAAGTGCAGGAGACAGGAGTCTGAAGTCAGAATGAAAGGCTTTAAACCGCTTCTGTTTTTGTTCTGTCTCCTGTCTCCTGTGCATCAATTTTCGCGGCGAGGATGAAGTCGCTTTCGGTGAGGCCGTCAATCTTGTGCGTCCAGATGGAAACTTCCGCGTGTCCCCAGCCGAAAAAGATGTCCGGGTGATGTCCCTGCTCTTCCGCCAACTCTCCGATGCGATTGACGAAGCTGAGGGATTCGCGGAAATTCTCAAACTCGAAAGATTTCCGCAGGTGATGCTGCTCGACAACTTCCCACCCGTTTAGTTCCTTAATGAGATTTTTTATCTCCTGCCTGCCCAGCGGCGGCACTCCGCCACGACACGCCACACAATCGCGGCTCGACAGATCATTCATCACGTTCACCTCGTCCGTAAAAATTCGCCTGTTGAGATGTATTCTAAATCAACCGGGGAAGAAATAGACAGGATTAACAGGATTATCAAGATTAAGCAGACCAGACAGGAAGAAGTAGATTGATGATTCTTCCCTTTATCGTGTCCATCTTGTTAATCTCGGTCTATTTTTCTTTCCTTCCTGATGCTCAAGGTTCGATTTATTTGCTGCCGGGACTTGGCAAACAGCCTCGCAAGCGGATAGTCTTAGCGGAAGTTTTCAACTTCCAGACGATGGACGATAGACCATAGACGATAGACGAACGAAAGACCGCCTTGCTTTTGTCCATCGTCCATCGTCTATCGTCCGTCGTCCGATAAAGGAGAACCGCTCGTGGCCGTCATACAGCCTTTTCGCGCTCTGCGCCCGCCCGCCGACAAAGTGGCGCAGGTTGCCAGCCCGCCCTACGATGTCGTCAGCACGGAAGAAGCGCGCACGCTTGCGGCTGACAATCCGCTGAGCTTTCTGCACGTCTCGCGTCCCGAAATTGATCTGCCCGCAGGCACAGACCTCTACTCGGATGCGGTCTACCGGAAAGCCGCAGACAATTTCGAGAAGCTGGTGAAAGAGTGCCCGCTCGAACAGGAAGAGACGCCGAGCATCTATCTTTATCGTTTGATTATGGGTGAGCACGAACAGATTGGCATCGTCGCCTGCTGCTCTGTTGACGAATACGACAACAACAAGATTCGCAAGCATGAGCGCACGCGCCGCGACAAAGAGGACGACCGCACGCGCCACATGCTGACCTTGAACTCGCAGACCGGCCCGGTCTTTCTCACCTATCGCGCTCAGGAAGAGATAGACACGATGGTGATGGAGACAACCATCTCGGATGCGCTCTACGATTTCACAGCCCCGGACGGCATCCAGCACACCATCTGGCGTGCGCCCGATCCCGTGCGCTTCGTTCAGGCTTTCCGCGAAGTGCCGCTGCTCTACATCGCCGACGGTCATCACCGCGCAGCGAGCGCCAGTCGTGCCCGTGCCGAATTAAAAGAGCGCAGCTTCGGGTTCACGGGCGATGAAGAGTACAACTTTTTCCTGACAGTGATCTTTCCTGACAATCAATTGCAGATACTTCCCTACAATCGCGTCGTGCGCGATTTGAACGAGCAGACGCCGGGGGAGTTTTTCCTGAACATCAAAACAAAATTCAACGTGACGGAAGATGCCCCGCCAACTCCACAGAAACCCGGCCAGTGGAGCATGTATTTCGTCAAACGCTGGTACGGCCTGACGCTCAAAGAAGGGACTATGCAAACGGACGACCCGGTGGCCTCGCTCGACGTGAGTCTCCTGCAAGATCACCTGCTCGACCCGATTTTGGGCATCAAGGATGTCCGCACAGACAAGCGCATAGATTTCATCGGCGGCATTCGCGGCACGCAAGAGCTTGAAAAGCTCGTTGACGAAGGCAAAGTGGCGGTCGCTTTCTCGCTTTACCCGACGACCATCGCTGACCTGTTGCGCGTCTCCGACGCCGACGGCATCATGCCGCCCAAGTCAACCTGGTTCGAGCCGAAACTGAGAGACGGAATTTTGATTCACAATATTTAGCAGTGGTCAGTGGCCGGTGGCCAGTGGTCAGTTAAAAACCACTTGCTGCTTACTGACCACTGGCCACTGACCACTGACCACTATGAAAGTTCTAATAGCTGATAAATTCGAGCAGTCGGGGCGCGATGGTTTGGCCGCGATTGGGTGCGAGGTGACGTTTCAGCCGGATTTGAAGGACGAGGCGCTGGTTGAGGCTATCGGGCAATTGAACCCGGATGTGCTGGTCGTGCGCTCGACGAAAGTATCAGAAGCTGCGCTCGCGGCGGGCACGTTGAAGCTGGTCGTGCGCGCGGGCGCGGGCTACAACACGATTGACGTGGCTGCCGCCTCGCGTCGCGGCATTTATGTTTCAAACTGTCCCGGCAAAAATGCCATCGCCGTCGCCGAACTCGCCTTCGCTCTGGTTCTCGCGCTCGACCGTCGCATCGCGGATAACGTCATCGCTTTGCGTCGCGGCGAATGGAACAAGAAAGAGTTTTCCAAAGCGCGCGGGTTGTACGGGCGAACGCTGGGCCTGATTGGTACGGGGCAGATCGGGCAGGAGATGATTCCGCGCGCGCGTGCTTTCGGCATGAACGTCATCGCGTGGAGTCGCAGCCTGACACAGGAGCGCGCCGCTGCTCTCAATGTCGAGCGCATTGAGACTCCGCAGGAAGTCGCGCGCCGCGCAGATGTCGTCAGTGTGCATCTCGCGCTAAAACCTGAAACACGTTCGATTGTTGGCGCGGACATTTTCAATTCGATGAAGGAAGGAGCCATCTTCATCAACACGTCGCGCGGCGAGGTCGTGGATCAGGCGGCGCTTCAACATGCTCTCAAGACGCGCGGGATTCGCGCGGGACTGGACGTGTTCGCGGCGGAGCCGACTTCCGCCGTCGGTGAATTCACGGACGAGATAGCGAAAGAAGAAAATCTCTACGGCACGCATCACATTGGCGCTTCAACCGATCAGGCGCAGGAGGCGATCGCCGCCGAGACCGTCCGCATCGTCAAGTCTTTCAAAGAGACGGGACGCGTGCCGAACGTCGTCAATTTAGCGCAGGGCACGCCCGCCACGCATACGCTCGTCGTCCGCCACCAGGATCGCCCCGGCGTACTCGCGCATGTGCTCGACGCTATTCGCAACGCGAACATCAACGTGCAGGAGATGGAGAACATCATCTTTGAAGGCTCGGAAGCAGCAGTCGCACGCATCAACCTCGAAGCCGAGCCATCGAGCGAGATTCTTGAGCGATTGAGAGCGGAGAACCCGGACATTCTGGAACTCAGTCTTCTGGAAATCAGAAGCTAAAGTAAGTGAAAACCACTCTCATCACAGGCGCATCGAGCGGCATCGGCGAAGCCTTCGCGCGCAGGCTGGCGGCGCGGGGCGAGAATGTCGTGCTGGTGGCGCGCTCGGAAGATAAGCTGGCGAGCCTGTGTAATGATTTGGGTAGAGCGCACAATATCAACGCGCAGTATGTCGCGCTGGATTTGACGGAAAGTGATGCGGCTGAGAAGTTGTTTGAAGAGACGAGCAGACGTGGGCTGGCAGTCGAGACGCTCATCAATAACGCGGGCTTCGGTTCGATGGGAGATTTCGCGACGCTTGACGTGAAGCGCGAGCTTGGCATGATTGATCTAAACATCAAGGCGCTCGTCGCGCTCACCTATCTTTACCTCAAGCCGATGCGCGAGCGAAAAAAAGGCACAATCGTCAACGTCGCTTCGACCGCAGCTTTTCAGGGTGTGCCGTACATGGCGACCTACGCCGCGACCAAAGCCTTCGTCCTCGCTTTCTCGGAAGCCCTGTGGGACGAGAACCGCGCGCTCGGCGTTCACGTGATGGCGCTCTGTCCGGGCGTGACGGAGACAAACTTCTTTGCGGCGGCGAACACGGATAAGCCGCCGATGCGTGTCGCGCAAACGCCCGACGAGGTGGTTGACACGGCGCTGCAAGGCTTGAAGCGCGGCAAGAGCCACATCATTTCCGGCTGGACGAATTATCTGATGACCGAATCCGAGCGCCTCGTTCCGCGCTGGATCGTCGCCCGCATTGCGGGCAAAGCGATGCGACCCAAGTATGGGAAAGACAGTGATAGGTGATAAGAGAAGACATGCTTTTACCTATCACCTATCACTTATCACTTAAATTTTTCGGAGAAAAATTTTATGACTGAGAGAATCTTTAACTTCAGCGCTGGCCCGGCGGTGCTGCCGTTGCCTGTGCTGGAAGAGGCGCAGCGCGAGCTTGTGACTCTGCCGGGCGTGGGAATGTCCGTGATGGAGATTAGCCATCGCTCCAAGACGTTTGATGAGATTATCGGGCGAGCCGAGAGTGGTCTGCGCGAACTTTTGGGCCTGCCTGAAAATTATCACGTGCTCTTTTTGCAGGGCGGCGCGAGCTTACAGTTCTCCATGATTCCGATGAATCTTCTGCCGAAGGATGGGAGCGCGGATTACATCGTCACGGGAAGCTGGGGCAAGAAGGCCGTCAAAGAAGCAAAGCGCGAGGGCGCGGTAAACGTCGCGGCGACGATGGCTGACGGCGGCTTTACGCGCACTCCCGGCGCGGATGAGATTAAGCTCGACCCGAAGGCCGCTTACGTTCACATCACGACGAATGAAACGATTGAGGGCGTGGAGTGGAAAGGGGAGCCTGAAGTCGGAGACGTGCCGCTCATCGCCGACGCCTCATCCGATATTCTTTCGCACCGTATCCCGGCTGAAAAGTACGCGCTCATCTACGCCGGGGCGCAGAAGAATATGGGACCAAGCGGCGTCACACTCGTCATCATCCGCGATGACCTTCTGAAACGCATTCCTGATAATCTTCACACGATGCTGGATTACCGCACGCACGTCGAGAACAAGTCGCTCTACAATACGCCGAACACGTGGGGCATCTATATCATTGATCTTGTCTGCAAGTGGCTGAAAGATAAAGGCGGGCTTGAGGGGATGGAGCGCGAAAACGAAGAGAAGGCAGGGTTGCTGTATGACGCGATTGACGCCACAGACTTTTATCGCGGCCACGCCGATGCGGACTCGCGCTCGATTATGAACGTCACATTTCGCCTGCCTAATGAAGAGTTGGAGAAAAAGTTTGCCAGCGAAGCGACCGCAGCCGGACTAGACGGCTTGAAAGGCCATCGCTCCGTCGGCGGCATCCGCGCTTCGATCTACAACGCTTTCCCGCGCGAGGGCGTCGACGCCTTAGTCTCCTTCATGAAAGAATTTGAGAAGAAGAATGGGTGAAAGCAGTGATAGGTGATGGGTGATAGGTGATAAGTAAGAACAAGGGTTTTCTCTTATCACCTATCACCCATCACCCATCACTTATTCCTGCTTTATGAAAATCTTATCCACACTTTTTGTCTTTGTTCTCCTTATCGCTCCGCTCAAATCCGTCGAATTGACGACCGCGAAACCTCTGCCTGATGATCTCGCGCTGCCTGCGGAAAAGCACCTGCGTAATGTGCGGCAGTTGACGTTCGGCGGCGAGAATGCCGAGGCTTACTTTTCGGGCGACGGGCGTGAGCTTATCTTTCAATCGAAACGTGACAAGCTTGAGTGTGACCAGATTTTTACGATGGGCGCGGACGGAGCAAACGCTCGCATGGTCTCGACCGGCGAGGGGCGCACCACCTGCTCCTACTTCTTTCCGAAGAAGAGTCGCATCCTTTACGCGTCAACACACATGACCGCGAAGGAGTGCCCGCCAAGACCTGATTTCAGGCGCGGCTACGTCTGGCCGATCTATGCTTCGTATGACATCTTCACTGCGCTTGCGGATGGCTCGGACGTGAAGCAGTTGACGAAGACGGCAGGCTATGACGCCGAAGCGACCATCTCTGTGGACGGGCGCAAGATCGTCTTCACTTCGATGCGCGACGGCGATCTGGACATTTACACGATGGATGCTTCGGGGAAGAACGTGCGGCGCTTGACGACCGCGCTTGGCTACGATGGCGGCCCGTTCTTCTCGCGCGATGGCAAGCAGATTGTCTACCGAGCCTATCACCCGCAGACGCCGGAACAAATCGCGCGCTACAAGCAGAAGCTTGCGGAGAACTTAATCGAGCCGACCGTCTTTGAACTCTGGGTGATGAACGCGGACGGGACGAACAAGCGACAGGTGACGCGACTTGGCGCTGCGAGCTTTGCGCCTTACTTCTTCCCCGATGGCAAACGAATCATCTTCGCCTCGAACATGAACGATCCGAAGGGGCGCAACTTTGATCTTTATATGGTGGGCGTTGACGGTACGGGACTGGAGCGCATCACATACGAGGAAACATTCGACGGCTTCCCGATGTTCTCGCCCGACGGCAAGAAGCTTGTCTTCGCCTCAAACCGCAACGCGCAGACGCGCGGCGACACAAACGTCTTCATCGCAGACTGGGTAGATTAAGAACGGGGGACGGGGGTCAGGGGCGGGGAACGGTTTGAGTCTGGTCGGCTCTGAAATATGTCATCTGAAGTTTGAGATTTGAAATCATGCGACAAAAAACTCTTTCCCTCTCACTAATCCTCGCCATCGCATTCAGTACCTTCGCGCAGCAGCAGCCCGCTGACCGATCCGCGCCGAGCGTCGAGCACCTGCGCGCGCACGTGTCTTATCTTGCTTCCGACAAATTGGAGGGACGCAGAACCGGAAGCGTTGGGGCAAATGCGGCGGCGGAGTACATCGCCAGAGAGTTTGCGCGTTACGGGTTGCGGCGTAGCGTCGGGCAGGATTTGCCCGGCATGTCTATCCTTGAGGCCGATAGCCCGCGCCGCTACATGCAGGAGTTTCCCTTCGTCGCGGGCGTCGATCTGGGCCGCGATAACTCGATGCTCTTTACGCCCCACACGCAGGCTGCTGCTGCACAGGGTGGAACGCCGCCCGCGCAGCCCGGCACACGCGCCGCTTCGCTCGATCTTCGTGCAGGCGAAGACTGGATACCGCTCGGCTTTTCGTCCAACGCAAAGCTGACGGCCAAACCTGCAATCTTTATCGGCTATGGCATCAAGGCCGACGAGTTGAGCTATAACGATTACGCGAACACGAAGGTGACGAATCATATCGTCATCGCGCTTGACGGTACGCCTGATGGTGACAATCCTCATGGGAAGTTCGTGCGCTACGCGGGCGTGCGCTGGAAAGCGATTGCGGCGCGCGAGCAGGGCGCGGCTGGCCTCGTCGTCATCGCGCGCGAAGAGAATTTCAAAGACGATAGGCTTTCGCGTCTCAGCTATGACAACAGCGCAGGCGAGGCTGGCCTGCCCGTTGTCGTCATCTCTCGTCAGGTGGCGGCGCGCTTCTTAAAGTTGAGTAGCGCCGCGCAACTCGTCGAGTTAGAGAAAACGCTACAGGCATTGCTCAACCCGAAGCCCGTCGCTCCGACCGATCAATACGATGTCAGGTTCAAGTTTATCCGTGAGCCGCTGGATTTTAGTTTGTCACTCTCGACAGATATTGTTCGCCGCAACTCTCCGGCTTACAACGTCGTCGGCATTCTCGACGGCTCTGATCCAGTCCTGAAAAATGAAGTTATCGTCATCGGCGCGCACTACGACCATCTGGGGCGCGGTGGGAGCGGAAGCCTCGCCACGCGCGAGGGCGACATACATCACGGCGCGGATGACAACGCGTCGGGCGTGGCCGGGATGCTTGAACTGGCGCGCATCTTCTCTTCAGAGCAAGCGAAGATGAAACGCACGCTCGTCTTCATGGCTTTCAGCGGCGAAGAGGAAGGCTTGCTCGGCTCGAACTTTTATGTCAATCATCCAATCGTGCCGCTCGGTCAAACCGTTGCGATGATTAATATGGACATGATCGGGCGGATGAAAGAGAGGAAGCTGATGATCGGCGGCGTCGGCACATCTCAGGAATGGCGCGACCTGATTGCGACGGCGAATCTTGCGCGCAGCATGAACGTCACCGCTGCCAGTTCAGGCGCGCAAACACAGTCGGGCGGCGTGAATATCCAAACTAAAGCCGTGCCGGTCGTCGTCGCTGCTAACGGGCAAGCGGTTGTCAATTTCGACCCGACAAAGCAATTTGATCTCACCTTAAATGAAGACGGCTACGGCCCAAGCGATCATTCTTCGTTCTATGCGAAACAAGTCCCCGTACTCTTCTTCTTCACGGGCACGCACGACGATTATCACAAGCCTTCAGACACGGCGGAGAAGATCAACTACGAAGACGAAGCGCGCATTCTCTCTTTCGTCGGCGGAATCCTCCGCTCGATTGACGCGGGCACGAACCGACCGACTTACGCAACAGCGAAGAGCGAATCGCAGGGACGCTCAATGGGCTTTCGCGTCTATCTCGGCACGATTCCGAACTATTCTGAATCGAACGACGGACTAAAACTCGACGGCGTGCGTGAAGACTCTCCGGCGTCGAAGGCCGGGCTGAAGGCAGGTGACCGCATCACGAAACTGGCCGGGCGCGAAGTCCGCAACGTCTACGATTACACCTATGCGCTTGGCGAGATGAAAGCCGGGCAGGAATATGAAGTGGAAGTCGTCCGGGGCAGCGAGACTCTCAAACTGAAAATCA
Organism: uncultured Acidobacteriota bacterium; assembly: GCA_963697975.1. Lineage (GTDB taxonomy): Bacteria > Acidobacteriota > Blastocatellia > Pyrinomonadales > Pyrinomonadaceae > QHXM01. The sequence goes on from OY969111.1 coordinate 2,775,758, forward strand.
CGCCAACGGCGAGAAAATAAGAAAGCCGTAAATCGTAAATCGTGAATCGTAAATGGAAAGAAAGCTTTTTCTATTTACGATTCACGATTTACGAGTTTTCTACCAGCGAGGCTCGCGGTCGTTGCGTCCACCGCCACCACCACCACCGTAACCGCCACGGTCGCCACCGCCGCCACCGTAGCCGCCACGATCACGGTCGCGCCCGCCGCCACCACCGCCGCCGTAGCCACCGCGTCCACCACCGCCGCCGCCACGATCAGTCTTCGGCTTGGCCTCGTTGACGGTCAGACTACGACCGTCGAGTTCCTTGCCGTTAAACTTTTCGATGGCCGCAGCAGCCTCTTCAGCGGTTGCCATTTCGACGAAGCCAAAGCCGCGTGAGCGACCCGTTTCGCGGTCTTCGATGATTGATGCTGATTCTACAGTGCCCGCCTGCGAGAAATGCTCACGCAGGTCGTCGCCCGTTGTTTTGAACGACAAATTACCGACATAAAGTTTCGTAGCCATATCTTCTTTCTAATCCTTTAAGGTTAAAGGAAGCTGTGGGCAGTATGGAATCGCAAGATAAGGTGGGGAGTCACGACCCTCTTCGGCGAAACGCGACGCGCGCCCGGCGCTCCTGTCTATTACCCGGAGCGGCTTCAAACCAAGTTGACAACTAACCCTCACTCTCTCTTCAGCCGAACACTCGTCGCTGTATGGTCACGGACAGGCGCAGTCACCGTTGATGCGCGAGAGCAGGAATCTGACACGTCCAAGTATGCAAGACGTTCACTCCAGAGCGCAAGGGGCTGGACTAATTTCCGGCTTCCGGTACACTGCCTCCTGAAACCCAAGGCACCCCCTTGAAACGTGATGCTCAGAAAACTTCTCTGCTTATCCCTGCTCTTCTTTGCTCTTCAACCGGCGCTTTCACTCAACAGGTCGCCGCTGGTTGCACGTGCCGAGCATCACGAGTTTTCTTTTCAAGACGCCGCGCGCCTCCACACAGGCGCGGCTTCACAGAAGAAAACTCGCGGGCGACCGCTCTGGCCCGGCTCTAATTTCACGGAAGCTGATCGCCGTCGCGCCATCTTGCGCGGGCTTCACTTTATCTATCGCACCGCGCTCCAACGAAAAAATTTCGATGACTACGGGCAGGATTACCTGTGGTGCTTCTACACTCTTTCGGCGGCTGTGCGCGACCCGGAAGTGCGGCGCACGGCGCGGCGGATGGGATTGGAGCGCGCACGCTTCTGGCGACGCACGCACCGCACAGTCCCGCCGGACGCAGATGCCGGGATGATCTCCACGCTGGCTTACGGCAACGACGCTGCCGACAGCCTCGACATCTACGGCCCCGAATTAAAAAAAGAACTCAAGCGCGTTGCGTCACGTTTCAAGGCGCGTGACTACCTGCTCTTTGACCCGCTCATGGAGCCTCCGCCCGTTGATGTGCCGGATGAGTGCAGGCGTTGCGGAGCAAGCAATGCGCGTGGAAGCAAGGTCTGCTTTATTTGCAAAACTCCGCTCGTCATGCGGACTCGCTACGATGTCTGGTACGACGCGCTGATTACCGCTTACGTCGGCGAGCGTTCAGGCATCAACTTAGGCGCGCGCTACCGGGATGTGCTCAAGTGGCTGCCGACTCTGCGCCCGTACCGCGCCAGCCCCGGTGATGTTGGCGAAGAGTTTCACGACACGGTCTACGCCATCACGCACATCGTTTACACGCTGAACAACTACAGTCAATACAAACTCTCACCGCAATTGTTGCCGCAGGAGTTTGAGTTTCTCAAAGCAAACCTCAAGGCGGCGATTGATGACAACGATGCTGACATGCTCGGCGAGTTCATGGACAGCTTGCGGGCGTTTGGCCTCACCAGCAACGATGCATCTATCCGCGCGGGCATGGAGTATTATCTTTCGCATCAGAACCGTGACGGCAGTTGGGGCGATTTTGACGAGAAAGACATTTACATGCGCTATCACCCGACGTGGAACGCGATTGCGGGCTTGAGCGAATATGCCTGGGCTGTCGAAGGCTTAAGTTTCCCGGAAGTGAAACCTTTGCTGGAACAATGGGCGCAGACAGAAACACACGACAGGTCAGGCACAGCACCCAGCCCCTCCGCTTCGTTAAGTCGTCATCGTCGCTTATTATCAAATTTGATCGGATTCAACTTGGAGGGTAATCGAATAAAAGATGAGCACTGTTCCCAATAAAGTTATTTACTCGATGGTCGGAGTCGGAAAGTATTACGACAAAAAGCCTGTTCTCAAAGACATCTATCTTTCTTATTTCTACGGCGCGAAGATTGGCGTCATCGGTCTCAACGGCTCCGGCAAATCGTCGCTCCTGAGAATCCTCGCGGGCGTTGATAAGGAGTTCGTCGGCGAGACCGTCATCTCTCCCGGCTACACGGTCGGACTCCTTGAGCAGGAGCCGCGCCTTGATGAGACCAAGACCGTGAGAGAAATTGTCGAGCAGGGCGCGCAGGAGACGGTTGATCTGCTCAAAGAATATGACGAGATCAACACGAAATTCTCTGACCCGATGACGGATGACGAGATGACAGCCTTGCTCGAACGTCAGGGCGCAGTGCAGGAAAAGCTGGACGCGGCGGACGCCTGGGATTTGGATTCGCGTCTTGAGATGGCGATGGACGCTTTGCGCTGCCCGCCCGGCGATACTCCCGTCAAAAATCTTTCGGGCGGCGAGCGCCGCCGCGTCGCGCTCTGTCGGCTGCTCCTGCAAAAGCCGGACATCCTGCTGCTCGACGAGCCGACGAATCATCTGGACGCCGAATCGGTCGCGTGGCTTGAGCAGCATCTACAGAAATATGCGGGCACAATCATCGCCGTCACACACGACCGCTACTTTCTGGACAACGTCGCGGGCTGGATTCTTGAGCTTGACAGGGGCGAGGGCATTCCCTGGAAGGGCAACTACTCTTCATGGCTCGAACAGAAGCAGGAGCGCCTGCGGCGTGAAGAGAAGTCTGAGAGCGAGCGGCAGAAAACCTTGCAGCGCGAGTTGGAATGGATTCGCATGTCGCCGAAAGGTCGTCAGGCGAAAGGCAAGGCGCGCATCAATTCATACGAAGCGCTGCTCAATCAGGAGAGCGAAAAGCATCGTCAGGATTTGGAGATTTACATTCCGCCGGGGCCGCGTCTCGGTCAAAAGGTGATCGAAGCCGAACAGGTGAGCAAATCTTATGGTGATAATCTGCTCGTCGAAGATATGACGTTTCAACTTCCACCGGGCGGCATCGTCGGCATCATCGGGCCAAACGGCGCAGGGAAAACGACACTGTTTAGGATGATTACCAATCAGGAGCAGCCCGACGGTGGGACTATCAGGATTGGAGAAACGGTCAAGCTGGCCTACGTTGACCAGAGCCGCGAGCTTAATTCGGACAAGACCATCTGGGAGGAGATTTCCGGCGGTCAGGATGTTGTCATGCTCGGCAGCCGGGAGGTCAACTCGCGCGCTTACGTTGCGCGGTTCAACTTTTCGGGCACAGACCAGCAGAAAAAGGTTGGCGAACTTTCAGGCGGAATGCGTAATCGGGTTCACTTAGCGAAGGTGCTTAAAGAAGGCGCAAACGTTCTCCTACTCGACGAGCCGACCAACGATCTCGATGTCAACACGATGCGCGCTCTCGAAGAGGCGCTCGAAAACTTCGCTGGCTGCGCCGTCGTCATCAGCCACGACCGCTGGTTCCTGGATCGCATCGCCACGCACATCCTCGCTTTCGAGGGCGATAGCCGCGTCGTCTGGTTCGAGGGTAATTACTCGGACTACGAAGCCGACAGGAAAGCCCGACTCGGCGCGGCAGCCGATCAGCCGCACCGCATCAAGTATCGCCATCTGACGCGGGGCTAAAATTTTTCACGGAGAATAAGCCACCATTAGACTCTCACTTTGCTGACCTGCCGGTGACATAGCCGACGAAGCCGGTCACGATGGCTGTGAGTAGCGTGGTCGCCCATTTTTTATCTTCGGCGGTTGCGCTTTCTCTGATGATAGCCCAGACGCAGAGGCTGAGAGCGACGCCAACCACGACGAAGGCGGCGACGTGCAGAGCAAAGTCTATCCGCCGCTTATGCGCGGCGTTGGCTTTTTCAAGTTCGAGTCGCGCTTCCCTCTCAATGGGTTCTTCGCGCGGCACGATTGAAAGTTGATGGTCAGGTTTGTTGGCTAAGTCATTAAGATCAATCTTACCGTTTTTCATTCGGGCGGCTTAGCTCAGTCAAAGCCCGATAATCTCCGTCGTCAGCGTCGTGTCTTTATCCGCAAGCCCCAACTTCAATCCGCGCCGTTTGGCATCCACCGCGACTTCCATTAGAGCGATTGCTTTACGGAGAACATCGCTTTTCGTTCCACCCGTTGCAGCGGCGAGTGACTCAAGCAGCGTGTTCAACTCAGGAGAAATATCGAGACTTAGACGAACCTTCTCCTTTTCATTTTTGGGTGAACCACGTGCAGTGGTTTTTAGGGCTTGATTCACCGTTAGTTACCTTTCTTGGGTGTTGGTCTCTCGCCTCCCATGTCGCTTCAAGCCATTGAGCGTGGAAAAAAAAGGCGGATGCTGAATTTGAGGAGATATTACGCAGATTTTACGTATAGTACAAGCCCTTTGGTGTTAATAAAGCCAGTGAGCTTGAAAAAATCTAGATGCTGGCGTATCAGAATCTATGATTGTGAGGTTAAGCTATTGCCCGATCTGATAGGGTGGCGGGTTCCTGCTGTTCCAAATTCTCCAGCGTCTCCACAGGCAATTCGACAACGAAAGTTGAGCCTTCGCCGGGGGTTGATTCAACGCTCACTTCGCCGCCATGCGCGCGGGCGAGGTGCTTGACGATAGCGAGGCCCAATCCTGTGCCGCCCATCTCGCGCGAGCGGGCGCGGTCGACTCTGTAGAAGCGCTCGAAGATGCGCTTGCTGTGTTCCGGCGAGATGCCGTCGCCCGTGTCACTCACGGTGATGCGATCACGCGCGCCTCGTTGATGATTGATTCTCACCGAGCCGTTCTCGCGGTTGAACTTGATCGCATTGTCCACGAGGTTCGAGAGCATCTGTTCGAGGCGGCGCGGGTCTGCGAAAACGATTACCTCTGCGGCGACTTCGTTATCGAGCGTCACACGCCTTGCTTCAGCGCGCGAGGCGAGCGCGGTCAGAACGTCGTTGACCAGCGAGTGAAGGCGCACGGGTTCGGCCTCGACCTGCACCGTCCCGGCTTCGATGGCGGAAAGTTCCAGAATGTCGTCAATCAGATTGTGCATTCTCTCAGAGTTCTTGCGGATGATGTGAAGAAAGCGGCGGTTGCTCGCCTGATCCTCCATCGCGCCATCTTCCAGAGTTTCGACGAAAGCGATGATGGCCGTGAGCGGCGTGCGTAGTTCGTGCGAAACGTTCGAGAGAAACTCCTGTCGCACACGTTCCAATCTCTCAAGGCGTGTAATATTGAAGAAGACGCCCATCGCCCCGCGAGAGTTTCCCTCATCCAGACGCAACGGCACGGTGCGAAGATCGAAAATTGGCCCACCGGGACCATTCATCTCGACTTTCGTTTCAGCCTGTTCGTTGTGAGAGAGTGCGGCGGCGAACGCCGAATGAATCGAAGGGTTGCGTGTCAGATCACTCAGGCGATGTCTTTCCAGCGCTCCTTCTACCTGGCTGAACATCTCACGCGCCGCGCGATTCGATGCGATGATCCGCAACTCTTCATCAACGACCAGCATGCCCTCGCGCATGCCGTTCATCATCGCTTCGAGCAGTGCGCCCGCACGCGCCTCGGCGCGACGCACCTCTTTTATTCGCTCATCAGAAGGGTCAGGAACGGTGGGCGCTTTCTCTTTCATATCTTTCCGCAAGTCTGAGAAGAGCTTTCCCAGAATCACGCCCGCCAGAAGCGAAAAGAAAATAGCCAGCCTTGTGCGCAGCGTCCAGACGGAACTGACGAGCAGTCCTGTCGTTACCATGCTCGACATGAAAAGAATAAACTTGAGCAGAGGAGACATAAAAGCGGTGATAAGTAATAGGTGATAGGTAATAGGTGATAGGAGAAGAGCGGTTTCTCTTATTACCTATCACTCATCACCTGTCACTGTCTTTCCCGTGCAGCCGACGAAGCGATAGCCGACGCCGACGACTGTTTCGATGCAGCCGCCACACGCGCCCAGTTTCTGCCGGAGGCGGCGGATATGCACGTCGAGCGTGCGCGTGTCGCCGTAGTATTGATGGCCCCACACGTCATCGAGCAGACGCTGACGGGTAGCGACACGTCCCGCGCTCTTCGATAGTGTCGCCAGCAGGGCAAACTCCTTGCGCGTTAGCTTCACGCTCTCTCCGTCGCAGGTGACGTGCATGTCCGCGAAATCGATCGTCAGCCGACCATCTTCATAACGCGCGGAGGAATGCTCGTCAACGCGCCGTAGCACAGCGCGCACGCGTGCCATCAATTCACGCACCGAAAAAGGTTTCGTGATGTAATCGTCCGCGCCGAGATCGAACCCGGCAACGCGGTCGGATTCCGAGGTGCGCGCCGTCAGCATGATGATCGGCACACGGCGCGTGGCAGGCTCGCGCCGGAGTCTGCGGCAAAGCTCCGTCCCGCTCATGCCCGGCAACATCAAATCCAGAATCACCAGCGCGGGAGGATTCTTCGCATCGAGTGCCGCCGCCAGAGCCTTTTCCCCGGTCTCTGTGATTCGCGCCACTAATCCCTCGCGCTCAAGATTATATCGCAGGCTCTCCGCGATGTCGGGGTCGTCTTCAACAATCAATACAGGACGTGACATAAGAACTAGTCCGGAGTCTGGAGTCTGGAGAGTCTGGAGTCCGGGGCCAAAAGCATTTCTTTTTCTTTTGACTTCAGACTTTCGACTCCAGACTCCAGACTATCAATTACTGTGTTTGATGAATTCTGCTTGCGTCATATAGACGGTCAGTTCGCAAATATCCGTGACGTAATCGGCGATGCGCTCGATGTGTTTGGCGACGAAGAGCAGGCGGGCGGCACGCCGCGTCGTCGTGGAGTCGGCCACCATCATGTCAATCAGGTTGTGAAAGATATGGTTGTAAATGTCGTCTATCTCGTCGTCGCGGGCGATCAACTCGCGCGCAGCCTTAGCATCGTTCGAGGTGAAAGCGTCGAGCGAAGCGCGCAGCATCAGGGATGCGTGCTCGGCCATGCGAGGCAGATCAACGAAAGCGTTCAACTGCGGCTCGTCATTGAGATCAATGACGGCGCGCGCGATGTTGCAGGCGTGGTCGGCGATGCGCTCCAGGATCGGAGTAATCTTTGCCACCGAGATGACAAAGCGCAGGTCGCGCGCCGCAGGCTGCCGGAGCGCGATAATATCTACGCAGAGCCGGTCAATCTCTAATTCAAGATTATCTATCGCATCGTCGTCTTTTAAGACCGCCTGCGCTGTGTCGCTGTCGCGCTCGACGAGAGCATAGATCGAGCGCTGAAGCGCCGTCTCCGTCTCCCCGCCGAGAAGCAACAGCCGGTCGCGCAAGTGGTCGAGTTCACGATCAAGTCTTCTGTGTTGTTCCATAAGTCAGTGGTCAGTGGTCGGTGGTCAGATGAAACCAGTTTTTAACTGGCCACTGGCCACTGACCACTGCTCCTATCCAAACCGCCCCGTGATGTAGTCTTCCGTCAACTTCTCTTCCGGGTTGGTAAACATCTTCTCCGTGTCGCTGACTTCGATCAGCTTGCCGAGCCAGAAGAAGGCTGTTTGGTCTGAGACGCGCGCGGCCTGCTGCATGTTGTGCGTCACGATGACGATGGTGTATTCCTTTTTCAACTCAAAAATCAGCTCTTCAATCTTCTGTGTGGCAATCGGGTCGAGCGCGCTTGCTGGTTCATCCATCAGGATGACTTCGGGACGAACGGCGAGAGCGCGTGCGATGCAGAGGCGTTGCTGCTGCCCGCCTGAGAGACCGAGCGCGGAAGATTTCAGGCGATCTTTCACTTCAGGCCACAGCGCCGCGTCCGCCAAAGCTTTTTCGACCCGCTCGCTCATGTCCGTCTTGCTCGACGCCATGCGGTTGATTTTGATGCCGTAGGCGACGTTATCAAAGATGGACTTGGGAAATGGGTTCGACTTTTGAAAAACCATTCCGACTTTACGGCGCAACTCGACCACGTCCGTTCCCGGCGCGTAAATGTCGCGCCCGTCGATCTCAACCAGTCCTTCAACACGCGTGCCCGGAATCGTGTCGTTCATGCGATTGAGCGTTCGCAGGAAAGTTGACTTGCCGCAGCCCGAAGGCCCGATGAAAGCCATCACCATTCGCTCGGGCACACTCAGCGAAATGTTGTGCAGCGCCTGTGCGCGGCCATAGAAAAAGTTCATGTCGCGGACACTGATCTTCGTTCCCGCGCCCGTGCCTTCCGTCTTCCCCGAAGGATTACGCTCCGCGTCACGCGATTCAGGCACGAAAGGCTTCGGCGCAGTTGTTTGAGTAGACATAAAGGCGGTGATAGGTGATAAGTGATGGGTGATAGGAGAAGAGCTTTTACTTATTACCTATCACCCATCACTTATCACTGTCCTTCAAACTTTCTTCCTCGTAAAAAATCTCACGATGAGATTGATCGCCAGAATGAGTGTCATTAAAACGAGCGTGGCCGCCCACGCTTTGGCGTTTTCTTCTTCGTAAGCCGAGATGGCGTTATTGTATATCTCTACGGTTAAGCTTGCCATCGGTTGATCGAGATACCAGTTGAAGAAACGGCTGCCCAAGACTGTCAGGAGCAGCGGCGCGGTTTCGCCGGAGACGCGCGCGATGGCGAGCATCGCTCCCGTCGCAATGCCGGGAGCGGCTGCCGGAAGCACGACATTCATCGTCACTTTCCACTGCGGAGCGCCGAGCGCCAGCGCGCCTTCGCGTAAACTGGTCGGAACGAGCCGGATCATCTCTTCGGTCGTGCGCGCCACAATCGGAATCATCACGAGCGCCAGCGCAACACCTCCCGCATACGCCGAGTAATGTCTTGACGGCAGCACGAGCAGCGTGTAGACGAAGACGCCGACGATGATGGAAGGAACGCCCGTCAGCGTGTCCGTCAGGAAGCGGACGATGTGCCCGAACCAACCGCTGCCGAACTCCGCAAGATAGATGCCGCAGGCGATGCCGAGCGGCATCCCGATGACAGACCCCAGCGAAAGCAGAATCAGAGAGCCGACAATCGCATGGCCGATGCCGCCGCCTTCGCCAAGCGGCTTGTACTCGCTGGAGAGAAACTGCCAGTTAATCGACGTGATGCCCTGATAAGCGATGTAACCGAGAATCAGGAGGAGGACGACGACGGCGACGAGAGCGCAGACAGCCGTCACGCTCGTCATGATGGCGTTCGTCAGGTTGCGACGATTAATCCTCGGCTGTCTTAGCACCTCTTCCATCTAAGTCGCCCTCGCCGTCCCGCTTGTTCCGCGCGTGACGCTCCAGACGAGGAGCTTGGCCGCGCCGTTGATGATGAAAGTCACCAGAAACAGAATCAAACCGATTTCTATGAGCGCGCTGATTTGTAGGTCGTCGGTTGCTTCCTTGAGTTCGTTGGCGATGACGGAAGCGATGGTGTAAGACGGTTCAAAAAGCGAGGCACTGATTTCCGCTCGATTGCCGATGACCATCGTGACGGCCATCGTCTCGCCGATGGCGCGTCCCAGTCCGAGAATAATCGCGCCCGCGATGCCTGAAGAGGCGTTGGCCAGCACGACGCGCGTCGTCTCCCAGCGGGTCGCACCGAGCGCGAGCGCCGCTTCACGCTGCGAGACGGGCACGGCGGTGAGCACGTCTCTGACCACAGCCGAGATAATCGGCGTAATCATAATTGCTAAGATGATGCCGCCCGTAAACAATCCAATTCCGGTCGGCGTGCCCTGAAAAAGCGGCAGCCAGCCGAACACGCGTTGGAGAAAGGGTTCGACATGCACACGCAGGAAAGGGGCTAGAACGAAGATGCCCCAGAGACCATAGACGACCGAAGGGATGGAGGCGAGCAACTCGACTAAAAAACCTACGGGACGCGCGATGCGGCGCGGGGCTTGTTCGACGAGGAAGATGGCGACGCCCAGCGAGAGCGGGACGGCGATAATTAGCGCGATGATGGATGACATCACCGTCCCGTAAATAAAAGGCAGCGCGCCAAACTCATGGCGGACGGGATTCCATTCGCGCCCTGTCAGAAACGCCCAGCCGAATTCCTTTATCGAAGAACGCGAGTTTGAATACATCGTGACGATCATCGAAGCGACGATCAGGATGATGACGAGCGCGCTCAAAAAGAGGATGGCGCGAAACACAGCATCGCCCGTGCTGCCGGTCGGCGACAGAGCGCGCCGCCAGTTCCACGCGCGGGCACGCGCGCCGAACTCATCGGCAGGTGACGGTGCTTTGGGCTGGTGATTGGCCATTGGAAAGTCTGGAGTCTGGAGTCTCAGAGTCTGGAGTCAGAGGTCAAAAGCATTTCTCTTTCTTTTGACTTCAGACTTCAGACTCCAGACTCCAGACTTTATTGTCTTAGCGTCTTGCCGCCGGAGGTGATCGAGTTGATCTTCTCTTCGGCGCGTTTCACGATTTCGTCGGGCAGGGGCGCGTATTTTAAGTCTGTGGCAAACTTCTCGCCATCGTGGAGCGCCCACCAGAGAAAATCAACCAGAGCTTTACCCTTCGCGGCATCCTTCTGGTCTTTGTACGCAAGAATGTATGTGTAGCTCGAAATCGGATAGGCGGTTTCGCCAGCCGCGTTAACGATTGAGGCGCGCAAATCGGGCGGCATTTTCGAGACAGACTCGGCGGCGGCAGCCGTGATGGCGTCCAAAGATGGCTCGACGTATTTGCCCGCGCTGTTCTTGATCTTGGCGACGGGAAGCTTGCTGGTCAGGGCGTAGGTCAGTTCCGTGTAGCCGATGGTGTTGGGCTGCTGCTTGATCTGGCCCATCACGCCTTCGTTGCCCTTGCCGCCCTGACCGACAGGCCACTTGGGCGACTTGTCCGCTCCCACCTTCTCTTTCCATTCGGGACTGACCGCTGACAGGTATTCCGTGAAAACTGCGGACGTGCCGCTGGCGTCGGCGCGATAGACGACGCGTATGTCTTCCGCCGGGAGTTGGACGCCTTCGTTATCAGCCTTGATCTTCGCGTCGTCCCAGCGCTTGATCTTGCCCAGGAAGATGTCAGCGAGAGTTTCCGGCGAAAATTGCAGCGGTTGCGAAACACCCGCCAGGTTGTAGGTGATGACGACCGCGCCCAGCACCGTCGGGATGTGCAGGATTTCGCCGGGAGCGGCTTTCTGATCGGCGTCGCTCATCGGCGCGTCGGAAGCTCCGAAGTCAACGGTCTGCGCCTGAATTCCCTTGATGCCCGCGCCGGACCCCTGTGATTGATAGTCTATCCTGATATTGGGATTGAGCTTTCCATATTCGCTCACCCATTTGTCATAGATGGGCTTGGGAAAGGTCGCGCCCATGCCGTTTAAGCGGATAGAACTTCCTGCGCCACCCCCGCCGGAATTGCCGCTGCAACCAATGGAGAGCGCAAGGATGGAAACAGCGAGAATCGCGCAAGCTGCGCGCGTCAGCGTTTTCAAGGGGGGCATGTGGATAGTCTCCTTCGATAATTTAATGCCTTTGAAACACGAAAGGGTAAGCCAGCGGTGTTACATCCATCTGAACTCCATCCGAACTTAATGTTAACAACTGGCCTGCGACGCGGGTGATTCAGCTAGGGTTGAGAGGATTCGAGAGGAATGTTCACCACAGAGACACAGAGTTCTCAGAGGGGGCACAGAGGAAGGCAAGCCTCCGTGCATCCTCCGTGTCCTCTGTGTCTCTGTGGTGAATTAAGCTAACCTTTCACTCAATCTTCAAATTGAACTGTACACGGCTGCAACCCGTATTTCGTAAAGAACAGGCAGGCAGTTTATGATGTCTCGATGCCCCGGCAATCTATAAACAGCGAGCTTCATGTGACCGAGCCGAACGCTCCGCCCGTACTGGCGAAGATTCAAAGAGCAGCGGGGAAGAGTTTGCCGCGCCGTTTGGCCGCGACACATCGTTCAAAGCTGCCCAAAATCGTCTGGCTCATTCTGGCCTTAATCTGGGGTTCGACGTGGCTCTTCATCAAGCTCGGCCTCGACGCAGATTTGCCGCCTTTCACCTTCGCCGGTATCCGGTTCGTCATCGCAGCCATCATTCTCTTGATTATCATTGCCATCCGCCGCAGGCCGCTGCCCCGTGATTGGCGCGACTGGGCATTGATTGCGGGAACAGGTGTTCTGGCCTTCGGCATCAACTACGGCCTGCTGTTCTGGGGAGAACATCGCACCTCTTCAGGACTCGCCGCCATCCTCCAAACAATCATCCCGGTCTTCGGTCTCGTCCTCGCCCACCTGCATCTGCCGGAAGAGCGCATCACGCTGCCGAAGCTCGTCGGCGTGGTCTTAGGCATAGCGGGCGTGGCGATCATCTTCTCGAATCAGATGGAGACGGGCGGGCGGGCTGCGTTTCAGGGAAGCGTGGCAATTGTCGTCGGCGCATTCGGGGCTGCTTATTCCAACGTGTTGGTTAAGTCGCGCGGAGGTCGGCTGGATTACGCGGTGCTGGCGGGCGGGCAGATGATCTTCGGCCTCGTTCCACTCTTAATCATCGGAATTACTTTTGAGGGGAATCCGTTGAAACTGCACTGGACGCCGCTCGCCCTGCTCTCACTTTTTTACCTGGCGATTGTGGGTTCGGTGGTCGCGTTTCTTTTGTACTACTGGCTGGTCAGACACATGGAAGTGACGAAGACAATGCTGATCGCGCTGTTTACTCCGCTGCTTGCTGTTAGTCTCGGCATGATTGTGCGCGGCGAAGAGTTGACCTGGCGAATCGCTGCGGGCGGAGCTTGTATCATGGCTGGCATCGGTGTGATCGTGCTCAAAAGATGGAAGCGAGCATGAATTGAAGGTGAGGCGAACAATATGATTAACGAATGGCAGCGCGGGGCGCACACTATCAGCACGGATCAGGCGCGGCTCGACATGAAACTGATTCACGATTTTCTGACGAACTCTTCTTACTGGGCGGTGGGTCGAAAGCTGGAAATCGTCAAACGCTCAATCGAGAACTCGCTTTCCTTCGGTATCTATGAAGATGACAGGCAGGTCGGCTTTGGGCGAGTCGTCACGGATTACGCGACGTTCGCGTGGGTGGCCGACGTGTTCGTGCTGGAAGAAGCGCGCGGGCGGGGCTTAGGCACATGGCTCATGGAAGTGATGCTCGCGCATCCAGAGTTGCAGGGGTTTCGTCGTTGGAGTCTCGCCACGAAGGACGCGCACGAAATCTACCGCAGTTTCGGGTTCGCGGAATTGAAACGTCCCGAAAGATGGATGGAGCGACGCGATCCGAAGACAGAGGAAAGCCCGGATTACTGGGCGGATGGGAAGAGTGCTTAAGGCGCTTTTTTGTTAGCCGGAATCGCAAGAGTGAGCCGAGACGCGCGCAGAGAGTTTCACGCTGGTTAACGTTAAGGAACGTCCGCGCGTCTTAATGAGCATGGTTGATTTGAATTAACCTGCAAGAGTCCGCCAGCAGCGGCAGTAAATCTTTAGTGAACTTCACACCCGCGCCGACCGTAAAGATGGAAAGAATCTCAAGACTGCGGGGCGCGGTCATCCCATAATCAAACGGCTGGGAATCTGAAAACTCATCATATTTTTGCCAGTATCTCAAGGCAGTGACTACCCCTCGAAGGAGAAAAGCGATGTTGAAAATCAGCAGACTATTTATCAGTGCAATCTTCTGTCTGGCCCTTTTCGTCAGTCCGCTGCTCGCGCAAAACAGCGTGACGGGCGCTGCCGTCATCAGCGCTGCCGAGGCGGAGAAATGGCGCGAGGATTTGCGCTTCATGGCCGAAGAGCTGCCGAAGCGTCACCAGAATCTCTTTCACGCGATGACGCGCGAGCAGTATGAAACGGCTGTCAAAAGTCTCAACGAGCGCATTCCCTCCTTGACGCGGAATCAGATTATCGTCGAGTTTACCCGCATCGTGGCGATGATCGGCGACGGCCACACGAGCATCGCGGGCTTGATCTCCGACCCGAAGATAGGTTTCCGTTCCTATCCTCTCACCTTGCATTTCTTCAAAGACGGATTGTTCGTGATGACGGCGGATCGTGAGCACTCACAGGCCGTCGGCGCGCGGGTCTTGAAAATAGGCAACAAGAGCGCCGAGCAAGCGTTCGACGCCATCAAGGGTCTGGTCTTCCACGACCACAAGAATGAGTTTGGTCTGAAAGCCTCCGCCCCGTTTATGCTGGTCACGCCGGAAGTTCTGCACGCGGTCGGTCTGGTCGAGGATATGGAAAAGGCGCAGTTCGTGCTTGAGAAAGACGGCAAGCAGATGACCATCGAATTGAAGCCCATGATGAGAAGCGTCATGGAAGGGCACGGCAGCGTTTGGGACTACATCAAACCGCAAGGCTGGGTGGACGCGCGCGACGCGGCCTCGGCCCCGACTCCTTTGTGGCTCAAGAACGTGAGAGACCTGTTCTGGTTTGAATACCTCGCCGACTCGAAGACCGTCTACGTGCAATTCAACGGCGTGGCGGATAAGGAGAACGAAACGGTCGCCGATTTCAGTAAACGTCTGTTCGCTTTCGTCGAGAAGAATCCGGTTGACCGCCTGATTCTTGATCTACGCTGGAACGGCGGCGGGAACAATTATCTCAACAAGCCGCTCATCGTTGGCCTGATTAAGTCGAAGGTGGACGAGCGCGGAAAACTCTTTACGATCATCAGTCGTTACACTTTCTCTGCGGCGCAGAATCTCGTCAACGAGCTTGAGAAATACACGAACACGACTTTCGTGGGCGAGCCGACGGGCGAGAACGTCAACTTCTACGGTGATGCGGCGCGCATCGAGTTGCCCAACAGCAAACTGGTCGTGCGTGCTTCGACTCTCTGGTGGCAGAATCTAGACCCGCGCGACCGTCGCCTGTGGACCGGGCCGCAGATCGCCGCCGAAATGACTTCAAAAGACTACTTCACCAACAACGACCCGGCGCTCAAAGCCATTCTCAATTACAGCCCGAAGAAAGAGTTGACGGAACAGTTGATGGACGCGCTCTCGGCAAACGATGTCCAGCTTGCGGCCAAACGCTTCCGCGAGTTCAAGGATAATCCGGCCAACACATATCTCAACACGGAAG
Source organism: uncultured Acidobacteriota bacterium (assembly GCA_963697975.1). Lineage (GTDB taxonomy): Bacteria > Acidobacteriota > Blastocatellia > Pyrinomonadales > Pyrinomonadaceae > QHXM01. The sequence continues at coordinate 2,790,952 of OY969111.1, forward strand.
CCACGATGAACAGTTTCGGCTACAAATTGATGGGGATGAAGCGTCTGGATCAGGCCATCGAAATCTTCAAGCTCAACACGGAAGCCTACCCGCAATCGTCAAACGTGTGGGACAGCCTCGGCGAAGCTTACATGAATAAAGGCGACAAGGAACTGGCGATCAAGAACTACGAAAAGGCGCTGGAACTAGACCCGTCGAACGGCAACGCGGCGACGATTCTGAAACGCTTGCGTGGGATGTGAAAGAGAGGCCGGGACGAAGCGCGTGAGCACGTCACCCCCGGAAGAGCGCGATAAATGATTTCGACCCTGGAGGGGTCGCACATTCAACGTTGAAGTGCGACCCCTTCAGGGTCAGGGAAAACGCGCTCTCCCTTATTCTTTCATCCTTCCGTTTTCTGTCTTAATCCTTATGCTTCCGCGCGTTCCTTGGCTGCGGCGACCACTGCTCTCAACCGCTCAATCTTCTGTTCCTGTGTTTCACCGGGCACTGGGCCTGTGTCGAAAGCCGCGCGATTGAGCGTGCCGCCGGGCGTGGCTCTGCGCGCTGGTGTGGTCGTCGTTTCGCTGACGGTGTCGGGCGCGAGGTCTGCGGGAGTCTCTGCTCCGGCGACGGGCGAGGCGGTCGCTGCCGCCGGACTCAAAGGCGCGGCTGAAGCCTGACCCGTGGCGGCCTGTGCTTCTGCGGCGGGACGATGCGCGTCCGCCTGCGGGGAAGAATCCGTGCCGGAAGTCGAAGCGGCTGTCGGCTTGGTCTGCGCTGTAGATTCGCCGCTGCCATACAGTTCGTGGCGTCGCTTGGCTTCGGCGACGACCGCTCTCAGGCGCGCTAACTTCTGTTCGCGAGTCTCGCCGGGCACGGGGCCGTCTGCTCCGGGAATCGGGCCAAGCGAAGCTGGTTTTGCTTGCGCGCCCGGTGCGACGGCCGGTTTCGCGGCTGCCGTAGTTTTCTTCCCGGCGGTTTCAGTTGATGTTGCGGCTGCGGGTTTTGCTGCGGCGGGTTTGACGGCGGAAGCATGATGAGCCGTCTCTTCCGCCAGCACGAAGACGCCCCGCTCGTTCTTGACGATTGCCGGTAATGTTCCGCCCGCAGCTTGCAGGAGCGTTGCGAGTTCCATCTCGACGAAGCGTTCCTGCTTGAACGGGTCGCGCAGGTGGCCGAGCGGCGGCCCCATGTAAAGCGCACCGCACGACTGGCACTTGTAAAGCACGTCATCGCCGCGCAAGTGAACTTTCGCTTCCTCGCCTCCGGTTTGCAACTGCTTCAGGTGGCCGTTGCACAGCTTACCTTTCTCGTTCTTCACATTGCAGACGGTCTGTGCGTTGGTGATCTTCTTCGGCACGCCCGGTTGTTCGATGGCTTGCGCTTGAAGACTAGCAGCGTTCTCAATCGGCGTGTCGGTCGCGTTGGCTGACATGACGTTGGCTTTATCCTTCTGGTTTGAAGACTCGCACCGGTAATGGAAAGTGTGCTACACGGGAACGAGGCTAATAATAAAGGCAAAAGTAAAAAGGTAAAAGGCAAAAGTTAGGGAATCGGGTGGGAGCGGTTGAATTTGAAAGTCCGGGTAATTGCAGAACTGGAACTGCGCCGCACGCGCGCCGTCTCGGTTGAATGAGTTATGAGATCGTGCCGCTAGAAACCGGAGAGATAGGATTCAACATCATTATGAGGATAAAGGCGTATGCGGCTATGACTGTCTCTGTCGCGTAATGTCACCGTCAGACGGGGCTTAGGGTCTGTATCTTTGAAAAGCTCCCCGATCTTTTTAAGCTGAGACTCCAGATTCGAGAAAGATAGCTCACAATCAAATGCAAACGTTCCGGGGATGATCTTCTGTTCGCCCAGGATTTCTACGGTGCTTGGTAACAGTATCTTCGGACCCCAACACTGGCCGAACCCGCCGTCGGCAAACTCTTTGGTGAAATTCTCGTAATGCTGCATGAGAACGTCTTTCAACGACTCCTGCTCGAACTCGAAAGATATACCGATTATTAAATCGCATTGTGCAGACAAGATAAATTCTCCTCTTCCCATCATTAGCAGAATCGAGTTCGACGTGGGCACTATCCCTTGGTCGCGGCGGCGTTCATTTCGGCAAATCGAGGAAATAACCTTGTTTGAAGCGCAACCGGATATTCCTGACTTGCTCGAAATCCAGCAAAGGGTTTTCGTTTAGAACTAAGAAACTTGCTTCGTAGCCTTCTCTTAATAATCCTAGTTTGCGATTGGGGAAGATACTTCGCAGCGTATCTTCACACCATATCTTTAACATTTCGAGATTGCTGAACACGCCGAGTTTTTGGAGGTAGAGAACATCGTTAACGGGTGTGCTTCCATACCTGTCAGACCCGAACGCAATTTTAACTTTGTAACGCTTGAGAAGTTTTAGGTTTCGGACTCTGACCGCATCTGTGCGTTCTCGGACCTGGGGTTTGAACGAAGGACTTTGCGGATCAAAAAACTCATAAGCAACGGGTGCAATATCAACCCGAACTCCGCGTTGTGCCGTTTCTTTTGCATCTTCTTCCGTCAGTCTATATTTTTGCGGATCATCGTTGTCATCAATATAGTAGCCGGGCAAGTGCGCCATTTCATCGACGCCTGCTTTCAAGGCAATGCGATAATCGGTTACGGTGTCAACATGTGCGCTCACATTCAATCTCGCTGCGTGAGCTTTCTGCACAATCTGTGGCACAAGGCTTGGGTCTAAGCCAATGCTCCCGACCGGAATATTATTCAAATCTTGCTTCTTTTTCTCAAAATCCTCGCTCGATAGTAAATAGATTTTGAGAAAGCCGGGTTTGCCCTCTAAAATTTTTTGCCATTTTTGCTCAAGGTCTGCCGATGTATTGATGATGTAATAAGCATCGTTTTCGCGCAGATGACTGGAGCGAACTTTCTTTTCCTGTTCGGGCGTAAATCCGCCCGTTCTGTAGAAAAGAGCGAGTCCTTCATAAACCTCAACGCCGTGTCCATAAGTTGATGTCAACGCTCCATGAGAATATAAAACGTCAACGCTCGTCGGTTGATTAACTTTGTCCGCAACCTCCGATGCGCCGCTTCGCACATCGGTCTGCACTTTGGCGTAGAAAACGCCGTCTTTGAGATACATCGCAACTTGTTGCGCGATATTATATGGGCTATCGAAATGATGACAATGTGCGTCAGCAAAAGGCGGTATGACATATCCATTCTTCAGGTCAATCACTTCGTCAATTTTCACAGGTTTCTTGCGCGTCAAGACACCGTTGACAGAAAAGAAACTTTGACGGCGAAAACTCTTTCCGTCAAACCACTGACCATTTATAAATTGATATGATTTCCGCTCCGGTAAAGATGTTTGAGCATTAACATTGAGCCGAACGCTCTGAAAACCAGAAGATAAAACTGCTAAAGCTATCAAGAACCCAAGCAACCTATGTCTATCTATTTTCATGCCCATTGTTTTACATGCCTTCATCTAGGGAAGCGACCTAGCGCCCAAATTAACCCGCCGCCCGCGAGAAGCATCCATCTCAATCGGAGAAAGCAACGATGAAAGGGAATGCTATCGGGCGGATGGATTAAATGAGTTATTAGTAAGTCGCATTGTGCAGACAAGATAAATTCTCCTCCTAAGCCTACGCCACCTTTCTGGCAATGACGGCAATATGCCCGCGTGAAGACGGGTCATCAACCTCCCAAAACTCGATTTCAAAACCTTCAGCCTCTAATAGCTTGCGCGCTACTTGAGGCTCATACCCACTATAGAAAAATGTGTGTCCGAACATTTCCGACGTAAAGCCTTCAACACCCGAATCATCGCAACTAGAGCCTGCAACACTCGAACCAGAGTCCAAGCCACCGACCGACAACAATAACCTTCCGCCAATCTCAAGAGAGTTGGCGAGTTTACGATAGATGACTGAATGATGTTTGCGCTCTACGTGGAAAACAGAATCCCAGGCAACGGCAGCCGCAAATTTATCTGTAAACTGTATCTCAACCATATCGCTGTGAATCAATTCTGCTTCGGGCACTACTTTCTTCGCAATTTCAAGCATCTTCTTCGATTGGTCAACTCCAATTACTTGGTAACCTCGTTGCACTATATACTTGGCGATCAGATTGCCTGTCCCGCAGCCCAAATCAAGAACTCTGGCTCTCGGCTGCAAGCCTTCAAGAACCTTATCAACATACCCTAAAACTCTAGCACCGAAAGTTTGCCCTCGAACGCTAGAGTGCCATTGCTCTGCGATATAGTCGTAAGAATTTCGCATCGTGCTTAACCTCGTGTGCGCCTAACTCCTGATCAAGCCGCAACGTGCAGTATAACACTCAGAGTCGTAGGATTGAGCCGCACGTTGCGGCCTAATGACTCTTTCATCCTCTGACGTTTCTGAAGCCTGCGCGCTTCTTCACTTTTACCTTTTACCGTTTCCCTTTATATTGTCGAGCGCATGTTGAAAAAGGTGTTGGGTGCTTTGTGGCGTCATGCGCCGAAGAGGGTGCGGCGGTGGGGCGTGCGCCTCGTCGAGCCGCGCTTTACGGTTACAGCCGGGGCGGTCATCACGGATGAGAGCGGGCGCGTGCTGCTGCTCAACCACGTCTTTCGCGTCGGCTCAGGGTGGGGCATCCCCGGCGGTTTCATGGAAAAGGGCGAGCAGCCCGAAGAAGCCCTGAGGCGTGAGCTACGCGAAGAGATCGGGCTTGAGCTTGATAGCGCCGAGATCGCTCTCGTGCGAACCTTAAGCAGGCCCACGCAGGTTGAGATTATCTTTCGTTGCCGCCCGCGCGGGACTCACGGCGAGCAGAGCTTCGAGATTAAAAGCGCCGAATGGTTCGCGCCAGATGGTCTCCCGCCAGGGCTTTCCAAAGATCAGCGCGAATTGATAGGACGCGTCCTCGGCAATGGAGCAAAACCGCCCGATTGATGTATGCTGTCTGGAAACGGAAAACAGTGATAGGTGATAGGTGATGAGTGATAAGAGAAGCGCTCTTTCCTCTCACCCATCACCTATCACCTATCACTTAAATTCTTGTCGGAGACAAACCATAATGGTAAACCTGATTCCATCGTCCGAAACCGTGATGCAGATTCTGACGCGCACGAAAGCTTATCGTGAAGGCCATTTCGTCTACCCGTCTGGCAAACACACGCCGCATTACTTCCAGATGCCGCTCGCCTTTCGCTACTACGATACGGCGCGTGTGCTGGCCGTCGCGCTCTCGCGCAAGTTTCGCATTGATCGCGATGTCTCCAGCCAGTTGCCGAAAGTCGCGATCATTAGCCCAAGCTCGGGTGGCATCCCTGTCGCCTTCGGCGTGCGCGAAGCCCTGAGCGCCGAACAGATTTACTGGGCGGAGAGAGAAGAAGGCGGCAAGCGCATGTTTCGCCAGTATGTCAATCAGGGCGAAGTCAACCCCTGTATCATCGTTGATGACATCATTCGCAGCGGCCACGCGATTGAGGAGACAGTCAGCTTGTTGAAGGAACTCGGCGCGCCGATTATCGGCTGCGGGACAATCGTGCGCTTCACTTCCGCGCCGGAAAGTATCGGCGATGTGCCCATCAAGTCACTTGTGGATTTTGAATCTCACATGTACGACAAGGCCGAGGATTGCAGCGACTGCAAGAACGAAGCGCCCGAAGAACACGTCAGATTCTAAGAGCAGTGGTCAGTAGTCAGTGGTCAATTAAGAACAAGCGATAAGCAGCATTCGTGCTTGTGCTTTTAACTGACCACTGACTACTGACCACTATATTTCGTGTCTGTTGGCGAGCGCTTTGTCCATCGTCACTTCGTCGACGTATTCGAGGTCTGAGCCGACGGGCATCCCCATCGCAATGCGTGTGACACGCGCGCCGAGAGGTTTCAAAAGACGGCTGATGTAGTTGGCGGTCGCTTCGCCTTCGGTGTTCGGGTTGGTTGCCAGAATCACTTCACGCACTTCCACCCCATCATTATTCTCAGGCTTCAAGCGCGGCAGGAGGTTGGCCAGATGCAGGTCATCCGGGCCTAAGCCCCGGATTGGCGAAAGACTGCCGTGCAGCACGTGATAGAGTCCCTTGTAGCTGCGCGTCTTTTCCACTGCGACCAGATTATACGGCTCTTCGACAATGCAGATGATGGAGCGGTCGCGCGACGGGTTGGCGCAATAACGGCACGGGTCAACATCCGTCAGGTTGTTGCACACCGAGCAAAAGATGATGCGCCGCTTAACTTCCATCAGCGCCTCAACGAAACGCTCGACCTCAGCTTGCGGCACACGCATAATATAAAATGCCAGCCGCTGCGCGGTCTTGTGACCGATACCCGGCAGGCGTTTGAACTCGTCAATTAACTTCGTGACTGATTCAGCGTAATCTAACATAGGGGTCAGGGGCCAGGGGCCGGGGGCCAGTTAAAAGCGCCAGCCTCGTTTCCTATTCTTTGATTCTTCTCGTTAAAGCATTTCGCAATGCGTATAGTTGCTTTCCTAATGACACAACTCGCTGAAGGATTTGTTCAAGCTGCTCCGGCAAGATGTATTTCAACCGTGTAGCTATTTCTGATTGAGTTTCTAACTCAGCCAGAGATGCTTGAGCTATTGACAGATGATGTAAGAATTCTTTGCTATGCTCTCTTGTATGTCCTTCGGCAATATTTGAAGGGATGGAAACAGCCGCGCGCTGAATTTGGCTGGTCAATCCATAAATCTCCTGCTTGGGAAATGTCTGTGTTAGTAGATAGACCTGTTCTACCAATTCCATCCCCGCTTGCCAGACTCTGAGATCGCGGAAGCTACTGATTACCATACTCGCCTTCATGCTTGCCGACCCCCGACCCCTGACCCCCGTCCCCTGTTTTTAGAAGAGGCCGCCTAATCCGGGCGGGAGCATGCCGCCGAGTTTGCCTTTCATCGCTTCGTCAATCTTGCGGTTCGCTTCGTTGACGGCGGCGACGATCATGTCCTGGAGCATTTCAAGGTCATCTTCTTTGACGGCTTCGGGGTCAATCTTGATCTGCGTGACCTCGTGCGTTCCTTTCATCTGGACGGTGACAATACCGCCGCCCGAAGAAGCCTCGACGACGAGTTCTTCCATCTCCTTCGCCATCTTCTCCTGCATCTGCTGCGCCTGCTTCATCATCTGCTGAATATTCATGCCGCCCGGAAATTTCATCTCTCTTAACCTCTCTTTTTCACTGGGTAAAAGTTTCTGATGTTGATGCCTGTCTTCATCCTAACTTTCATCAGGTATGAATGCAAACGCCCCCGGCGGCGCGCCCTGAGAGTCGCCTTAGACCGCTTAAACGACTTCCATAAATCAGATGGCCCCGACCTAAACGTCAGGGCCATGCGGGAGACTCTGCCTGAAGATGAGAGGTCGCGTTTAGTTCAAATTGTGCCACTTCTCATTATTGCTCTCATCCAACTCGTTGACCTGATTTTTAGCGTCGGCGATGAGTTTGAAAGTGGTGCTTTGCAGACTGACGTTGTTCGGGAGGATGCTCTTGGCGTCTACCAGAACCCAATCGCCCTGACCCGGTTGGATGACTTGAATCACACGAAACAGCGTTCTTCCGACGGCTGCGCCATTGATCTTGCGAACGGTCAATTCCAGACGACAGGCCGCGCTCGCAGCGTTGCCCTTATTCGCCACCTGTACACGCACTGCTTTATCGTTGTTCGGGACGAACTCGTATTGCCTGACCCACAAATCGGGCGAAGCCGCCGGAGCGGGAGTTCGAGCGGTCAGCGGCTGCAACATGCAGACGAGGAGACTTACCAGACAGATTATTTTCTTCAACATTTCTACTCTCCTTTAGGGAAAAGGCATTCACTCGAAGGGCGCGTGAACGCGCAAAGTTGAATCGAAAGCTACGCGAAAGAGTTGGCGTGAGCGATGAATGCTCGGCTTGTAGTTTTTCAATGCGCCGCCACGATAAGGCAATGGCCGCTGTGGAGTCAATAATGATATATGAGACCGCTTCTGGTTTTCTTGTAGCGTCAGGACATGCTATAAGCCAGAGTAGATCATGACACGTTATGTCATCAAACGAGGCGATGCGCCCGACAAGTTGGCGCGCTATCGCGCGGAACTCAACGAGGAACAGTTCGCTGTCGCCACAGCCAATCCGGGCGCGGCGCTCATCATCGCGGGCGCAGGCTCCGGCAAGACGCGCGCGATTACCTACCGCGTCGCTTACTTGATAGAGCAGGGCGTTGCGCCCGCGCGCATCATGCTCGCCACGTTTACCAACCGGGCGGCGCGCGAGATGTTGCGCCGCGTCGAACTGCTGACGAGCGGCGGAGATGTCAAAAGAGTCTGGGGCGGAACGTTTCATCGCATCGCCAATCTGATCCTGCGCCGCCACGCCGCGAGCATCGGCTATGAAGCCAACTACACGATTCTCGATTCCGAAGATGCGCGCGATTTCCTCTCCGCGTGCGTTGACGAAGCGGGCATTGATACGAAGGCGCGCCGTTTCCCGAAGGCGGAAGTCTTGCAGAACGTCATCAGCTTTGCCAACAACACGGATCGTCCCATCGAAGATGTCATCGCGCGCCGTTACCCTCATTTCGAGCCGCTGACACAGCAAGTCAAACGCGTTGACACGATCTACATGGAGCGCAAGCGCGAGCGCAACGTGATGGATTACGACGATCTCCTGCTCAACTGGAAAAGATTGCTGATGGAAAAACCCGACATCGCCAACCTCTACGCAGATCAATTTCAGCACATCCTGGTTGACGAGTATCAGGACACGAACAAGCTACAGGCGGAGATTGTTGATTTGATGGCCGTCAAGCATCGCAACGTGATGGTCGTCGGCGACGACGCGCAGAGCATCTACGCGTGGCGCGGCGCAGAGTTTACTAACATCTACGAGTTTCCCGACAGATACCCGGAGGCACGCACCTTTCGTCTGGAAATCAACTACCGCTCGACGCCGGAAATCCTCGCGCTCGCCAACGTCTCCATCGCCTCGAATCGCAAACAGTTTCCCAAAACCCTGCGAGCCGCGCGCGACTCGAAAGGTCTTCCCCCGGCGCTCATCCCGGCGCGCGACGCAGATCAGCAGGCCGCCTTCATCGCTTCACGCATTCTTGAACTGCGCGACGAAGGCATCCCGCTAGAAGAAGTGGCGGTGCTCTACCGCTCTCACTATCATTCGCTCGAACTGCAACTGGAACTGACCCGTCGCGGCATCCCGTATCGCGTCCGCAGCGGCGTGCGCTTCTTCGAGCAAGCGCACATCAAAGATGTCATCTCTTATCTTCGTGTCATCACCAACCCGCGCGACGAGTTGGCCTGGAAACGCATCCTGCGGATGATTCCGCAGGTCGGCAACTCTACGGCCAACAGAATCTGGGAGCGGCTGGCTTATGCTCCAGACCCGCTGGCTCTCGTGCGTCGTGAAGATTTCAATGTCGCTCCAAAACGCGGCGCAGGTTGGACGGAATTTCTCTCTCTGCTCGAAAGTCTCGTGCAGGACGAAACGCGCGGCAACCCTGCGCGGCAGATCGAGTTGATTCTGGCGCGCGGCTACGAAGCCCATCTGGCGAACAATTACGAAAACGCCGAAGCGCGGCTCGAAGATTTGCGGCAGCTTGCGCTCTATAGCTCTCGCTACAACTCGACCGAAGATTTTCTGTCTGAGTTGGCTCTGCTTTCCACCGAACGCTACAGCGCGCCGCAGGCAGTCGCGGGCGAAGATGTCGTGATGGGCGGCGATGAAGACGAACTTCTGACTTTGACCTCCGTGCATCAGGCGAAGGGACTCGAATGGCGCGCGGTCTTCGTCATCTGGGCGGCTGATGGAAAGTTTCCCAGCCCGCGTTCATTGCGAGATGCGGAAGGCGAAGAGGAAGAGCGTCGCCTCTGGTACGTCGCGCTGACGCGCGCGGGCGAGCAGCTTTACCTCACCTATCCTTTGATGATTACGGACTACAACCGCCAGACGGTCGTCCAGAAGCCTTCGCGCTTCGTCACGGAAGTCCCGCCGGAGCTTTACGACATCTGGTCGCTGGAAGAAGAGAGCGCGGGCAAACTTCCTGCGGCTGAGGATGAGACGCAGAAATATATCAATTGAATCTGTTGCTAAAACTTTATGTCGTTACCAATCAAAACTACAGACGAAGCGCCAGCGGAAGACCGTACTCTCAAGGCTGAGTTTAAACTCTATTACGACCTGCACGTTCCTGAGACGGACGCCCCGCGTCCCCTGCTCATCGCGCTGCACGGCTACGGCGCGAACAAAAGACAGATGATGCGCGAGGCGCGCGTGATAGCGCCTCCCGATTTCGCCATCGCTTCGTTACAGGGATTTCATCAACACATCAGAGAGCCGAAGGAGAAGGGCGGGCCGCTGCGGTTCGGGTTCGGCTGGCTGACGAGTTACCGCTCGGAAGATTCAATCGCGGTTCACCATCGCGCTCTGCTGGATTTGATTGATTCGCTTGTTAATGAAGACATAGCTGACCGCGAGCGCGTCTTCCTGCTGGGCTTCTCTCAATCGTGCGCCCTGAACTACCGCTTCGCCTTCACGCATCCTGATTGTTTGCGAGGCGTCGTCGGCATCTGCGGCGGCCTGCCGGGTGACTGGCAATCAAGCGAGCTATACAGGCCGACCAACGCCGCTGTCTTATATCTGCACGGCGAGCAGGATGAGGATTATCCTCCGGCTCGCGTTGCCGGTTATGCGGAACAACTCGGCCAGCGGGCGCGCGATGTCAGAGTTAAAAGCTACGACGCCGGGCATGAGATAACGCAACCCATGCGCGAAGACGTGCGCGAGTGGTTGCGCGGGCGCGCCGCTAAGTAGTCGCGCGCGCACCATTCAAGGTTGAAACCCTAGATAGGCTGCAAGTATATTCATCCTCGTTCTTCCCACATCGCATCAGTGAAAGACATTATGAAACGAACCTTTCTTTTCGTGGCCGCCATCGCGGTTGCAATGTTGCTGAATCTATCTGCTGCCGATGCTCAACAGGAGGGCGCGGGCGCTGGAAGTAAACCGAGCAAACAGGAGATGAAGACAATCACGGCTATTCGCGCGGTGATGGACGCACAGACGGCTGCGTGGAATCGCGGCGACATCGAAGGCTTCATGGATGGCTATGCGCGCTCGCCTGACACCGTTTTTATTTCCGGCGACTCGCTGACGCACGGCTGGCAGACAGTGCTTGACCGCTACAAGAAAGGCTACGACACGCGCGAGAAGATGGGCACGCTTGCCTTCTCTGACCTCGATGTCAAAGTCGTCAGCAAAGATACGGCGGTTGTGATTGGTCGCTGGCAACTGACGCGCGATAAGGACACGCCGCACGGACGTTTTACGCTCATCTTCCGCCGCATGGGGCAGAACTGGCGCATCGTCCACGACCACACCTCTTCAGCTTCATAAAAGATTACTGTGCCTGAAAAAACGCTCGTCATCGTCAATTGCTCGCAACTCGTCACTCTCGCAAGCTCTGTTAAGGGAACGCGCACCGGCTCGGCGATGAGCGAGCTTTCCATCATCGAAGACGGCGCGATGCTGGTGCGTGATGGGCGCATTGAGAGAGTCGGCGCGCGACGCGAGATCGAACCTCTTATCGAAGCGGACAGCGAAGTCGTGGACGCGGGCGGAAGAATCTGCGCGCCGGGATTCGTGGACGCGCACGCGCATCCGGTTTTCGCGGGCACGCGCGCCGACGAGTATGAGCAAAGGGCGCGCGGGGCAACCTATCAGGAGATAGCGGCGCGAGGCGGAGGCATTCGCTCGACCGTCAGGCGGACCCGTGCGGCGACGCTCGAAGAGTTAGTTGATGCATCGAAGCGTTATGGTCAGTGGTTTCTGCGTGGTGGGACGACGACCGTCGAGGCGAAATCGGGCTACGGGTTGTCGGTCGAAGACGAATTGAAAATCCTGCGTGCGATCAAAAGACTGAATCTTGAGACGCCGCTCCGTTATGTCCCAACCTTTCTCGGCGCGCACGACATCCCGGATGATTACCGCGAGCGCCACGAGGATTACGTTGCGCTCGTCATCGAAGAGATGCTGCCGCGCGTGGTAGATGAAAAATTAGCTGAATACGCGGACGTATTCTGCGAGGAGCGCGTCTTCACTGTCGAAGAATCGCGTCGCATTCTGATGGCGGCGCGCTCGCTTGGCTTGGGCTTGCGCCTTCATGCGGATCAATTGTCGCTTTCCGGCGGCGCGCTTCTGGCGGCTGAACTGGGGGCTTCGACCGCCGACCATCTGGAACACACAGACATGAACGGCATCGCTGCTTTGAAGTCTGCGAATGTTCAGCCGGTACTCTTGCCCGGCTCGGTTTATGCTCTCGGCTCCTCGCGCTACCCTGCGGCGCGCGAGATGATTGACGGAGGGCTGGCGGTCGTCCTTGCCACAGATTTCAATCCGGGTTCGTCGCCCACGCCCTCCATGCCGATGGTGCTGTCATTAGCTTCGACGCACATGAAAATGACGCCCGCCGAAAGTCTGACTGCTGCGACCATCAACGCCGCGTACAGTCTGGGACGTGGTGAAGAGATCGGCTCTCTGGAATCGGGCAAGTGCGCCGATTTCGTCATCCATGATTGCGCTGATTACCGCGAACTGGCCTACTTTTTCGGCGTCGAGCACGCGCGTGCCGTTTACATCGGCGGTCGGCTGGCCTTCAGTCGTTAATTACGGTTTCCACTGTAATATTTCAAGCACTCGCTTAAACGAGCAATAATTGAAGTCCGCGTCAGGAGCGCATTGCTGAGGTCTGTCGATCTGGTCATTCATGTTGTCACGGGCTTCTTTTGAGAGTAGATAGCCGAGAGGGAGCCTGACATCTGTTTGATTGATTTGAAAGTGAACCTCATCAGCCGAACGCAGACTGAATTGCGAGGCCGGAGCAGCCGCCTCAATCCGCTGTGTCATCGCTATCTCCGGCTCCTTCGACGCGTTACCTTCCCCTTTTTGGGTCTGGTCGTTGAGCTGTGCCAGCGCCGTCTCCAGTTCTCTGGTGGCTAAGGTACCGCGCGCAGTTCCCGCATTCAGGAGAGCAAAGATAGGAGACGTGATTTCGCCCAACCCATGCCACTTGTACTTGAGTGGCCCCGGGTCTGTGCCGATGCGAATGACGATGATCTGAATATCCACGCCCGCCGCAGTGGCCGCGTCATTGAGACGCATGGCCGAGAGTAAGTCCAATACGGTAGCCGTGCCGGAATTCTCGAAATAGCCTCCATCCACATAGCGGAACTTGCTGTCTTTGAGCTGGCCCCGACTATCCTGCACCTGGGTCGGCAGGTAGCCCGCCGATGCGACCACAGGAAAACGCGCGCTGAGGTACGCCGCAGTGCTGAGCGGCAGGGAGACGGTTGGATGGACATCGGCCAGGCTGGTCAAGCCGTTCAGGCGTTTATTTCGTTCGGCGTCCGGGCCAGCAGGGTTCAGATTGCTGATGACCATCTGCTCGCCCGTCTCAACTCTAGTGGTATTCAGAAACAAAGCCGGAGTTGAGCGGGTGGCGAAAGTGGATTGATTTGTCGTCGGGTCCTGGTAAAGGTCGTAGAGGTAGAAGTCTTTGTAAAACTCTGTCCCCCCGGTAGCCGAGTTCCAGTAGTAGCCCAATGCATCTTCCACAGAGCGGGCACGATCAAATCTGTGGACGGGGAAAAATAAGAAGCGCTGCAACAGGTCCGGGTAGAGCGTCGAGGCTAAGAGCGGAGAGAGGACATCCTTTCCCAGAATCTCATCGGTCATTCCACGCAGCTTATCTTTCGCTTTATCTGGCGGCAGATTCACCTGAAAATTGCAGGGTTGCGCTCCGTCCTGATTTACGTACTTCGAGATGAGAGCAGCGAAGACTGCGCCTCCCAGACTACCGCCCGAGACACCGCTGATCGCAAAGACATGATGAGCAAAGGCCGGGTTTTCATCTTGCAGTTTTGAGAGCACGAGGGAAGCAAAGTAGCCTGCGCGGATGCCGCCGCCTTCCGCCGAAACAATGAAGACAGGGTAAGGCTTCTTCTTGTCCTGAGCCTTGTAATTATCCCTGTCGCAACGATTGCTCAACCATTGTTTGAAGCCCTCATTTATATCCATCGGTCTGGCCTGGCCCTCGACCGTTTTGTAACGGACACGGTGGTTGTCGTTCCAATCGGCGGCGCTAAAGAGGACGGCGCAGATTAAAAGGATAAGGAATAGGGGCAGACGTGTGAGCTTTCCGGCATACGCTAACGCGCTGCCAACTGGGATCCAGATGGCAGCGAACAGCAAGACAATCGCCATCGGGCCAATCACAATCGCCATCCTAATTGCTGTGTATCTGCCCGACTGGATGGTGAAGAGAAAGAGTAAACACACCCACAAGAAGATGGTGAATAAGAGTACGAGCTTGCCGGATTTAGCCAAGTTCGACACGCTGGGAAGGATGCCGCCTTTGGCTGATTCATCCTCTGATTTCTGAGCTGAAGCTGCCGCATCCTTCTCCCCTTTCAGCTTCGCGGTCAACCAGTGGCGGATGTGAAAGAAGCCATACAGGAGAAATGCCATCAGCAAACTGGCAACTGAAAGCCATTTAAGGAGAGCGCCGTGATTTCTGGCTTCGACGGCGATGGAATCGGCTGCCGCCCACAGTGCCCAGGCGATGAAGAGCAGCGGTAGAGCACCGACAATCCTCGGCAGGTGACGTATCCAGAATTTCTTTGCACCCACCGCACACCCTTTGGCGTTCGGCAAAGGGTCAATCAGGTACAGGAGGACACGCGCGCAGTACCACGACAAAAGGGAGAGGATCAGCGCCGAGATGATAAAGAAGATGCGCGGCCAAAATTGATCCGAATCGGTCGCCGCCAGCACCCTCAGCGCTTCCAAAGATTGCTCCGCGAAGCGAATGGCGATGCCCGCCAGCAAGGACATGGCGATGCTGAAGCGAATGACAAACGCGACGCGATAGAAAGCCCTGATAACATCGAGTGTGCAATTGTAGATTTTCAGAAACCTGGCTGACATGTGGGAGTCTCCTGAGTATTCGGCCATCGAACTCAATGCGAGGCGATGATGAAGAGTTTCGTGAGTCGGTGCGGTTGCGACCTTGAAAGCGTGAGATTAAGTAAAGGTCGGCGAAGCGCGCCGCGCAGACAGCAGCATTCTCGCCGCTTATATCCTCTAGTTCACATCCTTGTCAACGAAAAAGTCAGCCATCAGGATGGCGCGAAAAGTTAATGCTTGACGCACAACTTATTGTCATTTATTATTCGCGCCAACACTGGAAAGGAGGTGATCAAAAAATATATGAGTTCTAATCACAGTGAGGTGGCTGAGTCCTAAGCCACTGGACTGATAGCCCGAAATTGTTGGGATTTTCTGTCCAGAAGTGAATCGGTTTTGCACGCTTAAAAGGCGAGCATCACACCAGAGGCACACTAGGCTCAGGGCAATCCAAACAGTTCACCGGAAGGCCGTCTGCATAATTGTGGGCGGCCTTCTCTTTAGAGGTAGTTCAATAAAATTCAGGGGGAAAATGAAACTTAAAATCGTTCTGCTGACAACACTCTTCCTGGCGTTTAGCTTGAGTGTGTCTGCCCAATCACCAACGCCGACTTTTACGCGATATACCGTCAAAGTCGAGAAAATCAGAAACGTCAGGGTCAATCTGAAAAGCCACAAAAATGCGAACATGTTCCGCACTAATTTACGGAATGCCGCGAAAGAAGGCGTGAATTTCGCCGGACATTACATCTTAACGACCTGGGGCTGCGGAACGAATTGCTCGCAAAGCGCCATCATTGACGCTCGCAACGGTCGGGTGTTTTTCCCCGGCCAACTCGAAGGCGCTGGTTTCGGCTTCTGTGAATTGCCGGACGACATTGAGCCGATGGTTCATAAAGCTGACAGCCGTCTGCTCATCCTGAACGGATTCAAAGGCGGCGACCTTAGTGTGGAAAACTCGCCTTGCGGAATTTATTATCTCGAATGGACAGGCACGAATTTTAGGCAAGTCCGATTTGAGGAGAAAAAGCGAAGAGAGATGCCGTAGACTTCAGTCGCGCCACCCGGTCCATGGATGAGGTGCCGGGCAATCCCAACAGTACATTGGAAGGCCGCTTGCGAGGTAACGCGCGAGCGGCCTTTTCTTTTGACTTGTCGCGCGCTTTGCGGCAATGGTAAGGTGATTCTTGCAGGGCGGACGCTCACTTTTTAATTATTCGTCCGCGCCGAGCCATGAGAATGTACCTCGCGTCCACAGATCTCAGTTGAAATGCAAAAATAATGTGGGAATTCAATATCGAGCGGCGGACAGCTCCACGCCGTAGCGTTAAACTTGAGTTTAGAGTCCTGCTCGTCGCCACGAAGACGAATGCCGAAGGCGAAGAGCATACGCATCCGCTGATCGGCTATACGCGCGACATCAGCGAATCAGGGCTGGCGCTTCTGGTCTCCGCCAAGAGCATGAGCGTGCTCTACAGTCTGGGCCAAAACTACACGCTGCAACTGGTGCTGACGCTCCCGACAGGGCCGGTCGAACTGGAGGCCGTCCCCGCACGCTACAAGCACATCAATGAAGGCGAAGCCGGGTCGTTCATCCTCATCGGCGCGCAGATTACGAAAATCAGCGACGAAGACCGCGAACGTTTTATTGAATACCTGAACTCATTTGAATAAAACCGTAAATCGTAAATCGTGAATCGTAAATAGAAAGAGCGTTCTTCTATTTACGATTCACGATTTACGATTGACGAGGTCTTTCCCTTATTTGAATTGGCGGTTGGCGATTTTGGAGAGCGCGATGGTCAGAGCCGCCGCGCCGAGCGATTTAACGAGCGTCGGATGTTCGGCATAAAAGTCGCTGATCTTGTCTATAATCGAAGGGTCGTGCTTTTGTGCCTCATCTGCGACCTGTTGCACGGCTTCGGGCGGAATCTGTCCGGCCTGTTCGGGCGTCACTTCCTGCTGGCCGCCGCCTTTGAAAATATTGATGAGGTCAGAGAGTCCGCCCCCGCCCCCGGCGCTTGCGCCGCCACCGCCGCCAGACATGATGCGCCCTAAAATCGCAGGCCCGGCATACTTGAGGATGGTGTTCAGCAGTCCTGCCTGTTGCTGCGGGTTGGAGTTGTTAAAAAGGTTGGCGGTCATCTGACCGAATTCCGGCGTTTGCTCGGAGCGAAAAGCTGCGGCCAAGCCATCGGAAAGCGCCGGTTGCGGCGCAGCTTGAGCAACCTGGTCAAAATCGTCGTCAATCGTATCCGGGGCTTGAGTCGGTTCTGCGCCCTGATACTGCTGTAAAAGCCCGCTGAGTTCTTTCATCAAATCCATTTTTGTTACCTCTCTCGTCGCTTCGGTTTAGAAATACGCTCCCCCGGCGACAACCAGTGTTGGCCGGGCGCGATTGTTGGGGCACGAGGGCTTTGGGGTTAAGGGTTACGCAAGCGAGCTTACTACAGTTACTTGCTAAACTGCTAAGGAGTCGCTTTCGGCGTCGGTGTCGGCGTCGTTCGCTCCGAGGGAAGGACGCGCGATTGATCGGGAGAATCAGGCGAACTGTGCAGGTGAACGGCTTTCCAGGAGTTGCCGATGCGACGAAAGACCAGAGTCGTGCGACCCGTCACGGTTTCAGGCGTCCCGTCGTAAGTTTGAGATTGCGTCCAGAGAAAGTTCGCCACCGCGCCATCGCGTCCCAGCATCTGCACACGCAAGTCGCGCATGTCAAGCTTCACGTCTTTCAGCTTCGGATAGGAACTCTCACGATTCTTACGCATCTGCTCCCAGCTTTTAGTGACTGATCCGTTGTTATTAAAGAGAACGAGTTGCGGCGAATTCCAGTAAATGCCTGTAACCGCGTCTACGTTGGCGGCCTCGATGCCTGCTTTCAGAGCATTGACAATAGCAATGATGTCTTTCGCCGACGGCTCGGTCTTGCTGCCTGCGGCGCGCCTGCCCGCCGTTGTGCGGGGCGTGGGCGTCGGCGTGGCCTGTGTTGGGAGCGGCTCTTCGACAATGCGGGCGGGACTAACCGCGGGGTTTGAAGTGCGTGGCCGCGTGGTCGTTGATGAATTAGAATTCTGCGCGAGACTCACGGCGGCGAGCGCGCCCGTAAGCGTGATGATAAAAAATAATCTTTTCAGCATTTGGTAACTCCTTAAAAATCGAATTAGGGAAAGCTTATGATTTAAGCGCCCAGCCAGGGTTCCTGACTGCGAAGACGGCGAACGGAGCGTTCGCGCCCGATTGCCTCGAAGACCTCGAACATACTTGGGCCGACCGACTGACCAGTCAGCATCGTGCGCGCGGCGTTGATTAAAAGGCCGGGCTTCACCCCGGCTTCTTCCGCGTAGGCGCGCAAAGCCTCTTCGCTCGTCGCAGACGTGAACGGCTCGACCGCTTCGAGTTTGGCGGCCAGAGCGGGCAGCAACTCACGCAGGCGAGGCTCTTTCTGTAGATTCTTTTTGACGGCAGCCTCATCGAAATCAAAGTCGTCGGAGAAATAGGCGCGACCCTGCGCCGAGAAATCCTTGAGCGTGTGAAAACGCTGGCGGATTAGATCAACCGTTCTTTCAAACCACGCGCTGTCTTCTTCTTCATACTCCTCGCGCCAGAGCTTGGCCGCGCGTAGTTCCGCCTTGACCATCGGCAGCAAATCCGAGAACGGCATCGTGCGAATGTACTCGGCATTCATCCAGAGAGCTTTCGCATCCGTCCATTGTCGCGGGTCCGATTCGCTGAAGTTGAAAATGGCGTTCGAGCGGCTGATGCCTGCCAGCGAAAATTTCTGGGTGAGTTCGTCGAGCGTCATAAGCTCCTGCTCGCTGTCAGGCGACCAGCCCATCAGGGCCAGAAAGTTGCGAAACGCTGCGGGCACGAATCCCTTGTCACGATATGTCGTGAGAGAAACGACTTCGCCGTGCTTGCGCTTGGAGAGCTTCCCCTTGTTCGGCGCGAGAATCAGCGGCAGGTGCGCGAAGCGCGGCGGTTCTACGCCGAGAGCCTGATAAAGCAGAATCTGCTTGTGCGTGTTCGTCAGGTGATCTTGCCCGCGAATCACATCCGTGATCTTCATCTCGATGTCGTCTAAAACGACCGACAAATTGTAGAGCGGATGACCATCGGAACGCAGCAGCACGAGGTCTTCAATCTCCGCGTAGTCGCGCTCCTGTGCGCCATACACAGCATCTTCAAAACGCGTTCGGCCTTCGCGCGCGACTTTCAGGCGGACGGCGAAAGGCTCTCCCGCACTCGCGCGACGGTCGGATTCTTCTTTTGAAAGATCGCGAAAGGGATTGCTTCTGTGATCCTGCCCTTCGGCGGCATGAGTGCGCGCGCGGTCGGCGATACCCTGCTTGATGGTCGCGTCGGATCGTTCCTCGCGCGGTGTGAAATCACGGTAGGCTTTGCCTTCTTCAAGCAGCTTGAGCGCAGCCGCTTTATGCTTCGGCGCGTTGTCGGATTGCAGGACTATCTCTTCATCGTAATCCAATCCGAGCCATTCCAGACCCTCGAGGATAGAGCGCGTAGAGGCTTCGGTCGAACGCTGCAAATCCGTGTCTTCAATACGGAGCAGAAAAAGCCCTCCCATTTTGCGCGCATAGAGCCAGTTAAAGAGCGCAGAGCGAGCCGAGCCGATATGGAGATAGCCCGTCGGTGACGGAGCGAAACGAACGCGAATCATAAGAGCAGGGATGAGGGATGAAAAGGCAAGGATGAGGGATGAGGGATGAGGGATGAAAGGAAAGCTTCAACAGCTTGAATCCTTTTACTTCATCCCTCATCCCTCATCCCTCATCCCTCCGTTCTCTCCCTCATCCCTTTGTTTCCCCTTTCTTCAATTCTGCGACCTGCGCGCTCAGGTTGTCGAGGCGCGCGATCAGTTCGGCGTGCAGTTTATCAGTGTGCGCGGGCGTTTTGCCCTCCACGAAAAATGTGCCGCCCGGCTCAAGCACGCAGCGCTCGATCTCGTTGAGATTATCGAAGCCCTGACGGTGCGCGACCGTGAGCAGTTCCGTTTCCGTCAAAAGCTCTTTCGCCAGCGCGTCACGGCGCACCTGCCCGTTTTCAATCAGCACGCTCGGCGTGCCTTCAATTATCTGGTCGAGGCGTCTGTGCTTGAAGACGAAGCGTACCACAAAGTAGTTGATGGCGAGCAAGCTGAAAGCGCCGATCAGCCCGCCCGTGACCGTGTTGTCCTCGCCGATGATGGCATTCTGGACGGTGTTTGAGAGCGACAGCAGCACTACCAGATCGAAAGGATTGAGCTGCGCCAACTCGCGCTTGCCGAAGATGCGCAGCACCACGACCAGAAAGATGTAGACGACGAGCGGGCGCAGAATCTTTTCGGCAACGGGCACGGCCAGATGAAACATATTCTGCGTGAGAGCATCATTCCAGAAAGCAGGTGACATGGGTTTATAGTCTCCTTACAGATCGGCAGTCTGACTTAGCCGGGTTTTCCGAAAGGAGACTATAAACCCGTTCGCTCGAAAGTCACGCGCCTTTCAATCAAAGACCAAACAGCAGCGTCCATTGCCAATGCTGCTTCGCAAAGACAAACGGGTTATCTGACTTCAGTTTCAGATAACCCGTCCAACCTCTCATTGAAATGATGGCGGAGATGACAGGATTCGAACCTGTGATGGGCTTTTGACCCATAACGGTTTAGCAAACCGCCGCCTTCAGCCACTCGGCCACATCTCCGCTGAGCCTGTTCGTTTCAGGCGAAGGTTTATTCTAATCCGCGAGCCGAGATTGTCAAGGCTCTGTCGGCTGGCAATCGCTACTCGCAAGATGGCTCGACTTTCATGACAGGGTTGATGATATACTCGAAATTCCACCCGAATCTGTGAGAGCGCCGCTTCGTTGCCTCTGATTATTAGGAGATTCTTCACATGCCCGACCCCACCAATGTGATGATTAGCAGTACGAGCATAGATTTGCCGGAGCACCGCGAGAAGGTAAGGAGTGCTTGCGAAGAACAGAAGATGCTTCCAATCGGGATGGAAGCATTACCCGCGGATGACGCGCAGGCCGTCCCTGTCTCCTTTGGCCTTGTGGATCAATCCAAAATTTATCTCGGCATCTTTGGATGGCGCTATGGCTTTATCCCGCCGGGTGAAAACATCTCGATTACAGAAATGGAATATGACCGGGCTTCCAAACGACGTATAAAACGCTTCATCTTCATGATGCATGACGAACACCCAATCACGGGGCCTGATGTGGAAACAGGGGCGGGCGCCGATAAATTAAGGAAGCTCAAAGAGCGTCTTCAAGCCAGACACACCATTAAATATTTCAAATCTGCCGATGAACTGCGCGGCCACGTACTCATTACCCTTTCACAATACACGCAGCGTAACCTGATTGACTCTCAGTATGTCCCGGACATCCCGCTGCCTCCCGAACCTTATATTGCTCATCCTGATTTCGATTTCCAGTCACAGGCTTTTACCGGCAGACAGGAAGAAAGCAACGCTTTGACGGAGTGGGTGGCAAAGAAAGCACGCATCCTCAACATCGTCGCTGCGGGGGGAATGGGCAAGAGTATTCTGGCCTGGAAATGGTTTCAACGGGATGCGCCGTTTGAAATGCCCAAACTTGCGGGACGAGTCTGGTGGAGCTTTGATAACAAAGACACTTTTGATGATTTCATTAAATGCACACTGGCTTATGTGAGCAAGCAACCTCTGGAGAGCATCCACGCTATCGCGCCGGAGGATCGCCAGACGCAATTGCTCGATATTCTCAAGAGCAGGCGTTTCCTGATCGTCCTCGATAGTTTTGAACGCAACCTGATTGCCTACGCGCGTGCCAAGACTTCGGACTTAGTTGACAGCGATAGTCAACAGCAAGCTGCCGGAGAGATCGCCAAACAACGCGGCTTACCGGAAAATGCCGCGCATTCCTTCATCGGTCAAACATTATTACGCGGAATCAACGATCAACAGGTCGCCAGCTTTATGTCCCGGCTCGCCGAGGTGAGAGCGTCGCGCATTCTCATCACCACGCGTCTCTACCCGCGAGAGATGCAACGGGACAGCACGAAAAAGGAACTGGCGAGATGCAAGGCTCTTTTTCTCAAAGGACTGAACGACGATGACGCCGTTAATTTGTGGCGTCAGTCAGATGGCAGCGGGTCGCGCGAGACATTGCTCTCACTTTTCTATACGTTTGAGAACTATCCAACGTTGATTTACGCGCTGGCGAAAAAAATAGCGAGGTACCGCCGCGTGTCGGAAAATATAGATCGCTGGCGACAGGATTATCCGGATTTCGATTTTGTTAGTGGAGTATGAATATAACTGTAAGCTCTCTTACTGGACTAGAGGTTAATTGAGATGTCGGATCGCAAGAAAATCCTTGTCAGCAGCACCATCCTCGACCTGCCCGAGCACCGCGCAACAGTATTGAACGCCTGTTTGCGACAGGGAATGTTCCCGCTCACGATAGAGTACCTGCCGGTCAGCGACAAGGACGCCGTTGAAGCCTGCCTTCAGATGGTTGATGAGGCGGATATTTACCTGGGTGTCTTCGCGTATCGCTACGGCTATGTCCCTTTGGGAAGAGAAATCTCTATTACCGAGATGGAATATAACCGCGCGGTCGAGCGTGATATCCCATGCCTGATTTTCATAATGGACGAAGGGCATCAGATTCGCGTCGCGGACGTGGATGTCGGCGAAGGCGCAGATAAACTGGAGAGGCTCAAGGAGAAAGTCAAGGCGCACCACATGGTCGCCACTTTCACTTCCGCAGAAGATTTAGGGGCTAAAATCCTTTATAGCCTCTCGGAATATCGCGACCAGTACCCGACCGTTTTTCACTACAACACTCCTATCCCCACTCCGCCCGAAACGTACATCGCGCAACCTTATACGCTCTTGCAAACCAAATCTCTGGTCGGGCGGCAGGCAGAGTTGAATCTCCTCACAAGCTGGGTGGCGGGCACGAATCCCGACGCTTCTCAGGCGCGACTTTTCTGCATCGTCGCTATCGGCGGAATCGGTAAAAGCGCCCTGACCTGGAAATGGTTCAATGAAATTGCTCAACAAGAGATGAAGCCTCTGGCCGGTCGCATGTGGTGGAGTTTCTGCGAATCGGAGGCGTCGTTCGAGAACTTCGTTACCCGTGCGCTGGCTTATGTGATGGGCAAGAAGCTTGAAGAAGTGCAAAGGATTCCCGCGCCCGAACGCGAGTTACAACTACTCGCGGTTTTAGACCGTGAGCCGTACCTCATTACGCTCGACGGATTGGAGCGTCTGTTGATCGCTTATTCGCGTGTGAACATTGCACGCCTCTCCGATGAGGAACTTGACCAGCAAACAGGAAACCTCGATGCTCAAGTCACCGATTCGACTGAAAACGGGTCGCTCTTTCGAACCGTTAGCCAGCATCCTTTGCGTAAAACGGTTGATCCACGCGCAGGTTCTTTCCTTCGTCGTTTAGCTGGTGTCAGCGCCTCTCGCATTCTCATCAGCACACGTCTCTACCCGGCGGATTTGCAGACACACACGGGTCAACACATCCCCGGCAGCTATCCTTATCGTCTGGGCGGGTTGAGCGATGACGATGCGGTGAATCTCTGGCGCTCGTTTGACGTAACCGGCTCGCGCGAAGCCTTGCTGCCCATGTTCCATGCCTTTCAGAATCACGCGCTGCTCATTCAGGCTTTGGCCAACGAGGTGGCCAACTATCGCCGCGCGCCGGGCAACTTCGACCGCTGGCAAAAGGATCACCCCGGCTTTGATCCCTTCAACCTGTCGCGTGATCGGGAATCCAAGACACACTTGCTGACGTTCGCTTTGCGCGGATTGGATGAGGTCGCGCGCGAGGTTCTGGAAATCGTCGCCGCCTTCCGAATGCCGACGACTTACGACACCCTGACCGCTCTTCTCACTGGCAAAGAGAAGCTGTTCAAAGAAGAAACGCAACTGGTCACTGCTCTGGCCGGGCTGGAAGATCGCGGATTGCTGGGCTGGGATAAACGCGCCAATCGTTATGACCTCCATCCGATTGTTCGCGGCGCAATCTGGAGCGCGCTGGATGAGAAGGAGAAACAGCGCATCTACGAAGTCATGCATGACTACTTCGCAGCAATTCCGACCGTCAAGATAAATCGCGTTAAAAGCCTCGAAGACCTGACCCCGACCATCGAACTCTATAATACTTTGATCGGCCTGCGGCGTTACAAAGAGGCTTCTGATTTATTCTACGAACGCTTGAATCAGGTGACGCTCTTTCGGTTGAGCGCCCCGCGCCAGCGTGCCGAGCTTTTAGAGTTACTTTTCCCAAATGGTATTGAGGAGCCACCCGGCCTGAGTGACCCTGAGGATCAAGCGTTTATTTTGAATGCGCTCGGGGCCACCTATCTGACGGGCGGGCAGCCGCGACGGGCCGCCTCTCTCTATCGTCGCCATAATGAGATTCGCAAGGCTCTCGACGATCAGGATGATTTTTGTGTCGGTCTGGGCAACCTCTCGAACGCGCTACGTCAGTCCGGAAGCCTGCACGAATCAGAGCTTATCGCACAGCAGGCGTTGGTTCTCGCCCGCGAGTTGAAGAATCAATTTCTCGAAGCGGTTAATCTCGGCTGGCTGGGAATATCGCTGGCCGTGCGGGGGATAACTTATCCCGGAGAGAAGGCGCTGCAACGATCCTTACGCATCTTCAAGAAACGCAGCCAGGCAGTGCCCGAAGAACTCAAAGAGAGACGCGATGCCCCGGCTGAAGCGACGGCCAATGCTTTCCTCGCACGCATCAGGTTGTGGAGTAATGATCCGGCGGCGGCGCGTCTTCTGATAGAGCGCGCGTGGCAACTGGTGAATGTCGAACACTATGAACGCTACGTCATCCTCATCACGCGCATGCGGGGCGCAGTCGCGCTGGCCTCAGACGACCGACTGACAGCGGAAGAGTATTTACATAAGTCTTTAGTTGACGCTCGTGCCGTCAATCTGGTGGTCGAAGAGATTTTGGCGTTAGTCGAACTTGCGGAACTCAGGTGGAAGCAGGGCGAAGTCAAGGCCGCGCGCGAATTGCTGGAGGACGTGTGGGAATTAGCCGAACGTGGTCCCTACCCGATCTTTCATGCCGACGCCTATAATCTCCTGGCGCAAATTGAGCGGGATGAGGATAACACGGCTGCGGCGGTTGAAGCGGCGACGAAGGCTTATCAATTGGCCTGGTGTGACGGCCCGCCCTTCGCTTACCACTGGGGATTGCAAGTGGCTCGCAAACATCTGTCCGAACTGGGCGCGCCGGAACCGGAGATGCCGCCGTTTGATGAGTCGTCATTCAAGCCGATGACCGAGGTCGAGATTAACCCGCCGGACGAGTTTGGCGAGTAGGAAAGCAGACCCGCCCATCTTTCGCCGCCGCCCTAACCTTCCCGACAACCAAACTTCTCTTTGCTTATGGGCAAGGAGAGTTCAACTGCCATTCAATCAATCATGACAGAACCAAACTGGCCGGGCGTGGTGCGCCGCGCAGTTGAATGGGAGGCTGCGGCGCGCAGCAGACTTTGACGAAGCGCTCGCGGTCGCGTTGCATCTCCGCGTCTTCTTTCAACCACTCGCGCACCTCTTTGAAAATCCGCGCGGCGTGCGGGTCGGGCGGCTCGACGATGCGGTAGTGCATCCATTTGCCTTCGCGCCTCGCCTCGACGACGCCAGCGCGCCGTAGATAAGCCAGATGACGGGAAATCTTCGGCTGGTTGGTTCTAAGGACTTCGACGAAGAAGCAGACGCAGACCTCGTCCGTGCCCATCAGGTTCAAGAGCCGCAGCCGCGTGTGATCGGCCAGCGCGCGGAAGAACAACAACTCGTCGCCAAAACTCTTCGATCTACTCATGGAAACATTTTAGCACAGGGCGAACAAATATGCCTTGACAGATATGTCTGGCGGGCGTATGCTCCGCTCATATTCGCCAAAACGAATATGAAATCTAATCGGTTTTGAGGAGATTGAGATGGAGAAAGCTGAGACAAAGCGTGTGCAGGCGCTCAAGGCGCATCTGGCGCTGAATGTGAAAAATGTGGAGCGCAGCACGGAGTTTTACAAAAAGATGCTGGGGATTGAGCCGAGCAAGGTGCGCGCAGGGTACGCGAAGTTCAATGTCGAGAATCCGCCGCTCAATTTGACGCTCAACGAAGTTGCGTTCAAAGAGCGCGGCGCGCTCTCGCATCTGGGGATTCAGGTAGCGTCAACAGATGATGTGCTGACGATGCGTGAGAAATGGGCGAACAGTGGACTCGTCACACGCGACGAGATGCAGACCAATTGCTGCTACGCGCTTCAGGACAAGACGTGGGTGCATGACCCGGACGGCAATGAATGGGAAGTCTTCGTGGTGCTGGAAGACAATCTGACAGAGACGGCGGCGTGTTGCGGGACGGCTCAGGCCACCGAGAGCGATGCTCAATCGTCCGCCTCCTGCGCTACTACGGATGCGTCCGCATCTCCGGCTACCGAAGCCGCTTCATGTTGCGGAGGGCAGCAGCCACAGGCAATTGAGATCGGCGCGTTGCAGCGATAAGATGCAGTTAACGTCTTTGAAGCGAAACCGTGAGCAATCAACGCTCATGCGGCGCGCAACTGCCGAAGCGTTGGGCACAACGATGCTGCTGGCGGCGGTCGTTGGCTCAGGCATCATGGGAGAGCGGCTGGCTGGTGGCAACGTGGGCATTACTTTACTCGCCAACACGATTGCCACCGGCGCGGCGCTCGCGGCGTTGATTCTCACGTTCGGGCCAATTTCGGGGGCGCACTTCAACCCGGCGGTAACGCTTTGTGATGCTTCGCAGGGTGGGCTTGCCTGGACGGATGTGCCTGCCTACATCGGCGCGCAACTCTTGGGAGCGTTCATTGGTGTGGCCTGTGCCAACGTGATGTTCGAGTTGCCCGTCTTCTTCGCCTCGCGTCACGGGCGTGCTGGCACGGCTCAACTGTTCAGCGAGTTCGTCGCCACTTTCGGATTGCTGGCGGTGATCTGGGGATGCGCTAGGCGGCAGCGAGCGGCAGTTGTTCCTTTCGCCGTTGCCGCGTATATCATAGCGGCCTACTGGTTCACAGCCTCAACGTCGTTTGCCAATCCTGCTGTGACTTTGGCGCGTTCGATGAGTGATACTTTTGCCGGAATCCGCCCGGCGGATGTGCCCGGCTTCATCATTGTGCAACTTGCAGGAGCAGCGGCGGCGACCACGCTCTTTCGCTGGCTCGTTCCTGAGCTACCGAAAAACGCGTCGGCGGTCATCGTGCCGCATGATGGAAGGGAAGAGACGAATGAGCGATAAAAAGCGTGTGTTGATTCTCTGCACCGGAAACTCCGCGCGCAGCCAGATGGCCGAGGGGCTGCTGCGTCAGATCGCGGGCGACCGCTTTGAAGTAGAGAGCGCGGGCGTCGAGCCGAGTCATGTCAGACCGCAGGCCATCGAAGCTATGCGGGAGATCGGCATTGATATTTCCGGCCAACACTCAAAGTCTGTGGACGAGTTTTCAGGGCAGGAGTTTGCTTACGTGATTACCGTCTGCGATAACGCGAACGAGCGGTGTCCAGTGTTTCCGGGAAAGACCGAACGCATCCACTGGAGCTTTGACGACCCGGCAGCCGTCGAAGGAGATAAAGCTGCACGTCTCGCCGTCTTTCGTCGCGTGCGGGATGAAATAGAGAGTCGCTTGCGCGAGTTTAGCAGTAAGAAGCCTCGTCAGGGGCACGTGGGAATTTAGCCCGGCGATTTATCGCCAGGGAACAGTGCGGCGATAAAACCTGAGTCCCGCCGGGACGACTGAAATGGAGAGCCACATCCGTTTCAGTCGTCCCGGCGGGACTCAGTTCTTATTTCCCCGATTTTATTCCCGGCCACGATGGCTGGGCTAATAGCAATCGTCCCTGACAGAGACTCCTTTGAGCTTCAAATTAAAGTTGCTCTGGTTTCTACTGGTCGTCGTCGTTGTTCTGCTGGTTCATCCCACGACCGCGCCGCTCCTGATGACGGGCTTTGCGCTCTTTCACCAGTTGCTCAAGCTGCGTGCGTTGCTCCTCTGTCAAAATGTTCAGCATCTCCTGACGCATACCCCTCATGGCCTGACCCATCTCGCCGCGCAGCGCCTGCATGCGAGCTTCCGTGTCGGCGCTCCATGAACCCTGAGAGCTTTCGTACAGGCGGCGCATCTCTTCGCGTTGAGACTTGATGCTGGATTCAAATCGCTCGTCGATGGCGCGTAGCTGCTGTCGCTGAGCGTCCGTCAGATTGAGTTGGCCTATCAGCCTTAAAACTCCGCCAGGACCCCTTTTGCCCATGCCGGGACGACTGCCCCTCCAGCGCCCCTGCCCCTCTTGCTGCTGCCCGTTATCCTGCGTGACAGGCGCAGGCCGTTGCGCGAAGGCGACGGCGCTTAAGGCGAAGATAAGGCCGAGCGTCAGGCTGGTTAAGGTTAGTTTTCTTCGTAAAGACATCGTTTCTCGCTGCTCCTTGAATAAATGTTTGATTGATTATTTGTCGCGCCGCCTCTGGCTATTCCGCTAGAAGCCAGGCGCTTGTCCTGTGAGGTTTCTGCCGCCTCATTTCTTTAGACGCCCGCTTTACGCCTCCGGTCTGAAATTTGTCTCGCGCCATCTTCAACAAATGAGTGGTTAAGCAAAACGACATTGACTCCTTTCGTGTGTTGGGTGTATAAAGCACTTTGCATAGCAAAGCAATCGCGGGAATGCCGAGCATGTTGGAAGGAAAGCTTGAGCGGGTTAAGGTGTGGACTGGCAAAGCCGCAAGTGAATTATGAAATGGAGCGTGAGATGGCAAAACCATGCTTCCCGCGTTACAATAAGCGACCAGAATGAAACTCTTACAAAGCATCAACTCGCCGTCGGATTTGCGTCGGCTCGCGCCTCAACAATTGCAGGCCGTTGCCGATGAGATTCGCCAGTACATTTTGGAAACGATGTCGCGCATCGGCGGTCACACGGGCGCTTCCTTAGGCGCGGTCGAACTTGCTGTGGCGCTCCATTATGCTTTTGACACGCCAACGGATCGCATCGTCTGGGACGTGGGCCACCAGGCTTACGCTCATAAAATTCTGACGGGGCGGCGCGATCAGTTGTCGACAATTAAGCAGTACGGGGGCTTGAGTCCATTTCTCCGGCGCGACGAATCCGAATACGACACGTTCGGCGCGGGGCACGCTTCGACTTCTATTTCGG
Source organism: uncultured Acidobacteriota bacterium (assembly GCA_963697975.1). GTDB lineage: Bacteria > Acidobacteriota > Blastocatellia > Pyrinomonadales > Pyrinomonadaceae > QHXM01. Next base: position 2,820,088 of record OY969111.1, read on the forward strand.
CGGCCTTAGGGATGGCGATTGCGCGTGATCGCAAAGGCGAGAATCATCACGTCTGCGCCATCATCGGCGATGCTTCATTGGCGGGCGGGATGGCGATGGAGGCGATCAATCAGGCTGGACACTTGAAGACGCGCTTGATCGTGCTCTTAAACGACAACGAGATGTCGATTGCGCCTGCGGTCGGCGCGCTCACGGGCTATCTCAATCGCCTGCGTGAGGCACAAGGGTATCACCGCTTCAAAGACGAAGTGGGGGAAACCTTGCTCTCGATTCCGGCGTTGGGTGCGCGTCTGCATCACGCGGCCAAGACGGTCAAGGACGCGCTCGCGGCGGCAGTTCTACCGGGCGCGCTCACCAGCGAGCTTGGCTTCAAGTATATCGGCTATGTTGACGGGCACAACCCGCGCTCTCTGGTCGCCGCTCTTCGCGAGGCGCAGCAGATCAAGGATGGCCCAGTCATCGTTCACGCCCTGACGACCAAAGGCAAAGGCTTTCCGGCCTCCGAGAAAAATTACTACGCCTGGCACGCGACCGGCCCGTTCGAGCTTAAAACCGGCCAGCCCATCAAGTCTTCATCGAAAGCTCCGACCTACACGGCTGTCTTCGGCGAAACGATGTGCGAGTTGATGGCGAAGGATGACCGCGTGGTCGCGTTGACGGCGGCGATGCCGGACGGAACGGGCGTGGACAAGATTCTCGAAAAGTTTCCTGAGCGCGCCTTCGATGTCGGCATCGCGGAGCAGCACGCCGTCACGTTTTCGGGCGGCATGGCGTGCGAAGGCTTGAAGCCGGTCGCGGCCATCTATTCGACGTTCCTGCAACGCGGCTTCGATCAGGTGATGCACGACATCTGCATCCAGAATCTGGATGTCACGTTTGCGCTTGATCGCGGCGGCGTGGCCGGACCCGATGGGCCAACGCATCACGGGCTTCTTGACATAGCTTATCTCAGGCCGATGCCGAACATGATATTGATGGCTCCGAAGGATGAAGGCGAGTTGCGCGACATGCTCCTGACGGCCATAGAGCATCCGGGGCCTGCGGCTTTGCGCTACCCGCGCGGCAACGGTATAGGCTGCGACATCAGCCGCGAGCCGCAGCTTCTGGAAATAGGTAAGGGAGAAATCCTGCGCGATGGTGGCAATGATGTGGCCGTTGTCGCTTACGGCTCGATGGTGCATCCGTCGCTCGCGGCGGCTGAGAATCTGGCGAAAGACGGAATCGAAACGACAATCGTCAACGCGCGCTTCGTCAAGCCGCTTGATGCAGAACTCCTGCTTGCGCTCGCACGCACGAAGCGCCTGATCGTCACCATCGAAGAAGCTTATCTCGCGGGCGGCTTCGGCTCAGCCGTGATGGAGCTGTTGGAAGAGAACGGCCTGCTCGATCAGGTCAGGGTCGTGCGGATGGGCATTCCAGACCGCCTCGTCACTCACGGCGACGCAAAGCTCTTGCTTGCCAAGTACGGACTTGACGCTGACGGAATCTACACGCGCGTCAAGGAGAGCGTAGAGGTTCTGGAAGATCGCCGCGCCAAAAGACAAAAAGTGAGAAGCTGAAAACAGAAGACAGAATTCAGGAGTCAGGAGACAGAATAAAAACAAGAGCGGTTCTTCAGCCTCTTCATTCTGTCTCCTGACTTCTGTCTTCTGACTCCTGCTTTTGCACTATATCGTTCATTTTTGGGGCAGCAAGCGGACGCAATCGGGCGCATTTGCATCAAAGCTGGCGGGTTTAGAGTGGGTTTTCAACAATTAGCCTTTTGTTAAAGTTCACCACCTTCGTGGCCTCGATTTTGCAATTGAAATTAACTGAAAGCCCCCAATAATTTATTTGCAGCGAATTCGGACGGCGAGATCATCGAATTTAAGTCCACCTTAAGAACAAAGAATATGGCAGAGAGACGAAAAATCATCATCCAGACCGGAGCAGCCCCGGACGAGCCGCTGCCGACGCCGCACTTCGACGCCGAAGCGACCATGACGGCGCGTCCCGTCGTGCCGCTTAACGATCAGGAAGCTCATCAAGCACATTACGGCAATTATGCCGGACGCCCCGCAGCAAAACCGTTTTGGAAGCGTCCGGCGCTGCTCGCCTTGATCGTTCTGGTCGCCGTCGGTATCGGCGTCGCCGCAGGGCTGGCGATAGGCATCTACAGAAATCGCAACGCGGCGGAAACTCCAATTGCGACCACTCCGCCTCCTACGGTGGAAGATGCTAATGCTGGTCAAACTGTCGAACAGCAGCCGCAGCCTGCGCCTACAGAACAAACGCGCGCCGCTGTGCCAGCAGAGGAGCCGGAAGAGACGGCTGCTGCTGAGCCGAAGGTCGAAGAGCGCGAACGAACCGCCCGTAACGAGCGGAAAGATGAAGATGATGACGATGAAGCGAGGCCGCCCGTCGCTGCGAAGCAGCCAGTTGTGCGTGAGAAAAAGCCAGTCAAAATAGATGAGTACGTCATCGAGGATGAGCGCGAAGCGAGGCAAGCGGAGAAGGAACAGAGACGCGAGGAGCGCAGAGCGGAACGCAGAGAGAGACGGCGTCGCGGGCGTGAGGATGAAATGAACCTCCCGCGTGGAATCGAACGCGGCAGAAGAGAAGTTGACCGCATCCGAGAAATCTTCGAGGGCCGACAACCGTAAGACAAAAAGCCAGTGAATAGTAAATCGTGAATCGTGAATAGAAACAGCTTTCTCTATTTACGATTCACGATTTACTATTTACGATCCAGTTATGAAGCGTGAGCGCATTGATAAATTGCTGGTCGAGCGTGGGCTGGCGTTGTCGCGCACGAAGGCACAAGCGCTCGTGATGGCGGGCGTCGTGCTCGTGAACGACCAGCGTGTCAGTAAGCCTTCGGAGATGTGCAGTGTTGAAGCCTTGATTCGCGTCAAGGGGGCGGGTGATCCTGCCTCGCGCTATGTCGGGCGCGGCGGTCTGAAGATGGAAGCTGCGCTTAAGGTGTTTAAGCTGGACGTGACGGGACTTGTTTGTCTGGACGTTGGCGCTTCGACCGGAGGATTTACGGATTGCCTGTTGCAGCACGGCGCGCGCCGCGTCGTAGCGATTGATGTCGGGCATAATCAACTCGACTGGCGCTTGCGAAACGACGCACGCGTCGAGGTGCGAGAGGGCGTCAACGCGCGCTATTTGAAGCCGGAAGATTTTGACGAGAAGTTTGAGCTGGCGGTGATGGATGTGTCGTTCATCTCGGCGACGAAAGTGATGCCTGCTGTCATAGGGCTATTGACGGAAGATGCGCGCCTCGTTACGCTCATCAAGCCGCAGTTTGAAGTCGGGCGTGGTGAAGTCGGGCGCGGCGGCATCGTCAGCGATCCCTTGAAGCACGCGCGCGTCGTTGAAGAAGTAAATGAAGCGGCGCTTGCGCTCGGCCTCACATTGCGCGGCGTAGCGGAATCGCCCGTGCGCGGGGCGGACGGCAATTTGGAATTCCTGGCACTCTATGAGCGTGTGAAGTGATGAAGCGGATACAGTCTGAACCGGAAGCCCTCGCGCAGTTACAGCGCGTCAAAAATTCTTACCAGAGTTTCATTAAATTGAATTATGAACACTCGGCGGAGGATTGCCGCACGTGTCCGACGCGCGGCGTGTGCTGCACGGACGCTCATTTCGTCAACGTTCACATCACAAGGCTCGAAGCTGTGGCGATCCGCGAGACGCTCAGGCGTACACCGCGCCTGACGGAAGCGGCGCGGCGCGCCGTCTACAAGCGAGCCAGAGAAACGGTCGAGCGGTTCGATTTGCGCGCTGCCGGTGACACGTTCAGGCAAACTTTTTCATGCCCGCTATACGATCCATCGGTTGGCTGTCTCGTCCACGCACGCGCCAAGCCTGCCCCGTGCATTCAGCACGCCTGTTATGAGGACTGGGAAGATTTGCCGCCCACGAGCTTGCAGGCACGCACGGAGCATCGCATCGAACAGTTGAACACAGAGATTTACGGCGCGGCCTGGACGTGGCTGCCTCTCCCGCTCTGGCTCTCGCTGATTGACGAGGAAGCGGACGGCGCAGAGCTTGAACGTCTCGCACGTGAATGGAACGCGCGTCACAGCAAGAATGAAAGCAATTCAAAGCATCAAGAGCGGCGTGTGATGCGTAATGCTTCTCGCAAACGCGCGAGCCTGCCCGTCGTTCACATAAGATAGTAGACACAATAATCCGTCAATCCAATGAGTGCACAACAGCTACGCCTGACCGTTCCCGAAGATGTGCCCGGCATCCTTGCGCTGATCGGTGAAGTTTATACAGAGTACGGTTGCGTGCTGAATGCCGAAAAGGAGGAGCATCACCTGCTCACGCCCGGCCCTTACTTTCGCGCTCACGGCGGCGAGTTCTGGGTGGTTGAAGAGAGCGGCGCTATCCGCGCGACCGCTGCGGTGATGCTGGATGAGGATGCAGGCGAATTGAAAACGCTCTATGTTCACTCATCATTGCGGCGACAGGGCTGGGGGCGCAAATTGACGATGCTGGCGATAGATTACGCACGGGCTAATAGTAAGCGGAAGATGATCCTCTGGAGCGACACGCGCTTTCTGGACGCGCACCGTCTTTATCGAAGCCTCGGTTTTCGTGAAACGGGTCTGCGCGAACTGCACGACTCGAATAATACTGTCGAGTACGGGTTTGAGTTGTCGCCCATTTAGAAAATTTCACCGCACAGAACAGAAAGAAAAATTCAGATTCCAGCGCCTGTTTTTAACCACTAATTTCTTCGTGCCCTTCGTGTCTTTGTGGTTTTGTTGAGCGTTTTGAGCGGGTAGAATTTTCCACAGACTTTTCCACAACCAGCCATCTCAAACCTTAAAGTATTTTCTGCTTGACTTGATTGAGGGGCGAGCGTATAACCCACATCCTCGTCGCGGCACTCACGGGTGTCATGACCAGCGAGGGGATAGGCAAACGGTACGGTGACGCATCGTTTGAGAGTAGCAACAGGCGGCTGTTGCAGCTATCACACCCCGCGCTGAAGCCGAAAGGCTTGGGCTTCGGGAGAGTCGCAAGGCTTTCCCAGAGCGACGCGGATAAAAACGCAGTCGCGCTTTAAGGAAATGATCAACCTTAAAGTAGCCGTAAGCCGCTCGCAGTCTTCGGACGCGCGAGCCTCGTTGCCGGTCACGTAAGTCGGCGGTGGAGGAAAAGCCACCACAACAAAAACCAAACGGCACCGTTCGTCCGCAAGGGCGTGCGAGATTTGTGAAAACGAATCGCGTGCCGACCGGAAGTACAGGCTGACCGCCAGCCAACTCTTCGGAATACAAATCGGCAACAATTTGCGTGTACATGCGTTGTTGCCAAATAATCCCCTTCGGAATCGCTTCGGCGGTTTTTAGGGATTAAAGGTTGCGCCGCTTTCACTCGTTGGAAGCGGCGCAATTTTTTTTGACATACGGTTTAGTAGTTTTAATTGCGTTGACACTCCAAAACTCGCACAGGTATCATCCGAGCCGTCTCTTAAAGAAATCACAAGAACTAAGGTTTCACCCATACAAGGTTGATTGATGGTTCAATCCTCTATCAGTCGTGTCGGCGTCGTCGTCAAACCGCATCACCCGGAGGCGCTGAAGACTACCTGTCGTCTCGTCGAATGGCTCGCTGCGCGTGGGATCAAACTCGTCGGAACGCCTGAGCTTGACCACGAAGAGATTGAGCGTGAGACCCGTTGCGCCATCGAAGTCGTAGAGACGGAAAAACTGGCGGCGAGCGTTGACATGATCGTCGTGCTTGGAGGCGATGGGACGATGATCGCCACCTCGCGCATGATGGGCGATTTTGACGTGCCAGTCCTCGGCATCAACTACGGGACGCTCGGTTATCTGGCCGAGTTTCGTGTCGAAGAGATGTATGAGACGCTCGAATCAGTCCTCGCCGGAGACTATCAGGTAGATACGCGCGTTCGCCTCGCGGTTGATCTCTTTCGCGGCGAAGAGTTGTTGATGCATAGTCGCGCGCTCAACGATGTCGTTATCAACAAGTCTGCGCTGGCGCGCATCATCGAGATCGAAGCGCGAATGGACGGCCATCTCATCAGCGGGTTTCGCGCCGACGGCCTGATTGTCTCCACGCCGACAGGCTCGACCGCCTACAATCTCTCGGCGGGCGGCCCCGTCGTCTACCCTTCAATGAATGCGCTCATAATTACGCCGATCTGTCCCTTCACCCTCTCGGATCGCCCGATTGTCGTCCCTGACGATGCCCTGATTGAACTACGCCTGAGAACTCCGAAAGAGGAAGTGGTCTTAACGCTGGACGGGCAGGTCGGCGTGCCTATTCACCCGGAAGACCGTGTGCTGATTAGAAAAAGCCGAACGACCTTCAAGATCGTGCAGCCCACCAACAGAAATTATTTCGAGGTGCTGCGCGAAAAATTACGCTGGGGGAAGTAAATCGGTGATAAGTGATAGGTGATGGGTGATAAGTAAAAGCTTTTCTCCTATCACCCATCACCTATCACTTATCACTCGGAGAAAACATGGCTGACGAAAATGATGAGAAGCGCGGGCAGAAGCCGGTGATAGAGCGGGACGCTTTTGAGCGAGAGGTCACGACAGACCTTGACGAAGAGACGCCGGATAGCCCGAAGGGGATGGCGCTGCACACGCGGATTCTGATCGGGTTGGCGGTCGGCGTCGTCGCCGGAATCACGGTCAACGCCATCTTCGGCGACAGCAACAAGACGGTCGAGTCAATCGTCACCAACATCACCGAGCCGGTGGGACAGTTGTTTCTGCGGTTGCTGTTGATGATCGTCGTGCCGCTTGTCTTCTCCTCGCTGGTCGTCGGCATCGCAGGCATCGGCGACATACGCAAACTCGGTCGCATCGGTCTCAAATCGTTCGCTTATTGCCTTGTCATCTCCGCCATCTCCGTCGTCATCGGTCTGACGCTCGCCAATACTATCCGACCGGGCCAACGCATTGACCCGGAGACAAAAGCCAAACTGGAACAGCGCTTCGGCGGCGATGCCCAGAAGCGCGTCGAAGACCAGAAGAAGCAGAGCGAAACGAATAAAGACTCCGCGTTGTTGCAGGTCGTCAAAACCATTGTGCCCGCGAATCCTGTGGCCGCAGTGGCAAGTGAGACGCCGAACATGCTTCACCTGATGTTCTTCGCGTTGATTATCGGCGTCGCCGTCACGCTTATTCCTTTCAAGACGACCGCGCCTTTCCTGCGAGGCTTGCAGGCGCTCTATGAAATTACCGCGAAGATTATAGAAATCATCATGAAGTTTGCGCCCTACGCGGTGGCGTGCTTGCTCTTTAATAACACCGCGCGCTTCGGGCTTGATCTTCTTCAAGCATTGGGCTGGTTCATCGTGACCGTCATTGCCGGGTTAGCCATACATATGTTCGGCGTCTATTCGCTCTCGGTCTATTTTCTGTCGCGCATCAATCCGCTGGAATTCTTCCGCCGCATCAAGACCGTAATTCTCACGGCATTCTCGACCTCTTCATCGAACGCTACGCTGCCGACGGCGCTGCGTATCTCGGAAGAAAACTTAGGCGTGCCGCAGGAGATTAACAGCTTCGTGCTGACGGTCGGCGCGACGGCCAACCAGAACGGGACGGCGCTCTATGAAGGCGTGACCGTTCTGTTTCTGGCGCAACTCGCCGGAGTCGATCTCTCGTTGGGCCAGCAGTTGATGGTGGTCTACCTGGCAATCCTCGGCGGTATCGGGACGGCGGGCGTGCCGTCGGGTTCGATTCCTTTCATCATCGGTGTGCTGGCGACGATCAACGTCAATCCGGCGCTCATCGCCATCATCCTCGGCGTGGATAGAATCCTGGATATGTGCCGCACGACGCTGAACGTCGCGGGCGACATCACGGCGGCCACCTATGTCGCGCGAAGCGAAGGCTACACGCTCCTGACGCATCACACGCCCGCGATTGTTCATGCGAGCGAGGCGCTCCCGGCTGCTAGGCACGGGGCGGAATGAATTCATGCCCGTGAAATTCGTGAGTGTATGAGAATGAGTCTTCAATGGGCGGTTTTGCTCGCTCTGACTGAAGCGCAAAAACGCGCGGTATAGAAATATGCTGCGCGTTTTTAGTTTTAGCGGCGGTTCGTGCGAGCGGAACAGTAGGTGCATAAAATCATGCTTCTCTGTTAGAGAGGGATGACTGGTTAAGTTGTTTGGTCGCGCTGCCCAATCTTTTTAATTCGGCTTGAGACGCCTCGCGATAGCTTATTAGACACGCGCTCCAACGCCCGGCACAGTTTGCCGCGAGGCGAGCGCCTTTGATTTGTGAGGTAACCGCGAAATGATTTTCCCGATAGGCGATGATAACTCCGACCGCACGACCGCGCCGTTTATCAACTACCTGCTCATCGCGATTAACATTCTCGTCTTCGTTTTTCTGCAAGGCGCGACGGGTGAAAACAATTTCACCGCTTCTTTTGCAACCGTCCCTGAAGAGATTAGAACCGGGCAGGATGTCAAAGGGGCTGTGCCGATCAAGGTAGGAACGCAGGAAGCCGTCATCAGGCTCGGCGAGACGCCCAGCCCCGTTTACATCACGCTGCTGACCTCAATGTTCATGCACGGCGGTTGGATGCATCTTTTGGGCAACATGCTCTTTTTGTGGATATTTGGTGACAATCTCGAAAACCGCATGGGACGTTTCAGGTATTTAATCTTCTATCTTGTGACGGGGTTGGTCGCCTCACTCGCGCACGTCATTTCAACGTTCACGTTTGGCGACAACCCTTATATCCCAAGCCTCGGCGCTTCGGGGGCCATCTCAGGTGTGCTGGGCGGCTATCTGGTGCTGTTCCCGAAACGGCAGGTGAAGGTGATTTTGTTGCGAATGCTGACGACCGTGCCCGCGATTGTCGCCATCGGCATGTGGTTCGTCCTTCAATTGGTGCAAGCCTTCGGCGTTCTCGCGGCAGGCCCACAATCAGGCGGAGGTGTAGCGTTCATGGCGCACGTCGGCGGCTTCATCGCCGGACTGATTCTCGTCAAGCTGTTCACCGTCGGACGCAATCCGACGGCGACCGCATGACCGTACTAAACTTTAAGCCCCCCGGTTCAACATACAAGGCAAGGAGAAACAAGGAATATGGCTACGGATAACGACAACGTCATCTCGACACTCAACAATTTAATCGAAACCTGCAAGGACGGCGAGAATGGATTCCGCACCGCCGCCGATGGCGTCAAAAATTCTGAGTTGAAGACGCTCTTTAATACCTACTCGCAGCAACGCGCGCAGTTTGCCGCCGAGCTACAAGCGGAAGTTCGCACTCTTGGGGGCGACCCGGAAAGCACTGGCAGCGTCGCCGCGACTCTGCATCGCGGCTGGATCAACATCAAGTCAACCGTCACGGGTGAAGACGAAGGCGCGGTCATCTCTGAATGCGAGCGCGGCGAAGATTCAGCCGTCAAAAACTACACAGATGCTTTGAATGAAAACCTGCCCGCGAACGTTCAATCAATCGTTGAGCGACAGTTCACGCAGGTCAAGGAAGCGCACGACCGCATCCGCGCGATGGAAAAGGCAAACAGCGCAGGAGCGTAAGAGCAAGTAAAAAGATAAAAGTAAAGGCGGAAATCACTGTTTATTAAAGGTGGTTTCCGCCTTCCTTTTGCCTTTTACCTTTTTACTTTTGCCTTCCTCCTTGCCGCTCCTGTAATATCAGCCGTCAATCAAGCCAGGAGCAAGACCCATGTCAACGACTGAAACCATTCTTCCTCCCGTCAATCAACAGGGACTGGATATTCGCTCGACGCCACGAGAGGAGATGAGCCTTTACGCGCTCGATACTTTCCCTTATGAATTCGTCGGGCGCGAGATTCGCATCAACTTCGAGATACCGGAATTCACGGCCATCTGCCCGTTCTCGGATTTCCCGGACTTCGCCATCATCCGTCTTGAGTACGTGCCCAATGAACGCTGCATCGAACTCAAGAGCCTGAAGCTCTACATCAATTCGTTTCGGGAAGTGAAGATTTTCCACGAGCACGTCATCAATATCATCCTCGAAGACTTCATCGCGGCTTGCGATCCCTTCCGCGTCGAGATAGAGGGCGACTTCCACATTCGCGGCAACATCAAGACTGTGGTACGCGCGAAGTATGAAAAAAGTAATCAGTAGTCAGTAATCAGTTTTCAGTTCTTTGCTTTTAACTGGCCACCGACCACTGACCACTCTCTTATGGATACAACTATTACCCTCTACAGCGTCGGCGCGATTATCGGGATTCTGGTGCTGTTCATCATCCTGAAGCGCGTTGTCGGATTGGTCTTTCGCATCATCCTGGCCGGGGTGCTGATTGTGGCGGTCATCGTCGGCGCGTGGTGGTGGTCGAAGTCTGATGACTCGACCAGCAACGATAATGCTCGTCCGCGACGAACGCAGCGTGCGCCGTAGACGCGACGCGAGCCGCGAATCTCGAAAACATGGGGGAAACAGATACCGACGCTGCCGACCAGTTTGACGCTGCGATCAGCGGGCGAAAACTCGATGAAGGCACGCCGGGTCTCTGGCGTCGCTACCGGCGTCTCCCGAAGAACGTCTTCGCCATCAGCCTCGTCAGTCTCCTGAACGATGCGTCGAGCGAGATTATTTATCCGCTCCTGTCGTTCTTCCTCACGATTACGCTGGGCGCGCCGCCCGCCGCCATAGGCATTATCGAAGGCACAGCCGAATCCGTCTCAAGCCTGCTCAAACTCTTCGCGGGTTACTTTTCGGACAAGCGCGGGCGGCGAAAAGGTCTGGTAGTTTTCGGCTACGCGCTGGCAAGTATGGCTCGCCCGCTGCTCGCATTTGCTGCGAGCTGGTCTCAGGTCCTCGCCATCCGCGTGACGGATCGCGTCGGCAAGGGAATTCGCTCTGCGCCGCGCGACGCGATGATTGCCGACGCTGCGACGGCGGAAGAAAGGGGCCTGGCCTTCGGTTTTCATCGCGCGATGGATCATGGAGGCGCGGTGCTGGGGCCGCTGCTCGGTCTTCTGATTCTCCTGTGGATTGCTACGGACATAAACAGGCCGGAGGTCGGCGACTATCAACGGCTCTTCCTGCTGGCTTCGATTCCGGCGTTCGCCTCTGTGCTGGTTGCCGTCTTCTTTGTACGCGAGATGCCGCGGGAAAAGCGCGCACCGGCTGATGAGTTGCAGCCGCCTCGTCTCTCCCTGCGCGGCTTTGACCGAAACTTCAAATGGTTTCTCTCCATCATCGCGCTCTTTACGCTCTCGAATTTCTCGGACATGTTTCTGCTCATCCGCGCGCAGAACGCCGGAAGCGGAGTTGCCAGTATTTTATTGATGTGGGCGGCGCTGCACGGGGTCAAGGTTTTAAGCTCGCTCGTTGGCGGAGACCTTTCAGACAGGCTCGGTCGCAAGAGTTTGATTGCTGCGGGGTGGCTCTTGCGCGGGGGCGTCTATGCGGGCTTTGCATTCGTTGACTCGGTTGGAATGACGTGGGCGCTGTTTCTCATCTACGGCATCTATTTCGGATTGGCTGAAGGAGCGGAGAAGGCTCTGGTCGCAGACCTCGTGCGTCCAGAACAGCGCGGCACGGCTTACGGGTTGTATAATCTGGCGTTCGGCATTACGGTGCTACCGGCCTCGCTGTTGATGGGCGCTCTGTGGAACTGGAAGGGGCCGCGCCCCGCTTTCATCGTCAGCGCCAGCATCGGCGCGACCGCCGCGCTGCTTCTGATCTTGTTTGTCAGCGCGCGGCCAACAAGCAGGCCGCAACTTCAGGCCGGTTAGCGACGACTCAACGGCCTGATAGCGATTGACGATTGGATGCTACCGTTGCGGATGCAAGGAGAGTCACATGGCGTTAATCAAACATAGCCTTTCACCAGCCGCAGGTGTCTCACCGGGCATAGGCTTCTCGCTGGCCGCGCTGGAAGAGGTGCGCGAGCAATTACGCGAAGCTGTGAAGGATTTGTCTGACGCTGAGATTGCACGTCGCGGTGTTGCTGACACGCACACAATCGGCGCGCTCATCCTTCACATCGGCGAAGCAGAATGGTGGTGGATGAATTGTATTGTTCAGGGAGGCCAGGTGACTGACGAGATTCGCCGCCAGCCTTACTGGGATGTGCTCGAAGACCCTGATGCTTTCAGTTCTAAAAATTATTCCGCCAGCTTTTGTCTGGACACGATTGGTGCCATTCGAGAAGAGACGCGCGGCTTCCTCGCCTCGCTCACCGACGACGCGCTGGAAAACGTTTACGGCCACACGCGAGGCGAAAGAACAGTGGAGGCCACCTTGCGCTGGATTCTCCATCACCTCGTTGACCACGAGGCGCAGCACAAGGGGCAGATACTGATGCTCAAGCGTCTTCTCGGTGCGAAGACGGAAGATTTGATTTAGAGTCATTAACAACACTGAAAAGAATTAGACAGGATTAACAAGATGGACAGGATAGGCAGGATGAAAGAACAAACATTCAACCTTCTTGACTTGTATGATGTTCTTAATCTTGCTAATCCTGTTAATCCTGTCTAATTCTTAATTGGCGCTCTTTCACTGGGGGAGTAATAAAGTTGAATCTCGAAATTGAAAGATGGAATGAGAGTGAGCCGCCTGACGCTCAAACCTTACGCAAGCGCATGAAATCGGAAGGCTACAGTGTGTTTGAATCGAGGGATGCGGCGGGCACGACCTATGGCCCGCACACACACGCGGAAGATCAATCCCACTGGATTGTCAGCGGCACGCTGATTCTGCGCGTCGGGTGGGAAGAGTACACCTTGCGCGCGGGCGACCGCGATTATCTTCCGGCCAACACAGAGCATTCCGCCATTGTTCCCAGAGACGAACCTGTTGTTTACCTGATCGGCATAAAATACTGATGATTGCTACAGACTATCAATTGATTACCACAGCCGGAGAACTGCGCGCCGCCGTCGAAGATATGAGGCAGCACGCGGTCATCGGCTTCGATACTGAAACTACTTCGCTTGATCCCTATCAAGGTCGCCTGCGTCTTATCCAAATGGCCGCGCCCGACGGCGTCCGCATCATCGACCTTGATCGTTTCAATGATGGCGATGTGAAAAAGAGTGAAGCTCTCGCGCCGCTCAGGGAACTGCTCGCTGCTGCGCGTCCCGTCAAAATCGCGCACAACGCCAAGTTCGATGCGAAGTGGATCAAGCACACGCTTGGCGTCGAGATTGGCGGCTTGTTCGACACGCTGCTTGCCAGCCAGATTATTTCGGCAGGCGACACGGATGAGCGACACGGCCTCGAAGCCGTCGCCTCGCGTTATCTGAACGAGACTGTTGACAAGGCCGAACAGTTGAGCGATTGGAGCGGCGAGCTTTCCGAGGCGCAGCTTGAGTATGCGGCGCGCGACGCCTCCGTGCTTCCTCAGCTTCGTGAGAAACAGCTTGCAAAGCTCAAGGCGGACGCGCTTCTCAAATGCGCGCAACTCGAATTTGAATGCGTGCTGCCCGTCGCGTCGCTTGAGTTGGCGGGAATTTATCTGGACAAGGAGCGATGGCGCGAGCAATTGGCCGTCGTCGAGAAAAAACGCGCTGAGCTGGCGGAAACGTTGCAGGACATGCTGGCGGAAGAATCCATGCAAGGCTCACTCTTCGGCGGTCCGACACGCGTTGACCTGAATATTGACTCACATGTGCAATTGACCAAAGCCTTGAAGCGACGCGGTATCGAAGTGCCCGACGGAACTCGCAATTGGAAACTCCAGCCGCTCGCAGAAAAGCACATCGAGATCAAAACACTGCTCGAATACCGTACCGTCCAGAAGGCGCTCACCAGTTACGGCGAAAACATCCTGAACGAAATCAGCCCCGTGACGGGTCGCATCCACGCGGACTTTCGCCAGATCGGTGCGCCTACGGGCAGATTTGCCTGCACCAATCCCAACATCCAACAGGTGCCGCACTCGATTGAATACCGCCGCTGCTTCCGCGCGCCCGAAGGCAGAAAGCTCATCATCAGCGATTACTCCCAGATAGAACTGCGGATTCTCGCAGACTTCACGGGCGATCAAGGATTCGTAGACGCTTTCAATTCCGGCGCGGACTTGCACAAAGTCACCGCCGCGCAGGTCTTCAACACCCCGCTTGAGAGCGTCACGAAAGTGCAGCGCGACTTCGCCAAGCGCCTGAACTTCGGCGTGGTTTACGGCATCGGCGCACAACGCTTCTCGATGATGACCGGACTCACGCTGACAGACGCCGAAGACATCCTGCGCCGCTACTTCGCCACCTATCGCCAACTAGACACATGGCTCCGCGACGCCGCTCAACGCGCTGTCCGTGAACGCACAGCACGCACAGCTTCAGGCCGCCTCGCCCGCTTTCGCTTCGATTCGGAAGACCGTCAAGCCGTCTCGCTCGCCCAACGCAACGGAAAAAATACGCCGATCCAGGGTTCAAGTGCTGACATTCTCAAGCGCGCCCTGCGGCTTCTCCACGACGAGTTGCGAGACACGTCAGCCTGCATCGTCAACATCGTGCATGACGAGATTGTGGTTGAAGCCGACGCGAATGAAACGGATGCTATTGCCAGAAAAGTCGAAGACGCGATGTGCAGGGCGGGCGAAGAATACGTCAGGAAAGTTCCGGTGAAGGTGGAAACCGAAGTGTCGGACGAATGGGTCAAGTAAAGCAGGGGTGAGGGATGAGGGATGAAAGGCGAAGGATGAACGCTGAATTCTGAACGATGAACTGTTCTTACTTCCGCATTCAGCGTTCCGACTTCATCGTTCCTTTCTTCATCCCTCATCCTTGCTCTCAAACGCTGGCAGTGGCGCGGCTGTCTTGCGCCAGATGAAATAGACGGGGATGCCTGTCAGCACGAGCAGGTAGCCGATGCCGGAAGTCTTAGGCGTCAGGTACGCTAAATCCAGCACCAGTAACAGCGCCAGCGTGATGTAGATGATGGGAACTACTGGATAACCGAAGGTGCGATAGGGACGTTCGGCATCGGGAGCTTTGCGGCGCATGACGATCACGGCTCCAACCATCAGCGCGTAGAAGACCAGATCAGCCGAGATGATGTAGTCGAGCAGTTGGCTGTAGACGTTGCCATACTTGAATTCATTCGGATTAGCGCCTGCCGTGACCGTGCGCGGCAGCGTCAGCAAGCAAGCCCAGACGCCTTGCGCGACGAGCGCGACGACGGGCACGTGGCGCTCGTTGACCGTTCCGACGCGCGCGAAGAACAGGCGGTCGCGCGCCATCGCGTAGTAGATACGCGCCCCCGCCAGAATCAATCCGTTGTTGCAACCGAAAGTCGAGATCATGATTGCCACAGCCATGATGACCATACCCGGCTGTCCGAAGATGGTCTGCATCGTATCTGTGGCAACCCTGTGTTGCGGATTCTGAATCCTTGCCAGCGGCAAGGTGACGACATAGGCGACGTTGGCGAGAAGATAAAGCAGGACGACTGCGCCGCAGCCGATGAGCAGGGCGCGTGGCAGATTGCGTCCGGGATCGCGGATTTCGCTTCCCGTGAACGTCACGTTGTTCCATGCCGATTGAGCAAACAGCGGGCCGACCATCGCCAGCCCCACCAGCATCAGGAGCGCCAGTGGACCTGTTGAATCCAGAGCCTGCGGCGTCGCTTGCGGACTCCAACCATTAGCTACAGGATTCCACCACGAAGAAGTATAGGCCGCGCTTCCTTTGTTCCAGCCGAGCGCAAAGCCCAAGATTATGAGACCAAGCAGAGCCGCCGTCTTGGTGAACGTGAAAGTGTTCTGGATTAGTTTGCCCGTCTTCAGCCCGCGCGTGTTGGTGAAAGTGAGTAGCAGGATGAGAAGGATGGCTACGAGTTGCTGTGTCGAAAGGCTAAGCGCATAGCTTCCCAGATGAAAGGGCCCGATGAGGTTATTGCTGGCAGAGACTCCGGGCGCAATCACTCCCAGAAAATCTGCGAAGGCGACCGCGACGGCTGCGATCGTCCCGGTCTGGATAACGAAGAAGAGCGACCAGCCGAAGAGAAAGCCTGTGGCCGAGCCATAAGCCTCGCGCAGGAAAACATATTGACCGCCCGCGCGCGGCATCATCGCCGCCAACTCCGCGCAACAAAGAGCGCCCGTAATCGTCAGCACGCCCGCGAGCGCCCACACCATTAACAACCATCCCGGCGAGCCGACGAGCGCAGAGGATTTAGCGGAAACGATAAAGATGCCCGAACCGATCATCGAGCCGATGACGATCATCGTGGCGTCGAGCAGCCCGAAGCCCCGAATGAGTTTTCCTTCACGCAAGCTTTCTTGATTGCTCATGGGTAGTCTCCATCTCGATTGATGAAATCAAGGCTGATGCCCCATGCTCGTTTTGCGAGATTACTTGCCGGGCTTGATCTTGTCGGGGTTGCGGCGCGCAATCTCGTCTGCCTGACGTTCGAGCCGTCCGGCTTCGTTGATTAATTTGTCGAACCGTTCGCTTGATTGCTGAATCTCGTTCTTGGCTTTTTCCGTTGTGGGCTTGTCTGTGCTTCCCGTAGCGTCGCGTAAGGTGATGATGCCGCGACGGAGTTCCTTAAATGCTTCGATGGCTTTGTTGACCGACTGTGCGCGCAGTGAGAGGTAGTCTTTGATCGTCGCGTCAACGTCCAGTTTGGAGGCTTTGTCAAACTTTTCTGCGGCGCTCTGTCCCTTTTCCAGACCCTGATCGATGGCCTTGACGGAATCATCCATGATCCTTTTGGCGGCGGCGAAATCGTTTGCGTTGAGCGCGCGGGTGACTTCCGTTTCCCTGTTCTTATTCGCCTGAACAATTCTCTCTATCTCACGAATGTCTTCGCCCGCGCTCCGGTTAAGCCCATTGGCCTCGTCAATCTCGCCGCCGCCGCCGAGTTTTCTGAGCGCCTGACAGGAGGCGACCATCAATGAGACGAGCAGCACGAGCGCTGTCAAGACTGCGCGGCTTCGTTCTCTCGAATCCAGCATGAGATATTCGCGTTTCCTTTCCACAATCTTCAAAAGCAGAAGACAGAAGAACAGGAGCCAGAATACAGGAGTCAGGAGTCAGAATGAAAACAAAAGCGGGGCGCAGCCTCTTCATTCTGCCTTTCCCTGTCTCCTGCCTTGGTTGACAGTGTGCGAGAGGCTCAAATAGTCTTAATAGGTTCGGGCTGAAGTGGCTTTCATCCCGCCTGATAGTAATTGAAACAATCATCGAGAAGACAAGCAAGCAAACATGGTCAAAAACGACATCACAAAATTAATAGCAGAAAGAGGTGCGCGCGTCGGCGTCATCGGTCTGGGCTACGTCGGCCTGCCGCTCCTCGTAGAATTTGCGCGCAAGGGCTTTGACTCAACGGGCTTTGAAGTTGACGAATGGAAAGCGGCGGAAATTAACGCGGGGCGCTCCTACATCGGCGATGTGCCTGAGTCGGCGGTTAAGGAATTGGCCGAAGCCGGGCGTTTAAGCGCCACCGTTCAGTTCGAGCATCTGAGGAATTGCGACGCGATTATCATCTGCGTGCCGACGCCACTGAGAAAGACCAAAGAGCCGGACGTGTCCTACATCCTCGCGGCAGCCGAAGAGATTAAGAAAAACCTGCGGCGCGGCCAATTGATAGTCCTTGAGTCAACTACCTATCCGGGAACGACCGACGAAGTTTTGCTTCCGATGTTTGAAGAAACGGGACTGAAACTGGACGAAGATTTCCTGCTCGCCTTCTCGCCCGAACGCGTTGACCCCGGCAACCCGCAATTTCAGACACACAACATCCCGAAAGTAGTCGGCGGCTGCACGGACGCCTCGACGGAAGTGGCCGCG
Organism: uncultured Acidobacteriota bacterium; assembly: GCA_963697975.1. GTDB lineage: Bacteria > Acidobacteriota > Blastocatellia > Pyrinomonadales > Pyrinomonadaceae > QHXM01. Next base: position 2,837,832 of record OY969111.1, read on the forward strand.
CATCTCTACTCACAGATCGTCAACAACGTTCATTCCGTCAGTTCTGCCCGCGTGGCCGAAGCCGCCAAGCTCCTCGAAAATACTTTTCGTGCCGTCAACATCGGCATGGCCAACGAGATGGCGCGGCTTTGCTACACGCTCGGCATTGACACTTGGGAAGTCATCAGTGCGGCAGCCACAAAACCTTTCGGCTTCATGCCGTTTTATCCCGGCCCCGGAATTGGTGGGCACTGCATCCCTTTGGACCCCCATTATCTTTTATGGAAAGCGCGACAGCATGGCTTTGATTCGCGCTTCATAGGGCTGGCGGAAGAAGTCAACTCGCGTATGCCTGAGCATGTCGTGCAGCTTGTCTCTGATGGGTTGAACGATACGGAGAAGCCTTTGAAGGGATCGCGCGTGCTGCTGCTCGGCGTCGCCTACAAGAAGGACATCAACGACGTGCGCGAGAGTCCCGCGCTTTCCATCATCGATCGCCTGCGCGCCAAAGGCGCTCGCGTGAGCTATCACGATCCGTTTGTCTCCGAGGTACGCTTCGACGACGCGCATACGCAAAGCGCTGGGGAGCCGCTCGAATCAATCGCACTCACGGATGAAGAGTTGCGCGCCTCCGATTGCATCGTGATCGTCACAGACCACAGCGAGATCAACTACCGGAGAGTCACCGAGCTTGCCCCGCTCATCGTTGACACACGCAACGCGCTCGGCGGAGAACTACGGCGCGAGAGCCGGGCCAGAATCATTCGGCTGTAGTTAATAAAAGGAATGCTTAGAGCTATCGCAGAATAGACGGTCATGAAATTGCCAAATTCTGAACATGCCGTCATAGAGATTGCGAAGCTACGCGATTACAGTCTGAATCTTCTCCACGAGGTCGGCCAACACAAGGCGCGTGTTTTTCAAGCAGCTTTAGGCTTGACCCTGGCTGACGCGGATTGGCTGCGTGAGAAATTGTTGCAAGCGGCACATAGTGAAGAAGCCGTGACTGGAACAGCATCAGTCTTTGGAGAAAAATATATAATTGATGTCTTGATTGTAAGGGGAGAACGTAGTGCTACGGTACGGACATCGTAGATCGTGGAATACGGGACAGACTTTCCACGCCTGACAAGTTGTTATGTGTTATGAAAGGAAAGTAGCGATGCAAGAGATCAAAGAAAATGATGTGGTTGCGTTGTTGGTTGATCTGCCGGAGCAGAGGCTGCATCGCGGTGATGTTGGGACGGTGATTAATGTGTTTACTAAAACCGAGCATCACCCCGGCGGCTACGTGGTTGAGTTTGTGACGGAATCAGGCAGCGTAAACGCGCATGCTGATATTACCGATGCTTCACAACTCATGCGGCTTAATTTCAGACGTGAAGCGGCGTAGGCCGGGTGCAGAAAAAATAATACGGACAAATTCAGTAGTGCTCAAAGTTCTCAACGTGGTCGGTGCGCGCCCCAATTTTATGAAGGTCGCGCCCATTGTCGAAGCGATGAAGCGGCGTGAAGCGGAGTTTGCGCCGCTCGTTGTGCATACGGGGCAGCATTACGACGCGCAGATGTCGGATGCCTTCTTCCGTGATCTGGGCCTGCCCGAACCGGACGTTTACCTCAATGTTGGCTCAGGCTCTCACGCGCGACAAACCGCTGCCGTGATGCAGACGTTCGAGCCTGTTGTGCTCGAAGAGAAGCCCGACTGGGTGCTCGTCGTCGGAGACGTGAACTCGACGCTTGCCTGCGCGCTCTGTTGCTCGAAGTTGAATATCAAAGTAGCGCACGTCGAGGCCGGACTTCGCAGCCGCGACCGCTCCATGCCGGAAGAGATTAATCGCCTCCTGACAGACCAGCTCGCAGACCTCCTGCTGACACCTTCAATTGATGCTGATGAAAACCTGCGCGCCGAAGGAATTCCACAGGAGCGCATACGCTTTGTCGGCAATGTGATGATTGACTCGCTTTTTACTCAACTAAAACGCGCCGAAGAATCAACCGTTCGTGAAGATTTGGGAGTTAATGGTAAAGATTACGCCACGCTGACTCTTCATCGTCCCTCGAACGTTGATGACCGCGAGACGTTTTCCCGCATCCTCGATGCGCTCGAACAGGTAGCCGGTCGCGTGCCCATCATCTTCCCCGTCCATCCGCGCACGCGTGCGCGCCTCGATGAGTTTGGCTTCACGGATTTGGTCGAGCGAGCCGGGAATCTTCGTCTCATCGAGCCGCTCGGCTATCTCGATTTCCTGCGTCTCTACAGCGGGGCGCGGCTGGTGCTGACCGATTCGGGAGGCATTCAGGAGGAGACGACCGCGCTTGGAATTCCCTGCCTGACTTTGCGTGAGAACACAGAGCGTCCAATCACGGTCGAGATGGGAACAAACATAGTCGTCGGTACAAACACGGAAAGAATCACACGGACAGCACTGGCCGCGCTCGACGCTCCACCAAACAAAGGTCAGGCGCGCATCCCACCGCTCTGGGACGGCCACACGGCTGACCGCATTCTCGACGCGCTGCTGGAGTAGGACAGACATTCCTGTCTGTCGTGAGACGTGGGACGTGGGACGTGGGACAGACATTCTTGTCTGTCATTGAGCGCGTGAGCGCGAATATTGTGTGAGCGAAAACTATCAGCGTGCTTTCGCACGCTACGACAGACAAGAATGTCTGTCCTACGTCATGGGCATCGTCAATAAGGTCAAACGTGCTTTGCGCGGAGAGGTTGATGCTAGAACCCTCGCGCTTGAAGCGTGGAGACGCAGCCGCGTCGCGCGCGAGCGTCGAATGGAGCGCGCATCGCTTGGGCGTCTGGCGGAAACTCCTGCGCGCCTGCGTGCGGAGTTTGCGCGAAGGTCTCCATCCGAACTGCTTGATTATTTTCGCAATCGCACCAATCCCAAATTTTTGCCGGGCTGTAATGCGCTGTCGCAAGTGACGGCTAACTTGCAGCGCAGCCTCTTTCCGTTTGAAACGGCGCAGTTGCTTGAAAGGGCTACGCGCATCACAGATGAGCATTGCTGGCCTGTGCTGGGCTATGGCGAAAAGTGTTTCGGGGAAAAAATCGACTGGCTGAATGATCCGCTCTCCGGGGCAACGTGGCCGCTTGCCTATCATGCCGACGTGCAGCTTTTTCGAGGTGATGGCTCAGACGCTCGCGTCCTGTGGGAAGTCAATCGCCTCGCGCATCTCGTCACACTCGCGCGCGCCTACGCGGTGACGGATGATGAAAAGTACGCTGTTGAAATTTTCTCCCAGCTTGAGAGTTGGCGCGAGCAGAATCCAACGGGGCGCGGGGCTAACTGGGCCTGCGCGATGGAGGCAGCCCTGCGCGCCGTTAATTTGCTCGCCGTGTTTGACTTGGTGCGCCGCTCATCGCAGTTGAATGAAGAGACGCTTTTCTCGTTTCTTCAAATGCTCGACCAGCACGGCGCGCACATTCGTCGCAACCTTGAGTTCTCTTATCTCTCGACGAGCAATCATTATCTCTCGGACGTGGTCGGCCTCCTGTGGCTCGGAATCATGCTGCCGGAGTTGGAGGAAGCGGACGAGTGGCGCTCGTTCGGCCTGCGCGAACTCCTGCGCGAGATGGACAAACAGGTGCTCGCCGACGGCGCGGACTTTGAAGCCTCTACGGGCTATCATCGTCTCGTCCTCGAACTCTTCCTCTACTCATTCATCTTGTGTCGCGCGAACCAAATAGAGATTGACGAAAAATACCGGGGGAAACTCCGCGCGATGCTCGATTACGTGCGCGCTTACCTTCGGCCCGACGGACGCGCGCCGCTCGTCGGCGATACGGACAGCGGGCAGGTCCTGCCATTTGTTCGTCGCGCGGCGGACGATCATGCCTACGTGCTTGCGCTCGGCGCAGTTGTTTTCAACGAACCGCGTTTCAAGTCTCCGGTGCTTGCCTCTGCGATGCCGGAAGAGTTGCTGTGGATTTTAGGCGAAGAAGGAGTTCGCGCGTTTCAAAACCTGCCGGAGACTGATGAAGGCACAGCGTCGCAGGCTTTTCATGAAGCGGGCACGTACATCCTGCGGGACAATGATCTTTATCTTCTCTTCAACGCGAACGGCAACGGGTTGATGGGGCGCGGCTCGCACGGGCACAACGATGCGCTCTCGTTTGAAGTGAGCGCCTGCGGTACAAGTTTCATCGTCGATCCGGGAACATACGTCTACTCGGCTGACTTGAGGGAGCGTCAACTATTTCGCTCAACCGCGTATCATTCAACCGTCGAAGTTGACGGCGCTGAGCAGAACTCAACCGACCCAGGGCTTCCTTTCGTCCTCGGAGATGAGGCGCACCCGCGCATTCTGCGCTGGGAAACCGGAAGCGAGCGTGACATCATCATCGCCGAGCATGACGGGTACAAACGGCTCGCAGAGAACGTCACGCACCGCCGCTCCGTCCGGTTCGAGAAGCGGGAGCGATTGTGGATAGTCGAAGATTCCCTGACCGGCGCGGGCGAGCACGTCTTTCGCTTTCGTTTTCATTTCGCGGAAAATCTTGAGACGAGCGTGCGCGCTCAGGAAATCATTTGTGCCTGCGATAAGATGACAGGCGCACGTCTGCTTGTCGCCGCTCTCGATCTGGACAGCGAGCCGGAGTTTGAGCCGCGCTTCATCTCGCGTGATTACGGTGCGAAGTCTGCTTCCGTTGCCGCCTGCTGGACTGTGCGTGCCGCCACGCCCTGTAAATTCCGCTGGGCGATTGTCCCCGCCTGCGATGAAGAGGATGAAACGGAGCGTTTGAGCTTGATCGCACGCTACAAGGAAAGGAATTAGCAGGGATGGGCAGGATAGACAGGATGAAAAGAAAAAACACAGCGCTGAATTTCATATTCCTTCTTAATCCTGACAATCTCTGTCCATCTCTGTTTGAATCTGCTTTGAGCTTCCCGGCGATTTGATTTGTTAAAGACTTAAACATGAAGCCGACAATCTATCTGGCCTTTGTTGATGATTGGGAATTAAGCGGGAACGGCTCAGGCGACGCCCGTGAGCTACAGTTTCGCCCGATGCGCGAGCTTGTCAAAATTTACAACGCACATGGAGTGCGTGGATCGTTCAACGCGGAGGTGATGCAGCAACTCACCTTCAGGAAATTCGAGAATGATTATCCGGAACTGAAAGCTCTGGCGGACGAGTGGGACGAGTCCGTGCGGGAGAGCTACCGTCAGGGTCATGACATACAGCTACACATTCATCCGCAATGGCAGAATGCGGAATATGAAAAGGGCCAGTGGCGCTTGACCGCTGACTGGTCAATTCTCAATTACGAGGCGGATGAAGCCTATCAAATGATGAGGGCTGGCAAAGACTACCTGAAAAATTTGCTGCGCCCCGTTGACCCAGCTTACCGTTGCGTCTCTTTTCGCTCAGGCTCGTGGTGCATCGCGCCTTCACCTCACATGCTCGATTTGCTGGTCAAGCTCGGCATCGTCTTTGACATGAGCATCGTCGGGGGCGTGCGCTACGAAACGAAAAATATCAATCTCGATTACACGAACTGCGATGAAGATTTTCTACCTTACTATCCTGTGATGACGGACGCGCGCAAGGCTTCCGACAAACAGGAGCCGATCATCTGCGTCCCGACGAACTATTTCTACGGCTCGCGCCGTCAAATCTTCAAGCATCATCTGGGCAAAGCTGTGGGGAAAATCAAACAGCGCATTGCTCCCGCCAGCGCAACGCCGAAGAGCAGCCGGAGCGTTGAAGCTTACGGCCACGAGTGGGCGCAAACTCGTCACGCTTCCAAGTGGACGCGCGTTTATGAAAAGGGCATCGTGCCTTACCTGAAAGGTAAGCATCTCATCTCCGACATCGCGCAACTCGATTACGCGCTGCTGCGAGAGATGCTTCAATCAATCCGCAGAAGAGCGCGTGCGAGCGGCCTTGAACGGGTTCCCGTCATTCTCGAAAACCACACCAAAGATGTTCGGGATTTCTCCGACATCGAACGCTTCGTTAAAGACGTGTCGCAGGCCGACGACATCAAGTGTCTGACCCTTTCAGAACTGGCGAGGGAATTGCAGAACGGAAAATTTCAGATCAGGACAGCCGCGCCCAGATGAGCACGCGGATTAAAATCATCTCGCATGCCTTGAAGGAACGCTTCACCGGACTAGTCGACGAGGTCATCCCTCGTCTCAAGACCGAAGGGCTGGGCCACGAGTTAGACGCACTTGTCCAGGATGTGCGTGGGAAGCTGACTTATGCTTCGCTCGCAGATGTCCGCAAATTAATGGGGGGCATCAAAGAACCCGTTGCCTGGATGGAATCGCAAGACGAAACGACTTTTCGCGCAGCCCTCTTCGCCTGCGCTCTCGGTAATCCGCCGCAGCTTCATCCGGTCAAACATCCTCCGGTCGAGCCTTTCCTGAAACTTCTGAACGAATCCCGCGCCGATGCTGAGCTACGCCTGCATCTCCTCACGGAAAGATATGCCAATCCTTTGAACTTCACTCTCCCGGAGGAGAAGGAAGTGCGTGAATTCGTCCTGATGAGAGTAATGGTGCATGAACGGGCGCGAATTGAGAAAGGCTCTGTCGAGACAGTCGGCGTAGACGACCTGCTGGTGATGCTTAATTGCGTCGCCGTCTATGCCGCGTGCGGCACTGATTTGAGGTTTCTGGATGCGCTGAACTACTATTACGAGTTGCTGCCGATGCAGTGGCATCGCGACGCTGAGCCGCAGTCCGTGCTCGTGGCTTCTTACTTAGCTCTCTACGCGGGCGCGATGGCGGCATGGATTCGAGAAGACGATTGATGCGGACAAGTATTCTGGCAAACTCTCTTCCGGCGGCGCTGAAGATTTACGACGAGGTGAAGACTGTCCCCGATTGCGATGCTTTCATCCTCCTTTGCCCGACGCCGGGAGAGTCGCGCAAGCGGAGTCTCTTCAAACACCTCGCGCGAGTCGTTCTCCAACGAGGCGGCCTGAAATCCCTGCGCCTCGTCTTCAACCGCAAAGTCTTTCTTTTCCAGAAACCGTTAGACCACCCGGAAACGCTTGAGAGATTAAAGGCTCTCCAACTTGATGTCGGCCTGCACAAGGCCGGAGTCATCTACCGCGAGGCGACGATCAACTGTTTTCGTCTGGGCATTCTGAATCCGCATATCGGAATCCTTCCCGGCTTTCGCGGGCGCAACGTGATGGAGTGGGCGATTATTGAAGGCGAGCCAATCGGCGTGACGGTCTTCTTCATTGACTCCGGGATTGATACGGGCGAGCGCATCGTCCTGCGGGAAGAGGTGGACATCTCCGGCTGCAATTCGATTAAGAAAGCCAAGCAGCATCTCTTCGACCTCGATGCCGTCTTCTTTCGTCGTGCGCTGGAACTGCTGCGCTCCCACGATTTCCAATATAAACTCAACGACGGAAGCGGGCGCAGGTATTACGTCATGTCGCGGCTATTTGAAAGTGTGGTCGAGAAGCTGATTAAGGCCAAAAGCTGATGTGTGGAATCTGCGGAGTATGGGAATACGGTGCGGCGCGAGGGCTTGTCGATCGCTCTCTTGTCGAGCGGATGCGCGACGAGATGCCGCATCGCGGGCCGGACGATGCGGGTGAGTTGATCTTCGATGAAGGGCGAGGGGGCTTAGGGTTTCGTCGCCTCTCGATCATCGATCTTTCCGCCGCCGGTCATCAACCGATGCGCGGCTGCACGGATGGGGTGTGGCTCGTCTTCAATGGCGAGATTTACAATCACGCGCGCCTGCGTGAAGGCTTGGAAGAGCGCGGCCACGTCTACGCCTCGCGCACGGATTCCGAAACCATCCTGCATCTTTACGAGGAGCGCGGGCTGGATTTCGTGCAAGACCTCGAAGGCGACTACGGTATAGCCATCTGGGATGAGAAGCGCGGACAACTCGTCCTGGTGCGCGACCGCATCGGCGTCAAGCCGCTCTATTTCTATCACAAAGACGGGCGCTTCATCTTCGCTTCCGAAATCAAAGCCATCCTCCAACACCCGGCTGTCACGCCCGACGTTGACGAAGAATCGCTCTATCACTACCTGACGTTTCTGACCACGCCTGCCCCGCGCACGCTCTTTCGCGACATACAGAAAATCCCCGCCGGACACATGCTCATAGTCTCCCGCGACGGCACAATCAATCTCAAGCAATACTGGGACGCTCTACCGCCCGCGCAGATGAATACTCACAGCGAAGAGGAGCACAAGACGGAAGTGCTGCGTCTGCTGAGAGCGTCCATCAAAAAGCGCATGATGTCGGACGTGCCTTTCGGAGTCTTTCTCTCAGGCGGGGTTGATTCCTCGGCAAACGTCGCGCTGATGTCCGAGCAGATGTCGCGCCCGGTCGAGACGTTCACGGTCGGCTTTCAGGATGCAGAGTATCTCAACGAGCTTGACTCGGCCCGTCGCATCGCGCGCGATTTTCAGACGAATCATCACGAGGTCATCATCTCTGAAGATGAGATGCAGAAGTTTCTTCCAGACCTCGTGTTCCATCAGGACGAGCCGATCGCCGATCCCGTCTGTGTGCCGCTCTATTACGTGTCGAAGCTGGCGCGCGACTCCGGCACAATCGTCGTGCAGGTTGGTGAAGGTGCGGACGAGATTTTCAGCGGCTATGAAAACTACGTGCGGCATCTGCGGATTTACGAAAAGTTCTGGCAGCATGCGGAGCGTGTGCCGTCGTCTTTGCGACGAGCCGCAAGCGCGCTCTCTCGCCCCGCGCTTGAAGCGACGGGGAGAAAGCGTGCGGCGATTGAGTTGATTCGTCGGCTTGGCGCGGACGAACCCCTGTTCTGGGGCGGCGTGGTGGTTTACGACGAAACGTTCAAGCCGCGCGTGCTCTCCGGCCAGATGCGCGAGCGCATGAGCAATCGTTCGTCGCTCGAAGTCGTCAACTCATACCTGAACTACATCGAAGAAGAGCGACCCCAGTCGGATTTCCTGTCGCGCATGACCTATCTGGAATTAAAGCTCCGGCTGCCGGAGTTGCTCTTGATGCGCGTGGACAAAATCACTATGGCCACGTCTGTCGAGGCGCGTGTGCCGTTTCTGGATCACCATCTGGTCGAGTATGCGATGGGCATCCCGCGTGAATTGAAGGTCGAAGGACGCAGCGGCAAACATATCCTGAAACGCGCGCTCGAAGAAATTCTGCCGCATGATTTGCTCTACAGTCGCAAGCGCGGGTTTGGTGCGCCCGTGCGCGAGTGGTTCAGAAACGGGCTGGCCGGATGGTTTGATTCGCACCTGATGAACTCCACCATGCGGCGACGTGATTTCTTCGATTATCAATTCATCGCGCGCTTGCTGGACGAGCACCGGCGTGGCACTAAAGATTGGGGCTTTCACCTGTGGGCTTTGCTCAATCTCAGTTTGTGGTATGAGCGATGGATTGAGCGGTCGTAGGTAACGGTTTAGATGTTAGAGCAGCCTGTAGATGAAACCTCCGCAGTCGCCGTCTCATCACGGCGTCGCTTCTCCGTGCATGTGGCGTGGACGCTCATTGCGCGCGTCCTGATGACGATTAACAGCGTCGCCGCCGGAGTCATCGTCGCGCGCTGGCTCGGAAAAGAAGGCTACGGGCAACTCGCTGTAATTAACGTCGCCGTTATCACGGTCGTCCAACTGGGCGGCGCTGGCCTTCCTTCGGCCAACACTTACTTCATCTCGCGGGATCGCAAATCTTTCGCGCCCGCTGCTGTCAACTCACTCATCTTCAGCCTCGTGACGGGGAGCGTGCTGGCGTCTGGACTGGTGGGGTTGGCGATGTGGCATCCCCGTTGGTTCGGATTCATCTCGCCGCGTTTGATTGGCGTGGCTGCCATCTCGATTCCGTTTCAACTCATTACGCTCATCGGCCTTAATACCTTTCTGGCCGTCGGGCAGGTGAAAAGATTCAATCTTCTTGATCTGGCGGGGCAGTTGTTCGGAATCGTTAATGCCTTGCTGGCGCTCGTCATTCTGAACAGAGGTCTCTGGACACTCATCTCATTGAACACGGCGGCGAGCATCTTAGTGTGTTCCTTGATCGTCTGGCTGATCTGGCGCTTCATCGTGGAACAACGCAAGGCGCAGGCGCTCAGACCCGACATCAATCTGTTCAAGCGCATGGTGCGCTATGGCATCAAGTCTCACATCGCGGCGCTTGCCGCCATGCTCATCTTTCGCGCAGACCTGCTGGTCGTCAACCTCTTTCATGGATCAGGGGAAGCAGGCGTGTACGCTGTTGCTTCGCAAGTCGCAATGATGCTGCTTCTCCTGCCGAGCGTCATCGCCACTCTGCTTTTCCCGCACGTCGCTTCAAAGCATGACGAGCACGGCGAATTGACATGCCTTGTGGCACGACACACGACGCTGGTCATGCTGCTTGTTTGTCTCGCTGCTGTGCCCGCCAGTTATCTTTTACCATTGGTTTATGGCGCGGGTTTCGCCAGCGTGCCCATGCTTCTTTTCATCCTGTTGCCGGGCGTCTATCTGGTTGGTCTCGAATCGGTGCTTGTTCAGCACTTCAACGCGGCAGGGCTTCCCCGCGCCATCCCTCTATTCTGGACGGCGACCTTAATTATCAACGTCGCCTTGACGTTCGCGCTCGTGCCGACTTTTGGGGCGCGCGGCGCGGCCACTGCCTCGACCTTGAGCTACGCCCTGATCTTCGGCCTCGTGCTGATCTACTTTCGCACTCAAACCCGACAGCCTCTTTCCTCCATTTTGATGCCACGCCGGGAAGAATTGCGCGACCTGCTAACGGGGCGCTTCCGTTCGCTCTCAAGCAGAAGGGGGCACGGATGAACGAATCGGGCGAGCGTGAAAACTTGTGGGGCTATGCCAAGCGCTTGCGCTTCGTCGAGGAGACGATTGCGGAAGTCTTTCCTGAATCTGACCTCGCTTCTTTACGTGTGCTTGATGTCGGATGCGGCAACGGTTCAATGCTCGCTCTGCCACTGGCGCAGCGTGGCTTTCAGGTCACGGGCATAGACATAGACGCGCGCTCCATCGAACACGCGAAGCAACTGGCGAAAGACCTCACGAACGCCACCTTCGTCTGCGGGGATGTCGCAGAACTGAAGATGGGAACTTTTGAGGTGGTTATTCTCGCGGAAGTTTTGGAACACATGACGGACCCGCACACGTTGCTGGCCGATAGTGCGAAGCACCTCTCGGAAGACGGCATCGTGATCGTCACCGTGCCGAACGGTTACGGCGAGTTTGAGATTGACTCACGATTCTTTCATCTTCTGCGCCTGCAACGCCTCGTTGACGCGCTGGCGAAGAGTGGGCGAGAAACCGTCGCCGCTACAGATAACCACGAGAGCGGCCATGTGCAATCCTTTACGCGCCGCCGCCTGCGTCGTCTCTTCGCGGAGTGTTCTTTAACTGTCTTTCGGGAAGGCTCTGCAAGTTTTCTCGCCGGGCCGGTCATCGGCCACACTCTGGCGCGCTCAAATCGTTTCATTGAGTGGAACTCACGCGTCACGGACAAATTGCCGTTCGCGCTCGCCAGCGGATGGTACTTCTCCCTGCGTCACGTAAACAGTAAAGCCTCAGCCGGAGCCGCGCTATGAAGTTAGTTTTACTGACTCTAAGCGGCGAGCCTCGCACCATCCGCAAGGCGTTGGGGAGGCGCTACCCGAAAGCAGAGATCGAAGAGATTCCGCGCGCACAGATCGAAGCGGGCGGGATGGCGCAGCGTCTCAGCGCCCTGCGCGCTCTTCGCCCGGATGTTTTCGCCGTTGCGACTGAACGCCTCGCATGGCAGCGCGGCCAGAACGCCTTTCTGCTTTTCGGCGCACTGGCCGGAGCGCGGCGCACCGTTATCATGGATGCTCACGACGGGTGGCGTGAGGAGAGTCGCGTGCGAAGCCTTGTGGCCTCGCCCTCGCGTCTCGCACGCGAAGCGACGATCAGCGCGGCGGCACTCGTGCGCGCGGCGAGTCAGTTGCGGCGGCTTGAGCTTGCCGTCAAGCGTAATGAACATCTTAAAAATCGCCCCGTCAGGAAAGGTGGGTCAACAGGCGCGACCGAGATTGTCTACCTGCGCGCAACGCCGGGGCCGGGAACTCAACTCGGCGGTGCGGCGAGCCACATCAACGGCTTCATAGGCGCGGCATTGAAACTCGGCGCGCGCATCTCGCTTGTCAGCAACGACCAGATCGCCGGGCTTGATGAAGACAGGACGCCATTGAAAGTCATCTGGCCGAAGCCTGTGGGTTCGACGCGCGCGGCGTTTGACATCTACAACAACCTGCGTTTCACGCACGACGCGGCGTTTGCGATTGAGCGCGCCGCACCGGATTTTATTTATCAACGCTACAGTCGTTTCAGTTGGGCTGGCGTTGAAGCGAGCATGAGAACCGGGCGGCCTCTGTTTCTTGAATATAACGGCTCGGAGGTGTGGGTCGGACGCTACTGGGATCGCGTCGGAAGCCTCGGGTTGCTGGAGCGCTACGAGCGATTGAATCTGGCCGCAGCGGCGCGCATCTTCGTCGTCTCAGAGGTTGAGCGGCGTAATCTTTTGCGCGCCGGGGTTGAGGATAAAAGAATAGTCGTCAATCCGAACGGCGTGGATGCCGAGCGCTTTCAACCGAACATCGGTGGCGATGGCGTGCGCGCGGAGCTTGGGATTGGAAGGGACGAAACGCTCGTCGGGTTCGTCGGAACGTTTGGCCCGTGGCACGGCGTGCTGGCGCTTGCGGAAGCGATTAAACTCATGCCGGAGGATGCGCACGTGCGTTTCCTGCTGGTCGGGAGCGGCGCGCTGCGGGGCGAGGTCGAACGAATTTTGCGCGAGGCCAATGCGGAGCGGCGCGTGATTATGACGGGTGCAGTCGAGCATGAGCGTGTGCCTCAGCTTCTGGACGCCTGCGACGTGCTCGCCTCGCCGCACGTCCCGCTCGAAGACGGAAGCGAATTTTTCGGCTCTCCGACAAAGCTGTTCGAGTACATGGCGATGGGCAAAGGCATCGTCGCCAGCCGGTTGGGACAGATCGGCGAGGTGTTGACGGATGAAGAGACGGCGCTGCTGGTTGAGCCGGGTGATGCGCGCGAGTTGAGCGAAGCCATCTTGCGTCTGATTAATTCAGCGCAGTTGCGCGAAAAACTCGGAGCGGCAGCCAGACGCGAAGCAATCGCGCGGCATACGTGGACGCACAACGCCGCGCGAGTGCTTGAGGCTTACCGGGAAAGTAGGAACGATGAACGCTGAACGCGGAAGTAAAGAGAAACGCTTTTCAGTTCATCGTTCACCGTTCCTCCTTCATCGTTTCTAAGGGGTGACATGTGAAAGTGGAAGATGAGCAGAAGCAGCTTGTGGCGGAGAAGCAGCACGCGCGGGAGCAGTGGACGCAAGACCCTTGCGGCGCGAAGTACGGGGCAAAGTATGAATTCGCCACGCGGGAATTTTTCGACGAGGTTGAGCGCCATCGTTATCAGGAGTATGCGCCCTGGATGCCCGAAGTGATGGGCTTTGATGAGTTCAAGGGTAAAAGATTGCTTGAAGTCGGCTGCGGGATGGGCACAGACCTTTTGCAGTTTGCGCGGGGCGGTGCGCTTTGCACGGGCGTTGATCTGACGCCGCGCTCGGTCGAGATTTCGAGTCTTCACTTCGGGCTTTACGACATGCGCGCGGATTTCGTGCTCGGTGACGGCGAGCGGCTGCCTTTCGCAGACGAGAGCTTTGATGTCGTCTATTCCAACGGCGTGCTGCATCACACGCCGGACACAGCGCAGGCCGTGCGCGAACTCCATCGCGTTTTGCGCCCCGGCGGAATAGCCCGCGTGATGCTCTATCATCGCAACTCGCTCTATTACTGGACGGAGATAGTTCTGCATCGCGGCATCCTGCGCGGCCATTTTCTGCGCGGCCATTCGCCCGAAGAGATTATGAGCCGCTACGTGGAATACTCGGAACATGAAGCAAGACCGCTGGTGAAAGTTTATAGCCAGAAACAGGCGCGCGCGCTGTTCAAGCCTTTCGGTGAAATCAAAACAGAAGTCGAGCAGATGATTCGTGAGGAACTGAGAGTCCTGCGCCCCGTCGTTTCCGACAAAATGTTTCGTCGCCTGCGCCAAAGCTGTGGGTGGAACGTCATCGTCACTGCGCGGAAATGACTGCAACGTGTTATAAAGAGCGAAAACTTCAATCGAGGGGGTGACAGCCGTGCGCTGGAGAGAAGGTCGCCAAAGCGATAACGTCGAAGATCGGCGAGGCATGGGGGGCAAGGGACTGGCCGTCGGCGGTATCGGCTCGGTCGTCGTCCTCGTCATAGCTTTCCTGCTCGGAGTTGATCCCAGCAAGTTGCTGAACGGTGGTGATAGTAGTCCCGCGCCGGGCACACAGGTCTCGCGCCCGGCCAACCCCGAGGAAGACGAGCTAAAAGCATTTAGCTCATCCGTGCTGGCTAACACGGAAGACGTGTGGGCTGATATTTTCCGGCGAAACGGGCAGCAATACCGCCCGCCGAAACTGGTGCTCTTTACGGGTCGAATCCAATCTCCCTGCGGAACGTCTACCTCGGCTGTCGGCCCGTTCTACTGTCCGGGCGATCAAAAGGTCTACATTGACCTTTCCTTTTACAGGGACCTGAAGTCGCGTTTCCGCGCTCCCGGCGATTTCGCGCAAGCCTATGTCATCGCGCACGAAGTCGGGCATCACATCCAGAAACTTTTGGGGATGATGGATAAGGTGGACTCGATGCGCGGCAGGACGAGCGAGCGCGAGGCCAACGATCTTTCCGTCAGGCTCGAATTGCAGGCCGATTGTTACGCGGGTGTCTGGGCGCAGTACGCGCAGAAAAAAGGCGACCTTGAAGCCGGAGACATCGAAGAGGCTTTGAGCGCCGCGACTGCCGTCGGTGACGACCGCATGCAAAAGGAAGCGCAGGGCTACGTCGTTCCCGATTCGTTCACGCACGGCAGTTCAGCGCAACGGATGCGCTGGTTCCGACGCGGTTTGGAGACAGGCGAGATCAGGCAGTGCGATACTTTCAATATCAGAAGCCCGTAAACTTAGAGCCGCTAACCAATTCAGATTTAGCAGGGATGGACAGGATAGATAGGATAAGAAAAGGAAGATGAAAGCAGTGTTGCCAGTCTTTCTTTCATCTTGTTTATCCTGTCCATCCCTGCTAACTCCCTGCCCTGTGATTTTGTCAGGCGCTTTTAGTTGGAAGCGCTCATGGCTTTCTTTCGCTGGTTCATCAGAACGCCTGAGTCCACAGTTTCGCCGGTGCGCGAGATGACCTGAAAGTGCAGTTGGTTGTCAGCAACTTCAAGGAGCATGAATGACATGTCCTTGTCGAACGCCTTTTCCGTCAGGGGCGACCCCTTCTTCACGTCGCCGTCTCTCAATTTGCCGCCCGCGCCTGAGATGAAATAATAGATTCCTTTCTGCGGCTTAATCCGTTCATAGAAGTGCTCGTGTCCGGCGAAGACGGCGTTCACTCCATATTTCAAAAATATCGGCTCGACGACTTCGCGCAGCTTCGTGTCGGAGCCGTGCTTGCCGCCCGACGAATACGGCGGGTGATGGAAGAAGACGATTTTCCATTCCGAGGTATCCTTCGAGAGTTGCTCTTCAAGCCACTTGATCTGGCGGGCGTCCATGTAGTTGCTGTTCAGGGAATAGAACGCGACGTTTCCTTTCGTGAACCTGTAATACTCCTCCCCGTTCATATTGAAGTAGGCATAAAAGCGCTGGTTCGATTCGTCGTGATTTCCGAGCGTGGCGTAGAACTTAACCTTGTCGTCCAGCAGCTTCCTGTAAACGTCCTCGAATTTCGTCTTGAAGTCTTCAGCCTTTTCTCCGCCGTACAGGTTATCGCCCATCATCAAAGCGAACTCGAAGGGGAAGACCTGCCTGTATTTCACCATCAAGTCCGCCAACTCCTGTTGCTTGCCCGTGCCTGTGCCCGTGTCGCCGACGACCATGAAACGAACAGAGCCTTCCTTTAATGGCAAAGTAACTTTGACTGGCGCAGTGGTTGAAGGATGGCTTTTAGAATGAACTGGAGAAACACTCTGGCCGAAAACGTTTTCTCCCAGGCCGCCAAGAATCAAGACGACGGCGACGACAAACGAAGCAACAATCCGTTTCATACCTGTTCTCCTCATGCGCGTGCAGACTACTTTAAGGAATAGCGTCGAGCATGTAATCAACGATCAATCCATTTTCTCTATCAACCAGCAGCATGTGCCGGTTGACGAAACGATACTTTACCTGCTTTGGCAGTGGCGGCAGTTTCAGCAGGAGCGTTGACGGAATCTCCGTCAACTCCTTGTCATCCGGGTAAGGATGATTGACCCTCAGGGGCACGCCCTTCGTGTCCGCTTCCATCACCATCTTGCGTAGTTCCTGCCGGTCTTTTCCCTTGAACTCATCACGAATCGTCATGCGGATGTGCTGGATAATCTCAGGAGTGAACACCTCACCGGCTTTCGCACCCGCTCTGGCCGTCCTCACCGTTTCCTCAAACGCGGTCTTATGGGCCTCTATCTGTTCCGGCGTGCTCTTCGCCGCGAGCTTCGGCATCTTATCTTCCAGCCCTTCGCGCAGCGCGACGTAGTCCTTCACGCGTTTCTCGAACGCAGCAATCGCCTGCTTGTCCTGAGCCGACGCAGCAGTTTGAGAATCTTGAGCCTGTTGTCCGAAAGCAGTCCCGGCGATTAGCAAATTCAGCGAGAAGATTGCAGAAAGCGTTGTCGCAGCCACTACGAAACGGGCGCGATTTTTAATGTTCTGTTTCATTAACAGAGCGAATTTGCAAACACGATGCCAGCAATAATCAGAGATTTTCGTTAAATATACGTGGGGAAATCGCTGCGCCGTGTCTCCATTCAGTAAAGAACTTGTATTATGATGATACGGCGCGGCGACATCCAGAATATGAAGGAGATTCGATGCATTTACCAAAGAACGTAATCCCGGCAGTTGTCTTTCTGCTCACCTTTAGCATATCTCCCCAGCAGTCTGCTTTCGCACAGAAAGCGGGAAAGGACAAGAAACTATCTGGCACGCCGGTTCTCTGGCGTAATCCCGGAAGAGTTTCATCCCGCGATCTACGCTACGGCCCCGGCTCGGAACGGCTCGCTCCGGTTGCGCCCTTCACCTTTATTGAAGAGGACAAGGATGGAGAGTCACCGAAGTTCGACGTGAAGGATGCGCGCGGAATTGAATGGAAGGTGAAGCTTGGGCCGGAGGCTCAATCTGAAACGGTCGCCACGCGTCTTGTCTGGTCGGTCGGCTACTTCGCAGAGGAGTCCTACTATCTGGACCGTGCGCGCATCAACGGGTTGCCGCGCCTCTCACGTGGTCGCGATTACGTGGAAGACCACCTGTTCGTGCGCGGCGCGCGCTTTGAACCCAGACGTAAGAACGTTAAGCGCGGGCCGCAGTGGGATTGGGACAAGAATCCCTTTGCCCGGACGCGCGAGTTAAACGGGCTAAAGGTCATTATGATCTTGCTTAACAACTACGATGCGCGCGCAGCTAACAACCGGATTTTCTATTTGACCAGACCCGGAAGCCGCCGCGCGGAAGCGCGCTACACGGTGACGGATTTGGGCGCAACGCTCGGTCGCGCTGGCGGGCTTGGCGGGAAGCGCTCGAAGAACAATTTGAAGGATTTCCTCTCGACGCGGTTCGTCACAGGTCTGGAGGATGACGGCTCGGTCGAGTTCGACTACGACACGCGCCCGACCAAGCTCGGCATGTTCACCGTTTTTTATCCACCGTACTACCGGGGCGAGGTGAAGAAAGAGAAATCCATGCGCGGCATCCCCGACGTACACGCGCGCTGGATCGGGGCGCTCCTGTCACAACTGACCGACGACCAACTCCGCGATGCCTTCGACGCCGCGAGCTACGACGAGGCGACGCGTGAGGGCTACGTCCAAACGCTGCGCGAGCGCATCAATCAACTGACACGTTTGTAGAAATATCGTAGGACAGGCATTCCTGCCTGCTCATTGAGCGCGTGAGCGCGAACACTTGCCTGGCGAATATCAAGAGCGTGCTGGCGCACGCTATGACAGACAGGAATGTATGTCCCACGAATGTCTGTCCCACGCCCTTTCCTTGACACTCCCCACACCCGCCATTATCATCTTCGTTTCCGTCTGGAGCGCGGAGCCGTGTCTATATGTTCGAGAATTTATCCGACAAGCTGAAACGAACGCTGAAGAATCTGCGAGGTGAGGGTGTCCTGACCCCGGCGCACGTGGATGCGGCGCTGCGCGAGATTCGACTGGCGCTATTGGAAGCGGACGTTAATTACAAAGTCGCTAAGGATTTCATCGCATCGGTCAAGGAAAAGGCCGAGGGACAGCAGGTCTGGCAGGAGTTGAAGCCTTCGGAGCAGGTCGTCAAGATCGTCTTCGACGAACTGGTGGAACTCCTCGGCGGGCAGTCTTCCCGCTTGGTTTTCACGAAAACCAGCCCGAACGTCGTAATGATCGTCGGACTGCAAGGCTCAGGTAAGACCACTTCGACGGGCAAGATTGCGCGTTGGCTGGCGAAGAATCAGGACCGCAAGCCGCTCCTCGTGTCGGTGGACGTTTATCGCCCGGCGGCGCGCGAGCAGTTGAAAGTTATCGCACGCGCGACGGGGCAGGCCATCTTTGAGATGCCTGAGACGAACGACCCCTTGACCTTAGTGCGCGAAGCGCACAAGCACGCGCAGCAGACAGGCTTCGACACGCTCCTGATAGACACCGCCGGGCGTCTGCACATTGACGACGATTTGATGGTCGAACTGGAGCGCATCAAGAGCGAGACGCATCCCGTCGAGACGCTCTTCGTCGCAGATGCGATGACGGGACAGGATGCCGTGAAGTCTGCGGAAGAGTTTCATCGCCGCGTAGGGATTACGGGCGTTGTGCTGACGAAGATGGACGGTGATGCGCGCGGGGGCGCGGCGCTCTCGATCAAGCAGGTGATTGGACAGCCCGTCAAGTTCGTCGGCGTCGGCGAGAAATACGACGCGCTTGAGCCTTTTTATCCTGACCGCATCGCGCAACGCATCCTCGGCATGGGCGATGTGCTGTCGCTCATCGAAGAGGTGCAGTCAAAGGTTGACCAGACGGAAGCCGAAGAGCAGTTAAAGAAGCTTCAGAAGAATCAGTTCACGCTCGACGATTTCCGCAGTCAACTGAGACAGGTCAAAAAGCTAGGCTCTTTCTCAAAGATTATGAAGCTCCTGCCGGATCAACTTCTCGGCGGCATCGGCGTGCCGAATCTGGATGAAGAGCAGACCAAGCAGATGGAGAAAGAGTTGAAGCGCACCGAGTCAATCATCGATTCGATGACGATTGAGGAGCGCAACGACCATAAGATTCTGAACGCGAACCGGCGCAGGCGTATCGCGCGTGGTTCGGGGACGAACGTGGCGGAAGTCAACGCCTTGATTAAGCAGTACACGGAGATGCGGCAGATGATGCGGCAGCTTTCGACTTCCGGCATGTTCGGCGGCAGCGGCCTCAAAGGCAAGCTGATGCGCAAGGTGGCCGGAATGTCCGGGATGCCCGGACTCGAAGGAATGAATGGCGACGACGGCGACATGCCCTCCTTGCCTGCCGCCGGGCCATCGCGCAAGAAGAAGAAACGTTGGAAGAAGAAGAGATAAAGTAGTGATGGGTGATAAGTGATAGGTGATAAGAGAAATGCTTTTACCTATCACCCGTTACCTATCACTTATCACTTGGAGGATAGAGATTTGTTAGCAATTAGATTGATGAGAATGGGCGCGAAGAAGCGACCTTCGTACCGGATCGTGGTCAAGGAAAAGCTGTCGAAGCGCGATGGCGCGTACATCGAGAGCATCGGGACTTATAATCCGATTGATAAGGAAGGCCAGATTCGCCTCAACGCCGAGCGAGCGCAATACTGGATTGAGCACGGCGCGCAGCCGACCGAAACCGTGCGCCGCTTGATTAAGGCCAACGCGAAAGCGCAGGCACAGCCGGAAACAGTTTAAGAAGAGTCTAAAAGTCTGGAGTCTGGAGTCTGGAGTCAAAAGACAAAAACAAGTCTTTGGCCTTTGACTCCAGACTCCAGACTCTCCAGACTCCAGACTTAATTATGCGTGAGACTGTCGAAATGATCGTGAAAGCCCTGGTGGACGACACGGAGGCAGTTGACGTGCGCGAAGTCGAGCACAAGGGTGCGCTGCTCATAGAGATTCGCGTGGCTGCTGACGATATGGGCAAGTTGATCGGGCGGCAGGGACGCACCGTTCGCGCGCTGCGCTCGCTCGTCCATGCGGCGAGCGTAAAGCAGAATCGGCGTTACGTTCTCGAAATCGTGGAATGAGCGAGGCGGAGCAGGCAGGCGAGCCGGACATGGCGGCGGTCGAACTGGTTGCGGTGGCGCGAGCGGCGAAGACGAGAGGCTTGCGCGGCGAGATAGTGGCCGAGCTTTTAACGGATTTCCCGGAACGCTTCGACGGCCTTGATGAATTGATCGCGGTTGCGCCCGGAGGACTCCGCACGACGCTTGCGCTCGAAGAGCACTGGTTTCAATCCGGGCGCGTCGTCTTGAAATTCGCCGGATACGATTCAATCGAAGCGGCGTCCGCGCTCATCGGTTACGAATTCGCAGTACCCGAATCGGAGCGCGTGGAACTCGAAGAAGACGAGTTTTACGATTGGGAGTTAATCGGCTGCCGTGTCGAGACCGTCGAAGGCCAAAAGCTTGGACTGGTGCGAGAAGTCTTGAGAACGGGCGGCGACGCCGAGGTGCTGGTGGTTGAAAAAGTGGACGCAGGGGGCGAACACCTGATTCCGCTCGCGGAAACCATCTGCGTCGAGATTGATATTGAAAACAAGCTGATTCGGGTTGATCCGCCGGAAGGCTTGCTGGAATTTTAGATTGCGAATTCCGCAATGCGATTTGATGTAATCACAATCTTCCCGGACTTCTTTCGTGGGGCATTTGATTACGGGATTATCCGGCGCGCTCAGGCTGCGGGTTTGGTGGATGTCGGAACGCACGACCTGCGGGAGTGGACGAAGGATAAGCACAGGATGGTGGATGATCGCCCGTTCGGCGGTGGCGACGGGATGGTCTTAAAGGCCGAACCGATCTTTGCAGCAGTCGAGGATTTAACGGGAGCGAGCGAGCGCGAGCGATTCGCGGAAGGCACGCGCGTCGTGCTGCTTTCGCCACAGGGACGCGTCTTCACGCAGGCGGTCGCCGGTGAGTTGGCGCTCACAGCCGCGCACGTCGTACTGATCTGCGGGCGCTATGAAGGCGTTGACGAGCGCGTGGCCGAGACGCTTGTGACGGATGAAATCTCCATCGGGGATTACGTGTTGTCGGGCGGCGAGCCTGCGGCGGTCGTAATGGTTGATGCAATTGTGCGATTGATTCCCGGCGCATTAGGAAGTGAGACTTCCGCCGCCAACGAATCATTTTCCGACGGGCTGCTCGATTATCCGCACTACACGCGCCCGCCGGAGTTTCGCGGAATGCGCGTGCCGGAAATTTTGCTCACCGGCCATCACGGGGAGATCGCGCGCTGGCGCGCACAGCAGGCTTTGAAAAAGACCGAACGCAACAGGCCAGACCTGTTAGAGAAGAAATAATTTATGTGATAGGTAATAGGTGATAAGTGATAAGAGAAAACAAATTCTTTCCTATCACCTCTCACTTATCACCCATCACTGCTTTCATGGAGTAAAGAGATGAACCGCTTAGATGTTGTTGAAAAGGCGCAGATGCGCGAGAGCGTCCCGGACTTTCAGCCGGGCGATACGGTGCGCGTTCACGTGCGTATCAAGGAGTCGGAGACCAAAGAACGCTTGCAGGTGTTTGAGGGCATCGTGATCGCCCGCAAGCACGGCGGAGTGCGTGAGACGATTACGGTCAGGAAGACGAGCTTCGGCGTCGGCGTCGAGAGAATCTTTCCGTTGCACGCGACGATCGTTGACCACATTGATGTCATCAAGCGTGGCCGCGTGCGTCGCGCCAAGCTCTACTACCTGAGAGAGCTTCGCGGTAAAGCTGCGCGCATCCGCGAGAGAGACACTCGCACCAAGACAACCGCCGCACAGGGCGCTACGGCAGCGGGAAAAAAAGGATGAGGGCGGAGGGATGAGGGATGAAAGGAAAAGCAACAGAGGGTGATTCATCCCTCATCCCTCCGCCCTCATCCCTTCCTCGCCGTCGTCGCGTCTCATCCATCTGCACGGACTTTGAAAACGAAGCTCGCGCGAGCGGGTTCCGCTTCATCGCTGGCGTTGACGAAGTTGGACGCGGAGCGCTGGCCGGGCCTGTCGTGGCGGCGGCTGTGATTCTCGATCCTGAGCGGCCAGTGCCCGATGGTCTTGACGACTCGAAGAAACTGACCATTCGGCAACGCGAACGCCTCGCGGGTGAAATCCTGCAAGTGGCCGTCGCGTTTACCGTCGGTCAGGTCGAGCCGGAAGAGATTGACCGGATCAATATCCTGCAAGCGTCTCGCCTGGCGATGCTCGAAGCCATCAAGCAATTGGACCCCTGCGCCGATTACCTCCTGATAGACGCCCTTCAACTCAAAGAAGCCGGGTTGCCGCAGAAGGCGATTATTCACGGCGATTCCATCTCCGCCTCGATTGCCGCCGCCTCCATCATCGCCAAAACCTATCGCGATGCGTTGATGCGCTCCTTTCACGAAGTTTATCCGCAATACAACTTTGCCAGACACGTTGGCTACGGCAGCCGCGAGCACCTGGGAGCTTTGCGTGAGCACGGCCCCTGCCGGATTCACCGCAGGAGTTTTCACGGAGTCGTGACGGAAGGGATGAGGGATGAGGGATGAGGGATGAAACTAAATCCGCTGGCTTTCCTTCATCCCTCATCCCTCATCCCTCATCCCTTCGTCCCTCCCTTCGTATCGCCATTGACGCTCATTCTGTCGGCACGGGTCTGGCTGGCAACGAGAGCTACATCACGAATCTGATTGAAGCTCTGGCCGAGCTTGATGAAGTTAATCGCTACACGCTGTACGTGACCCGGCGCGAGGCCGTCGAGCGTTTTCAGCATCGCTGGCCGCACGTTGCGGTTCGCCGGACGCTGCCACACACGCCGCTCGTCAGAATCCCTTTGACGCTCTCTCAGGAGTTGCGCCGCCGTCCCGTAGACCTGCTGCATGTGCAGTACACTGCGCCGCCGTTTGCGCCCTGCCCGGTAGTCGCTACCATTCACGATTTATCATTCGAGCATCTACCGCAGACTTTTAAACGTAGAAGCCGTTTGCAACTCCGCCTGACCGTGCGCCGAACCGCACGCACCGCCGCGCGCGTCCTCGTTCCTTCCGAGCACACGCGCCGCGACATCATCGAGACTTACAAACTCGATGCTGCGCGCGTGAGCGTGACACCCTTGGCCGCGCCCGCTCATTTCGCGCCGGTCGATGATGAAAAGGAAGTGAGGCGAGTTCGTGAGCGTTACAAAATCGAGGGCGACTACATTCTGGCCGTCGGCTCAATCCAGCCTCGAAAAAATCTCACGCGCCTGATTGTGGCTTACGCGGACTTGCGCCGCGCGCGTCCACACGCTAATCTTCCTAAACTTGCCCTGGTTGGAAAAAAAGCCTGGCTTTATGATGAGACGTTGCGTGCTATCGAGACGTATGGTCTGGGCGAACTCACGGTCTTGACCGGGTATGTCTCAGAAGCGGATTTGCCCGCACTGTACACCGGAGCGCTGTGCTTCGTTTATCCATCATATTTTGAAGGCTTCGGTCTGCCCCCGCTCGAAGCCATGAAGTGCGGTGCGCCTGTGATCGCAGGCAATCGAACGAGCTTGCCGGAAGTCGTCTCGGACGCCGGATTGCTTGTTGATCCTTTTGACAAAGATGCTTTGGTGTCAGCGCTGGCGCGCGTGATTGATGATCCAGACTTACGCGCGCGTTTGCGCGTCAAAGGCATGGAGCGCGCGGGCCATTTTAGCTGGCGTGAGACGGCGCGTCTGACATTGAAGGCGTATGAACGAGCTACAGGGAGAAACGATGAGCGCGCAACGCTGAACGCGGAATGAAAGACAACAGCTTTCAACTCAACGCTCAGCGTTCATCCTTTATCGTTTGTTTTACTGATGCGAATAGCTATCCTAGGAACACGCGGGGTGCCTGCCAGCTATGGCGGGTTTGAAACTTTCGCCGAGCATCTCTCGACTCGCCTGGTCGCGCGTGGGCACGATGTCACCGTCTATGGCCGCGCGCATTACATCTCGCCGCGCCAGATCGAATATCACGGCGTGCGCCTCAAGGTGCTGCCGACCATCCGGCACAAATATTTCGACACGGTCATCCACACGTTTCTCTCCGCGCTGCATGCCGTCCCGGCGCGTTACGACGCCGCGCTCATCTGCAACGCCGCCAACGCGCTCTTCGCTCCCATCCTCAGATTGACGGGCACGCCCGTCGCCGTCAACGTTGACGGGCTTGAGCATAAGCGCAAGAAATGGAACTGGCTCGGGCGAAACTACTACCGCCTTGCTGAGCGTCTCGCCACCTTTCTGCCAAACGAGGTCGTCACGGACGCGCGCGTCATACAGGAATACTATCTGGCACGCTACAACACGCCTTCGACGATGATAGCTTACGGCGCGGAGGTGGAGCGTCGCCCGGAACCGGCTGTTCGCCAGTGGCGCGTTGAACCCAATCGCTACGTCCTCTACGTCTCGCGCCTTGAGCCTGAGAACAACGCGCACCTCGTCATCGAAGCCTTCAAGAAAGTCCGAACCGCCCATAAACTCTTAATCGTCGGCGACGCTCCCTACGCGCACGATTACATCGAAGAGTTGCGCGCCCGCGCGCGCGGCGACAAGCGCATCATCTTCACAGGCTTCGTCTTCGGCAAGGACTATCGCATGTTGCAGCAGAATGCTTATTGTTACGTGCATGCGACAGAGGTCGGCGGCACGCATCCGGCGCTGCTGGAAGCGATGGGCTATGGCAACTGTGTTCTGACTTTGGCTACGCCGGAGAACGTCGAAGCCGTCGGCGAAGCGGGACTCTTTTTTGCAGGTGAGGCAGACCTCGCAGAGCAGCTTCAGCGCGTCCTCAGAGACGGCTCATTAGTGAGCGCCTATCGCCTGCGTGCCCAGGAGCGAGTCAAGAAGTATTACGACTGGGAGCATGTGGTTGACCGCTACGAAGATTTGTTCGTAAAGATGATGGGTCGTTCACCTGCGCCCGCCCGTGATTCCTCACTCGAAGATAAATTGACGCGCGAGGAAACGGCTGTGCGCCAGACATCCACGAAGTAGCTTTGCGCATCTATCTTAGGCTGAAATTCAGCGAGAGAGTTTTTCGCCCGAACCCCCCATTTTTCATAGATTTTGACTGGAATCTTGCCTTGACATTTTCCGTCAGCGTCTTTAACTTTGTAGTTCCGCGTGCTTGTTAAAGCCCGATTCCATTAACTCCACGCTTGCAGTTGTGCCGCAGGCCATAACCCGCAAATCAACATAGCGAAATTTTTTAGGGGGAAACCTTTGCCCCTGAGCCTCGTTTAAGGAGCATTTGAAGTGTTTAGTTTTCCTCGCCTTTCATCATTACGCGGAAAGCGTTTTCTTATCCTCAGCATCGCCTCTCTGTGTTTGCTGATTTTCGTGCCCAGCCTTCAGGCGCAGCAATTATCCATTCCCGGCCTCCAGGCTCCCGCCGAGAAAAAATCCGCGAAGCAAGAGTTGCCATCCCGGATCATGGCTGCGCGCGGTGAAGCTCCGCTCGGCAGGCTTTACGATAACCTCAAAGTCGAGCCGTCAAAGATTCGGCGTTTGCCTGCGCTCAAAGCGAGCGAGATGCAAAAGGAGGCGACCGCCAAGAGAATGCGCGTCGGCACAGTGAGAGCGTTCCAGCGCCCGCTCAACGTTTCATCCGACAGCGCTCTCTATCGCGTACCCGAAGGCGAAGTGCGCGTCATGGGCGTCGTCTCTGAGGGGGCGCTCTACACGCGCGTGCATTTCAGCGACATGGCACTACCAGCGGGCGCGAAAGTCTTTGTCTATTCGCTCAAGAACCCGGAGGAATTCTACGGCCCATATGAGGGGAAAGGGTCGTCAGGTGATGGCACGTTCTGGACCCCGCCGATGGAAGGCGATGGAGCTGTCATCGAATACTTCAGTCCGACGGGGACGATTGATGCTCAGGCTGCTCCGTTTCAGGTTTCGGAAATCAGCCACATCTACAGAAAATTTTTCGTGATAGAAGGCTCAAATGATGTGGCAGGCTCGTGTAATCTGGACGTGACCAGCGACTGGTCAGAAGTTGCTAAATCTGTCGGCTATCTGGAATTCACCAGCGGCGGCGGTGAGTACGCCTGCACCGGCACCTTGCTAAATAACCCTGCCAATGACCAGACGCCATATCTGCTGACGGCTAACCATTGTTTTGACACGCACACGGAAGCGCAATCGCTCAGAGTCTATTGGAACTACAATACCGGCAATAGCCCGCCCGGAGGCACACCGTATACGGACGGAGCGAATCTCCTTGAGACAGGCTCGGAAAGTGACTTTACCTTAGTGCGTTTGACAGGTTCTTTGCCCGGCGGCCTCTTTTTTTCCGGCTGGGATGCCAGTCCGACCCCTGTCTCAACTTCCGTTACGGGCATACATCATCCCGAAGGCTCACATAAGCGCATTTCCTTCGGAAGCACTATTTCGGGTTGCGGCAGCGGACTCCCCGGTCTATGCCAGAACTTTACGAACGTCCGGTGGAACAATGGCACGACGGAGCCGGGTTCATCAGGCTCTGGACTCTGGACGGGCACTCCTTCCGATCCCAGACTCGTCGGAACTTTAACGGGTGGCGCAGCCAGTTGTAGCAATCGTTCGGGGACAGATTATTACGGCAGCTTCAGTATGACCTACCAGTTCATCTCACGCTTCCTGACGGGTGAGATCGCTGAGCTGGCAGTTACCAAGGTCGCTGCTCAAGGTCAGGTCGCGCCCGGCTCAGAGGCGGTTTACTACATTACTGCCACTAACAATCTGGGCGCTACTGTTCACGCAATCTCCGTCACTGATAATCTTCCACCCGGATTAACCTACAGTAGGTGTCAGGTTTACGAAATCTCCGGCGGTTGCGACTTAACAGGAAATAAGCTCACAATCACCTTCTTTAACCTCGCCGCCGGTAAGTCCGCGACAGCAGTTGTCAGCGCGACAGTGAACAGCTCTGTCGCACAGGGCACCGTTATCAGTAACACTGCGACCATCAACTCTTCGGCCCCTGATCCGAACATGAGCAACAACGCGTCGACGGCGACCTTCGTGGTGAACTCGACGCCTGTGACGCCGCAAGCTAACGGGAAAATTGTGTTTGGGTCTGATCGAGCATTTTCAAACAGCACCCAGCCGAGCGGCATCTACACGATCAACGCTAACGGAGCGGCGGAATCCTTACTCTTCAATATAGAACCTTTTGCCTCCGCGCCCGCGTGGTCGCCGGACGGAACCAGGGTCGCTTACGGTAAAAGGGGCTCCGGTACTTACGGCGACGAAATCTATGTCGCCAACGCCGATGGAACGGGTGCGGTTAAAGTTGCCGGAAACGTCTTTAACGGCAATAGACGGATAGCCTGGTCGCCGGACGGGTCAAAGCTTGCCTTCATAGGAACAGGCTCTTACCCATACATCATGAACGCGGATGGGACGGGCCTGGCAAGAGTCCCTAACCTTCATGGGGTGCTCAACGACCTCGCATGGTCGCCCGACGGCACAAAGCTCGCGGGCACAGACGGTACCGACATCCGCGTTAGCAGCATTAACGGCAATCAGGAGCAGAATCTGACACAAAACTACCCTTCGATAAATGGCGAGAAGGGGAGAAGTATTCTCCCGCGCTGGTCCCCGGACGGCACCCGGATCATTTTCGCCGTCGAAACGAACAATTACAAAAACATCTTCGTCGTCGGCGCTCAAGGCGGGAGTATCTTGCCGCTCATCACTTTGCACCAGTCCACGCAACCAGCGTGGTCGCCTGACGGAACTAAGGTGACGTTCATCGCCCTCAATTCGCTTTACGTCGCCAACGCGGATGGGACGGGGGCGACTCAAATCACCAATAACGGCTTCTATAACTTCAACCCGGACTGGCAGCCGCTGGGTGGCGCTGCTCCGACCGTGCAACTGAGCAAGGGCAGCTATTCAATCAGCGAAGCGGGCGGAAGCGCACAGATCATCGTCAGCCGCACGAAGGCGACAGCAGCGGCGAACGTTGACTATGTCACGTCGGACAGCTCAGGTCTGAACGACTGTAGCAATCTGACGGGTATGGCCTCCTCGCGCTGCGACTATGCAACATCAATCGGGACGTTACGCTTTGCTGCCGGAGAAAGCACGAAGACCATCTATATCCCGATCATTGATGACAACATCGCCGATGGCAACGAGACTTTCACCATCACTCTGAGCAATCCTTCAGGGGCGAGCCTCGGCACAACTGCGACGGCGACTGTGACGATTATGGACAACGCCAACGGAACAGGTAACCCCGTTGACCAGACTCCCTTCTTCGTCCGCGAGCATTACATAGATTTCTTAGGTCGAGAGCCAGACCCTGCGGGCTATGCAGGCTGGCAGATTATCGTTGATAGCTGTGCACCGAATGGTAAAGACCCCTTCGGCAACTACTGCGACCGGATTGAAGTCTCTTCAGCTTTCTATCGTAGTGAAGAGTTTCAGACCCGCGCTTCCTTTGTCTACCGTTTCTACTCGGCAGTTGGGAAGATTCCACTGTATGAGACCTTCATGCCGGACTTCGCGAAAGTCAGCGGATTCCTTTCAGCCCAGCAGCTAGAGGCCAACAAGGCAGCCTTCGTGCAGGAGTTCATGACGAGAAGTGATTACCAGACTTTGTACGGCTCAATCACAGGCAATGATGTGTATGTGACGGCGCTGTTGAACACACTGGGATTGCCGAATCATGCGCGCAAGACGGAGTGGGTGACGGCCTTGAACGGTGGGGCGTCCAGAGCGGATGTCTTGCGATCAGTGACGGAGGACGGGCAGGTGTCACAGAAGTATTACAACGAGGCGTTCGTCATCATGCAGTACTTCGGCTATCTCAGACGCTCGGCTGATATTTCGTACTTGAACTGGATTCAGACGATGAACACCAATGGCGGGGATTATCGCACCATGATCAATGGCTTCCTGAACTCGGCTGAGTATCGCAACAGATTCGGGAACTGATCCGCGATTTCTTTTGTGAAGATAAAGATGCGCCCGCGCGAATCGAGGTTGAATTGATTCGCGCGGGCGTTTTGAATTAAATTTGGTGTGCGGCTACCAATCTTCCTGCGCGATGTACTTCAGCACGCCTTTGATGGAAGCGACGCTGTAGCTGCCGTCTTCTCTGGCGATGGGAACGTGACGATAGCGCCCCATCGCCATCTTGTTGAGCGCGGCGGCGACCGAATCCGACTCACGCAATGCCTCTGGATTTCCGCTCATCAATTCATTGACGGCAACTCCACCTTGCGCCTCTCCCTCAGCGCCCATCAATTTATTCAGCACATCATGCTCGGTGAAGATGCCTACGAGCTTGCCCTGATCGTCGAGCACGAGCGCGCAGCCCGTTTGAGCGTCTCTCATCCGGCGCGCAACTTCAAGCGCGGGGTCTTCAGGCCGCACCGTGAGCGTCTCCATCTGGTCGAGGTGGCTTAAGTTATCTTCCATCACCGACCGCACGAGTCCGGCTGTGGCCTCGGCGCGCGGCACATCCAGGTCGCGCAGAGACTTCATGCAGTTCTCGCAGCGATCCATGCCTTCAAGATTATCCTGTCCACACGATGGGCAAATCATTCGTCGCTCCTCAAATAAGTCTGGAGTCTGGAGTCTAGAGAGTCTGGAGTCCACTGGTCAAAAGCATTTCTCTTTATTTTGACTTCAGACTTCAGACTCTCTAGACCCCAGACTTATTCTACTGTCCACATATCACCGCTGTTAATCAGTTTCTCTAAACTGCCGGGGCCGGACTTGGCTATGGCGGCTTCGATCTGGTCGGTCATCATGTCCTCGTAGGTGGCGCGCTCGACGGCGCGGAAGATGCCGACGGGTTGCGGAAAATCGGGCTGCTCCATGCGCGCGAGCATGAAGGCGACCGACGGGTCTTTGAGATGGATGTTGTGGACGAGCAGATCGTTTTCCGTGAGTCCCGTCTCGCTGCCGAGTTGGACGACTTCCGGGTGCGCGCCGTTCATGCGAATACCTTTGTCCCGATCCTTGCCAAAGACCATCGGCTTATCATGCTCCAGGTAGATCATGTGGTCGGAACGGACTGAGCGTTCGGCGAAGTAATCGAAGGCGTGGTCGTTGAAGATATTGCAGTTTTGATAAACCTCTACGAACGAGACGCCCTTGTGATGAGCCGCCGCTTGCACGGTCGTTCCCAGATGCTTGACATCGATGTCGAGCGAGCGCGCGACGAACGTGGCTTCCGATGCGATGGCAACCGACAGCGGGTTCAAGGGGTAATCAATCACGCCCATCGGCGTTGATTTCGTCTTCTTGCCAAGCTCGGAGGTCGGGCTGTACTGTCCCTTCGTTAACCCGTAGATGCGGTTGTTGAAGAGAATATAATTCATGTCGAGGTTGCGGCGGATGGCGTGCATGAAGTGGTTGCCGCCAATTGAGAGCGCGTCTCCATCGCCCGTGATAACCCAGACGCTCAAATCAGGGTTCGCGGCCTTGATGCCGGTGGCGATTGCGGGCGCGCGTCCATGAATCGAGTGGAAACCGTAGGTGTTCATGTAGTAGGGGAAGCGCGACGAACAACCGATGCCTGAAACGAAGACGATCTTCTCGCGCGGGATGCCGAGTTCGGGCATCACCTTCTGCACATTGTTCAGAATCGAATAATCGCCGCAGCCTGGACACCAGCGCACTTCCTGCCCGGAGACGAAATCCGCTTTCGTTAATTTCACGGGCGGCGGAGCGACTTCACCAGCCGCCATCGAACCCGCGTAGGCTTCGGGTGAAGCGGCTGCTTCCGCATTGTCTTTATGTCCATTGCCGTTAGTTCCGTTACCGTTCTCGTTCATTCTTACTCCTTAATGTCATTCTCTTGTCGGGCGTGCTCGACCGCACGGCATAACTCTAGAAATTTCT
This sequence comes from uncultured Acidobacteriota bacterium, assembly GCA_963697975.1. Taxonomy (GTDB): domain Bacteria; phylum Acidobacteriota; class Blastocatellia; order Pyrinomonadales; family Pyrinomonadaceae; genus QHXM01. The sequence continues at coordinate 2,868,894 of OY969111.1, forward strand.
CTTGCACATAAGGATTCAATCTCTGCGCGAAGTCGGCAGCCAAGCCACGCAGTTTAATCAACTCCTGCACGTCCGCTAAATCCTTCAGGCGGTCGGGCGCGGTCATGCCCGATGCGAGTTTTAATTCAATCAGTTTTTCAAGCGTGACGATTTGCACGCCATCGATGTCGGTAGAAGACGTGGCGGGTACGGGGAAGCTCACGGGTTTAGGTCTGCCATCGCCCGGATATTCACCGGCAACGATCACTTCAATCGTCACGCCCTCGCGGGTCGAGCGCAACCTTTTTCGTGCGCCCGGAAACGCCGGGACGTAGCCCAATCCAATCAACTCACGGTGGAATGCTTCCAGCCCTTCGCTGGTCAACACCAGATCAATATCTTCGGTGAAGCGCGGATAACCATAAGCCAGCAGAGCCACCGCGCCGATGACCATGTAATCTATTCCGTGCCGCTTCAAATCGGAAGAAACTTGCGCGAGCGTGCCTTGAAGCGTTCCTTCTCCCATAAAGTAGCGCAGCCCTTCCGCGTACACGTCATGGATAGACCGGGAATTAACAGTTGAAGCAGCCATTACAAATACTCTTCAACCTTTCGCACGATCTCACGAATCTGGAACGGGCGGCCCTTGACCTTCGAGAAGGGCACGGCGTCAACCAGATACCTGGCGCGAATCATCGTGCAGAGTTGTCCGAGATTCATTTCAGGGATAATTACCGTCTCAAAGCCGCTCAGAACTTCGCCCAGATTCTTCGGGAACGGATTGAGATATCTGAGATGCGCGCTTGAGACAGGCTTGCCTTCGCGCTGCAACTTCTCGACGGCTGAAGTTATCGAGCCGTAGGTCGAACCCCAGCCCAGCACCAGCACCTTGCCGGTTTTCTCGCCGAAGACTTCGATTAAGGGAATATCGTTCGCGGCGCGGTCAACCTTCTCCTGGCGGAGCTTGACCATGAAGTGATGGTTCTCCGGGTCGTAGTTGACGTTGCCCGTCAGGTGCTGCTTTTCAATACCGCCGACGCGATGCTCAAGGCCGGGCGTGCCAGGGATAGCAAAGGGACGCGAGAGCGTCTCTTCGTCACGCGCATACGGCATGAAGTTCTCGGGGTCGGTCGCAAACTTGACCTCGATCTTCGGCAAATCTCCAACCTCCGGCACAGCCCAGGGTTCTGCGCCGTTTGCCAGATAGCCATCCGAGAGATAGAAGACGGGCGTCATGTACTTGAATGCCAGCCGCACGGCTTCGACGGCCATGATGAAACAATCCGCAGGCGTTGACGGCGCGAGCACGATGGCGGGACATTCGCCGTTGCGTCCCCAGACGGCTTGAAAGAGGTCTGCCTGCTCGGTCTTCGTCGGCAAACCCGTCGAAGGCCCGCCGCGCTGGACGTTGATGATGACGAGCGGCAGTTCCGTCATCACGGCAAGCCCGATGGCTTCCTGCTTGAGAGCGACGCCGGGGCCGGATGTGCCCGTTAGGCCGATCTGTCCGGCGAAACTCGCGCCGATGGCCGAGCAAACGGCTGCGATTTCGTCTTCAGCCTGAAACGTCCTGACACCGAAATTCTTGTGACGCGCCAGTTCATGAAGGATGTCGGAGGCGGGCGTAATCGGGTATGAGCCGTAGAAGAGCGGGCGGCCAGACAGTTGAGAAGCGGCGATGAAGCCAATGGCGGTCGCTTCGTTGCCGGTAATCTTACGATACTTGCCCGGAGCTATCTGCGCCTTCTTAATCGTGAAGTGTGTGGTGAAAACTTCGGTCGTGTCGGCAAAGTTGTAGCCCGTCTTGAGAGCGATTTCGTTGGCCTTCAAGACCTCAGGGTTCTTCGCAAACTTGTCGTGAATCCACTTGACGGTCTGCTCCATCGGGCGGTCGTAGAGCCAGTAGAGCACGCCGAGCGCAAAGAAGTTTTTGCAGCGATCCATCTCCTTGCGCGACAACTCGACGTTTCCTTTGAGCGCGTTCATGTTGAGCGTCGTGATCGGGAGCTTATGAACGCGATAGCCTTTGAGCGAATCATCTTCAAGCGGGTTCGACGTATAGGCCGCGTGTTCCAGATTGCCTTTCGTAAACTCGTCCGTGTTGATGATGAGTGTGCCGCCGTCTTCCAGATCAGGCAGGTTGACTTTGAGCGCCGCCGGGTTCATGGCGATCAACACGTTCGGCTCGTCGCCGGGCGTGCGTATGTCCTGACTGGAAAAGTTGAGTTGAAAGCCGGAGACGCCGGGAAGACTCCCGGCAGGAGCGCGAATCTCTGCGGGGAAATCGGGCAGCGTCGAGATGTCGTTGCCGACCACCGCCGACGTGTTCGTAAACTGCGTGCCCGTCAACTGCATGCCGTCGCCGGAATCACCCGCGAAGCGAATCGTGACGGTCTCCAGTTCTTCCAAATTCTTATCTTGCTCGATGGGGTTTTCGATAACAGTACTCATAACAATTGCGGATTGCGGAATTCGGATTGCGGATTGTAAGAATGGGATAAGTGCTGTTTAATCCGCATTCCGCAATCCCAAATCCACAATCGTTTCATCCTCCTTCGGGTGTGTCCATGACTTGGGCCGGGACGGGCGGCAGATTCATTGTCTCTTTCGGGTAGCTTTCGGCCAGGTAAGTGATGATGTCGAAGACGGAGATTGAGCCGATGAGTTGACCGTCTTTGACGAGCGGAATGTTGCGATAGCTCTTGGCGTTCATCACCTTCACGGCGTCGCCAATCGTCGCATCGGTCGTCAGGGTTTCAACCGCTGGCGACATCCAACTGCCGACGGGCGAGTTCATATCAACCTGCTGGCCGACGATTTTGTTGAGCAGGTCACGCTCGGTGAAAATGCCGACGATGTTTCTCTCCGCTTCTTCACAAACGATGACGCAGCCGCCCTCGTCTCTTTTCATCTGTTCGATGGCTTCGGACAAAGGCGTATCGGGGCGGACGCAGAAAAAGTCGTCCGTTTCGAGCAGCGTCACGCTGTCCTGGCGCGCGCGATGCGGGGCGTCTGTTTTGTCCGCAGGCGTCTGCGGCTCGCTCTTTTGCGTGGCGGGGTGTTCGGCTGACATCAGGGATGCTCCATCTCCAGTGGAAAATCTTTGGTCGTGACCGAATTCAAATTGTAACAGCAAAGGCTGGTAAATGGTAAACGGCCACTGGTCAACGGGGCGTAACGTTCTGCCATGCGACGTTGACCAGTGACCATCTGACAGAATTTGCGGCTCTATCCCCGCTTCATTGTACCGTGTATTGCAGGCAGGGCGTGCCATCCGGGTCGTCGGCGGTGCGGCGCGCACGCTCGTTGGCCCTCGGCGTGGGCGCGATTCGGTCGGTGACGCAAATCCCCCGGCCTGTGATTTTCGCCACCACCAGGTAAGAGGTTTTCTTCATGTCCTGACCCTGAACGTCAACGCGCGCGATCAGGGCGATGGGGACCACTTTCCGTCCGCGCCTGACGACGCGCCATTCGGCCTGCTTTCCCAGATAGCAGAACGCGCCGCGACAGACGACCTGGTGATATTCGAGGGCGTACTGTTGGCCGTCCGGCGCGAGAATAGTGATTGACTCGCGCTCGTCGTCATTGCTGACCAAAAGGCGATAGCCCGCCACGCCACGGCACGTCCACTCGCTTGAGATGGGACCGGTCGAGCGCGCTCGCGTGCAGCCCTGGCCGCCAAGCGGGGTGTAGACACTGGTCGCGCCGCTTCTCTGCGCGGCGTGCGCCGCCCGTGCCGCGCGACGTTGGGCGACTGCTTCGCCGCCGCCCAACGCAAAGAGCAGGAGCGCGATGGAGATGATGATGAGTTTTTTGTTCATAACAGAGCTGTCCCTTTCACGTAGTTGATGAAGAGCTTGCCCTTCGTTGATTTTTGATCGTTGCTTCAGAGGTCCTGAAGTGACGCAGGGCGATGGAGACTGCCGTCATTAAGCACGATTAGATATTGTCGGTGACATTTCCGCAAGGCGATTGACGATGGCAGGCAAGGTCTTGAGCATATAATCAATCTCGTCAACGGTATTGTAGCGTCCCACAGAAAAACGAATTGAGCCTTGCGCCACTGTGTAGGGCACGTTCATGGCTCGCAGCACCGCCGAAGAGACGTGCGATTCAGCGTTGCAGGCCGAGCCGGTTGAAACAGAGATGCCTGCTTCGTCCAGATGAGCGAGGATGCTTTCGCCTTCGATGTGCTCGAATGAAATGTTCGCAGTATTCGGCAGACGACGCTCGCGATTCTTCGTTCCGTTCAAACGCGCGCCCTTAATGGTCGAGAGAATCGTGTCTTCCAATTGGTCGCGCAGTCTGCGAATATCCGCGTGCCCGTCAAAATTTCTCGCCAACTCGCACGCCGCGCCAAGCGCGACGATGTACGGCAGGCTTTCTGTTCCCGCACGACGCCCGCGCTCCTGACCGCCGCCGATGAGAAAAGGTGCTAGCTCAACGCCGCTGCGAATGTAGAGCGCGCCCACGCCTTTCGGCGCATGGAACTTGTGGCCGGAGAGAGCGAACAAATCAACGTGCGTGTTACTGAGGTTAATCGGAATCTTGCCGACGGCCTGCACGCCGTCAACATGAAAAGCGGCATCCGAATGCTCGCGCACCATGCGCCCGATCTCTTCAACGGGAAAGAGGACGCCCGTTTCGTTGTTCGCCAGCATCACGGAGACTAAGCTTGTGTCAGGGCGAAGCGCGGCGCGCAAATCTTCGAGGTTGAGCAAGCCTTCTTCATCAACGTCGAGCCACGTCACTTCGTAATCGCTTTTCTCCAACCGCTCGCACAAATATCTCACGGCTTCGTGCTCGACGCGGGTCGTGATGATGTGACGCTTGTCGGGTTGTTGTTCGAGGATGCCGCGAATCGCCCAGTTGTCGGATTCTGTGCCGCAGGAGGTGAAGACTATCTCCGAAGTGTCTGCCGCGCCTAAAAGCTCTGCAACCTGCTCGCGCGCTCGCTCGACGCTGCGGCGCATTTCTCTACCGAACGTGTGCGCCGAAGACGGATTGCCGTAAAGGTCTGCGAGGTACGGGCGCATCGCCTCGAAAACTTCAGGAGCGACGCGCGTCGTCGCGTTGTTGTCTAAATAAATTATCTCTCTCATGGTTTGCCGGTCTCGATTCGTATGTTCTCAACTTCAACGGTTCGCCAGTAATCATCGAGTATGTCCAGGATGAGCGGGTGACACGACTGGCAACCGCCGCCAGCGGTGCAGGCGCGCGTCACCTGCTCAATTGTGTGAAGCGAGCGGGTCTCTATGACGTGCTCGATTGTTTTTTCGGAGACGGCGAAGCAGGTGCAGATCAAAGCCTCGTCGCCCGTCCATTCTTCGCGCGCCGTGTTGTGATAATTCGCCAGCGCCGCATGGAGAGCTTCGCGGCAGAGCGCAGCGCAATGCTTTCTATCCGGCGGCAACTCCTCGAACCAATCCGTGATGGCGCTCTCATCCAGCATGGCCGCTCGGCTAATCGCCATCTCCTTAATCGTCTCCGTCAGGACAGAAGCGGAGGCGATGAGAAATCCGCAACCTGTCGTCTTGAACTTTGCGTCTGTGATTCTCTGTTGCCCGGCATCAATCTTCAATGTCAGGCGCAGGATCGCGCCGCAGATAAGCGCCCCGGCTTCGCCAACTGCGTCCGCGCCTTCAGCCTCGCCGACATTGCGCGGCTTCAGGAAATGCTCGTTGATGCGGTCAGGATAATATGACATTGCTTGGATAGATCTTTCGTGTGAAAGGTCGGCCTCAGAAGCGTAACTTTGCGGCTCTTTGTTTGTCAAAAACTAAGAGTCCCTCATTGAACCCGACGCCTCGATAGCATTCTTTTCATCGTTGTATAGTAGATTCTCAGGAAGCTCGAAATCGCCGCGTAGCGGCAGGTTGAATTTAGCCCGGTCTTTCAAGGCCGGGAAAGATGCCGTACCATGATCAGGCGTCGCGTCAGCGACGATTGAACTACAGCTGCACGGTGATTCAACCGTCGCTGACGCGACGCGGAATGGCGGCGACGCTTCGTTCCCGGCCTTGAAAGACCGGGCTAAATTCACTTCGCCGCTCTGCGGCGGATTTATGCACAGGCTTCACTTAAGTTGGAGATCATTTCATGCGTAATGTCTTAACCGTTGCTGTTCGTTTCGTTCTCTTAATGTCGCTCGTCATTGGTTTCGCCATCCTCGCGTCCGGGCAGAGCAAATCTCAGCAAGTTCCTAAAGAGGTTCAAGCCATCGTCGGCACTTACACGGGGTCGTGGACGAGCTACGGACTGAATGAGCAGGGACAGGTCGTGAGGCAAGCGGCCTGGACGGATTTAATCAAGGCTGAGAACCCGACGGTCGCGGCAGACCGGGCGTATGTCACGACGACGGACGAGCTAATATTTGAAGGCGGCAGAATTCCGCCGACGAAAGTGCCGGGAACAGAAGGCTACCTGCTTAACCGAGATGGAAGCCTCGGCGATTATTTCCTCGAAGTATTCGGGCAAACGTACCGGATGCAAAAACTCGGCAAAGATACCTGGGCATACGTCACAGAGGGACAACCGCGCGAGTTCTCTCAGCTAGGGGCGGAGAGAGTGTTATCTGCCCAACACGTTCTCATCAAGGTTGTGACTTACGAGCAGGGCATAGAAACACATAACGTTTCGCGGATGACGACCGTTAAGTGGAAAGACGCTACGGGTAAAGAGCGCACGACGCAGTTTGTCAGCCTGCAAGGACAACACAAACGCCGTCCTGTTTGAAAAAAAATCGGAATTATGAAGTGCCTGGTTTATACATTGATCCTTTGCCTCGGAGCAGCGTTCACAATCCCTGCTCAAACAACGCCGCGCCCGCCGGAATCGAAAGATGAAATAAATAAGGGCCAGCAGGCTTCGCCCTCTGCCGAAAATAAAGAGGACGAACTCGCAGAGGATGTGGTTCGTGTTAACACCACTCTCGTCAGCATTCCGGTGGCTGTGATGGATCGTGGAGGGAAGTTTATCACCGACTTGCGCCGCGAGGATTTCCGCGTTTACGAGAATGGAGTCGAGCAGCAGCTCGCTTTCTTTGCGCCGGTCGAACAGCCCTTTACGGTGGTGCTCCTGCTCGACACCAGCCCTTCCACGCGGTTCAGGCTCAGGGACATTCAGGATGCCGCCATCGCTTTTATAGACCAGCTTCGCCCGGAAGATAGAGCGGTCGGCGTGACCTTCAACAGTCAACTGCGCGTCTTGAATAAAATGATGCGAGATCGTGAGGGCTTACGCAAAGCGATTCGCAGCATCTCAATTGGGCCGGGCACGTATCTTTACGCGACGGTTGACGTGATGCTCAACAGGCTCTTTCAGCGCATCCCCGGACGAAAGGCTCTGGTGCTTTTCACCGACGGGGTTGATACGCTGTTCATCCCCCCGTTTGACACGCGGCGCAGGGCGACGTTCAACAGCAACATGCGTGATGCCGAAGAATCCGATGTCCTGATTTATCCGGTTCAGTACAATACCCTGGACGACATGCGGCAGATGTACAGAGAGGATTACCCGGAGGGGTTGCGCGAGGAGTACAAAGTCGCAAGCAACTACCTCATGGGGCTGGCGACTAAAACCGGAGGGCGTCATTACAGGGCGGATAGCCTTGAGGCGCTCAAAGAATCATTCGCCTCAATCGCAGAGGAGCTGCGCCGCCAGTACAGCCTCGGCTATTATCCGAAGGAGACTTCAAGGCCGGGGCAGGAGCGAAAGATCAAGGTCAGGGTCAACCGGGAAGATGTAGTCGTTAAGGCGAAGGAAAGCTACACCTCAGGCCCGCCATCGAAGGGACAGGAGATCAAGAGGCCGAACTAATCGTTCAAGCCGAAGGACGACGACCCCCACACGAAAGGAAATTAGAGCTATGGACAAATTATTCATCCCGGTGTTGCTGGGTACGAACAGGAAGGGACGGAACAGCGTTCACGTTGCGCGCTGGCTCGTCGGTGAGATGCAAAAGAGAGACGACATCGAAACGAAGCTGTTTGATGTTTGCGACTTCGACTTGCCACAGGATGATTACGGCACTGCGCTTCGTGACAGCTTCCCTGAATGGAGAGATAGCATCATCAGGGCTGACGGTCTTGTCGTCATCAGTCCTGAGTATAATCACGGCTATCCGGGGTCGTTGAAGAGCGTGTTAGACCTGTTACTGAAAGAGTACATTCATAAATGTGTGGCGCTGGTCGGTGTCTCGGCTGGCCCGTGGGGTGGGACTAGAGTGATCGAGGCTCTGGTGCCGATGGTCAGGGAGTTGGGTTTGATTGTCACCTTCACCGATCTCAATTTCCCTTCGGTTCAAACCAAGTTCGATGCGGACGGCAACTTGCTTGACAAGGCTTACGGGAAAAGGGCTGCGGGCTTTCTGGATGAGCTTGTCTGGATGAGCCGCGCGATGAAGTGGGGACGTGAAAATCTCTAGTCGAAGCAGCCACCGGCCAATAATAGTTGGGTGTGGTTCATTTGGGATTGAGCGTATGCTAGAGGGAGATTCACCTCCGCAGACGCAGAGGGCACAGAGGATGCACGGAGGCTTGAATCAACTCTCTGTGCCCCCCTCTGCGTTCTCTGTGTCTCTGTGGTGAATAAAACTAGTCCTTCACTCAATCTTAACTTCCACCTTGCGCCCTTATCTTGAATTCCGTCGAAATGACAAAACAGCTTATTTCCGGCATAATTGCTCCAGATTATGTTACGTTAAGGCGTGCGGCTGACGCTCACAACTGAAGCTTAAGATTAAGAAAACTGTTTATGACTCAACTATCGCAACAAAGTGTGCTCGACGCCCTGCGGCAGATCAAAGACCCGGATTTGCACAAGGACATCGTGACGCTCGGCTTCATCAAGGATTTGAAGATTGAAGGCGGCGTTGTGTCCTTCCGCGTCGTCTTAACGACGCCAGCCTGCCCCGTCAAAGAAGAGATGGAAGGCGCAGCCCGCGAGGTCGTCGGGGCTTTGCCGGGCGTGACTTCGGTCAACGTCACGATGGATGCGGAAGTGCCGAAAGGTCGGGGTTTAGGCGATAAGGTAACGATGCCGGGTGTTCGCAACATCATCGCCGTCTCGTCAGGCAAAGGCGGCGTCGGCAAATCAACGGTCGCGGTCAATCTCTCTGTCTCGCTCGCGCTGGACGGCGCGCGCGTCGGGTTGATGGACATGGATGTCTACGGCCCGAACGTCCCCCTGATGCTCGGCGCAAGTCAGGCGAAACCCGAAGTTGAAGAGGGTAAGTTACTTCCGATTGAAGCTTACGGCGTCAAATTGATGTCGATGGCTATCTTGCAGCCGGGCGATAAGCCGATGATCGTGCGCGGGCCTATCCTGCACGGGCTGGTCAAGCAGTTTTTGACGGACGTGAAATGGGGCGAACTCGATTATTTGATTGTGGACATGCCACCCGGAACGGGCGATGTGCAACTAAGTCTGGCGCAGCTTGTGCCCGTGCAGGGCGCCGTGCTGGTGACGACGCCGCAGGAAGTTGCGGTGATGGATGTCAGGCGCGCTCTGAGGATGTTTGAGACGGTGGCCGTCCCCGTCCTCGGCGTAGTCGAAAACATGAGCTATTTCGTCGCGCCGGACACCGGTATACGCTATAATATCTTCGGCGAAGGCGGAGGCCAGAAGCTGGCAGATCAATACGACGTGCCGTTTCTGGGCGCTATCCCGCTGGGCCTGGAAGTTCGAGAAGGCGGAGACACGGGCGTGCCTGTGGTCGTCAGCCAGCCGGAATCGGTGCAGGCTCAGGCCTTCCGCAAGGTGGCGGAAGAGGTCGCGCGCCAGGTCTCGATAGAGGCAATGAAACCAGAGCTTGTCGTTTTGGGCAAAGCTCGATAAGGTAATTATAAAAGTGGTCAGTAGTCAGTTGATTACTGAAGGTTTTAATTTTAAGGAGAGAAAATAAATGTCTGCAACAACTGCTACGACGACACCGTCCGTCCCCACTGCTCCGGCGATAACGCTGGGCGTCACGGAATCGGCGGCGACTGAGATCGGAAAATTCATGGCGAGCGAAGAAGGCTTGCCGGAAACCGCTGGCCTGCGCGTGCGCGTCGTGCCGGGCGGCTGCTCTGGTTTTCAGTACAGCCTGAACATCGAAGAGGATTCGCGTCAGGGCGATTTCATCCTGAATGAAAAAGGCGTCCGCCTCTTTGTTGATATGTTCAGCGCACAGTATCTGAACGGCGTCGAGATTGATTACGTCTCGGGCGTGATGGGTTCGGGCTTCGCGTTCAAGAATCCGAACGCGACGGGCGGCTGCGGCTGCGGCTCATCCTTCACGGCCTAAGTCTCATAACTTAATCTCAGAGAATTCTGGTGGCGCGAGATGCGCGGGCTTTAGCCACAGCGAGTTTCTTCTAACGGGAGAAGCCGTTGTGTCTGCCTCCGCAGCTCGCGCCATTTCTTTTAAGCGATGGGTGAACAGCTTCAATTCATTCAAGCCGAAACGCCTTCGCAGGTCGCGGAGGCGCGACGCCTGTTTATCGAATACTCCGAACATCTCGGCCTCGATCTCTGCTTTCAGAATTTCGAGAAGGAGTTGAGTGAGCTTCCCGGCAGGTACGCTCCGCCGGAGGGCCGTCTCTTTCTCGCCGTCATTGATGAAAGCATCGCCGGATGCATCGGGTTGAGAAAAATTGGTGACGACCGCACTTGCGAGATGAAGCGGCTCTATGTCAGGCCGGAATTTCGCGGGTTAGGAATCGGCAGAGCGATGGCCTCAAAGCTCATCGAAGAAGCGCGCATCGCGGGTTACGAACGGATGCGGCTCGATACGCTGCCCGCGCAGATGAGTGAGGCTATCAAAATGTATCGTCTCCTCGGATTTCGTGAGATTGAGCCTTACTACCATAACCCGGTCAAGGGCGCGATGTTCATGGAATTAACTCTCAAGTAAGCGGTGCGCGACTTGCGGCGACCAGTTAAGATGTGCCAAAGTTTGTTCTGCCTTTCATACACAAACAGTTCAGGGGAGCATAAACGATGTCGAGGATCGAAGCTGAGACCGCGACCGGGACGCAGGCTTTTGACGCAGAGCCGGGACGAAAACTGGTACTGGCGATTGAAGACGCAGGAATTGACATCCTGCACCGTTGCGGCGGCAACGCCAAATGCACGACCTGCCGCGTGGAGGTGCTCGCGGGCGACCCCGGCGAAATCGGAGACGCCGAGCGCAACCGGCTGGCGATGGAGACGGGACTGGCGGAAAACGTCCGCCTCTCCTGTCAGGTCCATGTCATAGACGACCTCAAGGTGCGCGTCATCAATCAGGCCAGCGTAAAGGGAATTGACGCAGGGCCACGACCGAGTGACGGGTGATAAGCGATGGGTAATAGGTGATAAGAGAAAACCAAGTTCTTTCCTCTCACCTATCACCCATCACCTATCACTTATCACTTAGCTCTTGTCACTCGTCACTGTATTTAGTAACCTTCGCCCGTATTACCTGACAATCAGGCTCTGGCAGGAGACAGCGTGTGCTGTTTCGGCGCGATTCATTGTGTTCATGGCGCGTTTGTGGGCTGCGGGGCGCGTTTGCCTTTACATTAATTGAAAGGTTTCGGAGGGACGTATGTTGATAGATTCGACCGCTCATCTTCCGTTTGGCTTGGCGATACTTCAGGAACTCATTCACGGGCCAACCGGCGATGCTCTCCCCAGAATCCTACTGCGCTGGTCGCACTTTGTCGCAGGCATCACGTGGATCGGGATTCTCTATTTCTTCAACCTCGTCAACGTCAATTTCATGAAGGCGCTCGATGCGCCGACCAAAGGCAAGGTGATTCCCGAACTGATGCCGCGCGCCCTCTGGTTCTTTCGCTGGGGCGCGCTCGTCACGGTGTTCGTCGGCCTGATGTACTACGCGATGTACATCCTCAAGCCGGATGTGACCAACGCGAACACAGACGGAACGAACGCTAATGTCTGGACAATCCTCATTGTCTGGCTGCTGATGCCGATCATCACGTTCGCCATAGAGTTTTTCATCATCACGAAGTCGGGAATCAACGATGGCAGGGTGTTGGCGGTGATCGTCGCGGTGCTGGTGATTGCGATGTCGGCAGGAATTCTTTACTGGCTCAACTCGCAACTGACGAGTCCCGATGGCGACGCCTGGGCAAGCAACAAGACGCTCTCTATCGGCATCGGCGGCGCGCTCGGCATCATCATGCTCTTCAACGTCTGGGGCATTATCTGGCCCGCGCAAAAACGCATTATCGCGTGGACGAAAGATAACGCGCAGAACGGCACGCCGATTCCGCCCGAATCAGCCGTGCTCGGGCGCAAAGCTTTCTTAGCCTCGCGCACCAACGCCTGGCTCAGTTTGCCGATGCTCTTCCTGATGGCGACATCACATGGCGATTACGTGATGTTCGGAAAGTAATCCCTGACCCTGAAAGGGTCAAAGATAATAGCCGGGGGTGGCGCAAACTATGGTTTGCGCCACCCCCGGCTATTATGTTCATCCCCTTCGTAGATGGGCATTATTTGCCTCATCCCGTTTCTGCTTTTGCGTTTCACCACACTAAAGATTTATGCTCTCAATTGATTCGCCACAATCAAACGCGATATTGAGACGAAGCAAGTGTTGTTTCGTCTGCTTCGGATGCGATTTCGGTTTTCCCCCGCCGAAGCGCCCGGCAATAATTTGAGGAGGGAAAATCATGGGATTCAACGGTTCATACACGGCCAAACAATTCAACCTGAGCGGGCTGACCGGCATCTCGGATAAGACGCTTGAGATGCATTTTAAGCTCTACGAGGGTTACGTTAAAGAGACCAACAAGCTGACGGAGAAAATCTCCGAGTTTCTGCAAGACGGCAAGGTGGATCAGGAAGAGATGCCCGCTTATTCGGAGCTAACCCGTCGGCTAGGCTTTGAGTACAACGGCATGGTGCTGCACGAATACTACTTCGGCAACATGAAAAAAGACGGTTCGGGCGACCCCGATAAGACTTCCAACTTCTACAAGGCGGCGGAAGCGTCTTTCGGCAGCTACGACATCTGGAAAGCAGATTTCGTCTCGGTAGGCAAGATGCGCGGCGTCGGCTGGGCTATCTGCTATGAGAACCCGGCAAACGGGCGGCTCTCGAATCACTGGATCACGCTGCACGAGACGGGCAACGTTTCAGGCTTTAACCCCGCGCTCGTGATGGATGTCTGGGAGCACGCCTTTCTGCTCGACTACAAACCTGCGGAGCGCCCGAAGTACATCGAAGCGTTCTTCTCAAACATTGACTGGAACGCCGTCGGCCAGCGCTTGAAGACCAACACGGCGTCGAAAGAACAAAAAGCTTAGTGAAGTCTGGAGTCTGGAGTCTGAAGTCTGGAGTCAAAGAAAGAAAAGTCTTTTTGCTTTTTGACTCCAGACTTCAGACTCCAGACTCCAGACTCATTCTTCCAAGGAGACATAAAATTCTATGAGTATGAGACGAACTCTGCTTGCGCTGGCATCTCTTGTGATGGGGGCGCTTTTCTTCGCTGCCTGCGCTTCTGACGATAACGCGAACAGGAATACGACGGCGACCACGAACGTGACGCCGCCAGCGGCGACGCCCACGACGCCCGCCGTACAAAATTTAACGGTGGTGGAACGCCCGCAGAAGATCAAGGACCAGATGGCTCAGCGCGGCGAGCAGGACAAGGCCGCGCCTGCGCTCCGCTTCCTTGAACCGCGCGAGGGCGCGACCATCACGGGCGCGACCGTCAACGTCAAGCTCGCTTTGAGCGGGGACTTGAAAGGTTACAAGCCCGCGAAAGACCCTGCGACCGGCATGGGCAATCACATTCACGTCATCCTCGATAATCAGCCTTACGAGGCTTACTACAGCCTCGATCAACCTTTTGAGCTGCGAAACGTCACCGAGGGCAAGCACACCCTGCGCGTCTTTGCCTCGCGCCCCTGGCACGAGAGCTACAAGAACGCAGGCTCTTTCCAGATGGTCACTTTCACAGTCAAAGGCGGCGGCGATGCGGCGAAGCCGACGACGACCAACAGCGGGCAGATGATGGGCAATAACAAGGCCGCAGCAAACACGAGTATGAATACTGCTCATCCAACCATGCCCGCCAACTCAAACACCGCCGCCGCTCCGCGCGAGGGCAAAGACATGGCTGCAAGCACGGCGAGCGACGTTGATGGAAAGAAGCCGCTGCTGACCTACAGCCGTCCGAAGGGAGAGTACAAGGGCGCGGACGCCGAAGCGATCATGATTGATTTCTGGCTCGCAAACGCCAAGTTGCAGGGCGATGGGGGAGAATATCGTGTGCGCTATTCGGTGGACGGCGGCGAGGCGAAGTTCCTTGAGAAGTGGGAACCCATCTGGCTGAAAGGCTGGACTGCCGGAAAGCACACCGTCAAACTCGAACTCGTGGACAAGGATGGCAACGTCGTTGCCAACGGTGACTACAACTCGACCTCGCGTGAGATAACAATTACGCCATAGTCGAACGGGCTATGAAGACAAAAGAAAGATGACCTTCCTGTAGTAAAGGGGGTCATCTTTCTTTTTGGGAAACTAGAGCGGTATGCGAATCAATGTACGGCCAGGCTGTTAGCCTGCCGCCAATTCAAAAACTCGGCGGATTTTCTTCCGCAATTTCTCCTGTGTCTTCTTCCTGAGGAGGATATAAATCAGGCAGCGGAGCGTCGGGCGCGACGACCCATGTTTCTATTCGTCCTCCTTCAAATTCATCCCGCGCCGGAGCGATCATCACAATCATGCGGTTCTCGCTGATCCGGTATTCCTTCACCAAATCCTTTTTCCACTTCTCGATTAACTGCAAAAGGTCAACGTCCGGCGGCTCATCGGGCACGACTTGCTTCGGCAATTCATCGGAGACGATCTCCTCACTGACTATTGCTTCAGTTGCCTCGTCGGCGCTCGGTTCAGGCGCGCTAATGATTTCCGGGCGGACGATGATGCAGACTCTTAAATCATCATCCCTGCGCAGCACCTCCGCAAATTCATTAAAGACCGAAAGCGCTCCATCGTCGTACTTCAACTCGTCCTGGCTGTATGTGCCAAGCTGGATATTATTCTTCAGCTTCCGCTCCGTTTTAACTGCCTCAACCGGAGGCGGCGCATCAACTGGAAGAATCCATAATTGCAGTTTGGCTTCCTTGTCATAGCCGCCGAAAATTATTTTGATTCGATCAGACTGGATGCCGTAATCCTTTTGCAGGTTTTCGGCTGCGCGTGTGGAAATCCTGCCCCATGCTCCGGGCGCGCTCGCGTCACCTTCGTAAACGACGATATAGGCGCAAGTCTTAGGTTGAAGTCGCAACATCTCGGCGAAACTGGCGGCGGTGACATCACCAACCGGAGGCCCTGTCCCTCCATCCTCAACGTTAAGAAGGAGTCCGTCCCACGCTGGATACTCAATAAACTTTCCTGTGAATTCGCCCGCCTTGTTCTCGTACTTGATTGTCTCCGGTACTTCTGCTTCCGGCGGCGCTATCCAGAGTTCTGAGGCGGATTCTTCCAAATCCTTGTATGGCCCGCCGTAAATCGTTTTGATTCTTTCCGGGTCTATGCCGCGTGAATTGACGAGATAATCTTTCGACATACGCAGCCGGAAATTTCCTGTGCCGCTGCCGTCTCCCTCCGGGCCGTACGCAACGATGTAGCCGACCATCTCCGGCTCTTGCTGCAACTGGCTGGCGAAATTATCAAGCCGCGCGCTGTGGTCGCAGCCCCTGACCCGAGTGAACTCGTCAAATTTACGTGCTATCCCGACTGAGGTTTGCGTTGCTTCCTGCGCGCAGATGTTCAAAGGGATGAGCAGCGAAGCCATCGCCAGACCTGAAAACAGAGCCAGCAAACGTTTTGTGCATTGACGCCACATATAGCTCGCCTTCCTTCGTCGTCACTTCTTGAGGAAGTTGATTGTATCTTCAGTATCAAAGGCAGACAAGAAAGATTTGTCCGCCTCTTCTGACCGTCTGACTATTGACTTGTCAATCGAATTGAAATAAATAGATGTCGTTTCTTAGTCAATCCTTGCAAGCCTCTTCTCTTGGTAAGGCTTTTAGAGCCAGGCGGTAAATGAGCGATCCGAAGCCGCTCAAGATTCAAACCTAAAATTCACGCCACCCGTTGATGAAAAGAGTTCCCGTCAAACTCTCTCTCTTTCGTTAACCGGTGAGAAAGGCATCAGCGATGAACCCGATTGTCCGAAGAAAAGCTCTTGTGCTTTTAGCCGCTCTAACTTTGGCGGTGTTCGCAACGCAAATAGCCTTAGCGCAGCAACTCTCCATCTCCACTCCTCCACCCCCGCTGCCCAATCCCGTGCTCTATCTGATAGATCAACAGCACTACACGGCAAACGGCAAGCAGTGGACGCGGTATATGTACGCGGTGATGAATTATGACGCTTATCCGAACGAAATGTTTGCCCCTGCGCCGGACCTTCCGCCCTGCGGGAATAATACGAAAGCCGCGCGCACCTGGGTGGACATCTACGAGCAGAGTGGTAAGAAACTCTACGGATTTTGCGCGCTCGGCAAGGCCGAAGACTTAAACAAGATATGGTTCGCCCTTGAGGAAGATGTCATCCCCCCAAGTTGGATTTACATTGAATTGAACGACCGGAAAACCAATACCAAGTACAAATCCAATCTGGCCGACACCACGAACTAACGATTGTGGAATGCGGATTTCGGATTGCGGATTGAAAGACAAGCGCTCTGTAATCTTGAATCCGCAATCCGAAATCCGCATTCCGCAATTCTTTCCTCCCCGCTTGACCCGCAGCACTGAGCGCAGGCAAGATTCATACGCTATGTTTTGTCGGAACTCCGCCGCGCATCTCCCCACGCGCATCCTGCTTTGCAATCGGAAAATCTTTTCCGCGCTTCTGCTGACGCTTTTGCTCTACGGCGGCGCGGCCCTGACCTGTCCGGCGCAATCGGTCGAACGCGAACTGAACGCGGGCGAGAAGGTCACAATCTCAATTAAAAATCGCAACGGTCGGGTCATCATCACGGCTTCGGATGAGCAGAAAAACGTCTCTCTGAAAGCTACTTCGCCGGGCGAGGCTGTCGCCGAAACGGATGTCGTTTCTCTCTCCAAAGGCAATTCAATCGAGATAGACGTGCGTGCGCGGCGCGAACAGGATCGCATTGATCTCACTGTGCGCGTACCCTTGCGCGCGCGCGTGAAAGTCTTCAGCGAAGCCGGAGCGGTTGATGTCGTCGGCAACGTGGCTTCGGCGGAAGTCGAAACCAACACCGGCACGATTCGCGCGGATGTGCCGACGGATGCAATTCATTTGAACCTGCTCTGGCAGTCCAGCCGCCCGCGATTTTTCAGCGATATAGAGTTGCCGAAAGTTAAAGAGAAGCGCGGCGGCTGGTTCGAGATTAGCGGCAAAATCGGCGATAAGAAGGCGAAAAAGGACGACCGCATCGAGCTTGCTTTCACCACGCAACGTGGCCTCATGCTTTTTAACGTTGACCCGAACATGGTCCCAACGGATTTGCGTGAGCGGCCTTTGACGGAAGCCGTGCGCGCCGTCGTGCGCGGTGGCGACAGCGCGCTTGTGGACGCCATCCGCAAGGTCAGCCCGCGCTACTTCGGCGACTACGCCAAGACGCTCCCGCCGCCCAAAGAGACGCCTTCGCTCGTTCAACGCCGAGCGCCCGGAGTCGTGCCCACGTCCGTCGGCGCGCAGCGCCTGCGCCTTAATGTCAACGTGACAGACCGGCACGGGCGCACTCTCGCGGGTTTGAAAACGACAGACTTCTCCATCTTCGAGAACGGAAAAGAACAGCAGGTGACGGACGTTGAACCGACGAGCGCGCCTTTCAACCTCGTGCTTCTGCTTGACGTGTCGGGCAGCGTTGACGAGCACATCAACTTTATACGCAAGGCTGCGCGCAACTTTATCAATACCGTCGGGGCACAGGATCGCATCGCCGTCATCAGTTTCCGCGACGACATCCAGGTCATCTCGGATTTTACGACCGACCGCGTGCTTCTCTCCGAGCGTCTGAAAGATATAGAGGCGGGCGGCGCGACCGCGCTCTACGACGCGCTTGCCTTTACGCTCGTCGAACAACTCAAGCAGCTTCGCGGCGAGCGAACGGCAGTGGTCATTTTGTCCGACGGCGACGACAATAAATCCTTTGTGCCGTTCGGCGCGGTGCTGGATGCCGTGCTTGAATCAGGTGCACTCATCTATCCGCTGTACGTTCCTTCGGGGCTAATCCGGGAATCGAGCGTGCCCGCGCCGGAACTGACCATTGACCCGACGCGCAGGCGTTTTCTCACCCTGACGACGCGCGCCGAAGAAGAAGGCCGACAACTGGCGAACGTCTCCGGCGGCATTTATTATCCGATTACGCGGCTGGACGAGTTGCAGCGCGCCTATGATGACATCGTCGGGCAACTGCGTACGTCCTACAAGGTGACTTATGCCTCGAATATTGCGGCGCGCGAGGGCGGAGCACGCCGCGTTCGTGTGCGCGTCAACCGCGACGGCGCGAGCGTGCGCGTGAGTCCGGCGACAGAGGCGGCTGCGCCGTGACAATTGATATGTTTCTCTCTCGCCAGAGAGAAGCCTGTAGTTCAAGGAAGAAGGGTTGTTTTAATGAGAGGTCGGAAGAAGAGCAAGCGTCTCTTCATTAATCTATTTCTTCTGGCAGCGTTGCTCTTTGGGCTTTCATCTTCGCGCCCCCTTCGAGCGCAGGATTCACCACCGCCATCACCAGCACCTGTACGGCGCATCCGTCGCGTCAAAGGCGAGCAACCCAAACCTCATCAGAGCAGGCAAACTCCTTCGGGACAAACTCAAAATCTTGCGGACGACGATGAAGTCGTGCGCGTTGATACGGAGTTGGCCAGCATCCTGTTGACGGCGATTGATAAGAACCAGCGATTCATCACGACCCTCAGACGGGAAGACGTGCGCGTGCTCGAAGACAATGTTCAGCAGGAGCTTTCCATCTTCGAGCGCGAGACCGATCTGCCGCTGACGCTCGCTATTCTCGTTGACACGAGCCGGTCGCAGGAAAAAATCCTGTCGGATGAAAAGATTGCTGCCCGCACGTTCATTGATGCGGTCGTTCGTCCCGATAGAGATCAAGCGTCGGTCATCTCGTTTACGGGCGAGGCCGTGCTGCAACAAACCCTTACGAACGATGCGGAAAAGTTGCGAAGCGCCGTTGAGAGCGTCCGGATAGAATTTCCATATGGCTCTCCTGAGTGCGAAGAAAACGTCAGCAGCGAGCGCGAGCCTAGATGCTACACGGGCGTCTGGGATGCTTTGTGGGTGACGACCAACGAGGTGTTAGCGCAAACGCCGGAGCGCGCACGACGCGCCATCATCCTGCTCTCGGACGGCGATGACACCAGCAGCACGACGAAGCGGCAGGAGGCGATTGACTTTGCCGTCAAGAACAACATCGTCATCTATTCAATCGGGATTCACGATGAAGGGTCGGAAGGCAAGCTTGCCGACGACGCGCTGCGGAAAGTATCCGAGAGGACGGGCGGGCGCGCTTTCTTTCCACAGGATAAGCCCGCGCTCGAAGCCGCGTTCGCGCAAATCCAAGCCGAGCTGCGCTCGCAATACCTCGTCGCTTACCAGCCTGCAAACCGCAGGCACGACGGCTCATTCCGGCAAGTGCGAATCGAAATCATCAATCCCGAGCTACGCAAGCAGAAACTGCGCCTGCTTTATCGTCAGGGCTACTACGCCCGCAACGCGACTCTCACTACTGCGCCTTCCAAAGAGAACCGCCCAAATTAAACCGAGGAGATTGGAATTCCCATGCCTCATCTTCACAAACAAACGCGCACGCTACCCTCGCGCCTCGCCCTGTTCGTGCTGCTCGCGCTCCTGCTTCCCGTCAGCGCACAGCAAGTGCCTTCGACGAACGACAGCGGCGCGGTCAGTCTGGTATTCACGGCCCTTGATAAGAAGAAGCATTTCGTCACGACGTTACGCAGGGAAGACATTCGGGTGACGGAAGACGGAGTGCAACAGGAAATCACAGCCTTCGGGCGGCAAACCGATCAGTCTCTTTCAATAGTCGTGATTTTGGACATGAGCATTTCTCAGGAGAGAGTCATCCCAATTGCAAAACAGGTGTCACTGGCATTCGTAAAGTCGCTCACTCGTTCGGGCAAGGACAGTATCGGGATCATCAGTTTTACCGGCGAAGCAAAGTTTGAGCAGGAATTAACAAGTGATCTACAGCAGGTACGCCGGGCAATTGAGCGCTTAGAGTTTGTCCCACCACCCGGCTATCTTGGCAACGGTCAGGTCGGCCCACCTCCGATTTCTGGTCGGGATCAAATCAAACAAGGCTCGACCGCCATCTGGGATACCATTTCATTTGCGTCGGAGAAATTTGGTGCTCAGACTTCTGATAATCCTCGCCGCGCAATTATCCTATTCACGGATGGGCATGATACCAGCAGTAAAGATAAACTAAATAAGGCGGTGGAGATAGCAATTAAATCCGGAGTGGTTGTTTATTCGATAGGTATTGGCGATGAGTATTATGGAGGAATAGCGGAAGGTCCGTTGCGGAAAATATCGGAGCAGACGGGCGGGAGCGCTTTCTTCCCCAAAATCGTGCAAGACGTTCGGGACGCTTTCGCAGAAATCGAGCAGGAACTGCGTTCTCAATATTTGTTCTCGTATTCACCCGCCAACAAGAAACCCGGCAACCAGCTTCGTAAAGTAAAAATCGAAATCGTCAATCCCGAACTACGCAAGCAGGACTTGCAGCTATCTTACCCGCAGGGCTACTACGCAAAGGAATAGTGAGTGATGAAAGGCTGGCTAAAGACTTGTTTTTTCATCCCTCATCCTTCATCCTTCATCCCTGAAGTATGACGCATCCCCTGCTCCAATCCCTCTTCGATGAATCAGAGCGCCGCCCGCTCTCCGTGACGGAGTTGACGATGCAGGTGCGCGGGGCACTGGAAGCGTGCTTCGCTTCCGTTTGGGTCGAAGGGGAAATCTCAAACTTCAAAGCCGCCGCTTCCGGCCACTGGTATTTCACGATCAAGGATGAAGGCGCGCAACTGCACGCGAAATGTTTTCGCGGCATCAACGGGCGCATCCGCTTTCGCCCTTCGGACGGTCTTCAGGTGCGCGTGCGCGGGCGTCTTTCGGTTTACGAGCCGCGCGGCGAATACGAATTGATCGTCGAGGCGCTTGACCCCATCGGCGCGGGCGCGCTGCGCGTCGCTTTCGAGCAGATGCGTGACCGGCTGGCGGCGGAAGGATTGTTTGACGAAGAACTCAAACAACCCTTGCCGCTCTTTCCGCGCCGCGTCGGGATTGTGACTTCGCCGACGGGCGCGGCCATCCGCGACATTCTGACAATTCTCGCACGCCGCACGCGCACCGTTCACGTCCTCTTTGCGCCGACGCGCGTGCAGGGCGAAGGCGCTGGCCTTGAAATCGCACAGGCTATCCGCCTGCTGAACGAATACCACGAACACGCTCTCGCTGATGGTCGCATGGATGAGACGGTTGACGTGATTATCGTCGGGCGCGGCGGCGGCTCAGCCGAAGACCTTTGGGCGTTTAATGAAGAAGGCGTTGCGCGCGCCATTCGTGCTTCGAGGATTCCTGTTATCTCGGCAATCGGGCATGAAACGGACGTGACCATCTCGGACTTTGCCGCAGACTTGCGTGCGCCGACACCTTCCGCTGCTGCCGAACTCGTCGCCGCGCGCGAAGATGAGATTGGCGCTTACGTGCAGGCTCTGACGCGCGATCTTGTGCGCGCCACTCGCTCGTCGTTCGTGGACGCGCGTCTACGCATGCAGGAAGCCGCGATGTCGTCCGCCTTTGACGAAGTGCGCGAGCGATTGCACGATGCTCAGACAACTGTTGACGATGCGGCGCACAGGCTGGAAACTCTGATGATGCGCGCGGCACAACGTGCGCGTCGGCGCACGGATGCTGTCAGTTGCCGCTTGTCGCCCGCGCGTCTGGGCGGGCGCGTCGCGGCGGCGCGTGCCAGGTACATCATTCTTTGTGCGTCGCGCGATGCGGCAATCTCGACGCGCTTCGAGGTGGCGCGAGCGCGGCTGGCAAAGGCTTCGGCCTCGCTCGATGCGCTCTCGCCGTTGGCGGTCTTAAAACGCGGCTATGCGTTGGCCGATGATGAGCGTGGGCGGCTCCTGCGCGATGCGCGCGACGTGCAGGTCGGCGAGGTCGTGCGTTTACGTTTAGCTGAAGGGCTGTTACGCTGCCGCGTAGAAGAAGTGGAGAATAATTGATGTCCGTTCCCCCGGTGCAAAACAATCCCCCGACACAGAGGCGCAGCCGCATCGTCGTCAATTTAGACCAACAGCAAGCGGGCGTGCCTCCCACACCGCAGGGCCAGCCGCCCTTTCAGGGACCACAACAGCCTTACGGCGGCACGAAGAGGAAGAGAAGAAAATGGCCTTACGTGGTCGGCGCAATCCTGCTGCTCGTCATCATCGGCGGCTTCATCTTCTGGCAGTATTACAAAACCAGACCGGGTTATTCGCTCGCGCTGCTCGTTGACGCGGCGCAGCGCAACGACGCGGCGGCGTTCGATAAAGTGGTTGACACGGGGGCCGTGATCGGGAGTTTTGCGCCGCAGGTGATAGACGAAGCGACGGGGCGATTGGGAAATGCGCTGACTCCGGCGATGCGCCGACAGATCGAACGGCTCGTGCCAACGCTGATTCCGAATGTCACGGAGAATTTGCGTAACGAAGTGATGAAACGTGTCAGGGAAAAGACGACCCGTGCGGAGGGCAAGCCCTTTTTCCTGATGGCGCTGTTTATGCCTTACATTGTAGACATCAAGCAAGAAGGGGACACGGCGGTTGTAACGGACAAGTCGGGCGAGCGCAAGTTAGAGTTGACGATGCAGCGCACTCCTGAAAAACGCTGGAAGGTCGTGGCGGTCAAAGATGAAGCGCTCGCCAAGCGCATCGTTGACGACATCGCAGGCTACCTCCCGGCCATCGGCGGGGATGTCGAGAATGAAATACGCAGGGAGATTGACCGGAGATTGCCGGGGATTTTACCGGGAGGGAGAAAGACAGGACGATAGCTTTAGAGTGCATGACAAAACTACAAGAGAAAAGAAATAGACCGGATTAACAGGAGTAGCAAGATTAAGAAAAGCAGATAAGTTAAAACAGCTTGATGCTTCTTCTCTTATCCTGTTCATCCTGTTAATCCTGTCTATTCTTTCTCGGTTTTGTTAGCGGCTCTCACGCGTCCATATCAAAATGAAAAAGAGTGAAGTCCGGGGCAAGACTTTCGAGATGCAGCTTGCGGCGCTGGAAAAGGTCGTGCGCGAGTTGGAGCGCGGCGATTTGCCGCTCGAAGAGAGCCTGAAACTGTTTGAAGATGGCGTGCGTTTGTCGCGCGAGTGCCAGGAGAGATTGAATCAGGCCGAGCGCCGCATCGAAGTTCTGTTGCGGGACGGCGAAGGTCGTCCCGTGCTGAGCGCGTTTGATGAAGAGGCCACAAGTGATTTCACGCGCACGAATGGTACGGAAGAGGCGGGAGATGATGAAAGCGTTTTCTGAAATCTCTTCATTGATGGATGAAAGCGAAGTGCGCTCGGCGTTAGCGCGATACCGTGTGTTGGTTGACGCGCGGCTAAACCTTCTCATTCCCGAAGAAACAATCGGGCCGGAGAGCGTTCACGGCGCGATTCGCTGGAGTCTGTTTGCGGGCGGCAAGCGTTTTCGTCCGCTGCTCGTGCTGGCAACAGGGCAGGAGTTTGGCGCTAAGGTAGATGATTTGCTAGACACGGCCTGCGCGCTGGAGATGATTCACACCTATTCGCTGATTCACGATGATTTACCGTCAATGGACGACGACGATCTCAGGCGCGGGCGTCCGACCTGCCATGTTCGCTTTGGTGAAGCGACGGCGATCCTCGCGGGCGACGCGCTTCAAACGCTGGCTTTTCAGACAATCGCGGAAGATGAAAGATTATCGCCCGCCGTGCGCGTGCGGCTTGTGAGTGAAGTGGCGCGGGCGTCCGCGACACCTGCCGGGATGGTTGCGGGACAGGCACACGACATCAGTGCCGAATCGCGCGAGGTCTCAGGCACGGAGCTTGAACGCATCCATCGTCTCAAGACCGGTGCGCTGATTACTGCGGCAGCGCGCTCAGGCGCAATCATCGCGGGCGCAAGCCGTGCAGAGCTTGAGAGTGTCGGGCGCTACAGCGCAGCGCTCGGACTACTGTTTCAGATTACGGATGATCTGTTAGACGTGACGGCGACCGCAGAGGATTTGGGCAAGACACCCGGCAAAGACGCGCGCTCGCGCAAAGCCACTTATCCTGCGCTCTACGGACTCGACGCCACACGCGAACGCGCTCGTGCTGCCTACACGGAAGCGTGCTCCGCCCTCGATGAAATCGAAAGGCCGACGCCTACCTTGCGCGCCATCGCGCAACTCATTCTCGAACGGCGGGCATAAGAGGATATTTCAACGCAGAGGACGCGGAGAGGCTGAAAGAGCAGATTTCAAATCTGAAACTTACCTGACGCGCTCTACCTTAGGTTTAAGCCGTCGAAGACGGCGGCAGAGTAAAGCCCCACGCTCGCCTGCGGCTTCGCGCGGGGCTTTACTCTGCCGCCCATTTCATGGGCTGTGGGCTTTCTTGTCTTATCTTATCTTCCCTTGTCTTCCTCTGCGACCCTCCGCGTCCTCTGCGTTTCAGAATCTACTTTCCCGGCATTCAAACCTAGCTGGACGCTCTCAATGTAAGCCAGAAATCGCGCGGATAAAGTCTGAAGACGTGAGTGTCCGCGCCTTCGACCGTCTTCAGGTAATCTTCATATAACCCGAACTGTTTCTCCGGGCCGATGACGAAGAAGATGCCGCCCGTGACATCTTTAGCCTTGACGCCGTAGCCCGGCAGGACTCTTGCGTAGGTTGGCTCCATCCGCTTGTAAAGCTCATCGGCCAGATTCGGCCTGCGGCGCAGTTCGAGAATGGCCTTGCGGAAGCGCGCGACCACTTCGGGCGTCATCCCGTCGGCAAGGTCCGCCGCCATCGCTTCGCCGCGCACCTCATACTCCGAAGCCGAACGAAAGCCCAGAAACGCCTGCGCGATGGCATACTCGACAAGCGCGGGATCGTGCGGGGCTTTCTTCAATTCTTCGATGACGAAGCGCAGCGTTTGCGGCAACTCCGGCGTGCGCTCGGCGTAGTAGCCGATGCGCCCCTGTGAAGGCGAGCCGCGAAAGCCGTTGCTGTAAGCTAACCCTGCGCCCCACGTCTTGATAAAGATGCCGTGCGCTCCGCCGCCCGCGTAGAGACGCGAGGCCAGATACTGCAAGAGCTTCTCGGTATCCGTGTCTTTGAAACTCGCGAGCGGAGCGGAATTGAGAAAGACTCCGCTCTGCGAATTGGGATTGACGAGGCCGACGAAGATGGGCGACGTGGCATCCGTTGCGCGGTCCTTTAGGCGCGCGTCAACGAGCTTCATACCGGAGCGTTTGACTGTCTCTGCTTTCGCGGGTTGTAGACTCGCGAGCAGACTACGCACACCTTCTTCCAGCTTTTGCTGTGTGGCGCGCGAGGCGGTCATAAACATCCGCGCGTTACCCGTCTTCAAAAGCCGCTGGCGAAGCTGGTTCAAATCTGCAAGCGTCTTTTCCGGCGAGACGAGCAAGTCTTGCCGAATCTGGTTTGAAAGATAAGACCAGTCCGAGACGAGCGACGAATCGGGCACGTCCGCGAGAATCTGGTCCAGGTCTTTGGCCGCTTCCGTCGCCAGAGCCTTCGCGGCTTCCGGCAGTCGTGCGAAATCGTCTTGATAAGGCTTCAGGCCCGGCGTCAGTTTCTCTCCAGCCGACTCCTTGTTTCCCTGCATCGCAGCAAGCAGGGCTTTGAGTTCCGCGCGGTTGCCTTTCGCGCCTGCGTCCGCAAGCTTAATCAGGAAGGTGTTGATGGCTTCGCGTGTCTCAGTCGTTCCGGCATCCTTGAGCATCCAGCGCAGGCGGTGCGCGTTGTGCGTTTGCGTCAGGAAAGATGCGGTGGTTAAGAGCAGCGGGTTGTCCTGTCGCCAGTAAGCGTCAGCCGGATTGTTGACCCATGATTCCTCCGACCCCTGCATCCTGTTTCTGAGATTGCTGAGTGTTTGATCCACCACGTCGCGGATGCGTGCGAGATTTTCGGGACGCCAGTCAGGATTGAGCAAGACAAGCTTCATCCATTCGATGGACTTTTGTGATTCCGCTGCGTTGTTGCCCGCGCCGCGCACGATGAGTTCGGCGCGGTCGGTCGCAAAGTTTGTGCTGAAGTAAGCGTTGAGGCTCAGGATTTCCTGCCGGAGCATCTCGCTCATCTCTTCAAAGGAGACAGGCTTTCCATCTTTGATGACGCCGACGCGCGTGAGCAGCGCCGGAAGAATCGAAAGATAGACAAGCTCGCTGTCGGGCACGCCGTCGAGACGCAGCGCGAGGCCGGTGGTCGCGCTCGTCATATTGTCGAAAGTCGAGGCGACCATTGGCACGCCGCCCGCCAGTGTCTGAACTTTGTAGTCGAGCTGATCGTCGAGCGACAGCGGCGGCGATTCGACAAAGCGTGTGCCGCCCGTCTGCTTCGCCAGCTTTTCAAGCTCGACGGTCTCCGCGTCGTACTCAGCTTTGTAGCGGCGAATCGCTTCCTGCTCGTCCGTCACCTTGTACTTCGTCTTCAAGCGCCCAATCTCTGCGGCGACGCGCTCCTGCCTGTCCTGCTCCTCCTTTTTCACTAACCCTGGCGAGGGACGCGCGGCCCCGGCGTAAGGTGTCGTGTTGGTCAGCTTCCACTTGGCGAGATAGTCGCGCCAGAAATTCTGGTTGGCCGCGAGCAGTTTCTCCACGAAATCAAGCTCGGTTTTCATCGTCAGCGACTTGCGAAAGTCGTTTGATTTACTGAGGCGATAGATATGGGAAATCCATGCTGCGCTCGTGCCGCGAAAACCAAAACCCGGAGGCGAGTTGACAAACTTGCTCAGGCTGCGTCGGCTCTGGATGACGCGATTTTTGAGACGCGCGTTAAACTCCGCCAGTTCCGGTGAACCATCTTTCCACGCGGCCACATGCGCCAGTTCTTCCGTCACTTTTTGTCTGACGAGCGCAATCTTTTCTTCGGTCATGTTCGCGGGCGCAACGTCGTTAAGGCCGATGTACACGGGCTGCCCCGGATCATCGTTCATGTAGCCGAAGACGCTCTTTGCGCCCGTCTCAATCTCGCGCGTCTTCGTATCAACGAAGCGTTTGTAGAGATTCGTGGTCGCGTCGCCCGCTAAGTTTTCGAGAAAGAGTTCGAGCAGCACACTCGCGCGCGTGTCCAGTTTCAACGTCGCAGGCCAGACGAAGATGATTGAGCCGGGCTGCTGGTCGTTCTTGTGCGGGTAATCAACAATCTGAATCTTGCCGGGTGCGGCCATCTGCGGCGCGGGCAGCTCGGCTTCCGTCATAAACTTCGTCTCTCCCGCTTTCGGCTCAAGACGATTCAGAATCGCGTCCAGTTTCCCGAGCGCATCATTGAGCGGCATCTCCTTCGGGAAAGAGCCGATCATGCCCATGTTGCCGAGACGATAATTATCCCGGTGAAACTTGCGTATGTCCTCGGCCTTCATCTCACGAATCGACGCGGGCAATCCGCCCGAAGAGAAAGAGAGAGGATGCGACTGGCCGTAAAGCGCCTGATCCAGCGCGCGGTAGAGACGGTTCGCCGGGCGATCAAAGGAACTGACCATCTCGTTATAGACCGTGCCCTTTTCTTCGAGCCTGAGCGTCTTGTCCGCAGGGTTCTCCGTCACGCCGAAGTTGCGTACCTCACGACGAATCTCTTCATCCGTGTAATCAGGATGAAGCAACGCATCCACTTTGCGCTCGAACAGTTGATAGAAAGCGTCTGCTCCGGCGGCGGTGTGAAACTGATAGGAGGTGCGCCACTGTTCGGTGAAGGCCGTCGAAGCGGCGAGCGACATGTTTTCGAGGCTGGCTACAGTGCGCCCGACGTTTCCCTTGCCAAGCAGCAGATGCTCCTGCGTGTGCGGCTCGCCCATGTCCGAGGTCGGATAGGAATTGACCCAGACGAAGCCCTGCGGAACTGATTGGATTTGCAGGTAGTCCAGCACAAAGCCCGTGCGTGTATGAACGAAGCGCCCGCCGATCACCTTGTCAGCGTCGTTCACGTAGAGGGTCGCGGTGCGAAAATTGTTGATTATTTTTCCGGCGGATAAATTGTCCAGGGCAGCACCCACGTTTCCCTGAGCGAGCGCGAAGGAAAACCCGCTGAAGAGCATAGAGAAGCAAAGTAGTATGGTCATGAGAAGAGAAGGATGGCCAGCGTTCATGTCAGTCTCCTACGCCTGATTTTCTCTGACCCCTTCAGGGTCGGAACTATTTATCACATCGAACCGGGGGCGGCGCTATCGCTTGCCCCCGGCTATTATGTGTATCCCCTTCGGGGATAAGAACGAATTAGCGGAAGGCTTCCACAACTTCGTCGGCGTGAGCTTCGACGTTTACTTTATCGAACACCTTTTTGATCTTGCCCTCTTCGTCAATCAAAAAGGTCTTGCGCGCCACGCCCATAAACTTTTTATCGCCCCACGTCTGCTCGCCATAAACGCCGTAAGCGTCCGAGACCGAATGATCCGTGTCGCTCAAGAGCGTGAAGGGCAGATCGAATTTAGAAATAAAAGCCTGGTGCGACGCCTCGTCGTCGAGCGAGACGCCAAGCACTTTGATGCCGTTTTCCTCGACCGTCGAGTAGTTGTCGCGGAAAGAGCAGGCTTCTTTGGTGCAGCCGGGAGTGTCGTCTTTCGGGTAGAAATAAAGCGCCACCTTCTGGCCGCGAAAGTCAGAAAGTTTCACCGTGTTGCCCTTCTCGTCGCGCGTCTCAAAATCCGGCGCAGCATCACCTTCTTTAAGCATAATGATTGTCTCCATGTGAAATTTTATTGGATTAGAACTTGAAACCTATTCTAGCATTTACGCGGCTTTGATGAGCAGTGCGCCCGCCAGCATCTTTGCAGGTAATAGCCTGTGAAGCGGCCTCTCAAACGCTGCTCATCATTTTGAGACCGTAAAACTTTTCAGAGCACGCTTCATCACTTCCTGAAACAATTTATCTCTTTGCCCGGCGGCGCGTCCCTTCTCGGACAGGTCTGCGGCAGTCAAACCCGTACTAGTCAGGTTCTCGTAGTAGATGATGAGCAGTTCGTTGCGCCGCGCTTCGTCGACGAGCCGGACAAAGCGTTGGTAAACAATATCTTCGCCTGCCAGTTGGTAGCCTTTGCCTTCGAGAAAGGCTGCGGCGCGTCCGGCGTCTGAATCCGGATACTGCTTTCTAAACGCCGGGACGTTGACCACCGAAGTGTCGTACATGAAATCAAGCTCGCCGAGCTTGACCGTGTTGCTGAGATTGTAGTTGTAGGTGTGCGTGTTGTCCGGCAGGTAGCCCTCGAACTGCACCATGAACGTGCGCTTGATGCGCCCCCTCTCGGCAGCGACGAAAAAGAACTGCTCGACCTGTGCGCTGTTGTAGAGAACAAAGCTCTGGCTGCCGACGTACTTGAAAGCCTTATCAAACTTGATTCTGATTGGCGGCAGCACGTCCGACGTTAACGTTTGGCCTTTCACGCGTCGCTGCTTCGGCGCGCTGGCGCTCCTTTCCTGATTTGCTGTTGAAGAGGTGTGGGCTGCCTGTGCATGAAGGTCATCGGACGAGATCAGCTTGAGAGCTACGACCGCGATAATGATAAGGCTGGTTCTCTTCATGAAGCGATTATCTCCTATCCCCTGTGACGCTCATTACATTCCCACAGGATTTTCAGGTATGCCCCGACCGCGTCGAACAGCCCCAGTTCAAGCGCATCCGAGATGAGCGCATGACCGATTGAGACTTCCAGCACGTTAGGGATTGAGCAGAACTTGCCGAGATTATCCAGATTGAGATCGTGCCCGGCGTTGACGCCGAGACCAACTTCGTGCGCTCTTCCCGCCGCGAGTTTGAATTGCTCGAACACCGCTTCTTCCTCATCGCCGCCGTAAGCCGCCGCATAAGGTTCTGTGTATAGCTCTATTCGATCTGCGCCAATCTGCTGAGCCTTCTCTATATGCCGACTATCGGCGTCCATGAACAAACTGACCCTGATTCCCAGGCTCTTTAGTTCTTCGATGATGGGTTTCAGACGCTCGTCGTCTTCGTCCAGATTCCATCCATGATCCGAGGTGAGCGCTTCGGGGCTGTCCGGCACTAAAGTACACTGCGTCGGCTTCACCCGACGAACCATCTCCATGAATTGCGGAAACGGGTTGCCCTCGATATTGAATTCAACAGCGGGCGTCTCCACGAGAAGCTCCGCCAGTTCGTAAACATCCGAAGACCTGGCATGGCGCTCGTCCGGGCGCGGGTGAAGGGTTAAACCTTGCGCGCCCGCCTTGATACAAATTCGCGCCGCGCGGGCGACGCTCGGAATGCCGATAGCGCGTGAGTTTCTAAGAAGCGCAATCTTATTGAGATTCACACTGAGCTTGGTCATTTAGTTTCCTCAAAATAAATCATCAGAAGAAGTAGACAGGATTAACAGGATTAGGAAGACAAGGCTGGACTGGGAAGCTTGATGCTTCTTCTCTTCCTCCTGTAAATCCTGTCTACCGTTTGCTCATTTCGGCAACAGACCCAACTCGGCAAGGATGCGCCTGGTGACATCGATTCGCTTCTCGCGGATTTCCGGGTAGCTCTTTCCTTCGATGTTGGTGGCGAAGAAATAAACGTTGCCTTTGGTTTCAAGGTAACCGACGAACCAGCCGATGTATGTTCCTTCCGCAATAGACCCGCCTCCGGTCTTGGCGCTCAATGTGTATTCGGGCGTCTTCTCCAGCACGAGAATGTCTTTGACGATCTCAATCGAGCGTTTGGAAACGGGCAATCGTCCGGCGTAAAACTTTTTCAAAAACTCCACCTGCTCGTCGGCTGATATTTTCAATC
Source organism: uncultured Acidobacteriota bacterium (assembly GCA_963697975.1). Taxonomy (GTDB): domain Bacteria; phylum Acidobacteriota; class Blastocatellia; order Pyrinomonadales; family Pyrinomonadaceae; genus QHXM01. Next base: position 2,899,846 of record OY969111.1, read on the forward strand.
CGCCGTTAAGCCAGAAGTTATCAATGCCGCCGGAGATGTCCTTGTTGCCGTAATCAAACGCCGCCACAAGTTTTTGCATTCTCTGCTGGCCGACGCGCAGGGCAAGCTCGCGGTAGTACCAGACGACTGAGTATTTAATCGCAGAGCGCAGCGTGTGGTCTTGCCCCCAATGCTTGAACGGATACTGATCCCAGTTGTCCTGCGGCGGGTATTTCTGGCGATTCCACGGAATAACAAACTCGGCGTCGCGGATGACGCCGGTTTCCAGACCGATTAACGAATTCGGAATCTTGAAGGTTGACTTCGGGCTGAATCTCTCGCGGCAACGCGCTTCGTCGTAGCGGGTATAACGATCATTCTTCTGGTCGTAAAGGACGAACGCCCCCTTGGTGTCCTTGAAGAAGGGGCTTAAATCCTGTGCGCTCACGGGCGCGACTGCGTAACCTGCCACTACCATCAATAAGAGGAACGCAATCCCCATGAGTTTCATGCTCTATTAGATTCCTTTCTTCGTCGTCACTAATGGCTTGTCAGGGATCGCCGTTTGGTACATCAAGCAAATATTAATCGCTGCTCTTTGGGGACTGGGATAGGGTCACCAAATTCTTGGGCTATATCTATCCAAAGTTGAATGGCCTCGTTGGCATTCGCTAAAGCTTCCTGCTGAGTAATCCCATGTGCCATACAACCCGGTAATTCCGGCACTTCGGCCACGAATACTTGATCCTCGCGGCTCCAATAAATAATTATTTCGTATTTATGCATCACTGTTCGCCTCCCAACTTATACTTTAGCAAAATATTTCTGACTTGCCGGACTTGATAACCTTTGGCTTTCCCACCATCCCGCTACAAGTTGATTTTCTCCTCAACTCCCCCTTTTCTGAACATATGATGGCTGCCTCGGATGCGCTCTTCAAAACCAAGACGAGTCAATAGCTGGCGCAAATCGTCAAATGGAATGTTAGCATCAGATCGTCCTTGTAAGACTTGCAGCAACAGTTTGCCGTGCTTACTCATATAGACAATTTATCACAACTATAGTGAAGAGAAAGACAGCTAATGTCGGGATTGATACGGCTATCAATTCGTTAGATTAACATGGCCTTATGCCAGGGTTGACGGTCATGCGAGCTTTAACGTTACAGAGTTCATGCGCTGCCAGCCGCCTTCTGCATCGCGCGCAGTTCTTCGGGGATGAAGGACGTGATGTGGTGTGTAGCGAGATGGCCGTCGGCGAAAGCCTGATAGAGTGTGAAGTCTGGAAGCGAGAGACAGGTCAGGGGCGAGTTGTAGTTGTAGCCCGTATCAATGCCGATGGCGCTGTGCGAGATGTAGATGCCGTGACGCCCGAGGCGTCCGAGCAATGGCAGAAACGCGGTCGGCGTGTGGCCGAAGACGCACGGCTTGCCGCGATACTTTTTATAAAAGTCGGCGTCGCGCGTCCACAGCAGGAGATGCGTGTCCGTTTCGCGCGGGTGTTTGCCCTGCTCCAGCCCGGCGTGGACGTAGAGAGCATAATCGTCTTCGTGATAGATAGGCATCTGCCGGAAAAATTCCAGATGCTCAAGGGGGACGCTCTCTTCGATTCGGCGTCGCGCGTCCTCAAAGTCTTCGTCCGTGTCGACGCGAAGATGGCTTGAGGTGTACTGCTGAAACGTTTGCTCGCCGCCGGTGACGGGCGAGAGCCAGAGGCGCGAGTCTTCGTCTATGAAGTCGAGCATCATCTGCTCGTGATTACCGCGAAGGACGACGACGCGTTCCGGGTTTTCGCGCTGCAACTTCGTGACATCCGCGACGACGCCGGGAGCATCCGGCCCGCGATCAATCAAATCTCCGAGGAAGACGAGCGTGTCGGAGTCTCCGTCGCGCGGCAGGGCTTCGAGCAGAGCAGCAAGCTGCGCGCGGCGTCCGTGAACATCTCCGACTACAAAAGTCTTCATCTTCTGTTTCAGCCTCTCTGTGGAGGACGCGAGCGCTCAATCTTTCGCATCAACTCGTCAAAGCGCGGGTCGTCGCGCAACTTCTCCCAGTTGGGGTCTGACTCAAACCACAGCTTGTTCTCGTTGCCCAAGCTGATCGCACGCTCTAGCCATTCAAACGCCAGGTCGCGCTCATTTTCGAGCGCATAAACCGAAGCCGTCCAGTAAGCGATGTCGTGGTCGGCTGCCGCCACGTCCTTGACCTGTTCGGTCAACTGCGCCTGCGCTTCCGCGTGCCTTCCCAACGCGCTCAGGCAAATGGCGTAGATGGGACGAACGCCGTCAAGGCGCGGATTCTTTTCAAGCACTTCTTCGAGCAGGTGAGCTGCCGCTTCGACTTCGCCACGATAATAAAGCACGCGCCCGCGAAAAGTCTTGATTAAAGGATGGTCAGGCTCCATCGCCGCGCCTTGATCCAGTTCGAGCAGCGCATCCGTGAAGCGTCGCTGATACATGAAAATCCGCGCCCGGTTGTAGCTGACGACGACGCGCTCTGCCGGATTCAACTTGACCATCCGGTCGAAGCTACGCAAAGCCCTTTCATAATCTCCATCGAGGCGGCGCAGGATGCCGGAGACGAAATGCACGCCGACATCGTTGGGCATCTCGCGGCGCAGGCTGGAAAGAAGCTCGCGCGCCTGACGTTTCTCGCCGCGCGAAAGATGTATGAAGACCATGTGCATGCGCGCCTCGAAATTCTTCGGATCGAGCGCGAGCGCCTTCTCAAACGCTTCTTCGGCGTGGTGGTAATCTTCCACGTCGCCAAAACCTTTGCGAACGAGATTGGCGTAGCAGCCGCCGAGCGCGCTGTGGGCGAGCACGAAATTGGGATCAAGCCCGGCGGCGCGCTTGAAATGTTCGATGGCCGCGTCAACGTCTTCACGGGCGAGCGTGTGATAGATGAAGCGTCCCATCCGGTCGCGCCCGCGCAGGTATTCGTCGTAGGCTTCCGCGTTGGCAGTGGCAGGCCGCACCAGGTCTTTCTGCTCATCCTGGCTCAACTCAAGACGCAAGCCTTCGACGATGCGATGAGCGATGGTGTCCTGAACGGTGATGATGTCGGCTGAGTCCGCGTCTATCCGGTCGCTCCAGAGCATGTCGCCCGTACTCACGTCGAGCAGTTGCGCGGTGACGCGAATGCGGTCGCCCGCGCGCAGGAATCCGGCAGCCAGCACGGCGCTGACATTCAACTCGCGCCCGGCATCGCGCGGGTCGCGCTCAGTTCCCTGATATTTGACGATGACGGAGGAGGGGCGCACCACCAGCGATTTCAGTTGCGCGAGTTCGGTAATCACGGCATCGGCGAGCGAGAATTCGTAGAAACTCGAACCCGCATCGTTGCTTAGATTTTTGAATGGCAGAATGGCGACGCTCTTTTTCTCCTGATCGCCGAGACTCGTCATCGGCGTTTCGTGAGAGTCCGGCGAGGTCTGACCTGCGGGCGAGATGGGAGAGGTCGTCGGCGGCATCGGAACTTCCGTGTTGGTGATTGTCCGAAACCAATGCTTGAACTTGGAGAACGCGCCGCCCGTGCCGGGTTGGTGGCGCGGCGCGACCGTCTGGTCTTCCTCGACATACTGCGCGCCGCTTCTGGCCGAGACTTCGCGCTGCACGCTTTTCAACTCGTCGCGGAAATCTTCCATCTTCTGATAACGATCACCCGGCTCCTTCTGCATCGCGCGATCCAGAATCTGTTGCAGGCGCGGCGGGACGGCATCGCGCCGCATCTCTGCGAGCGGCGTTGGTTGAGCATGGATGACGGCGTGGCGCACATCTACGCTCGTCTTGCCTTGAAAAGGCCAGATGCCCGTCAGCATTTCGTAGAGCAAAACGCCGGTCGAAAAGATGTCTGCGCGTTTGTCCACACGGTCGCCGCGCGCCTGCTCCGGCGCAGCGTAGGTCGCCGTTCCGTAGGGGACGCCGACCTCTGTCAACTCCGTATGATGAATGCCTCCGGTGCGCGCCGCCTCTTCATCGAGCAACTTGGCGAGACCGAAATCCAGAACTTTCGCCTGTCCCGCATCATTCACCATCACGTTGCCCGCTTTGATGTCACGGTGAATGACGCCTTTCGAGTGCGCGGTGGCGAGCGCGTCCGCGACCTGAATGGCGATGGAGAGAGCGCTTTTCAATTCGAGCGGGCGACCATTGACGAGTTGCCGCACATTGCGCCCTTCGATGTGCTGCATGGCGATGTAATGGACGTTGCCCGCTTCGCCGAGATCGAAGATGGTGCAGATGTTCGGATGGTCTAAGGATGAAGCGAGGCGCGCTTCGCGCTCGAAGCGTTTGAGATTCGCTTCCTTGACGGTCAGTTCAGGGGGGAGAACTTTGATGACGACGGTGCGACCGAGTTTCGTGTCAACGGCTTTGTAGACTTCTCCCTGCCCGCCCGCACCGAGCTTTTCGAGGATGCGGTAATTGTCCAGTGTTGCGCCAATCATGGAGGGCTATATTTAACTCCGAACTGCACATTACCGCAACTGTTAAAGATTTGTGAGGAGTGAATAATGACGGCCACTCACAAGCGTTAAGCCCCGTCAGGGGCGGATGAATCTAGCCCAATAATTTATTGCCGGGTTATAAGACAAACATTGAAAGCGAGTCCCGTAGGGACGACTGATGAGAGGCTCACTCTCCTTCGGTCGTCCCTACGGGACTCACGTTTTATTTCCCGGCTCTATTCCCGGCGATAAATCGCTCTCGCTATTGTCAATCGTCCCTGACGGGACTCCTGACACTTTAGTTTGTTAATCCAAACTGGTTGAGCATGAACGCATAATTGAACGCGACTTCTTTAAGATAGTCGTAGCGCCCAGAGGAGCCGCCGTGTCCCGCGCCCATGTTGGTCTTGAGCAGCAACAGGTTGTTGTCCGTCTTCATTGCGCGCAGCTTGGCGGCAAACTTCGCGCCTTCCCAGTAAGGAACCTGGCTGTCGTTCAAAGAGACCTTAATGAGCATCGTCGGATAATTCTGCGCCTTGATGTTGTCGTAAGGCGAGTAGGTCTTGATGTAATCGAACGCGGCCTTCTCATTCGGATTGCCCCACTCGATATACTCGCTCGTCGTCAAAGGCAAGGAAGCGTCAAGCATCGTGTTGATGACATCAACGAACGGAACCTCGGCGATGACGGCTTTGAACAAATCCGGGCGCATGTTGACGACCGCGCCGACGAGAAGCCCGCCCGCGCTCCCGCCCTGGATGATGAGCCGATCTGACGAAGTGTACTTCTGCTTGACGAGATGATCGGCGGAGGCGATGAAGTCCGTGAAGGTGTTTTTCTTCATCATCATGCGTCCGGCCTCGCGCCACTCTTCGCCAAGCTCGCCGCCGCCGCGGATGTGCGCGATGGCGTAGATCACGCCCCTGTCTAACAGGCTCAGGCGGTTTGAAGAGAAGTTCGGCGTCATGGATGCGCCGTAGGAGCCGTAGCCGTAAAGCAAGAGCGGATTCTTGCCATCAAGCCTGGTGCCCCTCTTGTAGACAATCGAGATGGGAATCTTCGTCCCGTCGGAAGCGGTCGCAAAGATGCGCTCCGATTGGTAGTTCGCCTTGTCGAAGCCGCCGGGAACTTCCGTCTGCTTGAGAAGGGTGCGCGCCTTCGTGTCCATGTCGTAGTCGAAGACGGAATTCGGCGTGACCAACGATTGGTAGCCGAAGCGCAGGGTCTTCGTATTAAATTCGCGGTTGGTGCTGACGAACGCCGTATAGACGGGTTCGGGAAACTCCACGCGATGCGCCTTGTTCGTTTTCAGATCGACAATCCGAATGTGTTGCAGTCCGCCTTCGAGTTCGGAGACGACCAGATAGTTGGCGAAGAGGTCTATGTCGTCAAGCTTGATCGCAGGACGATGCGCGATGATCTCTTTCCAATTCTTCTTCTGCGGGTCTGAGACGGGTGCAGTGACGAGACGAAAATTCTTCGCGCCCTGATTCGTGCGGATGTAGAAGAGACCATTGCGATGGTCAGCCGAATATTCATGGTCGGCCTCGCGCGGGAGAATTACTTTCGGCGCTTCCATCGGCTTATCCGCCGGGATGTATTGATACTCGGTCGAGGTCTTGCTCGCCGAGACGATAAAAATCATCGCCTTGTCGCGTGTGCGTCCGCCGTAAACGTCGAACAGTTCGTCCTTGTCTTCGTAAACGAGATCGGTCTTGTCTGTCCCGATAACGTGGCGGAAGAACTTGTCGGAGCGTTTCGTCGTGGCATCTTCGGTCGAATAGAAGATGGTCTTGTTGTCGTTTGCCCACATGACCGAGCCGACTCTTTCGATTTTTTCGGGAAGAAGCTGCCCCGTCCTGAGGTCTTTAATCTGGAGCGTGTACTGGCGGTAGCCGGACGTGTCGGTCGAATAGGCCAGATAGTTTCCATCATCGCTGACGGCGTATGCGCCGAGGCCGAGAAATTTCAAGCCCTTCGCTATCTCGTTCATGTCGAGCGTAATCTCTTCTTTGGCTTCAACAGTCTTGGGCTTACGCGCATAGATCGGGTACTGCATTCCCTGCACGGTGCGCGAGTAATAGAAATAACCGTCCTGACGATAGGGAACGTTCACGTCTGTTTCCTTGATGTGGCCGACCATCTCTTTGTAGAGCGCGGCCTGCATGGCTTCGGTCGGCTTCATCACGGACTCTGTGTAAGCATTCTCGGCTTCGAGATAGGCTGTGACTTCCGGGTTCGTCTTTTCGCGCAGCCAGAAGTAGTTATCGATGAGCGAGACGCCATGAATTTCAGTTGTCTTGGGAATCTTTTTTGCCATAGGTGGTGGTGGAGGGTTGACCAGTTTATTTTGGGCGACGGCGACCGCCCCTAAAGGGGAAACGAGCGTCGCAGCCGCCAGCAGGTAGAGAGCGAAAACTTTTAAGGGGTTTTTCATATTTTTGCCTTCTCTGGTGAAAGATTGAAAGTGGTGGTTCAGGCTTAGCCTTCGTCAAAGGCAAGGCCGGAAACCTCTAGACCGGAAAACCCGCATGTTCTTTTTGCCTTCAGGAAATTGATATACGCATGAATCGAGGAATTTGTTCGTGAGCGCACGGCCCAACGGGTTACTCAACCGTTCAACCACGCGGAGGCTGCCCCCAGCCCGATCCTATATATTCACCGTCTTCGACAATACACGGCACGGTCGGATCATTATCCGAAAAAGCGAACATCTCCTTACGCCGTGCGGGGTCGTTCTGCGCGTCGTAATCCGTAAACGGGATGCCCTGCGAGTTGTAATAATCGCGCGCCTGCTGGCAGTAGGGACACCCCGGCTTCGTGTAAATAACAGTTGCCACAGCTTGTTCTCCTCCGACCCGATAGTTTAGCAGCGACAAGGCAGGGTGAAAAGCAGGGATGAGGGCGGAGGGCTGAGGGATGAAAGGAGGAATGACTCAAGTTAAGCACTCTTATTTTCATCCCTCATCCCTCCGCCCTCATCCCTTCGTGTTATACTCCCCACGCTTTACAGAGCGTCTCAAAGGTTGGAGCCGAATTGCCCGCATGATGGACAGCGACCTTCTGGACCCTTACGAGAGACTGATTTCAATCGAAATCATCGGCCATCGCGTCGAAGTCCCGGAAAACAATCGGCTGCTCAGATGTTTCCAGTATCTTTCGATGCGCACGATCTCTTACGGGGATTTTTGCTGGAACGGCGACTGCACAAACTGCCAAATCTGGTATCACTGCGAGGGGCAGACCGAAGGCGACGATAAGCCTGCGCTCTCGTGTCGCACGAACGTCTCGGAAGGCATGGTCATCACACGTCTCAGCCGCTTCGTCGAGTTGGAAGGAATCAACAAGTAAACGTCACGAGATGAGCGAAAAGATGGACATCGAAATCGGCGACCGCACATTGAAGGGTCCCGTCTATGCCCAGGTGCGCGAGCAAATTGAAGCGCACATCAAAAACAAACAGGTGGCATCGGGCGAAGCCTTACCTTCGCCAGCGGCGCTGGCACAACAACTCTCAATTGATAAAGGCGAGATTCAGCGCGCTTATTTTGAATTGGAGAGAGCCGGGCTGGTGAAGAAAAAAACAGGCCGTGATTTTCTAGGCAAAGAGAAGACTACCTACTCCGTTAGTTAAATCCTTCAGGCAAAGAAAAAGATGAGGGCAGGCAAGCCCTTCGATGCCTGCCCTCATTTCCGGCAATGACCGTCGAAAAAGTCCGCGTTAATCTCTGCGGGCGTTGCGGCGGTCACGCCGATAATCACGGGCATCAGCGCGACGGTCGCGTCGATCGAGACGAATCTCACGATGATCCCCGCGCAACTCTCGATGATCCCCTCTAATCTCACGACGGTCTGCACGCAATTCAGCCGGTGATGCGCCATCGCGCCTGTCCCTACGATAATCACGCACGTCGGCTCTCAAATCGCGCGTGTCGCCGCGAACCTCCTGCCTGTCATCGCGTATCTCCCGTGTATCGCCCCTGATTTCTCTGCGATCAGCGCGAAGTTCCCTGCGCTCCTGCGGATCAATATGGCCCGGCGGGTTTCCGCCTTGAGCCTGCGCCGTGATGCCTAAACTTGCGAGCAGCATGATTGATAACAGCGTGCTGCGGATAATTAACTTTCTCATCTTTCCCGTTCCTCCATGACTACAAAAATATTGGTTGAGCGGCGACGTGCCTGGCGCCGCTCGCCGTTCATCAGTTGTCGCCGAAGGACTGAAGGAAAGAGAACACTACCCCGCACGTTGCGCGCACACACGTGCGCCACAATCGCCAGCTTTGTATTAACTCACCCGGACGACCCCTTGCTGTTCTGTTAGACGCGCGCGGCTTGCAGTCGGACGAAGTTTTTTGAAGGAGTAGATGTAAAGCAATAAAAGAGGAAGGCACTATGAAATGATGAGAAAGAAAAATGACCGCATGATTTCCTGACCATGAACCTACGAACGAATGGAGAGATCAAGCGCCGCCGTTTCTCTGTTCCACAAGACGGGTCAACATCACAACCGCGTTTTCAACACTAGTGATACGCGCGTCGTGCTCATCTAATCGCTCCATGACTCGCCCTGATAATTGCGCCAGGGTGACAAATGCTTCTTCGAGCCGACCAATCCTGACAGCATCGGCGCGCTGCACTTGGTCTGACTTCAGTTGAGCATCAGAGAGTGCATCCACTTTTGCAGATATCTGTGCCAAATTGTTAAGGATGAAATCCATTTGGCGTTGACGTTCGTCTTCACTCATTTTGCTTCCTCTTTCAAGACGCTAAACGCACACTCGGTCAACTCTACTTGTGCGCCGAATCTCTCTTGCTAGTATCAATATTTCGGCACGCTCGGGTCAACCTCGTTCGACCATGCGGTGATGCCGCCTTTCAGGTTCGCCAGCTTGCCGGAAAAGCCCGCGCGCGTCAGGGCTTCAATCGCTTTCGCGCTGCGCCCGCCCATCTTGCAATGCACGACCGTCTCGCGCGCCGGATCAATCTCGGACATGCGATTCAAGACCTGTCCGAGCGGGATGTGCGTGGAATTCGGAATGCGCGCAATCTCATACTCGTTCGGCTCGCGCACGTCTATGATCTGAACGTCTTCGCCATCGTCCAGCTTCTGCTTCAATTCAGTTGCGGTAATCTCTTGCATGGCTTGTCGAATAAGTCTCCTCTAGTGATGAATGCTGATTGCGGCTCGGAGGATACATCCCGGATTTCTGACAGTCAAACCTCGCGGACGCTCACGCTGGCGCAGACGAAGCACGGTTTCTCTTCAACGGCAGATGCGCTAAACTTCCCTGCATAGCCTGAACAAGCGGGACACCTGTGAAGAGCGCATCGAGGTGATTCAACATGAGATTCGAGTATTACCACGCAGGGCTTGACGATGTTCGTAAGCTCTCCATTGATGGCACTGTCTCAAACAGCGTCCATTTTTCACACTGGGAGGGCAACCACACGCCCGCGTCCGTCAAAGCTGACACTTCGACGGAGATTGCCCTGAACCTCGTTGGCTCGCCGGAGCGCGAGCGTTTGACCGAGGGCCTAGAGCTTGTCACCAACAACCATTTCGACACGGACGGTATGCTTTCGGTCTGGACGGTCATGACCGGCGAGCGTGCGCTTGAGTTACGCGAGAAACTGATTGCTGCCGCCGAAGCCGGAGATTTCTCGGAGTATTCAAGCAAGGACGGCGTGCGCGCGAGCATTGTCATTCAAGGTTCAGACGCAGCCGTTCCCGGTGAAGACGCTGGCTCGCCTTTGGCGCGTCATCTGTCGGGTGGAGCGACGGTAGACGAAGCGCGCTCTTATGAACTCATCATGCCGGAAGTCGAACGCGTTATCGCGCGCACGGATGATTACGAGTTTCTGTGGCGCGATGTCTGGCAACGCATCGAAACGGCGCTCGATAGTTTTACGCGCGGGGAATCTCACGTCGAAGAAGACGCCAACACTGGTCTCTCGCTCGTTACTCTCGCGCCCGGTCTCTATGGCTCGCGTGGCTTCAGCCCGACCCGCCACAACGCGCCGTTTACGGCTATCTCAAAAAACGCGCGCGGGCGACTTTTTCTCATCGCGCTGCCGATGATGAACGGGTGGAGCTATCGCATTGATTACCCTTATTACTCCTGGGCCGAAACGATGGTGCGCCCGCCCGTCGAGCGACACGATTTCAACGCGCTCATCATTCGGCTCGACGAGCTTGAGCAACGCAAGGCAAATGGAGGAGACACACAGGGGCACTGGGCGTTGGATAGAAGCGAGATGACTTCGGCGGTCAAGTTTCTGGATCAGGCGGGGCGGCTCTGCGCTTCAACGCTTCATCCTGAACGGGTCGCGGAAGAACTGCGAGCTACTTTGAATGAAGCGGACGTGACAAGCGTCGGAGCGGCTCAAGGTGGCTGATTGGAATGAGCGCTACAGTCGCGGCGAGAACATCATTGCTGAGCCGATGCCGCTTCTCGTGCGCACGGCTTCTGAATTGAAGCCGGGACGCGCTCTTGATCTGGCCTGCGGGATGGGACGCCACGCGATTTTTCTGGCCGAGCGCGGCTGGCAGGTGACGGCAGTTGATGCTTCGCGCGTCGGGATTGAGCTGGCTAAGAAGGCAGGGCGCGAGCGCGGCGTTGAAGTTGACTGGCGCGTGATTGATCTTGAGTGTGGGAGCTTTGGGATTGAAGCTGAGGCTTATGATTTAATCGGCGTCTTTTATTATCTTCAGCGCGACCTCTTTCCACAGATTCGCGCAGGCGCTCGACGGGGCGGCATCGTCATCGCAGCGATTCACATGGTGGACGAATCGCCCGACATTAAGCAGATGAATCCCGAGTTTCTGCTTGAACCGGGCGAACTGCGCGCAGAGTTTCACGGCTGGGAAGTTCTACACGACTACGAGGGCACGCCGACCGAAGGCGGCCACCAGCGGCGCACAGCGGAGATAATTGCTAGAAAGGTGATAAGTAATGGGTGATAGGTGAGAGGAAAGAACTAAGAGCGTTTCTCTTATCACCTATCACCTATCACCCATCACCCATCACCTATCACTGACCACTGCTTTTATGCACGACGTTATCATCATTGGCGCAGGGCCAGCCGGATTGTCCGCCGCTTTGTGGTGCGACGAGATGGGGCTGGATACGCTTGTGCTGGAACAAAACGGGGAAGTTGGCGGGCAGCTTCTGTCGGTCTATAACCGGATTGAAAATTATCCGGGCGTGCGCGCCGAGAACGGGCGCGAGTTGCGCGATCTGTTTGCGGAGCGGGTCACAGATGCAGATTTCGATCTCTGGACGGAGGCCGAAATTGAGAGCGTTGATTTGCGCGCCAGACGTATCGCGCTCAGAAGCGGCGAAGAGCTACAGGCCATCAGCCTTATTATCGCGACGGGTGTCCGGCGCAGGCGGCTTAATGTTCCCGGCGAGACGGAATTAAAGGGGCGCGGCGTGATGGAATCCGGAGTGCGCGACCGCGATGCGTTTGCCGGAAAAGATGTGTGCGTGGTGGGTGGCGGCGACGCCGCCGCCGAGAACGCGCTGCTCCTTGCAGAAATCTGCCCGACGGTGACGATTGTGCATCATGGTGAAAAACTCCGCGCGCGACCGGAGTTTGTCGAGCGCCTGCGCGGTGAGCATTGCATCACCGTGTTTACGAATTCCGAGCTGCGCCGCATCATTGGCGAACAGGAAGTCGAGGGCGTGGAGATTATGCGAGGCGGCGCGCTCAAACCTTTCCAGATGGCCGTGCAGGGGGTGCTGGTTCGCATCGGCGTTGAGCCGAACACGGAATTGTTCCGCGAGCAACTTCACGTGGACGAGCGCGGCTACATCGTCGTCACGGGAGAACAGGAAACGAGCGTGGGCAACGTCTTCGCGGTGGGCGACGTTTCCAATCCGCTTGCCCCGACCATCAGCGGTGCAACCGGCGCAGGCGCAACCGCCGCCAAAATCATCAGTGCGCGCCTGCATCAAGGGATAAAGAGCAGTGATAAGTGATGGGTGATAGGTGATAAGAGAAACGCTCTTAGTTCTTTCCTCTCACTCATCACCCATCACTTATCACTGCTCTTATTTGCTTTCTCTTGAGGACGCTGTTAATTTTTCTGAGTACAACGGGAAAGGTAATCGGTATCCGAAGTGAGCTACGGGACTATCACTCCGGCGGAGCTTCAGGAGCGACGCGAGCGTGGGGAACAGGTGTTGCTCATAGACGTGCGCGAGCCGGAGGAGTACGAACTCGCGCACGTTGAAGGCGCGCGCCTGTGGCCGCTCAGCCAGTTCAACGAGTGGGGCGCGTCGCTCGACCCTGAAGCGGAGGCAGTCGTGATGTGTCATCACGGAATTCGTAGCGCGCAGGTCTGCTCATATCTCGCACGCCAGGGATTCAAGAATCTCAGCAACCTTGAGGGCGGGATTGATCGCTGGTCTTGCGAGGTTGACCGCGCCGTACCGCGATATTAAAGGGATGAAGGATGAGGGATGAGGGATGAAATCGTGATGATGCAGGTTGAATAGTTATTCTTTCATCCCTCATCCCTCATCCCTCATCCTTGCTCTTGATGATGATAAACAAACCTGAAGCTGTAATCACGGCGCTGGGAAATGCTCCGTCGATCATCGTCCCGCTGGCGCGAGAAGTCCCGGAGGCTGTGGTGAAGCGTCGCCCGCAACCCGGCAAGTGGTCAGCGCACGAGCACGCCTGTCATCTGGCGGAAGTGCATCCGCTCTTCTTCTCGCGGCTTGAGTTGATGCTGAATGAATCGCGTCCGGCGATTGTGGCATACAAACCGGACGAAGCGATGGAGGAAGGCTCGCTCCTCAAGCTTGACTTAAACGAAGCTCTGGAACGCTTCACGCTTGACCGCGCGCGGCTGGTCGAGGAGTTGAAGGATTTATCGGAAGATGATTGGCTGCGTGAAGCAGACCACGAGGAGTACGATCACTACTCCGTTCTTATCATGTTTCGCCACGTCGCGCTGCACGACATGCTGCACGCCTACCGGATTGAGGAATTGCTGCTCAAGCGTGACTGGGCGGATTGAAAGACGAAATGATGATGAGCGCAAGCATGGAGAGCGAAGCCAGCCGCCCGGCGTACACGGAGATGCACGTCGTGGCTTATCCCATCGAGTACATCGCGGGGATTGATCTCTTCAACGAGGGCGAGTTTCACGCGGCGCACGACGCCTGGGAAGATCGCTGGATGGGCGAGGTCGGGCAAGACGAAAAGCTTTTCCTTCAGGCGATGATTCAATCGGCGGTGGCGTTTCATCATCTGGAAATCGGGCGACCCGGCGCAGCGCGGCGGATGTACCAGATGGCGAAAGAGAAGTTTGCGCGGCTCGGCGTCAAGAATTTCATGTCGCTGGACCTCGAAGATTATCAAGCGCAGCTTGACCACGCGCTCGCATGGCTTTTGACTGTGCCCGACCCGCGCGAACTAGTGCAGCCGGAGATGACATTGCCCGTTATCCGGCTGCTGCCGGAAGTGATGGAGTTTGATTGATGAGCGTCGAGCTTGAAGAAAGCCGGGCTGGAATTACGACAGCACGGCGCGCAGAAACAGTCGCGCGCAGCGGGCCGATGGTCGCGCTTGTCAGGGATGTCCGGTTGCTGCTCATCGCGCTGTGGTTGGGCGGTGCGGTCTTCTTCAGCGCGGCGGTTGCGCCGAGCGCCTTTGGCGTGCTTCGTGCGCGCAACGTCGTTTACGCAAACGAAGCGGCAGGCGCGATAGTGACGCGCACGCTCTCCGTTTTGAACACGGGCGGATTCGTCATCGCACTCTTGCTGTTGGCGAGCGCGTTTCTCTTCCGTCAAGATGTGAAGCGCCGCGCTTTTCTCCTGGAAATCATTTCGCTTTCGGTTATAGCGATTGCAACGGGCGTCGGGCAGTGGATAATTGCCGCGCGGATGCTCGCTTTGCGCGCCGCGATGGGACGACCGATTGACGATGTGGCGGTTGGCGATCCGTTGCGCCTGAGCTTCGACAGCCTGCATGGTTATTCGGTAACAGCGCTTGGTGTGGCGATCATCGCCGCCGCAATTGCTTTATTGCTGGTAGCACGCAGAGGTCAGCGTTTAGCGTAAATTTTCTGCCAGATATATTTGTCCTGTAGGACTATTTTCAGCCGCTCCTAACGGAGCTAAGAGCTTGTATTAATCTCTGCATTGCATTCAAGAAGGGAATCTTTTGATGGAGATAATCGAGAGGATTGACGATTGGCGTAGGCGATACGGACACTGGCAGCAGGGTCGCACGCGCGGCTCGCCCCGCAGCGAAGTCGGAAGCGATTACCCGTTTGTCGAGAATAAGCGCGCGCCGTTTACTCCGGCCAGACGCGCTTTGCCGATGATGAATCTCGCGCTCATCTCGTCGGCGGGCGCATACATCAACGGCACGGAGTCTTACGACACGAACATGGTCGGCGGTGACATAGACCTGCGTGAGATTCCACGAGAGGTTGAAGCAGAGGATTTGCTCTATTGTGCGCGCGGCTGGGATACGGCGGCGGTCATGCAGGACAGAAACGCGCAAGTGCCGATTGACCGGCTCGCGGAATTTGAAGGCAACGGCATCATCGGGCGGCTCAATCCGGTGTGGTGGAGTTTCTGCGGCCACATTCCCGACGCCGCCAGGCTGGTTGAAGAGTTGTTGCCGAGCTTACTTGAGCGCGTGAAGCGTTACGAAGTTCAGGCTGCCCTGCTCGTTCCGGCCTCGCGTCTGTGCCATCAATCAATCGCTCTGGTCGCGCGTGGCCTCGAAGCGGAAGGCCTCCCGACGATGATGCTGGGAGTCGAAAAGGATGTCGTCACGCTCGTCAAACCGCCGCGCTGCGGCTACTACCGGGGCGAACTGGGCAGCGTCGCGGGCCGCCCCAACTGGCCCGAACACCAGCGCCGCATCCTCGATGAAGCACTGCGCCTGCTTGAGCCGATGGATCAACCCGGCATCCGCCAACTCGTCGTCGAACTGGAAAGTCAGGTGGAGAAGGAGCGGGGAGAAAAGTGATAGGCGATAGGTGATGGGTGATAGGTAAGAACATGATTTTTCTTATCACCTATCACCTATCACTTATCACTGCATTTTGCGTTGCCTGCGCGATTATCTCGGTGACCTGATCGAAGTCGAAGGGCTTGCCGATGATGCCGTTGACGAGGTGCTTATCATTGGGAGCGATAGGAGTGCCCGCGCCGTGTCCGGTGACGAGGATGATATTCATCTCATGCCCGAAGCGGCGGCGAATCTCGCGCGCCACTTCCCACCCGTCCATCACAGGCATGCTTAAGTCTGTAAAGACCAGATCGAAGTGTCCTGCGACCAGCGCCGAGAGAGCCTCGCGCCCGCCTTCAACCGCCGTCACCCTGTGACCGAGCATCAGGAGCATGTCGGCCAGCGTCTCGCGGACGAACTCTTCATCGTCAACCACCAGCACGTTCAACGAAGCCGCTTCCATCAGGAGCGAAGGCTCCGTTTCGAGCGCGACGGCAGCATCCGCCGCAGGCAGTTCGACTGTGAAGACCGCCCCGCGTTCCACCTCGGATTCCACACTGATGCGCCCTTCGTGGCGCTCGATGATGCCGTAGCTCACGGCCAGCCCCAGCCCCGTGCCGTGCGCTCCCTTCGTCGTGTAGAAAGGCTCGAAGATTCTCTCTCTCACGTCCTCCGGCATGCCGATGCCAGTATCCGCAAACTGCAAGTTCAGGCGGTCGCCCGTGCGCTCGCAATTGATATTGAGGCGGCCACCCAGCGGCATGGCATCAACCGCGTTGACGATCAAATTGACGAAGACTTCGCGCAACTCCGAGGCGCTTCCCAGCACGTAGTAGGGACAGTCGGCTTGAAGCTCTACTTCGTAGCGCAGCCCGCGCACGCGTGCTTCGTTTTCCCAGCGCGTGCGTGTGATTTCAATGGCATCGCGCAGCAGGCTGCTGACATCGAGCAACTCAAACTCTTTGGCCGGAGATTGACGGGCGAAAGTC
This sequence comes from uncultured Acidobacteriota bacterium, assembly GCA_963697975.1. Classification (GTDB taxonomy): domain Bacteria; phylum Acidobacteriota; class Blastocatellia; order Pyrinomonadales; family Pyrinomonadaceae; genus QHXM01. The sequence continues at coordinate 2,916,237 of OY969111.1, forward strand.
TGGATGCGGCGCACGGTGGCGGCGGCATCTTCGGCAGCGGTTTGAATCACGTCCAGATTATGCACGAGTGAATCGTCCTGAACCTGTCGGCGCATTAACTGAGCGCGACCGAGGATGGCCGTCAGCGCATTGTTGAAGTCGTGAGCAACACCGGAGGCAAGCTGGCCGAGCGCCCGCAGCTTATCTGCCTGCGCGGCGCGTTGGCGCTCCTGCTTCTGTTCCGTGATGTCGCGCGCGATGCCGAGCACGCCCGTCGTGTAACCGTCAACGACCAGTGGCGCGGTGTCGAAGAGCGCGTAACGGAGGTTGCCGTCGTATGAAAAGAAGCGAGCCTCGTAGGTTTGAGGCCTGCCTTCCAGCGTTTGCCTGAAGTGTTCGTCGCTAATCTCGCGGTCGGCCTCGAAAGTGATGTCGAGGAACGAATGGCCGATTAAATTTTCGGACTTGTATCCGGTCGCCTCAAGCGTCGCGCGGTTGCACCACTGGAAGCGGCCTTCCGTGTCAACGGCATAAATGGATTCGCGCGCGCTCTCCAGAATGTTCATCAAGAGCGTTTGATGCTCGCGCGCCTTGGCCTCTGCCTTCCGCAATTCGGAAAGATCGCGCGCCGTGCAGACCGCGCCAATCGTCTTGCTGCCCCTTTCGATAATCGGCTCGGCTGTCACCAGCAGCGGGCGGTTGAAGCGTTCGGGCACGATTTCTATCGTCACGCTCCGGCCTTCCTCAAGCGTCGTCTCGACGAGGCATGTGTTGCCTTCGCTGGTTCTCAGGATGTCGCAGCAACGTCTGCCCAGCATGAGGTGCGGCCACGTGTCTTCCATCGCTGCTCCCGCACGGTTGACGCGAATCAGATGGCCTTCGTTATCGAAGATGAAGATGCCGTCCGACATGGCGTTAAAGGTAGTCTCCCATTCTTTCTTGGCGCGTCCCGTCATCTCGAACAGTTCGGCCTGCGCTATTCCCGTCGCAAGCTGCGCGGCGACCGCTTCGACAAGCGCCACTTCGTCTTCAGTCCAACGCCGCACGCGATCTGTCTGGTGTATGCAGAGCGCAGCGCGAAAGCGCCCGTTGACGATTAAGGGACAAATGATCTGCGAGCGTAGATTAACCTCGACGGCGTGCGTGCGGATTTGCGCGTTGAATTCTGTCGGCCCGTCCGTGTAGTCAAGCGCGTCTGCGATCACGATGGGTCCGGGCGAACGCAGGATGCGCTGGGCAATCGGCTCGTCAAAGCTCATCTCAAGAGACTTGATGCTCGAAGAGTTCGGCGCGACGTATTCATGTTCGGCGTGGACAACGGGTTGCTGCTGATCGTACATGTAGAGATGGGCGCGCGAAGCGTTGAGCGCGCGTCCAAGCTCGCGCGTCGCCGTGCTTAAAACTTCGGGCAGACTGAGCGAAGCGCGAATGGCCAGACTCAAACGATTGATGAGAGCCTCGCGCGCCGAGGTCGCTTCGGCTTTTTGGAAAAGCTCGGCCTGTCGAATCGCCAGACCCGTTTGATCGGCCACCGCGCGGGCTAAGGCAATGTCTTCGCTGCGCCAGTGCCGAAGACTGCGCGTGGTCGAAAATGCGAAGGCTGCGCGCATCTCAGCGCCGGTCTTGATGGCCACGTACATGATCGAGCGTACGCCCGCCGGTTGCAGGACTTCCTGATAGAGCTGTTTGACCCAATCATCATTCGCCACGTCGTTGAAAACCAGCACGCCCTGCCGCTCGACGCTGTCTATCAGATTCCTGACCTGCGACATCGGAAAATCGCGTTCTGCCGGGCGCACACCGGGAGCGTGATACTCGGCCACCATTCGCACTCGCCCCGCCTGCTCGTCTTTCATAAAGAGCGAGCAACGATCAACGCCAAGATAAGAGCCGAGTTCCTGAACGGCTGTGTGAAAGACGACCGTTGTATCAAGCGAGCGACGCACGGCGCGCGAGATGCGATTGATGACGGCCTCGCGCTCAACCTGTTGACCCAGAGCTTCCTGCGTGCGTTTGCGTTCCGTGATGTCGCGCGCAGCCCAGATGACGGAGTCTCCCGGCAGCGGCGACACAGTTCCTTCAAACCAGACTTCCACTTCGTTAATAGTCAGGCCGTAATCAACATTGATGGGCTGGCGGGTCTCCAACGCGCGACGAATGTAGTTGAGAAAGAGCGTGGCCTGAGCGCGCGGGAAGACTTCGTGCAGGGTTTTACCCACCAGCTCGGATTCAGGTTTATACAACAGGTCGGAATTCGTCGGCGCGATTTTCAGGTAGCGCCCTTCCGCGTCGAGCACCATGATGGCGTCGGGCATGGCCGCGAAAAGAGCGCGCAACTCGGCTTCCGATGACTGCAATTCTGCCTCGACGCGCTTGCGCTCGGTCACGTCGCGCGCGATACCCTGCACGCCGACGGGCACACCATTCTGGTAGATCAGGCGCGTGCTGACTTCGAGCGGCACACGCCACCCATCTTTCGAGATAATATCCAACTCGTAGACGGTCGAAACATCGTCCGTTTGTTTGCGCGCAATCATCTCGCGCGCTTTCTCCAACTGTTCGGGAACAACCACCTGAGCGATGTTCATCCGCGTGGCTTCTTCGCGCGTGTAGCCCGTGATTCTCTCGCCAGCCTTGTTCAATGAAGTGAAATTGCCCTGAAGGTCGTGCGTGTAGATGAGGTCGTTGGCGTTTTCAAGAAGCTCGCGGTAGCGCTCCTCACTCTGGCGCATGGCCTGCTCCGCCTGCTTGCGGTCGGTGATGTCGCGCACGACCGCGCAGACAACTTTCTTTCCGCTGTAAGAGATCAGGTTGGCGCTGACCTCGACGTTGACCAGCGAGGCGTCTTTGCGACGATGTTGCCGCTCGCCGATAAAGTGATGGCCTTTGGACAGAACCAACTGAATACTGGAATCAACGTTCTCCTGAGCCGCTCTTGTAATCTCGGAGAGCGTTAACCCGGTGAGTTCGCTGGTGCTGTAGCCGAGCAGTCTTTGATAGGACGGGTTCGCTTCCAGAATCCGTTTCGTCTCAGGGTCAATGAGAATGATTCCGTCCGCCGATTGCTCCACAAGCGAGCGGTAGCGTTCTTCGCTCTCGCGCATGGCCTGTTCGGCGTGGACGCGTTCCGTTATGTCGCGCACCACTCCGCGCATCCCCACAGGCGTGCCTTCCGCATCGCTGATTATTGTGCTGATGCCTTCGAGGTAATGAGGAACGCCTTGCGCGTTGGCGACGCAATGCACTGAGCGGAAGATTTCACCCGACGCACTCACTTCCGTCGCGTTGATGTCAAAGGTTGCGGCCTCTTCGCCTATCAGGTCGCTGAGGAGTGCGCCCACCAGTTCGGAAACGGGGCGACCGAAAAACCGCGCCCCCGCTTCGTTGATACTCGTGATGCGGCCTTCCATGTCGCGCGTGTAGATGATGTCGGCGGCCTGTTCGACGATCTCGCGGTAATGACGCTCGACGCGGTGGCGCTCCGTCAGCCGCGCGACCTTGACCAGAAGCTCCTGGCGGCGGAAAGGCATTTCAAGATAATCATCCGCGCCCGCCGTCAGAGCCGACAGGCTGTTGCGCTTACCTGTGCGAACGGCGCTTGCCAGCAGCACGGGAATGCCAGCCGTGCGCGGGTCTTGCTTGAGCAGGCGGCAGAATTGAAGCCCGTCCATCTCCGGCATGACCACATCGCTGACGACGATATCCGGTTCGAGAGAGAAGGCGAGTTCGAGCGCGCGCTGGCCGTTACTGGCCGTCACCACCCTGTAGCCCTCGTGTTCGAGCAGGACAGTCAACAACTCAAGCACCTTCGGCTCGTCGTTGACGGCAAGCACGAGGGGGCGCATCTGGTCGGGTTTCATTTTTGACATCGGGGCCAACACCACTACCTCAGGCCGAATAACCTCAGTGTCTGGGCATCACTAAATGGCGTGGGAGCACTTCGTGAGGGTGTCCAAAACTGATCGGAACATTAAGGCTATGAACAATATCTCAATTATCACTCTACAGTTGGCGCTCAACTAAAGGGGCAGGTACAAGCGCCACGTCGGAGTATAACAAAGCGGAAAAGAGATTGTCACGAGAAAGAAGAATAAAGGAGAAGAGGGCTGAAAAAATCATCCCGGCTGCGTTACGTTTCCTCTGGGAGAAGTCACTCACAGGTAAGAGCGTTTGCTACGTGCCGCTCGTTCCTCGCTCTGTTATTTCAACCTTAAGTCTAAAGGAGTCCCATATGAAACGCCGAAGCCTCATTTTATTCTCCCTGCTGCTACTGGTTTGCTTGGTAGCATCCCTTGCTTATTCTCAAAACAATAACAGCCGCGAGCGGATGAAACCGTTAACCGACGGCGTCAGTTACACCTCGGGCGCAAACGGGAAATGGGTCAAGGGCTGTAGCGCCGGTCAAGCGTGCAACATGGGCGTGGGCAACGTCGGCCCGGCGAACACCTATCATTGGGTGGATTGACATAATAGTGGCCGGTGAAGTCAAAAGGCAGTAAAGACATGAAGCGTCTCTACTGCCTTTGTTTAACTGACCACCGACTACTGCTTTTACCCTTTAGCGTTGCCTCTGGCGAAGTAGCCCTGACGATAGGTCATGCGCAGGTTTTGCCTGCGTAGCTCGGGGTTGATGATTTCTATCTGAACGCGGCGGAACGACCCGTCCTTGTTCCGGTTGGTTGGTGAGTAGGCGACCAGATATTGTGAGCGCAGCTCCAGTTGAATCTGCGCGAAGGCGGCGCGCAATTCGGATTCATCTTCGGGGAAGAATGCGCGTCCGCCCGTGCGCTCGGAAATCTTCCGCAACGTAGCCTTGTTGACTCCGCCGTAATACTCGTCGCCGATGCCGATGGAATAAACCACCGCGTCAACTTTCAGCGCGCGGTCAATCGCCGCGTCCATCTTCTGCTGGCTGCTGGTGTCATGGCCGTCGGTCAGCAGGATGATGGCACGTCGCGTCTTATCGGAAGTTTGAGAGAGAACCTCGTCCGCTGTGACCCAGACGGCATCCCAGATGGCGGTCGAGCCTGCCGTGATTTGATTCTGACCGGAGGCGGGGGGCGTGCCGACCGTCCCGACGCCGCTGACGTAGCCGGAAGGCGCGACGAACTCCACGCGGTCAAGCGCACGCCGCACACGCGCGGCATTGCCCGTCAAGCCCTGCTCAAGTGTGGAGTCGCCCGTGAAAGAGATGACGGCCATTTCGTCCTTGTCAGGCCGCAAGACCGAATCAACGAAAGAACCGGCGGCGGCCTTTTCAGCCGGAAGCGTTCTCTCTTCGGAGATACTTGTGTCAATCAGGATGGCGAGCGAGAGCGGGAGATCGGTCTGGCGCGCGAAGGTGAAAATCTCCTGCGGCTGGCCGTCCTCCGTCACGCGTATGTCTTCCTGCTTGAGTGTGGTGACAAAGCGCTTCTGCTTATCAACCGCCGTGAAGAGAATGTTGGTTAAGTCCGTCTCGACGCGCACCACTTCATCATCCTGAAGCGTCACTTCATCGTCTTCTTTCGATGAAGGCTTCGGGGTTGGAGTCGTTTGCGGGTCTCCGCTGCGACGCGGGCGGCTCGTGCCCTGCGGCGTAGTCGGCTCTTGCTGCGGTTGTTGCTGCGCGCTCGCTCCCGCAGAGAGCATCCCGCTCAACACCAGCGAAGCGGTGAGCGTGAATGCAAGAACGCGCGTTATGTGACGTTGGTAAAACATCTTTTTAGTAAATCGAAAACTCGTAAATCGTAAATGGAAAAACGTTCGTCTATTTACGATTTACGATTCACGCATCTTACTTTCTAAGGCTATCCGAGATCGCCTTATATTCCTTCCTGGTTTTCACTTTCAATCCGTTGCGATTGTTAGCGAGCTTGACTTCGATTTTGCGTTTGCTTCCATCGTACTTATCATTCATCGGCTTATAAGTAAGAAGGTAAGTCGCGCGCAGTTCTTTCGAGATTCTGGTGAAAGCGCGCTCAAGCTCAAGAATGTCGCCGGTGAAAAAGGCCGAGCCGCCGGTTTCTTCACAGAGCTTCTGAAGATTGCGGTCAGGCTCGCTGGAAACCATTCCGGCCTCGACACCCGGAACTGAGCCGGACAATCCCGCTTTCGTGGAAATGGCGAAGACGGTTGTCTCCGTGCGCTGGGCGATGTCAATGGCGTCGTTCAAGGTAGCGCGGCTGTAATTATTATCGTCGCCGTCCGTGATGACGACGAGGACACGGCGACCGGGAACGCTTCGCATCTTCTCATCGCAGAACTGCCAGACGGCGTCGTAAAAGAGCGTGCGGTTTCCCGGCTTCTTCACGCTGTCAACGGCCTTGTCGAGCAAATCCAGCTTGTCTGTGAAATCCTGCCTGAGCTTAATCTCGTGATCGAAAGTCGCAAACGCCACACGGTCTTTTCTGAGGCGCGTCACCGTGTAAATAAAATTCTTGGCCAACTCCTGCTCAAACTTGAGCTTGCCCGCCACCGAGCCGGAAGTATCCATCAGCACGGCGACGTAGATGGGCTGGCTGTCTTTCTCGACCGTGAAAGTGGAGAAGCCTCTGATCGCTTGTAGCTGATTGTCTTCATAGATGAGAAAGTCTTCCCTGGTCAGATCGGAAACAGGCTGCTTCTTTTTATCCAGAACCGTGACCGGCAGCCGCACCTCGTTGATTCTGATGCGCTCAACATCACCTTGATCCTGAGGGTCGGGCGTCTGCGTCGGTTGCGGCTTTTGCTGAGAAAGGACAGCAGGCTGCGACCCCAAGAAGCCGCCAAAGAAGCCACCAAGCATGAGCGCCGCGATAAAGAGGAAACGATTGATAATAGGTCTCATAACTTATCGAACTTAAATATAGAGTGAAAACCGAAGCTTACCGTCTAACTCGACCAGATGCTCGCGGTTTGGATGCCGGGCAATCGAAATGCAGTTGCCCTCTTCAGAAATAGCGAAGAGGTAATAGTACAGCAATCGGGCGGAAAAGCGCATGTCTGGTTCGCGCCTGCGGGTCTCTTTGGCGAGTTCTTTTCGAGTGATGATACAATGCGCGTCCGGCGGCTCGTCTTTCCGGTTCGGCGGCTTTTATTCTGCGCTCGTGTTCGGTGCTGAAAACCGTTCTCTTCAATTGCTCCTGACTTGTCCGCTGACAGCGTCGGGAATCCTGATTAAGGAGCGTCCGTGTTCCCGGAGATAATCTCGCATTACCGTATTATCGAAAAGCTCGGCACGGGCGGGATGGGCGAAGTTTATCTGGCCAAAGACACCAGACACGGGCGCAAGGTTGCTCTCAAGATTCTGCCTCCTCACGTCGTCAAAGACGAAAACAATCTGCTGCGCTTTAAGAAGGAAGCCAGCGCCATCCTCAAGCTCAATCATCCGAACATTCTGACCATCTTCGAGATTGGACAGGAAGACCCGGTTCAGTTTATCGCCACAGAGTTCATCAACGGCGAGACGCTGAGAGATTATCTCTGGCGCAACGAGTTGAAGATTGACGACGTGCTGGGCGTCAGCATTCAGGTGGCGCGGGCGCTTGAAGCCGCGCACGCCGAAGGCATCATTCACCGCGACATCAAGCCGGAGAACATCATGCTCCGCCATGATCGCGTCGGGCGCGACCGCCTCGTCAAAGTCCTGGACTTCGGCCTCGCCAAGCTCACGGAAAAGCGTTCGTCAATCCACGACCCGGATGCCGTCACGATGCCCATCCACAACACGGAGCCGGGCACGGTGATGGGCACGACCGGCTACATGTCGCCGGAGCAGACGCGCGGGCTTGAGGTGGACGCGCGCACAGACATCTTCAGTCTGGGTGTGGTGCTTTACGAGATGGTCGCGCGGCGCGCACCGTTCGAGGGGCCAACCGACAGCCACGTCAAAGTCTCTATTCTGGACCACGAGCCGCCGCCGCTGGTGAGTAAGTCGCAGCGGTTGCCGCATCAACTGGAACGCATCGTCAAAAAGGCGCTGGCGAAGGATAAGGAGAAACGGTATCAGACCATCACAGACCTCAAGACGGATTTGGAGAACCTGAGAGACGAGCTAGACAGGGATGCCTTAGACCTCTCGGTCACGCCGGAAAGTGAGGCAGATGAAAACAGTGATGACAGGCGCGGGGCAGTTGCGACCGGAAGAGAATCCCGTGCGTCGCGCACCGGAGACGCACGCCCAGCGCCGACGATGTCGAGCGTCGAGTACATCGTCACCGGAGTCGGTCGGCACAAGACGGCGACGCTGCTGGTGGTCGGCGCGCTCGTCCTCGTGGTCGCAGGCATTGTTTACCTGAGCAGAGGTGGCGGCAGCGCCGCGATCAATTCGGTGGCGGTCCTGCCTTTCGTCAACGACAGCAATGATCCGAACGCGGAGTATCTCTCCGATGGCATCACGGAAAGCATCATTAACAATTTGTCGCAGTTGCCGAAGCTCAAGGTCATGTCGCGCAACGCGGTCTTCCGTTACAAGGGACAGAAAACTGACCCGCAGGAAGTCGGGCGCGGGCTTGGAGTCGGCGCGGTGTTGACGGGCAGGGTCGTCAAGGTGGGCGAGAAGTTAATCATCAAGACCGAGCTAATCAACGTCGCCGACGGGTCGCAACTCTGGGGCGCGGAATACAACAACAGCATGTCGGACATCTTCACGGTGCAGGAGGAAATCTCCCGCAAGATTTTCGAGAAGCTCCGCGTGAAATTGACCGGCGAAGACGAGGAGCGACTGGCGAAGCGTTATACGAACGACACGGAGGCTTACCAGCTTTACCTCAAAGGGCGCTATTTCTGGAACAAGCGCGGTGAAGCCAGTCTCAGAAACGGCATCAAGTATTTCAAAGAGGCGGAGGAGAAAGACCCGAATTACGCGCTCGCCTATTCCGGCCTGGCGGATTCCTACGCGCTGCTCTGCGACGTTGGCGCAGTCGCGCCCAACGAAGCTATGCCTCAGGCCAAACAGGCCGCCGGGCGCTCTCTCGAAATTGACCCGAACTTAGCCGAAGGCTACACCTCGCGCGCCTTCGTGAAACTCGCCTACGATTGGGACTGGCGCGGCGCGGAAGCTGATTTTCGCCGCGCGCTTGAGCTTAATCCGAAATACGCGACCGCCCATCAATGGTACGCGTCGTACTTAACGCAAATGGGCAAGTATGACCTCGCGCGGCGTGAGATTGAGCAGGCGCAAGCCTTAGACCCGCTCTCGCCGATTATCAGCGCGAACTCCGGCCTCTACCTTTATTACGCGCACAAATACGACGAAGCGATTGAGCAATACCGGAAAACGCTTGAGATAAATTCGGAGTTTGGCGTCGCGCACTACTATCTCGGCTTGGCCTACCTGCAAAAGAAGGCATACGACACGGCCATCACAGAGTTTAAGTCTGTGATGAAATCTGCGGGCGAGGCGGCAACGGGCAAGGAGGAATTGGACGGAGACGACCTGGAAGCGGCAGCCGCGCTGGCTTACGCTTACGCCTCTTCGGGGAGACGCGCCGAAGCTCAAAGTCTGCTGGACAAGATGATTGAGCTACAAAAACGCCGCTATGTCTCGCCGCTCTACTTAGCGACCGTCTACACAGGGCTGGGGGCAAAAGATCAAGCCATCGAACAACTGAACAAGGCTTACGAAAACAGGCATCCGGGTCTGGTCCTCATCAGAGTCGAGCCGCTGTTCGATACCTTGCGCGACGATCAGCGTTTTCAGGAACTCCTGCGGCGCTTTGAGCCAATCCCCTTGTAGGACAGACATTCCTGTCTGTCTAGCGTGCTTCAGCGCGCTCATCCTGAATCGAAGCAAAGAAGAACCAGACAGGATTAACGGGATAACAGCAGCAGCAATCTGCCTTGGCCTGCCTTGTCTTCCTAATCTTGCTAATCCTGCTAATCCTGCTAATCCTGTCCATCCTCTGCGGCGCAGGGCGGAGCAGTATTTCTGGCGTATGGCACGTTATAGATTTCCTGAAATCTGGTAGATAGTTTCTGGTAATGATGAATAGTGGCACAAATCACCGGGTCAACCTTGATCGTCTTGATAATTTCGACAGGAAGCCGGTGCTTATTGACCTCAGCGTCATTTAGCACGTCGCGTATCCATATCTCTTTCACCTGCCCGCCAAATTCATCTTTGATCTGTCTGTAAACTTCCGGGTCCACTTCGCCGGAATCTCCGACTAAAACGAAACTCCGACCGGGAAATCTCTGCATCAGCTTTCTGATCTCTTTCACCTTGTGGTTAAAAGTGTTGCCGAGCGAGCCGACAATGCTGTCTATCAGAATCTCCCTGGTATCCTCTGCGAGAAAATTCTTCGGGTGATAAGTCAGATGGAAAGAGCCTTTGGGGAATCCGTTTTCTCCCTTTGTCAGGAAATCGTGAAGCGGCCTGTACAACTGCCAGGGGCCGCCGGAAACATAATGAAAAGAGGCATCGCTCCAATTGTCTTTGTACATTTTCGCCATGCCGCCAGCAGGCTCAAACTCACGGCAGAGTGTGCGCCTCAGCACTTCGTCTTTATCACCGGGAACCATCGTCACTTTGATGGTGTCGTCAATATCAGAGACGACGGACACTCCTTCGGGTTCAATTAATCTGACTTCACCTCTTCCGTTATGACCCTCCGAGACGACCTTGAAAGTCAGCCATTGCGCTGAGCTTTGAGCGTCTAAAAGCTCGCGCGCCTTCTCTTCGGATAATTCTATGTCACGTTCAATCAGCCCGTTGAAATCGCTTTTGGGGAAGTCGTATTTCTCTTTATTCGGGTCGGAATCAAATTCGATTGTGACCGCCTGTCCAGACCGGCTGTCATCCGTGAACTCATGTGAACGTGAGATAAGGGTACTCATATCAGGCTGCTCGCAGTGAATCAACCTTTGCACCGCTCCCGCGATCAAATCATCCGGTAACCGCCGCTTCTGGTGAACCCGCCCGCGCATGGGGATAACCCACTTACCGTCCTGTCTGTAGCCATAGGTTGAGTAAATGGTCGCCTCGACTTCGCCGTCATGCGTGAAGTCGTTCACCCTTTCGACAATGCCTGACTCTCCGGCGCTAAAGATGAGTTTAACTTTCTCGCTGACCTCCGATGCCACGCCTTCAATCGGGGCTTTCAAGCCTTTAGCAACCTTTGAAATTTCCGAAAATATTTTGAAAGGCATTTCGTTCTCCTCCTCTTTCACGCGAGGGGCAGGGTTATATCAGCAAAGCAGGTTTGACGCTAGAAGTTTTCTGCGAGGCTTGCGGAAGGTTATGCGCTCTGTGAGCTACTTCAGCCGCGACGTTCTAATTCGTCAAGAAGTTTTGCCAGGTCATCAGGAAGCTTTGAGGTGAAGCGCAATAGCTCATCTGTGCGTGGATGACGAAAGGCGAGCTGTTCGGCATGTAGGAACTGGCGTTTGAGAGCATTGATGCGCGCTCGCACCTGAACGTCCTGAACAGTCTTGTCGCGTCCATCGCCATAGACCGCATCGCCGACGACCGGGTGCTTCAACCATTGCAGATGAACCCTGATCTGGTGCGTTCGTCCCGTCTTAATCTCCACGTCGAGCAGGGTGAATCGTTCATAGCGTTGCCGCACGCGGTAGAGCGAAAGCGACGGGCGGCCACCACGCACGACCGCCATGCGCGTGCGATTGCGCGGGTCGCGCGCAATCGGCTGGTCAATCGTCCCGCTTTCGTGTTCGACGCGACCATGAACGAGCGCGACGTATGACTTGAAAACTTCGCGGGCGCGAAACTGGTCCGCCAGTTTTTCATGCGAGCTTTCTGTTTTGGCGACCACGATGAGGCCGGACGTATCGCGGTCTAAGCGATGGACTATGCCGGGACGAGGGTATTGCTGATTGCTGATTGCTGATTGCTGATTGGAAGCAGTCTTATCAATCCGCAATCCCAAATCCGCATTCCGCAATCGGTAGGCGAGCGCGTTGGCGAGCGTGCCCGATGAGATGCCCGCCGCCGGATGGACGACCAGCCCGGCAGGCTTGTTGACGACGACGAGATCGTCGTCTTCGTAAACGATTTCGAGGGGAATATTCTCAGGCGTGAAGTCAGCGGAGGCAGGCGGGGTCAGTTCAGCTTCAATCTCGTCAAGGGCGCGCAGCTTGTATGAAGGCTTAATGGTGCGCCCACCGACCAGCACGTCGCCATCTTCGATCAATCGTTGAATGCGGGCGCGACTCCAATCATTAATGCGCGCGGCGAGATAGGCGTCGAGACGCGCGCCCGCCTCTTCTGCGGCGACAAGGAACGTAAGAATTGAGGCTTCCTGTTCCGCCGCTTCCGTACTCATCGGTGGAGTTACCTGGCTCATGCTCGCGCCGCATCCGCTGTTCGCGAGACTTTCTCCGGCTTTTCATCTACGCGCCGCCAGCGTCGGATGAGAAAGACGAGACCGACGATGCCGACAATCAGGCTCAACATCTGCGAGGTCGAGAGACCTGTCAGCGTCGTTAGTCCTAAGATGTCGCCGCGCGGGTCGTCGCGGAAAAACTCTATGGTGAAGCGCATCACGGCATAAAGCACGGCGTAAAAAAGTATGACCTGCCCGCTGAAACGCTTGCGGCGGTGCAGCCAGATGAGAAAGAAGAAGACCAGCAGCGCCCCGAAAGATTCGTAAAGCTGCGTCGGGTGAAGATGGACGCCGAGCGGAACGCCCGTCACCTGATGCCCTGCCTCCGTGAATTCGACGCCCCACGGCATCGTGGTCGGCTTGCCCCAGCAGCACCCGGCGGCAAAGCAGCCTTGCCGCCCGATGGCGTTGCCAAGTGCGATGCCCGGCGCGAACGCGTCCGCAGTCTTCCACCACGGAAGCTTGTAACGACGAATCAGAAAATATCCGGCGACGACCGCCGTGATGAAGCCCCCGTAAAAGACGCCGCCCGAGCGCAGGAAATCGAGCGAGATGAGCCGCGCAGGGTCTTCACGATACTCCGGCTCCGTGAAAAGCATCAGCACCTTTGAGCCGACAATCGCCGCGAGCAGCATCCACAAGCCGAGGTCGTAAACTCTCTCACGCGGCAATCCGTCGCGCGCGGCGAGCTTTGCAGCAGTCAGGAGCGCGGCGAGAAACGCCAGCGCCAGCAGCACGCCGTAAGTGTTAATGGGGAAATTGCCGATGCGAAATATTTCAGGGTACATAATGAACAGCAGAATTCAGGAGTCAGAAGGGGAACGTTTGATTCGACTCAGCTTGTACTGGCTTCCGACTTGGCATTTGCGACCTCAGTCGTTTTCTTTCGTCGCTCGCTCCTGCCCGTCATAAACATATCGTAAACGAGAAGAAACGCGCCCGCGCAGATGCTCATGTCGGCGACGTTGAAGACGGGCCAGCTATAAGATTTGTAATGAAGCAGGATAAAATCTATCACGTGGCCGAGACGCGCGCGGTCGGTTAAATTGCCGGTGATGCCCGCGAGCAAGAGCGCGCACGCGCCCAACATACGGTCATCCGAGCGCACGGTGCGGAAGAAGTAAATCAGGACGGCGACGGCAGCCGCTATCGCCAGCACGACGAAGAACCAGCGCCCGAAAGAGCCGCCCTCCTGCAACTGCCCGAAGGCGATGCCGGGATTCTCCGCGTAAACGAGATCGAGAAAGCCGCTGATGAGCGTGACGGATTCGCCGCCACGAAGCGCCTTGACAGCCCAAGCCTTCGACGCCTGATCTACAAGAAAGATGCCGAGCGCGCCGAACAGGTAAGCCATGCGCCATGCAATTCGTCGCTCGCTCACGCCTTTTCCCCCCGCTCAATCTCGGAGAGAGCTTCAACGCAACGCTCGCAGGCGGTCGGGTAACGCGCCGATTCGCCGACGCGCGTTGAGTAGTTCCAGCAACGCTCGCACTTCTCGCCTTCGGCGCGATGAACTTCCACGACGAATCGGTCATTGAGAGGCTCGACTTGAGGCTCTTCTAATTGTTTACCCCTGTCAATAAGCTCCACCTGCGATACGATGAAGAGGTAACGTAATTGATCTGAATATCGTTGCAGAAGCTGATAGCGCTTTCCATGAGCGTGAACAACTACTCGCGCTTCAAGCGAACTACCGATAAGCTTTGAAGTTCGCATCGCTTCGAGCTTGCCCAGTACCTCATCGCGGACTTGGAACAACAGTTCCCAATCTGTAAGAAGTTGGGTGTCACGCTCACCCCGCGCTTGCGGAAACTCTGCGATGTGAACCGATGCGGCGCGTGCCTCACCGCTGGCCTGCGGTAAGTTCTCCCAGATTTCATCCGACGTGAAAACGAGTATCGGCGCAAGCATCCGCGCCAGCGCGTCTGCGATTTTGTAAAGCGCCGTTTGCGCCGACCGCCGCGCCTGACTTCTCGGCGCAGCCGTGTAGAGCCTGTCTTTGATGATGTCGAAGTAACGCGCCGAGAGCGTCACGGTCGAGAAGTTGTAGAGCGCGTGGTAGACGGTGTGAAACTCGTAAGCCTTGTAAGCCTCGCCAACCTGCGCGGCCACTTCATCGAGTTTCGCCAGCGCCCAGCGGTCTATCTCAAGCATCTCATTTTCGGGAACGCTATGGCGCGCCGGATCAAACCCATCGAGATTGCCCAGCGCGAAGCGCGCCGTGTTGCGCATCTTGCGATAAGCGTCCGAGGCGCGTTGCAGGATTTCGTCAGAGCAGCGCACGTCCTCCTGATAGTTTGACGATGCTACCCAGAGGCGCAGGATTTCCGCGCCGGAGTCCTTCACCACCTCGTTCGGTGAGATGCCCGTGCCCTCGGACTTAGACATCTTCAAGCCCTGCACGTTAATCACCCAGCCGTGCGTGATGACCGCTTTGTATGGCGCGTGGTCGTGTGCGGCGAGTCCCACCATCAAGGATGAATTGAACCAGCCGCGATACTGGTCGCCGCCTTCGAGGTAAACATCAGCAGGCCACTTAAGATTCTCGCGCTGTTTGAGCACGGCGATGGACGACGAGCCGCTGTCGAACCAAACGTCCAGAATGTCCGTCTCCTTCGACCACTCTGCGCCACCGCATTTCCGGCACTTGTATCCTTCGGGCAATAAGTCGACGGCCTCGCGTGCGTACCAGGCGTCAGCCGTCTCGCGCTCGAAAATATCCGCGACGTGATTAACCACTGCCGGGTCAGCGACAGCCTCATTGCAGCCCGAACAGTAGAACGCAGGAATAGGCACGCCCCACACGCGCTGGCGCGAGACGCACCAATCGGGGCGACCCTTGAACATGTTCCGCATTCTGTCTACGCCCCACGCGGGAATCCACTCTACATTCTCAATTTCGCGCAAAGCGCCTGCGCGCAGGGAATCGGAGGACGCTTCCTCTTCGTTCTCCGCAAAGTTGTCTGTAAAGTTGGAACGGTCGCGCCCGTCCTCATCCTTTTCGACGACGGCGTGCGGAGAGGAAGCGGACAAGTCCATAGAGATGAACCACTGCGGCGTGGCGCGAAAGATGACGGGGTTCTTGCAGCGCCAGCAATGCGGGTAACGATGCTCGTAATCTTCCGTGAAGAGCAGCACGCCCTGCTCGCGCATGAAATCCACTATCTTCGGATTGGCTTCAAAGACGCGCTCGCCTGCGAAATGCTCGACCTCATTGGTAAACCTTCCGGCGTTATCCACCGGACAGTAAATCTCCAGCCCGTATCGCTTCCCGATAACGAAGTCGTCATGGCCGTGACCCGGCGCAGTGTGAACCAAGCCTGTGCCTGCTTTGCTACCCGTCGCAGACTTGTCGCGCGCTTCTTTGACATCGAGTTCCGTTTCGGCATCGGCCTCGCCGCCGAGCGTGACATGCTCGCCGACCATCACGAGCGAGGGGCGGTCGAGCCACGCATGACGACATTCAAGACGATCAAGCTTTGAGCCGGGAAAGCGTGCCAGCACTGTTGGCGCGATTGCGTCACCGTTCGCGTCGCGTTCACCGAGGCCGCATTTGCTGGCGACCGCGCCGACGAGTTCGCTGGCGACGACGTAAACTTCATCACCGTTTTCTATCGCCGAATATTCAAAATCAGGATGAACAGTGATGCCGAGGTTCGCGGGCAGCGTCCACGGAGTCGTCGTCCAGATGAGAAAGAAGACCTTCCGGCCAGCGAGCTTTTCATCAATCAGCGCGGGGTCGCTCGCCAGCGGAAACTTCACGTAGACGGAAGGACTCCTGTGCTGCTTGTATTCGACTTCCGCTTCGGCGAGCGCCGTCTGGTCGTGGATACACCAGTAGACGGGGCGCGCTCCCTTGTAAACGTAGCCGCGCTCGATGAAGCGTCCGAAGAGTCGTGCCGTCTCGGCTTCGTAGTGGTTCGACATGGTGAGATAGGGATTATCCCACTCACCCAAAATGCCGAGGCGTTGAAAATCTCTCGTCTGGCTCTTCAAAGATTTCGCGGCGTGCTCGCGGCAGGCGCGGCGAAAGCTGTTGACCGAAAGATCAGACTTCTTCTTGCCTTTCTTGTCGAGGTCGCGTTCGACGTGCTGCTCAATCGGCAGACCGTGACAGTCGTAGCCGGGAACATAGGGCGCATCGAAACCCATCATCGAACGCGATTTGACGACGAGGTCTTTCAGGATTTTGTTGAGCGCCGTGCCCAGATGAATGTCTGCGTTGGCGTAGGGCGGGCCGTCGTGGAGGACGAACTTTTCGCGTCCCGCGCGTGAGCGCTGGATCATCTCGTAGAGACCCATCTCCGTCCATTTCTTCAAGCGCGCGGGTTCGGATTGGGAGAGATTGGCCTTCTGCGCGAACGCGGTCTTCGGCAGATTAACTGTTCTTTTCAAATCGAGGGGTGTTTCGGTAGACATACGGTTTCGCTTTCCGTTTCAGCACGCTACTCGGATAGCGTTGGCAGGCGTGCTGTTTCAAGAATGACAATACTAACAGCAGAAGCAGGTGCGCGCCAAAGTGTAGTCGTCATGACAACAAAAGGCCCGAACCCTGTGCTCCTTTGGACGGAGGCGATGGGTTCGGGCCTTTCAAGGCTTTAAGGATGATCGCAGGTCTTTAACCTATGAACATCTCATCTTCTCCGTAGGTTTGATTAACGGGCTTCGGCGCGGGCGCAACGAGAACTTCGAGGCCCCGGCGGAAGCCCGCCATAATCGCCGCCAGTTCGCGCGCCGGTTGAATCACCTTGTTGCGGATGAAGGCGGTCGTCGTCGTCACCTGTTGATGTGTCTTGTCTATCGTGCTGCTGACGAGCGCCACCTTGTCGCGCGCCGTCTCAGCCGTCTCGCCGATGAGTTGTTTTAGCTCGCGCACCTCTTCCTTGATGATTCCGACTGACTCGGAGAAGTGCATCGTGGCCGTCGAGAGATGCCCTGACATGGTGTTGATCTGCTCTGCGATCTCTTTCCCCTGAACGGCGATCTGCTTGCCCTGCTCGCTCAGTTCAGTGACCTTCCTGAGCAGCGGTTCGGTGCGCTCTTCCAGCCGCCCGATGGTTTTGATGGCGCGGCCAACGAGCATGGCAATGACGATCATCGCAATCGCAATCACGACAAACGCGACGGCGATCACCACCATTACCCAGAACATCGGATCGTTTAGATTCATAAGAATTTTTGATTTTTGACTTTTGATTTGCGATTGGATAAGGATGAAAGAGTTTCATCCTTATCCAATCAAAAATCGCAAATCAAAAATTGAAAATACCCTAGCTCAGGTCTCCTTGCGGAGGATAGGTCGGTTTGGCTTCGGAAGCGCCGGAAAGCTCTGTTTTCCGTTTCTCTTCGTTGTAAGCCTGTTTCCCGGCTTCGATAGCAGCGGAAAACTGACCGCCTTTGCGTGTAATGCCGTCGCGTGCGCCGCCAACCCAATCAGTGGCTTTATCGCGCACCGTTCCGTAATAGTCACCGGCTTTGTCGCCGACAAAGGACGCAGCCTCGCGCGATTTATCAATGCCCTTGCGCGTCACGTCGGCGATGTCGCCGCGCAGTTCCGAGCCGGGTTTCGGCGCAAACAGCAGGGCGATAATCGCGCCGATGCCGCCACCGATGAGTAGATAAGTGAGACGGGTCGAAACGTCAGACCCTCCACGCCTGTCATCATTTTCCATGAGAGATTCCTTTCTCCTTTATCGGAGCTTTCGGCCCCGACGAACGTTTAATAGCGAGAGAAATTACACTCAGAATATAGCACAAGAACAGGGACGAAAAAAGAAGTGATGGGTGATGGGTGATGGGTGATAAGAGAAAACAGCAGGTCTTTCCTATCACCTATCACCCATCACTGCCCTCATGGTACTGCTGTAGCTTCCTGTAGAGGGTCTTGCGTCCGATGCCGAGGGCGCGGGCAGCGCGCGTCTTGTCGTTTCCGGTGTAGTCGAGCGTGGCTTCGATGGCGCGGCGCTCGATCTCGTCAATCGTCGAGGGGACATTGATTTCCAGTTGAATTGCGCGCCCTTCGTTAGCGGCCTCTATCCGCTCGCGCCTGACTTGCGCGCGCTCGTCCGTCACACGCTTGGCTAAGGCTTCGGGAAGATCGTCCAACTCGATGCTGCGCCCGGAGGCAATGATAACGGCGCGCTCGATGGCGTTCTCAAGCTCGCGCACGTTGCCCGGCCAGTCGTATTCGACGAGCGCGTGCAAAGCATCCTTCGAGATGCCGGAGATAAAGCGTCCCGTCTTCTGCTTGTAGTGTTCGACAAAATGTATGACGAGCGGGTGAATATCTTCAGGGCGCTCGCGTAGCGGCGGAAGATGAATCGGGAAGACCGAGAGACGATAGAAGAGGTCGCGGCGGAAGGTGCCGAGTTCGACGGCGCGCTCAAGGTCAACATTCGAGGCGGCGATGACGCGCACATCCGTCTTCAAGACTTCGCTGCCGCCGACGCGCGTAAACTCGCCGTCCTGAAGAACGCGAAGCAAGCGCACCTGAGCGGAAAGGCTCATCTCGCCGATTTCGTCCAGAAAGAGCGTGCCGTCGTTGGCTTCCTCAAAGCGGCCCTGACGGCGAGAGCGGGCGTCCGTGAACGCGCCCTTCTCATGGCCGAAGAGTTCGCTTTCGAGCAAAGTTTCGGGAATCGCGCCGCAGTTGAGCTTGATGTACGGCTGATCTTCGCGCCCGGAGTTGAAGTGAATCAAGTTGGCGATTAATTCTTTGCCCGTGCCGGATTCGCCCTGAATGAGCACGGAGGTTTGCGTGTCCGCGACCGTCAGCGCAAGCTCGATGGCGCGACGGATGGCCGGAGCTTGCCCGATGATGCGGTCCTCCGCGTGGCGCTCGTGCAGCGCGCTACGGAGTCGCATCACTTCCGCCGAAAGCTGATCGCGCTCAAGCGCCGTGCCGATCTGGTCTGCGATACCTTCGACGAGCGAGACTTCGTGATTCTCGAAACCTTCGCGCGCCCCGCCCCAGACAAAACCGAGCAGCCCGAAGGTCTGTCCGCCTATACGCACGGGAGCGACGAGCGCCGCGCGCCCGCCGAGCGTCGCATTGAAGACCAGACGAATCGGAAACGGTAAGTCTGAATCCAGCAGGCGCAAAGTTTTTCCCTGCGCCACCACCTCCATCATCGCGGGGTACGCCGTAATGTCCAGTGATTGGCCATGCGCGTTGATTAGTCCCTGCACGGCATCAATCGAAGCGTGCGGCGCGGCTTTGAAAGCGGCCAGGCTGATACGCCCGCCCGCCGGATCAAGCACGCCGAGCGCACCGTAGTCCGCGCCGACAAGCGCGATGGCGCGTTCTAACACAAGCTGCGTGACTTCGCCGAAATCCGAGCGCGCATTCAGGACGTTGGCGATTTCCAGCAGTGCTTCGGTCGTTTCGGCTTCGCGCTGCTTGCCCGTGAAGAGCCGCGTGTACTGATAGCCGACCGCGATGTGTCGCGCGATGGATTGAAGAAAAGAGACTTCGTCGTCAAGCCATGTGCGCGGCGCGCGCGTGTTATGCAATCCGAGCAGCCCCAGCACATCGCCACCGAGAATCACCGGCACGACGAGCAGCGAGCGTGTCCCTAGAGAAGCTGCCAGAAAACGCACTTTGTGATCCAGTCCGGGCGCAGAGGTGTCATCCAGTCGAATTGGCTTCGTCAGGTCAACGTGCTCGGAGAGTTGGCGCAGATCAATCGGAATGGCCGTGCCTTCGCTCGAAGGCACATCGTCGGAGGCGCGCCATTCGTGGCTGATGCGAAGCTCCGTCTCCGAGGCAAGCTGAATCACATCGCAGCGATCCGCATTCATCATTCGCCCCAACTCTTTGACGACCGCGCGCAGGAATCTATCCAGATCAATGCTGGCGGGAAGCTCAAGCGCGAGGCGATCAATAATCGCTTCACGCGCTTCGTGCATCTTGATCTTTCGTTCGAGCGAGAGTGATTCGGCAGTAGTAGACATAAGCAGTCAGTGGTCAGTGGTCAGTGGTCAGTGGTCAGTAAGAACAAAAGCGTTTTGCTTTTGACTGACTACTGACCACTGACCACTGACCACTTTTTTGTGTGCGGATGATAGCGAACCGCGCGCCAAGTTGCAAAGTAAGCAACTAGGGCGCGCGGCGCTGGAGAACCTTGAGATGTTAATGATGAGTGCGGACGATTACTGCTGTAGTTGCGCGACCTCGGGCAGGAGGCGAAACTCGACGCGCGCTTCTTCCGGCGTCAACAGCGGGTGAAAATTCTTGCCGTAGCGCCCGGTGATGATGCGAACGTAATTTTGCGTTTCGTTGTAGGGCGGAACGCCGTTGTATTTATCAACCGCGCCTTCACCTGCGTTGTAACCGGCGAGCGCGAGCGAAACGTTTCCGTTGAATCTCTTCAGGAGAAAACGCAGGTACTTTGTTCCCGCTTCGATGTTGGAAGCCGGATCGTGGGCGTCCATGCAGCCGAAACGCCTGGCCGTCGGAGGCATCAATTGCATCAGCCCCTGCGCGCCGACGTGTGAGCGCGCGCGCACTTTGTATTTCGATTCCTGCCAGATGACGGCATGAATGAATCTGGGGTCAACGCCGTGACGCTCGCCTGCGCGAAAGATGATTAGATCAAGCTCGTGGTCGCCGGACGTAGGCACATCCGCCGGGATGTAGTCCGCCGCAGCGCCGGTCGTCGAAGCTGTTTGAACTTCTGTTGCTTGAACTGCGGGCGCGTAAACTTGATTAAAGACGAGTCCGGTAAAATTGGTAAAAAGAAAAAGAGCGATGATTGCAAAAGGAGCGAACTTAAAAGAGCGAAAGTGGGGAACAAATCGGGTCAGGTTCATCAATATCAATTCTCCATGTGAGCGATGGCCTCCAGAGCCATCAGTGCCGCGCATTAGGTGCGCAGATTTTGGGGGCTACGCATGGCAGATTCGACTTACAAAGATCAGTTAATCGAACCGGGAGTAAGATGGACAAAGTTACTTTTCGGTTGCTTAAAGCGAACTAAAAAAGTCCGGTAAAGTATTGATTTTGTATGTACTTAATACGATCGAGTGTAAGTCCCTTAACAGCAGCAGCTTCACCCTTCATTCAATCAAGATGAGCGAGGTTTTGAGCCTCTCGCTTCGTTTCCGCGTACCCGTTTGGTACGAAGATTTCCACAGTTATGGACACTTCAATTTGATTGTTTGAAGTTGATTCGCTTCTGCCAAGAAGAGAGCTTTGAGAGATACTAAAAGCGCACGGTCATGGTTGACTTGTCGTGCGCAAACACATAACCTCACGCGAGCTAGTCCAACCGTCAACCGAAGAGTCCTGAAATTAAAAATCACCGGACACTTTAGAAGCGTGGCTTCTTTCCCGTCCGTCCTGTTTACCGGAGGTTCTTGATGAAAGAGAGGCTCGCTCCAATCTTCGCGTTCGTCCTGTTGTTAGGGCTGTTCACTTCAATTCTCCCGCAAGCATCTTCAGGCAATCACAGGAGAGTTGATTCCGCGCGCGAGCAAAGAATCGCTCAGGCCGCCGAGAGCTTACGCTCGCAACTCATCGCGCAGCGCAGAGACTTTCACATGCACCCGGAACTCTCCAACCGTGAAGAAAGAACTTCGCGCATCGTCGCGGAACGTCTGCGCTCTCTCGGCCTCACTGATGTGAAAACAGGAGTGGGCAAATACGGTGTGACGGCGCTGCTCAAAGGTGCAAAACCGGGCGCAACGGTCGCCGTGCGCGCAGACATGGACGCGCTGCCGATTCAGGAAGTGAACGACGTGCCGTACAAGTCGCAGGTCGCGGGTGTGAAGCACGCCTGCGGGCATGACGCGCATACGACGGTCGAGCTGGGCGTGGCGGAAGTCTTGAGCAAGATGCGTGGAGAAATTTCCGGCACGATCAAGTTCATCTTTCAGCCCGCAGAAGAAGGCCCGCCCGCTGGCGAAGAGGGCGGGGCGCGTCTCATGGTTAAAGAGGGAGCGATGGATAACCCGCGCCCGCAAGCAATCTTCGGACTCCACACGCTGCCGAGCATAGAGGCCGGGCAGATTGCTTATCAGTCCGGGCCTGCGATGGCATCATCTGACCGTATCTACATCACCATTCATGGCAAGAGTTCTCACGGAGCGCAGCCGCAAACGGGCATTGATGCCATCGTGGTCGCAGCCGAATGCATCACCGCTCTCCAGACAGTGCGCAGCCGACGCATTGATCCTCAGGAACCGCTGGTCATTTCCATCGGCCTGATTCAGGGAGGTCGCCGCAATAACATCATCGCCGATGAAGTTAAGATGGAAGGGACGATGCGTACTTTGAACGAAGATGTCAGGCAGCGCGCACAGACTTTGATGAAAGAGACGCTTGCAAACATCACGGCTGCTTACGGCGCGACATTCGATCTCAAGTTTGAAGAGAACGCCGCCGTGACCTTCAACGAGCCAAAGCTCGTTGAAGAGACTCTGCCGACAATTCGTCGCATCGTCGGTGACCAGAACACCCTCTCCATCAAACCGTTCATGCCAGCGGAAGACTTTTCCTACTTTCAGAAAGTCTCGCCAGGCTTCTACTATTTCCTCGGCGTGGGAAATCGCGCGCGGGGCATCACGGCATCGTGGCATACGGCGGATTTCGATATTGACGAAGAGAGCCTGGTGGTCGGCGTCAAAGTGATGTCAAACGTTCTGCTGGATTATTTAGATCGTCACGCAAGCAAATGAGATTTGTAGCAGGTTTATGATTGAGGAGCGATACGAGTCATGGCACGAGATGATGAGCGACCAAACGACGCGCCGGATGATCCGACTCCGGTTGTGGGGGCGGAAACGGATGTCTCTCCGCTGGGGCGCGAAGGCGTGAAGCCGCTGCATGAGCGCACGGCGGACGAAGATGTGGACGTGGTCAACTGGAATCGCATCGCGGCGAGCGACGGGTTCAAGCGACTCATCAAGACAAAGCTGAAATTCATCATCCCGGCCACGATCTTCTTCATCGTTTACTACTTCGCGCTGCCCGTGCTGGTCGGCTACGCGCCGGAGTTGATGAACACGAAAGTCATCGGTTCAATCAACGTCGCGTATCTGTTTGCGCTCTCGCAGTTCTTGATGACGTGGGTCGTCGCGCTTCTCTATGTGCGTGCGGCGAGCCGCCATGACAGGATGGCGCGCGAGGTTGTTGAAGAGAGCATCGAGAAAGGGAGAGGGGAATAAAGACGGATGTCAACTTCACTCTTGATGTTTCTCGGCTTCGTCGCCGTCACGCTGGTGATTACTTACTGGGCTGCGCGCCGCTCGCAGGGAGCGAACGCCTATTTCGCCGCGAACCGCCAGATTACGGGCTGGCAGAACGGGCTGGCCGTGGCGGGCGATTACATGAGCGCCGCTTCGTTTCTCGGCATCGCCGGGCTGATTGCCTTCAACGGCTACGACGGCTTCATGTACTCGGTGGGCTTTCTCGTCGCTTACCTGACGGTACTCTTGATTGTGGCCGAGCCGCTCAGGAACGCGGGCAAGTACACGATGGCGGACGTTTTGGCTTATCGTCTCAGCCCGCGACCCGTACGCTCGATGGCCGCTTTAAGCACGCTCACTGTCAGCACCTTCTACATGATCGCGCAGATGGTCGGCGCGGGCGCGCTCGTCAATCTGCTGCTTCCGGGTGTGGGCTTCAGCACAGCTGTGGTCGGCGTTGGTATCTTGATGATCGTCTATGTCGTCTTCGGTGGGATGCTGGCGACAACGTGGGTACAAATCATCAAGGCCATTCTGCTTATGTCGGGTACGCTCCTGCTCAGTCTCCTTGTGCTGGGGCACTTCGGTTTCAACTTCGGCAGATTCTTCGACGCCATCAGCCATGTCACCTATCACGACAAGACGGGCGCGGAGGTGACAAAGAATTTTCTACAACCGGGACATTACTACTTCGGGGCGACGAAGCCTTACGGCGTGATTGATCTCATCTCGCTCTGCATGGCGCTGGTCTTCGGCACTGCCGGATTGCCGCATATCCTCGTTCGTTTCTACACAGTGCCGGACGCCAAGACTGCGCGCACGAGTGTCGTCTGGGCGATGTTCCTCATCGGCGCGTTCTACATTATGACGACGTTCTTAGGCTTCGGCGCAGCAACGATTGTGGGCCGAGACGCGATTGGGGCGAACAACAACATGAGCGCGCCGCTGCTGGCAAAGGTTCTTGGCGGCGACATCTTCTTCGCCTTCATCTCGGCCATCGCGTTTGCGACCATCTTAGCGGTCGTTGCGGGCTTAACCATCAGCGCTTCGACTTCTTTCGCGCACGACTTCTGGACAAACGTGATTCACAAAGGCACGGAGCGCAAGCCCGGCGAAGAAGTGCGTGTGGCGCGCGTCACGGCCTGTGTGGTCGGCATTGTGAGCATCCTGCTTGCCATCTTGTTGGGGCAATCCATCAACGTGGCGTTTCTCGTCGGGCTGGCATTCGCTGTGGCGGCGTCGGCGAATCTGCCCGTCATCGTGCTTTCGCTCTTCTGGAAACGCTTCAACACGAAGGGCGCGGTGATGGGTTTGGGGGTGGGACTGGCCTCTTCGATCATCCTGATTCTGATTAGCCCCAGCATTATGACTGTTGACCCGCCGGGTGTGGCGGGCGCAGCGCGCCACCTGATTCAACGTCCGCCCATCTTCCCGCTGGAGAATCCCGGCATCATCAGCATCCCGCTCGGCTTTCTGGGTGCTGTCATCGGAACTCTGCTGGGACGTGAGCCGGAAGCGGAAGCCAAATTCGCGGAATTGACCGTGAGGGCGAATACAGGGCTGGGAGCGGAGAAATAAGGCAAAGTGAGGGGTAAGTTAGATAAAGCGGGAACAGCATTAACATCCAGCCCCGGAGGGGCTACATTCTGCTGCCCCTCCGGGGCTGGCGACCTAAATGCCTTTTATATCGAATTCTCGTTAAATTAACCGTTTTCAGCCACCCTTTTGCCTTTTACCTTTTACCTTTTTACTTTTGCCGTTCAACACCTCAAGAATTCCTCAAGTCTCATCTTTTACACTCCTACACAGTTCCGGCGGGGGAAAGCGAGCCGGGACCCGCACCGAAAACCTCGCTCTTTTTACGGCAGTAATCCGAACAGATTTTCCAGCACTTGCTCGACTTGGCGGGAATGGGAGAGCGGCTTATGCAGGTAAAGGAGATCAGAGAGTGTGGTGTTTACGCGCTTCCTGATGGCAGGGAAGTTATCGCGCACAGTGGCGGCAAACGTGGCTTTTTCAAGCTCTATGACCCGTTGGCCTGGAAATACGAGGGGCCGCCGATGTACGAAACGGACGAGCGGGGAGTCATCACTTCGTTGGGCAGGCCGACTCCCTGGAGCGTCGAAGATTTGCAGGATGTGGGGCAGACGGCTCCGCAACGACACTGACCGGACGCGCGGGCTGAGCAGAAATTTGATTCCCCAGGCAAACCTCATTGGCTCGTCTGAAAGAACGAAAGTCTCCAAAGGAGACAAAAGAAAGAATCATGCAGATCATCCTCGACAAAATCACGACCCCCTGTGAGCAGCCTCGCCTGTCACGCGCGCGCCTGCTCAACATGCTTCACGGCAGCCTCAGCAATTGCACCTCGACCATCGTCAACGGTCGCGCGGGCACGGGCAAGACACAGCTTGCTACGGATTTCGCCTATCGCTGCGGGCGGCGCGTCAGTTGGTACAAGGTTGACGCGGCGGACGGCGAGCTTCAGGTCTTCTTCAAATATCTGGTCGAGAGCGTCCGGCAGTGGCGACCGTCTTTTGGGCAGGAAGCCTTGATGCAGATGGTCGAGACCGCCACGCTCGAAGATATCCCGATGCTAGCCGAGGCTTTCGTCTACGAACTGCTTGAGCAGAAGGGCGAGCCGCTTCTCATCGTCATAGACGACCTGCATCTGGTTTACGACGCCGAATGGGTCGTGCCGTTCTTTCGTCGGCTGCTGCCGTTGCTGCCTGTCGAAGCGCACATGCTGATTACGGGTCGGAGTCTTCCGCCTGCCCCTCTGTGGCGGATGCGCTCCAAGCAAACCCTGTGTGTGATTGAAGAGCCGACGCTCTCGTTCACAGAGCTTGAAGCGAAGCGACTCTTTGCTACCTATGGCTTGACCGAGGCGCAGGCGAGCGCGGCTTTGCAGCAGACGCGCGGGCGTGCTTCAACGCTCGACGCGATGGGGCGGGTCTTGAGTGAAGCGGAAAATGCGATTGCGAAAGAACAACTGGTCGCCATCGGGCAGAAACTTCGGAAACGCTCTGTGCGCCATCGTCACGGCTACGCTATTTAGGAGAAATAGGCAGGGATGGACAGGATGAGCAGGATAAAAAAGACAAAGCAAGTCAGAGCCGCTCGAATCTCTTCCTCTTAATCCTGATTATCCTGTTCATCCCTCCCCAACCGTTTTTGGTCTTACTTAGAAACTCTGTTAAGACGAATGGAATTGCATGTCCCCCATGATGCAATCTGAAAGTTGGACGGCCTCGCAACCGCCCCTCGCGCTTCTTGCGGCGACGAGCGGTAAAAGTGCGTTTGCTGAATCTCATGGAATGGCGGCGTTTCGCTGTGATAAGCTCACGCCATTTTCGACGAGACACACGAGGCACAGGTTGATGGAACAAGGGCCGCTTCCCGGTACGCCACAGCCCCCGGCAACAACCACGCCGTCGCCGCCTAAGGGGACGCAGGCGCAGACCTCTTTCTTTCTACGCACGAAGCTACTGCCGCCGCGCCCCGCTCCGGCCCTGCTTTCGCGCCCGCGCCTAACGGAACGCCTGCTCGCCAACCTTCAGCATCCGGTCACGCTCGTCACCGCCAACGCAGGCTCAGGCAAGACCACTTTAGTCGCAGATTTCGTTCGCACACACGCCCGCAACTTCGTCTGGTATCAACTCGATCACACGGACGCCGATCCCTTCGTCTTCCTCGGCTACCTGACGCACGGCATCAAACAATCCGCGCAGGGCTTCGGCGACGTGATGTTCTCCTACTTGCAACAGTCTGCCGACGAACTCGCGCGCCAGCCCGAGCGCGCCGTTGATGTTCTTCTCAACGAAGTTCTCGAAAACGTCGAGCAGCAATTAATCCTCGTCCTCGACGATTATCATCATCTCGGCGCGGACACGGCGGTTCACGCCGTCGTTGACCGGCTGCTCGCATACTTGCCGGATGTCCTGCACGTCATCATCATCTCGCGCGATTTGCCGCCGCTCTCGCTTGCGCGCCTGCGCTCGCAGGCTTCGCTCACCGTCATTGACCGCAATGAGCTTTTATTCACCGACGAAGAGACGCAGGAGCTTTTCCGCAAAGTCTTCGATCTGGAATTAACGCCGGAGCAGTTGTCCGAGTATCGCGAGCGCACGCACGGGTGGATTACCGCGCTGCAACTCGTCCGGCAGGTCGCGCAGCGTCAGGCTTTCGCCGAAGGCAAACGCGAAGGCGACGCGCCGGACCTCGTTGAAATCCTGCGCCAAAGCGAGCGCGACATCTTCGACTACTTTGCCGAAGAAGTTTTCGCGGACGAGACGGAAGACGTGCAACAGTTGTTGCTTCGCGTCTCGCTCCTTGATCGCGTCGAGACAGGCATCGTCACCAAAGTTTACCCGGAGGCGAACAGCCGCACACTCCTGCCAGCACTGGTGCGCCGCAACGTCTTTATGACTGTTGCCTCGGACGAGCGCGGTGAAGAGTATCGCCTGCATCCACTCTTCAAGGCTTTCCTGCGTCGCCGCCTGCGAGCCGAGCTTGGACGCACGGGGCTGGCCGCAGAGCATAAACGCTACGCGGACTATTTTCTTGAGCGCGGGGCGTGGGAGCAGGCCATGCGTCATCTGCTCGAAGCGGAAGATTTCGAGCGCGCGGCGGAAGTCATCGCATTGCATGGCAATGAGTGGATAGCTTCGGGCGCTCTCTCCTCGCTCGTCTCATCTGCCGAAGCTCTCCCCGATGCGGTACTCGAAGCGCATCCGCGCGCGCTCGCGCATCGCGCGGAAGTCGCAAGATTGAGGGGCGAGTACGACGCGGCACAGTCGCACTTTCGCCGCGCCGCCACCCTGCTGCACGAACAGAACGACAAAGAAGGCGAGGCCGAAGCCCTGCATTCGTTGGCAACCATCGCTCGCAGGCGCGGCGATTGCACGCTGGCTTTTACCTATCTTGATCGCGCCGTCGAGTTGACGGATGAGCATTCAACTGTGCGAATCAAATGCGGCAACACGCGCGGGCTGTGCCTGACGGCGATAGGCGAATGGACCGCAGCCGAGCGCGAGTTTCGTGAAGCGTTGCAGTTTGCCGAAGAGCGCAACGACGAGCACTACGCGCGCCTGATCGCGCACAATCTGGGTCTGCCGTCGTTGCTTCGCGGTGACTTCGGAGAAGCCCTGCGCTGGCTGCGACGGATGCTGCGCGATGGAAAGAATCTGCCTCCGATGCCGCAGGAAGCCACAGCCCATCTCAACATGGCGCGCTGCTATCTCTATCGCGGCGACATCGAAGCCTGCGAAAAGCATCTGGAAGCCGTGCTCGAATGCTGCCAGCTTTTCAACCTCGTCGTCTCGCTAGCCGAAGCCTTTGAGACTTACGGCAACCTGCACCGCGAGCGTGGTGATGCCGTGCGCGCGGCGGAGTTTTACGAGCGCGCCGCGCGTGCTTATGACGAAGCGGGAATTGACCTGGTGCGCTGCGAGCTTTTGGAAGAACAGGCGGTCTTAAATCTGCAACTCGGCAATCTGGCGGCGGCGCGCAGCCTGCTCGACCGTCTCGTCGAAGCGCGCGTGGCCGCCAGTAACGAGATGGGCAGTCGCACGGCGATGCTCTCGCGTGGCCGCGTGCTGCTGGCGCAGAACGACCACGAAGCGGCGCGCCGCGACCTTGAGCCTGCGCTCCTCTACTTCCACGAGCAGGGGCTTTACTACTACGAAGCGCAGGCGTCAATCGCGCTCGCCGCGTGCGATCTAGCGGGAGGACGCGAGGTCGAGATGCTGGAACATTTGCGCCGCACGCTCGACTTAGCCGTTCGCTATGACTACGAATACTGGCTTCAGCGCGAAGTCCTGAATAACCCGCGTCTCTTCGCTCAACCGGAAGCCGCCGAGCTATTGCCGCCGGATGTGCGCGAGCAGTTAATTGCCAGCGCCGGGCAGGCCGTGCAGAAAGAAGCGCAAACGTCGCGCTTAATCGAGATGGCAGCGGTCGCGTCGCAGCCGGTCACGGATTTGACGATTAACATGCTCGGCCCGGTGGAGATTTTCCGCGACCCTGCGCGACCGCTGGCGGCAGACGCGTGGACGACGAAACGCGCACGCGACATCCTGTGCTTCATCGCCTCGCGGCGTCATCGCCGTGCCTCGAAAGATACGATCATTGACACCTTCTGGGGCGAAGCGGACTTTGAAGCCGTCGAGAAAAATTTTCACCCGACCGTCTCGCACATTCGCAAGGCGCTCAACAGTAATCAGCCCCTGAAGCAGAATTTCCTGCTCTACCGCGACGGCGATTATCAACTCAGCCCGAACTTCTCTTACCGGATTGACACGGAAGAGTTCGACCGCCTCGTCGCCGAAGGTGAAACGGCGCGGCGCGCACGCGAGTTTGATCGCTGCATCGCTTCTTACGAGGCGGCCATCGCGGTTTATCGCGGCGAGTTCATGCAGGGAAGCTACGACGACTGGGTAGAGGAGCAGCGTTCCTATTACCGGGAGCAACACCTGAGGATGCTGGAAGCTCTGGCCGCAGTCGCGCAAAAGACCGAGGACTGGACGCGCTCATTACAACTCGCGCAGGAAATCCTGCGCAACGACCCGTTCCGCGAGGACGTGCATTGCATGATGATGCGCGCCCACGCCGGGCAGGGTAATCGCCACGCCGTCAAGGAGCAGTACGAAACCTTGAGCAAACTGCTCAAGAAAGAGCTTGGCGTCGAGCCAGCCCCGGAGACGCAGAAAGTCTACCGGGAATTGATCGCGTAAGAGTCGGCAGGGAACAGACCGGAGACGCGCTCGACGAACGTTGGTGAAATTTATAACGGAAATGTAATGTTCGTCGTCTGGCTTTGAACTTATAATTGGGGGCTTTCGCGCGGGCCGAGTTATCCCGCGTGCCTGATTCCCCTCCTCGCTAAAGGCAGTTGAAGCCCGTAGCCCCAGAGAAGTACAACAAGAGGAAACGCCACCCCATCAAGGCGGCTTTTGAATAACGTATGAGAATTGCCCAGAGAACCCGACAGACCACCGCTCTCGCGTTGGTGTTCCTATTGTGTCTCGGCTC
The DNA here is from genome assembly GCA_963697975.1 of uncultured Acidobacteriota bacterium. Lineage (GTDB taxonomy): Bacteria > Acidobacteriota > Blastocatellia > Pyrinomonadales > Pyrinomonadaceae > QHXM01. The sequence continues at coordinate 2,946,737 of OY969111.1, forward strand.
GGTTCGCGCAGGCATCACCATCACGGGCGCAGACGGCATCACGGCCACCGGAGCAGACGGCATCAACTACGTCGGCACTTCCGGCATCGTCATCACCGGCGCAGACAATTTTCTCTTCTTCTCGCCGAACGGCATCACCGCGACGGGCGCAGATGGAATCACCGCGACAGGCGCAGACGGCATTACCGCCACAGGCGCGGACGGTTTCACCTACACGGGCGGAGACGGCATCACGGCGACCGGAGCAGACGGCATTACCATCACGGGCGCAGACGGCATTACTGCCACAGGCGCGGATGGAATCACCATCACGGGAGCAGACGGCACCCGCTACAACGCCGATTCCGTCGTCATCCGCAAGCCTAACGGCATTACAGCAACCGGCGCAGATGGCATCACAGCCACTGGCGCGGACGGCATTACAGCAACCGGCGCAGACAGCCGCCAGATAGTTCGCGCCGACGGCATCACGGCGACCGGAGCAGACGGCATTACCATCACGGGCGCAGACGGCATCACGGCAACGGGTGCGGACGGTCAGGTGCAGCGCATCGGGGCAAACGGCATCACGATTACCGGCGCGGACGGCATCACGGCGACGGGTGCAGACGGCATCACCATTACGGGCGCGGACACTTTTACGCAGACTTCCGCCGACGGCATCACGGCGACGGGCGCGGACGCGGCACGGCGCGGGCTGCTGAGTATTGATCCTGAGTTCGCCGTTCTGATTAACGATATAACCGACGACAGCAACGTCAACGCCATCGTCGTCTATCATCAGAAGCCAACGGAAACGGACATCGCGGAGTTGCGGAACATAGGCGTGCTGGGCGGCACACGCTACCGTGAACTGCCGATGATCGCGCTCACAGCCAGACGCAGCCAGATTATCAGCATCTCTCATCTTCCGGCGGTGCGCTCCATCTACGGCAATCGCACACTGCAACCGACGATAGACCCGTATCTGGCGATGACAGGAACGGAGCGTGTGCGGCGTGACAACGACCTGACGAAAAAGAACATTGGTATTCCGGTTTCGGGACGCAACGTGACAATCGCCGTCCTCGATACAGGTCTTGACGGAACACACTCTGACCTCTCAGGTCGCGTCGTCCAAAACGTCAAACTTCTTGACACGCAGAGCCTCAGCATCGGTTTCGCAGAGCCAATCAACATCGAGGGCTTGCCGAATACCGATCAGGCATACGGGCATGGAACGTTCGTTGCCGGGTTGATTGCCGGAAGCGGTGTGCGCTCCGGCGGCAAATATGGCGGCGTCGCGCCGGGAGCGAATCTGATTGGTCTGAGCGCAGGTGATTTGAATCTTTCATACATACTGTCGGGCTTCGACTACCTGCTTAGCCGGGGCGCAAGCCTCAACGCGCGCGTCCTCAATTGCAGCTTCTCGGCTAACACAGTTTTCGACCTGAACGACCCCGTCAACGTCGCCACGAAGATGTTGACGGACAGGGGCGTCAACGTTGTCTTCTCGGCGGGCAACACAGGCTCAGGCCAGCACACTTTGAATCCTTATGCGGTCGCTCCCTGGGTCGTCAGCGTCGGCGCGACAAACGAGCTTGGACAGCTTGCCAACTTCTCTTCGCGCGGCGATATGGGAAGTTCCCTCTTTCGTCCGACAATTGTTGCGCCCGGCGTCAACGTCGTCAGCCTGCGCTCTGCGGGCGCGAGCATTACAGGAACTCTCGGCGTCCTTGAGGCGGACACAAAACGTCTCAACCCGGCGGAACTTCCTTTTTACACGACGGCTTCGGGGACGAGTTTTTCAGCGCCGCAGGTTGCCGGGACAATCGCGCTGATGCTCGAAGCCAACCCACACTTAACGCCGCGTCAAGTCCGCGACATCCTGCAACGCACGGCGACCACTTTGCCCGCCTACTTCCAACACGAAGTCGGCGCAGGGATGCTCAACGCGCACGCGGCTGTGCTTGAAGCCGCCTTCCCATCGCGGCGCATGGGAATGTTTCGCGCCACGCTCGATCAGGGTCAGGTGACTTTCATCAACGAAGTGATGCAGCCGATTAACGGCTTCGTCTCGCCACTTGGCAGCTACAGCACCAACGTCAACATTCCGGCAGATGCTGTGCTGGCCTCCGTGCTGGCTAGTTGGGGGCCTCTGTCGAGCGCCAGCGATCTGTCGCTTTATCTTTACAACGCGAGCGGCGTCGAGGTTGGTAAGGCAATCACGGCGAACCAGCCGGGCTTGACGGGCAAGCGCGAAGGCTATTCTTTGAGGTCGCCTGCGGCTGGCGCGCTGCGTGTTCAGCTTTCGCAAACTCTCGGCGCGGGTCAAGCTGTGATCGGCGCGATGGAATTAACGCGCGCCGAATATGCGCAGTTCAACGATCTCGATGGACTGAGCGCCGAAAGGCGCGGTGACATCCAGCAGGCTCTCAGAAGATTTGCGATGACGCCTTACGGCAAGCATTTTCGTCCGGACTTTGGAGTCACGCGCGCAGACCTCGCAGCCGCGCTCGTGAAGGGTACACGCGTGCCGCAATACCTGCCGGGCAAACCCACGTTTACGGACGTAACGGATTCGACGACGATGCTCTTTGTCGAGAGCGCGCAAGCTGCGCCGAATGGTGCGCTCTTTACGGATGTCACGTCAGGCGGCAAGTTCCGTCCAGACGATTACGCTACGCGTCTCGCGGCAGCCGTCGCTCTGGTACGCGCCGCAGGTCTTCAGGGGGAAGTCAGCGCCGCAGCCTTACGGCCTCTGGGCTTGAAGGATGCGAGCGAGATTCCCACCGCGCTGCGCGGCTACGTTTCGGTCGCACTCGAACACGGGCTGCTCGTGGCGGAAGACGGCTACTTCAAAGCGCAAAGCGCAATCACCCGCGCCCAGCTCGCTCACTCGTTGGTTATGACGTGGAGACAAGTCAACTGAAGAAGTAAAAAGGTAAAAGTAAAAAGGCAAAAGTGTTGGCGGAAGCCATTTAATAAAAACTGGCTTCCGCCAACACTTTTGCCTTTTACCTTATGAACAGTTCATCGACGTTCCAGAGCGAGTAGGGAAGAATCGTGCCGGGGCGATAGTTGCCGATACGCGTGTTGGCGGCTGAGGCGATGTGGCGCGCGACAATCGGAATAATCGGCAATTGCTCGGCGATGATGATCTGGATGTCGCGGAAGATCGCTTTGCGGCGCGCGGGGTCGAGTTCGTGCGCCTGCTCGTTGTCGAGTTGGTCAATGCGCGCTTCCCATTCGGTCGCGGGCTTGGGTTGCTTCGGATACCACTGATGATTACCGCTGCTGCTTTGCAAAAAGCTCGTGTAAGAGGATGGGTCTGGATCGGTGACGGCCATTCCCAGCAGGATGGCATCATAATCGTAGCTCTGCGACCAGCGCGCCGTCAGCGCCTGAAACTCTATCGGCGCAGGCTGCATCTTGATGCCTAAGCGGGCGAGGTCTTCCTGAATCACCGTCGCCATCTCAACGCGCTGTTGGTTCTCGACGGGAACAATCATCGTAAACTCGACGCGGTTGCCCTTCGCATCCACCAACTCTGGCGCTTCCTGCGAGCCGCGCAGTGTAAAGCCCGCTTCTTTGAGAAGCGTGCGCGCTTTTTCAAGATCATATTCGGTGCGCGGAATGTCTGTGGCCGCCCACGCACGATTTCCCGGCGAGATGAAACCGTAGAACGGCGTCGCCAGTCCTTGCAGGGTGGTCGTGGCGATTGAGTTGCGATCAATCGCGTGCGAGACGGCGCGGCGGAAACGCGCGTCCACGAACCATGCACGCTTCACAGGATCAACGATTGGCTTGCCGTTCTGCGTTCCCTCATTCAAATTGAACCAGATGTAATCCGACCCCAGGCCGGGGCCGAGGTCGTAGCCGCGCACGCTTCCCTGCGAAGAGCGCAAGTTCGCATAGTCTGACGGGCGGATGCGGTCAATGATGTCCAGCGAGTTCTGCTGAAGACGCGTGATCGCGTTATTGGCATCTGAGACGACTTCGATGGTGAGCGAGTCCAGATATGGAAGTTGCTTTCCGGCACTGTCCTTCTTCCAGTAGTTCGGATTGCGTTTGAGGACAACGCGCTCGCCCGGTGTCACCGCTTCGACGATGAAAGGCCCGGAAGTAATAATTCTTTTCGGGTCGGACGTGATGCTCCACGCATCTTTCAGCGTGCCTTTGTTAAAATCCTCTTCCAGCACATGGCGCGGCAGCACCACGATGTTCGAGAGATAGCCTTCGGGCGCGGCGACCGTTTCGGGAAAGACCATGCGGAGGTGAAGCGGGTCAACGACGCTGGTCTCAATCTGTTTGCCACCAACCATCATCGTATCGCGGTAGATGGGCGACTGTGTGCGTTCGTCGTAAAGGGCGCGCATCGTGAACAGCAAATCGTCGGCGGTCAGAGAATGCCCGTCGGAAAATTTCAAGCCGTCGCGCAAGGTCACTTCAAGAGTGCGCTTGTCTTCGCCCCACTTCCACGATTCGGCAAGACCGGGAACGTGTTTCTGCTGATCCTGATCAAACTCCACGAGGCGGCCTCCCAGCAGATAAAAGCCGAGGGTGATTGAAAATTCTTCTTTTGCCATCAGCCAGTTGAGCGTCTGCGGCGGCGAAGTCATCTTGTAGATGAGCGAGCCGCCCAAAGTGCCGACCACGCGCTCGCGCGATTGCTGCTGATTCTGCGACGGCCCCGGAGCCGGAGGCTGTTGCTGGCAAGCCCCTGTGAACAGGAGCAGGCTAAGCGAGGCCAAAAGAAATAATCGTCGGAGTGTTGAGCTTTTCATCTTTAGTTTATCGGTTCAGTCGGGTGGAATCTCAAAGCGCCTTCTCTTCCAAGTCGGGCAGCAGGCGGATTCAATCACGGATGTTGACGGATGTCCAGAGCATGGTAAGAAATAGATCGGAATTAACAGGATGGACAGGACTAACAGGATAATCAAGACTAAGCAAGACAAGGCCGCTCAAGCAAGCTTGCTATTATTTCTTTCTATCCTGCTTATCCTGTCCATCCTGTTAATTTCAGTTGACTGCTAAAACATTGGCTCGTCGGCGGTCGGCCCGTAAACGGATGGCAGCGGAACATCGAGCAATCGAAGATAAACCGAAAGCTGGCCGCGATGATGAATGATGTGATTGATAACCATCGAACGAAGCACCGCCCAGCGAGGCATCTCAAAAAGCACCTGCCCTCCGCGCTTCAAACGCCATATCGTGAACAGTCGTTCATCCGCCTGGTTTTGTAATAGCTCAATCGCATCGGAAACATTTTGGTCAAAGGCCGCTAAGATGTCTGAAACGCTCTCGGCTTTGAGTGGCAGGCTGTCGGCAAGATCGAATTCGTCCTGACTCAAGGTTGTTTTGAGCCACGTTCCGTAAAGACCTGCGACGTGCGCGGCCAGCCGCCCCAGCGTCATAGACTTTTCGTGCGGCTGCCACGCGAGTGACTCTTCCGGCACTCGTTCAAGCATCTTTCGCGTCGTTGCTGCCTCTTGTTTAAGCTCCACCAGAATCTGTTCAGTTAAACTCATAAGTCATCCTTTCTTTATTAGCGTCAAACATCAACTTATTAGGCATTGCTCCCGTTTTCATTCAAGACCATATCCCGCTCCAAGGCTTTATATCATGCTTTATTACGGGCTTAGACGTCAGCCGCCGTCGAACCAAATCCGCGCTTACTAAACCGCTTATCAGAGCGACTAAGTATACGATAATCGTGATCGGGTCTTTCGCAATACCTTCAGTCCATCCCCAGAATTCTACTCCTAACTTATGAACTGCTAACCATGTGAAAATAATTAGCACCTCTGCCCCTAACCACGCACCAATAGCCGCGAGAGTCCAGGCGAAAGCATTTTGGCCGCGCTCTTTGGCTAAGCTGCTCATCCGCTTAGGTAAAAATGTTAGCAGGAAAATAAGTTCTATCATCGCCGGTTCAACCCAAAATTATACCTCACTTGCCGGATGGCTTTATCTATAGTTTTCAAGCCGGAATGTTATTTGCACCCGCTGCCTCTTGTCGCCGCTCGTGAATAGGTGGTAGATAACCTCCAGACTTTTCACAGCCTTCAGAGCCGTTGAACATGAGGCTGGCATCTTCTGCCTAACTCTACAGAGGCCGCGCCCGTGCTGAAACTGATACTCTCAAGATTGCTTCAGGGAATTCTTGTGCTGTTCGTCGTCTCGATGGTGACGTTCGCGCTTCTCGCAGCAGCCGGGGGCGATGCGTTGACGACGCTGAGAAACGATCCGCTGGTGTCGGACAAATCGCTCGAAGAGCAGCGCCGCGTCTACGGGCTGGATCAAACGATCATTGTTCGCTACACGCGTTGGCTTGGCGGGCTGGCGCGGGGAGAGATGGGCGAATCGTTCTCTTTCCGCGCGCCCGTGTGGACGATTCTCTGGCCGCGCCTCTTGAATACGCTTTCGCTCGCAGCGGTGGCGCTTCTTTTGGCATGGGCGATTGCGCTCCCGCTCGGCTCGATGGCGGCGCGTCGCCCGCATAGCTGGATAGACAAATTGTGCGGCATGGTCGTCCTGCTCGCTTCTTCGACGCCGCGCATCGTGCTGGCGCTCGTCGCTCTGGCCTTCGCTGCGCGCACCTCTTTGTTCAGCGTCGGCGGGGGCACAGGCGGCACAACCGGGTCGCTCCTGAACATACTCCTGCCAGCGTTCGTGCTTTCAGTTCCGCTCATCGCGCTCTTTCTCGCGCAGGTGCGCGACGGCCTTGGCGCGGCGCTGCGCGAAGAGTTTGTGCAGGTGGCGCGAGCCAAGGGGTTGTCGGAAAGAGTTGTCACCCTCCGTCATGCTTTGCGCGCGGCACTCAATCCGTTGATTACGATTTTCGGCTACAGCATTGGGGGATTGGTCAGCGGGTCTGTGATTGTCGAGACGGTGCTCGGCTGGCCGGGACTCGGCTTGTTGAGCGTGCTGGCGGTGCGGAGCCGCGATGTGCCGCTCTTGATGGGCGTGGTGCTGATTACTTCGATTGCCGTGCTGGTCGGCAACCTCGTCGCGGACATCCTGCTCAGGTTCAACGACCCGCGCCTTCGTGAAGACGCAACGAGAGCCGCATCTTCTTCAAAGACGCAAACGCCTGCGCCCGCCGCCTGACTAAAGAGAAGATGAACGAAACGACAGAGCAAACTGAGGATGCTTCTCTCGCGGGAGAAGAGACGCGTGAGAGAACACTTGAGACGCGCTTTCGTCGCGGTCTCAAGTTTGTCCGTCGTCGCAAAAAATTCGTTGCCGGACTTCTTCTCGTCATCTTCTTTTATGCGGTCGCCATCTTTGCCGATTTCCTCGCGCCCTATAATTATCGCTCGCAACTTCGCGGCGAGCCGATGTCGCCGCCAAACGAGATTCACTTCCGTGATGCGGATGGCAACTGGCACGCGCGTCCATTCATCTACGCGCGACGCATGGTTGACCCGCTCGAACGCCGCTACATGGAAGATGTGTCGCGCGCCTACCCGCTCGCGTTTCTGACCAAAGGCTATAGCTATAAACTTTGGGGAATCTTTCCAACGACCCGGCATCTCTTCGGCCTGCGTGATGAAGGTGCAGCGATGCAGCAGCCGCGCGTGCAACTGCTCGGCACAGACACGTTGGGGCGTGACCGCTTTTCGCGCCTGCTGATAGCTTCGCGCTTCTCGCTCGTCGTCGGCCCGGTGGGGACGCTCCTGGCAAGCGCGCTCGGCATCTTTCTGGGTTGCATTGCGGGTTTCGGCGGGCGCTTCGTTGATGCTGCATTGATGCGCGTGGCGGATGCGATGATGGCTTTGCCGACGCTGGTCTTGATCCTTGCGGCGCGTGCCGCGTTTCCGCTTGAGTTGCCGCCTGCGCGCGCAGCCCTCCTGATGATCCTGATTTTCGCCCTCGTCGGCTGGGCGGAGATGGCGCGGCTCGCGCGCGGGCTGGTGCTGGAGCTAAGAAGAAGAGAGTTTGTGTTGGCAGCCGAGAGCCTCGGACTATCGCAGGCGCGCATCCTGTTTCGTCACATCCTGCCAAACGCCGCGCGACCTCTGCTTGTGCAGGTGACTTTGATGCTGCCCTACTTTCTGTTGACCGAAACGGCGCTCTCTTTTCTGGGCGTCGGGTTGCAGGAACCGGAAGCGAGTTGGGGCAACATGCTGGCGGCGGCAGGCGACACCAATCTGCTGCGTAATCATCCGTTCACGCTGCTCACACCCGCGCTCTGTATCTTCGTTTTTGTGCTCGGCGTGAGATTGTTAAGCGATGGGTTGAAGGGTAAAGACGCGTAGGACAGGCATTCCTGCCTGTCGTGGGACGTGGGACAGACATTCCTGTCTGTCGTTGAGCGCGGAGAGCGCGAATACTTCTATTAGCGAACATCAAGAGCGTGCTGGTGCACGCTATGACAGGCAGGAATGCCTGTCCCACGACAGACAGGGATGTCTGTGCTGCGTTGTAATAAACGGCCTCTTGCGCCGTTATAACTGTAAGATACCTGCTCTTGTTGTACAAAATCGTTGCCGTCAACTAATCTTGTCCTATTCCGAAAGTCCGAGAGCGATTCCAATGAAAAACATCAAAGCAGGAATAGAGCGAGCCGTCAGCTTGATGACACTGGTACTGCTCGTCGTCGCGGGTTGTGCAGCGCAAACGGGTCTGACCAATCAGCAGTTGACGGCGCGAGTTGACGAGTACGTAAGCGGTCTCGTCAAGCAGAATCGTTTCAGCGGCTCTATCTTGCTGGCGCGAGACGGCAAGGTGCTTTTGAGCAAGGGCTATGGGATGGCGAACCTTGAGGACGAAACCCCCAACACGCCGCAGACCAAGTTTCGCCTGGGGTCGCTCACCAAGCAGTTCACGGCTGCTGCCATTCTGCTCTTGCAGGAGCGGGGGAAGCTCAGTGTGCAGGACAATGTTTGCAAATATATGGAAAATTGCCCGGCAGCGTGGCAGGCAATCACGATTCATCATTTGCTCACGCACACCTCCGGCATTCCGAACATAACTTCTTTCCCTGAATTTCAAAAAGTGAAATTCTTCCCCACGACGCCGATGGAATCCATCGCAATGTTCAAAGACAAAGCATTGGAATTTGCGCCCGGCGAAAAATTCAATTACAGCAATTCGGGTTATATCCTGCTCGGCCACATCGTCGAGCGTGCGTCCGGCAAACCGTATGCGGACTTTGTACGCGAGAACATTTTCCAGCCGTTGGGGATGAAGAACACTGATCTGGACACAAACAGCGCCATCGTCAAGAACCGTGCGGCGGGCTACACGCGCGGGCCAAACGGAATCCTCAACGCGCAATACATAGACATGACGATTCCGTATGCGGCTGGCGCGATGTATTCGACCGTTGAAGACTTGTACCTGTGGGATAAAGCTTTGTACGGCGAGAAGCTCATCTCGAAAAAGTCTCTGGAAGCAATGACCACGCCTTTCAAAGACGGCTACGCTTACGGCCTCGGGATCGGCGAGCAATATGGCTTGAAGACCATCGCTCACGGGGGCGGCATCGAGGGCTTTTCGACTTTCCTGACGCGGTTCACCGACGCGGACGGCACGATCATCGTTTTGAGCAACATGGATTCGGCCAACACGGGGTCGGTCGCAAAGCGGCTGGGCGGGATGGTGTACGCGGATAAAATTCAGTTGCCGAGCACTATCACGGTCGCGCCGGAGGTGTTGCGAGAGTACGCGGGTCGCTATCAGATGGCGGACAACACGCCGACCGAAGACATCTCCGTCGAGGGAAATCGCCTGCGGATAAAAGTTTCAAGCGAAGGCGAGTTCGTGCTTGTCCCCGTCGCTAAAGACGAGTTCGTGATGGAAGACGATTTCGCCGTTCATTTCATCTTCAATCGTGACGCCAAGGGTCTGGTTGACAGCTATAAATTCAAAGTCCCGCGCTTTGAGCGAACGTTGAAGCGTCTGACTCTTCCCGCACCTAGCTTGCAGGGCAACACGACCTTTCGTTTGAACGGCTACCCGGAGGCAAAGATTGTCACTCTGGCCGGGACGTTCAACGAATGGAAGCCGTCAACCATCGTCTGCGGCAAAGAGAACGCGGAGTGGATTTGTCGCGTTGAGCTGAAGCCGGGGAAACATCTCTATAAATTCATCGTTGACGGCAACTGGATAATTGATCCCGCCAATTCGACCACCGAAGCGGACGGGCGCGGCAATACCAACTCGGTACTGGTTAAAAGCAGTGATAAGTGATAAGTGATAGGTGATAAGAAAGAGCGGTTGTTTTCTCTTATCACCTATCACTTATCACCTATCACCGCCTTTGGAGGAGAATATGAAGAAGGCAATTCTTTTTCTTTCACTCGTGATGCTTGTGCCCTTGCTGGGCGGCTGTCACCATTTCGGAAACGTGACGGGTTCGGGCACGATGAAACTCGAAAAGAGAGATGTTCCCGCTTTCACGGCTGTCAGCATCTCCGGCGCTTATGATGTCGAGATCGTCGTGCAGAAAGAGCAGAGCCTGGAGATAGAGGGCGACGACAATCTGCTTCCTCTCATCAGGACGGAAGTCAAAGACGGTGTGCTGAACATCGACAACGAGAAGAGCTTCAACACCAAGCACGCTCTGCGCGTCCGTATCTCTGTCCCAAACCTCAACGCGCTTTCCACTTCCGGTGCGAGCGAGTTTAACGTCACCAACGTTAAAAGCGATGACTTCAACATCGAGGCTTCGGGCGCGGGGCACATACAGATTGCTGGCGAGACGAAAGAGCTTGAAGTCGGCATGTCCGGCGCGGTCGGTCTCGATGCCAAAGACCTGAAAGCTCAGAAGGTGAATGTCACGACCAGCGGTGCGTCCAGTGCTGACGTTTATGCTTCGGAAGAACTGCGCGCCAGCGTCTCCGGCGCGGGCAACATTGACTACTACGGCGATCCGAAAACCGTTAGCGAAGACGCCAGCGGGGCAGGCTCAATCTCAAAGAAGTGACACGGGCGGATTCGAGGCACACGTTGTTTACGGCGCTTGCGGCTGAGGCCGCTGCCTGTCAGTTGTGCCCTGCGATGTGCGAGCGCAGGGCGGTCTTGAGCGAGCGCAACGGGAACTTAAGCCCGCGCGTTCTCTTCATCGCCGAAGCTCCCGGACGACAGGGCGGCGACCGCACGCGCGTGCCTTTGTCCGGCGACCAATCCGGGCGCAACTTCGCACGTTTCCTCTCATCCATCAATCTGCCGCGCGAAGAAATCTTCATCACCAACGCCGTTCTCTGCAATCCGCGCAAGCCTTCGGGCGCGAACCGCAAGCCGACCGGCGCGGAGGTCACGAACTGTTCCGCATACCTTCGCCGCCAGATAGAAATTCTTGAGCCAAAGGTCATCGTCACGCTCGGCGCGGTCTCGCTTGCTGCGCTCAGGCTGGTTGAGTATCATGAATTGTCTCTGAAAGAATCCGCAGGTCAGGTGCATGAGTGGAACGGGCGTCTGCTCGTTCCCGTTTACCATCCAAGCCCGCAGGTGCTGGCCTCACATCGCCGTGAAGCAGCACAGTTGCGGGATTATGAATCGGTCGCCCGCGCCATTGGTCGCATCTCTCCTGCCTCGCGTGTCAGGGCATAAGGCGACCGCGTTGAAGTGAGGTTATAAAAGATGATGACAACCAGCGTTACTCCCTCAAGGTTTACAGAAGTGTTGAAGACGAGAAGCATACTTTTCATCGCTGCTTTTGTGGCGCTTGTCTCGATGAGCGCGCAGGCGCTCGCACAAAGAGCGGTTGACACAAGCGACAGGCCCAACGAGACTGCGATTCCCCCGAAGGTCGGGCAGGCTGCGCCGGATTTCCGCTTGCCTTACGCAACGCTGGAACAGGTTTATCTCAAGCCTGAAGAGTATCTGGCGCTCTCCGGGCAGCGTGGCAAGAACGTTATCCTCGCCTTTTATCCGGCAGATTGGTCCGGCGGCTGCACGAAAGAAGTCTGCACGCTGCGCGACACTTTCGCGGAACTGGCGAAGCTGAACGCTGCGGTGCTTGGCGTCAGCGGCGATTACGTCTTCTCGCATCACGAGTGGGCGAAGTTTCATAAATTGCAGTTTCCGCTTCTCTCCGACCACGATCACAAGATCGCGCGCCTCTACGGGAGCTTCAACGAAGCGGTCGGCTACAACAAGCGCACGGTGTTTTTGATAGACAAAGAAGGTGTCGTGCGCTACAGCAATCTCGAATTCAAAGCGGGCGACGCGGCGGATTACAACCGCCTGCGAGAAGAATTGACGAAGCTGAAGTAAGCGGAGAAGTCAGAAGACAGGAGTCAGGAGACAGCAGGGGCGGCCAGTGGCCTGATCTCGTTTGACCCTGAAAGGGTCATATGCAATAGCCGGGGGCAAGCAAACGGAGTTTGCGTCGCCTCCGGAACGGCGCGGGAAATAATTCCCGACCCTGAAGGGGTCGCACCTCAACCTTGAATGTGCGACCCCTTCAGGGTCGGATTCCACATTGACGCGTGTGACCGGGGCGATGCCCCCGGCTATTATATTCATCCCCTTCGGGGATGGCGTGATTACCGGATTTGTATTTCATGACTGACGTGGAACAAACTGCTATCCGTAAATCGCCACTTGACGAGACACATAAACGGCTCGGCGCGACAATGACGGACGTGGGCGAGTGGCGGCTGCCAGCGTCTTATGGCGACACTGCCGCCGAGTACGGGGCAGTGCGTGGGGGCAGCGCGGGCTTAATAGATTTATCGTCGCGCGGGCGCATTGAGGTGAGCGGCTCGGAAGCCGTGCAGTTCTTAAACGGCCTCATCACCAACGATGTCAAAGCTCTGGAAAAGGGTGCATGGATGCGCGCCGCATTTCCGAACGTGCAGGGACGACTCATCGCTGAAGCGCGTATCCTCAGATTGGGCGGCGAGAAATTCCTCTTCGACACTGAAGCCGTGACGCACGAGCGCGTGCTGAAAACGCTCGAACGCTTCACGCTCGCGGGCGATTTCCGCGTCAACGATTTGACAGATGAAACGGCGCTCATCTCCGTGCAGGGCGCGCGTGCTACCGAATTCATCAAAGTGGCGCTCAATGAAGAGGCGGCGCGTGTGAAGCGCGGGCGCGTTCACGTCGGGCAGTGGAACAATCAATCGCTTCACGTCATTCGCGCGACATGGACGGCTGAGGACGGCTTCGATCTGTTTGTTAACAACGGAGCGGATGCGGTCTCGCTGTGGGATGCGCTCACTGCATCGGGCGCGAGGGCTGTCGGGTTCGATGCGCTCGACATCCTGCGAATCGAAGCCGGTCTTCCGCGTTACGGTGTGGACATGGATGAGACGAACGTGGTGCTGGAAGCCGCGCCGGATGAGGCGGTCAGCTTTACGAAGGGCTGCTACATCGGGCAGGAGATTATCGCGCGGATACACTGGCGCGGGCACGTCGCCAAGAAACTCTGCGGCCTCAGCTTTGACGAGCCAGGGGAAACGAAGCGCGACGATAAAATCAGGGCAATGGATGGCAAGGAGATCGGGCGTCTGACTTCCGTCACCTTTTCACCGCAACTGAATCGTCTGGTCGCGCTCGGCTATGTCAAGTACGACTATCTCGCCCCCGGAACTGAGGTGCGCGTCATCTCTAATGAAACGGAGCTTGCGGCGCACGTCGTCGAGCTACCACACGTGCGCGGAAGCTGGGACGAAGAATCAGGCAATTTAGCAGAGGCTCATCCATGAGCGAACAGACTTCTGAAGGTGTCACAGCTCAGCGCGATCTAGATTTCGAGCAGGCGCGTCTGGCCTATTCCATCATCGAATCCCTGCTTGAGCATACACACGTCGTCAGCGACCTCATCGCTTTGATGGCGCAGGTGCTTGACGAAGAGACCACCAAAGCCCTGACGAACACGCCGCAGTGGAAAGCGTATCTCGATAGTCGCCGCGCGATGGAGAAGACGCGCGATGACGTGGAGACATTCGCGCAAATTATGAAGCGACTTTCTGAAGAAGAGACAGCTTAGAGCGGTATGCGAATCAGTGTACGGCAGGCTCTCAGCCTGCCGTACATCCAACTGAAACTTGCTCTATCGCTCTGAATTGAGCCGCCATAACTTTCCATGTGTTTCATCGCTAATTGTAGGAATCTCTCTTGGAAGCTGTTCCTGAGCATTTGCGCCGGAGCAGATTGCTAATGATAAAAAAGAGGCTGCTATGAAATAGGCAAACCGTCGTTTAATCATCTCTTATCTTTCCAGTACGCAGGCAGCATCATACGAAGACAACGCACCCACGCTGCTCCAACTGTTCAAGCCACTCAGGAGTAGCAGGCAACTTAGTCCATCTCAAATCCAATTTCTCAAGCTTCGTCAGTCTTCCCAGACTCGCGGGCAGATGTACCCCTCTATTCGCTCTCAGATCCAAATACCGTAGATTCCTTAAATCGCCCATTGATACAGGGAGTGTCGTCAACTGATTATTTCTCAGGTTCAGGTCAGTAAGATTTGTCAGCTTGCTGATCGAATCGGGAAGCGTAGTCAGCTTGTTATCCTGCAAGTCCAATTTCCTCAAACCCGTCATCTTGCCAATCGAAGCGGGGAGCGTCGTCAGGTGATTGTTCATCAAATGCAACTCTCTGAGCTTCGTTAGTTGACCCAGAGCCTCCGGGAGAAAAGAAAGCTGATTATTGTAGAGCCGCAGTTCAATCAGACGCATCAGGTCGCCGATTAGTTCAGGCAGAGAGGCCAATTCGTTATCGGTGATGTTCAAATAGATCAGGCTGCTTAAATTTCTGCACGACTCCGGCAAGGAAGACAGCTGATTATTGCTCAGATAGAGGAACGTCAGGTGGCTTAAATTTCCCAGCGAATCCGGCAGATGATTCAATTCGTTATGAGCTACATCCAGCATCCGCAGGCGCGAAAGATTCCCTATGCCTTCAGGTAAAGAAGAGAAGCGATTCTCCGCCAGATTCAATGTTCGGAGATTGGTTAGCTGCCGGATTGAATCGGGGAGCGAAGCCAACCGGTTACTATAAAGACTCAAAATTTTTAGATTCGTGAGTTGACCAATCCATTCGGGAAGCGAAGCTAAACTGTTCCGATCTAAATCCAACTCCTCAAGCGTGGTGAGTTGCTCAATCGAGTCAGGGAGAGAAGTCAACTGCCCGCCAGCCAAATCCAAAGATTTTTCTTCGCTCATGTCGGCTACTGGAAAAGTGCTGCCGTTTTAACTCTGATTGGTCAGGATGTAAGCGCCGGGGGAATCAAACTCTGAATGGTTTCCCTTATGCCATTGGTATAGTTTGCCGGTGTCAACAGTGATATGTCCTTCTGCGTCGAGTTCGACGTGGACACGATCCATTGGTCGAGGCGCTGGCCCTTCGCAATTAATTCCGTCACCGTCGAAGGCGCTGCCATAACAGAAGGCGCTGCCATGACATGGACACTTAAACTTGCTCTCTTCAGGCTTCCATTCCGGCGTGCATCCCATGTGCGTGCATCGCCCATAGAGGACATAGAGCCGCTCTGGATTGCGGACAACACAGATTCGATGCTTTTGCAGAAACTGCGTGTCTACTCCAATCCCAAAATCCGACAGCCGCCCAATCTGAAAGATAGTGCTCGACTCAAAGATTCGTTCTGGAGGCCGCAGGGAGCGCCTGAACATTGACAAAAGCTTTGGACCGGCAGCCACTAAAGCCACTCCGATTGCTCCGCCACCTGCGATAACTGCTCCCCAAATGAGTTGGCGACGTGTCATGAATGTAGTCCTCCGAAAGCCGTAAGCTGTTAGGCGCGCTTTCACACAGGCTAGTTACTTCTTCTTTTGTTGAGACGTATAGATTTTGTTTACTATCTTCCATTCACCATTAAATTTTAACAATGAAAGATAATCAATGTACTTCGAGTTGGGGTAATCCTCTTCTACCTTAACTGAGGCGGCATTGCCAGTTATATCAACTGCTGTGATTTTCAGTTCTCCCTTCTCTTCTTTACCGGCATTGGCAGTGAACCCTTCATACCATTGTGATTGCGTCAACTGTCCGAGTTGACCGTCCGGCTTGACGAAGAACAGCTTAGCTTCTTGCCAAAATGCCTTCTTCAGGCTCTCGACATCGTTATACTTGAGACCGTGAAGATAACTTTGGACAGCTTGCCTGACGGCAGTGTCTTCGTTATCGGTTTTTGCGGCCTGACCAAAAGCTACGGTTGCGACTAACAGGACACATGCTATCACGCCTATAAATCTCTTCATCTTGTCTCCTCTCACCTTCATTGTGATGGTTTCCCCAACCCAGGAATCCAGGCCGTCCATTTATCTTGGTTCCGCCATTGATAAGAGCTTGCCATCGCGACTCTAAACTTACGGCGATCAGCTTACAAGTGTTTCAATCATAGTTGCTAACCCGCAGCGTACGGTTTAATCCCGCTTTCAATCTCATAAGGTCTTCTTAAAAAAGAGACGGCTGGTCTTCGAGGTCTGCGGCTTCAACTATGGGCTGATTGAGCAGTCGCTTCAACTTGTTGGCGCTTGCGGGGGCGTGGCCTTCGTAGAAGTTGCTGAAGTAAGCATATACATGCGAGACGCGCTCGGTGAGGCGTGCGATCATCTTGCTCCATTCGGAGAGATTCTCGTCCTGCGGGCGCTGCACGAGGTCGAAGCGCGTCAGGTTGCGTGCGCCCATCCAGCGGATGTAAACAAAATCGGCTGTCGGGCGCTCAGCCAGATGCCGTGTGTCTTCAGGCGCAATCCACTGGCCTTCGACGAGCGCAAGCGCAACGTTGTGTTCGGCTAAAAATTCGAGCACGCTTTCTTTGAGCCAGTCGCGGCTGCGAAACTCTATGCTGAAGCGGATGTCGCGCGGCAGGCGCGGCAGAAAGGCGCGCAGGGCCAGCCCGTTCTCACGGTCTAGCCCAAACTGCGGCGGCAACTGGATGAGCACAGAGGCGAGTCTTTCCTTCAGCACACGCGCACGCTCGCAGAACTCTTCGAGCAGCGCCGTGCTTCCCGCCCCCAGCCCACGCTCGTGCGTAATCTCCTGCGGCAGTTTTAACGAGAAAGTGAAATTGGACGGCGTGCGTTTCGCCCAGCCTTCAAAGGTCGAGACGGGCGGAATGGCATAGAAGGTCGAGTCAACTTCTACAGTCTCAAAGGCGCGCGCGTAAACTTCCAGCATGGCGGCGGCGCGCGTGCCCTGCGGATAAAAGACACTCTCCGTCGGCCCCGTCACCCAATCGTCATAGTTCCATCCCTGACAGCCGACGTAACACGAAGGGATGAGGGCGGAAGGATGAGGGATGAAAAAAGAATCGGGAGCAGTGGACGACGCGGCGCTCACCTCTTGCTCTCTCTCTCCCGTATTTTCTTTCTTCATCCCTTTGTCCTCATCCCTCATCCCTTTTTACACCCGGCAGACGATCAGATTGACAATCCCGAGATAGCGCGGCTCGACGCGGAGCAATTGGAGTCCGGCTTTCTCAGCTTCCTCAGCCGTCCGGCGGTTGAAATGATCGTCAAGCAGGGCGACAGTGAGAACATTGAGCGCGTCGAAGATGTAGCCCAGTATCCCTTTGGGGCGAACGTGCTCAAGCAGCACAAGGCTTCCGCCGGGACGCACCACGCGGCGCAACTCCATGAAAGCATTTTGGGGCGAGGGCAGGCTACAGAAGACGAGCGTAGCAAAGGCCGCGTCGAACGAAGCATTCGGAAAGGGAAGCTGCTCGGCGCTTGTCTGCACCAGATGAACGCTTGATGGACGATTCTTGCCGCAAGCCACTTTCAGCATCTCGCAACTAAATTCGCTCGCTACGCCATGCGCGCCGTGCGGGTAAAAGGGAAAGTTCAAGCCTGTGCCCGCGCCGACTTCGAGGATGCGACTCTCCGGTGGAAGCTCCTTAAGAGCCTCGGCACGCAGGCGCGCTAAAAACATTCGTTCAAGTGGTGCGATGGCGCGGTCGTAATGGCCTGCCAGACGGTCATAGATGGCTGGCTTCGTGCGCGGTTTCTGCTCCGGGGAGTTTCCTTTCATCTTCGCCACTCGAAGTCTTGCTTCAGCGCAGCATCATAATCACCTTGCGTTCGCGCCCGCCGTCGAACTCGCAGAGGAAGATGCCCTGCCAGCGCCCCAAAAGTAGCTCGCCATCATGAAAGGGAACGGTGACGCTCGAACCCGTGAGGCTGGCTTTGATGTGCGCGTCGGAGTTTTCCTCGTTGTGACGAAAGTCCATCCCATGCTGCGGAATCAGTGTACGCAGGGCGTGAAGCATATCGCGCGGCACGTCGGGGTCGGCATTCTCGTTGATGGTCAGCCCGGCGGTCGTGTGCTGCACGTAGAGAACGCAGATGCCTTCGCGCTGGCCTGATTCTTTCAACCTCAGCCTGACTTCGTCTGTAAACTCGACAAGTTGTTCGCGCTCACGCGAGCGCACCTTGATGACTTGCATGTGAGTGGCTGCTTCTCGTTTAGAGTATGAAGAAAAGAAGCCCCCAATCTGCGACACGGCGCGATCAGGGGCTTCGGAATTAAAGAACGAAAGGAGCGCTGTTAACTTTTACGAGAACTCTTGCGTAGCAATGCCCAGCCGGAAGGCAGTACGGCAGCCGCCAGCGCAATCTTGATGGCGTCGCCCGGCAGGAAGGGCACGACACCCGTCATCAACGATTGCTCAAACGACATGAAGCCCAGCCGCCAGAGCATCCCGCCGAGCAGAATGAAAATTGAGCCAACAGCCATCGCCGCCGCCGCCTTGAGATAACGCCTGTCCCAGCCGCGCTCCGCGAGCCAGCCCGTCACAAACGCGGCTACAGGATATGCCCACAGATAGCCCGCCCAGGGGCTGACGGTCAGACGCGCCAGACCGCTGCCGCCTGCGGCGAAGAAAGGAAGCCCGCTTGCGCCTTCGATCAAGTATGCGATCATCGCCAGCGCGCCGAGACGCGATCCCAGTAGCGCACCCGTCAAAAGCACCGCGAACGTTTGTCCCGTGATGGGGACATCGCTCCACGGAGTCGGGATAGCAATCTGCGCGGCAAGCGCCGTCAGCAAACTGAAAGCGATGACGAGCGCCCCTGAGCGCACCCAATCGAGCGGCGCGAGCACGGCACTCGTCAAGGTTTGAGTTTTAGCGTATGAAGTGTTCATGGTTCTTATCGTAGGACAGACATTCCTGTCTGTCTAGCGTGCTTAAGCCACGCTCCTTGATATTAGCTAACAAGTATTCGCGCTCTCCGCGCTCAAGGACAGACAAGAATGTCTGTCCCACAATGACAGGCAGGAATGCCTGTCCTACGATTAGCGTGTCGCCACGCCTTCGCGGTCTGTGCCCATCTCGCCGACATTCTCAAGTTCCTTCTCCGCGATTGATCCGCCGATGCGCATGCCGTAGAACGAGCGCCAGACGAAGACCATCGAGATGAGAAAGAAGACGGCGGCCAGAATGTGAGTCAGCGTCGTGTCACCGTTGTTCCGCGCCGTCAGGCTCACAGCCAACTCGACGGCCAGCAAGCCAAAGAGCGTTGTGAACTTGATGACGGGATTGAGCGCGACCGACGAAGTATCCTTGAAGGGATCGCCCACCGTGTCGCCAACCACGCTCGCATCGTGCAAGGGTGTTCCCTTCGCCTTCAACTCGACCTCGACAATCTTCTTGGCATTGTCCCACGCGCCGCCCGCGTTTGCCATGAAGATGGCCTGATAAAGACCGAAGACCGCAATCGAAATCAGGTAGCCGATGAAGAAGAACGGTTCGACAAAGGCGAAGGCGAGAGATGCAAAGAAGACCGTCAGGAAGATATTGAACATCCCCTTCTGCGCGTACTTCGTACAGATTTCGACGACCTTCTTAGAGTCTTCGACCGAAGCCTTCGTGACCGTGTCATCGAGCTTGATATTGGCCTTGATGAACTCGACGGCGCGGTAAGCGCCCGTCGTCACGGCTTGAATGCTTGCTCCCGTGAACCAGTAGATGATCGCGCCGCCGGTAATCAAGCCGAGCAGGAACGGAGCGTGCAGCAACGAGATATTGACGAGCAGTTCCGGCTTCAACCCTTCGGTGAGCGCCATGATGATTGCAAAGATCATCGTCGTCGCGCCGACGACCGCCGTGCCGATAAGCACAGGCTTGGCCGTCGCCTTGAAGGTGTTGCCCGCGCCGTCGTTCTCTTCCAGCAGATGCTTGGCGCGCTCAAAGTTAACCGTCATGTTGTGGTCGCGTTTGATCTCTTCTTCGATGTTCGGGACTTGCTCGATGAGCGACAGTTCGTAAACGGATTGAGCGTTGTCAGTCACCGGCCCATAGGAGTCTACGGCAATCGTCACCGGTCCCATGCCGAGGAAGCCGAACGCCACCAGACCGAAGCCGAAGACCGGCGCAGCGAGTGGGCTGACCATCAGCACGCCGAGTCCGAGGCTCGTAAAGTAGTAGGCGATTGACATCAGCGCGACGATGCTCAATCCCAGCCAGTAGGCGGAGAAGTTGCCAGCCACCAAGCCCGAAAGAATGTTAAGGCTTGGTCCGCCTTCGCGTGACGAGATGACGACCTCTTTGACGTGGCCTGACTCGGTCGAGGTGAAGACCTTGACGAGTTCGGGGATGATCGCGCCCGCGAGTGTACCGCAGGTGATAATCGAAGCCAGCTTCCACCAGAGCGTGGAGTCGCCGCCGAGCGTCGGAATCATCAGGTACGAGACCACGTAAGTGAGCACGACCGAGATGATCGAAGTAATCCAGACGAGCGATGTCAGCGGCGCTTCAAAGTTCATCACACTCGCCTTGCTGTAGCGCGCCTTCGCAACCGCTTCGTTGATGAAGTAGGAGACGGCGCTCGCAATGACCATCATGACGCGCATGACGAAAATCCAGACGAGCAGTTGCACCTTCACCGTGTCCGAAGGAACGGCCAGCAGGATAAAGGTGATGAGCGCGACACCCGTCACGCCGTAAGTCTCAAAACCGTCAGCCGAGGGGCCGACCGAGTCGCCCGCGTTGTCGCCCGTACAGTCAGCGATGACGCCGGGGTTGCGCGCATCGTCTTCCTTAATCTTGAAGACAATCTTCATCAGGTCTGAGCCGATGTCGGCGATCTTCGTGAAGATGCCGCCCGCGATTCTCAAGGCCGCCGCGCCCAAACTTTCGCCGATGGCGAAGCCGATGAAGCAGGGGCCAGCGTAATCAAGCGGAATGAAGAGCAGGATGCAGAGCATGATTAAAAGCTCGACCGAGATGAGCATCATCCCGATTGACATACCAGCCTTGAGCGGAATCGCATAGATCGGATACGGCCTGCCTTCAAGGCTCGCGAACGCCGTGCGCGAGTTGGCGAACGTGTTGACGCGAATGCCGAACCACGCGACACCGTAGCTGCCTGCGATACCGACCAGACTGAAGAGCAGAATGATTGCGACTTTGAGTGGCGGGAAACCCTGCTCGATAGCTCCGGTCGTGGCGTTGACGGTCTGCGCGAGCACACCGAAATAGGCGGCCACGATTAACCCGATGAAGACCCAGAGAACGAGAATGAATTTTCCCTGCGTCGTCAGATAGGTCTTGCACGTCGTGTAGATGAGTTCGGAAATCTCGCGCATGGAGCGATGCACGGGCAGGTTCTTCAACTGCATGTAAATCCACAGCCCGAACAGTAGCCCCAGCGCGCAAACGCCTATGCCGACCAACAGCAGGGTGTGGCCGTCCACGCTGTTGTTGAAGAAGCGAACTTGCGAGAGGTCAGGCAAGATCAGGTTGGCTTCTCCACCCGGCCTGTGTCCTTGAGCCAGAGCAGATGATGTGGTGATTAACAATAATGCGAGAGCGGATGCGATTGATAAGACTGGACGACAAGCTGGCGAGGCCACAGATGAAAAGTTAGCCTTCGTGCGGCGCAGCCCAGAGATAAAGTAGAGCGATAAATTCTCCACGATTAAGAGATTCCTTTCTGTTCGTTCGATAGATGGCGAGATAATTCAGCCCAGGCGCTTTCCGGCTATGCAAGAGCGGGTTCAGACAGACCAAAACACACAGGAAGCGCATCCCGTGTCTCTACCGCTCAAAGCCAGTCGCGCTAAAAGCGGGCATTATGGCTGATTTACGCCCGAACTGTCCACCAAGGAAGGCAAAAGTAAAAAGGTAAAAGTAAAAAGTGAGGCCGCAGAACCGCTTTTAATTAAATGTGGTTTTCGCCAACGCTTTTGCCTTTTTACTTTTACCTTTTTACTTACACTATGCTCGCTTCAGCTAAGCTCGAATCCGTCACAATCTCCGGGCGCTTCCCGCCGCCAGTCCAGCGCCGAATCGAATCAATCAGGACGACCACCGCCGCGATCATCAGGATGGCGGTCAGCGCGACATTGATGTAGCCTTGCGTGGCCGTCTCCGGTCTTTGCGAGAGAGGCCAGAAATTGTCCGTGATGGATTTCCAGCCCGCGACGAGCGTGGTCGTAGCAACAAACGTGAGCGGGACGATGGTCGTCCAACTGTAGCGCCCCTTGCCCATGTTGAAGAGAATCGTCGTGGCGACGCAGAGCGCGACCGCAGCCAGAAGCTGGTTAGCGATACCGAACATCGGCCAGATGGTCGAGATTGAGCCTGACCAGATGAACGCCGCCCAACCAAAAACGACCAGCGCAGTTGTGATTATCGAACCGGGCAGCCAGTTCGGCTCTTCAAACTTGCGATGAAATCTCCCGCCGAACTCGCCGACCAGAAAGCGCGCGACCCGCGTCCCCGTATCAATCGTCGTCAGGATGAAGAGAGCTTCAAACATGATGGCGAAGTGATACCAGTATTTCATCAGCCCCGATAGTCCCGGAATGCCATCGAAAATCTTGGCGATGCCGAGCGCTAAAGTGACCGCGCCTCCTGTGCGACCCCGCAAATCTTTCTCGCCCGATTCTCTTTCGAGACGATCAATCTCTTTCGGCTGAAGATCGAAATCCCCGCCTGTGTGCTCATCAACCATCCGCACGTAAGCTGACTTTTGCGCGTCGGTGCGCTGCGCCGTGTTGATGGCAAAGTAATCGCCGGGAAACAAGGAGGTTGCCGCAATCAACGCGACGACGCCGACCACGCCTTCCATCAACATCCCGCCGTAGCCAATCATGCGTGCGTCCGTTTCCTTCGCAATCATCTTGGGCGTCGTGCCCGAAGAGATGAGCGCGTGGAATCCGCTGATTGCACCGCACGCGATGGTGATGAAGACGAATGGATAGATTTTGCCGGGAATGACGGGGCCGCCGCCGTTGACGAAGGGCGTCCACGCGGGCATGTTGAGAGTCGGGGCGACGAGAATCACCCCGATGATGAGAAAGGCAATCGTTCCGATTTTGAGATAAGACGAAAGATAATCGCGCGGGCACAGGAGCATCCAGACCGGCAGCACGCTCGCGATGAAACCGTAGACGGCCATCATAATGATGATCGTGGTGCGCGAGAACGTAAAACTCGCCGCCCATGAGGATTCGGCAATGCGCCCGCCCAGCCACACCGCAAAGAGAAGTCCCGCGACGCCGATGGCGCTTGCTTCCCCTATCTTTCCGGGGCGAATGCGGTACATGTAAAGACCCATCAGGAGCGCGAGCGGAATCGTGAAGGCGACCGTAAACGTTCCCCAGGGAGATTCGGCAAGCGCGTTGACGACGACCAATCCCAAACCTGCGAGCGCGATGACGACGATGAAAAGAATCGCCACGCCCGCCACCAGTCCTGAGAGCGGGCTAATCTCCGTGCGCGCCATCTCGGCCAGCGATTTCCCGCGCCGCCGCACACTTCCCACCAGAATCATAAAGTCGTGGACAGCTCCGCCCAGACACACGCCAATCACCAGCCACAACAGTCCCGGCAGGAACCCGAACTGCGCCGCCAGCACAGGCCCGACGAGTGGCCCTGCGCCCGAGATGGCGGCGAAATGATGACCGAACAAAACCCATTTGTTCGTCGGGTAATAATTATGCCCGTCGTACATCGTCTTTGATGGAACGGGTCGTGTGTCGTCAAGCGCCAGAACCTTTGCCGCCAGAAAAGCGGAGTAGTAACGATAGGCAATAGTCATCACGCACAACGCGCCGATGATGATTGGCAAAGCACTCATTCGATAATTCTCCTCGTGAGAGATTACCCCTGTGTGATGATTGACCTCTTGACGACAAGCCGGAAACGGCCAGGCCAGTTTAGTGAGGGAAACACAATAACCCCACATTCATCTCAAAGCAAACGCCAACTCTCGCCTGCGCTCTTTGTTCTTCACGACAGGGCCTCTCAAGGGAGTTTCGGCGGGCTTTTGCCCCACTACACGCCAGCATCTGCGCGGTGATTGAGCCGGGATACACCTTTATCCGCCTCACCGCATCTGACGATTTTAATTGATTTTCCTGTCTCAGAGCGGTTAAGCTGCCTGAGCATAGGCGCCTCTCCCTCGCCGGAGTCTATTTGTGTCTTCCGGCGATACTTTCGCGCACACTAACACCAGGTCGCGCGTGGGGCGATCACGGCGGCCTTGAAGTTTTGAAATGAGCGCCCGTCTAGAAAAGAGACAGTATGCTTTGGAGTAGGCTCAGCGCGGCTTCTGTCACCATGTCCAATTCGGCCACATCCGGTGCTAAGATATCGCCCACAGCAGATGCACCCGGAGTTTTTATATCGCCTGTCACGATGGATTGTGTCGCGGGAGGCGGCGGTATCATACCGGGACTTAGCATGTCACCGGCAGAAGCAGATAAGGCAAGCGCTAGTGTCAGAACAATTACCGCGAAGAATTGTTGAAGTTTTTTCATTAATCTTTCTCCTGGAGACTTCCTTTTAAACAGAGAATGGTCAAACGTTGAGACTAACTAAGGTCGTCATCATCCAACGCATGATAGCACTGTATCAAGTTAAAACATTAGCTTGCAAGTCACCTTGCAAGTCATGGAAAGGTCTAAACCTCACATGAGTTTAGCTTCTCATCTTCTCCAGCAGATAGATAATTCTGCCCTTGGTGGTGCGGAACGGGCGCGTTTACGCTGTCAACTAGCGAAAGAGCTGGAAGATTCCGGTAATTATGAGGCCGCCCGCGCCGCTATGGGCGAATTGTGGCAGCGCGTCGGTGAACGCCCGCAGCTTGAAGAGCTTGATCGGCGTGCGGCGGCGGAGGTGCTTTTGCGCGCCGGGTCTCTCACAGGCTGGCTCGGCAGCGTCAAGCGAATTGAGGGCGCTCAGGAGACAGCTAAGAACTTAATCAGCGAAAGCGCCACAATCTTCGAGGGATTGCAGGAGACGGAGAAAGTCGTCGAAGCCTTTATTGATCTGGCGATTTGCTACTGGCGCGAGGGCGGCTTCGATGAAGCGCGCGTGACGTTACGCGAGGCGCTGAACCGTCTGGCTGACCGGCGCAGCGAACAAAAAGCGAGAGCTTTAATGAACTGCGCGATCATCGAGATAGCGTCAAACCGCTTCAACGACGCTCTTCGTCTCTTGACTCAGGCCGCACCCCTGTTTGAAGAGAACACGAGCCATCCTGCCAAGGGCAGATTCCACATGAATTATGCAGCCGTGCTAAAGAAGCTCGGCGTCGCAGAGCACCGCGAAGATTACATGGATCGGGCGCTGGTCGAATACACCGCCGCGAGTTATCACTTTGAGCAGGCGGGGCACATCCCCTATCGCGCTGCGGTTGAAAACAATCTAGGCTCCCTGCTTTTTATCACAGGGAAATTCGCGGAAGCCCACGAGCATCTTGACCACGCGCACCTGCTATTTGCCAGCCTCAAAGATAGCACGCACATGGCGCAACTGGACGACACGCGGGCGCGTGTCTTTCTTGCTCAGAAACGAAATGCGGAGGCTGAAAAAATCACGCGCGCGGCTGTCCGCACCCTGGAGAAGAGCGACGAGCAACCGCTTCTGGCCGAGGCTTTGACCACACATGGCGTGGCACTGGCGCGGCTGGGTCGTTGTGAAGAGTCGCGTTTGACGCTTGACCGCGCAACAGAGATTGCGTTTCAGGCAGGTGACAATGAGGGCGCGGGCGTGGCTGTGTTGACAACTATCGAGGAGTTAGGCGAGCGGCTCAACGCCGACGAGATGGTTAATCTCTACGCGCGTGCAGACGAACTGCTGGCCAAGACGCAGAACTCCGAGACGATCACCCGCATGCGTTCATGTGTGCGCCGCACTTTGGAGTCGGGGCGCATGCATCGCGTGGAGTCCGCTGCGCCGAACTTCATTTACGCGGATGAGCGAACGGCTGAGTTTCTGCGCGAGGCTCATAGAATCTCCAGCATGCAGGCCACCGTGCTGATTACCGGCGAAACCGGGGCGGGCAAAGAATTGCTGGCGCGCATGATTCACGAGTGGAGCGGTCGCGTCGGGCGGTTCATAGCGATTAACTGCGTGGCGCTGACCGAGACGCTGTTTGAATCTGTGCTGTTCGGACATGGTCAAGGCAGTTTCACGGACGACATTAAGGATAGCGTCGGCGTCGTGCGCCGGGCCGCAGGAGGAACGCTCTTTTTAGATGAGATTGCAGAGTTGAGTCTCGCCAACCAGAGCAAGCTGCTGCGTTTGATCGAATATGGCGAGACGCATGCTATCGGCTCATCAGAGCCTGAGCCAGTGAACGTCAGAATCATCGCCACCACCAACCATGATCTTAAAGAACGAGTCGCGCAGAAGCAGTTTCGCGACGATTTGCTTTACCGGATTAACGCTTTCCCGCTGGGAATTCCGCCGCTCAGAAAGCGCCCCGAAGACATCTCCGCGCTCGCCGTGCATTTTGTCAAAGAGTTTACGGAGCGATATAACAAGCGCATGAAATTCAGGCCGGAGGCTATCGAGGCCATGCGTCGTTTGCCGCTCAGAGGTAACGTGCACGAACTGCGCTCCCTGGTTGAGCGGACAGTCCTGACGGCTGCCGAGGGGATGGAGATTACGCGAGAGGCGGTTGAAGTCATCGCGGCCAGACAGACGAGCAAAGCTGCGCTGGGCGATGCCTGGGCGGGCTGTTCATTTGAGGAGGAGGTCTTGTCCTATGAAGCAAGCCTCATCAAGCTCGCCTTTGAAAACGCGACGGGCAGTGTGACGAGCGCCGCGCGACTTCTCGGCGTCACACACCAGCGACTCTGCGCGATGCTTGAGGGGCGGCATAAAGATTTACTTACCGTCAGGAAGTCAGCGCAACGACGCCGTCGCAGCATCATCAAGTCGAAAGAATGAAGACTGCGGGCGCACCCTTCCCACTTAACTCCTCATTCGCTAAATCAGCATCAATCGTGTCAGAGTTGGCACAGAACATACCGCTCCAGACGGAAGTGTCGCTTTTTGTTTCATAGCCACCGCGCTATCACCTGCATGATTACTGAAACAATGATAAGCTGTCGCAGGCATCGCCTGCGCCTGAGATTTTGATTGATTTTTACGTCGGAGAACGGTTAAGCTGCGCGAGCCGTGAGAACCCCTCTCCTCGCTGGTGTCCACTATAATTATCCAGGCGATACTTTCGCGCACACTGATTCCGAGCCGCGCGTGAGGGAATCACGGCAGCTTGGAAAGTTTTGAACTGAGCGGGCAGCCTAAAAGAGAGACAGAATACTTTGGAGTAGGCTCAGCGCAGCTTCTGTTACCGGATCAAGTGTCGTGACGCCCGGACATCCTATTTCGCCCGCGTCAGGCGCACCCGGAGTTTCTGTTTCACTTACCACCGAGGGTTGCGGCGGAGGCGGAGATGTCATACCGGGGGCTTGTATGTCACCTGCAAAAGTAGATAAAGAGAGCGCTGCTGCCAGGAAGACTACAGCGCAGAATTGGTGAAATTTTTTCATTTCCTTCTCCTAATGACCCATTAAGTAGAAAAAGCTATTGAAAGTTGAAACTAACTAGACCATGAACAGGGCAGATGATATCACTGTACCAAGCCAAAGCAGCACTAGCAATTCATCTTGCAAAACGCAGAAAGGTGTAATCCTCACATGAGCTTAGCTTCGCAAATTCTCCGGCAGATAGATGACCCCGCGCTTGGTGGGGCGGAACGGGCGCGTTTGCGCTGCCAATTGGCGAGAGAACTGGAAGATTCCGGTAACTACGAAGCCGCGCGCAACGCGATGAATGGGTTGTGGCAGCGCATTGGTGACCGTCCTCAACTTGACGGCCTTGACCAGCACACGGCTGCCGAAGTGTTGTTGCGCGCCGGAGCATTATCAGGTTGGATTGGCAGTGCCAACCAAATTGATGGAGCGCAGGAGATAGCCAAAGACTTAATCAGCGAGAGCGCCTCGCTCTTCGAAGCCCTGGAGGAGACAGAGAAACTGGCCGAGGCGCGGATTGATCTGGCAATTTGCTACTGGCGCGAAGGCGCTTTTGATGAAGCGCGCGTAGCGTTGCGCGAAACATTAGACCGGCTCGCTGACAATAACGGCGAGCAAAAAGCTCGCGCTTTACTGAATAGCGCAATAGTCGAAATATCACTAAATCAATTCAATGATGCCTTTCAAATATTGAAAGAAGCTACACCATTATTTGAGAGCAGCCAGAACCACGCCGCCAAAGGTAGATTCCATATTCAACTAGCTCTTGTCTTAAAGAAGCTTGGCGCATCTGAACACCGCGAGGACTATACAGATCGTGCTTTAGTCGAGTACACGGCTGCGAGTTATCACCTGGAACAAACAGGTAACACACGTTACAGGGCAATAGTTGAAAATAATTTAGGCTACCTCTTCCTCGTTACAGGTAGGTTTGCGGAAGCCTATGAGCATCTTGACCGCGCGCACCTGCTTTTCGCCAGCCTGAAAGATAGTGTGCATACGGCGCAGGTGGATGACACGCGCGCCCGTGTGCTGCTCGCGCAAAATCGAAACTCCGAAGCCGAAAAAATCTCGCGCACGGCAGCCCACACGTTAGAGAAGGGCGATGAGCAATCGGTGCTGGCTGAAGCACTGACGACACACGGCGTGGCACTGGCGAGATTGGGTCGTTATGAAGAGTCGCGCTCGACACTTGATCGCGCCATCGACGTGGCCTCTCAAGTCGGTGACATCGAAGGCGCGGGCGTGGCCGCGCTGACCATCATTGAAGAACTAAACGACCGGCTCAACGCCGATGAGCTGACGAATCTCTACGCCCGCGCCGACCAACTGCTGACCAACACGCAGAACTCTGAGACGCTCGCTCGCCTGCGGGCCTGTGTCCAGCGCATCTTCGAGGCCGGTCGCCTCCATCACGTGGAGTCCTCGGCCCCCAATTTCATTTACGCTGAACAGCAGACGGCCGAGTTCCTGCGCGAGGCTCATCGTGTTGCCGGGACTCAGGCCACCGTGCTGATTACGGGCGAAACCGGGACGGGCAAAGAATTGCTGGCGCGCATGATTCACGAGTGGAGTGGGCGGGCCGGGCGGTTCGTGGCGATTAACTGCGCGGCGCTGACCGAGACCTTGTTTGAATCTATTCTGTTCGGGCACAAACAGGGGAGTTTCGCGGAGGCTGTCCGCGATAGCATCGGGGTTGTCCAGCAGGCTGCGGGCGGGACGCTCTTTCTGGACGAGATTGCGGAGATGAGTCCGGCCAATCAGGGCAAGGTGCTGCGCCTGATCGAATATGGCGAGGCGCATACCATCGGCATGCCAGAGCCGGAGCGAGTTAATGTGCGCATCATCGCTGCCACCAAACGCAACCTCAAGGAGCAAGTCTCGCGGAAACAGTTTCGCGATGATCTGTTCTACCGGCTCAACACTTTTCAGCTGGAAATCCAACCGCTCAGAAGACGCCCGGAAGACATCTCGGCGCTGGCCGTGCATTTCGCCAGAGAGTTGACCGGGCAACATGGACGGCGGGTGAGGTTCACGCCGGAAGCTATCGAAGCGATGCGGCGGTTGCCGCTCAGAGGTAACGCGCGTGAGTTGCGTTCTTTGATCGAGCGGACGGTGTTGACGGCAGTGGAAGGTGCGGAGATCAGACGAGAGGCGGTGGAAGTGATGGCGGCCAGACAGCTGAGTACCGCGGCGCTGGGCGATGTCTGGGCGGGATGTTCGTTTGAGGAAGAGGTCTTACGCTACGAGGCGAATCTAATCAGGCTGGCGCTGGAGAATGCCAGAGGCAGTGTGACGAGTGCGGCGCGGCTGCTCAACGTCAGCCACCAGCGGCTGTGCGCGATGCTTGAGGGACGGCATAAAAATTTGCAGCTTGCAAAAAAACCGGCGCAACGGCGCAAACGTAGTATTATTACCAGGTAACGGTGCTCTTGATGAAAGACATCGTATAAATTCTTCTTTCGACGCTTTCCCCTCACTACTCAAAATCCAACGAAAGTACGACTTCCGTCGCTGTGGCCCACTTTGTGCAACAAATGGGCCGACGCGGCGCGTATGACCGAGCGTGCTTCCCGGTTGACCGGAGGCAATTGCTTTCTTCCACCCCAATTCGACTCGCCGCACTGTGTCTGAAACTGTCTTTGCATCTTGGCTCAAGGCGGATGACAAACATGAGGTCGCTCACAATCCTCTACGTCGAAGATCATAAACTGTTACTGCTTCACGTGAAAGATATGCTCGAAGCGCAGGGCTGGCGCGTGGAAACCTGTCAGGATGGAACGAGGGCGCTTGAGGTAATCGAGAGCAGCAGCCTCTTCGATGTAGTCATTCTTGATAATGGTCTGCCGGGCATGAGCGGTCTTGAGCTTGTGCGCCGTGCGCGACGCCTCACGCACCGCAGACGCACGCCCATCATCATGCTCTCGGCCAGCAACGACGCAAAGGCGGCACGTCAAGCCGGGGCGAATGCCTATTTGAAGAAGCCGGACGAAGTAGATGCAATCATCGAGACCGTCACACGATTAACGGGCGCGCGCTAAAAAGCGGCGCGAGCGCGAGCCACATATGGATCAGAGAGTGCAAAAGGCCATCCGCCTCATGCAGGAAGACCTGAGGCGCAAGTTTATTCCCGGCGCGATAGCCGCCGCCGTCAATCTCTCGCTCGCACATCTGCGCTATTTATTCAAGGCAGAGACAGGAATGTCACCCGCGCAGTATCTGCGCTCGCTCAGAATGCAAGAGGCAGGGCGGCTTCTGAAAACCACTTTCCTCAATGTGAAAGAGGTCATGTATAGAATCGGAGTCAGCGATGAGAGCCACTTCACGAGAGATTTTAAAAAGGTCTACGGGCTGAGTCCCGCTCAATACAGGGCGCAACATCGTGGGTTTGGACTCGAAAATGACTCCGACTAGGCGAAATCCTCAAATCGGCCAATAAATACTCACTTCGGCCATAAATTTCCTATTGACGCCGCGCGGGAATGGCTCTACTTTCCACATTACGTTCATTGCAGCCTCGCTTTAGATAAGTAACGCTGGATTGATGCATGTGCAGCAGTCCTCACACTGTCAAAGCGACATCTGTCGAGAAGCGGCCTCACGGCTTTTCCGATTCGATCTTTTCTCTGTCAGGCGATTATCCTGACGAGGCCACTTCCCGGGATTTCACAATCGGAGGAAACTCTTGAACAGACACGTAGCTCTACTTTAAATATCGCGTCTGGTTCTTGCCGCTCCTTTGTTTGTGTTTTGATCTGAGGCGCGTTCATTCGGTCTCCACGCACCGCAGAATTCATGTCCGGGAAGTGTTAGTGGTCGAACCGTAGGGTTACTTCCCTGTGATGGGTGCACAGGGTGCGAGCGCTCTGAACAACTACCTTCAGGCTCTGTTGGGTGGGAGGGCCTGAAGGTAATTTCTCAAGAGCCGTAAATCATCAATCGTCAATCGTCAATGGACGAAACGTCTTTTCTATTCACGATTCACGATTCATGATTTACGGCTCTTTATCAATTGTGATTTGAATGTTGCGCCTTGATAGTTCGGCGACGAAGGCTTCGGGCGGGACGGAGAGTTCCTGCGGGATTGCGCCTTTCTCTTTGATGTCGCCGCGCGCCATCATCTGCGCGATGATCGAGGCGGGAAAAGCGGTCGTCCGCATCATCGCGCTCAGTCCGGTGCGTTCATCAAAGCGGTCTATGATGTCGTAGCGAAGCCTTTGAATTGTTCCTTCGGCTCTGCCGCGAAACTCCACGCGGATTAGTACAACGTCCGGCTCGTCTGCCGAAAGATGGCGCAACAACATTTCTCCCAGCACTCGTCGCGGGCGTACCCCTATGCCGTCAACTTCAAGCTCTTCGCTACTGGCGAGGCCGAGATCAATGAGCAGCTTGAACTGCTCGCAGTGTCCCGGATAGCGAATCGTTTTATAGTCGAGTTCCTGCACGCGACCCGCGAAGCTTTCGGGCAGCGTCGAAGTCCCGCCGGAAGTTTGAAAGGCTTCCATCTCATTGAACGGCGCGGGAAACTGAAGCCGCTCGATTTCCGTCATCGAATCAACTTCGAGGAGCTTTCCCTCACGAATCACGCGCGCCCGCTCGACATATTCGTTAATCAAGCCTTCGACCGAGAAGACGATTTGATAGTTAAGCGGAGGGCGGGGTTCGAGCGGCAGTCCGCCGACACGAATGTGAATTGCTTCAAGCTCGTCGAACTTTCGCGCTCCGTGCGCCACCAGGACGGACACCATGCCGGGCGCAAGTCCGCAATCGGGGATGATATTTATCCCTGCCGCACGCGCTGCTTCATCAAGCGCCAACTCTTCGGCCACGACTGCATTATTGCCGCCGAGGTCGCAGAAGTTGACCCGCGCTTCAACGGCTGCCCGCGCCAACCGCACATTATGAAAATAGGTGACGCAACTAATCGCCGCATCGTGCCCACGCATTAACTCGACGACTGCGCGCTCATCTGTGACATCAATGTGCGCGGGCCTGAGTTTATCGCTCTTCACGGCAGCCGCGACCGAGCGGGCGCGCTCTATGTCAAGGTCTGCGACCGTGATAGCTTCAACATCTGAATTATGGGCGAGGTCGAATGCCGCGCCAAGCCCCATGCGCCCTGAACCAAGCACCAGAATTTTCATATGAAGATTGTAGGGGCAGAAGGCTTGTCCCTGCCTCTACGATTATTGAGATTTAAGATCGTGTAATTGGTCGCCAGCGTCTCTCCAAATATTCCGCGATGCGTGTTAGCGGGAAGGTCAACAGCAGATAGAAGATTGCGACCATCGGCCAGATGGTCAGAGGGGCGGCGTTGCGGCTGGCTAGTTCCTGCCCGGTGCGTGCCAGTTCCGTCAGACCGATGACAGAGACGAGCGATGAGTCTTTCAGGAGCGCGATGGCTTCGTTCGTCAGCGGGGGAACGACGCGGCGGAAAGTTTGCGGCAGGATGATGCGTCTCATGGCCTGCGCGTGCGTCATGCCGAGCGCGCGTGCGGCCTCCATCTGTCCCGCATCAATCGAAAGAATCCCGGCGCGGAAAATCTCCGCGATGTAAGCCGCGCTATTTAAGGTCAGGGCGATAACGCCGCTCCAGAACGCCGGGATGCTGACGCCGAAAGAGGGCAGGACGAAGTAGATGAAGAGAATCTGGACGAGCAAGGGAGTGCCGCGCATTAGTTCCACGTAAGTGGCTGCCGGAGCTTTGAGCAGACGCGATGATTGCACACGCGCCAGCGCGAGCAGCAATCCGATGGGCAGGCCGAAGAGAAGGCTGAGGAAGGCGAGCTTCGCCGTCAGCCAGATGCCTTTGAGAAAAAGCGGGAGGGTTCGTTTGGCCAATTCGAAGTCGAAAAGTCGCGGCGTCGTCTTGCTGGCTTCCGCTTCCTGAGCGCGCTCGGCAGCTTCGCCAAACCACTTCTCATGAATCTTGTCGTATTCGCCCGATTCCCTGATCTTCTTGAGAGCTGCGTTAATCTCCCGCACCAAATCTTCGTTGCCCTGCGCGACGGCGATGCCGAATTTCTCGTCCGTGAAGCGGCGACCGACCGTCTTTAAGCCGCGAAAGCTTTTGAAGATCATAAACTTCAAAACCGGCGCATCGCCCACGACCGCATCAATGCGTTTGTTCTGTAAATCGAGGAGCGCGAGGTCTATCGTGTTGTACTTGTTGACGGTGACGCCCGCGCGCTTTTCCAGATCGTACTGCGCCGTCGTGTTGATCTGCACGCCGACCGTTCTGCCTTTGAGGTCGTCGGGCGCAGTCAAGCCCTGAGTCTCTTCGCGGACGGCAATCAATTGTCCTGAGTCATAGTACGCATCGGAGAAGAGCATCGAAGCTTTGCGCTCGTCCGTGATTGTGACTGAGGAGATAACGGCGTCGAACGTCCCGTTCTGCAAGGCCGGAAAGATGCCATCGAAGCCGGAGTTGATGAACCGTGCGCGAACGTTCATCTCGCGCGCGATGGCGTTGACGAGATCAATGTCGAAGCCCGAATACTCGTCGCCCTCTACGGTTTCAAACGGCGGATAGGTGGCGTCCGTGCCGACGCGCAATTCTCCGTTCTGGCGCACCTGCTGAAGCGCCGTTTGTGCGATTGAAGAAATTGGCGAAAGAAGTAACAGGAGAAGCGTGGCGGCGATGCGTCGGTTGCGTTGCGTCATGTAATGTCTCACTCTTCTTGTCCAAGTTGCCCGCGCGTGCCCATGTCAGTGTCGAGTTTCGTGGGTGTTGGTTCGCCGTCAGTGGGCTGTTCCTCGATCAAAGAAGGCTCGTCTTCATGAAAACTCTGCATGAAGGCGCGCGTCTCCTCCTTTTGCGGATTGCTGAAGACCTCTTCGACCGTGCCTGATTCGACGGCGTGGCCGCCCTCGAAGTAGATCACCTGATCCGAGATGCGGCGCGCAAAGTTCATGTCGTGCGAGACGACGACGAGCGTTTTGCCCAGATCGTCCAGAGCGCGCAGCATCCGCGCGACACTCTGTATCAGTTGCGGGTCGAGCGCCGAAGTCGGCTCGTCAAACAGGATGACTTCTGGCTCCATCGCCAGCGCCCGCGCGATGGCGACGCGCTGCTGCTGCCCGCCGGAAAGCTGCGCCGGGTAGTGTTCTTCCTTGCCGCCTAATCCAACTTTGTCCAGATAGTGGCGCGCGACCTCTTCGGCCTCCGCGCGCTGCATTCCTTTGACGGTCATGGGTGCTTCCGTGCAGTTGCCAAGCGCGGTCAGGTGCGGAAAGAGATTGAAGTTTTGAAAGATGATGCCGACGTGCTGACGCAGTTGGCGAGTCAATTCTTTCTCCTCGGCAGCCGTGAGCTTTTTATCTTCCGTGCCGACGACTTCGACGCCGCCGATCTTCATCCGGCCACGATCAAATTTCTCCAGCCGGTTCATGCAGCGCAGCATGGTCGTCTTGCCGCAACCCGAAGGACCGAGGATGGTGGTGAGTTGTCCTTCCTCGATCTGAAACGTGGCATGATTAAGCACGGTGTTTGACCCGTACCGTTTGACGATGTCTGTGACTTCGATCACGCGTCTTCGCTCCCGGTAAACTTTGACTTCAGAAATTGTAAAGCGGTCTTGAACTCGAACGAGGGCTAACTTTCGTGCGGCGGAGTCTAACAAAAGAATCGTCAATCGTAAATCGTGAATCGTCAATGGAAGAAAGCTCTTTCTATTTACGATTGACGATTCTTTTGTTAGACTCCGCCGCAATTCCACTTTAGGTTTAGTTTCAGTCATGCACGAGCGCAGCGCGAAATCTCGTCCGGTTCACGAAAACCTTGACACGACTTACGTCAACGTGGCGGCGCTCGTTCATTATTTGCAGCAGCGCGAGTTCAACGGGTGGATTCACGTCGAGTTGGACGAATACGACGCGGATGTTTTCTTAAAGGCGAAAGAGCCGCCGCGCGTGCGCGAGACGGATCATGCGAAGAATCGCACGGACGAAGGCGAAGCGGCATTGCAACGCCTGTTCGTGCGTGCCAGAGAGCCGGGCGGCCTTGTCAGCGTCTTTGAAGGCGAACGTCAAGCGATGGCGAGCGACGAAGCTTCGCCGGGGATTGGCGCTGACGAAGCGCAGGCGGAAAACAGGAATGCTTCGCCGGAGGAACTTGACTGGCACGACCTCGTGCGCCTGAGCGGAGAATTAATCGCCACTGTGGAACGCGCGGCGCTCAGCACGGGCGCAGACTTCACCACTCTCTTTCGAGCGGTGCGCCTGGGTCTAGCGGACGATTATTCGTTTCTCGATCCGGGCAGCGGGCGCTTTGAATATGGCAACGGAACGGCGCAACTTCGTGCTACACCTTCGGCGCACGCTTTTGTTTCCGGCGTCGGTGAAGCCTTGCGCGGTGTGGTTAATAAAATCTCTGCGGGGCCGCGCGCGCAGAGCGTGCGCGAACGTGTCGCGCTTGAGCTTGCCGTTCTGGCACGCAGGCGGCAATCACAGCTTGCAAAATTCAAATTCACCCCGCAGCTTGATCGCATCGCGGGGACGAGGGTGCTGTAGCAGTGGTTAGTGGTCAGTGGTCGGTGGTCAGTTAAAAGCTGATTCTTACTGGCCACTGACCACCGACCACTGACCACTGATTATCTATGTTTCCATTCAAAAATATTCTTTTCCCGACGGATTTTACGCCGCACGCGCGGGCTGCGTTGAAGTATGCGGCGGCATTTGCGCGCGAGGGGCGAGGGCGCGTTGTGCTGTTCAGCGTGCAGGAGGGCAGCGTACCCGCCAATTTGTTGACGCTGCCGGAACGTGTTTTTGACGAGCCGGAGCAGCGTTGGCTTCAGCAACTGCGCGCCGAAGTCAAAGAACTGTTGACTGACCCTCTGCTCGACGGCCTTGAGGTTGATCCTGTCATTATCGAAGGCGATCCTGCGCCGGAGATTGAGCGCGCCGTGCGCGATTTCAATATTGATCTGGTGACAATCGTGACGCATGGCCGCAAAGGATTGTCGCGCGCGCTGTGGGGTTCGACCGGCGAAGAGATTATCGCCGAAGCTCCCTGCCCGGTGCTGACGATTCGCCCGCCGCAGCGCGACTTCGTCGAATATCGTGGGAGCCACACGGAGATTCATCTCAACCGAATCTTGCTGGCTACTAACTTTCGCCCCTCATCGCTCATGGCCGCACAGGTGGCGGCAGAGTTTGCAGGGCGCTTCAACGCGGAGCTTCACGTCATCTACGTGATCGGCGATTATCTGGATCAAATGGCGGAGATGTTTCCAGACAGCGCAGGGCCAAAGCTTTCTCAGTTGCGCGAGTATGTGGCGGAAAGAATGGCGACGTTTGAGGGCGAGGCGGGAGGCCGTGCCGTCACGCACATCAGGGAGGGAAGACCTTACGAAGAGATCGTGCGGCTGGCGACTGAAAAGGACGTGGATTTAATCATCATCGGGACGAGCGTTCATTCATCAATTTTCGGCGGCGCGCCCGCGCTCGGCCCAGACATCGAGCGCGTCGTCCGCAACGCTCCCTGCCCCGTGCTCTCCGTACCATCCGGCAAAGTCGTCACCCCGCATCCGGTAATGGTCACAGAGCCAGTACCGCAAATGTAAAAGTGGTCAGTAGTCAGTGGTCAGCGGTCAGTTAAAAGCAAAACGCTTTCGTTCTTAACTGACCACCGACTACTGACCACTTTTTTATTGTCCGCTCTCCATCGGGAGTTGGGCGTTCATCCAGGCGTTAGTGCCGCCGAGTAAGGCCGCCGCATTCTCAATCCCATTTTGTTTCATCGTCTGCACCGCACGGGCGCTGGTATGCTCGGCGGGTCAAGAGCAGTACGTGACAATCATCTTGTCACGCGGCAGTTCGCCGAGGCGCGCTGCTATCTGATTTTCAGGGATACTAATCGAACCCTTGATGTGGTTCTGCTTGTAAACACTGTCGCCACGAACATCGACGACGATGGCCGTGCCTTTCTCCAAAGCATCGCGCAACTCGACGGTGGTGACGCGCTTCACCCCATCACTCGGCGCGATGTGTCCCGAAGAGCCATCTGGAAACTTCACCGCGCTAGTGGTATTAGAGCCAGCGTTGCCCGCCGTTCTATTGCTCTGCGTCTCGCTGGAATTACACCCCGCGAGCAAGAGAGTTGCGAGCACTACCGCAGCCGACAACTGAAATAAAAGACGCATTCTATAAACCTCCAAAAACAGTGATGAGTGATGAGTGATGAGTGATAGGTGATAGGAAAGAGCTTTCTCTTATCACCTATCACTCATCACTCGTCACTTGTAACTTGTCACTTCTTCTCCGTCGGGTATCCTGCATTGATCCAGGCGTTGTAGCCGCCGAGCAGAGCGGCTGCGTTTTCCATGCCCTTCTCTTTAATGATCTGCACCGCACGGGCGCTGGTGTGTTCAGCCGGTCAGGAGCAGTAAGTGATTATCATCTTGTCGCGCGGCAAATCACCCGTGCGCGAGCCGATGTCGTTCAGATTAATCCAGCGCGCCCCCTTGATGTGGCCTGCGTTGTAGGAATCCTCGCCGCGCACGTCAACGATGATGGCTTTGCCCTGAGCGACCGCCTCGCGCGCCTCTGCGGGCGTGATGCGACGAACGCCGTCACCCTGCGCCTGACCCGCGACCGCCACCGTCAACACCACGGACAGCGCGAGCAGCGCGACAATTGAAATAAGATAACGCATCGAATGAACCTCCTGAATTTCGAGGGGAGGCGACTATGCCCGACAGATTAACGAAGACAAAGGGTCAACTGACTCTGACAGTTCTACCATTTTCTCGCCTGCACCGCAAAAAGCATTGCTGGATTTGATTTGCCTTTAGCTGAGAAGTTGCGGCGCACCGTAACCTGCACGGCGCAGTGCTGCTGCGACTTTAGAATGCTTGTGAGTTAGAAGCTATTTCCATTCGTCCCTGACGGGACTTTTTCAAACTTCTTAATTGTATTTGAGGTCGAAGCTGTTTTAGTTCTAAACTCATCAACACTTGATCGTCTCGATTAAATTACTCCCCCATCAATCGCCGGGCTTGCGAGGGTTCCGTAGATGTCGCAGCCGACTTATCTTCAATCCGGTAATTCAGTCGGCGTCGTCGGCGCGGGGCCTGCCGGGTCTTTCTTCGCCATCGAGTTGCTGCGCCGCGCACGCGCCCTCGGTCTCGACCTCAAAGTAGACATCTACGACGGCAAGAACTTTGCCCGGAAGGGTGCGCCCGGCTGCAACATGTGCGCCGGGGCTGTCGGCACGCGCCTCATTCAAGAGATCGAACGCTCCACGAGCACAACAATTCCGCGTGAAGTCATCCACTACGAGATCGAAGGCTACGCCGTTCACTATCAGGATTCTTACGCGCGCCTTGAGAACGAAACGTCGAAGAAGATTTACGGCGTCTATCGCGGCGCTGGCCCCGTCAGCACAGAGAACCCTGACGGCGCGCGCAGCTTCGATCAATTCCTGCTCGATCAGGCCATCCAACTTGGCGCGACTCACATCCCGCAGAGCATCCACGATATTGATGTGCCGACCACGCTCGAACGTCGCCCGGTGCTGCATCTCGCGGACAGTTCAAGAGTCGAATACGATCTGGTCGTCGGCGCATTCGGCGTCAACTCACAACTGGCGAATCGCCTCCTCTACGGCTATGTTCCGCCTCCGACGTGGAAGACGTGTGTGATTGAGGCGCGCGTCTCCCCCGAGTTTCAGCGCCAGAAGCTTCATAACATGATTCACTTCTTCGTCCTCAAGCAGCCCGACATACGCTACGTCGCGCTGATTCCGAAGGGCGAGCACGTGACGATTACGGCCATCGGTGAAGACGTGGATGTGGTGGCGACCGAACGCCTCGTGCGCGATTCCTACATGCGCGATTACCTGCCGCCCGACTGGAAGCTCGACTGTCATTGTCACCCGCGTGTGGCATTGGGCGCAGCGCGTCTGCCTTACAGCGAGCGTTTCGTCATCGTCGGCGATGCGTCGGATTCCAGATATTTGAAGAACGGGGTGGAGTCTGCGCTTGTGACGGCGCGGCTCGCCGTTGATTGCGTCATCAATCACGGCTTGACGGCGAAAGATTTTGAAAAGCATTTCTGGCGACGTTGCAGCCGCGTCTTCGGGCGCGACAATATTTATGGCCGGATGCTGTTTGAGATATACGACCGCATCTTCCCGCACCCGCTGCTCGCTCCCGTTTACTTCGCCGTGTTGCGCTCCGAAAGAAAGTTGAAACGTCCCGGCGCGCTTTTGACAAACGCGCTGCTCGCGGCCTTCACGGGCGATCAATCTTATAAGCGAATCCTGTTGCGCGCGCTCAATCCGCGTCTCGCCACGCGAATGGCGGGCCGCGCTGTCAGTCTCTCTTACGATCGCGTGAAGTCAACCGTCTCTCGCGCCGAGCCGCAGGCAACGCGGGGTTTACACCTGCGCGACGGCTCGCGGGTTGCCATCATCGGCGGCGGTCCCGGCGGCACCAGCGTGGCCATCAGGCTGCTTCGCAATGCGCGTGCGCGAAACATCGATTTGCGCGTCACTATCTACGAGACGAAGCAGTTTCCGCGTCATCACAACCCTTGTATCGGCGTGCTCGCGCCGCCGACCGCCGCGCTCCTGCGCGAGAAGCTGAAGATTGATCTTCCATCTGAGATGGTCAAGCGCACGATCAAGGGTTATCGCCTGCATAGCGACCGCAACGAAATAGAGCTACGCGCGCCGTCCACAGAAGAGCCTGCGCTGATGGTCTCGCGGTCGGACTTCGACCAACTGCTGCTTGAGCGCGCCGTCGCCGAAGGTGCGACGCTGCTGAACGACCGCGTGACGGGGCTTGAGTTTCACCCGGACAATCTGGAGCATCCCGTGCGCGTCTATTCCGAAGGCGCATCGCGCTCGGCGGACATGATCGTTGCGGCGTGCGGCCTGGATGACGGGCTACTCTCCGTGCTGGAACAGGTCAGCCCGCGCCAGTGGCGCTACCAGCGACCCAGAGAGTACATGCACTCGATTATCGTCAAACTGCCGTGCGACGAGCGTTACATCGAACAGCGCCTGCACGGCGAGATACACGCTTTTCTGCTTTCGGATTTACCGCGCATAGAATTTGGCGCGATTACGCCCAAGCTAGACCACGTGCTCGTCAACATCGCGGGCAGCCGCGTGCGCTCGACCGACATGGAAGATTTTTTGTTGCACAAGCAGGTGCGCCCGCTGCTTCCGCGCTACAACTTGCAGCAGTTGAACTACTACGAAGGCCGCGCGCCCGTGCGTCATGCGCGCCACGTCTTCTGGGATCGCTTCGTCGCGGTCGGAGATGCGACAGGCTGGCTCAGACCGTTTAAGGGGATGGGCATCACGACGGCGATTCAAACAGGCTCGACCGCGGCGGACGTGATGATGGAACGCGGCATTGACGGCCTCGCGCTCGCGGCCTACGGCCTGCGCCTGCGCTATCTGACGGAAGACCATTATCATGGGCGAGCGCTGCGGCGTCTCTGCCGCATGGGCATGAACGCGGGCGCGATGGACAATGTCATCGAACTTGCCAAGACGAATCAGGAGCTTTACACGATTCTCTATGACACCATCTCGGGGCAATACTCTTATCGCCGCATCGCGCGCGACCTCATGCGCTCGACGCTCTTCTTCAAGATGGGCGCGTTGACGATCAAGCGCGCCCTGCGTCCGGCGGGCTGATTAAGAAATCAGTTGGAGCAGGATGTGGCGTTAAGTTAAGATGCGCGCACAAATGAGAGAACTCCCCATCCATCCTGCCCCCGCTCAAATCCAGTGGGCAAAAGTCATAGACCACACGCGCTGCATCGGCTGTCATGCCTGCACGACCGCCTGCAAGTCCGAGAACGAAGTGCCATTGGCGGTCACGCGCACCTACGTCAAGCACGTGGACGTTGGGGAGTTTCCCCAAACGCGGCGAGCGCATCAGGTCACGCGCTGCAACCAGTGCGCTCATGCGCCATGCGTGACGGCGTGCCCGACCACCGCCATGTTCAAACGGGCGGACGGCATCGTTGATTTCGATAAATCAATCTGTATCGGCTGCAAGGCGTGCATGGCCGCGTGCCCTTACGATGCCATCTTCATCAACCCTGAAGATCATTCGGCGGAAAAATGTAACTTCTGCGCGCACCGCATTGACATGGGGCTTGAACCAGCCTGCGTGGTGGTTTGCCCGACCGAAGCCATTTTAATCGGCGACATGCACGATCCCACTTCAAAGGTCGCGCAGATTGTGAACCGCGAGCCGGTCACTGTACGTCGTCCTGAGAAAGAGACTCTCCCTAAGCTCTTCTACAAGGGAGCGCATCAGGCGACGCTCGATCCGCTGGCTGCGAAGCGTCCAACGGGCGGATTGTTCATGTGGAGCGAGCAGCTTGAGAACGCCGGGACGGTCGTTTCAGGCTCGCCTCATCACAACAACTCGTCTGCCGCCGCGCTGCTTTCTTACGATGTGCCGCACTCGATTCCCTGGGACTGGCGCGTCAGTCTCTACACGTGGACGAAGGGCGTGGCCTCCGGAGCTTATCTGATTCCGCTGCTCATGGTCGTCTTCGGGTTGATGGAGACAAACAATCCGCTCTGGCTCTGGGTCGCGCCTGTCGTCTCCGGCGCGTTTCTCGCCATCACGGGCGGGCTGCTCATCTGGGATTTGGAACACCCGGAACGCTTCCTGCTAATTTTCACTCGCCCGCAATGGCGTAGCTGGCTGGTCAAGGGCGCTTTCATCATCGCCGCATACTCAATCGTGCTGGCGCTTCATTTTCTGGCGAGCATTTTTGGAAGTAGCTCAATCCAACGCTGGTTGATGCTGGCTGGCCTGCCGCTCGCCGTCATGACGGCCATCTACACGGCCTATCTTTTCGCGCAGGCGAAGGCGCGTGATATGTGGCAGAACCCGCTGCTCCCGCCGCATCTGCTCGTTCAAGCTCTGCTCGTCGGGGCTGCTGCCATCTTGCCGTTCGCTGCGTGGCTCGCGCCGCAGGTTTTCTTCGCGCTGCTCTGGGCGCTCTCGCTGACCAGCCTCCTGCACCTGCTGATGGTCTGGGGCGAAGTCACGCTCACACATCCGACCGCTCACGCGCGCCTCGCCGTCTGGGAGATGACGAAGGGAAGATTCCGCGTCTTCTTCTGGCTTGGTCTTGCGCTCTCCTTCATCTCCGGCGTCGCTCCCTGGCTCAGTCTGATGGGAGACTCAGACGTTCTCATCGGCCTCGTCGCCGCACCTCTCGCGCTGGCAGGACTCTTACTTTACGAGCACGCTTACGTTCAGGCAGGCCAATCCGTGCCTTTAGCATAGAAAGGAAAAGAAGATGTCAGCAGCAACGGAGCGCATCCTCGGAATCATCTTCATGGTGAGCGCCGCCATCCTGATGGTTCTCAATCTCAAGCGAGTCGCCAATCTGGGGTCATACTGGGTGGCGCTGCCGCTCTTCATCATCGGAGTCGTTTTAGTCGCCCGCTCAAGAAAGCCCAGGTGACGGGCGGGCAGACTTACTCAGTGAAGGATTAATCTCATGGTCGAGCGTCTCCTTTGGTTCGAGCGCAAATTCACTTTCGACTTTCTTCCCGTCTGGATGTACCCGAACGTCGTGGAGCGCGTGCGCGGCACACCGGCGCGGATTGAAGACCTGACGCGCGCGCTTCCGCCTGAAATCCTGACGCGGCGCGACGATGATAAATGGTCTATTCAGGAACACGCCGGGCATCTGCTGGACCTTGAGCCGCTGGGAATGAATCGCCTTGACGATTACGAAGCGGGGCGCTTGGCGCTTCACGCCGCCGACATGGAGAACCGCAAGACGCACGAGGCCAATCATAATGCGGCTACTATCGAAAATATTCTCGCCGCCTTCCGCGCCGAAAGGTTTGCGTTTGTCTCCCGGCTGGACGCATACGACGAAGCGTTCATCCAAAGAATCGCGCTTCATCCACGTTTGAAACAGGAGATACGTGTGCTCGACCTCGTTTTCTTCATCGCCGAGCACGACGATCATCATCTGTCGCGGATTTCCGAGTTGAAGCGTTTGTTTGCGAAGTCATAGCATGGGCGAGATATAGAACATCTTCCGACCTGTCATTGTCTGTGATTGCCATCTGTCGTAATCTTCTTTTGAGGTAATGTTTATGTCGAAGGAATCTACTGACGAGACGCGCTCTAATTCCAATCATCAAACAATGATGACTCCCGAGCGCCTTAAGGCCATGCAAGAGAGTCTGAGAGTAGCCGCGCAGATTCGGCAGGAATTGGAAGGCCGCACGCACAGCGATAGCACAGGGTTGGGCACAGAGGATCGCCAGCGATGAGCCTGTGCGTAGTGGACGCCAGCGTAGCCATCAAGCTCTACGTCCCCGAAGTTCACTCGCCGCAAGCTGTCCGCTTCTTCTCCGACCAGCACGACCTGATCGCGCCGGATTTAATGCTATCGGAATTTGGCAATATCGTCTGGAAGAAAGTGAGGTTGCTTGGCGAA
Source organism: uncultured Acidobacteriota bacterium (assembly GCA_963697975.1). Lineage (GTDB taxonomy): Bacteria > Acidobacteriota > Blastocatellia > Pyrinomonadales > Pyrinomonadaceae > QHXM01. The sequence goes on from OY969111.1 coordinate 2,990,858, forward strand.
CTGACGCAGGGTGAAGGAGAGAGAATAATCACTGCTATGCAAACGCTGCCTCTTGCTTACTATGGAACAACCAATCTTCTCACGGATGCTTTTCAGATAGCTCTCAACACACAGCGCACCGTTTATGATTGTCTATATGTAGCTCTCGCTGCTTCGCAGGGGTGCCAGTTAATGACCGATGACCGGAAATTGTCTGTTGCCCTTCAACAAACTTCTCTCGCCGCGTTTCTGACTTTGATAGAAAACTACTGAAGCAAAGAGCGATGAATCTGGATAAACTTAATCAACGTGTCAGCGCCGCTCGCAAGGAAACAGAAGCGCGTGGGGAGACTTTCTATCCCGGCCCAAGCCGCATTCATCTCGCGGCCTTTCCACCGAAAGAGCGCTGGGATGATTGGGTGGAGTTGGACTCGCGCGCGTGGCCGGAGCGTAAAGAGCGGCGCTACATGCTCGTGCCGACGACGTGCTTCAACTGCGAGTCGGCGTGCGGGCTTTTGGCTTACATTGATCGAGAGAGCTTGCAAGTACAAAAATTCGAGGGTAATCCTGAGCATCCGGGGTCGCGCGGGCGCAACTGCGCCAAAGGTCCGGCGACGCTCAATCAGGTGACAGACCCCGACCGCATTCTTTATCCGTTGAAGCGCGCGGGCAAGCGCGGTGAAGGTAAGTGGACGCGCGTCAGTTGGGATGAAGCCTTGAACGATATCAGCGGGCGCATCCGCAAGGCCATCGTTGAAAAGCGGCACAACGAGATTATGTACCACGTAGGCCGCCCCGGCGAGGATGGGTTTACCGAAAGAATCCTCGCGGCGTGGGGCGTGGACGGGCATAACTCGCACACGAACGTTTGCTCATCGGGCGCGCGCGCGGGCTATCAATACTGGATGGGGCTTGATCGTCCGAGTCCGGATCACGCGAACGCTCGTGTCATCCTTCTCATCAGCTCGCATCTGGAAACAGGCCACTACTTCAATCCACACGCGCAGCGTGTGATTGAAGCCAAAGCGCAGGGCGCAAAGCTCATCGTCTTCGACACGCGACTCTCGAACACGGCGACGCATGCGGACCTTTTCGTCTCGCCTTATCCCGGCTCTGAAGCGGCCATCATGCTCGCGATTGCGAACTATCTGATTCAGAATAATCTCTACAACCGCGAGTTCGTGCGTCGCTGGTGGAACTGGGAAGAGTACTTAGGAATAGAGCATCCTGAGCTTGAGACCACTTTCGAGAATTTCGAGAGCGTGCTGAAGACGCTTTACGAAAGCTACACGTTTGAATTCGCTGCGGCAGAATCGGGCGTTGACGCGAGTGTGATTGAAGAGATTGCGAAAGTCGTCTCGACCGCAGGCACGCGGTTTTCGAGTCATAACTGGCGTTCGGCTGCTGCGGGCAATAGCGGCGGCTGGATGGTCGCGCGCACGCTCTTTATGTTGAATGCGCTCCTTGGTGCGGTTGCTACAGAGGGCGGAGTCTTCCCGAACGCGTGGAACAAGTTTGTTCCGAAGCCGATTTACACGCCGCCGCATCCGCCCCGTTGGAACGAATTGACGTGGCCGCGCGAGTATCCGCTCGCCATGAACGAGCTATCTTTCCTGTTGCCGCATTTTTTGAAAGACGGGCGTGCGCGACTGGATGTCTACTTCACGCGCGTTTACAACCCCGTCTGGACGAACCCCGACGGCTTCTCGTGGGTCGAAGCTCTCGCGGACGAAAATTTGATTGGCTGCTATGTGGCCCTGACGCCGACATGGAACGAGACCGCCTACTTCGCCGATTACATTCTGCCGATGGGACATGGCTCTGAGCGGCATGACGTTCATTCCTACGAGACGCACGACGCGCAGTGGATAGGTTTTCGCCAGCCGGTCCTGCGCGCCGCGCGCGAGCGCATGGGCGTGAAGGTCAGCGACACGCGCCTCGTCAATCCCGGCGAGGTCTGGGAAGAGAACGAGTTCTGGCTTGAATTGACGTGGCGCATTGATCCGATGGGAGATTTAGGCATCCGGCAGTTCGTCGAATCGAAACGCCACGCGGGCGAGCGCCTCTCGGTGGACGAGTATTACGAGTATATGTTCGAGCATTCCGTGCCGGGATTGAAAGAGCGTGCCGCGCAGGAAGGCTTGACGCCGCTTGAGTTCATGCGGCGCTACGGCGCGTTCGAGATCAGCAAGAAGGTCGGGGCGATTTACGAAGAGACTGTCCCGGCGGATGAACTGGAAGACACGCGCGTGGACAGTTTTGGCCGTGTCTATACGAAAGCGCCGAAGCCTGCTTCACCGAACATCGTCCCGCTCCCCACACCTGACCCTGACACAGAAGGGCGTCGTCTTGTCGGCATTAAACTTGAAGACAAAATCCTGCGCGGCTTTCCCACACCGAGCGGGCGGCTTGAGTTCTACTCGCGCACGCTCTCTGATTGGGGCTGGCCGGATGAGAGCATCCCCGTTTACCTCAAGAGCCACATTCATCCCGACAACCTGGCGGAGGATCAGACGGTTTTAATCTCCACCTTCCGCCTGCCCGTGCAAATTCACACGCGGTCGGCCAACGCCAAGTGGCTGGACGAAATCGCGCACACTAATCCGCTGTGGATTCATCCCAGTCATGCCGCGCGTTTGGACGTGAAGACAGGTGACGTGGTGCGTGTCGAAACTGAGATCGGCTATTTCGTCGTCCGCGCGTGGGTGACGGAAGGCATTCGTCCCGGCATCGTGGCGTGCAGTCATCACATGGGACGGTGGAAACTGACCGACGAAGGGCAGCGACAGTTGATGGCGACCGTCTCGCTCGATCATCAGGGAAATCGCTGGGGCTTGAAACGCGAAAAAGGCGTTGCGCCTTACGAGTCTTCAGACCCGGACACGCTGCGTATCTGGTGGACGGACGTGGGCGTGCATCAGAACTTAACTTTCCCAGTGCATCCAGACCCGGTGTCCGGGCAGCACTGCTGGCATCAGGCCGTGCGCGTGAGACGAGCCGAAGCCGGAGACCGTTATGGAGATATTTCGGTAGATGTGAAGCTGGCGCGCGAGGTTTATCGCAAGTGGCTCTCAATGACCCGCCCCGCAGACACGCATTCGCCCGATGGCACGCGCCGACCTTATTGGTTATTGCGCCCACTCAAACCCGCCAGAGAGTTTTTCCGTTTGCCCGAGCAAGCGGAATTAGTGGAAGTAAAATAGTGTGAGAAGACTGCTTGTTGAGGGCGTAGCTCAGAGTTCAACCTTTAGATTGTGTGTTTAGAAAGCCGTAACCTCAAGGTTGAACTTTGAACTGACCCTTCACTCTCAAATGGTGAGCCTTTCATAATTCTTCCTTACGGTGTAAATTCAAAGCTGCTCGCTCGCGTCGCACTCCAATTCAGACGTTCAGCGCTTTGTTTACCGGCTGCGGCAAAGCATCTCCTCCCAATCAAACGGCAGCCTCACTCAAGGTAGAGTTTTCTACCCCCGCGCTATAAGGAGACAAAGCAATGTCCTCAGAGACCAACACCGTCAAGGTGACTGGCTCGATGATCCAGTCTATTAACTACATCCAGAACTCACTTGTCATAACCAGCGGTCAACCCTCATCGCCTCCGCCAAGTATCACGCAGACGGGTGCCGATTGGACGATCACACTCAAGTGCGGGCGAAAAAAGTCTGAGCCTGTAGCCACAAGTTTCAATGCTACTACTGGCGGCACTGTTCATGAGTATGCACCTGACATCGACAGCGACAGCCCCGAAGAACTGAACTTCTATTTTGGGGTGAAGGTGACAATGCTGTCTGGCGGCACTTCCGCCACCACCACTTTGTATCTTGGGCAGGGAAGCCACGGCGGCACTAACAATTGGTGGATCGGAGGTAATAGCATCGTTAACGACGGTAAGCCTCTTCTGCTCATAATAAACAATAACCTGATAGTGCAGATTCTCTCTCTGTCAGGCTCGAACGACTCGTTCAAGATGACCCCGGCGTCATAAGCCAAATTGCTTGCCAACACCGGAGTCTCCACGTCAGATTACTTGTTTGTCCAGGTGCTTGCGGGCAGAGGCGGCCTAACCCTTCGCATTCAGCGAGGCCGCAAAGCGAGTTTGTAGTCTTTTGCTCGAACGTCCCACGCGGCCTCACTGAGGCGAAGCCGTATTATGCTTTGTCCTTCTTATTTCAAAACTTGAACAATGGTCTGGGCTTCTTCTTTAGTTGTTGCCACTTCTTTTTAAGCTCCCTGCTGAGGCTGCTGGGTAAGGTTTCAAGCGGCACGTTGTTCTCGGCGCAGAACATGCGCCAGAGCATGAAGCGCGGGTCGAGGTTTCCCGTTTCGTCCGTGATTCCTTCTTTTGAACTCTCTGCTTCCATCTTCACCTGCGGCGTTTCTTTGGGCAGCAGATTGAGTATCAGCTTGCTGAGGCGATCAAAGTCGAAGGGTTTAGTGAGATAGCCGTCGCCGCCTGCGTCGCCCGCACGCTGGCGAAACTCTTTGGTGTCGAAAGCTGTCAGAAAGATGATCGGCAAATCGCGTATCTCCGGGGTCTGGCGGATATAACGGGTCGCCTCAAGGCCGTCCATTAACGGCATACTGATATCCATCAGGATTAAGTCGGGCCTGGCCAGCTTGGCAATCTCCACTGCCGCTTCGCCGTTGACAGCGGTTAAGACGCGATAGCCCAGATTCTGCAACCAGAGACTGACGAGCACCAGATTGTCGTTCTGATCCTCCGCGACAAGAATGGTTTGATGATTATCCGGTGACATAAAGCAGGAGTCAGAAGACAGAAGTCAGGAGTCAGTGGAAAGTCTCTCTCATCAGTCCAGACTGCTACAGCAGTCTGGACTGATGAGAGACAACGCTTGCCCGTTTATCTCTTCACAATCGGCAGCACGATGCGCGAGTTGTTTGCGCCGCCGCGATAAACGCGCTCGGTCGCTTTTTGAAAGTCTGCGTTTCCCGCTTGTTTATAGTTCGGGACAAACTTTTGCGGGTTGCGCGCGACGAGCGGAAACCACGTACTCTGGATTTGCACCATGATGCGGTGTCCCTTCTTGAAGGTATGCACCACGCCCGGCATCACGAAAGAGATTTTCGCGGGCCTGTTCGGCTCTAATGGTTCAGGCTTTTCAAAGCTGTTGCGAAAACGCGCCGGAAACGGCTCGCCGCGAAGCAGCATTTGATAGCCGCCGGGCACAAACGGGTAGCCCCCCGAAGCCTCAGGTGGTTTGACGCCTTCGGGGTATTTGAAATCGTCAGGGAAAACGTCAATCAACTTGACGACGAAATCCGAGTCCGTCCCGCTCGAAGCGACGATAAGCTGCGGCTTGATGTCGCCCGCGACCGTGATGTCCTCGGTTAAGGGTTCGGTCTGGTAAACCAGTACATCGGGGCGTCCAGCTACGAAGCGCTGGTCTTCGGTCATAAACTCACGCGGGTAATTGAGCGTGATCTTTTGCGTGTAGGGAACGGGCTTCATCGGGTCGCTGACATACTCGTCATAATCCGCGCGCCCTCCGCTGCCGACCGCATCTGTGAATGAAAGTTTGCCGTTGGCCGCCAGATAGAGAGGCGTCTCGGTTGCGCCCTGCGGCTCCCATGCGGTGAAGTCTCGCCACTCGTTCGCGCCGGTGTCGAAGGTGTTGACTTCTTTGATTTGCGAGATGTCGCCTTTGTCTTTCAGGAAGTGATTGAAGAAGGGTAGCTCAAAAGTTTTCTGATAATGGGGTCCGGTCTTCTGCCCGAAGTAAGCCGTGCCGAGCCAGTCGCCTTCAGCGCGCACCCAGCCGCCGTGAAACCAGGGACCCATCACGAGGACGTTGAAGATGCCCGGATTCTGGCGTTCGATGTATTGATATGTCTTGAGCGCACCATACAGGTCTTCATCATCGTACCAGCCGCCGACGGTCATCACGGCTGTCTTGATGTTCTTCAAATGCGGCAGAATGTTGCGCGCCTTCCAATAATCGTCGTAGTTCGGATGCGCCATCATGTCGTCCCAGAACTTGATGCGAGCGCCGTAGTTTTTCTGGTAAAGCTCGCCGGAATTAGCCAGCCCACCCATCTCCAGATAAAACTTGTAGCCGTCTTCCGTTCCCCATTTGAACGGCTTGAGATACTCGAAACTTGAAACCGGGACGGGACGCGGCTGATCCAGAAAGCCAAAGAAGCCGTAGTTCTGTGCGAGGAACAAAGCTCCGTTGTGGTGCGCGTCGTCACCTTTAAACCAATCCGAGACGGGAGCCTGCGGGCTGATGGCTTTAATCGCCGGATGGCTATCAATCCCGGCGGTCGAGGTGTAGAAGCCCGGATACGAGATGCCGTAGACGCCGACGCGCCCGTTGTGGTTCGAGACGTTTTTGACGAGCCAGTCAACCGTGTCGTAGGCGTCTGAAGCTTCGTCAAACTGCTTTCCCGTTTTGTTCGGAATGTGCGGGCGCACGTCCTCAAACTCGCCTTCGCTCATCAGTCGCCCGCGCACGTCCTGATAAACGAAGATGTAGCCTTCGCGCGCGAAAAGGTCGTCGGGGCCGAGCGAAAATTTGTATTTGTCCGCGCCGTAAGGGAAGACGCTATAGGGCGTGCGGCTGAGCAGGATCGGGTACTTCTGCGAAGCATCCTTCGGCTCGTAAATCGAGGTGAAGAGTTTCACCCCATCGCGCATCGGAATCATCACCTCGCGCTTCGTGTAATTATTCTTGATGTAATCGGCCAGTTCCTTTTGCTGTGGACTCAACTGCTCCTGCGCGCGCGGCGTGATTGAGCAAACGATTGCCAGCAAGACGATAGCCGTTAGATTAAAGAGACGAGACGGTTTCATAAATCCCCCCGACAGACTTGCGAGTGCTAAACATTAAACGCATTCTCTCTTAACAGCGACGCATAGGCAAGACATCCCCAAGCCGCCCCCAATTTCACGGCAGCAAAGATTGAAATTGAGCGCGCATGTTTAATGTGGCACCTTAGCGCAGGATGGTATTATGGGTACGCGCTATGAAGGAAACCTTCAAGATTATTAACCGGATGGTCGAAGACGGCGTGATAGAGACTTATGCTGTTGGTGGGGCTATCGGAGCGATGTTCTACGTCGAGGCTTTCGCTACAGAGGACATAGATATTTTCGTCACGATGCAGCCCGCCGCAAACAGTCTGTTCGTTTCTCTTGATCCTTATGCCGCGTATTTAGCGCAGAGAGGTTACAAACGAAAGGGCGAGGGCTTCCTGATCGAAGACTGGGTCGTTCAGTTTATCCCTGTTCACAATGAATTGATAGAACAAGCCTATCTCGAAGCCCAGTATCAGAACTTCGCTGACATTCCTGTTAGAGTTATACGCGCCGAACATTTAGTTGCTATCATGTTGCAGACCGGGCGACCTAAAGATTACGCCCGCGCACATATGTTTCTCCAGCAAGATGTCCTCGACGCGGACGTTCTGGCAGACATTGTGCAGCGGCATGGGCTGGAAGATAGGTGGCAAGAACTTATTCGATTAAGGATCATTTAATGCCAGCGAAGAAGTATCCTGACGTATCCGAACTGTTTCGTCGTCGCGAAGCTGCACGCCGGGAGTCGGCACAAATGCCGGTCGCGGAAAAAATGGAAGTAGCTACCAGACTGCGCGATGCCAGTGAAGCTTTAGCCGCGACACGCGCCGCGAACAAGGTACGCCGCATCGCCCGTCGCACCGCACAAGTTGTCAAACCGCAAAAGTAACTAGCCGAGCAAGCTATAGTCCTCTTTTTTTACTCAAACATGGAACTCTTTCGTGCGCTCGCCGTATTGGCAGAGCCTCCGACAGAAGAAACCGCGCGCGTATCGGAAGCACTTCGGCTTGGGGCGCTGCCGACGGCTGACGAGTACACGGAGCTTTTCATCTTCCAGCTTTATCCTTACGCTTCCGTTTATCTCGGCGCGGAAGGGATGCTGGGCGGCGAGGCGCGTGATGCGATCAGTGGATTCTGGCGCGCTCTGGGAGAAATGCCTCCGGTTGAAGCAGATCATCTGGCAGTGATGCTGGCGCTGTATGCGCGATTGGTTGAGCTTGAAGATGGTGAGAATGAGTCAACTCATCGCGCGAGTTGGCGTCGGGCGCGGAAGGCATATCTCTGGGAGCATCTTTTAAGCTGGCTGCCGGTTTATTTGAGTAAGCTGGCTGAACTTGCGCCGCCTTTTTACAGGAAGTGGGGCGAGATTTTGCTGGAGTCGTTGCTGGCCGAGGCGCTTGTTCTGGGCGAGCAGGACTCGTTATCGCTTCATCTGCGCGCGGCCTCCGGTTTGATTGATCCGCGCCAGAGCGAGGATGCGGGAGAGTTTTGCCAGTCCATCCTGACCCCTGCACGGAGCGGCATGATTCTGACTCGCGCGGACTTGACGAAGGCAGGGCGCAAGCTTGGAATGGGATTGAGAATGGGCGAGCGCAAGTTTATTCTCAAGGCACTGCTCGCTCAGGATGCTTCGGCAATCTTCGACTGGCTGATTGAAGAGGCAATAGTTTGGACGAAACGTCATCAGGAACACCGGGAAGCACTCGGTGGAATCGGCAGAGCATGGGAAGAGAAGTCGAAAGCCGCTGCCTCGCTCCTTGAAGAGCTTAAAGTATCAGCGCAGGAAGTAGCCTGAGAAGCACGAAAATAAAATGCCGTCTACACAAGGAGACCAAAATTGAAACGCCGCAACTTTCTTTCATCAATCGCCGCCGCCGGATGCGCCCTTCCGTTTGTTGGAAACATAGCCCTCAGTAGTCAAAGCCAATCAAGACAGAGCGCTTCTGACCTGATGCACCCGAAGGTCCTGCGGCGCGGTGATACGGTCGGCCTGATTACGCCCGGAACATACGTCTCCGACCCCGAACGGCTCTCGCTCATCGAGCCGACCATGAAGTTCTTCGGTTTGCGCGCGAAGATGGGTAAGAACGCGGGTAAGCGGCTGGGCACTTACCGCAGCTCGATTGACGAGCGGCTGGACGATCTTCACAACATGTTTCGTGATAAAGAAGTTCAGGCGGTCGTCTGCATACGCGGCGGCTACGGCGCGTCTCAGCTTCTGGACCGCATTGACTATGACCTCATTCGCCGCAACCCGAAAATCTTTCTCGGCTACAGCGACATTACCGCCTTGCATCTGGCGATTCATAAACACTCAAAGCTGGTGACTTTTCATGGGCCGATGATCGTCTCGGATTTTACGGACTACACGCAGAAGTATTTCACCAAAGCAATCTTTGAGACCATGCCTATCGGCAAAGTGACCAATCCCGGAGATCAAACCAGTTTGCGCCCTTCGCACCCTTTGCGCACGATTCGACCCGGCACGGCTAGCGGGCCACTCGTGGGCGGCAACCTGACGCTCATCGCAACCACGCTGGGCACGCCTTACGAGATTGAGACGCGCGGGCGAATTCTCTTTCTGGAAGATGTTGACGAGCAGCCTTACAGCCTTGACCGGATGCTGACGCAACTGCGCCTTGCCGGAAAGTTTGACCACGCGGCGGGCGTCATCTTCGGCGAGTGCGCCGACTGCAAGCCGCGCGACTATAAGCCTTCTTTCGCCTCGCCGTTCTCGGTCGGCGAAGTGATCGACAACATTCTAGGTGAATTGAAAGTCCCGGTTCTCTCCGGCCTCGCCATCGGCCACACGGAAGACCAACTGACTCTGCCGCTCGGCGTGATGGCCACACTCGATGCGACCAATGGCACGCTGGACATCAAAGAGGCTGGCGTAAGTTGATGAGTCGGTTGGAAAAGAAATAGACAGGATTAACAAGATGGAGAGGAAGGAAGAGAAGAAGCATCAAGCTTCTTTGACCAGTCTTGTCTGCTTAATCTTGATAATCCTGTTAATCTCGGTCTATTTCTGCCTCTTATTATCTCTTCCTCAAAACACGCAATCTGTGCTATAGATTCGCCTTACCTTAGCAACTGAATACGATTACGCGGTCAAAGCTTGTCAGCAATGAGGGAGGTTATCAAATCCTTTATGTGGATAACTATATTCAAAAATAGAGCGACCCTGATTTTGCGAGTGGGCTTCGCTTTCATGTTGTCCCTGCTGCTTGTGACAAGCAGTTGCCTGCCGCAGTCTCAACAGACCGGCAGCGGGGCACAGAATATAACGCTCTACGGCTTCTCGATCCTGAAAGAGGTGTTGGAGAAAGCCGTCTTTCCGGCCTTCGCCGCCAAGTGGAAGAAGGAGCATGGGCAGGACGTGATCTTTACTTCGTCGTTCGCCGGATCGGAAACCGTCACGAATCAGATTTTGCAGGGCGTCAAAGCAGACATCGCCATTCTCTCCATCGAACGCGACGCAGATCGTTTGAAGCAGGCGGGCTTCGTCACTTCCGACTGGCATCAGTTGCCGAATAAAGGCATCGTCAACAAAACGCCTTTCGTCATTCTCGTTCGCAAAGACAATCCGAAAGGGATACGCGACTTTCCCGATCTGGGAAAACCCGGCGTGCAGTTGATTCATCCTGAACCGGTTTCGTCGGGCGGCGCGCAATGGTCTCTGCTCGCCATCTACGGTTCGGAGTTGAAGAAGTCTGAGGCAGCGGGCGCGCGCGACGAGGGGCGAGCCTTGAAGACGCTGCAAGCCATCTGGAAGAACGTCATCGCTTCGCCGGATTCGGCGCGGGCGGCGCGCACGCAGTTTGAGACGGGGCACGGCGACGCGCTCATCACCTACGAGCTTGAAGGTCTGTTGATGCGGCAGGCGAACGCGCCCATCGAAGTTATCATCCCGGAATCCACCATCTTCAGCGAGCACCCGGCGGTCGTCATTGACCGCAACGTCAGCGCGGACAAGCGCCCGGTGGTTGACGCCTTCATGCAATTTCTCTGGAGCGAAGAAGCGCAGCGCGCCTTCGTTCAATATCACTTTCGCTCCATCAACAACGAGGCGCTAAACGAAGCCAGCACACAGTTCGGCCAGATCAAGCTGCCCTTCACCATCGAATATTTCGGCGGCTGGGGCAAGGCTTACCCCGACATCATCGAACACATCTGGCGCGACCAGGTGCAGAAAAGCAAGTGATGAGTGATGGATGATAGGTGATAGGAGGAAACCCTGTTCTTTCCTATCACCTATCACCCATCACCTATCACTTTTTGACCTATGAAGTTGAGCCTCTCTCCCATGCGGCATGTGCGCGGTTTTGATGTGGTGCGCCCCTTTAGTATTGGGACGATCATCGCGATCATGCTGCCGCTCGTGCTGCTGCCGCTGGCCTCGATTTTCTACTTCGGGATGAAGAACGGGGTGGGTAGCTTCTGGGCTGCGCTGACCGCGCCCGAAGCCATCTTCGCGCTCAAGCTGTCGGTGATAACGAGTTTCTGGGCGACCGTCTTCAACGTCATCTTCGGACTGTTTGCCGCCTACGTGCTCTCGCGCTACGACTTTCGTGGGCGCAATGTCCTGATTGTCATTATCTCTTTGCCGACCGCCATCCCGACCGCTGTGGCGGGCTTCGCGCTGCTCCTGTTGTGGGGGCCATACGGCACGCTGGGACGCCTCATCTCTCCTTACGGTGTTGATGTGATGTTCACGGCGTGGGCGGTCATCCTCGCCAATATCTTCGTCACGTTTCCGCTGGCGTTTGGTGTCATCAAGCCCGTCTTCGACACGATGAGCCGCTCACTCGAAGAAGCCTCGGCGACCATCGGCGCAACCCGCTGGCAGACTTTCTGGCACGTCACGCTGCCCTCTCTTCGCGGCGCAATCGTCACGGGCGCGCTCCTGACCTTTGCCCGCGCCGTCGGCGAATTCGGCTCGACCATTCTCGTCTCCGGCAATCTGGCGATGAGCACGCAGACCGCGCCGCTCTACATCTTCGCCAAGTTCAACGAAGGCCAGGTCGAAGCCGCCAACGCCATCGCCATCGTCCTCGCGCTTTTCTCCTTTGGAATTTTCAGCATCCTCTTTCTAGCGCGAGATTGGTTAGATACGGAGTGAAGAGCGATGCAGTCCGGCGAGTTTAAAAATATCTTCGGTGATGAAACGCACGTGACGGATGCCCCGGCGTCGCAGGGAGAGCGCGGTGTAGCTGCCAGCGTGCGCTCTGTGAGCAAGAGTTTCAAAAAGACGACGGTGCTTGAAGACATAGATTTCGATGTTGCCGAGGGCGAATCCCTGGTTCTGCTCGGAGCGTCAGGGAGCGGGAAGACAACCATCTTGAGAATCATCGCCGGGCTGGAAGAGCCGGACACGGGGCGCGTCATTCTTCACGGCAAGGATGTGACGGAACTTCCGGCGCGCGAGCGCGGCGTCGGCGTCATCTTTCAGGCTTACGCGCTTTTCCCGCGCATGACCATCGAGCAGAACATAGGCTACGGCCTGCGCATCCGCAAACGCGCGCGACATGAGGTTAAGGAGACGGTTGATCGTTTGATTGAACTGGTCGGTCTTGAACAACATCGCGGGAAATATCCTTCGCAGCTTTCCGGCGGGCAGCAGCAGCGCGTGGCGATTGCGCGCACGCTCGCCTATAAACCGCAGGTGCTGCTTTTCGACGAGCCGTTCGGTGCGCTCGACGCGCAGATGCGCGTTCGTCTTCGCCGCGAAATTCATCAGCTTCTCAAGCAGGTCAACCTGCCCGCCATCTTTATCACTCACGATCAGGAAGAAGCTCTCGAACTTGGCGACCGCATCGCCGTGCTCAACGCCGGACGCCTCGAACAGATCGGCACACCCGACGACGTTTACAACCGGCCTGAGACCGAATATGTCGCGACATTCTTAGGCGCGGCTAATCTGTTGCTTGGCGTCGTCAATAATGGTGCGGTCGAAATCGGCACAGCCGGGATTCCGGCACATGAAGAGACCGTGAAGTTCCGTGAGGGACAGGCCGTCAAGCTGGTCTTTCGTCCCGAAGATGCTTGCCTGAGCAAGACAGGCCAGCTTCCTGAAGGTTGTCGCCGTTTAAGCAACGGCGTCATCGAAGAGATTAACTTCGTCGGCGCTTATGAGCGCCTCACGCTCCGGCTCGATCTGGTCGCACGCCAAAGTGTGACGGGCGAACCTCTGCTCTACAACGTGACCATCAACACGCCCGAACAGCGACTGGGCATCCCCATCATCGTCACGCGCACCAAGCCCGAAGCCGCCACCACGCGCCTTAGCATCAATGACCGCGTCGCCGTCGGCCTGACATCTTTCCGCGTTCTCCCAAACTTCACCCTCGCCTCAGAACGCGCGGGGCGAATCGTGGATACGAAAAACAAGTGATAGGTGATAGGTGATAAGAGAAAACGCTGTTCTTACTTATCACCTATCACCTATCACCTATCACTTATCACTTGCCCTTCACTTGTCCTTTGCCCCGTCTTTTATTACATTCATCCGACCCGATAAATTTTCGCGGCGTGCTTCCAGAAGAGAGAGGGACTTCTCGCCATAGACCCGCAAACGCATAAGCTGCTGGTTGCCATCGCATGGCTCGTCATCGCCACCGTGCATGGCTACGGAGCGGCGTGGCTGGCGATTCGGATGCTCTTTCGCCCACGCAAACCCGTTAAGCTCTGGGGCAAAACCATCTGGCCGCAGGGCATGATTCCGCGCCACCGCGAGCGTCTGGCCGAGACTATCGGCAACGCTGTGGGCAACGAGCTTGTCTCGCAGGACACCATCGTCAACGCGCTCTTCGAGACAGACTTCTTTCGCCGCAAGGTCGAAGGCTTCGTCGATTCTTACACGAGAGAACTTCTCTCGACTTCCTATCCTTCCTTCATCGAAGCCTTGCCGACAGCCGCCCGCGCACCCGTGCTGGATGCCATCTCCGCGCTGCAATATCGCATCTCGGATTACATCAGCAACATTCTCAAGAGTGAAGAGACCGCCGCGCAACTCAATGCCTTTATAGACCGCCGCGTCAACGAACTGCTCGCGCGGCGTCTGGCCGAGACGGTGGGTGATGAGACGTTTGAAAAAATCCTGGGCTTCATCGAAGACCGCTTTCGCGGCCTCGTCAACGAACCCACGCTGGAAGCGAAGGTGCGGGATTTCATCAGCGCCCGCCTTGACGATCTGGCGAACAGCCGCGCCACGCTCGCCGAGGTGTTCACGCCCGCCACCGTCGCCATCATCAAGGAGCGGATAGACGAGCAAGTGCCGCCCGTCGCTCATCATCTGGCGGAGCTTGCCACGAGCCAGAACACGCGCGCGCGCATCGGCGCTTTGATTAAGCGCGAGGTTGACGAGTATTACCAGCAGCTTTCCTTCTTCAAAAAAATCTTCGTCTCGCGCGGCAAGATTCACAGCGAAGTTGACGAGATGGTCAACAGCACGCTGCCGCGCCGCGTCGAAGAGTTTCTGCTCGGCGAAGCGTTCGAGCAGGAGGCCGAAAAGTTTCTGGACACGACGATTGACGACCTGCTCGCGCGCCCGATTAACGACATCCTCGGCCAGATTGCGCCCGACAAATTAGAGACGATTAAAGATCAGATAACGGAGCGCGTGCTAATTCTCGCGCGCAGCCCGGAACTGGCGACAACCGTCTCGGCTTATTTGACGGACGCGCTTGAGCGGCTGCGGCCTCATACCCTGCGCGCACTGTTGCAGCATCTCAACCCGGAGTCGGCGCAGCGTCTTAAAAGTTTTCTCTCGAAGGGATTGCTTCAGGTGCTCTCACGCGAAGAAACGGCGCGCACTATCAACAACATTCTCACCGCGCAGGTCGAGCGTTTACTGATTACGCCCATCGGACGCCTCTCCGAACAAGTGCCGGAGGCATCAATTCGCAAAGCGTCCGCCGCGCTCACCGAGCGCATCACTCAGGCTGCGCGCGAGCGCCTGCCCGCAGCAATCGCCGAGTTCGACATCGGCCAGATAGTTCGCCAGAAGGTCGCGGGCTATCCCGTCGAAAAACTCGAATCACTCGTCCTCTCGGTCGCGCAGCAGCACTTGAAGACGATAGAACTCTTCGGTGCGGTCATCGGCTTTATGATCGGCATCGCACAGGCTCTCTATTTCTGGTATTTTTCGGGAAACTAATTTCCGCAGCCCCGTTGGGCTGACTTGAAACTCCAGCACAAGCCGCTAATTTTATATGCTAACTTTTCTTCAAGCTCTCGCCGCTCGACCACGCGCCGCCATCACGCTCGCGCTTTGTTTCATCGTAACGGGCTGCGCCAGCCACACGTCGTCACAGGCAAACGCGAATACGTCACAACTTCCTCCAATCGTCGCCACCGTTAATGATCATCCCATCTCGACCAGGCTCTATGAGATGTACTTGAAGAACGGGCGCGAGGAATTGGGACTCGACCCGAAGACCGAAGAAGGGCGAGCCAGGATTGAGCAGCTTCGTGAAGGCATCGTCGCCGAGTTGATTGATCGCACGCTGATCACGCAGGAGGCGGAGCGACGCGGACTTCTTATCTCTCCTGAGAAGATGACGGAAGCCGAGCAGCGCACCGTCCAACAGTTTGGAGGCGACGAGAAGTACGACGCTTATCTGCGTGAGCATCATTTGACGCGCGACGAATACCGCGAAACCATCAAGAGCGAAATCTATGGCGAGTTGCTGCGCGCAGAGTTGAGCAAAGGTCTCATGGTCACGGACGAGGAGATTCAGAAATATTACGAAGCGCACAAAGCTGAGCCGCAGTTTCAACAGCCTGAGCGCGTCACGGCTTCACACATTCTCATCAATGCGCGCGCCAACCTAATCGTGCAGCAACTGCAAAGCGAGAAAAATCTGTCGGGCGAAGCGTTAGCCAAAGCCGCGCGCGAAGAGATGGAGAAGCGTCGCAAATTAGCCGAGGAACTGCGCGGGCGTGCAGCCGCAGGCGCTGACTTCGCCGGGCTTGCGCGCCAGCATTCGGAAGACCCATCCTCGCGCGAGCAGGGCGGAAGCCTCGGCACATTCGCCCGCAATTCTCACACAAGAAGTTTTGATGAAGCGGCGTTTGCCTTAAAACCGGGGAAGGTAAGTGAGGTCGTGCAAACGGAGTATGGCTTTCATGTCATCAAGGTGACGGCGCGGGAAGCGGCCAGAGCACAGACGCTTTCCGAAGCAACGCCGGAGATTCGCCGCCTGCTGATGGCCGATCGCGAGGCCGCGAAGTTGACCGAATCGCTCAAAGAGATTCGTCGCAAAGCAAAGATTCACATCAACGAACCCTTCCGCCTCGGCGCGCTCAAAAACGAATTTCCTTCGACCTGATTCAGGAAATTCTGCTAGATTAATCCTAAATCTTACGAAAGGAGAGGCGAGTGATAGACAATCAAAAACTCAACAAATTCCAGTCAATGTCAGACAGTGAGTTAATAAGGCAGGCCGCTAAGGGCGGCCTTCCACATATAACAAAACCAGATAACCTTAAAGAACTAGACTTAGAGCGCGAAGAAGTAATAGAAGTGCTGATGCAATGGGACGAAATGCACAACCCTTAGAAGCTGTTTGGAAAGACCATGAAATCCCCGAAGGGGCGGCCCAGGGCGCAGCCCTGGGTCATGACAGAGATAAAATGATGTAGTCCTGAAAGGGCGGAATAAGGGCAGCGTATTTATTCCGCCCTTTCAGGGCTTAATAAAGAAACTGGAATCTACTCCTGTGGCGTTGCCACAGGCTATTACATCGTCGCTCCTTCGGAGCTTTTCTAACAGATTCTTAAAAGCAGTGCGTGAGTAAGAGCGAAGGCGGCGAGACGCTATCTCTGCCGCCTTCGCTCTCTCAGAGTCCTATTTTCAAAATATGACACCATCCATGAAATAAACCCCACCCGTTTTCTTTACGTCCTGTCAATCCTGTCCATTTTTCATCACCTGTCATCGCCTTCTCCCCCCTGCCTCAAGTTTTCCTCAAGTCTCTAAACCCATTCAAAAACCGCTGATTTCCTAAGAAAACCGGGCGTTTCCTCGTTCTCCGGCCTGCTCAAGTTTTTCTCAATCGAAATCCGTAAATTTGTCTGCGTTGGTTAGCTGAAAAAGCGCCGCTTCGACAACAAGACGCCTATCGCAATTGAAAATTTCAGAAACTCGGCCCGAAGAGCCAGACAACCGGAGAAAGCTCATGATTAAGAGAATCACCACCACCATCATCATCACATTCGTTCTTTGCTCTGCGCTCAGCCTCGCGGCACAGGCTGCGACTCTTAGCCCCACGCTCAAAACTCAGGTTGCCAAACTCGCCGACAGCGCCAGCCTCGGCATGGTCATCATCTCTTTCAAAACGAGCGAGGGCCTCAAGGCTTCGCATCTGGACATGCTGCGCAGCCTCGGCATCAGGGGCGGCTACACGTTCCAGAACCTCGGCATGGTCGCCGCCACAGCAACCGTCGCGCAGGTCAAGACGCTGGGCGCCAACCCTAACGTGCGCTCAATCTGGTCTAACGACAAGCTCGAATATTACATGGATCAGGCGCGCGTGCTGGCTGGCGTGGACAGGATTCGCAGAGATGCCGACATGACTAACGCCAACGGCGGGACACCTATTTCGGGCAAAGGCGATTTCTCCGTGATGGTCATTGACTCCGGTATTGACGCCACGCACAACGATCTGAAACTCGGCCAAACGGTCGTCCAGAACGTGCAGGTCCTGACGCATGACGGAGATTCCACAGACCAGTTTCTTCCGTTCCTCTTTGCAGAGGATGTGCCGAACACGGATCAATCGGTTGGTCACGGCACGCACTGCGCGGGCATCATCGCTGCTTCAGGCGTGCGTTCGGGCGGTCGCTACACGGGCGTTGCGCCCGGAGCAAAGCTCATCGGCGCAGGATTAGGCGCTGGCCTCTTCGTCCTCAACGCGGTGGGCGCATGGGAATGGGCTATGGCCAACCAGTTTCGCTACAACATTCGCGTCATCTCAAACTCCTACGGCAGCTTCGCAGCCTTCGACCCGGATGATCCCATCAACATCGCCAGCCGCACCCTGTACGAGCGCAACGTCGTGATCGTCTTCGCAGGCGCGAACTCCGGCCCCGGCAAATCAACCTGGAATCGTTATGCGAAAGCGCCCTGGGTGATTGGCGTGGCGATGGGTCATAAGGAAGGCGGCCTCTCAAGCGGCAGTTCGCGCGGCACACCGGCTGACGAGCGACTCACCAACGACGATATTCTGGACGACTACGCAGCGCCGACCATCACCGCGCCGGGGCATGGACGCGAGTTTGCAAACAACACGCGTTTTACTTCCGCGCTCGTCTCCACGCGCTCGACCTCCAATGTGGTTGCCAACGGCGGCGCAAACGATCAGGAGATTCCGGCTGCTTACCTGCCGTTCTACACGCAGATTGTCGGCACTTCGATGGCGACTCCGTTTGTCGCCGGAACAATTGCGTTGATGCTCGACGCCGACCCGACGCTCTCGAACGACCCGACTCTTCCCGCAGATTGGCTGAACGGCTCGCTCGACAGAAACCGTATGGACGAGATCAAAAGCATCCTGACTACGACGGCCACCCGGATGCCCAATCGCGACGAGTGGGAAGTCGGCGCGGGCTACCTCAATTCTTACGCAGCCGTTGACAAGGTGCTCAATCGCTCGAAGTCTTACGGCTCATTCCGCAACCCGACATTCAACGCGCGCTTCGACACACAGGTGGAGAATGCGCCGTTCACCATCACCTACAACCCGGCTGCCACGCCGGGAGCGGATTCCGCCAATGCCAGAAGATTCAGGGTGGAAGCCGGAGTCAACGTGCTGGATGTTTTCGCCAGTGTTGCCTACGAAGGTCTGACCAATCCGGTCGCCATCGTCTTGACCGATCCCAACAACAAGACCTATTCAAGCGGTATCGGGCTTCCGATCCTGAATGCGCCATCGCGTCAGGTCATCGTCAAAAACCCTGTTCCCGGCGACTGGGTGATGGAAGTTCGCGGCGCACGCGGCGTCAACAGCAACGGCGTCAGCACGCCGCTCATCCCGGCCTCCGGCGCAGGACTCCCCGGCGATGTCGTCGGCACAATCACCAGAAAGCGCATCACGATTTCACCGGCCATCACGGACATTCAGAGTCATGCAGCGAAAGCTGAAATCGAACTCGCAGTTCTCAATCGGCGCATTGACACGCTTAGCGATAACTCGTTCCAGCCCGATGCCAATGTCACGCGCGAAGACTTCGCACGCTCGCTCTCCTTAAACGTGCCGCTTCGCCAGTCGCTCGGCACGACGCAGAAGTACGCGGACGTGACAGCGGACTTTGCGCCGCTGGCCGAAGCGGTCACGGCGAAAGGCTCAACCTTGCGCGACTTCTACACAGCCGAAAGCTCATCTGCTCCGGCGGGCTTGTTGAGCGCCGACGGCTCAAGCTTCAACCCTTCGGGCACAGTCAGCCGACTTGATCTGGCCGTCGCTTTCGTCCGCGCTCTCGGTCTTGACGCCGAAGCCAAAGCGAAGGCGAACACAATGGTCACAGACCCGACGAGCGGTCAGCCCCTGATCGAGAACGCGCAAATTCCGCCCGCGCTTCGCGGCTACGTGCAGATCGCGATTGATAAGGGATTTTTGGAGGTCTATCAGGCGTCCGTTGAGCAGACGCCGACCGGATTCGTCGCCAAGCCCGGCCCACGCGTCGAGCCTAACGCAAGTGTTACGCGCGCTGCGCTCGCCGCCAAGCTGAATCTCTTTGTGCAGCGCTTCATCGCCGGAAACTAAACCTGTCTTTGACCCTGAAAGGGTCACATAAAATAGCCGGGGGCAAGCAAACCACAGGTTTGCGCCGCCCCCCGGTTTGATATACGCATAGATTTCGACCCTGAAGGGGTCGCACCTTCAAGGTTGAAGTGCGACCCCTTCAGGGTCGGCCATCGTTTCACGCGTCATTCCGGGGGTGACGCACTCACGCGCTTACCCCCGGCTATTTTATGTATCCCCCTCGGAGATAAAACCCGATGACCGATCAGATTACGCTTTTCCCCTCCCTTAATCTCTAAGCTCAAGTTTTCCTCAAGTCCCCTCGCAAATTAAAAACCAACGGTTTTATTAAGGAATTCCGCTTTTTCGTATCACCCAAACCGTCTCAACCTTTTCTCAAGCCCCTTTAGCTATTTTCTCACCGTCAGTTATTGAACACCTCGCATCGCTCTTGAGAAAAGACGACCGCCTAAGGGGCAGACGGTCAAGACCTGTTGAGTCGGACGAAGATGAAAAGCAGCCCCACACCCGAATTATCCGAGAAACTTTAAAACACAGGCTGGAGGCTATCAAAAATGTACGGCAAATCCATCAGACTTCGCTCAATCTTGACCCTTTTGATTTTCCTGTTCGCCGCCATCATCGTGCTCAACCGGACGACAACCGTTCCGGTCAGCGCAGACAACGGCACGACTTCACTGATCGTGGAACTGAAAGGCGACCCGGCAGCAGTTTATAAAGCCAAAGCGCAGAAGGCCGGGGCTTCTGTCTCCGACGAGCAACTCCAGGCTTACCGCAATCAACTGCGCGGTTCTCAAGATCAATTCTTAAGCGACCTCCAGGCGCGCGGCGTCTCCTTCCAGATTGACGGCGTGGACGTGAAAGGCTTCGACGGCGTTTCGCTGGGACGCGTTGATTATCGCAACACGCTCATCTTAAACGCTATCACCCTGAATGTTCCGAAAGCGGCTGTGGCCATCATCAAGAACATGCCGCAGGTCAAGCGCGTCGAGCCAAACCGGGTTCAAAAACTTCTTCTCTCGAAGAGTGTTGATTACATCAATGCCCCGGCAGTCTACGGTCAGGTTCAGGAATTGACGGCTGACAGCGACAACCGCGAAGGCTATGAAGGCCAGGGCATCAATGTCGCCGTGCTCGACACAGGCATTGACTGGAAGCATGAGATGTTCGGCGGTGACCCCACGCCCCCGCGTCATGGATTAGCGCCGCCGGTTGCCGCGCTCAATACAAACAAAAAAGTTATCTACTACCTGCCCCTGACCGGAACCGTTGACGACTACGGTCACGGCACAGCCGCCGCGTCGAACATCGCCGGATATTTGGGGTTTGCTCCCGGCGCGGACAAGCTTCCCGGCACAGCCGACGACATACGTCTACACGGCGTTGCGCCGCAAGCGCGCCTGATGGGTTACAAAATCTGCACGGCGGTCGGAAACTGCGTGACGGCTGCGACCAATCTGGCTATCGAAGATGCTGTCAGCCCTCTCACGCTTACTTTGCAGCCAAAGCCCGTTGCGAACGTCATCAATCTTTCTCTGGGTGGCGCAGGCGGCCCTGACGATTCTTCAGCCGTCGCCGCCAGCAACGCGGCACTGCTCGGCACAACGGTCGTCGCTTCCGCTGGCAACGAAGGGCCGGGCGAAAACACTGTCGGCTCTCCTGCCGCAGGTCGCCACGTTCTGGCCGTTGGCGCAAACAACGAACCGGCGGGCGGCTCAAATACAGTTGACCTCATCAATGGGCGCACACAGATGATCGCCAACCTCCTGGACGGCGCAACACCGCCCAGCGCCGACATCACACAGAACTACGTCTTCTGCGGTGTCGCAGAAACTCCCGATCAAGTGCCCGATTCCGTCAGCGGCAAGATTGCCCTGATCGCGCGCGGCGGCAGCGTCAACACTCCCGAAGGACTGCCGACGAGCGCGGGCACGGGCCTCTTCTCAAACAAAGCAGCCTTCGCCTTCGCTAAAGGCGCGATTGCCGTCATCATCTACAACAACATTGACGGCGAACTCTCCGCCGCCACCGTGCGCGCCTCGACCATTCCGGTCGTCGGCATGTCGAAAGATAACGGCGAATACCTGAAGTCGCTTATCGGCTCAAACGCCGTCGGCGCAGTTTCCACCAAACAGATACGCTTAAACAAAGCCCTGCTCTTCAACCCGCAGATGGCGGACTTCTCATCGCGCGGGCCTGTGCAGGGCTTAGGGCAAGTGAAGCCCGATGTGACAGCGCCGGGTGTCGCCATCCTCTCGGCCACCGTGCGCGTCGGTAGCGCGGACGCCAACACCGGCACGATGTTCGACCCGACGGGTTACATCCATGCCAGCGGCACGAGCTTCTCCGGCCCGCACGTCGCAGGCGCGGTCGCGCTCGTCCAGCAAGCTCATCTGGATTACTCGCCGGACAAGATCCGCGCGGCGCTGATGAACACTTCGACCAATCTCCGCAGTTCATCACGCACGCCGAAAGCCGATGGGCCGGGTTCCGATTCAATCATCGAACAGGGCGCGGGACTGATTGACGTTGCGGCAGCTATCCGGGCAAAGGCTGTCATGGGCGTCGAAGGCGACGGCATCGTAGAGCCTGCGATTCTCGCCAGCCATTCATTCGGCGAGACGCCTATCTTGAACAACCGCATTGTGAACACGCGTAGCGTCACCGTCACCATCCAGGACACGTCGGGTCAGGGCGGAACGTACAACCTCAGCACCGCGAACAATCGCTTCTTTGAACTCGACGGAGCATCAGCAACCGTCAGCCCGGCGAGCGTGGAAGTTCCTGCCAACGGCAGCACAACCTTCACCGCCAGCGTCAAGATTGACGGCGACAGGGTGCGCGACGCTTCCAGCCCGAAACAGTTTCAGTGGTATGTCGTCGCCAAGCGCGCAGGCAGCAATGAAACGTTGCGGATGCCGATGTACTTAAGAGCGCTGCCGACAGTTCCGGGCGGCACGTCAGCTTCGCAGACGGAAACCTTCACGGGCACGGTGCTGCTCGGAGACACAGGCGCACAGGCCGCAGACGGCGTGACATACGTTGACGTGCCGTTCGCGGTCAGCCCCGCGTCTCTCAAGATCGACGCCACGCTCGACTTTGCCACCGACGACGGCACGACCGATCTTGATCTCTTCCTGTACGACGCCAACGGCAACGAGGTCGCAAGCTCCACGAACGCGGGCGGCCCCGAAAGTTTGAGCGCCAACATCGCGGGCGGCGGCAACTATGTCTATCGCGTCGTCGGCTGGATGAACGCGGCAGCCAGCTACACGCTGACCAGCACGCAATCACTCGGCGGAGCGCCGCCGGTTGTTCAGGCGTTCGCCAGCGACTTCACGGGCGCGGATAACGTTCGCACAGACTTTGACGGCAGCTACACGCTCAACTGGCAGCCGCAGGGCGACGTTCTCAAGTACGAAATCGAAGAATCAACTGACGGCACGAACTACGCGGTCGTCCGGCAAGTCGAAGGCAACACGACGAGCCTTTCTTTCACGGACGTGGCGAACGGAACGCATAGCTATCGTCTGCGAGCCATTACGCCCGGACGCATCGGCTTCTTCGTGACGATTCCGAGCAACGTCGAGAGCATCACCGTTGACCGTCGCGGCAAAGTGGACATCACGGGCACGACCGCATCGGCCATCTCAAATGTCTCGCTCGTGGGCGGTGTCTTCAAGATGGACATTGACCTGACGAACAACGCTACCTCGACTTACGTTCCGCTGGTTGAGTTCAACATCGTTCGCATCACTTCGACCTCCGGCACTGTGCAGGTAATCAACGCGGAAAACACTGGCAACGGTACGAGCGCCGCAAGCGCGGCACTCTTCAGCTACTCGACCCTGCTCGGCGCAGATCAGTTCTTCGCTCCGGCAGAGAAGACTGGCAAGCGCACCATCCAGTTCCGCGACAATGCTTCGGAGATGTTCAGCTTCGACGCGGTCATCACCGCTTACCAGAACGGAAGCGGCGCGAACCCAACTGTTGAGGGTGCTGGCTCAGGCGCGGGCGCTACTGGCGGGCAAACTGGCGGCAACATTCTTGGGCTGCCGACGATTCCGAAGGTGATGCGCTTCACCGTCAACCCGTTGACCAAAGCAGTGACAGCGAAACTGCTCTAACAAGCAAAAGCCATCAAGGCGGGGCGCGCAAACTACAAACGAGCGTGCGCCCCGCTTCGATGGCCTTAGTTTCTTCCAGCGGGTGGTGATTACAACCTTCTATTGAACTGGCAACGCCTGATGTGGCGGAAAGGATAACGGCAATGGCAACCAGAGCGGCGAACAGAATCACGACTTCACGCTTCATTTTAGTCCTCGCAGCTTTCGCATTCGTGTTCACTTCTATCTTTTACCTTCCAACTTCGGGAAGCCACAGCGCGGCGCAACTCAACACGGGAGCGACCGCGCCGAAGCTCGCCGTCAAAGGCGCGAAGGTTGACCCGCTGCTCGTTCAGTATTTCAGCACCAGCGCGGCGGGAACACGAGCGCCGGTCGTCATCACCTATAGCTCGCGGCCTTCGACCACAGAGTTTAATCGCCTGCAATCAATCGGCATCAAGAAAGGTTTCGCCTTGAGAGAACTTCCGATGGTGATTGCACCGATGAACGCCCTGCAACTCGCGGCGGTGAAGACGCAGCCGGGCGTGCGTTCCGTTTCGGCCAACCGCATCATGAAGACTTTTACGAACGAGAGCCGCAAATTCATCGGTGTCCCGCAACTGATGGCCGACAGCGAAGTGACGCGCGCCAACCAGCAACATCCCGGCGTGCCTGTTTCCGGCAAAGGCATCGGCATCGGCTACCTTGATACGGGTCTTGATGCGACGCACGCTGATTTGAAGTACGGCACAAAGACAGTGCAAAACGTCATCCAGCCAATGTCCGAGACGACCATTGGCGATGGCGGCTTAGCCGTCGGCATCGGCATCAACATCTTCGACACCATTTATGAATCGACGGGCTTCTACGCTCCCGTTTATCTCGAAGATCAATTACATTCGGACATCGAATCCGGTCACGGCACGCACGGCGCGGGGGTCGCAACGGGTACGGGCGCGCAGTCGGGAGGTTTCTATGGCGGCGTCGCACCGGGCGCGAGTCTCATCATGGTCAATTCCGGCAACGAACTGGGCCTGCCGCTCGTCTCCATCCTCGGCGCTTACGATTATTTTCTGGTCAATCAATTCCGTTACAACATTCGCATCATCAACAACTCGTGGGGCGGAAGTCTTGACGAATCCGGCATTGACCCTGACTACCCGATCAACATCGCCACGCGCGAGGCGCACGACCGCAACATCACGGTCGTCTTCGCCGCCGGAAACGCGGGCGACACGCCGACCTCGATCAATCCTTATTCGACGATGCCCTGGACAATCTCGGTCGCGGCTGGCGAGAAGCGCGGTTTGGGGCTGCCCGCAGATTTTAGTTCGCGCGGCGTGGATAACGGCACCGGCACCGACGTTGCCGGTCAACCGTCGGACGTGACGGCTAAACCGAACCTGCGTCCTGACATCACCGCTCCCGGCGTTGACATCAAGAGCGCGCGCATGAAAGGCGCTGGCATCACCAACACGGCGGGCACTATTCCGATCTTCGTCGGCTCAAACGACGCGAGCACGATTCCACCGGCGTTCCTGCCTTTCTATACCACTTCGCAGGGCACCAGCTTCGCCTGCCCGCACGTCTCAGGCGTCGTCGCCTTGATGCTCGAAGCAAACCCGCGTCTGACGCCGGATGAAGTCGTCACCGCTTTGCGCGCGACGGCGAACCCGATGCCCTTTGAAGAAAGAGTGGTCGGGGCGGGCTACGTTGACGCACGCAACGCCGTGCGGCGCGTGATGGGACTCACTGCTGTTGACCATCCTTTCAATCTCTTCCCGCAGCCGGGCGGCGCGGAGGTAGTTGACCCCGAAGGCGATCAGCTTTTCGGCAGCGGAATCGGCGCAGGTGTCGCCAGCGACGCGCAGGACATTCTGTCGGCTGACTACGCCTACGACGCTGCCGCTCGTCAGATTGTTTACACGCTGACGCTCAAGAACGCCGCGACGCGCACGGAAGGCATGTCGTGGCTGGTGAGTTCAGATTTTGGCGTGATCACCATCTACGTGACGGCGACGGCCTCGGATACGGGGACGATGGCCTACACCTACGGCAAGATTGATAACAGTCTGGCCGTGCGCTCGCAGGATGATCTGGGCGACGCAGACTCCGGCGAGGTTCGCGGCAATCAGATCATCATCCGTTTGTCGGTTGACAAGCTGGCCGCGCCCACAGCGCTCGGCTTCGACCCCGTCGGTCAGACCTCGACGGCGACCGAAGCCCTGTCGCAGGTCGGCGTCGGCTTGCTGTTTGCCGCCGACACAGCGAACGGCACGGACTTCAAGGTCGAATAACTCAAGGCGAGCGCCGCGTGCGCTTGTGATTCTTCAGTTAGCACGGAGCTTGAAAATTCAACGAGATCAACCGTGATGCTTTTCGCGTCACACGCGGGAGCCTCGCGGTTGAAGCGCCCGCAACGGTTGTTGAGTCGCTTGTCGGGGGCGGCTCAACAGCCAGCGGGCACATTTCAGGAGGAATCTGGAACGATGAAAACGGGGCGCATGACTTTAGCTCTCATAGCGATGCTCACGATTTTTACGGGCGCATCCCTCGCCGCGCCGAAGATTGACCCGGAGTTGAATGCTCGCCTGAGAACGGTCGCGAGCAACTCTCAACTGGGCGTCATCCTGACCTTTCAAGGCACACGTGTCACGAACTCTCAGGTCGCAGCCGTGCAGGCGCTCGGCATCACGACGGGGATACGCATGGTCAACTTCCCCATCATGGCCGTCAACGCCACACCCGCGCAGATTCAACAGATGTTGAGTTGGAATGAGCTTCGCTCCGTTTACTTAAACAGCCCGCTCCAGCTTTATCTTCATCAAACGAAGCCTCTCATCGGCGTTGACCGTTTAAGAAAAGATGCCGACATCACGCGCAGAAACGGCGGCGTTCCTGTCTCAGGCAAGGGCGTCACCATCGCCATCAACGACACGGGCGTTGATGGAACACACGCTGACCTTAAATTCGATCTGATTAATCGCCCCTTAGGCCAGACCGTTCAGAACGTACTCATCAACCCGAACGACAAGGATGGGCTAGTCGTTCGGAGCAACACGCTCGGCAATCCGCTCAAAGGAATCCTGCCGATGACGTATGTCGAAGATGTCGTCAACTCCGACACCAACGGCGGGCACGGCACGCACTGCGCTTCAATTGCGGCGGGCACGGGCGCTGCGAGCGGCGGACTCTATGCGGGTGTTGCTCCGGGCGCGCAAATCCTCGGACTCGGCTCAGGCGGCGGCCTCTTTATTCTCGGACAGATCGCGGCCTTCGATTATCTTTATTCAAACCAGTTTCGCTACAACGTGCGCGTCGTCAATAACTCGTGGGGCAACTCTGCTGTCGAGCTTGACCCGGATCATCCCGTCAACGTGGCGAGCAAACTTCTGCATGACGAAGCGCACATCGTCGTCGTCTTCGCCAACGGCAACGACGGCCCACGTCCCAACACGCAGAATCGCTGGGCCTCGTTTCCGTGGATGATTAGCGTTGCGGCGGGGACGAAAGACGGGCGGCTCGCGGACTTCTCTTCACGCGGTATCCTCGGCGATCCGATGGTTCATCCGACCATAGTTGCACCGGGAACTGGCGGGCCTACGTCGGCGGGTTATACAAGCGCAGTGGTCGCCGCTCGCTCTCGTGTTAATCCGGCGGCGAACGGGCTTAATGCGGACGCGGAGATTCCGGCAGCCTTTGTCGCAAACTACACACAGATCAGCGGCACATCGATGGCCGCGCCGCACATCGCCGGAGTCGTGGCGAACATTCTGCAAGCGAATCCAAGTCTGTTGCCTGACGAGATGAGAAGCGTCATCGAGCGCACGGCGACGCCGATGGCTGCCTACGACGAGTTTGAAGTCGGCGCTGGGATGGCGAACGTCCACGCGGCGGTTGACCTCGCTTTCAATCCACAGAAGCCTTATGGCAACTTCGGATTCACGGGCAAGGGCTTGACGTTGACGCGCACAGACGGCGCAGAACTCCAGGGCAGCGTCGCCCCCGGTGGTTCGACTTCGCACACCTTTGAGGTTCCGGCGAACGCGCGCTTTACGATGGTGCAGCTTGACTGGAAGGGCGTGGGCGAAGATGAAGTGGTCGTGGACAACACGCAGCTTGCGCTGCATGACCTTGCGCTTAACGTCTCGAACGGTTCAACGTCGGCGGAATCCGACGGGCTTAACCTCGCCGGACTCTTCGCCGCGCGCGAATCAATCAAGCTCGAATTTCCCGGCGCAGGAACTTACACGGCGACAGTCAGCGCAGGCGTCCTGCAACAGACGACCGTGACCGACCAGCCTTACCGCATCACCGTCACACATTTCCTTTACGATCCGAACGAAGTCAACGACATTGCCTCGCTGGATGCGGCAACGCAGTCGAAAGCCTATCGTCTGGTTTACGACCGCATCATGTTCACAGAAGGCGGCAGCTTCCGTCCCGACGCCGAGTTGACGCGCATGGAGTTGGGACGCGCACTCATGTTCGCGGCGCGTGTGCCCCAATTTATTCCCAACCAGCCGGGCTTTTCGGACTTAGGTGTTGGCACACCCGATGCGCTCGTCGCCGAATCGCTCAGGCGCGAAGGCGTGATGGGCACGAGCGGCGGGGCGTTTGGCCCGGCGGTGTCCGTCTCTCGTCTGGAACAAGCGGTGGCGTTGGTTCGCGCCCTGCGCCTCGACGCGCAGGCGAAGTCTCTGGCGAACAGCAACGTGACTTTCGGCGGAACAGTCCTTTCGGATAACGCACAGATACCCGTCAACCTGCGGGGCTACGTGCAGATTGCGCTCGACAGGGGATTGATGGAAGCGTTTCCGGCGGAAATGCGGCAGGTCGCGCCGGGTCAGTTCCAGGCTCTCCCCGGCCCGCGCTTTGAACCGGGCAGAAACGTGAAGCGCGTGGAATTTCTTAATCCCGCGTCTCGTTTAATCAACCTGATGTTCGGTGAATAGAAAGCCGGGTCG
Source organism: uncultured Acidobacteriota bacterium (assembly GCA_963697975.1). Classification (GTDB taxonomy): domain Bacteria; phylum Acidobacteriota; class Blastocatellia; order Pyrinomonadales; family Pyrinomonadaceae; genus QHXM01. The sequence continues at coordinate 3,019,494 of OY969111.1, forward strand.
GCTCTGACCCAACGGGACTTTCCGCGCTTTGACCGCCAGCCTCACCAAAGACTGGCGGTCAAAGTTTTTTTAAGCGGCCTTCCTGCAACACGTTCGCAATATTTCACCCCTTCAACCGGCTGATCGTCAGGTTTCAGAACACGAAAAAGCGCCACGGCCAGTCAAAGTGTGACGCATTTTCAGCCGTCTCAAGTTTTCTTCCTCAAATCTCAAGTTCTCCTTTCTCCGCCCTCAAGTATTTCTCAAGTGGCAAAGGTTATTTTCGCCCTGTCATTGAGACAGATGCCATCAATTAGATTTTTCCCACTGTTTAGAAGGAGATACTCAAATGCGCCGGTACAAAAATTTACTCAGAGCTTTCACGATTCTGTTAGCCTTCGCAGTTGTTTTGACAGGTCTCAGCATCCCGAGCACACGGGTTAAAGCTTCCGGCGCCGCCAGCGCCACCAAAGACGAAGCGGCGAGAATGTATGCTCGCCCTGCTCCTAATTTCGATTTTAATCTTTCGAGAAACGCGCGAAACCTGCGTCAGGCTACAGCCGACCAGTTGGGCGCGGCTGAGGGTTTGAAGTCCAACACAGGGGCGAGCGAAATGATCGTTCGCTGGAACGATTTCGGCGGTTCGCCCGATGTCATGATGGATTTTGCCAGCCACGCCTATTCGGGCACGCCCGAAGAAGCCGGACGCGCTTTCCTCTCAGAGAACGCCGCCATTTTCGGCATCAATAATGTGAGCGACCTCCAACTCGTCAGCAACAGAGAAGCGCTCGGCGGGTATCTCCTCAGATTCAGGCAGACCTTTAACGGCATCGACGTTAAAGACGGCGGCATCGGTCTGGTGATGAACGCCAACAAGCAAGTCATCATGGCGAGCGGCCCGTTCTTCCGCGATGTCAACGTCAACACGACGCCCACTTTGAGCGTGGACGCGGCCCGTCAAGCTGCCGCCGCAGACCTCGCGCGCTTTCAGGTTGCCATCCCGAGCTACATCACAAACTTGCTCAAGCCGGGTCTGGATATTCTGAAACAGCAGACATCAATCGTCGGGCAGTTAGAGCCAAAGCTTGGCATTTACCCGACCGCCGACGGCTACAAGCTGGTCTGGAAAGTCGCAAAGTTTTCCACCAACCCTTTCGGTCTCTATCTCATCTCGATTGACGCGCACACAGGCCAAACCGTCGCGCGCAAAGATTACGTCAACTTCCAGCAGAACCCGGATGCTTTGCCCATGACGGCAGACATCTATCCGAAGTATCCAACCATCACCGACGAATTGAAGAATCAGGGCAAGATCAGCGTCGGCGCTGACGGCACGCCTCTCGGACAGGAGCGCGTTAAGCTGCGCTCATTCGATCAGTCGAACATCGTCACCGGATTGAACGGTACGCTCACCGGCACACACGCTCTCGTCAACAACGCGCTCGTTTCCAAGCTGCCGTTTGCGCAGGCGGCCAAAGGCACATGGCACTTCCGCATTGACGATCCGACCAACTTCGAGGCACGGACAAACGAGATAGATCACGTCGGGCCAACCGCCGAACCGGCGGAGCATCAGGACGAAATCAACTCGTTCTTCTTCGTCACGTACCTGCTTGAATATGTTGACTACCTGCACGTCGGCGGCGACAAAGGCGGCTTCGGTCAGGGCAGTTTCCCGGACGATTATCCGAACAAGACCATTCCGCTGCCCGCGACCGTGCATATTCCGAATATCTACATGGCGCTCGACATCGCAGCTGGCAAAACGCCAAGCCCGACCGACCCGGACCTCGCGCAGAAAGTGCTCGGTCTCGATAACGCTTTCGCGCTCAACCTGACCAGCTTGATCGAAGCGCTCTCCGGCACGAAATCCCCGGTCGTCGTTAATCCGACTTCCTACGGTCATGGCTTCCTGCTCAATGACCTCGCGCTCGAAGGCACGGTGCCCTATCACGAAGGGATGCACGCCATCACCAGCCCCATCGCCGGACTCGAAGGCGACCCGGAAGGCAACGCCATGAACGAAGGTCAGGCGGATATGTGGGCTTTCACTATCACGGACAACGCTTCCTTAGGCGATTACGCCGTCAACGCTTTCAAGTATCGCCAGCGTTTTCGTGACACTGGCCGCGACCCAGACTCTATCGCTTACATCCGCAGCGCCCGCTCTACACTCAAGTTCTCAGACATCGGCACGCTCAACGACGGTGGAGTCTATGCTTTCGAAGAGCACTACGACGGCGAAATCTACATGTCCACGATGTGGGACGTGCGCGAGATGCTCAACCGCATCTACCCGAACAAGTCCACCTACAAACGCCCGCAGCCGAAAGACGGTCTCGCCGCTAAGGCGATTACACAGGGCACGGACATCTTCGAGCGCGTCTTCTTAGGTTCGATGTATGTACTCGGCACGACCGCTCCCGACACATTCGTCAAATCGCGTGACGCCATGCTCGTCGCAGACCAGATGCTCTATTCTGCGGATACGTCAGACCCGGCAGCACCGGGCCGTCACCGCGCTCTTATCGAGCAAATCTTTGCCGCGCATGAACTGGGCGTCAACGCACGCGAAGTCACGGGCGGCGCGGCGACCATCTCCACGCAGGTCACGCCGTTCGTCGGTGGACTGCGCGCGCCGAGTGCTCCGCAGAATGTGTCGGTTGCTCCTGCATCGGCCAGGACCAATCTCGTTAGCTGGGAGCCTGTGCAGGGCGCTACGGCCTATGAAGTCCTGAAACGCAAAGTGACTTTCCGCAATCAGCGTGAGCCGAACGGCAAGCGCCAGTACAACGATGGCGACGCCGCGACGACGGGCTTCCGCCACATCGCTTATGTTGACGGCAGCGCCACCTCTTACGAAGATCGCGGGGCTGTTCACGAAGTGTTCGCGCCGGAAGGCTTGAAAAATCTCTTCGACAGCGAGTACGTCGTGCGCTCCATCAGCGCCACTCCGAACGCTCAACTCGGCATCTCAAACTTAAGCGGCTCTGCCCAACCGACGCTCACGCAGCAAAATCTAACCGCTGCGATTGACACGGCAGTCTCCAACGTCTCGTTCACAGGCGGCGTCTTCGCGTTCGACCAGACGCTGAAGAATGCGCGCGGCGCTGACTCTACCGACAAGACCATCTATGCTCCTATACACTTCAGCATCAACAGCATTTCAGACCCGACCGTCACGGTGAAGAACGCTGACACCAGTTCGCCTGCGCCGACCTTCATCTACAATCAGGTGTTAGCGCTCGGAGGAACTTCGGCGGCGCATCGCCTTGAGTTCAATGATCCGGGGGCTAAGATGTTCACCTTCGACGCGACGATTACGGGACAAGCCTACGACGGTTCAATCGGCGGCACGGGCAGCCAGAATGGCGACGGCACGAGCGATCCGCCCGCGCCCATCACCTACTCGGTCTTCTCCGAAGAGATGACTGGAACCTTGCTCGCGGGCGACCCGTCGGGAGCTTCCGGCACGTCGGCCACTCACGGCAATTCGACCTTTGCCGGAATCACCTACACGGACGTACCCGTGACCACAAAGTCTGACGCGCTGATCCTCGATGCGACGCTTAGCTCGATGACCGCCGTTGACATGGACTTTGATCTACTGACGGCAGACGGACAGTTAATTACGAGTTCCGCCGGGACGACCGCTGCCGAGCACGTTTCGTCGCAGGTCGCGCCGAACACGCGCTACATCCTGCGTGTTAAAGGCTTCGCCAATGGCCCGGCTGAGTTCAAGATCGTCAGTCGCCAGTTCCTGCCGCAAGGCTCGCCCAACGAAAACGCCGGAACCATCACGCCCGGCTCGGGCGGCTCTTCGGGTGGCGGCAGTCCGCTTCCGGTGCTGACGAACGTAAAAGTGCTTGTGCGGTTCACCGTGAATCCGCTCTTGAAGAGAGTGACAGCGCAGATTATCAAGTAACAGACTGTCTCTCCCTTGCCCCTTGGGTCTCTCGCCTGAAAACCTTCAGGCGAGAGACCCCTTTTTTCGTCTTCCATCCCCAAAGGGGATGAATAAAATAGCCAGGGGTAAGCGCGTGAGCGCGCCACCCCTGGAACGGACGAGAATAAATATTCCGACCCTGAAGGGGTCACCTCTCAATGTTGAATGTGCGACCCCTTCAGGGTCAGGTTTCTTCTTTATCCTCCGGCTCGATTCTGATAGAGTGCCCCCGTAATCATCAATCACCTTGCAAAGCCTATCTCTTGCGGAGCGGAACAAGAAGATGAAGGTCTTACTGGTCTACCCGGAATTTCCCAACACTTACTGGAGTTTCAAGCACGCGCTGCCTTTCGCCGGGAAACGCTCCGCCTACCCGCCGCTTGGCCTGCTCACGCTTTCCTCCATGCTGCCCGAGACGTGGGAAAAGCGGCTCGTTGATTTGAACGTCCGCACTTTGCGTGACTCCGATCTGGAATGGGCTGACATGGTCTTTGCCAGCGCGATGATCGTTCAGCAGGACTCCCTGCGCGAAGTGATTGACCGCTGCAAGGCGCTGGGCGTTCGCATCGCCGTCGGCGGCCCATTTGTCTCGACAGGGATGGAGCACGTCGCGGACGCAGACTTTCTTTTTCCCGGCGAAGCGGAGATGACCGTGCCGGAGTTTCTGCGCGACCTTGAACTGGGCGTGCCGCAGCACGTTTATCAAACAAACGAGAAGCCCGATTTAACCAAATCGCCCATTCCCGATTTCGGTCTGGTGCAGATGAGCCGCTACTCTTCAATGGCGATTCAGTATTCGCGCGGTTGCCCGTTCAATTGCGAGTTCTGCGACATCATAGAAATCTACGGGCGCGTCCCGCGCACCAAGTCCAACGAACAGATGCTCGCGGAATTGGACGCGCTCTACAACACGGGCTGGCGCGGCCCGCTCTTTATCGTGGACGATAATTTCATCGGCAACAAGAAGAACGTGCGGCGCTTGATGCCGGACCTTTGTGAATGGATGGAGCGGCATGATCAGCCGTTTCGATTGTTTACGGAAGCCTCCATCAATCTCGCGGACGATGACGAGCTTTTAGGAATGATGAAGCGCGCCAACTTCCGCAGAGTTTTCTTAGGCATCGAGACGCCCGTCGAAGAAAGTCTCAAAGAGACGCAGAAGGGGCAGAACACGAAGCGCAACCTGATTGAGAGTGTGCGAAAGATTCAGTCTTACGGGATGGAGGTGATGGCGGGTTTCATCGTCGGCTTTGACAACGACCCGGCGGACATCTTCCAGCGCCAGATTGATTTCATCCGCGAGAGCGCGATTCCGATGGCGATGGTCGGACTTCTTTCTGCTTTGCCGGACACGCAACTCTGGCGCAGGCTCGAAAAAGAGGGACGACTCCTGAGCGAAGGCGCGGGCACGAACACGGAAGCGTCCTTGAACTTCGTGCCCAAGATGGACAGGCAAATCTTGATTGACGGCTACAAGAAGATCATGCAGACCATCTATAGCCCGGAAGAATATTACGAGCGCGTGCGGGCATCGCTGCGAAACACTTTCTCGTCCGGCTATTCTCCGGCCAAAGCCTTCAAGAAAGAGTACATCCTGGGCTTTTTCCGCGTGCTTTTTAAACTGGGCATGTTCGACTCATCGCGCAGGGAGTTCTGGCGATTCCTCCGGCGCGTCTATTCCGAGCGGCGCGATTTAATCGGAGACGCGGTCGTGCTCGCCGTCATGGGCTATCACTTCCGCAAAATCACGGAGCAATACTGCGAGTAGGACAGGCATTCCTGCCTGTCATAGCGTGCGTTAGCACGCTCTTTAAGTATCGCTAAACAGTATTCGCGCTGACGCGCTCAATGACAGGCAGGAATGCCTGTCCTACGAAATGCTAAATTGCTATTGACTCATTGCGGAATTTGTCTTAGAAGCAAAGTGTCAGAGCGATAGGTAAATTTTCCAATCAAATAAAAGAGGGAAGCAGAAGATGACATACGTGGTGACAGAGTTATGTGTTGACTGCAAGTACACGGATTGTGCGGCGGTTTGTCCCGTCGAGGCATTTCACGAATTGCCCGACCGCCTTTACATCAACGCCGACACTTGCATTGATTGCGATGCCTGCGTGCCTGAGTGTCCCGTCGAGGCAATCTTCGCGGACAGTAACGTGCCTGAGCAATATGCCCACTGGACTCAGATCAATATTGACGAGGCTCCGAACTATCCGGTCATTAGCCAGAAAATCCCCGCGTTGTATGGCCCGAACTGTACGGGACAGCCGGAGGGTTGAGTTTTGTCTAACTGTTAATGTGGCGGGAAAAGACTCTTTGCGCGTCTACCACGCGCAAAGAGTCTTTTTTACAAAGCCTGATTGAGACTTTGCGCCGCAGCCTTGATTTCGGGAACGCTTAAGGTCCTGATTCCCTCCGGCGGGTTCTCAACTGCTGAAACGAGAGCGCCTCTCATCTCTTTGTCTGTCAGAAGCCCCAGCCTTCTGGCCGTCTCTCTTTTGGAAGGAAGCCGTTCGAGAATCCAGTAAACGGGCAGGAGCAGACGCGGCCACTGCCGACCGGGGCCGAGCACATACCAGGGACGCAGGATGGTCGCGCTCTGCAAGCCGCTGCTCTTAAGCAACACTTCGCCTTCCGCGCGGGCCTCTATGTAGGCTTTCATGATGGGCGCGGGCTGGGCGACGCTGACGTAAACGAAATGCTCAACGCCAGCTTCGCTTGCGGCAGAGATGGATTCGCGGGCAGATTGAAGATCAACGGAGCGAAACTCTTTGGCTTTGGCTGGCGACGGATGAGCCACGCCCACCAGTTGAACGAAAGTATCTGCGGGGCGAATCTGATTGATGAACGTCGCGCGGTCGAGCGGGTCGCCGGGGATGACGGTGCAGCCTGCGGGCAATTTCGATTCTGAGCCGCGCCTTACAAGCGCCCGCACCGTGTGGCCTCGCTTCAGGAGCTTAGGAATCAGGGCGCGGCCCATAAAACCCGTTCCGCCCGTGATGAAAATAGTTCGTTGAGCCATCTCGTCTTTAACCTTTCAGCCTTTTACGGCGCGAGCCGGGAAGAACAATGAAACATACGTAGAAAACGAGCAAGCCGGTTTCCCGGTAATCCTTTGGAGGAGCAGAGCTTGGAAAAAATCGGCTATTGGTCGTTTTTGTAATCTAAACCTCGGCAAATGGCGCAAACGGTTAATTCCAAAGAGCTATTGACGCCGCAACCGGATTTGGCATAACCTGCGAGCCTGTAAAACTCGCCTGCACAAAATGGAGGAGCCAGAAATGCTCTCGCGAAAGCACGCAATCATCGGTCTGGGCTTGCTGTTCGCTTTGACGGGACTCTTGAACGTCAACGCGCAAACGCAGCAAAAGAAGCCGAAAGAGAAAATTATTTCAACGCAAACCGGTCCCAGCCCGGTGGTGCAAATCTCGGAGCATGCCGCGATCATCACGCCCTGCGACGATTCGCAAGCAAGCGCGCAGATTCCTTTGGTCGCCAGCGTCACAAACTTCAGCAACCCCGGCGAGTTGCGTTATAGCTGGAGAGCGAGCGGAGGCCGTCTGGTTGGTGATGGACCGAACGCGACGTGGGATTTATCCGGCGCAACACCCGGCACTTACTCGGCGACAATCGAAGTGGACAACAACCGCAACGACGGTTGCGTCGCTTTCACCACGACGAAGGTCGTTGTCAGGCCGTGCCCGCCTCCGCCCGTCGTCTGCCCGAATGTCTCTATTTACTGCCCGGATAGCGTCACTCTGGGTGCTCCCGTTACCTTCACCGCGAACTTGAGCGGCGGCACTCCCGGTATTACGCCCATCTACAACTGGACGGTGACGGCTGGCACGATCATCAGCGGTCAGGGCACGCCTTCCATACAGGTTGACACAACCGGACTCGGCGGCCAGAGCATCACCGCGAATCTCGCGGTCGAAGGCTATAGCCTGAACTGCCCCGCGACCTGCACCGTGCAGGTTCCCAGAAAGATTTCTTCAACGATGGTTGACTACTATGCGCCCATTCGTTTGAACGATGAGAAAGCGCGGCTCGACAATTTCGCCATTCAGTTGCAGAACGACCCGAACGCGAAAGGCTACGTCATCGTCTATGGCGGAGCGAAAGCCAAGCCCGCCGAGAAGCAGGGGCGCATCAAGCGAGCCTACGACTATCTGGTCAACACGCGGGGCTTGAGCGCCGACCGCATCGTCACGATGGAAGGCGGGATGCGCGACGTGACGACCACCGAACTGTGGATCGTGCCGCTCGGCGCAGACCCGCCATCTGCCAGGTAAGATTTTCGGAATAAGCAACAAAACCCGAAGAGGGCTGAGATTTTGGCTGACAGGCCAAGTCTCAGCCCTCTTTTTCTGCAACCTTTTCGGCGTGCGCCGCACTTACTAAACGGGCTATCCTTCCGGGTCACTATTTCCGGGCAGATGAAGCGAAACCTTTTCGCCCCGCGAGACACTAACAGAAACGATGATGAAGCGGCTGGAAATTGTGGCATTAGGACAGGTCGGAGAGTTGGGAACAACAGCGCCGGGGACACTGATGAACAGTGCTGAAGACCTGATAGCTCGTGTGCGCTCCGGCGACGACAGCGCCTTCCAGTTGATCTTTGACCGCTACAGCCGTCCCATCATCAGCTTCATCTACGACATCACGAATGACCGCGAGTTGTCGGAAGAGTTGATGCAGGAAACCTTCGTCCGCGCCTACAAGAATCTGTACACGCTGCGAGGCGACGCGAAACTCTCAACCTGGCTCTTCGGCATCGCCAAAAACGTGGCGCGCGAGCATTCGCGCTCCCGGCAGCGGGCATCGCGCAATGTCGAGTTGGACGACGAGGTGGTTAAAGAGCTGCGCGATGGAAAATTGCCGCCGGACGATTCCTTAATCAACAAGGAACTGAACAATGTGATCCGCGACGCTCTCTCCCGGCTCGATGATGACAAGCGGCTGGTCTTCGCGTTGAAGGTTTTCCAGCAGCAGAGCTACGAAGAGATTGCCGCGATCACGGGGTTTTCAATTGCGAAACTGAAGACCGATTTGCACCGGGCGCGTCTTGAGATGCGCCGCCTTGTTCGCCCTTATCTGGAGGTGAGCTTATGAAATGTGAAGAATGCTTGCCCCGCATCGAAGAGTACGTTGACGGGGAACTTGATGGGCGAACGCGAGAGCGCGTCGTGGCGCATCTTTCGACCTGCGCCGGTTGCGCGGAGGAACTCGCGTCTTTACAGCGCGAGCAGGAGATTTACGCGCACTATCAGCGCGACATCGAAGTCTCGTCCGCGCAGTGGAACATCGTGCAGGCGAGGATTGAGCAGGAGAAAGACGCCCTGCCCTTTGAGCCGCGCACGCGGCTGCGCGAACGGCTAGGGCGACTGTTCAATTCAAGGAAACTGTTTCGACCCGCCTTTGTCGCTGCTCTTGTCTTGCTCGTCGTCGGTATCACTGCTGGCGTCCTTTACCTGAACTCTCGTGGTCGTCAGGCTGAGCTTGTTCAAACTCCGAAGCCGACCCCGACGCAATCGCCCGCCGTTGTCAGGCAAGACTTATCTGCTGAAAGTAATCGAAACAGCGAAACAATCGCTGGCGGCGGGAATCAAGGCCAGAGCAATTCCAATCGTCAGACGCCAGTCGTCATAGTCAGCGCGCCGCGCACAGCGGGAAGGAAAAATGCTGCGAGCGTCGCGAGCGTCCCGCGTTCCGAAAACCGCCGGAACATGCAGACAGCCCGTGACGCATCGGCGCAGTTTGAAACGGCTGCTGCCGCCGACAACTTGATTAATGGCGCGCGTCGAAACTCGCTCGAAGCCAGCGGCGACTTTGATTTTGAGATTGCGCGTCACGCTGAAAGGGCCGAAGTGCTCCTGCGCTCTTTTAGAAACGTGCGCCTTCCGGCGAACAATCGCGCGCTCGACGTTTCTTACGAAAAAGAGAACGCGCGCAAGCTTCTCTATCAGAACATCGCGCTTCGTCGTGAGGCGGGCACGCGCGGCGACCAGCCAGCCACGGAAGTTCTCAACACGCTTGAGCCAATCCTGCTCGACATCGCCAATTTGCCGAACAGGGCGAAGGCGCGCGACGTGCGCTCAATCGAGCAGCACATGGAGAAGAAAGAGATTGTCGCCACGCTGCAAGTCCGCACGCTGGTAGCTTCAAACTAAACGGAATAAATGAGCCGGAGAATTATGAGATACAACAAATTATCATCTGTCGAAAATAATCGCGCACTCCTGCGCTTCGTGGCCGTCGTTATGTCGAGCTTCATCTTCGCCTGCGCGTTCTTCGTCTCAAGCTTCGCGCAGCAAGACCTGGATCGGGTCAATCGCTTCGTCCAGACGCAGAACGCTGCCGCCGCGCGAATCTTTCGTGAGGGCCGAGACTTTATCGGCGACGAAGAATGGGAAGAGGCCGAAGGTAAATTCAAAAGCTTCGTTTCGGCTTACCCGAAAGAGAAGAATCTGGACGCCGCGCTCTACTGGCTCGCCTTCGCTTTAACCAAGCAGGAGAAGTACGGTCAGGCGGACACGCAATTAAAGCGACTCCTGACGGAGTTTCCACGCTCCAATTGGGCGGACGATGCCAACGCCCTGCGCGCCCAGATCGCACAACACTCCGGCGACCAGCGCGTCATTGAACAAACTCTCAACGAGGACGACGTAGAGGTGAAAATAGTCGCGCTGGAAAGTCTCTTCGCCTCGAATCCCGAACGAGGTATGTCTTACGTCGCGGAGATGATGAAACCCGGCTCGAAAGCCAGCCCGCGTTTGAAAGAGGCCGGAATCGAACTGCTTCGTCGTCACGGCGGCAAGCAGGCGATTGATTTGCTGCTGGACATTATCCGCAACCAGACCGACTCGAAACTTCGCGCCACCGCTATTCAGACTCTGGGACGCACGGGCGACGAGAGTGTGCTGCCGCTCCTGAGAGATTTGGCGACCACTTCGACGGACGAAGAGGCCAGTAAAGCCGCCGTCTTTGCCATCTCGCGTTTTGAAAGCGAAGGCGCGCGCGCAATGCTGCTTGATCTGGCGCGCAACGGAAAATCAGTTGAAGTTCGCAAAGATGCGATCTTCTGGCTCAGCCAGCATGGCGACGCCGCGATGGATGAGTTGATGAGGATTTACGCGACGGAGAGCAGCGCGGAGGTGAAAAAGCAGATCATCTTCGCTCTCAAGCGCATGGGCAGCCCTCGCTCTCTCGCCAAGCTCTACGAGATCGCGCGCAACCCTGGCGAGGACACGGAGGTTCGCAAGGACGCGCTCCACTGGATCGGGCAAAGCGGTGATAAGGAGTCAGTTGATTTCCTGATTCAGATGTACGACGGAGACAAAGACGAAGAGGTCAAACAGCAGATCATCTTCGCCCTGAGCCGGACAGACGACAAGCGCGCGATTAGAAAAATGATAGACATTGCCCGGCGCGATTCGTCCGTTGAATTGCGAAAGCAAGCCATCTTCTGGCTCGGACGAAGCAATGACCCGGAAGCGCAGAAGTTTCTGGAAGACCTTTTGAAGTAGGACAGGCATTCCTGCCTGTCATAGCGTGCTTAAGCCACGCTCCTTCATTTTTGTTAATAGTGTATTCGCGCTTGCGCGCTCAATGACAGGCAGGAATGCCTGTCCTACAGAGAGGTAAAAGCCATGCCGGTTGCAATCACTTCATTCATACTCGTGCTCGTTTCGCTGCTTGCCCCGGTTCAGAGCGCGCAGCGCGAGCGTTTCATCACGGTCGAAGGCGCGGATTTGCGCGCGAAATTAGAGACGGCCAAAAGGATGGGGCGCAGCGCCTCACCGCAGACGCGCTTCTGGACTGCTTACTCGTTCGACGTTCGTCCCGGCGTTGCCGTTGACCCGGAGGCCGGGGAATTTCGCGGCAGCATGAACAACTACGGCGACACCACCGTCTTCATCGGCAAATCAAACGGCGTGAACGTCGAGACGCGCAATTTGGGAATCTTCATCCTGCACGAAGCTGATGGAAGTGTGGTGAGCCGCGTCGAAATTTACAACCTCGACCGGAAACGCGAATACAGCGGCTATCCAGTCTACTGGCTCGGTCGCGGCGGAAACGAAGAGAGCCTGAACCTGTTGCGCTCTCTGGCCGAATCGAATCTGCCCGACAAGGTGGTCGAGCATGCGACGCTCGCCATCGCTATCCACGATGATCCGCGCGTCAACGATGTTCTCAAGACGCTGGTGCGTAACTCTAAGAACAGGGACGTGCGCCGCACCGCCGTCCACTGGCTCGGCGTCATCGGCAGCGAAACAAATTTTCTGGCCGATCTGGTTCGCAATGAGGGCGAGGACGAAGACGTGCGTCGAGCGGCGGGGCACGCGCTCGGTGTTAGCAGCGACCCGGCGGCTATCAATGTTCTCACTAACCTGTACGGAACAATCGCTGATCGTGAGGTCAAACGAAATCTGATTCATTCCATCTCCATCAACTCGAATCAGGACCCGGCGATAGATTTTCTAATAAAGCTCGCTAAGACGGAGCCGGACCGCGAGGCCAGAAATCAGGCGCTCTTCTGGCTCGGCCACAAGGCTGGTGAAAAGAGTTTGGGCGTGATTAAGGATGTGGTCGAAAAAGAGGACGCCGACACGGAAGTTCAGAAGCACGCCGTCTTCGTCCTCAGCCGCAGGCCGGTGGAAGAGGCTGTGCCGCTGCTGATTAAAATCGCCCGGACACATCAGAAGCCGGAAATCCGCAAGCAGGCGATGTTCTGGCTCGGACGCACCGGCGACGCGCGGGCACTCGCCTTCTTTGAAGAGATACTCGGAAAGTAATGTGAAGGAGAAACCTCATGAAATCCAGAATTGTCCTCGCGCTGATAGCGCTACTGCTGACGACCAGCGCCGCTCTCGAAGTCTTCGGACAAAAAACGAAGAAAGCTAAAGATAAAAGGTTCGAGCCTGTGGTCAGGCAGAACTTGAGAGATTACGAAGGCAGGTACATTGGGATTGACCCGGAGTATATCATCGAGATACAGGTCGCGGCGGACGGCAGTCTGAAGATCAATAATCTGGAAGATGGTCGGATTGTCACCCTCACGAACGTAAAAGTGATGGGTGCGCATGTGACCGCCGACAAGACTTATTTCGACGGACGCAAAGGAAGTTTCGACGTTACGTTCGGCAATCGATTCTTATACGGCCAAGGCTCCTTCGGCCTGCTCGTGGACTGTTTGGAAGTTCGACTCGATGGCGGAATAGTGCTTAACAGACTCTTCTACCGTCGTAACTAAAAACCATGTCTGACAAAAAAGATTCGCCGGACGAAGGCCTGACCCGTCGCAGTTTCCTCTGCGGCGCTGCTGCTACGGCTGCGGTTGCCAGTCTCTCTGTCATCGGTTCGACTGTACCCCGACAGCAGCAACAGCCTCAAGAGGCCAGAGCACTGCTTGATCCCAACATCACGCACGGGAGAGTCGAGTTTAAAAGCGGCGATCACGCGGTGGACGGCTATCTCGCGCGCCCCTCGAAGCCGGGACGTTATCCGGCGGTCGTGGTGTTGCCGGGAAACTGGATTACAGAGCCTTACATCCTGGAAACAGTTGCGATGCTGGCGCAGGGCGGTTTCGTCGGAATGGTCGTCAACACCTTCTATCTCTTTCCGAAGCGCGCCACTTTTGAAGAATCAAAGCAAGTGCCCTGGGAAGAGACGCAGAAGATTCTACGCGAGCAGATCACGGACGAGTTGATCTACCGGGACACGCAGGCGGGAGTTGACTTTCTCAAGTCGCAGCCTTTCGTCAAAAAGGGAAAGCAGGGCGTGATGGGCTTTTGCTTCGGCGGAAGAAACGCTCTGCTAATTGCGGCTCGCTCCCGTGACATCGGTGCGGTCGCGCCGTTTTACGGGCCGGTCGTGCCTCTCCCCGGCGTCACGCGCGCGGAGCGCCCGAAGCAGCCGCTTGATGCGGATGTCGTGAAGCAGATACGCGTGCCCGTTCAGGGCCACTACGGAACGAAGGATAAGAACGTCGGGCTGGCAGAGGTGAAGCAGTTCGAGCAAGTCCTGCGGGCGCAGGGCACTCCGGTGGAGCTTTACACCTACGAAGCCGAGCACGGGTTCTTCGCCTACAACCGCCCGACCTATCGCGCGGACGCCGCGCGGCTGGCGCGCGAGCGAATGTTGGCCTTCTTCAAAAAGCACTTAAAGTAATTGAGAGATGCAGACGCCCCTCACGCGGCATCTTCCTGCGGATGCTTCAAATTGGGTTAGCTCTCATCTCAGGAGTTTATTTATGAAACGGTCGCCGGGCTTCCTCTCGATTACCTTTCTCTGCCTCAATCTCATCATGGTTTGCGCCAGGCAAACGTCGGGCGCAGTCTGCATAGACATTCAAGAGGCAACGAGCCAGAGCGCAGAGGACCAAGCAAAGCAAGCGATTCAGGCGCGGATTGATGCTTCAATCGAAGCGTCGAAGCGCAACGATTTGGAGACGCGGCTGGCGGGACTCGCCTCCGACTGGACTGGAAAGTTGAAGGACGGTGATTCTGTCACGCGAAGTGAACTGGAGGAGAATTTTCGTCAGCAACACCGCACCATCATCTCTGTCAGCGACGAAACGCGAATTACTGTTGATAGCATTGAATTGAACGGCGCCGAGGCGACCGTCCACACGAGCCAGCGATTTGTGCGAACCGTGCCCGGCAATGACGGCAAGCCTATGGAAGTGAGATCAAGCGTCACGCACCGCGAGGTCTGGATTAAGACGGACACAGCAGGGTGGCTCAATAAATATATCGAAGAGCTTGAGCAGGGGCTGACCTTCGTGAATGGTGTGGAAGTGCCGCAGGATCGCGCCGGATGGCAGTTTGTCAAAATCGTCTGGGAAGAAGGAACGTCGCGGGCGCGGGCTGCTTTTGAAGAAGCAAGAAGACGCGACCCGCAAGCGACGCTGTTTCAGGAAGCCACGCTGAACAACTTAGGTTACAGGCTTATCCGGAAAAATCGCGTGCGAGATGCCATAGAGATTTTTCGCCTCAACACGGAAGCTTATCCGCAATCTTTCAACACCTTCGACAGTCTCGCCGAAGCCTACATGCTGAGTGGTGACAGGGAACTCGCCATCCAGAACTATAGAAAGTCGCTGGAGCTTAATCCGAAAAACACAAACGCCGTTCCCATGCTTGAAAGATTGGGCACGCCGCTTTCGGCGGAGACTATCTGGAAGATGCTGGGCGCGCCGCCCGGTGTCGAGTTGATGGCAGATGTGGAGTACGGCAGCGCTGGCAAAGAGCGCCCGCTCAGGATGCACATCTTGCGTCCCCGCGTGATGACGAAAGAGGGGCTTCCCGTCATCGTCTTCATTCACGGCGGCGGTTGGTTTGAGGGGCATCATAACCGGGGCATCGCACCGCTTCTGCACTTCGCCGAGCGCGGCTATCTGTGCGTCACAGTCGAGTATCGCCTGAGCGATGAAGCAAAGTTTCCCGCGCAGATTGAAGACCTCAAGACCGCCATTCGATATTTGCGCGCAAAGGCGAAAGAACTTCACCTTGACCCAGAGCGCATCGGCGTCTGGGGGCAATCCGCAGGCGGACACCTCGCCGCACTTCTCGGCACGAGCGGCAATGTTAAAGAACTTGAAGGCGCGGGCGCTTGGCGAAAGTTTTCAAGCCGCGTGAATGCTGTGGTTGATTGGAACGGCCCCGTAGACTTTCTTGAGCCGAAAGAGCTTGAGCGATTGATGAAGCAGAAACAGGACGAAGGCTGGAAAGAGATTGCTATGGAGCGGCTTTTCGGCGGCCCTGTCTTAGAGAACAAAGCACAGGCTGTTCGCGCCAGTCCGATTACTTACGTGAGCAGGGACGACCCGCCGTTTCTCATCCTGCACGGCGACGAGGATCAAACTGTCGGTCCCGGTCAGAGCCAGTTGCTCTACGAGGCATTGAAGAAGGCAGGCGTTGATGTGACCTTCAATGTCGTCAAAGGCGCGGGACATTTCGGAGTTGACGGCATCTCGCCGCTGCAAAACGATTTCGCCGCGATGATGGATACCTTCTTCGACAAACACCTGAAGAGCAGCAAGGCTTCGAGATAATGTCCCTGTCACATCGCGGTTAAGGAAGCGTTTGCGCTGAGCCGGACGAGCCGAGAGCATGAAGAGAATTTTCATGCTGAGACGCCTCTCTTAACGAGTTCGTCTTTGCGCAAACATCCAGGGTAAAAGCTCAGGCTCAGTCACAACCTTAGTCCAGATGGTGTGGCCTTCGCCGCTGTATTCAGTATATTTGGGTTTCCCGTCGGCTCTTCTGAGGGCTGCGATCATCCGGCGCGACCGCTCGACGCTGACGGCCTCGTCCTTTTCACCATGAAATGCCCAGAGCGGCACGTGGGCAATCCGCTTCGCGTTTGATTCGTCGCCCCCGCCGCAAAGAGGTACGGCGGCGGCAAACAAATCCGGACGCTCGTTGATGATGGCGAAGGTGCCGAAGCCGCCGAGCGATTGCCCGGAGACATAGAGTCGCTCAGGATCAATGCTGTAGTCCTTCTGCAACCTCTCAAGCAGTTCAAACACAAGCTTCAGTTGCTTGCCCGGAGTTTGGTGGTCGTCTCCTTCTACCCATCCTTCATCATGCGATTGAGGCGCGACAACGAAGCAGGGAAACTTTGCCTGGCTCTCGGCTTTAGTGAACAAGCCAATCAGGAAACTGTTTCCACCGCTAATCTGCTTCAGATTGTCAGTTCCAAGCCCACCGCCACCGTGCAGGTATAGCACCAGCGGATATTTTCGCTGTCTATCGTAGTTGTCGGGGATGAGCAACCGGTAGGGAAGTCTCTTGCCTTTCGGACTCTGATAAACTTTGGCGACGAGCAGGTCTTCACGCTCGCCCGCCAGACTCGCACAGAAAATTGACGAGACCAAAATGAGAGCCAGACAGAGAGCTGTTTTCTTAATCATTGAAAATCCTTCGCAGTAAATTTCGGTGCATGATTTGACAGTATCACGCCAATTAGTAAAATGGCTGCCCGCTCTGCTGAAAGTTGAGAAGCGAAATGCTTCTCTTAACGCTGACCCCTTGAGAGCTTGCCTGATGGCTGATTACGAGTTTGTCACAATCTGGCGTTTCAAGTCACCGCTCGCGCCCGTGTGGGAGATGATTTACCACTCCGACCGCTGGCCGTCTTGGTGGCGAGGCGTCGAAAATGTCTCGCTCTTGAAAGAGGGCGGCGAGAACCAGATCGGCAGCGTTTATCGTTACACCTGGAAGAGCAAGCTGCCTTACAGATTGACGTTTGATATGGAATTGACGCGCGTCGAGCCGATGACGCTCATCGAAGGAACGGCTCTTGGAGAGTTGTCCGGTAAAGGTCTCTGGCAGCTTTCGAGCGATGGAGAGATTACGACCGCGCGCTACGATTGGCAAGTGCAGACCACCAAGCGCTGGATGAATCTGCTGACTCCAATCGCCCGCCCCTTCTTCAAGTGGAATCACGACGTGGTGATGCGCTGGGGAGCCGAGGGGTTAGCGAAAAAACTCGGAGTGAGTTTACTTAACTGAAGATTTCTCGAAGTGACACTCGCCACGTCTGGCGGCGCGCTTCGTAGTCCGCGACTTGCGGCTCGTATTGCAAGGTGAGGCCGATGTCGTCCAATCCTTCTATCAAGCAGTAGCGACGAAAATCATCTATCTCGAACGAAGCGGAAAATCCGCTCTCGTCCTCAACCACCGAGCGCTCAAGGTCAACGGTGACGCGATAGCCCTCTCGCGTCTGCGCTCTACTCATCAACTCCGCAATTTCCCGTTCGCTCAAAACCACCGGCAGGACGCCGTTCTTCATGCAGTTGTTCGCAAAGATGTCTGCGAACGATTGCGCGATAATGGCGCGGAAGCCGTAATCCAGCAAAGCCCAGGGCGCATGTTCGCGCGATGAGCCGCAACCGAAGTTTCTCCCCGCGACGAGAACTGTCGCGCCCTCGTATCTCGGCTCATTCAGCACGAAAGAGGAATCCGGCTCATTGCCTGCCGTGTAACGCCAATCGTAGAAGAGAAACTCGCCGAAGCCCGTCCGCTCGATGCGCTTGAGAAACTGCTTCGGGATGATCTGATCCGTATCAACGTTCGGACGATCAAGCGGCGCGACGCCGCCGGTGTGAATGCGAAAAGGAAGCATAAAAGGCTCGTAAATCGTGAATCGTGAATCGTGAATCGTAAAAGAAAGAACGGTTCGTCTATTTACGATTTACGATTCACGAATTGAATTTCCACCCGCGCACGTCTGTGAAATGGCCTGCGATGGCGGCGGCGGCGGCCATCGCGGGGCTGACGAGGTGCGTGCGCCCGCCTCTGCCCTGCCTGCCTTCAAAGTTACGATTGCTGGTCGAAGCGCAGCGCTCGCCGGGTTGCAGGATGTCGGGGTTCATCCCCAGACACATGGAGCAGCCGGACTCGCGCCACTCGAATCCCGCTTCCGTGAAGATGCGGTCCAATCCTTCCGCTTCCGCCGCGCGTTTGATGGCCTGCGATCCCGGCACGACCATCGCGTGAACAGCGCCGTTGATTTTATAACCCCTCACGACCCGCGCCGCTGCGCGCAGGTCTTCAAGACGAGCGTTGGTGCAAGAGCCTATGAAGACGCGATCAACCGCAATCTCCTGAATTGGCGTGCCCGGCGCAAGGTTCATATACTCAAGCGCCCTGAGCGTAGCGCGCTGGTCTGCTTCCGCCGAAGTCTCAACCGCATCGGGCACGCGACCCGTGACGGGGACGACCATGCCCGGACTCGTACCCCACGTCACGAAGGGAGCGAGGCGGCTTGCGTCAATCTCCACAGTTTGGTCAAAGACCGCGCCTTCGTCCGTTTGCAGCGTGCGCCAGTAAGCGACGGCCTCATCCCAATCCGAGCCGCGCGGAGCGAAGCGTCTACCTTCAAGATAAGCGAAAGTCGTTTCATCCGGCGCAATCATTCCGGCGCGTGCGCCCGCTTCGATGCTCATGTTACAGAGCGTCATGCGGCCTTCCATCGAGAGCGAGCGGACGGCTTCGCCTGCGTACTCGATAACGTGGCCGGTCGCCCCGTCAGTTCCGATCTGGCCGATGATTGCGAGCGCGAGGTCTTTGGCCGTGACGCCTTCGGAGAGAGTTCCGCGCGTTTGAACTTTCATCGTGCGTGGCTTTGATTGTTGCAGGCATTGTGTCGCCAGCACATGCTCGACTTCGCTTGTGCCGATGCCGAAGGCGAGCGCGCCGAAAGCTCCGTGCGTGCTGGTGTGGCTGTCGCCGCAGACAATCGTCATGCCGGGTTGCGTCAACCCCAACTCCGGCCCGATGACGTGGACTATGCCCTGCTCGGCTGCGTTGATGTCGTAAAGCGTGACCTCGAACTCGCGGCAATTGTGCCTGAGCGTCTCGATCTGTTTGGCTGAAATGGGGTCTGTAATCGGCAGACTTCGAGCGGTCGTCGGGACGTTATGATCTACCGTTGCGATGGTCAGGTCAGGACGACGCACGCGCCTGCCAGCCGCTCTCAACCCATCGAACGCCTGCGGCGAAGTGACTTCATGGACGAGATGCAAATCTATGTAGAGCAGCGCGGGCTGGCCGTCAGGTTCGCAGACAACGTGAGCATCCCAGAGCTTGTCGAAGAGTGTAGGCATAAAACAGTGGTCAGTGGTCAGTGGTAAGTAGGGAGCGCGCGGTCAGCAACAGTGAGCATTTGCTTTTAACTGACCGCTGACCACCGACCACTGACCACTGCTTTTCAGACTGCATGATAAGCATGTCGCATGTCTGCGACTTCGGCGATTGATTCGGCGACGAGCGCACCCATCTCGGCGGTGGTTGCAAGGTATTTGCTCTGCTGTCCTTGATTAAGGTCGGGCGTGCGATAGCCCGCTTCGAGTACGGCGCGGATGGCCGCTTCGATGTCCTGCGCCTCTCGCTCAAGATGCGCGGTGTAGCGCAGCAAGAGCGCCGCCGAAGAGATTGCGCCGAGCGGATTGGCAATACCACATCCTGCGATGTCCGGCGCAGAGCCATGAACGGGTTCGTACAGCCCGACGTGACCTCCGATGCTGGCGGAGGCGAGCAAACCCAATGAACCTGTGATGACGGCTGCTTCGTCAGAGAGAATGTCGCCGAATAGATTTTCCGTCAGCAAAACATCAAACCTTCGGGGGGTCATCACCAGATGCATTGCGCAGGCGTCAACATACAGATGCTCAAGCGTGACCTCCGGATAATCTTGAGCGACGCGCGTCACCACCTCGCGCCACAGTTGCGAGGTCTCAAGCACGTTGGCTTTATCAACTGATGTTACTTTACGACGCCTCCCACGCGCCGCCTCGAAAGCTACGCGAGCGATGCGCTCAATCTCCTCGACGGAATAGCGCATGGTGTTGAAAGCTGCCGAAGTGTCGGTTGTTTTAATGAAACCGCGCGGCTCGCCGAAGTAGAGGCCGCCGAGCAGTTCTCGCACGAAGAGAATATCCGCGCCCGCCACCACCTCCGCGCGAAGCGGCGAACAATCTGCGACCGCCCGGTACGAAATGGCAGGACGCAGGTTCGCGTAAGCTCCGAGCGCACGACGTAGAGTTAACAGACCGGCTTCCGCACGCTTGTCCGGCGGGAGGTGGTCATGCTCCGGCGCACCGACCGCGCCGAGCAGCACCGCATCGCTTTCAAGACAGGCATCCAGCGTGGCAACCGGCAGCGGAGTATCGTGCTGTTTGATAGCTGCGCCGCCAATCAATCTTTCATCGAAATCAAAGCTATGGCCGTAAATGTCTGCGATGGCGCGCAGCACTCTCGTTGCCTCACCGGTCACTTCCGGCCCAATGCCGTCGCCCGGCAGCACCGTTATTTTCAATCTCATCGTTGATTCATCCGTAGTCAGCACCCAGCAATCAGCGATCAGTTTTCAGCAAAATCTCGTCTCAAGTCGTCAGAAGTTGAACTGGAAACTATCCCGGCTGATGGCTGACGTGCTGAATACTGACCGCTGTTTGCTTATTAATAACTTCCGCTCGCCGCCCACTCCTTGATAACGGCAGGGGCGCTTTCAGTCTGAAAAGGCTCAATACCCGCACGTTGACCAGTGGGAAGCAGCGACAGTATATCCTGATCGTAGATGCGCTTCTTTTTGTCGGCCAGTTGTGTGAACCGCACGTAAACCGCGTCGAGTTGGGTGGACGTGAGCGAGCAGCCGAGTTCATCATAACGTTTCAAGAGCGCATGCCGCCCCGAATGTTTGCCCAGCACGATTCTGTTATTGGGCACGCCCACCGACTCAGGCGTCATAATCTCATAACACAACGGATTGCTGAGCACGCCGTGCTGGTGTATGCCTGCCTCATGCGCGAAAGCATTGCGCCCGACGATGGCTTTGTTGGGTTGCACGGGGCAGCCGATGATCTCGGAAAGCAGTTGGCTCGTCGGGTAAAGCTCCTCGGTTCGCACGTTCGTCTCATGCGGCAGGCGGTCGGCGCGCACACGCATCGCCATCACAATCTCTTCGAGCGCAGCATTGCCCGCGCGCTCGCCTATGCCGTTGATGGTGCATTCGACTTGACGTGCGCCCGCTTCGATGGCCGAGAGACTGTTGGCGACGGCCAGCCCCAAATCGTTATGGCAATGCACGCTGATGGTGACAGACGATTCACGGACGACGCGCTCATGAACGGTGCGAATCAACTCCGCGAATTCCGTCGGCGTGGTGTAGCCGACCGTATCCGGGATGTTGATGACACTCGCGCCCTCCTCGATGGCCGCCGCCAGCACTTCGCACAGGTAGTCAACGTCGCTTCTGGTCGCGTCTTCGGCGGAGAACTCGACTTCATCGCAGAACGTGCGCGCTAATTTCACGGCGGAGCGCGTCATCAACAGCACTTCGGCGCGCGTCTTTTTGAGCTTATGTTCAAGATGTATGTCGGATGTCGCAACGAAGGTATGAATGCGCGGGCGCGCTGCCAGTTTCAATGCTTCGGCGGCACGCAGAATATCAACTTCGGTCGTTCGGCACAGGGCGGCGATGGTGGCCTGACGGCAACTGGTCGCGACCGCCCTGACTGCCGCGAAATCTCCTTCGGAGGCGATGGGAAAGCCCGCTTCGATAACGTCAACGCCGAGAGTTTCAAGCTGGCGGGCCAGTCGAACCTTCTCTTCTAAATCCATCGAACAGCCCGGCGACTGCTCGCCGTCTCTCAAGGTGGTGTCGAAAATTGTGATCTTCGGGGGAGTTGTCATATCGGAAGTCTCCTTCAAAACACGAACCCTACGTCTTCAGATGCTTAAAAGTCAAAGTTATAATATTTATGATAAGATAACTTTTGGCCGTTAAGATAAGCCCGGCTGCAAATATCATTAGTTTGGGCGACGAGGTGGTAAGCGAGGGAGAACGATGGATATTAATCAGCTTGAAGTTCTGATCGCGGTCGCAAACGAGCGTGGGTTCTCGCGTGCTGCGGATAAGCTTTACCGGACGCAACCCGCCATCAGCCAGGCCATCCGGCGACTGGAAGAAGAAGTGGGCGAGCCGCTTTTTGATCGCTCGTCAAAGGACGGAACGCTGACGGCTTCGGGTCAGGTTCTTTTGAAGTACGCGCAGCAGATCATGAATCTACGGCGCGATGCGAAGCTGGCCGTCAAGGAGTTGAAGGATTTGCAGCGCGGCAAGGTGACGCTGGGCGCGAACGAATACACTGTGATGTACCTGTTGCCCGTCATCTCCGTTTACAGGGTGCGCCATCCACACATCAAGATCGAAGTTAAAAGGGATTTGGCGAGTCGTATCCCTTCGGAGGTGCTCAAGCGTGATGTCGAGATCGGCATCGTCTCTTTTCGCCCGCATGACCCGGCGCTCCAAACCGTTTCGGTGGCGACGGACGAACTGGCCCTGATCGTCGCGCCCGAACATCCGCTGGCTGGAAAGAAGATTGTCTCGGTGCGTGAACTCGGAGTCGAATCTTTTATCGCGCACAACGTGCGCTCGCCTTACCGTGAGCGCGTAGTGCAGACGTTTGAGAAACACAGAACGCCGCTCAACATCTCTATGGAGTTGCCGACGCTCGAAGCAATCAAGCGGTTTGTCGAACAGGGAATGGGGGTGGCCTTAGTGCCGCGACTGGCGGCACAGGCGGAGATCGAACGCGGTCAGGTCGCAGCCCTCACGGTGCGCGAGATGCGACTTGAAAGGAAACTGTATTTGATCTATCGCAAGGGAGCGAAACTCTCTCACGCTGCGCGGGCATTTCTTCATGTCGCGCGCGACATTTAACTTATCTCGAATCTTTTATCAGGACGGCATCGCCAGCCCTGAAGCCGCGCGAGGAGATGAGGCGGCCATCGCGCAGCCAGTCGAAAGAGAAGAATTGATTGTCTTTGAAATCCGTTAGCTGTGTGGGACTGCCACCACTAAATGGCTGACTCCAGATATTGTCTGTGTTCATCCGGCGATCCACATAAGTCAAACTGCGCCCGTCCGGCGTCCACTTCAAGACGGATTCCCATCCAGCCACAGCGGTCGGAGCCAGATCAAATGTCTTGACGATTTGTCCGCCCGCGAAAGGGATGATGGCGATTTTAACGGGTTGATTCGGTTCGTCTATAAAATACCAGTAGGCAATCCATTTCCCATCCGGCGAAATGGCTGGCCGCAACGCGAGCTTGTCTGTCAATCGAAGGGGAGTGCCGCCGTCAATTCGCACCTTCCACAACTTCATTAGTTTGTCGGAATCGAGATGCTGGTAGACGACCCATTGACTGTCGGGCGAGACCTGCGCCCAGTTGCTATCGGTCTTATCGAAGGTCAGTTGCTTCGGGTTGCTGCCGTCCCGGTCCATTCGCCAGATTTGCCATGAGCCGGAGCGGTTGGAATGAAAGACGATGTAGCGACCATCGGGCGAGGCGGACGGGAAATAATTTCGTTCAGCGCCTGCCGTCAGTTGTTTCTGGTTAGTTCCGTCCAACTCCATCTCCCAGATGTCTGAACTGCCGCTGGCGTCAGAGGCATAGAGAATATGATTGTCGGGCGTCCAGGCCAGATCGTAGTAAGCGCCGACGCCGGGTGTAATCTGCGTCGCGCTATAGTCGTTTGCGCTTTTCGTCAACCAGATGTTGGCGAGCCTCTGACTTTGCACGGAGACGAGAGCCTTTGAATCCTGAGAGAGACTGACGCCGCGATAATCGTAGAGGTCGTTGGTGATGCTTTGCACAGCGCCGTCGGGATAAGAAATTTGCCAGATTTGGTTAAAGGATGAATCCTGATGTTGGGCGACCACAACCAGCGCGCTTTTATTAGAGAGCCATTCGATACTGCTGCTGCCGAGCCATTTCTGAGAAGCGATGACCCGTTCCGTGCCGTCGGCTATCTGGACTTCGATAATCGTGGTGAGAGGGCCGTTGTTGACGTAGCTGCTGATGGGAACGGCAAGTGATTTCCCGTCGGGCGACCATGCTATCCAGTCGAAAAATTCGGGAGCCTTGCGCGACATCAGCTTCCGTTTCACCGTGCCGTCAAGGTTCGCGATTGAAAGGGTGATCTCTTGTTTTGCCTGATTAATATCAACGATGGCCAACTCCTTGCCGTCAGGAGAGATCGTAATCGGGCCGGTCAAATCCCCGATCATTTTTGTCGGCGAGCCGCCGAGCACGGGCATTTTGTAGATCGCCGGACGGGAGTTCTTTTCATCCATCGCGTAGTAGATGAAATTGCCGTCCAACGAGAAACCGCAGGCGTAGTAAGTAACTTCGGCCAGAGGAATCAGGCGGACGTTGCTGGAAATAGCCACTTGCCTCAGCCAGAGACTCTGCTTACCGCCTTCGTCCGTCACGTAAACGACGTACTTGCCGTCGGGAGAGATGGCCGCAACTCTGGTGTTGCCGTTGGTGGTGAGCTTAATGACCTCCGTCTGTTTGAATAGTCTCGCCGGTGTTTCTTTGGTCTGACTCTGGCCGAAGAATTTATATATCCCGAAGCTGAGACCGATGGCAGCAAGAACTACTGCCGCAATGAGTACGGCGGCGCGGCGGTTGTTGGGGATGATGTTGCTGAAACGCCCGCCATCGCCGCTCGTCGATTGGGCCTCTCCCCAGTTGCCTGTGGACACGCGTGAATCTTTGATGGTCGTCGCAACGCGATTCACGCCGCTTCTGATAACTCTCTGCCCGCCGCTCAAACCCGGCGGGTTGGAGCGCTCCAACTCGAATCCGACTTCCATCTCGCGCCGCAGGCTCTTGAGATCGAGCGCCATGTCTTTGACGGTCTGGTAGCGTTCATCTCTGTTCTTCTGGAGAGCCTTGCGGGCGATTCGTTCCAGTTCGTAAGGCACTTCTTCCGCCTGCTGCGAAAGCGGCGAAGGCTCTTGCGAGAGCAGCGAAACGATAACATCACTCGTCGTTTCTCCCTCAAACGGAGCGTGCCCCGTCACCATCTCGTAAAGCACCACGCCCAGACTCCAGATGTCCGTGCGCTGGTCAACGAGATGCCCGCGCGCCTGCTCAGGCGACATGTACTGCATCGTACCCATCACCGTGCCCGGATCGGTGTGGGTCTCCTTGGCTATCGTCGGCGCTTGTGAATCGACGGTCGCCGCCTGTCGCTCCGTCAGTTTGGCCAGACCGAAGTCCAGAACTTTCACGTAGCCATCCGGGCGGATCATGATGTTCTCAGGCTTGATGTCGCGGTGAACGATGCCAGCATCGTGCGCCGCCGCTAAGGCTGCGGCCACCTGCACGGCTATGTCGAGCGCCTCTTTCAAAGAGATTTCAGTGTGGCCGAGGCGCGCGCGCAAGGTCTCGCCGTCAACAAATTCCATCGCCATGAAATGCAGATTGTCTTCATGCCCGATTTCATGGATGGTGATGATGTTGGGATGATTCAGGGCGGAGGCGGCAGACGCTTCGCGCTCAAAGCGGCGCAGGCGGTCTTCGCTCTCTGTGAATTTCGTGGGCAGAATCTTGAGTGCAGCGGGTCGGCGGAGATGTGTGTCCTGCGCCAGGTAGACTTCGCCCATTCCGCCCGCACCAAGCTGCGTGCTGATTTCGTAACGACCGAGACGTGTGCCGGAAGCAATAGACATGACGAAAATCGAGCGACTTAAATTCGATTATATGACATGGACGGCGCAAGCTACTAAGCTATCTAAGTTTTAGAACGAGCGCGAGCGTAGAAGGTTTACAAAAAAAAGAGCGGGGACTCCCCAAAAAGTCCCCGCTCTCGATTGAAGCCTCTTTTTTGCCCGCCCCAGCTTCAACCATATATCAAATTTGCTCGAACTCTTACCGCAGCGTCATGCCTTCAAGTGCGATTGTGTATTCCTTCTTGATGGGATCGTACCGGACGCTGTACTTCGTCGGGTAATAAGCCTTGCGCGCATACTGCGCGGGCAGCTTGATGAGTTCGGTCACGTTCGTCTTCGTCTCCAGAAACGATTTGGTAATCATCGGCTCGGCGAAAATGAGACTGCCGTTGTAGCTGCCGTAGATGAACGTCGTGGAGAACGCCTGTCCCTGAAGTTCCTTCGAGAGCGGGTTGACCCAGTGCGCCCCCATGCGCGCGTGTTCCGAATCGGGCACATAGATGTAGCCTGCCGGAACAAACTCGGCGGCAGGTTGCTTCTTAGCTCTCAAAAGATCGTCGCCTGTGGCCGTAATCCCCGTGCGCTCCGCTTCGGTAATCATGTAGAAGTGGAAATCGAAGTGCGCCACGTCATAAATCTTCGCGGGCGAGTGTCCATTCGGATTCCAGTTCAGCCCGATGTGTTTGAAGGCGGTCGCCGAAGCCTGCGGGGGCAGGGCGAGCGAAACTTCCATCCATCCTTCGCCGGGGAGTGGCCCTGTCGGCAGCGTTGCAAGCGCCTCTTCACCGAAAGTCAGACCGACGGCTGTCGGGTTGCCGCTCTTGTCGAGATTTATCCAGGAGCGAGCCTGACCCTTGCCGAGCGTCTTCGTCTCGCCGACGATTGTTGTCTCTTTGGCATCGTTCAAATTCGTGTTGATGCCATTTGGTTGCGAGATGCTTAGATTCGACTGGCTTCCCTGATTAACAGGATGCTGGGCGAAGACCATGCCGGTGACGACGAGTACCATCGCCAGCGCGACGAACAATTCTCTGAAAAGAAAAATCCTGTCAACTCCCATCACCAGCCGGAACGCGCGACCCTGAAAACTATTAACGGAAACCTGATTCATGTTCATGATCCTTATTTTCTAACCTCCTACATGAATAACGCGCAGTTCGCGGGCAAAAAGAATCAAGCGAAGTGAAAAAAACTTTCGGTTGCGTGAATAAAAATTCGTTCGTGTTGGTGTGATCTATTCCTGCTTGGATTTCCGCGTTATCTAGATGGGAGCGATAATCGCAACCGGAAAGAGAGAGGTAAGAGAAACAATGCAAGCCGCACAGATAACCTTAAAGCAGTACGGGCACGGGGGGCGCAGCCGCACCGAGCCAAACGGGTTGACTGGGCAACTTTCAAACTGGCTAACGCGCGCCTTCGGCTGCTGGCACAGTGAGATGAGCCGCCCGTTCACACGCGACGGGGAATCCTACCGCACCTGTTTGGAGTGCGGTGCGCGCCGCAATTTTGATCCGATGAAATGGGAAATGGTGGGCGCTTATTATTACGACTCGCCCAAAGGTCACTCAACGACGCTCACGAGAAGCGCGTCCTTTGTTCTTCACGCTTTGCCGGAAACTTAGAACGTGATGCGTCTGATTTGTTGGGCGTGCCGTGATTTTGAACACGCCGTCTTTCACTTGAACTCTTCAGCACTGATTGGCTGATTGATGCTGTAATTTGTTACTTTCGCCTCAGATAATAGCCGAGTTGAGCCATCGTCCAGCATCTGTGAGACTTGCCAGCCGCTTGGAATCCAACCCCATTTTGCATCCTCTACATAGTCAATGTTTATGTCCGCGATGAGTTTCGATTCAAAGGTGACAAGGTACTGGCAGACTATAAAATCCCGTTCCGGCTCGATTCGGAGAATCACTTTCCAGCCGGAAGGATCGCGCCGCTCCTCCAGGAGAAAGGTCGATTTCCCCTTGTAGAAGGTTCTTCCCTCATTTGTGACTGCACGATCTATGAGGAGATGCCCCATCACAGGGTCAAGTGGACGAAACGCCATCAGGATAGCTCTGCCGTCCAGGTTCTGGGCATCCGTATTTGTCATTGATTGACCGCTAACAGCGGGTGGCGAGTCGGTCAGAGAGGTGAGACGGATCCTTCCTACCTGCCCGTCGAATACACTTGTGTATGAGTAGTGCCTTCCCTCGCCCAGGCCCTTATTGTTGCCTTGCGGCGAAACGATGACGAAACCATCTGGCTCTGCCTTGCGGTCAAGCTCGAAGGTATACCGCATCTGATTGCCATTCACCGCCAATGTTTTGGAGACGGTATAATTTCTATCAGTGAACAGTCCCGGTATATTCGACCATTCGCGCTGCGGGCACCTTGGGTTGGAGAGCCAACCTTTGGGATGCGTTTGTTGTTCCGTCCAGGCGAATCGAAACGTCCTTATAGCGTCTTGACGTTTCTGCCACGCCTTGACGACCTCGGCTTTTGCGGGGACTGGTTTACTGCGATCTAATTCCGGATTCCTGGGGAAAACTTGCGCTAATAAATCACCACGAGGTATTAGGATTACGAGTAGCACAAGAAAAAAGCCAAGCATACCACTCAGTAACAAGTTACGAGTTCGATGCCTCAGGAATTCCCTTTTAATGGTCAGCATAGTTTGTCTCATAGCTGTTTGTTCTGGGGATTTTTCTTGCTACGCTCATTTGCGAAGGCCACGCCGTTCTGAAAAAGAAAATGCCCGACGCTGGAATTGAGCAGCCGCTCGACGATATCACACAGGCAAATCGAAACCACACAAGATTGATGAGCAGCACGCTGAGGGCAGTCGGCTTGAATGATTTATCGGGCGCGGCAGAGAGCTAACAGCTAAGATTGTGCTAATCATAGCTACCCGGCATTACTGACCATTAAACCTGTGACTACGGCTACCAATACAGAAACTACCGCTACCAGAATTGACCATCCCGCGCCGCTCAGACGACCTTGCGCCTTCAACCCTATCGTTGATTTGCGCTCGAAACAGAGAAGCGCCAGCGCAAGAAGTAAGGCTGAAAGGGCGAAACAGTAAATCCTATGAACCAGGATTCGTGTTAGATGACTTCCGCCATTCACCAAATCGGAAGGCGTCCACAGCTGGTAGAGGACAGGATTATAAAGCCAGTGTTTATATCCCTGACTGGTCAGGTAATAAAATGCGCCGCCGATGGTGAGGCCGACGACATAAGTCAGGTATTTATCGCGCAACAGAACATTTAAGGCAATGGACGCGGCAATCATAAAAACTACGCTCGGGACTAAAATCACCGCGTAGGTCGTGAGATATATTTGTAGTTCAAGCGGCGCGTGTCCTTTGTAAAGCTGCAAGCCCGTTGCGGTCAAAGCGACCAGCACCATCAGGGAAATTGAAAGGAGCAGCGTGGCCGCGAATTTCGAGAGCAGCAACACAAAGTCAGGCGCAGGCGCGCTCCATACGACAGGCTCGACTCTCAGCTCGCGGTCGCGGTGCATCGTCTCGCCTGCGTAGAAGACGGCGATGCCGAAGAGAAATAACAGCAGTGCGTTCGCCGTCCTGCTCGCATAGGTCACCGAGTATGAGATTTCGGGAACAACTCTGTAAGCGGCTAATTCCAGGCTGCACATCAACACGATTAGTGGCGCGACGACGACCAGACTGCGCTCGGCGCGAAGCAGGCGAAACTCCACTCCTAACGCCGCCATAAATTGTGCAAAGCCCGCGCGCCAACCCCGGGTGACGATGTTGACCTGCGGAATCGCAATCTGTTTTACGGCGACGGCTTCAACGGCTCGAACGGATTGCGCTACGCCAAAACGTTCCGTGTCGTTATAAAGTCTCTCCGTTCTCGGCGTGAGATTAAGAATCGAAGTCTGCTGCTGCTCAGCGTTCGTCCCGGCTCGTTCGGTTGTCGAAAAACGCGCGTAGAGGATTGCTAAACAGACAAGCGAGACGGCAATCATCAGAACGCGATTAGCTATCATGTATCCGTCATAGCTGACCGTGATTTGGTTCAGCCAATCGGCGCTGCGTCCTTTGTAAGACTCGCCACTATTGAACAGTAACGGGTCGAGAACTATGCGCCAGCCCAGCGGCAACCCTTTAATCGTCTCCTGCCACGCGATATAGAGGAAGTAACAGGAGAACACCAGCCCGTAAACGATTTTGACGTTGCGCGTGAGCGTGCCGACGGTAAAACAAACCGCCGCAATGGCAAGACTCGACCCGACGACGAAAAAGAAGAAGTGCTGGACAAAGGGAAGCACTCGCGGCGGCAGGACGATCATGCCCTCTGTGCTGAAAACCTGAAGCAGCAGTAGCGTCAAGGCGAAACAAGCCTGACAGCAGACCAGCACGAAGAAGTTGCCGAAAAATTTTCCTAAAAGATACCCGGCGCGGCTGACGGGCTTTGAAAAAATTAGTGGATCAACTCCGATACGAAAATCTCTGATTACGGGGTCTCCCATCATCAAGGCGATGAATAGTGGCAGACCCGTCATAAAACAGAAGCCCTGGAAGTTCCTGACAATGTAATACTCGCTGTTCGTCGCCCAGCCACTCGCAACGGCAGGCCCCCCGCCCCACCACAGGATGGCATTCGCGCTGAAGATAATCATCAGCGCATAAGGTGCGACGCGTTTCAGATTGAACAGCATTTCAGTCTGAAAAACCGCGACGAACGGAGTCGAAACTGTGCTTCTCAATTGACATTCTCCGGTTGACTGACCAGACTGAAATAGTAGTCTTCCAGAGTTGGAAGCACGGATCTGAATTCTTCACTCGGTCTGCCGTCCGGCGACAACACTCTGACACGCACCCGCCCTTCAAACATTTGCGTTGAAATCACCTGAAAGCGCGATTTGAGAATTGAGACGTTTTCGCGTGGCACTGCGGCTTCCCAAACGAGGTTCGCAATTTGCGCCAGAGCCGCTTGCGGAGTGCAGAACGCGATGATTTCGCCATGTCGAATGATTGCCATTGTGCCGCAAAGAGTGGAAACATCCGAGACGATATGCGTCGAAAGCAGCACGACCGTCTCCTGGCCTGCGATTTCGGAAAGCAGATTATGAAAGCGGTTTCGTTCTTCGGGGTCTAACCCGGCGGTCGGCTCGTCAACAATAATCAGTCCGGGGTGTCCGATGAGTGCCTGCGCGATGCCCAAGCGCTGCCGCATCCCGCCGGAAAAGCCCCCGACCGGCTGCCGTCGCGCATGTGAAAGATTGACCCTTTCGAGCAGAGCATCAATTAACCGGGCGCGTTCTTTCCCATCCATGACACCTTTCAGCCTTGCGAAATAACTGAGCGTCTGCTCTGCCGTCAGAGTCGGATACAGCCCGAATTCCTGCGGCAAGTATCCGAGCATTCTGCGCGCCATCATTTTTTGGCTGACAAAGTCAACATTATTAACCGCAATTTCACCAGAGTCGGGTTCGAGCAAAGTGGCGAGTATTTTCATCAACGTCGTCTTGCCCGCGCCATTCGGACCGAGAAGTCCAAACACTCCCGCAGAGACTTCGAGATTGATTCCTTTCAGTGCTTGAACTCCGCTCGCGTAAGTTTTCTTCAACTCCCTGACTTCAAGCATCGCCTTCCTCCATGTTCTATCAAAATGTCGGCTTGCCTGTTTTGTCGCTCAAAGCGTGCGAGTACAAGGGAAGCGCCTAACGCCAGATGTGAATCACGCCACCGGCAATTACTCGCCACCTGAGCGGCTGACCTATTCTATCCCAATCAACCTACCTAAGACCTGTAACATTTCAACGTATGTCATAGAATTAGGCGGCTTGATTACTTACAAATTAGACACCCACCAAGCGGCAGTGTTTCAATAAATTCGGCTCAAAGCGAAATTAAAATCAAACCTCATGTGTTAAAGTAGCAATCGCTTAACCCCTGTTCAAATACATTCCGAAGGATTGAGACAATGAAAAAAGTTCTTTGTGCGTCCGCGATTTCGTTCATCGCGTTCTCTGTTCTTTTCGCTCAAACGTCTTTACGCAGAACTTCCGGGGCAAATGTTCCGAGCGGCTACTGGCCTCTGGAGAAAAGCCGGGCAATCATCGAGAAGACGCAAACGGTGCGGCTTGCTCCTGACCTTTCGCACCTGACGGCAGATGAGCGCGCGGCAGTCAACAAACTGCTCGAAGTCGGACAAATCTTTCAGGAACTCTACGAGGAGCAACTGCACGCTCAGGCTCTTCCCGCGTACCGTGACCTGATGCAACTCGACAAGCGACTCGGTTCGCCTGCCGCCACGCAGAATCTCTTGACGCTCTACCGCATCAATCAGGGGCCAGTCGCCACTACACTTGAGAACAAGCGCGAGACGTTTCTGCCGGTCAATCCTCGTCAGGTCGGATCAAACATGTACGCGCCCGGAGTCACCAAAGAAGAGATTGAAACTTTCCTTAACGCGCATCCTGAAAAGCGCGCCTCTCTGCTGGACCTGCGCTCGGTCGTTCGTCGCTCTACCGCGGAGAGTTTGAGAAAAGACCTCGCTAAACTCCGGCAGTACCCGGCGCTGGCGACACTGCATCCCGGTCTGCAACGTGAGCTGACGAGCATGCTCTCGCGCCCCAATCCAAAGGGCTTTTATGCCGTGCCTTACTCAATCGCCTACGCTGACAAGCTCGTGCGCTCTCACACTCTGCTCAACGAAGCCGCCGACATGGTCGAGAAGTCGGACGAAGAGTTCGCGCGCTACCTGC
This sequence comes from uncultured Acidobacteriota bacterium, assembly GCA_963697975.1. Classification (GTDB taxonomy): domain Bacteria; phylum Acidobacteriota; class Blastocatellia; order Pyrinomonadales; family Pyrinomonadaceae; genus QHXM01. The sequence goes on from OY969111.1 coordinate 3,052,175, forward strand.
GTAATCGCAGCCGTGATCTCCTGTCGGATGATTACGAGTCGGGCGACGCGGCATGGGTCACAGGTCGCTTCAAGAATCTGAACGCGCAGATCGGGTCTTACGAAGTTTATGCCGACGACATGTACGGCGTGAAAACCTTTTTCGCTTTCAGTCTGTTGAGCACGCGCGGGCAAGAAACAGAGGCGCTGCGTAAAGCCATGAAAGGTTTGCAGGCGCTCGAAGACTCATTGCCCTATGAACATCACAAGAAGGTGAGAGAAGACATTCCAGTCGGCGTCTACGATGTGGTGGCCGATTTCGGGCAGGCGCGCGGCGGCAACACGGCGACGATTCTGCCAAACGAAAGCTATCTCGCGCGCCGCTACGGGCGCACCATCCTGCTGCGCTCGAACATCATGCGAAACCCGGACCTCTTCGGGGGCACGAGCAAGCGTTGGGAGGCTGCGGTGACGGCGGCGCATCATCAGGAGTTGACCTCCGAGGGGAACTTCTACCGCACGCTCTGGCACGAAGTCGGCCATTATCTCGGCGTTGACTTAACAAAAACCGGGCAGGACCTCGACGCGGCGCTTCAGGAGAACTCAAGCGCGATGGAAGAGATGAAGGCCGATCTGGTTTCGCTCTTCGTCGCCGAAGCGCTCCGCAAGCAGGGTTACTACACGGCGGAGCAGCTTCGCTCGGTTTATGCCAGCGGCATCCTGCGCGTGTTGCAGAACAACAAGCCCCGGCGCGATCAGGCTTACAACACGATGCAGCTTATGCAGTGGAATTTCTTCATGGAGAACGGGCTGTTGGCGTTCGATCAGGCGACGGGCAAGCTCAAGATTAATTACGACAAGTATCATGGGACAGTCGGCAAGCTACTGATGAAGGTTCTTGAGGTTCAGTATCAGGGGGACAAGGCGGCGTCCGATAGATTCATCGAGCAGTACACATCCTGGGACGAGAACCTGCACGGGGTCGTGGCGAAAAACATTCGAGACCAGCAGCGCTACAGGTTTCAGTTGTTCAAGTATGCTGCGCTGGGTGAGTGATTGTTCTTTTATTGAGCGGCCATGTCTTGAGGTTCACTACCGCAGACACAGAGAACGCAGAGATAGCACGGAGGCTTGAGTCAACTCTCTGCGCCCCCTCTATGTCCTCTGCGCCTCTGTGGTGAATACCAACTTCCCATTCACTTATTCGGAAGCTAATCCAAAAATGCGTGAACAAAGGCCGGTTGAGTTTTTTATAAACTTTCCCGAAACGACCTCTGCGAACCAATCGTATGATTGAGTAATCGAGAGCGAAGTAAGGAGAACCTACCCATGAAGAACAGGCAATTTTCTAGAAGGGATTTCTTCTATCTCTGTCTTGGCGGAGGCTTGCTTGCCGCAAGTTATCCTCTCGCGCGGGTCATCTCTCAATCGAGGGATGGAAAAGCCGGTCAAGCCCATGCACCGACGCCAAGCAATACGCTCGGCCCTTTTTACAGGAAGGGCGCGCCGCGAACGGAGAGATTGATTGAGCAGAACGAACCCGGCACGCCGCTCATCGTCGCCGGGCGCGTGCGCAGCACCGACGGGCAGGCTCTCGCGGCTGCCACCATCGAAGTCTTTCATTCGGATCATCAAGGGAATTACGACCTTCAGGGCTTTCACCATCGCGGCCAGATTCCCGTCCACGAAAGCGGCGAGTACAGGTTCGAGACGATCATCCCCGGACAATACGACGACCGCGCGCAACACATCCATTACGTGATTGCTGCCCCCGGACACAAGCAACTCGTCACGCAACTCTATTTTGAAACCGACCCGAAGTTCGAGGGCAATCCCGACAAGAACTACACCAGAGATAGCCTCGTCTGGCATCGTGAATTGATTCGTCCCGTCAAGAAGATGACCAAAGATAATGTGACTTATGCTGCGGTTGATTTCGACATTTGGCTTGAGAAGGTGTAAGAGGACCTCCCGCTTTCAGCCCCGTGAGGGGCGGCAGAATGTAGCCCGGGGCGCAAGCCCCGGGTTCACCGCACCAACAAAATTATTCAGCCCCGAAGAGGCGACAGAAATTCAAGGTACGTCGTAACGCCTCTTAATCTTCTGTCGCCCCTCCGGGGCTATGGGCTGACATCGTTTCTGCTTGCATTCATCAGAAGCTGAAACGAACCTGACCAATAATGCGGCGATTGCCCGCTGCCGGGTTGCCGCCACCGCCGCCACCGCCGAATCCGCCAGCGGTCGAGAGCGACTCGCCGAAGAGCGGCGAACTCAGGTTGCCGACGGGCGGCCCCTCGTTCGTCTTGTTCAAGAGGTTCTGGAACTGCACGGAGAAGGTCAGATTGTACCGGCTGCCATCCGACGATGCATCTCCGCCACGTCCGCCGCCACCGCCTCGACCAAAACCGCCACCGCCGCCACCGCCACCACGACGACCACCCCCGCCGCCTGCGCCGCCGCGACCTCCGCCCGCACCCGCTCCGCTTCCGTCCTGCCCTGAAGCATTCGCCGCGCTACTATTGCGGCTGCCGCCAAAGCCGAACGTCCTGCTCACACCGAGGTTCACGTTGAAGAAAGACGGTCCATTACCGAAGTTGCGCGGGATGAGTTCCTGCCCCGGCGCAGGGTTCGGATCGAACGCGCCGAAGCGAGTCACAATCACGCCCGGCTTCGTCAGGTCTGTAGCAAACGCCGGACGTTCCGTAAAGAGCGAGTCACCATTGGTGTCCTGACCCGTCGTGATGTTGAAGGGACGACCCGAAGTGAGCATGACGAGCGGATTCAGGCGCACGCCCCAGGGCGCGTTGATCGTCCCGCCGACGATGAAACGATGGCGCACGTCAAATGAAGCGCGTCCCCATTCGCTCGACAAGTCGTACTGGTTCGCTGGAAACGAGCCAGAGCCGTCCGTGTCGCTCTCGGCTTTGCCCAGACTGTATTGCACAAAGAGAGAGAAGCGACGGTTGAGCCGGTTACGCAAACTCAACAGTAGTTGATTCTGATTGAGCCGCCCGCTCGATTCGTACTCGTAGATGTTGCTCAGGTTTCCTAAAGGGCGCACGCCGCTTGATGGCAGTCCGGGGATGAAAGTTCCCGGCAGCGGCGCATTGATGTTGCGCGCCCGAAGCAGATGAAGCGAGCGCGAGTTGATAAACGTCGCGGCGAACGTCCAGTTAGCCGGAAGCTGCCGTTCGAGGCTGATGGACGATTGAATCGTGTAGGGCGCTTGCAGGCTATCAGCTAAGCGCCACGTCGTCTGCGGACGCGCGAACGCAGTCAGCGCTTCCACCGTCGGCGCGTTCGTCACGCCGTCTAAGGTGAATTGCGCCTGATCCAGCGTCAGTGGATCGGTTACTAAGAACTGCTGCTGGTTAACGCCGTCGAAGCGGTTGGCCTGCAAGCTCAAATCTTCGCTCACGCGGTCATAGAAGATGCCGAAGCCGCCGCGAATAACCGTCTTGGGTTGGCGCTGCCCGCCCGCGCCCGGCGACCACGCGAACGAAAGGCGCGGAGCGAAGTTTAGTCCTGTATTGATATTCGTCTGCGCTTCGTAGCGGAGTCCGAGCGACAGCGTGAAGTCAGGGCGCACACGCCAGTCGTCCTGCACGAACGCGCCGAAGTCCAACTGGCTGATGCCCGCTTCCGCGTTGCCGCCCGCAATCGTGAACTGGGTTGCGCCGCCTCCGAGCGCGCGTACCTGCGCGGGAGAAAGTCCCTGCTGCTGGAAGAAAAGTGTGCGACGGTATCGTTCAATGCTCGTGATGGGGACAATCACGGGTTCTCCGTTGCTGTCCAGCACCACCTGATTGTTCGCGTCCAATTGTGGCGCATCGCCGCCAGCGAAGGTGAACGTGCCCGCGAAATTATTCGACGAGACATCATTGAGCGAGATGTGGCGCAGGCGCACTCCGAATTTCAGAGCGTGATTCTTGAGCGCCCATGAAGTGTTGTTTGCCAACTCCCAGCGCGTTTCCCGGTTGAAAGAAAGACCGACGCTTGAGCCGCCACCCGTGAAGGCGTCCAGCACACGAATGCCCGCAATGGAATTGTCGCCCTCCTGCTCGCGCAGGCTTCGGACAAACTGAAAGCGCGTCTCGTTGATGATGGACGGAGTAAGAATCGCCGTCTCCGTCAACTGGAAACTGTGCTGCGACGTTGAAGTGTTGTAGGCGCGCGACAGTAGATTGAAATCTCCGACCCCGGCGTTCTCGCGTTCCGAACGCGTGTAAGTGTAGCGCCCGACCAGCGTGTTGCTCGCGTTCAAAGCATAATCGAAGCGCGGGCTAAACGTCGTGCGCGTCTGCGGCGTCAGCACTGCGAGAACGAACGGCGAGATGTTCAGCGAGGAATCGAGAATCTTCGCGTTGATGATGTCGTTGTCTTCCACCTGACGACGCTCGAAATCGAAGAAGAAAGATGCCTTCTTCGAGATGATTGGGCCGCTCAGATTTGCGCCGAACTGGCGCGATTGAAAGGGAGCGCGCTCCGGCGCAAACGGATTGCGCGAGTTCAGGCTCTCGTCGTTAAAGCTAAACGATGCCTGCCCACGAAATCTGTCTGTGCCCGGCTTGGTCAGAATCTCTATCCGGCCAAAGCCCAGCCGGTCATATTCAGCGGAGAACGGATTCGAGTTGATGCGAACCTCGCGGATACTTTCGCGCGGCGGCAGACGCCCGCCGGTAAAGCCGTCAACGAAGATTTGTCCGCCGTTAGGCCCGGCGGATGGGCCAGCCAATGCTTGTAAGGCTTCGGTCAATTCGTCCGGGTCTTCCGGCAAGGCTTCGATGTCCGTGCCGCGCAACACGATTGCGCCCGCGTTGTTCTCCGGGTCGGTGCTGACGGGCGGATCGCTCGCGACCGTCACCTCGGCCTGCTCAATCGTTACTTCGAGCGTGATGTCGAAGGCTTCGCGCTGCCCCGCCGCAACTTCAACAGTCGTGTTCTCAAAAGGAGCGAAGCCCTCGGCCAGCGCACGCACGGTGTACGTGCCGGGAGCAAGCCCGTTGATGACATAAAGACCTTCGTCGTTGCTCGTCGCGGTCTTCTCCGCTCCGGTTGCGTCAACAGCCGTCACAGTCGCGCCGACGATTGCGCCGCCGAACTGATCCAATAGACGGCCACGCAACGTGCCGCTCGCCCCGGCCTGCGCGAAGGCAGCAGCGGCGATCAAAATTATAGAGAGCGAAAGCGCCCCCCCCTGTTTGATAAAACGTAAAAATAAATGCATCTCTAACTTACTCCCCTGCTCAATGATCACCACCCTTTAAGGAGCGACGATCAAAATTATTCTGACTTCTGTATTCTGACTCCCGAATTCTCGCTATGGCGACCCGATTCCTATATCGAGCGCACCGCTGGGGAGACCTAAAGATGTGCCTTGCCCGCCGCCGCCTGTGCGGGTTTGTCCCGCAGGCGCTCGCAAGAGTGCGTCAACGCCTGTCACGAGCGCGATGGCTGTGGCACGCGCAGGGTCTGCGCCTGCTGTGCTGGAGACAATCACCATTTCGCCCGGCTTCAATTCCGCTACCGTCGCGGCAGGCATTCTCTCCAACATCTCCTGAAGGTCTGCGCCACCGCCACCACCGCCCATCCGTCGGCGGCCACCCATTCCTTCCGCGCCTGCTCCTTCGGGACGACGCCTGCCTTCGCCGCCCTCACCTCTCGGCGGTCGTTGTTGTTCGTTGCCAGCTTCCCCTGATGCGCCCGCGCCTGTGCCACCACCGCCACTACCGCGTTGGCCTCTCCTCGCCAGGCGCTCTGCGAACTCAGCCGGGATGCGGCGCACCATCGAGTCTTTGCTAATACTGATAGTCACAGTCTTTCCCGTAACCATGTCTTTAACATTAATCTCACCTGCCTGCGCGTTCACGCTTTCGACCGCGCCGCGAATCGAGCGGAAAGTGCCTGTGACGATCTCTTCGGCGGTGAAGCGCGCACCGTCTTCACTTTTATCGCCTTTCGCGCGAAGCTGATCTCCGACCTTGATTTCACTCAGGCTGCTTGGGCGTGCGTCATCAAATTTGACGGAGCCTGGAGCGTAGCGACGAAATTTAACTTTCTCTCCGCCTGCTGCGATGTTGATGGTTTGCTGCCCCATGAAGGAGCGAAGTTGAAGTGTAATCTCTTTCGTCTCCGGGTTGAGCGCACTGACCGTGCCGACCAGCCCACGGCTACGCCATTCTTCGCGGTCGCGCTCCTGCTTCTGCGCGAGGTCTGCTTTGGTTGCCACAATCAGGATGCGCGCCGGGACTGACTTTTGATCGTCCGCGACCTTGCCCAGCACGACTACGCGGTCGCCTGTGCCGACCTCAGAGAGCGAAGTCTTTTCTAAATCGGCGGGCGAAATCGTCGCAGTCGCCGCGCGCGAAAGGATGTCGGATTTGGCGCGGTAATAAATCGTCTTGTCGTTAAGCACCGCCGTGACCGCGCTCGCAACGCCTTCCACTTTGAGCGTGATGCTCATGGCGGATTGATTGATGTCAGTCACATCCCCGATGACACGGTTCGGCGTAATGCTCGTGCCCCCGGCCTGCGCTCCCGCTTGCGCGGTAGTCGTTTGCCCGAAAACATGCACGCTCAAAGCGAGCGCGCACACCACGAGCGCCAGTGAAATCTTAAAAAGCTTTTTCATCTCCACACTTTCTTGATTAAAGGAGAGCAAATAAGTCAGATGGGCGCATACGCCAGGGGAGATACCCGCCTTGCTCGTCCGCTTCACCCGTCTTTTTAACCTTCGGCGTCTTCAATCTTCTCTCTTCCGTGAAAGGATTGACCGCCTCAAGATGATCGCCGTGCGCCTCTTCAACCGCATCCCAGAACTGTTCGAGAAAACTCTTCCTGACCGTCCGACGATTCATGTTGCGTGACGGTTGAGCTTCTCCAGACGCCTGCTCCGAGCTATACAGTTCGAGCAGTCGTTTCGAAACCTGCATCCGCACCAGAGGCGGTAAGCTCACGAAACGGTGGGCAAGAGCCTTGATCGGATTTATCGAACTGTTCATCACTCATCCGTTCCTTTCGGGAGAGCGGTTTGACTGCTACCTGATTCGCTCGCTTCAACCTCTTAGCTTCTCGGCGAGCGCATCACTTGAAAATTTCTTTCATCCTTCGAGCGGCCTTTAGCGGTCGCGTCTCCTGCCTTCACCACGCCGCGCGTCCCTATCAGCATTCTCGGCGTCGAAGCGCTGTTGCTGCTCCGAGTTGAGCAGGGCGCGGATACGTGCGCGGGCACGCGCCCTCACTTCATCGTAGCGCGGGCTGACCTCGTTGCGGAGCGCGCGATACTCTTCCCGGCTCTGGTCAATGATGGCGCGTATCTCCGTCCCTTGCTGCTCGGTCAGGTTAAGGTCTTTCTTCATCTGCTCGAAAACATCGCCGCGACGCCCACCGCGCTCATGCCGCCCGTCGCCGCTGGCGCGCAGGCGATACAAGCTGTCAAGCGAAGCGCCGGTCACGCCGCCGAGAAGAAAGACGCCCACGACGACGAGCCAGATTTTGAGTCGAGTTACACCGCGCGGCGTCATCTTGAAGCCTCCTGCTCATCCTCGTTGAGAATCGTCGCCAGCACCTCGTCGCTGGAAAGCGAGCGATTGTCGGCGAAGACTACGTTCTCGATTTCCGCTCCCTGTGTATCCAGCAAATCTTCGACGCTGGCGACTCCCGCCGTCTGCGTGCCTAAGTTTGCCGACAGAAACAGTGTGACGGCGAGAATCGCGACCATCGCCATCGCGGGGATTGCGCGCCAGATGACTCTGAGCATCGCGCCCCAGCGTTCTCTTTCTTCGCGCTGCTCTCGCTCGGCATTGATCCGCGAGCGAAGACGCGCGTAAAGGAAAGGCGCTGCGGCGACCCCTTCTCCTTCGGCCTCGTTCATTGCCGAGGCACGAATAATCTCTCGACCCGCCTGGTCTAGCTGCTCATCTGATCTGCGATCTCTCTTTTTGCCGATCATTTCTTATCTACTCCTGACCATCAAACCTTGCTGATGGCCTCATAGTTGAAAACGCGAGAGCGCGTTTGATGGTTACAGGAATTTCTTCAGCACGCGTCTGAGCGATGCCCGCGCACGATGCGCGCGAACTTTAACTTTGGGAACTGACCATTTCATCAACTTTGCTATCTCGGAGACTGTCATCCCGTCGGCATCCAGCATGATGAGGACGAGGCGATCTTCTGGACTGAGACGGGAAAGAAGCTTACCGGCCAGGTCACGCGAGATGGCTGCGGATTCGATGTCGCGCCCTGCTTCTTCAGCAAAGAGATGTTTTCTCAGCCAGAGGGACTCTTCTTCCGAGACATCGCTCAAAGTGCTTTCGGGTCGCCGCTTCAAACGGCGCAACTCGTCATAACACGTGTTGAAAGCGATGCGCGCCAGCCACGCGGCGAAAGAATTCTCCTGTGTGTTGGAAAAGTCAGAGAGCGCGAAATAGGCTTTCGTGAAGCTCTCCTGCACGATCTCCTCCATCTGCTCGCGCTGGCGAAAAAAGCGGCTGGCGATGAGCGAGACCCGGCGGCGATGACGATTGAAGAGTTCCTCAAACGCCGCCTCATCCCCGTCGCGGGCAAGACCGACGAGCGCCACGTCAGACGGCTCGATTGCACCTTCTGTGGTTGAACTCGCCTGCGGCTCTTGAAGCGCAGCTTCGGAGCTGTCTGTCATCTCATCCATGAATGTTCAACTGTCCGCCCCGCATCTTCACAAAACATCACGCGAAAAAAAAGTGGCAGCCCTGAGTATAGGGCTGCCCTTGTGTTAATCAGAAGCGATCTTCTGTACCCTTGTTCTTCGGAGCAGTTTTACTGATCCTGGTCGGAATTGGCCTTGCGATTAGCACGACGTTCCTGGCGTTTCTGCTCCCGCTGCTGGCGTTCCGTGGCGAGCTGCGCTTTCTGTTCCGCCGTCAGGACGTTGTACATCTCGGACATCATGCGCGCACGCGCGACTTCCATCTCGACGCGAGCGTTGGCACGCGCCTGAGCCGCCGCGCGAACCGCAGCCTCGTTGAACGTGCCGCCATTGAATGCACCGAACTCGCCGCCGCCGCGCTCGCCGCGATTCTGCTGACGCTGGGCTTTGAAGCCTTCGTGATAGCGAGCAGCGATCTGCTCCATCTGCGCCTTCTGGGCGTCGGTCAGGTTGAGCTTCTCGGCGAAGCGTCCGCCGCCGAAGCCGCCACGCATTCCGCCGCCGTGCCTGCCGCCTTTGCCGCCTCTGCCTTGCCATTTGCGCTCGGTGCGCTGCTCCTGCCCGCCCTGTCCCTGAGTTGAAGACTGCTGAGCGAATCCGATGATTCCCATGAGCAGCACCGCCCCGGCCAGCGCGATTGTGCCGATGATTTTCTTTGAGCTAACTAATTTCATTCTGTCTTTCTCCATTTTGTCGTGAATTAAGGTAGAGCCGCATCGGACACAGGAGAGAATGACGCCCCAATCCGGCCAGTCTATATGCAAGACGCGCGGTCAGAGATTCCGGTTACAGGTTTTTTCGAGTGATAAGTGATGGGTGATGGGTGGTAAGAGAAAATAACAGGTCTTTCTTATCACCCATCACCCATCACTTATTACTTATTCCGGTACAAGGGCCACCCGGAATCCCATCAGAGACCATTCGGCTTCGCCCTCGACTTCGTTGATGTAGGAGAAATCATTGGGCGCGTTTGAGCCGACGGCGTAGCAGGTGGCGTTGCCTTGCTCATCACGGTAGAAGCCGAGTTCGAGCGTTTCCGTTTCGCTCCACTCAGGATGAATGACTGTGCCGATGAGATTGAAGACGGCGGGCGGGCAGACCGTGACGCGATAACCTGCGGGCAGGAGGGAGCGCCTGCGCCAGTCTTCGTTCACGACGCGGATGAATTCACGCAAAGATAGATAGTTGTGAGCGTAGCGCGTGCCGTTGACCATCCCGGCGCGTCCCATGTAGGCCGCAAACGGATCGGCGGAATCATCGTGGCCGTAAACTGTTCCATAGAACTGGCGGTTTTCGGGAAGATAATGGGGCTTGCGCGTCGTCTCCACGCCGATAATCTGCCCTTGATGCAGGGCGTGGCCCTTGATGATCTGGTCGTGATAGCTCGGTGAATGTTCGCGCGGCTTGGTGAAATCGCGTGGGGCCAAAGGATAGAGCCGCTTTAGATAAGAATCGTCGAGCGGCACGGCCTGCGCGGACGGAATGACGTGCCATTCGATATTGAAATGGCTCAGACCTTCAAGCATCTCTGGCTGCAACTCAGGCTTTAAGGCTTCGGGCGCGATTAATTCCACGCCACCATCAAGCTCAAAAAAATCACGCAACCTCTTTGAGCTTTCTTCTATCCAATCAGACATCAAGGTTTCTCCCCCAAGCCTTTAGGAAGTGACATATTTGACATGGTAATACATTTTAATCACAAACCACTTGTGATGTCGTTAGCGTGAGGCGTTTAATAGGATGAACACGGATTATTTTCGACCCGTATATGCTTGAAGTCACACGAAATAATCGTAACCGGGTAGAACCGCCAAACGTCTTCAAATAAAGGTGTCTTAATAAAAGGTCTCCGAATAAAATAAGAAGCAGGAATCCATAGTGCCACTCATGTCTTTTTCATTTCTCGCCCGCAAGGTCCATGCCGTCATGCTCGTCGCGTGTCTGCTCGCCGTCTCGCTCTTTGGCGCAGCCTGTGGCGGGCGTTCGGAGCCTCGGGCGAATGCTGGCGGGGAAGGCGCTAACGCGAATACCAGAAGAGGTGGGGGCGGCGCGGGCGGCGAGACACCTGCTGTCCCGGTGACTACCGCGAAGGCGGTTGCGCGCGATGTGCCCGCGTACATTCAGGCTTCCGGCAGTCTCATCGCAGATGAAACCTCAGATGTGGCGTCGCAAACCTCCGGGCAGGTCGTCGCAACTCCGGTTGGCGTCGGCGCGTTCGTGCGACAGGGCGCGGTGATTGCTCGCTTGAACGATAGGGACGCGCGGCTGAGGCTCAGGCAGTCCCAGGCCAGTGTGCTGCAAGCAATCGCCGGAGTCCGTCAGGCGGAAGCGCGTTTGGGCCTGCGCCCTGGCGGTAACTTTGACGCCAGCGCCAACCCGGAAGTGCGTACCGCCAGCGCCAACTACGATCAGGCGGTGGCGGAACTACGCTTTGCCGAAGCCAACGAACGACGCTACCGCGAGCTTGTAGAAACAGGTGACGTGTCGCTGGCCGTCTACGATCAATACCGCACGCAGCGAGACACGGCGAGGGCACGCGCCAACAGTGCGCGCCAGCAACTCGACTCCGCGATCAACACCGCGCGTCAAAGCAATCAAGCCATTCAAAGCGCTGAAGCGGCGGTTGAGTCGGCACGCTCGCAGGTCGCCATCGCGCAGAAGGCCGTCGCGGATGCAGTGGTTCGCGCGCCCTATGCTGGCTACATCAGCAATCGTCCCATCGCGGTTGGCGAATACGTGACGCCCGCAAGCGTAGTGGCGACGGTGCTTCGCACCAATCCGATCAAGTTGCAGTTGCAAGTGCCGGAGGCCGATGTTCCGTCAATCGTTCCCGGCATGGGCGTGTCGCTCGAAGTCGAAGCGCATGGTGATAAAAAGTTTGCGGGACAGGTCTCGGCGGTCAATCCGGCGATTGATCCGGTCTCGCGCGCGGCGACTGTGGAGGCGCTCGTCGAGAACGGCGATAACGCGCTCCGCTCCGGCATGTTCGCCACCGCGCGCATCGTGCGTCAGGGTGGGAATAAAGCTGTCTTTGTCCCGCGCCCGGCAGTTCTCGGAGATCAGAACACTCAATCGTATCGCGTCTTTGTGATTAAAGATGGCACGGCGAAACTACGCGTCGTGCAAATCGGGCAGGACGAGGGCGAGATGATCCAAATCCTTTCAGGGGTCGAGGCCGACGAGATTGTCGCGACCAGCAATCTTGAGCAACTGTATGAAGGAGCGCGGGTCAAACAATAACAGTCTGGAGTCTGGGGTCTCGGAGTTTGGAGTCAACTCGATAAACCTTCGATTTGATTTCCGACTTCCGACTTCCGACTCCAGACTCCAGACTTAGGACTTTTAAGTTATGCAAAAGCTGGCTGAAATTTGTGTGCGGCGTCCCGTCTTTGCGACTGTCATCATTCTTATCCTGACGGTCATCGGCGGATTCTCTTTCTTTACGCTCGGCGTTGACCGCTTCCCGAAAATCGACATCCCGACCGTTTCTGTGCAGACGACGAACACGGGCGCCGCGCCGCAGGAGATTGAGACCGAGATTACAGACATCATCGAAGGTGTGGTCAACACCGTCCCCGGCATTGACGAGATGCGCTCCAGTTCGGCGCAGGGACGCTCGAATGTCACCATCAACTTCAATCTCGAAAAAGACCCGGACCTCGCCACGCAGGAAGTGCGCGACAAGGTCAGCACCATCATCAATCGTTTGCCGGAGACCGCCGACCCGCCCGTCGTCAGAAAAATCCGACCCGGACTCGCAGCCCGTTCTCGTTTACGCCATCAGCGCGCCGCGCTCTTCGATTGAATTGACCACGCTTGTCCAGAATCAGATTCAGGAGAGAATCGAATCAGCCGACGGCGTGGGCGAAGTGGTGGTCTTCGGCGGACGCCAGCGCGAAATTAAAATCTACATAGACCCCGAACGCCTGCGCGCGTTCAATATGTCCGTGACGGAAGTCTCGAACGCCCTGCGCGCGCAGAATCTGGAATTGCCCGGCGGTCGTCTTGACGAAGGCGCACGCACTGTCACGCTTCGCACGCTCTCGCGCGTGACCCGCGTGGAAGATTTCAACGACATCGTAATCACGACGAAGAACGGGTATCCGGTCAAGGTCAAAGACGTGGGACGCGTCGAAGACGGTGGCGTAGATCCCACTTCAGCCGCATCGCTCGACGGCGTGCCTTCGGTCTCGCTCGGCATCCGCAAGCAATCGGGCGCAAACACCATCGCCGTCATCGAAGAGGTCAAGCGGCGCATGGCGGAGACGCTGCCGCTGCTGCCCAAAGATATTAAAGTCGTCGTCACGCGCGACCAGTCGGAGTTTATTGAAACCAGCCTCCACGCCATCGAAGAACATCTGGTCGTCGGTGGTTTTCTCGCCGCCCTCATCGTCTTTCTTTTCCTGTGGAACTTCCGCTCGACGATTATCGCCGCGCTCGCCATCCCGACCTCGATCATCTCGGCCTTCGCGCTGATTTCGGCGCTCGGCTACTCGCTCAATCAGATGACGATGCTCGCCCTGACGTTGATGGTCGGCATCGTGATTGACGACGCCATTGTGGTGCTGGAAAACATCTACCGCTTCGTGGAAGAGAAAGGGATGCATCCCTATCAGGCCGCGATTCAGGGAACAAAAGAGATTGGGCTGGCGGTCATGGCGACGACGCTCAGCCTTCTCGCCGTCTTCATTCCCGTCGGGTTTATGACCGGCATCGTCGGGCGTTTCATGTCGTCGTTCGGTCTGACTTCGGCGGCGGCGATTGCTGTGAGTCTCATCGTCTCTTTCACGCTGACGCCGATGCTCGCGGCGCGCTGGATCAAGCCTCCGAAAGAGACTGTGACGCCCGAAGGCGTGCCCGCCGGAGCAGGCGACGGTGGAAACAATGATGACTTGCTTACCCCTCAGCACCGCGAAGAGAAGAGTGCTGAGAAGGAACACGTCTCAGGCTCTAAAGGCGGTCGCTTCTACCGTCCGATTGATCGCTCATACATGTGGATGCTCAGATGGTCTATGGCGCATCGCTGGCTCATCGTGGTCATCTGCGCGGTAGTCGTCATCTCGATTGTCCCGCTCTACAAACTGGTCGGTTATAACTTCCTGCCCGACGAAGACGAATCGGCTTACCAGGTGAACCTGCGAATGCCGCAGGGCACAAGCCTCGCGGCGACGCAGTCTGTGTTGGAGCGCATTGCGCGCGACTTGCGAGAACAAATTCCCGGCATCGAAAGCACGCTCGTCAACGCGGGAGGTGGTGGTGGCGGCGGTGGTTCGCCAAACTCCGGTTCCGTCTCGGTCAGGCTCAAGCCGGTCAAGGAGCGCAAGTTTTCGCAGGCCGATTTGATTCAGCAGACGCGTGACATGGTGCGTAAAAGAAAGTATCCGAAAGAGTACGTCATCAACGCGTCGGGCGGGTCGTCCATCGGCGCGAGCCTCGGTCAGGGGCGCGGCGGCTCATCCCTGGGCTTCTTCATCAGCGGCCCGGACATTCAAAAGCTGGACGAGTATTCAAACAAACTGGTCGAGCGCATCAAGAAGGATGATAACTTCCGCGATGCAGACCGCTCGCTCCAACTGAGCAGCCCAGAGGTACGCATCATCATTGATCGCCAGCGCGCCGCAGACCTCGGCGTCAAGGCGGGCGACGTGGCGCAGGCTTTGAACACGCTCGCCGCCGGAGCGCGCGTCACCACTTTCAGCGAAGGCTCGGATCAATACGATGTGGTCGTGCGCGCCGGGGAAGAGTTCAGACGCACGCGCGAGAATCTGAGCCGCTTTACCGTCGCCTCGTCTTCGGGCGGCACTGTGGGTCTGGAAAAATTAGTGCGGCTCGAAGAGGGCGAAAGCCCGGCTTCGATTGATCGGCTGAATCGCCAGCGACAGGTGACGGTCTCGGCGAGCCTCGCGCCGAACGGCTCGGAGGCAGACGGCCTCGTTGCCATCCAGCGTTACGCAGACGAACTGAACATGGAAGCAGGCTACAGGACGGGCGTGACGGGGCAGTCAAAGGAACTACAGAAAGCGAACCAATCCTTCATGCTGGCGTTCCTGCTCTCGTTTATTTTCATGTATCTTATCTTGGCCGCGCAGTTTGAATCGTTCATCCACCCGGTGACGATTCTCTTAACGCTGCCGCTCTCCATCCCCTTCGCGCTGCTTTCGACGTGGATTGCCGGGCAGCGGCTCAACATCTTTTCCGCGCTCGGCATCCTGCTGCTCTTCGGCATCGTCAAGAAGAACGCCATCTTGCAGATTGACCACACGAACGAACTGCGCGCGCACGGCATGGAACGCTACAGCGCAATCCTTCAGGCGAACCGCGACCGTTTGCGCCCCATCCTGATGACGACGATTGCGCTCGTCGCGGGCATGATTCCGCTCATCATCGGCAGTGGCGCGGGCGCTGCGACCAATCGTTCAATCGGCGTGCTCGTCGTCGGCGGTCAGAGTTTATGTCTGCTGCTGACGCTGCTGGCCGTTCCTGTCTTCTACTCGCTCTTTGAGGACGCGAAGGAATCGCGCGTGTGGGGCTATGTTGGAGCGAATATCAGTAACTTTAAGGGGGGCGCGGGTCGCCGCCTCTCCGAAGCGTATGCGGGCGTGCGCCGCACCTTCTCACGCAAACCCAAAGTTGCCGCTCCCCCTTCCGGCAAAACCGTAAAGGATAGATATGTTGACCAAGCTTCAGGCGACTGACCGATTTCGGATTTCGGATTTCGGATTTCGGATTAACAAACGATTGAGTGCTTTCCTTCAATCCGCAATCCGTAATCCGCAGTCCGCAATCCTGATGGCGTTGTTTATATTCACGGCTGGTGTGGCTCAAGCGCAGAACCCTGCGCCGTCTCCTTCTTCGACGCCGCAGCCAGCGCCGCCAGCGGGCACACAGACGCAGGGGCAGCAGCCCGGTCAGCCTCCGCCTTCGCGCACACAGTTGCCGCCGAATTCATCAACGGCTCCGGTGCGTCCAGACAACGAAGCGCAGCAGAGTGTGCAGCCGCAAACCGGCCTTGAGCAGGAGCGGCAGCAGACCACACCCAACACGCAGGGGCCGCGCCCGACGCAGCCTCAAGTGCAGCCGCCATCGCAGCAGACCGCACCGGGACAGCCGCCACAAACAGCCACGCCTGCCGGAACTCAAACTCCGCAGCAACCGGGCACGACTCCGAATGGCGCACCTGCCACAGGCGTGCCGCAATCGCCGGGTCAAAGCGTCGGCGTCTCAGGCGGGATAGCGCCTGCGGAACTACCGACCGAGCCTCCGCCGGTCGCGCCGGATTTCCGTGCGCCCGCGCGCCCATTGCCCAGCGCCGAGCGCGTCGGCGTGGACGTGTCCGACCAGATGCCGCTCACGCTCAGAGAAGCAATCGCGTTGGCGCTGCAAAATAACAATGACATTGACGGCTCGCGTATCAACGTCCAGATTGCGGAGTTCAACCTGCGGTCTGTGCGCGGCGTCTATGATCCGGTTTTCTCGTCGGAAAGTTATTACGAGAGCCGCGTCACCCCGACCAGTTCAACGCTTGGCGGCGCGCAGAACGGTTCGGTCACGCAAACCGATTTCACAGGCGCAGCCCGTCTGGGCGGCTTCTCGCCGTTCGCGGGCGGCGCTTATCAACTCGATTTCTCCTCGACGCGTTTGACGACCAACAATCAGAACGTCACGCTCAACCCGCAATTCCCGACAGCGCTGACCCTGACCTACACGCAACCGCTCTGGCGCGGTTTGCGCTTTGACAACAACCGCCGTCAGATCGAGATTGCCAAGAAGAATCTTTCGTTGACGGACGCGCAGTTTCGCCAGCGGGCCATCGAGGTGATCGCGCAGGTCGAGCAAGCCTACTGGGATTTGGTCTTCGCGCTCAGGAATTTGCAGGTCCAGATTGACGCCGTCAAACAGGCGCGCACGCAGGTCGAAAGCAATCAGCGGCTGGTGGAGAAAGGCGTGCTCGCGCCCATTGACATCATCGCCGCCTCGACACAGGTGACGACCTTCGAGCAAAACGTCTACACGGCGCAGGAAGCCGTGACGCGCGCCGAGAATACTTTAAAGACGTTGATGCTGCCCTCGCGCACGGACGCGCTCTGGTCGCGTCCCCTGACGCCCGTCACGCCCATCAATCTGGAAGCCCCGCGCGTGCCGCTTGAGACAGCGGTCAATGCTGCGCTCAGGAGTCGCCCCGAACTGGCACAGCTTCAAACCAACGCTGAGATTAACGGGATAGACACGCGCTTTTTCCGCGACCAGACCAAGCCGCAAGTTGATCTCATCGGCACGTACACACTCGTCGGCCTCGCCGGGACACTGACAGCGGCGGGCACCGGGGGCGGAACAAGCTCGAACGCGCAACTTCGCACACGTGTTAACGAGCTTTCCACGCTCGCAGGGTTGCCTCCGCTTGACACTACTTCCGGCGGCACAGGCGGCACGGTGACGCCAAACTTGATCGGCGGTTATTCAAAGTCGCTCTCGAATTTGATAGGACAGGACTATCCGACCTATCGCGTCGGCGTGCGTGTCGAACTTCCTTTGCGTAACCGAACAGCCCAAGCCAATCTGGGACGCTCTCTGGCGCAGGGCAACTTCATCCAGACTCAACGCGCGCAGGCCGAGCAGTTGATCGAAGCTGAAGTTCGCAACGCTACGCAGACATTGAGGTCGGCGGAAGCGCGCCTTCAAGCCGCCGCCGCCACGCGCGTCTCTACGGAGCAGCAGTACGAGAGCGAGCAGAGACAATTCAGGGCGGGCACGACGACGGTCTTTCTGGTCTTGCAGCGACAGAACGAAGTGTTGGCCGCGCGTGGGCGAGAACTTCAGGCGCAGACCGATCTCAACAAAGCCATCGCGGATTTCCAGCGCGCCACCGGCAACACGCTCGAAGCCAACAACGTCGCCGTGCGGTCCGACACGCCTCTGCGTGAGCTTGAATTGCGCGCTGCCCCTCAGCCGGGTGCGGAAGCGACTAGCGTCTTCCCGGCGTTTACCGAAAGAGGAACAGGCAGCGCCGCCACAGGGGTCAAGGCAAATGAGAAATGATTTCGCGCCGACGATTTCAGTTCGACAGAAGCCAAGATTGATGCTCTTGCTTCTTGCTCTGCTTGCGCTCGCTCTCTTTTCTGCATGTCAATCACAAACAGGTAGTGACAGCGGTGACACGCGCGGCCTCATCATCGTCAATGCGCCTGCAACGGGTGAGATTCGCCGTGTCCTCGTGCGCGAAGGAATGACGATCAACGAAGGCGCTCCCGTTGTCGAAATCGCCGTCCGCGTTGAAGGGCAAAGCGCGCCGCCCGCACAAACGGAAGACCCGCAGGCGCGCGCTGCCACAAACATTCGGACATCACAGGCAGAGGTTGAAGCGGCGCGTGCCGACGTGGTTCGTAAAGAGGTGGAGATGCAGCGCCTGTCTTCGCTCGTCGCAACGGGTGATGCGCCGCAGGCACAGTTGGACGGAGCGCGTGCGGAGTTTGAACAAGCGCAGCGACGCTTGCAGCAAGCTCAATCGAAGGCCGAGAGCGCGCAGACGGGGATTGCCACCGCGCGCCAGCAATCACAAAATCCATCAACTCCGGTAAAAACATTCTCCGAGCAGATTGTCACCGCACAGGCTTCTTCCGCCGGGACGGTGAGCGTCATCAACGCGAAGGTCGGGGATCGCGTCACCGCCGGGCAACCGATAGCAACACTGCGAGCCGGTCAGTGATAGGTGATAGGTGATAAGCGAAAGCAGTTTCCTATCACCTATCACCCATCACCCATCACCTGTATGGATGAAGCAATCAACATCGGGCCGCGCGAGCGGCGCAAGCGAAGGCTGATGGGCGTCGTGGCTCTGACGGTGGGCGTTGGTCTCGCCTTCGTTCTTGTCATCTTTCAGGCGCCGCGCTGGTCGCGCGTCGTCATCTTCTTTCCGATCTGGATGGCGGGCCTGGGGCTGATCCAATCGCGCGAGAAGACCTGTATTGCGCTGGCTGCTACCGGCAAGCGCAACATGGACGATGGCGAAGTGAGCCTGGACGATGAAAATTTGATTGAGCAACTGCGCGACAAAGCCCGGCGGATTAATCGCCGCGCGCTGATTACCGCCGGGGCGATTACACTGTTGGCGCTCCTGTTTCCATCATAGTTCCTGATTGATAGTTCAACGTCAGTTCGACAGCATTAAAAGTCTTCTTCATCTCCGGGTAGTAGCTAAATTTCAAGTCTAAGGTGTGGCGAGATGCGATTCACCACAGAGACGCAGAGAGAGCACAGAGGATGCACAGAGAAAAGCAAGCCTCCGTGCTCTCTCTGTGTCTTCTGTATCTGCGGTGGTGAACCTCCACTCTTCCTGCACTCTTTTCAAACTAAACCACTGCCTGTCTCTGTAAGTTCCTGACTTAGTGAAAACGCTCGTCTGCACAGTCTTCGCGCTCGTAGCCTTCGCCATGAATTCTGTGCTGTGTCGGCTGGCGCTGGGCGCGTCCGCGATTGACGCCGCCAGTTTCTCGACCGTTCGATTACTCTCCGGCGCTTTTGTCCTGCTGCTCATCTCGGCCCTATTCAAGAAAGGGAATTCAACATCACCTCGCGGCAGTTGGACTTCTGCCGCTCTGCTCTTCCTCTATGCCATCGCTTTCTCTCTCGCCTACATCAGTCTGAGTGCAGGCACAGGCGCGCTCATTCTCTTCGGCTCGGTACAGGCGACCATGCTCATTTATGCGCTCAGCTCAGGCGAGCGGCCTAATGTGTTGGAATGGGCGGGGCTGTTCGTTGCGCTGGGCGGTCTGGTGTATCTGGTGTTTCCGGGTCTCACCGCACCTTCGCCTTTCAGGTCTGCGTTGATGGCGGTCGCGGGCATCTCGTGGGGATTCTATTCGCTGCGCGGGCGAGGCACGCGCGACCCACTGGCTGACACCACCGGCAATTTCGTGCGCGCAACACCTTTTGTCGTCTTGGTCAATCTAGCCATGCTGCGCGATGCACATGTCTCTGCAAAGGGCTTGGTCTTCGCGGTTTTGTCTGGAGCGTTGGCTTCGGGTGTGGGCTATGTCGTCTGGTACACGGCGCTTAAAGGGTTGACGGCGACGCGTGCGGCGACGGTGCAGTTGATCGTTCCCGTACTGGCAGCGCTGGGCGGGGTGATATTGCTCTCGGAAAATATCTCAGCGCGCCTGCTGCTTTCGGCGGCGATGATTCTTGGAGGCGTCGGTCTGGCTCTGGCAGGGCGCAAGACCAGATAGCGATGAAAGCAGAGGAAGAAAGCCAACTACGTAATGACATGGGATTGCACGAAACAGCTTGTCTGTCGTCTCATTTCTTGTGATTTCGTGGCTCATTGTCTTCCCTCTTTCAGCCTGCAACTTCTTCGCTTCACGCAGGCGTGGTGGCGCGTGGCGAGCGGAATCCTGACTCTCTAAGCAAATCGGCGAACGCCCGGCGATATTCCTCCGACCGCTGGCGATGCTCGCTGATCCAGCCTGACACAACCGACTTCAACTCACGCTCGGAAGGCTCTGTGCTCGCCGCGACCGCCGCTTTTGCGACCGTTTCGGTGCTTGCCTTCTGGCCTCGCTTGACGATTCGTATTGCCCGATTCTGTTTCATAGGATTATTCCTCTCATCTGGTAAACGCGGAATCGGACGGGAAAAAGGATCAGCCGGAAGGAAAAAAGTGGGGATTTATAGCGAGTTGCAGATGAAATTGTTTGGAAGCGGTTTGAAAAAGCCCCTTCGGGGCTTTCAGTGACTTTAGTCAGGAATTGCTGCTTTGCGTCGGATTATTCGTCCGGTTCATTTGCCGTAGCAGTTCGTCAAAGCGCGGGTCGTTGCGGAGGCTGTTGATACGCGGGTCTACGCGGACGTAAGTTAAGCCGACGGCGTTCTCCTTCTCAGCCTGTGTGAGCCAGTTGAACGCTTCGTCGCGCTCACCCAAAAGAGAGTAGATAACGGCGATTTCGTAGGCCGTCACCCATTGCTCGTCGCGCCGGGCGACGATTTCCTGCAAAATTTCACGCGCCTCTTCCACACGCCCGCACGAGGCCAGAACGTGCGCGCGCTTGGCGCGAGTGTTGATGGCGTCGCCCGCAAACGCTCGCTCCTGTTCGTAGATGGCGAGCGCCTCGTTGCACATGCCTCTCATTTCGTAAGTCCAGCGCAGCACGATGTGCGTCGGAATAGAGCCGGGGTCGAGTTCCAGAGACCTGCGGCACTGCTCGCTGGCTTCCACGAACCTTTGCGCGAAGAAGAGAACGTTGGCAAACGCTGTGGCGATGACGGGCGAGCGTGGAGATATTTCCTGCGCGCGTCTAATCTCGCTGATGGCCTCGTCGTGCCGTCCCATCGCCGACAGGTTGAAGGCACGCCAGCGATGCGCGACGGCATTGTCGGGCTTTAACTCGATGGCGAGGCGGAATTCATTTTCAGCCCCCGCAAAGTCGCGGTCGTAGTGGAGCTTAACAAAGCCGAGCGAGGCGTGAGCTTCGGCCAGACGCTCGTCAGCCTCGACGGCGCGAAGCGCGGCCTCCTTGGCGCGCTCCCATGCCCCTTCGGGCGGCGGCTCGACATACCAGTTCAGGAGCGCATAGCAGTCTGCCATCTCTGCGTAGGCCAGAGCGAACTGAGGATCGCGCTCGACGGCGTGGATGAATCTTTCGATGGCTTGTCGCAAGCCTTCCGCCGTGCGGCGCGTGGCGAAGTAGCGACCGGCCACGTAAAGTTGATTCGCCTCTTCGTCTTCCGTTGCGCGCGGCTTTGGGATGGGTGTGGCGGGCGCGGCATCGGAGGAAGCGACTTGTCTTGAGCCTTGCGCGTCCTGACCTTCGGCGCGAATGCCAAAGGCGCTTGCCTGCCGCGCGGCTGCCGGATTCTTCGTCCGTCGCAGCAGATCGTTGAACCTCTGCTTGCTGCGAAGCGCATCCATCTGCGGCTCGACGCCAATCCAGACCAGCCAGGGGTCGCCGACCGCGATGCCCTGTTCAAGCAGAGCAATCGCTTCGTCGTGCTCGCCCAGATAAATATGTATGAAGGCGCGATGGTACGGCGTGACGTAACGGACGGCGCTCATCTCGCGAAGCTCTGATAGCACGCGGCGTGCTTCTTCTTCCAGCCCCGCTTCGGCGTAAGCCGAACCGAGTGTGGCGACGAACATGGGGATTTGGCCGAGCAACTCAATCGCCTTCTTCGCTTCCGTAATCGCTTCCTCGTATCTGCCGGTTCGACGCAGCATCAGGCTCAGGACAAAGTGCGCCGAGCCGTACTGCGGCTCAGCCTGAAGCAAGCGGCGAGCTTGCGCGATGCCTTCGTCGTAGCGCCGCGCCTCATAGAGACACCACGCCAGAAAGTAAGAGTTGAACGGATTAATCGGATCAAGCTCGCACGCGCGCCGCGCTTCGCGGATGGATTCATCGAAGCGGCTTTCCATCCCAAGCTGGCAGGCGTAGTGGGCGTGCGCCATTGTCGAGTTCGGATTGAGTTCGATGGCGCGACGGAAGCGGACTTCGGCCAATTGCCACTGCGACTCGTGCGCGAGCAGGGCAAGGCCGTGCGCTGTGTGAGCTTCGGCGAGCGTGTCGTCGAGCGCGATGGCTCGTTCAGCCGCGCCCTGGGCCGCTGTCAGTTGCTCGGCAGGCGGCATCAATCCATAGACGGCGAGCCAGCAGTGATACTCTGCGATTCCGGCATAAGCCGCCGCGTAAGACGGGTCAAGCGTCGTCGCTCGCTCATAGCAGACGATGGCCTTGGCGAAGCCGTCTTCGGTCATCGTGTACCAATGGTAGCGACCGCGCAGGAACGCCTCGAACGCTTCCGCGTTGTCCGTGCCGCGTTTCGATAGCTTGCGTCGCTCATCTCCGCTAAGGTGCGGGACGAGCGCCATTGCGACCTGCTCGGAGATGGAGTCTTCGAGTTGGAGAACATCTGTGTAGCTCTCGTCGAACCTGCCAGCCCAGCGAATCGCTCCGTCGGAGACGCTCAGAAGTTGCGCCGTGATGCGGATGCGCTCGCCCGCCACGCGAATCGTGCCGGAGACGACGAAATCAACGCCCATCTCGCTTCCCGCTCGGAGCGGGTCTGTTTGGCTATCCTGATAGCGCAGGACGCTGCTCGTCGGGCGCACGACGAAGCGATGCACGTTGGAAAGACGCGTAATCAAGGCGTCTGCCAGTCCCACGCTGAGATACTCTTTGCTCGTGCCGCCGGTCGTTTCCGGGCTGAGCACCTGAAGCGGCAAAACGGCGACCGCTCTCTGGCCTGTGGCCGGTTCGAGGGTCGGCGCGAGCCGGGCGGCGAGCGGATTGTTGGTTCGGCGCAGCAACTCGTCAAAGCGCGGATAGTCGCGCAAGCGATCAAACTGCGGGTCAACGCCGAGCCAGACGAGACGCGCGTCGCGTATCGAGAGCGCGCGCTCCAATTCAAGCAGCGCACGCTCATCGTCGCCCAGCTTGCAGTAGACCATCGCGAGCAAGTAAGGCGACACGTAACGCTTGGTGGACATCTGCCGCATTTCTTCGAGGAGCGCGTGCGCTTCGTCGCGCCTGCCAGCCGTCGCGTAAGCCGAGGCGAGCCACGAGAGCGAATACGGACTTCTGCCGAGCAACTCGACGCCTCTCAATCCGGCGGCGAAGGCTTCATCAAAATGTTTGGCGTTCGACAGCGAGACGGAGAGAAAGACAAACCCCAGCCCGTACTCCGGCTCGTTTGCGACGACACTGCGGCTCGTGGCGATGCTCTCTTCGTAGCGTCGTGCGTGGAAGTAAGTCCAACTCAGAGCCTGATGGGCGATGGCTGTGAGCGGGGCGACTTCGAGCGCGCGGCGCACCTGCGTGAGCGCTTCCTCAAACCTCCCCGCCATTCCCAGAAAGTAGGAGTACCACAATCGCCCGGTGATGTAGTTGGGATTAAGCTCGACGGCGCGGCGCAGGTGGCGCTCGGCCATCTCCCAATCAAAATCGTGCATGATCGTGGCGAAGCCGAGCGCCGCGTAGGCTTCCGCCAGAGTGTCGTCGAGGGTGACGGCTTTGAGCGCGGCCTCTTTGGCTGCCGCCGAAGTCTCCGCGAAAGGCAGCACGGCGAAAATGCCGAGCCAGTTGTAGTAGTCGGCAATGCCAGCGTAAGCGAGAGCGTAGTCGGGCGCGTGCGCGACGGCCTGGTTGTAACAGATGAGAGCCTTGGCCAGCCCATCTTCCGTGAACGTACTCCAGTGGTGACGCCCGCGCATGTAGGCTTCGTGCGCGTCCGGGTTATTCGTGCTGCGCTTGGCGAGACGCCGCCGCTCGTCGCCCGTCAGGTGCGGAACGATGGCCTCGGCCACTTGAGCCGTGATCGCGTCTTCCAGACTGAGTACGTCATCAAACTTTTCGTCAAACTGTCCGGCCCACACGGCAGAGCCGCTCCACACGTCGAGCAGTTGCACGGTGACGCGAATTCTATCGCCCGCATGTTGTAAGCGCCCGTCGAGAACAAAGCCGACATCGAGTTCGCGCCCGGCGATGAGCGGGTCGGAGTCTATGGCCTGATAGCGCATGACGCTGCTGGTCGGGCGCACGCTGAAACGACGTAGCTGGCTAAGACGCGTAATCAAGGCGTCGGCTAATCCGATGGCGAGATATTCGTCGCCTGTGTCTTCGTTGCTGCGGCGCGCATCCAGAATTTTGAGCGGCAGCACGGCGATGGAATTCTCTGCGGTGTTGGCTTCGGCGTTGACCGGAGTCGCCGGGTGTGTTGCCGCCGGAAAGAAGGGAGGCGCGGAGATGGGCTGTCCTTCAAGATGACGCGTGATGTCTTCGCGCAGTTGCTCCGCCGATTGATAGCGCCGCTCGGATTCCTTCCTGAGCGCCTTCATCACTATGTTGTCGAGATCGCCCGCCAACTCGCGCCGCAGGTTCTCAGCCGTCGCCTTGCGCGTCCCGTAAACTTGTTCGAGAGTGTCCGCCTCCTTGTTGCTCTCAAAGTGCGTGGGCAGCAGATCGTGCGAGCGCGTGACCACCACGCTCGGATGCATGGGCTTTTCTTCGCAGATGACGCGCGCGATTTCATGCGGAGCGCGACTCAGGAAACGGTAAGGCCGGTGGCCTGTCAGCAACTCGTAAAGCAGCACACCCAAACTGTAAACGTCCGTCGCGGGCGTGACGGGTTGCCCCTGCACCTGCTCGGGGCTGGCGTACTCCGGCGTCATCAAGCGCATGGCCGTCGCCGTCGGGTCGAGCGTGATGTCTGCGAGTTCCGGGTTCAGCAGCTTGGCGATACCGAAATCGAGCAGCTTCGGCACGCCTTCGCCTGTGACGAGGATGTTCGAGGGCTTGATGTCGCGGTGGATGACGAGATGTTTGTGCGCGTAATGAACCGCATCGCAGACCTGGCGAAAGAGACGCAGGCGTTCGGGAATGGTCAGCTTGCGTTCGTCGCAGAAGCGATAGATGGGCAGCCCCTCGATGTATTCCATCACGAAGTAGGGCAGCCCGTCCTCGGTCGTTCCACCGTCGAGCAGACGCGCGATATAAGGATGATCGAGCGAGGCTAAGATTTGTCGCTCATTGCGGAAGCGGCGCAGGATGAAGTCCGTGTCCATCCCGCGCTTGATTAATTTGATGGCGACCTGGCGGCGAAACTCGCTGTCGGCACGCTCGGCCAGATAAACTGCGCCCATTCCGCCGCGCCCGATCTCGCGCAATATGCGGTAGACGCCGACCATGCGCCCGATTGAAGGATCGTCAAAGGAATCGGTCGAGAGGGTCGTCGCGTCGGGGTCAGGCGTGCGCGAGAAATTGGCAACGGCGATGGCCGGGGCTTCTATAAAGTCGCCCGCGCGGTCGTGCTGCGCCACGAGGTGCTCGACCTGCTCACGCAAAGTGTCGTCGCCCGTGCAAGCCTCGACAATGTACTGGCGGCGCTCTCGCGGCGGCAAATCAACCGCCGTCTGAAACACGTCTTCGATCTGCTTCCAACGTTCGGGGGTCATAAAAACTATAGTGATGGGTGATAGGTGATGGGTGATAAGTGGTAAGAAAGAATGTGTTTTCTCTTATCACTTATCACCCATCACCTATCACTGTCCTTACTGTCCTTGAACTTGCCCGTAGAGATAGGCTTTCGCCATGCGCCACTGGCGCTTGACGGTCGGGGCGCTGACGCCCAGGACTTCAGCCGTTTCGTCAATTGAGAGGCCGCCGAAGAAGCGTAGTTCGACGATCCGGCCCTTTTGCTCGTCAATCTCGGCCAGCGCATGCAGCGCATCATCAAGGGCGATGAGTTCGCTGCTGCGCTCGACTGCCTTGTCAATATTCTCGTCCAGGGAGAACTTCTGAAAATCCTGGCCGCGCTTTTCAGCATTATGCGCGCGGGCATGGTCAACCAGAATGCGTCGCATCATTTGCGCCGCCACTCCGAAGAAATGCGCGCGGTTCTGCCAGTTGACCTGCGTTTGATCCACCATTCGCAGGTAGGCTTCGTGGACAAGCGCGGTCGGCTCAAGTGTATGGTCCGGACGTTCGCGCCGTAAATAATTCGCTGCCAGGCTTCTGAGTTCATCGTAAATGAGCGGCAGCAACACGTCAACGGCGGCGCTATTGCGGTTCGTGACCTCGATGAGCAGTTGGGTTATGTTTTCCGTTCCCGGATCGTTCATGTGCAAGGTTTCTGTCTCGCCGAAAGTTTAGGACCGTCTAAGTATAAACAAAACCTGACCGCCGTAGAAACCCGATTTGCCTGCCGACGACATTGGACTCTCCTCCCAGCCGCCCGGTTGCCGCCGAGAAAGCCGGGAATAAAAATAAAATCCTCGTTGCCTGACTCTTTTCGAGAGCGCCTTGCGCGTTAGTAAATGAAGGGCGGAAATCGAATCAGCCCTCTCCGGTAGATGATTAGTGATACCACTTGAGAAACATTTTGGAAGTTTCCCGAAGGAGAAACATTAAATGAGTACCCAGATGAGCACGGCAGCCACAGCCAGCACCGTTCCGGCAGCCGCCGCGCAACCTTTGCCGCCCGAAGCCTTCCTGACACAACTGGCGTTCGGCGCAATGATGACGCAAGCCCTGTATGTCGCTGCCAGGCTAGAGGTGGCCGATTTACTCGCAGACAAACCGCAAACCATCAGCGAGTTGGCCGCCGCCACAAGGACGCATGAGCGCTCCCTTTATCGCCTGCTGCGAAGTCTGGCGAGCGTCGGCGTGTTTGAAGAAACCGAGCCGAAAGTTTTCGCGAACACGCCCTACAGTGAACCGCTCCGTAAAGATGCGCCCAACTCCATGCACAACGGCGCAATCTTCATGGGCGAAGAATGGCACTGGCGTGTCTGGGGCGACATGCTCCATAGCGTGCAGACCGGCAAACCCGCCTGGGGGCACATCCACGGCGCAGAAGTCTTCGACTATTTTGCAGCGAATCCGCGACAGGCGGAAATCTTTAACAACGCCATGACAGACATGTCTGTCGCGACGGCTCCGGTGGTCGTCGAAGCTTATGATTTCTCCGGCATCGAGACCTTAACCGACATCGCGGGTGGACACGGCTATTTGCTCGCGCAGGTTTTGAAGACGAACCCGAACATGAAAGGCATCCTGTTCGACGTAGCCTCGGTCATAGCGGGCGCGGGCGCACTGCTCGAAGAGGAAGGTGTGGCCGAACGAACCGAAAAAGTTTCCGGCGACTTTTTCTCCGCCGTGCCGAAGGGTGCGGACGCCTACATGATGAAGCACATCATCCACGATTGGGATGACGAGCGCGCCCTCAAAATTCTACAGAACATCCAGCAGGCGATGAACCCGGACGGCAAAGTCTTAATCGTCGAAGTGGTCGTCCCCGAAGGCAACGAGCCGCACTACAGCAAACTGTTAGACCTTGAGATGCTCACCTCGCCCGGCGGTGTCGAACGCACGGCCACAGAGTATCGCGAACTGCTCGCCGCCGCAGGCTTGCGCCTGACGCGCATTATCCAGACCAAATCGCCTTTCAGCGTTATCGAGGCAATCAGGGAGCGCAGTAACTAAGAGTGTCAAAAAGTGATGGGTGATGGGTGATAGGTGATAAGAGAAAACAACTGTTCTTTCCTATCACCTATCATTTATCACAGCTCTTATTCCTTCAGGACTCGAACTGCTTAATGAAAGCTTCAAGCTGTTGCCGCAGTTCCGTCACCTCTGCCCTGAGAGCTACGACCTCTTCCTCAAGTTTCCCAAGCCTTCCGGCCTTCGCTCCAGATTCAGCCGACCTGCCTTCTGAAGATGCCGCCTCAATTAGTTGATCGGCCACGTAATCCCCGGCGAGAAGATGAGCGTAGCGCGCTTCTTTCTGTCCCGGCTGGCGCGCTAATTTCACGACCAATGGTTGTTCCTCTCGCACACTTAAAGAGTTCAGCGTCTCCTCGACTTCACCCAGAGCCGTAAACTCCGCCAGCCTGCCGGTTCTCTCCTTCAACTCGCCGAGGGTTTGCGCTCCCCTCAACATCAGCACGCAAAGGATGGCCAGTTCACGCTGATCTAGATGGAGGACTTCGGGCATCATGTGCTTGTACTTCGGCACGCGACTCGTGCTGCCATAGAACACGTAGACGAGATTCTTCTCGCGCAGGCTCTCAATCGCCTGTGTGACCGTCGGCTCATTGAAGGCGACGATCGGCTCACGATTGCTCTTCTGGTTGCAGGCGTTGGTCAGGGCGTTAAGCGTTAAAGGATAGTATTCCGGCGTGGTGATCTGCTTCTCGACTAAAGAGCCGAGGACTCGCACTTCAACTTCATTTAGAATATTTGCCATGACGCGAGAATCTTAGCACAAGATTCATGTATGACTTCAAAAGCAGCAAGTGTAATATGCCGCCAGATAAATCCTTGAAAGGTCAGCTGAATTTATGACACGAACCAAAGCTGTTCTGTGCCACAGGCGACGCGCGCCCGTCTCAGTGAGATTCTGGACGATGGTGCTGCTCGCTTCTGTTCTTCTCTTCAGCAGTTTGAACGCCCGCGCGCAATCTCCGCGCGAATTGTTGCGCGAGTGGCAGACGCATCGCGTGACAAATCTTGACCCCACGCTCGTCAAGCACGCCGATCTCGTAAAATATCTCGCGGAGCTTCGCTCGCGCGGCATTAAAGTTACGGAAGTCGGGCGCTCGGTTGCTGAGCGCGCCATCTACCAGCTTGAATTCGGGCATGGGCCTTTGAAGGTCTTCATGTGGTCGCAAATGCACGGCGACGAACCGACGGCGACCAGCGCGCTGATAGACCTCTTCGCTTACTTGCAGAAGAATCAAGGCAAGGCTTGGGTTAAAGCCATAGAGGAAAAGATTACCCTGCGCGCCGTCCCGATGCTCAATCCCGATGGGGCTGAACTCTTCCAGCGGCGCAACCTGCAAGCGATTGACATCAACCGCGACGCCCGAACGCTCTCCACACCTGAAGGGCGATTGCTCAAAAAGCTTCGCGACGAGTGGCGACCTGACATCGGCTTCAACCTTCACAATCAAGGCATCCGCACCTCTGTCGGCACGACGGGCAAGCAAGCCACGATTTCGCTCCTCGCTGTGCCGTCGGATGCTACGGGTGCAGATACACCGGGACGCATCCGCAATAAAAAGCTCTGCGCCGTGATGGTCGAGGCGCTTGCACCCTTCATCTACGGGCACATCGGGCGCTACGACGACACGTTCAACCCGCGCGCCTTCGGAGACCTCATCAGCCAGTGGGGGACGCCCGTCATCCTCATCGAAACGGGCGCTCTCAAAGGAAAGAGCAACGATGATCTGGTCGGCATTAATTTTGTAGCGTTCGCCGCTTCCTTGAAATCTCTCTCCGACGGAAGCGTTGAGGAAGCGAACCCCGCCGTCTACGATGCGCTCAGGATGAACGAAGGCGGCATCATCTATGACCTCATCGTGCGCGGCGCGACCCTCGTCAATCGCTCACGCGATGCGGGACCAGCGGTGGAGCCTTACCCGGCGGACTTAGCTGTCAACGTCGACGCGCGGCGCAGTGACGCAAGCGCTCCGCGGCGCGTGAGCGTACAGGATGTCGGAGACCTCTCGGTCTATCGCGGGTTAGAGGAGGTAGATGCGAATAACTATTACGTCATGACCTCGCAGAATGATTGGCGATTGGGGAGCGAGGTGACGCTCCTTTTCTATCGCAAAGAGAGGCCCGTGAAAATTGATTGGGCAGCGGCTGATCTGGAAACACGTTTTCCGCCGGATGCGATCTATCGCGGCGGAGAGTGGGTAAGGCGAGGGAACTTGACGATTAAATAGCCGCGACGCGCAAAATCAAACTAAGAAATCAGCCAGCATCGGCGCGAACATCTCGGCGTCGCGCTCGCCCGCTTCGATGGTCGCATCGATCAACTCCGGTCGAGTGTAATCCCAGCGATTCACAGGCAGGGTATTGGCCGGAGCGATGTAGAGTCTCGTTCCTTGCTTGCCGATCAAGTGAGACGGGTAAGGGCGAGTGAGCAGCACTAGATTTCGTTTCACTTCGGGCGCTTCGTCGGCAAGGAAGGCCGGGACGTTATCAATGATGCCGCCATCGAGCAGGCGGCGATTGTCGAAACTCCCAACCGAGGTAAAAGGCGGCGTCGCGGAAGAGGCGATGATGAGGTCAGCTAACTCTTCCGCCGTTTCACACCTCCGCGCATCGAAAGCCAGCGCCTTGAAGCCGACGCGTCGTCCGAGCGATGGATGAATCATCTCCTTACGGAATTTCTTTTCGAGGTTGTAGGCGCAAAGCGCCAGGATGACTGCGGCGAAAGCTGGCACAGGCTTAGGAAAAGCGGTCGTCAAGACGAGTATGGGGAAGGGTTGGGAGCGCACGCGTTCCAGCCCGCCTTCGGCGAAAGCATGTAGCAGTGTGTCACGATAAATCGGTTCGTGCGGAGTCGGGCGCTTACCTCGCAGGAGCTTGCGCCACTCAAAGTTTTTGGTTATTCCTTCACGTCGCTGTTTCCAGAAGTCGCTGGCTTCCGTTTCCCTTCCGCTCAAGAGAAGAGTAGCGACACACGCTCCCGCGCTGCACGTCGCCATCAGCGCAACGTGCGGCAGCAGGCGCTCGCGCCAACGGTTCATCAGGCCCAGTTGGTAAAAGGCACGGTTCCCACCACCGGCGAAGGTGATTGCCAAATCTCTAGTCATTCAGAAAGTGCCCGTATATTTAGCTATGCGTCCACTCTCTCCGACGGCCCACCCCGCATTGGAGCTTGCTGCGAAACTCACACTGTGAAAACCTTCCTCGCCGAGGATGCGCCAGTTCTTCCCGTCACTCTCCGAAAAGTCCGACCCTGAAGGGCCGACTGCCACAAGCCCCCGCTTCTTTGTTCCGCCAACGAGGGCCACGCCTGACCTGTAGCCATTCGGGCGCTTGGTCTCTACCAGCCGCCACGTTTTCCCGCCATCGCTCGTCCACGCCGCGTTGTTCTGCACCTCGCGCTCTTTCGTATAATCTCCTCCGACCACTACCCCATGACGAGCATCCCAAAATAGAAGTGAAAAAATACCAGCCGTCTTGCCGCCGGTTATGGGAGTTACTGCTACCGTCCAGTTCCGTCCTCCGTCTGTAGAGCGAAAGACGCGCGCTCCCTCAGGCCCACCCGTGCCGAACCAGACATCTCGTTTACCCCACACGGCGATACAGGTTCCGCTCGCTGCGAAAGCGCCTTCGCCCGCGAGCGCGGGAGGCATCCCCGTCGGAGGCATCTCTTTCCACGTTGCGCCCCCATCGGACGTGGTGATGATTAGAAACCGGCCATCCACGGGATCGCTCACAGCTATGCCGTGATTAGCATCCCAGAAGGCCATCGCATCGAAGAATGCTGTCGGGCGAACATTCTTGAACTGCAACGTCCAGTGAAGGCCGCCATCAATTGTTTTATAGATGCGCGACTTTTCACCCTCGCCGATGGAAAGCAGGTACGCAACGTCCGCGCTGAAAGCATCCACGTCACGAAAGTCCAAATCTTCCGAGTCCGGCAGGTGGCCGGGAGTCCATGTCTTGCCGCCGTCAATGGTGCGCGCGTAAGTTCCTTTATCGCCGCTGGCCCATGCGACTGATTGATTGACAGCACTCACGCCGCGTAGCCTGGCGGTAGTTCCACTCGATTGGTTATCCCACTGAGCGTAAAGCACTGGCGCACTGAGGAGTAAAAGAAGCGTTGCCACGTTGGCCCTGAACAGGGAAGATGAGAGAGTCTCGCGTTTCATGGTTTCTTCAGAAAATTAATCTTCTACGGGATATTGAGAATGCTCGTTTGTGTTTAGCATTCTAGCCTGTTATTTGCTTTAGCACTACTTTCATCTATAAGCTTCAATGGCAAACTATGACAGAGCATCCGCACATTTATAAACCTTCAAAGGAAGAGTTGCTGGCCGCTGCGGGGAAGACTGTGCCGGATGTGATCGCGCGAGGGTTGCGTGTGCTGTTCTGTGGCATCAACCCCGGACTCTACACGGCAGCGGTCGGCCATCACTTCGCACGCCCCGGCAATCGTTTCTGGCCTGCGCTCAATGCTTCCGGGTTTACCGAGAGATTGCTCTCGCCCTTCGAGGAGCATGAACTTCTCACGAACGGGTACGGCATCACCAATGTGGTCGAGCGCGCGACCGCCACTGCTGCGGAGCTATCAACTGAAGAGTACATCGAAGGTGGCAGGCTCTTAGAGGCTAAGGTGCGGCGTTATCGTCCGAGGTTTCTGGCGGTGCTTGGCGTCGGCGCTTACCGGACTGCGTTTGACCGGCCCAACGCCAAACTCGGCCTTCAACCCGAACGCATCGGGAAGACATTCATCTGGGTGCTGCCGAATCCGAGCGGCCTGAACGCACACTACCAGCCGAAAGATTTAGCGCGTCTGTTCAGCGAGTTGCGCCTCACGGTCTTAGCAGAGTTTGGCTGAGACAGCGTAGATTTGTGCTCTTACTTCAGGCGCAACTAAGCGGAGGAAACTAACTATGCGTCAGACAAGACTAATGTTATTTATTCCCATCGCTTTCACCATTTTGTCTTTAATGACTGACTCCGCATTCAGTAGAAGCAGCGCCAATCCGGCGCGAACTCTTAGGCAGGCAGCTACACTTGAAGAAGTTACCAAGGCTGGTAACAAGGCTATCATTGCGGGCGATTGGGCGAGTGCTGAAGCTCATTTCAGGGAAGCCGTGAGATTAGCGCCAACGCAGGGATTCTGGCGCATCCAGTTAGTTCTTGTTTTAGGCCAGCAAAAGAAATGGAAGGCTGCTTTCGATGAAATGGACCCGCTCTCAGGAAACAGGGCTGTTGATTGGGTTCTGGCAGCCGATCAAACATTACCGGATGGCAGGGTGGCCTTCATCAATACTGAGACCTTCGGTCATGAGCAGAAGGGTCTTACACGTTATGTTGAGGCCGTGAAGGCAAAGCAGGGGACGAAAGCGATTTCGTCTGACATCAGAGCAAAGTTAGAAGCCTTTGCGAAGCAGCACAAGCTTGCGCTTGTTTATGACATCAGTAAATTCAAGGGCCTGCCCTTTGAAAGCGGGAGCACTACCGATGTCACAAGCGACTTCATCGCTTATTACAACGCCAGCGAATATGTACAGCCCTATGGCACCGTTTATTTGTATCGCGGCGTTGACACGCAAGACTATGGCACTCAGATTGTCATCCTGAATCCAGAGGCGGTCGTTTATCTTAACGGGGAAGAGTTCTTAACAATGCCTGAGCGCTCATTTATCGGCTTTAAAGTTCCTGTTGGTCAATACGTGATTCAGATGAGATGGAAGGGCATCAGGAGAGTTTTAGACGTAGAAGCCAATCAGAATTATTATTTGCGTATAGAGCAAGTGGCTTATCCGAATTTTTATCAAATGATTAATGGTGTAGATGAAAAGGGTGCCTTAGAAGCGATACGGAAAAGTTACACGCTCAAGGAAAAGAAGATCAAGCTTAAGCGTTTTGAGGTGATCAAAACAAATCCCGGCGCGAAATAGAAATCATAGCTCATCCACCTTTGAGGCAGCATCTAATGAACTGCTTCAACGCGGACGCCTCGTCTGCTCTTTATGGCATTCTCTGGAACCACCTCACCCGTGCGGCGTGAAAGATCAACATAGTGAGAATAGCTCTCATTAAACTACTCTCTCCTTGCAGCCTGACTGCGCTTAACAACACAATTTCAATCGATGAAGGGGCCGACCATGAAGAGTCTCATTAGCCTAACATTCGTTATTCTTAGCCTGATTCTGTTCTCCAGCCCCGTCACAGGGCAGGAAGCTGTTGAGACGGAGTTGGAACCCCGGACTAAGCTGGAAGCCTTTCAAGCGAGGACAGGTGTCGTCGTCATCAAAGGCTTTTCCAGAATAGGTTTGGCCGCGGGGCTTGAGGGGACTTCAATCGAAGTCGAGAACAGGGAGTTCCGCGATGTTGGCAGCAACTCAAAGGAGTACGGAATAACTGTCGAAGTCAGAGAGGCGGGCAACGCCGGAAGGCGTAGTCTCTCCTATATTGATTATGATGAGATAGACCCGCTGCTGAGGGGATTAGAATACCTGAGCAAGATAGATAATTCCGTAACTCAACTCACCAGATTTGAGGCCGATTATCGAACGAGAGGCGACCTTTTAGTTTCCGCCGCCAGCAGCAGGGGCGGCGTCATCACGCTGGCTATCTCCGGCGGGGTCGTCAGGAGAGCCACTTCGCTCTTCAGGTTGGAAGATTTAAAGGTAATCAGGGGGCTGATTATCGAAGCAAAGAACCAGCTAGACGCTATTCAACAGAAGTAATCATTAAAACAAGTATCACAGAATATTCGACAGTCAATCCAGTTCAGAAAATTACCTCGCTCTTCTGAACGAGCTGAGATACCTGAAATGTAAACATCTTTAGCGGCGCGGCCATGCTCTTAAACACATGTTCGTCGATCTTAAAATGAACCTTCTTGTGGCTGGTTGTGACGAGCGGCTTTCCCTGATTGTCGAATCTCTCGAAGACGAACATGGCTTCTCCACCATCTCTCGTGGGCGGTACAAACCCAACTAAAACACGCTGCTCGCCCTTGTCATTGGAGAGATGAACGTATGGCTTAAGGTTCTCCAATGACATGCCTTTTAGAGGGGAGACGATGTCAAAGCCCTCACTGCCTTGCAACGTTCCGACACCCGACAATGGAGCGCCGGCAGGTATCCCTGAGACAAGCGTGACGATGTAATACTTGGCGCAGTCAGGGCACTCCAGGAACTCTCTCGTTTCGGCATCAAACTTCGCCTGAGCGGTGCTACTCAGCCTATCGTAATTCACTACCAGTTGCCTGCGCCTCACAAGAGCCTGCCGGATAGGGAGCGCAGAGCGTAAGCGAATGATTGCCGAGATAGAAATGCCGGGCACGTTATAAGCACTACGAGTGGTTTGAAATGCAGTCTGCGCCCAGGGTGAATCCAGAAGGATTTTCTCGGTCTCGGCAGCCGTCCACTGTTTATATGATTTCTTCTCCCATATCTTCTGACCATAAGCCGGGCTTAGAAGAAAAATAATCACAACTAAAAACAGAACAATTGTGTTTCCTCTCCACCTCACTTTTGTTTGCTCCTGCTAAATAAAACTGACTGCATGGGATTCAGTATAACGCGAAAGGCTTCGCTGGAGGGTTTATTATTGAATGAGAGGGTTTTATAGAGCCGAGGGGGAGCGAAACCTTGACCTCATGACTGCCAGCCACTTTTATACCTCTTCAACTGAGTATTGTTGAAGCTGTTTTGAGTGCTGTTTAGGGCGCTTTTGTTAAGATTTGATGAAAGCTCAAGCGCCACTCTGTATTGCTGAGTTCCGCTAAGTTTGGATGAGTTGGCACACCATTGGCACACCAAATAAACAACCTCTGATGACTGTAATTAGCCGTGTTCAACTTGCTTTCTTGCTCATTTTGTAAACTTCTCAACGTACGTCTCCCCTCGGCACTTCTGTGCCGCGTGTTGCAAGGCACGTGCTACCCGGCGCGCGACTTCCTCATCGTGGAGATCGATCCACCATTCATCTTCAGTTATGGTATTGCTGGCACCTGAAGTAGTAGTGACCGTGATTGATCTGTAGGGATCAGTCCTGATCCAGATGACGCCTTTCCGAACGACGACGCCACCATTGAGGTTCAAATCTTTTAATTTAAGGATAGCTGTCCTTGTAATATCGGCGGTGCCTGTTCCATCCTCTTTGAAAGTGACAACCCAGCTTATGCTGCAATGCTCTATCGTCTGAGTCGTCGTCGTTCCTCCGCCGTTATCTAACCGGGAAACCATCACGCCACCTTGTCCTGCGCTCATCGACGGCGAGCAGCCAGAAAACGTTACATCCTTAAGTATCTCCCCACCACTGTCACTGTAACCAGATTGTCCGCCATAATCCTTCATTCTGAGTCGGATGTACTCGAGCGTTTCATCGAGTGAGGTTTTATCATTTGTCGGAGGGGTGATGATCAAACCATCTCTAAGGGGCGGCGGGCTGAGCATCGCACTATTACTGGTCGAAGTGGCCGTCAGGACGCCACGGGCGCTTGATGCACTGCCTCGCCGTCTGCGAGAACTGCGGCGTGGGCGTGAGGGATTCGTTGTCTGTTTGGCGGGCGTTTCTCCGCCCGCCTGCGCTTTACCGGATAATTTTGCAAGGGGAGTAGCGGAAGCTAAACCGACGCTGTCTTGAAGCAGGAATATTGAGATGAAAACAACCAGCACGTAATTAGGGAAACGACTTAAACACATTTGTGATCTCCTTTTTGAGAGAAGCTCTATCTAATGGGACCATAAATCCACGTTAAGCGAAAACGCCCGAAGGTTGTTCAGCGTAATTGTTTATTGTTGCTGTTTACCCTTCTTTGGTGGAGTTGGTTCTGCCTCTGCCTCTGGCTCTGGGGCTTTCTCCGGCGGAGCCGGACGCGCGATAGACGCACCAACCGGCTTCTTATTAATGGCATCAGACAGCGAAAGGACGAAAAAATCCTTAGGGTCTGTGACTCTGAAGATCACCTCAGTGGGTGAGACGTAACGCATCGTCCACTCGCCGACCCCCTCAGCGTTATGTAACAGGTCAGATTTAAAACCCGTACCTTCCAACTTGATGGTGAGAGCTGCCGGTTTCTTATCAAGGTCATTTACCAACACCGTGGCTTGGTTGATCTTTAAGCTAAACGGGTTGTTAAATGAGCGCGAGGCATACTCCTTCTCTTGCACCACTGTTACGTTCAGACGCTCATTGTCGGGCGTGATGGGAAGCGTAAGTTCATAGAGCCCGGAGCCAGGAAGTGCTTATTACTAGCGTCTAATTCGGTGCTGTTTACGAAAATGCGATCCTTACTCTCATCGAATCTAGTGCCAGTCAGATAGGCCTTCATTTGAGTTCCGGTTGTATTAACCACTTCCATGTTAGTTATGGTTAATGCTTGGGCTTCTACGTCCGCTGCTATCATAAGGGGCATCTCGTCAAGCGTTCGACCATCCAGGCCATTAATTCGGAGCCTTAGATCGTTCAAGACTCGACCACGGCCTGGTGCAACGAGTGAAATCGTCGGCGTCCCCTTATAAGTGGGCGGCATCGTGTAAGCCAGCACAATTTGCCTGGAATTAATTATCTCGTATGACCCGGAAATGGCTGAATTCCCCTCGTTCACGGCGCCCAGGTTTCTGGTCAGCCCTGGTTGAGCAACACCAATTGACGGCTTAAGAGCGACGCCATCAACCAGGATGCCGGTCTGCGCGGAAAAGTCCTCTCCGTCAATGTATACGAC
The DNA here is from genome assembly GCA_963697975.1 of uncultured Acidobacteriota bacterium. Classification (GTDB taxonomy): domain Bacteria; phylum Acidobacteriota; class Blastocatellia; order Pyrinomonadales; family Pyrinomonadaceae; genus QHXM01. Next base: position 3,089,528 of record OY969111.1, read on the forward strand.
ACTACGTTCGCCAGGTCGCACTCGACGATAATTAATTCCGTTTACCCAGAAACTATCGCCACGCGTTCCAGGGATGATCATCGTGAATGTTGAAGCCGCCGCATCACAACGTCGGCGGGCAATCAACTCAGGACGTCGCCAGTCAAAGTCCTGCGTATCCGAGAAGTTTTGCGGGGCCAATTCCTTGGTCGGGAAGTAACAGCCGCGAGCGCTGAGTTGCAAGGCTTGCGCGTCTTCAGGGACGACGAGGATGGCATATGTTGTGCGCAATCCTGGCGCGAGTCGCTTCGTGCCTGGCAAAGGGCCGAATGTCCATCCAAAGGTGTCTTCGCCCTTGCCAAAACCCGACGCATAGACCTCTTGATGTAGATATTGTTCGTAAAGCTCACGTTGGCGCTGATAACTCACCTTCGCACCAAAGCCGAACAGAGTTGAGAAAGCTGCCGCGAACCGATTTGTACTTACATTATTTTGAATGTCATTGACGTTGAGCGAACTCTGGCGAGGAATCAAGTCAATCGTTCTAATCAAATCGGAACCACCGTGGCTCACGTCAGCTTTAGACGATCCGTCGGTAGACACGTAGGAGAGCCCTACGGCTTCAGGCTTATATGTCGATACTCCGAGGTTCTGCTGGTCTTTCGTTAAGGAGTCTAGCCTCATGAGTAACTGAGTTTCATCCTCAGCCCCTCCCTGAATGACGCGCTGTGAGTCAGAAATTATACGGGCGATCTGCCGACGTGAGATCTCCTCAATTTTGAGGTCAATATCTTTGATAAATCGCGCGTACTCCCCCGGATGCCCGGGCATGAGCTTGACTTTTAACGCGGCCTTGGCCCTGTTTAGGTCACTTAGACGGCGCGCATCTTCGTCCACCTTGACGTAGCCGTCAACATGCCACCACACTTGCGCAATCTTATTTTCTGCCTTGCTCGGTGTTGTGTAAATCGATTGAGGCAATTCGAGGAAAACAAGACGCTGTCCCGGCCCGACTTCGTCACGCAAGAGCGTCAATTGTTTCGCAATTAGCTCGTACTGCATAGCGATATGGTTATCGAGTGCTGTTGAAGCACTGAGCCGTGTGTCCTGCTTGAGCATGTCCCTGATTCCCTGGGCGTCAGTCCCGATGATCTTGTCCAGCAGGCGTGGGGCCATCCGATCCTTATCATCCGCATCAGGCACCGTGGGTCCCGAGACTGTGCCGGAGACTGCTGTCAGCTTGCCGGCTTCATCATTAGTTTGGGTGATTCTTTCCTTAATGATCGCTTGCTGCGCAGTCAAACCATCAATCTCTGTGTCTTTCAGCTTCTTGTCTGCGTCGGTACTCGAGCTATCGTTATTCATCCGCTCACGCTGAAGTTTCTGTGCTGCTATCTCACCTGTCGCCTTGTCTAAGTCAACGTAAAGCTGATCCCTCCGTGCCTCAAGCTCCTGTCGTCGCGTAAGATTGTAGCGGGTGTTGCGCGCGGCGATGTCGTTGTTGAATCCTGCCGCTGCATCAAAACTGGCTCCGATGTCCAATGCAGTTGTTAGTGAACTGATACGCGAGCCGTTGACAGCATTTGGATTCAGTTCAGTATCTGTAGGTGTTTTACTCTGTAGGGCTAAACTCTCAGCCCGTAACCTGGCTAAAAGATAGTGTGCTTGCTCAAGAGACCAGACGTTTGGCTTGCCCGCGGTGATAACAACAGGTCTACGGAGCGGGGCGCCCACACCGGCTGCCCTGGAATTTGCGCTTGAGTCAGCCCTAGGCGTGGGGCTCGGTTGTCCCGTTGCTGGAGAGGATTGTGTTGCCTGCTGTTGCGCGTTTTGTAGGTTGGCAACCGGCACCATCCAAATGGATAAGAGCAGGCAACATAGCCCGATAGCTATCACGGTTCTGTGAGTGAACATCAACTTGAACATGTGTAATTCTCCTTATTGGAAGCCTGAACCACCGCGCGTAGTTAGATAGGAATGCGCCACTGAGGAAAGCTGGCATGTGATTAAATGATTGACCCGGCGGTAGATTTGAGCCACCGGGAAGTAAGAACGTGTGAAGAATGGGCACATAGTAATGAAAAGTTCTTATTGTGTATTATCAGCTAACGATTGGAAGCTTTATGTGGCTCCTCTAATATTGCCCATAAGAGTTACCTGCCTCTACGTCCGAGTCTTTTAAGCCATAAAGCCCTTCGCTTTTCTTTCTCTAATAGCTAACGCGCCGTTTTTCGGTGAAAACGATCACTTCGCTCTGAACTATTGCCTCCAGCTTTCCTGCATTTTTATCATGGCTTTCATTCCACCATTATCCTATAGGTTAGAACCATGTTTAATTAATATGACTTAAATCTGATTTTCATTTCAGGAGAGGATTCTAATGTCATTGGTAAATTAGTTTCGGAGATGAGTAATCAGTCACCAACAGAAGGAAAGAGTTGGCCGTCTAACATAAAAGCTAAAGCTATGCAGACGTAATGCCAATTATCAGGATAGACTTTGAAAACGGAAAAGGATTTGATATTGGTGGAGCCGAGGGGGATCGAACCCCTGACCTCATGACTGCCAGTCATGCGCTCTCCCAGCTGAGCTACGGCCCCACAACGAGATGGTTTGTGAGTGGGAATAGAGAGTAACGTAGCGCGGGAAAGCGCGTCAAGCGGCTCACCTGGGTTTGCGGCGCGCGGCGAAAAAGGCTATGCAGGCCCCGCCGACGAGCATGATGAGGCCGAGCGTTGCGCGAAGCAGGTTCGGATATTCGTGCATCGCGCCGGTGCTCGTGTTGATGATGGCGGTTGTGCTCGGTTCGAGAAAAAAAGCGCGGTAGGCAAGGACTCCGCCCCATGCGGCGACAGCGAGGCCGAGAATGAATGCGACGATCCGCATGGGAGTTTTTGATTTGCGATTTTAGATTTTTGATTGAATAAGGATGAAATTAAAGATTTCAAATCTCAGATTTCAAAAATTAGATTTACAGCTTCTTGTCCGCTTCCAATCGCAAATCAAAAATCGCAAATTCACTTTCACTTTCCTTTAAACACCGGCTTGCGCTTTTCGAGGAATGCCTTGACGCCTTCGTCTTTGTCTTCAGATGAGAAACAGAGGGCGAAGAGGTCAACTTCGCGGCGCAAGCCTTCGTCCAGGTTCGAGCGCGAGGCGAGCTTGACGGCTTCCTTCGCCATCCTGAGCGCCACCGGACTCTTCTCCGCAATCCTGTTAGCAATCTCCATCGTCTTCGCTTCGAGGTCTGCGGCGGGGACGACCATGTTGACGAGACCGAGCGTATAGGCCGTCTGCGCGTTGATGATGTCGCCCGTTAGGATCAACTCCATCGCTTTGCCTTCGCCGACCAGACGTGTGAGGCGTTGTGTGCCGCCGCCGCCGGGGATGATGCCGAGATTGATTTCCGGCTGGCCGAAGGATGCTGTGTCGCTACTGATGCGGATGTCGCAGGCCAACGCCAGTTCGCAGCCGCCGCCCAGACAGTAGCCATTAATCATGGCGATGACGGGCTTCGGAAACGTATCAATCGCGGTAAAGAGCGAGCGTCCCATCATCACGTCGCGCTGCGTGAGCGCGGTGCGCCCGGCAAACTCTGCGATGTCAGCGCCCGCGATGAATGCCTTGTCGCCAGCGCCCGTGAAAACGACGACGCCGACGGATTCATCATCGCGTAATTCTTCCAAAACCCGCGCGCCTTCCTCTCGTGTTTGAATGTTGAGGGCGTTTCGTTTCTCAGGCCGGTTGATGGTGACGAGGCAGACGCGGTCGCGGCGTTCGACTAAAAGCGTTTCGTAAGCTGTCGATAAAGATTCTTCAGATTGCGACATGAACTACTTTCCTTGTTCCTTCGGGTTTGAAGTTAAGATGGTTGATTTCTGAAATGAAAGCCTGGCAAGATCGCGCTCATCACTCCGGCGTGGAAGATTCGGCGTCGGCTTCTTCCGGGACGGGCTGCTCATCGGCGACCCAGGAGACGAAGAGCCGCAGCCAGTTCTCGACAGGTTCACTGATGGAGACGCCGACGCGCGCCGTGCCGTAGATGGCGGGTGCGACCCGCACGACCGTCACCGTGACTTCGATGGGTGCGCCGTCCGGCCTGTGCGCGCGCAGATAAAGCCGCTCGCCGCGATTCACCTTTTGATTGAGATGAAAGAGCGCGCCGCTCGTCGAGATGTCGTCCGTCTCGGTTGGCTCAGACCACGCCGCCCCGTCTTCCGCGCGCCCCGAAACAACGATGGGCAGGCGGAGCGCCATGCGCAGTGCGAATCGTCTGTCTTTTTCTTCGTTGTAGGGAGTGCTCATGAGTCAGTGGTCAGTGGTCGGTGGTCAGTGGTCAGTGAAATCAGTTTTTAACTGATCACCGACCACTGACCACTGATTACTGTGTTTCTTCCCAGTTATAGAATCCTTCGCCCGTCTTCTTGCCGAGTTTTCCTTCGCTGACCATGCGCCGCAGGATTTCCGGCGGGCGGAAGGTCTCGGAGGCGAGCGCCGTGTGCAAATATTCGGCTATTTGCAGGCGCACGTCCAGACCGACGAGATCGGTCAAGCGCAACGGTCCCATCGGATGGTTATAACCTAATTGCATCGCAGTATCTATATCTTTTGCGCTGGCCACGCCCTGTTCCAGCATTCGCATGGCTTCGAGGCCGAGGGCGACCCCAAGACGGCTGGACGCAAAACCCGGCACATCTTTGACCGTAATCGGCTCTTTCTTGAGCTTTCGCCCGATTTCATTCACCGTCAGCAGGGTCTCTTCGCTCGTGTCCTGCCCCTTGACGATTTCCAGCAGACGCATGATGTGGACAGGATTGAAGAAGTGCATCCCGACGACGCGCTCCGGGTGGCGCGCATTTCTGGCAATCTCCGTGATCGAAAGCGACGAAGTATTCGAGGCGAAGATGAAAGGCTTTTGGGAGAGAGCTTCGACCTCGCGCAGAATCTCCTGCTTGATTTCCAACACCTCCGGCGCGGCTTCTATAATCAGATCGGCAGTGGCGACTTCCCGTAACTGCACGGCTCCGCGAATGCGTTGCAGGGTCTGGTCGCGGTCGTCCTCCGTTAATTTACCACGCTCGATGCCTTTGAGGAGATTGCGCTCGATTGCTTGAATGCCGCGCACGAGCGCGTCGCGGTTCACGTCGCGCAGGATGACCGGATAGCCTGCGAAGGCCGCGATCTGGGCGATGCCGTGCCCCATCGTGCCCGCGCCGAGCACAGCAATGGTCTCAAGCGTGCGCGATTCTTTGCTTCCCTCTATGCTCAAGGTGTTCGTCTGAACTGCAAATGATCTTCTTTGGGCGACGGGCGGGCCTCAGGTCGGGAAACTTCGCAAGCGGCCCGGATGCGAACGGTTCGGCCTTCCGCCCCGGTATTCGACTACTTTAGCGCATCTAGTTATACTATACGCGCAACTGAAAAGGCTACACTCTTCTGGCGCGAGCGGCTTAAAAAACTCTCGCCCCCCAGCTTGCAGAAGGAGACAAACCAGACTCAAATGATCAAAGAAAAGATGCACAGAGAAGTCGTTATCATCGGATCGGGGCCAGCCGGATTGACGGCGGCGATTTACGCGGCGCGCGCCAATCTAAACCCGCTCGTCATTGACGCCAACGATGCCGAAAGACAACTGATTCCCGGCGGGCAGTTGATGATTACGACCGAGGTTGAGAACTATCCGGGCTTTTCCAAAGGCATTCAGGGGCCTGAATTGATGGAAGAGTTCCGCCACCAGGCGCTCCGCTTCGGCACGGAAATTCTTGACGCCAACATCGAGCGGGTTGATTTGAGTGAGCGTCCCTTCAAGCTCCACACGCAGGAGGGGCACACCATCGAAACCGAGACATTGATTATCGCCTCAGGTGCGTCAGCGAAATGGCTGGGGATTCCCGGCGAGGCGAAAGTGCCGGAAGGCTTAGGCGGCAACGGCGTCTCGGCCTGCGCCACCTGCGACGGGCCGTTGCCCGCGTTTCGCAACAAGCGTCTGGTGGTCGTCGGCGGCGGCGACACGGCGATGGAAGAAGCGACATTTCTGACGCGCTACGCCGCCCAAGTCTTCGTCGTTCATCGCCGCGATAGTTTGCGCGCGTCGAAGATCATGCAGGACAAAGCGCTCGGCAACGAGAAGATCGAATTCATCTGGAACACAGATGTCAAAGAAATCTTAGGCACGATGGCAGACGGCGTGACGGGCGTTCGTCTCTTCAACAACAAGACGGACGAGGAAAGCGTCTTTCCATGTGACGGAGTTTTCGTAGCCATCGGCCACAAGCCGAACACGGAACTCTTCAAGGGTCAGCTTGAGATGGACGAAGTGGGCTATCTCAAAACCGGCGGCCACTCGATGGCCACGAACATTCCGGGCGTCTTCGCCTGCGGCGACGTGCAGGACTCTTTCTATCGTCAGGCGATCACCGCCGCTGGCACTGGCTGCATGGCCGCGATTGACGCCGAGCGTTTTCTTGACAGTCTGCCCGTGCCGATGCCGACCGGCGAAGAAGTCACTATGGAGGGCGAGACCGTCACGCCTGATCATCAGAAGATCATCATGCCGGACGGCGAAGTCATCTCGAACAAGGTGGAGGCCACAGCCGGAGACTAAACTTAAAATCAAATCAGTGAAGGAGACGCCATGAAGAGACTTGCTCTTATCGCAACCTTGCTTCTCATCGCAACCAGCCACGCGTCCGCTCAGGATTACGGGCTGCCGGAACTTCACACGATCAAGACTGTGACGCTGTCACCATCGTATAGCTGCCGCTCCCAGGAAGAGTTTCAGAAAGGCTATCAGGGCACAGCGCTCTTTCTCTCCGATTACTCAAAGCGCCGCAACAGCCCCGACCTGCTTTTCAACGGGGCGTGTCGTTCGGACGACGAGTTCAATTCGTCAACCGCCGGGGACGACATGGCTTTCCTCGTTGATTTGGGGTCGGAGCTACAGCTTGAAAAGCTCTCAGCCGGAGACGTTCTCCAACTCTATCATCTACGCTCATCGCCCGGCTCTCCTTATTCCAAGCACGCCCAGTCCACCCTCAGCCAGCGCGTGAAGGTCGTACCCAATCACACCTACGCCGTCTTTCTCAACAAGCGCGAGATACGAGGGCTGTTCGTCTTCACCGTCACAAACCACGTCCCCAACCAGCAAGTCGAACTCAAATACGCCGTCAAGGAATATCAGATCATGGACGTGAAGGCGCAATCTCCCGGCTTCAACTGGGGACAGAACAATTCCGTCGCACAGACAAATCAAACCGCAGAAAAATCGCAGAGCAAGAAGCAGAACTGAAGTCTCAGGGTTAAGGCATCATTACGGAAATAAGCTGAAGTAAACTCGGCTAAAACGTAATTCAGCCGCATGCTGCCGTATAACACGCCGATTTGAGTGATTAAGCCGCACGATGCGGTTTAATCAGAAGTTAGGCGCGTGTTTCGTTATTTAGGAGATGAAATATAAGAGGAGCATGGAAATGGAAAGATTAGACCTCACCTTTGAGAGAATTTTGGGTACGTTTGTTCCAGGTGCTTTATTTTTGTTTGCTACTTGGTATTTACATCGTCCGTTCTTACTAAAATATTTCCCTCATCTAGCCGGTGATCCATCTACTTCCTCTCCGGAAGGACTCAGCATAGAAATGAAAGGCTTACTCTTCATAATTGCTTCCTTTTGCATGGGGCTTATTTTTAATTTTTTCTCAGACGTTGTGGTATCTTTTCAATTTAAAGATGATGTGCTAACGGAAGCAGCTATCCGTCGAACTCGCCGGATTGCACGTTTCTGTTGGCGGCCTATCTGCTTCATCTATAGTGCTAAAGATTTTAGAGTAAAGTCAGTATCACGTTATTTGGAGTCTCCCAGAAAAGCGCGTTTCCTGAAGATGATGTTAGATTGGGCAGGAGCAAATGAGGCGCAATTGGAGAAAGCAAACGAATCCTTAATTGCTTATCAGCATATCATGTTTCGTTTACGGGTATTGTCAGAGCATTCTCGGAAACTTCTTCAAGAGGCCGAGTTCAACGTCACCTTTTCGGCATCCATCCTTATTGCGTTCGCTCTGCTTATACCTCTAGCTCTTCTATCTCTTGTGACCTCGGTCATAGTTGATGACAAATTCCGAGTACACTATGCTCCCATCCCAATAATGCTCACTATTATTATTTATGCCGCAGCCATTGTTGCAAATTACTCGTTAAAACGTCAGTTACGACATTTTTGCTATTCCAGCCTCACCCTTGCATTACACTGTTATGAGACTTCTATTCAATTAACTGAAGATGAGGCAGAAGGAGAACAGGCTTATCGTACCAAGCCTCATCTGCGACGGTAAATCTACTAATAGATTTCGTCGCTTTAACAATGCCTCGCCGAACAACCCATCTGAGGCGTTCGTGTCATTCGACCGGAGCGCGAATAGCACAGCTTTCATCCGCAAGACTTGGATGCTTGGTTTGATGTCTCCGTGCCCGGTCAATTACGGTGTCAGGCCGATGCGCGTAGCTATTTCAAACTAAGGAGCGACCTTTCTTTTTCAATGCACGTTTCTCTTTCCTCCGCTCGCCCTCAATCATACTTCTTTTGATTGCCTCGTTGATTAGTTGGAGAGGTTCATCTTGCGGCTTTAGCTGCCCTGTCAGCGATAGGATGTACAGTTTCTGTGCGGCCCTGTGTGCATCAGTATAAAGATAAGCCGACTCGATACCAGCCAGAAGCGCCTTGCTCGCTTGTTCTACTCCATCCGGCCCGTTGTCAATTGCCTTCTTAATCGTGAATAGTAGCCGCGCTAGATATTCGACGGCGGCTGAATCCTGACATAAGGCACGCTCAAGAATAGCAGCCCAATCCTCATGGCCTACAACTAAGTCATGCTCATTACCAATTGCGCTAGTTGGTGCTTTCATAAGGTTACCTGCTCAAATTTAATCTGTAGTTTCAGGGTCACAGGCGTGCTAGTATAGCACCTCTAGAGTGTTGATTTTAGGTGACTTACCAAGGTTGGTAAGTGTGATATTGCCTGCAAGTGCGCAATAAGGCGGATTTGCCGTCTCATCTGAGATTTCCCATTTGAAAAAATTACTAAGGTTGGTAACATATTGATGCTGCCATGAAAGACTTAAATGGAAAGATTGCTCTTGTCACCGGCGCTTCTTATGGCGTAGGCAAAGGCGTAGCCCTTGAATTAGCCGAGGCGGGAGCTAGCGTTTATGCGACCGGGCGGACTATTGCTGAAGCGACATTTGACACAACCGGGCGAGTCATTCCTGTGCGCTGTGACCATACCGCTGACTCAGACGTTGAGGCCGTATTTCAGCGAATTGCTGAGGAGCAAGACCATCTGGATATTCTGGTGAATAGTGTCTGGGGCGGCTATGAAAACATGGTCGAGAATGGCGAGTTCACATGGATGCGGCCCTTTTGGAAGCAACCGCTTTGGCGTTGGGAGGCAATGTTTGCGGCAGGTGTGCGCGCCTATTACGTCGCCAGTGCGCACGCTGCCCGGACGATGGTCGAGCAACGTGGCGGCTTGATTGTCAACATCTCCTTCTGGGCAGCGCAGAAATACTTGAGCAATGTAGCTTACGGGGTGTCGAAAGCCGCTACCGATAAGCTGACGGCTGACATGGCGCATGAGCTTCGGGAGCACAACGTCGCAGTCGTCTCGTTATATCCGGGGATGGTGAGAACTGAAAAGGTGATGGAGGCGGCTGCCTTTTTAGACCTGAGCAACTCTGAGTCGCCACAGTTTGTTGGTCGCGCCGTCGCCGCCTTAGCTTCTGATTCAAACATCTTGCAGAAATCCGGGCAGGTATTGGTGGCAGCGGCGCTGGCTCAGGAATATGGCTTCACAGACATTGATGGGCGGCAACCTCGTCCACTCACACTCAAAGATGTGTAAACATTCATGTCAATCGTGTCTTTCGCCTAAGCGCCGCCCAACAACTCGATTCAACCCGACGCCTCAATAGCAATAACGCCACAAGCAGGCAGAGGAGGAGTGGCTGATGGAACATCCAGACGACAGAGCCTGGCGCATGAAAAGTGAGGAAGCGTCTGATCGCCGCATTGCCTCTCTCAATCACAGCATCCTCAGTTCGCTTTCTCCAGAGGCTCTGGCCCAGGTTTATGGTGGAAAAACCTCTGCGTCTCGTGATTACGAAACGGAGTTTCTTCTGGAAATGGAAAGAGAGATTCTTCGCGGGAATCCACTCCGAGCGATTGAACAACTCGACCTTGAAAGGCAAATCCGAAGCCATGTGCCAGCCGCGATCTGGGCACTACGCGGATTGGCCAACCTGGCGCTTGGTCGCTGGGTGGATGCGATTAGTGACGCCGACATGGCCCTGCTGGAAGACGCCAACTTCGCGCCCACCTACGCGATCAAGGCCGAAGCCTCTTTGCGCGAGGGCGACTACGTCTGGGCGCTTATCCTGGCCGATCATGCGCTGTCCCTGAACCCGGATGAGCCGCGAGGTCTCGGAGTCCGGGCGGCGGCCTGCTATCAATCAGGTCATTTGGAAGAAGCAGTTGAGGCCGGAACCAGAGCATTGGCGTTGGTCTCTAACTGGGCATTACCTCGTGAAGCCCGCGCCCTGGCGTATCGAAAATTGGGTCGCCTCAACGAGGCCACAGCCGAGGCTCGAATCCTTTTAGAGTCTGATGTTGAAAACGAAGTCGCACGCTACCTTCTTCGCGCATGATAGTAGTGAGGTCAACCGCGAACGCCATCCGGCGCTCAAAATAAAAAGGCCCCGGTCAGACAGGGCCTTTTCATGTTGGCAGGAATCCAGACGCAATTACTTAACTTCACCTCGGCAAGAGGCTGCACTGGCTTGGCAGGTTGCCATTAAACTGGAAGTTCGCCCCGACAACGATTGGCTGGTCGGAAGTGACCCTGACAGTGAACGCAACGTCGGTCACGCCATCGAATCCCGGACCGCCACCGGTCTGAGGCATGACCCAGTTGAGGTTCCTCGTATGCGCGTTCAGGAGCGTCACCGTAGTCGCGCCAGCTTCACCGGGGTAAGCTGTTGGCCCAGGCGAGCCGGGAATGTTCACGCCGGTCAAATTATTTCCATCTCTGTCGAGAATATTGACGGCGATGTTGGCCGTAGTCCCGCTGCCGTTGAAAACGTAAAGATCAGACCTGGGACTACCGGCGGCATTGGGGAGATGCGCCGGAGTGCAGATCCAAACGAACGGCGGTCCGCCAGAGGAAGGTCCCGGAGGGCCAGCAGGTCCGGCTGGCCCGGTCGCGCCGGTCGCTCCCGTTGCTCCAGTCGCTCCCGTTGCTCCAGTCGCGCCAGTCGCGCCTGTCGGCCCCGCAGGGCCAGCCGGGCCAGCCGGGCCGGTGACATTCCACTGAACGCGCGTTTCATTGTTATGGCAGGCGGTGCTCGCAGCTACGAGGCGCATCCCACCGTTGCCGGGATTGATGCAGGCTTCGAGCACGGTCGCGGGCGGTTCGGCAGCGGCGCGCTGTACGATCGGCACCATCAACAGAACAAAGGCAAGAACAGCGAAGCTAGCCATGCCTGCACGGCGTACAAAGGGGGGTCTCATATTAGTCTCCTTCTGAGGCGAGGCGGAAGCCGCCTTGCAAATTCAAATTCGTAAGCGAGGACCAGAATGCGAGGGTGCAATCTAGTAACTTGAGACAGAGTTGTCAAGATTTGTGATACGTGTCTTTGGCGCAATCGGTGCGAAGCGGAGTTATCCTGTGAGCTTCAGGAAATCTAATGGATTACATGCTAAGAAAAGCGACGCTGGATGACCGGGAAGCAATCGAGCATCTGATTGTGGAGTCAGCCCGAAATCTGAGTCTGGAAGATTACTCCGAGCAGCAAATTGAAGCGGCAATCTCAACGGTCTTCGGTGTTGACACAGACCTTATTCTCGATGGGACGTATTTCGTCGCTGAAAGCTGTGGGACGTTGATTGGTTGCGGCGGTTGGAGCAAGAGAAAAACTCTTTTCGGTGGCGACCGGTTTGCCAGTAGAGATTCAAGCGCGCTTGACCCGGAGACGGAAGCGGCAAAGATTCGAGCTTTTTTCGTTCACCCGGAATGTGCGAGAAAGGGACTAGGCCGAGCGATTCTTGCGGCGTGTGAAACGGAAGCGAGAGCCTGCGGCTTTCGCTCAATAGAGTTGATGGCGACGCTTCCCGGCGTCAGGCTGTACAGAGCTTGTGGCTATGAAGGAGATGAGCGCGCCCGGTACGAGATTGGAGACGGCGTGAGAATCGAGTTTGTCCCAATGAGGAAAGACTTGCTGTAACAGCGGCGTTCACTTTAAAGGCGACGGCTGACAAGTAATTTCCAAAACAGCATGAAGCTGCCGCATCATAGAGCTTGCGCTAATATCCGAACCACCTTTTTTTTACAACAGCACAATCGAATCGTCTCTGTCGCGTCGTCGAGCGGGCGGGCGCTCTTGTTCAATGTCGCTTTTGTGTGGGCAGGCTTCGCAGTAATCGCCGAGGCGTTCTTTGCGATCTTCGCATTCGTTGCAGTCTAAGGATTGGCCCAGCAGTCTGAGGGCATCGAGGAAGGGGAGGAGTCGTCGCCCGCGCGTCGTCAAGGTGTATTCGACGTGCGGGGGGCTGCCGCCCAGGTCGTGGCGCTCAATCAACGCGTCCCGCTCCATGTCACGAAGGCGACCGACCAGCGTGCGGCTGCTGATGGGATGCAGCGCCGCCAGCAACTCGGTCGTGCGCTTTGGCCCCGCCACCAGATCGCGCACCACGAGCATCGTCCATTTGTCGCCCACGAGCTGTAGCGCGCCCGCCACAGGACACCCGTCGCCTTCGCGTCGTCGCACCCTTCGCCTCCTTCAATTCGTGAATCGTAAATGGAAAGACGGCTTGTCTATTGACGATTCACGATTTACGATTCACGGCCTTTTAAGCTTAACACAAAGCCCGGCTGTTGCAGCCATCCCGCGAAATAATTTAAGATGTTCTCACTGCTCAAGCCTCGCCCACGCGGCAGTTCTCTTGCGCCCAACGTACTCTTCTTCACCGGACAAGACTGTCTTCGTCCTTGTCTGCGCGTTAATAAAGGGCGTTCCCTTAGTTATTTTTATTCGGGATTAATGGTTTTTGAGCTTTTCAGGTCTATTTCTATGCTTGATGAACTAACACACGCCGCTACCGCAGTGCCAACAATTCTCGTGGCCGATGATGAGCCGGTTAACCGCGCGTTGATTCAACGACGCCTTGAGCGCGAAGGCTATCAGGTGTTGACGGCGCGCAACGGGAGCGAGGCCGTCGCGGTAGCGTCCGAGTCGTTGCCTGATCTGGTCTTGCTCGACGTGATGATGCCGGAGATGGATGGCATGGACGCTTGCCGCTTGCTGAAAGAAACGGAAGCGACGCGCGACATCCCCGTCATCTTTCTGTCGGCGCGCGACGAGACGGCCATGAAAGTCAACGGATTGAGCTTGGGCGCAGACGATTACATCAGCAAGCCTTTCGAGGCCGAAGAACTGATAGCGCGCGTCCATGTGGCTATCCGCTTGAAGCGCGAGCGCGACCAGTTACGCAACAACGCCGAAGAAGCTAGTCTCAGAGCCGAGATAGCGCAGGAGCGCGCCATGACCGATGCGTTGACCGGCCTCCTGAATCGCTACGGCTTGCGGCACGTTCTCTCGCGCGAACACGCCGAAGCGCGCCGCTACAATCGCTCGCTCTCCTGTCTCATCATTGATCTGGACAACTTCAAGACGATTAACGACACCTACGGCCACGCCACCGGAGACCTGACCCTACAGCAAATCGCGGGCGTTCTACGCGAAGCCGTGCGCGCCTCGGATACAGTCTTTCGCTACGGCGGCGAAGAGTTTTTAGTGCTGTTGCCGGAGACAGACCTCGACGGGGCAATCGCGCTTGGCGAAAAGATTCGAGTGGCTTCGGCCACGCGTTTGTTCGGTGAGGGCCAGCACGTCTTCAGTCTCACCTTGAGCGCTGGCGCAGGCTGCCTCTGCGACAACGAATCCGGCCACGACATGATTGCGCGGGCGGACATGGCGCTTTACCACGCCAAAGAGCAGGGACGCAACCGCGTCGAATCCGCCATCTGCGTTTGACGAAACAGTAAAAGCTTTCTAGGCTTAGCTCGATTGCGGATTGCGGATTGCGGAATTCGGATTGCGGATTGAAAGACAGGTGCTTTTTCTTAAATCCGCAATCCGAATTCCGCAATCCGCAATCGAGTGGAGGAAGCCTCGTGAAAATTGCCCATCAGACCTCTCAAAGACAAAGTATGAGTTGCGGCAGACGTTGCCGCTTTCCCCTGCCGGTTGTTTTCCTGATAACTCTTTTGATGTTCGCGCCCTGTGCTTTCAGCCAGCAACAGCCGCCTCCGAAGACGATGCGGCTGAGCAGCCTCGAAGTCTCAGGTTTAGAGCGCATCACAAAGGAGCAGGCCATCGGCGCGAGCGGCTTACAGGTCGGGCAGCAGATTGACGTTGAGACCTTGGACGCGGCGGCACAGAAGCTCGTCAACAGCGGTCTCTTCGCAAACATCAGCTATCGTCTGCGTGGCACCGCCGACAAAGCGATTGTGACGTTTGAGGTCGAAGAACCGAAGGGGCGAGGGCTGCCGGTCGTCTTCGATAACTTCGTCTGGTTTACGGAGGGAGAAATTATTGATGCCGTCCGTCGTGAAGTGCCGACCTTTGACGGCACTGCGCTGGATTCGAGCGCAGTGCTCGGCGGCATCACCCGTGCCTTGCAGCAATTGCTAACGGAGCGAAAGGTTCAGGGCCAGGTTGAGTACACGCCGTCAGCCGATCTTGCGGGCGGAAACGCCAAGCACGTTTTCAGCGTCAAGGGTGCGAACACGAAAATCTGCGCGGTGCGTTTTCCGGGCACAGCCAACGTGCAGGAGAGCGAGTTGGTTAAACATTCCAAGCCGCTCATGGGCGGCGAATACTCGCAGGAGTTTGTCAGCGCCTTTGCCGTCGCCAACCTGATTCCCGTCTATCGTGAGCGCGGGCATCTGCTTGCCATCTTCAGCCAGCCTACGGCAAGGCTCGGAATGGAAGCGAGCGAGACGTGCAGGAATGAGGTCGTCATCACTTTGCCCGTGAGTGAGGGCATCGCCTACAACTGGGACAAAGCGGAATGGTCTGGCAACGATTCCTACACGGCTCAGGAACTGGAATCAGCACTGGCGATGAAGTCCGGAGAACTCGCTAACGGCTTAAAGATTGATGCCGGTGTGAGAGCCGTCGAGAAGGTTTACGGCAAAAGAGGTTTCCTCAGAGCCAGGACGAGGACGGAGCCTACCTTTGACGACGTGAACCGGCGCGTCGCCTACCGCGTCGCTATTACCGAAGGGCCGCAGTTTCGGATGGGCGTGCTCAAAATCACAGGTCTTAACGAGGACGTTATCTTGAACCTGCGGCATCGTTGGAAACTGCGAGAGAGGGACGTGTATAACGATTCTTATCTTGAGGAGTTTACTAAAAAGGATGTGAGGGAGGTGCTTGACTCGGCTCTGAGGGAAGGAAAAATCCCGCCCGGCTCTAAATTGAAGATGGATAGCTCTATCAATCTCAACAATCAGGCGCTGACCGTCGAAGTGCAGCTTAATTTTAAGAGCGCAGCCCCACCGCCCGCTTCACCTTGAGACACCTTTACGAGCGCGGGTCAATGTTGTATGTCTTAATCTTGGAATTAAGCGTCGTCGCGTTCATCCCTAGCAGGCGTGCGGCGCGCGATTGATGTCCGCCGGTCTGCTCAAGCGCGCGGCGAATCAGATCAATCTCGAAGCGGCGCACTTCGTCGTAGAAGTTGATACCGCGCCCTATGTCCAGAAGCGTTCCGCCGGTCGCGCCTTCACGCATGACAGCCCGCGCCGTTTGCGGGTCTGAGATTTCAGCGCGCAGGCATTCGCGCGTCACCTCAGAGCCGGGCGCAATCACGACCGCACGCTCGATGGCGTTCTCAAGCTCACGCACGTTGCCCGGCCACGAGTAGGCTTCCAGGAGTGCTAGCACTTCGGGCTTGATCTGCTCCGACACCTGACGACCGTTCTCTTCGTTGTACTTCTGTATAAAATGTTGCGCCAGCGGCAGGATGTCCACACGGCGGTCGCGCAAAGGCGGCAACTCGATGGGGACGACCGAGAGACGATAGTAGAGGTCTTCGCGGAATGTGCCCTGCTTGACGGCGTCTTTCAAATCAATGTTGGTTGCCGCGATGATCCGCACGTCAACGCGGCGCGGGCTGGTGTCGCCCAAAGGGGTGAACTCGCGCTCCTGTATGACGCGTAAGAGTCGCGCCTGTGTTTCGGGCGGAATGTCGCCGATCTCGTCAAGGAAGATTGAGCCGCCGTCGGCAACTTCAAACAGACCTTTCTTCGCTGCGACCGCGCCCGTGAAAGCGCCGCGCGTGTGGCCGAAGAGTTCGGATTCCAGAAGCTCTGAAGGAATGTTGGAACTGTTGACGGTGACGAACTGGCGAGCAGCGCGCGGGCTGCCTTCGTGAATGGCCTTGGCGATTAGCTCCTTGCCCGTGCCGCTCTCGCCCGTAATCAGCACGGTCGAGCGCGCGGGCGCAACCTGATCCACGAGGCGAAAGACTTCCTGCATCGCGTCGGAATGTCCGACCATCTCGCCGCGATCAACCGCGCGGCTCATCGCGCGACGCAGCGTTTGACGCTCTTCCTCTTTGCGCCGACGCTTAATCCCTGCTGCGACCGTCGCCGTGATTTGCTCGTTCTGAAAAGGCTTGCGAATGCAGCCGAACGCGCCTTTCTCCCAGGCAGCGATGGCCGTATCGAAGGTCGCGTAAGCCGTAATCATGATGACCGCCGCGTCCGTGTCGAGCTTCAAAAACTCTTCGAGCGCGCGCAAGCCCCCCATGCCCGGCATCGAGACATCGAGCAGCACCACGTCGAAGGCGCGACGCCCGTAAGCCTCAAGCCCTTCTTCGCCGGTCTTCGCCAGATCAACGCGATACCCTTCAGCCGAGAGCAGCGTCTCCAGCACATCGCGCATTATTTCCTCGTCGTCAACGACGAGCACCGAACCCTTTTTCGCCATAGGTAATAAGCTAACTCAGAAGACGTTAAGACGGCAAATCCTGACCCTGAAAGGATCACATGTAATAGCCGGGGCATCGCCCCCGGAATAAGGTGCAGCAACGGTTTCGACCCTGAAGGGGTCGCACCTGCGATGTTGAGGCGCGACCCCTTCAGGGTCGGAATTTGTGTTGCATATGTAACCGGGGGCGTTGCCCCCGGCTATTATATTTATCCCCTTCGGGGATAAATACCTGATTTCGAACTGAGCTATCAATGAACATCGTCGCTGGACTTGCCTATTGAACTGCGGTCGACGCCTTGCCCTGCCGAACGCCGCTGAATAAATGGAAAAACACTCCGACGATGAGCGCTACCAACGACGGTAGGGTCAGCGGCCTTTGCAGACCTTTCAGCGTCGGCTCATAAAAGAACGCGACGGTCAGCATCAACGGGGCGATGATGAGAAGCGTTGAGCCTATCATCTGTAGAACTTTGCGCCAACGCTCTCGCCAGTAAACGAAATAAACTCCGACCCCCAGATTAATCAAACCCGCGAGCAGGATGAAGATATGGCGGGAGCGGAACATCATTCTGGCCCCGTCGTCCATCTCTCGCACCCTGTGAAAATCCATGAATTGTCCTGTCAGCAGGAAGGCGAGAATAACAAGCACTCCGAATATTCGGTGCAGTGTCTTCATCTGTTTTTGGAATCAATTGCGCGAGGGGCAAGTTCTAATCTTCTTTAGTCACTCGCTGCCGCTTGAAGATGCGCGCGTGCGCCGACTGTCGGCAGAGTGATGCGGAAAGTCGTGCCTTTACCCGGCAGACTTTCAACCGCGATGTGGCCGGAATGCTCCTGCACGATGCCGTAGGAGACGGCAAGTCCTAGTCCTGTGCCGCGCCCGACGCCCTTGGTGGTGTAGAACGGGTCGTAAATCTTGGCGACGTTTTCGGGCGCAATGCCCATCCCTGTGTCGGAGATTTCAATCACTATCGTGTCTTCATCGGTCGAGGCCGTGAACAAGGTGATTCGCCCGCCTTCGGGGATGGCATCGCGCGCGTTCAAGATCAGGTTCGTGAAGATTTGTTGCAGCTTGACCGCGTTGCCGTAGGCCAGCGGAAGGTTCTGGTCATACGCGCGCACAATTTCAATCTGGCTGTGGCGCAGTTGCGGCTCCAATAGTTGGAGCGTGTCGTCCATGACCTGATTAATCGAAAGCTCTGTGAACTCGGTTGCGCCGCCCGTGCGTGAGAAGTTCAGCAGGTTGTTGACAATGTCTGAAGCGCGGTCGGCCTGGCGACGCACCTTGAGAAGAAGCGCATGCTTCGGGTCTGTTTCGGGAAGCATCCCCAGCAACATCTGCGTGTAGGATGAAACGCCCGTCAGCGGCGTGTTGACCTCGTGCGCGACGCCTGCGGCGAGGAGTCCGATGCTCGATAGCTTCTCGCGCTGCTGCAACTGCTCTTCGAGTCTCATGCGCGAGGTCACGTCTTCAAGCACGACGAGCGCGCCTGTCCGGCCCTGCGAATCGGCTTGCAAGGGCGCGAGCGCGATGTTGAGAACCAGTGAGCGCCCGGCTTGCGTTGCCGTGTGCAGCTTATAGATGTGGCGGAGTTCCGTCAGATTCCAACGGCTGTCGCCAAGCACCTGCCTCAGCGTCTCTGCGAAATCTTCCTCGAAGAGGTCTTCGACACGCCTGCCGATAACATCATGGCGGCGCAGTCCGAGTATCTTCTCCAGCGCGGAGTTGCAGCGCGTGACGCTCCCGTCCAGATCAACCGCGAGCAGTCCGACGTTGATTGATTCAACGATGGATTCGTTGAACTCTTTGAGCAGTTCAAGCTCTGCGGCGCGCTCCTGCTGTTCCTGATACAGCAGGCTGTTCTCGATGGCCACTGCGACGTAGCCCGAAACCGTGCGAAGAATCTCCACGTCTTCCGAAGAGAGCAGCGCCCCGTCGGTCGAACGGCCCAGCCCGATGACGGCAACCATCCGACCGCGCACGATGCACGGAACGTAGTAGTGTAGAGCGCGACGCACAAAGCCCGTCGTCTCAGGTACGAGGTCAAGATCGTCTGCGCGAACCACACCTGTCTCGGCTGAGCGCGTGCGAATCATCTCGCGGAAATCCGGCGGCACGATCATCGCCGACGATAACCCGACGGCGCGCGCCACGCTGTAGCCTGCGGGCGCATTCTGGTCTTCGATGAAAATGACGATGCGGTTGACGTTTAAGACCTGTTCGAGGCGGCTGGCGAGCGCGTTCAGCAGAGGCTCAAGCGCGGTGGTGGCCGAGAGCGTGCGCCCGAAGTCGAGCAGACCGTTACGCATGTCGTAGCGTTCGCCGTAGAAGAGACGATCGGTACGCTCCTGCAAGAGTTTCTTGATCGGCGCGGTAATCATCACAATCGCGGTCATGGCGGCGACTGCGCCGATAACTTTCAGCGTAAGTTCGTTGAAGTTGATTTCTCCGAAGAGCGCATAAATCGCCGCTATGTAAACCACCGCGCCGCACATCATGGCGATGGCAACGGTCGTCAGCGCGTAAACGGCTGCGCGGCGCACGACGATGTCCACGTCCATCAGGCGATAGCGCACGACGGAGTTGCCGAAGGTGAGCGGAATCAGCACGAGCGGGATGACGGCGACATCTGTCACCCAGTTCTCAGTTGTCATGCCGAAGACGTATGGAATCGCGTAGAGCAGCGTGAAGGGCGTGATGGCCAGAGCCGAACCCCAGACGACCCACTTCAACTGCTGGCGAACGACGGCCACTTCGCTTTTGACGAAGGTTCGCACCAGAAGCGCCGCGCTCGTCAAAAGCCCTAACATGAAATGCACAAAGACGGCGATGTAGTATCCGTCAACGAACTGCGCCGAGAAGGGCAGGCGTGAAGGGGGAGTCAACTGGGTGACGTTATAAAGCAGTGCCGCCAGAATGATGAGCACAGCAGCCGGTACGTAGAGAAGATAAATGGGCCAGCGTCGTCTTTGCGAAATCTGCTGATGAACGGGATAGCGCGCGCAAAAGTGAATCAGAATAGGAGCGAAGAGAATGTAGGCTGCGTCATCCAGAAACGCGATTGCCAGATCGAGGTCTTCGTATTGCCCGGTTGGCTTGAAGAAGTGAAAGACGAAAGCCGTCAGGCACAGGGCTGCGAAATGCGGGACGAACGGCGCGCGGTCGCCCTGCTTGAAGAGCACGAAGAGACCGACGAAGAGATAAATCAGACCGATGAAGTTAATGTAAAGATCGTGCGTCTTCCAGGTCGTAACTTCTTCCGGGGAAATATCCGCTTTCCAGCAACAGCGCGTCTCTTCCGGGTTGGAAGGTCGCTCAATCAGGTAAATCAGATGCCCGCCAGCGCCCGCTTCTTCGAGATAGATCGGAATGTCCTGAGCGTACCTGACTTCGTCAAAAATTACCTCGTCCTCGCTGATGCTTCTGAGGATGTCGCCGGGCTGAACGCTGAGGACGCCCGCGTGCCCGACGTTTGAACTAGGGTCAACCGATTGCGCGACGACACCGTTTGATGTTTGAACCCATTTGATGCCGTCGGTCGGAGGAGACTTGTGCTTCCAGCGCTGCCCGAAATTGAGCGCACCGGCAACAGCCAGCAGCGCTGCCACGATCAGCAGCACCCACGCCCGCGTTGTCAGCACAGAGCTTTTCATCTCATTTCACCTGCAACGATGCGCTCTCCATTTTGCGCCAGCCCGCATAAATCACGGGCACACCTCGACATCGGTTTAATTCAAGCAATCAATGTTCCAAGCCTCTCCAAATCTGCATTGCCCATAAACACTTTACGGCTGGCTTCAAGACCCGCAAAGCATAGCCTTCTGCTCACACCGTTTCCCCATTTTAAGGAAATACTCAATCGGGGCTTAAACAGAACATCTCCAAGACAAGCCATATCCAAGTTTTTGGACTTGTCCGAGAATTTGGAAAACAGTAAAAAGTGGTCAGTGGTCAGTGGCCGGTGGTCAGTAAAGACGAAAATCCCTTCTTACTGACCACCGACCACTGACCACTGACCACTGCTTTTAGAATCTGACAGAGATACCGCCGCGTAAACTTCTTCGTGCAGCGTCAACGGTGATGAACGTCTCGCCATCCTCGGTGCTGGTTTGTGTGTCGAGCAAATTGCGCGCATCAATTACGGCCTGCGCGCGCACGGGCAACCCGAAAGTGGGCAGTTCCTGGGTAATGAGGATGCTCAACGAAGGATCGTAAACGGCGAGGCGTCCGGCGAACGGGTCAATCGCAAAGATGGTCGCGCGCGGGCTAAAGCGAAACACCGTGCGGACGCGCGTTCCCGAATCAAGATTCGCGCTCATCTCAAAAGCCGCCGATTGGAAGAAACTGCTGTCGAAAGCTTCCGTGGGATTAAGCAATCCTTTGGTCGAAAGCTGTTGCCCACGTCCGAGAGAGTATCCGGCAGATGCGTTGATGATGCGGCTGACCCGCCGCGTGTAGACGACGCGAAGCCCCCGCGCCGCGCCCTGTTGATTAGCGACATTCAAAAGCGGTGCGCCACCCTCGCCTGAAAAGGCCGAGAGTGGCATGCTAAATAGCCCGACGCCGCGATTCGATGTCGTATCAAAAAACGCCGTCGCCTCAACGCTCGATTCATTATCCAGCACACGCTCGACACCGAATTCAAGACGGCTGCTGCGCTCCATCACGGCGCGTCCGTCAACATAAGCGACGGGCGTCGAAACAGGCTCGCGGAAAATGACCTGACTATCTTCAAACTCGGCCACGCTCTGCGCGGCGCTCGCCCAATCATTTGACGGCGCATACGCGGCGCGAACACGCGTGCGCGGCCCTACGTCAAACTGAAAACCGAGTCGCGGGCTGATTGCGCTGGCATTGCTCGCGCCCATGAAACGTGCGTAGTCCAGTCCAAGCACGATCACCACACCGTCGCGCACAACCCATTCGTCAACGGCACGCAACGAAAGCTGTCCGAGCGATTCACCCTCGCCCGCTTTCGTCGCTATATAATTATTGAGCGCGCCTCCTGAGACCGTCAGGCTGAGGCGATGTTTGTCTGTCGCGCGAATGGTGGCGGTGGCTTCGAGTCGCTGCGGCGCGCCACGTCCAGTGCCTGTCTGTCCGGCGAAGATTAAATCGACGCGCTGGCTGACAGGCTGCGCGACGGCGAAATTCAGTCCGGTGAAAGTGTAGGCCCTTGTGCCGGAAGAACTGGCGACGTAGGTTTCAATGACGCCCTGTGTGCGTGCCAGACTGTTCGTTCCATCTTCGTTCTCAATGGCTATGACGTTGTAAGGCTCGCCTGCCGAAGCTTCTACGTCACCTTGTGCGGCGAGCACGGCGTTGATAGTTTCGTCTTCGCCCTCGCCCACCTGGAAAATGGAACGATTGCCCGAACGCGAACGGAGCATCCATTTCCGGTCGTCGCGGTCTTTGCGCCGTTCAGGGGCAGTACGGCCAGAGCCGATGGGTTCGAGATTGAAACGGTAGATGACTTCGTCTGCGGATTTGACCTGAACGGAATCGAAGAGGACGGCGCTAAAGCCGTCAGCGATGGCGCGCAAACTATAGCGACCGGGAGCAATCCTGGCAATGAACGTCCCATCGCCCGCGCTCTTGACCTGTTTGATTATTTCGCTTGCGCCATCTTTGATGAGCGAGACGACCGCGCCTGCAATCGGGTTGCCTTTATTGTCGCGGACTGAGCCGCTGACGGTCGCAACGCGGCCCCCGGCAAAAATTTGTGGTGCGTATCCTTCGCACACAAAGGCGAGAGCGACCAGCGCCAGACTCACGCGCAAACTTTTTCTCATCGCGGCAAAACCTCCGGGCGCGCACTTTGGCGAGTCAAAAGCGCGCCTGCCAACAACCGCCATCTCTCTTAGGTGCTGCGTTCTGAAAAGAAAAAGCCAGCAGGAAAAAAGAAAAAAGTGATAACTGCGGCCAGAGCCGCTTCTTCTTTTTGCCTTTTACCTTTTACTTTTTCCTTCAGGATTGAATCGCCCCCGCTTGAGAAGGCGTTATTTTCCGCCAACTCCGGCAGGGTGTCAAGCAAACTATCGGCTGCTAGATGCTGGATGTCTGATGACGGATGCCAGCAATAGGATGTCAGGCGCTGAAATCTGAGTTCTCACATCTAAGGTCTGATACATAGCATCTGGTCTGCGTTTGCCGCCCGTTTTACGCCATGTTACGATGCTCCCTTAATTGCCGCTCATTTTTTTGCCAACCGGAGTCCATATTTCAAGCAGTATGATAGACAAGATTCAATCAACCAGGCTCGACAACGGTTTGACCGTTCTGACGGAGCACATGCCGGGTCTGCGCTCCTGCACCGTCGGCATCTGGGCGCGGCGGGGTTCGCGCCACGAACAGCCCGAATTAAACGGTATCTGCCATTTCATAGAGCACGCCGTTTTCAAAGGCACAAAGCGCCGCACCGCGCTCGACATCGCCATCGAGAGTGACCGGCTCGGCGGCCACCTCGACGCCTTCACCTCGCACGAGGTCACGGGCTTTACCATGAAAGTCACGGATAAAGGGCTTCCGCAAGCCTTTGATATTCTGGCCAACATGCTCGCCCACCCGCGTTTTGACAGGGAAGATTTGGAGCGCGAGCAAAAAGTCATCCTCGAAGAGATGAAAATGGTCGAGGACACGCCCGACGAGTTTCTGGGCGAACTCTTCAACGCCGCCTATTTCCCGGATCACGCTTTGGGTCGTCCCATCGAGGGCACTGCGGAAACCGTCCCGACTTTCAATCAAGAAAAAACCGCGAGCTTTCATGCCCGCGAGTTCAGCGCCCGCAACCTCGTCATCGCCGCCGCCGGAAACGTCGAGCACGCGCAACTGGTCGAAATGGCCGTGCGCGCGTTCTCCGAAGACACGCCCTCTGACAACGCTTCTTCCAACGGAGCAAGCGACGCGTCAAAGCCACAGGCTTCCGCCACCATCCTGATTGAGCGCAAGAAGGAGCTTGAGCAGGCGCATCTTATCATCGCCAGCCCCTGGCCTTCGGCGACCGATGAAGACCGCTTCGCTGCCAGCCTGCTCGCCAACGTCCTTGGCGGCGGAACGTCCAGCCGTCTCTGGCAATCCATACGCGAGCAGCGGGGCTTAGCTTATTCGGTTGGAGCGGGCGCGAGCGCGTTTTCTGACATCGGCGTTTTCACCATCTACGCCGGAACTTCGCCAAAGCAACTGGACGAAGTGGTTGACCTCTCGCTCGTCGAATTGCGCCGTGTGGTGCGCGAAAACGTCGCGGAAGAAGAACTCCAACTCGTCAAAGATCAAACCGTCGCGTCTATCCTGCTCGGTCTTGAATCGTCAAGCGTGAGAGCGGGAGCGCTCGCCCGTCAGGAGATCGTACACGGTCGCCGCATCTCGCCGGACGAAGTCATCAGCCGTCTTGAAGCCGTCACGGTCGAAGACTTGCAGCGAATTGCGCGCGAGTATTTCACCTCCGAAGGATTGGCGCTCGTCGCGCTCGGCGACCTCAACGGCTTTCGCGTTGATCGCTCGCGCCTCGAAATTTAAGAGCGCACGCCGAGCATGTTCAGGGAGAAGCCTTGAAAGCAGCACTGACATCCCTTTTGCTAGTAGGGCTGATGGTCGCATCCTTGCCCGCGCAAGCCGTTGACGACAACGCGGCTGCTCCTGACGTGTCTGTCCTGAGCTTTGACTGGAAGTATGCCGGGTACGTGCGCGCGGAGACGGTCAAGGGGAACGAAAGCATTTCGTCCACGGACACTTCGACCGCCGTCAAGCTCTCTCGCAAGAAGATCTATGTTTTCAAGTACACGGCCAAAGCCGCACTGAAAAATAGCGGCGCGAAGACGATCAAGATTGTTTTATGGGATTACATCTTCACAGACGCTAAGGAGCAGACAGAACTCAAGCGCTACAAGCTGCAATCAAGGCAACAGATATTGCCCGGTGAGACGCAGTTGCTCTCAAGAGATGTCGAGCTTGACCCGAAAGACAACACGCGACACATCACGACCGGCAAGCAGAGCGTCGAGATTACCAGAATCGAATACACGGATGGCTCAGTCTGGCGGCAAAAGCAGTGATAGGTGATGGGTGATGGGTGATAAGAGAAAACAACAGGTCTTTCTTATCACCCATCACCCATCACCCATCACCCATCACTTATGAAATTCACTGTTCTCGGAAGCGGCTCGACCGGCAACGCGATCCTGATTGCCGCGAATGATACGCGCGTACTCGTTGACGCCGGATTGAGCGCCAGAGAGACTATGCGACGCCTGGCGCTGATGGGCTGCGACCCCGCGCAACTCGACGGCGTCATCATCACGCACGAGCACGGCGACCACGCCGGGGGCTTGCGCGTCCTCTTGAAAAGCCTGAACTGCCCCGTCTTCATCTCCGGCAAAACGCGCGAAGCCTACATCAGTGAACACAACTCTCGTTCTTCGGACGAGCCGCGCAAACGCGCGGATGCCTTGCGCGACCGCACGGAAGAGATCGAATCGAGCAAGGATTTCAAAATCGGCGCGATTGATTTCCACCCTTTCACCATCCCGCATGATGCGGCGGATAACTTCGGCTTTACGGCCACCCACGCCGGAGTCTGCGTGGCAACGTTGATGGATTTCGGCCACATCACGACGCTGATTACCGAACGCCTGCGCGGTTGCGCCGCCATCGTCATCGAATCCAATCATAGCCGCGACATGCTCAAGGCTTGCGACGTTTACCCCTGGGAGTTGAAGCAGCGGATACTCTCGCGCACAGGTCATATCTCAAACGAGGACGTGGCCGATTGGCTGCGCGACGGCTTTGATGGCACGGCGCGTCACATCGTGCTCGCACACCTTTCGCAGCGCGCTAACAACCCTTACGTGGCGAAAATCTCCGCTGAGATGGCGCTACGGGAACGCGCGCCGCTCTTTCAAGCCGAGACAGAGATCACCCTCTCGTTTGCGAAAGAGCCGCTGCCGTGGATAGAGCTTTGAAGGCAAAAGGCAAAAGTAAAAAGGCAAAAGGTAGGCGGAAACCACTATTAACTAAATGTGGCTTCAGCCTCACTTTTACCTTTTGCCTTTTAGCTTTTGCCTTCTTCGCAGGCTGCACGCTCAAGGCGAATCGCGGTGGCATCCCGCCGCAGGCGCAGGCGACGATTGATGCGGTGAGCGCCGACATTGCGGAAGGGCGCTACGAAAAGATTTACACGGAGGCGGCGGAAGAATGGCGGCAGGCAGCCACGCTCGAACAATCTAATGAAACCTTCAAGACGTTGAAGGTTAAGCTCGGCAACGTCAGAAGCCGTTCTTTTCATTCGGCCACCGAGCAGGACACGACGAGCGGTCATTCCTTCGTCATCGCTTACAAAACCTCTTTTGAGCGCGCCGACGGCATGGAGACCTTCACGCTCGTCGAGCGCGATCGCCGCTGGCTGCTGGCGAGATACTTTGTTAATTCGGATGCACTGAAATAGTGATGGGTGATAGGTGATGGGTAATAAGTAAAAGCCTTTCTCCTCTCATCTATCATCTATCATCTATCACCATGATTACTCGTTACACACTGCCCGAAATGGGCGCGCTCTGGTCGGAGCAAAATAAATTTCAGAAGTGGCTTGAGGTCGAGTTGGCCGTCTGCGAGGTTCACGCGGAGATGGGAGTGATTCCGCGCGAGGCGCTCGAAGAGATAACCAAGCGCGCCGCCTTTACGGTCGAGCGCATTAATGAGATTGAGAAGACGACCGATCACGACGTGATCGCCTTCACCACGAATCTGGCGGAGGAAATCGGCGAGGCCGCGCGCTTCGTTCATTACGGCCTCACGTCCTCAGATGTGGTGGACACAGCCAACGCGCTGCTGCTGCGTGATTCTTGCGACCTGTTGCTTCAGAAAATCGAATCCTTGCTTGAAGTCCTGAAGCGTCGCGCCTTCGAGTTCAAGCAGACGCCGCAGATCGGGCGCACGCACGGCATTCATGCTGAGCCGACATCCTTCGGCATGACGTTCGCGCTCTGGTACGACGAGATGCGGCGCAACCGCGCGCGGCTTTCTGCGGCGCGTGAAAGAGTCGCCGTCGGCAAAATCAGCGGAGCAGTCGGCGCGTTCGCACATCTCGATCCCGTCGTCGAAGAAAAAGTCTGCCAGCGCTTGGGACTCAAGCCCGCGCTCGTCTCAACGCAAATCATCCAGCGTGACCGCTATGCTGAATATCTTTGCACGCTCGCCATCATCGCTTCGTCGCTCGATAAATTTGCGCTTCAGGTTCGCCACTGGCAGCGAACGGAAGTAAGAGAAGCGCAGGAGCGTTTTCGCGCCGGGCAAAAGGGGTCGAGCGCGATGCCGCATAAGCGTAATCCCATCTTGTCGGAGCGCATCTGCGGCATGGCGCGCACAGTTCGCGCCAACTCAATCGTCGGTCTTGAGAACGTCGCGCTCTGGCACGAACGCGACATCTCGCACTCGTCCGCCGAGCGCATCGTCCTGCCGGACTCCTCCGCCACGCTCGATTACATGCTCGCCAAAACGACATCGCTCTTTGACGGCCTCGTCGTCTATCCCGAACGTATGCTGGAAAATTTGAACGCGACACGCGGGCTGGTCTTCAGCGGACAACTTCTGCTCGCGCTCACGCAAAGCGGAGTCTCGCGCGAGCAGGCTTACGAATGGGTGCAGCGCAATGCGATGAAGGTCTGGGACGAAGGTGGCGATTTTCAAGCGCTCATCTCAGCAGATGCGGACATTCTCAAACATTTATCGGTCGAGCAAATCAAGAGCGCCTTCTCTTTGGACACATATCTCAGGAACGTTGATGTCGTCTTCAAGCGAGTGTTTGAGGACGGCGACAAGTGATAAGATAATTGCTATGAAAGCTAAAGTTTACGTCACACTAAAATCAGGCGTCCTCGACCCGCAGGGCAAAGCCATCCAGCATTCCGTTGAGCTGCTAGGCTTCGACGGCATTGCGGACGTGCGTCAGGGAAAATATTTCGAGATCGCGCTCGACGGCGCTCTCGATTCTGACACGGCGCGCGAGGCTGCGACACGCATGGCGCGCGAGGTCTTGTCGAACCCGGTTATCGAAGACTATCGTGTAGAGATTGAAGCGTGAAATGAAGATGTTCATGCCGCGTTTTCCATTCAAACGAACCGTTGCTGCGCTCTTGCCCTTCTGTTTTCTCTGGGCGTTCGTGGCGTGCGTCTCGCTTTGCACGGAGCAAGCGGAAGAAACGGGAAATGACCGCTCTTCTGTGCTGTGTTTAGGCACAGAAGACGACCCCGCGTCGGACTCCTGCCCGATTGTGGAAGCGCCGAAGGCCGCTTTAAGAAATCGTCTTTCATTACTAACCGCCAATGCTGTTGCTGTTACGCCAGCAGGATTCATCCAGTCGCCAGTCAACGTTGGCGTGCGCCTGCTCGACTCATCCGACCATTCATCCACCGACCCGCCTTTCGAGCGGTTGCGAGTGCTGCGAATTTAATCATTCTCCAATTACCTGCTTAGCTGATAGAGCGCCACTTCCCGAACGGGAAGTAGCGCCCGCGTGCAACTTTATAAGCATCATGGAGAATGATTGATGAAACGCGTATCGATAGGTCTGCTTCTTTTATTAAGTGCAGCTTTGCCCGCGCTGGCACAGAAAACAGTCAAGCTGGAAGGGCAGGTCGTATGCTGCGCCGATTGTTGGGCGGAAACTGACCGCACAAAGGTTGAGTTCGGCACGGCGGAAGATTTGTTGAAAGCAAAGTCCTGCGTCGAAAGCGGCGACCCGACGCTGATTGCCGTGCGCGAAAATGATAAGTTCACGCTCTATCAACTAGAGCAGGGCAAGTTTCGCCTGAAAGGTAAGAACTGGCTTGAGTACGTGGGCCAGCGCGTCGCTGTCACTGGCTCGGTGCATCAGAAGAAAGAATCGAGCGCAATCCGCGTTGACACGCTCGAAGTCATTGCCGCGAGTATAGCGGAGAGAGAAGCCGCCAATGTTTTAGGACAAGAGATTGATTTGGCTCTTAAAGACCCGTTCGGCACGGAGCAGCGTTTGAGTGCGCTCAAAGGTCGCATCGTCGTCCTGAACTTTTGGGCGACTTACTGCGTGCCCTGCCGCAAAGAAATGCCCGATCTGGCGGCGATTCAAAACGAATATGCTGCGCTCGGCATACAAGTCATCGGCGCTTCGACTGATGAAGCAGAAGACCGCGCCAAAGTTTTACAGTTCGTTAAAGAAACCCGTATCAACTTTCCTATCTGGATGGGCGCAACCACAGCCGATATGATGCGCTTCGGTCTGGGAGCGGCCTTGCCCGGAACGGTTATCATCGGTAGGGACGGGCGCATTGCTCAGGTCATCTCCGGCGTCGTCAATCAAGCCAACCTCAAAAAGCAGATTGATGCGATGCTCGCGACAGCCGAAAAGGCGGCAGCAGTTGAGCGAAAGAAAGAGGAAAAGCAAACCGCTTCCGCTAAAGAAAAATCAAGCGAAGCGGCAAGCGTTCCGAGTTGACCGCTTTGACCGGGCGAGGGTCGCGCCGTGAGCGGGACAGAAACAGAAGACACAGATAAATGGACGTATGGCGTGCGCGTCATCTCGAATCAGATAAAGCGTGCGAAGTGGCGCAACACGCTGACCTATAGATTCCACCCACGCTTGACAGTGGGAGTTGAATATAACCCTTTAGCGGAAAAGGTCAGCCCGCTGGCGAACGTGGTCGCCATGACAGAAACGCACAAGCGCCCCGCATTAATTCTCGGCACGAGTTCAGACCGCATCGGGACTCCTTCGGGTCAATCGTTCTACGCGACTTTCAGTAAGAATCTGAAACAAGCTACAGGTCTGCCGATTGCACCTTACGCTGGTGTCGCATACGGCACGTTTGAAGATCGCCTTCGAGTAATCGGCGGCTTGAACATCAACCTGGCAGAGCGTTGGAGTTCGACCATTCTCTTTGACGGCGTGCGCGTCCATCCGCTGCTCAACTACACACGCGGGCGGCATCAATTCGGCGTCATCTTCGAGCGCGGGCGCAATCCCGGCGCGAGTTATAGCATTTCGTTCTAGTCTGAAGGCTCCGCCTGGCGCACACATCAAAGCCCGGCGAGTGGCGGCGCTTCGGCGACGCATGATAAAGTTTATCCCGCAATAACTTTTTCCGAGCGGAGATGGAATAGGTGAAATTCGGCGTCATAGTTTTCCCCGGCTCAAACTGCGATCACGATGCCTATCACGTGATCTCGAAGCACGTCGGCCAGCCCGTTGATTTCATCTGGCATCGTGACACGGATTTGAGTTCCTACGATGCGGTGATTATTCCGGGCGGCTTCTCCTACGGAGATTACCTGCGCGCCGGGGCGCTCGCGCGCTTCTCGCCTGTGATGAGTTCGGTCAAAGAGTTTGCGGCCAGCGGTCGTCTGGTGCTGGGCATCTGCAATGGCTTTCAGATTCTCTGCGAGGCCGGACTCCTGCCGGGCGCGTTGATTCGCAACCGCGATTTGCATTTCATCTGCGAACACGTCACGGTGCGCGCCGAAACCACCGAGACGCCTTTCACCAACCAATTGAAGGCGGGAAGCGTGCTTCGCATCCCCATCGCGCACGCCGAAGGCAACTACGTCTGTGACGATTCAACACTGGAAGCACTGGAAAGCGAAGACCGCATCGTCTTTCGCTACTGCGACGAAGGCGGAGAGATTACAGAAGCCGCCAACCCGAACGGCTCGCGCGATAATATCGCCGGAATCTGCAACCGCGAGCGAAACGTCTTAGGGTTGATGCCGCATCCTGAGCGTGCCTGCGAAGATTTGCTTGGCTCCTCAGACGGGCGCGACATCTTCCGCTCGCTGGCGGCCACTCTGGCTGCGACCGTGCCAGCTTTTTAGCCAGAGTTTCTCAAAGTTTTCTCAAACGAAAACTATCATTACAAGCTATGACGGAAGAGCGTAGAGAAGAGAAGCGAAAAGAGATTACGCTTGAGGTTCGCTGGGAAGGTGGCTCTGGCCGCCATCCGGCGCGCATCAGCGATCTCAGTCTGGGTGGTTGCTATCTGGACACGCTTGGCGGGGCAGAGGTTGGCGAGGTCATCGGCCTTGAAATCAAGCTGCCTTCCGGCGAATGGCTGCCGCTTCGCGGCTCAGTCGTTTTTCATCATCCGGGGTTGGGCTTCAGCGTCTGCTTCACGTTTTTGACGGAAGAGGAGCAGTATCAACTCTCAGAGATAATCAATTCCTGACTTTCGGGCAAAGCTAAAATAGTCATCAAGGGCTAAAGCGATGAGACGATTGTTTGCGCCTGTGGTGTTGCTGTTATTTAACTGCGCGACGGTCTTCGGGCAGGAGAATAATCTGCAACTGACGACGAGCATTGCGAGTCAGCGTTATTGCGCTGTGAACGCGAGCGTCGGTGCACTGCAACTGACCTTGCAGTTGAAGTACACGAATAGCGGAAGCCGGAAGCTGATTCTCTATAAAGGCAACCGGCTCTTTTACCAGATATTCGTTAGCCACAGCGGGGAAGAAGCGGCGGCGCGCAGGAATGAGCTACGCACCACGCACTCGCGGTATTTTGACGAGCAGCCGGAAAAGATCGCGGGTTCGAGTCCGGGCAGCGTCTTCATCACACTCTCTCCCGGAGCTTCATACGAGACCCGGCAAATCATCTCTCTGCCTGTGGCACGCGATGGCAAGGGACTTTACAATGTCTCGATACCGGCAGGCGAGCATGTCCTGAGTGTGACGACCTCGACGTGGTACGAATCCAAAAAACTCGGTGGAGATTTGCGCGAGCGCTGGCACTCACGCGGCTTTTTGTGGATAGACCCACTCGTCTCGAATTCCATTTCGTTCGTTGTTGATAAGAATCTCCCGGCGATTGTTTGTCAGTAAATATTGACAGGTGGCAATGGTTTAATTTGAAAAGAGTGTCGGGGAAGTTGGTATTCACCACAGAGACACAGAGAACACGGAGGATGCACGGAGATTTGAGATTCCGGGTTCCTAATTTGAGATTGCCTTTCTCTGTGCCCCCTCTGTGTCTCTGTGGTGAATCTCATCTCGCGCACATTCGATTTGAACTTGAACCACTACTTGACAGATAACTCCCAAACAGAAGGTTCAAGCAGGGATGAAAGCTGTTCACGATTCAACACGAGGGAGACGGCGCGAACGCAAAGGTGACACTGAAACCTCGCCCGCGCGACCGCAGCCAGAGCCACAGTCCAACGAGATTCTCTCGTGGGCCGAAGTCAATCGCACGCACCGCATACGCAACGGCGTCTATCAACGCAACGGACAGCTCATCTCTCTGCTGACGGACTTCGGGCGCATCAATCCCTGTTACCCGGACCGCGTGGCCGAATCTCCTGACACGATCTATTACACGGGCAACGGGCGACGCGGCGATCAATATTTGAATCCTGGAAATCGCGCCCTGCTCGCGGCAATCGAAAGCAAGCACGCCGTGCCGCTTTTTAATAAGCTTGGAGTAGGACGCTGGCAGCACATGGGATTCTGGCGCGTCACCGCCGGGCGTCAACTCTTCGATGAAGAGGAGAACCGCATGCTCTGGCAGTTCACGCTCAAAAGAGTCCAAAGTCCAAAGTCTGAAGCCCAAAGTCGCAGAACTAATTCCTGATTTCTTTCGTTTTGACTTTAGAACCCCGGACTTTGGACTTTGGACTTAACTTTGTTACTCTCTTATTCTTCCGTTACACCCGAAAGGAGTCTTAAGAAAATGAAGAACTACAGATTCGCTCTCTCCCTCGCTCTTGTTCTCGCCATTGCCGCCGTTGCTTTCGGCGCTCTTAACGAAAAATCAAGCGGTATCGCCATCGGCCAGCCCGTCGCGGATTTCAAGCTGCCGGATGTAAATGGCAAAGATCAGTCGCTCACGTCGGTCAGAGGCAAGAACGGTACGGCGCTTATTTTCATCTCGGCGCAGTGCCCTGTGGTCAAAGCCTATGCGGAGCGCATTGAGAAGCTCGCGCAGGATTACAAGGCGCGCGGCGTCAATGTCGTCGGCATCAACTCCAACGCGACCGAGTCCATAGACTACATGAAGGAGCAGATCGCCAACGAGAAATTCTCCTTCATCATCCTGAAAGACAACGGCAACAAGATCGCGGACATGCTCGGCGCTGAGCGCACGCCCGAAGTTTACTTCCTTGACGCCAGCAACAAGCTCGTCTATCACGGTCGCATTGATAACCATAGAGACATGTCGCAGGTTCAATCAAACGACTTGCGCGACGCGATTGATGCGACGCTCGCGGGCAAGCCCGTCGTCAAGACAGAAGCTGCGGCCTTTGGTTGCTCCATCAAACGCGGGTAGTTCAACAGCAATAATGAGACGAAACATTTTCCTCGCGCTTTTCCTCGTCGCGCTTACCTTTACTTTTCTGCCCGTCGCGGCGCGGCGCGTGAATCCGACACGCGCCGCTGCCGCTCAGGTATCGCAGAAACGCAAGGCGAACACGGGCGTGCGTGCGCCCGTAGTGCGCGAGATCAACCTGGAAGGATTAAAGAAACTCTTGCAGCGCGGTGGTCAACAATCTCGCCCGCTGCTCGTCAACTTCTGGGCGACGTGGTGCGACCCCTGCCGCGAAGAGTTTCCAGACCTCGTTCAGATAAACAAGGACTACAAAG
The DNA here is from genome assembly GCA_963697975.1 of uncultured Acidobacteriota bacterium. Classification (GTDB taxonomy): domain Bacteria; phylum Acidobacteriota; class Blastocatellia; order Pyrinomonadales; family Pyrinomonadaceae; genus QHXM01. Next base: position 3,123,151 of record OY969111.1, read on the forward strand.
CGCGCGGCCTTGAGTTCGTCACCGTCTCACTCGACGACCCGGCGGAAGTTAAAACCGGTGTGCCCCAATTTCTCAGACAAATGCGCTCCACGATGCCCGCCTATCTTTTGAACGTCCCCGACCCCGAACCGGCCATCAAGTGGGTTGATGCCGAATGGGGCGGTGGCTTGCCCGCGACCTACCTCTACGACGCGCAGGGACAAGTCATCTTCAAGCACATGGGGCGCATCAAGCCAGCAGAACTTCGCAACGCCATTGAAACAGTGGCTAAGTGACAAGTGACGAGTGACGAGTTAATATCTCTTACTCTTAACTTGTCACTCTTAACTTGTCACTGTTCTTATGATCACTCCTGAAGTAATCTCCGCACACAACCTGACAGACGAAGAATTCGCGCGCATTAAAGAGTTGCTGGGCCGTGAGCCGACATTCGCAGAGCTTGGCATCTTCTCCGTGATGTGGTCCGAGCACTGCTCCTATAAATCCTCGCGCGTCCATTTGAAGAGATTGCCGACGACGGGCGAGCGCGTCATTGTTCCGCCGGGAGAGAACGCGGGCGTCGTTGACTTAGGCGATGGCTGGTGCGCCGCCTTCAAGGTCGAATCGCACAATCATCCTTCGTTCATCGAGCCGTTTCAGGGCGCGGCGACGGGTGTCGGCGGAATTTTGCGCGACATCTTCACGATGGGCGCACGCCCGCTGGCTGCGATGAATAGTTTACGCTTCGGCAGGCTCGAAGATGAAAAGCACGGAAGACGAAACCGTCGGTTGCTGGCGGGTGTCGTCGCTGGCATTGCACATTATGGTAATGCGTTTGGCGTGGCGACCGTCGGCGGTGAAGTCGCGTTTGACGATGCTTATGCCTTAAATCCACTCGTCAACGCTTTCGCGCTTGGCCTTGTCCGCCGCGATCAAATCTTTTTCGGCAAGGCGACAGGGATAGGCAATCCAGTGCTGTATGTCGGCGCAAAGACGGGGCGCGATGGCATTCACGGCGCGACGATGGCTTCCGCAGAGTTTGACGAAGAGGCTCTGGAGAAACGCCCGACCGTGCAGGTGGGCGACCCCTTTCTGGAAAAGCTGCTGCTCGAAGCCTGCCTCGAAGCGATGCGGAGCGGCGCGGTCGCAGGCATTCAGGACATGGGCGCGGCGGGGCTGACTTCATCTTCGTGCGAGATGGCGGCGCGAGCCGGAACAGGCATTGAGCTTGATCTCTCTCTCGTTCCACAGCGCGAAGAGGGCATGACCGCCTACGAGATGCTGTTGTCAGAATCGCAGGAACGTATGTTGATCGTCGCGCACAGAGGGCGCGAGCGCGAGGTCGTGGACATCTTCCGCAAGTGGGATTTGGATGCGGTCGTCATCGGGCGCGTCCGCGAAGGCAGCCACATGCGCGTGATTCACAACAATGAAACGGTGGCCAACATCCCCGTCAGCGCGCTCACGGACGAAGCCCCACTCTACGAACGCGAGATGAAACCTGCTGTAGGACCTGATGTAGGACAGGCATTCCTGCCTGTCATGAGCGCGGAGCGCGAACAGAGCTTGAACAATCAAGCGAGTAATCAGGTAAACGATCAGGTGAGCAATCAGGTGTTCGCGCCTGTCGGCGCTCAAGACAGACAGGAATGTCTGTCCTACAACGATTCTTTACTTCGTCTCGTCGCTGCGCCGAACATCGCGTCGAAGGAGTGGGTCTATCGTCAGTACGATCACATGGTGAGGACGAACACGGCGGTTATGCCGGGTGCGGACGCGGCGGTTGTGCGAATCAAGGAGACGCGGCGCGCGCTGGCGATGTGTCTCGATGGCAACGGGCGATACTGCGCCGCCAACCCGCGCGCGGGCGCGCGTCTTATCGTCGCCGAAGCGGCGCGCAACGTCGTCTGCACGGGAGCGCGTCCCATTGCCATCACCAATTGCCTCAACTTCGCTTCTCCCGAACGCCCCGAAGTCATGTGGTCTTTCTCGGAGGTGATAGACGGCATGAGTGAAGCGTGCAGGGCATTCAATACTCCCGTCGTCTCCGGCAATGTCTCTTTCTATAACGAGACGGAAGGGCGCGGTATCCTGCCGACGCCCGTCATCGGCATGGTCGGACTCATCGAAGATGTGCGCCGCGTCGTGCAGCACGGCTTCAAGGCTACGGGTGATGTGATCGCGCTACTGGGCGTGACCAACGACGATCTTTCTATCAGCGAGTATGCGGCGACTATCGAAGGCCGGACGACCGATGAGATGGTTCGTGAGGGCCTTGTGCCCGCGCTCGATCTTGAGCTTGAAAAGAGCGTCCAGGAGACTTGCCTGCGAGCGGCTGAAAGCGGCTTACTTCGTTCGGCGCATGATTGTTCGGACGGCGGGCTGGCCGTAGCTCTGGCCGAATGCTGCTTTTCATCGCTCAACCGTGAAGCCGTTGGCGCGGAAGTTGACCTCAAAGGCGGAACGCTTCCCCTCCGAACGCAGCTTTTCAGCGAGTCGCCCTCGCGCATCATCGTCAGCTTCGGTGAAGACGCGCTCGATCAAATAACAGAGATTGCCGCACGCATGAATTGCCCGTTCACAATCTTAGGGCGCACGGGTGGTGAACATTTGAGCATCAAAGCTGACGGCGCAGAGGTAATCCATCTCCCCGTCGCCGAACTCGAAGCCGCCTGGCGCACCTCGTTGGCGTCGAAGCTCCACGCGGAAGTGGTGACTGCGGCGTAAAAAGATGTTAAGGAATATCTCGATGAAGCGAGCAATATTAATTTTGTTCGGTCTCTTCCTGTGCGCGCAGGTCGCTTCCGCGCAGCTCGGCAACGCTCCGAGGAAGACGCCGCCCGATCCGCGCGTCAAGGCTGCGCTTGAGGAGATCGGCTATAAGTATGAATTGACGGAAGACAACGACTACAGACTGACAATCGAAAACGATCAGATAGAGAAGGTGGTCAACGGGAAGACTACCTACAGAAGCCAGCTTGCTTACGTTAACTCGAACACCGAAAAATATTCTTCACTTGAAATCAGGGAGGTCTGGTCTCCGGCTTTCTACTCAGCCGGGCCGCTCTCCGCGGCAATCGCCAACCGTCTGCTGCGTGAAAATAATTCCGTCAAATTCGGCGCGTGGCGGGTAGACGTGCAGGAATCTTCGGGTAAATATCTGACGATGTTCGCCGTGCAGATCGCCGCCGATAGTGACGCCGAATCACTGCGACTCGCGATTAAAAGCGTGATTCTGGTCGCCGACCGGATGGAAAAGGAATTGACCGGAAAAGACGATTACTGAAGAGCAGGGATGAGGGCGGAGGGATGAGGGATGAAGTAAAAGCCGGATTGAATGATTGATTCAATTGACTTCTTTACTCAACCCTTTCATCCCTCATCCCTCATCCTTCATCCTTATTCTTGATGCACCCGCGCTTCATCCATAACGATCACCTGCTGGGCACGACGAAAGAGCGCGTCGAGGCTGTCTCGCTCTACGGGCGCGGCGTCTTCACGACGCTCGCCGTCCATAATCACCAGCCGCTTCTATGGGCTGAGCATTGGGCGCGTCTCGTGGAACATGCTGCGCGTGCGAGTGTGGGCCACATCGAGTTTGATGAAGCGAGTGTCAGTGGAATGCTTGCGCGCCTGATTGAAGCGAACAAGGTGAAGGAAGGCCGGGCGCGCGTGACCGTGCTGGCTACGGCGGAGCGCGGCGTCTGGAAAGTGAAAGCTCCCAGTGATCGCAAGACCGATCTGCTGATAATGACGGGGGATGCTCGCGCCCCGTCCGAAGACGGACTCGCGCTCACCATCTCGCCCTACCGCGTTAACACGCTTTCGCCCCTCGTTGGAATCAAGAGCATCAATTATCTGGAACACATTCTCGCCTGGGAAGAGGCGCGCGCGCGCGATTTCGACGAAGCCGTGACCTTAAACGAGCGCGGCGAGATTGTCTCCACCACGATGGCAAATATCTTCTGGGTGATCGACGGCACTTTGCACACCCCCGCTCTCACGACGGGTGCGCTCGCAGGCACAACACGCACCTGCATCATAGAGCTTGCCAGCGCTCTCTCCATCCCGCTTGTCGAAGGCGTCTATGAATTATCTGATCTGGGGAATGCGGATGAAATTTTTCTCACCTCCGCAGGGCACGGCGTCGGCATCGTGACGACCTTTGATTTTCACCGCTACAGCGTCGCCGTCGGCTCAGTCGCCCTTCGCCTGCGTGAAGCGTTTAGACAACTGACGATTCAAAGTGATAGGTGATAGGTGATAAGCGAAAGCAGTTTCCTATCACCTATCACCTATCACTTATCGCCATCTATTTTCTAGCCAGCACAACCGGAGATTCTTCCGCCGCGCGGATGCGCTCGAAGAAGGTGCGGACCTTTGCGTATTGGTCTGCCGGGATGGTTGCGGCGCGCTGGACGAGCGTGCGTGTGAAGACGAGGTGGCCGTCTTTGACTTCATAGGTCGAGGCGTAGTTGCCAAAAGAAGCTTCGAGCTTCACGGGGTCGGGCATCTCGTCCACGTTGAAACCTTCCGGGAGTTTGACGCGCACCGTCTCCGTGTAGGCGTGAGAATCCAGCACGACGGGGTTCTTGCGCGATGCTCCGGTCAGCCAGAGCCAGTCGAGGCGCGAGACGATGGCAGGCTTGAAGACGAGCAGGCGATCCTGCATCAGTTGCGCGTAAGACCCGGCGGTGAATTCAACGTCGAGGGCAAAGTTGCCGTCCGCGTGATTATCCAATGGATCAACCTTTGAGACTTTCGCGCCCGACGCTCCCTGCGTAATCCACCTTTCGATGACTTTCGTGTAGTCAGGGCGCGAAAGGCGACGAAACATGCCGCGCTCCAAAACGGCAGACTGCCCGATTGATCTCTCGGAAATGGTCGCGTTGATTGAGCCATCGGCGGCCAGATTCACTTCCGCCTTACGCTCCAGCCGGTTGGATTCCGGAGGCGTGCTCGGCATACGCAGAAGCGCGCCCGCGTCTCCGGCGGCGACGAGCGCGAAGCTGCCCTGCTCGTGATTGGGTAAATCGCCGACGGGCGTGTTGTCGTCCGTCGCATCGAAAATCAGGAGGCGGCCAAGCGCAGCGTGCTCGATGACGGTCGGCGATTTCGTCTCAGTGCCGACCTTGATGGCGATGATGCAGTGATTGAACTGGCGCGGGCTGGCCCAATCTTCACGGACGTAGGTCGGGTCGCCTGAGAAGATGAGGACCGGATAAGCCTCGATCTTGACGGCCTTGAGCATGGCGCGCATCAGGTTCGCTTTGTCTTTGCAGTCGCCGTATGATTTGGCGAAGACTTCCGTCGCAGAGTGCGGGCGATAGCGCCCTACTCCGATCTGAATGGAGATGTACTGCAAGTTCTGTACGTAGCGCCCGATGATTTGAATACGCTCAAGCTCCGTCCTGGCGTTAGCCGTCAACTCGCGCGCTTTACCTGCGAGCTTATCGTCAAGCGTTACCTGCGGATCGCTCAACTCCGAATACCAGCGCGAGACCTCAGACCAGTTAGCGAACGTCTTCGCTCCCGGCGCTTGCGAGCTTGCGGGCGGGCTGTAGTTGATCGCCACGCGCGGCGCGAGATTGCTGACGGAAGGATCGGACGGCTCGTCTTCGATGAAAGGCAGGTCGCGTAGCTCCCACGTGTAGGTCGAGCCGCTGGCGGTCGCGTCAATCTTCGCGTGGTTGAAAGTGACGCTCGAAGCCGTCCAGCCTGCGGGAAGCTGTAGTTGGTAGCGCGATTGAACGACGGGCAAATTCCCCTGAAAATACCAGAGCGATTGACTGAAGTACGAGCGGCTCTCCGTGACGGTCTGATAGCCGAAAATCATCCCGGCGTCGGCCTCGTTCGAGGCGTCAATGACCTTGTAGCGGCTCTCGTCGTAGACATCGTTATTGGCCGATGCTATGTCGAGCGTCTGCTCTTTGCCGTAGCGTTTGACATCGCCGCCCGGACGAATCAGCCACGCTTTCATCTCTCGCACCTTGCCCGTATCCGTCACGTAGAACTCACGCGCGACGGCTTCCCCGCGCCCTTCGCGCTTGAGGATGCGAACGGCATAGGTCGAGGTCGTCGTGATGCGCCCGTCTTCACCGACCGTGACGATTGACTCGTCAAGCAGGACGACGGCAGGGACAGCCTTGTCATACGCGGGAACTTTTTGGGCCGCAGCCTGCTGCAACCATACGGGCGCTTCATCGCCTGCGAAAGCGGTTGAAGCGGACAAGAGTATGAGGACGAAGAATCCGAGTAGGCGATGAAACATCTTTTTATAAACCCCTTTTGATTGCGGATTGCGGGATGCGGAATGCGGATTTAAGAAGAAGCAGAAGCCTCTTGCTTTTCAATCCGCAATCCGAAATCCGCATTCCGCAATCGTTAGTTCGTGGCAGTTGTCGCGGCCTGTTTGAGCGTGATCGTGTGGTTGTCCCGCTTATGAAGCGTGTCGAAGTACGTTTTTATCTGGCTATAGTTGTTAGCGTCATAAAACAGGCGGTCAATGCCATTGCTTCCTGCGCCGAAGAAGAAGTTGCGCTTGTAGATTAGTGTGCGCTGATCCTTCGTGGCGAAAACCTTCACGTCATAGACGCTCAGGTTGCCGGAGCCAAACGGCGCAGGCGAGTCCGGGTTGTCGAGAGTAAATCCGGCTGGCAAGTCAATGGTGACTTCGTCTTCCTCCGACCAGGGATAGTGAAAGTAAACGGCGTGCCTTCGGCTGCTCGTCTGGAAGAGCGGGCTGACCCCATGCTGGAAGAAAGCCGGTTGCAGGAACAGGCGCTTGCCCGTGCGCTGCGCGTAGCCCGGAACGCGCACATGGAAAGAATAGATGAACGGCTTCACAGGGTCTGTGATGTTCTCTATCTTAATTTCGGAAAGCTCCGCCGTGCTCATCTGCGCCTTGAGCTTATCGCGCAGAGTCTCCTCGCGCTGGCTGGCCGAATCGTCGTCATTATACTCTTTCTTCTCGGCAGCCAGATGCCCCGTGTATTCGATACGCACGTCGCCTTCGAGCGTGCCGTCCTCAAGCAGACGAAACTTGCCGGTGCGCTTCTCGTGCGACTTCTCCGGCGCGGCGACCGTCGTGTTCACCCAGACAGGCTCTTTCGAGTCTGTGACGAGCGCTTCCTGTCCTTCCTCAACCCAGCCCAACATGCCAAAGGGCGTGTACATTTCCGCCGGGTTGAAAAAGCGCCATTCTTCGCCAACGCGCACGGCGATGAAGGACGAGCCGAGAAAAGAGGCGTTGGCGAGGTCGCGCGTAAAGAAGAGGTCATCGCGGTTGCCGGACAGAGCGATGCGCGCGTCGAATCCGGCGGCTTTGGCGAGCGCGGCAAAGAGCAGGTCTATGTTTATGCCCGTGCCCATCCCTCGCTTGAGCGTCTCGGCGGGTGTCTTGTTCCCTTTGAATTTGCTTCTCTCTTCTTCCGTCATCCCATTGGCGTCGTCGCTGACGTTCTTGATTTTGGTGCGGCAGAAATCGTAGATGCGCTGGAGCTTTGCTTCGGGAGTTGTCGCGTCGCCGATGATGCCTGTGACCGCCGCCTTCACCTCGTCGCCTGCCTTCATCTCCTCCTTGGTCGCTTCGTAAATTAGTTTGCCGAGGTTCTTCCAGTATTTGTCATGGTCTATTTTGTCGCCGTCAGAGTAGTAAAGGAAAACCCACGAGCGGACGCTGTTTTCGGGCGGCATCTTCGACTCTTCGCGGAAGGCCGGAACGTTCGTCATGGTCAATTTGTGGAAGTCGTCCTTATCTTTGACGAATCGCGCTTCACCCATGTTAAAAGGGCGATACTGCATTCCGACGTAGGGCTTGAGATAGTAAGTGACGGTTTGAACAGGGATTTCGCGTTGAAACTGGAGCCGCAGCCGGTTGGCGCTACCATTCGGCTGAACTTCGCGCCAGCGATATTCGATAATCGCGCCCGGCTCCACGCCCGGCAGCGCAAACGATTTGGCTTTGAGCTTCAAACCGCTCAGCTTGACGATGGTGCGCTCGAAGACATCTTCTTTCTTCAACTCGATAATCGTGCCATCGGGCTTGATGACGCGCGCCGCAATGTCCTGGATTTTGTTGAAGCCAAGATAAGGCAGATCAACCTTGCTCTGCGATTCACGGCCCCGCTCGTTGAAAACTTTGATGCGGACGTAGTTCTTCAGCGATAGCTCATATTGCTGGCTATCGTCTACGCGCACTTCCCAGAAGATGGCTTCCGCGTCGGCTTCTTTTTCGACGGTGGGAGCTGTCAGCGCCAGTTCAGCCGGGTCGACGGGCTTCCAGTTTTCTCCGGCCAGCGCGGGAGAAGCAGCCGAAGCAATCAGGCAGAGCACAAACAGGGGGATGAAGAGAAGGGAACGAGGGAACTTCATGTCTTTAACCTTTCGCCGGATCGTAGGGATTTTAGTCTGGGGCGATCTGGCTTGGAGAATTGGTTTAAGGGTGAAGCGGCGTTGTCGGTAAAGCCACCAGAGCGTGAGCGACCGGAGATTCTAAGCTAAAGACGGGAATTTATGCAAGCGGGGAAAAGAGAGTTTCAGAGCCGGGTTTTGCCACGTTTATTGCAGGCGCGCTTTTATGGAAATGAGTCGGCTTTGAGCGTCTGAGATTCTCAGGTGGCGTTCAGTTCGTTAGCTGGAGCTATGCTATAATACGTGCCTTGATTATTCCTATTTCAGTGAGACAATTTAACTGTAAGGTTTGCATCTCAGGAGGATTCGTCAGATGGCTACTGAACTCAAACGCGCCAGCGCATCGCTCGATAAGATCGAAGAAATGTTGGGGGCAGACGCGCGCGCGTTGCTCGACCACACGACGAGCACGATTTCCAAAGATCAAATCCAGTTGCCGGGCGCGGACTTCGTTGATCGCGTCTGGTCGCTAAGCGACCGCAGTCCTTCAGTCCTGCGCTCGCTGCAAACGCTCTATGACAACGGGCGGCTCGCGGGCACGGGCTATCTCTCAATCCTGCCAGTTGACCAGGGCATAGAGCATTCGGCGGGAGCGAGTTTTGCGCCCAACCCGCAATATTTCGACCCCGACAATATCGTCAAGCTCGCCATCGAAGGCGGCTGCAACGCCGTCGCCTCGACCTTCGGCGTACTCGGCATCGTCGCCCGTCGCTACGCGCACAAGATTCCTTTCATCGTCAAGATCAACCATAACGAGCTGTTGACTTACCCGAACAAGTTCGATCAGGTTCTCTTCGGAAATGTAGAGCAGGCGCGCGACATGGGAGCGGTGGCGGTTGGCGCGACTATCTATTTCGGCTCTGACGAATCGACGCGGCAGATTACAGAGGTCAGCGAAGCGTTCGCCTTCGCGCATGAACTGGGCATGGCGACCATTCTCTGGTGCTACCTGCGTAACCCGAAGTTCAAGACGAAGGAAGGCGACATGCACGCGGCGGCTGATTTGACCGGACAGGCCAATCACCTGGGCGTGACGATTCAGGCAGACATCATTAAACAGAAATTGCCTGAGCGAAACGGTGGCTACAACTCGCTCAACATCGAAGGCTCTTACGGCAAGACGAATAAGAAAGTCTATGACGAATTGACCTCTGACAGCCCGATTGATCTGGTACGTTATCAGGTGGCCAATTGCTACATGGGGCGTTGCGGGTTGATTAACTCGGGCGGTGAATCGAAGGGCGCATCCGATATGGCTGAAGCCGTTCGCACCGCCGTCATCAACAAGCGCGGCGGCGGCATGGGTCTGATCTCCGGGCGCAAGGCTTTCCAGCGACCGATGAATGAAGGCGTCGAACTGCTGAACGCGATTCAGGACGTGTATCTCTCCGAAGAGATCACCGTAGCGTGAGAACAACAGGGATGAGGGATGAGGGATGAAATAAGAGCTTCTACTCTTTTACTTCATCCCTCATCCCTCATCCTTCATCCCTTTTCAATCCGGTCGGCCCTGTGCTATACATCTCCGGCACGCACGGCGCGGCTGCTCATCCGTAGAGCCAGCCTGATCTTATTTAAGCCTGTCGAGTCTTGAGAGCTTGTGGTCCTCGCTCAGATAAACGGCAATAATCCTCCGGCGCACTGTTTCCAGATGATAGACGCGCCGAATTAACTGAAAATAATTAAAGACTCCTCCCATCGTGGAGGTTAGCCCCCAAAAAGAGATGTCTGCATCACTGAAGCTTTCCCCTGAATCGTTCGGTCGAAATGTCGGGCGCAAGCTCGATATTATTAGAAACAATGTTCTGTTCAGCTACTGGATCGGTTTCTTCACAGACCCGCTGACAATCATTTTCCTGTTAATCTGGGACGTTGCCGCCCTCGGCAGCAACGCCTATCTGCTGACAGCCTCCTTTATGGCGGGACTTCTGGGCTGGACGCTGCTCGAATATTGCTTCCATCGCTGGATATATCATAAAGGACGGACGCTGGCGCACGCCGGACATGCCATGCACCACGAAGACCCGAAGCTCCTCATCGGGATGCCCTGGTTCTTAAACACGAGCGTCTACATGGGCGTCTGGTACGTCTTCACCTACTGGCTTGAGGTGCGCTACGTTTCCGGCTTCTCTTCGGGCGTGCTGGCCGGATTCATCTTCTACTATTGCTTCCATCACATTCATCATCACTTCAACCCGAAAAGCGCCTGGTACAGGAAACTCCGCACCCACCACAAGATTCACCACCAAGTACCCGGAACGAACTTTGGCGTGACGATGACATTCTGGGACAAGATTTTCGGGACGACCTATCGCAAAGGTGAAGACGGCGGGAAAAAGAAAGCAACTACGTGAATTGCTAAGGAGCTGTAAGAAAAAGTCCCGTCAGGGACGATTGAAAATAGCCCGGCGATTTATCGCTGCGGATAAAGTTAGAGAACAAATATTGAGTCCCGTAGGGACGACTGAAGGAAGGTTCACTTCTATTTGGTTGTCCCTAGGGGACTCAAGTTTTATGTCCTGCTTTCTATTCCCAGCGATAAATCGCCGGGCTATTGTCAACTGTCCCTAACGGGACAGAGAGCGCCTGTAGTTCAAAATCAAACCCCGGATGTATGCATGACGGCAGGAATCTTGGTATGATGTGGTCGTCAATCAAAATAGAAGAAATAGAAAAATCTGCCGACGAACCTTGCATCCCGAACAAGCGCAGACAAGTGATTTAGAGGTTCTCCGTGCCGTTGCTGGCGGAGACGAACAGGCTCTGTCTGCGCTGTATGATCGCTACCGGCTAATCCTTTTTGGCCTCATACTCCGTATATTACATAGCCAGCAGGAGGCTGAAGACGTTTTGCAGGAAGTCTTCCTGCAAGTCTGGCGTCAGGCTTCTGATTTTGATGAGGCGCGCGGGCGTCCCTTTACCTGGCTGGTGACGCTGGCACGTAGTCGCGCCATTGATCGCCTGCGCGCACTCGGTTCACGCGAACGCACGGCGCAAGAGGCAGCCCGCGGCGTCCCTGACAGCATCTCGGATGCAGCGGATGATGCTGTCAAATCCGAGCAGGGCGAGATTGTGCGCCAGGCGCTTCGAGAATTGCCGGATGAACAGCGCCGGACGCTGCTGCTGGCATACTTTGAGGGGCTGACGCAATCCGAGATAGCCGAGCGGCTCAACACTCCGCTCGGTACTGTTAAGACGCGCATGAGGTCCGGGATGATTAAGCTGCGCGAGCTTCTGGGCGAGCGCGTTCAGGATTTGCTGTAGAGTTCTATGGCCTTAAACAAAAACGAAGGCAAGCTCACGTCGCACTAACTGGCATCAGGGATTAAAGAATTGTGAGGGGACACGAAGATTACAAAGAGATGATCGCGGCTCATGCGCTAGAGGCGCTTGAAGCGGCGGAAGCGCGCGAGCTTGAAAGTCATCTGGCGACGTGCGCCGAGTGTCGCGCAGAACTCAATGCGTGGCAGGACGTATCCGCCTCGCTCGTTTATGCTGCTCCTCTCGCCGAACCGTCCGCCGACTTGCGCTCTCGAATCCTCGAAAGCGTCCGCGCGGAAGGGGCGAAGCCGTCTTCACGCGTCGCTATCAAGGATAACGGGAAAGTTATATCTGGCACTGCCGGGTCGTCCGCGACAGAATCCAACGTTGTACCGTTTGAAAGGCCCGCGCGCCGCACATGGAGCGCGGCTTCGATGGTCGGAAGAATTGCCGCGTCTCTCGCTTTTGTTGCGCTTGTGGCTGCGCTCGTTCTGCTCTGGAATCGCAACGGCAGGATGGAGCGGGAGATGGCGCGGGTCACGGATCAGTTGGAGCAGGCGCAGGGAGAACTCAGGCGTGAGCGCGAAATTCTTGCTCGTGAGCGTGAGGCGAGAGAATTAATCTCCTCGCCTGAAGCGCGGATTATGTCGCTTGCTGGCACGGAGATGGCGACGAGCGCGCGCGCCAAGTTTGTTTACGACCGCAAGACGGGTCGCGCGATGTTGATGGCTGATGACCTGCCGCCTGCGCCCGCAGGCAAGGCTTACCAACTCTGGTTCATCGCCGACGGAAAGCCGCCGATGCCCGGTCAGGTTTTCAACACCAACGCCGCCGGTCACGCCGAGATGCGCGATCAACTTCCCGAAGAAGCGCGCGGCGCGACCGTCTTCGCCGTCACGCTCGAACCATCAAACGGAGTTCCCGCGCCGACTGGCCCAATGTATCTCAAGGGCGCAACGTCGTAACCCCGGCGACAAACTTCCTCGTCGCACAGGCAATCTTTCTCCACACACGTAACTCCCGCAACACATCTCTGCGGAATCTTCCGCCTGAAGCTCTAAAAAATTCCTTTCATGAAAATCCGCTTGGCGGCGACGGTGCGTAATTCATGACAACAACCCCCAAGGTTTAAGAATCAGGGAAGGAAGAGAAGGAAGAAAATGAAGAAGACTCTAGTTATGTTAATGCTGGTCGCCGCGTCGTTCACCGTCGCTGCGTCAACTGCTTTCGCGCAAAATGGGAATCCGATGGTTGGCGGCGCAGCGATGTTCAGTAACAAAGACATCGTTGACAACGCGGTCAATTCCGCCGATCACACCACGCTCGTCGCTGCCGTCAAAGCTGCCGGACTCGTGCCGACATTGAAAAGCAAAGGACCGTTCACAGTCTTTGCTCCGACCAACGCCGCCTTCGATAAGCTGCCAGCCGGAACGGTTGAGATGCTCGTCAAGCCGGAAAACAAAGCGATGCTTACCAAAATCCTGACCTATCACGTGGTCGCTGGCAAGTATGACGCCAAGAAACTGATGAAGCTCATCCAGAAGGGTGGAGGATCCGCCAGCCTCAAGACCGTCAGCGGCGGTACGTTGATGGCGATGATGAGCGGCGACAGCATCGTCCTCAGAGATGAAAAGGGAAACACGTCGAACGTCACCATCGCTGATGTGCGCCAATCAAACGGCGTGATCCACGTCATCGATACGGTCGTCATGCCGAACTAAGCAGAGACAGATGATTGAGCTACAGCGGCGCTCTCGTCGTCGCTCTCAGGGAAAGTTTTTCAAGGGGGAACAAGCAGGGGGCAGGGCGCGCTGAACATTTCGGCGCGCCTTTTTGCTTAAAACTGACGATAGACCATAGACCATAGACGACGGATTAAAGACAAGGAGCTTTCCATCGTCTATCGTCCATCGTCCGCTTTTCTCTATCTACCTCATGACCCTGACAACGCCCGACATATCGCCGCCGCCTTTACTTCCATGAAATGAGCAGTGGTAGGCATACGTGCCGGGTTTCGTGAATTTGAAGCTGAAGGATTGGCCCGCTACGAGGTTGTCGGAGGCGAATGCTCCATTGTCAGCCGTCACCGTGTGCGTGCCTTCCTTGTTAGTCCAGGTGACGGTCGTCCCGGCTTTGACGCTCAAGACCTTCGGCGCAAATTGAAAGTTGCTGATCTGAACGGCTGCCGCCGGGAGATCGTTGCCTGCTGCCGCCAATCCGGTCGAACTTGCTATGCGCTGCGGCGCAACGAGCGCGGTCAGGCAAAGAATTGAAAATAACAGGACGAACACGATCCTCTTCATGGTTGTCTTTTCCTCATCCGAAAGAGAGATTAGGGAATTAGGGGGGCTGTTAATACGAGGCGGTGTCGTTAGAGGCGCGCGGAAGAGGCAAGCGGCCAAAGGGCGACTGCCAAATGTTCGTTGCTGGCCACATCGAACAGCAATCACCCTCAGCCACTTGCCTCGACACGCTTGTTGAAGACGCAAAAGTTCGAGCAGAACGTGAAAATTTTCTGCTGACTCGGACGTGGGGCACGCTCTCTTTACATACCGCCCTTTTTCTTCGTCTTCATTTTCGGCCCGTTCTTAATCTGCTTGGCGGACAGCGGCTTCGCCGGTTTGAAGTTGGCAGGCAGCGGCGTGCCTGTGTCCGCAGAGTTGACCTCGACGATCTGGCTCTTGAGCGGCCCCAGAATGCCGAGCAACTCGCCTTTCTCCTTCTCCGGCACGTTGAATTTATCCAGAGCCTTGACGAGGTCTTCGACGAGCGCGCCAAACTCGCCTTCAGTCACCTTCATGTTCTTGTGTGCCTGCGTCATGCTCATCCCGGTGTATTCGCACGGGCCGCCCGTTGCGGCGCACAATTGTTCGATCAGGTGAAGTCGCAGGCGCTTTGGGTCGCTTTTAGCGAATTTTCCGTTGATACGCGTATCGGCGACGACATTAGCAATAAACGCATCTGTGACTGCTGAAATCGCCTCAACACCGCCGAGCCGCTCATAAAGCGATTTCTGCATCGTGGCGCTCTCCATGGGCGATGACGAGTTGCTATTCTGTGCAGAGGCGACGACGGCGAAAGCAGCAACCAGGAAAATGGCCGTCACGATCCTTCTAATCTTTTGCATGGCTGATCCTTTCTCTGTGGGGTGTGGCGTGCCGGAAAGCCAGGTCGCACGCGGTTGAATTTGAACAAACTTTGCCTGTTAGCGATGATGCGAGGATTAGCAGCCGCGCCCGGCCTGCTCTTACATAGGAACACAGGCGGCTGCGACGGCTGACGATGGCTCTTTCCCTGTGACCGACCTAATATACGAACCGACGAGAATTTTTGGATGTGCCGACCGGGTTACGCGGGTGGAAGTGAGTTGGCACATGAAACTCCGAGCCGACTGGCAGCGAGGGAATCGTCTCGGATGGACAAGAGAAAGCGTTCTGGGTTTCGCTCGCGAATGCCCGCTATTCTGACGCACGAAGCCCTTGTTTGTCACTTAAATTTTCTCACATACGGGCTGGCGGCTGAACTCCTGCCGGAAAACTTGATACACTGTAGGGCAATAGCCGCCTGAAGAGGGCGCGCGGGAGTTTATCAGGTGTGAGGGAGAGCGATAGTGGCCGAAGAAAAACCAAAAGTAGCGAATGAGATTTCGGATGAGACGGGTCAGCACGACGCGCGTTTTCTGCTGTGGCGAAGGTTCTGCTCTGACAACAATATTCCAGTCGAGACCATGCCGGGCGACCTCAGCGGAGAAGCGAAACAGAAGTGGGAGAAGCTGAAAGCGAACCTGCTACCGAAAAGTATGAATAAGTGATGGGTGATAAGTGATAGGTGATTAGAAAGAACAAAGGTTTTCTCTTATCACCTATTACCCATCACTCATCACTGCTCTGAGAAACGGATTCGTCAGCCGCTCGCGTCCGATGGTGGTCTGGGGGCCATGTCCCGAATAGACTTCCACGTCGTCGCCGAGCGGCACAATTTTGTTCAGCAAGGCATCCATCAATTGCTCGCTCGACCCGCCGGGCAAATCCGTCCTTCCGATTGACCCGGCGAACAGGCAATCACCGACGAAGACCTTTCGCTCCGCTTCATTAAACAGAACGACGTGTCCGGGCGTATGCCCCGGACAATGTATGATCTTGAACTCCAGTTCGCCGACCCTGTAAAGCTCGCCGTCCGACCAGTGTTTATCAACCTGCGGTGGAATGGCGAAATCGAAGCCGAGATCTGCCCAGCGCGAGCGCGGGATGCCGATCCAGGCGGGTTGCTCCGGCAGCGCCATGTACAGAGGCTCATCCAAAGGGTGAATGATGACAGAAGCGCCGGGGCGCAACCTTTTAAGCGCCGCTACGCCGCCGACGTGATCAAGGTGCGCGTGCGTCAGCGTAATCGCCTGCAACTCAAGTTTGTGCTTATCAAGTACAGCGACGATTCGCTCCGCCTCGTCCCCCGGATCAATGCAGATGGCAAGCCCTGTCTGCTCGCACCCGACCACGCGCGTGTGTTGTTGAAAAGCCGTGACGGTGATTTCTTCAATTATCATCTTCGATGTCGGCCAGCTTCCGCTCCCTCCGCCTTAGAATCTTAATCATTCATGTTAAGACGAACGGGCGCTGGCAGGCAAACATTGCGTATCGAAGTGTTCAGATGATAAGCTGCGCTCGTTAGCAACAGACCTGAGTTTTTCTCAGTGGTCATTTCCTCTGGACTTCAGAGTTCTTTGTCTCCGCCAGGTAAGCATTTCGCCGGAGGCCACGCATCTTGGCCGTAACTGCTGGAACAAACATCAATCAGTACAGAATCATCTCCTTCCTCGGTTCGGGCGGCATGGGCGAAGTCTATCTGGCGCAGGACGTGAGATTGGGTCGCAAGGTCGCGCTCAAGCTGCTCTATGAAGATGTCACGCGGGGCGACGACTGGGTGCGACGCTTCGAGCAGGAAGCGCGTGCAACTTCAAGCCTCAATCATCCGAACATCATTACGATTTACGAGGTCGGGCAGGCGGACGGCTCGCATTTCATCAGCACGGAATTTATAGACGGGCAGACCCTTCGCCAGCACTTGAACCATAACGTGATGACGCTGCGCGAAGCGCTCGACATCAGTATTCAGGTGGCGACGGCTCTGGCGACGGCGCACGCCGAAGGCATCATCCACCGCGACATCAAGCCGGAAAACGTCATGCTGCGCTCCGATGGCTACGTCAAAGTTCTGGACTTCGGACTAGCCAAGTTCATCGAAAAGCGCCTGCTGGGTTTCTCCAATAGCGACCCCGATGCGGAAACTCAGGACTTCGTCAACACACATCCCGGCGCGGTCATGGGCACGATCAGCTACATGTCGCCGGAGCAGGCGCGCGGCACCGATGTGGACGCGCGCTCGGACATCTTTAGTCTGGGCATCCTGCTATATGAGATGTTGACAGGTCGCCAGCCCTTTGACGGCTCAACCGCGAGCGATGTCATCATCTCGATTCTGCAAAAAAAGCCGAAGCCCATCGCGCGCTTCTCGCAGGACGTGCCCATCGAGATAGAACGCATCGTCGAAAAAGCTCTCAGCAAGAATAGAGAAGAACGCTATCAAACGATCAAGGACATGCTCCTTGATTTGAAAAGGTTGAAGCGTGGGTTAGAACTCGAAGAGGAAACAAGCGACGAGCATGGGCAGACACTGTCACGTCAGTTGTTGGGCAGCAGCACCGGCGGCAGCGGCGGCGCCAGAGTTTCGCGTGACAGACTTTCGCGCGAGCAGCCGACCATTCACACCGAAGAGGTGACGATTTCGCCGTCCACGTCGGGTGCGCCAGCCACCCTGGTTTCGCCAACCACGTCGAGCGCAGAATACATCGTCAAGGGAATCAAGCAGCACAAGAAAATTGCGCTCATCGTCGTCGGGACAATCGTCGTCGCGCTGGCCGCTTTCCTTTATTATCGTGCGACTCGCCCGATAGATTCCATCGCAGTCCTGCCTTTCACCGACGCCAGTTCAGAGCCGGGTGCTAATCTCGGCGACGACATCACCGAGCAACTCATCTACAGCCTTTCAAAGTTGTCGCCAAGCCTGCGCGTTGTGCCGTTCAATGATGTCATTCGCCTCAAGGGGCAGCCAGCGCAGGAGGTCGGACGCCAACTGAACGTTCGCGCTGTCTTGAGTGGCCGGGTCACGAAAAACGGCGACAACGTGACCATCAGCACAGAACTGGTGGATTTAAGAGACAACAGACTTATCTGGGGAGATAGATCGGTAACGAAATTTTCCGACATCACTTTAGGTGTGCAAAATATCGTCGCCTCTGTCTCCAACAGTATCGGTCTGAAATTGAGCGCCGAGGATGAAAAGCGAAGAAAGGCTGAGTCTCTTTACATGCGTGGGCGCAACGCCTGGAACAAGCGGACAGCCGATGCTATCAAAGAGGCTTCCGGTTTCTTTTCCGAAGCTCTCAAACTGGACCCGAACTATGCACCGGCTCGCGCAGGGCTGGCCGATTCATACAACATGCTCGCCACCTATGGCGCGAGCGCGCCCACAGAAGCTTTCCCCAAAGCAATCACGGAAGCGGAGACAGCGCTTCGCCTTGACAACAATCTGGCCGAGGCTCATGCGGCGCTGGCCTACGCGAAATTTCGCGGCGAGTGGAATTGGCGTAAGGCTGAGGAAGAGTTCAAAGAAGCCATCCGTCTCAATCCGAATTACGCTTCCGCTCATCAGTGGTACGCAAACCTTTTGGCGGCGATGGGACGTTTCGACGAGGCGATTGCGGAGACCCGGCGCACGCAGGAACTGGATAAAACCTCGCTCATCATCAACTCGCATTTCGGCCTCATCTACTTTTTCGCCGGGCGTTTTGACGATTCAATCGAGGCGTGCCGGAAGACCGTTGCCTTGGACCCGAACTTCTACGTGGCGCGCAGGTATCTGGGCCTCGCCTACGCGCAGAAGGGAATGTATAAAGAGTCTCTCGAACAGTATGAGAAAGCGATGGAGCTTTCCAAAAGCTCGCCGTTGATGAAGGTCGAGCGCGCCAGCGTGCTTGCGCTTTCGGGCGACGTGGACAGGGCGCAGTCAGAGTTGAAAGAGTTGCAGGAGATTTCAAAGCAGCGCTACATCTCCGCTTATCACATTGCGACTATTTATGCCGCGCTTAAAGACAGAGACCGCGCCTTTGAATGGCTGGAGAAGGCGTTTACGGAGCGCGCCGACTGGATGGTCTTTCTCAACGTTGACCCCAGATTCAAGAGCCTTCATTCAGATTCCAGATTCGCAGACCTCCTGCGGCGAATGAATCTCGGCTAGGCTGCTTTTCTTTCCACGTCTCACCAGCACAATTCCCGTCCATTCCCACGCCTCTCAATTTCAGCAACTGAGTTTTCGCCCGCTGTCTCCAAACGTCATCAAAGCATGAGACGTTAATTCCCCTTTTCTCGCATCAATAAACTGAAGTAAGCTGACATTACCGCAAGAGGTTTTAAGACAATGCCACTGAGTCCGAAGGCGAATTCTCTCGCCGAAGTTTTAGATGAATTGACAGCCGAGGGCGCGGCTGAACTGACGGAGCATCTCTCCGGTGACGCCCTGCGCTGCTACGCCTGCGGCCATCGCTGCTTGATTAACGAGGGCAAGCGCGGCATCTGCAAGGTGCGCTACAACGAGCGCGGGCGCTTGATGGTTCCCATGAACTACGTCGCCGCGCTCGCCTGCGACCCGACCGAGAAGAAACCCTTCTTCCACGCGCTGCCCGGTTCTGACACGCTCACTTTCGGCATGCTCGGATGCGACCTTCACTGCGCCTACTGCCAGAACTTTTTGACTTCACAGGCTCTGCGCGACGATGCGGCTGGCGTAGCTCCGAACATAGTCTCTGTTGATCGGCTCGTTACGATGGCGAAGGCTTACGGCGCGGCGCTGGTCGGGACGAGTTATAACGAGCCTTTGATTACGGCTGAGTGGGCGGTGGAAGTTTTCAAGAGGGCGAAGCCCGAAGGATTCAGGACGGCGTTTATCTCAAACGGCAACGCGACGCCGCAGGTGCTGGATTACATACGCCCCTGGACGGATTGCTACAAGATTGATTTGAAGTCGATGAATGATCGGAACTATCGTCAACTGGGCGGCGTGGTGGACAACATTCTGGAGACCGTGAAGATGGTCAAGGAGCGCGGCTTCTGGGAAGAGATCGTGACGCTGGTGATTCCCGGCTTCAACGATTCGGAAGATGAACTCCGACGCGCCGCAGATTTCATCGCTTCGGTTTCGCCCGACATCCCCTGGCACGTGACGGCGTTTCATCAGGATTACAAAATGACCGAGAACGCCAACACCACAGCCGGGCAACTCATCCGTGCCTGCGAGATCGGACGCGAGGCGGGCTTACGCTACATCTACGCCGGAAATCTTCCGGGCAGAGTCGGGCGCTGGGAGAACACCTATTGCCCGTCGTGCGATGAACTCTTAATCGAACGCTACGGCTACCTCATTCGACAGATGAAAGTCACGCCCGGCGGCAACTGCCCGAAGTGCGCGACCATGATTCCGGGCGTGTGGGCTTAACAATCCACCACAGAGGCACAGAGAGAAGAGGGCAGAAAGCATTTAAGAGTCGCTAAGCAAACCGGACTCAGCAGGGATGGACAGGATTGACAGGATAAAGACAAGCGGCATTCATTACTTTCTTATCTTTTTATCCTGTCAATCCTGTCCATCCCTGTTAATTATTTTCTTAAGCCTCTCTACTTCTTCGCTGGCGGCTTGACCTCAGTGCCTTGATGAAAGACGGCCAGCCACTTTCCGCCGCGATTGACCCAGATGCTGCTGGCTCGCTCAGGGTTCGGGCTAATGGCTGCCGCTTTGACCATGTAGGTCACGAGCGAGGCATCGCCGTCGAGCTTCACTACTTTGAAATTACTCAATGCCGCGCTGCTCAGATCAATCTTCTGAATTCCGTTGACCGAGCCGACTTTATCGTTCACGCCTTCTGCTGCGACCTCAAGCTGGTCGTCGGCCAAAAAGTTGGCGAAAGCCACATAGTCTCTTTTCTTGATGGCGTCCCAGACCTGTTTCTCTCTGGTGATTGCTTCGTCCTCGTTGCTCGCGGCGGGCTTCGCCTCAGCCGTCGGGCTGGCCCCGGCTTGCGGCTTGCCGCTCATTGGCGGTTGGTTTGATGGACGTTCCGCTATTTCGGTCTCCTGATGATACACGCCCACCCATTTCCCGTCGCGATTAACCCACGCGGAACTGGCGCGCACTGAACCCGGTGGCATCGGTTTGCCGCCGGTCGTGCCTTTCAGGTTGACGGTGTAGGTCACAACAGCGGCGTCTTTATCGAGCATCACGGTTTTCCAGTCGGAGAGCGTCAGTTCTGTGACTTCCATCGGCTTGATGCCATTAACTGTTGCTGCCTTGTCAAACATGCCGTCGCTGGAGATATAAATAAAATCGTCGGCCAACATGGCAGCAAATCCGGCAGCGTCCTTTTTCTTGATGGCCTCCCATATCGCTTTCTCTTTGTCTGTGATTTCGGAATTGAGAGCGGGCGCACCCGTGCTCGGCGGGACGGAAGTCGCGGTGTTCGCGGGCGGTGTTGGCGCGTTCGTGTTGCTCGGCGCTTGCGTGGTCGTGGCGCAGGCCGACGCCGCGAGCAACAGCGCCGAGAGCAGGATTATTCGCTTCATGAACAGACACTCCTCGAAAAGGATGAAAAGGCGAATTTGCTTCTATGCCAAATCCGGCGGTGAGTCAATAGCTGGGCAGCAGGCGAAGATTATCAGAAGTTCGACGAGCGCCGCTCGCCGCCTTCGGGCGTGCCGAAGCGCGGCGCATACTCTTCTTCATTTTCGGCAGCCTTGAGCGCGCGCTTCAGTTCAACTATGTCGCGCGAAACTGTCTCAAACTCATCGGGGTCAAACTGCTCAGGCCCGCCCGCGAGTTTCAGCACACGATCAATCCTTCGCCCCGCGCTCTCAAGCGCGCCGACGGGCAGCTTATTATTTTCGACTGCCTCCACAATCGCATCGCGCGCGGCGACAAAGTTTGCTTCCTGCTCGCAGATCAAAATCATGTCCGAGCCTGCTTCGACGGCGCGCAATGCCGCTTCCGCGACCGACAATGTCTGGACGACCGCTCCCATCTCCATATCGTCCGTGATGACCAGCCCATCAAATTTGAGGACGAGGCGGAGCAGCCGCATCACGACGTTGCCGCTGATCGTCGCCGGGAGATTGTGGAAACTTTCGAGCGCGGGCAATTCGCCCGTGCGACGAAACCACGCCTGCAAAAGTTCGGATACTTCGGGAAACGCGCCGTGACTCACCATCAGCGAATGCAAATGCTCATCGGGGCGATGAAACATCAAGTCCATGAAAGGCACGAGGTCGCGCTCCAGTATCTCTTCCCACGAATGCTTCACGATGGGCAGCCGACGATGGGAATCTATGTTTGAACCGCCGAGTCCGGGAAAGTGTTTGCCGCAGCCAATGATGCGGTTCTTTTGAAGCCCGTCAAGGTAAGCACCCGCGAGCCTTGAGACCTCAGCCGGAAAAGTGCCGAAGGTGCGGCCACGCAATCCGTTCTCGTGATTGTCGCCCGAAAGGTCCAGCACGGGCGCGAAGTTGGTGTTGAGGCCGAGCAAGCGCAGCACGCGCGCCGTCAGTTGCCCGAATTTTTCCGCCAACTCGCTTGATCCGGCATCGCGCACGGCCTTGGCCGAAGGCATCGGCTCACAGATTTCACGAAAGCGGTCAACGAGGCCGCCCTCCTGATCTACGCCTATGAGGATTGCGTGATCTACGGCATCGCGTATCTGCGCGTTGAGCAATGCGACCTGTTCGGCGGATTCGATGTTACGCCCGAAGAGGACGACGCCGCCTGGCTGAACTTGTTCAAGGAGAGCGCGCGTGCGCGGCGTCAGGCGCGTGCCCGGCAAGCCTACGAACAGGACGCGCCCGGCCTTTTGCTTGATTGAAAGGCCGTCTGGCTCCTCTGTTTGCTTTGTCTCATCTGACATAAAAGCTGCGCTTTAGTGCTCGATGAACTCTCGGCCCAAGCTTTACGCTTTCAAGCGCGAGATACGCATCAAGCGTCTCGGCTCGAAAGCGAGTACATCACAAAACGATAGGGAGAGGGAATTGCTACTCGGCTGAGCTTAACGGGTCGGGGCAGGCTTAGCAAGGTTAGAGCAAAAAGGTAGAATACTAGAAGTGGAGATACAAGGATTACATCGAGGCGTCCTTTCAAGAAAAATCAAGGAACGGGCGCAGGCCGAAGGATTCGAGAAGGTGAGCATCGTCCGTGCTGACGCGCTGGAGCATGAGCGCGAGCGTTTGCAGGAGTGGCTCGGTCGCGGATTGCAAGGCGAGATGCATTGGATGAAGCGCGACCCCGCGCAGCGCACAGACCCGCGCCTCGTTCTCCCTTCCACATGCTCTGTCGTCGTCGTCGCGCTCAACTATTACACCCCACACCAGCACACGAGCGATTCCGCGACGGGCAAGATTTCGCGCTACAGTTGGGGCGATGATTACCACGACGTGGTCGGCGGAAAATTGAAATCACTGCTCGCGTGGATTAAGGAAGAGTGGCCCGAAGCGGAAGGCAAGGCTTGCGTTGACATTCAACCGATGATGGATAAGTCGTGGGCTGTCCGTGCGGGCCTGGGCTGGATCGGCAAACACTCGAATCTCATCACGCGCGAATATGGCTCGTGGGTCTTCTTAGGCGAGTTGCTGCTCAACCTTGAGCTTGAGTACGACACAGAGCAGGTGGAAGATCACTGCGGAAGCTGCACGCTCTGCCTTGAAGCCTGCCCGACCGATGCGATTATAGAGCCTTACATCGTTGACTCGAACCGTTGTGTCTCATACGCGACGATTGAACTCCGCGCTCCAGCGATTCCTGAAACAATCAACTCGAATCTCAATGGCTGGCTCTATGGCTGCGACATCTGCCAGGACGTGTGCCCCTGGAATCGCTTTGAGCAGCCGACCAGTGAAGCGCGCTTTGAGCCGCGCGAGGGCAACGTCAATGCGAGCCTCTCGGATATTCTAAAACTGACGCCCGAAACCTACGCCGAGCGTTTCCGTCGCAGCGCCATCAAACGCGCCAAGCTCACGGGTCTTCAACGCAACGCCCGCGCACTGCTCGAAAATGCTGGAGAAGAATCATCTGAGTCATCAGAACCAGCCGCCGAGCCAGTCGCAACTTAATCAGCCTGCTTTTCTTGACCCTGAAGGGATCGTATATGCAATGTTGAGGTGCGACCCTTTCAGGGTCGGGGCACGTTGCGGCGCCTGTGACCGGGGGCGCTGCTCCCGGCTATTTTATATATCCCCTTCGGGGATAGAGCTTAATTACAGAATTAATTTGTCAAAAGCCATTAGTCGGAACAAACTTTTCCGAGCAATAACGTAACGTATCTTCAAGCACACGGATGCCACGCAGGTACTCGTCCAGTTCGATGTATTCGTTCGGAGTGTGGTCGAGCGCGGCATCGCCCGGCCCATAGGCGAGCGCCGGACAGTCCCATGCGGGAGCAACGATGTTGAGGTCTGCCGTGCCGGTCTTGTGCAAGTAGCGAACCTCGCCGCCCTGCCTGCGAATGGCGCGCGCCATCGCACGATGAAGCAAGGACGTGCGCGCCCCCTTCCACGCAGGCAATTCTCCCAGCACGTTGATGCGGCATTCCGGTGCCCATTCGGATAAGAGCACGCGCGCAGATTCCGGCGGCAAGCCGGGCGGCAGGCGCAGGTTGATTTGTAATTCCGCCCAGTCGGTTCGCCCGTCAGTGCCGCTCTCGATGCGGACGAGCGCGGGCAGGACCTGATCGAAGAGACGTTCGCGCGTGCCGTTGAAAAATTGCGCGCCTTCGCTGATTCGCATCCAGACACGGCAGGCACGCTCAGCTACAAGAGGGCGAGCGTGCGCGCTGTGCCCGGCATCCTGTTCCAGACTAAGCTTTGCTCGAAGGAATCCCTTGTAGCCCAGCGTCATGCTCTCCCATCCGCTTGGCTCGCCGACGATGCAGAGGTCCGGGCGATAGCGCGTGACGACATGACGCGCCCCGCGCGACGAAGGCGCTTCTTCCTCGACGCAGCCGATGACGACAACGCGCGATGACGGCGCACTGTGAGAGGAACGCAAACGCGCGACAGCCGCAATGAAAGCTGCGAGCGGTCCTTTCGCATCAACCGTCCCGCGACCATAGAGTCTGCCTTCTCCGAGCCGCACGGGAATCTCGCCCGGCACAGTGTCCATGTGTCCGAGCAGGACGATGGTCGGAGCGCCAAAGCCTACGCTGCCGATAGCATTGCCCGCTTCGTCAACTTTAGCCTCGAAGCCCGCGCCTCTCATCTTCTCGACGAGAAACGACGCCAGGCGTCCTTCCTCACCGGAAAGACTCTGGATTCGCACCATCGCTTCGAGCAGTTCAATTGCTTCGGTGTCATTCATAATAGGTTCGCTTCGCTTGTCAGGACTGCTGCAATCTCTTCGACAGCGCGATCCATCTCTTCATAACTAATCACGAGCGGCGGCAAGAGTCGTATCACAGTCGGTCCGGCGTTGAGCGCGAGAATCCCGCGTCGTTGCAATTCCTGTAGAAACGGTGCGACGCGCTCGCGCAACTCTATGCCGATCATCAAGCCGAGACCTCGCACTTCGCGTATGCGGCGACTCTCAATGGCCTCAAGGCGCTTCATCAAATACGCGCCTTTCTCCGCCGCTTGCCGAGAGAGATTCTCTTCGCGCATAACCCTGAGCGTCGCACGTGCGGCGGCGCACGCGAGCGGATTGCCGCCGAAGGTCGAGCCATGTGCGCCGACCGGAATGCTTGCCACGCGCGGCGAGAGAGCGACCGCGCCCATCGGGAAACCGCTCGCCATCCCCTTCGCCAGACAGAGCAGGTCAGGCTCTAAGTTGAAATGCCTGACTGCGAACAACTGGCCTGTGCGTCCGAACCCCGTCTGCACTTCGTCAACGATGAGCAGGACATCTCTCGCGAGGCACAAGCGCGCGGCGCTTTCTAAAAACTCATGTGTGGCGGGACGCACCCCGCCCTCGCCCTGCACGACTTCGAGCAACAGTGCGCCCACCTCATCCGTCAAAGCCTCTTCCAGCGCGGCGACGTTGTTGAAAGGAACGTGACGGAAACCCGGAACGAGCGGTGCGAAAGGCTCCCGGTAGTGCGCGTCCCACGTCGCGCTCAGCGCGCCAAAGGTGCGCCCGTGAAAGCCGCGCATCGCAGCGACGATGCCGGGTCTTTGTGTCGTCAGTCGCGCAAACTTGATCGCCGCTTCGATTGCTTCAGTGCCGGAGTTGCAGAAGAAGAGACGCTCCATCCCCTGCGGGAGCAGGTAAGTCAATTCCGACATCAGCAGCGCGCGCTGGTCGTTGGCAAACGAACTGTTGCAGCCGATCAACTCTCCCGCCTGCGCGCGCAGGGCTTCGACCACCGCCGGATGGCAATGACCAAGACTGGCAATGCCGTAAGCCGCCGTGCAATCAAGGTAGCTTTGTCCGGCATCGTCCCAGACAGTCGCGCCCGCCCCGCGCACGAGCGTGATACCGCGAGGGTGATACGCGCCCGTGCCGTGCCGCGCTTCGAGTTCCAGATAATCTTTGGTTGTCTCAATCAACGCCTTGTTTACTCCAAGTAAGGATTACTCGATGAGCGTCCCTTCACCTGAGAACGCAGCCGCAATCGGTGAACGACGACGCCCGTCTGCGATATGGACGCGCGCCACACCGCCTCTTAATGCTTCGCTCGCGCCCATGATCTTCTTTCGCATACGCCCTTCGGCAACGCAGCCCACGCTCTCCAGCTCATCGCGTCGGACATGACGAATCAAAGTGCTTTCGTCCGGGTAGCTTCGGAGCAGACCCGCCACGTTCGTCAGCAGCAGGAGAGCTTCCGCGCGCAAGCTCTCTGCGATGATTGCCGCTGCGCGGTCGCCATCCACGTTGAGCATCTCGCCCGCGTGGCTTATGGCCAGCGGCGCGACGACGGGGAGATAGCCTGAATCGAGCAGTTGTTGGAGAAGCTGCGCGTTGACTCTTTCGGGCGTGCCCGTCCAGTCGTCGCGGATGATGCGCTGGCGACCATCCTCGACGACGCGGATTGCTTCCTTGCGGCGCGCTTCAATCAAGCGACCGTCAATGCCGGACAAACCGATGGCGTTAACACCAAGCGATTGCAGGCGCTCGACCAGACGACGATTGATAGCGGCGGTCGCCATCGAGAAGATTTCCAGCGTCTCGCGATCCGTGACGCGACTCGTGTGGCCGGAGACGGAAGTGACAAAGCGCGTCGGATGCCCAAGCCGCTCCGCCAATTTGTTCGTTTCATCAGAGCCGCCGTGAACAATCACCATGCGCTGCCTGTCGCGCCACAAAGCAGCAACGTCTTCGCACAGCACCTCAGCATCAACGCCCGCCGCACCGCCCATCTTGATGACATACATCTAAAATCTCCTTCGAATGCGGATTTCAGATTGCGGAATGAGGATTAAAAAGCACTTATCCCATTCTTACAATCCGCATTCCGCATTCCGCAATCGTTCTAAGCCGGGTGTAAGCCCGCGAAACCGAGCGCGGTTCGTTCCGGGAAACCGCACATCAAATTGAGACATTGAACGGCTGTGCCCGCCGCGCCTTTCATCAGGTTATCAATCGCGCAGAGGGCCACGACGCGCCCTGTTCGCTCATCCAGCGCCCAGCCGACATCCGCGTAGTTGCTTCCCGCGAGAATCTTGGTTTCGGGATGGCGATGAATGCCGCCGCGCTCGTGGACGATGCGGATGAAAGGTTCGCTCGCATAATGCTGACGATAGATGTGCCAGAGGTCGCGTTCGGAGAGCGCATCCTTCAGGAAGACATGACACGTCGCGAGCGCGCCGCGCACCGCTTCCACAGAGGTGATTGAAAGATGAACTTGCTCCAACGCAAGCGCGGCTTCGATTTCAGCCGTGTGACGATGCCCTGTCGGAGCAAATGAGCGCATGACGCCGCTGCGCTCCGCGTGATGGCTCGCCTGTGTCGGCTCGTTTCCGCCTTCTGACGAGCCGACTTTGACTTCGGCGATAACGCCGCGCTCTATGTTGATGACGCCTGCGCTAACAAGAGGCAGCAGTGCGAGATTGACAGCCGTCGCGTTGCAGCCAACGCCGCTCACGTAGCGCGCCTCGCGTATCTCTTCACGATTCAGTTCAGGCAAACCGTAAACGAATTTTTCGAGCCACTGCGGAGCAGAGTGCTGCGTGCCGTACCAGCGTTCATAAACGTGAGCATCGCGCAGGCGGAAATCTGCCGAGCAATCAATGATGCGGCGGGTGAGTTCACCGAAGCGTTCTATCTTGCGGGAAGCGTGACCGTGCGGCAGCGCGAGAATCAAAACATCGCAAGGCTCAAGGGTCGAGAGCGAGGTAAAGCGCAAGCTATCACGCCCGCGCAAATTCGGGTGAACGCTCTTGACGTACTGCCCGGCGTGGCGTTCGGAAGTGACCTGACTGATTTGAATTTCCGCGTGGTCAAGCAAGAGGCGAAGCAGTTCGCCGCCGACGTAGCCCGACCCGCCTGCAATAGAAACTCGCACCCTTCACACGCTCCTTTCCGCCGCGTCCAGCACGTAGTCAACTATGCGCGCAGGAATTTGGACGCCCGTCGTCTCTATGCTGTTGCGAAATTCCATCGTGTGATTGACTTCGATGACGAGCAATTGACCATCTGCCGTTTCTGCCAGATCAACTGCGAGGATGCCGCCGCCGACCGCTCGCGCCGCACGCAACGACAACTCCCCGACCGCTCCGCCGACGGGGCAATTGCTGGCACGCCCACCGCGCGCCGTGTTGGTAATCCAATGCTCGCTCTCGCGGTAGATGGCGCAGATGACTTCATCGCCGACGACGAAGGCGCGTATGTCGCGTCCGGGCTTGTCAACGTATTCCTGCATGTAAAAAATCTGTTGCTGCCACGACCCCAAAGTGGCGCGGTCTTCCAGCACAGCCTCCGCCGCATCACGGTCGTTGACGCGAGCCACCATCCGCCCCCATGAGCCGACGACGGGCTTGATGACAATTGGATAGCCAAGTTCCTCAATCGCTTTGAGCGCGGATTCGGGAGTGAAGGCCAGGGCGGTTCGCGGCGTCGGCACATTGGCGCGTTCGAGCGCGAGACTCGTCAGCAGCTTATCGCCGCAGGTGGCGACGACCGCCGCGCGATTGATGCAGCGCACGCCCCAGCTTTCCAGTGTTTGCAGCGTGTAGAGCGTGCGCCCGAAGCTGATGGAACGCTCGAAGACGGCATCGTAAGGAAACTCTCTTCGGTCGAGCCGAAAGGCTAGCTCTGCGTCGTCAATTCTACAGAAGGGAACGCGGCGGCGTTCCAACTCCGCGAGCAGGAGCTTTTCTTCAACGCGAATTCTTGAGCAGAGCATGGCGAGACGCATCCTTTTACTCTCCCCAATCTTCCTGCACTTCGGGCGCAAGCCCCACTGTGGCCGGGTTAAGCGATAAAACTTCCAACTCCGCGCCGCAATCCGGGCAGGGAATAATCTCGCCCTGCACGGCATCTTCCGGAATCGTCAATTGGCCATCACATTCGGGACACATCGTCATCTCTCTTCTCCTTATGACGGGAATTAAATAGAAAAAGCCCGCCAAACCTTCTCGCTTTCGGAGGTTTGGCGGGCTTCTCAAGTCCGCACAGGCGGCAGACAAGCGCTCTAACCAGACCTCCTGTCCGGCTTCTTGCTGCGCTTCGTCTGCTTCTTCGCGCTAAATTGAATCTGTGACAAGTTCATAAACATGCGAATCCATAGCCCATGCTAAAATTTCGTGCATAGTAGTCGCGCGGCGTACAATCTGTCAAATTAAATCGTCTTCTTCAATCTTCCATGCCGACTTGGAACGCTTATTCAAGCAGCGTATGATTGTGGTGAACATGAATCCCAAACGTCTCGCAGGTGCGTAAAGTGAAAGACAGGAAATGACTGCCGTGCTCAAAGATTCATATGGGCGACAGATACGCGACCTGCGCGTGTCGCTGACGGATCGTTGCAATTTCCGCTGCTTCTATTGCCTGCCGCATGGCGAGCCGCCGATTGCGCCGAAATCCGAGATGCTCTCGTATGAAGAGATCGAGTATGCCTGCGACATCTTCGTCTCTCTCGGCATCGAAAAGATTCGCCTGACGGGCGGCGAGCCGATGATGCGCCGCGACATTGAGACCATTATCGCCAAACTCGCTGCGCTCAAGCCGCGCCTCCATGATCTGGCGCTGACGACCAACGGCTATTTCCTGCCGGGACGAGCCGCAGAATTAAAAGCTGCCGGATTAGACCGCGTCACCATCAGCCTCGACAGCTTGAAAAAAAACGTCTTCAAAGAGATGACCGGCGTTGATGTGCTGGAGCGCGTGCTGGAAGGAATCGACGCGGCGAAGAGCGCGGGATTGACGCCGATTAAAGTCAACGCCGTCATCGTGCGCGGGCACAACGAAGATGAGGTCGCGGATTTCGCCGCCTTCGCGCGCGAACACGACCTGGGAATGCGCTTCATCGAGTTTATGCCGCTTGATTCCGGCCACGAGTGGTCGCGTGAAATGGTGGTTTCAGGGCGCCAGATGCGTGAACGCATTGAAGAGAGATACCCGCTCGTTCCCGTCAAAGTGGCGCGAGGCTCTGAGACCTCTTCGCGCTACCGCTTTGCCGACAATGCTCCCGGCGAGATAGGCATCATCGCGCCCGTCACCGAACCCTTCTGCGGCGCATGCTCGCGCATCCGCCTCACCGCCGACGGGCAGATCAGGACGTGTCTCTTCTCGACGGTTGAGCATAGCCTGCGCGATTCGTTACGCAGCGGCGCGACGCGCGCGGAGATTGTCGATTACATCGAATCGGTCGTGATGAAGAAAGAGCCGCGCCACTACATCAACGACCCTGAGTTCATGCAGCCCGCGCGCACGATGAGCTTTATCGGCGGCTAGAATTTTCTGTAAGTTAAGAGAGGAACACCAAGTTTTTATGGAAACGAATCAACAGAGGGAAGTGGCAACGTTGGCGGGCGGATGTTTCTGGTGTCTGGAAGCCGTCTTCGATGATTTGCGTGGGGTGGAGTCGGTCGAGTCCGGCTACATGGGTGGCGAGGTAGTGAATCCGACGTACAGGCAAGTTTGCGCGGGCACGACCGGACATGCGGAGGTCGTGCAGGTGACTTTCGATCCGCAGGTCGTCTCGTTCCGCGAACTCCTCGAAGTCTTCTTCACCATTCACGACCCGACGACGCTGAACCGGCAGGGCGCGGACGTTGGCTCCCAGTATCGCTCGGCCATCTTCTATCATTCGCCGGAGCAGAAGGAGATTGCCGAAAGAACAATTAGTGAACTGAACGCGGAAGGGATTTGGGATGCGCCGATTGTGACGGAGGTCGCGCCCGCCGAAGAGTTCTACGTGGCCGAGGATTATCATCAGGAGTATTACGCTCAAAACGCTTCTCAGCCATACTGCCGCGCAGTCGTCGCGCCGAAAGTCGCCAAGTTTCGCCAGAAGTTTTTGGACAACCTGAAAAGTAGAAGTCAGGCAAGCGCCTAAGAAAACCGGGAAGGAATAGACCGAGATTTACAGGATTATCAAGATTAGGAAGACAAGGCAGGTCAAGGGAGCTTGATGGTTCTTCCCTTTATCCTGTTTATCTTGTTAATCCTGTCTATTCCTTCTCTGCTTCGTTATTGACTCTAAGCCCAAGTTCGAGGGTCAGTCATGGGAGATGGTCTTATCGCGCCATTCAATGCGCTGCTCGTCGAGGGAATACCCGGCATCGGTAAATCCACCCTGATTGATGCTCTCGTTCGTCGCCACGTCAACTCTGCCGAGGCAAGGCAACTCCGCTCCCTGGTTCATCTCTGTCAGGCGCACACCCTCGGCCCGCTGGCATCCGCCGAGGACGCCGGAACGCTCACCGTCAAAGACAACCTCAAGCATCTTGAGCAGATCGTCAGTCTTATCGAATGGCTCTACCGGAGCGTGCAGGATCACCAACGCCAGTCGTGCTTTGCCCTCGTAGATACGCTGCACCTGACGCACTGCCTGCGCCCCGGTGTCCTCGCTTGGCAGGAAGCGGCAGCATTTGACCGTCGGCTCGCTCGCTTAGGGTGCAAATTGATAGTTCTTCAAGCGGAAGCTGCGGTCGTGTGGGAGCGGTCAATCGAGGCGCGAACGTCGTGGTCGTTCCTACGCAACTACATGTCGAAGTTCGGACGGACAGACGAGGAACTGCACAGGTATTTCATGTACGAGCAGGAACAGTTTGCCGGGATGTTCGAGAAATCAATGATGCCGAAACGGCTGATGCCAAACGATGGCGACGTGGAGAGTATAGAGGACGAGGCATACAGGTTCTGGCGTGAAGCGATTGCTGTGGAGGCCGGTCAACTCGCCTGACTTAAAATCTACCCAGCGCCAGCTTGTAGTGCCAGTCAATGCTGTTTGTAGTAAACTCTGATTCAAATAAAAAGTTTTCGGGGGAGCTTCGCTCGCTTGAGTCGAGGCTGAGAGTCACTTGAGTTGTGAGACCCCTTGAACCTGATGCGGTTAGTACCGCCGAAGGGAGAAACCATGAGAGAGGCCGTTCCATCCCTTCAAATCGGTGGAACGGTCTTTCTTTTTGCAGGCCCGATAAAGATGGGCTAGAAAGTTGCCGGGAATGTTATGAGCACAACGAACGAGAAGCGAAGCGACGAGGTGGCGTTGCCGAACTCGCACAAGGTTTACGTGAATGGCCAGCAACCGGGCGTGCGCGTTCCGTTTCGTGAAATCACGCAGAACGTGACGAAGAATTTCGATGGTCGTGTGGAAGAGAATCCGCCGGTGCGCGTCTACGATACGAGCGGAGTGTGGGGCGACCCCTCTGTCCGGTGCGACGTGCGCGAGGGACTTTCAGGCTTGCGCCGTGAATGGATAGTCGGTCGCGGCGACGTTGAAGAGTACGAAGGCCGTCTGGTGAAGCCCGAAGACAACGGCTATCTAACCATTGGCGCGGAAGAGTACGCGCGCGGGCGCGACAAGGGACGCCTCGAAGAGTTTCCGGGTTTGCGCCGCCAGCCTTTGCGCGCTCGTGCAGGGCAACGCGTGACGCAGATGCATTACGCTCGTCGCGGCATCATCACGCCCGAAATGGAGTTTATCGCTATCCGCGAGAACTTGGGGCGCGAGGCTGCGCTTGAAGCGGTGGGCGATGATGAGAGGGATTCTTTGCTGCACCAGCACAGGGGCGAGAGCTTCGGCGCTACGGTTCCTGAGTTTGTGACCGCCGAGTTCGTGCGCGATGAAGTGGCGCGCGGGCGCGCGATCATTCCGGCGAACATCAATCACCCGGAATCCGAGCCGATGATTATTGGCCGCAACTTTCTCGTCAAGATTAACGCGAACATCGGAAACTCGGCGGTCGCTTCTTCAATCGAAGAGGAAGTCGAGAAGATGCGCTGGGCAAGCAAGTGGGGCGCAGACACGGTGATGGACTTGTCAACGGGCAAGAACATTCACGCCACGCGCGAATGGATTATCAGAAACTCGCCCGTGCCGATTGGAACAGTGCCGATTTATCAGGCGCTCGAAAAAGTCGGAGGCAAGGCGGAAGATTTGACGTGGGAGCTTTACCGCGACACTCTTCTTGAGCAGGCCGAGCAGGGCGTTGACTACTTTACGATTCACGCGGGCGTGCGCCTGCCCTACATTCCGCTCACAGCAAGGCGCACGACCGGCATCGTCTCGCGCGGAGGCTCCATCATGGCGAAGTGGTGTCTGGCCCACCACGAAGAGAGTTTTCTCTACACGCGCTTTCGTGAAATCTGCGAGATCATGGCGGCTTACGACGTGTCGTTCTCTCTCGGGGATGGCTTGCGCCCCGGCTCTATCGCCGATGCCAACGACCGCGCGCAGTTTGCGGAGCTTGAGACATTGGGAGAGTTAACGAAGATCGCATGGGAGCATGACTGTCAGGTGATGATTGAAGGGCCGGGGCATGTTCCGATGCATCTCATCAAGGAGAACATGGACAGGCAACTCGCCATCTGTCAGGACGCTCCCTTCTACACGCTTGGGCCTCTGACGACTGACATTGCGCCCGGCTATGACCACATCACTTCCGGCATCGGCGCGGCGATGATCGGCTGGTTCGGGACAGCCATGCTCTGCTACGTGACGCCGAAAGAGCATCTGGGGCTGCCGAATAAGAAGGATGTCAAAGACGGCGTGATTACCTATAAGCTCGCCGCGCACGCCGCAGACCTTGCGAAGGGACATCCGGGAGCGCAACTCCGGGACAACGCGCTCTCGAAAGCGCGCTTCGAGTTTCGCTGGGAAGATCAATTCAACCTCGCGCTCGATCCGGAAGTCGCGCGTGAATATCACGACGAGACCCTGCCGCAGGAAGGCGCAAAGCTCGCGCATTTCTGTTCCATGTGCGGCCCGCACTTCTGCTCGATGAAGATCACACAGGACGTGCGCGAATACGCCGCGCAGAAAGAATTGGACGAGCAGGCGGCGTTGCAAGAAGGAATGAAAGAGAAGGCGGCAGAGTTTGCCGCCAGCGGCAGCGAGATTTACGTTGGAGAAAAAACTTAGACAGGATTTACAAGATTAACAGGAAAGGAAGAACAAAAAGATGGATGACGCCCTCACCGCGACAATCATCGGCTGTGCGTACAAAGCACATAAAGCCTTGGGAAGCGGTTTTTTGGAGAAGGTGTATGAGAACGCACTGAGAATTGATCTGGTGAAACAAGGGTTGTGCGTGAAGCAGCAAGAGCCGATCAAGGTTTGGTATAAAGACCAAGTGATTGGGGATTACTGCGCTGACTTGCTCGTTGAAGAACGAATCATAGTCGAATTGAAAGCCGTTCAAGCGCTGACTAAAGAGCATGAAGTTCAATTGGTCAATTATCTGTCCGCAACGAAAATGGACACTGGCCTTTTGATTAACTTCGGCTCATCAGTTCAAGTCAAGCGTAAGTATCGTGAATATAAATCACGCTTTGGTTTTAGACGGGATTAACAAGATGGACAGGGCAAAGGGGAGAAGCATTAATCTACTTCTTCCTGCCTTGTCTTCCTAATCTTGATAATCTTGTTAATCCTGTCTAAAACTTCCGTCTATAGGGAATTGATAATCATTCGGTGAAGGTCTTTCGCGGCTACTACCGGGGCGTCGGTGAGGATTCCTTGCTGGCCTGCTGCGATGAGGAAGCCTTCGGGCGCGTGCTGTCCTGTGAACTTCTGGCCGATGGCCTCTGGCTCAAACGACATTCCCTTGATTCTCATGCGCGGGTCAAACGCCGCGTCTTCGTAGTGGACGATCAGGTCAGGCAGCGGCTGCGTCAGGGCGTCCTCATAACTCTGCGACGTGATGAGACAATCGCGCACGATCCGCCGCCCGTCTTCCGTCACCAAATCCAACAGCATCTGCCGTAGCTCGCGGCAGGTCTCTTCGTATTCCTGAGGCTGAACGATTCCCTTTGCCTCTCGCCCCGCGAGGTTGAGCCGAATCCATCCGTGCTGGTCCGAGGGCAGGGAAAAGGCGCGCGTCCGTGTCCAATCATAAGTCGGCAGCATCGTCGGCTGCGCCAGATGTAAGGTCGCCGTCCGGGGCAAAGTTTTATAGTACATCTTCTTCAAGCCTGCGGGCGCGTGCCGCTTGAATTTTGCGAACAACGAAAGGGCGCGCTCGCGCCAGGACTTTGAACTCCAGCCTGCGAGCCGCGCCCAGTTAGTCTCAAGCAGAAGCGGGGCGAGAAACGCCGCGATGCCGAGCGTCGGCTGCATCCCGTGTAGCGAGAAAACCATCACGAAAGCATCCTCTCCACTGACTTCGACGAGTCTGGCAATCTGTTTGTCCACCTCGCGGTAAATATCACGGATAGCAAGATTGGTGTCGGAAAGGGCATGAAACCTGTCATCTTTGTAGAAAGGATGACCGGGCGCGACCATGTGCCAGAAGTAGTGCGAGGCGTGGTGTATTTCCGTGAAGACGACGACCGCCAGTTCCGGCTGCGTCTCAACTATCAAGCGGCTGGCGAGTTCGCCCCTCAACTTCACGCCGTCAAGACACGACGAACTGATCCTCGCCAGCCGCTCGTAATCGTCCGGCCCACCGGCATCAATGTTTTCGTGCTGCAACGGGTGCGGCCTCGTTTGCGAGACGAGACCATTAAGCGATGCGGGAGAGACCTGCATGTGTCCTTCGACAACATCGTGCGCGCCCCACTCGGAGACTTCAAAGCCTGCGGGCAGATTAACAATCGGAGCGAAAGGCACGTCAAGCACGCCGACGGTCGCGCCTTCCCCGACGAGCGATTTCCAGAACGGCTTGAGGTTGCGACCGTTGCAACGCGTGAGGCCCATCGCACGGGGCTGCCATTCCCACTCGGCATACATTCCGTGCTCGCGGGGTTCTGTTCCCGTGATGAAAGTCGGCCAGACCGAGCCGCTCCCGATGTGCGCGGACGACTCGACGCGCTTCCACGCTCCACGCTCCAACAGTCGTTTGAGCGCGGGCATCTCCCCATCTTCGATCAGACGCTGCACTAACGTCGGCTCGGCTGCATCAAGGCCGATAGCCAGCACGCGCGTTCCGTTACCTTGCTTCATCCAAAAGCTCCTGCGGATTAATCCATCTTCGTTCCCTTGATGAGCGCCCGCACGCTTCGGCAATCGCCATCGTCTGTAAATTATCAAGCCCGCTCGACTCCGGCGCTTCGTCGTGCAACAGGGCGCGCTCAAGTTGGCGCAGAAGAACTCGCTCCTCGCTCACAGGTCTTGCTCCTCGCCTGACGGGGCGCGGCCACTTGCCACGCGCGCACAGAAAGAGCCAGCGTTGAAAGACGTGCAAGGTGGCGTCCTGGCCCGTCAAGCGCGCGTAAAATTCCTGTCCGCCCTCGAAGAATTCGTGGCCGCTCGATTCATAAGTGGCCGTGTAGACGGCGCGCGTTCCGTCCTCGAAAGTGAGCAGGGTTTGCAGCGATGCGCCATGCAGGGATTGTCCGTCAGGAAGTGAAAAACTCTCTGCCAGAACTCCAACAACCTTTTGTCCGAGAATGTAGCGCAGGGCGTCCAGATGATGAATGCCCATCCCCCAGAGGATGCTGTTTGTGAGCCGCGCCAGCGATGGAGCCATCTCATGCGGGACGCGAAAGTACTGGCAGGCGATCAGCCCGACTCGTCCGAGCGCGCCTTCGCGGACGAGCCGCCGCGCAGTCTTGAACGAGCGCATGTAGCGATAATTCTGCGCGACGACGAGTGGTGCTTTCTGCTGCTCGGCTAACTCAACAAGCCCGACCGCTTCACTGAGCTGAAGCGTGAACGGTTTCTCGACCATCACACCTAAGCCTCGCGCGAGCGCCGCCTCGCACACCTCCGTATGATAATCGGCAGCAGCGGCGACGATGACCGCCTCGCAAGCCGTCTTATCAAGCGCGTCCGTGAGGGTCGTGAAAAGCTGTCCTTGATGAATGTTGAGCTTCGCCGTCGCCAGTTGCAACGCCCCAGTGTTCGTGTCAACGCAGGCGACCAGTTCGTATCCGGGGTCGGTCCTCACCTCGCGCACCCAATCCTGACCACGCGACCCCAGTCCCACGACCGCTACTCGAATCGCCATTCGCAAACTCTCCCATCTCGATGACGACTACCTGCCAGTAGGTCACGCGCGCGAATGAAGCCGCGCAGACATGCCCTGAGACTTCCGGGGCTGACTTGCGCCCAGGCTGCCCAGACAAGAGTGTAAGCGGATTGCGCGTTCAGCTTGAGCGCGCCGTCAGCCAGCAGCCACCTCATGAACTTCGGGCGGTGACCGGCCCAGAGCTGCATGGAGGCGGCTGAACGAAGCGCACGCAAATCCGGGCCGCTCTTCCCCTCGGGCAAGCGCGGGTCATGTACGAATCGCCGTAAGCCATTTTTATCTTTGGCCCCTGTCGTTAAATGAAAGATGGTTGAGTTTGCCTGATGATAGCGGTAGTGATAAAGGACATCGGGCAAGACCACCACGCGCTTGCTGCGCGCTATCCTGAGAAAGAGTTCCTGATCCTCGGCGCTCGCGTACTCTTCATTGTAGCCGCCGATTTCGTCGAAGACCGCGCGGCGGAACATGACCGAGCCGTGCGGGAAGGGCGGAAACTCGGAACGACGTATGAGCCGCCAGCGGTCTCGCGGGCGAACCCTGCGCCCCGCAGCATCAATCCCGTCGCAGAGCGTTCCGACGAGTGCCACGTCGGAGAGCGTCTTCATCACCTCCCACTGGCGCATCAGCCTTTCAGGACGGGAAACATCGTCCGCGTCCATCCGCGCGATGAGCGGCGCGCGCGCCAGCCGAACGACCAGATTGGAACTCCCCGAAAGCCCCAGATTCTGCTCGCTCCGGTGGAGTCGTATCCGACTGTCTTTCTTCGCCCACTCGCTGAGTGCGTCAAACGAGCCGTCAGTCGAGGCATCGTCAAGGATGACGAATTCAAAATCCCTGAAGGTCTGTCCGAGGATGCTTTGAATGCCTTCGTCCAGATATGGCAAGGCGTTGTGAACCGGCATCACCACGCTGATGAGTGGCGTCGTCGTCGTTGACACATCTCCACCGTGTTCGCGTTTTCCCATTCTGCTCACTGTCGAACAAGATTGATTGTGAGTTTCAGCCTGCCATGAAAGATGGCGGCTTCTCATTTACAGGCGTTCCGCGACGAAGATAACAAATTTTGCCGCCGGAACGAAAATGAGTTGCGCGAGAATCGTTCCGATTATGCGACTTAGGACAAATAATCTGACGCACTTTCTGAAAAACGCCTCCGTAACTTTTCCTTCAACCACATCGTCTGTCAGTACGGCCAGATATGGGTCTATGAAGACAAAGAGCAGGATGGTCGAAAGACCGTTGATGATGGCCGACATGTTGTTGGCCGTGAGCCGCAGTTCAGGATTGAGATAACCGGCGTAGAGCGAGGCGAAGACGCCGACCGTGATTAGCGCCGTCATCACAACCTGAGAGATAAGGATTCCGACCGGCGCATCCCGCAGGCTCATTCCTCTCAGGTTCTCTTTTGTGGGCAGGGCGGCGACCCGTTTGATTTGTCGCCAACTCGCAGGCGAAAGACCGCTGAGCAGCAGGCGCGGAACTGAGCGGTGAGCGTCGAACGCTTTGATCGCTCTGGTGAACAATCGTTGAAAAGTCGGGATGAGCAGAGCGCCGACAATGGTCGCAAGCGTTGCAGCCAAAAGCAGCCAGCGGAAATCCGACTGCGCGCTTGAGAGGTCATTCCGCAGAATGTTCCGCTCGACGTGCTTTGCCAGCAGCGGCCCCTGAAAAGTGTTGGCCGTTCTCGACGCCAGCACGATCACGTTAAAGAGAGCGAGAGAAAGCGCGATGCGCCCCGTCCGTATCCCCGCAATCCTGAGCGCGTAAACAAGGGTACTGATGAGATGGATAACAAACGTGAGGACGAAAACCAGCGCGACTTGAGTGCTCATGGAATCAGGACAATAAAGAGTCCAAAGTCTAAAGTCCAATGTCCAAAGTCAAGAACACGGGTTTTGACTTTGGACATTGGACTTTAGACTTTGGACTCTCTTGCCTTTACTGCGTGCTGCGCGATGAGGCTTCCTGCGCTTGCGTCCCGCGCGGGTCGTAAGGTGTGGCGAGAAACTTCTTCGCGGCGGCCTGCGAGTTGTCGTAGTTCGTGCCGAGTTGAATCGCCTTGTTGTACTCGTTGACGGCCTGTGGACGCATCCCGCGCGCATCGTAAGCGTTGCCGCGTTTGATGTGCGCCCACACTTCGATCCATGAAGGTTTCAGGTTGCCGTCAATCGCTGCCTGAAAAGAGTCGAGCGCCAGTTGCCAGTTGCGTTGTTCGAGATAGAGCAGGCCCAGATTGTAATAAACCCACGAATTCGATTTATCCAGCTTGAGCGCGGCTTCAAACTGCTGCTGGGCTTCGGCATACTGGCCTTCGCGAAACTGCTCGATGCCGCGACGCGCGACCACTGCCACGCGCAAATCGTCGGACATTCGCAGGATTCTGTTGTTCGGATCAACGACCACTTCGACGGGCTGCCCCGTTGATTCAAAGTCGAAGTCCTCGCTCTTTTCGTCGAAGACCAGAGTGGTCGTCGGGTTGTCGCCGCCCTCGCTTCTGAGCATGACCTCGACCGGCATTTTCAGGTTCTCGAAATTCTGCTTGATCGTTCCGCGCGTGCGAAACTTCCCGGCGCGGGTGCGGATAATCTGGTAGTCGTTGGTGAATTCCGGCACGCCCGTTCCTTCGACCCACTGCGCGAAGAAGTAGCGCATGCTCTGACCCATAACCTGCGTGGTCAATTTCTCGAAATCGTCAATCGAAGCATTCTTGTTGCGATACTGCTGGAGGAAGCGTGCCAACAACTCGTTGAACTTTTCCTTGCCCATTGCCTCGCGCAGCATACGAAAGACCATCGCGCCCTTGTAGAAGACGATGGATTGATAAGCGGCGGATTGATCGTCGAGAGCCGATGGCGCGCGGGCAATCGAAGCGGTCTGCTCGAAAGTCAAAGCACGCTCCTGCTCGTCGCGCTGAGCATTGTCGAGTGCGCCGCCCTGTAGCGTGGTTTCACGCAAAGCGAACGCGCTCCATTCGGCCAAGCCCTGCGAAATCCACGCATCGTCAAAAGATTTCAGTCCGACGGTTTGCCCCCACCATTGAAAGGCAACTTCACGCTGCAATCTCTCTTCCGGCACAGGGCGCGTCGGGTCAAAGAGTTTTGAGGCGAGAAAGAGCATGCCGAGCGCGCTATAGGTGTCCAGACTCTCGTCGTCAATCTGTGCGATGACGAGGCGCGTGCCAAACGCTGGCTGGCCGTAGGCCTGCGTGTAGGACTGCAAGGCCGTGCCCATCAGTTCGGCGTAACGCTCGATGCGATTTTCGCTTCCGACCTTTGCGTAAAACTGTATGTCGTAGTTGCCGAAGCGAAGAGTCTTCGTGATGTATTGCCCGACGACGAAATTGCCGGGCAGCACGGGCTGGCGATGAACGAAGTGATAGCGCGTATTGCCGTCTTTGCCAGCCGTCGGCGTAACCGCTTCATCTGACGTTCCGGCGACGTGCAAGCCCGTCGGGACGATAATCGTGATGTCGGAAGTCGCGCGGTCAGCGGCGTAATCATGGAAGGGAAACCAGCGCGCGGCATACATGAGATATGAGCCTTCCGTACCGACGTAGGCCAGTCGTTTGGTCGCCAGCGGCCCGCCTTCGGGTGACTGAAGGCCGCCGCTCCAGCTAAAGCGCAAGGTCACGGGCTGTCCAACGGGGACGACCTCGCCCAGGTCAATACGGACGTTCGGGCCGATTGTTGCGTCTGCGCCCGCCGCGTCCTGCACAAAATTGGTCAGCGGCTTCCCATTGCGCTCGATTTTATCGACCTTGAGCGAGCCGTTCAACTCGAAGATCACCGAGCGCGTGGCATCGAGCGGCGTAAACGTCACTTCAGCGCCCGCGCGCAGCAGATGCTGGTCGGGAATAAGTTGGGCCTCGATGCGGTAATTCGTGACATCAAAGCGGGCGCGCCCCGTCTGTTGAGCCTGCGCGGTGGCAGAACTTAGCAGACAGAGGAGAGAAAAAGCGGTGAGCGCGAAGGCGCGAAGACTATTTTTCGTCATAAACTGGAGTCCGTCGGAAACAAATTTTCGGTTATTTACGTTAATTATACACGCAGCCCGCTGGCTGGCGAGCCTAAATCAAGCACGCTCGCCACATCAATCCCAAACTTTTCGCCGCCTGAGACTTCGGTTTTAACGGTGCGCGAACCGCGAGCGAGGAGTTCATCTATCTTCCTGTGCGGTCGAGTTTTTGATGTCTCAAGCAGGCTGTCGGTTGGCTGTTGGGGACGACGGAAAGCTCAGCCTGGGCTTCCCTCTTAGGCTCGCCTTGACAGCGTTGGAGGGAGCGGACTAGAGTCAGTTAAATTTTCCGGGAGAGTCGGCTGGCCGAAGCCTCTTAAAAAGCTGCCCGCCGCGTTCTCGAAATCCGAATTATCCCCTGATTTTCGCATGTAATCCGGTCTCCCCCTCTGGACAGGTGTGCTGAGAGACGTTTTTGCTACTGTCCTGGATGAAGCCGAAGAACAAGTTTCAATTAACCCTTTTCACTTACCATGAAGGAGCAAGTTTTATGAGATCAAAGCAGCGGTTTTTGATTGGCCTGCTGATGTGTGCGCTTCTCTCGGCGGGGACGAACCTCGCCGTGCCGAAAGAGAGCAAGGTCGGCGTCAATTACAAGGAAACGAAATTGAAGAACGGCCTGCGCGTCATCACGGTCGAGGATCACACCGCGCCCGTCATCGCCATCGCCATCACCTACAACGTCGGCTCGCGCAACGAGCGCAAAGGGCGCACGGGCTTCGCCCACCTCTTCGAGCACATGATGTTCAAGGGGTCTGAGAACGTCGGCACGGGCGAGCATTTCTACCTCATCTTCAACAACGGCGGAAACATGAACGGGACGACCAACGAGGATCGCACCAACTACTTCGAGGCTCTACCCGCCAACCAACTCGATCTGGCGCTTTACCTCGAAGCCGACCGCATGAAGAGCCTCGTCATCAGCAAAGATAATCTGGACAACCAGCGCAAC
The DNA here is from genome assembly GCA_963697975.1 of uncultured Acidobacteriota bacterium. Taxonomy (GTDB): domain Bacteria; phylum Acidobacteriota; class Blastocatellia; order Pyrinomonadales; family Pyrinomonadaceae; genus QHXM01. Next base: position 3,165,421 of record OY969111.1, read on the forward strand.
GCCGTGCAGGAAGAGCGCCGTCAGGGCGTTGATAACCAGCCCTACGGCAAGAGCGGCGAAATCCAGCAGGAACTTCTCTACGACAACTTCGCTTACAAGCACACGACCATCGGCTCGATGGAAGACTTAACGGCGGCGAGCGTCGAAGATGTCTCTTCGTTCTTCAAGATGTACTACGCGCCGAACAACGCCGTGCTGACACTCGTCGGCGATTTCAACACGTCGGAGGCGCTCAAGAAGATCAAGCAGAATTTTGAAGCCATCCCGAGCCAGCCAGCCCCGCCGCCCGTTGACATGACCGAGCCTGCACAAACGGCAGAACGTCGTGCTTCTGTTGACGACGGCCTCGCACGCGCGCCGCAGGTGGACATCGCGTTTAAGGCCGTGCCCGGTAACACGGCGGACTTCTACGCGCTGCAAGTTTTGTCTGCATCGCTGCAAAGCGGGCAGAGTTCGCGGCTCTATCAAACGCTCGTCAAAGACAAGCAGCTTGTGACCAACGTCTTCGGCTTCATGGACGAGAAACGCGGCCCCGGAGCGCTCTACATCTCGGCCACGCTCAAGCCGGGTGGCAAGCCTGCGGATGTCGAAGCGGCGATCTACGATGAGATTGCACGCCTGCAAAAAGAAGGCATCGCCGATTGGGAACTGCAAAAGGCGAAGAACACCACGCGACGCAACTTCATCAACGGCCTTCAGAGTTCACTCTCGCGCGCCGTCACGATGGGTCAGTACACCGTTTATTACAACGAGCCGAATCTGATTAACACGCGGCTCGACAAGGTAATGGCCGTGACCAAAGCGGACGTGCAGCGCGTGGCGGACAAATATCTGACGGCGGCAAACCGCACAGTCGTCACCACCATGCCCAAACCGAAGGGCGCGGCGACTGCCGCCAAGTGAGTCAAAGGAGATTGAATAAGTCATGAGTAATTTTACAGAGTTCAAGAGCAAATTCTCTGCGGCCTTGCTGCTCGTCGCGCTCGCCTCCACGCAGGTCCTGGCGCAGCGTCCGGCGGGGGGCACGCCGCAAGGCCCAGCCGGGCAATCAGTGAAGGGGGCGGACATCAAGGGTCGCGCGCCGGTCAACAAAGAGATTCTCAAAGTCAATCTGCCGAAGGCGCAGGAGGCCACGCTCTCAAACGGCCTGCGTGTGGTTCTGTTGGAGAATCATCGCGTCCCGACGTTCTCGATGCAGATGGTCTTTTTGAGCGGCGGCTTGTCGGACCCGTCGAACATGCACGGGCTGGCGGGATTCACGGCAGCGCTGCTGCGTGAAGGAACAGCGACGCGCAAGAGCAAAGACATCGCCGAACAGATGGACACGCTCGGCGCAACCCTGAATGCCGGAGCGAGCCTTTCATCTTTCACCAGCACCGTCACCACTGCCGGGCTGGTCGAAAACTTAGACCCGACGCTCGACATCTTCGCGGACGTTGTTCGCAACGCCAAGTTTCCGCAGGAAGAAGTTGAAAAGTATAAGCAGCGGCAGATCGCGCAGCTTCAGTTCCAGCGCTCCCTGCCGCAGTTTCTCGCGGCAGAGCGTTTCCAGCGCGCCATCTACGGCGATCATCCGGCGGGTATGATCGTTCCGCCGACCGAGTCCATCAAGGGCATGACGAGCGCCGATCTCGCGCGCTTTCATTCGACCTACTACCGCCCGAACAACGCGATGCTGGCCATCGTCGGCGACGTGACGCTCAAGGAGATTATGCCGAAACTGGAGCGCGCCTTTGGCGACTGGCAGAAAGCGGACGTGCCGCAGACGAAGATTCCGGCTGCACCGGAAATGGGCGCGATGCGGATTCAGTTGATTGATCGTCCCGGCTCTGTGCAGACGGTTCTTCAACTCGGCAATCTCGGCATCGAGCGCACGAACGAAGACTACTTCGCCGTGCTGGTGATGAACCAGATTTTAGGCGGCGGCCCGGCGGCGCGTCTCTTCCTGAATCTGCGCGAGGACAAGGGCTACACCTACGGCGCGTACAGCAACTTCGGCGGCTCGAAGTTTCGCGGCACGGTCGTCTCAAGCTCTGAAGTCAGAACGGACGTGACCGAAGGCGCGATGCGCGAGTTCATGTACGAGCTAAAGCGCATACGCGAAGAGAAGGTGACGGCGACGGAACTTGAGAACGCCAAGCGCGCGATTGTCGGCAGCTTCGCTCTCTCGCTTGAGCAACCCAACGCGCTGCTCCAGAACATTGTCACGCAGAAGCTCTACGAACTGCCTGTCAACTACTGGGACACGTATCCGCAGATCGTCTCGAACATCACAGCCGAGGACGTGCAACGCGCCGCGCAAAAATACGTCAGTCTCTCGAACCTTCAAATCGTCGCCGTCGGCGATGCCTCGAAAGCTCGTGAGGTGCTGGCGAAATACGGCACGGTCGAAGTCTACGACGCCGAAGGCCAACTGGTGACGGAGAAGAAGACGACACCGTAAGGCAAGGCAAAAGTAAAAAGGTAAAAGGCAGAAGGAGCGATTACTCAACTTGGGTAATCGCTCCTTCTGCCTTTTATCTTTGCTCTTACTTACTTGGTGGCTTTTCTTCGGTTGGCTTCTGTTCCGTGCCTTCCGTCTTCGGCTGCTCGGTTGCGGGCGGATTGGTTTGCGCTGGCTCGGTTGTTGATGGCGGCGCTGGATTATCGTCGCCGCTCGTGTTGGATGAGACGGAAGGGGCAGCGCCGATCTTCGCGTCTAAGCCGTCGAGCGAGCCGTTGACTTTGCGATAGAGCGCCTCGATGACGGCGCGCTGCACGGGATTGGGCGCTCGGCGGTTGTAGCCTTTGAGGTAAGCGGCGAGCGCCTCCTGTTGGTTGCCTGTGGCTTCGAGCGTCGCGCCGAGATGCCACTGCGCCGTGCGCCACCACGCGCTCGTTTCAGGCAGCACGCTGAGCGCGCGTCTGAGGTGCGTCAGAGCTTCGCTTGCCTTGTCCTGATTGAACAAGGCCCAGCCCGTGATGTCCTCGATTCGTCCGCGCAGGACGTTTGAGAGGACGCTGCGCTGAACATCTCCGATGGCTAAGACTCCGCCCGTCGCAATAGCGCGGGCGCGTGCCTCGCGCAACTCATCCCCCAGCACGGCGACGGTCGCAACGGGCATATCCAATGCTGCTTCGACCCGCCCTTTCGCGCTTTCGGCCAACTCTATAACCGTATTCAACTCGACGCCGCGCATGAGCAGACGGCTCGCCATGTAAAGCTGTCGAAAGGCAAGCATCCCATCTTCGCCCGCGAGGAAATCAGCCCGCGCGCTCTTTATCTGAGACGCATCAACCGTCCGGCCCTGCGCCGCGCCGAGCGCAGAGTTAAGCGCAAGCAGACCTTTGAGGATGCGCGCGTTGGCTTCCGTATCGGCGGCGGTCGCTTGAAAGATGCCCGCGCGACGTTCGGGCGCGAGCAGTTCGATAAAGTTTGCGTTGCTTGCCGGAAGACGACCGGCGAGGCGCGTCTCAATCTGCCCATCTTTAATCGTGAAGGAGCGCGCGAGTTCGCCTGCGGCTTCTTCATAGAGACCTGAGACGGCGAGCGTGCTGGCGAGTTCGTAGTCGAGCGTCGGGAAATTTCCGTAGGCTCGCGCGAATCGCAGGATGCGCTCGGCTTCAAGCGAGCGCTTCTGCGCGACGAGGGCGCGGGCGAGCGCGATGTGCGCCCACGTATAACGCGGCTCGATCTCGATGGCTTTGGTGGCGAGTTCCTCGGCACGCGCGGGATCGCCCTTCGCCGCGTGCCAGTAGCTCGCGCCGACCAGCAGCGCCATGTTGCGCGGGTCGTCTTTGAGCGCCGCTTCCATCTCGCGGTCTGCTTCTTCCTTTTTACCCAGGTCGAGCAGTGACAGTACAACTCCGGCGCGCGCGGGCTTGTCCACGGGAGAAATCGTCAACTGCTCGCGGTAAAGAGCGAGGGCCTCTTCCGCTTTACCGTTGGCGCGGTGCAAGTCTGCGAGACTCTGCCGCGCGGTCGTCAATTTCGGGTCGAGTTCGAGCGCCCGCGCATATTCCGTCGCCGCCTCTTCCAGCCTGAGCGCGATGTGGCGTGATGCGCCGAGAATCTGGTGCGCTGATGCCATGTCGGGTGAGACCTTGATGACTGCATCGCTGATGCGCGCGGCTTCGTCCGCCTCTTCGACGCTGAGGAAAAAGCCTGCGAGCGCGAGCAATCGTTTCGGATCATCTTTCACTTTCGCTTCAATCAGGCGTGTGGCATCGAGCGCCGCCGTGCGCTGTCCGCGCAGGTAGAGATTCAGAGGCAATTGCGAAACGACTTTGAGGAAAAGCCTGTCAGACATCTTCTCAGGGCTTTCCGTAATCGCCAGCTCGATCTGCTGAAGGCCGCCCACAATATCGCCAGCCTTTAACTTGTCATCGCCCAGAGAAGCGTGCGCGCTGATGATTAATTCTGTGGCAAACGGCTTCAAAGCGGAGCGCGGGTGGGTTTCGATAAACGCTTTGAGTTTTTCGATTCGCTCCGTCAGCGGAAGCTTGGCGAGCGCATCCAGTTCGGCTTTTTCCGGCGTGTCGCGCGCGACGACGATTGTTTTCGTCGCCGTCGCATTCGTCGAGGGCGTTTTCGTGAAGATGTCTCTGACCGAAGATTGATTTGACGGCGACGCTGCGGGCGCAGGCTCTTTCGTTTCGGCTACCGTTGCTCCGGCTTCCGCCTGCGTTTCTTTCGGCAGCGCATCGGTGGCTTCTGCTGTCTTCGCAGTCGTCTCAGTTGGAGCTTGCGTCGGTTGAGGCGTTGGGGCGGGTGCTGACGCTTGCGCCTGCTCAATGCCTTCGAGACTAAAGCCGCGCTTCTCCGCCATCTTCGTAATAAACGTCTCGACTGCGGCGAGCAAGCCTTCGCCGTAGCTGCCTTTGCCGAATGGCCCACGCATCCGGCTGCCCATCTCGCTCACCAGACCTTCGGGCAAATCGGCGCTGGCGCGACGGCTGGCGCGCGTGAAAAACTTTCCATCGTCGGTTGAAATGACGAGCAGCAGATTATTCCCCTTGCTCTGAAACATGCCTATATTCCACTCGCGCGCCACTTGCAGCGAGTAATCGGCGATCTCTTTGCCTCCGGTCGTCTTGACCAGCACCACCGCCAGTTCTATCCCCCCGCGCTCTTTCAAATTGGCAAGCATGTTTTCAAGGCGCTTGGTCGTGGCGTAGTCAAGGGCGTTCGCAAAATCGGTGATGCTGCCCTCACGCGGCGGCAAGAGCTTGCCCTCCTGCGTGCGCGTCGCAACGGAAGACGGAAGCAGGGAGATGAAGAGAAGGAGTGTGATGAATACAGATTTACGCATATTATCTTTGAGCCTTAGCTGTGGCGGCGATGCCCTCAATTAGAACCCGCCCGACCGTGTTGCTCGGAGCTTGCACACCTAAGACGGCAGCGAGCGTCGGCGCGATGTCTGCGGGCGTGGCTGATTGAAGATAACTTCCGGGCGTGATGCCGCCTCCCATGATGATTAAAGGAACGTGCGTGTCGTAAGAATAGGGAGAGCCATGCGTCGCGGCAATGGTAATGGCATCGAGATACTTGAACGCTTCATAGACGACTATGACCTCGCCGCTGCGTCGCGGGTAGAACCCGTGAGAGACGCGGCGCGCTACCGGGTCTGCGGGCGCGATAGCTCCGCTTTGAAGCTGCGTGCGCGTAAAGCAACGAATGATGCCCGGCACTGTCATCGCCGCTTCGCAGGCCACGCGCTCGATCTCTTCCGGGTTGATGCCGTCGCGCTTTAAGGCAGCCGTGTTGAAGTAAAGATTGCCATTGTAGAACCCGTCGCGGTCGCCAAACTTCTGCACGTAATCATTGGTCGGGTCGGGCTGCGCATTCTTTGGATTGTAGCGCGCGCTGATTCCGAGTCGCATTGCTCTGAGCACGTCCTCACCCTTGATGCGCCCGCCGGGAAGCCCCAGTGCGTTAGCATGTTCAGGAATCGGCGCAACACCGTGATCTGCTGTGAAGGCGACGAGCGTGTTTTGCAGGCCGACACGCGCGTTGACGAAATCGAGCAGCGCGGCGATTGACCTGTCCACGCGCAAGGTGATGTCCATCGCCTCCTGGCTGTATGGCCCGTAGCGATGCCCGACGTAATCGTTTGCCGAAAAGCTGACTGAGAGAACGTCCGTGTCGTCATCCTCTCCGAGGCGTTCGTTCGTAATCGCCTGTTGAGCGAAGGAGAGCAGCATGTCGTTGGAGTAAGGCGTGAAATCGAGCGCGAGATAAAAATTTGTGTTAGGCGAAGGCGCACCGCCCGTGACTGTGTGCGGGAAGGCGTTGGTGTCTCCGGGGGCGTTGCCGATGTTTTCCCAGACGGGAGAATCCAGCCCGGCGCGTTTCAGGTATTCGGATTCGGGCAGCAATCGTTCCCACTTCTGGCCGTAAAACTTGTCCGCCGGACGCGTCTGGTTATAACTCTGAACCCACGCGGGCAGTTGGTTGAAATAATAGTTTGAAGAGACCATGCTCCCGGTGCGCTGGTTGAACCAGTAAGCGGCGTTGGCGTGGCGACCTGCGGGAAGTATTGCCGAGCGATCTTTGCTTGAGACGCCGATGACCTTTGAGCGGTCGTTGGTCTGAAGCCGCAACTCGTCGCCGAGCGTGGAGGCCATCAAACGTCTGGGGCTGGATGCCGTTTCACCTTCTGCGCCGCCGAGCAAAACTGAGGTCGTGTCTGTGACGCTTGACACGAGCTTACCGCTATCGCGGTCGGGCCAATCGTTGCCGACGATGCCCGTCTCCGCAGGCCACGCTCCCGTCATCATGGTCGCATGTCCCGGCGCGGTGTAGGTCGGCATGTGGTCGTAGTTCGCCTGAGTCCAGGAGCCGCCATCGCGCAGCAATCGCTTGAGACCGTTCTTGACGAAGAGATCGTCGAAGCGTTCCAGATAGTCGTAACGAAACTGGTCAACAACAATCAGCAGCACCAGACGAGGACGCTTACCCGGCGTGGCATTAGTCTTTTGAGTTGACGATTGAAGAGCGGGCGTCGAAGCCGTGCGACCGGTCGCGCTCCCTTGCGCGCTTGCCTTGATGAATGAACCGAAGACGAGCAGCAGCGAGACGATGAAAGCAATGGAACGGCGTGCGGGCGGCATATTTTTCATTCGAGTGGGTTATTAAACTACGATATTCTTAAAGCGTTGGATTGAGCGGGCATGATAACATCTGGGGAGCGTAAATCGTGAATCGAGAACTCGTCAATCGTAAATCGTGAATCGTAAATAGACGAAAGCGCGTTTTATCTATTCACGATTTACGATTGACGATTCACGAACCTTTTATGAGCGAACTCAACGAAGAATGGGCGCAGGTTCTGGCTGAGGCCGAGCGGCGAGCGCGCAGTGCGGGACGGGGCGATCTGGTCGAATACCTGCGCCTGCGCGCGTCAAACGACAAGGCGCGCTCCACCGGAATCGAATGGCTCTTCGAGACCTTCACGCTGCTCGCGGGGGAAGCCAATCGCGCGGGCGCGGGCGTGCAGATATTGAAGAAGGAAGGGCATCGCTTCGAGATCGGCAGCGCGACGATGGTTGGCGCGCTTTTGACTCTCAAGTCGGGCGTGCGGCAATTGATGATCGAAGCGGGCTGGCCTCGCGCCCCGCGCGACGGATTCGTTCCCGGCAACGGTTTAGCCGGAGGTCAGGTCAGGCACTTCGGTATCAAATCGGCCAACGAAGAACTGTTGCTTGTCCGCTCACCAAAAGGCATCCCGCAGTGGCTCGTGCTTGATAAACACGGCACGCGCTCGCAGCTTTTAGAAACACATGTTCGCCAGCACCTCAGAAGATTTCTGAATACGTAGAGCAGTGGGCAGGAGTCAGGAGACAAAAGTCAGAAGTCGTAAGAAGCCATCGAGCAGCAGCCCCGTGAGGGGCGGCAGAATGTAGCCCCGGGCGCAAGCCCGGGGTCACAGCAACAACAAAATCATTAAGCCCCGAAGGGGCGACAGAAGCTCAAGACGTGTGACAGTCAATCTTGAACTTCTGCCGCCCCTCCGGGGCTTTCAAGCTTTCGGGTGGCAGTTAACCCCGGGCTTGCGCCCGGGGCTACACTCTATCGCCCCTTCGGGGCTGTACTTATGTTTCCTTATTCTTCTGCCTACTGCCTACTGCCCGCTGTTTTTACGATATGCGATACGGTCTGCACCTTTTCGCACGGCACTGAAAGCGGCGCGTTGTTTTCTTATCAAACACAGCCGGTTAAAAAGGTAGGAATTTTCTCAGACTTTCTCTCTCTTCTATTCTCCATCAAACTTCTTCCCGCATTTCGGCACAGTGCTTGCCAAAGTGGTCGTCAGAAAACGCTCCCCATCTACGGTGTCCCCGGATGAGGCGTTTGACATGCAGGCAGATTGAGTGGCCCGACACCCGACAAAGATGAGAAGCGCCGCTCGCCGCCGCCAAAAGATTTCTTGCGAGGAGATAAAACAAATGGCTAACCGACGAAGATTCATTCCGACCGTCATCGTGGCCGCGCTCGTGGCTTTATTCCTGCCCGTAGTTGCGTCGGCGCAGTGGGGCAACAACGACCGCTGGGGCCGAAACAACGGACGCTACGACAATCGCACTTTGCGTGACGCCGCAAGGCGCATTGATGACAGGAGCGGGGATTTTCAGCGTCATCTGGATAGCGCGCTCGACCGCAGCCGCGTTGACGACACGCGCCGCGAAGATAATATCAACCAAATGGCCGCCGAGTTTCGCAACGCGGCGAGCCGCTTCAGAAACCGCGTTGGCGACGGGCGCGATCTCAACCGGGGTGCTGACGAAGCGCAGAGATTGATGCAACTCGCTTCACGCATAGATCGCTTCGTCGGGCGCATCCGGCTCGACTCGCGCACCCAGTCCGATTGGTCGCAGATTCGTCAAGACCTGCGTGTGGTTGGAGACTTCTATCGCGGGGCGTACAACGACGACGATTACAATCGAGGTCGCAGAAACGACCGCCGGAACAATAACAATGAGTGGTGGAGGCGTCTGCCCTTCTAACAACTGATGGATTAAATTTACGGCGCGTTCGCTTGTTCGGGCCTCGCGCTCTTTGGGAGGCTGTAAGCCCCGTCCACCTGAAAAATGGTGTGCGGGGCTTTCGCCTTTTGTGCGTCTTGATGCCAGAATGAGCGGCATGGCAGCGGGCACTCTCTATCTGGTGGCAACACCTATCGGCAATCTCGAAGACATCACGCAGCGGGCGCTCAGTGTGCTCAGGGAGGTTGACGTGATCGCCTGCGAAGATACGCGACGCACGCAGCAGCTTCTTAATCATTACGGCATCAGGACGAAGATGCTCAGTTATCATGAACACAACGAACGCCACCGTGCGGCAGAATTGGGCGCGCTGTTACAGACGGGAGCAAGCGTGGCGATCGTCTCGGACGCGGGCACGCCCGGCATCAGCGATCCGGGCTTTCGTCTCGTGGGCGATGCGATTACGAGAGGCGCGCGGGTTGTTCCCATTCCCGGCGCTGTGGCTTTCGTCGCTGCGCTCGTCGCCTCGGGTCTGCCAACAGATGAATTCTTCTTCGGCGGCTTCCTGCCTGCTCGCTCGACGCAAAGACGCGCGCGCCTGATGCAGTTTCGCTCGTTCAATTCAACTTTAATTTTTTACGAATCGCCGCATCGCATCGCGCAGACTCTCGCGGACGCGCGCGAAATCTTAGGCGAGCGCGAAGCTGCGGTTGCCAGAGAATTGACCAAACTCCACGAAGAGATTGTGCGCGGGCGTTTGAGCGAGCTGGCCGAACGCTTTAAGAGTGAGGATGCGGCGCGCGGCGAGATGGTACTGGTCATAGATCGTACCGTCATCGGCAGCGAAAATATTGAAACGAGTTCTGAGGAAAACATTGCAGCACGCGTGGCCGCGCTCGAAAGCGAGGGCTTGGATAGTCGCGCCGCGCTGAAAAGGGTCGCGCGTGAGCTTGGCCTCAGTCGCCCGGAAGCCTATCGCCGTCTGGTCGCAGCGCGCCATCAAACGGCGGAAAGTGATAAGTGATAGGTGATAGGTGATAAGAAAGAACTGTTGTTTCCTCTTATCACCTATCACCCATCACCTATCACCCAGCACTTTTTATGTCTCATCAAGCCCCTGAGTCTTCACAGTGTCCCGTCTGCCTCGCCGAAGTCTTTTCCGGCGAAGGCTTTTGCAGGGCGTGCGGCTCAACCTTAAGCGACACTCCGGCGCAGGCGATTCGTAGCCTTAACTATCTCCTTTCGGAATTGTCGCGCTGGGAAGAAGAGGGATTGCTCGCTGATGAGCAGGCCAGCAAGCTGCGCGAAAGTTATGAGCGGCGACGAGAGGAACTGCGCGAGCAATTAATCGCCAGCCGTCAACGAGTAAAACCAGATGCTTCGCTAGAGGAAGCAACGAGCTTAACGACCGCTCAGCAAAGGCAGCCGTTCCCGCCGCAAGCCACGAAGCTACGAGGCCCGCGCCGTGTGCGTCTCGAAAGGCTCGCCGACCCGCAGACGATACGCATTTTGCTCTACGCGGGCGCGGCGATGCTCGTCGTCGGCGTCGTCATCTGGCTGCGCGACATTCTCTACCTGAAACTGCAAGAGCCTCTCGTGCAGGCGACGCTGCTGGCTCTCGGCACAATCGCCGTTACAATCTCAGGCTGGCTGACAATCCTGCGAACGCGTGTGCTGTTGACGGGCAGAGCCTTGACGCTGACAGGCTCTCTGCTCGTTCCCGTCAACTTCTGGTTTCTCGCTCGCTCCGGTCTGATTGAGCAGAGCGGGCGCGCATGGCTCGTCTGCGCCCTCTGCGCTGTGTTGTATGCGTTGACGGCGACAATCCTGCGCGAGAAACTCTACGTCTATCTCGCCAGCCTCGCCACCATCGCCACCGCCTGGACAATCATCTACCGCGTCGAGCGCGAAGCCTACGGGCTTTACACACTGGCGCTGACGGTCATCTCACTCGCCTTCCTTCATCTCTCGCAGCTGTTCCCTGCGGGAACTACTGACGATAGACGATCGACCATAGACGATGGCCGAACAACGATTGGTTCTCGGCCATCGTCGCGCGAGGCTCGAACGAGTCATGCGCTGTGGGGGCTGCCGCTCGCTCACGTTGGTCTCGTGGGTGTGGTGTTTGGCCTGATGCTCTACCTGCCTTTGCGCTCCGGCTCAGCGCCGTCTCTTGCCGACGGCTTCTTTCAACTGCGCTTCAGCGAGTATGATTCGAGCATAGCGATCCTGCTGTCTGCTGCCGTCGCTTACGCGGCGTGGTTCGCGGGGCGTCGCATCTTCACGGAGAGGCGAGCGAATCTTTATACGATGAGCGCGCTCGCAGTCCTTTGGACAGAATTTCTCGCGGCGGATGGTCTTCAGCTTTCCGGTTCGGCCCAGCTTTTACTGTTCACGACAACGGCGCTCCTCGTCGCTCTCATAGCGCGCGGGTTGAAAAGCGAGGCGTGGGCGCACGCGCTTCATCGAGCGAGCCTGACGTTGATTGTTGTGCTGGCGGTTGTGACGCACCCTGTCATCTCCAGCGTTATCACGCCGCCGCTCACGCACAGCCTGATTCTCATCCTGCTTGTCTCGACCTATGCGGTTTCCGGTTCAATGCGCTTTGACGGCGAGGCGACAGGCGAAACGCTTACACACGCTGCGGTCGCCTTCGCTTGTGTAGCATTGGTCGTCGTGCTGGCAATAACTCACTTTCGTATGGGCGATCCGCTCTTGCTCGCGCCGTCTCTGGCGTTGGGAACAACGGGGCTGTTGTTGTTCGGCGCGAGTTTTCTGATTAAGACAAGGGAGAGCGTGCGCCCCTTTCGTGCCGGATTGTTTGCCCTCATCGTAGCTTTCGTCCTCGCAGCCCTGCACGGCGGATTCGATCCCACGAGCGACGTGGAGATTTACACTTCGCCCGTCGCCATTCTTCTGCTCGTTGTAGCCTACTTCTCCACGCGTCGCAATTGGAACGAATACGTGCATGACACAAACCTGCTGCTGTGGGCTGGTAGCATCCTGCTCGCCGTGCCGCTCTTGATTCACGCGCTACAATATCGCCTGTTTTTGGACGTGCCTGCGCCCTGGCGCGATCTTGTGACGCTCTGTGCCTCGCTCGCGCTCGTCCTCCTCGGCGTCCTCGGTCGATTGCGCGCACCCGTGCTGGTTGGCGCTCTTGTGCTGGCGCTGGAACTTGCGGCGCTGGCTCTCACGAGCGTTGGCTGGTTGCAGATACCTTTGAAGGTTTACCTGATCTCGACGGGCGCGCTCATCCTGCTCATCTGGGGACTACTGGAATTTCGCCACGAGCAAATCCTGCTGATGCGAAGACGCTTCAACGAACGGCGCGATCTGGCGCGCGAGCGTTTCGGCGAATGGAAGTGAGGGAAAAGTGGTCAGTGGTCAGTGGTCAGTTAAAGACAAAAGACAAAAGACAAAAGAAAGAAGGCAGTAAAGACACACTCGTCTCTACTGCCTTCTTTCTTTTAACTGACCACCGACCACTGACCACTGTTGTTAGTTGTCGTCCGTCACATCTGCCGCCAGTGGCTTGTCAACGGTGGGGCGGGTTGCTCTCTCGGCGAGTTCCCACATGGTGACGAAGACGGTGCGGGTCACCTTTTCCATCTTCTGATAATCAATCTTGTCGGGATGATCGCCGGGACGATGATAGTCCTCATGCTCGCCGTCGAAGTAGAAGATGATCGGGATGCCGTTCTTCGCGTAGTTGTAGTGATCCGAGCGATAGAAGAAACGGTTCGGGTCTTTCGGATCGTCGTAGAGGTAGTTCAGTTTCAGATTCAGGTAAGCGTGATTCGTGTTCTCGCTCAACTCGCCCAGTTGCGTGCTCATCATCTTCGAGCCGATGACGTAGATTTCATTCGGCCCGGCGAGCTTGGCGTTCGCCGGATTCGCATCGCCTTCGGGACGGCTGCGCCCGATCATGTCTATGTTGATCTGCGTCACGATCTGGGCCAGAGGGACGGTCGGATTTTCGACGAAGTAGCGCGATCCCCACAGGCCCTTTTCCTCGCCGCAGTGCCAGACGAAGAGAACGGAGCGCTTCGGCGGAGGATTCTTACCCAGCGTTTCAGCGACCGCCATCAGAGCGACTGTGCCTGAGCCGTCATCGTCCGCGCCGTTCCAGATGATGTCGCTCGTGTCGCCTTTGAGCGAGGGCGCGCGGCCAGCGCCCGGCGCTCCCGTGCCGACGTGATCGTAGTGCGCGCCGAGCGCGACGTATTCGTTCTTCAGCGTCGCGTCGCGTCCTTCGGCAATCGCGACGATGTTCTGCGTGAAGACCTGCTCGGTTTTGGTCGCAACGCTGATTGTTACTTTCTTGCTCGGGCTGAAGTCGAAAGGCTTGAGGCTTTCGGCCTGATCGCGATTGAGCAAGGTCTGGGCGGTTTGCGCTTCTCCCTGCATGAGAGCGTTCAGCATCTTCTCCGACGCGCTGATGGTCGGAATCTTCGGGCCTTCATCCGCCTTTTTGAATTTCTCGACCGTCGTGTTGCCGCCCGCTAAAGAATTCTGGTTTATTCTTTGCCAGTTAGCGAGCATCTGTTTGCTGGGAATCGCGATGATGCCTTTCGCGCCGTGAGTCTCGGCATAGGTGTTGGGAGCTATCCAATCAACACCCTGCTTGCCCCCGCTGAGGTCTGCGAAAGTCACGCCTTTCGGCAACCCTGATCCCAGGACCACCACGATCTTATCCTTCACATCAATGCCCTGATAAGCGTCGATGTTCTTGTTCTTGATGACCCAGCCGTGACCGACATAAATGAGCGGCGCGCTGGCTGTTCCGGCGGTGGGCTGCGCCAGCAAATCTTCGCCGAAGCTAAAAGCTTGTCCGTTGATTTCGGCGCGCGTGCCAGCCGGATCGAGCTTGACGCGCTGCATGGCTATGCGCTGAAAATATGTGCCATTGTCACCGGCGGGCTTGAGTCCCCAGCGCGAGAGATTGGCGGCGATAAACTTGGCCGTAATGTCCAGGCCGCGCGAGGGAGTGTCGCGCCCCTCCATCTCGTCTGAAGCGACGAAGTAAAGGTAGTCTTTCAACTGCGCCGCTGTAATCTGGTCGGCGAGGCGTCGAGCGGTCGCAAGGCTGGATGCCGGAGCGGTCACCGCCGCCGTCTTGCGCTGCGCGTAAACGGCTGGCAGCGGACTGACCAGCGAGGTAATCAGGACAAAAATCAGGACTAATCTTCGAAGCATGTTTCCTCCATAAAGGTTTGTTAATAAAATTGGGGACGGCATCTGCAAGCGGCACGTTCGATGAAGCCGCCTTGATACTCGTTGGCTGACGGCGCGCGATAATCTCTGAACTTTGAGCGATTTTGCTGAAAAAAGAAAGATTTTCCCGCGAGAAAGGACTATACGAACATCGGGAGCGAAATGTTTAGGCGGATTTCGCTAACAAGGCAAAAGGTAAAAGGCGAATGTGGCTGGCCGAGCATGAAATTTGTTACACTGCTTTTATGAAAGTTGCGCGCAAGCGACCCCTGACTCGGCGACGACGTTCTCCCGAAACGGAGGTGAACGTCGGACAGTATACGTTTACAGTCGTCATCACGCCGAACGACTATCTGGTAACTTGTCCGGCGTTACCCGGCCTTGTCACAGAGGGCGACACGTTCGATGACGCAGGCAGGATGGCTGCCGATGCTATTACATGTCATTTGGAGAGTATGATTGAAGACGGCGTGCCGATTCCGGTTGATACGACGATTATCACGCCGGTGAGTGTCAAAGTAGCGTGACAAAGCTGCCCTCTCTCAAGCCCCGGCAGATTATCCGCGCACTCGAACGCGGACGCTCCGCTCAGGCGTGTTGAACGGCCTGCACGAGTTTCGTCAACGAATCCTTCGCATCGCCGTAGAGCATTCCCGTGACGGGTTTGAAGAAGAGCGGGTTCTCGATTCCGGCGAAGCCTTTGCCCTTGCCGCGTTTTAAGACGACGACCGAGCGGGCGCGGTCAACTTCGAGAATCGGCATCCCGGCAATCGGGCTGTTCGGATTATCGCGCGCGTCCGGGTTGACGACATCGTTTGCACCGATGACGACCGCCACGTCCGTTGACGAAAACTCAGGATTGATCTGCTCCAACTCGTACAACGAAGAATAAGGCACGTTCGCTTCCGCCAGCAACACATTCATGTGTCCCGGCATGCGCCCTGCCACCGGATGAATCGCGTACTTCACGCTGACACCTCTCTTCTCAAGGCTCGACGCCAACTCGCGGACGATGTGCTGCGCCTGCGCCGTCGCCATGCCGTAGCCGGGAACGAAGATGACCTGATTGGCATAAGCCAACTGCACCGCCACATCTTCAAGACCGACCTCGCGCATCGTCCCTTGCTCTTCACTGCTGGCTTCTCCTTCCGGCGCGACGCTGCCGAACGCGCCGAAGAGCACGTTCGTCATCGACCGATTCATCGCCCGGCACATCAGGACGGAGAGAATGAAACCTGAGAAACCGTCGAGCGTGCCCGCGATGATGAGCACGTTGTTCGAGAGAGCGAAACCTGTCGCGGCGGCTGCCAGCCCGGCGTAAGAGTTCAGGAGCGACATCACGACCGGCATGTCCGCCGCGCCAATCGGCATCACGAGCATGATACCGAAGAGAAACGCCAGTCCCGTCATCACGTAGAAAAACGGCGTGGCCGTCGGCATGACGATCAGATAAACGAAGCATCCGATGGTGGCCGCGAGCAGCGTCATGTTGAAGATGTTCTGCCCTCTGTACGTCATCGGAGTGCCGCGCACTAAGCCCTGCAACTTGGCAAACGCCAGAAGGCTGCCCGTCGTCGTCAACGCGCCGAGCATGACTTCGAGGCCAATGGCAGACATCTTGAACTGCCCCAACGTCGCGCCATGACGATAGTATTCCGCGATGCCGACGAGCGCTGCGGCAAACGCGCCGAACGCATGTGAGAGCGCAGTTCGCTGCGGCATCGCCGTCATCGGAACCCAGACGGCCATCATTGCGCCGATGGTCGAACCGATAAGCAAGCCCGCGATGATCCATTCGTAGCTGACGATCTCGTGATGTAGGAGCGTGCCGACGACGGCCATCAACATGCCGAACTCCGCCATGTGCATCCCGCGCCGCGCCGTTTCGGGGTGGCTCAAGCCCTTCAATCCGAGAATGAAGAGGATTGACGCCGCGAGATAACTGAACTCGATGAGATAGGTGGTCACGGCTTATGCTTTGTCCTCATTCTTCTTTTCGAGAGCGGTCGCTTCCTTGCGCTTGAACATCTTCAGCATCCGGTCTGTAATCCCGAACCCGCCGACGACGTTGATGGTCGCGCAGGTGACCGCCGCGAAGCCGAGTATCTTGCTCAGCGTCGTGCCTCCCGCTCCGGCAATCACGATTGAGCCGACGAGCGAGATACCTGAGATGGCGTTCGTTGCGGACATCAAAGGCGTATGCAGAAGCGGCGGCACGCGCGAGATTACCTGATAGCCGAGAAATGCTGCGAGCGCGAAGACGTAGAGAGCAGCGATTAGTGTTTCAGAAGTCACGAGATATTCTCCTATTGCAGTTGTGGCGATTTGCTAAAACGCGTGAAGCCTCCGGGGTCTATACGCGGGCAAAACGAACTCGCGTTTCAGGCACAACGACAAAATGATCTGCCAGCCTGCTTGCATAACCTTCAAGCAACTGCCTGGGTGTTTCTATTTTGCTGGCTGCTCGTTCATCTCCAAGTCGAAGAAAAACGACGCCCTTGTGCGGGCGTCGCTCCTTGTGAACTTTCTCTCCGAAATCCTTGTCATTCGTAATCAGAATCCAACTCTCTATAAACGCCTTTTCAATAATCGAGTCATCTTTCATCCCGCGCGCTTCGTCGTACACTGAGAAGACTTCATGCCCTTGTTCACGCAGCCAGCGTGCGACTCTTGGCCCGGTGCATTCGTCCACGATAAAGCGCATCTACCTCGTCTCCGTTGCCAACGGCATAAAGGCAGTGTGCTCAAGAGAGTCTTTAGCGAATAATAAGCAGGCTTGGATGTCTTCCTCAGTTAATCCGTCATACTCTTCGATGATCTCTGTCATCGTCGCGCCGTGTGCCAGCAGGTTGAGAATGAATCCTACCGTTAGCCGCGTTCCTTTGATGATCGGCTTCCCGACCATCACTGTCGGGTCAAGCGTGATTCGTTCCAGCAATTGTTGGTCTGTCATAACTTGAAATCTCCGGCATCTATCATACATCCAATCCTTAAATTTACCGGCTCGCCAATTCTTCTAAAGCAGCGGCCACTCGCGGGTGAACATACTCACCCTTGTGCGTGACGGTTGATGGGCCGATCACGTCGTCCGTCATATCAATATGCAGTTCGCCTTCTTTAATCAACAGGCTCAAAAAGGAGGTGACGTTGCGTGAGTAAAGCTGGCTGGCATGGACGGGGACGGTCGCGGCCAGATTCAAAGGCGACATGATGAAGACCCCATCTCTTTCAATCGTCTCGCCCGGACTTGCAAGAGCGCAGTTGCCGCCCGTCGCTCCCGCGAGGTCAACCACAACTGCGCCGCGCTTCATTCCATTGACCGCTTCTTCCGTCAAGAGTAGCGGAGCGCGTCGTCCCGGCACTTGAGCGGTCGTGATGATGACATCCGCCGTCCGTGCATGGTCGGCTATCAGATCGCGGCCCCGCTGCATCGCCTCTTCCGTCAACTCAACAGCGTAGCCTCCCGCGTCTTCCGTCTGAATCCCGCCGAGATCGACATCGAGAAACTGCGCGCCGAGAGATCGCACCTGTTCTCCCGCAGCCTTACGCACGTCGTAAGCCTCTACGACCGCGCCGAGACGCCGCGCTGTAGCGATAGCCTGAAGCCCTGCGACGCCCGCGCCGAGGACAAGCACGCGCGCCGGAGGAACCGTCCCGGCAGCCGTCATCAACATCGGGAACATGCGCGGAATATGTTCGGCAGCCATTACCACAGCCTTGTAGCCAACAACGGTTGCCATCGAAGACAACGCATCCATCGCCTGCGCGCGTGTGATGCGCGGGATTAGCTCCATCGCAAAGGCTGTCAGCTTCTGCGTGATGATTGCTTCGAGCGCCGTGGGTTCATCCAAAGGGCGCAGGAAGCCTAAGACAACCGCGCCCTGTTTTAGATTCCTGATGTCTTCCGGGGCGGGACGATTCACAGCCGCCAGCACGTCCGCCGCTGCGAGAAGCGAGGCGCGGTCTTCGGAGATGCTTGCGCCCGCCGCCTCGTAATCCGCATCCGATGCTCCTGCCTGAAGGCCTGCGCCACTCTCGACCATGACGGCCACCTTCAGGGCCGCGAGCTTGCGAATTGATTCAGGGACGAGCGCGACACGAGCCTCGCCCATGTGTGTCTCTCGCAGCACAGTAATATTCATTATGTTCTCCTTCTAGAGAGCATCGTCCCGATTCGATTATTGTGATGAAATAGATGACTGCTTCAAGCGTGTCTCTTAACCTAAGGCCCCGGCCAGACGGAGCCGTCCGCATATTCGATGCGGACAATTTCCACGCGCCCGTTGACGCTGCTCTGCTCATCTTTACCGAGCGCATAGACGCTAATCGTCCTGGTCGGCGGACGATTGAAGAGTACGCTCAACTCTTTGGTTTTGCCGGGAGAAATCTTCTCGTCATTGGTGAACTGACGACGCTCGATCTCGTGCTCAGTGTCCGGCTCAAAAAAAATGTAGTCCCAATCAATAGTTTTGATCGTCTTTGCCCCGGTATTCCTGAGGGAAACCTTATACATGAAAACATAGCGCGGCGGAGCCTTGTCACGGATGCGCGTGATGTTCGCGTCGTCGGCTTTCGCCTCACGCGTAATCTTGTCAACCTCCATTGAGCTACCGCCTTTTTTAGCCTCCTGAATGCGCCTCTCGTTTCTCATGCGGACGCGCATCTCGTCATAATTCTCGACAGGGCCGCCGAAGGGGTCACGCTCCCATCCGATGCGCTCCTTGCTCCAGCTAAACTTGAGGACTTGAACGTCAGGCTGCCCCGGAGTTTTCGCTGGCTCTTGTGCCATTGCAATCGGTATCAGAGCGACCGCGATTAGCAGTCCGGCGAAAGCGGCGATTGAATTCTTGAGCTTGTACATCAGGAACACCTCTCTCATGGCAAAGGAAAACAATTCAAGAGCGACCCCTGACAAAGGTGGCAATCTCAGTTTGCAAAGTATAAGCCTTGACCGGGGCGAACTCAAAAAAAAATTGGGCTGAAGAGAATGTCTCCAGCCCAATTCATTCAAGTTAATCACCAGGTCGCTCCTGATGAAGAACCGCAGTGTAGCCTGGTTTAGAAGACATACCTCACCCCCACGATAACGCGACGGTTTCCGCCATTCGTTCCCCACTGGTTGAGGAAATTCGAATTGTTAATGCGTCCTTCGGGGACGCCGAAATCGCGCGTGTTCGTCAGATTGAAGAAGTCAGCGCGAAGCTGAATCCGCTGATTCTCACCGAGCCGCGTGTTCTTGACGATTCCGAAATCAACCCTGTTGATTCCGTCGGTGCGTAAGATATTTCGTCCCGCGTTACCGACGCGCTCGGCCACCGTCACAGGCCGGAAGAAACTGGCCGCGCCTGCTGAGCCAGCAGCCACAAGTATCTCCTCAATGGACATGCCGCCGAGCGGGAGGTTCGTGTTCAGGTTCGGGCGGATCGCGTTACCGACGAGGCCGGAGATGCCGTTTAATGCTCCAGCCGGGTCAGTGCCTTGCAGCACAGTGAAAGGCGAACCACTCTGGAAGGTTAGAAACGAGTTTACCTGCCAGCCGCCCAGCACGCGGCCCACGAACCCCGTCTGGTCGCGCATGAATGGCAACTCGTAAACGAAGTTGCCCGAAAGGCGATGTGGGCGATCAAAGCTGGAACGCGCTCGCTCGCTACTGCGGTTAAAGGAGTCCTGCGAGACGGCTACTTCAGCGCCCGATGGATTGAAAATCTCGGACGCGCTGTCGATAAATGAACTCCAGGTGTAGTGTGCGCCGAAGCTGAAGCCGCGACTCAGGCGCTTCTCCAAACTGATCTGCATCGAGTGGTAGATTGAAGAGGCCGTGTTGGCGCGCAGGCGGATAATGCCCTGAATCTGATTGACGCGACAGGTATCGGCATTCGTTTCGGCGCAGGTCGCCGTGCCAAGTCGGCGCGGATTGCCGTCAAGCGACTGAAACAGCGCCGTTCCCTTCGTGCCAACGTAACCGACACGCAAGACCATATCGGCGGTCAATTCACGCTGCATTTCGAGACTGTACTGCTGGTAATAAGGTGAGCGGAAGTCAGACCCGACGATGGTACGAGTCAGACGGTTTGGATTAAGCCCTGTCGCTCCCTGAATGGTTGGCAGGGTGACGAAGGCGTTGACAACACCGGGGCCGCCCGCCTGTGGCGTCGTCGGGAGGTCGGCGGCGGCGACGAACGGGAATGCGCTGGCGATATTCGACGCGATGTTGGTGAACGCGTAGTCGTGCGTGACGGCATAACCGCCGCGAATCACCAGCTTGTCTCCACCCGTGATAAAGCCCATGACGCCGTCGCGGTCCGTGCGCGGATTCCAGTTGAAGCCGACGCGGGGCTGGAAGTTATTCTTATCGCGCTGCGGGACGGGCGTGAACCTGAAGCGCTCGTCGCCTCCCGCTGTTGCCACGATTGCATCGTTGACCGCGACTAAGTCTCCAATCGGCTGGCCGGGGCTTTCATAACGCAGGCCCAGCGTCAGCGTAAAGTTCGGCCTGACCTTCCACTCGTCCTGCGCGTAGGCAAAGAAGTCGTGCCAGTCGTAATAGAAGATTTCCCGGCCACCGGCCAGCGGCTTGTTGATGGTCGCCGTATCGGCGATGTCATCCACGAAGCGTTGCAGGCTGCTGTAGACCAGTCTGCCCCGGATGGTCGGGAAGAAAAACTGCTTCAGTTGATTGCGACGGATGTCCACACCGAATTTCCACGCGTGATTGCCTTGAGAAATAGACAGGTTATCCTGAAGTTGATAAGTCTGTCTGAAAGCAAACTGCGGGAGATTAACGGCGAGGCCGATTCCTGTGCGGTTTGACGCTGCGTTGAATCCAGACAAGCCGAGCGCTGTAATCTCAATCGAGGGAATCTCCTGTGAGGTAGGGTCGGCGCTGGTGAATAGTTGTCCCTGCCGCTGGTAAGCACCGCGCAGTTCATTCACCATACTGGATGAAAGCACGCTGTTGAGCGACAAATTCGCCGCCTGGCTGCGAACCAGAGAATTGGTGCTGAGTCCCGGCGGGGTCGCCTGGTCAGCGCCCGTCTGGTCGTTGTCGTTAAAGATATAACGGCCAAAGAGCGTGTGATCTTTAGAGAGATTGTGATCTATGCGAATTGATTGTTGCCAGTTATTCAACTGGGCAGAGGTGGAACCCGTCAGCGCGCCGCGTGTCACGTTGAAAGTCTGCCCGCCGGAGGTAAACGTCAGCGGGGCGCAGGCTGGCGCGCACCCCGCGTTCGAAGCTGGAAGGTGTCTAAGCAGAGCAGCGATTTGAGGGCGACCCCCGACGGCTGCTTGAATTACTTGACGGCCCGCCGCATCCGGCACTCCGTTAATGGTAAAGCCAGAGCCTAACTGGCGATCCCACCAGCGTTGAAGCGAGAAGAAAAAGAAAGTGCGGTCTCTGCCGCTATAGTACGGCTTGCCGTTGCCCTCGCCGAAGCGCGGCAGATGAAGCGGTCCGCCGAAGGTGAAACCGGCCTGATTCTCGATTCTAAACGGCCTCTTCTCACTCCTGAAACCAGCCGTGCCCGGTTGACGGCAGAACCCGTTATTCTTGTCGAGATTGCTGCAAGCATTCAGCGCATTGTCATTGTGAAACCAGAAGGCCGAGCCGTGATAATCGTTTGTGCCGCTTTTCGTGATCGCGTTGAAGACCGAAGAGCCGTTGCGCCCGAACTCGGCGGTGAACTGGTTGGTGACCAGCCGCACTTCCTGAATCAGATCAGGATTGTTGAGGCCGACGGTCGCGCCCGCCACTCCAAAATCGTTGTTGTCCTGCCCGTCAATCAGGAAGTTGTTCGAGCGAACGCGCCCGCCATTGACGGAGAAAGTATTGTTAGCACCGGCGAACGTCGCCTGCCCGGTCACCACCTGGCTGACGCCCGGAGCTGAGAGCGCGACGTTGTAGATACTGCGAGTCGTGCTAATCGGCAACTCGGACAAGCGCCGCGAATCGAAGCGCGTGCTGACCTCGGCGGTCGCCGTGTTCAGCAGCGATGCATTCTCTACCACGTTGACCACCCCGGTCACTCCCGCCGCCTGCATTTGCACGTCCACAACTGCGGGTTGATTTAAAAGGAGCGTGATACCCGTCTGCACATATTTGGCGAAACCGGTGGCTTCGATAGTTAATTCATATGGACCCACAGGCACGTTTGAGAAACGGTAGCGGCCCTCGCTATCTGTTTTGTCAGTGCGCGACTCATTCCTCTCCACGTTGCGAACTGTCACAGTGGCATCGGGAATCACTGCTCCCTTTGCGTCAGTGACATCGCCGGAAATAGAGCCGGTTGTCTGAGCCATGACCTGCAAGCTTGCGCCAAGCAATAACGCGAAAATCAGAGGGAGAAAAGTAAGGTTTCTTTTCACGGGGAAATCCTCCTTTTGCAGTAGACAGATTCTTGTTTTGGTTGGACGAGCGGATGTTCTATTTGTCGCGAGGGCCCTGAGTGAAGGTAACACTTTTACATAGGCAAGCTATGTTCCACCACTCATCGCAAGCAGGCTTAGATTCTAAGACCTCTGATTGGCGGATTTAAATAAATCGAGAGGCATCCGGTAAGATTAAACCATCCAAAAAAATGGAAGGAAAAATCGGAAATTGCATTTTTCAAGCGACTCGCCTCAGTAGAGGGTTAAGCGAGAAGAGGCTTTGAGAGAGCCGGAAACCATTCCGACCCGACAACGATTGCTCGCCTGCGTTCTCTCTTGCCGGGTGGTGAGTTTATTGGCTGGCAAGCAGGCGCGTGCGAGCCTGCCCATCACAAAGCAGGCTCTTTTCGCATAGCTAGAGCGGTATGCGAATCAGTGTACGGCAGGGTGTTAGCCTGCCGAGCGCGAGGACTTGGCGGCAGGCTAACAGCCTGCCATACATCCAACTCAAGCGAAGCGTTAACGGGCACCTGTTTTCAATCCATAGAGTTTGATTGCATTCTCGCGCAGCACCCCATGCGCTAACTCGATAGCACGCTCGCGGTTGATATCTCCATCCTTCATCATGCCTGTTAGAGCCAGTGTGAGTGCCTCTCTCGCTGTTCTATTCGTCAACCAGGCCGACTCTTCCCAACTCACTTCTGGCGTTGCGGGTGAAGCATCAGTGCCGAACAGTATTTTCTCCGGCTCATATTCAAGCCAATCACGCAGCACGCGGCTGAGAGCCTGCGGAGTCAGCAGGAAGGTTTGTGCTGAAAAATCCGCATACACGTTTGGCTTCTCGATTAAAAACTCCGCCTCCTTCACGAACGGGTAACCGCCATGAACCAGCACGAAGTTCGTCTTTCTAAGTAAGGGGTCGTTCAATACTGATTCGAGCAACAAAGGATTACCCCCGCTCAAGTTGAAGTAATGACCGCAGCCGCCGCCTGTGTGTATGTGAACAACCAATCCTACCCGTCCGGCTTCTCTTGCGATGTACCTGAAAAGGAAGTCTTGCAGCTTTTTATACTCGCTCCAGGATGGCTCGCCGCCCCGCACGTAGCGTGCATAGACGCCTTCCGCTTCATTCCTGGGTACATCAGCGAA
The DNA here is from genome assembly GCA_963697975.1 of uncultured Acidobacteriota bacterium. GTDB lineage: Bacteria > Acidobacteriota > Blastocatellia > Pyrinomonadales > Pyrinomonadaceae > QHXM01. Next base: position 3,189,118 of record OY969111.1, read on the forward strand.
ATCCAGCGGGCGCATGTAAGCGGCGACGAACTTCACGGCTATCGCTCCTTCACGCTTCTGACTATCAAGTGTTGGCGTGACAACGCTACTCAGGTAGAGGTCGAGCGTCGGCGGGAGACTGTTGATATTTAGTGCCTTGAGGTCACGCTTGAGCAGCATTTCTTCCTGTCCGTAGAAGAAACGCCTATCAGAGTTCTGCTCACGCAAGGTTTTGGTGCTGAGCGGCAGCATCAATGGGTCGCCATAAGCTACCCATCGAAAACGCGGTGCGGCGAGTCCTTGCTTTATCGCTACACGATTGGCAAGCATCGTTTCGATGTTGAGCTTGTCCAGCACCCAGGCAGGGTAGTTATCGCCCTGCTCGCGCATGACACGCCTTTTCGACTCAAGCAATTCACCTATGTGCGCCTCGCTCATGCTTGTTCCGTGCCTGTACCCATAAAGTTCGCGCCACGCTCCGGTGTAAATAGGGTTGTCGGGCCGGAGGCGCATCGGCGGCGGGGAAACAAACTCAAGCTTGCCACACGCTATTGCGTCGTATTCTTCATCTTCCTTCTCACCCGCGCGGGCTACACCCATCACATGCGCGTGGTTATCTATTGCTTTGATTCTATTGATTTCTGCCAGGAGCGTAGGGTCAGCGTTAGTTTGAGCGTTGATAGAAGAAGTAAATAGAGAGGTCAGCACAAGTAAGGAGGCAAAGCATTTTTTCATTAACGGCACTCCATCTTTAAGTGCTATTTTGAGAGTTTGGCAAGTTGGCTGAACTTGCCAATTATGCGTGTGGAACTTTATAATCTGGCTTCCATTTAAGACCCGTTTCTATAGGGGTCAATATATGGGGTGTTGGTGGAATTGGTTACCACGCCGCCCTCTCAAGGCGGAGGCTACGGGTTCGATCCCCGTACACCCTATATCATTCCTTCGAGTAAAAATCCTATTTCTAAATTTCAATCACCGCTCTCCGCGCTGACCTTCGTTCGCCCCTCTTCCATCGCTTCTAAAGCTTCGCTTCCCACCATCACCTCTTCCTCTTCCGTCTTCGCTTTTCTTCGTCTGGCAAAGATTGCGCGGACGCTTGTAGAAAAGCGTCGAGCGGGCGCTGCAAACGTGCGCCACGTCGAGGTCGCGCGCAGATCGTCAAAGAGTGAGTAGGCGACGGGCGTGACGATTAAGGTCAGCAGCAGAGAGAGCGACTGGCCGCCGATGACGACGACGGCGATGGAGCGGCGCTCTTCCGCGCCAGGGCCTGTGCCGAGCGCGAGCGGCGTCATGCCCGCGACGAGCGCAAGCGTTGTCATTAAGATGGGACGCAGGCGGTCGCGATTACCCTGCATGATCGCATCGGCGCGTTCCATTCCCTTAGCGCGCAAGTTGTTCATGTGGTCAATCTGCAAGATAGAATTCTTCTTGACGACGCCGAAGAGAACCAGCACACCGAGCGCGGAATAGAGATTGAGCGTGTCGCCCGTCGCCCAGAGTGAGAAGAGCGCGAAGGGAACGGCGAGCGGGAGGCTCAGCAAGATGGTGACCGGGTGAATCGTGCTCTCGAACTGCGAGGCGAGAATCATGTACATGAAGATGATGGAAAGCAGAAACGCCCAGATGAACTCGCCGAAGGTCCGCTCTAGCTCGCGCCCCCGCCCCGAAATCGCGGTCGTGTAGGCGGCGGGCAGATTTAGTTCCGTCACCGCGCCGCGCAGAGCATCGAGGCGATCCGCCAACGCGAAGCCAGGCCCAACACCTGCGCGCAAACTTACCTGCCGTTGACGGTCAAGGCGGTCAATGCGTGACGGACTCGTCTCTTCCTTGATCGTGACGAGACTGTCCAGCCGGACGAGTCCACCACGCGAAGATGGAACATAGAGACGCGAAATCGCCGCAGCATCCTTGCGATCACGATCTGTGAGGCGCAACTGCACATCGTAATCTTCGTTGACGGACGCATCACGAAAACGCGAGACCTCTTCATCACCGCCGACCATCAAGCGCAGGCTGGTCGCAATCGCGGAAGTATCAACGCCGAGATCAGCCGCGCGTGCGCGATCAATCTTCACGCGCAACTCAGGCTTGTCGAGCTTGAGTGTCGTGTCTGCGTCAACGATTCCGCCCAACTTCAAAGCCTTCTCGCGCAAACTTTCTGCGTATTTCGAGAGCGAGATGAGGTCTGGCCCGCGCAGTACGAAATCAATATCGAAGTTTCCGCCACCGAGGTTGAACGAAGGAGCGTTACGCACCGAAACACGCAACGGGGCATACTTACGCAGCCGCGCTCTCAATTCCTGCATCACGTCGCGCTGCGTGTAGTTGCCGCGCCACGCGTCGAAGGGGCTTCCTTTCTTGATACTTTCCCACAATTTCGTCAAAGAGAAGGTGCGTTCCTCGTGCGGCGCGATGCGGACATAAGCTCCGCCCTGATTGACGCTGCCGAGAAAAGAACCGCCCGCCGAAGCCAGCACCAACCGCACGCCCGGTGTCTGGCGAATCTCGTTTTCAATGGCGAGCATCGCCTCGTTCATCGTCGCAATGTTCGTTCCTTCGGGCGCGGTGACGCCGATTTCAAACTCAGCCTCGTCAACGTCCGTCGGAATATATTCCTGCTTGACCATTCGATAAAGCGGCACGCTCGAAGCGATGACCAACATGGCGACGACCGCGACGATGAGCCTGTGCCGCATCGCAAAACCCAGAATGCGCGAATACCCACGATCAAGCCACGCGTAAAATCCACGTCGCGAAGCTGCGCCACTTTCATTATCGTCGCCACCGTGCCCGCCGCCCGCTTCCGCATCCTCCGCGCGCAGCAATCGCGCTGACATCATCGGCGTCAAGGTGAAAGAGACCAGCAGGCTGACTAAAATTGCGACCGATGCCGTGATGCCGAACTGGTAGAGAAAGCGTCCCGAAATCGAAGACATAAAAGAGACCGGAAGGAAGATGACGACAAGCGAGAAGGTCGTCGCCAGCACTGCCATCCCGATGTCTTTGGTCGCTTCGCGCGCGGCCTCCATCGGCCTCATCTTCTTCTCTTCAACGAAGCGGAAGATGTTCTCAAGAACCACAATTGCGTCATCAATCACGACGCCGACCATCAGGACGAGCGCCAGCATCGTCACGCTGTTGAGCGTAAAATCCAGAGCGCGCATCATGCCGAACGTGGCGATGACTGAGGCCGGAATCGCGACGCCCGCAATAATCGTCGAACGCCACGAGCGCATGAAGGCCAGCACGACCAGACACGCGAGGATGCTGCCCAACACGAGGTGAGTCTGAATCTCATGCAGCGCTGCGCCGATGTAGCGCGACTGGTCGCGGATGATTTCCAGCTTCACGTCTGACGGCATCTGCGTTGTGACGCGTGCCAACTCGCGCTTGACGTTCTCGATGACGGCGACCGTGTTTGCGCCCGACTGCCTGCGAATCTCCAGCGTGACGGTTGGAGTCCCATTGAGACGCGCGACAGACCTTTGCTCTTTCGTTCCATCCTCGACCTGGCCCACGTCGCGCACTTTCACCTGCGCGCCGTTCATATCCGCGATGACCAGTTCGTTGAACTCGCGCGCCTCCGCATAGCGTCCGAGCGTTCTTAAGGTCATCTCGCGGCGTCCCGCTTCGACGTTGCCGCCCGGCACATCCGTATTCTGTCGCCTGAGCGCCTCGCGCACCTGCGTAATCGGAATGCGATAAGCCGCCAGACGCTCCGCATCAATCCAGACGTTGATGGCGCGCTCTAACCCGCCGACGACGTTGACTTCGCCCACACCCCCGGCGCGCTCCAATTGCACTTTGACGATCTTGTCCGCCAGTTCCGTCAACTCGCGCAAAGAGCGGTCGGCTGAAAGCGCAATGGTCAGGACGGGCGCACTGTCGTTATCGAACTTCTGGACGATGGGGGGTGTCGCGTCTTCGGGCAGATTGCGGATGACGGTTGAGACGCGGTCGCGTACATCCTGCGCTGCCGTGTCTATGTCGCGGTCGAGCTTGAAGGTGACGATGACGATGGAGACGCCCGCAGCCGAAACGGAACGAAGCTGGTCAATACCGTCAACCGTGTTGACGATCTCCTCGATGGGGCGCGTGACTTCGGATTCGATTTCTTCGGGAGACGCGCCGGGAAGATTCGTGCGAACAGCGACGGTCGGAAGATCAACCGACGGGAAGCGATCAATGCCCAGCCGAAAGAAGCTCGCCGCGCCGACCACCACCAGCGCGAGAATAATCATGGCCGCAAACACAGGCCGCTTGATACAAATTTCTGCGAGCTTCTGCATATAAAAGAAGTGATAAGTGATAAGTAATGGGTGATGGGTGAAAAGCTTTTACTTATTACTTATTACCTATCACTGTACTTCCACCGCCTGCCCCGATTGAATGTTGCCCGGTTCGACGATGATGGTGTCGCCGACGTTGAGGCCGCTGATGATTTCAGTCCAGTCGGCGGCGCGGCGTCCAGTGGTGACGGGCTTCTCCATTGCTTTACCGTTCTGCACGAGGACCACTTTTTCGATTCCGGCGAAGGTGACAATGGCGCTCGTCGGGACGGTGACGGCCATGCCGCTATCGTCCGTCACGATTTCGGCGCTGACGAATGCGCCGGGTCGAAGTGTGCCGTCGTTGTTGATTTCGGCTTCGACCACCAGCACGCGGTTCTGTTCCGAGATGGTCGGACTCAGCCGCATGATGCGTCCGACGTAGTTGTTCGCGCCGCCTTCGACCGTCACGCGCGCCTGCTGTCCCATGTGGATGCTTTGCGCTTCTCGTTCGGGAACTTCGGCGCGCAGGCGCAGAGGGTTCACTCGCACAATCGTGATGACGGGTGCGCCCGCCGCTAAATATTCGCCGACGCTCGTGCGCTTCTCCTGCACCATCCCGTCAAACGAGGCGTAGATAGAAACGTCCGCGAGTTGCTGGCGTGCAAGCGCGAGTTCGGAGCGACGCTGTGCGAGCAGCGCCTGCCGGTTGCGCACTTCCTCGACGGCATCCTGATAACGCGCGAGCGCGACCTTGTGCGCGGCGTCAGCCGATTCATATTCAGCACGCGCGATGACGCCTTCTTCAACGAGCTTGGCGGCGCGATTACGATTCGTCTGCGCCTCGTTGAGCGTGGCGCGAGCCTGCCGGACAGTGCCCGTCACTTCGGCGTCAACGCGGTCGTCCGTGCCGTCGGGCGATAATCCGAGGCGAGCGCGTGCCGCCGCGAGCGCAGCTTCCGCTTGCTGCACGCGAAGCTGGTAATCCTGCGCTTCAAGCTGCGCGATCAATTGTCCGCGCCGGACGACGCTTCCCAGATCAACCGTGATGGAGCGCACACGTCCGGGGACTTTCGCGCTCAATGTCGCCTGATCGTATGCGGCCAGTGTGCCGGTCACGTTCACGGAGCGTCCCATCGGCATCTCGGCCACGCGCGCCGTTTTAACCTGACGGGGCGTCCCTTGCGCGCCAGCAGGATTCTGCCTGGCGGAGGCGGGATAATCGCTCTTGCAGCCGAAACTCACGAGGGCGAGCAGAGACAGCAAGGCAGTTGCGATGACACGACGGGGAAGCGAGAGCGTGCGCAACTCGAAGCTGGATAGTTTTGCCCGGAGAGAAAAAGGCACGATGAAGTTCCTATGAATCGATTTCCGATGGCGGCTGCTCTTCTGAGAGCGGCAACTTTATAACTCAGATTTTGATGATAGTGGTAACGCCCGCGCGCGGGCAAGCGTTCATTCAAGGCAACAGGAAAAGCACAAGACAAAAGTACGAAGGGCACGGCGAGAAAGTTTAACCTTCTTCAGCGTGCCCTTCGTGTTTTGTTGATTCTGCCTTAGCGATAAGAAATCAGACAGGATTAACAAGATTTTCAGGATGAAAGAATAAGCATTCAGCTTTCCCTACATTGTCTGCTGTTCTTAATCTTGCCAATCCTGTTAATCCTGTCTAGTTCTTAGTTCTTGCTGATGCCGCCGTTATCGAGCGCCGTGTAAACGTCCGGGGAATAGAGTCCGAGCCAGGGGTCGGAGCGCGGCGTCAGGAAGAGTTCGGCGTAGACGCGTTCGTTTAAGTTCTCGACATCGGTGAGCGCCAACCCTGTGGCGAACCAGCCGTGCAACTTCGTGCGCATCATGTACTCGTTACGCACTGTGTCAATCGCCATGTACTGCTCAAGGTTGCGGAGCGTCTGTGAAAGCAGCGCCTCGTTGGCGCGCAAAGTTTGGTTCTGGCGCGTGATGAACGCGATGCTGCCCTGGTCCAGTCGCACGTCGGCAGCATGGAGCGCGGCGATTTTGTTCCAGTCGGAAATGTCCGTCGCCGCTTCGAGCGCGGTTGCGTCCGCCGTAATTGATTTCAGAATATCAACCTCTGTGGCTCTCTTGGAGACAGCCAGCGGAGCTATTTCAATCGCGCCGGGGGTGCTCTTTCTTCTCTCGATTCTTGCCACGACATCCTTCGGAACACGGCCTCCGGTCTTCGCTACATCCCCGGCCCACTCGGCAGCGATTGTTTGAATGCGCGCGTTGTGATAGACGCGCAAAGCTTCCCAGCGCTGACCTTCATCTTTCGTCGCAATTTGCCGGGCAATCGTTTCAGCCTGCACAAGTCCTCGCATGAAAGCCGCCGGGCCGTAGAGTCCGGGCAAGGCGTCAACGGGCAGCGCGTTGGCGTCGAGAATATAGTGGATGCTGTTTCCGGTCAGCGTGCGTTCGAGTCGTCGCCCGTCGCCGAAATCAATGGTCACGCGCGGGGCGGGGCGCACTGATTTCCAGTGGAGGATGAAATGCTCGCTCAGATATTTCGAGACCTCCTTGTTGGCATAAAGCACCGCGCGGAAGAAGCGGCTGTTGGCGCAGCTATACTCTTCCGTGAGATTGCCGAGCAGCCGCAAACTCAGGATGGGCTTGCCGCTGGTCCGGGCTGCCTTCTTCGCCTCGTCTAAATCCGTGTACCAGTAGAGGCCGGAACTGTAGCTGTTGCGCTGCTGGCTGACGGCGTCGAGCGCTGCTGAGAGGCGCTGCCATTCCGGTTCATTCACGGAAAGTCCGGCGGCAGCGCGATTGATCTCCACACCGTAATTCTCAAAAAGAACTTTTAAGCCCGCTGGCCCCATCGCGCGCAACTCCGCGATGGCCGGGTTTGCTTCCGTTGGGTTCTCGGAGACGGCCAGCCGCGCTAACTGGTTGGAGCGCTCACTGGCGGAAGCGGGTAATACAAGGACGAGGCTCAGACAGAGAAACGCGAAAACGGGCGCGAAAAGTTTGCGGCGCATTGAAATTCTCCTCATAACAAAAGGCATGAATCCGGGAGACTAGGCTGACGTGCTGCAACTTTGAATGCTTTGTCAGTTATTTGCGTTGCACGCCATTCGAGGGATTGACGAATGCTGGACGGGATTTTGCATGTTGCTTTTCATCGAAATGGAAGATTAAACGCAGAGGACGCGGAGGAAGCGCAAAGGAAGGGAAGAAAGCCGACAGCCCATGAAATGGGCCGTCAGCATAAAGCCCCGCGCGACTTAAATTAAACAGCAGCTTTCGCTCGAACAATCCAGATGCTGCGGCGGTCGTTGACCTTACTGATGTAGCCGACGAAGAGTTGATCGCCGCTCAGTGTGGCTGAAGGGAGTTCGCCGCTCGTCGTAAGCGGTGAAACTGTGTTCGCGTTCTCACCTGATAGCGAGGCGGACATCACGCGCGCCGCGCCGCCTTCGTTGCTCTCCCAGATGACGGTCGCCCCGTTACCATTACTTGCCAGCAGCATGGGATTGCCGCGCGCCTCTCCTTTGGCTAAGGGACGGCTTTCGGAAAACTTCTTACCGTCATCGCGCGATTCAGCCCAGTAGAGTCCGGGCACTCCCTTCTCGCCTTCTGTGTACCAGACGACGCGCAACGCTCCGTCGTTCGCAGCAGACAGCGACGGGCCTGAGACCGGACACGAAGCGGTCATCCATCGGTCGTCGCTGACGATTGTCGGCTGGGAAAATGTCTTGCCTCCATCTTCCGACGCGGCGAGCGCGATGTGGCGAAACTCGCCCGGCAAGACCTGTCGCCAGCTTGCGAAGACGCGTCCGTCTTTCCCGGCCATCACGGCGGTCTTGCAACACGGGCAGGCTTCTTTGGCGAGACGCTGGTTTGGAGAGAATGTGCGCCCGCCATCCGAGGAAGACGAGAAGAAGACTTCGCGGTTGGCTTCCATATGCTCCATCTTCATTCCTTTTCCATCGGCAGCGGGCATGATGACGTTGCGCTCGTCGAGCCAGACGACATAAACGCGATTGTCCGCGCTCGTAGCGAGCGAGTGCATCCCGTGTGTCACCTTCTTTCCATCGTCGTTCACCTTGACGGGCTGCACAAACGTTTTGCCACCATCGCGCGAAGCTGAAAGGTAAAGATCGTTGGCGTGGCCGGTGGCCGCGATGCGCGCCGTCCAGCCGACATAAACTGTGCCGTCCGCCGCAACCGCAACCGTCGGAGGGTCGCCGCGCCACGCGGTCGCTTCGCCAGCTTTCGGATTGACGCGCGCGGGCGCACCCACTGTCTGCCCTTCACGGTCCAGATGAGCGAGCATGACATCCGCTTCTTTGTTCTCGCGATGCTCAACCCAGGCGACGTAGATTGTGCCGTCCCTGCCGGGCGCGATTGATGGCTCAGCCGCATCCGTGTTGTCGGCGGAGACGCGCACAGGTTTCGGGACATTTGAAGCGGTCGGCGCATTGGTGGTCGGTGGTACTTCCTTCGACTGTTGTTGTGGTGTGCAGCCAGTGATGAGAGCCAACAAGGCTACGGACGCGATGATTGCCGGTTTCTTTATCAACATGATTGGATGATTCCTTACTTCTTTCAAAAACTGAATCGTAAGCCGAATTGAATCTGGCGCGAATCGCTCGCGGCGGTCGGTCGGCCAAAACTCGGAAGCGGCGTCTGTCCCGTTCCGAAGGTGTTGTTCGGGATTTGGAAGTTGGAGCGGTTGAGCACATTAAAGCCTTCGGCGATTGCTTCCAACCCCAGACGCTCCGTCAAACGAAACTTGCGGCTTAAGCGCAGATCGAGCGAAGCCGAATCGAAGCCGCGCCCCGTGTTGCGCCCAACCCCGACGGGACGATCATTGAAGTTCGTGTCGAAGTTGCGGTCGTTGCCCGTCAACGGATTGAAGGGGAGACGCGATGCGTAAGAGAAGATATAGCTCAACTGAAAGCCTTCGAGAGCACGGCGGAAATGAGATGCTTGATTCGCGTGCGGAGCTTCAAACGAACCGCTGATGGTTAAGCGGTGACGCTGATCGTTGTCCGACAATCCCCGGTCGTCGCGGACGTTGAAATTATCCTGCGGCGAACTGAAGAAGAAGTTGCCCGCGTCGTCAATCGCTTTCGAGAACGTGTAAGAAACGCGCAGGCTCGTCCAGTTCGACGCGCGCTTGTTGAAGGCCAGGACGAAGGCGTTATAGAAGCTCCTGCCTGAGCTTTCAAACCGGGAGATGTTGCCGAAGTTCGGGTCGGGTCGGCCCAGATTGGGAACGCCCGCCGAGGCCGGAAAGCGCGGGACGTTGACGTTGCGCGAGAGAATCAGGTGCAACCCGCGCAGGTGAATGTAGCCGACCGAGAGCGATGAGTCCCAGGGAAGCTCGCGCTCGATCTGAAAATTAATCTGCTCGCTGTAGCTGTTCTTGATTTCAGGATCAATGCGCGTGACGTTCGGCTTCGTGAGTAAGGTAGAGGGTTGCGCCGCCAGCACGTTGGGGAAAAGGGGTGCGCCCGCCTGCGTGGGCGAGAGTTGCACGACGATGTACTTCGAGCCGTCGCGCTGCAAAGCGTTTGAAGTCGCGCGAAGCGGAATGCGGTCGAAGTAAATGCCGAAGCTTGCGCGCACGACCGTTTTCCTATCTCCGGGCGAATAAGCGAAGCCGAGTCGCGGCGCAAAGTTGTTCGTATCCGTCTCGATGGGGTCGGGCAAAAATTGCGCGTCGTAGCGCAGTCCAGCGTTGATGGTCAAATCCGGGCGCGGTCGCCATTCATCCTGCGCGAAGAAGCCGATGTTCGGGTTCGATTGAAACTGCGAGGGCGCACCGAACGCCTGCTGAAAACTGCTGTACGTGCCGCTCAGGAAATTCTGAAGCGTCGTGAACGTGTAGACGCCCTGAAGCGCGCCGGGGAACTCTATGTTGACGCGGTTATAAAGAAAGTCCACGCCGCCCTTGAGGGAATGCGCGCCGCGTTGCGTCGAGATATTGTCCACCGCTTCGTAAAGATCAATCGAGCGCGCCAGCGGCGAAAAGGTGGCCGTGCCGAAACTGGCGACGCCGGAGATATTGACCGCCGGGCCAGTCTCGTCATTGACCGGCGCAGCGAGGCGGCTGCGAGTGAATTGAAATCTGGCTTCGTTGATGGAACGCGGCGAGAGCGTCGTCACGTTTCCGGCGGCAAAAGTCTGGTCGCGGTTGTCGAGGCTTGTGCCGCGACTGACGGCGTTTAGGCCGCCCACATTGCGCGAGTTCGTAGCCTTGATGTCGTAGAAGCTATAGCGCAGCGAGAGCAGGTTCGCGCCATCGAGTTTGTGATCCACGCGCGCGAAAAGGTTCGTGGAATCGAAGCCGCCGGGAACGATGCCCGGCTCGATGCGCGGGCCGGAATAGTTCGTCAGCGCCAGACGGTTGTTGATGGCCGCGACGTTAGCTGATGTGATGGTGATGACGTTCGAGTCGTTGCGTCTGGTCTGCTCGAAGTTACTGAAGAGAAAAGTGCGGTCACGAAGGATTGGCCCGCCGATGCTCGCGCCGTATTGTGTCTGCGTCAATAAATCTTTTCGGGGCGCGAGCGGGTTGCGTGCGTCGAAGCGTTGATTGCGAAGGAAGCTGTAGAGACGACCACGCCAGTTGTTCGTTCCGGTCTGCGTGATGATATTGACGACGCCGGAAGATGCGCGCCCGAACTCGGCGATGCCGCCGGAGGTGACGACCTGAAACTCGCGTATGACTTCCTGGCTGTAGAACGTGCCCGCTAGATCGGCGGCATCGTCATTGGCCGAAAGACCGTCAACGACGAAGCCATTATTCAAATTGCGTTGCCCCGCGACTGATAGTCCTGTGCCCGGCACGGCTGAAGTCTCGGCGAAGCGTTGATTGCTCCCCGTGTTCGTGCGCGAGACGGCGGGAACAAGCAGGGCGAGGTCCAGATAATTGCGACCGTTCAGAGGCAGCGCGTCAATCTCACGCGGCAGAATGGTCTCGGCCACCTGAGTGCGCGCGGCTTCAATCAGGGGAACGTCTGCCGTGATGTTGACGCTTCCCGTGACGCCTGCGACCGCGAGCCTGAACGGGATGTCGAGTGCCTGACCGATGGTCAGCGTGAGTTGTTGCTGAAGGGTGTTGAAGCCCGTGCGCTCGATTGTTAAGCGGTAAGTGCCTGCGGGCAGATAAGAGAATTTGTAGCGGCCTTCTTCATCGCTCGTGACGGTTTGCGCTTGATTGGTGTCGAGGTTGGTGGCCGTCACAAGAGCGCCGCTGATGATTGCGCCGCTGGCGTCTTCGATGCGCCCGCCGAGCGTCGCCGAAGTCACGGTCTGCTGCGCCGACACGAAATTTAGACAACTGCTCAGTACGAGAATCACGCCGAGGCAGGCGGCACGCCGGAGAGCAAAGCCTGCGCGTACGCTTCCCGGAACAGATTTATTTCTCATCTCAAAAACCTTTCTCGTCAATTCGTCCTTTAAGATCGCGTTCCAAAACGACGCCCCGCGCACGCCCCGGCAAAATAGACGACGGCGCGGCAAGAGTGCGTACACTTTGCGCGATGATTAAGCTGAAAGATTGTTAAGCAGAGCAGGGAGGAGCGCGCGGTCGCGAGAGCCTGCGGCGTTCGGCAGACTTCCGCAGCGGTGTGGCTTGATGACTGGCAAAGGAAAGAAGCGTGGGCGGGCGCGGCCTGGCGGCGATTGACGACGCTGCCGGGTCGCGCGGGCGACGCACCTGCGTTGACGCCGAAGCTGCGGCAGCGCATTCGGGCGAGCACGGCGTCGTCATGGCTTGAGAAGCGATGCGTGCCGTGCTTATTGATTCTTTAGCGCCGGATTTTGAATGATGCGTTGAAGGAGATTTCGCTGTTTCGTGATGTCCGGTTGACGCGACCGCCTGCGAATCCTCGCCGGAGAGATGCATCGCGTGGCTGCTGTGCGCGGCGTGTTCGTCGTCCGGTTCGGCGCTCGCTTCAGCTTGTTCCTCATCACCGAGAGCGGTGCTGCAAGAGCCAGCCATGTGCGACGGCTTGCCGATGCAGCAGGCCATCCCGCATTCGTGCGACGATGCGAGGGAACTAAAAGGAACTGCGCCCGCCAGCACGACGAGCATCAGCATCGTCGCCAGAATGATTCGGGCGATTGATGTGCTGGCCGGGCTGAAGGGGCGCGAAACTGAAAGCAAAAGTAAAGCTCCGTTGGGATACGTGGCGTGCGATTCGTTGACGCGAGGGGATTCTGTCACAGGAGATAGACGTGATGCAAGATGCCTGACGCGCTTTGCCGGGTTTTCAGCCGTCGAAGACGGCGACAGCATTTAGCCCCGCGCGAAGCCGCAGGCGAGCGTGGGGAACAGCACCGCATGGAAGATGAAAGCCCGCGTATGCAGGCGACAGACCGTTGCTGAATCCTCATCTGTCGCCCGCTCACGCGGGCTTTGCCAATCTTTACTGCCTGAACCCCACGCTCGCCTGCGGCTCGCGCGGGGCTTTATGCTGACGGCCCATTTCATGGGCTGTCAGCTTTCTTATCTTCCTCTGCGTTTAATTTCCCCTCACACGGTCGGCGCTCCACCCGGCAGACCTGCCTCGATGTCGCCCGCAATCACGACCGTCAGTTGATCTGGACGGAAATATTTGCGAATCGCGGTGTTGACTTCCTCGACCGTGACCGCCTGAATAATCTGCGGGTAGCGATCAATGTAGTCTATGCCGAGATTGTAAAACTCCGCGTTCCACATGGCCTGAGCCAGCCCTGCGTTCGTCGCCAGACTTACTTTGAATGAGCCGATGGCGGAAGATTTCTCGTCTCCCAGTTCGTCCTCACGGACACCGTCCTGGACGTAGTCGCGCAAAACTGCCAGAGCCGAACTGATCGCCTTCTCAATATTGTTCGGGTTGACGGAGACGCTGACATACCAGGGGCCAGCGGCGAGCGACGGCGCGCGGAAGCGCGAGTTGATGCCGTAGGTCAAGCCCTCCTGATCGCGTACCTGAAGCCCTAAGCGCGATGAGAGCGTGGATTCGCCGAGCGCGCTGTTGGCGAGCACGGCGGCATAATAATCTTTTGAATCGCGGCGCAAGGGAGCTGCTGAGCCGAGCAGGATGTCTACGCTGGCCTTCTCTTTGACGAACACGACTTCGCGCCGGGTAGAGCTTTGCAACTCAGGGTCTGTGACGTTGATGTCAACGCTCTCAGGGCCGGTGAACGCGCCCAGCGTTTCTCTGACATGTCTTTGCACGCGGTCGGCCTCGACATCGCCCGCAATCGAGAGAATCAGGGAACGCCCGCCGTAGTATTTTTCATAAAACGCGCGCACGTCTTCCACCGTTATCGAGCGAACGCTTTGCATCAACTGCTCGCCGGGATGCATGAAGTAGGGGCTTGCTTCGTCGAAGATCAACTGCGTGAAGCGTTCGCGTGCGCGATAGCCCGTGTTGGATTGCTGCTCCTGAATTCCGGCGACGATCTGCTGCTTGAGCTTTTCGAGTTCGTCGGCAGGAAACGCAGGTTCAATCAAGACTTCGGCCAGAGCGTCAAGCACGAGCGGCAAATCTTTCGAGAGCGCGCGTGCCGCGACATTGACGGCAAACGGATCGGCGGAGAAAGCCAGTTGCGCTCCGACGGATTCGAGGTCGCCCGCGAGTTGGAATTTAGTGCGCTTCTTCGTTCCGCGCTCAAGCATGTTGGCCGTAATCTGCGCCAGCGCGGGCTTTTCCTGCGGCTCGAAATACGAGCCAGCGCGAAACGAGCCGCGCAGAGAGATGGTCGGGGTGGCGCTGTTTTCCAGCACGAGCAGCTTTGCGCCGCTCTCAAGTTCTGAATGAATCACGCGGGAGGCGAAGTGAGAGCGCCCGGCAGTTTCGGGTGTGACGGGTTCCGCCGCATCCGAGGATTTGTCGCCGCGCGGGGCTACGCCTTGCTGCGCTTTTTCCTGCGGCGTGGTCGAGTCGCCCTGCGGCTGCTGGCTCTCGTCATCTTGCCTGACGACGCTTTCCGCTGCTGAGGAAATTTCCGCCGCCGCACCGAGCGCATCGTCCCGATCCGGCGCCCGATAGAACTGCACGCCACGACGTTCGATTGCGGATTGCGGATTGCAGATTGCAGATTGAGAAGCAGTTGGATTCTGTTCTTCAATCCGCAATCCGCAATCCGCAATCCGCATTACGGCATTGCCGTTGCTTCCGTTGCTTCCGCCGCCGCCCGCTTGCTTCGGGATGAAGTGGCCGACGGTGCGATTGTCTTCGGTGAAATAGGTTTGAGCGACGCGCTGGATGTCTGCGGGCGTGACGCGCTTGATATTCGCTTCGTAATCTTTGTAGAAACGCCAGTCGGCGACAGCTTCGGCCTCGGACATCTGCATGGCGATGTTGAATGTCCCGTCGCGGCTGTAGGCCACCTGAGCGATGATCTGTTGCTGCGCCTTCTCGACCTCTGCTGCGGTCAATCCTTCTTCAATGACTTTCCGCAACTCTTCGAGCATGGTCTCTTCAACCTTGCCCGGCTCGACACCGGGAGTCACCGTCGCGTACAGATTGAACAGTCCGGGGTCGCGGTGCTGGTCTGCGTTTGAGTTGGCATCCACCGCCAATTCCGTTTCGACGAGAGCTTGATAGAGACGGCTCGTGATGCCGTGCGAGAGGGCGACGGAAAGAACGACAAGCGGGTAGATGTCATTCCCGGCGGGCGGATTGGCTGCACGTTCGGCGAGTTCTTCGTTTGAGAGGACGTTCATCTGTCCAAGCACGCCGGGCGTGTGAAAGGCAATCTGCACGATAGCCAGTTCGCCCGCGCGACGAATCACGAGACGACGCTCGCCCTGTTGCGGAGGCTCTTCCGTATAAACTTCCGGAATCGGATGAGCCGGAGTCTCATACGAGCCGAAATGTTCTTTGATGAGATCAAGCGCAGCGTCGCGCTCGAAATCGCCGACGAGGATAACGGTCGCATTGTTCGGATGATAGAACGTGTCGTAAAACTCTTTCAGCCGGGAAGTCGGCACACCTTCAACATCCGCCCGCCAGCCGATGGTGGGATGATGGTAAGGGTGCTCGCGGAATGCAGCCGCGTAGACGGCTTCTTCCAGAACTTCCGACGGCTCGTTCTGCCCGCGCTCCAGCTCGTTACGCACGACCGTCATCTCGGACTGGCGGTCGGAATCATTAATCAGAGAATTACGCATCCTGTCGGCTTCGAGCTTGATGGTCAGTTCAAGCTGGTCGGACGGCACGGTCTCAAAATAGTTTGTGCGGTCGTACCACGTCGTCGCGTTAAAGGCCGCGCCGATTTTTTGCAGGGTGGCGGCAATCTGTGTGTTCTTCTCTTTGTTGAAAGTCGGCGTGCCCTTGAACATCATGTGTTCGAGCAGATGCGTCGAGCCTGTGTAGCCGACCGCTTCGTTGCGCGAGCCGACCTTGTAGAGCACCATCACGGTCGCAACGGGCGCGACCCGGTTCTCTACCAGCAACACTTTCATCCCGTTCGCTAACTTGTATTCAGAAATCCCATCCGCCTCCGTCACAAACCGGAGGCCCGCGGGCAACTGCACCTCAGCCATTTAATAGTTCCTCTCCTTACGTGTCGGAACGCGCGGCGAGCACAAATCCAGAATCCTGAGTGTCGTCCGCCCTGGTTTCCGTTATAATCCGATTATCAAAGGAGATTACCATAATGCAGCCAATTGCCATACGCTACTGCGTGGTTTGAAACTACGAACCCCGCGCCGCCAGTGTGGCGGACCTGCTCAAAAAAGAGCTTAATGTCGAAACGGAATTGATCGAAGGCGACCGGGGCGAATTTACCGTCTGGGTCGGTAACGAGGTAGTCTCCAGAAAAGATCAGCGAGGCTTCCCGGAGGATGAGAACGTGGTCATGGCGGTGCGCGAAGCGCTGGCCGTCGAGGAGAAAAGTTGATGATTAGAAGGATGCTCAGTTCAATCAGCCTGATCGTCGTGGCCCTGACGATTGTGACGCTGCCCGTTTCCGCTCAGGTTAGCACGCCGGGCAGGCTCTTTAGCCAGCCCGTGGAGTTGAGAGCCGTGCGCTCGCTGAGAAAAATTTTCCCTGGCTATTACGGAACGAGCTTTCCGCAGGAAGTGCTCATCACCGAAAATTTTTTCCCGATTGGATGGTCGAAAGACGGAAAGTTTGCTTACTACACGGAGCCGGGCGACGAAGCGTGCGGCTGTTATTTCGGACAACTGATTATCCTCGACACGGTCAACGACAAAGAACTCTGGTTGTTCAAATATGATGGGCTTGACGATCAGGATAACCCCAAGTACAGAGCGATCACAGACCTCTGGAGAAAAAACCGGAAGCTCTTTTCCGACAAGCTGAACCAGTATGGCATCATCCCGCAGGGGCGTTTTGGTCTGCTCAGGTTTCCGCTTAATCACGCGGGCGACCAACTCAGAGCAAACCTCAAAATCGAAGAGAATAAAGATGAGGAGACGCGCTATTACAGCAAAATCAAAAAGGCCACGCTGCAAATCAGTTCGCGGCGTGGCGGGGCGAAGACCGTGCATGAAGAGTCGTACCCGGAATATGGGCCGCTCGATATGGAAGTTCTAGGCTATCTTAAAAGTCCCTACGAGCAGAGAGTCGCCATCATCCTGCTCGGAGTTTGGAGGGGCTACGAAGGGCCGCCGCACACAACCCACGTCAACGTCGTCGGAGCGAGTTTAACGACCGGATTCAAATAAGGCTCGAAGGGCGGGAGCGTTATGATTGTCGGGAGCGCTCCATGAGCATGTTGCAAAAGAGCACGCCTTGTTCGAGCGCATCGTCCAGAGCCTTGTGCGTATGCGGCAGATTATCGAACCAGTGCGCGGGCATGACGGCTTTTGTCGTCTCTCGAAATTCTGTTTTCAGAAGTGCCATCGCATAGGTCTTGATGTCGAGCGCGAAGAATGAAAAGGGGCTGCTGCCGGTGAACTTGTGCAGATACCACTGGACGAACATGTAATCGAAGACGACGGGATAGCCGACGAAGACGGGCTTGCCGGGAAGCCCTTTGAGCCAGACTGTATATTCCCGCATCGCCTGTTCGGGTGATTGCAGGTTCTGCCTGCACGCCGCCCACGCGTCGGTTTGCGTCTCCCACCACTTCATCGTCTCAGGATGGCCGCTTGCTCCCGGCAGCAGTTCGAGATTGGCGGAGAACGTGCCGATCAGAGTTTTGTCGGCGAGATAGGCGGCGGAAGCAAAGCTCAACATCGAGTTCAGACCGGGACATGGGCCGTCGGTCTCGACATCCGTGCTCACGTAGATTTCTGTCATGGAACAGAAGCTAGCAGAAGTGGACGCTGATGGGAAAGTCCGGGTGTGCTATGGGTGGGACTGTATTTGAATCTAGGTGGTGAATCGCCGCTCGCGCTAAATTCAATCTTGAATGACCTTGCTTACGGGCGAACTTGCTGTATCTGCTCGATGAAGCGCTTGGCGATCTTGGTGGCGAGCGTGCCGCCGACGGAACTGAGCTTGCCAGATGTGACGACGATGTCCGTGCGTGGATCAATGACGGTATAGACGAATCTCGTCGTGAAGACTTTGCGCCCGACTTCGATGATTAAATCCGCGTCCGCTTCATTGCGTGTGATGGCCAGCCCCCAGCGTTGAAACTCCGGGCGCTTGCGTAGCTCGTTCTCCAATTCGGGCGCTTTGAAGTAAACCGATTTTTTACGAATGTAGATGAGCTTCGCGTTACGCAGGATCATCGCCGGGTCTGTGATGGGCGGAGCGTTTGAATCTGAATACTGATCGGAGCTAACGGTGACCGGGCGCGCAGGCTGTGCCGTCGAAGCTTGCCCACCATTTAATGTTTGTCCGTGAACAGTCGCCTCCACCGTTGAAGTCAGGAGAATGAGGGTGAGGAGTGCAACACCACTGAGATAGTGCGTGGGGCGAGATGATGGCTTAATAACTCTCTTGAAGAGATTGAAAGATGAAATGCGCGAGCGCATGATGAATTTTTCCTCCTGAAACCGAGTAGCCTTAGCCTCTGGTGCTGCTGTGAGGCCGACGGGACGAAGACTTGTGCTTCGCCACGCTTCAGAAGATAGCAACGGAAGCCGGGCTGTCACTATCAACCCTGTGTCACTTCTTCAAGTGCCACATTTTTGAGACGCGCAATGGTCTCAGGCAAACCTTTTCGCTGCTGCGGGACATCGAACAAGACGCACCAACTTCGCCATCCACAGGGTCTCCGCTTCAATTGAAAGGACTGTCATGCAAATGCGTCTCTCTCTCAAAGCCGTCCTGGTTGCGCTTCTTCTCTCTTTGTCTCTGGCAGGTACAGGCGCGGCGCAGGCCGGGCGCAACCGCCAGCAACGCGCCGACCCGCAAAAGAAGGTCGAGAGACCCACGAACCCACCGACCGATGAGCAGAAAAACGAGGGGCGCGAGGCGAAAGAGCAGGAACCTGAACCGAGCGCCGACGGGCAGGATGTCGAAACCGTCAAGGTGGAAACGAATCTCGTCACCGTTCCTGTCATCGTCTCGGATCGCGGCGACCGTTACATCCCGGACTTGAAGCAGGAAGATTTCACAGTCTACGAGGATGGAGTGCCGCAGGAAATCTCTTTCTTCGAGACCGTGACCGCGCCCTTTCACGTCGTCCTGATGCTCGACACCAGCGCCAGCACACAGGAGAAGCTCGGACAGATTCAACAGGCGGCCATCGCTTTCACAGAGCAGCTCCAAAAGGCCGACCGCGTCAAGGTGCTGTCGTTTGCCGACAGCGTGCGTGAGCTTTCGGATTTCACGTCGGATCGCGCGGTGCTGCAATGGGCTATTCGAGACACGCGACCGGGGCAGGGAACAAAGCTCTACGATGCGATGGCGGTCGGGCTGAAAGCCTTGCAGCGCGTCAAGGGGCGCAAGGCCATCGTCATCTTCACAGACGGCGTGGATTCCTTCAGCGACCGCGAGAGCTACGACAAGAACCGGCGCATGATTGAAGAGGCGGGAATCATCATCTACCCGATTCGCTACGACACGCGCTACGAGGTCGAGCAAATGGTGCGCCAGCAGCAGCAATCCGGTCAGGTCATAGACCTCGCGACCATCCTCGGTGGCAAGACCAGCACAACGCCGACGACCTTTCCCGGCGGCACGGGCATCCCCACCGGGGGCGGCGGAGTCGGAACGAGTCTGCCTAGATTGCCCGGCGGAGTTATTATTTCAAGCTCAAAAAACGGGCGCGATCCTAATAATAACAATCGCTACCCTCCCAGCGACCCACGCAACAACGACCCACGCGACAACGACCCGACGTACCCTTCCGGCAAAACAACCCCGAACGACACCACCAGCATAGAACTCGACGCGCTCTACAGAACTGCGGACGCTTATCTCGCCGAGATCGCAGACAAGTCCGGCGGCACTCTCCTACGCGCCGACACGCTCGGCTCTCTCCCCCGCGCCTTCGGACAAATTGCGGCAGAGCTACGAACCCAGTATTCGCTCGGCTACTACCCGCCCAAGCCTGAGCGCGACGGCAAGTATCGCAAGATTAAAGTGAAGACGAGCCGCAAGGACGTGGCCGTTCGCGCCCGCCCCGGCTATCGCGCGCCGAGCGGTGGAAAGTAAAGAAGGCTTATTCGCAAATTAGGGTGGTGTCGTATGACAGCCGCTTCTGCGTCAGCGCGTCCAACGATTTGTTCGGCGCCCTACGGCTTTTTTTGGCCCGGAGCACTAACGGGTTGGTCTTCCGCCTGTTTCTTCAAACGAGTGAAAACCGTATCAAACCCGACGCCAGCAGAGATGGCCACCAGGACTGCCGAGATAAACTGAATCTTATCGGTTGCCTCGACGACGGTTGCAGCAGGCGCCAGGACACCCGGTGCGCCAACCCATTGCGGGATGAGGTACGCCATGCCTACAACAAACCCGGCAACGCCGCCGAGGAGAAGCGATGTCAGCGGTGGAGTCTCTTCAGTTCCCCAAATGACTGAACGGACAAGAGCGCCCATCGCGCCTGCTGCTACCAGACCCGCGAACATGAGAAAGGGGTAGAGTTTTGGCTCCGGCGCCAGGGCCACCCCGAAGAAAGCTGCGACTAAGAGAGCAAGGAAGGCACCTCCAGCCCAGACCGTCTTTCGTTTTTGAGAATTGGCTTTCAAGTATTTCGTTTCCCGTTGGAGCGCTTCCGCCCGCTGCTTAGCCCGTTCCTCGCACTTGTCCCTAAACCACGTAACCGACTGTGTAATGGTATGCGTCGTTGAGGAGGGATAGTCAGCCGCACCCATCGCTAGCTCGGTTCTAATGACTCCAGCCGAAGCATCGAATTTGTCTATGGCGAGAACCGGCAAAGGACGAGCCAGGGCAATCTGCCCGGCAATGAGCACTGACCTCGCGCCCGCCATCAATAGCACAGCGTCCACACCCTCAGCGCTGGCAAGCGAACGGTAGAACGGAGCCTCCCAATCCTGGCCGGGAAAGAGAACGGGGTCGAAGAGATCGCCACGCGTTGCCTGTTCGGCGAACTTCACCTTATCCTTTTGTGACTCAGGAAAGCGCACGCGAATTGATTTAGCGCCGACACCGGGGGGAAGCGCCGCCACGTAGCCTGACACAACATGTGGCTCAAGCGACTCATCATCGGAGAAATAGACAACGAGGCCCATCCCCGCAGTTGCCAGGGCCGCCCCGATCTCCTTGGCGGTCTTCCTGGCCTCGACCTTAGTCGGATCATCTAAGTTCCCGATCCCGCCAATGATTGCGACGAACGGCATGCTATTGTTTGCCATCGAAGCCTCCTTTCAAACTATTCGATGAGGTGTTCTCCGAAGGGACTGTCAGTGCCCATCGGCTCGCGGAAGTAGGAACGCCAAACAACTATTAGACCGCTGGTAGCGGTAATTTTCATTTAGGGCGACTGCGGCCTCTAATTATCCGTATGGGGATATACTATCGCCGACGGCGGTCTAATCATCTCCAAAGACGACTTATACCGCCCTTCACAGCAGCACACAATCCTTATTCTCCACCGCCGTAAAGCTCTTCTATGAGCTGACCGTACTTTTCATCCACGACGCGGCGTTTGATCTTGAGTGTCGGCGTCATCTCGCCATTGTCAATTGAGAATTCTTCCGGGAGGAGCGCGACGCGGCGGACGCGCTCGTAATCGGCGAGGCTTTTGGTGAGTTGCGCGATCTCCTGTTGGACGAGCTTGATGGCGGCAGGGTCGCGGCTCCATTCAATGCGTGTCGGGGGCTTAGGCTTCCCGGCGGCTGACATGGCGGAGGCTAAGGCTTCCCAATCGGGAACGATGAGGGCGGCGGGTTGTTTGCGACCTGCGCCGATGACGACGACCTGATTGACAAGTTCGGACTGCTTGATGAGGCTTTCGACGAGTTGCGGCGCGATGTATTTGCCGTTCGAGAGCTTAAATAAATCTTTCTTGCGATCCGTGATGTAGAGATGCCCCTCGCTGTCCATGTGGCCTACGTCGCCCGTTTGAAACCATCCGTCATTCATCACAGTACGGGTCGCTTCCGGGTGATTGTAGTAGCCGCGCATGACGTTCGGGCCTCGCACGAGAATCTCTCCATCTTCGGCAATCCTGACATCAATTCCGGGGAAGACCAGACCGACGGAGCCTGTCTTGTTGTTGTCCGGGCGATTCGCGGAGACGATGCAGGTTTCGGTCATACCGAAGCCCTGCAAGATGGGAATGTCCGCTCCCCAGAAAGCATGAGAGAGCGTTGGGGAGAGTGGAGCGCCGCCCGAAACGAAGTAGCGTAGGCGGCCTCCGACGCCCGCGCGCCATTTCGAGAAGACGAGGCGACTCGCAAGCGCATGCTTTAACTCAAGCAAGGGCGGCACAGGCTCTCGCTTATCTTTCAACTCGGCGTGGCGCTGGCCGACTTCGAGCGCCCACGCGAACAGCTTCGTTTTCCACCCTCCAGCGGACATACCCTTCTTGACGATTCGCTGGTAGACCTTTTCAAAGAGGCGCGGCACGGCGGTCATAATCGTGGGGCGCACTTCGTTGAGATGCTCGCCGACCTGATCGAACGAAGCGGCGTAGTAGACGGAAACACCCGTGCAGCAGAAGACGTAAAAAACCGTGCGCTCGAAGATGTGCGAGAGCGGGAGAACCGAGAGCGCGATGTCTTCATGCGTGATGGGCAGCGCGCCCGAAATCGAAAGGATGTTGGAGAGAAAATTGTCGTGCGTCAGCATCACCCCCTTAGGCTCGCCCGTCGTGCCCGAAGTGTAGATGATCGTCGCAATCTCATCATGGCGCACCGCCTTCGTCATGGCGGTGTAGGCGTTCGGGTCTAAGCGCTCGCGTTCCACCCCGCGCCCTTCGAGGTCTTCCAGCGTAATCGCGCCCTCGAACTCAGCTACCGCGTCGGCGTCGAAGAAGACCATACCTTCGAGCGTCTTCACGCTTTCGATTCCGGGCCGCGCGTGTTTGAAGACTTTGCGACCCGAAACGAAGATTAAGCGTGCGCCGGAATCCTCAAGGATGTATTGAACCTGCTCGACGGCCTGTGTGGTGTAAATCGGAACGTTGACTGCGCCGAGGCTGAGGATAGCGAGGTCAACGATTGACCATTCGGGACGGTTTTCGGAAAGAAGCGCGACGCGGTCTCCGGCCTTGACGCCCAACTCCGCGAGTCCGAGCGCGATGTGACGCACACGCTCGACGAAAGATTCGGCGGAGATGTGAATCCACTTGCCCGCGCGTTTGTGATTGAGCGCATCCGGTTTCGCGTAGCGCCCAATCGCGGCGAGACAGAGCTGCGGAATCGTGGCTGGCGAAGCGTCGAGTGGTTCGCTGGTTGAGTCTGTCATCGTGAGCGACGTTGAGTGCGAAAGAGCAGGCGTCGGCTTCTCCTTACGGAATTTTCATGGAAACGCTACTGGCGCGTGCTTGGGGGAAAGCTTTGTCTCTTACTCTGTAGATGATAATGCGCTGCCCGGCTTCAACGCCAGCGTGCAGCGCGAAACACAGATGAGACGCTCGCGTTCGTCGCGTATCTCGATTGACCAGACGCTCATCTGCCTGCCCTTGTAGACGGGCACGGCTTCCGCCGTCACACGTCCGCTGCTGACCGAGCGCAGGTGATTAGCATTGATCTCGATGCCGACGGGCGTGAACCGTTCGAGGTCTGTGTTGAGAGCCGCGCCGATGGCTGCGGCGGTCTCGGCCAGCACGACCGAAACGCCGCCGTGAAGCAATCCGGTGTACTGGTGAACGCGCTCTTCCACCGGCATCGAAAGCACGACGCGCTCCTTTTCCGCCGATTCGATCTTGATGTTGAGCGTCTTGAGAACGGTCTGATCCGTCCGGCTTCGCATGTTTTCAAGCAGGGTCGTCATCGTTGCTCCGGTGGAATTAAATCATCGAATAAGAATTAGACAGAATTAACAGGGATGGACAGGATAGGCAGGATAAGAGACAGAGATTCAAACTGCCTTGTCCAGCCTTCTCTTCTTAATCCTGTTAATCCTGTCCATCCCTGTTAATTTAATTAAGTTTCAGCACACTTTTCATCAACAAAAATTTCAACGGCTATGCGGGGGCAGCGCCGCGCCTTCGGTAGCCGGAATGCTCGGTTGCCTGACTGACCGGCGGCGGCGATGGCGGCGGCGATGCTGTGTAGCCTCTTCGACGCGCCCGTTGATGGTGGCGAGCGCGGCGAGAATCAGAAACAGAAGCGCGTTTGAAGTCGTGTGGAGCGTGAAATCAAAGAGGCTGTGAACCAGCACGGCAAAGCATCCGGTCAGCGCGCCCGTCGCCACGCCGCGCCGGAAAGTGTCCTCAGTCTCGCGGCGCGCAAAGCCCGCCCGAAAGAGCGCGACGAGGAAGAAGAGTCCGAGACCCATTCCGATAATCCCCGCGTCCGACAACACCTGCAAGTAATCGTTGTGCGCCTGCTCAAGCCGCTCTGTGCCGTTGCGCGAATCATATTGCGTATAGGCCAGCCCGAAAGAGCCAAGCCCTGCGCCGATGATCGGATGAGCCTCGATAATCCGCAGCGTCACGCTCCAGAAATGCGCGCGTCCGGTCGTCGGGTCGTTTGAGTTGACTGTTCCGGCAAGGCGGCTCAAAGCGGCTTCACCGCCGAAGAAGAGCGCGCCTCCGATGAGCACCACGACGAGAGCCAATCCCAGCCCCGCGCGCACCAGCGCCGCACGAACGCGCCCGCTTCTTTCCTCAGCGCCCGCTCGCTCGTCTCTCCCGCGCCTGCCGAATCCCGTCAGGACTAACAGAAACATTACTTCCGCCAGGAGAGCGATCAAGCCTCCGCGTGAGTTTGTCATGATGAGCGCGATGCCCATCAGCACGGCGGCAAAGATATAGAGCGGGCGTTTGTCGCGCTCAATCGCGCCGGAAAAGATCAGCCCCAGCGGCAACGCCATCGTCAATTCCATGTAGCCCGCGAAATGGTGGCGATTGATGAATGGGCCGAACGGCGCGCTTTGCGGCAGTTCCTTCAACCAGTAGATTTTGTCCGGGCTGGTGAAAAACTGTATCAGGCCGATGAAGGCGAGCGCGAACCCGAAGAAGATAATGACCCTGACAATCAGGCGCAGGCGTTTCGGACTGTCAATGAAGGCGAGCGCGGCGGCAAAGTAGATGAACAGCGCCATCAACTGCACGAGTGCGAGCCGTGTTGAGTAAGGATCAATCGAGAGGCTGCCGACGGGTGTGTTTGAGAGAGCGCCCGCGCCGTCACCATTTGCCTTGAGCGGGAGAAGCTGAAAGACGCCGAGCAGGAAAAGCCCGATGAGCGGCCATTGCAATGGACTGCGGCTCAGACGCAGGTGTCGGCTGCGCCACGCATCCACGACCCAGAGAATGACGAGCGCGCACGCGCCAATCTCGAAGACGGCGAGCGACCAGTAATGCACCGTACCGTAAGCGAGCGTGGAAAGCACAACGCCCGCGCACAGGGTCACGATGATGAAGCGGCTCGCCAGCGTTCGCACCAACTCAACGGGCGCTCGCGTTGCTTGCGTTTGCGTTTGCGCTACTGGCGTTTGCGTTGCCGCTTCCGCCGAGGCGTTGGAGATTGAAGTCGTCATACCAGACCAGGCCAAAAATGGGGCACACCGTATCCGCCCCGCACGACGCGCGGCTCACGCGCACTACAACCGCCTCGGATTGAGGCGGCGACTTGAACTCTATGGTCTCAGCTTGCCAGTCGCGCGTGCCATTAGGCAGCGGCTGAGACGCGGCCAGCACTTTTGCTTCATTCGCGCTGTCCAGAACGTAGACTAGCGGTGTCCCCCCGCTTTTCAAATCCTCTACGCGAACATAATACTCAAGACGATACTGGACGTTAGGCTCGACCACGATCAACTGCGAGATGTTGGCGAACGCCAAAGTCGAAGGCGACTTAAACGCGATGCGGAGGCTTCGCACACCATCATGCCTGTTGCTTTCGTCAAAGCCGATTTGCGCCTGCGGAACTGAGGTCACTTTCCAGCCGAAGATGTTCGCGCCCGTCGCATCAATGTCCGTCTCAAAGCCGGGATCAAGAATTTCCCCGACCTTCGCGGGGGGAGCGTCCCGGTTGAGGTCGCGCGCCAATTCCAGCGCGGCGCGATGCCGATTGGCCGCGAGCAATGCTTTCATCACCGCTTCACCATTCGCGCGCTGTTCCGTTTTCTCCACCACGCTCAGGCTAGACCACAACCGCGTCGCATCTTCAAACCGTCCTCGCCCCGCAACGTAAACCGCCAACTCCGCGCGCGCCGCAGCCGAGCCTCCGACCGCATCCCTGATCGCGTCCACGTTTTCGCCATAGACAAACCACGCCGCATTGAAAATCTGCGGGCGCAGCCGCTGGTCTGCTTCAGCCGCGCGGCGCAGTTCCGTAAAAGCCTCGTCGCCGCGACCTGCCCGCAGTAGCAGATTGCCCAAGTGCCAGCGCGGGTCTGCGTAAGACGGCGCAAGCTCGACGGCGCGGCGCAGAGCTTTTTCGCCACCATTAAAATCTCCGTCCTGCCCGCGCGCGCGTCCCAGACTCACCCAGAAACGATAATCATTGGGCGAAAGGCGAACGGCCTCTTCATATTGCCGCAACACCTCGGCACGATCTTCCGGCTTGATGCTTCCACTTTTTAACCCGGCGACGACCCAGTGCGTCCACGGATCGTTCGGCGCTAATTTCATCGCCGACAGCGCCGTCTCCAACTTCGTGGCCGTCAACTCATCTTCCGAGAGCGTCTCATCGCTCATCTGCGGCGCATACTCCGCGACGAAGTTGCCGACGTACCAACGCGTCGCATACCACGAACCCCCTAGCGCCAGCAGCACCGGTACAACCAACAGAACACGCACCACGAAGGAGCGCGCTTCGACGATTTTTAATTGATCGGATTGGGACACGGTAAAAGCGGTGATAGGTGATGAGCGATAAGAAAGAACAGAAGTTTTCTCTTATCACCCATCACCCATCACCTATCACTCATCACTGATGCTTTCGATTCTGATTCGCATACGTTTGAGCATCACGTCCGCCTCGCGGCAGTCGCTTAGGATTTCCGCGACGCGTTCGGGCGTGAAGCGGGAACTGGAGATGAGCACTTCGTCAACGCGCTGCTCCTCGCAGATGGCGCGCAAAGAGCCGTTGCCGCCGAAGACGCGCAGGCCGTGTATAACCTTGCCTTTCTTGTTCGGGTCGTCGTCCACGAAACCGACGGGCGCGTATTGCAACTCGCGGTTGTTCTGCATCTCGCGCAGCAGGAGTTCTCCGCCATCGCCTGCGCCGTAAATCAGGACGCGGCAGCCATCAGTCGCCACCTGTGTGGGCAGCAACCTGCGAAACAATCTGAAGGCCATGCGGCTTCCCGCCAGCAGCATGAAAAGAAGTATCGCGTCCACGATGAAGACCGTGCGCGAGACACCTTCAAAACGGAACGCGAAGAGGATTGCCAAAAGACTCGCTACCGAGCCGAGGGCGACGGCCTTCGCAAACACGACCAGATCGTCCACGCTCGTGTAGCGCCAGATGCCGCGATAGATGCCCATCACCAGAAACATCGCCATCTTGAAAAACAGCAGCACCGGCAATGTTCGCAGGAAGACCCGCCACACGCCGCTCTCTTCCATCGGGCCGAACCTGAGCACGTAAGCCCCGTAGTAGGCGAGGATGATGAGCACCAGATCGAGCGAGACCTCGAAGATGCGGCGCTTGTAAGAGAGGTCAACCAGAAACGCGAACAAAGGCTTCTCGCGCGCAGCCTTCGCTTCATCTTCGTCGTAAACTTTGACGCCCGCGAGATAAACTCCCATCAGCGTGAGCACGACCGTGAATCCGCCGATGGCGGCCAGCGCCACGTCAAATTTCGCCTCGCGCACGATCAGCGCCAGCAAACCCGACAGCCCTGCGAAACCATACAGCATCCAGACGGCGTGCCGCTCGGACATCCCCAAAGCCACCAGGCGGTGTGAAGCGTGGTCGCGCCCGCCCACACGAACGGAACGTCCCGACAGTTTTCTCAAGACCGTGACCAACACCGTGTCGAAAATCGGGATGAAGAGAATCAGGATGGGCACAGCCAGCACGGGCAGGAAGCTGCGCGAGCGTCCGCCCTGTGCCGCGCTCATCAAAGACGTGCTGGCGAGAAAGAACCCTATGAACATAGAGCCGCAATCGCCCATGAAGATTGACGCCGGGTTCGAGTTGTAAACCAGAAACCCTATCAGCGCAGCAGCGAAGACCGCGAGCATTAAGGCTTCGGTCGGCTGTGCGCTGGCGACAAAGCTGATTGCCAGAAAAACGGAAGCGATGGCAGCAATCCCCGCCGACAAGCCGTCCATGTTGTCGAGCAGATTGATGGCGTTGGTGATTCCGATTAGCCAGAAGATGGTGATGACGATGTTGACGGTGGCCGAGCCAGTCCACGGAAGGCTCAGGCCATAGTAGATGACGAACGCTGCGCCCATCACCTGTCCGATTAATTTCTGGTAAGGCTTGGCGTGCAGGATGTCGTCGGCCAGCCCGACGGCGAAGAGAAAGGCGCTTGCGCCCAAGACTACCCAGAGATAGTCCCTATCGTGATTCAGAATCTCGTCGGGACGGGGTGGCACAAAGAGCAGATAGACAACAACGACGAGCGCGACCGAAAGAAATATCGCAATGCCGCCGAGCATCGCCGTCGGTTTCTTGTGCCAGCGGTCTGTCTTGGGCTTGGCGACAAACTTCCACTTGTGCGCGAGTCGGCGCACGATGGGCGTCAGCACGAGCGCCAGCGCAAACGAAGCGGCGACCGGAATGAGATATATCGGCTTAAAAGGCATTACCCGTGACAGCAGCAGGATTTTTTCGTTGTTGACCTTGAAACCCTATTCGATTAGAGGCGACAAATCAAGCGGCGGGGTTGTCTACGCATGGTCACTCATCTTTCTACTCACGAACTGCCCAACATGCAATTCCGTCTCCCATTCCAACAACTTCCCCGATAGATTGGACAGCGCTCAACGCCAGCCGTTCAGCTTTCTGTCCAGCCGTTTTGCCTTCGGGTAAAGAATTATTCCATTTAGGCACTTTCATCGTATGAACACGAAAGCCGACGGAGTTGAGCGCGTGCCGTAAGCTCTTTGGCGAAAAACCTACGACGTGAAATGGAGGGAACGTCGGGCTGAGATTGATTGACCAATCTCTTCTGCGCGCCCGCATGTACAAATTTCCAAACCGCATTGTGAGCGACGATTCATTAGGGACATCTATATAAATAAGACCACCCGGGCGAAGCGCCTCCCTGACTCGCTTTAATGTCTGCATCGGGTCGTAAAGATGTTCAAGAATAGCGGCTAAGAGGACAACGTCATAAGTTTGATCTAAAGACTTGCAGTCTTCAATGGAACTGCGTTCGATCTCGATTCCGTGAGAGCTTGCAACTTCAGCATAGTCTTCCGTCATTTCAACGCCATAAACTTTCCAGCCTCGATTCGATGCGCCTTTTAAGAATTCTCCTCGCCCGCAGCCCAGTTCCAACATGCGACCCGCACTGCCCTGGACTTTTTCTGCAAACGCTGCCAGCCTCTCTCCCAACAATATTTTTTGCTGTGAGTCATGAAGTTTAAAGTATTCGTCTGCTGATTCCTGCGCGTAAGGATTGGATTCCGGGATGAGAGTCGGGTTTGCGTAAACTACCTTGCAGGCTTCACAACGAACGACAGTCGTCTCTACTCCTTTGCCCTCGCGATGAGCACGCCCCCCTCTCACGCCGAGCTTTTTAGCTCTTCTGGAATTACAGATCGGACAAGGGCGATCCTCAGCACGCCACTCGGTTCCATCAGGTGATTTCATAGTCATTCCCCTATTCGTATCATTTCAGATAATTATTTCAGACGAACATGTTTGAGTTTGATAGAGTACGTCGAGCATCAAGGCATGTATTTTACCGCAGAGGCGCGGCATAACTCCACAACAGGCATAAAATATTGCACAACTCAGTCAAGCTGTGTCTGGCTCGACGTTGTGTTGAGGTAGCAAGGCTAATAGCTAGGTTATGCCTATTTGTTGATTGAGACTCGCGAAGTCGAAGTTGTTCCATGCCTCGACTATCTTGCCGTCTTTCACCTGAACGATGCAGAGTCCATTGAACTCGACCCCCTTATTGGTGGCAGCAACCCCAAGACTGTCTCCCGTATGGTGGCCGCGAACCGTGCAGCGTGCGGCGGCCTTGTCGCCTTCGCAAATGCAGTCTTCGATGACAACCTCTATGTTGGGGAAAGCTCCGCGAAACTTGCGGAAGAAGGGCTTGAAATTCACGGGGCCGCGCAGTTCTTCCCCGTTCTCGTCCACGAGACCGTGCGCTATTCCATCTTCGGCCAACATTTCGTCAATCGCCTCTTCGCGTCCCTTGTTCCAGACCTCTTCAAACCATCGGCGCAGTATCTCTCCGGCTTCGCTGTGCGCTTCAGACTTCGTTTCGCTTTTCATCTCTTCCCCTCAATCGTTATTCTGCACAAGCGCTCTTTTAAGGTCGCCCGCTGTGAAAATTGATGACGCTCTGGAGAATGCCGTCGAGCTTCAACTCCGGGCGGAAGCCGACGAGAGCATTGATCTTCGAGATGTCCGGCACGCGGCGCGGCATATCCTCAAAACCCTCTTCGTAAGCCTCGTCATAAGGGACGAACACAATCTCGGATTGAGAACTGGTCAATTCCTTGACGCGCTCGGCCAACTCCAGAATCGTCACTTCCTCATTCGATCCGATGTTGAAAACCTGCCCGACGGATGCCGGGTTGTCCATCAACTTGATGAGCGCGCCCACCACGTCGCCGACGTAGCCAAAGCAGCGCGTCTGCTTTCCGTCGCCATAAACAGTCAGGGGGCGACCCGCGAGCGCCTGCTTGACGAAGGTCGGGATGACCATGCCGTACTGTCCCGTCTGGCGCGGGCCGACCGTGTTGAAGAGACGCACGACGATGGTCGGCAGTTTCTTCTCGCGCCAGTAGGCCAGAGCCAGAAACTCGTCAATCGCTTTCGAACAGGCGTAAGACCAGCGGCCCTTCGTCGTCGCGCCCATGACGAGATTGCCGTCTTCACGAAACGGCACTTCGGTACTCAATCCATAGACTTCCGAAGTCGAAGCGACGAGTACCTTCTTCTTCTTTTTGTTCGCCAGATTAAGCACGACCTCAGTGCCGCGCACGTTCGTCTCAATCGTCCTGACGGGACTTTCGACAATTAATTTAACGCCGACCGCCGCCGCCAGATGAAAGATCACGTCGCACTGGTCAACGAGTTCGGCAACGACTGGCTGGTTATGCACGCTGTCGATCGTGTAATGAAAACGCGGATTGCTCTTCAAGTGCTGAATGTTTTCGATGCTGCCGGTCGAAAGATCATCTATCGCAAAGATTTCATCGCCGCGCTGCAAGTAAGCGTCCGCCAGATGAGAGCCGATGAAACCCGCCCCGCCTGTAATTAAGATTCGCAAATTTTTATATCCCCTTTGTTAAAGTCTGGAGTCCGGAGTCTGGAGTCTGGAGTCGGAAGCCAAAGACTTGTTTTTGTCTTTTGACTCCAGACCCCAGACTTCAGACTCTCTCGACTTTTCTCCTGCCAACTCACGGTAAAGATTCATCACGTCCGCGAGCAATCGGTCTTTTGAATAGTTCTGTTGAACAAAGCTTGCCCCGCGCGTGCCCAGTTCAGTTCGCAACTCAGGAGCATTGATGAGATGCGCCAACGCTTCACTGAAGGCTTCGGCATCTTTCGGGCGAACGCGCACGCCGCGCTCGCAAATTGTCCAACCAGCTACCTCTGCGCCGCCTGCGCCACTCTCTTCCGCCGACGCGCCATGTTTCTCTCCGAGCAGGTCAACGACTCCGCCGACCGCAGTTGCGATGCAGCATCGTGCATTCGCCATCGCTTCGATCAGGGTAAGCGGCGTGCCTTCGTTGAGCGAAGTCAACGCGACGACATCGAGCGCCGCGTAGAAGTTTTCAGGATCGTTGCGTGTTCCCAGAAACAGCACATCGTCGTCAAGCCCAAGCTCGCGCGCCTCGTCTTCCAGTTTCTCTCGTAAATTCCCGTCGCCGATAATAACAAAACGCACGCGGCCTAAGCCCCTGCTCAAGGCCGTCTTCTCCTTGAGCCGCGCAGCAGCGCGAAGAAAGAGCGAGTGATTCTTCACCTCCGTCAGCCGCCCGACGATGCCGATGAGCACGTCTTCGTCTCTGGCCTTTAATTCATCGCGGAGCAACGGGCGGCGCTCCGGCCAGCCAGCAAATACGCTGGTGTCCAGGCCAAGCGGGATGACTGTGAACTGGCGGGCACGCCCCACGCCGAACTCTTCGTGAATCTCGCGTCGTTGCTGCGGGCTGATGGCGATTATCCGGTCGGTCGCGAGCCGTGCCAGAGTCTTTTCAATCAGGAGGAAGACGCGCGTCTTTAGCTTGCCGTAGTAGCTGTGAAAGATGTGTCCGTGATAGGTGTGGACGAAGCGGCAGCGGCGCGGTCGCCCGATGATTGTGGCGGGCGTCCCATAGCGATAGAGAAGACCGGCGAGGCGTCCGACCGTCCCGGCCTTCGCCGTGTGGGTATGCACTATGTCGGGGCGCTCGCGTTTGAACAGGCGATAGAGCTTCCACACGGTGAGCGCATCTTTCGGGGAAATCTCGCGGCTCATCTGAGGAATGATGAGCGGTTCAACGCCGTGCTCTGCGGCGAAGTAGCCCATATCGTCCTCGCCGGGCGGCACAACGCCTGCGACCAGCACAGTCTCGCACTCCGCGCCTTGCAAACCATTGGTGAGCCACACCACATGGCGTGCAGGCCCCCCGACATTGAGCCGGGCGATGATGCGAACAATCTTCATGAGCAGTGGGCAGTGGACAGTGGTCGGTGGTCAGTGAACAGCCAAAACAGTTCGTTGCTTGTTTTTAACTGACCACCGACCACTGTCCACTGCCCACTTTAATCATCTATCTGAAATATCGTCTCCGGGTCGTCTTCGTGCCTGATCTCGTCAATCTCTTCGCCGCGATTAGCGCCCATGTAGAGGCGGTTGGGGCAATTGATGACGATGCCCGGACGGCTTCCGACGTTGCGATAGGCGTGGACGACGCCGCGCGGGACGAGCACCGATTGGGGATTGTCTTCACCGGCAAAGAGCGTCATCACGTGATTGTACGTCTCGGAGTCCTCGCGGTTGTCCCACATCCGCAGCTTGAAGTTCGACGGGCCGATGAAGCAGAACATGTCAGCCTGCGCGATATGCTCGTGCGGCCCGCGCAAGCTGCCCGGCTCGGTCGCAGAGACGTAGGCCATCGCCGGATGAAACTCTTCTTCCATCTCGTCGTGACGGAAAATCTCCGTCAGCCAGCCGCGCTCGTCCACAAACTTACGCAGGCTTCGCACCACGACGCCGTTGATCTTTCCCTTTTTGAACGTTCTATCTGACTGAGCTGGCTTCGGCAGCATGTTGTATCTCCAGATTGTTCGCGCCCGTTTCGGCCACCAGATTCGACGCGTGCAGCAGGCTCTCGAAAGTTCCGGCGTCCGTCCACCAGCCTTCTAACTCGTTCCACGTCATCTCGTCGCGCTCGATGTAGGCGTTGTTGACATCCGTAATCTCCAACTCGCCGCGCCCGGAAGGTTTCAACGTTTTGATGATCTTGAACACGTCGGCATCGTAGAGATAAATACCGATGACGGCGTATTCGGATTTTGGCTCTGCGGGCTTCTCTTCGATTCTCAGGACGCGGCTGCCCCCAAGCTCAGGGACGCCGAAGCGCTGCGGGTCGGCCACTTTCTTTAAAAGAATCTTCGCGCCCTTGCGCTGCTCACGATAAGCGCGCACCGCCGAGCGGACGTTGCCTTCGATGATGTTGTCACCCAGCACAACGCAAACGGAGTCGCCTGCGGCGAAGTGTTCTACCAGCGAGAGCGCGTCGGCGATGCCGCCTTCACCTTCCTGATAAGTGTAGTTGAGATGCTTAAGGCCGAAAGCCTTACCGTTGCCGAGCAGTTTCAGAAAATCGCCCGCCGAGTTTCCGCCCGTGACGATCATGATGTCGGTAATCTCGGCGTTCACCAACGTCTGAATCGGATAGTAAATCATCGGCTGGTTATAGACAGGCAGCAAATGCTTATTCGTCACACTCGTCAGCGGCCTCAGCCGCGTGCCCAATCCTCCAGCCAGAACAACACCTTTCACAAGAAACCTCCGAAGTAGTGGCCGATGGTCGGTGGTCAGTAGTCAGTTATAACAAAAGCAGTTCGTTGCTTGTTTTTTAACTGACCACTGACCACCGACCACTGACCACTTAATCAATAAATCTCACATACCACAATTCGAGCATCAAGAGCGTCCAGAGTTGAGCCGCGAAATCCTGCTGGCCGCTGGTGTGCTGTTCGACCATGTGCGTGACAATCTTCTGATCGAAGAGGCCGCGCCGGGCGGCTTTTTCCGTGAGCAGGACTTCTCTGAGAAAGCCCTGCATCTCGCCGCGAAACCAATGGCCGATGGGAACGCCAAAGCCCATCTTCGGACGCTCTAAGTTTTCGGCGGGCAACAATTTTTTGAGCACGCGCTTTAAGAGATACTTGGTCGTCCTGCCGCGCAGTTTATATTTCTCAGGAAGGCTCGCCGCAAACTCTATCACGTGATGATCCAGAAATGGCGAGCGCGCTTCTAACGAAACAGCCATGCTGGCGATGTCCACCTTGACCAGCAGATCGTTCGGCAAGTAAGTCATCGTGTCCGCCAGCAGCGTGGCGTCGATGACGCCCGCGCCGTTGGCCTTGACGAACCAGGGTTCAAGAAAGCTGGCGGCGCTCAAGGTGCTTGTCTCGCGGCGAAAGCTGTCGGAGTAAAGCTCCTGTTTCGCTTCGCCGTAAAAAACGCTCACCCAGCGCAGGTAGCGTTCGACCTTCGGCAAAGAGGCCGCGCGCATGAATCGCTTGACCTTCGCGCTGCGATTGCGATCTCTTTCAGAGCCGGGCAGCAACTCGACCGCCTGCTCGATGACAGACTTTCGCAACAGGTTCGGCAGCCGACGGTACTTTTCCGCTATGCTCATCGCAGCATAACGCTCGTAGCCTGCGAAACACTCGTCGCCGCCGTCGCCGTTCAAAGCGACGGTCACGTGCTGGCGAGTTTCCTTCGCCACGTAGTAAGTCGGGATGGCGGAGGAGTCGGCGTAAGGCTCGCCGTAATGCTCAACGAGTGTGGGCAAAACTTCCATCGCATCGGGGCGCACGACGAACTCGTGATGGTCTGCCCCGACGTGCTCCGCGACGCGGCGCGCGTGATGAAGCTCCGAGAAATCCTGTTCTTCAAAGCCGATGGAAAATGTCTTGACGGGCGCGGACATCTCCTCGCTCATCAGCGCGACGATGGCCGAAGAATCTACCCCGCCGGAGAGAAATGCGCCGAGCGGAACCTCCGACATCAGGCGCACGCGCACGGCCTCGCGCAAAATCTCTATGGCGCGCTCGCCCGCTTCTTCCTCGCTGATGTCGAGCTTTTTGGAGAAGTCCGGTTGCCAGTAGCGTTCAATCTTGATCTCGCCCGCTTTCCACCTGAGAGAATGTCCCGGCTCAAGTTTTTTGATGGCGCGAAAGGCCGTCAGCGGCGCGGGCACGCAGGCGAACGAGAGATAGTAGTGAATCGCATCATGCTCAACGTCGCGGCTGATGTCCGGGTGCAGGAGCAGGGCGCTGAACTCCGAGCCGAAGATGAGTTGGCCATTGACGTGAGCGTAAAGCAAGGGCTTCTTGCCGACGCGGTCGCGGGCTAAGAAAAGCTCCTCTCTCTTTTCATCCCAGATGGCGAACGCGAACATGCCGCGCAGGTGCTTGGGACAATCCGCGCCATACTCGTCGTAGGCATGGATGATGGCTTCCGTATCGCAGTTGGTATAAAACCTGTGGCCCAGTTTCTCCAGCTTCTCGCGCAGTTCCGGGTAGTTGTAGATTTCGCCGTTGAAGACAATCCATGCCGAGCGATCCTGATTGTGAATCGGCTGCTGGCCGCCCTTCAAATCAATGATGGCGAGCCGCCGCATGGCCAGCCCCACAGAGTCTTTGAAGTAGTAGCCGTCTTCGTCCGGCCCGCGATGCCGGATTGCCTCGCACATACGCGCGAGTAAATCCCGGTCTACCGGAGCCGCTTGGGCGGGGCGAACTATTCCTACGATTCCACACATGTCAGATATTCGAGGACGAAGGGCGCGCCATTACCCTGACGGGTTTTTGACGAGCCTCCCTGATCTTCAGTTTCTTGTTCTCGTTTCTCTCTTTCAGCAGGACGAAACCGACCGCGACGAAGATAAAGTAGAAGACCAGAAGTTGCGCGCGCTGGCGATAGGCCGTGCCGACGTTACCTTGAAAGACGGAATAAGCAATCGTCAGCATACTGATGAAAATCAGAATCGGCAGCACCTGACGAAAACGATACTTGATGGCGAACCAGAGTCCCAGCACCATTGCCGGGAAAGAGAGCCACCAGACGATCATCTCCGGCATCGTGATGCTCGACCTTAGCGAAGTCAGTTGCCACGGAAAGGGCGCGAACAGGAGATAGAGTGTTCCAATGGGAATCGCGGCCAGCGCGCCTGACGTGGTCGAAACGTCAACCTCTCTGGCGAAACCCGATTCGGCTGACACGGAGGCATCGGCGCGGCTGCGCTGGATGCGGCTCAGGTCCGTATATTGTTCGAGCTGCACGCTGGCGAATCTGGTCACGCCCAGAAACGTCAGAGAGAGGATTAGCCCCACGACGACGATCACCTGACGAACGAGGCTCTGCGCTGTCACTGCACGCGTCCCGATGACAAGGGCGATGAGGATGGCTGCCAGCGCGATGTAGAAGATGTAGAAGCGAAAGCTGAGCAGCGCGAACAATGTGAGGACGAGAACCGCCAGATACTTGATGCTGAATCGCTCTCCCAGCTTGAGCGTGATAAGCATGGCGATGGCGAGCAGAAAGACAATCGGGGCGTCTTTCAAGCCCTGTGAAGACCACAGCACGAGCGAAGGAAAGAAGGCTACAAAAAGTGCGGCGATGCGCGCCACTCGCAGATTGGCAAAGATTTGTCGGGCGCAGAGGAAGATGACGGGGGCTGTGGCCGCGCCGACGACCGCGTTGACGAATTGGATGGCCAGCATGTTGCGGCCAGTCACGCCGTAGACGGCGGACACCATGTAAATCATTCCCCAGCCGCCAGCCGCGCCTTCGCCGACGAACATCTTAACGAACGACTGTGAATATGCATCGCCGCGCAGGGCCTGAAGCTGTGCAAAGCCGAACAGGTCGTAAGTGAACGCGTCGCCGCCGAAAAACTCCTGAAGCCCGAAGTAGAAAATCAGCAGCCCGATCAGCATCCTGACCAGCAGCCCGCCGACGAAAATCCTCACCAGAAAAGTCTTGTCCGTCTTGACCTGAGAGATAATCAGTCCGGCGATACCCGCCAGCACCGCGCATAAAATGATGGCCGACGAGCCAAACGCCGCGTCGGGCGACATCTGCACGACCACCGCGCTCAAAGCCAGAGCCAGAATTGTCAGTAAAGCGTTCATAGTTCCGAAGGGATGAGGGCGGAGGGATGAGGGATGAATGAAAAGCTATTCTTCATCCCTCATCCCTCATCCTTCATCCCTTAAATGTCATCCGGTAGATCGGGGCGCGTTTTGTGTTCTATCAGAAACTGGTCTTCCCGGCTCAACGGTTTGATTGCTTTTGCCGGGACACCGGCAATCAGGTGCAACTCTTCGGTCAGCGGTTTGGTAATCACCGCGCCGATGCCGACGATTGAGCGAGAGGGAATTGCGCCGCCCGGCGCGATGCGAATCTCCGAGCCGACGTAAGCAAATGAACCGATCTTGATGGGGAGCGTTCGCTGCCGGTTGTGCGTCCACAGGCTTGAGTTGCGCCCGCCTAAGATCGTGCGCCGTCCGATTTCCACCTTGTCCGTAAAATCTATCTTGTGACCCGTAGTGATGATGCTCCCGTCGCCGAGCAGAAAGCGCGGCTCGACCGGGTTGACCACCAGAGGGTCTGGGATTGAATTAATCTCATTCATCCGCAGTATCTCGACGTAGCGTCCCAGCCGGATTTCGTCGCCGCCGCGCAGGATATTCAGATGCCCGATGCGCGTGTGGTCTCCGATGCTCAACTTACTGACGCCGATGACGACGTTGAGATGGCCAATCCGGACATCATCTTCGATGACGCACTCGCGCGCATCAATGATGCTGAAGCCGATACGCACACGCTTGCCGATCTTGTAGCCGTAAAAAAGACGATAGCAAATGCGCGCGAGAAAAGACGGAAGCAGGGCAATGAGCGCCAGGTCAATCAGGCGCAGCTTGCTCACACGATGCGGCGTCGTGACGTGCTCCACCATCGGAGAGACATCAAACGCCGGACGCGACGACGATGCGGATGCGGCGAAAGGCTTCCTCTCATCATGTCGCTCCTCGATTTCCATGCCCTCCTGTCCCCGCGGCCCCTTCGTCACTTGCCTGCCGCTTCATGCAATGCTCCGGCGAGTTTATCGGCCTGAATCGCCAGCGTGTAATGCTCTGTGGCGTGGCGGCGACCCGCTTGCCCCATCCGCGCTCTCAATTCTCTGTCCGCGAGTAAAGCGCTGAGCGCCTCGGTCCACTCATCTTTCGTCGAAGCCAGAAAGTGCGTCACATTCGGCTCGCCGATCTCCGCGCAAGCGCCGACGGGCGAGACCACGTAAGGAATGCCGACGGCCATATATTGGATGGCCTTGAAGCCGGATTTACCCAACGCCCACTTGTCCGCAATAATCGGGTAAAGCCCTATGTCGAAAGATTGAAAATCCTCAATCTCGCGCTCCATGCTCCAGTCCAGGCTCTCCACCTCGACGCCGGGCAACTCTATCTCTCGCTTGCCTGCGCCGACGATTTTCAACTGAAAGCGATAGAGCCGCGCCAACTCCTGCAACGCCGGAAAAATCGTCTCCAGATATTGAAGAGTCGAATGCGTGCCGATCCAGCCAACGACCGGAGGGTCACGCTCCACTTCGGCAGGCTGAGGCCGAAAACGCTCCGTATCCACGACGGTCGGGATAATGCGCGCCTGCCCGCCTGCCTTCGACACATACTCGGCGATGGTGCGATTCCCGCACGTCACAACCTTGGCCCAGCGAATCAAATCATCTGTCTTGCTAAACCATTTCAAGCGGCTCGCAAGGCGACCATACGTCGGGCTAGTATATGAGACGTAAGTAGCATCGTCCAAGTCTAGCACCATCGGACGCTTTCCCACACGGCTGGTCAGCCATTCAATCAAGGGCGGGCCAAACATCATCGCCTCGCGTTGGACGAGGACGACATCCGCAGAGCGAGCGCGCACGACATCCCCGAAGCGCCTGACGGCAGAGCGCATGAGTCCCAGAGCCGTGCGCGCTAATTGCTCACGCCGGTAGAGAGTGGTGAACTGGCGAGAATCGAGAAACGGGCGCACCTCCAGAGTAATCCCGCGTTCGGCCAGCGGGACAACGAACTGTTCGAGGCGGTAGCGGGTCGCGGCAGCTTCAACCGGATAGGAAGCCAGGGCCAGAACTTTCATGCAACAACAATCTGCGTGGTCAATGGAGGTGGAATCAAAGGGGCGCTCGACTTAGCTCAAACTTTTCACCTTATGACTATTGCTTGGCTTTCATCTCTTTCGTGAATTTTTCAAACGCGGCGCTGACCAGTGAAGCGTCGAAACTCAATTCCTTCTCGTCCCCGTAAAAATTTCTGAAGGCCTGATTGACGAGCGAAGGCGTCAGGTTCTTCCAACGCTCTGCCCGTTGCCTGTCCGCCTCTCTGCGGGCAGCCGCGCGCTCTCGAATCAAGGCTTGCTGAGGCCTCATCTCCGGCTGGAGGTGCGCCCGCGCAAATCCACTCACCTTCTCCGCCGCCACATTCCTATTAAAACTGCTGCGGACAAGGAAGATACACCAGACCCCAATCACAAACAGAACGCCCATGAAGATCAGGGAAGCTAGAATCATCAAAGTCACCTCCACTGGATAGAAGCAGACCCCTTGACGACGCTCTGACTACATTTTATCTCTCTGCAAGACGACGATAAACGTTACGATAACCGACTCCGCCGATTTCGACCAAGCCGAAACAGGCGCGGGCGACGCGCGTCGAGCGTTCCGGCGCACCCGCGTCTTCGGACAGAATGAGCGCCGCCTCAGCCGCTTCCGCATAAGATTTCTCGTCGAAAGTTCTCAACACCACGCCGACCTTTTCATTCAGGAGTAAATCTTCGGTGTCGCCGACCCCGGCGTTGCAAACAACGGGCAGTCCTGTTGCCAGATACTCGGCAATCTTGGTCGGCGAAGCAGCCATCTGTGAAAACGTCGGCTTGCGAAAAGAGAGTCCGAGCCGCGCTCGTTGAAGATAACCGGGCACATCTTTGGGCGATGCCGCGCCGACCCAGAAATCTTCCCTGTTCAACCCGGCGCGCAATAGCACGCTTGAGGCATTCTCAGCGGAAGAAGTCGTCAGGATGCGAAGATACGCACCGGGTCGGAGCTTTCGCAAAGCAAGAAAGAATCTTCCCATCTCTTCGAGCAGGTACAGGCCGGTCACGGACCCCGCGTAGATTAACTCGAAATGTTCGGCGCGCCACTTTCTATCCTCTGCGGTCGCCTCCGAAAAGTGGGAGAAATCAACGCAGCAGGGGATCACCTCAATCTGCCCGGCTCCTTTGAGCTTGTACTCGATGAGCCAGTCGCGGAATTTTTTCGTCAGCACGACTAACTCGTCTGCCCTGCGAATGCCCGCTCGCTCAATTCGTTTGACCGCTCGAAAGGGGCGTGAGTTTTCAGGCCAGATTCCGGCATCCGCGTACTCTTCGGCCATCAATCCGCGTATGTCAAAGAGCAGACGGCAACGCGCGCCGAGACGCCTTGCCAGCATCGCCATCGCCATCGGCACATGCGCCCGCGCGTGCAGCACATCAATTCCTTCACGACGCGCGAGTCTCGCGGCGAATCTCGCTCCTGCCGCAATGTCATAGAGAGTAGCGGGAGCGGAGGGACGCTTGTGATAAGGGAGAGAGAACCAGCGTATACCTGTGCTTTCGAGCCGCGCACGCCACGCTTCAATTTCCTCCTGCGCCCAACTCTGTTTCTGATTCGGCTCAAACGTCAGCAGGCTAATCTCAATGCCGCCCTGCGCCAGCTCGCGCAGGTAGGGCAAGACCTGTGTTTGCACCAGCGGCTCGCGCAGACCGAAATAGCAGATGTAGAGACTCTTCATCAATCGGGAGAAAAAGCGCCTTGCCTATTTCGGCAACATGCTTTCGCTTGTCTTGCCGCCCGTTGCAGGGCTTGAGAGCGGCGTGATAGCGGCTGCGTTGCGCTGTCGTTGATTTTTGCGCTTCAGGTTGCGCGCCATGCGGCCCAGCGCCGGATGAACGAGCAGGCGCGTGAACGCCGCACGAAAGTCATTGGTCGCAACGGAGCGCGAATCCGTTTTAACGGCACGGCGCAAACATCGCCACGCCCCACGCTGATCTTCCGCCTGCCAGTAAAAGACGGCTGAGTGCAAAAGGTTCATCGCGATGGCGCGCCGCTTGAGATGCTGATAACGCGGCGGTAAATGTTCGAAGACGTACTCGGTGGATTCGAGCAGGGAATTCATGAGCTTTTCAGGTTGGCTATGGCTCTGTGTGCCATGCAGGCGAAGCAGGGAGGTGCGCTCAGGCAGGTGTAAGACACCTTCGGGGTGCTTCGCGGCCAGCAGCGCCGGGTAAACCCAGTCCCAGAGAATCGGCTGGATGCCTCCCAACTCAAGCAATGCTCGCCGCGAATAGACGGAACGCGATGGTGTGACAACCACCTTCTTGAAAAGCAGAACCTCAAACAGCGACGCGCCCAAATCAGCTTCACGAACTTCCCCGACCAGCATCCGGCCATGTAAATCAACCAGGCCGTATCTGCCAAACGCCAGCGCCGCCTCGGGTTTGCTTTGAAGCGCGCTCACGCAAATCTCAAGATGCGTTGGCAGCCAGAGATCATCGTGATCCAGAAAAGCGATATAGTCTCCCTTGCTCTTTTCCAGTCCGATCTGCCCGGTCTTGAGCATCCCCTGATTCTCTTCGAGGCGCACGTAGCGAATTGGCTTGTGCCCATCGTAGGCCGCCATCATCTGCGGCGTCTCGCTTGTCGAAGCGTCGTCCACGACGATAATTTCGGCAGGCATCAACGTCTGGTTGAGTACGCTTTCGATGGCCTCTTTCAGCAACGCGGGCTGATTGTAGGTGCGTATGATGACGCTGACAGATGAGTTTTGCGGCATGATGGGTATTTCCGCTTGCTAAGGCTTGATCCAGTATCTTCCGGCGTTGTCTATGTGATTCAGAAAGGCTTTGATTCCTTCGCGCGCCATAAATTCGTCAACGGCTTTCTTCGAGCCTTCGTACCATCCGTAGTCATCGAGAATCACGAAGCCCCCGCGCACGACCCGCTCATACAGATGCTCAAGACAGACTTTCGTCGAGCTAT
This sequence comes from uncultured Acidobacteriota bacterium, assembly GCA_963697975.1. Taxonomy (GTDB): domain Bacteria; phylum Acidobacteriota; class Blastocatellia; order Pyrinomonadales; family Pyrinomonadaceae; genus QHXM01. The sequence continues at coordinate 3,231,289 of OY969111.1, forward strand.
ACCAATCACCGTCGAGCCTGAGAATCGCAATCTCCCCGGTCTCATCTGCTTCTTTGGGCAAGGTATCCTGAAACCATCCCTTGTGATAATGCAAATATCCCGCATCATAGCCGATGATTTGTTCGAGCAACTCTCTGTTCGCTTCGAGCGTTCCGACCGCCGCGTAGGTTTGCTCTAAGGCCACGAGCTTGCCCTTAGCTTCGCCTCCCACGCTGCGAGCAAATTCCGTTGCTCTCTCGCCGTCAATTGCTTCGTCCGGCTCAGGGATTCCCTCAAAGGAATCGAAAAGATGCAAGTGCCTGCGCTTAGAGCCATGCTGCAAGTTAGCCAGCGCCATCAGGCCGACTGCGCCGCCCTTCCACGTTCCGCATTCAACAAAACTCCCCTCAAGACCAGTCGTCTCACAAAAGACCGCCTGTTGATAGAGCGAGACTAGGCGCTGTCGGGGCAGCATCGTATGCGAGCGAACCGTTTGGATATGCCGGGTGGCCTCGTCCGCCAGATCATAGCCGGACTGATCCGCTCCCCTTTGAGAGATACTGACTTCGTACCCCAGCTTACTTGCCAGTGAATTGACGACGCGCGTGAACATCCGGTTAATCTTGTCCTGACTAAATCTTTAGCTTTCAACCTATCGTGAGCAGAACCCACTATCTCTTAAAATCAGTGATGGCGGCAACCACCTGTTCCTGCTCAGCCTCAGTTAATGAGTTATAAAAGGGCAGGCGCAGCAGGCGGTCACTGATGTCTTCCGTGACGGGGCAATCATTAGCCTTGCCGCCGAACTTCTCACCCATCTCGGAGAGATGCAGCGGCAGATAGTGAAACACGCTCAAGATGCCACGCTCTTTCAAATGCGCTATCAACGCCTGCCGCTTTGCGAGCGAGGGCAGCAGGATATAGAACATGTGATACGCCTGCTCGCATTCTTCAGGAATTACGGGGATGCCCACGCCGTGATCGTTTGCCCACGCGAGCAGATGCTCATTGTAATATTCCCAGATTTCGCGCCGCCTCTTTTGAATCTGCGCTCTGGCTTCGAGTTGAGCATAGAGATAAGCCGCGAGCAATTCCGAAGGAAGATAGCTTGAGCCGACATCAACCCACGTATATTTATCCACCTGCCCGCGAAAGAAGCGGCTGCGGTTTGTCCCCTTCTCACGGATAATCTCCGCACGCTCGACGTATTCGGGATCGTTGACCAGCAGCGCCCCACCTTCGCCGCAGTTGAAGTTTTTAGTCTCATGAAAGCTCTGCGTCGCCAGTTGCCCGAAAGTGCCAAGCGGCTTGCCCCTGTATTTGCCGAAAAGTCCGTGCGCGTTGTCTTCGACGACGGCGACGTTGTGACGCGCAGCAATCTCCATGATGACATCCATCTCACACCCGACGCCCGCGTAATGCACCGGCACAACGGCTTTCGTGCGCGGGGTGATGAGACGCTCAAACTGTGTTTCGTCCATGTTGAGCGTGTCGGGCCGCACATCTATGAAGACGGGACGCGCGCCGCGCAGCACAAACGCATTGACGGATGAAACGAAAGTGAACGACGGGATGATGACTTCATCGCCCGGCTCTAAGTTCAAGAGCAGCGCCGTCATCTCCAGCGCGTGCGTGCAGGAAGTCGTCAACAGGGCTTTCTCTATGCCCAAAGTTTTTTCGAGAAGCTGATGACACCTGCGCGTGAATTCTCCGTCGCCGGACAAATGGCCGCTCGCGATTGCTTCGGCGATATAGCCTGACTCCGTGCCAACGTAGCCGGGCTTGTTGAAAGGAATACGATATGCGCTCATTTCATGCGCCCTCTTTCCGGAAACCAGCGGTGATACCAGACCTCGACAGACGTGAGCATAAACCCGAACCTCTGATAGAGACGCTGCGCGACCACGTTTCGTCCCTGCGTGACGACTGTGACGCGCCCCACACCCTCAGAGGCAAACCAGCGCAGCGATTCATTAATCAACTTTTTCCCCAGCCCGTGACCCTTGGCATCTGCGCCGACGGCTATCAAACCAATCTGCCCGATGTTCCCTTCGTCCAGATGCAGCGAGATATAGCCGACCGCCCGTCCCTCAATCTCCGCCACCAGCACGGCGTTGGCGTAATCCTGACAACTTTTCTCAATCCACGTTTCGTAAAGCGCGTTGCAAGCGGACTCCGAAAAATTCGGGTCGAAATAGAAGCGCGAATCGTGGTGGCTGACGCCCGCAATACTTCTAAGAGCCGGAATATCCTCCGGGACGGACAAACGTATCTCCGGTGCTTTCTCGCCCAAATCCTCGTCGCTTGCCAGCAGTTTTTCGTAAGTCGTGCGGATGTCCACGAAGCGGAAGCCGCTATCTGCGACCAGCACGGCAGACTCTTTGTCGGCAGCGTCGGCGAGAAAGTAGAGACAGTCTATAGAATTATCTTCGCTCCAACTGAGAACGTCTTTCAACGTCTCTGCGTTGAAACGGCGGGACGCGACGCGCGCAATCCGGCGATTGAAAAATTCCGAGTCCCAATCAAGATAATTACACAAACTGTCAGGTTTCATCTGGACTTTCCGAAGCGCGTGCGCGCGGAGCGGCAAACTCAGGTTGACGAGTGACGATTGTTCACGCTGCCCGGTAAAAGATAACGCAGCCCGCGCGGGCTACTCATGATGCTTCGCATGGCGTAACGAAAAAACGCGGGGACGTTGCGCCGCTGGAAATGAGCTTTGGCGAGCATGGAGAAATGGCTGCTCAAAACTCTGCGCCTTTGTCCTGCGACCGCTGCCATGTCTTCGCGCCCGCGCAGGGAATCGAAGAAGCGGGAACAGATTCGCGGAATCGCCACTTCATAAAGGTTCAAAGGATAATAGTTCGCGTCTCGCTCATAGCGTTGCACGCCGACGAGCGTCTCCTGCACACAAACTCCGCGCCCTTGCGTTGCCAGCCGTAGCCACAAGTCCCAATCCTCGCCCGTCATCAACATCTCGTCAAACAAGCCCGTCTGATCGAGCAAAGACCGGCGCACAATCACGGTCGGCGTCGAAATCAAGTTGCCCCACATCAAATTGCTAAGCTGTGAATCATTCGGAGTCGCCGGATACGTTGCGGTCGTGCGTCCTTCCTCGTCCACGACGATCACTCCGCAGTAGGCAAAGTCTGCGCTCTCCTTTTCGAGCGCGGAGAGTTGCGCCCTGAGCTTTCCCGGCAGCCAGTAATCATCGCCGTCGAGAAACGCTATCCATTCGCCCCGGCTCTCACGTATAGCCCGATTGCGCGAACTCGATGGCCCCGCGTTCTCCTGCGTAATGCAGCGAATCGTTTCGTCATGGGCCAGAGCGCGCAGCACACTTTCCGTCTCGTCAATCGAGCCGTCGTTGACGATGATAATCTCCACCTCATCCGGCACCTCTTGCGCCCGCACGCTCTCAACAGCGCGCATGATGAAGCGCGCCTGATTGTAAACGGGCATGACGACGCTAATCATTTGCTTGAATCAATTGCTGCGCGGCGCAAGGCCGCTCTTGAGCGCGCGGCGGAAACAGCCCCAGAACGGGCGGCTGACGATTCCCTGCGGGTGAACAAGAAGGGAGCGCAGCAGGTATCTGGCAGAAGCTTTCGTATCTCCAGTCTGACTTGCCTGATAGGAGCGCCTCAGCAGCAGTGTGCCGAGCGTCCAGCGACGCTCTGCGCCCTTCAACTGCTTCTGGTACATCTCCGTGATCTCGTCAAACTCGTGGTCAAACAGATCGCCTTCGGCGACACTCTTGCTCTCAGGATGATAACGATAAGCGGCGACGGGCACGGGCAGGTGCTCGCACTTATGTCCTTGAATCAATAGCCGCGCGTACATCTCGTTGTCGAAGCAATAGCGCCAGCGTTCCTGAAATCCTTCCTTCAGGATTTCGCGTCTCCAGAACATGCCGGGCTGCGCGGCAACATATGCCCACGACAGAGCGTGCGCGGCTGATTCGGGAACGCGGGTCGGCGCGAGGATGGTCTGTCTTTCCGTGCCGAACAGAAGCGTCTCGCCGCAGAGCCATTCGCATTCGGGCTTCTCGCGGAAGCGTTCCATGACGGCGCGAAACGCTCCGGGCAGATAGAGGTCGTCGCTATTGATGAAAGCGAAAATATCGCCCGTCGCTTTCTCCAAACCCTTGTTGATGGCGTGCGCCTGCCCGCGATCTTTCTCGCTCACCCAGTAGGCCAGACGATCTTCGTAGCGGCGGATCACGTCAACGCTTTCATCGGAGCTGCCGCCATCAATGATGATGTACTCAACGTCCGCGTGATCCTGGTTGAGCACAGACTGGATGGTCTGCTCTAAAAATCTTCCCTGATTGAAAGAGGGAGTAACGATGCTGAGTTTCATAAACGCAGGGATCAGGGGTCAGGGGCCAGGGGTCAGGAAGAATCAGTTTTTAACTGACCACTGACTCCTGACCACTGACCGCCGGGTTCTGTTCTTCGTACCAATCAATCGTTCGTCGCAAGCCTTCTTCAAGCGACGTGTGGGCGCGGAAGCCGAATTTTTCAGCGGCGCGCGAAACGTCTAGGCAACGGCGCGGCTGCCCGTTGGGCTTGCTCGCCAGCCACCTGATCTCGCCTTCAAAACGGGTCAGCTTCGCTATCAACTTGACCACCTCGCGAATCATCACTTCGCGCCCGTTGCCTAAGTTAACGGGTGCGCTTTCGTCATAACTCGCAGCCGCGCGCAGGATTCCTTCGGCGCAATCTTCGACGTAGAGAAACTCGCGCGAGACGTCGCCCGAACCCCACGCTTCGACGAAAGGCGCATTGGTGCGTCTGGCTTCCACGCATTTACGAATCAGCGCGGGGATGACGTGCGAGGTTTCGAGATTGAAATTATCGCCGGGGCCGTAGAGATTCGCCGGAAGCAGGAAGATGGAGTTGAAGCCGTACTGCTCGCGATAGCTTTGCGACTGCACGAGCATCATCTTCTTCGCCAACCCGTAAGGCGCATTGGTCTCTTCCGGGTAGCCGTTCCAGATGGCGTCCTCTTTGAAAGGCACGGGCGTGAATTTCGGGTACGCGCAAACGGTTCCGAGCGCGACGAACTTCTTGACACCGTGCAGGTACGATTGCTCTATGAGTTGCGTGCCCATCATCAGGTTATCGTAGAAGAATCGCCCCGGATTCTTCTGGTTGTGCCCGATGCCGCCGACGACTGCGGCCAGATGAATCACCATCTCCGGCTGTGTCTCTTTGAGGAGGCGCATTACGTCAGCATTCTCGACCAGATTGTAATCCCGGTGGCGAGGCACAAAGACTTCCGTGCCCGCAACGTCTTTCAGTTTATGCACCAGAATGCGACCGAGAAACCCTGCGCCGCCCGTCACCACGATTTTCTTGTAAGGAAAGTTATCTTCAGACATAGTTATTGTTTTATCCGGCTTGACTCAAGAACGGCTATGGTAGCAAAGATAAAGAGATTCTGCGAAATGGCGACGCGCTCAACTTTTGCAGGGCACAAGAGTCGCAGATATATTGCTGCAATGGAAGCCGGAATCACGGGGCATATCTGGGAGTTGAAAGAATTGCTTACAGCCTAAAGGAGAATCATGATGCAGAAGTGGGAGTATCTAGCTGAGGAGTATATTGGTGAAAAAAGGTTGGAGGAACTGGGCGAGCAAAAATGGGAGTTGGCTGCGGTCACTTGCGACAGCAACGGCTACCCTCGGTTTTTCTATTTTAAGCGCCCTAAGTCCTAGCAACATTTATTAGGACACTACCGAATATTCTGGCTGCTTGCTCAAAAGCCTGTCATTAGCTATCGTATCGAATTCGCAAGGCTCCCAAATGTTCTCTATCTGACAAACTAAATTATTTCGACAGGTAATTTCTCCAGCATGACCAAACGCGCACTTATTACAGGCATCACCGGGCAGGACGGCTCTTTTTTGACGGAACTGCTGCTCGAAAAAGGCTACGACGTTTACGGCATCATTCGGCGCTCGTCTTCCTTTAACACAGACCGGATTGACCATCTCTATCAAGACCCGCACGAGAAGGGCACGCGCCTGCGGCTCGTCTATGGCGACCTCAACGATTCAAGCTCGCTCAATACCATCCTGCGGCAGATTGAGCCTGATGAGATTTACAACCTCGGCGCGCAAAGCCATGTTCGCGTCAGCTTCGATGTTCCCGAATACACGGCGGAGGTGACGGGCGTCGGGACTGTCCGCATCCTCGAAGCCATACGCGAAGCGGGCATTCGTCCCAGGTTCTATCAGGCTTCTTCGTCCGAGCTTTTCGGCAAGGTGATGGAGACGCCGCAGACCGAGAAGACGCCGTTTTACCCGCGCTCGCCCTACGGCTGCGCGAAGGCTTACGCTTACTACATCACGGTCAACTATCGCGAAAGTTACGACATGTTCGCCTGCAACGGCATCCTGTTCAATCACGAATCGGAAAGGCGCGGGGAGACTTTCGTTTCGCGCAAGATTACGCGAGCGGCCACGCGTATCAAGCTCGGCCTACAGGAAAAGCTCTATCTCGGCAACCTCGATGCGCGGCGCGACTGGGGCTATGCGAAAGACTACGTCTACGCGATGTGGCTGATGCTGCAAACGGAGGCGGCAGACGATTACGTGATCGCGACGGGCGAGACACACTCGGTCAGGGAATTTCTGGATGAATCCTTTGGCCTGCTCGATCTGGACTGGAAAGAGTATGTCGAGAAAGACGAGCGCTACTATCGCCCGGCTGAGGTTGATCTCCTGCTCGGCGATGCGACGAAAGCGCGCGAGCAACTGGGTTGGAAACCGGAAGTGAACTTCAAGCAACTCGTCCACTTGATGGTCGAGCACGACCTCGCGCTCGCGCAGGCAGAACTCGCGGCGCACGACGCGAGCGGAAAGTCCCCAGCCAACAAAGTGCGTTGGGGCACGGTGTAAGCATCTCAGCTTAAACTCTCCTCATTTAGGAATTAGACAGGATTAACAGGATGGACAGGTTAAAAGGAAGAACAAACAATCTTTCATGTCCTGCCTTGTTTCCTTAATCTTGCTAATCCTGTAAATCTCAGTCTAATTCTTTCTGCCACAAATTCGGTCTGCATGGTGTTTTACCAGATAGAAGCTCTTAGTCACCTCTCTCCCGGTGAACAACCTGTGTAGGCCATAAGGGGGAAAGCGCCAGCTTTAGTTTACTCACATGAGACTATCAAGCCGAATATTTTTAGTACCTCTTTTATCAGCGCTCTTCTTTGTCGCGGCGCAAGCTCAAAGCCCGCTCCTTTTGCAAACGCCTTCGGTCAGTCGCACGCATGTGGTCTTCTCCTATGCCGATGACATCTGGATAGTCGAGCGTCAGGGAGGAGAGGCGCGCCGCCTGACCACACACGCCGCACGCGAGGGCTTTCCCGTATTGTCGCCCGATGGCTCGCAGGTCGCCTTCGCTCGCTTCAATCCTGCGGGCGGCCCTTTCTGTTGGGATGTCTACGTCGTCGGGGTCGCGGGAGGCGAAGCGCGACGATTGACCTTCCATCCTGATTTAGATTTTCCAGTTGACTGGACGCCCGACGGCAAGAACGTCCTGATTCTCTCTTTTCGCAGCCGCACTTCTATCCTCGGCGGGCAACTCTACACCATCCCGGTGGCGGGCGGTTTCCCCTCGGAAGTGTCTGTGCCGCGAGGCTGGGCCGCTTCCTTTTCTCCCGCAGGTGATCGCCTCGCTTACACTCCCGTAGTTGATAGCCGTGATGTCTTCGCGTGGAGAAACTATCGCGGCGGGGGAACTTCTAAAATCTGGCTCGCAAGACTTGCGGACGGCAGCATAGAAACTGTGCCGCGCGACGGGTCAAATGATACTGACCCGATGTGGATTGGAGACAAGGTCTATTTTGTTTCAGACCGCAACGGCACGGAGAACCTTTTCGTCTACGACACAACGAAGAAGAGCGTCAGGCAGTTGACCAGCTTCGAGAAGTACGGCATCAAATCCGCTTCTGCGAACGGCGATGCCATCGTGTTCGCGCAGGATGGAGCGATTCATCTTTTCGATTTGCAGACGAATCAGGAGCGCAAGCTCGATGTGCGAATCGCTGGAGATTTTCCAGAAACCAAACCACGAAAAATTGACACCGTGCCGTGGACGAACTGGGCCTCGCTCTCGCCGGACGCCAGCCACTTGCTCTTCGGCATTCGTGGTGAAATCTTTGATGTCAACGCATCAAGTGGTGCAGCCGAGAATCTGACTAAGACGCCAGCCGCAGCCGAGCGCAACCCTGTCTGGTCGCCTGACGGGAAATGGATTGCTTACTTCTCCGACGAATCGGGTGAGCAGCAACTTCACCTCAGAGCGGCGCAGGGCGGCGGCACAGTGCGTCGCATCGCCATTGAGAAAAAACCTTCTTTCTACAACGAACTGGTGTGGTCGCCTGATTCAAAGAAGCTGGCCTTCTCCGACGCGCATCTGGCTTTGTGGTACTTCGATCTTGAAAGCAATGCTGCCCGCCGTCTTGATGCAGCGACGCACACGGATGGTGATCCTTCGTTGCAGCCCACGTGGTCGCCTGACAATCGTTGGCTTGCCTATTCCAAGTACGGAATCAATCGCGTCCGAATCCTAACGCTCTACTCTTTCGATACAAACAAATCTTACACGGTGTCCGACGCGCACATTGACGCGCAGCAGCCGCTGTTCGACCGCAACGGAAAGTATCTTTATTTCATCGGCAGCAACCGCACGGGTCTCATTGAATCGCAGGGCTTATCCGGTTATCCATTCCGGTCGCAGGTGACGCGCAGCCTCTACGCCGTCCCGCTTAATCGTAATGATTTTTCGCCCTTCATTCAGAGTAGCGACTCCGAAAGCAACGCGACGGATGCAACAGGCCGTATCACAATTGACCTTGAGAACATCGGTGAGCGTGTCCTCGTGATGCCGAATGCGCCGCAGAATCCGGGCAGGATCCTGACGGGCAAGGCAGGGGTTCTCTTCATCGTCGAAGGCGCAACGGTTCATAAGTTCGTCAGCGGAAAGCCGGGGCTGGAAAAGTTTGTCGAAGGCGCGGGCTTTTATCGCATCACAGGTGATGGCAGCCGCTTCGCGCTTCGTCGGCAAGGCGTCTGGGCTATCGTCTCGACCGATGCACCTCCAAAACCCGAAGACGGCAAATTGAAATTAAGCCCAATCGAATTGACCGTTGATCCGCGCGCCGAATGGCGGCAGATGTACGCGGAAGCGTGGCGACGGATGCGCGAATATTTTTATGACAAGAACCTTCACGGGCAGAACTTCGACGCGCTCAAAGAACACTACGCCGCATATCTGCCCAACATCGCGACGCGCGAAGACCTGAATCTCTTGTTCAGGGAGATGCTCTCTCATCTCTCTGTCAGCCACATGGGAATCAATGGCGGTGACACGGGCGGCACGCCGCAGGGCGGTGTTCAGGAAACCGTCGGGCTGCTCGGCGCAGATTTCGAGATCACGGATGGACGCTACCGCATCAAGCGGATTCTTCACGGCGACAACACGCGCGCCGGTCTTCAGAATCCGCTCACGCAGCCCGGCGTGAACGTCCGTGCGGGCGAGTATCTGCTGGCCGTTGACGGCGAGGAGATTAAGCAGAGCGAAAATTTTTATCGCTACTTTCTGAATAAAGCGGGCAAGACAGTGAAGTTGAAAGTCGGGGTGAAGGCGGATGGAACGGGCGCGCGTGTCGTCTCTGTCGTTCCTCTGTCAAGTGAATTGCAGCTACGTCAGTTCGATTGGGTGGAGAATAATCGTCTCCGCATCGCAGAGCTTTCGGGCGGCAAACTCGGCTACATTTATCTGACGAACACTTCGGACGAAGGCTACAACACTTTCAACCGCGAGTTCTACGCGCAGTTGGACAAGCAAGGGCTGATCGTTGACGGGCGTTTTAACGAAGGCGGGCGCGCTGCCGATTACATCATTGACACCTTGAAAAGAATCCCTTTGTATCGCGCAGCTTTGCGCGATGGCGCAGACATCCTCATCCCCGCAGGCATCATCAACGGGCCGAAAGTTTTACTCACAAACGAAATGGCGGGATCGGGCGGAGACAGCCTGCCCTGGCTGTGGCAACGAGCAAAGCTTGGGCCTGTCGTCGGCATTCGCACGGGCGGCGCAGGCGTGGGTGCTTCAACCCATCAACTGCTCGACGGCGGCTCGATTCGTGTGCCTGATTGGGGATGGTACGACCCGCAGAACGGCACATGGTTGATGGAGAATCGCGGCATCACGCCTGACTATGAACTGGAGAACATGCCCGCCGACTGGCAGGCCGGGCGCGATGCTCAACTGGAAAAAGCCGTGCAGCTTGCGATGGACGCGCTGAAGAAAGGGAAGCCGTTTACTCCGAAGCGCCCGACATATCCAGTATATAAGTAAGAGTCTGTGAATAAATCCGCCGCAGAGCGGCGATGATGCACACTCTTCATATAAATAATATCCCGTTCAGCCCCTGCCGGGGCTACGGGCGCGGCGACCTACCGCATAAACTCGCGGATCGTCTCGACCACATAGCTCTGCTGCTCGGCGGTCAACTCAGGATAAATCGGCAGCGCAATCGTCTCGCGTGCGGCGCGCTCGGCTTCTGGAAAATCTCCTTCGCGGTAGCCGAGATAGCCGAAGCATTCTTGCAGGTGCAGCGGCACGGGATAATAAATGTCCGTCCCGATGTCATGTCGCTTGAGATGTTCGATGAGCGCGTCACGCTTTTCCCCGGCGCGGATGACGTATTGATTGAAGATGTGGCGGACACGCTCGCGAACAGCAGGCAGCCCGATCTCTTCCAGCAACCCTGCGTCCTCGAACAATTGATTGTATCTGGCGGCGTTTGCCGCACGCGCCTCAGACCATGCGTCCAGATGCGGCAGCTTGACGCGCAGGATGGCAGCCTGAAGAGAATCGAGGCGGCTATTGACTCCAATCAGGCTGTGATAATACTTCACACGGCTACCATGAACGCGCAGGATTCGCAGCCGCTCCGCGAGCGCATCATCGTCGGTCGTCATCATGCCGCCATCGCCCGCCCCGCCCAGATTCTTTGACGGGTAGAAACTAAAGCAGCCAATCGCACCGATTGCCCCGGCCTCTCGCCCGTCGTCTTCAGCGCCAATGGCCTGCGCCGCATCTTCGATGACGGGCAAATCGTGTCGTGAACACAACTCCATGATGGCCTTCATCTCCGCACATTGGCCGTAGAGATGAACGGGCATGATGGCGCGCGTGCGTTCCGTTATCGCGCCTTCGATTTTTGAAACGTCGACGTTGTAGGTGTCGGGCGCAATGTCAACGAAGACAGGACGCGCCCCCAGGCGGGCAATCGCGGCGGCGGTCGCAAAGAAGCTGTAAGGTGTCGTGACGACTTCATCGCCCGGCTTAATCTCAAGCGCCATCAGCGCCAGCAGCAGCGCATCCGAGCCGCTCGCACAACTGATGGCGTGCCGTGATTTTGTGTAACGCGCCACCTCATCTTCGAGCGCCGAAATGTCCGGCCCCAGGATGAATTGCTGTGAATCCATCACGCGCCGGACGGCCTCGTTCAGTTCATCTCTGAGCGCCGCGTATTGCGCTTGCAAATCGAGTAATGGGACTTTCATGTTCACTAAAGCTTGATAGCTCGTCCCTGTTGGCTGATGGAGGCTTGCGCTGCTTCGAGCAATCGCACCACGCGCAGGCCGGAATGTCCATCCGTGAGGGGCCGCCTTTTCTCCGTAATCGCGCTCAGGAATTCGCAGCAGACGTGGTGCAGGGCTTCGGTCGAATCCAGTTTCGGAACCCAGACATCGCCCGTGCGGTAGCTGACGAGCGTTTGATAAGCTGCTTCTTTGTCGGCAGCCTCTTCCGTTTGCGTCACCATCACGCCCTTGTCGTAGATGCGAATCTTCTCTGTCGGCTCGATGTCGTCGTAGACGATCATCTTACGGCTTCCTGCCAGCAGCGTGCGGCGAATCTTGACGGGCGAGAGCCAGTTGAAATGAAAGTGCGCGATGAATTCTTCCGGGAAACGAAGCATCACGTAGGCGATGTTCTCGATGCCGCGCTCGACGTGGCAACTGCCGGTCGCCGTCACCTCAAGCGGCTGGCGCTCAATAATGTAATCCATGATCGCCAGATCGTGCGGCGCTAAATCCCAGACGACGTTGATGTCGCGCTGAAAAAGTCCCAGATTGATTCTCACCGAATCGAAGTAGAGCAGTTCACCCAGTTCGCCGCTTTTGACGACCTCTTTAATCTTCCGCACCGCGCCCGTGTAGATGAAGGTGTGATCCACCATCAGCGTCAACTGGTTGCGCTCGGCCAATTCGATTAGCTCTTCGGCCTCCGCAACGCTCGCCGTGAAAGGCTTCTCGATGAGCACATGCTTACCGGCTTCGAGCGCTTGCTTAGCGAAATTGAAATGCGTGTTGACGGGAGTGGCGATGACGACCGCCGCGAGTTGCGGGTCGTTGAAGAGTTGCGCGCAATCGGTCGTCGTCCGGGCGGAAGGATAGCGGCGTCCGAGCGTCTCCAAACGCTTCGTGTCCAGATCGCACATCCAGCTCAGGCTCGCCGCCTCGTTCTCCGCGAAGTTGCGCAGCAGGTTCGGCCCCCAGTAGCCGCAGCCGATGACACCAATCGTTGTGGGATTCATTTAGACACCGTCTGTTCTTGAATGACTTCTGCGACACGCATTATCTGCTCATCCGTCAACTCCGGAAACATCGGAAGCGAAAGCACGCGGCTGGCCTGACGTTCGGCTTCGGGGAAATCTCCTGCCTTGTAGCCCAGAGACGCGTAAGCCGGTTGCAGGTGAACGGGGATGGGATAGTGTATGCCCGTCTGCACTCCCGCTTCATTCAAAGTTTTCTGGAGCGCCTCGCGTGCGTCTGTCTGCACAACGTAGAGATGATAGATGTGCTCGGCATAAGACATCTCGCGCGGCAGGGCCAGATTGCTGTCATTCAATAATTCGTTGTAGCGCGCGGCGTGCGCGCGGCGGAGATTGTTCCACTTGTCCAGATGGGGGAGCTTAACTCCCAGCACCGCGCCCTGAATTCCTTCGAGCCTGAAGTTGTAGCCAACCACTTCATGATGATACTTGCGCTCTGAGCCGTGATCGCGTAGCAGCCGCACACGACGCGCCACCTCTTCATCATTGGTGACGACCGCTCCGCCTTCGCCGTAAGCGCCCAGATTCTTGCCTGGATAGAAACTGAAACAACCTGCACGGCCAAGCGCGCCGACGCGCTTTCCCTTGTAGCGGCTGCCGTGCGCCTGCGCCGCATCTTCAATCACAATCAAGTTGCGCCGCTCGGCCAGCTCGAAAATCGGATCAAGGTCGGCTGATTGACCGTAGAGATGCACGGGCATGATGGCGCGCGTGCGTTCCGTTATCGCGCCTTCGATTTTTGAAACGTCAAGGTTGTAGGAGATCGGGTCGGCATCAACGAAGACGGGCGTACATCCTGCGGTCGAGACGCCTTCGGCGCTGGCGAAGAAAGTATTGGCGGGCACGATGACTTCATCATTCGCGCCTAATTCACAAGCCATCACTGCAAGCTGAATCGCCGCCGTTCCGCTATTGACCCCGACGCAGAAACGCGCGCCTGTGTATTCGGCAAAAGCGGCCTCAAACGCCTCGACCTCGCGCCCCAGAATAAAGCTCGCGTTCTCAACTACGCGCGCAATCGCCGCGTCCACTTCTGTCTTAATGGACTTGTACTGCGCCTGAAGGTCTACGAAAGGAACAAACATAAGTGATAAGTGATGGGTGATAGGTGATGGGTGATGAAAGAAAAACCTTGTCCTTTCTTATCACCTATCACTTATCACCTATCACTTCTTTTATAATTCTAGCAGGATTGCCTGCGACGATTGCTCCGGCGGGCACGTCGCGTGTGACGACCGAGCCTGCGCCGACGATTGAGCGTTCGCCGATGGTAATGCCGCCGAGGATGGTGGCGTTGGTGCCGATGCTGGCTCCGCGCCGCACGAATGTGCGCTCCACAGTCCAGTCGGCTTCGGTTTGAAGCTCGCCGCCTGTGGTGGTTGCGCGCGGGTATTTATCGTTGATGAAATTGACGCCGTGACCGATGAAGACCTCGTCCTCGACGGTCACGCCTTCGCAGATGAACGTGTGGCTGGAGACTTTGCAGTTGCGCCCGATGCTCACACCTTTCTGAATCTCGACGAAAGAGCCGATCTTGGTCGCATCGCCTATTCGGCAGCCGTAGAGGTTGACGAAGTTGTAAATGGCGACATCATTCCCCAGCACCACATCCGGCGCGATGAGGCAGAATTCACCTCTCATTAACTCGCCGCCCCGCGTGCCCCGGCGCTTTCAGATGCGTCCGGCTCGCTGCCTTCGTCATCCGTGTAGTAGCCCGAATAGTAGCCAGCGTAGTAATAGTTCGTCGCTTCGAGCTTCACGTTGTTGAGCACAATGCCGAAGATGTTTGCGCCGACATCCATGAGTTGCTGCTTGGCGCGGCGAACGATGGCGCGGGAACTCCGCCCGCCGTGAACCACCAGCATCACGCCGTCAACCATCGTCGAAAGAATGGAAGCGTCCGTAAACGAAATCGCGGGCGGCGAGTCAATGATAATGTGCGTGAAGCGATCTGAGACCGTACCGAGCAATTTCCGCATCTCGTCCGAGCCGAGAAGCTCCGCCGGGTTCGGCGGAACTGGCCCGGAGGTCAAAAGCTTCAAATTCGGCAGCTTGTCGTAAGGCTGCAACAACGCATCGAGGTCTGCATCTCCCGATAAATAATTGGTCACTCCGCCCGCGTTGGGGACTTTGAAATGCGCGTGCAGGCGCGGACGCCTGAGATCGCAGTCGATGATTAAAACTTCCGCGCCGGTCTGCGCCAGCATGACGGCGGTGTTGACGGCGGTGGTCGTCTTGCCTTCGGACGGCTGGCTCGATGTGACGAGAATCGTCTTCGGCGGCTGCCCGGCGGAAGAGAGCAGCAACGAGGTCCGCAAGTGCCTGTAGGCTTCGGCGATGGGCGAGCGCGCGTCGTCAATCAGCGCGAGCGCAGTTGAATCACCCGCGTCGGCGGGTGCGCTCGTTTTACCTTTCAAGCGCGGGCGCTCCGAACGGTTGCTCGGAATCAAGGCCAGCGCCGGAAGGTGTATGTAGCGGTCAACGTCTTCGACCGACTTCAATGTATCGTCCAGATAATCGAGCAGGAAGGCCAGCCCGATGCCGACGCCGAGCGAGAGCAGAAAGGCGATCACGATATTGCGCGTGCGCGCCGGGCCAATCAGCGCTCCTGAACGACTGTACTGCTGGATGGTAACGTTGTTCGTCTTCATCTGATCGTTACCGGCGTTTTCAAGCTCCTGCTTACGCTGAAGCAGCGTAGCTAAGTATTGCTTGTTGGTCTCGATTCGCTGATTAATAACGCTCAGGTGAAGTTGCGCCTGATTCTTCTGGGATAAGAGTCCGCGTTGCTGATTGAGCGATTGATGCAGGCGATTCTCTGTGGCGAGCGCTGCCTGGTAGCGAGCCTTCATGGTCGCCACCACTTCGCGTGGAGCTTTCGCCAGAGATTCCTCCAGCATATTGATCTGCGCGTCCACTTTTTTCACTTCCGGCCATTCCGGCGTGTAGATGACGAGCAGTTCGTCGCGCTTCTGCTTCAGAGCGTCCAGCTTGTCACGAAGCGTCTGGATGCGTTTGTTGTCGCCGACTTCGGGGATTTCGTTCGGATTAGTTGCCTCGTTCGCCGTTTCATACAGCGATTGGAGATTCTTGCGCTCATTCTCCGCGTCGAGCACCTGTGTGTTTAATTTCCCCACGTTAGCGGCCTGAAGGTCCACCGCTGGCGCACCCGTCCCCGGGTTGAAGGGGATGTCGTTCTCTTTGCTAAATTGGAATCTCGCTTGCTCGTCCGCTTCAATGTCGTGCTGATACTGCGCGATTTTCTCGCCCACCGTTCTCAGCGCCAGCTCAGTGCCGGTCGTCTGGCGTTCGCCGTTATTGTGAACGAAGGTGTCGGCGTAAGTGTTGGCAATCCTCTGCGCCAGTTCAGCATTGGTGTGCCTGTAGCTGAGGTTGATGAGATTCGTTCCGACGACGGGTTCGACCGTAAGATTCGCGGCCAGCGTGTCTTCATAAGGCTGAAGCCGAGCGAGGTCTTGAGGAGAAAGCTGCCCGCTTACCACCTTTTCGGGGCCGACCACTTCGATTCTGGTATTTACAGGGGCGGGCGCAGGCTGACTTCGCTCTTCGCCATAAATGAGCCTGCGAATCGAAGACCCGATGCTCGTCTGTCCGGGCGTGCCGAAAAATAACGGGTCGCGGTGAAGGTCGAGCGTCAGGATAACCTGTCGCGCCAGCGCAGGATTTTCCAGCAGCTTGAGCTGCGTGTTCCAGTAGGCCGGGTCTTTGTCGCTGCCGGTATTGATGACGATCTCTCTGCCGGTTTGAAGCACGCTCTTCGATTTCGGCTCGATCTGAATCATCGCCGTCGCCTGATAAATCGAGGGCTGGCGATACATCTGGATCGTCACCAGCGAAGTGACGACCACGACGAGCGTCAGAATCAGCCACTTGCGCTTGAGAATGACGAACAGGTAGTCGCGCAAATGCGTCGGGTCTGAGGGCGAAACGCCGTAGGATTTCGACTGAGCAATATCGCTCAGCGGACGATCAATGCCGCGCTCTCCGGCGGGAATGGGAATCAAGCGATTATCTTGTGAAACCATAACTCTCTACACCTACCAAAAATGACGATTGCTGATAGACAATGGACGATGGACGAACAGCGAGTGCCGGTCATCTATCCTGCTGACCTCAAAGCGAGAGGCGCTAAAGAATAACATCAGTTGCGGGCTATCTGCCAATCCTGAAAGACGATAAACGATGGACGATGGACGATAGACGATTGACAATAAGAACGTGCTTTCCATCGTCTATTGCCCATCGTCCATCGTCTGCCTCAAAGCGAACTCTTTAAGCGCGAGCCGCCAGTCGGGAAGCCTTTCCAGACCGATTGCTTCGGACAGCAGACAGCGCAGGCGCGAGTTGCGCGGGCGCGGAGCGGGTCTTTGGAGCGAGTCCATCCGCACGCCTTCGATCATTGCCTGCTCGCGCCCGGAAGCCGCGAGCGCCTCGCGCGCAAATTCTTCGAAGCTGGCCCCGTCGCCCGAATTGACGACGTGATAAATTCCCGGCAAATCGAGTTCGGCCAATTGCCGCAAGCGTCGCGCCAAATCGGCGGCATAAGTCGGCGTGCCCCACGCATCGCTGATGGCCTTCAGATGTTCATTACGCGCGGCCAGTTCGATGACGCGGCTTAGGAAATTTCTTCCCCCGATGCCGAAAATCCAGCCCGTGCGGACAACCGTTGTGCGCGCGCACGCCCCTTGCGAACGCCGTTCGCCTTCGAGCTTGGACGCTCCGTAAACGCTCGTCGGGTTCGGGTCATCGCGCTGCGTGTAGAAGCCATCCTTCGTACCGTCGAAAACATAATCGGTCGAAATCGTCACCAGTCGCGCTTGAATGCGGCGTGCGCTCGTTGCCAGGTTTTCCGGCCCACGCGCGTTCGCCTCGAAAGCGCGCACGCGGTTCGTCTCGCAGCCGTCAACATCCGTCCACGCCGCGCAGTTGATAATCACCTGCGGACGCTCGCGCTCGAAGAGGGAATTAACCGCCGCCTCGTCTGCGATGTCGAGGCTCGTGTGATCATGCGCGGAAACTTCGTCGCCCTGCGCCGTGCAATGCTCCACCACAGCGCGACCGACCATCCCGCCCGCTCCCGTCACTAGAACTTTCATGAAAAGTCTGGACTCTCGGAGTCTGGACTCTCGGAGTCTGGAGTCTGGAGTCAAAAGACATAACTTGCTTTTGACCGGTTGGCTCCAGACTTCAGACTCCAGACTCCAGACTAATCTTTCCGTACTGTCGCTCGTAGAACTCGCGATATTCGCCGCTGCGCGCACGTTTGATCCATTCCGGGTTCTCCGCGTACCAGCGAATCGTCTTCTCAAGACCGCTCTCCCACGTCTCAAGGGGGTGCCAGCCGAGTTCCGTCTCAATCTTCGCCGGGTCGATCGCGTAACGACGGTCGTGGCCCAATCGGTCTTTGACGTGACGAATCAAAGTGCGCGGCTTGCCGAGCGCGTCCAGCACAGATTCGACGACATCTATATTGCGCCGTTCGTTGCGCGCGCCGATGTTGTATGCCTCCCCGCTTCGACCTTTCTCCATCACCAGCCAGATTGCGCGACAGTGATCCTCTACATAAATCCAGTCGCGCACGTTGCGCCCGTCGCCGTAGAGCGGAATCGGCTCGTCATCGAGCGCGTTTGAGAGCATCAGCGGGAGAAACTTTTCGGGAAACTGGCGCGGGCCGTAGTTGTTCCCGCAACGCGTGACCACCGTGTCGAGGCCGAAAGTATGGGAAGCGGCGCGCACCAGATGCTCGGCGGCGGCTTTCGACGCGGCATACGGGCTGTTCGGTGCAAACGGCGAGCTTTCGGTGAAGAAAGCGTTTTCATCCTCTGCGAGGCTCCCCATCACCTCGTCTGTGCTGATATGGACGACGCGTTTGACGCCCCGCTCGCGCGCCGCGTCCAGCAGCACCTGAGTCCCCAACACATTCGTTCGCAGAAACTCGTCAGCCGAAGCGATGCTGCGATCAACGTGCGATTCGGCGGCGAAGTTGACGATGATGTCTGTGCCCTCGTCGAGCGCGGCCAGCACGGCTTCGCGCTCCGAGATGTCGCCGCAGATAAAGTGATGGCGCTCCTGGTCCAGACCGTCCAGATTGTCGGGGTTTCCGGCGTAAGTCAGGGCGTCGAAATTGGTGATTTTGCAGCCGGGATTTTCATTGAGCGCCAGCCTGATAAAAGCCGACCCGATAAAGCCCGCGCCGCCTGTCACGAAAAGTTTAAGCATGAATTTCGTCAGAAAAAATTAGATTAGGTTTCGGGATGAGACTCTTTTCAAGGGCTTCTCTCGCAGACCGTCAGAGTCAGTAAATTTCTTCGAATTCAAAGAGATTCGCAGTATACATAGATTATCACCGGCATGCCAAAGGGCGACGATAGCCCGCCTGCCGTCACTTTGTTTTGGTCCGGTGATCCGCAACTTTTCTTCGGCAAAATCTCGCGGTTGTTACGTTCCTAAGAACTCTTGTAAGCTTACTTTGTTAATCTTGAGGAATTAGTATTGACATCTGGAGGAATCTAGCGTAAAACACAGGGCGCTTCGCAACTGAATTAGGCGAACATGAGGCGTCTGTGAGGCCTGTCCCGAACCCTCTTAGATTTCCACGCCCGAACTACAATTTTCCTCGCGGGTTGACAAACTTATCGCGGCGAGCCAGTGCTCCCCGCTCCCACATGAGTGAGAATGCGTATTCTCAGTTCTATAATGCCCATAAGGAGACCACAAATGAAAAGATTAAGTTTTACCCTTAGAGTCGTGACGCTCGCCATTTTTACGTTAGCGTTCGCCTCTATTGCCCAGGCCCAGGCTACGCGCACGTGGGTGTCCGGCGTCGGTGATGACGTCAACCCGTGCAGCCGCACCGCCCCCTGCAAGACCTACGCCGGTGCGATCTCGAAGACAGCGAAAGACGGCGAAATCAGCACGCTCGATCCCGGCGGCTTCGGCGCTGTCACCATCACCAAGTCAATTACCATCAACGGCGGCGGCGGTGGTCAGGGCTACGGCTCCATTCTCTCCGCCCTCGCACCCCAGGGCGTTTTGATCAACATCACCGACCCGGCGGACATTCGTAAGACAGTGCGTCTCGACTGGCTCAACATCAACGGAGCGAGCACCGGAACTGACGGCGTTCGCATGATCGCCGGTCTCGGCCTTCACGTCCAGAACTGTATCATTGATGGTGTCGTCGGTCAGGGCATTGAGGTCAGCATCGGTACTGCCGTCGTCACTAAGGTGTATGTCGCAGACACTACCGTCAGAAATGCTCAGACTGACGGGATGCTCATACAGAACACCATCGCAGGCGGCCTCGTCACCTCGACGCTTGAGAGAGTTAACATTCACAGTGGCGCTGGCGACGGTTATGAGTCGGGAGCGCGCAGCCGCTCCACGCTGCATGACACCAGCATTTCGACCTTTAACGGTGTCAACATGGCAGCCGTCCGCTCGGCGGGAACTGCGGATGCCGAAGTGACCATCTCAAACTGCGCCCTGTTGTTTAGCACCAGCGGCGTGAGAGTTGATCTCGGCACGGCGCGCGTTGCTGATACGCTGGTCATCGGCAATAGCACGGGGTTGAACAACGTCGGCGGAACGCTCAAGAATTTCACACAAACCAACACGCTCGACGGGAACACTGCCCCCACAGCGGGTGTGATCACACCGATTGCCAAGACCTAGTACAGTCTGGAATTTCATCCTTCACTCCGCCCGCTTCACAAACGAAGCGGGCGGAGTCGTTTTTTCCTCCCCCTCCGCGCTTTAACCATCATTGCTTCCGTCAACGAAGCTCGAAAGACGGTCTCGCTGCCGCAGATTCCCTTTAGCTTGACGCCCGCGCCAGTGTGCGTCTAGACTTGCCACTCAAATTAATCTAGCCGATTTGAACGTGTAGATAACGAAAGTCAGATATTACAGAGCGAGCGTTTCAGCTAACCGGAGACGTTCCTTAGTTTAAGAATTCAACCTGATGGATGTTTCTGTGAGTAAAAGCGCGGATGCGCTTGAGCAATCCGAATTGACGCGCGCCGCCGGGACAGACAAGACAGTTGAGCCGCCACACGCCTCTCTTCCTCAGCCGGATAAGCCTTTAATTACGATTGAACCCAGCAAGGGGTGGGTTCAGCTTAATCTGCGAGAAATCTGGGCGCATCGGGAATTGCTCTTTTTCCTGACGTGGCGCGATGTCAAGGTGCGCTATAAGCAGACGGCGCTGGGTGTGCTCTGGGCTATTTTGCAGCCCCTCTTCATGATGATGGTCTTTACGATCTTCTTCGGGAGGTTCGCTGGCGTTGATTCAAAAGTTGACGTGCCTTATCCGCTCTTCGCTTTCGCAGGTCTCTTGCCTTGGACTTTCTTCGCCAACGCCGTCTCGAACAGCGGCAATAGTCTGGTCGGCAGCGCCAATCTGATTAATAAAGTCTACTTCCCGCGCCTGATGATTCCTGCCGCAACCGTCGGGGCGTCGCTGGTTGATCTGGCCATCGCTTTTGTCATTCTGCTCGGCTTGATGATCTATTACGGTGTGGCTATCACGTGGACGGTTGTGATGCTGCCTGTGCTCGTCGTTCTGGCCACGCTGCTGGCGCTTGGCGTCGGGATGTGGCTGTCGGCGCTCAACGTCAAATACCGTGACATTCGTTACGCCATCCCGTTTCTCATTCAGTTGTGGATGTTCGTCTCGCCGGTTATTTATCCGGCGACGATGTTGCCCGAAAAGTGGCGCTGGCTGCTGGCGCTGAATCCGCTGACGGGCATTATCGAAGGCTTTCGCGCTGCTCTCTTCGGGCGCGCGTTCGACTGGCCTGCGCTCGGCTTCTCAACCGTTGTGACGCTGGTAATACTCATCTACTCCGCTTATGCGTTTCGGCGCATGGAGAAGAATTTCGCAGACATCGTGTGAAATGCAGTGGTGAGTTAAAGGACGGGGAAGAGTTGCGAGGATTAATTGCCGTTGCCGTTAAAGCGTGCGCGGAAAGCCTCACGCGCGTGCTGCAAACTCTCATCAGCCATGCGACGGTCATGCCCTGCGTCCCCCTTTCGGAGAACGAGTATCCCTTCACCTTGATCGTGGTTGTTGACGTAGGCTTCCACCTCAATGTCCAGCCCGACGCGCGTCCTCAGACCTGCGGCGAAAGTGAGCATATCTTCCTGTGACCAGACGTGGAAGTGTGTGTGCCCGACCTTATTCATCTCAAACTCCAGAGAACGCTCTAAGTCCAGCGGGGCGGTCGCTCCGCTGTAGGCTGCGATGGCTTCGCGGAAGTGATCCAGCCGCGACCAGTCCGGTCCTTCCGTGTGATCCTTAAGCATGTGCTCGAAAGAAGTCGAAGGTCTGTCAACGTCGAAAGTGAAACGCTTGTCGGGCAGAGCCATATAGAGAATGCCGCCGGGTCGCAACACGCGCAGAAAGTTCTTGATTGTCCCGATGGGGTCTTGTGAGTGCTCGATGAAATGGTTGGCAATCACGAAATCCTGTGACGCGTCGGCTATCGTCGTGAGCTTCTCGCCATCGTCAACGATGTCTGGGCCTTTAATTATCTTAAGATTTGGAAAAGTTGTCTTGAGTTTTTCCAGCGGCATTAAGTCAACGTATTTGACCCGCACGCCGTCAGGCACCGGGAGCGGATGGTCGAGCGCGCCGACCTCTATCCCTTCGCCGCGCAGGAAGAGAGTCGCCAGCGTCTCGCGCCGAAACGTATCCCACATCTTTCGGAAGTCCTCGCCAAGACGGTAGGTAATTGCGAAGCGGACGCGGGTGGGCAAACGCTTTATGAGTGCCGTGAGAACAGCCTGAGCTTGACGGCGCAGCACGAGGCTTCTCCTTTCATTTTTGAAGCAAATACATTCATCTTTGATCTTGAAGTTATCGTGGTGTCGGTAATCTACCATTAATGCGAGCGCAGGGAAAGGAAGGAGTTAGGAATACAAATCCTGCCTCAAAGACTGCTGCCCCGACCGAATGCTTTCAGAAAAAAATTATGTTAAGCTTCAGGCCGTTCTCTCATCACAGAGCAATGCAAGTGAACTCGACGACCCGCGAAAACGGGCAGAGAAAAGTTTAGTCAAGTGTGTTCTGAACCAGAATGAATCCGATTGCCCGAATCGAGAATCTGAGTAAACAGTACCGCATCGGCACGCGCCGGGCGGCCTACTCGACTTTGCGCGAAACGATTGTCAGCGCGGCTCGCGCTCCCCTCAGGCGGCTGCGAAGAGGCCAGAATGGCAGGGCAAACAGCGAGACGGTCTGGGTGCTCAAGGATGTGAACTTCACAGTCCAGCCGGGCGAAGTGGTTGGCATCATCGGACGCAACGGGGCAGGCAAGTCAACTCTCCTGAAGATACTCTCGCGTATTACAGAGCCGACCAAAGGACGTATCGAACTCTACGGGCGCGTTGCCAGCCTGCTTGAAGTCGGCACAGGGTTTCATCCCGAATTGACAGGAAGAGAAAACATCTACTTAAATGGGGCGATTCTGGGGATGAGAAGAGCTGAGATCGAGCGAAAGTTTGATGAGATCGTGGCCTTCGCAGAGGTTGAGAAGTTCATCGACACGCCCGTTAAGAGATATTCGAGCGGGATGTATTTACGATTGGCCTTTGCCGTCGCCGCGCACCTTGAGCCGGAGATTCTCGTCGTTGATGAAGTTTTGGCTGTTGGCGATGCGCGCTTTCAGCGAAAGTGCCTCGACAAGATGCAGGATGTCGGGCAGCACGGTCGCACCGTCCTCTTCGTTTCCCACAATATGTCTGCCATCACGCGTCTTTGCCCACGCACGATTCTGCTGGACGAAGGGCGTGTGATATCTGACGGGCCTTCGCATGAGGTGGTCGGCACTTATCTCAACTCCGGTTTGGGAACGACGGCCAGCCGCGATTGGCCGGATGCAGGCAGTGCGCCGGGCAACGAGGTCGTGCGCTTGCGCGCCGTGCGAGTGCGAACTGAGGATGGGCGAGTCACCGAAGCGGTGGACATCCAGCAACCCGTTTGCCTTGAGGTTGAGTACGAAGTGCTTGAGGGCGGCCACGTCCTCTTCCCGGCCTTCGGCGTTTATAACGAGGAAGGCGCTTGCGTCTTTCTGACATATGACACGGACCCGGCGTGGAAGCGTATGGAGCGACCCGCCGGACACTATGTGAGCACGGCGTTGATACCGGGAAATTTTTTGTCTGAAGGTAGTCTTGTCGTAGGCGTTTCCATCGGCCAGTTTGTCCCTTCCGCCATCAATCACGTTCACTACGGAGATGCTTTGGCCTTTCAAGTGATTGATAATATGGATGGCGACTCGGTTCGGGGCGACTACGGTGGGCCATATCCCGGTTTGGTTAGACCCCTTCTACAGTGGGATACGCAGTTTGACCCTCATCAGGAATCAGATCAACTCTCAGTCTTCGAGGCGTCCCGCATATGAAAGTCGTGATTTTCGACGGCGGCTTAGGGAGTTACGCAGGCTGATGGTTCCGTCCCGCTCACCAAGTAACAAACGCACACTTCAGCTCGCGTTTGGAGAGACCTTTGGCAACGAGAGTGGAAACACTTGAGCGAAGCCACAGGCCATCATATTATCCGCGTCCATGTGAATCCGGCACGCGATTGTTTATGCAGAAACGAGGCCGAGTGTAATGCAGGCCGCTTCTGCGTTGAGAGAATAGTTTTAGCGAAGAACAAATTAAGTCCGCTCTGGAGAGGTGTAAAGAATAAATGTCAAATCTTGTATATCGCATCGGTCATCATATAGGGCTGACCCCGCACACCATTGTAATTTCTAAATTTCTACAGCGTCCCGAATGGATGTATAGAGACCGCAAGAATATACCGCGTTCGCAAATCTACTATTCACCGGCTTCAGCAGTCACCGCAGAGGATGTCACCCTTTGCGAAAGATTACTTGCGGCCTATGCAAAGGCGACCGAAACAGACCTCCCGCCCGACTCGCTGAGCAAAATATGGCACGTCATGCTGGCACGATACGGAAAGTTATTCTCGGCTTTAGATGAAGGGAAGGCTGAAAATCTGGCAGCCACCCTGTCCACCATGTTCAAAGAAGCATTTTTGTACGGCATAGCCTCGGCAG
Organism: uncultured Acidobacteriota bacterium; assembly: GCA_963697975.1. Taxonomy (GTDB): domain Bacteria; phylum Acidobacteriota; class Blastocatellia; order Pyrinomonadales; family Pyrinomonadaceae; genus QHXM01. Next base: position 3,255,996 of record OY969111.1, read on the forward strand.
ATCAATATCCGGGCAGCCAAACCCGGCTCGGTTTGAGAATCTGGGCGCAGAAGTATCTGGAAGATATTGTCGCGCTCGGAGAGTATCTCGGTGTAGTGCGGACAGAGTGTCCCCAGCAGGGAGTTATCGGCTATGCCTTCAAGGATGGCCTGGAAGATTTGGTTAAGAAGATTGAAGATGCCCTCGGTATCTCAATCGGCTTTCCTGAGATTGCCGCAGCCTACGGCATAAAGATTGGTGAGACCCTAATCACATTTGAATCGCCGGAGCACATCTATGCGGCTTTAAGAGCTTATGAGTCGATGGATCAGCACCTCAGCCCGGAACGCGCCGCGCGTCCGCATGTCGTAGAACTCGGAGCCGGATTTGGAGGTCTTGGCTACTGGCTGATGAAAATCAGGCCGACTATAGAAAGCTACACGATTATTGACCTTCCGATCATCAACGTCCTACAGGGCTATTTCCTGTCTAAAGTTTTCGGCGCGTCGAACGTCTCTTTATTTGGCGAGGTCGATATTGCTGGCGCACCCGCGAAGGGCATCAGGGTATTGCCGACTCACGCGCTCGACATGCTCCCGGATAAAAGCATTGATATGCTGATGAATCAAAACAGCATGCCGGAAATACCCGAGCACGTGGTCGATAAATACCTCAGCTTGGCAAAGAACAAGGTTGCCGGGATATTCTTTAGTTATAATCAGGAAGCATATTCGCCTGCTGATAACATTCCTCAGGTTCTGGTGCCGGAGGCAGTGGCGCGTGTTGGCGGCTTCAAACGTTTGAACCGAAACTATTCATGGCTGCGGCGCGGGTACGTGGAAGAAACTTACCTGACTGAAAATCTATCTCAAAGAGAGTCAGACAAACGTCAGGGCGGCGTTAATTAACGAATCAGGGCCGCTGAGTTATGCTCAGCAAGTTGCGGGGCGGTCGAATGTTTGTAGCTCCTTTTTGTGTGAAGGGATAAGGCTCCAACTCCCGCAGAGGTATTCTTCATGAAGGTTGTAATTCTTGCTGGCGGCCTCGGCACACGCCTCACCGAAGAAACGGCCATCAAGCCGAAGCCGATGGTCGAGATCGGCGGCCACCCGATTCTCTGGCACATCATGAAGCATTACGGGCATTGTGGCTTCAAAGAGTTCTTCATCGCGCTCGGTTATCGCGGCGATGTCATCAAGCGCTTCTTCGTGGACTACTACAACTTAAGCGGCGATATGACCATCGACCTCTCGCGGGGCCAGATCGAAACGCGCGATCAGAAGTGCGAAGACTGGACTGTGCATCTGGTTGACACCGGACAGGAGACGCAAACCGGCGGGCGCGTCAAGCGTCTTGAACCCTGGCTCAAAGACGGGACGTTCATGGTGACCTATGGCGACGGCGTGTGTGATGTCGATTTGCGCGAGTTGCTCAAGTTTCATCGTTCGCACGGGCGCATCGCGACCGTCACAGCCGTCAGACCTCCGGCGCGCTTTGGCGGTCTCGTCTTCGACGGCGACATCGTGACGGACTTTGCCGAAAAACCGCAGATCGGCGAAGGCTGGATCAACGGTGGCTTCCTCGTCTTCGAGCCGGAGCTTTTCAAATACCTTGAGGGAGACCAGAGCAGCCTTGAAGCGGACGCCCTTGAGCATCTCGCCGCCGACGGCCAGCTTGCGGCTTTTCGTCACGACCGTTTCTGGCAATGCATGGACACGTTGCGCGATAAGCGTCTGCTGGAAACCTTGTGGCAGGAACAACGTGCGCCCTGGAAGATGTGGGATTGAGACTTGGTGAACGAAAGACAAAACGTAGCGCAGAGCGCAGAGCTTAAACGGGACGAGCAGGCAGCGAAGATTCAAGGTCAATCTTCGTTCTGGCTCGACCGCCCGACGTTTGTGACGGGAGCGACCGGCTTGATCGGCGGTTGGCTAGTTAAGCGCCTGTTGGACGAGGGCGCGGACGTGGTGTGTCTGGTGCGCGACTGGGTTCCGCAGTCGGTCTTCGTGAGCGATGGGTTGATGAACCGCGTCAAGGTCGTGCGCGGCGATGTGAGCGATCAGGCATTGATGGAACGCACGCTCGGCGAATATGAAGTTGACACGGTGATTCATCTCGCGGCGCAAACCATCGTCGGCATCGCCAACCGCAATCCCGTCTCGACGTTTGAAACCAATATCGCCGGAACGTGGCGGCTTTTGGAAGCCTGCCGACGCAGCCCCGTTGTTAAGCAGATAGTCGTTGCCTCGTCGGACAAAGCCTACGGCGAGCATGAAAAGCTTCCTTATAACGAAGATGCGCCGCTGGAGGGTCGTCACCCTTATGACGCGAGCAAGTCGTGCGCCGATTTGATAGCACAGACTTACGGCGCGACTTACGAATTGCCTGTCGCCGTCACGCGCTGCGGAAACTTTTACGGCGGCGGCGACCTCAATTGGAATCGCATCGTGCCGGGAACGATTCGCTCTGTGCTGCGCGGGCAGCGGCCCATTATTCGTTCCGACGGGCAATTCATACGCGACTATTTCTACGCCGAAGACGGAGCAATGGCCAACATGGTGCTGGCCGAGAAGCTCGCGGAGAATAGAGACTTGAGCGGCGAGGCTTTCAACTTCTCAAACGAGATTCAGGTGACGGTGCTTGAACTGGTCGGGCGGATTCTCAAGTTGATGAATTCAGACCTTGAGCCGGATGTCCGAAACGAAGCGACCAACGAGATTCGCCACCAGTACTTAAGCGCGGCGAAAGCGAAAAAAATGCTCGGCTGGCAGCCGCTCTTCACACTCGACGAAGCGTTGCAGCGCACGATTGACTGGTACAAAGGGTTTCTCGGAAAAACATCGTGATGATTGAGATGGAAAAAGAAGACGATAGACGATTGCTGATGGATGATGGAAAAGCGTCGGTCGCCGCCCGTCCATCGTCCATCAGCAATCATCTATCGTCCATCATCCTTGAAACCCCCTGCCGTGCCTGCGGCGAAAGTGGTTTGAAGACAATTCTTCCGCTCGGCAGCACGCCGCTGGCGAATGCGTTGCTCACGGCTGAACAGTTGAATGAACGGGAAGATATCTTTCCGCTCGACCTCGCCTTCTGTCCCGCTTGCTCGCTCGTGCAGATTACGGAGACCGTGCCGCCGGAAAAACTCTTCCGCGAGTATTTCTATCTCTCGTCATTTTCCGACACGATGGTGCGGCACGCGGAAGAGATTGCCGGGCGGTTGATAGAGTCGCGCACACTTAACGCGGATAGTCTCGTGATGGAAGTGGCGAGCAACGATGGCTATCTGTTGCAGTTCTACAAGCGCGAGAACGTTCCCGTGCTCGGCATTGAACCGGCGGCGAACATCGCCCACATTGCGGAAACAGAGCGCGGCATTCCGACCGTCTGCGATTTCTTCGGCGCAGAACTCGCCCGCAAACTGTTGGCGGAAGGAAGACACGCCGACGTGATTCACGCCAACAACGTGCTGGCGCACGTCGGCGACTTGAACGGTGTGGTCGAGGGATTCGCCTTGCTGCTCAAGCCCGACGGTGTGGCCGTCATCGAAGTGCCATACGTCAAGGAGATGATAGACCGCGCAGAGTTTGACACGATCTATCATGAGCACCTTTGCTATTTCTCGCTCTCCGCGCTCGACCGCCTTTTCCGGCGACACGATCTAGTTATCAACGACGTGGAGTTGCTGCCGATTCACGGCGGGACGCTGCGTATCTACGCGGGCAAAACAGATGAGCAATCGAGCGCCGTCCGGCGATTGCTTGCAGAGGAAGCCGGGTGGGGCGTTGACCGCGAGGAGTTTTATCAGGGGTTCGGGGAGAAGGTTGAGCGCCTGCGCCGCGAGTTGCTCGCGCTCTTGAGTAAACTGAAATCGCAAGGCAAACGCATAGCGGTTTACGGCGCGTCGGCTAAGGGCAGCACGCTTCTCAACTTTTTCGGCATCGGGCGGGAGACGCTCGATTTCGTGGTTGACCGCAGCACAGTCAAGCAGGGTTATTACACGCCGGGTACACACCTGAAAATCTACGCGCCGGAAAAGTTGCTCGAAGAGATGCCCGACTACGTGCTGCTGCTGACGTGGAACTTCGCCGAAGAGATTCTTGAGCAACAGCGCGAATATATAGAGCGCGGCGGGCGTTTCATCATCCCCATCCCGGAAGTGCGAGTTGTTTAGTTAGACGGATGCTCTTCACTGAAACCAAACTTAAAGGCGCGTATCTCATCGAGCTTGAAATCTTCGAGGACGAGCGCGGCTACTTTGCGCGCTCGTGGTCGCAGAGAGAGTTTGAGGAACAGGGATTGGACGCGCGTCTTGCCGAGTGCAACATCTCCTTCAACAAAAGAGAAGGAACGCTGCGCGGGATGCATTATCAGGATGAGCCGCACGGGCAGGCCAAACTCGTGCGCTGCACGCGCGGCGCGATCTTCGACGTGATCGTTGACCTGCGCCCTGATTCGGCGACCTTCAGGCAATGGGTGGGCTTTGAATTGTCGCCTGACAACGGGCGTATGCTGTACGTTCCTGAAAAGTTCGCACACGGCTTTCAGACTCTCGCGGATAATTCGGAAGTCTTTTACCAGATGGCCGCCCCGTATGCTCCTGAAAGCGCGAAGGGCGTGCGATGGGACGACCCCGCTTTCAATATCGAGTGGCCGCCCACGAAGGAACGCATCATCATCGCAAGGGATCGTGAGTCTCCGGATTTCACGCTATGAAGAAGGTTCTCATCACGGGCGCGACCGGCTTTATCGGGCATCATTGTCTGCCGAGACTCGCGGCCAGAGCCTACGAGATACACGCCGTCTCTTCAAAGGATGCGCCGTCTGTTGATGAGCAGAATGTGACGTGGCATCGGGTTGATCTCTTAAAGCGCGAGCAGGTCTTTGACATAGTGTCTAAGGTTGAGCCGACGCACCTGTTGCATCTCGCCTGGTATGCCGTGCCGGGAAAGTACTGGACTTCGACGGAGAATCTTCGCTGGGTGCAGGCGAGTCTCGATTTGTTTGAGGCGTTCGCTTCCCATCAGGGCAAGCGCGTCGTGGCGGCAGGCTCTTGCGCCGAGTACGAATGGGGAAGCGACGAGCCTTGCTCGGAAACGAAAACTCCGCTCAAGCCTGCGACCTTGTACGGGGCGTGCAAGCACGGTTTAAGGATCATGCTTGAGGCTTACGCGGCGCAAGCCGGTTTGAGCGCGGCGTGGGGGCGCCTCTTTTTTCTCTACGGCCCGCGCGAATACGAGAGCCGTCTGGTCGCCTCCGTGATTCGCTCGCTGTTAAGGAATGAGCCTGCGCTCTGTTCGCACGGGCGACAGGTGCGCGATCTGCTCTACGTCGAGGACGTGGCCGATGCCTTCGTTCGCCTGCTCGATAGCGACGTGAGAGGCGCGGTCAATATCGCTTCGGGTCTCGCGGTCGCGTTGAAAGATGTCGTGGGCGAGATTGGCGAGAAATTGAATCGCCCCGACCTCGTTCGATTGAACGCGGTGACAGCCCCGATGAGCGAGCCGCACGCGCTCGTCGCAGACGTTACGCGCCTGCGCGAAGAGTTGGGCTGGCGACCCGAACACGACTTGCACGATGGTCTGAATAAAACTATTGTGTGGTGGCAGCAGTCAGAATAAATTTATAAACAACATCAATGAGCATCACTACTCAAATTAATCAGGCAAGAACCCGGTTCTATCGCTGGAGAACTTTCGGCGCGATTGAATCAATCAAAGACATCCAGCGGCGGCACACGGATTTCGAGCAACTGCGCGACCGCATTCGAGCGTCAGGCACGGATAGCCTGTCACACTTCGGCAACGGCTACACGCACGAGGGCGGACTGTATTTGCAGCAGAACCCGGACGAGTTTGCCGCTCTCACGCTCTTTCTCAGAGAACGCGGGCCGCACAAAGACTACATGGAAATCGGCTCGGCATCGGGCGGCGCGTGTCTTTTCCTGACGCGCGAGGTCGGCTTCAAAAGCGTGATGAGTCTGGACAATGGCGAGCACCCGCGCGCCGTCGCGCAGCCCGAGCACTTCGGGCAGATTGCGAACCTCAAGCAGTTTATCGGCGACAGCCATTCGGAAGAGGCGCGACGATATCTTGAGGAAAACGTTGACGGCAAATTCGACGTGGCTTTTATTGACGGCGACCACAGCTACGAAGGTCTCTGGCAGGATGTGCAATTGACGCGGCCCTTCTGCCGTCGCGGAACGCTGATGATTCTCCACGATACGGTGGCGTGCGAGGATGTCAGGCGGGGATGGGTTCAAGGCACGCGGGAGAAAATCTTCAAGCCGCTGGCAGAGTTCATCGGGACGGAGAAACCGCTCGGCATCGGCGTCGGCGAAGTTCTCTGAACAGTAGATAGTGATGTCGGAAATTTGCGTTGCTCACCTCGTTAGAGAGAAGAATGGCATCGCCCCGTTCAGGGCCTTCCTCGATTCGTACAGGGAAAATTCAGGGGGCACGGCGCATGACCTCCTGATTATCTTCAAGGGGTTCGACCAGCAGTCTGTGCCAGCCGAGTACAGCGCCCTGTTGGACGGGCTTTCCTACCACACGCTCTTTGTTCCCGACGAAGGTTTCGACATCGGCCCCTACTTCCACGCCGCACGCACGTTAGATTATCATTACTTCTGTTTCCTGAATTCGTTCAGCGTGCTGCTGGACGAGAACTGGCTGGCGAAGATGTATGAACACGTCCGGCGCGAAGGTGTCGGCGTGGTGGGCGCGACCGCGTCGCACGAAAGTTTTTACTCGACCTTTCTGCATAACTGGTGGTCAAACAGGTCGAAGTGGCTGTACCGGGGGATGCTGGGGATTGAGTACCGCAAAATTCGGGAAGTGCTGATATACAGAAAGCGCTTCCCGCCCTTCCCTAACCATCATCTGCGCAGCAACGCTTTTATTATTTCACGCGATCTGATGTTGCGGCTGAAGCCCGGCCCGCTTAAAGAAAAAATTGACGCGCATGAGTTCGAGAGCGGGCGCGAGAGCCTGACTCGTCAAATTCTGGCGCTGCACTTTAAGGCTCTGGTTGTCGGGCGCGATGGCTGCGCTTACGAAAAGGAAAACTGGTGCGAGAGCTTTACTTTCAAAAGCGGCGACCAGCGGAATCTGTTAGTCGCCGACAATCAGACACGCCGCTACGCTGACGCGGATTTGCGAACCCAACAGGCTCTGACGCAAGATGCGTGGGGAAGAGTCTGAAATTCAAGCTGCGAATGAAATCTTTGAGTTCGAGTGTCATGACAAGTTTCGCCTGAGTGGTTTGCTATGGGAATATCCGTCGCAATGTGCACGTATAACGGGGCGCGCTATCTGGATCAGCAACTGGAGAGCATCGCTTCGCAAACTCATGCGCCTGCTGAGCTGGTTATCTGTGACGATGGCTCAAGCGACGAAACCGTCCAGCTCATCCATGCGTTCAGTTCACAAGCGAAGTTTCCCGTCAGGCTGCACGTCAACGAGAAGAACCTCGGCTCAACGAAGAATTTTGAGCAGGCGATTGCTCTTTGCAATCAGGAGATCATCGCTCTTGCCGATCAGGATGACGTTTGGCGTTCTAATAAACTGGAAGTAATCGAAGATGGTTTCTCCAACTCCCCTCAAACTGGTCTGGTTTTCTCCGACGCTAAGCTGGTCGATGAGAACTTGCAGCCTCTCGGCTACAGTATGTGGGAAAAGAATGGATTCGATGAGGGCCAAAAGAATTTGATTAAGGGCGGTCACGCTCTGGACGTTCTGCTGCCCGGTTGGACAGTGACGGGAGCCACGATTGCTTTTCGCGCCCGGTTCAGGGAATTGCTTTTGCCAATCCCCACGCATCTCCCGATGATTCACGACGGATGGATAGCCGTGATGATTTCAGCCGTCGCCGAAATCAGTTTCATCAGCGAACCCTTAATCAAATACCGGCAACATGCGGGGCAACAGATCGGCGCACCAGCAAAGAGAGTCGAGGAGGAGGAAGCAGCGGGATCGAAAACAGACCTCAACCCGATTAAGGCTGGAATGTCTCGCGTCAATTTCTACTCCGATTCGCTCAATGTCTTAAAAACAATTCACCAGAGATTACACGCCAACATGAAATACGAGGACGCGCTTTCTGGCGTTGAAGGTCGGCTCAAACACTTTACCGCCCGTGCTAGCCTGCCGACGGGAAAGCTTAAAAGATTGCCGATAGTGACGAGAGAATTATTCGCCAAGCGTTATCATCTCTATTCAAAAGGCGTCTACAGCGCGGCCAAAGACCTTTTAGCATGATGTCTCAGTTTGAACGATAGAGTAAAAGAGAAACCATTGCGCGTCGCGTTTTTTAATAACTCTGATTTGTCCAGCGGCGCAGAGGCTTTGATTAACCAGACGGTGACGGGTCTCATCGCTCGTGGCGTTGAGGCGCGGCTCTACGTCATGGACAGGTTTACAGACGCGGCGCACGTCCACACCCTTCCGCACCTTTTCGGCGAGCGGCGACTGGAATCTTACTTTCGTCGGGCGACCGCCCGGAACAATATACTTTTCCCTTCGACCTTTTTGCTGAGATGGCGTCAATGGATCAAACAAGCCGACCTCTGGCACTTTCATAACCTGCACGGTCATTTCGCCTCTATTCCTTTGCTCGCAGGGGAGAGCCGTCGTCGCCCCGTTATCTTGTCGCCGGTAGATCAATTTCTTTCGACCGGTTATTGCCCGTACACTTTGGGCTGCAATCGTTATCTGGAATCCTGCGGCCAATGCCCGCAACTTGATTTACCTTATCCGGGCTTGAGCCGCGACACGACCAGCGCCCTGCTGAAAATGAAGAAAAGGGCGGTCGCTCGTTCCGGTTTTAATCTGCTGGTTCACACAGAATATCTGGCGCGGCATTATGCTTCGACTTTTGTCGGCCAATTGCCCATCGAGCAAATCTATTACGGCGTGGACCCAAATGTTTATCGCCCGCTGAACCGTGCGGAGTGTGCGGCGGCGCTCGGAGTTGAGATGTCAGGGCGTTTCACCGTTGCACTCCTGCACAGCAGCGTCACGGAAAAGCGTAAAGGATTGCTGCCGCTCCTAAAGCCGCTGCAAGCGCTGGCCGAGCGTCTGCCGGGGAAGCTTCGTGTGCTGGTGGTCGGCGGCGCGAGCGAACAGGCGCGCGAGTATGAGACCGCTGAGTTGCCCATCGTCACGCTTCCTTTCATCAAAGATCAGGAGCGATTGGCAATGGCTTTGAATCTCTCGGATGTGCTGTTATACCCTACGCGCGCGGATAATCTCTCGCTCACCTGTTTGAATGCGCTGGCCTGCGGCGTGCCGGTCATCAGTTCCAGAATCGGCGGTCAACCCGAAGCGATTATGGATGGTGTCAATGGATTCCTGTGCGACATGGACGACCACCGGGAAATGATTGAGCGAGTTGCGCGACTGGCCGAAGATGAGACTTTCTACAAGCAGCTATCTCTCGCCGCGCGCCGCACCATCGTCGAGCGCTTTGATATTCAGCTCTATATCACTAAATTGATTGCTTATTACAAGCGGGTGTTGCAGCGCGAGAATCCATGAGCAAAGGTTCGGAATCTATTTCAACATCGGGCAAAGAGCGCATCGCCGTCCTCGGCGGTCTCGGCTTTATGGGCAGCCATTTGTGCCGCGCGCTCGTGCAGCACGGCCACAAGACCATTGTCTTTGATCGCGTGTCCGCCTCTCGTTCCTTAATCAGCGACGTGGCGACGGAGCTGGAAATCATCGAGGGCGATATTTCGCGCGCCGACGATGTGCTCAGCGCGATTGCGGAGACGGATGTTGTCATCAATCTGGTTCACACCACAGTGCCCGGTTCATCCATGAACGATCCGGCCTATGACGTGATGAGCAACGTCGTCTCTTCCGTCAACTGGCTCAGTCGCTTGCCGGAAACAAAAGTCCGGCGACTGTTGTATGTCTCGTCGGGCGGGACGGTTTACGGGCGGCCATTGACCAATCCGATTGACGAAACTCACCCGACCGACCCCATCAGTTCTTACGGGATTACGAAACTCACGATTGAAAAATACGTGGCGCTCTATGCCACGCAGTTCGAGATTGATTATCGCATCCTGCGCCCGTCGAACGTGTACGGCGTCGGGCAGCAACTGCGCTCAGGGCAAGGCGTGATTGGTGTAATGGCGGAGCGCGCCCTGCGCGGCGAGGCGTTGGAAATCTGGGGAACAGGAGAGAGCCAGCGCGATTACCTCTATGTTGATGATCTGGTGACAGCCCTGCTTATGATTCTCAACTACACAGGCCAGCACAGAGTCTTCAACGTCTCCGGCGGCGCGGGACATTCGGTGCTCGACATCGTGGCGATTCTTCGCGAGCAACTCGTCTTCGCCTCTGAAATTCTCCACAGCCCGGCTCGCAAGTTCGACGTGCCGCACAATGTTCTGGATTCAAGTCTGCTGCATCGCGAAACAGGCTGGCAGCCCCGTGTTGATTTGAAGACGGGGATTGCTCGCACCCTTGAGTGGCTGAAAACCTTGCCGAAGCAAAAGACGGCGGGCAATTGATTTTGCGGTTGGATGCGACTAATGTCAGTGTCGTAGGAAGGCACTCTACCGGAGACGCTTTTCATTAACGTCATGCAAGCACAGCAAATCTCTCAGGACATTCTGACGGGGACGGTCAAAGGGCCGGGCGAACTGCCGCACGAATATCTCTTCATCACGACCGACAGCGCGCGGGCGCGCATCGGCGAGTTCGTCTACTACGTGGCGCGCGATGGAGAGAATGAGCGGCACATCATCGGCAACATCACTTCGCGCAAACTCGTGCGAAACCTGCCGGACGTTTTTCTCTCCGACCCTGAGATTTCCCCTTCAGTCGTTTCATCGCTCATCGGGCTTAGCTCGGATTGCGGCGAGCTTTATGAGATCAGCGTCGAAACCGTCGGCTACTTCAGCCGCGCTCTCGGCGATTTCGTCAATCCGCGCATCCCGCCCAATCCGGGCGACGCGGTTTTCCTCGCTTCATCGGAGACTCTCGCCAATGTTCTCTCGCCGCGCCGGATGGAAGATCAGGGTTCGGCGCACGTCGGGAGTCTCTTGACCAGAAGCGCGGGCGAAGTTCCCGTTGTCCTTTCGATCAAGGATGTCGTCTCAACGCATCTGGCTATCCTGGCTTCGACGGGCGCGGGCAAGTCTTACACGGCAGGCGTGCTGGTCGAAGAATTGATGCGGCCTTACAACCGCGCCGCCGTCCTCATCGTTGACCCGCACGGTGAATACGATACGCTGCGCTCCATCGAAGATGACAAAATCTTTCGGGGCGAGGACGGCTACCAGCCGGAAGTCAAAATCTTCACGCACGACCGCGTCAAGGTGCGCGTCTCGACTTTGACCGAAGCCGACATCAAATATCTGCTGCCCGAAGGCACATCCGACAAAATGCTGCACTATCTCTCGCAGGCTTATCGCAAGCTGACGGCGGGCGAGCGCGGCGAACGGGGCTTATGGGGCTATCAGGATTTGCGCGACGCCGTGACGGCGGAGAAGTACGGCGAAGATGACGGGCGAGGGTCGGGCGGCAACGTCGGCTCGATTGATGCGCTGCTCTGGCGGCTCGACAATCGTTTTGATCGGCCTGACTCGATCTTCTCAGACCACGAGCACATTCCGCTCAACGAGTTGTTTCAACCGGGGCGCTGCACCGTGCTGCAACTCTCCGACATCGAGCAGAACGAGCAGCAGGTCGTCGTCGCCACACTCCTGCGCCGCGTCAACAAAGCGCGCATGGCGACCGTGCGCGGAGACGCGCAAACCGGAACGGAGAGCTATCTTCCCTATCCGGTCTTCGCCCTGCTTGAAGAGGCGCACCGCTTCGCGCCCGCAGGCCAGACGGTTGTCTCGACGAACATCCTCAAACAGATTCTCTCCGAAGGCCGCAAGTTCGGCGTCGGCATCGGGCTGATTACGCAGCGCCCCGGCAAACTCGATCAGGACGTGCTCTCGCAATGCATGACGCAAATCATCATGCGAATCGTCAACCCGATTGATCAGGACACGGTCGCCAAGAGTGTCGAAGGCGCAGGCCGCCAACTCCTTGACGAACTCCCCGCTTTGACCAAAGGCCAGGCGGTCATCAGCGGCGTTGGCGTCAACACGCCCGTCATGTGCCGCGTCCGCGAACGCATCACACGTCACGGCGGCGAGACCTTCGACGCGCCAGCAGAGTGGGCCGACTGGCACTCGACGCGCGAGCGCACACACCGCCAGCAGGACAACTCCGTGCTGGTCAAACCTGATGCAGGGAAGAAGCCTGAGAAGATTCGAGGCATCAGAATTTGACAGAGATCATGTCCTATCCAAAGTCCTACTTAACCAAAGTTGAAAGGTAATCCCCTATGCGACAAACACGCGGCGCTCTCCTGCTCTTGATTCTGATTAGCGCAAGCTCGCTTTATGCGGTTGGAACTGCGCGCGCTTCGTCCTTCGGAACTCCTTCGCCCGGTTTCTCCTTGCAGGAATCCGGCGACGAGATTACGAAGGCGAATTGGCAGCAGCATCCGAAGATCAGGGCTATCCGGGCTATCGTTCAATCCATCAAGAATGGGATGAACCGGAAGTCTTTCACCGTCAGGAAGCGTGCCTTTGAATACTGTGAGCCTTACGAGGACACCGAGCGCATGATCGCCACAGATGCGCGTGGGCGCGCTCGCTTTTATCAAAACGCTGGCGGCTCGGACGATTCTTCGTTGAAGTGGGAGCATTACTACGACGAGGCGGGGCATCTCCGGTTCGTCTTCATCACGGGCGGCGCGGTCAACGGCTCAGAGCTTGAACACCGGATTTATTTTGACGAGGCGGGAAAAAGAATCTGGGAAGAGCAGACCTATAAAAAGGGGCCGGGTTATACCTTTCCAGAAATCTGGCCTGACGATCAACTGCAAACGGCGGACGCTGCCGCGAAGTTCTCATCAAAATCAACCTGCCCGGAGACAAAGCAAAGAGCCGGAAAGCAGAGACGCTCCCATTAGGTGAGTAGGACAAGATTGGTGTGGCGAGGAAGAATCGTTTGCGGGGCTGTTGCCCGGCGAATCAGGCGTCCGTGAGCGTCAGGCGCTCTTTTTCGTAAGCAGTTCCAGCAAGGGACTCAAGGCCGAGCAGGTCGGTGCTCAGGAGCGATGTCGCGAGCCAGCGTAAGTTCAGGGGCATGTCTGAGAGAGCGCATTCCTCTTCTTCCAGGGGCGCGTGCTCGGTCAGGAGTTGAAGCTCCGCGCCGCAGAAATCGCACTCATCCAGATGTGATGCCACCCAAATCATTCGCTCCGCCGCCATATCGCAGGTCCGATACGCCAACAGTGTCTCTGAGGAAGGGCAGGTAGCTCTTTTACAAAATGCGATTGCGCTGAGAATCATGGTGTAAATCCCCTTCGATGTCCGCTGCCTTTGCACGCTCTAATCGTCGTTGATTCGACTCGCCAGACTCGAAGCACTTACTTTAAAGGCGGTGGAAGGGGGCAAGGTCAATGCTTGAGATAACTATTAACCCTAAAAGGGCGCTTCGCCTGGTCAACGTAAATAAACCTCTAATCCGCTCAAGCTTCCAAAGTTACAGCAGGCCCGGACGGGTTTTTTGTTCGCAATATCAATATTTTGCCCTCTTTGTAAAAAGATGTTGCTCATTTCGCGGTTTGCTGATAACATCTTTTCTGTCGTCAGAGGGGCGCTTAGCTTCTTTGACTCTTTCCTGGATGATCGCGTCATTTCCCCTTGCGGTCACGGTGGCGCGGACACCGGCAAAGTCCATAATAAATGAGGCCAGCGGATTCCAAGCGGTACCTTCCCCGGATGAGAGTTTTGACTCGCTCATCACCGCTAAAACACGCGTGCGGCTTCTCTTGAGATGGTCGCCCCGACCCGCCCGTTCCTTTCAATTCTGGCTCCGGCGTGCTGTCTGTCAAAGAGCTTTTCACACGAGTTGCCTCTCGACGAGTTTGATGTAAGTGGCCCAAGACGAGGCGCGACGCCGAAAATAATTGACAATCTTGAGGAGCAATCTAACCTTAAAGGGTTGCAGGCCAATGAAGGGCCTGACTACCGACCTGCCTGAAAAAACCACACTCCCCTCGCCCATCAATCAAGAGCGAATAAACAGCGAAGAGAGTTTTGGAATTGGTCAGGAGTAGTTTCTGTAAGAAGGCGAGCCACACCGTTGAGAAAAAGAATCGTTGATACCAATCCAAACCTTGCGCGACTGCTATAACTATAATACCGTGAAATCTACCAGTGATAATCAGCCGAAAGGTTCTACGATGAGCGCTATCAAGGAACAGCCACGTTCAACGCGCGCTGGCTTTGAGCGCCAATCCCGCAGTGGTGCCTGGGTGGAAAGCCTGCGCTGCTCGGATGTCAGCCGCCTCTGGGCAGAGCTGCATCGCCTCGTCTCTCATCATCCGCTGGTGCGCGCCTCGCGCAGCGCCGGTCTGCTCGTCGAAGAAGGCACGCACAACGCCTACACGGATTTGACGCAGGAACTCTTTGTCCAGCTTCTCAGTAAAGGTCGTTTCCAGCACTATCTGGACACGGAGATGACGAACGCCGAGATAGAATGCGAAGTCGGGCAGATTGAGTTGACCAACCTTTTGACGGCTGAACTCAGAAAGCGCCACCCGGAATCCTATCGTCTGGCTCGCCGCATCTCCACGCTCATTCAATCGAGCGCCAACTTCCGCCGTTTCGATACTTCGGGCATAGATGATGAGCCGCATCGTCGCCTCGCCGACCGTGTTTATGGCCTCTCTGAATGGCCTCTGAACAAACCGCGGCGCGATAGCCACGACCTTGAGCAGCGCATCCAGATGATCGCCGTCCGCCAGCGCGACACGCGCATGGTCGGCTGCACGGGCGATTCGCAGATAGTTATTGGAAACTCAGACCTGGAAGATTTGATTATCTCCGTACTGGAAGCCGCAGACGCGCCCATCGATGTTCGCGCACTCCGTAGCCTCGTCATGTCGCGGCTGCCCGTGATGGACATTTATCTGGTCCCGCTGGGTGGAGACGATGGCGATGATTCGGGCAACCAGTTTGAGCCGGTGGACGGGTGCGATAATCCTGAGCAGGGCTTAATGCGCCGCGAGTCTGAGCGTGAGGCTGCCAATTTCGTTGACGGTTTCCTGAAGGGCCTGCACGAGACGGTGCGTGGGAAGGTCAAACAATATAACCGGATGCTGGGTGTGCTGTGGCACTGCTATCTCAGCCCGGATCATTCTACGCAGTTGGAAGTCGCCGCGACCCTCGGCGTTTCGGACTCCCTGGTTTCGGATTATCGCCGCCGCATCGAGCAGGAACTGCGCGCGCTCTCCTTCGCGGAGATTGAAGAAGCGCGCCGCTTCGAGATGGCCTTGCGCGAGCGCGTGCGCACGCTGGTGCTGATTGGTGACGAAGAAGGCGTAGTGGTTTAGGTTCAATTGCCTGATAATGGCGTTTCGGCTTCGTTGCCGTACAATCTTAAGTCCTCGCGGGAGACGCGCAGTTGCCCTGCGTTTCTTCCGTTTCAGTGTTAGCCTAATCTTCGAGCCGGACAAGTGTTCCGGCTCGGAGAAGGGAAGCTGTAACGCCAGAGTGCCACACAAATGCTGAGGGGCCGCTCACAGACTGATTACGAACCCGTGACTCGTTCGCGGCGCGGGCGTCTGTTTGACAGCGAGGACGCCGGGGCGGCAACTTTGCCGACTGAAGAAATCTGGCCGATCAAAGCTGATAGCTCGACTACAAATGAGGGTGGGGAGAGCGCCGCAGATGCGCCGCCATCCGTCAGGAAAAAGCAGCCTGCGACATTTCTCAGGCGTGGTCACGGGCTAAC
Organism: uncultured Acidobacteriota bacterium; assembly: GCA_963697975.1. Taxonomy (GTDB): domain Bacteria; phylum Acidobacteriota; class Blastocatellia; order Pyrinomonadales; family Pyrinomonadaceae; genus QHXM01. Next base: position 3,271,790 of record OY969111.1, read on the forward strand.
TTACGCCGCGCTCTTTCTCTTCACCATTATTCTTTACGCTCGTCCCGCAGAGTTTTATCCGTCTCCGCTGACTAACTCGATTGCCTACATCGTCGGCCTCATTACGTTGGGCCTCTACCTCGTCGCGCAGATTACAGTTGAAGGCACGCTGACCGCTCGCCCGCGCGAAGTCAATCTGGTGCTGCTCTTTTGCCTGACGGGGCTGCTGTCAATTCCGCTCGCCATCACTCCGGCCACCGCCTGGGCGACATTCACCGATACGTTTATTCGCTGCATCGTGATTTTCATCGTGATGGTGAACGTCGTCAGAACCGAGCTACGCTTGCGCTGGTTGCTGTATCTCGTGCTCTTCGTCAGTTGCCTCTTGAGTGTCGGCGCGGTCAACGATTTCCGGCTCGGGCTGTTAACCACTGAAGGCTATCGTGTCTCAGGCGTGGGCAAGGGAATCTTCGGCAATTCCAACGATCTGGCCTTTCACTTCGTGACGATAGTCCCGATTGCCATCGCGCTGGTTTTCGCCACGCGCGGGATTGTCCGCAAAGTTCTCTTCGGCGCGTGTGCCGCTATGATGATGGCAGCCATCGTCGTCACGTATTCACGCGGGGCGTTTCTGGGTTCGCTGGCTTCGCTCGGCTTTCTGGCATGGAAGCTCGGTCGCCGCCACCGCCTCGCTGTTTTAGTCTGGGGCACTCTTATCGTCGGGTTGTTTCTCGCGCTTGCGCCGGGTAATTATTCAATTCGCATTCTCTCCATTTTCGTTCCCGGTCTGGACCCCGTCGGTTCTTCCAGCGCGAGGCAGGGAGAGCTTGTCCGGTCGATTCAGGTCGCGCTCTATCATCCTTTGTTCGGCATCGGAATGGGGAATTACATGGGCGAGATGTCCTACACAGGACTCGTCACGCACAACGCTTACACGCAGGTGGCGGCTGAGATGGGAATGGCCGCGCTCGCCATCTACACAATGTTCATCGTGACGCCGCTAAAACGTCTGGGGCAGATCGTGCGTGAGACTTTCGCGTCGCGCAGCGATTCGCGCTACTACTATCTGGCGGTCGGCCTACAGGCTTCTCTCATCGGGTACATGGTGGCGAGCTTCTTTCTTTCAGTCGCCTATCTCTGGTACGTCTATTATCTGATAGCCTACGCTGTCTGCCTGCGCCGCATGTACGAATCGGAGACCGGCAGGCTCGTCGTTCCTGAATCACGGAAGATGAGGAAAAGATTAATGGGCGCGCGACGCGCCACACCTCTGGCGGGCAGCGAAAGCGGAGCGTTGACGACATGAGTTTGAGACTGGCGGCACAGATAGTTTTCTGGTTGAGCGCGGCGGCGCTCCTCTATACTTACGTCGGCTATCCGCTCTTGCTCGCCGTCCTGAGCCGTTTGCGCGGGCGTCCGGTTCGTCGAGCAGATTTCAGCCCGAGCGTCACCGTCATCATCACCGCTTACAACGAAGAGCGCGACCTCGCTCAGAAGCTTGAGAACACGCTCTTGCTCGATTACCCGCAAGATAAGTTGGAAGTCATCGTCGCCTCGGACTGCTCAAGCGACCGCACGGACGAGATCGTGCGCTCGATGGCCGCACGCGGCGTGCGTCTTCACCGCCAACCCGAAAGGTTAGGAAAGACTGCGGCGCAGAACGCGGCGGTCGAGCAGGCATCGGGCGAGATTATTCTCTTTTCCGACGCCACGACTCTCTACCAGCGGGACGTGCTGCGCGCCCTGATGCCAAACTTCGCAGATGCTTCTGTCGGGTGCGCCACAGGCCGCGTCGTTTACACGGATTCGGCCAAATCGAGCGTCGGGCACGGCACGCGTTCCTACTGGAGTTACGAATTTTTATTGAAGAAGCACGAAAGCAACGTCTGCTCGTTGATCGGCGTCTGCGGGTGTCTTTATGCCGTGCGCCGCTCGGCGTATGTACCGCTCTACCACGAAGCGTGCAGCGATTTCATCATTGCGACCAAGATGGTCGAGCAGGGCTTGCGCGCCGTTTATGAGCCTGACGCGGTGTGCATGGAAGAGACTAATGAACGCGCCGGTAAGGAACTGAAAGTGCGCGTGCGAATCATCACGCAGACTTTCGCAGACCTCTGGCGCAATCGCGCGATGATGAATCCTTTCAAAAGCGGCTTTTATGCAATTGAGTTACTCTCGCACAAAGTCATGCGTTATCTCGTGCCCATCTTTCTCATCACAATTTTAGCTGCTTCGTCAGTGTTAGCGCCGCGCTCGCTTTTTTACGCCATCGCGCTCGCCGGGCAGGTCGCTTTCTACGGCGCGGCTGCGCTGGCTTACCTGCTCGAACGCTTGGGGCTGCACAGTCGCTTGCTCGCCATTCCGCAATATTTCGTGCTCGGCAATCTCGCGTCGCTGATAGCTTTTTACAAGTTCCTGAGCGGCGAACGCTACGTGCGCTGGGAGCCGATTCGCGCCAGCGCCGAACAGGGGGTGCAATCGTCTTGATGAAAGAAATGGTCACAGAGCGAACAAAGCCCGTCATCAGGAATGCCATGTCAATCGACCTGGAAGACTGGTTTTGTGTCCACAATCTGAGCCATGTGATTAAAAAAGAGGACTGGGATAACTGCGAGCTACGTGTTTACGAAAGCACAAAGCGCATCCTGAATTTGTTCGACAAGCATCAGACCAAAGCTACGTTCTTCGTTCTTGGCTGGGTGGCCGAGCGCCTGCCGGAATTGATTCGTGAGATAGAAGCGAAAGGGCATGAGATAGCCTGTCATGGCTACAATCATCTGCTGCTCACGGAAATCAGCCCGCAAGAGTTTGACGAGGATTTAGCGAGAGCTTTGGAGACACTAAAGAATTGCGGCGTCAAGCAAACTCCACTCGGCTTTCGCGCGCCCTCTTTCACGGTCGTTGAGAAGACCAGAGAGTGGGCTTTGGCGACGCTGGAAAAATACGACTTTAAGTATGACTCGTCGGTCTTCCCCGTCGGCTTTCATCCCGATTACGGTGTGGCCGATGCTCCGCTTGTTCCATACCAAATCACAGACAAGCTCATGGAATTTCCGATGAGTTGTCTGGAAGTGTTCGGGAAACGCCTGCCCTTTAGCGGCGGCGGCTACTTCCGGCTCTTTCCCTACGCATACACCAAGCTCCTGATGAAGAAATGCAATGCCGAAGGTAGAGCCGCAGTTTTTTACCTGCATCCCTGGGAGCTTGATCCCGGTCAGCCGAAAATCAAGCTGCCCAAATCGAAAGCCATCCGGCACTACCGCAATCTGGATCAGACCGAGAAGCGGCTGGACGCGCTTCTCAAAGATTTTCAATTTACCACCGTCAAAGAGGTACTCGGATTATGAAGAATGAGATCGAAGTGCAACGAAATTTCTGGAACAACGAGGCTGATGCCTTCGAGCGGATTTACTCGCACGAGAAATCAAAGCTCTCGACCATGCTCGATCAGGTTTTCCGCAAGGATATGTACGAGCGTTTTGTTTTCACCATCAAAAACTGCGCGCCTGTCGAGGGCAGAGCTTTTCTCGATGTCGGTTGCGGCAACGGAATGTACAGCGTCGAGCTTGGCAAAAAGGGCGCGGCCCGCGTGGTCGGCATAGACATCTCGCCCGTGATGATCGGTCGCTGCGAGGAATCGGCGCGCAAAGAAGGATTGGAAGACCGCGTCAAGTTTCTGCAAACGGACTTGCTGGAATACCAGCCGGACTCGGATTTCGACGTGAGCTACGGCATCGGATTGTTCGACTACATCTCGGATTCGCTCCCCGTCTTAAGGAAGATGCGGGAAGTGACCAAAGATAAAGCCATCATGGCCTTTCCCAGATTGATGACGTGGCGCGCGCCTGTCCGCAAAGTGAGATTGACCGCCAAGGGCTGCCCCGTCTTCTTCTATACGAAGAGCAAAATCAATCAATTGATGAAAGACGCCGGATTCGCCCGCTGGGAAATCACCCGCGTGGGCAAACTCCACTGCGTCGTCGCGCACGTTAGCTAAAGGATAAAGTCGGAACGATGAACGATGAACTGAACAGCAGCTTTCTTTACTTCCGCGTTCATCGTTTCGACTTCATCGTTCGGTAAAAATTCGATGTGTGGCATAGCCGGTTTTATCGCGCAAGACAATTTTCCAGATGAGCATGAGAGCAACGTCGTGCTTGACCGGATGTGTCGCCGGATAGCGCATCGCGGGCCGGACGATCAGGGCGTGATGGTCAAGGGGTTAGCCGCGCTCGGCATGCGTCGGCTTTCGATTATTGACTTGTCGGGTGGACACCAGCCGATGTCCGGCTGCGACGCCGGTGTCACGATTGTCTTCAACGGCGAGATTTATAACTACCGCGAGTTGCAACGTGAACTCGAAGCGCGCGGGCACAGGTTCAAGACCAACTCGGACACGGAAACTATTCTGCACGCTTATGAAGAGTACGGCGCAGCCTGCGTTACTCATCTGCGCGGCATGTTCGCCTTCGCCATCTGGAACGAGCGGCGGCGCGAGCTTTTCATCGCGCGCGACCGCGCGGGCAAAAAGCCTCTCTACTACACCGTCACCCCAAACAATACGCTCATCTTCGGCTCGGAACTGAAATCCCTGCGCGAGCATCCGGAGTTTCGCGGCGAGGTTGATATTGAAGCGCTCGACGCTTATCTCACGTTCGGCTACGTGCCCGACCCGCTGACGATTTTCCGCGACGTTCACAAGTTACCGCCGGGACATCACCTGACGTTTGCGCGCGGGCAAGTGCGCGTCGAACAATACTGGGACTTCCCATACCAAGAGCCTCAATCCGACCCGGCCAGGAGTGAAGAAGATTGTCTTGAAGAATTGCGTGCACAGCTTGACGAAGCGGTGCGCGTGCGGCTGGTTGCAGACGTGCCGCTCGGCGCATTCCTGTCGGGCGGCGTTGATTCGAGCGCGGTCGTCGGCCTGATGGCGCGTCACACCTCGCAGCCGGTGAAGACTTTCTCCATAGGTTTTCACGAAGACAGCTACAACGAATTGAAGTACGCGCGAATCGCGGCGAAAAAGTTTGGGACAGATCATCACGAGTTCGTCGTCACGCCGGACATTTGCGAAATCGTTGACGAACTTGTCTGGCACTTTGACGAACCCTTCGCAGATTCTTCCGCGATTCCGACTTACATGGTCTCGAAGCTCGCACGCGAGTTCGTCAAGGTTGTGTTGTCGGGCGACGGCGGCGATGAAGTGTTCGGGGGCTACACGCGCTATGCCGTTGACCGCAGGCGAAGCGGCTTTGCGCGCCTGCCGCGCGTCTTCCGCCGGGGCGTGATGCAGCCTCTGGGTCGCAGTCTCCCGCATGGCGCGCGTGGGCGAAACTACATTTATGTAAACGCCTTTGAGCCGCTGGATCGCTACATCGAAGACATCTCGATCTTCACCAGACTTAATAAACCTTCGCTCTACACGAGCGACTTTCGCCGACAACTTGGAGCGACGGAAGCCGCTGCGCGCTTTCGTGAATACGCGGAGCGGTCGCGCTCGGAAGATTCGCTCGACCCGCTGCTTTATCTGGACAGCAAGACTTACCTGCCCGGAGATATTCTGACCAAAGTTGATCGGATGAGCATGGCTGTCTCTCTGGAAGCGCGAGCGCCCTTGCTCGATCACAAGTTGATAGAATTTGTCTGCACGCGGATTCCGGCGCGGATGAAGATGAAGGGACTCGAAACCAAGCATATCTTCAAGCACGCGGTGCGTGACCTCGTGCCAGCCGAAATCCTGAATCGTCCGAAGCAAGGGTTCGGCGTTCCGATTGACCAGTGGATAAATGAGCAGTTGAGGGAACGCGTGCGCGGCACGCTCACCGAACCGCGCACCAGAGAGCGTGGTTATGTCGAGCCGCGCTACGTCAATCTGCTGTTCGACGAGCATGAGCGCGGGCGGCGCGATCATTCGATGGAGCTGTGGGCGCTCTTTATGCTTGAGCTATGGCAGCGTACCTTCGTGGATGCGAACGTTGACCATGCTTTGCCTGAACAGTTGAGCGCGAGTCTGACTCCGGCGGTTGCCTGACTTTGAAACCCAACGTCCTTCACATCATAGACAGCTTCGATCAGGGCGGGACTGAGCGCCAGGCCGTTCAACTCGTGCGCCTGCTGCATGAGAGCAATCGTTACAACGTTCATCTAGCCTGCATCCACGACCGGGGCGTGCTGCGCGCGGAGGTCGACCGATTGGGACTCGGCGAGATTACGGCTTATCCGCTCAACAGTTTTTTCAATCGCAATTTCGCTCGACAGCTAAGACGCTTGCGTTCATTCTTGCGCGAGCGCGAGATAGATATTGTTCACACGCACGGTCTTTACACCAACGTCTTCGGCCTCATCGGGGCGGCAATGGCGCGCGTGCCCGTTCGCATCGCGTCGCGGCGCGAAACGGGGGGCTTGCGCAGCGGCGTGCGCCGATGGGGAGAGCGCCGCGCCTTCAGCCTGTCAAATATGGTTATCGCCAATGCGGAAGCGGTGCGGCGGGATTTAATCGCGGAGGGCGTGCCGTCGGAAAAGATCGTGACGGTTTACAACGGCCTCGATGTTGAGCGGGTCGCTTCACAGGCCACTGAGTCACGCGAGGAAGCGCTCGCCCTTTTGGGCTTGCCGCAGGAGACTGCACGCCGCTTCGTGACGATTGTCGCCAACGTCCGGCATCCGGTGAAAGATCATCCGATGTTTTTGCGTGCGGCTCGGCGCGTCAGAGAACGAATTCCGCAGGCTGCCTTTGTTGTCGCCGGAGAAGGGGAGTTGATGCCGGGCTTGCGCCAGCTTGCAGCAGAACTCGGCATTGAGCGGGACGTTTTCTTTACCGGAAGATGCGAGCACGTGGCAGAGCTTCTGGCAATCTCCGAGGTCTGCGTCTTGAGTTCAAAGGCCGAAGGTTTCTCGAATGCGATTCTGGAGTACATGGCCGCGCGCCGCGCCGTCGTCGCCACGGATGTGGGCGGCGCACGTGAAGCAATCGTGGAGGGCGCGACTGGCTACCTTGTGCCGTCCGGCGACGATGCAGCAATGGCCGAGCGCATCATTGCGCTGCTGAATGACCCGGAGCGCACGCGAGAGATGGGCGAGCGCGGACGCCTCGTTGTCAGAGAAAAGTTTTCCTGCGAGGCGCAGCTTGAGCGCACCGAAAAGCTCTACGATGAATTGCTGGCAAAGGCCGCCCCGCGATTGTTGCAGGGTATAAAACCAGTTGAGGGACACATCTACTGCGAGCCTCAGAGACAGGAAAGAACTAGACAGGATTAACAGGATTAGCAAGATTAAGAAAACAAGACAGAGCAAAGGAGCTTGGCTCGCTATCTCTTATCCTGCCTATCCTGTCCATCTTGTTAATCCTGTCTATAATTTCTTATCAGATTTGTGAGTTCGTGACGATTGAATGAAGGTAGATTCAATCACAGTCGCCTCCGAACCGGCGCAACAGCAAGGGCGACGGGAGCGCGCCTGGCGACGCGGGCGCATCGCGCTGCTGGCGCTCGTCGCATGGCTGCTTCTGGCCTGGGTTGCGGCAGAGGCGCTCATCGTGAAATCGGAGTTGGCGCACGCCGACGCGCTAGTCGTCCTCGCGGGTTCATCTACCTACGTCGAGCGCACGCATCGCGCGGCGCAGCTTTTCCAGCAGGGGCGCGCATCCAAAGTAATCCTGACGAATGACAATATCCCGAGCGGGTGGTCAAAAGAAGAGGAGCGCAACCCGCTGTTTGTCGAACTTGCGGCGGATGAACTCAAGCGACGCGGCGTGCCTGCGGAAAAAATCGAGATTGTACCGGGCACTGTGTCCAGCACTTATGAAGAAGCCGTGCGCCTTCGTGAGTACGCCGGTGAAAAGAGTTTGCGATCAATTCTGATTGTGACTTCCGCTTATCAATCGCGGCGCGCGTTGTGGACGATGCGACGCGTTTTTCGTGGGAGCGGTGTCGAGATCGGCCTCGATGCGGTCGAGCCGGGGCAGCAATCACCACGACCCGGCGTCTGGTGGCTCTACGGGCTTGGCTGGCAGATGGTGCCCGGCGAGTATGTGAAGATGATTTATTACTGGATTAACTATTAACGAAGAGTTCAAGCAAGCGCGAAGTCGTAGGGACTCGCCCGCTGACGGAAACGTGTTAACCAAACTCGCATTACGGACGCTCGTTGTTGCTCTGCCCGTAGTGTGTGTTGTCATCTTGCTTGGCGTCTGGATGGCAAACCCCGGTAAGGTTTCAGACGCGCCAGTAGACCAGACAGTCGCCGCATCTGCCGGTGGTGAGACTCCTGATACAAACGGCCTGCTCGCTTACCTGCCGGAATCTCTGACGGCGGCTTTAGATCAGGGCGGCGCGAGAATCAGAACAGATCACAGGGTCTATGCAAAGCCGCCGCTCCCCAAATTGCCGCGAGCCGGAGGGAAGTTCATTGATCCTGTCTTCGGCACTGAGATTATGCGCGCCACAGACGAGACGGACGGCGCAGCGCCCGGCCTCGGCACATACTATTCGCACTGGCCGACTTTCAATTCCAACAACACGCGTCTCTTAATCCGCAAAGGCGAAACGGGCGAAGCCATCATCAAGCAGTTCGATCCTGTCAACTTCCGCTTAGGCGCAGGCTCTGCGATGTTGCCGGGTGCGCTTCCGGGTGGCGGTGGGCCTGAGTGGGAATCGTCCATCTGGTCGAACACCGACCCGAGTATCATCTACACGTTCTCAGGCTTTTATGATGGCGGGATGAGGCTCTTTTCATACAACATCGCCACGAAAGCTTTCAGGCTCATTAAAGACTTCAAGGCTCTTTCGGGCGGCAAGGATTATCTCAAGCAGATGTATATGTCAGCCGACGATGATGTCTTCTGCTGGCTGCATCATCGTCAGGGCAACGAGGGCGAACCCGTAGGCTACATCGTCTACAAGCGCTCGACCGACAAAGTGTTATTTAACAACCCGTCGAATGTTTATGTAGGCGGCATCAATGAAGTGCATGTGGATAAATCAGGCAAGTGGCTGCAAATCGTCATCCCGACGAAGCAGGCTGATGGAACGAGCACGCGCTTTCTAAATTTGCAGACGGGGCAGTATCAGGCTTTAAAACGTGAAGTAGATCACCCGCCGGGGCATGGTGATCTGGGGACAGAGACCATTGCCGGTTTTGACAATTATACGGACGGCATCTCGTGGCGGAATCTCAACAACGTCCATTCATTTAAGCAGGTGCTGACCTTCAAGACCATTGGCGGCGTGGTGGATTGGACGAACGACTTTCACGGCTCGATGCTGGCCGATGATGAAGGATGGATTACCATCGGCACTTATGACGATCCTGCGATAATTTTGCCGGATTCGGGTATCTTTGAAGACGAGATTATTCAGGTGGCTTTAGACGGCAGCCAGCGCATTCGCCGCATCTGCCACACGCGCAGTTCGATAGACAATGGAAGTTCGGCCACCGGCTACTGGGCGACGCCGAAGCCGACCATCAGCAAGGATGGACGCTTCATCGCCTTTACTTCCAACTGGGAAAAGAGCGGTAGGTACGATCTCTTCATCGCCAGAATTGAACCGGCTGGCTCTCCCTCCGGCACACTTCCGCCGAAAACTAATCCCACACCCACTCCCGCGCAACGCCCGCGCAGAGCAATACCTCGCTGACTGTATCTATCGCTAATCTGCAAGTGTTCGGAATGATTGTTTCAGTGCGACTATTTGTTGGCGCGGCTGCGGCGTCGGCGGCGTGCCGCTAACCCGGCGAGTCCCGTGCCGAGTAAGAAGAGTGTCGCCGGTTCGGGAACCGGCATGAAATCGTAGCGGACACCGGTCAAGACGTAGCCCGGCGTGCTGAGAAATGAGATGTATTGGAAAGTCAGTGTTGCTAGCCCGCTTCCGCTAATCGCCGTGCTGAAAATCACTTGCCCCGGCGCATCCGGCGAGCGCACGATAACATTGCCGGTCATTGTAAAGGTTGAGGTCAGAGTAATATTTGAAACTGTAGAATCAGGGATGACTACGCCTGGTCCGTTAAAGACCAGATGGCTATCCTGACCAAACCACCATGCGCCGGATGTCGTTCCGTTAATCGTCGCCTGTCCTATCCCATCCAAAGTTGCCACGCTGTTAGGAAAAGCGATTGCGCCCGGCTGGCATGGATCGAAAGAGCAAGGCGACTGGATTCCCTGCCTGTTTCCATCAGGGACACCCCCGCGCGCGTTAAAATCGTTTCCGGAGAAATTGAAACCTATACTTCGCCATGCGCCGCGAGATGGATTGGCGGGTCCCCCGATAGACACAGTGCCGCTGGTAATCACAAGCTCGTCAGCTCGCGCTTCTCCCGGTAAAAGGAGCGAGGCGAAAAACATGAGGGCCAAAGCAGGCAATGCGAAGCACGTTTTTCGTGAGAATAGCATTTGAAATCCTTTGATAGTCCTAGTCCTGGCGGTTTAATGGGACGGAAAAGCCCGAGCGACTTCTGAGAGAATATACCACTAATCACTTAGTAATTTCACATATTATATAAAAGAGCAAAGCCTTTCATCTGCTTGGTCCATCACTCAAGATGGCTGAGACGCCTCTGCTCCGGCAGCATTCGACATCACCCGGCGGTAGATTTCAATCAAAGAGCGAACATAAGTTTCGGGCGAGTAGCGCGTGGCGATGAGCGCGGAAGCATTTGCCCCTAATTTGCGCGCAAGCTCCGCGTCTTTCAGGACACGAGCAATAGCTGCTGCCATCGCTCGCGGGTCGCGCGGAGGAACGAGCAGCGCGCTCACATCGTCTTCGACCATCTCCGGCACGCCGCCGACTGACGTGGCCACAATTGCCACTCCGGCGGCCATCGCTTCGAGCAGCACATATGGCGAGCCTTCGCTGTGCGACGGGAGAACGAGTAAGTCGGCGGCGGCATAGTAGGGCTTCACGTCGCTAATCTGCCCGGCGAAATGGACGCGCCCATTGATGCCTAATGAATGGACAGCCGCTTCCAACCTTTCACGCTCCGGTCCGTCGCCGACGATGATAAGTTTCGCGTTCAGTTCGGAATCATTGCTCTGCAAATGACGAAAGGCGTTGAGGAGATCGACGTGCGCTTTCTCGCTTGAGAGACGACCGATGGCCAGCACCAGTGGCTCACCCTCCGCGATGCCGAACTTTGCTCGGATGGCCTGCGCTTCTTCGGCGCTCGCCGTTCTTTCCGGGCGAATCGAATTGTGCTGGACGCTGATTCGCTCAACGGGCACGCCCGCGCCCGCCAGTTCGCGCGCGAACGCCTCGCAAACCGTGATGACGCGATTGGCGGTCGGGAGCGACAGGCGATCCATTCGATTGTAAAGATGCTCTCTGAAATGGGTCTTCGTATAGCCATGATGAAAAGCGACCCAGTGGTACTCCTTCCAGAGACGCGACATCTTCATCAGGAAATGCGATTTGACGTGATGGGTTAAAACGATGTCGGGCGCGCGACGCTCGATTGCTTCACGCAAACTCGGAATGACGCGCAGGTCAAAGCGAAATCGCTCCGGGATGATGTCTACCTCAATCCCAAGCTCACGCGCGGCTTTGACAAACTCGTTCGGTGCTTCAGTTGAGCCTGAAACATTTTCTTCATCGCGCCGCTGCACAGTTTGAGGGCTGAGCGTGGCTGAATTGCGCCTACGCTCAAAGGTCACAATAGAGGTTTCGATAATTGTCGAACCGGGAAGCGCCTCGTTGATCTCGCGGGCAAAGCGGCAGAAGTCGAGCATGTTCTTGGCCGCGCCCGTCACGGTCTTTGGCTCCATCACGGCGAGCAATTTGATTGTCTGCGCGCTTCCCATAGTGCTGTTGTTCTCTCTATCGAAACTGATAAGGAATAGACAGGATTAACAAGATGGACAGGATAATAAAGAGCATTCAGCGTTCGTGACCTATCTGGTTTTCTTAATCTTGCTAATCCTGTTAATCCTGTCTACTTCTTATGCTCTAGAGATTCCGTCTTGCCAAGTAAGCTCTCGTACCTCTCAAAGAGCAGCGCGCCGAGTCTTGACCAATCGTATTGTTCAAAGACGAGCGCGCGACCTCCGGCAATCAGTTTCCTTCGTTGCTCCTCATTCTCGTCGAGGCTCTTGATCGCCCTGCAAAATTCTTCAGCCGTCTCTGCGATAAGAATATTCACACCATCCCGCACGTCCAAACCTTCTGCGCCGAGTGCGGTTGAAACTACGGGCACGCCAGCCGCCATCGCTTCGAGAATCTTGAGGCGGCTTCCACCGCCGACGCGCAAAGGGATGATCGCCGCCAGCATTTCATGATAGTAGGGACGCACGTCGTCAATTGTGCCCGTCACCTCGATACCGGGAATCAAGGCAAGCTGGCGAACTTCCGCGTCGGGGTCGCGCCCGACGATGGTGAAGATCAATCCGGGCTGTTGCTCATGCAGGTGCGGCCAGATTTCTCCGGCAAAACTCACAACCGCATCCACGTTGGCGTGGTAGTCCATCGAGCCGACGAACGCAACGCGGCGCAGCTTCTCGTCAGGGGCGTTCAGCGACTGTTCATGGCGTGCGACGTGAGCGCTTGTTGCTGCTCTCTTCTGCTCTTTGAGCCATCCATCGTGCGCTCTCGTAATCCGCTCGTCGGTGTAATAGCCCGTATCAACTCCGTTCTCAATAACGAAGACGCGCGCCTTTGGCTCAAGCTCAAGCAGCCGCGCGCCGTCACGACCGCTCACGACGACGTGAGCGTCAAACTCGCGCATCGAGCGGCGCTCCAAACTACTCATCTGGCGTGAAGCTCGCCGCGCGTATGTTCGGCGCAAAAAACTCGTCTGGCGCTCGCTGTAGCGTTGCATCAACTCGGATTCGATGTTGTGCCAGTCGCAGATGATGAGCGGCGGTCGGCGCGCCGCGCGGATAATCGACAGGTACTCAGCCAGATGAATGCTCTCGACCTGCACCACGTCGAAGTCCTGCGCGTCGAGGATGCGCGCCAGTTCCTCTTTCATCGCAGGCGTCGTGTAGTTAAGCACCGGGAGAGGCGTCCGGCCTATTGCCCCGCGAACGATTTTGCTTAACGTGTAGCCTTGATCGCGCCCGATTGTGACTACACGGTCGTAGAAGCTCTCCGGGCTGGCTAGGAGCGGTTCGGCGGAAGATTCGTCAGGCTGCGAATTGCTAGCCTCTGGCTGTCTCTCCGGTTGGCTGCCGGTCGGAGGCTGAGCTTTGCTGTCATCGCCCGCCTGCTCGCCGTTTTCAGAAAAAGCGAGCAGCGTGACATGCGCTCTCCGGGCTATTTCTCGCGCGAGGTGATAGTTTCTGAGTTTCGCGCCCGTATTGAGCGGCCAGGGAACTCTCGGCACAAAGTGCAACAGGCGTATCCTGGAATCGCCTGCGCTCAAGACAGTTTCCCGCCCCGTACTCGTCTGAGATTGTGTCAAGACGCTCTGGTTTCCTGTAGATGCGGAGTTATTCAAAACTTTGAGAGAAGAACCGGGCCGAAAAGACCTCTGAAGCCGGGTTGTTTTGCTGGAAGCAAGTGCAAGGTACGGGTAAAGCGCGCCTTCGATTTTCTCTGCTCGGGACGAACCCCTGGAGAGGTTCGCGCCACCACCGAAGGATAATACCGGCAAAAGGAGCGAAAATCCAGCGAAATTGCTGATTTTTGAACGACTTGCGCCCACACGCCAGCCCGGCTGACCGGGAAAAATGAAAAACCTTGACAGGGATAAGTAAATATTGTTTAATCAAATTCGTCCGCTATTGCCGGTGGCGATAGCAGTGATCTTTCGCAAAGCGATGATTGCACACGATAAAGGCAAACCTGCCGCGAGGTAGGGGCGCAAAGCCGTGAGTCTCTCAAAACTGAGAGATTGTCTGGTTGCCGAAGGCGATCCGAGAAAGCCATAGCCTCAAGCAAGAGCGTGAGTGGGTCAGGTGCGACGCTTCCTTTTAACTAAGGGCGTCTTAGCACGACATCACGCTGTCCGGGATTGGCGGGGAACTCTCCCGCATCTCCTGCAAGTCTTGAAGTCATGGTTGGAGCCACAACGCAAACGCCCAGACTGCCTGCATCGTGGCTCTATCTTCCCGGCTCACTCCTTTCTTCTTCTTCAACCAAACAAGCTGCACGCCTTTCTCTTCGTCTTAACGAAGTATCGCCTGATAGTCCGACCTTTCGGGTCCTCCACCAGTTCGGGCTGACATCAAGGCGAGTGCGGTCGTTGCCCTGTTCGTCCAGCAACACACTCTCTGCGCCAATTCAACAGGCGTAGTCAATCACCGATTAAAGGCACTCCCGCAGCGATGCGGGTTCGCAAAGCCAGGAGTCTCCGAAGCCTTGCCGCTTCAGAGATCGTCCGGTTACCGAAGTGAGGTTCAACTTGATGATTTCCGCACGCACGCACGAGCGTCTTGGTGCTCGTTCCTTCCTCTCCATCCTTCTTTTCTTCTCACTCCTGATTGCCTGCTTAGCCCAGACGCAGACGGCGCGTGCCCAATCGGTCGCGCCCGGCATCAAGACAGATCACAAGATTTATGCAGAGCCGACGCTGCCCGTATTGCCGCGAGCCGGAGGGAAGTTCATTGATCCGGTCTTCGGGTCAGAGATCATGCGCGCGACGGATGAAGCGGATGGGCCTGCGCCGGGCTTGAGCACCTATTACTCACACTGGCCGACTTTCAATTGCAACAACACACGGATTCTCATCCGCAAAGGCGACTCGGGCGACGCCATCATCAAGCAGTTCGATCCCGCCAATTTCACTCTGGGCGCAGGCTACGTCACCTTGCCCAGTTCGCTTCCCGGTGGCGGTGGGCCACAGTGGGAATCCGCCATCTGGTCGAACACGGACCCGAACATCATCTACACGTTTCCCAGCTACTGGGACGGTGGAATGAAGCTCTTCACCTATAACATCTCGACCAAAGTGTTCACGCTGATTAAAGATTTGAACTTTCTGGGAAATGGAAGCGGCAAAGACTACCTCATGCAGATGTATATGTCGGCTGATGAAGATGTCTTCTGCTGGCTGCATCATCGTCAGGGCAACGAGGGCGAACCCGTAGGCTACATCGTCTACAAGCGCTCGACCGACAAAGTGTTATTTAACAACCCGTCGAATGTTTATGTGGGCGGCATCAATGAAGTGCATGTGGACAAGTCAGGCAAGTGGCTGCAAATCGTCATCCCGACGAAGCAGGCTGATGGAACGAGCACGCGCTTTCTAAATTTGCAGACGGGACAGTATCAGCTTTTGACCAGAGAAGTGGATCACCCGCCGGGGCATGGTGATCTGGGGACAGAGACCATTGCCGGTTTTGACAATTATGCGGATGGCATCTCGCTTCGGAATCTCAACAACGTCCATTCATATTTTCAGTTGATGACCTTTAAGACCGAAAGCGGAGCGTTGGATTGGACGAACGACTTTCACGGCTCGATGCTGGCCGATGATGAAAGATGGCTGACCATCGGCACGTATGACGAGTCGGATGATCCCGGCTTGCCCGAGTCAGGCGTCTTTGAAGACGAGATTATCCAGGTAGCTCTGGACGGCAGCCAACGCATCCGCCGCATTTGCCACACGCGCATGAACTATGATGGCCGGACGGAGACGACCGGCTACTGGGCGACACCGAAACCGACCATCAGCAAAGATGGGCGATACATCGCTTTCAACTCTAACTGGGAGAACAGCGGCAGGTACGATCTCTTCATCGTCAGGGTCGAGCCGGATGGCTCTGTCCCGCCGCCGCCACCGACACCAACCCCGACACCAACTCCGACGCCGACGCCAACGCCGACGCCAACGCCGACGCCAACCCCAACGCCAACTCCCACACCTACACCTACGCCAACGCCGACACCGACACCGACCGCGACTCCGACTCCGACTCCGACGCCAACCCCGTCGCTGGTTTCGCCTGCGCTTGTCTCCAATGCTTATGTGACCGCTTCAACCTTAGCGGTGACGACGAATAACTCGGCGGAGCAGATCAATCTTCTGTCAACGAACATCCATCAGGCTTACAGCGTTTTCTACAATGAGTCCAGTCGCTTCACTACGGCGAGCCAGATTGATAGCGGATTGCGCGCCGCGCTCTATTTCTCGCGTGCCGCTTCCGCGCTGACTGCGGCTAATGCTCTGTCGTCCGGCGTGCAGAGTCGTTTGCAGATAGCTGCGGCTCAACTCGCGCAGGTCGCAAATATGATGCAGTCGGGCACTAGCAGCGTCGCAACTTCGGGCTTTAGCTCTCATGCGGTCATCGTCGCCCCTGCTCCTGTCATCGGGATAGGAGATATCCGCTCCAGCGCCAACCTTGAACCGGCTATCAGCCAGGGAAGTCTGGGCACAATCCTCATCCTCGCTAATCCTGTCGTCAGCCCGTTGGCAGCGCAAACCAGCGTCGCTACGCTGTCGGCGGACGGCTCATTACCTTACGAGCTATCGGGAGTCAGTGTGACTATCGCAGGTAAGGCTGCTCCGATCATCTCCGTTTCGCCATCGCAGGTCAGCTTCTACGTTCCGAACAACATTGCCACAGGCGTTATCGAATTCCTCGTCACTTCGCAGGATGGTCATGTCTCGCAGGGGACGACCTACGTCGCTCCGTCTGTTGCCGTTCCAGCTATTTTCACAGCGAACGCAAACGGAACCGGTGCAGGTGTGGTCTTGAACGCCACGACCTACGAGCGTGGCAGTTTCGATGTCAGTGTCCCGACCAATCTTGGGACGGACAAACGAACGCGCCTGATGGTGATGGCCACCGGCCTCAGCAGCGGCGCGGTCAATAGCAACACGGCCAACGATATTCGCGTCGGCTCAAACACGATTCTGAATCTTGCCGAATCGGTCGCGGTTCAGGCACGCACGCGCGACGGGCGAACCTTCTCTCTGCCGGTCGAGTATGCCGGTCAGTCAGGCAGTTTCCCCGGTCTGGAACAGGTCAACGTCGTGCTGCTTCCTGAGCTACAGGGGGCGGGTGACGTTGACTTGACGATCATCGTCGGCGCCCAGCGGAGCAACGTTGCCCGCGTAACCATCAGGTAAACGAGCGGCATCAATTGTCGTCCATGTAAGCAAGAAGGAGATGAGCGGCTCGGGGCAACCTCTCCTTCTTGCTTTTCTCATGAGCGAAATTCAATTTTGCATCGAGCTACCCACCGCTGATTCTTCAAACAGATTTACAGTAGAGATTGGTGCTAAAATACGAACGACGTGCGGAGCCAAGTAACCGCGCGCCTGTTTTCCAAATTCCCCGTCTCTTAATGTAAGTTTCCCGGCTGTGCTTAACCGGCTTCAATTCTTTGTTGACCTTAAGACACGAAGCGTAGACGATGTCCGAGACACCCTTAGCTAACCGGCAGCGCTCAGACGTTGATGATCCTGACAGGCATTTTCGCACGGATCATCTAAAGGACGGTCTGGGTCGTCGTTCTGCGCGTGCCGGTGCGGTCACGCTCTCGACGCAAATCTTCAAGTTCATGCTGGCTACGGCGTCAGCCATCGTGATGGCGCGTCTGCTCACGCCCAAAGACTTTGGCCTCATCGCGATGGTCGCCATTCTCGTCAACTTCGTCGGGATGTTTCAATACATGGGACTTTCGACGGCGACCATTCAATGGGCTGAACTCAACCACAACCAAGTCAGCACGCTCTTCTGGATTAACATGGCGCTCAGCACGGCCATCATGTTAATCATGATAGCCATCTCGCCTGCCGTCGCGTGGTTCTATCAGGAGCCGCGCTTAATCTGGATCACCATCGGCTACTCTTTCAGCGTCTTCCTGATGGGCCTGGA
Source organism: uncultured Acidobacteriota bacterium (assembly GCA_963697975.1). Classification (GTDB taxonomy): domain Bacteria; phylum Acidobacteriota; class Blastocatellia; order Pyrinomonadales; family Pyrinomonadaceae; genus QHXM01. Next base: position 3,289,524 of record OY969111.1, read on the forward strand.
AATCCAGCACGAAGCGTTGCTCAACCGGCAGATGCGCTTCGGTGTGCTGGCGGTGATTGATGTAGCTGCCCTCGTTCTGGGGTTAACGGCGGCGATGTTGTCCGCATGGTACGGTGCGGGCTACTGGGCTTTGGTGATTAACCAGTGGGTGACAGCGATAGCCAGAGCCATCGGGGTTTGGAGTGCGTGCAAGTGGCGACCGGGGCTGCCAGTGCGCGGGTGTGGCGTGCGCCCGATGCTTTCATACGGGGGGAATTTCACCGGCACAAACCTGATGGTCTATTTCAGTCGCAATCTGGACAATACATTGATCGGTAAGTTCTGGGGGTCTCAGCAACTGGGTCTTTATAACAAGGCTTATCAAATCCTGCTCTTACCCATCCAGCAAATCGCCAACCCGATTGCCAATGTCGCCATGCCCGCCCTGAGCCTGCTGGCCAAGACACCGGAACGCTACAGAGAAGCCTACTTAAACATCATCGAGAAACTGGCGATGATTACCATGCCCGGCGTGGTCTTTATGATTGGCACTTCCGATTGGCTGGTCTTGTTCCTCTTAGGGCCACAATGGGTCGAGACCGGACGCATCTTTATGCTGCTCGGGATTGCCGCCGTCATTCAACCTGTGAGCAGAACATGCTGGTGGCTCTTCGCCACACAGGGTCGCGTGCGCGACATGTTCCACTGGAGTGTGATTGGCGGGATTATCGCCATCGCCTCGATTATTGCCGGTCTGCCCTGGGGAGCGGTCGGGGTGGCGGCCAGTTACGCCGTCACAGACCTCCTTCTATACACTCCGCTGCTCTTCTGGTTCGCCGGGCGCAAGGGGGCGATTCGCACGCGCGATTTCTATCGCACGATGGCTCCCTCTGTCTGCGCCTCCATTTGTGCTCTGGCGGTCTTGCTCGTCTCCCGTCAGTGGCTGGCGTTGATTCATCCGGCTATACTCCGGCTGGCTGTCGCTTTTGCGCTGACGGCAATCGTTTCTCTGGCAGTGTTTGCGATTCTCCCGGCAGGACGACTGGCGATTCAAAATTTCAAGGAAATATTCCTGCTCTTGATTAGAAATAAGAAGTCGGAATCCGCTGCCTAGTATCTAAAGACAAAAGCCATCATTCAAGATATCTAACAGATCATGATGCTCAAAAGGTTCAAGCGAGCAGCACTCAATTCCCTCAAAACATCTGGACTCTTTTCAGTTGTGAGAAATAGCCGTTGGCGCAGAGAGCGACTTCTGATTCTCGCCTATCACGGCATCTCCCTGGACGACGAGCACGAGTGGGACGGCTCGCTCTACATGAAGGCCGATCTCTTCAGGCGTAGAATGCAGTTGCTCAAAGATTCAAGCTGTACGGTGCTGCCTCTCGCGGAAGCTATAGAGCGTCTCTATGCGGGTGACTTGCCTGACAGGTGCGTGGCGCTGACCTTTGACGATGGCAACTACGATTTTTACAAAGAGGCGCATCCCATCCTTCAGGAGTTTAGCTTTCCCGTGACGGTTTACCTGACGACCTTTTATTCTCACTACAACAAGCCCGTGTTCGATGTCGTCTCTTCTTATTTGCTCTGGAAGGGAAGAAACGCGCGGCTTGATTTAAGAGGAATCACAGGGGAGGCGTTGCAGGTAGATTTAGCGGACGAGGCGGCGCGTGACATGGCTGTGGGTGCATTGCGAAGGTTCGCCCGCGAGAATAAATTGTCGGCGGAAGAAAAAGATTCGCTCATGGCTTCGGTGGCAGAGCAACTGAAGATAGATTACGACGCACTCGTCGCCAGGCGTCTTCTGCAAATTCTCTCGCCCGACGAGGTCAAGACTCTCGCCGCAGACGGGGTGGATTTTCAACTCCACACGCATCGCCATCGCACGCCTCTGAATCGCTCGCTGTTTCTACGTGAGATTGAAGACAACCGGAAGAGCATACAGGCCATGACGAATGCTTCGTCTATCTCGCACTTCTGTTATCCGAGCGGAGTTTATGATGAAGCCTTTCTTCCCTGGCTTGAGGAGGCGGGCGTCGCTTCCGCGACGACGTGCGACACAGGCTTCGCTTCGCGGCAATCCAATTCTTTGCTGCTGCCCAGATTGCTGGACGTTTCAGGATTGTCCGACATCGAATTTGAAGGCTGGCTGACGGGCGTCTCCGCTGCTCTGCCGCGCAGGCAGGAACATAAGAGGGCGTAAATAAAGTTGACTCACCTGACACATATTTAGTTTTGCTGTAGATGGCGGTAAAAGTCATCTATCCGACTGATTAGGCGGCTGTTTGGCAGGAATAAAAAAGAATGCGCCCAAATGGGCATCTTTACAGGCGGAAAATAGTACGTCTAATAAGCGTTAGGCTGCTTACAAGCTAAGATGAACGTAGGAGAAGTTGATGAGCAATACAACAACCTTAATAGCCGCCTTAGAAAATGCCCCTGGCATTATCATTCCCCTGATTCGTGAGGTGCCGCCCCAGTACCTGAAGCGTCGGCCCAGCCCGACGAAATGGTCCGCTTATGAACATGCTTGTCATCTCTCCGGCAGTGATGGGCCATTCCTCGCGCGCCTCGACTTGATGTTATCTGCTCCCGCGCCTTTTATAAGGTCCATCCTTAATTCTCCAGAGGTGGAATCGGGAGCGCTCCTTAACATTGATTTAGACGAAGCACTCGACCGGTATGTGAGAGAGCGAGCCAGTCTGGTCAAGAGGCTGAAGGAACTATCGGTGGAGGACTGGCAGCGCACGGCAGAGCATGAAGCATTCAGTCATTATTCGGTATGGATCATGTTCCGACATCTGCTGACGCACGAGATGTTTCATGCCTACAGGATTGAAGAATTGCTGCTCAAGAAGGACTGGGAATAGGTAGATGCTACAGCAGGTCGCCGCCTAACCAGTCGTTGGACCGGAGCGCGGCGAGCGAGACAAAGTATCCTTCCGCCAATGTTGTTCGCCGCACCCGGTCAACTCCGGCGTTGGGCGCTTGCTAGTATCACATGAGATTTGAATATAATACATACGTTGTTTTAGACATGCCTCCACTCATCTGGGAGCATGTCAAATCCATCCGTGAGCGATTTTCTTCGCCCCTGACTATTCTGCCTGTTGAAATAACAGTGATCGGTTCTTCCGGTATTGGAACATTCCATAAAGAACAAGAAATAGATGCTGCGTTCGAGCTTATTGATTCGGTGGCAGCCAAATTCGCGCCATTCACAACAGCTTTCCGCAGAGTCACCACATTCCCAAACACTGGTGTCTTCTACTATGAGCCGAACGATCCACACCCATTCATCGAATTGCAAAGTGAAATAGTTTCTACCGGATTAAAATTCAATGAAAGTCCTTTCCCGTTTACGCCACATTGCACAATCGTAAGGTTCGATAATCCGTCTCAAGAATTGGTTGATGAAATTTTGTCGCTGCCAGTTCCAAGAGAACCGTTTACGTTGAATGCGCTGTCGATCTATTCTCTGGATGGGTATGACTGTCGGCTTTTGCACAAGGTAGAATTAAGCGGAAGCAGATAGAAAACGAAGGCAGCCTTATGCATATAATGCCGCGCCCAACAACTCATTGAACGGGAGCGCGAGTTAGCTTGGATTTCATCGTCGACTTGTCCGTAATGACATTGAATGCGCGCCCGGTTAATTCGGACATTCGGTGCTTGCTTTAAATGCAGCTACAGAATATTTGAGATATAATTTTGTGCCGTGAGCAAGAAGATTAAATTGCTGTTTATCGCCGCTAATCCGACAGATGTTTCAAGGTTACGTCAGGATGAGGAACTGCATGAGATTAGCAAAAGCATTCGCATGAGTGGCAGTAGCAATTCGATCAATCTGATTTCAGAATGGGCTGTCAGGCCTGCCGACTTGCAGGATGCTCTGCTCAGATACAGACCTCATATCGTTCATATTAGTGCTCATTCGGGCAAAGAGGGGGGGATTTGGCTCGAAAGAGATGATATCGCCAGCTCGCGCGCGATCTCGCATCTCACGGCGACGCAGACGAGCACAGGCGCGCGGGCGAACTTCTTCTCGCAAACATTGGAAGCGCGGAGCGGAGGGGCGGCAGACTTTTCTCTCCAAGAAAAGAGCTGCGAAGAGGAGAAATTGCGAGGAGTCAGTGTGCATTCTTTAACGGGATTATTCAGTGCTTTAAAGGGTAACATACAATTGGTGTTTCTGAATTCGTGCTATACGGAGCAGCCAGCAGCAGCGATTAGCCAGTTCATTAACTACACTATAGGAATAAGCACGTTGATCGGGGATAAGGCCGCAACAATACTTGCCGCATCTTTTTATAGTCGGCTTGCCTCTGGGTTATCAGTTAAAACATCTTTCGAGTTGGCAGTGAATCATTTAGAACTTCTAAATGACCCTCATGCAGAGTCCCCCTTGCTTTTCGTAAGGGAAGGCATTAGTTGCTCGAAACCCTTTATGGGAAAATCTAAGCGAAATTTTTCAGCTTTGAAGATTAAAGGAAATGCAGAAGAAAGAACTAATAGTTTAATAATAACAGACCAGATTAGAGGAGTAGCAGCCAACTCATCTATTGGCGTAAAGAAAAATAAGAAAAAGAAGGATAACAAGAAAGTTACAAACAAACGATTATTGGCAGAAGCAGATAAAGGTGATATTGGTAATTTGCTATTGGAGTTAAAATCTTTGCTAGAGCGATTGTATATCAAAATATCTGAGTAACGCGGGTCAAGAATCGACTGTGGAAAGTATTTTATTGTAAGCAATCTGGGAGAACAAAAGTATTTGTAACGCAGTTTGTGTCAGTCACGCCGCCCCGAACAACCCATACAACCGGAGCGGAAATAGCGTTGCCTTCATCCGCAAGGCTCGGATACTTGGTCAGATTCTTCCGCGCCCGGTTAATCCGCGCGTTGGGCGGCAAGAGTTGCGAAGAAAGCCGACCTACTATTAACTGTGAGGCATGAACTCCTTTTTACTAAAAAGGGCTTGGATAAAGTTTTTGGTTATGTTCCAGCGCCCACGGGAAGATGTAACGACGCAAGGAAGTGCTTGTTTCGTCTACCCATGAAGAGATTCGCCAGAGCAGCGGTTTCTCGCTGAAGGTGGACGAGAGTTGCTCGCGCCCCAGTTGTTTCCAGCGGTCCAGCATCTGATTGTGGATTGGGAAGAGACGGCCACGTCGGATCCATTCCTTCCGGTTCGCGCCGAGCCAGTTCAGATAATCTTCCAGAGATTGCGGAGTGAGAAATTGGTCGGACGTATTAAACAAGACGGACGCCGCCCGCTTCCGCGTGCCGAACATCTCTCGCGGCACACCGGCTTCTTCGACAATGCGGCGGCAAATGGGACGGCTGTAATCGCCGGGCACGTCCCACGCCTTCATCTCTTCAGAGTTGCTGATACGGTTGATGTCTCTAATCTGCCTGACTCCCCAGAACGTCAGGGGACAATGGATAAAGCCGACCTGCAAACGATACTCCGACAAGTCGAGTCCCGATTGATCGCCGCGCACAATGTTCTCGCTCAAATCTTCCGGGTGCCTGGCCCACACCTTGTCGCCATGAAAACCCGTCAGCAACACGCGCCCGGCAAGAAAGGATTCCGCGCCCTTGAAAAAAACGTCCTCTCCTTTGCCGTCAGCGGCGATGAACGGCGCTTCGGGCAGCGTCATGCCACGCCAGTCGTCGCGCTTGATAACGAGCGGCTTAACCTTCAACAAGGGAGCGAGCGGCTCTCCGCTATCTTCATCATCGCCGCGCGCCCGGTCAACGCAGATGACCTCCGTGCAGCCCGTTGGCCGACAGAGCGTCGCAACGGTCGCCGAATCGTAACCGGAGGAAAGAGTGCCTAAGAATTTGTAGGGAAACTCGCGTCCGCTGTCCGTCATGTTCTCGGCCAGCGATTTTGTAGATGATTCAAGAAAGGTGCGGTAGCGAGAAAAGGTGGAGAAGTCACGACCCGTTCCGGGCTTCGCTTGAAGGGTGAGAGCGTGGCCGTCCCATTTGAGATTATTGAAATATGTCAATTGAACAGGGCCGATGGAGGTCTTAAGATGTCGCCTATATTTATCTAATCCCTCGATGACGCTTTTCAAATCCCTGTAGTATCTTGAGTAGGTCGGGTCAACGCGGGCCTTGAGCGTTGCTAACAAACAGGAGAGAGAATTGGAGACCCAGACGTAATCTTCGGCTTCCATCGAGTTTAAGCGATCAACGGTTGAGCCTGCCGAAACGAAAGTCATTTGACCTTCTCTGAGCCGACCGCCGCTGCCCGCGATGATGTCCGTCTGGTCGAAATCGCCTGATGAATAATCGCCTGCCCAGACGGCTTCGCAAAACCCCATGTCGTTGGTTTCTACCCGTCTTCCATGAAAAACAGTAATCAGCGGACTGCTTCTCTCGCAACGCGCTAACCACGCGAGCGGCGGCCAATCCGAGACCCGCTTGAATTGTAAATTGAGTTGACCCTTCATTAATTTCTTCTGCGGAAGAGACAGGATTTCAGCAATCGAAGTATCATCAATAAGGCGGGGTTCGGTCAACTAAGTAGGACAGACATTCCTGTCTGTCTAGCGGGCTTTAGCACGCTCTTGAGATTAGCTAAACAATATTCGCGCTCTCCGCGCTCAATGACAGACAGGAATGTCTGTCCTACAGAAGATGACGTTAATAGCAGGAATCATCAGTCGTCAGCAGAATCAAGTGGTGTCTGATTCTGCCTGCGACGCTTTGAAGCGATTGATCTCGCGCAATCCGGCGGATGAGGTCAATGTGTTCAGGGATGAGCGAAGCTGCATCGTGAAGGTTGATGTCGGGGCTTACGGCGAGCCGGGCTTCAAAGCGGACGAAAGCGGCGCGCTGACGGTGCTGGCAGGCGAGCCGCTGCTCGATCTCGACGGCGAAGGCGCATGGCAAAGCCGGGAACACGACGCGGCTTTGATTCATGATGGCTGTAAGCGCTCCGATTGGGATGTGTTGAAAACAGCGCAAGGAGTTTTCTGTGCAGCGCACTATCAGCCCGCCAGCGGCGCGCTCAGCCTGATTGCCGACAAGCTGGGGCTTCGTCCGATTTATTACTGGATGGATGACCGCTTCGTTGTCTTCAGTAGCGCACTTCGCATCCTCGAAGGCTTCGGCGAGATACCGAAGAAGATGGATGTCCGGGCGGTGACGGAAATAGTCGGCCTCGGTGTACCGCTTGGGAGTCGGACGCCATACGCAAATATCTTCACGCTCAAGGCCGCCGAAGTAGTCCAGGTTACAGAGCAGAAGATTTCACGGCAACATTACTGGCGCTGGGACAACATCGCTCCTTCAGACGAGCCGGAAGAGAAGTTGCTGGCGGAGCTTTATCATCGTTTTGAAATCGCGGTAGCGCGGAGGAACAGGCGAGACACCACGACAATCGCTTACCTGAGCGGCGGACTTGATTCAAGGTGCGTGGTCGCCGCCCTGCACTCGGAGCAGACGCGCGTGCATACGTTCAACTTCGCCCGCCCGCACACACAGGATCAAATCTTCGGGCTTGATTTCGCCCGGCAAGTAGATGCCATTCACGAAGAAGTGCCGAAAGAGCCGGGCGACCATGTGCCCGATTATTCCTCGCTGATGGCTCAGGTCTGGAATGCGTCAAAGCATCGCAAGGGTTATCCGGCGGAGCGCCCCGCGCTGGTTTGGAGCGGCGAGGGCGGGAGCGTCGCGCTCGGTCATGTGCACATTAACGAGAAGATTGTGGAGTTGATGCGTGCCGGACAGATTGAGGAAGCCATCGAAACCTACATCGAGCGAGAGTATGTCTATGTTTCTTCAAAGCTCTTCCGGCCAAAAGTCTTCTCTAATCTGGCAGGACTTATCAACAAAGGGATTCGTGAGGAGTTGGATGAGCTACACGCCGAAGACCCGGCGCGCAGCTTCTATCTTTTCCTGATGCTCAACGACCAGCGCCGCAAGCTCGCGCGCCACTTCGAGAATATTGATCTGCACAGGTTGGAATTTCAGTTGCCGTTCTTCGATAGCGCGTTCCTTGCTGCAATCGTCGCCCTTCCCATTGACTTATGTCTCAGGCACAAGTTTTATGTTAAATGGTTGAAGCATTTTCATCCGTCTGTGACCTCTGTCCCCTGGCAGGCATATCCGAACCATGAGCCGTGCCCGCTTCCCGTACCCGAAGGGTTGGCTTACCAGTGGGCCAAAGAATATCAAGCGGCGGAGCGCGCGACGCAAAAGCAACGATTGATGCGGCAGGCGGCAGAGATTCTGCGTGCGGCGGATTTCCCCGGAGAGATTCTGAGCAGAAGAAATCTGCGGCTGGCTACGTGGATTCATTCGACGGGCTGGCGCGACTACGAGCACATCATCGAAGCCGCGCGAATCTTTCACACCTACTGGAAAAAGTCTGACGGCGAATACGCTCTCCCCTGATGAAGAAAGCTCGTCTTAATGAAGAGCGCGTTTGAATCAAATTATGCCCCAGCAGAAAACGGTAACTGAAAACTCCGCGCCGCTAGCCTCGCCGCCGGTTGTCAGCGTCGTGATTCCCGCCTACAACGTCGCGCCGTACATCTCGGAAACGCTTGATTCCATCTTTGCTCAAACTTTCGCTCGATACGAGGTGATCGTCGTCAACGACGGCTCGCCTGATACGAAAGAGTTGGAGCAGGCGCTTGAGCCTTATCTGAATCGCCTCATCTATCTCAAGCAGGAGAATCGCGGGGCTGGCGCGGCGCGCAACGCGGGGTTGAGACAAGCGCGCGGAGAGTTCGTAGCCTTTCTCGATGCAGACGATTTATGGCTGCCGGATTATTTGAGCGAGCAAATCAAATTTATCAGGGAGGGCGAGTACGATTTTGTTTACGCGGACGCTCTGCTCTTCGGGCAATCGCCTTTGGCCGGTCGCACCTTTATGCAGATTGCGCCGTCAAACGGCGAGGTCACATTCGAGAGTTTAGTCAACGGCCAGTGCAACGTCATCACGTCGGGCGTGGTCGCGCGCACGCAACTAATTTTAGAAGTCGGCATGTTCGATGAGCAGCTTCGCAACTCTCAGGACTTTGAGCTATGGGTGCGATTGGTCAGAAAGGGGGCGCGCGCCTCTTATCAACGCAAGGTGCTGCTGCGCTACAGGTATCACGAAAACAGTTTGTCGGGTGATGCGCTCAATCAAATCAAGAGAGAGTTGCGGGTGCTGGGAAAAATTGAGAGCAGCTATGACCTGACGCCTCGTGAGCGTGAAGAAGTTTCAAAGGCGATGGCCGCTATTGGGACGAACCTCGAACTTGAAACCGGCAAACTGCATCTGTCAAAGGGCGAATTTGCGGAAGCACGAGAAGCCTTCCTGAGAGCGAACGCAACCAGACGAAGCTTGAAGCTAAGCGCCGCGCTCCTGCTTTTGCGAATTGCCCCGCGCCTTTTGCAAAGAGTGTATGTCCGCCGGGCTGATACAAAGTAGCTGCTGGGTGGTGCGCCAAAGTCAGCATCAGAAAGACCTGACTGGTAAAGGCAGTAATAGGGTGTTGGCAGGATTTGCTTTTATCTGGTGAACTTGGCATTATCTGCTTGCTTCACGCCTCGGTTCTCGTTTGGACTCCGGTCTCATCAGCGTAAATTATTATCCGGCAGGCAAGGCCGCTTAAATCTGGCCGCCGCTCTCACCACCACCACAGAGAGGAATAAACATGGATAAGCCCCTCATCTTTATTAGCCACAAAACTTCTGACAGCGAGATCGCCACAGTCATCGCCAACTTCATTAGAGATAGAAGCCGGGGGGACGTAGATATTTTCTTATCGTCTAATTGGAAGTTCGACGGGCCGCGCTTCGGGCCGGGCTTAAATACAGAGTTAATGAATAAATTGTGGAATTCAGACGTGCTGATATTCGTTTACACCTCGGCCGATCAGGATTGGTCTTATTGCCTGTGGGAATGCGGCGTCGCCTCTGACTCGGGAAGCCCCGACACACGCATGATAGTATTCCAGTGCGGAAACGATGTGCCGACACCATTCGCGTCCGACATGCGGGTGGATGTCCGTAAGACGGAGCACATCCAACAGTTCACAAAGCAACTTCTAACCGATCCGAGTTTTCTCCCAAGCCACGGGCAGGCGCTGGCCCCTAACATGGTACAGGAAACGCTGGAAACGGCTGCCGCAGAGTTATTTGGTAACCTCAAAAAAACACTTCCTGATTGTTCCGATCAGGTCAACGAGTGGCCCGCCTGGCCGTTCCTGCGCATCGAACTCCCGCAATCTGAAGTCGTGAAACTTGAGAATCTGGAAGGGGCGAACCGGGCTGAACGAATGAAGTTGTCACAGGAAATTGTGAAAGAGCACGCCATCGTGGTTAAGAGCGACGCGCGAGCCGCGCAATTGTTCGGGCTGGGCAGCCTTCCAGACAAACTTGGATTCAAAGAGCTATTAAAACATTGGAAGGAAAACTTCCCGACGGTGGATGCGACGTGGTTCGACTCCTGTTGCGAGCAGATCAGAGTGGGTGCGCGGATGGAATTCCCCGTTATTTTGCGAAACCCCATGAAAGCGGTCGGGAGTGAGTCCGAATATACCCCTGTTCTGAGCCGCGTCAGGCGTATCCCCTTCGGCAAGAGCGTGAACTTCGATCTCTACTTTTACAACCTGTCGGACCCAAAGGCGGTGCTCGCGACATCGCGGATGCTTCCGACAGATAAATTCTTTTACAAGAATCTGGGAAAGAACACGCCCGACTCTATCAAGCTCAAAGAGTTGGTTGGCGAACTCAATCAGAGCGGGCTTAATCGCGTGCCCGTCCTCAACGGTGAAAAGCGTCCCCTGTACATCGTCCATCGCAGCATGATCGATAAGTTCGTGGCGGAGAACGTCTGGGGAAAGTCAGGCAAGAATCCGGAAGATTTCACACTCGCCGACTTGCTCGCCGAGCCGGAGATGAAACAGATGTTTGAGAACACCTTCGTCGTCATCAACCACCAATGCACCCTCGCTGAGGCAAAAAGCGCGATGCTGGCCACACCAGGCTGTAGCGATATATTTGTAACTGAAAACGGTAAACGAGACGAGGCTGTCATCGGCTGGCTGACTAACATTGACATTGACAGTACCAATTAATTCAGTATGCTTTTCTCGTCAGCATCAAAGCTTGATGCGAGACAAAATAATCTATACATGACAACTATACCGGCCAACTTTGAACCATAAGCCGAAGGCAAGTAGTTCACGCAAAGCCGAGTCTAACAACAACCCATCCAAACCGACGCCTCGACAGCAGTTCTTTCATCATTGCGCTATGGCGGGTGCTCAATTCCCCGTCTGATTGTGTCCCGGTTCAATGTTCACGGTTGCTGATTGCGCCGGTCGCTCCTCTCACTTGACCCGCCCGTCGACCGCTGCGACAGCTATGATTAGCCTGGAGAACGGAAAAGAAAACTCAAAATCTCAGGTTTAGAGGGAACAACAGGCCGATTGAGCATATAAAATTCTTGCGTCGCGGCGAACAAATTGATTGTTTACGGGGCGCTCTTTGAGGTAAGCTCTTAATTACGCGCCGGATGCGGCCTGGCCGCCCGCGCACGCTACGCCACAACCGATTCGCTTTTATCTCGGAGAATTGCCCTCTTCGTTCAAAAGCGCTTCCCACGGAAAGCAAGCATGAGTGTCCCTATCCCCCGCAACGTTTGGAAACCTGCGTTAATCGCCGTCGCGCTCGCCTTCGTTTACTTCAGCGTGCTGAAGTCGCTCGGCCACGATTGGTGGACGGATGAAAACTATTCACACGGCCTGCTGATTCCGCTCATCATCGGCTATATCCTGTGGGCCGACCGCGACCGCCTCGAACGTGAAACGACGCGTCCATCGCTCCTTTGGGGCGGGCTGATTGTGGTCTTCGCCATGATTTGCCTGTGGATTGGGACGGCTGGCGCGGAGCTTTATGTCCAGCGCATGTCGCTGGTCTTGATGCTGGCAGGCATAGTGATTTACTTCTGGGGCTGGCGACTGCTGCGTCTCCTGCTTGTACCACTCGGTTTGCTCATCTTAGCGATTCCGATTCCGGCAATTATCTTCAACAAGATCGCTTTCCCGCTCCAACTCTTCGCCTCGCGCTGCGCCGTCTGGACGATGCGGCTCTTTGATATTCCGGTCCTGAGGCAGGGCAACGTCATTGAGTTGATGCCGAAGGGTGCGCGCGAGACGAAGAAGCTTGAGGTCGTAGAGGCTTGCAGCGGCATTCGTTCGCTGATGACGCTCGTGACGCTGGCTGTCGTCTTCGCTTATTTCACGCGCCCGCGCGACAATGACGGTGACGGGGGCAGTCTTTTACAGAGAGTTAAGAGCTACGGGTTCTGGCGGTCTGTTATTCTGGTGGTTGCGGCTGTCCCGATAGCCATCCTGACCAATGCTCTGCGCGTCAGCGGCACGGGCGTGCTGGCGCATTACTACGGCACGCAGGTGGCTGACGGGTTCTTTCATTCCTTCTCCGGCTGGGTTGTTTACATCGTCGCCTTCCTGCTCCTGTTCGCTGTCGGCTGGTTGCTCGACCGCATCGGAAGGCGTGGCAAGGGAGACGGCGGCGGCGGGAGGAGTAAAGCTGCGGTGCAGGAAGCTCAGCTTGCGAAGCCTGAGCCGACGGCGACGACCGCCACAGGCAGCGCGCCGCTCAATGTGATTCCGGCGAAAGGAGTGGAGTAAGCCAAAATGAGTTTGAAATTGAAAGATTCCTCGCGCTTTGGCTTGTTGCTCGCCGTGCTTCTTCTGGGCGGAGTTATCATCAACCTCTGGCAGTGGGTCGGTGAAGCCAAAGTCTCCAGACGCCTTTTGAGCGAGATGCCGTCACAGGTTGGCTCCTGGCGTCAGGTCGGAGCGGATCAGCGATTTGACCAGCAGACGGAAAGCGTCCTGCGCGCGGACGATTATCTTTCGCGCAACTACGCGCTGCCGGATGGCCGTACCGCTTCGTTCTACGTCGGCTACTACGCCTCGCAGCGCACGGGCGCAACCTATCACAGCCCGCTCAACTGCCTGCCCGGTTCGGGCTGGGAGATGGGCGAAGCGGCGTCCGTCACGATTACGCCCGCCAACGGCGAGCCAGCCTTTGAAGCCAATCGCTACATCGTCCAGAATGGCGACAACAAGCAATTGCTCATCTACTGGTATCAGGGGCGCGGGCGAAAAATTGCGAGCGAGTATTGGGGGAAGATTTACACCGTGATTGACAGCGTTCGTCGCCGCCGCTCCGACGGCTCGATGGTGCGCGTGATGATACCCATCGGCCAATCGGAGGAAGCCACGCTGAAAGCTGCCACAGACCTCGCCGCGCAGATTGCCCCGGCACTGCCAGCGTTCGTCCCCGATTGAAGACGTGGGACAGGCATTCCTGCCTGTCGGAGCGTGCGAACAGCACGCTCCTGATGTTTGCTAACAATGCATTCGCGCTCTCCGCGCTCAATGACAGGCAGGAATGCCTGTCCTACGATAGACAAGACTGTCTGTTCTAACTTATGTAGAATTCATACATATTTCGGGAAGCGGGGGGCGATTGGCTGTTTCCTAAGGGTGTTTCCCCTCGTAATGTGGTGATAGAGCCAGTTTTTTTGACATTTGTAGCTAATTTGCTCCAGCGGTTAGCCGGATGTGCGTGGCATTGCCCGCCGTGTCCGTCCGGTTGACCGCAGGGAGCTTTCAAAAGCGCGGCTTGCAAAGCTTTTCGGAAAACAGGTTTGCTCCGGTTTTCCGCCGAAGATCAATAGGTCGCGTATGGAGTTTCAGGGAAAGATGAACCGAAAAGAGTGCGCCCGCCAACGCTACGTCGTAGCCTTTCTTGTCACGATTCTCAGTCTGACGCTCGGACTCTCCGGCTGTAAGAATGCCGAAGCCACAAAGGCCCAACACCTCCAGCGCGGCGAAGCCTTCCTCAAAGACAAGAAGTACCAGGAAGCCTCCATCGAATTTCGCAACGCCATCCAGCTTGACTCCCACTACGCCGCCGCCCACTGGGGACTCGCGCAGGCTTTTGAAGGTCTGCAACGCTGGGCCGAAATGATTGAGGAGCTAAAGCAGGCGGTTGACCTCGACAAAAATAATCTGGAGGCGCGGGTCAAGCTCGGCACTTATTATGTCGGCGCTAACGCTATCCGTAAGAGTCAGGAACTGGTTGCCGAAGCCGAACGGCTCGCCAAAGAGGTTCTTCAAAAGGATGCGAATCACATTGGCGGCCACATCCTGATGGCAGATGTTCTCTTCGCGCAGGACAAGCGCACGGAAGCTCTGGCCGAACTCAAGCGCGCCATCGAGATTGACCCGAAGCGCGTCGAGTCAACGCTTGCGCTCGCCAAGTATTACGTCCGCATAGACGACAAGGCGAAGGCCGAAGAGATATTCCGTCAGGCCATTTCCATCAACGAAAATTCTGCGCTGGCGCACAGCGACTACGGCAAGTTTCTCGTGCAGGCGGGACGCGGTGAGCAAGCCGAAAGTGAGTTTCGTCGCGCCGTCGAAGTCGAGCCTGCAAATCATGATGCGCGTTTTGTCCTCGCCAGCTTCTATCTCGTCAACAAGCAATACGATAAAGCCGAAGAGGCTTACAAGGCGCTCGCCGAATTAGACAAGGATAAGCCCGACGGTCGCGCCATCCTCGCGGACTTCTATTCGTCCGTCGGACGCTACGACGAGGCGGTCGCTATCTATCAGGACATCGTTGCCAGGTCTTCCGACTATCCGCGTGGCCGCTATCGCTTGAGCGAGATTATGCTTCAGCGCGGCGACATGAAGGGAGCCAGCGATCAGGTCGAAACAGTCTTGAAGGCAAATTCGCGCGATATGCAGGCGCTGCTTTTACGCTCGCGCATACGCCTTCAGGGCGGCGATTCGAGAGGGGCTATTGAAGACCTCAAGGAAGTTTTGAAACAGGAACCCAACTCGCGCGCCGGTCTCTACTTCATGGCCGACGCGAATTTGCGCGCCGGAAAAGTTGAACAGGCACGCGTCTTCGCCGGAGACCTCGCCCGGTATTACCCGGACTATCTCGCGGCCAAGCTGATGCAGGTGCAGATCAATCTGGCGTCGAAAGACCCTGCGGCTGCCATCACGATGGCCAACGAGTTGGCGGAGCGGTTGGCTAAGGAAGCGCCGAGCGCGGAAAACTCGCCGCAGATGCTGACAGAGCTACGCGCGAAAACTCTCATGGCGCGCGGCATTGCACAGTTGCAGTTGGGCAAAATCAAACAGGGGCGCGAAGATTTGACAGCAGCGCGCGACCTTGCGCCCAACTCTCCTTCTTCTTACAGCAACCTCGCGCTGGCGGCGCTGGCCGAGAGCAAGCTGGATGAAGCGACGGCGCTTTACGAGCGTGCGCTGGCAATTGACAGCACGGATTTCGATGCGCTAAATGGTCTCGTCAATAACGTCTATTCAAAGCAGAACAGATTAGATTTGGCGCATGGGCGCATTGATCAGGCGCTCGGCGTGCGACCCGATAGTCCGCAACTGCATTACCTGAAGGCGCTGGTCTACGGTTTTGAGCCGGACATGCGGGTCGCTGCCGAAGGTGCGGAGAGAGAGTTCAAGCGCGCTATCGAACTCGACCCCAATTATCTGGCAGCATACTTCGGCCTCGCCAACGTCTTCGTCAACACGAAACAGCAGGAACGCGCCATCACCGAGTATCGCAAGATAATCGAGCGCCGTCCCGACGATGCCGTCACCTACACCTTGATCGGGATGCTTGAAGACAGTCGGCAGAACACGGACGCCGCGATTGAGAATTACCGTAAAGCAGTCCAGCTCGACCCGAACTCGGCGATTGCCGCCAACAATCTGGCCTGGGCTTACGCCGTTCATGGCAAGGGAAATCTGGACGAGGCAGTCGCTCTGGCGCAGGGCGTGGTTCAGCGCTACCCGGACGTGCCGGGATTCGCAGACACCCTGGGCTGGGTCTATTACAAGAAGGGTTTGCACGGCCCGGCGGTTGAACAGTTGCAAAAGGTCGTAGCGAAAGCCGGTGACAGCGCCGGTTATCGTTTCCACTTAGGAATGGCGCTCGCGGGCAAAGGCGACAAGGTGGCCGCGCGGCGCGAACTCGAAGAGGCTCTGCGGTTGGGCGAGAAGCAACAGAATTTCGCCAACGCCGAAGAAGCGCGCCGCACACTGGCGACGCTTTAGACTTAAAAGGTTTTTACCCCGGCGCTCGCGCCACAAGACTCGCCCTTGCCCGGCGAGATTTGGCACACGCGAAGCGTCAAAGGGTTTTTCAGAGAACGAGGAGTGCCGAACATGAGTGTCCAGTTTCGACAGAGAACACCGGGCGAATACGCCCGCATCATCTGGAAGCGCAAGTGGCTGATTATCCTTCCGGCCATCGCGATTGCGTCCGCTGTCACATGGGTCGTCCTTCGCCTGCCTAACGTCTATCAATCAAACACGCTGATTGTCGTCAAGCCGTCAACGATTCCTGAGGCGGTCGTGCCGAACATGTCCGAAGACATGCTGACGCGCCAACTCACGGCCATCAGTCAGGTCGTCACGAGCCGATCTTCGCTCCTTCCACTCATCGAAAAATACAAGCTCTATGAGCTTGAGCGCAGAGGCGGCGAGTCAATGGAAGACATCGTCGTGTACATGCGTAAGGACATCAAGGTCGAACTCAACACCAGCCGCAACGAGATCACCAACGGCTTCATCATCTCCTACAGGGGACGCGACCCGCGCACCACGCAGGCGGTCACTGCCGAACTGGCGAGCAAGTACATCAACGCGCAAACGGAAAACAGCGCCAACATCAACACGCAAACGAAAGAGTTCTTCGAGCGCAAGAGAGCGCAGCTTAAAGAGGAGTTGGACGCGATAGCGCAGCGGCGGCTTGAGTTCATGAAGCAGAACCTCGCCAACCTGCCGATGGGAGGCGAGTCGCTCGGCATCCAGTTAACCGGATTGTACGAGAACCAGAAAGCTCTCATCACGGACATCGGGCGGCTGCGCGACCAGCAGAACACTTTGAGCCAGCGGCTCGGCGATCTGCAAAAACAGCGTCAGCAGGAAATTGATAACATCATCGATGAGGGCAACGACCCGAAGAAAGCGCCCGAATACGTTCAGCTTACTCAGCGCGAAGACGCCCTCAACGCCGAGTTGCGAAACATGCTGACGACGCTCAAGCCTGCGAACCCGGACGTGATTAAAAAGAAAGAAGAGCTGGATGCAGTTCGGAGTCAGATGGAGCGTGCCATCGCCGATGGCAAAACCAGAGCGGAAGAGAAGAGAAAACGGTATGAGGCGCAGATAGACCCGCGCCTCAACGAAGTGAAGTACAACCTCGAATACGCCAAAGGCGAGGTCGCGCGGCAGCAGAAGATGCTCAACGACACGAACGCCGGGATCGCTTCAATCCAGCAGCGGATCAACGCCATCCCCGGCGTACAGGTCGGACTCGAAACCCTCGACCGCGAGTATCAAGGCAAGCAGGAGGCTTATAACAAGCAGAGTGAAGAACAGCAGAAAGTCAACACGATTTCGGAAATCACCTCCAGCCAGCAGGGGCAGTCAATCGCCGTAGTTGACTCGGCGAACTTGCCCGAGTACCCGGTCGCGCCCAAGCGCCCGATGCTGATTCTCATGGGCTTGATGCTGGGCCTCGGCTTTGGTCTGGCTCTCGCCGCCGCGTTTGAAGTGCCGCGCCTGCTGACCATTCAGACGACGAGCGATGCCGAGCATTACACGGGTCTGCCCGTGCTCGTCTCCGTGCCGGAACTTTTGACGCCGCAGGAGGCGCGCAGGATTCCGCGTCGCCGTCTGGCGTTCCTCGCCGTCGGAATCGTTATGACAATCGTTAGCATCCCGGCGCTCGCCTACGTCTTGAAGGAGTCGCACTTCTTCGATCGATTTGTGTAAACAGTGGTCAGTGGTCGGTGGCCAGTGGTCAGTTAAAAGAAAAACCACTAATGCTGCCTATCGCTTGTTCTTACTGACCACCGACTACTGACCACTGACCACTGCTTTTAGGAGCTTGAGAGTGTACAGAGAATTCTACGGCCTGAAAGAGTTGCCCTTTGCGCTGACGCCTGATCCGCGCTTCATCTATTTCACTCCGTCGCACACGGAGGTGATGGCGAACTTGCATTACGGCATCGAGAGCGGCAAGGGTCTGGTCGTCGTCGCTGGCGAGGTCGGCACAGGCAAGACGACCATTCTGCGCTGGATGATGCAGCGGCTTGATCGCACGGTGCTCGTCGCCTACGTCTTCAACCCGCGCTTGACCGTGCCGGAGTTTTATCAGCACATCACCACGCTCTTTGACGTGAAGGAGTGGGAGACGAAATCCGAGCTTCTCATCGCGCTTGGCAAGACTTTGGAGTCGCGCCATTCGAGAGGCTTACGCACCGTCCTCATCATTGACGAAGCTCAGGGGTTGTCGCCCTACGTGCTTGAAGAGATACGGCTGCTCTCAAACTTTGAATCCGACACGGCCAAGCAGTTGCAGATTATCCTGACAGGTCAGCCGGAACTCCGCGACGTACTCAACAACCCAGATTTGCGCCAACTCAAGCAGCGCGTCGCCCTGCGTTGCGAGATTAAGCCTCTGCCGAACGTCGAAGAGACGGAGCGTTACATCGCTTCGCGTCTTTTGGTCGCGGGGGCGGAGCGCACGGACATCTTCTCGCCCGGCGCGGTGGATTACATCTTCCGCTGCTCCGAAGGCATCCCGCGTCAGATCAATAATCTTTGCGACAACTCTCTGCTGACGGGCTTCAGCGCGGGCGAAGAGACCATCGGACGCTCGATTATCGAAGAGGTCGCGGACACCTTTGACATGCTGCCGAAGGGCGAGCGCGGGAGTCAGTCAGGCGAGGAGCGAGAAGCTCCGGCGCGAATTTTCACAGCCGCCGGTCGCGCCGAACTATGGGCTGCCGGGACAGGCGCTCATTCACAAGCGGAAGGCGCATCCCCTCTGGCGATGCGTGAGGAATCGAACAAGGGGACCACACCCGAAGTTGACGAGGTGGGCGCGGCGTTTCGTCGCTCCGGCCTGATGGGAGAAAGATAATGGGTAGAGTTTACGACGCACTCAAGCGTTCGGGAGCCGCCAAAACGAGCGGCGAAAGCAACAAGAAATCAGAGAATCAGAAGCGCCGCAACGGGACCAGCGCCGGGCACGATCTGGCGGCTGTTCCATCTCCTGCGAAGAACGGCGACGAGCATCCCTGGGACAGCTCGCCGCTCTTCAACGAAAGGCTGGCGCACGATTCAGCGTCCACTGCGCACACCGAGGAACGCGCCGGGTCGGCACTCTCCGGCGTTACAGCTTCGCGTGCTGCTGGGGCAACTTTGGACGCTGCCGGGGCGACGCACGCTGCGGATTTTGTCTCAATAGACATCTCCGCAGCGCGCGTCGAACCTCACCTGATTGCGGTCACGCAACCGCGCTCTGCCTATTGCGAGCAGTTTCGCTCACTCCGCACGCGCATCCTGCAAGCAGGTGAACGTAAAAAGATGCAGGCTTTCGTCGTCACCAGCGCGGGCGTGGCCGAAGGCAAGACCTTGACGGCGCTCAATCTCTCGTGGCTGCTCGCGCAGACGGACGGCGTGCGCGCCATCATCATTGACAGCGATTTGCGCCACCCCTGCGCGTCCGACTATCTGGGCATTGACGCTCCCGTCGGACTCTCCGAAGTCTTGTCGGGCGAAGCTACTTTAGAGGAAGCCATCATCAGGCTTGAGCCTGCCGGGCTTCACTTGCTTCCCGGCGGCATGGCGCGCGACGACGTGGCAGAGCTTCTCTCAGGGCCAAAGTTCGGGCGCATCCTCGCTGACCTGCGTCGCATGTTCGACTACATCGTGATTGACGCGCCGCCGCTTGGCATCTTCACGGACGCAAACGTTCTGATTAACAAAGCCGATGGGGCGCTGCTGGTCGTGCGCTCCGGCAAGACTCGCTACGGGACGCTTGACCGCATCATCGAACAACTCCCGCGCGAGCGAATGCTCGGCGTCGTCCTGAACCGCACGGACGAGCAGTTGGATGAAAGCAGTTACTACTACCAGCGGCGTTACAACCGGCGCGAGGACAAAGCGGCCACGCCGCCGAAAGCTCAAGCCGCGATGAAAGAAGAAGGGGAGGTCGTCGCCGCCACTTGAAGACCCGCCGTCTCAACGCACGCACTGTCCTGCTGCTGCTGGCCGAAGCTGGTTTGCTCTTCGGCGGGCTGGTTGTGGCTGTGTATCTGCGTCTGGGCGCGGTTGATGCCGAGTATGAATTTCTTGAGCGTCACGGGTTTTACAAAGCTGCACTGGCGACCTTTTTCTGCCTGAGCGCCTTTTATCTTTACGACCTCTACGACTTCGTTACCATGCACGACCGGCGCGAGCTTGCCCTCAGATTGGTTCAGGCGATGGGGTTGGCGTGGATCGCGTTGGCGATTAGCTTCTACGTCTTTCCGCACCTGATGATCGGGCGCGGCGTCTCTTTGATTGCGTTGCCGCTCGCGCTCTTTGTGATGATGTCGTGGCGGCTCATGATTCACTGGTTTCTGGGACACCCGCAAATCGGTGAGCGTATTCTCATCGTCGGCTCAGGCCCGCTGGCGGTAGAGTTGGCGCGCGAAACTCTGGACAGACCCGACGCGGGCTTTCGCATCGTCGGCTTTGCCGACAACGACCCGGAACTGCTGGGCAAGAGTTTGATTAACCCGCGCGTCATCGGGATGAGTTCGGAGCTAGACCAAATCGTTCGGCGCGAGAACATTGACCGTATCGTCGTCGCGATGGGCGAGCGACGTGGGCAGTTTCCCACAGACCAGCTTCTGCATCTCAGTCTTTCGGGCAACGTCACCATCGAAGAGGGCGCGTCATTTTATGAACGGGTAACGGGCAGAGTGCATCTGGACATGGTGCGTCCCAGTTGGCTCATCTTTTCAGGGCGCAAGCGTCAGGCGCGTTTCAATGCCGTGACGCGCATCTTTCTACATCGCAGCGTCGCTTTCATCGGTGCAATCCTGTCGCTTCCCATCGCCATCATCACAATGATTCTCATCAAGCTCGAATCGCGTGGGCCTGTGCTTTACAGGCAGGAGCGCGTGGGGCGCAACGGGCGCACGTTCATGGTGATGAAGTTTCGTTCGATGCGGACGGATGCCGAGAAGGACGGACCCGTTTGGGCGCGCTCATCTGATGATCGCGTGACGAGAGTCGGGCGCATCATCCGTAAAATTCGCGTGGACGAGATACCGCAGTTCTGGAACATCCTGAAGGGTGAGATGAATTTTGTGGGCCCAAGACCCGAACGCCCGCATTTTGTCTCGCAACTCGCCGAGGAGATTCCCTACTACGAGCAACGACACCTGATTGCGCCGGGCCTGACCGGTTGGGCGCAGATCAAGTACCCGTATGGCTCTTCGATTGAGGACGCGCGGCAAAAGCTGCAATACGATCTTTACTACATCAAGAATCAGAGCCTCGCGCTCGACGCGGCGATTCTCTTTGAGACCGTCAAGACGATTCTCTTTAGTCGCGGCGCCCGGTAAGGAAAAGGATGAAGTAGGAACGATGAAGGATGAACTGAAAATCAAGGGTCTTTAATTCAGCGTTCAACGTTCCGCGTTTAGATTTTGGAGGTTTGAAGAAGATGAAGATGAAATCAATGCTTAAAGTAATCGCGCTCATGCTCGCGCTCAGCACACTTGCGCCCACCGCTCCGCTCTTCGCGCAAAACGCACAACAGCAAGAGAAAGAGAAGCGCGGCGGCCTGCTCGGTAAAATCTTCGGGCAGGATGCGAAGACGAAAAAGGAGAAGCAGCAGCAGCAAAAGGGCACGCCCGCGACATCACCATCTTCTCAGGCGGGCGAGCGCCTTGAGCCGGACGACACGAACAAGCTGCCCTCGGATGTTACCCCGGAAGTGCAGGCCGGACGACGCGAATCAAACTCCGAAGCCGAAGCAGCCGTGCTGCCTTACTACAACAATTTTCTGACGACCTTTCGCCTCGGCCCGGAAGATGTCATCTCCATCTCGGTCTTCAATCAGGAACGTTATTCAAAATCGGGCATCGTCGTGCCGCCCGACGGTCGTATCTCTTACTACCTGATACCCGAAGGCATTCATGTCGCGGGCAAGACCACGCAGCAACTTCAGGAAGAGATTACCAAGCGGCTCGACGAGTACATCATTGATCCGAAAGTTACGGTCTCGCTCGATAAGGCTGTCTCGGCCATCTTCTCTGTGGTTGGAGACGTGGCGCAGCCGGGCGTGAGAACGATGACGCGCCGGTACAGCATCACGGAGGCGCTGGCGATGGCAGGCGGCGTGCTCGACACGGGCAACAAATCGAAGGTCGTCATCCTGCGCCAGAAGCCCGACGGCAACTATCAACCGATTTTCGTCAACGTCAAGGATATCGAAAGAGGGCGAGCCAAAGAGATGGCCTTTCTCGTGCCCGGCGATCAGGTCGTCGTGCCCGGCAATCGTTTGAAGACCTTTAAGCAAGTCATGGATATGCTTCCGGCGCTCAGCATCTGGCGCGTCTTCACCGGAGGATTCTAAATCGTGAATCGTGAATCGTGAATCGTAAGTCGTGGAAAAGACCGTTCGTCTATTTACGATTTACGATTCACGATTTACGACCGAAAGGTAAACCGTGATGGGGAAACTCTCTATGCATCCGGCAACGCCGCTGGCTAGATTTATCACCGAGAGGCTACAGCAACTCGGCCTCAAGCAGATTGATTTCTGTCGGCAGACGGGTTTCGATCAGGGCTTGCTCTCCAAACTGCAATCCTCCGTCATTACGACCGTCAATCTTGAGAGCGCGCTCCGCTTAGCCGACGGCTTGAAATTGCCGCCCGGCGATGTTCTCTCCGTGCTGGGCAAAGACGACGCTCATCATCTTCTGAAAAAACTCTACGGCAACAACGTCTGCGCGCAGTGCGCCGAAGAAACCGCCGTCGCGCCCGAACCCGTTCAATCCATCACCACCGCAGCGCAGCAGGCGTTCACGCTGGGACGCGACATGACGCCCGTTCTCGTCATGCTCCGCCATCTCTCGGCCACGCGCCGCGCCGCTGTCGCACCTGAAGCGACGGAGCGCGTCGCACGCGGTGGGCACTCGTGAAAACAGTGGTCAGCGGCCAGTGGTCAGTGGTCAGTTGGCGGCGCGTGCTGCGTCGTCACCGTTTTCTGTCCGCTGTCTGCTCGCCGCTGCTTATCATTTCCGGGTTTTTACTGGCCGCTGACCACTGTCCACTGACCACTGCACACGCTGCGGGCGCTTGGGTGCGGCAACGCTCAGGGTCGCTCGCGTGGCTGCACGCCGTCTATTTTCTTGATGAGAATAAGGGATGGGCTGTCGGTGGGCGCGGCGTTCTTCTGGCAACTGAAGATGGGGGAGATGTCTGGCGCGTTCGCCCTCGTCCCACTGAAGACGCTTTACGTGACGTTTACTTTTCGGATGAGCAGAACGGCTGGCTGGTTTGCGAAAGAAGCATCTACGACCTTAAGACAAAGGATGAGCCGCGCACATACCTATTGCGAACAGCGGACGGCGGCGCGACGTGGCAGAAGGTCAACGTCATTGGTAAGGATGTGGATGCGCGCCTTGTGCGTGCGCTCTTCACGGATAACGGGCGCGGCTGGACTTTCGGTGAAGAGGGCGTGCTTTACACGACGCGCGACGGGGGCGCGAATTGGGAGCGGCAGCGCGTCCCGACACAAAATCTTCTTCTCGGCGGCTGGTTTCTCAATAGCGAGCAGGGCTGGTTAGTCGGCGCAGGCGCAACCCTGTTGCAGACAGCGGACGGCGGCGAGACATGGCGCGCAGGCACGCTCGTCGGCCTCGCACCTGCTGCCGGTGGTAACGCCGCAGGGGCGCTTCGCGTGCGCTTTACCTCCGCCAGCTTCGTTGACAACCGGCGCGGTTGGGCCGTCGGCGCAGAAGGGCGCGTCTTCGTGACGCGAGACGGCGGGCGAACCTGGGGCCAGCAAACGTCGAATGTCGGGGCAGACCTTTACGACGTGAAATTTCTGGATGAGTTTGAAGGCTGGGCCGCAGGCTCGCAGGGGACGCTGATTCACACGACAGACGGTGGCCGCCGTTGGACGATTGAGCCGAGCGGCACGACGCACGCACTCGAACGCCTGTGCTTCGTCGGACGCGATCATGGCTGGGTCGTCGGATTCGGCGGCACGATCATCCGCTTCACGCCCAACGCCCCACGTCCCAAAGCACCGGAACTGAAAAAGACGTAAATCGTGAATCGTAAATCGTAAATCGTGAAAAGCACGTTTCTTCGATTTACGATTCACGATTTATTTGGAGGAAGAAATGCAAGTTGAGATGCCGGTCTCGAATCGCCCGACAGTTCGCGCGCGTTTTGTGCGCGGCGCTGGGCTGCGCTTTGCTGTGAGCCTGACTCTCATGCTCGCCTGCTGCTTGTCTTCGGCGCAGGCGCAGAACGAGGCGGCGGGAAAGACGCCATCGAGCGAGGCGAACGCCGGAGATGCAGTGCCGATCGAGCAGACGCGTTCACGTCGCGCCGTGGAGACATCAAACCCGGCAAGCGATGCGGCAGTGAAAAGCGAGGTAAGCGCCAGCGTTGACGATCCTGCGCTCGCAACTGGCGCAGGAAGCGACCGTGTTGCCACGTTGCGTGGTCAGATTGAAGCCGCGAAAACGGACGCCGAGCGCGTGCGCCTGCAACGCCTGCTCGTTGACTATCTTGTCGCGCTTGGGAAAAAGAGCGAAGCCATTAACGAGTTGCGCTTGATGTCGCGCGCCGAGCGGCTCGATCCCATAGGCTTCTACAACATCGGCAATGCGCTGGCGCGGCTGGGCGACACGGACACGGCGATTGACGCTTATCGCAAAGCCATCAAGCAGCGTCACGGCAATTACGCACGCGCGCTCAATAATCTCGGCGTCATGTTCCTCAGACAGGGACGCTGGGACGAAGCGCAAGGTGAGTTTGCCAATGCGCTCAGGCTTGAGAATTTCCGCTACGGCGAGGCGAGCTATAACTTGGGACGTGTTTACAGTGCGCGCGGCGAGGCTGATCTGGCGATACGTGAATGGAGTCGCGCGCTCAGTGTGCAGCCGGACCACGCGGACGCTGCCATCGCGTTGGCTCGCGCTTATGCCGAAGATGGCAGCCCCGAACGCGGTGTTGAAGTGTTGGACGCTTTCGTCGCACGGCGGGGGCCCAGCGCCGAACTGATGGATGCGCGCCGCGAAATTCTCTATGGCACTGATGCGAGCGTCAATCCAACAACTCCCCGCACAATTAGCGCGCCCGTCACGG
This sequence comes from uncultured Acidobacteriota bacterium, assembly GCA_963697975.1. Lineage (GTDB taxonomy): Bacteria > Acidobacteriota > Blastocatellia > Pyrinomonadales > Pyrinomonadaceae > QHXM01. The sequence goes on from OY969111.1 coordinate 3,314,759, forward strand.
TGAAGGCGAACTCTGAAGCAGACGCTCGCAAAGGGGGAAGCGCAAAATCCGGCACAGGCTCTCGTGCCAACTCGTCTTTGCGTTCGCTGACAGTTGATCGTGAGACGTATGGATGGTTAGAGCGTGCGCGTGCGGCGCGCGAAGGTGGGCGCAACGAAGAGGCCGTGACGTTTTATCGTCGCGTGCTTTCGCGCAGCAATGGTCTTTTCCCGCCTGCTAATCTGGAACTGAGTTTCGTCTTAAGCGACTTGAAGCGTTACGACGAAGCGGCAGAGACTCTGGCGATTGTGACGAAGCGCGAAGGCGCACGTTACCCGATCGCTTATTATCATCTTGGTCGGAAATATGAACTGCTTGGCCGCCTGAGCCTCGCGGCTGAAGCCTTTGAGAAGGCGGCGGCAGCTTACGGCGACGCCAATCCGCAATTCCTCTTAGACCTCAGCCGCGTGCGCGAGAAAGAAGGCAACGCGCAGGCTGCGCTCACAGCGATGGAGAGTTACGTTCGCCTCAGCCGGAATCTCGGACGCACGCCCGACTGGTCCGAGACGCGCCTCAATGAGCTTCGCCAGAAAGTCGCCGCCACACCTGAGCAGAATAAATAAAGAAGATAGCAATGCCATCTCCTATCCCCGGAGGGGGTAAATAAATAGCCGGGGGCAAGCAACCGAAGGTTTGCGCCGCCCCCGGCTATTACATGTGACCCTTTCAGGGTCAGGAGCTGGCTTCATTACTGCCATCACTTTTACCTTTTTACTTTTACCTTTTGCCTTGCTAACATCCCCGCATCATTAAAACCTGACAATTTCATTGAGGAGGATCCTGCTATGAATCTCTTGCGCCGCCGGGTGTCTTTGGTCGCGTTGTCCGTCTCGTTACTCGCCTTGTCTCTGATGACATCCGGCCCGACGAGCCGTGCCGCTTTCAACGAAGCTGAGCCGGAGCCTTCGGGGCTGTTCATAGACTCTCCTCAACAAACCGACAACTCCGGCTTTGATTTCAATAGTCTGGATCGCTCGGTTAATGCCTGCCAGGATTTCAATCGCTTCGCCAACGGTGGATGGATTGCGAAGAACGCTATCCCCGCAGCTTATTCAAGGTGGGGCAGGTTCGAGTTGCTCGGCGAGGGGAATTTGAAAGTGCTGCACGAGATTCTGGATGGTCTGGTAAAAAAGAAGAATCACCCGAAGGGGAGCAACGACGAGAAGGTCGCTGACTTTTACGCCTCCTGCATGGACGAAAGCAAGATTGAGAGCGAAAGTCTCAACCCGCTCGCGGACGAACTCAAGCGCATCGAACAAATCAACGACATCATGGGGCTTCAGGACGAGATCGCGCGCCTACATGCTCGCAGAATCCCCGCAATCTTCGGCTTCGGCGCAGCGCAGGATTTCAAAGATTCAAAGACGGTTATCGCTCAGACTGTTCAGGGAGGTCTGGGATTGCCCGACCGTGACTACTACACTAAGGACGACGAGAAATCCAAGCAGACGCGCGACGAGTATGTCAAACACATCGCGCGCACGTTCGTGTTGATGGGCGATGCACCGGAGCGCGCTTCAGCAGAAGCTCTCCTGGTGATGAAGATCGAAACTCGCCTTGCCGAAAACTCCTCCACGCGCGTCCAGCGGCGCGACCCCGACGCCAACTATCACCCGATGATTAAAGCGGACCTGATAGAAATGACGCCGCACTTCGATTGGGGGCGCTACCTCCGCAACGTTGGTTTGCCGGAAGTCGGCAAGGTAAACGTCGGGCAGCCGGGCTTCTTCAAGGCCGCCGATAAACTCCTGGTTGAAGTTCCCGTGGAAGATTGGAAAGTTTACCTGCGCTGGCATCTCGTCAACGCGGCCTCGCCCACATTGTCGTCAAAGTTCGTAGACGAGAATTTCATCTTCAACGGCAAGTTTCTTGAGGGGAGGGAGGAGAATCTGCCGCGCTGGAAGCGTTGCGTGGCTTCAACCGACCGCGCGCTCAGCGAAGCGCTCGGCCAACTCTACGTCGAGAAGACTTTCACGCCGAAGGCCAGAGAGCGCGCACAGGTGATGGTGAAGAATCTAGTCGAAGCTCTGCGCGCCGATCTGACCACGCTTGACTGGATGAGCAACCAGACGCGCCAGCGCGCGATTGCCAAGCTCGATGCTTTCGTCCGCAAGATAGGTTTCCCGGATAAGTGGCGCAGCTACGAATCGCTTTCCGTCGCGCGCGGCCCCTACTACAACAACGCCGTCTCAGCCGGAGAGTTTGATTTCAAATTCAACGTGGGCAAGATTGGCAGGCCCGTTGATCGCACCGAATGGGGGATGTCGCCTCCGACCGTTAACGCTTCCTACAATCCTTCGTTGAACTCTATCACCTTCCCGGCGGGAATCCTTCAGCCGCCTTTCTACGATCCGAACGCCGACGACGCCTACAACTACGGCGGCATCGGCGCGGTCATCGGCCACGAGATGACGCACGGCTTTGACGATCAGGGCGCGAAGTTCGACGCCGACGGCAATCTGGTGAGGTGGTGGACGCCCGACGATTTTAAGAAGTTCTCGGATCGCACGAACTGTGTCGTCAAGCAGTTCAACGGCTACGAAGTCGAGCCGGGTCTATTCCAGAAAGGTGAACTCGTCGTTGGCGAATCGGTCGCAGACCTCGGCGGGCTGACGGTCGCCTACGCCGCCTACCAGAAGTCTCTGGAAGGCAAGCCGCGCCCGAAGAACATCAACGGCTTCACGCCCGAACAGCGTTTCTTTCTGGGCTGGGCGCAGGTCTGGGCGCAGAACATCCGCCCCGAAGCCGCGCGTCTGAGGACCGCCACTGACCCACACCCGCTCGGGCGCTTCCGCGTCAACGGCCCCCTCTCGAACATGCCCGCCTTCGCGCAGGCGTTTGGATGCAAGCCGGGCGACGCGATGGTGAGAGCGGAACGCTGCCAGATTTGGTGAGAGCAATGTAGTAGCAGGGACAAGTCGAAAGCCCCAACGGGGCGCAGTGTTAAAGCCTGGGCATCGCCCCAGGCTACAACATCCTCGCCCCTTCGGGGCTTTTCAATCATCCTCTTAATTCTCTTCGTCGCGCTCTTCCGTCGCCTCTTCCGCCTTGCGTTCGGGGCGCATGTGCGGGAAGAGAATCACGTCGCGGATGGAACGCTTGCCCGTGAGCAGCATGACGAGACGGTCAATGCCAATGCCGATTCCGGCGGCGGGCGGCATCCCGTAAGAGAGCGCCCTGATGTAATCCTCATCCAGCACCATCGCTTCTTCATCGCCGCGCTCTCTGGCCTGCGCCTGTTCCATAAAACGGTCGTACTGTTCTTTCGGGTCATTCAACTCCGAGAAGCCATTTGCACATTCCATGCCTGCGATGAAAAGCTCGAAGCGTTCGGCAATGGCTGGATTAGCGGGAGAAGCTTTCGAGAGTGGAGAGATTAATTTGGGAAAGTCAGTGATGAATATAGGTTGGGAGAGATGGGACTCTACAAGCATTGCAAAAAGGTTTTCGATGTTTGCCGCTAAGGATACATCGTCTCGGTCATTAGACGTATTATCGACTTGAGCCTCTGCGTAATTCCATGAACTCTGTCGGTAATCAAGTGATGACGTTTTTCTATATGCTTGAGGTGTGTCTAAGATAACGAATTCATCTGTGAACTGAAGAAAATAAGTCACTAGTTTGAAGGCATTTTTTGGACTACTAAGCCACTCTTCGTCAATTCTTTCAACACTTGGCGGCATGTAATCTGAAGGCAAATATCTAATAATAGCTTGCTTCATTGTAAGTCGTTCGAATCTGCGCCCAAAGTCTATTTTAGTATCTGCATACTGAATCAACGTGCTTCCTAGTGCCACTTCAACTGACTTACGCAGCATCTCTTCGCAGAAATCCATCATCCCGTTCACGTCCATGTACGCGCAGTAGAATTCCAGCATCGTGAATTCTGGATTGTGAGTTCTGTCTATGCCTTCATTGCGGAAGTTGCGGTTGAGTTCGTAGACCTTCTCAAAGCCGCCGACGACGAGACGCTTCAAGTAGAGTTCGGGCGCGATGCGGGCATAGAGGTCTATGTCGAGGGCGTTGTGGTGTGTTTTGAAGGGACGCGCGGCTGCGCCGGTCGCTTTGGCCGTCAGCATCGGCGTTTCGACTTCGATGTAGCCGTGATCGTCTAGGAAGCGGCGCATCTCGCGGATGATACGAGAGCGGCGCTCGAAGACTTCACGCGAGCTAAGCTCGCGTGAAGTCGCGTCGTCTCCGTCGTCTTCGCTCTTCTCGACTTTCAGGCTTCCGGCGATCAGGTCTGCGTAGCGTTGGCGTTGGCGAATCTCCGGATCACTGATGCCGTGCATCTTGTCGGGCATCGGCAGCATGGCTTTGGCGAGAAACTGAATTGTCTCGACGTGGACGGAAAGCTCGCCAGTCTTGGTGACGAAGAGATACCCGCTTGCGCCTATAAAATCGCCGTGATCGAGCAGATTGAAAAGCTCCCAGCCTTCTTCGATGGGTGCGCCGTCGTCGTTGTGAATGCCTTTCACGTCAGCCTTGCGAACGTAAATCTGTAGGCGCGAAACGCCGTCTGAAAGATGCACGAACGCGGCCTTGCCCATCACGCGCGGCGGGCTGCTGATGCGTCCGCTGATGCGAACACGTCTCTTGTTCAACTCCGCGTTGGCGCGCTCAAGCTCGTCCTGCGCGGGGCGCTCATTTTCTTTGACTTCGGGGACGTAGCGTTTGAACTCTTCGTTCTCGACAATCGCCGTGATGGTATCTTCGCCGCCGGTTTCATGGCTGCGCTCAAATTTGTTCGGATAGACGTTGCCGACGAGCTTGCGTAACTCTTCAAGATGCTCACGACGCGCCTCGGTCTGGTCGTTCTCTTCGATGAAAGGAATGCTCATGGAGGTATCGTAAATCGAAAACTCGTGAATCGTAAATGGACGAACGCGCTTTCACTATTCACGATTTACGATTTACGATTCACGGGATGAGTCTGAGACGCTTTCTTCGGGACTTAGGTTTGAGCGCGGTCGAAGTGGCTGTGATGCTGCTGGCGTGGGGAGATGTGCGGGGATTCTTAGCGCACGGCGCGCGGGCAGGAATTGTCGTCGTGCTGCTCGTCATACCGTTCATCACCTGTTGGAGCGAGAGCGAGCGGGTGAATCGCGGACTGCGCCCGGTCAGCGGGCAATGGCTGACGCTGCTGCTTTTGGAGATCGGTTTCTTTCTTAGCTCGTGGTTCGTGCCTTATTTCGACCGTCAGGGAATTCTGGTCTTTAATGATTCGGATGCTTTGCGCTACGCGGGGCTGTTCATCTTCACGGCGGGAGTCGCCTTACGCGTCTGGGCGTTTATGTATCTGGGGAAACTCTTCAGCGTCTTTCTGACGATTCAGCGGGGACATCATCTCGTCACCGATAACGTCTACGGTTACGTGCGGCATCCGAGTTACACGGGGCTTCTCGTGCGCTCCGTTGGTTGGGTGCTGGTCTTTCGCAGCCTCGCCGGGTTAATCGCGTGGCTGGCTCTGCTCGTTTTTCTCATCAGGCGCATCAGGCATGAGGAGAGGGTGCTTGAGAGCGAGTTCGGTGAGAAGTGGGAGGAGTACAGGTATAGAACACGCTGGCGATTGTTGCCGGGCATTTACTGATGCAAGGGGCATCGTGATAGCATTCCATTCTTCAAATGAGCGGAAAAATAGTTTCAAGTGATGAACTCCAGAGGGAGCGACAGCGTCTGCGTGCTGAGGGCAAGCGACTTGTTTTTACCAATGGCTGCTTCGACATCCTGCACGTCGGCCACGTTCGCTATTTACAGAGCGCGCGGAATCTTGGCGATGCGCTCGTCGTCGCCATCAACAGTGACCGCTCGGTGCGAGAGCTAAAAGGCGCGGGGCGTCCCATCATGAACGAGCATGAGCGCGCAGAGATGCTGGCAGCGCTCGGCGCGGTGGATTACGTCACCGTTTTTGACGACATCAGCCCGCGCACACTGATCTCGGAAGTCCTGCCCGACATCCTCGTCAAAGGTGGCGACTACAAACCCGAAGAGATTCACGGGCGCGAAGAGACGGAAGCCGCAGGCGGGCGCGTCCTCTCGCTCCCCTTCGTCGAAGGAGCTTCGACCAGTTCGATTATCGACAGGGTAAGGCAGGTGATAGGTGATAAGTGATAGGTGATAAGAGAAAAGCAGTTTCTTTCCTATCACCCATCACCTATCACTAGAATTATGAGTAGCACGATTCAATCAACGACCGTTTTGCAGGGCGCATTAAGGCGCGTGATGGAGAGCGAGGAGTATGCGCGGCTCGTCGCGGAGTTGCGTGGTGGGGCGCGTGTGATTTCGTTGAGCGGGCTGGCGGCAGAGCCTGCGCGGGCGTTGGTGCTGGCGGCGTTGCAGCGCGAGGTCGGAAAATGCTTTGCGGTGGTGACGCAGGCGAATCGTGATCTGGAGGCATGGGAGCGCGACGTGCGTTTCTGGTATTGCGCGCTGCGCGGGACGAGCGAGTGTGATGAGACGGTGTTGACGCTGCCTTCGTCGGAATCAGACCCGTATGCGGGCGCGTCGCCGCACGCGTTGACGTTGGAGCAGCGTGCGTTGACGTTGTGGCGACTGGCGCGCTCTCAGCAGGATTTCGTGTTGTTGACGGCGCGTGCGCTGGCCCGTCGGACGTTGTCGCCCGAAGAGGTGGCGCGTGCCGGAGCCGTGTTGAGACGCGATGAAGATTATGCGCCGGAAGCTCTGATTGAGAAATTGCTCGCTTCCGGCTACATGCGCGAAGACCCTGTGGGCGCGGTGGGCGAATTTTCGATGCGCGGCGGGATTCTTGATGTGTGGTCGCCGGGAAAATCCTCTCCGGTGCGCGTGGAGTTTTTCGGGGACACGGTTGATTCCATCCGCGAGTTTGATCCTGAAACGCAGCTTTCCACGGCGCAGGTCGTGGAGACAGAGATTGCGCCGATGCGCGAGTTGTCTGCGACGGCTGATGATTTCCGCTTGTGGGCAGAGGCCGCGCGCGAGCGTTGGCAGGACGAGCGGTATGCGCGTTCTCTTCGTGATCGAACGGTGTACGCGGACGAGGGCGAAACGTTTGCGGGTTGGGAATGGTTAATCTCGATTGTGCGCGACCGGCGGGCGAGCGTGTTTGAGTATCTGAATGATGCGGTGCTGGTGTTGGACGAACCCACGAGTGTGGAGACGTATCTCGGCAGCGTTTATGAAACTCTGGCGACGCGTTACGCGGAGACGGAGAACGCGGACGAGTTGGGCGTGCGCCCAGATGAGTTGTACCTGACGGCGGAAGAGTTGCGCGCGCATTTGGGCAAAGTGAAGCGGCTTGAGTTGCGAACGCTGGGACGCGCGGCGGCAGTTGTGGATGAACGGCTGGCTTTTGATGCCGAGCAGCCTGAGATTCAAATCGGACGAGCGCGCGGGAGCGGTAGCCCGTTGTTTCTTTTTCCGGCAGTTGAGGTGACGGAAGAAGTGGAATGGCGAGCGCAAAGTGTCAGGCGTTATCACGGGCGCTTGCCTGAGTTGGCAGGTGATGTGAAGCGCGTTGTGGAGGAGCGCGGCGCGGGCGTGTTGTTTGTGATGCACAGTCTGGGCGTGGCCGAGCGCGTGGCGGAGATGCTGGCTGAATACAAGGTCCTGGCTCGCGTCGGGTTGAGCGATGAAGTGACGGGCAGCGCGGTTGGGCAAACCGATGGCGTGCTGGTCACTGTCGGGCGTCTTTCGGGTGGGTTCGAGTTGCCGGGCGCGGGGCTGATCGTTCACGTCGAGAATGATCTGTTTGACGAGGCGAGCGACACTGCGCTGCGCGCCGAAGGTAAAAGGCAAAAGGAAAAGGGTAAAAGTCGAAAGTCGAAGACGGCTGCGTTTCTGTCGGACTTTCGTGATTTGAAGGTGGGCGATTATGTCGTTCACGTGGATCATGGGATTGCGCGGTTCGGCGGATTGCAGACGCTCGATTTGGGGCCGGACAAGCGCGGCGAGTTTATGCTGCTCTATTACGCGGACGACGCGAAGCTGTATGTCCCGGTCGAGCGGCTCGATCTCGTTCAGAGATATTCGAGCGCGGAAGGGAATCAGCCGACGCTTGATCGTCTCGGCGGTTTGGGATGGCTGAAGACGAAGGCCAAAGCCAAGCGTGCGATGCGCGACATGGCCGACGAGCTTCTGCGACTCTATGCGGAGAGAAAGCTGGTTGGAGGCTTCGCCTTCGCAGGCGACTCGCCCTGGCAAAGCGAGTTTGAAGAAGGCTTCGAGTATGTGCTGACGCCGGATCAGGAGACGGCGATTGAAGACGTGAAGCACGACATGGAAGAGGCCGTGCCGATGGATAGGCTGTTATGCGGCGATGTCGGCTACGGCAAGACGGAAGTTGCGATGCGCGCCGCGTTCAAGGCCGTGATGGAAGGCAAGCAGATTGCCGTGCTGACTCCGACGACCGTCCTCGCCTACCAGCACTTCGAGACGTTCCGCACGCGCTTCGCCGCCTTCCCCGTCAAAATCGAATTGCTCTCGCGTTTTCGTTCCACGAAGGAACAGAAGGAAGTCGTGAAGCGTGTCGAGGCGGGCGAGATTGATGTCATCATCGGCACACACAGGATTCTTTCAAAGGACGTGCGCTTCCGCGACCTCGGCCTCGTCGTGGTTGATGAAGAGCAAAGGTTTGGCGTCGCACACAAAGAGCGCCTGAAGCAGTTGAAGAAGAAGGTGGACGTTTTGACGCTTTCGGCCACGCCGATTCCGCGCACGCTCAATATGTCTTTGATGGGTTTGCGCGATATGTCTTTGATCGAGACTCCGCCGCGCGACCGCTTAGCGATTCAAACGCAGGTCGTGCAGTTCTCCGAGTCGGTCATCAAATCTGCCATCGAATTGGAACTCGCGCGGGGCGGACAGGTCTTCTTCATCCACAATCGCGTCGAATCCATTGAGACCATCGCCGCGCTCGTCAAGCGGCTCGTTCCGCAGGCGCGGATGGCTGTGGCTCACGGGCAGATGAATGAAAAAGAGATGGAGCAGGTGATGCTCGATTTCGTTGATTACAAGTATGATGTTCTGGTTGCAACCACCATCATCGAAAACGGAATAGACATCCCGCGCGCCAATACCATCATCATAAATCGCGCCGACGCTTACGGTCTTTCACAGCTTTATCAATTGCGCGGGCGCGTGGGGCGCTCCAATCGCCGCGCTTACGCCTATTTACTGATTCCGTCCGAACAGGGTCTCTCACCGATTGCGCGCCGCCGCTTGGCCGCCATCCGCGAGTTTTCAGACCTCGGCGCGGGCTTTCGCATCGCGGCGCTCGACTTGGAATTGCGCGGCGCGGGGAACCTCCTGGGCGGCCAGCAATCAGGCCACATGGACGCGCTCGGCTTTGATCTTTACACGCAGATGCTCGAACGCACGGTCGCGGAACTCAGGGGCGAAGCGGTCGAAGATGAAACGAGCGTTTCGATCAATCTGGGCGTGGACGTGGCTATCCCCGAAGATTATATCTCGGACATGGGACAGCGCCTTCGGACCTACAAGCGCGTCTCTTCGGCGCGCGATGAAGTGACGCTTCGAGCCATCCTCGTCGAGACACAAGACCGTTACGGGCGGCTGCCAGAATCGGTTGAAAGATTGTTTGACTACGCGCGGCTCAGGCGACTGGCGGAAGAAGTTGGCGTCATCTCGATTGACCGGACGGCGACGGGCGTTGCCATCAAGCTGGGTGAGAAAGCGCGCGTTGCGCCGGAGAAGTTGATGGCGCTGGTGTCGTCGCACGAGAACGCAGGCTTTACGCCGAACGGTGTGTTGCGCCTCGACCTTAACGAAAAAGAATCGGACAGCGCTCTCGAAACCGCTCGTGGCGTGTTGCTGGAAATCAGGGCGGAAGATTAGAATCGCAGTCGCCAGTGGTCAGTGGTCAGTGGTCAGTAAGAACAGAAGCGACGAGCCAATGCTTAGCTTTTGCATTTAACTGACCACTGACCACTGACCACTGACCACTGATTATGAGGAGTAATAAAACTGTGAAATCAAAATTATTTATATTCGCCTGGACGGTCGCAGCCTTCGCCGCTTTGTTGTTGGTTTCAACATCGGCGGTGGTGGCGCAGGAGGGCGAGCCTGTCGTCATTGATTCCGTGATCGCGCAGGTCAACGGCGACGTAGTGATGCTCTCCACCCTCAAGCGCGAGATAAAAGATGCCATAGATTCTTTTAAGCAGCAGGGCGTGCCGGAGCAGAAGGCAACCGAAGAAGTCACCCGTCGCCAGCCTGAAGTAATCGCCAGTCTCATCAACGAGTTGCTTCTCGTGCAGAAGGGCAAGGAACTGAACCTGACCGAAGAGGTTGAGACGGAAGTCAACCGCGAGATGCTCAGGGTGATGACCTCGCAGGGCTTCAAGACCATCGTGGAGATGGAAGAGGCCATGCGCCGCGAGAACATTGATCCCGGTACAATTCGCTCGACCCTCAGAACGCAGTACATGAAGAACGCGGTCTTGAGCCGCGAGGTTGACGCCAAGATTTATTTCGGCGCGAGCCAGGATGAGTTGAAGAAGTATTACGACGCGCACCGCGACAAATTCCGTAAGCCGGAAGTCGTCACGATCTCGGAAATCTTTTTGAGCCTCGCCGGTAAGCCCGAAGCGGACGTGCGCGCCCGTGCCCTTCAGATTCTCGCGCAGTTACGTGGTGGCGCAGACTTCAAGACAATCGCCGCCGCCAACTCCGAGCGGCTGGACCCCAGCGGCAATCGCGTCGCCGCACAGAACGGAGGCGCGGTCGGCACGTTCCCTATACCGGATTTGAAGGCCGAGTTTGTGAATGCGATGAAGAACGTTCCCGTTGGCGGCGTCACCGATTTGATTCGCTTGGACGAAGGCTACCAGATTCTACGCGTGGATGCGCGCACCCCCGCCAGCGATCCGAAAGCCTTTGATGAGAATCAGGTGCGCGAAGCCATCACCGTCGAGCGCCGCGACAAAGAGCGCGCCGAGTACCTGAAGGGCTTACGCAAGGACGCCTATATCAAGCTCGCCCCTGAATATCAGGCGACCGTCGGGCCGCTGCTCACGACCAGCGACACTCCCGCGACGGGCGCGACCAGCTCAACCATCGCTCCTGATACCAAAAACTCAACGAGCAACAAGGCTGAAGCCGACGGCAGCAAGAAACCGTAACGAAGGGATGAGGGCGGAGGGATGAGGGATGAAAGACGAGCTATTCTCTTTTCTTCATCCCTCATCCCTCATCCCTTATCCCTTTCGCCATGCGCCTTGATCTATTTCTAAAATCGAGTCGTCTTATCCTGCGGCGCACGGTGGCGCAAGCCCTGTGCGATGCGGGATTGGTTTCGGTCAACGGCGTGGCTGCCAAATCCGCGCGCTCGCTCGCGGTCGGGGACGAGATCAGCCTGCGTCGGCGTAATCACTTGCTCACCGTCCGCGTTCTTAACTTACCCGCATCGCGCCAGACCTCACGAAGCGACGCTTCCAATCTGTATGAGATTTTGAGCGACGTGGTCGTGGCTGAAGACCCACTCGATTAGAACTCCGCTTACGGCGTCTGCCTGATTTCAACGCGGTCAACGAAGAACTCGCCGCCCTGCGGGTCTTGGTTGTAGATGGAAAAGAATCCCGTGGGGACAGTGCCGTCTGTACAGACGCGCAGTTGCTCCCACTCGTTGCGCTTGGTGCTCCATGCGGCAGGCCCCTCTGGGCCAGCGGTGGCCGCCAATGCCACACGACCGCGCCGCACGTAAACCCACGCCGAGAACATGACCTTCGCCGGGGCTGATGGGAGTAGTTGGAGGAGACCACCCTCGTTGCCCCCGGCGCGGAAGCGAAGCATCCGCGAGCCGCCGGGGCCGGGCACTGTCGTTGATACGAGTTTGGACGCGACCGGAGCGCCCGGTGAGTTGTTGGTGTGCATCAGCCAGAATCTCGCCGCCGACAGAGGTGGAATCGGATTACCCGGCAGCCAAATCGTTGTCGGGCCTTTTGGCCCAACTATCTCAAAGCTCGGATTTTTGGCGAGGTTGGTGGGACTGGCAAAACTGAACGGCGGGCAATTTGTTGCTGCCGCGCTGGTTTTGTCGGTAACTCCGGGCGGCGGGTCTGTCTCTAGCTTTGCAGGCGCGGGGTTGCCGACGAGCGGAAACAAGCTGCCCGGAAGCCAGAGGGTGAGGAAGGATAAGGTTAGGATGAATCCTAACCCTTTGAATCTCGTGAGTCTGTTTTTCATTATCTGCCTCCATTTCTTTGATTGATAAAACGCGCGCGTTCCTCATCCATGCTGGAACGCTCACGTAGACTCCCCTCCCGCAAGGCTCTCGATTAGTCGCCGCAGAGACTCTGTGCAGAGCCGCAGTTGTCCCGTCGGCGTTTCGTTGAAGTGAACGCGGTTGCTCTCGACTAAGCGAAAGACGGCGCGTTGGTTGATTGAGCAAAGGCTCGCGGCCTGCTCGACTGTCATCATCTGTCTCAACGCCTGACATGGGGCGCACCACAACTCGGAGGAGCGCCCGCGTGTCTGCATGATGGTCAAGCTATGCGTCTCGACGGTGATGACGGTTTTTCGTTTTGCCAAGGCGCAACATCCCTTCTGCGCCGGAGGCAATTCCCATTCAAACGTTGCCTCCGTGCATGACCGCGCCACCCGACCCGAACATTCCGAGGTCAGGCCGTGAAAGTCTTAACGCTCGATCTTTTCGTATCGGCTAGTATCACAAACGCACCGGCTGGTCTTTCCAGCGTCACAGTTGCGACGATGTCATCCGGGAACACCAGATGAGCTTTAGCCCCGGTGTGGGTAGGGTCTTCGAACGTCATGTCGCGGTCTTCGTCAAGAAATTCCCGCGGGACGTTTCGCGTTACTTTGGTAAGCGTCGTGACCGGGCCAACCCCTGTCACGCTCTTGGTGGAACTGCTGCCGAATTTGAACTCGTAGAGCGGAAAGGGGTGAGGGGTAGAGGGTTCCCCTATGTCTGTACCGGTCAGCTTGATTCTATACCTGAATTTCTTCCCGTATTCAGGTGCGTTGTAAGTCAGCCTGAAACTGACTGTCACTTTGTGTATTGCACTATCGTCAGTGGGCTGGATGTCCAACTTGAGGGTGTTGATTTTTGCCATGATCCTTGCTTCTCCTATGTGGAATGAGGTGCTCGAATGTGAGGCGTCTCCAAATTCCGCCGCCGCACCTGTGTTTAGCGACAGCCGCCAACGGTAAATCTTTTGCCTGCGCCGGAAGGCTTTTGCTATAATGGGCGACCTCAAGCGACCGTCCGCTGCGTACTCACCTTCTCACGCGAGACCGTTTCATGACGCGGCGCATCTTTCACCGGAGACTGGCTAAAAGTCCTTAAAGTCGCTGCTAAAATTTCCTAAAAGTTCCGGTAGGTGGTGATGAAAGTCCCGTCGCCTCACAAAACCTACGCGTTTGCTGAATTTCGGCTTGACTCGCAAAAGCGCGTCCTGCTGAAAGACAGCCATGCGCTTCCGCTCAATCCGAAGACGTTCGATCTGCTTTTGCTGCTCATCGAGCGTGGCGGCGAGGTTTTGAGCAAAGACGAGTTGCTGGAAAAAGTCTGGGCGGGGCAGTTTGTCGAAGAAAATAATTTGACGGTTCAGGTTTCGGCGCTGCGAAAAATCTTAGGCGAGCGCAAGGGCGAGCATCGTTTCATCGTCACCGTTCCCGGCAAAGGCTATAAATTCGTCGCAGACGTTCTCACACCATCCGAAGAAGAAAAAGAGATCGTCATCCAAAGCCACACCATCTCCCGCGTCACCGTCGAACAAGAGACCGGAGACGAAGCGGCATCCGAAAAGGCGGAAGCTGAAAGCGAAAAGCTTCGTCAAAGGTTAAAGGCTGGAAGCTCTAATGAAGGCAAAGCTTCAAACCGAATAGCTCAGTCTTCATCTTTCATTCTCTGGTCGAGCATCGGCGCGATTTTGCTGATCGGGTTATCGGGCTTCTGGTCATGGCAGGACGCAGAGCAAGCGGGACAGCGACGACTGGGATTGACCAAGCTGACGACAAGCGGCAAAGTCACCATCGCCACCATCACGCCGGATGGCAAGTACGCCGTTTTCGCTCAGACCGAAGAAGGTGGCGAAGGTCTTTACCTGCGACAAATTGCTACCGGCATCCAGCGGCCTATCCTGCCGTCGCAGCCTGTCAGATTCATCGGCCTCGCCGTTTCGCCCGACGGAAGTTTTATCTACTGCACGACCTTCCTTGAGAATCAGGCCGACCCGCAACTCTGGCGCGTCCCGCTCCTGGGCAGCGTGACAGAGCAAATCAAAGGTGTCGTCACGGGGGTGGCCGTTAGCTTCTCGCCGGACGGAAAACAGATCGCTTTCACGGAGTCGCGCAGCAGCTTAAAAGAAACACATCTGGGCATAGCCGACGCGGATGGCTCGAACAAACGAATTTTGATTCGCGCGCCGGATGACCGTCGCTCGTTTTCTACTTTTAGAGCCAATCCCGTGGCGTGGTCGCCTGAAGCCGGTGAGATCGCTTGCGCGATTGAAGAGACGAGCGCGAGCGGCATGAAGATGCGCATCCTGCTGGTCAACGCGTCGAGCGGTCAGGAAAGAGCAATCAGCAAACATCGCTGGAATTATGTTTCTCATCTCGCGTGGACTGATGAGGAAAATCTGGCGTTCGTCGCGCACACCGATGATCATCTGCAAGGGCAGATTTGGACAATTTCCAAAACAACCGGCGAAGCACGGCGACTGACCAATGATTTGAACAGCTACCTGTGGCTCGCGGCGAGCGCCGACGGTGATTTGCTCACGGTGCAGGGAAACGCGGTTTCGCACTTGAGCGTGGCGGACTTGGACGAGAAGACGAACACCTTACAGCCACGCGAGATTCATAACGAATCGGGCTACATCTTTAATGTGGCGTGGGCGATGGACGGCGCGGTTCTTTACAGTTCGAGCGCGACGGGAAGGAGCGAGATTTGGCGTATCGGCGTTGACGGCTCGAACCCGACACGGTTAACCGTCGGCGCAAACATCAGTTTCGGATTGACTGTCTCGCCCGTTGATGGCTCGCTCGCTTTCTGCTCGACGAGCGACGGGAAACACTCGCTGCGGCTCACGGACGCAAACGGCAAAAACATGCGCCGGTTGACCGATGGTACGGAAGATGTCTGGGCGAATTTTTTACCCGACGGGAAGCATCTGGTTTTCCAGCGCGGGCTGGATAATAAAATTCTGACGCTCTGGCGCACGACGACAGATGGCGCGACGCCGATTCAACTGACGCGGAGACCTACTACGCATCCGGCAGTCTCACCCGACGGCACGCAAACGGCCTACTATTTCATGGACGCGGAAACGGACGGCGCGTGGCGCATCGGTCTGATTTCGAGCGACACGGGCGCTATTCTAGGTAAGCTCAGTTTCCCGAAGTTGGTCACCAAGCGCCGGATGCGCTGGCATCCGAGCGGCAGATTTGTGACGCAGGTTTTTTACGCGGGAGAAAACGTCAACCTTCTACTCTTGCCGACAGATGGAAGCTCTGCCATCACGCTTTCCGGCTTAGATAAAGGAGATGTCAACTGGTTCGAGTGGGCGCGTGACGGCAAGCGACTCATCATCTCACAGGCGACGGAAACGCAGGACGTTGTCCTGTTGAGCGATGCTGAATCCTGAAAGAGATGCCGGAAGAAATTTAATAGGATGGACAGAGATTGTCAGGATTAAGAAGAACGGGCAGGACAGGGGAGCTTAAATCTCTTTCTCTTATCCTGACTCATCCTGTCTATTCTGTTAAATTTTCCGTGACATATTCAGGCATCCGGTTTTTGCGTGATGAGCGTTTCGTCCGATGCCACGTCGCCGACAAGCTCGCCCGTCACTTCGACTGTGTCGAATCTCTTCAACGCCTCGCCGGATTGAATAGCCGCTGTCGGCGGCGCTCCCGCGATAGCTTCTCGCACTGCCATGCGTTCCAGCGACGGAAGATTCTCGTAAGCGCGAATGAGCGCACGCGCATCCGGCTCCGGCTCGGGCGAAGGTGTCAGCAGAATCAATCCGAGAACGTAGAGCGCGAGCGTGAAGAATGAAATGTAGCCGGTGGCGGGAGCAAAGACCTGCGTGTCCAGTGTGCCGAGCGTGCCGAGTTCGACGAAAAATCCCGCAATCTTCTTCGCCCAGCCGCCTTCCGGTGAAAAGAGACTCGCCAGAAACATATGCTTCAAAAAAAATGCTGTCCCGAAAAGGACGGCGAGGCTACGCAAGAGACGACGCGCGTCAAACGAAGAGAACTGGTTGTTCCAGAGCGTCCAGATAAAGAAGAAAGAGAAGAGCCAGTAGAGCAAGCCCCGTTCGGGCAGCACGGAGTTGAACGCCTGCGCCGAAGCGAAAAAGAGGGTCAGCAGTGTCAGGACGTGCGAAACATTTGTGAGCGGAGGTTGATCGCTCCTGACCCATTGCTGCAACTCGATGGCGTGGCCGCGCACGAAGAGAATCATCAGGAGAACGGAGAGAATGAGCGTAATGAGCGGCGGCGGAATGAAGATGAAGGCTTTGGTGTCAACATCAATACGGAGTCCGCCCAGCAGCGCCACCGACAAAAAAATCATCGGCAGCAGAATGTACCGGAGCAACGCGCGATTTCTTGAGCGGTCTCTGTCCATCATTTGCGTTTGCGGAAAACCTTGAACGGGTTAAGGTCGCCGATGCTGCGCTCCGTTCCCTGTTCGAGTTCCGCCTTGAGTTCGGCAGCCGTGTGCATCTGCAAGTCCGGGTCGTCTATGGTCAACGTTTTATCCGGCGCTAACTCAATGGCGCGATTGACGGCCTCCAATCCCTGATTAAAGAGTTCGTTGTCGTGATAGAGGCGTCCCCAGCCTTCACGGTAGAAAGCATAGGCGATGTAGAACTGCGTGCGCGCCTCGCGCCTTCCGGGGTCGGCGCGTCCCCATTCGTCGCGTGCGGCGCGAAACTGCTCACGGTGAAAGAGGTCTAACGCGGCATCGAATCTCGCCTGATCTATCTCGTACATTCCGGTCGCGGACTGCGCGCCCGCCGCGACTTCTTTGAGATTGCGCGGCTCGGTGGCGTAAATCCAGATGATGAACGTGGCAAAAAGAATCGTCCATGCGATGCCGACCGATTGGATGAGCTTGTGTTGCATTGCTATAATCTATTGCAAGTCCCGGGACTCAAACGAGAAGCTAGAAGAACTTTCCGTCCCGTGTCAATGGACGACTCTGTTCGTGCCGTAGTTGTCTCTCGGCGTAGAGCAATCAACTGCTGTTATTTTAGAAACCAAATCTCTGGTGACTATCATGGACGAATACATGTTGGAACAGATTAACCACTACCGGGCGAACGCGCAATCATTCGGTGATGCGGCGCTCGATGCGATGAGCCGGGGCGATGTCGGATTGGCGCGCACCGCATCGCGTCAGGCGGCGCAGTACGCGCGCATCGTGCAGCAATTGGAGAGTGGTGAGAAACAAATCGCACCGTCTGAGCCGGATGCTGCGCGCGCGTCCACCGACTCATACAACGATTCGATTTCGGTTTGAGGTTGATTCCATCTAAGCGAAGTCTTTAAGAGACTTCGTAGGAGACAAACATGATGACATCGGCAATTCTTTCGTTCCTTTTTTTCTTTGCAGCGACGACCGTCCCACAGCCCGCGAGCCTGACAAAAGAGGCCCGGTTGGATCAGGAGTTTGAGATAAAACTCGGCCAGGAAGTCTGGATTAAGAAAGAGGGCTTGAAGATTAGCTTTAGCAACGTCGCCGAAGATTCGCGCTGCCCCACAGGTGTGGACTGCATCTGGGCCGGAAACGGCAAGGTTGTGCTGAAACTAAGCAAGACGAGAAGGCGCGCGGTTTGGATGAACCTGAATACGGGTGTTGACCCGAAGCAAGATGCTTACCGGGACTATGAAATCAAATTGGTGAGCTTGAACCCGTATCCGAAAAAGGATGTGAAGATCAGGAAAAGAGAGTATGTGGCGACGCTGGTCGTTTCCAGAAAATGAGACTCCGACTGGCGGAGAACTTGATGAAGAGAATGGTGCGTTCAAACTTGCGCGTTAAGCGTGCGGCTCTGACCTTGATGCTGATGCTTTCATCCGCCTTTGCCGGAGCGGCGCAAGCTCAGTCGTCATCGCCCGCGAGCCAGCCGGTTTCCTCGCACGAGAAGACCCAGTGGCAAAGGGCTGCTTTCGATGAAGAAGAGATTTCCGTCTCGATACCTGTCGCTCCGACGGTCATCGTCTATTCGGGCGACCGTCTTTTCGTTTCGGGAAGCGATGAGAAAATTTTGGAGGAGCGTAAATACAGCGGCTACTCAAACGGCTTTATCTTCGCCATCGATTCGTACAAAGTAAAAAATCCTCCAAGGTTGCTGAAAGACATGGCTAATAACCTTGCGTCGCATCTGCGATTTGAGAAAGACCTGATGCTCGATGGCTTTAAGGGCAAGCAGTACCGGATGGCAAACCCGTATTACTCACAGGTCTATTTTTTCGCTGCATCGAGACATGTCTACATCGTCACACTGGCCGTGAGCGACGAGGCTAATTCATCTCCCGCTCGATTCCTTTCATCGTTGCATCTCGGAGACACTGCCGATGTGGCGGAAATGAATGTGCGCCCGGCGAAGGAACGTGACACTGTGATTCTTCCCTCAACCGGAGCGGCAGTTGCTCAAACGTCGAATCAGATACAGATATTCAAACCCAGCGAGGTGACACGCAAAGCAACCGTCATCTGGAGGGTGGAGCCGATCTACACCGAAGAAGCTCGCCGGAACCAAGTCGCTGGCACGGTTGTTTTAAGGGGCGTCTTCAATTCAAACGGTCATTTGACTAACCTCAGAGTAATGTCGGGGCTGGCAAATGGGCTAACGGAAAATGCAGTCGAAGCGGCGCGCAGCATCCGGTTCTTCCCGGCTGTCAAGGATGGCAAACTCGTTTCGCAATACATCCAGATTGAGTACAACTTTAATCTCTATTGATTAGGAGCAGCAGTTTCGCTTGTGAAGCCTTTCAAGATTCGTGACGTTGAAATCAACCCGCCGCTCGTGCTGTCGCCGATGGCGGGCGTGACGGATATTTCGTTTCGTCGTCTTTTGAAGCGGCGCGGCGGAATCGGTCTGACCGTTTCCGAGTTTATCTCCGTCGAGGGCCTGACGCGCAACAACCCGAAATCAAAACGGCAGATGCGTTTCTTCGAGGAGGAGCGCCCCTACGCCGTGCAGATTTTCGGCGGCCAGCCCACGAGGATGCGTATGGCTGCGGAGATGGCCGAAGAGATCGGCGCGGACATCTTGGACATCAACTGCGGCTGCCCCGCGCCGAAAGTCGTCAAGCACGGTGGCGGCTCCGGCCTCCTGCGCGATCACACGCGCCTCGAAGAGATTCTGAAAGAGATTAAGAAGGCCATTAAGATTCCGCTCACGATCAAGATTCGCGCGGGCTTTTTCGATCACACCATCAACGCGGTCGAAACGGCCAAACTCGCGGAAGCCTGCGGCGTCGAGCATATCGCCTTGCACGGGAGAACGAAGGAGCAGGGCTACAGGGGACTCGCCAACTGGGATTTGGTCAGGCAGATTAAAGAAGTTGTGAGCGTGCCTGTCTCCGGCAGCGGTGACGTGACGACTGTGGAAGGCGCTTTCCAGAAGTGGCGCGAGACGAATTGCGATGGGATTTTAATCGGGCGCGGCGCGATGGCGAATCCCTGGATATTTCGCCAGATCGAAGATGCGCTGGCGGGACGCGAGCGTTTCCAGCCGACGCTCGAAGACAAGCGCGCGGTGCTTTTGGAATATTTCGAGATGCTGCGCGCCGACATGCCGGAGATACCGTCCATCGGCAAGATGAAGCAACTCGCGGGACAGTTCACGCGGGGCTTGCCGGGCGGCGCGCTTTTCCGCACCACCATTTATCACTCTCACTCAGTCACGGAAGTGCTGGACCGCATCACCGAATATTTTGAAGCGATGATGGCAGGGCGTCCATACTTTGGCGAAGGCAAGGGGCAAGAGGTTGAGGAAGAAGCGCCCGTGCTGGATTCATGCGAGGCTGCGACCGTCGGAGATTGATTCCTCTCACCTGCCATTATTGAATACAACTTTACTCTAAGAAGCCGTTTGAAAAGTCTCTGAAAGCCCCTAAGGGGCGACGATGTGATAGCCCAGGGCGCAGCCCTGGGTCATGACAGAGATAACATGATGAAGCCCTGTAGGGGCGACATAAACATGGTCGCCCCTACAGGGCTTCAAGAATAAACTAGAATTATTCCCTGTGGCGTTGCCACAGGCTCTTATATTTTGCTCCTTCGGAGCTTTTCATTCAGCTTCCATCATTACTCTTCAATCTCAGCATATCTCTTCAAGTCCAGCGCGTGGCTGGCGAGCGGTATCATCCGGGCCAGTGCTGATCTCGCAAGCTCTTTGCCATTCTCAGAGATTTCAATGCGCGCTATTTTCTCCGCTGAAACGCCCTGCAACCAGACGCCGTAGCCATGATTAATCGGGGTGGACGCGCCCGCTTTGAGTTCCTGCGATGCGAAAATGGTTCTACTTTCCAGCCCCTTCAAAATTTGTCCGTCGCGATCATAAGCTCTGACCTCGAAAAAGACCTGTTCGTATTTGCGATTGGTCTTGTTGACGACCTTGCCCTTGAGGATGGTGCTGCCCTTCATCTTAATCAGCGCCAGATTCTTCAGGACGAACGCCCCGCCCTGAGCCTGAACTGTCGAATCTTCAAGCGGTCGGCTTGCTGAGACAGCGGAGACGCGGCCTTGAGTTGAGTTGTGGTCACTCTGCCCCTGAACATGCCGGAGTCCAACGGCAGCGCACGCGATTAGCGCGAGAACGAGAATGATTTTCACAGGGCTTCGCATGATTGCTCCTTTAACTTCTGTGAAGCTCAAGACCGTTTGCCCTTCGGGGTGGTGGCTGCGGGCTGCTTCTTCGCGCCGCTGCCTGTGTCCAGTTCAATGGCCGCCGGATAGCCTTTGCCTTTGAGCGCACTGATTTCGATGACAATCTCCTTTTTACCTTTGACGGCGCGCGTCACGCGGCCCTCGTCAGCAGCTTTCTTGTTCTCATTCCTGTTCGACGCCTTCGTTGATTCAGTCGGAGCGTTGGAGTTGCTGGCGGGTTTCGTCTCGTCCGCTTTGCCCGTAGCATCGCGCGACATCTCTTTCAGAGCATTCAAAACTTGGGCGCGTTCCTGTTCGCTCAGTTGGTCAAGTGTGACGCCGTAGGTTTCCAGCACCTTGCGCAGGTTCTCTTCCGTGTTGGTGTCACGGTCGTAAACATCGCGGTAGATATGCAGCTTGCCGTCTTCGACCACGATTGTTTCGTAGCGCAGTTCGACCGTCACGGGGCGACCCAGTTTTACGTCCTTCGTCTCTTTCGGAGTCTTGGCGTAGGCCATGATCTGCTCAACCGTTAGCTCAGACCCGGCCATGCGTGAGAGGACGTGCGAGAAATCCTGTACCTGCGGCGTGGTCAATCCGACGCAGCCGTGCGAAGCGAAGCCGCCGAGCTTGGCCGCAGATTTGCCGCCATGAATCAGGGACGGCAAACCGATGGGAATCTTGATTGGGCCTAAAGGATTCAGCTTGCTCCCGGCCTCGATCTTCTCACCCGGTTTGACCTTGTTGGATGACTCGACCCAGGGTTCATCGGGGGGCGTCCACGTCGGGTTGAAAATGATGCTGTTGGCTTTGCGCGTGCCTGTTGGAAGAGGAAACTCAGGATAGCCGATGCCGATTTTGTAAGACTTCACCAACTGGCCGTTCTCGAAAACGTCCATCCGGTAAGCGGGCGCGTTGACGACGATGCGCGAGTCTGTCGGAACGACGTTGAATTTTCCTGCCGAGCCGTGCGCTTCCGAACTATTGGAAGCGTTGTCACCTGCTTCATTCGCGCCGCTCCACCGCTGGCGCAAAAGCCCGGAGAGTTGCTGCGCCTTCTCTTCGCCAATGGTCGCCTTGATTTGTTCGGCAGCATGAGAGCGAGCGGCAGCCGTTGTTCCGCTGTAATCGTCCGTGTCCGTCTCGCGCAGCTTCGCCGTCTCCTCGCGCGCCATCGTGCGGAGCTTCCCGATCTGCTCGTCCGTCAGTTGCAGCTTTGATTTCAACTCGACTGCGAAAGTCTCGTCCGCAAAGAACGCGTCCAGTACAGGCAGGGTCACGGGCAGCGCGCCCTCGTCTGCGACGACCTTGACCGTTGCTGGCGAAGGTTGCGGCGCAGGGGCGTTAGTGTTTGCGGGATTGTTATTCGCAACATTCGCGGGCTGGTTGACGCAGCCGCCGAGCGCCATTGTCACCACAATGACTGTGACGGCTGTTCTCAGGAAAATTCTCATGCCGGGTTACTCTGCTCCTCTTTAGCTCAAGCTCAATTCTTTTGGATTGGCGGGGCGCATAGGCGTCGCCAGAAGAACTGCGATTGCAATGAGCGTTCCCAGCTTTTAAGCCTCATTTGAGAGGCGTTTCAGGACTATACGCGTGAAGTTAACAGGCGATATGAACCATTAACGAACGGTTAGAGATGCCGAAACCGTCCAGAAAAAAGGCAAGAGGAGCGTAAATCGTAAATCGTGAATCGTGAATCGTAAATGGAAAAACCGTTCGTCTATTGACGATTCACGATTTACGATTTACGAGCAGTGGGTATGGGTTGATGTTCGTTCCGTCCCAGTAGCGTTTGGGGTCGGAGACGATGGAGATGGAAAAGTGCAGGTGAAAGTTGCCCGCTCCGGCGTTGCCCGTGTCGCCGACGTAGGCGATTATCTCACCGCGCCGCGCGAAGTGGCCTTCCTTGAGGCCGTCGCTGTAGCGATCCAGATGGGCGTAATAGTAAATCGTGTGGTTGTCTGTGCCGAGTTGATAGATGGTTGTGCCGCCAGCCACGCTCTGGAAGAGTTTGACTATCGGGCCATCGGTGGCGGCAAGGACGGGCGTGCCGCGCGCAGCCGGGATGTCTATCGCGTCGTGAACGCGACCTTCGGAGCGAGAATCCTGAAACGTGTCGCGCAGTTGTTCGGGTCGCACGCCTTCAACCGGAATCAGGAGCGATGCCGAATTAGTCGGGGCAGCGGGAGAAATCTGAGGCGTCTGTGTTGATTGCGTTGGCGGTGGTGTGTTCTCCATTGTCGGAGATTGCGTCGGCGTTGGCTCGATGGTTGATTCAACGCTCGGCAGCGGCGAGGGAACTGCGAGCGATGGTTCTGCGACGGGAGCAACGGCGGTCGAGTTTGCGCCTGATGGCAGCGTGACAGTTGCCACCTGCTCTGTCTGCGACCTTCTGCTCAGTGCCCAGACAAACGCGCTCAAGACGCCTAGCACAAGCAGGATGGCAACGAGTAATCGGATGCGGGCGCGATTTGCCATAGCATGTTCGAGTTTTTTCGTTAGCGCGTGAATCCGAGAGGTTGCAGCGGGCGCGGGCTTGTGCCCTCGAAGAACCAGCTTGCGCCGACCTTGAGACGGTGATGCCATGTCGGGAGACGCGCGGTGTAGAGCGCAAAGCGCGCCTGACGTGCGAGCGCGCCGCCGAAGGCTTTGCCCCCGGCGAGCACCGCAGCGTTTTCCGTGCCGAGACTGAGAGCTTCGCCAAGCTCTTCAAAATGTCTCGCATGAAGCCTGCGCCCGTCGAGCAGCGCCTTGATGTTGCTGGCCAGCAAGCTGGCTTCCTGATTCGCAAGCTGCGCCGTGCCCGCCAGCGTCGGGGTGGCGTCTTCGTAGTATGCGATGTCGCCGAGCGCGAAGACGTTCTTGTGCCCGCGTAGTTGCAACGTCGGCTCGACGAGCATCAACCCGCGCTTATCTTTCTCCACGTCCAGCTTTTCAATCAGCGGATTGACGCGAACCCCCGCAGACCAGACCACGCCCGCTGCTTCTACGTCCGTTTCCTTTCCATCATGCTCGATGGTAAATCCATCCTTCGTCACGCGCCGCACACGCGTGCGCGTGTGAATTTCGACGCGCGCTTGCCGGAGTGCCTCTTCGACAATTGAGCGAATCTCCTCGCCCATGCTCGGCACAACCGTGTCGCCCATCTCTATGACCATCACGCGCGGCTCACCTCGAAGGGCGCGTCGCTTGAAAGCATCGCGCAACAAATCTGACATCTTGGTCGAAAGCTCCACACCGCTTGCGCCCGCGCCGACGATTGCGAACGTGAGTGCGCGCCGCGCATCCTGCGGTGCTAAATCGGGCGGGACGCGGTCCAGCGCGTCAATCATGCGCTGACGCAGCGCGTCCGCGTGCGCGAGCTTGCGGAAAGGAAGAGCAAATTCTTCAGCGCCTTCGATGTTCCAGTAGTTCGTGATACCGCCGACGGCCAGCACCAGCACGTCGTAGCCGAGCTTGCGCTCGCGTCCTTTCAAGGTCGCTTCGCGCGCGTTCAAGTCAATCTCGGTCACTTCGCCGCGAATCAAGTTCACATCATCGCTGAGCAGTTCTTTGTACTGCGGCGCGATGTGCCATGCTTCGACCTCGCCGCTCAGATACTCGTAGAGCATAGGGGTAAAGAGAAAGTGGTCTTCCGGGCTGACGAGCGTCACTTCGCCCGCGCCCGCAAGATCGAGCGCCGTGAAGAGTCCGCCGAAGCCGCCACCAATAATCAGTATCCGCGCCTTGGTTCTTGCCATCATTATAGCCTCATATTTTCGGGGTTCGTCTTTTGACGGATAGTAGCAGACAAGCAATGTTTCGCGCACTGTTTGACGCATGAACCCCTTGCAACACTAACCCGGAACAAGCTATTGACATTGCCGGTTAGCGGGAATATCGTTCCCGCGTATCATTCGATTTCCTGCTGACGATACACCCTTCGCTCGTTAGCCTCACGCACATGGGTAGTTTCCACGCGGAGTTTTTGATTCGTTCCCAGAATCAATCCTTCGCCCCACAAAGCAACTTCCCATCTTCCCAAATGGAGGTAAACACAAATGTCTTGGTTAACTTCGCTGCTCATTTTATGGTGATAATATAGTTGACTCACCACGAATTAGAGCGTCGCCGAAAGTTACACTACGCCAACGGCGTACCCCGCCTTCCATTTCCTAGAGAAAATGCTACCATGAATCATTCTTAATACGTATAATCATTAGGCAGGGACTTTGTTGGCGTTCTACGATCTAGTGTACCCCTCGTTACCTGAAACCTCAGCCTGACTTTTAGCATCAAAAGAGCGTGAACAAAAAGAGACCGCAAAAGCGAACTGCCCAAAAGCTTAACGCAACCAAAGGTGCGGCTAGACTGCGTTTGCCAAACATGGAAGATTTTCATTGTGATTTCCTCGAACTGGTTTTCATTATCAGCGCGAGAAGCTTTGATAAAGAAGCTTTGCTGAAAGCTATAGGGCAAACCGACGAAGGACTAGAATACTTTCGCTTGATATTCGGAAGTCGCGACAATCCAGACAAGCAGCACGCTCACATGGAGATTAGATTCACGCCAGCAAAGCAAGTTAGGATACGGATTGATTACCATAAATCTCGCGGCGATGTAGAAGACGCCCAAGCACCTTTTATGGAAGACTGCGCTCAGTGGTTAGCTGGAATAATAAGAACAAAGAAAGTTTCTGCAAGCATTAATGTATCCTATGTATTTGATAAGAGTTTTTCTCCGCGCATGGCTTTGCCCTTTCCATTGATAGGGGCTGACGCATTATCTGGAGCTTTGGTCACGGGTTTTGCTTTGAAGTTGCGTGATGAGGCCGAAATAGATAGGGTATTCATTCAAAGCGAGGAAGGGCTAACGCCCATTTCAATCTTCAAGGAAGCTAAAATTCAACTGAAGGACTTTGACTTATATGCTGAATTAGAGAGACTTCAAATCCCTATAATGTCACTTGTGGAGAAAAAGGATAAAACGCATGAAGGCAGCCAGAAAAAACGACGTTGATGTTTTTGAGGGCAACCCATCACTCGCAAAAGCCTACTCCCTTATTCGAGGATGGCGACGGGCAAACATTGCGTCAACGCACGATCAACATGACGTAAAGCTTTTCGTGGTTAATAGACCCGCAAAGCAAAAATCTATTAAAGAGCAACTCCGCCCTCTGATTGAGCGGCTATGTGCTAAGCATCCATCTATTAGTATTGACTCAGAAGTTCTGGGAGGCACGCCCCACATAAAAGGCACGCGACTATCTGTTCGGACTATTCTAGGGAAACTACACCTATACGGAAACGTCCAAACTGTACTGGACATCTATGAGCCTCATCTAAGCGAAGAGCAGGTTAAAGCAGCTATCGCTTATGCTCAAGACTTCTTGGAGATGGGTTGTGCCTCAAACAAACCTTAAAGTAATGGTTGATGAAGACCTTCTTGATAAGCGAACAATAGCCGCCTTGCAAACAATCGGGGCGGCTGTTGACGTAAAAACAATACTAGAATGCAACCTTGCTTTGGGCACAAAAGATAAAGTTCTGGTTAGCGCCACAAGCACAAAGCGGCGAATACTTTTAACCGCAAATTATAACGACATTAACGAGCATAAATATAAACCTTGTGAGCATGGCGGCATCATCTTAATAGACCATCCAAACCCTTCGCCAGAAGTTGTACGCAATCGCCTGAGGGCTTTTTGTCGATCTGGTAAAAGGTCTCACGCGAAGGGACACGTCACATACCTGAGAGCAGACAAGTTTATTATTCATAAAGAACATAAAGAAAAGATTGAAGAGAGGTACTAATGAGGAAGCAAACCGAAAGCGAATTGCAAAGCGAATCAAGAGCCTTCACCGACTTGGCTAAAAAACTCTTAGCCGTTCCGAAGAAAGAAATAGACGCTCAAAAAGCAAAGTACGAAAAGAGTAAGGAACGGAAAAACGAAAAGCGGGCTAAGTAACCCGCTTCCGCTTGCCTCGCTTTTGCCGTTTTGTTTTAGTGTCCCAAAAGGCTGCCTGTCAGTTCATCATAGGTTAGCCTCTTTCCTGCAATCTGCTTCACCGTTTGAATAAACCTGTCGGCATCCTTTCCCTTGCGTGTATTGAATCTAAAGGTCTGTTCGTCGAGGTAGCGAAACAGATGAAACGGTTCGACTGATACATACGTGCCCTTGATGCCACGCTTTAGAAGACTCCAAAAGTTCTCAATACCGTTCGTGTGAATCTGACCATCAACGTACTTTTCAGCATGATTGATTACTTTGTGGATATACGCATCTTCCAAGCCCTTGTAATTCCTTAGAGCATCTGTGAACAGTTCTGCGCCCGACTCGACGTTGCCCCTTACTTCTCCATGAAGTATCTCTCTAGTCGCGCCGCTAATAACTTTGGCTCTGACTTTCCCATCGCGCTCTAGCAGACCCATAACAGCGACCTTGCCCTTGCCGCCTGTGCCTTGAATCTTTCGGCCTTTGTCGCTCCTGTGCATGTTGCGAGCAAGGCCGCCAATGTATGTCTCATCAACTTCCACTTGACCTGATAGCTTCTCAAACGTTCCGGTCTGCATCGCCAGACGGATGCGATGAAGAAGAAACCAAGCTGACTTTTGAGTGACACCTAATGCACGGTGAATCTCGTAAGAACTAATACCGTTCTTAGCGTTCGCAATCAGCCAGATTGCCGCCAGCCACTTATCAAGGCCGATGGCAGAGTCTTCCATGATAGTGCCGCGCTTGACGCTGAATTGCTTGTGGCAAGTCTTATTCATGCACTTCCACATGCGGCGAGAAGAGAGATAAGATACGGCCTTGCCTTCGCAATGCGGGCATGTCACACCATCAGGCCAACGCATCATTGCCATGAATTTGTCGGCGGGCGACTCTTTGTTGACCTCTACGGGCTGGCAATGGCCCGAAACTAAGGCGGAGAGAGTTAAGCTGCCTCAACTCTCTTCGCCCACCTCTTAACTGAGCTTCTTTGTGCTGGGCAATGCAGGCGGGACACGTATTGCCCGGCACAAAGTGATAAACCGTCAAGTGAATCCGTCCATTGACAGCTAGACCGATTCGTTATATTGTCCGGCATTCTGGTCGGCAGAGGTTAGCTGACCTTCCCCTCGCGTTTCTGCGAATATTATGCTCGGAACCTCCGGGCGTGCTGCCAGCGGCTTTTCCCGACATGACGCCGCCTTTTAAGTTTCTAAGGAGTCTCAAAACCGTGAAAAGATTAATCTCCCGTATGCTCCCCTTGCCGGTAGCCCTGTGCCTGCTCGCGCTCGCCTTTCCGCTCTCAGGGCTGGCGCAAAGTAAAGCCGCTCCGAAAAACGAAAAGAAGCCGCAATCAGACAAGACACTTTCCAGTAAGGGCGCTCCCGTCATCACGGTCGCCCCGAAAACGGTGAGCAAACCAGTCGCCAGTTTCCTGTCGCCACTGGAGCAGGAAATCATCAACGAGATGAACCTCGCTCGCACAGAGCCTCAGAAGTACGCCGCCTTCGTCGTCGAGTTTAAGAGTTATTACAAGGGTAACCAACTCACGTATCCAGGAGCGAAAGCGGCGATTTTAACTGCCGAAGGCATCCCGGCAGTTGACGAAGCGATTAATTTCCTGAAAACGGCCAAGCCGCTCCCCGCTATGACCATCACGATGGGGCCTTACCTGGCCGCGAAAGATCATGCCCGTGACCTGGCTCAGAAAGGCATCTCCGGGCATCGTGGCAGCGACGGCAGCTCGCCGAACGCCAGACTGGAACGCTATGGCAGGTGGGAAGGCGTGGTCGGCGAAAATATCGTTTACGAAGTCCGCACGGCGCGCGAGATCGTCATCGGCCTTATCATCGACGACGGCACACAGAATCGCGGGCACAGAAGAAATATTTTCGACCCGAATCACCACATCACCGGGGTCTCCATCAGCGATTCTTCGACTAACGGCGCGAGATGCGTCATCACTTACGTCGGGGGCTATCAGGATAAAGCCGCCGTTCCTCAATAAACGTTAAACTTCGACCAAACTTTTGTGGCTGGCAGCACGGCTGGACATCGCCTTAAACGGCGTGTTAGATTGCTTTGTCTTTTAATCTTAGCGGTTACCGCCTCGATTAAGGCGGATTTGACTGCGGTCTGGGAGGGCCATCAACAGCAGTGTCGTTAGCAAAAGAAGCCAAAGAGAAGATTGTTTCGGATTTCCGTACCCATGAAACGGATACGGGTTCACCACAGGTGCAGGTCGCACTGCTCAGCCAGCGGATTACCGAGCTGACCGAGCATTTCAAGACCCATAAGAAAGATAACCATTCGCGGCGCGGCCTGCTCAAGATGGTCTCGCAGCGCAGAAGTCTTCTCGATTACCTCAAGCGCGAAAACATCGAGCGCTATCACGAGGTTGTCACCCGTCTCGGCCTGCGTCGTTAAAGCAAAAGCCGGACGGTTAGACAAAATCGAGAGTCCGAATTGACGAACGAGAGAATTCTTCGAGTCTCAAAAATTACAAAGCCCGCGTCTATCGAAGAGCTTGGCTAGAGGTGCCGAACGTGACGGCGTTGACCGAAAATCAAGCAGACGCGAGTAGCCCTGAGCACATACAGCAAAAGGCGGCGATGGTCTCACGGATAGAGATTATCGTCGCCTTTTAGTTTTTTGAAAAACAGCGTCAAGGAACGAGTGACGGGTGACAGGTTAAAACCTTGCTCCTACTCAAAACTCATCACGTATCACCTTGTGGCTGCTCTCGAATCACACCAAATTACGCGCGGGCCGAACGTGACGCTCGTGGCGCGGACTGCTTCCACAAAAAGCAGCGATTATTTGTCCGAAGGAGACAAAACGAACATGCCAGTAAAGAAATATCTTAAAGAATCAATCAAATTGGGCGACAAGGAGTTGACCGTAGAGACAGGACGTGTCGCCAAACAGGCCGATGGTTCGGTCGTCATTCGCTACGGCGATACCATGTTGCTCGTCGCGGCGGTGGGCGCTCCCCACACGCGCGAGGGGATAGACTTTTTCCCGCTCACGGTCGAGTATCGTGAAGCGAACTATGCCGCCGGGCGCATTCCCGGTAACTATTTCAGGCGCGAAGGCCGTCCCACCGAAAAGGAGACCCTGACCAGCCGCCTGATTGATCGTCCCTGCCGCCCGCTCTTCACCGAAGGTTACAAAAACGAAACACAGGTTATCGCCTCTGTCATCTCGGCAGACCCGGATAACAACCCGGACGTGATCGCCATCACGGGAGCAAGCTGCGCGCTGTATCTTTCCGACATTCCGTTTCCCAATCCGATTGCGGGCGTTCGCGTCGGCTTGATTGACGGGCGCTACATCATCAACCCGACTTACGACGAAACGCGCGAGTCGCGCCTGAACTTAATCGTCGCCGGAACGGAAGAGGCCATCGTCATGGTCGAAGCCGGAGCCTCTGAGGTCTCGGAAGAGATAATGGTCGAAGCCCTGATGCTCGCGCATAAGGAGATCAATCGTCTTTGTCGCTGGCAGCGAGAACTCTACAAGGCTCTGGATATTCAGAAGCGCCCGGTCGAAGCTCCCGCGCTCAATGAAGAGATGCTCGGCGAGGTCGAAAGGAATTATGCGGAACGCCTGCGCTCGGCGCTCGACACCACGCAGCAGGAGAAGCGTGCTTCTTACGCTGCCGTGGATGCGCTCAAGAAAGAGGTCGTTGATTCCTACCCTGAAGATCAGCCTGAGAAGCGCCAGATGGCGAAGAAGATTTTCGACCACCTCAAGGAAACCATCTTCCGCGACGATATCCTGAACAAACGCCGTCGCCCCGATGGTCGCCGTTTCTCGGAGATTCGCCCGATTACGTGCGAAGTCGGCTGGCTGCCGCGTGTTCACGGTTCCGCCTTGTTCACGCGCGGCGAAACACAGGCCCTCGTCACCACGACGCTTGGAACGAAAGACGACGAGCAGTTCATGGATGATCTGGAAAAGGGCGAGGTCAAGCGCCGCTTCCTGCTCCATTACAACTTCCCGCATTATTCTGTCGGCGAAGTCGGGCGCTTCGGTTCCAGCAGCCGCCGCGAGATCGGACACGGCGCGCTCGCACGCCGCTCCATCGAAGGCGTCCTGCCCGACGAATCCCAATTTCCCTACACCATCCGCATCGTCTCCGACATCACAGAATCGAACGGCTCATCTTCTATGGCCTCGATTTGCGGCGGCATCCTGAGTTTGATGGATGCGGGCGTTCCGTTAAAAGCGCCGGTCGCGGGTGTGGCGATGGGACTCGTGATGGAGGGCAACAAGTACGCCATCCTGTCGGACATCGCGGGCGCGGAAGACCACTACGGCGACATGGACTTCAAGGTCGCGGGCACGCGCGACGGGATAACAGCCCTTCAGATGGACATCAAGATCAGCGGCATCAACTCGGCGATTCTGGCGGAAGCATTAGAGCAGGCCAAGAAGGGTCGCCTTCACATCCTCGATGCGATGGAGAAGACCATCGCTGAGCCGCGCGAGGACATCGCGCCCTATGCGCCTAGAATCATCCAGATCAAGATCAACCCGGACAAAATCCGCGAAGTCATCGGGCCAGGCGGCAAGATTATCCGCGCGCTGGTTGAAGAGACCGGAGCTAAGATTGATGTCGAGGATGACGGCACGATTTCGATTGCGTCCGCCGACGGTGCGGCAGCGCAGGCTGCCATTGATCGCATTCGCGGCATCACGGCTGAAGCCGAAATCGGCCAGACCTATCTCGGCACGGTCTCTCGAATCGTAGACTTCGGCGCTTTCGTCGAAATCTTTCCCGGCACGGACGGTCTGCTTCACATCTCGGAAATCGCCGACCGCAGGGTCAAGGATGTCCGCGACGAGTTGAAGGAAGGCCAGCAAATCATGGTCAAGTGCATCGGCAAAGAGGGCAACAAGATCAAGCTCTCTCGCAAGGCCATTTTGCGCGATGAGCAGCAGAAAGCTGAGGCCGCCGGAGCGGGCGACAGCGAATAGAAGCAAGGCAATCAGGTAGAGGGAAACTCCAGACCGCCAGCAGGCTGATGACAAGCTTGCTGGCGGTTTCACTTTACCAATCAGGCAACTATCATCAGTTATCGAGTCGAGCCGGAGCGAACTTGAGAGTCTCAACTTCAGTCAGTCAGACAATCAAACACCGCACCGCTACTATCCTGTCGAGACGCATTCGACGAATTTGCCCTTGATCAACTATCTGCCGAACAAGCTGGCTTTCGCTCTGGCGCGCAAGTGGTCTAGGCTGCAACCCCTGCCCAACGCTACCGAGGATGAGCTGTTGCGCGGCGGCATACGGGGCGCGACGGAGTTTGAAATCCTCAAGATTTTAGGAAAGAGCCGCCGCCGTCATCGCCCTGTTCTCCTTGAGCCGTGCGAGGGCAGCCACCGCGATAGGATAGACTTGTGGTACGCTCGATTGTACGAAAGGTGAAGTCTCTGGCCAAACTTGTTTTAAAGGGTGTTAAAGCTGTTTCCGGTCGCGTGCTTGTGCCTTATCTGACTTTAGCGGTTCGGAAGGATGAAAAGAGGTCTGTTCCAGGGTAAACGTTCGAGTTTTGTCTTTTGTCTCGTTTTGACCGGATTTTCCTTGACAGGCGGGCCAAAGGCGGGTTAAATCACTGTCGCAAAACTGGAATCCACACAGCATTAAGCATCTTTCTCTAGCACATAAGGAAAGCCCACAGACGGTTTCCATATTGTCAACGATATTTTGAAAGGCGACGCGAGCTTCCCGGAAGATTGAACCCTTCAATAAGGAAGGCTTTTTAACCAAAGCTATCTCGTCCGTGATAGCCGCATCGCTGTCTTTAGACCAATTTCGCTTAATCGAGTTCGCTCTCAAATCAGGATCACGCGCACTCTTGTTCGCGTCCCGCTTGCAGAGCCGAGGAGGAGCTTCCCAACGATGAGGAATCGAGCTATCAGCCCCGTCGCTACGATACTCAGCGTCTTAGTGCTGGCTTTTGTGGCATCACCCGCGCAGGCTGGCCCGGTGTCGTATTCAGATGTTGTCCACGTGATGGGCAACCTGCGAAGCGGTGGCCAGAGCCAGGAACTTCGCCTCCGCAGCATCTCTCAGGAGGGCAATACACCCGTCAACGGCGCTCTGGTTTCGGCCAGCAAGTCTTCAACAGACACTTCTTCAGCATCAACCTCAGACCCGACCTCGCTCGTCTCCACTTCGCAGGAAGGACAGCAGGGCAACGTCGAGGTCATCCAGGAAGGTGACGTGACCGGCACGGTCTGCGATTGCGGCGAATTCATCATTCCCGGCGGAGGCTTTCCAAAGTGGCTCGTCTTAGGCGGCGTTCCGCTGGTTTGCGTGCTGGCTGACTGCACCCCGGACGACGATTGCGAAGGCCCGGAGTGCACCCCCTGTGTAGGCCCGGAGTGCAACCCACCGGAGATTCCAGAACCGGCGACAATCTTCCTGCTTGGCTCAGGGCTGGCAGCCCTCGGAGCAAAGGCTCGTCGTCGCTACACTAAATCCAGAACCGACACGGAAGTCTCAACCGACACGGAGGAGGTGTGATTATGGGAGACAAACAGATGATTGCCACTCATTCACCAGCCTTCGGGCGAACAAGATTTGCTTTCTTCGCTCTGGTTGCGCTCTCGTTTCTCTTCGTTCAGTCGTTGACGACGACCGTGCGCGCCGATAACAAGAAGAAGCCCGCTTATGGTCGTATCAAGCTCTCGACGAATCCGGGCGGCTATCCCGTCTTGATTGACGACCAGCCTGCTGGCAATACGACCGTCAGCGAGCGCCTGCTGGATTTGCCCGCCGGGCCGCATAAGGTCGAGATCATCTTCCCGAACGGCGAGCGCTGGACGCGCGAGTTCGTTATTAGCGGTGGCCGTATTTATTGCATCGGTCTGGCCTACAGCGAGCGAGCGATTCCGATTCCACCTGCCTTGCCCTGCCCGTATCCGGTCAACGTCTCTGCGCCTGCGACCGCGAACGACGGCGATGTCATCACCTTCACGGCGGATGTGGCCTACAAGGGTAACTCTGCGCTCAACTACACCTGGACGATCAGCCCCGCTGGTGTCCGCATCCTGAGCGGTGCAGGCACGCCGACCATCATGGTTGATTCAACCGGGGTCGGTCGCCAGCCCGTGACAGCTATCCTGATGGTAGACGACGGCTCAGGCGAGCGCTCATGCAGGCAGACGGCGCAGGCTGTGACGAACATTAACGCGGTGGTTATCCCACCCGCGAAGGCGCGCGTCTTCGATCAGTTTGAACCGCCCGCTTTCGACGATGTCAAAGCGCGTCTCGATAATCTCGCGATAGAATTGCAGAACGCTCCCGCATCGCAGGGCTACATCATCGTCTATTCGGGTCGCAGAAGCCGTCCCGGACAGGCGGACAAACTCGCCGCGCGGACGAAGGATTACCTGACTAAAGAGCGTGGCATTGACAGCAGCCGCCTCGTAATCACCAACGGTGGCTACCGCGAAAGCGACTACTTTGAACTCTGGATCGTGCCGCAGGGCGCAGAGCCGCCACAGGCGACACCGTCCCTGCAACCGGGCGATGCTCAGCCGGGAGCCGAGAACTTGCGCCCGCGCCGCTCACGTCGCGGATAATTAAAACTGTGACAAATAAAAAGTGACAGGTGACGAGTTAAAAACTTCTGGCTCGTCACCTGTCACTTTTAGCTTGTCACTATTGTTATGCGTGTGGTAACAATCCCCCCGGACGTTTCCCTTAAAACTTAAATTTTCCCCTCTCCCAATGGCTCTCGACTAGAAACTTTCCGAAGGAGGATGGTGTCTTATGGCTGAAGGTGATGGCGGTGGCGGCGGCAACGCCGGAGTGGTGGCTGTGCTGGTGATTTTCGTGATTGTTGTTTTGATCGCGCTCTATTTCTTTGGGGTGTTCGGAGGACGCGGCGGCGGGTCTCCAGTCCCGAACAAGGTTGACGTTAACATCCAGACCAAGTAGCAACCTAAAAGAGATTTCCAGCTTCGTTTGATTGAGAAGGGAGCAGCCGCACATTGGACGCTGCTCTCTTTTCATTTATCACGCGGGGCTGCTAGACTCGTAAATCGTGAATCGTAAATCGTAAATCGACGAGTGGACTTTCTTTTACGATTTACGATTCACGATTTACGATTCACGATTTACGAGGAACAAGTGTCAGCACCGAACATCGAAACCATCGTCTCTTTAGCCAAACGTCGCGGCTTCGTTTTCCCTTCATCGGAGATTTACGGGGGCTTAGGCAGCGCATGGGACTACGGCCCATTAGGCGTCGAACTCTGCAACAACGTCAAGCAGGCGTGGTGGCGCTGGATGGTTCACGAGCGCGACGACATGGAGGGGATTGATTCAAGCATCATCCTCAATCGGCAGGTCTGGAAATATTCCGGGCATGAGGACACATTCAGCGACCCGCTCGTTGATTGTCGCGAATGCAACAGCCGCTTCCGCGCCGACAAGTTAGCCGAGGAAGTCGGCGTGGCGGCGAACGCTCAGGGATTTGATCTCAGTGCGATTAAGTGCCCGAATTGCGGCAAGATAAACTGGACGGAGCCGCGCCCCTTCAACCTGATGTTCCGCACGACCATCGGCGCTGTGGCCGACGAAGATGACCCGACTGCGCTCGCTTATCTTCGCCCCGAAACAGCGCAGGGCATCTTCATCAATTTCCAGAACGTGTTGACGACGATGCGCCGCAAGATTCCTTTCGGCATCGCGCAGATCGGGAAATCCTTTCGTAACGAAGTCACTCCCGGCAACTTCATCTTTCGCACGCGCGAGTTCGAGCAGATGGAGATGGAATATTTCGTTCGCCCCGGCGAGGACGAATCGGTTCATCAGGAGTGGATTGATTACTGCTTCAACTGGTTCACGAGCCTCGGCATCTCGGCGGAGAACCTGCGCCTGTACGAGCAGCCGAAAGAGGAACTGGCGCACTACGCCAAGCGCACGGTGGACATCCATTATCGCTTCTTCCCCGAACGCGAAGAAGAGGAGCGGCAATGGGACGAGTTGATGGGCATCGCCAACCGCACGGACTTTGATCTCAAGGCGCACTCGAAGAAGCCTGAGAACAAAGAAGGCAAGCGCCTCAATCCTGATTCGACCGAAGACCTTTCCTACTTCGATGAAGCGACGAAGGAGCGTTTCTATCCCTTTGTCATCGAGCCTGCCGCCGGAGTCAATCGCACGGTGCTCTCGATCTTGATGGACGCTTACTCGGAGAAGGTGAATGACAAGGGAGAGAAGCGCGTCATCCTGAAGCTGAACCCGACGCTCGCGCCGATTAAGGCCGCGATTCTGCCGCTTGCCAAGAACAAGCCGGAGATTGTCGGGATGGCGAAAGCCGTCAAGCGTTCTTTGCAACCCATCATGCGCGCCGTCTACGACGACACGGGCGGCATCGGGAAACTTTATGCGCGGCAGGACGAGATCGGCACGCCCTTCTGCATCACCGTTGACCATCAATCGCTCGAAGACGAAGCCGTCACCGTGCGCGATAGAGATACGTGGGAGCAGGAGCGCGTCAAGGTCGCTGACCTTCGCGAGCACTTGCAAGAGCGACTGCAACCGCCAATCCAGAACGATTAAGAAGCGCTCAGGCTGAAAAGCCTTGCGTGTGCGACTATGGCTCTCAACAAGAGTTTATATAAATTTCTCGGCATCTCTGCCTTCGTGATGTGCGCCATGTTCGTCCTCTTTTCCTTTGTCCTGTACCGGGCGGGCGGCAACTACATCGCGGCGGTCGTTGTCTCAGCCTTCGAGGCCACCGCCGGAGTC
Source organism: uncultured Acidobacteriota bacterium (assembly GCA_963697975.1). GTDB lineage: Bacteria > Acidobacteriota > Blastocatellia > Pyrinomonadales > Pyrinomonadaceae > QHXM01. Next base: position 3,351,389 of record OY969111.1, read on the forward strand.
TATTTGATGAAGAAGAGCCAACAATAAACGATTGCGGATTTGGGATTGCGGAATGCGGATTGAAAGAACAATCGCCCGCATTCTCAAATCCGAAATCCGCATTCCGCAATCCGCAATTGAATGTATGCCTGTTGTCAAAAAGAGAAACCAACAAACGGAATCGCGTCTGCTGCTGGAAGGCGATGACCCCGTAGAGTTGCCGCCCGCAGAGATTGCGGACGGTGCGGTGCTGGTGCAGTTCGAGAAATTCAAGCCCTATCTCCCGGAGCTTCTCGAAGTCCTGCGCGCAGGCACCGTAGCCGAACCCGTGCCCGTCATGCTCGACGGCTCGACCTTCGCCGTGCATGGAGAGACGCGCACCTTCTGGGTCAAGCTCTGGCACACGGCCACCTCAGAGTTGACGCACATCGAACGCGCTCAAGTCATCAGTTGCCTGCCTTCAACGCGCGGCGTCTCAATTGTCATTAATGATTACGATGACGATGAGCCGGATGAAGATTTCGATGAAGACGAAGAGTCTGAAGCCTGAGAAACATTGGGACGCGCCTTCGCTCCTGTTCAACCTCCTTTCCGATGAGTTCCCACATACCTGAAAAAGTTCTCAAACTCGCGCAAGCCGTGCGCTTTGAGGGTGGCCGCGCGCTGCTGGTCGGCGGCTGCGTGCGCGACCGTGTGATGGGCACTGAGCCGAAGGACTGGGACGTGGAAGTTTACGGCATAGAGCCTGCGCGGCTTCGCCCGCTGCTGGAAGAGTTCGGGCGCGTGGACGCCGTTGGCGAAGCCTTCACGGTTTACAAAGTGAGCAGCGACCTTGATGTCTCACTGCCGCGCCGCGAGCGCAAGACGGGGCGCGGCCATCGCGCGTTCATCATTGAAGGCGACCCCTCGATGAGCTTTGAAGAGGCCGCGCGACGGCGCGACTTCACCGTCAACGCCATCCTCGAAGACCCGCTCACGGGCGAGATTCTTGACCCTTTCAACGGGCGCGACGATCTAAAAAATAAAACCCTGCGCGCCGTCTCAAGCGAAACTTTCGCCGAGGATAGTTTGCGCGTGCTGCGTGCCGCGCAGTTTGCCGCGCGTTTCGAGTTCGACATCGAGCCGGAAACCGTTGAACTGTGCCGCTCGATTGACCTGACGGATTTGCCACGCGAGCGCATCTGGGGCGAGATGGGAAAACTCTTGTTGCGCGCCCGCCGACCTTCAATCGGCTTTCGTTGGCTGCACAGGTTAGGCACATTCGATCAACTCTTTCCCGAATTGAAAGCTCTCGTCGGCGTGCCGCAGGAAAAAGAGTGGCATCCTGAGGGAGAAGTTGACACGCACACCTGGCTCGTCGTTGATCGTGCGCGCGAGTTGATTGACGACCTGCCTTATGCCCGGCAGGTGACGGTGATGCTCGGCGCGCTCTGTCACGATTTCGGCAAACCGGCGACGACCGAATTTATAGATGGACGCATTCGTTCGCGCGGGCACGAAGAGGCGGGTGTTGCGCCGACCGAAAGCTTTCTCGATAGATTGAACATCCACACGCTCGACGGCTACGACGTGCGCGCTCAGGTCGTAGCTCTCGTGCGGGATCATTTGAAGCCGGGCGAGTTCTATAAGAAGCGCGACGAGGTCGGTGACGGCGCATTCCGTCGCCTAGCGCGCCGCTGCGAGCTAGAGCTTCTTTATCGCGTGGCGAAGGCTGATTCATTGGGGCGCAATGCCGACTGGATTCCGCGCGAAGAGTGGTTCACGGCGGAAGCCCAGGAGTGGTTCATCGCGCACGCACGCGAGCTACAGGTTGAAGAGAAAGCGCCCGCGCCTGTCTTGATGGGTCGTCACCTGCTCGAAATGGGACTCCTGCCCGGCCCACGCATCGGCGAGGTCACGCGCGCCGTTTACGAGATGCAACTCGACGGGCGCGTGCGCTCATTGGAAGAAGCGAAAGAGGTTGCACGGATTCTAATCAATTCTGCGGATGGTTAGCTAGCCTTTAATTCCGTGTAATTGCCGCTTGAAATGAGCGGTGCTGCTTTAACATTGCCATTGTAAGCGTATACCCAGCATTCCAGAGTACGCCCATCAAATGTTTTGGCGAAACAGTTAGTTCGCACGAAGAGACTATCTTGAGGCGCTGAAGGATCGTACTCTTCGTATAGGTCTAATTTGTTCAGTAAATCTTTATCAGGAGAGAGTTGATAGACTTCTCCATAAATCAGGGTCCTTGCAGCGGGATCAATAATAGCTCCTGGGAATTCGCCCAAATCATACAAATGCCCTTTAGTTGTTGCAGTCCCAACTCTTTCCAGTTGCCCGATCAAGCCTGCCACCTCTGGCGAAGCCTGCTCGGACAGGAGCGTGCCATAAACAAATAGATATTTAAGATTCATTTACTTTCTCTTCTACGCTCTAAAAGGCGATTGATCTGTTCGTACCCTTCATCATCGATATAATTCCTGACTAATTTATGCTTCTCAAGGCAATCCAAATAGTAGCAGAAAAGGTCTTCAATATCCTGACTTTTTAGCTGCTTAGACTTTTCAAGGCAACCAACGAGTTCAAAGAAATTAAGATAATCGGAAAACTTCATGTTCTGCGGGTGGCTCTCACGCGCCAACTCGCAAGCTCGGCAATTCAAAGACTTCGTGCAGTCTATATCCAGTAACTCACGGATCTCTTTATAGCGCTCGCCCTCGTAAAATTTTTCATATAGGGTTGATGCCCATCGTGCGCGTTCGAGTCTTGAATTCCTCCGATAGACCCAGGCCGCGCCAATTGCGGCGATGGCGGCTAGGATGTAATAGAAAGTTTCTGCAACGTCCTTGGCTACTTCCCACCCGGTTACTACGTTATCATCCAGTAAGCTCATGTTTATAAAGTGGTCAGTAAAGTATAAGTGAGAGCTTTCATTCAATGACTACACTAATGATAAGATACTTAAAAAGGTAGGTAAATAGCCGCGCAGCACAATCGCTACACGCCTACGCTGATATTATTACTTAAGGAAGATAAAGAATGATTGACTTTGAATTAACCGAAGACCACAAGGCTATTCGCCAGACCGTGCGCGATTTCGCCACGAAGGAAGTTGGCCCGCGCATCAAAGAGCTTGATGAAAAGCAGCAGTTTGATCGTTCCATCTTAGACAAGATGGCCGAGTTGAATCTCCTGGGCGTCTGCATTCCGGAAGAGTACGGCGGCGCAGGCTTTGATTACATCTCGCTCGGCCTCGTGTGCGAGGAACTCGAAGCCGTTGATACGTTCATGCGCGTCGTCATGAGCGTCCACACGGGTCTCAACAGCTTGACGCTGTACACCTGGGGGACGGAAGAGCAGAAGCAGAAGTATCTGGTGCCGCAAGCCAAAGGTGAAAAGATTGCGACCTACGGCTTAACAGAACCGGGCGCTGGCTCTGACGTGGTCGGCTCGCGCTCCGTCGCGCGTCGTGAAGGCGACGAGTGGGTCTTAAACGGCGAGAAGATGTGGATCAGTCTCGCGGACGTGGCAGACAACTTCCTTTTCTTCTGCTGGACGGATGAAGAGAAGCGCCGCAAGCGCGACCATTCGGGCATGTCGTGCTTCATCGTTGAGCGCACGATGAAAGGTTTTTCGTCGGGCACGATTCACGGCAAGATGGGAATCAGGGCGGGCAACACAGGATATTTTTCTTTGCAGGACGTTCGCGTTCCCGCCGCGAACATGGTTGGAGAGGAAGGCGAGGGCTTCAAGATTGCGATGTTCGCGTTGGAGCAGGGGCGCTACACCGTCGCGTCAGGCGCAACCGGCGTCATCCGCGCCTCGCGCGATGCCTCCGTCGCCTACGCCTTGGAGCGCGAAACCTTCGGCACGAAGATCGCCAATCACCAACTCGTCAAGCAGAAGATTGCCGAAATGGAATCCGATTACCAAATGTCTCATCTGCTCTGGCTCCGCGCGGGCTATTTGAAGAACGAGGGCAAGATGAACGCGCGTGAGACCAGTCTGGCCAAATGGCAGGCGACCATCCGCAGCGAAAAGGCGGCTTCAATGGCCATCGAAGTTCACGGCGCGAACGGCTACTCGAACGACTACCCGGTCGAGCGCTACCTGAGAAACTGCAAGGCTGCCATCATCTACGAAGGCACGCGCGACATCCACACCTTGATGCAGGCGGATTGGGCGCTAGGCTTGAAGAAAGAGAAGCCCGCGCGAAAGACTCTTCCACCCTGGAAATCTGCGGAATCGCGTGAAGCTCTGGCGGCTGATTAAACTAGAGCGAGTTTCGAGTGGATGTACGGCAGGCTGTTAGCCTGCCGCCAAGTCCTCACGCTCGGCAGGCTAACAGCCTGCCGTACATCCAAGCTTCGATTCTGCGACCTTACGGAAGATTAGAGCGCCAGCTCTCGTATATTTCTTTTCTCTTTTCCAGCCATGCCTTAAACGAACTGTCGGTAGCTTGTCCCAGGCCACGATCAAAGTCTGCGATTGCTCTGCTTAAGCCAGCCTTAATGTTACGTAAATTCCTTCTCGTAATGTTGAGCATAAGGATAAAGGCAGAGCGCTAGAAAAAGCGTGGCAATCTTGGTATACACTTTCATACGCACATTCCAGCTTCACGTAAGATCGTCAGGCGTCCGGGCGACTGTGCTTGAGACTTTGAGGCTGAACACTAACGGCAGCGCTTGATGCCGTTAAAAGACCCTTTTAAACTAGACTGGCTTATACGCCCGCCCTTTGAGCAAGTCAAGAAAGTTGCGAAGAGTGGACTCAAAGATTCTTCCCGAAGAGATTTTAACTCGTTGCCCAGTCCGCCGGGGGGAAATAGACGTAACTATTTTCTTTCCCGAAGCGTATAGACACTTGCCTTTCGGCAATTCAATCAGCCTGGAGAAATCAATAATGAAATCCAATCATGTTTCAAAACTCGCATGGCGCAAGCTGTCTGCTCTCTTGCTTGCTGTTGCGCTGTTCACCTCGCCCGCGTTCGGGCAAGCGACCGCCGTTGCTCCAAAGCCAACCGCGACGCTGACTGCTGCTGAAAGGGAGGCCGCCGCGCGCGTGAGGGTCGAGACCATCAAGGAAGTGACCGCCGATCTTTCGGCCAAAGAAATGGAAGGGCGCGGAACGGCTCAGCCCGGCGGAGATCGTGCGGCCAAATATATCGCCGACAAATTTGCCAAGCTCGGCCTCAAGCCGCTCGGCGATGCGGGCACGTTTCTTCAAGCCATCAAGTTCAACGGGACGCAGCCGCTCGCGGACTCTTCTTTCAAAGCCGGAGATGCGTCGCTCAAGTTTGGCGCTGAGTTTATCCCCGCGCCGCCCTACATGGCCGAGTTGTCGGAGGCCAGCGGCGGCGTGGTCTTCGTCACTTACGGCGTGGTTTCAACAGAACTCAAGCGCGACGATCTGGCCGGATTGGACGTGAAGGGCAAAGTCGTCGTGATGCTGAGCGGCAAGCCGAAGGATGTAGGTGAAGAGACCTGGAAGAAAGCCGGTAGCGCGCAGGCCGTCGGCCTGAACTTAATCGGGCGCGGTGCCGCCGCTTTAGTCATTGCCAACGTCGGAACGAAGGAGCAGCCGTTCTCTTTGCTCAATATGTATCTGACGCGCCGCCGCGTCGCGCTGGGCGAAGCGCCAGCCATGCCTTTCAAAATTCCGCCCATCATTCTGGCGAGCGACGAGGGCATGGAGAAAATCTTTGCCGGAACGGGCATGACTTATGCCGAGGCGCTCTCAAAGGCCGAGAGCGGTGGAACTGTCTCCAGTGATTTGAAAAAACAGGCGACCATTTCCATTAAGGTCAAAAAGGAAGCGGCGACGGGCAGCAACGTCGTCGGTCTGCTGGAAGGCTCTGACCCGAAACTAAAAGAGCAGGCGGTGGTCTATTCGGCTCACTACGACGCTTACGGCATTGATACGGAAGGACGCATCTTTCCCGGCGCAGCCGACAATGCGCTCGGCGTTGCCGAAATCATGGCGATGGCCGAAGCGTTTATGAAGTCGCCAACGAAACCCAGACGCTCGATCATCTTTCTGGCCGTCACGGGCGAAGAGCACGGGCTTCTCGGCGCAGAGCACTGGGTTATGCATCCGACGTGGCCGCTCGACAAGGTGGCCGCCGATTTAAACTTTGACGGCATCGGCACGGAGGTTTATGCGCCCGTCAAGCGCGTCGTCGGTTTCGGCGCGGAGCATTCCGATCTTGGGCCACTTCTCGAAGCGGTCGTCACGGCCAACGGCGGACAGATCGCGCCCGACCCGTTGCCGGAAGAGAAAGTTTTCTATCGCTCGGATCACTACGCTTTCGTCAAGAAGGGCGTGCCCGCTTTGATGCTGCTCGGCGGCCCGGAAGGAGAAGTGAAGCCCTGGATAGACCGCGCGCAGAAATGGATGGCGACCGATTATCACCAGCCGGGAGACATCATTCGCCCGGAGTGGAACTGGGATGGCGCACGCACCATCGCCGTCATCGGCTTAATCACAGGGATGCGCGTCGCCAACGCGGAAGCGATGCCCCTGTGGCTGCAATCGTCGCCCTTCAACAAACCACGCGGCGCGGCAGCACCGCCCGCCGCCGTGCCCGGCCAATAACCTTTCATCTTTAAGATGAGGAGAATTAAGGGCAGCTCTTCACTCAAGAGCTGCCCTTAAAATTTTTGCTCCTTACTCATTACTCATCATCGCTTTTACTCCGATGAGTCTTTACCGCCTCGCCGGGAATTCAGCGTTGAGCCGAGGAGCGCGCCGACTCCAAAACTAATTGCCGAAAGAATCAACAAGCCGACACCTTGCTTCACCGTCTGCGGCAACATGGTAGCTGCTCCGCCGCCGCCTCCAGTGCCCGACGGTTTCTCCAGCGCCCGTATCTCATTCTTGAGCCGCGCTATCTCACCCCCGTAATACTTGATGTTGTGCTCCGCCTCAAATAAATCGCTTTCAAAGTGTTCTCTGCCAGTACCATGTTTGGTCGTCATGCCGTTCAATTCTTTGAGATATGATTTAAGGCACTTCAACTGCATTTCGTAATCCTGCAACTGGTCTTCCAGCATATCGCGGCTGACATTCATAACTCTTCTCCTTTGTGATTAAGCGAGGGGCAAATTTTGATAATGCAAAGGCGAGATAAATGTACGGCTCGCGCCCGAACAACACAAGCCCATTAGAGAGCCGTCAGGCAAGAAGCGAGTTTGCCCTGACCCTGAAAGGGTCATATGTAATAGCCGGGGGCAACGTCCCCGGTCACGCACACCAAATAAAGAATCCGACCCTGAAGGGGTCGTATATTCAATGTTGCATAGACGACCCCTTCAGGGTCGGGAATCATTTTCGATGCTGTTCCGGGGGCGGCGCTACGCGCTTGCCCCCGGCTATTGTCTGTGACCCTTTCAGGGTCAAAGCGCGCGTTTACATATCGGGCTTCGGGTCTCGTTCACGATTGTATTTCTTGAGGACGGCTTGATACTTTTCGACGATCAAAAGGGTTCGCGTGATGTCCTCGTCCTCCAGGTTCGGGTAGCGCTGGTATGTCTGAGCAATCGCCTCCGACAGCAGATTCTCCGCTTCCCGAAAGCGTCGTACTTCGCAGGCTGCCGCCATCTCCCGAATCGCCTGCGCCAGTTGGGCGATGCTGTAGTTTTTGCCCACCTCGCTATCTATCAATAGATCGCCCGGCGAACGGTCTTTGACGCTGAGAAACGTGTCCTGCGTCTTGACCACATCCCTTTTCTGCTCAAGGTCGTAATAGGTGAAACGAACTTTCACTAACTGCGACGCATCGTGCGGGCGCTTCCGCGTGAGCCTGAAGCGCAGCAAGACCACCTGTGTCATCCCGTGATTCATGTTATCCAGCTTGAGCCTCACGTAGTTCCTGGTTGACAGCGGCTCATAGCCGTAGAGTTGCACGAGTTCCAGACCATCATCATAGTCAATCTCCAAATCCGGCGTGCTGGCTACAGGCGAGACTAAGCTCTGCACTTCCTTGATAAAAACTTTCTCGATGTCCTCAGTATCGGCCACGAAATGAAACAGCCCGCGCCCGCTTTTGGCCAGATGCCGGAGCAAGTCTTTATTCAGGTCAAGGCCGACGCCGATGGTGGAAAGGTCTATGCCTCTATCATTGAACCGCAGGGAATCCTGAGCAATCCTGTCAGGGTCAGTCACGCCCTGATTGGCAATCCCGTCAGTCAGCAGGACGACGCGGTTGGTCGAGCCTTCACGATAATTCTTGAGAACCTCGTGATACCCCAGCATCAGTCCAGCATGGATGTTGGTTGAACTGCCCGGCTCGATTCCCCGAATCAAACGTTTGACACTCTCCTTGTCTCTCAGCGTGCGCGCTGGCATCAGCACCTCGGCTTCCGAGTCGAAGATGACGATTGAGAGGACATCCCGTTCGCGTAGCTGGGACACCAGATTCAGCAGGGCAGTTTTCACTCTGGAGAGTTTATCCGCTGCTTCCATTGACCCGCTTTTGTCAATCACAAGCGATAGATTGATTGGGCGCAATTCTCGACGGTCGTTTGCTAAGGCAGTGCTGAACCCGATTTGCAACACTGCTTCCTGCCCGACAGTGGCTTGATCGTTTCCCCAGCGCACGTCCATCGCTACGGCCTCGCCAACTCTCGGGCGTCCGATTTGATGGCGGTGATAGTTGACAAACTCTTCGACGGCGACCTCGCGCGATGAAGGGATCACCCCCAACTCGGCCAGGTAGCGTGTGCGAGCCGCTGCCGCCGTCGAAGTCGCATCCTGCGCCAGTGTGGTCGCGCCGCCGAGAACGCAGAAGAGAAGCGAGAGCATCAGGAAAAACTTGAAACTACGGTGGGGAGCTTGGTGAGCTAATGATGGTGACATATCTCCTCCGAAAAATAGGTAGGCTAAACAGTTGTAGGGAGACAACTCCTGGCAACTTGTCACCGGCGAGGAATTCTATTGTCATGCTGCCAGACTAGAGATGTAGATAAAGGGAGCGAAGATGCCTGAGTGATTTAGCTGCGGAAAGGTGTGGGGAACAAAAAACGTGGAAGGAATAGACAGGATTAACAAGATTAGCAAGATTAGGGAGACAAGACGGGTCAGGCAGGTTAAATGCTTGTTCTTTCCATCCTGATAATCCTGATAATCCTGTCTAACTTCTTATTGGTTTTGTTAGTGACTCTAGCGGAGCCACGAAACGAGATAGCCAATTGTCATCAGTAAGCTAAACACACTGATGATTAAGGCAAACAGCTTGACGTTGGGTTTGCCGTAGAGGATTTGCCAGATACCATTGGCGACAAAGGCGATGCCGAGTGACAGCACGAGACCCAATGTGCCAAACATAAACGCTGTCATCCAGGGGCCGCCCGTGTACCTGACCTTCGCATCCGCCGCGCCTGAATGATAAACGTTAATGGCCTGATTGATGATGACCACGCCCATGAAGACCACGAGGCTCACGCCGAGAATAATCATCCACCAACCGCGCTGGCGAATTGATCTGGCGCTTCGGACCGCGCCTCCGCACTGTGGGCACTCGGTCACGGCGCTGTCGCTTTCAGCGCCGCAACCGAGGCAACTGTACGGCTCGTCTAAAGCTGGGGTCATCGCCTTCGAGCTTGACTGGCTTTAGAGCTTCCGCTCACGTATATACTCGACATCCATACTACTGACGCCGTCGCCGCCACGCCCCGCCGCCGTGTAAACGGCGACCACATCAAGGCTCAGCGTGCTCTCGATGACCAGAAACCCTTCGAACCCGTGAATCGGCGGGTTGCCGAATTCAGCAATTCGGCTACAGTCCACCTTCGTAGCCTGATCTGGCTTTAACGACTCCTTGATGAATTTGGTAATCTGCGGCGGGTCAATCTTCGTGGACGTAGCGGTGGCGAGTTTCATCCGAAAGCCCGCCGCCTTAGAGTTCGGGTTGTGAATATTAACGACCGTCTGGTATGACCCCGGCAGCAAGGATGTGGTTGTTTGAGACGTTCCGGGGATATTGCTCGTGCAAATGAATTTCACCGCGTACTGGAAGAGAAAACTCGGAGCGGGAGGAACGGGAGCAGGTACAGCTTTCTTGGTGGGCATGATTCTTCTCCTTTAATAGTTTCTAGCCGAAGATTCGAGAGATTGGCGAGGCAAGGCCATCCGAAGAGCGAGACAACCAACTGATGAGACGCGGGCAACATACGCTCGCATCGTGTTGATGTCAACAGTGAGTCCTGGAAAGTGTTAAGCGCTCAAAATCTCAAGGCGAAACTTTTTCAGTCACTAGATATGTTTGCTGAAACATATAGGCAATTTCGCCTTGTTTGTTTGCCTTAAATCCGAGCAGCGCCCGACCGGCCAGCCTGCCGTCGGCGCGCACAAAAAGCAGCGGCTCAATCTGTTTCCAGCGTCCGTTAAAAACCGAGAGCATACCGTCGTCCGTCACCTTGACCTCGAACGATTGAGGAAGATAGGAAGTATTCGGCGGGCAGGAATGACAATAAATATTTGCAAGATACTTGCCTGCAAATTTTTTCAGCGCTTCCGGCGACGGGTTTTTCGTTTGCGGCACTTCCGGTTTTGTTGGCATGGGAAAATAGCGATCAAGAAGTGCGTCTTTCACTTCTTCACCCAACCCGGAAGCGCCTGGTTCGGTATTGCAGGCGACGAAAATCCCGAAGTTTTTCTCCGGCACGAGCGTCATCAGAGCCGAATAACCGTCGTCCATAGTGCCACCGTGCCCGATTAGACGCAGGTTATTTTGCGTCCATTCGTAAAAGCCGTAAGCCCAGCCCGGAACCTGCGGATGATTTCTAAAGTGCGTCGCCTGCATTTCCCGCGTAGCGCGGTCGCTCAAAATTCTTTTGCCGTCAATCGCACCACCTTGCAGGTTGGCGATCATAAACCGCGCCATGTCGGTTGCCGTGGTGTTGATGTCTGAAGCCGGATAAGTGTGGAACCACTGGAAAGGAAGTTTCTGATGTTTATTGTCGTCGTATTCGTAGCCGCTCGCCAAATCCTGTTTGTATTCCGGCTTGATAGCAGTGATGCTCGTTCGGTTCATCCCAAGCGGCTCAAAGACATTTTTTTGCAGATAAACTTTGAAAGGCGTTCTGGTTATTTGCTCGACCGCCAACGCCGCCAACGCCGGATTGTAAGTGCTGTAACTGATGGCTTCGCCGGGCGGCACGTGACGCACGATTCGAGTTTTCAGAAATTCGTTGAGCGGGATGACTTTGCTTTCGTCTGAGGTTCGTCTACCCGGACTGATTTCGTCTAAACCGGAAGTGTGTGTCAGCAAATGAGCGAATGTAATCGGCTGCGAAAAAGTGTTCGGGACTTTAACGCCCGTGAGATATTTGTTGACGTCATCGTCTAAATTTATTTTCTTGCGATCAGCCATTTGCATCACCGCCAGCGCGGTAAAGACTTTCGTAATCGAGCCGATGCGAAAGATTGTTTTGTCGGGAACGACAGGGGTTTTCTTTTCGATGTCGGCCACACCGTAGCCTTTGGTGAAAATCGTTTTGCCGTCTTTGACAATTGAAATGACCGCGCCCGGAATGTGCAGCTTCGTCATGTGTTCGGCAAAAATCGGGTCTAGAAAATTCTCTAATTCTTTCGTGTTGTTCAGGTCGTTCGTTTGAGCTACTTGTGCCCGAATTTTAGAGGGCGGTTGGGTCGGCGTAAAAATCAACGCCGACATCATCAGCCAACACGTCAATCGCACATACATTGAATTATTCATAATAGGCGTTGGGTTGAATAAATTGTTGGGCAGCGCTTTCCGCAGAGATTTTAGAAGCTCCGACATAGCTATTTAATGCAAACATCAACTATTGCAACCACATCTTCAATAAATTGCGGTGGAGCTTTTTCTACGAACTTCGCCTTGCGAGCGTTATAGTCAACTGACTTCACCTGTTCAGCCATCACAAACCCGGTCAGCGAAGACGTAGTCGGCACGGCCAAATGAAACGGAATGTTACGATTAGTATTTGTAATCGGACAAACAATCGCTAATCCTGTGGCTTTGTTAAAAAGGAAGTTGCTGATAACCAGAGCGGGTCGTCTGCCCTTTTGCTCGTGGCCGGATTGCGGGTCGAATGAAAGCGTGATGAAATCTCCTTTTTCGGGAACGTAAGCTGGCATTTACCATTCTTCCTTCCCGACAGGCTCGCCGAAACCCTCTTCGCTCGCTTGATAATCCGACGGCATTCTCGAAATCATTTCGGCTAAATCAAACTTTTTGCCGCTCGCATTCGATTCAACCTCCGTCACAATGACATAGACTTTGGCATTTTCAGGCAAGTGGACATTGCCTGCGAGTCGAACCTGCCCATTTTCAACTGTGCCTTGATAAGTCGTAACTGACATAAACATCCCTCCGAGGTTTACCATTTTACGCCAAATGCGCGCGATACGCCCAACGCCTGACTTAACCCGGTGCAAGCTGGCAGCATATAACCAGCAATCCACTACACAACGATGAAAGAGATGCTATCGAGCGGTCGAGTTGGATGGGTTGTTGGGTTGCGCCTGGGGCGAACGCTCGATTTTTGCGTTACGGCAATTCGTCAGCCGTAACAGGAACAGCGAGCATTCGGTTAATCAGCCACTGACCAGCAATCGTCCGATCCAATTCAGCAAAAACCGATTCGATAGCGTGATAAGCGATTCCAGCAGGGCATTGTGCGGCAGACGCTGCTGGCCCGAAAAAAAGAAGGACTCTATCGTGCCGAGCGAGAGACAATAGGCTTGCAGCCTTAGTTCCGACAAGAGATGCAGATACTGTCGTTTGGGCCAATAGTTCGCGACCATCCGTGGTCAAACCTGCATGGTCTATATTTTCGAATGCTCGTGCACCGCTCCAGACACACTCGCATATTCGCGTAGCAATAAGGTAGTTTGTTACGAGCCATTCGACATCGCGATGATGAAGCGACCAGACTGTACGGGGTGATATTTCACGGAGCACCAATGCCGCGAGCCTGCCCCTGGCTCGATTGCCGCACGGCTGGACGGTACATCCCCGTGGGGCGAGATTGCCAAGAAAGTTTACCGAGGAATCCACAAGCTGCGCGCTAGACAGAGGCAAGCACAGCAAACCGTTCACGCGTTCGAAATTCGCTCCAACATCAATGCGGCCAATAAGACGGTCAGAGGACTTAGCGGCAGCTTTCTTGTACGCAGCGATGACCGCAGCACCATCCCGCCGCATCTTGTGGAACAGATTTACGTCAGTGCGGGCGCGTCCCGTATACGCATTTGAGTCTGGCCCCAAGCGACCCCAGTCGAGCGCAATCAATCGCCGCTTGAATAATTCAGTGACTTCTACGGCATTATCCAAGTTATGAGTAATTGTGACTTCGAGTAATTCCGTCATAGCTTAAGTTAGCAACCCAACTAATGATTAAGCCGCACGATGAGTGATAATACTACCATCAAGTGTATTAGACGGCACGTTGGGCTTAATCATGCTTTGTGCAGCTTTAAGGCAGAGTTGACTGGCTTTCCGCACAAATTGGGACGCTACATCCTCCTACAAATTCCAGGCTCGCTCTGCTACTATACGAGCGCAATTCTTTCATCTCGCAATCGGTTTCGTCGCAGCAGGTTTCGAGCGGCCAAACTTCATCTTCAGGAGAACAAATCGTAATGAAACACGAGTTGAAAACGGAGCGTGAGTTGTCGCTGGATTTCCTGCGCGTCTGCGAGGCGGCGGCGATTGAGTCCGCGCGCACGATGGGACAGGGCGACCGCAAGTATTCGGATCAGGTGGCCGTCGAAGCGATGCGCCAGACGATGGATACCGTGCCGATGCGCGGGCGAATCGTCATCGGCGAGGGCGAGCGCGACGAAGCCCCCATGCTCTACATCGGCGAAGAGCTTGGCGGCAAGGGAGCGAGCGATGAAGTGCGCGCGTCCTTCCCCGAAGTTGACATCGCCGTTGACCCGCTCGAAGGAACGAACCTCTGCGCGCTCGGCGCAAACAACGCCATCGCCGTCCTCGCGGCGGCAGAGCGCGGCGGACTCTTGAACGCGCCGGACATCTACATGGATAAGATCGTCGTCGGCCCTTCGTGTCGCGGCTCGGTTGATATTGACGCGCCCGTCAAAGACAACCTGAAGAATATCGCCCGGCGTCTGGGGCGCGACGTTGATGACCTGACGGTTATCACTCTTGATCGCTCGCGCCATAAGAAGTTGATTAACGACGTGCGCGAGGCCGGGGCGCGCATCCGCTTGATTTCGGACGGCGATCTTTCGGCGGGTATTTCGGCGGCGGTCGCGGGCACGAACATTCATGCGCTGATGGGCATCGGCGGCGCTCCCGAAGGAGTCATCACGGCGGCGGCGATGAAGTGCTTGAACGGCGAGATTCTGTCACGGCTGGTTTTCGACCCTGAACGTCTCGGTGTGGACAAGGACAAAGTTCCGGCGCGGGAAGAAGTGCTGGCCCGCCTCAAAGAGATGGGCATTTCAGACCCGGACAAGGTCTATGACACAAACGATCTCGCGCCCGGCAAGAAAATCATCTTCGCCGCAACGGGCGTGACGGACGGAGCGCTCCTGCGCGGCGTGCGCTTCTTCGGCGCAGGCAAACGCACGCACTCGCTCGTGATGACCACCGAATCGAAACACATACGCTTCGTTGACACCGTTCACGTCGAAGGCGGCCCGGACGCAGTCATTCGATTTTAGAATGCGGAATGCGGAATGCGGATTCAACAAGAGCAACACGCTTTCTCTTAAATCCGCAATCCGCAATCCGCAATCCGCAATATGTCGGCTTCTGTCGAACAATACGAGCCGCAATCGCTACGCTGGCCTGTGATTGTTTGGTCAATCACGGCGACGTTGACGCTCTTTTTCGTGAGCCTGATTGTCATCGCTCCTGTGGCGCTCGCGCATGGCTACAACTCTTCGGCGTTTGTTCTCTATGAGATGTTCCGCCGCGTGTGCCACCAGATTCCAGAACGCGCGTTTTATCTGGAGGGCCATCCGTTCGCCGTCTGCGCGCGCTGCACCGGGATTTACTTTGGATTCGCGGCGGGCGTGCTTCTCTACCCGCTCGCGCGATCTCTCAGGCGAGGGGACGCGCCTGCGCGTGTGTGGCTGCTCATCGCGCTTGTGCCGACGCTGATTGATTTCATGCTCGGAATCTTCGGTCTCTGGGAGAACACGCATTTGTCGCGCTCGCTGACGGGCGTGCTGCTGGGCGCGGTCGGCGCTTTTTATGTCGTGCCCGGTTTGATGGACTTGAGCCGGATGAGCTTCAGGCAAACCCGCGTTCCATTTGAAGGTGTGGTGAGAGATGAATAGCAAACTGCGTCCGGCAATCATCGGCGGCGTCGTGATGGGGCTGCTCTCCGGTCTCCCTTACGTCAACCTTGGCAACATGGCCTGTTGTCTCTGGGTGGTTTTGGGCGGGGCGCTCGCCACCTACCTGTATATCAGACAGTCTCCGACTCCGGTGGACATGGGCGAAGGCGCGTTGCTCGGCCTGCTGGCCGGAGTCTTCGGCGCGGTAGTCCAGTTGATCGTCGGCGTGCCCATCGCCATTATGACGGGCTATCCGGTTCAGCGTCTCCTCATCAATTTGATGGAGCGAATGAACCCGGAGCAAGCCGACAGTTACCGGCAGAGACTTGAAGAGGTGATGTCGAGATCGTTCGCCGAGCAGTTTTTCGCCTCGATCTTCTCTTTAGGGACGCTGCTTGTCTTCATCATCACGGTAGTCTTTGCGCTGGTCGGCGGGCTGGTCGCCGTCCCGCTCTTCGAGAAACGTAAGGCGGACACTGGCCCGCCGCCACCACCACCCTACTATGGCGGAACGCCCGGCGGCGCTTACGCTCCCCCGCCACCGCCGCCCGGCGATTATGGCGGCGGAAGCGGGCCAAGCGCTTAAGAAGGCAAAAGCGAAGTGGTGCGCGCGGAACGCGCGCTGCGGAAGCGAGAGTTATGGAAAACAATTTCCAGCGCGTTGGCTCGATTAGCAATACCCACGCGGGGAGAGACTTCGAGGAGGCGGCCCGACTGTTTTTTGCCAAAACGGGTATTTCGCTTCAGTCTGGATTCAGCGAACTCGTTGGCTATAAAATCAAGAAGTCTCACAAATTCGACTTGGGTAGCAAAAAGCCGCCGATACTTGTTGAGTGCAAGTCATATACATGGACGAGTGGTGGTAATTCGCCCAGCGCAAAAATTAGGGGGTTAAACGAGGTCATGCTTTTGTTCCGCCTCGCCCCGCCTCGCTATCGGAAAATCCTATTTGTCCTGAAACACATGAGAAGGGAAGAAAGTTTAGCTGCCTACTATATCAAGACACAGGGACACCTAATCGGGCCAAAAATCGAGATTTGGGAATTTGATCTTGATAAAAAGCATGGCGAACAGGTGTTCCCAACATCAACTTGAGCCTCTGGCCTTTTTGCCTTTGCCTTTGTCTCAGACATCTGTTGGGGTACAATTAGCGTCTTAGGTAGCTGGCAGCGCAGGGTGCTGAAAAGGCAGATGCGCTGCTTGTTTTGTGTAGTAACGGACGAACTCAGGAGGAAAGCCGTTTTCCTTTCTGACTTCTGGCTCCTGAATTCTGGATTCTTAAAGATATGGCTTTATATTCCTTCGCCCTGCTCGCGCCCGCCGAAGACATCTGCGTAAAGTTTCCAAACTTTTGCGAGATTATTGATAAGACCTCCGGCAACATCAGCCCGCTTTACCGGCTGGACACGTTCGACTGGACCGTCCTGATTCTCTACTTTTCTATCCTGACCGTGCTTGCCATCTACGGCGGCTATCGCGTCAAACAGGTGATTGACTTCTGGCGCTATCGCAAGCTCGTTCCCACACCGGCAGGACACTACAATGAGGAAGAGTTGCCGCGCATCACCGTCCAACTTCCGCTCTTCAACGAGATGTACGTCGTCGAGCGCCTGCTCAAAGCCGTGACGGAGATTGACTACCCGCGCGACCGTTTTGAGATTCAGGTCTTGGACGATTCGACCGACGAGACTGTCAAGCTCGGTGAAGCGACCGTCGAGCATTACAAGCAGGCAGGCTTCGACATTCATTATATACACCGCACGGATCGCACGGGCTACAAGGCGGGCGCGCTCGAAAACGGTTTGAAGACTGCTAAAGGCGAACTGGTCGCCATCTTCGACGCAGACTTTGTGCCGAAGCCCGATTGCCTGCGTAAGCTTGTAGACTTCTTTACCGACCCGCTAGTCGGTTGCGCGCAGATGCGCTGGTCGCACATCAACGGCGACTACAATCTGCTGACGCGTATTCAAACCATCATGCTCGACGGTCACTTCGTCGTTGAGCAAACCGTTCGCAATCGCACCGGGGGCTTCTTCAACTTTAACGGCACGGCTGGCATCTGGCGGCGCAAGGCCATCGAGATGAGCGGCGGCTGGCAGCACGACACGCTGACCGAAGACACAGACCTTTCTTTCCGCGCGCAACTCATGGGCTGGCGCTTCGTGTACCTGCTGGACGAGGATGCGCCCTCTGAGATTCCTGTCGAGATTAATTCCTTCAAAGCGCAGCAGCGTCGCTGGGCAAAGGGCGTGATGCAGGTCGGACTCAAACTCTTCGGTAGAATCTGGGCGGCGAAACTGCCTTTGCGCGTCAAGCTGGAGATGTTCTTCCGCCTGACGGGCAATATCAGTTATCCGCTGATGATCCTTGTCAGCCTCCTGCAATTTCCGCTCCTGCTCGTGCGCTACAATCAGGGCTTCTATCACCTGATGGTCTTCGACGTGCCGCTGCTCTTCTTCTCGACCATCTCTGTGCTGCTCTTTTACGGCACGGGCGTCTGGTATCTGGATAAGCGGCGCACGCCCCGTTTGCTGCACTTGCCGCTGGTGATGGGCTTAGGTATCGGACTCGCGTTCTCGAACGCGCGCGCCGTCATTGAGGCGCTGGTCGGCTACCGGACTGAGTTTGTCCGCACGCCGAAGTATCGCGTCGAAGAGCAAAAGGACGAAACGTGGAAGCGGAAGAAATATAAACGCAAGCGTGGCTGGCTGCCGCTGCTTGAACTGGGTTTCTCGGTCTACTTCCTGCTCGCCATCCTGTACGCCGTGCAGATGCAGTTGTGGGGCACGATTCCTTTCCTGTCTCTCTTCTTCTTCGGCTATGGCTACATGGGGCTGGTCAGTCTCTTGCAGACGGGGGGCGGCAACCGTCTTCAGTCCTGGTGGCGACCCTTAGCTCCGAGTCGTCATTCGTGAGCGTCAATAATTGAAACCGAAACGCGCCCTCATTCGTTCTTGCCTTTACGACTGAGGGCGCGTTTGTTTCTCTGGAACGTGCGGAGCAATTTCAAGTGAGTGTGTAGCAGGTTGGGATTTCACCACAGAGACACAGAGCGTCACAGAGGAAGCACAGAGGCTTGAAACAACTTTCTGTGCCCCCTCTGCGTTCTCTGTGTCTCTGTGGTGAACGCCCTTTGCCCTATACGCAACTAAACCCCGATCTAAAACAATGATTATGAAAAAGCTAAAGTCTATTCTTCTCGCGCTGCTTCTCTTATGCGTGCTCGTCCCTTTCACCTCTTCAGCCGCGACGGACTCGGATTTTTGGGATGAGCCGGGCGTGCGCCTGCTCAATCAACCCGTCGGCGAGTACAGGGCGCGGCGCGCAAAACTGCTCTCGCAGATCAAGGACGGCGTGGTCGTCGTCCTCGGCAACGTCGAAGAGGAGACCGGGATTGAGATGCGCTACCGGCAGAACAACTGGTTCGCTTACCTGACGGGTGTTCGCACGCCCGACGCCGCCGTGATGCTCGTGCCGCAGGGGTTGCCGTCTTTGAACAATGCGCGTGAAATCATCTTCATCCCGCCGCGTGACCTCAGTGCGGAACGCTGGACGGGTGTCCAACTCGCTCCCGGCGCGGAGACGGCCAAAGTCTTCGGGGCTGAGCAGGTCGTAGCCAACACTGACCTCTGGGCTAAACTGAAAGAAGCTGCCTCGCTTCCCGCTTTCAAGAGCGCGCAGGGCGGGAGCACCATGAAGCTCTACACCATCGCGCCGCGCGCGGTCAGCAACGGTCGGGTCAGGGAGTATGAATTCGTCCAACAGGTGAAGAAGGAGTTGCCCGGCGTCGAGGTCGTTTCGGTGGCAACGCTTGCCGGGGAGATGCGCCGCATCAAGTCGCCTTCGGAAATCGCCCTGCTGCAAAAGGCGATTGACATCACCGGCGAAGCTCAACGCGACATCACGCTCAACCTCAAGCCCGGAATGTACGAGTACGAAGTGCAGGCTCTATTGGAAGCCGCATTCACGCGCGGCGGTTCGGAGCGTCCCGGCTTTCCCTCAATCGTCGGCAGCGGTGTCTATTCGACCATCCTTCACTACAGCGAGAATCACAAAAAGATTGAGGCAGGCGATCTCGTCGTCTGCGACATCGGCGCGGAATACTCGCTCTACACGGCAGACATCACGCGCACGTACCCGGCAAGTGGAAAGTTCACGCCGCGCCAGCGAGAGATTTATCAACTCGTGCTGGACACACAGGCGGCGGCAGCCGCGCACTGGAAACCCGGCATGACGAATCTGGACTTGCACGTCTTCGCCGTCGAATACTTGCGCAAGAGTCCGTTGCGGGCAAAAGACACGGACGGGCGCGAGTACGGCATGGATCATTTCTTCATTCACGGTCTGGGCCATGCGCTTGGCATGGACGTTCACGACGTGGCGGACGGCGTTCACCAACTGCAATCCGGCGAAGTCTTCACCATCGAGCCGGGCATCTACATTCAAACCGAAAAGCTCGGCGTCAGGATTGAAGACGATTACCTCGTCATGCCTGACAACACGCTCCGCAAGATGTCCGAGAAGATTCCATCCGCGCCCGACGAAATCGAAAAATTGATGGCGGGGAAGAGATAAAGACGGAAAGCAGAAGACGGAAGGCAGTAGGCAGAAACACCAAGCGGCTTTCCGCCTACTGCCTTCCGCCTATTGCCTTCTGTTTCTCCCCGTCTCTCTTGCTTTCCCACCTCGCTCTCGACTAATATCCCGGCGTTCCGAACAGCCCTTCAGGCGAGTTTTCTTCCAGCAGTTCCTCTAAGCATTAACACAGTCTCCGGCTGTTCGGGGCACACGTCTACATCTAAAAATCTCTTAAGCCGCGAGGAAAATCATGTTCAGAAAACTGACCCCCTACGTGACCGGACTGTTTGTGCTGCTCACGAGCCTGACGCTCTTTTCCGCCAGCCTCTTCGCTCAATCACAGGCTACGACCGGAGACATCGAAGGTCGCGTGCTCGACCCCGCCGGTGCGGTTATTCCGGGCGTCACCGTCACGGCGACCAATCAGGCAACAGGGTTCGAGAAAAGCGCCACAACAGACGAAGACGGGAACTACCGCATCATCCTGCTGCCGCCCGGTTCGTATGACGTGAAAACGTCTGCGCCTTCAGGCTTCCGCGCTACGAATTTCACGAATGTGACCGTCACTGTCGGTGGTAAGACTCCGCTTGAAATCTCTATGGCTTTGGCTGGCACGGAAAATGTTACGGTTGACGTGACAACGGAAACGCCCATCGTCGAAACCGCACGCACTTCAGTCTCGACCACCATCAACGAGCGCGCCATCCAGAATCTGCCCGTCAACGGGCGCAACTATCTGGACTTCGCCACGCTCACACCCGGCGTCATCCGTGACCCGACGCGTCAGGGCGATCTCTCCGTCGGCGGACAGAAGGGAACGCTCAACAGCCTACAGGTTGACGGCGTGGACAATAACAACACCTTCTTCGGTCAGGCGTTCGGTCGCACGGGCGTTCGTCCTCCATATCAATTCTCGGAAGAATCGGTGCAGGAGTTTCAGGTTAACCAGAACGGGTTCTCTTCCGAGTTTGGCCGCTCGGGCGGTGCCGTCATCAACGTCGTCACCAAATCCGGGACGAACGAATTTCACGGCGGGCTGTTTGAATTCTTCCGCGACGAGGCTTTGAACGCCAACACGACGGCCAACAAAACCAGTCAGGCCCAGCGCGGGGTTCCCAACATTCGCACCTCGCAACAGATCAACCAGTTCGGTGGACGCATCGGCGGCCCCATCGTCAAAAACCGCGCCTTCTTCTTTTTCACCTACGACGGCCAGCGACAGGACTTGACGAACCCGATTGACGCGCCGAACCTGGGAAGCGCACCGCTTGCCGTACAAAACGTCCTCTTGCCGAAGATCATCACCTACCCGATTGGCCGCGATCAGGATGTCTTCATGGTGAAAGGCGACATCCGCATCAATAACAGCAACCAGCTTTCCCTGCGTTTCAACCGCCAGAATTTTACGGGCGCTAACAACGAAAGCACCGGGCCGCAGAGCGTGCTTGAACACACGGGCAGCAGCCTTGCCACGACGACCACCTTTTCGGGCACGCTCGCTTCGACCTTGACGCAGAAGCTCGTCAACGAAGTGCGCTTTCAGTTCGCGCGCGATGAAGAGCCGGGCGAAGCCAACTCAAGCGATCCCGAAGCGCGCATCGGAACAGTCGTCGCAGGCACGACCGGAACGTTCCTCAATATCGGGCGCAACAACTTCAGCCCGCGTGAGACCACGATTCGCCGCGCGCAGATTGTTGATAACGTGCTCTACGTCACAGGTCGTCACAACATCAAAACCGGCCTTGATTTTAACTTCGACCGCATCCTCAATTTCTTCCCCGGATTCTTTAACGGCCAGTACACCTTCAACAACTACACAGCCTTTCAGACCAACACGCCGTCCGCTTACCAGCAGGCATTCGCGGGCACGGGCACGACCGGCGCAACCACGAATCCAAACTTGAGCGACTACGCTTTCTACTTGCAGGACGACTGGAAGGTCACGCCGAAGCTAACCATTAATGCAGGTGTGCGCTATGACCTGCAAACTCTAGCTGCACCGCCTGTTCGCAACCCTGACCCGCAGCTTATCAATGCGGGCCTCGACACCAGCGAGCAGCCGTCGGATACGAACAACTTTGCGCCGCGCTTCGGGTTCAGCTATTCCTTCGACGACAAGTCAGTGCTGCGCGGCGGCTACGGTATCTTCTACGGGCGCACGACCGGCATCATGCTTGGCACGGCGCACTCGCAGAACGCCATCAACGTCATCAACGTCAGCCTGACGCAGGCGCAATTGACCGCCGCCGGATTGGTCTACCCGAACATCCTGACAGCGCCTCCGACCGGAGCAGTGCCGACGCGTCCGAGCATCTATCTGTTCGCAAATGATTACGCGCAGCCCTACGTGCAGCAGGGGCGCTTAGGCTACGAGCGAGAAGTCTGGAAGAACACGAGCCTGACGGTGACATACCTGTTCTTCAAGGGCGTGCATCTTTCGCGCACACGCGACATCAATTTACCTGCGCCCACGCTGGTGACATTCACAGACCCGACGAATGCGCAGACGTTTCAGGTTCCACGCTTCGTGAGCGCGCGACCGTTGAGCAACTACGTTCGCGTCAATCTCTTCGAGAGCACGGGCAATTCCGAGTACAACGCGCTGGCCTTGCAGCTTCAGCGTCGCTTCTCGAAGGGCTGGCAATTCTTGGCGACCTACACCTTCTCGAAGTCGAAGGACGACAGACCCGACCAGACCTCGGTCGTTCCCGGCAACGCGGGCGACGATGCGAAGATCGTCTTCAATCAACTCAACATCCGCGACGATTACGGCACGGCTGATGTGGACATTCCGCATCGCTTCGTCTTCAGTTCCGTCCGCGAGTTCGGGAGATTCACGAAGACGAAGAACAGGTTCCTGCGCGCACTCTTGAGCGACTACACGTTCTCAAGCATCACGCAGATCAACTCCGGCGTGCCCTATACGGCAACGGTCGGAGCGGATTTGAACAATGACGGCAACCGGTTCAACGACCGCGCGCCGGGCACTGTCAGGAATCAATTTCGCACGAGCGCCTTCTGGCAAAGCGACATGCGTATCACGCGGCTCTTCCGTCTGGGCGAGACGATGCGGCTGCGGCTAATCGCCGAAGGCTTCAATCTCACCAACCGCACCAACGTGCTTGCTCCCAACCTCAGTCGCTATTCAGGCTTTACGGGCGCAAACGTTTTCACCATCCCGACGGGCACGCTCACGTTCGGCCTGCCGCGAACCTTCTTCCCGTCGAGGGAATTTCAGTTGGCAGTCAAGTTCGATTTCTAGGTCGGTTGAGTTTTCGGTGAGAGGTAGATTCGAGCAGGGATGGACAGGATAGACAGGATATAAAGAAAAGAGCGACGCTGATTTTGTCTTCCCTCTCTTATCCTGTCCATCCTGTCCATCCCTGCTAATTTCTTTAAGGCCGCAGCCTGACGCGATAGAGCGTCAACTTGCCGATGCGCTCGCCCGCGTCGCGTTCATACCAGCGATCCAGATTCGAGAGGTCCGGTGCCGCATCGGTCGTGATGACGACGTAAGCGAGCGTCGGGCTTGAAGCCTGCGCCCGGCTGAAGGCTGAAGCGTAATCCTCGTAGCCTCGCAGCGCCTCGCGCACCTCTCGCGGGGTAATCTCCTTCCAGTTGACCGTCCACGCCGGGTCGTTGTGTCCCCACTCGATCAGCGAGTGAATCAAATACTTCTTCCGGTAATCGAGAGTTTCCATTTGCTCTTCGTCAATTCCGCCCAAATCTTCGCCCGCATAGTAGAGATACTGGTAAATGCGCTCCCTGTTTTCTTCGAGCGTCACGCCTGAGAAGGCAGGCACGTGCGGAGACCAGAGCACAGGCTGCGGCGCGATGACGGGCGAGATGTCTGCATGATCCAGATTGAGGTAAAACACGATTGATGGCGGACGGTGTGTCTGCGCTCCTTCGCGCGCAAGCTCCGCGAGCCGCTTGGCGACGGGCCTCATTTCATCACGATCAAGACTCGCCCAGATGTGCCGCTTCGTCTCAACTACGGTTTCAACCATCCCCCAGCCGAGCGCCACGAACACTATAGCCATGAGCGCGCGGCTCGGAATCAATCTTGTCGCGCTCGTGCGCCGCTCGCGCAAGACGAGCCAGATAGCGAGCGTGAGCGCCAGCAGCGCCATGTATTTCGTGATGTAAAGTTCGTAGTGTAAGGGTTGCAGTGAGCGCCCTGTGATGATTTGCTGGTTGAAGACGATGAGCGGCGTGAGAGCGAAGGATGCAGTGAAAAGCACCGGACGCGTCCGCCAGTTGAGATGCCCGCGCCACGCGCAATAGATAAGCAGAGCGCAGACGAGCAGTCCGAGCTTGATTGATGAGCGAGAGAAATCCGGCGCGTGTGAGAGGGCGAGAAGTTGGACTGTATCCATCGTCGGGGCGCGATTCGAGAGCAGTAAGAAGTAGGGCACAAGAGCCGCTACGCCGAGCAGAGCAATGATGCCGAATGGCTTGAACGCCTCTCTGTAGTTTTTGGGTCGGGCAATCAGCCACAGCACGGCGAGACCCGCGAGCCATGCGGCGGCAGCCGTCCACAGGTAGAAATATGAGAAGACCAGCAGGGCAAAGACCGCGCCCGCCATCACCGGCCAGCGCCAGCCCGCGCGCCTCTTCTCATTATTGAGCGCACGCCAGACGAGGGCGCAGAAGATGAAGAAGAAAGGAAAGGGAACGGCGGGCACGTAGCGCCTGAGAAACGGAAAATACTCGTAGGTGAACGTCGTGTCCAATCCAAGCAACATTCTGACTGGCGCGTAAAGAATTGCGAATGTGCCGAGACACAGGACGACGAGCGCACCGGCGGCAGCGAATCTGTCATCACCCGTCATGAGCTTGATTAACCAGAAGAGCGCCAGCACTGATGCGAAAGCGACGATGCCTGTCAGCAGGATAAACGTCGTCGAAGCTGTGAGACCGAAGGCGCGAGCCGGAAGTGCGATTAAGTAAGCCGGGATGAATTGAATCGAGAAGAGTGATTCCGGTTGAGGCTGTGCACCGGGCGCATCGTCGCGCCCCGTGTATGGGTCGTTGCGGCGCGGGCGTCCATCAATCAAGGCGTTGACGTAGGCGCTGTAGGCGATCTCGTCCTGCGAGAAATAGGCGTAAGAGCCATTCCAATTCTGACCGCGCTCTTTGATGAGCGCAAACTGTGGATAGAGCGCCACGAGCGCAAAGGCGATAGCCGCGAAGATGCCAAATCGCCAAAGGCCGTGCGGTCGCTCAGTCTCGTGCAAGCTCTGGTTTCTCCTTGTCCGCGTTGGCCTTTACTCAGGAAAGACGCCGGATGATAACTCATTCCAGAGAAAACTATGAACGAGAAACTTCAGAGCGATGAACCGAAAAGCATTTATCTTTTATTCAGCGAGAGAGCCTCCTCATTCATAGTTTCCCCGTGATTAATTGCGTCTTTCCATTTGCGCTTACGAAGTTTTGTATTAGATACTCCTGTGCGGACAAAGGAGCCGAAGAGAAACGATGGCGACACAGGAAGAAGCGAAAGCTAATCGTTGCGAGAGGTGCGATGCGGAAACAGAGCGCCTGATTAAGTATGTCGGGCCGGACAATTCTTTGCAGTATGTTTGCTGGCCGTGTGTGATGCGCGAAGAGAAGAACGTCAACCTCAAAGAAAGCTGGAAGCGCGGGGGGCGCGCTGCTCGTTAAGAGTTGAGGAGAAATTCCAGTGAATCTGCTGGTTTGTATTCCTTCGCCTCTTCGCCGCTCTTAAAAACGCGCGCCGTTTTCTCGCCGAGCAGTTTGATCCGCTCACCTTCAATCCTCAAGATACTGCCTTCCCTCAATCCGACGACTGTTGCGCTCGGGTTCGCTTTCAGAAACTCACTGAGACGCTGCTCACGAGTTTCGCCCGAATGATTCGTTAACTGTTCGTCCGTGTAATGAGGATTGATTTGAAAAGGCACGAGGCCCAGCGCCACGAAACTCTGCGGCTCGACAATCGGCATGTCGTTCGTCGTCCTGATAGTCGGGCACGCGACGTTTGACCCGGCGCTCCACCCGATATACGGGAGACCTGCCTCGACCCTCGCCCTGATGCTCTCAATCAACCCCGTCTCGTACAATTCACGCAGCAGATGAAAAGTGTTGCCGCCGCCGATAGCGATTGCCTCCGCGCTCTGGACGGCTTGGGCGGGGTCGGCTGCCCTGTGAATTGGGACGAGTTCATAATTCATCTCTTCAAACCGCCCGCTGACGGCAGCCGTGTATTCATCATACGAACGCGTGACGCCAGCGAAGGGAACGAACAGGACTCTCTTGACCTCTGCGCCGAGAAAATCTTTGATGTCGCCTACGGCATGTTCCAGAAACTCCTGACCGTAGTTCATCGAATTGCTGAGCAGTAGTAATCTTTTACGTGACATATTAAGCTCGAATCTGTTGAAATTATCCCGCAGGGAATAATCTGCCAGAGCGCGTTTCAATGCAAGGAGAGAACAAGGCTATGAATCAAGACAAGTCGCTTCGAGAGAGTCTGCTTTATCTAATGCGCGGCGGTGGGGCGCATGTGGATTTTGAATCGGTCGTCGCGGACTTTCCCGTCGAGAAGGTTAATCAAAAGATTGAGCATCTGCCGTACACGGCTTGGGCTGTGTTGGAGCATATGCGAATCGCGCAGTGGGATATTCTGGAGTTCAGCCGGAATGCGGCGCACGTTTCGCCGAAGTGGCCGGAAGGTTACTGGCCTTCGGGGGAGATTGCGACTGATGCGGCGTCCGCGTGGAATGAGAGCCTCAAGCAATTTCGCGCAGACCTCAAAGAGATGGAAGATTTGGTTGCAGACCCGAAGACCGACCTCTTCGCGGCAATCCCGCATGGTGATGGTCAAATTATCCTGCGTGAGGCTTTGCTCGTCGCCGATCACAACGCTTATCACCTCGGCGTGCTGGTCACGATGAAGAGAATTTTAAGTGAAGAAGAGCCAGCGGATTAGGAAGTATAGCCCGACGATGGAGCCTCCGACGACGAGCAAGAGCAGGAGCAGACATCCGTAGAGCGCGATTTTCGTCTTCTTGGCCCGGCCCTCGTCCGGCGGCGAGAGTTGGTTCTGCGGGAAATATGGCGGGGGCGTCTGTGTCGGCATTTCTACTTCTCCTCGTTCGGCAAAATTCAGCAGCCGTAATTGTTTTCTCTCAATCTACATTAACACCGGAAGCGGCTTGCAGGAAACGAGCACCACAAAGCCGATACCAAGTAGAACAACAAACTCACGTGCCTCTGGATTTTCACTTCGGCAAGCCTTTTCGCGCAATCGTCTCCATAGCATTGCAGAAGCGGTCGAGTTCCCTGAGCGTCGTGTAGACGTTGGGCGTGATGCGCAGGCCGCGAAACTCTTCGTGGATGATGGGCGTGGTGAAAATCTTGTGCTCTCTCATCAGGTAGTTGCCGATGTCCGAAGGGTTCGTGCCTTCTATTGCCACATTGCCGATGGCGCACGATTGCTCGTCCGCGAACGAAGTGTTGAAGCTCACCTTTGGAATATCTTTGAGACGATTCATCCAGTAGCGGGAAAGGTAACGCAGGCGCGCTTCCTTGCGGCGGCTGCCGATGCCGTTGTGAAAGAGGATGGCCTCGCCGATGGCTAGACGCGGCGCGGCGGAATGTGTGCCAATCTCTTCAAACTTGCGTATGTCCCCGATTTGTTTCTTCTCGGCGGCGAAGAGCGGCCACACCTTCGCAATCTTGTCCCGCTTGACATAGAGCATCCCTGAACCCTTTGGCGCATAGAGCCACTTGTGCAGGCTTGTGCCGAAGTAATCACAATTAAGATCGCTCTGTTGGAAATTAAACTGCGCGAACGAGTGCGCGCCGTCAACGATTGTTTCTATGCCGCGCGAGCGTGCCATCTCGCACACGGCGCGCACAGGCGTAATCTGACCCGTGATGTTGATCATGTGCGAGATGAGGACGAGGCGCGTGCGCCTGGTGATGCCTCGTTCATATGCCGCTGTAATCTCGTCCAGACTTTTCGGGGCAATCGGAATCTTGACGAGTTTCAAAACTATACCGTCGCGCTGCTCCCTTTGGCGCAGGGTCGTCAACATGCGCGGGTAGTCCTGCGTCGTCGTCAGCACTTCATCGCCCGGTTTGAAGTCCATGCCGAGCAATAAAGCTTCGAGCGATTCGGAAGCGTTGCGCGTAATCGCAATCTCTTCGCGGTCGCAGCCGAACATCTCCGCCAGCCCCGTGCGAATCGTCTCCGATTGCGGCTCTAAGATTTGCCACATCGTGTAGGCGGTCGCGTCCTCCTGCTGCCACGTGTAACGCACGACCGCTTCCGTCACGATGCGCGGGCTGGGGCTGACGCCGCCGTTATTGAGATTGATGATCCCGCGCGTGACCGTGAAGGCGTTCTGAATCGTGAACCAGAAATCTTCGTCCTCAGCCGCCTCTTCCGGCGCGAGATGAGAGATGCGCCCGCTCGCCGCATGTATGTCTTCGAGAAAAGAGGCGACGGCGGCAGACGAGAGAGCCGCGAGGCCGACGCCCTTGCCGACGGAGGAAAGAAACTGGCGGCGGTCGCATTCGTTTTGCTGAAAGTCCGGGGAGTTGTTCATTGCACGGCCTCACTTTTAGCGCTCTGGTTGCGGCGCGGTGTAGCCGGGACGAACAATTACCCTGTATTTCTCTCGTCCCGGCGCATCAATCAGCTTGATTCTCAGCTTGTGGTAGGAGTCCTTACTTGCTTTGACGTTTGGATTATAGCCGACGACATACTGCATATGTAGATAGCGTGTGATGTCGCCCGCGACTGTTTGCAGCTCAGACGCAGACTTTGGAAAGAAACCGACTCCGCCCGCTTCTTTCCCGAGTTTTTCTATGAGCGTGACGGCACGTTCGCGCGGGCTTCGTCTTATTAATCCTCCCTCTTTATCTAACTCGCTGGTCAGGCCAATGACGAAAACCTGAACATTTATTTTACGAAGGAGCTTGATTAGCTCATCCTCGCTATACCTCTTGCTGCCACGTTCTTCACCATCTGTCACAACGACGAGAGCGTGCCTGCGGGGAGTCGCATCGACTTCGGGCCGATGATTGGCAATGTGGTCGGCTGAGATGTAAATCGCATCAATGACCGCCGTCTGCCCGCCCGCCACCTTTAATATATCAAGCGCGTCAAAAAGCTTCTTTTTATCTGCCGTGAGGTCTTGTACCAATTCAATTATATCGGTGCCGATGAATCTGACAACGAAGGTTTCATCAGCGGAGTTGTTGCTATTAACGATAGCTTTAGCGGCCTCAATTATTCCTTTGAACTGCGTTCTCAGCGAGCCTGAGCTATCAATCAGGAGACCATAGCTGACAGGTATATCTTCCTTCGAGAAAAACGAGAGCGTTTGTGGCTCATCATTTTCAAAGACCTGAAAATCATTCTGGCTGAGGTCCGTGACAGGTTTACCCTTGTTGTCTAAGACGAGCACATTGACTCTCATCAGCGGAGGCGACGGAATGCTCTGCGCTGGTTTGCTTGTATCTTGCGCCAGCCCGACCGCTCCTGCCAGAAGAATGATGGCTGTTATCGCTAGTAAGGATTTTGCTCTATCCG
This sequence comes from uncultured Acidobacteriota bacterium, assembly GCA_963697975.1. Lineage (GTDB taxonomy): Bacteria > Acidobacteriota > Blastocatellia > Pyrinomonadales > Pyrinomonadaceae > QHXM01. The sequence goes on from OY969111.1 coordinate 3,380,790, forward strand.
AAAAGAATTTCATCTCTTCAATTCCGCTAAGGATTCGCGCGCGGCGCGGCGATGTAGCCGACGCGCGTCACGCCCACACGCTTTTCTTTGCCCTGCGCCGCAGCTACCGTGACCTGCACTTTATGAAAGATATTGTTGGCGTTAGCGCCAGCCGGAATGTAACCGACCAGATATTGAGTTCTCAGATCGCGCGTAATCTCTTCCGCGATGCCGCGCAGTTCCGACGTTGACTTTGGGAAGAACGCGCGCCCGCCGGTTTCCTGCGCGAGAAAGTTCAAAAGGTCAGTAGCTTTCTTACGGTCTTCAGCTTGACTGGTCAGCCCGATGACAAAAATCTGTATGTCTTCCCTGTGCAAAAGCTCTAAGAGTTGGGCGCGCTTGTATTCGCTGCGGCGATCCTCACCGTCTGTAATCAGAACCAGAGCACGGCGGCGATTACCGTCAATTCTCTTCCTGTTTTTTGCGGCATACTCTATACATACATAAACAGCATCAATCACCGCCGTCTGTCCACCTTCAACATAAAGGCTATCAAGACCGCTAACCAGCGCCGCTTTGCTCGACGTGAATCCTGACACCTGCTCAATCTTATCGCTCGCGATAAAGCGCACGAGAAAAGTTTCATCACCCGGCATGTTGCTGTTGACGATGATTCTCCCGGCTTCAACCACTTTATTCAGTTGCGAGCGCATCGAGCCGGAGTTATCAATCAGGAGACCATAGCTGAGCGGAACTTCCTCTTTCGAGAAGAAAGAGATTGTTTGCGGTACGCCGTCTTCGATGACGCTGATGTCCTCCTGCCGCACATCGCTGACGGGGTGGCCCGCTTCGTCCGTGACGCGCACGTTGAGCAACACCATTGACGGCTGCTGACTGCTCTCAGCCGCCTTGCTTGTCTCCTGCGCGCGCGCGTTGACGTTGAATAACAAGAGTCCGAGCGCGATGAGAAGAAATGAAGTATGCCTGCGAGAGAAGTTCATGCCTTGTTCTCCTCTGATAATCGTTTACTGGCTCTCATAAACTATTTCGCCGCCAATCACCGTCATCACACAGCGCGTCTTGAGAATCAACGGCTCGCTGATCTTCATAATATCAGCCGACAACACTGTCAAATCCGCAAACTTGCCAGCTTCGATTGAGCCTTTGGTTTTTTCCTCGAATGCGGCAAAGGCAGGCCACAGCGTCAGCATCTTCAAAGCCTGTTCGCGTGAAACGGCCTGCTCAGGATGCCAGCCTTCACCGGAGAATCCCTTTTGATCGCGGCGCGCGACCGCCGCGTAAAATTCTATCATCGGCTCGCCACGCTCGACGGGAGCATCTGAGCCTGCGACGACCATCGAGCCTGACTTGATGAAACTCTGCCAGGCATACGCGCCTTCCAATCGTTTGATCCCCAGACGGCTGGGGGCAAAGTGCAGATCGCCGATGGCGTGCGAGGGCTGCATGGAAGGAATCACGCCAAGCTTCGCAAAGCGCGGGATGTCCACCGGGCTGACGATCTGTGCGTGCTCGACGCGCCAGCGCGGTTCGCTAATCTTTCTTTGACCCGGCGGCACGGCGGTCATAGCCTTCTCGTAGGAATCAAGGATGAAACGATTCGCGCGGTCGCCGATGGCGTGTGTCTCGACCTGAATGCCCTGACGTAATGCTTCGCTTAGCATCGGCAGCAACTCTTCCTCTTTGACCGTGAGAAAACCGGAGGTCTCAGGCTTATCCGAATACGGCTCAAGCAGCGCCGCGCCGCGCGAGCCGAGCGCGCCGTCCGAGACGACCTTGATGGTGCGAACAGTAAAACGCCCGTCGTAGGCCCCGATGGTTGCTCCTTCGCGCAGCAATCTCTGCGCGCTCTCCGAAGGACCATGCACGGCTTTATAGATGCGTAGCTTGATCTTTCCTTCGTCGTAGAGCTTCCGATAAAGCGCGACATCCGCGTAGCTGCCGCCCGCGTCCTGAATCTGGCACCAGCCGAGTTCTATCTCCCGCTTAACGCCGAGCAGAACTGCCTGTTCATATTCGGCGGGCTTAGTTTGCGGGATATGCCGTGTTACTAAATCCTGCGCGTTGTCGAGCAGCATCCCGTTTGGCTCGCCTGCTTTATCTTTCGAGATTTCGCCGCCGAAAGGATTCGGCGTGTCGCGGTCGACGGCTGCGATTTTCAGGGCTGCGGTGTTGACGACCGCTCCGTGCCCGTCGGCGCGGTCGAGGAAGATGGGATTATTGGGCGCGACCTTATCCAAATCCTGGCGCGTCGGGAAGACGGGCGGCTTCCAGAAAGTTTCAATCCAACCGCGCCCCGTAATCCACTCGCCGGGTTTCGCCCGCTCGACTCGCGCTTTAACCTTGGCGAGAAAGTCTTCGAGGCTCGTCGTGCCTTCAAGGTTGAGCGTCATCTCGCGCAGGCCCACGCCGATCAGGTGATTATGCGAGTCGGTCATGCCGGGCACGACCGTCCTGCCCTTGAGATCAACGACGCGTGTAGCTTTGCCTTCGTACTTCTTCACCTCGGCATCCGTGCCGACGAAGATAATCCGGTTGCCCTTGACGGCGATGGCCTGCGCGTTGGGCTGGCGTTCGTTGACCGTGTAGATGTTGCCGTTCCTGAAGACCAGATCAGCCGGTTCCGTTTTGGGACTGATGGAGACGAAGCTGAGCAGAGCAATGGATATTATGAGAGCGAAGATTTTCATGTTCTTCCTTTCATCGAACTCGATTTAATTAAAACACACGCGGGCGGCAGTCGTTATATCATTGTTAGCCCTGATTTGAAATTTCAGATTCGGAATTTGAGATTGCCTAACTCTCTGTGCCCCCTCTACGTCCTCTGTGTCTCTGTGGTGAGTTATATTGATCTTTCACTCAATCTTAAATTGACCCATCGCACTCCGTTAGATTATTGGGAAGTTCCAGACGCTTGCCATATAATCCCTGCATACTAAAGGAAGACGACCTCCGAGAATCAAGGAACACGCCTGACATGAAAACAGAAACACTGAGCATCGAGACATCGAACGGCACGACCACCGCCCACGTTGCGCTTCCCGCCGAGACAAATGCATCAAACCCGGCAGTCATTCTCATACAGGAATGGTGGGGCATCAATGACCACATCCGCGACATCGCGGGACGTTACGCGAAAGAGGGCTACACCTGCGTCGCGCCCGACCTCTATCGCGGCAAACTCGCCAGGGACACGGCAGAAGCCTCGCGCATGATGAACGAACTCGCCATTGACGACGGGATTGACATCATCAAGCGCGCCATCGCAGCAGCCGAGCAAACCTACGATTCTGGAAAGATCGGCATCACGGGCTATTGCATGGGCGGGACATTCGCTTTGCGCGCTGCCTGCGAGATTGACACGCTCGCCGCCGCTGCTCCTTTCTACGGCGACATTCCGGATGAGCAGACTCTGGCCAAGATGAAAGTCCCGACGCTGTTCATCGCCGGGGCGCGCGACGGGTGGATTACGCCGAAAAAGGTCAACGAACTCAAGGAGGCCGCGCACAAGAATAATCTGCCCGTCGAAATCGTCAGCTACGATGCCGACCACGCTTTCTTCAACGACACGCGTCCCGAAGTCTACAACCCGGAGGCCGCAGCGGACGCCTGGCAGCGTGTCCTCAATCTCTTCCGCGAACGCTTACAAAGCTGAAAGCCTTATGAACGGCGGCGCAGCCCCCGGCTATTTTATGTGACCCCTTCGGGGTCAAAGAAGGCGTGGTTTATCACATTGAGATACTAAAGATTATTAGACAAGCGTCGTCGGATTTTGCCCGAGAAACTCTGTGAGTTCCGTCTCCGTCGGCAGTGAAGTTCGCGCCCCGAGCGCGCGGCATTTGAGTGAGGCCGTTGCGTTGGCAAGTCTGAGGCTGGTCTCGATCTCAAGCCCTCGCAGCATTCCGTGGATGAAGCCTGCGTGAAAGGCATCGCCTGCGCCGGTCGTGTCGCGACAGCCGCCGGGAACTGCGAACGCGGGCGATTCCAGAAAGATACCGTCCGAGTAAAGGAGCGCGCCGCGTTGTCCCATCGTCATGCCGACGACGGGACAGCCGTAGCGCGCTTTAGTCTCGACAAGCGATGCCCGCTCGTCCGCGATGCCTGTCAGCCGGTGTGGAAACTCTTTGGAAGAGATGAGCACATCTATCAGCGGCAAAAGCTGCGGCAAGCCTTCGTAGATGTTGTCTATGTCTGCGGAGACCAGCGTTCCGGCCTCGCGTGCTGCTTGCGCCAGCCGCGCGCACGCAGGCGGGTCGTGAGCGTCCAGATGCAGAATGCGCCCGCGCGACGCCATCTCGACGGGAGCATCAAGGGCGCTGTAAGCCAATCTCTCATCACGATCCCAGATAATCGTGCGCTCGCCGTTTCGCTCGTCAATGACGATGAAAGCAACCTGATTGCGCGCGCCTTCGATGACCTCCGCGTAGTCTGTGTTCACACCCTCGGCCACGAGTTCTGCCAGCCCGAATCGCCCTTCCGCATCTGAGCCGAAGCGTCCCGCGTAGGCCGTCCGCCTCCCCAATCTTTGGAGCGCAGCCATCGCCGAGGCGGTCTGGCCTCCCGCCGCCTGAACATGCTCTCGCAATCGCACCTTCGTATCGAAAGCCGGATACGCGGGCACGACGATGAGGTGGTCAACGGCATTAAGGCCGAAGCCCACGGCGTCAAACTCTTTGTCTTGAGATAACTCGAAAGGAAACTGCACGGCAAGCCACTCTATTTGATTAGACTGCTATACGCAACGCCGCGCCGGATGCTCTCATTTGTGGCTGTTCCTCAGAACACTTTTCATGAATCCTCGCGCATTTCGTAACCTTTAAGATTTCAGTTATAGTAAACTCATCTCCCGAAAGATTATTCTCTGATGTTATCAACGAAGTGACTCTCGAAGAAAAGCTCCGCAATCTGCCCATCGCTCCCGGCGTCTATCTGCACAAGGACGAGGCGGGCAAGATTCTGTACATCGGTAAGGCGAAGAACCTGCGAAACCGCGTGCGCTCTTACTTTCAGTCAGGCCGGGGGCATGATCGTAAGACGCGTGAACTTGTGCGCCGCGTACGCGATCTGGAATTCATCGTCACGGACACGGAAGTCGAAGCGCTCGTCCTCGAATCGAACCTCATCAAGCAGCACAAGCCGCGCTACAACGTGCTCTTGAAAGACGACAAGCAATATCCGCATCTGAAACTCACCATCAACGAGCCGTTCCCGCGCGTGATGATAACCAGAAAGATTCAGCGCGACGGCTCGCTCTACTTCGGACCGTTTCTCCCGGCCTCTCTCGCGCGCCGGACGATTGATCTCATCAACCGCACGTTTCAGCTTCGCACCTGCGACATAGAGATTGATGGAAAATTGCCGCGCCCGTGTCTTGAGTATCACATCAAGCGTTGCCTGGGGCCGTGCGTCAAGGGCTTGTGCACGCCCACCGAATATCAGGAGGCCGTGCGGGATGTGCGCCTGCTGCTCGAAGGAAAGAACCGTGAGCTTGCCGATACGCTCGAAGGGCGAATGACGCAAGCCTCCGAAGAGATGCGCTACGAGATAGCCGCGAAATATCGTGACCTACTGAAGACTGTGCTGGCGATTGCCGAGCAACAGAAGATGGCCACCTCGCCTGACCGCGACGTTGACATCTTCGGCTACTACCGCGAAGGCGCGCGTCTCGCGCTACAACTCTTCACGATGCGCGAGGGCAAGATCGTTGGTCGCCGCGAGTTTTACTGGGAAGATTTATCTGAGGATGACTTCGACCCGTCAGCGTTTCTGAGCGATGTTCTGACGCAGTATTACTCGACAGACTACGTCCCGCGCGAGATTCATGTGCCCGTTGATTTCGAGGATCGTCAACTTTTAGAGAAGGCGCTCTCCGAGCGGCGCGGGCGGCGTGTTCGCATCCTCGACCCGCAGCGCGGCGAGAAGCGCGATTTGATTGATCTGGTGGAGAAGAACGCCAAGCTCGCCTTCGAGCAACGCTTCCGCGTGTTGAAGCCGGACATGGAGCGCGTGCTCGAAGAGTTGCAGGAGGTTCTGGAATTGCCGCGTTTCCCGGCGCGTATCGAATCGTTCGACATCTCGCACATACAGGGCGCGGAGAATGTGGGCGGGATGGTCGTTTGCGAAAACGGCAAGATGAACCGCGCCGAGTATCGCAAGTTCAAGATTAGAACTGTGGAGGGCGCAAACGATACGGCTTCGATGAACGAGGTCGTGTTTCGTCGTTATCGCAGGCAACTGGATGAAGGAAAGCCCTTGCCCGATCTGGTGATGATTGACGGCGGCAAGGGCCAGTTGAGCGCGGCGGCAGCGGCGATGCGCGAGCTTGATTTGGAAGCCATCCCGATGATCAGCGTGGTCAAACCTCCGCGCAGGCACAACGAAGTCTCGCATCTCCTGGTGAAAGGCCGCGAGCATGAGCCTGTCTTTCTGGATTCGCACTCGCCCGTGCTGCGCCTGATTCAGATGATTCGTGATGAAACGCATCGCACCGCCGTTCAGTATCATCGCAAGCGAAGGGAACTGCGCGATTTCACTTCGGAGTTGACGGCGATTCCCGGCGTGGGCGATAAGCGCAAGAATCGTCTGCTCAGAAATCTAGGCTCGATTCAGCGCGTCGCAGGCGCGAGTGTCGCCGAACTCTCGCCCTTCGTCGGGCGCAAAACGGCTGAGGAGATTGTCGAACATTTCTCGCGCCAGCGCGCTCTGGCCGAAAGCGGGAAGGGCGAAGAAGAAGTCGCGGAGACGCGCGGACAGAAGCTTGCGGCGAGCAAACGAATTTCCGCAGACGTTGTCGCCGGAATTATCGAGCCGGAAAATATCGAGACGCGGCTCGACGACCCGGAAGGCGATGCGGCGGACTTGCAGCCGATTCGTTCTGTAGATCAAACAGGGCAAGTGATAGAGCGTCGTAAATCTTCACGCAAACGCGGCGAGCGCCCCTCGAATCCACACGGCATCAAGCGCGAAAAATTGTCTAATGCGGATGGTGCCGGATCAGATGGAAAGTAAGCCAGCCTGTCATAATCGCACTTGAGCGTAAGGCGAAGCGCGTTTCACCACCGCAGACACAGAGGACACAGAAGTTGCACAGAGAAAGATAAGGCTCCGTGCTTCCTCCGTGTCCTCTGTGTCTGCGGTGGTGAATCCTTGTTTGTTCTACCTTCAACTGGAATCCAAATGTGACGATTACAAAAGTGTCACATTGCCGCAAGCAGCAATCACCCGCCACGTTTACCCTTCACCGGTAATGTTCCGCAGCGGACATTACAGTTTAAATCATGGTTTTCCAGCAGAATGACTGAAAACTCCAACTGTCGGGTTTTTCGTGCGGGAATCAATTTAATCGTGCGTTTGGCGTTGAAAATACCGGGATAAGTTGAATGTTTCCGCTGGCATCAGGCTTGCCATGTATTTTTTGGAACTCGAAGGTGATGAGAGGCGTTTTATGAAAACTTGGGCGGGAGGCAACCAAAAACGAACACCTTGCCTCTTATTCGCTTCATGTCAGAGGCCATCAGGGGATGGCTGAAGGAACAAGGGGGTCTATTCAATGACCATCATACAAACGGGGAGAGGTTTCCCCGACCAACCTCTCTCCTCACAACCAGGAAAATCTTTAAGGAGAAATAAATCAGCTATGCGTAAATTAGTGCTTTTCGCGATCCTCATCGTCGCTACCGCTTCGATGGCTTTCGCGCAATCAACCGACGACTATCACAAGGTCGAAGTCTACGGCGGATATTCACACAATCGCGTGGACACAGGCATTGATGACAACGATCCTGAACTGAGCGACATCGTCAACGAGCGCGAAGGCTTCAACGGATTCAATGCATCAATCACCGGCAATTTCACCAGATACGTCGGTCTCAAAGGTGATTTTTCTTTTCACCGTAAGGACAAGACGTTTCCCATCGGGGCTGCCAGTGTTGATATCGAATCGTCCGTCTACAACTTCTTAGGCGGCGTGCAGATCAAAGACAACTCGAAGGAGACTCGTTTCAAGCCGTTCGCCCACGCTCTCATTGGTGCGGCGCGCGTCAGGAATAAAATCGACTTCAGCAGCGGTGTTTGCGCTGCCGTTTTCCCAAGCCCATGCCCGGTGGATGCCACCGAGACGGAAACGGGATTTGCGGGAGCGTTCGGCGGCGGTCTGGACATCCGCGCGGGTAAGAGAGTTGACATCCGCGTCATCCAGTTCGACTACAACCCGACACACGTCTTCGATCAGACTCAACATAACTTCCGCATCGGAGCCGGTATCGTCTTCCATTAATCTGGACGAATCGTCTCTTGGTAAACAAAGCCGCCCGGACTTTATTCTATTAAAGTCCGGGCGGCTTTTTGTAGGACAGACATTCCTGTCTGTCAAAGCGTGCGCTAGCACGCTAATTATTATTCACTAACACAGTATTCGCGCTCTCGCGCTCAATGACAGACAAGAATGTTTGTCCCACGTCCCACGACAGGCAGGAATGCCTGTCCTACACGCCGCCGCGTACGCCCGTGAAGTCGAAGGTGAGATGCAGGACGAGCTTGCCGTCTTTGACTTCATAGCGCACATCTTTAACTTTGGCGCTGAGCGCGCCGTTCGTTGATTGGATGGGCATGGCGAGCGAGAGTTGCGGCGCACGCAGGATTTCCAGCGGGTTGATGCGCTGGTTAATCGAACGCTGAACCAGCAGGGTCGCAACTCCGCCGACAATCTCAGGAGCGCCGTCGAGGTTGACGCCCTCGACGTTAATCTGACCATAAACGGTCTGCTTCTCCTGATCGAAGCGCAGATTAATGCTCGCCTGTGCCCAGCCCTGAAAACGCTGGCAGCCGAAGAGATTCTTGCTGCCGGTGAAAGCGAGCGGAGCAATAATCTTACCGTCTGTGAAGCGCACGCCCGTCTTGATGTTGCTGCCTTCGTTTTTAATCACGATCTGATCCGGGCAATCGTTCTGCAACGCCGCCGGAATCACGTTCAGTGTCGAAACGTCGAATGGACTTTGTTCCAGCTTCGTCAATTCAAGCGGGAACGAAGGCTGGCCCAGGTCACGGAAGATCGAGGTGAGCAGCGCATCGAAAAACTTTTCATCGAGCGTGATGACAGCCGTGCCCGGCGCATCGCCATTCGGGTCTGGAGCCTGAACGGGCTGTCCGGGCAGAGGCTTCGCCCGTCCCGCGCCCACCAGAAAGAGCACGATGAGCGCCCCGAGCACAAGACCGACGATGCCGGTGATGAGAGCAAGCAGATATTTCATCTCAAGTTTCCTCGGTTTCCCCTTAGTGCGTAGGCGATTGAGAGGCGGACGGCGTCGCTGCTGGCGTTGACGCCGGATTACTGCTCATTTGCATCATGCTTTGCGCGAAGACGAGCGCCGCCTTCACGACAGCCTCAACCTGCGAGCGCACCTGAGCGGGATCAACCTTGCTCATCCCTGTCGGCTCACCAAACATGTCGGCGGGCACACTCGTTTGAATGTTGCTCATCTCCGTCACGATCTTGACCGCGCTCGCTCCGGCCACGTTACCGGATGAAACGACATTTGATTCCGAGCGCAGCGGCAGTCCCGTCTCTTTATCAACGTAGATGAAAGATTCCGTCTTCACTTCTCCGGCCTGCGTGCCCGTCTTGGCCGCAGCCGTGCAGCGATACTTGGTGGCGTTGCGACCACCAAACTGTTCTTCGCCCGCGCTCTCACAGCCGCTAACATTTTTGACCTGATTGATTATCTGCGCTGGCGTCATCACGGTCGGCACATTGAAGCCGGTTGATTGCGCGTCTATCTCGGCGTACTGCTTGCGACTCGGAACAATGATGTAATGCTTGTCCGCGCGGTCAAGATAGATGATCTCGTCGCCGCCGGGAATTTTCAGAGCGATGCGACGGTCAGCGCCGTTGCGCGCGAAGTTTGCCGAGAGTGGCGGCGTGGACATGTTTTGATTGCCCGTCACTTCCAATTTGAGCGTAATGGTCGCGCTGTACTGCTCCGGCTCGCGCGTGTCAATCGTCGTGCCGGGAATAGTTGTGGTTGTGCCCATGTTGGCGTTTGACGTGTTCGTCGCGTTTGCGTTCGTCGTGCTGGCATTCGTGCTGGTGTTGGTTGCGGGCTGTTGCTGGCACGCGCTGCTGACGAGGATGAGCTGTAAGAGCATCGCTCCCGTTAAGAATCTGGCCGAGTGTTTCAAGACAAAGTTACGCATCAGATGACTCTCCTGAGATAAAGCGACGGAAGCAAGGAAGCCTACCGCCGAAATCGTAAAGCTGTTGAAGGGAACGTGAGGCTAAGAATAGCACAGAACAGTGGTCGGTAGTCAGTGGTCAATGGTCAGTGATTGAGTGTCGGCGTCCTTGACCTCTAAAAGTTAAAAGTCACGATTTCAAACAGAGGCTTTAATTGACCACTGCCTATTGACTCGCCGCCTGAATTAGCGTAGAAGCGGCTTGATTTTTCAGTTCCCCAAAAGAGTGAGTTGAAACATGAAACGAATTATTGCAATCGTTGGTCTGGCTTGCCTCGTGGCTTCATGCAGCAAGGTCGGCCAGAAGTTTGATCAATCGAACTCCGGTTCGGCGGGCACGGCGACCACCGCTGGAAACACGTCTTCTTCGACGGGCGCATCCACCACGACTACGGGCACGACCGCCTCGGCTGATGTGACGGGCGGGCAGGAGGTTGAAAAGCCTTCGCCCACAACGTCGCAGCTTGCCACGCTCGAAGGCGGGCAGGAAGTCAAGTGGGATCAGCAGGGAATGTCGTGGACGCTTCCCTCGGGCTGGAAAAAACAGACGGTCGAAACAAAGATGTTCGTCTGGAGTAACAGTGGCGGCGCTAAAGACCTCGGCTCGTTGATCGTCAACATCTCGCCGATGGCCGAAGACTTTCCGACGGACATCTCTCTCAAGGCGTTTTATGACGGAGCCGTCAATCGCAAGAAGATCGGCGAAGTTGACGACGTGCGCTGGCTGGAGATTGACGGAGTGAAGGGTGTGGCGTTTCGAGAGGCTGTGCCCGAAAGCCCGGATGACGCGCGCCGCCTGCAATGGCTAACCTATCGGAAGTTTGCGGGGCAATCGCAGATGGTCAATCTCATGCTCGCCACCGCAGGCCGCAGCTTCGAGCAGCGTCAGGACGCCTTCTACGCCATTCTCTACTCGACCAAGCTTGTCCACTAAAAGCAGTGATAGGGGATGGGGTGATAGGTGATAAGAAAGAACAGCGTTCATCCTATCACCTATCACTTATCACCCATCACTCGTCTTCTAATTCTTTCTCACGTAGCTTCTGTGAATCCAACCTTCCGTTTGTTTCTGGTCGACCGTCTCAAAGACGATGTTCTTGTCTGTCTCGCGCGTCACCCGTTTGACCCGACCGGCGACAGCCTCCTCCGTCGCCTTGCCGTCTTCGGCTTCGGCGAAGAAATCTTTCACGGAAGCGGATTTCACGGGTTCAAACTTCGCATCCTTTTGTAGCTCGGCGATGGCTTCGACCGCGCTCGCTTTCAGAAGTTTCGGCCAGAGTTTTTGAAAGAGCGCATTTGAGCCATACACGTCCGCGCTACTAATCTTGCCGTTGATCGTAAAGGCGTAGCCGATGACATCAGATTTGCCGTTGATGATGCCGGACAGTTTCCTGACATAGTCGGTGGTCATCTCCTGCACCCTGCTGTTTTCAAGGCTCAACTGAAGACTTGAAGCGGAAACGGTCGAGTTGACCGTGACACCTGTATTCTGGCTGAGCTTAGCTTGCGCCTCTGAGACTTTAGCCCAAACTTCCGATTGCGACTTCGTTTTATTTGCGGCGAGCTTCAAGTCTCTGGTCGCAACGCTTTCGTTTGAAGACTCGAACTTTCCGGCGACCTCGTTGCCGCGTTTGCTCCAGCGTCCACTCTCGACACAGAACGCGGCAATCGGAATCTTGCCCGAACGCGGCGGAACGATCAGATCAACCGCCAGCACGCGATCCTGCTGCCCGCCTTTCACGATGTCGCCTGACTGGACATAAACCTCTTCGTCCTGAGAGACGTTTTCGATGGCCAGTTCATTCACGTCCTTCGTTTCGTGAACGATGACTACCTTTTGCTGCATGGCTTCCTGAAGCGTCAAAAACTTCTTGCCGCTGATTGTATTCTTGCCATGAACCAGAAAAATCGTCAGGTTTTGATGTGTGTAAGGCCCGGAAATTTTGTAGTCTTCGGCCTGCATTTCACCTTTTGGGGCGGGGAGAATCTTGGCATCTGCAAACATTGCGAGGGAGATTCCAACGACCATCAGGAGAACTGCGATCCCGACGGCGAGCGTGCGGAACTTCATAACACTACCTCCTCCAAAGAAGCGGAAAAAATTTGGCGTGCATGACGCTTCGTAGACAGAACGGGAGACGGTGGGCTTCTTGCACGAAGCGGCGAGGGTTTATTTTGAGCTTGGTTGCAGAATGGCCGAGGGAGAGTTGCCAGCCGAACAATAATGGTAAGTGTTATTTCGAGGAAGTATCTATGCTCAAGGCAGATTCAAACAGGGATGGACAGGATAGACAGAATAGAAAAAGACAAGACCTGCTGGTGTGCTTTGCTTTTTTTATCCTGTTCATCCGGTCTATCCCTGTTAATTTATCAGTCAGCAGCTTCCGTCACATACGAAGTCGGCGCGTCGGCGTGGGGAACGAAGCAGCGGCGGCAGCGTGCTTCGTAGCGGTCGCTTGCGCCGACCGCGACACGCTCTTCGGAATCAAACGTGCGCTGCGAATAATTGGCGGGCTGGCCGCAACGCACACAGATGGCGTGAGTCTTGGTGATGTATTCGGCGATGGCTAGAAGTTGTGGCATCGGCTCAAACGGCACGCCTGTATAGTCCTGATCGAGTCCGGCGATGATGACACGAATGCCGCGTCGCGCCAGTTCGTTGGCCACCGCGACAAGCTCGTTGTCGAAGAACTGCCCTTCGTCAATGCCGACAACCTCTGTCCCCTTCTCGATGCGGGCGAGAACCTCTCCAGCCGTTTCGACCGTAGATGATTCGTGGCGCATCTCGGAATGCGAGACGATGTGATCGTGCGAGTAGCGAATGTCAATCTTGGGCTTGAAGACCTGTACCTTCTGGCGCGCAATCTTGGCGCGACGCAGGCGGCGAATCAATTCTTCCGACTTACCGGAAAACATAGAGCCTGCGATGACTTCAATCCAACCGGGCGAAGTATGCAGGTGGATAAGATGCTCATCGTTGCCTTGCGCTGTCAGTTCGTCCATCTGATGAATGCCTCTGTTCTAGTAGTATTTTATCTGTAGAGCCTCGGGTTATAAAACGGCGCGAAGGCCGCAATCAATGCTGCTTCAAAACTCATCGAGCGCGTCAGCAGATCGCGCGACAACACGCCCCACGCTCCCTGGCGGCTTCGCACGTCACGCTCGTTTGCCACTTCGTCAATCACGACGCCAAGCTCCCGTTTGCCGTCAATCACCATATCGGCAATCGAATGGGGAACAGTCACAGAGGGACTCGCACCAAAGTATCCCCGCGAGCCGTCGGTGGCGTAAGCCCAGCCGAGCAGGAAGGTGTGCCATTCGTCGTCAACGTTGATCGAATGAAATCCGCCTTCGAGTCCGACATAAAGCTCGGCGCTCGCGCCTTCCTTTTGCAATTGCTCGCGCACGGCTTCCGCACGTGTTCGCGCGCCGTGCATCAGTTGCCAGTCGGTCAAAGGCATCGCGGGAGCGTCCGGCTCGACCGCGCGCGCCGTCACGGTCGCTTCATTCCACCTGGCGTCCACCGTAGCGATGCGCGAGGCGGCGGCGCGAACAGCCATAATCTTGGCAGCGCGGTCTGAGCCGAGTGCGATAATCATAAGATAGTGACAAGTGACGCGTGACAAGCAATGAGCAACAAGCGATGAACGACGAGCAAAGGATATTACCTCGCCACTCGTCACTTGTCACTTGTCGCTGCTTTATCAGGGGTGGCGCGAGCCGGGTGGACGCGGGGGAGTTATTCTGATGTCCTTAACTTCGCCGTCGGGGTTTTTCTCACTTCGCTCGTTGACCAGCTTTTGCGCTTCAGCGTCGGCGATAGTAACGCTCGGCGAAACCCCGAACGAATAAGCCAGCGTCACATTGAAGCCGATGCAGTCGGCCTTGTATTTCTCGCCGCCACGACCTCCCGTAGAGTTCGCAGGTGAAGGTGAGGGAAGACCCAGCTTTTCGGAGAGTTGTTTGAAAAAATCCTGCGCGCCGAGCCAGTTGCCCGCGCCGCTATGATACGTCAGCCTGATGACAGCCAGCCTTTTGTCAACGAAGGTCAGGTTGATGTCGTCTACTCCTTCGGCCAACTCGTCCTTTAACTCCGTGCCGGAAATACGAACGGCCTGCGCTCCTGTGCGGCTGCCGGTCGAAAATTTTGAATCGAACAGGGACGTATCGGCCAGCTTGTCTTTGACCTCAGGCATTGCCATACCGAGTTGGAAGCCATTAAATTCCGGCGCTTGTTTAAGAGGACAATTCGGCGGCGGCTGCTTCTGAGCAACGGCGTATGCGGCAGAAGCCAGAAGAATTACTAACGGCAACAGAGAGCGTAAGAGTTTCATAAAATCTCCCGAAGTCGCGGCGAAGAATTAGACAGGATTTACAGAATTAACAGGATAAAGTGAAATGGGCTGAACTTCAATTCTCAAATCCGGTTCACCGTGAATGTAGGTAATCCTGAAGCTGCCTTGTGACCTCTGATGCGCGGACTTCCTCTTTGAGTTGTTCCGTCTGCCTGCCTCCCTTCCGGCATGGGAAAATAGGTCGCTTGACATTCACCCTGTCGCTTGCTGTAATCAAATTTCTTCCCATAGCAGTTGATCTGCCCGCGAATTCCCTGAAGTCTGGAGAGGTATTGAAGTGCCCGCTGAAGAACTCGTTTACGATTGGAACAAGATTGAGCCGACCTACCCTTCGCCCAATCGCAAGATCAGTTTCGATGATGAAACCCTGCGCGATGGGCTGCAATCGCCGTCGGTGTGCGAGCCGCCCGTCGAGAAGAAGATTGAGCTTCTGCACCTGATGGACGCGCTCGGCATTGACACGGCAGACATCGGATTGCCGGGCGCGGGCGGAACGCACGCCGCCGGGGTGGAACGGCTGGCGCGCGAGATCGTTGACAAGAAACTACGGATTCGTCCCAACTGCGCCGCGCGCACTCACGCCGCCGACATCATGCCGATTGCCGAAATCTCGCAGCGCGCCGGTATCGCTATCGAAGCCTGCACCTTCATCGGCTCATCGCCCGTGCGCTTCTACGCGGAAGACTGGACGCTCGACAAGCTCTTGAAACTGACGGAGGATGCCGTCACCCTCGCCGTCAAAGAAGGCTTGCCCGTGATGTACGTCACAGAAGACACGACGCGCGCCGACCCGGAAACCATTCGCGCGCTCTACACGACGGCGATTCGCTCAGGTGCGCGCGCCGTCTGCGTCTGCGATACGGTGGGACATTCAACGCCGGACGGGGCGCGTTCCGTAGTGCGCTTCGTGAAGAGCATCATCGAAGAGCAGGGAGAGAAAGTGCGGCTCGACTGGCACGGGCATCAGGATCGTGGGCTTGGTGTCATCAATTCCATCGCTGCGATTGAAGGCGGTGCGGATCAGGTTCACGGCTCGGCTCTTGGCGTCGGCGAGCGCGTCGGCAATGCGCCGATGGATCAACTTCTCGTCAATCTCAAGCTGATGAACTGGATTGATAACGATTTGTCGCGTCTCGGCGAGTATTGCAAGGTCGCGGCGGAGTCGTGCGGTTGGACGATACCTTATAACTATCCGGTCTTCGGGCGCGATGCTTTCCGCACGGCGACGGGCGTTCACGCGGCGGCGGTTATCAAGAGCTACCGGAAGCAAGACCCGCAGCTTGCCGATCTGGTTTATTCGGGCGTGCCCGCCAGCCTCTTCGGTCTCAAGCAGAAGATTGAGATTGGCCCGATGAGCGGCAAATCAAACGTCATCTTCTGGCTCGAAACGCGCGGGCTGGAAGCTTCCGAAGAGCGCGTCTCACGCATCTACGAACGCGCCAAGCAATCTTCAGCGGTGCTCGAAGAAGACGAAGTAATGCAACTTATCTAAGAGATGAGGGATGAGGGATGAGCGATTCACTCAATCCTTCTCATCCCTCATCCCTCATCCCTCATCCCTTATTATGATTCTTTCTGCCGCGCTCGCGCCGGAACAAATTCTCAGAGAGCTTCTCGTCTCTTCAGGAGTGCGCGAGGCTTTTCAGTTTTTTGAGACGCGCGCCGCCGAGATTACGGAAGAGCAGATTGCTATCTGTTCGATTCCTGCGCCGCCTTTCGGAGAGAAGGAACGCGCCCTCTATCTCTGCGAAAAGTTTCGCCAGCATGGTTTGAGCGAGGCGAAACTGGACGCGGAGGGGAACTGCGTTGCGTTGCGACGTGGACGCTCACTGTCGCCGCTGCTGGTCGTGAGCGCGCATCTCGATACGGTCTTTCCACCGGGGACGGATTTCACAGTCCGGCGCGAGCAGAGCAAGTTACTTGCTCCCGGCATTGCGGACGATGGCTGCGGGCTGGTTGCTCTCATCACACTCCTCCACGCGCTTGAAGAAAACTCTATCGAGACGGAAGGCTCGCTGCTTTTTGTCGGCACTGTCGGCGAAGAAGGCGAAGGAAACTTACGCGGCGTGCGTTACCTGCTGACAGAAGGCGAGTGGGCAGGTCGTGTGGATGCTTTCATCAGCTTTGACGGCCCCGGCGTGGAGCGGATCACGCACGCCGCTTTGGGTTCACGTCGCTATCGTGTGCGATTGAAAGGCACGGGCGGGCATTCGTGGGGAGACTTCGGCGCGGCCAATCCGGTTCACGCGATGGGGCGTGCGATTGCGCGATTAGCTTCGTACCCCGCGCCGACTGACCCGCGCACGACCTTCAATGTCGGTCGCGTCGAAGGCGGCGCAAGCGTCAACGTCATTCCGCGCGAGGCCGTGATGGATGTGGACTTGCGCTCCGAATCGGCGGATGAACTCAGACGCCTTGATGCCTTCTTTCGTCGCGCTGTGCGCGAAGCCGCAGACGACGAAAACAGAGCGCGCCGCCCGAACACTCCGCCGCTCGAACTGGATTTGAAACTCATCGGCGACCGTCCCAGCGGCGAGACTCCGCCAGACGCCGGGCTGGTTCGCATCGCACAGGAAGCGACGCGTTATGTCGGCAGCCGCCCGCGACTGGATCGCTCCTCGACAGATTCCAACATTCCTATCTCGCTGGGCATTCCTGCCATCACTCTCGGTACGGGTGGCGCAAGCGGCAACTCGCACACGCTCGACGAATGGTACGACCCGCGCGGACGCGAGATCGGACTCAAACGCGCGCTGCTCGTCATGCTTGGACTGGTAGGGCAGAAATAAAAAGCCGTAAATCGTAAATCGTGAATCGTGAATAGAAGGACGCTCTTTCTATTCACGATTCACGATTTACGATTTACGAGTTGTTTAGTTAATCGGAATCGTGACGGTCGTTGTTCCGGCCTTGCCTGCGGGAAAACGCTTCTGGCGCGCGATGCGTTGCGCCGTTCCATCACCGCCGGAAGTCTGTGTGACGCGACCGGCTTCATCGTAAGAGACCTGAACCGTCACCATCTTCGGCCCCGGTTTCGCTGCCTCCGGTTTCTTGGCGGCATCAATGCTGCCGGGCTGTCCTTCAGGCTGGTTGGCTAAAGCCTGCTTCGCTGCTGCTGCCTCAGCCATCTTTGCGCGGTCTCTGGCCTCACGCGCACGTTTTGCCGCGAGAGCATTGGCATCATTGATAGATGCTGCCGCTTCTGCGCCGTTCGGGTCAGCCACCGGTTGTTCCGGCTGTGATGCTGCGTCTGTATTGTCACTTGGGGCTGGTGCTTCCGGCGCGGGGGCGGCGGCTACGGGCTGAGCGGCAACCGCTGCTTTACCTTTGTACCAACCGGCGGGAATGCCAGCTACGGCGACCAGCGCGAGGACGGCTGCGGCTATCCCGGCGTAAACCATCTTGCTCTGTCCCTTGCTGGCCGCGCCGTCAACCATCAACGAGAGAGGCATCCCCGACTCGCTGTCAAACTCGACCGTCTCCGGGCTTTCGTTTGCGCCATCCGGGTCTTCCAGATAAGACACACCCTCTTCGGCAAACGGCGCTTTCGGCTTGATGCCTTCGTCCAGCCGTCGCAAGCCTTCGAGCGTCACCTGCGTCCAGGGTTGATGAATCGTGCGACGCGCAGGCTCAAACGCCGGGCTGAACTTAAACGAAGCGTTCGCTAAGGTCAGCGCGTAATAGATAGCTTCGACGCCGTTGAGCGAACCAATCTTGGCATCCACCAGATCGCCCCGGTCAAAATAGAAGAAGCCGGGCGTCAATTCATACGCAACCTTCAGTCGTCCGGTCTTGCGTTGGTTGCAAAAAAACTCAATCAGTTCCGCCAGCGAAAGATCGCTCAGTTGTCCACTCAGTGCCATAGCTTATTCCTTTGTCCTTGGAGCAAAATTTTAAAATCTTAGTCAATTGCGTTCCGGCTCAACTGCACGCGCTTGTCGAACGTTACTGCGCGAGCGCGAAGTTGTAATTAATCTCGCCGGAGATTTTCACGGGCTGGCCCGAAAGCAGCGTCGGGGAGAAACGCGCGCCCTGCGCAGCCTGCACCGCCGCCTGCTTGAGAAGCATATGGCCGCTCGTGGCTTTGGCCGCTATCACCTTACCCATCTCGTCAATGACTACTTCGACAACCACGACGCCGGAAGCGCGTGCGCTTCTTGCTGCCGGGGGATAGACAGGCTTCGGTAAGCTGACGGCTTTGCCGTTAAGCACGCCGCCGGAGACGGGTTTCAAGAGAGGCTTCGGTACTCGCACCGCGACGGCTGCTGGCGGCGGTGGTTCATCGGCAACTTTAACTGCCGCGTTGCTGGCGACGTTGCCCGGCATACGAAGCGCGCTATCGGAGGGTGCGATGTTGGTTTTGACCAGCGACCCGCCGCTCGGCAAGGGAGCAACGGATTTGCTGGCGACGATGCCCGCCGGTTGAGACGAGTTCGCTGCTGGCTTGCCAGCTTGATCGTTGGACGAATTTGGCTGCGCGGCTGCTGTTACAGCGCCCGACGGAGCAGGCTGAGCGGCGGCGGGCTGATTCATCTTGGCAAGAGTCGCTTCGTCCAGATAGTAGCTAATCATGCGGTAGGTAACTTCCGTCGGCTCGTAGGAGAGCTTGCCGCCTTCGATTAACGCCACAGAGGTCGTCATCTTCGTCCAGTTGCCGAAGTTGTCAAATTCGTAGGAATAGACCTCTTTGCTTAGGAGCGAGCCGTCCGTGTTGAGCAGCGTCATCTCGACAATATTGCCCTTGTCGTCGTACTTGTAAACTTCCTTGCCCGTCAGGGCTGCGCCGGGAACTGGAAAGTAGGCGTTCTCGACCTTGACGCCCTTGATGTCGTAGGCGACCACTTCCATCACGGCGCGCTGTCCTTCGACTACCTTCCCGCCCTTGTTCGAGAGCTTGACCGTTTCGGTGCGAACGCGCCGCACAGGACCGACGAGACCATCGCGCTCTCTATCGGTCTCCATGTTCAAATAGGAAAGGAGCGAGAGATGAGAATTTCCGGTCTTACTTGAGAGATTAGCTATTGCTGACGCAGGCAGGCCGAAAAACGCAACGAGAAGGGCAACCGGCAGGGTCAGGTTTATTCGTCTTTTCATGGACTTAAACTCCTGAAGTCATATTTTGTGAGTGGCTTAAAGGAACGAGGGCAGGGGCGGTAAAGAACGTTTGCCGCCTCGGCTCTGGCTTGAAGATGGCCGAAAGGCCGAAAGTTTTTTCACCCGAAACCGGATGCGAAAGTCAGCCCAAACGGGTAAGGCCAGAAGAAAGGGAGTGCTAAGTGTGGCCGCTTAGGGACTTTGCCAGATTGACGAGGCTGCAAACTTGACGCTGCCCTGAAACCTCCAGCAGGCAGCAAATACATATTATATTGATTAACAAAGTTTGTCTATAGGAAACATAGGCCAACAATAAACGGCTGAAAATTGGGCAAAGAGGTGGGATTTAATCTAACTGGCGAAGAGCGTCGCCGTGCGTCCCGCCGCCAGTAGCTCGCGCGTCGCTTCGTAGACTTCATCCGTCGTCATCTCAGAAATCCTCTGGCTGTAGATGACACGGTGACGTTCTTCGATGGGGATGAAACTGTTGGGCGTGGGGCGGTCAAGCAGGGCGACGACGGAAGTGCCGACGGCTGTGGCGATATGCATCGGGCCGGTGTCGTTGGAGACAAAGACGGAGAGCCGCGCGAGCGCAGAGGCAAGCTGCGGGATGGAGAGTTTGTCAAAGATGATGGTCGAGCGTGGGAAGATGGCTCGCATCTCTTTGACCATCTCGCGCTCTTCCGGCCCGGCGAAGAGAACTATTCGCACGCCGTCGTTGCGCACGAGACGTTCGGCCAATTCACTGAAGCGCGCGAGCGGCCAGCGACGACCGGGATGGCCTGCGCCGGGAAAAAGCCCGACGAGCGGCGCGTTCGTGTTGGCCTTCTCCTTCTTCAACATCTGCTCGATGTTCGCGTCATCCGCCGGAAGAGTCGGCAGGCGCGGAACGCGCGGCGCATCAAGAATGCCGAGCGGGATGAGCACATCAAGGTAACGATCAATCGCATGCTTCGTCGGGCGATTGTCTTCAATGGGCGGCTTCGGGTGAAAGTTGGCAAGGATGTCCAGTGAGCGACCCGGACGACGCGCGTAGAGTCTGTGGGGCGCACGCGAAAGAAAGCCGAGCAGGTTTGTCTCCGACAGGCTGTGGAGGTCAATGACGAAATCGAACTGTTCGCGTCGAACCTGTTTGACGATTCGCCCGATGCGAAAGATAGCCAGCACCTTCGACCCGTCGCGCAAAGCGACGCGATCCACCACAATCGTCGCATTAGCATAACCCGAAAGATCGACGATGGGCGCGCCCGGCTTGCCGACCGCGACAGTGATACGCGCTTGCGGAAACTTCTCACGGATGGCGCGCAGCGCAGGCAGACTCAAGACCACGTCTCCAAGCTGGCCGAAGTCTATGACGAGGATGTTGCGTGGATCGAAGCTCACAAGAAATCAAAGAGAGTTATTAACTCAACCTATTTATAGCTCACGTAAGTCGCGCCCTGTCATCTCCGCAGGCTTTTCCAATCCGAGTAAGCCGAGAATCGTCGGCGCGACATCTTCAAGCGCCGCGCCTTCGCGCAGCTTCAGCCCGACGGCAGTCTCGTCTATCAGGTGAAAGGGTACGGGATTGCTCGTATGCGCCGTGTGCGGCTGACCTGTCGTGAGGTCAATCATCTGTTCGCAGTTGCCGTGATCGGCTGTAATCAGCGTTTGCCCGCGCGCCCGGCGAATGCCTTTGGTAATCCACCCCAGACAGGTGTCAACGTACTGCACGGCCTCGATGGTCTTATCGAGTTTGCCCGTATGTCCAACCATATCGGGATTGGCAAAGTTGATGATGAAGACATCCGTTTCGCCTTCGTCAATCGCCCGTAAAACTCTGTCCGTGACTTTGAACGCGGACATTTCAGGAGCGAGATCGTAGGTAGCAATCTTCTGTGAAGGAACAAGCAGGCGACGCTCGCACCTGTATTCTTTCTCCACGCCGCCATTAAAGAAGTAGGTGACGTGAGCGTACTTTTCAGTCTCGGCGAGACGGAGATTTCGCACGCCGACATTCCCAAAGACTTCAGCCAGCACGTTGTGATGCTCCTGCGGGCCGAAGGCGACGGGGAGCTGGAACGTTTCGTCGTACCGTGTGAAGCAAGCGAATTCAACTGTCGGGCGCTGCGGCGTGGGAAAGCCGCCGAAGCCGGGTTCGGTTAAGGCACGTGTAATCTGGCGCGCACGGTCGGGTCGGAAGTTGAAGAAGATGACCGAATCTTCGTCTTCGATAACTGCGACCGGCTCGCCCGTTTCGCGCTCGACGACGATTGGCTCGATGAATTCGTCCGTCACGCCCCGCTCGTATGAGCGCTTAATCGCTTCGACCGGATCAATCACACGCTCGCCTTCAGCTTTGACGAGCAGATTGTAGGCGCGCTTGGTTCTCTCCCAACGCTTGTCCCTGTCCATCGCGTAGTAGCGACCGACTACGCTTGCAATGCGCCCGCAGCCCGTTTCGCTGCACTTAACCTGCAAGGCTTCGACGTAGCCGTAAGCCGACGCGGGCGGCGTGTCGCGCCCATCAAGGAAGCAGTGGACGTAGACGCGTTGGAGGCCGCGCTCTTTCGCCATCCTGAGAAGCGCGTAGAGATGCTCCTGTGAAGAGTGAACCTGCCCGTCGGAGACGAGTCCCATCAGGTGAAGCGATTTGCCGCGCGACTTGGCAGTGTCCATCGCCTTCACCAGCACTTCGTTCCTGAAGAACTCGCCTGTCTCGATGTCGTGGTCTATGCGTGACAAGTCCATACGCACCACACGACCCGAACCCATGTTCAAGTGTCCGACTTCGGAATTGCCCATGATGCCAGCAGGCAAGCCGACGCGCGTGCCTGACGCTTCGAGCAGCGTGCGCGGGTACTTCTCCAAAAGCTCGTCGTAGAAAGGTGTCGCGGCCAGCGCGATAGCATTGCCTTCACTCTCCGGCGTGTAGCCCCAGCCGTCAATGATGATGAGCGCGAGCGGCCCTTTTTTACTGGTCAAAACTCATCTCCCTTTTGAATCTTCCGGTTTCAAAATCTGAATCGTTCCTGACACTCTCGCGTCTGCTTTAAGAGGTTGGCTGGTAACGCGTCTTGCAGTTAGGACACTCCACCAGTTGAGTAACGCCGCTGACCGGAATCACCGGGATGAAAAAGAAGATGGTGACGAAACGCATCCCCTTTTTCATAATAAAGTTTGTGTACGCGCCGCAGTTGCCGCACTGAATCGGCTGGACGGTGCGTTCCCGTCCCCATGTGAAATAATCCGTTCCGATGATGATGAAGGCCAAGCTCATTTAGACCCCTCCACGCACGCGTTTACTCATTGCTTCGCCGCACGCGCTTTCTTCCTCTGATTTCCTTTGGCCTGCTTTGGCGCGCTCTGCTCAAGCTGATAAAAGGCGCTGCGACCGGGATAGCGTGCCGTGCCGAGCAAATCTTCTTCGATGCGTAGAAGCTGGTTGTATTTCGCTATGCGGTCGGTGCGTGAGGCCGAGCCGGTTTTAATCTGCCCGGCGTTGGTGGCAACCGCTAGGTCTGCGATGAAAGAGTCTTCGGTTTCGCCGGAGCGGTGCGAGATGATGGCCGTGCGCCCGTGCGTCCTGGCCAACTCGATGCAGTCGAGCGTTTCCGTGAGCGTGCCGATTTGATTGACTTTAATCAGAATGGAATTAGCCACGCCGCGCTCGATGCCTTTACGCAGAAAGGCGGTGTTGGTGACGAAGAGATCGTCGCCGACGAGTTGGACGGTGCGTCCCATCTCGTCGGTCATGGTCTTCCATCCGTCCCAGTCATTCTCGGCCATGCCGTCTTCGATGGAAATAATCGGATATTGCTTCGTCCAGCTTTTCCAGTAAGCGACCATCTCATCGCTTGAGAGTTTGCGCTTGTCGGATTTTTTGAAGACGTAAGACTTGCCGTCGTAAAACTCGCTCGCTGCCGGATCAAGCGCGAGCAGCACGTCGTCCCCTGCGTTGTAACCCGCCTGCGAGATGGCTTCGAGAATCGTCTCGACGGCCTCATCGTTTGATTTCAGATTGGGAGCGAATCCACCTTCATCGCCGACGCTCGTCACGTAGCCTTTCTTCTTCAAGACGGCTTTCAAAGCGTGAAAAATCTCCACCCCCATTCGCAAGCCTTCATGAAATTCGGTAGCGCCGACGGGCACGACCATGAACTCCTGAAAATCCACGTTGTTGTCGGCGTGCGCGCCACCGTTCAGGATGTTCATCAAGGGAACGGGAAGCGTGCGCGCCCCGACCCCACCGAGATACCTGTAAAGCGGAATCTCTAAATACGTGGCAGCGGCGCGCGCATTAGCGAGCGAGACGGCGAGCAGAGCATTTGCGCCGAGCTTCGATTTTGTCGCCGTGCCGTCAAGCGCAATCAGTGCCTCGTCAACTTCCACCTGATCGAGCGCGTCCATGCCTTCAAGCTCGCTCGCTACAAGTTCGTTGATGTTGTTGACGGCTTTCAAGACGCCTTTGCCGCCGTAGCGTTTCTTATCGTTGTCGCGCAACTCGACGGCCTCATGCTCGCCCGTTGATGCGCCACTCGGGACAGCCGCCCGCCCCGTCTCGCCGCCGATGAGTGTCACTTCCGCTTCGACGGTCGGATTGCCGCGCGAATCCAGAATCTCGCGCGCGGTTATCTGCTCAATCAAGCTCATGGCCAAAGGTTTCTCCTGTCTCGCAATCGTCTGAAAAAGTGTCTTGCAGCAACTTTACCATCTGTCAGGCTGCGAGGCGAAGCGAAGAGGTTTGAAGAAGCTGTCGGAAAAGTCCCGTCAGGGACGACGTGAAAATAGCCCGGCAATTTATCGCCGGGAAACAATGCGGTGAAAATGATTGAGTCCCGTAGGGACGGCTGAATAAAGGATTGCTTCCATTCAGTCGTCCCGACGGGACTCAGATTTTATTCTCCAACTTTATCCCCAGCGATAACTCGCTGGGCTATTATCAACTGTCCCTCACGGGACAGAGTTTCAAGTTTTCTCTCTTAGCTAGCCTCGCCCTTTGCTTTTGCTTCTTCTGTTCCAGCCTCTGCCCTTGCTTCCTCTGTCTTTTCGAGGCGGACGCGCACCACGCGACGGCGTTCAACGCTCTCGACGTGGAAAAGGAGACCGTCGTGCTTGACTGTCTCACCGGGCTGGAGCACATGTCCGGCTTCGGTCATCAGGAATCCGCCGACAGTGTTGTAGGCTTCCGATTCAGGAAGCGAGAGTTTCAGACGGCGATTGAGGTCACGCACGACCAGTCCGCCGTCGAGCATGTATGTCCCGTCCTTCTCTTCTTTGATCTGCTCGTTGACTTCTTCGTCGTGCTCATCCGAGATTTCACCGACGATCTCTTCGAGCAGGTCTTCGAGCGTGATGATGCCTTCCACCCCTCCGTGCTCGTCAATCACGAAGCCGAAATGGGATTTGGCCTTCTGCATCTGCTTCAAGACATCTTCGAGCCGTGCGGTGTCCACGACGTAAAGCGGCGACTGCAAGACCTGTTCAAGACGAAAGCTCTGAGGTCGCAGCAAGTACGGCATCACGTCCTTGCTGTGGATGAAGCCGATCATGTCGTCGAGCGATTCACGATAAACGGGCAGGCGTGAGTAGCCGTGCTTGCTGAAAGCTTTTGCTATCTCTTCGAGCGAGCAATCGCTTGAAATGGCCGCCATCGCCGTGCGCGGAATCATCGCCTCGCGCACCAAAGTGTCGGAGAACTCGAAGACACGATGAATCATGCGCTGCTCGGCGGCGCGCAGGAGTCCGCTCTCTCGCGATTTATCTATCAACTGCCGCAACTCTGTCTCCGTGTAAGTGGAGGCATGATCGGTCGTGGCATGAATGCCGAAGGGGCGAACTACTCGCGCGCTTGCCCAGTCGAGCGAGCGGATCGGCCAGTGAAATAGCCAGTAGAATTTTTCCATCGGCCAGGCGGTCGCCAGCGCGACTTTTTCAGCCCGCGCAAGGCCGAATAGCTTGGGCGCTTGCTCGCCAATCACGATGTGCAGGGAGGTAATCAAGGTGAAGGCGATGCCGAAAGAGATACCGTGACGCCACGCATCCGAGAGATTACCGAGCGGGCCTTCGAGCAGTTGCGCGATGGCCGGTTCGCCGAGCCAGCCCAAACCGAGCGAGGCCAATGTGATTCCAAGCTGGGAAGCGGAAAGATACGCGTTGAGATTATTGAGCAGTCCGATCAGTCGTTTCGCGCTCTTGTTGCCACTCGCCGCCAGCGATTCGATCCGTGAGCGGCGCACGCCAACGAGCGCAAACTCCGCTGCCACGAAGAACCCGTTGGCGATCACCAGCACCAGCACGGCGGAAAGCTTGATAATCGTTCCGGTCATCGAGGCAGGCGCGTGCGGCACAGTGGCGTCGTCAAGAATGAGCGTTAGCAGGTAACTTGGAGGTTCATCCATCTTGGTTCAACGGTGGGGGGGTTATCAGCGTATGATTTTCACTGGTTTTAGACGCGAGGAATTATAGCACGCCGGAAGGCGGACACAGCAAGACGTGTAGCCCGAAGCGAGAAGCGATGAAAACCCCTGTGGCGGGAAATCGTTCTGGCGACTGAGGGCCTCGAAGGCCACGTTTATTGAGTTGTCCCTTGTTAGTGTCCTGCCGTCGCCCCGACGGCGCGTGAGCGCGCAGGGCGGCGTTCGTGCTTGGAACAGGCGCGAGCGAGGGCCTGTTCGACGCGCGGCTCGACGTTGCATTCTGGCTGGCGACAGACGGCTGCCAGTTCGGAAATGACCAGATAGCGGGCGCGCTCAAGCATTCGTTGCTCTCGGAACGAGAGCGGCTTGATATGACTCAAAAATGTCAGGTTCTTGAGCACATCGGCGGCTTCGAAAATGTCGCCGGTGCGCATCTTCTCGGAGAAATCCTTGAAACGATCTTTCCAGTCGTGGGCGGGGGACGTGAAATCATCTGAGAGATTCTTTAAGAGCATCTCGCATTCGCCGGAAGAGATCGGGGAACGAAGGCCAACTTCTGAAGCATTGGCGACTGGGACGAGAACTAGGGAATTGGTAGCAGCAAGACGAAGCGTGTAGAAAGGAAGGGTATTGGGGCCTATTTGCTTCTGTTCTATCTGCTCGATGGTCCCGATTCCGTGGTTAGGGTAAACGACTTTCTGGCCGACTTTAAAGCCCACCATTATCACCTCCATCGAATTACAAAAATCAGACTGCGCCGCACGCGCGGGTCTGGACACCCGTCAAAATAGTTGCGACGCGAATCCAAGCGTCGGGTCTCGCTTAATTCTCACAAAAGTGTAACAAGCTGTGTCGGGAAGCGTCAAGGAATTCAGAGCAGTGATAGATGGTGGGCGATGGGTGATAAGAAAGAACCTGGTTTTCTCTTATCACCTATCGCCCATCACCTATCACTTTCTTGTCAGGCAGTAGCCGACGCAGACCTTCGTTTCTATGTTAAGGCCGAAGGGAGCGAGACGCTGGCGCAGACGATAGATGTGGACGTGGAGGCTTTGCGCGTTGAAGGGAGCGCTCTCGCCCCAGGCGTAGCGCCAGATTTCTTCGGAGAGGACGAGCCGCTCGATGTTGCGGACAAGGCGCGAGATGATGAGAAACTCTTTGAGCGGGAGCTTGAGAGAATGCCCGCCACATTCGATGTAATAGTTGGCATGCTCGACGCGCAGGTAGCCGTCGTCATACTCATCTGCCTCCACCGTCCCGATCGGGATTTTTGTTGGCGCGAGAGACATATAAAAAGTGATAAGTGATGGGTGATGGGTGATAGGAAAGAGTGTTTTCTCTTATCACCTATCACCCATTACTTATCACCGCTCTTAAAAGTTGAATCGCAAAGCGAATTGAATCTGGCGATTCGTTCCCAGTCCGACGGTGCGTTCGACCGTTTGCCTGAGCAGCCCAAAGGTCGAGCCTGCGGCGGCTTGTGTAAATGGCTGTCCGGGCTGAATCAGGTTCGTCCCCACGCCCAGCGAGTTATTCAAGGTCGAAGATGGCGGCGCAAAGTTCGTCATGTTGAAGATGTTGAAGACCTCCGTGCGAAACTCTATGTTAGTAGTCTCCGTCAAGCGGAAGCGCTTGTTCAAAATCAAATCAAACTGCCTGAAGTTAGGCCCGCGCAGAGCGTTGCGTGGAAGATTGCCGAACGTGCCGGGCGCTGGGATAGCGAACGCCGCCGGGTTGAGCAGATTCCGGTCGTTGTCGAGATATGGACTGACGCCGGGAATCAGGTCGGGTCGGCGGACGTTGCGCGACGCGCCGCCGCCGGACGTGTTGACGACCGCCGTGAAACCTGCGGGCAGCGGAGTCGCCGCGTTGATCGTGCCGGGAAGAGCGCGCACCTCGCCCGCCGTGCAACCAGCCGCAGCATTCGTACACTGAATAACAACATCAGCCCTGGTCACGAGCACTTCAATAGGCAATCCCGAACGGGCGTTGATGATTCCGCCGATCTCCATATTTCCGAACATGGCGTTGCCAACGCTGCCCAAGTCGTAACGCTTTCCGCTGCCGAACGGTAGGGCGTAGATCGCACTCAGGTTGAAGGTGTGGCGCACGTCGAAGTTGTTGTAGCCGCGATCATCCTCGAAGTTGAAGTTGGTCGCCAGGGTTCTCGCTTCGTTCGATCCGGCAGTATTGCCGAAACTACGCGAAAAGGTGTATTGCGCGTTGAGCGTCAGCCCGGTGTCGAACCGGCGCGCCAGTGTCGTTTGCAAAGCGCTGTAGCTATCGGAGCCGCCGCTCGTCTTGTAGTCAACTTCGGCGAAGGGATTCGACACGGTTGTTCCCGAAACGATTGAGAACTCGCGCACGGTCGTCACGGCGATGACGCGTCCCGTGACGGGGTCTGTGCGATTGACGACGCCAAAGCCTGTCGGAACATTCGTTCCGTTGACGATTGAAGTTTGACCCGGCAGGATTTTGTTGGCGATGCTGCGCAGGAAGAGGTTGCGACCCTGGCTGCCGACATAAGCTATCGTGCCGACAATGTTGTAGGGCAACTCCTGCTGCATGGAGAAGCTGTACTGGTAGACCTTCTCCGGTATCTCATACTCGCCGGAGTAAGCGCGCGGCTGGTAAGAGCGCGTGCTGGGATTGGAGTTGAAGAAAGCAACCGCCGCAGCCGGGTCGAGCGGAAAGACGTTGAGCGCGCCGCTCGTGAAGGTGGAACTGATGCGATCAGATTCAATCGGTTGAATCTGGTCTTCGGTCTGACCCGGCCCGTAGTAGATGCCGAAGCCGCCGCGCAGGACTGTGCGCCCGCCGCCGAAGAACCCGCCGCCGCCAGGATTTGGCGACCACGTCATCGCGATGCGTGGGCCAAAGTTGGTCTTCGACGCTTTGAACGCGGCTTCCGACGGTGAACGAAACTGGCCGGTCTCGATGTCGAACAGCACCTGCAAGTTTCTGTCTTCGCGCAGCGGCGTGTAGTACTCGTAGCGCAGGCCGTAGTTCAAGATCAGGTTCGGACGAATCCTCCATTCATCCTGCGCGTAAGCGACGTAGTATTCCTGTTTGGCGTAACGCTGTCCGGTTGCCCCATTGTTGAAGGGACTGGGCGCGCTCACGTCGCCGAGAAATTGAACCGACTGCGGGGTGTTCGCCAGAAAGCCTCCGATGTTCGCGTAAGTGTAGGTCGTACCTCCGAGCCTGTCCGTATAGAGGCGAATAGCACGGAATTCACCGCCAAACTTGTAGTTGTGGTTCCCCTTCGTCCAGTTCAGCGTGTCAATAAAGGAAAGCGTGTAGGGCGTGTAGGGCTGACCTCGCCCGTTGGTGGCGGAGTTGGCGCGAACCAGTCCGCCCGGAACAGCCGTGCCTGCCGACGTTCCCTGTCCGGCGATGCCGAAGTTGGCCGTGTTGCCGGAGATGTTGAGAGCAATTCCTGATAGATCAATACCGTTGACAGTGGGAGCAAAGCCGTTGATGCGCGTGTAAGCTCCGTTGAATCCGAATTTGAACTCGTTGAGCAGCGTCGGCTTCAGGATTGATTGAAGGGCGATGACGCCGTTCTGCGGATTTGCTTGAATCAGGACGCGACGACCCGTCACGCCTTCGGGCTGGTCGTTGCTACCCTGATCGCGAAAGTAGCGCAGATACATCGAGTGGCGCGGATTGAATTTGTAGTCGAAGCGCGCGGCCACAGAGTTTTCATTGACGCTGGAGTTAGCCTGAAGCTGCGCCACGTCGAAGAGGTTGCTGCCCGTGCCCTGCTGAATAATCGCTACATTGGGTGAACGAAAAGCGGCAATCAAAGGAACGATGGCCGCGTTGCAGGGAGACGCGCCTGTTCCGATAGGCGGAGCGCAGATGCGTGATGCCGTGCCGGGCACGGCCTCGATGGAATTGACTCCGGCGCGCAGCCGATAGCCTTCATAGGAGAAGAAGAAGAAAAACTTGTCCCTGACGATTGGCCCGCCGACTGAGCCGCCGAACTGGTTGAGACGCAGCGGGCTTTTCTGGCCGATGATGTTGTCGAAGAAGTTGGCGGCGTCGAGCGCGTCGTTGCGCAGGAACTCGAAGACTGAGCCGTGAAATTGATTGCCGCCCGATTTAGTGACGACGTTGATTTGTCCGCCCGTCCCCGTGCCGTACTCCGCCGGAAAGTTGTTCGAGTCAACGCGAAATTCCTGTACGTTCTCCAGACTCGATTGGAGGCGAAAGGGCGAGGGCACTTCGCCATTCAGGTTGCCGGGGCTTGCGTCGATGATGGCCGAGCCTTCGATGCCGTCAAAGCGGATGATGTTCTGCTGCACGGCGCGGCCCGAAAAGCGTATGTCGCCGAACGTGCCGGAGCCGCTGTTGACGGAGCCGGGGGCTTGCAGGTAGAGCTGCGAAAGTTGACGGCCATTGATCGGCAGTCCGACGACTTCGCGCTGGCTCACGGTCGCACCCATACGCGCCGAACTGGTATCAGTTGCGGCTTCCGAAGCTGCGACGATGTCAACCGATGCCGAGACCTCGCTCGTCTTGAGCGTGATGTTCAGGTTCAGTTCCTGCCCGACGTTCAGTTGAATGTCTGTGACTGTGGAAGGCGCGAAGTTCTGTCCAGTTGCTGTGACAATATAGTCTGACGCTTTGAGCGCCGGGACAGCGAATGTCCCGTCGTCGCTCGTCGTCGCCGTTCGCTCTTCGCCTGTTCGCTCGTTTCTAACAACAACGGTCGCGCCGGGCACGATTGCGCCGTTCGCATCTGTCACGGTGCCGACGATGCGGCCCTGATCGGTTTGAGCGAAGACTGGCGCGGTCGCCAGCAGCAGCGCCGCGACCGCTATCACGAAACGTAAGAATTGGGGATGCCGCTTTGGTTGCAGCTTAGCCATAAAGCCTCCTGTGGGGTTTGTGCAAAATTGAAAGTATTGGCCCTGGGCGCATACACGTCTGTCGTGGAATAAGAGTGACAAAGGTGCGTATCGCCGAAGCCGTTCAGAATATTTACAAGTGCGAGTAGAGTGCGTGTGAATCAAAGATGGAATGTATCGGGCAGAGATTAAATGGGAGTGAATGTCATCTTAACTATTTGTAAACTTTGAGGCATTCGCTTCTTTGGCTGAGGCGTTGCGCTCAAAAAAGAAAAAGCTCGCCCCTCATAGATGGCGAGCCTTCGTTTGCTGCTTCGCTTGATTGAAAGTTAGATTATGCCTGTACTGAGTAGTGAATAAATGGCACTTGTTTGGATAACATGCGGAGGAGTCCTTGTAGCAGTCGCCTGGTATTTTCTCTGGCGCCGCCCAATCCGTTGTTACCTGTGCTCGAAGAGAATTCGGGGCGTCGAGCGTAGCGCCCACTACCCGATCAATGGAAGGCGTCGAGTCGTTTGCGGGCGTTGCGATGATGCCAACCTCAGACTCACGTCGCCCGAATCTCAGGGCCGCTGAACGTCGAAGCGCTCCCTAACCTGCCTCATCCTCTTCATCAGGGGTAAAGCGTCCGTAGTAGAGATCAAGGATCGGAACTGAGAAGCCGTGAAACATCGTCCGGGGCGTCTCGATTTGCAGGCGCAAGCCTAAGCAATCGTATCGCACATGATTATCGTCTTCTCTGAAGAGGTAATAGAAGAACGAGGTGCCCGGCGGCCACAAGCCATCATCGGCGATGCCCAAATATACGGGTTTGACTACATCTTCAAAGTGCCTGGCTTGCTTCTCCACCTCCTTATCCCGAACCCACGGGTAGTCCTTACCGTAGGTCATCATCTTTCTTTCAAGCAAATGCCTGTAGCTTTCAAGTGCTACCTTGATCGCCGAGCGTACCCGCTCCTCGGTTATGAGCCGGGCATAGTCTTCCTTGCCGTCGGTTTTGAGACTACGCCGACAGACCTCTACGGCCTCTTTGAGCGATTTGGCTTGGGAGTAGTCAGTTCTCAGCACATCGCCATCTCCCCTCGACTGTGAATCTGAGGTAGGAGTGTCATCAAAACCATTAGCGGGCTTTTCAGTTTAACTTACTGGCGAGACGCTACCTGCTTCTGCTCATCCAGGCCACCGACGAGCGCGGCGTCCCAGATCAGCCAGTAGCGCTTCTTCTTCGTGTCAGGCTTTCGCTGTTCAAAAGCGATGCGGACGTATCTGGTCATAAAATCACTGCTGGTCGCGCCCGGCAGGTAAGTGAAGAAATACTCGGTGCGCTCTGCCAGCCCACACTCGCGGCGCATCTGGTTGATGGCCTCCTCGCATTCGCCCGTTTCGCCCGCTTCCGCCGGGTCAACAGAATCATGGACGACGTGATCTATTTCATGCAGGACGCCCCAGCCGACGTTGAAGGCTGCGCGCGCGGCGCGGTCGCCGGTCACGTGCGAGAAATCCGCGAAGTCTATGAGGATGACGAAAACAGGCGGTTTGCCACTCTCTTCTTTCGTCCAGCGGGCTTCGATGACGCGGCAGAAGACTACGTCCGGGCGGTTGCTCGCATCCTCAAGCACCAACACCTTCTCGCCTGACATCGCAGCCGTGAGCAGTTTGCGCGCGGTCTCCGAGCCGCCCGACGCCGCAGCCTGGCCCGGCTGCAAAGCTCCATTCTCATCAAAGCCCAGATCGTGCCAGCCTGTAATCGTGCGTAATTTGTTTGCCAGTTCATTGCGCCGCGCTTCTCTGAGTTCTGGGCGGCAGAGAACATTTCCAGAGGCGAGCGACTGTAGCGGAAAGAAGACGGACAGGGAGAGCAGGCCAAGAGCCTTGACGATTGCGGAGAAAGTTCTCCTTCGAAGTCTGTATGCCACGTCAAACTCCTTTCTTGACGGATACGGACAAAGGCTCAAGGCGAGCACTACTCTTGCGGGGGCGACTGCGTCTTCAGAAGAGAGAAGCGAGCGGAGGCGATGTTATCAGAGTGTTAATGGGATGTATACAAAATGTTAATGAATGGAAGGTGAAGCAGGGATGAAGGTGGAAGGATGAAAAGAAACGATGAAGGATGAACGCTGAACGCGGAAGTGAAATCAGTTCATCGTTCATCGTTCAGCGTTTGCAAATGCGCCGGGAAGATTCGTCAGGTTTCCACGAGCCACGGATTTCCGGCGATTATCGTCTTCGGAATCCTGCACGGCTGAAAGCTTGAAGACCTCGCCTCATGCCAGTTTGACTGGGAGAATTGTTGCTGACGGCAGCCCGAAATCTCTCGTTTTGTAACATCTTGATAACATCGGGAGAATATGCTTCCCGCCTTCTATACAGCTTCAGAGCGGGACGCTCGTCTGTCGTTTCTCCCGGAGGAGTCTAAAAATTATGGGTATTGCCAATGAACTGAGCAGCGATGTCGCCGCCGCCGTCCTTGCGCGCAAAGACCATGAGCAGGCCGGGACGAATGAGTTGGTTGAGATTGTCCGTAATTTCCATGACGCGATGCGCGACCTGACGGGTGAAGAACGCCGCCGCCGCATCTACGCAAGTTCTTCGTCAGAATCAGCGCAGGCCAATAGCCAAACAGCTTCCGGCCATCGTTGATTTCTCCGGCTTCGCGGCTTGCGCCCAGGCATTTCTCAAAGTGACGCTCAATCCTTCGCCAGCTCCTTCGCTTTGACGAACCGTTCAAGTTGGCCGCCCTTCAATGCAGCTTCGCTCCACCGTTCAGCGTTGAGAGCGATGCGGGCGAGCGCGGCGGTCGGCATCCGTATGCTTTCATTTGTTAAGCGTTCGAGCAGATTCTCAAAGCCCGGATTGTGGCCGACGAGCATCACCTCCGTTTTGTCATCTTCAATCTGCGAGATGATTTCAAGCAGATGGCCTACGCTCGCTTCATAGATGCGCTCGTCGTAGCGAATGTCCGGCTCGATTCCGGCAGCTTCGAGGACGAGCGCGATTGTTTCTCTGGTTCTCTTCGCGGGCGAGCAGAGCACAAGGTCGGGGCGAATCTTCTGCTCGCGCATGAACTTTCCGACGAGCGGAGCGGCCCGCAAGCCCCGCTCGTTCAAGGGGCGCTCAAAGTCTGGCAGGGATGTGTCTTCCCAGCTTGATTTGGCGTGTCTGAGCAGCAGCAGCATTTTCATCAGCGGGAACAACTTCCTTCAGGTGAGCGCGGCGGACACCGCCTGCTCTTCGTCTGTGGGTTCAATCTGGCGATGCTCGGAGAGAATTTTCAGCGTTTCCATCGCGTCACGATAAGAGACGTGTTTCTTGCTCTGGCCTTTCTTGGAATGAAGCACCACGTCGTTGATGGAGAGAATGCCGTGCAGCACGCCCGCATCGTCAACTACGGGCAGACGGCGCAACTGCGCGCTCTGCATCGTCTCCAGCGCATCTTTAATCCGGTCGTCAGGCGCACAGGCGTAAACTCGCCCGGAGATAACTTCGCCAACCTTAATCGCCGACGCCAGCTTATTCCTCGTGGCGACGGCCATGCAGATGTCGCGGTCTGTAATCATGCCGACGATCTTTCGTTCACCATCCACGACCGGAACCGAGCCGCAGTCCCGTTTCCACATAATCATGGCTGCTGCTGCCAAATCGCTTTCAGGGCCGCAAGATTCCACATTGGCGGTCATCATATCTTGCACTTTCATCTTCGATTCTCCTTAAAAGTTAACTTTCTTTGCGACTCTGGCGAGAAAAGGGTTCGCTGGCGGAGTCGCAGAGTAAAAAAAACATCGGCGCTTGATGGGGGTTGAGCCAATTCGCATCCTCTGTTTGAAAATTTCTCTTAGTCTTTTAGCACAACTCCCCGGAGCCAAGCCATAATCTTTCAGGAGGGTTGTTGCCCGCTTGTCTTTCGTGGTGTAATCGAACTATCGAAAACGGGGGTTCAGGAAAGGCTTGCGACCGCTTTATCATTAGTCTTTGTCGCATCGAACCGAGGTGTCAAAACTCAGGAAAACGAGCGCCCACGTGCTGGTTTGCAAGCACAAAACCTGTCTCAAGCAGGGCGCGAAGGCTTCCCTGAAAGCCTTGAAGCGCGCTCTCAAAGAGCGAGATTTGCGTGAGCGGGTGATGATTACAAAAGTTGATTGTCTGGATCAATGCGGGCGTGGGCCGGTGATGGTCGTCTATCCCGATGGCATCTGGTATGGCGGCGTGGATGAAGAAACGGCGCGTGAGATTGTCACAGAGCATGTTGAGGAAGGGCGCGCGGTCGAAAAAAGAGTTTTGCATGACATGCGCGGGCGCGATGTAGAAAAGAGATGAGCGGACGCACGATTATCGTTGGGGACATTCACGGCTGTTACGATGAGTTGATGGCCCTGTTGGAAAAAGCTGCGTTCGACGCAGGTGATCGCGTCGTCTCCGTCGGCGATCTTATCGTCAAAGGCGAAAAGAACCGCGAGGTGCTGGACCTCTTCATCGAAGACGAAAGATTTTCCGCCGTGCTTGGCAATCACGACCGCGCGCTGCGTCGTTACTGGCGCGGCGAAGATATTTCGTTGAAAGAGTCGCAGGAGAAGGTGCGCGCAGAGCTATCCGTAGACGAGGCGCGTTATTCCGCTTATCTTCAATCCTTGCCTTTGATGATTGATCTCGGCTCGCATCTGGTGGTTCACGCGGGCGTGCGTCCGGGCGTCGAGTTGTCTGGACAGACCGTCGAGGATTTAACGGAGCTTCGCACGTTGGGGGAGGATCGAACGAATCGTGAAGGCGTGCCCTGGTATGAGCAATACGATGGTGACAAGACAGTTCTCTTCGGCCACTGGCCTGCGCCCGCGCCGCGTCGTGGCCCGCGCGCTATCGGGCTTGATACCGGCTGCGTTTACGGGTATCAATTGACGGCTTATATTATCGAGACGGGAGAATTCCTGAACGTCGAAGCCCGGCGCGCCTACGATCAGCCGAAGCAACGTGTGGCTTGAAGAGATTAGCCGGGAAGGCACAAATCGCTAAGAAAATTAAATCCTTAACCAACTCACCTGAAAATTAAGGTCACGTTTGGATTCTTTTTCAGCGTTGGTAGCTCAATAGCTTCAAAAACACTATCCTTTAAAATTGGCTTCCCGCCCGTGAAAATCTTAACTTCGCCCTTAGCTAGCTCTGAATACATTCGCGCACTCTCATGCCAGATTTTATGTGCTTCATCATGTGTATATTTACTGCCCGGCTCAAACATACGCCTGTCCTCTAACTCTCGTCCTCCCCGAGTTGACTCTAATGAGCCGGGAACTGCTGTATCAGAATCCAAGCCTGAAACAAAAACAGAATACTCTCCTTCTTTCCATGTTAGCTTACGATTCCATGCAACTGATTTGAGCCTGTCAAGAATCTCCGAGCGTCTTTCACGCGCCCAAGATGGTATGTCTCTCATCCAAGTCGATTCATTAGGGACATATACGAGATCATTACCCTTTACCATTGGCTCTATGACTAATGATAGCGAGACATCTTTATCTTTCTCAATATAGGCAACATATCTCCAGCCCATTCCAGCAGTCCATGCTTTATCGCCAATGACTGATGGACTTGTGGCCTGAGGTGAATCGAAAGTGTTTTGGTGCTTTTCAGGAATTAGGGTACAACCAGCCGCCGCGACAACCAAACCTGCAACTATAATGAGGGCCAGTGAAGCTTTGTTCATTTTGATACTCCCCCAGTTGAAATGTCAGGGTAATAGATGTAGTAATAGCCGCCGTCAATTATGCCCAAATGGAGTCATCTAATCTGACAAGAGATGTTAAATCTTTAATGAAAACGAACAAGGCTATCAGAAAGATGGACAAACCTGGACAGCAGATGTGAGTGTGTAAGGAACTGGTGCTAAAAGCGCGAGTACACTATTCCTGTGAGGGGTAGATGTCAAGAGCTATTGCGCTTGTGCTATTGTGCGTGGATTATTGAACCGACTTTTCGGGCGAACGGTGATTTTGCCCGACAAGTCACTTGCTCCCTCGCTTTTTAGGGCAACACGAAGCCTTCGCCCTTTTGTGCCTTTGTGGTTTATTACCCGCTAGTGTTACAGCGACGTAACATGCTGAGGCTAGAGTTTAACGAACAATGATTACTTACGGACATCATCGCTTCCCCGGCAAGCTCTTTGTCGTTGAAGGCACGGACGGGAGCGGCAAATCGACGCAGCTTGCATTGCTTTATCAATGGCTCAAGGCCGAAGGCTATCCGGTCTTCTATTCAGAATGGAACTCCTCGCCGCTCGTCAAAGCCACAACCCGACGCGCCAAGAAGCGACGCCTTTTCACGCCCGCCACTTTCTCTTTGCTCCACGCCACAGATTTCGCAGACCGCACGGAGCATGACATCTTTCCGCCTTTGAAAGCGGGCGCGATTGTCCTCGCTGACCGCTATATCTACACGGCGTTTGCGCGCGACGTGGCGCGTGGGTGCGACCGCGCATGGGTTCGTCAAATCTACAACTTCGCCGTCAAGCCGACCGTCAGTTTCTTCTTTCGCGCGCCGCTCGACGTGGCCGTTGACAGGATTATCTCAGGTCGGCCTCAGTTGAAGTATTACGAGGCGGGGATGGATATGGACTGGGCAGACGACGCGGAAGATAGTTTCAAGCTGTTTCAGGGCAGGATTCTGGAAGAGTACGACCGGATGGTTGACGAGTTCGGGCTGACGAAGATTGACGCGACGCGCTCGATTGAGAAGCAGCAGCGCGAGATGCGCGCCATAGTCAAGCAACATCTCAAGAATGAGAAGGTGATGGCAGCGCGATGAGAGAGAT
Organism: uncultured Acidobacteriota bacterium; assembly: GCA_963697975.1. Classification (GTDB taxonomy): domain Bacteria; phylum Acidobacteriota; class Blastocatellia; order Pyrinomonadales; family Pyrinomonadaceae; genus QHXM01. The sequence goes on from OY969111.1 coordinate 3,418,516, forward strand.
GAAATTTTACGGAACGCCGCTGCCCGGTGTTGAGCTTGAGCCTTACAGCGGCAAGCTGATCGTGATTGAAGGCGCGGACGGTGTTGGCCGCTCCACACACACAGCGCTTCTGCGGACGTGGCTCGAATCGCGCGGCCACGCCGTCCTCGATACCGGCATGACGCGCTCGGTGCTGGCGGGACGCGGAATCAAAGAGGCGAAGCAGGGGCACACGCTCGGACGCCTGATGATGCAGCTTTTCTACGCGACGGATTTTGCAGACCGTTTGGAAAGCCAGATGCTCCCGGCGCTTCGCGCAGGCTTCATCGTCCTGACGGATCGCTACATCTACTCGGCGATTGCGCGCGCCATTGTGCGCGGCGCAGACCCTGATTGGGTGCGTGCCGTCTATGGCATCGCGCTCGTCCCCGACGTAGTTTTTTATCTCAACATCGGCTCGGTGGAAGAGTTGGTTGCGCGCGTGCTGGCTTCCGGGCGCGGCTTCGATTACTGGGAGTCGGGCATGGACCTCTATCTTGGCGAAGATTTCTACGATAGCTTCGTCGAATATCAAACGCGTATGCTGCGCGAGTTCGATAGGATGAAAGGCGAGTACGGGTTTCGCGTGCTGGATGCCTCGCGCTCGGTCAACCGGGTCGCCGCCGATCTCAGGCGGGCTGTCGCTCGCGTGATTGACGAAGGAAAGATTGTTGACGTTGAGGATTCCGTGGCGGCTTTCCCGACAGCCGCGAAGAGACAACGTGCCAAATTAAAAAAGGCTGAGGCAGCAATCAATAGCGGGGAGATGCGGGAGGGAACAGGACGACCTTGAAACTCGCGGCCATAGACATCGGCTCAAATTCAATCAAGCTGGTCGTCGTCGAGGCGGCTTCGAGTGATTCTTTCGCTGTGCTGGCGCGCGAAAAAGAGGTCGTCAGGCTCGGCCACGACACCTTGCGCGAAGGCCACATTAGCGTGGACGCCACCCTGCGCGCCGCCAACTGCATCGGGCGCTTTCGCTCAATTGCCGAAGCGCGCGGCGTCGAGCGGATTATCGCTATTGCGACCGCTTCCGTCAGAGAGGCGCACAACGCGGCGGAGTTTATCGAAGAAGTTCAAAAGCGCACGGGTGTCCGCGTCGAAGTTCTCTCCGGTTTGGAAGAAGCGCGTTTGATTGGTATCGCCGCCGCGCAGGGCTGCGGGATGGGCAGCACGAGTCTTCTCAACATAGACATCGGCGGCGGCTCGACCGAGTTCTCGCTTGTCGTCAACAATGTTCCCACAGAGCTTTTCTCCGTCAAACTGGGCGCGGTCGGCCTGACAGAGCAATTGATTTCGACCGACCCAATCAAGCCGAAAGAGTTGCGCGCTCTACGCGAAGAGATACGCTCTGCCCTGGAGCGTCCTTCGCGTGAGCTGCGCGGTATGCGTTGGCAACAGGCTACAGGGACTTCGGGGACAATCATCTCCATCGGCGAAGTGTTGCGGCTTCGCCGCCTGCGCGCGGTCTCTTATGACGAGTTGGGCGCGCAACCGTCCGGCATCGAAATTCCGCTGGGTGAGCTTGAACGCTTCAACGAGCGCATGGCCGGGATGAGCACGGATGAGCGGCGCAATGTGCCGGGCATCAGCGCGCAGCGTTCGGAGATTATCGTCGCAGGCGGGCAGATTCTCGAAGGCGCGATGCGCGCTCTTAACATCAAGGTGCTGCGGACCTGCGACTATGCTCTGCGCGAGGGAACGATCATCAATCGCCTGCGCGAGATGGAAGCGGAGTCGCGCCCGCCCGTGCCGGACACCCTTGATCCACAGTTGCGCGGCGTGCATGCCGTCGGGCGTCGTTTCGGCTACGAAGAGGGGCACGCTCATGCGGTCGCCGCGTTTGCCGAGAAAATCTTTGACAGCCTCGCAACGCATTACAATCTCAGCCGTCATCAGCGAACGCTGCTCTCGGCAGCCGCCCTGCTCCACGACCTCGGCTATCACATCAACAGCGAGTCGCACCACAAGCACACGCTGTATCTCATTAAGCATTCCGAGTTGACGGGCTTTTCCGAAGCCGAGCGTGAGGTCATCGCCAACATCGCACGCTACCACCGGGGCGCGCTGCCGAAAGAGCGGCATTCGGATTATGCTGCGCTTGGAGCGCAGGATCGCGTGACGGTCTGGCAACTGGGATCAATTCTGCGCGTGGCCGATGCCTTCGACCGCAGCCACGACAGCAGCGTGCGCGACCTGCGTTGCGAGCGCGAAGGCAAGAGCGTTCACATCCAACTTCGAAGCGCGCATGGCTGCCACAAAGAAATCTGGACTGCCGAACAGAAGCGCGATATGTTTGAAGAAGCCTTCGGCTGCAAACTGACCCTCAGCCGCCGCGCTCTGGCACGAAGGGCGTAAAGCAGAAGTCAGGAGACAGAAGTCAGAAGACAGAATGAAGAGGCCGAAGAGCCGCTTTTATTTTTCTACTGACTCCTGTCTCCTGACTTCTGTCTCCTATTTCCTATGGCTAAAGCAAAAGAGATTGAAGGACTTGATTATGGAGCGGGCGCGGGTGACGGCGTCCGGCTTATTTTGCGCTCGCGTTTTGAAGAGATGCGCTCCTTTCGCGACGCTGCGCTCGATTGGAGCGACATCGAAGGCGTTCATGATATGCGTGTCGCGTCGCGGCGGCTACGGAGCGCGCTCCGGGATTTCGCACCTTACTTGCGCGAGCGCAAATTCCGCCGCTCGAATAAAGCCTTGAAGAACCTTGCTGACGCGCTCGGCGCTGTGCGCGATCAGGATGTCGCAATCATGGCTTTGGAGAAACTGGCGGCGGACGCGCCTGCGGAAGTGTCGGCAGGCATCGAGCAGTTCGCGGATAAGCGGAAGCTAAAACGTGACATCGCCCGCTCTGAGCTTGAACAGGCAATAACTGATGAGGCGCTGGCGAAGCTGGAAAAGGAGTTTAACTCTGCCCTTGAGAACGGATTGAAAGTTTCCCGCAGGCGCAGGACCAGGGGCGATAAGCGAAAACCCGCTGAAAGCTTGAACTGCCGCGATGCCGGACGTGAAGTTATCATGGAGAGGTTTCGGGAACTGCAAGATTTGAGCGCAAGTCTTTACAGGCCGCACAAAATAAGACCGCTGCACGAAATGCGTATTGCGGCCAAGCGGCTGCGCTACGCTATTGAGCTATTTGCTCCGTGCTGGAACGAGCCGCTCGCTTCGTCTGCCAAAGAGATTGCGAAGATGCAAACCTCGCTTGGCGAGCTTCACGATTGCGACGTGTGGATTGCCGAGATTGGCAAGATGCTTCGAGACACAGAGCGGGAAGCGGTGAGCGGAGCGCCTGATGATGAAAAACCGGGCCACGCCTCTTCAACCGGAGACACGGGTTCTGCTGAATCGCAGGCGCGAAATAGAAGCGCCGCCATCTGGCTGCTGGATTATTTCATCGAAGAGCGCACACAGCACTTTAGAGACGGGCTGGCGCGTTGGCACGAGTGGGAGGAAGCAGACTTTCACGCGCGGCTCGCTGCTCTTCTTCAGCATGAAATGTCCGCAAATGATTTTACCCCGGCGGCTTTAACTCCTGCCGAAGCCGTCGCCGCCGATACCCTTTGATTGCGGATTTCGGATTGCGGAATGCGGATTTGAGAACAACGTCCAACCGTTTTCCAATCCGCAATCCGAAATCCCAAATCCGCAATCGAGCGAGTTCGCTTGGGAATAATGCTTGCTGCAACTACAATAGGCATCGAAGCAAATCTCTCCCGCTAATCGCTTTTAAGGAGTCGGGGCTGGAGTTCTTTAGTCTGGGACTAAACGGCCCGCGCGGGCTTGATTGAAATGAGCGATTAAGCGTCCGGGGCGTTCTCGGAAAAATTCAGTACAATTTGTGATTCAATTTCTCAAGCAGGTGATTTTACGCGAATCGAATGACGACAGGTGATAGTAAGCCAACTCTCTTAAGAGACCAGCACCAGAGCGATGCCACGCCTCCCGTCTTGCCGACGGATTTGCGCGGAGCGGAGTTTCTCATCAACCGCGAGTTGAGCTTGCTGGAGTTTCATCGTCGCGTGCTGGAAGAGGCGCTTGACGAGAGTCAACCGCTGCTCGAACGGCTCAAATTCCTCTCCATCTTCTCAACCAACGTGGACGAGCTTTTCATGATCCGCGTCTCCGGCCTCAAAGAAGCGTTGGAAGAAGATGTGACGGAAACTTCGCCCGACGGCATGACCATCACGGAGCAGCTTCAGACGATTAAAGAGCGATTGCTGCCGATGGTGAGCGATCAGATGCGCTGCCTGCGCGAGCAAATTTTGCCGGGTCTCAAAGCGGCGGGCGTCGAGATCGTGCCCTACAGTTCGCTCTCCGAAGCTGAGAGAAAACTCCTCGACGATTATTTTACGGAAGATATTTTCCCTGTCTTGACGCCGCAGGCCGTTGACTCGGCGCACCCGTTCCCGTACATCTCGGGCTTGAGTCTTAACATCGGCTTGATGGTCGAACCCGTTCCTGAGCATGGAATCACGCAGTCGTTGACCGGCACGGTCGAGCAGCGCTTCGCCCGCATCAAGGTTCCGCCGCTCGTGCCGCGCCTCGTCCGAGTTGGCGAGACCGGGACAAAGTTTACACTGCTCGAAGACTTGATTGTTGCCAACGCTCACGTCTTGTTTTCAAGGATGCATGTCAGCGAGGGCCATTCCTTCCGCGTCACGCGCGATGCAGACATAGAGGTCAGGGAAGACAAGGCGGCAGACCTTTTGAAGGCCATCGAACAGACGCTGCGTAAGCGGCGCTTCGGCTCGGCTGTGCGGCTCGAAGTCTCCAAACGGATGCCCGCCGCGATGATTCATTATCTGACAAAGGAACTCGAACTCACCTCGGAAGATGTTTACGTGGTTGACGGGCCTCTTCGTGTAGACGATTTGATGCGGCTGTGCGGTCTTGATAAGCCGCAACTGAAAGATAAGCCGGTTAAAATCACCGTCCCCAGATTCATCAAAAACGAAGACTCCATCTTCGAGGTCATCAAGAAGCAGGACGTGATGTTGCATCATCCGTACACTTCATATTCGACGGTCGTTAAGTTTATTGAGGCGGCGGCGCAAGACCCGGACGTGCTGGCCATCAAGATGTGTCTTTACCGCACGGGCGCGAATTCGCCAATCCCGCAATCTCTGATTGAAGCCTGCGAGCAGGGCAAGCAGGTGACGGCGATTGTCGAAATCAAAGCGCGCTTTGACGAAGAGCACAACATCGAATGGGCCAAGCGGCTTGAAGAAGCGGGCGTGCATGTCGTTTACGGCGTGGTCGGGCTGAAGGTTCATTGCAAGGTCGCGCTCGTCGTGCGCCGCGAGGATGATGATGATCTCAGGCGCTACGTGCACATCGCCACAGGCAATTACAATCCCGTCACTGCAAACTTCTACACAGACCTCGGCATTCTCACCGCCAATGAAGAGATCGGCGCTGACGCATCCGACTTGTTCAACTTCCTGACGGGCTATTCGCGGCAGAAACAGTATCGCCAGTTGATTGTCGCGCCCGTGAATTTGCGCGAGCGAATAATTTCGTTGATTAAGCGTGAAACGGAACATGCTCAGGCGGGTCGCACGGCGCGGATTGTCGTGAAGATAAATCGGCTGGCCGACATGGAAGTTATCCGCGCTCTTTACGAAGCTTCGCAGGCGGGTGTCTCCATTGATCTGATCGTGCGCGGAGTCTGTATGCTGCGGCCCAGTGTCCCCGGTCTTTCCGAGAACATCAACGTCAGAAGCATCGTCGGAAGATTGCTTGAGCATAGCCGCGCTTATTATTTTGCCAATGGCGGCGATGAAGAACTCTACACGGGCAGCGCCGACTGCATGTCGCGCAACTTTGATCGTCGTGTCGAAGTCCTTGTTCCCGTTTATGACCCCAAGCTGAAAGCCTATCTGAAAGACGTGGTACTGATGGCTTATCTGAAGGATAACGTGAAAGCGCGACGGCTGCTTCCTGACGGCAGTTACGAGCGGATCAAGCCCGCGCCCGGCGAAGAAGAATTCAACAGCCAGATGCACTTTCAGAACAGCATCGGCACAGGGCTTTAAGCTTTCGGAAATCAGACAAACATTTTAGAGAGGAATGAATAGACCCATGCTCACACGACAGAGAGTCTGTAAGTTAGCGGTAATCACAATCGCTCTCCTCTTGAGTCTTTCACCCACCGGCTTCGCTCAGGATAATTCCAAAAAGAAGAAGGAAGCCCCGCAGGGCACTCCCGTGTTATGGCGCGACCCCGGCGACATCAGCACGCGCGACCTCCTGCTCGGCGCAGGCGGCGAAGCGATGAAGCCTGACATCAGCAACGTTACTTTCATCAAGGATGAAGTGGGCGGATATTCGGCTGGTTTCCGCGTGCGCGATGGTGCGGGCAACACCTGGGTCGCAAAGCTCGGCAAAGAGGCGCAGCCGGAGACGGCTTCCTCAAGATTCGTCTGGGCTGTTGGCTACGTCTCGGAGATTCATTACCTCTTTCCATGCGTCCACATCAAAGGCGCTCCTGACAAAAATATCGAGAGGTGCGAAGGAAAGGGCTTCGCCAACGTCAGGTTCGAGGCCAGACCGAAGGGCTTCAAGCGGCAAGGCACCATCTGGAGTTGGGCGAACAATCCTTTCAAGGGGACGAAAGAGTTAAAGGGCTTAATCGTCTTAATGGCCTTCCTCAATAACTGGGACTTGAAAGACGATAACAACAAATTAATCTATGTGCCCGGAAGTGATGGCGCGCAAGGCGAGATGCATCACATCATCAGTGATCTAGGCGCGACCTTTGGCAAGACCGGCGGCTTCATGTCACGTAGCCGTAACGACCCAAAGGATTACGTCAAGGCCAAATTCATCGAAGGCGTCGAAGGAGGCCGCGTGAAGTTTGCCTACAGCGGCAAAAACTCCGACCTCTTCAAAGACATCACGGTCGCAGATGCCAAGTGGATCGGCGAGTTGCTTTCGCGCCTCAGCGATCAGCAACTCACTGACGCCTTCCGTGCAGGCAATTTCGATGCGGAGGAAATACAGATGCTGGTTCCGGCTGTGCGCGCCAGAATCAATCAACTGGTCAACCTCCCCGGATAGAGCGCGGCTCTGCCGGGGCGCGATGCTTAATTATCTCCTGCCAGGCAAGAGAGCAGAGAAAGCTGAGACAGTGCCGATGAAAAACAAAGGCTTGGTGACAGTTCTGCTGGTAGCTCTGTTGGCCGCTTTGCTCGGCTTCGGATTGGTCACTTACATCCTCTCCGACAGACAAACGGAAAACAACGCAGCGGAGATTCAGAATACCGCGCGCAGGGCTTCTTCACCTGATGGGCAAACGGTCAACGCTAACACTCAGACAGCACAGCCGCCGCAGACTACCACCACGACCGACGCAAACACTAATCCCATGCTTGACCTCCTGGGAGGCGACCAGCCGCTTCCGGGGCAACACAGGGCAGAGACATGGAAGGCGATCATCCCGCGCATCATCGTCCGGCTCGCGCTCGCCGCGCTGTTGGCCTTGCTGCTAGCCTTCCGCCCGCGCAGGGACGTGCCCATCACCAAGCGCAACCTCTTTGTGGCGCAGACTCAAATACTCTTAGCGGTCGTCGCCAGCGCCCTGATGATGATCGTGGGCGACAACGCCGCCCGCGCCTTCGGCATTTTTGCTGCCGCCTCGCTAGTGCGCTTCCGCACGAACATCCGCGACCCCAAAGAGATTACGGTTCTCTTAATCAGTCTCTCGCTGGGATTGGCGACGGGCGTGGGCCGCTGGGATTTGGCGATCATCCTCAGTTTGTTCGTCCTGCCTTTGCTCTGGCTGCTCGAATCCAAAGAATCCGAGCAGGTCTTTCGCTCGATGGAGTTGACGGTCAAAACGCGCAACACCGACAGGATGCAGCACGCCCTGCAAATCATCTTTCGACGGCACAAGTTCACCGCGGAGTTGCGGCAAATTGATCCGCCGGACGAGGACGAGCCGGTCGGGTGCGTCACGTATTCCGTGAACATGAATTTGAGCGTCAGCACAGACACGATCAGCAAGGAGATACGCGAAGCTGACCCCGAAAACGTCGAGGTCATCGAATGGGAGCAGAAAAAGGATAGCAGTTCCTACATTTATCAATAGCGAGGAAGATTACCGTAGGGGCAGAGGACTTATCCTCTGCCCCTACAATACGGACAAACGAAAAGGCCGCTTCTCATGGGAAGCGGCCTTTTCGTCTTAAGTCTCTCTGTATTGTCGGGGCGTTATTGACCAGAGGTATATGAGCCACTCTTCGTGGACTGCATCTTCGCCGCGTAATCCTGCACGAAGGTTTTGAAATCTCCGTGACCCCAACTGGTGTAGAAGTCGTACTTCTTCATCTCGGCGTAAACCTGATCGTAAGTCCAGTTATATTTGTTGAAGCGATAAACCGCGCCCATCGCTCCCGTGCGGTGACGCCCACCCGCGCAGTGAACGTAGAACTTGCCCGTTGCGGGGTCGTCCACCAGTTTCGTGAAAGCCGCGACGGCTGCTTCTGTCGGATACTTCTTTCCGATCATCGGAATGTTGACGTAACGCATGCCGAGCGATTCGACAATCCGCTTCTCATACTCTTTCGGCTCATCCTGCAAATCAACCACCGTAGTGATGCCGAGCGCCTTCAGCGATTCGTAATCCTTTTCCTTGGGCTGCGCTCCACGATAGAAGCGCTCATCCATCTGCCCGAAGTTCTTGATTTTGACATTTGAGAAATCGGCCTGCTGCGCGGTTTGAGCAGAAGCCATGATAGCGAGAGCGAAGATTGAGACGAGGGTTCCAAGCACGCGACGAAAACTGTTACGATTCACACTCATTAGATATCCTCCAGAAGCCAACACAATAAGAATCCGGTCGAGATTCCAGTTAATAATTAGGAGATGGTTTGAAAGGCTACTGTTAATCCTGAGCCGCCATGTATCTTTGATGAACTCAAAAAGAGCGACCGCGAGGGTCTCTAATCTTAATGGTTTCTATCAGGTCTGGCAATAACTCAGAATGTCAATGTGACTGTATCGTGTTCGTCCATTCAACGTTCACCGTACTGTCACGACGCCTCACCGAGCGCAGGAATTAAGATTCTAAAACAAGCCACCAGGTTGTATTTTTGCTCTTCCCGGGGAAGAATAAAAAGCACACAATTCCCGCGTATTTTCGGGGCTTATCTCACCTGACGGCGCTTGTGCGGAATTTTTGCGAAACTAAATTCAGCCGCCCTCTGGTAACGTCTTTATTCCGCATTAAACGGTCAAAAAATTAAAGCCCCGGCAGGGTCCGCAATCTGCCGGGGCTGTCGCTTCAGAGCCGGGAAGGGTGGTTTTGCCAGCCGCGATACGTCTCGTGTGTGACCTGTCAGGGCGACAGGAGAGACGCACCGGGTTTTGAGGGAAGGCTTCTCGATACGGGAAGCGCGTCCGTTGAATCTCAAAGGCGTTTGCGGCCTGCCGTTCCTTCCATCTTCGCTTACACTTCGGACAGCCGCGAGCTTGCTTTGAAAAATTCGGGGTTGCGCTAAGAGAGGCCATCCATTCCGATTTCCTTGAGCCTCGCACAACCCCTAAAGACCAACGCTACCAGTAAAGAGTGAGCGAAGGATAGACTCTGCCTGCTAAGAAATTGTTAAGGCCGGATTAAATCTCGGTAAAGAATAGAGACTGAAATTATTGCCCGCGAAGCGGTGATGACGGGCGAACTATTCCTGCTCAAGTATCTCTTTGGCTTTCAGCAGATTCTGCCGGTGCGCTTCGCTGACTGTCGGGTAGGTGAGATTCAAAGACGCCAACTTGGTGATAATCACGTCGGCGACAGCCGTGCGCATGAACCACTTGTTGTCGGCGGGAATAATGTACCAGGGAGCTTCTTCGGTGCTGGTATGATTGAAAGCGTCTTCGTAAGCCGCCATGTAGTCGTCCCAGTGTCTGCGCTCCTTCACGTCGTTCAAAGAAAATTTCCAGTTCTTTTCAGGCGTGTTGATGCGCTTGAGGAAGCGGTCGCGTTGCTTGTCTTTGGAAACGTTGAGAAAGAATTTGAGGACGACGATGCCGTTGCGCGTGAGATAACGCTCGAAGTGGTTGATCTCTTCAAAGCGACGCTGCCAGATGTCTCCGGTTTTCGCTTCGGGCGGCAATTGCTGCGCGTTTAAAATCTCCGGGTGAACGCGCACCACCAGCACCTCTTCGTAGTAAGAGCGATTGAAAATGCCTATGCGCCCGCGTTCCGGGAGCGACTTCATGCTGCGCCAGAGATAATCGTGGTCGAGTTCTTCCGCCGAGGGCGATTTGAAGGAGAAGACCTGACAGCCCTGCGGGTCAACGCCGGACATGACGTGCTTGATCGTGCTGTCCTTGCCCGAAGCGTCCATCGCCTGAAAGATGATGAGCAGCGAGTAAGTATTCTGTGCGTACAGTACGTCCTGATAACTCGCCAGCCTCAACACATCTTCGCGCAGCTTGGATTCCGCCTGCTCTTTGTTCTCAAACTCTCCTGTGTAATCCGGGTCGTAATCCTTGAGGCTGATTTTTTTGCCCGGCGGCACTAGAAAATGATCGTGATTCATGGGGCTTGCACGCTCCTCACTCCGGCTTGAAATACTCTCGGAAGGAGAATGCCACGTATTCTGCGCTTGTCAAGACAATCGTCTAAAAACGAAACGTGGTGTCGAACTGCAAGCGCGTCGTCGGGCGATTGAGCGACCCCGGCGGTGTCGTGCCGAAAGCGCCTAGCAATCCGTGTGGGCGCTGGTTAATGATGGTGACGAACGAGAAAACGACGCGCGGGTCAGCCGTGTAATTGAAGATCAAACGGTGAAGGTGCGTGTCGGATGGCTGCAACATGTCGGACATGTTGAAGGGCGTCAGCACGGCGTCCTTTTCGATGCTGGCGAACGTGTAGCCGAATTGCACATCACCCCGCTCTTTGCTCCTCCCAATCTGAGCTTCAGCCCAGAAGCCGTTGTTTTCGTTGTTTGGCAGAAAGACGGTCGTGCCCCCTGCGCCAGCCACAGAAACATCGTGAGTCTGTGTGTTGGTGACAAAGTTGAAAAGCAACATGACAGGGAAGCGCGCCTTGTGTGTCAGGTCGAGGCGACCGATTAGATCAACCAGATTGTAGCCCGATGCCAGACGACCATCGCGGTTGATGGCGTTGTTAGTGGCTGGCGAAAGCCCCAGATTGGCATTGCCCGCGACGAGCAGGTCGCGCGCGATTGAAACCTGCGTCGTGATGGTCTGCGCCGGAGTGGTGGCGGTCGCAGGGATGGTGAAGGTCACGGGTAGTTGCAGTTGATTGCCGAAGACCTGTATGGGCGAGATGAACTGCGTGCCGGAGAAATAAAGGTCTGCGGCTGAGAGCGAGAGCGCGACCTGTTTTGTCGGCTCAAACCGCGCGCGGAGTTGTGCGCCGTAAAGCGCAAGGTCGCGCCCCCCGCGACGGGAGTCTTCGATATTAACCGTCCCGTTGGCGTTACGCACGAAAGCGGAGTTGCGCTCCAGGATGGGAAGCTCCCACGCAATGAAGGTCAGATTCTTGAGCGTGGATTTCTTGAAGTTGCGCGAATAGGTCTGGCTGAATCCTTCGACCGGCAGATCGTTGTCAATCGTCAGTTCCGTGCGCGTCCACGGAACATCGAACTTGCCGCCCTGAAGCCGCAGTCCCGGCACGCGCTGGGGCGTCCACGCAATGTATGCCTGATCGAGACCGAAAGGTTTGCGGTTGTAAAAATCTGTGAGCGTCTGGTTGGCCGAGATCGAGTCGGCGAAGCTACCGCTTGCCAACCGCAAGCCCCAGTCGAATTCTTTGCTGATTTGTCCTCGCAAGGCCAGACGCGCGCGAACGCGAAAGCGCTGGCGTGTGCTCAGTTCGTTGCCGAGGATGGCCGGGTTGTCGCCGTTTGCGAGAGCGTTCAACTGCCCGTAGAAAGATTCGTAGCGCAGGCGAATATCGCCGCTGAAGCTAATCGAGCCGAGTTGTTTAGAAAGCGTCTCGCTCGTCTTCGTGGCTTGTTCTTCGACGCGTTTGAGACGCGCGTCCGTATCGCTTGATTGAGTTTTCGTTGTGGAATCCTGCGGCGCGTTGTCGCTAACTGGAATGTTGCCTGTCTTGACAACCGCGCCCGCACCCTCGCGTGCGGTCTGCTCAACGCGTTGCCGAAGCGCTTCTATCACCTGCGATTGCTGTGTGATGACGGCTTGCATGCGGCGGAGTTCTTCCTGTTGCACGCGCAACTCTCGCCGCACTTCTTCAAGGTCCGAACTGTTGGCAGCCACACCGCCTGCTGTGGCAGTGGCGGTAGTGGCGGCAGCCGGACGAGTGGTAGAGGATTGTGCGTAAGCCGAAAAAGAGAGAACCATGCAGAGGACGCACAACAGAAGCGCACGGGCGATTTTAAGTTGCAGCATAAATTGATTCCTTCCGGCGAAGATTTGAGTAACTGAGGTTTTTGGCCAAGCCTACATTCTTGAGTGCAAGCAATGGATGATACCCGACCTGTAAAGCTGAAGATAATATGAATCTGATATTACGTCGATGTTACGGAAAGGCAGAATTCAGGAGTCAGAAGGTAGGACAGGCATTCCTGCCTGTCATAACGTGCGCCAGCGCGCTCATCAATGTTACTAGACAGTATTCGCGCTCACGCGCTCAATGACAGACAGGAATGTCTGTCCTACTTTCTTAATCCTCTGTTTGCCTGTAAAATTGAGCGACCATTATGGCTTTACTAAAAATTACAGATGCGAGCGGGCGACAGTGGCAGTACAATCTGATTCCGCAGGCCGCTTGCACCATTGGCCGCGCGCCGGACAACTCGGTTGTTTTGGACGACCCGCGCGCCTCGCGCCATCACGCGCACATCAGGTTCGACGATCCCGCTTATACCATCGTTGACGGCGTCGTGATGAACGGCGAGGTGCGACGCAGCGCCAACAAAGTCTTCGTCAACGGCGAGGCGCGCTATGAGCACCCACTGAAAGACGGCGATCGCGTCACCATCGGTGCAAGCACGCTCCGCTTCGAGCAGCAGAAAGAGGAGCGCACCACAGACGTGCGCTACGACGACAAGCCTCTGGGGCACACTCAGCTTCTCATCTCCGCCAGCGACGTGATGACGACGGTGCTGAGAACGAGCAAGCCGCCGACTCCCACCGCGACCGCCTCGCGCGACAAAGAGATGGAAGCCCTGCAACGCAAGGCCAACATCCTTGCAGAGCTTTACGAGATGAGCAAGACGCTCGGCTCCGTCTTCGATCTCAACGCCATTTTCGCCAAAGCGACGGACATCATCTTCCGCTCCACTCCAGCCGACCGCGTCGTCGCTCTGCTCGCCGAAGGCACAAGCGTGGACGGCGAAGATGTCGAGTTGATTCCCATCGCCACGCGCGCACGCGACGAGAAACTGGACGCGCACGCTAAAAAGCTGACCATCGGTCGCACCATCACGCGCAAGGTGATGAAAGATCGCGTGGCGCTCCTGTCACAGGATGCGGCTGCCGAGGCGATGTTCGCGGGTGTGGAATCCATCGTCTCGCAGGGCGTGCGCTCGACCATCTGCGCGCCGCTCGTCGCAGAAAGCGGCGTTCACGGTGCGCTCTACGCCGACCGTCTGGACCCGTTCGCGGCCTTTAAGCCGGACGATCTCGAATTGATTACGGCAGTCGCCGCGCAAACTGCCGTCGCGGTCGAGAACGCGCGCGCGCACGAACGCCTCGCCCGCGAAGAAGTCGCACGCGCCAACTACGGGCGATTCCTTCCCGAGTATGTCGTCAAGCAGATGCTTGAAAATCCGGAATCGTTCAAGCTTGGCGGCGTCAATCAAATCATCACCGTGCTCTTCGCGGACATACGCGGCTTCACGCGGCTCTCCGAGCACGCCAACCCGGAAAAGGTCGTCCATCTGCTGAATAAATATTTCTCGGCGATGACGGACATCATCTTCGCGCACGGCGGAACGCTCGACAAATATCTGGGCGACGGTTTGATGGCGCTCTTCGGTGCGCCCACCGCGACACCGCAGGACGCGACGAACGCGGTTAACGCGGCGGTCGCCATGCAACGCCGCGTCATCGGCATCAATCAGGAATTGCGCGCCGAAGGCTTTAACGAAATTGGCATCGGCATCGGCCTGCACACGGGCGAAGCGACCGTCGGCTACATCGGTTCCGAAAGGCGTTCGGAATACACAGCCATCGGCGACACGGTCAACACCTCTGCGCGACTCGAATCAAACTCAAAGGCCGGACAAATCCTCCTCAGCGATGCGACGGCTCGCGCCGCCAATAGCCGCTACCCGCTCAAGCAGCACGATCCGATCTACGTCAAGAATCGCGCGCAGCCCGTCCCCCTCTTTGAAGTAGAGTGGGAATCCAGCAAATCACAGGACGACGCCCTGATAGCCTCTCACAATAACGGAGCGGACGAATAACGGTTAAAAGGAAGTGATAGGTGATAAGTGATGGGTGATAGGTAAAAGCAGTTTCTTATTACCTATCACCCATCACTTATCACTGTTGTTCTATGGTTTCTTTCATGAACAGGACGCGCGCTTTGGTGGGATTGGATGCGTTGCGTAAGCTCGTCTCCGACACGATGGCGATAGACATGGGATCGGCGGTGACGATTATCAGTGTGCGCGGTCGCGGTGTCGTCGTTGACGAGCCTTCCGTCATTGCGGTGAACAAGCTCACGGGTGAGGTCTTGGCTGTCGGGCGCGAAGCCCGGCAAATGCAGGGGCGCGAGGCGCGCGACGTGAGCGTCATTGCGCCTCTGGTTGACGGCGTCGTCGCGGATTTCGAGCGAACGCAGGCAATGCTCGACCGCTTCGTCCGCAAGGCGCGAAGCGGCATCTCGCATTTCAGCCGCCGCGCCGTGATGAGCGTGCTTTCGGGCGTCACGCAGGTCGAGCAGCGTGCGCTGTTGAGCGCCGCCGAGCACGCACACATCGGGCGCGTTTACATGGTCGAAGAGGGATTGGCGGCGGCCATCGGCGCGGGCGTTAGTGCTGATGACGAACGCGCCTCGGCGGTCGTTGACATCGGCGGCAGCACGACGAACGTGGCCGTCGTGGCGAATGGCTCTATCGTTCACGCTAACGCCGAAAGAATCGGAAGCTCAGACATTGACGCGGCCATCATGGATCGCCTGCGCCGTTATCGCGGATTGACTATCGGCATCCCGACCGCCGAGCGTTTGAAGACCTCGCTTGGCTCAGCCATCGCGCCCGAAGACCCCAATGAGAGCATCACGGTCAAGGGACGCGACGTGCAGACGGGCAGCCCCGGAGCGATAGATGTCACGGCTGACGAGGTGTACGGCGTCACACAAATCGTGATGCGTAAAATAGCAGACGCCGTGCGCGAGACGCTCGCAGACCTTCCGGCAGAGGTCGCCGCCGACCTGCATGATCGCGGAATCATCCTGACCGGCGGAGGCTCTTTGCTTAAAGGGTTAGAGGAATATCTGAGAATCGAGACGCGGCTCAGTGTCAGCACAGCCAACGAGCCACGCTTCGCCACCGTGCGCGGACTGATGCAACTATTTGATGAACCACTGCTGCTGCGCCGCGTCACGCGCAACGAACCGCCTCCATTGATAGATGCGGAGGCCAGAGCATTTGAGAGCTGAAACGCATCTTAGACCATTTGAAGTGCGCCGGATGTCAGCGTCCGGCGGCAGGCATAAAACTAAATTGCGGTAAAAATCGTGAACATCGGCAAGTTAATTCATCGGCAGATTTCGGTGGCGCGCGTCTATGGCATTCCGGTGCGGATAGACTATCGCTGGTTCGTGGTCTTCGTCGTCAGCGTCTGGCTGGTCTCGATGAGTTTGCAGCGAGGGATACGAGGCTTGCCGCCGGTTGAGCCTGTAATCGGGTGGGTGCTCGGCGTGATCACAACTCTGGCGCTCTTTCTCTCCGTCTTCGGCCACGAATTGTCGCACGCGCTGGTCGGACGGATGGAGGGCATCGAGATTGAAGAGATCGTGCTGCATCCGTTTGGCGGACTGGCGCGGCTCAAGCGTGAACCGGACACGCCGGGGGCGGAGTTTCGCATCGCGGTTGCTGGCCCGGCGGCGAGTTTTCTATTTGCGGTGCTGGCGTTTGGCGCATACCAGATCGCTATCGTGGGCGGGTATCGAACTGCCGCCGCGCTTCTTTTCTTCATCGGCGCGGGGAATCTCTTGCTCGCGGTCTTCAATCTTTTACCGGGCTATCCGCTCGACGGCGGGCGCGTGCTGCGCGCTCTGCTCTGGAAGAGACGCGGCAACATCAACGAGGCGACGCGCCTCGCGGGCCTGGGCGGGATTTTCATCGCGGTGACGCTAATCATCATCGGCGTCTACATGGCCATCTCGCCGAAGGTGCAGGGAACGCTCTCCGGTTTGTGGGCTGTGCTGGTCGGGCTGTTCCTCTTCGATGCGGCTGCCAGTGTCGTCAGGCACGCGCGCAACATGAAGCAGGCGACTGTGGCCGATGCGATGAGCGCGCCGCTGGCGATTGAGCCTGATGTGCTCATCAGCCACTTTGTTGATTCGATTCTGCCGATGCATCGCCGCGTCAGCTTTCCTGTGGCGAAGGGACGGCAACTACATGGCATGCTCTCACTCGAAGACTTGAAAGCTCTCCCGCGCGAGCGTTGGCGCGCGACCCGCGCACGCGACGTGATGCGCCCGGTTGACGCAACGCTGTTCGTGGAATCTTCCGCCACGATGGCTCGTGCAGACGAGATCATGCAGAGCAACGGCGTCGGCTCAGTCGCCGTCGTTGACCACGCCGGACACCTCGTCGGCTTCCTCCAGCGCGGACGGTTGAAGAAGGAAAGAATTCGTAAATCGTGAATCGTGAATCGTAAATAGAAAAAGCATTAGTCCATTCACGATTCACGATTCACGATTTACGAACTTTTTGCCTTTTCCCAATTTTTCCCCCATAATCCATACGGAGTCCCTTTTCCCCGATCAGAGGAGTTTCTATCAATGTGGGCAGTGCTTGGAGCACTCGTAGCTAATGGTCTAATTACGGTCCTGAAGTTTGCAGCCGCCATCATCACAGGCTCTTCCGGCATGATGGCCGAATCTTTGCACTCTCTGGCCGATACGACCAATCAGGTCTTTTTGCTGCTTGGCTTGCGCTTTTACAAGCGTCCGGCGTCGGAAAAGCATCCGTTCGGCTACGGCAAGGAACGCTTTTTCTGGTCGTTCATCGCCGCCATTTTCATCTTCGGCGTCGGCGCGACCTACGCGCTTTACGAAGGCTTTCAGAAGCTCACGCATCCGCACGCGCCGGAAAAGCTGGCCTGGGCTTACTGGGTGCTCGGCATCTCCTTCGTCCTTGAAGCCGGTTCAATCGCGCTGGCCATCTGGCAGGAAGTGAAGGAAGCGCATCACGAGGGGCTGACGTTCAAAGAGTATTTGCGCGAATCGAAAGACCCGACGGCCAAGACGGTGATCTTTGAAGACTCTGCGGCGCTGGTCGGCATCGTCATCGCAGCCATCGGCCTCTACCTGACGGAGCATCATGCGGGGCCGGGAGGCGGAGCTTACTGGGACGGGCTGGCTTCGATGGCGATTGGAGTCGTGCTGGCTATCGTCGCGTTCGTGCTGGCGCGCTCGTCGCGCGGACTGCTGCTCGGCGAGGCCGCAACAACGAAATCGGTGGCCGCGATTCGCGCCGCAATTGAGAGTCACCCAAACGTCCTTGAAGTCGTCGAGCTTTTGACGATGCATCTCGCGCCGAAGCAGATTCTCATTAACGCGCACATCAATTTTCGAGACGATCTGGCAACGGGCGACATTGAGCGGACCATAGAGGAAATTGAAGAATTGATTAAACGCGCAGAGCCGAAGGTTGACCAAATCTTCCTCGAAACCGCGCGTGGAAGTGCGAGCAAAGAGAAGGAAGCTATTCCGCAACCCGTCGGCTAGGAAATTTGCGATTTTAGATTTTTGATTTGCGATTGGATAAGGACAAAAAATTAATTCAAATAATCTTTAGTCCGCTTCCAATCAAAAATCAAAAATCGCAAATCTAAAATGCTTTTACTTCTGCAATACAGAGAATACTTGAGCAGGCTGAGCGACCCGCGCAACATCGCGGACATCGCGCTGGTCTTTCTCATCGTGTATGCAGTTTTGAAACTGGTGCGGGGGACGCGCGCCGCGCCGATGGCCGCTGGGATTGCTTTCATCCTGCTGCTTTACGGGCTGGCCGTGAGCCGCGATCTGGCGACTCTGGAATTTATCCTGCGCGGCGGATTGCTCTACATAGGCGTTGCCATCATCGTGCTCTTTCAATCCGAAATTCGTCAGGCGCTCATCTCTTTCGGCAATAGCGTGCAGATGCCTTTCACCAGAAAGCATCGCGGGCAGTTTGGCGAAGGCGTTTATGATGAGATCGTGCTGGCCGCCACGACGCTGGCTTCGACGAAGACAGGCGCGCTCATCGTCATCGAGCGCGGTGTCGGCTTAAAGAACGTGACGGACGGCGGCGTTAAGCTCGAAGCCGAACTCAGTTACGATTTGCTGGTCACGATCTTCAATCCGACGACGCCCCTTCACGATGGAGCGGTTGTCGTGCGTCGTCACCGCATCGCTGCTGCCGCGTGCTTTTTGCCGCTCACGCTGAACCCGCGTCTCTCCAAAGACCTCGGCACGCGCCATCGCGCCGCCATCGGCATCACAGAGGACTCCGATGCTGTGGCCGTCGTCGTCTCCGAAGAGACAGGGCTAATCTCTTTTGTCGAGGGCGGTCAGATCAAGCGCGGGCTGGACGCGACCAAGCTGCGCGCCGCCATCTTCCATGCCCTTGAAGCCCCCGCCGCCAAATCTGCGCGCGGAAGAGAGAACAAGCCTGCGGAAACGGAAACTGAAGAAGCAATAACAACGTGAAAAGCAGTGATAGGTGATGGGTGATAGGTGATAAGAGAAACGCTCTTATCCTATCACCTATCACTTATCACCCATCACTTTCTTACAATGTCTTTTCGTGGAATAGATGAAGAGGTGAGACGACAGGTGCGTAAGCCGCACTGGGCGGAGCGCTGGCTGCGCGTCATCTTCATCGAAGATTGGGGCACGAAATTGCTGGCGCTCGTCATCTCGCTGGCGCTCTGGTACGGCGTGACGGGACAGCGCAAGCCTACTACGATTCGTGTGCCTCGCGTGCCTCTCAATTTCCGTTTGCCGGGCAATCTGGAGATTAGCAACGAGCCGCGCACCGAAGTTGAAATCACTTTAACGGGTAGCAAGCATGCGCTGGATACGCTCAACGTGCGCGATCTGGTGGCAAATGTTGACGTGAGCGATATGACTCCGGGGGAGCATAGTGTGCAACTGACGTTGGAGCGCGTCACGATGGGATTGCCGGACGGAGTGCGATACGGCGATATTCAACCTAACAACGTGCAGCTCAAACTTGAGCCGCGAGTTGAGCGTGAGCTTGAAGTCGAGGTGCGGCGCTCCGGCAGCGTCGCGGAAGGCTACGAGTTGCGTGGTGTCACCGCCGCTCCTGACAAAATCAAGGTGCGTGGGCCAGCCAGCCATCTCAACGCGCTACAGAAAGCGCCGACTGAAGTTATCTCGATTGAGGGACGCAAGGAGAGTTTCACCCTGCCGCAAGCGGTGATTGTGGTTGCTGACAAGAAAGTTGATTTAATTGATGTGGCCGTCAACGTTAGCTTTGAGATTGGCGAGCAGCGCATCGAAAAAACTCTCAGCAATGTGAGCGTGAGCGCCGGTGATGGCGCTCCGGTGCGACCCGAAAGCGCCACCGTCATTGTTTACGGCGAGCGTTCCGCGATTAACCAACTGAGCGCCGCAAATGTGAAACTCATTTTAGACGTGGCAGAGGATGGATCGTTTAAGCCACGCCTGGAACTGCCCGCCGACCTGCAAGGCCGCGTCGAGTTGCGCTCTACCAGCCCGGCGCTATTCACCAGAAGATCGTTTTTCTAACTCGCTCTCAGGGACCAGAAAATAGATGGCAAGACTTTTCGGCACAGACGGGATGCGCGGAGAAGCCGGGCGGTTTCCGCTTGATGCTGCGACCGTCAGCATTGCGGGACGCTCGCTGGCGCGTCAACTCGCCGCGCGTTTGACTGAAGCCGGTAGAGATGGTCCGCCGCGCATCGTCACAGGACGCGACACGCGCGAGTCAGGCTCCTGGATTGAACATGCGTTTATTGCCGGAGCGCGTGAAGCTGGAGCTAAAGTGCAGTCAGCGGGCGTCATCCCGACGCCGGGTGTGGCTTATCTGGCGCGTACTCTCTCGATGGATGCTGGCGTCGTTATCAGCGCCTCGCATAATCCGTATCAGGACAACGGCATCAAGATTTTTGCTCCTTCAGGCCGCAAGCTGGACGATGCGACCGAACGGCGTATCGAAGCCGACATCGAAGCCGAAAAGAAAAGCCCGAGCGCGGAAACAGAAACGGCGGACACCCCTGTTGATGAAACGGAAGCTGTTGGTGAAACGGAAGCACGTCATGCGTTTGCCTTGAGAGCGCGTTATCTGGAGTTCCTCGCCGAAGAGATCGGAAGCGGACTCTCGCTCGATGGCTTGAGCGTCGTGGTTGACTGTGCCAACGGCGCTGCTTTTGAACTTGCGCCCGCGCTTTTCAAACGTCTGGGCGCGCGGGTCGTCCCCTTAAACGACACGCCCGATGGTCGCAATATCAACCGCGATTGCGGCTCACTCCACATCGAAGGCTTACAGCAAAAGGTAATTGAGGAGCGCGCCGATCTCGGCGTCGCCTTTGACGGCGATGCTGATCGTGCGCTCTTCGTTGACGAGCGCGGGACTTTTGTTGACGGCGACGCGACGCTCTGGGTGATGGCAAAGTATCTGGACGAGCGCGGGCGTCTGGATGGCAAGATGGTCGTCGCCACCGTGATGAGCAACCTCGGTCTGGAAAAAGCCCTGCGCTCGAAGAACCTGCGCCTGCTGCGAACTGACGTTGGCGACAAGTACGTGCTTGAAGAACTCCTGCGGACGGGTGCTGCGCTCGGCGGCGAGCAATCGGGACATCTCATCTTTCCTCGTTTGAGTTTGGCCGGAGACGGGATGATGACGACGCTGTGCCTTTTGCGCGCGATGCGTGAGAGCGACGCGGGGCTTGAGGAATTAACGCGCGGGTTCACACGCTATCCGCAGGTGCTGGTCAACGTGCGCGTGCGCGAGAAACGCCCCTTCGATGAGGTCGAAGCAATCTCGCGGGCGGCGCGTGAGACTGCGGAGCGATTGGGAGAAACTGGTCGCCTGCTTTTGCGTTATTCAGGAACAGAGGCGCTGGCGCGCGTGATGATCGAAGGCGAGGGGCAGGACCTGATCGAGCAATATGCAAACGACCTTGCCTCTGTAATCAAAGACGCGCTTGGATAAATCAGAGAAAGCAGGAGTTCACCGCAAAGGCGCGAGGACACAATAAGGAGAGGCTCTAACTTTCTTGGCGGCTTTGTGACTTCGTGGTTTCTATTTTGGGATTTGGGAAAATTCTACGCGAAGATAGGTGTAAGTCTTACACTCGCGGACCGCCTTTACACTCCGGCTTGAAAGCCCTTCGCGGGCTTGAGTGAGGCTAAAGCCTTGAAACGTTTAGGCTCGGACGAGCGCCAGAATTTACCTCTTGCATGGCACAAGCATTGCGGTGTATATTGCGGGGCAAGAGAGACGGTTGGTGGATCCTCCGTCTCAAGTGGTTGCTGGGGTGAGGACAGTGACCACGAATATGAGCAGGCGCGGTAGACTCCCACGTTGACCGCGCCTGTTCGCTTTTTTATGCCTCTTAATTTCTTCCCTGCATAAAAGTTCTCTCCTGTCCGACATCGTGTTACAATCCGCCCCAGCTAGTTTTACCCCAAATTCTCAACGTTTGACTCGGTTGACGAACGCTGAATCGGTCCTCTCACACGATGAACATTAGCGACTACCGCCTCGACTTTGCCTCATATTGCTCGGCCTTCGAACTCGCTCACTATCAGCATCGAGCTGGTTTTGAAAAAGAACTCCACCTTGAACCCCTCTACGAACGCTACGGCGATTTGTTTACGCGCGAGGCGATAGACGCCCTTCAGCGCGCCTTTGAGGAGACTTCAGCGCACCGGGAAACTGAGCGCACGGGGTTGCGCCTGCTTTCCGGCTCGGCGCGCATAGGGTATCTGGAAGCGCGCGCCAGAGAGTTGACGGACGAAGTGGCGCGTTGCGAATCCTTTGCGCGCGTCGAGTGGGAAGGCGAGAGCGTACCCGTCAACAACGTTCCAAAAATAATCTCTAATGAGCCGACATCTTCGCGCCGCCGTGAATTAGCTGCGCGCTGGGTAGACGCTCATCACGCCTGTAACGACCTGCGAGCCGCGCGCCTTGAATCCTTTCACGAATCAATTGTCATGCTCGGCTTCGAGTCTTATCGCGCGCTGTATACCGAAATCACGGGCACAGATTACGAGCGCCTCGCCGCTTCCGCCAGCCGCTTTCTGGAACAAACCGAAGCGGCTTACACGTCTGCGCTGGCGAGGGCTGTCGCGCGTGATTTGCCGGGGGTTGCGTTCGACGATCTACAGCACGCTGACTATTTTTTCTTCCAACGCATGACGCGGCTCGATCCGTTCTTTCCCGCGCAGAATTTGATAGAGACTTACGACGCAGCCATGAAGAGCTTGGGCATCCGCGTTGAGCAGCAGCAGAACATACACATTGATGCGGAAGCGCGTCCCTTCAAAAATCCGCGCGCGGCCTGCTTCCGCATCAATCCGCCCGATGATGTGCGCCTGCTGATTGCGCCCGTCGGCGGCGCGTATGATTACACGGTACTCTTTCACGAAGCCGGACACGCGCAACACTTAGGCTGGTCTTCGCGCGACCTCTGCCGCCAGCATCCTGAGTTTCTCTACGCGCCAGATCAGGGAACGGGTGAAGGTCAAGCTTTTCTGCTTAGCAACCTCTTTCACGATACCGGCTGGCTCATAGAGCATCGCAATGGCGTTAGTGAAGCCCAGGCGCGTGAGATTGTGCGCAATCTGGCGCTCCTGACCTGCGGTAACATACGCCGTCGC
Organism: uncultured Acidobacteriota bacterium; assembly: GCA_963697975.1. Taxonomy (GTDB): domain Bacteria; phylum Acidobacteriota; class Blastocatellia; order Pyrinomonadales; family Pyrinomonadaceae; genus QHXM01. Next base: position 3,441,560 of record OY969111.1, read on the forward strand.
TGCGCCTCTCTGAATTATGAGATTGAGTTGCACGATCATTCCCAACTTCGCTCCGAGCATCTGGCGGCAAGCTACGGGGACGCGATCTCGCAGGCGACGCGCTTTAGGCGCAGCCCGGCGCTTTATCTGGCTGACGTTGACGACGGTTTTTACTCTGCCGCTTACCTGCGCGCCTGGGCCTTTGAGATAACGCTTCGCGAGCATTTGCTCACGCGCTACGGTCGCCGCTGGTGGGCATCGCGCAAGGCCGGAGACGAATTGATTGACCTCTGGAACACGTCCTCACGCTATACTGTCGAAGAACTCGCCAGCCTGATGGGCTTCGGCGAGATCAGCTTCGAGCTTTTGGCCGAGAGTTTGATTGCGGCCATGAAAGAGGATTGAAGAAAACGAGTGCAGCGTGTGCGCGTCCGCGTCCCAAAAGCGCGGCAAGAGGTTTATGAAATAAGAATCGGAGCAGGCACGCTCGCCCTTCTGGGCGTCGTGGCTCGCCGCACATTGCCGCCGCACGCGCGCCGCCTCTGTCTCGTCTCCAATCGAAAAGTCTTCGACCTTTACGGCGAGCGCGCCTTAATGACGCTGCGCGCCGAAGGTTTTACCGTCGCTCACTGGTTGATGAATGACGGGGAGCGTTACAAGACTGCGGCTACGCTCTCGCGCCTGCTAGGCTTTCTTTCAGAGTCAGGATTGGAGAGGAGCGATGCGGTCGTCGCGCTTGGCGGCGGAGTGGTTGGCGATCTCGCTGGCTTTGCTGCCGCCGTTTACCTGCGTGGCATCGCTTTCCTGCAAGTTCCCACAACACTGCTCGCGCAGGTGGATGCTTCCGTCGGCGGTAAGGTGGCGGTCAACACGAGCGCAGGGAAAAACCTGATCGGCGCTTTTCATCATCCGCGCGCAGTCCTGATAGACACTGACATGCTTCAGAGTCTTCCGCCGCGAGAGATGACCGCCGGTTGGTGCGAGAGCATCAAGCAGGGCGCGGCAGGCGACCGCCATCTTTTCGACGAGACATTCAGTTTCCTTACCTTTCATCATCCGGAAAACGCAGCCGCGCATGGCCGTAGGCTTGAGAGGCTCATCGCGGCGCAGGTCGCTTTCAAGGCGTCAATCGTCGCGGGAGATGAACGCGAAGATGTGACGCGCGACGACCATTGCTCACGCCGCATCCTGAACTTCGGCCACACAACTGCGCACGCGCTCGAAGCAATCACAGGCTATCGTCGTTTCCGGCATGGCGAAGCGGTCGGGCAGGGAATGCTCGTCGCAGGAGAAATTTCCAAAAGACTAGGCTTGCTTGCTCCTTCGGAGTTAGAATTACTACGCCACGCCGTCGGCTACTGCGGACGACTCCCACGCGCCGACGACCTTGACGAAGACGAGATTCTGAACCGCATCAGCCGCGATAAGAAAATGATCGGCGGTCATCTCAAGTGGGTTTTGCTCGAACACATAGGACGTGCGCGGATAGTTGATGGAAGGGAAGTCGGACAAAAGCTTTTGCGCGCCTCACTCCGCGCGGGGCTGCAAAAATTTTCATAGAACCAGAAAGAGTGAGGGCGAAGATTGATGAAACAATCATTTGGCTCATCCCCGGCGGCCATGCATCACGAGCGCGGCGCGGCACGCCTTAAATTCATAATTGTTCTCGCCGTTGTTGGCCTCGTCGGCTACATGGCTTTCCAGTACATCCCCGTAGCTTATCAGGCGCGCACCTTCAAAAGTTTCATGAATGAGAGAGTTCAAGCCGCCGCCGACGATCCGGCAGTTCCAATGGAACAAAAAGCCTCACGGGCGGAAACCCAACTGAGAAACAGCGCGAGCCAGTATGGAGTTCCGCCTGATGCCAAGATGTCTCACATCTATCAAAACGGTCGGCTGGAAGTCACGGTCAAGTTCGCGCGCCAGATCAATCTTCTTCCCGGCTTTACCTACCAGTATGACTTTGACCACACGGCCAAGAGCGATAACTCTCTCAATCCATAACAAGACCCTGTTCACGAGCGAGCCTCGCTCGTGAACAGGGTCTTCCGGTGAACGTCTTTTGAGTTTTACTTATCCGGCAGCGGCGAGCAAGCGTTGAGCGGTCGGGCTTTGCAACTGCACGAGTCCGGCGGGCGCGCTGGCGAGCCACGTCGTCGGGCAGACGCCGCAGCGCGTGCACTGGTCAACCGAAGGGCACGGAGGCGTCGAGCGGGCGATGTGCGCGCGTTCGTGCTCCTTCTGCAAAAACTCCCGCGACAACCCCGAATCAACAATCTCCCACGCCAACTTCTCATCATAGCCGCGATCACGGCTTGTGTGGAAAGCCGGGTCAATCCCTGTTTCGCGCAGCGCCGCTTGAAGATCGCCACCCAGCCGCGCCGCCGCTTCAATCACGCGCGACACGCGGCGGTCGCCCGATGAAAACAGCGCCTGCTCGTGAGCGATGCGCGCAGACATCGCTCGCACTTCCACGTTCGGAATTCGCGCCAGATTTTTAGAAGCCCACTTGATACGCCGCTTCAATTCCTTTTCATCACAGATGCCGTCCCACTGCAAGGGCGTGTTGGGCTTCGGCACAAAGCCGTTTAAGGAAGGAATAATCTTGCCCGCGCGTCCGAATCTTTTGCCAGCCTCAAGCATTCTGTCTTTAATGCGCTCGACCAGCACGACCATCTCTTCCAAATCTTCGTCTGTCTCTGTCGGCAACCCGACCATCAGATAGAGCTTGACGGTCAGCATCCCGCGATCAAAGACCGCGCCGCAGATGTCTACGATCTCGTCGTTGGTCAGATTCTTGTTGATGACTTTGCGCAGGCGGTCTGAGCCTGTCTCAGGCGCAACCGCAATCTGCTGATCGCGCGATTCGACGAGCGCGTCCAGCAGTTCATCCGAAATCTGATCGAGCCGGAGACTGGAAACAGAGATGCGATAATCCATCTCGCGCAGTCCCTGCAAGATTTCGCTAATCTCCGGGTGATCGCAAACGGCTGTCGAAACCAACCCGATCTTATCTGTCTTAGCGCGCCACTCGCTCGCTTTAGCCAGAATGTCGCGCGCAGGCACAACGCGCGGCGGCCAGTAGTTAAATCCCGCCCAGCAGAAGCGACACCCTTGTGAGCAGCCGCGCGAAATCTCGACCAGAAAACGCTCGCCCATCTCGGCTTCGGGCGCGAAGATAACGGTCGAAGGCGCGAAGACTTCCATCCCGCGCAACTTTTCAGCGACTTCCGTCTCGCCCCGGCGCATCGCGCGTCTAAGGCTTCCTTCCTTCGGATTCTCAGCCGACACCGCGCGCCCGACGCGCTGAGGCACGCCCGTCTCAAGCGGTGTGTAATCTTCGACTGTCCCGTCCGCGTGATACGTCACATCATAAAGCGACGGCACATAGAAACCGCGCCCCATGCGCGCCAGCGCCAGCAGGATTTCATCTTTCGTCTCATGCTCGAAGATGGCATCAACGAGTTGCGCGCCCAGAATCTCGCCTTCGCCGACACCGATTACGTCTGTGAAGTCCGCGATTGGCTCAGGATTCAAAAACGAAGCAGCGCCGCCCATCACCACGAGCGGGTCGTGACGAGTTCGATCTTTCGACCACACGGGCACACCGCTTAAGCGCAGCATGCTCGCCATGTTCAGATAATCCGTCTCAAATGAGATTGAAAACGCCACGACATCGAAATCCCGCACAGGCGTTTGCGATTCCAGCGAGAGCAAGGGCGTGCGCGACTTTTCATACTCGCGCATCTCGCGCTCATCTGGCAGAAAGACACGCTCACAGGAGACTTCAGGGATGCGGTTGAACAACTCGTACATCGCATGCAATCCCAGATTCGCCATTCCGATTCCGTAAACGTTCGGATAACACAGAGCAATACGAAGCTGCGTGCCGCGCTTTAAAGTCCAGCCTTCTTCAGCGGCGAGTTTTTGTTTATAGCTTTCAGTAATTCTTTTAGACATAACAAAACAACAAATATGAGGATATTAAACCCAACAATTAAATTCTATACTCAGGGAGTATAGCTGACGCGGCGGTTTTTAGCGATTTGGTAGACGGAAAGCTATTTAAGTTTGCGTGCTCTCAAGGAATGCTTTCAGTTTGCGCGATCGTGAGGGGTGGCGCAACTTTCTCAATGCTTTAGCTTCGATTTGCCGGATGCGCTCTCGCGTCACGGCGAAGTGCTGGCCGACCTCTTCGAGCGTATGCTCGGAGCCGGAGGAGCCGAGGCCGAAGCGCATCTTGATGACCTTCTCCTCGCGCGGCGTCAGCGTTGCCAGCACTTCGTCCGTAATCTCGCGCAGGTTCGAGGCAACAACCGCGTCGGCAGGATTCAGGATGGATTTGTCTTCGATGAAATCGCCCAGATGCGAATCTTCCTCTTCGCCTATCGGCGTCTCCAGAGAGATTGGCTCCTGTGCGATCTTCAAAACCTTGCGGACTTTCGAGACCGGAATATCCATCTTCCGCGCAATCTCTTCACTCGTCGGCTCGCGCCCCAACTCCTGAACCAGAGAGCGCGAAGTTCGGATGAGTTTATTAATCGTCTCAATCATGTGGACGGGGATACGAATCGTTCTGGCCTGGTCCGCAATCGCCCTTGTAATGGCCTGCCGAATCCACCACGTCGCATAGGTCGAGAACTTGTAGCCGCGTCGCCATTCAAACTTGTCCACAGCCTTCATCAATCCGATGTTGCCTTCCTGAATCAAGTCCAGAAATTGCAGCCCGCGATTCGTGTACTTCTTGGCGATGGAGACGACAAGCCGCAAATTGGCTTCGACCAGTTCACGTTTGGCAAGGCCCGTGTGATGCTCGCCTGTCGTGATCGCCTGAAAGGAGCGCTTGATTTCGACGGGCGAGATGTTGAAGCGTGCTTCGATCTGCGGTAGCTGTTTTTTCGCAGCACTGATGCGGCGCTTGTATTCTTTCTCGTCCTCGGTCTTGAGTCGTCGCTTGTTAAGCTTCTCCGTAAAATTATCTATCTCACGCTCCGCCGTGCGAATCTCTTTATGCACGGCGCGGATGGCATTGATGAGACGCTGGCGTGCGCGCTCGGTTAGATTAAGGCGTCCAATCTCCTGCGCGATTTCAAGCCGGGCGCGCGCAACTTTGCGCTTTAAGCGCAGCAGCTTTTTAGACTTCTTCCCGCGCATCACTTTCTGCTCGGCGCGCAGCTTCTCCCATTCCTTCAAGCCTAGTTTGTAGCGCTTGCGGATGTCCTGAATTCCTTCAATCGTCCATTTGAGATACTCGTCGGCCTTGTCTTCATCGCCGGTGAGTTCGGCCTGCTCGGAGAAGGTGACGATGTCGCGGATGTTGGCCTTGTTGGATTCCAACTCGTCGCCGATTTTCAAAATCTCTTCAACTGCGATGGGTGAGCGAGAGATAGCTTTTTTCGTCTTAATTTGCCCGCACTCGATGCGCTTGGCGATGACGACTTCGCCCTCGCGCGTGAGAAGCGGCACAACGCCCATCTCGCGCAGGTAAAGACGCACCGGGTCGTTGGTCTTCTCAAGCGCGCCCGCCGACAAATCCAGCTCGACATCTTCATCAACCGCGTCCTCGTCGTCGTCCACGTCTGTGGCGAGAGCGGCGGCCTGCTCGATGAGGCGCTCGTCGGAATCGGCGACCGCGATGTTCGAGCCTTCGAGCTTTTGCAGAACGTCTTCGATGTCGTCGGGCGAAACGACGTTATCCGGCAACTCACGGTTAAGATCGTCAAACGTGAGATACTTTTTATCGCCGCCCAACTCCAGCAGGCGCTGCATCACATCATCACGATCTTTTTCTTCCATGCCCATGTTTGAATTTTACGCTGCCCCGGCTTCCGTCTCTATCATCTGCCTTTTCCGCCTCGCCCATTCCAGTTGCTCTAAGGCCAGTTTGTTTCGCCGCTCGTCATCGCCCAGGCGTTCGGCAGTTGCAATCTCGATGCCGAGTTCGTTGATGCGACGATCCATCATCATCAGGCGCAAAGCCTGAAGGCAGCTTTCCGCATTCACCAGCGTGTCGTCAACCGCTTCGCCTTCGTCGCGCTGAGGCTCACTCATTAAAAGCAGCGGCACGAAATCTGCCGCCAGCGGATCGTCACCAGTCTTAGCCGCGAGAGTCGCGAAATCAACGGCTGCGCCCTCCGCATCAATTTCTTTCAAAGCGCGGAAGATGGCAGCGGTCGGCAAATCTTCATAATCAGCCGCTTCCATTCGCGGCAAAATGTTGCGGCGCAACTCTGCATCGTGGACGAGCAGTTCAAGAAGTCTTTGCTCGGCAATTGTCGGCTGCGCGCCCGCTGCGCGAACGATTTTTTGCCGCACTTCCTGCCCCGATGATGGAGCATTCGTCTTGATCGTTTGCCACAACTCGCGCCTGAGCGCAGGCTCTTCGACGCGCAAGGCGTCCATCGCCATGTCAAAATACTCGCGCTTCTGAATTCCGTTGCGAACAGCGCGAACAAACGGGAGCGCCTCCTCTACCGCCGCGGCCTTCTCAGCCGGGCGCAAGAGATTGCGATCCCGTACTGCCTCATCAAGAACGAATTGTATGTGAGGGAGCGCCTTCCCGCGTCGCTCGTGATAGGCTTCAACGCCATGAGTTCTAATAAACTCATCCGGGTCGGCGTTATCGGGCAGAACCAGTATCTTCGTCTCGAAATCTTCTGCCAGAAGCGTTTCAATGGCGCGTTTGGCCGCCTTCACACCCGCACTGTCTCCATCATAGTTGACAACAACCTTGCGCGCAAACCGCCCCAACAACTTCGCTTGCTCAGGCGTGAGAGCCGTGCCCAAAGAGGCCGCCATGTTACGCACGCCGAATTGATAAGGGATGATTAAGTCAAGATAACCCTCGACCAGAATCGCAAACTTGCGCTTGCGAATCTCATCGCGCGTGACGTTCAGTCCGAAAAGATGCCGCCCCTTCGTGTAGGCTGCGGTCTCCGGCGAGTTCAAATATTTCGGCTCGCCGTCGGGCTGTAAAGTGCGACCACCGAAAGCCACAGCGCGTCCCTGTGCGTCCAGCACGGGGAAAATCAAGCGCCCGCGAAAGCGATCGTAAAACCCGCCCGCATCTTTTTTAACGACCAGACCGCTGCGCTCAATCTGCTGAACGGTAGCCCCGCGCTTCTTCAAATGCGCCGAGAGCGCGTCCCAACTGTCCGGCGCATACCCCAGGCGAAAAGCCTTGCGCGTCTCATCTGAAATCTGACGCCCTTCAAGATAACTACGCGCCGCACGCGCCTCACCCTGATTCTGCTCCAACTGAGCTTCCCACCATTCAAGCGCCCAGGCGTTTAACTCTATGACCTCGTCGGCTTCCTTGCGGCGCGCTTCAAACTTCTGGTCTTCGACCATCACGGGCAAAGGTACATTCGCCTTCTCCGCGACGATCTTGATGGCTTCCGGGAAAGAGACGCGCTCGATCTCCATCACGAAATTGAACACGCTTCCTCCCTTAGCGCAGCCGAAGCAGTAGTAAATATCTTTCGCCGGGTTGACCGAAAACGAAGGCGTCTTCTCCTGATGAAAAGGGCAGCACGCCATCCAGTTCGCGCCCTTCTTCTTCAAAGAGACGTAATCCTGAATGACGCGCACGATGTCAGCCTGTCGTCGCAGATCGTCAATGAATGTTTGCGGAAAGCGCACTGATCTTACCAATCCTCATTACTGTTTTAACTCAACAACGGTCGCTCCCGCGCCGCCCTGATTCTGTGGAGCTTGATTGAAGCGCTCAACGTGCGGGTGATTACGCAGAAAGTCTGCGATGGCTTTGCGGAGCGCGCCCGTGCCGTGACCGTGGACGATGCGGATTTCGTTCAGGCTGTTGAGGAAGGCTTCATCCAGAAACTTGTCTGCTTCGTCAACGGCTTCGTCCGTTGTGCGCCCGATGACGTTGAGTTCCGCTCTCACTTCTTTTGATGATTCGCGCAGGCGGATTTCAGTACCGCGCGAAGGCCCACGTAGTTTTGCTAAACGTCCGGCTTCGGGCTGCGGTTCAATTGTCTCGACCAAATCCAGATTAGCGAGCTTTTCTCGAAAGCGCAGAGCCTTGACGCGCACTTCGGCCTCATCACCGTTGAGCTTATCAACGATTCCGACGGAGCCGAACGAGCGCAGGCGCACACGGTCGCCGACCTTGATGGGACGCGCCTCTGCGACGCGATACTCTTCTTCGACGGGCGCTGAATCAGAGGCGGCGCTCACGAGCTTTCCATCACGGACGACGCGCACGGGGCGGGTGGGCTGTTGTGGTGTGGCTGCCGCCGGAGAAACAGCGCGGGCAGCGCGCGCGGCTTCACGTTTGAGTTCGGCGACCTGCTTTTGCGCTTCACGCTCGACCCTGGCGCGTTCGGCGCGATCTTCAACCTTGGCGACCAACTCACGCGAACGTTTCTCAAAATCGGCCACCGCTTTCTGAAACTCGCGCTCGAAGACGGCCTGGCGCTCGCGTTCGCGCTTGCGCGCTTCCACGTCGAGCGATGAATATTTTTCGGCCACTGCGGCGCGCTCTTCCTCTAATGCCCGGCGTAGACTCTCAGCTTCCTCCGATTCGCGCTTGATGCGTTGCAGATAAGCGGTCGCCTCGCGCGCAGATTCGCCGACATGCGCTGAGGCTGCGCGCACGATCACATCTGGGAAACCGAAGCGGCGCGCAATCTCTATCCCTGAAGACGCTCCGGCAATCCCGACGAGCAAACGGTAAGTTGGCTGCAAAGTCTTTTCGTCAAACTCGACGCTGGCATTGATGACGGCCTCTTCGTTCGAGGCGTACATCTTCAAGCCGCTGTAGTGGGTCGTCGCCAGCACATGCGCGCCGCACACGCGCCGGAAGTGATCCACGACGGCGACACCGAGCGCAGAGCCTTCCTCCGGGTCAGTCCCTGTGCCTGCTTCATCCAGCAGAACGAGCGCGGGCGATTCGCACAGCTCAATCATGCGGCTGATGTTGGCGACGTGCGAGGTGAAGGTCGAGAGATTGGCGGCGAGCGATTGGTGATCGCCGATGTCACACAGCACGGAAGCGTAGAAAGGGATGCGCGCGTGCTTGGCGGGCACGGGCAGAGCGGAGAGAGCCATTAAGGAAAGCAGCCCGGCTGTTTTCAGGACGACCGTTTTGCCGCCCGCGTTCGCGCCGGAAATCACCATCACCGGATGCTCTGAATCAAGCGAGAATGAAACGGGCACGACCGCTCCGCCCGACGCGCGCAGATTCTCTTCGAGTAGAGGATGACGCGCTTCAAGGAGTTCCAGAGAATTGCTCTCATTGATTTCGGGAACGACGCAGTTGAACTTTTCAAACAGCACACGCTTACTGTTGACGAAATCAAGCTCAGCGACGGCGCGTGCGGACATCTCTATGGCGGGCAACTCGCGCCGCAACTCTTCGGTCAGCGTAGACAGGATTTTATAAATCTCGCGCTCTTCCGTTTCGCGCAGCGCCTGCAACTCGTTGTTGGCTTCAATCGTCTCCAACGGTTCGATGAAGATAGTCGCGCCCGAAGAAGAGAAGCCATGTGCGACGCCGCCGACGCGCCCGCGATGATCCGACTTAACGGGAATCACGAAGCGGTCGTTGCGAACCGTGACCAACTCGTCCTGAATAGCTTCTTCGGAGCGCCGCATCAGATTTTCGAGCGAGCGTGTGATGCGTGAGCGCAAGTTAGTAATCTCGTGGCGAATGCGCGCGAGTTCGGGGCTGGCGCGGTCGTCGAGTTCACCGCTTGGCAGGATTTTGTTGGAGACGCGCGCAATGACGCTGTGCAACTCGCGCGGCAAATGCTCGATTGCTTCCCACAACACAGTCGCCGCTTCACGCTCGGTCATGATAAGAGCGCGCGCGGCCAATGCCTGTTCGCACAGGCGAGCGAGGTCAAGAATCGTCAGCGGCTCAAGCGTTGCGCCCTCTATCCTGAGCCGCGCCAGCGCCTCTGCCGGATCAGCCATCTCCGAGAATGACCACGAAACGCCGCGCCGCCGTAATTCGACGCATTCCGCAACCGCGCTCAACTCACGGCGCAGCTTCAACAAATCGTCAACGGGAGCGAGCGCATCGCCACGCGCCCGTCCCATCGGCGTCTGCGCCCCGCGCCGGACAAGCGCCCGAAGCCGGTCATAATCTAATGTAGCGAATGCTTGTTCGTTCATAATCAGTGGTCAGTGGACAGTGGTCGGTGGTCAGTAAACAGCCAAAACATCACGTCGCTTGTTTTTAACTGACCACTGACCACTGACCATTGCTTTTCATCGTTTCCTTCGTCGTTCGGCTCCCTGCATGGCGGCGGCGAAGAGTTCTCTGGCGTCGAGCACGATGGTCTGCCCGTATGCGCCCTGAACGATTCCGCGCGCGATGTTTGAGTTAAGGCTCCCGGTTGAAGCGACGATCTCGCCAAGATAAATCCCCAGATGGCCGTCCACGCGGTTCACCGCGAGTGCCAGTTGCTCGTCGCCGCGCAGCACGAGGATGAAAGCAGGCGTCGCAGCCTTTGTTCTGCCCGTGTTTCCTTCGCCGAGCAACACAGCCGGGTCAATCACCGTCAACATACGGCCCTGCACGCTCACCACGCCAAGCACCGCCGGAGGCGCATGCGGCAGCGGCACAGGAGGTCGCCACGCCGCAACGCTCTCGACTTCCTCGGCAAACAAACCGATGTGCCACGTGCCAGCTTGCGCCAGCATCAACTCATATCCCTCACGCGATGACTCACCTTGTGCCGCTCCACGCTTCATGGCAGGCGCGTGCGGCAGGAGCTTTTCCTGCTGTTCGGATTCGAGGTCTGTTGAGGTGCGCTGCCCCGGCTCACGTTGTTCCTCTTCAACCTCGAAGGCATCCGGCACAAGCGTATCTTCCATGTCCGCGACTTCGGCAGGTGACAGCGGCGACGTTTGTCTGGCCGCCGGTTCAACGCCTGTCTGCCTGAGAGCTTGCGGCTCGCCTTGAAGGATTGCCAGTGGCCGCTCGCGTACCTGTTCGATGATGGGCTGCGCTTCTTCCGCCGCCCAATTTCTCACGACCGGAACTACTTCTTCGGTGGCTTGCAGCCCGGCGATTTGTTCAGGGCTAGGCGTCCCTGCATCATTCACGGAAGATTCCGCCAACGCGCGCAAACGTTTTTGCTCTTCTTCATCAATTGCGGGTCTGAGATGTTCATCAAAGGCGCGGCGAAGCTCTTCGGCAAATTCAGTGGCGCTGTTGGGGCGCAAATCCCTGTCTTTTTCGAGAGTACGCAGGATGACTCGACTGATTGATTCAGGCACATGCGGAGCGATTTCGTTGAGGGGGCGCGGTTGGTCTTCCAGATGCCTGGTGCGTAACTCCTCTTTCGTCTTTCCGACAAACGGCGGGGTGCCCGAAAGCAGCTCGTAGAGTGTGCAGCCGAGAGCATAGATGTCCGTGCGGCCATCCAATCCCATAAAGCCCGGCCCGTCGCCGAACCATTGTTCGGGCGACATATAAAAAGGCGTCCCGATGGGCGAGCCGTATTTCGTCAACTGCATGGAGGTATCTTCGCCGCCCTGTTGTGTGCCGCGCAGCTTGACGATGCCGAAGTCCACAATCTTGATGAGGCGCTGGTGCTCGTCGTCGTTGGTCTTCTCTTCGGTCAGCAGAATGTTGTCGGGCTTCAAATCGCGGTGAACGATGCCGCGCTCGTGCGCCGCCTCAAGCGCATCGCAGACGGCTTCGGCTATCTCTATCGTCTCTTCAAGCGAAAGATGCGCGCGCTGTCTCAACTCATCACGAAGCGAGCGCCCCTCCACCATCTCCATCACCATGTAGGTGAGACCCGTAGGGGAACGTTCGAGATCATAGACGAGGACAGAGTGCGGATTGTGTAGCTTACGCAGCGCTTTAGCTTCGCGCAGGAAACGTTCCGAGAGTTTATGATTATCCGGCGGCCCCAGCATGACCTTGATTGCCACGTCGCCGAGCGCGTGATGCTGCGCGCGATAGACAGCGCCCATCGAGCCTGTGCCGATGAGATGCGTCACGGTGTATTTCGCGACGACTGATTCCTGAAGCGCGGTGGCGAGCGGGTCAGCGGCGAGAGGTTGGCCGTCGTGAGCGCAGTAGTTCTGCTCATCAGTGGTTATCGTCTGACATGTTTGACAGAGCTTCATGGCACGTTCGACTGAGGCCAGCCAGCGGGAGCAAGAGCCGTTCAGGGGACAAGAGCGGTTCTAACATGAGGGATAGATGAAGAGCAAGGATTGAGATGGACGGATGAGTGACGAGGCGTGTAGGCAGTGCAATGAAGCGGCGAAGATCAGGAGGTAGAAAGCCGTTCCGCCGAATAGATCAAAATGTTACTGATGATGCTGACGCAAATCATCTAATATCCGATGGAACTCCCGCAACCGATAAGAGTGGGAGATGAACGTTGAATACCTCTCCCACTCTTTGATATTCGGAGCTACTATTTCCGTCTATTTGACCAGAAACACATCCCAAGCCCAACGACCGACCTGAGCATCATGCTTGTCTTTGACCTTCGCTCTATACCTGAACTGATTACCGTACTGGTCAACTTTCCTCGACGCTTTATACTCTAATTCCAGCTTCGCCACTCCCAGTTCCAGCAACGTCTGCAACTCCCATAGCTCCGAGTAGCCATTGTGGTTGGTGTCCTGCCACAGTGGTAAGTTACTGAAGACGGCATCTTTCTTATTAATTACCCCATCACCATTGCCGCCCTTCTTCGCCCTGTCATACTCGGCTAGTGCTGAAAAGCCATTGTTTTCCGCATCGGCTAGGCTATCTTCTAAACTAGACCTAAAGCCTGGCAAGCAGAGCTTCATATTGCCTTTTTAGTTCAGCTAAGTGCTTGCGAAGTGAAGCGCGGTTGTCACCTGACTGATTAGCCTTTATTGTCTGAATAATTTTCAGGACAAATTCTTTCCTGCTGCGAGAGGCATCCTGCATATCGGAGGAAAGTTGGTCGTCTGAAGACTCTGGGAGTGCTGATACTCTGGAAACCAGTTCATCCAAAGCACTGGGAAGTTCATCATCAGGAGATTTTAATGCGTTTCGCAAAAGTGGGAGAATGCGACTCAGTTGCATCTTCTCTCCTGACCGGGCGTTTAGTATTTTTGAGACATACCTGTCTTCGCCATCTCCCGTGCGATCATCGAAGACAACAGCAAGAATATTTATAGCAGGTTGCTCGGATTGGCTCGACATTACGGACTGTTTTGGAATGTGAAAGGTATACTGAGAACTTGGGGCAATACCTTTGCCAGAATAAATATAGTCGTTATTAATCGTAAGGTCTCCAATAGAGACAGTGAGCGCATTGATGCTCCTGCCATAATCATTTTTCAGCAACAGCAAGATTTCATTTTCGGTCTGTTCGATACTGACCACTTTGAGACGTTGGGTTTTATTCCTACCTATTCCTAATCCGTCACCTTGTTGTAAAGAAACCTTTTTATTGATGTCAGTACGTGATGACCATGCGCTTGCGCCCAATACAACCAGGCATATCAGAAGAGCAGTTATAAAAATAAATAAGGTTGCCGGAGGCGAGTTTCTCTTTTCATAGCTAGATTATCTCCTTGAATATCAAATGTTGTATTCGGTGTTGCTATGAAATTAACAGGAGCAGGACTCGATGAGGAGTGAGGCTCTTGCTAGCACGGAAGCCACAGACAACGCTATACACCTCCGTCTATATCCTGTCAATAATAATTATATGGCCGATTTGAGGATTTGTCGGCGGATTTGATTATTCTCTTCCTGTGGAAGAGAAAGCAGAAGATACGACTGCCTACCGCCTATTGCTTTCTGTCATGCTCGCCGTGCCTCCGCATCACTCTTCATCCTTCGCCTTTCATCAATCCGCCCTGCCGGTCTGCGCCGTAACTGATTTACAATGTATCTCAAAGGATTACTCATAATGACAAGACAACGGCGCATCATCACATGGTTCGGCATTATTCTAAGCATCGCTCTTATCGGCGCGGCGCTGCTCAATGCTCGACCGCTCAAATATTCTTCGGCGAAAGGTTCTTCAATCATGTCTCTCCCGCAGCAGGGGCGCGTGCGCGCGCCGGAACTAACGGGCGGGCGCTCGTGGCTCAACACGGACAAGCCGCTCTCAATCGCCGCTCTCAAAGGCAAAGTCGTCCTGCTGGATTTTTGGACTTATGGTTGCATCAACTGCATCCATATCATCCCTGACTTAAAGCGGCTCGAAGCCAAATACCCTAACAATCTGGTCGTCATCGGTGTTCATTCCGCCAAGTTCGATAACGAAAAAGAGACGGAGAACATTCGCCGCATCATCCTGCGCTACGAGATAGAGCATCCGGTCATCAACGATGCCGACTTTGCCGTCTGGAACAGTTACGCCGTCAATGCGTGGCCAACGCAAATATTGATTGACCCGGCGGGCTACGTCGTCGGCGCGGTGAGAGGCGAAGGCAACTACGAGGTGTTGGACGATGCAATCTCGAAGACAGTTGAAGACTTCCGCAAGCGCGGAGAATTAAACGAGCAGCCATTGAGCGTCGTCCTTGAGCGTGCGAAGGTCGGCGATTTACCGCTCGCCTTCCCCGGCAAAGTTCTGGCCGATGCGAAAACTGATCGTCTCTTCATCGCCGATTCCAATCATAACCGCATCGTCGTCACAAAGCTCGACGGCACTTTTGTGGAAGCTATCGGCACGGGAGCGCGCGGCGCAAGCGACGGCGCGTTCGAGAGCGCGACTCTTTATCGCCCGCAGGGGATGGCGCTCGACGGCGCTTCACTCTACGTTGCGGACACGGAGAATCACCTGATTCGCCGCATCGATTTGAAAGCGCGCAAGGTCGAAACCATCGCGGGCACGGGCAGGCAGATGGAGGAATATAACCAGCAGGGCGCGGCGCGCTCCATCAGTTTGAATTCGCCCTGGGATTTGCAGCTTGCCGGGCGCACGCTCTATATAGCGATGGCCGGGCCGCATCAAATCTGGAAGCTCGATCTTGAGAAGCAGGAGATTTCCACCTTCGCCGGTTCGGGGCGCGAGGCGCGTCTGGACGGAGACGCCTTGAAAGCAGGCTTCGCGCAGCCTTCGGGTCTGGCAACCGATGGCAAAACTCTCTTCGTCGCCGACAGCGAATCAAACATTATCCGCGCCATTGATCTCACCTCGCCCACCTCACAGGTTCGCACGCTCGCGGGCGGCGACCTCTTCGAGTTCGGTGACTTGGACGGCGAAGGCGACGACGTGCGTCTTCAACACCCGCTCGGCCTCGCCGTGCTGGACGGGAGAGTGTTAATCGCCGACACCTACAATCACAAGATTAAGCAACTCGACCCGCAAAGAGGAGATGTCAAAACGCTCTTCGGCACGGGCAAGCCCGGACAAGCGGACGGAGCAAGCGCATCCTTTTATGAACCCGGCGGCTTGAGCCTCGCTAATGATAAGCTCTACGTCGCGGACACGAATAATCACGCTGTGCGCGTCGTTGATTTAAAGACAAAGCAGGTGACGACGCTCAAGCTCACAGGCTTGCAACCGCCAGCTTCATCTTTACCGGAAACAGACGCGACCGCCTCCGCCGCGCCCAATAGTGAAGAGATCAAACTCGCGCCGCAGCGTCTTAGAGCGAAGAGCGAAGGCGCGCTCATCGTTGATGTCGCGCTGCCCGCAGGCTATCACCTCAACTCAAGCGCGCCGCAGCGTTATCAAATCGCGATCGAGGGCGACGCGAAGCGGCTCGCTTTAGACAGTAACGCGAAAAGCGCGGCCTCGCGCGTGGCCAAAGACCTGCAACTTCCACTGCGTATCCCTTTGCGCGCTCTCGACGCAGGCGCAAGCGCGCTCCGTCTTCAACTCACGCTCTACTATTGCCGTGAGGACAATACCGGCACATGCAAGATCAAAACGCTCGTCTGGCGCGCACCCGTCGAAGTCACTGCCGACACAAACGCGCCACGCGAAATCAAAGCGCAAGGCAAGATTGAGTAGGACAGGCATTCCTGTCTATCAATGAGCGCGTGAGCGCGAATAACTATTAGCGAATCTCAAAAGCGTGCTGGCGCACGCTACGACAGGCAGGACTGCCTGTCCTACGTGTTAGTGCGCCATCTCAGAGGCCAGTCTCGTGCCCGTTGGGGTATAGCTTTCGGTAACGGTTGTTTGGGAAATCGCTGTTGGTGTGACGGGTTCTGAGCTTGTCGAGAGCGCCGCTGTGAGAAGCGTTGCCGCTTCTTGCAGCAATCTTCGATGATCGGCGTTGTATTCGGTGAGCGTTGATGAATAGAGCGTGAGTGCGCCGTGTAGCTCCTTGTCTTTGAGGAGCGGAAAGGCGACGAGCGTGCGATAGTCTGCGAAGTGTTCGATGAGCTGCGGCGGTAAATCGAGCTTGGGGTCTGCATTGCAGAACGGCTGGCGATTGGCGAGCACCCAGCCGGTCACGCCTTCGCCAATCGTAATTCTGCGATTCGTGAGCAGGTCGGCGTGTTGTCCCAACGCGTGTACGACCACGTATTCGCCGCTCTCCACTGCTGGCAGCGTCACCATGCATAAATCATAAGCGACGAGTGGAGAGAGTTTCTCGGTCAAGGCGGCGAGAACTTCAGCGTGACCGTGTGCGGCGTTGAGCGCCTGAGCCAGATCGTAGAGCGCGCGGAGTTCTTTGAGCGAGAAGTTCGTCTCGGCGGCTTTCTCCGTTGTGCTTGTTTCCGCGAGTCCTGCGGCGGGGGTGACGAGGCGCGCGGCTTCCGACAATTCTTCGATGGGCGTGATGCCGTAGGTCGGGGCGGGCGTGTTGCGATGCGCCAGTATCTCCGCTTCAAACTCCGGCAGGTGCGTGATAAACGTGCCGACGACGCGCGGGTCATACATCGTGCCGCTTCCGCTCATGATGAACTCAAGCGCCTCTTCGCGCGTCATGGCTTTACGATACTGACGGTCTTCGCGCACGGCGTCGAAGCAGTCTACGACCGAGAGGATGCGCGCCGTCAGCGGAATCTCTTCATGCTTTAACCCGTCTGGATAACCGCGCCCATCCCAGCGCTCATGGTGATGGCGCACGACCGGCACAACCGGGTAAGGAAACTCGACGCGCCCCAGAATCTGCGCGCCGATGACCGTGTGCGTCTTCATCTTCTCAAACTCGGCGGCTGTCAGCTTGCCCGGCTTGTTCAAAATGTAATCGGGAACGGCGATCTTGCCGATGTCGTGCAGGAGCGCTCCGGCGCGGAGCGCTTCAATCTCTTCTGCGCTGCAACCGAGCAGGCGCGCGACCCCGGCGGCGTAAATCTGCACGCGCAGGACGTGCTCGTGCGTCACTTCATCTTTGGCGTTAATCGCTACGGCGAGCGCTTCGATGGTTTCGCAGTGCGACTTCTCCATCAGGGCGATACGTTCCTGTTGCGCGTTCTTGATGATGTTGATTCGTTCCTGCATCCCGTCGCGATACTGGCGATGTCCAAAGTGTATAGCGATAAGAATCGGCAACCCGATGGCCAACATCGTCAGCGTGTTATATTGAAGCGCGATATACATCAAACTCGCCGCCGCGCTCGTCGGCAGAAACAAAGGCACCGCCAGCAGGAAGTATTCTTTCCAGATATGCATGACGGGCTTTTCGAGGCGCACGGAAAAGAGCAAGGCGACCAACCCTGTGTTGACGCCGATGTGGATGATGCTCGCGACGAGCAGTCCGATGGCGACAGCCGGGAAAGCGTAAGTACCGCTCGCACCTTCGCCAAAGCCGTAGCGCAGCACCACCCAGAGACTGGCGACGCCAGCGCCGGAGGCCAACGACATCATGCCGAATGAATAAAGATTGCTGGAGAGACGGCGCACGGCGCGTCTGGATGAAGTCAGTCCTTCCAGACCCGCGACGAAGATGCAGGCCGCGAATCCGAATTTGCAGGCGATGAGAAGGACAAGCGCTTCGGAGAGCGTGAAGGACATCTTCTCTTGCGACAGCTTGAGAGATGAAGGCAGCGGCACGGAGTTGGGAAACATGCCCGTGAGGATGACTAGCGGCAAAAGCGCCAGCACGGCCAGTTGTTCCTGCAATGCATATCCGGTGAACAAACGCGCGGACGAGGCCAACCATAACGCGATACCGGCGACGGTGATCGTCGCCGGGTAAATCCGGGATTTTAGTCCTGTCTTGTCTTGCGCCATGATTCGCACTCTCGCGGGTGAGAGAGCGCCGAAAGCTATGTACTTTCGGCGCTCTCTCATTTTCAACTAACGGCGTGGGTAAAGAGGGCTTGAACTTAAAAGGCGCGAAACCCCGACGGGAATTGCGTCTTCACCCAGAAGGATAACTTCTTCTGCGTTGAGGTCTGTCGTCTTCGGATCAACCAGATTCGATGCCCAGATTGATTCATTCTTGAAACTCCAACCGTACACTGAGCCAGAAGGATACATTCCATCCGCGAGAGCGTAATCGCTGCCGATGACGATGCCGCTCCCGATAACAATCCCGCTGCCGATGACGATTCCGCTGCCAATCACAATTCCACTGCCGATGACAATGCCGCTACCGATGACGATGCCGTTACTGAGAACGTAGCTGCCATTCGTTGTCATGTAACCATCGGCAATGGCGAAGCCGCTCGAAAGCGTTTGCCCGTTGGCGAGCTTGTATCCGTTCGTCATTTGCAGGCGATCAGTGAAGGCGACACCGTCAACCCAGACGACGCCGTTGTTGAGCGGAATGGTTTGATTGCCAATTGATGCGGTGATGCCGGGAACGGTCTTGTAAGTAATCTTTGAGTTCGTAATCAAATTCTCGCCGGGCTTCGCTTTGTTAGCGTCCTGGCGAATCGCGCGGGCAAGCGAGACAGCGGCGTTGGTGTTCAATTCGCCAGCGCCTTCGGTGATGATGCGCTCGTAGTTTGACATCTGCGTGGTCAGCACCTTGCTCTCGTAATAGGGCAGGCGCTGGGCGGTACGCATGAGCAAAGCTTTGACGATGCGGGGCGTGAGAGAGGGATTGGCTTCGAGCATCAGGGCGATGGTGCCGGAGACGGCTGGCGCGGCGAAAGATGTGCCGCTCCAGATTCTGTACGTGCCCGTCGCCTTCGGCGTAGTCGTGCCCGAATTGCCTAAGACCGTATTACCGAGAAGCCCGCCACCGCCAGAGGTCGTGTATGAACTGCTGGCCGTAGGCGAATAGATGGCTGATTCCGACGCGCCGATTTGATTGCCGGGCGCGACGAGATCGGGTTTGACCAATCCGTCAACGAGGGTCGGGCCGCGCGACGAATAGGTTGTCACCACATCGTCCGAGCGTCCGCTCGTTTGCTGCGTGTTGGTTGCACCGACCGTAATCACCTGCGGCGAGTTAGCGGGGGAGAGTATGCCGCCGTAGATTGTCTGTCCGGCGGAGTCTTTGCCGAGGTTGCCAGCCGCGACCACGACGACGATTCCGGCATCAGCCGCGCGTCCGACAGCCTGACACAAAGGATCGGTCTTGTAGCTTTGCGTGATGGCCGCGCCGAGCGAGAGATTCATCACACGAATCTTGTAGGTATCTTTGTTCTTGATGACCCAGTTGATGCCTGCGATGACGTTTGAGACGCTGCCGACGCCTTCGGAGTTAAGAACGCGGACGCTGACGAGATGAGCCATCGGAGCGATGCCGCCATAGGTGGGCGCGCCCGCCTTCTTCGCAGCATAATCTTCGCTCGCCTGACCTGTGCCCGCTGCGACTCCGGCTGTGTGCGTGCCGTGTCCGTAATTATCCTGCTTGGTATTTTCGCCGGTGAAATCCACCGCCTGCATGATGCGGTTGTAAGGCGCAGGCTTCGGTTTGGCGAGCAGGCCAGCACCGAGCAGCCCGCCGCCTCCGAGCAGCCCGCCGCTGGTTGTCATTTTGTAACCGGCAAACTCTGCCGCGTCGGGCGGGCTGACGCCGCTGTCTAAAATGGCTATGCCGACACCATTGCCCGCGCCGCCATCCGTCACATCTTCAGGTAACACTTTGCTCGCGCCGGTCGCCACCTCTATGTGGCTGGTGTTGTCGGTCGTCGTGGCCAGCGTGCGAACTTCGGCATCTTCGGACATCCACGAAACTTCGTTACGCAATGAAAGCTCTTCCAACTTCTCGACGGGCACATCCGCGACCATCACGCCGAGTTCGTCTAATTGCTGGTTAACGTCTGCGCCGCTGGCTTCGAGCACAGTCCGCGCACGATCTTTCGTCGCTTCGTCAGATAAATTGAGGATGACGCGCGTGCGTTCCGGGTTTCCGCCGCGACCCGCGCGTGCGCGCAGTCGCAGGCGCTCGGTCATTTTATTGACCGCACGCTGCCCGGTGTTACGCGCATTCGACTGAGCGCCCGCGCGGAAAGCGGTTGCCAGCGGCGCTAGCAGCGAAAAGGTAAGCAAGAGAGAGAGAATAGGGGATTTTCGAGTCAAAATACGCTCCTGAAAAATTCGGTAACTTAGCGGGTAAACTCCCGACGGCTCGCTTGACGAGGGCAAGCTGTGCAGGCTCTGCTTTACAAAGCTCATGCCGCATGAACCGGCTGGCTAAGTGTTGAGAACATTATGAGGTCGTGAGCGCCGTGAACGAGCCTCCAATCTCTTTGACCGGAATGCGGTCAAAGAGCATCGGTCAGGAAGGAAGAGAAAAGCAGAGGTCAGGAGTCAGGAGTCGGGGGAAGATTAATCGAACCTAGCCCCGAAGGGGCGAAAGAGTGTAGCCCCTGCCGGGGCTGTCACTCAATGGCTTCTACCAACTTCTGACTCCTGACTTCTGGATTCTGAATTCTGCTTTTCCAGTGTAGAATCACTGGCGAGCCAAACTGATTAGAAATTGTCCGGGTCGCGCGCCACAGGTTCTGCCTTCACTTCGGGTGAAGCGTGTCTGGTGAAATGATCGGCGTGATTTATGGTTTGCGGAAAGCGGCACGCTTAGAGGTGGAAGGTTTTGTCTGAAGGTCAACTGAATAAAGCGAATTACGCCGGGCGACCAAGCATGTGCCGTAACTGCGGTGCGCTGATCGGAACAGACGAGACCATTTGCTCGCTGTGCGGAGCGCCGAAAACCGTAGCCGCCACGCCGCAGACACCTGCGCCGTCGCAGCAACTTCAGGATCACGAAACCGTCCGCTTCGCACGCGCCATCCTGAGCCGCCCGTACATCTTCACCATCATCTTTCTCGTCGCCAACATCTTCGTCTTTCTCCTGATGTGGTCTTCGAGCGGCCTTAACAGCGTTACCTTATGGGAGCCTCCTTTCCATGTGCTGGTCGCCTACGGCGCGAAGCTCAATTATCTGGTCAAACAGCATCAGGAATGGTGGCGTTTCGTGACGCCGGTCTTCATTCACATCGGACTCGTCCATCTGCTCGTCAATATGTATGGTCTCTGGATGATTGGCCCGTATGTCGAACGGCTTTACGGTTCGGCCAAATTTGTCGCGCTCTGGGTCGGAACAGGGATAGCGGGTGTGTTGGCGAGTTACCTGAGCGTCCGGCCTGAGATGGCTGTCGGCCCAGTCGGGCGTTTTCTTTTCAGAACAACGGATGGCCCGTCGGCGGGGGCTTCGGGCGCGCTCTTCGGCTTGATTGGGGTGCTCTTCGTTTTCGGCATCAAGTTCCGGCGCGAATTGCCGGAAGGTTTCAAGCGAGCCTTCGGGACGGGTCTCTTGCCGGTGATTCTGATTAATCTCGCCATCGGTTATATCGGGCGCGGCTTTATTGATAACGCCGCGCATGTCGGCGGGTTGCTGTCGGGCGCGCTCTTCGCGCTGGTCATCGGTTATAAACGACCGGGCGAGCGAGCGAGCGTCGCGGTCTTCTGGCACATCCTGCAAGCTTTGGCGCTCGCGCTCCTCGTCGTCAGTTTCGTGCAGGTTGCGAGACACTTCCACGATTATGATTCTGCGCCGAATCCGGTGGCCACGAATCAGTCGTCACTGCGCGGCGATGCCGCAAGCGCAATCGCGCATTTGAACGCGCTCGGCGCGGGCGAGTCAGCTTTCGTCAATGCTTTCAACCAGGGAGACGCGAGCGGGATTGATGCATCTCTCGAACAGCTAGACCGCGCTCCGCGCCTTGACGAGAAGGCGGAGAACCAGCGCGGCGAATTGAAATCTCTACTCACGCGCGTCAAGAAATTTGTTGAAACGAAAGCTGAAGGACGCAAACAAGCGCAGGCACGCATGCAGGAGAGACAGAAGTTGCTCACGGATTTTACGGCGTGGCAGAAAAAGCAGTTGGAATGGATCAGCACTGAGGGCGAAAACTACGGAGTCAAGCTGCAATAATCAAACACGTCACAAATTGGATTCATCGAACAGACAGGTCAATCAAGTAAAAAAATTATCGCTCCACGTTAAGGGAGCGATTCGCAAGGAGAGACGAGAGAAATGGAAATCAGAAAAGTTGGCGTACTCGGCTGCGGCCTGATGGGTTCAGGGATAGCGCAGACGGCGGCTACCGCCGGATTTGAAACAGTAGTCCGCGAAGTTTCGGACGAGCTATGTGAGAGAGGAGTCGGCGGCATCGAAAAATCCCTCGCCAGGTTCGCAGAGAAGGGAACGATCACCGCCGACCAGCAGAAAGAGATTCGCGGTCGTTTGACCAGCACGACCTCGTTGGGTGATCTGGCGGACTGCGATGTCATCATCGAAGCCATCATCGAGAATCTTGAGACGAAGCGCGAGACCTACGCTGAGCTTGATAAGATATGTAAGCCCGAAACGATCTTCGCCTCGAACACTTCGTCAATCTCGATTACAGAGATGATGACGGCAACTTCCGCTGAAAGACAGCAGCGCTTCATCGGCCTGCACTTCTTCAATCCCGTGCCGCTGATGAAACTCGTCGAAGTCGTGCGAACGATTCTGACCGACGAGGCCGTCTACGAGCAGGCCATAGAGTTTGGGAAGCAACTCGGCAAAGTGACCGTGCGCGCGACCGACCGTTCAGGCTTCATCGTCAATCGCCTGCTCGTCCCCTACATGCTCGACGCCATCCGCGCGCTCGAAGAGGGTGTCGGCTCAATCGTTGACATAGACAACGCCATGAAGCTCGGTCTCAATTATCCGATGGGGCCGTTTACGCTGGGCGATTTCGTCGGCCTTGACACGACCTACTACATCGCCGAGATCATGTTCAACGAGTATCGAGAAAAGCGTTTCGCCCCGCCGCCGCTGCTCAAGCGCATGGTGCTGGCCGGACTCTACGGACGCAAATCCGGGCGCGGCTTCTACGATTACACGAAGGATGCGAAGAATCCGACGCCGATGAATCTAAGCTGAAAGCCGTAACGTAAATTAAAAGAGAAGCGTGGGAAAGAAATAGACCGAGATTTTCAGGATTAGCAAGATTAAGCAGACAAGTCAGGTAAACCAAGCTTGATGCTTCTTCTCTTCATCCGGTTAATCCTGAAAATCTCGGTCTATAAGTTTTATCGGGCTTGTTAGCTACTCTAATGAAACTAAACATGCGCGCACTTCGCTTGGTTGTCCTCAGCCTTTGTCTCGGACTCGCTTCCGTTGAGATGGCTACCGCGCAAACGCGGGGGGCGGCCAAGTATGTCTGCCCGATGCATCCGGCGGTGACATCATCGCAACCCGGTACGTGTCCACGCTGCGAGATGAATCTGGTCGCCGTGTCGCCTGTGAAAACCGCAGCCAGAAGGCGAAAGCCCGCGAAGAGAAATTGGAAGCCACGCGGCGTGAGCCGGAAATCAACGGCGGCGACAGCAACAATAACAACTCCCGCAACGCCGCGCAGTCTGGCCACGCTTTCAACCGCCGAGCGTGTGAGAGCGTTCGAGCGTTTACTTCCCACTTACGACTACACCTGCCCGATGCACCCGGACATTCATCAGGCGCAAGAGGGCTTGTGCCCCCGGTGCGGAATGCCTCTGACTTCGGTCAAGCCGTCGGTCATAGGCGAGTATCAACTTAAAGTCACTTCATTGCCGCGCAGTCCGAAGGTCGGCGAAAAGGCGCAATTGCGCTTTATCATCTCTGACCCGCAGACGGGGGCGCGTGTGAAGCGCTTCGTCGTCAATCACGAGAAACTTTTCCACCTCTTCATCGTCAGTCAGGACTTGGCCGATTATCAGCACATTCACCCGCAACTCGAAGCAGACGGCAGCTTCGTCGTCGAAACGGTGCTGCCGAGAACGGGTCTCTACAAGCTGCATTCGGACTTCTTTCCCATCGGCGGCACGTCGCAGATAATCCACCGTGAACTCACGACGGCAGGCTACGGGCGGTCGCGTGCCTCGATGGCCGCTCCGCCACCGCGTCTCACGCCGGACGTGACGCTGACGAAGACGGTTGACGGAATGAAAGTTTATCTGTCGCTGGGCAATGGCGATGGCGTTGCGCCTGTGGCTGGCCTTTTCGTTCCTCTTAAATATCGCCTGACGGACGCGCAAACCGG
This sequence comes from uncultured Acidobacteriota bacterium, assembly GCA_963697975.1. GTDB lineage: Bacteria > Acidobacteriota > Blastocatellia > Pyrinomonadales > Pyrinomonadaceae > QHXM01. Next base: position 3,465,891 of record OY969111.1, read on the forward strand.
CGCGCCAGTGCAGGACCTCCAGCCATATCTGGGAGCATGGGGGCACACGCTGATTCTCAACGCGGATCAATCCGAATACCTGCACTCGCATCCGACTGAGATGTTGCCCGGAGGTGTCGAGCAGGCGAGCATGCGCGGTGGCCCGTTGGTCGAATTTGGGGCGATGTTTCCAGAAGCAGGCGACTATCGCATCTGGACTCAATTCCAGCGCGGCGAAAAGATCGTCACCGTCTCATTCACTATCAGGGTCAACCCCGCGCCCTGAAAAAGCGAGCGACGCGTGTCCCCAATATTTCAGTTACGTCGATTAACCTGATGCACGCCACTTTTTTCGCGGACGCATCCGAAAGATTACGCCTGTCATCCAGAACAATGCCTGACACGACGCACATCATTTTTGAAGAGATTGATAACGGGCTGGCGCGCGTGATTCTCAATCGTCCGGAGAAGCGAAACGCGCTGACGCGAGAGATGCTGGCGCGGCTCGCAGAGATTTTTGAAGGCATCGCTGCCCGAAGAGACCTACGCGCCGTCATTCTGTGCGCCGAGGGTGAAGCCTTCTCTGCGGGCACTGACATTGCTGAACTGGCCGCGATGGATACGGAAGAAGCCAGAGGCGCGGCACAGCGCGGGCAGGATGTTTGCGAGCGGATCGAACGCTGCAACCTTCCCGTCATCGCTGTCGTCAACGGTTTGGCTGCCGGTGGCGGTTGTGAGCTTGCTCTGGCCTGCCACATTCGCCTCGCTTCAACAAACGCGCACTTTAGTCTGCCGGAAATAAAGCTCGGCGTCATTCCCGGCTACGGCGGGACGCAACGGCTCGCGCGCGTGACAGGGAGCGGGCGCGCTCTTGAGATGATGTTGACCGGCGCAGAAATCTCACCAGATGAAGCACTGCGCGTCCGCCTCGTTAACCGTGTTGTGGCTCCCGAACAACTTCTCTCCGAAGCTGAGACGTTGGCACGCGAGATAATGAGCCTTGCGCCGCTCGCCATCCGCGCCTGTCTCGAAGCCGTGACGCGCGGCCTGACGCTTCCGCTCACAGAAGGCTTAGAGCTTGAAGCCGAACTCTTCAGCAATCTCTTCGCCACCGAAGACATGCGCGAAGGCACGCGTGCCTTCTTAGAAAAACGCGCGCCCGTGTTTACAGGGAAGTAATTGCTTTGCCGCCGCTCGCGGGTATAGAATCAGGCTCAAGGAGGAAAGAACCATGAGCGATGACCTCACACAAAAGCTACCAACCTCACCAGACCCCGCGCTCGCGCAAATCCTCAGCGCCGTGCAAGACCTGGGCACAAGGATAGGAAGTCTGGAAACCAGATTGGGAAATCTGGAAAACAGATTCGAAAATCTGGAAAACAGAATGGGAAGCCTCGAAAAGAAGGTTGATGAACGCCTTCACGATACTCGACCTATCTGGGAGAAAGTGCAGGCAGACATCGCGCAGCTTCAGGAGGGTCAGGAAGCTATGCGTAAAGATGTCCGCGAAGTTCGCACGGAGTTGCGCGACATGAACCGCAAGCTCAGCATCTTTAACGACAATCTCGTTCAGATACAGGCTGACTATCGAGACATCTACGACCGCGTGCGCGATCTCGAACGGCAGCACCCTTAAGTCTCACAATAGTGCCGGTTACTATGAGCGCTCAGCTTGGGCGTTCACAGGTTTACTGCGCCCCATCGTGTTCATAAACAAGCGGCCTGCGCTCCTTGTGACAAGCGGGCATCTTCAATCGTCACTTGTCACTCATCACTGCCTTCTTTATACTGCCAGTGCTTTCACACTTACATCCGACAGGAGCGCCAGAGGAAAAACTCTTGCAGCCCAAGATTCATCAAGGACGCCTGAACGCCGAAGGCTTTCGCTTTGCGATTGTCGCGAGCCGTTGGAACGATTTTCTGACCTCGCGGCTCGTGGAAGGCGCGCTCGATGCGCTTGAGCGTTTGGGCGCAGACGAAAAATCTGTGGAGCTTTTCAAAGTTCCCGGCTCATTTGAGATTCCGCTGCTGGCGCGCAAGGTGGCCGCCACAGGGAAATGGGATGCAGTCGTGTGCGTCGGCACGATCATTCGTGGACAGACGCCACACTTCGAGTACATCGCTGCGGAAGTAACCAAAGGCATCGCGCAGGCCGGGATGGAAACAGACGTGCCCGTTGTTTACGGCATCGTCACGGCGGACACTCTGGAACAGGCCATTGATCGCGCCGGAGTGAAAGCAGGCAACAAGGGGTTCGAGGCCGCCATGTCGGCTGTCGAATTAGTGAATCTTTACAAGGAAGCGTTTAAGAAGGGATGAGGGATGAGGGATGAGGGATGAAGTAAAAGGCTAAAGCTATTATTTCATCCCTCATCCCTCATCCCTCATCCCTCGTAATTGAGTATTATGGGTTCAAGGCGTAAGGCGCGCGAATGCGCCTTGCAAATGCTCTTTGCGGCTGATGTTTCACAGACGCGTGCCGACGAGTTGGTGCGTATCTACTGGACTGAGCTGGGCGATGCGGACGTGGAAGAGCCTGCGCGCGAGTTTGCGACGCGGCTGGCGACGGGCACGCTCGCGCGTCTTGCGGAGTTGGACGAGCGTATCAAATCGCGCGCAGAGCACTGGCGCATCTCGCGCATGGCCATCGTTGATCGCAACATCCTGCGACTTGCCGTCTATGAATTCATGCATGAACCGACGCCGCGCACCGTCGCCATCAACGAAGCCTTAGAAATCGCCCGCCGCTTTTCGACCTACGAAGCGACACAATTCATCAACGGCATCCTCGACGCCATCAAGCGCGACCTCGACGAACAGCATCCGCAGGAACACACCACGACGGAAGACGTGGAGCCGGATAGCGAAGAAGAGCAAGACACCACTGCCTCGTAAATCGTGAATCGTAAATCGTAAATAGAGAAAAGCCGTTTTCATCCATTTACGATTTACGATTCACGATTTACGATTAACCAATGAACGATCAGATTCTGCGCGAATTCCTGAGCGAGACCGAAGATTTGCTCGAAGTCCTGTTCGGCGATCTTCAGGCGCTGCGCGTTCGCTACGCCGAAGGGCCAGCACGACGCGAACTGATCGGGCGCATCTTCCGCCACGTTCACACCATTAAGGGGTCGTCCGCTACCATCGAGCTTCATACCATGACGCGGATCGCGCACGAGTTTGAAACGCTGCTCGACGGCGTGCGTTTGGGGCGCGTGCCGGTTGATGAAATGGTGCTGGACGCTTTTGATGACGCGGCCAGTCTTCTCTCGCAATCTCTTGAGAGAATCGCGCATGGTGAGGCCGAGCCGAAGACGCAAGCTCTCGTCGAGCGATTGCGTAAACTTGCACGACACGAGAGCGAGCAGCAAAGATCGCCAGCCGTGCGGCAAATTCTCGCCCGGCTGCCCGAAGAGATTGCGCGTTCCTTAAGCGAGCATGAAGCGCATCGCCTACAGGAATCAATGGAAGAGGGCGCGCGCCTGCTGGTCGTCGTCGTCAACTTTGAGCTTGCCACTTTCGATGAGCGTTTCCGCAGCTTAAGCGACACGCTGGCCGAAGACGGAGAGATTATCTCCACGCTGCCCGGACTCGAAACCGCTTCGCCCGATCAGATCAGTTTCCGCATTATCTATACGACAAAGGCCAGCCGTGAAGAATTAACGACGCGCATCTCTGCGTTCGGACAATCCACGCTGACGGAGATAACGACCGCTCAAGCCGACGAGCGGGCGAGCGATAAGCGAGTAGCAGATGAAGCCCGCACGGCAAGCGTGCTGCCCGGAACAGGCGCGTCCGTTTCCAGTCGTGTGCGCGTCGAGTTGCAGGAGCTTGACGAGATAATCTCTGCGACGCATCAACTCCTCGTTGAAACGACTAATGCTTTCAATCTCGCCACCTCACTCAACCGGCATGAAGCCGTCCGAGCGGAACTGGACGAGCGCGCGGTGGGCGTTCGCCGCAGTCTAGTCGAGCTTGAGCAGCGTTTAATCAATCTGCGGATGATTCCTGTTGACCGGATGCTGGAGCGCGCCGCGCGTGCCGGACGCATCACTGCGCGCCTGACGGGGAAAGACGTTGATTTCGAGACGCATGGGGGAGACGTGCGGCTCGACAAATCATTGGCCAAAGCGATGGCCGACCCGCTGCTGCATATTCTCCGCAATGCGGTCGATCACGGTATCGAAACAATCGCCGAGCGGACGGCATCGGGCAAGAACGCGCGCGGGCGCGTGCGGCTCGAAGCCTTGATGGAAGGCAGCCGCATTGTCCTGCGAATCGCGGACGACGGACGCGGCATAGACCCTTTGCGCGTGACGCGCGCGGCTCGCGGGCAAGAAATTATTGAGGCGGGCAGGCTGCTAACAAAAGAGCAAGCCCTGCGTCTTATCTTCAGGCCGGGTTTTTCGACGGCCTCTACCGTCTCAAGCGTTTCGGGTCGCGGCGTCGGCCTGGACGTGGTCGAGCGAGCCATCGAGTTGGTCGGCGGCGAACTTCGCGTCTCAAGCGAACAGGGCGCAGGCACGACGTTCGAGATGATCTTGCCGACGACGCTGGCGCTTGCCTCGGCTGTCATCGTCAACTCGGCGGGCTATCGCTACTGCATTGACGAAAAGCACATCGCGGAAACAGGCTTCGTCGCGTCTCAGGACATTGACAGCAGCGGCGAGGTTGAACGGGTTCGCTGGCGCGGGGCGCTCATACAGTTTGTCAGGATGCGTCAACTGCTCGCGCAGCCTCCACACGGTGAAGTGAACGGAGAAAGTGTCGCCGTCATCATCTCCTCAAGTGTGGGGAGTGAGATGGAAGCCAGCGGTGTGAGACAAACAGCCCTCGCCGTAGACGCTTTCGGCGAGCGCATAGAGGCGCTGGTGCGAGGGCTTGGACGCCACGCGGCGCGCTGGCGCGGCATCAGCGGCGCAACGGAGCTAAGCGACGGCACAATCGCCCTCGTGCTGGATTTGCCGCACTTGCTGGAACTGAATCAGCAGCCTGAGACAACGTAAGGCAAACTGTTTGCAGCGAAGCGTCCCATTTCGGGTTTGAGGTAACTGGAAGACGGATGATGAAAAGCAGCTTGAGAGAAAACCGAAAACACAGACAGGTCGCAACGCTCGCCCTGTGCGCGCTTGTTTTTCTCTCGGCGCTCGGCTTCGCGCAGCAGCCCTCTGCAAAATCAAGCTCGTCGCATCCTTCGCCCCTTGAGCGCAGTTATCCGAAAGAGATTCGCGGCTACAAGGTCGAGTTGGCGAACGTGGAGATTAAGAAGCAGAATGCGAAGGGAAAAGATGAGGCGGCAGGACAAGACGAGGATAAGCTGATTCAACTGGGCGACCCGCGTGTGACGAGCCTCTCACCGCTCGGCATCGGTCTTGAAGTGCCGGTCACGGTGGCCGCCATCAAGCAGGGAGGTCGCGTCGATTTTCTGACCTTCGAGGAGATGACAGTCAACGGCACGACCGTCACCGTCAACGAATACCAGCACTCTTTTGATCTTCCGACCAGCAAGCCCGTCACGCTGCCTGAGCCTGTCAGCATCTACATCAGCACCCCGCGCGCCTTGCTCGGCGCTCTGGGCGAATGGAATCAGCCGAAAGATGTCTGGCCCGTCACGGGTCGCGTCTATGTCTTCGGACGCTTCAAAAAATTCCTCTTCAAATTCAAACGCGTCGTCCCCGTCGAACTCAATCTCTCATTTCAGAATCCACTCAAGAATAAGGATAAGGGATGAGCTTGTAGGGGTAGGGACAACTGCTCTGCGCGCTAAACTACAGTTCACAAACGAGATTTTCGCAATCGGGAACGCAATTCTCAAGTTCGGCAACGCGTTACCAAAGCAAAGTTGCGCGTTCCCGAAGGCGGGTTTTACGTTCCCAAAGGCCGGTTGTGCGATTCCTTAGCGCGGAATTGCCTTCCTTGATGGAAGTTGCGCCTATTTGGGTCGTCGCTTGTGCCAGTCGGTCGCCTGCTGATACCTGTCCGCTACGTCAATTAATGATTGTTCGCTCCACGCCGGGCCGATGAATTGGATTCCGGTCGGGAGGTTGTGCTGGCCGAAGCCGTTGGGGATGGAGAGGCCGGGGACACCGACCAGATTGCTTGCGCCGATGGGCGAGGACGCGCCGATGCCCGGATAAGCCTGATCGAAGGTCTTGTTAAGCGGGTAAGAGACTGTGGCGCGCGACGGCGCGACGAGAATCCCGTGCTTTGAAAACATCTCGTTCCACGCGCGGCGCATGGGAGCGCGCAGGCGCATCGCGTGCAGGTAATCAACAGCCGTGACGAGCGATGCGGAGTAGCCGCCGACGCGACCCGTCGGAGACGCCAGTTCCTGCACGCGCCCCGATTCAATCAACTCACGAAACGCGCTCGCGCCTTCCGCGTCCACAATCGTTCCAACCGCCGGGCCGTAAGGAAAATCCGGCAGCTTCACGTCCATCTCAACGCTTGCGAATCTCTTCAACACGTCGAGCGAGCGCAGGAAATTCTCGCGCACTTCCGGTTGCGCCTTCTCGTAAGAATCTTTCATCACGGCGAGGCGGAGCGGCTTTGCTTTCCCACGCGGCACGCCAACTCCTGAGCGAGATGAATTATCAACTGAGGTCGGGTCGAGCGGATCAACGCCGGAGATTGCCGAGAGTACGACAGCGCAATCCTTCGCCGTACGACACATCGGGCCGAGCTTATCGAGTGTCCAGCACAACGCCATCGCGCCATGACGCGAGACCGCGCCATAGGTCGGGCGCAAACCCGACACGCCGCAGAAGGCCGCCGGAGTGATGATCGAGCCGGAGGTTTCAGAGCCGATGGCAAACGCAACCAACCCGGCGGCCACCGCCGCGCCCGGCCCTGAGCTTGACCCGCCGCTCCAGAATTCTTCATTCCAGGGTGTCTTGCAAGCGCCTGTCAGCGAGGCGTGCGCTTCGTTGTAGCCCATCCCGCCAGCTAATTCGACCATCGCCAGCTTGGCGACGAGAACCGCGCCCGCATCGCGTAGCTTCCTGATAACCGTCGCGTCCTCGTCGAACTGTTGATCTTTGTACGGCGCTGCGCCCCAGGTGGTCTTGGCGTTACGCGTCGCCAGCAGGTCTTTCGCGCCGTAGGGAATGCCGTGAAGCGTCCCGCGATAACGCCCGCGTTTTATCTCGCGCTCGGCGGTGCGCGCTTCGTCAAGCGCCGAGTCGCGCATCAGGCTCGCCACCGCGCCGAGCCGTCGGCCTGCTGTGTCCAATCGCTCAAGATAGCTTTCAGTCAACTCGACGGGCGAGATGCGACGGGCGCGGATTTGCGCGGCGAGGTCTGTAATAGAAGAGAAGAGGATGTCATCAGGGAGCATAAAAATAACTTGAAAGAGAAAGGGCGTTTACTTCTCTTTCATCATCTCCTTTTGTTTGAGCGTGTGGCCTTGCGAATCTTCAACTCTTTATAGCCGGTTTGCGCGTCTTGCTCTCTGGTGAACTTCAAGCCATGAGCCTCGGCCAGCACTATCTCGGCGGTCGTGTAAATCTCGCAGCCTTCGACCAGATGGCCGCCGATGGTTTTGCCCGTCGAGTCCGACAGAGAAATGTGCAGATGTACGCCGTCGGGGGAAAGGGTTCCGACTAGAGAGACGATCTCGTATTTGCCCTCGAATGCGGTTGAATCTTTCTGGTCGGCCAGTCGCAAGCTGACTTTTTGTAAACTCCCGACAGCAGTCAGAATCAAGCCTGCCTGAATCTTTTGCTGCCGGGCAAAAAGCTCAAGCTGCTTTCTTAAATCCTGTTTCGGCATCAGGCGTAGCGCATAAACTTTCAATTGCTCGGCTTCGCCGCTCTCCCAGTGGTTAACTCTGGATGTGGCGGATGAGACTTGCGGAATCCTTTTAGCTCTGCCTCTGGATTGCCCCAGAGCTTGATTGGAAAGCGAGAACAGAATCAACAGGAGGATAATCGCCACACGGAGATGCTTGTCTGCCCAGCTTAACAGGAAGCATGGAGTCTGTCTGAAAACAGGGGGCGGCATTTCTTGCTCAGATGATTCGTTGGCTGTGGGAATGATTCTTTTTAACCGGCAGTGAAGACGAAATCCGGTTCATCTCCATTCTTCAATTTAATCGCTCGTAGGCGGTCGGCTGTACGGACATTGCCGTCCAAGTCTTTCTTGATCTGTTCGAATTGTTCGGGCGTCAGTTTTTCCCCGAAGCGCACGCGCGCCACCTCCGTGTAGGCGTCCACAATCGGCGAAGGCTTTTGCGGCGCAGGCGCGGGTTGCGGTGCTGGCGGCGCGGTTGCTTCCTTCGGCTTCGTAGGCGTTTGCGCTTTCACGAGTGAAGCCGCGAGCGGCGCGGCCACAAGTGTCGTGGCAACTGATTTCGCAAACTGGCGGCGCGAGGTTTTTGGAGAGACGTGCGAATCGGATTTAGGCTTCATAATTATTGATTTGTAGTTGGATGCCTGTGGTCATCACAACTCGGCCAGCGTGTATTTCCGTCCGGCGTTGACCTGCTTCAGATAGTTCATCAACGGCTCGAAATACCGGAGCATGGCGGTGGCGCTCAAATCTTCGCCGGTCGTCTCCTTGAGCACCACGCGCCAGTCGCGCGAACTGCCCGGACTCATAATCTTCCTGAGGAAATCTCCGACCGCTTTGCTGCCATAATAGTTGGTCGCGTGCGGGTCCTGTTTCAGGATTTTGCGCGCGATGTGGTCGTGCAACTGGAAGAGCAAGACGTTGGCGATGGCGTAGTCGTAATATTGCGCGGCGTCGTCGTTGATGTGCGTCTTCGTGCAGGCGTCGCAGTATTCTTCACCGCGCGTACCCGGCGGGACGATGCCCTGATACTTCAATGCTAATTCCCACCAACGCCGGTTGTACTGATCCTTCGGCAGATTGTTCTCATAAAGATCGTACTCGAAGCGAGACATCGTGCCCGTCGCAAACGGCATATAGGCGAAGTAGTTCAGCGCTTCCTTCAAGAGCACCTGCGTCTGATCCACTTTCGCGTTTTTCGGCGCAAGGCCGCGCCCCTCAAGAAACGGTTGCTGCGTCGCCGCCAGACCGATCATCGTACCGATGGCTTCGTGGTAAGCGCGGTTCGCTCCTTCACGCAGGAGTGGCGGAACGTCCTTGTTTGTGTAGCTGACGTAGTAATAAATATGGCCGAGTTCGTGGTGCGCGGTTTCGTACCACTCGGCGTTTGGCTCGACACTCATCAGCGAACGCAGATCATTCTGTAAATCCAGATGCCACGCGCTGGCGTGATTGTTCTTCTTGTACGACGTGCCTGCCGGAAGCGGGTAAAGCGACGACTTCTCGTAAAAACTTTTCGGCAACTGGGGAAAGCCCAGAGAGACGTAAAACTGCTCGGCCTGCTGGACGATCCATTCAGGTGTCTTGGATTTGAGCGCGTCGTCAATGTTCATTCCCTCGACCTTGACCATCGCGCTCCAATCCTGCGCCCAGCGATTCGGCAGCCAGTCAGCCGGAATCTGGTCGGGCACAGGTTGGTTGTAACGCTTCGCGAGTTCGTAGCGAGCGTAAGTGTGCAATTCACGATAGAGCGGGCGCAACTCACGATTGAATTTGTCGAGAAGCTGCATCATCTCTTCGCCCGTCAACCCGTAATCGGAAATCTGGTAGTTGATGTAAGAGCTATAGCCTAAGGGGCGCACCGTCCCGTTACGCAGTCTTTGAAGATTAGCGAGGCCGTCTTTCAGCACCTTGCCGACTTCCTTTGAAGCTTCCCATGCCTTGCGGCGCTCCGCCGGATCATTTGAGGTGCGGAGGATTTCGTCAATCTGGTTCGGCGTGACGGGCTTGCCGTCAATCTTGAACTCGAAGCCGTAGAGCTTTTCGGTCTGCGCGGTCTCGGCAGCGATGCGCTCCTTGACCATCTCTTTGGCAATCTCAGGATACTCCGCCGCCATGTAGAGAATGCCCTTGAGTTGCCTGACCTGAAGCGGCGTGAGCTTGTCCTGCTGCTTGAGCAACGCGGTCGCTTTATCTATGTTCTCCTTGCTTCCCGTAAACGCCGTCAATCGTTCGAGGGCAGCGTTTTCCGCTTTGGCGTTGGTGTCATCGCCCTCTACGATTTTGGTGTTCGAGTTCCAGGAGGCTTGCGAGTAGGCATAGCGCAACTGAAGCCACTGGGCCGTGAACTGGTCTATGAACTTCTGCGCGTCATCCTTCACACCCGATGCACTGGCGACGCTTTGCCAGCCGGGGACGGAGGCCAGCAGAAGGCAAATAAAGAGCAAGAGGCTTGCGGCCTGCGAGAGAGGCAATCTATTTTCTATCTTCATCGACTTACCTTTTGTTTACTGTCTTCAGAATTAGAAGCGGGACGAAAGGCGCGCTCGTTTTCTTCAAGGCTTCAATCTTTCACCTTGACCGCAACCCTTAGCTATCATTTCCCCAGCATGACCATGTTGCTCAAGAGAGTGTCTATGGCCTGCACCGTCCTCCTCTCAATCATGCGAGACATCCAGGGAGCGAGGAACAGCCAGGGAGAGAGAGCCAGAAGAGGACTCAGAAAGAATAGCGGGTTACGCATGGTGGCCACAGTCAGCGCCAGGACTCCGAAGACAATCAGAAACAAAATGGCCATTCCCAGTGGAAAGAAGGTGAGAAACTTTTTCATCTTCTCCACGCCGCCCAGCCGCGCCGTCATTTCTATCGCAGACGCAGAAGGGCGGATGATGATTGAGGCTTCGGTGATACCTTTCAAGGGGTTCTCTCTTGTGCTGTTGAGGCCCGGCCCCGTGACTCGCAATTCATAATCAGTGCTGGCCACAAGCTGAAAACCCTGCGGGAGAAAAGTTGATCTGGCTACCTCTAACGCTTTAGCCGCCTTGCCTGTGAAAGGTACTGTTTTAGAGTATTCCATCGGCTTAATCCCTTCTAAAAGGGTGCATATTGGTTGGCTTGCGCGGGGAGCATAGCATTTTCGTATTGTAAAATTAAGCCGTAAGGCGTGACTGTGCTCCCACGCCGGATGAATTCAAATGCGGAAGGTGATAATCTATCGTTTCCACATGGAGGTGATGAGACCTTGAGCGAATCGCAAAACAAGACAGACCTTTCCCTGTTCATCGCGGAGAATTTCGGAGCCAATGCCACCTATGTCGAAGGCTTGTTGAGCCGTTTCCGCAACGACCCGGCGCTGGTGGATGAATCCTGGCGCACGTACTTCAGCGAACTGCTCGGCGGCGATGGTGCGGCAACTCAGACGCAGGAGAACGGGCAGGCCGCAACTTCGCAGCAGGCTGGCGGCAACGGCGCGGCTGCTCCTTCGAGCGCTACCGTTGCAACGGCCAGCGGCGCTGCTCCCGCGCCGCTAGCGCCCGCTCCGTCGCCTCCTTCCGCCGAAGCAAAGCCCGCAACCACTGAAAGCGCAGAAAACGCCGTGCCGATTCGCGGCGGCGCGCTTAAGATCGTGGAGAACATGGAGGCGAGCCTCACGGTTCCGACCGCGACCTCGAATCGTCGCATCCCCGTCAAGGTGCTGGACGAAAATCGCCGCACCATCAACGAGCATCTGCAAGCGACCGGGCACGGCAAAGCCTCTTACACGCATCTGGTCGCATGGGCGATAGTGGGCGCGCTCAAAGAGTTTCCGCAGCTCAACGACGGTTTTGCCTTAGTGGACGGGAAGCCAGCGCGCCTGCGCCGCGAGAGCGTAAACCTCGGCGTCGCCATTGACCTCCAGAAAAAGGATGGCTCGCGCACGCTGCTTGTGCCGAACATCAAAGGCGCGGAGAAGATGCGCTTCCCGCAGTTTCTTGCGGCCTACGATGATGTGGTCAAGCGCGCGCGTGAAGGCAAGCTTCAAATTCCAGACTTTCAGGGTACGACCGTTTCTCTGACCAACCCCGGAACAATCGGCACGGTCGCTTCCACGCCGCGACTGATGCCCGGACAATCCGTCATCGTCGCGACGGGCGCAATCGAGTATCCGGCGGAGTATCAGGCGATGGCTCCCGAAGCTCTTTCGCAGATCGGCATCAGCAAGGCGATGACGATCTCTTCGACCTACGATCATCGCATCATTCAGGGCGCGGAGTCGGGCGCATTTCTCGCACGCGTTCACGAACTGCTGGTCGGCGCGCATCGTTTCTACGACGACATCTTCGCCGATCTGGACATCGGTTATCCGCCGATGCGCTGGGCTATGGATCGCAATCCGGCTCTGCTCGGCGGCGACCAGACGCGCGCTCAGGTCATCAAGCAGGCGCGCGTGCTTGAACTCATCAACGCCTATCGCGTGCGCGGCCACCTGATCGCTGATATTGACCCGCTCCACGCGATGCCGCTTCATTATCATCCCGAACTCGACATCGAAACTTACGACCTGACAATCTGGGATTTGGATCGCAAGTTCATCACGGGCGGGCTTGGCGGCAAGGAGAGCGCAACGTTGCGCGACATTCTGGACATCCTGCGCCGCGCCTACTGCGGCAAGGTCGGCATAGAGTATCGCCATATCCAGAGCAAGGAGCAGAAGGTCTGGCTGCGTGAGCAGATTCGCGTCCAGTTCGTTGACCCGCAGCCGCTCGCGCCTGAAGTCAGGAAACAGCTTCTCTCAAAGCTGATTGCCGCCGAACAGTTCGAGCATTTTCTGCACAAGAAGTATCTGGGCCAGAAGAGATTCTCGCTCGAAGGCTGCGAGACGATTATTCCGGTGCTGGATCAGTTGATTGAAGGCGCGGCGTTGCGCGGCGTCGAAGACATCACGCTCGGCATGGCGCATCGGGGTCGCCTCAACGTGCTGGCTAACGTTATCGGGAATCATAGTGAGCGCATCTTCACCTCGTTTGAAGGAAGCGTGCATCCTAACTTTCCTGCGGACGAAGGCGACGTGAAATACCATCAGGGCGCGCTCGGCGAGCGCGAGACGGCGGACGGGCGCAAGGTGAAAATCACGCTCTCGCCCAATCCGAGCCATCTGGAATTCGTTGACCCGGTCGTCGAAGGCATGGTGCGCGCCAAGCATGATGCGCTTGATGCGCCGCGCGAAGAGGCCATTGATCTGGCGATGCCGGTGCTGCTTCACGGCGACGCCGCGTTCGCGGGACAGGGCATCGTGATGGAGACTCTGAACTTGGCGGAGCTTCGCGGTTATCTCACAGGCGGCACGATTCACATCATCATCAACAACCAGATCGGTTTTACCACTTCGCCCGAAGCCGGGCGCTCGACGATTTATTCGACAGACGTGGCGCGGATGACGCAGCTTCCCATCTTCCACGTCAACGGCGACGACCCCGATGCCGCCTACCGCGTGCTGCAAATCGCTCTGGACTTCCGTCAGGAGTTCAACAAGGACGTGGTGCTGGACATCGTGGGCTTCCGCAAACTCGGTCACAACGAAGCGGACGAGCCGAGCTACACGCAGCCATTGATGTACGCGCGCGTGAAAGCTCATCCCGGCGTGCGGACTATCTACGCGCAACGGCTCATCCGCGAAGGCGTGATTGACGAGGCGGGCGTATCTCAGATGATCGAAGAGCGCGTGCAGCGTTACGAAGATGCGCTCAGTCGCGCTAAAGAAATTGTCGCCAGCAAGCCTCCCACAAAAGAGCTACCGCCGCCCGCTCAGGAAGAGGACGGGTCAACTGTCGAAGAGACGGGCGTTGACCGTGAAATCATCAGCCAGATCACGCGGAAAATCTCTCTCGTGCCGGAAGGCTTCAACATCAACCCGAAGATGGTCGGACAACTCGCGCGCCGCGCCAAGATGGGCGAAGGCACGACTCCGATGGACTGGGCTTTCGCCGAAGCGATGGCTTACGGTTCGCTCGTTTTAGAAGGAACGCGCGTGCGCTTAAGCGGTCAGGACAGCGGGCGCGGAACATTCAGCCAGCGTCACGCCGTTATGTACGACACGCAGACCGGCCAGCCCTGGACGCCGCTTTCCGAACTCAAGAGCGACAGGAATCCGAAGGCGGAGTTTGATGTCTACGATAGCTCGCTGTCGGAGCAGGGCGTGCTGGGTTTCGAGTACGGCTATTCGGTCATCGCACAGGATGCGCTCGTTTTGTGGGAAGCGCAGTTTGGAGATTTCGGCAACGGCGCGCAGGTCATCATTGACCAGTACATCGCGGCTTCGGAAGACAAGTGGCAGCAGCGTTCGCGTCTCGGCCTTCTGCTGCCGCATGGCTACGAAGGTCAGGGGCCGGAGCATTCCAGCGCGCGTCTTGAACGTTACCTGCAACTCTGCGCCGAGAACAATCTACAGGTCTGCTACCCGACGACCCCGGCGCAATATTTCCATCTCCTGCGCCGACAGGTGAAACAGCAGACCCTTCGGCCTCTCGTCACGATCACGCCGAAGAGTTTGCTGCGCCTGCCTGCGGCTACTTCTAAGCTGGAAGAGTTGACGAGCGGCGGATTCCTGCCCGTGATTGACGATGCGGAGGTGAAGAACCGCGAGAGCGTGCGGCGCATCGTGCTCTGTAGCGGCAAGGTTTTTTACGACCTCAATGCCGCGCGTAAAGTATCGGGCGATGAAAAGGTCGCGATTATCCGGCTCGAACAGTTTTACCCGTTCCCGGAAAAGCGCGTGCGCGAAATCTTCAATAGTTACAAAGGCGCGACGCAGTTGGTCTGGGCGCAGGAAGAGCCGAAGAACATGGGCGGCTGGACTTTCGTCGAGCCGCGTTTGATGAACATGCTGCCCTCATGCCAGCGTCCCTACTATGTCGGGCGCGCGGCTTCGGCCAGCCCCGCGACGGGTTCTTACGCAATTCACGAGATGGAGCAGCGTCGGCTGGTTGACCAGGCGCTCACAGAAGATGCGGAAGTCATCTCCAACGCCAGCACCGAGCGATACGCGGGCCAGGCGGACTCCTGATTTAAGAAACGGCAGAACCTATCTCCTCTAAGGATCGAAAACATACTTATGAAATCCCCCAACTGGCTCATCACCTTTCTTGTTCTGCTCGCGTCTTTCGCGCTTTACGGGAGCGCAGCTTGTAGCAAAGCAGACCAGCCGCCCTCCGTCTCGGCTGCGCCGTCGACGCCGAAGCCTTCGCCCACACCGACGCCAGCGGAGTCAATCTCAATCATGGCGGTGGGCGATACCATGCTTGGCTCGGCCAGTCAGGGGCGCGGGCTTCCAGTGAATGACGGCGCGCAGATGATTTCCGGGCTGACGCCGCTTCTTTCTTCAGCCGACATTGCTTTCGCCAATCTCGAAGGCGCGATGATTGACGGCGGCACACAGACGAAGTGCGGCCCGAACTCAAAATTCTGTTATACGTTCGGCATGCCGACGCGCTACGGGAAGTATCTCAAGGATGCCGGATTCGATGTGGTTAGTCTGGCGAACAACCACTCTTCGGACTACGGCGCGGAAGGACGCGCCAGCACTCGCAAAGTTATAGACAACCTCGGCATCATCCACGCGGGCGCTGATACAAACGACAGCCCGTCCCTCAACGTCAAAGGAAGAAAGATTATCTTCGTCGCTTTCGCAACCAACCCCGTTTCGCTCAACCTGATTGACATCGAAACTTCAAGGCGCGTCGTCGCAGATGCTGCGCGCAAGGCAGACATCGTCATCGTCTCGTTTCATGGCGGAGCGGAAGGCTCTTCGGCGCAGCATGTGCCCTACGGTTCGGAGACTTATCTTGGCGGCGCTCGCGGCGACCTGCGCAAGTTCACGCGCGCCGTCGTGGATGCGGGAGCAGACCTTGTGCTGGGTCACGGGCCGCACGTCGTTCGCGGAATGGAAGTCTATAAGAATCGCCTGATAGTGTATTCGCTCGGCAACTTCGCCTTCTACAGATTCCCGTTCAATGGGCCAACCGCGCTCTCGCTCGTGCTTGAGACAAACATCGGGCCTGACGGCGCGTTCCTCGGCGGGCGAATTCACCCACTCATTCAGGAAGGCCAGAACGGGCCGCGCCCGGACAAGAACGGCACAGTCATCAACGTCGTCCGGCAGCTCTCAAAAGAAGACTTCGGCGCGACCGCCGTCAACGTCAGCCCAGACGGAACCCTCTCCGCGCCCGGCATGTAGGACAGACATTCCTGTCTGTCCAGCGTGCTTTAGCGCGCTCTTGAATATTCGCTAACAAGTTGATTCGCGCTCTCCGCGCTCA
The DNA here is from genome assembly GCA_963697975.1 of uncultured Acidobacteriota bacterium. Taxonomy (GTDB): domain Bacteria; phylum Acidobacteriota; class Blastocatellia; order Pyrinomonadales; family Pyrinomonadaceae; genus QHXM01. Next base: position 3,481,955 of record OY969111.1, read on the forward strand.
AGGACAGACAGGAATGTCTGTCCCACCAATGACAGGCAGGAATGCCTGTTCTACGATAGTTTGCTTTACCGAACAAAGCACTTGACAAATTAAAAGCCGGGTGTATTATTTGGCGTATGGCGTCCATTCATCAGTTTCCGTCCGCTGTCACGGAAGAGCCTCCGGCGCTGCATGATCGTGCGATGGATAATCTGCGGTTTATCCGCGAGACGATGGAGCGCGCTTCGTCGTTCACAGCCGTTCCCGGCTGGGGCGGGGTGGTCATGGGCGCGACGGCGCTCTGCGCGGCGTTTGTTGCCTGGCAGCAGCCGACGAGAAATCTGTGGCTGGCGACGTGGGTAGTGGAAGCCCTGCTGGCGCTCGTCATTGGCGGCTGGGCGATGGATCGCAAGGCTCGCAGGGTTGAGACGCAAGTGCTTTCAGGACCGGGACGCAAGTTCGCTCTCAGTTATGCGCCGCCTATTCTGGTTGGCATGTTGCTGACAATCGTGCTTTATCGCGCAGGCTTGGCGAATGCTTTGCCGGGAATGTGGCTGCTGCTCTACGGAACGGGAGTCGTGACCGGAGGAGCTTTTTCCGTCAAGGTCGTCCCCGTGATGGGGATTTGTTTCATGCTGCTGGGCGCGGTCGCCTTGTTCACTCCCGCAACGTGGGGAAATTACCTGATGGCCGCAGGCTTCGGTGGCCTGCATATCATCTTCGGCATCATTATCGCCAGGAGGCACGGTGGCTAGACAGAACGCTTTAAAAAAGGAATCCACGCGCAAGAGCCGCGAGGCCGTAAGTAAATTGCGCGAAGTGAGCGAGAGCGCAGGGGAGAGCGCGCCGCATCAGAAGTTTGAGAGATTGATTCACGAACGCTCGCGCTTAGGCATCATCAGCGCACTGGCCGTCAACGAATCTCTGACTTTCAACGATCTCAAGAATCTGATGAAGACGACGGACGGTAACCTGAGCGTGCATGCGCGCAAGCTGGAAGATGCGGGCTACATCTCCTGCACCAAGTCGTTTGACGGGCGCACGCCGAAGACGGAATACAAATTGACTAAGGTGGGGCGCGAGGCGCTCGAACAGTATCTCAATCACATGGAAGCTCTGATTAAAACTATGCGCCCTGCTTCTTAAAGCCACGGCGCTTTTTTTTTGAGCGGCGGCTTTGTTTCGTAAAGTCCTTTGCTTGATGGTGAGAAGAAAAATACGATGTCACTTCAAATTCAAGGATGAAAGGCTTGCTTCGCGCGAGACGGTTTGCACGGAAAACTCGCGTTAATAGATAGGGACAGACTTGTGCGGCGGCTTTGTTGGGGAAAAGAGATGAACGAGAAAACAAAACAAGGGTTGAGGGTGCTGGAAGCAGGGTTGCTGCTGGGCGTGCTGGGCGACGGATTGGTGCGCGCCACCCCCTGGGGCTTGAACGTCTTGTTGTGGACGGGGGCAATTATCGCCGCGGTGGTTATTTTGCTGGCTAACGGGCGGCGTCGCGCTCTCTTCTCCGGCGGTGGGCACTTCCTGCTGTTGTCCGTCCTCCTGTCGGCGGCGGCTTTCGCCTGGCGTGCCTCTCTGACGCTGAATTTTCTGGCCGGGATAGCGTTGCTGATCGCGCTGGCGCTCATGGCTTGGCGTGCGCGAAAGGGGCGAATCTGGCTGGCCAGCGTGACGGAATACGCACTGGGAATCTTGGCCGCAGGCATCAACGCTTTTATCTCAGGCTTCCCGACGTTGCTGGGTGATGTGCGTTGGCGCGAGGTCGCGCCCGCCGGGTGGTCACGGCATTTGAAAAGGGTTGCGCTCGGCGGGGTGATCGCTCTTCCGCTGCTGCTGCTGTTCGGCGGCCTTTTGATGTCAGCGGACGCGGCCTTCGAGAGAATGATTAAGGATGCGGTCTTCTTAACGAATCAGGAAGAAGTTTTCGGCCACATCTTCGTGGCGCTGGCGCTGGCTTGGATTGCCGGGGGATTCCTGCGCGGGCTGCTGCTCGGACGCGAGGTGAAGATCGTGGACGGGCGGGCGACCATTTTTACTCCGACTCAAACCGGAAGCGGTGTGCCGGAAACTACCGGCGCGAGCGTTATTACTGTACAGCCCCTGAAGGCTGAGCCGCTTCGCTTGAGTATCGTTGAGGTCGGCGTCACACTCGGCCTCCTTAATCTTCTCTTCCTGGCCTTCGTCCTGTTACAGCTACGCTACTTCTTCGGCGGTATGGCTCTGGTTCAGGACTCCGACGGGCTGACCTTTGCCGAATATTATCGTCGGGGATTCTTCGAACTGGTCACGGTGGCCGCGCTCGTGCTGCCCCTTCTGCTGGGTATGCACTGGCTGCTGCGAAAAGATAATCCGGCGCACGAGCGTCTCTTTCGCTTGCTCGCGGGCGCGCAGGTATTTTTGCTTTTCGTCATGATGGCTTCCGCCGTCAGGCGTATGCTGCTTTACCAGACCGTCTACGGGTTGACGGAGTTGCGGCTCTACACGACGGCGTTCATGGCGTGGCTGGCTCTCGTCTTCATCTGGTTTGTCGCTACAGCCTTGCGCGGGCGGCGAGAGCAATTCGCCTGCGGCGCTCTCATCGCGGGCTTGCTGGTTATCATTACGCTTCACGTCATCAACCCTGACGCCTTAATCGTCCGCGTCAACGTGGCGCACGCACGCGCCGGGCGCTTCCTGGACGCATCCTACGCCAGCACCTTGAGTGCGGACGCCGCGCCAGCGCTCTTTGAAGCCCTGCCGTCATTGAATGAGACTGATCGGCGCATCATCGCAGCCCGTCTCCTCGAAAACGCATCCTTACATGAGAAGACAGACTGGCGCAGTTGGAACTGGTCGCGCGCAGAGAGGCAGCGGGTTGTACGGGAGAACGCGGATGCGCTGCGGGTGATGGCTGCGCCTCTACCTGCCATTCCTCCTGTCATTCCTCCGGTGGCTGACCCGCCGCAGGCTATCAGCACGCAGAATGTCGATGCCGTAAAACAGACAACGCTCCCGGCGAGCAAGCCTGCGAATCTCACGCCCCGAAGCAAAGGAGCGAAGCCGTTACCACGACGAGCAATTCTTAAGGGTAAGCGAGATCAGTCCAGACGAAGAGTGTCGGCTGTGTAATCAATTATGACTTTGAACTCTTTGAGGAAATTGTAGCTGATACTGACCACGCCAATTGACATCAACTGGCTGGCTACCCTGTGAATTGGTGAAGTACGGCTCGCAGAAGTTGAAGGTTTCAAAGCCATCTCATCCTTTAGCCTGCTCGACTCAAATAAGCTTGCGCCGGACTCACACATGAGTGGAAAATGAGCGCGCCCGGCGTCTCAGGTGACTTTCCGTCGTCGTCGTGCGGAAGATCATGGCGTCTACTGCATCCGCTATCGTCTCTGCGGTCGTATCTCTATTGTTCTTCTACGGTCTCTGGTTCGGCTTCACCGTCTACCGGCGAAATCAGAAACGCTCCCTGCCGGAGACTACGAAGACTGAAGGTCGGCAATTAGCTTCTTAGCTCTACTGTAGAACAAGCAGGAAATTTCGTTCCCGGAAAGGAGAGATTATGAAAAAGAATTTCTATCTTCCCTCGTGTTTGATTGTCTTACTGCTTTTGGTCGGAGGTGCCTGGGAGATACGTGCTCAGGAAAAAGCACACCCGCAGGAGTCGCAGGGTCTTTACAAGCGGCTCGGGGGCTACGACGCGCTGGCTGCCGTGACGGACGATTTCGTCGGACGCCTGGTGGGAGATAAGCAACTGACGCGCTTCTTCAACGGCGTCAGCACGGATTCAAGAAAACGCATCCGCCAACTTGTGCTGGATCAATTATGTGCGGCGACGGGCGGGCCTTGCCTCTACATCGGGCGCAGCATGAGAGCCTCCCACGAAGGTTTAGGAATCACCGAAGACGATTGGAATATTTCCGTCAAGCTGCTCGGTCAAACACTCGACAAATTCAAAGTGCCAAAGGCGGAGCAAGACGAATTGGGCAAAATTCTCGGAACCCTCAAGCCTGACATCGTAGACAAGAAGTGAAAAGCAGGAGACAGAAGTCAGAAGACAGGAGTCAGAAGAAGACAACTATCTGTTGAATTGGTTGCAGCCTTATCCTTCTGACCCCTGCTTCCTGTATTCTGACTCCTGCTTCCTGTATTCTGCTCTTCGTATGACGAAGCGCGATCTGGTGCGGGAGTTTCTCACCTACATCCAAGTGGAAAAGGGGTTGGCGCGAAACTCGCTGGCGAGTTACGGGCGTGACCTTGCGCGATTGGAAGCATGGGCTAAGGCTCAGGGCAAATCAATCGAGGCTTTAGCGCGCGCAGACCTCCGTGGCTGGATTGCAGCTCTCTCGCGCGAAGGCTTGTCGCCCGCCTCAGTCTCGCGCGCCGTCAGCGCTGCGCGCGGTCTCTTTCGCTTCCTGATGCTGGACGGCCATATTCAAACGCATCCGGCGGAAGATTTGAGCACGCCGCAGGGCACCGCCTACCTTCCCAGATTTCTGACCGAAGAAGAGATGAACCGCCTCCTGGCCGCGCCGGACACTTCGACTGACGAAGGCATACGCGACCGGGCGATGATGGAGTTGATGTACGCAGCGGGATTGCGCGTCTCAGAGTTGGTCGGACTTAACCTTGCGGATGTGAATCTGGATGCGGGTTTAGTGGCCTGTCATGGTAAGGGAAGCAAGGAACGGCGCGTGCCCATCGGCAAGAGCGCGACACAGTGGCTGCAAAAGTATACGAGTGTGCGTGCGCGCTTTGGCAAAGGAAATAACCCGCATCTTTTCCTCAACAGTCTGGGCGCAAGGCTGACGCGCAATTTCGCCTGGGCCATGATTAAGCGTCACGCTCAAAGCGCGCGCCTCGACCACGTCTCGCCGCACACGCTGCGTCACAGCTTCGCCACGCATCTCTTGCAGCGCGGGGCCGACTCGCGCTCGGTGCAAGCGCTCTTAGGCCACAGCGACATCTCTACCACACAAATCTACACGCACATCACAGATCGCCACATGCGCGCCACCTACGACCGTCATCACCCGCGCGCCCGCACCTTTCAAGCAAGCGCAAGTGATGAAGAGAAGAAATAACCGAAATTAGCAGGGATGGACAGGATAATCAGGATTAGGAAAACAAGACAGGTCAAGCTATCTTGCTATTATTTCTTTCTATCCTGTCCTATCCATCCCTGCTAATTCTGTCTCTTTCTTCTCACTTCAGTTGTTAATCTGGAATGATTCCAGAAACTGATTGATCGAAGGATCGTTGGGGATTTCACTCATCACGCCCACAATCCGCACTTTCAGAATCTTGCCTTCAGTCTTGAAGTAGTAGCGTAGTCCGCCCTGAAAATAACACCCGCGCACCTTGTATCGTCTTCCGACGTAACCATTCATGGCTGTGTCTTTCGTCTGAAAAAATTCACATGGAAGGTCATGCGCTGCGGCCGCATTGTTGAGCGCCTCAAGCGCTCTATCAAAGAGCGCGGAGATGGCTTCTCCCTCAGAAGGGCCGCTTGCCCATGCAGCCATATATCCGATCCTGAGATGATTCACCCAGTAGAAGTCTGCATTTATCGGCTGGCCTTTGGGGACGGCGATTTCCGCCGAGAAGTGGTGTCCACCCGTCGGCATCCGAACTGAAAATGGAGAGCCGGATGGTGAGAAGAGCGGGCGCTTCGATGCTTCAATTCGCCCGGCAGACGTTGAAGGCTTGGAGGAGGTTGAACTGCTTCGCGGCGCTTCCCCCGATGATGCCTGATTAACTGTCGGCGCTCTCCTGGCAGCCGACGCTACGGTTGGCCTTGTGGGCGGTTTGGGTGCTTTGGCCTGTCTCCATTCCCAGGGCGGAATGGGTGACGAGTCTTGCCAGATGCCGCGATGCTCGCTGCGAGCCGCCTGTTCCGAAGCATCATAAAGACGGCGGTCTGCTTCACTCAACCCGCTTTCATAACTTCTCTCGAACCATGCCACGCCGTCACGAATCATTTGCAGGGCGATGTCTCTCTCCTCACAAATGATCTTGCCGATGAGCGTACTTCCCGCTCCAAGCCCGTTGAGTTCGATGGCGACTGGCCGATTCAGAATGAGACTCGACAGATGTTGCCGGGCGACATCGCCGTAAGGCTGATCCTGTTCGGGAGCGTCCATTCCCTTTAAGACCACTTTGATTCGTCGTCCGGTATTTTCTACCGAGATGGTTTTACCGTCGTGAACCTCGCGGACGAGACCTTGCAAAGTGTTTGCGTTAGCCGGGAGTGCCTGACAGCACAATATCAGAAGAGCAATTACTAAGAGGCGTTTCATTTAATGAATTCCTTTGAGGTTGGAAATTGAAAGGATGTGGTGAGAGAGGAACTTCTCAGCCGGGAGCGATGTCTGACAGCCGTTTTCGTCTGAAACGACCGCCACAAAGATATTAAAGTCGTTTGGACGCGCTAGTCAAGTTTCATCTTTATAAGAGATAAGATTGCTCTTACTTTTGGCTGGTAAAGTTATGCTGCACGCGGGGGATTCGGGCTTTCGGCAACTGCTGTATGCTCTTCTTTAATGCACGTTGGTGGGTGCGCTCTCTATGGCAGTTGGCGCAAACAACATCACACTTCTCAATCTCTCGCATCAAAGATTTACTCGTCGCGCGCGGCACATCACTCAAAATAAAAGATTTTGTCGTCCCGTCCCGATGATCAAAGTCCATCACGTAGTACGGATATTGACCGCCACAATCTACGCAGGGGCGTGACTTGATTGAGCGGATCAGCGCGCGGTGTCGCGCATTGGTGCGCGAGTTACGATCAAGATATTGGCGTTTATTTCTCCGGTAATGGCTGCGCGTCAAATCACTGCCGCATTCTTTACAATATGATTGGCGTTTACCGAGAGTCTTCTGTTTGTAATTAAATTCGCTGACCGGCTTGGTGGTTTTACACTTCGAGCATGTTTTAGCGGAAGGCTCATGAGGGTTTGTAAGCTCTACTTGCATGTAAGCATTTTATCATGCAGGCAACGGAATAAAAAAAGAGATTGCTGATACAGCAATCTCTCTCTCGAAAAATTATGGTGCACCCGGCACGACTCGAACGTGCGACCCCTTGATTCGTAGTCAAGTACTCTATCCAGCTGAGCTACGGGTGCCTATCATCTACTAAAGCAGAGCAAAGAATATAAGGCTCGGTTTCATGGGTGTCAAGCGGGCGTATTCTGGTAAATCAACCGCACAACGCGCCCGTCTTATCAGCGTCCGTAATATCCTGAGCGGGTGCGGGCGATCAGTTCCGGGCGCGAGAGTTGGATGCGGATAGTGCGTAAGCGACCGGCGGGCGTGGTGGCATTGATCGGGCGATAGACGACCGTGTAGAGCGTGCGAAGTTCTGCGGCAACCTCAGCATAAATCCGACCCAAATCTTCGAGCCGCCGGATTTCGCTCAAGCGTCCGCCCGTGCGGTCGGCCAGATTCTGTAGGCGTGTGCGCGCGGCGTTATAAACTGCCGTCTGCACAGGCTCAAGAAAGGGCAGGCGTTTGGGATCGCCCGAAGGCAGCGCCAGCGGGTAGATCGTGACTCCCTGGCTGTCAGCCGCACGAAGCACAGCGCCCAGCGACCCGCTCGCGTCAGGTTTGACGGACGCGATGGCCTCCTCATTGGTGTGAGCGTTGGCCGCAGAATCTCTATCCAGTTTCTTCATCTGCGTATCAATGCCGTCGGTCAACACCACGATGGCTTTACGCCTCTGCCCTTCTTTGCCGAGTAGTTCGAGCGCGGATTTCAAGGCTTCGTAAAAATGCGTCTCGCCCTTGCCCTCGGCGGATTCGATGGCTCTGGCGACCTTCCTGAGATCGGTCGTGAAGCCAGCGAGCGTCTTGACCTTTTCATTGAACGCGATGACGGCAACGCGATCATCGGGCGCGAGCGCATCCAGAAAGCGATAGGCTGACTGCTTGAGCGTCGGGCGAAAGCTCTGCGTCGAGCCGGACATATCGAGCATCAAGACGAGGCTGAAGGGCTTGGTCGTCGGTTCAAAGTCCGTGATGGGTTGTAGCACCTCGTCTTCGTAGACGGCAAAGTCGTTGCGCGAGAGATTCGTGATGGCACGTCCCTGCCGATCCACGACGCCGACGTTGAGTTGCACCAGCGCGGTATTGACCGTCAACACTTCTTCCGGCTCTTGTGCGGACACGGTAGATGATGCAGCCGACAAAAAGATGCACGACAGGATGAGCGCGAAGCCGGTAGAGAAAGATTTCAGGGCAGGGAATGTGAAAGGAAAACGAAAATAGCTCATTGCTCGAAACAACCGTAACAGGAACGTGATGGTGCGAGTATGCCTGCCGCCCGCGACATTTGGCAAGCACGGACGAGCGGCATAAACACGCCCCTGTCGGACGCTTTCTATGCGTTGAAAGTTGCTTGGCGGGGAACAGTGGTCAGTGGCTGGTGGTCAGTTAAAAGCAGAAACTCGATGCTGCTTAGCGCTTGTTCTTAACTGACCACCGGCCACTGACCACTGACTACTACTGCTTTTCATCTTTCGCCGACGGCCTTTGCCGTGCGTGTGCGTGCGCGGCGTGTGGGCATGGGCGTCACGGTGTCTGAGGGCGCAATTGTGTTGAGGGGCGCGGGCGGCGTGACGGCGACGGGGCGTGGCCGACGGTTACGCGCGGCGGCGCGCTCGGCTTCGGCTTGCTGCACGCGCTTCGCCTTCTCGATTCGCTTGCGCGGCACGAGTTGGTAGCGCAACTCCATCTCCTGTGCAACCCTGTAAATTTGCTTGGCCTTTGCTCCGCGCTCGGCGCGACGAATGATCTCATCCAACTCAAGCAACTCGGCGTGATCGTCTTTTCCAATCCAAATGTATGCGGCTTCCGACATCTCTCTTTTCACCTCTAAACGAATAAGCTCGCGCATCCCCGTAGCGGTGTTGACCGCGAGAACGGGAAGGCGTGCGCGCTGCGGCGCATCATTGCGCGCCGCGAAATAATCCTCGACAAGCGAATCTACGCCTTCCCGGTTCGCGTCATAAAAGAGCGCAAAATCCTGGCAGCGCGTGCGGTAGGGACAATTGACGGCGCACACAATCGCGTCTTTGAAATGCGCGTAGCGATTGCAATAGAGTTTCAAGCGCATTAGACCAACACGCGACTTGCGGCGCGCCTCCTCGGTAGCATGTGACTCGAAGCCCGAACACAGTGAGTCCAGACTTCAAAATATGAGCACCTCGGGAGTGCCTGGCACTATAGCATGTCTGTCCTATGCGTGCAACTCTTGCCCGCACGCGCAACGCAAAAACAGGCTACCCGTCAATTCATCTTTGGAATATAATCGCGACCAGTCTGGACAATCTTCACGGGCGGCCTCACCGAAATCCTCTCAAAGGGTGTGCTGCCAGCGTCCTTTTCTCACAAAGGAGATTCTCACCATGTACAAGCCCAACTTCTGTTCCGAATGCGGTTCACGAATCGAACGCGCGCGTTGGCGTCTCTGGACGAGCAGGCGATTCTGTGCGGAGTGCGCGCCGCGTTATCGCAAGGCGCAGTTTCTCCTGCCAATCGTCGCAGGCGCGGGGCTGTTCGTCATCGGTCTTGTCGCCGGGCGCGTTGCGCGACCCGCGCCTCCTCCTCTGATTGTCGAGCGCGGCCAACTCGCGGCAGTTCCTTCTCCCCTGACCAAAAGCGAAGAACGAACGGCAGGCGCAGAGACTGAGAGAGACGCGCCAGACGCGCCAAGGACAGAGCCGACATACGGCCCGGATGGAACTTCTACAGAGCGCCCGACCGACCCGGCAGAGACAGTCTCGATCTGCGGCGCGCGCACACAGAAAGGCACTCCCTGCCAGCGCCGCGTGCGTGGCACAGGGCGCTGCTGGCAACATAAGGGAATGCCCGCAATAATCCGTAACACTGTCATCAACTAGCGGAAATGAAATTAGCCTATCGCGCGGCGCGGGTTACTCCGGTCGTTAGATTGCTCTAGTTGTGTGGGATGATTATGGATAATACTCCGAATCCGCGTATTATCTGTGTGAGTTCACGCGAATGAATTTACTTGGAGGTTTTGGATGGTTCAGTCATTGACTTTTTCCCTGGGCCACTTACGTTTCGCCTTGTCCATCGTCGCCGCTGTGTGTCTCTTGTCGGGGGCGGCGCTCGCGCAGAAGATTGACAAGGCCAAGCTAGACGCCGCCGCACGTCGTTCGGACAAAGCCACCAAAGTCCTGACGGACTTGTCCGCGCTGCCGCCCGGCGAGACGATTCCCCGCGAATTGCTTGAGAAGGCGCGGGCCATCGCCGTGTTCCCTGATGTGGACAGGGTTAACATACTCTTCTTGAAAGCCATGAAAGGTTACGGTCTCATGTCGCGGCGCGTCCCCGACGGCTGGGGCACGCCAGCCTTTTACGGCTTCGCCGTCATGGACCGCGGCTGGACGAAAGTGAAGCCAGCGGGGGCGGGCATCATCATGCTCTTCATGGACGACGACACTCTCAAGAAGTTCGAGAAGGATCACGTCGAGTTAGAGGCTGCGGCTGGTCCGGTCGGCGAGGTGACGGCAGAGAAAGAGAAGGAGATACGCGGCGCCGGTATCATCATCTACGCGCTGTCCGACGGTAAGCTGCGCGGGATCGAAGTGGAGGATGATGACACCACCCAAAGCGGGATCAACTCTGACAACAACGTCAACAAGGCAGTCTACGGGCTGAAAGCACGCGAGGTGTTATGGGGCAAGACGCCCATGTTGACTGAGATTCCACCCGCGATCACCGAATTCCAGAACGCGCTGACGAGCCTATCGAAGCAGTGACAGACGCAACGATCAGCTTATGCGACACGACATTCCGGTCATTCATCTTCCTGCGCGAGCATGATGGTAGTCCCGTTTCCGTTCGTCGTGATGATGGCTTTTAGCTCGCCCGCCTCAAGAATAACGTTAATCACGTTTGAGGTCGGGTCTTTACTTTTGACGACCTTCGTTGGCTTGAGCTTTTCAGTGTACCAATCCACAACTTTGTCGAATGAATCTGAAGTCTGTAACTGAAGAACATTACCTTCATCAGCGCTTGTCACCTCCATCGTTATCTCAGCGCCGGGATAGACGTATGCCCGATTGATGGTCGTCCCCTGCGTGCTGCCTGGCGGCGGCATGGGCGGCGGCGGAGGCGGGACGGTCGGCAGTTCCGGCCTCGTCACAGCAGGCGGAGAAACGGTCGTCGTTGATGAGGGACGATTCAACAGTATTACAAACAGGGCCGTCAGCGCGATAACCGCGATTAGTATCGAACCAATCAGCACCCATTGAGGAGATTTGCGGCTGACTTCCAGACTTCGATTGGTCTCATTAGCTTGCGAAGGAATACGGCTCGTCGCCTGAGCCAGACTGCCGGGCTGTTCATAAACGTGCTGGTCAAACGGAGAAGCCGGTCGCTCGGGCGTTTCCAGCAATCGCGTTGTTCCTTCGGTCACGCTGTTAGCGTCAACTCGGACGGAGCGTTGACCGCAGGCCCTACAGAATCTGGCCTCAATCGGAATGTCTGCGCCGCAATTTGTACAAGTTGAAGTTGGCTGCATATGAATTAACAATAAATTAGCTTCGCGCTCCGCGCAAGGCTGAGCTTTATCCACATACGCTCAGACAGCGACATTGTTCAGGAGAATTAAAGCCGGACGGCGGCAAACGGCGATTAATCTGGCGTCCTCGATTGAACTTAGCTAGAATGGCGCTCCTCGGACCGTTTTAGTAAAGCCTTCGTTTCGTCTTTCTCAAAGTGAGCGCGCGCGAGCGCGAGTGTCAACCGGCTTTTTATCAACATGCTCAGAACCATTCCCACAGGTTCTCGTTTAGGCCGCTACGAAATCAAGTCTCAGCTTGGTGTGGGCGGGATGGGTGAAGTCTATCTCGCGCAGGATACGAATCTGCGGCGTCCCGTCGCGCTCAAACTTCTTCTCGCCAAGTTTACGCAGGACGAAGATCGTCTGCGCCGTTTCGAGCAGGAAGCCTGCGCCGCGTCAGCCCTCAATCATCCGAACATTCTCACCATCTACGAGGTCGGCTCTGAAAATGATGTGCGGTTTATCGCTACGGAATTCATTGACGGCGTGACGCTGCGCCAGCAGATGGGACATGCGCCGATGAGACCGGCCCAGGCACTTGACATCGCAACTCAAGCGGCATCGGCTCTCGCCACGGCGCACGAAGCAGGCATCGTTCACCGCGACATCAAGCCGGAGAACATCATGCTCCGCAGTGACGGCTACATCAAGCTCCTTGATTTCGGACTCCTTAAGCTGACCGAGAACAGCAGCGCACATCAGCGACTCGCGGGCGGAGCCTCTGTCATGGTTGACACAGACCCCGGCATCTTGATGGGGACGGTTAAGTATATGTCGCCGGAGCAGGCTCGCGGCTTTGAGGTTGACGGGCGGACGGATATTTGGAGTCTCGGGGTTGTGCTCTACGAAATGCTCACGGGTCGCCTGCCCTTTGGCGGCGGGAGTACGACGGACATCCTCGTCTCAATCTTGCAGCACGCTCCCGCGCCGCTTGGCCTTTACGCCGCCGACATCCCCGCCGAGCTTGACCGCATCGTTGCTCTGGCTCTGGCTAAAGATCAGGAGGACCGTTATCAAACGAGCCGGGAGTTTGCTTCAGACCTCAAATCTCTCTGGCAGGAGTTGGAATTCAAAGCTAAGTTCGCTTCTTCTTCTTCGCGCCTTGACGTAAGCGATGAAGAGAGACGAACGGGAAACGACGCGCGGCAAGCCGTTGAGCTTTCGCGCGCAAGCGCCGCCTCTCCTGAAAAAAGCTCCAGCCGCGCTCTTCCCTCCGGCAGGCGACGCCGTTCACGCAAGGCCATAGATTCTTTAGCCATCCTGCCGCTCTTCAATGTCAGCGCCGACAAGAACACGGAATATTTCAGCGACGGCATCACGGAAAGTATCATCAATAATCTTTCGCAGCTTCCACGCCTTCGTGTGATGGCGCGCAGCACGGTCTTCCGCTATCGCGGCGAAGAAGTTGATCCGCAGGAGGTCGGGCGCGAGTTGGGCGTGCGCGCCGTGATGACCGGACGAGTGCTGCATCTGGACGACAACCTGATTATCAAAGCCGAGCTGGTTGACGCTAATGACGGAGCGCATCTCTGGGGCGAGCAATACAATCGAAAGATGGTTGACGCGTTCAGCGTTCAGCAGGAAATCTCGCGCGAGATTTCCGAGAAGCTGCGCTTCAAGTTGACAGGCGAAGAGCAGAAGCGTCTCACCCGTCGTTCCACCGAAAATCCGCAGGCTTACCAGTTCTATCTCAAGGGACGTTACTGCTGGAACAAAAGAACGCCGGAAGGTTTTAAGAAAGCCATCGAGCATTTTGAAGAAGCCATCGAAATAGACCACCTCTACGCAGCGGCCTACGCAGGGTTGGCCGATTCTTACAACATGCTCGGCACTTACAGCGCGCTCGCGCCGCGTGAGGCTTTTCCGAGAGCGAAGGCTGCGGCAACGCGCGCTCTGGAGATAGACGACACGCTGGCCGAAGCTCACACCTCGCTCGCCTATGTCGAAAACAGCTACGACTGGGATTGGACGGGCGCAGAGTTTGAATTCAAACGCGCCATCGAACTCAATCCCAGCTACGCCACCGCGCATTACTGGTATGCGATCACGCATCTGGCGGCGATGGGCAGGCTCAACGATGCAAAGGCGGAATTGACGCAGGCCAAAGAACTAGACCCGCTCTCGCTCATCATCGGCACTAATCTGGGTTGGCTCTCTTATTTCGCGCGACAGTACGACCGGGCGATTGAACAGTATGAGAAGACGATTGAGTTGGACGCGAATTTCGGCGTGGCTTATTACAAGCTCGGACAGGCTTACGAGCGAAAGGGGCTGCCGGAAGAGGCCATCGTGCAGTATCGCAAGGCGCTCTATCTTTCAATTAACAGTCCGGGGATTATGTCCGCTCTCGGACATGCCTGCGCTCAAGCGGGCAAACCGGAAGAAGCGCGCCATGTGTTGGATGAGCTAAAAGAGATGGCGAAGCAGCGCTACGTCTCGCCCTACTTCATCGCCGAAGTTTACAGAGGTCTTGGGGAACTGGATCAAACATTTGAATGGCTGGAAAAAGCTGTCGCTGATCGCTCCGACTGGTTAGTCTGGATTGGCGTCGAACCGGCGTTTGATGATTTACGTTCAGACCCGCGCTTCGTCAATCTTCTCCAGCGCATCGGTCTGTCTTCCGCACAAACTCAACCCGTTCTCGATCTCTCCGCGCAATCTTTAGAGCAGCTATCGGGTGCGACCGAAGAGAACGAGTCTCCGCTAAGCGCTACGCCTCCGGAGAATGTGACAGAAGCATTCCCGGCGAAAGGCAGCCATAATGAGGAGACAATAGAAGTCGAAGACCCGCCGGATTAGAGCAGGGATGGACAGGATAAAGACAAGAAGGATTCGTTGCTGTCTTAGCTTTTTATCGTGTTCATCCTGTCCATCCCTGCTGATTTCCCCGCAACTTCCTCCCGATTCCCATAAACGCAAGCAAAACAACTGCTTAGACAGAGTTGCAGCCTCTCCAAACAGCCGCAAACCTTACTTATACAGCGCGAACGGGCACTTATACAGTGTCAACGGGCACTTATACAACGTGAACGACGACTTATACAGCGTGAAACTTCACTTATACAGCCGCAAAGGTCACTAATACAGCCGCAAAGATTACTTATACAGCGTGAGAGGTAACTCAGACAGCGTGAAAGATGACTTATACAACGCGAAAGGTCACTTATACAGAGTGAAAAATCACTTATTCAGCGCGAAACATTGCTCAGACAGCGTGTGAAAAGCCTCAAACGCGCTTAACGCCTGTTCTTAAACTGCTCGTAAAGCTCCGTGTGGCGGCTCGTGAGCGGCAATTTGCGACCATTGATGAAAAGATGGCGAACGTGCGTGCGCGCATCCAGAATGTCGCCGTCCGTGATGACGAGGTTTGCCATTTTGCCCACCTCGATTGAACCCATCTGATCCGCGAGATTCATCATCTGCGCCGGATAAAGCGTGACGGCTTTCAGGGCTTCGGTGCGCGGCAGGTCAAATGCTGCCGACATGCCCGCGTAAAATGGAAGATTACGCACGAACTGCCCGCTGCTGCCCGTCGAGATGCAGAAGCGCACGCCTGCCTGTTGCAGTTTGGCCGCGCTCGCATAGTTCACGTCGTAAGCGTCGTCCTCGCGCGAAGGAAGATCGAGCGCGTTGGTTAAAATGACAGGCACGTTATGCTCTCGCAAAAAGCCTGTCATCTTCCATGCCTCGTTGCCGCCCATGATGATGAACTTCAGGCGCAACTCTTCCGCAAAGCGCACAGCCCCGCGTATCTCCGTCTCACGGTTCGCGCGAAAGATAATTGGACGCTCCCCGCGCACGTAAGCGACGAGCGCGGCCAGCATGACGTTTTGTTCAGGGCGCGGCAAACTCTTGTCGCGCGCGTAAGCATCCTGTGCACGACCATAAGCTTCGGCATCGCGCATGGTTTTACGCAACTGCTCAAGCTGGCGGTCACGCGTCGTAATCGCTTCCGTGAGATTACCCTGCTGTGGATTAAACAGCGCATCAAAGCTTGTGGTGCTGACGCGCGGAAAGTTGATGACGAGCGCGGCCTGCGGAACAACCTCCATTTCGCGTGGTGACGTGCCGTCCAGATTGATGAAAGCAGCTTGCCCCGAAATGATTCCGCCAAGCGGCATCGTCACCACGCTCGTCACGCCATTCACACGCGCGACGTTGACGTAAGCGCTGTGCGGGTTGACGGCGACGATTGCCTGCGCGTTCGGGTTCATGTCGCCGACTTCGGTCGTGTCAACGGTGCCGGGCGCTCCGCTGCTGACCTCAATCAAGCCAATCGAAGTTCCCAGGTCAATCATGCCAGGATAGACGCTCAGGCCCTGCGCGTTAATCTCTTCTGCGTTGGCGGGCGTGACAACGTTTGTCCCGACAGCTTCAATCTTGCCGTTGCGTATGAGCAGCGCGCCGTTCTCAATGTCAGCACCGCTCACCGTCACGATCCGCGCATTACGAATGACGAACACGCCCTGCGGCGCAAGCACTCCCTGTTGCGCCGTCGCGCTCGTTTGAGCTTTGACGACGGCAGTCATCAGCAGCAAGCTACAAAGCATCATGGCGGCGGTGATGAAAGTGTCGCTCGTCGCCGTGTCGCCGCGTCGCCGCGTCTCCGCGTCCCTCTGTTTTCCCACTCTTCTCACTGGTCATTACCTCCGTCCCAATCGTCATCGGTGTCGGCGGGGCTGCGCGGTGCGCGCGGTCTGGCGGGCGATGTGCCCTGCGCTGGCGGGCGATTCGGCTCGGCCTGTTCGAGTTGCTTTCGTTCGGCCTCAAGCTGAGAACGGCTCGCCATATCCCGTTGGCGGTCGAAGAAAATCTCTCCGTCAATGAGCGTCGTCTCGACGCGCGATAATGTGCTTAAAGGGTGGCCGGTCCAAATCACGAGGTCAGCATCTTTGCCGACATCAATCGAGCCGACGCGATTATCTATGCCGAGTTGTTTGGCCGGATTGATTGTGACCATCTTCATGGCTTCGTCTTCCGGCACGTCGCCGTACTTCACGACTTTGGCTGCTTCGATGTTGAGCCTGCGCGTCAGTTCGTCGGAATCGGAATTGAGCGAGACGAGGATGCCTGCGCGATACATAATCGCAGCGTTGTAGGGAATGGCGTCGTAGGCTTCGACCTTGTAGCCCCACCAGTCGGAGAAACCCGATGCGCCCGCGCCGTGCTCCGCAATCTCACGAGCGACTTTGTAGCCTTCAAGCACGTGCTGAAAAGTTCTGATCTTGAAGCCGAACTCGTTGGCGATATTGATGAGCATCAGAATCTCGTCGGCGCGATAGCAGTGCGAGTGAACGTAGCGTTTGCCTTCGAGGACTTCGACGAGCGGCTCAAGCTGCAAATCCCTGCGCGGCGGAATCAGATTCTTTTCATTACGCTTCTGTGCGGCGCGGTAATCGTCCCAGGCGGCTTTGTAATCACGCGCCCGCGTGAAGGCTTCGCGGATGACTTCTTCGACGCCCATGCGGGTCGCGGGGTAGCGGCGCGTTTGAGTCGGAATCTGAAGATTGCTGCGTTTGGGGTTTTCGCCAAGCGCAAACTTGATTCCCGGCGGCGCACCCGGAAAGATGAACTCTTCGACCGCGCGCCCATACTTGAGCTTGACGACGGTGTTCAATCCGCCGATGGCGTTGCCTGAGCCGTGCAGCAGATTCATGGAAGTCGTGCCGCCAGCCAGCGCGCGATAGATGTCAGGGTCGGCGGGATTTAGCACGTCGCGCGCTCTGACCATCGAAGTCACGGAGAGCGTCAATTCGTTAACGGCGTCGAGCATCATGTGCGAGTGACAATCAACGATACCGGGGAAGACGTATTTCCCGGTCGCATCAATCACCCGCGCGCCTGCCTGCGCCTTGAGATTCTGCCCGATCGCCACGATCTTGCCTCCGCGAATCAGCACATCCGCATTTTGAAGCGTGCCGTGCGAGACGGTCAGAACCGTCGCGTTGCGAATCAGCGTCTCAACGGGCGCGTTTGCTGCGGCGCGTCGCTGTGGCGCAGTCTGCGCCCGCACCACGCCCATTCGCATCGCGCCGAACAACGCCAACAAAAGAACAAGTGCCGTTAATTTTCTCATCTTAGTCTCCAAAAAGCAGTGATAGGTGATGGGTGAGAGGTGATAAGAGAAAACACGCCGTTCTTTCCTATCACCTATCACCCATCACTTATCACCGTCCCTGTGGTTTCGTGCCTGTGAATGTGCCCGGCGAGCCGCCGACGGTTTGAGCCGTGCCGCGCATCTGGTTGCCTGTGATCGTGCCCGTGAAGGTCGCTTCGGTGGTCTGGCCGCCGAGGGTGACGGGGACGGTGAAGCGCATTTCACCGTTGGAGCTAAGCGATGCGTTGGCGATTTGTGCGGAGCCGAGCGCGCCCTGAATCGAGCCGCGTAAGCTTTCGCCTTCCTGTTGCAGCACGAGCGTGATTGATTGATCGCCTTCGCCCAGATTGACGTTGAGCGTCCACGTCCCCGTCGCAACACTTGCGCCCGCGCCGGAAGCGGCAAGCGCTGCGGCGGGTTTCATCTCAACGGGCTGACCGTCAATGAAGACATGAGCGACGCGCGCGTTGCGATCAAAAAGGTCGCCGCGCATGATGGTCAGGTTCGCAATCTTGCCGACTTCGATTGTGCCGAGCCGGTCCGAGACTCCTAAGATTTCCGCCGCGTTGATGGTCAAAGCGCGCAGGGCTTCTTCACGCGCGAGACCATTGTCGATTGCCTTTGCCGCATTGGCGAGATAGTCCGTCATGTTCGTCATCGCGCCGGATTGAAAGGCGAAGCGAACGCGAGCCGACGCTAATCGCCCGGAGGTCTTCGGCGCGTCAACACGCTCACGCAGCACGCGCAACGGATCAGGGTCGGCCTCCGGCACTTGCGCCGTCGTGCGCTTCGGAAAATTGAGCGATAGCAGCACGGGCACATCGCGCAAACGATTCGTTACTTTCCAACTCTCCGAGCCTCCACTGATGATGATGCGCAACTTGAACTCTTCGGCGAGGTCGAGGGCACGTATGATTTCTCGCTCGGTGTTGACGTGCATGATGACCGGCATCTCGCGCGCCAGCACGGCTTGGAGCGCGAGCAAGGATTTGTCCTGCTCAGGGCGACGAAGGCCGCGCGGGTTGCGCGCGTAAATCTGGTTGGCTTCGCGCAGGCGTGCGGCGTCGAGCAGCATCTGACGGAGCGTAGAGAAGACGCCCATCAGGCTGGCCGGGTACTGGCCGCCGCGAAGCGGTGTGAAGCCGACGTGCAACGCGACGGGCGCACGCACGATCATCTGCTCAGGGGTTTCACCGGCGAGATTGATGAAAGCAGACTGGCCCATGAAGATACCTTCGCGCGGTGCCACGAGCGCAGCCGTGATGCCCGCGTTTCTGGCCGCGTCGATCTGCTCGCCGCCGGGCTGGATTAAATCAACCGCCAGCGTTTCGGGTTGAAGACCGGGGGGCTGTGTCACGTTTGGCGAAAAGGCAGCCGCAGCCAACGCGGGCGCAGCCGGAGTAGCCGTCGCTGCCGCCGCGCCGCCGCGTCTCTCTCCCGCAGCAGTTGAGGCGGACGGTTGCGGGATGCCCAGTGTTGTATTGGCGTCAATCAGTCCCGGATAGATTGTCAGGCCCGTGCCGTCAATCACGCGCGCATCTGCGGGGGCAGACACCTGCGCGCCGACAGCCGCGATCAAACCGTTGCGGATAACGACCGTGCCGCGCTCGATGACAGCGCCTGAGACGGGAACGATCCGCGCATTGGTGATGGCGTAGGTCTCTATGGCGTTGCGCTGCGCGCCAGCGGAGAGAGCAAAGCCGTTGATAAGGGTGAAGAGGACGACAGCAAGCGCGCAGATAGTTCGCAGGTGACGATTTCGCATAGACATTTTAGTTTGTCGCAAAGACTACAAGCGTTGAAGGGGCGAAGGGTTGAAAATCTCTCGTCCCATGTGTCCACCGGAGTGCATAGAAGCGCAGACTTTAACATTTAGCGAGAACTTCAGCCACTCGTTTTTGTGCCTCATCAGATAATCCGCAGGTAGTTAAAATTGGAACGTTCTTTTCGACCACTCCGTATCTCTCTCCGGCTGCCTTGAAAATAGTTGCCACAGATTATGTCTCTGCGGGGTTCTCTCTTTGGAATCTATCTTGCGGTCTAATAATCAGACCCCTAAATCTTAATCGATCTGATATTTCTGACTTATGAAAAACATCACCTCGCTTTGCTTTCTTCTACTTTTCTGCGCGCTAAACTCTTCGGCGCAGACCTCAACGCCAACACTAGCCACTTCGAGTATCCGTGTTGACGATCAACTAGCGATTCCGCAGCCCACGCCCACGCCTTCAACAGAGCAGCCACCGACAACCACAAAGCCAAATGTAGAGAAGCCAGCTTCGCCGTATGCGCGAAAGGATGGTCCCGTAAAAATTCCGCGTTTCGAAACCGCCCCGGTGATTGACGGGCAATTGAATGATGCCATCTGGCAAACGGCGGCTCTTTTCGGCGACTTCGTGCAAACCAATCCCGGCGATAATGTCGCGCCGACTCATCCAACTGAATTTATGATGGGCTACGACGCGAAGAATCTCTACCTGGCTTTTCGCATCAAGCAGGATAGAGATACGGTGCGCGCCACTGTTGCGCGGCGCGATAATATTTTCAACGACGATTATGTTCTGGTTCATTTAGATACCTTTAACGATCAACGTCAGGCCTATCTACTGTTTTTCAGTCCGCTGGGCATTCAGGCCGATGGAACTTTCACAGAAGGCCGCGGCGAGGATTACAGCCTCGACATCCTGATGGAGTCGAAAGGCGTTTTGACCGAAGACGGCTTTACCATCGAAGTGGCGATTCCATTTAAGTCTCTGCGTTACGAGGCGGGCAAAGATAAGCAATGGGGGCTGCACATCAATCGCCGCGTCAAATATAAGAACAACGAGTACAACTCATGGATGCCGACCAACCGCAGCATCTCCGGTTGGCTCAATCAGGCCGGACATATCACGGGCTTAGAAGGTATTGAAACGACGCGCCAGCTTGAAATCAATCCGAGTATCACCTTAAGCGAAACAGGCCGCCGCACTCGCTTTACTTTTGACGGTGATCCAGCGGGTCGTTTCGTGAATGAAGGGCTTAAAGGCGAGTTTGGCACGACGGCCAAGTTTAGTCTGACTCCGACCATCACACTCGATTTCGCCTACAATCCGGATTTCGCGCAAGTGGAAGCCGATGCGCCGGTGACGACCGCCAACCAGCGTTTCCCGATTTTCTTCGCGGAAAAACGCCCGTTCTTTTTGGAAAGGATTGATATTTTCCGAAGCGGACTGGACGTGGTGAATACGCGTGCGATTGTTGACCCCGACGTGGCGGTGAAATTAACCGGCAGGCGAGGGCCAAACACTTTCGGTCTGCTTTATGCTTCGGACAACGCTCCCGGAAATTACTCGAAAGATGAGCGGCAGGGTTTATTTGAGTGCCAACTGGAACGGATAACAGACCCGACAATCGTTTGCGGCATCGAGCGTTTCGTTGATAAGAACGCCCACATCGGCATCCTGCGAATTAAACGGGATGTAGGCCGTCAGCACAATTTGGGATTCTTCGCCACGTCTTACAACTTTATCGAACGTCATAACAACACCGGAGGTTTTGACGGACGATTTCGTCTCGATGAGAAGACCGTGACCGAGTTTCAGGTGCTCGGCACAACCTCGCGCCGTAATTTTTACGATCCAGACCTTGACCGCAGCCTGTATCGCACGGGCAATGGTTTAGGTTACAGAGCCTTTCTCGAACGCGCCGACAGAAATCTGTATATGAACTTTCTGGCGATGGGCAGATCACGGGATTACCGCGCCGATGTCGGCTTTACGCAGCGCTTCGATACGAACTATCTCGGCTCCTACATCAGGTACGAAACCGACCGCGACCGTAAAAAATCAATCATCTATAAGCGCGTTCAGAACTCTAGCAACGTCAGCTACGACTGGAGCGGGCGCTCTCAGTATTCCATTACGGACACCAACGGAATGCTGGCCCTACAGCGCCAGACGTTCGTCCAATTGGGCTTCCAACTCGGCTACGAGCGCGTCTTCGAGCACGAGTACGGCGCGAACCGGACGGCCACGCGTCGGGGCGCGCTGTTTGGCCCGGACCCGGAGCGTTCGGCTCGTTTCAAGGCCGTTCAGGGTTTCATCGAAAGCACGCCGAACAAGCAGCTCTATGCTTTCTTCTTTGTCGATCACACCTGGGGGCTGATGGATTTTGATATCGGGAACGGGCCGGATTTCCCGCGCGTCAGCCGGGGAGCGCTGCTGGACCCCAACGGCGGCTATGACCCCGGCCCCGGCAACCAGCTATACATTGATGCCAGTATCCGTTATCAGCCGACGACAGCTTTCCAGACGCAGTTGAACTACAACAAGAGGCGGCTCGTTCGACATGACACCGGGCTTGTGTCTTTCGACGATAACATTTTCAGCTCTCGTTCGACGTACCAATTCTCACGGAATACTTTCGCCCGACTACGCCTTGATTATTCGTCTTTGAATAAGCACCTTCGACCGCAGTTAGTCGTAGGCTGGACGCCGAATCCGGGAACGGCTCTGTATGTCGGTTACAACGACGATGTAAGTTACAACGGCTACAACCCGTTTTCGGGACAATTTGAGCCGGGATTGCAGGGAAACGGGCGAAGCTTCTTCATTAAGGCTTCCTATCTATTCCGCAGGAGTTTTTAGAATCGGCACAACTGGCAGCCTTGCACAAATATTCAGGCGGGCTGAATACATGCCCACGAATTATTCAGCCCTTTCTGGATAAATGTGCACAGTTGAGGAACAGTGAATATTCATGAGCTGGGCCGATTGTCGGATTGGTTATGCAGGCGAGCCAATAGCGATTACATCTGAGAATAGAAGAGCAAGCCCTTGTGACGCCTTGTTCGTTTGAGTTGTGATGCCGCCCATCTAAGCATCCTCGTCACTCTCCAGATTAAACTCCACAATGTCTTCGATGTGTTCTGCGTAACCTGGCGGCAACTTCTTAAACTCGATCCCTAAACCCACCCCTGGCCGATGATATGCGACCCGTCCCCAGACCATTCCTTCCATGACGCTCGCGCTCTCCGGCGCTAATAAAAGGCGGATAAAGATCAGCCCACCCTGGGCAACCTCCAGCGGAGTCTGGAGGAAGCAACCCCCGACGCTGAGCGTCGTGACTTGGCCCTGATTAACGCAGGCGGGCGTCTCTCCCCAATCGACATTGAGAGAATACTTAATGCGTGGGTATTTACGGCGGTCTTTGAATGATGAAGGAGATGGCTTTTTTTTCATGTTCTGTCAGCTTCTAACGTGCCCTTCCAAATCCTGCGAGCTTGCCACGCGCTGCCGGAGCTTGCGCGGAATTCGGGGCGAGTTGCAGGAACTTTTGATAGTGCTCCCTCGCCTCCTTTTCTTTGCCGGTAGAATCATAAACTAAAGCTGCTCCCCAGTGCGCGTCAGCATTCGCGTGATCTACATTCAAAGCTGTAAATAGTCGAAGCTACAACCGAACCGGGAGCACGAAAGTAAGAAAGCGAGAGGTTGAAAACCTCTCGCCCCTTAGTTGGGAAAACTCCGACTTCGACCTGATAGACCGGCGCACAGTTGCTGGCTACTTCTTCGAGTTGTTAATGTTTGAAGTGCCGCCAGTTCCTACTTTGATCTGGTTCTGAACGCCCTTGACGCCGCTGAGACCTTTCACGGCTGCGTCCGCCTTCTTCACCTGATCCTGGTTGGGAACCGTGCCGCGCAGTGTGATCGTGCCGTTGTTGACATCAACGTTGATGCCGGATTCTTCCAGATCATCGGCGGCCAAGAGGGCGCCGCGCGCTTTCACCCAGAGCCAGCCGTCTGTCAAACCCGTGCCGACCTTGTCGCCAAGGTCTTTGGCTTTCTTCCCGAAGCTCTCTTTTTCTTTATCGTACTCTTCCTGTGTGATGTTGGCGTTGTACCCGCCCCGGTTGATGTTCGGTTCGGAATTAGAGTTCGTCACAGGGGCTGTATTCCGGGTAGTGTTGATGACGGTGGTATTGGAGTTCGTCGTGACCTTGTTGTCGGTCGCGTCGCCGCCACACCCGAACATGAGCAGAGCGAGAGTCGCGCTTGCGACGAGTGCTGTCATTCTCTTCATAGTTGTGATTCCTTCCCTGGAAATTTGCGCCAGTTCGTTGGACCGGAGGTTGAATGCTTCATAGCAAGCCGAGACCGATCAAGCTGCCATTTCGGGGAGGCTTGCCCGGCGCTAGAGCCTGAAGATTTAATCAGGGGACTCGAAAGCGGTCGTATCTTAAATCAGGTGTTTGGCGGGACGCAAGAAAAACGGGCGACCTCGCCACGCGCAAGGTCGCCCATCGTAATTAATATGAAAGTTGTCGGCTCCTGGGAGGCGAAGACCTTCAGGATTTCTTGCCAGCCGGAGCAGCCGCGGGTTTCTCCGCAGGAGCGCAGGCGTTCTTGTCGTCCATCGCCATCTTGCCCGAAGCCGAGCAGCAGGACTCGCCGTCGCCACCTTTGCCAGCGCAGCAGGAGGACTTGCCTTCAACCATCGTCGAGCAAGCGCCGTCTTTGCCGCCGCAGCAGCCCTTCTCGCCGGGCTTGGTCGCGCACTTCATTCCGGCTGCCGAACATTTGCAGCCCTCTTTTGTGCCGCCTACTTCGTCCGTCGCATTGGCCTGAGCCTTGACCATGTTCTCATCGGCCTTGGGCGCAGTAGTTGAAGAGGTCGTGTTGGAGGTATTGGCCTTGTTCGCCGAGTTCGTTGAGTTGCTGGTGTTGTCGGCCCCGCCGCAGCCTGCAAGCCCGAGCACGATTACCGCCAAAAACGCTGCCAGTTTCATCTTCATTATTGTTCTCCTGTTTATTGAGCCGATAAAAAGTTGTGGAACGTCATCACTTGTCCGGCCAGAACTAGCGAAACGGTTGCCCTGAGTCAAATGATTGCCTTGATTGCCTGATAACTAAATCTCGTCTGGTGCGAGCGAAAGATAGGAAAAACGTTGAATCCAGAAGAGACATTCCCTTAGGATGGCGGATAATAACTTAGTTTTAAGGTTGAGCGCAAGTATTATCCAGACTCTTTTGACCGGTATTTCTAAGCGAAAATGAGACGCAGAGAATTTTTGACGCAGAGCATGCTGGGAATTGCCGCGCTCGATGCCTACAGGCAAAAGACAGCGGCAGCAGTCGAGCAATTGGAACAGGCACGCTCGCGCCGCAAGCGCGTCGTCATCCTCGGAGCAGGTCTCGCGGGGCTGTCCGCCGCTTATCAACTTGGCCAAGCCGGGCATGATGTGACGATTCTCGAAGCCCGTACGCGCGCCGGTGGCCGCGTCCACACCTTGCGCGAGCCATTCGCAGACGGCCTGCACGCAGAGGCCGGTGCGATGTTTATCCCCGAATCTCACGACCTGACGATGCAATACGTCCGGCTCTTTCGCCTCCCGCTCGTTCCTGTTCCCACGCGTCAGCGCCTGCCCGTTTACTATCTTCGCGGCAAGCGGATCAATCCGAATGGTGGGCGCGAGATCGACTGGCCTCTCGCCTTATCGCCGGAAGAGAAGAGATTGGGACTCGGCGGGATGACGGAGAAGTACGTCATCTCGGTTTTGCAGGAGATGGGTGATGCGGCATCAATGAATTGGCCGCCCGAAAGATTGAAGAAATATGACCGTCTGACTTACGCGGAGTTTCTGCGTAGTCAGGGCGCGTCTGATGAGGCGGTGCGGTTGCTCAGATTGAACGACGCCGATTTGACGGGAGACGGCGTTGACAGGGTGTCGGCGCTGATGGTGCTGCGCGAGGCCGCGCTCAATCTCGACTCCGGGCGGTTGTTCACCATCAGGGGTGGCACAGATTTGCTGCCAAAGGCTCTGGCCGCAAGGCTCAACTCAAAGATTCGCTACGGCTCAACGGTCGTCCACATAGACCATGACGCGCGCGGCGTGCGCGTGACTTATCTTCAATCAAGCGCTCCCGAAACAATCAGTGCCGATTATCTCGTCTGCACGATTCCTTTCTCCATCCTCAAAGAGATTGAAGTCTCGCCACCGTTTTCGCCCGCGAAGCAGCGAGCCATCGGGGAACTGCCGTACACTTCCGCCGCGCGAGTTTATCTGCAATCGAGAAGGGAATTCTGGGCCAGCGAGGGGCTTGGCATCTCCGCTTACACAGACCTTCCCGTGATGGCGATTGTTAATTCGACTCTCAATCAACCCGGCACGCGCGGCATCCTTGATGCTTACATGACGGGCGACGAGGCGCGGCGCGTGACCGGGATGAAGGAAGGGGAGCGCCTGAGCTTTACGCTCAATCAGGTGGAGAAGGTGTACCCGCAGATTCGCAAAAACTTTGAAGGCGGCACGTCAGTTTGCTGGGATGAAGACGAATGGGCGCGCGGCGCTTACGCATGGTTTAAGCCGGGACAGATGTCAGACCTTCTGCCGCACATTGCGCGGGCGGAAGGCCGTATCCACTTCGCGGGCGAGCATGCGTCCAGTTGGCCGGGATGGATGCAGGGGGCATTTCAATCAGGCCACCGCGCGGCGCGAGAGATTAACGAAGCGCATGTCGTAACGTTGACTTGAAGCCCGCCTTCGGCATACGCTTCCATTTGACGGCCAGAGTTTGAAGGGCTGACTTTCAATACGCGCCTTGAGCGCCTCGCCTGTCATCATCTTTCAGCGATAAAATTTTGCTGTGAGTTCAAAAATTTACGTTTCCCCTTAACATTAACGAAGGAGCTTTTCCATGAAATCCACATTCCTGAAGGCAGTCAAAACCGTTGCCTTATCCCTTGCCCTTTCCCTGGGCGCGTCCGGCGTAGTCTTCGCCAACGGTGCTGGTGCGTCTCCGACCAAGGTTGCCTTAAACGGCGCTGGCAACGGCGCGGGTGGCTCAACGACATCGAGCAAGAGAAAGACTAAAAGGCGCGTCGCCAAGAGAATTGTGAAGCGCTCGAAGACAGCGAAGACCGCCCAGCATTCAACCCACTGACACCTTATTTCTTGAGTGCCATCTGATTTCAGAGGCGCAGAGAGTTTGGACGCAGGATGAGATTTGAGTTCGGCTCTATCTCATTCTGCCTCAAACTCTCTGCGCTCTCTCTTTTTCTCTGGCATTAAATTAGATACTCTTCTAATCTAAGCGCATCATGCTTGGTTTCGTGCTGGAGAGCGCAAACAATCTCATTCAAGCCCCGCACGAAGGAGCTATCGAAGGCTCAATCGTCAATGCCGTGCAATGGCTGCGGCTGATTGTGGAAACGACCGGCGCGGTAATCATCGGACTTGGCATCATCGCCGCCGGGTATCAATTCTTCCGCGCGCTTGTCCCGCCGCAACTCGAAAACTTCAACCGCGTGCGGCTCACGCTGGCGCGTTTCCTGGCGCTCGCGCTCGAATTCCAACTCGGCGCGGACATCCTCTCAACCGCCATTGCGCCAAGCTGGGATCAAATCGGCAAACTCGGCGCAATCGCCGTCATCCGAACCGCGCTCAACTATTTTCTGATAAGAGAAATGAGAGAGGAAAGAGGTGGAAAAGCCGTAAATCCTGAATCGTAAATCGTAAATGGTGAAAAGCAGGTTGTTCTATTTACGATTTACGATTCACGATTTACGGCTTTCACTTACCACTTGACGCTGCCTTCCTTCGACGTATCTATCTGCGCGAGATCGGTTGAGCCGCCGTAGAAGAAGCCCTTCATGTTATCTAAGAGAAAGCCGTGCGTGTCCGGGTTGGAAAGATCAAGGCCGTAGTGGTTGATAATCTGCGACTGCTTTTGCAGCCATTCGGCCCAGCAGGGCTGGCAACATTCCGCGCCGATTTTTTGTCCTAATTCCGTCGGGATGGGCGCGTAGCCAATCGCAGGCCGCTTCTGCCCGCAACGCGCGCACTTAATCTTGTCTGACATAAAAATCTCCTTTGATGAAACTATAACACTGCCCCGCTCGCGCGAGCCGCGCTGTCGGATTGCGCCGTCCGAATCGCCTCGATGACCTGATTATCCTTCGGGCGAAAGAGCGAAAGCGGTTGCACCTGCCGATAGCGCACGATGCCCTGAGCATCTATCACGATGACGGCGCGGGCGGAACGCCCCGGTATCCATGAGCGCACGCCGTAAAGGCTCGTCACCTTGCTCTCAGGGTCTGCCAGCAGGCGAAAGGGAAGTTCGTGATTCCGGCTAAACTTCTGGTGCGATTCCACCGTGTCGGTCGAGATGCCGACGATCTCCGCGCCCGTTTGCGTGTAATCGCTCCAGCGGTCGCGCACAGAGCACATCTGCCTGGTGCAAACGGGCGTCTCGTCGCCCGGATAAAAGAGCATCACCACCACCTGGCCGCGCTTTTCAGAAAGACGCCAGTCTTCGCCCTGCTCATCTTTCAAGGTGAAGTCCGGTGCCTGTTGATCAACCTGTGTTCCGATGGGCCAACTCATCCTTGTTCTAAGCGAGCGGACGCGGGTTCACGTCACGCGCGCCCCCTTCCCCCGGCGCTTGCTAAATCTCCGCTTCCGGCGGAAACTTTTCTTTATTGCGTAAGTTCTATATAACATCGCCGCAGCGCTTTTACCAATCGAGCTTCGGCAGTAGAGACAAGAGAGAATGAAACAGTATCTGGATTATCTAACGTTTATTCTGAACAACGGCGTCGAGAAAAAGGATCGAACGGGAACTGGAACCATCAGCGTCTTCGGCTACCAGATGCGTTTTAACCTGAGAGAAGGCTTCCCCGTCGTCACCACCAAGAAGCTACATCTCCGCTCGATCATTCACGAGCTTTTGTGGTTCATCAGTGGTGAGACGAATATCAAATATCTGAAGGATAACGGCGTCAGTATTTGGAATGAATGGGCAGATGAGAAGGGCGATCTTGGGCCGGTTTACGGCAAACAGTGGAGGCGTTGGGAGACGACCGAAGGGCGCGTGATAGATCAACTCGGCCAGTTGATTGAGCAGATCAAATCAAATCCCGATTCCCGCCGCTTGATCGTCTCGGCGTGGAACGTGGGCGAATTAGAACAGATGGCTTTGGCTCCCTGCCACCTGCTTTTTCAGTTCTACGTGGCCGAAGGAATGCTCTCTTGCCAGATGTACCAGAGATCGGCGGACAGCTTTCTTGGCGTGCCATATAACATCACGAGCTACGCGCTTCTGACCTCGATGATTGCCCAGCAGTGCGATCTCGGCGTGGGCGATTTTATCTGGACGGGCGGTGATTGCCACATCTATTCAAATCACATGGAGCAGGTCAGGCTGCAACTCAACCGCGAACCGCATCCTTTGCCCCAACTCGTCATCAAGCGAAAGCCGGATTCAATCCTTGATTATAAATTTGAGGATTTTGAACTCGTGAACTACCAGTCGCATCCGCACATCCGAGCGCCGGTGGCGGTTTGACTGGCTTTCATTCTTGTTCGTTTAACTCTATACTATACCCCAAATTCACAATTATCTCTCCCGTGAATCGAGTAACTTGAAAGGGAGTGTGCAAAATGAAGAGATTTTTCGCAGGTCTCGTTATGTTGACCATGCTCGTCGCCATTGTGCCAATGACGGCGCAGGCGCAGCAATGCGGCAACTTACGGCACAGACACGGTAACGTCACGCATACGCACCGCGCTTGTGTTGGCGATGGACATAAGCATGGTCGTAGCTTCTGGCAGAAGCACCGGGATAAGCTAACAACTGCGGGCGGTGGTGTCGGCGGCGCGATTATCGGTGGAATCGCAGGCGGCAAGAAGGGCGCGGCGATTGGGGCGCTCATCGGCGGCGGCGGCGCGGCTGTCTACACTTATGGGATTCGTAAGCGTCGTCGTTCCGCAAGGCGCTACTAAGCAGCAGTTAGAAAAGCTCCGAAGGAGCGAAATTTAACAGCCTGTGGCAACGCCACAGTGAGACAGATTCTAGTTTATTCATGAAGCCCTGAAGGGGCGGAATATTGATGTCGTACTTATTCCGCCCCTTCAGGGCTTCATCAAGTTATCTATGTCCAGACCCAAGGGCTGACGCCCTGGGCTATTGCATTTCGCCCCTGCGGGGCTTTCACGGACTTCCCTTACAGTCTCACCTGCGGCCTCCACCGTTGCTGCTGTGCCGGTCGTAGAATGAATAGACAAACTTCTTCTGCGCTGTCGGGCCGCCGAAGAAGCCGTGCTCAAAATCGTACTGCTTCATCTCTTTGTAGACCTGATCAGCCGTCCAGCCGTCATGCGTGATCCGGTAGATGCCCGTCAAAGCGCCCGTGCGATGCCGCCCGCCCTTGCAGTGAACGTAGACAGGCCAGTTATTGGGATCGTTGACCAGTTTTAGAAAATACTCGGTCTGTTCTTCCGTTGCCGGAGTGTTGGCTTTCAAGGGGATGTTGAAATACTCCATGCCAGCGGCGCGCGCCCACTCCGGCGCTTCGCGCACACTGTCCTTGCGTAAATCTATCACCGTCTTGATGCCGAGCCGCTTTAGTTCAGCGAACCCATTGGCGTCGGGCTGCGAGCCGCGATAATAATTGTCGTTCACCTTGCCGAAGTTTTCGATGCCGACGGTGGAAGTTTTCGTCTGCGTGACCGAAGCCGCCATGCCTGCGAGCGCAAGCATAGCGGCTACGGCGACGAGCCACAGGCGAATTCTCACCGTCGCCAGATTGCTCTGCTTTGTCATTTAGCGGTTCCTTTGCTTTCCTTACTTCTGACTTGTAGCAACTGGCGCAACGGAAGGCAGTTGCGTGAGCCGTTTAATGCGCTCGCGTAAAATCGAGACGTAGCCTTCCATCGTGTTGTTGTCGTAGTGGGCTGCGCGGAAGGCATCGCGTAGCTGCTCGTCGCTTAAGAGCGCGAGACGCCCGCCGATCCAGCGTACATCCTCCAGGGGAAGACTGCGCATGGCCTTCTCTTTGTTAGCCTGACGCTTGCCGTAGCCGGGGTTGAACATCGAGGCGAAACCGCCCGCGCCCTTCGGCTTCGTGTGGTAATCGAAGTTGACGATGCCGCCCTCGACACTCTCGATAAACTTGCTTGAGCGGAAGTCTTCCAGTACGTTCTTCGAGCGCTTGCCGCCTAAGCCACCCACCTTGCCGAGCGTCGCGCCGATGTCCGTGACGACGTAGCGTGCTTCGAGTTCGCCGGTGTCCGCGTTCTTCACAGTGTAAATCTGGTTGTTGTCGAGGCGTGTGTCGTAGTTGGCGACGAGCACCATCAGGACTTTCAGGCCGTTGAACTCGCGCTGCCCGACAAACGGATTTTCCAGCCAATCCCAGATCGCGCCGCGTTTAACTTCCGCGCGCCTCGGCTCCATCCGCACGTCACGTACTGTCTTGCCATTCTGGAATTCCCCTCCGCGCGCCAGCCGGGGCAGGTTCTGGATTTCAACGCGGTCGAAGTGGTAAGCCTCGTCGGCGAAGTAGCCCATCGCCCAGACCAGCCGGGTGGCGACGGTTTCGGCCTGCGCCTCCGGCCCCATCTTCACCGACCAAGTGACGCCGCGCGCGTCCTTAACCTTAAACTTGGGCGATGCGCCCAGCTTACTCTCCGAGACGAAGGTGAACGGCGCCTGGGGAGCCATCTGCTCTGAGCCTGGGCCGTGAAGCAGATTGAGCGAGGCGATGTCGCCGGGGTCGCGCCACGCCACGGGTTTCCCCGTCTGTACGGGGGCTACGCCTTTCTTTTGCTGGGCGAAAACCTGCGAAGAAAAGCCAGCCGCGAGAACGATGGTGAGAATGAGCGCCCTGCGCAACGCCTTTTGTGCAAACATGGTGGGGAACCTCCTTCAAAATCTGTCAAGAATTGATTGGTCGAGCGAGGAAAGCTGTTGATGATTGCCTTCATTAACTAACGCGCAAATTGCGATGGAAAAAGATCAAACCCGATGGAAAAA
Source organism: uncultured Acidobacteriota bacterium (assembly GCA_963697975.1). Lineage (GTDB taxonomy): Bacteria > Acidobacteriota > Blastocatellia > Pyrinomonadales > Pyrinomonadaceae > QHXM01. The sequence continues at coordinate 3,513,408 of OY969111.1, forward strand.
CCAGGAATGGCCAAAGGTTTCTTTCAGCAGCGTTTGTCTGCCGGAAGGGGGATTCTTAAAAACCCCATGAGGAGTGAATTTCGCCAGATTTTGAATCTGTTTGCGAAATTCTTAAAACTCGACTGATATTATCGAGCACTGGCTCAAAGGATTTTCCTTGAAGAAAACCCCGGATTTATTGAATACCGGAGGAGGGACTTGAACCCACACGCCCTTGCGGACAACGGATTTTGAGTCCGTCGCGTCTGCCATTCCGCCACTCCGGCACGTCGTCAGGCCATCATAGTAGGCAGCCGCACGGGTCGTCAACCGCCATTGGAGGCCGCCGCCCCTGTTTGCGAAACTGGCAGAAAATCTTTATTGCCAGCGAAAGCCGGATAATTGTAGAATGTTTGCGCCCTTCATTGGGCGCTTAGAGTTCACAGAAAGCGCCCGGCCCCACTCTCCCGGAGTGTTTACCCTTACTGTTTGAGAGGAATCTGTTTCGCAGGCGACCTCTCGTATCACTTAAAATTAGGTGGATTTAATTTATGCTTGAAGCAAGGTGCGGCGGTCGTGCGTGTGTGCTGATCGTTGACGACGAGCCGGAAATCAGGGAAATCCTGTGTGACCTGCTGAATTCCGATTACCACTGCGCGGCTGTTTCCTCGGCTGAAGAGGCGCTTGAACTGCTCTCTACGGAGAAATTCGATCTCGTTATCAGCGACATCACGATGAGCGGGATGAGCGGGCTGGAGATGATTCCGCATGTCGTCTCTCTCTCTCCCGAAACCGTCGTCCTGATGATTAGCGGAATGCAGACTATCGAAAGCGCCATCGAAGCCCTGCGCCTCGGCGCATTCGATTACATCATGAAGCCGTTTGACCTGCGTCAGGTGGAAGCAGCCGTCAAGCGCGCGCTTGAGCATTACGAATTGCGCGAGGCCAAGCGCCGCTACGAAAACCATCTCGAAGATTTGGTCGAGCAGCGCACCTTTGAGCTGGATCAAGCCCTGCTCTCGCTCGAAGACGCGTATCGTTCGACGCTCAAGGCGCTGACAGCCGCGCTGGAAACGAGAGACGCGGAAACTCACGGCCACTCGGAGCGCGTCGTCAACTTCAGCCTGCGACTGGGGCGCGAGCTTGGACTGGATAAAGCGCAGATGACTGCTCTGGAGTTCGGCTCGCTGCTGCACGACATAGGGAAGATCGGCGTGCCGGATGCGATTCTCAGGAAGCCCGCGAAGCTGGACGAAGCGGAGTGGGCGAAGATGCGCGAGCATCCGCTGCACGGGCAAGCCATCCTGCGCGAGATAGAATTTCTGGAAGGAGCGGCGCGGGTCGTCGCGCAGCACCACGAGCGTTGGGACGGGTCGGGCTATCCGCTCGGACTAAAAGGTTCTGAGATTGACTTGAACGCACGCATCTTCGCTGTCGCCGATGCCTTCGACGCGATCATCTCAGATCGCGTGTATCGCCGGGGACGTTCTTACGAAGCGGCGGCAGAGGAATTAGAATCATGGGCTGGCCGCCAGTTTGATCCGCAGGTCGTCGCCGCCTTCCATCGTGTTCCGCCAGAAGATTGGGAAGAATCGCGCCGTCTCTCCGTGATGAAGAAACAGGAAAGAGCTTCGGCCCAACGTCAACTCATCAACGTGCCGGAACCGGACTTAGTTGCTCTTGCGTCATAAGGCGAGAGTTCGTAAATCGTAAATCGTGAATCGTAAATGGAAAGAAACGTTTTTCTATTTACGATTCACGATTTACGATTTACGAGCTTTTACTGCTTTGCAATGTAGCCGCGACGAGTTCTAAGCCTTACTCCGGTTCTGCGTGGAGCAACTTCTATCTTGCGATACTCGCCCGCTTTGGCTGTGGTGAGCGGGCGCTTCGGCGTGTAGGTGACGACGTACTGCGCGCCGATGTCGCGCGCCACCACGTCGGCCTGCTTCAGAAAATCTTCCGCAGTCTCCGGCAGCAACAGTTGCCCGCCGGTCTCTTCCGCCAGTGAGACCAGCCGCTGCTCGTTAGCCTTCGTTCCTTCCGCATACTTTTTATACCAGCGCCGCATCGCGCGATCCGTGTCAATCGTCATCAGCTTGAAAGAAGGAGTGCGATTGATGCTGCCGTCAGACATGGTCGGGTCCATCTGTCCCACAGTTTGATTCCCCTGCTTGCCGTCGCCGCGTGAGAAAACACTTTTCTGGTATCGTTTGGCAATGGCTTCGCGGACCAGCCCCGTGTAGCTGATGACATGAACGGTGGCCTGCGCCGCGAGCAACTGTTTGACCGCATCCGCATAAGCCACACGGCCACCCGGAGTTTCTATCCCATCGGTAATCAAGACTACGTGGCGGCTGCCTGCGGGCTTGTCTTTCAACATTGCTGATGCTGCGATGAGCGCCTCTGAGATTCGCCCGCGCTTGCCGCCGTACAGCTTGGTTTTGAGAATCGTTGGCAGCAGCTCTGTCTCCGCTGTCCAGTTCTGCAAGACCTGCACGCCTGTCCCGAACTGAAGCACCGCCACTTCGTCACCCTTACGCAAGTGCGAGACGAGGCGATTGGTGACGGCGCGCGTCGTCTCCGTTCTTTTGCCGACCGTGATCTGGTTATCAACGTCCAGCACGAAAAGAACGCTCGCCGGAATGTGACGAATGCTCCTGACCTCCTGCTGCACGCCGTCTTCGATGACGAGAACATCGCCTAGCTCAAGCGTCGGATCGAAGTAGCCGTAATCGTCGAAAGCCACGATGGGCAGGCGCACTTCTTCCGTGAAAACTTTGATGGGCTCTTGATCTTCGCGCGGCGTCTCTTGTGTTGAAGGTGTGGGCGTCGGGCGTGTCTGCTGCGCTTGCAGGCGCGGCGCGGCGGCTAAGATAAATGCTAATGCGATGAGAAGTATAAATAGGCGGCGTAAAGCCATGTGCGAACCTCCACTGGAAAGCGGAAAACTTTGTGATTGGCTCACATTTGATGCCGGGAGAGCGTTCGGCGAGTTGCCCGCCGGGGATTTTATTATCAACCGAGTTTGCGCGCCTGCGCCTGCACGGCTGTAATCGCAACGGCGTCAACAATGTCTTCGGCTTTGCAGCCGCGCGAGAGATCGTTGGCGGGTTTGTCCAATCCTTGCAGGATAGGGCCGATAGCGGTCGCGCCCGCCAGGCGTTCGGTGAGCTTGTAGGCGATATTGCCAGCTTGCAGGTCCGGGAAGATGAGCACGTTGGCGCGGCCCGCAACGGTTGAGCCGGGAGCTTTCGACTGCGCGACTGATTCAAGCAACGCGGCATCGGCCTGCAACTCGCCGTCTACTTCCAACTCGGGCGCGCGCGCGCGAACGGTCTTTGTCGCTTCAACTACCTTGTCGATGAGTTTGTGCTTCGCGCTGCCCTTGGTTGAGAACGAAAGCATCGCCACGCGCGGAACGGTGTCGAGCAGCGCGCGGCAGGATTCGGCGGAAGCGATGGCAATCTCCGCCAGTTCAGCCGCCGAAGGCTCTATGACGACGCCGCAGTCTGCGTAGATCAACGCGCCTTCATGCCCGAACTTTTCATCCTTGAGCGCCATCACGAAGAAACTGGAGACGAGCTTAAAGCCCGCGCGCACGCCGATGCAGTGAAGCGCGACGCGAACCGTGTGCGCGGTCGTATTTGTCGCGCCCGCGACCGAGCCGTCAGCGCGTCCCATTCTGACCATCAAGTTGCCGTAATAGAGCGGGTCGGCCAGCGCGATGCGCGCCTCGTCCGGCATCACGCCTTTGGCCTTGCGAAGTTCGTGATAGAAGTCCGCCATCTTCTCGAAGTCGGAAGCCTTGCGATGATCTATCACTTCGACGCCGCCGAGGTTCGCGCCTGCGCTTTGCGCCGCACTACGAATCTTCTCTTCATTGCCGAGCAGGGTGATGCGCGCTAATTTTTGCTGCGCGCACATCGCAGCGGCCACGACGGTGCGCGGGTCGTCGCCTTCGGGCAAGACGATATGTTGTAAATCGGCGGCAGCGCGCTGGCGCAAGCGTTCGAGAATCATAAAACAGTGGTCAGCCGTCAATGGTCAGTGGTCAGTTTCAGGTAGAGCGTTTTATCTGTTTGCGGAGTCTAACTGACCTGCCACGAGAGGACAAGCCGGTCGGCCATACTCCCAATGCAGTTGCTATTTAATAGGGATTACTCTACTGTGAAGTTGCCACGGAACTATCCTTCACCTTTAGGAATTCACCATGCCAAAATTAAAGCCTCGCATCCTGTTCGTTGACGACCATGAGGATACCTGCTTTCTGGTTATTACATGGCTCGGCACGCTCGGCTATGAAGTTACCGCAACCCACAGCGTCAGTGAAGGCTTGAAGTTAGCCAGAAGTGAATCCTTTGACCTCTACTTGCTCGATAGCAGATTGGCCGATGGAGACGGCAAGGATTTGTGTGAGAAGCTTCGTGAGATTGATGCACTGACGCCGATTGTTTTCTACGCGGGGGATATCCGTGAGCGGGTCATGGCGGATTCCGATTGCGACACACAGGGCTTTGTGATGAAGCCGGAAATAGAAAACCTGCCCCTGATTATTGGCAATGCGCTTCAAGCGGCGGCTGCTTGATTCCTTCCACTAGCCGCGCTTCTTATCCGGTCTCACCGTAAAGCCACGACTCTCCGGCATTTTCTTTGTGGGAGAAGAATGTCCCTGCTCCTGACGATTCTCCGACCGCTCGGTGATGTCCTTCTTGATGGCTTCCTTCATTCGTTTTTTAGCACGTTTATTCATAACAAAGATTATACAAAACATTAATTAATAAACGTAAATGGATAAACTGAACATTCGCTCACTTGACTCCATAAGGTTCGTAAGCGTAGAACCACTCAAACACTTTCATTAAACGGTCAAAGGATAATTACACACCGTCTTGGGAAGAGGAAAATAAAGAAGATGGCGCGGCTTGAAGCAAAGCGACGAATGAAGAATCTGTTGATGTTCCTGCCGAACATGGTGGCGCTCTGCGGGCGTCTGCTGATGGATGGGCGCGTGCCCGTCGCGGAGAAGGCGCTCTTTGCCGGAGCAATCATCTATGCCTTGATGCCGCTGGATTTTATTCCCGATATATTGCCGTTCGTCGGGCAGATTGACGACGGCTATCTGATTTCGCTGACGCTCTTGCGGCTCGTTAGTCGAACGGATGACAGGGTGGTTCGTGAGCACTGGCGCGGTGGAGGTGACGTGGTTCAACTGGCCAAAGCAATGGCAGGCTTAGCGCCGCGTCTGTTGCCGAAACGCATCCGCAAGGTTCTTGCGGCGAGAGTCGAAACCGTGCCCGGAGGTCTTGATGGTGTGTTGAAGGCGGCGAAAAAGTCAGAGCCGCTGCTGGTAGAATTGCCTGACGAGGAAGAGAAGCAACCCGCGCCCGCGAAATAGAAATCCCGGCTTCAAGCTGACAGGGAAGAATCAATCAATCCGTCGGCAATCGCCGCCAATCGTGTGACAATCGCAGAATCGCTTGATTTGAAAGCGCGAAAGTTGCGCTCTTCCAGCACAGGCACGCCGAAGCCATCCTCGTCCGAACCGATGAGAGCCACGCGCTGCGTCGAAGAGTCAACAATCACAAACCACTCGCGCGCGATCTTGATGCCGCCGGGTAATTTTATCAGCTTGATGTTCGGGTGACGCGGGGGCTTCCAATCGGCTTCGCCGAAAACGTACACCCGCTCGGAGATGTCTGCGATCCGCAGGTAACGCTCCGCGACCGGTTCCATCCGCGAGAGTTTCTCAAAGCCGACGTAAACTCTCCCCGTCCGGTTCGTCCTCAAGAGCAGCGCGTTTTCGATCATCAGGCTGGCGTATTCAAGGCAGGGAACTTTCGAGCGGAAGAGGAAAGTCTGGCGTTCTTCAAAATCGCGGCGCGAGATAGTTGGAATCGTTCCCAGGTCTTCCACCTGAGCAGTCCTGGCAATTTTCAGAGCTTCCTCGAATAGCGAAACTTCCTTCAACGTGCCTCGGCCTCCGGTCGCCTTTTTCATCAGCAACCTTTACTCTCCGCAGGCTTCGCCAAAGTTACGATTGTTTTGTGAAAGTGTGACTATGAACGCGAGACTTTTTAACCAGCTTCTTAACGCGCCATCATCGGTTGGAGCTGTACCAACTGGGGCAAGGCTTCGATTTTCCTGCTGGCCCTCGCTTCGACGCGCTCGCTTTCCTGCCGCTCGAAGTCGGCCGTGTAGGTCATCACGGCCAGACTGAGGTATCTGTTGCCTTCCTGCACCATCAGCTTTCTGCTAATAAAATCGTCCAGAATGCGTGAGACCTGTTCCTCTGTGACATCTTCCCCGCCTGACTCTTTCATCACCTCCACTATCCGAGCGAGAGTTTGCGCCCGGTCGCAATACTCGTAAATCCGCGCCGCTATTCCCGTCACGCTCCACTCAGGATAGGTGGCGACGGGGCGGCTATCGCGGATGACCAGACCACTGTTCAGCCGTTCGACGTAGAGACTATCCCTCCTGTTTTTCCAGCGGATGACCGTTTCTTCCAGAGAAGGAATGTAGCCGCCGTCGTCAATCTCCTCTTTGTAGTCGAAATCAAAATAGTAGATTAAATCCGACAGCGTCCGGTCGTCGAGAGCGTAGCAGTATTTATAGAACTTGAACGGCCTGACGTTGGTCAGTCCCTTCTCACCGGCACGGTTGTAGTTAGGGCTGAAACGATCAAGGCGAATCGGGCCGCAGCCAGCCGGTGGGTCAAGATGCGAGATCATCTTGACCAAATCCAGATTCTGCTCGTAATCTTCCGGCACTTCGCCGGGGAAGCCGTAGAGCAGATTCCAGTCAGCCAGCACGCCGTATTGCTTACACCACTTGAGCGTCTGGATGTTCATCAGGGTATTGCTGCCCTTGGCCATGAGGTCCAGAACGTGTGTGCTGAGATTCTCGATTCCGGCCTGCACCGTCACCCCGGCTTCGGCCAGCACCTTGATCTGGTTTTTCTTCAGATTAGATTTTACTTCGCAGATGTAGTTGGCTTTCAACCCCTGCCGGGCAATCTCCGGCAGCAAATCCCTGAAATAGCTCGGAGCGAGAATGTTATCTACGAAACGAACGATGCGGGCCGGGTAGCGTTCCATCAAGTCGCTAATCTCTTCGATGGTGCGGTCAACCGTTTTGGCGCGGAAGGCCATCGTCAGGCCGTTCAGCCCGCAAAAAGTGCAGTGCGATTTCTCACCCCACCAGCAACCTCTGGCGCTTTCCACCAGCAGCGACGGCCCGATCCCGTTGCGTAACGGACTGACCCGTAGACGGTCGAAGTAGTCGTCGTAGTCAGGAACGGGCAGAACGTCGAGGTCTTCGATGACACGGGCTGGCCCTGCGTAGACTGACTTTCCATTCTCCCTGTGAACCAGCCCCGGCAGCCCCTTCACCGGATGGTGGTACTTCAGGCGTTTGACGAGTTCCGGGAAGGAATCATCAGCTTCGCCCGCGCAAACAAAATCCACGAATGGGAAACAGCGATGGAGCGTGAGTCCCATGATGTCTTCACAGTTTGCGCCGCCGAAGACAATAATCTTTTCTGGATATCGCTCTTTGACCAGCCGCGCCATCGCCAGGCTCGCCAGATTCTGCTCGAACAGGGAAGTGAAGCCGATGATGTCGTAATTCTGCCAGGGCGTGGTGTCGAGACAATATTGCAGGAAGGTCGGCACGGAGCTTCTCAGTCGCTCCAGCCGCGAAATTGTATCGGGAGTGGCGGAGTTAGTCGCGAGCGCCTCGCGGTAGTATTCCTCGTCGGGCGGCAGCGCATCTCCGAAGACGGCTCTCGCAAACAGTTGCTCACCTCCGAGGATTCCTGACAGGCGGAGCATGAACTCGTAGTTCTCCTGCCCGACGATCTCCGCAAAGGTGAAATTAAAATTTTGAACGTCGCAGGGAATTCCGTCCTGCCGCAGCCGACTCTTGAACAGCCCTAAGGCAAGTGAGGGAGTATCGAGCGCGGCGAATGGCATGTTGACTAGCAAAACTCTGGTCATGCCGAACCTCCAATTCTTACTTGCTAACGGACAGGCTTTCGCTTTGGGCGCGATGGTTTGCCCGCGCTTAAGTGGGTTGCCATCGCCTCGGCAAGCGGCTGGCCCGTCCTGTCTTCCAGATACATGAACTCCCCATCCGGGTTGATTTCAAAAAAGATGTACTCGCCATCCGGCGTCACTCGAAAATCAATGCCGCCAAATTCAAGCCCGAGGGTGGACATAAACGAGAGGATTTTTGTTTCCAACTCAGGCGGCAGATCGTGCGTCCGGCAGGGGATTTCCATCATCCTCATTCGATAGTCAACATCACCCAGTTGCTCTATGTCGAACTCGGTGGCGAAAATCCTCTCGCCGATGACGGTCACGCGCACGTCCCGGATGCCCGGCACGAGCGACTGGAAAATCACGGGCGCGTGCCGCAACGTATGCAACATGGCGAGGTCTTCTTCTCGCAGCACCCGTGTGGGACGCCAGACCAGAGCGCGTTGATTGAAGGCTTTGTAAATCACCTCGCGGTTGTGCTGTTCCCAGAACTTCAATAGCTCTTCCGGCGAGTTTGTGATTAACGTCTCGGGAATGTGGAAGCCTTCTTCTTTGGCCACCTTGAGCTGGAGCGCTTTGTATTCGGCGGCGGTATCGCAGTGCATGTCGTTAACCCAGAGGGTTTCACAACATTCGAGAATGCCGTACAACGCGCTGACACATTCCTGAAACGCAAAGCTGCGCGCATTCTGGTCTTCGATGCGAGGGTCTATCGCCATCGGTTGAGGCCGTCGCCACCAGAAGCTCTTAATGTCCTGCAAATGGATGCGCCGACCGTCCTGTGCCAGCAACAAGTCCATCGCTCCATTGCCGAAGCTTCCGGTCAGAGATGCAGAGGTCGGAAAGGTCGATGTATCGAAGATGAAAATCTCCTCCGAGTATCGACCCTTCAGAATCGAGGCGACCTTGACCGTATGTGCGTCATCTTCCTTGGCGCAGATTAGGATCATGTTTTCTGTGAATCCGCCAAGTGTTTTAATACGGCCAATCCGTGCTCAGGATGAAAGGTCCCTGCGGTCCGGTTCCGGGGTCAGCATCCTTACCCTCGAAGCCCTTCGGATCATACTTCGGATCGAACTTCGGGTCCCTGTACTTCGGGTCGTTACCTTTAGGGTCGTATTTCGGATCCGCATATTTGGGGTCATGGCCCTTCGGATCGTATTTCGGATCCGTGTACTTGGGATCGTTGCCCTTCGGGTCATACTTGGGATCGTACTTCGGATCGTTAGGCTTCGGATCGTATTTGGGATCGCGCTTGGGATCGAATTTCGGGTCTGGACGCTTGGGGTCCGTAATCTTCGGGTCCCAGGATTTCGGGTCATACTTGGGATCACGCTTCGGGTCGAACTTCGGATCGGCCTGTTTGGGGTCGATCTGTTTGGGGTCAACCGGTTTGGGCGCATCGAGCGCACCCGCATCCTGCTGAGCAAACTGTTCAATCGGCCCTGGGCCGGGGTCTCCCTTTGGGTCAAACCCCTTCGGCTCGAAACCTTTCGGCTCAAAGCTCTTTGGCTCGAAACCCTTAGGCTCAAACTGCTTCGGTTCAAATCCTTTCGGCTCGAAGTGTTTCGGCTCGAAGTGTTTCGGCTCAAACTGCTTTGGCTCGAATTGCTTGGGGTCGAAGCCCTTCGGCTCCAGACGCTTCGGATCGCTTAGCTTCGGGTCAAACTGCTTCGGGTCAAATTGCTTTGGATCAAAGCCCTTCGGCTCTAATTGCTTGGGGTCCGCCGCCTTTGGGTCAAACTGCTTGGGATCGAACTGCTTGGGATCGAACTGCTTGGGCGGTTTGAGCAGTGCTGCGGCTGGAATCACCATCTTGACCGTCGCGCTCGGCGACAGTCTGACGCTGTAGCTGCTCTCTCCCGAAGTGTCCTCAAAGATTTGTTGATGCCCGGTCACGTCTGCGGATTTAATCTCGACCGCGTGTTCGATTCCGGGTGTGTCGGAAGGCATCAGCAGAATCAAATTCCCGCCATCTTCTGATTTTCTGATTCTCCCCACCAGTTCGATGTCGGGTGTTTCGGTCGTGCGCGGCTCGAAGGCTGTGCTCTCGCCGACTATCTCTGTCAGTTTCCTGGTTTTCGAGGCTGCCGGTTCTTTGGGTGGTGTTGGCGCTTTGGATTTGGTAGCCATGATTTACTCCTCTTATGCGGGTGCTCGGCGTTTCGCGCCGACGCTTCAATGACTCTGTAACGGAGAGTTGAATCTGCTTTGAGATTGACAGGAATCCGTTCAGAGAATCGCTCTAACTGAGCCTATGGCTGTATCCGGCGAGTTAGCGAGGGAAGGTTGCTCGTGAGAATTCAACCATCTATATGAGAACGGCGGAACAATAGTCCTGTGCGAAAAAAAAGTCAATGTTTTCAACTAAAAAAAGCAGTGGTCAGTGGTCGGTGGCCCGTGGCCAGTTAAAGCTGAGAAACTGGTTGGAAGTTACAGATTCTCTTCGTCCCTGACGGGACTTAAAAACTTGCCTTTGTCTTTAACTGACCACCGACCACTGACCACTGACTACTGTTTTTCCCTGATTGCCTGAAGCAGCTTGTCATGGATGCCGCCGAAGCCGCCGTTGGACATGATGGCGACGACATCACCGGCGCGTAGTTGCGGCGTGAGATGGCGCACGATGTCGTCTGCACCTTCGATTTGAAAGGCGGGTTTGTCCTGCGCGCTGATGTCTTCGATCAGCTTGTTGGTATCAAGCACGCGCCCTTTTTCGGTGGCTTTGCCGCTGTCGAAAACGCTGGCGATGATGACGTAATCAGCCGGTTGGAAAGCGTGCGCGTAATCTTCCTGAAAGACTGCGAGGCGCGAAGACCATGAGCGTGGCTCGAAGACGGCGACGAGGCGGCGGTCTTTGTACTTGGTGCGAAGTGCCGCAAGCGTTTCGCGCACGGCGGTCGGATGATGCGCGAAGTCGTCAATCACTGTGACGCCGCGCTCCTCGCCCCGCACCTGCATGCGACGGCGCACGCTCTTGAATGTCCGCAGCGCCTCGCGGATTGATTCGCGCTCGATTCCCCAGGCGTCCGCCGCGATGATGACGGCGAGACAGTTGCGAATATTGAAGTCGCCAATCAGCGGCGTCTCAAACTCGGCCCACGCGCTATTCTCACGGAAGACACGAAAGCGCGCCAACTCTCCCGAGTAGTCAATCTCGCGCGCCTGCCACGTCGCGTCATCTGTTGTTCCGAAAGTTTCGAGGCGTGTGTGGAGCTTTTGTCCCATCTCCGCGACCACCTCGCGCACATGTAAGCTGTCCCATCCGGCTATCAGGCGGCCATTGCCGGGCACGAGATTCATCAAACGGCGGAAAGCGAGCTTCACCGCGTCGAGGTCTTTATAGATGTCCGCGTGATCGAACTCGATGTTGCCCACAATCGCCAACTCCGGCAGGTAGTGCATGAACTTCGGGCCTTTATCGAAGTAGGCCGTGTCGTATTCGTCGCCTTCGATGATGACATGCTCGCTCTCTGTCACGCGAAAGCTGACATCGAAATTCTGCACGACGCCACCGACAAGGAACGTCGGGTCGAGTCCGCCCTGAGCCATGACCCACGCAGCGATGCTCGTCGTCGTCGTCTTGCCGTGCGTTCCGGCAACGACGAGCGAACGGCGTCCGCGTATGAATTCTTCCTTGACCGTCTCGGCCTGCGAGCGATAGAGCAGCTTGCGGTTCAGCGTCTCTTCGACTTCCTGGTTGCCGCGCGGGATAGCGTTGCCGACGATAACGCAATCGGGCGCAGGCGTGAGATGCGCCGCGTCATAACCCTGCATGACAGGAATGCCGAGAGATTCAAGCATCGTGGACATAGGCGGATAGACATGTTCGTCCGACCCTGTGACCCTGTGCCCGCGCGCCTGAAGCATCCCGGCGAGCGAAGCCATCGCCGTTCCGCAGATTCCGATTAAGTGATAATGCATAAGGAAAGTGATAGGTGATAGGTGATAAGTGATGGGTGATAGGAAACTGCTTTTACTTATTACCTATCACCCATCACCTATCACTGCTTTATCGGTAGTGTGAAAGAGAACGTAGAGCCTTTGCCTAATTCTGAGTTGACGGTGATTTCGCTGCCGTGAAGCTCTACGAGTTGCTTGGTGATGTAGAGTCCGAGTCCTGTGCCTTTCTCGCCGCGTGTGGCGCGGCTGCGCGTCTGCTCGTATTTGTCGAAGAGACGGTCAACGTCTTCGGGCGCAATGCCGACGCCCGTGTCGGAGACTGAAACGCGGACGCGCTCATCTACTCTCTCTGCGCTAATCTCAACGCGCCCGCCCTTGCCCGTGAACTTCAAGGCGTTGGAAAGAAGGTTAAGCAGAATGCGGCGCAGCTTGGCGCGGTCTGCGACGATGGACGGTAGCTCCGCCGGAAATGTTTCGACCAGCTTGATCTCTTTCTCTTTCGCCAGCGGCAGCAACATTGTCTCGCGTAGCTCGTTTATCACCTCGCGCAGGTCAAACGAAATTTTATCAAGGCGCATCGTGCCCGATTCGAGCTTGGAGGCATCCAGCAGATCGTTGACCAGTTCAATTAAATTCTGCGTGTTGCGCTCCATCATCGTGACCATGTTCTTCTGTTCGGGCGAAAGCTCACCCAGTCGGCCTGAGGTGAAGAAGCTGATGACGCCGCTGATGACGGTTAAGGGAGAACGTAAATCATGCGTCGTCAGCGCGAGAAACTCTTCCTTCATCTCGGCCAGTTCGCGCAGCTTGGAGTTGGCTTCGTTCAATTCGTGATTGGTTTCGTTAAGCTGCTGGTTGAGTTCTTCCAGTTGCGTGCGCTTGTCTTCAAGCTCGCTGAGAATCTTGACGAAATCGCGGTTCTGCTGTTGAAGCTCTTCGACCACAGAGTCTTCGACATCTTCGCCCAGATGCGCCCGCAACTCCTCAACGCGGTTCTTGACATCATCGGCCAGACCGCGCGGCATCCACTTGACGAGCGTGACGCGCGTGCCCTCATTCGGTTTGGTTTGAATGTCGAACTCGTCCATCAGTTTTCGCGTGCCTGAGAGTCCGACACCCAGACCCGAAGACGATTGGTATTGCCCGCGCATGATGGAGCGTAGCGTCGCTTCGTCAATTCCCGGCCCATCGTCGCGCGCCGTGACCTGCAACCCGAAATCCGCCCCACGCTCGGCTAAGCTCAGCGAAATTGCGCCCGACTTCGCATACTCGTAAATGTTGCGCGTCACTTCCGACACAGCCGTCGTCACCTTAATCTGCGTCGTCGAATCAAAGCCCATCTCGCGCGCCAGCCGCCGCACACGCTCGCGCACCTTCACAATGTCGCCCTCGCGGCGAACATATACATCTCCAAGACGAGTCGAAACAATGTCCTTCATAGGTGATAGGTGATAGGTGATAGGTGATAGGTAAGAGCGTTTCTCTTATTACCTATCACCCATCACCTATCACTTCTTTATCTTGCCACAAGCACGGTCGCGTCGTCAGTGTCGCGGCCATAGTCGCGCATGATGATTCCGGCCAGAAGCTGGGGGCTGTGCCTGAGGAGTCCGGGGTAAGACTCTATGTCCCATGATGCGCTCACTCCGTCGCTGGCCATGATGAGAGTCGCGCCCGCGCCCCAGGCGTATGTCCAGACACGCAACTGGCCGAGCCGCGCGCCGAGCGTGCCGTTGGCCGAAAGGGGAGAGGCATGTTCGGGCGCATTGTAAACGCGCACCATCACGTTGCCGACACCCGCATAGTGAAAGCGTCCGCTCGTCTTGTCAATAATCGCCGCACCGATGACAGCGCCGCGCGTCGAGCGCAGAGCATTGTGAAGCGCGGGCAAAACTTCTTCGAGCGATTCGCCAGTCCACTCTTCAAGCTGGTCAACGGCTACGTCCGCCGCTTCCTGCGCGCCCACCCCATGTCCGAGTCCGTCTATCACGGCCAGAAGTGTGCGCCCGCCTCGCTCACGAATGAAATAAGCATCGCCGTTAGCTTCCTCGCCCGGATGCGGGCGACTCCAGACGCCATAGCGTCTCGCCTCAGCGCTGTCCCGCGTTTCGTCATTCTCCTTGTTCAGCCATTTACGCGCGACCAGCGCCGTGCCATGAAAGGTGCGACGCTGACCGAGAGAGAGCCGCGAAGTCGTCCTTAAGGTCGAGTAAACATCGAACTCGTCCATCAGGCGGCGAATCGCTCCGAGTCCTGCGCCGAGACTCCCGCTCGTGGAGACACCGTCACGAATGGCGCGGTCCAGATCGTAGATGCCGGGGCCTGTGTCCCAGTAGACAAGCTCGATGCCAACAGCTTCTCCAAGCGTCGTCGTATAGTGAAGCCAGCCGCCGTTGGTCGCATAGCGCGCGGCGTTCGTCCCAATTTCCTGCACGACGATGTCCAGTTGCGCCAACTCCGTCTCAGCGAAACCAAGACGGCTCGCAAAGCTATGCACAGCCCGCCGCGCCGTGCCAACCTCGGCTTCGTCTTTGATTTCAATGGAGTGAATTGTTTTCATTAAGTCTGGAGTCTGGAGTCTGAAGTCAACTGGTCAAAAGCGTTTCTCTTTCTTTTGACTCCAGACTCCAGACTCCAGACTGTCTTACGCTTTCCATCTTAAGACGGTGACGCGCGTGCCTTGGCCGATTTCGGACTCAATCTTGAATTCGTCGACGAGGCGCTTTGAGCCGGGCAAGCCTTTGCCCAGTCCACGCCCGGTTGAAAATCCGTCGCGCATGGCTGCTTCGATGTTGGGGATGCCTGGGCCTTGATCTTCAAAGATCAGGCGTAGGGCTTGTCGCCCGTTCGGGTCTTCCGTCGGCTGCGCGATCAAGCGCCCGCGCCCGGCATACTTGACGATGTTGCGCGCCAGTTCGGAGGCGACTGTGGCGAGTCGTGTTTGGTCTATCATGCGGAATCCGAGCGCGGCGGCGATGGCGCGCACTTCGTTACGCGCGACCGCGATGTCGTGGTCGTTCTCAAGAGCGATTGTCTTGCTTTCCAACCGCGCTCAACCCCCGGTAAGCCTGTTCTTCGTCTTCGTCCCCGGTCTCAATCTCGCTACGGAGCAAGCGGAATCCCTCGTCCACGTTCAAGACCGTATCCACGCCTTTGAGTTCGAGACCGAGTTCGACGAGCGTGATGGCGACGGCGGGCTGCATCCCGACGACGACCGTGCGCGCGTCCATGATGCGCGCCATCGCCGCAATATCGGAAAGCATCCGGCCAATAAATGAATCGACCATCTCTAATAGCGAGATGTCTATCAGAACGCCGCGCGCACCCGTGCGCTCAAGCTCCGAGAGTATTCGCTCTTGCAGGTGAATCACCGTCTGATCGTCCATATCAACCTGGATAGGAACAATCAACACACGACCAATTTTTAAGATAGGGATGCGCGCACCATTCATTGTTTCTACTCCGTAGAAAAGTGGTCAGTGGTCGGTGGTCAGTGGCCAGTAAAAATAGGCGATAGATACCGTTGAGCTTTTGTCTTTAACTGACCACCGACCACTGACCACTGACCACTTTTCTTAGCTTTCCTCACGTTGCTGGTTTCCGTTTGTGATGCTCGCTCCGTGTGCGGCCAGATTGTTGATCGTCTGCGTGGCGGCTTCCGTACCGTTCGACATCTGGGCGA
Organism: uncultured Acidobacteriota bacterium; assembly: GCA_963697975.1. GTDB lineage: Bacteria > Acidobacteriota > Blastocatellia > Pyrinomonadales > Pyrinomonadaceae > QHXM01. Next base: position 3,529,014 of record OY969111.1, read on the forward strand.
GAGCTTTGGCCGGGATGACCGTGCGCCCGATCATTTCCAGCGCGAGCTTGATGCCGTCGGACATCTGGGCGCGCGTGGTGATCTGGGTAAGGTCTATGCCGAGTTGCACCATCGTCTGCGCGATTGCCGGGGAGACGCCTGTCAGGATGCAGCGTGCGCCCATCAAGCGCGCCGCCGTCACGGTCTTAATCAGATGGTTGGCGACGAGCGTATCCATCGTTTTGACGCCGGTGATGTCGAGGATGGCGATTGTTGAGCCTGTCTCGACGACCTTTTGCAGCAATGCTTCCATCATCATCTGCGCGCGGCGCGAATCCAGTGTGCCGATGATGGGCAGCGTCAGAATCTTGTCCCAGACTTTGATGACGGGCGTGGAAAGCTCCATCATGTCGTCGCGCTGCTGGCGGATAATCTCTTCGCGCGAGCGGATGTAGTTTTCGACCATCACCAGCCCCATCTTGTCGAGCAGGCTCGTGAAGAATTGCATCTCGCGCACCAGCGCCTCCGAGTCGCCTTCCAATTCTTCGGCCAGGAGCGGCAGCAGCGTGTTACGCAGGGAGAGAATATAGGTGGCATTCTCCAGCGGCGTGTAACCTTTGACGGCGCGTGCGCGGGAAATCTCGTTGAGAAAAACGCGCATCTCGTCAAACGCCACAGCTTCAAACTCGCCCCCTTCGGCATCTTTAATCGAGCGCGCCAGCATGTCCACGATCTGCTGCGACTGCCGCCTGAGTTCCTTCTTGGGAATCAGCTCATCTCGAAACTCGCCCGACTCAAGGCGATCCTTGATCCAGAGATTGATAATCTCGTCGTGCCGTTTGACGAGCAGGTTGACGACATGCGACGTGTCGTTATTTTGTGCTGTGTTTTCAGCAGACATCTTTCGTCCTCAAGAGATGCGTGCGCGCCGCTGCAACGGGCGCGGGCCTTCGGGCACGCTCGGTTTTTCGAACAGGGGAGATAATCGCCGCCATCTTCGGCAGCAGGTTGTAGGTGGAGCTAGATAGTTATCTTAACATCGCAGGGCTGAAAATCAACCGCGCACAAGCTTGATGGCTTCGGCTAAAGAGGAAATCAAGTCTGAGCCTGATTGCGGGCGCTTGCTATCTCGCGCATGAAAGCCGATTTGTCTTTCGGTGAAATGAGAAGGGAGCGCGTCACCCCATCTTTCAAGTAATCAATCTGCAATCTATCAAGCGACCACGCGGGCGCGCTCGATGAATTCCTCGTCGGGCGCACACCTTGAATCGTAGAGACCGGGATGCGCCAGCATCTCAAGCCGCAGCGCACCGTTAATTCTGAAGGAAGAATCTCGTAGCGAAGGGGGTACGTCAGCAAGAGAATCACGAGGCCGGTGTTTGCTCCAATAATAGTCAGAGCCAATCCTAATGAGCGACCAGCATTCGATGCTAACAATATGAAGATTCCAACCAGCAGAGGCACAAACACGCTCAACCAGATTAATGAGACAAGCCAGGCGTCTTTTTTAGAGCGATGAATCATCGGTTCACACTCTTGGCCGTCTCAAATTAAGCGGCGGCTGGACGCGCCTGAAGTTTACGGCGAATGAGGGCGTTGAATTTCTCGGGCTGCTCTTCCTGCGGCATCATGCGGCAGCGGTCGAAGATCTCCAGTCCTGCGCGCGAATTGAGGCTGAGGAGTTCTGCCGCCTGTTCGATAGGGTTGGTCTGATCCTGCCTGCCCCAGACAAGCGTGATGTGCTGTCGCAGGCGCGCGAAACTCTCGCGCGTGTCCGTGTTCAGGTAGCCGGAGAGAAAGGCCGCGATGGCGTGCTGTGCTCCCGGCTGATGACTCGTCGCATAATATTGCGCGACGAGTCGGCTGGTCGCGCGACGCCGGTCGTAGAAGAGTTCTTTGCGCGCGTATTCGCGGATGCTGCGTTCGCTGGCGATGACGTTATAGAAGGATGTGCCGAGCACAGGCGATTGCAGGAGACCGTAAAAGGCCGCGCCCGCCATGCCGGGACGCGCGCGAAGATTGCCCGCGCCCGTCGGCGCGATTAGCACGAGCGAATCTACGAGTTCGGGTTGCTCATCCGCGACGCGAACGCTGTAGGCCGCGCCGAGAGAACTGGCGACGAGGTGTGCGGGCGAGCCTGCGATTTCGCGTATGAAATCAGCGATGAGTTCGACGTAGAGGTCTGCGGAGTAAGGCACACCGGCAGGCTTGTCGGAAAAACCAAAGCCGAGTAGGTCGAGCGCGTAGACGCGAAAATCGCGCGCCAGTGCGTCGAAGTTGCGCCGCCACATGAAACTCGATGCACCCGCGCCGATGCCGTGTACGAAGACGAGCGGCGTTCCCTGATTCTCAGCGCCCGCCATTTTGTAAAAGACATTCCCATGTTGCCACTCGAAGGTGCGCGACTCGCCTCCGAACGCTGCCTCGTCAGGCTCGTGTGCGTGACGACGGATGCGCGCGTTGACGGCGGCGAGCGCCGCGACACCAGCACCCGCCGCGCCAATCGCCTTCCAGAGCTTTCCTGCTTTACTCATAAAAAACAGATGTCAGATGCTGGATGCTAGTAGTCGGCTTCTTTCTGATATCTAACATCTGCTCTCAAATGAAAGCGAAATCGAACTGCTCCTGATGAATCTGCGAATCGCTGGTGATGTCGACCGCACCTAGATAGTCTTCAATCTCTGTCAGGACATCGCGCTCGGTGCTGCGAAGCGCGCGGGCGACTTCCGGGTTGATTCTGAGCGTGGTTTGTTTGATGCCCTCTCCGTTTAGCCCACGTGACAGCCTTCTGGCCTCTTCCAGAATTTCGTAACAGATCGTTTGCGGCGATTTGACCAATCCCGCGCCCTGACAATACGCGCACGGGCTACAAAGCGTTCGCTCAAGCGATTGCTTGACGCGCTTGCGGGTCATAATCACGAGGCCGAAATCGTTGAACGAGAGAACCTTCGTCGGCGATTTGTCGCCTTGCAGGGCTTCCTGCAAAGCCTGCATCACGCGGTTGCGGTTACGACGGTCTTCCATGTCAATCAAATCCAGCACGATGATGCCGCCCAGATCGCGCAGACGAATTTGACGAACAATCTCGTCAACGGCTTCGAGGTTGGTGCGCGTGATCGTGTCTTCAAGACGCGTGCCGCCCCGGCCCACGAATTTGCCCGTGTTGACATCAATGGCGACGAGCGCCTCGGTCTGGTTGATGACGAGATAGCCGCCTGAGCGCAGCCAGACGCGCGGCTTGATGGCTTTATCAATCTCAGCCTGCACGTTGTAGGCTTCGAGAATCGGCGTCTCGCGTGTGTAGAGCTTGACGCGCTTGACCATGCGCGGCTGGATGCGGTTGATGAATTCGACGATTCTTAAATACTCTTCTTCGGAATCAACGCGAATGGCTGTGAAATCCTCCGAGAGTTGATCGCGCAGGAGTCGCTGCACGAGGTCCAGATCGCGGTGCGCCATCGCCGGAGCTTTCATCTTCTCGGCAGAGCGACGAATGTCCAGCCACGTTCTGACGAGATAGCGCGCGTCGTCCCGAAGGTCTTCTTCGCTGATGCCCACACCCGCCGTGCGGACGATGAAGCCGCCCGAAGGCACGTCCTCTTCGGCGCGAATCGCCTGAATGAGTTTGCGTAGACGCGCACGCTCGCCGTCTGATTCAATCTTGCGCGAGACGCCGACGTGTTCGACCGTCGGCATGTAGACGAGAAATCTTCCCGGCAGCGCAATGTGAGAGGTGATGCGCGCGCCCTTCTTGGCGATTGGTTCTTTGGCGATTTGAACGAGGACTTCCTGCCCCTCGCGCAAAAGGTCTGTAATGGTCGGCTGGTGACGATCACGACGACCGCCGCCGCTGCTGCGTTCACGCGGGCCGCCACCGCTACGCTCGCGCTGGCCGCCACCATTACCTGCTGGACGATCTTCACGCGCACTGCGTTCGGGGCGATCCTGGCGTTCGCGCTCAGCCGGACGTTCACGCTCCGGGCGTTCACGCTCAGGACGCTCGCGTTCGGGACGCTCGCGTTCAGGACGATCACGACGCGATGACGCGCGCGGCTGCGGGGCAGCGGCAGGAGCAGGTGCAGGAGCGGCAGGTTTACTGCTCGCCGGAGGAGGCGCAGGTTTAGCGCTCACAGGCTCTTCGACTTCCGCCACAACTTCGCTCTCTTCATCTTTACCGTTAGCGCGGTCTTCGCCGTTGGCCTCCTGCGATTTGGTGGGGCGACGACGGCGTCGGCCTCCGCGTCGCGTGGCGAGTTCGGCGCGTTTGCGTCCCGATGAAAGGCTCGCTTCCGCATCCTTGTACTCTCCATCATCGCCGCTGCCCGCCTCGAAGTGCTCGCCGCCGTCGGCTGCTTCCGCTGCGACCACGTCAGTGTGTTCGGCGCGCTCGGCTTCGGATTCGAGCACGGCCATGTCTGTTTCACCTTCGCCGCCTGCGCCCGTTGTGGCTTTGCGGCGCGTGCTGCTCTTCTTGCCCGCGCTCTTCTTCGCGGCTGACGATTTCTTGGCGGCACTCTTCGGCGCAGCCGTAGCTTTGCTGGCTCGCTTCGGCTTGGCGGTTTCCTCGTCCGCCTGTTTCCCCGCTGCCTTTGTCTCTTTCTTTGCGCCGCGCTTCGCCGTTGCGGATTTGCCGCGCTTGCCTCCGGCTTCGATTTGCTCTTCGACCACGCCTTCATCGTCGCTGACGCGCTCGAAAGTTTGCGTAGTGGGCGTCTCTTCGTTGATCTCGTCTATGAATGCGCCGACGTGAGCGGCGACCGTTTCCTGCACGTAAGCAGGAGGCTCGCGATCTTCGCTCGTGGAAGCGAAATCGCTGTCGTCCACGCGCTGAAACGACCCGGCTGAAGGCGCTTCTGTGCCGAGCAGTGAGCCGACCTCGGCTGTCGGCACATCTTCCATGTCGAATTCGACGGCGTGTATTTGATCGAAGATGCGTTCCTGAACTCTGGCGTCCTTGAACATCGCGCCGTTTTCGGCAGCCGTTTCGTCTTCGTCGACAATGCGCTGGAATGAGGCGGTGTCGGCGATGAAAGGAGTGGTGATGTCTTCAAACTCCTGCGACGCTCTCTGGGCGCTGGTGGTTTGTTCGGCTGACGATTCTGACGGGAAATCTTCCCCGCCTTTACCGCGCCGTCGTCCGCGCCGCCCGCGCTTTCGCGCTCCACCTTCCGTCTCCTGCGAAGGCTCTGCGGTTTGCGCAGGGCTTTCGGCAGCAGTCATCTCCGGCGCTTCATCCGAAGCCTCTTCAGCGATGGCATCTATAGTTGGCTCTGCGTCCAGCAGTGGTTCGACGCGCTCCTGCGTGGCCTCCATGCGATGCTCGCGCTCAATGCGCGACTGCTCAATGCGCTCCTGCGCGGCGCGTGTGGCTTCGACTACGTCGCCCTTCTTCGATTTATCAAGGACGATGCGCTCGAACTCTTCTTCTTCATCGAAGAAGTCGGAAACATAGAGGAAAGCATCGCGCTCCAGCCCGATGTCCACGAAGGCTGATTGCATGCCGGGTAGAACGCGCATCACGCGTCCTTTGTAAATGTTGCCGACGATGCCCTGATTCTCTTCGCCGCGCTCGATGTAGAACTCTGTGACGCGCTCGTTTTCGATGATGGCGATTTTCTTCTCGCGTCCATTGACGCTGACGATTAACTCTTTTGACATGTTAACTCGAATCTCTCCTGAAAAGACGGCCAGAAGTAAATTGAGCAGGCAGCCGCCGAAGAGAGCCGATCACGCATCTCGAAAGACGCGCGGCTCACGGGATTGCCGCTCAGGTTTAATTTGTTGGCCGTAGATTGAATGGTGTTGCGAAGTTGTAGTGGCAGGCGCTCGCTCTCTTGCTTCCGTAAAGAAGCAAAGAGGAAAGCCGCGCGCGGGTGTGAGCGAAAGCTGACTCGAAGTCTCTCTTTCGCCGTAGCGCGAGAGAAGTCCGGCTTGAACAAAATTGAAATCCCCGACAACCGCTCTTTTTGTGTGCGCGTGTCTCCCGCTCAAGAGTTGCCGACTCTGCGATCAGGGAGCACACGTTATAAAAAAAGTGCGTGCTCAAAAACCTGCTGGCGGCGTAAATCCTCTTTGGCGAGAGTTAGCGCTCTTTTCGTTTTGGGCTGCTTTCGCCTGGACTCGCTCTTCACTTGAGCTGGTCGCTAGCGGCGATTGCGGCCCGGACGGTTGTCAATCAAAAGTTAATGCAAGTGGGGCGTGCACGCGTGCGCACGACCCGAAAAATCCGTGTCTCGCCTGTCAGGGCGCACCGGGAAACCGCTGTTTACCTGTGCTTCGCTTCGCTTCATCAAATGCTGCGACGTGTCCACACGCCGCGCCAGAAATGAATGGAACAAGGCAGGACGAACAATCGGCAGTATAACCGAGAGAACGGGCAAACGTGAAGCCGGAATGCAGCTTTACCCGCGCGTCTAGGCTAGAAAGTTGTCGTACTCTTCTTTAACTACCCTGTAACACTTGCAGGAAACAGCTTCCAGACCGGCCCGGTTCAGAATTTTAATCTGGCCGCGACTGTAGCTGATAAGCTCCTGTTTCTGGAGGCTGCTGGCAGCCAGCGTGACCTGTTCACGGCGCACCCCCAGCATGTGCGAGATGAACTCCTGCGTCAGACGAAATTCATCCCCTTCGACGCGATCATGCGTCATCAGCAACCAGCGAGCAAGACGCGCGTTGACCAGATGAAAGCGGTTGCAGGCCGCCGATTGTGAAATCTGCGTCAGCAGAGCGTGCGTGTAGAGGTGTAACAGACTGTGCAGGGCGCTACCATTGTTTACTTCTTTGCGTAGTGTCGCCGCTTTCATCCTCATGGCGGTGCCTGACCCTTGCACCAGCCCGCGATTACGCGACTTGTTAACCCCCATGAAGACGGAGAGACCCGCCATTCCCTCATTGCCGACAAGGCCCACTTCGAGCAGTTCGCGGTCTTCCACCGCAGACAGCAAAGAAATGCTGGAGTCATTGGGGAAGAAGACGTGCCGGATGGCGTCGCCGGATTCAAAGAGAATTTCCCCGAAAGTCAGTGTGACCTCTTCCAGTTCGGGCAGCAGATGTTGGTATTCTTTCTTCGGGAGGGCGGCGAGCAGCCGATTTTTAACCGGCGCAACTCTTTTTCCGGATGGCATCAGGAACTCCTTGTTTCAGTCAGGTCGTGAAAGACAGCAGACGGCACAAGAAGAGGGTCGTTAGACCAATCCCGATGTCGAACGTTGAATTATCTAAAGAACAGGCTCGATTATTACCAGACCTTAACAGTGAGTGTAACACGCCGACATGTTTATGTTTCATCCTAACCGGGCGACTAATGGACGGTTGGCGCAGGGAGCAGGGTTTCGAGTAGTTCTCCCAACCGGATAAAATCAATTGGCTGGGAGATGAACCAGCTACACCCGGCTGCGAGCGCGGTGGCCTTCACTTCTTTCGTCGGATAGGTGGACATACACACGATGGGAACATCACGTCCCCCGATGCCTTCACGGATGCAGCGCGCGGCAGCCAAACCATCGAGCACCGGCATGTTGAGATGCATCAGAATCAGGTCAGGGCAGTCGTCGCGGGTCATGGCGACAGCCTCCTGACCGTTCATGGCTTCGACGACGCGGCAGCGCTTCGTTGCCAGCCAGTATCTCAGGAGTTCGCGTGTATCTGTAGAGGCTTCGGCAATCATAACACTCGGATAATTTGCTGCTTGCATGGGGGACCCTTCCTTGTGAGTGACAAGAACTAACTTCTTCTGGGAAATTGAGTCTCTATGAGTATCACAGGAGAGAAGTAGCCGTCTGTGCGTGTGCATACATAGGGAAAATATTGAGGAAGGAATTTGAGTGCGCTGCCTTATCCGAGCAAGCGGTCATGCTCGGCTTTGACCACCTGATAGCACTCGCAGGAGGATTTTTCCAGTTCCTGCCTGTCAAGAATCCTGATGCGACCGCGCTTGTAGCTGATTGCTCCCTTATCCTGGAGCCGGTGAGCAGCGATACTGACGGCCTCGCGTTGGATACCCAGCATGTGTGAGATGAACTCATGCGTCATCTGCAATTCATCTGAGCCTGTCCGGTCACGTGTCATCAACAGCCAACGGCAAAGTCGCTGTTCGGTGGTGTGCAGGCGATTGCAGACGGCGGTTTGTGAGATTTGAGTAATCAGCGCTTGTGTATAACGCAGCAGCGAGACCTGGAATGCGCCACCCCTTTGGAACTCTTCCTGCATCGCGGATGCTTTCATCACGAAGGCTTCGCCTGTGCCTTGCACGATGGCGCGGTTGGGTGTCGTATCGCCGCCCATAAATAGCGCGATGCCGACGAGTCCTTCGTTACCCACCAATCCCACTTCGGCTGTCGAACCGTCAATCATCGTGTAGAGCAACGAGATGTGAGAGGTCGTCGGGAAATAGACGTTCTCCATGTGTACCTGTGATTCGTAGATAATTTGACCGAGAGAAAAAGTGACCGGCTTCAAATTGGGCAGCAGCCGTTGATAGTCTTCAGCAGGCAGAGCAGCGAGCAGGCGGTTGGCGCTCGGCTGCGAAAGGGTTTGTGATACGGACATGGGGGAACCTCTTTCTCTATTCGCTTGATGAAGAATGAGAAGCCGCAAGAAGGCGGCTGACTCATGGCCCACGCCGGACGGCGCGAAGGCATCGCTCGCAGCCCAGACGCCGGACGAATAGCAGGTGAGAATTATACATCTTATGTGTGCTGACGCACAGACGGAGAAGGGGCAGGCCCTTTACCCTTATTTAGCTGGTCTTTTTACTAAGTTTGTCGGTGCAAGTAGTTCAGGGACGTCCTACTTGCAACGCTGACTCCGGCAAACGGAGTGCCTGACCTCTAACAATCACGGGGGTTGAAAGGGCGGAGTTCGTTAAAAACGAACTCCGCCCTTTATTTTTCCCTGATTAGCTTACCGAAAGCCCACTCTAAGTTTCTCTGTCGTTCAGGAGTCGATCATGAAAGCGCTTTCACCTCGCATCCTCGTCGTTGATGATGACCCCAACATTTGTGAGCTAATTCAGTTGATGCTGTTGAGGTCAAATCCCGACTACGAGATTATTTGCGCTTTAACATCCAAGGAAGGGTTGGAATTAGCGGCAAATCAAAGCTTTGATTTATACGCGCTTGATTACAGCCTCAGAGGCATGACCGGCATAAAAGTCTGTCGCACCTTACGCCAAACCCAGTCTGAGACGCGGATTATGTTCTTCACTGGCGAGTCGCACGAGCGGGAACGCCAAGAAGCGATGCAGGCTGGCGCAGACGCTTACCTTGTCAAGCCGAATCACCTCGAAAACCTGACTGAGACAGCGCAACGGTTGTTAGGTATTGATAACCCTGCCACCACGCGGAGCGTACCACTGAACGCTTATAGGTCGGAGGCAACAATCTAAGACCAGAGGGCTTTCATCAGAATTAAGGAGTGCCAATGGCATCACCTCGCCGGTCTGACACGCCATCTCACCGCAGCGTGTTTTCATTTACAAGCGATAGAATCTTTCTCTAGCGCGCCCGATCAAATCAAACTGAAATCATCAGGTTTCTACCTGACTGGCCTTTGGTGTAGCTTCGCGTGATTTCTCGGAGTGTCCTTGAGTCCCTCTCTTTAATCATCAGACTATCAACCCGGTAGTAAAACGCTATAATATAGAGCCGGAGCACCGCACGGGTACTTCATCGGGTAGCTTTCACTGGAAAACGTCGAACTTGTGGTGAGCCACTTTATGCTGGAAACTGAAAACCAAAGAACGCGGATTCTCATCGCCGACGACGAGGCGCAGATCAGAGAGGTTCTGCACGAGTTGTTGGGAGAGGATTACGAGTGCGCGGAGGTCAGTTCGGCTGAGGAAGCTCTGGCGTTGCTCCAGACAGAAGAGTTCAATCTCGTCCTGAGCGACATTATGATGGGCGGCATCACCGGCCTGCAAATGGTTCCGCAGGTCCTGAAGCGCTCGCCCGACACGGTCGTCATCATGATTAGCGGCGAGCAGAACATCGAGAGCGCCATCGAAGCCCTGCGCGCCGGAGCGTTTGACTACATCACGAAACCGTTTGATTTGCGCCACGTCGAAGCGGCTGTCAAGCGCGCCATCGAACATCATGAACTGCGCCGGTCGAAACGTTACTACGAAAACTTTCTCGAAGAGATAGTCAAACAGCGCACGACCGAACTAGACAAAGCCAACCAGACCTTGAGCGTGCTGATTCAGGCTTCGCCGCTCGCCATCTTCGTCTTGGACACAGAAGGGAACGTTAGCCTCTGGAATCCGGCAGCCCGTGAGATGTTCGGGTGGGACGAAAGCGAAGTGCTCCACCGCCCATTCCCTTTAGTGCCCAAAGGAAAAGAGGAAGCATTCCGCACGGCCTTCGACGATGCTCTACAGGGCAAACTCGTTACCGATTACGAGACTCGACAGCAGAAGAAAGACGGATCGCCGATAGATATCAACGTGTGGACGGCGGCGCTCTTTGACGCGCAGGGCGAGGTCAACGGCATTATGGCCATCGTCGCGGACATCACCGAGCGCAAACAATCGGAAGCGAAGATCAATTATCTGGCCTATCACGACACGCTCACGGGGCTGCCCAATCGCGTTTCGTTCGAGGAGCGTCTGGTCGAGGCGGTGGCACACGCCAGCCTTGAGCGCGAATCGCTGGCCGTGATGTTTCTTTCTTTAGACCGCTTCAAGAAATTCAACGACACGCTCGGCCACTTGATCGGCGACCAACTGCTTCGCAGCGTTGCCGAGCGATTAAACTTGACCCTTCGTGAAGGGAACCGCGTCGCGCGTTTCGGGAGCGATGAGTTCGCTGTTCTGCTGACGCGGATTGCCGGGGCGGAGGATGCAGCGCGCCGTGCGAACAACTTTCAAAACGTCCTCAATGCTCCTTTCATCGTGGAAGGTCACGAGCTTTACGTCACTTCCAGCATCGGCATCGGTCTTTACCCGGACGACGGCACGGACGCGCAGGGATTGTTGAAAAGCGCGGGGTCGGCGCTCTATCGCGCCAAGCAACTCGGCGGAAGCTCCTATCAATTCTACACGGCTGACATGAACGCGCGGGCGCTTGCCAGGCTTGCGCTCGAAAATCAACTGCGCTGGGCATTGGAGCGCAAGGAGTTTGTGGTTTACTACCAGCCGCAGGTCAATTTAGATACGGGCAAGATTATGGGGATGGAGGCGCTCGTGCGCTGGCAGCATCCTGAACTGGGCTTAGTTCCTCCGGCGGAGTTTATTCCTCTGGCCGAAGATACCGGATTGATTATGCCCATCGGCGAATGGGTCTTGCGCACGGCCTGCGCGCAAACCAAAGTCTGGCAGGATTGCGGCTTTAGCAATCTGCACGTCGCCGTCAATTTAAGCCCGCGCCAGTTTCAACAGCCGGATTTGTTGCTGTTGATTGAGCAATCGCTGAAAGAGGCGGGTCTTAATCCGACCTCGCTTGAACTGGAAGTGACGGAAAGCTCCGTGATGAAAAACGCGGAGAGCGCCATCGACACGCTGCGCGAGTTAAGAGCGATGGGCATCAAGATTTCGATTGACGATTTCGGCTCAGGCTATTCATCTTTAACCTACCTGAAACATCTTCCGATTGATGTCCTGAAAATCGACCAGTCGTTTGTCCGCGACATGACCTCGGACCCGAAGGATGCGGCCATCGTGATGGCGATTATCCAACTTGCTCATAGCCTGCAATTGCAGGTCAAGGCCGAAGGCGTGGAGACCGAAGAGCAGTTGCGTTTCCTGCGATTGCTGCGTTGCGACGAGATGCAGGGCTATCTTTTTTGCAAGCCCCTCGCGGTCGAAGCCTTTGAACAGCTCCTCTTTGAAGGCCGCAGCCTGGACACGGCGAAAACCGACGGCATCCAACTCTCCACACAGCCCGCAAAAGCGAGTTGAGAAAAGCATCTAACAATTGATGATGCTGAAATTTCAAACATCCGGTAGAAGAACCTTCGTCCTCTTTGCGCCGCTAGCGCTCTCTGTGCTGGTGCTGACGACCCTCCTGTACTTCAGCACACGTCAAACTCCGGCCAGACAATTCGCCCAACGCCCTCAGCCCGAAAGCCGCGCGGAGATTTCGCCCCCGAAAGAACCGTTAGCCAGCCGCCGCTTCACGGAAGCGGATTTCGCCAAACACATCGAACAACTCAAAAAGAAGATACCGGGCAGGGAGTTTACGATCATCATCCAGTCTCCGTTCGTCGTCATCGGCGATGGGACGCGCGCCGCCGTCAAGTCTCAATCCGAAACGGTCAGATGGGCGGTCGAGAAACTCAAGCAGGATTATTTCGAGAAAGACCCGGCAGAGATTCTGGACATCTGGCTTTTTAAGAACGAAGCGTCCTACAGAAAACACACTCGCGCGCTCTTCAACGACGAACCCGATACGCCCTACGGCTACTATTCGAGCGCGCACAAGGCGCTCATCATGAACATCGAGACCGGCGGCGGCACGCTCGTGCATGAGATTGTCCATCCCTTCATCGAAGCCAATTTCCCTGACTGTCCCGCATGGTTCAACGAAGGATTGGGATCGCTCTACGAGCAGAGCGGCGAAGCTGCCGGGCACATCTACGGCTACACCAACTGGCGTCTGCCGGGATTGCAAAGCGCCATCAAAGAGCGCGCCGTGCCAACCTTCAAGACGCTCACGGCAACCGGCACAAACGCCTTCTATGACGAAGACAAGGGCACGAACTACAGTCAGGCGCGCTACCTTTGCTACTATCTTCAGGAGCGGGGCTTGCTCGTCAAATTCTACAAAGAGTTTTACGCGAACCGTAAAACCGACCCGACCGGCTACCAGACTCTTCAAGCGGTCTTGAACGAACCGGACATGAGCGCCTTCCAGCAGAAGTGGGAAAAGTTTGTGCTGGACTTGAAGTAGGACAGACATTCCTGTCTGTCGTAGCGTGCGATAAGCACGCTCTTGATATTCGCTAATCATTATTCGCTAACAGTATTCGCGCTCTCCGCGCTCAATGACAGACAGGAATGTCTGTCCTACGGAAATGCTGTAGAATTGTGAAATGAGTAAGCAGCAGAGAGTTGAAGAGGAGCGCGCGACGGAAGAGATCGCCAGCGCAGCGCAGCCGACGCACTACAACGTCACGCCGCACGAAGATGAAACAGGGGGCGAGGCCGCGCCTTCGTCAAACAACATCCATGCGGACGATTCCGGCCAGAGCTTACAAGACACAAGCACTCATGGCTTGAATATCGCAGCGCAGCCTCCGATTGAAACTGACGGAATCGAGATTAAACGGGCGGGCCATGTTGCCGGGGGCATCCCGGCAATCGCGCAGACAGTCAGGCACGCGTGGCGCGAAATGGGCGCGGGGCGCAGCCTCAAGATGCTGCTCGCCGTTAATCAAAAGGATGGTTTCGATTGTCCGGGCTGCGCGTGGCCTGAGCCTGATGGGGAGCGCTCGCACGCGGAGTTCTGCGAAAACGGCGCGAAGGCCGTTGCCGAAGAAGCTACGACGAAGCGCGTCACACCTGACTTTTTCCGCGAGTGGAGCATCACAGAGCTATCGAAGCAATCCGACTTCTGGCTCGGCAAGCAGGGGCGGCTCACGCACCCGATGCTGCTCAGGAAAGAGAGTACGCATTACGAGCCTCTCAGTTGGGACGAAGCCTTCGCCCTCATCGCTCATGAGTTGAACGCGCTCGCCTCGCCTCATGAGGCAATCTTTTACACCTCCGGGCGCGCGAGCAACGAAGCCGCGTTTCTCTACCAACTCTTCGTTCGCCAGTTCGGGACGAACAATCTCCCTGACTGCTCGAACATGTGTCACGAATCCAGCGGGTCTGCGTTGACGGAAACCATCGGCGTCGGCAAGGGAACTGTCACGCTCGAAGATTTCAATCTGGCTGAAGCTATCTTCGTCATCGGCCAGAATCCCGGCACAAATCACCCGCGCATGTTGACGGCGCTGCAAAAGGCGAAGCGTCAGGGATGCAAGATTGTCCACATCAACCCGCTGCCCGAAACGGGAACAACGCGCTTCAAGCATCCACAGGATATCCTCGGCATGTTGGGCAAGGGAACTGCATTGGCCAACCTTTTCCTACAGGTTCGCATCAACGGCGATGTCGCGCTGTTGAAAGGCATCATGAAAGAGATGCTCGAAGAAGAGACGCGGCGTCCCGGCGAAATCTTCGACCACGAGTTCATCAAAGCGCAGACCGATGGCTTCGAGAGTTTCGTTGAAGCGCTTCGTCAAATGAAATGGGACGACATCATCGAGCAGAGCGGAATAGATCGTGAGCAGATACGCGAAGCCGCCGCGATCATGATGCTTTCCGAAAGAACAATCTGTTGCTGGGCGATGGGACTCACGCAGCACAGGAACGCCGTCGCCAACATTCAGGAAATCGTCAATCTCCTGTTGCTGCGCGGCCAGATCGGAAAGCCCGGTGCGGGAGTTTGTCCCGTGCGCGGACACAGTAACGTGCAGGGCGACCGCACGATGGGCATCTGGGAGCGACCGACCGAAGCGTTCCTGGGTAGCCTCTCGAAAGAATTCAGTTTCGAGCCGCCGCGTGAGCACGGGCTAGATACGGTGGAAGCCATCAAGGCGATGCACGCGGGGCGGGGCAAAGTCTTCTTTGCGCTTGGCGGAAACTTTCTTTCGGCGACGCCCGATACTGAGTACACGGCGCAAAGTTTGAGACGCTGCCGCCTGACAGTTCACGTCTCGACCAAACTCAACCGCGCGCATCTCATCACGGGCGAGCAGGCGTTGATCTTACCGTGTCTCGGTCGCACGGAAATTGACGTGCAGGCTTCCGGCGAACAATTCGTCAGCAGTGAAAACTCTATGGGAGTCGTACAATCTTCGCGCGGGTCTTTAGAGCCTGCCTCCACTCATCTCTTAAGCGAAACCGCAATCGTCGCGCGGCTCGCGACGGCGACGCTGAATGGACGAAGCAACGTGGACTGGCTCGCACTGGCCGGAAACTACGACCTCATCCGCGCGAGCATAGAGCGAGTCATTCCGGGTTTTGAAGATTACAACCGGCGCGTGCGCGTGCCCGGAGGGTTTTATCTTCCTAACTGCGCGCGCGAGCGGCAATTTAAAACCGCGTCAGGCCGCGCGCAGTTTACGGTTCACGAACTCCCGCGCCATGATCTTAAAGATGGTCAATTCCTGATGATGACAATGCGCAGCCACGATCAATTCAACACGACCATCTACGGCTTGGATGATCGCTATCGCGGAATTTATAACGGACGCCGGGTCGTTTTCCTCAACCCGCAGGACGTGGCGGAAGCGGGTCTAAGCTCTGGACAACTCGTTGACCTCACCAGCCATTTTGAGGATGAGGAGCGCACCGCCCCGCGCTTCGTCGTCGTCCCCTACAGCATCCCGCGCCGTTGCGCCGCCACCTACTTCCCGGAAGCAAACGTGCTTGTTCCCCTCAGGAGCGTAGCTGAAAAGAGCAACACGCCCGCCTCCAAATCCGTCGTCATCAGCCTACGGCCTTCCGCCGACACGAAGGAATAGGAAGAATTAGCAGGGATGGACAGGATAAACAGGATAAAGAATAAGTATAAAATCAGCACTGCTCTTTTTCTTTCCCATCCTATCTATCCTGTCCATCCCTGCTAATTCTGTCCCTCTATTTGAGTATCAATTTCCTGCAAGACTCTCTGCTCTTTTTCGCCCGGCTCTAGTCCCGCTTTTCTATACCTGTCGTCCAGGGCTATCAGGGCGCGCGCTTTGTGATATTCGTCTCCGATTAAGGCGGCGGTGTTCAAAGCCTGAAACAAAAGTTCAGTGGCTTTGGCCATGTGTTCTCTCTGCGCGTACCTGAGAGCTATTTCCATTAAGGCCAGCGATTTTTCAAACGCCCGCTCTAACGTCTCGGCGATTTCGAGCGCCTGAGATAAGGTGCGGTCGGCTAACTCCGTTTGCCCGGATTCGGTCAGGGCATCGCTGATTTCAAGGTGATAGAGGACTTTGGCGTAAGGTTCCCACGCCAAATCTGCGACCCGGAAAACTATGTCGTGATTGCCAGCACGCACGCCTGTTTTGGCGACCTCTTTGAGCGCGCTGTGTCGTAGATTAAGAGAGGAGATCAGGTCCGCTATCTGCAAAGCCTCTTCGTAGTGCCCGATTGTGGCGTAAGCGACTGCTAATTTGGTGAGCAGGTTCTCCCGCAGCGTCAGCCCGCGCTCGCCATAAACTTCTTCTGCTTTCGCTACCTCCAGTGCTTCCGTCAGTAAATTTAGAGCCTGCCCGTTTTGACCTGCCTTATGGTACTCAAGCGCCACGTCAGCCGCCGCCGCTGAAAATTGGAACGGGTCTTCGATCTTCTCAATCAACGGCTCGGCCTGATCATAGCGTTGCAATCGCGCCAAGCCAGCGGCGATTGTTGCCAGCATCTCATCCTTTGTGGAGTCTTGAGCCGTTGCCTCGTCAGATGCTTCTGCAAATTCATCGCAAAGCTGAGAGGCGCGAGATAAGGTCTTGACAGCCTGCGCTTCCTGTTCTCCCGCTTGATAAAGAGAAGCAATCTCTACGAGGGCGTTGAGACGCTCCTGCAAAAACTCTATCTCTTCGGCAGCATTGGTCGCCTTCATCAGCAACCCTGCGCTCTCACCCTTAAGACCCTGACGAAGATTTCTGGCCGCCAGTTCGGTCAACGCGGTCGTCTTCAAGGCGGGGTCTTCGATTGAGCGGGCTATCTCAAGCGCCTCAGCAAAGAGACCATCGTCCGCCTTGCTCAAAGCTATCCTGCTTAGCGTTTGTCCGCTGTCATCTATTTCGCGGGCAATCTCAAGAGCCTTGTCGAATGCGCCAGCCTCCGCATATTTCACGGCCATCTGCTCTCTCGCCATGCTGTACAGGCCGGGGTCTTCGATCATCTGAAGAAGGTCGTCCGCGTAGTCGTCCTCTCCGAATTCAACGCATTCGGCGGCAATGCTGGCGAGCAATTGCTCACGCGAATAAGGGTCTGCGACGGTCTCCGCCAGATCAACGGCCACGTCCAGAAGCCCTGACTCGGCGTAGCGAACTGCGATCAGCGACGCGAGTTCGGAGTAGCCGTCCAGATTCTCTACGGTTTCAGCGACCCGCGCGGCTGAGGCCAGAAGGCTTTCGCCGCTCGCCTCATCTTCAATAAAATCTCCACTCATGCTCAGTTACCTTTTGACTTTCCTGATGATGTTTTGACAATCAATTCTCAATCAGCCTTGACGAACTCGCTTCTCCGGCGAAGATACTTTGCGAGCCACATTAGCCCCATCGCCGCTGCCAGATGAATGATGATGAGAGCGCCTTCCGACGCCACGTTGAACCAGAAGCCGTAGCGCAACGGGTCTGGCCCCCACAAACGGTCGTAGATGAACTGAATCAAGAACACGGCTGCGAGGTCAAGCACGGCTACGGTGACGAGTAGCGAGACAGCATACTGTAACCAGAGGCGATGGCGGGCGAACCGAGGGAGAAGAAACAGATTGTTGGCATAGACTGCGAGCGCAAAGGCAATTACTAAAACCGCAGTCGCCAATATCGCAATGGTCAGAGTCGGATGATGGTTGCGCGTGGTCAGAAGCCAGAAGGTAAAAACGCCTGACCAAATCGCGATGTGCAGGAATATGCGCTTCAAAGTCACTAACCCTCGTGTATCTTATTCGAGAATGAATTTTCTGGTTTCGGTTTCGCGCATCGCTTCTTCCAACTCTCTTTGCCTGATGCCTTCGCGTCCGTCGTACCTGATAAATTGCGGAATCAGCGCCGAGATGATTGCTGTTCCGACGACGCACAAAATCCCGCCTGAGACCACCGACGTTCTGACACTGAAAAGCGTGGCCACGAGTCCGGCTTCTGCGTCGCCGAGCTTCGGGCCGGAGGTATAGCTAATCATCTCCAATCCGGCGAGCCGCCCGCGCAAATGATGTGGAATCGTCTGACTCCAAATCGTCATCCGAAAAACTCCGCTAATCATATCGAAGCCGCCCGCCAGAGCTAAGAAGAATAAGGCCACGTAGAGATTGTTGGCGAAGCCGAAAAAGATCATCGCCACGCCCCAGAGCGCAGCCGCCAGCATGACGAACAAACCGTGCCGATGGACTTTTTTTGTCCAGCCGGAAGTCAAAGTGGCAAAGAGCGCACCCACCGACGGCGCAGCGTAGAAGAACCCGACCGTGCCCGCGCCGAACGTTGCGGCAATCGCCGGAAACAGCGCCGTCGGCATGCCGAAGAACATCGCGTTCATATCAATCAGATACGTGCCGAGAATCTCTTTGCGTCGCCATGCATAATGCAAGCCTTCTGCGATTGATTTCAATGACGGGCGCTCTTCGGTTTGCGTCGCCTTCGGCACGGCGCTAATCATAAAGACCGCCGTGAGCGAAGCGATGAACGTCACCAAATCTATCGAGTAAGCTATCTGCGCGCCGAACTTCGCTAAAATAATTCCTGCGAGCGATGGGCCTAAGATCGTCGTCACGTTCCAGCGCAGCGAATTCAGGGCGCTGACCGAAGACATCAATTCCGGCGGGACGATTTTCTGCATCATCGCTTCAAACGAAGGACGCTGCAAAGCGGCGAGTCCGGCATGAAGCGAGGCGCACACAAACAATAGCCAGACCTGCGGGCGCGCGAGCATCGCATTGAAAACGAGCATCGCCGTCACAACTGTTTGCCCGATTTCCGTCAGCCGCAACATCCTTCGCTTGTCAATAAAGTCTGCATACGCGCCGCCGACAAACGCCAGCAGCAAAATCAAAACGAATTCCGACGCGCTGAGTAGTCCAACCAGAAGCGTTGAATTAGTCAACTGGTAAACCTGCATCGGCACGACGACAAAACTCATCGCCGTCCCGAAAGCGGAAATCAGTTGACCAAAGAAGAGCAGACGATAATCGCGGGAGATTCGTAAAGGCGAGATATCTATCAGCATTAATGTCGGTGAAGGAAAAGTTATACCGGGTAACAGATTAACAGAACGATTTGAATGTCAGGAAACACCGCCATTTGCTCTTCGGCAACTTTCCCAACTGTTCGCATCGTTAGACAGGCCGCTTAAAGACGGCGATGACGGATCTATCGTAGCCATCACTGTTTATTGTAAAGACGCTCACAACCTCCCACCCGAACTCGCCCTCTGAATTCAACTTAGCTTCGAAACGATCATCCACCATATCTTTAGTAAACCAGCTCGTGTTGTCGAATTTCATCGTCTTGTACTGCCACTTTGAGTTTTTCATACTTATACCTTATTCATAAATTCAACGCGGCACGCGGGTTGGAAAAGTAGCTCTCCAATTTTTCAAAATACCGACCGACATGCAAACCGTCCATCAGGGCATGATGCACCTCTACCGAGATGGGCATCCTTATTCGATTGCCGTCTTCGCAGTACTTGCCGAACGCGATCTTGGGAACTGAGTCCTGTCGTCTCCAGTTTCGTGCGTGAGAGATGCTGTTGAAGCTGACCCAGGGGATGACGGAGTGGTGAATGAGATCGTCCTGTCCTTCGCGTTCATCCAGACGAGACACCGCAGCCCGCGCTTTCTCAACAGCCGCTTTGGCGCGAGCATGGAAGACCTCGAAATCTTCATCAAAGTCGAAATAGACGAAGGTGAAGGTTTCGTCTGCAAGCAGCAGGGTCGTTCCCGCATGGATGCGGTCGTGAACGAGCACGCGGTCGCCGCGAAGACGGTAACGGAACGGCTCGACTTCGTTCGCTGCCTTCATCGAGAGAAAGTGGTATGCGATGAAGAAAGAGATGTCCTTCGCCGGGCGTGTCAAGGCAAGCAGGGACGTGACATCAACATTGACGCAGAGATTAAAGTACGGGTTGTCGTAGTCCTTAAAGAACTCGAACTGCTTGCGACGGCTCCAGGTCTCAATATCTAAATATCCGGACATACGATTACTATGCACGGCGTATCGTCAGCGCGACAACCTGACGTATCCACCTCGCCGGTCGCTTCTCCTTTGGCACGACAACGCGCCACTGTCCCTCAGCCTCTGAGAGAGCTTTCCCGTCACGACGATCTGCCAGGATAATGACTTCATCGGTGAATGCCGAATCAAGTTCCGGTAAAGCAAATACTGCTCGGTATCCGTCCGCTGCATCCACAACAAGGAACAAAGCCAGGCTCTTCCCGCGTAACTTCTCTCCGAACTCCACGCCAGCCAGTCGCAGGACTTCAACTAATGCGACGCCTTCAAAGGTGGCTGTCTTTCCATCATGATCTTTAGCGCTCACGGTCTGACGCGGGAGTTTGGCTATATCAGCAGCACTCAACTTGAGAGGGCGCGTGACTTCACCTCCGACATTCAAGACTTGAGCCGCAGGTGCGGACTTCTGATTGGTTTGTCCGAAGGCCACAGGCGAGCCAAGGGAGATGAGCAGAAAGATGATTGATAAGATTCGTTTCATCATGGCCTCGTGAATATCACAGTTAGCAATAAACGTATTTGTCAGGCGCGGCCCTGCTGACTCGCCGTAAAAAAGGTCAGCCGAAGGTATCGCTACCTTTTATGGCGCAATCTCCTTGAGCGACCTGCGCGTGGCTGTGAGCAGCGCTTCGGGGCCGACGGGTGCGCCAGTTGCTTTCTTCATCCAGAGGTCCGGGACGATTGAGCCAGCCAGCGCCATCCGCTCAAACTCAGGGCCGATGTTTCCGGCCTTCTCCATCTGCTCCTCAATCTGAAACGCGATCATGTGGCCGATGGGGTAATCCGGCAGGTAGAGAAACGAATCAATCATGTGCGAGTAGATGCCGAGCAGCACCACGTCGCGCTTCTTGAAATGGGGAGCGTAATATTTGTTCCAGATGTCTTTCGCAATCTGGAGCGTGGCTTCTTTCAACTCGGCAGGTGTTGCGTTCGGATGATCGTACATCCAGTGCCAGACCGCCATGTCAACCAGCGCGACTCCGGCAATCTCATAAGCTCCCCAGAAATCGTCTAGCGTCTTGAACGCGCGGCTCTTCGCGTCCGGCTTGGCGAGACCCAACAACTCGAAATCGTGCCCCTGAAAGACGAAGGCGAGCGCTTCCGTGAACGCTGTGTTCGGCACGCCTTGAAGCGTGTAGTAGTCAATGTTGTTGAGCGAAAAAGTCTGCTCGACGTTGTGGCCCATTTCATGGACTGCGATGTTGAATCCTTTGTAGTCCATCCCGTTCTTGCCGACACGTGTACGCAGGTGAGCTTTGGCGGAACGCATACTCGCTCCCAGAGCGTGGCCTGAGCCGCGCGCCGGATCGACGACGATGTTGTTGGCCAAGTATTCGGCGCGCTCTTTCGTGAAGCCGAGTTGCGTCAAGAGATTCGGAATCCCTTGCTTGTAGGATTCGGCGGTCGGATATTTCTTCGCCACGATTTCGTCAAGCTGAGCTTCCGTGTATGTCCCGCGCGGGCGAAAACCGTTGTACCAGATGTCGAAGGGTTCGAGCGGGCGACCCAGACGCTTCTCGATTACTTTGGCGACTTCCGCGACGAGCGGCGAGGTCAGCACCTGCTCGAACATCTGTTTGACGCGCGCTTCGGGTATCTCGCGATTTTCATCAAAGCGGCGCGCAATCAAGCTGGGCGCGGTCGGCGAATACGGGTCAACTTTTCTGGAGGCTTGAAACGTCAACAACAGTTTCGCGTAGCGCGTGTTCGGTTCAGGCGCGTTGGTCGGCGCTTTTGTGCTGGCACTGGACGTTTCGTCCGAGTCTTTCACCGCTGCGGGCTTGACCTCGTTCGTGAAGGGATTCCAGTCCACTGCGGGGTTGTTGACGACTACTTCGGGAATGGTCTGCGTGACGATGCGTTCCATCACCTGTTGAATCATGCGTTGTTTAGCAAGTCCATTTTTATCGGCGCTGTAATCGGCCTTGATCTGGTCGCGCAGATTCCAGTGCGAGAGCAGGCGGAGCTTGGCCGGGAAGAGGCGATTGCCTTTCTCGTCCACGAGATGATGCATCCAGATGTTGTATTCTGCGATGTAGCGATCTGCTTCTGATGAAGCCTGCGCGATGGCCAGATTGACTTCAGCCGGGATGCGTTTCGAGAATCTCTGTGCGAGCCGAGCCTCCGCCCATTGCCTGCGCGACCATTTCTCGCCTTCCGTCAATCGCTGCTCAAGCGTGGTCAGCGGAAAATTGAGCAGCACGATGAAGGCAATCTTGTTCTGAAAGAAATCGTCCGTCGTGTGCGCCGACGGATCATAGCCCGCGAACAACTCGTCAAACGGCAGAATAGCGCCGCGATCAAGATCGGATTGCTGGCGAAACTCGCGGCCAATCTCCTGCATGTGGCCGTCAACTTGTTCAAGGTTATACTGGAATCGCTCGAACATCGTGTCGAGCGTCTGCCCGTCGCCAGCGAAATGCGTCCGCACGAATTCTTCAAAAGCGGCAGCGTCGCCGTCCTCAGCGCGCCAGAAATTCGCCACTTGCTTCAAGCCGCGCGCCACGCGCGCTCGTTGTCCCTCGCCGTACTTGGCGATTAACTCTGCTTCGAGCTTTGTCATTGATTCTTTCATCCAGGGCAAAGGCGTGCCTCCCTGCTGCGCCGCGCTGCCGCCCGTTGCTGCGGCGTGCGCCGTCGCGCGTGTTTGTGCCGTGCTGCTGGTGACGAGTGCGAATGAGAGACAGAGAATAGCGGACGTGCGGAGAAGGGAATGGCGCATGATGACCTCTGAATTGAGATTTGATTTACTGGCCGACCCGGTTGACGCTCTCGCCTTGTCTTCAGGGTTCATTACCCAAATCGGGAACGGGACGTTTCATTGATTGGTAAATCTCTACGATCTGTTGTTGCTTGGCCTGTGCTTCCGCGTTGTTCGGGTCGTAGCGCAACGTGCGGCGAAAATCACGCAGAGCGAATTTGTAAAGAGTCGGATTGCCCGCGTTGTAGAAGACGTTGCCGCGTGCGAGATAGGCTGCGGCTGCGGCCTGCTTTTCGGCCTGAGTTGCCTTCGGCGCTTTCGCTTTCATTTCCGCCTCCTCGACCTTTTTATCTAAGGTGGCAGTGTCTGCTGTGCCGGATTGCGCGCCCAGCGGAGGCGCGCTCGTGGCCGGTGGCGCGCCGTGAGCGATGGAAGTAGACGGCGCATCAGTTGGCTGAACGGGTTGAGCGGGCTTCCTGATTGTCGCCGTCGGCATCGCTTCCGCGCCTCCGGCTGAAGATTGAGGCTGCTCGGATGAGCCGCAGGCAGTGCAGACGAGTGCTGCGCCAAGCAACGCTGGTAGAAGAAGAAAATTTCGCATGCGCGGATTATCCCTTCGTTTCAAAGTTTAATCAACCACCAGCTTTGCTCGCTTTTAGTGGGGTTCGGCGGGACTCGCCGGATGGCCCATCCGGGTTGTCAATTTCTCCCTCCTTTCGTGTATTATCCCCGCCATGCTTTTCCATTTCCCCGTTCAGTTGACCCGGCCCTGGCCGGTCTGAATTCTTAAGGAGAACTTCCTGATGAGTAAAAGATTTTTCGTTTCCCTGACGCTCTCTGTTTTCTGCGCGCTTGGTTTAGCCGCTTGCGGTGGATCAGATACGACGACGACCAATTCCTCGAATACGACTGAGGCCAACAAGACCGCGACGACCACGACTACCCCCGCAACCACGACGACCACTCCGGCGACGACGACCAACACCCCGGCCACGACCACGACCTCCGGCAGTGGCGATAAAATAGGCGTTGCCGAATGCGACGATTATCTGGCGAAATACGAAGCCTGTTTGACGACCAAAGTCCCGGAAGCGGCGCGGGCGCAGTTTAATTCAGCCCTGGCGCAGACGCGTTCCTCATGGCGACAGATTGCCTCCACCCCACAGGGCAAATCAGGTCTGGCAATGGCTTGCAAGGCAGCAGCCGATCAGACAAAGACGGCGATGAAGCCTTACGGTTGCGAGTTCTAACCTTCCGGCGCAAAAGAGACACTTTGTCTCGTCGGGGACAATTGATAATAGCCCAGCCATTTATGGCTAGGCTATTGTCAGGTCGTCCCTGACAGGACTTTTCAAACTGCTTCCAAGCCCCATTAAGCTTCAACTGTATTATCGAATATCTGGAAAAAACGCGCGGACATAAACTCATAGCTTATGTCCGCGCGTTTTCCTCCTTAGATGGAGGATGGTTTTATGTGTGAAGCTACTTCGATGTATGGCAATCGGTACAGGTTGACGGAGCTTTGATTTTCGGGTCGCGCTTCTTGGCCGCGTCGTGACACGTGTTGCAGTTGAGATGATAAGCAATCTCGTTGGTCAGCTTGCCTGACGGCGGCCTCTTCAGTTCAGCCGGATAAGTCACGCTCTTTGGCGGATAATCGTCCGTCTCTTCCGCCGACGCTTGAAAGTGGCAGGCGCGGCAAGACTTCACAGGCTCTTTAGAAGTCTCAAGCTGCTTGGTCGTCAAGACCTCCTTGCGCTCAAACTTCGCCAGAAATTCTGACCCCTTCGGAGCAGCGGGCTGATCCGTGTGATGACAGTCGGCGCAGCCTACGACCGTCTTCCCATCAAAGCCGTAGTTGGCAAGCGTGCTGTGCTTGACGTGGTCAAAGGCCGCTTCGGGTTTCAACTCGCCCGACTTCGGATCGTCGCTGTCTTTCGACAGGATGATGGGCTTGTCCGGCTGGGTCGTGCTCGATTCCGGGATGGCTTTGCCGCTGGTATCAACCGCGTGCGGCGGGTCAACGCCGTCGGGAGCAGCCGGGGGCGCTGCTGTCGTTGTGGTCGAGCTATTGACCAGCGCGGTCGTCGGTGGCTGTGTGCTGCAAGCCATCACTCCCAAATAGCCCAAAACTGCGATGAGCAGTACGAATAGTTTTAGCTTCATGATTGCTCGTCCTTGAAAGCGGAAGGCTGGAGGCGGTCTCCGCTCCTTTTTATGGGGAGATGATTTCTGGGCGCGAGGAACGATTGCGGTCTTGAGCCTTCAGCCTCGACCGCATCCGGGCAGAATATAGTTGCCGTCCGGTGTGCTTGTCAAATTTTTCGCTTCACTTGCTGCGCTTGTATCTTTCCATCGTCAGATTAAAGCTCAGGACTTTTTCGCTGATGGTTTTCTCTAATTGTTTCTTTTGGTTTTCGTCCGTGGAAGACGCAAGCTGTTCACGCAGAGCCTCTATGTCCTTGAGCATCTGAACTTCTTCGGGCACAAAACTGCCGCCCTTCAAAATGGAGTAACAGATTCTCAAATCTTCAGGCGTTTGAAAATATGCGTCAAGGTCAATGGGCTTGCCTTTGCCGGGGAGATTATCAAACTCTCCTTCAGCCATCGCCTTCTTGATCTGGTCTTCGACAAACTTTTCGATGGACATCCCGTATCCTCCAGCCTTGAATGAGTCCGTACTGAAAGATACGTCGTGTGGCGCGGAATTGTTCAGGCAGCAAGAAGCGTAGCAGCCGGGATTCAAGCGAGGGCGAAGGCTTCAACCACCGATGCGCGCTTTTCATGTCAGTCCAAATCAATTTTTAACGCGATAAGTAAGCTGCACGCAGCCGTTTTGATGAGCTTTGCAGTCGAGCAATTCCAAATCAATCTGTTTGCCGAGGTCCGGGAAAAGCGGAATGCCGCGCCCCAGCAAAACCGGATGGACAGTCAAGCTGATTTCGTCAACCAGATTCTCCGCAAACAAGCTTCTCGCCAGTTCGCCCCCGCCCATCAACCAGATGTCTTTGCCCGCTTCCGATTTCAGATTTCGGACAAACGCCCCGGCATTCTCCGAAATGATGTTCGCGTCTTCATTCTCTTCAGGTTTCAACGTGCGCGAGAAAACGTAACTGCTCATACTCGATTTGGACGCGCGTTTGGGCTTAGCCTTTTTGCTTTTCCGCTTCGGTTTAGGAGCGTGGGTGAGCGCGAACTCGTAGGTCTTGCGCCCCATGAGCATCGTGTCAATGGACGCAAAAAATTCCCTCATGCCGTAGTCCGTGCCGTCCATAAACAGCCATTCGACCGCGCCGTCCGGTCGAGCGATAAAATTGTCCAGACTGTTGGCGACGAAGTATTTTACTTTTCGCATTGCCACCGCTCCTTTCGGCTTAAAGAATTATTTGACCCGGTATAAAACAAACACCCCGCCATTTTTGAGAGGTTTGCACTTGAGCAGTTCCAGATCAATCTGTCGGCTCATTTCGTAAAAAAGCGGAATGCCTGTTCCGAGCAACACCGGCTGAATGTTCAGGCCGATTTCATCAACGAGGCGCGCTTCGAAAAGTGACTTAGCCAGCTCGCCCCCGCCCGTCACGCAGATGCCTTCACCAGCATGTGTTTTCAAATCCCGGATAAATTCGGCGGCATCCTTTTCAATGATTTCAACTTTCTCATCAGGGCTTTCCTTCATCGTGCGCGAGAAGACGTAATTCTTCGCGCCCGGATAGGAGGTCGTCCCGCTTTTGAGCATGACTTCGTAAGTTTTGCGTCCCATCACCACCGTGTCTATCGTCTTCCAGAATTCCGCCGTGATGGCTGCCACCTCGTCATCCCAGACAAGCCAATCAGCCCCGTGATCTTTGCGGGCGATGAAATTGTCTAAACTGTTGGCAACGCCGAATGTCACCTTTCGCATTTTATCTTCCTTCGTTAGAGAATGAGAGCAATCCAACCTGAGAGGGATATTTTAAGGAAAACGTTGCGGTGGAGTCTTGGCGTTTTTTGATATTACTTTCAGATGAGGGATCGTCAGGTGCGCGTGGGACGCATGATGGTTTTGCATGCGCCCGGCGACGTGTTCGTCGTCTGGCGAAACTGTTTATAAAACCGGCTCAAATCGTTGTAGCCCACATCCTGCGAGACGTTGATGATCTCTTCGCCACGGGCCAGCCGGAGCGGCGCGTCAGCCATACGCAACTGGCGAAGATAATTGCTCGGACTCAACTGGAAATCGCGTTTGAACTGTCGAGAGAGATGCTCGTGCGAGACACTAAGCCGCGCGGCCACGCGTGCGATTGATGGATAAACCAGATAGTTAACGTCAATCAATTTTTTCGCTTTGAGCGAAAGCAAAGACGGCTTCGGATTCATTTCGATTGATTGACGGCTCTGGCCCGCAGCCACGATCTCTATGACTTGCGCCGCGCCTGAAGGCCGTTCGGTGAGGCTGGTTTCAAACACGACCGGGACTGCCCTCAACTCTGCGGGCAAAGGCGCGGTCGCGGCGACTCCGACGAGACGACCCCTGGCATTTCGGAAGCAAGGTTGAGAGATGGTGAAAGGCGGGTAGAAAACCCCGAAACATTTTGTGTGCGGGCGGACGTGCGCTTCGCCGCTGATGAAGAAAAGTTCGCCTGCTTCCATTTCATAGAGTTCGAGCAGCCACGCCGCGCAGGTGATGACTCTCGCCGTCAACGCGCCTTTAACTTCCAGCTTATCCTCAAACAAGTATGCGCCGTCGGGCAGGAAATTCGCTTTGCGGCGCAGGATTATTCCATCATTATTAAGCTCAATTTGGAAACCGGATTTGTTTGAATTGCGCCGGGCGTTTCTCATCGTGGGCTTCACTCTCTATTTTCACACGACAAAAGTTTATTGAGGCGTTTGGTCGGATAAATTGCCGGATGATGGTATTCGTTCAGCCACGTATCGAGCGAATCTTTTGGCGACTGCTATTGAGGGCGCGAAAAGCGTAACGTAAACGCTACCCTTACGAAAATGAATAGTCGGCCATGCGTTGTTGCCGCGATTCACCCAGATGTAATTCTCATCGCCTAAATCGGGCAGACTCTTTTTAACCTTATGCACTCCGGCAATATTATCAAACGCTATAGCTGATGCTTCAAATACATCACTGGCATCTTTTTCTCTCTGCCAGACAGTTATAGAGACCACTGCTTGTGCCTTGCCGGATTTATAAACTGTTTCCTGCTTAAAGAAGGCTGAGCCGTTTTGGTCAATTTTACTCTCGACCTTCCACCCCGGTGCCTTTTCCTGAAAGACTTGTTCAATCTCAGCAATGAACGCAGGTTTGTCCTGAACTGACCCTGCTTGCGTAAATATGAGCAGCAACGAAAAGCAAATGGATTTGATTGTTTGTCGAAACAACATCAATTCTCGCTTGTTAATGAACAGTCTCTGTCGGCTCAGGCTGAAGCCATTTATCTTCGAAGATGCTTTGCACGCCCATCAACAGTTCGAAAACTTCATCCTCCATAAATCCTCTGCGCCAAACTTGCCCCTTGCTGGCGAGAGAACTGATGGTCAAAGGCACGTCCGAGCCGAGAGTGAAAAGCGCGGCGGCCAAATGACGATCCAATTCAGCGTGACCGCCGAGCGATTGAAAGACAGTCTTTAAGGCCAGAATGAGTTGACGCATTCTCTCCGCTCCGGGGTCTTCGCCGTTGCGGACACTCGCCAGCAGGCCACTGCCATCAGCGCGTGCTTCAGTAATAATCAACACTATCGCGTCTTCCAGACTCATCATTTTCAGTAACGAAACTTCCAGACAAGAGATTAAAGAATTAGCAGGGATGGACAGGATAGACAGGATAAAAAAAGAGCAATACTGATTTCATATCTGTTTTCATGTTTGTTCTTTATCCTGTCTATCCTGTCCATCCCTGTTAGAATCCGTTTTTATCTCGCAGGCGCTGGCTTGCGCGGGATTTTTTCGTCCAGCATCGCCGTCTTGTAAATAAACACGGCCATAATCACCGCCGCCTGTTTCATGTCTTCAGCTTGAATCCGGTCAAAGAGGTCCTGATTCGAGTGGTGCGTGCGCGTCTCGTACTCGATTTCGTCCTGAATGAATTGAAAGCCGGGCAAGCCGATAGTGTCGAACGAGAGGTGATCCGTGCCGCCTGTGTTCGAGATCGAGAGCGTTGAAGCTCCCATCTCGCGAAACGGCGCGAGCCACTGGCGAAAGAGCGGGCGCACCTGTTCGTTGCCCTGCATGTAGACGCCTCGGATTTTGCCAGTCCCGTTGTCCAGATTGAAATAGGCGCTGAACTTTTCATAGTCGGGCTTCGGATTGAGCTTCGGCGGCGGCGACTGATTGGATGAACCGGAGCGAAAGGCTTCGAGTGTGCCATCGCCGAGCGTGCCGAAATGCTGCATGACGTAATAGCGCGAGCCGATGAGGCCCTGTTCCTCGCCGCTCCACAAGGCGATGCGAATCGTCCGGCGCGGGGTGAGTTTGAGCGCCTGCAAGATACGCACGGCTTCCATCCCGACGGCGACGCCCGCGCCGTTGTCGGTCGCGCCCGTGCCCGCGTGCCACGAGTCCATGTGACCGCCGAGCATCACTATCTCGTCCTTGAGGTCTGTCCCCGGAATCTCCGCGACCGTGTTGTAGCCCATCAAATCTTTGTCCTGAAATTCCACCGCGAGGTTCACGGACATCTTCACGCGCTGCCCCTGCTGAATCATTCGCACGATGCGATTGTAATGCTCTGCGGCGACGACCACCTGCGGAAAGATGCGTGGCGCGTCCACGTCCCAGGGATTGATGCGCTTTGGCGCGCCCGGCGCATTCTGATTTTCGACAAAAGGCTGCGGCACGATTGCCGACTGCACGAAGATTGTTCCACCATCGCCGCGTCGGCTCGGCTCGACCAGCATCGCGATGCCTTCTTCTGTGAAGAACTGGTACTTCCTCGCCAGCAACATGGCTTCGGTGCGTTGTTGTGGGTTTAGCTGAAATGAGCGCGGCGGGATTGATTTCGGATCGGGCGCGTCGGCCAGCCTGAGCAAATCCTTTTCGTCGCGGCGCTCGCCGAGCGCCTCAAAATGAGCTTTGACTTCGGGCGGCGTAGTCATCAGCACAATCGCGCCCTTCAGCTTTCCTTTATAACTTGCAAGGTCGGCTTCGGTTTTGGCGTCAACGTAAATCACGTCGGCGCTCAGCGTGCCCTTCGTGCCGGGCGACCATGCTTTCGGATACGCGATGAGCGGAATGGTCTGCGGCTCTGTGACCTGTGCGGAAAAACTCTTGAGCGTCCAGCCGCGCCCGAAAGGACCCCACGATTCGAGATGAGAGTTTTGCAATCCCCACTCCGTCAGCCTGTCGCGCGTCCATTCGTTCGCCCGCTTCATACCGGGCGAGTTAGTCAGGCGCGGCCCGATAACGTCCGTTAGGTAGCTCAACGTCTGCATCACCTGCGAGCGCTTCATGCCTTCTTCCTTGATGCGCTCGACGGGATCGTTCGGGTCTTTGGCAGGCGTCTGTTGCGGAGCGGGTTGCTGCGCGCTGACCGGGAAAATTTGAACCAGAAGCGCGCACAGAACTAGCGCGACTATCACAGGGCGACGAAGCATGACAGAGAATCTCCTTTGACGAGGTTTGTCTTACGAACCAAATTATTATTCAGAAATCAGGCGGCGCTGAATTTCACCAGTGCGACGCTGCCAATCCGCCGGACTACGCTTAATGTGAAAGCACGCAAGCACAACAATGGTATCTTCTGCGATGAGGTAGAAAATCGCGTAGGGAAACTTGCGTAGAAGCGCGCGACGAACTTGCTCATGCACTACCTGATAGGCTGTCGGATTACGCTGCACGCCGGACAGACATGCATCTGCCACGCGAAGGAACTGAAGCCCTAATCCTTCGCTACACCCTTCATACCAATCAAATGCTTCCTGAATTTCACGCGCTGCCTCGGGACGAACGATGACTGTATAAGTCATACAGACTTACGCACTTTCTCTTTGAGTTCATCCCAGGGGATACCCTCACCGGGATTCTGCGCGTACAGTTCTAGGCGGCGATTAAGTTCCTGCCTCTCCGCATCTGTTAATGGAAGAGCTTCAGGTATGGCGGCGATGCTGTCCCAAATATCTTCTGCAAGCTGGATGCGCTCGGCCACGCTCATCTGAAGAATATCAGTCAATTGTGTGCTCATAATGGAATACGATAAGGCTTTATGGTTTCTCAGGCAAGAGCACTATCACAGACGGAAGGTTGTTCCCGTGTGGCATCGCTTGCAGTCGTTGAAATTGGTTTCACCGAAAGTGCGCTGGCCGTTGTGACAGGTCACGCAGCTTTGTGCGCGCGTGTTGGGGAAATGCTGCGCGGGGAAAGTCGAGCTGACCTGTTGTCGCTGTGGTAGCCCACGTCGTCCAACCGTGTGGCAACTATCGCAGTTGAGATTCTGGCGCGGGCCGTGATCCGTGTGGCTGAAGCCGATGCCGAAAGAGCGAGCTTGTGCAGAGGTCGGCGCGTAGCGTCCGGGGGCGTGACATGCGCCGCAGGAGGAAATATCGACGCCGCCGGATTGCTTGCCCGGCGTGTGACATTGATAGCAGGTCTGGTGCGCGCCTAATCCGGCGGGAATCGTTTTGGCTATGCCGCGCCGCGCCGGGGCATGACAGGTGGCGCAGCCCTGCTGCGATCTGGCCTCCGCCACACCCGTCGTGTGCTGCGCGTGGTCAAACTCCGCATTGAAGCTTCTCAAGCCTGAGAATTTTTTGAGCGGCGGGTTCTGCTGGTTGAGACCTTCGGGCTGATGGCAAATCACGCACATCGGACTATTGGGTGTGGTGAACTGTGTCTGATGGCAGCTTGTACAGTCCTTATGCTGCGGGAATCCCGGCGCTAAAGAGTTGTCGCGGCGCGTATGGCAGATTGAGCAACTCCAACGTCCACTCAACGCCGCGTGCTCGCGCGGATACGAGTGCGAGAATTTGGAATAATCCTGCGGCGCGGGCAGGAAGAGTCCTGTTTCCAGCAGCTCGGACGACCCGTTCGCTGCCTCGTCGTTTGTCACTGCGACGGCTCGCCTACCTGTTGTCAGAATCAGCAGCGCGCAGACAGAGAAGAGCAGCAGGACGACGAGCGACAGCGCGCGACGACTGCTCACGCGGCCAGCGTGCGCGGTGTGCGCCGCTCCATACTCTGTTTTTAAGTCAGCCTTATTCATCATTGCGGACACTGTTGTCCGAGCGCGTGGTAGTGGCTACACGGTGGCCGCTCGCGCCCGATCAGGGAAGTGTGGCAGCCCGTACAGGTGTTCGTCTTATTATCTTTGTCTTCCTTCTCTTTGCTCATCTCCGTATAGATGGTGATCTTCTCGCCTCCTTTAGGCCCGACGGACTTGTCGTTATTATGGCAGCGCGCGCAGGTGGCAATCGGGACATCAGCCTTTGGGATGTTGAGCGTCTCCATTTGCGTGAGGTTGATGTGACAGGTCGTGCAGCCGATGTTGTGATCTTTCGGCTTCTCGTGACTGAACTTGATCGAAAGACGCTTCGGCCATTCACGCGGCCATGTTTTGAACCACTGCGCGGCAGCGGGAGAGAGGACGCCGGGCAGAGCAGCCTCGATGGAAGCGGCGCGCTTCTTCTTTGTGTACGCGTCCTGCGAAAGATGACACCCGGCGCAATCGTCCTTTAAAGGCTGCTGCGATTGCCAGTGACAGTTAAAGCAAGAGGCGTGGCCTGTCGGGATAGTCTTAAACGTTCCTGTCTCTTCCGGCTTGAACGTCGCTTCAGTTCCGCCGACAGCAATTGCCACAGGCGCGCGTGCGTCCGTTAAATGGCAGGTCGCGCAGTTCTCCAGCGCCTTCGCGGGCGGATCGTCAAACGTCTTGAAAGAGGCATTGACGAAACTCCAGCTTTTCGCATCGCGCGCAGGCTTCGCCCCATCGCGTGCAATCACGCTCTGATGCAAGGTGTGCGGGAAGTAGCCGGGAAATTCGCGAGCCATTGCCTGCTCACCCTGCTTCGGAAACGGATGCATGTTGCGTGCGGTCAGGCGCGGGCTGGCGCGCGTGTGGCAGACCGTGCAGATGGCGGGAGCTGCTCCCTTGAAAAATTGTGGACGATGGCAACGAACGCAACTGTCGTGATACGGGTAGCCTTCAATGCTGGGCTTCGTCGCGGCGGCGATGGTGTCGGGCGCAGCGGGCGAAGGAATCACATGGCAGTTGTCGCAATCCAGCTTGGCGACGGGCAGGCGATGAGATTCGTGTGTGAAGCGCGAGTAGTTGCGTGCAGCGCCTCTCGTCGCGGTTTGAGTTCGGGTGGCGGGGCGACGGCGACGATTCTGCGTCTGCTGGCGGCGTCCCTGTTGAGGCTCAACAGCGGTTGACGATGCTCGCGGGTAGAGGAAGAGCAGGGCGAGGAGCGCGCAGAAGATTAATAAAGCAATCATGCTGCGTCTCGTCCGGTGCTTTAAGGGGTCGCTCTGCCTCACGTTCGTCTGATTCTTTAATGGTCGCAGTTATCTGAATTATTGACCAGCCGTCTTCTCCTCAACCGTGCGATTGCGAAGACGCCGGAGCTTTAGATACTTTCCTACTTAGGAAAGCCATACTTGGGTTTCTTTGCCCCTGGAACGTTAGCGAGAAAAACTTGCGTCATGCTTAGCTCATCCTGCCCGTTAGCCTCCGGCCCTTTGATCGTGATCGCGGTCGTCTCCCAGACGAGGCTTTGGCCATCAACTTCGACGGGCGCGAGATTCGAGATGTAGTAATTGCCGGGACAGAGATCGTAGAAATAGGCGATGCCGTCCCTGTCCGTCATCGCTGTTTTGATAGCTCCTGCTGGCAGCCCCGCCGCTCTCTCCGCTTCCTTGATTGCCGCGTCGAGCCATTTCGCCTTCTCTTTGTAAAAGCCGATTCTGAGTTCGGGCGAGGACAGCGGCTCGTAGTTCGTCACCCACTCGCGCGCCAGCTTCGCATCGCCTTTCAACTTTTTCAGCGCTTCGCCGTAAGCGCGAACGAATTCGGGAACGCAGGCGGCATCTCCCGCAGAGCATGTGACCTCTTCGGGCTTTAGCTCGCGGCAATAAACCGTATCGCAATTGTTATCTTCGAGCCACTTGATGAGTTGCGGGCTGGCCTTGGCGGAAGTGTAGTAGCTCTTGCGCGTCGGTGCGGGTCGCGCGGCCTGAATCTTATCGAGGTTGAAAGGACAGGAAGAGAGATAGAAACGTTTGCGGGCCAGCCCCATTAGCTCTTTGTCGGTTTGCAGCCAGGGCTTCGTGCCCTTCTTGTAGTAGACCGCCAGTTTAATCAAACGCGGCGCGAGCTTCGGGCAAGGAGAGATGGACGCGCATGGCGCGGGCGAAGGAGCGGGCGCAGGCGTCGGCGTCGGCGTTTGTGCTTTTGAGTCGAACGCGAAGACCAAGCCTAAGCACAGCACGGCTGCTGTCATCAAGACTACCCTGCATTTTCGCAATCGAAGCGACATTGCTGCGGATGATCCGGCGAGGGTCTTGTCTGCTTTAAAAGCTCCGTTAGGAGCGATTGACAATAGCCTGACAATGAATAGTTGACGACAAGATTCAGCAACACATGCGCTTTGACCCTGAAAGGGTCACATGTAATAGCCGGGGGCAAGCACACGGAGTTTGCGTCGCCCCTGGTTTGTTATAAGAGAAGATTCCCGACCCTGAAGGGGTTGCACCTCAACTTGCATGTGCGACCCCTTCAGAGTCGGAACATGTATGGGCGTGTGTGACCGGGGGCGCTGCCCCCGGCTATTATATGTATCCCTTCGGGGATAAACCCTGATTGCCGAATCGAGTTGTCAAAGAGCATCGCCGGGCTGTTTTCAACTGTCCCTGGCGGGACAAAATTCACGCTCTCTCGATGATTACTTCCCTTTGCTCGCAGGTTGTTTAGGAGACGTGCGCGCCGCTTCTAGATCGGTACGCAGTTTCGTCAGGCTCTGATTGCCCGGATTGACTTCCCGTAGTTTTGCGAGCGTCGTTTCCGCTGCGCCGAAGTCGCCCTTTTTCACGAGCGCGACGACCATGTTCTGAAGCGTCTGCTCATGGCGTGGGTCGAGTTCGAGCGAGCGGCGAAACTCCTTGATGGCTCGATCTGCGTCCTGCTGCTCGCGGAAAAGAAAGGTCAATCCCAAATCTGTGCGGACGTTGATGTCCTTCGGGTTCTTGACGAGCGCGGCGGTATACCACTTTTCGGCAATCTCAAAGCGGTTCGCATCGAAGTTCGAGTTGCCGAGCGCGACCAGCGCTTCATAGCTGTCGGGTCGCAACTGGTTGGCGCGCACCAGAAGCTGTATGGCTTCGTCGAAGCGGCGATTCTTGTAATGAATAGCGGCGGCTTGCATCTGCGCGTCGAAGTTGTCGGGTTCAAGTTGTGCCTGCTCGATCAATGCACGCTCGGCGCTCGAATCAGCGCCCTGATCCGCCGCAGCACTCGACGGCATCGCCGGATTACCCGTCACCGGCCCGGCAACCGTGCGCGGCGTATAACCGTTCTGGTTGACCGTCGTGGCGAAGACATAGCCCGCGAAGACGCCCAACAGCACACCGATGATTGAGAACAAGATGTTGTCTCTAGTCATAATCAGTGGTCAATGGTCAGTGGTCAGTAAAAACAAGTGGTCTTAACTGACCACCGGCCACTGACCACTGATTCACGCGTAAGAATGCAAGCCCGGCAGCAGATAGCTCACACCGAGATAAGTAAAGATGACGAGCAGGAAGGCGACCACCGCAAAGTAAGCGGATTTTCTTCCATGCCAGCCGCGCGCGATGCGCGAATGCAGAAATGCTCCGTAGGTCAGCCACGCCACGAATGCGCCCGTCTCTTTTGAGTCCCAGCCCCAGTAACGCCCCCACGATTCGTTCGCCCAGACCGCGCCCGTCATCAGGAGCAAGGCGAGTCCGGCGAAAGCCACGCCCGCAGTCTTGTACATCAGGCTATCCAGTTTCTCGGCGGGCGGCAGATGGGCGCGCAACTTCTCTGTGCGGAAGCTGAAGATGATGACAAACAGCGTGGCCGCTAAAGCCGTAATCAGGGCTGCGAACTCTACAGGGTTAGCCCTGAGACTCATTTTCAGGAGCGCGCCGTTTTGCTGAACCCAGTTCTGGGCCATCGTGTGCAGTTCAGGCGAACTAAACTGCGCGAGCTGTTCTGGAGCCATCTTTTCCTGTTGCAACATCCAGATGGCGAATCGCTCGTATTGTCTCGGGTCAAGCTGCGAGACGACGTTCGTCGCCGTCTTCACGCCTGAGACGAGCGCGGCGATGCCTGCCGCTTGCGCGACGAGCGCGAGTTTGAGCAAACGATGTCCCCACCTGCGCGCCGTCTCATCCTTCTGCCAGAGATATTTGCAAAAGGCGACGATTGTGCCAAGCAATAACAGTCCGGCTGTCACCAACAGCCAGCCGACGTATGGAACGTTGGCGCGTAAACCGAGCGGCGAGCGCGCATCTCCGATGATGGTTGAAGACGTGTAAGTGCCAAACGTCGAGGGCGAGAAGACTGAGAATTTGCTGATGGTCGCAATCACGGCGATGGCAAAGATGCTCGACCAGATAGCCATCGCTTCCGTTTTCACTCCATCTTTCAGGAGATAGACAACCGCCACCGCGAAACAAACCAGCGCGATGCCGTAAGAGAGCGACGCGATGCCGACGTGGATGGGCCGCCAATAGGAATCCAGCACGGGCGGAAGATCAATGAACTCGCCGCCGATGAATCTCGCCAGCAGCAGAATCAACGCGGCCAGCGGCAAGCTCACTGCTCCAAGGAAGCGGAAGTTCTTGCGATGCGCGATGAGCAGCGTCGTGATGCCAGCGCCGAAGGCAAACGCCAGACTTAGATCATATAGATTGGCGAAAGGGATGTAGCGGAAAGCCCAGGGCATGTCGGCTGCCGTGCGCCCCTGATTCAAAAATGTTTGAAGCTCGCGGTCGTGCGCCGCCACCCAGCGCACGCCCCAACTTGAGAGGTTGAAAAAGACGCCCGCAGTCGTACACCACAGTCCCAACTTTTGCGCCCAGTTCGTCGGCGCATACAGATTGGTCAGGTGAAAGACGGCGGCGGTCAGATAACTGGCCAGCGCCAGCATCATCAACGCGCCGTCGGAGATGAAACGCCCGCCTCCCATCTGGATTCGCATCAGCACCATCAGGACTGAGCCGACGACGACGAGAATCGCGGGTAAGTATGAAATGAGTGGTGAGGTTTTCGATTTTGTGCCGGGGGTAGTGATGACCGCCGGTTGATTTAAGACTTCACTCATGATTCTTCTACCTCTTGAGGGTGTCCGCTAATAATGTTAGTGAGGCGTTTGAAACGAGTTTCAAACGCCAGCCGGTTGCGATTGGTATTGCCGCCCATGACGACTTCATAGTTCCCCTGCTCCTTCTCCTCGATTAGCGCCCAGACTCTTTGGTGCGAGAAGAAGAAAACAGCGATGAGCGTCAGCCCCAGCAGCGTGAAGCCGATGTAGACTACGGTCGAGCCGGGGTCGTGTTGGATGGAAAGAATGTGTGCGTTAGCCGCCTTTTCGAAATCAGTCAAGCGATAGGTGTAGCCGCCGACAGCTTTCTTGGCGATGGGCGCGTTCTCGGCCATCTCCGGCGGAAAGGCGAACGCTCTCTCCGCTTGGCCTCCGGGCGGCGTGATTGAGAGAACCGCCGCCGGATTGCTGTAATCCGAAGTGTCAGCATTCTCCTGTGGTCCTTGACTGACATCAGCCCAGAAATCCGCGAGCGCAATGCGCGTCCCATCTGGCAGCGTGGTCGAGCCGTCGCGCGGCAAGGTCACGTCCAATGGTTCGCCGCCCGCCTCCGGGTTAAGCCGCACGGTCACTGTTCGCGCTTTTCCTGACGGGGCGAAGCTGGCCTGAAAGAAGCGATAGCCACGATAATCAAAGGGCGCGTTCATGTGAACGAGAGCGTCGCGCTCGCCGTATTCGTCTTTGACACGGATGCGCGTCATCCAGTCAATCGTGTTGTTGGCGGTAATCGGGCCGTCGTCTTTAATCAGCTTCTGCTGGATGTCCGTGCAGGTCACTTCAAAGGGAAGCCGGAGCGTGACGGGTCTCTGTTGGTCCAGCTTAAACTCGGTCTCCATCATCTCGTTTGAGGTCATGCCCGGCTTGAGAAACATCTGGCCGGTGCGCCCGAAATACGAGGTCAGAAAGCCGCCCGTGAAGATAGTCAGGAGCGCGACGTGGACGGCGTATGCGCCCAGCCGATTCCATCTATCTTTCTCGGCAAAGACGAAAGTTTTGTTGCCCTTCTCCGACACCTTCGTTTTGAAGCCGACGCTCTTGCACGCCGCGCTGATTCGCTCCGACACGCTCTGGCGGCTCTCGCCTTCCATCTGCATCGTCGCGTTCTGCTCTTGCCCTTTGAGCCACGTCGCCCCGGCATCGAGCTTCGGGCGCGAGATGAACGTCCACGCTTTAGGGAAGCGATCTATCGAGGCCAGCACGATGTTGAGCGAAAGAATGAGAAGCAGGGTGTTGAAATACCAGACGTGGTAAATGTCAAACCAGCCGAGCGCGCCCCAGAGCATTTGCTGTGAAGGCGTGCGCTCGGCGTAGTATTTGTCGAACCCCTCCACGTTCTGCTGCATGATGAGCATCCCGATCATCGAGGCGATGACGAGCAGGACGAGGAGCGTAACGCCGAACCGGACGGAGCTTAACAAATTCAAGAGCTTCGTGATTCCGTTCGACGCCGCTCCGGCAAATGACGTTTGCCAGGTCGGTTTGACACCTATCTTGCCTTTAGTCTCTTCGGCTGCCGACATTATTTATGATTCCTGAAGAACAATTTTAAGAACGACGCCAACGATATTGGCGCAGGACATTGACTGAAACTGGAGAATAACCGTTCAAGCCCTTTGATTGCTCGCCATCATATCCCATCGTGATGCCGTCTTCAACTTAAAGGGTTTTATAATCCGGTTTCCCAGGCTTTGTGAGAGATACATTTGATGAATTGCCGGGAGATAGAAGTTGCGCTCTACCTCGCTCCCGCCATCGTGCTATCATTAATTCCATCTGCAAGTTCAATCTGCCGCCGTAGCTTGGCGAAAATTTAGCAAGAGCTTTTATTCAGCTATGACCAAAAATATTCTTTATTCCCTTGTCGGTATCATCTTAGGCTTCTTCATCGGCTTTACCATCGCCAACTTTAGCGGGAGGCCGCGTTTGGGCGCGCCTACGGTCAACACCGCTGCGGGGCGTCCAGTTGATCCGGCGCGAGGCGACGGACAGCTTCCGCCGGGACATCCGAACCCCAATGACGGACGCGGCGCGGGAGATGTGGCGGCGGCATCGGCGCAGGCGCAAGCCGCAATGGACGCGGCGGATCGCAACCCGCAGGATTTCACGGCGCAGATCACGGCTGCGGCCACCTTCTACCAACTCGAAGCTTTCGGCAAAGCCGAACTCTACCTGAACCGCGCCCTCGCTTTGAAACCAAACGACCCGGACGCGCTCACCGGAATGGGACACACGAAGTACGACACGGGCGACTATATCGGGGCGGCCACGTACTACGAAAAGATTCTGGCGCAGCGCCCGACCGATGCGGATGTGCGCGCAGACCTCGGCAGCACTTATTCAAAGCGAACGCCGCCTGATTACGACCGCGCGATTGCAGAATATCGCAAAGCATTGGAGATTGAACCCTCGCACGAACAGGCGCTTGTCAGATTGGCCGACGCCGCGATTCACAAAGGAGACAAGGCCACTGCACGCGAAGCGATTGATAAGCTCGCCGCCGTCAATCCTTCAAACCCTGCGCTTTCTTCCTTACGCGCTAATCTGGCTGGGCAATGAAACAGTGAGGTCCTCAGACCC
The DNA here is from genome assembly GCA_963697975.1 of uncultured Acidobacteriota bacterium. Classification (GTDB taxonomy): domain Bacteria; phylum Acidobacteriota; class Blastocatellia; order Pyrinomonadales; family Pyrinomonadaceae; genus QHXM01. Next base: position 3,568,456 of record OY969111.1, read on the forward strand.
TCTAAAGATTCGGGCTGCGCGGAAACTTGACGAAGGGCAAGCGCACAGTACGGACGAAGATTTGGTCGGCGCGAATTTCGACGGGCGGTGAGTAGCCCTGCGCTCCGGCGGCGGCGATGATGTCGTCCTGGTCTATGCCGTCGCCGCTGATGCCGATTCCGCCCACCAGCACGCCGTTCTTGTAGAGGGGAACGCTGCCCGCAAAAATCTGAGTCCCGTTCGCCAGTTCCGGTATCGCCGTGCAGGATGCAACCGGCCCGACGAGCGCCGCCAGCAGATTCGTCTTCACCAGATCAAGCTGTAGCCCGACGTTAAAGATGCTCCATTGTGGGAATCCCGTGCTGAAAGGGCCGGGTGGGGTGTTGTTGATACCGTCCGGGAAGAACGGGCGATGAAGGAAACCGATGGAGCGCGTCGTGAAAGCGACTGAACCGTTTAAGGCGAGTCCGTCCGCCGCAGCCCTGTCAGCGTAAGAGCCGAAGCCCGCCGCGCGCAGTCGCGCCCCGGCATTCGCCTTCGAGAAGAACATCGCCCCGCGAGCTTTCTGCACCGACACGTCAAAGCCGAAGACTGGCGCATCCGTCGTGCGGAAAAGTCCAAGCACGCGACCATCCGTGTCAACGACGGCGATTGAGACTCGCGCACTGCTCCCCAATGGTTGGCGAATCGCCGCGCGCGTGATGTTCGCCTGCTGCGCCGCGTGCGAGATGATCGTGTTGACATCCACAGCCGTGAGCGCGCTCGCCGGACTGTTGATGAAAGGAAAGAATCTTGTATCAACTTCGCCCGCGATGCCTCCGACGACCGCAGGCGTGAAACTGGAAGTTTGCGCGCCGCGAATCGTATAGGGCAGTTCAATCGCACCCAAACTCCCGAAAGCGAGAGTCGGAGGAGAGGGCGCGTTGTCAACGTTGACGAATGGCAGCCGCACGCCGTCGGCCAGAATATTGTCGCCGCGAATAAGTGCGGGCGTCTCAAAGCCGCGAATCGCCGAGACCGCTATCACCTCTTCAAACGGCTGGTCGAAATCCGATGGGTCTTTGTCCAGCGTGTAAAGTCCATCGCCTTCGATGCCGATGCCGCCGATAGCGACGCCGTTTCTATAAATCGGCATACTGCCCGAGTCGGCGGAAAGTCCGAGCGGCAAGCCCGGTATCTTGATGTCCGAGCAGGGAAGCGACGAGAACTGCACGCCGTAGAGCGGTCCGCCGGGACGATTATCCACGCCGGGCGGAATGTGTTCCTGAACGATGAAACTCGCCGTGCGCGTCGTAAACGCGTTGCCGCTCGTACTGAAGATAGCCGCCGTGCCCGCTTTGGAGATTGCCGCGAGCGTTGACGGGACGCTCAAGCCTTCAAGCCCCTGACCGTTAGTTCCGCCTCCGCGAATCAGAGTGTTAGTGGGCGCGCCCGTCATCTTGAAAACTCCGAGCACGTTGGCCTCACGGTCAACCACAGCCACCGTCACGGGACGATTCAACTGCGCTGCGGCAGAAACCGCCTGCGCGATTAATGTCTGGACTTCGCTTGAAGAGAGATCGCCTGCCGTCGCCAGTACGGGCGCAGGCGGCTGCGTGATTGAGCCGGGTGTGGGAACAGCGCCCGCGTCGTCTGCCGGACCGCCGCCCGTGTGTCCAACGCCGACGCGCACGCGATTGCTCGCTTGCCCGCGATAGCTGAGCTTGACCAGCACGTCGCCGACATCATTCATCTCGTCGTGAAGCCTGACGATGACGGAGCTAACCCACGATTGCTCCGGCACAGCCCCGATATATTCGACCGTCAGAGGGTAAATCCGATGAGAACCATCTTCCGCTTCAGCGGTGATGGAAGAGAGGGTGTCGCCTGGCTGCAAGCTCAGGTTCATACAGAAGAGCATGATGCGCGTGCGATTGTCTGCGCTGAACTGAACCGAGGAGGTGAGCTGGAAAGGCTCGCGCTTCTGCGTCACCGACTCGAAAGCAACGGCGCGCGTCGAAGTCGCTTCGCTAATCAGAGTTGGTCTCGTCGTTTGCGCGTCGGCACGCTCCAACGGGTTCGTCTCACCTGTGAGCAGCAGGGCCAGCAGGCAGCCAACCATCAGCAATCGCGTGCAGGTGCTTTGAAGTTTACGAGTCATAGCCGTCCAACGAGACGTTAAAACTTCGACGAGGTGGTTCAAGCTGAGGAATAAATTAACGGGGCCGCGCCCAATGTAGCACTAATCGCTATTCAGTCAAGCTGATTTTGCTTGTTCCTCTAATCGCAAGACGAAAATGAAACAGACCGCCCGGAAGGCGGTCTCTCTCATTCTGTCAAACTATCGGATCTCACTATCAATCATTCAGAATCTTCGCCACAATCTGCGCGAATGTTTTACTGAATTTAGTCTTCTTGGGAATGTCGGTCGGAGCTATCGTTTCCACTTCTTCGGAAAATTCGATTGGAACTGTGCTTATGTATGTTGTATATCGGCCTTTCCTGAAAGCTACAGATTCAGCACCGCCCCAGGCATACGCATCGTTACCCACGTCTTGCAATCGCTCACTCGCTTTAACTCCCGCAGTAAACTCTTTTAATGCTTGCTGGGCGTCTTGTTTTGAAGGGTGAATTAAGATGGCAACTTTGACAATAACCACGTCCGATTTCCACTGATCAATAATAACCTCTTCGCTAAATTTGTTCGATTCGTTTTTATTTATCGGCGGGACTGACGTGCGTTTCCAGTCGGGAAACTTTTCTTGGATTGCTTTTGCGACCGCTTCAGCTAAGGGATGGTACGGGCGTGGGTCATCCTGCGCTTCAACGCTCAGATGACCAGCCATGAATAACGATGCCGCGAAGAATATCGTGAAAACCTGTTTCATAATAATGTCTCGCTTTCGTCCAAAACAATTTCAATGATTCTTGATGAGAATCATTGGGGGGTTATCTCAAACGTGATTGGTGAAGATTCCAACCATTTTTCGCTACCGCCGGGGCGATACTGAACAGTAAGCAGGTAACGGCCTGGTTCAAGTGCCTCGTACCAATCCTTGAGGTCAATAGCACCTACCGACTCCGTTTTATTCGGATGAAGGATTATAGATAGGCCGTTGATACGAGTTACCAAGCGACGCTTGTTTTCAACTGACCTGGCTGCCGCCTTATGGTACGGGAGGACCTCGCCGCCCTTCATTAACAGGGGACGGGTGTTGTTATAATAACAGCCAGCGTCTATGGCAAACGGTTCAGACAACGTATTTGTCATAAGCAGCTTAAATCTGATCTTCTTTCCTGCCTCAAACGGCTTCGCTGCCTCTCCTTCTTCGCTCTGCTTAGAGGTTACAGTCTCAAGCGCAGGCTTGAGAAAATCGGGGTTCTTCAATAATTCCGTGCGCCGACGAGCGTACTCTTCCCACTGGGGAGGGGCTACAATCTCCCCGTTCAGATTGACTCTCGCCTTCGGCTTCTCCTGACCGATAACTGTTACCGCACACGTGGCAAGGATTATTAGCGATACTATATTTCGTGAAAGCATAGCGTTGACTCCTTATACTTCCAGCTTGTCTCTCGCCTGTTTATTATCTCTCATGCTACTACTACTGGACAAATTCCATCCAAGTCTATGGCGGGCCGAACCGCTGGCGATACTCAATAGAGTTGATAAAACCTCCCACCACGCCAGCGTAATCGCCGCTATTGTTTAGATAATCAAGCCAGACGTAGTATGCGGCATCGGGCTGCCTCTGAAGGTAAACGAGATAAAGCTGCCGTACATATTCTGCGTTGTATTCCGGCGTTCCCGGATAAGTTAATGCAGGTTTATCCTGTTGGGTAATCCAGAAACCTGTGTTGTAACTGAAGCGATGGAGTTATAACCGGGACTGTTCGCGTTACTACCAGAACTCACCGGATTACTGTCACCTTGCTTATACATATAGCCTTCAACGTAAGCTTGATAATATATTTGCGTATAGTAATCCATTTCCGTCTGCGAGATTCCGATAACTTGATTCGTGGTCGGGTTGTATGTCAGGGATGAGCTAATTATGACATACTGCGCTTTAGCTTTGTGCTGCGTAAATAAACAGAAGAGCGCGAGGAGCGAGATGGTTAAGAGAGGAGAAATGCGGGGCTTCATTTTACCAAACACCCCTTCTTTAAGGCTGGGAGAACTGAGATAGCGATCTTTTGACTTAAACTTAAGGTGCAGGTGTTATGTTGATTTTCACGATGCTACGCCCGGCCTGTCACGCGCTCGCAAGATAATGGCATTGCGTTCTTCCTGCATAGCAGCGAGTTCAACGGGAGGAGGCGGTAGAGAAGCTCCGGGCTTAGGCTTAATCTTCGCAAGTTTGTCTCTGAAGGCGTTTATTATTTTTCTGGCTTTAGCGTCTTGTTGTTCAACTTCGCGCTGGCAATCAATAGCGATCTCTTTGAGTGCTGCCGCTTGCTCGTCGCTAAGCCCTGCTTGATGCTGATAATCGGCAGCATTATCAAGGGCGACAAGCAGATTGAACATTTGTCCATAGACAATATGCTCCGGCACTGCCTTGCTTATCTTTGGTTGAGTTCCCTCATCCTGCCCGGACTGAGCTATAATTAACGAGCGAAATTGCTTGCCAAAAGCAAAAGTACCCGCCACCAATGCCAGCACACAAATGCATAACATCTTTCTATTTTTGTTCATTGGAAGAGCCTCCAGACTAATTGGAAAGCGCCGTGAGTTATTTTGACGAAGGACTAAGTAACGCCGATCACTGCAACCTGATACGGGACACGTTTAACTACGCAAGCCCGTAGAAAGGCATTGCATAGATAAAGAACCTGTATAGTTCGATTAAGACGTAAGGCCGCTATGCCTGCATCTTCCCGAAAAGCCGTCTGCAAATCTTTTATCCGCGTGAGCAGTCTTGTCTGCTTGCTCCTCTAAGCGGAAGACAAAAAGGCGGGCGTTACCTTTTCGAGGCAACGCCCGCAATTCGAGCTGTGTTCAATTCATGAGTCGGGTTGTTTTAAAACTCGAATCGCCCCGCAAACTGAACGACACGCTGAGCACCAGTGCTGGTAAATGTACTGCTGATTCTCCCGAAGCTCTGGCTGTTGATGTCAAAAACGCCGCCCGTGCCGCTTTGCAAGCCCCCGGCGAAGAAGTTCGCGCGGTTCAGCACGTTGAAGACCTCGGCGCGAATTTGGAATCGCTTGGTCTCGCCGAGGCGGAAGTTCTTGATGATGGAAGCGTCCCAGTTCACGTACAACGGGCCGTTGATGAACGCATTCTCAAGCGAGCCGGTTTGGCCGGGGCCGTTGTTGAAGAAGACTTGTCCGGGGAAGGCTGGCTCGTTCAAGCCTTCTGACGCACGGCCTGTGCCCTGGCAGGTGTTGAGGTTGATGTTAATCACCGACGGGTTGATGAAGAAGACGCCGCACGGCGTCCGGAAGATGCCCACCAGGTCCTTGATCTGATCTTTCGACAGCGAAGTCAGTGGAGTCTGGCGACCCGAACGCGAGACGCGGTTGATTGTGCCGCGCACATCCGAGAAAGAATAGGGCGCGCCGCTTGAGATGTTGACGATAGAAGTCACTTGAAAGCCGCCGACCAACTGATTAAGCAGTCCGCCCCGGTTGAGCCACCGCTTGTCCTTGCCGAACGGCAGCTCATAAATCCCGTTGAAATTGAAGACGTGCGTTTGATCGTAATCGGCGCGCGAATATTCAAGTTCGGGTCGGGAGTTATCCAGATTGAAATTGAACTTGAACTGATCCGAGCCGGTCGCGTTCGTCAGCGTCTTCTGGAAGGTGTAATTCGCCTGGAAGTATAACCCTTGCGAGAAGCGTCTCCGCACTTCCATTTGCAGCGAGTTGTAGTTGTAGCGCGCGCCGTTCGTCAAAATAGAGATCGTCCCCGCGTTCTCGTTTTGACGCAGCCGGACCGTGCCCTGCAAGTTGTTCTGAATGTAAGTCAGCAGGAGCGCCTGCGGCTGACCGCTGATGATCGTGTTGACGATGGTCGCGTTATTGAGCAGTCCACCGCCGCCGAAATTCGGAAACACCGTCAACGGCTGGCTGCCCGGAATAGCCGGATTGTAGCGGGCGTCGGTGCAGCGCCTGATATCGCCTCCGCCTTGCAGGCGACAATTTTCGCGTGCGCGGAGGAAATCATTGAGGAAGCCGTTGTTGGTCTGGTCAAGATTGTTGATGTCGAGTCCACGCGGCAGGTTATTGCTGTAGCCGCCGACGTAGCGAACTTCCAGAACGGTCGAAGCACCGATTTCGCGCTGAATACCAATGTTGTATTCGTTCGAGCGCGCGACCTGATAGTTCGGGTCAATGGCGAAGATTGCGCCGAAGTTGGCCTGCGCCGCGTTATATTCGGCGAAGGTGATCGGCAGGCGGAATTGCGGCGTCGGAATCGCAGGCGGCGCGCCCAGCCGCCCGTTCAAATTGATCCTCGTGACGTTCGTCGCCAGTCCCGGATTGGTTTGCTGCGAGCTATCTTGCGAACGCAGGATTTCATCGTTGACGTAGCTCATGCGGAAGCCGCCCCGGATCACCGTGCTGTCGCCCGAGCCGAAGATAGCGCCAAGGAACTTGTTCTTGATCTGGGGCGAATAGGCGAAACTGACGACCGGCCCGAAATTGTTCTTGTCGGTCTTGTGCAGTTTATTGTTGCCGTAGCCGTTGATGAAATCGAACCGCCCATTCGGGTCGAAGACGGCTTGTTCCACCGTCATCCCCTCGGGGATGACAGGCTCAATGGCCAGCCCCGTAGTCTCACGAAGCGGCGTGAACAGATCATAACGCAGGCCCAGATTCAAGACGAGGCGTGGGCTGACGCGCCATTGATCCGCGAAGTGCAAGCTGTAGGTGTCGAAGCGATAACGATACTCCGCACCTTGCGCGGGCACGAAGCCGGAGGTGCGGCTCTGCGCGTTGAAGTTCTGGGTTCCGGCACTGACGATGCCTCCGACCAGCGACAGCAACCCGTTGGCGGTGCCGAGTTGTCCCGCGCTGATGCCGCCGGGGAACAGGCTCGCGGTCAAGGTCGGCGTATTCGTGTTGGTGCCCAGCGTGTAACGCGGGATCGTGTCGAAAGAAGCGACCGTGTGATCCGAGATTACCTGCCACTGCCCGCCAAAGCGCAGGGAGTGATTCCCCCACAGGTAATCGGCGTTGTCTTGAATCGTGTAGTTGCGCGTGTCGCGCCCCTGATCCTGAAACGTTGATTCAGGATTGCTGATGAGCGTCGGCGTGATGAAGAATGCTGGCTGTGCTTCCGCCCGGCTGAAGAACGGGTCGCTGAAGAAGAATCCTGCCCGCAGTTCATTCGTTAAGTTGGGTGTCGGAGACCAGCGATAAGCTGTCGAACTGAAGATGCGGTTTGACGGCTGGATGACGTTGGGTTCGAGCGTGAAGCCTTCGGTGTTATTGGCGTCAGGGCGGTCGAGCACCCGCTCATCCGCGTAGGAGAAAACGAGGCTCAACGCCTGACGATCGGTGATGTCGTAGTCAACCCGCGACGTGTACTTGTCGGTATCACCGTTGTTCCGCCGGTTGAACCTGTAGCCCGTCGTGTTGCGCTGGTCGCCGCGATCGGTTGTGTTACCGGCTGCCGGGAGCAGGCTCAGGAGGCGGCTCTGGACGACCGGGTCAACGCCCGTGATGCCAGCGCTCACCGGAAGCAGCGAAAACAGACTGACGGTGCGAGTCACGCCCGCGTTGTCAACGTAGGTGAAGATGCCCTGCCTTGCGTTGGGCGTCAGAATTGTCCGCAGGGCCGACGTTTGTTGTCGCCTGCGCGTGCCTTCATAGAACCCGAAGAAGAAGACTTTATTCTTGATGACCGGCCCACTCAGATTAAAGCCGAACTGGTTGCGGTTCAGGAAAGGTCTCTGCACCCCCGCCGCGTTATTGAAAAACGTGTTGGAAGAGAATTTCGAATTGCGGTTGTACTCGAAGAGCGCGCCGTGAAATTCGTTCTGGCCGCGCGGTGTCACAAGTTGCAACTGGGATGCGCCGTAGCCGAGTTCCGCGCCCGCGTTCTGCGTGGTCACCGTGATCTCGCCGACATCATCAACCGATGGCCGCTGGACGGCGAAGTCGGATGCGTTCCCGCGAATGTGGTTGTCCTGAATGTTAATGCCGTCGCGGGTGATGTTGGTGAAGGTCGGGCGCTGACCGTTGACCGACGTGTTCTGTGCACCGTTCGAGGCTGTCCCCGCTTGCAATCTGATGAGAGCTGTCGGGTCGCGCCCGTTGAGCGGCAACTCTTTGACCTGTCGCGGGCTGATCGAACTACTGAGGCTACCGTCGGCGGCGTTGATGACATCTGCGCCCGCCATAATGGTCACGCTTTCAGTGACTCCACCGACTTCAAGCGTTGGGCTTAGTGAGTAATCCCGGCCCACATCAATTTTAAGGTCAGAGGCCGTGACGGTCTTGAAGCCCTGCGCTTCAATAGTCACAGTGTACGTGCCTGCGTCTAATTGAGAGATGGTGTAAGTCCCCTCATCGCTCGCGACCGCTACCCGTTCCTTGCCGGTTTGGTTGTCGACCGCCTTGACGGTAGCGCCTGCGATGCGTCCGTCCGGGCCGGAGACGGTGCCGACAAGGCGGCCCGTGGTGGTCTGCGCTGATGCTCCTGTCATAAAAGAACAGAGCAAGATCAGCGTGATGATAAATCTTCGTTTCATGCTGGTGAACTCCTTACAATCAGTGTCGCGTTTAGTTGAATGATGGCGCTTGTTGCCATGCGATCTTTCTTTCGCTGGTCACGCCCTCGGGTTCGCATCCGTAATCACGCCGGGTTACTCTTCCCCATCACACGGCTCAAGTGTTGAGCTAATAACATCTCTTCCGGGAGACGAACTTAACCGGATGATTCAAAGTTTCGGATGCCTGATCGCCGCGCGCTAAAGTAGTCGGGTTGATACCCCTTGCGTCTGCGGGTTTTCGTTTTGTTAGATAGGCAAGTGTGAGGCCAACTAGAACGCGACCTGTTTAGTTAGATGTGGACCGCATCGTAAATGCGCGGGGAGGAGTCTCATCCTACGTCCGGGCGATGGCCGCCTTGAGTTAGGCGGACCAGAAAATCAATGTCGTCTAATTAACTATCTTGAGATTTTTGGAGAACTTCAATAATCTGCACCGGGGCTGAGGGAAGGTGAGCATGTATATCTGGAACTGCGAGTTCGGCTGATGTCTCAGGTCTCTGATTACCTTCCGAAAATTCGTGTTAACCGGGTTAGTCGTGAGGGTTCTTGTTCAGGTTGTTCGTTTAAGCTGGCAACACTTATTTCGGAGATTATTTTGTGTGGTTGCTCTTGATAGTAAAGCCCGCATGAAACAATTTGATTGCCCCGTCTGTGCCTACTGTGCTACAACCCGACTACCTCGTTTCGATGAAAGAAAAGCATTGCCCCGCGTCTCGGAATCTCGAAGATTAGTTGCTGGCCTCGAAGAGAGATAGTTCGATTAAGACGTAAGGCCGCTATGCCTGCATCTTCCCGAAAAGCCGTCTGCAAATCTTTTATCCGCGTGAGCAGTCTTGTCTGCTTGCTCCTCGCCTCAATTGTCTGCGCCTTCGCTCAACAGAAAGGCCGCATCTCAGGCGTCGTCATCAATCAAGCGAAAGCGCCTCTCGCGGGCGTCGGTATAGTTGCCACCAATCAGGTCAATCGTCGCACGCATCGCACGAAAGCGGATGCGAAAGGCGAATACTCAATGAGTCTTCCGGCGGGCGCTTATCGCATCAGGACGGAAGCTCCTTATGTCGCGCGTTTTTTGAGAATCAGCAATCTCCCCGAAAGACAGTATGTCATGGCGGGCGAGACCTACGCCGCTGAGTTTCCGTCGGAGAAAGATTACAAGGCCGGGAATTTCAACGACGCTCAGGAGAACGTCATCGTCGTTGATGGCAAAGAGACGAAACTCAACATCCCCGCCGAGATTCCGAAAGAAGAGAAGCCCGCAGTTAATCCTAACGACAAACAGGATAAGCCGACCGGCTATGCCGGAGACGATACCGTTCAGTCTGAGCCGCAAACAAAGCCAGACCGCCGCGAGGTGCGCGACCGCTGGCGCATAGGCTTCCCGGAATACGACCGCTACGGTGATCGCGGAGCGCGCGGGCGCGACATTCCTTTCAAGCGCGGACGCTGGTACGACCCTTACAACCAGAGCGTGCTGAAAGGCGATTATCCCATCATCGGCAACAAGACCTTTCTGATTTTGTCTGCCGTCTCAAACACCATCGCCGAACAAAACCGCACGCCGAAGCCTTCGGACATCGGCGCTGTTCGTCCCGGCAGCGCGGATTTCTTCGGCAAGCCGGAATTGCTCGCCATCAATCAAACGTTTCAGTTCACGTTTGAGATGTTTCATGGCGATTCGACCTTTAAGCCGCGCGACTGGGCCATTAAGATTTCGCCAACCTTCAGCCTGCCCAATTACGTCCGCGCGAGAGAAAACGGTGTCGTCAACGTGGACGTGCGGCGCGGCGTGACGCGCACCGACACGCACTTCTCGTTTGAAGAGGCTTTCGCTGAAGTTAAGCTCGCCGACCTCAATGCCAACTACGATTTCATCTCTTTGCGCGCCGGAATCCAGCCCTTCGTCTCGGACTTTCGCGGCTTCATCTTTTCAGACAACAATCTGGGCGCACGCATTTTTGGCGCATTCGACAATAATAAGTTTCAATTCAATCTCGCCTACTTTCATCAACTCGAAAAAGATACCAACAGCGGCCTGAACCGTTTTGACCAGCGCCCGCAAAACGTTTACATCGCCAATCTCTTTCGACAGGATTTTCTCGCCAAGGGTTACACGCTTCAAGGGAGCCTGCACTACAACGACGACCGGCGCAGCATCGAATACGACCGCAACGGCTTTCTGGTGCGCCCCGCGCTTGTCGGCGACGTTCGCCCGCACTCGATCAAGGTTGGCTATTTAGGCATCGCCGGAGACGGCCACATCCGGCGCTTGAACCTTTCGCACGCTTACTACTACGCCTTCGGGCGCGACGACCGCAATCCGATTGCGGGTCGAAGCAATCGTATCAAGTCACACATGGCTGCGGTCGAGGCTTCCATAGATAAAGACTTCCTGCGCTTTCGCGGTTCGTTCTTCTTCGCGCAGGGCGACCAGAATCCGACCGATGCCAAAGCGACCGGGTTTGATGCCGTCTTCGATGATCCGAACTTCATCGGCGGGCAGTTCTCGTTCTGGAACCGTAACGGCATCCGCTTGACTCAGACAGGTGTGGGCTTAGTTCAGCCCAACAGCATCCTGCCATCTTTGCGCAGCAGCAAGACGCAGGGGCAGGCGAATTTCGTCAATCCCGGCATCTTCATCTACAACGCTGGACTCGATGTTGAAGTCACGCAGCGCCTCAAGGCGATTTTCAATGTTAACTATCTGCGCTTTCATCGCACGGAATCGCTCGAATACATCTTGTTCCAGAATCGCATACGCAAAGACATAGGCTTTGACTACAGCGTCGGCATCGCTTACAGGCCGCTGTTGATTAACAACGTCACGTTCACCTTCGGCGCGGCGCTTCTCCAGACAGGACGCGGCTTCCGCGACATCTTCACGGACGCCTCGCGCAACTGCCCGCCGAACGTCTCCGACTTCTGCGCGCAGGATGATGTCGTCATCAATCCGAGCAAGCCCTTGTATGCGCTGTTCGCGCAGGTGAAATTTGTGTTCTGAGCTTTTTATAAAAAGGTACAATAGTTCGCATAAAGAAAGGTGACGAGAAGCTAACGTGGGAGGCAAGCGATGAGCACTGAAGAGAGAGTCTTACGGCTGGAGAACGCCTTTACCACTCTTGAAGAGTTGGGGGCAAAGTCAGACGAGCGGACCTCTGATTTAGAGAAGCATTTCCAGATGCTCGCTCAATTAGCTGTCAGCGCCAGTGAGCGAGCGGACACGCACGAATCCTGGATTAACTCTCTCGGCACGCGGATGGAGGAGTTGGCCGAGTCACATCAAGAATTGGCCGAGTCGCATAAAGGGCTGGCCGAAGCGCAGAAAGAACTGGCCGAAGTACAGAATCAAACTGAGGCTCACCTATCGGTACTCTCCGAGGTCATGAGAGATTTGGGGCGCGCTCAGGCGCGCACGGAGAACGCCCTTGCGAGTCTTACTGAAAGATTCGAGCAACATATCAATTTACAGCCATAGCCTTGGGTCTTTCCACGTTTTCGGCTAGTCGGGAAGCGAATCATCATGCAACGCCAACGCAAGCCAGTTGATCGCATCAAGCTAGTTCTCGTCCTGACCTTCATGGCGATACTCGCCGTGATTGGCTTTGGTGGAGTGCGTTCAAAAGCCACGAGCGATGATGATGCAGAGCCTGCCCGCGCTTCGTCTGCGAGAAGCGCAACAGTTGCCGCCACAAATCCCACAGGTCAACAAGAGACTGCGCCCGCAGCTTTTCAGGAAGGCTGCATCACCTGTCACGGCCAGATCGAGCCGATGCACGAGACGAAATCCGGTAAGCTCGAAGATGGTAAGGATGGACAAAAACTCTCCTGTGCTTTCTGTCACGGCGGCAATCCTTCAGAGCAGACGAACAAGGAACTGGCGCACGTTCAACCTCGCTACGCCGACGAGTGGAAGAGAAACAATCAGAGAACAACGTCGAACCCTGAGCGCACGAACACGCTTCTGGCCAGAGAGAGCCGCGAGTTCGTCCGCTTCATCAATCCGGGCGATTTGCGCGTTGCGGATCAAACCTGCGGCAGTTGTCACCAGACGGAAACCAGTGCGGTCTCAAACAGCATGATGCGTCACGGCGCGATGCTCTGGGGCGCAGCCCTCTACAACAACGGCGGCTTCCCGCTCAAAGACACGCGCTTCGGTGAAAGCTACAGTGATGAAACGGGCGCTCCCGAACGTCTCATCCAACAGGGCGAGATCAAGCCCGAGCAGATGATCCTGCGCGGCATCCTGCCGTACTTAGACCCGCTCCCGCGCTGGGAGATTTCGCAGCCCGGCAACGTCCTGCGCGTCTTCGAGCGCGGAGGAAAGCGTAGATTAGAAGTCGGATTGCCTGACAAGGATGAAGACGGAGGACGCCCTGATAAGGGATTAAGCCCGCGCGGGTTCGGCACGGCTCAACGCACAGACCCCGTTTATCTTGGCTTGCAGAAGACGCGCCTGCTCGACCCGACACTCAACTTTCTCGGCACAAACGATCACGCGGGCGACTATCGCTCTTCGGGCTGCACCGCCTGCCACGTCATCTACGCCAACGATTCAAGCGCTATTCATTCCGGCAAAGAGTACGCGGCCTTTGGCAATCAGGGCACGCCGCGAACGGCGGATAAGAGTTTCGATAATTTGAGAAACGAGCCGGGGCATCCCATCCGTCACCAGTTGACGCGCAGCATCCCGACCTCGCAGTGCATGGTTTGTCACATGCATCCGGGCACAAACATGGTCTCTACCTATCTCGGCCTGACGTGGTGGGACAACGAGACTGACGGGCGTGTGATGTACCCGGCCAAACAGCGCACCCCTTCGCAGGATGAAGAGCAGGAGAAGCTCGACCGCAACCCTGAAGCCTCAAGTTTGCGTGGGCTGTGGTCTGACCGGAATTTCCTGAATCAAACGGGCAAGCCGGAATTCAACAAGCAACTCACGCGCACGCAGTTCGCAGATTTTCACGGGCATGGATGGATTTTCCGCGCCGTCTTCAAACGCAATCGCCGGGGCGAGTTGATTGACCGTGACAATAAACCGTTGCTCGATGGAAGTGGCAAGCCCACGTCTTCCGTTGAAGCCGAAAAGCTGTGGGAGGCCGTCAACTTCAAAGACACGGACAACGCCGAGTTGACGAATAAGGCGATGAAGGCGGGTGTGCCCGTTCACCTCAAGGACATACATCTTGAGAAGGGGATGCACTGCGTTGATTGCCATTTCAGTCAGGACGCGCACGGCAACGGCGTGCTGTACAACGAGCCGCGCGCAGCCATAGAGATTAGCTGTGCTGATTGTCATGGCACGATTAACGAGAAGGGCTGGCCCGATACGCCGCCGGGTGGCAAGGCTGTCCAGCCTCTCACCTCCGGCCCGGCTGCGGGCAAGGGAATGACGAGAGACGGCAAGTATGAAGAGAAGGCCGGGCGCAATCTTTCGGCCATCGTCGTGCCGTGGCTCTCGGCGGATGGCAGCAAGGTTCGACTGTTTGAGAAGATCAGGAAAGAGAAGGACGTTCGCATGGACGCAAGCGGAAAAGATGTGACGCTCCTGCGCGGCGACATCATCCAGAACTCTATGGTCGAGCCGAATGTGTGGTGGCGCGTCAAGCAGACGATTGACACGGTGACGCCAACCAGCCGCGATTACAATTGGAAGTCGCATTACGCGAAGACCGTCCGGCTCGACGATAAAGATCAACTCGCCTGGGGAGAGAAGAAGGGAGAAGTAGCGCATCCCGACAACAAGATCAGTTGCATGGCCTGCCACTCTTCATGGATGACGAGTTGTTTTGGTTGCCACCTTTCGATGACGGCGAATCGCAAGATGCCGAACCGCCACAACGAGGGCGGCGACACGCGCAACTTCACGACCTACAACTTTCAGGTCTTGCGCGACGACGTGTTCATGCTCGGCGTTGACGGAACGGCCACCGGCCACCGCGTCGCGCCCGTGCGTTCCTCTTCCGCCGTGCTCGTCAGTTCGCAGAATCAGAACCGCGAGTGGATTTACAGCCAGCAACAGACCGTTTCGGCGGAGGGTTTCGCGGGACAAACGTTCAATACGCACGTCCCGCACACCGTCCGCGCCAAAGAGACGAAGGATTGCTCGGACTGCCACGTCTCGAAAGATAATGACAACAACGCGTGGCTCGCGCAGACGATGTTGCAGGGCACAAACTTCGTCAACTTCATGGGGCGCTACGTCTACGTCGCCGCCGAGCATTCGCTCGAAGTCGTTCCCGTGACGGAGCGCACCGAGCCGCAGGCTGTTTACGGCAGCACCCTGCACAAGCTCGCCTATCCGCAGAGCTACGACGCATTCGTCAACAAGGACAAGCGCAAGCTCTCTTACTTCTTCGAACACGTCGGCAACCCCGAAGTCTTGCAGGTGCAGTTGCGCGGCGAGTATGCCTACGTCGCGGCGGGTGAGGGCGGCCTGCGTGTTTACGATGTCGCGCAGATAGATCACAAAGGGTTTTCGGAGCGCATCACGACTGCGCCCGTTTCGCGCTTCGGCCAGAAGTTTTTCGTGAAGACGAAGTATGCGACCGCTGTGGCCGCGCCTTCGACGCTCGCGGTTGATCCGGCGCGGTGGCGGCTTGATCGTGAAGTCGGATGGTTTGATCCGCTCGGCACTGACGAGAAGAGTCAGAGGGCCTGGGGGAGATGGAGAGATTGGTCACGGCTGCCCGTTGAGGCAAAGAACAAAACAATAAATCCCTGGGTCAACGAAGAGCAGCCGATTCACCCGCTCTACGCTTACCTCTACGTCGCAGACCGCGAAGAGGGCTTGATTCTCGTCGGCGCAGCGACGCTGCTCGACGGCGATCCTCTGAACAACTATCTCAAGCGCGCTCTCGACGCGACAGTGTATCCGAACGGAGCTTACAACCCTGACGGTGCGTTAACAGGTGCGAACAACATCACGATTGCCGGAACTTACGCTTACGTGACGACCGAGCGCGCGCTTGTCATCATCAACCTCAACAATCCGCTCAAGCCGGAACGAGTCGGAACAATTCCGCTCAATCATCCACGCTCCATCGCCGTTCAGTTCAGATATGGTTTCGTGGTTGATAAAGACGGCTTGAAAGTGATTGACGTGACGAACCCGCTGCGCGCCCGCCTCGTTGATGGAGCGACCTTGCGCCTGAACGATGCCCACGATGTCTACGTTGCGCGCACCTACGCTTACGTCGCCAACGGGCATGAAGGCGTGGCGATCGTCGATGTCGAAAACCCGGAAAAACCTGCGCTCTACATGATGTACGACGCGAAGGGTGAAGTGGGCGGCCCGCTCAAAGACACGCATCAGGTCAAGGTGGCGATGACGAACGCGAGCCTCTACGCATATGTTGCGGACGGCGAAGCGGGACTCAGGGTCTTGCAGTTGACAGACCCCGAAACGATGATGACGTATGCAGGCTTCAGCCCGCGACCACAACCAAAGCTCATCGCTACTTTCCAGACGAAAGGTCCAGCGCTCGCCATCTCGAAGGGGCTTGACCGCGACCGCGCGGTGGACGAAAGCGGTAATCAGGTCGCGGTCTTCGGGCGGCGCGGCGCGCGCCCCTTCACGCTCGAAGAGATGCAGCGAATGTATTTGACGAAGGACGGCAAGCTCTTCACCGTTTCGAGCATCAGCGGCATGGACGAAAAGACGCCGCTGCCGCGCGTGCAAAACACTCTCATCCCCGAAGGGTCTCCGGCTTCAAACACAGAGCCGAAGTTGAGCGGAACGATTGAGCCAGCCGTGCCGGTATCAGGAGCGAAAAAGGCGAGCATGATTGTCGGAGGATTGGGACTCTTCTTCGTTCTCATCGGTTGGCGCAAACTCCGCCGCCCGCGCGCTGGCCGTGACCGAGATGGCAGATAAGAAATAGACAGGACTAACAGGATTAAGAAGCTGGTTGAAAAGACTCCGTGAAAGCCCCGAAGGGGCGACATGTGATAGCCCGGCGCAACGCGCCGGGTCACAGTTCTCCTTGATGAGAAGCCCTGAAAGGGCGGAATAAGTATGCCGCCCTTTCAGGGCTTAATGAATAGGCCGGAATCTATTCCTGTGGCGTTGCCACAGGCTTTCACATTTCGCTCCTTCGGAGCTTTCACGGACTTTCCGTACAGCTTCTAAGATAAGCTCCTTTCTCGCCACGAACTATCTGCGCGCGCCTGCCCCCCTGTTCGTTTAACTATTTCGCCTTTACACATCTCACCGCTTTTCTCGCGGCGATGCTCTCCTCTTCGGTCTTGAACGTCACGTAATTCTCAATCTTCATCCACTTTCCACAGACACCGCAGTAGGCGTAGCCATCGCGGACGACGTAATAGTCAAAATGGGGATGTTCGCGAACTTGCCGACAGTAGGGACAAGTGAAGGAGCGACCGTTATCGTAGAGCCGGACTGTCTGCGGTTGGCAGTCGCACATGATGAGGAACTCCGCAAGCTGATGAGGCTCGACCGGTCGAAGGTGACGACGAGCGACGATTTTGTTATCTTTCGGTGGCTTTCGTAATTGACAACTAGAGCAACGGCCAATGCGACGACTCAACCCTCAACCTCCGACTGAGAGATGAGCATCGCCGTTGAGTATGAAAGGTTCACACTCACGGCGAATAAGTTACGCAGCCACATTCTATACCATCATCGGTATAGAAGCAAGATTCCTCGTGCTGCCGCAAATCTATCAGGGGGTAACTTCTGATGGGGACGGCGCGTCAGAGGGCGGAGCGTCTTCCTGAAAAGCTGCTACAGGTGCGGCTTGCCCTCGGTATATCTCAGGCAGAGATACTTCGGCGATTAGATGTCGAGGATATGATTGTCTACAACAGGATTTCCGACTACGAGCTGGGAAACCGCGAGCCGCCGTTGCCGATTCTCCTGCAATACGCTCGCATCGCTGGCGTGCCTACTGAAGTTCTGATTGATGATGAGCTAGACTTACCCGAAAAGCTGCCCGGTACGACCAACCACGAAGAAATAAGGCGCACGTTTGCCTCCCGCCGCAAAAGAGCAGGGAAGACAAAGGCGCGATAAAGCGATTTCTGTTAGCTCTGCTTTTTACTGGCCGTGCGGCGCTTGCGCTCACTGGCGCGTGTCCCACCCGCCTGCTCTTGAGTCCGGGCCGAAGAAGGCGCGGAAGCCGCTACGTGCGCGCGTTGTGACGGTGCTGATGGCTGCGAGCTTATCGTTTGATTGATTAACAAGCTGCGTCAACTGTGTGCGGGAATCCTCAATCTGCCCGCGCAACGTCCGCAAGTCTGTAACCATAGCTTCAAACTGCACCAGCGTAACGTCGCCCATAGAGAAAGCCGGATTCTCCTTGACCAGAGCCGTGTAGACGCAGGACGGCCCAGCCTTCCGCCCTTCGGACCCGTCGCGGGACATCCGGTTCCTTTATCGACTGCCAATATCCCACTTGACGATTGTCGATAAATAGTTTATTGATATTCGATATAAGAAAGGTGGTGAATCATGTCAAACCCAGCCTCGTCATCCGCCGCGCTACCGATTGCGCACGTCGTGCTGCGGATCCTCATCGTCCTGAACTGGCTGTCCGGCGCCGCGATCTTCGCACTGCTGGTTGTCATGCCGAACGAACAATGGATCATGGCCGCTTTCAAACTCTCTCCTTCACCTGAGGCAGAGCGGCTGATCATGGGCCTGCGCGCGATCGCCGTGCTCGGCCTTGTCGCGATCCCGCTGAACTACGTCGTCTTAAAACGGCTGCTCGCGATCGTGGAGACGGTTCGCGCGGGCGACCCGTTCGTCGCCGCCAACGCGTCCCGTTTGCAGGCGATCGCCTGGGTGCTGCTCGCGCTGAACATTCTCAGCATTGTGATCGGCGCAATCGCCGAGAGCGTTTCGACTCCGGCGCATCCACTTCATATAAACGCGGGCTTTTCAATCAACGGCTGGCTCGCCGTACTCCTCACGTTCCTGCTGGCCCGCGTGTTCTCGGAAGGCGCGCTCATGCGCGAAGACCTCGAAGGGACGGTGTGACATGGCAATCGCCGTCAAACTCGACGACATACTCCACGATCGGCGGATGACGCTGACCGCGCTCGCGGACCGGACCGGAATGACGCTGGCCAATCTCTCGATCCTCAAGACCGGCAAGGCGCGCGCGATCCGCTTCTCGACGCTCGAGGCAATCTGCGAGGCGCTCTCATGCCAGCCCGGCGACATTCTCCGGTTTGAGCCTGAGCAAGCAGAACGCGAGCGACCGGCAGCGTAGAGCAAACGGAGCGCAAGCCGATGAACGCCCTGCTGAACGCGCACGCATGCACGTGGCGAGAGGCATACACAAATCCAACAAGGAGAATATCAAATGAAAAACAGCGTTATGTTAACCATCACGTCTCTGCTCTCGCTTCTATTTCTTATGTTTCATCTGGCGGACGACATCGTGCGCGGGTTTGAGCCGGGAGGGATCGCAAACTTGGTGGGCGGGGTGCTCATCTCCGTCGTCTGGCTGTACGGAACGCTGCTGCTTGCCGAACGGCGATCGGGGTACATCATCATGTTCCTCTTGTCGCTCTTTTCGTTGGTCGTCCCCTACATCCACATGAGCGGGAAGGGCGTCGGCGTCGCCAGCAGGCTCGCCAATTCCAGCGGACACTTCTTCTTCGTCTGGACGCTGCTCGCGATCGGCGCGCTCGGTCTCTTCTCCGCCATCCTCGCGGCGCGCGGACTGTGGAGCCTGCAAAAGGCCCGGCGCACGGCGTAGGTGAGCGGCGCGGATTGGGTTCCGCTGGCGACCGCCGCGCCCGGTTCTATTCAAGGCGAAGTGCGGGCTAACAACTCGATGGAGCCGCCCCGGTCAGGCCAGGAACTATCTTCGGCCATAAATTGAGAGCTATTTCCCCTCATTCCTCCGGGACACTCCACACCCTTCCGCCTACAAGTTTGTAGCAAAACTCTCCTGACAGTAGTATGCTCATCGCCGCCCGAAATAAAACATTATCCGTAGGAGACAAGAAGAATGCGTAGAACTCCAGCCTTTTTTGTCATGATGACTCTTGCCGTCATTTCATTCGGTTGTGGAAGCAGCAGCGACCAGAGTGGCGCTGCGAACTCGAACGCTCCCGGCACGACCACCTACAGCAATTCCAGCGCGCCGCAGCCGACTACTGCCGCTCCATCAAGCGGCGGAACGACCGTCGGCGGAGCTGCTCCGAAGGCGTCGCCGACCGCGCCGGGAATCAAGCCGCCGACGGATAAGTGAAACGTAAAAACTTATCGGTCGGTTCGTCAGGTTCTTTGACCCTGTAAGCGCCGGAAAGATGTGCCCCGGCTTTTGCCGCGAAAGGCTACTCCAATGATGAACAAGAAACTGCACTCTCTGCTCCTCGCAATTTTTCTCACCGCTCTGGTCGGCGTTCACTTCGTCTCCGCCCAGACGACGACGCCTGCACCCGCGAGCAGTGATCCGCTGGCTGCGCTTCCGGCTTCTGATATGGTCCTGTTTGCAGATGTCCGGCGAATTCTGACCGATGCCGTCCCGCGCCTGCTCGCTAAAGACCCGGCGACGCTCGCCAAGATGATGGGGCTGCTCAACGAAGTGAGAACGAAGACGGGGATAAACATCCTTGCGATTGACCGCGTCGCCATGGGGATACGCGTCCTCGGCCCTCTTGGTCCCAACTTCAAGAAGGAATACGTGGGCGTTGCCATCATTGCAAGCGGCGATTTCGATGCAAACGCGCTGATAGAGTTTGCTAAACGCGAGACGAATGGCAAGATCGCCGAACAATCTTATGGCGGGAAAACCATCTACAGTGAGCCGCCGCCCGAGCCGCCTAGAAAAAGGTCTGACCTCGAGACCCCGGCTTTCGCAGTGCTGGATGCGAACACTCTCCTGATTGGCGATTTGCAACAGGTGCGGGCGACCATTGACGCCTCCGGGGGCACGGGGCGCGTTGAGTCTACGCTGGTTCAGCACGCAACGCAGAACTCGAATGCTTTATTCGGGTGGGTTGTAAAATTTTCGCCCTCTCTCGCGGAAACCGCCACTGCGAACGTCATGCCGGATGAGATGACGCGGGGCGGAATCAAGTTTTTAATGTCAACTATTAAGCAGATATTCGCTTCAATCGGTTCGACGCCGACGAGCTTTAACGCAGTTTTAGGCGTGCGTTTATGCGACCCTGACCAGGCGCAGAGTTTGAGTGAACTGTTGACAGCCGCGCGCAAGCAGTTTGGTAGTATGGGTGGCGACCCGAAACTCCGTGGGCTGATAGACAATATCCAAATCTCTGCGCAAGGTAGCGATTTGCAGATCATGGCCGACTTCAAAGACGAAGTCGTACAGAATCTGATCAACTCGGCGATGACGAAACCGAAAGTCAGCGGAGACGCCCCGCCGCCCCAGGTCAAACCAGCGCCCGCTAAAAACCAGCCACCGGCGAAACGCCGCAGCCGTGGAAGACGCAGAGGAAACTGAGTCGAAAGATGACAACGCTCTTCTAGAGGAGCGTTATCGGCGGAGAATTTTAGAGAGATGGTGAAGACCAGCGCAAAGAGTTCCAACAAAAAAAGGCGCAGCAAAAAATCTGCCGCCACCGCCGTGAAGTTCGAGGCGCAGTTGCGCGATGCTATCCGCGCAGTTGACGTGGCGAATTTGCTGACTTCGCCGTTGCGTCGTTCCATCGAAAATCTCCTGCACGTCGCCGGAGATGCGATGGGATCGGACGAAGCCTCCGTGCTGGTGCGAGACGGAAATCGCGGCGGGTTGAAATTCTTAGTGGCCATCGGCGAGGTCGCGGACAAATTGATGAAGGTGAGAATTCCGCCGGGCAAAGGCATCGCGGGATTCGTCTTTGCGAGCGGGCAGCCCGTCGCGATTGCCGACGTAGCGCAGGAAGAGACGTTTTATGCTGAAGTGGATCGCGCCACAGGCTATTCGACGCAGACTATTTTAGCCACGCCGCTGCGCGTCGAAGATGAGACGGTCGGCGTGCTTGAGTTCGTTAATCGTTTGGGCGAGCCGCCCTACCAGCCCTTCACGCCTGAAGAGATGGACAGGGCGGCGCATTTCGCCGACGCCATCGCCACGCTCGTGGACGCACACGAAACCGCCGGATTGGTCGAGACGCTGTTTGAACGCTCCGTGAAGGCGAGCGATGAGAGCGGCGCAAAGAACGGCGCGGGAAAGAACGCGGACCTGCTCAAATGGCTCAAAGGTGTGCGCTCCGCCCCGGAGCATCGTGACTTGCTCCAACTCGCCGTGCGCTTACGCGACATCGCCGGTCGCGGCGATCAGGAACGCGCGCTGTGCCGTGACGTGCTGGAGGCGCTGGACCGTTTTACAGAGAAGAAGTCTGCCTCCGGGTTAAGCTATTTGGGGTTTTGAGTATGAGGAAGTATAGATGAGCAAACCATTGTGTTTCGTCCTGATGCCTTTCGGGAAAAAGCCTGATGCCGCCGGGACGATGGTTGATTTCGATGCCGTCTATCGCGATTTGATCGCTCCGGCCATCGAAGAGGCGGGGCTTGAAACCCTGCGCGCCGATGAAGAGATGACGGGCGGCATTATTCATAAGCCGATGTTCGAGCGCCTGATTCTCTGCGAGTATGCGGTGGCGGATTTGACGACGGCCAATGCGAATGTGTTTTACGAGTTGGGACTGCGCCATGCTGTGCGCTCGTGGAGCACCGTGCTGATCTTCTCCGAAAACAGTCGGCTGCCGTTTGATGTCGCGCTCCTGAGGGCGCTACCTTACGGCTTGAACGCCGAGGGCGCTCCCAAAGACCCTTTGAAAGATAAGAAAGCCATCTCGGCGCGTCTCACCGAAGCACGACAGTCAGCCACCGACAATCCGCAGGGAGTTGCCGACAGCCCCATCTTTCAACTCGTCGAGAATTACCCTGAAGTTGACCACACAAAAACGGATGTCTTCCGCGAGCGCGTGCGCTATTCCGGGGAGCTTAAAACAAGGCTTGCAGAGGCGCGCAAAAAAGGCGTCGAAGCGTTGCGCCAGATAGAAAGTGAGCTTGGCGATATTAAAGACGAGGAGTCAGGAGTCGTCATTGATCTCTTCCTTTCATATCGCTCGGTGAAGGCGTGGGACGCAATGATTGCGCTCGTTGAGAAGATGTCGCGCCCGCTGGCCGCCACCGTCATGGTCCAGGAACAATTGGGGCTGGCGCTGAATCGCGCCGGGCGAGGCGAGGAGGCGGAAAGCTTGATTAAAGAACTGCTCGAACGGCGAGGCCCGAGCAGCGAGACATACGGAATCCTGGGACGCATCTATAAAGACCGCTGGGACGCGGCTGTAAAAAGCGGCGAGACCTTCCTCGCGCGCGGGCTACTGGATAAAGCGATAGATGCATACCTGCGCGGTTTTGAAGCGGACTGGCGCGACGCCTATCCGGGCATCAATGCCGTCACCCTGATGGAGCTACGCGAGCCGCCGGACCCGCGCCGTGCACAACTCCTGCCCGTCGTCTCTTACGGAGTTGAGCGACGCCTCGCTACAGGTCGCCCGGATTACTGGGATCACGCGACGCGTGTGGAACTGGCCGTCCTTGCTAAAGATGAAGAGCGAGCTATGAACGCCGTCGGCGACGCGTTGGCTGCGGTGCGCGAAAGTTGGGAGCCTGAGACTACGGCGCGCAACCTGCGATTGATTATCGAAGCGCGCGAGCGGCGGCAAGAGACGCAAGATTGGGTGAAAGAGATTGAGAAAGAATTAAGCAAGAGGGCAGGGAAATAGCTAACGCTGCTGTCTGCAAGTTTAAAGTAAAAAGATTTGAATTAACCGGCGAGCAATCAACTGGAAGATGCAAGAGCCGCTTAATTGCGAGTCCGGTTAATGAGCTATTAGCCCGGCTGTCACCAGCGGACCCCCTCACGTCCTAACCGAATGTTCCCAGTCCGGTTAAGATGACGGCTGAGATCAAAGAAAAAGAAGTAGGCCGCAAACGGAACGCTGTAGCCCAGAATAAGCCAATTGACGAAGAGAGAGCGCTTGTCAAAACGATAGGCAACCAACACGGTAATCAGCGAGCCTGCGAACGCGGTCGCCAGGAGATTCCGACTGATTTGCTGAAACCGTATGATCGCATCGAGAATCCGTCCGCCGAAGCCATCGCCAAGCATGCCGTCATAGTGTGCGGCGTAAATGTCACGGACAATGGGCGTCGAATAGTGCTTCAAGCCATTTTGGTATGCGACCGCTCCCCACAGAAGGATGGCTGCAAACCCCAGCGCGAAAGCCCAGGGATCAGACCTGATCGCCAGGATCGCAATGCCCTGCAAGATAGCGAACGACATCGGTATGAGAGTGTCCACAGGCGTCAGCCTCCAGGCGACGTACTGTGTTTCCGAAATGTAGCGATGCCAGATCGTATTAATGATTAAGAACGCCAGAAAGAACCTCGGCCAGAATATTGAACTCGTGCGGTAAACCGGATCTGCAAGAACGACGAAAAGCCCACCCAGAGCGAGACCTTGAACAACGCTAATGAGCGTGTTGTAGGCATCAGAAAAGTACGACGAGATGGGATTCGCTAACAGCTTGCTCAGCGATTCATCTGAAATAGCCAAAGGAGGTTGGCTGGTTGGGTCGGGAGAAGCCTGCTGTTTGCGGGTTCTGAGACCGCGCAGAGCTTCAATGATACTTGCCATTATGCCTCCTAACTTGACGCGCCAAACCGAGGCCTGGCTAACTTGATACGAGGCTTCAAACTACTATCACTCCTGGCGTCGAATCTTTCAAGATTTCCACAACGGATACACCTGAGCTTTACTGGTCGTTGCTCTTTAGGCGTGCTCTCAACATCTCAAACCAGCTTATCAATCGTAGTTTTCAGCTTCGCCTTTCTTGCTCCCCAGATGGTGTGAGAGGTGACTGCGGCGATGATGATTGCGCCGCCGACCAGCGCCCAGTTGGTAGGCCGCTCGCCTAAGAATAGAAAGACCCAGAGGGGGTTCAGCACCGGCTCTATGTAGCCGACGATGCTTGCGTCCAATGACCTGACGCCGCGCGCCATGCCCAGCGTGAAGAGCGTATAGGCCACGCCGATCTGAAACACTCCGAGATAAAGAACGCTGCCCGCGTCCCTGAGGGTCATGTGTTCAATGGCTGCGATTCCGGCGGGAGCCGTGATGATGACGAGCAGCAAATTGCCATAGATGACGGATGAAGCACGGTTCACGCGCTGCGATTGCGGGTGGCGCAGGAGCAGGATATAGAAGGCGAAGCAGAGACCGGAAGCAAGCGCCGCCAGATTGCCGCTCACGTCCTGCGGGCGCAGCTTGCCGATGAAGAAAAGCGACATCCCCGCAATGCAGACGACGACCGTTATTAAATCCGCGCGGCGAAACTTCTCTTTGTAGAACAGGGGTTCGAGCAGGAGAACGTAGATGGGCGCAGTGTATTGCAGGAAGATGGCGTTGGCAGCGGTCGTCAGTTTTGTGGCGACGACGAAGAGCAGCAGCAACGCGGCGTAAAGCAGCGAGGTGAGAACCGTCATCCTGTTCAGGCGAAAACCTTCGCGGCGCGTGAAGAAGGCGACAACTATAGCCGCCAGAAGCGAGCGCCCGAAGGTCAACTCAAAGGCCGAAAGCTGCGTCCACTTGATGAACAGCCCGCCCGTGCTCCACAGCAACGCCGCCGCCAGCACAAGAAAAAGCGGCGAAGCCTTGTGTGCTCCACCGCCAAGTTCTGATTTATCTGCCAAAGACGTGCCTCATTGGAAACAAAGGAAAGAAATAGACAGGATTAACAAGATGGACAGGGTAAAGGGAAGAAGCCTCAAGCTCTCTTGGTGATTCTTCTTTTCTTAATCTTGATAATCCTGTTAATCCTGTCCATTCCTTCTCTTCTTTGACTAGCTGGAAACTTCTTGTTCTCCGTCTCCACCGCTGTCCTTCGCGCGCAGATATTTGCCGAAGACTCCGTTCCACGGCGGGATGACGATGGAGACTGCGCCTGAAGTCTGAGCCTGACAGGCGAGGCGAATCAAAGGCTTCGGCTCGTCCGTGACAATGTAGCCGAACTCTTTGATCTTCTTTCCTTCGAGGCGAGCGACATCCGAGAGTTTTTCTGCTCCGCCGAGCACGCCGACCCAGCACGTGCCGCAGGAAGCCGAGCGGCATTCAACAGGAATCGGCCCTTCGACGCGGCGCGGGTCAATCGCCCTCCAATCACGCGACTGGTCAAGGGCTGCGCCATACGCCAGATCGGTCGCGTTCTTCATCTTGTAATGCCCGCGCTCTTCCGTTTCGTCGTAAGTGACAGTCCACTCCTTGTCAATCGTCTTGAGAAAGCCGAACAAGCCCTGACTATCATCCCGCGCACGCTCTTTCAAAATCTGTTCGGGAGACTTACGGGCTGCGCGTGCTTCAAGCTTGATTTCGCCACTTGATGCGCGAAACGCTTCCATACCGACTTGCTGCAACGTCATCAGAGCGACGGCTGTAATGCCGATGAGCAAAGATTCCCCGGCTTTGACCTGTGTGGCGGCGCGTGCGCTAAGCTCGCGTATCTCGGCTGCAAGATCATTCGTTGCCTGCGATTCACCGGATGATGCGGCGCGCTCTGTGACCGTCCTTTTGACTTCAGGCCAGAAGCGATGGCCGTAGAGAAAGGTGTGCGAAGAATCAATCTGATCTTTCAGATAATAGTTGCCCTGAAGGAGTAGCTGAGCCGCCAGCTTTTCGGGGTCTTCCGCTTGTTGAAGGGCGCGCAGCAGCGCCACCGGGTAGAAGCGAAACCAGATTTGCGTGGCCGTTTTGTCCACCTCGTGGATGGCAGGCAAAAGGGTCTTGATGACATGCTCCCACGTCTCGTCTGTCTGTTGATTAAGTAAGTTCTCGAAAGAAGTTGCTATTTGGACGCTCATGATTACCTCAAAGATGAAAATATCCGCTCTGTTGAAAAACGGATACTTTAGCAGTCAACGCCTCCGGGCACAAATACGAGAAGGCTAAAAGAGAAGGCAGTAAGCAGAAGGCAGCAAGAGGATTTGTCTTTCCTGCCTACTGCTTTCCGCCTTCCGCTTTCTGCTTTTTGCCTTCTCAATAAATTCGGATGGCATTTGGCGCGGCAGCCGTTTATAATGCAGGCATCGTCGAATCTCCCCCTGGGATTCTCAGTCGCGACCATTTAGACCCGATAAATTTTCGTTGGAGGCTTCCCCCGCAATGCAACCAGCAAAATGCCGTATCCTCTGCGTTGACGACCATGAGGATACTTCGTTCATGCTCACCAATCTTCTCGAACGTTCAAACTACCAAGTCGTGACGGCCAGCAGCATCCGCGATGCTCTCCGGCTCATCGAAAAAGAAGAGTTTGATCTCTACATCCTCGACAAGCGGCTGCCCGACGGCTCCGGCCTCGATTTGTGCAAGAGGTTTACTGAGGTCACGCCCCATGTTCCCGTCATCTTCTATTCGGGCGACGCTTACGAGTTGCACCGTCAGGAAGGCTTGTGCGCCGGAGCCGGAGCGTATGTGTCTAAGCCGGAGATTGATAAGTTGATTGAGACGGTGGAGCGGTTGCTCGCCGAAAAGGATTGCGCGGCGGCTGTCGGTTAAATTCCATAACCGGAAGCCATTCGGCCATCAGTTCTGAACTTACCTTGTCGCGCTTTGCGCGCATATGGTAACTTGCGCTGCATAAGAATCAGATGTTTGCTACGGATAGATTGTCCGCATTCCCTTCATCATCATCGCTATCTTGTTCTTTCCGAAGGAGACTACTTTTATGGAAGTGAAGAGAACTGAGGCCGCCAGCCAGGGACGAACTTTCGACGGCGCTTACGGCTTCTCGTTCAGCATTGCGCTCGGTCTGGTCTTGTTCATAGCTGGATTAGTGGTGAGCCTGACGCTCGGCGGAGACAGCAGCCTCGGCCTGGTATTCGGCATTCCTCTGTTGATTGCGGGACTGGCCGTGCCACTCTTCATGATGCGCGGCGTCTTCGCGCGCAACGACATTGACGAACCCTGCCCCGCCTGCGGCTCTGACATCCACACGACAGACGCCACCATGCGACTCGATTGCCCGAAGTGCGGCAGAACGCTTCGCGTTCGCGACATGCACATCTACGCTGAAAAGCAGGGATGAGGGCGGAGGGATGAGGGATGAACGGAATCTGATTCAAGTTGAATCAGCACGCTTTCATCCCTCATCCTTCATCCTTCATCCCTTCTAAGGCGTCAGGCCGTTTGGCCTTGTCATGTAGTCGCTGATTGTAAAGACGAACATTATCCCCAGCCAGAAGAAGCCTGCGGCGACGATCACCCACGTGAGGCGCGAGCTATAGCGGACGTGCATGAAGTAGAGGACGACGAGCGTGGCCTTGAAGACGGCAATCGTCAGAGCCACGACCGTGTTCGCGCCGTGAAAGATGTGATCCAAGTCCACGAACGCGGCAAAAACCGTCAGCGCCGTTCCCACCATCAGCGCGCCGAAGATGGTGAAGTAAACTGTTCTTGAGACGATGTGTTCCGACATGATGAAAACCAGTGATGGGTGATAAGTGATAGGCGATAGGAACTGCTTTCTCTTATCACCTATCACCTATCACTTATCATCTCCTTTAGTGTCCGCCCCCCGCTTCAAGATGTCTCCCAAGCAAATAGAGCAACGGGAAGAGAAATATCCAGACAATGTCCACAAAGTGCCAGTAGAGTCCCGATAATTCGACGGGCGCGTGATACTCCGGCGTATAGCGACCCTTCCACGCGAAGAAAACTAGATAGGCGAGAATGCCGAGGCCGATTACCATGTGCAGCGCGTGCAAGCCCGTCATCGCAAAATATATCCAGTAAAAAATCTGTACCTGATTCGGGTCGCCCGGTCCTTCCCAGTGAAACGATGCGCCGGGAAACAGGTTGTCTCTGAACTTTTCAGCGTACTCGAATCCCTTGATGACGAGAAAGGTCGCGCCCAGCAGCATCGTGACCAACAGGAAGCCGACCTGCGGGCGACGCTTTCCCGTTTGTGCATAGTAGACTGCCAGCGCCATCGTCACACTGCTAACGATCAGGACGACCGTATTAACGCCGCCCAGTTTCCAGTTCAGGTGATTGCTCGCAGCGGCGAAAGCTTCGGGAAACTTTGTACGGAAGATGGCATAGGCGAGAAACAACCCGCCGAAGAACATGATCTCCTGCACCAGAAAGACCCACATCCCGATAGAGCCAGCCTCGCGCTGTTGCTCCATATTATCGAAATGGTGCGCCAGCGCGCTGTGCCCGTGCGCCTCGTGATTTTCCACGTGTGCAGCCAAAACTTTCTCCTAGTGATAAGTGATAGGTGATAGGTGGTGGGTGATAGGAGAAAAACCTCTGTTCTTACTTATCACCTATCACTTATCACCTATCACTGTTTTTACGTCTGTAACGCCGGATGGTCCGGCTCGTCGCGCGGCGAAAGCTTGCCGACGACTTCCATATCTTCGGGGGGCGCAAATTCGTAAGCCTCCCAGGTGACGATTGGCGTGGTCTCAAAGTTTTCCGTCGGCGGCGGGCTGGCCGTGCGCCATTCGAGACCGGGCAAACGCCACGGGTTCGCCGCCGCAATCTTCCCGTAACGCATAGACCAGACAAAGTAAACCAGCGGAATCAAGAGACCGATGCCGAGGATTGAAGCCCCCGCTGTGGACATCACGTGGAGCACCTGAAACTCTTCCGAGTAAACATGGTAGCGGCGCGGCATGCCTAAGTAGCCGAGCAGGAATTGCGGGAAGAACGTCAGGTTGAAGCCGACGAAGATAACCAGCGCGGCAAACCTGCCCCAGCCTTCCGGGTACATGCGTCCCGAAATCTTCGGCCACCAGTAGTGCAGCCCGCCGAGATAAGCCAGCAGCGTTCCTCCGACCATCACGTAATGAAAGTGCGCGACGATGAAGTAAGTATCCGTCAGATGCACGTCCAATCCGAGCGCGGCTAAGAATAATCCCGTCATCCCGCCGATGGTGAACAATCCTATGAAGCCGAGCGCGTAGAGCATCGGCGTATCGTAGGAGATCGAACCCTTAAAGAGCGTCGCCGTCCAGTTGAAGACCTTGATCGCGGAAGGAATCGCCACCGCGAAGCTCAAAAACGAAAAGATCATTCCGGCATACACGGATTGGCCGCTGACGAACATGTGATGTCCCCAGACGAGAAAGCCGAAGACCGCAATCGCAATCGAAGAGAACGCGACGAAGGTATAGCCGAAAATGTTCTTCCGCGAAAAATTCGCAATCAACTCGCTGATGATACCCATGCCGGGCAGCACCATGATGTAGACCGCCGGATGAGAGTAGAACCAGAACAGGTGTTGGAAGAGAATGGGGTCGCCGCCATACGCCGGATCGAAAATCCCGACGTGCGCCAGTCGCTCAAACGCTAAGAGCAGGACCGTGATGGCGATGACGGGAGTTCCGAGAATGAAAATGATGCTCGTCGCGTAGTGTGCCCAGACAAAGAGCGGCAGGCGAAACCACGTCATGCCGGGAGCGCGCATCGTGTGAATGGTGACGATGAAATTCAATCCCGTCAGGATTGATGAAAAGCCGTTGACGAAGATGCCTAAGCCCGCGAGGATGACATATGAGTTTGAAAACGTTGTGCTGAACGGTGTGTAGAAAGTCCACCCTGTATCAACGCCGCCAGCCATCAGCGCCCAGAGCGTCAGGAGACCGCCGACGGTGTAGATGTACCAACTCAGGAGATTGATGCGCGGAAAGGCCAAATCCTTCGCGCCGATCATTATCGGGATGAGAAAATTCCCCAGCACGGCTGGAATCGACGGGATCAGGAAAAAGAAGACCATGATGATCCCGTGCTGCGTGAAGAGCTTGTTGTAGGTGTGCGATTGAACGATATCGCCCTGCGGCGTTAACAGCTCAAGGCGAATCACCATCGCGTAGATACCGCCGAGGAGGAAAAAGAGCGAGACCGACGCCAGATAAAGCAGGCCGATGCGCTTGTGATCCTTCGTCAGGAGCCACGACTTGATGCCGTACTCCTTGTTGAGATAGTTCACCCGCGATGTCTCAATCGATTCGAGTGGTAATGCTGCTGCTGTGGTTTCCATACGCTTTATTTATTACTGCAATGATTACTGTCCAGTCCCTGTCCTCATGCTCGGCGGCGTCGGGCTGCCCGTGTTCGACTGTTGCGAATCGCTTGTTTTCGCGGGAGTCGCTGCGGGAGTCGCCACAGCGGTCGGCGCGCTGCCCTGCGCCCGTGTCGGGCTGAGCGATTTGACGTAGGTCATGATTTGCAGCAGATGCTCTTCGCTCAGTTGCTCCTTGTAATAGGAGGGCATCAAAGGTTGACGGAAGCCTTCGACAATCTGCGACTGCGGATTGCGAATCGAGTTGCGAATGTAACTCTCGTCCGCAGAAACGGTCTGCCCGCCTTCCAGTTTGACCTGGCTGCCGAAGAGGCTCGTGAGCGGCGGGCCTTTGCCGCCTTCGCCGTTTGCGCCGTGACACGACGTGCAGCCCTGCGATTGAAAAAGTTTCTGCCCCGCGACGACGGGCGTTTCCTGATTAGCTCCCCCGGCGAGCCACTGGTCAAACTCCTGCGGCTCCATCACCGTGACCCAGCCGGTCATGCCCGAATGGTTTGTGCCGCAATACTCCGCGCAGAAGAGATGATAACGACCGGGCTTCGTGGCCTCGAACCAGAGTGTGGTGTAGCGACCCGGCACGACATCCGCCTTGGTGCGAAACGCGGGCACGAAAAAGTCGTGGATGACATCTTCGGTCGTCATAATCAGCTTGATCTTGCGCCCGACCGGAACGTGCAGTTCGTTAATCTCGCGTTGTCCCGTTGTGTGCTGAATCTTCCACATCCATTGCTTGCCGACGACGTAGACTTCGAGCGCGTCTTTCGGCATCCGGTACTGGTGGAAATAGAGGTCTGCGCCCCAGACGAACATGCTCATCGCTATCAGGAAGGGAATCACAGACCAGAGCGTTTCCAGCTTGATTGACCCGGCGACGGGGCGTGGAATTTCAGAGTCAGACCGCCTGCGATACTTGATGACGAAGAAGATCAGGGTCGCGCTGATGAGCAGCGTAAAGAAGATCGTCACGCCGACGAGGTAGAAGTAGAGACCGTCCACGCGCGGGGCGAGTGTCGAAGCTCTCTCAGGAATGAATGGAATCCAACCCTGCATACGTTTAAGCCGCGCCTCCTTGACTGAAACCTGTGGCCGCAACACTCGCGTCGCCGCTCTTTCCGTTTCGTCGCCGCAAAACGAGAAGCAGCGCGCCGATTCCGAGCACGGTGACGACTCCTCCCGCGCGCATGATGTTCATCACCGCCGGACCGTAGCGGCCTGTCGCCGGGTCGTAGTGGTAGCAGAAGAGAAGAAGTTGATCTACCGTTGAGCCAATCTTGTTGTTTGACGCTTCGACGAGACCCAATCGCAAATCTCTGGCGTTGTACTCGATGCCGTAAAAATAGCGCGAGAGCTTGCCTTC
Organism: uncultured Acidobacteriota bacterium; assembly: GCA_963697975.1. Classification (GTDB taxonomy): domain Bacteria; phylum Acidobacteriota; class Blastocatellia; order Pyrinomonadales; family Pyrinomonadaceae; genus QHXM01. The sequence continues at coordinate 3,600,556 of OY969111.1, forward strand.
GGGCGTCAGCAACATGATGCCGGAGGCGTGCGCGAACTGATTGGTCTTCTCGTCGTAGTTGTAGTGAAAGCCGACCACTTCGGTCAGACGACGGATGTTCTCCGCATCTCCCGTCAGAAAGTGCCAGCCCTTTTCCGCGCCGGGGCGATTGTAACGCTCGATGTAAGCTTGTTTTTTCTCTGCCGCAAGCTCCGGCGTTTCACGCGGGTCGAAGCTCACCGTCAACACGTCAAACTCTTTTCCCGCATCGAAGGTCTGCGAACGAAGACCAGCCATCAGCCCGCTCAATATCTGGTTGCAAAGCATCGGGCACTTGTAGAAGACGAGCGAGAGAATGACGGGCTTTGATTTATTGAAATACTCGCTCAACTGAACGGTGCGCCCCGTCTCATCCTTGAATTGAAGATCAAGCGGAAGCTGCTCGTTCAATCGCTGCTCAATCCTGACCTCGCGCAACGCCGTCGGCAATCCGTTCTCTGTCGTACCCAACCCCGGACGGGGGCTATAAAGCGGCGCTGAGCCGTCATACATTCTCCCCTGCGCGAAAAGCACCGGGCAGTTGATGATAAGCAGCAGGCACAAGAAAAAGATTCGCCCGCCTGCTGCGCGCACACTTCTGCCTTTCGTCTTTCTTTCACTGACCACTGACCACTGACCACTGACCACTGCTTTCTTCATTGGTCTCTCTTTTCCGTCATCCGTCCTGAGCTTTGGTATGACGGGATGTCCATTCCATTTGTCCCCATCTGTTGTTGCCCGTCGGCAGCGGGGCGGCTCTTGAGGCTGCCGTCTTCGATGACTCTCTTTTTAGCCTCTTCTATCGGCATACTCGTCTTGCCTGTGCGCGGGTCGGGTTTGCCTTCCAGCACATCCTTCCAGATTTTACTCAACTCGTTGTATTCGGCCTGCGGCTCTCTCAGTTGCAGGTTGATGAATTTCCCTTCACCGAGATTGACCCCGAAACCGGGGGCAGCCTGCAAGCGCGGCTCTGGCGGCAGCCGCTCACGTTCCGACATCGCCATCGGTCTCGGCTTCGGGTCTGCCGCGGTCGCACGACTTTCCAGCACGTTGTAGAGAAGCTTCATCAGGACGAACGTAATCACGGTCAGAAAGAACAGCCCGACGACAAACTTGACGATCGTCCCGACATCAACGTCGCTCACCTCGTGGCTCACGTCCGGGTTCTGGATGTGCGACACGTCCGGCGTCTCGTGAATATTGTCCTTACGCTTCCTCATTCTCTACCCCTTCGATTGCGGCTTTCGGATTGCGGAATGCGGATTGGAAAACAGGCGCTCTGCTATCTTGAATCCGCAATCCGAAATCCGCATTCCGCAATTCTCAATGCCCTTTACGTCGTCCATGCTCGACGGCCTCTTCAAAGTACGGATCGTTGAAGGGCAGGAGCGGGCGCAAAGATAATTGCCAGATAAAGAACGCGAGCCACAATCCGCCGAGCGCGACGGGGGCTGCTATGTCCATCCAGCTAAACCTGAAATGAGCGCGATTGAACTCCGGCTCGACCAGCCAGAACGTGTCAACCATTCTCATCAGGAAAATCAATCCGGCGATCGTTGCCAGCCTGCGCGCGTTGCGCTTCAAGTCTCTGGAGAGCAGCAGCACGAAGGGCAGCGCGAAATGGAGTATCACCAGGCCGATGCCGACCCAGCCCCAGCCGCCGCGCAGGCGATGCAAATACCACTTCGTCTCTTCCGGGATGTTACCCGACCAGATAATCAAAAACTGCGAGAAAGAAAAGTATGCCCAGAGCATCACGAACGCGAGCAGGAGTTTGCCGAGGTCGTGAAAGTGCGGAGCTTGAACCACGCCTTCAAGGGGTTTGCGCGTCGCCAGATAAACCATCACCGCGATGACGAGCGAGAACGCAGAGAGCACCCACCCGGCGACATACAGCAACCCGTAGATGGTCGAGAACCATTCGGGATTGAGCGACATCACCCAGTCAACGGAAGCGAACGTCACCGTCAACACAAAGAGAATGATTCCCGGCCCACTGAGGAACTGCATCTTCTTGGAATATTGCCGCTCAGCCGTTTTGTCCTGCTCCGCCGACCACTTGTTCAAGAGGAACATCAGTCCCATCCAGATGGCGAAATAGATGAAGGTGCGAATCAGGAAGAACGTCGGGTTCAGGTACGGCTTCTTCTTTTCGAGAATCTTCCTGACCGCCGGTTCGGTAACATCGTTAATGTGCATCCATTCGTAGAGATGCGACAATCCGAAAATGGCAATGGGAAGAAAGAGCAGAAGCATCAGCGGCAGCACTCTTGTTCCCGCTTCCAGCACACGCCGGATACTGAGTCCCCAAGCGCCGCCCGTCAGGTGTTGCAGCATCAAGAGTCCCAAACAGCCGAGCGTGACGCCGATCCAGAAGATGTAGCCGACAAGATAGGACCGGAAGAACTGGTCAACGCCGCCAATCGCGGGGACAAAAGCGCCCGCAATCAGCAGCAGCAGAAAGACACCGCCGACGATTAACGCCAACTGGTGGTAGCGCCCAATCTCTCGCGGAGCCGCGTAGGTCAAATTTTCCACTCTCGTCTCCGCCACTATCTATGTCCTCCGGTCGCAGGTTGAGCTTCCGTTCCGTGCGCGGGCGCTAACTGCTGGTTCATCTGGCTCAGTTGCAGGGCGCGAATATACGCGGCAATCGCCCAGCGATCCTGCACGGGAACTTGCGCCCGGTAAGGCGGCATCGCGCCGTATCCTTCCGTTATCACGCGGAAGAAATATCCGACGCGCGCCTGTCTCAAGCGGTCTTCGTGATACGACGGGGGTTGGCGAAATCCGCGCCTGACGATCATGCCGTCGCCCTGTCCAGTCTCGCCATGACACATCGCGCAGAAGATTCTGTAACGCTCCTGCCCGCGATTTATCACCTCAGCCGTGACCGCGAACGGGAAATCTACTGCATCGTCATCCTCGCCCGCTTTGGCCTGCGCAGCCGCGCCCGAAGATGCGCCGGTTTGGGAAGGTGCGCTGCCATTACCGGCGGCCTGCGGATTCGTGCCTGCGTTGGCCGTTGCGCTTGCGCCGCCCGCGTTTCCAGCTTGCGCGCTCTGGTTCGCGCCTGTGTTTCCAGCTTGCGCGCCGCCCGCCTGAGCCTTGGCTGTCTTGCCCGTGTAGAGTTGCGTGTCCGCTCTCAAATACCCGCGCGGCACGGTTCCCTCAACCAGAGGCCGCGACGACAGACCATCTTTGAATTGCTTACTCGATTCATAAACCTCGTAGCGCGGTTGATCCTGCATGTCCTGACGACAACCACCCAGAGTAAGACAAAAGGCAAAAGTAAAAAGGCAAAAGGAAACGCGATTAAGCTCGCGCCTTCCCACTTTTACCTTTTGCCTTTTTACTTTTGCCTTCATTCTATTGCTCGACATCAACCACCTCTTTGGGATTCAAACTTTTCAGAAAGCTCATGGCCTTGTCGTGATCGAATTTCGGGTCGTCGGCCTCGATGACTAAAAAGAAGCGGTCGCGCGAGGCCAGCGCGAAGCGTTCGGCGTTAAAGACCGGATGATACGGCTGCGGCAGCTTATTGAGCGCGAGCATCCCGAAGACCGCCGACAGGGCTGCGAAGAGAATCGTCACCTCGAACGTAATCGGGATGAACGAAGGCCAGCTATGATAGGGGCGGCCTCCGACGTTGAGCGGGTAATCGATCACCGCCACGTAATACTGCAACCCGTAGCCGACAATCGCTCCGATGATGCCGCCGATGAGCACGATCAAAGGCAACCTCGTACTATGAAATCCGATGGCCTCCGCCAACTCCTCAATCGGATACGGCGAATAAGCATTAATCCGTCTATACCCCGCGTCGTAGGTGGCACGCGCCGCCTCGACCACATCCGTCGGAGTATCGAATTCGGCCATCAAGCCGTAGAGCGGTGGTTTCGTTTCCATAACTTCTCAGTAGTCAGTGGTCGGTGGTCAGTGGTCAGTGAACAGCCAAAACAGCGCATCGCTTGTTTTTAACTGACCACCGATCACTGACTACTGACCACTTCTTTTCACGCATGCTCCTCCTCGATTTCCGCCTGCGGCAGAATCGTCCGCATCTCGAAGATCGAGATGATGGGCAGGAAGCGTATGAAGAGGAACAGGAGGCTGAAAAACAGCCCGATAGTTCCAATGAACATCGTCCAGTCCCACATCGTCGGGCTGTACATGCCCCAGCTTGAGGGCAGAAAGTCACGATGCAAGCTCGTCACGATGATGACGAAGCGTTCCAGCCACATGCCGACGCCGACGATGATCGAGATTATCCAGAGAATCACCAGATTGCTTCTAATCTTCTTCGACCAGAGAAACTGCGGGACGATGACGTTGCACAAGATAAGCGCCCAGTAGAAGTAGGCATACGGCCCCGTCATGCGATTCCAGATCATGTATTCTTCGTACTCGTTGGCGCTGTACCAGCCGAAGAAAGCCTCCATCATGTAGCCGTAGGCCACGATCAAACCCGTCGCCAGCATCACCTTCGCCATGTTGTGGATGTGGCGCATGGTGATGAAGTCTTCCAACCCGTAAAGCTTTCTGAGCGGGATGGTCAGCGTCAAGACCATCGCAAAGCCCGCGTAGATTGCGCCCGCGACGAAGTAGGGCGGAAAGATGGTCGCGTGCCAGCCCGGAACCTGCGAGACGGCAAAGTCGAAACTGACGATGGTGTGAACCGAAAGCACGAGCGGCGTGGCCAATCCGGCGAGCAAAAGGTAAGCCGCTTCGTAGCGCAGCCAGTGGCGTGCGCTTCCGCGCCAGCCCATCGCCAGCAGTCCGTAAAGTTTCGCCCATCCTTTACTCTTCGCGCGGTCGCGCAAGGTCGCAAAATCAGGAATCAGGCCGATGAACCAGAAGAGCGCCGAGACACTCGCATAAGTCGAGACCGCGAACACGTCCCACATCAAGGGGCTACGGAACTGCGGCTGGATTCCCATCGTGTTCGGATAAGGGAAGAGCCAGTAAGCGAGCCAGGGGCGGCCCGTGTGCAGGAGCGGAAAGAGTCCGGCGCAGGCGACGGCAAAGAGCGTCATCGCTTCGGCGAAGCGGTTGATAGATGTGCGCCACTCCTGACGAAGCAGAAGCAGAATGGCCGAGATTAATGTTCCGGCGTGGCCGATGCCAATCCACCAGACGAAGTTGATGATGTCAAAAGCCCAGCCGACGGGCGCGTTGTTGCCCCAGATACCGATGCCCGTGAAGACCAGATTGGTGATCGTCAACAACAGCATCATCGTGATGGAGAAAGCAACGGCGAACCCGATGAACCACCAGATCGGCGTCTTGCGCTTCAAGACCAGGGAACTGATCTTGTCCGTCATAGACGCAAAATCGTGTCCCGGCCCGACCAGCGGCGCGGTCTCGGTCATGTGAATACGAGCGTCGTCGTGTGGTTGATCCACTTCTGGCATAAGCTCTCTCTAAGCCTTCTTCTCCGCAATCTCTTTGTTCGGGTTTTTGAGCGCCGATAAATAGGTCGTGCGCGGCTTCGTGTTGAGATCGGCCAGCAGAGAATAGTTGCGCTGCTCGGCTTTCAACTTCGAGACGCGGGCTTCGGGATCGTTGATGTTGCCGAAAACGATAGCCTCCGTCGGGCAGACGGACTGGCAGGCTGTGACGACCTCACCATCGGCGAGCGTGCGACCTTCTTTCTCCGCTTCAATCTTGCCCCACTGGATACGCTGCACGCAGTAGGTGCATTTCTCCATCACGCCGCGACTACGGACGGACACTTCCGGGTTACGCATCAATTGATAAGTCGGCGTCGTCCAATCCTGATAAAGCAGGAAGTTGAAGTGACGAACCTTGTAGGGACAGTTGTTGGCGCAATAGCGCGTGCCCACACAGCGGTTATAGACCATGTCGTTCAAGCCTTCGGCGCTGTGAACGGTCGCGTGAACGGGGCAGACAGGCTCGCACGGCGCGTTCTCGCATTGCATACAGGGCACGGGCTGAAAATACGGCCCTTCCGGGTTGTTCTCGTCCTCGCCTCCGAAGTAGCTGTCAATGCGTATCCAGTGCATCTCGCGGCTGCGCTGCACCTGTTCTTTGCCGACGATTGGAATGTTGTTCTCCGACTGGCAGGCGACCACGCACGCGTTGCAGCCGACACAGGAACTCACGTCAATCGCCATGCCCCACGCGTACTCTCTCTTCGAGTAATCGTAGGGCGGATACATCGAAGCATCATCATGCGATTCGCCCTGCGCCTCGCCGTGCCCTTCGGATTTCTCTTTCGGGTGGCTCTCGTTTTCCAAATGCTTTTCGAGTGTAGCGACACGCACCGGGTCACGATTCTCCATCAGGTGATGAAGCTGCGTGACAGCTAATGAATACTGCTCGGCTGCCTTCTTGACTGTGACGCCGCTGCCTGACCAGGGCGAGTCTGCCGTGCGAATCGCGTAGGCGTTGAAGCCGAGTCCCGTCCCGGCGTGGCCTGCGCGCGTGCGCCCGTAGCCCAGATGAAGGGTGACGACGTTATCGGGCTGCCCCGGCGTAATCCACGTCGGGGCTATGACCGAGCGCCCGGCGTATTCGATTGTCACGGTGTCAACGTGAACGTCGCCGCCATGAGTCCCGATCTTGTTCCCGACGCCTAATTGTTTGGCGGTCGCGGGACTGATGAGCGCGGCGTTGTCCCACGTCAATTTGTTCTGCGGCTTTGGCAACTCCTGAAGCCAGCCGTTGTTGGAAAAGCGCCCGTCGTAAATCGAAGGGTCTGTGCGAAAGACAATCTCGAAACCGGAGGCCGGGGGGGGGGGGCGGGGGTCGGTGTTGCGCCGCCTTGACCCGGAGCTTTGACTGCTAAGCCTTCCCTCGGCTTCGCTGCGGTGTTCGGAATGAAGCCGTCGTGCAGAGCCTTGCGCCAGGCCATGTCGAAATCCGTTGAAGCATTTAAGGCGGGCGCGGTAAGAATCGGCTTGTTGGCGAAGTTCAGTGCCTGACCGCCGCCCGTCGTCTGATTTCCGGCCCCCGGTCCCTGACCCCCGGCCCCCATCTCCCTTTGCCAGAAGTCGCGCACGATGTCGTAGCCGCGCCGGTCGAATTCATTTGAGAAGACGGCGAGCAGTTCGTGCGCGCTCTTGCCGCCGTAGAGCGGCTGAATCAGCGGTTGAATGATTGAGACCGTCCCATCATAGGTGCGCGTGTCGCTCCATGATTCGAGGTAGTGCGCTTCCGGCACATGCCAGTGGCAGAGTTCCGAAGTCTCGTCTTTATAGAGACTCAGGTGAACGCGCAAGCCCACCTTGTCGAGCCGCGCCAGATTGAGCTTCAAATCGGCGGGTGTCGTGTAGACGGGATTGCCGCCGAGCATGACGAGCATTTGAACGCGCCCGCCGTCAATGTCGCCGACGAGATCGCGCAGAGATTGCGTTTGGTCTTCGGGGCGCGCTTCAATCGGTTCCGTATAGAAAACGGTCTTGCCGACGTTGCCGAGCGCTTCGTTCATCGCGTGCGCCAGAGCGTGAACCTGTGCCGGTTGCTCATCGCCGACGATGACGATGCTCTTGCCCTGATTGGCTTGCAGGTCTCGCGCAAGTGCGTTAATCCACTGCGCGTGATTTCCAGCCGCTGACCCTTGCCCCCCATCCCCCAGCTTGACGCTCGCGCCCGCGCCGTTCAGAGCAGTTGCGACGGCGCGCGTAAAGCCTTCAATCTCGCTCGGGCGCAGGCTCAGTCTATGATCGGCCATCGCGCCCGTATTCGTCGGCGTAGATTCGACGGCGTAGAGACGATTCATCTCCTTGCGTTCTTCGGTCACGCGCCGCTTGGCCGCGAAGTCGCGCGCATACGCCAGGTTTCCCGGCCCGCAAGCTAAAAAGTCTGAATCAATCGCCAGGATTCGCTCGGCCTGATCAAAGCGGTAGATGGTGTTGACCGCCTCGCCAAAAGCAGCGGCTGCACCTGCGTGCGTGCCGCTCCGCCCGGCAGGCTCATACTGATGCCACTTCGCCCCCGGAAATTCAGTCAGAATCGCTTTCAATTGAGCGGCGAGTGTCGGCGACGTGACCGTCTCGGTCAGAAACCGCAGCCCTGCACCCTGAACTTTTCGCTGTTCCTCAAGTGCCGTGTTGATCTCCGCGACGAAGGCAGCCCAGGGGCGAATCTCTTCGCGGTAGGTCAGGGTCTGCGAACGGTCTGGATCGTAGAGCGTCAGGATGGAAGCCTGCGCGAAGATGTCTGTCGCGCTCGTGCCTTTATCTGCGGGGGCTGCTGAGCGATTATTCGGATGATCCGGATTGCCTTCAATCTTGGTCGGTCGGCCTTCATTGCTTTTAACCAGCAGCGGCGTGGCGACGCCGCCCATCGGCATGGCAGTCGCAAAATACAAGGGCTTGCCGGGAACCATCTCTTCGGGTTGATTGACGTAGGGAACAATCTTTTCGGGCGGCTGATAGACGCAGGAGCTAAGCCCTGCGAGCGCCAGCGATGCACCCATCAACTTGATAAACGAGCGGCGGCCAACGGGGTCGTTCCACTCTTCGGCGTGCTGCGGATACTCGCGCTCGACGAATTCTCGAAACTCCGGCGTGTCGGCCAGCTCTTCGAGGCTGCGCCAGTATTTCTTGCCGTTCTGCTCGGCGAGAATGCGGTCGCGCATCAGGGCGAAGTTAATGTGACTGTCTTTGCTAGGCATTCTTAAAAACGTTCCTCAACTTTACCTGTGGCACGTCGAACAGCTTGTCAGGACATATGAATCTTGAATCTTGTTCTGCCTGACGAACTGCGGACCGACTTCCGCTTGATTCGCGGGCGGCTCCCAATCCATCTTGAAAATATCTTTTTTATCGCGCACGAACTTCTCCGGCTGGCGATGGCACGAGAGACACCATTCCATTTGCAGCGACGACGCCTGGTACATCAAAGGCATCTGACTGACGTTGCCGTGACAGGTCGAGCAGCCGACACCTTTATTGACGTGAATGCTGTGATTGAAATAGACGTAATCGGGCAGGTCGTGAACCCTCGTCCACTCGATGGGTTTATTCGTGCGATAGCTTTCGCGCACCGGCTCTAAGTAAGGGCTGTCTGCCCAAATCTGCGTGTGGCAGTTCATGCAGGTCTGCGTCGAAGGCATTCCGGCTGAAGCGGAAGTCTCGACAGACGTGTGGCAGTAGCGACAATCAATCCCGTCGTCGCCCGAATGGTGTTTGTGGCTGAACTGCACGGGCTGCTCGCGCTCGACATACGCGCCCGTCACCCACGAAGAGCGATTGATAGACGCAACTACCCAGACGGCTGCGCCCAGAAAGATAAGCGCCCCGAAGATTGTAAGCCTGGCTAAAAAATTTGTGCTGTGATGAAAAATCTGAGGCATCGCCCCGGCCTTTCGTTCAGACTTCCGAAAAAGCGAACTAACGTGCGGGCAGAAAAATTGCGCAGGGCGATAACAGCTTGAAGATATACGACTAGCACGACAATCCGGCAGCAGACCCGATTATAAAGTCAATCGAGTACACCCGTGCCTTGATCCCCACTCGTTTTAACTGCCTATAGAAGTAATGCCAAGTGGCGCTACTTTACCAGATGAGCAAAGTTTTTCAAATCAGCAATTGATATTTGACGGGGTTTTTTTCACGCGAAGAAAAATAGTTGAGAAATGAAACGAAAAGATGAAGAAGCGAGCGGTCATCCTTAGATGAATTGACGCTTCCTTCAGTCAGGAGAGACTGTTGAGAATCTCGTCGAGCCGTTTGAAGTCGAGCGGCTTGAGAAGATAGTCGGTACATCCTGCGTTGATGGCTGCCATGCGATAGTCCGGGGACGCATGACCGGAGATGGCGACAATCGGCACGTCGCGCAAGCGCTCACGGATGCGGGCGGTGGCTGACAGGCCGTCGAGCAACGGCAGCGTCAAATCCATCATAATCAAAGCAGGGCGCTCGTTGATGGCTAGCTCGACTGCTCGCAAACCGTCTGCGGCTTCGACGACGGAAAAGCCCTCCATCTCCAGCAGGATTCGCATCATCGAGCGAACGTCTTCCGAGTCTTCTACGACCATGACGGTTAAGGAAGCTATGCTCTTTTGTCGACGCAGTCTGGGGCGTTCGGCAGTGGATGAAATCGCGCGGAGGGTTGGGTCGTTCATCGTGTGAGTTGAAACCGTTGCGGCGATGCCTTATGTGAGAAGGCAGCGCTCGCGGCAGCAAAAAACGTCTTAATTAAGGGTTGAGCATGAAGGGCGAGCCACCATCTGAATGAAACTCGCCCTTCGCTTCTGCCCCTTGCTCGCTCTGTAGCCGTCCCCCTTGTGTGATGAGCCGGTCAATGGCCTGAGCAGGCCAGAACGATTACCCTGTAATCTACATTGTTAGCGGTCGGTTAGAGATAAAACCAAGGACTGTGCCGAATTTTATTGCTCAAGCGTCGTGGCTGTCTGTACGTTTCCTGACATAAAAGGGAAATTATTTTGAAGGAATTTACGGGGTGAAGAATGACGATTGCAGGCAGCGACAATTTGAAGATCGTTGTGTTTGAACTCTCTCAAATGAGATGTGCGGGACAAAAGCCCCGCACGCCGCTGGTCGAAAATCCCCGCTCGTCAGGCGTTCACCTCGACGCCTGCTTTCTGACAGTGTTTGCACAAAGGTATATTGGCGGGCTTCTCGCCTGTGACCCTGCTGGTCGGCCTTCCGTCGCGAAGACGCATTAGCTCCAACCGGGTAAGTCTAGCGCCACATGGAGCGGGCGCTTTTCCTCCTTCGTCATCTTCGAGGATGTGGCAGACCTCACCTTGACTAGTAAAAAAGTACATGTCGCGCCCCTAAGATTAGATTCAACGAACGATTTTTGTACGCTAGGAACGTTGCTGCACAGCAAAGAGCAAGGCCAATGCCATTCAGGCAACGGCCTTGCTCACAAGGTTTTTGAAAATATGTGGAGGAAGTTTGGAGAAGACTATGTAATCAGGCCAACAAAAACTTCAAGCTCCGAAACCTCATCAGAGATTCCGGCTTCCATCAAGAGCGGCAGTTTTCAGAGAATCGGAAAACTACCATCCCGCTCAACTCTCACGCGCCGAGATAGCGGTCATACTCTGCTTTGACTATCCGGTAGCATTCGCAACTGGCCGCTTCCAGTTTCTCTCCGTTAAGGATATTGATGCGCCCGCGACTGTAGCTGATGAGTCCCGCGCTCTGAAGAATTCCGGCGGCGACCGTCACGCCGGAGCGGCGCGTGCCGAGCATCCGGGCAATAAATTCCTGCGTCAGTAAAAACTCATCGCTCTGTATGCGGTCTCGCGTGGTCAGCATCCAGCGAGCGAGACGTTCTTCGACCGTGTGGAGACGATTGCAGGCGGCGGTCTGTGAAACCAGTGTGAAGAGCGTGTGCGTGTGGCGCAAGACCAGCAACTGAAGCTGGCCGCCGCGCTTAAACTCGGCCATAAACTTCTCCGCCGGGATACTCAAAGCCTCGCCCGCCACCTGCACGAGTCCCTGCATCGTACTGGTCTCAGCCCCCAGAATGGCAGAGATGCCGACCACGCCTTCATTGGCGACGACGCCTGCTTCGACGGTCGCACCATCTTCCATCATCGCCAGCATCGAGACTAATGAAGTGATGGGAAAATAGATTTGGCGAACGCGGTCGCCCGGCTCGAAGAGAACATCGCCAGCCCGCAGCGAGACCTGTTCAAGATAAGGGAAGAGACCTTCGCGGTCTCCGTCCGAGAGAACTGCGAGGATGCGATTTTCAAACGGCATGTTGGCTCTTTCAATCGGGCGTCAGAACTCGCCGTCTCTTTCCTCATAATAGAGAGAAATAAATTTCCGAAGAGGTATTCTACGGGAGCTTGAGCTTGAAACTGAAATTCAGCTTAAAGACGAAAATCATCCGGCAGGATAATGATTAAGAAAAAATTTGTCTGTACGGTCTAGACCTTAGCGTCGGAGAAACTAATTGCGGTGAAACGCCGCCCCTCCACCATTTTTGAAGCACTCGCAGGAAGCATCTTCCAGACCTTCGCGGGTGAGGATGTGGATGTGGCCGCGTTTGTATTTGATGAGTCCGGCGCTTTGCAGCGCGCCAGCTGCGACCGTCACACCGGCACGACGCACGCCGAGCATGGTGGCGATAAATTCATGCGTCAGCAAAAACTCATCTTCCGCCACGCAGTCGTGAATCATCAGGAGCCAGCGGGCGAGACGTTCTTCGACCGTGTGGAGACGATTGCAGGCGGCGGTCTGCGAAACCTGTGTAAAGAGCGTGTGCGTAAATTGGAGCAGTAGCTGCTGAAGTTGCCCGCTGCGCTTTAACTCTTCTTTGAGCGCCTCCACAGACATCGTCAAGGCATCGCCACTATGCTGGATAATAGCCAGGCTGGGCGACGCCTCGGCTCCGAGGACGATGGGAATGCCCACCATCCCCGTATAGCCAATGATGCCTGCTTCGACCATGCTTCCATCTTCCAGTACGGTAATCAGGGAGGTGACAGTCGTGATGGGAAAATAAACCTGCTGGATCGGCTCGTAAGGCTCGTAGAGGACTTGTTCCAGCTTAAGCGAGACCAGAGTTAAAGATGAAGCGATGCGCTCGTAATCCTCTGCGGGCAATGCCGCGAGGATAGAGTTTTCGAGTGCAGGTGTAGTGGATAAAGCATCGGGCATCGAAATTCTCCTTGTTCGCTTCAGGTCTATGAAAGACAACTGACGGCACAAGAAGAAGGCTTCGGGAGAAGCCCGGTTCCGATGTCGAGAGATGAATTTGGAAAGAACGTTAGGTCACAATCACACCGTTGTGTGTCACTGTATATGCGGTTGCAGGCATTCAGGCTGGCTCTGGCAGCCAACTACCCAGAAGACTGTGCAACTGGTGAAAGTTGACAGGCTTGGTCAAATACTCGTTGCACCCGGCGGCGAGGGCTTCTGCCTGCGATTGCTCTCTTCTGTTGGCGGAGACGGCCACAATCGGCACATGGCCTATCTGTTCCATCTGTCGTAAGAGACGTGTGGCGGCAAGGCCGTCCATCACAGGCATACTCAAATCCATCAGGATCAGGTCGGGACAACGGTGACGCGCAAGCTCGATGGCCTCTCGACCATTTTCCGCTTCAATCACGCGATAGCCAAGCCGCTCCACCATGTACCTCAACATCTCACGGAGGTCTTCGTTATCGTCCACCACCATGACAGTCAGCCGCGCCTCGTTGTCCACACCCGTTGTCCTCATCTACCAGTTTATTCGTATTCAACCAGAGATGATTTTCTCATCTCTCGTTTGCTGATTGATTGGGGAACTTACTCTTTGGCGAAACGCAAGCCTTCGCCGTCCTTAAGATTGAGCAAACGGCGAGTAAAAGGGGGTTCTTTTCTCGAATGGGGTTGTCCAGGCGCGTGCGCGTCACAGCCCCGCTTTCCGTTTGAGCCGATGGACACAGAGCAGACGGCGCGGGAAAAAGGCTGTCGAGCCGATTTCGAGGTCGAGAGTTGAGTCAAACAAAGATCAGCGCGGTACTCTTGATGGCGCGACTCTACCACATATTAGCTTTTGTACGCTATCGCACCCTGAAAATATCATTTGAGTACGGTAGCGGACTGAAATACCGAGGGTCAATACATACAATCCATCCCTGTCAGCCCCCTGCGTAAACTTCACATGAGACGCTCTAGCTTTATCATTTAGATATACAAAGACTACTCAGGAAAACCAGCCCCGAACAGAGTCAGTAGAAATTAGATTCAATGAGCAGCGCGTCTTCTCATTGAAACAAGCGTCGCATTGATGCGTAGGGAAAAGGCAATGCGGCGCGGGAACGAGCATGGGGGGAAAGAGAAGGGTGAGTTTGACAGCAAACTCACCCTTCTCTATTTAGCGCAAGCTCTTTGCCAGTTCGGAGAACAAGACGCTCTCTCAAGATATTTGCCAGAGCGTGAGGTATCATTTCAGGATGCGTATTCTAGTCACGGGCGGGGCCGGTTACGTCGGCAGCGTGGTTGCGGAAGAATTGCTCACGGACGGGCATGAGGTGTTCGTCTACGATAATCTTTCCACAGGTCATCGCGCGAGTGTTCATCCCCGCGCAGAGTTCATTCACGCCGACTTAATGGACGGCGAACGATTAAGACGCACGTTCCATAATGGGCGAATCGAAGCCGTCATCCACATGGCGGCCTCCGCGCTCGTCGGCGAGTCCGTCGGTGAGCCGATGAAGTATTATCAGAATAATGTCGTGGCGGGTCTGGTGCTGCTGAATGCGATGTGCGAGACGAATGTTCGCCGCCTTGTTTTTTCGTCAACTGCCACGGTCTATGGCGAGATGGAGAAGCAACCGCTTGAAGAGACCGAGGAGACGAACCCGATTAACCCTTACGGCGAGACCAAGCTGGCAGTTGAGCGCGCCCTGCGGTGGTACGAAAATGCCTACGGGCTGCGTCATGTGAGCTTGCGTTATTTCAACGCTGCGGGGGCGACCAAGCATTGCGGCGAATGGCACGACCCGGAAACGCATCTGGTTCCAACCATTTTGCAGGTGGCTGCCGGACACAGGCAGCACGTCGAGATTTACGGTGACGATTACCCGACACGCGACGGCACGTGTGTGCGCGACTACGTACACGTCTTCGATCTTGCACGCGCGCACATTCTCGCGCTCAATGTTCTGGATGAGCGCAGCGCCATCTACAATCTGGGTTGCGGGGGGTCGGGCTACAGCGTGCGCGAAGTAATTGACATGGCGCGTGAGGTGACAGGCCGCGACATCCCCGTGCTCGTCAGACCGCGCAGGGCAGGCGACCCATCGGTGCTGATCGCCAGTTCGGCGCGAATCAAGCGAGAGCTTGGATGGATGCCTGAGAGACAAGACCTCCGCGCGATTATCGCGTCCGCCTGGAAGTGGATGCAGGAGCACCCGCGCGGCTATGAGCAGAATCGAAAATCATCATATGAAGAAGGATAGATCAGGTTTGCCGTAGTTATCAGGCTAGGCCGCCGTCGCTTGGGTTGCGTCGCGGGCGAGCATGGCTGCGCCGATAGAGACGGCATCTGTGCCGAGTGCAGCGGCTAAAATCTGTGTGGACTCAAAGCAGGGTTGGAAGGCGCGGTGTTCGGCTTCGCGGATAATGGAATCGAGAATGAGATCGCCAGCTTCCATCACTGCGCCGCCAAGCACGATGCGCTCGATGTTGAGCAGATTGATGACGGAAGCGACCGCCGCGCCGATGTACTTGCCCGTGCGCTCGATCATCATCAGGGAGAAATCGTCACCGTCTTTCGCTTCGTGGACGATGTCTGTGGCGGTGAACTCTTTGTTGATCGCTAAGCGCGAGAGCGATGAGGTGTTATCGCGGTAAAGCCGCTCGTTAGCGCGGCGAACGATGTTGGGCGCAGAGGCGACCGTCTCCAGACAACCCGCGTTGCCGCACATGCACTCGATTCCTTCGGCGTCAATCGTGATGTGCCCAAACTCACCGGCAAAGCCGCTCGCGCCGAGCCAGAGTTTGCCGTCGAGGATAATCGCGCCGCCGATGCCTGCGCCGATGGTGGCATAGAACATATCGCGGCTGCCGCGCCCCGCCCCCACCTTAAACTCACCATAGGCCGCCGCGTTCGCATCGTTCTCAAGTTCGACGCGCAGGCCCGTCGCCTTCATCAATTCGGCGTGAATATCGCCGCGCACGACCGATGGCAAATCCGTCGAGACCAGCACGCGGTCTGTCTGGCGGTTGACGAGGCCGGGAATGCCGACGCCGATGGCCGCGATATTGGGCGACACATCGCGCAACTCCGCGACGGTGCGCGTCACCTGCACGACCACCGCATCGCGCTGAAGCGGCGCTTCGCGGCGTTCAATCACCTGACCATCAGTGGTCACGAGCGCAGCGTGCAGCGTCGCGCCGGAGACATCAACGCCGATGAAATTTGCTGCCGATTGAATTGGCTGTGCCATCTTTTTGAGGTCTTCCAAATGAAGTCTCAGAATAAGTTCGCTATGGTAGGAAGCACGGGCATTGTAATAAACGGTTTACAGGACTGTCAAACAAGCCCTTCTCCGTGTAGAATGACCTTCCGAATTGCGGAATGCGGATTTCGGATTGCGGATTGAAAAAAGCGAACTTCAAATTCCAATCCGAAATCCGCATTCCGCATTCCACAATCGAATGATGCAGCTTCGCTCTATTTTATTGCCGACGGATTTCAGCGAGTGCGCGGGACACGCGCTCTCGTATGCCACGTCTCTGGCGCGGGATGCAAACGCCGCCATCATCTGCGTCCATGTCGTCGAACCCGTCATGCCCTCAGTTGGATATACGGGGCTGACAGAGCCTCTGCCGGTGGCCGACATCAGCGAGCAACTGGAAGATTCAGCGACGCGAGAGTTGCCGAAGATCGCGGACTGTGAAGAATGCGCGGGGCTGGAGGTTGAAGAAGTCATCGCCCACGGAGATGCGGCTACGGAGATCGTCCGCGTCGCTAAGGAGCGCAATGTTGACCTGATCGTGATTTCGTCGCATGGTCGCACGGGCCTGGGACGTATCCTGTTTGGCTCGACCGCCGAATCGGTCGTGCGCCACGCATCTTGCCCTGTGCTGGTCGTCAAACCGCCCCCTGAGAAAGAAGATTCATAAAGAGAGCAGACCGGGTTGATTCAAATTGATTCAACCTGGGCCGGAGTAACAACTCTGCTCGACACTTTCCAAGCAAAATCTTTGCCGTATGGCTCTGAGTTATTTTAACGGACTAATAGGTCAGTTTATCCTTTACGCATTCTTCTCTCTCACAGTGTGGGCAGGGGATAATACGCTGTTGCTCACGGACGCGGTGGAAAGCAATTTCTTTTATAACCTGATGGGCAGGTTTGGCCTCTACGCCGTCTTCTTAGGCGTGATGTGGGAGGGCGACATCACGCTTCTGCTCGCGGGAGTGCTGGCGCATCACGGAGTTTTCGGTAAATACGGGTTCGCGCAAGTCTTGGGCGCAGGCACGCTCGGCGGCGTGATCGGCGATGTCCTTGCCTACGGCGGCGGGCGCGGCTTTGAGCGAGGCGTGCGTAATTTTCGCTTCTACAAGCTGGCCGCTCCGCGCATCGTCAAGCTGGTTGATAAGTTCGGCACGCTCTCCATCTTTATCGTGAAATACATCTATGGCCTGCGTATCGCTTCGTGCGTCTTCTACGGAGTGGGGCGCATGCCGCTCGTGCGCTTTATCCTGCTGACGATTGCCAGCGTTGGCGCGTGGGTGCTGGTCTTGAGCGGCATCGGCTATTTTTTCAGCGGCACGATCACCCGGTTCATCGGCGACGTGCAGAACATCAGTCTTTACCTGCTGATTATTCTCGTCACCGGCGTGGTCGGCTTCTATCTGGTCGAACGCTTCTGGCTCAGCCGAAAGGTCGAAGAGGCCGACCCTGAGCGATTGAAAGAACTGGAGCACGCCGCGCAGGAAAGAATTCAGGGTCTCAAAGACGAAGTTCAGGAATTCAAGGAAGATATGCAGGAGCGCATGCATCTGCCGCATCTACAGCGCCGCAAAGATTCATCCGCCAAGCATGAGCAGCCAGCCCCGAAGAGCAATGAGAGCGGCGGAGACTAAAAGCAGTGATAGGTGATGGGTGAGAGGTGATAAGAGAAAGCAACTTGTCTTTCCTATCACCTCTCACTTATCACCTATCACTTATTACTTTTTGAAAGGAAACTCGTTTCCCTAGTGATTATTGAATCATCTGCCCCGACACGTGTTGATCTGGCCGGGGGCACAATTGACATCTGGCCTCTGTACCTGTTTCATCCCGGAGCATCAACCGTCAACTTCGCTCTCGATTTGCGCGCCTCCTGCCGCATTGAGACGCGCACGGACGAGCGCATCATCCTCGAATCGCGCGACCGCAAGGTCAGTTTTGAAACGAATCTGGCGGGCATCGAAGATTTGATCCATGAGGAACGCCTTGAGCTAATCTCGAAGCTCGTACACTTCTTCAAACCGACGGTCGGATTTAACCTCATAGCTCATAGTCAGGCTCCGGCGGGCGCTGGCCTTGCCGGGTCAAGCGCGCTCAACATCGCTCTTGTAGGCGCGCTCAATCGTCTGGTGGGAAACCGTTACGACCAGCACAAGTTCATCACCATCGCCGCCAATGTCGAGACCACCGTGATTCGCGTTCCCGCCGGGTTTCAGGACTATTACCCGGCGCTTCACGGCGGCACAAACTGCATCCATTTTCGCCCGGATGGAATCGTGCGCGAGGAGCTTTCGGTTGACGAAGAGACTCTCGAAAAGCGCATCGCCATCTGCTACACGGGCGAGCCGCGCCTGTCTGGAACGAACAACTGGGAGATTACCAAGAATCACATAGACGGCGACCGCGAACTCTTCAGGCTCTTTGACGGCATTCGTGATTCATCCGTCAGGATGCGCGCGGCTCTGCTGGCAAACGATTGGGCGGAAGTCTCCGCCACGATGTACGACGGGTATCCGAATCGGAAGCGGCTCGCGCCGGGTGTGACCACGCCGCACATGGAGATGCTGGTCGAGAAGGCTTTGAAAAACGGCGCAGAGGCGGCCAAAGTCTGCGGCGCGGGCGGCGGCGGCTGCATCGCTTTCTTCTGCGCTGAAGGACGCCGCCAGGACGTTGAGCGTGCGCTCGAAGAAGAACAGGTTGAAGTCCTCGACTGGAAACTCTCGCGCGAAGGCTTGGTTGTGAGCGAGAGTTGATGCCTCGCTTTGTTGCGGACGTTGACGAGAGGAGACGAAATGTTACCGATACGTGGTCTCTACGAGGTAGCCATCCGCGTCAAAGAGCTACCGCGGGCTGAAAATTTCTACCGTAACGTGCTCGGTCTGGAAGTCGGCATCCGTGACGAGAAGCGCAACTGGCTGTTCCTGTATGCCGGAGGAGATGCGGGAATGATCGTGCTTCAGGAAGACAAGACGGAATGGCCTGTGCAGCATCTTGCTTTCACGGTTGCCGAAGAAGACATCGAGCGCGCCGCGACCACGTTGAGAGAGCAGGGCTTGACGGTCAAAGGCCCTGTCCTTCACGAATGGATGCCATCCAAATCAATCTACTTTACCGACCCGGACGGTCACGACCTTGAGCTTCTAGCCCTGATGAAGAAGGCTGATTAAAGGGAAGCAGGGCAATCGGCAAGATCGTCTCCGTCAGTCGTCTCAAAAAAGTTGGCGAAAACTAAAACTTGCCATATAGTCTCACGGCACTTTGCTCTCTGACCAAATTTCTTGAAGGAGGCTCGGATTATGGGCTTATTGTTTTGCATTCTGTTGATCGTTGCCGGTATTCTCGCTGCCGCATCGCTCATCATTCAAAAGCAACCGAACGCAAGAGAAGTGATTGCCAAGATAGTGCCGTTTCAAGGCATCATCGGCATCGTTCTGTTGCTCTTCGCTTTGTACATTCTCATCAGGATCCTGCCTGGTTTCTCGTTCCTCATGCAGATCTTCCCGCTCACCGCACTTCTCCTCCTGTTGACGCTTCTGGTGGCAATCGGATTGGGATTTCTTCTGGGCTACGGTCTCATCTCGCAAGTTCTCAACAAGAACGCTGGCGCGGCGCAGGGCGGCCAGGCGATGCAAATGAAGCTGGCGAAATTTCAAGGCCCTCTCGGGCTGGTCGGAATTGGGTTGGGCCTCTGGATGCTGCTCTCCTTTTTCAGCACAGGAATGATTTAGCGGATTAGCCGACGGTGACAACCAAACCCCCCTCTGCCCGCCGTCTGACAAAAGCCGTGCGCCCGACGCGCCGTTGTCCTCTGGAAAATAAATGGGCGCTCCACAAAGGGAGCGCCCATTTCCTTTTCAGGCAGCTTCTAAAAACGGAGATTACATAATCTCCAACGGGGATTGAAGTGAATCATCCGTCACGCGTTCTGCCAGGTTCGCAATCGCGGCGATCAACTCGTTCGGCTCGACCGGCTTCGGGACAAACATATTGAAGCCTGCGGATAATGCGCGCACGCGATCTTCAATCCGAACGTAGGCGGTCAACGCCACTGCCGGAATCCGCTTGCCATCTTCCTCGGCGAGCGCTCTGACCTTACCGATGAGCGAATAGCCATCTTCATCGGGCATCGCCAGATCAGAGACCAGCACGTCGGGCTTGTACCACTGAAGCACTTCGAGCGCTTCGGCAGCAGAACTCGCCGTTTGCACTTTGGCCCTGTACTCGGTCAGCATCACGGCGAGCATGTTCAGTGTATCCTGCTCGTCGTCAACAATCAGTACCTCCACACCTTCAAGAGACGGAAGAGGCTTGAGTTGAGAGCCAGCCGGTTCACTCGATAGCAAACTCTCGGTCTTTCTTCTACGGCCCTTCGCCACTTTCTGAGCAGCCGCGAGCGGAAGCCTGAGCGTGAACGTTGTGCCCTCTCCTTTTCCGGGGCTATCGGCAGCGACCGTGCCGCCATGCAACTCAACCAGATGCCGCACAATCGCCAGACCTAAGCCCAGCCCGCCATGCTTGCGTGTGCTGGTGCCATCGGCCTGACGGAAACGGTCGAAGATGAAGGGAAGAAACTCAGAGTTGATGCCCTCGCCCGTATCGCTCACGCTGATTTGTGCATCTGTGCCTGCGCGCTCCAGTCTCACATGAACGCGCCCGCCCGCAGGAGTGAACTTGATGGCGTTGGAGAGCAGATTCCAGACCACCTGCTGCAAGCGGCTGGGGTCGCCTGAGACACGCCGGGCCGAAGGGTCGAGCGTCACTTCCAGTTGGATGTCTTTTGATTCAGCCGCCAACTGCACCGAATCGATGGCTGCGTTAATCACCGAAGCGAAATCAACCAGCCCGATGTTGAGATGGAGCTTGCCCGTAATGACGCGCGATACATCCAGAATGTCTTCGATTAATTGCGCCTGCGATTTTGCGTTGCGTTCGATAGTCTCTATGGCGCGAGCCGTCGTCGCTGCGTCCAGCCCGCCCGTGCGAAGCATGTGCGACCATCCGATGACTGCGTGAAGCGGCGTCCGCAATTCGTGCGAGACGGTAGCCAGAAACTCGTCCTTCAGGCGATTAGCGTCCTCGGCCTCGGTGCGTGCCAGTTGTTCCTGCATGAGTGAGAGCCTGAGTCGCTCCTCAGCTTGCCTGCGTTCCGCGATTTCGGCTTCGAGCGATCTGGCCTTTTGCTGCAACTCTATGATGGCGCGCAGACGGTCGTCAGAATTGGTTAAATCGCTGTAGCTCTCCGCAGGGATGACGCGCGAATGGGTCGCGCAAACATTCCCAAGCGGCTCGATGAATTGCTCCCCGCCGAAGCCGCTCATTTCATAGGCACAGAAGAGCGAGAAGGCATGAGTCTTCTGAAGATCATTCCAGAACTCTTCCAGTCGAATCGCGCCAGTTTGATTGCCCACAGCCCACAGCAGCGCAACCATCTCTCCGAAAGCTCGCACGCGGCGTTTGCCAACCGCCGCTCGCGCGACGATGTCCCCAATGATCTGATTGAAGCGACCCAACTCCGGCTGCCCGTCAACCATGAACATCGACAGGGTCTCGGTCGCGTCGAAAGAAAGATACTGCCCCGCAGCGCTGGCCGCAGCCACGTCCAACCCCTGCGCCTTCAGTTGCTCCTCAAGCGCCTCCCGGTGCGCTTTCGTTGCCACGACGATGCAGGCATCACCGGCTTCCAGACCCTTGCCAACGTAACCGCTCAGCGAGTTCAGGAGGAACACGTCCGTTTCGTAGAACTGCACGAAGTGATCGGACTCGCACATCTCGCTCCACTCGGAGCGCGGCGCAAACTCCTGCACGGCGATGTCGCCAGCGCCATGTTGCAGCACCTCGTGAACAGACTGGCTATCATTTATTGCTTTAATCAAAGAAGCCTCCGGGCTGGTTCCTGTGTCTCAACTTGGCCCTTGATCTACTTAATAAAAATCGCCGCAGTGCCGTCATTAACTAACTACGGCGGGCGGGACGGGAACAGGCTATCAGCCTGTTCTACATTCTAGTTACTAAGGGGAACGTGGGAGCATTCCAGGTTCGTCAAGATTGCTGGCGCGCAAGTTACTCCGGCGTCGGCCATGCCTTACGCGAGGGGGCGGGGGGCCACCTGTGCATTCTACCTCTCTTTCAGTTTGAAATCCACTACTGGAATTGGCTTGGCCGCCGCCTGGTGAGACGCAACTCTAAAGGAACAAGGTAAGCTGGTGAAAAAGTTGCTGGCGGCGGCTCATGTCCAATGACTTATCCGGCAAGATGTAGTTAGATCAGGCGCGCTGCATTCGCTTATGGCCAGCCAACAAGCTTCCATCCGCTCATTGGTTGTCCGTAATAGCGAAATGCCTGACCGTTGGCAAGCTGGCGGTAAATCGTTTCTCCATCGGTAGAAATGGAAATCGTGTTGGCGTCGTTGCCGATCATTTGCCAATCGCTGCCCGTATAGACAAAAACTTCTCCACCATTGCGAACGGCGAAAATCTCATCCGGGGTCGCCACGATTTGCTTTGTCGAGTAACTGGTAGAAACAGTCACCCATGAGTTGCCATCCAGCCTCAGGATTCTTCCCGTACTGTGCATTTGGAAAAGGGCATCGTCTGTCGCCACAATCGCTCTTGTTAAGGAATCCTGTGAAATCAACGTCCATCCGGTTCCGGTGTATTTGAGCACAGCCCCGGAACGCTGTAAGGCATACAGGCTTTCGCTGGTCGCAGCTATGGCGATATTGTTTGAATCCGTGCTGACTGGTTGCCAGGAGTTATTCGTGCTGTCGTACCTGAAAATCGAACCCGACGGCGACTGAAGTTGAAAGAAACCATCAGAGGTGGAAGCAACAGCACTGATCGCCGAATTTCTATCAATCGTTTGCCATCCAGCCGGAGCCTGACCTGTGTATTTCAATATCTCGTCGTTTCTGAAGAGATATATCCCGTCCTCAGTGTAGGCATATCGTTTAGCCAGCGGATCATAGTCGCCAACAGCCGCATTGTCTGCCAACAGGAGTTCGGTTTCCTGTCCCGTATTCGGCAAAGCCGTTCCAATCTGCAATGCGAAATTTTGGAATTGGTTTTCGCCCTGAACGACATGAATTTCGGTGCTGTTAGTTCCTGTGTTGAGTTTTTTGAACCCGACTAGATCAACTCGTCCACCGCCATCCCAATCGGTCACGGCGAAAGACCATGTTGAGTCGGTTTCATGTAGAACAGTTCCGGTTTGAAGGATAAAGTTTCCGAAGCTGGAGGCTCCCGACGCAATGTGGATTTCCGTGCGCCCTGCGCCAGTTTGATTCTTTTTGATAGCAATCAAGTCTGGCCGCGCGTCTCCATCCCAATCGGCGATGTGAAAGTCGAAATTATCTCCCGCGTACTGAAAAGCGGTTGGCGTGTTAAGTATGAATTTTTGATAGTTACTCGCCGCCGAGAGCACATGAACTTCCACTCTGCCTGATGCCCCGCCGCTACGACGAATGCAGAACAAGTCAGGTCGGCGGTCGCCGTCCCAATCGGCGAGCGCAAACTTCCATTGACCGTCAGTTTCATGTAGCCCGGTCGCTGTTTGAAACACAAATTTGGAATAGCCCGTTGCGCCGGAAAGAATGTGAACTTCTGTTTTCCCCGCTCCGGTGAACTGCTTCTTGATACCGAAAAGGTCTGTATAGCCATCCAAATCCCAGTCACTTAAAAGAAACTGGAAATTGTCCTCTGTTGGGTGGAATCCAGTCGGTAGCTGATTGAAAATGTTAGCAAACTCGCCTTCGCCAGAGAGAACTGAAAGTTCTGTCCGATTAGATTGAGTGTTGTTCTTCTTGATGGCGACTATATTAAAGCTAACCGGTAAAGTAGCGTCATAGCTGACAGCACTCGAATCTATTGAAAGCTGGGCCGGGCGCGGATGTTGTTGACCACCAAAAACCAAAAGCGCATGAGGTATGGGGCGAATGCTTCTTAGCAAGGAAGTTCCGCGATTACCTTTGGCAGCAATTAAGCTGGTGGACGCACCACTATCCAATTGCGCTGTTCTTTGCGTTCCGAATAAGTTCAACTCATTGACGACTTGCTGGAATGTTGTTGTTTGTCTTGTCGAAAAAATCAACAAAGTCCGGTAACGAACTTCGCCGTAAATTCCATTTCCGATTTGATCGCGTAAACCCACGACATTTTTGGTGTTAGGTTCTGTTGTTGGTGGATTCGGAGTGGAGACAGTTCCTACTACATTGCGGTAACGACGGTCATTTAGCAAAGCGTGTTTATTGATTGTTATTGACGCAGAGCTTCGATCAAAAGAGAACGCTACAACGTGAATATCCGTCCTTCCACTTACCGGAGAACTTGCCCCTGGATTAATAAGTCTGCCGTTGTGCTTTAACCCGTATGTATATTCCGTTTGCAAATTGATAGGCAGGTCTTGTCTAAAAATTGCTCCGTTCACTACAACTTTTAATGACCGACGAGAAGTATTCCCGCGTAGCCCTCTATTAAAATGATACCCAAGTTGACCAAAATACGCCGCTTCTCTGTTTAAGGAACTGGCCAGCGTTGCTTTGCTTAAATCAACAACGGTTACAAAATAGTTTCCCTTCTGATATACCGCTACCCCGCTCCCGCGTCCAATGGTTAGTCGGGTATAACCGGGAGCAATTTGAACGGGCGCAGTCTTTATATTGTCGCTATCGCTGTCTTCAGGAAAACGATCATCCGGCATGTCAATAGATGCAAGCAGTTGCGTCGCCTCAGATGTTGGTAGCAAATACTCGCCTGCATTGAGCGTAATTTGTCTGGACTTATTTCTTGGCAAATCCTGTGAGGATAATTCCACCTCCTTCAACGCCGGATAGTCACGAACAATATCCGAGAATCGAGTGCCGGTAGCGTAGTTTAGTTTCAGTTGAATGTTTGGTGGAATAACCGGCATCACGCTGTTGAATTCGTAGCCAATGGTAATTCTGTTGGCACTATCATAAGCCAAACTTGTCACAATCAAATTCGATTTGGGCAAAGGAAAAAGTTGAACATTATCGTCTTCGTCGGATTCCGGTATAACGTCATTCTTATCTATCCGAACAGCTAAGTGAGTTGTTCCTGCCGGAACGGTTGGAACCTCTGCCGCCCCAATCGGAAAAGATTCAGTTGCATTAGCCTCTAGTCTCATCCCATGCGCAGCGATTAGTGTGTACTTCTTAGTCGTTTGATTATAGTAAAACAGTTCAACCGGTACGTAATTTGTTCGAGGATCCCACGCACGGTTTCCTACACGGTAGCCGTAAATTAAATCTCCGTTCGGTTGGACGATAGGAAGTAGTGCCGTCAGGTTAGAACGCGGCGCAATCCTGAGTGTTACCTTGGCGATGTCATTGGAATCATAGTCTTCAGCACTAATGCAAACATCTACTTTAGTATAGTTCACAGGAGGTATATCTATGTTCCGAGAGCCTGGGTTTCCATAGTCATCAATATTAAGATCATCCGAATAAACTAAAACACTATTGGCATAAACTCTCGTATGAGAGATATTCGGAACGCGGCCACCACCAGGTCCGGCATAATGAGTTGTCGTACCCGTAAGCCTGTCGCCGTTTCTAATGGACAATCCCGCACATCTCGTTCCACCTGGTGGTAAACGATTTGGACTTACTTCCACCGATTGTCCGAAAATTGACGGGGTGTTTAGCAAAAGAAAGAAGAGAAAAAATAACCATCCGCTCTTTAGAACAGCTCCTCTAAAGAAACGAGAAACCTTAATTTCATCCGGACCTAAAAATTTCCCACTTAATTCGCGTGTTTGCTGGATAGCTCTTTTCATTTCATCCACCTCCGTTTGAAGCTAAAGCAGGCAGCCTTGTTTTCACGTTATGCGGGTCTGAGGGTGTTCGATGGCCCTGGCGATCTTCGCCTACAGCCAGCATCTCATGGCTGTATAGGGTTTTCTTTAGCCAAAATGTAGTGAAGTTGTCCCGCCCGTTGGGTCTCACCGTGTCTTTAGTCGTAGATTTCTGGCATATTTAGGAAATGTGGCTGAATGAGCCATGTAGTCAGCGATAAGAAATGCTTCGATAAAGGAGTAACGTTGGGGATGATAAACTTGCCGGGCGATGAGCCAATGTTGACACTCATTTTCAAGTGGAAAGATGCCAGCTCGAGCAGCCCACAACTCCATAAGACGATATTCAGACACCCGGACCTATACGATGGATACGTCAACCACGTTGAAGAGCTTTCCTATAACATCGAGAACAAACATGACATCGGCAGAGCAGCAGTCTCGGCTATGTTTTGTTTGGTGAGTTGTGTTAGTCAGCACTTAAATCAGGAAGGGGACCTTACCGCTGATGCCGACCATCACCGGGTAGAAGGAAAAAACGCACTACCGTTCATGCGTGTGTTGATTAAGCACGATGAGCGTGGTTGGCCAGCCTCGATGTTTGGATATGAGGTTAAAGAAGCAAGGCAAGTCCCACTCATGTGGCGGCTCTTTCCAAGAGGGGGTTGTGGCACGGACACTAATCCGCGCGTGACGCTTGCTCCCACCGTCCTCTCGCCAGCAAATATTTTCATCAAATGCGATGGTAAAGATATTTCCCGCTCTCGTTCAAGCATAGACTTATTGCTGAAAGGGCTTTCAAACGAACTGGAGATGCCACCGAGAGAAAGCAAGGATAAGAAGGTCAGGGCGGAAGCTTCAGCCCTGAGGGATAAGTTGACGATTAAAGCACAGAACCTGTGCCTGGAATGGGGACAGCAACATTTTGGTCGTCCCACTCTTGACGGAAACCTGCTCTATGGAGGTATCGAAACCGGCGGGACCCATTGGGTCTGCGGGGTGGGAAACGGTTATGGAGAACTTAAAAAGAGAGTGGAGTTTAAAACAACCAAGCCCGATGAGACTATTAAGAGGGCGATAGATTTTTTCAAGGAATGCGGAGTCAAGCCCACTGAGTTAACAGCCCTGGGTATCGGATCATTCGGCCCGATTGATTTGAGGCCCGATTCCAAGTCTAATCAATACGGTTACATCACCACCACCCCGAAGAAATTTTGGAAGTTCACTGACGTAGTTAAACCGTTCGAGGAAGCGTTTGGTCTTCCAGTGGCTTTCGATACCGACACCAATGCTGCTGCCGTAGGCGAATACTACTGGGGTGCGGCTAAAGACCTGGGGGTC
Source organism: uncultured Acidobacteriota bacterium (assembly GCA_963697975.1). GTDB lineage: Bacteria > Acidobacteriota > Blastocatellia > Pyrinomonadales > Pyrinomonadaceae > QHXM01. The sequence goes on from OY969111.1 coordinate 3,627,623, forward strand.
GTTTGTTACATCACCGTCGGGACAGGAATCGGAGCCGGTATTCTTATTAATGGCAAGCCTCTCCACGGGATGCTGCATACAGAGTTTGGTCATATCATGGTCCCCCGCGACGACGCCTATGAAGGGATTTGTCCCACGCACAGAGACTATCCCTGCCTCGAAGGATTAGCCTCAGGCACAGCCGTCAAAGATCGCTGGGAGATACCGGGTGAGGACCTTCCCGCCGACCATGAAGCCTGGAAGATAGAAGCTCGCTACTTAGCTTACGGCGTGGTCAATGTCATCTGCTTACTTTCACCGGAGCGCATCATCATGGGCGGCGGCGTGATGAAAAAGGAGGGACTTCTGGAAAAAGTGAGAGACGATGTTGAAGGAATGCTTAATAGCTACCTCAAAGGGGTTAATATTGATGATAAGTATATCGTCCGTCCAAAATTGGAAGATGACGCTGGCGTCAAAGGCGCAATTGCCCTCGCGATGGAGAAGGCAAGTCAAAGCAAGTAAGCGTCTCACGCCTATTGCGGCCCGCGCCTTTAAGCGATGGCTTTGAAATCACCCTAAAAGTATGCTTGATAAAAAATCCCTCTCTGAACGAGACATCTGCACAAAATTTATCACCCCGGCAATCGTCAAAGCCGGTTGGGATTCAACCACTCAATTTCTTGAAGAGGTTTCCTTCACTGACGGCAAAATTTACGTGCGCGGAAAACTTCATTCGAGAGGAACGGCAAAACGCGCTGATTACATTCTTTATTACAAGCCGAATATTCCGATTGCTATTGTCGAAGCTAAAGACAATAACCACACCATCGGCGCGGGGCTTCAACAGGCTTTAGATTATTCGCGCATCCTTGATATTCCATTTGTTTTTAGCAGCAACGGCGACGGCTTTAAATTTCACGACAAGACCGTAATCGGCGGCAAGATCGAAACCGACCTGGATAATGATAATTTCCCATCTCCGGATCAGCTTTGGGAAAAATACAAGCGATATAAAGGCATCACCACACCTGAAGAAGAAAAGATTGTCGAGCAGGATTATTACGACGACGGAACAGACAGACAGCCGCGCTATTACCAGCAAATCGCAATCAACAGAACAATCGAAGCCATTGCCAAAGGTCAAAACAGAATCCTGCTCGTCATGGCAACCGGCACGGGCAAGACTTACACGGCATTTCAAATCATTTACCGGCTCTGGAAAGCCAAAGCTAAAAAACGCATTCTGTTTTTGGCAGACAGAAACGCCTTGATTGACCAGACAAGACGCGGCGATTTCAAGCATTTCAAGCAATCAATGACGGTGGTGCAGAAACGTCAGGTCAACAAGGCTTATGAAGTTTATTTAGCGCTCTACCAGGGGCTAACCGGCGCGGAAGATGCGAGCAATATCTACAAACAATTTTCGCGTGACTTCTTTGATTTGATCGTGGTTGACGAATGCCATCGCGGCAGCGCGAGAGATGATTCGGCATGGCGTGAAGTCCTCGATTATTTTTCTAAAGCAACGCAAATCGGTTTGACGGCAACGCCGAAAGAAACGGATGCCACGAGCAACAGCGAATACTTCGGCGAACCCGTTTATACCTACTCGCTCAAACAGGGAATTGATGATGGCTTTCTCGCGCCTTACCGCGTTATCAGAATAACGCTTGATATTGATGCGGAAGGTTGGCGACCGCCGAAAGGTTTCAAAGACAAAGAAGGCAATCTGGTTGAAGATAGAATCTACAATCGAAGCGACTTTGATAAAAAACTCGTGGTCGAAGAACGTCGTAAGTTAGTCGCCGAAAAAATTACGGAATTTCTCAAAGGCACAAACCGTTTCGATAAATCCATTGCCTTCTGCTGTGACATCGAACATGCCGAAGGAATGCGGCAGGGCATCGTCAACGAAAACGCCGATCTGGTGGCAGCTAATTATAAATATGTAATGCGAATCACCGGCGACAACGACATCGGGAAACGTGAGCTTGATAATTTTACCAACCCTGAAGAGCCTTATCCGGTCATTGCCACCACTTCGGAATTGATGACAACCGGAATTGACGCGCAAACCGTAAAAGTCATCGTTTTGGATGCCAATATCAATTCGATGACGAAGTTCAAACAGATCATCGGACGCGGGACACGCATTAACGAGGCTTTCGGCAAGCATTATTTCACCATTCTTGATTTCAGAAATGCGACCGACCTTTTCGCCGATAAAGAGTTTGACGGCGATCCGATTCGCGTCAAGCCTGTTTCGGAAAATGAAGACTTAAGTACGATTCTTGATGAGGAAGAATCAAACGGCGCGCCAATAATTGATGAAGTTTCAGATGAAGAAATTACATTTGAGAAACCGGAAATCAGAAATCCATTTTCAATCGCCGGTTTTGTTCCGCCGGGAAAAGTTGTCGTCAATGGCGTTGACGTTTCGGTTTTAGTTTCGCGCGAGCTTTCTTTCGACAAAGACGGCAAACTTATTACACGCAAGCTCACCGATTACACGAAAGAAATCGTTACCGAACGATTTGCCACGCTCGGCGAATTTCTCAATAGCTGGAACGACTCGGACAAGAAAGAATCGATTATCAGCGAATTGGAGCAGCAGGGCGTTCCGGTTGATGACCTGATAAATTCGGTCGATAAAAAGTTGGACTTGTTCGATTTGATTTGCCACGTTGCTTTTGACCAGCCACCACTGACCAGACGCGAGCGGGCAAACAATGTCAGGAAGCGAAATTACTTTACAAAGTATGGCGAACAGGCGAGACAGGTTTTAGAGTCGCTGCTTGATAAGTATGCGGACGAAGGCATCCACGAAATCGAAAATATCAAAGTCTTGAAAGAGCCGCCGATCTCAGATTTCGGTTCGCCGACGGAAATTCTCAAAGGCGTTTTCGGCGGCAAGGAAAAGTATCTCGAAGCGGTTAGAGAGCTTGAAATAGAACTTTACAAAGCGTCTTGAAAATTTTATTTACACCATAACGGCATTATGACAACAGAAAAAAAAGAATCTGTAAAAGTTACTTCTATTGATTTAGAAATCCTCGAAGAAAACAACGAATTTGTTCTTGTTTATAACGACAAGCCAATATTAACTCGGGGTGGGCATCAGATTCGTCATAACACTCCACGTTTGATTGAACATATGATTTCTGAATTTGAATCAAATGGATTTATTACAATCAAAGATCAGGTAATTATTGAGCCAAAAATATTCAACGCTTATGCGCTTTATTCTGTACAAAAGGAATTTGTTGAAAATGGAACCGACAATTTAACTGAAAATTTTGAAAAGGAACTAAGAAGCGACCCGACCTTGTATAGAGCATCTAGTCCAGATATATGGATGGAGCAAACAAACCGCTATGGGTTTCTTATTGATTTCTTAAACTCTTTAAAGTTGAATTTGCCAAGTTTGGTTTTCCCCTATGATGATGAATGGTTGAATAGTAATGGTGAAGAGGCGATGGCTTTAGGCACTCTGCCCAGTGAGTTTGTTGAAGCCATTTACAATGAATTTAGAGCATTAGAGCCTCACCGTAAGGTAGTAACAGTCTATCTTTATAATATTCATTCACAAGTCTTACTCTCAGCGCTAATGCTTGCTAAAAAGAAATGTTCTGCGAATGAGTATGCAAACGCTGTTATCACTGCGACCATACGGCATACTGCGATTTATGGAGAAGACACCGAGTCTCACATCTCTGAGTTTGCAGAATTAGTTAAAAATGCCTCGACGGCTCTTGAATATATTGTGGCTTTTGAAGATGGAGACCCACTGCTTTTAGAGATAAGGGAACATATTCGGCTGGGGGAAGATGCCAAACGAGAATTTAAATCTTGCAAGCGGAGAAATGAACACGAACCGAAGAATGATATGAAATTCAAACGTGTAAGAGCAGTGGCTAGTTTTTTAAATACTAACGGTGGAATTCTTCTTATAGGAGTAGAAGATAACGGGGAAATTACTGGTATTGAAGAGGAGGCTGATTTTCAGGATAACGATACATTCCTGCAAAGTTTAGCTCACAGCATAAAAGAGTTTTTAAAGCCGTTACCTTCCACGTCTATTACAGCGGACATTCGTTTATTTCCGTATGGAAAATCTGTCTGTATAGTTAAGTGTGAAAAACGAAATAAATCTACATATTTAATTCATAAAAACACTTCGATATTTGTTGTTCGTAACATAAATACGACCGCCAAGCTTTCCTCAACAGAGCAAATTGAATTTATCAAAGAGCTTTCCCCATCAGAACAAAATGAGTATGTAGCGAGACAATTCTAATGACTAACTTACAAGGAATCTTAAAATCAATCCGCGACATAATGTGGCAAGACACCGGCTTGAATGGCGATGCGCAGCGCATCGAGCAGCTTGGCTGGATGTTGTTCTTCAAGATTTTTTCGGACAAAGATCAAGAGCTTGAGTTGCTTGACGACAATTACAAATCGCCGATTCCGACCGAACTGCATTGGGAAAATTGGGCGGGCGATGATGAAGGTATGACGGGCGATGAACTGGTTGAATTTGTTGACCGCAAACTTTTCCCGACGTTGAGAAACATTCCGGTGGTGGATAACAAACGCGCTTTGATTCTGCGCGAAGTTTTTGAGGGCAACAACAATTATATGAAAAGCGGAATCAATATCCGCAAAGTTCTCAACAAACTAAACGAGCTTGATTTCAACATCGCCCATGACCGCCACGCCTTCGGCGAGCTTTACGAAACGATCCTCAAGGATTTGCAGAGCGCGGGGAAAAGCGGCGAGTTTTATACGCCGCGAGCCATCACGCAATTTCTCACCGAGATGGTTAATCCAATCATCGGCGAAAAGATTCTCGATCCGGCGAGCGGAACAGGCGGATTTCTAACCCGTGCGCTTGAGCACTTGAGACTTCAAGCCAGGAATGTCGAGGAGCGTCAATCCATCCCGCAAAATATTATCGGCTGGGAATACAAGCCGCTCCCGTTTTTGCTGGCGACGACGAATTTGATTTTGCACGATGTCGAAGTGCCGAACATCACATTCCGCGATGCCTTAGATCAGCCTTTGAGCAATTACACGGAACGCGACCGCGTGAACGTCATACTGGCAAATCCGCCGTTTGGCGGGATTGTCGCCAACAACAACGAAACGAATTTTCCGCAAACCTACCGGACAAAGGAAAGCGCGGATTTGTTTTTGATCTTGATGATTCATCTCTTGAAGATGGGGGGACGCGCCGGAATCGTTTTGCCGGACGGAAGTTTGACGGGCGAAGGCGTGAAGCAGAGAGTCCGCGAAAGGCTGCTTACAGAATGTAATCTGCATACGATTATCCGGCTGCCGAACAGCGTCTTTCAGCCTTACGCGACCGTTGCGACCAATCTTTTATTCTTTACCAAAGGAACGGCGACACGCGAAATCTGGTATTACGAACATCGCTTGCCCGAAGGTCAGAAGAGTTACAGCAAAACGAAAACGATTCGCCCGGAAGAATTTCAGCCGATCAGGGATTGGTGGGAAAACCGCACGGAATCGGACATCGCATGGAAGGTTAATATCGACACCATCAAAGCGCGGAATTATGATCTAGACATCAAGAACCCGCACAAGACGGAGGATTCGCACGAATACACCAGCCGGGAGATTATTGAATTGCTTGGAAAGAGTTTCGATAAAAGCCACGATCTATTGAATCAACTAAAAAGTATAACAGGCGGTTAGCCTGTCAATCCGGCACGAAACAGGCTAACCGCCTGTTTTACAAATCTATGAACTGGGAAACTGCAAAGCTTGGCGAAGTTTGCGCCATCGAAAAAGGGAATATCGGAATCATGAAAGCGGTTCCGGGTGAGTATCCTTTAGTTGTGCTGGGCGAAGAAAGAAAAACCCACAACGAATTTCAGTTTGATGCTGAAGCCGTCATTATTCCGCTTGTTTCTTCGACCGGGCACGGGCACAGAAGCATGAAGAGGATTTTCTTTCAGACGGGGAAATTCTCCGTTGGGTCAATCCTGTGCGCCGTAATTCCAAAGGACAAAACGCAGCTATCAGCCGAATTCCTTTACAGGTATTTAGACCTCAACAAAGAGAATGAACTCGTTGCGAGGATGAAAGGAATGGCAAATGTCAGTTTGTCGATGAAAGAAATCGCTGATGTCGAAATCCCTTTGCCGTCGCTTGAGGTCCAACAGGAATTTATTGAAAAGTTTCAACGTCTCGAATCCGGCAGAAATCAAATTTCAACCGAACTCAATCAACAGGTAGCTTTGGTCAAAGAACTCCGGCAAGCGTATTTACGCGAAGCAATGCAGGGCCAACTCGTCTCTCAGGATTTGACCGATGAACCGGCAGAGATTCTGCTCGAAAAGATAAAGGCGGAAAAGTACGACAGGCTGACAGCCTGTCATACAAAAGCGAAACCCTTGCCGCCAATCAAACCCGAAGAAATTCCGTTTGAAATTCCTTCAACTTGGACTTGGTGCAGATTTGCCGATGTCGCACTTATAGAATCGAATCTTGTTTCGCCGTTTGATTATCCAAATCTTCCGCATGTTGCGCCGGATAACATCGAAAAGAATACGGGCAAATTACTTCCATATAAAACTGTTTTGGAAGATGAAGTTAAAAGCGCGAACCATTACTTTTACCCACAGCAGTTGATTTACTCGAAAGTTCGCCCAAAGCTTAATAAAGTTGTGTTAGTTGAGTTTGAAGGTTTGTGCAGCGCAGATATGTATCCGATTAAACCGTTGATTGATTCGAGATTTTTACAAGCTGGAATGCTTTCACAATATTTTTTAGAAGAAGTCGATAAATTTGATAATAGAGTCAAGATGCCTAAAATCAATCAAAACCAACTTTCGCAAATTCCAATTCCACTTCCGCCATTAGCCGAACAGGAAAGAATTGTCGCCAGGCTGGAAAAGCTGATGAGGTTTTGCGACGAGTTGGAAGCGAACATCAGACGCGCCAAAACGAATGCTGAGGCATTGGTACAGGTTGCGCTCAAAGAAGCGTTAGAAAGTAAGACAGACTGTTAGTCTGTCTGAACAGGCTAACAGCCTGTTCTACTTAAAATGATGAAGGCCGGATGGTGAATCCGGCCTTTATGATTTCTGGGAGGCAGGGACTCGAACCCCGATAGCCAGATCCAGAGTCTGGAGTCCTACCATTGGACGACCTCCCAACAAGGAGAATTAATTTACGGGTGGCGCGCGCTGGTTGTCAACCGCAGCCTACGCGACCTCCACAATCTTCAGCCAACTTCATACGCGAAATTTTCTGCTTGCCCGCCGCCGCGCATCCGACGCACAATGGATGCACGGCGAAGTCGCTTTCTCTTGCCAGTCGCCGGATGGCATTCATGACCTGCGCGGGCTGATCAATAGCGGCTTCCTGAAGGGATGGAAAAGCAGATGAGCACCGACGAAACGGGCGACAGCAGCAGTAGTAGTGCGACTGAGCCGACGGAGCAGCGCCTACGCTCCTTAATCGCCGAGCATGAAGCAAAATTGACGGAGATTGCAGACCTGGTGGCACACGTTCGCCATGAAATTAATAATCCCCTGACGGGCGTTCTCGGTCAGGCGCAACTTCTCCTGCGTGAAGAGTTGAGCACGACGGCGCGTCGGCGCGTCGAAACCATCGAGCAACTCGCCGGAAGAATCCGCGATACCGTCGCGCAGCTACGCGACGTGCAGCGTCCACCGAAAAGCAGTGGTCAGTAGTCAGTGGCCAGCAAAAACAAAGGACTAGCAAAATTAGACTTTTGTCTTTAACTGGCCACTGGCCACTGACTACTGACCACTGCTTATGGCGTTGATTGACGTTTCCCCTTGGGAGAGAACTTCCAATCTTTTGCCTGCCGGGAGCAGGGCATTCTCGCCTCGCTTGAATCCGTGAAAGAGCGCGACGGGAGCAATGACCCAGAGGAATGCTCCCATGACTATCGTTTGCGTGATGACTTTGGCGGCTTTGCTGTCGCCGACGATTCTTCCACCGGCTTGAAGCGGAATCCGCGTCCCGTCAACCGCCGCGACATCTTCCATAGTCCATGCCAGTCGGCCAGCTTTCCCGAAATGCCCGCCCCTGCTTGCCTGCACCACTCGCGCGGTCGCGGTCGCACCCGGCGCAATCACCACCACGCCATCCACCTTCACCGGATTGACCACGCGAAAGCTGATCGCATCGCCTTTTCTCACCTCCTGAGAACTCACCGTGAAAGGCGCTTCAACCTCTATCGCTAAGCCGTTCGGAATTTTTACCCTGAGATTTTTCTGCGGCCTGACCGCACCTGAGGAATGATTCTGGGACGGCGCGCTCTTCGGGGCCATGACCATCGCTAAAATCACTGCATCGGGCACGCGCTCCTCTTTAAGTTGCTGTAACGCGGCGGGCGTCGTCGCAAAGTCGCACGGGGAAGCTTTGATTTGGGCAATAATGGTTTCGGGCGTGAAATCAGCCTTGACCATCCGCAGCACATCGAGATTGATAAGCGGGGTGATGCTTCGCTGTGACTGGTGGATAGTTTTTGCTGCTTCCTCCTGAGCAGAAGCGACCGACGGCGGCATCGTTTGAAACAGTAGCAACGGCAACAAAAGCGCGGATAAGAGCTTTTTCATGTAATGGACTCCCAGAGGTTAAGAATCTCTTCCTGAAGAGACGTTGGCAATCCCGATGCCATGCCCTTGTCGCTCTAAGCTTAGTCTGCCCGCGTCGTTGTCGGTCGTCCCGCTTGTGACACTTTTTCAAAGTGTCGCCTCGCATGATTATCTATGGCCGATTGCAGATGAGTGAGGCTGAGAAGGGAATTTCCAACGCAGAGGACGCAGAGGGAAGAAACGCGACAGGTTTTAGCTAAAGAAAAATGCGTGGCATTTATTTGCCACGCATCTTTTCGAGTTGGTCTAGTTGGTAACGAATTCGCTAAACCGTTACTTCTTCCTGCTCTTCGACAAGATAAGGAGTTACGGTCTCAATGGGTGTATCCGAATCCTCTGCGATGATCGCGTTGACGATGGGTAAGCTGAGCGAATGCTTCCGGGAGATGCCGGGCACAGCCTTACCTTTGGCATAGACGGCGTGGCGTCCATGCTCTTCGTACCATTCGCCGAGACTGGCGGTCTTGTGCATGTTCTCGATAATCTGCCGCCAGCCGACGCCTGTGTTGTAAGCGCAGAAGGAGATTTCGCCTTCCTGTGTGCCGTAAGGAATCACGCACATCTCTGTCCGGCGGAAGTCGTAGTTGAACAAGTCCTGAAACCACATGCCTTCGACGCAGAGCACACGCCACATGTCTGCGGATTCTTCGCTGCCATGCTCCGTCTTCATGCGGTCGTTGCGATCCGAATTCGAGTTGGTCGAAGACGGCTTGAAGAGATTGATGATCTGTGAAATCGGGAAGCCTTCGGGCGCGCGTTGCGCGTCGAAGTTTCGCATGATCGCCATCGCAAGCTGCGCGTAAGAGAGTTTCTTCCCGCGCGCCGTGTCCGTGATGACGGCCACGTCCTTCATAAACTGCTCGTAGTTGAAGCAGTCGAATAGCGAACTGAACTCTCCCGTTTTACGGTTGACGATTATCAGCGTGAAGATGCCGCAGTTCGGATGACAGTTACAGCTTGACCAGCCCCAGGGCGCATCGGCTCCCTGCAACATATCCATCACGCTCGTGAAAGCGGAATAGCTTGAGAGCGGAAACCAATCGCGCAGAGGTTGCAGGCGTCCACCGAGTTGATCCTTGAGGTCGTGCGTCATCCCGGCGAGCGTGTAGCGTTGCTGGATGCGAACCGGGTCAGGGACATCTTCATCTCGCCCGGTGAAAGAGACGGGCTGAAAGGCTATGGTCTGAACCTTGTCTATGTTCTTCGCCGCAAACTCTACGATCTGGCCGATGGCGTCGTTGTTGATCGTGTTGACGATGGTCGTGACCAGCGTCACCTTGATTCCAACGCTCGCCAGATTCTCAATCGCGCGCAGTTTCACGTCGAAGAGATTGCCGACACCTCTGTGCTTGTTCTTCTCTTCGGAAACGCCGTCGAATTGCAAGTAGACGCCGTGCTGCCCGGCCTCTTTCGCGGCTTTGCAGAACTCTATGTCTTCGGCGAAGCGGATGCCGTTGGTCGCGGCCAAGATGCGGTAGAAGCCTATCTTCCTGGCATAGGCGACCGCTTCAAGGTAATAAGGCGAGAGCGTCGGCTCGCCGCCCGAAAAGAGAATGATGATCTGACGGCGCGGCTTGAAGCTGACAGCGCGGTCGAGGATGGCTTTCGCGTCTTCAAACGTCGGCTCGTGAACGTATCCAACCTGATTGGCGTCCATGAAGCAAGGGTCGCACATCATGTTGCAGCGGTTGGTTAAATCAACGGTCAAAACTGCGCCGCGTCCAAACTTGATATTCGACGTGCCGTGCTTGTGAATGCTCTTGTCTTCAGCCGAGCGGAAATCGCGCCCGTAGAAGAGCGATTCGATGCGCTCCAAAAACTTCGGGTCAGTCGCCATCACATCCGTAAACTCGCCGTGCTTGGGGCAAGTTTTACGCATGATGACCTGACCATTCTCTTCCAGAATCTGTGCTTTGATTTCGCCCGGATGCTGGTGCATCAGGGTTTCGAGCGGCGTCTCGCCGGTGATGACGGCGGTGCGGACTTCCTTGACGCAGCGCGGGCACAAGGAGTCGGTTTCGCGCGGGAAGCCAAGAGGCGGCGCGGTGCGCTCGTAAGATTTCAGGAGCGGCCCCGGCGCCCACTTCGGGCGAATGGCCTCGCCTTCCGGCAAGCGGCGATTCACCGACTGAAAGACTTTCCACGCGACATCCGAAAGGCCGGAAATCAGCTTGGAGGTCTTCACCCCGCTGAATCTGCCCTTTTCTGATTCGCCCCTGCGAAATTGATCGCTAAACAACAGTCATTCTCCTCTAACACGTGGGACGCGTCTTAAAAGATTAAGACGCCCCGATGAAGTATTGCACAATCTCCGTATGAATCGCTGCGCTTTTGCCGGGGGGTAGTTAACGCAGCAACGCGCAATGATAGCCGTATCTATAGATATTCGCAAGACGTTAGGCGCAGAAACAGAGCCTGAACGCATCGTCCTAACAAACCATTGACAGGTCCGAAGCTATGGATTATGTTGCGTGCGTCTCTATTCTTACCTGTACCTGGGCGATCTCACTCTGACCGTTCTTTTCAAGCTAAAACTGCTGAACTCCTGAGGCTCTCTAGCCGAACCATTTGCGCCGGATTGCCCTCAAGCTAACAACGATGAAAGAACTTCCTGAGTAAAACCTTGCGTTCCTTAGCTTCCGCATAGGACGGTTGCTCACAACTAAGATGTAGCTTATCCAACTGTCAATAAACAGGTTTCTTGAAGCGAGTACCGAGCCGGTACACGAGCGACGGAGATAAACATGAAGCGAAACGATTTTGGCCTTTGGGGACTTGAGCTTTCGCCCGAAGAATTCGCCAGAGCGCTGGCGGCGCTGGGCGTCTTTGAAGGCTCTCAACAGAGCTTGCTGACCTCAGCGCCAGACATAAAGCGGCAACTCTCGACTGCGGCTGCCCAATCGGAAGGGCTGTTGCGTTGGTGCGTCAGCCGGGAATTGCTTGAAAAACTGGCAAAATTGAAAAAGCCCGGTGCGGCTCGCGCCTTCGCTCAAGCGTGGGAGGAGTTCAAAAAATCTTACAAAAAAGAGTTGCGGTTCGAACTTCATCTGGACAGGACGGACGAGTATTTCTGGATCGCCGAGCAACTGCTGGGTTCCGCCGTCGGGGCGACCTCGCTTTACGTCCGCGTTGACGAGCCGCAAACCACTGTCGGTTGGAACTGGCCGTTGCGAATCGGGTTTTTTGAAGACGATGCCTCAGGGCAACTCCGAGAAGGGCTGGAAAAGGCAATCAAGAATTCAGGGCTGAAGCTACTCGTTGATTTCGTCGCCTTGAAGAGCGAGCGCGACGACTGCGACCTGCTGCTTTTTCCGCAAACGTTGCAGGGCGCTTTGTCCGAACTGCTCAAAGCGTCCTGGAATCCGAGGGCCGATTGCGTGCTGGTGCTGGGCGGGAGCAAGGATTTATCGGGACGCCTGACGGACTTGTTGAAAGCCGTGCGCTCGCAGGCGCGCACAAGCGGCGTCGGGCTGCTGTCCATTAAGGAGACACAGCGAGCTGAATGGCTCAAGAGTTTAATCGCCCAGTTGTCGCACAACAATCCGCTCGACGTGGCGCTCTTCAAAGCCAACCGCGAGTTGAAAGCCGCGACCCTGCTGCTGGCCGCATCGAGGCGGCTGATAGATTTGACCCTCGTCTCGCGCACTGCCGCGCGGATAGGTCAGGCGCTCAAACGCAAGGTGGCTGCTGCTCCTCCGCCTACGGAATCGCCTACCATTCCTCCCGACGAGCGGCCTTCGCCGCCTCGCGGGCGGTCAGGCGGTATTAGAGTCGGGGGCAGGATTGAGAGCAAAGGCACTCACGGAGGGGGCAGCTTTGAATCCGTGGAGTCACCTTTTGAATCCGTGGGACCACCTTCGGGCGGAGCTACTAAGAAGAACGGTGGTAGCGGTCTGCACCCGGAGGCCAGAGCCACGGCACTTGAAGTTGCTGGAGAACTGGAGAGCGCGCTTCCGCCTGATAATTGGAAGTTTGAATCAGCCGGGGCCACCGCAATGGCGACGCACAGCCGTAAAGCGGAGTCGCTTAGTAAGGAGATTCCGCGAAAGGCCGAAGAGCGGCGGATCAAAGGTCAAATATTCGACGCCACCAGCGGCAAAGAGCAGAAGAGCGCGCTCAAGCCGGATACTTCCTACGCCGTTGACGTTAGCATCGGCCTGCCCGACAAGAAGGGGGTGAGCGCAGATAAACCGTTCGCGATAGAGGAACTGCCGCCGAGCGAGACGGGGCATATGTTGACGGTTGTCTTCACTGCGTTGAGCGGTAAGCCCGCCCCGCCGGTTGCAGAGCAGCTTTTCCTTCCGCCGGAGGGGCCGACCGAGATCCGCCGCTTCTATTTTCACACGGACACATCGCTCAATAACTTCAGGGCGAGAATCACCGTGATGCACCGTAACCGCGTTATTCAGACAGCGATTCTGGAAGCGCCCGTCTCCAAGACGGGCAAGGCGAAGAAGGGTGAGAAGCAAACTATAGTGATTGAAGCGCGCATCCTGCCAAACTTCAACGACCTGGGACAGCGCCAGGACTTCGACGGCGCGCTCATTTTAGACCGCACTGATGACGGGAAGATCTCCGCGATGGCCGCGTCCGAGACGAAGACTTCGATGTTCTCCTTCGACGATGCCGCCTTCAAAGAGACGATTAATGATCTCAACAACCAGTTAACACAAATCGCCATCGGCGTTGAGTTCCCGGAAGACATCAATGAGAATCCGACGACCACGTTGCTCAACACGCTGGCGCAGCACGGCAGGAATCTCCACCGGCACCTCTTTGAATTAAATGACGAAGAGAATTGGCCGCTCGGTCCTGACAAAGATAAAATACAGATCGTCTCAACCAGACGCGATAGCAACTTCCCGCTCGAATTCCTCTACGATTACAATGCGCCGAACGATGACGCCAAGCTGTGCACTTACGCCAAGGAGTCTCTTCCGAAGGGGAAGTGTGACGACGCGTGTAATGGGAAGAATAATATAAAGTTCGTTTGCCCGCTCGGCTTCTGGGGACTTAATCGTGTCATCGAGCGCCATTCCTTCGACAAGAGTCTTCACTTAGACGGCACATATGGCTTGAAGACTGCTTCCAGTTCGGAGCGCAAGCCGCTTCAGGTTCTCGACAAGGCGCTCTTTGCCGCCAGCGCGAGGGTTGACGAAGGCGAGAGCAAGGGAATGATTAAGAGCGTGCAAACGGTCCTCAAAGAGAAGACGAAGAAGACGATCTATGTTAAGAGTTGGGATGACTGGATTGCCAAAATCAAGGCCGAATCGCCGAGCCTGCTGTTGCTGCTCTCGCACACACAGGAGGCACAGGACGTGGGCGAGATGCGGGCGCTTGAAATCAGCAAAGACGACAAGCGGAAGGCGGTTCAAATAACAAAAGAGTACGTGATTAACCCCGACTCGCAGACGAGGCCGCTCGTCATGCTCGTCGGCTGTAGTACGCACGCGGCTGACAACCGCCTCGAAAACTTCGTCACGTTTTTCAGCCAATATGCGGCAGTCGTCATCAGCACGGGCGCAACCGTGCTGGCCGTGCAGGCCGCGCAGGTGGCGATGGAGTTTATTCGGACGCTGTCGCAACTCTCCGGGAAACCGGGTGGCACCAGCTTTGGCCAAGTGATGTTGGACGTGCGCCGCCGCCTGCTCGCCAAGGGACTGCCGATGGTGCTGTGCCTTGAGGCTTACGGCGACGCTGACTGGTATCTCAAATGAAATGCAGATAACGGAGGATTGAAAGATGCTAAGAATAGAAATGCTTCCGGCACGACACGGCGATTGTATTTTCATCGAGTACGGAAGCGCGAAAAAACCTTACCGGATGCTCATTGACGCTGGCCCTGCCCCGACCTACATCAACCTGCGCGAGCGCATCCTGACCATCCCCGAAAACAAGCGGCACTTTGAGCTTTTCGTCATCACGCACATTGACGCAGACCACATCGAGGGCGCAGTCAGATTGTTGCAGGACAAGGACCTCAAGATTACTTACGGCGACATCTGGTTCAACGGCTGGAAGCACCTCACGCGTAAACCCATACTCGGCGGCGTGCAGGGCGAATACCTGACTGCCCTCATCGAGAAAGAAAAACTTCCCTGGAACGAAGCCTTCGGCGGCCAATCAATCGTCGTCCCTGACGAAGGCCCATTGCCCGTCCATGAGTTGAAAGGCGGCATGAAGCTGACGCTCCTCTCGCCGACGTGGACGCAGTTGGATAAATTGCGTCCGAAGTGGAAGAAAGAGGTGGAAGCTGCCGGTCTCGTGCCCGGTAAGGCGAAAATGGCACTGGAGAAGCTCGCTACTGCTAAGAAGCTGCGACCGATTCTCGGCGAGGCGGTCGTCAACGTGGTGAAGCTGGGAGGCTCGGATTTTAAGCAAGACACCGCGCCAGCAAACGGCAGCAGCATTGCCTTCCTCGCCGAGTGCGACGGCGTGCGCGGCATCTTCTCCGGCGACGCCTATCCGAATGTGCTGGCCGCATCCTTGAGTCGCATGTTGAAGAAGCCCTCGGAAAAGCTCGCGCTCGACTTTTTCAAGATTCCTCATCACGGCAGCCGCTCGAACCTCAGCCCCGATTTGATTGATATGATGAGATGCAAGCAGTACATCTTCTCTTCCAACGGCGACATCTTCAATCATCCCGACGAGGAATCGGTGGCGCGTGTCATCATGCATGACAAAACGTCTCCGCTGATTTGGTTCAACTACACCACCGAATTCAACAAGATGTGGAAGAACAAGAATCTCGTCGCCAAACACAAGTACCAGGTCAAATACCCGCCGGACGGCAAAGAGGGGATCGTCCTCGAACTGTAAGCAGTAGTCAGTAGTCAGTGGTCAGTAGTCAGTGGTCAGTTAAAGACAAAAGCCTAACGCATCGCTAGTCCTTTGTTCTTACTGACCACTGCCTTTGCAGCGTTTGCGCGGAAGAAGTACCATGCGCGCACGAGTGTGGCGTATGGAAATTCATCAAACAGCCGTCATCAGTTCGCGCGCACAGCTCGCGCCGGGCGTGCGCGTTGGCCCTTACGCGGTCATCGAAGATGACGTGTCTATCGGCGCGGGCTGCGAGGTCGGCGCGCACGCCGTCATCAAGCGTTTCACCACTCTGGGGGAACGCAACCGCGTTTTCGAGCACGCCATCCTCGGCGGCGAGCCGCAGGACGTAAAGTTCAAGCATGAAGAGAGCCGTCTCGTCATCGGCGACGATAACCTGATCCGCGAAGGGGCAACGCTGCACCGCGCCAGCGGGGAAGGTGAAGCAACGCTCGTCGGCTCGCGCAACTTCCTGATGATAGGCTGTCACATCGCGCACAACTGCGTGATCGGCGACGACAACATCTTCGCCAACGAGGTAGCTCTCGCCGGACACATCACCGTCGAAGACCACGCTTTTCTCTCCAACAATGTGGGCTGTCACCAGTTTGTGCGGATCGGGCGTTATGCGATGGTCGGCGGCAAGTCGAAGATCGTGCAGGACGTGCTCCCGTTCTTCATGACGGACGGCAATCCGCCGCGTGTGCGTGGGTTAAACTCTGTGGGCTTGCGGCGCGCTGGATTCTCAACGGATGAGCGGCGCTCTCTCAAAGAAGCTTACCAACTTTTATTTCGTAGCGGATTGGCGCTTGAAGACGCGATCAACGAGATGGCGGCGCTTGACGATAAAAACGTCCAGCACCTCTTGAGCTTCATAAGCGGCTCACGTCGCGGCTTCACGCGCGCGCGAAGAAGCGCTGGGCGCACAATGGACGAGGAAACGCTGGCAATCTGAATTTTCATGAACAGAGAAACAAGAGAAATCACGGTCGCCGAGTTAGCCGCACACGTTGGCGGAATTGTTCACGGCGACGGCAACGTTTTGATTAGAGGCATCGCCAGCCTTGAGAGCGCGGGCGAAGGCGAGATAGCTTTCATCGAGGACAATAAGCTCCTCACGAGCGCGCTCTCATCCGGCGCTTCATGTTTGATTGTGCCGGAGGGCACACAGGTTGAAGCCGCTTGCCTCATCGAAGTGAAGCGTCCCAGGCTCGCGTTTGCGTTGATTGCCGGGTTGCTGCATCCGCCGAAGCGACGCGCTGGCGGGATTCACCCGACGGCGATTGTGGCTGCTAGCGCTAACTTAGATGAAAGCGTTTTCGTCGGCGCATGGGTCGAAATCGGCGAGCGCGCGAGCATCGGCGCGGGAACGCAGATTAATTCAGGCGCGGTCATCGGTGATGATGTTCGCATCGGGCGCGACTCTGTGATTCATCCGAACGTGGTGCTTTACGATGGCGTCCACTTAGGCGAGCGCGTCATTCTTCATGCGGGCGTGGTGGTCGGCGCGGACGGCTTCGGCTACGTGCCTGACGAGCAGAACGTTCGCCACAAGTTTCCGCAGATCGGGACGGTGTTGATTGAGGACGACGTGGAGATCGGAGCATGCACCTGTATTGATCGTGGCGCGCTGGGGCGGACACGCATCGGGCGCGCGACGAAGATAGATAACCTCGTGCAGATCGCCCACAACGTAGAGATAGGTGAACGCGTCGTCATCGCCGCGCAGACGGGAATCTCGGGCAGCACCGTAATCGAGTCTGACGCCATCATCGGCGGGCAGGTCGGGATGGGCGATCATGCGCGCGTCGAAAGCGGCGCGATCATTGGTTCGAAGGCCGGAATCCTGCCGGGCAAGATCGTGCGCGCAGGCGTCTGGTGGGGCATCCCCGTGCAGCCGCTAGATCAATATAAGCGATTGAACGCTCATATGAATCGCCTGCCGCAGATGCGTGAAGAGCTTAAAGAGCTGCGCCGACAATTAAAAGAGTTGCAGGAAAAAATAGACGGGACGCAAGAGTGATCGCAGTTCGTAGGATAGACATTCCTGTCTGTCGTAGCGTGCGTCAGCACGCTCATCATCAATACTTAGTCAAATAATATTCGCGCTCTCCGCGCTCAATGACAGACAGGAATGTCTGTCCTACTTTGGGAGCGCTTTGAGAATGGCGCGTGCTGCGCGATGTGATGCACCGCCCGTGCCGAGTCGCGCGGCTGCCTCTTTGAGCCGTGCGCGGGCAGCTTCGTTTCGCTCTCTATTCAATAACGTCTTGAGTTCTTCGGCCAGACGCTCTCCGTTCAAATCATTCTGCATCAACTCCGTCACCAGGCGCTCGCCCGCGATTAAATTTATCAAGCCGAAGTGCTCGGCGCTGATGAGGCGTCCGAGCGTGTGCCAGTTGATGAAAGATTCTTTGTAAACGATGACAAACGGCGTATCTATCAACGCGGCTTCGAGTGTGGCCGTGCCGCTGGCAACGGCTGCCGCGTCGGCGGCTGCGAGCGCCTCGCGTGTCTCAAACTGCGTGATGAATAGATTGCTGATGACATGCGAGTTGTTGCGCGCCGCCGCTTCGATGATTGCGTCGGCTTCTGCGCGCGAGCGGTTGGCGGCGAGCGTGACCACAAACTGCGTCTCAGGTCGCTCGCGCGAGATGAGCTTGGCCGCGTCGAGCATCGGCGGCAGGATACGTTCGAGTTCTTTGCGACGGCTGCCGGGCAGCAGCGCGATGATGGGGCGCGTCGGGTCAAGGTTGTTGAGGCGGCAAAACTCTTCGCGCCCGTAGCGCGGATTGACTTCGCCTGTCAGCGGATGGCCGATGAATTCGACGTGCTCGACGCCGCGCTGCTTGTACCATTCAGGCTCGAAGGGAAGAATGGCGAGCAGTAGATCAACGTCGCGCCGGATGCTGCGAACGCGATAGGAGCGCCAGGCCCAGAGTTGCGGGCTGATGTAGTAGATGACACGCGTGCCCCGCCGGTGAAGCGCACGCGCAAGGCGCAAATTGAAATCCGGCCAGTCAACGAGGATGACAGCGTCGGGGCGGCGTTCAATCGCTGCCCGCTTCAGAGCTTTAAAGGCACGCCAGAACTTCGGCAGCGCCTGAGCTATTTCGGCCAGCCCCAGAATCGCCAACTCGTCCGAGCGCACAACCGATTCAACGCCCGCCTCACGCATCAACGCACCCGTCGCACCAAAAAACTCAAACTCCACGTCCGGCGCTTCTTCCCTGAGCGCCCGCACGAGCGCGGCGGCATGAGCATCGCCCGAAGGCTCGCCCGCAACGATCATCAGGCGCAAACTCGCTGCTTCGTCAACGGCCATGATTGAAAGATAGCACAGGAGTCATACGTGTCGGGTGTAGGGCTATTCACCACAGAGACACAGAGAGTCACAGAGGGTGCATGGAGGCTTGAATCATCTCTCTGTGCACCCTCCGTGTTCTCTGTGTCTCTGTGGTGAGTTGCCTCCTGGTTACAGTCTCAACTGAGACTTCCAAACTCTTCTGAATTCTGACTCCTGACTTCTGAATTCTGCTCTTCCATGTTAGCATCGCCACGCTCTTCAAGCAGGATGGCGCGCGCTTCTCACGACCCCTTGAAAGGTGGAGATTCGCGGCCTGGAGTTCGGGCCTCTGAGGAGGTCTTCGGTTTCATCCTTGGACAAAAGTCTTTCCGTGAAAAAAGATTGCGCCCGGCTCGCCTTCGTTCTCTTACTCTGCCTCGCCGCGAGTCTATCCGCGCTTGCCCAGCAGACGAACCCCGTTGATCGTCAGGTCACGAATCCCATCACGGACACGCCGAACGTCAATCCTCTGACACAGGAGCAACCCATTCGTCAACAACTCCCGGCGAGAAGTCCGGGCAGCGCGCAGGGCACGGAAGATTTGACCGTCACTGCCGAAAAGCAGACCATCACCGGCCCGAAGGATGCGCTCGTCTCCGTCTATGAAGGCAACGTCGATGCGCGCATCGGCACGTTTCGCTTGCAGGCGGATAAGGTGACGGTGATTGAGGCGAGCAATCGCGTCATCGCCGAAGGCAACGTCGTCTTCGATCAGGGCGACCAGCAGCGCATCACGGGCACGCGCGCCGAGTGGAACTACCGGACGAAGACGGGCTTCTTCATCAACTCGACCGGGTTTACGAACCAGACGCAGGACGGCACGGTCATCTACTTCACAGCCGACAGCGTTGAAAGAGTGAGCTACGATACCATCGTCGCCATCAACGCGGAGATTACCGCCTGTGAAGACAACGTGCCGAAGTGGAGCTTTAAGGCGAAACGCGCGACGATCAAAACCAATGATCGGGTGCGAATCAAATCTCCCACCTTTCGCGTCAAGAACGTGCCCATTCTCTATCTGCCGTATGCTTCCGTCTCGATTAAGAGACGCGACCGCGCCTCGGGCTTTCTGACGCCGACCTTCAGCGGCTCAGGCAACAAAGGCTTTCGCCTCTCGACCGCTTACTATCAAACGCTCGGACGCTCGGCTGACGCCACGCTTCGCAGCGACATCTACACGGGGCGGGGCTTAGGGCTGGGTTTAGACGTGCGGACGCGCG
Organism: uncultured Acidobacteriota bacterium; assembly: GCA_963697975.1. Classification (GTDB taxonomy): domain Bacteria; phylum Acidobacteriota; class Blastocatellia; order Pyrinomonadales; family Pyrinomonadaceae; genus QHXM01. The sequence goes on from OY969111.1 coordinate 3,647,650, forward strand.
CCAATTCGCGCTCCTATCTCAACTTCGGTTTCTACGCAGTCAAGGATCGCATCTTCGGCGCGAAAGAGAGTCCTGAAAATCAGGATCAGGGTGGGTCCAGTTTTTACATGGAAGGCGTGCATTATTTCCCGAACGGCTTTCTCGCCGCCGCAGACATCAACGTCACATCGAACCTCGCCTTTCGTCAGGTCTTCTCGGATTCGATTCAGCAGGCCATCTCGCCGGAAGAACGCTCGCAGATTTTCATCAACAAAAACTTCGGCGACTACAGCTTCAACTTTCTGGCGCGCTCGCAGGTCACTTCGATTCGCAACACGCGTATCCGCACGCGCCAGCTTCCCAGCATCACGCTCGACAAGCGCCCGTCGGCCTTGCGCTACTTCGAGCGTCTTCCCGTCTACTTCTCCTTTGAAGGCGGGCTTGAAGGCGTCAGCCGTAAAGAGACGGTTGACGATCTTGATCTCTTTCGCAGCGAAGTAAATGGTGAACCCCTCATCGCGCCTTCCATCGTGCAGCGGCTCGATGTGCATCCGCGCTTTTCCGTCCCGGTTCATTTCGGCGGCTGGTCTGTCACGGCGACCGCGGGCCTTCGCGCGACTTACTATTCGAATTCGATTGACCCGGCGACCCGTCTGATCTTAAGCCGCGATGTCGTGCGTGGCTACGGAGAGTTTGAATTGGACGTGAGACCGCCCGCGCTGGCGCGCAACTTCCGCCACCGCGACGGCTCATTCTTTTTCCGCCACGTGATAGAGCCTTACTTTATCTATCGCAAGATTGAAGGCATCTCGAATTTCGAGCGCATCATCCGCTTCGATTATCAGGACACCATCGCCGACACCAACGAGATAGAGTTCGGAATTACGAATCGCTTCTTCACGCGCCGCTCGACGGAGAATGTCAATAAGAAGGCAGCGCAAGGGGCGAACCGCCCGAAGATTCCGCTTTCGAGCCAGCCTTACGAGGCTCTGACGATTACGCTGCGCGGGAAATATTTCTTCGACCCGACGTTCGGCGGCGCACTGATTCCGGGTCAGCGCAACCAGTTCTATCCGATCAATACCTTCTCCGGCTTTTCTTACGGCGGTGTCCCGCGCCGCTTCTCGCCCATTAACATCGAGGCGCGTTATCGTCCGAGCCAGAGCTTGTTCGCGGACGTGCGGTCGGATTTTGACGTGCATAATGGCGGGCTGCGGACTCTGGCCGTGAGCTTCGGTCTTAACCGAAAGCTCATTCAGGCGTTCCAGACCTTTTATTACACGCGCGCCATAGACCTCGTTCCGTCTCTGAGTCGTTTCGCAGACGTGCGGGGCAAAGAGCCTGGCACGCAGCGCGGCTCGCAGTGGAGTCCGTCCATTTTCGTGGGTAACCGCGAGCGCGGGTTTTTCGGCGGCGTCTCCTTCTTCTTCGATTTCCAGAATAGTCCCACTCAGCAAAACTCCTCGCTCATCAGTTCCGTCATCACGGCTGGCTACGCCTTTGACTGCTGCGCCATCACCGTTCAGAACTACACCTTCGATGTCGGCCTGCGTAACGAAAACCGTTTTGTCTTCGGCTTCCGTCTAAACGGCATCGGCGCATTCGGCACGGAACAGGTCGGATTCCTCAAGCCTTAAATTCCGCCAGCCATCTCCGATAATATTTTAAATGTGTGACGGCTTAAATAAGGTATAATGCCCTGTTGTTTTCGCTCACTACAGGGAGCCTGTAGTGGCGAATCGAGGGCACGGCATTTGAAGAGACTCTCCTCGCCGGGGATTTAGCGTTAGTCCTCGAAAAAATGATGTTTTGCAAGCATCTTCCACTCGCTATCTTGCATCTGAAATGTCGTTCGCACGCCCCCCACGAAAATCATTGTAAAAGTCCTCAGTTTTTGTTCTTTCGAGAGCCGTTTAGATTGGTTTCTGCATGCCTCGCAACCGAAGTTGATGGCGTGTGCGTATCTTCAACGAAATAGCAGGAGAACATTTGATGCCGCAGTTTTCCGGGCTTCCGTTTAGCCCTTGATTGTCTCGGCATAAGGTGTGTGAGCTATCTCAACACGCTCATCAGTACAGTAATAGCATTCGGAATCTTCCGAACAAGAACCCCAACCCCAAAGAGGAGAACATTGTGAGCAAACATTCGAGAACAACGAGGAATTTAGCGAAGAAATTCCGACGTGTGTCACTCACTTCTGTTGTCGTGGCGACAATCATTCTCGCTATCGCGGTAGTGACGGTCGTTTCCAGACAAAATGCCAATGGTCAGGAACCAACTGAGCAAGAGAGGAGTTCTACGGTGGCCAAAAAGACAAACAAGAAGCTCGTCACGGTGGACGTGGCCGGGCAGCAGGTTCAGGTTGATAGCCAGACCGGACAGATTGAGAAGCTAACTCCCGAAGAGGCCCAGAAGATGGCCGCCGGACTCAAGACGTTAATCAACAAATCTACTGATGGCCGCGAGCAGGTACAGCAACCCGATGGCTCAGTGTCTATAAGCCTTGAGGATCGTTTTCAAAGCGTGACTGTGGCTAAGGTGGATGAGGATGGCAATCTCGTCCAGTCCTGTGTTGACAACCCCAAGGCCGCTGGCGCGTTTTTCGGAATCGACCCGAAAAAAATCGAAAATAAAAAAGAAACCCCTAATCATCCAACTCAGATGACGCCTGCGACGAACCGGAATTAATGATGACTAAAATTCTTTCCAAAATCCCCGTATTGTTGCTCGCTTTTGTGGTGAGCCTGGTTTGTTCTTCCTCCGCCTTCGCGACCAGTACGATAGTCATCCAGAATGACGATGCTGCGAACGTCGGCTTCAACGATCCGACACCGGCGACACCCATCGGCGGCAACTCCGGCACTACGGTTGGTCAGCAACGGCTCATTGCCTTTCAACTTGCCGCAAGCATCTGGGGCGCAACATTGCCGGACGGCCCCGTCATCACCGTGAGCGCTCACTGGGCGGCTATGCCTTGCACTGCCAATTCAGCTACGCTAGGCTCTGCCGGAACAGACAGGCTCTTCCGTAATTTTCTAAACGCTCCATTTCTCAATACCTGGTATCCTGTGGCTCTCGCCAATTCCTTGTCGGGCACTGACCTGAACGGGAGCACTGCTGAGATAAATGCGACCTTCAATTTTAATATCGGCACCACCGGCTGTTTACAGAACAGTCCCTGGTATTACGGACTCGACAACAATCACGGAATCAACCGCGTAGATTTGGTCACAGTGCTTCTCCATGAGTTGGGGCATGGGCTTGGATTCCAGTCTTTCACTGATGAAGACACCGGCCAACAGGCGGGTAGTGTGACAGGCAGATTCCCCAGCATTTACGACAGGTTTCTCTTCGACAACACAGCGAATAAGACCTGGCCTCAAATGACTGATGCCGAGCGCGTGACCTCAGCCATCAATAATGGCAATCTGGTCTGGAATGGCCCGCAGGTAGTAGCTGACGCCAGTATTTTAGGGTCGGGGAAAGACGCATCCGGGCGTCCAAGAGTTTTCGCTCCCAATCCGACCCAGAGCGGCTCTTCGATTTCGCACTGGGACACCGTTCTTTCACCAAACCAGTTGATGGAACCGAACATTACCAACAGCCTTTCCCATAGCCCCACAATGCCTCAGGATTTAACCTTCTCTTTACTAAAGGACATTGGCTGGTGTCCGACTTGCCCGCCACCAACGCCGCCGTCTCCCCCCGCGAATGATAACTTCGCCGCTGCTGAGGCGCTGGCTGGTTGTTCGGGCAGCGTGAATGGCACAAATGTCTCGGCCACGCAAGAGACCGGCGAGCCGGAGCATGATCCGGCTGGCTTCCCCAGTAGCCGTTCGGTCTGGTATCGGTGGCAAGCTCCTGCCAGCGGCAGCGTGACCATCACCACTCTTGGTTCTGCGACGGATTTCGATACGATGCTGGCGATCTATACCGGCAACAGCGTGAACGCTCTGGTGACAGTCGGCAAAAATGACGACATAGACCTCGGTGTTATTACGGAAAGTAGTGTGACGTTCACCGCTACGGCGGGCGTCACCTATAGAATCGCGGTTGACGGATACGATAACGCTTCGGGCAACTTCGTCCTCAACTGGACGCAGAGCGGCTGCACGCAGTCAGCGACGGTGCAACTAAGCGCCAGCAGTTACACGATAGGAGAAGGCGGCGGGAGCGCTCAGGTCGTCGTCAATCGGACGAACCCTGCGGCAGCGGCGACGGTCAACTACGCTACTTCCGACGCGTCAGGTCTGAACGCCTGCAACAGCGTCACCGCCATCGCTTCTTCGCGCTGCGACTACGCCACCTCCATCGGCACTCTGCGCTTTGCCGCCGGAGAGTCCTCCAAGACCATCTTCATTCCCATCGTTGATGACAACATCACTGACGGCAATGAGACCTTCAACATCACTCTGAGCAATCCCAGCGGAGCCACGCTGGGTTCAACCACCTCGGCAGTGGTGACGATCACGGATAATGCCAACACGGCAGGCAATCCGATCGATCAGGCTGAGTTCTTCATCCGTCAGCATTACATCGATTTCTTAGGAAGAGAGCCTGAACCAGCGGGACTGGCAGGCTGGCTCAACGTCTACAACAACTGCGGCGGGAGCGTCCCACAACCCTGCGACCGGATCGAGATCAGCAGTGCGTTTTTCCGCAGTGAAGAGTTTCAGACCCGTGCCTCCTTTGTCTACCGTTTCTACTCGGCGGTGGGCAAGATTCCACTGTATGAGACCTTCATGCCTGACTTTGCGAAAGTCAGTGGCTTCCTCTCGGCACAGGAGTTAGAAGCCAACAAGGTGGCTTTCGTGCAGGAGTTCATGACGAGAAGTGATTACCAGACTTTGTACGGCTCAATCACAGGCAATGATGCGTATGTGACGGCGCTGTTGAATACACTGGGATTGCCGAATCATGCGCGCAAGACGGAATGGATCAATTCCCTGAACGGTGGGACGACGAGAGCTGTGGTCTTGAGGTCAGTGACGGAGGACGGGCAGGTGTCACAGAAGTATTACAACGAGGCGTTTGTGATCATGCAGTACTTCGGGTATCTGAGGAGAAGTGCGGATATTTCGTATCAGCAATGGATAGCGTTGATGAACAGCAATGGAGGTGATTACCGGCAGATGATTGATGGTTTCTTGAATTCTGCTGAGTATCGCAACCGTTTCCAGTAATCAGTTGCTCAAAGGTTTAACCGAAGAGCTTTAGTTAAGCTGGGTCGGGGGTTGTGAGAATATCCAACGCCCTCGGCCCATTGCTTTATCTTTCGCCTTCGTATAACTTTTTATCCCGAGTTTCAGCAATGCCTGACTCTCCTTTCCCGTCGCCCGATTTCGATACCAAGCTGCGCGTTAACCTGTAATTATAAGCCCTTCGATTGACCATGAGATTTATTCTAGCCAGACGAACAGGCAACAAGTTTCCCGCAAGACCATTACTGTTGCTGCTCCTGCTGTCGCTGACCTTCGGCGTTGCTCACAACGCTCCTGGGCAGAGGCGAGCGCAGGTGACTGCTCCCGCCGTTCAACCGGCTGACCGGCAGATAGCTGGCAAGCGCGGCGTCGCGATGCGCTCGGCTGTGATGAATGTCAAAGCGCTTGAGCGTAAAGAATCGCTTGCTCCTCCCGCTCGCGCTGAAAAGTTTGAAGAGACCGAAGAGGTCGAGCCGCCTGAGCCGATGCCGGAAAGCATGCCCGTTCCCACTAATGCAGTCGCGTTAATGGAGAAGCCTCAACCAAAGGCGCTCGAAAATCTGAAAGCCCTAGGGCCTTCGCCCGCGCCCTCGGCCAGCTTTCTCGCCTCAGACGACACCGGGCGCTTTCCCCCGGACACACACGGCGCAGTCGGCCTCAATCACTTGATGGTCGTGCATAACGGTCGCGTGAGGATTCAGAGCAAAACGGGCGGTCTCATCAGCAACGTATCACTCATCGGCTTCTGGGCATCGCTCCCGAATGCTCCCGCAGATGTCTTCGATCCTAAAGTTCTCTACGACCCTTATGCCAATCGCTGGATGCTGACGGCGTGCGCCGAGCGCAGGTCAACCGGCTCAAGCGTGATGATGGGCGTCTCGCAGACGAGCGACCCGACGGGCAACTGGAATGTTTACCGCGTTGATGCCGATGCGACGAACCTCCTGTGGGCTGATTATCCGAGCATCGGATTCAATAAAGACTGGATCGTCGTTCACATGAACATGTTTCCTATCAACGACGGCACGGGCAGCTTCGTCTCGCACCTCTACGTCTTCAATAAGGCCAATCTCTACGCGGGCGGGCAGGGACTCTACACGTTGATTAAAGCGCCGAATCTTGGCGGCACGATGGTTCCTGCCATCACGTATGACGCAACGCTTTCGACTCTCTACCTGCTGCAAAACTGGAACGGCAATTCGGGTGGAAACGGCTACCTCGGACTCTATCGCATCACGGGCGCAGTCGGTGCGGAAGTGCTCAACGTTGCCAACGTGACTTCTCCCACTCTCATCGGGACGCCCAATCCCTGGTCGAGCAGCACACCGGAGATTTCCGGCACGACGGATTTTGCGCCGCAGCTTAGCTCGACGCTCAAGGTTCAGAACAACGACTCGCGTATTCAAACGGTCGTCTACCGCAACAACTCGCTCTGGAGCGTCCACACCGTTTTTCTTCCCGCCGGGTCGTCGCCCGCGCGCAGCGCCATCCAGTGGTGGGAACTCTCTACTTCCGGGACGATCAAACAAAGAGGCCGGATTGACGATGCGACGGGCAACACTTTCTATGCCTTCCCCAGCATCGCCGTCAATCGTGATAACGATGTGCTCATCGGCTACTCGCGTTATTCTCCCTCGCAGTATGTCAGCGGCAACTATTCTTTCCGCGCCGGAACAGACCCGCTCAATAGTCTGCGCGACGACACCGTGCTACGCGCGGGCGATGCCACTTACTACAAGTCCGGGACCGCCACACCTACCAGAAATCGCTGGGGAGATTTCAGCGGCACGGTCGTTGACCCCGCCAACGATAAAGATATGTGGACGATTCAGGAGTATGCCGCGACTCCCGCCGGAGGCACTGATAAATGGGCGACGTGGTGGGGGCGCGTTTCCTTAACTGCTCCTCCCTCACAGCCGAGCCTCCAGATTAGCACCGGAAGTTTCAACGAAGGCTCAGGCCACGCGAGCGTGACCGTCACGCGCACGAGCGGTACGTCCGTCGCAGAAAATTTTAACTACGCCACTTCGGACACTTCGGGGCTGACATCCTGCGCGCCAAATCCGCCAACCGGCGTCGCGTCCTCGCGCTGCGACTACGCCACTTCAATCGGGACATTACGTTTTGCCGCCGGAGAAACTTCAAAGACCATCTTCATTCCGCTGGTTGACGACGCGTTCAGTGAAGGCGCAGAGACCTTGACGCTGACGTTGAGCATTCCCATCGGCTTCGGCATCGAGATACCGATAGCTGCGCCCGTGATAATCACGGACAACGACTCCATCACCGGAGCGAATCCGATCAATCAGACGGCCTTCTTCGTCCGTCAGCATTACATAGACTTTCTCGGTCGTGAGCCAGACCCGACAGGCTATGCAGGCTGGCAAGCCATCCTCAATGGTTGCCCCGCATCTGGCAAAGATGCCAATGGTAACTACTGCGACCGGATCGAAGTCTCTTCAGCCTTCTTCCGTAGTGAAGAGTTTCAAAACAGAGCTTACTTTGTCTATCGCTTCTACTCGGCGGTAGGGAAGATTCCGCTCTACGAAGATTTCATGCCTGACTTTGCCAAAGTCAGCGGCTTTCTCTCCGCGCAGCAACTCGAAGAGAACAAGGTCGCCTTCGTCAATGAGTTCATGACGAGAAGCGATTACCAGAACAGATACGGCTCTTTGACGGATCCGACTGCCTACGTCAATGCTTTACTGCTCACCGTCGGACTGCCGAATCATCCGAGTAAACAAGCATGGATTACAGGGCTGACCAACGGCTCTTTGACGAGAGCGCAGGTCTTGCGCGCACTGGTGGAAAGCACGGAGGTCTATAACAAATACTACAATGAGGCGTTCGTCATCATGCAGTATTTCGGGTATCTGAGACGCTCGGCTGATATTTCCTACTTGAATTGGATTCAGACGATGAGCACCAATGGTGGGGATTATCGCACCATGATTAATGGCTTCTTAAACTCTCTCGAATACCGTCAACGCTTCGGGCCTTAATTGGCGTCAAAATTGCCTCTCTTCTTGCCTCCTCCCGAAATCTGACCTTTCTCTCACTGTTGTGTTGGGGGTCAGTACAGTCTGGTTAATTTCTAGTAATACGCTAGGACAAAAATTTAACGTCACTAGCGAGCGCGGAAAGCAAGGAGACAAAATGGGTAATTTATTTAGCTCGCAGCAATCTTCTCGACGATTCTTGATAATCGCATGTTGTGCGCTCGTTCTGGCGCTGGGCGGCGCATCCAAAACGTATGCTCAGGGGTGTCCGACTCTGTTCAGCCCCAATCGCGGGTGGGCGCAGAGTGCGATAGTCCGTTACGCGTTCACAGGTAATTTCACCGAAGAGCAGAAACGGCAGATCAGGGCGGCTGCCGCCGAGTGGAGCCGCGCAAATTCCATCAATAACTCGAAAGTAAGTTTGGTTGAAGATACCTCCGGCCAGAATTTTCAGTTGGACTTTAAGACAGGCGCGTTAACGCCCGGCAACCCGGCCATCTTCAACGCAACCTATAATGGCGCGACACTGACCATTACATCCGCCAGCATCACCTACGATCCGAACAATACCTTTCCCGGCTCAAACATACTCGTCGCCGATCCCAATGTGGCTGGCTATAGCACGATTGTCATGAAGCTGGTTCTGCATGAGATGGGTCATCTCATGGGGCTGGATCATCCTGCCGTCCCGGCGAATATTTGCGACCAGCCGGATGGTGCGACCACCTTGAATTATGCCTGCGGCATCAACGATCAGGGCAATAACGTCCCGACCACGATTCCTGCCTGCGATCAGAACGCTATCAATTCAGAATCCATCTACCCGCCAATAACTCTGCCCCGGCCCTCCATCCAGATAGAGAGTTCATCGGTCGCAATCTCTGTTAACGAAGGAGCAGGCCGAGCGCAGGTGGTCGCCACACGCACGGGAGACCATACAACAGCCGTGAGCGCTGATTACGCCACGTCGGATAACTCGGGCCTCAATGCTTGTAGCAGTGTGACGGGCCTGGCCTCATCGCGCTGCGACTACGCAACTTCAATCGGGACGCTGCGCTTTGCTTCGGGAGAGACCTCGAAGACAATCTTCATCCCATTGGTGGACGATGTTTATGCTGAAGGCAATGAAACGTTCAGACTAACGCTGAGCAATCCTTCAGGGGCAAGTCTCGGCACAAGCAACCTGGCAACCATCACCCTAACGGACAATGAAACCGTGACGGGGACCAGCAATCCGATAGATCAAGCTCCGTTCTTCATTCGTCAGCATTACATCGACTTCTTAGGAAGAGAGCCTGAACCGGCAGGACTGGCAGGCTGGCTCAACGTCTACAACAACTGCGGCGGCAGCGTCCCACAACCCTGCGACCGGATTGAGATCAGCAGTGCGTTTTTCCGCAGTCCAGAGTTTCAAGAGAGAGCCTATTTCATCTATCGGTTCTACTCGGCAGTCGGGCGGATTCCACTCTACGACGAATTCATGCCTGATTTCGCCAAAGTCAGCGGCTTCCTCTCCGCACAGGAGTTGGAGGCCAACAAGGTGGCATTCGTTAATCAGTTCATGACCAGAAGTGATTTTCAGAACAAGTACGGAGCCTTGACTGACCCGACCAGCTATGTAAACGCACTCTTGCAAACTGTCGGATTACCGACTCACCCAAGTAGACAGACCTGGATTACGGGGTTGACGAATGGCTCTTTGACGAGAGCGCAGGTCTTACGAGCATTGGTGGAAAGCACGGAGGTCTATAACAAGTATTACAATGAGGCGTTCGTCATCATGCAATACTTCGGCTACCTGCGTCGTTCGGCTGATATTTCATATCAGCAGTGGATTCAAACGATGAACAGTAATGGTGGAGATTATCGCACCATGATAAATGGTTTCCTGAACTCCGCTGAGTATCGCCAGAGGTTTGGCAACTAATACTGGCGAGTTCGCGCGAAGTCTGGCAGGCAAAAGAAAAGCGGCGGGTCGTGAGGACTCGCCGCTTTTCTTCGCACAATCGCTGAAAGAACCGATTGCGACCTATGCTATTATTGGCACGGACTCCCCGCCCACTTAACCCTAAGCTTTTAACTACTGGTCTAAGTATGATTCTCTCCATCTCTCAGAAATTGACGTGTGTGTTCTACGCCCTGCTTCTTTGCCTGCTGACGCCCGCTGCTAGCGCGCTCGCGCAGGAGCCGCCCGCGCCGCCCGCCGAGCAGACGGATGAAGTCGTTCGCATCAACACGGAGTTGGTGCAAACCGACGTGATGGTCTTCGATAAGCAGGGGCGCTTCGTTGACAATTTGCAGCGCGAGCAATTTGAGCTGCGTGTAGACGGCAAGCCGCAGCCAGTCTCTTTCTTTGACCGCGTGACAGCCGGAAGCGCCAGCGAGGAAGCGCAACTGGCGGCGGCGCGCGGGCAATCACGTCCCGTCCAGCCGGGGAATAATCCAACCAGTGAGCAAACGAGCGTCGGGCTTTTTGATCGCGGGCGCACCGTAATCTTTTTTATAGACGATATTCACCTGGCCTTCGATAGTCTCAAACGAACGCAGAAAGTCCTGCTGCATTTCATCAACGACGAGATGGGACAGAATGACCGCGTTGCCATCGCGACGACGGGCGGGCAGCTAGGCTTTCTCCAACAACTGACAGACAACAAAGCCGTCCTGCGTACAGCCGTCGGGCGGCTGAAACTCCAGCGCCAGATAGTGAGCGACACGCAGCAACCTCCGATGTCCGAGTATCTGGCGTTGGAGATTATGACGCGCGGCAATAGAGATGTGCTCAACTACTTTGTCGAGCCGCTCGTCCAGCAGGGCACGCCGGTGAATATTGCCACCGAGATTGTCAAATCTCGGGCCAATCAGATTCTCCAACAGTCTCGCCTCTTCACGCGTAATACCTTTTTTTCGTTGGAGAGCCTCGCTCGCACCATTGCCGTCGTCCCCGGTCGCAAACTCGTCTTCTTTATCTCAGACGGTTTTTTGCTCAACTCGAACGATGACGTTTACGATCATCTCTGGCGAATTACTAACACGGCGGCGCGCAACAGCGTCGTTATCTATACGATGGACGCGCGCGGGCTAAGCGTTCCCTCCGTCTTCGATGCCTCATCGTCCGGCGGTTTCGATCCTTCGGGGCGCATCCTCTCCGCCTCACTTGGCGAAATCTCAGCCTCACAGGAAGCTCTACGCACGCTGGCGGCCAACACGGGCGGGCGCGCGCTTCTCAACACCAACGCTCTCGATATGGCTATCACCAAGACATTGAAGGAGACTTCCACCTACTACGTCATCGCGTGGCGACCGGAAAACGAGGAACAGAAGAAGAGCAAGCTGCGGCGCCTCGAAGTGAAGATCGCGGGACACTCCGACTATAAAGTGCAGGTCAAAAGCGGATTCCTGACTCCGGCGAAAGAGCAGGAGGCGAAGACGCAAAAGCCAGCGGAGGCGGCTAAAGCTGCTAAAGTCAAAACGCCAGCCGAACAATTAGGCACGGCCATCGCCGCGTTTTATCCGAACAGCACGCTGCCCACCTCGCTCGCTCTTGATTATCTGGACGCACCACAAGGCGGTGCGCTTCTCACCATCTCGATGCAAGTCCCGGCGGAGGCTTTATCCTTCGAGCCTGCCGAAGGGAAATACAAAGCGGCGCTCGATGTCGGCGGCAACGTCTACAACATGGAGGGTAAAGTGGGAGCTACCTTTCAGGAACACTTAAACGTCAGCGCCGATAATCTGGAACTGCTGCGCTCGCATGAGCACGATGTTTACTATACTTCTCAAGTTCATCTCAACCCCGGTCTTTATCAGGTGCGCGTCGCGGCGCGCGATGCGAAGACGGGACACATCGGCGTGGCGACACAATGGGTCGAAGTCCCTGATTTGAAGGGTAAGCGTTTAGCTTTGAGCAGCCTCTTCATAGGCGAGTTGACCGGAGCAGACGCGGCACGCAATTCCGTGACTGCGATTGATGCAACGCCACCGGCAAAACTCAATGTCGCTCGCCGTTTCCCTAAGACTTCGCGGCTCAGATTCGTGACCTTCATCTATAACGCGCAACGCGGCGTAACCGGAACGTCAGCGCCCGATGTGGCCATTCAGGTGCAAGTCCTGCGCGACGAGCAGCCGTTGATGACGACGACGCTCAGGAAGGTCGCCACCAATGAGCCGAGCAACTTCGCACGGCTTCCCTATGCGGCGGAGATTTCGCTCGACAACATGCTCGCGGGTCGCTATCTCCTGCAAGTCACGGTCATTGATCGCATCGCCAAGACCAGCGCCTCGCAAAGCCTCAACTTTGAAGTTGAATGAAGAATTAGCTCAATATCCTAAATTCCCAGCAGTTTCCAGCGGAGGCGCAGCCTCTTCCGCAGCTATTCTATTGACTGCATTCGTTTGATACGTTCAGATTCGTTTCAAATCAGCTTCTCGCCATTTTCTCTTCTTCCATCTCGTTTTCGCCACTCATCGGTGAAAACGTAAGGCTTCGTCTCTCAACAGTAACGAACCCGTACCGGCTAATCTTCATCGATTGGCGTGGTGTGGCCTGCATGTTGCTCTTACTCTCGGTATGCGGCGCATAATCACCATTCCGGTCTTGTTTATATTCATCCTGAGTTGGGTGCTGCCCGTGCGCGCCTATACGCTGCAATACACGGATAGCACAGCCACCGCTCAGATTAAATGGCCGGGCCGCGAAATCAAGGTCGCGCTTTCAAACTCGCTTAATGCTCCACCGGCAAACATCAAGGCGGGCAGCGATGTCGTGGGCGCAACTCGCCGCGCGCTCGCTCGCTGGGCCGAAGCGGCCAATATTCAGTTCATCGAAACTTCATCCACCGCGCTCTCTATCAGCGCGCGTGGTCAGGGCGACGGAATCAGCCTGATTACTGTAGCCGACACGCCTGATAATCGCAGCGTCTTCAGCACCTCGGACCGGACGGGGCGGACGCGCGTTTTCTACGACCCGGCGGCGGGCACGATCATGGAAGCGGACGTGGTCATCAATCCGGCAGCGCAATTTTCGACCGACGGCACTCCCGGCACTTACGACCTGGAAGCGACCCTGACACACGAGATCGGCCACCTTCTCGGCCTTGAGCATTCAAGCGAAGTCAGCGCCGCGATGCAGCCGCGACAGGGAACAAACGGGCTTTACGAACAGGCGGCTGTCAGCTCACGCACGCTCTCTGATGATGACCGGGCAGGCGTGCATGCGCTCTACGGCGCGCGTGAAAACTACGCAGTAATCGCGGGAACGATTACCGACGCGGCGGGTGCAACCGTTGAGGGCGCGCACGTCTGGGCAGAAGACGCCTCGACGGGCAGGGTGGTCGCCGGTAATGAGACACTGGCGAACGGCTCTTACCGCATCGAAGGCTTGCCGCCGGGACGCTACCGTCTCGTCAGCGAGCATGGCAGCGAGCGTGTGGAAGATGCTGAAAACGATTTTGCTAAGGGAGCTTATGCCGAGCTAAAAGATTCGCAGGGGATGCTAAGCACGGCAGAACCGCACACTCAGGTTAACGTCGCGGCGGGTGAGGTCGTGCAACAGAACATTTCACTCGAACAGGGACGCACGACTTTTATGCCGCAGGTCTTCGGCAGCAATGGTCATCTTTCGACCGTCGCTGTTCCGATTAGTCAGGGCAAGCGTTACACGATCTTCGTCGGTGGCCGGGGCGTAGATGAAATAGCGGGCAGCGGCATCAGCGTTACCTCGCCTTTCATCAAAGTGAACCCGGCGAGCCTGACGCTGCAATCGGGCGTCAATTACCAGTACCCGATTATCAGTTTCGACCTTGAAGTCGCTCCCGAAGCCCTGCTCGGCGACTACAGCATCCGCCTGCAATCGAAGACGGGCGAGGTGGCATACATTTCCGGCGGCCTGACCATCGACGAAGCCCTCGGCGCGAGGAATTCCACCGCGCCGCTCGGCCTCATCGGCGGATTCTTCAACTCTTTCTTCATTAACTGAGGAAAACAGTATCCACCACCCCTCCGGGGCTGAGCATGACACCCTTCTTATCTCGAACTCACGTTCTTCTTTAATTTTCTGCCAGCGATTCTCTTGCATAATTCCTGCATTCTGCCTTGCGCTTATGTCCTCTTATGCTTAAAATGGCTGTCTTTAGCCGCTCGGGTGTGCGAGAGTTCTTCACCTGCGCAATTTAGCTGCTCAAAGCTCCCCTGAGTGAGCGTTATTTCTTTTATGTCCGTCTTTTAATTCGGAGGCTTTTTACGTGAAGCAAGCTTTTCGTTTGTCGTGCGCTGCCGCTCTCTTTGTTCTCTTCGTCGGCGCCTCCTCCACAATCTATGCCCAGACGACCCCCGACCCCTTCGTCACGCAGATTACCTCTTCGGCTCGTAACTCATATGCCGGAGACATGAGTGGCAACGGGCGCTTCGTCGTCATCGAATCGGAAGGCGACATTTCGACGGAGAAGACCGCCTCGCGCAACAACGCCGACGGCAACCGCGAAATCTTTCTTCTGGATTACGCGCAGCGCCGCATCTTTCAGATTACCAATACGAAGAGCGCGCGCGTTGACACCACGAAGCCTGCCATTGATTTAACCTCTGTGACCAGTTCGCTTGATTTCAGCAACGTCAAAGTCGAGGTCAGCAACAACAAGCCGACTCTCAGCAACAACGGGCGCTGGATCGCTTTCAGTTCGAACGCCGCCACCCCCGACAACTTCGACGGCGATGCCAACTCAGCCGCTCTCGTGGCAGACGGCAATCAGGAGATTTTCATCTACTTTATTCCGGCAGTTCCTGCCGCGACTTTATCAAATGGCGCTGACCCCGGCCCTGTCGACCTGACGGTAGCCGGAGGCGGCGTCTTTACACAGATAACGAATACGCCCGCGAGCCGCCTGCCAGTACCCGGCAGAGCCGCAACCTCGACACAGGGTGCAGCCGCGCCCTTCGTCGCTTTCGATAACCGCGACGCGTCAATGAACGACAACTCTTCGGTCGTCGCTTTCGTCTCCACGCGCGACCTCGTCGCCGGAAGCAACACGGACGCGAACCCGGAAATCTTTATCTACAGGCGAACTCCCTCGGCGACGATTGCACAACTGACCGTCACGGGCAGCACGACTACTCCCGGTTTCTTATTCAACGAGAACCCGTCGCTTTCGGGCAGCGGCTCAGTCGTAAGTTTCCTCTCGAACGCGAATATCACGGCGGGCGGCTCGGCCAATAATGCGGACGGGAATGCGGAAGTTTATCTGGGCAGCTATGATGCGACGACCTCGACCGCAGCCGTCACGCGTCAGGTGACGCGCACGACCTCGCCGCTCTCCGGTGTCGGCATCAACTTCTTCTCTCCGGGACGCCGCATCAGCCGCGATGGAAATCTCATCGCGCTGGAGTCTCTGGCAGACCTTTCCGGCAATAGCGCGATTCAGTCGAACACTACGGTCTTTATCTACAACGTCACGACCAACGCCTTTACGCAGGTCGGGCCGCGCGCGACGAATACGTCTGCGTTTCGCTTCCCCGTTTTCACAGACTACAACGCTTCGCTTCAGCCCGCGACGATTCTTTTTGCATCGGGGCTGAACTTTAAAGCGGACGGGACGGCTCCGACGACGGCGACTGACGGATTGAATCCGGGCGGCGGGACACAGATTTTCGCTGCGCCAGTCGCTGCGCCGACTACTTTCACTAAATTGACGAACACTCCGGCTCCGGCGGCCTTTCCCGGTCCGGCCATCCAGCCGTTTCCCAGCAACACGCGCGACCGCACCGCTTTCTCCATAGCTGGCACGGAACTGGGCGGTCTCAACACAGACGGCTTTGCAGAAGCCTTCTATCTCCTGAGCCGTCAGGGAACGGATGCGACGGGGGCAACCGTCACGTTCTTTACGGGGGCAAGCGAGCGCCCCGTGACAACGCCGAGTCCGACGCCTCCTGCCGTGCAGGGACTCGCGCCGGGCATGCTGGGAATTGTGCGATCGGCCACCCCGCTTGCGCCGTCAGGCCAGATAGCGGGTAGCGCGTCGGAAGCCGCGCATCGTCCGTCGCTGCCAGTCGAACTCAACGGCGTCACCGTTTCGATCAACGGCGCGTCTGCCGGTCTCTACTTCGTCAGCGCAGGGCAGATTAACTTCGTCGTGCCGCCGGGACTCGCCGCCACCACCGGCACCAACACTTACCCGGTCGTCATCAACAACAACGGCACCACAATTCGCGCCACGATTCAGATTCTGCCCGCGCAGCCTGACATCTTCACAGAGGTAAATGGCTTCGGGTCTAACCGCGCGAGCGCCCTGAATGTCACGAACCCCCTGAGCGCCGGATCGCCTGAGCCTTTCACCGTCACGACGACGTATGTGGACGGAAGCGGGGCGACCGTTACAGCCGCGACGATACTTCGATTCTTCCTGACCGGAGTGAGGCGCGTGACGGACAAAGCGCAGATCACCGTGCGTATCGGAACGACCGATTTAACAGGCGCTGCCATCGTGATGGTCTCGCCCACCGATTTGCCGGGAACAGACCAGATAGATGTCACGCTTCCCGCCACGCTCGCCGGGGCAGGCGACGTACCTGTCATCATCACGGTCGTCAAAGATGGCGTGACTACTTCAAGTCGCGCGGCTGATACAGCGGCACGAATTAGGATCAACTAGCCGGAGTGCGAATCCAGAAGGCCAGCGAGAGTCTTTTGACTTTCGCTGGCCTTTTAATTGTGTAATCAGCATCCGTTCTGTAGCCCTGAAAGGGTCGTATCTTCAACGTTGACATGCGACACCTTCAGGGTCGGAACTGTTTATCGCATGATTCCGGGGGCGTCGCTGTCGCTCTGCCCCCGGCTATTATATGTATCCCCTTCAGGGATAAAACCTGATGACAGAATTGAGTTGTCAATGACCATCATCGCCGGGCTATTATCACGTTGTCCCTGAATGGACTTTTTCAAACTGCTTCTTCTCCCTCTCAGACATGCTCGTAAGCCTTGATGCCATCCCGCTCGCAGCACCACGCACAGGCGTCGGGCACTATACTTTCGAGCTTGCTCGTCATCTCGCGCTCCTCGCCCCGGCAGATGAGTTCGAATTGGTCTCGCCTTTCCCCATCGCCACGCCCTTTCCCGGCCAAATGGAGCAAGACTTACCCGCGAATCTCCGCACCGTTCATGCGAAAGTAAATTCTCTGCGACGGCGTTGGTTCGCCATCGGTCTACCGCTCTATCTCAGGCAATCGGGGACAACTCTTTTTCACGGTACGAACTACGAAGTGCCGCTCTGGGGCAAGCGGCCTGCGGTGTTGACGATTCACGATCTCTCGCTCTTGCTGCACGCGGACACGCACGAAGCGCGATTGGTGCGTCGTGGGCGTCGGCGTCTTCCGCTCATGGCGCGCGCGGCATCCGTCATCATCACGCCTTCGGAGAGCGTCAGGCGAGAGGTTTTAGCGCATCTACGCATCGAGCCGTCAAGGGTCGTCAGCATCCCGGAAGCTCCGCGCGACATCTTCCGCCCCGTAGCCTTTGACGAAACAATCGAAGTGAGGCGACGGCTCGAAATCGGAGATGACTTTATCCTCTTCGTCGGAACGATTGAGCCGCGCAAGAATCTGTTGACGCTGCTTAAGGCGTTTGAAGAAATCCTGCGCTCGACATCACTTTGTCCGCAACTCGTCATCGCCGGAAAAGAAGGCTGGCTGATGGATGAATTGTCCTCTTACGTCAAAAAGTCGGGCATAGAGAATCGCCTGCGTTTCACAGGTTATCTGACTGATGAAGAACTCCGCGCGCTCTATTCGTCGTGCCGCGTCTTCGTCTATCCATCTTTGTATGAAGGCTTCGGTTTGCCGCCGCTTGAGGCTATGGCCTGCGGCGCTCCTGTCATCGCCAGCCGGATTCCCAGCATCGTCGAGGCCGTCGGCCCAGATGCCGCGCGCCTCATCGCGCCCACGGACGTACAAGCTCTCGCGCGCAGCATCAATGAAATCCTGAGCGATGAAAACGAGCGACGGCAGCTTGCACGCACCGGCCAGCAGCGCGCGTCAACGTTTACGTGGGAGAAGACCGCCCGCGCGACGCTTGCTGTTTACGGCGAAGTTCTGGAAGGAGGAAGGAAATAGGCAGGATGAACAGGATGAAGAGAAGAAGCATCAAGCTACATTGCCTTATTTGATTTTCTTAATCTTGCTAATCCTGTTAATCCTGTCTATTTGCCTTCTGTTTGCAGTCGCTCCGAGCGATGCAGTATGCTGCCTATCCGATGACAGACAGTGCCGATGAGCTACGCGCCCAAATTCTGGAGATGGTGAGTCGTTATTACCGGGCTGCCTTTCCTCCGCAAAAATTCATTCCGGGCGAGACGCCCGTACCGATTTCCGGCAAAGTCTTCGATGATGCTGAGATTCAACTGCTGGTTGATGCCGGACTCGATTTCTGGTTGACGACCGGGCGCTATGCCGCTCAGTTTGAAGACGAGTTTGCGCGACTCTTCGGCCTGCGTTATGCGATGCTGGCCAACTCCGGCTCTTCGGCCAACTTGCTCGCGCTCACCGCTCTGACATCTCCGTCGTTGAAAGAGAGAGCCTTAACCCCCGGCGATGAAGTCATCACGGTGGCGTCAGGCTTTCCCACGACCGTTAATCCGATCATCCAGAATAAACTCGTGCCCGTCTTTCTGGATGTAGAGATTCCGACCTATAACGTCGAAGCGAGCCAGTTGGAAGCCGCGCTGTCTGAGCGCACGCGCGCAGTCTCTTTGGCGCACACGCTCGGCAATCCCTTCGATCTGGCGACGGTCACAGAGTTTGTTAAGAAACATAATCTCTGGTTGATTGAAGATTGCTGTGATGCCGTCGGGGCGACCTACATGAATCGTCACGTCGGAACATACGGCGACCTGGCGACCGTCAGCTTTTATCCGGCGCATCACATCACGATGGGCGAAGGCGGTTGTGTGCTGACGAATCGCCCGGCGCTCAAAACTCTAATCGAGTCGTTTCGCGATTGGGGACGCGATTGCTGGTGCGTGCCCGGCGTTTCCAACACGTGCGGCAAACGCTTTGAATGGCAACTGGGCGATTTGCCCTACGGCTACGATCACAAATATACCTACTCGCACATCGGCTACAATCTGAAGCTGACGGACATGCAGGCGGCGGTCGGTGTCGCGCAACTCAAAAAGCTGCCTTCCTTCATCGAAGCGCGGCGGCGAAACTTCGCGTTCCTGTACGAAGGCTTACGCGATTTGGAAGAGTTTTTCATTCTGCCGCAGGCGACCAGTAATTCTGAGCCGAGTTGGTTTGGGTTTCCTCTGGCCGTGCGCCCTGATGGTCCGTTCTCGCGCGACGATGTGCTGCGCTATCTTGAGAGTTACAAGATAGCGACGCGTCTCCTCTTCGGCGGCAATCTGCTCAGGCAGCCCGCTTATCAGAATATTCAGTATCGAAAGATCGGAGACCTCAGTAATTCTGATTTCGTGATGAATCAGGTTTTATGGATGGGCGTGTGGCCGGGACTCACAGAGGAGATGCTTTCGTTCGTGATTGAAACTCTACACAGGATGGTCAAGCAGTAGCGATGCGATGTCTGGTCACGGGCGCTTCCGGCCATCTAGGCTCCTACCTGATAGAGCGGCTGGTGAAGGAAGGTTCGGAAGTCTTTATTCTTGTCAGGCCGCAAAGCGACCTCTGGCGATTGAGCAGTGTGCTTGATGGAATCAAGGTGCTGCGAGCGGATTTGTCCGACCTCGCAAGCGTCGCCCCCTCGATTAATGAACTGAAGCCGGAGGCCACTTTTCATCTCGCATGGGAGGGCGTGACGAGTGCCTTCAAAAATAGTCCCGAACAGATTACGCGCAACGTCACGGGCAGCCTTGAGTTGTTTGAGATTGTTCGTGCGGCAGGCTGTAAGCTCTGGGTCGGAGTCGGCTCGCAGGCGGAGTATGGCGCGCACGATTCTGTGCTGACCGAGGAGACGCCCGTTCGACCGTTGACCGTCTACGGCACGGCCAAGCTCTGCGTCGGCTTGCTGACCAAAAAACTCTGCGAGCTATCGGAGATGCGCTACGTCTGGCTGCGCTTGCTGGCGACCTACGGCCCGAAGGATGATGAAAGGCACTTGCTCCCGGCAACGATTCGCAATCTGTTGGCTGGCGGACGACCATCACTTACACTGGGCGAGCAACTTTGGGACTACCTTTACGTGGAAGACGCGGCTGAGGCAATTTATCGTGCGGCGGTGAGCGAGGAAGCACAGGGCGTCTTCAATCTAGGCTCAGGCGAAACCAGGAGCATTCGCCACGTGATGGAGCGCCTCAGAGATTTGATTGATCCCACGCTCGCGCTTGGCTTCGGCGAAATCCCTTATCCAAAGGATCAGTTGATGCGTCTGGAAACAAGCGTTGACCGTTTGCGCGACGCGACCGGCTGGACGCCGCAGATTAGTCTTGACGAAGGATTGCGCCGCACAGTTGATTGGTACAAATCACAAGACGCGTTAATGTAATTCCAGGGAAAGAAACCACAGAAGAAGCCCCATCAGGGACGACATGACAATAGCCCGACGATTTATGGTCATTGACAAATCGATTGTGTAATCAGGTTTTTATCCCCGAAGGGGATATATAAAATAGCCGGGGGCAGCGCCCCCGGTCACGCACACCGCAACGTGTTCCGACCCTGAAAGGGTCGTATATGCAATGTTGCATATACGACCCTTTCAGGGTCGGGAATCATTTTCGATGCTGCTCCGGGGCGGCGCTACGCGCTTGCCTCCGGCTATTACATGTGACTCTTTTAGGGTCAAAGAAAGCACGCTGATTATCCAATTGACTTGTTAGAGACCATAATGGTCGGGATTATAGTC
The DNA here is from genome assembly GCA_963697975.1 of uncultured Acidobacteriota bacterium. Classification (GTDB taxonomy): domain Bacteria; phylum Acidobacteriota; class Blastocatellia; order Pyrinomonadales; family Pyrinomonadaceae; genus QHXM01. Next base: position 3,668,667 of record OY969111.1, read on the forward strand.
AGTTTTCAAATCGCTTTTAAGATATGAAAGTCTCCGATTACATCGTGAGTTATCTCGAACGCCGGGGTGTGGAGTGCGTCTTCGAGATGTCGGGTGGGATGATCGCGCATCTGCTCGATTCGCTGCAACGCAACGGGAAGATTCGTGTCGTCAGTATGCACCATGAGCAGGCGGCGGCTTTCGCGGCGGACGCCGTTGGAAGGATGACGGGCGTTCCCGGCGTGGCGATGGCGACGAGCGGGCCGGGCGCGACCAACTTGTTGACGGGAATCGGGAGTTGCTACTTCGATTCGTCGCCTGCCATTTTCATCACAGGACAGGTCAATCGCCATGAGCAGAAGGGCGAACGCGCGATTCGACAACTCGGATTTCAGGAGACGGACATCGTGCCGATGGCGCTCCCCGTGACGAAAGCCGCGTGGCGCGTGCGTGAGCCGGAAGAAGTGCCGTCGATGCTCGAAGCAGCGTTTGCTCTCGCCACAGAGAAGAGACCCGGCCCTGTGCTGCTGGATATTCCGATGGATGTGCAGCGAGCGGAAATTTCTGTTGAAGATGCGGAAGGAAACGTGCGCGCCTCTGAGGATGACTCAGAGATAGACGAGGAGACATGGCAGAGTCTCTTTAGTCAGCTTGAAGCGGCGAAGCGCCCGCTTATCTTAGTCGGCGGCGGCGTCTCTTCGGCGCGTGCGACCGCGCTCTTCAGGAGTTTCGTTCAAAGGCTTCGGATGCCCGTCGTCAATTCTCTGATGGCGGTTGATGTCCTGCCGTTTGATGATCCGATGCGCATCGGGATGATCGGCAGCTACGGCAATCGCTGGGCGAATTTGGGCATAGGCAGGGCTGATTTTCTGCTGGTGCTGGGCAGCAGGCTGGATGTCAGGCAGACCGGCTCGCAAACTGAAAGTTTCAAGGGCGAGCGGGTTATCTTCCATGTGGATTGTGAAAGCGGCGAAATCAATAACCGTGTGACGGGATGTCGCGCCATCGTTTCCGGCCTGAAAGAATTCTTGTCCGCTGCACTGAGCCGCGCGGCTGAGCGGGAGTTTGCAGAGCGGGCAGAGTGGCGCGAAGAGATTGAGGCTCTGCGCCGCGCCTGGCCTGATACGAGTGAGTTGGCCGACGCACCCGGCATCAATCCGAATGTACTGATGCATCAACTATCAACTCATTCAACTCAGGCCGCAGCCTACGTGGTTGATGTCGGCCAACATCAGATGTGGGCGGCGCAGTCGCTCGAAGTTGGGGGCACACAACGCTTCCTGACATCAGGCGGAATGGGTTCGATGGGTTTCTCTCTGCCCGCTGCCATCGGCGCTGCGTTTGCCTCCCCCGGTCAGCCAATCGTTCTCATCGCGGGTGATGGCGGATTTCAATCCAACATTCAGGAGTTGCAAACCGTCGCGCATCACCGCCTGCCTCTCAAGATGGTGATTCTCAATAACGGGTGTCACGGGATGGTGCGGCAATTTCAGGAAAGTTATTTTGAGAGCCGCTATCAATCAACACTCTGGGGCTACAGCGCGCCGGATTTCGCGTCAGTGGCTGCCGCTTACAAAATCTCTGCGCGCAACCTCGAAGATGAGAAGGAAACGGAAGAAGCTCTGCGCTGGTTGTGGGCTGATCCGTCCGAGCCTGCTTTGTTGCAGGTGATGATAGACACCTACGCGAACGCTTACCCGAAGATTGCTTTCGGCAGCCCGATGACGGAGATGGAACCGTTCGCCAAACCTACCGAGATGGAAAGCACCTAGCAGTTCGCGGCTAACGCCCTTGAAGTCAAAATCGAAAACCGAAGGTTTGCTCGACGCAGCCGCAGATGATTTAGAACCTCTCTGGATCGCTGGCCTTGCGCTGCTGTGTGTGCTTTTCGGCAGTCTGTTGTGGGGAAGCGGGCTGGGCTTAGAGGGCGAAGGATACGAATGGGCGCTCTATTTGACGCTGGGCACACTCTTTCCGGCGCTGCTTTTGATTATCTCCTTGCCGAAGCGCTTCTCGCAGGTTGCGCCGCGTCGCCTGCAACTGTTCAAGCTGGCGCTGGCGCTTCTGTGCCTCGTCGTCTCCATTCCTTTCATCATCAGGCAGCATCAATACACGGCACTCACTATCTCGATTGTTCATCTCCTGTTGCTCATGGCTCTTAATAAAAGAGCTAGCCTGCCATTAAATCCCGGTTCAATTCTGGTGAGCTTCTTTGTCATCGTCCTCGCATGGACGGTCTCTGCGCGACTGTTGTGGTGGGACTCTTTCGGCGCGTGGTTCTTTTCAGGGGTCAGCACCACTGAAACTATTTACAGATTTTTAATCTGCGCCATTTTCTTACTCCTCGTCTTCGTCAATCTCACCGGGCAGGAGAAATCCGGCAACGGCGCAACCTCCCGACTATGGACAGTCCTGAATATTCTTGCCGTCCTGATTATCGGGGTGGCGAGCGTTCGCTCGGACCAGCTATTTAATACCATGTCCAACTCCCATTGGAGTGTGTTCGTTGGCCCGGCTGAAATGGTGCGGGAGGGCGGATGGCTGCTGTGGGACGTGCCGTCGCAATATGGCTTTCTCAATATCCTGCTGATAGCTTTCTCCCCATTCAAATCCGTCTGGCAAGCCACGTATTTCATCAACTCGTTTCTCCTTTTCACTTCGGCCATTTTCCTCTTCTACCTCCTGCGCTCGTTGAGAGCGGGCCTCCTGAACTTTTGTTTCGCCCTGCTGGTGACACTGGCCGCAGTTTTCCTGATAGCCGGATGGCCGCCCGCGCTCTTAGGCCCACAGGTCTTCCCCAGCCTCGGCCCCTTCCGCTTCATCTGGTGCTACGTGCTGCTCTTCATTCTCGTGTTGGAGTTTCGCGGCGATTCAAAAAGATTAGAGCGGCAGTTGCCGTTGATTGGGTGCGGCGTTTGGTTGATCGGAACATTGTGGTCGTCCGAGAGCGCAGTCTATTGCGCGGCCATCTGGCTCCCGGCTTATGCGTTGATCCTTTACCGGAAAGCCCTCCACCTTTACGCCGAGCGAGAATCCATCAAGAGTTGTTTGCGCGCGGTCGCCTTCCGAGCAATGATTCCGCCCGTCTTGCTGGCTGGGTCAATCGGACTGATTACCGTTTACTACATCTTGAGATTGGGGCACGCGCCGGACTGGCGCGGCTTTTTTGAATACTCGCTCTCGTTCGCCAACGGATTCTTTGCTATTCCGATTGAAACTGGCGGGGCGGTCTGGGCGCTCTTCCTGATATTTTGTGCGTTCTCGACCGTAGCTGCATATTTTCTTCGCTCCGGCTTGACGCACAGGGCAGCGAGCCTCATCAGTGGAACATGGGGAGCGTTGTGGTCTGTCAGCAGCTACTTTGTCTCGCGCAGCCACCCGAACAATGCGACGGTTCTGGCTCCGGTCTTCTGCGGCGTCATCGGGCTGACGCTCTATCTTCTCGTCATACACAGGCAAGCCGAGTGGTGGGCAACCCTTGTTAAGATGAGCTTCGTTCCCGTCCTGACCATTCTCCTGACGGTGACGTTCGGAAACGCCTCTTTCCTCGGCCTCTATCTTTCTTCGCCGAAGCTCAGTTACGAAAGAAACATTGACACGCACCTTCCGTTAATAGACCCGTCATTGCAAGAGCTTTTAATCACGGCGGGTGTCAAAGTGGAAGACCCAATCGTTTATAGCGCCGTCAGGGTGAAGGCCATCGAACCGCTGGCCGACGGCCTCTCGCACGATCACGGCGTTTTGCTGCCCGCGTGGCCGATTAATAACGGTCAGCAACTCATCTCCACCTACAGGGCTTGGCTTCCCACCACACCTTTCGTACTATTTGCCCCACTGCCGGAAGAGCGTAGACAAACGTACATGAGGCGGTTCATCGCCCGGACTCGTTTAAGCGGCTGGTTGATTCAGAATAGGAAAGAAGCGTCTTATACTTCTTCCCAATGGTTCTACAACCAGATCACCAGGACGCACACGCCGACTAAGGTGTTCGAGAATAATGACTGGCAGGTAATCTGGTTTGAATTCAAACAAGCGGAAAATGAATGACGCAATGGCGAGACGCGAAGCTCTGATTTCAATTGTCATCCCCGCTTTTAACGAGGAAGGCAATATCCCGCGCCTTGAGCGCGAACTGTTGTCGGCGGTCGAGCATCTGCCCTTTGCTTTTGAATTCATCGTCGTTGACAACAGCAGCACTGACGCCACGGGCGAGTTGGTGAAAGAGATTTGCGCGCGCGACTCGCGCTGGAAGTATCTGCGCTTTAGCCGCAACTTCACAGTCGAGATGTCTATCACCGCTGGCTACCACTATTCGAGCGGCGACGCCATCATCGTACTGTATTCCGATTTGCAGGACCCGCCGGACGTGATTCCGAAATTTATAGAGAAGTGGCGTGAAGGTTACGACGTGGTGTACGGGGTGCGGACTCAGCGACCGGGCGATGCCGCGTGGCGGAACAAGGCCGTCAAGATTGCTTATCGTTTGATCAGCTGGTTCTCAGATGTGCCGATACCGAATGACGCGGGCGACTTTCGTTTGATTACGCGGCGGGTGCGCGATGAGTTGGAGCGCTGCCCGGAGCATAATCGTTATATGCGAGGTCTGATAGCGTGGCTCGGCTTTCGACAAGTCGGCGTCACGTACGAGCGCCAGCCGCGAAATGCTGGCGAGAGCAAAGCGCCGTTCTCACACCTGCTGTTTTTCGTCTTCAATGCGATCACCAGTTTCTCTTTAAGACCGCTCAGGCTCTTTACGCTGATGGGCACGGCTATCCTGGCGCTTTCGATAATCGCGGCGTTCATCTATGCGCTGCTCTGGTTCACGGGTTCGCCGCCGCCGGGCGTTACCACGATCATCGTGCTCCTGCTGGCTGCCATCGGATTGAACAGTATCGGCATCGGCATCCTGGGCGAGTATGTCGGGCGCACCTATGCGGAAGCCAAGCACCGGCCTCTCTATGTCGTGCAGGAAAGCGTCAACATTGAGACGCCGACGGAAAATAAATATTCGATATGAACCCAAACGAAAAGGCCAGCTTCGATTTGAAGCTGGCCTTTTCGTTGGAGCGAGGACTGGTCGCGCTCTTTAGAACCTGTTGCGGTATTCGAGAGAGTTGACGAAGCCGTTAATCATCACGCGATAATCTCCGCCATTAGAGTTCATCGTCTGAATCCAGTTCAGATAAGAGATGTCTGCGTCACGATGCAGGTATCCATGATATTGCATGATGACGAACGCTTCGTTGTAATACTTCTGATAAACTTCGTCGCTCTCGGCAATCGCGCGTAAGACCGTTGCACGGGTCATTGTTCCCGCCGTCAGCCCGTCAATCAGTGCCTGCTTGTTCGGCAACGTCACGCCCGCCGTATTCACCAGCGTGTTAACGTAATCCGCCGGAGCGGTCAAGGCATCATACTTATTCCTGAACTCAGACCGCGCCATGAAATCGTTGATGAAGGCAACTAGGCTGGCCTCTAATTGAGCATCAGACTGGAAGCCGCTGACGCGCTTGCGGTCAGGAACAAACTCCGCGTAAAGCGGAATACGCTTAAAGGCTGTCGAGTAGAAGCGATAGATGCGGTAGCCGCGAGCTTGAAACTCCGGGCTACGGAAGAATCCGGCGCTGACTTCAACGCGGTCGCACGTCTGGTTGTTCAGCGGGCAGGTGTTCAGGACGTTCATCCAGCCCTGAAATCCTGCCGGTTCAGGCATGCGTCCCAGGAAATCTATGTAATGCTGTTGGATGAAAAAGTCGCTATCGTCAATCGTGATACGCGTATTCGTACCGGGTCGCAGACGCAGCGGCTTAACTTTGATGTCCCCGTAGAAAAGCTCAGACGGGAGATTCGGGTCCTCGGTGACGATTCTGAGCGTGGGCGCGCCCTGTCCCTGTCCCAGTGCAGTCACAGCCGTGAGGGCGACCAGTAAAAGTGTAATAGCGAACTTCATCTGTTGACTCCTAAAGTTTTAGCAAATAAGGGGAAGAGTATCTCACTCTTATGAGGAAGGGCTTTCCATCATCGCCCAGAATGCGTAGAACCCATCCCTGAGCCACTTTGTAGTGTAAGACGCCCCCCTCTCTGCTGTCAACTTAATAATTGAGATTTGGCGGTCTTCCTGCGAAGGACGGGAAACGCCAGAAAGCCCAGTAAAACGAGCAGGGACAGGGCGCTCAGGGCTGCTCCGTAATAAAAGCTTTTCGGCCTGAACGTGAACCTCATGAGGTGGCGGCCAGCGGGCACGCGCACCCCGCGAAGCGCGTAGTTTGCGCGGAAAATCCGGGTGGTCATGCCGTCCACAGTCGCCTGCCAGCCGGGATAATCGGCGTCGCTCGTCACCAGAAAAGCAGGGGACGAAGCGACGGTCTCGACTTCCATTGTGGTCGAAGACAATTGGGTTATACGGGCGGAGGCAGACACGTCAAGCTGCTCTGCCATGATGAGCGAGGGTTCTTCCGTAAGAGCCGTTCGCCAGGGATCGTAAGCGCGCCCGTAGGGTAGCCACGAGGTTTTGATCGTCTTGAGAATATCGTCGGGCTTGAGAGCAATCACTTCGGGCACAAGCCACGCGCGAGGCATGGCTTGCAGGTTCTCGTAGACGCGAGCCTCCGCATCTTCTTCGACGAAGCGCCAGCGGCTATCATCCTGCATCCATGAAGTGATCGGAGCAGAGCTTTTACCGGGTTCGTCAATCAAGCTGACCTTTTCAATCGTGATTGAGCCGGAGCGACCCACCCACTGCAATTCTATCCGGCTGACATCTTTGAGGCCGTCCAACGGAAGCGTCGCCAGATAGAAATGGCCTTCGCATGGCTCGTCCAACATCTTCGCGGCAAAGCTGCTGTAGACTGGCGCTCGCCTGTGCTTCACCTGAGGCGTCACGCTGCGACAATCGTAAGCCCATTCCGCCGTGTCGCGCCCCGCCAGCATATTCTTTGTCTGAACGATTCCGGCAGCATCCGTAATTAGAACACGCACGACTTCTTCACCTTCGGGAACAGGCGGCGCGCAGGCTAACCGGCTAACAATGTTCACAGTCGTCGCCCGAAGAGGCGTTGGAAGATTGAATTTAACCGAGTCACGGGAAGGATGATCGCAGCCTGAGCCGAGCCACATGTCCATATTCTCCGCATCCCAGAGAATCCCTCGCGCGTCTTTGACAGGCGCGGGTCGAGGCAGAAAAACATAGCGCACCGCCGCCAGATTCAAACTCTGGTCATTGCTATTCTTCCATGAAGGATCAAGGCTCGCGTCGGGTCGCATGGAGAGCAGATAAGTCATCCCCGACAAACTCAACGGGCCGTAAATGCTCGCGCTCGGAATCTCCCAGAGTCTCGACAGATTCGGAGGAAGCTCGCCCTGTTTCCCAAGGATGCCACGCACGGGAATCACGCGCTGGTTAGTCTCGCGCAACAGGTTTTGATAATGAGCGGCAAGCGCAGGCGGTCTTAAAATATTTTTAGCGGGCGCAAATTCCTGCCAGCTATAGAACCAGCCGAAAGATGCCATATCCAGGATGAGCACGAGCATCAGCAAAACTTGTCTTGGACGATGCGCCGGGTTGCGATACCAGTAGAGAAGCGTGAGCGCCGTGGCGAGAAAAATTATCAGCGGTACGGCAGCCGCCGCATTAGCCCACGGCAATCCGTTCAAACGAACAGACCCGCCGTTGAAAGCATACTCAGCCGAGTTTTTCGAGACGATGTAGAGCAGCCCCGCAATCATCAAGACAGCGGTCACGGCGATTGCTTTCAGCAGCAACGCGCGCGTCACCATTTTTCTGATGATTACGTTAACGCCGATTCCGGCAAGCACGCTCACGGCGAAGGCCATCTCGATGAAGTGGCGCGCTGGCACACGAAACTTGCCAACGACAGGCAGACGATAAACAAGCTGAGCGAGCGGCGTTTGATCGCCCAACGCCAGCAGGAAGGCTACAAGCGCGGCGCACAGCCAGAAGACGGAAACGGCTGTGCGGCGCGTGACGACAAAGCCTACCCCGGCCAGCATGAGCGGCAACAGGCCAACGTATCCCGTCAACTCCGTCAAGTTCCATTGCCCGAAATACGAAGGGACTCCGTAGCCGGACAAGCCGCCGAAGATGCCCGGAAAAAGAAGCTGCACGAACTGCTGGCGCGGAAAAGAGTAGGAGACGAAATCCGAAAAAACATACTCCGTCCTCGTGCTCAAACTCGCCAGCTCAAGCGTCGGAAGAATTTGCAGCGCCGCCAGTCCCAAGCCTATGAGCATGACGAGCGACGCGACCGTGTAATATCGCCAGCGCCCCGTTGTCGCTTTCCAGCCGAGCGCCGCCCCGTAGCAGACGCCTAGAATTAAGCCGTAGACCACAATCTGCAAATGACCCGCGAGAACGCAGCAGGCGACCGCCGCGCAACCGACCGCGAGCCAGAGTGAACTGAACTTGCGGCGCAGCATTTCCAGCGACCAGATAATGAGAGGAATCCAGACGGCGGCATGAATAATCGCGGTGTGCCCTAAGTGAGCCATCATAAAACCGCACATGCCGTAGATGATGCCGCTCGCGGCGCTCGATAGTTTTGAATCAGTCAGCGCATAAACGTAGCCGTAGGTGAAGCAACTCGCCATGACGTAAGCCGAAAGGACGAAGACGTTCCACGCGCCGGGTAGCCATGAGAGGATGAGCGACGGTGGATACCACGCCATGACCTGCGGGTCGGCGGTCATGGGAAAGCCGCCGCCGAGCAACGTGTCCCAGAAAACTTTCTTCGATTCAAAGTAGGCTACGTGGTAGAGCAGCCCGTCGCCGGGGGCGAGCAGTGAGCCGGTGAAAAGTACCGGGGAAAAAAAGAGTGTGAACAGGAGAGAGTAGAATAGAACAACCAGCAGGGCGTGGCCTGTCGAGGTTTTCAGGAAAGGTGAATCTATGAGCCGTCGTATGGTGCGTTGCGCGCCTGATTCCGGTGTCGAAGTTTCGCTCATAAGACTCAAAGCCCAGAAAAGGCTGCTCGCTTCTAACGGCCTTTTATTTTGGGAACGCCATAATATCTATATGAGACGTGAGCATCTCGCTTTGACAACGCAAGACCTTCTCGATGTTATCGCCGCAGTCTATGACTTCCGTGTCAAAGCCGAGTACGGAGAGGTCATAGCCCTCGTCAACCAGAAGGCGCAGAAACTCCTCACCCGAAACACCGGAAACATTTTTAAGACCTGCCGGGGAAAATTCAGAGATGATAACCGGGCGATGCTGTTTGAGCATGTTAATTGCCCCGCGCAATACCATGTACTCGGCACCTTCGACATCCATCTTGAGAACATGAATCGATTCTTCGTCGCGCAGCACCTGATCGAGGGGCAAGGCTCTGACGACAAATCTCATCGGCGTTGATTCAAGGTTAACGTCAAAGTCTGAGATGACGCCGTTGCCCTGCATGCTGTCGAAGATGACGTTCCTGCTTGTATCGGCGATGGCGAAGGGATAAATCTCCACATTCGCAAACCCGTTGACCTTCGCGCTCAGGTAGAGAAGTTTGCAATTATACAGGTCAGGTTCAAAGCAGATTACTTTCCCAACGCTCCCGACTTCATGCGCCGCTACCAGACTGAGATAGCCAATGCTGGCTCCCACATCAACAAACACCATCCCCGGCTTTAACAGGCGTCTGATGGCCGCCACCACATGAGGTTCATATGGTCGTCCCTCGATAATGGGACTCGCCACGGGAGAGCCGGACGGCGCGACGTAAATTTTGAACGTCTCCGCTTCCACGAGCAGCGGAGTTGATTCCACAGTGGCTTGAGCTGACTGGCGATTACGAAATTCGACGGAATTCAAAAACGACGCGACAAGACTCTGCACACTCATCCCCGTCCTGATGTTGTTGACATACGTCGTCCATCCATCGGCGTCCGGCTCTCTGTCCAGAAACAAACGATAGCAGTAGTAAATATCCTTTTCCGTTGCGAGCTTCCAATCGCCGCTGGCACTCTCGTTCACCGGATTATCCATAAGAGTCACTAGCAAAGTCAGTAAGAAATAGACAGGATTAACAGGATTAGCGGGATTAAGAAGAGAAGACAGGAAGAAGTAGGTTGAATGCTTTTCCTTTCATCCTGTTCCATCTTGTCAATCTCGGTCTATCTCTTCTCTATAGCAGTTGCCGTCACTTTTACCCAAACCTGCGGCGCACGCTCGCCAAAGGCCGCGACTCCATCCTGCACCATGCCCCAGTGAAAGGAGTACGTGCCGGGCTTTTGTGGAGCTTTAACTTTGAACTCGAATTTTACGATTGAGCCGGGTTCAATGGTTGAAGGCAGTTCGACGCGCTCCAGAATCCAGTCGCGGTTTCCGCTCAGATACGCCAGCCTGTAAGCCTCGCTGGACTTCCACGGTTTGATTCCCGTGTTTTTCAGCGTGACGAAAACATCGTAGCTCTGGCCAGCCGTCATTGAATCAGGCACAGACTGTTCGACAAAGGCCGCATCGTTATTTTGACGATTAGGCGCACTCATCACTGGCTCAGCCTTGAGCACGACCCAGCCGTCTTCTTCAAAGATTTTGCGATAGCCTCTGGCCTGTTGATAGTCTAAGAAAGCCTTGATGTCCTCGGTGCTGAGAAAAGGATAGGGATTGATGCGCTCGCTCGCAACTATGAAATCAGAGTCGGGGATGGTTAGTGCCGGATGCAGCACATACACAATGCGACGATGTGTTAAGTGCGGCGTGATCGGGCCTTGAGTGATGACCGAGGCGGTCGGCGGAATTAAAGAGAGCGCCCTGCGCCCGGCCAGATCGCTTGAGCTAAGACGCCAGTGCGAAGGTGCTGTTAAATTCCAGAGCGGAAATTCTGGAAGCAGGCGTAAATTGAGCAGCACCACTAAACAACTCGCCGCAATGATTATCAGATAACGCGGTCTGACCTTTTTGATTCGCTGTGTGATTCTACTGAGGCCGTCAACAGAGGCCATGACGATGACCGGCACAAGGACATTCGTATAATGAAAATCGGCAGTCCAAAGCGTGGCGTTCTCCGAGAGGAAGCGTTCTGCGAGCAAGGGAATTGCCAGAATAAAGAGCGGCGAGAAAAAAGCTAAAAACAGAAACGGGTGAAAGAGCAGCCAGTAGGTCTGAAGCTTAGTGCCCGGTGAAAAAAGCGTTTTGATGATGAGGAAAGGGTTCTTGATAGCGGTGAGCAGAACATTGAGAGGGCCAGACCCTAAATGATTGTAGCTCCAATACCGGTAATAATTATTTGCGCGGTCAATCCGCATCGTCTCCGGGTCAATGAAGAAGGGAATGAAAACTTTAGTGACGGCAACAAACCAGACCGTGCCTGCGCCCATGCTGATTAGCCCGCGCTTGAATTGCCGTTGGGTGAGCAGGTAGACCCCGAAAAAAAATACCAGAATGGAGAGATTCTCTTTCGTCAGCAAGAGCAGCACGAGACAGATGAAATAACCTCGCCATCTCTTCTCGTCAATGAAATAGATAGCCAGCGCCGCGAGCGGAACGGCCAAGGCGATCTCATGGAAATCAAATTCGACAGCCTTTTGAATGCCCCAGAAGATTGAGTATGAAATGGCGAACAGGTATCCGGCGACCTGGCCCAGACGTTTCTCCGTAAAAAGAAAGATCGGGACGATAGTAATTGCGAAGAGTAGCGCCTGTGTTATCAGCAGGACTTCGACGTTGTCCGTCAACCAGTACAGCGGCGCTAAAAGCACGAGGATAGGATGAAAGTGATCCCCTAAGAGATTTTCCGTCAAACGATTTGAGCGAACTGAGACGTAAGGTGCTTGAAATTCGCTGTACTGCCAGATGGCTTGATCGAAAATTCCCAGATCGAACGCGCTCGACGTGAAATGGCGGTGACGCAGGATAGAGAGCGACGAGAAGACGAACGCCACAATCAGGACTAACAGCCACAGGTACTTCCTTCGCTTGAGCGTTTCGCGAATGCTCCCAACCATCCGAGAAAAGTGGGCTGAGACCTGCTTGAAGTTAATCATTCGGATAATTTCAATCAGTAGAGTCGGACTCGTCGGGCATACTTCTGTATAACCAACCGGGGCGCACCGGGGGCAGCTTTTTGCCCACTTGATTGACGCTGCTCTGGCAGAAAATATACTGTCCCAGATCAGTCTGCCGATGCCTCACAAGAGGAGCGATTCTTTCCAGCGGCACGCTTGAGCTTGTATGGCCGGGATTAACGTCGGCGGTAAACATCGTGCTGACGGTGAAGCCGTTGACCGAGAGCAAGCTGAACAGGTCTTCCTGTGTGTATTCACGATTGTGCCTGCCGTATGGCCCATAGCCTGAATATGGATCGTAAATGTTCTCTCCGCCGATTATCTTTCGCACGTTATCGAGCCGCACGACGTTGGGCGTGGTCAAGACCAGCGTGCCTCCGGGCTTCAACACTCTCCTGATTTCTAAAAGCGCGTGAACCGGATCGGAGAGAAGATGCTCGATGATCTCGCAGAAGAGAACCACATCAAAGGTGTCGTCCGCGTAAGGAAAAGTCTCGTCTTCAATATTAAACTGCTTGTAGGCGTATTCTATCGTCTCGCCGGTCTGGCGAATCATGACTCTCTGGCTACCTTCGCGCTCCGACTGGCTGAAAAAATTTGCCAGATGCAAATCCGCTTCTCTGAACTTATAAAGAAGCGTGGTCGTGAAATAAGGATTTGCGCCAAGCTCAAGCACGCTTTGCCCGGAGCGTTCGGGAACGAGTCCGAGAGTATAAACGAAGCGTTTGAAATCCGCCTCGACGTACATCTTCATCTCTTCATCCGGCGCATCTTCGACCCGCACCGAACCGATGAGGGCGCGCAATTCATCTTCCCCCCAACCCGCAGGCAAAGGCAGCGGCGGAGAGGAAGACAACCTATCTGCTTGCAGCGCTCCCGGCTTCCTTTGCTTTTCAGGTGAAAGAGGGCTGGCGGTCGCGGAGAATTTAGGCGCGACGATAACCTTGTCGTTTCCTTCAGGGTCAGGGCAGGATTCCACCGCTTCGACGAGCGATTGCCGGATACGCTCAGAGGTGTATCTGGAAATGACGTAGGCACGACCTGCTTCGCCCATCCGCGAGCGCGCCCGCTCATCCGACAGCAGTTGGCTAAGTTGTTCCGCAAAGCTTGCGTAGTCCTGATAGATTCTACCGCCGCCGCTTTGCTTGACGTGGTTGGCCAGCACATCGGAGGCGCTCGTCACCAGCGCGGGAGTGCGTTGCGCCATCGCCTCCAGCGTCACGATGCTGAAACTCTCCTTGCCAGATGGCATCACGTAGGCGGTTGCGCCTGCCATCAGGCTAAACTTTTCTTCAGCCGAAACGAACCCGCGAAACTCTACGTCCGGGTGATCTGGCACAGGAATGTCATCTTTGCCCGTTAAGACCAGACGCAGTGGAGACGGGTGCTGCTCTTTGAACCGGATGAAATAGTCGAACAGTTCGTTACAACCTTTGTTCGGATCAATCCGCCCACTGTAGAGCAAAAATGGTTCGTCGCGCCGGGCAGGCTCGCGCAAGTGTGCATCTATCGCCATGCCGACGACGCGCCCCGGCAATTCTCCCCAGAGAAAATATCCCAGTCGTTGCTCGGCTTCGGTGAGCCAGATTAAAGAATGCGCGCGGCGGGCAGCATGTTTATAGACGGACAGATAAGCGGGTTGTTCATTGTGCAGCGTCGGCGCAAACAGCGCGTATCCTCGCTGAACTTCCGTCAGCCCGAAGTAGGCCGTCGGGTAAAGGTAGGTGATGAAAATAACGGTTCGATATTTAGACCAGTTGTGGCGCAGGAATTTGACGAGTGATGCGGAGTAAGGACCGATGCGCCGGATGAGTTCTTCCTGAAGCGGAATGCTCCACGGGATATGTTTTGTTCCACCGTCCGGCGCACGCTGAGTCCCGGCATTGAACTTCCCGAAGTCCTGCATCATTCGCGTCCAAAGCTCTGTCCTGTACTCGCTGTAGCCGATGTCAACGTGGAAGCGATGGATGTTGATGCCATCACGAATCTCCAAGCCTTCGGGCAGGACATTCGACCAGTAGGCCGCGTCAACGGCGGTCGTCGTCAGCACGTCAACCTCGTATGTGTCCCGCAACAGCGTGGCATATTGCCAGGCGAGAGCTTCGGAGCCACCGACGACGCTCTGGTGGCAACGCTGTACGACGATGGCGATTTTCCTCATAAGAACTGACCGGCGGCGCTCAAGAACTGCGTCCTGATTCTCTCGTTCGTAAAATGTTGTTCGTAGCGGCGGAGTCCCATCTGTCCCAGGGCTGTACTGATGCCTTTATCTTTAACCACCTTGTTGACGGACTCGGCAAAGAGATAAGGGTTTCTCTCTTTCCAGACCAGACCCGCTCCATCAATTGTGCCGGGGATGGCCGACGAGCCGTAAGCCACAATCGGCACTTTCATAGACATGGCTTCCACGAGCGGGACACAAAAACCTTCGTGCTCGCTCGTAATCATAAAGACGTGCGCCGCCATGTAGAAAGCCTTGAGCGCGCTGTCGGAAACTTCTCCGGCGAAGATGACAGCTTCCTGAAGCTTCAGGCGCTTGACGAGTTCATGCAGCAATCTGTTGTAGGCATTCAACCGCGTCTCGCCCTTGCCGACGATGATGAGACGGCTCTGCGGATTATAGTCGTGATGATAAGCGGCGAAGGCTTCAATCAGCATCGGGTGTCCCTTGTTCGGCGCAACCCGACCGACCATCAGAATATTAGTCTTGCCGTCCCCGTAGGCGTCTAAAATATTCCGGTCAGCTTCGATTGCTTTGAGACGGTCAATGTGATGAAAAGGCGGGACGACAGAGCTTTTTGAAATGGGTGCGCCCCCCTGCAATAGCTCATCTTCGTTGTATGCGGAGGCAGACATGAAGAGATCACAGCCTGAGCGGGCTATGAAAGGCAGTTGGTTGCGTCCTTCAAGGCACATCCTCGCGTAATCTTTGCTGAATCTGACGGCGAATTCGGGCGGCGTGACGTTGTGATACCTGACCACCTTCCGGCACTTTAGCTCGTGGAGCAGATTCAAGCCGAAGTCCCAGCCTCTGGAATAGTGATAGATTAAGAGGGCGGAAGGATGCTTGAGGAAGCCGCCTATTTTCGGAGCAGGCCAGATTTTGGGTTTATCGAAACTCCATCCTTCGGCATAAATCCGCGTCTCATGCCCGAGTTGCCTGAGAACGTCCGTCATCCCGAAGACATCGTTGCTAACGGCATCGTTCGTCGTGATGCTCGGCGTTAAGATTGCGATTCGGGTCATCTCTTTATTCCAGCTTGCTCAAGGCTGCGGAACAGTTCCATCTCTATCTGCTCATTCGTGAACTGCTGCTGATAGCGTTGCCAGCCTTTCATCCCAAGCGCGATGTTCAGCGATTCGTCGCGGACGAGGCGATCAATGGCTTCAGCCATCAGGTAAGGGCTGCGCTCGTCGAGGACTAATCCAGCGCCGCCGACTGTGGCGGGAACTGCCGACGAAGCGTAAGCCACCACTGGCACTTTCATTGACATCGCTTCAATAATCGGCACACAGAAACCTTCATGCTCGCTGGCAATCGCAAAGACGCTGGCTAAAAGATAATAAGCCTTGAGCGCGCTATCGGAAGCCTCGCCGGTAAACAGTACGGAATCGTTCATCAGCAGGAAAGCGGTTGTCTCACGCAGCCGTTTTGAATAGCGCTTGAAAGCCTCTTCTTCCTTGCCGATGACGAGCAGGCGACTGTCGCGGTTGTAATCGTGATGATAAACGGCGAAGGCTTCGATTAACGCCGGGTGTCCCTTGTTCGGCGCAACCCGACCGACCATCAGAATATTAGTCTTGCCGTCTCTGTAATCATCCAGCACCTCTAAATCAGCTTCTAGTGCGTGAAGACGATCAATGTGATGAAAGGGTGGGACGACGAAACATTTTTCCGGGGCGACGCCTTCATTTAATAAGTCCTGCCGGTTGTATTCAGAGTCGGAGAGATAAACGTCGCAGTTGGCGTGCGCGAGTGTCTTAAGCTCTGCTCGTCCGATACGACACTTCTCCTCGTGCCACTGGCTCACGCCGACGAAGAATTCGGGCGGCGTGACGTTGTGATACTTGATTGCCGTCCGGCATTCCAAATCTCGCAGCAACTCAAGGCCGGGACCCCACTCGATTGAGTAGTGATAGATCATCAGGTCTGCCGGGTCTTTGAGAAAGTGCCGGATTTCGTTGACAGGAAAAATCTCCGCCTCGCTCGGGTCATGGCTTCCCGCATACATCCGCGCCTCATAGCCATGACTCGCAAAAGCGTCGTACATTCCCACCACGTCATTGCTGACGGCATCGCCCGTCGAAAAGTGGGAAGTCAGGATAGCAACGCGATGAAGAGGAAGATCTGACACAGGTGAATCGTTTTCAGGGATTAGCAACTATTAAAAAGACGTTCAAGCTCTCCGACCAATCACGGCAAAGTCGCGCGGGCTGTAGAACCAACTGTCGAGCGCAGAAGAGCCTTCGCTTTCATCTTTGAAAGGACTGCCGCCGACCGGATTGACATATTCGATTTGCACGTCCGAGAAGCCGCGATTGTTGAGGATGAAGCGAACGGTTTCTGGAAACAACGGCTTGACGTGCGTCGGGTCGGAATAAAAGTTACATGCTCCGACCACCAGATTCTTCGGGTTCGGCGTCTCGAAGATGACTAACCCGCCGGGACGCAGGGTTCTGGCTATCTCGTCCAGCACTTCAATCAACGTTTCAAACGAAAGATGCTCGATGAAATGAAAGCCCGTCACGGCTTCCAGACTTCCATCAGGGAGACCGCGCAGATAGGGAAGCGCGTTTTCTTCCACCACTTCAAGCCCACGGCTCCGCAACTGCTCGGCCAGCACCCGATTGATCTCGACGCCGCGTCCCTCGAAGCCTTCCTCCTTCAATAACTCAAGCCACTCGCCGCGCCCGCAGCCGATGTCCAGAATATTGTTTTCGATTCCCGCCGCTTTCAGCAGCGGCAGATAAAAATTGAAGCCTTCTTTAATCTCTTCACGACGCCCGCGAAACTCATCCGCAAACGAAGCGAAGAATTCATCCATGCGGGCGCGCTTTTCATCCTCCGAAGTTTTCTCGTCAGCGGTCTGAGGAGGCAGCGACAGGTTGCTTCCTGCCGCCCCTTGCAGGCTTGCCAGACGAGCGTTCAATTCCTCTTCCAGCTTCCTCAACCGCTCGACTATCTCTCGCTGTTCAAGAAACAGCCCTGCGACCTGCTGGTGTTGCAGCTTGGCGAGCGTCCTCTGTTCTTCAGATACTTTTGATGAAACTTCAGAAACTTCCGACAGTCCCCGCTCCAGTTCTCGCGAATAAGAATCTATGACTTGAAAAACGGTGTCGCTCAGTTGATTGACGTGAGCGGCCAACAATTCCTGTTGCGCCAGAGTGTGATTTTCAAACTGCCGCTGGCTGCGTAGCATCCTGGGCAGACGCGCCACCGCGACCATCGTCTCTAACAGGTAGCCGAAAACCGGAACGCGATACAGCCGCCTGAGCAGGGGGCGTCGCGGCAGTCCGTCAAGCTGAACGTTGCGGGCCTGGCCTTCGGGTGAAAAGCGCAGGCTCGCCAGAATATCTATTTTATTGAAGCGTCCGCTACGCAACTGCCTGAGAAACTGCGTCAGCCCCGTTTCATCCGGCTCGCGCTTCAGAATCGCGCGGTAGGCGTTCCAGACAAAGATGTGGTCGTGGTATTTCAGCAGGTCATTGATGTGATAATGATCGTCTTCATGAGGAACGAACTGAGGTTGGAGTTTGAGGGGGAGCAGTTCAACCTGTTCGGCGTCTTTGCCCTGCTCGGTTTGTGCAGCCTCTTCGTCTGTCGTCTCTTCAATGGTCGCGAAAAAATCGGACAACTCCAGAGACGCACCGATCAGGGACCCTTGCCCCTCAGCCTCGCGTAAAGCTACGGCCTCGCGTATCTCCTTCATCAACTGCTCGACATCAATTTCGGAATCAGTGGTTTCAATCATTGATATTTTACAAATTTGCACCTGCGCGGTCAGCGCGCAAGCTCAACCGCCGCGTCGCCACGCTGGCATTGAGATTAGCGACGCCCTCCATCGGAAAGGCGCTCATCACGCGAAAGAAGACAACATCGTCAATCCAGTCGAAACTAATAGCTCCGGCGCTGTGAACGGCCACCGTGATGGAGAACTCACCAGCGCCCAGCCAGCAGTTGAAAGAGAACACGGCTTCGATAATCTGGCCGCTTCTGACGTAGCCGAAGTCCGCCTGTTGAATCTCCGTGTTTGTTCCATAGACATGAATGCCATGACGGTTGCGAATCAGAAAGCCGCAGACGGGATTCTCAATATCGCTGTTTAGTTGAGCGCGAACGCGCACTATCACCGGCTCGCCCGTCTCGACAAGGTCAACCACACGGCGCGCCGCGTCCATCAATTCAACACTCAGAATCTCTGCGCTTCCGTCGCCGTGACGATACGAGTAGCTGAGCGGCTCTGCGGGGTCATCCATCAACGAGATGTCTTCTTCATATTCGTCTTGCTCAGGAGCGGCGGGAATCGACGCCTTGTAAGCCGCTTCGCGCGACATGATAAGTTCCCGGTAACGGTTGAGCACGTCGGTCGGGTCGCCGTCCGCCTCCATTCGTCCGCCGTTGAGCAGAACGGCGCGGGAGCAGAGCGCGCGGACGGCGTGCGGGTCGTGCGAGACGAAGAGAATGGTCGCGCCGTTTTGCTGCATCTCCTTAATGCGGCGCAGGCAGCGATGCTGGAAAACGGTGTCGCCGACCGAGAGCGCCTCGTCTACGATTAAAATTTCCGGGTCGGCGCTGACGGCGATGGCAAAGGCGAGGCGGATATACATGCCGCTCGAATAGGTCTTGACGGGCTGGCTCAGGAAGTCACCGATCTCTGCGAAGCGCATAATCTCCGGCAGGCGCTCTTCGGTTTCGCTTTTTGAAAAACCCATCAGCGCGGCGTTCAGGTAGATGTTCTCCAGCCCCGTGAACTCAGGATTGAAGCCCGCACCCAATTCCAGCAACGCGGCCACGCGCCCTTCGTGATAGACATGGCCGTGCGTGGGTTCGAGCGTGCCCGTGATGATCTGAAGCAGTGTTGATTTGCCTGAACCGTTCGGGCCGATGATACCCGTCGTCGTTCCCGCTTCGAGTTCAAAGCTGACATCGCGCAAAGCCCAGAACTCGCGATGACGCTTCCAGCGCCCGCGCGTCAGAGACTCTTTCAGGCGGTCGCCCGGATGCTCGTAGATGCGATACTGCTTGGAAACATTCTCGACGCGCAATGCCGTTGCCATAAACTAAAACCTACCTTAGACGGGCGACGGGTGACAAGCGCGCAGCCATCTTTCTGGTATCATCCTTCCTTCATCGTTGTCACATCGAAAATGACTAAAGACCGACGCAGCCTTGTCAGAAGATTAAGCTCGACGACCATCGCGGGCGCGGTCGTCTTCGTTCTAACGCTTTCCATCTTCCTCTTCTCGCGCATTCATCAGGTGGCTGATTCGGAATATTCGATGCTGCTCAGCCAAAGCCTGCTCAGCCACCGTAGTTTCACGCTGGATGCCTATGCGCTCCCGCGCCACGAACCTGTGTGGCACGGATACTACTTCAAGAATGGGCCTGTCTATCAACTGGAAGTAACAGGCGGTCATCTCTACTATCACCTGCCGCCCGGCAGTTCCATCCTCTCCACGCCGTTTGTGGCCGTCTTCAATCTCTTCGGGATTTCTGCCGCCAACGCGGACGGGACTTACGACCGCCGGGGCGAAGTCGTGATTGAAGCAGGGCTGGCAGCATTGTTGATGGCTCTGCTCGCCGTCATCTTTTTTTATACGGCGCGGTTGCTGCTTTCAGTTAATTGGAGCGTCATCGTTGCCTTTGGCGGCGCGCTCGGAACTCAGGTCTACAGCACCGCGTCGAGAGCTTTATGGTCGGAGACGTGGGGAATCCTGCTGCTCGGCGTGGTCATCTTTCTATTACTCCGAAGCGAAACCGGCAAGCGCCGTTTCAATCCTGTCTTGCTGGCAACGTTGCTTTCCTGGATGTATTTTGTGCGCCCGACTTTCAGCGTACACATCTTAGCCATTACGGTTTATCTCTTTATCTATCATCGCCGGTTGTTTCTCGCGTTTGCCGCGACGGGTGCGGCGTGGTTAGGTGTGTTCGTCCTTTATTCATGGTCGCACTTCGGCCAACTTCTGCCCAACTATTATCGCGCCAGCCGTTTGCAGTTCGACACTTTCTGGGAGGCGCTGGCGGGAAATCTCATCAGCCCGTCGCGCGGTCTGCTGGTCTATGTCCCGGCGCTTCTCTTTGTGGCATATCTACTGGCGCGCTATCGTCGGCATCTTGTTCATCAACGGCTCGTGTGGATGTCGCTCGCCATCATCGCAGGGCATCTCGTGGTAATTTCCAGCTTCTCTCACTGGTGGGGCGGGCATAGCTTCGGGCCGCGTTTCACGACGGGGCTGGTTCCGTGGTTTGTGTTGCTTGGTATTTTGGGAATCAGAGCAATGCTGAATTGGCGGGAGCAAGCGGCTTCGGGTTCAACGCGCTCAGATTGGCGTGTGCAACTCGCCTGCGGCGCGTTGCTTTTGCTGATGAGCGCCTTTATCAACACTCGCGGCGCGGCATCACACGCGACGTGGCTCTGGAATATGAGGCCGCTTGAGATAGACCAGCATCCAGAGCGACTGTGGGATTGGAGTCAGCCGCAGTTTCTGGCGGGGATTCTGCCGACGCCGCAAGCGAGGGAAAGTCCGCCTGCTGTCCCGTAGGGACAATCGAAATGACTGAATTGAGAATTTCTCCTACGTCTGCTTACCACTTGCCGAGCAACGGATACATGATCACTCCGCCGAGCACGACGGCCATCACACCGGCCACGACGAACTCCCATGACCTCTCAAGCGAGACACGCGCCAGCACTCTCATCCCGTGTTTCGGATAGGTTAAGTAGATGAGACCTTTGATCACCAAACCCCAGCCCATAATGGTGACTATCAAAGGGATTCCATGCCACACGTTATGAAACGACACGATCAAGACGCCCATCGGAAAATGCAGCAGGGCGCTCAAGAAGCTGCCCACCTCGCCCTTGTCACGAAACAGGATGAAGAACTGCGTCCAGACGCGCGGTTGAACGATGTGAGAAAGGCCGATGACGAGATAAGAGATGGCGACGAGCTTCTGGATTGAGGTTTCCATGTTGAACTCCTTAGAGAGCCGACGCGAAAATCAATGAGCTACATTTTACGCGCCAGCACTCTTAGAAGTTTCCTCAAGGTCTGAAATCCACGCTTTAACTAAATCGAGTTCCTCACGTCCGATCAACTCCATCCTGATTAGCTCTTCGTAGCAACTCAGCAGGTTGTCGTTAATCTTATCCACACCCGAAGGGAGCGAAAGTTTGTCGAGTGCTTCTGAGATGGCGCTGTTGTTCAGATAGCCGGGCACTTCATCACGAAAATCGCGCATCAGGTTATGCTCGTTGCGCTCCTGCCAGACGGTCGGCTCGTGGTAGAGAATTCCCCAATCGTTAGCCCAACTGATGCGCTGAGCGATGAAACTGCGCCAGATGTCCGTCATCCGAAAGGAGCAGTAAGCGGGCAGGTAAAGCAGCGGGAAAGCCTCGCGCCACCACGTCGTGTTCTGGCTATTGAACGGAGACCAAGCCCCCGTGCCTAACGCCACGCGCCGGTCTTTCCTGAAAGATTGCGGCAGCGGCAACGCAAGGCGATAGATAGCATCAACGTCGGGATTCTCGTTTGCCAAACCCTGCTGAATCGGGCAATCAATCTCCCTTTGGGCGAGCGATTCAAAGGCCGGGATGTCCGTCAGTATCCGGTCGAGCGGCAGACCGCGAGGCCAGATGTTCGCGTCAGTGAAGTAGCGATAGACATTGACCCAGCCAGCGTTTGAGACTGCCTTGACAGCTTGAGGACGGCTGCGTTCTTCCCAGAACTCCGGGTGGGGATGATTGTCGTCGTCGGTCTCGATAATCACGGACACGCCATCGCGCATCGCCAGCAGATAGCCGATATTCTTTCGCGCGTAATGTTTGGTCGGGCATTTTTCGGCGAAACGCAGTCCAAGCTCGCGTTGCTCCGCGAGGCCGTAGAAGCGGCAGCCTTCGAGCTTGAAGTCGGGCGGGCTGGCAACATCGCCGATGACAATGAAGTCTATGTCATGCTCAAGGCATCCTTGCGCTAGTGTTCGCAACACCGCGTTGGGCGGCGCGATTGAAGTCACAATCAGGGCGGTCTTATCTTTCATCGGAATAAAATGGATTTGTCCTACAGCTTTAGAGTTGGCCTTGCAATCGAAGGCGAAACAATCGCCACAGATTGCTGAAAGAATCCTTGAGAGCCTGATTGCCGACATTGTGGCTGGCGGCGCGATATTGAATCGGGACTTCCGCGATTCGCAAATTGCGGCAATAGGCTTTGATCTCGGTCTGGAAAAACGGGCCGCGAGATTTTATTCCACGCGTCAGAATCTGCTGTAGAGCGGTGCGCGTGAACATCTCAAAGCCGCTCGTCATGTCTTTGAGCTTCGTGCCGAGCAGTAGATTCGCCAGAATAGTTCCGCCGCGACTGATGAACTCTCTCTTCGTAGAGCTATCGGAGACCGTGCCCCCGGCGCAGAAGCGGCTGCCGAACACGCAGTCGTAGCCCGCGAGCATCTTGTCAAAAAACTGCGGGATGTCTGACGGCTGGTGGCTAAACCCGGCGTCAATCTCCAGAATCCAATCGCACCCGGCGTTGAAAGCCTCGCGGTAGCCGCGAACGTAAGCATCAACCACGCTCCGGTTCTCCGGCGACCAGACGACTTGAAGCTCAGGTCGCTCTCTTGCCAGTTCCTCAAGCAGTCCGCGCGTTCCATCATGGCTGACGCGATCCAGCACGACGAAAAAAGCGATCGACTTAAACCCGCGCGGCAGACACTGTTCTAAGACAGCGTTAACAAACGGGACGGCAGCCGTTTCCTCATTCGCCATCGGGCAGACGATTCCAAGTTTGATGTCGGAAAGCCCTGTGCGCTCTCCCTGCTTCTCTGTCTCCATAATCAGCGATGAATAATCAGGGAAAGACCCATGCAAAGCAAGCGGCCAGTGGTCAGTGGTCGGTGGTCAGTTAAGAACACGCGATAGGCGCTGTGCTTTTTCTTTTAACTGACCACTGACCACCGACCACTGACCACTGGTATACTTCCGCCATGATTTCGGCTCAAACAGCGCGCAGGGCGGTGTGGCGTCCGCTTTGGGAATTGCCGCGCCGCTTCGATTTGATTGGCTCGCTTGTCCGGCGTGAAGTTGCTGCGCGCTATAAAGGCTCTGTGCTGGGCATCCTTTGGGCTGTCCTGACGCCTGTGGTGACGATTGCGACGTTTACTTTGATCTTCGCCGGAATCTTCGGCGCGCGGTTTGGCGTGAGCGGCAGCGGCTGGGAATTCGCGCTCTATCTTTTCTGCGGGGTGCTGCCCTGGACTGCGTTTCAGGAAGCTGTTCAGTTGTCGTCGCAGAAGATCGTCTCGCAGGCGAATCTGGTCAAGCGCGTCGTCTTCCCGCTCGAAATCCTGCCGGTCGCGCAGACGCTCGCCTCGCTCGCCAACCAGTTGTTCGGGACAATCGCGCTGCTCGTGCTGGCGCTCATCATTCAACGCACCGTTCACCCGACCATCTTGTGGCTGCCCCTCCTGATTGTGCCGCAGCTTCTCGTCACATTCGGCGCGGCGTGGCTCGTCGCAAGCCTGGGCGTTTTCCTGCGCGACATCGTGCAGGGAATCGCGCTGCTCCTGATGGTCTGGATGTACCTGACACCGATTATCTACCCGGAGTCAATCGTGCCGCCCCGCTTCCTTCCGTTCATCAACGCCAACCCTTTCACGCATCTCATCAGGAGCTACCGCAACATCATGCTCGAAGGCCGGGCGCCCGACTGGAGCGGGCTAGCCTACTTCACAGGCTTCGCCCTCATCGTCTTTATCTTCGGCTACTGGTGGTTTGCCCGAACGCGGAAAAACTTTGCAGACGTAATTTGATGAGAGAAACTCTTTAGTCTGAGTTCACTTGATGGCAGGGAAAAAGAGTTTCTTAAACGCAGAGTCCTCTGCATTAAAAATTACCAGGGACGAAAGGAGACTCTCTAAAGATTTCGCTCCTCACGTGTTGACAGCACGACAACTATGCCTATCAACCACCAGAAGACGAGCGCGACTTCTGCATCGCCGAAGTTGTAGTTGACGAGTGAGCTGGCGAAGAACCCCGCGATAGCTCCGGTTGCGCCGAGCAGCAGGCCGTGACGGTTCACGTCCGTGAAATCACGAAACAACTTCTCCGCGCGCGCGGCCATCAGCCAGCACGCCGCCATCAGCCAGAGCCAGAAGAGCAGCGCCGGGAGACCTCTGTCAAATGCTATCTGCAAAGGCGTGGAGTGCAGGTGAATCATATCCGTGCCGGGAAAGCCCCACTCCGTCCAATGATTCTTCACCGCGTCCATCCCGTGACCGAAGACCGGATGCTGCCTGATTCTTGAAAGCCCGACGCGCGCGACGTTCCAACGCAGGGACGCGCTGTGATCTTCAAGGGTGAGCGCCCCTGTAGTGCGCGTGCGCCAGATAGCAAGCGCGCCAAGAGCGAGCGCCAGCACGATAACTGCGGCGACGATTAAGCGCGCCCGACCGCGCGCCATGCGTAGTGTGATGACGGCAGCGCCGATACTGAGCGCAACCAGCACCGTTCGCATCGCCGCGAGCGCAATGCCGATGGTGAGTAGCGCGGTTGCGGCGAGCGCCAGGTAGATAAATTTACGGCGCGAGTTGCCACGCTGAAGATGCGCGAGCGCTAATCCGAGAGCGAGTTGAGCCAGAATTTGCAGCGTCTCGGAGAATGTTTCGTAGTGGCGTGTCCAGGCGGAAGCGCGAAAGCGATGCGTCGGGCCGTTGCTTTTGATGCCGGATGGCGCTCTGCGCGCTTTCATCTCATCCGTGACGATGAAACCCGGACGCTCGTCATGCTCGCCCTGCTTGATGATGCTGACAGGCAAGCGTTCTCCCGCCCGCTTTTGCCTGATCGCTTCGTCAATCTCCTCGACCGAGCGGATACGCCTGCCCTCCACGCGCCACACGGCGTCACCTGTTCCCATTTGCAGTTCGTGAAAAGGACTCTCCGCTGACAGTTCTTCAATCATCACGCCGCGCCCGCGCGCCAGATCAAAGACGCTTCCCGCGACTCCGGCCACGCCCGAAGCAATCATCAGGACGGCAATCAGTAGGGCTGTCCGTCTGGTCAGAATTGATTGCGTGAAATAGAAGAGAAGCACGACCGCGATTGATTGCAGCTTTGGCAAACTGATGCGCGGCTCTGCCGAGAAGACGGCTGAAAGAATAGTCCAGCCCAGAAAAAGCAGGATAGGAACGTCAAGCGCGCTCCGCTTGACGTAGGTTCGTCGCGTAATCAGCAGACGCGCCAGCCAGCCAAGCCCGACCAGCACGAGCGCGATCTCCGCGCCCGCGATTGAATGCGGCGCGAAGATGGCATAGAGGACAAAGCCCGAGAGCGCCACCCGCTCCGCGAGGCGTGCGGCGGGCGCTTTCTTTGTGTCCGCGCTCGGCTGTGCGGGCTTTCTCTCGTTGACGGTCGGGCGATTTAAGTTCAAGCTACAACTGAAAATTAACTCTGAAAACTCTGCTAAACTATGAAAAAACGAAGCGTTGACACTCAGTATTTATGCGTGTTAGCGTACCTGTCTGACGCTTTATCGGAGAGAGCGTCAGGTATGTTGCCGGTCGAGTTTACCCGAACAGCGCCAAGAATAGCGCCGCTCGCCGCTCATGGTTTAATCCCGCAATCTTGATTGAGACCGACTAGAAGATTCAAGAATGGCCTTCGATAAAGCAAAGGTTGTGCGTGCGGCTGAGAAGTTTCTTGCCCAGGGCAAAATTCCGGCAGCCATCAAAGAATATCGGCAGATAGTCGAGCATGATACCGGGGATTTCACCGCTCTCAACATGCTCGGCGACCTCTACGTTCGCCAGAACGACAAGCAGCAGGCCATTCAGTGCTTCTTACGCATCGCCGAACATTACCGCGAAGAGGGCTTTCAGAGCAAAGCCATCGCGATGTACAAGAAGATAGACCGCCTCAATCCGCGCAGCCCCGAAATCGCCAACAAGCTCGCCGTGCTGTACGAATCGCAGGGACTCGTCGTTGATGCTCGCGCCCAGTACATGATTATCGCCGAGGCGTGGCTGCGTGACGGGCAATCGCGCAAAGCTCTCGAAATCTTACGCAAGGTTGCAGACCTTGAGCCGCATAATACGGAGACGCGCATCAAGCTGGCGCAAGGCTACATGCGCGAAGGAATGCCCGACGAGGCGGCTGAAGCCTTCAGAGAAGCGGGCACGCAACTTCTCGCTCGCGGCTCATACGAGCGCGCTGCCGAAGCCTACACCTCTTCGCTCGACCTCCGCCCGCAGGATTACATGGCCCTGAGCGGGTTTCTCAAGGCTCAGGTTGCGCTCGGCTCGCCCGATGAGGCCGCAGAAGTCTTAGAGCGTGCGCTCCATGTGCAACCCGATGATGTCGAGTTGCTTTCGATGCTCGCGGACGCATACCTCGCGGCGGAAGATGCTACCGCTGCCGAGCGCACCGTCACCACGCTCGTCACACGCGAAACGTCGCACTACTTGCGTTTTGTTGACGTAGCCCGGCTTCACCTGAGCGCAGGCGCGGTGGACGACGCCGTTCGTGTGCTCTCCAGCATCACGGAACAGATGCTCTCCGGGCGCGAAGAAAACAGATTGATGGAGTTGCTGAACGAAGTGCTGGCGCGCGACCCCGATCATGTGGAAGCGTTGCGCCTGCTCGTTCGTTTCTACGCGTGGCAGCGCGAGGATGAAAAGCAGCGTCAGGCGCTCGAACGTCTGGCGGAAGCGGCTGAAGCCGCCGGGCTGCCCGAAGTCGAACGCTCGGCTTTGCAGCAACTCGCGCAGTTTGCGCCGGACCAGCGCCACCTTGCGCGGCTGCACGCTCTGGGCTACGGGTCGGCGGAGCAGGCTGCGGAAGAAACCGCGCCTGAGCCTGAACCGGAAGAGGTTCCGTCATTCGAGAGCTTCGCGCTGATTCATGAAGAATCCTCGACGGCCTCCGCTATGGACTTGCCGTCGACCGAGGAGGTCACAGAGTTTGAGTTCAACGCGGTCGAGCCGCCAGCACCTGACCCGGCTGCCTCGTTTGCCGATCTGAACGAAGACTGGAATCCGGCGGGCGCTAAGGGCATGCCCGCTGACATGGACGCGACGCAGGTTGATTCTGCGCCCGGCAGTTTTCAGGAGTTTGATTTCGGAGGCGCGACAGGGCAACAGCCTCCCGCTGCTGCCACCAGCGCAGCGCCCCTTTCTTCAGGCGAGGCCGATCCGCGCCGCGACGCTCTGCTCAAACAGGAACTCGACAGCGTTGATTTCTATCTCGCGCAGGGCTACATGGACATCGCCGCCGACACGCTCGACATGCTCGAACGCCAGTTCGGCACGCACGCAGAGATTGAGTCGCGCCGCGCGAAGCTGGGCCAACCGGCGTCGCCTGCGACTGCCATTGCTCAACCATCCGAGACGGTAGAGTTCGAGAGCTTCACGCAATATGACGTTGCCGAAGAAGTCCCTGTGGTTGAAGCCAGCAGCGTAGAGGTGGACGAGATTTTTGCAGAGGTGCAAGCTGCACCGCCCGCACCTGAGCCGCCCGCAACCGCGCCGCCTGCGCCCGCGCCTGCAACCGATCAACCGAAGCCGGGGATTGATGCGGGACTGGCGGCCATCTTCGACGAGTTTCGCACGGCGGCTGAGGAAGAAGAGTCGCCCTCTGCCGACGGCGATTACGAAACGCATTACAATCTCGGCATCGCCTACAAAGAGATGGAGCTTCTGGACGAAGCGGTCGAACAGTTTCAGGCCGCCGCCGCCATGACTTCGCCGCGAGACGGCACGCCGCGCTACCTGCAATGCTGCAACATGCTCGGCCACTGTTTTATGAGCAAGGGTATGCCGCGCCTCGCCGTCATGTGGTTCAAGAAGGGTCTGGAAGCGCCCGGCCACACGGAAGACGAGTATCAGGCATTGCGCTACGACCTCGGCACGTCTTACGAACAACTGGGCGAGCTGGACAAAGCCATAGACGTTTTCAGTGAAGTCTACGGCATCAGCATCTCCTACAGGGGCGTCGCCGAGAAGCTGCGCGATCTTCAGGAGCAGAAGGCCAGTCAATAGCAAATGGTGGATGATGAATGGGAGAAAGCCCATCGTACATTTGACCATTTACCATTGACCATTTACCATTCACTCGTATGGCAGCCAAGCTCAGCGTTATCTTCTACATTGTTCTGTGCCTCGAAGTCGGCATCGTGCTCACGCTGTTGCCCTGGTATGCGCCGTTCGGCCTCTCGGATTGGGGCGACAACTTTTTCCTGCTCTATGCGGCGCAGAAGACGGGCATACAGGGTTTGCAGCACGCCGTCTCGTCGGGCTGGATACGCGGCGCGGTGACGGGGCTGGGACTCTTGAATCTAGGCATCGCCGTTTGGGAAATCACGCATTTCCGTCAAACTGTGCGCGCGCTCGAAGGCGTCCCCGTTAAGCCCACAACGCAAGCCACCAATGCCGCTCAACCTGCCAAAGCCGATTATCTACCTGATTACAAGCGGCGCGACGACACACGCCAGCACTCCGAGTAGCGAAGATTTCCAGAACGTGCTCGCGCTCGTCCGCGCGGGCTGCCGGGCAAACATCCCTCTCATTCAACTCCGCGAAAAGAATCTCAACACACGCACGCTTTATGAACTGACCGCCCGCGCGGTAGACGTAACGCGAGGCACAAACACGCGACTTCTCATCAACGAGCGCGCAGACATCGCCCGCGCCGCACGCGCAGACGGCTGCCATCTCACCGCGCGTTCCCTTGAAGCCTCAGTCATTCGCCGCGCCTTCGGACCCGACTTCCTGATAGGCGTTTCCACGCACACACTCCCGGAAGCGCGAGCCGCGCGAGATGGCGGCGCAGACTTTGCGGTCTTCGGCCCCGTCTTCGATACTCCGTCAAAAAACGCTTACGGCCCGCCCGTCGGTGTAGAGTCTTTGCGCGAAGCCGCGCAGACACTTTCTCCCTTTCCGCTGCTTGCGCTTGGAGGCGTCGCTCTCGACAACGTATCGCAAATCTCGCACGCAGGCGCAAGCGGCATCGCCGCGATTCGCCTCTTTAGCGAATCAGTTGATTTAAATGCCACAGTCAGAGCGATCCGCGATAAAAGCTTTAATGGGTAGATGAAACGGAGAGCCGCTGCCGACTCGTCCGACGCTGCATAAATTTAATGGGTAAATGGCCGTTCCCCGGTGTCTAAGGTAGGGTGTACTGACAATCTGATGTGGAGGACTGCGCGATGAAATCTCATGGTAGATTTTTCTTTCGTTTGCTTGTGCCCACCATCTCTGCCCTGTTACTCATCTCTCCCTTGTCCGGCAGCGCACGGGTGATTAAATCGCCGCCAGCCTCGCGGTCCGCTAAAGATCAACGTCCTTCAAGAATTCCTTTTGAACTGACTGACGGCGGCCACGTTTTAGTTCGTGTGAGTGTCAATGGCTCTAAGCCACTGTGGTTTGGGCTTGATAGCGGAAACGAGCAAACGCTCATCAGCCAGCGTCAGGCGGCGGCGCTGAATCTTAAACTTCGTGCCGAAGGGCAGGCCGCGGGGAGCGGAGAAACACCGGTTGATTTTGCTCTGGTGAAGAATGTTTCGTTCAATCTCTCGGGCGTCAAGTTTGTTTTAGGAGAAATCGGCGTCCTACCGCTGGAGCTTTCTTCCGCTTCAGGCCCGGCGATTGTCGGGCTTCTCGGCTACGATTTCATCAGCCAATTTGTCGTGGAGATTGATTATGAAGCTCGTGTCATGACTTTGTATCGCCCGAGAGGTTATCTTTATCGCGGGCGTGGTGAGATTATTCCGGTGAGGATGATGGATAATAACCCGCACGTTCGCGTCCGGGTTGTGCTGCCGGGGCTTGCTCCCCTGACAGGTATGTTTGCGATTGATAGCGGGGGTGGAGGACCAGACCTGGAGTTCTACAGCCCGTTCGTGAGAAAGCGCAAGCTGCTCGATTCGACCCAGCAGACGACGGAAGCCGCCGTGGAAGGAATCGGAGGAACGAGCGGAGTTCGCATCGGTAAAGCGACGAACCTCCGTCTAGGGCGCTTGATTATTCAGAACCCGGTTGTCTACTTCTCGACGGCATCGCAAGGCGCAAACACAGGTGACATCGGCGCAGGCGTCATCGGAGCGAACCTGCTCCGCCGGTTCAAAAAGGTGATTTACGACCAGACGCGCCACCGTATGATTTTAGAGGAGAGAAGAACTAGACAGGATTAACAGGATTAGCAAGATTAAGAAGACAAGGCAGGTCAAAGGACTTTGATATTTCTTCTTTTTATCCTGTCTATCTTGTTAATCCTGTCTAGTTCTTCCTGAGCTATCTTGATGCTTCGGTTTTGTCAGGTGCTCCAAAATACTTATGGCTTCTCATGAAACAAACATGCCGCCGCCTGTAGCCTTGACCATCGCTGGATTTGACCCGTCGGGTGGTGCGGGCATCGTCGCGGACATCAAGACCTTCACGGCGTTTGATTGCTTTGCCGTCGCCGCCATCACGTCGCTTACGTTTCAGAACACGACGGGCGTCTTCGGCGCGGCCCACCAGACGGCTGAGACTGTGCGCTCGCAAGTGATGCCGGTCATCGAAGATTTCAACGTCGCGTGCGCGAAGACCGGAATGCTGCCGACGCGCGAAGTGATCGCAGAGGTCGCGCGCCTGTTTCGTGAAACAACCTTGCCCGCGCCCGTTGTTGACCCGGTCGTGCGCTCGACCTCCGGCTACGATTTAATTGACGACGAGGCTTTGGCTGCGCTTATCAAGGAACTCATGCCGCTGGCTTCGGTGGTCACGCCGAACATCCCGGAAGCCGAACGCATCACGGGCCTGAAAATAGAAGATGAAGAGGGAATGTGCCGCGCCGCCCGCTCCATGCGCGAGATGGGAGCACACGCCGTGCTGGTCAAAGGCGGACACCTGAAGAACAGGGATGAGGGTGGAGGGATGAGGGATGAAACCAGGCAGAAGACAGAGAGCGTGCTGACCGCTGTTGACTTGCTTGATATAGATGGGCGCGTGACGCTGTTTCGCGGAGAATGGATTGAGACGACCTCGACGCACGGCACGGGCTGCACGCTCTCTGCCGCAATCGCGGCGTGCATGGGACGCGGGCTGAGTCTAGAAAAAGCGGTCGAAGCCGCCAAACGCTTCGTCACAGATGCCATCCGCCACGCGCCGGGGCTGGGTCACGGTCATGGGCCGATCAACCAGAGCGTAAAAGCAGTGATAGGTGATGAGTGATAGGAAAGAACATATTTTCTCTTATCACCTATCACCCATCACCTATCACTTATCACTGCTCTTCAATCGTTACTTTCTCCATCGTCACGGGTGAAACGGGTTTGTCATTGCTGCCCGTTTGCGTTGTGGCGATGGCGTTGACTACGTCCTGGCCTTCGATGACCTGCCCGAACTTGGTGTAGCTCGGAGGCAGCGGATAATCGGTGTGCATGATGAAGAACTGCGAGCCGTTGGTGTTCGGCCCGGAGTTGGCCATTGCCACCGTGCCTGCCTTGTAGCCTCCCTGATAAAGCGGGGACGAGCTATTGATTTCGTCTTTGAACTTCCCGCCCCATGCGGATTCGCCGCCGTAGCCCTGCCCCATCGGGTCACCGCCCTGAATCATGAATCCCTTGATGACGCGATGAAAGATGATGCCGTCGTAATATCCCTTCTCGGCCAGCAGGCGAAAGTTCTCGGTCGTCTTCGGCGCATCCTCCTCCAAAAGCTCGAAGCGAATTGTGCCCATGTTCGTTTTGATAACTGCGATGCGATTAGCCATTGTTGCTCCTTAGGAAGTCTGGAGTCTGGAGTCTGAAGTCTGGAGTCAAAAGCAAAAAGACTTTCTTTGACTTCAGACTTCAGACTCCAGACTCAGAATAAATTGTTCGACTGCGAGTGCTACGCCGTCTTCGTCGTTGGTGGCTGTCGTGTGATGACCGCCTGAGAGTTTTTCGAGGAGAGCGCGCAGAGAGGCTTCAGCGTTTCCCATCAGGACGCTCGTGCCTGCGTATTGCAGCATCTCCAGGTCGTTGTAGTTGTCTCCGATAGCCATGACCTCTTCGCGCCTCACGCCCAGTTCAAGGGCTGCGGCCTCGACGCCCACGCCTTTCGAGACTTCCGCGTGCAGCACGTCCAGAAGCGCAAAGTCCATCTTCGGATAGATCGTGCTCAAAACTTTAGCCCTTGCGCCAAGCTCGTCGCTCAATCTCTCGGTCAGATGATTCATTCGCGCGACGCTGCCGGAAAAGGTAACGTGGACGGGCGCATGATCGAGATACTCTTCAAGCGATGGGACGCGGCGCACGGCTTCCTCCACCTCGTCGCCATGAATCCGGCGCGACCACGCGATATACTTGGCGAGCGCCTGATTGTCATCGCTCATATGATCGTAAACCAGGACGCCTGCGCCGTGCGGGTCGTCGCTGACGAGAGCGTCCGCGCCGTTTTCCCGGCCAACGCGCAAGACCGCTTGCGCCTCTTCGAGCGGCAGCAAGCGCACCTTCACAGTTTCGAGCGTGCGCGCATGTTTGGTGAGCGCGCCGTTGTGCGAGATGACCGGCACGTCCAGGCCCAGTTGAAGCGCCAGCGGACGCGCATCACGAAAACGGCGACCCGTCACGAGCGCGACGCGCACGCCCAAAGCCCGCGCCGCCGCAATCGCCCCCAGATTACGCTCCGAAATTTCACCCCGCGAGTTGAGCAGCGTCCCGTCAAGATCGAGGGCCAGCAAACGTATAGACATAAGGGTAAAAAGAGAAAGGAAAGGGTAAACGAACGTGGGGGAAAAGGCAAAGAGCAGGGAACAGTGGTCAGTAGTCAGTGGTCAGTAGTCAGTGGTCAGTGGTCAGCAAAGACAGGGCGGTAAATCGCAGTAGGCCTTGGCTTTTAAACTGACCACTGACCACTGACTACTGACCACTGCCTTCTCCCCACTGGGCTTTGCCCGCCAATCCCCTTCTGCCCGCTAATTAAATTGCTTGCCCGATAATTCATGCCGCCACGCTCCAAAACTTCGGTTTCAGGTTCAACTCAAACATGCTCTGAATCAGACAACAGATGTTATGACAAAGAACCTTGCACAACGCTTCGTTGATTTGTGCGCGGTCGGTCTTACTTCTGAGGCT
This sequence comes from uncultured Acidobacteriota bacterium, assembly GCA_963697975.1. Classification (GTDB taxonomy): domain Bacteria; phylum Acidobacteriota; class Blastocatellia; order Pyrinomonadales; family Pyrinomonadaceae; genus QHXM01. The sequence goes on from OY969111.1 coordinate 3,701,964, forward strand.
ATCTCCGAACTTAGTCTTAATCATCATAAAGGTGGTTTCGACGTTGGAGCGTTTGTGGTAACTCTGCATGAAGCGTTCATTGTTAAGTGAGAAGTAGTGATACATCTGTTTCCAGAGAGATGTCTGTCTCTTCTGCGCTTGCGCGCTGGTCGAAGCGTTAATCTTGAACGGAATGTACGGGACGGCATTAACGCCTGCGGCAACTTGGAAGTTTGTCGCTGACAGATAGGCTTTATCTGCGCTTACTTCGCGCATCCTGAAATTGCGTGCGGTCGCTTCTATTAGAGGCTTAAAGTAGAGACTGTCGTTCTTAAACTTGTCGGTAATTTCAACCGCCGTCACAACGTTGGTTCTCACGCCCGTTACCAAGTGCAACTTAATCCAGTCCCTTTGCTCAATCAGTTTCTCATCTCTGTACTTGGCTTCAATCCATTGAACGAAACGACACCCTGATAAGCCAGTAGAATCAACTGCGAAATCCTGCTCAATAGCAACCAAAGGCAAGCTGGACTCTTCAATCAGCATTAACAGGTAATCAGTCAGTGCCTTCGTATTGAAGTAGTCGAACATACTGTTGTAGCTTGGCACTTGCGAGAGATAACCTTTGCCGTGCGCGTCTCTGAGGTCTGACATAAAGCGACGACCTGAGACTGTCGAATACACTTTGAACGTCATGGCGAAAATCACATCTTCAAGCGGCAAGAATCTACGCCCCGCGCCATGTTGAGCAGGAGAGCCGACACCCTGACAGAGTTGATGCAAGAGATATTGAAACAATCGCTTCTCATTAGTCTGTGCTTTATTGTAAGCAGGCCACTCTTGCTTATAGGTCTTGCGCTCAACTTTGACCGTCTCTGTAATCGTAGTCTTGCCGTTCTCCGTGACGGTTGACTTTGTATAGACTGTTTTCTCAATCGCAAATTGAACAGCAAGGAGATGCTTGCAAGGCTGGCGGCGAAAGTCATAATCAGGGCAGGTGCATCGCTGACCATCAAAGTCAACTTTATATAAGCCACGTCCAGATTGAGAGGGAACAAGCCACAGATTACCTTTCCGTGTAATCTTCGCTTTGTCGGCTATCTCATGCCCTTTTTGCTCTCTTAGGCTGCTCATTGTTTGCCTCCGCTCAGCATCAAGAATTAACCTATCTACTGCGGAGTATATTACTCTAGAGGTACATAACATGTCAAGGAAATAACGACTTGACAGTATATTATTTTGGAGGTATATATATGGATTATGAAAGTACAAATCAAAGCTTGGGGCTACCGTTGCGAGCGATGCGAGCATGAATGGATTCCGCGCGATGCTGACACCGAGCCGCGTGTCTGTCCGAAGTGTAAAAGCCCTTACTGGAATAGGCCGCGCAGAGATAGTGCGAGCAGCAAGCCGAAGACGCGGGAAGCGACTGGACGGCGATAAGGAGAAGGTATGAATTGGAATGAAGCGGTAGAAAAGGTCGCCCCGTATATCGTCAAGATTGAGACGCCTAGCGGATACGGAACGGGATTCCTTTGCTTTTACAACGGCTATAAGAACCTGTTGGGCATAGCAACAGCGTATCATGTCATACAGGATACCGATGATTGGCAGCAGCCTATACGTATTCGACATTACCCCTCCGACAAAGTAGCCTTTTTAACTGAAGATGAAAGAGTCATTTTTGAGGACTCGCAAAATGACTCAGCCATGATTGTTTTTGATAGAGATAAGCTTCAACTCCCAGAGAATCTGATACCACTCCTTCCAACTAATAGCGTCCTCCCCATCGGAACTGAGGTCGGTTGGCTCGGATACCCCGTTATCGCCCCCCATACCCTCTGCTTTTTCTCCGGCAACATCAGCGCTTGGCAGGAGTGGCAACGCACCTACCTGATTGACGGAGTTGCCATCAATGGCGTCAGCGGTGGGCCTGTCATCGTCTCTTCTCAAGCCGAGGGTGTCCAAATCATCGGCACTATCTCCGCCTACATGGCTAACAATGCTGGTGGGGGTGTGACCCCCGGCCTTGCTTTCGCTCAAGATGTCTCTCACTTTCATAACATCACCAGTAAAATAAAGTCCTTTGAAGAAGCCAGCCGCAAGAAGCGGCAACTAGAGAAGTCGCAACAAGTCTTACCCGCTCCTGCACCTGCATCACCTCAAGAACCCCCGACCCCAACAGACGGAAAATAAAAAGGCACACGTACCCCTTCAGGCTTGAAAAGCCTGAAAGGATTCTTGCCCGACAATTCCAACGAAAATTGATTCTTGCCCGACAGTTCGACTCTTGAAATGGATTGGCGGGCAAAGCCTCCCCACTGCAATATGAATGCTCCACCTGACGGATAACGGGGTGCAGGCGGGTATGATATAACCCGAAGATGAAAGCGGAAGGATAAAGAAAAGCTCGCTTTTCATCGTTCCGCTTTCATCCTTCATCATTAATTTTTAACGGATTATCTTCACTATCAGGCTCTGAAAGGGAGAATCAAAAAGAATGAACGTGACACATCTGGAGTGCGGAGCGTGCGGACAGCATCACGAGGCACGACGCTTGCACAACCTCTGCGTGCAATGCGGCAAGCCGCTGCTCGTTCGCTACGATTTACGGCAGGCGGCTCGGAGTTTGACAAAAGAATCTTTGAGCAATCGCCCCGCAGACCTCTGGCGCTATCGCGAGGTGCTGCCCGTCGAAGCGGACGAAAATATCGTCTCGCTCGGCGAGGGCTGGACGCCGCTGCTCTCTGCACCGAACTTAGCTGCGCGGGTCGGCTTGAGCGAACTTTTCATCAAGGACGAGTCGCAGAATCCGACGCAGAGCTTTAAGGCGCGCGGGATGACGGCGGCGGTGTCGATGGCGAAGGAACTGGGCGTGCGAAAACTCGCCGTGCCGTCTGCCGGAAACGCTGCGGGCGCGCTCGCCGCCTACGCCGCGCGAGCAGGGCTTGAAGCGCACATCTTCATGCCGAAGGACACACCGCGCGCCAACGTCATCGAGTGTGAGCAGACGGGCGCGCACGTGACCTTGATGGATGGCTTGATTACGGACTGCGGCGCAGAGGTGGCACGATTGAAGGACGCGGAAGGCTGGTTTGATGTTTCGACTTTGAAAGAGCCATACCGCATCGAAGGAAAGAAGACGCTCGGTTACGAGTTGGCCGAACAACTCGATTGGGAATTGCCGGACGTAATCATCTATCCGACGGGCGGCGGAACGGGATTGATAGGCATGTGGAAGGCTTTTGACGAGATGGAAATGATGGGCTGGATCGGGAGCCAGCGCCCGCGCATGGTCACTGTGCAGGCCGCCGGGTGCGCGCCCATAGTCCGAGCGTTTGAAGAAGGGAAGCGATTCGCAGATGAGTTTCCGAACGCTGCAACCACCGCTTCGGGTTTACGCGTGCCGCGCGCCATCGGAGATTTTCTGATTCTCGACGCGCTGAGGGCATCCGGTGGGACAGCAGTCAGCGTAACTGATGCAGAGTTGATTGTCGCAACCGGCGAGATCGGCGCAATCGAAGGCTTGTTCTGCGCGCCCGAAGGAGCTGCTTGCCTGCCCGCGTTGCGGAAGTTAATCGCCGCCGGGAAAGTCGAAGCCGGTGAGCGCGTTGTTCTTTTCAACACAGGTGCGGGCGTGAAGTATCTGGAGAGCTACGGCGGATGAAGTCGTTTGTCACTATAGCGATCAGCCTGCTGTTAGCAGCGACTTCAACTATCGCACAGGGGGGCGCTCAAAAAACGGTCGCTGTTCGGGAAAACATAGAACGCGCCGAGCAGTTGGCTGATCGCTTCGTCCAAAGATTCAGGGAGACTTTAGATTTTGAAGTGGTTTACCGGGAGTTCTTCATTGTAGACCCTGAGAAACGCCTGCGGAATTCGTCGTTAATAGTTTTCGATTCGGAGCAACACGAGGAACTAAAAAAGAAAATGTCTCCTTCGGAAACTGAGCAGGCTTACATAGGCTTCATGAATCTTTACTACCTGGTGGCGCTTTACGTGTCCAATATTTTGACAGAAGAAGAAGAGAATAGCAGTAAGCTTAAAGCGGAAGAGCTATTTCCGCCGGAACTTCTGAAAGCAATCAAGGAGCCATCCATCTGCTTTTTCTTCGATGATTATTTAGGGGAGGAAGCGTGCAAGGAAACCTCTGAGCTTTTTCAAACTGCTGATGAGGCGAGGCAATTTGTAAAGAACGCGAACCATCTGGCGGCGCTGCTTAGAAAGTACATGCCACCAGAGCCTTTCGATTCGCCAAAGTACAAAGCGTATATCAAGCAGTTAGAGCGGAACGGCAGAGAAACAGGCATCGAGCAAGGTGATGGTTACTTCGGCGTTGGCGTAGAGACTACGGTTTACGAGATTTACCGTGAACTGTTCGCGCTCAATGTCGTTGAAGAGAATGGTGAGATGAAAGTGGTTGGGATACCAATCGGCAATTAGGCGCTTGAAGCGCCCAGCAAAGGAAATTATGAGAAAAATCTTTAGCAGCACATTATTGATCTTAGCTTTGATGAGCCTGTCACTGGCGGCGCAAAGCGTAGCGTCAGCATCCACGCAGGACGAAACAGGCAGAAGGGTTTCGTCAGCCGTCGCCACTATTCTGGCGCGTAACGATGGTGAGCGCTTTAAGGTCGTCGGCTCAGGCGTGTTCGTGCGCGGCGATGGTGTACTACTCACAGCCTACAGTTTGGTGCGGGATAAGCGCGAGCTTCAGGTCCGACTGGCGAATGGCGAGACTTACGACAATGCCGAGGTAGTCGCCACAGATGAACGCCGCAACGTCGCAGTGCTGCGGATTTATGCGACGAGCACGCCTTTCGTCATCGTCAGCGTGATGAATGAATCGGCGGTTGGCGTGGGCGTCAACGCGATGTATAGCACTGGCGGGCCAGCGATGATCGAGGGCGGGGGAATCTTGAGTTCGATTAGCCTTGCTGACGAGATTCCCGGCGCGGGCACGGGCTTTCGCGTTCTGAAATTCTCTTCAACCATTAACGCAGAAGCAGCGGGCGGCGTGCTGCTTGATTTTCAAGGCCACGCTCTGGGGTTGATAGCGCCGCACCCGCAAGCGCGGACGCAAAACTATGCCGTGCCGCTCTACAATGTCGTTGGACTGGTGCGCGGAGTTCCGACCGCACAGCCGACCACAACGGCGCTGGTGCTTGCTCCGGGGCCGCAGCCCTTGAACCGGGCGACTCCCGTCTGGCAATCTTCCACGACGCCGCTTGAACCGATGCCGCCGGTCGCCGTCCCACAGCGACCGACCACCCCTCTCACCCCCGCTGGCCCCGGGTCTGTCGTCATACGCGAGACAGACCCGGCCAAGCTGCTGGCTACTTCCAAGACTTTATACATCACTTCGTACAGCAACCTTTTCAAGTCGGTGCAGCTCCTCAACGAGCTAAGGAAGAGACAGGAGTTCACGAACTGGAATCTGTCGTTCGTTGACGAGCGAGAAGTCGCAGACCTGATTCTGGAAGTAGAGCATGTGCCGCTGACGTGGGAATTTCCTTTCACGATCAGGCATCAGCGCACGGGCGTGGTGATTACTGCGGGTAAGATTTATGCATGGGGCGGCGGCGACGGGGCGCAGTTGATGGCCTCGCGCGTAACAGAGCGTCTGACGAAACTCCGTGCGTCGGTGAAGATCGAGAGCAAAACGGAGAAGTGAACGAGGCGGGTGAAGCAGTAGACATCCCGTGATGTGAAGGAGAACGAAAGAGAATGCAGTTTCGGGCAAGATTTATCAGCGGATTACTCGTTGCCTCGTTGGTTGGCGCAATGACTGTTAGCGCGCAGAATTCTCTCACGAGCCAGAAGAGCGGAGGCTCAACGGAAACAAACAGTGCCGACGCCGCCCGTTTGGGTGAACTGCGCGCCGCAGGATTTGAAGCGCTCTATAATCTGGATTACGAAACAGCGCGCAAAAACTTCAGAGAAATCGCGCGGCTCTTTCCAGACCATCCGGCGGGGTCGCAGTTTCTCGCCGCCACGCTCTGGGCACAGACCTTGAACGAATCGCGCCGCCTGCAATCCTCGCTCTACAACACCGAATCCTTCTATGAGGAGAAGGAAGATAAACCAGACCCGCGCATGGTCGAGGAGTTTCGCTCGCTCACGCGCACGGCGGCGCAACTTGCCAAAGCGCGACTCAGGCGCAACCCGAAAGATGTGGAGGCGCTCTATTTTCTCGGCGCGACGGAAGGCTTGAAGGCCGCATTCGCGACGGGTGTTCAGCGCAGCTTTAAGGCTGCCCTGTCCGATGGGTCGAGCAGCGTTGACCGTCACCGTGAAGTCCTCAAGCTCGACCCCAATTTTCACGACGCGGAATTGACCATCGGACTCTACGACTACGTGGTCGGAAGCCTGCCCGCACCCGTTAAGCTGATAGTGAGTCTGGTCGGCGCGCGCGGCTCGAAGAAGCGGGGCCTGCTTACCTTGCAACGCGTTGCCGAGCAGGGTAGCTTTGCGCGCGACGACGCGCGCGCTTTGCTGATCGTGCTGCTCAAACGTGAAAAGCGTTACGCAGAAGCGCTCGCCATCTCGCGCGAGCTTGGAACGAAATATCCGCGCAACTATCTCTTCAAGCTCGAAGCGGCGGACGCGCTCAACTCGATTGCCTCAACGGAGCGCGAGGCGGGGCGGGCAGCGGAAGCATCGAAAGCAGAGGGAGAGGCTTTAGCCCTTTTGGATTCGCTCTTGCGTGATCGCGCGATGCGGGAAGCTGCGACGCGTTCGCTCGATTTGATTCATTTCCGCTACGGCGAAACGCTGCTGAATGCGGGGCAGCACGAAAGCGCAGCGAAAGAATATGTCGCCGCCGCCAGCGTGGCAGGCGCGGAGCCGGGATTAGTGACTCTGGCGCATCTTCAGGCGGCACATGCTTTCGATCTCGCGGGCAAGAGAAATGATGCCATCACGCAATATCGCAATGTGCTGGCACGCCCGGACGCCTCAGGCGCGCACACGGAAGCCAGACAGGGTTTGAAAGAACCTTACAAGTTGAAGAACAACGGAAAGAATTTAGGGGAGTGACGATAGACAATAGACCATAGACGATGGACAGGAAGCACGCTTTCTTTCGTTTGCCCATCGTCTATCGTCCAGCGTCTATCATCCGTAATAAAAAAATGAAAGCCAACGGGAAGCATGTAATCGAACGAGCCGGGGTGACGAGGCCGCGCCGTTTGTTGTTGTGTCTGGACGGCGTGCCGTATGAAGTGCTGAAAGCTGCGAAGGGGCGCGGGCTGTTCGATAAATTCTCAGAACCGTCGCGCCTGCTCTCGCCCTTTCCGACGATGACGAATGTCGCGCTGTCCAGAATGCTGGGCGCGACCGCGCCGCTCGGCTACGAGAGTCTCTACTTCGACAAGTGTGCGGGAGAATTGCGCGGCGGCATGCGTAAGTACGTCGGCTGGCGCACGCCCGACAAAGTGCCTTCGTCCTACATGGACGAGCTTGATTATCAAGAGCCGCTCCCCTTCGAGTTTCTGGTCTATTTCGCGCCCGAAACAATCTGGCGCGCAGACATGAAGCGGTTTCACGAGCGTTTCCGCCGCGCTCCGCAACGGCGCGACTTCTTCGCCTTCCTCAAAGGCACTGACGGCCTGATGCACATTCGTGGGCCAAAGCATCTCGCGGTCGCGCTTCAATCGCTGGATAAAATTCTGACGGACATTCACGACTACTGCGGCGACGAAACCGAGATCGTCCTCTTCTCAGATCACGGGATGAATCTGGAAGAGAACAAGCGCATCAATCTGCAAACTCACCTGCGCAAGAGCGGCTTCGCCGTCACAGACCGCCTGCGCGGGCGCGACCATCGCAACGTCTCAATCCCGGCCTTCGGTCTCTGTAGTTATGCCGCGCTTTATTGTGTGGACGAAGAGGCGGCTTCCGTTGTTGCCGCTTCGCTCGTTGATCTGGAAGGCGTGGACTTCTCGCTTCATCGTGACGGCGAGGCGGCTGTCGTGGTGAAGGGAACAAGAGGCGCGGCTCGCATCCACCGGCGCTTGGAGGATGACGGCGGCAAGATGTATCGCTATGAACAGATCACGGGCGACCCGCTCGAAGTCGCTCCCTTCGCCTCTCAGCTCAAGGAAGATGGATTGCTTGACCAGAGCGGCTTCGCGAAGGACGCCGCATGGTACGAGCGCACGGCGTCGCACATCTACCCGGACGCGCTCGACAATCTCTTTCAATCGTTGCACACGCCGCGCGTCGGCCACACGGCAGACGTACTCATCAGCCTGCGCGATGGCTATTATTACGGCGATTCATTCTTCAGCCGCCTCGCGCGCCTCGCTGCCACACACGGCAACGCCCTGCGCGCCAGTTCCACCGCTTTCCTGATGAGCACCCACCGCCAGCTTCCCGCTTACGTGCGCGCGGACGAAGCACAACCGCTGTTGAAGGGATGAATAAGCGTGTGAAGAGAAAAATAGTCGCTTCAGCTCTGTTGCTCTTATTGTTTATAAGTGGCGCATCAGCGCAGACCAAATACTCTGATCGGTGTACCGTTAAATCCGTTGACGTGACGGGGCTGAAGGCTTCAGACTTTGAGAATGAGGCCGCACTTAAACCGAGACTTACCGACCTGGGCACATTTGATACGGTCGTTCGTGAAGAAGAGTTAACGTCCAAAGCCTTTCGGCTTCCGGGCACAGAACTATTTGTCGTCGCCAGCGTCTGGTACACGGATGAGTCTATGGCAGGGAAAGACAGCCAGGATTCTGTGTCTCTGGGATTAACAATTTCCAGGAACCCACAGCGCGATATTTTGTCCAGCTTACGACATGCCGAAGCAGAGATGCTGATGAAAAATTTCGAGGTGGCGCGGGTTACAACTATCTTCAAGACAGAGAAGCATAGTTTCTATCTCGAAATGGAATGCCGGAAAAATACCCGGCCTTGAATCTTTCAGAACTGCATTTAGTTTCATCCTTACCTTGACTGCCTTCACCTGTCACGCGTACAAACTTGGGCATGATGAATGCGGTTCCGCTTGATTCCGTTAAACTGCCTGCGGTCGAAACCTTCAACCTCGTCAGACGCTTCGGAAACTTCGCGGCAGTTGACCATATCAACCTGCGCGTCGAGCCGGGGCGCTTCTTCGGCTTTCTTGGCCCGAACGGTGCGGGCAAATCGACCACCATCAAAATGCTGACCGGCTTGCTGGCCGTAACTTCGGGTGAGATTCGCGTGCTGGGGCGCGATATTCAGACCGAGCCGCTGGAAGTTAAACGTAGAATCGGCGTCGTCCCTGAAGACCTGAACCTGTTCGAGCGTTTGACGGGGGCGGAGATGTTGACGTTCACGGGGCGGATGTACGGTCTTCAACGGGAGGAGATTGCAGAGCGCGCGCAGGAATTGCTCGCGCTGATGGAACTGGATGGAGAGCCGCGAAAGCTCGTCGTCGAATACTCGCACGGGATGAAGAAGAAACTCTCGCTCGCGTGCGCTCTGATTCATCGCCCGGAAATTCTCTTTCTGGACGAGCCGTTCGAGGGGGTGGACGCCATCGCCTCGCGCACGCTCAAGGATTTGCTTTCGCGTTTGACGGCGCGCGGCCTGACTGTTTTTCTCACCTCGCACGTGCTTGAGATCGTCGAACGGCTCTGTACAGACATCGCCATCATCTCTTCCGGTAGGCTCGTCGCCGCAGGCTCGCTCGACGAATTGCGGCGCGGCATAGAGGTCGCAGAGGACGGGCATGCGTCACGCGGGCCGATGTCGCTCGAAGATTATTTCATACACGTCATCGGCGGCGCGCGGCAGACGAGCGACGATGTTCTTCAGTGGTTGGGTTAGAGCAGAAACATTAAGGGGCAAAAGAAGGAATTAACAGGGATGGACAGGATAGACAGGATAAAAATATAAGAAAGCGACGAATCTTTCTTGTCTTTATCCTGTCTATCCTGTCCATCCCTGCTTGAATTCGCTTTGAGAATCTAAGCGTTCGCTCTAGCCTCTCACACGAGAGGTCTGTTCCTCGAAGATGAACGCCAGCGATTTGTAGATGAGCTTGGCGCAGAGGAAGGCGGACGCCTCGAAGCCTTCGACGTAAGAGTATTCGGTTAAGTCCATCCCGACGACGCGCCGCTTGCGCGCCAGCGTGCGGATGAGTCCGATGGTTTCATACCAGCCGAGGCCGCCCGGCTCAGGCGTGCCCGTCTGCGCCACCAGCGATGGGTCAAGGCCGTCAATGTCTATTGTCAGATAGACGTTCTCCGTCAGTCCATCAACTGCCGCGTCCCACCAGTCGTTGCGTCCCACGATGTCCTTAGCCCAGAAGATGCGCGTCGGCAATTCATCAATGGCGCGCGCTTCTTCGGCGGAGATGGAACGGATGCCGCATTGGACGGACGGCAGGCGCAAATCGCGCGTGACGCGAGCCATGATCGAAGCATGCGAGTGCGGCGTGCCATCGTAAGTGTCACGCAAATCCGCGTGCGCGTCTATCTGAAGCACAGAGAGATTGTCGTAGCGTTCGGCGTGCGCGCGGATGACGGGCGCGCTGACTGAGTGTTCGCCGCCAATCATCGTCACGAACTTTCCGCTGGAAACTAATTCGCCCGCGCGCTCGTAAAGCGACTCCATCATCCGCGCGGGCGGCTCAACGGAAGGCGACTCGGCTACCGTGTGGATGCCGAGTTTATAAACCTCAGCATCCGTCTCCTCGTCATAAAGCTCCATGTTGCGCGAAGCATTAATGATGGCCTCTGCGCCGCGCCCCGTGCCCGTGCCGTAAGAGACCGTGCCCTCATAAGAGATCGGCCAGACGAGTACACGCGACCTCTCAAAACTCGAAAACTCTTCTTCGGCAATCCCGCCGAAGTTCATTGGAAGATTGGCTGATTCAGACATAGCGGTGATAGGTGATGGGTGATGGGTGATAGGAGGAAAGATTTTTCTTATCACCTATCACTTATCACCCGTCACTGCTTTTAAGGTACTTCTATCGTCAAATCCTTACCCGCGAAAGTGAAGTTCGGGCGTTTGCGGCCTTTCATGTATTTGGCGGCGGTTTGCGAGAGGGCAGTGACGAGGATGGGGAGCGCGATGGTCGCGTCGCAGTTGACGTAGGCCGTGTGCGCGCCGCGTTGGAGCTTGCCGAAGATGAGCGATTCGTCGCCGATGGCTCCGGTGGCATGGGAGCGCCCGCCCGGATGGGGCGCATCCGTCGCAACGGTGATCGCGTACTTGTGGCCGCGCGCCGGAACTTTGACGATGTTGGTTGAAATCTCAGTCTGCTGGATAAAGCTCTTACTCGTTCCGCCGCCGAGATGGATGACGCCTGAGACGCGCGCGCGCGCCGCAATCTGCGTCATGTCCAGCACATCCTGAATAATGTCGAACTGGAAATTGTTCTTCTTCTCGAAACGCGAGGCAGCAATGCCGATGCTGATCGAGCTATCGGCGATGGCCGGGCAGAAAATCGGCACGCGCGATTTGTAAGCGGAGGTGAGCACGCCGTCTTCGGTCGCAATCTCGGCCAGTTCGCGTCCCAGTAAATGCAGAAACTCGCGCGTCGAATAGGGACGCGTCGGGTCGAGTTGATTGCTGAAGCCGCCGACCCATTCTTCAGCCTCTCTGTATTCTTCATCGCTGGAGAGCAAGTCCCACATGCGGTTGATCTGCGACGCTTCCAGTTCGGCATCCGTCATGCTCGGATGAGCCTGAAAGTGATGGCGGCCAAGCGTTTCGTGCAAATCATGGAAGATAATCGAGCCGGAAAGCACGAGCACATCAACAAAGCGATTCTTGATGATGTAAGCCAGCAAGCGTCGCATCCCTGCCGGGATTAGCGCGCCGGATGCCGCTACATAAATAGTTGTGCTGTCGCCAAGCATGTCGAGCCAGATGCGATGCGCTTCCGCCATCTGCCGCCCGCCAAAGCCTGTGCCCTCCATTTTTTCAAGCAGCCCGGCCACCGAGCGGTCACGGTCAACCTGCACGGGTCTTGTCGGTACAGTCAAATATTTAGAGGGTTTAGGTCGTCGCTGAGTCACCATAATTTTTCTCCGAGTGATAGGTGATGGGTGATAGGTGATGGGAAACTGCTTTTCTCTTATCACCTATCACCCATCACCTATCACTGCTTTTCAATCCCTTCCGCGTTTCCCACGATTTGTTTTTCCATTGATAGACAGGTAGGTGTAGGCGTCAAAACGCGATTCGTAAAATTCAATCAGTTCGGCGGCTTCGGCTTCCGTCAACTCGTCGCGCTTGACGCGCTGCGCGACCTGGCGGCGAAAGCCATCGTGCAGGAGACTGCGCTCATAGCGCGCTCGCTCGACTGCCTGCCCGATGGAAGTGCCGCGAATTACTTTCTTAATCAGATAGCCGCCTTCGTCAATATGCACGTGCGCTTCGTTGGGTGCGCCGAACAAATTGTGATTGTTGCCCATCACTTCCTGATAAGCGCCGACGAGCAGAAAAGCGAGGTAGTACGGTTCATCCTTATTCAATTTGTGAAGCTCTAAAACTTGCTTCACATCATGCAGGTCTACGAACTTATCAACGATGCCGTCGGAATCGCACGTGATGTCGCACAGCGTCGCATATTCCGTCGGGGCTTTGTTCAGGCCATGAATCGGCACAATCGGGAACAACTGGTCGAGCGCCCAATGATCCGGCACGGAACGGAAGACGGAAAAGTTCGTCAGATACTTCGCGCAGAGCAGCCGCCGTAACTCGCCAAACTCTTCCGAGACATACTTGGCTTGCTGAGCATACTTGTCCGCGTGCTCGCACACGTCCCAGAACAGAACCTCGCCTTTGGCGCGATCTTCGAGCGAGATCAATCCCAGATTAAAGAGCGTGAACAACTCTTCACGATGTTCGAGAGCGTCGTGGTAATACTCTCGATAGTTTTTAACCGAGATGGTTTCGCGCAGATCGCCGAGTTCGACGACGACCTGCGGATCGTCTTCGTCAATCTCAATCGGCGTGATGTCTTCGACGACGGTTTCAATCTCGTCCACCACGTTGGTGACGAGGATGGCATGATAGGCTGCGAGGAAGCGGCCAGACTCCTGAATGATGGTCGGGTGCGGCACGTTCTCGTCATCGCAGACCTGCATGATCGTGTAGATCACGTCGTTGGCAAACTCCTGCGCCGTGTAGTTGGCGGAGGAATCGAACGCCGTCTTCGAGCCGTCGTAATCAACGGCCATTCCGCCACCGACATCCAGTAGCTCGATGGGAATTTTCATCTGCCGCACTTTAGCGTAGACGCGCGCCGCCTCTTTCATCGCGTTCTTGATGCGCTTGATGTCGGTGAGTTGCGAGCCGATGTGAAAGTGAAGCAAGCGCAGCATGTCCACGCGGTCGGCTTCCTGAAGGCGCCGGATGGTCTCTAAAATCTCGGTCGTCGTCAAACCGAACTTGGCTGCTTCGCCGCCTGATTTCTCCCAGCGACCTGACCCCTTAGAGTAGAGCTTGACGCGCATCCCGATCATGGGCAAATCGCCTTCATGGGTTTCAGCGATACGCAGCACGTGATCCAGTTCGTTCAACTTCTCTATAACGATGACGACGCGCTTGCCGCTTTTCGCTCCGGCAAATGCCAACTCCATAAACTCTTCGTCTTTGAAGCCGTTCAGGACGAGCAAACTCTCCGAAGGTTGATCGAGCGCCAGTGCCGCATACAGCTCTGCTTTCGACCCGGCTTCGAGGCCGAAGTCATAGCGCGAGCCTTCGCGCAGGTATTCCTCGACGACGGCGCGCTGCTGGTTAACCTTCATCGGATAGACACACATGTGCGCGCCCTGATATTCGTACTCGCGTATGGATTTGCTGAAAGCGCGCTGGAGTTTTCGCACCTGGCTGGCGATGAGTTGTGGGAATCGCAAAAGCACGGGTGCGCCGATACCGCGCCGCGCAAGGTCATCCACAATCTCTTTCAGGTCAGCCGCGCGACTGTCGTTCTCAGACGGATGCACGACTAAGTTGCCTTTGCGATTAACGTCAAAGTAACCGGCCCCCCAATTTTCTATGCCATAAGTTTCAAGCGTCTGTTCGATAGCCGTGGTCAATTCGCGGTCTCCTGCTTGCTTCTATTTGCGTGTGCGCGTAGGTTTTTGCGTCCGAAGCGCAGTTGCCCCCACATCCGAGCCTCGTGAGCTTTAGGTTAATGATTGGACACTCTGGTTGAGGCAATTTAACAGAAAATCCAGGGTCGGACAATAACTATTTTCCCCGCCGGAAGATGGCTGAAAAGGGATAAACGAAGCAAAAGAAAGGCTTAAGTCATGAAACGGCTTTGCGCTGAAGTTTAATCTGCCCCGTAAATTGCCGCACAAACCTTGACACTCCCTTCTTTAGAAATATAATTCAAGGCTTTTATTCGCCACACCTCTCGCATGGGTAAATCCTTAGAGAATTACGTTGACACCATCACCAACGGGGATTGCCTGGCGCATCTCCCGAATCTTCCGCCAGCCTCTATTCATCTTTGCCTCTCAGATATCCCTTACGGGATTAATCTGGCCGATTGGGACGTGCTTCACCGCAACACGAATTCCGCTCTCTTAGGCCAGTCTCCGGCGCAGCGCGGCAAGGCGGGTTTCAAGCGCAGAGGCAAACCCATCAACGGCTGGAATGCTGCCGATAGAAACATCCCGAAAGAATACGAAGCGTGGTGTCGCCGATGGACTCAGCAGCTTTTCCCTGTGATGAAAGAAGGCGCAAGCGTTCTCATCTTCGGGGCGCGTCGAACGCTGCACAGGGCAATCGTGGCGTTTGAGGATAGCGGGTTTTTATTACGCGACATTCTCGCGTGGGAAAAGACGAATGCTCATCACCGCGCGCAAAGTCTGGAAAATCTCGTCCGCAACCGGGGATTAAACGTGGAAGCCAAGCGGTGGGCGGGCTGGAAAGTGGGAAATCTTGCGCCCATCTGGGAACCTGTCGCGTGGTTTTTCAAGCCCTACCGGCACACGATTCTGGACAATGTGCTGGAGAACGAAGTCGGCGCAATCAACATCGCCGAATGTTTGGTTGAAGGCCGCAGCCCGACGAACGTTTTACGGTTTGAAGCGGAAGCGGGCGAGAGATTGCACGAGACACAGAAGCCGCTTGACCTCATCAAATATTTAATCAGATTAACGACGCGGGAAGGCCAACTCGTCCTCGACCCGTTCATGGGCAGCGGCACGACCGCCTTGGCCGCGCGAGATTTAGGGCGGCATTTCGTGGGCTTTGAGGCTAACGAGGAATTCTGCCGGATTGCGCTGGAACGGCTTAAGAAAGCAGCCCGCTGACGGATCGCGGGCAGTATCGGCGTAGGCTAAGAAGCTGTTTGAAAAGCCCCGAAGGGGCGATGATGTGATAGCCTGGGGCATCGCCCTAGGTCAGGCGTCAGCATCATCATCGCCAGCCCTGAAAGGGCGCAATACTCTATTTCGCCCTTTCAGGGCTTCATGAATAAACACAAATCCACCCTTGTGGCGTTGCCACAGGCTATTACATTTCGCTCCTTCGGAGCTTTTCAATCAACTTCTAAAGAGGTGGTAAGAAAGCCTCGACTGACGATTCGCCGCCGCTCTTTCCAGAAAAATAAGCGGCGACTTCTCTGAATTAATGAATGTATATTGCAGTTCTAAGTTTGTGCTGCTAGTATGGCGCGTGCTGCACTTCGCACTTTATCCTCAGCTTGGAAAATTGCATCACGCCGGTTGCTCCAGCAGCGCGGTCCGAACCCCTAACACTCCCTTAAAATCTCAGGAGAAGATATGAACCCAAAAAATGCCTTGAAATATGCCTCGGATCAAGGGGCAAAGTTTGTCTCAGTCAGATTCACGGATTTACCGGGCGCGTGGCATCATTTGACCTTCCCGATTAGTCAGCTTTCCGAAGACTCATTTGAAGACGGATTCGGCTTTGACGCCTCCAGTTTGCGCGGCTGGGCGGCGATTAACGAATCCGACATGCTGCTCGTCCCAGACCCGTCGCACTACTGGATGGACCCGTTCGCAGACGACAAGACGCTCTGTCTCATCGCCAACGCCGTTGACCCGATTACTAAAGAAGGCTATCCCTTCGACCCGCGCTCGGTCGCCACGCGCGCCGAAAGCTATCTTAAATTCACAGGACTGGCCGACACGGCCTACTTCGGCCCGGAAGCCGAATTCTTCGTGTTCGATTCGGTCAAGTTTCATAACGACCAGAACTCAGCCGGGTTTACAGTTGATTCCGACGAAGGCCACTGGAACAGCGGTCGCAACGCAGACGAATTCAGCGGGTCTAACTTAGGCTATCGCATCCGCGCCAAAGAGGGCTACGTGCCCGTTCCACCGGCAGACTCTTTAAGCGATCTGCGCTCGGAGATTTCGCTCACGTTGGCCGACTGCGGCATCAACGTCGAGTGTCATCATCACGAAGTCGCCACCGCCGGGCAATGCGAGATTGATTTTCGTTTCTCGAATCTGCTTCGCACCGCCGACAATCTGCAAATCTTCAAGTACGTCGTTCGCAATACGGCTTACGCCTGGGGCAAGGCGGCGACCTTCATGCCGAAGCCGCTCTATGGCGATAACGGCTCAGGGATGCACTGCCACCAATCATTGTGGAAAGGCGAGAAGCCGCTTTTTGCTGGCGACGGTTACGCAGGACTTTCGGAGATGGCGCGCCACTACATCGGCGGGTTGTTGAAACACGCGCCCTCAATCGTCGCTTTCGCCGCGCCGACGACCAACAGCTACAAGCGACTCGTGCCCGGTTTTGAAGCTCCCGTGAATCTGGCCTACTCGGCGCGCAATCGCTCCGCAGCGGTTCGCATCCCGATGTTCTCGACCAATCCGAAACAGAAGCGTTTGGAGTTTCGTCCGCCCGATCCAAGCTGCAACGCTTACTTAGCATTCTCCGCCATGCTGCTCGCCGGATTAGACGGCATCCAGAACAGCATTGATCCGGGCGAGCCGCTCGACAAGGACATCTACGATCTCTCGCCTGAAGCCTTGAAGGATGTGCCGAGTTTGCCCGGCTCTCTGGATGAATCGCTCAAGGCGCTCGAAGACGATCACACCTTCCTCTTGAAAGGCGACGTGTTCACCACGCAGTTGATTGATCGCTGGATTACCTACAAACGCGAGAAGGAGATTCAGCCCCTGAGGATGCGCCCGCACCCGCTGGAGTTCGGGATGTATTTCGACATCTAGCCAATTCGCGTCGAAAGTAAAAAACGAAAGCGGTGAAAGGAAAATGACTGTCTGCTCCTTTCACTGCTTTCGTTTTGCCTAACGCGTTCCGGTTACAACTTCCCTAGCGACCTTTCGCCTTCGCCCAGATTATTGCGCCCATGCCATAAAAGAGCATGTAGCCCAGCCCCGCGTAGACGATGTAGAACTTAGCGGTAGCGAACCATTTGGCGAGCTGTGGCCAAAGATTCTCGACGGACCCGCCCAAAACGCGCAGCAGCGCGTAATTCTCCACGGCATCGAAAATCGCTGCCAGAGGTTGTAAGGCGATGAGGACAAACCCTAGTCCGACGCCCCACAGGTTTTTCGTCACCAGAAAATTGATAACGAGCAGGCAGCCGACAGCGATGAGCACCGGGTAGATGATGAGAAAAAGAAAGTCCCAACGCAAAGCCGTAACCAGTTTGCTTCGCGCGTCGAGGTCGATCTCTCCTACTTCGCGCAGGAAGTTCTGGGCTTGAGCAATGCTGCCAGCTTTTTCAAAGTCTATTATCGGGTGCTTGTCCAAATGTGGGTCTGCCTTGTTTCCAGTCCAGAGAGTCAGAGCGGTGAGAACCATAAAGATGATTCCCAGTTGAGAGCCGTCAACAGTTTTAAGCCACTCCAGCATGTGTCATTTCCCTTCTCAAATTTCAGGCCCGACGCGCAGCACAGCCTCCGGCAGCGGCGGATCCTCGTCTAACTTATCGTCTTGCCAGCTATTTATAAAATCACCCATCGTTTTCATGCGACGTATGGCGGGAGCAGTCCACTTTTCATCACGACGATAAGGGTACTTGTTTACCTCCTGTTCCTGATCTTTGATCAGGCTTTCGTAGTCGAATCGCCGGGTGAGAGTGGACGGGTCTTTGCGCGCAACCTTCCAGGTCTTTTCGAGGTATTTTTCCATCTGGATCATCAGCACCTGAAAGCGCACCCATTGATGAACTCTAAAGTCGAATTCCTCCAGCAACAGTCTCCCCGCTTCTTCGCCTTTTTCCATTACCTTCCTGATGGTCTTCTCCTGCATGGCTAAGTTCAGCCCGCCTTCATCATCGCTCAGGCGAATTTGCACGATCCGTTCGCGGTAGCTCGGCAGCATTGCCTGCATATTGTCGCGGTAATTCTGCGCTGTGGTAAAAATTGCCCAGAGGAACTTGAAGAGATTGGGAGACGCTTCGCCGGTCTTCGCAGATTTCTTCGTCAATGGTATCCACTCCGTAAAAAGCAAGTCATCTGCCGCCGGAAGGTGGATAGCGTTATTGTTGACGGCCTTGGCTGCGGTGGTCGCGGTCACATCGCCCGTGACATCATGAGCTTTTTTACTGGCCGGGTCAGCCGTCGGGCTACTGTACTCACTCCGCACCTTGCTCCTTTCTCCCTGAATGAGAGCGCGCATGCTCCAGAATCCCGGTTTCTCCGCGCCTTGCGAATCCGCGCCTTCATAGCAGAATCCTTCATCCGGCAGTGACGTGAGGTTGACGCCGAAAGTCGGGCGCGTTGGCAGCCACGCGTCGAAAAACTGGATCGGGAAATTGCTGGCGATTCCTCCGTCACTAAACAAGTTCAATTTAAGATCGGCTTCCTCCAACTCGACAATCGGCTTCGTTTCATCTGTGACAATCTTATCGGGAATGATGGTATAGAGCGGCAGGGCGCTGAGGAGCAGCGGAAAACTAAGACTCAAGCGCGTTGCCACGATGACGGGCAGATCGTCTGCGGCGGGAAGGAAAAAGCAGTCCTCAATTTTTGAACGATCGTAAGCCGGTTTTTTTTGAGCCTTCGCCTTCATGTATTCAACTATCTCTTCGGGAAAGAATTTTTTGAACTCTTTCTGGTTGTACATCAGGAGTTGGTCTGTGAAAGGCAGGACATATGGCTGATTCTGGCTCACGTTGCACGTCATCATCCGCAGACTGATGCCGTCTTCATCCTCCTGCGGTTTGACAAATCTCTTCGTTTTCAACATCCCGAAAGTCAGGGGCATTTTTTTATCGGTAATTCCGGCCAGATTGTTGATGCTGTCGTTTAGCCAGTTGGTCAGGACTTGCTGTTGCTGCGGCATGGAATCATCTTTCAAGCCTGTACACATGCCAAAACAGTTATCCGGAATTTTTCTGGTCAAAATTTTTACCAGCCTGTAGCCTGCCATTCCAAAGGCTACCAAATATCCGGCCAGCGCCCCGAGTAACCCGAAAAACATGAGCACCACTGCCCCTCCATCAGTCACGACTCCCTTATTCACGGCCATTATCAGCAAATAGGCTATGCCTAAACCTGCCAGCGCTCCGAGCGCATAGGTTAAGAGAAAGCTCAAAGGTGATGCTTGCTGAAGCTTTCCTGCGATCCGCCATATTTTCTTGAATAACCCTTCATTCTTCGCCTTCTGACCTTCACCCTTTGTGACTTCGGCTGAGCGGAGCAGAAAATCGTAGAGCGGGCGTGTCTCCTTCGCTGGTTGGAAAAGGTCGCGCAGGAAAGGGCCTTCGCTCAGTTGCTCTTTTATCTTGTCGAGTTTCTCAAACCCTCCTGCTTCTCGACCAAACTCAGCCGCCGCCGTAATAGCCGCCATGATTGCTCCGGCAGACGTTCCCCCGATATTGCGAAAGCGGTAGTTGTTTTTGTACAGCTTGTAGACCAGCGGCGGGTAAACGATGCCGCTCGTCACGCCGCCCTTCATCACCAGATCGCACTCTCTGTAACAGGCGTCGTCTTCACACGGGCAATAGTTGTTAGCCCGATACGTAGGGTCTTCGCAGAGTTGGCTGCAATACTCGCTTTCCTCTTCAACCGGGCATTTGCATCGCGGATGCTTGCAGCATGGAGGCTCCGGGCAGTTCGGTTTTGAAACGGATGGATTGCTTGAGGCTGCTGGTTCGACTGTCATGGGGTAATTCCTTTTGGGTTTTGTTAGGTGAAGCTCTCTGACGTGAATTCTAATAAGAAGAGCAGGGAAAGCATGAGAGGCTCCGGCAGATTGAGGAAACAAGAGTCGGGAAAAACCTGCTATTTGACGAACGCGCAGACTATATCACATTGCGCGCCTGCGCTTGTCCACAATTTTCTAAGGCGCACACCTTTGGAAGAAGCAACTCACGTTGCCTCTGTCAGGCCAGACCAATTCGGCGCAGAGCATGGCTTCGCGCTACAATCCCAGCGCGTCGAAGCGGGATGGCTGGCGCGGGCGCGGCCCTTCCGCTGCCAGACGATTTTCTACAAGTGACCAACGCATCTTGACTGCTCTAGAGGAAAAATTGGAATCGCTCGTGCGCGACCTACCGGATGCTGCGGGCGCGCGTCTCTTCTTCGAGCGTCTACAAGCTGAAGACCCGCGCGCCGTGAAGACGCTGATGCGCGACGCGGGCTTGCTCTCTGATGCGCTGGCGTTAGCTTCATGGAGTCCGCTCTTAGCGACCACACTCGCGCAGCATCCTGATTACCTCTCATGGCTGGCACGCGAGCGTCTCCACACGCGCGTGAAAAGCCGTGAGGAGTTGAACGAATCGCTTGCCCGTTTCGGTCTGACCAACTCGCAGCTTGAGGCGCAAGTCCTGCTCGCGCGTTTCCGCCGCCGCGAATTGCTGCGTATCTACCTGCGCGACATCCGCAACACCAGCACGCTCGTCGAAATCACAGAAGAATTGTCTAACCTCGCGGACGCCGTTCTCGAACACGCTCTCAATCTAGCCCGTCAGGAATTGGATAATCGCTACGGCTCACCACAATGTCAGGACGAAAGAGGACGCACAGCCGTTGCCAGCTTCTCCGTAGTCGCGCTCGGCAAGCTCGGCTCTCATGAGCTTAATTACTCATCCGACATAGACCTGCTTTTCCTTTATTCAGATGAAGGCACGACCTCCGGCGCGGGCGAGCGCGGCGAAACCACTAACCGCGAATATTTCAATCGTCTGGCGGAGAGCGTCTCGCGCATCGTCGGGCAGCAGGCGGGCGAAGGCGCGGCCTATCGTGTTGACCTGCGTCTCCGTCCCTTCGGGCGAGACGGCGCGCTCGCCACCTCAATCGAAGAGGCCGTGCGTTATTACCGCGAGAAGGCGCAGGCGTGGGAGCTTCAGGCTTTGATTCGCTCGCGCTCAGCCGCCGGAGCCGCTGCGCTCTACACGCGCTTTGCGGAACGTGTGCGCCATCGTGTTTACGCGCATGACGTGACAATCGAACACGCTCTGGCAAACGTGCGGCTCGCCAAGCTGAAGATTGACCGTCATCACGCGCACGACGCGGGCGGCTTCAACGTCAAGCTCGGTCGCGGCGGCATACGCGAAATCGAATTCATCGCGCAGGCGCTTCAACTCGCCTTCGGCGGGCGCGATGCGTGGCTGCGCGCTCCGCACACGCTCATCAGTCTGGGGCGTCTTGCCGACCGCCAGTTGATTACGGAACGCGAGCGCACAGAACTCTCCGCCGCCTACGTCTTTCTACGCAAGCTCGAACACCGCCTGCAAATGGAGCATGGCTTGCAGACGCACTCCGTCCCCCAAGAGCCTTCGCGCCGTCGCACAGTCGCCCGCCGGATGGATTTTACAGGCGATGCTTTGCCTGAATTTGAGCGTGCGCTCGAACTACACACAACTTACGTCCGCGCCGCCTACGACCGCGTCTTCGGTAAAGCCGTCGAAGAAAGCGACGACGTTCAGGCTGATTCATTCGACGCTTCTTTCCATCTCGCGCCGACTCGTTCAGCGGTCGTTTCAGAGAAACCGATTGACGCGGAAACGGCGGCAGCAAACTCTGCTGCAACAATCTTCGCCGCGCACCTGAATGATGCCGGGTTTGAAGAAGAGAGCGGCGAACAAGAGCGTGAAACGAGTGTGACGAGCAACGGGCGGGCCGCCCAACTCCTGCGAGATGCAGCGCGCGAGTCGCTCAATCCGCGTCGTGCCTTGATGCTGGCGGCGCGCATCGCCTCTTCGCTCGACAAGGCGAGCGCGGAGATCATCTTTTCGAGGGCGCACCTCGTGGCTCTCATCCGTTTGTGCGGGGCGTCGGAATTCTTCGGCGAGATGATTGCGAGCAATCCTGCGTTGATTCTGGCCCTTCCATCAAACGAATCAGACGACGGCGACGCCGCGCCTGATTACCGCACCGTTCTCAACACGGCTATCGAAAGCGAAGACAATTTCGGCGCGGGGATGGCCGCGCTGCGCCGCGTTTGGACAAGATTGCTGATTGGAATCGGCGCGCTGGATGCCGCCGGGAAGATTTCGATGCGCGATGCCAACGCGCGTCAAACGGCGCTGGCCGCCGCGAGCCTCGACGCCGGATGCCTGATAGCGAGGCGCGAGCTTGCGAGGCGTTACGGCGAAGATGACAAACAAACGCGCGTTGCTATTCTCGGCATGGGTCGCCTCGGAGTTCGTGGGATGGACTACGGCTCTGATCTCGATGTGGTCCTCGTTTATGACGACACCGCGCCGTCTCCTGTCGAGAGCCTTGCGCCTGCCGAGGCTTACGCACGCTTCGGCGAGTTTCTTGTTGCTGCGCTTTCGAGCATGACGCGCGACGGCCATCTTTATCGCGTTGACCTGCGGCTGCGCCCCGATGGGAGAAACGGCGCGACGTGTTCGGGCGCGCGAGCGTTCACGGAATATCTGAAGGAGCGCGCGGTCGAATGGGAGTGGCTGGCATACGTCAAGCTGCGCGCAGCGGCGGGCGATCTTGAGTTGGGAACAAAAGTTGAAGCGGAAGCGCGCCTGATTGTTCACGAATCGGCACAAACGGCGGGCGCGGACGCTCTGCGCCTTGAGACGCGGCGCGTGCGCGAACGTCTTGAGCAGGAGAAGAGCCGTCGGCGCGGGCTGAGCGTTGACATCAAATACGGCGCGGGCGGGATGCTCGACGTTTATTTCGCCATGCGATACCTGCAACTGCGCGACAACGTGCCGGACGAAGGCGCAGACCGTTCGACGCGCGCCGTACTTGAACGCTTGCGCGCCGCAGGATCGCTGGGCGAAGAGGACTACGCGGCGATGAATGACGGCTATGATCTCTTACGTTCTCTCGATCATCATCTGCGCCTGATTGTCGGGCGTTCGACACGGCTGCCGACAGCAGACCACCCGGCCCTGCGCGACATCGCGCGCAAGCTCGATTACGCGACAGCCGATGAGCTAACCGAGTCGCTCTCCGCGCACATGAAGAAGATACGCGCCGCTTACGACCGTATTACGAATGAGTAGATTAGATGAAGAGTGTGCAGCATCGCCGCGTAGCGGCAGGCTGAGTTTAGCCCGGCCTTTGAAGGCCGGGAAAGTTGCAGCACAATCGTCAACCGTCGCTGACGCGACGCGATGAAATCACCATTCACCTTGTCCCAGCCTTCAAAGGCCGGGCTAAATTCATGTCGCCGCTCTGCGGCGGATTGAGGAACATGATGAAAGCGCTTATCCTGCTCGCCGCCGCAACTCTCTCGTTTAACTGCTCGTGCGCCGTGTCTCCCACACAGGAATCACCAAAGGTTTCATCACCAGCGGCGTCTTCAGCCGCAACCCCGTCAGCATCCCCGAACAAGCTGCGCGAACAGATTGAGCAGGTCGCCGGTAGCGCTCGCGGGCGGGTCGGCGCGGCTGTGGTGGTGGTCGAGACCGGCGAATCACTCGTCGCCTTGAATGCGGATCAACGGTTTCCTATGCAGAGCGTTTACAAGTTACCGATTGCGATTGCTGTGTTTCGTCAGGTAGACAGTGGAGTGCTGAAGCTGGAGCAGAAAGTGAAAGTTGAGAAAAGCGATTTCATCAGCGAGCGTCAACACAGTCCGATTCGAGACAAAAACCCGCGCGGGGCGGAACTGAGCCTGCGGGACTTACTCCGGCTTGCGGTCTCCGAAAGCGACGGCACGGCTTCCGACGTACTGATGCGACTGGTCGGCGGGCCGGAGTTCATCATGAAAGATTTGCGCTCGCTCGGCGTCAGCGGCGTGACGGTGGTTAATACGGAAAAAGAGTTCGGGGAAAATCAGTCGTTGCAGTATCAGAACTGGGCGCAGCCTGAGTCTGTGATTGTTTTGCTGCGCGCACTACAAGAGGGGCGCGAACTTTCGGCGGACAGCCGCGCGTTGTTGCTGAAATTGATGACGGAAAGCACCCCCGGCCCAAAGCGCATCAAGGGGCGTTTGCCTGCCGGAACTGTGGTGGCGCACAAGACCGGGACATCGGGCACTGAGAACGGGATGACGGCTGCGACAAATGACGTTGGCCTCGTGACGCTACCCGATGGGCAGCACCTGGCTGTCGCTATCTTTGTTTCGGACTCTCCCGCTGATGAAAAGATGCGCGAAGGTGTCATCGCTCAAATTGCGCGGGCAGCGTGGGATTGGAGCACGCAATCACGCTGAGTTCAAAGTCGTGTAATCATGCGCTGTTTTGGCAATGGCTTAGTTTGAAAAGAGTGAGGGGAGAGTTGAGGTTCACCACAGAGACACAGAGAACGCAGAGGGGGCACAGAGAGATTCAAGTCTCCGTGCTATCTCTGCGTCCTCTGTGTCTGCGGTGGTGAATAGCACCTTGCCGCACATTCGATTTGAAATTGAACCACTACTGCGGCTTCTGCTGCATTCCTCACCTCAAAGCAAACCTGCTACACTCCACCGGGCGCAATTACCTAAAACATGTGGCATCCCGAAAATCCAATTCGTCACCAGATTCCTGAGACGCGCTGGCCGACCAAAGCTGAGGCCGCCGCCTCGCTCCTCTTTCAGCCAATCAGAATCGGCCCTCTGACACTCGAAAGCCGCACATGGGTTCCGGCGATGGTTCCCTGGCGCGCGACTGATGACGGCTTTGTGACGCGCAGCAATCTGGATTGGTACAAAAGATTTGCCGAAGGGCGACCGGGCGCGCTGGTGGTCGAAGCGACGGGCGTGCGCGACATTGCGAGCGGCCCACTCTTGAGAATCGGCCACGACCGTTACCTTCCGGGTTTGCGCGAGTTGGTTGAAACCGTGCGCGAAGCCAGCGGTGGACAAACCCGACTATTCATCCAGATTATAGATTTCCTCTCCGTCAAGCGCCGCCCGGACAAAAGCAGATTCTTCGAGCGATTCCTCGTCTTGTCTGAACGTCACCGTCAAGCTCTCGCCGAGGCGACGCGTGAGGCGCACTGGCTCACCGATGATGAAAGGGAAGTGCGCTCTTTCCTCAACCTTGCGCCGGATGAGTTGCTTGAGCGCATCCTCGATGAACGCGAACTGGAATCGTTGCGTTTCGGTTATCGCGAGCGCGTCACGGACACTCATCTTCCGCACATCCGCGAGCTACCCGAAGCACTCCCCGAAATCTTCGCCGCCGCTGCCCGGCGCGCTCGCCTTGCTGGATTCGACGGCGTTGAGCTTCATTACGCGCACGCCTACACGATGGCGTCTTTCCTGAGCGCGAGAAATAAACGCGAGGACGGTTACGGTGGAGAGCGCGAAAACCGTGTGCGCCTGCCTTTGGAAGTCTATCGCGCGGTGCGCGAGCGCGTCGGTCATGACTATGTGGTGGGCGTGCGCTTTCTCGGCGACGAAGTGATTGAGGGTGGCAGCCGGGTTGACGATGCAGCCTATTTCGGCGTCGAGTTTGCGCGAGCGGGCTTCGAATATCTTTCAATCTCGAAGGGCGGGAAGTTCGAGGACGCGAAGCAGCCGAAAGTCGGGCAAGCGGTTTATCCTTACACGGGGCAGAGCGGCTACGAATGTATGCCGACGGTGATTTCAGATGCGCGCGGCCCGTTCTCGCGGAGCGTCCCCGTCGTCGCCGCCATCAAGCGCGCGGTCAACGAGGCCGGGTTCGCAACACCTGTCGTCGCCGCCGGTGGAATCACAACCTTTGAGCAGGCTGAAGGAATACTTCAACGAGGCGAGGCCGACATCGCGGGCTTCGCACGACAGGCGCTGGCCGACCCCGACTGGTTTCTGAAAGTTAAACTGGGGCTTGGGAGAACAATCAGGCGCTGCACCTACACGAACTATTGCGAAGGTCTGGATCAGATGCATAAACAGGTCACCTGCAAGCTCTGGGACCATCTCGACATGGATGAACCGGGCATCACTCTCAGCAACGACGGCAAGCGCCGTCTCCTACCTCCACATTGGGAAAGCAGTGATAGGTGATGGGTGATAGGTGATAAGTAAGAACAGGTTTTCTCTTATCACCTATCACCCATCACCTATCACTGCCTTATCTCACCTTGCCGCGAATACTGAGGCGGACGAGTTCCTCGACGCTGAGATCGGTGTAGCCATTGGCTCTGGCGCGGCGAATGAAATCTTCGTCTACGTGGTGAATCTTCAGCTTGACGGCATCTTCGACTGAAATCTGCGAGAGACCTTCGGCTTTCATACTTTTAATGAACGCGGGCGTGATTTCGAAAATCCTGAGCTTGACCAATTCTTCAGCCGAAAGATTTTCAAAATCCGCCGATTTCATTGCGCTGATAAATTCCGGCGTAATCTTGAAAATTCTGAGCTTGACGAGACCTTCGAGCGATTGTCTCTCAAAACCCATCCCCTGAACTTGCCGGACAAATTCCGCATCAATATCGAAGATACGAGCCTTGACGAGTTCTTCCAGGTCTAAATCATCGAAGCCGAGCGATTTCATCTCGGCGACGAACTGCGGGGTCACTTTGAAAATCTGTGCCTTGATGACATCCTCGAAAGGCAGGCGGTCGAAGCCGATTGTCTTCAAGTCGTCAACAAATTTCGCGGTGAGATTAATCATTACCGACGTGACCATCTGCTGGTCGGTCAGATTATCGTAGCCCCGGCTACGCATCGCGCTCCTGAAACTCTGGCTCGGAACGAGCCGCCAGTCGCCAGCGCCTTTGCCATCGCGAAAGCTGCCTTCACACTCGATTGTTCCGGCTTCGCGTACCAGCCGAAAGCTGACCCGCGTGCCTGTGCCTGAGAACACCTGCTCGCGCGTCAAGCCTTGAAAATCGCCGAGCGCATAATCAGAGCCGGAGAAGCTCCCATTGCCACGGTCGCTGCGGCGGTGAAACGAAAATTGGATTCTCTCGTCCGGTTTGTCGCGCTTAAGCTCCGCCGTCCACGTGCCCGAAAATATTTCCTGCGGCGGCGTCGCCATCGCGGTCATCTCACCCGCCGGGTCGGATGCCGCGTTGCCGAGCAAGGTGGTGGCCGAAAGCGCAAAAAAGAGGGACAGGCTGAGCAGGATGGTTACGAAAATGCGCGTTTGAATTTGAGAGTTGCGGGTTGAAAGTTGTTGCGTCATTGAAGAATCCTCTTTCATAAAACTCCTCCCATGTGGAAACTTGACAGTGGAAATGCCGCTTCTACTTTGGATAACACCGCGAAGCATTGGTTTGTGACAAATTTTTCAAATTGTTAATGGGTCGGTTCGGAAGTTGAGGGAGATGGACGCTGGTATTTACCACAGAGACACAGAGAACACGGAGGATGCACAGAGAGTTGAATTGCTCTGTGCCCCTCTGTGCTCTCTGTGCCTCTGTGGTGAATCTCAATCTGCTGGCCGCTCAATTTCCGATATAACTCGTTACCGGATTTTGTTTTGAGCACCAATCAACGAACAGCGCGCTCGTAAGCGGCTATGAAAGCGGGGTCGCGTCTTTTCAGGTTCTCGTAATCAATCCGCTTGCTGCGCGTCATCAAACTGTAGGCGAAGGGCAGGGGAGCGAGGTGCATGTATTGCCTCGCGTTCTCGAACCAGATCAAACTCTCGTGGGCGGCTTCCTGATATTCCTCGATGATGGGCTTGCGCACCCTTTCAAACTCGCGCAGCGCCTCCGCCACACTTGTGGCTGATTGAAAACAGTTGTAAAGCGCGATGGCATCTTCGAGCGCGAGCTTTGTGCCGGAGCCGATGGAGAAGTGCGCCGTGTGCAGGGCATCGCCGAGCAGCACCACGTTGCGATGACTCCAATGCTCGTTGCGCACGTTGACGAAGTTGATCCATTTAGAATTGTTCGAGAGCAACGGGTGATTATCCAGATCATCGCGGAAAACTTCGGTCAGATACTCGCGCGTTTCCGTCTCCGACATTTTCTCGAACCCGACCACACCCCATGTTTCTTCATCGCACTCGACGATGAATGTGCTGGTCGTCTGGTTGAATTTATAAGAGTGCGCGGCGAAGACGCCCGCCTCGGAAGCGCGGAAGGTCAGCGTTAGCCCGTGAAATAATTGATTCGTCCCGTACCAGATATACTTGTTCTTCCCGATGCTCAAAACAGGTCGGAAATCATCCGCGTACTTTTGTCTGACCGTACTGTTGATGCCGTCTGCGCCGATGAGCAAGTCGCTGTCGGCGCGCAGCGTGTCCACCTCTGAGACCTCTGTGCGAAAGCGCAAATCAACGCCAAGCTGCTGGCAGCGACGTTGCAGAATCTGTAGCAGCTTAATGCGCGCGATGCCGGAAAACCTGTTTCCACGAATCGTGATCTTCTCTCCGCGATGAACGACATCCACGTTGTCCCACATCTCGAAGCTATCGGTAATTCGCGTGTAAGACTCCTCGTCCGTCTCTTTCAGATAAGAAAGCGTCTTGTCGGAAAAGACCACACCCCAGCCGAACGTATCGTCGGGCGCGTTTCGCTCCCTGACAATAATTTCGTGCGCCGGATTCTGTTTCTTCATCAGGAGCGCGAAATACAACCCGGCTGGCCCGCCGCCGATGATGTTGATTTTCATTCTTACTCTTTCAAAAGCTGACTGGCAATTATCAGTTTTTGAATTTCTGACGTGCCCTCGTAAATACGCAGAGCGCGCACGTCCCTGTACAGACGCTCGACGACGCTGCCGCGCACCAGCCCCGCGCCGCCGTGAATCTGAACGGCGCTATCAACGATGCGCCCCGCCGCTTCCGTTCCAAACAGCTTGGCCTCGCTCGCTTCGCGTGTAACACGCTCGACTCCGGCATCCTTGAGATACGCGGCGCGATAAACGAGCAGGCGCGCGGCGTCGAGTTCCGTCATCATGTCGGCCAGCTTTCCCTGAATCAATTGATGCTCAGACAGTGCGCGTCCGAACTGCTGCCGTTTCTTCGCGTAGGTAATCGCTTCGTCGAGCGCGCGTCCAGCCATGCCGCACGCGGCTGCGCCGACGCTCGCGCGGAAAGTGTCAAGTGTCCGCATCGCCAATTGAAAGCCGTCGCCTTCGCGTCCAACCATATCTTCCGCCGGAACGCGGCAGCCGCTGAACTCAATCTCGCCTATTGGGTGCGACGCGATCATACTGGTGCGCGAGCGCACGGAAAAGCCGGGCATGCGCGCTCCGACGACGAAGGCGGAAAGCTCTGCGCGGCCATCGGCGCGCGTGCCTGTTCGCGCAAAGACCGTGTAGAAATCGGCCAGCCCCGCGTTGGAGATGAAACGCTTGCTGCCGTCAATGATGTAAGCGTCGCCTTCACGCCGCGCAGTCGTCCTGATAGCGGCGACATCCGAGCCTGCGTCTGCTTCCGTCAGCGCGAAGGCCGCGATAGCCTGTCCCTGCGAAGCGCGTGCGAGCCAGAAATCCCGCACATGTTCGGGAGCGGCAAGACTGAGCGGGTATGTCCCCAGCCCCTGCATGACGAAGGCCAAATCCGCGAGCGACGAAGCATAGGAGAGCGACTCACGAATCAGGCACAGCGAGCGCACATCTATCCGCCCGCCTGGAGAAGCAATCGCATAGCGCAGGAGATCGGCTTTCGCCAGCACGTCAAGGTACGCACGAAAGCTCGCGTCCGTCTCCTGCCCCTCCTGCTCTTCTTCAACCGCGCGCGTCTCAATCTCGCGCGCGACGAACCCCCCCACGCTGATTGACAGGTTGCGTTGCTCTATCGTGAAGAACGGCGTCTCGGCAATGAAAGAATCCATAAGAGTGATAGGTGATAGGTGATGGGTGATAGGTAAGAAGAAACGCTTTTCTCTTATTACCTATCACCCATCACCTATTACTGTTTGTTGAAATTCGGTTCTCGCTTCTCGACGAAGGCTTCGTAGGCTTCGCGGTAATCAGGGTGCTGCATACAGGTGGCCTGCGCTTGAGCTTCCCATTCAAGGGCGGTGTCGAGGCTCACGTCCATCTCTCGGTTGAGCATCTCTTTCGTCATCATTAGCGCGAAGGCTGGCCCCGCAGCCAATCTGGTTGCCAGCTCGCGCGTCGCGTTCGTTAATTCGTCCGCCGCGACGACGCGATTGTAGAGACCAATCTTTTCAGCTTCCTCCGCCGAAATGAAGTCGCCCGTGTAGAGCATCTCCGCTGCTTTCGCCAGCCCGACGAGACGCGGCAGAAGGAAACTCGCGCCCATGTCCGCGCCCGATAGCCCGACGCGGACGAAGAGAAAGGCGATCTTGGCCGAAGGCACGGCGAGGCGTATGTCCGAGGCCAGCGCGATGCACGCGCCCGCGCCTGCGGTCGTGCCGTTGAGACTCGCAATAACGGGCTTTGGCAACGCGCGGATGTTGCGGATAAGCTCACAGGTCATACGCGTGAACTCAAGCAAGCCCTGCATGTCGCGCTTGAACAACTCGCCGATAATATCGTGCACGTCGCCGCCCGAACAGAACGCCCGCCCCGCCCCCGTGATAACGACCGCGCGCACCTCATCTTCTGAGCGCAAGGCGGCGAACGTATCCGTCAACTCGCGGTAGACCTCAAACGTCAGCGCGTTCAAACGCTCCGGACGGTTGAGCGTGATGTAGCCGACGCCGTCTCTCGCTTCATAAAGAAAACTTTTAGGTTCAAACATAAAAGTGATGGGTGATAAGTAATAGGTGATAGGTAAGAGCGTTTTCTCTTATCATTTATCACCTATCACCCATCACTGTATTACAGCTATGCCTTCGATCTCAATTTTCGCTTCATCTTCTAGCAGGCTCTTGACTTCGACCAGCGCCATTGCGGGAAAGTGTTGACCCATGCGGGCGCGATAGCGTTCGCCAATCTCGCGTGTGCGCGAGCGATACTCCCGCTTGTCTGTCACGTAAATCAAGAGGCGCGCGATCTCTTCCACGTGGCCGCCCGCTTCCGTGACGACCGTGATGACGTTGGCGAGCGCGCGGTCAAATTGCTCCACGAAATCCCGGCTAACGATTCTTTGTTGCTCATCCCAGGCGATCTGGCCCGCGACGAAAAGAAGCCTGCCGCCAGCCTCAGTCAAGACTCCGTTTGAGTAGCCGCGCGGCAGCCCAAGCGATCCAGGGTTGATGAAATGAAAAGACATGGTCAGTGGTCAGGAAACAGTGGTCGGTGATTGGTGGTCAGTGGTCAGTAAGAAACATGCGGTACGCAGCCTTCAGCTTTTGCTTTTAACTGACCACCGACCACTGACCACTGCTTAAAATAGCACGCTTCCGCCGTCTACGTTGATGGCCTGCCCGTTGATGCCGCGTCCTTCTTCGGATGCGAGAAGCAGCGCCAACGCCGCGACTTCTTCGGTCGTGATGAGACGCCTTTGCGGACTCATCTGTTCGAGAATGGCGCGGGCTTCCGTTAGGGGCTTGCCAGTTTTGGCCGTGATGTTTTCGATGGCGTGCGCTGACATATCGGTTTCGACGTAACCGGGACAGATCGCGTTGACGGTGATGCCTTTGGTCGCAACTTCCAGCGCGCAGGAACGTGTCAGGCCAAGTATGCCGTGTTTCGAGGCAGAATAAGCGGCGATGTATGGCGCACCCGTTTTCCCCGCGATGGAAGCCATGTTGATGATGCGTCCCCAGCCGCGCTCGATCATCGAGGGCAGCGCCGCGCGCATGCAATAGAACGTGCCCGATAAATTGATTGACAGGTGACGCTGCCAGAATTCGTCTGTGGTTTTGACCACCGGCGCGCTCTCGGCGATTCCGGCATTGTTGACGAGAACATCAACGCCACGCCCGAACTCTTCATTGACCCGACTGAACGCCGCACTGACGCTTTCGACAGTCGCTACGTCGCACACAGCATGAATGGCACGAACACTACACTCGTCCCTCACCTCTTCCGCAACGCGCCGCACCTCATCCTCAGTCCGGGCACAGACCGCCACGCCCGCGCCCTCGCGCGCAAACGCCAGAGCGACGGCACGACCGATGCCGCGCCCGCCGCCCGTAATCAACGCAATTTTGTCGGCGAGTCTCTTCATAGGTGATGGGGAATAAGTGAGAGGTGATGGGTAATAGGTGATAGGAGAAAACACGTCGTTCTTTCTTATCACCTATTACCCATCACCTCTCACCTATTACTGCTTTCCTATCTTGCGTGGCGCGCGTTTCTCTAAAAATGCTTTGACCATCTCGCGCGCGTCAGGTGATTGGAAGCATTGGAGCTGCGCTTCCGTTTCATATTGGAGCATGCGCTCAAGGCTCGACTCGCCACTCATGTAGATGGCGTGCTTGGCCGCCGCGATTGATCTAAACGGCGCGTCTCGTAATCGTTCCGCGAGCTTGAATGTCTCTGCGGCGAGTTCGTCTTCTGGCACGACGCGATTGACTATCCCTAATCGCTCCGCACGCTCGGCATTGATCGCCTCGCCCAGAAAGAACATCTCGCAGGCCAGATTGGTTGGTACGACGCGCGGCAGGAAAAATGTGCCGCCCCAATCCGGGTGCAAGCCGACTTTGACGAACGACTGGCTAAACGTCGCCGAGGTCGAGGCGATGCGAAGATCACACGCCAGCGCCAGATTGAACCCAGCGCCGTAGGCCGGGCCATTAACAGAAGCGATGACCGGCTTCATCATCTCGCGGATAGCCATCACTACACGACGACCCGCGCCGAGCAGCCGCGCAAATTCGTCCGCGTCATTCCGCTCCATCAACTCCGCCATGTAGCCTACGTCCGCGCCCGCGCAAAAGCCACGCCCCGCGCCCGTGATGATACAGACACGCACATTGCGGTCGCTCGCCGCATGTTCCAGAGCGTCTGCCAAATCGCGCCGCATATGCCCGGCGAAAGCATTCAACTTTTCGGGACGATCCAGCGTGATGGTCGCAATCCCGGCTTCGTTAGATATTTTGATGTTGTCGTACATAAGAGCCGTGATGGGTGATAGGTGATAGGTGATAAGAAAGAACAGGGTTTCTTCTTATCACCTATCACCCCTCACTTATCACCTTCCTTTGAATTGAGGTTTGCGTTTATTCGCGTAAGCGTCGAGTCCTTCTCTGGCATCTTCGGATTGGAAGAGTTGTTGCTGGAGTTCACGTTCGAGGGCGAGCGCGGACTCGAAGGGAATCTCCGCGCCGGTTTGGACGCTGCGTTTAATGCGCCCGACGGCGCGTGACGCTTTTGCGGGCGGCGTGAACTGGCGAGCGTAAGTCAGCACCTGCTGCATGAACGCATCATTCGTTTCCGCTTCATAGATGTGATTGACCAGCCCTAGCTCCTCGCCTTTCTCAAAGTCGAAAAGCTCACCTGTCGTCATCAATTCAATCGCGCGCGATTTGCCGACGATGCGAACCATGCGCTGCGTGCCGCCCGTGCCCGGCAGCACGCCTAAAGAGACTTCCGGCAATCCCATCTTGCCAGCCTTTCGACGCGCGATGCGAAGGTCTGCGGCCATTGCGACCTCCAGACCGCCGCCGACGCAGTGGCCGTTGATGGCCCCGATGACGAGCTTCGGCGTCTGCTCAAGGCGCGAAAGCGTTTCGTTGGCATGGAGACAGAAATAGTATTTGTATTCGGGCGTGACTTCGGAAAGCATCTGGATGTTTGCGCCCGCGCAGAAAAACTTCTCGCCCTGCCCGGTGATGACGATGACATGCACGCTCTCGTCCATCCGCGCTTTCAGAATCGCGCGGTCAAGCTCCTGCATCATCTCGTAGCTGTAGGTATTGGCCGGAGGATCGTTGAGCGTTAAAAGCGCGATGCCTTCCGCCGTCGTGTACTGGACGAGCTTGCCTTCCACGCCTGCCGTCTCTTGAACTTTCGCTTCTGCTTCTGCCATTTCGATTCACCCCTCAAATAAAATGCTGCCGTGTTTCTTAATTAAGATTCAAACTCTGAGCGTGGAACACCCGATTGCCGGATTATAGACAGTAACGTACCGATGCGTAACTCTGGATGCAATGGAACGGGGACAGTAACGGTAGAATTGTCGGTAGATTTTTGCATGACTACGTGGCTCCCTTTCTGGCGTTTCGCCACGAAGCCGTGCCTGGCTAGGATTGAGCAAACCTCGCGTCCTGAAAGCTTCCGCAGCTTACCCAACCTTAACCTCCAGTGGAGTGATGTAGATTTCTGAATTGAGCCGATGCTCTATCTCGGTGGAGGTGGCCGTTTCAAAGAACAACTCAACCGCTTCTTTTAAATTGAAGCGAGCTTCTTCGACGGAATCACCCTGACTGGCTATATCCAATTCAGAGCAGAGCGCGACGTATCCCTCATCTTCTCGCCAGATAGTTGCAGTTAATGTGCGGGTCATGCTTCACTTCCTCTCTGACCTAATTACACCTGCGGCTCACGCCAGACGCTGAGATGTTCGACCTTAGCCGTCTTGGGCATCGACTGAAGTGTATCGCTGTTCCCTCCAGCGAGGAAGCCGGAGAGAAACAGGCGCGTGATGTTTCCGACGAGTTCTGTCACCGACAGTAGCCCGCGAGGGTCATACCAATTGTAAATCCAGTTCATCATGCCAAAGAGCGCGTAGGTCGCAACCGTTAAATCAATCTTCTGCCTGCCATCGCCCTGTGCCTGTTGCGCCTCAGACAAAATCTGGCGGACGAGTTGTGTGTACTGCTGTTTCTTGCCGGAGACGTGCGCGTGCATCTCGCCCGCGAGCGAGTCGGCTTCGTGCGAGAGTACTTTCATCTCGGCCATATTCGCGGCGAAGAACGAAAGATGATTCTCGATGACGAGGCGCAGCTTTTCAATCGGCTCGGTCGTTTCTTGCAGCCGCTCCTGAAGACGTTCGAGCACGCGTCCGAAGCAGTTGTCCTGAATCAGAAAAAGCAGTTCTTCTTTCGAGCGGCAATAATGGTACAGCCCCGCGAGGCTCACCTGCGTCTCGCGCGAGATGTCGCGCATGGTCGTCGAGTGATAACCCTTCCCGGCGAAAATGCGCGCCGCTGTGCGCAGGATGAATTCCAGCTTCTGGTCGTATCGCGTGAAGTTTTCTGAAAGATTAGCAGCCATTAGTTTATTTCAAGCAGGGATGGACAGGATGGATAGGATAAAGGAAGGCTTTGAGTTACAGATAACAGATTTGAAATCTCAAATCTGCTTTTATCCTATCCATCCTGTCCATCCCTGTTAATTCTTATAACCGCACGTACTCAAACTCGAACGGCTTTCCTTTTATCCCCGCAGTCGGCGGCGCGATCCAGTTGGCTATTTGGCCGGGTTCCGTAACGGGGTGCATCAGGCTTTGCACGTACTCGCGGTCTTCTATCGTCGGCAGCCATTCTGCTTGACGCTGCTCGAACGCTTCCTTGCTCGTCAGATTGCCCTCAACGTCGAAATAGTGTCCGGCAAACTCGCCGACGTGGCGGTGAAAGCGCGTGCTGGGTAGATAAAGCTGCGCGTCCACGCCTTCATCCCTGAGATACTTGTTCCAACGCGTCATGGCGCGCTCGCAATCCTTGACGTACTCACCGCGCAGGACTTCGTTCAAGGCGTTTCGCAAAGGAACTTCGCGCGGCACGATCTTTCCATCTTCAACCACAGAGAGCGTGAAGCTACCCTCGGCTGCAATGTGGTCTGTGTATTGCTCACGCTCCTTGTAGCGACCCTTTAATCCTGCTGCGAAGAAGTCCGCAGAGTTAGAGCTAATCTCGCCGCCGAAGAGGTCCAGCGAATAGCTGAACCAGAAGTTGATATATCTTTGAATGATGTCGAGCGGGATGCCTCCACCCTCGCGCACGTTTCCGTCTTTGCTCTCCCGCATCAGTTGAGCGGTGCGCTTGACGACGCGTCCGACGCCCGTTTCGCCGACGAAGAGATGGTGCGCTTCTTCCGTCAGCATAAACTGGCAGGTGCGCGCCAGCGGCTCGAATCCTGATTCGGCCAGCGCCGCCAGTTGGTATTTGCCGTCGCGGTCTGTGAACATCGTGAAGCAGAAAAAGTTGAGCCAATCGTCGCAGGGCTGGTTGAATGCTTCAAGAATGCGCGGCTTGTCCGGGTTGCCGCTTCTGCGTTCCAACAAAGCATCGGCTTCATCGCGCCCGTCGCGCCCGAAGTAGCCGTGCAGCAGATAGACCATCGCCCAGAGGTGACGGCCTTCCTCGACGTTCACCTGAAAGAGATTCCGCAAATCGTAAAGCGACGGGCAGGTCTTCCCCAACTCGCGCTGCTGCTCGACTGATGCAGGCTCCGTATCGCCCTGTGTGACGATGATGCGGCGCAAAGAGTTGCGAAACTCGCCGGGAACTTCCTGATAAGCTGGCATCCCGTAGTTATCGCCAAAGCCGACTCGTGCATCCTGTTCGGCGGGCTTCAAAAAGATGCCCCAGCGATAATCAGGCATCTTAACGAAGTCGAAGTTGGCCCAGCCTTCGGCATCAACGTCCACCGCCGTACGCAGGTACACGTCCTTGTCCTGAAAGCCTTCCGGCCCCATCTCGCGCCACCAGTCCAGATAGCTCGGCAGCCACTTTTCAAGCGCACGCTGAAGGCGCTTGTCCTGCGACAGATTCACGTTGTTAGGAATGCGTTCGTATAATTCCATTAGCTCACTCCGTTCGCAGTGATGAGTGATGAGTGATAGGTGATAAGAGAAAACACGGTCTTCTTTCTTGTCACCTATTACCTATCACCTATCACCGCCTTATGTCCTCTTGTAATCAAACTGCGACTGAGTCGGTTTGCCGTAGTTGGTTAATGCGCCTTGCGGACCGACGGCGTTGGGTCGTTGGAAAATCCAGTTTTGCCAGGCGGTCAGGCGACCATAGATTTTCGTGTCGAGTGTTTCCGGCCCGGCGAATCTCAGGGATGCTTCCATGCCTGTCAGCGCGTCGGGCGAGAGCGATGTGCGCTCTTCGATGGCGACGCGAATCTCGTCTTCCCAATCGAGGTCGTCAGGTGCAAAGGTGACAAGCCCGGCCTCTTCCGCTTGCTCAGTATCGAATGTTCCTTCATGCTCAAAAACTTCGTCGGCCTGCTCAGGGTTGGCTAGAAAACGAGATTGGAGGCGCGTCAACCCGTTCGACATTGGAAGAGCGCCCTTGTTCAAACGGCTAGCGGCAATCTCGATTTTCTCTTCAGGGTCGCTGAGCATGTATGTCCGGTCGGCGGAGAGCGCGAGTTCCAGCAGGTTTCCGGCAAAGCAACTGCCCGGCTCGATCATCGCAAAGAAACTTTTCGCCGTCAGGTCTAAGCGGCGCAGCACGCGCGCCATGTGTAGGATGATCTCACGCACGAGCCAGTGGTCTTTATTAGCCTCTAAAGTTTCGTCAACGGCGAGAACGTTTGCGATGCTTCCTTCCGTGCGGACGCAGACCAGCCCGATTTCCAGGTTGTTGACGCGCAGGTGCAAGAGCGCATCGTCCAACTCGCGGTAAGCCTGAAGAGGCCAGTAAGCGTCGCCGAGTTTTTCAATCTCTTCAATCGTTGTCGGCATGTCTGCTTCGGGAGCGCGGACGGTCAGGTCTGCGTAACGCTTCTCGCGGTTCAGTTTCAACTGGACGTATTTGTACTCGCGGCCATCGGCGGTCGCTTCGACCTGAAGAGGATTGAGCTTGATGCCTTGCAACGCTTTTTTCTCCCCATCGGCTTCGACGATGCCCTGCACGCGAGCGGCGACCGCTTCCTGAAATTTACTGGTCGGGAAGTAATCGTCAATCAAGCCCCATTCTTTCGCGCGCTTGCCTTTGAGTCCTTCGGCGAGCGTGGAGAAAACGTCCGCGCGGTCGCGGCGCACCTTCCGCTTATCAACCAGACGAGTCAATCCGCCCGTGCCGGGAAGCACGCCGAGCAGCGGAACTTCCGGCAGCGAGATAGCCGAGTTGCCATCATCCACCAGATAGATTTCGTCACACGCGATGGCTAGCTCATAGCCGCCGCCCGACGCCGTGCCGTTAAGCGCCGCGACATACTTCTGTCCTGAATTAATGGAAGCATCTTCAAGGGCACAGCGCGTCTCGTTGGTGAACTTGCAGAAGTTGACCTTGAAAGCGTGTGAGGACGTGCCCAGCATGTAAATGTTTGCCCCGGCGCAGAAGATGCGAGGCTTGAGGCTGCTGATGACCACCACCCGCACTTCCGGGTGCTCGAAGCGCAGGCGCTGAACGGCGTCCGCCAACTCGATGTCAACTCCCAGATCGTAGGAATTGAGCTTTAGCTTGTAACCTTCATTCAGCGTCACGTCTTCCTGCACGTCCATCGAAAGCGTGGCGACCGAGCCGTCTATCGTCAGTTTCCAGTGCCGGTATGCTTCCGGCGAAGTCTCAAAATTAACCATCAAAAAGCCCTGTCTTTGTTATGTTGGTTGAAAAACTTCGGGCACAACGAGCGGCAATTCAATCAATTCAAAATTCCTGAATGTCTTGGCCGTTCGAACGTCCGTTCGAATTATATTAAAGGCATAAACATGGGCAGTCAAGCCGGGAAAGAGGCCATGCCGACTATGATTCGGTCATATACAGATGAAAGGCGCTTAGGAGTTGAAGTCTCCGTAAATTCTCATTGACACAGGTCTTTTCAATGTCATAATCAGACCATTCTTTCAAGGGATGCGCCACGACTTCTTCACAGCGCGTTGGGGTGTCAGGCGTCCTGGCATGTCTCTTAGTCTTCTCGATTAAAATTTCTCTCAAGAGAGAGCAGTGTGGGCTGCGCAAGGAAACCGCATAGCTTATGCCATTACTATTTACCCTGCTGGAAGTCCAACAGGTTAAGCTCCAGACCATTCTTATTATCGTCTTCGCCGTGATTTTCTTCTTCCTGGTCTTATGGCTCATCCCGAAATGGCAGCTTTCTTACTGGAAGGATAAGCTCAAGCCGGAAGATTTCGTGCAGCAACAAAACAGCGCCCGTTCAACTCTCGCCCAAATATTGGGCGGCGTGTTCGTTCTGGTTGGTCTCTACTTCACGGGCGAGAGTCTCAAGAATTCTCAAGAGACTTTGCGGGTCTCTGAAGAGGGCCAGATTACAGAGCGTTTCACGAAGGCCATTGACCAGCTTGGGAAAGCCGACGATCCCCAAAAGGGGGAGACGTACCTGGCGATTCGACTCGGTGGCATTTATGCGCTTGAGCGTATCGCCAGAGATTCTGAGAAGGATCACTGGCCGATCATGCAAATTCTGACAGCTTTCGTGCGCGAGAAATCTTCCTGGAGTGAGGACGGAGATATTAGAGATGTCATGCAAATTCCCGGAGATGTTCAGGCTGTGATGTCTGTGCTCGGCTGGCGAACGCGGACGTACATGGAAGGCGGAGAAGGCGACAAGGATAAGCGGCTCGACCTTCGCAACACAGACCTGCGCGGCTTGGTGCTCAAGGGAGGCGGACACCTCGAAGGGGCTAATCTGGAAAACGCACATTTAGACAGGGCGCTGCTCAGAGAGATTCATCTGGAGAATGCGCTTTTGACAAAGGCTACCTTGAGAGACGTTGATCTCTTTGGCGCACATCTGAGCGGCGCGGTCTTTAAAGACGCTGATTTAACGGGGACTGATTTAATGAATTCGGATATTACACCGGCACAACTGGCCTCGGCGATAAACTGGGAACGCGCCAAAAACGTGCCTCAAGAGAAAAGGGATGCGGCACGTGCCCTGTCTTCCCAAAGTGAGAATCCCCCGGTTAATTGAGCCGCCTCACTGCAAAGAGCTTCTGAAAGGTACAAATCTTTTGCCATTAGAAAATGTGCATCTTGCTTAACGACGAGCCTGGATTGACCTCTTCTTCCATCAAGACGGTATTCCCGAATGAGGACTAACATGAAAGAGAATAAAAAATATAAGCTGATGGGTGTGTTGTTATTTTCGTGCCTGATGTGTATCTATGGCGCGGCACCAAAGATGGCAGCTAATAATCAGGCGTTCGCGCAAGGCTCTCAGCGGCCAACAGGCAGCCATTTTCTTTACACGGATGAAAGTGAAAGCGCTTCGCCGAGTCAGGGCCAGCAGTGCGTTCAACCAATTGACCACTACGGTGATCTTCGAAGCAACGATACTAGAGCGCGCCTTGATAACTTTGCTATCCAAGTGCACCAGCAGCCCGGCGCGAAAGGATACATAGTTATCTACGGGCCGCGACGAGGGCGTCAGGGTGCCGCGCAAAGAAGTCTGAATTTCCAAATAGACTATCTTGCCCAGCGAGGCATTCCGGCTCATCGCTTGATAACGCGCCTCGGCGGTTATCGAGAAGAGATGGTCACTGAGCTATGGATGATACCGGGAAATTGTACTCCGCCGAGTCCGACTCCGACGGTGCTGCCATCTCAGGTGGTGATTCTCCAGCACCCGGAAGTAGGCCCCGGACGGCTGTTAATTATCCAGACCTTCGTGAGAGAGTTTGGCCCGCTCACGACTAATATCTTGAGACAGAATGGTCAGCCGCGTTTGAGCGAATGGGACATCAATATAACCTCTAGCAAGGAGCGCGGCGAATGGGCATGGGTGGAAGTTGATCGCAGCGGCGAGGACTTTGAATTGTTCATGTGGGCGCTGCTTCACAAGGTAGGCGGTCGTTGGAGGGCGGCGGAGAAGAGAGTAGCCACAACGAACATCCAAAGGGCATATCGGGAGTTCGTCAAGACTACTATCCAAAGAAACCCGGCAGCACCCCGTGAAATCTTCAATACCGGAAATTAAAAACGACTTATCTAAGGGCTTGGTGCTTTCCAGAGGCTTCCTGCTACACTGTCCCGGCCTGGAATCCTTATGCAAAGCCTGAGTCTTCACGAAACTGCAGCGCAAAACGCTCCGCCCGCTTTAGAGATTCAAATCTCTGAGCTTGAGTCGATCCTGACAATGCGCCGCGCAGAGCTTGTCGTCTTGCAGCAGGAGTTACGTGCCTTCAAGGAGCGTTACGCGCGAGTTGTAGGCAGCCGTCTGGCCGAACTGGGCGAAGTCGAGCGCTCTCTCAAAGAGGCTGAAGCGCGTCTCTTCAATCTTGAGACCGAAGCCGAGGGCGAAGTTGAAGAGAATACTGCTACTGAGACACAGCCTTCGACAAGCGCATCAGGCAAGACGGCCTTGCGTAAATTATTCTGGTCGGTAGCGAGGCTTTTTCATCCAGATCATGCGACGGACGAGAAAGAGGCGAAGCGTCGTCACGAGGTCATGGCCGAAGCGAGCCGCGCCTACACGGAAGGCGATGTCGAGAGCCTCAACACACTCCTGGGCGATGAGCAGTTGCAGTTCTTCTGCGCGTCGCAAGGGGCGGACGACCCGCAAGAAGATTTAACCGGCAGGCTCTTGAGGCTCAAGGGAGAGTTGAGCACAGTTGAGTTTGGTCTTAAGCGCATCAGGCAGGACGGTCTCTACCGGCTCAAGCTCAAGGTTGACGAGGATGCGGAAGGCGGGCGCGACGCTCTCGTTGCGATGGCGGAAAACATCGAACGGCAGATCACGAAAGCCCGTCGTCGTCTGGAACACCTTGCCTCTTGATAGCTTTCGCGGCAGCAGTCAATTGTTATTAAACTGGCGGACTAACACTCACGCACCCTTCCGCCGGTTCTCACAAATCAAGGTAGAAGATTTCGGCTGAAAACTTGTTTCTTGACAGGAGCGCGCGGTGGCGCGTAGGTTTTAATTCGTTTTGCCTCATCGGGGAGGCGCATCTGTTCTGGTGAACGGCGCGGTCTTCAAAACCGTCTGTGAGCCTGTGAGAGCATGCTCAGGTGGGTTCGATTCCCACACGCCTCCGCCAAAAAATAGTGGTCGGTGGTCAGTGGCCAGTAAGAAGAGCGCGGTAATCGTCGCTGAGCCTTTGCCTTTAACTCACCACCGACCACTGACTATCGACCACTGCCTTATGAAAGCCTGGATAGCACTGAACATGACGCCGGGGGTGGGGCCGCGTGCTGCCGCGCGGCTGCTCGAACGTTTCGGGTCGGCAGAGGCGGTGTTCAATGCGACGAGGGGCGAGCTTGAGAGTTTGCGTCTGCGGCCTGAAGCGATTGAGAGCATCAGGGCGCGCGACCTGTTTGAGAAGGCCGAAGACGAGATTGAAAGTGTTCGCAAACTCGGCGCAGACGTGTTGCTCCTCGACGATGGAGTTTATCCACAGCTTCTGCGTGAGATTTTTGATCCGCCGATTACGCTCTACCTCAAGGGTGCGTGGGGGTTGTGTTTGGAAAAGCCTTGCGTGGCCGTTGTCGGCTCGCGTCGTTGCTCGACCTACGGGCAGAACGCGGCTTCAATGCTGGCGGGCGACCTTGCTCAAAGAGGGGTGACGATAATTTCGGGGCTGGCGCGCGGCATAGACGCTGCGGCTCACAGGGGCGCGCTCGAAGCCGGAGGCCGCACGGTGGCGGTGGTGGGAACCGGACTCGATCAGGTCTATCCGCGCGATCACAGGAAACTGGTGGATGAGATTCTGGCGGCGGGCGGTGCGATTGTTTCAGAGTTTCCTCTGGGAACACCGCCTGC
Organism: uncultured Acidobacteriota bacterium; assembly: GCA_963697975.1. Classification (GTDB taxonomy): domain Bacteria; phylum Acidobacteriota; class Blastocatellia; order Pyrinomonadales; family Pyrinomonadaceae; genus QHXM01. The sequence goes on from OY969111.1 coordinate 3,744,594, forward strand.
ACCGCAGAATTTCCCGTATCGCAATCGCGTCATCAGCGGCCTCAGTCTGGGCGTGTTGATTGTGGAAGCAGCGGAGAACAGCGGGTCTTTGATTACGGCGCGGATGGCGATGGAGCAGAACCGCGAGGTCTGGGCTGTGCCGGGAAACATCACCTCCCGCAACTCCTTCGGCACGAACTACCTCATCAAAGGCGCGGGCGCAAAGCTCGTCCAGCAATGGCAGGACATCGCCTCCGAGTTGCCGCCCGACATCGCCGCCGCCTTGTTGCCTCCAACCACGAAGAAGAGCGAAGAGGAAGGCGTCGTCAAGCAACTCTCACTCGTCCCGGTTGATTTGACGGTGAGCGAGCACACCATTCTCAAGCTACTTTCGCCGGACGAGCCTGTCCACATTGACCAACTCGCCGAAGAAAGCAAACTTTCCATCTCTGAATTGACCAATGCTCTGCTGGGCCTGGAAATGCGCGAACTGATTCGCCAACTTCCGGGCAAATGCTTTGTGCGAAAGTTATGACAATAACGAATTGTCAGGTGAAGATTCATCTAACAGGATTTTTTTTGACACGAAAGCTTATCTGAGTGAAACTGCCAAATCACGACAAGGCGATTGTGTCTAGCCGGAAGATCACGGATTATCTATTGTCGTCGGCGCATCGAGACGGACATGGCAAGGCGGCCTTCTTCTTCCGGTTCGGTTTCACCCTGGAGCCATGGCAAATTTTAGCCGCGTCTTTACTTCAGCACGCGGCAAAGCACGAAGTTGCTAAAATAGAAGAGACGCCTTTCGGAACGCGATATGTTATTGAAGGAGAATTAGAGACGCCTAACGGGAGAGCGCCGTTGGTGCGAGTCGTCTGGTTTATCGAAATTGGAGCGCAGATAGCGCGCTTGGCAACTGCCTATCCATTAGTGAAAGGAACGAGAGATGATTAATGAACTAGATCAAATCGTCTTGACGACTGAGTTGCCCGAATACGGCTTACAGGCGGGAGACATCGGCACGGTTGTTCTCGTTCATCAGGATGGCGCAGGCTACGAGGTTGAGTTTGTCGCCCTCAACGGCGAAACGCTAGCCGTCGTCTCACTTTTTGCCTCACAGGTCCGCCCCATCGCGCCCCGTGAAATCGCCCGCGTCCGCACCATAGAGCCACATCCGCAGGCCGCATAAAAGTAAATAGTGTCTAACCGCACAGCGTTGTCAGGTAGAAACTTGATAATTTCAAATTGATCTGCTCGCGTACTGTATAGAAAGATAATAATTCCACACTTGAACCTTTTTGTAGAATTATATCCTGCCGCAAATAGTGATTGAGTTTTGCTGCGGGTAGCGATAAAAGTTGCCTGTCGGAGTGATTAGGCCGCCAGTAGCGGTAATAATCGCTCCATGAGGATATTAGACCGCTAGTAGTGGCCTAATGAGCGTTCGATGGCTTTGTCAAGAGAGACGGTGATGAATAATTGCAAAAATTGGAGAAATGTTTAATTGTCAGTTTTAAGAGGAGGTTTGATTATGGATTCGCCAATTTTTGAAGAGGAAAAAAATGAGCGCGAACAATTGGAATTTGAAAAATTACAGGAAGAAATTAAAGACCTCAGAAGAAAAAACAATTGGGAAAGATTTATAGGCTATTTTTTACCTTTTCTGACAGTGCTAGCGGCAGTTATCGGGCTTGTAAAATGGACGTGAGTGCGAAACAGCGACTTTCTTATCAAGGTGTCTTTTGACCCGTTGCTTGTCGCTATCCAGTTTCGCCCCACGTCATCTCAAGCGTTAGACCTACCTGACTGAATTCCACAAAATAACTCTTCTGTTGAATTCGCGAGGATGGTAAAGAAGAGGCACTTGGCGTGAGTGCCTTGTGGAAATTTTAATCAGCCGAGGGCTTTGGATTACTTATCTTTTCGGATAATGGTTTTCCGACTAACCGGACGCGTTCTCTTCTCACGAAGTTGTCTATGCCTTGAATCCAGAACGTAAATCAATCTCTGATGCGTCAACCCCAGCCTTTGCGCCGCCCGTGTGATGCTTCCTTTTTCTTCTTCCAGTGCCTGCTCGATAAACCTTGCTTCATAGGCTCGTAAGACATCCGGCAGATAAAACCCCGCATCGTGCAGATTCTTACCAAGTAATCTTCTCATCACCATCCGAGCGCATGCACGAAGCCTTACTATATCTTCATCGTCTTGTCTGGAAGCCAGCAATCTATCAGCTTTGAGATAGGTGAGATAAAGCTCGTAATCGGATAAACGTGGGCCATGTTCTTCGATGATGGAGAGGAAAGTGAGTCCGGCGTCTTCCGCCAACTCAATTGCATTGTGAAGATTTCTCTGGTGCTTTGGTGAGGTCATGGTATTCTGGCCGCGCGATCTTTCCATAACTAGCAACGGCTAATGCGACGACTCAAGCCTCCACCTCAAAGTGAGTGATGAGCGCCGCCGTTGAGAAAAGGTTCATTCTCACGGCGAGCGGCTTGAGCGGGCAGATACTATTACTATCCAGTAATAAAAGCAAGTCAAAAGTGCATGTGCTTCCATCAGGAGGAAACTTCTGATGGGACGCAGAGGGCGCATCAGGCAGGAACACCTTGCCGAAAAGTTACTACAGATTCGGCTGGCGCTTGGTCTGTCTCAAACAGAGATGCTTCACCGTCTCGGAGTCGCAGACCTCATTGTGTATAACCAGATTTCAAGATATGAGACGGGAAGCCATGAGCCGCCTTTAAGAATTCTGTTAGCGTATGCGCGGCTCGCTGGCGTCTATGTGGATGTTTTGATTGACGACGAGCTTAATTTACCAAAGAAGCTACCCGCCCGCCGGAAGTGACTTTTGAGGAAAAATCAGGACAGAAGCTCACCTGAATTCTCTAAATCCAAGTAAAACAACTGCTTAGACAGAATTTTAGTCCCTCAAGAGAGCCGCAAACCCTCTTCCTACACCGTAAAAGTTCACTTTTACAGCCGCAAACCTTACTTCTACAGCGTCAAAGATAACTTCTACAGCGTCAAAGATAACTTCTACAACGTGAAAGTTCACTTCTACAGCGTGAAAGATTACTTTTACAACGCGAAAGATAACTTTTACGGCGTGAAAGGTGACTTCTACAGCGTCAAAGATCACTTTTACAGTGCGAAAGGTAACTTTTACAGCCGGAAAAACCGCGCCGCATAAGAAAAAGGTTTCAAGGGCGAGGCTCTGGGGCGTATAATCCGCGCCGCAGGGCGGCTCCTCAGTCGGCCTGAAATCTCAAAAAACTCACGGGCAGACTTCCTCGCTCCTTCTGCCTACATGTCCCTTGACCTTCACCAGCAAAGGAGACTTCCTATTATGACAGACACAGAAAGACGCAGATACGAGATGTTTTTACGTGTGCGCGAACATATGTCCAGCCGCGTCGCAGAGTTTCCGCCGACTACTCTGGCGGGCGAGCTTTTCACGCGTCTCAGCGCCGTGATTGACGAGTTGGACACACACACAACGGCGCAAACGTCAGGGCGCAGTGCCGTGCTTCAAAGCTCTACGAGCAAGGCGGCGGCGCGCGATGAACTGCGCCGTGACCTTGATGCTATCAGCCGTGCGGCGCGCGTGATGGCGATGTCAACGCCCGGTCTCGAAGATAAGTTTCGCGCCCCGCGCAACGTCTCGGATCAGGCGTTGCTCACGAGCGCCCGCGCATTTGCGGCTGACGCCCTGCCTTTGAAAACGGAGTTCACGCGGCGCGGCCTGCCCGACGATTTTCTGGAAGACTTGAACGCCGACATAGCAGAGTTTGAGCAGGCCATCAACGAGAAGATACGGAAACGCGGGGCGCAGGTGGCCGCGACCGCCGCGATTGACGATGCGCTCGAACGCGGCATCAACATCGTGCGTGAGTTGGACGCCATTATGCGTAATCGTCTCAGGACAGAGCACGCGTCTCTCGCCGCGTGGCTCAGCGCCAGCCATACGGAACGCTCGCCGCGACGAGGTACGCCGCAAACGCCTGCCACACCTTCTACGCCTTCTACGCCTCCGACGACGTAAAGGCATGAGAAGAAATTAGCAGGGATGGACAGGATAAGCAGGATTAAAAGAAAAGGAGCGGCGTTGAGTTAACATCCTTTTCTATATCCTGCCTATCCTGTCCATCCCTGCTAAAATTTCTCCCCTCTCAGTCAACAAACTCCCGGACAACCAAACCAACTCTCGCCGCTTCAAACGTGCCCGTTGCAACTTGTGTTGATGATTCCGGTGTTGATTCATGTGGTCATCGCTGCATTTGACTTTGGAGTCACTAATGATGTTATTTTCAAATAGCGTGATAAAACTGTAATTAACAAGAGCGAAGAATTAGCAGGGATGGACAGGATAGACAGGATGAAGAAAGAAAAAGAGCAAAGATCATTTCACAATCATTTTCATTTCTGTTTTTATCCTGCTCTATCCTGTCCATCCCTGCTAAATTCCCCCGCTCAGTGAGATATTAAAAGACAATGGCAAAGAATCTGGTTATCGTCGAATCGCCCGCGAAGGCTAAGACGATCAATAAATATTTAGGAAAAGATTATCTGGTGATGGCCTCTATCGGCCACATCAAGGATTTACCGTCGAAGGGTTTGGGCGTTGATGTCGAGCATGATTTCGAGCCGACCTACGAGCTAATCCCGGACACGAAGAAGCGGAACAACAAAAAGATCGTCGCCGATTTACGACGCGCTGCGAAGGAAGCCGAGGCCATCTATCTGGCCGCTGACCCTGACCGCGAAGGCGAAGCCATCTGCCAGCATCTGGCGGAAGAGATTGTTCCGAAGCGACCCAAAAAACCTTCGTATCGCGTGATGTTCAACGAGATTACGAAGCGCGCCGTGCAGGACGCTTTTCTTCATCCGAAAGAGATTGACGCCAACCTCGTTGACGCACAGCAAGCGCGGCGACTGCTCGACCGGCTCGTCGGTTACAAAGTTTCGCCCCTTCTGTGTCGCACCATCGGCGGGCGCTTGAGCGCGGGTCGCGTGCAATCGGTCGCCCTTCGCATGGTAGTTGAACGCGAGCGCGAGATTGAGGCGTTCGTCAAAACGGAATACTGGACGGTGACGGCAAACCTCGCAGCGAAACTCCCGCCCGCCTTCGATGCGCGTCTCTTTAAAATCGGCGAGCAGAGTGTGAAGACCGGCAACTTCGATCAGGACATCAAGAAGACAGAGATTCTGATTGGCAATGAAGCGCAGGCCAAAGAGATAGTCGCGGAAGCGGAGACGCAGAGTTATTCGGTCGCAGATGTCACAACGAAAGAGCGCAAGCGTAATCCTGTTCCGCCTTTCATCACGTCGAAGTTGCAGCAGGAGGCTTCACGCAAGCTCAGCTTTGCGGTGAAGAAGACGATGATGCTGGCGCAGAAACTCTACGAAGGCGTGGAGGTAGGCTCTGAGGGCGCGGTCGGTCTCATCACCTACATGCGAACGGATTCGACGCGCGTCTCGGATGCGGCGCTCAATGAGGTGCGCGAATTCGTCGGCGCTCAATACGGCGCGAACTATCTACCGGAAAAACCCGTCTACTATCGCTCGAAAAAAGACGCCCAGGACGCGCACGAAGCGATTCGCCCGACGGATGTCACGCGCACGCCTGATTCTTTGGAAAAATATCTCAATAAAGAAGAACTGAAACTCTATCGTTTGATCTGGCAGCGCTTCGTTGCTTCGCAGATGATGCCTGCCATCTTCGACCAGACGACGATTGACATCACAGCCGGGCGCTTCATTTTCCGCGCCACCGGGTCGGTGCAAAAGTTCGACGGCTTCCTGAAAGTTTATCAGGAAGGGCGCGACGAAAAGGCTGAGGATGACGATGAGCAAGAGCGCAAGTTGCCGCTCGTGGAAAAAGGCGAGGCGTTGAAGCTCAATTCAATCGCGCCGGAACAGCATTTCACGGAGCCTCCGCCGCGCTACACGGAAGCCACGCTCGTCAAGGTTTTGGAAGAGAAGGGCATCGGGCGTCCTTCGACCTACGCGGCGATTATGACGACGATCCTGGACCGCGAGTATGTGGAGAAGCACGAAGGGCGTTTTCACCCGACGGCGCTTGGCACAACTGTTAATGATTTGCTCGTCGCCAGTTTCAACGATCTCTTCAACGAATCTTACACGGCGCGGATGGAACAGGAGTTGGACGAGATTGAAGAAGGGAAGTTGAAGTGGACGGCTGCGCTGCATGAGTTCTATGGAAAGTTTGCGAAAGATTTGAAGGTGGCTGAGACGCAGATGCGCGCGGCCAAGCAGCAGGCGATTCCGACCGACGAGACGTGCGAGAATTGCGGCTCAGGGATGGTCATTAAGTTCGGACGCTTCGGCCAGTTCTTAGCCTGCTCAAACTATCCCGAATGTCGCACGACACGAGAGGTCGCAAAACCCGCCACTGCTGACGGGGAGGCGAAGAGCGCAGGCGACGCCGCATCCGCGAAGACGGCAGGACAGGGCGAAGCCAGCGGCGCGAGCGAAGAGGAAGCCGAATCGTGCGAGTTGTGCGGCAAGCCTATGGCTTTGAAGCGCGGAAGGTTCGGGCAGTTTCTTGGCTGCACGGGCTACCCGGAATGCCGCAACATACGCAAGATCGCGCGCAGCGGCGCGGTCGCACCAGCGCCCGTACCCTTAGACGAAACGTGTCCGGTGGACGGCGCGCAGCTTGTCCGCCGTCACGGGCGATTTGGCGAGTTCGTTTCCTGCTCAAACTATCCGAAGTGTAATTACATCAAACGCGAGACGACGGGCGTCGCCTGCTCGCGTCCGGGTTGCAAGGGCGAGATCGTCGTCAAGAAGTCCAAACGCGGCAAAGCCTTTTACGGCTGCTCGGAATATCCGAAGTGCGACGTAGTCTTCTGGGATAAGCCCATCGCCGAACCCTGCCCGAAGTGCAACGCGCCGTTTACGCTTGAGAAGACGACGAAGAAGGACGGCACGTTCAGATACTGCGCGAAGGAAGGCTGCGATTATCGCGCCGAACAGGACGCGCCGACCGCAACGGTCAAGCCTGCGACGGCGAGCGATAGACGAGTAGCAAGCTGAAGAAGGCAAAAGTAAAAAGGTAAAAGGCAAACAGCCCCGGAGGGGCGGCAGATATTAGCTCCGGGCGCAAGCCCGGGGTCACAGCACCCACAAATTTATTAAGCCCCGAAGGGGCGACAGAAATTCAAGATACGGACAACGCATCTAGAGCTTCTGTCGCCCCTTCGGGGCTGGTTGATGCAGTTTCTCTGATGTTGAGTTCTCGTTAATTTTGCGTTTTTCTTTCTACCACATATTCGACGACGTAGCGGCGCAGCTTGTCGCGGTTGGTTTTGCGATAGGTGGCGTAATCATGCACGATGCCGTCGTCGGGACGCGCCAGCAGGATGTAGGCTTCTAGGAGTCCGGCGTCGTTGAGCTTGACCAGGTTGGCGAGCGACGTGTCGAGCGTTTTAACCTTGCCCGATTTCAAATCCTTTGAAGCTGCTTCGGCGACCAGACGCAACGCTTCCGCCTCTTCACGCAGGCTGTGCCGGTAAGTCTTCTCGCCGGGATACTCTTTGGTGAACCTCGCGTTGTTGTTCGTCGTCCATGCTGCGCGCGAGAGACCGTAGATAGTCCAACTGGATGACGACTTGGGATCAATCGTAATCGTCATCTGATTTTTTTCCATCGGCGAGACGCTGGTCGGAATCTCTATCTTCGGATGGTTGAGCGTTACCTTGTTCTGCTCCGCCCAGCCGACCAGATTATTGATGGCTAGCCTGTTGTAAGGCTCTGTGATGAAGGCTTCGATAAACTTGTCGCGCGCCTCCGTCATTTTATCCTGCTTCATAAAGCTGATGCCCCAGTAGCGATAGGCAGTCTCTCGCTCAGGGTTGATCTTGACGGCTCGCGCAAACCATTCCCCGGCTTGCTCAGGTTGATTCTTCCGGTTGTGCATATCACCGGCAAAGAGAGCGGCTTCGTAGAGTTGCGGATCGAACTGAAGGGCACGCTGATAGGCGGCGAGCGCTTTGTCCAGGTCGCCCTGAACGTAAGCTGTTTCGCCTTCGCGCATCGCTGCGTCTGCTTCCTTGTTTTTGGAAAAAGCCTCTACTGCTTCTCCGTCGGGGCGCAGCGCGTCAAGGAGCGTCTGCAACAACGGACGGTCATAGCCCAACTCTTTAGCGCGAACCAGAATGGTACGAGCGCGGATGCGTCCCTGCTTGCGCGCTTCCGGGTCTTTGTCAGTGTTCGCCTTCGCCAGCGTCGAGAATCCCAGCCCGAACATCATCTCCGCGTCCGTCGGTCGCTCCTTTGAGAGCTTCTCAAAAACGGGGAGAGCGTCGAGGAATTTGCCTTCTTCAAGAAGGCGATTGGCGCGCGTGCGTTCCGTTTCATAGCTGTCGCTCGTTTGCGCGAAGGTGGGCGCAGGCGGAGAGACGATTAGTAAGAGTCCGACAAACGCGACCGCGTAAAAGAGTGCCCGCGATTGACGCTGTGAAGCGATGTTGGGTTTAGACATCAAGAGTGCCTTTCTAAAAGGAAGAATTAGACAGGAGAGGCAATTTCGGAATGCGGATTGCGGATTGAAGAATAGCCATCTCCTGGTTTTCATTCCGCATTCTCTTCATCCTGTCTATTGCTTATCGCTTTTATTCGTGACTCTTAATTGGAAATAACGAACTCTTTCCAGTAGCGGCGGAGCTTATCCCGGTTAGCCTGCCGATAGGCAACGTAATCGCGCACGATTCCCTGATCCGCGCGGGTAAAGAAGATGTACGGCTCCAGCAGTCCGGCGTCGTTGAGCTTGACCAGCGCGGCGAGCGATGGCGAGAGCGATTTTATCTTGCCGGATTTTAACCACTCCGAAGCGACTTCAGCCGCTTTACGCAACGCTTCCGTTTCCTCGCGGAGAGAGTGCCGGTAAGCTTTCTCGCTGGGATATGCTTTGGCAAAATCTTCTACAACCCACTTGGAGCGAACAATGCCATAGTGTTCCCATGCGCCCGACCCATCTGCGCTGTCGCGCAGCGCCGGATCAATATACACGTCGAGCTTTTTGTCCCCGGACATCGTGAGCTTGACCGGAATCTCTATTTTCGGATGTGCCATGCCGATTTTATTGTGCTGGCCCCATTGTGAAAGCCCCATGTAGCCGTTGCGGTTGCCGGGATCGGCGACGATGGCGTCAATAAACTTCGCTTTCGCTTCCTCCTGATTGCCGAGATTCATCAGCGCATCGCCCCAGTAGCGGTGAGCGGTTTCGACGTTTTCATCGATCGCAATCGCTCGCGCAAACCACTCACCCGCTTTGTCCATCTGCTCTTTCTTTGCGCGGGGGTCGTTCGCCTGATAACCCTTCTTGAAATACATATCGCCTATGAACAACGCTGCAAAGTAGAGCTTGGGGTCTAATTTCAGCGCACGCTGGTAAGCGGCGATGGCTTTGTCCAGATCGCCCTTCGAGTGTGCCTCCTCGCCTTCGCGCATAGCTTTGTCGGCTTCCGCATTACTTGAGAAAGCCTGCTCGGATGGGTCAGCGCCTGAAAGATTTTCGAGTCCCATCCGCAACAGTTCGCTGTCGTCACCCAAATCCTTGGCGCGAGTAAGATAGCCGCGCGCACGGTCACGCGCTGCTTTGCGCGCCTGCGGGTCTTTCGTAGAGCTTGAGACAACTAACGTCGCCCAACCTAAACGCTCCAGCAGAACAACGTCATCGGGGTTCGCTTTGACGAGTTTCTCCAGCAGCGGAATCGCATCGGCGAACTTGTTCTGGTCATAGAGCTGCATGGCGCGCTGGCGCTCTTCCTGGTTGGGCGCGCTCCCTTGCGCGAAGGATCGCGGCACGGCGCTGGAGAGCAGCAATCCAAGCAGGATGACGACGTAGACTGCGATTGTGGGCTTGCGAGACGACGTTGAATTCTGTTCGGGCATGAGAGATTCCTCTTAGAAGCTCGGCGATTGAGGGGGTTAGATGTCGGGAGACGAAACGGAAGTCTATGAGCAGTTAAAGAGAGTGTCAACTAATCTAACGTGTAAGTTTCAGTGTGTCTTTCAGGCGTCAACCCGGCTGGGCTTCGCCCTCGTCCTTGTAAACTATATCGGCGGCCATCTCGTCGGGGACGCGCGTCCAGCCATCTGACGTGTGGCGGAAATGTTCGGATGAAGACGGGATAAAGGCGGCGCGCTCTTGTTGCCACGAAAGGCGCTCGACGTTGATGAAAGGATGCTTGACGCGCAGCACGTTGAAGGAATTGGTTTCGCCGCGCCCGCGCGTTGACGTGGCCGTCCCGGCGGAGACGACGAGCGCGCTGTGCCCCGCAATCTTGTAGCGAGCAGAACTGTGCCCCGTGTGGCTGACGTGCAAATGTCCGGCCAGCAACACGTCTGCTCCGCACTTGGCAATCGCTTCCATAGCGAGTTGCGCGCGGTTAACCAGATCGTCATCGCGGTGGTGGCCTTCCGGCAGGTCGAAGGGATGATGCGTGACGATGATCTTCACCATCTCGTCAGGATATGGACAGAGACGGTCGCGGATGGCGGCAATCTGCGTTTCGTTGATGCGCCCGTCCTTGATCGTAAAAGAGCGCGCAGTATTGATGCCAAGAATGGCGACCTCTTCGTCCGAATAAAACGGTTCGAGATCATCCGTGATGAACTCTCTGTACTTGTCGAGCGGTTGTACGAAACGCGCGAAGACGTTGTGCAGCGGCACGTCGTGATTGCCGGGCACGATAATCTGAGGGAAGGGCAACTTGTCCAGAAACTCACGCGCCTCCTTGAACTGGTGGCTGCGCGCCCGCTGCGTTAAATCCCCGGAGACCACCACCACGTCAGGCTTGATCTCCGCAACGGTCGCAATCACCGGCTCAAGCAGAGACTCGTCAATTCGCCCAAAATGAAGATCGGAGAGATGGACAAGTGTTCGCATAATGATTTCAGTGATAAGTGATAGGTGATAGGTGATAAGAAAGAACAGGTTTTCTCTTATCACCTATCACTCATCACTTATCACTCTCCTTCGGAACAAGAACACGCAGCGCGCCGGGGCGCACGCGGTAGTGCAGCGGCGTCGTCATGATTGTGACTTCGCCGTCCGTTGCGACGCGCAGGCGCTTGGGGCGACGCGTCTCGATCCAGACTTCTTTGGTGCACATGGCATTAAAATCTTCTTCGTCGCGCAGGCCGCCGAAGAGCGCGCGCCAGGCCAGACGAAGTAAGCCCAGCCGACCCGTGCGGTGAGCGACGTAGAGACTCAATTGCCCGGCATCTATGCAGGAGCGCGCGCCGACGTTGAAGCTCTCCATCTCGTATTCGTTGTTGCCGACGAAGACAAACGGCGTGTGGCGAATCATTCGTTCGTCGTCCGTACTCAAACGCACGCTCAAGAAAGGATAGCGTTTCAACATCGTGAGCGTCGCCCAGATGAAGGCCGTCCACTTGCCGCGCCCCAGTTGCTCCTGCTGCTTTTCACGATGTCGCACGATGCTCGGATAAAGCCCCAGACTTGAGTTGTTGAGAAAGATGCGGTCATTGACTTCACCGACATCAACCTTTGCCTCGCGTCCTTCCAGGCAGACGCGCGCCGCCGCTTCCACGTCGAGCGGAATCTTCAAGTCTTTGGCGAAATGGTTGAGCGTGCCGAGCGGCAAAACGCCGAGCGTGCGATCCGTGTCCACGAGAACCGAGGCAACGGCATTGATCGTCCCGTCGCCTCCGCCCGCGATAATCGGCTGGCAATTATCTCGCACGGCCTGGCGGGCCAGTTCAATAATCTCCTCGCCGCTTTTGGCCAGAGAAATCCGCGCCTCGACGTTGCCGGAAGCGAAGGTGTCGGCGAGAATTTCGCGCGCTTTCTCTTTATCGTCTGTGCCCGAAGAGGCGTTGATGATGACAGCCGGGCGCGCGGCGGCGGGTTTGTCAACTCGCGTTTCGCTTTGAAGATTTAAGGTCGCGCTTTCCTGCAACTCTTCCTCCGCAGGTGATGAACTAAAGCTTTAGCTCATCAACATATGATAAAGGGCGAGCCTGATTTTGTTAGCTCGCCCTTTGTCCGACAGATACCGAATTGCCGCGCTCTTGACTTTAGCGGTCAAGATCAAGGACAGAGCTTCCGTCACCGCCTTTGTCCGCTTCGCGCGCCGTCGTTTGAGTGCCATAGCCGCGATTCTCGCTCGTGGCATATGACGAGGAGGCGGAAGCGCTCGCCGCCCGCGCTCCTGCGTTGGCCTCCGGCGCACTGTTGGTCTGCGCCGACTGGTTGCCCTCCTGCGACTGTTGACCTTGCTTGTTGGACAAATCAACGCCGAACAGTTCCTTGAGCTTATTGAAGAGCGCGGGCAGCACGACGTTCTGAGCCGTGCTGGACAACTCTTCCATGAAACGCTCTCCGAGCGTGGACACTTCCGTTTGCAAGCGGTCGTAAGCCGATGTCTCTTTGAAGCGCTCATACAGACCGGGCTTCTGCGGAGTCTCATCCCGTGAGCTTTCGTCCGCCTGATCGGTGATCGGTTGAGCCGCATAGGAGTGGCCGTGAAAAGCCGAACGACGATCAGCCTCGTCCCGTTCATCTTCATATCCGGCAGGTGTCGCATCCATCCGGGCGTAAACGTCCGTTTCTTCGGACGAAGGATATGAGTCGTCACCGTCGCCGCGCCCGCTGCCTTTGATCGCGCCGGTCAGCCCGTAGCCGAGCAGAAAGCCGACCGAGAGAGCGCCGACGCTGAAGACGATAGGGTTATTGCGAAAATGATGACGCCAGTCGAGCGCGTCCGAGACCGTTTCTTTCATCGAGTAGTATTGGTTAGTCACTGTCTCTTTAATCTCCGTCACGGTTTGCGTGATTGATTCGCGCGCCTCTTCCATCCGACGCTGAAGCTCTTCCTTGCTAGGCTCTCCGTCGCCGCCATCTCCGTCACCAAAAGCGCGCGTTTGTCCTAGAGTTAATTCTTCAGCCATTCTTTATCCTTTCTGAGTTCGTCAACGGTGCGGTTCGGAACAATGTCCTGCTTCGCCAGACGGTTCTTCGCCGTGATGATGAAGATGCCACCGAGAATCAGATAGACGACGCCTGTGATGACGAAGCCCAGTGCGTAGCGCGCCGCCGGGTCCATCGTCTCCGGCATCAAGGAGCCGACAAACAGCGCGACCGCCACGTTGACAATCGCAAAGCCGACCGCCGCGATGATTCCGCCAATCAGAATCCTGACCGCGCCGCTAATGTAGCCGTTGACATCCTCTTTAATCTCAACTTTGAGCAAGCTGAGTTTCGTGTCCAGCAGGGTCGTCACGCCGTCGCTCAAACGCCCGAAGAGCGCAGGCAAACCTTCAATGTCCGCCTGCGTCTCGGCGTTCTTAGCGGGCGCGGCGGCTGTCCTCTTCTCTAAATCGGCCATCGCTCCTCCTAGTTAGTGATGGGTAATAGGTGATAGGAAACTGAATTCTCTTATCACCCATCACCCATCACCTTCTTACCTTCTGCTTCCGCGAATCAGCATGCCGAGGACGAGTCCTGCGGCAGCCGAGATGAGAATCGCCTGTCCGGGATTCTTCTGCGCGTAGTCTTTTGCCTGCGTGGCGACCTCTTTGATGTCCGTGTTCTTGAGGTCGGCGAGCTTGTCGCCAATCACGGAGACTTTGTCGGCCACATAGTCTTTGGCAGTCGAGGCTGCATCGGCGATCTTCGCGCCGTAGCCTTTATCCTCGGCGCGGCTCGTCGCTGCGCCCGTGCCGCCGCCCGTGCTCTGGCCGCCCGTTGGCGTCAGTCCCTGGTTAGTGCTGCCCGCCGCGTCTGTGTTTGGCTCACGCATCGTTCCGGCATCGGTCGCGCCTGTGCCTGCGCCGCCTGTCGCCTGTCCACCCGTACCAAATCCTGAATTTCTGTTCTCTGACATCTCGTATTCTCCTTAAAAGTATTTCATCCGCTATTTTCGACCGGATGAGCGTAGCATGTGAATTATCCTAAAATCGTTCGCTCCCGCCGCAAGTGAGCAAACAACGTGCCGACGAAGGGTGTCAACGCGTAATGCGTCACGGCTCAAGCCACATCCCCTTAAATAAAGAGATGTGACCGCACGTCCGTCTAAAAGCACGCGAGGTGTACTGCCTGATCTTGTTGCGAAAAGGTACGTGATACTTTAGCGCAAAGGTCGGGAACAGTACAGGGGAGAGCGGACGATAGACCATAGCCGATGGACGATAAAAGACGAGCTTTCCATCGTCCATCGTCCATCGTCCACCACCAATTTCTTGAAACTAAACTCGCCTTGACTTCGTTTATCGAAAGATGGTAAGTAAGTACTTACTTTTAAGTAGCCCAGCAGAAATGGAATTAATTTTTTTTGAGTAAAGAGATCAACCCCGTTCCCATCAGTGAGTCGCTCCCCGTCGTCGGCGGGCGGATGGCGGGCGAGGAGCGCAAGCTCCAAATCTTGCGCGTGGCGGTACGCCTGTTTTCGCAGCGCGGCTTCCGCGGCACAACCACTAAAGAGATAGCGCAGGCCGCCGGAGTCTCCGAAGCGATGGTCTTTCGCCACTTCGCTACCAAGGAAGAACTCTACACGGCCATCCTCGATCACAAAGCCTGCGCGAGCGAAATAGCAGACCCCTGCCAGTTAGTGGAAGATGCTGTCGGGCGCAAAGATGACCGCGACGTTTTTGAAACTCTGGCCTTTTCTGCTTTAGAGCATCACGAGCAAGACCGCGAATTCATGCGTCTTCTGCTTCATTCCGCGCTCGAAGGGCATCAACTGGCGCAGATGTTCTGGGACAGAAACATTCTCCAGCTTTACGAATTCCTGGGCACTTACATAGAGGAGCGGCAGCGCGACGGCGCGTTTCGCCCAATCGAGCCTAAGGTGGTCGTGCGCGCCTTCATCGGCATGCTCATTCATCATTCACTGAACAACAATCTGTGGGACCCTTCGCGCCGCCTGCTCGACATCTCGAACACGGATGCGGCGCGTGAGTTTACAGAGATTTTACTCCGTGGCATTAGAAACAATTCAGCGCCGTCGAAGACCGAGACGGGCAAGCACACGGCGTCGTCATCAACCAGAAACCTTGCGAAGAAGAAACAAACGAAATGATCTCCCGCGAGCAATTTAAAATTTTATCTCTCGCCTTCGTCCTCGTCGCCACGAGCCTTTTCATCTCGGCGTGCGGCGGCTCGAAGGCTTCAAACGCGCAGCAGGCAAACGTGGCGGCGGCTCCCGCAGCCGTTGACGTGACGACCGCGCCAGCCATCACGCGCGAGTTGCCGCGCTTCTTTGAAGCTACCGGCAGTTTCATCGCAGATGAGCAGACCGATGTCGCTCCGTCAATCTCCGGCAAGGTCGTCGCCATCGGTGTCGAACTCGGCAGCTACGTCAAGCAGGGACAGATGATCGTCAGGCTCGACGAAACCGATTCACGCATCCGTCTGGATCAAACGCTGGCGCAACTCCAGCAGGCCCAAGCCGCAGTCCGTCAGGCTGAAGCGAAGATCGGCTTGCGACCCAATCAGAGCTTTGACCCGACGCGTGTGGCGGATGTCGGTTCGGCGCGCGTCGCGCTTGAGTTAGCCGAAAAGCAGTTGCGCCGCTTCGAGCGTCTGATTGAGACAGGCGACGTTTCTCGCTCGTCCTACGATCAGCAGAAGGCGCAACGCGACCAGTTGCAGCAGCAATACGAAGTGGCTCTGACCAAAGCCCGGCAGGATTATGCAGCCGTCATTGCCGCCCGCGCGGGCGTGGCGAATGCCGAGACGCAGGTCGCGCAGGCGCGCCGGAATCTTTCGTATGCGCTCGTCTACTCGCCGATTAACGGCTACGTCGCGGAGCGTCCCGCCGACCTCGGCGAATACGTTTCACCCGCCACGAAGGTCGCAACCGTCGTCAGCACCAACCCCCTGCGCGTGCGGATAGACATTCCAGAGCAGGCGCTCACGAGCATTCAGATGGGGCAGAGCGTTTCGGTCAACGTCAGCGCCTATCCCGACCGGAATTTCAGCGGGCGCGTGCATCACGTCGCGCCGAGCGTGACGCCGAATTCGCGCACGCTGACGATTGAAGCAGTGGTTGAGAACCCGGAGGGACTGCTCAAGCCCGGACAGTTTGCCACAGTCCGTATCCTGCAATCGCAGACTAGTGCGGCGGTGCTGGTTCCCCTGCGCTCGATCCGCGCGGAATCGGGCACAAGCTACGTCTTCGTCGTCAAGGACGGGCGAGCCGAAAAACGTATCGTTCAACTTGGACAAGCGGATGCTGACCTTGTTGAGATTAAAAGCGGAGTAGCTGCGGGCGAGCAGGTCGCCACCAGCAACGTCGAACTATTGAACGACGGCGCGCCCGTCAAGCAATGAAAGAAGTGGTCGGTGGGCAGTTAAAAACAAGCGACGTGCTGTTTTGGCTGTTCACTGACCACCGACCACTGACCACTGACCACTGAATTATGCAAAAGCTTGCTGAAATTTGTGTCCGCCGCCCGGTCTTCGCGACGATGCTCATTTTGTCGCTGACTGTGGTCGGTCTCTTCTCCTACAAGTCTCTCGGCGTTGATTTGTTCCCGAAGATTGATTTGCCGACGATCACCGTCACGGTCATCAATCCGGGCGCGTCGCCGCAGGAGATCGAGACCGAAATCACGGACAAGATAGAGGGCGCGGTCAACACCATCAGCGGTATTGACGAATTGCGCTCGACCTCCGTCGAAGGCGTCTCGCAGGTCTTCATCACGTTTCTGCTCGACAAGAACGCGGACGTTGCCGCGCAGGAGATACGCGATAAGGTCGGTCTGGTCATCCCCGATCTGCCGGAGACCGCAGAAGAGCCAATCGTTCAGAAACTGGACACGGACGCCGCGCCCGTGCTTCGCATCGCCGTTTCAGCGCCGCGAAATTTGCGCGAAGTCACGGACGTTTCCGACAAGCAGATTAAGGAGCGCATCGAATCCCTCAACGGCGTCGGGCAGGTGCAGATTGTTGGCGGTCGCACGCGCGAGATTCAAGTCTGGGTTGACCCCGATAAGCTGCGCTCTTACAACGTGACGGTCGCGGAGGTCGCCGCCGCCATTCGCTCGCAGAACATGGAAGTTCCGGGCGGGCGCATTGACGAGGGCACGCGCGAACTGACCGTCCGCACGATGGGACGCATCACAGACCCTTCGAGCTTTAATGATCTCGTCGTCGCCACGCGAGGAAATTATCAGGTCAAAGTCAGCGACATCGGCTACATCGAAGACGGCGCTGAGGAGCAGCGCACGCAGGCTCTGCTCAACGGTCAGCCCGCCGTGACGCTCGTCGTCTCGAAGCAATCGGGACAGAACACCGTCGCGGTCGCAGATGCCGTCAAGGAAAAGCTGGCGGAGATTAAGCCGACCTTGCCGCCAGGCTTCAAGACAGAGGTCGTCGGCGATCAATCCATCTTTATCAAAGCGTCGCTCGAATCCATTCAGACACACTTGATCGAAGGCGGCATCCTCGCGGCCATCGTCGTCTTCATCTTTTTGTGGAGCTTCCGCTCAACCTTTATCGCGGCCATCGCCATCCCGACTTCGATTATCGCGACCTTCGGCTTGATGGCAGCGATGGGATTCACGCTCAACCAGATTACGATGCTCGCCCTGACGCTGATGGTCGGTATCGTGATTGACGACGCCATCGTCGTGCTTGAGAACATCTTTCGCTACATCGAAGAGAAGGGGATGCCGCCGTTTCAAGCGGCGATTCAGGGCACCAAAGAGATTGGCCTCGCCGTCATGGCGACCACACTTTCTCTGCTCGCAGTCTTCCTGCCCGTCGGTTTCATGGGCGGCATCGTCGGTCGCTTCATGTCTTCCTTCGGCCTGACCGCGTCGTTCGCCATCGCCGTCTCGTTGCTCGTGTCGTTTACGCTGACGCCGATGCTGGCCGCGCGCTTGATTAAGCGCAAGGACGATCCGCTGCCCGCAGGTGTGGGGAGCGAGCCTTCGGAGAATGATGCTCCGGTCGCGCTCGCCGACGAATCGCGCGTCACGGCTTCGGAAAGCGCGCCTGAGAAGAACGTAGAAGATGATAAAGCTGCAACGCTAACGACCACGCCGCCGCAGGAAGCCCTCGCGTTGACGGAGCAGAACACAGCCGCATCATCTCAGGAAGAGAAGAAACTAAAAGATAAATCTTCAGGGCATGGCTCAAAGGATGCTCGCTGGTATCGCCCGATTGATCGCACTTACACGTGGATGCTGCGGTGGTCTATGGCGCATCGCTGGGCAATCGTGCTGATGTGCCTCGGCGTGATTATCAGCATCGTGCCGCTGTTTAAGTTCGTCGGCAAGAACTTCCTGCCGGTGGACGATCAATCGCAGTTTGAAATCAACGTCCGTACTACCGAAGGCGCGACGCTGCCCGCGACCTCCGCGCTCGTCGAAAAGATTGCGGCTGATCTACGCAAACTGCCCGGCGTCGAAGCCACGCTGACGACCATCGGCGGCGGACAACAGCAACTCGTCAACAGCGCGGGAATCTACGTCAAACTCGTGCCGATTAAAGAGCGCGCCGAAACGCAGGATCAGTTGATGGTGAAGGCGCGCGAGTTGTTGAAAAACTATCCGAAGGAATTACGCACGAGCGTGCAGCAGGTCGCGGCCATTTCCGGCGGCGGCTTCCGCAACGCGGACATTCAATACGTCATCGGCGGCCCCGACCTTCAGAAACTGACGCAGTATTCCGAAGAACTGCTGGCAAAGATGAAGACCATCCCCGACGTGGTTGACGCCGATTCGACCTTGATTACGGGCAAGCCCGAGCTTCGCGTCCGCATTGATCGCGCTCGGGCGGGTGACCTCGGCGTGCGCGTCGGCGACATCGCGCAGGCACTCAACACGCTGGTCGCAGGACAAAAGGTTTCGACCTTCAACGCGGGCACGGATCAGTACGACGTGAGAGTTCGCGCTGTTGGCGAGTTTCGCGCGAGCGTCGAGGGCTTGAGGCGCATGATCGTGCCTTCAGCGAAAATCGGTTGGGTCAGTCTGGATAATCTGGTTCAGATTGAAGAGGGCGCTGGGCCTTCCGCCATTGATCGTCTCAACCGTGAGCGTCAGGTCTCTTTGCTCGCCAACGTGCGTCCCGGCGGCTCGCAGGCCGACGTGATTGCGAAGATGGACGTGTTCGTCAAAGAGTTGAAGGTCGAAAGCGCGTACAAGACGGGCACGGCTGGACGCTCGAAAGAACTGGGGCGCGCGGGCTACTACTTCGGCCTCGCGTTTCTCCTCTCGTTCGTCTTCATGTACATGGTGCTGGCGGCGCAGTTCGAGTCGTTCATTCACCCCATCACCATCCTGTTGACGCTGCCGCTCGCCATTCCGTTCGGTATCGTCTCGTTGCTGGTGACGGGACAGACTGTGAACATCTTTTCGGGGCTTGGCCTCCTGCTGCTCTTCGGCGTCGTCAAGAAAAACGCCATCTTGCAGATTGACCACACGAACGAATTGCGCTCGCAGGGGATGGAGCGTCTGGACGCCATCATTCAGGCAAACCGCGACCGCCTGCGTCCCATCCTGATGACGACGATTGCGCTCGTCGCGGGCATGATGCCGCTTGTCATCTCCACAGGGCCGGGCGCGGGCACGAACCGTTCAATCGGCGTGCTGGTCGTCGGCGGTCAATCGCTCTGTTTGCTCTTAACGCTGCTGGCCGTGCCGGTCTTCTATTCGCTCTTTGATGATCTGGGCCGCGCACGCATCTTCAGTCGCGTCTTTGCGCCGGTCAGGGGCGCGCTCAGTTGGGCGAGACGCAAGACAGCCTCGGCAACTGCTTCGATTTTCGGGATGTTTACGAAGCACTGATAATGAAAATTGTTATGAGTCGTCATAAATTTAATTCGGCAATCATCACTCTGGCAGCAGCGCTTCTATTTTGCGCGCAAGGGTTCGCGCAGCAACCCGGAGGCACGACCACTGCGCCTGTGATTCCTGCGCCGTCCGGCAACACGCCGACGCAAAGCGCGCCGCCGTCGTCTTCGAGCGGAGTGAACATTGCGCCGAGCGGCAACAATCCGCAGTCGCCAGCGCCCGCGCCGGGAGCGAACGCGCGTCCCGTCACACCGTCAGGGCAGACGGAGCAGAGCGTGCAGCCGACCACACAGGCGGATCAACAAACGCGCGGCAACAACCCTGCGCCAACTACGCAACCGCAGACGCCACAGGGCGGCGCTCCTTCGTCTTCAATCCCGACGACGGACAGTTTGCCGTCGGGCAATTTGTCTGTGCCTGCTACAACACAGCAGGAGGGGCAGCCGCAGCGACAGGTTCCCGGTCAAACAGTCGCGCCCGCTCAAGCGCCGCGCTCGCCGGGACGCGAGAGCGTGGCCAGCCCTGCACCGCAAACAGAAACTCTTCCAGATGTTCCGGCAATCGCTCCGAACTATCGCGCGCCTGAACGCCCCTTGCCGGAAATCGGGCGCGTCGGCGTTGACATGACAGACCAGCGACCGCTCACTCTGCGCGAGGCTCTGGAGATGGCGCTCGTCAACAACAAGGACATAGAGGTCTCGCGCCAGAACGTGCGCGCCGCCGAGTTTGATCTGCTGGGCGCACGCGGCGCATACGACCCGCGCTTTAGTTCGCTCTCTTACTACGAACGAAGTGAAACACCTTCGGCCAGTTTCTTAAGCGGCAGTTCCAGCGGAGCAGTGACGCAAAGCGATTACACCGGCACGGCACGCCTCGAAGGTCTGGTGCCGAAGTTTGGCGGCGGCTATCGCGTGGATTTTTCGGCGATTCGCCTGACGACCGACAATCAATTCGCCGCGCTCAACCCGCAATATCCGACGGCGCTGACTTTCAACTACACGCAACCTCTGCTGCGCGGGTTAAGATTTGACAACAATCGCCGCCTGATCGAAGTCGCCAAGAAAAATCTTAACCTGACGGACGCGCAGTTTCGCCAGCGCGCCATTGAAACCATCACGCAGGTGCAGCGCGCTTACTGGGATTTGGTCTTCTCGCTCCGCAATCTACAGATTCAGCGCGAGGCCGTGAGGGACGCGCGCACGCAGCTTGCTCATAACAAGCGATTGGTTGAAGAGGGCGTGCTGGCGCCGATTGACGTGGTCGCAGCCGACGCGCAGGTTTCAGGCTACGAACAGAGCGTTTACACCGCGCTCGAAGAAGTGCAGCGCGCCGAAAACAACTTGAAGAACCTGATTGCGGAAAACAGGCAATCGCCTTTCTGGAACGTCTCGATTATTCCGACCGACTCGGTTGACCTGACGCCGCCCACCATCAACCTGAACGAGGCGATGACGGCGGCGATGGCGAATCGCACGGAGCTTCAGCAGTCTACGGTCGTGAGCGAAATTAACCGGATAGACCAGCGCTACTTTCGTGAGCAGACGAAGCCGCAGATTGATTTAATCGGAAGCTACGGCGTCGTCGGTCTGGCGGGCGCGCTCAACACCACCGACGCCGTTAATCCCTTCGCCGGTTCGACCGCGCAGTTGCGCGAGCGCATCAACGCGCTCTCGGCGCTTCAGGGCTTGCCGCCGTTGCCGGATATTCCTCCGGCGACCATTCCCGACAATCTGGTCGGCGGCATCGGACAGTCGCTTTTAAATATCGGCGCGAATCGCTACAGCAATTTCCGCGTCGGCGTGCAGTTGAATCTGCCGCTCAGGAATCGGACGGCGGAAGCGCAGCTTGGGCGCTCTCTCGTCGAAGGGAAACGCATCAGTACGCAGCGCGAGCAGTTGGAGCAATTGATTCAGGTTGAGGTGCGCAACTCTCTTCAGGTGGTGCGGACGGCTGAGTCGCGCCTGCGGGCGGCGGCGGCGGCACGCGAGGCTTCAGAGCAGCAGTATACGAGCGAGCAGCGAAGATTCGACGCCGGTCAATCAACGCTCTTCCTAGTCCTTGAGCGACAGACGGCATTAACCAATGCTCGCGGCAACGAACTGCGCGCGCAGACGGATTTGAACAAGTCAATCGCCGAACTGCAACGCGCCACCGGCAACGCTATGGAAGCTAATAACGTGGTGGTGAGCGTGAGATAAATAAGGGATGAAGGCGGAGGGATGAGGGATGAAAAGTGTGCTGATTCAAGTTGAAGCAGATTCCTTGCATCCCTCATCCCTCCGCCCTCATCCCTGCACTTTCGTTGTGTGTGTGCGCTGACCCTGGTCTCCCCGTGCGGCAGCACCACACGACGCGAAGGCGGCGAGTTTTGGGGCGAACTCGCCGCCTTCTTAATTTGTCTGGAGACCGCCATCAACGCCGGAGAGTAATGAATCTGTCAGGTATGAACCGAAAGAGCCGGACGCTCTACTTCACCGCCTTGCGTTCCTCGTTCAGCGCGACCGTGACCCACAGCGGCCAATGGTCCGACAGCCCGATCTTTTTATCAATCCCGTGATTGGTGGGCGTGAGTCCGCGCAGCCAGAGCCAGTCGAGCTTGAGTTCGATGATAAAAGTCTTCCACGTCGAGACGCCATTATTGAAAGGCGTAGAGAATTTCTCATTGGTGAAGAGCGCGGTCGTTCCATCCACGTCTTTCCCCGTTATCGTATTGAAATCTCCCAGCACGATTGCCCGCTCAATCTGCGTGTGATGCGCCTTGAGATCGTCGAGCACGGCGCTGATCTGTTGCAGCCGCCGCTCGTTCGAGGTGCGAATCTCGGCGTGAATTGAATAGACGCGCAAACTCGTCGTCCCGATTTTGATTGTCGCGCCGATGGCTGCGCGGCGGCGACCTCCCGGCCCTTCGTTCGGCAGCACGAAACGCTTCACATCGCTCAGCGGATACGCGCTCAAAATCATGACGCCCGTCTCCTCTTCCTGCTGCTTCTTATCTTTCGACGGCGGCGGTGGCGGCGCAGCCCAGGCGTAGTACATTCCCAACTCTTCAGCCATCTGGCGCGCCGTGTTGACGTTTCCCGTGCGCTTCCGGTTGCGGTCAACTTCCTGCAAGCCGATGATACTGGCGCGCCCGACCTCCGCATCCGATTTGAAAAGCTCGATCAACTTACGCAGGTCTTCGCCGCTGCGATAGCGTATGTTGTATGAAACGATTTTGATTGCGTCAGGCACTGGCGCGGGCGAATGAGCTTTGGCTGCTCCTCCTGTTTCCAGCAGTCCCGAATCAACATCATCAAGCGTGCGCGTGAAAGTCGGAAGCTGTGCAAAGATGATGACAATAATAAATAAAATCCTTGAGGCGCAGGTGCGAAGGTTTTTTCGATGATCCATGACTGTATCTTTCCCTTAATGGAAGTCCGGCGTAGCTGAGTTGGAAAGAAGAAACATTACGGGGGATGGGACGTAGCCAGACTTTAACAGCCTTTCTCACAGATTGCCATAGTAGGACAGACATTCCTGTCTGTCATAGCGTGCGCCAGCACGCTTATATTATTCGCTAACAAGTATTCGCGCTCTCCGCGCTCAATGACAGGCAGGAATGCCTGTCCTACGACAGACGGGAATGTCTGTCCTACGTCTGGATGTTGAGGCGCAGCCCGTCGGTGGCGGCAATGGTTTCGCCGGGCCAGAGCTTTTTCGCTTCCGCCGCGATGTCAACGCCGTCCCATTCAGGGTAGAGATGCGCGAGTAGGACTTTGCGCGGCGCGGCCTGTTGAGCCAATAGCATCGCATCCTTTAACTCAAGATGCGTTTCGATTGGCTTGTCACGCCAGAAAGAGCATTCCATCATGAACAGGTCAACGCCTTCGGCAAACTTGCCCAACGCCTCCGTGTAGCCCGTGTCCGAAGTGTAGACGAGAGCTGCCCCGCGCGCATCCGTCAGGCGCAGCGCAAGACTCTCGCGCGTGTGCGGCGTCGAAAAAGTTTGAGCTTGAAGACCGTGTAAAATCTCAAACTCTTCGGCGGGCGCGACCTCGCGGATTTCGACAGGGAACGGCTGCTCCAGAAGCTTGTAATTGTTCGCTTCATCGAACGCACGGAAGAGTTTCTCCAGTCCCGCTCCGCCGAAGATCGTGAGAGGCTTGCGGCGACTCCTTGTTTGCGGGGCATGTTTTGTGCCGAAGAGAAAGGGGGCGAGGCCGCCGACGTGATCCAGATGAAAATGGCTGATCCAGATGGCGTCCAGATTAACCCAGTCAAGATTCTCCTCGGCCATGCGATGAACGCAGGCCGCGCTGGCGTCGAGCAGGAGCGTCCCGCTCGCCGTTTCAAGCCAGTGCGCGCTCGCCGCGCGCTGCGGGTGCGGAACGGATGTGCCTGAGCCGAGAACGACGAGGGAAAGCATAAGAGCAGTAGTCAGTAGTCAGTGGTCAGAATAAAAGCTGTCCTGTTAGTTAGCGTTGCTTTTCTCTTTGATGAATTGAAGGCTACCGAAATCGGGGCAGGGAGGTCAACTGCTCGCTTGACCGGAGCGCGTCTGGTAGGCTAAATCAAGAGTGACGCAAAGTTTCTTAAACTTCGATTGAGGATCAATGGACGGAACTGATGTAGAGCTTGATGCGCTGGGTGTCTTTTCGCACCCGGACGATGCTGAGTTGTCGGCTGCGGGCACGTTGCTCAAGTTGAAATCGCTGGGCTATCGCACGGGTGTGCTGGACATGACGCGGGGCGAGATGGGGACGCGCGGGACTATTGAAGGTCGCGCGGAAGAGGCGCAGGAAGCGGCGCGCATCCTGAAACTGGACGCGCGTCTCAATCTTGAGCAGCCGGACGGCCACGTCTGGCTAACGGAAGAAGCGCGCCGCGCGATGGTGCGTGTCATCCGCAGGCACAAGCCCAAAGTGATTCTCACTTCACACTGGGACGACCCGCACCCGGACCACGCCGCGACCGCCCACATCGTCCGCGAAGCCGCGCGTCTGGCCAGCATGCGTCGCTACGATGAAGAGTTTGGCCTCGACAGCGTCGCCGTGCCCGCGCTGGCCCACGTAGTCTTTTCACGCCTCGTCCCCCCATCATTCATCGTTGACGTTTCCGATTTTTTAGACGAGAAAATGCGCTCCATCCGCGCGCACGCTTCGCAGTTCTACCGTGCCGACACGCAAGAGCCGGAGACACGCATCAGCGACAAAAATTTCCTCCAGCAGATCGAATGGCGCATGCGCTACTACGGCTCGCTCATCGGCGTAGCGGCGGGCGAAGCCTTCTACGTGCGCGAGGCGCTCAACATCGAAGACCCTGTCCTGCTTCTCACACGTCCGATGAATATCTATTCTTAACTTGATGAATCTCAACAAGCGGGTAAAGGCAGGTTGCTGCGGATTTCGGATGGCGATGGCGGAGTATGTCACGCACTTTCCGGTCGTCGAAGTGCAGCAGACTTTCTATCAACCGCCCCAAGTCAAGACTCTGGAAAATTGGCGCGCAAGTGCGCCCGCTGATTTCGAGTTTACGCTGAAGGCGTGGATGCTCATCACGCACGAAGCGCGCAGCCCGACTTATCGAAGACTCAAGCGAGAGTTGAGCGAAAAGGAGCGCGACGGGTGCGGCTCGTTTCGCCCGACGCCGATTGTCATGGACGCATGGGACGTGACGCTCAAGTGTGTCAAAGCTCTCGCTGCCCGTCGCCTGCTGTTTCAGTGTCCGGCGAGTTTTAAGCCAACTAAAGAGAACATCAAAAACATGCGTGCCTTCTTCGCCAAAATAGAACGCCCGCCCGAATTGCAACTTCTCTGGGAGCCGCGCGGCGGTTGGCCTGACAACACCGTGCGCGAGCTTTGCCGTGAGCTTGATCTCACACACGTCGTGGACCCCTTCGCCGTACGAACCGTCACGCCAGAGCGTTGCTACTTCCGCCTGCATGGGCGCACAGGTTTCCGCTACGTTTACGAAGACGAAGAATTGGAAGAATTGTATGGGATGCTGCCAAAGGATAAGACTTCTTATGTCCTCTTCAACAATGTGCGAATGCGGGAGGACGCCGCGCGATTTCAGAAGCTAGCGATTGATTCCGAAGGTTAAGGAAGGTTCGGGCATGTTTTGTGGTATGGCTGGCCGGGGAAATATTGTTCCCATTCTTCCGGCGTGAAATTGCGGTTGGCGACGCGGCAGGCGTCCTCGAGCCACAATTCCAGTGTCATATCCCAAAGGATCAGCGTTTTGTTGAAGCCGCCGGACGCCAGCCAACGGCCATCCGGACTGAAGGCTATATCCTGAACCGAATCCTCCAGACGGATGAGCGGTTGACCGATGAGTTGGCGAGTGGCTACGTTCCACAAGAAAATATTCTGATGAGGAATATCCTCACCCAACGAGGCTGAAACCAGGGTTTCGCCATCAGGACTGAAGACCATCTTGTTCATGACAGCGATGTAGCCAGTGAAAGCTCCGCCTAAAGGCTGTCGAGTGGCTACGTCCCAGAGTTTAATTGTCCCGTCCGCCTGGCCAGAGGCGGAAGCCAATGTCTTACCGTCAGGACTGAAAGCTACGCTCGTGATTTCGTCTTTGTGGCCGCTGAGAGGTTGTCCAATCATCTGGCGAGTAGAAACATTCCATAAACGAATTTCGCCTTCAAGACAGGTGTCGTAAGTATTATTTACAGTGGCGATTCTCTGTCCTCTTTTACCGCAGCCGCCGGACGCCAGCGTGTTGCTGTCGGGGCTGAGAGCTATGCTGTCGACCGGGAGTGAAGCCGAACTCTTACTGTCATATTGATGGCCGGGAGCGATTTCGCCTAGCATCTGGCGGGTCTCAACATTCCACAGGATAATATTTTGGCCATCGCTGGAAACCAGGATTTCACCGTCGGAACTGAAGATTAACATTTTGACAGAATCGCTGTGGCCGGTGAGCGGTTGAGAGACGAGTTGTCGTGTAGCTGGATTCCAGAGGCGTATCTCGCCCTGCCTGCACTTACCCTGTTCAGGCTTCGCGCAACTGCCTGCCGCCAGTGTTGCTCCATCAGGGCTATAAGCCAGACTGGTTACTGCATAGGGCGCGCCTTTAAGCTGACCAAGAGGCAGGCGAGTGGTGGTATCCCATAAATAGACTTCACTGCCAGTACAATCAGCAAGCCTGTCACAGCCGCCGGAGGCTAGCACACGACCATCGGGGCTGAAGGCGACGCTTCCTACCTTGTCACTAGAATTTTCAGAGACGGGACGGATGATAGGCAAGTGAGCGGCTGTATCCCAGATACTGAGTTCAGCCTCTGCACAGTAGCCGTCCGCTCCCAACTTCCGGCACCCGCCCGTCGCCCACTTGAACGTCTCGGGGCTGAAAGCGAGGCTACGCGTTTCGCGAGAGGAGTAGCTGGCAAAGTAGTTAAGTGCGACGCTGCTTGTAAGGGTGAGTTGGTTACCGAGTGTCGAAAATTCGACCGCCCGCACGAGGATGTGGTTTTCAGCGTCGGCTGTAATCAGTCTCTTACCATCGCGCGTGAATCTCACTTCGAGAATTTCGCTGTCGTGATGCTTCATCGGCGCACGGAGATTGGCGTCGAGCTTCTCAAACCCGTCGAGGGGTTTGACCGCGCCGACATCCCACAGCCTGACCTTTTCATCCGCGCTGCCGGAAGCCAGCACCTTTCCGTCCAGGTTGAACGCGAGGTTTGAGATCGAGTTGTCGTGGCCTTTCAGCGAGCCGAGAAGCCTGTGCGTGCTGACATCCCAGAGAATGATTAATGGTTCAACTTCAAGGTTGCCGTGCTGCCCATTGCCAGAGGCCAGCTTTTTGCCGTCGGGGCTAAAGGCCAGACTCTGCACAAAGCTGGTGTGGCCTTTGAGGGCATCGCCCTTGCGCTCTCTGGTGGCAACGTCCCAGAGATAAATTTCTCCCAGCTCTTCTGCAATCTTCGACCCCGCGTTCAACTCCGAATAGCTGCCTGAAGCCAGAGTGCTGCCGTCAAGACTAAAGGCCAGACTGTAGACGCCCTTCTGATGTGCGGCGAGAGGTTGGCCGATCATCCGGCGGGTAGCCACGTCCCACAGAATAACGACGCCATTGTCATCGCCCGAAGCCAGCAACTTTCCATCAGGGCTGAAGGTCACGCAGCGGACATCTCTCTGGTGTCCGGCGAGAGTTTCGCCCACGGGCTGACCGGACTCCGTATCCCAGAGCCTCACGGAATTGTCTTTGCCGTTCTCGCCGCTGGCCGAAGCCAGCAATTTACCGTCGGGGCTGAAGGCCACTTGATGAACCTCTGACGTGTGGCCGTGAAGAAACATGGCGAGGTACTCACGATAGAACATGTCCAGGAGCAGGGTTCGGCGAGCTACGAAAGACTTGGTGCGGACGCGGATGGCCTCGATGCCGAGCAGCAGACCGAGGTCGGGTTGATTCTCCATCTGCGCGTAGGATTCTGCCGCCAGTTGTCTTGCGAGAGCTAGCTTTGACTGGTCGTTGGCGCGCCACCATTGAAAAAGCGCCAGTAAGGCGAGAGCCACGGCAAGGACGAAACCTGCGGCCAGCCCGATGATGACTCTTTTGCGCCGATGCTCGACGGCTCGCTGCGCGGCCAAGCTCGCATTCAGAAATTCTCGCTCAAGCTTGTTGAGCGCCGTCTCGTTGCGCTCGTGCCATTCGGCGGCCTGTGCGAGGCGAGCGCCGCGATACAAGAGGCTTTCATCTTTCGTCGGCTGCCATTCGCGCGCCGCTTCGGTCAGACGGCGAAGAATACGCAACCCGGCGCGGTCTTCCTCAATCCAACGCCTCAGTCTCGGCCAGCCACGGATTAGGGCTTCATGTGAGACATCAATTAGTTGCTCGCCCGGCTTCTCGTCCGTGTCTGTGGTCAGGAGGCGCGCGTTTGCCATCGTCTGCGCCACGTCTTCGACGGCATCGCTATCACCCGCGCGGGTGACAAGCTCGTCCATCGTCGCGCGTCGTCGCGTGTCCTCAGTTCCTTCGCCGGGCTGCGTCAGGCGCAGCATGATGCGCCTGACAATCAATTGCTGCTCGGGCGTGAACGAGTCGTAGATGGCGTCAGCGCGTTTGGCAATCGCGCCTTGCACGCCGCCGCTCTCGCGGTAGGCTTCGAGCGTCAGCATCGTCCCGCGCCGACGTTCCCACAATTCCAGCAGCGCGTGTTCCAGCAGCGGGAGCACGCCCGGCTGGTTTTCGACATCGTCCAGAATAGTTCCAACTAACCCTTGTTCAAACTCCAGTCCGGTATGCCACGCGGGTTCTTCAATCGCCTGTCGTAAATTGTCTGCGCTCATCAGGCTGACGAGGAATTGCTGCGCGGCGATGCGCGAGGAAAGCTCAGGGTAAGCGGCGCACTTGTGATAAAAATCCGCGCGAAGGGTGAGCAAGACGATTGTCTGCCCGTCAGGAATGAACGCCGCGTAAAGCAAATTGGCGAGAAACTGCTTGCGTTCCTGCTCGTCCCGGCAGAGCGTGAAAATCTCCTCGAACTGATCTATCACCAACACCGTCCGCGCCGTTGCCGGACGTTCCGAAAGTCCGAGTGATATAGAGAGATGAAGGGTGCGCTCGTCCTCGTTCAACTGGTCGAGCGTTCGGTTCATTGATTCCTGCGGGTAGAGGCGCAGGAGATTGGCGGCCAGAGCCGTCAGCGGGCGTGCGCCGGGAGTGAAGACGCGCACCGTCCAGGTGTCGCTTTCGGGCAGCACACCTTTTTTGATGGCAGGGATGACGCCTGCGCGGACGAGCGAAGATTTGCCGCTGCCAGATGGCCCGACGACGGCCAGAAAGCGCGTCGCCTTGAGCTTTTCGACAAGACGCTGGATGTCGCCGTCGCGCCCGTAGAAGTATTCCGCATGGTCTTCGTCAAAAGTTTGCAGCCCGCGATACGGGCACACGTCATCACGTCGCTCAATCGGCGTTTCAGGGCCGAGCGGAACTCCTTTGATGGCGTTGATGAGAGATTGAAAGCTGCGCGCATCTTCGATGCCCTTGCGTAGATCAACCCACGTGCGGATGTTCAAAAAGGGTGGAAGCTGACTCGTGTCGAACGGCTCAGGCAGCCCCGGCAGGAGAACCAGAAAGACGCGAAAAGCGCGATCTTTAGCCATCCGGTCAGTCGCCAGCTTGTATTCAAGGTCTTCCCAACTGCCCAACCCACTTGGGCCAACGAAGACGGCGCAGGTCGCGGACGCGCGCAAGCCTACGGCGAGTTCATCCTGCCAATCGCCCGCAGGCGTCAGACACCACTTATCAAGCCAAGGTTCAAGCCCCTCGCGCTTCAACTTCGCGGCAATGCGTTCGACGACGGGTTTTTCACGGCTGTTGTGTGAGAGGAAGACACTGAAACTGTGTATGGGCGTTTGGACCGATGTGGGGGGCGTTGGCTCGGGCATAGTTTCTCTGAAACTTCATCAGGTGGCGCATAGAGTACACTTCCGCCGCTTTGGGCGTAAAGGTTTTTAGTTGTATTTATGAGTGCCAGCGTGACTTCTTTGACCCTGAAAGGGTCACATGTAATAGCCGGGGGCAACACCCCCGGTCACGCACGCCAATAAAGAATCCGACCCTGAAGGGGTCGCACCTCAACCTTGAAGGTGCGACCCCTTCAGGGTCGAAATCATTTATCACGCTATTCCGGAGGTGGCGCGCTCACGCGCTTACCCCCCGGCTATTTTATATATCCCCTTCGGGGATAAACGCTGATTACACGAACGATTGTTTTCCTTCTAACATCTGACAGCTAGTATCCGATGTCTGTCTCTACTCGTTCGTCACGTCCCGGTTCTCGACTCTTCTTTCGCTGTTCTTTTGTTCGAGGATGGCGCGAATGATGGCGAGCGTGGCGGTGGCGCGTGGAGCCTCGCCCGTGAAAGCCTTCGCCAGTTCGACAGCGCGGAAGAGATCGTCTCTGGCAAGCAGACCGAAGATGCCGTTGAGGTCAAAGCTCTCGACGGTCATGTTGGTTGTCGAAGTACCGCGCGAGGTCTGAAAGCGGGAGACGATTTCAGCGTCCGAGCCTGTGAAGCCCGTCGCTGCGTTGCCCGCTTTGACCGCCTCGGCCACAATCTCCCATGCGCGTGTGCGATCAACTTCATACATCCGCGTGGCGACGCCGAAAAGCGCGCGTGTCCGATCAGGGTCAGTGCCGCCGATGCGCCGTGCTTCCATCGCCGCTTCGTCGAGGATTTCACCCGCGCTCTTGGTGTCCGTCTGCTTCACTATCTGTGCAATCCGCGTCAAGGCCCAGACTCTATGAATGCTCGTCAACTCGCCTGTGCGCGCTAGCCTCAATGCCTCCTGCGCGTCTTTGCGGTCGATTGCGCGATTCACAAGAGTGAAATCAACGAAGGCGCGAGCGGACTTACGCATCTCGCTGTCCTGAATTTTATCCACCAGATCGCGCGCATTCATGTCGCCTTTTCTGGCTGCGGCCAGTGCTGCTCTGGCAAAGGAGAGATCGCGGTCGGCAGGCGTGGAGGCGCGGTCTGCGCTCTCCAATGCCTCCTGACCTTCGTCTCTCTGCGACTCTTCGGGGACGAGTCCGCGCGTCAGCATTTTGTCTGTGCCGGTGCGGAATCTCTCAGGCGCATCGGGTGCCAGCGCACCCATCTGCGCGCGCAGGTCAGTTGAAGAGTCCGACGCATACTGGTCAAAGAGCGGCAGCAGGCGTGCGATAGTGAAGTAGAGGCCGCCGCGTCCGGCGAGCGTGCGATCCTGATCGGCGGTTGGAATGGGGCGCAGGAGAATCTGCGCGGCTGAGCGCAAAAAGGCCGCGCGAAGCTCCGGCGAGATGTTGGGCGCAACGATGCGGTCGCGCTCCTGACTCGTATGGTTTTGGCCGTTGCCCCTGACGACGAGCGTCATGAATGGCGTGAAGGCGTAAGAGGAAAGAACCGAAACGTGGGTCGCGTCAGACGAAGGGTCGGCAGCCGCGCGTTGAAACATGGCGGCGAAACGCTTGTCGGCAGCCGCCTGGTCTTTCTCGCGCAGCATAGACAGAAAGTTGATGCCACGTGTGGTGACGATGTCGAGTGCAAGGTCAGCGACTTGCAGGGCGCGCTCGGTGTCGCCTTCTTCGAGAAATTCTCTGGCAAGTAATATTCTTTGCGCGATTGCGAACGGCGGTTTTTCAGGATCGGTGGTCGGTTGAGCGGGAGCATTGTCCGCCTTTATCGTGAGATTCTGATTTTCCTGCTCACGCGCTTCGGTGAGTTTGGCGAGAAACTCTTCGCCGAGCGCGCGGTCGCGCCGTGCTGCGAGCCGCAAAAGTTCTCCACGCAGGTTCGGTGGGCCAGACCCTGCATATCCGCCGCTCTGTGCTTGCGCTTTGCGTTTCTCCTCGAAGAGTCTGAACGCCTCGCGGTCTGCGGAGTCTGCCGAATCCCACGCTCTACGAAAGAGCGCGCGAGCCTGCTCCACATCCGATTCCCACAAAGCATCTGCGGCGCGCATCTGGACACGGGCGCGTAGCTGCTCGTCTTGAAACGTGCGCGCCTCTTCGGCCAGAGAGGTCGCCAGCGTGATAGCCGCCGCCCGTCGCTGGCTGGCGAGCGGGTCAGGGCGATCCCGTTTGGGCTGCGCGCCTTTTTCATTCTTCGCCGCTTTCTGCGGAGTGGCTTTGCCTGAAGGCGTCTGCGCGTTGATGAGAGCAGGCATCGCAATCAGGCAGCAACTGACAGCAAATGCGCGGATGAAGGGTGACATGATTTTTGTCTCCGAAGTGGAAGAAAAGAAATAGACAGGATTAACAGGATTAGCAAGATTAAGAAGACAAGAGATGGGAAGAATGCTGAATGCTTTTCCTTTCATCCTGTCTATCTTGTTAATCCTGTCTAATTTCTTATTTCTGCTTCTCCTCAAGCACCGTGCGGGCGATAGCTAAGATTGCGTTGGCGCGCGGCACTTCATTCGTAAAATTCTTGGCGGCCTCAATCGCCGGATAAAGATCGCTTTTGGCTAAGGTGCGAAAGACTCCGAGCAGATCAAAGTCCGCCGCGTTTGAATTTCTCATCATCGCCCCGTCTTTGAAGCGCAGCATGACACTTATCCGCGCATCGTCGCCCGAAAATCCTTCCGCAGAGTTTCCGGCTTTGACGACTTCGGAAATCAACTCCCACGCGCGCGTGCGGTCGGCTTCGATGAAGACCGAGCTGATGGCTGTCAGCGCACGCGGGCGCTCAGGCTCGCTGCCGCCGATGCGACGCGCTGCGGCGAGCGCTTCTTCCAGCAGTTCGACGGCGCGCTCGCGGTCTGACTTGATGAGTTGACGCGCAACCTGCGTCAGCCCGTAGACGCGCTGGAAGTTAGTCAGTTCACCGCTGCGTGCAAGGCGGATTGCCTCCGGCACGTCTTTCTTTTGCAGCGCGTTGTCCAGATATTCAAAATCCGTGTAAGCGCGCGTCTGCTGGCGCAAGTCAGAGTCTTCAATCTTGTCAACCAGTTCTCGCCCGCGTGGGTCGCCTGAGCCTGCGAGCGACGCCGCCATGTCAACGTAAATCGCGTCGCGCTCAGAAGAGTTGTCGGCCTCGTTGAGACGCTCCTGCATGGCCTGCATGGAGTCTCTCGTGGTGTCTTCGGGCACGATTCCATGAGTAACGGCGCGGTTCTCGCCGGTGCGATCATTTGCAGGCACGTCCGACATGAGCGCCGTCATCATCACGCGCAATTCAGCCACACGCTCCGGCGCATGCTGCTCGAACAGCGGAAGCAGTCGCCTGATGACCATATATTTACCCCCGCGTCCGGCGCTCGTGGTGTCTTGCTCTGCCGGGGGCAGTGGACGCGAAAGTATCTGCGCGGCTGTCGTGAAGAAAGCTTTTCGCAAACCCGGCGGGAGGTCTGGGGGCGGAGTAGGCCCGCGCTGCTGCATTTGCGATGCGCCGCCGCGCGGATGAAAGACTATGTAGAGAAACGGCGTGAATGCATAGGACGAAAGGCCCGATACAGTGTTGGCGTCCGACGCCGGGTCCATCTCGGCGCGCGCGAGCATGGCACTGTAACGCTGGTCTGCCGCCGCTGCGTCTTTTTGGCGCAAGGCGGACAGGAAATTCATCGAATCCATGCTGACGGAAGTCAGGGCCGGGTCTGCGAATTGGAGAGCGCGCTCCATGTCGCCGTCTTGCAGTAGTTGGGTAGCCAATCTCAAGCGCTGCGATTGAGACACCGATGCCATCGAGGGATCGCGGTTGGCTGACTTGTTTGCGGCCTCGCGCTCCTTTGCTTCCTCAAGCTTTTTCAGGAAGCCTTCGCCAAGCGCGCGGTCGTGTTTGGCCGCGAGCCGCAACACTTCATTTCGGATGTTAGGGGGAGCCGAGACGACCGCCGAGCCTGTCGTCTTCTGCTGCTTGCGAATATCTTCTTCCATGCGGCGCGTTGCGTCTTCATCGGCCATCACCGCTGCATCCCACGCGCGTTGAAAAAGATTGCGTGCGCGCTCCGAATCGCCGGACCAAAGGGCATCTGCTGCTCTGGCCAGGACGCGTGCCCGCAAGACTTGATCCTGATAATTCTTTGCTTCATCGGCCAGCGTCGTGAGCAGCGAGATGGCTGTGTTGCGGCGCTGTTCGGCCATCGGGTCTGCGCGCTCGCGTGTGGGGCGCGCGCCCTTCTCAGCTTTCGTCGCTTTCTGCGGAGTTGTTTTGCCCGAAGGCGTTTGTGAAAAAGCTATTGAAGAAAAGACCAGCAGGCAGAGCAGGAAGGTAAAAACGCGAGCGCGATGAATCATGTGAATCTCCTTGATACACTGTGCGAGGATGAGCGCCGGAGTGCGCTTTAACGAGCGAAGAATTTATCAGGGAAAAACTTTTCCGTAAAATAACGCGACTGCCATTTTGGATTCGCGCGATCAAGCAACATTGCTTCAGCCGCGCCGAAAGGATAGAACGCCGTTCGCTGCCATTTATCGAGAGACATCTTGTCGAGATCGTCTGTCATGCGGTCGAGCAGTTGGCGAGCATCGTCGGCAAATGGTGTGAAATCTTTGAGCGCGACGAACTCTTTGCTCGGCTTGTAACGGGCAGCGGCTTCTTTCGCGATGCGATATTCAGTGTATCTCGCCACGCCTTCTTTCCACAGTTGAAAAGAGAAGTATTTGTAATCGTCCGGAGCGAGCAACTGCTCGAAACGCTTTCTCGCGGCAAGATAGATTGAGAGCCTGGCTTTGAAATCTTTTCTCTGAGGAGCGCGAAGCGCGTCCGCCAGCGCCCGGCTCACGTTGGAAAACTGCTCTTTCACTTCCATCTTCTCATAGGGGAAGGGAAAGTTAAGCATCCACATTCCCGTCTCGTCTCCGCGAGCGAGACCGAGCGCGTGGGCCTCTTTGTAAAAATCCGGCTCAGAATCCTGCATCTGGTGAAAGTGTTCGTGAAAGAGCGTGACGACCCAGCGCGTTGACGTTTTGGCCTCCGTGTTCTCAGGTTGGCCGATGACAATTGTCGAGACTCCGCCGACCGCAGGGAAGGTGGCGAGCCAGTTTTGCTGGAAGACTCGCTTGCGGAAATAGACTTCACTTTTAAGCAGCGGATCATAGCCGATGGAGACGAACTCTTTCGAAGGCTGTGGATGACGCACGATAAATTCATGCTCAGGCGTCACCAGCAAAACGGCAAACGGAGCTTTGCTCCATCCCTTCCACACCCTCTCGCCGAGCTTCTCGCCCATGCGGAAAGCCTCTGCCATGCGAATGCGATCAGCTTCTCTGATTTGAGGCTTCGCTTCCAACGCCAGCGCCGTTGTTGCGCCGGAGAGCAAGCTTATGATGAGAGCTATTAGCTGTACGGTGCAGACTCGCGGCTTGTTTCCAGTATTCATGTTTGAGTTTTCCGAGAGACGAAGACAGAATTCGGCGCGCTAGGAACTAGCTCTGCGCCGGATGAAAATTTCCTGAGCGCTCAAACGCGCGGGCTGGCGGGAAGTTCCACGAAATTCAACCAATCACCACAAAGGCACAAAGCCACTAAGAGAGAAAGCTTCATCCCTTAGTGGTTTTGTGCCTTTGTGGTGAGTTGTCGGAAACTTTGGGATTAGACGGCGACGACTTCGAGGTCTGGATCAACTTCCTGTTTAATCATTCCTTCGATAGCCATCAACGTTCCGGTAAGCGAACTGGGACAACTGCCGCAAGCTCCCTGGTAACGAATGCTGAGCGTGTTGTCCTTGATGCCCAACACTTCCAGATAACCTCCGTCGCCCATCAACGCGGGCCGCACTTTCTCATCCAGAATCTCGTTGATCTGTACGAGACGCGGGTCGTCGCTCATCACGGCGGCCAGCGGCCCACCGAGCGACGAAGCATCGGCAGAGACAGCGGGCGCACCGGTCGTGGCTTCGGTCGCGCGAATCGGGATGGCAAGCTGCGGCAGCATCTCGTCCCAGTCGCCTTCGTCCGTCTTCTCGACCGTCACCATCTTGTCCATGTAGAAGACCGAGACCACATTACCCGTGTCGAATAAAGCCTTTGCTAACTGGTCCTCCTGGGCCTTTTCTGCGGAATCAAACTGGCGCGCGACGCCGTTGGTCACAGGCTCTTTGAGAATAAATTTGACGGCGTTTGGATTCGGTGTTTCCTGAATATCGCTAATTTTCGGCATTCCTTAATCTCCGTTCGCCTGCCGTTTCAAAGGGGCGGCGACTAATATCAATCACAAGGTTTAATGACAGCCATAATTATACTTTGTTTCGCGCACTTTCGCAGTCCCACAAGCTACTGTTCGAGCCGTTTTCATCAGCACCAACTCAAGCCGCAAAAACCCCTAAAAAGCTCGAAAATATCGGCGTTTTTCATCTCGCGTTCAGATTCACCCCGATGCATCCAACTTCAAACTAAAGATTTCATCTTTTTTGCAAAAAATTTTGTTGCTAAAAGTCGGGTAGGGGAATATACTTCCGAGCCTCGCTTGACCCCCCTTTAACCAGGTGAGACAAGTTGAGGCAAGAAGCAGGCGATTGCGAGGGTCGCCTGCTTTCTTGCTGTCTGGCATCCGAAAATAGGAGACTGAGAGACAGGAGTCAGAAGTCAGAAGAAAAGCCGTTGGTGTCTTTCATTCTGACTCCTGACTCCTGTATTCTGTCTCCTACTTTTATGAACATCGGCATCACCGTCTATCCGACATACGGCGGCAGCGGGATCGTCGGCTCTGAGCTGGGGAAGGAGTTGGCGGAGCGCGGCCACACGGTTCATTTCATCGCTTCAGCCCTGCCGACCCGCCTCACCAAATTAAGCGACCGGGTACGCTTTCACGAAGTCGAGATGATGTCTTACCCGCTCTTTGAGCATCAGCCGTACACCCTGGCGCTGGCGACGAAGATGGCGAAGGTGGCGGAGACGGAAAACTTGGACCTGCTTCACGTTCACTACGCCATTCCTCATTCCATCAGCGCCATTCTCGCACGCGAATCTTTGCAGCCGCACCGTCGTCTTCCCGTCATCACGACGCTGCACGGCACGGACATCACGCTCGTCGGAGCAGATCGCTCTTACTTGCCGATTACGCGCTACGGCATCGTTCAATCGGACGGCGTGACGGCCATCTCAAACTATCTGAAAAATGCTACGGCGGAGATTTTCGATTTCGACAACATCGCCGTCATCCCGAATTTCATCTGCGCCTCAGATTATCAAAGGCACACGGTTGAGAAGTTGCGCGCGGAGCTTTCACCAAACAACGAGCCGCTGCTGGTTCACGTCTCTAATTTTCGTCCCGTCAAACGCCCCCTGGACTGCGTGGAAATCTTTGCGCGCGTTTTGAAACAAACTAAAGCACGCCTCGTGATGGTCGGCGACGGAAGCGAGCGTTCCCTTGCTGAACATCGCGCACGTTGTCTGGGTGTCTTCGATCATTGTTCGTTCGTCGGCAAGCAGCCAAAGATTGTTGATTACCTGTCAGCGTCGGATGTGCTGTTGCTGCCTTCGGAGCAGGAATCATTCGGTCTGGCCGCGCTCGAAGCGATGGCTTGCGAAGTGCCCGTGATTGCGTCGCGCGTGGGCGGTTTGCCGGAAGTCGTGACCGACGGCGAGACGGGATTCTTAAGCGAGGTCGGCGACGTTGAGAAGATGAGCGCGGACGCCGTGCGCCTGCTGGTAGATGAAGAGTTTCGGCGCGAGATGGGAAGGCGTGCGCGGGAATCAGCCATCTCGCGCTACAGTACCGATTTGGTCATCCCGCAATACATCAATTTCTATGAGCGTGTCCTCGCTGCCTGAAGCGGCACATGACGAAACGGAAGTAAACGAAAAGCCGGTTCGTTACATCATCCAGAATCTTGAGCGGACTTACGGCGTGCCTGAAAACAGGCGCGCGTCCGATCCGCTCGACATGCTGGTTAAAATCATTCTTTCGCAGGCGACGAGCGATACGAACTCGGAGCGCACCTTTGCTGCGTTGAAGAAGCGTTTCCCCGTGTGGGACTCGTTGCTTCGCGCACGCGCGTCAACAATCGCTGCAACGATTCGCTCCGGGGGCCTGGCGAACCAGAAGGCCGCCGTCATCAAAGACCTGCTCCGGCAGATTAAGGAAGAGCACGACACGCTCGACCTCAATTTCCTGCACGACCTTTCAAGCGAAGAGGCCACACGTTATCTCTCGCAGTTTCGCGGCATCGGCCCGAAGACCATCGCGTGTACGCTTCTGTTCGCCTGCCTGAAGGAAGTTTTCCCGCTCGACACGCACATCTTCCGCATCCTCCGGCGCGTCGGCCTGATTCCCCAATCATGCACGGACCGGCGCGCACACGAAATCATGAACACGATAGTTCCGACGGGAAAATTCTACTCCTTCCACGTCAACCTGATTCGTCACGGGCGCTCTCTCTGCCGCCCGCGCGACCCGCTATGCGAGCATTGCCCGATTGTGGAATACTGCGATTACGGACAAGGAAGAATATGAATTGCGGATTTGGGATTGCGGATTGAAGAACGAAAAATCTGCTTTTTCAATCCGCACTCCGCAACCCGTATTCCGAAATCGCTATGCCTTATCTGGTTGACGGCAACAATGTGATGGCGCAGCGCGTCGGCTGGCACAGGGATAAGTCGAAGGCGCGGCGCGGGTTGATGGATGAACTAGCGCGGTTCGCGCAAGGGCGGCGCGTGCGCGTCTCGGTTGTGTTCGACGGTGCGCCGGAGCAGCATTTCGGTGATGGGGCGAGTTATCAGGGCGTGCGCGTCTTCTACGCAGAGCGCGGGTCAAACGCCGACGAGCGTATCAAGCAGATGGTCGAGAATGCGCGCGAGCGGCGCACGCTCATCGTCGTGACCTCCGACCGCCAACTCGCAGACTATGTTCGACGCTGCGGCGCGCAGGTCGTCCGCTCAGGGGAATTCCGAAAGAAGATGGAAGAGACTGCAACTGCGGACGCGCATCAAAAGCAGGATGAACCATCCGTCGGAGGGAAACTCGATGAGTGGATGCGCTATTTCGGCGTCGCGCCGGAAGACGATGAAAACTAGAGGAGCGTAGACTTAACCGATTGAGGTATGCTATCCGAAATAACGAAGTCTTAAAGGTCAGGGGAGGAAATCAATGCGACGGACTTTAACGATTCTAGCCTTGTTCACCATTGCCGCTTTCTGGAGCGCCTGCGGCGGAAACTCGAACACGACTGTCAATGCGGGTAGAGACGATACCGACACGACCGTCAACAGCGAAAGAATAGATAGCTCGAACATCGCTCCGACAGGTGGGCCGGGAGCTGAGCCGGAAAATGGAGCCACGAAATCTTCAGGGAATACAAACGAGAGCAAGGCTGAGAACAAAAATAAGGGTGAGAATAAGAACAAGAACACTCAGTAACAATTTCGGAATGCGGATTTCGGATTGCGGATTGTAAGAGCAGATAATCGTCTTCCAATCCGCAATCCGAAATCCGCAATTATATCCGCTGCCGCTCACAACGAACGCGGCGCGGCTATCTTGAGCATCAAATCCTTGAAGCGCGTGTCATCACGCAAGGCTGCCCAGTTGGGGTCATGCTCGAAGCAGGGGCGATTCTCGTTGCCGAGGGCGATGGAGCGTTCCAGCCATTCAAATGCTTCCTCGCGCATCCCTTCGAGCGCGTACACGGAAGCCAGCCCGTAGGCTATATCAGGATCAACGCGAGCGTTCTTCTTCACCTCATCCGTCAATTCAGCACGCGCGGCTTCGTGCTCACCCTGCGCGCTCAGGAACATGGCGAGAAACGGACGAACGCCGTGCATGTTCGGATGGTGCTGGAAGACCTGCTGCATCAAAGTGGTCGCTGCCTGAGCGTCGCCCTTGTAGTAGAGCGTGAGCGCCCGAAACGTCTTGACGAGCGGATTGTCCGGCTCGCTCTTGCTGGCCTCGTCCAGTTCGCTCAAAGCATCGTCGAATCGCCCCTGAAAGACGCGAACAAGCGCACGATTACAACTCACCACCACGTGCGCCGCCGGGTCGAGCTTGACCAGCTTGTCATAACTGCGAAGCGCCCTGTCGTATTCGCCGTCGAGACGATGAAGCGTCGCTTTGACGAAATAGACCACCGCCTCATTCGGTGAAGCGGAGCGCGCCCGCGCGACCTCCGCCCGCGCCTTCTGCTTCTGCCCACGCCAGAGGTAAACGAAGACCATCAGCATCCGCGCTTCCGTAATGCTCGGGTCAAGCGCGAGCGCTTTCTCAAACGCTCTTTCGGCGCGCTCGTAATCTTCAGCCGAGCCGAAGCCTTTGAAAACGCGGTTGGCGTAGCAAGCGCCGAGACCGTCGTGCGCGAGCGCGAAATCCGGGTCAAGCTGGGTGGCGCGCTCGAAATGCGCGATTGCCGCGTCGCAATCTTCCGGCGCAACCGTGCGAAAGATGAAGCGCGCAAAGAGGTCGCGCCCGCGCAGGTATTCTTCGTAAGCAGCAGCGTTTTGTGTCGCGGGACGCGCAATCTTGGCCTGCTCGTCGTGTGTGAGTTCGAGGCGCAAGCCGTCAACGATGCGCTGCGCGATGGTGTCCTGCACGACGAGAATGTCGCTCGCCGCGGCATCTATCCGATCGCTCCAGAGCATGTCGCCGCTTTCGACATCGAGCAGTTGCGCCGTGACGCGGAAACGCTCGCCCGCGTGGATGAAGCCTGCGGCCAGCACGGCGTTGACATTCAACTCGCGCCCGGCATCGCGCGGATCTATCGTCTGGCCCTGATATTTTGCGATGACGGACGAGGGACGCACGACGAGCGAGCGCAGGCGTGCCAGTTCCGTAATCACCGCATCGGCGAGCGAGAATTCATAGAAACTCGAAGCCGCGTCGTTGCTCAGGTTTTTGAAAGGCAGAATCGCCAGGCTCTTTTTCTCGCGCTCGCCCAGACTCGTCATCGGCGTTTGATGAATCTCCTGCGAGGTGTGCGGCGTGGAAACGGGCGCGCTGGTGTGGTGCGGCGCTTCAGTGCTGGTGATGCTGCGTAGCCAGCGCATGGCGCGCGAGACAGGGCCGGAGCCGGAGAGATGACGCGGCTGGCTGCCAGCCCCGCCCCCGATTAATTGCGCGTCTCCGGCTGAGACTTCCTGCAAGACGCTCTTGAGGTCGTCACGAAACTCCGCGATCTTTTGATAACGGTCGCGCGGCTCTTTGGCGAGCGCGCGATCCAGAATCTGTTGCAGACGCGGTGGAACGTAGCCCGGTCTGGCTTCCGCGAGCGGCTTTGGCGGATCGTGCAGCACGGCGTGGCGGACATCTATGGTCGTCTTGCCGCGAAAAGGCCACGTTCCGGTCAGCAATTCGTAAAGGAGAACGCCCGTCGAAAAGATGTCTGTGCGCGCATCTGTGCGGTCGCCGCGCGCCTGCTCCGGCGCGGCATGCGTGGGCGTGCCGTAGGGAACGCCGACCTCTGTTAGCTGCGTTCGATCTATGCTTCCAGGTTGACTGACATCTTCATCGAGCAGCTTGGCGAGGCCGAAGTCCAAAACTTTCGCCTGTCCTGTGCCGGTCACCATCACGTTGCCAGATTTGATGTCGCGGTGAATGATGCCTTTGGCATGGGCGGCAGCGAGCGCGTCCGTCACCTGAATTCCAATCAGGAGCGCGCTGTTCAATTCGAGCGGGCGGCCATTGACGAGTTGCCGCACGGTGCGCCCTTCGACATATTGCATGGCGATAAAATGCACGCCGTTTGCTTCATCCATGTCGAAGATGGTGCAGATGTTCGGGTGGTCTAAGGATGAGGCGAGGCGTGCTTCACGCTCGAAGCGTTTGAGATTGGTTTCCTTGACGGTCAATTCCGGCGGGAGGACTTTGATGACGACCGTGCGATTGAGTTTAGAGTCGACCGCTTTGTAGACTTCTCCCTGCCCGCCGACGCCGAGCTTTTCGATAATCCGATAGTTGGACAGATTAGAGCCGATCAAGGGCTGTGCGAGGGTAAATTGAAAGATGCCGGTCTGTTTCTAAAAAATTCTCGTTACGTGACGGCTGAGGTTATATCTCATTCGCCGCGTCACTTCAATCTGTTTGACGTTAATTAAATCTTACGGAGGAACATTTCTCCATGAAGAAGAGAACCTGACGCTACTGGAAAGAGTGATCCGGGGGTTCTTAAACTCCGGCTCAACAGTTCAGAAGGATATTTGCTCACCTCGGCGGACGGAGCGATAACAGGCGTCAACCAGTTCTACGGATTTGTAGCCGTCGAGCGCGGTCACGATGGCGGGCGCGCTATTCAAAATGGAATCAACGAAGGCTCTGTCTTCCTGAACGTATCCCCACTTTTCTTCTTTCGATAATTGATGCATGGAGAGTGTCACTTGCTTGCCTTCCATGCCCTCGCTGGAAACCAGGGCTTCCATCTCGCGCGTCGTGATGGTGCGATGATGACAGAAGACCTCGACGCGCTCGAACGGAAAGAGCCAGCTTGCGTCAGCCGACGAACAAAGCGTGGCGTGGACGCCGCTCTTAAAGCCGACGAGCACGGAGAAATCATCCGTTTCAGGATATTCGTGCGTTGAGCCTAACGCTGTGAGTTGCGCTACCTCGCCGAACAGATATCGCATCATGTCGAACATATGGATGGTCGTTTCAAAAAGAAAGCCGCCGGTGATTTGCGGATCGCCGACCCATTCAGGATTAACAAGCTCGCCGCGATTCATCTTGACGTGCGCCGAATGCGGCGCCGCCTCTTCGGAAATCATCTGTTTGAGCGTCGCATAGACGGGAGCGAAGCGACGGTTGTGCCCGACCTGAAAGACTGCTTTGCTCTTTAAGCCTGCGTCCAAGACCTTTTGCGCGTCCGTTATGTTGGTCGCCATCGGCTTCTCGCAAAAAACGTGCTTTCCGGCTTCGGCTGCCGCGATTGCCAACTCCGTATGCTTCGTGTTCGGCGTCGTGATGTAAACGGCATCCGACGATGCAATCAACTCTTCGGCGCTGCGCGCGACGTTTGCGCCCGCGGAGCGTGAGAGACTTTGCGCTCGTTCGTCCACCACGTCGTAAATGGCCGAGACACGAACACGCTCATCTCGCGCCAGCACAGAAGCGTGAACCCCGCCGATGTAGCCCGCACCGATAATCCCGATTTTGATTTTGTCCATCTTCTTTTATGTTTCTATGCCTGCTTCTGCAAGAACCCGGCTGACAGCCGCCCGCGCATCGCGCGCCAACTCCGAGGGGTCGCGTTCCCAGTATTCGGGTCTGAAAATCTCGACACTCGTCACGCGGTCGTAACCAATTCGCCGGAGTGCGCCGATAATCTCTTTGAGCGGCAGGATGCCGAGGCCGGGAAGAAGGCGGTGGCGATCTTCCAGTTGCTCGCGCGGCAAGTCTTCGGCGTCGTTGATGTGAAAGATGAAAAGCTGCCGGGCATCGAGCGCGTCAATTGATTCAATCCGGGAGCCGCCCGCGTAGAAATGAAAGCTGTCAATCACGAGGCCCACGTTGGAGCGTTTAAGTTGTCCGACGATTTCCGAAGCCTGCGCCAGCGTCTGCACACTGCAATCGG
Organism: uncultured Acidobacteriota bacterium; assembly: GCA_963697975.1. Classification (GTDB taxonomy): domain Bacteria; phylum Acidobacteriota; class Blastocatellia; order Pyrinomonadales; family Pyrinomonadaceae; genus QHXM01. The sequence goes on from OY969111.1 coordinate 3,788,274, forward strand.
GCTGTCCCAGAAACTCGAACGCGAGCGCAACGTTGTGACCTTCACTGATTCGGCCAAGCTCTTCCAGCACGCGCACGGATTCTTCCATGACATCAGACTGGCTCTTGTCTTCCGGTAATGGACTCGGCACAACGACGATATACGGGCAATCGATTTCCGATGCAACGCGGCACAACTCCTCGCACTCTTCCAGCAGACGCGCGTGCGCTTCCGCATTTCTAAACGTGACATGCTCGATTGAGTTGATACTGTAAGGCTCAATCTTGTGTTCGTCGAAGAGACTTTTCAACTCGGCAATCGAGTTTGATTTGAGGAATTCTCTGAGCTTTGACGCCCAGATTTCCAGACAATCAAACCCGGCGGCGCTTGCGGCGCGAATATCCGAGGCGAGGTCAGCCCGCATCGTGGTCGCGCCGTTCAGTGCTAGTTTCATCCAAAACTCCTTAACATAATTCTTAATCCGGCTGACGCGAATTTAGCACATTTGAAATATTTAGCTTCGGTTGATTGCCTCACCGGACTCCACATCGAAGAAAGCAGCCCTTTCCATCTCGAATCCCACCCAGACGGGCGTTTCCGGTTCGGCGCGGAAATCTGCTGCCGCCCGCGCAATGATTTTTTCACCGCCGGAAAGTCGCAGGAAGACGAACGTCTCGTTGCCCATCAGTTCCGTCACGTAGATGGTCGCCGGGAGCAAGCCTTCATGCTGAAAGATTGAAACGTGAACATGCTCCGGGCGGATGCCGAAGGTGGCGCGCTCCCTGCTGTTCAATCGTTCGATTTGAGAATCCGGCAAGGGAAGCGCTAAATGGTCGTTCGTAAACATGCGCTCGCTCGCTTTCACGCGGCCTTCGATGAAGTTCATGCTGGGGCTGCCGACGAATTCTGCGACAAAGCGATTGGCCGGAGCGTTGTAAATGTTCATCGGCGTGTCGAACTGCTGAAGGCGACCTCCGCGCATCACTGCGACGCGATGCGCGAGCGTCATGGCTTCCGCCTGATCGTGTGTGACGTAAATGGTCGTCGTCCCCAACTCATGCTGCAATCGTTTCAACTCGCCGCGCATCTGCACTCTGAGCCTCGCGTCAAGATTCGAGAGCGGCTCGTCCATCAAATAGACACGAGGTTCACGCACGATGGCACGCGCTAACGCGACGCGCTGGCGCTCCCCGCCCGACAGATCGCGCGGCCTGCGCCTCAGCAATTTGTCAATTTCCAGCATCACTGCAACCTGATTCACACGCCGCTTAATTTCCTCGCGCGCAGTCTTTCGCACGCGGAGCGGATAGGCGATGTTTTCGGCAATCGTCATGTGGGGATAGAGCGCGTAAGATTGAAAGACCATCGCGATGTCGCGTTGTTGCGTCGGAATATCGTTGACGCGCACCTCGCCGATCAAGATGTCGCCTGATGTCACGTCTTCAAGCCCCGCCAGCATCCTGAGCGTCGTCGTCTTGCCACAACCCGACGGCCCCAACAGGACGACGAACTCGCCGTCCTCGATTGATAACGTCAGGTCATCAACCACGAGCGTTGAGCCAAAGCTCTTGGTAACATTCTTGAAGGAGACACTCATCGTTTCTATCTGAAAGTTACAGGTTCTTTCTGTCCCGCCTTGACCCTGAAAGGGTCATATGCAATAGCCGGGGGCATCGCCCCGGAACTACGTGCGAAATGATTACCGACCCTGAAGGGGTCGCACCTCAACCTTGCATATGCGACCCCTTCAGGGTCGGAAACTATTTTCTGCGATGTTCCGGGGGCGGCGCTGACGCTCAGCCCCCGGCTATTATATGTATCCCCTTCGGGGATTAAGCCTGACTTAATATCGGCGCTCGCTCCCGGCAATAAATTGCTGGGCTATTGTCAGTCGTCCCTAGCGGGACTATTCAAACAACTTCTTAACCCTTGACTGCTCCCAATGATAACCCTCGCACAAGATAACGCTGCACGGCGAGCGCGAAGATGAGTATCGGAATCATCGCCACGACTCCGGCGGCGCTCATCACTCCCCACTCGATTTCGTATTGCGTGACGCGCCCGGCGATGCCGACGGGCAGGGTCATAGCGGCGTCCGTTTGTGTGAGCGTGAGCGCAAACAGAAATTCGTTCCACGAGATGATGAGACAGAAAACGGCTGTGGCGGCGAGTCCGGGCGTGACGAGTGGCAGAATCACGCGGCGAAGTGCGCCGAGGCGCGAGTCGCCGTCAACGCGCGCGGCTTCTTCCAGATCGCGCGGTATTTCACTAAAAAATCCGCGCATCATCCAGACCACGAAGGGAAGATTGAAAGCCGTGTAGACGATGATGAGAGACGCCATCGTATCGAGCAAGCGCACGTCGCTCATCAGGAGAAAGAGCGGGACGGCTGTGACAATCGGCGGAAACATCCGCGTCGAGAGTATCCAGAGCGCGAGCCGCGTGTTGAGCTTATGCGGCAGGCGAAACCGCGACAACGCGTATGCCGCGAGCGTTCCCAGGACAAGCGCGCAGATGGTCGAAGTGACGGCGACAATCGCGCTCGTCGTGAGATATTGCCCGAAAGAACGCTCGACAAACGCGTCACGGTAGTGCGTGAGTGTCGGGCTGAAGACGAACCACTTGGGCGGCACGGCGAACTGATCCACCTCTTGCTTGAGCGAGATGGTCACCATCCAGTAAACCGGCAGCAAAGCCGAAACTACGGCGAGCGCCACCAGCCCATACTTCATCCCCCGACCCCCGATCCCTGACTCCCGACCCCTTCCCCTCATGCCGCCTCCTGTCTCTGAAGCAGGCGGATGTAGAGCATACTGATGATGTTCGTCAGGAGCAGCAGCACGAAAGACATTGCCGCCGCGTAGCCGAAATCACCGAAGCGAAAGGCCGTGCGATAGATGTAGAGACTAATGGTCTCGGTGGCGTTGCCGGGGCCGCCTTCCGTCAGGATGAAGATTTGATCGAAGACGCGCAGCAAGTCCATCGTTCTCAGCAGGAGCGCAATCAGGATGGCGGGTTTGAGCAAGGGCAGCGTGACGTGACGAAAAGTTTGCCACGCGCTTGAGCCATCAATCAACGCGGCTTCATAAGGCTCTTCGGGAATGGCTTGCAGCCCGGCGAGCAGGATGAGAAAGATGAAAGGCGTCCATTGCCAGATGTCCACGAGGATAACGGAAGCGAAGGCGAGGGTGGGTGAAGCCGTCCACGTCAGAGATTCCGTGTTTGCGCCGAAGCCTTGCAAGGTTCCGTTGATTGCGCCGAAGTTCGGATTGAGCATCAATCGCCAGACGACGCCGACGACGACCGAAGGCAGCATCATCGGCACGAGCAGCGCCGCGCGAAAGAAGCTTCGCCCGCGCATCTTTCTGTTCAACAGCACGGCGAGACCCAGGCCCAGCAGGAACTCAAAGGTCAGGGCGATGATGGCGTAAACGAGAGTGTGCGCGAGCGCGCTCAGGAAAAAATCGTCCTTGAAGAGCCGTGCGAAGTTTTGAACGGTCCAGCGCACTCCCTCGCTGGATTCCGCCTGTAGGCTAACCTTCACCGAGTAAATGAGCGGGTAGATCGAGAGCGCGACAAGCACCGCTAGGGTTGGCGCAACGAGGAGAAAGGGCAGCGCACGCTCGCTTCCTGACGAGAGAATCCATTTTCTCATTTTAACGAATCAACGGTTCATGAACGACCCGTTCATCTGTGCGATGGATGATTGCGTAAATCTCTTCAATCAGGGCGACCGCATCTTTGTACAGCTTTTCCTCCTTGAGGTCGGTCGCTTTTCTCGAACCTTTGATGTAGATGGAACCTGTGCTTTTATTCAGGCTGGACTTTATCGAAAGCTCAAAGTAGAGGTACATCCCCGAAACATTTTGTTCGCGCTCGATTGAATCCGTTCGCAGCAGATTCCTGTCCTTAATCAGCTTGACGAGATTCCTTTGATCTTCAGCTTTTAGTTTGAACTCTTTCGTCTCATCCGGTATGCGGCCTCTTGACCTTCCACCGTAAGTCTTCTTGTAAACAACCGTCTCACCATTGATGGTTATCATGGTCGTCGCAGAGTTGCTGTCGCGGCTGCGTTCGCCTCTGATGATCGTGATCTGTAGAGACAAAGCGTCTGCGCGCTCAATCCCTGCGAACGAGGGATAAGCGCAAAGTAACAGTGCCAGGGCTACCAGTTTTTTCATGAAGCCTCGGTGCTAGTGGGGATGAAAGCCAAAGCGGGCATATCCTACAGAACTCTAATTGGAGCGACAAGCAAAATGCGGCGGGCGCTCCTTAAAGTTATGTGTTGGGAGACAGACATCACAGGGAGTGCCCGGCTTGAGAGCGCGAAGAATTGGCGGCAGGCTCTCAGCCTGCCGTACACTGATTCGCATACCGCTCTAAGTGACAGGGCTTACTGCATGAGACCGACTCGCCGCAGAACGTCCATGAATCCTGGGTCGGAGCGAAGGCTGTCCCATGCCGGGTCTACTTTGACGAAAGCAAGGTGATCGGAGTGCTCTTCGTATGCCTTTTCCAGCAATGCGAGTGCCTGCTCCTGCTCGCCCAGCGCGGCATAGATTCTCGCCACTTCTTCCGGTGGGACGCGAGATTGCTTCGCCCGTCCTTTTAAATCTGCGAGCATGCTCCGCGCCTCGTCTCCCCTCCCTGACATCGCGTAAGCGCGCCCCAGCGAAGCCACCACCCACGGGTTGTCGTCCAACTGCCTCGACCGCTGTAGCTCTCTGAAAGCCTCCTCGAACATCCCCAACTGGAGGCAAGTGTCGCCGAGCGTGTGATGTGCCTGAGCGAAATTCTGGTCAATGTCGAGGGTCTTTCTCAATTGTTCGAGCGCCCGGTCGTACTTACGCGCGTTGAGCAGACGCGCTCCCAGACTGTCGTTAATAATGAGCGAGAGCGGGTCAAGCTCCTGCGCCCGCACCGCCTCTGCGACGGCCTCTTCGGGTCGCCCCGTCAGTTCGAGAAAGGTCGAATACCACTGGCGGGCGGTCGCGTAATTGGGGTTAATTTCGAGGGCGCGTTTGAACTCGCCTTCCACCTCTGCCCAGTCCCAGTCGCGCATCTTCAGGTAGGCGAGCGAGGCGTGGGCTTCGGCGAGCGCGTCATCCATCTCCAGCGCTTTCATCGCTGCTTCCTTCGCCTGCGGGCGGTACTCTTTCGGCGCTCGCCCGGTGTACTCTCCCAACATGGAGTAAGCGTCGGCCAGCCCGGCGTAGGGGAGAGCGTACCGGGGGTCTTCATCAATCGCCAGCCGGAAGAACTCGATGGCGCGTCTCAGCCCCTCCGCCGTCCTCTTATTCCAGAAGTGACGCCCCTTCAGATAGAGATAATAAGCCCGTCACCGTCTTGATTCGACTTCCTCATTCCTTGCTACGATTCGGCACTATGCCGTCCCCCCGGAAATGCTCCAAGTGCAAAAGTCTCAACGTGAGCCGCTCGTCACGACACAGTCGCCTTGAAAGGCTCATCTCGATCATAAAGATATGGCCATTCCGCTGCCTCAACTGCGATAGCCGGTTCTGGCGGATAGATTGGGATGGGTCAACCCATCCTTGAGCAGTTGGGAGAATACATAAATATGGCAATTGAGAAGGCAGAGGAACCTTCCACACGAGTTCCTAAGCGGTGGTCGGAAGACGTGGCGCTGCAAAAATGGGGACGTGTGGCGACGGTTGTCGTGCTTATCCTCCTCTACTCTGCCCTCGCATTGATATATAGCAATGACTATTTGGACGATCCGTGGATAGCCTATAGGTATGCCCGAAATCTGGCGCGGGGAGACGGCTTAGTGTGGAACGTAGGCGAAAGGCCGGTCGAGGGCTACACGTGTTTTCTGTGGGTTATCATGAACTCACTTTTCATTCGGCTCAGCATCTTTCCACTTCCGGGATCTAAAATTATCTCACTGTTTAGTGGGATTGTGATGATCGTAGCAGTTTTCTCCCCACTCAACAAAACAGTGACATCCTTATATCCCACGCCTTACATTAGCTCTACTCATCAGCCTTTGCCCCGTCTTACTATTTTACGGCCAAAGTGGAATGGAGACTCTTTTCTTTACAGCTTTTGTCTTTTGGGGAACTATTGTTTGGAGCAGCAGCCGAGAACAAGTGCATCGCAACGTCTTCCTTTTCCTTGCCTCCGTGATGTACGGCTTTGCTTTTCTAACAAGACCAGAGGGACTATTGCTCTTTACCATAGTGCTATTTTACGAAGTTGTTTATATTCGCAGACGCATTAAAGAAGGAGATTCGTGGCGTCAGTCTCGTTCCGAACTGGTGGCCTTCTGCACACCGTTTTTGATTATCGGCCTATCCTACTTTGCATGGCGTCTCGCTTATTATGGTTTCCTGTTTCCGAACACCTATTATGCCAAGCACAGCGGCAACAGGCTTAATAACCTGCCGCTTGGCCTTCTTTACATTGGTCAAGCATTCAGCAGTTACCTCGTCGTTCCTTTTGCTCTGCTCGCAGGCTTGCTTGTTCGCAGTTCTATAGCTGGCCGCTGGCGGAGGGTTATACTCCCTTTAGCGACGATACCCGCAGTCTATGCTGCGTACATCATGTGGATGGGAGGGGACGATACCGCCGCGTTCCCCTCGGCACGTTTGCTAGCCCCTGTCATTCCCATTATCTACTTGGTTCTTGTCGTTGCTTTAGAAGAATCGCTGAAATCGGCAACACACGGCAAGCAAATCATGGTCAGTTCCATAGCAGTTGTCCTATGCGTACTCTCTTGGACGAGCGACGGGCTTACTTTGTTAAAACGATCCAATCCAGAGTTGACTTCATCAGTGCGACCCAGTGCTTTCATAAGCTTTGTGGCCAGCAAGATAGACAGGCTTAACCAAGACAAGGCAGATGAGTTGTCCGTCTGGATACGCCAGAATACGAGGTCGGATGATCTCATCGCTGTTCCTTGGGCCGGACGTGTGCCGTACTACACAGATCGTCCTGTTCTCGACATGCTTGGTTTGAATGACCTCCACATCGCGCATGTTGAGCCTCAACAGCGTGGTATTGATGTCAAAATGGATCCTGCATACATTCTCGCCAGAAAACCCAAGCTGATTTTCGTGAATGTAGATTCTACTTACTGGCGTGGTGAGGCATCTTTCGAGGGGGCCGGTGGCTGGAAGCTCGGCGATAAACTATTGTTGGACATGCTTCGGAAGTCAAGCGAGTACGTTTTTGTGGAGGGCGCTCCTACAACGATCAGCGTCTTCCAGCGAGTGACGAGTGAGAATTAGATTAGCCCTGTTTTGTGATACGATGCGCTGCCATGCGCTTCCTGTTATTTCTGCTCCAAATGATTTTTGTCATCGGCGTCCCCGCCACCATCGCTGTGTCCACCATTTTCATGCTGCTCCCTTCAAGCCAGAAGCGCTAAGGAACGGCGAAGGCTTCAATCTCTGTAACACGACTCCATTCATCGTCAGCCGCAAAGCTGCTTGCACCCGCTTATTGCGTGCGCGCGACAATTTCCGCAATCTTCGCGTTCGCCTGATTCATCGCATCTTCGGGTGAAAGCTCGCCGCTGTTGGCTTTCGATAAGTAGATGCCGAAGGCATTTTCAATCTCGTTCCACGCGGGCGTGCGTGGGCGCGGACGCGAATTTTCGAGCGAGCGTAACTGCGCCGGGTAAGCCGGAAACCTGGTGAGCAATTCCGCATCCGTGAAAACTGACTTGCGCGTCGGCGGGTTGCCGCGCATGGCCAAACGCTTCATCTGCTCTGCGCTCGTCGCCCAGATGAGAAAGTCGAAGGCGGCGTCCGCGTTCTTCGCGCTGCGCGGAATACTGATGAGCCAGTTGCCAATCTCCGCGCGTCCGGGCTTTGCAGCGCCCGGCATCACCGTGAACTCCATCTTGCCGATGACTTTCGATTTGGCCGGGTCGTTAATCGGGCTAATCCACGCGGGCCAGTTGATGGACATCGCGGCTGTGCCTTGCAGGAGATGCGCGTTCACTTCGTCTGCGTTGAAGCTGGCGTAGCCGGGCGGCGAATATTTTCCAAGCTCCACCATGAACTTGAGGGCTGCGATGCCGTCGGGACTGTTGACCGTCGGCTTACCATTGTCGTCAAACATCTCCGCGCCGAAGGCCCAGAAGATGGGCATGAAGTCTGCGACCGCCGCGTTGCCCTGCGCGGCGCGCATCACGTAGCCGTGCATCTTCCCGCCGCCCGGCGCGCCCGCCGTCTCGCGCTCGCTGATCGTGCGCGCCGCCGCCAGCACCTCGTCCCACGTCGCGGGTTCTTTCAAATTATGTTTCTCGAAAATGTCTTTACGGTAGAAGAAAAGTTGCGAGTTGCCGACGTAGGGCAGGGCATAGAGCGCGCCCGACTGGTAAGGATGGCGGCAGAGAGCGATAGACGACGGCACGAAATCTTCATCCGGCCCCTTGATTCCACGCTTCTCGTAGAGCGGCGCGAGGTCTGTCAAAGAATTCTTCGTAGCAAACTTCGGAAACCACGGATCGTCGAGCATGATGAGATCATACGCGCCCGTGCGCGCATTCAGGTCAATCAACTCTTTCTCGAAGAGATTGGCATAAGGAAACTCTGCGATGTTGATATGAACGCCCGTCTGCGCTTCGTAATCGCGCGCAGCATCTTTGATCGCGTCACCTTCGACGCCGGAGACAACCGCGAGCGTCAGTTGCTTTCCACCGCCACCGCCACCTCCACCTCCTCCGCGCTGGCAAGCGGTGAAAGAAAAAGTAATGAGCGTGATGAGAATGGTGATGAGCGTCCTGAAGCGGATTGGTCTGGTTATCATGCGTGGCCTCGTTCGGGGCAAAGCTGCTTAGGTTAAGACTGAGGGCAGGATAACAAAAAGCCGCGCGTCCACAAACATCGTTTCCGCTTTACAACGGTGCTACAATCATCGGACAGCAACATTCAATGAAGCACAGATGGATAGTTAGCAGATGGCGTCAAACTTTCTTCTCTACGGCGCGAACGGTTACACGGGCAAACTCGTCGCGCGCCTCTGCCGCGAGCGCAATCTTCGTCCCATCCTCGCCGGGCGCGATGCCGCCACGATTGAGCCGTTGGCGACTGAGCATGGCTTGGAGCATCGCGTCTTCGCTCTGGATGATTCCGCCGCGATTGACGCGGCCTTGAGCGAAGTCTCGGTCGTGCTGCATTGTGCAGGACCTTTCTCGCGCACCTCGAAACCGATGGCCGACGCTTGCCTGAGGACGAAGACGCATTATCTGGACATCACGGGCGAAGCAACGGTGATTGAAACTCTCGCCGCACGCGACCACGAGGCAAAGGCTGCCGGGATTATGCTGCTCCCTTGTGTAGGGTTCGATGTCGTGCCTTCGGATTGTCTGGCGGCGCATCTTAAAAGGCGACTGCCTTCGGCCACGCATCTTGCGCTCGGCATTCAGGGCACGGGGCGCGTGTCGCGCGGGACGGCGACGACGATGGTGGAAAACATCAATCGCGGCGGACTTGTCCGTCGTGATGGCAAATTGACGCCTGTTCCCGCCGCGTGGAAAACTCGTGAGATAGACTTCGGGCGCGGCACGGTCACAGCAACGACGATTCCCTGGGGAGATGTGGCGACGGCCTTTTACAGCACGGGCATCCCGAACATAGAAGTCTATGCGGCGATACCCGCGAGCGTGCGCCGGATGATGAAACTGACCCGAAGCCTCGGCGGGCTGCTGGGTTCTGAGACGGTGCAACGCTTTCTGAAGAAGCGAATCAAAGCTCAACCGCCGGGGCCGAACGAGGAAGAGCGTGCGCGGGGCAAGAGCTTCGTCTGGGGAGAAGTGAAAGATAATTCCGGCAACAGGGCGGTCTCGCGCCTGCGCGGCCCGGAAGGTTATACGCTCACCGCGCTCGCAGCTCTGACAATCGTCGGGCACGTGCTCGCCGGAAACTTTTCGATCGGCTTTCAAACGCCATCAAAGGCTTACGGAGCGGATTTGATTTTGGAGATAGATGGAATCACACGCGAAGACGTGGAAGAGCAGGGATGAGGGCGGAGGGATGAGGGATGAAGAAAAGACTGTGTCTTTCATTTCATCCCTCATCCCTCATTCAAAGGGGAAGGATGAGATGATTACCATTCGCAAAGCAGAGGAACGCGGCCATTTTGATTTTGGCTGGCTGAACACTTATCACACTTTCTCATTCGGGGAATATTACGACCCGCGCAACATGGGCTTTCGTAGTCTTCGTGTCATCAACGAAGATTTCGTTCATGCGGGGCGCGGCTTTCCCACGCATGGTCACCGCGACATGGAGATTATCACCTACGTGCTTGAAGGCGGCCTCGCACACAAAGACAGCATGGGCAACGGGTCAATCATTCGTCCCGGTGATGTGCAAAGGATGAGCGCCGGAACGGGCGTCAGGCACAGCGAGGCCAACCCTGCCGAGGATGAGTCCGTGCACCTGCTGCAAATCTGGCTGCTGCCGAACAAGATGGATGTCGAGCCGAGCTATGCAGAGAAGAAGTTTGCGGATGAAGAGAAGCGCGGACGCCTGCGTCTGGTCGCGTCTCCTGATGGCAGCGATGGCTCAGTCAGCATGAATCAGGACGCACGCCTTTACGCCGCGTTGCTCGACACCGAACAACAGGTCGTTTATGAATTAGCGCCCGACCGCCACGCGTGGGTGCAGGTGGCACGCGGCGCAATCGAAATCAACGGGCAGCCTCTCAAGCAAGGCGACGGAGCAGCCATCAGCGAGGAACGGGAATTAAAGATTGTCGGCAAAGAGCCGTCGGAAATTCTCTTGTTCGATCTTGCCTGAGAGCGCAGGTTTTATCCCCTTCGGGGTCAAAGAAAGCGGGCTGATCGCCCAAATTCCGAGAGCAAGCTGCACGCATTCTCAACACGTCGGACAGATTGTCGTGATGTGGTGGCGATAAGCTCGCGCGTGATGAAATTTGATTACACGCTCGACTACGCCAAGATGGATTTCCGCGTGCATCCTGAGTTGTACCGCATCGGGCGCGGCGAGCAGGGCGTTCTCTCGGTCGAGCCTTACAAATCGGAAATCCTTCCGCACTGGCGATTCAGAACGCCGGACATCGCCCGCAAATCCGCCGCAGAGATTTACAAAATTTATTTGAGCTACAAGGCCGGGAATGATTTCGTCGGGATGGACGTGGCGAGAAAGTTCTTGCAGATGGGATGGACGCGCAGCCTGCGTTACTTCAATCATAAAAGCGGTAAGAAATATATTGGCCCCGTACCGAAGGAGCGCAAAGGCCAGAGCGGAGCGTGGGGGCGCGAGGTCGCGCCGTTTGAGAGAAACCCGGAGAAGCTGGAATGCGCCCGCATCTTCAAAGAGTATCTGGATGAGGTTAAAGCAGACCCGGAATATCTCGCGGGCGTCGAACGGCATCAAGCATTGTACGAGGGGCAGTCGCAGGAAAAGAAAAAGCGCGGGAGCCGTAGTCAGAATCCAGGAGCTAAATCACAGGCATGAAAAGTTCAAAGGTGCAGCCGCGATTGGGATTGGTGTGTATTACTACTTCCGATGATGTGCGCTATCGCGCGCTGACGCGCAAGCGGCTTTTGCAGTTTGAAGAAGGGGAGCAGAAGCGGATGCTCCGCGAGTTGTACGCGGACAACCTCGCCCGGCTCAATCGCGCTCTCGATTTTTGCACCGGGCGCGGGCTTCAGCTTTATCGCATGACCTCCGGGCTTTTTCCGTTTGCCGACGATTCCATCGGCGAAGACGTGCTGGAAGAGTTGCGTGAGCAGATCGGAGCGACGGGCAGGCGGGCTATTGGTCTTGGCATACGCTTGGTGCTGCACCCGGATCAATTCGTCGTGCTCAATTCGGATTCGCCGCAGGTGATTGCCAACAGCATCAAGATTCTTGAAACGCACGCGCGCGTAATGGACATGCTGGAACAACCGCGATCCGCTTGGGCTTTGATTGAGATACACGGCGGCAAGGGCGGGCGCGCAGAGCGTTTGGTGGAAACGACGCGCAGTCTGCCGGAAGCGGTGCGCTCGCGCCTTGCTTTTGAGAACGACGAATACACCTACAGCGCGGCGGAGATTCTGGAAGTGTGCCGCGCGTCCGGTGTGCCGATGGTCTTTGACGCGCATCATCATCTGGTTCACGAGAAATTGGAAAGCTACGATGATGAGAGCGTTCGCTCCATGCTGAGAGCGGCGCGCGAGACGTGGCCTGTTCCCGAATGGCAGTTGGTTCACATCTCAAACGGGCGGGAATCATTCAATGATAGAAATCACAGTGATTTGATTACGGTGATGCCCGCTGCCTTCCGCGACGCGCCGTGGATTGAGGTCGAGGCGAAGCAGAAAGAGTTGGCGATTGAGAAACTGCAAGCCGAGTGGCTTGATGTTCAGGCAGAAGCGGCTGCGGCGAAGTTCAATTGAGTGTCAGGTTTATAAAAATTCACCACAGAGACACAGAGAGCGCAGAGGAAGCACGGAGGTTTGAATCTCTGTGCTTCCTCTGTGTCTCTATGGTGATCTCCATTTTCATCATACTCAACTAACCGTCATTCAACTACAACCTTATCACTCGCGCTGCGCCCGAAGGTCTCCGGGTGGTACATCTCTTCGGCCTTCGTGGGCGGAACGACGAACGTGCCGGGCGTGGTGGCGCGTGCGACGTAGGCGTAGTTGTAAACTCCCTCCCAGAGCAAGGAGGTAAAGGCTTCGGCGCGCTCGTCGCGTAGGTTCTGATGCTCGAACCAGTTGCGCCACCACCACCAGCCGCGTTTTGACGTGTCATCCTTCTGGTCGGCGGGGATGTCGCCCGTGATGGCGAGCGCCGGGTTCATCGCTTCCAGCCCGGCGGGCAAGGGGTCAACGAGCGCGACGTGATACCTGCGCGCGGGCGCAGCCATCGTCAGACGCACGCGCACGGTCGCGCCGGACTTGATGTGCCATGTGCCATCTGAGTCGCGCCGCACGTCCGCCGGATTATCAACCGCTTCGTAGACGCGCTCGACCGTGAAGCCATAGTCCGCCGCCTTGAGCTTCAGGTTCGTCGGCGCGTAGTTCATGCCGATGCGATAGTAGAGGCGTCCTGTTCCTTCCTTGCTCAGGATGAGATTCTGCGTCCCTTCTTTTTCGACCAGATAGCTCATCGGCACGTTGACCTGCTGGCGGTCGGTCGAGCGGCCACGGAATTGCTGCTGCCCTGCGAACGTGTCGCCGAGCCATGCCTTCGCCACAAAGTCCGGCGTCGCCTTTTCGTAAACGTTAAAGTAGCGGTCGAGCGCAAGGAGGATAAAGACGTTCTCCTGCGTGTTGCCCCAGCGTCCCTGTACGCGATGCGCGAGCAAGCCGCGCACGATTTTCGGGATGAGGTCGCTCTGCGGCTGGTCTCCGATCAGGGCTTCGAGAATCACTCCGTCGGCGCGGCGATCGGAATTGAGCAGGAGATAATCGCCGTCGCTGTAGGAACTGGCGAAGTGAGCGGCGGCAGCCGTTTCGGTCGCGCGATTATTGAGATGGCGACGAATGGCCGTGACCTCCGCCTGCGATGCCGGATCACCGGACAGCACTGACAAGAGCCAGCCGACTGATTCGAGCGAGAGGTTCGCAAGCCCTCCTGACTCACTAATCAGCTTGCGCGCTCTGGGCGTGTCGCGGTCACCCATGCGGTTGCGAACGTAGAGCGCGTAGGTGATGAGTGCGCGTCGCGCGTCAATGCCGTAATACGCTGGAATGTGACGCTCGATTTCGCGCAGATAGCGTTTTGATTTTTCGAGCATCTCCAGCGGCACAGGGAAATTCTTCTCCCTGGCGCGCTGGAGCGAGTGCGCGACGTGAATGCTGATATAAGGCCAGACGTGCTCGTCGCGTCGCCAGAAACCGAAGCCGCCGTCGTCCGATTGTCTGCCCTTCAGCCGCTCTATGTCGCGCGTGACGGCCTTCAACATCTCTTCGGGCTTCGGCATGTCTTTGGCTTTGAAAGCCGTCAACACATCCCGCAAAGCGGCGACCCCAAGAATGCGCGATGAGAGTTGCTCGGAGCATTCATACGGGTAGGCCATGAGATAGAGCATGGCGTCCGTCAAGGCTTGAAGCTGCGTGGAAGACGTGGAGATTTCCAGTCCGCCGAATTGCTTGAAGACGTTTGACGGAGCCTTGACGGGTTGAATCATGGCGGTCGCGTCGTCAATCTCGCCATAGGTCGCAAAGGCTTCGGTCGTTGCGGGCGTCCAGACGGGCAGGCTTATTTCCGCCGCATCCGACCATTTACCCGAAACGATGCCGACCTGAAAACGCGCCGTGCCTGCGCGGTTTGCCGAAACGGGCAGGCGTACCTCCACGCGATCATTCGGCGGGACGGTGACGCGACGACCCGCGCCGTCCGTAAGTTCGGCGTTGGTCGCGCGCACGGCCACGTCAACCCTCATCGGCGTGTCCATTTGATTCTGCACGACGATGGGCAGTTCAAACTTGTCGCCGAAGTTGAGGAAGCGCGGCGCGGAGGGGCGAGCCATCAGGGGCATCCGCGCGGTGATGACGGATTCGCCTGAGCCGAACTGTTTGCCGCCCGCGACCGAGACGGCCATCACGCGATAGCGCGTCAGATTATCGGGAACTTTAACCGTGACGGAAGCGCGCCCGTTTGCGTCCGTCGGGACAGCGGGCGCAAAGACGGCCAGCGCGTTGAAGTTCTCGCGCAGGCGAATCTCCTGCGCTTCCTCGGGTTCGGGTCTTTCGTCCTTAAGGGCAAAAAAGCCTGACGCATCGTCGCGCCCGCCCGCCCGGCTGCGTTTGGCCGAAGGAGCAGGCGGCGCGGCGGCTTCGGTTGCTGCCAGACCACCCAGCATCCTCATCTGCATAGCGTTACCTACAGGCTGATTCTGCGCCTGCTTCAGCACGTCTTCGGGATTGCCGAGCAGGACGTTGGCGCGCAGGTGATAATCCGTCGCGCCGCCGCTGCGTTGAGAATAGAAAGTGTAGAGCGGATCAGTGATGCGATAGCCGGTCAAAGACAGGATGGCTTCGTCAACGACGACGAGCGCGATTTCGCTGCCTGCTACCGCGTGGCCTGCCGCGTCTTTGACTTCGACGTTGACGACGGTTTCCGTTCCCGGCTCAAGCGCCTTGTCGCGCGGTGTGGCCGTCACGGCGAGCTTGCGCGAGATTGGCGGAATCAAAAGATTCAACTCGCCTTTGGCAAACGCGGGTCGCTTCGGCAGTTTATCGTTGACCTGTCCCTTGTCGTCGGTGCGCGCCGCCGCGCCTGTCAGATCAACCTGCACGTAAAGGTTCGGCGTATAGGCTTCTTCAATCGGCACTCGAAGCGTTGTAGATGGCCCGTCCATCTGGAAACGTTCGCTCTTGAGAATTCCCGAACGGCGCAGGGTCAGGACGCCTTCAGCCGGATAGAAAGGCGACTGCACGAGAATCTCTGCGGTCTCGCCCGCCTTGTACTCCTTGCGGTCGGGAATCATGTCAATCGCTTCCTGCGCGACATCGCGCTTCGGCGGCTGTTTGCCTCCCGCGACCCAGAGCGTCAAAGCAGACTGGTTCGGGCGCTCGCGGTCATCAGAAATCGTTGCGGTGACGCGATACATGCCGCCGAGTTTCGGAGTGAACGTACACTTGACCGCCTCGCTCGCAGATTTCACGGTGCAATCCTGCGCGTTCGTTTCCTTCTGTTTCCATTGTCCCTTTTCGTAAACCCAATCGAGCATCACGGCGCGCATCTTAACGTCACGATTCACTACTGCCTTTCCATCAAGGTCTGTGACAATCGTCTCGACGATGAGCGGCTCGCCCTGCTGGACGAAGGTTCGCTCAGAGCGCAGGCCGACGTATAAATCAGCCGGATGAACGAGCAGGTTTGTGGACGATGCCCACTGCTGGCGATTCACGTCCGCAACACTCGCCACCGCCGTGACGTTTGACGCGCGCGCAGGTTTGACCGAATCAAAGTCAATCCGCAGACGATGCTTGCCAGCCGCGTCCGTCGTTCCCTTAAAAGTCTCCGTGCGGCTCGTGTCTCTTGAGTTCCACGAACGCCACCAGGGAATCCATTCACCGAAAGTGAAATCTCCGCGATTGGGTGGCGTGAAGTTGGTCGGAGTGGAGGTCACGCGCCAGTTAACTTCGGCGTTGGGCAGCCCGCCGCCAGCGTAGTATGACGCTGCAACGGAAGTCTCCGCATGGCCCTTGACGAAGAACGGGCCTTCGGATGCCTGCGTCGTGACTTCAAACTCAGGGCGACGAAATTCCTGCACCTGAATGTAATGCTGCATGGTCGTGCCAGCGACGGTCGCGTTCGGAGCGTCGAATTGAACATAGGCGTTGCCCAGATTCATCGTCGCGGGCAGCTTGAACTTCGTATCAAAGCCGCCGAGCGCGTTGATGGGAGCAGTGCCCTTCGTAATCTCGTTGCCGCGCGAATCTTTCAGCGAGTAAGTGATGGCCGGGCCTGCGCCCCCGCCGAGCATTTCAACGTCGCCGGTCTTGCTGCCGCCAACCCGCCTGATCCAGCCCTTGATGTGAACCTCTTCGCCGGGACGATACATCTTGCGATCATCGAAGACGAACCAGCGCAATTCATCATAAGCCTCTCGCCTGTACCAACTGCTCCCGGTGTTCCACCATTCATCGTATTCCGGCAGGATAGCCACATCGCGTCCCTGCCGCGCGACGAGCAGGCTTGCTCCCGGCTTCTCATAATTTTTTAGGGCAAGGCGCGCGAGGCCGTACATCCCGCTCGTGCCGGACACTCCCAGCGGTTGAATCGTCATCTCGACATCGCGCAGCGGCTTTCCTTCCTTGAGCGAAGTTGCCCACGCGACCAAATCCGTGTAGTCAACGAAAGCCGATAGCCCGATGTTGGTTGATTGAACCCACGCTTCGATAGACGGGCGCTCGCGCTTCTTCAACCCCGCTCCAGCCTCGACGATGACGACCACCTGACCGAGACCTTCATCGAGCGCAGGATTGAGATCAAGCCTCGTTTCGGTCAACTCGTCCGGCTGCCCTTTGACCGTCACAGTCTTTGAAGAGACGAGCACGCCGGGCGGCACCGTCTGCTTCTCTTTCGTGTCTTCATAGTATTCGTAAACGAAGCGCATGTAGCGCGTAAACTTGTCCCAGTCTTCGGGCTTGACCTTGTAGAGCCTGACCTTGAGCGTTTTATAATTAACGCTGTAGACGGAGAAGGCGCGCGGCGCAGACGGGTCTAAGACGACGAACGCTTTGCCGCTGGAGGAGAGTGTGGGCGGCGCTGACCCGACGTTGAAAGTTAAGGCAACGTTCGAGCCGAGCGTCTGCCCGAACTGATCTTTGAGCGAAGACGGAAGCGTGACTTTATAGGTTGTCCGCCCGCGCTTGATGCCTTCGATCTGGAGCGTCTGGCCGTAGATGTTCGCCTTCAAACCCGGCACTTCAGGCTCGACGCGAATCTGGGATTGATCGAACGCGGCTGCGTCCAGCGGATTGTTGAAAATGATGCTCCACGAATCGAAGGGCGAGCATTTATCGTTGTAGCCGCACCTGTGGGACAGGACGCGGAAGAGTCCATAAGTGCGAAAGGCAAAACTCTGTTCCGAGGTGGTCGTGCGCGGGCCTTCCATTGAAGGCGTGCCGGGGCCGATCTGGACGTTGATGCCTGAATCGGCTGGAAGCGCGTCGCGCGTGTCTCCTGTCTCAGCGTTGATTGCGCGGAACGCAAGCCAGCGCCCCTGCTGGGCAGACTTTGCAAGCTGGCTGATTGTCTTGTCGGCGTCAATCTCCTGTTGGGTGGCGAGCCGAATCTTTAACTGCCCGCTTCCGGCGACAACCTTAATTGTGTTCAGCACCGCAACCGGATCAATATGCTGGTCAAACTCGACGAACATCAGCGCGTCGCGCGTCATCGGCGTGCTGCTAAAAGGATAGCTCGTCTTCACCTGCGGAGGCGGCGTGGCAAACGTCCAGGACTTCGTGGCGGGAAAAGTTCCGCCGTTGGCCGATTTTATTCCGGCAGCAACTGTTGCCGAATACTGAGTTGCCATCGGGAAGCGTCCGTCCGGCACAAAGAGCAGAGTCTTCGTGCCCACCCAGCGCCACTTGCCCGGAGGCTGCGGCGTGAGTTTGACGGGAACGTCCTGCGCCGCGAGATCGTCGACTGATGTCACGGCGACCATCGGCTGCGAAAACGTGATGCTGAGTTGTGGAGCGAGCGGTATTTCTCCTTCGGGCGCAAACCGCAGGACTTCGAGCGGGGCTGCCGTCTTTGGATCAGGAGTCGGTGCAGCTTCGGATGAAGGGAACGAGACGTTGACGGTTTTCCCTGTGCGCGGCGGAGGAAGCGAGCGGTCGCGCATGGCAAAATCCTGCTGGTCTCCCTCTTCCGCCTTGACGGGCGGAAGGCGCTTCAGCACGTTCTGGACTTCGCTTTCCGACAGGCGCGAAGTTTCCGCAGGCTTGACAGAGGTTTGGTTTTCAGGCTGCCCCGCGCCCTGACTCAAGCGAAATTGCAGACCTTCCTTCGCCGAGTCCGCCTCGTTTGCTTCATCCTGGCTGCTGATTTCATCCGGGCTTGCGGCGGCCCTCGCGTCGGCGCTGAGGCGTGGGATGCTCCCGGCAAAGATAAAGAAAATTAAGGAGAGGCTAAGAATCAGTTTGAGATGCTTCATGGGTTATGTGTTCTCGCTCGAATCAAAAATTAGTCAAATCAGGGAGATTTACAAAACTGCACACTCGGCTGGCTGAAAAACATTTCCAGCACGGCTAGAACGCGCAGCGGCTTTTCGACTTGCGCTGAAAAGCAAGGATGAGGGCTGAAGGATGAGGGCTGAAGGAAGAGAAGGCGGAAAGCAGGCGAATGTTTTCTGCCTACTGCTTTCTGCTTTTCTTCATCCCTCATCCCTCATACCTCCAAATACCCTTCGCCCATGAAACGGCATTGCCCGCCGACGCGCACACTCTTAATCTCGCCCGCTTCCTGTTCGATGATGATTTTGATGATGCTCGGACGCCCCATCTCAATGCCCTGCTCGCTGGTAAACTCCGCTTTTTGAGTCTCTCCGAAAACTTTGTGGCGCACGAGGTAGCAACCCAGCGGGCCGCTCGCGCCGCCCGTCGCCGGGTCTTCCCACACGCCGAGCGCGGGAGCGAACATGCGCGAGTGAACACTTGAGCCTTCCATCTCCGTCTCCTTCGTGAAGACGAAGACTTCAGAGACGCCGAAGTCGCCCAAAACTCTTTCCCAAACATCGAGCCGGAATCGAATCGCGCGAATCGCTTCCAGCGTTTTCAACGGCACGAAGAGGAAGGGAACTCCACAGGAGACGACTTCGAGCGGCAACTCGGTCTCAATCGCTTCAGGCTGAATTGACAACATCTCGGCAATCAATCCGGCATCCTTAAAGCGCGGGCCGAATTTGGGAAGCGGTTGCTGCATCCAGATGAGATCAGGCACACCATCTTTGAACTTGAGAGTGACGGGGATTGTGCCCACGCCCTCTTCGAGTTTAATCGTAGTCTCATCGTCCCTGAGTTCAATCATGTGCTCGCGCGCCAGAATGAAAGACGTGCCGACGGTCGGATGCCCCGCCATCGGAAGTTCCGCCGCCGGGGTGAAGATGCGGACGCGGTAATCGTTCTCTGGATCGTCGGGCGGCAGAACGTATGTCGTCTCCGAGAGATTGAGTTCTTTGGCGATTGACTGCATCAGTTCCACAGGAATCCCTCGACCATTGGTAAAGACGGCGAGCGGGTTTCCGCCAAAGGCGCGGTTGGTAAAGACATCGACGATGTGGTAGCGAAGTTTTCTCATGTTCTCCTCATGAAAATTAAAAGAGTGATGGTCCTGAGGTTAAATACTTTTCCATCTGCCCGAATGAAGCAGTGGTCAAAAGATGCCCGTAGCCAGCGAGTTTCAGATTCGCTTGCAAAGCGAAACGGATGGCCGCGTGATTTGCGCCGGGAATAATCAGGCGAATCTGTCCTGCTTGCTCGGACGCCTCGCGGCAGGCCGATTCCAGCAGCGCCCCCGTATCCCTCTCTTCAAGCCACGCGGCGGGGGCGATTGTGCCTTTGTTGAGATAATAGTAACCGACCGTTCGCCCAAACCGCAGAAGCTGTCTTCCTTCAGACTTCATTTCCGAAAGCCAGAATTGATGATCCGTCTCGCGTCGTGTCCCACGAATCTGCTCGTCAATCGCCAGCGCCCCTGATACATCAAGAGGCTGCGTTTCGTAACCGGAGCGTTTTTTGTCCGGGCAGCGCGCCTCTCCCATGAAGTTAAGCAACTGGTATCCGGGCAGCATTCCCATCTTCATGTAAGACGCCATCGCTTGCAGGTCTATGGACGACCACGTGAAGAAGACGGAAGCTCCCGACGCTGCGCCTTCATCCCAGACCAGTTTCAGAAGAGGGCGACCGATTTTTTGCCCCTGCAAGTGCGGCATCGTCCAGAAGCCTGAGAGAAACCAGAGGTGGTCGCGCACAATCGCATGACAGATTGCCCCGAGCTTGCCATCAACTTCCGCAACCAGAAAAATGCCCGTTCGCCTGACGTGGTCGTAAGATTTCTCGATGTACTCGCGCGGCGGCAGCGGCCAATTCAAATTCCAGCGTTTCTGGAGATCAGCAACAGTCGCCAAAAAGAGTTCGACCGCTTCGGGCATCTCCGCTTCGCGGACAGGGCGGTATTGAATTGCAGTCAACTTCAGTTTCTCCAAATCATGCAGGCTAATCACAGGCGCTTTGAATCAACGACGCCGGTGGCGGTGGCGGTCGTGCGTTTCAGGATAATCGGCGGCTCGATGAGCGCAGGCGCGGTGGCAGACGGGTCGCGCTCTTTATCTGGAACAATGCTTGCACCCGCCGCGTCATCATTGATTTTCCATTTGCGCGGCACTCTGCGGATACCTATCGGGTAGATGCTGAGGTCTCCGTTGCGGTCAATCTTTAATTTAAGAAAACTTTTCCAATCCTCCACGGCGATGGTCGAGAAGGCTTCGTTGTAATGGCGACCAAAGAGATTGAGAGAGACCAGCAGATACAATCCCTGAATGAACGAGCCGACGATGTAGCCTCCGATTAAAATCAGAATCACCGCGAGCAGAACTCTGAGGTCGAGATTGAAGACGTGCTCGCCCTGCGTTATCTGGTAGACCCAGTTTAGCTCCAACGAGCCGATCTGCATTGGCGCATTATTCCAGTGCGAGGTCGTGGCGACAATGCTGAGGACGGAATAGATAGACGCCAGCGCGACCGTGAAAGCGGAGAGGATATGCGCGAGCGCGTGCGCTGACCCCATACTCCACTTGTACGCTTTCGAGTGTGTGTCGGTGAAAAGCACGAAGCCTAAAATTGTGAGCAACACGCCGAACAGAGTCATCGGGCTGTTAAGAACAGTATGCAGCGTCGTGCCGATGATGTTTTTCAAGCCGACAACGGAGCGAATGCCGTTGGCCGTTTGCTCTACGTGCTTGAAGTCTGAAACCACAGCCAGCGTAATTAGCAGGTAAAGGCCAGCGGTCAGAAAGCCGAACGTCCAGCTTTGATTTCCTTTCAGGTAGGGGAAGACCAGATTGCGCCAGCACAGCTTTCTTGAAACTTCTTCGGACGGAAAGGCCACTTTCTTTTGAAAGATACGGCCTGAGCTTTTCTCTTCGAGCCGGGAAACCTCTTTGCCGAAGTGTCCCATGTGCGTCGGATGAAGAAACGCGCCCCCGCCGCCCGCAGTGATTTTCTGTGTGGAAGATTTGTCCGCTGCTTCGTGACGGCGATAGTGATGAAGGTCGCCCGCGATAAAGACGGCGATTTTCTTCCGCAGCATCTCTTCAAGAAACGCCAGATTGCTCTCGGAGATGGTCGAATCCAGATGCTCGTACATCCGCGCGAAAATCCAGTGCGGCTCGGCGTGACAGAGAATGATGCGATCTGTCTCCTTCATCTTGGCGGCGATGCCTTTGAAATATTCCACCTGCGGCGCGTCAATGTCCGAGCCGAGTTGCGTGTCTGTCCCCAGCAGCCACCAGCCGTGCGGAAGCTTTAACGCGAAGTAGCTACGGCTCTGCCGTGTGCGCCAACCGCCGAACCAACGCTTCGAGCAGAAGAGGCGAGAGAAACAGATGAGACTATCGTACCAATCGTGATTGCCCGGAATCGCAAACGCGTGTGGATGCTCTTCGCGCGCTTTCGCCGGAAAAGCTCTTTCGTATGGCTTGACCAGACGCTGATCGTATTCAACGCGGTCTGCCATCGGATAGACCTCATCGCCGCCGAAGATCAATATGCTGCCGCGCTGGGTTTGCGCGCTGCGCTTCTCGCCTGTTTCATGATCCGTGTACTCAAAGTCGAGTGTGTCTTTGCTGACGTGATAGGCCACCGCATAAGTCGAATTCCAAGCTTCGCCGAGGTCTGCGACGTAGTCAATCCAGATTTCCTCGCGCTTGCGGCTCTCGTCCATCTCGCACAACTCGTGGCCGTCGTCCGTGTAGTGATAGGTGTAGTCATAAATCTCCGGGCGACCCGCTGCGAGGGCTTCGACGAGGCGGCGGTCTGAGTGATAACCGAAGATGTTGGAGATGGCGACCTGAAAACCTGTGCGAACAAGCTGGCGCGGGTCGTACCAGCCGACCATCGGTAATTGCTTGAAGCTTGCGGGGGCAGGCGGAGTGATGTTGACGATCTGTTGCGGTGTGGAAATGTTTGCCTGCTCTTCTTCCACCTTCGCTTTTTCGGTTTTGTTAGCCATGACTTTGGGCGCTTAATATACCGCATCGCTTGGCGCTGACGATATACAGTAGACTAACGACACGCAGTGCGGGGACTCAAAGTAAGAGATATGGCTTTGCTATTGCCTGTTACCACATGGTTTGGGGTGTGGAAGAGTTATCTGAGGCGGGCTTTGACGGGCCTGCCTGATGACGTATGTTTCCGGTTCGGTCAAGATGAGTATTGACAAGACACGCGGACGGGCATAAAATTCAGGGCATAACACAAGTTAAGGGAAGCTGTACTCGCGCATTTCCTAACACTTGGAATTGCAAAGCGGGAGCAGAGCCAAACACTAGGCTCTCTACAGTTGGTCGGTGAACGTACGCACCGCTCCCAAAAGAGTGTTGGAGCTTTCCAGCACGGCGCGCGCCCCACAGGGTTGTTAAGACTGTGTGGGGCGTTGGCGTGTTTGGACGACTGATGAGATTTTATGCCGCGTGAGCGGCATCTTGAATTTAGCCCGGCGTTTCAACGCCGGGAGAGTGCGGGCGGTTGGATTGGCGTCGCGTCAGCGACGGTTGAATCAACCCCACACGTAACGTGCCTCATATTCAATCCCATGCTTCTGCAAAAAATCTAGATATTCTTCCTGAAAACTCTTTTTCCGGTGATGCTCTCGCTGCTGCTGAATGTAACGAACAACTTCAGGCAAATTCGATTTGCTGACGGTGAAAGCCCCGTATCCATCTTGCCACGCGAAATCACGTAGAACTGGAAACTCCTCGTGAATCCATTTGGAGCTATCGCCTTTCAGAAACTGCGCGATCTGACTGGGGGAGAGCGTCGGTTGAGTCATCACCAGAACGTGAACGTGGTCTTCAGTACCGCCTACCTGTAAAGCTGTCATCCCGTGTTTTCGTGCGATGCCTCCGAGATATGCCCACACGCGCTGCTCAATTTCGGGATTGATGCACGGCACGCGATTTTTGGTGCTAAAGACGATGTGATAATGAAGCGAGGTGTATGTATTAGCCATCTCTTGAAATTCAATCGTCGCTGACGCGACGTGATTAATTCAACTGCTCGCTGTCCCGGCCTTGAAAGGCCGGGCTAAATTCACGTGCCGCTGACGCGGCAGATTTACTTGCGTCGTTCACTTAATATAAATCGGATTCGAGATAATCCAGGGCTTGTCTTTGACCAGACTGCCAAGTTGCGTGAGATAGACTTCGACGCGGTAGACGCCACGCTCCCCGACCGGAAATTCCTTTCTCGCCGTCCCGGCTTCATCGCGTATGACCTGACCGTCTTTGATGACGAGGACGCGGGCCGGGATGGGCGTCGTCACGATCAAGCGAACTCCGTCCAACAACTCAATCTCGTCGCCCATAATCTTCCGTTCCTGATTATTCTCGGCTGTGAAGGTGAAGCCTGTGGAGTCGCCGAAGAGATCGAAGGCGATGTAGCAATGGCCGCTACTCAGGCCAGCGAGCAGGGTCTCGGACGTTAAAGGTTTATCTTTTTCAATCAGCACATGGTTGCGGACAACGCTGAAGGTTCGCTCGTAAGGGTCAAGGTGAACTCCGATGAGACTTTTCCCGGTCAAATCGCCGAGTTGAAAGCCGACGTTGGCATGAGCGTCGTTTCCCGCAATGGCGACGACTTTGCGATTCTTCGCCAGCATCAACTCGTCCCACTTCTTCAATTCATCATTCGGTCTTTCGTAAAACCGCGCGAACATCAGGTCAGCGTAGCTCCAGTAAGACCAGAGCCAATCGAAAAAGGTGATGAAGTAGTTAATCTTCTTCGTGTTCGTGTAAAGATTGTAGACCTCCATGCCGTCAAAGTCGTTCACCTCCCAACTCCTGAATTCATGCGGGTAGGCGATGAAAGAGAGACTCCCCTGCGCTCTCTGGCGCGTGAGTAGTTCCTGCGTTCCGATAGTGTTTGCGGTGGCCGCCTCCGGGCTTCCGGGCGCGAGCAGCAAGCGATCATGGCTGGCGGTGCTGACCTCGTTGCCGCCCACGAACAGCACGCCCGCGTGAATTCCACGAAGCGTCATCGCGGAAGTATCCATCAAAGAGGACGTGTGCTCGGTCATCAGGACGAAGTTCAGATTGTTTCGATTGGCGGCCTCGATGATGTCCTCGAATTTTCCAGTGCTGTGGCCGCCGAGGCTGGAATGAACGTGAATCACGCCTTTGTAGTCCGTGTACTGGCTCGCCGTTTGGTCTACGACGCGCGCGGCGTTCACCTGCCGGATTGCCGAGCGGAGATTGCCCAAGCGGGTGCGACGGTAGATGAAAGGAATCTGAAAGAGAAGAAAGAGGCCAAGCGTGACGAGCGCGATTTTCTTCCAGCGCTTCATCTCCTTCCAGTTTGGCTTCCACTTCCACTTCATCCGTCGAAAATTCTCCGCCCGGTCTAATTCTCGTCCACGAAGTCAACCGAGACGACATGCTCGCTGATGTTGCGTCCCATGTCCGCGACGAGAATGTGTTCGGGATGCACCGTGTAGGCTTGAAGCGCGGCGTGGTCGCGGAAAGTGGAGACGAGGCCGGTGTCGTAGGAGCGCGGCAGATTCAGCACATCAAAGCCGACGTTGAAGCTCTCGATCTCAGGGATGAGAGAGGCCAGCCGCCGCAGCCGATTGATGTGCTCCTCGCGCACGACCTGTTCCACGTCGGCGCGGTATTTCCAGACAACAATATGAGTCAACATGTTTTAGATTCTAACCTCTATTTCAAAAATCTATCGAACCATGCGAGGGTTCTTTCAAGCGCATCCTGTCGGTGGAGCGGTTCACGAAAGCCGTGACCTTCGCGCGGGTAGCGTGCGAGGACGGTCTCGACGCCGCGCCGCTTGAGTGCCATGTACATCTCTTCGGCCTGCGTGATGTGTACGTCGTTGTCCTGCTCGCCGTGAATGAGAAGCGTCGGTGTCTGCACCTGCTTGACGTAGCGCAGCGGCGACCAGCGCCACAGTTGATCGTAATCATCCCAGGGAAAGCCGCCAAACTCGGCGTGAATCAAATCCTGATAAAGAGAAGTGCTGTAGAAGCTGACAAGGTTGCTGAGAGAAGCAGCGGCAACCGCCGCCTTGAAGCGCGTCGTCTGCGTGATAATCCAGTTGGTCATAAAGCCGCCGTATGAGCCGCCCGTCACGCCCAGACGGTCGGCGTCAATCCATGAGCGCGTTCGCAATACTTCGTCAACACCCGCCATCAAATCCCGGTAATCGCCGCCGCCCCACTCGCGCAGAGTCCCGTCGGAGAATTTCTGGCCATAGCCGCTTGACCCGCGCGGGTTCAGATACAGCACGGCGTAGCCGCGCGCCGCGTATGCTTGAAACGTCGCATTGAAGCCGAAGCCGTACATCCCGTGCGGCCCGCCATGAATGCTCAGGATGAGCGGGTAGCGGCGGTCTGCGCGCCAACCGACAGGCTTCATCAACCAGCCTTGAATTTCCGTTCCGTCAAAACTCTTAAATTTGATTTCCTGAGGCGCGCTGAATACGTTCGGGCGTAAAAATTCGCCATTGTGAGATGACAGGCGCAGCACAATCTGGTTGTCCGCCGATTCGACCCAGACCTCGCCGGGATGCGTCGGATCACTCATGGTAAAGGCCATTCGTGTGACAATCAGCGACGGTTGAAACCGCCTTGTTGATTGAACAAGCTTAGGGCTGCTCACGCTGAAGCTGGTGAGTTGAAATGGCATACCTTCTGAATCCGCTTGTGCCGGATACCTTTCATCTCCAAAAGAGCCTTCAATTGGCAGACGACTGCTGCGTATCCCTCGCACCGTCTCGCTCAAAGCGAACTCGATGACGGTTTCAGGCCCAAGCACGAATGTATACATCATCGTGCGCCCATGATTATTAGCCAGATAAAATATTGCGCGGCTATCCGCATACCATCGAGGGCTTCTGGAACGCCTGTCGTGTTTCGCGTTAAGTTCGCGCCCTGTCCCGCCGCGCGCGTCAATCACCCAGAGGTGCGTGTCTTCCGCGATGCTGTCAATCGTCGTCACGTCGCGCTTTGTCGCCGTATAGGCAATCCACTTGCCGTCCGGCGACCACGCTGGTTCGTATTCGCAGCCACGAGTTTCGGTGAGTTGTCGAACGCGCCCGTTCACGTCAACGGCGAAGATGTCGGAGTTGTTGTTGGCTTCCGGGTCCGCTTCGTGGTTGGAGAGAAACGCCACTTCGTCGCCGCGTGGATTCCACGTCAGAGCGTGATCGTAAAACTGCCCCGAAGTTAATTGACGCATCGCCGCATCATCACCAATTGATGAAGAATCAACGTCCACGACCCAGACGTGCGTGCGCGCCCGGTCGGAAAACGAGGTGCGCGATTTGTACTGGATGCGGTCTACGATGCGCGGATCGTCCGCACGCGAAGGCGTGCCCGCTGTAATGATGGGCGTGCTCACGCTGGTTGGTTCTTCGGTCGCAGAGATGAAAGCGATGCGGCGCGAGTCGGGCGACCACGCGAGGGATTCGCCCGCGTAGGGGATATGGAAATTAGTCGCCCGAACGGGAGCGACAAAACGAGGCTGACGCTCTCGCAGTGTGACAATCCAGATGCCGCTCTGCTTATCTTTGGGGGCGAGAAATGCTATGCGCTTGCCGTCCGGCGACCAGCGCGGATTAGAGGCGTTCAGCCCTGCCGGAAGCAGCGGTTCGGTTGCGATTCTTGAATCGGCTATTGGTCTTTCTCTGTCCTGAATTGCAGCTAGTCTGCTGGTGCGCGCCAGCCAGAGCGTGGTGCGCGTCGCGTTGTCTTCCGTCGTGGAGACTGTGTAAATGACCCAATCGCCATCGGGCGAGATTTGCGCGTCACCCACGCCTGCCACGCGCAGGGTGTCTGCGGGGGTCATCGCCCGCTGCCCGTTAACGGGTTGGGCTAGTATGGAAATCAGCAGGGCGAGAAAAACGTAGGCCGGAGTTCTCTTCATAATGGCGAAAATCCTTCGGAGAATTTCTCAAGGCTGCCAGCGAGATGGATTATGACAGCCGCCGTATCTCTTCATTCAACAGTTCCCACGCGCGGCGGACGTGCGCCTCGGTGGTGCGGATATTACCAATAGCGAGTCGCAGTGTGTAGAGATCATTCAGGCGTGTGTGTGAAAAGAAAATCTCGCCGGTCGCGTTGAGGTTGTTCATGAGCGTTTCGTTGAGCGCATCCAGACGCGGGGCGCGGGCCTCTGCTGCTTCTCCCTCGACGCGCGGGCAGGCGCGGAAGCAGACGAGGCTGAAGGGAACGGGCGCGAGCAGTTCCCAGTCAGGGGATTCCTCGACCCAGGCCGCAAAGATTTGCGCGAGACGGCAATGCTCACGAATGCGCGCGGCCAACCCTTCGTGGCCGAAGTAGCGAATAATCATCCAGAGCTTCAGGGCGCGGAAACGACGGCCAAGCTGGATGCCGTAGTCCATGCCGTTGCGAACAGTTTCGGCCTCGCTCGTCTTGAGATATTCGGGCACGAGCGAGAAGGCGCGACGCAGCACGTCCATGCGGCGCGAGTAGAGCACGGAGAGGTCAAACGGCGTAAACAACCATTTGTGCGGATTGGTAACAAGGGAATCGGCGCGCTCCGCTCCCGTAAGGATGTGGCGCATCTCCGGGAGAATCGCCGCCGAGCCTGCGTAGGCCGCATCAACGTGCAGCCAGATTTTATGTTCCTCGCAGATGTCCGCAATCGCAGGCACGGGGTCAATGCTCGAAGTCGAAGTCGTTCCGACGGTGGCTACGACGCAGAAGGGCAGCGCGCCCGCTCGCTTGTCTTCTTCAATCGCACGCGCAAGCGCGAAAGCGTCCATGCGAAATTCCTCATCCGTCGGAATCTGGCACACGGAGCGTTGGCCGAGTCCTAACGTCAGGGCCGCTTTTTCGATTGACGAGTGGGCTTGCTCCGAAACGTAAAGTCGCAAGAGCGGCAGATCGGGGCGACCGCTCATGCCGTCTTCGCGGATTCGTACATTCAGATTCTCACGCGCGGCGGCAATCGCGTGCATGGAAGCGACTGAGGCCGTGTCGTAGATGATGCCGTCAAAGCTCGCGTCGAGTCCCATCATCTGCCTGAGCCAGTCGAGCGCGACCTGCTCAAGTTCCGTCGAGGCGGGGCTGGTGCGCCAGAGCATCGCCTTGACATCGAAGGCGGCGCTGAAGAGTTCGCCGAAGATGCCGGGGGCTGATGAAGAGGTGGCGAAGTAAGCGAAGAACGAAGGATGATTCCAGTGTGTCAGCGCAGGCGTGATGAGACGGTCAACGTCGGCCAAGATAGTTTCCATCGCTTCGCCTTTTGCGGGCGGGGATGACGGGAGTTGCGCGATGAGTTCGCCCGGCCTGATCTGCGAGAGCACGGGACGCTCAGAGACGTGCTCCAGATAATTGCCGACCCAATCAATGACCTCGTAACCGAAGCGACGAAACTCACGCGTGCCCATGTCGCCAATTTCCGGCGCGAAGTCTTCACGCCTTTCTTCCTCTCGTTTCATGTTGGACGCCTCGCGAGACGCAGGATGGAAAGCCTTCAGCCGCACTATACAGGCAGAGAAAGGGAAGGCGCAAAAGTCAGGCGGTGAACGGTGATGGTTAATTCTCAGTAGAGTGTCGGAAGGGTTAAGATTCACCACGAGAGACACAGAGAACACGGAGGACGCACGGAGGCTTGAACCTCTGTGCCCCCTCTGTGTTCTCTGTGTCTCTGTGGTGAAAAACAATTCGCCTGACACTCAAATTCAAATTGATTCATTATCCGGTGAGCGATTATCGCTCGACACGCGGCGGCAAATGGGTATAATGCGCGTCGTTCGACCACAATAGCGCCCGGCGAAAATTTGCTTCTACACCCGACTCGCAGCTATTATGCAGAGCCATAGCCAGCGAGCATGAGGAGGCCGCGCGCCCGCCCTCGATTTGGAATGAGCGCGGCGGCGTGCGCCGAAAGGTTCGAGCTTGTCGTCGAGCAGCGTGACCGGGTGCTCTCTTTCGCACGGGTCCGAAACTGCGCTGCTTCAATCTTCCGTTTAAGAGTTAATCGAAACTACTCTTTTCAGTGAGGTAAAATATGAGACGCACTTTAATCGCGCTTGGATTGATCGCCGCCATGCTTGCGGCTACGGGCTGCAAGCGCCCGGATGGAAACTCGGGTGGCGGTCCCAGCGGCGAACCCATCAAGGTCGGTGTTTACCTGGACCTTTCGGGCCAGACCTCCAGCTTCGGACAGTCAACTAAAAATGGTGTCGAGATGGCGCGAGACGAGATCAACGCGGCTGGCGGCATCAATGGTCGCCCCATTCAACTCATCATCGAGGATGAACAGGGCGAACCGGGCAAGGTTACAACCGTTGTGACCAAGCTGCTCAGGCAGGACGGGGTGGTGGCGCTGCTCGGCGAAGTCGCTTCGACCAACAGCCTGACGGCTGCGCCCAAAGCCCAGGAAGCCAAGATACCGATGATCACGCCGTCGTCAACCAATCCGGAAGTGACCAGAAAAGGCGATTACATCTTCCGCGTCTGCTTCATTGATCCATTTCAGGGCGAAGTGATGGCCAAGTTTGCCTCGAATAATCTGAAGGCTAAAAAAGCCGCCATCCTCTCAGACTTCAACTCGGATTACAGCAAGGGTCTCACGCAGTTCTTCAAACAAAGCTTCACGGGTTCGGGCGGGACAATCGTGGAGGAGAAGTCCTACACGCAAACGGATCGTGACTTCAGCAGCCAGTTGACCGCTATCCGTGCGGCCAACCCGGACGTGATTTATGTTCCGGGTTACTACGGGCAGGTCGGCGTCATCGCCAAGCAAGCGCGCCAGCAAGGCATCACCGTGCCGATTCTCGGCGGCGATGGCTGGGACGCGCCGCAACTGTGGGAACTCGGCGGCGACGCCCTGAACAACACCTTCATCTCGAATCACTATTCGATTGACGACCCCGCTCCCTTGATTCAAAAGTTCGTCACCGATTACAAAGCGCGTTATGCTGGCGTTGCGCCAGATGCGCTGGCGGCGCTCGGCTACGATGCGATGAGAGTGTTGGGCGATGCGCTCAAACGCGCCGGGACGACCGATGGCGCGAAACTGCGCGACGCCATCGCCCAGACGAAAGATTTTCCGGGCGTGACGGGCACGATTACGATGAACGCCGAACGTAATGTGGACAAGCCCGCGACTGTCCTCGAATTGATGGCCAAAGATCGAAAGTTTACCTACAAGGATAAGATTTATCCCGAAGGCATGACTCCGCCGACCGGCGCATCATCATCACCGGCGACCGGTGCATCTCCGGCTGCCAGCTCATCGCCGTCGACCAGTTCATCTCCGGCGACGAGTACCGCGCCGTCACCGACGGCTTCGCCAGCCTCTTCGCCGAGCCACTAAAGGCTCGGCGTGGGAGGGAGTCCGGGGCTTTGGGTTCAATTAAACAGGTGGCACGAGCGAGAAGCTGGCGATGGATGATTTCACTCAACAACTAATCAATGGCCTCAACATCGGAGCCATTTACGCGCTGATTGCGCTCGGCTACACGATGGTGTACGGCATTCTCCGGCTGATTAATTTCGCGCACGGGGATGTTTACATGATCGGTGCATTCGTCGGGCTGTGGCTGGCGAAATTGTTCGGCTACAACCTCGGCTACAACGCCGACACCGTTGGCACGTCGCTTTGGGGCGGACTCGCACTCGTCCTGATCGGCTCGATGATCGCGGCGGCGCTCGTCGGCATGGTGATTGAGCGCTTCGCCTATCGCCCGGTCAGAAAATACGCGCGCATGACGACGTTGATTACCGCTATCGGCGTTTCGTTGTTGATTGAATACCTCTTTGTCGCGCGGATGGGCGCGGCGCAACAGTCTTTCCCTTCACTCATCAAGGGCGATGCCTACGGCTTGTTCGGCAGGGCTGCCATCTCGCAGCCGCAGATCGTGATCTTCGGGGTTTCGATTGCGCTCATGATCCTGCTGCAATGGATTATTTATCGAACGAAAATCGGCACGGCCATGCGCGCCGTCTCGTTCAACCTCAACTCGGCGAAACTGATGGGCATCAACACCAACTTCGTCATCAGCTTCACCTTTGCTCTGGGGTCGGCGCTCGCCGCTGCGGGTGGTGTTTTGACAGCGCAATACAACCCCAGCATTGATCCTTTGATGGGTATTATCACCGGCCTCAAGGCGTTCGTGGCCGCTGTGCTCGGCGGCATCGGCAACATTCCGGGGGCCGTGCTGGGTGGACTCTTAATCGGCGTCGCCGAAACAATGGTCGTCGCCTACGGCGGGAACGTCGGCATCGCATCGTCGTACCGCGATGCCGTCGCCTTTGCCATCCTGATTCTGGTTCTGCTCCTGCGCCCGGCTGGTCTGCTCGGCTCGACCGTGCAAGAAAAAGTCTGAAGGCAGTAATAGGTGATGGGTGATAGGTGATAAGAAAGAACGACGTGTTTTCTCCTATCACTTATCACTCATTACTTATCACTTAACTTATGCCACCTTTCATCAAACGAATCCTCGGCGCGCTCCTGATCGTCCTCGTGCTCATCGCTTTTAACATGATGATGAGCAGTGAGGGCTTGTTCGGCTTCGGGCTGCCGTTCTACTACTCGCACCTGCTGCGCCTCGCGGGTATCAATATCATCCTCGCCGTCTCGCTGAACCTGATTACAGGTTTTACGGGGCAATTCTCCATCGGCCATGCGGGATTTATGGCGGTCGGCGCTTACTCGTCCGTTTACCTGACGGTTTATTACACTCAGGGGTTGGAAGAGAAACTGGCGGGCGCAATCGGCGCAGGCGCAGCAGGGATGGTGATCTTCCTGCTGGTTGTGTTGGCGGGCGCTCTGGCCGCTGCCATCGCCGGATTGATTGTGGGCATTCCAAGTTTACGCCTGCGCGGTGATTATCTGGCTATCGTCACGCTTGGCTTTGCGGAGATTATCCGCATCGTCCTCGTGAACATTAAGCAGATCGGAGGGCCGACGGGTTTCTCCGGTGCAATCCCGCCATATCAGGGACGCGCGACCATTCCGCCTTACGCCGATTTTTTCTGGATCGGTATGTTCGCCGTTATTACGATTGTCGTCGTCTATAACATTGTGCGCTCAGATGTCGGGCGCACTCTGATTTCCATCCGCGAGGACGAACTGGCGGCGCAGGCGATGGGCGTCAACACCACGCGCTACAAAGTGCTGGCCTTCGTCATCAGTTCAGCCTTTGCCGGAGTCGCCGGAGCGCTCTTCGGGCACTACAACCAGTTCTTAAGCACACAGGATTTTCAATTCATCCGCTCGTTTGAAGTCATTATCATGATCGTGCTGGGCGGCATGGGGTCTATCACGGGTTCCTTGCTGGGCGCGGTCGTCATCACTGTGCTGCCCGAACTCCTGCGGACATATCCATACGACATAGTCTTTCTGCTCGTCTTGATACCCGTTACAGTCCTGCTCCTGCGCGCCATCGGGCGCAAGCGTCTTCCTGCCTTCATGCGCGACGGGGTGGGCTATTATGGGTTCGTCCTTGCCTTTTATCTTGCGCTGTTCGCTATTGCGCGTCTGGTATTAATCAATACTCTGGACCTTGATCTGCGACTGCAAGATGTGATTGGGGACATCTCTAAATACCGGCTCGTCATCTACTCGGCGCTGTTGATCGGGATGATGTTGACCCGGCCACAGGGCTTGCTGGGTGGGCGCGAGTTTGGCTTCTCATGGCTCAAGCGGGCGCAGCGGCGTCCCGAAGGCGATGAGGCTGTCGGGGCGTCTAAAGGGGTTCCGATTGCAGAGCGTAATGATTTGGACGCGGAGCGGGAAAAAGAGGTTGAGAACAAATGAACGAAGCACCTCGGCCAAACGCCGTCAGCGCGACCAAAGAAGATTCCGTCATCACGGAGGCTGCGCGCACCGCTCGCTCGAAAGTGCCCGTTGACGGCAGCGGCGCGTGTTTGCGGACAGATAAATGCACGATTCGCTTTGGCGGTCTCATCGCCGTCAATACGCTCGACATGGCTGTCCACGCGGGCGAAATCTACGGCTTAATCGGGCCGAACGGCGCAGGCAAGACGACCATCTTCAACTTGCTGACGGGAGTTTACGAGCCGACCGACGGCGAAATTTATTTTCAGGGCAAGCGCGTTGATGGGCTGCGCCCGCACCAGATTGCGCGGCTCGGCGTCTCACGCACGTTTCAGAACATAAGACTCTTTCCCGGCATGACCGTTCTCGAAAACGTAATGACGGCTTGCCACATGCACGCCCGGCAGACGCTCGCCGACGCAGTCTTTCGCACACCGCGTTTCTCGCGCGACGAGAAAGAGCAAAGAGATTTCTGCCTTGATCTTTTGAAAATCTTCGATCTCGAACGCTTTCAAAACGAGGGTGGAACGAGTTTGCCTTACGGCAACCAGAGAAGGTTGGAGATCGTGCGTGCGCTCGCAACGCGCCCGAAACTCTTACTGCTGGACGAGCCTGCGGCGGGCATGAACCCTTCGGAGCAGGAAGACTTGATCGAGTTGATCCGGCTGATACGCGACCGCTTCGGCCTGACCATCCTGCTCGTCGAACACAACATGAAAGTCGTCATGGGCATCTGCGAGCGCATACAGGTCGTGGACTACGGCAAGTCAATCGCGCTCGGTTTACCCGAAGAGATTAGAAACGATCCGAAGGTGATCGAAGCCTACTTAGGAGATTAGTGGTCAGTGGTCAGTGGTCGGTGGTCAGTTAAAAACAAGCGACGCGCTGTTTTGGCTGCTCACTGATCACTGACCACCGACCACTGACCACTGTTTCATGCTGACCATCGAAAACATTTCAGTGAACTATGGCGCTATCGAGGCGCTGACGGGCATTTCCATGCACGTCGAGCAGGGCGAGGTTGTGACTTTGATCGGCGCGAACGGGGCGGGGAAGACGACGACGCTGCGCACGATCACGGGGTTGCTTGAGCCGCGCGCGGGGCGCATCCTCTTCGAGGGCGATGAGATTCACGGCGTGCCCACTCATAAGCTGGTTGCGCGCGGCATCTCCATGTCGCCCGAAGGGCGGGGCGTGTTTGCCAATCTCTCCGTGCGCGAGAATTTGCAGATGGGGGCTTACCTGAAGAAGAACAAGGCGGAGATTGCCGAAGACGTGGAGCGCGCGTTCAAGATGTTTCCGCGTCTCAAGGAGCGAGAATCGCAGAAGGCCGGAACGCTCTCAGGCGGCGAGCAGCAGATGCTGGCGATGAGCCGCGCCTTGATGTCGCGCCCGCGCCTGCTCCTGCTGGACGAGCCATCGCTCGGCTTAGCCCCGCTCGTCGTTCATACCATCTTTGAAGCCATCGAAGAAATTCGTGGCAAGGGCACGACCATCCTGCTCGTCGAACAGAACGCGCACGCCGCGCTGAAACATTCTGACCGCGCCTACGTCCTCGAAACTGGCCGCATCGTCATGGAAGGACCGTCTGCCGAACTCGCCGCCGACCCGCGCATCAAGGAAGCATATTTAGGTGAGTAAGCAGATGGGTAGTCAGCGTACTTTCTTTGACCCTGAAAGGGTCACATAAAATAGCCGGGGGCGGCGTATCGCTTGCCCCCGGCTATTTTATATATCCCCTTCGGGGATAAAACCTGATTCAGCGCTGAAAAATTTATCGGGGCATTACTGTTGACGTAATAGTTTCGGCAAGTGCGCCGCAAACTTCGCGGTGCGCGCAACACAGTTGCCAATCTGAAACGGTAGTCTCGGCAGTTCATTGAACGACCCATTCATGCTGACAGTGGCCTCAATCGGATTGGGCCAACGGTGACGAAGACCTTTCAGGACGCCAGCCGGGTAGCGTAAAAAACTCGCCATCGGGGCGGTGTGTCTCTGCGACATGGAAGGCGCTTGTGATTCCCACTCCTTCAGGATTGTGGGAACAAGCCAGCGTGGCAGCGGCCTGTTGAGGCGAGCCGCCGGAGTTTCGTCCAATCTTGCGCCGAGCAGTCGTTGCGCCAGCCTCATCGCGCAGATGACCCAATCCGCACGACGCCGGTTCTTCGTCAGGCATAGCTCCCAATCAAAATCCGCGCTTCGGGATTCGATTGCCGTTGCAATGTCGCACAGCCACAGGGGACGCCACGCGCCTTCGCGCAGCATGTGGATTGAGAGGATGCGAAGATGGTCTTCTGCGCACAGCACGCGCACCTTCGTCTCTCCAAGTCCTGCAAGGCGCGAGCGCGTGTAAATCGCATCCACACTCCCGCCGCCAAACTTCGCAAACCCGCAATGCAGGTCAACCGCGCATCGCACGTCCGCTACGTTCTCAAGCGCAGTTTCGGCTCTGGCAAACTGTTCGGGACGCACGCACAGATCAATATCTCCGTAGGGGCGCAAGCCCTGTTCAGGATAAAGTCTTGCCACCGCCCAGCCTTTGACCAGAATCGGCTCAACTCCTACGGAACGCAGGAGCGCGATTGCTCTCTCGATTGTTTGTTGATTGAGGGCGTTCTTGAGAGCGCACCTGCGATAAGCCTGTCGAAGCTCCTTCGCCGCAGGAACATCTCGCAACCCGGACTGGCTGACTCGCCGCCAGCAAAGCGCCGCTGCCCCCGACTTCAGAAGCAGCGGCGCAATCCTGTTCAATTCCGCCTCATTAAGCTCTAACGTAGGAGGGACATCGCGCCACGCGCCTGCGAGCGCAACTGCCACCAGATGACCGGACGATTTAACCAGGTCTTCAGCCATGAGAGGGGCGCGGCGCCACTGTCGTCTCGCCGTCACAGTGCTTCCAGATAAACGCAGAGGTTTTATTGAGACAATGCGCTTTGTGTCGAGCCAAATCGTAGACAAGCAACTCCTCCGGCAGCTCTTGAATAATCAGCTCATTCTTCCTCGCCAGAGGTAAGGGTTGATCGGGTCTGGCCCTCATTGACTCCTCCTTTTAGTTAGCGAGGGATGAGACTCCCGGTTGCTGCTTCGGCGGCTTTACCGAAAATTCGAGCTTCAGCTTACAACTCAGGCCCGCACACACCGGTATTGCAATTAGACGAGTCGCATTGAGCGTCAAACGTGCAGGGACAGCCTATCGCACCCGGATTAGCAATGCAGGGATCGACGGGTGGTGGCGGCGCGGATGCCGCCTGTGCCGCCGTCGGGGAACTGATAGACAGAATAAGCGGCACTGCCAGCGTCGCGGGCGCGTACTTCAGGATTAAATCTCGCCGCGACACTCCCTTCGGCTGCGGCACGCGCTCCTGCAAGAGATGAAACTTCTCAAGCTGCCTGAGAGCCAGCCACACCACGTCCGTCTCTACCGGCGTGTTCATTTCCTGCTCCAGCAAGCGCGCCGCCGCGCGCACCGTTGTTTGCCCATCGCAATGCTTCCAGACAAGAGCAGAAGTTTTATTAAGGCAATGCGCCTTGTGGCGATCAAGATCATAGACCAGTAATTCGTCCGTCACTTCCTGAACGATTAATTGAGCGGTTCGGGCAACAGGTAGAGCTTGGCTGTCTCTAAGTTTCATGCGAAGTCCCTTCGTCTAAGCTTCTCTTACAGTCCGGGCAGTTTCAGTACGAGGAAGGCTTATTCTGCTGATTAGATTAATGATTAACGAACGACTGGAAGATAAGGGGAATCCGGCGGCAAGTCAACGATTTTTCAGTCAGGCGTTCAACTTTTAGCCGAGTCAACCTTGCCGTTTAATCGTCAAGATATTTTAACAGAGGTGCGATCATCTCTTTGGCCTCGCCGCGTGTTCCCTTCAGAATCAACGCCTGCGTCGCCACCTGTTGCAAGGCAGCGAAAGCCTTCCCCGGCTGGGTGCGTGCGGAGACGGTCTGATTGAGCAGCTCCAGAACGCCCTGCCCGGCTGACAACGCGCGCGGTCGCCACTTTGCTCCCGGCTTGTACTGGCTCACAATCACCAACTTCACCGGCAGCGGCTTGACTCCTGCGCGCCCGCCCAGTTTCTCAACCGGGTATCTCTGCTGTTTTCCCGTCTCGCCCTCCCTAATCTGCAACGGCCTCGGATAAGGATGCACACGCCCCTGCGCGTCCAGCACCGCATACTCATCCGAATAGTAAATCGCCCCGGCTTTAATCAACTCGGCAATCAATGTCGTCTTGCCGCTGTAGCTGCGTCCCGGCACGAGGATGGCCTGTCCCTTCCAGCCGACAACGCCCGCATGAACGAACACTCTGCGCGGCGCTTCCGTCGCCACGTGCATTTGCAAATCCGACTCGAACATCTCCAACGCTTCTTCCAGATTTCTCGTGCGGGCGAGACGGCCAATGTCCCTGTACAGCAGATTGAAACGGCGAACGCCGCGTGGCTGCGCCTCACCGCCGCTACTATAGACGAACGAGTACAACCGCTCGACGATGGTTGATGATGATGGTTTCCATCCCGGCGGAAAATAGTCCTGCACGAGACGCAGTGCTTCCGGGTTATTAACGCGAACCCCGACCAGCACGCCATGACTTGTAAAGGAGATGCCTGCCGCCCACCCGAGGCGGTCAATCTTCTCGATTCAAGTTGTTCGCCGCTTCAGGTGCGGCAGATTTGTTGGTGACAAAATGAAGATGATTCCTGACTGATTGATTAGGTGCTTTGAAAGACTGTCGGAAAATACGTTAAATCCATTGATGCGTCAAATGACTATTCATCGACAGCCGTCTCCGTCTTCGCCAGAGATGCGCGCGCCGCTTCGAGTGCTTCCGTCACGCGCTCAGGGGATGTGCCGCCCGTTTGCGACTTGGTCGCGAGCGTCTGCTCAAGCGAAAGAGCGAGGTAAACGTCTTCTTCGATGAGCGGCGAGAATCTCTGCAACTCGTCGAGCGCGAGGTCTTGCAACTCGCAGCCTCTCTCGATTGATTGTAAGACAACACGCCCGACCATCTCGTGGGCCTCACGAAACGGTACACCCTTGCGCGCGAGATAATCAGCGAGTTCCGTCGCATTCATGTGGCCGCGTGCAGCAACCGCGCGAGTTCTCTCCTCGCGCACGCGCACATTACGCAGCACCGTCGCCGTTACTTCCAGCGATGCCTGGGTTGTCTCAGCCGTGTCGAAGACGGCCTCCTTGTCTTCCTGCATATCCTTGTTGTAGGCGAGCGGCAACCCTTTCAGCGTCGCCAGCAGCCCGCCCAGATGACCAAAGACGCGTCCCGATTTGCCACGCACCAATTCCATCGAATCCGGATTCTTCTTCTGCGGCATCAGGCTTGAGCCGGTCGCCACACTATCGCTCAACTCAAGAAAGCCGAACTCGGTGGTCGAGTAGATGATGATGTCTTCAGCGAGCCGCGAAAGATGAAGCATGACGAGAGAGCAGGCGGCTGCAAACTCTATGCAGAAGTCGCGGTCGCTCACGGCGTCGAGGCTGTTGCGCGAAACGCTGTCAAAGCCAAGAGCGCGCGCCACTCCTTCGCGGTCAATCTTATAACTCGTGCCTGAGAGCGCCGCCGAGCCGAGCGGCATGACGTTGACGCGCTCTCTCAACTGCCTGAGCCGCTCACAGTCGCGCGCCAGCATCTCAAAGTAAGCGAGACACCAGTGCGCCCAGAGGATGGGCTGCGCGCGTTGGAGGTGCGTGTAGCCGGGAAGCACCGCCGTCGGGTAAGCTCCCGCCAGCTCAAGCAATGCGCTTTGCGTGTCGCGCGCCTTCTTAATCGTGTTGTCAATCTCGTCTCGCAGCCAGAGACGCAGATCGGTTGCCACCTGATCGTTGCGGCTGCGCCCCGTGTGGAGCTTGCGCCCCGTGTCGCCGATTAATTGCACGAGACGCGCCTCGACAAATGAATGGACATCTTCGGCAGGTAACTCGTCGAAATAACTTGTCTCCGCTCGCGCCCGCTTCATAATTGTCTCAAGGCCGTTTCTGATTTGCTCCGCTTCCGCCGAATCCAGAACGCCTGCGCCGCGCAAGCCCTCGCAATGCGCGAGACTGGCGCGCACGTCCGCCTCAAACAATTTCCGGTCGAAGCCGAACGAGCGATTGAACTCCGTGAACCTCTCGTCAGCCGCGCCTGTGAATCGCCCGCCCCACAAATTTTTCGACTCGCTCATTCATCCCTCCGTCTAAACTTATAGTAGGACAGACATTCCTGTCTGTCATTAGTGGGTCATTAGTGGGACAGGCATTCCTGCCTGTCGCAGCGTGCTTAAGCCACGCTCTTCATGTTTGATAGCAAGTATTCGCGCTCTCCGCGCTCAATGACAGACCGAGAATGTCTGTCCTACCACACGTAAAGTTATTTGACCGAGATGCATCTTGGGTGTTATTTTATGCATCTATGCAGTAATTATGCAAATTGATTGCATAAGAAGGGCTATGCAGAAAGAGACACGACAGCAGAGAATCCTGAGCTTGATTCGCGCCAAGCGCATCGGGACGCAGGATGAATTGACGGCGTATCTTGAGCGCGCCGGAGTCGCGGCGACGCAATCGAGCATCTCGCGCGACCTCGTAGAGCTTGGCGTCGTCAAGCATCACGGCCATTACACGCTGCCCAGAAGCACGAATGGCTCGGCGGCGCGCGGGTTGCTCAGTCTGGATACGGCGGGCGACGTGCTGGTTGTGGCAAAGTGCGATTCCGGCATGGCCTCGGCGGTGGCCGTTGAAATTGACCGCGCCGCGATACCTGAAATCGTCGGCACGCTCGCAGGCGAAGACACCATCTTCATCGCCGTCACAGACCGCAAGACGCAACGCACGGCGATCAGGAAGATTTGGGAGGTATTGGACGATGGACGATAGACCATAGACGATGGCCAAAAGAACACAGCTTGTGTTTCGTTGCCCATCGTCCATCGTCCATCGTCCATCGTCCATTGGAACAATGACTGAGAAGAAAATCAAAAAGATTGTGCTGGCTTATTCGGGCGGGTTGGATACGTCCGTGATGCTGCGTTGGATCAAGGAGAAGTACAATTGCGAGGTCGTCTGCTATTGCGCCGACGTGGGTCAGGGCGAAGAGTTGGACGGACTCGAAGCGAAGGCTCATGAGACTGGCGCGTCGAAGTTGTATATCGAGGATTTGCGCGAAGAGTTTGTTCGCGATTACGTCTGGACGGCGGTCAAGGCCAATGCGGTTTATGAGGGCGTGTATCTTTTGGGCACGTCGCTGGCGCGCCCGGTGATTGCGAAGGGGCAGATTGAGATTGCGCGTCGTGAGGGCGCTGATGCGGTCGCGCACGGAGCGACGGGCAAGGGCAACGATCAGGTGCGTTTCGAGTTGACGTACTACGCGCTTGAGCCGGACATCAAGGTCGTCGCTCCGTGGCGCGAGTGGGAGTTCAAGGGACGCTCCGATCTCATAGCCTACGCCAAAGAACATAACATCCCGGTGACGGCGACCGCTGAGAAGCCTTACTCGACCGACCGTAACCTGATGCACATTTCTTACGAGGGCGGCATTCTCGAAGACCCCTGGAGTGAGCCTCCCGCAGATATTTTCCAGTTGACGAAAGCGCCGGAAGAGGCACGCGCAGAAGCCGAGTACGTTGAAATCGGATTCGAGAAGGGCGAGCCTGTCTCAATCAACGGTCAGAGTCTCGGTGCGGTTGCTCTGCTGGAAAAGTTGAATCAGCTTGGCGGTTCGCACGGAATCGGGCGCGTTGATCTGGTGGAGAATCGTTTCGTCGGAATGAAATCGCGCGGCGTTTATGAAACTCCGGGCGTGACGATTCTGCAAGCGGCGCATCGCGCGCTGGAATCAATCACGCTCGACCGCGAGGTGATGCACTTGCGCGATTCATTCGGCGTCAAGTTCGCGGAAAGCGTCTATTACGGATTCTGGTTCGCGCCTGAGTTTGAATTGATGCGGAAGATGATTGATGAAACGCAAAGCGGTGTGACGGGCGATGTGCGGTTGAAGCTTTATCGCGGAAGCGCCGTTGTGGTCGGGCGACGCGCGCCGCACTCACTCTACAACGAGCGGCTGGCGACGTTTGAGGCCGAAGACATCTACAACCAGCGCGACGCAGAAGGTTTCATCAAGCTCAACGCCCTGCGTCTCAGATTGAGGGGCTTGAGCCGGTAAATTTATTGAAAGGTATGATGAAGCGATGTCAATGACGAAAAGCGTGGACCTTGCATTTGCAACAACAGTTGTGGTGGTCGAAGCCGACAAGATCGGCTCTGCTGCTTCGCCTCTCAATCTACCGAAGACGATGGCAGTCGTTGACGCCTCAGAGAACCCGGGCGCGGGCGACGTGGTGGTGGTGCGCGCTCTGACGGACAGCGCGACATATAACCAGTTGGAGTTGCCGACCGGAAGAATGGCGAAGATCAATCCGGGCGACGTGCTGGTCGGTGTGCTGGGACGCAGGCGCGCATTGAAGGGATTTGTCGGCGACGTGCCGTTGAGTATCCACGCGGGTGATCGCCTTCATTTGCTGAACATGGGCGGCGTCATCGGCCTCTGCACGGGGCATCATTCGAGCTTGTCCGACGCGATCAGTGTTGAAGTAATCGGGCTGGCCTGTGATGAGCGTGGCCGCGTGCTCAACATCGCGGATGTCGCTTTGCCGCTCAGCGAGAATTTAGGACAAACTGCGCCGCTCGTGCTTGTTGCCGGAACGTGCATGAACAGCGGGAAGACTTACGCCGCGACGGAGTTGATTAAGCAGGCGACGCGCTTAGGCTTGAAAGTCGCGGCGGCGAAGCTGTCGGGTGTGGCGTGCTTGCGCGACACGCTCAACATGGCGGATCACGGAGCGATTGCGACTGCCAGCTTTCTTGATTGCGGGCTGCCTTCGACGGTTGACGCCGGTGATTTAGCTCCCGTCGCAAAGTCAATCATCACGCGCTTGAACAATGAGAAGCCCGACATGATCGTTATCGAACTGGGCGACGGTATCCTCGGCGGCTATTCGGTTGATTCCGTGTTTGATGATGAAGAGTTGCGCGCGGCGACCGCTGCCCTCGTCTTCTGCGCGTCGGATTACGTCGGCGCGTGGGGCGGCATCGAATTGTTCCGCAGGCGCGGAATTTCTGTGGACGTAATCGCAGGCTCCGTGACCGACTCGCAGATGGGCGAAGACTTTATCGAGCGCGAGTTCAATGTTCCGGCAGGCAATGCGCGCAGGGACGGCACGCGGCTTTTCAAGATCGTTAAAGATAAGGTTTCGAGTTTCGGGTTGCGTGTTTCGAGCCTACCTTCCGGTGCGCTCGACTAAATCGCGGAGGTGGCAAGATGAACTCGAAACTCGAAACTCAAAACTCGAAACTTCGCGTCGGCATCTTCGGCGGTTCGGGTTATGGCGGGGCGGAGCTTTTGCGCCTGCTGTTGCTGCATCCGCACGTCGAGATTGCGTTGGTGACGGCGAACGAACATGCGGGCAAGGCTGTCGGCGACGTGCATCGAAATCTGTACGGGTTGACCGGGCTACGTTTCACTGCCATGCCGGAAGATTTCGAGAGTTTGAGCGAACTGGATTTCGTTTTCCTCTCACTCCCGCACGGGCAGGCGATTGATGTCGTGCCGCGCTTGCCGCAGGGCTTGAAGATAATTGACCTGTCGGGAGATTTTCGCCTGCGCGACCGCGAGACGTTTGAGCGTTTCTACAATCGCCAGCACACGGCGATGGACGCGCAAGGCGAGTTCGTTTATGGCTTGACGGAGACCAATCGTGAGACTATCAAGAAGGCAAGCCGCATCAGCAATCCCGGCTGCTTTGCGACCGCGACGTTGCTTGGCCTCGCGCCGCTTATCGCCCGAAATCTTTTGCAGGGGCGCGTGATTGTTGACGCCAAGACAGGCTCTTCGGGTTCAGGCGCGAAGGCTGCGCCGAACACGCATCATCCGCAGCGCATGAACTCTTTTTACGCTTACAAACCTTTCACGCACCAGCACGTGCCGGAGATCGAGCAGGAGCTACGCGCCGTCGGCGACTTCACGCACGAGCTAATCTTTATGACGCATAGCCTGCCGGTCGCGCGCGGCATCTTCGCGTCCATTTATGTCGAAACGAAAACAGAGATGACAGTAGAGGATGTGCGCGCCGTCTTCGCAGATTTTTACAAAGATTCCTTCTTCGTCCGATTGGTGGAAAATTCGCCCGACATCAACTGGGTCAAGACGACCAACTTTTGCGACCTCGGATTTGCGGCGCGCGGTCGCCAGCTCGTCGTTTTCTCCGCAATTGATAATCTGGTCAAAGGCGCAGCCGGGCAAGCCGTGCAGAACATGAACCTGATGGCGGGGATTGATGAGAAGACAGGATTAATTCTGACCGGGAGTAATCCATGAAGCAAGATGGGAGCTTTGAGGTTGCGGCGGTCAAGCCACCTATTTCTTTTGACGTGCTGGAAAAGATAGACATGCGCGTCGGAACCATCGAACTCGTCGAGGGCGTGCGCGGCTCGAATAAGCTAGTCAAGCTCACCGTTAATTTCGGCGATCACCGGAGAACGATTTTTGTGGGCATGAAGCAGGAGCGACAAAATCCTCAAGAGATAGAGGGTCGCCAGGCGCTGTTCGTCGTCAACCTTGAGCCGAAAAAGATGGCTGGTGAAATCTCTGAAGGGATGCTGTTCGATATAGGGCACGCTGACGGACTTCAGCCCGTGCTGGCCGTCCCGGAAAGTCGCGTCCCAGACGGAGCGAGGGCAGGATGAAAGCAGACACAGGCTCAACTCTCGATGCGGTTCAGACGCTTGAAGACCGCTTCCAACTTGAGACATACAAGAAAATGCCTGTGGCGGCAGAGCGCGGGCAGGGCGTCTGGCTGATTGCTTCCGACGGCGAGCGTTATCTCGATCTTTATGGCGGGCACGCCGTCGCCGGAACAGGACATTGCCACCCGCGCGTGGTTGCGGCTATCAAAGCGCAGGCCGAAACCTTGCTCTTCTACTCGAACCTCGTTTACTCGGAAGTGCGTGCGCGTACGGCTGAGCGTTTGGTCTCGCTCGCGCCTCGCCCTATCAGCAAAGCGTTCTTCTGCAACTCTGGCACGGAAGCCAAC
This sequence comes from uncultured Acidobacteriota bacterium, assembly GCA_963697975.1. Lineage (GTDB taxonomy): Bacteria > Acidobacteriota > Blastocatellia > Pyrinomonadales > Pyrinomonadaceae > QHXM01. The sequence goes on from OY969111.1 coordinate 3,832,817, forward strand.
GAGAACGCGATGCGAATGGCGCGGATGGCGACCCGTCGAGAGAAGATAATAACTTTCACGGGCAGCTTTCATGGACGAACCGCAGATGCGATCAGCGCGACCGGACTGGGTAAGTATCGTGAGCTTGGGCGACCAAACGTGCCGGGGCATCTGTTCGCGGAATTTGGCGACATCGCAGCGGTCGAAAAATTAGCTGACGAAGAGGTCGCCGCGATCATGCTTGAGCCGGTTCAATCAATGGCCGGTGTGCGGATGGCTGAGGCGGACTTTTATCAAAGCCTGCGCGAGTTGGCGGATGCGCGCGGGATTCTTTTGATCTACGACGAAGTGCAAACGGGCGTCGGGCGTACGGGTGAATGGTTTTTCGCTGGAAGCGAGGCGGGAGGCCGGGTTGTGCCGGACATTATCACGCTGGCGAAATCGCTTGGCAGCGGCGTCCCCGTCGGCGCGTGCCTCGTTAATGAACAGGTCGCGGCGCACATTAAAGAGAATGATCTGGGGACGACCTTCGGCGGCGGGATGCTGGCGATGGCGGCGGTCCTGGCGACGCTCGAAGCGATTGAAGCCGACGCGATGTTAGAGAATGTGAAACGGGTTGAGAGTTATCTGCGCAAGCGTCTGGCGGAGATTCCGCAGGTCTTCGGCGTGCGGGGCTTGGGTTTCTTGCTTGGAGTGGAGTTCAAAGAGAAGGCTGCGCCGATTCATCAGGCGTTGCTTGAGCGACGCATCATCACGGGCACGTCGAGCGATGCGAATGTCTTGAGGCTGCTTCCGCCTCTGTGTTTGGGACGCGAAGAGGTTGATTTGTTCGTTGATGCTTTGAATGCAGTGATGGGTGATGGGTGATGGGTAAGAACCTGCTTTCTCTTATCACCCATCACCCACCACTTATTTATTATGCCGAGAGACTTTCTGACAACAGGAGATTGGACGCGCGACGAGCTTGAGGGCTTGATCGAGTCGGCGCTTCGTTTCAAGCGGGGCGATGAGGCGAGGAAACTGCTCGCGGGGCGATCAGTTGCGCTCGTCTTCTTCAACCCATCTCTCAGAACGCGCGCTTCGATGCAGGTTGGTATTTTCGAGCTTGGCGGAAACGCGGTCATGCTTGAGCCGGGCGGAACGAGTTGGACGCTTGAGCATCGCGAAGGCGTGGTGATGGATGGAGACAAGACAGAGCACGTCGCGGAGTTTGTGCGCGTGCTTGGGAGATACTGCGCCGGTCTTGGTGTGAGAACTTTCGCGGCTCTCAAGGATTGGGAAGAGGAGCGGCGCGACCCCATCTTGAATGCGTTTGCGAGATATTCTGACGTGCCGTTGATTAATCTCGAATCGGCGATGCATCATCCGTGTCAGGCTCTGGCGGACATGATGACGGTGCGCGAGAAACTGGGCACGGGACGCAAGCGCGTGCTGCTCACCTGGGCATGGCATCCAAAGCCGCTGCCGATGGCCGTGCCGAACAGCTTTGCGCTGGCGGCGGCGCAGATGGGACATGACCTCGTGATAGCGCATCCGCGCGGCTACGAGTTGGACGAAGAGTTAATGCGGGACATCGCAGGTCAGGTGGAGAGCGCGGGCGCGTCTTTGACAGTGACGAATGATGTGGACGAAGCCTTTGAAGGCGCAGAGGTCGTGTACGCGAAAAGCTGGGGCAGCCGACGGTTTTACGGTGCGCCGGAAAAGGATATGGAAGAGCGCGCCGCGCATCACGCGTCATGGATAGTTGACGAGCAGAAGATGGCGCGCACGCGCTCCGGGCTTTTCATGCACTGCCTGCCCGTGCGCCGCAACGTCATCGTCACGGATGGCGTGATTGATTCTCCGTCTTCGGTCGTGATTGACGAAGCTGAGAATCGCCTGCACGCTCAGAAAGCCGTGATGGCGAAACTGCTGGGAGGGTTGGAGCGATGACGACACAGCCGCGACTCGACGTTGCCAATCAACTCCGGCTCGACTTGCTGCGCGAGGCGTTGCCCTACATTCAACGGTTTCAGGGCAAGACGTTCGTCGTCAAGCTGTCGGGCAAAGCCACTGAAGATGCCGCGAACCTTGCCTCGCTCGCCGAAGAGTTGGCTTTGATTCATCAGGTCGGAATCCGTCTCTGCGTCATTCACGGCGGCGGAAAGCAGTTGTCCGAACTGGCTTCGCTGATGGGCGTGGAGCAGACGATCATCAACGGGCGGCGCGTGACCGATGATGCGACGCTTGAGATGGCGAAGATGATTTTTGCGGGCAAGATCAACACGGACATCTTAGCGGCGCTCAGGAACAAGGGCGTGGAAGCCGTCGGGTTGTCGGGCGTTGACGGCAACATCGTTCACGCGGAGCGACGCCCGCCCAAAGAGATTTTGAATCGTGCGACGGGCGAGCACGAGCATGTGGATTTCGGTCACGTCGGAGACGTGGTCGAGATAAATACGCGGTTGCTGTGTGTGCTGCTTGATAAAGGATATTTGCCCGTCATCTCTTCGCTCGGCGCAGACAGGGAAGGGATGGTCTTCAACATCAACGCCGACACGATTGCCTCGGAGATTGCCGTGCAGTTGGAGGCTGAAAAGTTGATTCTGCTCTCGGACGTTGACGGCATCTATTTGCGGGAGGGCGAGCCGGAGACGAAACTCTCGCGGCTCTCAATTGATGATGCCGAAAATCTGGTGAGTGAAGGCAAGGCAACCGGGGGCATGATTCCGAAACTTCAGAGCATCACAGACCTCTTGCGTCGCGGAGTGAAAAGCGCGCACATCATCAACGGTCGAGCACGCAATGCGCTGCTCGCAGAAGTCTTCACGGACGATGGAACCGGGACGATGATCGGGGTGTAATTTCATCAGGTATACAGAGACAGGAATTTAACAGGATGGACAGGATAGATAGGATAAAGAAAATCATTCAGTCCTGTTGACCTGCCTTGTCTTTTTAATCCTGCGCATCCTGTCTATCCTGTTAAATTCTTTTCTACCTTCTCAATCCTCACTACCACGATCACGCAACTCAACCAGTTCATCAAGCGACAGGTTATTGTGGCCGCGCGCTTTCATCTTCTGGATGAAGGTGGCGGTGACTCCGTGATCGCGCAGGCGGATGAGTTGTTCTACGGGCACGCGTTCATAACCATGTCCTTTGAGTTCCCTGATGAAATTCGCGCTGACGCCGTGATCTCTCAATTCAATTAATTGCTCGACGGAGAGCTTGACGTATCCCAGTTCCTCAAGCTCTTTGGCGAACTTCGGACTGATGCCGTGATCTCGCATGTCAACGAGTCTGGTCAGGGGAAGACGATCATAGCCAGCTTCGCGCAGCCATTTGATGAACTCCGGGGTGACGCCGTGATCTCTCGTTCTGACGAGTTCTTCGGCAGGGATGCGTTCGTAGCCGAGCGCGGCGAGTTCGCGTATGAAGTTGAGTGTGACGCCGTGATCCCTCATCTCAATCAGGGAATCAATTGAGCGCAGCTTGTAGCCCATCGCTTTGAGTCCCTGCACGTATTCAAGACGAACTCCATGCTCTCCCATCATGACGAGTTGATCGAGGCTGGGACGCTCATATCCTTGTGACTTCAACTCTGCGATGAAGGCGAGGCTGACATCGTGCAAGGCCATCGAAAACTGCTGGTCTGCGGAAGGCGTGCCGAAGCCCTGCGATTTCAATTCGGCACTGTAAGCGGGATTCAGAGAGAAGACGAAATGGCCTGAGCCGTTGCCGTCTTTGAACCAGCCTTCGCAATTGAACGTGCCCGCATCGCGCTTGAGTTGAAACTGAACGCGCCCGCCAGCGCTCGACATAGCCTGCTCACGCGTCAGCCCCTGCAACTGGGCAGGCGCGATGCCGAAAGAGTTATTGCTGAAGCCGTAGCCGTTTTTGCCCTCACGCTGGTAGCGCAAAGATAATTGAACCTTATCTTCCCCGGTCTTGAACTCTATCAGCCATTGACCATCGAAGGATGTCTGGACACCGCTGACCGCGCTTCCTCCGCTCGCATCATTCGTGTAAGACGCCGGAGCGCAAGCCCAGAGCAGCGCGCACGCGGCGATGATTGCCACCGACCATGTTCTGTAATTTGGAATCAAGCGACGGACGCCGCGACGCGCTCCACCGGAGTTATTGAGCTTATTCATCTGTTGAGTCTCCTGGCTTCTATCAACTGTTGACGAGATTGGCTTGAGATTGCCCCGCTGGTTCTAACCCTCTTTTGAAGGTAAACACCGCTCGCGCCCGTTTTGTGGCAGGAATCTTAGACTTTTCTTTCCGGATGGTGAAGTATTTTGATTGCACCAATCACTGACGAATCATACAATGCGCGCTTCATCGCGTAGAGGAGACCGCACAAAATGGCTGGCCCTGACACTCACCCTCCGAAAGTCCTCATCAGCTATAGCCACGATTCGCCCGAGCACGCCGACCGTGTGCGGGAGCTATCAGATCGCCTGCGCGCCGAAGGGATTGATTGCATTCTGGATCAATATGTAGTCTCCCCGCCGGAAGGCTGGCCGCTCTGGATGGACAAGCAGATACGCGACGCAGACTTCGTGTTGATGATTTGCACGGAAACCTACTATCGCCGCGTGATGGGAGAAGAGACGCCGGGCATAGGTCTCGGCGTTCGCTGGGAAGGCCAGCTAATCTATCAACACCTTTCCAACGCAGGGATGCTGAACACGACGTTTATTCCAGTGCTGCTTGAATCGGGCAAATTCGAGCATATCCCCACGCCGGTGCAAGGCGTCGTACATTACTTCGCTCAAACGGAAGAAGGTTACGAAGACCTTTATCGTCGTCTCACCAACCAGCCTGAGCATCTGAAGCCTGAGCTTGGCAAGGTGCGAAAGTTGCCGCCGGTTGCAAAGTTGCAGCCGCTTGAACCGAAAGAACGCAAGCAGGATTTCTTCGCCTCAACACTGATGAATTTACCTTTCGAGCGCAATCCCTTCTTCACAGGCCGCGATAAGATTCTGGAAGACTTGCACCGCGCGTTCACCAAAAACAGCACTACGCCGCCGATACAGGTAGTCAGCGGTCTCGGCGGACTCGGCAAGACGCAGACCGCCATCGAGTATGCCTACCAGCATCGTGAGGATTACGCGTATGTGTTTTGGGTGAGGGCTGATTCGCTCTTGGCGTTGAGTACGGGCTTCGTCGAGATCGCAAGACTTCTGAACTTGCCGGAGAAGGACGCCCAAAGCCCCGACGATACTGTTTGCGCTGTGAATCGGTGGCTTGAAAGCAATTCCGGCTGGCTACTCATCTTTGACAACGCCGACGAGCCGGAGTCGCTCAAGGAATTCCGCCCACGCAACGCCAAAGGTCATGTCCTGCTAACCTCGCGCGCACAGGTCTTTGACACACTGGGCATCGTCAAGCCTCTCGAGATAGACGCCATGTTGCCTGAAGAGGCGCTTGAGTTTCTCTTCACACGCACGGGGCGCGACGACGACAATGCTGCGGAGAGAGAGGCAGCGGCGCAACTCGCAGGAGAACTTGGCTACCTGCCACTGGCGCTCGAACAGGCCGGGGCATTTATCACGGCGAAGAAGGCCCGTTTTCGGGACTATCTTGCCAGTTATCGCAAACGCCGTCTGGAATTGCTGAAAGAGTCCGGCCCGGTTGCAGGAGACTACCCCGAATCGGTCGCGACTACGTGGGCAATAAACTTTCAGGAGGTTAAGGAAGTATCCGAAGCGGCATCTGACCTGCTGCGCGTCAGCGCGTTCCTGAGTCCCGACAGGATTCCTCTTGAACTGATAACAAAAGGAAAGGCGGAACTCGGAGACGCACTCTCAGCCGCGCTTGCCGAGGTGGATGATGATCCGCTCGCTCTCAATCAAGTGTTGGAACCGCTGACTCGCTACTCCTTCATCCGCTTTGATAGCGATTCGCAAACGTACAGCATCCACCGTCTTGTGCAAGAGGTATTGAGAGACGGGATGGATGCAGACATCCAACGGCTCTGGGCCAAACGTATCATCCGCGCATTGGATCAAGCGTTCCCGTATGTGGAGTTTAACGATTGGCCATTATGCGAGCGTCTCCTTCCTCATGCCAAGGCTGCTGCGAAGCTGATTGAGAAGTGGGATCTCACGTTTGAAGAGGCAGCGCGACTTCTCAACCAAGCGGCTTTCTACAGTTCCGAGAGAGGCCAATATGCTGATGCGGTGCTACTCACCAAGCGATCTCTGGCAATTAGAGAGAAGGGATTGGGGGTAGATCATCCCCACGTGGCGCAAAGCTTCAACAACCTAGCCGTATTGTATGACAGCCAAGGTAAGTACGCCGAATCGGAGTCGCTCTACAAACGATCACTGGCAATCTACGAGAAGGCGATGGGGCCAGACCATCCAGACGTGGCGTTGAGCCTTAACAACTTGGCAGAATTCTACCGCAAACTGGGCAAGCACATCGAAGCCGCGCCGCTCTACAAACGATCTCTGGCAATCAGAGAGAAGGCGTTGGAGCCAGATCATCCCGACATGGCGCAAAGCTTCAACAACCTAGCTATGTTCTATTACGAGCAAGGCAAGTACGCCGAAGCGGAGCCGCTATTCAAACGATCACTGGCAATCTACGAGAAGGCAATGGGGTCAGACCATCCCAACGTGGCGGTGAGCCTTAACAACTTGGCAGAATTCTACCGCGAACAAGGTAAGCACATCGAAGCCGCGCCGCTCTACAAGCGATCTCTGGCAATCAAAGAGAAGGCGCTGGGGCCAGATCATCCTGGCGTGGCATTGAGTTTCAATAACCTGGCGTTGCTTTATCATGCACAAGGCAAGTACACCGAAGCGGAGCCGCTATTCAAACGATCACTGGCGATACTTGAGAAGGCACTAGGGCCAGATCATCCCGATACGGCGCAGAGCTTACACAACTTGGCGATGCTCTATGGCGCGCAAGGCATGTACATTGAGTCGGAGCCGTTATTCAAGCGATCACTGGCGATCTATGAGAAGGCAATGGGGTCAGACCATCCTAATGTAGCGGTAATTCTGAAGAACTACGCCGCTCTCCTACGCGCGACGCAACGCGATGCTGAGGCGGCAGAAATGGAAGCCCGCGCCACAGCCATCCGAGCTAAGAATGCTCAAACGGATTCGGCAGAGTGATAAGGGCGCAGGGCTGCTGCGTCTATCACTCTGCCGAAGGGTGCGCGAGGGCGCGGGCGCTTAACGCCAGTACCCGACGATGTAGTCTTTGCGGTTCGGGCGGGTGTTGTTGCGCCCGATGAAGCATTGCCTTGAAGAGCCGCTGGCGACTCCGAGAGCCTGTTCGGCATCGCCCCGGTTAGCCAGCATTTGCATGCGGGAGCTGCCATCGGTCAGCAGCCAGCCGCTTGCGCCCTCGTTCCTGATCTCAAGGCTGCTCGGGTTGTAGGAGATGCAATCTTCGCCCGGAATCGTGGTCGTACTACCGGAATCTCCCGTCCAGTATTCCATGATGAAGTCCTGGCGGTTCGGGCGGCGATTGTCGCGTCCGATGAAGCAGTGCGCCGTGTGCCTTCTGGCTAAGGCCAAAGCTCTCACGGCATCCATCCTGTTATCCAACATGAGCATCCGCGAACTACCATCAGTTAACAGCCAGCCGCGTGCGCCTTCGTTTTCAATTCGCAGGTTGTTCGGGTTATAAGAGAGGCAGTCCTGACGCCCTCCGCCGCCACCGCCACCGCCTCCCCCACCACCCGCGCGCGCGAAGGTGTAGGTGCTGACGAAAGCCGTGCGCCCGCTACCGTCTGTGAAGCGGTCGTAGACATCTGCCTGAAGGCGTCCGCCGCTCACGGGGCGGATGATGAAGAGCGATTCGTTGAAGCCGGACCTGAAGATGGCCGAGACTGCCTGAGCCGAAGTGTTCAGGTTGGATGTCACGCTCGGGCCGTAAGCGAAACCGCCAACCGTGCCCAGGTCGCAATCGGCGGGAGAACATTGACCCCACGCACGCACTCTAACGCTTGGGCTGGTGTCAATCTGTATTCTGGTGATTCCAGGAGTGGCAGGGTCTGTGTTTCGCCAGTTACCCTGAAACCTGCTGAGCTGTGCGGAAGCGCTCGCCTGCGCGAGGAGTACGAGACAGGTGAGGATCAAACCTGAAAATAATTTTCGCATGACGATTCCCTCCTTGCCGAACGCGTTGGCAATAACCATACCAGCCACCTCTTGAAGCGCCTCCAGCTCAAGATTGATGTGTATAACGCAGGTTCTCATCTTCTTGAAGGGAAGCTGCGGTGTCTACCAAAACGCACACCTGGCCTTAGCCGCTGTAGACATATGTTGACAGCTTCTATTTGACGCCTCGCGCGAAAGCGTCTGACAATCATCCTTTGATGAAGATTACGCAGAAACAGCGAGCGCCTGAAACAGGGCTAAAGAAGCGGCCATTGGGGCAACGTGCGAAACGCAGACTGAGCGAGTTCGCGCGGCGCTTGATGTTGGAATGGAAGCGGCTGGAATTGCCTGTGGAAGAGGTGCGCGGCGTCGTCGCCGTCTCAGGCGGGGCTGATTCTGTGGCGCTGTTATTGGCTGTGGACGAGTTGTTGAAGGATGGGCGATTGGCGGTGGACGTGACGGTGGCGCATCTCGATCACGGGTTGCGCGGGGACGCGGGGCGTGAGGATGCGAGTTGGGTCGAGGCGATGGCGGATAGTCTCAAGTTTGAAGTCGAGCTTGGGCGGGCGCGTGTGAAAGAGCGCGTGGCAATCGAAAGGGATAATCTGGAGCAGGCGGCGCGGAGTGCGCGTTATCAATTTCTGGCAGAGGTGGCTGGAGAGTGTGGGGCGCGTGTGGTTTTGACGGGGCACACGATGGACGATCAGGCGGAGACGATCTTGTTGCGCCTGCTGCGCGGGAGCGGCTCTGAAGGGTTAGGCGGAATGGAGGCTGTGCGGGCGTTGACCTCATCATCGGATATTTTGCTGGCGAGGCCGCTGCTCGGTTGGGCGCGGAGAGCGGAGACGGAAAAGTATTGCCGTGAGCGCGGGGTGGAATTCAGGACGGATGAGATGAATGAAGATGAAAGGTTCGTTCGCGTGCGTGTGCGTCGAAGGCTGCTGCCGCTGATGGCGGAGTTTAATCCCCGCGTGGTGGAGTCTCTCGCGCGCACAGCGGAACTGTTGCGCGGTGACGGGGCGGTGCTGAAGATGGCCGCCGGGGAGTTATTAGAAGCCGCGCGAGAAAAAGGGAAGGCTGGGGACGACGCCTTCGCATCCGTTGCGGGGTCGCTGAGCGTAAATATACTGGCACGCGCTCCCCGCGCTGTTCGCAGGCGAGCGTTGCGTTTGTGGATTGCAGAGGGGCGCGGGAGTTTGCGCAGGTTGGAGTTGGTTCATCTTTCGGGCGTTGAAAAATTGTTGGCGGGCGAGCGAGGTGGACGGGTGGCGGAGTTGCCGGGCGGGAGTTTCATCGAGCGCAGGCGTGGGCGGCTCTGGTTGCATGTAAAGGATGAAAAGCAGGAGTCAGGAGTCAGGAGACAGAAGTCAGAACGATAAGGCTGCAACCGCTGTTGTTTTTATTCTGACTCCTGACTCCTGTTCTCAGGAAATAGGTTGAAAAAGGTGACGCTCCCCTCTACAATCAGTTTTGACTTGCCGCCTCAATTTCGCAGGCGGTTTTTCGATTTGTTGGCCTCTTTTGATTGAAAGCGGGGCGCGAGCAATGACGGACGAGATCGTAGAGGTTTACAGCGCGGCAGACATCGCTGCTCGCGTGAAAGAGCTTGCCGGGGAAATCGGTCAGGCTTACGAGGGACGCGACCTCACGGTTTTGGGTGTGCTGGACGATAGCTTCGTCTTTCTGGCAGACCTTCTGCGCTCTCTCAACATTCCACTTCGCACAGCCTTCCTGCGCTATGATCATCAATCCCTGGGCGGTGTTCAGGACATCTCTTTCAGCACACAAATTGATCTCTCAAGGCGCGATTTGCTGCTGGTCGAAGGCGTGCTCGATACGGGCGTGACGCAGGAATATCTCATCAAGCAACTGGGCGCGCATGGCGCGTCGAGCGTTCAGTTGTGTGTGCTGCTTGATAAACCCGACGGGCGACGCGTCGAGCTTAAACCTGACTGGCGCGCATTTGAGACTCATGAGAGCTACGTCTTCGGCTACGGGCTGGGCTTTCAGGACAGATGGCGCGGGCTGCCGTACTTGGCGACGTTTGCGAGCAAAACCGAGGGTTCGTGAAGAAAGATTGAGAACTTTGATACAGTAGTGAGTGAGCCGAAAAGCGCAACGCTGGGCGCGCTCAGGGCATCTAAAACAGGCAATCGCGCGCCGGATAAAAAAGGATTAGCTCCCGCTCTGGCGTGCTGGTGATTTTGAGTTGAGGCGGGAGCGACAAAAGATGCCGGGATGGGTTATCATCGGCATCGGAGGCAGGAAAATATTTTGAGTTCTACGGCGAGACAAATCATTTTCTGGATGTTCATCGTGGTCGGGGCGCTTTTGCTCTACAAGTTCTTCGCGAACCCGCAGGGCAAGACGGCTGCACCGCTTTCCATCACGCAGTTAACAGACAAAGTTCGCAACGGCGACATCGCCAAGATGACGATCAAGCAGAGCGAGGTCGTCGCCACCGGCAATGATAAGCAGGAATATCGCACAAGTCTTTCCAACGAGAAGTACAAAGCAGACTTGATGACGATTGCTGCTGAGAAGAAGCCGAACAGCGATCAGCCGAAGGCGGAGGTTGAAGAAGAGGGGGCTGGCAACGGCATGCTCTGGGGCGTGCTGCTGAGTTGGGCACCGATTCTCTTCATCGTCGGCATCTGGATTTTCATGCTGCGGCAGATGCAATCGGGCGGCAACAAGGCTCTCAGCTTTGGCAAGTCGCGCGCGAAACTTTTGAACAACCAGCAGAAGCGCGTCACGTTCAAGGACGTGGCGGGCGTGGAAGAGGCTAAAGAGGAGTTGCAGGAGATTATTGAATTCCTCAAAGAGCCGCAAAAATTTCAAAAACTCGGCGGGCGCATTCCAAAAGGCGTCCTGATGATGGGACCGCCGGGAACGGGCAAGACTCTTTTAGCGCGCGCCATCGCAGGCGAGGCCAACGTTCCGTTCTTCTCGATTTCAGGTTCTGACTTCGTGGAGATGTTCGTCGGCGTCGGCGCCAGCCGCGTCCGCGACCTCTTCGAGCAGGGTAAGAAGAACGCGCCGTGCATCATCTTCATTGACGAGATTGATGCTGTCGGGCGTCATCGCGGCGCAGGACTCGGCGGCGGCCACGACGAGCGCGAGCAGACTTTGAATCAGTTGCTCGTCGAAATGGACGGCTTCGAGTCAAACGACGGCGTCATCCTGATAGCTTCGACCAACAGGCCGGACGTTTTAGACCCGGCGCTGCTTCGACCCGGACGCTTTGATCGACGCGTCGTCGTTTCTCGCCCTGACGTTCGCGGGCGCGAAGGCATCCTGAAAGTTCATACCCGAAAGATTCCGCTTGGCGAGGATGTTGACATCAGTATTCTCGCGCGCGGTACGCCGGGGTTCACCGGCGCAGACCTTGCGAATCTCGTCAACGAGGCAGCCTTGAACGCTGCGCGCTACAACAAGAAACTCGTCGCCATGCCGGATTTCGAACTGGCTAAGGACAAGGTCTTGATGGGCGCTGAGCGCAAATCAATGGTCATCTCAAACGACGAGAAGCGCATCACCGCGTATCATGAAGCCGGGCACACGCTCGTCGGCCTGAAAGTGCCGAACGCAGACCCCGTGCATAAAGTGACGATCATCCCGCGCGGCATGGCCCTGGGCGTGACGCAGCAACTGCCCGAAGGCGACCGCCATAATTACTCGAAAGAGTATCTGGTGGGACAAATCGCCATCCTGATGGGCGGGCGCATCGCGGAGGAGATTTTCCTCGATAGCATCACGACCGGCGCATCAAACGACATCGAGCGGGCGACCGAGTTGGCGCGCGCGATGGTTTGCGAGTACGGCATGTCGGAGTTGGGACCGCTCACGTTCGGCAAGAAGGAAGAGCAGATTTTCCTCGGACGTGAAATCGCGCAGCATCGTGATTTCTCGGAAGATACGGCGATCAAGATTGACCAGGAGGTCAAGAAGATCATCTCCGAGCAATATCAGCGCGCCAAGGGAATCATCGAAGAGAACCGCGACACGATGGTGCGTCTCTCCGAGACTCTGCTTGAGCGTGAATCGCTCGACGGTGTGCAGATTAGGCGCATCGTTGCCGGTCTGCCGCTTGATGAAGATCAGCCGCCGGTAGCCGACGACGATGAAAAGCCGCAACTCAAAGAGCCTGCGGCTAAACCCTTGAAGCCGATCCTGCCGCCCATCACGGGCAGCAATCCGGCGACAGCGTAAGGCAAAAGTAAAAAGGTAAAAGGCAAAAGGGAAGACGAGCGAATATCTCATCTTCCCTTTTGCCTTTTTAGTTTGACCTTCTTTGGTTTACTTTTGAGCTATGAATCGTGAATGGAGAATTGCTCGGCGCACACTCCTCTATGGTGAGCGAACGCTGGTGATGGGCGTGCTCAATGTGACGCCTGATAGCTTCAGCGATGGCGGACGGTTCTCGTCTACCGAGCACGCTCTCTCACGCGCCGAAGAGATGATTGCGGAGGGCGCGGACATCATAGACATCGGCGGCGAATCCACGCGGCCCGGAGCGGAAACAGTTTCCGCCGAAGAAGAGATGCTGCGCGTTGTGCCCGTAATTGAGGAACTGTCGAAAAGCTCGGTTGTTCCCGTTTCCGTTGATACGACGAAAGCAATGGTGGCGCGTGCCGCGCTCTCAGCCGGGGCGGAAATTATCAACGACATCTCGGCCCTGCGTTTTGAGCCGTCGTTGGCGGACGTGGCGGCCCGCGCGCAGGCCGGACTCGTCCTGATGCACTCGCGCGGGACTTCCGGGACGATGCACGGTCTCACGCCTGTCGCGGACATCATGGCGGAAGTTAAGGATAGCTTGCGACAGAGCATTGCGGAGGCCGAACGAAGAGGTGTCGCGCCTGAGTGCGTCGCCATTGACCCCGGCATCGGCTTCGGTAAGAGTCTTGAGCAAAACGTGGAATTGATTGCGAGATTAGACGAACTCGCGCAGGCGTTCGCGACGTTTCCCATTCTCGTCGGAACATCACGAAAATCTTTCCTCGGACACCTGCTCGAAGGTGCGCCGGTCGAAGAGCGGCTTCATGGAACGATGGCGACCGTTGCGGCGGCGGTGCTTCGCGGCGCACACATTGTCCGCGTGCATGATGTCAAAGCTGCCGTCGAGACCGTGCGCGTTGTCGATGCGATCAAAAAAGCGTCGGTTCAGCATTCAATCTCCTGACCTGATTCCCTGATAATGACAACTATTCTTGAGACAGAACGTCTCAGCTTGCGAACGTGGTCGCTCGATGATGCGGAAGAGGGCTTCAAGATTTGGAGCGACCCGGAAGTGATGCGCTATGTCGGGACGGGACAACCTAATGCCACTGTCGAGGAGACGCGCGCGTGGCTGGGCCGGATGAGCGCGCATCATGAACGACATGGATTCGGTTTCTGGGCGGTGGTGGATAAAAAGACCAATCAGTTGATTGGTAGCTGCGGCATGGGCTATCAACGCGATGGTGGGCTACCCATTGAATTCGGTTATACTCTGGCGCGTTCACATTGGGGACGCGGGCTGGCGACGGAAGCAGCTTCGGCGTGCCTGCGCTACGCTTTCGAACACTTGCGCCTGCCGGAACTCTCGGCCAGCGTTGATTCGCGCAACATCGCGTCGCAGCGTGTGCTGGAAAAGATAGGCTTCACTTATCAGCGAGAGGAACAACTCGCCGACGGAATTGATTTTTGGTATGTGGCGCGAGGGTAGCGGGAGAGCCTGACGCAGGCTTAGAGCAAAAATGGTGTTGGAGTAGAATCAGCAAATGAACTTGAGACAAAAAAACTGGCGCAGTCTTGCGCTCTCTATGATGCTCTTCTTCGTTTCAGGCTTTACAGAGTGCTACAAGCCTGTGACGAAGAATCAACTGCCGACGCGCATTCGCACCGTCGCCGTCCCGGCCTTTCAGAATCAGGCGCTGCGCTACAAGATAGAGCATCGTTTCACGGAAGCCGTCATCAACGAGATCGTCCGGCGTGGGCGCGGTCTTCGCGTGCAGGGTGATCGTGAAGGCGCAGACGCGGTGATTGACGGAGTGATTAAGAGCTTCAGCTTCACGGGCGTCCTGCTTCAACCGGACGACCCTAACCGCCGGGCGCGCATCTTTGAAGTCACCATCACAGCCGCCGTCACCGTCCGCGATCAGGTGGAGAATCGCGTCCTCTACGACAACCAGAATCACGTCTTTCGCGGCGAGTTTGAATTCACCAGCGACCCGCGCACGTTCTTCAACGAAGAAGACCCGGCTGTGCAGCGCATGGCGCGCAGCTTCGCCGAATCGGTCGTCTCAACGCTCGTCAACGGCTTCGGAGTCAACGACGAGAAATGAGTCTCCTGACCCGCTCAGATTTGCATCGCGCGCTCAAGCAAGGAGAAACAAAGCCCCTCTACCTGCTGTTCGGCGCGGAATCTTACCTGCGCGACCTTGCCTCCCGCGCCATCACAGACCTTAGCCTCAAGGGCGCAAGCTTACGCGAGTTCAACGAGGCGAGCTACAGTCTCTTGAACACGGACGTGCAGCAGGCGATTGCCACCGCCGAGCAACTTCCGATGATGTCACCACGCCGCGTCGTCGAGATTAGAGATTTCGGTAAGCTGCGCGAGGCGGACGAGGAAGCCCTGATGCGCTACATCGCGCGCCCGGTCGAATCGTCAATCGTTATTTTCGTCGCCGACGATCTTGATAAAAGGCGCAAGCTGAGCAAGATGTTGATGGAAGCTTGCGTGGCGGTTGAGTTCGCGCCGCTTTCGGATACGGAGCTTGCGGAGTGGGCGAAAAAGCGGCTGAAAGATTTGAAGGTGCAGACGGACGAAAGGACTCTGCATCAGATCGTGGCGCTCGTCGGAAGTGACGTTCGCACGCTCTCGAATGAAATTGAAAAGTTGGCCACCGCCGCGCTTCAGTCAGGTCTGATTAATATGGAGATGGTTGACACGCTCGTCGGGCGCTCGCGCGAGTTGTCTAATTTCGAGTTGGCGGATTATCTGATTGCGCGCAATCGCAAGCGCGCGTTGCAGACTTTGCAGCGGTTGCTGGACGATGGGGCAGAGCCTGTGATGCTGATTGGCTTGATTGGCAGCAACTATCGAAGGCTGGCGCTCGCCAAGGAGTTGATGGCTAAGGGAGCGGCGAACCAGGATGTCTATCGTCAGGTCGGAATCTTCGGCAGGCGCGAGGAGTTTCTGGCCACCGCGCGGCGCAGCGACGCTCAAAGCCTGGCTCGCAGCATCCAGCGCATCGCCGCCGCCGATTTAGCCATCAAGACCTCACAGGCCACCCCGCGCCTGCAACTCGAACTTCTCATCTGCGAACTCGCCGCCTGAGACACATTCACCCTTCAGATTTTTAGCTCCGTTAGGAGCGATTGAAAATAGCCCCGCGATAATGATCTTTGAGAAACCGATTCGATAACTACGTTTTATCCCTGAAAGGGTCAAAGAAAGCGAACTGATTAACCACTTAATTTGTCACAGACCATTATCTCCAGAGTATTTTCAACTGTCTCTCCGTAATACCTAAACTTGCACCTCAAAGGAGCGGCCTTCTCCTTAAAAGTCTAACGGTTTTAAGTCCGGCTCTACCCACGCCTTTTTAGCTTCCTTTGATAAAAGATGCTCCCTGCTGAAATAATCATAGATCAGGTTTGAGTTGCCGAAAGATTCAATCATCTCATTGCAGATGTCTTCGATTGGGCGCGTGGTGTCAGTTCGCTCAAGAAAGCTGTTGACAATCTCTATCCAGAAGATAGTTATCGTCTCATTGTATGCCTGACGGTCATCTGCATATTTATCCAGAAAACGATAGAGCGCTTCACGCGTGCGCGTCGTGGCTTCCTCGACGGTCAGGCGCGAGCAGTGAAGATACGAGAGGGCGACCGTCAGATGCTCCGCGTGCTTAAACTCCGAATCGGGCAGGGTGCAATTCTCAAAGCCCTTCACTATCGCCTCGATTTCCGCCTCACTCTTGTAGTAGTTCTTTGGGCTAACCACAGTGGAAACTCCTTTCGTCTTCTCCAAGATAAAAAGCGAGGCAGACCGGAATGACCCGGCCTGCCTCGCCTTTCAAAAATTCGTTGCAGTCTTGCCTTACTTCGTGCCAGCTTGATTGACGCGCGTGGTCAGTCTTGATTTATAGCGCGCGGCGGCATTGCGGTGAAGTATACCCTTTTGCACGGCCTTATCAATCGTGGAAATGGTTGCGGGCAGCAACTCCTGAACATTTGCGGCCTCACCTGCGGTCAAAGCCGAGCGCAGTTTCCTGATGGAAGTACGCAGGCGGCCACGATTGCTGCGGTTAACGTCGCGGCGCTTTTCGTTCTGGCGCATGCGCTTTTCTGCTGATTTATGATTTGGCATTGCTCTTAATCTCCGTCCCTGTTACCTATTCTTTAATGATTGCCTTCCAGATAGTCTTGATAGCCCGAATTGCTGTTATCAAGCGCAAAGGGCAAAGTATAGGTACGGAGAAGTGCTGTGTCAAGGCGCGCCGTGCTGCCGGAAATTACACGTTTTCTGTCTGAAAGCGCATTGACACCTGCGCGCGGCATGTAGTAGCGTCCGCTTTAGGTCATATGCAAGGGAAATTTGCTCACCCTCATCGGCACGCCATCGCGCCACAAGACTACTACCACCAGCAAGGAGATTTTTGCCTCTTTTGAAGAAGATAGAACTTCCGCCCAGAGGTCTGGAAACGCTTTTCGGCGTCCACGACCAGAACATCAAATATCTCGAATCGCTCCTGGATGTGCGAATCAACGCGCGCGGGCAAGACCTGACAGTTGACGGCGACCCGAAAGACGTGGCAACGGTCGAGCGCATCCTCGAAGATTTCGCAGAGCTTTTCACCGAAGGCAAGACCTTCACCGACAGGGAACTGCGCGAAGCCTTCTCTCAGATCGCCGAAGACCGCGCCTATTCCCTGCGAGACTACTTCACGAAAGCGCGCTTCAACCCGGCTGGCAAAAAGCAGGTCGCGCCCAAATCTGCCACGCAGCGCCGCTACATCGAAGCAATTCAGAATAAAGATGTCGTCTTCGGCATAGGAGTCGCGGGGACCGGAAAGTGCATCGCCAGCGATTCGCTTGTCCTGACTGATAGAGGGATGATTGAGATTGGCGCGCTCGGTGAAGCCTTAGAGGCTGATGAGTATGCGCCAATTGAGTTGATAATTCATGGCGCAAATGGTGCGGAAGCTGCTTCGCACGTTTACAGCGGCGGCGAATCCGACACGCTGCAAATAACTACGCGCCTCGGATATTCTATAGAAACGACTCCCGAGCATCCTTTGCTGACTCTCAACACAGGGGGAGCGCTCGAATGGAAACGCGCTGATGAGTTGCGCAATGGTGATGTCGTTGCGCTCCAACGCGGTCAGCGCTTGTTCGGTAAAGAAGTTTCGGTTTCCTTTAAGTATCTTCCGAACAGCCCGCATGACCATTCATCAAAGGCAGTCGCATTAGAGCGAATTGATGAAAAGCTCGCTTACATGATGGGGGTGCTGACGGGCGATGGCTGTCTGACATTCCGTAATCGAATTATTCTCTCTTCGGCGGATGAAACAATTATCGCGGCCTTTTATGAATTGGCATTACGATTCGGTCTGCATGTTTTCCGTAACGGTGGAGACCGTCCATACGATTACATCATCGCCAGTTCGCAGCTTTACCAATTACTAGCCGGTCTGGGCCTGTCAACCGGCAAAGCCTCTACAAAATGTATCGCGCATTCGATTTTATCCGCGCCGGAGGAGATCGTCGCGGCATTCATGCGCGGGCTGTTCGATGCGGACGGAACGATTGAGAAGCGCGACGGCAATGTGTCGCTCTCATCTGTTTCAGAGAAATTGATTCGCCAAGCCCAACTTGTTCTGCTTAATTCCGGTATCGTCGCCGCGAAAGCTATCAAGCGAGGGCGTTATCAGGGTAAGCAGCATATCTCGCATCTGCTGACCATAGCTGGCGCGGAAGCCGAACGATTCCATGAGGTGATCGGCTTCGCGCTGGAGCGCAAGCGGTGCAGGAGACAAGTAAAACGCTCTAATCCAAACATTGATGTCGTGCCTTATCTTGGGGCGCGCTTGAAGGCAGCGATGCACGGCACAGTTTTCACGCGCGCTGAGCATCACCTCTTCGCCGATTATCGTCGGGAAGATCGGCGGCCAAGCTACGCCAAGCTTGGGCAATTGGTTGAGGTTCTCGAAGCCCACAGCGTACAGCATGAGAAGCTTGATCATTTCCATTCTCTTCTAAGAGATCGTTTGCTGTTCCTTGAAATCTCGTCCATCAAGCCTTCTCACGCGAAAGTCTATGACCTGACAGTTCCGGGCACACATTCATTTGTCGCCAACGGCTTTGTCAATCACAACACATATCTGGCTGTTGCAATGGCCGTGCAGGCGCTGATGCAGAAGCAGGTTGATCGCATCGTGCTGGCGCGCCCGGCGGTTGAAGCTGGCGAGAAGCTGGGCTTCCTGCCCGGCGATTTGCAGGACAAGGTTGATCCCTACTTAAGACCGCTCTACGACGCGCTCTTCGATTTGATTGACTACGAGCGCGTGACGAAGCTCCTGGAGAAGCGCGTGATTGAAGTCGCGCCGCTGGCATTCATGCGCGGAAGAACGCTTGCCAATGCTTTCATCATCCTCGACGAAGCACAGAACACGACCAGCGAGCAGATGAAAATGTTTCTGACTCGCATCGGCTTCGGCTCAAAGGCCGTGATTACAGGAGACGTGACGCAGATTGATTTACCCACCGGCAAACGCAGCGGCTTGATCGAGGCCGAGCGCGTGCTCTCGGGGGTCGAAGACATCGAGTTCGTCTACTTCACCGAAAAGGATGTCGTGCGTCACCGCCTCGTGCAGATGATTATTAAGGCTTACGAGAAGCACACGAGCAAGAACGCAATCTAAGTAATAGGTGATGGGTGATAGGTGATAAGAAATCTTCCTCCTATCACCCATTACCTATCACACATCGCCTCTTACCATGATCGAAGTCGTCAACCGCCAGCGCAAAGTGCCGCTTGATTGCGAACGCTGGGAGGCGTTTGCGGAAAAGGTGCTGAAAGTTGCGCCTGCTGACGGGGCGGGCGTGACCGTTGCTTTTGTTTCAGATCGTGCGATGCGGGAGCTTAATTGGCGGTGGCGGGGGAAGCGGGGGACGACGGATGTGTTGTCGTTTCCGGCGGCGCAGGATGAGTTTGAGAAGGCGGAAGGCTGGACGCTGGGCGATGTGGTGATTTCGGTTGAGCAGGCCACAAGGCAGGCGGCGGAGCATGACCTTGAGTTTGAAACGGAAGTGGCGCAGCTTATCTTGCATGGCGTGCTGCACCTGTGCGGTTTTGACCACGAGACGGACAAAGGCGAAATGAACCGTCTGGAACTCCGCCTTCGCCGCCGACTTGGAATATAATACTCGACGGTCTGGAGTCTGGGGTCTAGAGAGTCTGGAGTCAAAGACTTTTTGTTTTGACTCTCTGGACTCCAGACTTTAGACTCCAGACTCTTATATATGGGAATCGAAATAGTAATCACCTGTTTGTTGCTCGTCGGGCTGACGTTTCTCGCGACGGTTGATATGGCGTTTGGCCAGTTGAGCGATGTCGGGTTGCGGGTGCTGATTGCTGAGGTTGAAGAAAGCCCGTCGGCTGATGCGACTTTTCTCAAGGAGATTCAGGAAGACCGGCCTCATTTTCGTTTCACTCTGGGCGCGTCCATTCAAATCCAGTTGGTCGCCGTCTCGATTCTCCTCACTTCGATTCTGCTGCGTTGGTTCTCAGGCATTAACCTGTTGCTGCTAGCTCTCTTCGCCGGACTCATCCTGGCAGGCATCTTTCGCCAGTTAATCCCGCGCATGATTTCCTTGCGCAATCCAGAAAAAACGCTGCTCGCGCTCCTGCCCGCAGTTAAACCCTTCTATCGCGCTCTCTCGTTCATCGCAGACCCTTTGCATCGCAGGGCTAATCGTCTGCGTCGTGAGCGTGAGTTGACCGAAACGGGCGACATGGAAGAAGAGGATGATAACGGCGGCGACATACAAGCGTTGATTGATGTCGGCGCGGAGGAGGGGATTCTCGAAGAGGAAGAAGGGGAGCTGATTCATTCCATTATCGAGTTTGGCGACACGACCGTTAACGAGGTGATGACGCCGCGCACGGAAATCGTCGCGCTGCCGATTACCGCTACCGTGCGCGAGGCGCGCGACCGTGTGATCGAATCCAAGTATTCACGCCTGCCCGTCTACAAAGAGCAGATTGATAATGTCGAAGGCATCATTTACGTGCGCGATCTTTTGCAGTGCTGGCCCGAAGGCAGGGAAGATGACAAGATCAGTTCGCTGCTGCGCCCCGTTTATTTCGTTCCCGAAACCAAGCCGGTCGCAGACCTCCTGGAAGAGATGCAGAAGGCGCATGTGCAGCTTGCAATGGTGATCGACGAATACGGCGGCGTGGCCGGACTGGTGACAGTCGAAGACATCCTGGAAGAGATCGTCGGCGAGATTGAGGACGAAGATACCGAACAGGAAGAGATCATAGAGATCGTCGAAGCCGAGGACGGCTATTACGATGTGCTCGGCTCGACCGAGATTGGAAAGATTGAGCGGCTCTTCGATATGGAGATTGAAGACGACGATTTCACGACCATTGCGGGGCTGGTCATCAGCGAGTCGGGGTACGTGCCGCGTGCGGGTGCGCGCCTGACGCTTCGCGGCCTCGATGTAGAAGTGCTTGAAGCTGACGACCGCCGCATCAATCGCCTGCGTCTGCGTCGCGCCGAAGAGAGCAAGGCGCAGGCGGAATGAGTTGGTGGATATTCGCTATAGCTTTTGCGAACGAATAAAGCTCTACCAAAATCTAAAGCAAGCCACAGCAGAAATAGACAGGGTTTACAGGATTATCAAGATTAAAAAAACTAAGATAAAGCAAGCGAGCTTAATACTTCTTCCCCTCTCTTGTTAATCCTGTAAATCCTGTCTATTCTCTTTTCATCACCATCTTGTCAGTTGTGATTTAGATGAACTTGCGAAAGTCAGAAGGAATTCCTCTCCCGCAATACCGCGAGCCTTCGGTTTGCGAAGCGTGCGGCGAACAGTTCGTCTGCGGGGCGAGCCTGTCGAGTTGCTGGTGTCAGGAGATAAAGTTGAGCGACGATGCGCGGTCAGAGCTTCGCGCACGCTATCAGCGTTGTTTGTGTCGCGCATGTCTGGAAAACTACGCAGAGGTCGAAAGGAATAATGGCGAAAAAGAAGAGCAAGTTTCTACAGGGGCGACGCATTGACCCGAAACCGATAGTGCGCGAGACGACGCTCACCGATCTGGTTGACGAATCGTTTCTCGCTTACAACGCGGCCAGACTGCGCGAGGCGTGTCATCTCTTTACACAAAAGATGCTGGAGCCGGACGTGACGGTCGGTCTTTCCCTTACGGGCGCGCTCACACCTGCGGGCTTAGGCATCTCCGCGCTCATTCCGCTAATTCAGGCTGGCTTCGTTGATTGGATTATCTCTACGGGGGCGAATCTTTATCACGACACGCACTTCGGCATCGGGCTGCAACTCCATCAGGGCAACACACAAATCTCGGACATCCTGCTGCGCGAGGAAGAGGTCGTGCGTATCTACGACATCTTTTTCGACTACAGCGTGCTGCTGGACACGGATGCCTTCTTCCGCCGGGTCATCGAAGGCGAGGAATTTCAAAAAACCATGTCCACCGCAGAGTTTCATTACCTGTGCGGACGCTACGTGCGCGAGCGCGAGCGCAAGCTCGGACTGGAGAACAAATCCCTGCTGGCTGTGGCTTACGAATACGGAGTGCCGATCTACACTTCATCACCCGGCGATTCGTCCATCGGGATGAACGTCGCGGCAAAGGCTTTGCAGGGAAACAAGCTCGCCTTCGATCCTTCGCTCGACGTGAACGAAACGGCAGCAATCGTGCTTGCCGGAAAACGCGGCGCGATTCATGGGCGCGGCGATAAGGGGACGAAACATGGCGGGCGCTCTGCCGTCTTCATTCTCGGCGGCGGCAGCCCCAAGAATTTCATGCTGCAAACAGAGCCGCAGATTCAGGAAGTCTTGGGGATTGATGAGCGCGGGCATGACTACTTTTTACAGGTCACGGACGCACGCCCGGACACCGGCGGACTTTCAGGCGCAACTCCGGGCGAAGCGGTCTCATGGGGGAAAGTTGATCCAGACCGCCTGCCCGACGCGGTTGTGTGTTATGTTGATTCTACGGTCGCGTTGCCCATTATTACCGCCTACGCGCTCGCTCGCGTTGATCCGCGCGAGCCGAAGCGTCTCTACGACCGCCGCGCAGAGTTTATGGAACTCTTGATGTCTGAGTACAAGAAATCGAAAAGAAGATGAAAAAGTGATAGGTGATGGGTAATGGGTGATAAGAGAAAACCAAGTTCTTTCCTCTCACCTAGCACCCATCACCTATCACTGATTTGAGGGGACAATGGGGAAAAGGGTAACTGACGATCAGCCGCGCGTCCATTTCGATTGCTCAAAGTGTCCGGCCTATTGCTGTTCAGTTTATGAGCGCGTGCAGGTTTCAAAGCGCGACCTCAACCGGCTGGCTAAATATTTCGAATTGACTTCAGAAGCGGTGGAGAAACGTTACACGAAGATTGACAGGTCGAGCGGCGAGCGCGTGCTGCGCCGCAAAAAGGATGAGCTTTTTGAGCAGGCGTGCATGTTTCTTAATCAGGAGACGCGCGGCTGCTCCATCTATCACGCGCGCCCGCAGGTCTGCCGCGAATACCCGGATCGCTCGCGGTGCGCCTACTACGACCTCTTGAAATTCGAGCGAATTCAACAGGACGATCCCGAAGTGCTGCCGCTCATTCAGATCACGTTTCGTGAAGTGAAGAAGACAACGGTGCATGACAAAAACGGGAGCGAGAAGATTTGGGAATGGAAAAACGGTGATAAGTGATAGGTGATGGGTGATAAGAGAAAACCATGCGCTTTCTTATCACCTATCACTTATCACTTATCACTGATTTTGGAGGTGAAAAAATATGCAGGAGTTTCTTTCAAGGATGATCGGGCGCAAGGTGGACATTTTTTGCGGTGGGGCGTCGAGCCTGCGCGGGGAGATTATGAAGGTCGAAGGCGGCGTGCTACATCTGAAGGATGACGAGCAGACGATGTGCTATGTGGCGATAGAGAAAATCGCGGTCGTCTGGGAGGCGCGTGAGGATGAAAAGCGCGCTGGCTTTGTCTCCGGTTTTGTCTCCGGCCCGCCCAATAATCGTTAGGCGCTCTCGCGGGCCGCATCTTAATCTTAAAACTTAAAAAGGCCGACGCTGAATGTTTCAGCATCGGCCTTTTGACTATCTTTGATTGATTCTTTATTCCGCGGTCGCCATCAACTGCACCGGCACGGGCGCGCGGCGGAAGCCGTCAATGCGGCTCAAATAATATTTGTTCCACTCCTGATAGACGACGCCCTTGCGACGAGAGGCGTGATAGAAACCTTTTTCATCGGCGACGATGCCGACGTGTGACAGGTTGTTGAAGAAGACCAGCGTGCCGAGCTTGAACTTCTCATCTTCGCTGACCGGGGCAAAGCGCGCCCAGTAGGAACGTGCGCTGCCGCGTGTGAAATCTGCTCCGAGTTCCTGAAAGGTGCTCCAGACGAAACCGGAACAATCGAACACGCGCGGCCCTGCGGCTCCCCACACATAGCGTGCGCCGAGACGCGCGTCTATTGCTGAATGGATTAGATTGTCAAAACGCAGTGTGGTGTTCGATGCTGCACTTAAGCTGGAGAGCGTCGGCCTGGCGCGCGAAATGATAATCGGATCGGTTTCGAGGCGTGCCGCGCCGCTCTGGTCAATCGTCGTCGTAGTTAAATTAGTAGTAGCTGAATGAATGCCGTTGCTGGATTGAGCGGTAACCATGACCGCAAACGCGCTGAATGCAAAGTAAGCTGCGATTACGCAGGGGAATATTCTCTTATAATTCATAGACGGGGAACACTTATCTCCTTGATAAATTCGGGTCTTGCCTTGATTGGGGATTGCTTTGTTGCGGCGGGTAGTACCTAACCACAAAAGCATTCTACTCAGCAGTTAGCGTCATTACAAGAAGCAATGTGACTGTTTTGTGATGAGTCACAAAGGGCTTACGTCAGACGACTCAAAAGGGGTCATGAGCGATGATTCGACGCTTCGCACCTGTGAAGCATGAGCGTACACACGTCCCATCACAGCACACAGTCGGTCAATCTGCGACGATGTGGGCGAGCAAAACGTAGAAATTTTTCCACCCGACGTGATAGCATGCGCGCCCATAAGATCAGAGAGGAGACAGTTGCGAGATGCTGTTTATCGAAAGCAGGACTTCGAAAAGGAGCGTTGAGGCCGCAAAGCGCTTAGGGTTGCTGGAGAAACTTCAGGAAAAGGGGATGACTCCGCTCATCCGCTCAACGCGCTTGAGTTGTTATGAGCAGGCGCTGTTAGGGCCGGATAGAGTTGCCTTGATGGAGCGCGAGGTCGCTTCGTGGGAGGAGACGGAGGATGATCGCACCTACATACGCGGCGACGTGTTCTGCTTTGAAGACTTCGTTCTCTTTCTGATCTTCGGCAGTGACGAGGATGAAACGGCGGGGATGCGCGCCGGAATCGTTCACGGCGCGGAGACCTTTGAGCCGATGAAGAAACTGGACGCCTTCTGTCGCAACGTGAGCGATTCGCTCGAAGCCACGCACAGTGAGGGGAGCAGCGTTGAGATTGATGAGACGGAGTGGCAACAGCGTGAGCCGCGCATGATGGCGACGTTGGGACGCAAGGCCGCCGAAACTGCAAGTGATTCGTCCACCTCAAGCCGGAGAAATGATGCAGGGCATCCACGCGCCGTCGAATTGCTTGAGGACGTGGAAGCCCGTCGCCTCCTGCGCCGTATCAGAGAATCGCAGACGGAGGGCCGCATCTCGGAAATCGTGTCAGGAGTTGAGAACGAAGCAGCAACAGTCTCCTTAATCAACAGGATGGCGGATGCCGGATTGTTGCGCCGCGAAGTGCAGGTCAGCTGCCGTCAAAAGGGACGGTCGCTCTTTCGCCTGCCGTCGCCGGATGCGCTTAACGTCATTACGGCGAGCAACGCGACGTGCAGCGAATGTGGCACGGCCATCGCAGATGAAAAGATCGAAGATTTGGTGAAGCCGACGGAGACGGCCTCCCAGTTGCTGGAAGACGGCTCATGGCTCGCCAGCCGCGTCGTTGCGTCGTTGCGTGAGTTGGGCGTCCCGGAAAAGCAGATTGCTACGGGTGGGGCTTCCGAAGACGGCGAATCTCACCTCATGATTAGCGTGTGCAATGAGCCGTTTCTACTGGTACTCAGAGATGGCGACGTTACGACAGCGCAGGCGCGGCACGCTCTGGCCATGCAGGTGGAAACCGAAGCCGCGCATCTGGTTGTTGTCTCAAGCGGCAGGATTCAGGATGAGGCACGCGAGCGGCTGCGCGAGCACGCGCGGCGGCGCTTACGCGGCGGCAGCGACGTTGAAGTCATCCTGATTGAAGGCGTGGATGCGACAGCGGAACTGAGGCTGGCATTCGAGCGCGTTTCCCAAAAGGCGCTTGCCGGAGAATTGAGCGCCCTTGATACGGGTCTGGGCTTGAGCCTCGGGTTCATCATTGCGACGCGCTTTCGGCTGATGCCGCACGCCGGAAAGCTCAAGGATTTGGCTGAATCGGCGATCGACGAGTTGGCCGGGAGTTTGCGAGAATTTTAGTGGCCAAAGAAATTAGCAGGGATAGACAGGATGAATAGGGTGAAGAAAGACAAGCAGCACGGCTTTCATCTTCCTTCTTTATCCTGTCTATCCTGTTCATCCCTGCTAAATCTCTTTCCTCCTTCCCTGACTCCACTGTGGCTGACCACAGTCACGCACCGTGTGCTGTACTATGCAAAGACACCTCCCCCTCGCGTCTAATGTGCGCGGCATTGGGAGGTGCCAAGAAAAAAAACAATGAGTACAGAGAAAAACGGAACAATATTTAACGCCGGGTTTGCGCTGGCAGTGGCTTTGGTTTTATCTTCAATCGTCATGGCTTGGGCAATCACGCAGAACAAAAAGAGCGACCAGACCATCACGGTCACGGGTTCGGCGCGCAAGCGCATCAAGTCGGATTTAGTCATCTGGCGCGCGGGCGTCTCATATCAGGGATCGCAGCCACAAGACGCTTACAAATCACTGACGGACGGCATTTCGCGTATCAAGCAGTATTTGGTCTCGAAGGGCATTCCCGCAGAGCAGATCACAATCTCGTCTATCTCTTCCACCACGCTTCATGGAAAAGATAATGATGGAAACGAAACGTCGGAGATTACAGGCTACAGCCTTCGTCAGGAAGCGCAGGTACGCTCCAACGATGTTGATAAGATTGAGAAGGTCGCCCGCGAAGCGACAGAGTTAATCAATCAGGGCATCCTGATCGAATCAGGCGCGCCGGAGTATTACTACACGAAGATCGCAGACCTGAAGATTGAGATGCTGGCTGAGGCGGCGAAGGATGCGAAGGTTCGCGCCGAGCAGGTCGCTAAGAGCACGGGGAGCGGCATCGGCAGCGTTCGACAGGCTCGCATGGGCGTGATGCAGATTACGGGGGCGGATTCAAACGAGGTTTCGGGTGAGGGTATCAACGACACCTCGTCGCTTGAGAAGGACATCACGGCGGTCGTTAACGTCGGCTTTGCTGTAGATTAATTTTCGAGCAAGGTCTAACAAAATGAAAAAGGGCGTGCTAAGCGTTACGGCACGCCCTTTTTCATTTCAATCATCGCCCGCCACCGAAATTAAGCCGGGCGCAGGATGCCATGTCTGTTATCGAGCCTGAGCCATTTCAGGCCCGCCCGTCTGGACAACGATGTTCTGGTTATCACCGGGAAAAGCCACGCTGATTAACATCTGGCTTCCGCCTTTCTGGGCCAGAACTACGTCCGTACCTGAGGCCACCGCCTGACGTTTCTCCAAATGGGCGATTGTCCTTGCCGCAACGGTTTTATCTTTCGCGATGATACTCAATTCGTTGGTCTGGGTGTCAAAGCTCCATTTGTAGGTGCCCTTCCTGACGAGCGTCGTGCCAACCATAAAATCCACTCCGACACTTATCGTCTTGCTCTTCACTTTAGCCAGAGCAGCATTGCCAGCCAGAGCGCACACTACGAGCGCGATCATCATGTGAACTGAAAACTTTTTCATCGTTACTCCTTTCGAAATCCGCTTTCTTGGAAAACATCCGCCTTATCGCATGCGAAAGGAGAAGGGGGAATTCCCAAGCTCTGTTATGTTGTTGTCAGGCCGTTTGAGCTTAATCGAGAATATCTCAGACTCGATCATTCTGCCCTTGCGATGTAAGTACAGCGCGTGGCTTGCCTGATGTTGAAACCCCATACGCAGCTATCGCCGGAAAAGTTCGACCGCTGAAATGGAATAAATTTGTGATCTCGGATTTCCGTATGGGCCAGAAAAAAAGCCGCACGGAAAAGTAAAGAATCCGTGCGGCTCATGGATTTCGTTTGCGTGTCAAACGATGCGTGGGTGAGTTAGGTTAACGACGTGTGCCTCCGCCTTCGACGCTGCCGCCCCCGCTCGTGCCGTCAGTCGCGGGACGACCTTCGGGATCAACGAAGGTGATGGTCGTGCCGACATCCGTCAACGAGCGCAGACCCGGCTCGATGACCTTGCGGTCGCCGACGACGAGAATCGCCATCTTCGACGGATCAAGATAACGATTGGCGACGCGATTGATGTCTTCCACCGAGACGGCTCGCACGCGCGTGATGTAGTTGTTGAAGTAATCGTCCGGCAGATTATAGAGCACGACATCTGTCAGACGATTCGCCATCTGTTCGGGCGTCTCGAAGGTGCGCGGGAAGCCGCGTATAATCGCCTGCTTCGAGAACTCAAGCTCTGCGGGCGTAACGGGACGCTCGCCCCGAATGCCGCGCAACTCCTTCAGAAACTCGAAGACGGATTCCTTCGTCACAGCGGTCTGCACGCCAGCGGTCGCCGCAAACGGCCCCGCACTCCGACGGTAATCAAACGATGTGCGCGCTCCGTAGGTGTAGCCCTTCTCTTCGCGCAGATTCATGTTGACGCGCGAGGTGAACTGCCCGCCGAGCATGGTGTTCATCACGATCAGCGGGAAGTAATCGGGGGTGGAGCGCGACTGGCCAACCTGACCAATCATCAGGACGCTCTGCGCCGCGCCCGGTTTGTCAACGATATAGAGCGTCGCTTTATCGCGCATGGGCGGCAACGCGATGTTGACGGCAGGAACTTCGCCGGGCTTCCAGTTAGCAAAGGCGCGTTCCAGTTTCGGCAGTAACGTCGCGGGCGTCACGTCTCCTGTGACAATGAGCGCGGCGTTGTTCGGGCGATAGTACGTTTCGTAGAAACGCATGATGTCGCTGTTCGTGATGGCGCGCACGCTTTGCTCGTCGCCGATGGCCGGATGGCCGTAAGGATGGTTGCGACCGTAGAGCAGGGACGCGTAGACGACTCCGGCGATGGCGTTGGCGTCGTCGCGGCGTTGCATCAAGGTGGCGAGGCGCGACTTGCGCTGCAATTCCAGTTCGCTTTCAGGGAAGGACGGATTCGTGACGACATCCGAGTAGATTTCCAGAGCGCGATCCAGATGTTTCGAGAGCGTCAGCAGATTAAGTCCGGCGCTGTCGGAATCAGAACCCGTGCCGAGCCGCGCGCCGATGGCGGCCAACTGGTTCGAGATGTCCAGAGCAGATCGCGACTTCGTTCCCTCGTCAATCAGAGCGGCGGTCAGGCTCGCCAGCCCCGCGCGATCCGCCGGGTCAGCCGCGCCCCCGGTGCGCAAGACCAGATTCATGTTGACGACGGGCAACTCGTGCTGCTCGACGATCAGGACTTCGAGACCATTGGAGAGCTTACGACGCTGCACCTGCGGCAACTTGAAACGTGGGTCGGGCTTCGGCTTGGGCTGAACATAAAGGCCGCCGAGTTCGGATTTGTCCTGACCTTTACCAGCGCCTTTAGCGTTGGTTGTCGGCGGAGTTGCGCCCGCCGGTGTGGTCGCGGCAGCTTCGGTTTTCGTCTGCGGCTGAGTTCCCGCGGGAGTTGCCCCGCCGGGTTTGGTCGCTGGCGTTGTTGCGGTGGTCGCCGTTTGTGCGCCCGTTTGTTGTGACGGAGTGCCGATGGCAGCCGTCGGATTTGTCGGCGCGGGATCACCCGTCGTCTTGCCTTTCTGTCGTGGCACGACCGTGAGAATGAGCCGCTTGTCGGTCAGGTAGCCGTTGGCAACGGTCATCACATCGGCAGGCTTGACGTTGCGATAGCGCAAGAGGTCATTCTGGAAGTAGCCGGGCTGATTAAGGAAAGTGGCATAAGCATTCAACTGGTCGCTCTTGCCGCCGAAGCCACCGACGGTTTGCAAGCCATAGACGAACGCAGATTCACGAGCATTGTAGGCGCGCTCCATCTCCTCGCTGGTCGGAGGTTCGGTCTTGAGCTTACTGATCTCTTCATCAATAGCTTGTTCAATGTCTTCGAGCTTGACGCCGGGTTTGGCTGTGGCCGCGATTTGAAACTGCCCCGCGATCTCGCGCGAGTTGTGAAAAGCGGAAACGTCCTGCGCGATCTGCTTCTCGTAGACGAGCGACTTGTAGAGGCGCGACCCCTTGCCGCCCGCGAGAACGAAAGCCAGTTGGTCGAGCGGCGCGTCGTTGCTCGTGTATTGCTGTTCCGTGTGCCACGTCATGTAGACGCGTGGAAGCGAAACGCGGTCTTCCATCGTCATGCGTTTCTCTTTTTCCATGATGGGACGCATTGGTGCGACCTTTTGAACTTCGGGGCCGCGCTTAATCGGGCCGAAATATTTTTCGACTAACATGCGTGCCTCTGCCGGGTTGATGTCGCCCGCAATTGAGAGGCTGGCGTTGTTGGGCGTGTAGAAGCGCCGGAAGAAATCGGAAACATCTTCGCGCGAGGCTGCGGTCAGATCATCAAGCGAACCGATGGTCAGCCAGTGATACGGATGATTCTCCGGATACATCGTCTCGGCAATCTTCGCGCCGACCAATCCATAAGGCCGGTTGTCGTAGTTCTGCCGCTTCTCGTTTTTGACCACGTCGCGCTGGTTCGCGAGCTTCGCTTCCGTCAGGGATTCGAGCAGATAGCCCATGCGGTCTGATTCGAGCCAGAGCGCAAGCTCAAGGAAATTTGAAGGCACGACTTCCCAGTAGTTCGTCCGGTCAGTGTTGGTCGAACCGTTGAGTGTGCCGCCCGCTTCCTGAAGCGGGATGAAGTAGTCGTTGTCATGGTGGAGCGAGCCTTGAAACATCATGTGCTCGAAGAGGTGCGCGAAGCCCGTGCGACCCGGCACTTCGTTCTTCGAGCCGACGTGATACCAGACGTTGACGGCGACAATGGGCGTGGAATGGTCTTCGTGGAAGATGACGCGCAGGCCATTACGGAGCGTGAATTGTGTAAACTTGATTGGCGGTAACACGGCGTTATCAGCGGACGCGCCTCCGGTTTTCATCGCAGCCTTCTTTCTTCTCTGCGCAAGCGCCCCGACGGGCGCTGAAAGTGAGACGGCAAGCAGGATAACGAAAAGTCGTTTCATTCTCATCTCAAAATCTCCTTCCAGGGTAGTGCGATAGGCAAAGAAGCGAACGCGGCGCTGACCAACGAATGCGGGCGCGCGGTCTCCTTAATTGTTTGGGTTAATGCAGGGGAAGAATCCGTGAGGCATTCTAGCGCGTCGTCCGGCGAGGATGCAACGTTGCCCGTCTTGTTCGCCGCTTGTTAGAATCCACAGGCAGATTATAAATCACGGAATCGCGTTTATCTTATCATCCAACTAAATGGCTCTCGAAACAGATTTCATTGTCATCGGCAGCGGCATCGCCGGATTGCGCGCTGCTATCGAATTAGCGCGCACGGGCGCGCGCGTCACGGTTCTCACCAAAGATCGAACAGACGAATCGAACACGGAGTACGCGCAGGGCGGAATCGCCGTGGCGCTCTCTGAAGAAGACGAAGTTGCGCTTCACGAAGAAGACACTTTGAATGCCGGGGCAGGATTGTGCGACGCGGCGGCGGTGCGCGTGATGGTCGAAGACGGGCCGCGCTACATTCAGGAACTGATTGATTGGGGAACAGAGTTTGACCGCGAGGGAGGCCGACTGGCCTTCACGCAGGAGGCCGCACACTCGCGCCGCCGCATCCTGCACGCGCACGGCGACTCCACGGGCCGCGAGATTGTTCGCGCCCTTATTGCCAGAGCGCGCGCCGAACGAGGGATTGCTTTCGTGGCGCACGCGGCGACCGATGCTTTGCTTGTGAAAGACGGGCGCGTGTGCGGCGTCCGGTATCTTGATCCGCTGGTGCGTGCGCCACGCGAGTTGCGCTCGCGCGCCGTCATTCTCGCTTCGGGCGGCGCGGGACAGGTTTTCCTGCACACGACGAATCCGCAGGTTGCGACCGGCGACGGGATGGCGATGGCCTTTGCTGCGGGCGCAGAACTCGCCGACATGGAGTTTGTGCAGTTTCACCCGACAGCTTTGAACATCGAAGGTGCGCCGCGCTTCCTGCTCTCGGAAGCGATGCGGGGCGAGGGCGGGATTTTACGCAACCGCGAAGGCGAGCGTTTTATGACACGCTATCACGAGCGCGCGGAGTTAGCGCCGCGCGACATCGTCAGCCGCTCAATCGTCGCGGAGATGCAGCGGACCGCAACGCGCACAGTCTATCTGGACATGAGTCAGCTTGAGCCGCGTTTTGTTCGTCGTCGTTTTCCGACAATTTACGAGACGTGCCTGCGCTACGAACTGGACATCACGACCGACCCCGTGCCCGTCTCGCCAGCTTCGCACTATTGTATGGGCGGCGTCAGAACAGACCTTGAGGGGCGCGCGACGTTGCCCGGACTCTACGCGGCGGGCGAGGTCGCCTGCACAGGAGTTCACGGCGCAAACCGTCTGGCGTCAAACTCTTTGCTCGAAGGATTGGTTTTCGGCGCGCGGTCGGGAAGCGCGGCAGCCGCAGATCACGCTCGTGGCCGCCACGTCGTCGGCGCGCAGGATGCTGCGATTGAAGATGAAAGGACAGTGAGCGAGACGGCTGTTGCGGGGGCACGCGCTTCGGGAGATGTGGCGCTCGCCGTTAGAAAGCGCGTCCGGCGCTTGATGTGGGAGCGTGTCGGCATCCTCCGCAACCGCGAATCAATCAAGCGCGCGTTGCTGGAGTTTGAGCAGATCTCCCGCGCGCCGCTCGCCCGCGCTTCAAGGAATTTTCTCAACGTCGCCACGCTCATCGCACGCTCCGCGCTCTGGCGCGAAGAGTCGCGCGGCGCGCACTTCCGCACAGACTTCCCTGAGCGCGACGACGAGCACTGGCGCGTCCATTCCATCGTTCGCGAGGGCGCGGAAATTTCTTCAAGCACGGAGGTAGAAAACACAGTGATGAGTGATAGGTGATGGGTGATAAGAAACTGCTTTCTCCTATCACCCATCACCTATCACCTATCACTGCTTTATCATGGCAAAATACGAACAACTACATGACTGGACGATGACGCCGCGTGAGGCCGTTGAGCTTCAGAAGAGTTTGCGCGAGCGTGTGCGACTTCAACCGCTCAAGAAGCAGATCAAGACGATTGCGGGCGCGGATATTTCTTTCAATAAATTCTCAACGGTGGTTTACGCAGGGCTGGTGGTCATGCGGCTGCCTTCGCTTGAAGTGATTGAAGAGGTCGGAGTGGTGAGCGAAACCACCTTTCCGTATGTGCCGGGGTTGCTCTCTTTTCGTGAATCGCCATCCGTTCTGGAGGCGTGGGCGAAGTTGAAGACTGAACCGGATGCCGTGATGTTCGACGGGCAGGGAATCGCGCACCCGCGCCGCGTCGGGATTGCGTCGCACGTTGGATTGATTATCAATCGCCCGACGCTTGGCTGCGCGAAATCCGTGCTGGTCGGAAAGTATGAAGAGCCTCCGCAAGAGCGCGGGCATTGGACGGAGTTGATTGATAAAGGTGAAGTGGTCGGGGCGGCGGTGAGAACGAAGACGAATGTTCAGCCCATCTTCGTCTCGCCCGGACACTTGATTGATCTTGAGGGAGCGACGAAGCTCACGCTCGCGTGTGACGGCGGCTATCGTCAGCCTGAGCCGACGCGCCGCGCGCATCTTTTAGTCAACGCGCTCCGTCGCGGGGAAAGAGAAGTTTAGAGTTAAAAAGTTTCGGGTTTCGAGTTAATTGAAAACCCGAAACCCGAAACTCCAAGCTGTAAACTCACTGTGTGACGGTAAATTTGCCTTCCTGCTTGATGGTTTGGCTGGAGACGCGGTCGCGGATGCGGATTTCGATTGAATAGTCGCCCGCGTTGAGATTGCGCGTATCAATCAAGCGAGACAGCGTCAGGCGTTGGCCGTAATCGGCCAGCCCCTGCCAGTCTTCGCTCTGCTTGCCGACTTCCTTGCCGTTTTGCATGAGCACGTATTGAACGTCAACCGAAGGACGCAACGTCGTCTGGTCAGTCCCCACGTTGTAAACCTGCATGTAGAGGCCGACAGGCTGGCCGCGCCGGTAGTTGCCCGAAAGATTCGGCACAACTTTGGTCTGGCCGATAACGAACTGCGTGGGCACTGTTGCCAGATTGGTGATGTTCTCAAGCTTCGAGGCCATCACGAGCGTCGAAGAGCCAAGCTGCTTGGGATCGTACTTCGGAACTGTGAATCCGATCTTGCGAACGCCGGTTGCGCCCGAGGCAATGTCGCGCACGACTACCTCGACCTTGTATGTTCCGGGCTGGAGCGGCATGGCTTTTTGATAAGCCGACTTGCGTTCTTTGGCATCCGCCAATTCGGCTGGCGAGGCCGTCGTTTCCACCGGGTCTTCAAAGATTGCAACACGGCGGCCAGAGACTGCGATGACGCGCCCGAAGATATTCATGCGAGCGCGTTGAATGCCGCCGCTGTCCTGAAAGACGAGGTCCTTGTTGTCAGCTTGAATGGTGATAGCTGTAATCACGCGCTCGTCCGATTGACGGAAGAAGTCAACGCGCACATCGAAGTTGAGCGGGTTGTCGTCGAGGACAGGGCCGCCGGTTAAGCCAAGTTGATTCTCTAACTCCTTGAACTTGACTTGCGGAGCCTGATTGAGTTGGCTGAGCAACAGCAGCCGCTCGAAGGGCGAATCCTGAGCGCGCTGGTAGCCTGTGTAGTTTCCACGTCCCAGAATTCTATCGCCCTTGTCTGCCAATCCAAGCTGTTCGGCGAGCGTTAAGCCTGCGCCCGGAACGTTGAGCAGCGCGTCCTTTTCGTCGGGCGAGCGAGCGATGCGATATTCGCCGCTGCCTGTCGGGTCAACGAATTCAATCTCGATGCCTGAGCCGATGCCGGGCAGGTAGCGATAAAACCAGATTTCAAATGGATAGGTCGAGGTCGAGCCGCCACCTTGATATGAAGGGCGCTCGTAGGAGCCTCCCATCGGGTGAGTTTCAACCTCGTCGGCCTTGCCGTACATGATATAAATGCGTCCGCGATCTGTCTTCCAGCCGGGGATGCCGGAAGAGTAATGCTCGTTGGCGTAGGCGATGCGCTCGTAATACTCCTCGCGGTACTCGTTCTCGTCCGTATCCGGGTCCGGGTCGCGCCGCCGCCAGAAAATATCTATGAACTGCTCGCGCTCTTCGTTCGTCTTGAGCTTTTTGAACGCGTCGCGCTCCTGCGGAGTGATGATGTAGGCGACATCCTTATCAATCCAGTCTCTGTAGGCTTTCGGCAGTTCGGGTTTCTGGTTGGTTTTCCGGTCGGGCAAATCCTGCGCAAAGATGGCTGGCACGGCCAGCACCAGAGCGAGAAGAGCCAGACTCACGCGGCGGATAAATTTGTGGTCAGACATTGCGGGACAACTCCTGTTGACAAACGAAAGAGGAAGCCTCTAGCCCTCGAATAAACGCAAAACGCGCTCTTTCAGGAACTCGGCACAGCTTAATCAGGCAGTTTAGAGAACAACCCCAGGGAAAACATTCAGGTTATCAGAGCAAAGGCGCTGCAAAGCGCGGCCATCTCAAGTAATGTTGGATTTTACGGCCTCGCTTAGAACAGAGTCAAGATGCGGTGAAAACCCCTAAAAGTTGCCTGTAAAAGCCGTAAATCGTGAATCGTGAATCGTAAATCGTGATTGGTTTCTATCTATTCACGATTTACGATTTACGGGAATAATTCTCCCGGCCTGTATCGCTCGCGCGACATGTAATCGCGCACGATGGGCAGAATGGTCTCCACGTCTCCGGCCATCAGCAGGATCGTCTCGCCGCCTTGGAGGCGTAAACGCAGCGCACGTTCGAGAAAAAGGTGCTGCCAGGGGCGCGCCACATCGCAGCCACTCACGCGCTCGTGCGGGATAGACAGGATGTCCAACGCCTCCGCTTTGCGCTTGAACTTTGGCCGCCAGACGAATCGCTGGTTGGTGAAGATAAGCTGCCCCGTACGCCAGCCGCGCCGCGCCGACCGCGTGAAGACCTCAAACTCGCCCGGCAGCAACTCGACTCGCGCCTTCCACCTGCCGCCGATGAATTTTCCCGTGCTTTCCATTAAGAAATTAACCTGCGCTTAACTATACACTCTGCGAGCGCGGCGATCATGGCGGAAGAGCGGGCGACCGCAAGCCTCGCATTTGAGCAGCGCTTCCAGCTTACGCAGGTAGGCGATTACCGTCGCCACAACCGTCGAGTGCGACCACGTGAGCGGGGAGACGGAGACGGGTGCACCCGTCAGAGGGTCAACCTGCTCGGCAAGCACGCCCGAAGGTAGTGCGCGCTCCACCACCCATTCCAGAATCTCCATTGCGCGTTCCAAATCCTCGAGGCTGTGCGCCGACGCGATGCGATAGTCTGCCAGCCAGAGCGTGCAGATGAACCAGGGATTGCCGGGAACTGCCTCGACATCATTGGTGACACGCATGTAGCTGTCCGCTTCATAGCGCGCTAAGCCTCCGACCTCAGTCTTCGCCCACAAACGCGCTTCGACCGCGCGCATCGTCTCGCGCACCATCACATCGTCGGGCGCGAACGCTTCGAAGTAGAAGATGCCGAAGAGCGAGGCATCAATCGTTTCGTCAACTTCAAAGCCGCCACCTTCGACGGGCATGATTGAGCGGGCGAAGCGATTAAGTTTAGGACGATAGAGATGCGCCCGCATTCCGTCGCAGACTTCCTGCGCCGCACGCTCATACTTTTTCGCCAACTCCGGCTCTCCAAACAACGTGGCAAAGTTTGCTGCCGCGCGCAGTCCGCCGACGACCGTCGCGCAGGTGAAAGTATGCACGGCGCGACGGTCTTCCCACAGATTCCAGGAGGGCTGGGGCAGACCAGTTTTCTCATCACGAAAGCTCACGAGAAAATCCGCAGCGCGTGTAATCAATTGACGGTAGAGACGGCTGGCAAATTCTATGTCGCGGAATTCGTCGTAGTGATGCCACAAAGCCCACAGCACGAGCGCCGTTTCATCCTCTTGAATCGGCACGAGACGCCGTTTCGTGTGCGGGTCCCACGAAGCGTGCCAGCCCGAAGCGACGGAGCCGTCCGGGTTGTACTTTTGCAAAAAATATCCTTCGGGCGTGATGATTCTTCCGCAGAGATCGAAGAACGAGCGCGGCAGGTTGCTGTGGCCCGCGAGGTCGAGCGCATAGGCGACGAGCGCGCCGTCGCGCGGCCAGAGATAGCTGTAGTGATCGGTTGCGCGCAGTGTCACGTCGGAATCGTTGGCCGCGAGGATTGCGCCCCCCGAATCAATCTGCGTGCGGACGACAAGGAGCGAACGCTTGTAAAGGCGAACTACTTCCGGCGGCAGATTGCCGAAGTCCGTCTCGTTCTTGTTGACCCATGCGCGCCAGTAATTATTCGTGCGCTCTATCAAATTGTGCGGCTGGCGCTCATGCACGAGTCTATTCAGTTTCGCCACTTCGTCATATGATTTGCCGACCGCGATCCAGTAGAAAATCTCGACCGCTTCGCCTGCTTCGACGGAGAGTGTGCGCCCGATGGTCGAATCAACGGAGCCTTCCGTGATCGCGGTTTCGCTCAAACTACCGTCTTCGGCATCGCGCCACGTGCCTTCCGCGCCCTTGAATGCTTTTCTTCCGGTCGCAAACGTTTCCACCCCTGTGGGTGCGTCTGTGGAGATGAGAAAGTATCGCTGGCCTTTGTAATGAATCAGCGCCTGTGTTTCGGGATCGAAGTAAACGGTGTCGCCGACTTCGGATTCCGAGATGTAAAAGTCCTGATGAAAGAAGAGACGAAACTCGCGCCGGGTGTCGCCGGTATTTCTGAGCTTGAGGCGACGAACGAAGACGTTTTCGTGCGGATCAACCGCATCGTTTGAGACCAGCTCGACATTGAGTTTCTGGTTGACGAGGCGCACATCCGTGACGAGCGTTTCATCAAGATAATTCAACTCGCGCGTCCAGCCTTTATCGCTGACCCACGCGAATTCGCCGTCAACCCAGACGCCGAAGCGGAAGGGATGGCCTTCCGAATGATTCTCTTTACCGACGTAGGGAAAATAGATGTCGCGGATTTGATACAACTCGTCAAAGGTGACGAGCAACGAGCCATTTCCAACGGGGATGTCACGAGGCATAAGGTCAGTGATAGGTGATGAGTGATAGGTGATGGGATGAAGGCGTTTCTCTTATCACCTATCACTCATCACCTATCACTGTCTTTTCAATCGTGCGTTCAAGCTCTGCCGAGGCGGTTTGGTCGTAGCCGACAAAATGTTTGACGATGCGGCCTTTGCGGTCAAAGACGATTGTTTGTGGAATGCGGCTGTCGCCGCCCATGTACAGGTTCGTCATCTCAG
The DNA here is from genome assembly GCA_963697975.1 of uncultured Acidobacteriota bacterium. GTDB lineage: Bacteria > Acidobacteriota > Blastocatellia > Pyrinomonadales > Pyrinomonadaceae > QHXM01. Next base: position 3,870,764 of record OY969111.1, read on the forward strand.
GTTCGGGAATGCCGAGCGTGTACTTGATCTTCAGACGTTCGGCAAACTCAGGAATCTTGGGGCGGTCGTCAGGCCCGCCGACGTTGAGGCCGATGACCTCTAAGCCCTGCGTGCCGAAGCGTCTTTGCAGCGCGTCCAGATGCGGCGCTTCTTCCAGACACGGCGCACAATACGTCGCCCAGAAATCCAGCACCACGACTTTCCCCAGATAGTCGGAAAGCTTCACCTGTTGATTATCGAGCAGCGTAAACATCTGCGCGTTGGGTTGACCGTTGCTGGCGGTCGTAGGCGGCATCGGAAGCGATGTGCGTGGCGGCGTCCTGCCCTTCGGCGTCTCCGATCTGCTGACTTCAACCGGCGCAGGCCCGCCACACGCCGCAAAACTCATTAGAAACGCGAGCGCGCCGATTGTTAATCCGACCCGTAAGCGAAGCGCGCAACTTGAAAAAACAGACAGCATTTCTTGACTTACTCCCGGCTTCGAGAAAATTGTTTGAGCATTCTAACAGGGGAGGGGCTTCAGGGGATAGAGGTGCGAGTGAAGGCGAGGGCTAATTAGTGTGTCACTGCATGGGTTTTAAGATGGCTCTGGATTTGTTGCTTTATAGGCGAATCCCCATATTGCTGGACGGTAAAATCAACGTTACCGCAACGCGGACATTTCATGGAAATGCTCCACGCCCCTGCCCCATCATGTTCTATAGATTTCACCGATAAATTGATGTCTAACGATTTTAGGTCTTCTTCTATGTATTGCTCAATTTCCGCTTTAGTCATTTCTTATCCTGAAATAGTTGGCCAGAAAATTCTTAGTGACCCTCTTCCGCCTCGACGTGCGTTTCTTCGCTTTCAGCATCGGGCGCGGGTTCGGCGGGCACACGATATTCTTCGTTAGCCCAGCGGCCAAAGTCTATCAGCTTGCAGCGTTCGGAACAGAAAGGGCGGTGCGGATTATCTTGCCATTCAGCGGGTTTGCCACAGTTCGGACACTTCTTCATGCAGTTACGAGCGATTCCGGGCGCTTGATGAGAATTTTTCGATTGACGAACTCGATAATACCGTCACGACGCATGGCGTTCAAGCGCACGGTCACGCTCTCGCGCGTCGAGCCGACGATAGAGGCGATTTCGCGGTGCGGCAGTGGAATATCAATGAGCACGCCGTTAGTTTCGTTGATGCCGTAGCGTTTGGAGAATTCGAGCAGGAGCTTTTCGAGGCGTGCCGGGATGGCGTCGAGCGCAAAGTCTGCCATCAGCCGTTCGGCGCGGGCAAGGCGTTGACCAATGAGACGGAAGGTGTAATCATAAAGCTCGCGACTTTCCCCCATTGCCTCCTTAAAATCCCCCATCGGGATTCGCAGCAGCCGCGAATTCTCGTAAGCGACGGCGCATTTTTCGCGCGACCCGGCAGCGTAGAGCGCCGACTCTCCGAAAAGTGAGCCTTCCGGTAAAATGTCTATCACGGCTTCGCGCCCCGTTGCGCCTTCGACGCGGCACAGCTTGACACGGCCACGGGGCGCGATGACGTAAAGAGCGTCAGCCGGATCACCGGCGCGGTAAACGAAACGGCGACGACGATAATCAATCGCAAGAGACTTTGCCGCGAGACGGGCTAATAAATCATCACTCAGGTGGACGCCAAAGTCCGATTCACTGATGATTTCGGCGCGATCCTGGGCAGTCAGGTCGCAGGCGCGTTTTTGTAACATCGGGGGTTAGTTCCTTATGCTTTCTTGTGAAGCGCAGAGGTTGGCGTTTACTTTCAGCCTTCGTTCCCGTACCTTGTTCACGATGATGACTAACTGGAAAAGATTTTTACTCGGACTATTCGGAAATTTGGTAAGGAGTATCGACCCTCTGGTAGTAGCGCGAGGCAAAGCGCTTTTCAGTTCCTGTTCGGGTTTGCTTGAAGAAGGGCAGCTTTCAAACCGTATAGTCACGGACAACAACTGAAGAAGCGACACTCTATCACGAAGAAGAAAAGCACGCAAGCACTATCCTTATACAGCGAAAAAGCGATTTATGATAGGAAAATTCAGTGTTCTCGTCGTTGACGACGACCCGGACAAGCGCATGCTCCTGACCGTCGCCCTGCAAATGGCTGGCTACGAAGTTCGGACTGCAAATGACGGAGAAGAAGGGTTGGCGGCGGTCGAAGCTTATCAGCCCGATTTGATTATCACAGACGTGATGATGCCGAAGATGGACGGGTATGAACTGGCGCGGCGGATTCGCGCGAACCCGCTGACCCGGTTTCTGCCCATCATCATTCAAACTGCGGCGCGAAACGACGCGCAGGACTTAAGGCGCGGCTCGGAGGTCGGCGCGCTCGGCTACATCACAGACCCGACGGACATTGATTTGCTGCTGGCGCGGGCGCGCACGCTCCTTGATTTCAAACGCTATCTGGACACCTGTGAGGAAGAGGCTTTCACAGATCACCTGACGGGGCTGGCCAATCGTCGCCGCTTCGAGCGGCAATTGGAGCGTGAAGTTTCGCGCACGTTGCGCTACAGCCGCCCCTTTTGTCTACTCCTCTTGGACATAGACAGTTTCAAGCAGGTCAACGACACTCACGGGCATGATGCCGGAGATGAAGCCATCCGCCGCTTGTCACTGACGCTTCAAGCCGGAACGCGCGGGATAGATTTGGCGGCGCGCATCGGCGGCGAAGAGTTTGCGGTCATCCTGCCTGAGACGGATTTCGATGGCGGCCTGGACGTGGCAGAGCGTTTACGCATCGCAATCAGTGAGATGGAGATTCCAAACGTCGGGGGGATTACGGCGAGTTTCGGCGTGGCGGAATTTCCGCTCTGCGCGGCGACAGGGCGCGAGTTGATTGGAGTGGCGGACGCTGCGCTCTACGAAGCCAAGCGCGGCGGGCGCAACCGCGTCGAACGCGGCACACCAATCGAAGCGAACCGCCAGCCGACGCTCGACGTATAACTGGAAGAGCAGGAGTCAGGAGACAGAATAGAAGTCAGAAGAAGAAAAATCAGAAGAAAACGGTTTCCGCCTTATTATTCTGACTTTTGACTCCTGTCTTCTGTCTCCTACGGAGGTATTGATGTCCGACTACAAAGATAAATTGGATGAGTGGCAGCGGGCGGCGAGGCGCAAGGCGCGCGAACTTGATGAAAAGTTTGGTATCAAGGAGCGCGTCGAAGAGGGAGCGCGCGTTGCTCAGGATGCTGCGAAGCGTGGCGCGGAGACGCTGGCCGGTGGAGCCGAGCGTGTGCGTGCCGAAGCTGAGCGTTTAAGCGAAGAGTACGACGTGCGGGAGCACGCGCACCGCGCCGCCGAAGAAGCAGCGCGCCGGGCGCGTGATGCTGGCGAGGTCGTTCGCAATGTCGCCGGAGTAGCCGGAGAGAAAGCCGGTGAGGTTTTTGACGGGGCGAAATATTATTACGAGAAAGCCTCGCGCACAGCCCGCGCCGGAGCGCGTTTCACAAGAGCTTCCGTCGCTTCGACCGCTACCGTGCTCAAGGCGCGCTCGTGGATCAAAGAGAATCCGGGCAAGGCCGCGTTCGTCACTTTCTCTGTGGTCGCGGGCGCACGGCTCGGAGCGTCGTTCCCCAGTCTGGACGGCGTGCTGCTGGGCGCGCACCCACACTGGTTCACGCATTCTGCGCTCCCCGTTTACGGCCTGCGTAAAATCGGCGAGAAGTTTGACGGCTACCTGCGCGAACGCGAGACGCTCGTCAAGAATGGTGAGTTGACCGAAGCCGAGCAGAAGCGCGTCGAGTTCGAGCGCAAAGTAGTCAAATATGTGGGTGCGCCGCTGCTGGGAGCGTTCAGTTGCGCGGCTGGCGTGGCGATGTGGGCGCAGATTTTTCAACCCGGAGCGATTACGGGTGCTCCCATTAGCTGGATACTGGGCGGCAATCCCTTGCTCGACGGCATCTGGCTTTTCGCTAACGGCGTACTTTGCTTTTATCAGGGCTACAAATTCTTTATGATTGCGCTGGCCGGGCAGGAAGATGTCGCGCGCGTCGTCCGCGAAATTCGCGGTTTGCTGCCTGCCGGGAACGCGGCGTGACGCATGGATTTGAGAAGGCGAGTTCCGTAATAATCTAGCTCGTACGCTTATACAGGGGAATAAAGAACATGAAACACTATGCTGTTCGTCTCGTTGTCGCCCTTCTGACCTTCGCCGTAGGGCTTATTTCCTCAACACTCTTACAGGGGTCGCGCTTCAATGCTGTCTCGAACGGCAAGGTCGAACAGGAAATCCTGCAAGTTGAGCGCGAATACATTCAGGCTCATTTGAACCGGGATAGCGCAGCCCTGGATAGCATTCTGGCTGACGAGTTCACTTTCGGAACTCATCGAAGAATCGAAACCAAAGCTCAAAGGTTGGCTCTGTTAGAGAGTCCTGATTTCGGTTTTGAAGCCATCAATACAAGTAACGTACAAATCGAAGTCAACGGTAACCGTGCGACAGCCACAGGAAAGGCTTATACTGTGAGCTTCCATGACGATGTGAGAGTTGTCAGCCCTGAGTACAGATTCACCCGCCAATATGAGAAGAGAGATGGGCGGTGGCAAATAGTCCAGCTACGAGTAGGGCGCTAACTGAGAACTCCGGAAGGGTAGAAACAGAGTAAAAAGCGGGTGGAGTAGCAAGAGCAATGGGTGACAATGAGCAATTGATTAAAAAAGCAACGGTTGTCGGCCTCCTGCTGACAATCATGATGGCGGCTATTTTCTTCTTCGGGTGAACAAACCATACGCCCCGGACAGGCATCTTTGTTTGGAAAGGAAGGAACATCATGTGCACAGTAACCAGACGCTTCATTCTCCGTCTCGCTGTCGGCCTACTCGCGTTTCTGATCGGCATTAGCGCTGCGTGGGCGCTCGGCGGGTTCAATCCTTTCCAGCGTTCTTCAGGCGAGCGATATTACCGTTATCAGCGCGACGGCTCTCGTCGCGGATTGTACGCGCAGCCTGAGTCTGCCGACATGCCCCGTGTCTATCGCAAACATGATAAATGCGGAGTGCCCGCGCTGAGCGAACTGCCGCCACCGCCACCGCCTGCGCCACACCGGGACGCACCAATGCCGCCCAGCCCGCCGTCATCGTTGCGCTAAAGCGAGACCTGACAGCAGTGGTCTAAGGCCGGGACTGCGATTCTGATTGCGAATCGGTGTACGGCAGGCTGTCGGCCTGCCGCCAATTCCTCGCGCCCGGCAGGCTCACAGCCTGCCATACATCCAATTGTCAGGATTGAAAAGAGAGTTACAAAACCCCCGCCTTTAGTAAATCTTAATCGGGAATGGCAGGAACGAAAGAACGAAGACCAGCAGCGTGAGAATCGCCACGATAACGCGCGGGCGATCAAGCGGCTCGCTCTCGTCTATCACCTGCGGATGCCGGACGCGCAGGATGACGGCGAGCAGCACCGCGTAGAGGAAACCGCTCGGACTGCTGTACCACACCCATCCAAGAATAGCCAAAGTAGACATCAGGACAAACGCGATACGACCGAGCCAACTGTGCAGGCGCTTGCCGAACAGCGAATACGTCGCGTGCCCGCCATCGAGTTGACCCACCGGCATCAGATTAAGACTCGTCACGAGCAGCCCGATCCACGCGGCGAAATAAAATGGATTGATCTGAATATTGAGGCTTGCGCCGAACATGCGCGCGATTAGCTGTAGAAGCAGCGGGTCGCCAAAGATGATTGCCGTTTGCTGCTCCGATTCGATTGCGAGTTGCGGCGGTGCGGGATGCGCCGTCAGGATGCCGATGACGGCGATGGGCAAAGCGACGACGAAGCCCGCGAGCGGCCCGGCCACGCCGATGTCAAAGAGCGCGCGACGCGTCGGAATGGGCGATTTAATCTTGATGAATGCGCCGAACGTGCCTGCCAGAAAGAGCGGCGGTGCGGGGATGAAGAAAGGCAACGTCGCGTCCACACCGTAGCGTCGGCAGGCGATGTAGTGCCCGGCCTCGTGCGCCGTCAGGATGGCAAGGAGCGCGCCCGAAAACATCCCGCCCTGCGCGAGAAGCTGTGGGTGAGCGAAAGCGTGCAGGACATAACCCGCCACCGCCTTCACATAAAATTCAGGGATGTAGAGAACGTAATCGAGCAGCCCGACAGGTGAGCGCATGACCGGGTCAGGGACTGTTTCGCTGACGAGCATGATGCCCGCAAACGTGGTCGTCAACACGGTCAGGAGAAAAAATGTTGCGTGCTTTCTCCACTCCCGCGCACTCGGACGCGCAACCCTGCGCCGCGCATCCGGCACGGGCGAATCAATAAACGGCGGTATGGCTTGGATTGATTCAGACATAAGGAAAGTGGTCAGTGGTCAGTAGTCGGTGGTCTGTTAAGAACAAAAGCGTTTGGTTTTTAACTGACCACTGACTACTGACCACTGACCACTGTTTTAGTACGTTGAGTCGGGCAGGCGTGTGCCGGTGTCGCTGGCCGGGCTTGAGCCGTCGCCGCCTTCTTCGTGCGCCTGTAGCTCCTTGCCGGGTTTGAAGCGGATGGTCTTGCCGGAGGGAATGGCGACCTCTTCGCCTGTGCGCGGGTTGCGCCCCACGCCGCGCTTGCGCGGTTTGACGACGAAGACGCCGAAGCCGCGCAATTCGATTCTCTCGCCACGCATCAGCGCCTCTTTCATCGAATGAAAGAGAGCATCCACAGCTTGTTCGGCCTTCATCTTGGGAACACCCGTGCGATCTGCCACACGGTTTACGATGTCTAGTTTAATCACGGCTTGCGGTCTCCCTCTTTCAAATGCCTCTCAAATGTAATTGATCTCTTCGGGCGGCACCCTGTCTCAGGCGATGATAGAGACGCGCCGCGAAGACTGTCAAGGATAAAGACAGTAGTCAGTGGTCAGTAGTCAGTAGCCAGTTAAATGCAAAAGCGCCGCGCCTCTCGTCGCTTGTTCTTACTGACTACTGACCGCTGACCACTGACCACTATTTCCCTTTGACAAAGCTTGCCGCACGCAGCTAACCTCCAGTTGAGTAAACGATGAAGCTGGTTGAATAAATTATAGATGCTTTTCCTTATGACTTCCGGCTTCTGAATTCTGACTCCTGCTTTTCGCCTATGTTTGGAATCAGGAAACGCCGCACGCCGCTCTTTGGCAGCGTCGCCATCGAAGACGATAAAGATATTGAAGTGCAGCGGGCGCGAGACGTGGCGCGTCATAGCCTCTGGGCGGAATCGCGTCTGCTCCTGCGCGACCTCCTATTCGCTTTGATGTTCGCGGCGCTCCTGGTCGTCTTCGTCGTTCAGCCCGTCAAAGTCGAAGGCACTTCGATGCTGCCGCGCCTGCACGACGGCGAAAGAATTTTCGTCAACAAGCTGATCTATTACGGGTTGCCCGAGCTTCAGCGCGGCGACATCGTGGTCTTCTGGTTTCCGGACGACCCGTCAAAGAGCTACATCAAGCGCATCATCGGGCTGCCCGGCGAGACAATCGAGATACGCGATGGGCGCATCTATATCAGGTCGGAGGGGCGCGAGCAGTTGTTGGAAGAGCCGTACCTTGACCCGCAGCGCAATCTCTCGCGTGCCAATCATGCGCCGGTGGCGGTCAAGCCGCACTACTACTTCGTGATGGGCGACAACCGCGACGCTTCGAGCGACTCGCGCTACTGGGGACTCGTGCCGGAAAAATATATTTACGGCAAGGCGCTCTTTCGTTACTGGCCGCTGGGCAGCGCCAGCTTTATCTCGCATGAGTCCGAAAGCAACGTCCCCGCACCGACTCCGACGAACAGGTCCGGGATTGGTGATGCGGACGACGAGCAATAAGCAGTGATGACGTGTGGCTCCAGATATTTGAAGCGCGAGTTTTATAGAAGAGATGACTAACTGGTTGCGGCCTCTGTTGATGATGTTCTATGCGCCTGCGCGCGGCATGAGCGAGGTCCGCGACCGTTCTCCGCTGGGGCCAGCGATGCTGCTTGCTTTGCTGGCGCAAACCGGCTACGTCACCTATACGTTGTGGCAATTTATCAATCCGGCGTTTGCGCTGCGTGGGCCGTCACTCGTTTTCAGTCTCCTGTATAGCTCCTTCCTGCCGTTCCTCTTAATCGCAGTCCTTTTCGTGCCGGTGATGGCACTAATCTCTAATTGGTTTGAGCGGCGCGCGAGCCTCGGGCTGGTCATCAAGCAAGAGTATGCGTCGCTCGCTTCGACCACTTTCTACGCCTTGACGGCGGCCAATCTTGCCGCGCTCCCGCTGGCATGGCTTGCGAGGGTGACGGGTTTTGAGGCGGAGTTCATCGCCCAATTCAACAAGCAGCTTGAGGTGTCCTTGCAGCAAGGCGAGTATGGGCCGGAGATGGCTTCGCTGCTCGCGCGACCACTCACCCAGTCGCTTTCTTTCGCCGTGATGTTGCTCTTGCCGCTCTTCGCGTTTTGGACTGTCCTGGCGGTGCGTGAAGTGTTCCGGCTCTCAATCTGGCGCTCGCTGGTGGTTGTCCTGTCGGGCGGCGTCTTCACGCTCGTTGCCAGCCTCGTGCTGATGCCGATTTTCGGAACGGTGATGGGTTCACCCTTCCTGGTGATCCTGCTCTTTATCCTCCTTCGTGGCTACTTCGCAGATGTGTCGCAGGGGCAACGCGCCCGCGCTTCGTTCAAGCAGAATCTGGAAGCGGCGACACTCAATCCGGCTGACGCTTCCGCTCACTACAATCTGGGCTTGATTCACCAGCAGCGCGGTGAACTGGACGCCGCGCGGCTACGTTTCGAGCGCGCCATCGAGATAGACACGGACGAAGTGGACTCTCACTATCAACTCGGACGGATTGCGCGCGAGCAAGGGCGGCTGCCTGATGCGATTAAGCATTTCAGCGAGGTCGTCGAGCGCGATCCACTGCACTCGCTGCACGAAATCTGGCGTGAGATCGGGGCGACTTATCTCGCCGCAGGGCAGTTTGAAGACGCGCGCGAAGCCCTCGAACGTTTTCTGGAGAATCGCAACTTAGACCCGCAGGGATTGTACCTGATGGGACGCGCTCTCGCCGGATTGGGCCGCCAGCGTGAAGCAGCCAGTTCCATGCAAGCCTGCATCGAAGCCGTCAAGACCGCGCCCGCCTACAAGTATCGCACGGAGAAACGCTGGCTCAACGAGGCGCAACAATTCTTACGATCGCAGGCATAACCAATAATCAGGCTTCCGACGCGCGCCGTCGGCGACTATACTCGGCACAAAACTCGATACAAGGAGATTTTCAGATGATGAGAATCCTGCTAATCCTAACCATGTGTCTGGTTCTTATGCCTGCCGTCAACGCTCAAACAAACGCCGGTTCGTCCCCTCAATCGGAAAACCCGGAATTAGCCAGAGCCAAACAACTGACCGCTTCCATGAGCGAGATGTATCAGAAGGGCAAGTATGACGAAGCATTGTCACTGGCTAAACAAAAGCTGGAAATCATAGGCAAAGTAGAAGGCGAAAATTCTCTCCCATACGCCGATGCGCTTTACGATGTCTCCACTATCTACGCCAAGAAAGAGAAGTATGACGACGCGATAAGCTTTCATCAACGAGCCTTGTCAATTGAGGAAAAGCTGTCAAGCATTGACAGCCCAAACGTCTTTCGCCCTCTTTACGAGCTTGCTGTTTTGTATGACACCAGGCGCGATTACGGCAAGGCCGAGCCGTTGTACCAGCGTGCCGTTGCGATCAAAGACCGAATTTCAGGCTTTAACAATCTGGATGACGCTCTACTATTATTACGTTATTCTTGCGCCATGTGCCGGAATAAAAATCCGGAAGCTGATTCGACGGAAACACGCGCTTTCAGCCTCATCCTTAAAGAAAAGGGCGATGAGCTTGATAAGATCTTCTTGCCGGGTGAGTGCCTCGGCGGCAAAGCGACTGAATTGCCACCTCCGAGTTATCCTGCGCGGGCCAAAGCTGAACGCGCTACGGGCAGAGTTCAAGTCGAAGTGTTAGTTGACGAGAAGGGTAAAGTAATCTCGGCGCGAGCCTTGAATGGCCCCGCTTTGCTGCGAGACACCTCCGTCCAGGCGGCATACAGAGCCAAGTTCAAACCGGCAATAGTTGGCGGAAGGGTATTTAAGACGTGGGGGGTTATCACCTATACTTTCGCAATCAATCCTTAGCGAGTTTGGGAGCAGCAATTAAAGCATTACAGGCAGGAATAAATAGTCAGGCTGCTGAAGGGTTTGCAGCCGAGCGGAGGTTAAAACATGAGACACACCGTCCTCTTTATGATTCTGGTTGCGGCGCTGACTTTTCCCGTTAATCAATCGAGAGGTTCGCAAATCCCACAGGCGAGTCAGGCCAAACAGGAAGTACGAAAATTAGAGCGTGCGTGGCTTGATGCTTATGAACAAAATGACGTGAAAGCGATGGACGCAATTGTCGCGGATGATTTTACGATCACGTTTCCAGACGGCTCGATGCAGACCAAGCCGCAAATACTCAGTTCGATTAAAGCGCCGCGTAATCCCGCCAACCCTGCTCTCAAGTTTTATACGGAAGATGTGCAATCGCGTGCTTACGGCGACACGGTGGTGATTCTGATAGGGCGCGTCGTCACAGAATATGTGCGCGATGGTAAAACGGCGAAGGAGCAGAACCGCTACACGGACACTTACGTCAAGCGCGGGGGACGCTGGCAAGTTGTCGCCTCGCACCTGTCGAACGTCGCCCAACGGCGACCCCAAAGCTCCTCAACCACATCAAACGCTGGCGCAGGAAGTCAATAATGGCTCTCAACGATTCAAAACCGGCATTGCTCGCGCTCGAAGATGGGCGCACGTTTCGTGGACGCTCATGGGGGGCGGAAGGCGAGACGTGCGGCGAGATGGTCTTTAACACTTCGATGTCCGGCTACCAGGAGATTCTGACCGACCCGTCCTACGCCGGGCAGATCGTCTGCATGACGTATCCGCTGATTGGCAATTACGGCGTGACGAGCAAGGATGCGGAATCATCGCGCCCCTGGGTCCAAGGCTTCGTCGTGCGTGAAGCGAGCCGGGTGGCGTCAAACTGGCGCGCGGAAGAGACTCTGGATGCTTACCTGAAGCGCTGGCAAATCGTCGCCATCGAAGGTCTTGACACTCGCGCTCTGGTTCGCCACATCCGCGACAAGGGAGCGATGCGAGCCTGCCTTTCAACCGTTGATCTTGATGAAGCGAGTCTGGTTGAAAAAGCCCGGCAATCGCCAGCGATGGAGAACAGGGAACTGGCGAGCGTCGTCACCTGCGAGCGGCCTTACGAAATTCCCGCCGAAGGTGAAGAACGTTTTCACGTCGTCTGCTACGATTTCGGCGTCAAGCTAAATTCCTTGAACGAACTCGCGCGCATGAATTGCCGCGTCACGGTCGTGCCTGCCAGCACGCCTGCGGCTGAAGTCATCAACTTAAAGCCCGACGGAATCTATCTCTCGAACGGGCCGGGCGATCCGGCTTCGATGACAAAGGTGGTGGAGGAAGTCCGTCGTGTGGCGGAGTCGGGCGTGCCCACGTTCGGCATCTGCTTCGGGCACCAACTACTGGGGCGCGCGTTTGGCGGGACAACTTACAAATTGCAGTTTGGTCATCGCGGCGGCAATCAGCCCGTGAAGGATTTACAAAAAGGCTCGATCGAAATCACCTCACACAATCACGGCTTCGCTGTCGAGGCCGCAACGCTTCCCGCAGAGATCGAAGTCACGCACATCAATCTCAACGACAACTGTGTGGAAGGCATGCGCCATAGGACGCTTCCCATCTTCTCCGTTCAATATCACCCTGAAGCCGCCCCCGGCCCACACGACGCCGAGCATCACTTCAAACGCTTCATCGAAATGATGGAAAAGCAGTGATGGGTGATAAGTGATAAGAGAAACGCTCTTACCTATCACTTATCACCCATCACCTATCACTTCTCTTAATCCAGTCTGGGCATTTTGAGTTCGCCGGTGGTGAGGTCTGGTCGGGCGCGGCGCATCTCATCAGGCGTTGTTTCGGCGGTCGGATGTGTTTCTTGCCTGCGTGTCTCAGGGTGGGCGGATTGCGGCTGAGTAACGTGAATTTCGCCGTCTAATTCTGCGGGCGCGGCGATGACCTCTTCGACGGGCTGCAAAATCTCCGCCACCAATCCTTCGCTGCCTCTATGTTCAAGCCAGTGGCGATAGCTGACGGTGGCGATGGCGATCACTGGAATTGACAGGAAAATTCCGGCCACGCCCGCCAGCTCGTGACCCGTCAAGATCGCCAGAATCACCGCCAGCGGATGCAGATGAACGCCTTGCCCGACCAGTCGCGGATAAACAACGTAATCGTGAACGATGCGTAAGACGCCCAGAAACAAAAGCACCCAAAGCGCAGTATAGCCAGAGGTGTCTGGACTAAAAGTCGTGACCAGCAGCGCGATGCCCGCCACCACCACCGGCCCGACCAGCGGAATGAATTCCAACATGCCTGCGATCACGCCCAGCACGAGCGGAAACGGCACGCCGAGAACAATAAAGCCGAGCGTGCAAACTGTTCCGATGATCAGGCAGGCAGTCAACTGCGCGCGGATATAAGCGGCGAGCGCGCTGTTAACATCCTGAAAGAATTCGTCGCCGCGCCAGCGCCAGCGCCCGCTCGGGAGCATCTGGAGCGCGGAGCGGCGAAAACTGTCCGCATCTTTCAGCAGGAAGAACGAAAGGATCGGAATCAGAATCAGCCACGGGACGTAGCCGAGTATCACAACCACTAGATTCGGCAGGTCTGTGGCGATAGACTTTTTGAGCGCTGCGATCCCGCCCGTCGCGGCGTTGTTAAGAGCGTCGCAGACGTTCTCCGAAATTTCATTCCGGCGGCAGAAATCATTCAGGAGTTTGACGCGCCCTTCGGCGTTGGTCTGAAACTGTGTGCTGGCATCAGAAAATGCTTTGATCTGTTTGCTCAATCGCGGCAGCAAGAGCCAGAGCGCGAGAATCAACGAGCCGAAGATGACGACGTAAACAATCGCCAGCGCGGCAACGCGCGGCATGATGGTTTCGCGCCCGCGCACATGGAAGGGGCGACGCACGAACTCGACGAGCGGCGCGATCAGGTAAGCGAAGAAAATCGAGAGGACGATGAGCAGGATCACGCCTTCGATCCTGTACAGCACCCAAATCATGGCCGCGACCAGCAGGATGATGACGATGACGCGCAGGATGGCGCGCGTCTGCGGCCAGGATGCTTCTGCTGCCGCGACTGCCGCAGTTTCAGCGACCTGTTGAGCGTCCAGTTTCTCTTGCTTCTCTTTTTTATCTTTTCTGAGTTTCAATGGTTTCCCGGTGTTAGAGGTGCAGGCGTTCGAGTAAGTGATTGATCTCCTGCTGCTCTGTCGACGACAAATCGCGGAACTCTACGCCGAAGCTATCGGACGTGCCATGATGGACTACTTCGCCACGTAAAGACAATGCCTGTTCCTCGTCTATCAACAGGAGTCCGAGCTTATCTCCGGCGCTCACCGCCGTGTTCTTCGGCAAGTAGCGCACACGCAGCCCGCCGAGGCTGATGTCAGCCGCCTCGCCGATGCCGATAGTTTCACCGGCGCTCTCATCTTCAACCGCCAGCTTCACACGCTCCATGACAGGATAACGCGGATACCTGCGCCGCTCATGGGACAAGTCAACAGATTGATGCTGAGCGTCAAACATAGCAATCTCCTTTAAGGGAAAGGAAAAAGGTAAAAGGCAAAAGTGATGCTGAAACCACTTTTTAATTAAATGTGGCCTCCGTCTTCCTTTTTCCTTTTTCCTTTTTCCTTATCAATGTGTTACTTCCTCATCCTCTGCTTCCTCATCTTCCTCCTCCTGTTCGGGCTGAGTGACGCGAGGTGCAGCAGGCTCCCAGACAAGGCCGCGCCATTCTTCGGTCGCGTCCAGAAGCTGGAGCGCGGCGAGCGGATGGGCAGCATTGCGCTCAAGTCGCAAGACCTCTGTCACGACTTGCAGCTTTTGTCCCTCTTCGTTGAGCACCATCAATTGCACGCGGCTGCCGACATCTGGCAACTCTCGCTGCAAGTGTATGAGCGCCCCTTCGGGACCGACATTTTCGGTCGTGCCTTCGGCGACGACGTGCTTGCCTTGTTCCGTGTCCCACTCGGCGCGCACCAGCAGCGATGCCAGATAGCGCGCGCCAGTCCGTTGCTCTTGGCTAAATTGTCGGGCCATTTTGAACTCCTAAAAACCGTGATAGGTGATAAGTGATAGGTGATAGGAAAGAGCTTTCTCTTATCACCTATCACTTATTACTTATCACTGCCTTATTCTTCTTCCGCACGCAGTTTCTCCAAGACAGAAACGTCTTCGAGTGTTGTCACGTCGCCTGCGACCAGTCCGCCAGTGGCGATTTCGCGTAAGAGGCGGCGCATGATCTTGCCTGAGCGGGTCTTCGGAAGCTGATCCGAAAAGCGTATCTCGTCGGGACGCGCGAGCGCGCCGATCTCTTTGGTGACGTGGCGGCGCAACTCTTCCTTGAGCGCGTCCGACGCTTTGTGTGTGCCTTCGAGCGTGACGAAGGCGACTATACCAGAGCCTTTAATCTCATCCGGACGCGCCACCACCGCCGCCTCCGCGACCGCTTCGTGTGAGACGAGCGCGCTCTCGATTTCGGCTGTCCCGAGCCTGTGTCCACTAACATTAATTACATCGTCAACGCGACCCATAATCCAGAAGTAGCCATCCCGGTCGCGCCGCGCGCCGTCGCCCGCGAAGTAAACTCCTTCTATCTCAGACCAGTATTGCTTGCGGTAACGCTCGTCGTCTCCCCAGATTGTTCGCAGCATCGAAGGCCACGGACGCTTGATGACGAGATAGCCGCCTTCAGCTTCGCCGACAGATTTCCCGTCGCGCGTCATCACGTCAACTTCGATACCGGGCAGAGGCTTCGTCGCCGAGCCGGGCTTGGTCGGCGTCGCCCCCGGCAGCGGCGCAATCATGATCGCGCCCGTCTCCGTCTGCCACCACGTATCAACGATGGGGCAGCGAGCCTTGCCGATAATTTCTCTGTACCACATCCACGCTTCAGGATTAATCGGCTCGCCGACAGTTCCGAGCAATCTCAAGGAAGACAAATCATGTTTGAGCGGCCAATGCTCGCCCCATTTGATGAAGGCACGGATGGCGGTCGGGGCTGTGTAGAAGATGTTGACGCGGTGGCGCTCGATGATGCTCCAGAAACGATCCGGCTCAGGATGGTTCGGCGCACCTTCGTACATCAAGACAGTCGCGCCATTCGAGAGCGGCCCGTAGACGACGTAAGAGTGACCCGTCACCCAGCCGATGTCCGCCGTACACCAGTAAATATCTTCATCCTTAAGATCGAAGACCCACTTCGAGGTCAGGTGGCATTGCAGTAGATAACCTGCGGTCGTGTGCAGGATGCCTTTTGGCTTGCCGGTCGTGCCCGAAGTGTAGAGGATGTAGAGCGGGTGCTCGCTGTCGAGTTCTTCCGCCGGACAATTCGCGTCAACCGTCTCCATCAATTCATGCCACCAGTAATCTCGGCCCGCCTGCATGTGAATCTTCGTGCCCGTTCTTCGGACGACGATGCAGCCCTTGACGCTCGGCGTCTCTTTCAAGGCTTCGTCAACGGCGGGCTTTAATTTTACTTCCGCGCCACGCCGCCAGCCGCCATCAGCCGTCACGACCATTTTGCAGCCCGCGTCGTTGATGCGATCAATCAAGGCTGTGGAGGAGAACCCGCCGAAGATGATGGAATGCGTTGCGCCAAGACGCGCGCACGCGAGCATGGCAATCGCCAGTTCAGGAATGAGCGGCATGTAGAGCGCCACGCGGTCGCCCCGTTCAATGCCGGAACGCTTCAGCACATTGGCAAAGCGGCAGACTTCCGTGTGAAGTTGTTGATAGGTGAACGTGCGTTGGTCGCCCGGCTCGCCTTCCCAGATGATGGCGGCCTTGTTGCGTCGCCAGGTTTGAAGATGACGGTCCAGGCAGTTATAGGAAACGTTCGTCTTGCCTCCGACGAACCATTTGGCGTGCGGTAGTTTCCATTCTAAAACCGTGTCCCAACGCTTGAACCAGTGAAGCTCTTCAGCCATCCGCGCCCAGAAACTTTCGGGCGCAGCGTGAGCTTCGGCGCGAAGCTGCTCAAATTCCTCCATTGATTTGATATGCGCGCTCTGGCTGAAACTTTCCGGCGGCGGAAAGACGCGTTCTTCATGAAGCACAGATTCGATATTTGATGTGACGGAAGGCATAACCCCTGAGCTTGACTCCTCTGAAAGATAGCTTACACGGTTCGTGGCAATTGGATAAACAGACTCGAATTGACGTTCTGTGTACCACAGAACAGAGCAAGGCGACAATCACTTGTCTACAAATTCGCCCTGTTAAGTTTCATCGGGGGCGTCGCTATGCAGGCATGTTAGCGTATAATCCCCGCGCCAGCAGACCCCTCGCAACGCGTTACCCGCAATGGAGGAATCAGCCAGCTATGAGAATGAGATTTCAAAAGTGCCACACTTCCTTCGCCTTCACTTTCATTGTTTTGTTGCTATCGGGCTGCGGAGCAATGACAAATAACGGACAAGCAGAAAAGGGACTGAAGGCGGATGGCAGGGAAGTAAGCATAGGCGAGCGTTTCAAATTAAGCCCTGATGAAAAGGTGTGGGTCAAAGATACTGCCCTGACCATTCAGTTAAAAAGCGTCCGGCGCTCGTGGCACGTTGACGGCAAAAGCGAAACTGCGGACGCAGACCTGATTATCAAGCTGGACAGTAAAGAGCAGCGGCAATGGGTGGACATCGGGGAGAAAGTGGCCGTTGGTGATTATGTAGTCGAGCTATGGGGAGCGGATCCTTTTGGCAAGACAAGTTGTCAGATAACCGTCACCCGCCGCTAATCTTTAGTTTAGTTATGCGAATCTGGCTCTCGAAAAACAGTGAAGTTCCGGTGCGCGAGCAACTAGCGACGCAGATTGTGCTGGGCATCGTCAGTTGGGATTTGAAGCCGGGACAGAAATTGCCCAGCACGCGGGAACTGGCGCGGCGTTTCAAGATTCACTCGAACACCGTCAGCGCCGCCTACCGCGATCTGGCCGAGCGCGGCTGGGTCGAGTTGCGCCGGGGCAGCGGCATCTACGTGCGCGAGCAGCGAAACGACGCGCCAGCAGACGCGGGGCTTGAGCTTGATCAGCTAATCAACGCGTTTCTACAGGCAGCGCGCGAGCATGGCTACTCGCTCGGCGAGATTCAGACGCACATCAAGCGCCTGCTCAAATTGCAGCCGCCCGACCACTTTCTCGTCATCGAGTCGGACAAAGAACTGCGTGAGATTCTCATGGCAGAGATCAGGGAGGCGACCGCGTTTCGTGTCTCAGGCGCGACTCTGGAGGTTTGCGATAATGCGTCAATGCTCGCGGGCGCTCAGCCGGTCGCGTTCTACGGACAGGAAGGCGAGCGCGTCCGGGCGGCGCTTCCTCCGGGCACGACTTGCCTGATGCTTCATGCGCGTTCCGTTCCAGACTCGATGCAGGGCAGAGAGCTTCCGCCGCCGGATGCGCTCGTGGCTGTCGTCTCACACTGGCCTGAATTCCTGCGCCGTGCGCGCACCATGCTCGTCGCCGCCGGAATCGATCCTAACTCTTTAAGCTCACGTGACGCGCGCGAGAGCGGCTGGCAGAGAGGCTTACGCTCCAGCGCTTTCGTCATCACCGACGCGCTCACCGCCGCACTTCTCCCCGACGGCTGCGATGTACGCGTCTTTCGCCTCATCGCCGATTCCTCACTTGCAGAATTACGTTTGCTTGTAGGACAGGCATTCCTGCCTGTCTAGCGTGCGTCAGCACGCTCATCAATATTCGCTAATGAATAAATATTCGCGCTCTCCGCGCTCAATGACAGACAGGAATGTCTGTCCTACGAAATATTACTTGACCACGAACTTCGTTGGCGCGACGATTGTGCGCGCTTCCGGGTTGTAGTAGTCGTAGAGCAGCGAGGGGGCGGTCTGTGCTGTCAGGCCGAAGCGCGGGCGAAACTTGAACTCAAACTTGGTTCCGTCGTAACGCGGCCAGAGATAGACGATGAGACGATCCGGCAGCACGTCGTAGCGGCTCAGATACCACCCGGAATTTTTCACCGCCAGTTCAAGCGAGGCTCGGTCAACGTCTGCCCCCGGCGGCAGCCCGATTTCGCCCAGCAGCATTCCTCCATAGTTCCGCCCAAAGGCTTCGACCTTACACGTCACCTCTTCGTTAATGCTCAACTGATTTTTGCTGAAGCTCACCGCGAGACGCGGTGTGTTGCTCGTCGCGCTCGTGCCGTGCGCCGCCGGAGCGACAGACCAGGGCACGTAGAAGGTTGAGACCATCTGCGCCGACGCCAACTGCGACGCGCCGCCACGACGAATCAAAATCTGATTGTCGCCGGTCGAGATAAACGGCGAGATGTCAATCATGATCGGATTATTCAGGCGACCCGGCGGGAGGGTGACTGAAGTAGCGGGTCGCCCGTTGATGATGATCTCGGCCTGCCCGCCCGCGCCCGTTCCGAGCGTCGTCCATGTGCCCGTCTCTTGCTTCGATAAAACCGCGATCATCGCATTGAGTACGTTGATGGTCGCTTGCGTCGAATGCCAGACGCCGTAGCGATCCTTCTGGCGAAGCAGGTAGAGCAGCGCACGATCAATCAATTGTGGAATGCGGATTTCCGACTTCGGATTGGCCGGGGAAGAGTTTTCTACTCCGCAATCCGCATTCTGCAATCCGCAATATTTCGCCAGTGCCTGCAACGCCAGCGCGGTCGTCTCGATGCGCCCCGCCGTTCCCCAGCCATTAAAAGGCGTGCTCCCGTCGGATTCCCATGAGACAGTTCCATCCACATCGGCGTGAGCTGTAGCTCGCAAGCGGGCGATGGCGCGGCTCGCACCCGCCGTCTCGCCCGCGTCCATTGCCGCCAGAGCGTAGGAAGCGAACGTGTAAGGTTCATCCGCTTCCTCCATGTGGCGAGTGAGGTAGTCGAGCGCGTGCTTGAGCGCGAGTGAGGCCGAAGAAGGCTTTTGACCGGGTGCGGCCTGAGCAGTCCTCTGTTCGCCGCTCTTCGCTTCCACGCTCGCGATGACGCGGGCGATGTATGAGGTGAGGACAACGTTTGCGCGTGGGGTGTTTGTGTTTGAGCCGTAGCGTGTGGAGGCGGTAGTCCAACTGCCGTCCGGAAGTTGCTGCTTGATGAGAAAGTCGCGTGCGCCACTGATGACGGCTTCGTCAATTTGTAAATACTCGCGTGCGTCGCTCAGGAATCTGAGCGCGTAAGCGGAGAGCGCAAAGTCTGCGCTTTCGTTGCCGCCCCAGTAAGAAAAGCCTCCGCTGTCAACGCGGTAATTGAGCAGGCGCTTGTAGCCTTCCGATAAATATCTTTGGGCTTTAGCGGTGACGGGTGAATCAACGCCTGCGCTCTTGTTGAAGCGGAGAATCATCAGGTTCGGATAGGTTGAAGAGATGGTCTGCTCGCCGCAGCCGTAGGGACGCACCAGAATGCCTTCGACGCTCTCCGTGACGTGCGCCATCAGGTTCGGGTAAATCTTCAACTCGCCGCGCAGCGATCCTTTAATCAACTCTGCGGGAATACTCATTTCGAGCGTGGTCGAATCTCCCAGAACCTGACTCGTCGTCAATGCTCTCTCTTCGCCGTCCGGGTGAACGCTGATGGGTTTTTCGATGGCGTCACTCGCCGCGTTGCCAAGCGCTGTGATGCGTTGCTTGCCATCATTGACGGACCTGACGGCGCGAAAATCAAATGTCTCGCGCGAGGAATCGCCCGAAGCGACTTCCGTAAGCTTTCGTGCGGGACTGAGCAGCGCGAACCAGCTTTCGGGCTTGATCTGCAATTCAACCGCCTGCGATTTGTCCAGATAGTTTCTCAAGACCACCGGCAGTTGAATCTCGTCGCCTTCGGTCAGCACGCGCGGCGGGTCATGCTCGACGAAGAAAGGCTGAAAGGCGCGTATCTCTTTTTCGACGATGCCGACTTCGCCGTCTACGGTCGAGCCGATGACCGCCATCTTCCACGTCGTGATGTTGTCGGCCAGCTTGAAATCAAGCTGCGCTCGTCCCTGCGCGTTCGTTTCAAGCGAGGGTTGCCAGACGAGAGTTTCAGGAAAATATTCGCGCAGGCGCGGCGTTGACGTTTGGCGGGAGATGGAGACCACACCCGACTTGAGCATTGCCAGTTGGTTGAAATTACGACCATTGATCGGCAGCTCAGTTATCTGCCTCGGCGCGACCGTGTTTTGCACGCCATCCACGGTATAGCTTTGACTGCCGGTAATCGTTACAGTTTCGCTGACAGCGGCCAGACTTAGCTGGCCGTCAACCCGGGTAATGTTTGACGAGCGAACCGGCGTTTGTTCAATCACATAGGTGGAAAATCCCGAAGCCTCGATGCGCACGATGTAGAAACCGGCGGGCAGATTACGCAGGATGAAACGGCCTTCATCATCGGTGGTCGCTTCATAAACCGCAGAGCTTGCCGCATGCGTGGCTGTGACTTTAGCGTTCGGGACAGCCCCATCTGCCGGGTCGGTGATCGTGCCCATGATTGCGCCGCTCGATCCTGTGAGCGTGGCCGTCATGCTCATTTGTGAAGACCGTTGACCCTTGCTGATTGACGCCATCTCACTGCGCGAGAGCGCGGCCACGTCGAAATCGTCTGCGGTCGCCGGTTTTCCGTCAGCGCCGACGCTTCGCACGCGCAATAAATTGTTGGGCTGCGTCAGCGGCGAAATCTCCCTGCCTTGCTTCTTCGCCTCTTCATACGTCGAATAGGTTTGAATCGTGAACGGAGCAACAAAGCGCGAATCGTTGGAGAAGGCGACGTAATAGTTCCGTCCCCAGGGGTCGCGCTGGTCTTCCGGGTAAAGCTGCGTTTTATCAAGCGCCGAGCGCAACTCCCTTTCGTTCTGCGGAAAGAGGCCGGTCAGCCTGAGATGGTTGGCGAGCGCCGTGCTCAGCTCCGTCCGTTTCTCAAAAAAGTAATCGGCGAAAGAAGTCCAGACTGTGAAGTCGTCTGAAGAGGCTTCCTTGCTCGTCTCGAATTTTCCATTCGGCCCGCCGCTTTTGACTACGACGGTAAAGTTTGTGCCGCTGATGCCGAACTCAAGCGCGTAAGGCTTGCCCCAACGGTCGCGCTGCGTGCCGAAATCCGTGCCGCTGCCGAGAAGCTCGCTTTTGATTGTCACCGCATCGTGGATGTAACCGCTCGTGCGCTTGTGATACTGCTCGACCGTGCGGTTGAGTGTTTCGCCAAGCGGACGAAAGTAAGGCCAGACCATGCGTGTGGCGATAAAATCATCGTCCGTGTCGAATCGCTTGTCTGCTCCGGCGCTCGCTATCTTCATCACGTCCAACTCGCGCTCCGTGTTGAAGGATGCGCGAAACGGCGTGCCCCAGGGGTCTCGCTGCTGATTAAAGTCCAACTCCGCAACACCCAGCAGGCGATGCAGGCTCGCTTCATCTCGCGGATACTCCATCTTGCTCGCGTAGTGCGCGGCCAGAGCATCCTCCGTCGGTTTGACCTGACGGGTGATGAGCTTTGAGAAAATCTCGCGTTGATCAAGAGAATATTCGTGACCGCCGAAGATGTGCGGAGAGTAGCCGCCGCCGCGCAGCATAATCTCAGCCACAAGCTCCATGCCTTCAGGCACGGGTTTGGAAAGGTCTAACTTAGAGAAATCCCTTCCGCTCAGCCCTGATAGCGCTCCTTCATAACCGCTCAGGCTGTTGTAGGCATCGTAAAAACCGTAGCGAGCGCCGAACTCGCGGTCGGTGCGTGCGCGTTCTTCGATTGCTTTATCGAACACGACGACACCGAGCGCGCTTTCAAGCGTTCGCCCCAGCGGGTCGCGCACGGTGAAATCCGCGTGCGCCTCTTCGCCCGGCTTGTAAGTTGATTGATCGAGCCGCACGTCCAGTTTGAGATCGCGCTCGCGTGGATAAGACACGCTGCGCGTGGCGGAAGGTATATCGTATCTGCTCTCAGAGGCTGCGCCGGAGTAAGAGTAGGCCGTAATCGTTACGGTGTCCCTGAACGCTTTGTTGTAGGGCACGGTGAGAACGGCGCGACCGTTGTGTACCTGGACAATCTGCGACTGAATTACGACCGGGCCTTGCCATGCGTCAACGACCACTGTCATCTCAGGCTCACTCGCCGCAATCTCCGTCGCGATTGCTTCGCCCGGACGATAGAGCGTCTTGTTGGTAGTGAGACGAATGACGGGGCGGTTGCTGTACCAGAAGCTGTTGGTCTGGCGACCCGATGCGCCTTTGCCGTCGTGCGCGAGGAAAGTGAGCGTCGCTTCGCTCTCTTCCTTTGATTCTCTGGACAAAGCCAGATTGCTAACTTTGGCGACGCCGTATCGGTTCGTTTTGATTGTTCGCAAAGGTTGCTCAAGGAAGCTGACCGAGGACCGCGATGGATTAGTGGAAGTGATGCTCTCGTTAATCGTCACTTCACACGGGGCGGGAGCGCCATTGGCGTAGTAGGTTGAAAGATAAAACTGCAAGGGGAAATCTCTGGCCTGATGAGACCCGTCTTCAATCAGGTAGACGTGAATCGCGCTCTTGGTGAGACGTAGCTCAAAGCGCCGCTGCTCGGTCCGATTCGTCGTCGGGTCTGTGAAATAGGCCGCGTAAGAAAGGTCACGATAGCGCGAGTAGTCTTCACCGCGCAGCGCATTATGCTCTTTTGAGAAATCAATGTGCACGAGATATGCGCCCTGCTCGTTTGTCTCTCCCTCGTACTTTTCCGCCTCTTCCGCGTCCCACTCCTGCTCCTCATAGTTCCAACGGCGCTCGGTCTCGCGCACGACGCGAACGTGGCCGCGCTTGACCGGCTGCCCGAAGAGATAATCGGCGCGGACCTCGACCGTCGCATTCTGTCCGGGCAGATAGTAGGGAAGGTCCGGCTTGACCTGGACTGCGAAATTCGGAATCTCGTAGCGACTGATCTTGACGGTGGCGGTGCCTTCCGCGTCGTCGCCATCGTTGTCCATCTCGATTTTGAGATTGTAGTCGCCGAGTTTGATGTTGTCTGGAATCGTCCAATCCGCGCTGGCGATGCCAAAGCGCGAGGTCTTGAGTTCGATGCTGAAGACGGTCTGATTCGTCGGGTCTTTAATCTCAAGCGTGGCTTCGCCGTCACTGATGGCGCGCTTTGACGAATCGAACACGAGCGCGCGTGAATGCAACACCTGTCCGGGCTGATAAAGCGGCTTGTCCGTGCTGATGAGGATTTGCGCGTCGCGATCAATCTCAATGTCCGTGTCGGCGTCTTCGACCAGAGTGCCGCGACGCGCGACGACTTCCAATTCGAGGCTATCCTCGCCTTCGAGTTTTCGCGGCAAATCGAAATCCAGCGACGCGTAGCCATTGGCGTCCGTGACGCCCGAAACTTTGATGTCCTCTGGCAGGTTGTCGCTGTCGAAATCAATTTTGGCTTCGACCTGAACGCCTTTGACCGGGCGCGACGTGACCGGATGAATGGTGCGGATTTGTGCGCGATAGCGCGTTCCTTCGCGCGCCTTCTCCGGCGCGGTGACGCTGAGTTGGAAAATGTCCGGCGTGATTTCCGACAGCGAGACGATGCCTTCGACCCGTTCATTCGTCGCCGCTTCGGATGATGAGAGCGGAGTGATGATATAGCGCAGGCGATACCAGAGCATCTCGTTGCGCTCGCTCTCGTTCATGCCTGTGAGTTGCAGCGGCAAAGGAATCATGAGCGCCGCGTTGCCGTGCTTGATAGTCTGATCGCGCTCGGCCACGATCACGAGCTTGCCCTGCGGGTCGAGCACTTCCAGCCGGACACGCGCCGGAAAGGCTTGTCCCGTCGGATTCTCTATGGCGAGCGAGACGTTCGTTTGCTTGTCTTCAAGCAGAAGCTTCGTGCTGGCTTCGTTGACACGTAAGGTTGTGCTGGCTGACGAGAGTTGAGAAAGGAGCAGGGAGACTGAGCAAAGGCAAAAGAGAACGATGACCCAGCTTCGATGTCGCATCGAGGACCTCCTGTGTGATGAGCAGGAATGCAGACAAACGTGGGCCTGGGGAGTAGCTCCTCATTATCTTACTTTTGATTATGCAAATCGCAGACCTCTTGCGAGAAGTCTTCGGATTTGCGGCTGAGATGCGCGCCTACAGCTTTCGAGTTGTTAAGAGAAGGGAATTTATTTCCGAAAAATTGGATGATAGCCAAAGTTTCGTTTAAAAGTCTCAAGCCGGAGATGCCCGGACGACGCGGCCTGGACTATACTCTTAAGCAGTCGTCGCAGGACATTCTCGCCCGGTCAACATTTGAAGGAGGGCTATCATTTGAACATTCGGATCAAGAGATTAGATCACGTCCAGCTTTGCATTCCCATCGGCGAGGAAGAGAAGGCGCGGGAATTTTACACACGCGTGCTGGGCCTCGAAGAGATCGAAAAGCCGGATGCCTTGAAGCCGAACGGCGGTCTCTGGTTCAGGATGGCAGACATCCAACTGCACATCGGCACGGAAGACGTGCAGGGCAAATCAAAACGTCATCCGGCATTCGAGGTCGAAGATTTAGAGGGAATCAGGGAGTATTTGCGCGGGCAAAATGTCCAAACTAAAGACGAGACCGCTGTCCCCGGAATTAACAGGTTCTCTTTCTTCGATCCGTTCGGCAATAGAATCGAGTTTATGGAGAAGACAAACTTGCAAGGCTAGGTTTCGGCAGCGGAATCTTTAACCGCGTTCGCTTTGCAAAGCGTAAACTGTGTCCCGCCGCCTTTGCGGTTTTTCCAGTTGACTTCAGCTTCAATCAAACTGGCGCGCGCGCGAATGTTGGCTAGCCCGCGTCCCTGTTTGGTTTTCCTCGTCTTCGGATCAAAATCGCGCCCGTCGTCTTCGAGCGTGAGAAGAAACTCTCCCTCGTCCGAGGTCTTGACGACGAGGCGTGCGCGTGTGGCGGCGGCGTGGCGCGCGAGATTGCTGACGGCTTCCTGCACGATGCGGTAAATCTGCATCTGTGTCGCGCGTGAGAAATTAATCCGTTCATCCAAACCCTCGTCTGCAACAAACTCATACTCAAACTTGCGCTCCGGCGGCGAATGTGTGACGGCGTTCGAGAGCGCCCATTCGAGCGCGGCGCTAAATCCTACGTTTTCCAGCACTGACGGACTCAAATCTTCGCAGATGCGCCGAATCTCGTTTGAGATTGACTCAATCTCCGAGCGAAAGACCGCCGGGGTAGCAGGCGACGGTTCACCCGCTGCCTCGCCGTCTGCGGGCAATTGGTCCGTCAGCATCAGGAGATGGCGCAGGTCTGCGAGCGTTTGATCGTGGAGGTCGCGCGAGATGCGGCGGCGCTCGGCTTCGGTTTCGTTGGCGAGTTGCATGCGCGCATCTGCAAGCTGGCGGTTCGTGTCTTTGAGCGCCGTGCCTGTGCGCGCCAGCCTGCGGTTCTGCCTGTAGCCCCACCATAGCGCGACGAGCGCGAGCACCAGCAGCACCGAGAGCAAGGCGGTCGTTCGCGGAAACGGAGCGCCCGCGACCTTGAACCCAAAAGCCAAAGGCTCAGATGCCACCAAATCTTTCGAGAAGGCGCGTGCCGACACTCTATAATTGCCGGGCTTGAGACTCTCCATCGTAAACTGCGCGTCGTGAGAGAACTTCTGTTTGATGACACGCCCCTCCGCATCGTAGAGCAGAAAGGCATATTGAAATTGTTCTGGGTAGGTGCGGCTGCTCGTTGCGGTCACGTCGAGCAGGAGACTGTTCTGCGGGTATTCGAGGTTGAGGCCGGTGCGAAGTTCGTCCAGTTGATGTATGCGTTGGCCGATGATGCGCGTCGGGCTAAGCACGGGAGGGCGCTTTCCCGGAGTGTAGCGCGCGACGCCGCGATTCGTCCCGATGAGGAGCATTTCATTTGTGTTGTCTGCCGGGACAGGCAGGACGGCAAAGGCGCTCTGCGACGGTAAGCCCTGCTCGGCGTCCAATCGAGAGACGACCGCGCCCAACTGGTCGTTCATCAAGACCCTGAGCAGTCCGCCTCCGGCGGTCGCGCACCACACGCTCGCGGAAGATGAATCATTGGTGGTGGCGACAACGCTCCGCGCGTCCAGCCCCGGCACTATCTCTTTCAATTCTCCCGCGTGATAAAGGTAGAGGCCGCGCGCGGAGGCGAACCAGAGATAATCTTTGCCCCCATCGTCAATTGACCAGACGGCGCTGCCTTTCAGTTTTTCAAGCGCAGGGACAGTCTTGACCTCGCGGCCATCGAAGACGAAAGCGCCGGAAAGCGCCGTGCCGATCCAGAGACGCCCGCTTTTGTCTGCGCGAAGATGGACGACCTCGCGCTCCTGCGCGCTCGCTTTACCAGTGGGCCAGATGAGCGTGCGGTTATCTCCGTCAAGCCGTTCGACGCCGCGCCCGAATGTCCCTATGTAGATTTCACCCTGAAACTGCGCGAGGGAGCGCACGCTGTCGCTTGCTTCTGCGTTCATTGCTGCGATTCGGGTCAGGCGCAGACCAGCCCGGTTCTCGCCCACAGGCTTCTCACTGCGATAAAGGCCGACACCTGCGCCAACCAGCACACGCCCCCTTTTGTCTTCGGCAATCGCATAGACGGGACTTTGAGACAAATCTGGAATAGGCGACCAATCAGATGATGCGCGATCGTAAATAAACAGCCCGCGATTCGTGCCCGCCAGAAGCTGGCCGTCCGTAGTTTGAAAGAGCGTGCGAACGAAGTTGCTCTCCGGTTGCACGGAGATGTTTTCGACGCGCGGCGCGTGCGGGTCGTAGCGGCAAACGCCCCTGTCCGTGCCGAACCAGACGACCTCTTCACGGTCAACGAAGATGGCATAGACGTGATCGGAACGAAGCCCGCCCGCCGTTCCTTCAAACGTAAATCGCTCGATGAGCCGCGATGAACCATCGTAATGAAACACGCCGCGTCCATCCGTGCCGACCCACATATCTTCATGCGCGCCCGCACGCAGGGACGGCACCATGCCCAGGCCCGCCCCCGTTTTCACAGGACGCAAAGCATCACGGGCCTCGTAAAGCCCGCTGTCGTCGGCTTTGGCCTTCGCGCCGTACCAGAGTGCGCCGCGAGCATCCATCTCAAGCGCCTCGACAAAGAAAGGGCGCGGGGCGCTTCGTATCTCGCTGACCTCGCCGTTCTTAATCGCAATCACTCCGCGACTACGTGTACCGATGTAAAGCACGCCGTCTTTCATCGCCAAGCTGGTCAGATTGAGCGCGCCCGGACGCTCAAAGTCTGCGCTCGTCAGAGGCTTTTCGGGAATGGTCCTAACGCTGAAGGAATTGTCGGCGTTTGTTAGGCAATCGAAGATGATGCCCTGAAGACTGGCGAGAATTGCGCGCCCGCGCTCCGGCGTGATGATGCTGGTGATGGTGTTGCCTGCCGTCTCTTTGAGATAGCGAAACTCGCCATCGACGAGCGCGCCAGCGCCGTCTTCCGTCCCGACCCAGAGCGCGCCATTCTCGTCTACTTTGAGCGCGAGGATGTGCTTTGACATCAAGCCTTCAATCGTTATCGCTTCGGTACGTCGCCCGTCATATTTGGCCAGTCCGCCGTCAGTGCCAAACCACATCGCGCCGTCTCTGTCCTGAGCAACCGCGCGCACGCGATCAGAGGGCAGGCCGTGAAAGAGCGTGACCGCGCCCCATTGATGCAGCGTCAGAGGTGGGGTCGGCGTCGGCGTCGGCGTTGGTGTTGCCGTTGGCGAACTTTGCGCTGGCGTGGGAGTCGGTGTTGGAGATTGATTAGCGTTCCGGGCTGCTGCCGGAATGAGTAGCAGGCAAAGGAGCAAAGTGGGAAGGAAAGCGGTGCTTGTAATAATTGAGTGAAGGTCACGGAGCAGTTCACCACAGAGACGCAGAGAAAGCAGAGATGGCACGGAGGCCCGGATGCCATTCAAATCTCTGCGCCCCCTCTGTGTTCTCTGCGTCTCTGTGGTGAATGCTTCTTTGGCTACACTCAATCCCATGAGAACATTTTTATCTCGCGTTGCTTGAGGAGATTCTTTCCACGAATTTCGTCACTACTTTTTGCCGTCTGATTTCTGCTCCTCTACATAACGCTTGCGGTCGCGCGTAATCCAACTTTCAAGATCGTGCGCGGCTGTTTCCAGTTCATCCGAGTTGAGCAAGCCCCGGCGCAGAGCTTCAAAGAAGGCGCGCGTTCTGACGTTGTAGGCGAGCTTATCGTAGGCCTCGTTCGGCGTGCCTTCGGGCATCGAGACGAAGAGCTTTTCGTAGAGCGTCGCCAGTCGGCTTTCCACCCCGCGCAAACTCAGGCTGCACTTGCGCGCAATCGCCCAGTTCGATAATCCGAGCGCGAGATAATAGAGAGCTTCGGCTTCAAACTCCGTCAGGAGCGGGCGCTTGAAAGAATCTTTGAAAGCCGGATCAATCATGTCCGCGCCGTCTTCCAGCACGGCTGCGACAAAGCGCAGGAAGCGCGATTCGGGATTGTTCTTGTGAATGAAACCGTAGGCGGGCGGCGGCGTGACACTCTTGATAATCTTGCGAATCTCGTTGATATAGATTTCGTGCGGAAACTGCGTCCAGAAGATGATGCGCGCCGCCGGATACTCTTTCCAGATGGCGCGGGCCGCCTTCACCCCCGACAGCTTCGGCATCTGAATATCGAGCACACAAAGCCCCGGCCTGTGCTTTAGCGCCAACGCAATCGTCTCTTCGCCGTCGGCGGCTTCAATCACGGGAGCGTGTGCGGCGAACTCGCGCTCTAAGATTTCGCGCAGGTAACGGCGCTGCGCTATGTTATCTTCGGCAATCAGAATGGACATGCTCATATTGTAAGACTTCGCATACTGGATGTCAGTGTAAATCTAATCTTTGTGGCTGACCCGGTAAATGTGGGCAGCCACAGTTGACAGGCGTACAGGTGACGTGGCTATTTCGTTAACATGCCTTCAATCTTCTCTCATTCGGTTGCCGCGCTCGCGTTTGGCAAAATATCTACAGCAGAAAAGATGCCTGCGCGCTTCTGGACGCTCACAGCCTTTTGCGCCGCCCTGCCGGATACGGATGCCATTGTTAGTTTCGTTTTCGGCCTTCGCCATTCACAGTTCGACCACAGAGGATTAACGCATTCGTTTCTGTTCGCATTGCTCGTCGCCCTCTTGGTCGTCTGGCTGGCTTTCAGGAAGGCCCGCGCTTTCTCTAAAGAATGGTGGAAGCTGCTCGTCTATTTCTTCATCGTCACGGCTTCACACGGTTTGCTCGACGCGCTGACGAATGGCGGGTCGGGCGTGGCCTTCTTCGCTCCCTTTGATACGACGCGCTACTTCTTCCCCTGGCGACCCATCGAAGTCTCGCCGATGGGCTTGAGGTTCTTTAGCCCTCGGGGACTGGAAGTGATTCAAAGCGAGTTCGTCTGGATTTGGATTCCAGCGGCGCTGCTGGTCGCGCTCAGTTGGCTTTATCGCAAGCTTGCCCGACCGCGTGAAGTAAGCTAGAGTTTTCTCGCTCGCATTCATCAATCCTATCGAAAGCGGACGCCCGGCAAAATGAAGAAACGTAAACTTTTGTCCCTGACTGCGCTCAGCCTATTCCTGTTCATGCTCATCGCAAACGTGCCCGCGCCAAGAGCGCAGACGAGCACGGTCAATCCTCAACAACCGGGCGCACCACCGGCTGCGCCGCGTGACGAGCGTTTGTGGCGCGAGGCTCTCAAGATTCAGCGCAAGTCAATCGTCGTTGACACGCATAACGACATCACCTCGATGATGATTGACGATGGCTATGATCTCGGCACATCTTCTGTCGGCAAGTACCACACAGACCTCGCGCGAATGAAGGAAGGCGGGCTGACCGCAGAGTTCTTCTCCATCTACGTTGACAGGTCGTATGCGGCCAAAGGCGGCTCGGCACGGCGCGCGCTGGATCAGATTGATCTGGTCTACCGCGCTGCGGAGCGTTATCCCGACAAGATGATGATGGCGACTTCCGTTGCCGACATTCGCCGCGCGAAAAAGCAGGACAAGATTGCCGCGCTGATGGGCATTGAAGGCGGACACGCGATTGAAAATTCTTTGATGGCGCTGCGCGACTTTTACCGTCTGGGCGTGCGCTACATGACGCTGACGCACAACAACACGAACGATTGGGCCGATGCCTGCTGCGACACGGCGCGCAACAACGGGCTGTCGGATTACGGGCGTGAGGTCGTGCGCGAGATGAATCGTCTGGGGATGTTCGTTGACATCTCGCACGTCTCCGACAAGACGATGAGCGACGTGCTGGATGTTTCAACTGCGCCCGTCATCGCTTCGCATTCTTCGGCCCGCGCGCTCAGCAATCACCCGCGCAACATTCCGGACGATCTGCTCCGCCGCATAGCCAAAAACGGCGGCGTCGTGATGGTCAACTTCTACCCGGTCTTTATAGACCAGAAAGTCTTGGACGCCAACAAGGAGCGCAACGAGCGTTTGAAGCCGCAGTTGGACGCGCTCAATGAGCAGTACAAAGATGATGCTGTGCGTCTATCGGCAGAGCGACAGAAAGTTTTTGACGCTAACCCTCTGCCGCCGACGCCGCTCTCCGTGCTGATAGACCACATAGATCACATCGCAAAGGTCGCGGGCGTCGACCACGTCGGGATCGGGTCGGATTTCGACGGCGTGCCTTCCTTGCCCGTCGGCATCGAAGACATCTCGAAACTGCCTGTCATCACCTATGAGCTTTTGCGGCGCGGCTATAACGAAAAGGACATTCGTAAAATCTTAGGCGAGAATCTCCTGCGCGCCTTTGCCGAAGCCGAGAAAGTAGCGCGAACCATGAGCCGCACAATCAGCGGCGAGGGAAATCAGCGTCGCTTGAACACGGCCCCGAAATAGGCTTGATGAAAAATTGAAAAGCGCGCGGCGTCGGGTTTCGATTCGACATCGCGCGCTTTTGTAGTTAAAGACGCGTGCGCTGGCTTACCTCAAGCACGGGAGCGAGAGCGCGCATGCTATAATCAAACCTGACCGTGATGCAGCCAACCGGAATCTACATTCACATTCCTTTCTGTCGTGCGCGCTGTTCCTATTGCGACTTCGCGACCGGCGCATACGAAAGCGCTTTAGCCGAGCGTTATGTCCGCGCGGTCGCTCGTGAGGTGACAGCCTTTCGCTCGACTGAAGACCTCACGGACGTGGATACAATCTATTTTGGCGGCGGCACGCCAAGCCTCCTTACGCCCGCGCAGGTCGCGCACCTTCTCCGCGCGGTGCGAGAGCGTTTTCGCGTCGCGGGGGATGCGGAAGTGACGATGGAGATGAATCCGGGCACTGTGACGCCGGATGCCTTGCGCGAGTTTCGCTCTCTCGGCGTCAACCGCGCGAGCTTCGGCGCGCAAACCTTTGATGATCTCGAACTGAAACGATTGGGACGCACACACACCGCCGCAGATGTCCGGCACACGTTCTCGCTTTTACGCGAAGCGGGCTTCACCAACATCAGCTTCGATTTAATCGCGGGGCTGCCATCACAAACGCTTGCCGGATGGTCAGGTAATCTGACGCAGGCGCTCGCGCTTCACCCCGAGCATCTCTCTTTCTACATTCTGGAAGTTCACGAGGGAACGCCGCTCGCCGATCAAATTAAACGCGGCGCTGAGAAAAGACCGGACGACGACCTCGCGGCCAAGATGTATCGCGTCATGCTTGAGCGCTCCCGCGCGGCAGGCTACGAGCACTACGAGATTTCCAATCTCTGTTTGCCCGGTTACGAATCGAGCCACAACACGAAATACTGGACGGGCGATGCTGTCTATGGCTTCGGCTGCTCCGCGCACTCCTACGACGGACGCCGCACGCGCTGGTCAAATGAGCGCGACGCCGCGCGCTACACCGCGCTCGTCGAAGCGGGGCACACGCCCGTTGTCGAAACGACAGAGTTAGACGAGCGCGCCGCACGTGCGGAGTCTGTCTTTCTCGGCCTGCGATTGATGCGCGGCCTAAATCTGGAAGAGTATCGAACGCGCTTTGGCGCAGACCTGCGCGCCGAATATGCTGATGACCTGACGCGACTAAGCGAGGCCGGATTAATTGAGCTTGATAAAGACTTGATGAAATTGACAACCACCGGCGCGCTTCTTTCTAATGAAGTTTTCTCAACCTTCGTCTAGCAGATAAAACGCCGAGGACGCAGAGGGTCGCAGAGGGAGGAAGAAAATGGAAAGCAGAAAGCAGAAAGCGGAAGGCAGAGAACAAAACGTTTGCTGCTTACCGCCTCCTGCTTACTGCCTTCTCTCTTCCTCTGCGACCCTCTGCGTTCTCTCGCGTTGAATAAGCCAATGATAGATTTACGCAGCGATACAGTGACGAAACCGACGCCCGCGATGTGGCGCGCGATGGCGGAAGCCGAAGTGGGCGACGACGTGTACGGCGAAGACCCGACCATCAATCGCTTACAGGAGCGCGCGGCTGAGATTTTTGAAAAAGAGGCCGCCATCTTCGTTCCGACCGGCTCGATGGGTAATCAGATCGCCGTTAAACTCCACACGCGCCCCGGCTCGGAAGTCATCATCGAAGAGCGCGGGCATATCTACAACTACGAGATGGCAGCGATGGCGGCAGTTTCGGGCACGCTTGCTCGGCCTGTCCGAAGCAACGACGGCACGGGCATTCTCAAGTGGGACGAGATAGAGACTGCGATTCACGTTGGCGGCGCTTACTACGTTGCGCCGACCGCGTTAGTCGCACTCGAAAACTCTCACAATCTAGCGGGCGGAACAGTTTACACGAGCGCGAGAACTGAAGAGATTTGTGAACGCGCACACGCGCTCAAACTGCCGGTTCATTTGGACGGGGCGCGCATCTTCAACGCGAGCGCAGCGTTGGGTGAGCCGGTCGCGGCTCTTGCTCGCCCGGCCGATTCGGTGATGTTCTGTCTGTCTAAGGGGCTGGGTGCGCCGGTCGGTTCAATGCTGCTCGGCTCGCGCGCCTTTATAGACGAGGCGCGCGTCTGGCGAAAAATCCTCGGCGGAGGAATGCGTCAAGCGGGTGTGCTGGCCGCCGCAGGACTCATCGCGCTGGAAGACTCGCCAAAGCTCTTGCCTGTAGATCACGCCAATGCGCGTCGTCTGGCCCAAGGTCTGGCGGAAATTGACGGCATCGAGATTGACCCTGAAGAAATCGTCACCAACATCGTGTTATTCGACGTTTCGGAAACCGGAATCGCGGCGGACGAAATCTGCGCCCGCCTCAAAGAACGGAATGTTCTCGCCTCCGGCTTCGGCTCGTCAATCCGCATGGTCACGCATTACGATGTCTCCGGCGCAGACATTGAAACGACATTACGCGAGATGAGAGAAGTGGTCAGTGGTCAGTGGTCGGTGGCCAGTTAAAAACAGGCGACGTGCTGTTTTGGCTGTTCACTGACCACTGACCACTGACCACTGACCACTGCTTATGATAATTGCCATAGATGGCCCGTCGGGTGCGGGCAAATCCACGCTGGGGCGCTTGATCGCGCGCGAGTTGAGGTTGCTTTACATAGACACGGGCGCGATGTACCGCGCCGCTGCTCTGGCCGTCATCGAATCGGGTGTCAGCACGCGGGACGAGCGGGCGGTCGCTGAAGTTGTCGAGCGAGCCGACATCAATCTGGCGGGCGATCCCGCATCTTTGCAAGTGATGCTCAATGGCCGCGATGTCTCCGAGGAGATTCGCACGGAAGAAGTGAGCCATTCGGCCTCCGTGATTTCGACCATCCCGGAAGTGCGCCGCTCGCTCGTCAATCGCCAGCGCGAGTTGGGCAGGCGCGGAGGCGGCGTCGTGCTGGACGGGCGCGACATCGGCACGGTGGTTTTCCCGCAGGCCGACCTCAAGTTTTTCCTGACCGCCGCGCCCGAAGAGCGCGCGCATCGCAGGTATGACGAGGATCGGCTGAAAGAGCGCGACGGGAGCTTTGAAGAAACCCTCGCAGAAATCAACACGCGCGACCGCCGGGATTCGACGCGCGACGATTCACCGCTCGCCATCGCCGACGACGCCATCGTCATAGACTCGACCGAGTTTTCGATTGAAGAGGTTTTTGAGCAGATGATGAAAGCGATTAAGGAGAAGGGAGATCCGTAAATCGTGTTCACTGGCATTATTGAAGAACTTGGTCGGGTACGGAGCGTTGAGAAGCGCGGCGAAGGCGTGCGTCTTATCATTGAAGCACGCACGGTGATGGAAGGAACGCTGGAAGGGGATTCCATCGCGGTCAACGGCGTGTGCCTGACAGCCGTTGACCTCAATGCGGATTCGTTTTCGGCTGATGGCTCACGCGAGACTTTGCAGCGTTCGACGCTTGGCCGCCTGCGCGCCGGATCGGTCGTCAATCTCGAACGCGCTGTCACACCTTCAACACGCCTCGGCGGGCACATCGTTCAGGGACACGTTGACGCGCGCGGGCGTTTCTTGAGCGCAACCGAACACAGCGGCTCGTGGACAATTCGCATCGCTTATCCGCGTGAGATGGCACGCTATCTCGTCTTCAAAGGCTCCGTCGCCGTCGAAGGAATCAGCCTGACTGTCGCCGCGCTCACGGATGAGTATTTCGAGATCGCGGTGATTCCAAAGACGTGGGACGTGACGAACCTCTCGCACCTCAGACCCAGTGATGAAGTCAATCTCGAAGCCGACATCATCAGTAAGTACGTCGAGCGCATTCTGACTGCTAGTCTATCCTTGAAAAATGAAGGCTCATCGCTCACGATGAAGCACTTGGCAGACTTGGGCTATAAGTGAACACCAGGTAGGCTGTTCTGCTGATAAGATTTTAGACATCACTTGCAGTTTTTATGTCTAAGGCCGAGGGACTACAAGCCAACTGTTAATCAAAGCTTCTCTTCTTAAGGAACACCGACATGGAAGAAATACCCAAACGAATCATTGAAAAAATCAGAGAAGCCAAAGAGCAAGGGCTTAAAGAATTAGATTTAAGCTATGATCGGAGAGTTAAGAGTGAACGTTTGGCCCATGTCCCCACCGAGGTTTTTGAGTTAGAGGATTTGGAAGCATTGAATCTAGCCGGGAATGCACTTAGATCTATTCCGAAATCAATTTCTCAGTTGCAAAACTTAGCCTCTCTTAATTTGGGCAGCAACGGATTAACCACTATTCCGAAATCAATTTCTCAGTTGCAAAACTTAACCTCTCTTAATTTGGGCAGCAACAATCTAGCCACTCTTCCCGACTGGATGTCTCAACTGCAAAACTTAACCTCTCTTGGTTTGGGCAGCAACGGATTAACCACTATTCCGAAATCAATTTCTCAGTTGCAAAACTTAACCTCTCTTGATTTGGACAGCAACGATCTAGCCACTCTTCCCGACTGGATGTCTCAACTGCAAAACTTAACCTCTCTTAGTTTGGGCAGCAACAATCTAGCTACGCTTCCCGACTGGATGTCTCAACTGCAAAACTTAACCTCTCTTGGTTTGGGCAGCAACGGATTAACCACTATTCCTGACTGGATTTCCCAATTGCAGGGCTTAATTAAGCTTTATTTATACAACAACCAATTGTCTACTATTCCTGAATCTATTATTAAATTACAAAACCTAACTCACCTCATTCTATGGGATAATCAGTTTGAATCTATACCAGAGGTTATATATGAATTGCGTTCACTACAGGAGCTGGATTTTGACAATCTCGGTGGCGAGAACAAGATTAAAGAGATATCACCCAAGATACTTCAGCTAAAGAAACTAGAACTGATATTTTTAAAAGACAATCCAATAGAAACTCCGCCGCCAGAAGTTGTGGAACAAGGGGTGGAGTCTATTAAGAATTACTTTAGGCAACTCGAAGCTGAGGGAAAAGACTACTTGTATGAAGCAAAGTTACTTATCCTTGGCGAAGGCGGAGCAGGGAAAACATCGCTAGCGAAGAAGATTGAGAATCCTAAATATAAACTCAGAGAAGAAGACTCAACCAAAGGTATTGAGGTCATTCAATGGTCTTTCCCAATGGAAAACGGTCAGCCTTTCCGGGTTAATATTTGGGACTTCGGCGGGCAGGAGATTTATCATGCGACCCATCAGTTCTTCCTGACCAAACGGTCGCTGTATGTCTTGGTGGCCGATACCCGTAAAGAGGATACCGATTTCTATTACTGGCTCAATGCGGTCGAATTGCTGAGCGATAATAGTCCATTGTTGATTGTCAAGAATGAGAAACAGGACCGCCTCCGCGAAATCAATGAGCGCCAGTTGCGCGGGCAGTTCTCCAATCTTAAAGAGACACTCGCTACCAATCTTGCCACTAACAGAGGCTTGGATGAAATCTTAGTCGAAATCAAACATTGCATTAGCAACCTGCCACAAATTGGCGCGCCACTCCCCAAAACATGGGTGAAGGTAAGAGAGGCACTGGAAAAAGATTCCCGCAATTACATCAGCCTTGAAAAGTACCTGGATATCTGCGAGCACAATGGTTTCAGCGAACTGAAAGATAAGTTGCAGCTAAGCGGCTATCTGCATGACTTGGGCGTATGCCTGCACTTTCAGGAAGACCCGCTGTTAAAGAAAACGATCATTCTTAAGCCCAAATGGGGCACCGATGCCGTCTACAAGGTTTTGGATAATAAGGAGGTGATCAGCAACCTTGGTAAATTCAATCGGGATGATTTAGCAGACATCTGGCATGAGGCGGAGTATGCCAACATGCAGGATGAGTTTTTGCAACTAATGATAAATTTCAAGTTGTGTTACCGGATTCCGAACAGCGAATTCTACATTGCGCCGCAACTGCTAACAGAGAATCAGCCACACTACGGCTGGGATGAGACGGACAATCTCATTCTTCGCTATACGTATGAATCTTTCATGCCTAAAGGCATCCTCACCCAATTTATCGTTGCCATGCATAAGCTGATTGCCGAGCAACAGTATGTTTGGAAAAGCGGCGTTGTTTTGGATAAAGATCAGACGAAGGCAGAAGTTGTTGAATACTATGGTAAGCGGGAAATCAAAGTCCGTGTCGCGGGTAAAAACAAAAAAGAGCTAATGACGATTGTGGCCTACGAATTAGACGAGATACATTCATCTTACGCACGTTTGAAGTATGCCAAGTTAATCCCATGTAATTGCGCCAGGTGTAAGAACAATCAAGACCCGCATTTTTACCGGCTCGAAACTTTGCGAAGGTTTGTAGACAACAGTCAAGACCTCATCATGTGTGAGATGAGCTTTGAGCTGATCAATGTCAGAGGATTGATTGATGATGTGATTAATAAACGGGAATTGATTGATAAGAACAAACTCGTCTCGCAGCCATCCTCCGATCAGGTGTTTATTAGCTACAGCCACAAAGATAAAAAATGGCTGGACGACCTTCAGGAAATGTTGAAGCCACTGACGCGAAGCAATCAAGTATCGGTCTGGGCTGATACAGAAATTGAAGCTGGAACTAAATGGAGAGAGGAAATAGAAAGGGCTTTAAGCTCAGCCAAGGTGGCCGTCCTCCTCGTCAGCCGAAATTTTCTCGCATCCGATTTTATCGCCAAGCATGAATTGCCGCCCTTGTTGGATGCCGCCAAACGAAAGGGTCTGAAAATCCTGTGGGTCGCTGTCGGCCATTGCCTGTACAAGAAAACAGAGATTGCAGATTACCAAGCCGTGAATGCCCCGTCGAAGCCATTAGATAGTTTAAGCGACACTGAATTGAATCAAACTTTAGTTAGCATTTGTGAGGAGATAGAAGCAGCAGCTAACAGCTAAACAGGCATCATCGTCAAGTACGTCGAGCGTATCCTGAAGGTCGCACCTGAGATTAGAGCAGAGCAGCAATCGTCGCTGACGATAGAGAAGCTGGCGGAGTTGGGCTACAAATAAGGAGAGCGAAGTGGTGGCGGCCACTCGCGCCTTAAAACTCAAGGAGAAGAAAAGTGAAAAAATCAATTCCGGTCTTAATCTTGCTCTGCGGTCTGTTATTAAGCGGCTGCGCGAAGAGTAGCAAACCAGCCGTCTATACCGGGCCTCCGTTGAATGATGTCGAGTTTGCCAAAAAGGTCTTTCAGTTTCTGGCAGATGGCGACGAAACGGTCAAGGGGATGCTTGCTTGGGAGCATCTGAAAATGCTCGGAATTGATGTTGGGGCGCTCTACACGAAAACCAGTGGTGACGTTGCGCGCGATAAAGAAACATCAGATTTCATTCGCAGCTACTCGAATTCGTTCAAACAGAGGGGTGGCTCGGCTGGAAACTTTTCCAACTGGCGCGAGCAGTCGCGCGATGCCACGAATACGGTTGTCGTGGCGGACGTTCCGACGGGGCAGCATATTTTGATGACGGTCACCCACATCAACGGTCAGCAGAAAGTCTCCACGATGGAGCTTAAGTAACGTCACTCACAGCAGAGATAAGCGGCGGGCAATACAGAGTCGTAAAAAAAGAGGCTTTCGGATAAGATGGCTCTCACTTTTTGACTGTCCCTGAACTTTTGGCGAGTTCAGTCTTAAGGTCTCTGGCTCCGATTAACGCCGTCGCCGTAGACACCTTCTCCCCACCTCGCCGATTCACCCTGCAAGTGTGTTATGGAACGGTCTTTCAATCTACAGGCAATCCTGAATCTGCTGGGCGCTGTCCAGGCACTTCTGCTGGCTGTGGCGCTGGTCAGCATCAAGGGCGGGCATAAAACTGCCAACCGTCTTCTCGCCGCTTTCGCCCTGACGATTGCCGTCCTCGTCGGCGGTCATATTCTCGTCTCCGCGCACTACGTAGAGCTGTTCCCACATCTGAGCAGGATAAATCACCCCTTTGATTTTCTTGTCGCGCCGCTGCTTTATCTCTACATCAGGACGCTGCTGACGAGAAGCCCTCTGTCGAAGAGAGACCTGGTGCATTTCGCTCCCTTCGTTCTCTGCATCCTTTACCTGATTCCATACTATCTCCAAAGCAGCGAGTACAAACTCGCCAACTATGTCTCCCCTCAGTATGCCCGGTGGTATTACGTCAGGTCCGCGCTGACTCTACTTCTGGCCGTTGTCTATCTGACTTGCATCGTCTTGATGCTGGTCAGGTTCACACGGAAGATTAAAAGGGAAAGCTCTCCGGCAGAAAGGGCGATTCTTTTTCAAGCCCGGTTTCTGGTCTTCACCTTCCTCGCGCTCCTGTTGATTGCCATCCTCCGCTATCTCTTTGACCTGCGCTTTCCAGCTTACATGAGGTATACGAATCTGATCCTGCCCCTGGGAGCGACCATTTTTGTTTACACGATGGCCTATTTCGGTTTGAGGAAATTGGAATGGCCGGAAATGGAAACGGCCACGCCCGCGAAGAAGTATGAGCGTTCAAACCTGACGCCGGAACGGTCTGAGAGGTATCTCAAAAAACTGCTCGATTTGATGGAGACCGAAAAGCCGTACACGGATGGCGATCTGACGATTCAGAAGCTGGCCGAGAGATTAATGATTCCCGCGCAGCATCTTTCGCAGACGATCAACGAGCAGTTGAACCAGAGCTTTTCCGAATTCATCAATACTTACCGCGTGGAAGAAGCCAAGCGACAGCTTCTGGACACGAAGAAAAAGCACTATTCGATTCTGGCCATCGCTGAAGAAGTCGGCTTCAACTCGAAATCCTCTTTCAATGCGGTCTTCAAGAAACATACCAACATCACGCCTTCCGAGTTCAGGAAAGCTGCCAACGGCCACGTTTCAGGCTGAAGGCGCGTTAGTCACAACCCCTCTCTAACTCTCTAAAAAACCGTCCGCATGTCCAGAATCGCGATTCTTGACGTGCGGACTTGCGTTTCAGGGCGACTGGCCGGGGAAAAGCCTGTATCTAGCTTGTGGTTCGATCCCGGCGGCTCTGCCGCTTGATTGTGCGGAAAGGCTCTGGCCTTTCCGGTAGCCTCTCCTGTTATCTCCGGCAAGGCTACGCCTTGCCTCCCGCGAGGCGCAGCCTCGCTAGATGATTGAAGCCATGCAGACCGGAAAGCCACAGGCTTTCCACACAGACCTGCGGCAGAGCCGCCGAAACACGAGACATTTTATGAGATTAAAATATTCATCCCGCTCGCGCCTTGTGCTGTCGCTCAGCCTCGCGCTGTTATTCGGCGCAACTCTCTTTCCATCAAACATCTTCGCTCAACAGGGCGGAATCGTCGGCCCTGTCACTTCTGCCGACGAAGCGCGGCTTACACAGTTTGAGCAATCTTTAGACGGGTTGCGTCAGCAGTACAGGATTCCGGGGCTGTCTGCGGCGATTGTCAACAACGGGCACATCGTCTGGGAAAGGGGATACGGTTTTCAGGACATCGGCAACAATATTCCCGCCACGCCCGATACGCCCTATCGCATCGCCTCGCTCACCAAGACCTTTGCCTCGATGCTCCTGATGAAGTGCGTCGAGCGGGGCAATCTCAATCTGGATAGCTCCATCCTCAGCTACACAGCAGCCATCCTTGATCCGGGCGTCACCGTCCGCCATCTCTTCACGCACACTTCGGAGAATCCACCCGGCGCGTACTACCGTTACAACGGCAACCGCTTCGGCTCATTGACTCCAGTCATTGATTCCTGTGCAGGCCAGCCTTTCCGCGCAGCTTTGGCCAGGACGATTCTCGACCCGCTGGAGATGCGCGACTCTGTGCCCGGACAGGATATGGAATTTCCCACGGATCAGGCTGCCGCGCTCTTCACCCCGGAAACCTTGCAGCGATATTTAAGCGTCATCCAGCGGCTCGCCAAGCCTTATGCGGTCAACAATCAGGGACAAATGGTTTTGTCCACCTATCCCAACAAGGGAATCAACGCCTCTGCCGGGCTGATTTCGACCGTGCGCGATCTGGCTCGCTACGACGCGGCGATTGACAATCACGCCTTGCTCCAACCGCAGACACAGGAGCTGGCCTGGACGAATGCCGTCTCCAATCTATCAGGGCAAAAATTGCCTTACGCGCACGGCTGGTTCGTGCAGCAATATCGCGGAGAGCGTCTCATCTGGCATTACGGTTACTGGCCGACCTTCTCCGCCTTGATCCTGAAAGTGCCGGGACGCAATGTGACCTTGATTCTGCTGGCTAACAGCGACGGATTGAGCGCTCCCTTCAGCAACGCACTGGGCGGCGCAGGCAACGTGACAGGCTCTCCGTTCGCTACACTCTTTCTGGGGATGCTCGAAGACCCAGGCGCTTTCGCCACCAATCCGATAGACCAGACCGCCTTCTTCGTCCGCCAGCATTACATAGACTTCTTAGGGCGCGAGCCTGAGCCTGCGGGTTATCAGGGCTGGCAGGATATCCTCAACAACTGTCCGCAGGGCAGTACACAGTGTGACCGCATCGAAGTCTCTTCGGCCTTCTTTCGCTCACCGGAATTTCAGGAGCGCGGCTATTTCATCTATCGCCTTTATGCTGCTGCGCTGGGTCGCATCCCGCGCTACGTTGAATTCATGCCCGACATTGCGAAGGTCAGCGGCTTCCTGACTCCTGAGCAACTGGAGGCCAATAAAGCCGCCTTCATTCAAGAGTTCATGGCGCGGCAGGAGTTTAAGGGCAAGTATGATTCGTTAACCGACCCCGGCGCATACGTCAATGCATTGACGGCGACCTCAGGTGCGACTCTGCCGCAGAAGCAATCGCTCGTTGACGATCTGACAGCAGGCAGGAAGACTCGTGCCGAAGTCTTGAGGGCAGTAGTTGAAAGCAGTGAGGTGTATCTGAAATATTACACGGAAAGCTTTGTCGTCATGCAGTATTTCGGCTACCTGCGCCGCGATCCTGACATTCTCTATCTCGAATGGATTCAGACGATGAACCGGACGGGTGGTGATTACCGCACCATGATTAACGGCTTTATGAATTCCGCTGAGTATCGTCAGAGATTCCGGCCATAACCCTGGCAGGGGTTCAATGCTGTTTCTGGTAGTGTGTCAGTTTGAAAAGAGTGCAGGAAAAGTTGAGATTCACCACTACAGACACAGAGAACACGGAGGGGGCACAGAGGAAATAATCTCAAATTCGGGATTTGAAATCTCAACTCTCTGTGTATCCTCCGTGTTCTCTGTGCCTCTGTGGTGAATCGCATCTCGACGCACCTTCGATTCGGAATTGACCTACTACCGGATTTCTACGTCTCTAGCCTCTTTCTAATCCAACTGCTAAACTGCTCCCCATATTTGAGGTAATGGTTTCGCTAACAGCGACTATTATCTTAGGAGTTAGTTTTTGCCCCATGCAACCCGCACTTAATCTTCTCGCCGTTCTCAATCTTTTAGGAGTTGCTCAGGCGTTCCTGATGGCTGTCGCGCTGCTGAATATGAAGCGGGGCAACAGGTTTGCCAATCGGATTCTGGGCGCGCTGATAATTACCATCGCGATTGTCGTGGGCGGCGCAGTTCTGCTCACAACAAACTACGTTTTTCTATTCCCTCATTTAAGCCGTTTACATCACCCCTTTGTTTTCCTCACCGGGCCGCTGCTGTTTCTCTACATCAAGGCGTTAACTTCGGGCAAACAAAAATTCGCTAAAAAAGAGCTGTGGCATTTCATTCCTTTCGCGCTCTTCCTCCTGTATTTGATTCCTTACTATTTCCAAAGCGGCTGGGTTAAACTCAACATCCTTATCTCAGAGTATTACGAAGAGTCTCTGGGCTGGTGGTACTACTTCCGTTCGGCGCTCTTTATTGTCCAGTTTCTCGTCTACATAATTCTCATCACGACGACGCTCGTCAGGTATTCACGCTCATCCGACCGAAATTCGACGCATGGAAAGCATATTCTTTTCCAGGTGCGGTTTTTCGTCATCAGTTCAATAGTGCTGTGGGTTGGCGTGGTTCTACGCTATGCGCTCGATCAAAGCGGGAGTACGAATCTGCTCGTGCCGTTTGGCGCTTCCGTGCTCATTTATGCGATGGGCTATCTGCAATTAAGCAAGCCTGAGATGGTGATGAGCAGCGGGGATGCTCCGCCGCCTGTGAAGAAGTACGAAAAATCAACGCTATTGCCCGCATGGTCTGACAGGTATCTGGATAAATTGCTTCAGGTCATGGAAAACGAAAAGCCTTTTCTGGATGGCGACCTCACGCTCCAGAAACTGGCTGAAAGATTGGCCATCCCGGCGCAGCATCTCTCACAGGTCATCAATGAGCGTCTCGATCAGACGTTCTCCGACTTCATCAATGCCTACCGGGTCGAGGAGGCAAAAAAAAGATTGCTCGATCCAAAGACGCAGCACTACACGGTTCTGGCAATCGCCGAAGAAGTAGGTTTTAGCTCCAAATCATCTTTCAACGCCGTCTTCAAAAAGCATACCAACACGACGCCTTCCGAATTTAGAAAAGCCTCTAACGGCGCTCACTAATCTCTGAGAGCCTGATTCCTCAAAGGAGAGCAAGCCAACCGTCCAGAAAGATATTTCTGGACGTCCAGATTCTTCATTCCGGGCGACTTTCAGGGCAATTAAATCTCTAATGACGAAGCGCAGGCTTTTCTCTCCCGAGATAATTCATCTCCCTGATACATGCCGGACAGGAGAATTTATTTGTATGTCATTAGTCTCTTCAACACGTTTGCCTTCCGATAAGAAAAAAGATCATCGCAGCGAGCGAGCGCCCCGCCCGCGTCTCATGCTGTCGCTCCTCCTCGCGGTTCTACTCGGCATCGCACCCATCCCCTTTAATGTCTCCGCGCGGCAAAACGATGCAATCGTTGACGCGGAAGCTCTGCTGGCAATCAAAGCCGACCCCTTGCTTCAGTCAGTGCGCCGCGCAGCCCGCATGGATCGTGCTGCCAGAGAAGGAAAGCCAGTGCCGGAGAATTTGAAAGCGCCTGCCGAAGCTCCCGCCTCCGAAGTCGAGAGTCTTTCACATCTGGCGGGCGTTAACCGGCTGCCGGATGGCACAATCAACGTGAGCCTCACCGTCAGGTTGACGGGCAACAGCGTCGCTGAATTGAAAGCGTCGGGATTTCATGTCGGTGCACGCGTCGGCGACGTTGCCACTGTCGAGACTGATATTGAAAGGCTGCCCGAACTGGCCGCGCTCGCTTCCGTCAGGAAAATTTCCGCGTCCACCTATTCCTACCCGACCAACGATCTGGCGCGGCAGGCTGTCGGCGTTGACAACTCATCCGGCGCGCGGCAGGTCGCGCAGACGGGGCGCAATGTGATCGTCGGCGTGATTGATACCGGAATTGATTTCCGCCATCTGGATTTCACAGTCCCCGGCACAAACGGCAAACAGACGCGCATCAAGGCGCTGTTAGACATGACCATCTACAGCCAGCAATCGTCCGACTGGAATTACGTCCTGCCGGGCGCGTCCTCCTCGATAGGTCATCTCTACACTGAAAGCGACATCAACGCGGCTTTGCAGCTACCTGACACGACCGCTCAGAACTCGGACATAGTTAAAGAGAGAGACAAGCACGGTCACGGCACATACACGGCGGGGATTGCTGCGGGCAACGGTCTCGCCGGAACAACTTCGGGCAAGTACGCCGGGATGGCTCCCGAAGCCGAGTTGGTGATTGCGAAGGTCAGCCGCGACAACACCGGGTCGGGCGGCATGGCCAACAGCGACATCATCAATGCTATGAAGTTCATTCAACAGATGGCCGCCGAGATGGGCAAGCCTTTCGTCATCAACATGAGCCTCGGCACAAACGTCGGCTCACACGATGGCACGATGGATCAGGAAAGAGCGATTGACGAAGTGGTGGGCAGCGGCAGTGGCCGCGCCTTCTGCATCGCTACCGGCAACTACGGCAACGCCGACGTTCATGCGAGCGGCAGCTTACCCGGAGGTACTACCACTTTTATCAACATCAACGTCAGTGCCGGATCGTCGCCGCAGTTCTTCGGTCTCTCTTATTCCCGAACGGACAACTTAACTGTCTCGCTGATTCGTCCAGACGGCGTGCAGATCGGCCCGGTCGCTTACAA
This sequence comes from uncultured Acidobacteriota bacterium, assembly GCA_963697975.1. Classification (GTDB taxonomy): domain Bacteria; phylum Acidobacteriota; class Blastocatellia; order Pyrinomonadales; family Pyrinomonadaceae; genus QHXM01. The sequence continues at coordinate 3,915,626 of OY969111.1, forward strand.
CCCTAACCAGACTCCGGGGGTGAACAATCAGTATGTGGATATTTACAACAGCCTCGACGATAAGCGCGACGGAGATTCGCAGAACGACGAGAAAGCTGTCGCCATCTTCTTCAAAAACCCTGCGGCGAATCTCGGCTCGACTCCGACCCGAACATGGATGGTGATGCTGGAGACCGGGGCAGTGGGCAACGGGCACTTCGATGCGTGGATAGAAAACGGCAAGTTCACCAGCTTCGTGGACGGTTCGCGCCGTCTTAGCTCGACGGCCACAGCGCGTGGCGCGATAACGGTTGGCGGCTTCGTCACACGTCCCGGCAATTTTGGCGCAGTCGGTGATTACGCTTCCTACACGGGTATTGGGCCAACCGCAGATGGGCGTGAGAAGCCGGACATCACGACGCCCTCGTCCTCCATCTATTCAGCGAAATCTTCCGTCGGCACGAGCCTCCAGACCCCGCTCGCTCCTGATAGCTCTTTTCACGTCGGCGCTCATGGCACGAGCGCCTCCGCGCCCGTCGTGGCGGGCGGCGTGGCGCTGCTCTTACAGGCGAACCCGAACCTGACGAGTGAGCAGATTAAAGAATTGATTAAGGCTACGGCCACGCACGATTCGTTTACAGGCGCGGCGGGCTGGCATGAGCGCTTCGGCTACGGCAAGCTCAACATCAGCGCCGCGCTGCAAGCGCTTGCACCAGCGCAGCCGTCTATTCAGCTCGATGCGGCGAGTTATGGCATTGTTGAAGGAGCGGGGCACGCCAGTCTCACAGTCAACCGCAGCGGCAACACGTCAGGCGCGGCGACGATAGATTACAGCACGTCGGATACCTCAGGACTCAATGCTTGCGGCAACGTGACGGGCGCGGCCTCCTCGCGTTGTGATTACGCGACGACTACGGGGACGCTCGGGTTCGCAGCCGGAGAAACCACGAAGACTATCTTCATTCCGCTCATTGACGATGCGCTGGCCGAAGGCGCAGAGAGTTTGACCGTTACCCTGAGCAACCCTTCGGGCGCAGGCTTTGGCGCAAACACTACGGCCACGTTGACGATTACGGACAATGAAACCGCCAATGGCGCGAATCCGATAGACCAGACACCGTTCTTCGTGCGCGAGCATTACATAGATTTCTTAGGACGCGAGCCGGACGCCGCAGGCTTACAGGGCTGGCAGGACATTCTTAATAATTGCGGTACGACCGTCGCGCCCCCATGTGATCGCATTGAAGTCTCTTCGGCCTTCTTCCGCTCGGAGGAATTTCAAAGCCGTGCTTACTTCACTTATCGCTTCTACTCGGCGGTGGGCAAGATTCCACTCTACGACGAATTCATGCCTGACTTTGCAAAGGTGAGCGGGTTTCTCTCAGCACAACAACTGGAAGAGAACAAGGCAGCGTTCGTCAACGAGTTTATGACCAGACCTGACTTTCAAACGAAGTATGGTTCATTAACTGACCCGACGGCTTATGTTGACGCCTTACTCCAAACTGTCGGACTACCGAATCATCCGAACAAGAATTTCTGGATAGCTGCTCTCTCGAATAACTCTTTGACGAGAGCGCAAGTCTTACGTTCATTGGTTGAAAGTGGTGAAGTCTACGGCAAGTATTACACGGAAGCCTTTGTCATCATGCAGTACTTCGGCTACCTGCGCCGCTCTGCCGATATTTCCTACCTCTCCTGGATTCAGACGATGAACAGTAATGGCGGGGATTACCGCGTGATGATTAATGGCTTCCTCAACTCCGCTGAGTATCGCCAGCGGTTCGGGCCTTGATCGAGCGCTTTGATTGATTCCTGAGAATTCAAAAGCGCAGACGAAGCATTTTCCCTCTCCCCACAATTATTTTGATTCAGAACGAGAAGGAGAATGGTGAGATGAGAAAAGCACGCTTAGTTATAATTTTGTTCCTGCTGCTATCGGTGCAGGCTGTCGCGCAGGACACCCCGAAGGCCGAAGTCTTCGGCGGCTACTCTTATGCCGGAGGAAACTTTCACGGTTGGAATGCCTCCCTGACGGGCAACGTCAATCAATGGTTTGGCCTCACGGCGGATTTCAGCGGGCACTACGGCGGAGCAATCGACGAAGACGGTTTTGACGAAAGGCAGCGGGTGCATTCGTATCTCTTCGGGCCGCGCTTCTCCGCGCGAAAGAAGAGAGTCACGCTTTTCGCGCACACGCTCGTCGGGGCTTCGACGTTGAAAACGGAGTTGACCGGCTTCGGGCAGAGATTCACTTTCTCCGATACGGGCTTTGCTCTCGTCCTGGGCGGCGGTCTCGACATCAAGGTTAATGACCACGTCGCCGTCCGCGCCTTTCAACTCGATTACCTGCGAGCGAGCTTCTTCGGCGAGACGGAGAATCGCGGGCGGCTCGCTTTCGGTCTCGTCTTCCGCCTCGGCAAGAAATAGATAACATTCAAGCAGGGATGGACAGGATAAGCAGGATAAAGAATAAATATGAAATCAGTATGGCTCTTTCTCTTTTCCATCCTGTCTATCCTGTCTATCCTGTCTATCCTGTCTATCCTGTCTATCCTGTCTATCCCTGCTAATTCCTTCCGCCTCCCTACAATCTCACTCCGCATTGCCAGTCGCAAAAAAAGAGGCTTTCGGGTAACATAGTTGCCGACTGTTCTCCCAAATTTCTAGTCGAGTAAGTCTTGATGCCTTTTGCTTCGATTGAAGACGCCGCCGCAGACATCCGCGACGGGCGCATGATTATTATCGTTGATGACGAAGACCGCGAAAACGAGGGCGACCTCGTCTGCGCGGCTGAGAAAATCACGCCCGAAATCATCAACTTCATGGCGACGCACGCGCGTGGTCTCATCTGTATGCCCCTGACGGAAGAGCGTTGCGACGAGCTTCACCTGACGATGCAGGTGGCCAACAACACCTCATATCTGGGCACAGCCTTTACCGTCTCAATCGAGGCTCGCAAAGGTGTCACGACCGGCATTTCGGCGGCAGACCGTGCGACGACAGTGCTGACGGCGGTTGACCCGAAGACTCGCCCGCAAGACCTCGCGCGCCCCGGCCACGTCTTTCCGCTGCGTGCGCGCACGGGCGGCGTCCTGATGCGACCCGGACAAACAGAGGCGAGCGTGGACATGGCGCGCATCGCAGGGCTTTATCCGGCGGGCGTCATCTGCGAGATTATGAACCCGGACGGAACGATGGCGCGGCTGCCCGAACTGGAAGAGTTTGCTCGTCGTCATAATTTCAAGATTATCTCGGTCGCAGACCTCGTGCGCTATCGCATCCGCAAAGAGACGCTCGTGCGCCGCGCCGTCGAAACCGAGATGCAGACCGTTTACGGACATTTCCGCGCTATCGCTTTCGAGAACGTCATCAATGGCGAGGTGCATCTCGCTATGGTCATGGGCGACGTGACGACGCCCGAACCCGTGCTCGTTCGCGTTCACACGGAGAACGTGACGTTTGCCATGTTCGGCTCGCTCATCGGCGACACGGGCTTTCAGCTTCAAACCTCGCTGGAGAAAATCGCCGCCGCCGGACGCGGAGTCGTGTTGTACCTGCGCCAGCGCGAGCATAATCTGGACCTCGTCCACCAGTTGAAAACTTACGCGCTGATGCAGGAGCGTGGTTTGAACTCGCAGGAGGCGAGCATGGAGACGGGCTATGGCGCGAATCGTGACTACGGCGTCGGCGCGCAAATCCTGCATGAACTCGGCCTGCGCCGCATCCAACTGCTGACCAATCATCCCCCGAAGGTCGCAGCGCTCGAAGGTTTCGAGCTTGAAGTCGTCGGCAACGTGCCGTTAGGCTCTCCCGCAAAAACAGTTTTCAGTTCTTAGTTTTCAGTTTTCAGTTCGGACTTTTACTTGATTAAGTACAGCCTCTGAAGTTTCCAGCCAATGGTGGCTCGACGCTTATTAAACTGAAAACCGAAAACTCAGAACTAAGAGCTGAAAACTGAAAACTCAAAGCCGAAAACCGATTTATGCCTGTTGATGACCGTGACGAAACAAAATCGTCGCCGCCGGAAAAAGAGAAGGACATAAAGGCCGCGCTTCAGTCGGAGACGGACGCACCGCTACCGCCCGCTGCCGAAGCCATCGCAGAGCGCGATGCCAATCGTCCTGAGCCTGTAACGCCGCAGGGCAAGCGTCGTCGCTTTCTCACGCGCCGCAATGCCTTCATCGCCACGCTCGCCATTGCCGTCGGCCTCGTCGTACTGATTCTCGCGGCGGTCGTCCTCTATCGTCTCGGCTACATTGATCGCTACATCGCCAACCAGATTAAGGGGACACTCGCGCAGTACGGCATTCGCGCCGAGATTAAGAGTTTCGAGACAAAGTTCGGCCCGCGCACCGTCGAGATGCGCGAGATAGAGCTTTACGATCAGGTGACGAACGAAAAGCTCGGCAAGATCGATCGCATCCTCGCCACCGTTCGCATCGACGATCTCTATGCCATCAGCCTGAAGCGCAACGTGAAGTTGCAGGAGTTGCAGGTTGACGGCCTTGAGCTATGGGTCAAGTTCGATGAAGCGGGCAACTCGAACTTCCGCAATCTGCATTTGCCGCCGCCCGACCCGAACGCGCGCATCCTCTTCTCCTACTCGACCGCCAAAACGCGCCTCAACAACGCCGTCATTCATTACGGCGACGAGCGCTACGACATCTCCGGCGAGGCTCGCAACATCGTCGCCACTGTCGAGCCTGACGACCCCAACGCGCCGGAAGCGAGTCGGATGAACCGTGTGACGTTTTCGTCAACCAATTCGACCTTTGTTTACAATGATCGTCCCGTCAACGCGATAGACATCACGGCTCGCGGGCGCATCAATCAAACGCGTGCCGAGATAGATGAGTTGGTCTTGCGCTCGCCCCTGGCGGAAGCCCACTTGAGCGGCGTCATGGATGATTGGCGTAACCTTCACTACCGGATGGACATCAACTCGACTGTTGATCTGACGCAAGCCTCGGACATCCTGCAAACGGGCGCGACCCTGCGCGGCGCAGGCCGGATCGTCGGCACGGTTTCAGGCGAGGGAGATCGTTATCAGGTGGACGGCAGCATCAAATCGGACGCGCTCGCGGCGGACGGCATACGCTTGCAGGCTTTGACGGTGAGCGGAAAAGGGCAGGGTGAAGGAAAGAATTATGAGATCAACGGTCGCGCCGTCGCGGAACTTCTGACGGCGGGAGATTTTCAGATCAACGCGGTGCAGTTGACGGGCAAGGTGATGGGCACGGGCACAGACTTTCGCTGGCTCGGCGAGTTGCGGGCGGCTGCTGCGCGCCATCCGTCTGGAACAATCGCTGGCTTAATCTTAAGCGACGTGACCGCCGAATCGCGCGACGACGTGTTGACCTATTCCGCCAGTCGCGCCAGCGCTGCTCGACTCACGGCGCAGGGCGCGAGCGTCAACAACCTGCAAGCCTCGAATGTTCGCGGGCGAACGGAAAACGGCGTCACCGTCGCTTCAGTCGGAGGGATTCAAACGGGCGCGATTCTTTCTTCGACCGCGCGCCTTGATGGGCTGGCGACGAACAACGTCCAGATAGTCTCGCGCGGCGGTGTCACGAATATCGAGACGAATACTTTGCGCGTCGGCGGTGTGGACGCGGCGGGGGCGAAGATTGGCAGCCTCAACATCGCGGGCGTTCGCCTCAGTGTTTATGACAGCGGACGTATTCAGGGCACAAGCGGCGACATCAACGCCGGGACGGTGACGGTTGCTCAAAGCAAAGAGTTCGCCGGAGGCCGTGTTGACGACGTGCGTCTTCGGCGTCCCACCTTCGTGGTCGAGCCGAGCGGGCGTTATCGCGTCAGCGCGGATTTGAGTCTGGGCGGAGGCGTGCTGGGGCAGGTCAATCTAGGCTCTGCGCGCGCTGCTCTGGTTGCGACGAATAGCGAAATCCAACTCAACAATTTCGACGCGAACATCCTCGGCGGTCGCGCTACGGGCAACGCAACTGTCAGCACGGCTCGGCGGGGTGCGTCGCGTGTGGCCGCAGAGTTCGACAATCTGGACATCGGCGGTCTCATCGCCACCTTAACCGCGCGACAAAACATCGCCATCACGGGGCGCGCTACCGGCACGGCCAACCTTTCGTTTCCGGGAACTAATCTGGGGGCTGCGAGCGGCACGGCGAGCATCAAGCTAAACGCCGAAACGGGCGACGATGCGACCGGTAGAACGCCCGTCAACGGCGAAATCACCTTGCGCGCGGATCGCGGGTTATTCGACATCGAGCGCGCCAATCTTCGCACGCCTGCTTCCGAATTAAACGCCTCCGGGCAATTCTCCGTCGAGCGCGACGAATCGAACCTGAAACTCGATCTTGCCTCAAGCGATGCCAGCGAACTTCAACGTGTGTTGTTCAGCACGGGCCTCTTCTATGAGCTTGAAGACCAGCTTGAAAAGAGCAAAGTCGAACTGGCCGGAAAAGTCGCCTTCAACGGCATTGTGCGCGGGCGTTTGAAAGAACCTAGCATAGAGGGGCGCGCTTCTCTTGATTCGCTGATACTGAACGGGCGCGATCTGGGGTCGCTCGCCGCCAACATCAGCACGACGCCGGATGAACTGCGTATTACAGACGGACGCCTCGTCGAGCGTAGCGGCGACGGCAATGTCCAGTTTGCGCTCAACGTGCCGTTGAAAGAGGGAATGGGCAATACTTCGATTGTGGCCACACTTGATCGCGTCAACGCGGGCAATCTGACCTCAGCCCTGTCGGCTCTCAGCCCGCAATTCGCCAAACTTGGCCCGATAGAGTCGGAGCTTTCAGGCCGCATCAACATCAACGGCATCCCCGACGCGATGAGCGGGAATGCCGAGCTAAACTTCGGGCAAGGGCGCATCGGCGGCGAGGGCTTCCAGAGCATCGTCGCAAAGGCCACCTTCAACGGCTCAATCGTCAATCTCGAATCAATCGTCGCACAGTTGGACGCCGGGCGCGTGACGGCCAACGGCACTTTCAACACGTCGAATCAGGCGCTTGATATGCAGGCGAAGGCGGAAGGAATTCAGCTTGAGCGTCTCGCCTCGTTTGCTCCCAACGCGGGCGCGCTTCCCAGTGTGACGGGCACGATTAATCTGAACGCGCGCGTCGTGGGCGTGTTGACGGAAGACGATTTCTCCAACTTCGACGTGAGCTTTGACGGCGAAGGCCGCGACGTGAGGATTAACAACCGTCCGGCTGGTCAGCTTACTCTCGTTGGCCGCACGCAGAACAAGCAACTCGACATCACCTTCACGACCGGACTCCTCGGCGCACAGCAACAGACGGTGGCCGCTCGCGTTGACCTCGGCACTAAGGATTTGATGACGACAGTAGAGACGACGATCACGGGCGCTGACCTGACGAATCTCTTCGCGATCCTCCTGCCTGAAACCAACGTGAGAATGACGGGGCGCGCGACGGGTCGGCTGTACGCCACAGGTCCTCTCATCACGGAGAATGCTGCGGGCGAGGAGGAATATTCTCTCGCGGGCTTGCAGGGCACTGCCCGGTTTGAAGACCTGACAATCCTGATTGAAGACGTGCAGTTGATAGCCGTCTCGCCGCTCCTCGTGCAGTTTTCCAGAAAAGAAGTCTTCTTCGAGAAGACGCAGTTCACGGGACAGAACACGAATGTTACTTTCGGAGGCCGCCTGGCTCTGGCAGAGGGCGGCACGCAGAGCTTAACCGTTGACGGCAAGCTCAATTTGCGTGTCCTCAACGGTATCTCGCCAGACCTTTTCCTGACCGGCTCGGCTGATGTCAACGTGCGCGTCGCGGGCACATATGAAGCGCCGCGCATCAACGGCACAGCGTCTCTCACGAACGCTTCCATCGCCACGCTCATCGCCGACGAACGTTTGACCATTTCGAACGTCAAGGGCGGCGTTCGCTTCAACAACAATCAGGCGCAGATTGATTCCCTGACGGGCATGCTCGGCGGCGGGCGCGTCTCTGTGACAGGCGGCGCGCTGCTTTCCGGGCTGACGCCGACGCGCTTCCAGTTCAACGTGCGCGGCGACGATGTGACCGTGCCCTACCCGGAAGATTTTCGTTCCACGGCGGATGTGGATTTGGAGTTCAGAGGCTCTCAAGGAAGAGGCCAGCAGATAGCCACGATCATCTCCGGCACGATCAATCTGCGTCGCGCCGAATACACGCAGGACATAGACCTTGAGAGTTTAATCAGCGGTCGCCGCGAAGCCTTGATCGAGCAGGGCGGGGAATTCGCTCTGGCCGCGACCGCGCAGTTTCAGAACCTCAGAATCGAAGGGCGCGACGCGCTCATCGTCAGAAACAATCTGGCCGAAACGGTCGGCTCGGTTTCGCTCAGGGTAGATGGGCCTGTGAAAGAGCCTATCATCGCGGGACGCATCACGGCGACGACCGGAACGATCAATTTCCGCAACAAGCGTTACGAAATTCAGCGCGCGACGATTGATCTGCCCGGACGACTCGACGCCGACCCGATTCTTAACATTCAAGCCGAAGCCGAGATTAAGGGCTACGACGTGATTACCAGCATTACGGGGCCGCTGACGCAACCGTCTGTCAACGTGCGTTCCGACCCGGCGCTTCCGCAGGCTGACGTGGTCTCGCTGATTTTGACGGGAGATTTAGCGACCGGCGAAACGGGAGCAAGTGCGCTCGCGCAATCCGGACTCGGCACGGCGGCGAGCCTGCTGACTGAAAGTCTCATCTCCGCTCCGGCCAGACGCGCCACGGACAAGCTGTTTGGCCTGAATCGCTTTGAGCTTGATCCGCTGATTGCGGGGCGTGGCGGCCAAAGCCCGACAGCGCGCTTAACTGTCGGACGACAGATTAACAAGAATCTTTCGATCACTTATTCGACCAACGTGACGGGGAATCAGAATCAGGTGCTGGCCGTCGAATACCGCGTCTCGAATCGCCTCTCGTTCGTCGCGCAGTATGAGCAGGGCAGCGTCACGAGTTTCGGTTCGCGCAACGATAATTTTAGTTTCGAGGTTCGGTTAAAGAAGAGATTTTGAAAGGAAGAAATAGACAGGATTAACAGGATTATCAAGATTAAGCAGACCAGACAGGAAGAAGTAGATTGATGATTCTTCCCTTTATCCTGTCCATCTTGTTAATCTCGGTCTAAATTTCTTCTGTCTCTCTTTATCAACTTTATAGTGCCTCTACATCTTCAATTTGAAATCTGAGATCACAGGGTTGAGTCTTCGTCGCTTATTTTCTATTACGCTGCTCGTCGCTGCCTTCGTTGCCGCGCAGAGCGCGAGTGCCTTCGCGCCGGATGCGGGCGATTATGAGGGGCGCATCGTCACAGCCGTCGAGATGGTTATCGAAGGCAGCCCGCGCGACGAAGCGGCTGAAGCGGAGTTTCTCTCTCTCTTGAATGTCGCGGTGGGCACGGAGTACACCGCCGTCAGGGTGCGTGAATCCCTGCAATCGCTCTTTGATTCCGGCCTCGTCTCAAATGCGCGGGTCGAGGTGAGCGAGACGTGCAGACCCGCGAGCGGTGCAGTTCGCCCGCTCTGTGTGCGCTTCATCGTTCAGCGGCAGGTGAAAGTCGGTGAAGTCAAAATCAGTCTTCATGCCGGTCTTGACTCGCCCATCTCCGAAGACGAGATGCGCTCTCGCCTGAACATGCTTGAACCCGGTTCGCGCGTCTCCGAGCAGATTCTTAAAAACAACGCCGATTTGATTCAAGCCTACCTACGCGACAAAGGGTTCTATCGCGCCGATGTCAATTTCACGCAGGTGCGCGACCCCAAAGACCCGACTGGCACTCGCCAAACGGTCGTCTTCGACATTGAGCCGAACGAGCAGGCGCGCGTCGCCGCTTTCAATATTCAGATCAAGGGCTTTGATGACAGCAAGGTTCGTCCCAAGTTGAAACTCCAGCCCGAAGCGCCCTTCACGCGCTCGGCGCTCGGCGAAGACATCACACGAATTCGTCAGGCCATCATTGATCTGGGCTATCTAGCGCCGCAATTTGAAGACGAGCGTTTCATCCTCGATGCCGAGACCAACCGGGTCACGATCACCCTCGTGGGCGGCGTCGGTCCGAAGGTCGAAGTCGAAGTCAAGAACTACAGTCTGAAAGATAAAACCCTGCGAGAGCTTCTGCCCATCAAGCGCGAGGGCAACATAGATATCTCCACCACTGTCGAAGGCGAGCGCCGCCTGCGCAACAAGATTCAGGAGAACGGCTACTTCTTCGCCGAGATTACAACCGTCTGCACCGTCACGCCGCCCATCATGACTGAGGCCGCGATGAACGGCACGCCTGAGATGTGCCAGAACCTGAACCCTGAAGAGTTGACCGGGCACACCGTCAAGATCGTTTACGATGTCGAGCCTGGACGCCGCTTCAAGCTCACAGACATTCGCATCGAGGGCACAGACGAACTGAAGATTGAGGACGTGGAAGACGAGTTGCGAACGCAGACGGCCAACGTGCTCGGCTTCATCCCGTTGCTCGGCTACGGGCGCGGCTACACGAGCCGCGAGCTTTTGCAGCAGGACATCCGGACGATCAGGGCGCGGATGCAGGACTTCGGCTATCGTCGTGCCGAAGTCACCGTCCGGCAGGGCGTCTCAATCGAAGGCGAAAATCTCATCATCACGTTCGTCGTTGACGAGGGCGCACGCACGCGCATCGCGGGACTGGAGTTTCGCGGCAACAAGCTTTACACGGACGCGCGCCTCAAAAATGAGATTGAAGAGGCGGGGCGCGCTCGTTGCGCCGCCAGATTCGACGCCAACGATTTCACGCCCTGCTTCCGCACCAGTGAAGGCGAGCCGTTCTCGCGCTCGCAATCGCGCGCCGACGGCGAAGCGATTACCAATCTCTACGCGCGCAACGGCTACGTCGGCGCGCAGCTTGAATACTCTTTCGTCGAATTGCCGAGTGTGCGTCTTCCGGACGGCAAGCTTGAAGAGCGCGTGCGTGTCATCTACACCATGAGGAATGAAGGCGAGAAAGTCATCATCAATCGCATTTTCGTCAACGGCAACATCCGAACGAAAAGGGAAGCAATTCTCGCCGCCATCCCGCTCAAAGAAGGCGACGTGCTGCGCGCCGACCGTCTCTCGGACAGCGAGCGAGCGCTCTACGCGACGGACGTTTTCCGGCAGGTCATCATTCGCACAGAGCCTGCCGGGGAGACCTCTTCCGGCTTCAAGAAGCGCGACATCATTATTGACGTAGAGGAATTGAAGCCGCGCGAGATGCGCTACGGCGGCGGCTATTCGACGGACAACGGGCCGCTCGGCTTCTTCGACATACGCAATCTCAACATGTTCGGCACGCTCAAGCAGGGAGCTTTCCGCGTGCGTGCAAGTAAGCGCCAGCAGCTAGTGCGTCTTGAATATACAGACCCGCGTTTTCGTCGCTACGGCGAAAACCAATTCGCGCCGCTCGCGCTTTCGGCTCAGTACCAGCGCGACACCACCGTCACGCGCTTCTTCCGCTCGACCATTGATCGCGGCAGCTTCGGCATCGTGCAGCGTCTTGACGAGAACGGCAATCCGATTGACGAGTTCGGCCAGCCTGCGGGCGAGCCGACGATTAATCGCTTCACCCTCAACGCCGAGACGCAGCGCGTCATAGATCGGAAGTCCCGCAGTATACTCTTCCTGCGCTACTCTTACGAAGATGTGCGGCTTTATAACATCAACAGTCTTCTCATCGCTTCGGTGCTGAGACCCGACCGAGCCGTTCGTCTCTCGCGTTTCGGCGCGACCTTCGTCCGCGACACGCGCGACAGCCAGTTCGACACGCAGCGCGGCGAGTTTCTGACGCTTGACTACTCTCTGGCCTTGCGCCAACTCGGCGGCAATATCTCTTTCAACAAGCTGCTGGTGAACTATCGCCGCTATTACAAGCTGACACAGAAGCGGGCGCGCGGAACTGTCCTGGCGGGCAACGTGACGCTGGGGCTGGCCAATCTGTTCAACCCGCGCGACCGCAACGACGACGGCGTGATAGACGATGTTGACCGGACACTGCCCATCAGCGAGCGTTTCTTCGCCGGAGGCTCGACCACGCTGCGCGGCTTCAATTTTGAAGAGGCGGGGCCGCGAGTCATCGTGCCGGACTGTTTCCTGCAATCCCCTGTACCGGCTGGCTGCGGTATCTTTCGTAATAACAAGAACGAGCTTATCCAGCTAGACCCGTTCACTGTCCCCATCGGCGGCAACGCTCTGGCGGTCGTCAATCTGGAAGCACGAACGCCGCTGACGAAAGCTTTCCAACTCGTGCCGTTCTACGATGGCGGCAATGTCTTCCGGCGCGTCGGCGACATCTTCGGGCGCAACGACGCCCCGGCTGCGGGTGATCCCAATTTGACGCGCGAACAGCGCATCAACGCGTTCAACGTGCGCACACGCTGGACGCATACGGTTGGATTAGGCTTGGGCGTTAAGACGCCGCTCGGCGGAACGCTCTCGGTTGATTACGGGTGGCTGCTCAACCCGCCGGAGTTTCTGATTCCACAGGCGAACGGAACCGAAGCCAGCTTTCGTCTCAAACGCGGGCAGCTTCATTTCCGCTTCACGAGAGCGTTCTAAAGAAGGCAAAAGGTAAAAGTATGATGAGAGAATCTAAAGCAACCGGGATTAAGCGAGGATGGAAATTCCTTCCGTTCGCCTTCTCCTTTTGCTTTTTTACTTTTACCTTTTTACTTCTTGTGCCGAAGGCACAGGCGCAGGTGGTTGTTGACAAGATGGTGGCGACGGTCAATAGCGGTGTGCGCCCCTCTCTGATTACTTATTCCGATCTCTTGTGGCAGCTTGCGCTTCAGCCGGAGGTCTCGCTTGAGAATCCGAGTTCGGAGAATCTGAACCGCGCCCTTAATGTCGTCATCGGCCAGCGCCTTGTCTTGCAGGAAGCGGAGAAACTGCCTTCGATTGCTCCGACTGACTTAGAGGTCAAAGCCCGGCTCGATGAACTCGTCAAGCTCTTTCCTTCGCAGGCGGAATTCCAACAGCGGGCTGCCAGCGTGGGCCTGAGCAAAGATCAATTGACGGAGATTGTGCGCCAGCGCCTGACGATAGAACGGTATCTGGATTTTCGCTTCCGCTCGTTTACGGTCGTGACGCAAAGGGAAGTCGAGGATTATTACCGCGACGTTTACGTTCCGCGCCTGCGCCGCCAGCAGCCGGGACGCCTCGTGCCGGAATTAAAAGACGTTTTCAAAGAGATCGAAACGGAATTGACCGAAAGCAAGATCGAATCCGAAACGGACGAATTTCTCGACGGCATCCGCGAACGCGCCGAGATTGTCACACTCAACCCGGTGTGATTCCGGCACAGGTTCAGTTTGAAAAGAGCGCAAGGCAAGTTGAGGTTCACCACAGAGACGCAGAGTTCACAGAGGAGGCACAGAGTAATTCAAGACTCCGTGCACCCTCCGTGTTCTCTGTGTCTGCGGTGGTGAATAGCATCTCGCCGCACCTTCAATTTGAAATTGAACCATTACTCTAATCTCTGAAATCGTTGCCAAAAGAGCGCACTGAGAGCAAAATTGAATTGCCGATAGGTCTTAAGTTTCGGAGGTCGCAATCTTTATGAAAAACGGAAAGCTCATCCTGACCGCTCTCGCCATTCTGCTCGCAGCAATCGCCGTCTGGGTTGTCGTCGGCTTCGTCATCACAATCGTCAAGTTCCTGCTCGTGCTGGCGGTCATCGTCTTCGGTATCTCTATCTTCAGAAAACTCTCCGGGAAATCCAAGCCAGAGCAGCTTGCAGAAAAGGACGAAGACAGGGAATTGAACGAATCCTTACGGCAGTTGGAAGAGATTAAGCGCAGGCAGCAACTCATCAAATAATTTCCAACTGTACCTCAATTGACATCCTGCCTACGGCATCCGACATCCAAAGCTACAGCTTATGTCGAAAGATGACGCCAATCAGAATCAAAGACCGCGCGTCGGCCTTGCTCTGTCGGGCGGTGTGGCGCGCGGCAACGCTCACATCGGGGTGCTGCGCGTCCTCGAAGAAAACCACATTCCCATAGACTACATCGCTGGCACATCAGCCGGTTCGCTCGTCGCCGCCGCTTACGCCGCCGGGATGGCGATTGATGAAATCGCGGAGATAGGCCGAAAGATGCGCTGGCGCGACGTGGGACGCGTCACGCTCTCGCGGCTCGGCGTTCAGTCAAACGCGCGGATGGAAGAGTTCGTGCGCGCCTATCTTCCCATCAAGCGGTTTGAGGATTTGCGTATCCCGCTCGCGGTGGTCGCTACTGATTTGAAATCCGGCTCGGCTGTGATTATCACTGAGGGCGACGTACCCTTTGCCGTCCGCGCCAGTTGCGCTCTGCCCGGATGGTATGTTCCCGTCACGGATGAACATGGGCGGCAGTTGGTTGATGGCGGCCTCGTCGCCAACATTCCGACAGGGGCGGTTCGCATTCTCGGCGCGGACCTTGTGATCGCGGTTGATGTCAACAGCGAAGGCGCGAAGTTCATCGGCCCACCGCATTCCATCATCGGCGTCCTTCTTCAATCCATCATGGTCGTGCAGAGAACCGCCGCGATTCACCAGCTACACGATGCAGACATCGTCATCAGTCCCAAGACCGGGCACATTCGCTGGGATGAGATGGGACGTGTTGACGACCTTATCGCGCTTGGCGAACAGGCCGCGCGCTCAACCATCGAGAGAATCAAACGCCTGCTCGCGCCCACCGCTGAGCCGCCGCTTAAGTGGTATCAACGCCGCCGCCGTGAACAGCCACAGGTAGACAAACGCCGCGTCTCGCCCCTGCGCTAAGTAGGACAGACATTCCTGTCTGTCGTAGCGTGCGAACAGCACGCTCTTGATGTTCGCTCACAGAAAATATTCACAGGATATTCGCGCTCTCCGCGCTCAATGACAGGCAGGAATGCCTGTCCTACGACAGACAGGAATGTCTGTCCTACGGCGTTAACGTGGACTTCCCGGCTGAGTGAAGATGAGCTATCGGGCGGGGGTAGGCTTGGCTTGACGGAAAAAGAAAGCGCTGAAGAGAAACACTGCTCCGGCAGCAAACTCAAAAACGATTGTACTGTTACCGGCGACGCTTGGGCTGAAGCTGAAAAGGCCGGGTGCGAACAGGTCGCGTAATGCAATCCCAATCCATAAAATGCCTACCGCAGCGTTGAGCCACATAGCCGTTTTCCTGCTCATAGTATCACTCCCATCAAAGTTAACTGATTGGTAGTCTACTCTCTTCTGATTCAAAGTGCGATGAGCCGCGCCGTTGGGCTGCGCGTGATAATAATTTCTCAGCTTCAGTTCTACGTTCTACTCCTCAACGATAGACTTATCCACCACATCGTCACGCACAGGTAAGCCAACGCCCGCCCGCTCATAAACTCTACGTCCCTTCCACACTACTCCTTCCCCCCGCATAATATTGATGGCCGAAATCGGAAGTGCTGTATAAAAGAGCGAAAAACCCAGTGGAGTAGTAAACGCATAGCCGGGAGGAATTTCAAATTTCTTGCAGACAAACAGCAACGTTAAAACTTGAGTTGCCCAAATCACGAGGGATGGGGAAAGCACACTTAGCCAGGCACCGTCTGCGCCTGCTGCCAGCATCGTCAAACAGACGACTGCGACGAGAGGGGGCGCGACGACGAACACATAGCCGACCAGCACGATGAGCGCGGCAAGAACGAGCGAGTAACGCATTCCGGCGAACATCCCCCGCGAGAGAAAATCCCAGATTTCTCGGAAGCTGCTTTGCATCCGCGTCCGGATCAAATCCGGCGCGTGTTCGATGCGGTAACGTGCGCCCGAACTCTTGAGCAACTCGGCGAGGCGAATATCTTCAACGATGTCCGCACGCACCGCCGCGAAGTCTCCGATGCGCGCCAATGCCCGACGACGAATCAGTGAGAACCCGCCAAAAGCAAAGGCATGTTTCGTCTTCGGATTATTGAGAATCGCAAACGGGTAGCCACCTAAGAGAGCTAATAACCAGGCTGGCGTAAAGACGCGCTCCCAGAACGATCCGGTCTCAAAGTGCGGCATCAATGTCAAAACATCGTAGCCGCAAGCCGAGGCATGACCAAGCGCAGTGCGAACAGCTTCTTTCTCAAGCACCATATCTGCGTCAATCGTCAGCACCCAATGCCCGCGCGAGGCTTCTAACGCCTGTTGTAAAGCATAAGGTTTGCCGAGCCATCCGGCGGGAGGTTCAGTACCGTTAATGATGCGGAGGCGTTCATCAGTTTCTGCAACCGAGCGCAGGATTGATTCCGTGTCATCTGTCGAACGGTCATTAACGGCTATGACTTCGATCTGTTCGTAAGTTTGCGCGAGAACTGAGCGGAGCGTCCGGGCCAGGATACGGTGCGCTTCATTTCGCGCCGGGATCAGGACGGAGACAAGAGGCGCATTTGTTGGTAGCTGCGAATTTTGTGTTGCTGGTAATGGCTTCCGTCTTGTCAGGCCGTACAGCACCCCCGCAGCAAAGGCGAGCCAGCCAAGAGCGCAAACCCAGGCGATGCCTGTGAGAATTGTGATCCCGCTCATTTCCATTCCAAGGTCAACCCTCAGGGATGTACGACCTTTCCTCACGGATGTGCTTGCAATCGCTTACATGAGTAAGGCTAAGTGAAATTGTTACTGTACTATATATTCCTGACGACAAAAGCAAGGCCGCCGTCTCGCACGGGCGTGCGACTGGAAAACGACGGCCTCGCGGCGCACACCCCGCTCCCGCCCTTTCAGCGTGGCGTGCGCGGCACAGGAGGCGTGCACCCATCACGCGCCCCTGAGCGAATCTGTTTAGAGAAGTGAGAGCATAGGGTGAAGAAAAGCGTGCTATGATGCGCACGGTCTATCTTTGAAAATTAGCAACGGTCATGCGTAGCTCAAGCCTCAACCTCAAAGTCGAGTAAATGAGCATCGCCGTTGAATGTGAAAGGCTCACACTCACGGCGGGAAAAAGACGCAGCCATAGTCTCACCGAAGTTTCGGTTAAAATCAGCCCGTGTCTATTAGGAGGAAACTCCTAATGGCAAGGGGCGCACGTCTGAAACCGAACCGCCTTGCTGAGAAACTTGTCCAGATACGGACTATGTTAGAACTGTCTCAGAATGGAATGATTGAGCGGCTTGGAGTTGAGCTAACACAGAATAGAATCTCAGAATATGAGACGGGTAAGGGCGAGCCGCCGTTAATAGTTCTCTTACGCTATGCGCGTGTGGCTGGCGTTTACATGGAAGAGATCATTGATGATGAATTAGACTTACCCGCCAAACTTCCAAGCAAGACTACATACTGCCGCAAACTGAATTAAAATAGGGGATGCGCCGGGAGAGCACGTAGCCAAGTTGCCACCCAAACATTGGAAGGCGGCTCGCTTGCACCGGGCATCCCCTACTTTATGGGCAAAGCCCAGAATTGTAGGCTTTCAAAACACATGCTTGGCTCCAAAAACCTGAAAGCCCGTACTGAAGACGGACGCTGACGGGATCCTTGTTAGCTCAGAATCTTCAGCCCTGCGCTTGCTCTGATGGCTTAAATCGCTGTTTACTGGTGCGATTTGCCCCTCTTCCGCCTTTCCTTTCTGCTTCATCCCGCACTGGCATAAACATTGCTCAAACATCTGCCAACAATTTCAAAGGTCAAGTGGTTCGGAGGGGAAAGATGAAAGAGTTAGCAAACAGCCTCGCGCAGTTGGGCGCCATCATCATGATTTTAATCACGCTCGCCATCTCGACCGCAGCCATCTCGCAATGGGCGAGCGAAGGCAGCAACGCGGCGAAGAGCGCGGGCTTGAAGCCGCAACCGCTCGTCGTCGCGGACGCCAGATAGCAAACGGAAAAGAATTCCGCGACGATTGAGCGTTTATAGAGAAGACATCAATGAGAGAAGTTTGACGCTTGAGAGCGGTCAGTCACGCTCTTTTGACAGAGCCGTCCGAATCATAGGCATTGCATGGCAATCGAAGTTGTATCAGTAGAAGAGAAGCGCCGCCCGCGCGCCAAAGGCATCGGGGTGGTGCGACAGACCATCAATCATCTGGCGGCCCAACGCAAACGCCGCATCATCATTCGCTCCATCCTTGCCTCTGTCGGTCTGCTCATCGTCCTCGGCATCGGCTTCTTCATTCACTCTTACAACTATTACTCCGGAGTCGTTGACGCTCGTTTGAAGAGCGGCTACCTGACGAGCCGCGCGGGGATTTACGCCGCGCCGCGCACGCTTCGCAAGGGGCAGACGCTTTCACGCGACGGCCTCGTCGAGCTTCTGCGCCGCGCCGGTTACATCGAAAGCAACGCAAGCGATGCCTGGAGCGGAAGTTTCATCAATCAGGAAACGGCAGTCGAAATTCATCCGCGTCGTGCCGGGACTACTTCACCGGATGTCGTGCGCGTCCACTTTGATAAAAGGAATCATATCTCGGACCTGACGGGCGACTTAGGTGTAACGCTTGAGTCCTACACGCTTGAGCCGGAAATCCTGACGACGGATGCCGCGATGAAGACGGGCAAGCGTCCGCAACTCGCCTATCGCGACATTCCGCCCACACTCGCGCACGCCATCCTCTCGATTGAAGATCGACGCTTCTTCGAGCATGGGGGCGTGGACCTCTGGGGAGTGGCACGCGCCCTTTTACGCAACGCCACAGACGACGAAACATCACAGGGCGGCTCGACCATCACGCAGCAACTCGTCAAGAACACTTTCCTGACACCGGAGCGCACCCTTCGTCGCAAGTACGCCGAAGCGATGACGGCTTTCGCGCTCGAACGGCGTCTCTCGAAAGAAGACATCTTCGCTCTTTACTGTAACGAGATTTATCTGGGCCAGCGCGGCAGCATCAGCGTGCGCGGCGTTGAGCAGGCGGCGCGCATCTTTTTCGGCAAGGAACTCAAAGACCTCTCGCTCAATGAAAGCGCGATGATTGCGGGAATGATTCAAAGCCCCAATCGCTACGCGCCGGATCGCCACGCGGAAGCCGCCACCGTCCGCCGTAACACGGTGCTGGGCGCGATGGCGCGCGATAAATTCATCACGCTCGAAGAGGCCCGCGCAGCGGCCACTGAGCCAATCGTGGTCGCGCCCATCAATCAGGAACAGTCAACCGCACCGTACTTCATTGACTACGTCAATCGCATCGTGGAATCGCGCCTCGGCGAAGAAGAGCGTGGGGACGAGCGTGCGCTTCGCGTTTACACGACGATTGATCTGGATTTGCAGCAACTCGCCGAAAACGCAGTTAAGCGTCAACTCGAACGTCTGGACAAAGTTTACAAGAAGCGCGATGTGAAGCCGCAGGCCGCGCTCGTCGCCATCGATCCGAAGACGGGGGATGTGCTGGCGATGGTCGGCGGGCGCAACTACGCCGAGTCGCAGTTGAATCGTGTGACGGATTCGCGCCGCCAGCCCGGCTCAACCTTCAAGCCCATCGTCTATTCGACGGCGTTGGAAGGCGGATTGTCGCCGCTCACGATGTACGCGGACGCGCCGCAGGAATTCGTTTACGCCGGAAACTCAAAATATCGCCCGGCGAATTACGGTGGCGGCTTTTCGATGCGCGACGTGACGATGAGAACGGCGCTCGTGCGCTCGCTCAACGTCGTGACGGTTGACGTGGCGATGCGCGCCGGACTTTCGCGCGTCGAGCGCACAGCAGAAAACTTCGGCTTGCCGAAAGCTGAAGCTTATCCGGCGATTGCTCTCGGCACGACCGAAGCCTCGCCGCTGGCTCTGGCCGCTGCTTACACCGCGTTTGCCAACAACGGCGTCCGGGTCGAGCCGAACGTGATTGCGCGCGCGACGGATGCCTCAGGCACGGACATCATCAAAGAAGCTCCGCGGGCGCGACAAATCATCAAGCCGACGACCGCTTACATGATTACGGATATGCTCTCGGACGTGATAGATCACGGTACGGCACGCGCGGCGCGCGGCGCTGTCAAAAAGACTGCGATAGCTGGCAAGACCGGAACATCGCGCGATGGCTGGTTCGTCGGCTACACGCCGAATCTGGTTGTCGCCGTCTGGATCGGTTTCGATGACAATAAGCAACTCGGATTGACGGGCGCGGAAGCTGCGCTCCCAGCGTGGACGGAGTTTGTCAGTAACGCAGTCGAGTTAAGACCTGACCTCGGCGGCGAAGCCTTTAGTCGTCCGGCGGGCATCACCTTCGTTGAGATAGACCCGGAAACGGGCTTGCTCGCGGGCGTCTCCTGCCCGCAGCGTGAGCGCGTCGCCATCACGTCAACACTCGCGCCGAATCTGGAATGCACCACGCACGGCGAGAGGTACGAACTGCTGGCTTCGGCAGACGATTCCGGGCTTGAAGGTTATGAACCAGCGATGAGTGTGGACGCCGAACGCTTGCAAGGGGCGTCACGAACCATCTCGACGGGCGCGCGCCCGCAAGCGTTGCCGCGTCCCATCATCCATGACGACCGACTTGAAACAACAGGGACGCAGCGAACGCGAGTTGTGAGAGACGCACGCGGGCAAGATACGCTCGTTAACGAGATGCGGGTTACAAGTTCAAAGTTCAGGCCTTAGGGAGTGTGTTCATTCACCTTGCGTGCCAGGGAAACTTTAATTCACCACAGAGACACAGAGATAGCACAGAGGCTTGAATTACTCTGTGCCCCCTCTGTGTCTTCTGCGTCTCTGTGGTGAACTGCTCTACACCCTACACTCAAGGGGATAAATAAGAATCAAGGCTCGCGCATCTTGCAAGCGTGCGCCGCTTTGCGTAATGTAAAAAGGGCGAACGATTCACCAACAATCGTTCGCCCTCTTGTTTGAAACGACCGTCTATCTTTCGAGGATGACCTGCGCAATGGCGTGCTCGGTGGTGTGCGAGATGGAGAGATGCGCGGCGCGTGCGCCTGATTCTTCGTAGAGTTCGCGCACGCGACCGTGAAAGAGAAGAATGGGCGCGCCCGAATCCTTTGCAGTGACTTCGATGTCCTGCCACGCGATGCCGCCCGTCCAACCTGTTTGCAGGGCTTTGAGCGCGGCTTCTTTGGCGGCAAAGCGCGCGGCATAATGTTGCGCGGCGACTGCCCCGCGACCGTCGCAGTAAGCGCGCTCTTGCGGGGTATAAACGCGCTCGACAAAGCGCGGCGTGCGCGCCATGACTTCGCGCACGCGATGAACTTCGATAATGTCTATGCCGATGGAAATAATCACTGACGAAGCAGAATTAACACGCGCCGGATTTCACTGGCGCGCTCAGGATAACACGCTCGCACTCTTTTGCGAGCCGCTTGAAGCGATGGGGTTCAGTAACGCTTTTTCAACTCGGCTGGGCGGCGTCAGCCCGATACCGCAGGACGCTTTGAACCTCGCGGGCTTTGACGACGACGAGGCAGAGAATATTTACGAGAACCGCCGCCGCTTTCTCAAGCTCTTTGAAGGCGAGTGGGCGCTTGCCTCCTGCTGGCAGATGCACAGCGCGGACGTTCGCCTTGTCGAAAATATAGACGATACGCGCCAGCCTGAGAAGGCGCTCGGCGAAACCGTCTACTGCGACGCGCTCACGACCCGCACACCGCGAATCCTTTTGGGCGTTAAGACCGCCGATTGTGTGCCCGTGCTCGTCGCAGATGCGCGGACGGGCGCGTGCGCTGCTATTCATGCGGGCTGGCGCGGGACGCTCTCTTCGATTGTCGCGCGCACGCTTGAGCGGATGGCTGCGGAGTTTGGAGTAAAGGCCGCAGACGTTTCAGCCGCCATCGGCCCGGCAGCAAGAGGCTGCTGCTACGAAGTAGGCCATGAAGTCATCGAAGCATTTCAGGAAAAGTTTCCCGACTCCGATTCATTATTCAATAAGACGCGCGACGGGCACGCGCTCGTTGATCTTCAAAGAGCAAACCGCGAACAATTAATCGCGGCAGGCGTTTCGTTCCAAAATATCTACACCGCACCGCTCTGCACCATGTGCCGCACAGACCTCTTCTTCTCCTATCGCCGCGAAAAGCGCACACTTGGCCGAACGGGTCGCTTGATGTCGGTGATTGGAAGAACGTAGTGGTCAGTGGTCAGTTAAAAGAAAAGAAAAGCAAAACAAAACGAATCCGGTCTTAACTGGTCACTGACCACCGACCACTGCTCTTACCCTCTCCGCCCGCCAAAAATCCGTCCGTTGATTCGCTTGACGGATTCGTTTGCGCCGACGATGGCAATGGGCATCGTGATGGAGCGTGTGGTCGGCGGAAAGCAGGCTTCGTCGTTGCAGCTTTGATATTTCAGGCGCGCGCGCAACTCCGTCACGCCCGGATTGAAGTTGGCCGGAACGGTGATGTTGAAGCGCAGTACGGCGCGGCCTTCGTAGACGGATAATTTGTCCGGCGAGAAGCTGAAGCTGCGAAGCACCGCGCGTGGATAACTGACCGGACCAATCCTGATTCCACTCGGCGCTTCGATCTTGAGCGAGGTCGGGATCAGGAACTTGGCGAGCGGTCGGTTGCTGTTGACGTGAAAGCCCGAAGGTATCTCAAGCACGACCGCAGCCTGAACAGTGCGACCGCGCTGGGCCTTGTCCGCAGAGAAAAAGCCGTTGACCCCGAAGTTTCCCTGAGTAAGGGAAAGCGGCTCGGCGTGAAAGTTGACAGGAAGCGCGAGCAGGATGGCTGCCAGCAAAACGAGTGTCGCCAGAGGTGTATGTTTTCTCTTCATCATCTTGAAAGTGATTTGCCCCGAAGTTGAATTTGAATCGAATAAAGCGTCAAGCTAATTGATGAAGCGTGCGCGGCGACGGGTTGGCTGCGCCACGCGCCGCGAGTTGACCGCAGGCGGCATAGATGTCGCGCCCGCGCGGACGCCGCACGAACGCATGGACGCCTTTTGATTCCAGAATACTTTTAAAACTCTCCACACGGTCCGGCGGCGAAGGACGATAGGGAAGCGGGTCAGCCGGGTTGTGCGGAATCAAATTTACTTTGGCTCGCAACGCGTGACGATTGAGCAGGTTCGCAAGCTGCCGCGCGTGCTCGTCCGTGTCATTCACGCCGTCGAGCATCACGTACTCGAAAGTGAAACGCTCCGTTGGCTTCAACGAACGCTCAAACTCTTTGCAGGCTGCGAGCAGTTCATTAAGCGGCCACTTCTTATTGATAGGCATGAGCACGTCACGGAGATCGTCTGTCGGCGCGGCCAGAGAGATTGCCAGATGCGGGCGGTCTGGAATGGTCGCCAGTTCGCGTATGCGCGGCACGATGCCTGCGGTTGAGACCGTCACGCGGTTCGGGACGATGTGCAAGCCTTTCGGGTCGGCCATGATTCGCAAGGCTTTCATCAACGGCTCGAAGGCGAGGAACGGTTCGCCCGCTCCCATTGCCACGAGGTTCGTCCCGCGCGGGGTCTTCTGTCCAACGCCGTAAGCATCGTTGAGCGCGATGGTGATCTGCTCGACAATCTCGCCCGCCGTCAGAGTCCTGAGAAGTCCGAGCTTCGCCGTCAAACAGAAGCTGCATTGAAGCGGGCAGCCCGATTGTGACGAGAAGCAGATGGTGTCGCGCCTCTCTTCGGGAATGAAGACGGTCTCGACGGGCAGATTGTCATGCGTCTTCATCAGGTAGCGGCGCGTACCATCTTCCGATAAATAACGCGATTCGACCTTGAGCGTCGAAGCCGTCGTGCGCTCGTTTAATTTAATGCGAAACTCTTTCGGCAAATCCGTCATCTCGTCAACGGAGCGCAGCCGCCGGTGATGAAGCGAGGCGAAGATTTGCCGCCCGCGATAGGCAGGTTCATTCATCTCTTCCACAAAGTCAGTCAACTCCGCCTGAGTCAATCCCGTCAGATGTATTGCTTGATTCATTGCGAATCTATTTTAACACTGCCCTGCACTCATCTCACAATTGGGGCTTAGGGTTTAAGGGGAACTATGCTGCGCGGTGGGGTATAATCCTCACAATATGAAATGTTAAGTCGTATCGTTCGGCACAATATTAGTTAGATGATAAACCAGTATCTTTACCGAACAAAGTATTATTACTCAGTATAAGATGTGTTTTTATTGGGAGGTCGAATGGTGTCTGGTATAGAGAAAAAGCGGCTCTTTGTCGCTATGCCATATGGAGAACGAACGAACTGCCTTGATGACAGAAATGCAAATAAAAAGGTGAAAGTCAATTTTAATGCCGTGTGGGAAGGTATTCTCTCTCCGGCTATACCTAAAGACTTTATTGCTCAACGGGCGGATGAACTTCAGGAGTCCGGCATTATAGACCAGCTTTATATTAAATGGCTGCTTGAGGCAGATGTTGTTCTTGCTGATCTGACTTTTGGCAATCCAAATGTTTACTATGAACTGGGAATTAGACAGGCTCTATCAAGGCGTGGAACTGTATTAGTTGCTCAACAGGGTATGGTACTTCCTTTTGATGTGGCAAGTCAGAGTGTCTTGAACTATGACTATTTCAATGCTGCCTCGTTAAATAAATTTCAAGAGAATCTTGCTGCTAGAATCTTAAATGCAGCTTCACATGAGAAGGATAGCCCCGTTCATATTTTCCTGCCCGGCCTTTTTGTTAGAAGATACGAGGCAAACGATACTCCAGAAGTAATAGTCAACCGATTGAACAGTAGAGTTGCTGAACTTGAGTCACAAGTATCAGGTTTCAAACAACGAGAAAGTGTTGAGCGGTTATTACGAAGAATTAATGATGCCAGCGATTCAAATCAACTTATCACGCTTTATCATTTCGTTCTATCGCAGAAAACTTCATCCGTAGAAATTTTAGAAATATTAGCTATTCGACTACGTAAAGTGGGTAGGCTCAAGGAAGCTTTGAGTGCTTTGAAACTTGCAAATAAACTTTATCCTAATGATCCTGAAATCTTGAGGGAATTAGGCTTTTGCTGTCGAAAATTAGGAGAAGAACATTATGAAGAGGCCAAAGACTATTTCTTAGCCGCATTAAAAATAAATGACGCTGACCCGGAATTGCATGGCATGATTGGTGGCATGCTGAAGAGGCAAGGTGAATATGAAAAAGCTATAGAACACTACCTTAGGGCGTACTCTTTGGTAAACGACGATCTGTACTCATTGGTGAATCTTGGTGCAGTCTCTATCTTGCTAAATCGGAAAGGAGATGCAGAAAGATATTACGGAAATGTTCTTGAGCTATGCGATAACAAAATTGCGAAAGGGACAGCAGATTACTGGACTCACTTATGTCGGGGAGAGGCCGCCGTTGCTTTAGGTAAAAAGCGTTTCTCAATCCAAGCATATAAAGATGCTGTTAACTTGAAGCCACCTGTTGAGGACGTACGTTCAGCTTCGGAACAGCTTGAATTCTTTATTGAAGTTGAACACCACAAAGCCTTGGCTTTCGAAGTTCTAAACAGCTTGCTCTATCCATTTCTAGGCTAGGTTAGAATTCGATGCTTAACCACGCATCTAACAATTCATTCAACCCAACCGCCCTATAGCATCGTTGCTTTCTCTGGCTTGCTAAAATGTTTCATGCAGACGACGGCTGAGTTCTGGCGTAGAGTAATTCATTTTGATTAAAGCGATAATTGAGCAGGATCAAGACATAGCTGATTGAGGGAAGGAACAAAGGGATGAAATGTATGGCGTGTGGAAGTGTGGCCTTAGTTGAAGGCAGTCTCACCGATGGAAGCGGGACGACTGTTTTCTTCAAGCCGAAAGATGTGCCGTTTCTCAAGAGCGCTTTTGGAATAGGTAATCGTGGCATACGCGCCTACGGGTGCGTTCATTGCCAGCAGTTGCAGCTTGCGGTTGAGTTCAACGAAGATGACCTGGCGCGTTACCAGCAGTTTGAAGGCGAGCAACCGGGCGTGCTGGAACGCATCAACTCAGAGCCGAAGAAACTGGAAGGAGAGGAGAAAATATGAAAGTCAGAAGCTCTCACAGCATCGTTCATCTGTTTAGCAAAGGCGCGGTCTTGCTGGCATTGCTTTCCACCATGCTCTTTGCTGCTCCGGCCAGGAGCGCCGAATTGAAGAGCCATTTCGCCGAGTTCGACGGCATCAAGGTTCATTACCAGACGAGCGGCAAGGGCAAAGAAGCTCTGATCTTCGTTCATGGTTGGACATGCAATACGGATTTTTGGCGCGGGCAAACCTCTGCCTTTCCCGGCGCGCATGTGATTGCCATTGATTTGCCGGGACATGGCAAAAGCGACAAGCCGCAAACAGATTACACGATGGACTATTTCGCACGCTCAATCGAAGCCGTGATGCGAGATGCAAAAGTTACAAGGGCAGTGCTCGTCGGTCATAGCATGGGAACGCCAATCGTGCGGCAGTTCTACCGGCTCTACCCGGAAAAAACGCTCGCGCTGGTGATTGTTGACGGTGGGCTACGAATGTTCGCGCCAAAAGAGCAAACGGAACAGTTCCTCACAATGCTTCGAACAAACTACAAGGCTGCGGCTCAGCCGATGGTTGAAGGGATGCTGATGCCGATTAAAGACGAGAAACTGAAAGTGGAAATCCGCACGGCGATGCAGTCCACGCCGGAACACGTCGCCGTCAGCGCGATGGTGAACATGGCAGACGAAAAGCTTTATGAAAAAGACCCGATCAAAGTTCCGGTGCTGGCCGTGCTGGCAAAATCTCCGTTCTGGCCAACCGACACAGAACAGTTCCTGCGCTCCGTTGCACCGAATCTTGAGTTCTATATGTGGGACAATGTCAGCCATTTTCTGATGATGGAGAAGCCACAGGAATTCAACCAAACTTTGAAGTCTTTCTTAGTTAAACGAAAGCTCCTCAAACTTACTTGATAGGATATGTCGCTTGAGTGAGAGCATAAGCACCCCGCGCATTCTGGTCGTCGGTGATGCTGCCGTGCCGACCGGTTTCGCACGGGTCGTCGAAGGCATCTTCAAACCGCTGGCCGCCAGCTACGAAATCCACCAACTGGGCACTAACTATCTGGGCGACCCGCACGGCTATAGCTGGAAAGTCTACCCTGCGGAACTCGGCGGTGATAGATGGGGCGCTCGTCGTCTTGTTCCGTTGGTCGAAAGAATCAAGCCGCAGTTGATCTTCCTCCTCAACGACATCTGGGTTCAGAGCGCATACATGCAGGAGCTGAGAAAGGCGAAGACTACTCAGCCCGTCATCATCTACTGTCCGGTTGACGGCGGCCCGATTGACCCTGAAGCGATCGCGCCATTGGCGGGCGTTGCGCGTTGCGTAGTCTATACAGAGTTCGGTCGGCAGCAGGTCGAAGCGGCAGCGCAAAAACAGAGGGAGATAGATTCATCCTTTAGCTTCCCCCCGGTCGAGATTATTCCTCACGGGATAGACACGGAGACTTTCTATCCGCTTCAGGGAGATGGTGAGCTTGTCTCGGGGCGACTGCACGCCAGAAGACTCTTATTCCCGGATGCGACGGATTTGGAGCAGCGTTTCATCGTCCTCAATGCCAACCGCAACCAGCCCCGCAAGCGCATTGATACGACCATTCGCGGCTTTGCCCTGTTCGCGCGGGACAAACCCGCTCACGTCAAACTGTTCTTACACATGGGTGTCGAAGACGTGGGCTGGAACGTCGTCCTCTTAGCGCGCCGATGCGGCGTCGAAGACCGCGTGTTGATGTCGAGCCTCGCTAAAACAATTCAAGGGGTTTCCACCGCCCAGCTTAATCGTGTCTATAACGCGTGCGATGTCGGCATCAACACTTCAAGCGCTGAAGGGTGGGGACTACCCAGCTTCGAGCACGCCGCGACGCGCGCCGCCCAGATTGTTCCGCGCCACAGCGCCTGCGCGGAGTTGTGGCAGGACGGGGCGGTGATGCTGGAACCCGCATTCAAAGTAATCAACGAAAAGGTCTTGACGGATGCCTGGTTGGTGACACCTGAAAGTGTCGCGGAAGCGTTGGAGAAGTTATACGGGGATAGGGAGTTTCTAGCTGAGATGTCGGAAAGGGCGTTCCGTACAGCAACGCGCCCGGAGTATCAGTGGGGGAACATCTCCGAGCGTTGGAACGCCCTCTTTCGCCAGGTGCTTGAACAAGGTGGGCAAAGACCTTAGTCAGCATAAACGTCAATCGCCAATGTAACGGTGGTCTTGTCCGTGACCTCCATAGACCATGCGATTGCCATACTGTCGCCCGCCCAGCCCACAGGGTAGAAACCTACGGCGTAGGTCTCGTAGCCGCTCACCTCCATTGACACACTACCGCCGGATTGGCCCGAAGGGGCTAATGTGCCCGACCACATAGGCGGATTGGCTGACCCGTCAACATAACCGCAGATCAAGAACTCCAACCCCTGGGCATTGGTTCCGTTGACAACTTCAATTGCCATAATTTTCCTCCAAAGTTTTTTATTGAAAGCTACTGTAGATGCGTTACCTCAGGTTGTGAACGGCGAGACCGGGAGAACTTTGGCGATCACGCCCTTACAGATAACGAAAGTGGCGGGAGTATACTGGCATTGCTTTATTAAGTCCACGATTTAACTTTGACCATTAGGACCAATCCGCTTCTCATAGAGCGCAGCAAATTACAATGATTCATCTCAGAATTCCACGCAAGGTTCTACAGGCGAGCCTCTTCCTGGCGATGTTCATCTGGCCGGTCGGACCTATGGCGCAGACCACCAATGAGGAACAGCTTGAAGGCTATTGGACGGGCGCTTTCGTCAGAGACAGCGCGGTGCAGATTGTGAACGCGGAGATTCGACGCGAAGGCGATAAGCTTAGAATCGAGATGGAAGCGCCGGATCGTCCCTTCGCTGCGCCGACGATTAGCGCAATCGAGCGCGATGCGAACGGGCGTCTGAAGTTCGACACCATCTATGGCCCGGCTGTCGTCGCGCTCGACTCCGTTTTCCTTGAGATGGTCGGAGATGTTGCCGAAAACGTGCCGCCGCTGCGCCTGCATCTCAAGCGCAGTTTGCGCCCGCCGACGCCGAACATCAGGACAAAGGAGATCACGTTTCGCAGCGGAGACGTAACGCTTTCGGGCACGCTCGTGTTACCTGAAGGCGCGGGGCCGCACCCTGTGGCCTTGCAGGTTCATGGCCGAGGCTGCCAGGGACGATACTTGAGGAGAGCTATTGTGCTGGCGCGATACGGTGTGGCGGGGCTGGCATTTGATAAGCGCGGCGTGGGCGCGTCGGGTGGGCGTTGCGAGAGCGCGACCGTTGACGATGAGACGAATGATGTTCTGGCGGCCATAGAGTTTCTCGCCAGCCGACCGGAAATTGACCGCACGCAGATTGGAGTGATTAGTAATAGCGCGGGCGGGTGGATCGTACCGCGCGCCGCCGTGCGCTCGAAAACGCCGCTCGCATTTATCGTGACGATGGTCGGGCCTGCGACCAGCGTGCGTGAGCAACAGTTGGATAATGCACGCTACATCAGCCGCGATTTGAAGCTGAGCGACGAAGACAAGAAGCCGTTGATGCGTTATATCGAGTTGATGTTTAAGGCGGGTGATTCGCAAGCGCAGTTCGCGGAGATGCGGCAACTGATCGCGCAGGGCGAGAAGACCGGATGGGCGCAGGAATTTCTGGACACGACGGATGTCGCTCCGTCAGCGGGCGAGCTTAAAAATCTCTGGGTGCGCCGTTTCAATTATGATCCGCGCGAAGACCTCAAGCGCGTTCGCGTGCCGTTTCTGGCTTTCTATGGCGGGAGCGACCGCGTCGTTCCGCCCGCAGAGAACGTGCCGGAGTTACGCCGGTTATTGACGGAGGCGGGCAATCGTAATTTCCGCATCGTCGTGATACCTGAGGCCGGTCACGGGCTGGATCAGGCGCAGCGCCTGCAAAAATTGCCGGGAGGCAAAGGCAACATGGAGATTTACTACTGGAAGTTTGGACGCGTCGCTCCCACTTATCTGCCGGAGTTGGTTGATTTCCTTCAAGCCAATTTGAAACTTAAAGTCCATGAGAAAACAGAAAAGAAATAGACAGGATTAACAGGATTAGCAAGATTAAGAAAACAAGGCACGGCAAGGGAACTTGCTTCTTCTTCCCTTTATCCTGTCCATCTTGTTAATCCTGTCTATTTCTTCTCTCTCAAGAGAAAAGTGTTGACAACCGAAAGGCGCTCGCGCGAATCTTAGTGCCTTGCCGCCAGTCAGGCGAGTTGATCCTTAGGAGACCCGAGAGTTATGAATAAACGTGCGAAGTTCTCCCTCTTTCTGCTCGCGGTGGGCATCATCTTCGAGTTTTCACCTGCGCGCTCGCAATCCAACGAATCCACGCAAGGCGCGACCCGCCCGCGAACTGTGACGACGCGCCCCGTCGAGCAGGACGCGACGCCGCCGACGCAAAAACCGGCCACCACTTCATGGCCTGCTCAGGCGACTTCACAGGTGACGAACACTACGGTCGTCCCCCAGCAGTCGCACCCGCTCTCGATGAGCAAAATCCGTTCGCGCACAGAGGAAGCGCAGCGGCTGCTCAAGTCGCGCTCGCAACCGACGGCGATGATCAGTCCTTCGATCTATACGGTGACGCTCGCGGCGCTCGACGATAAGAGTTCGCAGATTCACTTGATAAATATTCCGAAGGAGACCTTCTTGAAGAAAGGCTCGGAGCTGTCGCTCACGACTTCGCTCGGCGCAAATGTGCAGGTGCGGATTATTCGGGCCAACGGAGTCAACACAGCCGTCACCGTCTTTGACAACGCGGGACGCTCGTTTGTGCCGCTCATCGTCGAGTATCCGATTGAGCGTGGCGGTAGTCTCCATGAGGTCGCTTACTATGTGTCGGCGCACCCGGCGCTGCTTTCGCCGGAGGTCGTCAAGACGGGACAGAATTATGTTCGCACGATGATTGATCTGGCGGTGAAGCGTTTGAAGGACAAAGGCGTCAGCATCCCGTCGAACCTCGTGGACATCGCCGAACGCCTGTGTATCGTCGAGCACGCAGACCACACGCGCTTTCGCAACGAGAACCGCAAGGCGCTCTTTGAAGAGATTTTCGCGCTCTATGCTTTGAACGAATTGAACACGTACAAGCATTCGGTGAGCTTTGCCGGAGCGGGCGGCATGGTGCAGATGATTCCTTCGACCTACCAGATGATCCGGCGCATGCATCCGGGCATCGGTCTCAACCCGGACTTCGTTTACGGGATGCGGAATCATGGAAACGCGCTCGAAGCCATGCTTCTTTACATGATGGACACGTGGAAACTGCTCGCGGCTAGCGGGGATGTGACCGCCGCGCTCAGTTCTGGAATCGCGACATGGCCGGAATTGATGTCCGCCGGATATAACTCCAACCCCGCGAAATTGCCCGGCTACATTCGACGGGGCGGCGCTGGCTGGCGCACGCTCATCCCGCGCGAGACGCAGATGTACCTGCAAATCTATCGCTCGCTCGATGATTCGATTCCGATGAAGGCCCGGTCTTAAAAAGAAGTCTTACTCTTCTTTTGACCCTGAAAGGGTCACATAAAATAGCCGGGGGCAAGCAACTGAAATTTGCGCCGCCCCCGGAATATCATCGAAAAAGTTTGCCGACCCTGAAAGTGTCGTACCTCAATGTTGAAGTTCGACCCCTTCAGGGTCGGAACGTGTGTTGGGGCGTGTAACCGGGGGCGATGCCCCGGCTATTACATATGACCCTTTCAGGGTCAAAGAAAATGCGCTGTCGGACGCTGCCGGGAACTAAGGCCAGTCGTTCAGCGTATTGCCCGTCAGGTCACAGAAATCAGCAGAAAATCCGTCTCGTCCTCGAACCGCTCCATCGCAGACACACCACAATTCGGAGGCATCGTATGAAGCTGATCCGGTTTAAACTTCTCATCGTCGCGTTCTTCTTACTGGCAGGCGGCATGGTTACTTTTATCAGGAGCAGCCGCGCGCAGCAGCAAGGCGATAAGACCGTCGACCAGACGCGCAAGAATATTCAGGTCTTGAAGGGGCTGCCCGACTCGCAGCTTTTCACCGTGATGAATTTCATACGCACTTCGCTCGGCGTCAGTTGCGCATACTGCCACGTCAACTCCGGCGGCGACAAGTGGGAGTGGGATAAGGATGATAAGCGGACGAAGGTCATTGCGCGCCAGATGATGCGTATGCAGTTTGCCATCAATCAGGGCAACAAAGATATTTTCGGGACGACGGGCGGCATCACTTGCTACACCTGCCACAGAGGCCAGACGAAACCTGCCATCATGCCTACCTTGCCGCAAGCTCCTCCGGAGGGCGGCCCCGCCGGTGAAGCGAAAGCTGAAGCCTCGCCACTGCCGACAGTGGATCAGGTGCTGGACAAATACGTGCAAGGGTTAGGCGGCGAGGCCGCGTTTAAGAAACTGAATACGCGGGTGATGAAGGGAGCGCAAATCACCTCTGACGGGACAAACATTCCGCTGGAAACATATCAGGCTGCACCCAACAAGCTCGTCACGATTCTGACGACCCCGCGCCAGGGCGTCATGATGTCGGGCTACAATGGCACGACCGCGTGGTCGAAGAACGCGCGCGGGCAGCGCGAAATGAGCGGCGCACAATTGGCCCTGATGAAACGTGCCTCCGATTTTTACGGCGACCTCAAGCCCAGAGAAGTTTTCCCGAACCTGACAGTGACGGGGCGCGAGAAGATAGGCGACCGTGAAGCAATTGTCCTGACTTCAAAAGTCTCCGACACGCGCACGGAGAAGCTCTACTTCGACACGCAGACGGGCTTGCTCCTGCGAATCCTCGGCATCACACAGACTCTCTTAGCTCCGATTCCAGAACAGACAGACTTCGAGGACTACAGGGAAGTAGACGGCATCCGGCTGCCCTTCATCATCCGTCAATCATTCGTTGATCCCTGGGTCGGCTGGACACGCAAGTTCACGGAGATTAAGCACAATGTCCCGGTGGACGAGGCGAAATTCAATCCGCCCCCAGCGCCAGCGCAAAAGCAGTAGGCAGAAGGCGGAAAGCGGAAGGCAGCAAAAGATTCAATCCTTAGCTGTCTTCCGCTTTCTGCTTTCCGCCTTCTGTTTTTCAGTCTCCGAATTGCAGACGACCACTTAGCGGCTCTTCCGTCCTGCCTTCGTCGCGGGAGTTGTCCGCGTATTGCAGCTTATAAAGTCGCCAGTAGAGGCCGCGCTGGGTGAGAAGTTCCTGATGCGTGCCTTGCTCGCGGATTTCGCCGTGATGCAGGACGATGATGCGGTCGGCGCGTTGGATGGTCGAGAGACGGTGAGCGACGACTAAGGATGTGCGGTGGAGCATCACTCGCTCGATGGCCTGCTGGATCAATCGCTCCGTTTCGGTATCAATCGAACTGGTCGCTTCGTCTAGGATGAGCAGCGCGGGGTCAAAGGCGAGCGCCCGCGCAAAAGAGATGAGTTGCTTCTGCCCGACCGAGAGACCAGCGCCGCGCTCTTTCACTTCCGTTTTGTAGCCTTCGTGCAGGCGCTGGATAAAGCGGTCGGCGTGAACCTCATTGGCGGCCCAGCGGATGCGTTCATCTGTGATTTCCGTCTTACCGAGCCGGATATTGCTCTCGATTGTGCCGCTGAAAAGAAACACGTCCTGCAACACGACGGCGAAGTTTTCGTGTAGAGCCTGCAAATCCCAATCGCGCACGTCAACGCCGTCCAGCAGCACGCGCCCGCGCTGCACGTCGTAAAAACGCATCAGGAGATTCGTAATCGTCGTCTTGCCTGAGCCTGTATGGCCGACGAGCGCGACGGATTGCCCCGGCTCGACCGTAAACGAAACGTCCTTCAAGACCCAGTCGTCTTCCTTGTAAGCGAACCAGACATTCTCAAACTCTATCCGCCCGGCAGCGCGTCCCGCTTTCTGTGGTTTCTCCGGCGTCGTGACGGTGATGGGCAGATCGAGCGTCTTGAAGATGCGATGCGAGGCGACGACCGCCGCTTGCAGCACATTGTACTTGTCCGAGATGTCGCGTATCGGCTGAAACAGTGCCTGCGAATATTGAATGAACGCGACGAGCGCACCGATGGTCATCGCACCGCTGCCCATCACGCGCCACCCGCCGTACCAGATAATCAGCGCGACGCCGATTGCGCCGATGAGATCAACGAGCGGGAAGAAGACTGCGTAATAAAAGATAGTTTGAATATTGGCGTTGC
This sequence comes from uncultured Acidobacteriota bacterium, assembly GCA_963697975.1. Lineage (GTDB taxonomy): Bacteria > Acidobacteriota > Blastocatellia > Pyrinomonadales > Pyrinomonadaceae > QHXM01. The sequence goes on from OY969111.1 coordinate 3,949,601, forward strand.
GGTAATCGTCGTTGATGTCGTCGAATTGTTTGAGCGACTTCTTTTCGGCGTTGAAAATCTGGACGGTCTGCGCGCCGGAGAAATGCTCCTGTAGAAAAGCGTTGATGCGCGCCAGTTTCGTCCTGACCATGTCGTAGCCGCGCCTTGCGCCGATGCGAAACCAACGCGTTGCCAGCATGAGCAGCGGCACGGTGACGAGGGTAACGAGCGTCAGTTGCCAGTCCATCCACAGCATGATTCCGATGATGGCGAAGATCATCACCAGATCGCCGAGCAGGTCAATGATGCCGGAAGTGAAAAGCTCGTTGAGCGCATCCACGTCCGAAGTCAGCCGCGTCATCACGCGCCCGACCGGATTACGGTCGTAATAGGCGACTTCCTGATGTTGCAGCTTGCGATAAAGCTCGCTTCGGAGATCGTACATCACGCGCTGGCCGACAGAGTTGAGCAGCACTTCCTGAATATAAGCGAAACCGAATTGCAGGAGCTTGACGCCGAGAAAGCCGAGCGCGAGCCATTGCAGTCCGTCGATGTGGCTACGGTCTGTCTGCGCCGGGATGATGTGATAATCAACGGCCCACTTCGTAAACATCGGCTGCATGATGCCGAGCATGTTCAGTACCAATGTGAGGAGGAGCGCGGGCACAAGCATGCGTAGGTAAGGCTTCAGGTATCGCATCAGGCGGCGCGTCACCTGCCAGTCGTTAGTCTTGCCGATGGCCTCTTCTTCGTGAAATTGTTTGACCGCTGTCGCCATTGGTTCTCAATTACCGCTTAGTCGTTCTTTCGCGTTTCCCAGATGCCACGCCCGGCAATTGCCGCGCGCAGGTCGTCGCGCTGAGGTTTATGCAGCAGAATGCCGAAGCCACTCAGAACGAAGAAAAAATAGTAGTACTCCACACCCGTGCTTAAATAGACGATGAACCCTAGGATGCCGATTGACTCACAGAGCGCGAAGGCGATGATGTATGCGCTGCGCGCCAGTTCAACTTTCCGCTGCGTTATGGCCTGCGTCAGCATCTTCTGCTTGAGAAGAAAGGACGCGCCGAGCTGGCCTAAACCGACTGCCAGCAGAATCCAGAACAGAATTTTGTCAGCCTCGGGCGTCGGCTGCACAAATCTCGTGACGACGAAGACGGCGCTCACCAACACCAGAATCGCCAGCCAGATAATACGCAGGGTGCGGTAACTGGCGTCCGCCTTCCTGTCTTGCTCGACATCTTTAGCTTTTGATTCGTCTATTCCCAGACTCATAACAGGAATCTCTCTGGCCGAACTTAACTCGCCGCCAGCTCTTCTTCCAAAAGTTGCCGCTCGTAGAGGTCCGCGTATTCACCGCCGAGCGCGAGCAACTCTGAGTGCGTGCCGCGTTCGACAATCCGCCCGTCATCGAGCACGCAAATCAAATCGGCGTCTCTGACGGTCGAGATGCGGTGCGAGATGATGATGCTGGTGCGCTCGCGCATCACGCCGCGCAGGCGACCCAGAATCTTCTCCTCAGTATAAGTATCAACGGAAGAGAGCGCATCGTCCAAAATTAAAATCTTCGGCTGGCGCATCACCGCGCGGGCAATCGCTGTGCGCTGTTTCTGCCCGCCCGAAAGAGTGATGCCGCGTTCTCCCACCAGCGTCTCGAAGCCGTCGGGGAAGCCGCGTATGTCTTCGGTCAGCCCCGCGATCTCCGCCGCCCATTCAACTTCAGCCCTCTCCGCTTTTTCAACGCCGAACGCGATGTTCTCTGCGAGCGTGTCGCTGAAGAGAAAAGTCTCCTGCGGGACATAGCCGACCGCGGCGCGCAACTGCGCGAGCGGATACTCGCGTGCGGAAATGCCGTCAATGAAGACCGTGCCGGGCGGCATCTCCAGCAGGCGCGGGATGAGATTCGCCAAGGTTGATTTGCCTGAGCCTGTGCGCCCGACGAAAGCTACTATCTGTCCCGCTTCGATTGTCAGATTGATGTCGCGCAGCACAGGCTCGTCCAACTCGTTGTAGCTGAACGTCAGGTTGCGTAGCTCGATTCGACCGGCAATCAGCGGCTGCGGCTTCACGTCGTCTTCGTCATGAATCGTCGGCTGGATAGCCCAGATGGCGTTCATGCGCTTGAGGCTGGCAGTGCCGCGTTGATAAAGATTGACGACGTAGCCGAGCGCGATGAGCGGCCAGATGAGCCGCGTCAGGTAGAGATTGAATTCCGTGAACTGGCCAATCGTTATCTCGCCGCGCGCGGCAATCGTCCCGCCGTACCAGAGAATCAGGACGAAGCCCGCGCCAATCAAAAACTGCATGAGCGGACGCATCACCGCCGAGACGCGCACCAAGCTCAAATTACGATTCGCATAAGCGCTGTTAAGCTCCTCGAAAGCCGCTATCTCCGCGTTCTCCTGCGCGTAGGCGCGGACCACGCGGACGCCGGAAATGTTCTCCTGCGCGCGCGCCGTGATTTGCGCGAAGAAGTCCTGAATCTTCTCGAAGCGAACGTGAACCTGCTGGCCAAAATATTTAACCGTCAGAGAAACCAGCGGCATCGTCACGAACAGCATCAGTGTGAGACGCACGCTGATCCGCAGCATCAGGGGCAGAATGATAATGACGACGAAGACGGTTTGCAGCGTGTACATAATCATCGGCCCGGCGAGTTGGCGCACCGCCGCCAGGTCGTTGGTCGCACGTGCCATCAGATCGCCCGTCCGGTGATCCTGAAAAAACGATAGCGGCTGGTCAACCAGATGCGCGTAGAAATCGCGGCGCAAGTCGTATTCGACGTGGCGCGACATGCCGATCAGGATGCGGCGTTGAAGAAAAAGAAACGTGCCGCTGACGAGGCTGACGCCGAGAATCAACAAACTGTAGCGTGTGAGCTTGCCCCAATCAACGCCCGTTTGCTTGAGGTCGTCAACCGCCCGCCCGACGATGAGCGGGATTAAGAGCGCAATGACGACGGAAGCAAGAATGCAGAGAATGCCCGTGACGAGGGATTTTTTGTAAGGCCGAAAGTAGCGTGCGAATTTTCGTAGGTCGTCCATAAGGCGCGAGCGGCACACATCAGCCCCATCATCTTTGCATCAGGGCTTTAAGGAAAACCGCGTGTCTCTATGATGCGCGATTTTCGCCCGGACGCCAAATGGGGAAACGAACTTTGCGTGTCTGGCCTTGAATTGTACGGGAAGAACGTGGCGAAAGTTTTGAATTAAGCGGCGAGGAAAGTGTCAGTTAATCTGAGAATCGGAGACGAGGAGAGGCGTGCCTGAATCGTCCGCAGCATCTTCCGGGAGGATAGACGATTGCTCGTCAGAAATTTCTATGGCGTCGTCGTCGTTAGGCGGAACGCAGACGCAGTTGCGGCCCGCATTCTTTGCGTTGTAGAGCGCGCGGTCGGCGGCGAGTACGAGCGTGTCGCGTGAAGAAGCGTGCTGCGGAAAGGTTGCTATTCCCAGAGAGGCCGTGACGTGGCCGACGCCGGGCACTTCCATTAGCTCTATGCGTTGTCGCAGGCGCTCCGCCACAATCATCGCGCCGTCAACTCCGGCCTGTGGAAGAATCACCGCGAACTCTTCGCCGCCATAACGCGCAGCCGTATCCACGCTTCGTAGCTCATCGCGCAATCCATCCGCCAGCAGGCGCAGCGCAACGTCGCCAGCTTCGTGGCCGAAGGTATCGTTGACACGCTTGAAATTGTCCAAATCGAGCAGGATCAAAGAGAGCGGCAGGCGCATGCGCGTCGCCATGTGCAGATCACGCTCAAGCTGCATCTCGAAGGAGCGACGATTGAAGCAGCCGGTCAGCCCGTCTGTCAGAGCCTGCTGCTGCATCTGCGAGAAGAGACGCGCATGGCTGACGGCGACCGTTACCTGATCTGCCACCGTGCGTAAAAGCAAAAGCTCGTTCTCCTGCCAGGTGCGCGTCGAATCGTCTGAGCGCACCATCAGCACACCCATGAATCGCTTCTGGTAGATAAGCGGCACAGCGGCGAGCGGATGAACGTTGTTTGAGTTGGCGTCAAGGTCTACGCGCCCGTCCAGTACATAACTTTTGTAGCGACCCGCGAGGCGCACGTTGTAAGCATCCAGATCGGCCAGCAGTTCTGCTGCTTCGGCGTTGTCGCTGCCCGCGCCGTCGCGGAAATAACAGTTCGTCAGCGGCGCTTTGCCCGGTTCGCCTTCAATCCGCAGAGCGCAATGCTGAACGCTGAGCGCCCGCCCGACCTCGGTCACTGTGGTTTGCAGAATGCTGTCAAGCTCCAGTGAGTTGCGGATGGCTGTCGCGATACGATTGACGGCGACTTCGCGTCCGGCCTGTTCTTGCAGCAGCCGCGCCAGTTTCGTCGTGACGCTGACGGTGAGTTGCAGAGAGGTCGCCTTGGGCATGGACGAGCGCACGGCGGAGGTGAAGGCCGATGCCTGGAGATGCCCTTCGGCTGAGACGCGTGCCATCAGATATTCAAGCGCCGAATAAACTATGTCAGGCTCGAATGTCCAGATAACGCGGTCTCCATCATCGGCTTCTGCGTCTTCTTCATCGTTTCCATGGACGGAAGCGAGCAGGGCGGAGAAGCGTGCGTCCGCGATAACCACGAAGCGCTCATAGGCTTTCTCGTTCGTCGCGCGTTTTAAGAGCACAGGCTCGCGATCCTGATCGCTCGTGCGCAACGGCAAATCTATCAACGCGTCGCCGGGCGAAACGAAGAAGAAGGCTTTGTGCGCCGCCCGCCCGACCTCTCTCACTCGCGCCAGATCGCGCAACGAGCGCTCCTCCTTCATCGGCAAACTCTCTATGACGAGCGCCGCCAGATTGTTCTCAAGCACCACGTCTTCAAAATAATGATGTAGCTGGGCAATAGTCTGCTCGGCGCAGCGAACGGGGGTTAGCTGGCGCGAGTGTTGTGTGAGCAGAGCCTGGTAGAGTGAGTACATCTGGAATCCGGGCGACGCGGTAAAGAAAAGCGGCGGGTTACGCTTCTGGGGATTCATCTGGGACTGCCGGGCAAGCCAGCAGCGGAGTCAAACCCATTTTTACATGGATTAACATTCTTGTCTAGAATAATTTAAGCTGGAATTGACGGGAAGTCTCGTGCGGGGCGGGCGGGGCGTTTAATTAAGCCTGATAAAGCTTGTAAGCGCTGTCGCTGCAAGGGCTTGGGTTTCATCCAGAACATCTACCCTGATAGCCAGGATGCGCCGTCCGGCGCGGACCACATGAGCCTGCGCGGTCACGCGGCCTCGGAGCAGCGGGCGGAGATAGTGAATTGTCAGGTCGACGGTCGTGGTGGTCTGGTCTTTTTCGAGGGAAGTAATGATGGCAAAAGCGGCGGCGGTATCCACCAAAGATGCGATCACGCCGCCGTGAACGACGCCGTTATTTTGCCTCAACTCGTCGCGCACTTCCAGATACAGGGTGGCCGCGCCGCGCTTCACCTCGCCAAGTTCTACTTTCAGAAGATGGACGAACGGCACACGCTCGAAAGCCTCGCGGATGCGCTTTTCTTCCTCGGCGGTCAGGGGGGCGGCGGCTGTCACGAGCGGTAAGTCTCTCCGGCATCAATTGGCTCGACGATGACGGCTGTGCCGTAGGCGAGCACTTCCGTGACGCCGCCCGAAACTTCCGTCGCGTCATAACGCGCGCCGACGATGGCATTGGCTCCGAGTTCCGTCGCGTGCTGGATCATAATGTCGAAAGCGTCGGAACGTGTTTGCTCGCACAGTTGCGACCATGCCGTGATGTTGCCGCCGACCATGCTTTTGAAGGCCGCGCCGATGTTGACGAAGAGATTGCGTGAGCGGACGACGATGCCGCGCACCACGCCCAGATTCCTGGTGATGCGAAAGCCCGGCAACTCAAAGGCGGTCGTCACCATGTGATGCGAGACGGAGTAGCGCGGCGGGCTGATTTCGTAGGGCGCGAGCCGTCCCATTGGAGCATTGTTCATCAGCTATTCCTCATGGCTTAAAAGTTCAGTTGGTGAAAAGACTCGGCTGGTCCTCGTCGTCTTCGCCCTCTGCCCGTTCCACTTCTTCGGGCGTCCAGCGATAGCGTTTCAGATCGCAGCGGCCACGCCCGTCAAAGATGATTCCTTCGGCTTCGAGCATGCGCTGTTGCTTGTCCGGTGGCAGGATGACGCGAGTGGTCGAGCAAGCGCCCTGAGAATTGATGACGCGCTGCCAGGGCGTTTTATCTTCATTCGCCGCGTGCATCACAAAGCCGACGGTGCGCGGCGTGTAGCCTTCGCCTAAGATTTCCGCAATCTGCCCGTAGGTCATCACGCGCCCCACGGGGATGCGCTCAACGAGTTCATAGACGCGCTCGCGGTAGCCAGCGGACTCCTGCACGGCGCGATCCGGTTCAATCTTGCTCACGCGATTTTCCTTTTCTGCTTTCAATCCAGTGTTCTGAGGATGGCGCGTGCGGGTGCGCCGTCGCCCGTGCCGCCTGCGATTTTCAGTGGCAGGCAAATCAATTCGTAATCGCCTGCGGCGACTTCGCGTAAATCCAGTCCCTCAACTATCACGACACCGTTTGAGAGTAGCATCAAGTGCGTTTCGTGTCGCTCGGACTGAAATTTCTCCACCGATAAGTAGTCTATCCCGACGAGCCGCGCGCCGGATTGAACGAGCGCGTGTGCTGCGTCCGGCGCGATGTACGTGAAATCCTTCCGAAAGCCAGTGGTCGTATCTGACCAGAAAGCGGAATTGCGCGTCTTGAAGATGATGCGCGTTGCGCCTTCGATGCTTTGCGCGGACAGGTGACTCGCTGTGATAGCGTCCACATCGTCCGGCATCTGGATGACACGCGCCGGGCCGACAAGGGCGTCGAGCGGCATGGCATCAACTGTCGACGCGCCTTCGATGAAATGGGATGGAGCGTCAACGTGGGTTCCTGTGTGCGCGCCGAAGTGAAGCAGGGAGACATTGGCCGCATCATCATCGGCCATCGCCGCCCACTGCCTGATCTCTATTCCCGGATCGCCCGGATAAACAGGCGTCGCCGCCGAGATAGATACGCTGACATCGTAGATCCGCATGATCCCGTTTAATATAAAGTAAAAGCTCGTCAATCGTAAATCGTGAATCGTCAATCGTAAATGGAAAGAGCGTTCTTCTATTTAACCCAGGTTGCCAGTTACCGAATCAAGCGGCAGAGCCGTTATAAATAGCAACTTGGATTATTTACAATTCACGATTTACGAGTTTTCGATAGATGCTCCTTTTGCCTTGTACTTCCATCTACGTTAGCATTTCCGGGTGACTAACATCATAGAAAAAAGTGTCCCTGTCGAGGATCGAAAGACAGGCGTGCCGCGCCTTGCTGCTTCCAGTTATTTGAACACGGCTCCGCTCATCTGGAGTTTTATGTACGGCACGAGGCAGCGCGAGGTCGAGTTGGTGACGGATGCCGCACCGGCGCGTTGCGCCGACATGCTGGCTCGTCGCGAGGTGGAAGCGGCGCTCGTGCCCGTTATCGAATACCAGCGCATCCCTGAGTTGGCCGTCGTGCCCGGAGTCTGCGTCGGTTCGCACCTTCGTGTGCGAAGCGTTGTGCTGGTGATGAAGGATAAGCTCAACAACTTAAGAGAGGTTCAAACAGTTGCTCTGGACATCTCGTCGCGCACGTCTGCGGCGCTCGTGCGAGTTATCTTCCGAGAATTTCTGGGATTCGAGCCGGAGTGGAAGGAAAGCGCCCCTGATGTCGCCTCGATGCTGCGAACAGCGGACGCCGCGTTGATTATCGGCGATCCGGGGATGAGCTTTTCGCGCGAGCATGTAGTTGTGTATGATCTGGCCGAACTATGGCGTGAGCACACGTCTTTGGGCTTCGTCTTTGCCCTGTGGATGGCGCGCGAGCGCGAACTGGAGAAAATTATCCGTGTTGATTTTGCCGGAGCGCGCGACGAGGGGCTGGAGCATGTCGAGGAGATTGCTGCGCTCTACAGTGAGACAATCGGATTGCCGCCGCGTGAGATCAAAACGTATTTGCTGGAGAATATCTCTTTCGCGCTGGACGAAGAGATGCGCGCCGGGCTGGACCTCTTCTACAGGCTCGCGCACAAGCACGGAATCATAGGGCAAGTCCGGCCTTTACGGATGCTCGGCAGCTAGTCGCCTGAACATTTGGGGGACAAACCATGAAGCAGTTAATGCTTCCACACTCACAAGAAGTACCTGAGATAGATTTCGCCACGCTCGATCTCTTGCCTTACGGCATCATCGTGGTTGACGAAGCAGGCAAGATTCTCTACTACAACGCGCGCGAGGAGGAGATTGCCAATCGTCGGCGGGGAAATGTTCTGGGTAAGAATTTTTTCTCGGAGGTCGCTCCCTGCACGCAGGTGCAGGAATTCTACGGGCGCTTCAAGGAGACGATGCTTCGCGCCGGTCTGGTCGCGGATTTTCACTTTCGCTTTCCGTTTCCGGGGCGACCCCGCGAAGTTGAAATCACGTTGACGAGCTTTCAGAAAGACGGCTCGAATTTGTGTCTCATTTCCGTCAGCGACGTGACGGAGAAGGATGTGCTGCGCGAGCATTTGCTGCGCGGGGCGCGATTGCAAGAGGTCGGCGAAGTGGCCGCAGGCGTGGCGCACAACTTCAATAATCTACTGACCGTGATTCGCGGCAATGCCGAGTTGCTCTTGATGCACTTGATGAATGACGCTTTCGCTCGTCAGCGAATCGAGAAGATTTTGAAGGCGAGCGACGACGGCGAGCAGATGATCGGGCGCATACAGGAGAGCACGCGTCATCATTCGGAAGCGCCCGCCGCGATGATGGCCGTCCGGATAAACGAGTTGGTGAAAGATTCCATCGCGTTTACTGAAGACTACGCCAAAGCATCGCAGGATGAGCGCAATGCGCGCGTTAAGTTCAAAACCGAACTCGCCGAAGGGTTGCCACTGGTGCGCGCCAGTGCCAGCGAGTTGCGCGAAGTCTTCGTCAATCTCCTGCGCAATGCTGTGGATGCTATCGAAGGTGAAGGGCAGATCACGGCGCGCACGCGCCTTGAAGACGGGCACGATGTGGTGGAGGTGAGCGACACGGGCACAGGGATGAGCGATGAGGTGAAGGAGAAACTCTTCCGCCCGTTGTTTACTACCAAGGGTGAACGGGGAACAGGGCTGGGCCTCGCCACCTGCTACGCCATCCTGCGTCGTCACGGCGGCGACATCGAAGTCAACACCGCACCGGGCAAAGGCACAACGTTCATTGTCAGATTGCCCGCCGCGACCGCGTAAGCAGCGAAATACCATCATCTGGTTTATAATAGCTGTCAGATGATTGCTGAACCGCTTATGAAATCAAACACCGACATTCAACCGATTCTTGATCGCTCTCTCTCCGGCGAGCGCCTGACCGTTCAGGATTGCACACAGCTTCTTGAGTCAGACGATTTCGTCCGCATCGGCCTTGCCGCCGATGAGATTCGACGACGCTTTCATCCTGAAGGCATCGTCACCTATATCATTGATCGCAACATCAACTACACGAACGTCTGCAACGTCGTCTGCACCTTCTGCGCGTTCTATCGCCGACCGGGACACCCGGAGACTTACGTCCGCACGATTGATGAAATCCGCCAGAAGATAGATGAGACCATCGCTCTGGGCGGCACGGGCGTGCTGATGCAGGGCGGACTTCATCCTGACTTCGGCATTGAGTGGTACGAAGACCTGCTCCGCACGCTGCACGCGGAGTATCCTGACTTTCAACTTCACTGTTTTTCGCCGCCGGAGATCCACAACATCCATCTCATCTCCGGCCTCGATTACGAAACGATCATGGCGCGCCTGAAAGATGCCGGGCTGTACAGTCTGCCCGGCGGCGGCGGCGAGATTCTGGATGACGAGGTTCGCAAGCGCGTCTCCACGAAATGCACGACCGATGAATGGCTCGGTGTGATGCGCGCCGTTCATCGCGTGGGGTTGCGCTCGACCGCCACGATGATGTTCGGCATCGGCGACTCAGTTGTGCATCGCGTGCGTCATCTCGAACGCATACGCAATCTGCAAGATGAAACCGGGGGATTCACGGCTTTCATCCCGTGGACGTTTCAGCGCGAAAATACTGCCTTGGGCCGTCGCATCAAGGAAGAGCCGACGGGCATCGATTATCTGAAGATGCTTTCGGTTTCGCGCCTGTTTCTGGATAACATTGCTCATTTCCAGTCGTCATGGCTGACGCAGGGGCTGAAACTCGGACAGGTCGCGCTGCGCTTCGGGGCAGACGATATGGGATCAATTATGATCGAAGAGAACGTCGTCTCGGCGGCGGGCGCACACAACTTTGCTGATGAAAAGATGCTGCGTTACCTGATCCGCGAAGCGGGCTTCCAGCCACAGCAGCGAGACATTCTCTACAAGCACGTCAATCGTGAGCAGTCGCCCGACATTGATACGAAGGAATCAGCGCAGCTTCGTGAGTTGACTGTGCTGATGGCGGACTAACAGGGATGAGGGATGAGGGATGAGGGATGAAAGAAGAGCAAATTTTCTTTTCTTCATCCCTCCGCCCTCATCCCTCATCCCTGCCTTTCCAGATACCAGATAGGGCCGTAGAAGAGGAAAGTCGCTGCTTTCAAATCTCCGAATAACGGTTTGAGGTTTTCCCTGAGCCATTGCCTGACCTCGTTGATGTCCTCACCGCCAACTTCCACAGCCGCGATGACGTTGCTCTGAGTCGTCAGGTAATCTATCAAGCCTTCAATCGAGAACTTGAGTTTATTTTGGTACTGCTCCTGCCCGGCAAGATGAAACCCCTCGTTGCCTGAATCTTCCCCGGTGAACATTGCCCACGTTCTTGGCGGCGGCGGATACTTCCTGACGTGGCTTTCACGATACCATGCCTCGAAAGCAGCACTTTCTTCCATCTGTCCTGAGAAATAATTGTCGTAGACGATCAGCCAGCCTTGCGGGCGCAGCACGCGGCCTGCTTCCCTGAGAAACTTCTCCCTATCGAGCCAGTGGAAAGCGGAACACAAAGTCATCAGGTCGAAATCGTCCTCCCCGAAAGGAAGGCTCACGGCATCGGCGACCCCGTATTCAATCCGCTCGTCTTTTTCGGCCAGCGCAATCATCTCCGCTGAGGCGTCAACTCCGATGACCTCTCCGGCAATCTCTTTCAAGGCGATGGTAGACAGACCTGTGCCGCAGCCTACGTCAATGGCACGCATCACAGGCTTGGTTAGAGAAAGGAACGTGCGGATTCGTTCGATAACCAGCGGGTGAAAGTAGGGACGCCCTTTCGGATACCTCTCGGCCGCTGATTTAGAGCTGAAGAAGTTCATACTAACGCTGTCATTCACCTCGGCTGGCTTTATGGCTTGGGACTAGAGTTATAGTCTTCGAGCAATTTTTGCGCTCTTTCGCCGGGGCTAATCAGCGCAAGTTTCTTCGCCCAATCGTAGCCACTGAACACGCCGACAAGCTCGGCCCTGTCGTTGTAGACCGGGCTGCCCGAATAACCGTCGCGCACGGGAATGCTGGCCGACCAGTATTGCAGGCCGCGAAACATGTATGGGCCGGAGAAGTTTCCACGTCTCACCATCTTGTCCCCGTGCGGTCGAGCAATGAGAACCAGCTTCTCGTCTTTGCCAATGCTCGTTTGAAAGGCGGGCGCTTTAGCCTGCTTTTGTGACCCGCAGACGCGCAGGAGCGCCAGATCGGCATCTGCATCTATCTTGATGACTGTAGCCTGGCAGCCGTTGACGTTTACCTTGACCTCAAGTTGATCCTTGGGCGCGAATCCCAGTTGCCCTTTCTTGGAGACGCTCAAATCTCCGGAGACAACGTGATAGGCCGTCATGACCAATCCATCGCCGACCAGGAATCCGGTTGCGTATCCGTTTGGGCCATAGTCCAGAAATGACAGGGCGTGTTCCAGCGAACTCTTCTGCTTCTTAGTAAACTTCAATTCCAGAGACACCGTGTGACCTTCTTGCTTGGTCATCGTGGCCGTCGCGTCATCTGCCGCGCTCTTCGGCGAAAGCAGAGAGACTACCAATAGAGCAACAGCGAGGCTGCAAAGTTTACTCTTCATCTTCGGGTCTCCTTTGGACGAGTGACAGGTTACGGTTGCAGGTCGGGCGAGGACAGGGTTCTTAAATAAACAGCGAATGAAGAAGCAGAAATAGAAAGGATTAACAAGATGAACAGGATGGAAAGAAAAAGATTCAAGCCGCCTTGACCTACTACTACTTCTTAACCTTGAAAATCCTGTTAATCTCGGTCTATTTCTTATCGGTTTGTTAGTGACTCTAACTACTGAGAAATTGCAAACTGACGGTCTTCTCGAACAATTGACTCAAGGCTCATTCGGCGCGCTAGTTGACGAAGCGGCGCAGTTGGACGCTGATGGCAAAACCGATGGCAATGAAGGTAGCGAGGATAGATGAGAGACCGGCGCTCATCAAAGGTAGCGGCACGCCGACGACGGGCAACATGCCGAGCGCCATCCCGATGTTGACGAAGAGTTGAAAAGCCAGTCCGCCCGTAATCGCCATGATGACGAGCATCCCTGTGCGGTCAGGCGCGCGCCGCGCCCCCGTTATCAGGCGAGAGAGCAGCAGCGCATAGGCCAACAGCAGCAGGATGCAGCCCAGAAAGCCCGTCCTCTCGGCGGTCACCGCGAAGATGAAGTCCGTGTGAGGCTCAGGCAGATATTTCAAACTGCTCTGCGAGTATTCGATGGAACCGCCCGTGCCTGTCAGTCCGCCCTTGCCGACCGTCAAAATAGATTGCCATGTGTGATAACCGTAGCCGCGCTTGTCCGCGTGCTCAGGATCGAGGATGACGTTGATGCGTTCCAGTTTGTAGCCGCTGAGCGCGCCTGTCTTGACTCCGACGAAGTAAGCGGCAGGCGCAACGACCATCATCAGCACGACCGCCGCAATCACAATCCACATTCGTATCGAAGAGAGAAAGAGGACGACCGCCAGGAGCGGCAGATACGTCAGCACCTGCCCTGTGTCCGGCTCAAGCAGGATCAGCCCGGCGGGCAGAGCGAGGATGAGCACGCCGACGATCGTCTCTTTCAGCGTCAGGGCCGAATGGCGCGGCCTGCCGAAGAAGAGCGCCAGCATCATCACGGTCGGAATCTTGACAAACTCCGACGGTTGAAATTGTCCGAGCAGCGGCAGCTTAATCCAGCACTGCTGGCCGTTGATTCTCATGCCGATGCCGGGAATCAAAACGATGCCCAAAAGGACGAGACCGAAGATGTAGAAGGCCGGGGCGAAATGGACGAGCTTGCGATAGTCCGTTAAAGCGACGGCGATCATCGTCACCAGCGCGACCCCAAGCCCGAGCAATTGCTTCTGCCAGTAGCTCTCGGTCGGCTGCGCGTTGTGAATCTGCCACGTCCCGAAGACGACGATCATCAGCGCCAGCGCCGCCAGCGGCCAGTCAAAATCTTTGATGCTGCGTTTTTTGAGGATTGCGACCATAGGTTCGTAAATCGTAAATCGTAAATCGTGAATCGTAAATCGTGAATCGTAAATCGTTAAATGCCTTTTTGCTTGAGATGCTGAGAAAGACCGGTAATCATGCGCCCGAGGTTATCGAGCGAGGCGCGTAATCCCAAATAATTGTTCTCATCGAGATAGCCGAGACGGTGTGCGATGAGAAGTTCCGTTTCAACCTCACTGGCTGAGCCTTGAGCGTTCGACAGAAAGTGAATGAATTCTTTGAAGGAATTACGCCCAGCACCTTCTGCTATATTAGCTGGTACAGAAACAGCCGCCCGCCTTACTTGAGAAGTGAGGCCAAACTTTTCCTCCTTTGGAAATGCTTCGGTGATCTGGTCAACGGCCACAACAAAATCTACTGCCCTGTTCCAAACGTCCAATTTCTCGTGAGGTCGCATAATTGTGACACCGGCCTTTCACCATTTACGATTTACGATTCACGATTTACGGCTTTTTCAGTTGTGCTAACTGCGAGCCGGGCGGTTCTTCGTGGCGCGTCTTGCGGTAGTAGACATCGTAGAGGGCGCGCACGGCAGGAGCGGCGTGCGTGCCGCCGAAGCCGACGTTTTCAATCAACGCGATGACAGCAATCTCCGGCTGGTAGGCGGGCGCGAATGAGACGAACCAGGCGTGGTCTTTCTTCTCGCCAACGTCTTTGCCGAGGCCGACGACCTGAGCAGTGCCTGTCTTGCCCGCGATTTCAAACCCGGCCATCCTGATCGCGTGTCCCGTGCCGCCGTTGTTGACCACTCCCCACATTCCTTCGACGACGATGTGATGCTGGTCTTCGGGAATCGGAATAATCTTCGGGTCCGGATGGTCAAACGTGCGAGCCGGGCGATAATCCGGGCTGTCGGGTGAGCCGACCGCCCGAGCTTCTTTGAACAGGTGCGGCACGTACATTCGTCCGCCGACGGCGATTGCCGAGACAGCGCGCAGGGAAGCGAGCGGCGTCACAGCCACCGTGTCCTGTCCGATTGAGGCGTAGACGGTGCGTATATCTTTCCAGCCTTCCTTGCCCTCTTTTTCGAGTTCGGGCTTCCAGAAGGCGGGTGTGGAGCTAATCTTTTCCTGCGGCAGATCGACGCCCGTGCGTTTGCTGAACTCGAACTCGTTGGCCATCTCGATGATGCCGTCAACGCCCATTTTCAAGCCGAGACGATAATAGTAGCCGTCGCAGGATTTCGTAATCGCGTAGCGTAAATCCGGCACGCCGTGAAAGCTCATGCAGCGCGTAAACTTGTTGCCGACGGTGATGCCGCCGCCGCACGCCAGATTTGAATGATCGACCGAGATTGCGCCCTGTTGGAGTCCGGCGATTGACATCGGAATCTTCCACGTCGAGCCGGGCGGGTAGCGTCCCTGAATCGCTCGGTTCAAGAGCGGCGTCTTCGGGTCGTTTGTCAGGGCGGCGTATTCGGCGCGGCCTTCCTTGCTCGTGATGCGGCGCGAGAAGAGATTCGGATCATACGTCGGATAGGAGGCCATCGCCAGTATCTCGCCGTTGTTCGGGTCCATCGCGACTATCACGCCGCGCTTGGTGACAGAGTTGCGAAGCTGCTCTTCGGCTGCGTCCTGCAAGTCCGAGTCAATCGTCGTCACTAAATCCTGTCCCGGCTGCGGCTCGATGCGCTCGACCTCGTCCTGAATGTGGCCGCGACTGTCAACAATAACTTTGCGATAGCCGTCACGCCCGCGCAGGTAACTGTCGTAAACTTTCTCCAAACCTTCCTTGCCGATGATGTCGCCCGGTTTGTATCCCTTGTCTTTGTACTGCGCCGCCTCCAACTGCTCCGGGCTGATCTCTCCGACATAGCCGAGGACGTGAGCGAGCTTGCCCTCTTCCGGATAACGGCGCTGCGGTTGTAGCTCGACGCGCAGTTCCGGGAACTCCAGCGTGTGCGAATCCACCCACTGAATGTCTGACGAAGTCGCATTCTCTTTGACCGTGAAAGACTCGAAGGCGGGCTGCGATTTGAGTTGCTCGAAGCGTGCGGTCAAATCATCGAGGTCAACCCCAAGACCTTCGGCGTAAGGTTTGACGAGCTTCTCAAACTCTTTCCCCTTGATGTCTTCGCGCGACAGGATGATGTTGTAGATGGGGCGCGAGTCGACCAGCAGTTTGCCGTTGCGGTCGAAGATGACGCCGCGCGGCGCGGGGATGGGAAGCATTCGGATGCGCTGATTCTCGGCGCGCTCGGCGTAGTAAGTGCCTTTGACGATCTGCAAATAATAAAGCCTGATGCCCAGCGCCGTAATCATCAAGACGACGAGAATCTGGATGACGCGCAGCCGCGTTCGCAAGTTCTGTGAATCGTCCTCGAATTTCATAAGGCAGTGATGGGTGATAGGTGATGGGTGATGAGATAAGAGTTTTTCTTATCACTTATCACCCATCACTTATCACTGGCTTTTCATCTTCTTTTTCCCAGTTTCACAATGCCGCGTCGCGCGACGCGACGGCGAAAGGCGAGTTGGCGACGCTGGCGCGCTCGCTCGCTGAAGAGCAGGTCGAGCAGGTAAAGCAGGATCGTTCCCGCGACAGCCGTCCCGATGAGCTTAAACGATGCCTGCTCGACAAATCTGACATTCGACGGTTGTCCGAGCATCCGGTGAAGCAGCACGTAGACGCCGTCATCTAAGAGCGACGCGCCAGCCAGAACGGGGATTCGCGCCAGCGGGTTGTCCAGATTGACGCGCGTCGCCAAACTGACAATCAGAAACGCCACCAGCGTCTTGGAAAAGCCGCCTGCGCCGAGCAACCCCCCGCTCAGGGCATCGGTCGCCAGTCCGGCAATCGCGCCGACAAACAACGCCTGCAAGGCGTCGCGTTGCAGCGCGACATAGACTACCACAATCAGCGGCAGGTCAACGTAAACAATTAAGGGCCAGACGGCGTGCAGGGACGTTTGCAGGATGACCGCGACCGTCAGCACCAGCGCGATTTTCAGTTGACGCATGACGAGCAGTGGTCAGTGGTCAGTGGTCAGTGGTCAGTTAAAACAGATGACGGTTAGCGTTGAGCTTTTGTCTTTAATTGACTACTGACCACTGACCACTGGCTACTTTTCTTTCTTCTCCACATTCGGCAGTACATCTACGGGCGCGCCTGCCTGGGGCGGGTGATAGAGCAGCACCGCCACTTCTCCGAGCGCATTGAGCCGCGCACCGGGCTTGATATGTATGACGTGCGCGACCGTTGCCGACCCCTTCCTGACTTCTATCACCTGTCCGACGTTTAATCCAGGTGGGTAGATCCGGTCCTGCCCTGTGGTTACCACGTAATCGCCGGGATTGACTTCTTCAAGACCTGAGACGTGATGCATCTCAAGGAGATCGCTATCGCCAAGACCCTTGACGGAGCCGAGCGCGTTGGATTGCCCCAATTGGCCAACGACCGCGCCAGCCGCCGAGCGCTCCTCCGTAATCAGCATGACCTGCGCCGTCCAGGGGCCGACGGCGATTATCCGCCCGACGATGCCGCCCGGCGTCACAACCGGCATGTTCAATTCAATCCCGCTGGAACTACCCCGATTGATCGTAATCGTATCGAACCAGAGCGAAGGGTCGCGTGCAATCACGCGCGCCGTGACCATCTGGTACTCGCTCTTTTCTTTCAAATCGAGAAAGGAGCGCAGGCGCTCGTTCTCGTCACGCTCGGCGCGCAACTGGTAAAACTCCGTCTCCATCTGCTCGATGCGCTGCTTGAGTTGCGCGTTCTCGGCAGCAGCATTACGAAGATTGCCGATATAGCCGAAAAAGCCCGCGCCCGCGCCACCCACGCCCGACGCCGCGCTCTGAAAAGGCGCGAGCAGCGATTGCACCCACACGCGAATCACGCGCTGCTTCGTCACCCCGTCGCGCGCATCATACGCCATCAACGCAAGCTGAAAGACCAGCAACCCCACCAGCCACCACGGGGCGCGCTGCCTGATCTCTTTCTGTGAACGTGCGACAGCCATAAGAACAGTGATGGGCGATAAGTGATGGGTGATGGGAAAGAGCGTTTCTCTTATCACCTATCACCCATCACCTGTTACTGCTTTTACGTTCCGCTCGTCAGTGTGTTGTCCCACTTGACGCGCTTGAGGAGATTGAAGTCGGAGAGCATCTTGCCTGTGCCGAGGACGACCGACGAGAGCGGGTCTTCGGCGACGCTGACGGGCAGACCCGTCTCGATTGAAAGCCGCTTGTCCAGATTTTTCAGGAGCGCGCCGCCGCCCGTCATGACGATGCCGCGTTCGACGATGTCGGCTGATAGCTCCGGCGGAGTGCGTTCCAGGGCCACGCGCACGGCGTTGACTATTGTTGAGACGGAATCCGAGAGCGCTTCACGAATCTCTGCGTCCGTAATCGTGATGGTCTTCGGGATTCCTTCGATCAGGTTGCGCCCGCGCACCTCCATCGAGAGCGTCTCGTCCAGTTGACAGGCCGAGCCAAGCTCGATCTTGATCTGCTCGGCGGTGCGCTCGCCGATCAGCAGGTTGTATTTTCTCTTGATGTACTGCGTGATGGCTTCGTCCATCTCGTTTCCGGCGACGCGCACCGCACGTGAATAGACGATGCCGGAAAGCGAGATGACCGCGATGTCTGTCGTTCCGCCGCCAACGTCCACGACCATGTTGCCGTGCGGCTCCGTGATGGGTAGCCCTGCGCCGATGGCCGCCGCCATCGCTTCCTCGACCAGGTAAACCTCGGAGGCTTTGGCACGATAGGCCGAGTCTTCGACGGCGCGGCGCTCGACCTGTGTAATCTCTGACGGAATACCGATGACGACGCGGGGGCTGACCCACGTCTTTCCGTTATGAGCTTTGCGGATAAAGTGCTGGAGCATCTTCTCCGTCACTTCAAAGTTGGCGATGACGCCATCTTTCATCGGGCGGATGGCGACAATGTTGCCGGGCGTTCTGCCCAGCATCTCTTTGGCGTCTCGGCCTACGGCTTCGACGGCGTTGGTGACTTTGTTGATAGCAACGATGGAAGGTTCGGAGACGACGATGCCGCGTCCCTTGGCGAAGACGAGCGTGTTGGCCGTGCCCAGATCAATCGCCAGATCGCTGGAAAACAGACTGAAGATAGATTTAAATGCCATTCGAGTTTTTGGTCCGTACCTGTCAGTTAAAACTGCGCTTGAAGATTTGAAAAACCTGCGCTCGCCGGTCGTCTTAAGAGAGCTTGTCAGACACCCCGACTCGGAGTGCTCCCAGACCGCGCGGCGAACCCATAAAGATACAACGAGGGGGCGCATTCTGGCTAACCCGGAAAGCCGACCGGGAAGCATCGAGACGAACCATGAGCCTGCCGTACTGTTTTACTGGAGGCCTGACGGGGCGGGGTTATTGCTCCTAAACAGTTCGCTTAATGCTTTACAGCAACTTGCGGGAAATGTCTATATGTTTTTTAAGAAAAGGGGCAAAAGATGTTCGACGGGGCGCCTGAAGATTAATCGAGGCAGGTAAGCACGTGCACGCGCGCCGACGAAGCGCCATTCCGAAGCCGGTCTGCAACCTGATCCGCGTCATCTAACGCACCCCAAGCAGGCGCGCGAACCAGCTCTTTTTGGTCAGAGTTTAATGGTCACGGGTTTGAGCAGGATGCGGCCATAATCTGCGCCCGGTTTGGGCGCGCTCGGCTGACTACGGGGTCGCACTGATTCGACATTTCCGACCAGCGGCGGCTCGGTCGCGCTCTCCTCAAAGAGCGGTGTCTCACAGCGCTTGCAGGTCTGCGCCGATGCGAAGTTGACTAAGCCACAGGCATGGCATTTCGGGTTTGGCATGGGTCTGCCTCCACTAGAGGAATAAAGCTTGTGAGACGGTGGCGAGATTAGGCGGACTGCGGTGCGACGGCGAAGCGGATACAGTTTTTGCCAGCGGCTTTGGCTTCGTACATGGCGGCGTCGGCGTTGGCGACGAGTTGCTGTGGGGATTGCGCGTGCGCCGGAAAAGTTGCGACGCCGAAGCTGGCCGTCAGTTGCAATTTAAGCCCGCGCCCGCCCGTGAAGACGTTGCGCTCAATCTTATGACGAACGCGTTCGGCCACAAATTCAGCGGACTCGACGCTGCTTTCAGGCAGGATGACGACGAATTCGTCGCCGCCGTAGCGCGCCACCACGTCCGTATCGCGCACGGATGAAAGGATGATGGTCGCCATCTCCATCAGGACGTGCGAACCGACGAGGTGGCCGTGAACATCGTTGACGTGCTTGAAATCGTCCAGATCGAAAAAGAGCGCGGCGACGGTCGAGTTGTAGCGACGGGCGCGACGGACTTCGCTCAATAGAAACTGGCGCAGGTAACGCGCGTTGTGCAGCTTCGTCAAATCGTCCGTCTGGGAAAGGCGCTCGGCTTCGGCAATCCGCAGCGAGTTGCCAAGCGAGGCGGCCAGGGGCAGCGCAAGCGCGGTCAGCAGGCGCAGGTTCGCTTTCGTGAAAGAGCGTCGCCCCTCACCCTCGCGCACGCCTTCCAGCACGCCCATGACCCTGTCGCCGCCCAGCAGCGGAATGGCGACGACGCGCCGCCCGCCTTCAGTCTTTCTGATGGTCTCCATCTTCGAGACCGCCGAGCGCGCCGCTTTCGATTCCGAGCCTGAGAGAGCCAGAGCGTTGCCGAGCAAAGCTCTCTGCCAGCCTGTTTCGGTTAGCTGGCGATCATGTGTGGTCAATCCGCGCACGGCCAGCGGCTCAAGGCTCGCAGCCTCGCCTCCGCTCGCCTCCGAAGTCAGATAAATCGTCCAGCGGTCGGCCTCAACGAGCGGCGCAAGCCCTGCCAGCGCAGCGTTCGCCGCGCTCACCTGATCGCTGGTCAGATGAAGCGACGCGACCAACTCGAAAGCCGCGCGCAAGTCGCCCATCGAAATCTTTTCGGGAAGCAGCAGCGTCTCTGGAAGCCAGGCGCTTTCCACCACGTCGGGCAGGCGAAGCTCGCCCGTCATCCCGCGATCTTCCAGTTCGCGCAAGAGCGCCGGAAGCTGCGCCGGTTCGTCTGCGATGGCGCGAAAGCCCAGACGCTTGAGCGTCGCGGCGTCCGGTGTTCGCAGTGGCGAAACGCCGTTGCCTGCGCTCGGACGACGACAGGCGACGAGCGGGGCATTAGGCCAGACCGCGACCGCGTGTTCAATCACGGAGTAAAGCTCGCGCATGTCTCCGCCGGGAATGACTTCGTAGAGAACTGCGAGCGGCGGCGTGACATCTTCGCTCGTGGTTTCAGCCGCTGGCTCGACGGGCGCAGCCGCAATCACCTCCTCGCGGATGCCCTCGATTAACGCCGCCACGCCTGCCACGTGCAGGACATCGGCCAGCGCAGCCGCCGGAGCTTCATGAGCATTCGTTAATAAGACTACGTGCTTCATCGCAAAAACCCTGTGGCGGCTCTCACTTCCTCTGTCTGTTTGCGCCAGCCGCAAGCTGGACTCTGAACGGGCTGCGGCTTCCCTGTTGATCCTGCGCCTCGATGGTCACTTCGCCTGCGCCTTGAGGGGCTGTGATTTGCAGGCGGAAAGCACCGCTGCTGTCGGCGAGCGTCTCGCGCCCCATGAAGCTGACGGTCGTGCCCGGCTGCGTTCGCCCGCGAATGACGTAGATTTGGCCGCCGACATACTCGGCTGCGACCTCAGAGAAGGAAAGCCGGTCGCCCGTTCCCTGCGAGGTGATGGTGAACTTCAAAGGCTCGCTCCAATCGCTGTCTTGGCCCGAGCGGGCTGTGGCGCGCACGCGCCAGAAATAATCGCCGGGTCTGAGGTCTGAGGCGTTGAATTCGCTCGAAGCTAGTTGGTCGCGCTCGATGACCTTGCCTGCGGCGACGAAGAAGGGCGAGGAGGCGACTTCGACGCGGTAGTGAGCCGCCGTGCCCGACTGCGGGCGCTGCCAGCGCAGCGTGACGCTGGCCGCACCACTTCTTCCGGCAGCGACTCTTTCGAGATTGCGCGGGCCGACGGGGATGGGAATATCCAGAAGGCGCTCGCGCTGCCCGACTGTGCCCGCCGGATTGACCGAGACGAACTCGTTGCTGCGGATGATGGTCTTCTCGCCGGTGTTAGTCGTCGTTTCGAGTTGTCCTGATTGCACGCGAATCTCGGCGGTCTTGTCCGGGCTGACGTTAAAGGTCGAAGCAGTCTCCGACGCCAGCTTGCTCTGGGTCTGGCTCGTCTCGACGACGTTATTCGTGCCTTCGGGCTGCTGCTCCGTGCGGACGTTGATCTGGCCGGTGTCAACTTTGACGCGGACATTCTTCTGTCCGCTCTCGCTGCTGGTGTTGTCGCGGATGGTGACGGTGCTGTTCGGGCGTATGACGAGGGATGAGCCGTCTGCGAGCGTGATCCGGGCACGCCCGTCCGATTGCGTCTGCACGGTGTCGCCGGGATAAAGCTGTGTCTTGGAACTGGCGGGAAGCGTCTCGCGCGTCGAGGCGCGAATGACGCGCACATCACCTTCAAACGAGGCAAAGCGCGCTCCTTCGGGCATGTCGGTAGTTGACTTCGGACTGGCGAACGGGTTGCCGTACTTCCAGATGTACACCCCTGCGCCCCCCGCCAGCAGGGCGAAGATGAGCACACCGACGAGGATGTAAATCTGCCGCTTCTGAACAACCCACCAGTCCAGATCGAAACGACCGTGCTTGGAAGTCATAATAGGGAAGTAAACTGAAACTTCTGCGGGGCTGAAGTGCCTAACAAGCGATGAGTCGGGCGGGGTTTAAGCTTCTCCCGCTCTCTCAATGAGGTGAAGCCAGGATAATCGCGGAGAACATCACCGCGACCACAGAGAAAGTTAGCATAAACCCGATATTCAAAGCAAAAGGAAAATTCCACAGCCAATTTAGACAGGATTAACAGGATTATCAAGATGAAGAAAAGCAGATTAGGCAATGCAGTTTGATGGTTCTTTTCTTTATCCTGTCCAGCTTGTTAATCCTGTCTAAATTCGCCTAATTTTACCGGCGCTCGACGGTTTCCGAGACAGCCGGGTCGTCGTCCTCGACATTCCCGAAAGGCGCGTTGAAACCGGGCGGAAGGTCAACGTCAATATCTCTTTCGGCCTGCTTCGGCCAGATGAGCGAGGCGATCACCGAGCCAGCCAGAATGGTCGCGACGAAGCCGAGCGCGTAGCCGATGGGGATATGGTCGGTGTGCCGCGCCTGCTCGGCGAGCGCGCTCGCGCCCATTGCCTCGAGCGCGTAGACCACACCCTTGGAGATTAAGGGCAGGAGCATCTTGACGCCGATGAAGGTCAGGACAATTGCCAGTCCGAGCTTAAGGTAATGGAATTTCTCGACCACTCCGGCCAACAGAAAATAGAGCGAGCGCAGCCCCATAATGGCGAAGACGTTCGAGGTGTAAACGATGAAGGGGTCAACTTCTTCCGGCCTGCGGAAGATACCGAAGATCGCCGGAATCGAGTCCACAGCGAAAACCAGATCGGTGACTTCAACTATGATAAGCACAAGAAACAACAACGTGCCCACGCGCCGCCCATTCTCGACGGTGAAGAACTTATCCTCTTCATAATGGCGCGTGATCGGGACAAAGCGGGTAGCGAGGCGGACGATGGGCGTGTCTTCGGGATTGACTTCGGTTTCCTCGCTGCCGAACATCTTCACTCCGGTATAGACGAGGAAAGCGCCAAAGACATAAATCAGCCAGTGGAATCGCTCGATTAGCTGCGCGCCGATGAAGATCATCACGATGCGCATGACGAGCGCGCCCAGCACGCCCCAGAAGAGAACGCGGTGCTGGTATTTCGCAGGGACTTTGAAATAAGAGAAGACGAGCAGAAAGACGAACAGGTTATCAACCGAGAGCGACAACTCGATGAGATAGCCCGTGAGAAATTCTACGCCCTTTTGCTTGCCCAGATGCCAGAAGACGACTCCGGCAAAGACCAGCGCCAGCGACACCCAGACGGAACTCCAGATAGCCGACTCTCTATAGGTAACTGTGTGCGATTTACGATTGAACAGCCCCAGGTCAAGACTCAGCATCGTCAGAATCAGCGCGCCGAAACCCACCCACAGCCAGAACGAATGTGCAGCCATGTCCATATGTGTTGATTAACATAGCATCCACCTCAGCGTGCAATCAACCGTCGCAATTGAACATCCAGCGCATCCCCGAAGGGGATGAACAAAATAGCCGGGGGTAAGAGACAGCGCCGCCCCCGGTTTGATGTGAGAAAAGAATCCGACCCTGAAGGGGTCGTATATTCAATGTTGCATATACGACCCCTTCAGGGTCGGAACTGTTTATCGCGTTATTCCGGGGGCGGCGCTACGCGCTTGCCCCCGGCTATTACATGTGACCCTTTCAGGGTCAGAAAAACCTTTACGATCATTACCAGCTAACAGCCTCAAACGCTCTTCAGTCCACGCGCGGTTGCGGGGCTGCCCATCTCTCCGCTACAATTCGCCGTTTCAAGCTGGTAATCAGTAGTCAGTAATCAGCCCTCAGCTAAAACTGGAAACTGAAAGCTGATTACTGACTACTGATTACTACTTTTCGGAAGGTTATAAATAATGCTCAAATTTTTAAGCAAGATGGAGCGCACGCGGAGCCTGATTATCGTCGGGTTCGCCATCCTGATGGCCGTCAGCCTCGTTGTTTTCTACGCGCCCAGTCGTAATAGCGCCGCGCCCTCGACCACCAACACGGAAGTCGTGGCGAGCGTGGGCAGCGACGACATCACTCTTGGCGACCTCTTCGGCGCGATCACGTCGCAGGGGGGCGACGCCTCCATGCTCAGTCCGCAAATCGCCAAAATGCTCCTCAGTCAGATGGTTCGCCAGCGCGTCATGGTGCAGGAGGCCGAGCGATTGGGTCTGACGGCTTCGGACGAAGAACTCGCCGCGAAAATCCGTGAGTTCAATAAGGACGCTTCAGGCAAAGTTGACGTGGAGAAGTACAAGCAGCGGGTCGGCGACGTGGCACGCTACGAAGAGCAGGTGCGCGATCAAATCGCCATCGAAAAGCTACGCGCTTTCATCACCGCCGGAGTCAACGTCTCGGAAGATGAAATTCAGCGTGAGTACCAGCGTCGCACCACGACTTTTGATCTCGTTTACGTGCCCATCGTGGCAGACAAGCTCGCGGACAAAATCAATCCGTCAGATCAGGAACTGCGCGACTATTACGAGCAGCACAAGGCCGAGTATCGCATCACCTTGCCTCAGAAAAAGATTCGCTACCTCTTCATAGATCAGGCCAAAGTGGGCGAGAAGATTCAGTTGACCGATGCGGAACTGCGCGCCGAGTATGACAAGCTCACGCCGGAGCAGAAGCAGGGCGGGCATCGCGTGCAGCAGATCGTCTTAAAAATCGCGGACCCCAAACTGGAAGAACTCGTTAAAGGTAAAGCCGACGAGTTGGCGCAAAAGGCGCGCGGCACTACCGGCACAGCGACCGAAGCGGAATTCACCGAACTGGTCAAAGGAAATTCCGAAGACCCCGTGACGGCTAAAGCCGGAGGCTGGCTCGCGGGCAACGTCAGAAAGAATCCGAACAAGCCGGACGATCCGCTCCAACGCACATTCGAGACGGAAATGGGCGGAATCTCAGGCCCGATTAAATATGGCAACGCCTACTATATCTTTCGTCGCGGAGAGACGGTGACGAAAACCTTCGAGGAAGCCAAACCGGAGTTGCTCGTTTCCGTGCGTAATCGTCGGGCTTATGCCGTCGCCGCCGAGATTGCTCAGCGCGCTGCCACTCGTCTTAAGGAAACGAAAGACGTTCAAAAGGTAGCGCAGGAGTTAGCTTCGGGAGCTAACATGACTCCGGCTGAGATGGTTCGAGAGACGCCGTATATCGTTCCCGGCGACGATGTGCCGAACATCGGAAGCTCGCAGCAGTTTGAGCAGGGGATTGAGCCGCTTCAGAATGCGCAGGACGTAGGCGAGCGCACGCCCATCAAAAACGGCTTTGCCGTTCCGATGCTGGTTGACAAGAAAGAGCCGAACCGCGTCCCGGAGTTTGACGAAGTTAAAGAGAAAGTCGCGAGGGCTTTCAAGAGCGAGCGCGCGAAATCTCAGGTCGAAGAAACGGCGCGCAATCTGGCAAGCGGCACGAGCGGCGCAGGCGATTTACAGGCTGCCGCCACGAAACTCGGTCTTGAAGCCAAGACCCAGAGCAGCTTCAGAGTCACCATGCAGCTTGGGGAGTTGGAATCGAGCGTGGCGTCCGAAGCGGCAATCTACGCTTTGAAACAGGGTGAAGTGACGAAGACGCCCGTCAAGATCGGAAACGACTGGGTGGTCATCGGCGCGACCAAGCGGACGGAAGCAGACCTCGCGGAGTTTGCCAAGCAGCGCGACACGATGATTCAGGGCGCGGTCATGGAACGTCGCGGCCAAATCTTCGAGGACTACATTCAGGCTGCTCAGGCACGCATGGAGAAAGAAGGCCGCATCAAGATTTACGATGATGTCATCGCCAAGCTCGCAGGCAACGAGCCGACCATCTCAACTCAGCCGCAACTCCCGCAACGCCCGGCATCAAGGAGTGTGCCGATTCAGATACCGACGAAGTAAAGCAAAAGCCGTAAATCGTCAATCGTGAATCGTAAATAGAAACTGCTTTCTTTCCATTTACGATTCACGATTGACGATTTACGGCTTTACTATATCCAGCCGAGAATCTTCCACCAGAGGAAACCGATAATCGTCCAGATGAGAATGTTCGGGACGGAGACGACGAGGCCGAGCCACCACCATGTGCGCAGCTTGACGTAGCCCGCGCCGAACCAGATGGGAGCAGGCGTTGTTCCATAGTTTGTGAGCGAGGCGTTGAGGTTTGAAAAGTAGGCGAGCGAGAGAACGGCGAGGATGGGCGGCGCACCGGCGGCAATAATGACGGCGAGGAAGGGAAGATACATCGCCGAGACGTGCGCCGTGATGCTGGCAAAGCCGTAGTGCGCGTAGAAGTAGATTAAGAGCAGCACGCCGAGCGCAACGCCCCATGTCCACCCGGCAGTCAGAGTCGCCGCCGCCGCCGCGAATTGCTTTGTGATTCCGGTTTCGCCAAGCGCCTCGGCCATCCTGACCAGCCCGCCGTACCAGACGAACACATCCCACGCCCCGCGCTCCGCGAGCAAGTCTTCCCATTCGAGCACACCGCTCAAGAGCAACACGCAGATGCCTACGAGCGCCACGACCGCGTAATGAATCGCGGGAACCCGGTTACCAGTCATCGCGGGAAGTTTGTCGCCAATTATCCAGAGGGTGGCTACAAGCCCGAAGACCGCGAGCATCATCTTCTCAGCCCACGTCATCGGCCCGATGCGCTTGAGTTCGGTCGCAGCGAATTCGGCAGCCTCAGGCGTATGCTTGATCTCAGGAGGAAAGAGGCGATAGAGCAGGAGGGGCACGACCGCTAGAGAAATCAATCCGGGCACGATTGCGCCAACGAGCCAGCGCGTGTAGCTCAGGTTGATTCCCGTCTCCTGCATGGCGAACTTGGCGATGATGGCGTTTGACGCTTGCCCCGTGAGAAACATTGCGCAGACGATCACGTCGCACTGGTAGAGAAGCACACAGAGGAAAGCGCCGAGCCTGCGCGCGGTCGGCCCCGGCTTTGATTCGTAGGCTTCCGACAGGCTCTTGGCGATGGGGAAGATGATGCCGCCGGAGCGTGCGCCGTTCGAAGGAACGACGGACGCGAGCAGCATGTCCGTTGAGACGAGCGCATAGCCGAGTCCGAGCGAATGATGACCGATGGCGCGAATGAAGAGCAGCGCGATGCGTCGTCCGAGTCCCGTCTTAATCATCCCGCGCGAGATGAAGAAAGCCGCCAGCACAAGCCAGACAATCGGGTCGGCGTAGCCACGGAGTGCTTGATCCACCGGCAACGCTCCCGTCAGCGCCACCGCCGTCACACCCAGCAGGACCATCGCGCCGCTCGGCACGGGGCGCAGGATAGAACCGATAATCGTGGCCACGAAAATCGCCAGTAGCCGCCACGCTTGAGGCGTGATTCCACCGGGCACAGGCGTGAGCGCAACACCGACAGCGGCCATGACGACTACGCCCCACTTGATGAGCATGATGTGCGTCGCCCTGCGATGCGTCGGCGCATCTTTAGCTGGCGGAGCGTTCGGGCCAGAGTCAGAACCGGCGTCCATTATTCGTTTGAGCTTTCTGGATTCTGCGGGACTGTGATAACGGGCGGGAATAGTAACAGTGATTCTGGTTTTAATGCGACTGTGAAATACTCTGTCCCTGACCCTGAAAGGGTCAAATATAATAGCCGGGGTAAGCAAACGAAGTTTGCATCACCCCCGGAACAGGATAAGAAAAGAATCCGACCCTGAAGGGGGCGCACGTTCAATGTTGAGGTGCGACCCCTTCAGGGTCGGATTCTTTTCTAACATCAAACCGGGGGCGGCGCTACGCGCTTGCCCCCGGCTATTACATGCGACCCTTTCAGGGTCGTAAAAAGCGCGCTTCGATTATCTGATGGTGCGCATCAACGGGGCGAGGCTTTCTTGCGGAATCCTCACGTTGATCTGAACCTCGTTGCCTTGCGTCGTGATGCTCAATCCCTTGATGACATCGGCGATGGAATCCTTCTTCGCCGAGTTGCCGCCGGATGATTGTGAGAAACCGAAGGCGGAGAGCGATTTGATCGTGTTGAGCGCCTGCCCGATTTCGCTCGCCTGCTCTGCCGTCTCTGTCCGAACTGCGACGATGGTTTCCGCCTCTGTTCCATTGGCGCTAAACGAGCCGTAGAACTGGCGGATGGAGGCAAAGTATTTCTCGATGGAATTTTTGGAAGCGGATTTCTCCGCGAAACTCTGCGGAATCTTTCCGCTGAAGCCGACGACGGCGTTGGGCGTTTGCGTCGCCAACTGAACAAGCTGGTCGTCAACGCGATTACGTCCCAAACTCGCATCAACGGCTGAGCGCACGCTTTCGAGATCGCCGACGGCGAGCGTGTTTGAATCAAGCACGGCGATTGCCATTTTATCTCTTCTTGAATATGCGCTCACCGTAGCGGCATTGGCTTTGTCACCCGTCTCGACTTCATCCTTCATATTTCTGGTGTGGCTGATGAGAATGATTCGCTTGCCTTCATACTGCTGCTCCTCTTTCTGAATCTTCTCGCCTTTCGCCTTTACCGCCGCGAATGCGTTTTCCAGCAGCGTGTCCGCATTGAAACTACCTCGCGCGATGACGACTGCGCTAGAGTTATGCGGCCTTCCACTGGTGAGCCGACCACCGATGGCGACCGCTTCGAACGAGCGCGGATTGATCCCCGTTTCCTTCTCAAACTTCTCAAGCTCGGCGTTCATCTTCGCCAGGAGCGCGGGGTTGCTGGCGAGCAGGCTGGGAAGCGTTTCGTTAAGCGCGCGTTGCGCGTCAATGCTGATAACGAAGTCGGATGCCGGGAGCGCGGCCAGCGCCGCATTGGTCGAAGCCGCTCTCGTCCCGGTGTTGTTGCCGATGACAAACGCCACCGTCGCCAGAAGCGTCAGTGCGAATGCGACAAATGAAAAGTAGAATTTCCTGTTCATCATTGCTGCCTTTCGGAAGTTACAGTTTATCTCGCTTCGGCCATCTTAGGTTGCAGCACGCGCATGAGCGTGGTGATGTCCGATTGTTGAAGCTCGAACCTGAGCGAGGTTTCGTTGCCCTGCGCGCCGATCTTCAAACTGTCGAGCGCGTTCTGTGCCAGCCCCCTTGTCTCCGCAGGAATTTGCCCGACGAGCATGCCGCCGAACTGCTTCAAGGCCGTCAGCGTTTCGCTCAAGCTGACAGCCTGACCGGCGTTTTCCGTGCGCGCAAT
Organism: uncultured Acidobacteriota bacterium; assembly: GCA_963697975.1. Lineage (GTDB taxonomy): Bacteria > Acidobacteriota > Blastocatellia > Pyrinomonadales > Pyrinomonadaceae > QHXM01. The sequence goes on from OY969111.1 coordinate 3,978,818, forward strand.
CGCCATCAAATCGAAACCATTGGCGGTCGTGCCGACTGCGCCGTAAGCCTGACGGATTGAGCCGACGAGCTTGCTGATCTCGTCGTTGCCGACGTTGACGCCCTTGCTCAAAGACGGAGGCACGTTGGCGCTAAAGCCCATCAGCGCGTTCGGCGTGCGCGTCGCCAGATTCACAAGGTCTGTGTTCTCATTGCCTCGCCTTTTGTCCGCGTCGAGCGTGGCACGTACTGCTGCCAGTTCGCCGATGACCAGATTGTTTGTGCCGAGCGTCGTCACGGCCAGTTCTCTCACTCTCATCTTCATCACGCCGGGAATGTTCACCTGATCGTTGATGCTGAAGATGTAGATGGTCGCGTCATTGTATTTTTGCTCTTGATATTTGCCTTTAGCAGCGATGCGTCCGGCGGCTAAAAGTGCGCCCGCGTTGAAAGTGCCGCTGGCGATTAAGACCGTGTCGGCGGTCGTCACACCCGGCGAAGGATTCTGGTAGCGCAGGCCGACGGCGATTGTTTCAAACGAGCGCGCGTCAAGTCCCGTCTGCATTTTGAGCTTATCTATCTCGGCATTGAACTCTGCGAGTTTCGCCGGATTGTCAGCCAAAACTTTCGGCGCGGCGTCGTTAATCAACCGCTTGACGTTGACGAACGCCACGAGGTCTGACGGCGGAAGCAGGTTCAAAGGAGCGATGGAAGACGATTGAGCGAGCGCCGTAGACTTTCCGGTCTGAGCGCCACCCGTGATTGCAAAAGAGATGAGCGCCATACTGAGCGCGAGAAATAATGCGAAGGATTTTTTATTCACGATCTAAGAATTCACCTTTCAAACTTTGGTTGTCAATTAAAAGAGAGCCATCGGCGGAGAGGCCGCAAGCAAAAGCGGGCAAACACGCCACGTTCGGATGCGCCCCGCATCACACAGGGTTGGCTTTATTCTCGCCCTTTCCCAACTGAGCTTCCCTGATTCAAATGCACGAAAAGCTCTCTGGTTTCCACTTTCCTGTAATCCGGCGGCAACTCGAACACTCCGGCATCAACCGTATCTTTAATGTCGCGCAACTCCATCGTCACTGTGGCCCATGAACCCGCCCGCCCGCTCGAAGTGGTTTCAGTCTTAACAGGCATCCCCAGACTCTCGTCAACCCAGACCACGCTTTCCGTCGTCATCTCTTTAGCTGCGCCCGTCTTTCCTCCGACGACGACGCGATACTTCGTGGTCGCGCGCCCATTCAGGTTTTCTGCGCCGAGCTTTTCATAACGAGACTCCGGGCGCGTCTCGTTGAGCAATTTGTCCGGCGAGAAATCCGGCGGAACACTCGCCGCCCGGTCATCTCCAAGGCCGCCCGTTTCCGGCTTCAATTCCGCGTACAGCTTCTTCGCGGGCAGCAGCACATAAGTCCCTTCTGGCAATTGCAGGTAAGAAATTTTCTCGCCCGAAGCCCCTTCGTAATCTTCGCGGCGTCTCTCGCCGTCTCGCGCGATCAGCGTCCGGCTGCCCGCCGTGCCTTCCAGCTTCGTTTCTCCGCCCTCGCTGCTCATGATAACGCGCGTTGCCTGATACCGCTCAGGCTCTTTCGTCGCGAAAGGCGGCGTTGAAGACGTGCCGCCGACAGCGGCGGAAGCCGCGCCGTCCGCTGCATTTTGATTGCCTGCAACTTCCGACTTCTTACAAGACGCGGTTGCGAGGAGAAGCGTTAACAGGAATACGTGGGCGTGCCGTTTCGTCATCACTTCACATGCGCTCGACCAGCAGCGCCAGCCCCATGCCGCCGCTGACGCAGAGTGTGGCGAGTCCGCGGCGTGCTTTGCGCTTTTTCATCTCGTGTAGCAGCGTCGTCGTAATTCTCACGCCCGTGCAGCCAATCGGATGGCCGAGGGCGATTGCGCCGCCGTTGACGTTCAGGCGCTCCGCGTCAAACCCTAAATCGCGGTCGCAGGCGATGACCTGCGCGGCGAACGCTTCGTTCAATTCGATTAAATCTATCTCGTCAAGCGAGAGCTTTTGCCTGTCGAGAAGGGCGCGCACCGCCGGGACAGGGCCAATACCCATAATCTCAGGCGCAACGCCCGTCATCTCATAATCGACGATGCGCGCCTCTGCTTCCGCGCCGGATTCTTTCAACATCTCTTCGCTCATTACCACTACCGCCGCCGCGCCGTCCGTGATGCCCGAAGAGTTTCCGGCTGTCACCGTGCCGTCTTTGCTAAACACCGGCGAAAGTTTCCTGAGAGATTCAATCGTCGTACCCGCCCTGTAATGCTCGTCGCGCGCGAAACTGACCGTCTCACCTTTACGCCCTTTAATCTCAAGCGGCACGATCTCGTCATCGAGCCGACCCGCGTTGATGGCCGCTTCGGCGCGTTGCTGCGAGCGCAGGGCATACTCGTCCTGTTCGTCGCGCGAGATTTCATAACGCAACGCCAGATTCTCCGCCGTCTCGCCCATCACCAGACCTGACAGCGGATCGTTGAAGCCGTCGCGGTACATTCCGTCAACAAGCTCTGTGTTGCCCATACGCATGCCCCAGCGTGCGCCCTCGGCGTAGAAGGGAACGCGCGACATGCTTTCGGTTCCGCCCGCGAGCACTGCGCGAGCGCGTCCCAGCATGATTTCCTGCGCGGCAAGGATGATGGCTTTGATGCCGGACCCGCACGCTTGATTGACCGTGTAGGCCGGGACGGTTTCAGGCACACCCGCGCGGTACGTGATCTGTCGCGCGACGTTTGGTCCGCCTCCGGCCTGACGCGCCGAACCCCAGATTGATTCCTGAATTGACGCGGGCGTGAGCCGCGCGCGTTTCAAACTTTCTGTCGCCACTGCGACACCCATGTCAGCCGCGCTCCATGCGGCGAGCGTTCCGCCAAAGCGCCCGATGGGCGTGCGCGCAGAGCCAGTCAGATAAACGTTCTTCATTGCTTCGGATTGTTCTCCCGGTTTTTATTGACATGAAATGTTAGCATACGCTATAGAGCGGCTTCTAATGCGGACGTACCGATTGCGGAATGCGGATTTTAAGAAGACTGCGCTTGCCTTTCAATCCGCATTCCGCAATCCGAAATCCGAAATCCAGCGATGGAACGCCTCACAACTGCGGATTCAATTAAGAACGCCGAAGCGCGCATCAGGGAGTTGATTAACGCGCATGGCGAATGGCTCTACGCGCATGATTCTGAGCGCGGTGTGTTGCTGCGTCAGAGCGAATGTGATTTTCGTGTCTCGCAGGGGCGTCTGATTTTCTCTTGCTGGAGCGAGCGGGGAACTATCTCGTGGCGCATCGTCGGTTGGGAATGGACGAATGAAAAGCTCCTGCTCGAAGCGTCGCGGCGGATGGGAGCGGAGCGAGCGCGGCTCGAACTAATTCCGCGCGCTTCAATCAAAACTGCCATCGCAGCCATCGGCGACACGCGACGCGAGCGTTGCTATCATCTGGCGCGTCTCGCCTGCGCTCCGTTGCACGGAATGAAAGTGGAGCGCGCGGCCTTAAGCGCGGGGTCGCGTCCCTCTCAACCCGGAAGATACGCGCGCATCATGCTCCGGCATCTCAACCACACGAGAATCGCTGTCACGGGCGAGGTCGCCGCACCCGAAGGCCGGGATGTCGATGCCTATCTTTCCTCCGCGCTCATCTGGTTCACACGCGCTTCAGAGCGTGCGCGCCCGCCCTACATTCAAAAACTGTGGTTGATTGCCGCGAAAGATTGCGTCGAATCTCTGGCGCAGAGGCTCGCGCTGCTTCGTGATGAACTGCGACGCGTCATCACGCTCTACCGGATAGATGATGAATGGCAGGAACTTGAGGTAGTTCGCGTGCCTGAACTCGAAGAGCTTTGGACGGAGCCGCCGCAACGTTTCCGTCGTCCGGCGCAAATTGAGATGAGCGAGAGCGCCGCGCGCATCGCTTCTCTCTCGCCCGAAGCGATTGATGTCGTGCGCGCCCGTTATGGCGAGACGCTGCGCTTTCACGGGCTATCGTTTGCCCGCGTGCGCCGCGTGATGAATATGGAAAGCGTCTGGTTCGGTATCGAAGGCGCGCGCCGCCGTCTGCTGGACGAGAGCACGCAGGAAGACTGGTCGAAGCTCCTTCGAGATTTGAAAGAGCATCGCTCGGCGGAAGCCGTAGACCGTCATCACGCGCTCTACAGAGCATCGCCCGAAGCGTGGCTTGAATCCTCGCTTCGGCGCGATGTCACACGACTCGATCCGGGCCTGCGTCTAGCGCCGCTCTACGCGCAGTTTCGACCGTCAAACATTGGCGGAACGTCACGCCCGATTGATCTCCTGGCGCTTCGGCGCGACGGGCGGCTCGTCGTCATCGAGTTGAAAGTTTCCGAAGACCGCGAGCATGTTCTTCAGGGCGCGGACTACTGGCGACGAACCGAAATCTATCGCCGTCATGGACACATCACACGCGCACATCTTTTCGGCGATGCAATCATCGCGGACGAGCCGCCGCTCGTCTATCTCGTCGCCCCCACCCTCCGCTTTCACCGCTCCTTCAATCTACTGGCGCGAGCCATCACGCCGCAGATAGAACTTTACCGCTTCGACCTCAACGAAGACTGGCGCGCAGGCGTGCGCGTCATGCGCCGTGAGAATTTAACCAACAACTGGCAGTAACCGCCGGTTTATGGTTAGAATCAAAACGAAAGCTGAGCTTTGAAAGAAACTTGAGTGCAGAAAGGTGTCCGTCTATGCTTCGTCAGCCGCAAAAATTCATCGTCTCCCTGCTCCCTCTGTTCATCCTTTTCATCGCATTGCCGGTCGCGGCACAGCAGGAACACTGCTTCACGTCGGAGGAGCGTGCGCGCGCCGAGCAGACGGCGAAAGTCTGGGAGGAACCCGATCCGGACTACGATCCGGTTCTGGGCTACAACACCCAGAAAGGCCCACGCCCCGGCGCGCCACCGGTTAATGACGCCGGACTCGCCGCGCCGATTATTTGCGTTGCAAACAAGGACCTGACCAAGGGCGCGGGCACCACGCCGAAGTTCCACTGCTCGGTGGCGGGCGTCGTGGACGAGGACGGCGAGTTGATTCGTTACAAAGTGAAGCCCCACTTCAAGGGGCAGTCGAGCGACAAGCGCAACGGCGAGATCTATGGCGAGTTTCTCTCTTCGCGCTTCTCGAAGGCGCTGGGCTTTTTCGCCGACGACGAGTGGGTCGCCGATGTTACCTGCAATGATTGCGAGAAGAGTTTGACCAGCAGCTTTCAGGGGGCGCGCTGGACGCCTTTTCAACCTGCGGCGGGAATAGAGCTTGCTTTGGGCAAGGGAATAGACGTGAAATGCAACAACAAGGATGCGGGGGCAATCAGTGGATCGCTCCAGAAGCTGCTTGACAGCGGCGCTCCACGCGCCGAGATTGACGCGTTCAAGCTCTGGCTCGCCTTCATAGATCATGGCGATACCAAGACCGACAACCAGAAGTTCACCTGCCTTGATTCGCAGAAGAACGACAATGGCACACGAACCTGCAAGCCGGGCAAGGCGGTCTTCTACGTCAGCGACATGGGTTCGACCTTTGGCTACTCCAGCTCCAGCGAGAGTAAAGCAAGGCTCAAGGGATGGAGCGGCAAGGACCCCATCAAGGTGAGCGGTGGACGCTGTACGACGACCGCAAAGAGCGTCGGCGACACGAGCATCAGCGAAGCTGGACGCCAGCTTTTGGCCACCGGTCTTCAGCGGCTGCTCGATGCAGAGAAAAGCGACGGAACGATCACCAGGGTGTTCCGCGCCTCGCGCAACCAGGAGCGTGACCAGTCGCCCGAAGCGTGGACTGCGGAATTCGAGCGCAAGGCGAGGACGATCATCGACGCGCGCTGCTCGAATTAAGGGTTAGAGAGATTCGAGAAGAAATAGACAGGATTTACAGGATTACCAAGATTAAGAAGACAAGAATCGTCAACGGAGATTGATGCTTCTTCTCTTATCCTGATAATCCTGTAAATCCTGTCTATTTTCTTTCCGTCACTATTCTATCAATTGAGGTTCAGCGTTTCGTCTCATAAGACGAGAGCGGTTGTTGCCGGAGTCCGAACGCCTGCGGGTTTTCGCCGATGATGGCGGCGGCAAAGAAGCCCGGCACGTAATGGACGTTCTCTTTTTGAAACCTCGCATCGAGTCGGCTGCTGGCGGCAGTCAGCGCGCAGATGCTGCATCGCCTGTTTTGATCGTCAATGACGAGTCGCAGGGCGGTCATTGTCTTCTGCCCGCCGCGATTGTAGGCGAGAAGCGCGAGGGCTTCCTTCATCGGATCATCTTTGAATTGCTTGAGGCCATCCGTGATGTAGCGCGCGGCGGCGTCCGCCGATTTCTCCACGTCTAACAATTCCTGCGTCGTCAGGCCGTAGCGCTGCCCGGTCTGCGGCAGAAACTGAAACATGCCAATTGCGCCCATAGAGTTTGGCGCTTGCAGGTTGACGTACTCGGATTCGATCAACGGAATGTAAAGACCGATGAGCGGCGAAACATTCTGCGCCCTGAATGCGCTGATGAGCACGGGCGCGTTTGCCACCCCGCGCTCGAAGACCGTGCGCGCATCGCCCTTCCCCAGGGCATCGCCCGCGTTATTGCCGATGCGTCCTGCGTATTTATCAACAAACTTCTGAAGAGTCGCTTCAAACTCAGCCGTGAATTCATACTCTGTGCCGGACATCTCGCGACCGATGCGCCGCGCCTGTTCCGCGACAAACACTCTCCGCTCGTCCTGCGACATCTGTTGATAAAGCCTGCTGCCCTGCGCCTCCTGCGCGTGTGCAGTGGCGCGCGCCAGCGTTGTCATAGAGATGATTACGGCGAGCGATAGAAAGAAAATTCTCTGGAGTTTCATTGTTTATTCCTCGCATGGATTAATTTCAACTTGCGAGAGCGCCATTTGTAGAGACACGCTTCTCAATTTAATAAGCGAGAACGAGCAGGGAAAGTGTTCATCGTGGGTGAAAAGATTTTTCAGGAAATCGCATGGCTCCTCGACGCGATGAAAGATGCTAGAATCCTGGCGAGACCTTTAGCTGCTGTGCGCTACGCAGGGAATCAAAGATTGATGACGACGCTTTCAAAGCCGAACGTGACGGAACTGCTCATCGAATGGCAGCAGGGAGATCGTGAGGCGCTCGACCGTTTGACGCCTCTCGTCTATGACGAGTTGCGCCGTATCGCGCATCGTTACGTGCAAATGGAGCGCAACGGCCACACGCTCGAAACCACTGCGCTCGTCAACGAAGCTTACCTGCGTCTCGTCGGCGGGCAAAAAATAGACTGGCAGAATCGCGCGCACTTCTTCGCCGTCACCGCGCAGGTCATGCGCCACATCCTGATTGACCACGCACGCAAGCGCCGCTACGTGAAGCGCGGAGGCGAAACCCAACAGGTTTCCTTTGAAGAAGCCAACGCGATGACCGAAGTGCGCGCCGCCGAACTCGTCGCGCTCGACGACGCATTGCTTGCGTTGGCCAAACTCGATCCGCGCAAAAGCCGCGTCGTTGAGTTACGTTATTTCGGCGGCCTCAGCCTCGAAGAGACTGCCGACGTTTTAGAAATTTCCATGATGACTGTCCGCCGCGACTGGCGCGCGGCGAAAGCCTGGCTGTATAAAGCAGTGATGGGTGATGGGTGATAGGAAACTGCTTTCTCTCTTATCACCTATCACCCATCACCTATCACTATTCTTATGACTCCTGAGCGATGGCAACAAGTAGAAGATGTCTTGCAGGCGGCGCTTGATCGCCCGGTGCAGGAGCGTGCTGCTTATCTGGATGAAGCGTGTGGGGATGATGAAGAGTTGAAGGATGAAGCCGCGCAGTTGCTCACCGCTCATGATGAAGCGGGCGATTTTATAGAGCAGCCTGCTATCGTGACGGATGCGCGCGTTCTCATCGGCAACGCTTCCGGCGTCAACATCGGGCGCGTCATCGGCCCGTACAGAATTATCGAAGAGTTGGGCACGGGCGGCATGGGCGAAGTTTATCTGGCGCAGGACACGCGGCTCGCACGGCTCGTGGCTTTGAAGCTTCTCCACTCCTTTTTCGCTTCGGACGATGCGCGCCTGCGCCGCTTTCAACGCGAAGCGCGCGCCGCTTCCGCTCTGAACCACCCGAATATCCTGACCATCCATGACGTTGGAGAGTCCGAGGGAGTTCACTTCATCGCCACAGAGTTTATTGACGGGCAGACCTTGCGCGAGTTGATTCCCCCAAAGGGCCTGTCGCTTGAAGAGACGCTTGCTATCATTACACAAGTCGCTTCGGCTCTCGGAGCGGCGCACGCGGCGGGCATCATCCACCGCGACATCAAACCGGAAAATATCATGCGACGCGCCGATGGCATCGTGAAGATTCTGGACTTTGGCATCGCTAAACTAACCGAAGTCGCGCCGTCCGAGTCTGCGAGCGAAGCCCCGACCATCATTAAGGCGCAGACCGAGACAGGCACGGTGATGGGAACGGTCGGCTATATGTCGCCGGAGCAGGCCAGAGGGTTGCTGGTTGACGAGCGCACGGACATCTGGAGCCTGGGTTGTGTGCTTTACGAAATGCTCGCGGGGCACACGCCGTTCGCCGGAGCAACGCGCCTCGATACACTCGTCGCCGTTCTTGAACGCGAGCCTGCGCCGCTGTTCGAGTTGATGGAAGACACGCCCGCGCAGTTGCAACAACTACAGCGCATCATCCAGAAGGCTTTGCGTAAGGATAGGAGCGAGCGATACAACACGGTGTCGGAGATGCTGGCTGATTTGAAAAGCGTCGGTAGTGACAGCGCCCTTGCGCCAGCCGCGCCTGATTCAATTGCCCCCGCGCCTCCCTCTTCAGCCTCTGCTCTTGCTCAACAGGAAACACGTCAGGCACAGCGTCATGTCCTGCAAGCGCTGCTCGTCATCGTGCTGCTGGCAGTCGTAGTCTTTTTTTATAGCCGTTCGGCTGCACGCCGCGAAGCAAACCTCGGCAACGCACCCGCCGCGACGACCGCGACAAAGCTCTACAAGCAGATGAGCGAAGCGGAGCAACTCACTTTCATACATGAGCAGGAACAAAGAATCTCCGCGCAGATGGGAGAGCGTCCCGCCCGGCTCAACGAAGACGCACTACGCGCCATCAAGCGCAACGTGGACGCTTACGTCGCACGTCTGGGCAGCACCTCAACCGAGCCTGAACGTGAAGACCTGCGCGTCGTTTACGCGCGGCCTGCGCCTTACCTGCCGCTGATTGCACGTTCGTTTGCCGCGCGCAAAGTTCCCGTCATGGTCGGCATCTACCTGCCGATGATCGAGTCGGAATACAGACCCTGCTTCGAGAACCGCATCGGTGCGAAGGGCATGTTTCAATTCCTGCCGCAGACCGCGCGGCACTACGGCGTCGCCCCTGAAGAAATGTGCGACATGGAGAAGATGACCCCGGCGGCAGCCCACTACATCGCCGACCGCATGGCCGAACTCGGCGACGACGCCGAAAGCATGACACTCGTCCTCCTCAGCTACAATCGCGGCCCCGAATGGGTGCGCGACACCCTGCGCCAGTTAAGAGAGAGCGACGCGGAGAACTACGAAAGAAACTTCTGGACGCTCTTCGTCAACCGCGACAAACTCGACAACACCTTTCGCAATGAGAACGCCGCCTACGTCCCACGCTTCTTCGCCGCCGCCATCATCGGCGAAAACCCCCAGACCTTCGAGCTACAAACCCCACCCCTCACCACCTTGGCCGGAACAAGCACGCCCGCCAAATCTTAAGCAAGCCGTAGCTGATGACATCTGCTGACAACGATTCTGAGGATCATCAACCCCCTACGTGCCCCTCTGTGAAACTGCAAATAAAGAGCATTACCTTGCCCTTAATGCTTCCAGCAACAATTGCAATTCCACAGCACCGTCGTAGCTCAAATTCGGATCTTCGGAGAGCGCGGGATTGCGATCGCCCCGTAGGATGGCTCGCAGTTTGGAGATCATCACTTTGGTCGGTGGGGGAACATCTGCTCCTGAAAGTTGGGTAAAGAGTTGCTCCAACTCGGTAGTACTCCCTTGCTCGATTACCTGAACTGCCATCGCGCAAAGTTGTGCGCCTTGAGTCATACTCTGCCCACCTGCGCGACGATAAGCCAGATAGCTCTCGATAGCTTGTTGGCGCGCCTGAGCGGCAGCCTGTGAATTGCCGATGTCTTGCTCCAGATTATGGAGAATGCCCCATGTCTTCCATGATTCGGCAGTGTGGCCGTAGGCTTTCTTGCATTGAATTGCTCTATACAACTCGCGGCGGGCTTCGTCATAACGTTTTAGCATGATGAGGGTCCTGCCTAAGTTGTTGCGAACCTTCCCTTCACCATGTAGGTCTTGCAGCTTGACACGAATATCTGCTGATTGGTGGTAAAAGGTCACTGCCTCTTCGAGGCGTTCCATCGTAGAGTAAAGCTGTCCCAGTTCATTCAGGCTGCGGGCCTCACCCGCGAGATCTTTCTGCTGCACCTTGATAGCTAGCGATTGTTGATATGCCCGCTCGGCCTGTTCAAATTGTCCAGCATTCTTGTGTACCATTCCAATCTGGTGCCAAACAGCAGCGATGCTTCTCGGCTCGCCCAAGCTTTCAAAAATATTTAATGCTTCAGCATAGATTTCAAGCGCTTCACCATGCCGCTCTTGCAACATGCGAACTGCGCCGAGTTCGAATTTGTCAGTCGCTACTGCTCTCTTATCATTGAGTTTCTCAGCGCTCCTGATGGCGTCTTGATAGGTTGTTGCCGCCTCATCCCATCGCCCTAAATCCGTTAAGCAGTCGCCCGTTTCGGTAATTGCTAATGAAACCATACGTTCGGCGTCGACATCACCGGCGTCTGCCAGCGCCTGAAAACGTTGCTGGCCCTCGGCCAATGTCGATAGGGCGGCTTCAGCAGCTCCTCCCGTCACCAACACTCTTCCAAGTCTTAAATGTCCTGTCGCAATGTCATAGGCAGCAGTGGGATATGCCTCTTCCCCCGCTGCCAAACATTGTTGCAGGAGTTGTTGGGCAGCGTTGTAAGCTGCTTGAAGGTCGCCGCGTTCTAGTAGTCGATCTACGTTTGCGCTTTCCGCCGCGAATCGGGCATGGCTCCACTCACCCAATCGTCTTGCTGCCTGGTCTCGCGCTCTCGTCGCCTGCGCCAAAGCTTGGGGGCGGCCCAAATTGGAGAGTAGTGATTCCACACGATTCGCAAAACCAACGGCCGCTTCCGGCGTCGCTTTGTCCTGTACCCACCTGAGCATTGCCATCAGGTTAGGCAGTTCCATCAGTGTTAGCCGGGCAGCTAATTCGACATCCTTACTCCGTTGCTGATATAGAAAAGCCGTCAACTGCTTCATTTCTTCAGCCCAGCGTGATGTTGCTTCTTTCTGCTCCATTTCGCTCATCTCTCTCAGCAGATAAGATGGCAAGGCCGGATCAAGGCGCAGATGACCGTAATCCATTGCTTCGGCCAGTCCCACTTCGATTAGTTGCTCGGCTAAGCTTCTTACTCTCTCTAGATCTGCGCCCAGCATCTGTGCCAACACAGCAAGATGCGTCCCGCCGTGAAACACACCTAGTGCCTTGATCTGCTCCCGTGTCTCCTGCGACAGGCGGCGCAACGATAGCTCGATGCTGGCATAGAGCGAATTCTCTCTATCGCCGGGATGCTTCCTGTCCAACTCGGCCATCAGTTGGTGCAGGTTCTCTGTGGTCGAACGCACGCCACGACGGGCCACTTCGCGCGCAAGTAAGACGAGTGCGCGGGCGTGGCGATTGACCGCTTCGACGAGGTCTGTGATTTCCTGTGGGTCGCCGCCGGGGTCTTCGGCTTTGGGAGTCAAGCCCTCTTGCTTCATCACTTCGCCAACGAGTTCGATGGCATCGGTGCGGCTCAATGCGCCGAGTATGACTTCACGAGGCCGGTGATTAAAAGGCCCAGGCAGCGGCTCGCGGGTGGTGAAGAGCAGGCGTGTTCGTTCGTCGGCTTGGAGCAGGGATTGGCAGAGCGCGAATAGTCCTTCAATCAGGGCGACTTCTGCCGGTGTCTGGTCGCTTGCGTCAGGCAGCACGCTTTCCAGATTATCCAACAATATGATCGTAGACCGGTCTCTTAATGCGCGCTCGATGGGTTGCATTGCCTGCTTCAAGTCCGGGAAATGTGCCACAGACCATGTATCGCCTTCCGGCAGTAGTTGGCGGCCAAGGGTGTCGAGCACGCCGCGAGCGTCTGTGTATGTTTCAAGGCTGACGAAGGTTGCCTGCTCGAAGCGCCGGGTTCTCACCAGCCAGCGCGCCAGTTCGGCTGCCAGCGTCGTTTTGCCCGCTCCGCCCTGACCGCGCACGACCGCATAGTGGAATTTGTCGTCATGCAGCAGACGTTCCAGCACGAGCAGTTCGCGGCTGCGACCGATGAAGGTGTGCAATGGTGTGGCGGGTAGTTCGCCGAAGCTGCGCTGTCTTGGTTTTTGCTGGGCCTGCTGCGCGTCTTTTGAAAGCTGACGGGTGACGAGCAGCGGGTCGTTCTCTTCCTGATAGAGGATAGGCACGAACCAGTCCTGCAATCTGAGGTCGCCCGCGCCCATCACTTTGCCGCGCCATGTTTCGCCGTATAGCGCACGTTGCCCATTCAGCATAGCCGTGCCGACTCGCCTGCCTTCAGCCAACGCCTTGTAAAATGCTGCAACGAAGCGGCGGGCGGTTTCAACCAGCACGATGTGGCTCATCGCGACGACAGAAGTCACGCCCTCCTGCAACAGGCGGGCTGCAACGGAAGCGGTCGGGTTATCTTCTATCTTCGCGCTCTGGCAAGCTTCGAGAAAAACGAGCGGGATGCGATGAGCGCGTATCAACTGTGCCAGCTCTTCCGCGTGAACAAGCTGCATCGCACGATTTGTTGGCTTGTCACTATCTTTCGGGTCTTCAAAACAGAGGCCGCCCAGGCCAACCTTGCGGTCGTAAACGCCGTGACCGTCGAAATGTACGACATCAAATCGCTGCCCGGCTTCGGCGGCTTTCTGCAAAGTCTCCTGTAGAGCAGGGAAGGTCGGCGGATTGAGCACGGTGAGCGTCGCCAGTTCGCCCAAGTGTTCGATGGCTTCTATGAGCGGACGGGCGCTGATGCGGTGGTCAATGTAATCAACGCCTTCTTGTTCGGGGCGCGGGCTGACGAGCAGAATACGCAGGGGCAAACTGGTGGCGCTTGGTTTCTGCGGGTAACGATTCGGCAAACGACGCCGCACGCGCACCGGATTCTTGCCGTGAAATAGAAAGCCACGCCCGTCGTGCAGTAGTTCCCACGGGAGCGAGAGCAATTCGCTGGCCGCTTCGTTGGTTTCAGCCTGCGCCGCCTTGTTCTCATCATCCGTTTGATTCACATCCTCGATTACGTCATTGTTAACTTCGATTGAGAATCGTCGCTCCGCATCTTCGGCAGTCTGCAACCACGCATTCAAAGCTTTTCCGGCCCGGTCGGTTGATGAAGCCGCTTTGAAAAGCTCCTGTCCCCACTGCGGCAATTTTTCTTCGATTGTCTGCGCGCGTTCGATGAAGACGCCTGTCGGCCAGAGGTAAAACTGTTCCAGATACCAGCGCAAGTCGTCCGTCTCAATTGGGCCAAGCGGGGCGGTGAAGTAGTAGGCGCTGCTTTCCACTTCGCGGGCGGTTGGGTCGGCGGGATGATAGATTAGTTGTGCTTTGGCCTTCGCGCGCCGACGGCCTTCGCGTGTTTCGATACGCGGTTCGCTCAGTTTCAAGATTAGTTCTTCGACCGGGCGCGTCGGAGTTATCAGTGCTGGCTGAACATCGTCCGGCAATCGCTCGCCCAGCGCGGCGAGAATCTGGGGCAGCGCTTCACTCAACCCGCCAACTTCGATTTTGACGGAGACGCCGACAGGTTCTTCATCGAACCAGAGCGGCAGCGCGGAAGGCTCGATTCCGGGCAGGAGAAGCGGTATTGCTCGATAGCCTTCATCTTTGCGTGTCCGTTCAACCTCCAGTGCTTTTTGAATCTCTTTGCGTACCCAGGGCGAGTTGATGGTGTTGGGGCTGATGACGACGATGAATTGGCGCGCAGCTTCGATAGCTTCTTCGATTTCCGGCGCGAGCTTTGAGCCGCCGCGCAGATTGCGAGAATCAGCCCAGGCGGTTAGCCCGTAATTCTCAAGAGATTCGCGCAGTTCCTTTACAAAACCGTCGTCTTTGCTGGTGTGAGAGATGAAGATGTGAGTGCTACTCATGGGCTGTCCTTTGAGATGAGGGATAATTACAACTCTGGCTTGCGAGAGTGAATATCAGTCGCCATTATATAATTCAAATCCGAATTATCCGCCAGCAATTGTCGTTAAACGGCAGCCACGCAGTTCAGTGAAGAAGTGATGGCAAATCTCCGGAACACTTCATCAGAGTCTCGTGCTTGTGCCCGCCCGCCTTTTTATGGTATTAGCCCCCACGTTAAGTTCTACTTAAGACAACATTCAATTCGTTAATCTTCCTTCGGATAATTGAGAGGATAAGTAAATGACCAGATCGAAGAACCCCCGTTGCGGCGCGAGCTATGCTTTGAGAGGTAAACGAAAGCTCCTGATTATGATTGGCGTTCTCATCTGCGCCGCTCTGTTGGTGATGGGTTGTAAGAAGAATGATAATTCAGGCAGTAGTGGCAGCACGAGCGGCATCAATCCAGACAACACGAGCCAGGACAATACGGATACCAGCAGCGCCGAAATCATCAAACGCATGGCTGACGCTCAGGGGCAGGCCACACAACCGGACAAGGGCAATTTCAGCGTTGAATACTCTGCCGTGCAGAATCCACAGTTTGCTGAAGTCAACGAACAGTTCCGGCGGCAGAGGGTTCTCGAAGGAATCGCCGACGATCTGAATGCCATGATAGCCATCCCCGAAAACGTGTTGATTACGTTCAAGGAGTGTGGCCAGCCCAACGCTTTCTGGAATCCGAAAGAGCGCCAGATCGTGATGTGCTACGAGTTGATGGCGCAGATGACCGAAGACTTCAAACCGATTGCGAAAAGTGAGGACGATTTAGGCGAGAAGGTCGGAGGCGCGCTCACCTTCGCGTTTATACACGAACTTGGGCACTGCCTGATTGACGTTTTGAAACTGCCTTCGACCGGCAGAGAAGAAGATGCGGTTGACCAGCTTTCCACTTTCGTCCTCGTCGGACTCAAAGGGGAAGAGGGCGAGAAGATGGCGATCAGCGGCGCGCTCTCATGGGGCATACAATACGAGCGGCTGGCGAAGTCCGGGAAAACGGCTGCCGAACTGGACATGCTCTGGGCTGACGAGCATTCGATGGACGGGCAGAGATTTTATAACATCCTCTGCTGGGTCTTCGGCCACAATCCGAACAAGTATATGGGAATGGTCAACGCCCCCTTACCGGAGGCCAGAGCCGTTCGTTGCCCGATGGAATATTCGAGACTCGCCAACGCGTGGCTGAGTTTGCTCAAGCCTTACCTGAAAGATGGCGGCGCTGGCGCAGCCGCGCACACAGAGCCGATGGGAATGACCAACTCTCCCAACCGAGCGCCCCAATCAACTCCCGAACCCACTCCCGAAACGGGCGGGCACGGGGGACACTGAAGAGCAGGGATGAGGGCGGAGGGATGAGGGATGAAATAAAAGCATTCAAGATGTTGAAGCTTTCCTTTCATCCCTCATCCTTCATCCCTCATCCCTGCTTTTCAACGACGCTGACGATGTGTTCCATCTCTTCTTTGGCGCGTTCGCTGGTGGATTGGATGCCGGAGGCGCGCATCAAAAATTCGTCGGCGTTGCTGGCGTTGCGGAGCGCCTCTTCGAGCGTAATCAATCCCGACTGATAAAGATGAAAGAGCGATTGGTCGAAGGTCTGCATTCCGTACTGAGAAGTCCCGGCCGCAATCGCCTCACGAATCATGTAGGTCTTTTCTTCGTTGATGATGTAATCGCGAATCAGGCCGGTCGTGACCATGATCTCGACGGCAGGCACGCGGCCTCTTCCTTTGGCTGCCCTCACCAGGCGCATGGAAATGACGGCTTTGAGTATGCTTGCCAGTTGCAGGCGCACACTCTTTTGCTGGTGCGAGGGGAATGAAGAGACGACGCGCGTAATCGTTTCGGTCGCGTCCAGGGTGTGCAGAGTCGAAAGCACCAAGTGTCCCGTCTCGGCTGCCGTCAACGCCGTCTCAATCGTTTCCAGGTCGCGCATCTCGCCGACGAGAATCACGTCCGGGTCCTGTCGCAAAGCGCCCCGCAGAGCCTCCGCAAACGAGCGCGTGTCTACGTCCACCTCGCGTTGCGTGACGAACGAACGCTTGTCTCTATGCAGAAATTCAATCGGGTCTTCGATGGTGACGATGTGGCCGCTCCGTAGAGCGTTGATGCGATCAATCATCGCGGCCAGCGTCGTGGATTTGCCGGAGCCGGTCGCGCCCGTCACGAGGATAAGCCCGCGTTGCTCGTCCGCAACCTTGTCAACGACGGGAGGAAGACCGAGGCTGCTGGTGCTGCGCGTCGAGTCAGGGATAACGCGCAGGACGATGCCGACCGTGCCGCGCTGCTGAAAGATGTTGGCGCGAAAACGCCCGACGCCCGAAACGCCGTAGCCGATGTCAACTTCGGAGACTTCCTTGAAGCGCTGCTTCTGGCGATTCGACATCATGGAGAAAGCCATATCGAGCGTGTCTCCCTGCGTGAGCGGTTGCGAATCAACCAGCGGGCGCAACTCGCCGCCCGTCCTCATGTAGGGAAACGAGCCTGCCTTGAGGTGCAAATCTGACGCGCCGTGACTGGTCGCAAAGCGCAGAAGGTCGTCTATCTTGACTGACATAGTTTGAGTGACCGTAAACCTTTCGGAGAAAAATCAGGAGAAAATCGAAGCGGGGCGCAAGAAGTGTCTGGGACTTGAACTACGCTTGTTAATTCGAGGAAACGTTCTGAGGCTGAAACTCGCGGGCTTTTGCAGCGCCACCGGAAAATTAAAGCCCGGAGACACTCACGAAACAATGATAGCCCGCACGCGCGCCGGGCGTCAATGAATATATGCGCTGTCGGATTAAGGCTTGACGGCTCGCGTGGCGATATAGGTGGATGTGTATTTCGCCGCTGGAAGAGTGCGGTGACGGTCTTCGTAAAAAGCGGTGATGGCAAAGCCCGCGTCCGTTTGCCCGCCGAGTTGATCCGCGAGCGTGTGGCCGAACTCAAGCGGCTCGCCTTTTTCGATTAACTGGCGGCACTCCTCTTTCGACAGGCTGTGGAGGTCAGAGTAGGGCAGCGCGTGCTTGACCTGAAGCACGGCGCGCTCCGTTAGCCGGTCATCGAACAGATAGATGACGGGATTGACGAAACCTGCCAGCAGCACGCCTCCGCGCCTGAGCACACGGAACGACTCTTTCCAGACAGGCCGGACATCCGGGATGAAGAGATTCGAGCAGGGATTAAAGATGAGGTCAAAACTCTCCCCGGCAAACATGGAAAGATCTATCATGTCGCCTTCGATTGTGACGAGGCTGAGACTTTCGCGTTCAGCAACCTTGCGATCCTGCTCAAGCTGCTTCGGCGAGTTGTCGAACACGGTGACGCGCGCACCTGTCGCCGCCAGAATAGGGGCCTGCTGGCCTCCGCTCGAAGCGAGACAGAGAACGTCCAGCGAGTTCAAATCAGGAAACCAATCACGCGGGACGGGCTTTGTCTCCGTCAGCAACACCTCCCAGCGACCCTGCCTCGCGGCAGCAATCACCTCCGGGCTGACCGGCTGAGTCCATTCGTTCCCACGCTCGACTTCTTTGTCCCACGCGTTGCGATTGTATTCTCGAACATCCATCACCCAATCATTCCTCGCTTCAAGCAAGAAGCGCATCGTAATCGCTCACGATGCGCTTCTCTGTTAGTGACTCTGCTGGTTCATCCGAGGTCAGGTTTATTCCGTCATCACCGTTTGATAATCCGCAACCGATTCGGAGAGACCTGTCGAAGCGCCGGAGGCTTTGACCTGCGTTGCGCTGTGGCCGTTGTTATTAGTCGGTTGCGCGCCCTTGCGCTCGTTGACATACGTGAGCCAGGGGCCGGGAGCTTCGCGCTCGCCCGATGTGATCTGGAAGAAGACTTCCTGAATGCGGCGCGTCGTCTCGCCTCGACGCCCTGTGCCGACGGTGATTTTATCTACGGAACGAATCGGTGTGACCTCGGCGGCTGTGCCTGAGAAGAAGAGTTCGTCGGCGATGTAGAGCGCGGCGCGTTGAATGTTGCTTTCCTGAATCGGAATCTCCAACTCGCGGCAAATCTGTAGCACGCTGTCGCGCGTAATGCCGGGCAGGATAGAACTTGAAAGCTGCGGTGTCACCACGCGCCCGTCCTGCACGAGAAAGATATTCTCGCCTGAGCCTTCCGAGACCAGCCCGCGATCATCAAGCGCGATGCCTTCGGCGTAGCCATTGAGGAGCGCTTCCATCTTGATGAGTTGCGAGTTCATGTAGTTTGCGCCGGACTTGGCCATCGCGGGCATGGAGTTCGGCGTCAGCCGATTCCACGTCGAGACGCAAACGTCAACACCCTGTTCAATGGCTTCCTCGCCAAGATACTTGCCCCAGTCCCACGCGCCGATGTAGCAGGCCAGAGGATTCGGGAAAGGATTGACGCCGAACGCAGGATTCGCTTCATCCAGACTGCGGAAGATAATCGGGCGGATGTAGCATTGATCGAGTCCGCCGCGAGCGGCCAGTTCGACCGCAGCGTCGCACAACTGGTCGCGCGTCCACTCATGCTCCATCCGGTAAATCTTGGCCGAGTTAAGGAGCCGTTGCATGTGTTCCTGAAGACGAAAGATGGCCGGGCCGCGCTTGGTCTTATAGCAGCGGATGCCCTCAAAGACGCTTGAGCCGTAATGCAAAACGTGCGACATCACATGCACGCGCGCATCATCCCACTTGATCCACTCGCCGTTGTGCCAGATGTCAGAAACGATGCGAGGGGTTCTCTCGTCTTTCGATTTACCATCTTTCGAGAACATATTGTTGTACTCCTTCGGGAATAAATTTGAGAGAGGTGCTCGTCTGGGCGGCTGCATGTTTCCCAACTCGGAATTACGCGGAAACTACTTATGAAGACGGCAGCTCCCGTCTCGCTTAATCAAGCCTGTTAAGATAGGGCACAATACCGTAAACGCGCGCTCCATTGCAAGGCACGCTTGATTCTTCCGCTTGAGGCGACGTAACATCAAACTGCTCTTGGAAACAGCCAAAAAATTGCTGCAATTCTACTTACAGCCACCGGATGACGCATCGCGCACAGAAGACGAATTCTATCCTGCTTCTTGCCGTCGCGCTTCTTTTCTCCTTAACCTTCAACAACTGTCGTATGTCTGAACAAACCCAAAACACACAACCCACAACTTCGCCCGACAATAGTCAATCCAACAGAACAAACGACCCCGCCAGCATCCACCGCCGCGCCGTCAGTATAGACATGCACGCGGACACCACACAGCGCATGGTTGACGAGCGTCTCGACATCAATCAACGACTCGCGGACGGCCAGTTGGACGCCGTGCGGATGCAGGAAGGCGGACTCGACGCGCAGTTCTTCTCCATCTGGGTCGAGCCGCAGCTTTATGGTGGCGGAGGCGAGAAAGCCATCAAGCGTGCGGACGACCAGATTGCCGCCGTGCGTCAACTTGCCGAGAAGCACCCGGAGACGTGGGAGCTTGCAGGAACCGCCGGAGACGTGCGCCGTATTGTCAATGATGGAAAGCTCGCGGCCTTGATGGGACTCGAAGGCGGCTACGCGATTGACGAGCGGTTAGAGATGGTCGAGCGTTATTACCAGCTGGGCGTGCGCTACATGTCGCCCGCGTGGAGCGTCTCGACGAGTTGGGCGGGTTCGAGTGGCGACGAAACGGGGCGCACGCGCGGCCTCGATGATTTCGGTAAGCGGGTTGTTCGTGAGATGAATCGACTCGGCATGATGGTTGACGTGTCGCACGTTTCCGACCCGACCTTCTGGGACATCATCAATACTTCGACGAAGCCCGTCATCGCCACACACTCGGGCTGCCGCGCGATTGCCAACGTGCCGCGCAACCTGACGGACGAGATGCTTCGCGCGCTGGCCAAGACCGGCGGCGTTTGCTCCGTTCTCTTCTACCCGGAATTCTTGGAACCCGGCTGGAGCGAGAAGAAGAAGCAGGTGGACGCGCAGATTGCTCCCCTTGTGCAAAAGGCTTCGGATGAAGAGCCGGGCGGAATCGCGCAAAAGAAGATGGCGCGTGACCGCGTGCGCCTACGTGAATACGCGCGGCGGTTGCCGCCCGTCACCATCTCGCGCCTCGTTGACCACATTGACCACATCGTCAAACTCGTCGGCATAGACCATGTCGGCATCGGCTCGGATTTCGACGGCATACAGGCGACGCCGACAGACCTTGCGACGGTCGAAGATTTGCCGAATCTGACGGCGGAACTATTGCGGCGAGGTTATTCCGAACAGGACATCCACAAGATTCTCGGCGGCAACATGCTGCGCGTGATGGAAGAAGTAGAAAGGAAGTGATAGGTGATGGGTGATAAGAAAGAACAGTTGTTTTCACTTATCACCCATCACCTATCACTGATTGAGGAGTCATGAGTGATGAGTGGAAAAACGTTGTACCGCCCATTGGTCTTCATCTTCCGATTGCGGGCGGATTGCAGAACGCGCTCTTGAAAGCGCGTGCGCTTCCCCGGTTAGACAAAATTGGTGTTGGTGAAACGTCCTGTAGGTTGCGGCACACAGTCGCGCGCAGAGCTTGTAGGCTTCAGAAAGGATGGCAACACAAACATGAAAGCACGCGTTTCTTTAATTCTTCTCATCTGTCTATCAATCAGCGTGTCTGCTCTCAATCTCTCGGATGGTGAATTGAGAGATAGATCGGGGAACACCATCGGCTACGTTAAGTCGGACGGCGACGTGAGAGATAAGTCCGGCAATACGATTGGCGCTCTCAAGCCGGACGGAGATGTCCGAGACAAATCGGGAAACTCCATTGGCTCCATCCGGTCGGATGGTGAAGTGCGCGACCGTAGCGGCAACACCATCGGTTACGTCAAGTCGGATGGCGAGGTGCGGGACAGATCAGGCAACAGGATTGGTTCCGTTACCTCCAGCGGAGATGTCAGAGACAAATCCGGCAACACGATAGGCTCCGCCAGGGGCGTGAAGGCAGAGCACGCCGCAGCATTCTTCTTTTTCTTCTTCAACAATATGTAGCGGCAGTTATTTGCCGGAAATTTCGTTCGACAATCAAGCCCCGCCTGCGCTAACATATCGGAACCTTTTCAAGATGGAGAGCGTTCGAGTTTAAGCATGAGACGTTTTCATAAATCTACCAAACTCCTCCTTACGGTGCCGCTTGCAGCACCGCGCACTTTAACGCGCGCCCGGCTGTGAAGCGGCGACCCCGTACCCGCAACAATTCAAAATTCAGGCTCGTGAACGCACTCCCGTGCTCCCTGCGCGTTTTGTGCGTCCGGCCAGTTCGTGATTAAGTGTCATCAAATAAGAGGGGCTTGAGAACAATGGACGAAAAATATTTTCCCGAAAAAATCGAAGAGAAGTGGCAGAAACACTGGGCTGAGACGAATGCCTTCAGTGTTGAGCGCGACGACCAGCGCCCTCCGTTTTATTGTCTGGAGATGCTGCCTTACCCGTCGGGCTTTCTGCACATGGGGCACGTTCGCAACTACTCAATCGGCGACGCGCTTTCGTGGTACAAGCGGCTGCAAGGCTTCAACGTGCTGCACCCGATTGGCTGGGACAGCTTCGGGCAGCCCGCCGAGCAGGCCGCCATCAAGCGCCGTATAAATCCGCGCGACTGGACGGAAGAGAACATCGCACACATGCGCGAGCAACTGAAGCGCATGGGCATCAGCTACGACTGGCAGCGCGAGATCGCCGCGCACACGCCCGAGTATTACAAGTGGGATCAATGGTTTTTCCTGAAGATGTACGAGCGCGGGCTGGCCTATCGTCGGATGTCGCAGGTCAACTGGTGTCCGAAGGAAGAGACCGTGCTGTCGAACGAGCAATCGTCGGGTGGCGTCTGCTGGCGTTGCGGCGCGAGCGTCGTGAAGAAGGATATAGAGCAATGGTTTCTGCGGATCACAGAATATGCGGAGCAACTACTCGAAGACATGAAGGACATTGAGGCGGGCTGGCCTGAGCGCGTGCTGACGATGCAGCGCAACTGGATCGGGCGTAGCAAGGGCGCGTTTGTAGATTTCGCAATCAAGGACAAGGATGCGAAGGTACGCGTTTTCACCACGCGCATTGACACGATCTACGGCGCGAACGCCATCGTGCTGGCAGCCGAGCATCCTTTGATAGCGGAGCTGCTCGAAGACTCATCGTTGAAAACGGACGTGATGCGATTTGTCGAGCACGTCAAAGCTACTGCGCCCAATCGCACCAACGCGGGCGAAGAAGAGACTGAGAAAGAAGGCATCAACACGGGGCTGCTGGCTATAAATCCGTTCAGCGGTGAAAGCATCCCGGTGTGGGTGGCGAACTACGTGCTGATGAATTACGGCACGGGCGCGCTAATGAGTGTCCCGGCGCACGACGAGCGCGATTTCGAGTTTGCACAGAAATACAGCTTATCCATCCGGCGCGTCATCGAGCGCATCTCGCACGAGCAGGAAGCAATCGAGCATGACCCGGTGCGCGAGGATCAATCTGCCGCGATGCCGCACGCTTTCTCCGACTACGGCATCCTGGTCAACTCAGGCGATTGGAGCGGGCGGCTTTCGGAAGATGCTCTGCGGGAGATGGCGAGCGTTGCTAAAGAGAAAGGTTTTGGCGAAGAGGCCGTGACGTATCGCCTGCGCGATTGGGGCATCTCGCGCCAGCGTTTCTGGGGTGCGCCTGTGCCGATTATTTATTGTGACAAGTGCGGAACAGTGCCCGTGCCGGAAAAAGATTTACCGGTTCGGCTACCGGATCACGCGGACTTCACGGGCACTGGCGAATCTCCGCTCGCGGGTGTGGCGGAGTTTGTCAACACGACTTGCCCGACGTGCGGCGGCGCTGCGCGGCGTGAGACTGACACGATGGACACGTTCGTTGATTCTTCGTGGTACTTCTTTCGCTACAGCGACCCGCGCAACGATGCAGCGCCTTTCGACAAAGAGAAAGCTGCTTACTGGACGCCGGTCTCGCAGTACATCGGCGGCATTGACCACGCCGTCATGCACTTGCTCTACACGCGCTTCTGGACAAAGTTTATGCGTGACATCGGATTGGTTTCTTTCAACGAGCCGGTGCAGCGATTGATGACGCAGGGCATGGTGACGAATCAGGTCGAGGGAACGAATGATTGGAAGAGAATGTCCAAGTCTCTGGGCAATGGCGTTGACCCTGACGACATGATCGCGGCTTACGGCGCTGACGCCGTTCGTCTGTTCATTCTCTTCGCCGCGCCACCGGAAAATGAACTGCGCTGGCAGGAGACAGGGATAGAAGGCGCTGTGCGTTTCCTGCGGCGCGTTTATGGAATGGTCTGGCGCTGGCATGAGCGGCTGTCGGATGCTCTGCAAAAACAGACGGCTTCGGGGGCGGACGAGTTTTCAGCGGAAGCTCGAAGTCTCCGTCGCAAGACTCATCAGACGATTGCGCGCATCACCGCTGATTTCGAGGAGTTGCACTTCAACACGAGCGTCGCGGCGTTGATGGAACTCTCGAATGCGCTGGGCGACTTTCAGGTAGAGCCGCAGACAGCTTCCGCACAGGACGTGTTCGCCGTGCGTGAAGCCCTGGAATCGCTCGTCCTGATGCTCACTCCGTTTTCGCCGCACGTGGCCGAAGAGATGTGGGCGGCGTTGGGGCACGCAGGGGGCATTCTCAGCAAAGAGGCACACTGGCCGCGATTGGACGAAGAACTCGCGCGCAAGGAAGAACTGGAAATACCCGTGCAGGTCAACGGCAAACTGCGCTCGCGCATTCACGCCACGCCCGACACGCCGGAAGACAAGCTGCGCGAGGCCGCTCTCTCTGACGACAAAGTCCAAAGCTTTACAAACGGGCACGAAATCGTCAAAGTAATCGTCGTCCCGCAACGCCTCGTTAACATCGTCATAAAGTAGGACAGACATTCTTGTCTGTCATTGGAAGAAAGAAATAGACAGGATTAACAAGATAGACAAGATAAGAAAGACAGCATCAAGCTTCCTTGACATGCCTTGTCTTCTTAATCTTGCTAATCCTGTTAATCCTGTCTATTTTCTTTGTCTCCGAATCCTGTCAGTTCTGATTTAGCGTACATTGAGCATGAACAACACCACACGATACATGCGCCGCCGCCTCGCTCCTTTTCTTCTCATCGTGGGATTGGCTTTCAGTCTCGCGTCGTCTGTCGGCGCAGGCTCGCCGCCCGTATTCACGCCTGCGCCTCCTCAAGCGAAGCGCGCCGTCATCATCTCGCTCGACGGCCTCGACGTGCGCTATCTTCAAAAACGAGACGAATACGGCTTGAAGATTCCGACGCTCCGGCGTTTGATGAATGACGGCGTGATGGCGCAGGTCGTCGGCGTCTATCCTTCTGTGACGTACCCGTCGCACACGACGATTGCGACAGGCACGACGCCTGAGCGTCATGGCATCTACGGCAATGACATTTTCGAGCCGCCCGACCAGACACAGACGGGCAAATGGTACTGGTATGCGCGAGACATCCGCGCCGAAACCTTGTGGGAGGCTGCATCCAGGTCCGGGTTGAAGACGGCGATGATCTCGTGGCCTGTGAGCGTGGGCGCGGGCGATTACAACTTCCCGGAAATCTTCAAAATCGGAGGCACGCGCGAAGAGTCATTCGCGGTGATTAAAGCCAACGCACGCCCCGTTGATCTGGTCGCAGAGTTAGAGCGGCGCGATTCGCAGCTTTATAGCAAGGGCAACAAAGATGAAGGCGACGACATGCGGACGCGCTTTGCCGAGTATGTCATCGCGGAGAAGAAGCCCGAAGTCGTGTTGATTCACCTCTTCGATCTGGATCACTTCGAGCATG
This sequence comes from uncultured Acidobacteriota bacterium, assembly GCA_963697975.1. Classification (GTDB taxonomy): domain Bacteria; phylum Acidobacteriota; class Blastocatellia; order Pyrinomonadales; family Pyrinomonadaceae; genus QHXM01. The sequence continues at coordinate 4,003,813 of OY969111.1, forward strand.
ACTATGGCCCTTTCACGCCGGAAGCCTTTGCGATGCTGGAGAAGATGGACGCTTACGTCGCGCGCATCATCGCGGCCACGGAGCGCGCGGGCACAGCGGACGATACGACCATCTTCATCGTCAGCGATCATGGCTTCATGCCCGTCTCAAAACGAATTCATCCGGGAGTGATACTGGCGCGCGCCGGTCTTTTGAAACTGCGCGAAGAAAAGGATGCCAAAGGAGCTGCTCGCGCGGTAGTCACCGACTGGCGAGCCGCGCCTTACATCTCCGGCGGCTCGTGCGCCATCATCCTGCGTGATCCGAAAGACCACGATACTTACAACAAAGCACTGGCCGCTTTCAGGGATTTTACAAATGGTGAGGGGCGGGGAACTCTTCGCATTATCGAAGAGAAAGAGGCGCGCAAACTCGGAACAAACCCGAACGCGGCGTTTATTCTCGAAGCCTCGGACGGGTATTACTTCAACGCCAGTTATACCGGCGACGCGCTCACGCCCGGCAAGTTGAAAGGCCAGCACGGTTTTCTTCCATCGCGCTACTACACCTCATTCATTGCTTCCGGGGCAGGTGTCGGCAGGCGCGGGTCACTCGGAACGATTCAATTGATTGATGAAGGGCCGACGATTGCGCGCCTGCTGGGCTTCAAGCTGCGTAACGGGGAAGGCCGCGCGCTGCCGCTTCGGTAAAAGTGGGTAGGTAGGTGGGCAGCAGTCAGAAGACAGTAGAAGCCATCGAGCAATAGCTCCGTCAGGGGCGAGAGTGTAGCCCCGGGCGGGGCTGATACTTAATGGCTTCTTCCGAATGGCTTCTTCCGAGTTCTGTTTTCTGTCTTTCGTCTTCCTTACTTCTGCCTACTGCCTACTATTCTTCTTATTGACCACTGACCAGAAACGCGCGCCCAATCGCTCGCGCTCCTCTTCGCTTTGCGGCGGGCGAAAGCTGCGGCGCACCTTTATCTCCAGTCCGGTAGCAATCTCAATCCATTCGGCGGAGGCGCGCTCCTGACGTTTGACGGATTCGACGGCGAGCGAGGCCAGCGACGGCGGAGCAGTTGCGAGAGACATTGACGGGGCAGGCGATGATTCGGGCGAAGCGTTTTTCAGGAGTGGCTGCGTGACACGAAAATCATGCTCGTCCTCGACATTCGTTTCGGCTCTCCTGCGCCCCGCGCGGCTCGACTCCGAAGATGAAGTGAGCGCGCTTGTGACCAGTTGTTCGAGCGCAGCGGTGTCGAGCGACGCCATGAATTCTCTGACCTTGAAGACAGACCAGTGGTCGGCGAGCAGCCTTTTAACGGCCAGCAGGCGCAGCAGGTTTCCGTAGTTGAAAACTATCGCGGGGCCAGCGTGCCCGGTCGGTGCGCCGAGCAGTGCTTCACTCAGATAATGGCGCACGATGCGCGGCGTAATTCCCAGCCGAACGTTGCCGCGCGCAGGCTCTTTGCCGTATTGCTCTATCAGCGAACCGGCAGCCGCCGCGAGCGCCTCAACACCTCTAAACTCACGCCCCCTGAGCTTCTCCAATTCGTTCATGGCCGCAATATATGCCCCACAATACCTGTTGTCAAAAGAGCGGTCGAGGGAATGATTAGAAGTTTTAGTTGAAGGTTATTATTAGGTGGCGGTTATGCCTGATTATTGGGATTATAAAAATCAGCAGCCTTTGTAATTGTCTCAACTCGATGTGTGTTCCAATCTTTATCCACTAGAAGAAAAATCTTCTCAGGAACAATCGGCGCATTCTCTTCCAGCTCATCCAATCTCTTCTGTATCTCCTCTAAGAGAGAAGGCGCAATGGTTGAACTGCCAGTCCCTGCACTAAGCCTGCGTTCAAGTTCTCGAATCATTGCTTTATACCGCACCCCGGCTGACCGATGTTTTTCAGCTCTTTCTGATAAGTTTAGAAACGTACTCAGACCACTTAAAATTGCAGAAAGTATGCTAATCGCGGCTATTATAACTTTCAAGCTATCTGATGATTCTTTTTCTAAAATAGTGAAAACTGATGCACCAACTACTGCTGCAAATCCCGCCGCAATAGCTCCTAGCCAAAGCCTTTCTCTATCAAGCCGCCGCGCGGCCCTGTCATGTCTTTGTCGTCCTTTATGAGAATGTAACAGCCAGCCCCGAAGAAGTTCTTCCGTACTATCAGGCTCGAAAATTTTTTTTGTTTCTGGGGATTTCGTAGCCATATATTTAGTCTCCTTCCTTTGATTAAGCCGCACAGTGCAGTGTAACACTCGAAATTGTATGTTTAAGCCGTAACGTGCGGCTTAATCCAGCTTTCAGTATGATATCTACAAATCGCTTCCTCTAATCCCTGTGACTGCCCTTATTCCGTCCTGCCTCTACACAGTATGATGGTTTTCTTCGAAAGGTTTCTACGGCGCATCACCCGGAAAGCCGCGACCTTCCACTCTTGCCACCAACGCTTTCCTTTGAATCATCCATGCTTCTAAAAGAAACATCCTTGCTTCCTTTTGAAAATACTGCTATTTCATAGAAAGCAACTATTCTCCCTAGAGAAACAATCTAGTTTCTAGAGGAAATAACTAAGCCCCATCGGAAGATTCAAAGATTCCATTAGTTTTCAACGTGATTCGTCGGGGTGGAAGCTCAATTTTGGCAGAGCCGGGACGTGCGGGGAGGAAAAGACCATGAAACCAAGACTACAGGCTGCTCTATTTTTCGTGCTCATGCTGGCGTGTGTCTGGACGGGCGCGGCGCAGCAGACTTCTACGGCGAGCGCGCCGCAGACGCAGGCTAATAACGTTCAGCTCGTCATCGAGGGCAAAGTCATTAACGTCCACGATGGGGACACCATCACTGTGCTCGACGCGAACGGCAAGAAGTTTCACATACGCTTGCAGGGCATCGACGCCCCGGAGTTGAAGCAAGCTTCCGGGGCAGCGTCCCAGAAGAATCTGGAACGCATGGTCATGGGCAGGCAGGTCACGATTGTCTGGACGAAAGTTGATAAGTACCGGCGAACCGTCGGCACGATTATGCTTGACGGTAAGGACATGAATATCGAGCAGGTCAAGGCGGGACTGGCGTGGCATTTTAAGAAATACGCGGACGAACAGGAGCCGAAGGATCGCGTCACGTATGCCCAGGCGGAAACGGACGCGCGTGCCGCCAGATTAGGACTGTGGCAAGACCCCAATCCCACTCCTCCGGGGGATTACAGGGTAGACGTGAAAACCGCGCGCTGGGGGCCAGCGCCACCCGAAGGCACGATCATCGGCAACAAGAGCAGCAGGAAGTATCACAGGCCGGATTGTCCGGGCTATCGTGACATGGCTGAGAAAAACCGCGTCTTCTTCAAGACTGTGGAAGAGGCGGAAGCGGCAGGCTACAAGCGCGCGGGGAACTGCCAGCCCGAAGGCTCAACTCCGAGCGTAGCCTCGACGCCCAGCGTCGCATCAACAGCAAAGGCCACTCCCGCTTCTTCTCAAACGCCGACGGCGCAGGCCGCACCGGTTGCTGCTCCCGCAAGTGTTGCGGCCATCTCCACCACAACAACCGTAGCGACGGGAGAGATCATCGGCAACAAGAACAGCAAGATTTATCACCGGCCAGACTGTCCGGGCTACAACGGCGTGTCGGAAAAGAATCAGGTCAAATTCAAGACTGTAGCGGAAGCCGAAGCCGCCGGATACAGAGTGGCTAAAAACTGCCCAACGCCGTAAGCATTGCGGAATGCGGATTTCGGATTGCGGATTCAAGATTACAGAGCGCTTGTCTTTCCAATCCGCAATCCGCAATCCGCAATCCGAAATCCGCATTCCGCAATCGGCAGGCTTGCAAGCAGAAAGCTGCATCGCATAAAATGCGCGCGTTATCCCAATCATCTCTTTCCTCACGAGGAGATTTCTCACATGGCCAGAAACCAGGGCAAACGTTTGCCTCCCGTTAAGCTCGAAGCCGACGAGAACGGTTTCGCTGCGTTGCAAGCAATCTCAAATTACACTCCAATCAATCTTGCTTATTCGCTCGAAGCCGTCAGAGCGGCGCACGTCGAGTTGGCAAATTTGCGGCGCGCGGAGGTGCAGGCAGCCGCGACGATGGCTGCCGCGCGAGATGGCGCTGTCGCCAAAGAGTGGGAGTTTCATAACCTGATGCTGGGCGTGAAAGAGCAGATCATCGCGCAGTTTGGCAAGGACTCGAACGAAGTGCAGGCTCTCGGCCTCAAGCGTAAGTCAGAGTACAAGCCGCCGACGCGGAGATCAATTTCAAGAGGCGAGACCAGTTAGCGATCAGGCTTCACTATCGCAGATCAAGAGCAAGAGCTTTCTTACGCTCTCAAGCTTGAGCTTTTAACCATGCTCCGCTTGCGGCGTTTCATAGGCGTTCTGGCGGTGTGTAAGTCTTTGTGCCGTCCTTGCAGGATGCTCGACAGACGCTGATGTGTGATTCCCAACAGGCGCGCGGCTTGTGTGACGTGTCCGTGCGCGGCTTTCAGAGCCATCTGAATCAAGCTCCTTTCATAAAGCTGCACCTCTTCGTCGAGCGAGCAGGCGGCCCACGCGTCCGCCATGCCAGCCGTTTTCGTTTGGCGTGCGACAAGTGTCTCCACCGCTTCCTGCGTGATGGTCGCTCCCTGCGGAGCTATCAACACAGTGCGCTCAATCAGCGAGCGTAATTCTCGCGCGTTGCCTCTGAGCGGTAATCGGCGCAATGCTTCAATCGCTTCCGGCGCGAAAGTCACTCCCTGTCCATGCCTGACAAAGGCTTCTTTAATAAAGTGCTCGGCGAGCAGAGGAATATCTTCAGCGCGTTCTCTGAGCGGTGGAATCTCCAGATGAAAGGTTTGCAACCGGTAGAAGAGATCGCTGCGGAAGAGACCTTGCGCCACTTCTTTTTTAAGATTGCAGTTCGTGGCGGCGATGATCCGCACGTCAATCTGCTCTGGCCCCGGCGCGCCGATTGAATGAATCTCACAGCGTTCGACCAAACGCAGGAGCTTGCTTTGATTGCCTGTGCTTAATTCTCCGATTTCATCCAGAAATAGCGTCCCGCCCCGCGCCTCACAGACCGCGCCCAGATAATCCGTCACGGCGTCAGTGAAACTACCTTTGCGATGGCCGAAGAGTTGGGATTCGATGAGCGTCTCGGTCAGCGCGGCGCAGTTGACGGCGACGAACGCACCTGAGCGTCCGCTCCATTGATGAACGAGGCGTGCGAGCAGTTCTTTGCCAGTGCCCGTTTCGCCGGTTATCAGCATCGGACTGGAAGTAGCGGCGATGTGCTGAGCATCACGCAGCAGCGAGGCCGTCTGTTCGGATGCGGAGACAAAGGATGTCGAATAATCTGTAACAGTGGGCTGTGTGATGACGGCGCGGGATTGTTGGGCGTTCACTACCTGACGCGCACAAGAGCGCAGGCGTGAGAGTGTGCCCCGGTCTGTCGAATGAGTTAATAGTTCATCGGCCCGGTCATAAATAGACTGCATCTCTTCAATCGTAAGGCGCTCACCTAACTCTTCAATCATCGTCAGCGCCGCCTGTCCCGCGCGGTCAAGGCTGCCTGCCTGATGAGCAACTTCAACAGCACGTTGCAACGTCGCGCGTGCCTGCTCGTAATGACCAAGCCGCGCCAGCGTCATCCCATGCGTCGCCAACGCTTCTGCAAAGACAAATCTTTCATCACCTTTTTCGAGCGTGCGGACGGCTAAACGGACAACTCTCTCAGCTTCTCTATTGTGCCCCTGTGCGAGCAGGGCACGTGCGCGGGTTTCATCTACTTGGGCAACGCTGCCATTTTCTTTAAGACTAATGAATAATCGGCGCGCGCGATCTAGATGTTCGTGAGCTTCGCTGAATCTAGCAGCTTTGAAATAAAGGAATCCCAGATTGTTCTCATTGCGGGCGCGATAACATGTATGCCCGACTTGCTCAAAATAAAAACTGGCAGCAGAACATTCGATCAGAGCGCGGTCACGGTAGGTTTCGCACTGTTCATTCTCACTCAAGTCCTTCAAGATGATTCCAAGATTCCCGTGATATTTGCCCTTCAAAGCATAATTATTGCTCCATTCAAACAACGGTGCCGCATCAACCAAGATGCGGAGCGCATCATGATTTCGAGAAGCTGATAATTCAACGGTGGAACTTCTCAAAAGTGCAACAGCCCTTTGTTCGCTTTCACGATGCTCAAGTCGCGATATCGCTTCTTGCAATGCTGCACGTGCCTCATCTAGTGCGCCTTCCCTCCAATAGCAGAAAGCGAGGTCACTTAGCGCTTCCGCTATCTTTTCTGTCTCATGAAGCGATTCAAAGGTTGTGATGCTCTCGCTGATAATATCCCTTGCCAACTCCTGAGCGCCTTCGATTTGATGAGCGCTGCCGATCCATCCTGTCAGAGAACCAACGCGCAAAAGCGCTTCGGCCGCCATGCGCGGGCCTAAGCCTTCAATCTTCGGGCGCTCACCGATGCGCCGCCACAAATCGACTAGAGCGTGTCGCGCAGCCTCGTAGTTACCCGCCTCTTCCAGTTCTTTCGCCAACCGACAGCGCAGTTCCACCTGCTCGTTACGGTTGAGGCCGGGATTGTCCAATCGGCGCAACAGTGAGGTGTGCAAGTGCATGTGAGATAGACCTTTCTTTGGGGCTGTGAAGAAACTTGGAAATCGCTGCGTTGATGATACTATACGGCCCGCTCAAGATACTTGCAAAGATTTTTGCAAGCCGTTTCTGATTTCGGTTAGCTGTCCTCATTCGATTGCTAACCGCCACAAACTAAGGGAGATGACTAATGAATCGGTTTCGCCAACTATGCGCGATAACTTTGCTGACAGTGGCGCTAGCAACCTCTCCAGCGTTAGCCGGTAATATGCCGTTTGGAGTTACTTCACCGCCGCCACCTCCACCGCAAGAATCAGTAACAGGCGACATGCCGCAAGGCGTCACTTCAACGTCGCCTTCATCGGACGATTCGGTGACTGGCGAGATGCCGCAGGGTGTTACCTCAGCAATTGATCCGGTGATGGAGTTCACGCTGGGTCTGTTGCAGAGCGTGTTCGCGCTTTTTTAAGGGTGTCGTTTAATTCAGAATTGATTAGGCTGCCGTAGATGTCTCACGCGCGGCAAGGGTGTAGTGTGCCTTTTCATAATCCACACAACGGTGGAATTGCGGGGCGGCGGCGAACCGCAGCAACCGTGCAAGTCTCGTAGATGAAAGGCGCACTATTGGCCGTCCCTTCCAGCGACTTGCTCGACCTGCCGTCGATAACAATTACGGTTTGTGTGCTTCCATATACGCCCGCAGTAAAGCGTTGATTTTCGTCTGATACCCCTGCCCTTGCTTTTTGAACCAGTCCAGCACGTCACTGTCCACGCGCAAAGTCAATTGTGCCTTACGTGACACAGGTTTCAAGCCGCGTCTAACTATCGCGCGAGCAAACATTTCGGCTGGCACTTCCGGTATCTCAGACAAGTCGATGTCTGCGTCTTCGAGCGCGTCCACACGCTTCCAGTCAGTTTGCGATCTCTCCAAAGTAGTTGATTTCTTCATTCTTCGTTGCCTTTCGCACAGAGATAATACGGATTACGGTGTCGGTTTCCGTGTGAGCAACAGCAACCACGCGCCCGTCGAACAATCCGAATGTGACAAAGCGTTCTTCGCCATAATCGAGCCGGGAGTCGAAAATTGTGACCGTCTCACCGGCAAACACGGTCTCGATTCCGACAAAATCAATTCCGTGTTTGGCGATGTTCGACTGACGCTTGTCTTCATCCCATTCAAAGTTCACGAACAAAAGTGTAGTGACAAAATGTAACTACGTCAATTGATGGGTAGCTTATGATTTTAATAGCTAAGGGGTGAACGAGCGTTGTTTCGCTCGGTCGAGCAGTATCTTCCAAATGACCTAACGCTGTCCGGCTTCCTTTTCGCAAGCCTCGCCAGTTCCGGGCGTTCAATGCCGGGTTGATGCAGAGCGGATTGCAAAGCGGGGTTGAGAGCGCCGTCACACAGACGGTTGATGTGTGGCGAGATGAAGGGCTTAAAGCTCATCCGGCTTGTTTATGTGATGAGGAAGAAGCACGGGCGCGTAAATAAATTCAATCTTACTTGCTTGAAGGACAGGGAGTCGTTAAAATCTTTTGCGCGCGGGTTTTGTCATCTTCTCAACTTATTGTCCGGCAGCCGGTAAAACTTCAGTGCTGCCCCTGTAAACGCACCGCGCGAGGATGAGTCTCCCCGACTAGGTGGTAGCGACTCTCTTGCCGTCGTCAGATATTAAGAGGCCGGACTTTTCCGTCAGCGCGAGCCGTTCTGCGCGACGCGCCTCTGCGGAATAAAGGGCTGCCTTCAGGACACGAGCCGATAAATGAAAGAATGCCCAGTTTGCCGGCGCTGCTTCCCCGATCAGGTCAACCATTGCCCGGATGATGGTGACGCCACGACCCATTCCATTGCGGGCGAGCCTATCTTAGACGGTCGCTATCAACTGGAAAAACGAATCGGTCATGGCGGCATGGGCGTCGTTTATCAGGCTCGCCACATTTTTCTCAAGACCGCGCACGCCATTAAAGTCATCCTGCCGGACCTCGTCGGCAACGACCCGATGCTCGTCACGCGCTTTCGCCAGGAAGCCTTGGCGGCTGCCGCCATTCGCCATCAAAACATCATCGCCGTGACGGACTTCGGCGTCGTCCGCAGCACCATGCCTTTCCTCGTGATGGAGTTTGTCAACGGCAAATCTCTTCATGACTTGCTCGCGGAAGAAGGAGCGCTGCCTCCGGCGCGTGCTCTGGAGATCATCTCGGCGGTCGGCTCAGGGGTGGCGGCGGCGCACCGGCAGGGAATCGTTCACCGAGATTTGAAGCCGCTGAACATCATGTTTCAGGAGGAACAGCCCGTCGCCGAAGGTCTCAAGGTGCTGGACTTCGGGCTGGCGAAAATTAAATCGGGCGAGCTGCTCGGATCGTTTGTGCAGGCGAAGACGAGCGGCTTGATGGGGTCGCCTTTCTACATGGCTCCCGAACAATGGGGTGATGAAGAGCCGGACGCGCGCGCAGACATCTACAGTCTCGGCGTTATTCTTTATCAAATGCTCGGCGGCGATGTGCCCTTCAAAGGCACCAGCATTCCTTCGATCATGAAGAAGCATTTGACGACAGCGCCGCCGACCTTTGCATCGCTCGGCGTGCAAGTCCCGCCGCAGATCGAAGCGGTCGTGCGTCACGCGCTTGAAAAAGAGGCTGAGAATCGCCCCGCGTCGGTCGAAGATTTCATCAACGAACTGCGCGACGCGATCAATACCATCTCGGCTTCTTTGAGTCGCACCTCGCTGGGTGTGTTCACCTCGCCAGCGCCAACCGGTGTTACCTCGCAGGGAGCGACTTCGATTCCGCCGGATTCTACCTCGATGCGGATTCGGACCAACCCGCCCGGCTCGCGTGTCTATATCAACAACGTCTCGGTCGGGTTGAGCGATGAAGCCGGGCTGCTCGTTGTGCCGGACATGCTGCGTGGGGAGCATCGCGTTCACATCATGCACGACGGCTATGCCGAGTGGGAGCAGCAGGTGGAATGTAGCGGCGGCGTGTGCGAAGTCGAAGCGCGTTTGCAGAGCTTAGCCGACACGAGCATTCCTCCGCCTTCCGTGCAGGGACATCAGAGTCTGGGCGATCCTTACGCGGGAACGATTAGCGGCGGTTCGCTTCCGGGCGTGCCGCACCAGAGCCAGGCGGCGATGGAAGCGCAGCGTTTGCGTCAACAGGCGGATGCGCTCGAAGCGCAGGAAGAGCGCGAGCGTCTGGCGCGTGAGCAACAGGCGCGCGAGGAATTGGAGCGCAGGCAGGCAGAAGAAGAGGCCGCGCGCTTACGAGCCGAAGAAGAGCGTGCCCGCGTCGCTGCCGAAGAGGAGCGTCGTCGAGCAGAAGAAGAACAAGCGCGCCTTAAAGCTGAAGAGGAAGCGAACAAGCGCGCGAAAGAGGAAGAAGAGCGGCGACAGGCGAAAGAGGCCGCCGAGGTCAAGGCAAAGGAAGAAGCCCGCCTTCAAGCAGAGGCCGAAGCGCAGCGAGTAGCGGAAGAAGAAGCTCGCAAACAGGCTGAAGAAGCAGCGCATCTCAAGGCAGAGGAAGAAGCTCGACTGGCTGCCGAAGCCGAAGCGTTGGAACGACGCCAGGCCGAAGAGGAAGCCGCTCGTCTTCGTGCTGAAGAGGAAGAGCGTCAGCGTGTCGCAGCCGAAGAACGCAGGCAAGCCGAAGAGTCTGCGCGTCTGAAGGCTGAAGAAGAAGCCCGCCAGCGCGCTGAGGAAGAGGCCAGGAAGCAGGCGGAAGCAGAAGCGCGCCGGTTGGAAGAGGAAGCGCGTCGTGTTGAAGAGGAAAGCAGAGAGCGCGAGCGCGTGGAGGCTGAGGAGCGCGAGGCGCGGCTGCAAAGGGAACGTGAAGAGCAGGCTGCACGCATCGCGGCGACGATTAACCCGCAGCAGTTGCCGCCTTCTGAGCTTGATTCGACGCAGGGACAGCGTCAGGGCATCATCACCCAGCGTGTGGACACGGAGATTCTGCCGGGAGCCGGGCAGCCAACCGCGCAGCACGGTCGGCAAACTTCGCAACAAAGCCAGTCTGCTTTAGGGCAGCAGCCCTTCGGTAACTCCATGCCGGGAGCCGCCGCAGGGCAGAAAAAGTCAGGCGTCTCGACCCTGCTGATTGCGATAATCTCTGGAGTGCTGCTCGTCGGCGGCGGTTTAGGCGTCTGGTTTATGACGAGGGCGCAGCCGGGTGTTGAGGTAGGCGGCGGAACAACGCCGACGCCAACCCCGGCGGCGACCGCGACAGCAACGCAGACTCCGACGCCGGGGCAAACGCCGACGCCGCCAGTCGTCTACAAACCCGAGTTGATATCTATCCCCGGAGGCCAATTCCAGATGGGGCGCGATGCTCAGGATAGCGGAACTGTGCCGCAAGTGCCCGCGCACCTCGTCGCCGTTAAGCCCTTCGCAATTGACAAGACTGAAGTGACGAACGCCGAGTATGCAGAGTTTGTGCGCGAGAACAAGCACCAGCCGCCGAGCCATTGGGCTAACGGCCAGCCGGTTGCCGGAACCGAAATGCTGCCTGTGGTCAACGTCGCTTATGAAGACGCCGTAGAGTTTGCCAGATGGCGCTCAAAGCACGATGGGAAAACTTATCGCCTGCCGACTGAAGAGGAATGGGAGTATGCGGCCAGAGGCGGCGATCAGAGTAATCTATATCCCTGGGGTAACACCTGGGTGGAAGGGTATGCCGGAGTCATGGACCCACGCGTGATTGTGCCCAAGCCGGTTGGCTCTTACCCGCAAGACAAAACGCGCTGGGGTGCGCTCGACATGGAAGGCAACGTTTATGAGTGGACTTCCTCGAAGGCATCTTATTATCCGGGCAATCCAGAGCAGGTCAGGGCGAATAACAAGCATTGGATAGTTATTCGTGGCTCCGCTTTCTCTACGGATTCCGAACTGAAATTGCCCCTGACCTTCCGTAATTGGTATGATCCGAAGCTCAAAAACGGGATGGTTGGTTTTCGCCTCGTCCGCGTCGAGTCCTCGAACAGCGCATCGTCTCCCTTGCCGTCGGTGAACCGTCTTTTAAACAGGAACTCTTGAAGGTTAGTAGGACAGACATTCTTGTCTGTCGTTGAGCGCGCGAGCGCGAATATTATTTTGGGATACTCAAGAGCGTGGCTTAAGCACGCTACGACAGGCAGGAATGCCTGTCCCACGTCCCACGACGAAGGACGGGAATGTTTGTAGTACAGCAGAAAGGAAGAGAGATGAAACGCTACGGAACTTTGCGTTCAGTCTTAAAACTGTCGGCACTCATCCTGTGCGCGGCGCTGTTAGTGACTAACACGGCGCGTGCGCAGGAAGCGGGCGGCGACCTCGGCGGTGGCGCGGGCATCTTCAGGCCGAAGAACCCTGAGACGAACCGCCGCATCAAGCCGCCGACCAATCGCACACCCGCTATCAAGCCTCCCACCAACCGCCAGCCCGGTGGTGGACGTGTCGGCGCTGGAAGACCTGCCGCGTTACCGCCCGAAGTGATTGAAGAGCGTTTCGAAGATGCGCTCGAAGAAGGCAATACGGCGCGTGATGCCAAGAAATATGCTGAAGCGGAAAAAGCCTACCGTGATGCCGGTGAATTGAAACCGAAAGATTGGCGCGGCTGGTACGGCCTCGGCAATGTCTACACGGATCAGCAACGCTGGGACGAGGCCGAGAAAGCCTACAAGCAGGCTTCCAATTTCGCGCAGCAGAGCGCAGATGTTTTCATCGCGCTCAGTTATGTTTTAGTTCAGCCGCGCACGGGCGGCGCGAACGCCAGACGCCTGCTCGAAGCGGAACTGGCCGCACGCCGCGCTATCCAGATTCAATCAACCAGCGCCGTTGCTCACGACCGGCTCGGCGCGGCTCTCGAAGAGCGTGGAATGTCGAACACCGATGTCGAGTTGGCGTATCGCCACGCCATCGAGCTTGATCCACAGTTTGCGGTCGCCTATGTTCATCTGGCGAGCCTGCTGAGAAAAACGGGACGTAAAGCAGAGGCTCAACCGCTCTACGCACGCGCCATCGAACTGGCAAAAGATGCTCCAACGTATGTTCTGATAGCCGAAGCGTTGCAGTCCGAGCAGCGTTGGAATGAGTCAGAGCCGCTCCTGCGCCGCGCGCTTGAGCTTGACCCAAACAGTCCGAGCGCGCTCTATCTGCTGGGGCGCTCTCTCGTCGTCAGAAGGGTTTTCGATGAGGCGGAGCAGGTGTTGAAGCGGGCTATCGAAATCAGCCCGCGAAGCTTCGCGCCTTATTCCGTGCTCGGCTCTGCTTATTTAGGTGCGGAGCGCTACGAGGACGCGGAGAAGATTTACAATCGCGCGGTGGATGTCGCCAGCGCAGGCGAGCGCAAGCAACTGGCAGGCGCGTTCGGCTTTGAAGGCGTCGGCGACGGTTACATGAAGATGAATCGTAAAGCGGACGCGCTCAGAGCCTATGGCCGTGCGCTGCAACTCGATCCCAACAACACCGGCCTCCAGGCGAAGGCGAGGCCAAGATAAAAGGAAGGATGAGGGATGAGGGATGAGGGATGAAGGGTGAAAGCGCGATTGCCCAAGTGGAGCAGTCTCTTTTTCATCCCTCATCCCTCATCCCTCATCCCTGCTCTTAGCTATGCTGCATTGTCCAAAATGTGGTCGCACTTACGAAACCGATACGCAGAAGTTTTGCACGCATGACGGCGGGCGGCTCGCGCCGGACAACCAACCGGCGGGCAATGAATCGCCGACGGCTTACGATCTGGGCCAGACCGTGCTGAACGATCCGTTTGACCCGGAGGCGACCGTGCTGCGGCCTGACCTGAATAAGACGGTCACGTCTGCCCCGACATCGGAGATTCGTCCCAGAGGAACAGGGCCAGCCCCGCAGCCTCCCCCGCCGACTCCTTATCAGCCTGAACCGCCCGCGCAACCTCCGGTGCGCGAGAGTCAGCCGACTGTTGCCTTCAATCAGCCTCCGCTCGTACCGCCGCCAGCACAACAGCCGCCACCGCAGCCACCACCACCGCAGCAGCAATACTATCAACCGCCACCGCAGCAGCCCGCGCCGACCATCAACGCGCCCATGCCGCCGCCGATGGCTCAGCCGCCGCAGCAATACGCGCCCGCGCAGCAGCAGCAACAATACCAGCACCCGGTGCAGCCCGCTCCGGTCAAGGGTAAGAAGTCCAGCCGGACGCCTTTAATCATCGGTCTGGTCGTGCTGGTGCTGCTCGGCGGCGCAGCCGCTTGGTATTTCCTGATTTATAAAAAGGGCGAAGCGGGAACAAGTGCGAACGCGAACACCGCCAACCAGAACGCCAACGCCAATGTGAGCGCGAACACGAACGACAACTCGAACACGAGCGCGAACGCGAACACAAACACGCTTCCGCCGCCGCCACCTCCGCCGCCAAACTCCACAGAGTTCGTCAACGCGAGCGCGAGCCTTGATGGCAAGCTCGCTGAGAATTATTCAGACTTCTCTTTCTACTACCCGAATACCTGGGAGAAAGACCCGAAGATGGGCGTGGCAGGAGCGAGCAATTTCGTCAGGGTTGAGCGCAGGCTGCCGCCTGATTTCACGCAGGAGAATTTTACTGTCAGTTGGTACGAGAGTAAGGGAACCTTTGAGACGGACAGTCAGGACGTGTTTCCGAAACTCGTCGAGTCGTTAAAAAATAGATTGTCGAAAGCTTACCCGGAGTTTGAAGTCATCTCGGAAGGCGAAACGACTGTCAATGGAATTAAAGGTTATGAATTCCGTTTCCAGAGCGTGTCGAGAGAAACCGAGAAAGGCGACATCACTCTCTGGGGGCGCGTCATCTTCCTTCCGCCCGGTGCAGAAGGCAAAAAGAACGGCATCCAGCTTCTGATGCTCACCACGTCGCTCGCGCCTGAATTAAAGAGCGCGGATGATGTCGGAGTCAGTGGCGAACTTCCCGTCATTCTCAATTCGTTCAGGATGGGAAGCAAGTAGGAACTCTACTAATGGGTCAGTTTGAAATTGAGGATAATGGAAATTATTCACCACAGAGACACAGAGAATACGGAGGATGCACGGAGGCTGGTCTAACTCTCTGTGCCCCCTCTGCGTCCTCTGTGTCTCTGTGGTGAGTCTCAATACGCTAAACACTCAATTGTCGAAGCTAATCCACTACCGGAACTCTTTAAGTTAAGACCCCAAACTAGCCTCAGGTAACGAACATGAAAATCGTTCTGATAGAAGAGCGCAACGGGCAGCCCATTCCGCCGGAGCGCGCCTACGAGCATCCAGCCGTCAAGATCGGGCGCGATCCGGCAGAGTGTCACATCGTTTTCAACCAGGCGGAATGGCCGATGGTCTCGCGCAAGCACGCCGAGTTTCGCTTCAAAAACAATCGCTGCCTGATCGTTGACACCAATTCCAGCTTCGGCACTTTCATGAACGGGCGACGCATCATGGAAGCAACGGAAGTTACGGAGGGCGCGCGCGTGCAATTTGGCGCGGGCGGGCCGCTGATGATCGTGGCGCGCATAGAGCAGCCTCAAGCGGCGACACCTCCGCCCAGCCTCGCCGAAATGGAAACGCGCCGCGACATGGTCGGCACACCGCCGGAAGAGGTAACCCAACCGCGCGAGGCGGCGCAAAGACCGCCCGCCGCACAGCCGCCGCCTACGCCGCCTCATCCGCCGCAACAGCCCGCGCCGCACATGCCGCCCCCGCAGCAGCAAATGCCCGTCGCGCCGCCGCAACCGCAACCATATGCACCGCAGCAACCTTACGCGCAACCGCCCCAACAGCCCTACGGGCAGCCGCCTGCGCCGCCACAGCAGCCTTATCCACAGCCCCCTTATCCGCAGCAGCAGCCTCCTTATCAGCAGCAACCCGGACAGCCGCCGCCGCCTTACGCGCAGCCACCGGGCGCGCAACCGCCGCCGCCGCAGATGCCGCATCCATATGCTCAGCCACAACAACCTGCGCCGCTCGCGCCTCCGCGCCAGCCGCAGCAATCCGCGCCGCAGCAGCAAACGCCGCCTGCGCCCGCACAGCCTACGGTCAAAACTCAGCCCAAAACTCCGCCGCCGCCGTCCGCTCCGGCGCAGCCCGCGACCATCGAGCTTGTGCGAACGTCGACCGGCAAACTTGACCGCATCCAGTTGACGAAGGATGTGACGCGGCTGGGGCGTGAACCCGGAATGGAGGTGGCGCTTGAGGCAGCGGCAGCCGTCGTCTCGCGCCGCCACGCGGAGATTCAACGCCGCGACGGGCAGTACACGCTCGTTGACTTAGGCAGCTTCAACGGCACTCTGCTCAACGACCAGCGCATCACCAGCCCGACGCCGCTTTACGACAACGACCGTATCCAACTTGGCATGGGCGGCCCCATCCTGCGCTTCATTGACCCGGCGCACCCCGCGCCCTCCGGAGCGCAGAACACAGGCCAACGCTCCGTCGCCATCTCAAGTGGTGCGTCGCCGCGTGCTCCGATTCCGATTCCCGTGCCGCCGTCTTCAGGGCCGCTCGCCGCGCCCGCCAGCGCGCAGACGATGGTGGTCAAGCCCGGCTCAGGCTCGCTCAATCAACCATCGCCTTCAGCCGGAGGAGCGCAACCGCATCTGCTCATGCAGGTCGCCTTCGACGGCAAGCCGCAACTAACGGTTGGTCGCGCGCCGGATAACGACATCACCCTCGACGGCCTGCAAATCTCCAATCACCACGCGCGCCTTGTGAACGCGGGCGGCCAGATTACGGTCGAAGATGTCGGCTCGACCAACGGCGTCTACGTCAACGGCGCACGCATCACGGGTCGCCGCCCGCTCAATTCGCGTGACATCGTGCAGGTCGGCCCGTTCGTGCTTCAGGCAGACCCGCGCCTCGGTGTCGCCGTCTTCGACACGCGCTCCAAGACGCGCATTGACGTGATTGACATCACGAAGGTCGTGCCGAATCGTTCGGGCGGCGGGATGATTAAGCTGCTCGACGACGTTGATTTGACGGTTCAGCCAAACGAGTTCGTCGGGCTTCTCGGCCCATCGGGCGCTGGCAAGTCAACGCTGATGGATTCCATGAACGGGATGCGCCCCGCGTCTAGCGGTCGCGTGCTGATTAATAACCTAGACCTCTACCAGCATCTTGACTCCATCAAGCAATCCATCGGCTACGTGCCGCAGGACGACATCATCCACCGCGAGCTGACGGTCTATCGCACGCTCTACTACGTCGCCCGTCTTCGATTGTCGCGCGACGTGTCCACGCAGGAGATTGACCAGATCATCAATGAGGTGATGGACGTGACGGGGCTGGCCGAGCGGCGCGATGTGCCCGTCTCGCAATTGTCCGGCGGTCAGCGCAAGCGCGTCTCCATCGCCGTCGAGTTAATCACGAAGCCTTCCGTCATCTTTCTGGACGAGCCGACCTCGGGGCTTGACCCGGCGACCGAAGAGAAGATCATGAAACTCTTCCGGCAGATTGCGGAATCCGGTCGCACCGTTATCCTGACGACGCACGCGATGGAAAACGTGCGCCTCTTCGACAAGATCGTCGTCATGATGCGCGGCAAATTGGTCTGGTACGGTGCGCCGAAAGAAGCTCTTGAGCACATCAAGGCCGACAGCTTCAAAGACCTCTACGACAAACTCGAAGCTCCGATTGAAGAGCGCACCAGAAAAATGTCGCCTCTGCCCGCAGGTGCAACGAAGGAGCAGAAGCTGGCTTTCAAACTTCAGAAGGAGAAGATTGCCGAAGATGTCGCCGAAGAATGGAAGCAGCGTTTTCAGAAGACGCCGCAGCATCGGCAGCACATCGTCGAGCCTCTGGCCGGACTAAAAGGTCAGAAGCAGGAAGCTCCAATCACCGCGCGCCGCCCGACCGTGACGGACAGCTTACGCCAGTGGGCCACACTCGCGCGTCGCTACGTGGAGGTTCTGAGCCGCGACAAATTCAACCTGCTGATCTTGTTCGGGCAAGCTCCGATTATCGCTTTCCTGACTTACCTCGTCGTAGGTGAAAATGCACCGCGCGATTTCCCCTACTTCATGCTCGCGCTCGTCGCCATCTGGTTCGGGACGAGCATCTCCGCGCGCGAGGTGATCCGCGAGCGCGCCGTCTACAACCGCGAGCGCATGGTCAATCTGGGCTTGCTGCCTTACGTCGGCTCAAAGCTCCTTGTGCTTTCAACCATCGTCGGCCTTCAGTGCATCCTCCTTTTCGGGACGCTCAAAGCCTTTCACTATCTGGGGCTGCCGGGTTGGAAGATGCCGCCCGACAGTTTGTCTGATACGGTGGCGCAACTTCTCGTCATGATCCTGACGGGCATGGTCGGCATCGCGCTCGGCCTCTTCATCTCAGCAATCGTTAAAACCTCTGAGATGGCGACGAGTCTTGTGCCGCTCATCCTGATTCCGCAGATTCTCTTCTCGGGATTGGTGGGCGTGCCCACAGGCGTGGCCAGAGTTATCGGCGCTGGTATGCCCGCGACGTGGTCTTTCGACGAGATTAAGCGGCTGTCGAAGCTGGATACCATCAGCGAGGAAGGCTCAGACCCCGAAGGGCCGAATCAGGGAATGGGACTCAAGAAATTTACAGAGGCTTTGAACGACAAGAACATCGCGCAGGCCAAAACGGACATCACAAACTACAAGCAGGAGGCCGAAGACAACTCGGAACAGTTCCGCAAGGACATGGACACTTATCAGGAAGATGTGGAGGCGGCGATGCGCGGGCAGGGCGAGAAGCCGGATAAGCCCGAACCGCCCAAGCTGAAGGATGCGCCGCAGCCGAAAGACGCCGTCAAAGAGCCGCCTGATTTGAGCAGTTACGTGAACTTCCTGCATCCCTGGGGCGGACGCCTGCTCAACGCGCTCATTCTGATGGGCATGTTCTTCGGCCTGTTGGGCGCAACTCTCTTCGCGCTTCGCTCGCAGGATATTGGATAGAAAGGCCGTAAATCGTGAATCGTAAATCGTAAATAGAAAAAGCAGTTCGACGATTTACGATTCACGATTTACGACCCCGAAGGAGGTTCTCATGCTCGCACCAAACACGCTCTTACAGAATCGCTACTTGATTGTTCGCTCCATCGGTCATGGTGGCATGGGGGCTGTCTATCTGGCGCGAGACCAGCGGCTCGGCCACACCGTCGCCTTGAAGGAGACCTTCTTCACCGAAGAGAGAATGCGGCGGGCGTTCGAGCGTGAAGCGCGCCTGCTCGCGCACCTGCGCCATCCGGCGCTGCCGAAAGTCACGGATCACTTTGACGAAGACGGCGGGCAGTTCATCGTCATGGAGTTTATCTCCGGCGACGACCTGGAAATGCTTTTGGCGCAGAGGGGCGAGCCGTTTCCCGTCGAGCAAGTCCTCACGTGGGGCGACGAGCTTTTGAAAGCTCTGGATTACCTGCACCATCAAGACCCGCCGATCCTGCACCGTGACATCAAGCCCGCGAATCTGAAACTGACGCCGCAGGGAGAAATCATCCTGCTCGACTTCGGTCTGGCGAAGGGAACTGCCGGGCAGACATCCTCCGTGATGACGAGCCGCAGCGTCTTCGGCTTCACGCCCAACTTCGCGCCGCTCGAACAGATTCAGGGCACAGGCACAGGCCCGCGCTCGGACCTCTACAGCCTGGCTGCAACCCTTTACTACCTGATGACGGGAACGATTCCGCCCGACGCGTTGACGCGGATTACCGAAGTCGCCAACGGCCAGACAGACTCTCTGCGCGCGGCGGACGAAGTTAATTCGCTCGTCCCGCGTGAGGTCGCAGAAATACTGACGAAGACGATGGCGCACAACCGCGACCACCGCCCATCGAGCGCCAAAGAGATGCGCGCACAGCTACGCGAAGCCTGTCCCGCGCTCGCACAAATGAGCGCCAGCGACGCCAGGACAAACGGCAATCTTGCGAAGATTAACAGCGAGGCGAAAACCGTCCTGCCCTCCACGCTCATTGAGGCCGTGCCGACACAGGACATCCCGGCGGCAGTCGAAACAGCGGCTTCGCCGACCACTGGATCGCTCGCCACCAAGCAACCTGTTGCTAAATTGGAGACCGCCGCGCCCGTCGAAGACCCGGCGCTGGTGGCTAACCCCGGAAGAAGAGTAAGGCGCCTGCCCTGGGCTGTCGCGGGCGTCGCCGCACTGGTCTTGATGGCAGTCACCTTCGCGTTTGTCTCTTACTCCGGCTCGAACAAATCCGCAGAGACAGACAAAGCTGCCAAACTCGCTGCGACTGACACAGGTTCAATCAGCGTGCCCGTGTCTGACGTTTCACTTCAGACGATAGCCGCTCCTGATGATTCCGAGATCATCACGACGCTGGACGCAAACGGCGCGAAGACCGAAACGCGCACCTTCAAGAGCAACTCGCGCATCGCAAAGGTCGTCGTCACGACACGCGACAACAACAAAACGGCGCAGGCGCATTCCATCTATGGCGTAGTGCAAGATTTGCCACAGGACAGGGTGGCGACCGCGCTCGAAGCCACAGGCGATTCCCTGGCCAACGCGGCAGGTTTTGCCGGTTCAGTCGATGAGAAAAACAAAGGCGTGGTGGCGACGAAGCCGGATACCCGCAGAGCATCGCCCGGCGCGAAAGCGACCGTCCAGAAAACTACTGACGGGACGAAGTCTGCCAACTCGACCCCGACACAATCAGAAGCGATGAATCAAATGGTAGGCACAGGCAAGCCAGCTTCAAATCTTCCCTTATCGAATCAACCCGTAAGTTCGCCTATCCAGGAGCAGAAGAAATCTAATGTGGATAGCTCAAAGCAGAGATTTATTAACGGCCCTGCTCCAAAGGGAACTCCACAGCCGAGAGCAAAATTCTGATTGATTTCTGTTTGATTTGAACCATCCGCGCGCGCGCGCTGCCGTTCACTTTGCTTTGAGCGTTTCCCCATGCTGACTCCCGGTACGCTGCTGCAAAATCGATATCTCATCGTGCGCCCCATCGGGCAGGGCGGCATGGGCGCGGTTTATCTCGCGTTGGATCGTCGGCTCGGCAACAACGTCGCGCTGAAAGAGACTTTCTTTTCGGATGAACTGCTGCGGAAAGCCTTCGAGCGCGAGGCGCGGCTACTGGCCAATCTGCACCATCCGGCGTTGCCGCGTGTGATAGACCATTTCAGCGAGGGTGATGGGCAGTTTCTGGTGATGGGCTATATCCCCGGCGAAGACCTCGCCGAGATGCTCAAACGCAGGAATGAAGCCTTTCCCGTTGCCGACGTGCTGGACTGGGCTGACCAACTGCTGGACGCGCTCGATTACCTGCACACGCAGGATACCCCAATCATTCACCGCGACATCAAGCCTCAGAACATCAAGCTAATGTCGCGCGGCCAACTCATCCTGCTCGACTTCGGACTCGCCAAAGGAACTTCATCGCACATCTCTCGTCATGCGACGGGCAGCATCTTCGGCTATTCGCTTTACTACGCGCCGCTTGAACAGATTCAGGGCGCTGGCACTGACCCGCGCTCGGACCTCTATTCTCTGGCAGCGACGCTTTATCACTTGATGACGAACCGCCTGCCCGCCGATGCAGTCTCGCGCGCTTCGGCGGTTTTGAACGAAGAACCCGACCCGCTGCTCTTGACCGAAAGCGATCATTCGCAAGTCCCGCCGGAGGTCATAGCTGTTTTGTCACGCGCGATGGCTCTCAAACGCGAGCAACGCTTCCATTCCGCCGCAGACATGCGCGCCGCTCTGCGCCTCGCCAAACAATCTCTGGCGAAATTTATCAGCAGCGAGGCCAACACCGCGCTCATCCCTCCGCCGCCCATCTCCAATCTCGTCGAGAGCGAACAGGCGGAAGACGCAGTCTCGACGCCGCCCGGCGAAGCGCACGCTGCTCCAAAAAATGAAGAGCGAGTCGCGCCGCACGACGTAGATGCGAGAATTGATGACGAGAAGACTTTAGCGCCGAAAGGCAATGAGCGGGGTGTTCCTGAAACTCAGGGTGGCGTCGCCGCCTTGCCCTACACCTTTGCCGCTCCGATGCACGAAACGCTGGAAGATGCAGTGGCCGCGAAGACCGCACATAACTACGGGTTTCCGCCGCTCGTCGCGCCATTGCCTGCACCGCGCGCGATGCGTCCCGGTTGGAGCACAGGGCGTCTCGTCGCCGTCGTCAGTGTCGCGTTGGGCTTGATTCTGGCAGGAGCGCTCATGCTCTATTTTACGGTCCGGCGCTCGCGTTCGACGGACGGCGTCATCAACCTCAGGCCCAAAGCGCCAGCGACAACTCTCACCGCAGAAGATATGACGACGATTGTCGAAGGCTTTCCGCCGCAGGCGCAGGCGCAACTCGCCGCAGACGAAAAGACGCGCAAAGAGTTTGCCAAAGACCTGCGTGAAATGCTCGCCCTCGCGGAAGAGGCCAGAGCTTTAGGCTATCAAGACAAGCCGGAGATGCAGCGGCAAATCAGCCTTGCCCAGTCGCTTGTCATCGGCCAAAACTATCTGGAAGAGCAACGTAAGAAATCGCCGGGCGCGACGCCGGAGACGATCACTCCAAAGGCGGAGGTTGAGGCATATCTAAAGGAGCCTGAACAAGACAAAAGGTTCGAGGAGTTTGTTGCTGATGCGCGCATGCGTAACGCGCAGGCCGGAGAATTGCCGGAAGCGCAGAAGCAGCAATTGAAGCAGCAATGGGCGCAGATCATGATTGCGGAGCGCAAGGGCAGGCAGGCAGGCTTAGACAAAAATCGTCGAGTGCAGTTGCAGATCATGTTGCAGGAATCGCGTGCTCTGGCCAAAGCTTACGCGAAAGATGAAATTATCCCGCGCACCAAGCCGACGGATGCAGAGATGGATGCTTACATCGCCCAGCATCCTGAGCTTGATCCGGCAAAGGCGCGCACACAGGCTGAAGAGATTGCGAAGCGAGCGCGCGCGGGCGAGGATTTTGCCAAACTGGCCAAAGAGTATTCGAGTGAGCCGGGCAGCAAGGATAAGGGCGGCGATCTCGGCTGGTTCGGTCGCGGGCAGATGGTCAAGCCTTTCGAGGACGCCGCTTTCGCTTTACAGCCCGGACAGATTAGCGCTGTCGTCGAGACGGATTTCGGGTTTCACATCATCAAGGTCGAAGAGCGCGGGATGAAACCCGACCCTGACGGAAAGCCTCAAGAGCAGATTCACGCGCGTCACATTCTGATTAACGGCAGCACGAATCAAGACAACCCGCTTGCTCCGCCTCAGTCGCCGCGTGAGCGAGCGAGGGCGGCGGTCGAACAGGAAAAGCAGAAAAAGATTATTGATGAAATTGTAGCCCGTTCTAATGTGACGGTTGCCGAAGATTTTGCCGTCAACAAGCCGGAGCCTGTGCCGATGCCTCGTAGTTTGCCGCCCGGAATGGATGAACCAGCGGAAACTCCCGCTCCGCCTGCGCCGTCAGGCAATGCCAACACTTCACCAAAGGATAGGTTCGGCGATCCTCGCCCCCGAAATCAGGGAAGCGAAGGTCGTCAGCCGTAACGGAAAGCAGAAGACAGGAGTCAGAATCCAGAAGCTAAGGCGAAGGCTGCAACCAGATAATTCTATGCCTCACGCAAGACCGCCGCTTGACCATCTGCATCAAGTCACGCTATTTACTTAAAAGCGTTTCAATCGTGAGAAGGCTGGTTGATATTGTTTCAGGGAACATTACTTTGAAGGCTCATCGGAAAGCTCAGTTGAAAACCCGGTCGAACATAGCGTTTGCCCTGTCGCTCTTTCTGCTCGCGATCACGAGTCCGGCGACAAGCCGTCTTGCTTCCGCGACGCTCGCTCAGGAATCTTTCCCTGCGCCGCCAGCCGACCGCACGCTCATCTATGTCGCTGATGAGAAAGGCTCGCTTGCATCGTTTGCTTTCGAGGCGGGCGCAACGCCTTTGAGCGTCGAACAGGTGGCGAAAGGCGACAAGCGAAGCTATGTCGAGTTGAAAGGCGCGACGAGCGCGACCGTCATCACGAACATCGAGCCGCGCTTCTATCTTTTCCTGCCGGATGATGGACACGCTAAGCCACCGTTTATTGTGCGCCTGACGGAGAAGCGCGGCGCGCGGCGCGTGACGGCGATGGCTCAGAAGGGTTACAAGGGCTTTGCCATTGACTCCGAAGAGATCGTCAAGCCTCATTACAGAGTCTTAGGGCGCGAAAATGGTCTGCTGTTTATGGAAATCCGCACGCGCGAGCCGCTCTTGCTCGGCGAGTACGCCATCATCGGCACAGACCTTCAGCGTATCGCAACTTTTCGCATTGGTGCGTCGTCTAATCAATAGAATTCAGAAGTGAAGGAATAATAAGTTTATGAAATTTTCTACACAGCCCGGTCAGCCCAACAGTTTCTGGACGGCAACGCGCGTCGCGCTCACTCTGACTGCGCTTGCTCTGCTGGCCACCTTCGGCGTCACAAGTTGCAGCAAGCCTGCGGACTCGACCGTCAACTCAGGCCCGCCAAAAGCGACCATCACCGTTAACGCTCCATCGAACCCCGCGACGCCTAAGACAAATACTCCACCGCCTGCGCCGACGGCGATACCTGCGAGCGCGCTTGAGGCCGAACTGAAAACTATTATCGAGGGCAAGGCATTCAAGCTCGCAGACCTGAAAGGCAAAGTGTTGGTGATAGATTTGTGGGCCACATGGTGCGGGCCGTGCCGCTCGTCAACGCCGGAACTCGTCAGCCTGCAAAAGGAGTATGGGTCGAAGGGGTTCGAGGTCATCGGGCTGGATATTGACCCCGACAGCGACACGCCGGAGGATGTCAAAGAATTCGCAGACGAGTTCGACGTTAACTACAAACTCGCTTTCGCCGAGAGGGAACTGGCGTTGTCCCTGATGCGGGGCGGCAACATCCCGCAAAGCATTGTCGTCGGACGCGACGGACGCATCGTCGATCACTTCGTCGGCTATAGCGCGACAACCACTCCGAAAAAGCTACGCGCCGCCATTGAGCAAGCGCTGAAATAAAGGCGAAAGTAAAAAGGTAGTGGTTTGCGAATCAGTGTACGGCAGGCTGTTAGCCTGCCGAGTGCGAGGAATTGGCGGCAGGCTAACAGCCTGCCATACATCCAATCGAAACTTGCTCTAGCTTGGCTTCCGCCTCACTTTCTATTTATCACTTAGGCAGGGATTTAATCTGCTCGCTGCACTTATTCATTATCGTGGCCGTGTTGGCCGCAATCTGGATAGGATTATCCCCATCGTCAGGCAGGAGCCAGCGCCCGTCAGAGCCGCGCAGCAGATGTCCAAGCTCATGCAGCAGCATCGTCACACGGGCCTCTCTCGTATTTGCCGGATAGTAGCCGATTCTTTTGAAGAAACTTTGAGACTTGTCATTGGCGCTCCGGTAAAATGGGCCTCGCAGATTCACCAGAGCGTTCTGAAAGAGCCTGTAGCTCGCGCCGGTCTGGGAATCCATGACTAATGTGAATGGCCCAAACATGCTGATGCCGACGTGATTCTCCACTACAGATGTCTTCAATCTTGAGCGTAGCGAATCGAGCGCACTTGTGGCGATGTGCGACCCGCCAAAAAACCGGCTGCAAGTATTACTCTCTTTCAGGATGGCGTAAGCGTCCAGGTAAGCTTTATCGATGAGCGATAGCTGCGGCGTGTAGTAGTCAACGTATGTCCAGCCGCCTCGTCTTGCCTGCTCGCTGGAGGCAGTTGCGTAAGTTGAAAACGTCAGGACCAGCATGATGGTGCAGGCCTGCTGAAATCCGCTGCTGCTCATGACCACACCTCCGATTGTTCGGATGAGCGCCAGATTTATGGAAAATATCCGCCCCTACTGGCGTTGCATGTAGATGGACTGTTGATCCCTTGCGAAGGGCATCTGATTGCAGCGGTCAATACGTTTGTGGGTTGATGAAAAGCGGAGTTTTGTGACGGGCTGTCAGGGGTATGTGCTGAACCGGACTAAACGGGTGACGAGAAGGATGAGGTGATGGACCGGGTGGCGACCTTTGATGTCGAACTTACGTGTGAGAGGAAGAGAACGAACCACAAAATAACACGAAGCAGCACGAAAGAACCGGAGTTTCGTATCATTTCGTGTTATTTCGGGGCTCGTTTCTTTCCTTCCTTTGTTCTGCGAGTTAGTATTACTACACTCTAAAATACTATTAGCGACACTGCCCGATTCCCGCCGATTCTTTTTTCGCCGTTAAGGAAAAGTTTCCTTGACACCCTAATGGCGAAGCGTATAATTCACGACACTCAATTGAAATTCTAGATAGCTGAACCTTGCTGGCCAATCAGCTATCCGTTTATGCCCGGATTTGCAAGGGCGAACTGTCGCTCCTCTGCTTCACTATTGAACTTACAAATTTCCCCCGGCACAGCAGCTTTTGCTCTGTATTTGTATACTTCTTTGCGCTAACAAGGGTTTCCGCTTCCCCGCGGAAGGTATCAAGGATGTCGCGGCAAAAGAAGTTTTACTGCCCGTGTAAAATAGAATCAGCGGCCCGACCAGAACTTACACCTCGCCGCCCTCCTATACGTGTGATTCTCCGTCAGGTGATGTTGGCTTATCAGCACAGTATCGCCATCGGAAGCACGCTACTTCCTTTCGCATTCCAGATTAATCGCCAAAGTAAAGCACCGTGCAGAGCGTTGTTATCAGCATCTCTCTCTGCGCCAACCTCTTAGACCTGGAGGTATGTTGAGAGATGTTCCAGAAATCTGGATGAATCTCATTAATTTGTATTAGCCACCCTCGCAGAGAAAACAAGAAAAGAGTCCCTGCTGATGATTCTCGACAAGCCAACAGCAGGAACTCTCCCGTGACAGAGAACACCATCTGCCGCACTGACGCGCGTAGACCGAAGATGCCTCTCCACTGAGAGGGCATTATAGTGCGTCGTGCGGTCATCACCAAATCGCCTTTAAGCTCAGGAGATGACTGACATGAAGAAAACACCCAAAACCTCGCGCGCCCACAAACCCAATAAAAAACAACCTCCCACTTCCGAAAGTGAGACCCAACACGATCACGCGCCAGATGCTAAGAATGAAGTAGAACAGTCAAAAATGTCTCGCAGCCGCCGCTCCTTTCTAGGCAAGGTTACTGCCGCCGCCTTAGCTGCCAGCGTCATCGGCATCCCGAAGTTCATCAAGTCACAAGAGGCGGAGATGGCACCCGCTGGAACAGGCCTCGTTAGCAAGGGCTGCGCGACTGCGCCGGGCTGTGACATAGAGATTCTGACGCCGACGGGCCGCGCCAACGTCCAATTAGCCAAGCGCGTTACTGCTGCAATCTTCGACCGCACGATGGGCGTCCCGGCGCACCCATGCAACGGTGACGAGGCGCTCTACAGTAACCAGAACTATATCGGCAACTTCACCAAAGCGCTAAGGAAGATCAATAACTTCGGCGAAGTTGATCCGGTCGCCTATTGCGCCCTGCTGAAGGCTATACGAAGCAACAGCCCGTCGGACTTCGAGGCGATCCCCTTGGGCTGTGCTCCCTGCAACTCCACTACAATGGGGAGCACGGAGATGGCGTATGACGAGCAAGCCTATGAGAGTAAGTTCGCTCAGGATCAGGCCGTTCCTAATGCGCAGCCTTACTCCAACACCTCGGACGGGACAACGCTCTCTTCTTTGGACGAGGCCAGAATCTATGGCGGCTCAGTCAATACTGACGCTCAGGATCAGGCGGGTCAACAACAGGCGCTCAATGATCAAGCGTCGAGTGTGCCGAACGAGTCGGAGTCACGCCTCGGCATCGCAGATGCATCGGCTATCGGTTCGCAGCGTCGTCTGGGCAACCCGCAAGCTGGCGTCGCTTATCAGCTTGAGAACGTTGCCGTCACGCAGTTAGCGGCTCCACCGGCTCCGGCCCTCTCCAGCGCCGACGCTGCGGCGGAGACGGTCGAGTTGTACTGGGGGGCCATTGTGCGCGATGTGCCTTTCATCAACTATGGCAGCGACACGAACATCGCCGCCGCCATCTCCGACTTGAATGCGAGGTTCAAATTCTACGCCGGGCTGCCGCAGTTCGAGATTGTGCCGCCGGGCAGGACGCCGCGCCCTGAGCCGCGCGGGTTCCCGACCCAGCCGATGACCCCACTCGGGCAGATTCCAGGCCCAAGCAACAACATCACGGTGAAAACGCTCTTCCGCGGCTTCACCAAAGGCGACCAGATAGGGCCGTTCATATCACAGTTCCTGATTCGGGACGTACCGTTTGGGCCTCAGACCTTCCCCGCCAAGATTCAACCGGCGGTGGCGCAGGACTACATGATGACCCCGACGACCTGGTTGAACGTGCAGAAGGGCTGCATGCCGAGTCCTCTACCCCTCCTACCTACACCCCGGCTCATTTCGAACGCCCGCGACCTATCTCGCTACATTGAATTTTGCTTTGTCACACAGCCGTACAACAACGCTCTTGGACTTCTGATGATGATGCCGGACGCGCAACGCACCGACGGCGGCGGATATGGGATTGCCTTCGATCCTAACAATCCGTACAACCACAGTTGCACACAGGAAGGTTTCGTCACCTTCGGCATGACGCACGTTCTCGCGCTGATCCAGAAGGCGGCGTTTGCTGCGCACACGCACACGTGGCATGAGAAGTGGTTCGTGCATCGCCGCCTGCGGCCAGAGGAATATTGCGGCTGGGTCAACTTCAAATTGAGGAACGAGCGGAGCTACCCGATCCACTCCGTGATTGGGACTTCTACGGTTATACCCAAGATCGCGGCGAAGACGGGTGGCTACTATTTCCTGCCGCAGGCATACCCCGAAGGCTCGCCCATCTTCCCGTCTTATACCGCAGGTCACGCGACGGCGGCTGGGGCTTGCGTCACCATCCTCAAGGCGTTCTTCAACGATTTAGCGCCTCTCCCGAACCCGAAGCAGCCGAACGCCACCGGTAGTGCGCTCGTGGCCTACACGGGGTCGGACGCCAATCAAATAACGGTCGGAGGCGAGTTGAATAAACTAGCCGCCAACATAGGGTTCGGGCGCGACCTCGCCGGGGTGCACTGGCGCTCCGACAATGCCGCCTCAATCCTGCGCGGTGAAGACGTTGCCATCTCGCTTCTTGAAGACTGGGGGTTCACATACAACGAGAACTTCGCGGGCTTCGAGTTCACGGACTTCAGAGGCGTGCGCCGCACCGGCATCGGTCGGAGCAGGTAACTGAAGGGCCGGGCATCGGGGGAAGTGCTCCGTGCGCTTCACAAGTGCTTCCCCCGAACTTACATTACTAGCAGCACCTTAACGGGTGGATTTCTTCGCCAATGGTGGATTGATCGGTACGGTAAAGGTTGCTCTACGGACGGGGCTTATAAATATAGCTGGCGGGTGTCTCTGCGACGCACAACGAGGTACAGCATTCAGGCGCGAGCCACGGATAATCGTGGGGGCAGTGCATTATCACAAATAGTCACCGTCACGATTGTTCCATGAGCCAATATTGAGGGGCTTTCAACCGGGCGTATGCAGACAAAAGAGAGGAAGGAAGAGAAACCACTAACTGACACGAAGCAGCACGAAGAAAGAGTCCTTCGTGAACTTTAGTGTTAATTCGTGGTTCATCTCCTTCCTCTCTTTTGTTTGCAGCTTGGTATTAGTTTTCTTTGGCTTCGTCCAACCCCCGCTCGCCCTCTTCTTTTAGCTCTTGCGCTTCGCGTTCGAGTTCCTTGTCCTGCAAGCCCTGCGCGACGCGCTCCTTGGCGTTGCCTTCGATCTCTTTCATCTCGGCTTCGACGCGCTCTTCAATTTGGTCAATGGGCGCAGGCTCGCCAGTCTCTTCCTGCGTAACAATCTTATCCTTATCAATTTCCACTTGGTTCAACCTCCCGGTCAATTCGATGATTGCTTGTTGCTCGGCGTCAATCGTCTCACTGTTAACGGCGAGAGGTCAAACCGCCGCTCGATAGAGCGCTGACAGTTTTTAAGCTGCTGCCCGGCTGCTTGTGCAAACCGTATAGCCCAGCAGCATGAAGGCAGCGGCTGTGAGACTGCCGAAGAGGAAGCCCGCGACTCCTCTGTCTACAATTGCGCTGGCGGCGAAAAATGCAGGCAACGCCAGCCCGCACAAAAAGGGCACGACGCTTCGCCACCCGCGCCACACTTTAGCCTTCAGCACGAGCAGGCCCACCACCAGCATGAAGACGTGGCTCACGGGCCATGCCAGGTCCGTGATTCGGAAGAAAAGAGTGTCCGGGTTCGCTCCCGTCATCTCCTGCACGTTGAAGAGGAAGGCCAGAAACAATCCCAGGAGTTGCAGGATGAAGACCGCTGTGGGGAGTGTCCCGTGCCCCGTCGCTCTCAATTGGCGCATGCCCGTCAGACTACATGCCCAGCCCGCTAGATAAATAATTCCGAGGAGGGGAATAAACCGTGCGTTCGGGCTATCTCCGTAGCCAAAGGCATAAAGCATTCCTTCGGCAAAGAGCATCGGGCTGGCAATCATTCCGAGCGTTCCGAGAAAGCGGGCGCTCTGGAAAGCGCCTTGTCTACTCATGGATAAGTTCATCTGCTCAACGGCCATCTTAAATACTCCTGAAAAAGAATTCGCATCTCTCCTACATTAACTAACGCGCGTTTTCTTCGGCAGTTGGATCAGCAGATTTAGAGGTTTATAAGAATATAGACAGGATTAACAAGATGGACAGGATGAAAAGAAAAAGATTCAAGCTTCCTCGTCCTGCCTCTTCTTAATCTTGCTAATCCTGTTAATCCTGTCTCTTCCTTGTCGCGGTGAAGGCATCATGGAGACTGAAGACATTGTGGCTTTGCAGGATAAGTGATATAAGCCGTCGCGTAATCCTCGCAGGGTTCTCAACCTCAGTCCAAAGCGTGACAATGAATACAAGATTAATCTGTGTTCTGTGGTGAGCTACACCGCTCGTCATGCCGAAGGAGAATCTATGTTCAAGAAATTCGCAACCCTCGTGCTGATTGCCGCGCTCTTTTGTACTCTCGGCGGCACTTCGGCTTTCGCTCAAAATAAACCTTTGCCTGATACTAAAACGAATGAGGTAAGCGATGCGCCTGATTCCGCCCTCGCAGTAAAAAAGGAAGCGCAACCGGGCAGGAGCTTGAAGGCGGACATCCAAAAACTCGTCGCCGATGCCAGAGCAAGTAAGGCGGTCTCAGTCACCGACCCGCAAAATCAACCCCGTCAGAGCAACAGTCTATCTAAGGGGACGAAGATTGCTATTGTCGTGGTGATTGCAGCGGCGATTATCATCACCATCGTGGCTATCCATGCCAAAAATCATCTCTTCGATGACTTCAATCTTGGAAATTGACTTCCGCTTTTTTTATGGCCGAGCGCAGGGCGTTGCCGGGTAAAGACGGTGACGCCCTGTTGCTTTCTACCGGGAGAGAAGAGCTTCAACCGTCCTAACTTCAAACTGACACATTACCAAACTCTGGTAGTAGGTCATTTTCAAAGTTGAACAGAGAGTAGGAGTCAACAGAAGTATTCACCTGCCGTTCAAATCTGTCTTCCTTTGTCTACACTTTGTAATTCTACTGGAAACTAAGGCCTCTTTTTCGCCTAAAAAAGCCAGGATGATCTGGGCATCGTGACTGGTATGAGTATTGCCGTGTGTACAGGTGCGACTCCTCGCACCCTGCTAATAAGGTCTTTGTTATTAGCCTCACGCTGACCCTTGCAACTGAATGAGCACCAGAAATCGTGGCGTCTCATGTTCAATCACAACTTATCTTTATTTGTTCAACAGTGAAAATGACCCACTGCCAAAACTCCAGAGTGCTCCCAGTCCAGGTACTCACACCTAAACGAAGCTACCTATAGCTTCCCTCAACTCAGAAAGAAGGAACACCCATGGCTAAAATCGTAAAGATTCAAGTTACAGCTACCGACAACGAACTCTACCTCATCGCATCAACCCCCGCTGGCAGCTCGGAAATCTGCCACCTCAAGTCTGGATTCAACAATCCGGTAAACTACGTGGTCGTCCCACAGTCGATTCTGGCGGCAGGCAATTACACCCTGACCGTACTCGGAATCAACTGGGGCGGTCCTTCTGCTTTCACAGTCATCCTCACCCCCGCAACCGGGGCTCCCATTACGGTCAGTGGCGGGGCGAACCTGCCCCCTGGTGGGACTTGGAGCCAAGCGGTAGCGATCACCGTGTAAGATCGAGTTGCCGGTCGTTGGGATCGGTTGGCGATGCTTCCCGTGTCGTGGGATGGCCTGCGCACGGGAAGTCTCCGCCCTTGCTTTGCCTGTTATTTCAGAAGCTTCAATTTATCGTCAATCAAAACATCCATAGAGACGCCCGCAAGCTTCGCGTACCTCAATAAAAACCAAAAGCGGCGGCTCTCGCTTTCCTCGCTCATATTCTGAAAATCAAAATCGTTCTGAATAAATTCAAACTCAAATTCCTATCCGTTTAGTTTTCCAATAATCGGTGGTAAAGTGAGCGGCGAGCATAAAGCTGCGTGTCTCCACAATTGATCGCCGTCACTTGCCCGCGACCGAAATGGTCTCGGCGATTTCCCTGAAAACATCCGAACACTTTTTATGCCGCGCGAGATTACACATCACGGACAGATTCTCGAAGCCATCCGCAGCGTTGACAGCATCTCTGAGCTGATCGAGATGGAGAAAGGCCATTTCAAGTATGAACTTGATCTGGAAGTCATCGTCTACGGGCGCAACTACACGGGCAAGAAGGTTGGCCCTTACGCGCGGCTGCTCGTCTACGAAGCGGGCGAGAACGTCATTCGTCAGGGCGATTGGGGAGGTAACACGCTCTACACGATGGTTGACGGCCAACTGGATGTTTTCGTCACCGACGATGAAGGAGCGACCCGGAAGGTTGCGGAGCTTCAACCGGGAACGACTTTCGGCGAGCGCAGCGTGCTTGCGGGGCAGCCGCGTAATGCCACCATCACCGTCCCGCTCGAACGCCAGGCGCGTGTCATAGAAATCCAGCGCCCGGCCCTGCGCCTGCTCAGAAAGCTCAAAAAGTTCGGCCACATGCTCGATGTCTCGTATCGCAAGTACGGGCTTGACCGCACGCTGCTGGAAGTCGAAGAAGCGACCAAAGATGCTTTCAGTCCTGAGTTGTTAAAACAACTGGGCGATGCCGCGCGGTTCACGGTTTACGGCAAGAACCATGTGCTTTGTCAGGAAAATGATCCGCTCAACCGGCTCGTCTTCGTGATGAACGGCTGGGTGCGGCGCGTGCGCGGGCTGGCCAATCCGACGCAGGCCGACATGGTGCTGGAACTCGGCAAGGATGTCGGCGTAGATTTCCTCGGCGCGGGCAATTGTCTCGGCCTCGAAGCCCTCAGCACCGAAGATAAAAGCGTCTGGAAATTTTCGGCGACGATCATGGCGCGAACCGAGGTGCTGGAAGTTTCCATCGCGCGCCTGCGCGCCAATCCGGGTTTGCGCGAAGCGGTGCTGAAAGAATTTTCAAAGTTCTCGCAATGGGACGATCACCCGCCTGAGCCTCCCGCAGACCGCCGCGTCATCGCCGCCGCCGGACGTGAAATCACAACGGGCATCGTTGACGGCACAAACCTGCTCGTCATGGATATGGACCTCTGCATCCGCTGCGGCAATTGCTCGCTCGCCTGCCACAAGGTTCACGGGCGCTCTCGACTTCTCAGGCGCGGCATACACATCGCGCGCCCCGTGAAGCCCGCGAGTAAATCTATTCAACATGTCCTTTCGCCTTCAGTCTGTCTGCACTGTCAGGACCCTGAATGTTTGACCGGATGTCCGACCGGAGCCATCGGGCGCTTTGTCGAAGGCCAGATAGACATTAATCCGAAGACCTGCATCGGCTGCGGCGATTGCGCGACGCAGTGTCCGTACAACGCCATCTCGATGGTTCCGCGTAAAGCGGCTGTGCCGTTGCCTCCGAAGTTTGGCGCCCGAGTCAAAAGCTGGTTCAGTCTCGCGCGTCCAGCCTTGCCACAAGCTGTGACGGACAGGGATAACCTGCTGGCCGTCAAGTGTAATCTCTGCGAGAACACGCCGCTCAATCCGCCCAATGCAAAGAAACATGCCTACTCCTGCCAGGAGAATTGCCCGACGGGTGCGCTCGTGCGCGTCAACCCGCGCGAGTATTTCAGTGAAGCGAAGAATGCCATCGGGATCGTCTTTCAGGATCAGACACACGCCATCGGGCGCAACATTCATAAGCGCGACATTCCTGCGCGGCTCTGGCACATCTTCGGCGTCGCGGCGACGATTGCGATTACGCTCGTGACGCTGTGGGCGGCGCGCAAATATACGCTCGACGGGCATCTGGGCGAAACATGGCTGACGGTGCGCTGGGTCACCGGAATAGTCGGTCTCGTCGGCATCGCCGCCGTCATGGTCTATCCGGCGCGCAAACAAATTTACAGGCGGCGCGCAGGCCCTCTGCGCTACTGGATGCTGGCGCACGTTTACTTAGGCTTAATCGCGGGCATTCTGCTTCTGCTTCACGGTGGGCGAGATTCGGGCGGATTGCTCACGTCGCTGCTGATGGTCTCGTTTGATCTGGTCATCGTCTCAGGACTCTTCGGCATCGCCTGTTACCTCATCGTGCCGCGTATTATGACGAGCATCGAAGGCGACCCGCTCCTGATAGAAGATTTGCGCGACCGGCGCGAGGAACTGCGCGAAACTCTGGCGCGAATTGATCTGAGCAACCCGGAACTGCGCGATCTCTTGAAGCGGAAAATCCGCAAGCGTTTTCTTTCGTTTCGTTATCTCGTGCGGCAATACGTCCGGCGCGAGGATTTGACAAGAATGCTGGCCGAAGCGCGCGAGGAATTTAAGGAAGACGCCGAGCGCTTGACTGATTCGGACGCGCGCCGTCTGTTGATGGATGTGGTCGAAGCGACCGTCACCTTGCGCCGCGTGGACGCGCTCATCTACCTGCACCAGTTGCTCAAGCTCTGGCTCGCGCCACACGTCGTCTCGACATCAATCATGCTGGCGCTGATGGGTGTCCACATCGTTCAGGTGATTTTCTTCACGGTGAGGTAGAAGCAGTCATAGGTAATAGGTGATAGGTGATAAGAAAGAACCTGTTTTCTCTTGTCACCTATCACTTATCACCCATCACTTATAAATATGGGCTTAGAGCTACGACAAAGCACGTTCATCATCACGCGCGAGGATCGCGCGGAGGATGCGAAGACGCTGGTCACCGAAGGCTTGCGTATCGGTCGCCAGAACGATTGCGACCTCGTGCTGAATCACCCGACGGTCTCGCGCCTGCACGCCGGAATCAACCGGGTCGGCAGGCGTTTCTACATTATCAATCTTTCGGGGTCGAACGCGACAACGCTCAACGGCAGGCTCATCGCGTTTGACGAAACCGAGGCGGTGGCCTCCGGCGACCAGATCAGCATTGGCCCCTTCTTCCTCCTCATCGAGCAGGCGGAGGAGCGTCTGCTCAAGATTCGCGTCTCGCATCAGTTCGCGCTCACCGTCGGCGACATAGAGGCGCGCGAGACGGAAGCCGTCCAACAACAGCAGGAAGAAACCACGGTCGAATTCGT
Source organism: uncultured Acidobacteriota bacterium (assembly GCA_963697975.1). GTDB lineage: Bacteria > Acidobacteriota > Blastocatellia > Pyrinomonadales > Pyrinomonadaceae > QHXM01. The sequence continues at coordinate 4,038,802 of OY969111.1, forward strand.
TCCACGCGATGTCGCGGGCGCGCTCAAGGTTTTCTGGGACAAACGCACGCGCGAAAAGGCCGGACGCCAGTCGCCCCTGCACCCGCACAACCCGCCGCGTCTGGGCAAGGAGCGGTTTAACTGGACGCCGACACGCGATCTGGTTCGTCCCTGGCCTGTCTCCGTGTTCGTCTGGGGCATCATTGTCGTCGGCGCGCTCTCAGCCTTTGCCGCCTTCAAATTCAAAGACGCCTTCTCTCCCGAACTCGTCTCTGCTCCGCACGCGCGCGCGCACTTCACCTTAGTGCCGCCGATTGCGAAAGAGCCGAACAGCAACTCCTGCACGACCTGTCATGCCATCGGCGTGAGTGGGGAGAATCGCGCGCGGATGGAGGCCAACTGCGCCGCCTGTCATCAAACCGAAAGCTTCGTCGCCACCACCATGAAGGCGCACACGCAGGCGGGTATCACCTGTACGGTCTGCCACACGGAACATCGCGGGACGGAGTTCAGGCCGATGAACGCCGCGCTCGATGCCTGCACCGTCTGCCATAACGACAACAACAAGAAACTCTATAACGGGAAGAAAGTCGGCACACCGCATGGCGGGACGTTCGGCTATCCGGTTATCAACGGCCAGTGGGTCTGGAAGGGATTGGACGCGGACGAGCTTGCCTTGAAGCCCAAACTGGCAAAGCTGCGCCGCCCCACAGACACCGAGCAGCAGTGGCGCAATAAACAGTTTCACGCGCTGCACCTTTACCGCGTCCGCGCCATCGCCAGCATTCAGGGTATTCAGGACGAAGATGCAGGCGATGGCATGAGAGTCATTTCATGCTCAAGCTGTCACAGGTCTCAAATTCCGCTTGATCGTGTGACTCCGCGCTCAACCTGTAACCGTTGCCACAACGGCCAGCTCTTCGAGCCGACTTCGCGCTCCGTGAGAGCCGCCGCAACGATTAGCTGCACCTCCTGCCACGTTCAGCACATCCGCGACACGCACTGGCGACCGGCTTTGCTAATTGACGAGCCGCTTCCACCGAACTGGCATGAGAGTGTGACGCCGAAATAAGCATAAAAGGAATGGACAGGATTAACAGGATTAGCAAGATTAAGAAGACAAGACAAGATGAAGAAGTAGATTGATAGTTCTTCCCTTTATCCTGTCCATCTTGTTAATCCTGTCTAAATTTGAGATTCGCAAGTTATGAGAAAGTCGCAACTGCTCATCGTCATCGCGCTGCTGGTGTTGTTGCTGGCGATTAACCAGACGACCTCCGACACTGCTTTCCTCAAAAGTTTTGCCGGTGGCCTGCCCTGGTATGGCTGGGCGGGCATCGGCGTGTTTCTTTTCATCGTCGCCGTCGCGTTTGCGATCAGGGATGGATGGCATGCGCGCCGGTTGCTCGAAGAACGGGTGGCGAAAGAGACGAGTGGCGATCAGCAAGGCGTGCAATTGTCGCCGGAGTTGCTCGAAAAATTCGACCACGACGGGCCTGACTATCCACACCCGGTCATCATCACGGATCGCTGCATCGGCTGTCATGCCTGCGTTGACGCCTGCCCGCATGATGTGCTGGCGATGGTTGATAATCTGGCCGTGCCTGTCGCGCGCGACCAGTGCGCCGAAGACACCTCTTGCCAGGTCGAGTGCCCGGTTAATCCCAAAGCCTGCATCGTCGTCAACACCACGAAGATCATCCGCCCGCGTCCTGTGCCGACGCGCGACGAAAGGTTCATGACGAACGTTCCCGGCTGCTACATCATCGGCGACGTTTCGGGGACACCGCTCATCAAGAACGCTGCGAACGAAGGCGCGGATGTCATCAAGCGCATCGCGGGCGAATTGATTGAAGCGCCGTCTGAGCCGAAAGCCGATTACGACGTGGCGATCATCGGCATCGGCCCGGCAGGACTCTCGGCGGCAGTCGTCGCGCGCCAGTACAATCTTCGTTACGTCGGCATCGAGCAGGACAGGGTGCTGGCGACGATTGAGGCGTATCCGAAAAATAAATACATTTTCTTCAAGCCCGACACGATGGAATCGCGCGGCGGCATTATGGTCGCGGGCGTCGGCGAACAGCGCGAGAGCATTCTGGAAAACTGGCTCGGCACGATGACGAAGTCGGGCGTGACGATCAACGAAAGCGAAAGCTGCAAAGAGATCAAGCGCGCCGAAGACGGCGACTATTTCACCATCCGAACGGAGAAGGGAATAAAACGCGAGGCGGTCACGTACAAAGCGCGGCGCGTCGTCATCGCCATCGGCAATCGCGGCACGCCGATGAAACTGAATGTTCCCGGCGAGGAGATGAAGATCACGCGCAACGGGCGGGCGGAAGATAAGGTGCTTTACAAGCTCTCTAATCCAGAGGAATTCAGGCACCGGAAAGTCCTGATCGTCGGCGGCGGCAACTCGGCGGTCGAAGCGGCGGTTGATCTGGTGGCGCGACGCGTTGGCGACCAGATAGAGTTTCGTCCTCCAGACGAGATCAACGAGGTCACGCTGGTCGTGCGTAGCGACTTCAAGAACGATTTGAAGTTCGGCAACAAGCTTCAGGCTTACCAGTGCATAGACGAGGACAAGATCAAGGTTTACTTCGGCGCAGCCATCAAGGAGATCAGCGACCGTGAAGTCGTCCTGATGGACGCGCTCACGAAAGAAGAGAAAGGCAGAATTGAGAACGACTATATCTTTGCCCTCATCGGCGGCGACCGACCGACAAGATTTCTGGAGTCAATCGGCATTTCGATTCCGAAGAGTTGAGTTTATCCATCGGTAGTGGTGCAGTTTGAACAGAATGTAAGGGGAGATTGAGATTCACCACAGAGGACAAAGAGTAATTCAAATCTCCGTGCATCCTCCGTGTTCTCTGCGTCTCTGTGGTGAACCTCATCCTGGCGCACATTCGATTTGAATTTGAACCACTACTTACCCCACCTGCCTTCATCTGCGAATGGCGAATTGCGATTATAATTGCAGCTAAAGCTCAAATGGTTTAAAGTAGCGCCGCTTCGAGCAACCATCATCACTTGTTGACAAGTTCCGAAGCTAAATCTCTGGTTGAGCAGATGGCGTCCGCACTGTTTGAGACCGCCCCACCGTAAGTCATTACTAAACCTCGCCCGACAGGTAAAGTCATGGTGTCTTGTATTCTAAGAAAGCAATAACAACTTGCATCGTGGAGTTCCTCACGTGGCAATTCTTTATCCTTTGAGAAGCCTCGGCCTTCTCCCCTTGAGCGCAGTCTTCACGGGCGCTGCCGGTTCTCGCCGCGTTCTATTACGCAATCAAAAGAAGTGAGTGGCATCGTTTGCGCTTCGCTGCGCTTGCCTCATTGTTTCTGAATCGGGTGATAAAGACCTATGTCAACCCAGGCCAAAGAGAAACAACGTGAAATCGAAGACCATAGCGCCATCCTCAAGATCATAGAAGATGTGCCGATCCTCTCCGAGCTAATCGAGAAGCGGGGCGAGCATTACAAATACGAACTCGATCTGGAGGTGATCGTCTACGGGCGCACCTACGAAGGCGGAAAGGTCGGCCCTTATGCGCGGCTCTGGGTTTATGAGTCCGGCGCAGAGGTCATCTGTGCGGGTCAGTGGGCGGCCAGCAGCTTTTACGTTTTGATTGATGGCGATTTGGTGGTTAAGAGAGAAGATCAAGAGGGGATTGAGCGTGTCATGAAGCATGAAGACATATTCGGCGAGATGGCCATCGTCGAAGGAGATCAGCGCAGCAGGACGGTCGTCGTCCCCGAAGGCTCTACGGCGAAAGTGCTTGAGCTTCAGAGACCCGCCTTGCGGCTCTTACGCAAATTGCCGAACTTCGCAAGAGCTTTTGATGAACAGTATCGGCAGCATAGTCTGGACGTAACGCTTGGCACTTTGCGAGAAGCAAGTTCAGGCGCGTTTGATGACGACCTGCTTGAGATGCTGAAAAACATCGCCCGGTTTAGAGTTTACGGCAGGCCGCACGTTCTCCTTCGTGAAGGTCAGCCAATCACCAATATTTACTTTATCAATAAAGGCTGGGTCGAGGTGGTGTGCGACGTTCCATCCGGCTTGAGCGAGATTGAAGTGGTAGAAGGACAGACCGATCAATCGAACAAGCGTTTTCTCGGAGCAGGGAACTGTTTCGGCTTAGAGGTGTTCGATAAAGGAGACGCAGAGTGGCAGTACGCGGTCGTCATACAGGCACGCACTGAGTTGCTGGAGATTCCCGTCGAAAGACTGCACGCTCATCCTGAGCTACGCAAAATCCTCAAAGAGCAATTCTCGAATTTTTCGGAAGTGGACGAAGAAAAGATTCTCGAACCCGTGCTGGATAAGAGGGCGGCGGCGGCGGTGCAGAAAGAGATTACAACCGGAATCGTTGACGGCACAAACCTGCTCGTCATGGATATGGACTTATGTATCCGCTGCGGCAACTGCTCGCTGGCTTGTCATAAAGTTCATGGGCAGTCGCGTCTTCTGCGGCGGGGTATACACATCGAACGTCCGGTGAAGTTGCAGAGTGAAAAGATTCAGCACGTTTTAGCACCTTCGGTCTGCCTGCATTGTCAGGACCCGGAATGCCTGACCGGTTGCCCCACAGGCGCGATTGGTCGCTTCGCAGGCGGACAAATAGATATTAATTCAAAGACCTGTATCGGCTGTGGCGATTGTGCGACGCAATGTCCGTACAACGCCATCTCGATGATTCCCGCCGAGCCGCCGCGTCCGTCCGGCTGGTTTGGCAGAGCAAAGGATTTCCTGAGAATCACTCCGCAAGAAATACCTCCTTCGGTCCAGCGGGATGATGACCTTCTGGCCGTTAAATGTAATCTCTGCGCTGGCACAGGACTTAATCCTTCGAGCAAGACCACACAGGCTTATTCGTGCCAGGAAAACTGCCCGACCGGCGCTCTCCTGCGGGTTAATCCACGCGATTATTTTAGTGAAACCAAAAATGTGATTGGCACTATCTACCGCGACCAGACACACGCCATCAGTCGCAACATTCACATAGAGGATAAAGTCGCAAAGCATTGGCATCGCGGTGGGGTGCTGGCTGTCATCATTTTCGCTCTGGCGGCATTGTGGGCGGCGGGTCGCTATGGCCTGGACGAACCGCTTGGGCGAACGCTAGTGAGTGTTCGCTGGATTACAGGAATAGCCGGAGGCGTCGGCATCCTCGGAGAGATGCTCTATCTCGCGCGGAAGCAGGTCTACAAAAAACGGCGTGGGCCGCTGCGCTACTGGTTGCTGGCGCATATCTATCTGGGAGCACTTACCTGCATCGTGCTGCTGGTACACGGCGGGTGGCATTCCGGCGGACTGCTCACGTCGCTGCTGATGATTTCTTTTGATCTGGCTATCCTGTCCGGGCTGGTCGGCATCCTCTGTTACAGATATGTTCCGCGTCTCCTGACGGACATCGAAGGAGACCCGCTGCTGCTCGACGATCTGCTGGTGCGCCGCAAAGAACTACGCGAGGACCTTGAATCAATTGACATCAGCGACGAGAAATTGAAAGAGGTCATCGAAAAGAAGGTTCGGAAGCGGCTGCTTTCTTTAGGCTACCTGTTTAATCAATGTCTGCATCCGGTGGAATTGAGTCGGCTGCTGGCCGATGCGCGCGCTGAGTTCAAAGTGGAGGCCGACCGCTTGAAGCTGAGTTCGTCGTCACGCCGCACACTTATTGAAGCGGTCGAAACAATGGCTACCCTGAGACGCGTCGAATCTCTCATCTTCCTGCACCGCTTGCTCAAACTCTGGCTCGCGCCGCACGTCGTTTCAACTTCGATCATGCTGGTGCTAATGGTCGGGCACATCGTTCAGGTCTTCTCTTTAGCCGGGCGTTAGCCGACAGTCAGGCAAGCGACAGAACACTTCGCGCGTGAGGCTATATCTGATGGAGGAACAGAAGAGTCGTTACCTTATCATCCGTCAGGAGACGTTGAACGACCCGAAAGAAGTCTATGTTGAAGGGCTTCGCATTGGGAACTGGCAGGGGTGTGAACTCTGGCTGAATCATCCTTCCGTCTCAAGTCTTCATGTGGGTCTGAGAGAGATTGACGGGCGTTTCTATGTCACCGATCTCAGCCCATCAAACTCGACTACTCTGAACGGCAGATTAATCGTCTTCGGCGAGCCGGAGGCGCTCGCAGATGGCGATGTGCTACAAATCGGGCCGTTCTTTCTGGAGATAAGTCAGGCGGACAAGGCGCTGGGCCTCACAGTCTCGCAGCAGCCCGGCTTCAACATTGCCGACGCACAGACGCGCCCCGATACGCCTCCGGTTGTGCGGCAAGCGAGCGCAACTGAAACCCGCCCGGCTTCACCGGAAGTCGCGCACTCGCTCGAACTATTCTGGGCAAAGCGCACGCGCACCAAGACTGCTCCCGACACGCCTCTTCACCCGCAGCGGCAACCGCGCCCTGCCGGTAAAGCGCGGTTCTACTGGGAGTCAACCTCCGACCTCGTGCGCCCCTGGCCTGTTTCCACCTTCATCTGGTCGTCAATCATTGTCGGGGCGCTGCTCTGGGCTGCAACCGAGTGGTATCCCTCCGCCTTTTCACCAAGACCCATTTCAGAAGTACACACGCGCACGACACTCGCCTTTGCGCCAGAGATGGCCCGGCACACGAATGCTGGTTCGTGCATGACCTGTCACAATCAGCAGGCCAGCATTAACGACAACTGCGCTTCCTGCCATCAAGCCGCAGGATTCAGTTCCACGATCACACTGGCCCACAGGACGAGCGACATCAAGTGCATCACCTGTCATGCAGAGCATCGTGGAATAGATTTCAGCCCACGCGAGGCTGCGCTGAAAATGTGCGCTGACTGCCACACCGATGGCCGCGTCTCCAACGGAGTGCAGATGAAGACGCCCCATCCGGCGACGGAGTTCGGCTACCCCGTAGTGGGAGGCCAATGGGTCTGGAAGGGGTTGGATGATGAAGAGCTTGCTTTGAAGCCTGAAGTAGGGAAACTGCGTCGCTCCACCGACACCGAGCAGCAGTGGCGCAACAAGCAGTTTCATGCTTTGCACCTTTACCGTGTTCGCTCCATCGCCAGCATCGAAGGCATCAGGGACGAAGACGCGGGCGACAACACGAGAGTCATCTCCTGTTCGAGTTGTCATAGATCGTTTATCCCGGTTGACCGCCAGACGCCGCGCACGACCTGCCTCCGCTGTCACAACGAACAAATCTTCGAGCCTGCATCGCGCTCCGCTCGTTCAGCCGGGAAAATCAGTTGCACCTCCTGCCATGTTCAGCACATCCACGACACGCACTGGCGACCGGCGCTGTTTGCCGACGCGCCGCTTCCGCCGAACTGGCATGAGAGCGTGACGGCGAAATAAGCATAAAAGGAATGGGCAGGATTAACAGGATTATCAAGATTAAGAAGAGAAGGCAGGTTGAATTATCTTGAAGTTGTCTTTCTTATCCTGCCCATCTTGTTAATCCCGTCTAAATTTGGGATTCGCAAACTATGAGAAAGTCGCACCTGTTAATCCTCATCGGTCTGTTGCTATTGCTGCTGGCGATTAACCAACTGGCTCCTGTCAACAATCAGAGCGCCGCTTATGTCGGTGGTTTGCCCTGGTATGGGTGGCTGGGGATTCTTTTGTTGCTTCTCATGTTGGGATTACTATTCGCGCAACGTACCGCAGCACGAGCGCACCGCTTGCTCGAAAAACCAGCGCCGCCGGACTCGCCGGAACTTCGGAAGAGAAAAGAAGACGCCAGGCTACGCCGGGAGAAGTACGACCCAAATGGGCCGGAGTATCCACATCCATTTATCATTGATGCACACTGCATCGCCTGCAATGCCTGTGTCGAGGCTTGTCCGCACGACGTGCTGACGATGGCGGAGATAGAAGTTGAGGGTAAGAAGCGATTTGTCGCCAACGTCATCAGGGGTGATTTATGCATGGAGGATACGTCTTGCGAGGCCATCTGCCCCACCAGTCCGAAAGCCTGCATCATCATCAACTCGACGAAAGAGGTTAAAACTCTACCCAAGCCGCCGCGTAATGATAAATATATGACCGAGGACGTACAGGGATGTTACGTCATTGGTGATGTGTCCGGCACACCGCTCATCAGGAACGCCGTCAAAGAGGGAGTAGAAGTCATCCGGCACATCCTGGACGACTTAAAAGTAGCTCCGCCGGAGCTAAAGGCCAAGCTGCCCCTGATCATCATTGGTATTGGGCCAGCGGGGCTGTCAGCCGCGCTGGCGGCAAAACAACAGAACCTGGAATTCGTGGGCCTTGAGCAGCACAGTGTGCTGTCGGCAATCGAAGGATACCCGAGCAACAAACATATCGAGTTCAAACCTGAGGATATGCAAACGAGTTCCAGTCTCCTGATGAAAAGCGCCGGGGATCGGCGCGAAAACATTCTGGAGTCTTGGATTAACACTCTCGAAGAGAATTGCATCAAGATCAATAAAATGGAGCGCAGCGGCCAGAGTCCAGACATTGCAACAACCAATGTTATTAACGAAGGGGAAGTATGCACGGAAGTTAAGAGGGCTGAGGACGGCGATTACTTCACCGTCAGCACTGAGAGAGGGGCGGAGAAGGAAAAAAGGACATATCTGGCGCGCAGGGTCGTGCTCGCCATCGGGCTTCGCGGCGCAGCCATGAAACTGCGCAACCCGGAAGGGAATTTACTCGGTGAAGGCCTGGAGATTATGCGCGACGGCAAGCCCGTTAAAAAGGTTATGGACAGGTTATCCAGGCCGGAGGAGTTCAGAAACTGCAAGTTGATTGTCGTTGGCGGCGGCAACTCCGCGATTGAAACGGCGGTGAGTCTCGTCGCGCGCCGCAAAGGCGATCAGCTTGAGTTTCTTCCTCCGGGGGAAATTAACGACGTGACCATGTTAGTTCGCAGCGATTTTGGCAAGGACGTAAAGTTCAGAAACAAACAACAGGTTTACAAATGCAAAGACGAGGGCAAAATCAAAATCCGCTTTCGGACAGTGATCACAGAGGTTCACAAAGAACACGTTATCATTGAAGAGAAAGGTGCAAAAAAGCAGGAGGCGCTTGCGAATGATTTTGTCTTTGCAATGATCGGCGGCGAAAGCCCTGAAGAGTTTTTAAGAGCTATCGGTATAGACATACCCGAAGCTGAGAAATAGCTTGATCCTCGAATCTCTATCCGAAGAACTCATCCTGTTCCGGTCCCTCAGTTGTTGTGCGGCGAGGTCTTTGGCTTGTTTTAATGCCTTCGGGGGGCAATCAGGATTGCGCTTGAAGCCGTGATAATACCTGGCCAGAAGTGGACACGTTCAGCCCCCTGAGTTCTCCTAACGCCCCTTTCTTGCCTCAATCCCCGCACGGGCTTTTTTGTAATCACTGTCTGTCGGGACACATCCTCTGCCTTCGTCATTTGCTTTCAAATATTCAGTATTTAACGCTTTGAAGTCGGTGACTAAAGCGGGGCGGTTCGCCGGTTGGTCCTGATATTCAGCCATAAGCAGGCCGAGCCGGTGATTAATACTGCTGTAGACATCTCCGGCGTTCGTGTGACATTCGACCTCTTTTTGGAAATTAAAGAAAGTCTGGATGCCTGCTAAAGCGGCGGCCAGGAAGGATAGCGCCTTAATAACGGTTGTGATCCTGCTTGGAACTTCAACGACTTCCTCAATCAAGCCGGAACCAATTAAGACGTTAAGCACTATCACAATGACGCCAATGATCTTCGCATTTCTATTCTTACGCTGTGCCGCGATAAAATGCGCGCTTTTGACGACCCGGGAATCATCGAAAAGCTTCTGCATCACGGCGAGGATGCCATCTTTTCCGTTTGCCGTGGGAGGTACGGGTGCAGCCATTTGCTTGTCTCCTTTTTTATTTAGATAGGCATTCAATCCAAAACGGTCAGGCGTTTTTGCGTGCGAGGTTGTTCGTGAACTACTGCTTAAAATTTATGCCTGATGAACTGAGAGCCTCTGATGTAACAAGAAGTCGGTGCAACGCCGCCACATATGCGAAATAGCCGTTGTTAATGACGCTCGTTGCGCCGCAGAATCTAGCACATTCCTATCCTTCGTCAATACTTTTTAAAGACGATTCCATAACTCTGCCCATAAGGCGGGAAACGTCCCATGTTCCAGCGACGAGCGCTCGCAAACAAAAAAGCCCGTGTTTACGGGCTTTTCTCCGGGAAAATCAAATCCTTCAATGTGAAGAATCAAATCCCCGGAAATGGAAAAATTAAATCCCTGCCGAGTCAAAAACCTCACCATAATTGCGTTGTGCAACTACGCCGGAGTGCAAGTGTCAGCATCCGCTTGAGGGCAACGTAATTGACTAGTGTCTTTTATACTTTGATGAAAATTCGCTTGCGGTACAGAATAGCCGCCACGCCGAGCCAGAGCAGCACCATGCAGATGGCGAACAGGAGCGAGGCGCACTTGGGCGATGCCCACGATGCGAACAGGTGTTCGTAGACGAAGGTTTGTAAATCCACTCGGCTATCGTCGGCGCGTGTGAACGTGACGAGCGAGATGAGGCGCGAGAAAAGTTCCGAGAGGAAATAGATGGCGAGCGCATTCGTGCCGAAGATGAGGAAGGGCTTCGCCCATCGTCGCACGCCCTTTATGTCAACGAGCCAGAAGCAAATGGCCAGTAGTTGAAGACCTAAGCCAGCCGTCAAGAGGACGTAAGAACTCGTCCACAGCGCCTTGTTGATGGGAAACCAGAAGCCCCACGCCCAGCCAGCAACGACAAGACTCGCGCCCACAACGAACATCCCTGCGACTTTCTCCATCTCCGACCGGCGCAGCCGCAGCCACTGGCCCGTGAGTACGCCCGCGAGCGTCGTCGCAATCGCAGGCAACGTGCTCAGTATCCCCTCCGGGTCGTAGAGAGGTTTCCAGATGTGCCGCCCGAACAGCGTCCGGTCAACATAGGCCGCGATGTTCCCCTCCATGCTCAGATCACCTGCGCCGAAACCGGGCACAGGAATCAAGACCATCGCCGCCCAGTAAAGCAGCAGGAGCGAAGCCGCTATAACTGCCTGCGTCCGCCACTTAGTGTTTAAGAAAATCACCGAGGCGATGAGGTAGCAGACCGCGATGCGTTGGAGGACGCCGGGGATACGCAAGGTTGAGAGGTCGTAGCGGGGAAAGCCCGCGAGGAAGAGTCCGAGTCCGAAGATGATGAGAGAGCGTCGAATGATCTTCAGGTAGAGGTCGCGCTTCGGGCCACCGCTATCATTGCGCCAACCGAGCGCGAGCGTGATGGAGACGCCGACGATGAAGAGGAAGAAGGGAAAGATGAGATCGGTCGGCGTCCAGCCGTGCCACGCGGCGTGTTCCAGCGGCGAATAAATCGCCTCCCAGGAGCCGGGGTTGTTGACGAGGATCATCCCGGCGATGGTTAACCCACGAAAAACGTCGAGCGAGGCCATGCGGCCCGCCGTCTGCGTCCCTCCTTGCTCCGCGCTCAACGCCTCCATCGTTTCCTCTCGACCGATTTCATCAGTCCGTTAAAAGATTACCGCCTTCAGGCATCCAGGCAGGCGCGCACGCGCCCCTTCACGTCCTCGATCATGCCGCTTGCTCTCTCCTGGTCTTTCGCCTCCGCGACGATACGGATGATGGGTTCGGTATTCGAGCCGCGCACGAGGAACCAGCCGTCGGGCGTCGTTACCTTAACGCCGTCGCGCAAATCCATCGGCAGTCGTGCGTACTCATCCCTGACCATCCTCAACACTGCGCGAATTTTGTCAGAGCGGCAGGCCAACTTCTCCTTAATCATGTGGGAGCGCGGCAAATCATTGATTAACTCCGAGATCGTTTGATTCGTCTCGGCGAGCAGGTGTAGGACGAGCGCCATCCCGACCAGGCTATCGCGCGCGAAGTTGATACGTGGGTAGATGACGCCGCCGTTGCCCTCGCCGCCGATGATTGCGCCTCGGCGCAACATCTCCTCGGCCACATTAGCCTCGCCGATCTTTGAGCGGTAAATGGGGCAGTCGAACCGCGCGGCCACCGCGTCGAGCGCGCTCGTCGTCGAAAGGTTCGCCACAATGGGGCCGCGCTCGCGGCCCAACACATACCGCGCCGCAAGCACCAGCGTGTACTCCTCGCCAATCGCAAGCCCGCGCTCAGAGACGATTGCCAGACGATCGGCATCCATGTCTTGCGCGAACCCTACATCGCAACCATATTCTCTTACGGCAGCGCAGAGAGCGCCGAGGTTCTCCTCGATTGGCTCTGCGCCGCGCGGAAAGAGACCGTCCGGGGTTACGTTTAAGGTCACGACCTCGACGCCGAGCGCTTCAAGCAGACGCGGCGCGACGACAGAACCTGCCCCGTTGCACGAATCAATCGCCACCCGAAGTCTGCGCGCGCCCTGCGGCCCACGGGGTAATAGGCCGAGTGCGTCCAGTATGGTCTTGATGTGCAGATCGATTGCCCCGGCTGACGGCTCTACGGATCGCATCTCAAGGCCCGCGACCTTCCTGTATTCGCCCTGATGATAAATGTCCAGAAGCTGTCGGGCCTGCGCGTCGGCGAGGAAGAGTCCGGCGGAGTTGATGAATTTCAGGGCGTTCCATTCAGCCGGGTTGTGGCTGGCCGTGATACAGATGCCGCCGCGCGCTCTCCTCTGGCGCACCAGCAGTTGCACGGTCGGGACGGGACAGATGTCCAGGTCAACCACGCGACAGCCGCTTGAGAGTAAGCCAGCCACGACCGCTTGCCGTACCATCTCGCCAGACGTGCGCGTGTCGCGCCCGATGACGATAACGCCCGGCCCCGTGTAGGTTCCGAACGCCTGCGCGAAGCGCACCAGCAGTGTCGGCGTCAACGACTCGCCGACGACGCCGCGCACGCCCGAGATGCTGATTTTGAGAGTCGGTATCGCTTGCATAAAAAGGGTGATAAGTGATGGGTGATAGGTGATAGGAAAGAACAGGCTTTTCACCTATTACCCATCACCTATCACTTCCTCAAAATCTTGAGTCCCTTCACGCCTTTCAGGTCGAGGCGAAAGAGACCGCCTCTGGTGGTCTTCTCTTCGCCGAGCGCGCCTGTGACATAGAGTTGATCCAGCCGTGTGCCGCCGAAGGCCACGTTGCTCGTGGTGAGATTGCCCGCTTCGTATCGGCGCAGGAGTTTTCCCTCAGGGCTTAAGACTTGTACCTGTCGCATGCCGTAGTGCGCGATGTAGAGATTGCCTTCGCGGTCAAGGCAGATGCCGTCAGGCTCGTTCGCTATTTGCTCGCCCTCCTTCGTGGGGAGATTGGCGAAGACGCGCATCCGTCCGACACGGCTTGGTGCGATCAGGTCGTAGCTCAAAATGCGGTTGCGGTTGCTCTCTCCGACGAGCAGCGTCTTTCCGTCTGGCCGAAGTGCGATGCCGTTCGGAAACGCCAACCCCTCCGCGACGAGATGAGTCTTACCCCGCGCGTCAACGTAATGAACTGTGCCAATGGGGTTCAGCAGGCTCGAGCCACCGGGGTCTGTGAAATAGAATCCGCCCTTCGTGTCAAGCGTCAGGTCATTGGGTGCGCGCAGGGGCTTGCCGTCATACTCCGAAGCAGCCTTGTCTAGAATCTTGCCCGCAGCGTCGAGGCGCAGCACAGCGTGCTGGCTGCCGTCGCAGACGAGGTGTGTGCCGTCGGGCAGAATCTTATGGCCGTTGGGCGCGCCCGTCTCAGCCCACAGCTTTGCTTCGCCGTCCGCGCCGACGCGATAGATGACGCCGTGATAAACATCTGAGATGTAAACCGCGCCATCAGCGTCAACGACGACTCCCTCGCTGTAGCCGGGCACTTCAACGATTTTGATGGCCCGGACTTCACTCTCCATCGGTAGTCCCGCGTCAGTGAATGACGTATGAATCAAGACGAGTGCCAATAGAAAATTCTTAATCACAATGTTGTTTACTCCGTCGTTTATTCAGAAGGTGAGCTTTGTCTCTTCAGAAGTCTGCCCAAAGTTAGACACCAATTACTTCACAACACGGTCGCGTGCCCAGTCGAGCAGTTCATGCGCGCGCGGCGCAGTGTCGGCCTCCGCGATGATACGGATCATCGACTCCGTGTTCGAGACGCGCACGTGCGCCCAGCCGTCTGGCCACGAAACCTTGATCCCGTCGGTTTCATCGTAGTCAAGCCTTTCTCTTTCTAACTCGTCGCGCATACGCTGCAAGAGCGAGTGGATTCGGTCGGGCTTGACCGCCATGTTGTGCTTGAGCATGGTGAAATGCGGAAGCGCGGCGGCCAGCTCGGACAATGGCTCGCCCGTCTGCGCCATGTGTTCGAGAATGAGGCCGACTGCCGCCGCGCTGTCGTGCGTCCACTGCACGCGCGGGACGATCACGCCCCCGCTCCCCTCGCCGCCAATCACGGCATCAGCTTCGATCATCGCTTCGGAAATGAATGCCTGCCCCACGGGCGTGTGCAAAACGTGCGCGCCGTGTCGCGCGGCCACGCGCTCGACTGCCATACTGGTCGAGATGTTCGTCACGACCGCGCCGACCTCCCGCCTCAACTGAATCTCCGCCGCGATACAGAGCGTCGCCTCCTCGGACAGCATCTCGCCGGTTTCTGTGACAAGCCCGAGCCGCTCTCCATCCGCGTCGTGCGCCAACCCGACGTGCGCGCGTCCCGCGAGGACGACGGCGCGGAGTTGCGTCATCGTCTGCGGCCCCGGCTCAGGTGCGTGCGGGAAAGGAGCGGCGGGGTCGTCGTTGACGGCCAGCACGTTGCAGCCAAGCGCGTCGAGCCAGCGCGGAGACAAAAGCGAGCAGGAACTGTTGCAGCAGTCTACGGCGACCGTCAACCGGCGCGCCCTGATTGACTCAATGTCGAAGGCGCGAGAGAGAATTTCTAGATGATGGGAGATTGCATCCGCGCGTTCAACACGGCTTTGAATTTGTTCCCAGGTGGCTTTGGCGAACTCCCCCTGGTGGAAAATGTCCAGCAGTTCGTCAGCCTGCATCAAGTTCAAATAGAGGCCGTCGCCGCGGACGAACTTCAGCGCATTCCAAGGCTCTGGATTGTGGCCCGCCGTGATCGAGATGCCGCCCTCTGCTCCGAGCCAGGAGACGGCGAGTTGAAGGCTCGGCGTCGGGCACACATCCAGGTCAATAACTTCACATCCGGCGGCGAGCAGCCCTGAGACGACCGCCGCGTGGACCATCGGCCCCGAAGAGCGCGTGTCGCGGCAGACGAGAATACGCCCCGAGTCGAGGTAGGTGCCGAAAGCCTGCGCAAACGCCACCGCCAGCTCCGGCGTGAAGGTTTCCCCCACAACCCCACGCACTCCGCTGATGCCGATCTTGAGCGAGTTCACACCTATCTCTTCATATAAAACGGTCAGTTCAGACCAAACGTTAGTTTGATGTACGGGTGCGTGGGCGACGGGCGGCGCACGTCCGCAGGTAAAAAGGCTCGATTTCAGTCGTCTTTGAGTCGCGCCGACGGGTTACATTAGCTTTTACAGGTGTTGATTCAGTAACCTCAAGTATGACACCGTAAGTTACGCCGCCTGAGTAGGTTCATCGGCGAAACTCTCAACCTTTCTAAGACCAGGCAAGTCCGAATCGGCTGACCCCTTCTTCGAGGAACACATGAGAGCGCGAACGTACCTTCCGTTTATTCTGTCCCTGATTTGTGCCACGAGCGCCTCCGCCCAAACCACAGGCCGCGCGGGCGGGGTCGCCCTTCAGCATAACCTGATGCCCGTGCCCGCCTCTGTGCGGTTTAATCCCGGCAGGCTTCCTGTCAACAAATCTTTCACGGTTGCTATGAGGGGCCAACCGGACGCGCGCCTTCAGGCCGGAATAGACAGGTTCTTGCGGCGCGTTGAAGGCCGTACCGTGATGGAACTGCCACGCGGGTTGAGTAATGATGCGGCTTCTGCAACCCTCTTGGTCGAATCAGGGGGGCCGGGCAAGGCTGTGCCTTCAGTCGAGGAAGATGAATCCTACACGCTCGAAGTTTCAGACCGGCAAGCGGCGCTCAAGGCTCCGACGACCGTAGGCGTTTTGCGCGGCCTGGAGACAATCCTGCAACTCCTCGATAGCGACCGCGACGGCTACTTTATCCCGTCCGTCAGTATTCAAGACAGACCGCGCTTCCCCTGGCGCGGCCTCCTGATTGACGTTGCGCGCCACTATCAGCCAATCGAGGTCTTGAAGCGTAACCTCGACGCGATGGCCGCCGTCAAGCTCAACGTCCTGCACTGGCACCTGACCGAAGATCAGGGCTTTCGTATCGAGAGCAAGAAATACCCTAAGCTTCACAGACTAGGCTCTGACGGAAACTTCTACACGCAGGACGAGGCGCGAGAGATCATCGCTTACGCGCGCGCGCGGGGCATACGGGTCGTACCCGAATTCGACATGCCGGGTCACGCCACAAGCTGGCTTGTCGGCCATCCCGAACTCGGCAGCGCGCCTGGGCCGTACACCATTGAGCGCAAGGCCGGAATCTTCGAGCCTGCGCTCGACCCTACGCGCGAGGAGGTCTACAAGTTCTTGGACGCTTTCCTCGGCGAGATGGCCGCGCTCTTCCCGGACGCCTACATGCATATCGGCGGCGACGAGAACGAGGGTAAGCAGTGGGACAGAAATCCGAAGATTCAGGCTTTCATGAAGGAGAAGGGGATTAAGGACAATCACGCGCTCCAGACCTACTTTAACCAGCGCCTTCTGCAAATCCTCAAGAAGCACGGCAAAATCATGATGGGCTGGGACGAAATTTTTCAGCCCGAGCTGCCCAAAGAGGTCGTCATCCACTCATGGCGCGGCACAGAGGCTCTGGCCGAGGCCGCGCGCAAAGGTTATAAGGGCGTCCTCTCAAGCGGCTTTTACATCGACCTCATCTTCCCTACCTCGCAGCACTACGCGAACGATCCCATCCCCGCTGGCAGCACGCTCACCGAAGCAGAAGCCGCGCGCGTCCTCGGCGGCGAGGCGACGATGTGGAGCGAGTGGGTCAGCCCCGAAACGATAGACTCGCGTATCTGGCCGCGCACCGCCGCCATCGCCGAGCGACTCTGGTCGCCGCGTGACATAACAGATTTGGATGATATGTACAGGCGGCTCAGTGTGGTGAGCGTGCGGCTTGAAGAACTCGGGCTGATGCACGAGAGGAATCAGGGCGTCATGCTCAGGCGGCTGACAGGAGGACGGGACACAGGGCCACTCCAGACGCTTGTCTCTCTCGTTGAGCCGGTCAAGGAGTACAGGCGTTATCAGCAGCGACCGCAAACAATGCTCTCGCCCCTCACCGGCCTCATTGATGCAACTCGCCCCGACAGCGAGGCCGCCCGCCGCTTGAGCCTCACGGTTGACGCGCTGCTTGCGGACGCTCCGCGCTTTGATGCCCGCGCTGAACAGGCGCGCGACATCCTGACCCGGTGGCGCAACGCCAGCCCTGAGTTGGAGGTGTTGATAGATAAGTCCCCGGCCTTGCATGAGGCGAGGCCGCTGGCCAGAGATTTATTCGATCTGGGAACGATAGGCTTAGAAGCTCTTTCCTACCTCTCGCGAGGCGTATCGCCTCCCGCCGGATGGCGCGACGCCAAACTGACAGTTATTGATAATGCCGCAAAGCCAAAGGCCGCGCTTGAGTTCGCCGTCATCCCGAGCCTGCGCCAACTCGTCATCGCAGCTTCCGAGTTGCCGCGACTCAACGCGATGACGCCCGCCGAGTGGAGAGCGCAGGTCAAACTTCAGGCCGCGCCGCCTGCAATAAAAAGTGATAAGTGATAGGTGATGGGTAAAAACAAAATCTCTTTCTTTTACCCATCACCTATCACCCATCACTTCTTAACCATTCCCTGTCCCTCGATTACCTTAATGTAAGTATTAACCGGCAGGTTCGAGAGTTTATCCACTACGCCGCTCGGCCAGCGAATCTCGACGCCATCAATCTTCGCCGCAAGACCTAAGCCCAGCACTTCGCGCGGATCGTGCGACGCGAGATAGCTCCCGCCCCCCGTCTTCAAACGGCTTCGCCTGACCCCGCCCGCCTGCCACGTAATACTCGCGCCAACAGCCGCTGAATTGCTTTTAGTGGTGACGAGCTGGAGGCCGAGCCAGTTATTACGATTGCCGCCTTCGTTGCGGAGCAAGAGCGGTGCTTCGCCATTGTTCGAGACGAGCACGTCCGCGTCGCCGTCGTTATCGAAATCGCCGATTGCCATCCCGCGCGCCGGAAAACTTTTACTAAAAATAGCGCCCGATTGCTGACTCACGTTGCGGTAACCTTTCCCGGTGTTCTCGAACAAGAGGAGCGGCTCTTTATACTTCACACGCGCCGACTTCGTCTCGACCATGTCATCCGGGTGGCCGTTGGCTAACATCAGGTCGGGGTCGCCGTCCAAATTATAATCGAAGAACTTCAATCCCCAGCCGCTCAGAAGTTGCGTCACGGGCGCGATCTCGCCCGGTTCATCCGTGAAGGTCAAATCCTTCTGGTTGCGATAGAGGCTGAAGAACTCCTGATCGATGTTGGCGACGAAGAGGTCTTGCCACCCATCATTATCATGGTCGCCCGCATCCACTCCCATCCCGGAGCGCGGCGTCCCGGCCTCGCCGTAAGCCACGCCAGCCTCAAGCCCCGCCTCCTCGAACTTTCCCTTGCCCCGGTTGATGAACAGAAAGTTGGGCATCGTGTCGTTGGCGACGAACAAATCTATCAGTCCATCATTGTTAACATCGGTTGCGACCGCACCGAACGACTTACCGGGCGAGGCCGCGATGCCGGATTCTTTGCTTACATCAGTGAATGTGCCGTTGCCCTGATTGCGGAAGAGATAGCTCGGTCTCGGCTTGAAGATACGCGGGATGCAGTAGTAGTTCTGCGTCGCCGCCCGGTCAACACAAAGGCGGTGCTGCGATTTGTCGAAGTAGACGAAGCTGGAGACGAAGAGGTCGAGCCGACCATCCGCGTCGTAGTCGAACCAGACGGCGCAGGTTGACCAGCCGGGAACGATTACCCCGGACTTCTCAGTCACGTCTGTAAACGTCCCATTGCCGTTGTTGTGATACAGGATGTCTGCCCCGTAGTTGGTGACGTATAGATCCGCGAAGCCATCGCCGTCATAATCCCCGGCGGCCACACCCATCCCGAAACGTCCTCCGGCCACACCGGCTTTTTCTGTTACGTCTGTGAAAGTCCCGTCGCGGTTATTGCGGTAGAGGGCGTTCTTGAGCGGGGAAGCGGGCGTGTAGAAATCGGACGCCCCGCTGTTGACGAGGTAGATGTCCATCCACCCATCCGAGTCGTAGTCGAAGAAAGCGCATCCGGCCCCGACCGTCTCCGGCAGGAAGCGCTCAGGCGTGTGAGCATTGTTGTGGCTCCAACTGATTCCGCTAGCCTTAGACGACACTTCCTCAAAGCGGACGATCCCTTTACCCTTCTCGGTCGGTTGTTGAGCGCGCTGGTTGAACGGCAGGATAAGAATGAGAACGAAGACTAAAGAGGGAACGACAATCTTATCTTTCATAAAAATGAGTGGATGCTTTAGCGAGGAGGATGAGGTGCTTGAATGTCGCCCTCGCCTTCCTGCGCCCTGCCTTCCGTTTTCAACTTTTCGACAATGCGCATCTCTTCCTGCGCACGCTCCGGGTTTTTCAGCCGGGCGTAAAGCATGGCGAGGTTGTAGTGAGCCTTAGAATCTTCCGGGCTTAACTTCACCCCTGTTTCGAGTGCCTGCCGGGCGCGCGTGTAATCTTTCAGCTTCAGGTAAGTCGCGCCGAGAGCAATATGGACATAAGCGAACGAGGGCGCTAGTTGAATGGACTTCTCAAAGAATTCTATCGCCCGCTCGTCTTCGTTCTGACCCTGCGCGATCAGGCCCAGATAATAGAAAGCTTCCGGCGTGCCGGAGCCTTTCTGAATACTTTTTTCAAGCAACTCGCGAGCCTCCGTGTACTGCTTCTCTTTGAGCAGCACGTAGCCGAGGTGCAGTTGTCCCTGTGCGTCGTCGGGTTGGAGCTTGAGGAACTGGCGGAAAGACTGTTCGGCCTCTTGAAGGTCGGGTGGAGCTTTGAGCCACGCGATGCCCAAAGCGAAGTGGTATGCCGCGTCACCCGGCCTGAGTTCGATGGCCTTTTTAAGAGCCGACAACGCCTCTGCTTTATTCCCTTTCTTTAAGTACGCATCGCCGAGCAGGCTGAGCAAGGGTGCTGAAACTGCCTGCGACCCCTTCAGCTTCTCGATCAGGCTGATGCATTCGTCAACGCGGCCTTGCGAGAGCAGCAACCATGCGAGCCTGTAAGCGGCTTCCGCGTTGCCAGGCTCCAGGCGTAGTACTTCTTTCAACTCTGAGGCCGTCTTCTCCGGCGCGCCCTTGAGCAGGTAGAGATAGGCCAGATTCATGTGCGCGCCCGTCATCTGTGGATCACTGCGGACGGCGCGTGAGAAGAGAGTTTCGGCTTCGTCTAATCTACCCTGCTTAGCGCGGACAGCGCCGAGCAAGTTAATCGCTGTGGGCTCGTTCGGCGCAACTTTCAGAACTTGATTTAACACCCCCTCGGCCTCCGCAAGCTGGTTGCTGCCAATCAGCGTCGCCGCGCGCTCCAAGCGTTCGGCGCGATCATTTGCCTCCTGCGCTACTGCGCTCGCCGGGGCAAGAAGAACGCAGAAGAACGCGAGAATAATTCGAGCGGACAGGGGGAAGATAAATTTCTGTGGCACAGTGTGCACGGCTTTGGCCTGTTCTGAACTCACAAATTTCCTGTTTAGCGTCGAGGGGCGATTTTATAATCTTTCTGCTCGACGAGGCCCACACCTTCTTTGATCGTGAGCACCCGGTTTGTCTTTGCGCCCGTGATCTTATCAACCGTGCCACTCGGCCAGCGAATCTCTATCAGGTCGATCTTCGTCCGCTTCTCCAAACCGAAATGCAGCTTCAAATCACTTTGCGAGATATAGCTGTCGCCGCTGCGGACTTCGTCTTTCTGCACGAGGTCGCCGGAAACGACTTTCACTCGCGCCCCGACGCCGTCGCGGTTAGATTTCACGCCGATTGTTTTTATCAACACGGAATTATTGGCATTGCCGCCATCGTTACGAAGCACTTGCGCGCCGCCGTCCAAATTGTTGATGACGACATCAACATCGCCGTCCAGGTCAATGTCTCCGAACGCGACCCCGCGCGCCGCGCGCTTTTCCATGAACGGCGCACCGAGTTGCTCCGCGACCTCTGTGAACGTCCCGTCGCGAAGGTTTCGATGCACGAAGTTGCGCTGATGAAAGCTTTTTATCTGCGGATAGACGTGACCATTGGCGATGAAGAGATCAACCCAGCCGTCCGAATCGTAGTCGAAGAATTTGGTTCCCCAGCCGACGTAAGGGAGACTCACTGCGGCGACCCTGGCCGCATACGAAACGTCTGTGAAGGAGTTGCGCCCATCATTGCGATAGAGCGTGTTGTAGTCATCGTCGAAGTTGGTGACGAACAGATCCAGCTTCCCGTCATGATTATAGTCGGCCACCGTCACGCCCATGCATCCTTGTGCAGCGCCGTTCTCGTTGAGCGCTGTTCCCGACAGAAAGCCTATCTCTTTGAATGTCCCGTCGCCGTTGTTGTGATAAAGGAAGTTCGGCGTCGAGTCGTTGGCGACGAAGATGTCTATGTGTCCGTCCTCGTCAAAGTCGCTGCTGATAACGCCCATCCCGTAGTAGCCGTTCGGATCAGAGACCCCGGCTTTTTTAGTCACGTCGGTAAACGTGCCGTCGCCGTTGTTGCGGTAGAGCGAGTCGCCGTCGCCGCGCATCCCTCTGGGGCCGCACTGTACCGCAACGCCCTTGAACTGGCAGGTCTTGTCCTTGCCAAACTCGGGCAGGTTGTTGAAGTCGAAAGAGACATAGTTGGCGACGAACAAATCTAGGAGGCCGTCCCGGTCATAGTCCACGAATGACGCGCCCGCCGACCAGCGCGGGTCGCCCACGCCAGCCTTCTCGGTCACATCCGTGAATGTCCCGTCACCGTTGTTCTTGAGGAGGTGATTCGGCCCGACGCAGGTGACATAGAGGTCTTGGAATCCGTCGTTGTTATAATCGCCGACCGCTGCGCCCATTCCCCAGCCGATGTCGCCGACACCCGCTTTTTCTGTTACGTCACTGAATGTCCCGTCGCCCCGGTTGCGGTACAGCGCGCTTTTCGTCTTCCCCTTAGACTTCACCAGATCAACAGTCAGTGAGTTGACAAAGTAGATGTCCGGATAGCCGTCCGAGTCATAGTCAATGAGCGCCACCCCGCCGCTCATTGATTCGACGATGTAACGCTTCTCGGGCGTGGAGACGTGCTTGAAAGCGATGCCCGCTTGCTCCGTGACATCCGTGAAGCGCACATTAGCCGGTTGATTGGCTGTTGAGCCTTTGGGCGAGAAAAGCGGCAGGACGATTAACGCTGTGAGCAGACCGATTGTCCTTAAAGTCAAACTTGGCATGACCTCGGTTCGAGATTATTTATTCGCCTCGCGCAGCGCCTTATCCTTTAGTTGCCGGGCGATTTCGAGCTGCTTGTCGCCTTCCGCCTTCCGACCCGCAGTGATGTAGGCGCGACCGAGTTGATAATGAATGTGTGCCTGACCGGGTTGGAGCTTTGCGGCCATCTCAAGACTCTCGACCGCGCCGCGCGTGTCGCCCTGCTTGAGCAACGCATTACCCAGTTCGAAATGCGCGTTGGCGAAATCGGGCCGGTCACGGATGACCTCTCGCATCAAAGCGATGCCGCGCTCGGTCTCCTGTCGTGCCAACGCGACATAGCCGATATGATATTTAGCTTGAACGTCCGCAGGGTTCAGAGCTAATTCGGCTTCAAACTCTCTGGCGGCTTCGTCGAGCTTTCCCGTCTTCACGTAAATCAGACCGGAGTAAAAGTGTGCGAGGCGCACTTTGGAGTCGAGCTTGAGCGCCGTTCGTAACTCTTCGAGCGCTTTGGCAGTGTCGTTCTGCTCGTAATATGCTTGCCCCATCAGGATGTGAACCTGCGGGCTGCCGCCGCCCATCGCGACCATCTGCCTGGTAATCCGATTGGCTGCCTCAATCTTTCCCGTCTTGCCCAGCGAGATGGCAAGTGGGTAATAGAGGGTCGCCTCGTTTGGCTTCATGGCCACAACTTCGGCCAGCAGCGCGGATGCTTTGGCGTAGTCTTCCATCATGAAATAACTCAGACCTAACACCCGTTTGGCCTGGAGGTTGACGGGATGTGCCTTCACCTCGCGTTCGAGGGGCGCAATTGCTTCCCTGTACGACTCGATCTTGAAGTAGGCAAGACCCAGATTGTAATCGAGTCCCTCATGCCGTGGGTTCCATTTCGCGGCGGAGTTGAAATGCTCTAAGGCTGCGCGAAAGTCTGCGCGCTCGGCACGCAAGAGGCCGATATTATTATGAGCAGCGGCAATGATCTTCTCATAGAAGGCTGCGTCCCTTTTAAGCACTTCACTCGCCCGCACTTCGTTTGCGTTCGACTGGACGACCACTCCTTGCGCCGAGACAAGTTCCGGGAACTTATTCTGCTCATCCTCCCTGGCAGTGTTGAGGAAGGCGTCCAACTTAGCCTCGTCCCGCTTGAATGCTTTTGACTTGAGATCAGCGGCTACCTGCAACTCGCGCTCGCCCTCCTGGGTGCGGCCTGCCTTCATCAGCAACTGCCCGAGCCGGTAATGTGCGTTCGTCACCTGATAATCGTTATAGCTTAAGCCGGGGTTCAGCGCGATTGTCTGCTTGAGCGCCGCGATAGCCTGTTCGTGCTTTCCTAAACTCTGGTATGCCTGGCCGAGGAAAAAGTAGGGGTCCGGGTTTTGGGGTTGGAGGCGTGTGGCTTTCTCTAAAAGGCCGAGGGCTGGCTCCCACCGTCCGTCGCTGATATAGATCACGGCCAGATAATAGTTGGCGAAGTAGTCGTCCGGGTGAGCCTCCAACTCTAGCTGCAACTCCTTAATCGCATCAGCGAGCCTGCTTGCCCCTTCCTTGAGTAGATACGTCAGGCCCAGATGGTAATGGACGCGCGGGAGACGAGGATCGAGAGCGACGGCCCTTTTAAATTCATCGATGGCTTCAGATAGAAATCCAGTCTCCCGGTATGCGCGGCCCATGAGCACGCGAAGCTGAGGCCGGTCGCCGAGCTTTGACACCATGCGCTCGTAGATCTGCTTGGCCTGAGGAAGTTGACGCTGCTTGAGGTACGCTAGCCCGAGCGTATATGCCACATCGTAATCATCCGGCACGAGTTCGAGCGCGACTTCAAACTCGCGCGCGGCCTTCTCAAATTCGCCAGTCATGAAGTGGGTCTTGCCCAGCATGTGGTGCGCGGCGGCGCTCTTTGGGTCGTGGGCGAGGGCGCGGCCTAAAGGCTCAGCGGCCTTCTGATACTGTCCTGTGTAGAAATACGCGATTGCCAGATCGACGAAGACTTCCGTCGAGTCCGGGCGGCGCGCGGCCACTGCCTCTAAGGCCGTGACCGCTCCACGATAATTAGCCTGCGCAATATAAATTCTCCCCAGCGTGGGATACGCTAAGGTGAGGATTTCTGTGTACTCGGCCTCCGCCGCGACCAAATTACCGGCACGCCGGTGCGCCTCCGCCGCCTCATAATGTTTACGGAATAAATCACCGTCAACCTGAAAGTGGAGGAGCAGGAACAGCAGCGGAAGGCAGGCTAAACGAGAATACATTGCTACCTTAATTCGCGCGCGTTGGTCTCGGCAAAAAAAGGAACGGAGGGCTGAGTTAAATCATTCACCCCTCCGTCCACAACTTCAGCCTGCGCCGTACTATATCAGAAGCTGAGTTTCAGGCCGAACTGAATTTCACGCGGACCGCGCGTGGAATTAGCCCGACCGAAGCCTCCGTTGTTGAAGTTGTTCTCAATGCCGCCACCGGCGACGCTCAAGTTATGTGCTCTGTAGTTGACGAAGTTGAAGATATTGAACATCTCCGCGCGGAACTGAAGGCCGACACGCTCTCGCACCTGCCAGTTCTTTGCGACGGAGAAATCAATGTTCTTGATGCCGGGGCCTCGGACGTTGCCGCGACCCAGACTACCGATTCTTCCCTGAGCGGGAATTCTGAACGCCGCCGGGTTGATGATCTGGAGCGGGTCGCTGCTGCTGTTGGCATAAATGTTCGCGCCCGCAACGAGGTCGGGACGCTGGCTGCCAGCGCCGCCGAGTCCGGCGGTGTCCACGCCGGAAAAGATATTGAGCGGCGTGCCGCTGTAGAAAGAAGCGATGGTGTTAAGCTGCCAGTCTCCGAGCAGAGCGCTCCCCACCGTGCCCAGATTCTTGAACTGCGGCAGGACATACACCGCGTTGAAGACGAGGGAGTGCCGCCGGTCAAGGTCGGAGTCGCCCTTGTCCAGATTGTAATCGAAGACATCGGTCGTCTGGCTGATGTAAGACTGTGTCGGGACGTTGCTGATGGCGTGCGCCCATGTGTAAGCAGTCTGGAAAGCCAGCCGGTCGGAGAAGCGACGATCAATCCAGACCTGTAGCGCGTGATAGTTGGAATCGCCCGTTGATTCATCCCTCGTCACGGCGTTAGCGAAACCGAACCTGCGCGAAGAGTCCGCCGTCCTTGTCCCTGCGGCGACCGCCGCGCGGAATTGCGGCAGCACCTGATTATAGTTGCCGTTGATGAGCCGCCAGATGTGAAGGCCGTGATTCCCGACGTAGGAGACTTCCGCCACGGTGTTCTTCATAACCTCGCGAGAGACGGTCAGGTTCCACTGCCAACTCTCGGGCGGCTTGAAGTTGGGGTCAACCGAATTGACGCCCCCGAGACCCGCCGCCGCGTTACTCAGCCCCGGATTGATGGCATCCAGAGTGCGACAGGTCGGGCAGTCGGCCAAAGAGACGGCTGAAGGATTCCAACCCGAATCAACCACTGTGTTCCAGGGCGGATTGTTAGACAACCTGAGCAGAGACGCGATCACGTTCGAGCGACTGATGTAGCGCCCGAATCCTAAACGTAGCGCGGTCTTGCCATCGCCGTTGATGTCCCATGCGAGGCCCACGCGAGGCTGGAAACCACCTTTATAGGTGTTCACCAGAGCGCGGGGCAGGTCGCCGGGCTGATCGGCTTGGACGAATCCGCTGCTCAGCGTCGTGCCGTTATATCGCTCCGGTATCCAGTTGGTGATCCGGTTGTCGGCGGCGAAGGCTGGCGGGAATAGTGAATATCGCAGCCCGAACGTCAATGTCAGGTTGGAACGCATCTTCCATGTGTCTGTTCCGTAAAATTCGAAGTCCCGCCAGCGGCCCAGGGTAGTGTCCTGACGCTGATACTCGGTGTATTCAAGAAGCGGCAGACCTCTGAGCAGCAGTTCGGCGATCGCATTGCCCGTGCGTCCCCCGGTTGACTGGATCGTGTAAAGCCCGCTGCCACCGTTCGGCTGCTCGTTCTTGATGTTGTGGCTAACGAGCACACCAAATTTGGTGGTGTGGGAACCGATCACCTTGGAGAAGTCATCCTTCCAGATGAAGAGGTCCTGGTGATTGGACCAGGGTGCCTGGTGCCACAGCGTTGGGTAGCCTCCGTCCCCCCAGCCAACAGTGGGAAGTCCTGTCCCCTCCACGCGCGGAAAGACGGTGGGGAACACGGAAGCGATTTGTTGGTTGAGCGTATCGCCCGCCGGGTTTGTCGTAACGAAGATATCATTGCCCGCGCGTGAGAACTGAAACTCGTTGACGGTTGTCGAATTCAGCGTGTTCGTCAGTTTGACGGCGAAACTCCGGCTGGGCTGTTCCCAATCCGAGGACAAGGTCGGGAACGGGGTGTCGCCCCAGAAGTTGCCAGCCGCCTCCCCGTGAACCCATTTCTCATTAATGTAGCGCACCATCACATTCATCTTGTCTGTGATGGTAATGTCGCCGCGAATAAGGTCCTGACGCGTATCTACAGGCTGCAATGGTGTCGAAATCCAGTTAGTGCCGGTCGGGTCCGCGGGATTATTGGGGAGAGGGTAAATGCCCATCAGTGCAAGGCCAGCCGGGCTGAGCCGGTTTTGCGGAATGCGGTTGCCGGGGAACGGCTGACAGGTGGCGGCGCTAAACACGCGATTACCGTTGCCGTCCAAAGTGCAGGTGTTCGGGTCCCATGGCACAGGGCCGGTGCGGATTGCTCCGCTGAAATCTCCGATCCTCTCCTGTGCGGTGGGGACGCGAGAAGTGAGTGGCCCCGTGCCGCGCCGCTCTCGCCGCCATTCCTCCGACCAGAAGAAGAAGACCCTGTTCTTGATAATGGGGCCGTTGAAGTTGCCGCCGAAGTTGTGGTAGCTCAGCGGTGCTCTGGGGATGCCTGCGCGGTTGGAGAACCAGTCGTTGGCGTTCAAAGAGTCGTGGCGCAGGAATTCGAAGAGGTTGCCGTGAAAGTCGTTGGTGCCGCCCTTGGTGACAAGGTTGATAACGGCACCCTGCGCCTGGCCATATTCAGCGCTGAAGCTATTACGCTCGACGCGAAACTCGGCGATGGAGTCAATTGACGGGAAGACCAAAAGTGTAGCGTTGGAGCCGACGTCCATGTTGTTGACGCCGTCCACCGTCCACATGTTCGCGTTCGATTGGTTACCGTTGACCGACACGTCAACGTGAGAGTCTAGCCCCGTGCCGCGTGTGCCAAAGGCTCCGCCCTCGTTCGGGGCGGACAATCCCGGCACCAGCGTCACCAGCGCGGCGTAGTTGCGCCCGTTCAGCGGAAGCTCAGTCACCTGCTTCTCGGAGACGAGGCTACTCACCTTGCCGCTTTCTGTCTCGACGAGTTGCGCCGCGTCGTTGACCGTCACCGTCTCGGTGACCTGCCCGACTTCGAGGTTGAGATCAACCACCACCCTGTCGCTGACGTGCACTTCGACCCCGGTGGCGACCGTCTTCTTGAACCCCTGCGGGGCGACGGTCACGCTGTACCGGCCCACCGGGAGACTCTGGGCTGAGTAGTCGCCGTCGTCGCCTGTCCTGACGGTCCGCGTTTGCCCCGTCGTCTCCTCTGTGATGACGACCTCGGCTCCTGGGATGGCGGCGCCCTGCGGGTCACGCACGGTGCCGCTGATACTGCCGACGGTGCTCGTCTGGGCGTGAACGCCGTTGAGCAAACCGACCCCGAGCAGAACCAGTAGGACGTAAAGACCTAACTTCTTTTTCATGGTTTGAATCTCCTGGCGCATTCCGTCAGCTAGTCCAGCGGTACGTATGGCCTCACGACGGTCAACCCAACGAAAAAATGCTCAAAACGAACCCTGTCCAGAGTTCGGAGAAGTCTTTTAAGGCTTTCGGCGCGCTCCTCAAAGATGCGGGAGCAATGATCGCAGTAGCAAGTAAAGTAAAGACGATTTATTAAGGCAAGGTTCGGTTAACTTAAGTCCAGTCTGACGACCCATGCAGGGCTGCTAAGAAGTCTGAAAGGTCGCGCAATTTTCAAAACCAGGCACTCCACGTCTCGCTTGACCTTCCCGGACGTTTCCCACAAAACGGATCAGAGTTCAACTTCCAGCTTGATGCCAGATAGACTAGGACTTAAATATACTCTATACCTGCCATTAACCATCCTAAAAGTTACTGTCAGTAAGATACGGTAATACGTATCGGTTCAGGCCGCATATTTCTCAAGAATGCCCAGCGTTACACATCAGATGTAACCTTGTTACACCGCTTACATCATGATCTGCTGGCGATTCTAAGTCGGCCCGCCCTATAGGTTGTTGAAAAGTGGCGAGTGGGCTTATAATTCGGGCCGCTGTCGCCTGTGACATTCCAGCCCTGATTGGGACATCGAACAATCATTGTCAACTCGCATCTGTGTTTCTTTAACGATGCCGCGCCGCATCGTCTAAATCCAAGTGGGGCTTTTCCCGATTCGTGTTCGAAAATATGGAATTAGGCAAGGAACAGAAACTCGAGCAGTTGGAGAAGGTTCTTCAAAGCCGCACGCTCCAAAACTCGGAAAGCCTCAAGGCGTTCCTCCGCTTCGTCGTTGAGAAGACTGTGGACGACGAGGATGTGTTACTCAAAGAGTACACAATCGCCACAGAGGTTTTCGGGCGCAACGATGATTACGACCCGCGCATCGACTCAGTCGTGCGCGTTCAGGCCGGAAGGCTGCGGACGAAACTGCATGAGTATTACACCACCGAGGGGAAGAGCGATCCGATTGTCATCGATCTTCCCAAGGGCCACTACCACCCGGTCTTCAACTGTCCTCACCCGGAATCGTTGCATGAGACTTCTCCCGGCGCGCCCCACACGACGAATGGAGATGCTTCGAACGGGCACGCCACCGCGACCGCTATAGCAGCGGACGGGCATCCGCACGTCGAGGTTATCCCTAAGCGAGGCGGAGGCCGGGCTGTCATTCTCCTGTTATGCGGACTTATCGTCCTGCTCGGCGTCGCTGCGCTGGCGCTGTACTCATCGAACCGTGAATTGCGGCGGCAGGCGACCACTCGGAGCGCTGACCCCTCGCTCAACAACGAAGACTTCAAGACCGTCTGGGGATCATTTATAGATGACCCGGAGCCGCCGCTGCTTGTCCTTAGCAACCCGACCGTCTACCGCTTTGTGAACGAGGCGGACCCCGGGGCTTTGGCACAGCGCGCCATCCAAATGACTCCAGAGCAAACGCGCGCTCTAGTTAACGCGCCGGAGTTTAAGGGGCAGTGGGCCGGAGGCCAAACGCCCCGGCTCATTCCGTCGCTGGGCATGTACACGGGAATGGGCGAAGCCATCGGCGTCTATCGCCTCACAGATCTCTTGCGCACTTCGAACAAAACCATCCTGCTCAGGCAAAGCAGACAAGTTAGCGCTGCCGACTTGAAGTATCGCAACATCATCCTGCTTGGCAGCATCTACGTCAACGAATGGACGCGCAAGCTCCCTTCGGTCGAGAACTTCAACTACACCTTCTCTGCCACAATCGAGAATCGCGACCCGCTCCCCGGCGAAGAGCGCGTGTATAAGCCGCAGTTCAACGAGCAGACGAGTGCGCTGGCAGTCGATTACGCGCTCATCACCGTCAAGCCGAACGTCTCCGGTGAGCACGCGGTGATGACGTTGGCGGGCATCTTCAGCGAGGGAACTGAGGCGGCTGCCGAGTTCGTCACGACGCGCAGCCACCTCGCCGTTCTCGGTCAGCGACTGCGCCAGCTCGGCGGGCAAAACGCGCCGCCGAAGTATTACCAGGCGCTCCTCAAAGTCGAAGTCGAGAATGGCACACCGACCAAGATCACGCTCCTCTCTCTACGCGCACTACCTGAGGCGGGACAGTAGCAAGGAAAAAGTAAAAAGGTAAAAGTAAAAAGTGAGGCGGAGACCACGTTTAATCAAATGTGGTTTTCGCCAACACTTTTGCCCTTTACCTTTTTACTTTTTCCTTCTTCAGCGCGTGAGCGTGAACTTTTCCGTTAGCCCTCCGACGAGCACTTCAAAATCTCCCGGCTCGATCACTGGCCGGTTGTTCTGACCTATGAAGGAGAGATCGTCGCGCGCCAACTCGAAGGAGAGCGTCCGGCTCTGTCCGGGTTCGAGATGAATCTTGGCGAACCGCCTTAGTCTCTTGTCGGGCGGCGTGATGGAGGCAAAGAGGTCGCGCAGGTAAAGCTGCACGACCTCGCTTCCGGCCCGCTGCCCCGTGTTAGTCACGGTGATATTGACACTCAGTTTGTCCTGCTCGCCCATCGTCTTCCGGTTCAGGCGCAAGCCTTCGTACTTGAAGGTGGTATAGCTCAGGCCGTAGCCGAAAGGGAACTGCGGGCTGAAGGGCGTGAGGCCGAAATTCGTGTTCTGGTTTTCGTAAGACTTGTGATCGTAGTTGAGCAGCGCGTTCGGGTCGCGTGGGTAAGTGAACGGCAGACGGCCCGCTGGATTGTAGTCGCCAAAGAGCACATCAGCGACGGCTTGCCCGCCCTCATTGCCGGGATTGTATGCCATCAGGATTGCGCCCGCGCTGTCAGCGATGCGATTGATGATGCGAGGGCGGCCTTCGACGAGGACGATGACGATGGGCTTACCCGTTGCGGCGATTGATTCCGCGAGTTTCAATTGTGGCTCGGGCAGCTTCAGGTCTGTGATGTTGCCGGGAGTCTCGGTGTAGGAACCCTCACCCAGACAGAGCACGACCACATCCACGTCGCGCGCGGCGCGGGCCGCCGCAGCAATATCAACCTCTTCATCAACATTGGTGGGAGTGTTGTTTGACGCACCGCCGGGGGCGCGCGTGATGCGCGTGCCGGGCACGAACGTCACGTTCGCCCGCCCGACTTTTGCCTCGACGGCCTGGCGAATCGTCGGGCGGTCTTTCGGATAGAGCGACCCCTCGGAGCCTTGCCAGACGTAGGTCCAGCCGTTGTTGAGCGAGATGAACGAGTCGGCGGTTGGCCCTGTCACGAGTACCTTGCGGTTTTTGTCCAGCGGCAGAAGGGCGTTCGCGTTCTTCAACAGTGTCATCGCCTCGCGCGCGGCTTCCAGACTCAAACGGCGCGACTCGGGTGTGGCGAACTTCGCCTTGAGCGATGCGTTCGGCATCGGGTCATCGAATAGTCCTAGCTCATACTTCAAGGTGAGGATGCGACGCACGGCCTCGTCAATGCGCGACTGCGGAACCGCGCCCTCTTTCACCAGCGCGACGAGATGGTCAGCGAAGCTATAGTCGCTCGGAACCATGCTCATGTCGATGCCTGCCAACACCGCCAGGCGCGTCGCCTCCTTCTCGTTGGCCGCGACGCGGTGAATGTTGACCAGCTTCTTGATGTCTTCCCAATCGGAGACGGCGACGCCCTTAAAGCCAAGTTCTTTTCGCAGGATGTCCGTCAGGATGAAGTGGCTAACATGGACGGGTACGCCGTTGACCTCACCGGAGTTGACCATCACGGTGCGCGCGCCCGCATCGACCGCCGCCTTGAAGGGCGGCAGGACATACTCGCGCAGGTAAATCTCAGGAATCCACGCAGGCGTCCGATCCCTCCCGCTCAAGGGCAAGCCGTAACCCATGTAGTGCTTGAGGCACGCGGCGACATGTTCCGGCGAAGAGACGCTCATTCCCTCGTAACCGCGCACCGAGGCGACGCCCATGACCGAGGCAAGGTAAGGGTCTTCGCCGTAAGTTTCCCAGAGACGCGGCCAGAGCGGTTGGCGTCCGATGTCCAGGACGGGCGAGAACGTCCAGGGAATACCGGCGGCGCGCGTTTCGATTGCCGCCACCTCCGATCCCTTCAGCACCAGTTCCGGGTTCCAGGTCGCAGCCATCGCAAGCGGCTGCGGGAAGAGGGTCGATCCCTGTACGTAATTCGCGCCGTGAATCGTGTCGATGCCGTAAAGGACGGGGATTTTAAGCCGCGTCCTTTTGGCTGCGTCCTGAATCTGCCTGATGGTCTCGTGCCAGTGGTCAAGCGTGAGCGCCTGATCCGCGACGTTGAGGATGGAGCCGACGCCGTACTTGGCGACGGCCTTCTCCAGCTTTGCGGGGTCTATTCTGATCTGTTGGTCCCGGCCCGTAGAGACCATGCTGATCTCAAGCTGGGTCATCTGGCCCACCTTCTCCTCAAGCGTCATCTTAGCCAGTAGCTCATCGGCCTTGCGCGTCGCCTCCACGTTCGGTGCCGGGGGGCGCATCGTGCGTCGGAAGAAGGCCTCGCTGTCTGCCACCTCTGGCACCGTGAAATTTCTCGCGTGGGCGGCCTTTTGCTGTGCGCTGCTTTTAGCGGGCAGTAGTGTGTGCAGCAATAGTGCCGCTAAGGCGAAAGTCGTGATTGTTGTTTTCATGGCAGGGTCGTTCCCTTTTGCTTTCCGGGGATTGATTCGGTGTTGGGTTCGGTAGAGCCAGTGTCTGTCGAGGATGACTTCTATAATGCGGGCGGGATGAAACGTAAGTTACAAA
The DNA here is from genome assembly GCA_963697975.1 of uncultured Acidobacteriota bacterium. Taxonomy (GTDB): domain Bacteria; phylum Acidobacteriota; class Blastocatellia; order Pyrinomonadales; family Pyrinomonadaceae; genus QHXM01. The sequence continues at coordinate 4,071,627 of OY969111.1, forward strand.
CCGTTAAGAGGATTGCGGAATTCGGATTGCGGATTTAAAAGCGATTGAGCGCCTTTCTTCAATCCGCAATCCGAATTCCGCCTTCCGCAATCTTAAGGCTTCTTGAGTGTCTTGTTGAGCCTTTCGGCTGTCTTTCTGATGCCCTCGCTGAGCAGGATGACGTGTCGCAGATCGCGGTTGGCCTTCGCTGACTGCTGTACGTCGACCACGTCCGGGACTTTGAAGACGGGATTCTCGGTGAAGCTGTCGATCCGCTTGACCATCGTCAGGATCGCGTCCTTCATCTGAGCATCAGTGATCTCGACCTGTTTTTCCTGTTCCTTTTTTGTTTCCTCTGCTACTTCGCGCAGCAGATGCATCTTCAAACGGCTTGCACGCTTGTTGATCTCTTCGGTTTCGCCTGCGATGAACTTATAGTCGAACGGCTTTTCGGACAGGAGGTGGCGCACGATATTGTTACGCCGGATCTGGAGGCTCTTGAAGTCTTCCCTCATCTCTTCAGCCGCAGCCTCGGCGCTCCGCCGATCCAGCTTCTTCACCCCACCCACCATCTCCGCGCTGCGGAGTTGCGCCTCCCGCTGCTGCCGCTCACGCACTTCTGCGAATGGGTCACGGTTCCCCACAGGCGGCGGGCCGGTTTGCTGGGCTTGGGCCGAGTTTATCCCGAGCGTGAACAGACAAACGGCAGCCAGAAAGCCGACCGCAACTATGGCCGAAGGCCCTCGTCGGTTTCCCATTACCAGCCTCCTTTTCCCTGTTGAAAGCGGGGCTAGTATAGTCCAGCGGTTTACCGGCAGACAACGCTTGGGCGATGGTGACGGCCTTTGTGTCTCCCCCAAAGAGCCTCCCCGTCAGAGCACTTGTTCACGCCGCAATCTATCGACTTCCTTCCTGACAGGACGCCGCCGCCGATACCCGGCGCGTGTCGCAATTTCGAGATGCATACCTTCGGCCAACCGCCTTCCCCCGACAGGAACGCGGAAGGGTCCAGAAGTGATCTCCCCACCAGAGCAGTGCTTCAAAAACGAAAAAGCCCGTGTTTACAGGCTTTTTCAGTAGGAAAATCAAATCCCCGAAACAGGAAGAATCAAATCCCTCTAAGGGTCTCGGAAGTGAACGCCCGCGCCATGATTATTTACATAGCGCGTGTTTAAGCTGTTGCGAGAACCGCTAACTTTTCCCAGAGACGATAATTATTTTCTAGGGACGCTAATTATTTTTCTTCCACAACAAAATCCCTTTGAGGAGGTTAATGTCCCTGCGAAAGTTTACCAATCAATGTGAAGAGCGGCAGGTACATGGCAATGACGATTGAGCCGATGGTGACGCCGAGGAAGCCGATGAGGATGGGTTCGATCAGGGTGAGCAGGTTGGCGATTGCCGAGTCAACTTCCTGCTCGTAGAAGTCGGCGATCTTGGCCAGCATGGCGTCGAGCGCACCGGTCTGTTCGCCGATGCCGATCATCTGCGCGACCATGTGTGGGAACACTTCTGTTGCCTGAAGCGGATCAACAAAGTTCTCGCCGCGCTCGACTCCAGCACGGACCTTCAGGATTGCTTGCTCGATAACCACGTTTCCCGCCGTGCGCGCCGTAATGTCGAGGGATTGCAGAATCGGCACGCCGGATGAAAGCAGCGTTGAGAGCGTGCGTGAAAAACGCGCGACGGCGATTTTACGCAGAATGTTGCCGAGGACGGGAAGCTTCAACATGATGCCGTCTATCTTCATGCGCCCGTTCGGTGTTTTATAGTAGGTGCGGAGTAAGACAACTGCCGCGACGATAGCGGCAAGGATGCCAAGCCCTCCCCATCCGGCGAGAAAGTCGCTGGTGTTGACCACAATCTGTGTCGGATACGGCAACTTCTCGCCGGGGCCGAGCAGTCCGACGAAGATTGTCTGAAACTGCGGAATCACGACGACCATAATCACGGCTATCGCCGCAATCGCCAGCAGGATGACCGCTGTCGGGTAGATCATGGCCGAGACCACGTCTTTCTTCAGCTTGACGAGCTTCTCGATGAAGGTTGAAAGACGCTGGAGAATGAGGTCTAGAATACCGCCCGTTTCGCCCGCTTCGACCATGTTCGAGTAGAGTTGGTCAAAGACCTTCGGATGCCGCGACATCGCCGCCGCTAAGGTCGAGCCTTCTTCCACGTCCTGCCGCACCTGCAACAAAGTCTGTTGGAAATATTTGTTCTGCTGCTGCTGCGCGAGAATGTCCAGGCACTGCACGAGCGGCAACCCGGCGTCAATCATCACCGAGAACTGGCGTGTGAAGATGGCGAGGTCTTTCGATTTGACCTTCTTCTTACCGCCGAGTTTGGGGATTCCGATCTCGCGGCCTTTCTCCTTAACGGAGGTGAGCGTGACCTGCTCGCGGCGCAAAATCTGGCGCAGGGCTTCACGATTATCTGCAACACGCTCGCCGACGACGATTTCGTTGAGTCGGTTGCGGCCTTTGAAGACGTAAGTGGGCATGACTGAAAACTCCTGTTTGTTAGTCGCGGCTCGTTTAAGAGCGTAGGACTGAAGAGGCTAATGAACTAGTGATGACTTCAAACTCGCGCGTGTGTGCGTCGAATGTTTCGGGGGAAGCGCAGCAGACTACGACGTAGAGACGCCCCTGCCGTTCGATAACGTCAATCGAGGCGCGCACGGCGACGCGACGCGCGATTGTCTGGTCGGCAATGATGCGAAGCCCCGCGCGGGCGTTTGAAGAGAGAGGCTCGACGGAAACGAGCGAAGCATTGCTGCTCAAAAAGCGTGTGGCAAGCGTGGCGGCAAGCTCCCTTTGAGCGTCTGCGCTCAAGCGCGACGGATCAGTGGTGGGAAGATTGCTGCTCTCCGTCAGAACGTAGACATTGGCGGTCGCCGAAGCGAAGCCTTCCGTTTCAATTCGGCGAAACGAACGCTGGCTGTATTTTCTTCCAGCGCTGGCGGCTCTAGCGTTAACGTGCCAGTTGCCATTCGGAAAGCTGAGGGTGAAAGCTCCCGAAGGGTCGCGGTAATAAGTGCTGCCTGCGCTTCTCGGTGTGGCGGATGAAGCAGCGACCGCATTGGACGCCGGAGGTTGGGGGACATAGAGTACGGGACGATTCAACAGGTCTTCGCTCGTCAACGAGCGCGCCGAACGTCGCCCGGCTTCCTGCGCGGAAGAGACCTGGGCGAACGCGCACGACAAAAGCACAAGCGCGCAAATGAAGCCCGCCATGCCCGGTCTGTCGCCTGTCTTTTGCCTGATACGCATCTTCGTTTTCTTATTCCTCTTCAATCCGACGTTCCTGGTCTCTGACTTTATCTTGGGCCGGGACGTGCCCCGATGGGTCTGGGTTGCGCGTATGGACTGGCATGCGCTCCGGGTTTCTGACCAAAACCGTTGCCGTTGCCCGTGTTGAGTCCTGAGCCGCGATCAATCAGTTCTTTCAATTCATCCGCATTGGAAGAACGCTGCATGGCAGTTTCCAGATTGATCTGGCGCTTGTGATAGAGCGTGGCGAGCGACTGGTTGAAGGTCTGCATCCCGTACTTGTCCTGGCCTGTCTGCATCATCGAGTAAATCTGGTGAACCTTGTCTTCGCGAATCAGGTTACGGATAGCCACGTTCGGGATGAGGATTTCGAGAGCCATAGCGCGTCCGTGCCCGTCCGCTTTCGGCAGCAGCGCCTGGCACATGATGCCTTCGAGCACGAGCGAGAGTTGGGCGCGCACCTGTGACTGCTGCTCTGAGGGGAAAACGTCAATGATGCGATTGATGGTCGAGGCCGCGGAGTTCGTATGCAGCGTGGCGAAAGTCAGGTGACCTGTTTCTGCGATGCGGAGCGCGGATTCGATGGTTTCGAGGTCGCGCATTTCACCGACGAGCACCACGTCCGGGTCTTGACGCAGGGCGGTTCTGAGCGCTTCGGCGAAGCCGCGCGTGTCGGCGTTGACTTCGCGCTGATTGACCAGACAGCTTTTGTGATTGTGAAGAAACTCAATCGGGTCTTCGATGGTCAGAATGTGCTCGTGGCGATCCGTGTTGATCTTGTCAATCATGGCGGCGAGCGTCGTTGATTTACCTGAGCCGGTTGGCCCTGTGACCAGAATCAAGCCGCGCGGTTTATCGCACATCGTCTTGACGACGGGCGGCAGACCCAGTGCTTCAAACGGCTTAATCTCATAGGGAATGGCGCGAAAGACTGCGCCGACCGCGCCGCGCTGGTTGAAGATGTTGGCGCGAAAGCGTGAGAGACCCTTGACGCCGAAAGAGAAGTCCAACTCAAGATTCTCTTCAAAGCGGTGCTTCTGCGCGTCTGTCAAAACGGAGTAAGCAAGCTGCTTGGTATCTGCGGAGGTGAGAACCTTGTAGCCTTCGAGTTGGCGCAAGTGTCCATCAACGCGAATCTGCGGCGGGGTGTTGGTTGTCAGATGAAGGTCTGAGCCGCCGAACTCTGAGAGCTTTTTCAATAGCTCGGAGAGCGTAATCTGCGGGACAGTTTCATTTAATGCCATAAAATCTCCTTGGGGCTTTTTGTTTCGGAGGCGAGAACCCTGGTAAGTAGTATGTGAGAGCGTTAGGCTTGCTTGTTGTAACTTTTGACGAAGACGTATAGTCCGGCGACGCCAAGTGTGATGCCCGTTATCAAATTGCCATATTGACCGGAGGCGAATCCGCTTTCTCCTGATCGCGGCTGATCGTCTCCTAAAATATGGCCGAGAGTAAGGAAGCTACCGAAGAGAAAAAAGAGCGCCCCTGACACACGATAAAGCACTGAAGTTAGCCTCCATCAGAAAATCGGTTATGCGTTTGATAACCTCAGCTTCGACCGTTAGCGTTGCGAAGTCTCCAAAGGTATCGAGCGGCTGTTGGCGTGGAGCGAAGCCATCAACTGAGCGGATTCTCCGGCCATGCGGTCGGCGAATTCCGGCAGCGAGTTGGTGGCCAAGCTGTAGATGCGGCCTTCGACTTCGGTGAAGTAAAAGACCCAGGAAAGTTGCGGACTGCGACCGTCACTTGAAGCAGCGGTTTGCGCGAGAACGATGAAGACGGGACGGCCACCGATCTCACGCTGAAAGTCATTGACGACCCAACCGCCTTCCGAAACCATTTTGTCAATCACCGTGCGACGCAGTTCTTTGAAGGAAACTCCTCCGGGAAGGCTGCGTTGCGTTCTGGCCGTCAAGACAGGCTGCCCGACTGAGGCGTAAAGATTAACGATTGAAAGCGCGGCCCCACCAACCGCTCGCCCATCCTGTGCGTTGACGACAAACTTGGTCTCGCCGTTTGCACCGGCACGCCTCGCCCAACCATTCGGAATCATAGGGTTCAATCCGCTGCCCGGATTCTTAGAGATGCTCACGGTGGAGAGCTTAGTGGGCAACGCTGCGCCTTTGTGGCTGTCGGCCATCGAATTCAGATTCGTGGCTTTCCGGCGTGTGTGGAGCAGAGCTTGCTGGCGTCTGAGCGCGGCACGCTTGCGACGAAGCCGTGCGCGGTAGCGACGCCACCAGGCGCGTGAATGGCGACGCCCCATGTTGGAACGACGACTGATGGACGAACGTCCGTTGCGATGCGCCGACGAATCGCTCGTCGGCAGCATCACGATAACTGAAACCAGAACTAGCAGAGATAAAGCGGCAGCGCGCAGCATAATTCTTTCACCTCGTCTAAGCCACCGTCTCCCGCACAACTTCTTCGATGGTGGTAATTCCGTTGCGTATCTTGTGGAGGCCGGATTCGCGGAGCGTAATCATGCCGTCGTCTATGGCTTTTTTGCGAAGCTCCAAAGCCGAAGCGCCGATCAGGATTAACTCGCGGATGTCGTCCGTCACTTCCATCACTTCATAGAGACCGACCCGGCCTTTGTAACCAGTGTTGTTGCAGGTCTGGCAGCCGCGTCCCTTGTACATCGTCAGATTCTTGACTTCTTCAGCCGTAAAGCCGATCTCAAGCATAGCTTCCGCAGGCATCGAATGCTCTGTCTTACATTCTTTGCAGATGCGGCGGATGAGGCGCTGCGCTTGAATGAGGTTCACCGAGGTGGCGACAAGAAAAGGCTCTATGCCCATGTTCATCAGACGCGAGATGGTTGAGGGAGCGTCGTTCGTGTGGAGTGTGGAGAGAACGAGGTGACCTGTCAGAGCGGCCTTGATAGCGATCTCGGCGGTCTCGAAATCGCGGACTTCGCCGACGAGAATGATGTTCGGGTCCTGGCGAAGGAAGGAACGAAGAGCGGCGGCAAAGTTAAGACCGATCTGCTCTTTCATCTGAACCTGATTGACGCCCGCGAGGTTAAACTCGACAGGGTCTTCGGCGGTCATGATGTTAGTCTGGGTCGTGTTCAGCGATTGCAGCGCCGAGTAGAGCGTGTTGGTTTTACCGGAGCCGGTCGGGCCGGTCACGAGCACCATGCCGTAAGGGCGTGAGATGTTGCGTTGAAACTTGACGAGCGACTCAGGCTCGAAACCGAGCTTCGTCATGTCGAGCATTAGATTCTCTTTGTCGAGCAGGCGAAGCACAACCTTTTCGCCAAAGAGTGTCGGCAGAGTCGAGACGCGGAAATCCAACTCACGCGAACGAGAGTCAACCTTGACCTTGATCTTAATACGACCGTCCTGCGGCAGTCGCTTTTCCGAAATGTCGAGCTTCGACATGATCTTGAGACGCGAGATCATCGCATCGCGCATCTTCAGAGGCGGATGCATCACGTCATAAAGCACGCCGTCAATGCGGAAGCGGATGCGTAGTTCTTTTTCGTATGGCTCGATGTGAATGTCGGAGGCTCCACGACGGAGCGCGTCAACCATGAGGACGTTGACGAGACGCACGACGGGCGCGTCTTCGCTCATGCGCGAAAGTGTTGAGAGGTCTATCTCCTCATTGTCTTCGATGACTTCGAGACCTTCGGCGGCTTCCGTATCGAAGTCCAGACTACCGAGCGAGACCAGATCGGCATTCGTGATTCCACCATGATGCCCGTTGCCGTTGCCGTTTCGGCCCATGCCGCTGATTTCAACTTCAGGCTCGCCTATCGTGGCCAGCTCAATCTCGCGTGAAGAGCTGTAATATTTGGCAATGGCTTCCTGAACGCTTGCTTCGGAAACGACGACGGGTTCGATATTGAGTCCCGTCATGAACTTGATGTCGTCCATGGCGAAGACATTGGTGGGATCAACCATCGCCAGCGTCAGACTTGCGCCGACGCGGGAGAGGGGAAGCACAGAGTATTTCTGCGCCACTTCCTGCGGGATGAGGCGGATAACGGAAGGCTCTATGTCGAAGAGTTCGAGATTGACGGATGGAACACCGTACTGGCGGGAAAGCACAGCCGTGATCATGTCGTCGGAGACGAGTCCCATCTTGACGAGATTGAAGCCGAGACGGCCACCATGAGCACGCTGATAATCGAGAGCTTCGCGCAATTGCTGCGCGCTAAGGAGATTTTCGCGGACAAGGATTTCGCCTAGTTTGGCTGACATCTTTTAGAAGTTCCAGCAGAGAATTGCTTCAAAAGGGGGTAGGGCGTTGAAGTTTGGTCGCAGATGGATGCTAAGACAGAACATCCCAACCTAAACATAAAACATAGGCAACGATGTTTGCCATCGTTGCTCAAATGCATATTACAGTTTAACTAAGGTGGGTGTCAAGATGATAATTTGTTCAATCAAATTGACATAAGAAGGCCGCGCCGGAAGACGATTATCCGGCGCGGCCCTAGTGAAATGAGTTGATTTGAGGCTTTTTTAACCGCGACGGCGACCGCCGGTCGTGGCCTTCTCCGGTTTAACGTTCTCCTGGCTCTTTAGATAATCGAGCGCATCTTTTGCCGAGGCGCGCAGTTTATGTGTTTCAGGAGCTTTATCCACAAAACGCTGTAAATAGTTCGCGGCTTCCTGAAATTTGGCCTTGTCGCCGGATTGGAAGAGGGCTAAGCCTGCTCCGAGCATCGCGTCTACATTTTCCGGGTCAGTGGCAATGATTTTCTGAAATTCCGCGTATGCTTTGTCCGACGAGCCGGAATCGAGCAGCATCTGCGCGGCGTCAAGCTGCGCCTTGGTTTTCTTGGCGGGGTCTGTTTCCAAAGCGATATATTCCTGATAGGCTGCAAGCCCAACGTCGGCCTGTGTCGGATCGCCTTTTGAGACGAACAGGCGATAAGCATCGGCGCGAGCTAAAGCCGCTAGAAGCTTATTCTTATTGTAGCTCTGAACAGCGGTCGCTTCGGTGGGAGCAGGCTCGGCCTTCATAAAGTCCACCGCTTTACCAGCGGTTGCTGCGGCTTCTCGCCAATCCTTAATCGCAGCCTCGCGGCTGGATTTTTGTAAGGCTTCATCCTTCGAGGTGATGGCCTCGTTATAACGCTGAATCCCACGATTCGTGAGCGCGACTGCCTTGTTCGTCAAGAGTACGGGCTGTCCGGGATGCGTCGGATCAATGTTTATTCCCTCGTCGTATTGAGCGATAGCTGCTTCATAATTCTTGGCGGCAAGGAATTCGTTACCGGCTTTGGCAGTACGGTTGACGACCGCGTTGGCTTCTTCAATCTTTTTGTTGCCCGCTTCGATCTCCGCGTTCTTGGTTATTAAGTCTTCGCGCTTCTTCTTGTCTTCCGCGCTCTCCCCACCTCCCGAATTAGCTGGAGCGGCTTTCGTCATGGACTTCGCTTCGGCGTCAGTCAAGCGTTTGCCGTCTCCGGGCGAGAGCGTGAGTTGGTAGTTCACATCGCGTCCGGCTTTCACATCGCTGACGATGTCAGGTCTGGCATTGGGAGCGCTGGCCGCGATGATGTAAGTACCGGCGTAAAAAAGCCCCGCAAATACGAACTTACCTTTTTTGTCGGCCTTGGTGCTTTGCTTGCCTGGAAGGTCTACGCGGAAAACGTCAATGACTGCTCCGGCAGCCGGAACCGTTGTTCCATCAGCCTGCTTCATCACGACTTCGCCAAACAGTTGTCCGGTTTGCGCGGAGACGGCCAGATTGCTCAGCAGCAGCATGGCCGCTGCTACAAAAGTAAAGAAAAAGTATTTGCGTCGCATAATGAAACTTCCTCCAGAGATTATCAAACCCTCATGGACGTAAGGGCTTGAATAGGATGCAGTGGACAATAAACGGGTTGTCATTCAAATACTTGAGAAACCGCTCATTTGTCAACACTTAATTGGGAGAAACGAATGCGAATCAAGTGAGCGTACAATCAACTTTCGGCACTTGTTTTTCGTCCTCAGAATTTATCTTACTGCGCACTGCGTGTCAAAGACGCCGGTGGAATCATTTGTGCGTGCGTGCGCGCGGTCAGGCACAACAATCGTCCGCGTCAGGCATCAAAGCCATTCAGAGCGCGCCCGGAAAGAGCGTGGTTCGTGATAGCATAGAGGCATCAAGCGGGTTGATGACCGAAAGCCCCGTGAGCCAGACAAACGTACAAACGCAGAAACTCGTCAACGAAGGCACGGCACGGCTGCTGGCGCGTGCAGCGGATGCCCGTCTCCTCGACGTAGAAGCGCTCGCGCCGCGTGTGCGCGCAGCGCTCGACAAGTATCTTTTGTCTGCGGACGCTATTGCTTCGGCGCAAGCCGTTAACGACTTCATAGATGGGCTTCATGCAGATGATCTCTGTTTGATTGTGGCGTGCGAGCGCGGCGACCAGCAGGCTTGGAGCGATTTGGTCGCGCAGTTTGGAACAACCGTCAGGTCGGCTGCGCGCTCTGCGAGTTCTAACGAGGATGCGGCGGAAGATTTGGCGCAATCCATCTGGGCTGAGTTGCACGGCCTCAAAGTACGCGACGATGGCCGCCCGTCAGGCAAGATTGCTTACTATTCGGGGCGCGGCTCGCTTGGCGGTTGGCTGCGCGCGGTGGTCGGCCAACTGGCAATCGACCAGCATCGAAAATCTTCCAGATTAGTGCAAACAGAGCTTGATACGGATTTTGACCGCCTGGCGCGTGAGTCTCATCAGGGTGAGGAATCTTTCAGCGCGACACATGCTCCGCCCGACCCGGAAAGCGCGCTCGCCGAGCAGCGGGCTGCGGGTGATGTCGAAGCGGCGCTCGCGCAAACTCTACAGGAACTGGCCCCGGAAGACAGGCTTCTCGTCAAGCTCTACTATTTCGACGGCCTGCGCCTTCGTGAAGCTGGCGCGGTGCTGGGCGTGCATGAAGCGACGGCCAGCCGCCGCCTGACGCGCATTCACGCGGAGGTGCGCGAGCGTGTCGAGGCGAATTTGATGGAAGCGCACGGCTGGACGCGAGGAGAAACGACGCGCTCGCTTTCCGAGGCCGCGATGCATCTGGAGAGCGATCTGGAATTGATGCTCACAAGCGAGAATGCGGGAACTGAGCGTCCCGCTGGGCGAGAGGAATAAGTTTGATGAAAAGCGTGCTAAAGAGGAGCTATGGCTGCAAGCGAAACGGCTACGGAGCGTTCTTTAGTCAGTCGCGCTAATCACGACGTGATTCCTTGAATTTAGATGAAGAGTTCTGACAGCACAGAGATGGATCGTCTGCTTCGCCGCTACGCACGGCGCAAGGGTGAAACTCTGCGCGCGCCGCAAGACTCTGCGAGCGACGCCACGACGAAGCCAGGCATCGGCTCTCATTTAGATGCCGACGAAATGAGCGCTTACGCCGAGAACGCATTGCCTGAAGCGGCGCGCTCGCGTTACTTCGCTCATCTGGCAGACTGTGATTCGTGTCGAAAACTCGTCACAGAGTTGGCGCTGGCTGCCAGCGTTTCTAATGAAGGAAAGGCGCGTGTCGCGGCTTTAGATATTAAACCTCCCATGTCCTGGCGCGCGTGGCTGGCGGCCATCTTCTCTCCGCCCGTGTTGCGTTACGGCGTCCCGGCGCTGGCATTGTTTGCCGTCGTCATCATTGCGATTGTGGTAACACGTTCGCAAAGAGATGCAAGCTCCTCAGTCGCGCAGAACAAAGATGAATCAAGATATTCCCAAAGGGCGGAAGCGCCCGCCGCAAATTCTGCGACGGCAAACACGACGGCGACCGGAACTGTCGAGAACCACGCTAACAACAACGCCGCTGCTCTTGCCGATCAGCAAACTCAAACGCAGCCCGGTGTGATGGCAACTCCTCCTCCGGCGAAAGACGGGCCGATGGAAGAAACTGCGCCCGTCGTTTCTCAGGAGCAGGTTGCCAAGTCTGAGACAGCGCAGACTGACGACGCTAGAGACAAAATGGGTGAGTTCGGAGCAGGGCGCAAACGCGGGCAGACGGAAGTTGCGGATGCTGCTCCACCACCAGCGCGCCCGTCTCCGGTGCTGGCAGCGCCTGCTGCCAATGAACCGCAGGATCGGGACAGGCAGGACGAAGCGAAGAAAGCCAAAGTCGCCGGGAAAGATGATACCAACGCGCTTCCAATCAACGGGAGAGCCGCGAGCGGGGCTGTCGTGGCTAATAAGCAAGCCAGCGAGGATCGTAACGTCGTCGGGGGAGCTACGGCGACCACTACGCGTGCGGCTCAGAATCAAGCCCGTAGACCTTCCGTTGCGACAAAGAGCGTCCCCACTAGTGAGGCCACAGAAAGAGAGCGTAAAGAACCTGCAAAAGAAGCTCCGCCTGAGACACAAAGCGTCGGCGGGCGTCGTTTTCAGCGACGGGGCGGCGCGTGGGTGGATACGGCCTACAATTCTTCTCGCCCGACCACCAACATTCATCGCGGCTCGGAACAGTATCGCGCGCTCGTCGCAGACGAACCGGGCTTACGTACAATCACAGCGCAACTCGGCGGCGAAGTCATCGTCGTCTGGAAAAGCCGCGCCTACCGCTTTTATTAATCCTTAACAAAACTGTCGCAACGGACGGGAAAGAAATAGACAGGATTATCAGAATTAAGAAGAAGAGGCAGGGCCGTGAAGCTTGAATCTCTTTCTCTTATCCTGTCCATCTTGTTAATCCTGTCCAACTCTTTCCCGTTCTGTTCTCCCACTCCAATGATTGTTGCTTTGACGTTCGACTTCGCGTTACCTTAACGGCGCTCCAACCTATCTTGCATCAGGCAGCCGGAAACGGAGTCCAGGATGATGGTCACGCCAAACCGCAGCGCCGTTCGATTGCACACAGCTACGCTCACGCTCCTTGCTTTATTCATCAGCTCCTTCGCGCTCGGCACGTCCTCGCACGCGCAGCAAAGGCGCGCGGGACAAGGGCACAAAGCTGGCGCACCTTCGATGATGTCAAACGCGCCGCGCAACCCGGCCATCGCGCGCCTCGTCTCCGAAATCAACGTTGCCAACATCGAGCGCACCATCCGCAAACTCGTCTCTTTCGGCACGCGCAACACGCTCTCCGCTCAGGATAATCCGGCGCGCGGCATAGGCGCGGCGCGCGATTGGCTCTACAGCCAGTTTCAAAAGGCGAGCGAAACTTCGGGCGGGCGCATGAAGGTCGAGAAGCAGGCCTTCGAGCAAGCGCCGGGCAAGTATCCGCGCATCGCGCGCACGACCACTCTCACCAACGTCGTCGCCACGCTTCACGGCACACAACCAGCTTCGGAGAATCGCCTATACGTCGTCAGCGGCCACTACGATTCGATGTGTACGAGTCCGACTGATGCTGAATGCGACGCACCCGGAGCAAACGACGATGCATCGGGCACGGCTGCCGTGCTTGAGATGGCGCGCGTGATGGCGAAGTACGAGTTTGACGCGACGATCATCTTCATGGCCGTCGCGGGCGAGGAGCAAGGACTTGTCGGCTCCGGATATTTCGCCGAGCAGGCGAAAGAGAAGAAATGGAACATCGAGGCGATGTTCACCAATGACATCGTTGGCAACACGCTTGGCGGAAACGGCGTGCGCGACCGCCGCACGTTGCGCGTCTTCTCGGAAGGTGTGCCGTCGTCGGAAACAAACGATGAAGCGAATGTGCGGCGCGGCGTTGGCGGCGAGAACGATTCGGCCCCGCGCCAGCTTGCGCGCTTCATCAAGGAAACGGCTGCGCGTTACGTGCCTTCAATGAACGTGATGATGATCTATCGTCGTGACCGATATCTTCGCGGCGGCGATCACATTCCTTTTCTCGAACGCGGCTACGCGGCGGTGCGCTTCACGGAGCCGAACGAAGAGTACAAGCACCAGCACCAGAACGTGCGCATTGAGAAGGGCGTGCAGTACGGCGACTTGCCGGAGTTCGTGGACTTCGCCTACATCGCTCAGGTCGCGCGCGTCAACGCCGCGAACTTGGCCGCGCTCGCGCTCGCCCCGGCACGTCCCAAATCGGTCGGCATCGTCACCGCGCGCCTGACCAACGACACGGATTTAAAATGGGATGCGAACACGGAGCCAGACCTCGCAGGCTACGAAATCGTCTGGCGCGACACGACCTCGCCCGTCTGGACAAACTCTCGCGCCGTCGGACGCGTGACGAGCTACACGATGCCCGGCATGTCAAAGGACAACTACTTCTTCGGCGTCCGTGCCGTTGATAGACAGGGCAACCGCAGTCCCGTTAGCTTCCCAAAACCAATGCGGTAATAAAATGTAGTTTTGCCGCTTTATATCAGAACCGTGATAAAATATGAGCCGCTATCCAGCCTCATTATTTATAAGGATGCTTGCTCCGTGAGTGAGGAAGAATCAGAAATCCGTGCTGATCCTTTCAAGCTGTTTATGGCTCGATGGGGCTTCGGTCTGATATTTCTGGCGCTAATCATCCTCGCCTTATATTATTTTCGAGCCTCAATTCCTCCCCCACCAGAGCCTTTGTTCATCTCAATCCTCTTAACCTGCTTATATGTGTGCTTTTCCATGACACGTGGTGTCATAGCACAAGAGATAGCTATTGATAAATTCAATCGCCGACCAGTGTTTTTGGATGAAATGATATGGAAGCTTGTTATTCTTGTTTTGCTAGTGGCGCAACTTGGAATTGCAGGCTATCTCTTGTATCAGTCGTGGAAGTGGTTTGCTTTGGTGTTTGTGCTAAGTTGGATACTTTTCTTCAGCCGCCTAGTTAGAAGCGTTGGTTGGCTAATCATCTTTGCTCTTTATTTCGCTTTTCTGAGGCGTAGTTGATGGGCATAACAATAGCTAGCACACAGCCCTGTTTGCTTATAAACGTTCTTCGTAGCTGTAGCTTCGGCGCTTAGATGTGATTCTCGCAGGACGCCTATTCTTTCTTCTGTCCCCTAAACTTTTTCAACCTTCCGCCCCTCCTCCGCGTCTAAATTCATAGCAAAAGTGGGATTTAGGCTTGCAGCCTCTCAGCTAAAATTAACTTTTAACCGGAAATTCAATGGTGACTATCATGAGAGCTTTCAAAATGAGTTCACGAAATAGGTTTTCTAAGATTGCACGCCGCGCGGTGGCGCTTCTGTCCATCTGGACGCTTCTGGTTGGCACGTTGGCTTTAGGCGTCAGCGCGCAGCAGCCACAGAAGGCGCAGCGATTGTCTGAAGATCAGCGCATTCTGCACGTCCTCAATCGCTTGGGCTTCGGGGCGCGTCCGGGCGACGTTGATCGCGTCCGTGCCGTTGGACTTGAACGCTACATCGAGCAGCAGCTTTTCCCTGAAAAGATTGCGGACGCGGTGGCCGAAGCGAAGGTAAAGAATTTGCCTGCGCTTCAGCTTTCCACGCCGGAGCTTTTTGCGAAGTACCCGCAGCCGAACGCGCTCCTGCGAATCATGGAGCGGCGCGGTGAAGTCCCACCGGAACTCGCACCCCTTGTCGCCGCCAGAAAGAAAGCTGAGGCGGCGCAGAACGCTCCCAACGCTCCCGTGATGGACGAGAGCGGCGCGATGACGAAACCTGAAGGCGCGGCTAAAGAAGACGAAGCACAGCAGAACAACGCTGCGGCCCGGAGAGCGTTTCGGGATTATCTCGCCAAAAACGGTATGCGCGCGCCACAGCAACTCACGGCTGAATTGCAGTCTTCGCGTATCCTGCGCGCCGTCTATAGCGAGCGGCAGTTGCAGGAAGTGATGGTTGATTTCTGGACGAACCACTTCAACGTCTTCGCGGGCAAAGCTGCTGACAGGTGGCTGCTCATCTCTTACGACCGTGACACGATTCGCCCGAACACGTTTGCGAAGTTCTCCGATCTCTTGAAGGCGACCGCCGAAAGCCCCGCGATGCTTTTCTTCTTGGATAATTTCCAGAGCGTCAGCCCGAACGCCAATATGAATAGAGGCCGCATGGCGCAGCGCCAGCAGAATCAGCGCGGCGGCGGTTTGCTCGGGATGTTGATGGGACGCGGTGGCGCGCGGCGCAACCAGCAACAGAATGACGGCGAAGGCCCGCGACCAGCGCAGCAGCAACAGCAGCAACGCGCGAAGCGAGGCATTAACGAAAACTACGCGCGCGAGTTGATGGAACTGCACACGCTCGGCGTTGACGGCGGCTACACGCAGAAGGATGTGCAGGAGGTCGCGCGCTGCTTCACTGGATGGACGATTATTGACCCGCGCGGCTATCGCAGCGCCGCGCTCAGAGAGATGGGCGGTCGCGTGAATCTGGACGACAACGCCGGAGAGTTTTACTTCAACGCGCGCCTGCACGACGACGGCGAGAAGACTGTGCTGGGCCACAAGATTCCTGGCGGTGGAGGCATGAAAGACGGCCTGATGGTGCTCGACATTCTCGCTCACCATCCTTCGACCGCAAAGTTCATCGCAACGAAGCTGGCGCGTCGTTTCGTCTCGGATAACCCGACTCCGGCGCTCGTCAACCGCGTCGCCGCAGCCTTCACGAAGAGCGATGGCGACATACGTGAAACTCTGCGCGCTCTCTTTACTTCGCCTGAGTTCAACTCGCCGGAAAGTTATCGCGCGAAGATCAAGACTCCGTTTGAATTAGCTGTCAGTTCGATTCGCACGCTCGGCGGAGAGACGAACGGTGGGCCGGGCGTTCACCAGTGGATTGCGAAGATGGGCGAGCCGCTCTACATGTATCAAGCGCCGACGGGCTACCCGGACATGGCTGAAAACTGGGTCAACACGGGCGCTTTGTTAGAGCGTCTGAACTTCGGTCTGGCGCTCGCCAGCAATCGCATTCCGGGCACGCGCGTTGATCTTGCGCGCTTTGCCGGACACGCTGAGAAGGGGTCGTCAAACCCGGATCAGATGATGGAACGTTTTCTCGAAGTGATCGTGCAGGGCGATGTCTCTGTGAAGACTAAGCAGACGCTTCTCAGGCAACTGAAAGAGCCGCTTGCCATCGCTTCGCCTCAGACAGATACGACGAGCATGGTGGATGACGGCGATGCGATGGTGCGTCCCGGTGGCGGTGGCGGACGACGCGGGCAGCAACGGCAGGTTGCGATGGCAGACTTATCGAAAGTCAGCAACCCTGAAGCCGTCAAAGCCGTCGGCCTGATTCTCGGCTCGCCGGAGTTTCAAAGACAGTGAAGAGACAGTGATAGGTGATGGGTGATAGGTGATAGGAAAAAGCATTTACTTATCACCTATCACTCAGAGGTATTGAAGATGAACAGAAGATTCTTTCTAAAATCGAGTGGTATCGCTCTGGCGAGCGTCGGTGTGATGCAGAGTGTGCCGTCGTTCTTGCAGCGCACGGCGTTGGCGCAGGGGGTGGGCCGCGCGGTCGGCGGCGGTCGTCGCAAAACTCTGATCGCCATCTTTCAGCGCGGTGCGGTGGACGGCCTCAACGTGGTCGTCCCGCACGGCGAGAGTGCTTATTACGCTCTGCGTCCATCTTTAGCGATTGCGAAGCCGAAGGCCGCAGGCGATTCGCGCGAAGCTGCGATTGATCTGGATGGCTTCTTTGGTCTGCATCCTTCGCTGGCAGGGTTCAAGCCTTTGTGGGATGCCAAAAGGCTGGCGATTGTTGATGCCGTTGGCTCGCCGGACAACACGCGCTCGCACTTCGACGCGCAGGATTACATGGAGTCGGCTACGCCGGGCAAGAAGGGAACGCCGGACGGATGGCTCAATCGCTATCTGCAATCGAAGCCCGCGCAGAAGGCATCGCCCTTTCGCGCCGTCTCGATGACGCAGAATATGCCGCGCGCTCTTTATGGACGCGCGCCCGCTGTCGCCATCTCGAATCTGGCAGACTTCTCAATCCGCGCGGGCGCGTATTCACAAAACGTGCAGGGCGGCTTTGAGGCTATCTACGACCAGAGCGTTAATGACGCATTGGGCGGCACTGGCAAGGAGACTTTCGAGGCCGTCAACTTTTTGAAGAAGGTCAACCCGGCGCAGTACAAGCCCGAAAACGGCGCGCAGTATCCGCGCACGCCTTTCGGCCAGAGCCTCCTGCAAATCTCGCAGATGATTAAAGCGGGCGTTGGTCTTGAAGTCGCTTTCACAGACATCGGCGGCTGGGACACGCACTCGAATCAGGGCAACGCGCGCGGCCAACTCGCGCTTCGTTTGACTGAGTTCGGCGCAGGCATCAGCGCGCTCGTCGCGGATTTAGGCCCGCTGATGGATGATGTCGTTATCCTGACGATGTCGGAGTTCGGTCGCACCGCACGCGAAAACGGAACGCGCGGCACGGATCACGGTCACGCTAACGCGATGTTCGTCATCGGCAACAGCGTGCGCGGCGGAAAGGTCTATGGAGAGTGGCCCGGTCTCAAATCAAGCGACCTGTACGAAGGCCGCGACCTTGCTTTGACGACAGACTTCCGCGATGTCTTCGGCGAACTGGTGCAAAAGCATCTCGGCAACTCGAACCTCCAAGCAGTCTTCCCCGGCTATGCAGCAAGCGCAACGAAGTTTCGGGGAACAGTCTGAAGAAGGAAGAAAACGCGTAAATCGTAAATCGTGAATCGTAAATCGTAAATAGAAAGAGCTTTCCTTCCATTTACGATTCACGATTTACGATTTACGAGCTTTTGCCTTACCCGTTCGCCCACGCCATTCCGTCCGGCCCTTGACCGGGTTCGATTGTTTCGGCAAGAGCGAGCTTTTCAAGATCGATGACGAGAACCTTGTTGGCTTCCGACGCGGCGATGAAGGCGCGGTTTCCATTGGGCGCAATCAGGATTCCGACCGGAGTTCCTTCGACCGTCAAACGCTTGATCTCTTTGCGTGTGGCCGCATCGAGGATGATTAACTCTCCGGCCTTCGCATCTGAGACGAGAACACGCTTTCCATCAGGTGTGAATTTAACGCGAATCGGCACTTCTCCAACCTTGACCGTCTCTTTGACCTTGTTGGTCGCAATGTCAATGATGGAAATGGAGCCATCGCCGTTTTGCCCGACCCAAAGCTCGCGGCCATCCGGGGAAATATCTATCGCTTCCGGCTGTTTCCCCACACTGATCTGCGTGATCTGCTTTGGCCCCGGCGGGGCGTTTAGCTCGATGGCGGTCACAGTGTCGGACGCGATGTTGGCCGTATAGGCACGCTTGCCGTCGGGCGTGATGGCAAGCATGTGCGTGGCGGTCTGGCCTGTTCCCATAATCCAGTCCACGCGAGCGGTCACAGGGTCATAGCGCGCGATGGCGCGGTTCACTTCAATGGTGAAGTAAATCTTGCCTCCGGACTCGACGATTCCATGCGGGCGAAAGAGCGCACCCAACTCAACCCGTTTAATCTCCTTGCGGGCGGCGATGTCTATAATCGAAATAGAATTGCCCAGCGTTTGCTGGTTGCCGTAGTTTGCGACGTATGCCAGTTTTCCGTCCGCAGACGCGATGACTTCATGCGGCCCCGTACCCGTCGGCACGCGTCCCAGCACTTTCAAACTCATGGGATCAATAATCGCCATCGTGTTCTCGATTTTATTGAGCACGAGCAGGACGGATTTCGATGCTGCCTGCGCTTCCAACTTGTCTGAAGTTGTTCGTGAGCAAGATAAAACGGAGGAAACCGAGGCCGTCAGCAAGACGGATACAGCGGCGCACTTTAAGAGAAATGGAAACTTCATGGATTGTTCTCCGAAGGGTTTAGGGAATTTCCAACTGCCGGATGGCAGGAAATACGCTGCTGCCCCGGATTATGTTTCATGAACAGTGGTCAGTGGCCGGTGGTCAGTGGTCAGTTAAGAACCG
Organism: uncultured Acidobacteriota bacterium; assembly: GCA_963697975.1. Taxonomy (GTDB): domain Bacteria; phylum Acidobacteriota; class Blastocatellia; order Pyrinomonadales; family Pyrinomonadaceae; genus QHXM01. Next base: position 4,090,581 of record OY969111.1, read on the forward strand.
GCGCAACATGCAGCATTCGTGCTTTTGCTTTTAACTGACCACTGACCACTGACTACTGACCACTGTTCTTCCGTCCGAGGCGATTGATGAAGTAAAGCATGACGACGGCGACGAGCGAGACGATGACGGCTAGTGTGAGCGCTTCGTTATCGCGTCCGGCTTGCACGGCGTCGTAGATGGCGACTGAAGCCGTCTGTGTCTTCCCCGGAATGTTTCCGGCGATCATGATGGTGACGCCGAAATCTCCGAGCGCGCGCGCAAAGGCGAGTGCCGTTGCCGCCAGCACCCCGCGCATTGCGAGCGGCAGCGTGATGCGAAAGAAAATGCGCCGGTTGTTTAGCCCGAGCGTGCGCGCGGCGGCTTCCAACTGCGGGTCAACGCTCTCAAAAGCTGCGCGCAAACTCTTGGTGACGAGCGGCAGCGCGTGAATCGTCGCCGCGATGATGGCCGCCGTGACGGTGAAGGTCAGACGGATGCCGAAATTCCTGTAAAGAAATCCGCCGAAAGCTGAGCGCGTGCCGAGCAGGACGAGCAGGTAATAACCCAGCACCGTCGGAGGAAGCACCAGCGGCAACGTGATAAGCGCATCAACCAAATCGCGCCCCGGAAAACGCTTTCGCGCCAGCAGCCACGCCAGGCCCCCGCCCGCGACGAGCGCAATCAACGTCGCCGCACTCGCCACAGCGAACGAGAGCTTTATCGGAAACCAGTCAATCTCGCTTCCGTTCATAATGTTCGCATGAGCTTCACTGACCTTCCTTCAGGACTGCGATAATGCGCAGAGGGCCGCCGCTGCCATTCTTGATCTTCATGGGTAAAGCAATGACGAAGAAGTTCTTCAGGGGAAGTTTGTCGAGATTCGCCAGATTCTCAAACGCGGGAATATTTTTGTCGAACAGCGTCCGGTGGCTCTCAAAGAGAGTTGATTGCCCGTAATCGATGCTCGGTGTGTCCAGACCGATGGCTTTGATCGAGCGATTGGTCGTGAGCCAGCGCGCCGCGTCCGGGTTGAGGCCGGGGAAGTGCAGCTTCGGGACGGCTTCGGTTCCGCGTTCGTCCGTCCCCATATATCGCTTGCGGTCGGGCCAGTATTTGCCGTAGCCGGTTCTGAGAAACACAATCGACCCTTTCGGAATCTCGCCGTTCGCTTTCTCCCATTGCAGAAAATCGTCAGTCGCAATCTGGTAGTCTGGATTCGCTTCGCATTGTTTCGACACGTCAACGATGATTGCGTCTCCCAACAGTTGCTCAAGCGGAATTTGGTCTACGGTGTTGCGTCCCTGCGCGAAGTGAACGGGAGAATCAATGTGCGTTCCGCCATGCTCGGCCGTCGAGAATTTGTTCGCCGCGTAGTAATAGCCCTTCTCCGTTATCCCTTCAAAATCTTTTTCGAGTCGAAAGCCTTCGGCGGTCGGCCAGAAGATTGTCTCGGCATCATAGGCGTAGGAAAGGTCTATGATCTTGCCTGACGGAAAGGCGCTGGGCTTCTCGTTAGGAACAGTCTGGCAGGAAAGAAACATGAGCGAGGAAAAAAGCAGCAGGCAGAATCTCCTCATGGCGTGATCCTCCCGAAAGATTGGTTTTAAATTCTCGAACGTTCCATTGAATTGCTTGACGGTGGAAAGCTACCGTACTAGGTTGTTTCTCGCAAGAAGATTCAAGACTCCCGACGTTCCGATTGAATTGATGAAGCAGCTCTTGCCTCCGACCATTCTCAGATTCGATTCTCTACCTTCGACCAACACGGAGGCCGCGCGACAGGCCGCACAGGGCGCGCCGGAAGGTTTGTGCGTCGTCGCGCGTGAGCAGACAAAGGGGCGCGGGCGCGCGGGACGCACCTGGGTTTCACCCGCCGACGCCGGACTCTACTTCAGCATCGTTCTCAGACCTCTTAGCCTTGAGGTACGCGCGTGGCCGCTTCTAACCTTGATGGCTGCGCTCGCCGTGCGAGAGGCGCTGCTTGAAGCTCACGAGCTTGAGACTGACATCAAATGGCCGAACGACATTCTGGCTGATGAGCGCAAGCTGTGCGGCATCCTCGCCGAAACAGTCGAGGCTGAAACCGGGCGAGCAGTTATCATGGGCATCGGCATCAACCTGAACGACGGCGCGTTTCCGCCTGAGTTAAAAACAATCGCCGCGTCCATTTCATCTTTAACCGGACGTGCGCCCGACAGCGAACAATTGTTGCAGGCGCTCATTCGCGCTCTCGAAAGGCGCTACAAAATTCTTCAAGCGACAAACGGCGCAGAAGAGACGATTCGCGAGTGGTCGCAACATTCGTCTTACGCGCAAGGCCGCCGGGTTCGCGTTCAACTGGCTACGGAAAATTTCGACGGATCGACGCGCGGCCTTGAACCGGACGGCGCTTTACGTGTAGAAACTTTAACAGGAGAAATCAGGATTGTGCGCGCCGGAGACGTGACATCTTTAAGGTGATTGCGGGATGCGGATTTCGGATTGCAGATTTTAAGAAGAACGAGCCTGTCTTTTCAATCCGCATTCCGCAATCCCAAATCCGCAATCTGAACTCGTATGCTTCTCGTTATTGATACCGGGAATACCAACACGACGCTCGGCGTCTTTGACGGCGACCAACTCGTCACGCACTGGCGTTTGACGACGGCGCGCGTGCGGACGGTGGACGAGTATGGCGTCTATGCTCGCAATCTTTTTGAATTCGCCGGAATTGACTTCAAAGCGATCACGGCGGTCGTCATCGCGTCGGTCGTCCCTCCGCTCAACTACACGCTGAAGAGAATGTCCGAGGTCTATTTCAATCTCACGCCGTTGATGATTGACCACACGACCGACATGGGACTGGAGATTCTCTATAATCCGCCGTCGGATGTCGGCGCGGACCGCCTGGTTGATGCGGTCGCAGCGATTCACAAGTACGGCGCGCCGTGCATCGTCGTGGATTTCGGGACGGCGACGACCTTCAACGCCATTGACGCGCAAGGGCGATACCTTGGCGGCGTCATCACGCCGGGCATCAGCATATCAAGCGAGGCTCTGTTTCAAAGAGCGGCGCGCTTGCCGCCCGTCGAGATCAAACGCCCGCAATCGGTCATCGGCTCATCAACCATCGGCTCGATGCAATCTGGCTTGTACTACGGCTTCGTCGGCTTGGTTGACGGAATCCTGCGACGGATGCTCGAAGAACTCGGCACCTCCACGCAGATCGTCGCCACCGGCGGCCTCGCTTCCCTCATTGCCACCGGCTCGGAACACATCAACACGATTGACAGCACACTGACGCTCGAAGGGCTGCGGCTGGTGTACGAAAGACAGGTGATAGGTGATGGGTGATAGGTGATAGGAAAGAACTGCTATTTTCTCTTATCACCTATCACCTATCACCATGAATTACTTTAACTATTTCACCGAAATCGAAGACACTTTCATCCGCCGCCGGGGCAAGCACCTGTTGCTCAGTTCGATGGATTGGGCGTTGATTGAAAGCTGGAAAGAGATGGGCGTGCCGCTGCACGTCGCGTTGCGCGGCATTGAGCAGTCCTTCGATTCATTCAACGCGAAGCCGAGACGACGAACCGTCAAATCGCTCCTTTATTGTCAGGAGGAAGTTGAAGCGCAGTTTGCCGAATGGCAGGAAGCGCAGGTCGGGGCAGGGAAGGGAAAGAACAACGGCGAGGCGGTCACTGAGAAGACGAGCGAGGACGAACGCCTGCCTTTCTCGCGCGCCGTCATCCTTGAACATCTGGAACGCGCCCGCGCCTCATTCCTGACAATTTGCGATGAGCGGAAGAAATCGCGCCAGGATGATTTCTGTGACGCTCTCTCTCGCGCAGCTTCGCGCTTGAAGGAATTAAACGAAGATTTCGCGCGTGCCGCACACCCGGATGCGGAGAAACTGGAAGACTCGCTCACATCGCTGGAGAAGATGCTGGACGAAGCTTTACTCGCCAGTCTTCCGGCGCGTGAACTGGCGGCGGCTCGCAGCGCCTCTGAAGAACAGTTGCAGCCCTACCGCAACCGGATGGAGCGCCCCGTCTTCGAGCAGACGCTCGATAATCTACTCCTTAAAAGGCTGCGTGACGCACATGGCTTGCCGCGTCTCAGTTTGTTCTATCTTTGAGCGAGCGTAGGAATGAAGAAGCAGAAGCGCAAACGTTTGGGAGCGAGACGTAATCCGCTAAAAGAACAAAGTAAGGATGCGATTGTCGAAGTCACAGTTGAGCGCATCCTGCCGGGCGGCGCTGGTCTCGCTCATGCGGAGGGTCGCACGCTGCTGATCGCGCTGGCTGCGCCGGGAGATCGCGTGCGTGTGCGTGTTGAGCGCGTGCAGGGTCGCGTGGCCTTCGCTTCGATAACTGAAATCATCGAGCCTTCTCCCGTTCGCGTCGAGCCGTTATGTCCTTACTTCGGTCTTTGCGGCGGCTGCGACTTTCAGCAACTCAGCTATGAAGCTCAACTCAACAGTAAAGTCGGGATCATCCGCGATTGCCTGCGCCGCATCGCGCAGATTGATTTCACAGGCGAGATTCCAATCACTGCTTCTCCAAGCGCCTGGCACTATCGCTCGCGCGCTCAATGGCAGCACGACCCGCTCAGGAAACGGTTAGGCTATTTCGAGCGCGCCTCTCATCGTGTCTGCGATGTCGCCGCCTGTCCCGTCCTTGTTCCTGAATTGGAGGCGACGCTTGAGAGCCTGCGCGTGCAGATGAGAGAGGACTTGTTGCCGGAAGAGGTGACGGAACTTCACGCAGTCGCAGGAGACGACGGCGCATCGCTTTCACCGCCCGTGCCCGAACACCCGACGCGCGAAGTGAGCCGCCGGATAGGTGGGCATCTCTACCACTTCAGCGCCGAAGGTTTTTTTCAAATCAACCACGAACTGCTTGAGCCTTTGATTGCCGCCGCCATTGGCGACGCGCAGGGCGAGACGGCGGTCGATCTCTATTGCGGCGCGGGGCTTTTCACGCTTCCACTCTCTGAGCGCTTCACGCGCGTCCTCGGCGTCGAAGCAAGCGCTGCGGCCATCAGCTATGCGCGCCGCAATCTGGAAGACGCTCGTCTCGATAATGCAACTCTTGAAATCGCCAGAGTCGGCGACTGGCTGGCCGGGAAGAGCGACGCCCGCGCGCCCATTGATTTCCTGCTGCTCGATCCGCCGCGCGCCGGGGCGGAAGATGGCGCAGTCAATGGCATCCTCGCCCTGCGCCCGCGACATATCTCATACGTCTCCTGCGACCCGGCGACCCTCGCACGCGATCTCAAAGCCCTTGCCGCAGGCGGCTACAAGCTTGACTCCATCGCGGCCTTTGATATGTTCCCGCAGACCCATCACGTAGAGACGATTGTTCATCTCAAAAAGATTGATGAATAACAAAAGTTGCGCAACTCAACAAAAGCAGTGCAACCGCGAAAGAGAATTCTAGCCCGCGCTCGGTCTTGACCGGGATTTCAAATCCGGCTTTAATAACCCGATATGCGTGCTGCTCCTCACCAGCCTGCGTTTCTTCCTCATCCGCTTGCTGTCCTGGCTGCGTCGTTCGCGCTGGGCGTTCTTGTTGCTCGGTTCACTTCATTGCCTTTCAATCCGGTGTTGATGTGTGGTGCGGCTTGCTCGCTGGCTGCCGTTTACAGTTATGCGAAAGGGCTGACGCTATGGGCGGGGTTGCTGCTTGCGCTGGCGTTCTGTCTGACGGGTGCGATGCTAATGCTTTTGGAGAAAGGAAGCGTGATGGCTGGGCGTGTGCAAAGGCTTTATGACGATGGAACGATTAAATCCGGCGAGCCGGTAGAAGTGACGGGTGTCCTGGAGCGCGCGCCCGAAGCTGCGCCGGATGGTTTCTATCTGACGCTCGATGTCGAGAAGTTAAGATACAAAGATGAAGAGCGCGCACTCTCCGGGCAGATATCGCTCTTTGCTCCGGTGCGCGACCGTGCGGCGCAAGCCGAGTACGAGATACTGGAACTGCGATACGGCGCGCGCGTGCGCGTGATGACGGAGCTTCACCGGACGGATAACTTTCGCAATCCCGGCGTCTCGCCTTTAAGCGAATATCTTGAGCGGCGCAATCTGGATGCGACCGGGACGATCAAAAGTCCGCAACTTGTCGAGCGTCTGGACGACGAGCGTGTGTTTCTGCCGCTTGCCTGGCTTTATGAATGGCGGCAACGCGTGCTGGCCGAGATTGACGAAAAATTTTCGACAGAAACGGGCGGTGTCTTGAAGGCTGCGCTGCTCGGCAATCGTTACCAGCTTTCGCGCGATACGGCAGAGCGTTTTCGTGAGGGCGGGACTTTTCACGTGCTGGTCATCAGCGGTCTGCACATCAGCTTCATCGGCGGCCTCATCCTCTTCGTGATGCGGAGAGTGACGAAGCGGCGCGGGTGGCAGTTTGCCGTGTCGGTCGCTTTTTTGTGGGCCTATACGTTTGCGGTCGGGGCGGAAGTGTCTGTCGTGCGCGCGGCCTTGATGTTTACGGTGGTCGCGCTCGCGCCCGTCGTTCATCGCCGTGCGAGGTCTCTGAATGCGCTCGGGGGCGCAACGCTTCTGCTCCTCATCTGGCGACCTATAGATTTATTCGACCCGTCGTTTCAATTAACTTTTCTCTCCGTGCTGGCGATCATCATCATCAGTTGGCCGCTGATTGAGCGATTGCGCGATGTGGGCATGTGGCGTCCGACGATAGAGACGCCATACCCGCCCGTATGCCCGCGCCATCTGCGGCTGCTCGGTGAAACGCTCTTCTGGAGCGAGCGAGATTGGCGGCGCGAGATGCAGAGGTCAAACTACAGCTACAAGCTTTTCAAGATGCCGCTGGCCGCGCGACTGGAAAAGCTTCACCTTCAAAGCGTCCTGCGCTACGCCTTCAGCGCAATCATCGTCTCGGCGAGCATGCAGTTGGTGCTTCTGCCGCTGCTCGTTCTCTACTTTCACCGTCTTTCGTTTGCTTCGCTCTTCCTGAACGTCGTGGTCGGCGCATTGATGGCAGGGCTTGCGCTGGTTGCTCTCGCCGCGCTCCTCGTCTCACAACTCAGCGCGTGGCTCGCCGCGCCGCTCTTCAAGCTTGCCGAAGGGTTAAACTGGTTGATGATTCATAGCGTTGACCCTTTTGCCAGCGCAAGCGTCGCGTCCGTTCGATTGCCGGAGTACACGGGATGGCCTTCCATGATTTACTTTCTTTACTACGCGCCGCTTGTCGTTCTGGCCGTTGCGCTGGCCCGCTGGAATCCATTTGCCCGCACGCCTGCGACAAAAGACGAGCACACAGCGCGGCTTCTTATCAGGCCGAAGCCTGCGGCCATCGCACTCGCCGCCATGCTCATTTTGATCGTCATTCATCCGTTTAGCGCAGGCAGACCAGGCGGCAGGCTGCGAATCGATTTCCTCGATGTTGGGCAGGGTGATGCGGCGCTGGTGACGATGCCTGATGGCACGACGCTGCTGATTGATGCCGGTGGTCGCCCCAGATTCGATTACGCGCGACGGAGCAATCTAGAGGCTAAAGGAGCGGAGACTTTTGAGCGCGATACCCGAAGCATCGGCGAAGCAGTCGTCTCGGAATATCTCTGGTGGCGCGGCCTTGATAGTATTGATTATCTCTTAGCGACTCACGCCGACGCGGATCATATGGATGGCTTGAACGATGTTGCGCGCAACTTCAGTGTCCGCGCCGCCATCGTTGCGCGTGCGCCCTCAGCCGATTCTGAGTTCGCGCAGTTTGCAGCGACCGCACGAAGGTACGATGTTCCCATGCGCCTCATCGGGCGTGGCGACGTATTGCGCTTCGGCGAGGTCGAAGCGGAAGTGCTCTGGCCTCCGCGCTCGGAGAATTTGAATGAAGCTTCAGGCAACGACGATTCCATCGTGCTGCGCCTGCGTTTCGGTAGCCGCGTTTTTCTCCTGACAGGCGACATCGAAAAAGCTGCCGAGACCGCGCTCACAAATGGACAGGACAATCTACGCTGCGATGTCGTCAAAGTTGCTCATCATGGAAGCAAGACCTCTTCCACAGAGGCATTCATCAAGGCCACGCAACCTACCTACGCCATCATCCCCGTCGGCCAACACTCGATCTTCGGGCATCCACACAAAGAAGTTCTGGCGCGCTGGCGTGCGAGCGGCGCGCAGCTTCTCACGACAGGCGAGCGCGGCACAATCACCATCAGCACGGATGGGAATGATTTGAAAGTGGAAACGTTTGTAAAGCAGTGATAGGTGATAGGTGATAGGAGAAAACAGGTTCTTTCTTATCACCCATCACCCATCACCCATCACTGCTTTTTGTATCCGTAGCGTTCCAGCAATGCTTGCCCTTCGGCGCTGAGGACGAAGGTGACGAAGCGCCGTGCGGCTTCCTGTTGGGGTGAGTCTTTGATGACGGCTATGGCCTGGTCAATCGGTTGGTGCAGTCGCTCGTCAATTTCGATGATGCGGCCTTCGCCTGTTTTGACCAGCGCGAGGGGGATGAAGGCGACTTCGGCGTTGCCTGTGGCCGCATACTGCTTCGCCTGCGAGACGTTTTGTCCGTAGATGACTTTCGGCTCGATTTGCGTCCAGAGATTAAGTTGACGCAACGCCTCGACCGTTGCGCGGCCATAGGGAGCAAGGTCAGGCTTGGCGATGACGATGCGTTCGACTTCCGGGCGCGTGATGTCTTCGATTCGATTAAGCGTGAGATTGCTTCCCGGCGGAATCCAGAGAACGAGGCGACCGCGCGCAAACAATTTATTTGTGCCGGGCACGAGCAGACCCTTTGCATTGAGTTTCTCTACGTGTTCGACATCCGCGGACGCGAAGACATCAAAGGGCGCGCCGTTCTCTATCTGTTTCGCCAGATCGGCGGTCGCGCCGAAACTGAAGCGGACACGAATGCCCGTCTGCGCCGTAAACTCTGTCCCCATCTCCGTGAAAGCGTCCGTGAGATTCGCCGCCGCCGCGACAGTAATCTCCGGTGATGTCGCCTGTTTATTCGTCGGCACACCACGCGAACAATTAAGCGAGAGCAGGGAGGCGAAGACTATGAGAAGGATGAAAGGTAAATGCGAAGAGATACGTAAGCGCGTGGGGAAAGCTCGAAACCGCGATGCAGAATTCAAAATGGACAGTCACGCTCTTTCTTCTGACTTCTGAATTTTTACTCCTGTCTTCTGCTCTTATATCCCCGCCCCGTCCATGAACTCGTTGGGCGAGTAGTGGCCGACCTCAGAGCTTCCGACCTTGTAGGTGTTCAACACGCCGAGCGGCGGCGCGTACAGGTGAAGCGTCACCAAATCCTGCCCGCTGACTTCCGGGTTTCCGATTTGATGAATGTCCGGCACATCGGCTGCGGTCGCTTCTCCTATGTTCCACTCGCGTCCAGACTGGTAATAAAGCTGGCGTTCATTGTTGAGCGCGAAGACGGTTTCCCACATCACGCCCTCGCAGACGCGCACCGCGCCGTATGAACCATTGTGGTCGTGGATGGGCGTCCGCTGTCCGGGCTTCCAGCACAGCACGAGCAGCTCTGCAAAGTCGTTACGCATGACGCGATGACGGGAATAGGTCCCGGCTTTGAAGAAGCGATAGGGGCGAAGGTCGTCGGGCGTGACGTTGACACGAATGAGCCAATCGTTAAGGTCCGCGAACTGCGGCGCACCGTTTAGCGCGCTGAGCGTTTCAATCAGAGCTTTGAAGGAGAACTGGCGACGCTTATCTTCTACGAATTTCGAGAAATGAACCGGCGACGTGACGTTAGTTGACATGGGCTTTGCGGAACTCCTCAGGAGATGCTGGCTTAAAGGAAAATCGGGCCGCGCAAGAGTCTCGATGCGCCAAAGGTTTTATAGTATGCCTTGAGCTTTGGAGTCAATCTTTCAGCAGCCCGGAAAAGGCCAGCCCTTAACCTGCAAGCATGATTCGCAGGTCTCGAACATTTGTTCCGGTAGGATTGGTGATAATCGTATCATTCAGAGCCTGAAAAAAGTTATAAGCGTTGCTTTCGTCAAGAAAGCGATGCGCGGCAAGATTAAGCTCGCGCGCGCGCGCGATAGTTGTTTCATCGCTGATTGCGCCCGCCGCAGGGCTGTTGCCGTCAATGCCATCTGTGCCCGCGCTCAGAGCGACGATGTGAGAGCCTCCCGCTTTATCTTTGTCTAAGGCATCCAATTCTATCGCCCAGCGCAGGGCGGATTCGGCATTGCGCCCGCCCGTCCCACGTCCACGCACCGGACACTTGAACTCTCCGCCGGAGATGAGGCACACGCCGCGACGCGGGACGCTGGTGCGGTCAGACAAATCTAAAAGTTTGGACAGCAGAAGGGAGCAGCCTTCCGTGATTGGTTGCTCAACAATGTCGCGCGCAATCTCGACGGTGAAGCCGCGTGAGCGTGCCGTTTCGGCGGCGCTTGCGAGCGCGTGTTCGTTGTCGAGGAGGACATAGTGTTCACGCAACGGATGCTCGGATGGTGGCGTTGTCTTCTCGACGGGGTGTTGAATCGCGCGGAGGATTACTTCAGGCAAGCTCGCTTCAAGTTTGTAGCGGGCGATAATTGACTGAGGCTCAGGCGCGTCCATTGGAGGCTCAAAGGTCGGCCCTGAGGCGACAATCGCTTCCTCTCCCACACCTGTATCTGAGACGATCAAACTTATCTGAGCGCAGTGCGGCGCATGTCGAGCCAGCCCGCCGCCCTTAATCTGTGAGACGGCGCGGCGCACTGCGTTGATCTCCGCAATGTCTGCGCCGCAGGAGACGAGCGCCTCATTCATCTTTCTTAAGTCTTCAAGTGTCGTTCCCTTATCGCGGGGCCATTCCATCAGGGCAGAGCCGCCGCCGGAAATCAGAAAGATGACAAGCGCTCGTTCACGATTCGCACGACGCAGGAGATCGAATGCAGCCCGCGCAGCATCGAGACTCTCAAGATTCGGGAGCGGGTGTCCTCCCTCAAACACACGCCAGCGTTTGGAAAAAGAATTGTCAATGAGTCTTGCTGCCGCGCGCTTCCTCGCTGCTCCTGCGTTTGACTGAGAATGTTTGGTTGACGGCGCTGTGGTGATGCCCGCCGTCAAACGCTCTCCGAGTATTTCGCTTAACGCCGAGGCCATCGGGCGCGCAGCTTTGCCGATAGCGACGGCATAAATTCCCGCGCGGCTGTTTGCGAGATCAAGAGTCGTGTTGACAATCTTAAGGTGAGAGCCTTCCAGACGAACGGCGCGGCGCACGGCCTCGTTTGAATCAACGCTCTTGAGCGCCTCAGCGAAAATCTCGCGCGCGGCCATGTGGAGAGCAGGCAAGTCCGACACTTTTGCTTCACTCCACAGTAATGAGCGCACGGACGGCGCGAAACCGGCGTTCGCTGATGCCGCGCACTATCATCATATGCTCCGGGCGGCGGAAGCGACCATATTCGTTGCGATAAGCGATGATGCGCGCGGCCAGCCCCCGGCCTATGCCCGGCAGCTTTTCAAGTTCTTCAGGTGAAGCGGTATTGATGTTGATAAGCGCCGCGCTGGTTTCCATCTCGGTGACAGGCGGCGCAGTTTGACCGCTCGCTTGAAAAGCGCGGCGTGGCAACTTGACGCACGATGAGGAGGAGATAAGCAGCACGCAAGCGAGAAAGAGGACGATGAGAGAGCGAACGCGTCTTGTTAGCAGGCTTCGTAGCGCCATGACCAACCGCCCTTCGTGAGCGATTTGAAAACTTTGCCGCGAGCGTGTGCAAAATGCTAGAAGTATAAAATTTTCAGGAACTTGTAACTTCATAGAGCGGCTTTTCCACAGGCTTTTCCACAGCTTCTGTGGAAAAGTAACGAAACTATGTCGGCAGGATGAGCACGTCTCTCGTCTGAGTTGACAGCTTCTCCTCTCCGGATGTACGTGGCCTCTTTGTGTCCTTGCCCTACTGTCCATCTAACATATACCGTATCATTAATCAATAAACATCTCCTTTATGAGCGCAGCGCCGATTGTGGAAGGACGGTTGCCGTCTCTCGCGTGTGGGACTCGGAGGTTTATAGTTGCCGACTTAAAGAGGGAGATGCAGGCAATGATTTTAGTTAATGGGGGGCAAATTTATGAAAACGAGAGCGCTTGGACGAAGCGGGTTGAAGGTTTCGGCGTTGGGACTCGGCTGCATGGGGATGTCGGAATTTTATGGTGAGCGCAACGACGAGGAATCTATTGCGACGATTCATCACGCGCTGAAACTCGGAATCAATTTTCTGGACACGGCGGACATGTACGGCGTCGGGCATAACGAGGAACTTGTCGGAAAGGCAATCAAAGACAGACGCCATGAGGTCGTGCTGGCGACCAAGTTTGGCAACGTGCGCGGGGCAGACGGTAGCTTTCTCGGTGTCAATGGCAGACCTGAGTACGTGCGATCTGCGTGTGAAGCCTCTTTGCGTCGGCTGGAGGTGGATACCATAGACCTTTACTACCAGCACCGGGTTGATCCGAATACTCCGATTGAAGAGACAGTTGGGGCTATGTCGCGCCTCGTCGAGGCAGGGAAGGTCAGATTCCTCGGTTTGTCGGAAGCTTCGGCGGAGACGCTTCGCCGCGCGCACGCCGTGTCTCCGATTGCTGCCTTGCAGAGCGAGTACAGTTTATGGACGCGCGACGTTGAAGACGAGATTCTGCCCGCGAGCCGCGAGCTTGGCGTCGGGTTTGTCGCCTATAGCCCGCTGGGTCGCGGATTCCTGACGGGTCAGTTTCAAAAGCCTGAAGACCTGCCGGAGAATGATCGCAGGCGCATGTTTCCGCGCTTTCAGGATGAAAACTTTCAACAAAACCTGCGCCTCGTCGAGCGGGTGCAGGAGATTGCGGAGAGCAAAGGGTGTAAGCCCGCGCAACTCGCGCTCGCGTGGGTGCTGGCGCAGAATGATGACATCGTTCCCATTCCGGGGACGAAGCGGCGCACCTATCTGGAAGAGAACGCGAAGGCTCTGGAGGTTGATCTGACTGCCGAAGACCTCGCTCGCATCAACGAGGTGGCGCGACCCGACGCTGTGGCCGGGACGCGCTATCCAGAAGCCGCGATGAGTTCAGTCAATAAATGATGAGTAGCGAGCTGGAAAAGGTCTTTGCCGCGCTGGGGGAATCGTCGTTTCGTCGCGGCTTTCGTCTGCGTGGCAAAGAACTTGAGTATCTTCACAATAAAGGATTGCCCGTTGTGCTTGAGCATGCGGCAGACTTTATAGAGAAGCGCCTGGCGGCAGCTTCTCCGGCGAACGACGGAAAGCAGACGCCGATGCGTCATCATCCGGTCTTTATTGCCCAGCACGCGACGGCGACCTGCTGTCGTGGTTGTCTACAGAAATGGCACGGGATTCCCAAAGGGCGCGCGCTCGAAGATGACGAAAAGCAATACATAGTTGAAGTGATTAAAACTTGGCTCATACGCGAGGTGTGATGAATGGAAAAGCTGCTCGAAGGTTACCCGGTGATTATCGAGATACCAGTCGCGTGGGGAGAGATGGACTCTCTTCAGCACGTCAACAATATCGTCTACTTCCGTTATTTCGAGAGCGCGAGGATGGCCTACTTCCATGAGTTAGACATCTGGAGCTACATGGACGAAACGGGCATCGGCCCGATTCTGGCGTCAACTGAGTGTAAGTTCAGAATCCCGCTCTCTTACCCGGATACGGTTTCCGTCGGAACAAGGATAACCAACGTCGAAGAAGATCGTTTCCTGATGAAGTATGCGGTCATCAGCCATCAGCACCAGCGAATCGCCGCCGAAGGTGAGGGCGTCATCGTCTCGTATGATTATCGAGGGAAGAAGAAAGCTCCTCTCCCGCAGGAGATTAAGGCGAGGATCGAGGCGCTCGAAAGCGGCGGTTCGAGAAGTCCCGTCAAGGATGGTTGAGAATAGCTCGGCACTAATAGTCTTTGAGAACTCAATTTGTCATCAGGTTTTATCCCCGAAGGGATACATAAAATAGCCGGGGGCATCGCCCCCGCTTACACACGCCCACACATTATTCCGGGGGCGGCGCTACGCGCTTGCCCCCGGCTATTACATGTGACCCTTTCAGGGTCAAAGAAAGAGCTATCCTTTTGACAGTGCGCGAGGACTAATCTAAAATCGCGCCCGCTTCTGTAAGAGAAGTGGCCGGATGGGATGCAGGTCTTCACGTCAAACGTTCTCTTGTGCATTCCTCTCGCGCCTGTCTGATAGCCGCCCGAATTCGGATGGCCGAAATCCCCTAATCATTAACTCTCATCCCACGAAGGAATTTACGATATGCCCAGTTTATCTCAACAAGGAAGATACGCCGTCTGCCTGCTCGCCGTGCCGTTGTTTCTGGCGCTGGCCAGCACGAGTCTGATGGCCTCCACAATTTTTTCAACTCCCGGCGATGTGGAATACTACGGTAAACTCGACACTGAACTGATTGCTCACACCGAGGACCTGGATCAGGTAATCTTCAAGCCCATCAACGATCTGTCGAAAATCAAATTCGCCACGCCTGTTGAGTCGGGTGTGAAAATCACCGCCGGTCGTCTCTTTCATCCGCCACAGGATAAATCTTCAATCCTTACTTTGCTCGTTGAGCCGGATGATGACGGCGAGCCTTATCTCTACGCCGATCTGGATCAGGACGGCGTGATGGCCAACAACGAACGCTTCGAACTCAAGCGAGGCGAAGATGACAACCCGTATATCTGGGAAACGACGCTCAAGCTGCCTCTGAAAAGCACGCTCTTTCAAAGTTACCCGGTGTTGGTTAAGTATTTCAAGAACGTACAGTGGGACGAGATGGGCGCAGATGAGCGGTTGATTCTGCAATCAAAGGAGGCTTTCGCCAGAGGCCAGGTTGATATTCAGGGGCGCAAGACGCTCGTGCAGTACGGCTTCAATGCCCAGTCGAAGAAGATTAGCGTGAGCAATGGCTCGTTCGGTGTGGACGTTGATGGCGATGGCAAGATTGTGGTGGATCGTTTCTCGCCCGAATCAGCCGACGCGCGCGAGGAGACGGTCATCTTTCGCGTTGGCGACGCCTACGTTTCCACCCGGCGCGTTGATATAGAGAAGAATCAAATCACCATGCGGGCGCATCAGGCTTCGGATTACAAACGGGTCGAGGTGCAGATTGGCTCTGAGGTGCCTGATTTTCAGTTTACGGATTTTAGTGGCAAGAAGCGCAAGCTCTCGGAGTTTCGCGGCAAGTACGTGCTGCTGGATTTCTGGGCTGCGTGGTGCCCGCCGTGTCGTCGTGAGTTGCCGTACCAGAAGGCTGCCTATTCACGTTTTCAGCCGCGCGGCTTCGAGATTCTGGGGATGAACAACGACGAAGACCCGGCGCAGATCAAAGATTGGCTGAAGAAGAACGGGCTGGTGTGGCCGCAGGCGACGATGGCGAGCATCCGGGATTTGGAGATTCGCTACCGGATTCACCTCTTTCCGACCTCGCTCATGATCGGACCTGACGGCAAAGTTCTGCTGGTGGATCAAGACAAAATGCGCGGGCAGGATTTATTGAAAACGCTGGATCGGATGCTGCCGCCCTAAACATCAAGAAAGAAATAGATCGGATAGGCAATTGCGGAATGCGGATTTCGGATTGCGGATTAAAGAAGCAAGACAACTGGTTTCCAATCCGCAATCCGAAATCCGCATTCCGCATTTTCTTCATCCTTGAGACGCGCCTTCGTCCCAATCTGCGATTGTTTCGTATGCGCGGCTCAGCACGGGACGCGGGCGGGCGCCGTCGGCCTGACCGATGAAGCCCTCGCGTTCCATCATGTCGAGGATGGCAGCGGCGCGACCATAGCCGATACGCAGGCGTCTTTGCAGCACCGAGGTCGAAGCTCGTTTCATCTCAACGCAGATTCTGAGAGCGTCTTCAAAAAGCTCGTCGCGTTCACCGCCTGCGCCGTCCAATCCGAGCGCCTCGTCTTCAGACTGCGTGATCGTCTCGTCATACGCGGGATCGCCTTGAGATTTGACGTGCGTGACGATGCGTCCAATCTCTGCTTCGTCAACGTAAGCTCCATGCACGCGAATCAATCGGGACGTGCCCGGTGGCAGAAAGAGCATGTCGCCGCGACCGAGAAGCTGCTCAGCGCCGTTGGCGTCAATAATCGTGCGCGAATCAACTTTCGATGAGACGCGGAAGGAGATGCGCGAAGGGAAGTTCGCTTTAATCAAGCCAGTGATGACATCAACGGAAGGCCGCTGAGTTGCCAGCACGAGATGGATGCCGACGGCGCGTGCCATCTGAGCCAGCCGCGTGATGGATTCTTCGACTTCGTGGCCTGAGACCATCATCAAATCTGCCAGCTCGTCAATGATGATGACGATGTAAGGCAGCGTCTTCCAGGGTTCATTCGTCGTCTCGTCGTAGTCTTTGACGAGATTGCGCCTGAGCACCTCGGCGTTGTAGCCGTCAATGTTTCGCACGCCCCACCCGGCAAGTTCCTTGTAGCGGCGCTCCATCTCCGCCACAGCCCACTTCAACGAAATCGCGGCGCGTTTCGGGTCTGTGATAATCGGCGTCGCCAAATGCGGAATGTCTTCATAGAGACCAAGCTCAAGACGCTTCGGGTCAATCAGAATGAACTTCACTTCATCGGGTCGTGCTTTGTAGAGGATGGAAACTATCAGCGAGTTGACGCCGACGGATTTGCCCGCGCCGGTCGCGCCTGCGATGAGAAGGTGCGGCATCTTGGCGAGGTCTGCGACGTAGTTCAACCCGTCAATCGTCTTGCCTAAAGCGATGGTGAGCTTTGACGGCGACTCGACAAAGGCGCGCGATTCGACGACTTCGCGCAGATGAATGGTCTCGCGCTGAGGGTTCGGCACTTCGATTCCGACGTGCGGCTTGCCGGGCATCCGATCAATGCGTATGGACTCGGCTTTGAGCGCGAGGCAGAGGTCGTCAACCAGACCCGTGACGCGCGAATACTTGACGCCGGGATCGGGCTTGAACTCGTAAGTCGTCACAACCGGCCCCGGACAGATGTGCTTGATCTGTCCCATGACGTTGAACTCTTTGCACTTTTCCGCAAGGCGCGTGGCGAGGCCGAGAAGTTCTTCGTCAGCCTGTTCGCTGTGAGGCGGCGGAGAATTCAGAAACTCCATCGAGGGCAGCTTGAAGTCGCCGATGGGTGTAGCGACAGTGCGGCGCGACTGCTTGAGCGCGGCTGCCGCAGGCTTCTCGTCAACGATTTCAGTCCGCACGACCTCCGCCGTCTTGACCATCTCCTCGATTTCCGCCGCCTCGTCCACATCGCGCGACGCAGGCGACGCAGCTTTCGAGATGGAGCGTTTCGTCGTCGCCGGGGGTGCCGCTACCGCTACGCCCTGCCCGATGACCGATGCTGCCGTGACGGAAGCAGAGCCGACCGATGCGGCAATAGCTTTCGCACCTTCCGGCGTTGTGATTGTCGGCTGAGTCGTGGTTGTTTCGGAAACAGTTGCGGCGCGCTTGATGGCGGCGGCTCCCGAAACGCTGCCGCTTTCCTGCATAAACTCTGCGACGCGCTCAGCGCCGGTCTTCTCGCTCAACTGCTTTTCAGTTTGGCGCACGAGTTCGCGTTCCTCGCGGGCAGCGCGGCGCATGTTCATACGCACCTGCGCTCGCTCACGACGTGCCAGTTGCCATGCGCGAAAACGCTCCGGCAGATTGCGGAAGAAAGAGAAACGATTGCCGAATGCTCCTCCCATCCATTCGTAAGCGCGTATGAAAGAGAAGTTGGTGGCGAGCAACAAACCCGTCGCCGCCAGAGCCGTGAGCAGGATGGTCGCGCCGACTTTGCTGACACCGCTCACCAGCGAGCGCGCGATGAGTTCTCCGACCGCCCCGCCCGGCTCAAAGCTGCCATCAAAAATCGGGCGCGCGATAAAGAGGGCAAAGAGCGCCGCCGCACCCAGCACGAGCATGACCAGACCAACGATTCTCGACAGCGGCGCGCGGATGCGTCGCGTGCGAAAGCGTCGCCACGCGGCGGCGAGCAGCAGGAGCGGCAAAAGATACGCGGCGAGACCGACGAACTGAAAGAGAGTCGCGGCGATGTTTGCGCCAAACGGACCAATCCAGTTGCGCGTCACGCTGCGCCCGGCAGCATTCCATGAAGGGTCGTCCGGGTTGTAAGACAAGAGACACAGCGCCAGCAGCACGCCCAGAGCAAAGAGCATGATACTGATGATCTCGTTGCGCCGCGTGTTCTTGGGCGCTGCCGCTGTGGTCTTCGCCCGCGTTTCAGTTTGTGTAGTGGCCATAAATTCTCCGAGAGCAGATGCCAGATGTTAGATGCCGTGTGCGGCATTGGGCAAACTCATTAATTCTATAAACTCTCGCCTGGAAATACCTTTCAGCCTATCAATTCTCCATTCCTGGTCTTTTATGAATGCGGCGTACCAAGCGCTCGCTTCGTCATTTACAATTGTGTAAACCATCAAGCTTCCTCTGTCAGAAGTTTTGGTCGAGCCGGAGTACCAGACAAATGCTCCCGAGGAACTGATCTGGCTTAAAGCTCGACGTAAATTAGAACTGCTTTGCTGAACGATATGCAAGGATTTGGAGAGAGCGGTTTCGTAAGTCGTTGGCGCATGAGTGCTGGCACGGAAATATGATTGATTTACGACGCGCGACGGATGAAAAGGTGGAATCGTAAGTTTACGTAACCAGACGGCGATTTCATGCAGCACTGTGCCTGAAAATTCAAGCCACTTATAATCAAACCAATTATCAATTTGAATCAGGTAAACTTCGCCAGGTTGATTGAGCCGAAGAGTTTCATCCATGACCAACCTGATCATGGAAACGAAAAGAGGGTCATCATTTTCTGTTTGGTTTATTAAGTTCATAAATTCAACAGGCATCTAACCCCGGCTTTTATGCCGCCCGACGCGAAAGCAAATACGCCTTGATAAAGTCGTCTATGTCGCCCGCGAGTACCGAATCAACGTCGCCGCGCTCCAGCTTGGTGCGCGCGTCTTTGACGAGGCGATAGGGCGCAAGGACGTAGTTGCGTATCTGCGAGCCAAACGAGATGTCCTGCTTGTTGGCTTCAAGCTCGGCGGTTTCGGCCTGTCGCTTCTCAAGTTCCATCTCGTAGAGACGCGAGCGCAAGACCTGCATGGCAACGGCGCGGTTCTGATGTTGCGAGCGTTGGTTCTGGCACTGGACGACGATGCCGGTCGGGATGTGCGTGATGCGAACGGCGCTGTCGGTCGTGTTGATGTGCTGGCCGCCTGCGCCCGTCGCGCGATAGGTATCAACTCTCAAATCCTTGTCGTTGATTTCCACTTCGATGTTCTCGTCAATCTGCGGGTAGACGAAGAGCGAGGCGAAAGATGTGTGACGCCGCGCCGCCTGATCGAATGGCGAGATGCGAACCAATCGATGCACGCCCGCTTCCGCCGCCAGCAAACCGTAGGCATACTCTCCTTCGACCGTGAACGTGACGCTCTTGATTCCGGCTTCCTCTGCCGGTTGGTAATCCAGAATCTCCGTCTTGAAGCCGCGCGCTTCAGCCCATTTCAAGTACATACGCAACAGCATCTCGGCCCAATCCTGCGATTCCGTGCCGCCCGCGCCGGGATGAATCGTGCAGATGGCGTTCAATTGATCGTTCTCTCCGGCGAGCAACATCTCCGTCTCGGCCTGACCGATGTCGTGCGAGAGGCGCTCGATTAGCGCGCCTAACTCGCGCAGGGAATCTTCATCCTCTTCGGCGAACTCGAAGAGCACGCCCGCGTCTTCAATCGAAGACTCAAACTGTTCCTGCCGCGTAATCGTTCGTTCGAGACGGCTGCGCTCGGCCATCAGTTTTTGCGCCGCTTCCTGATCGTTCCAGAAATCCTGCGCGGTCGCCTGCTCCTCGATGCGTTTCAACTCGTCGCGTTTCGCAGCTACATCAAAGAAACCTCCCGAGCTGTTCGACACGCGTGCGTAGCTCTTCGTATGTGTTGCGTAATTCCAGTATGCTCAAAGTCTCGGTCATCTCTCCTCCGATCAAACTCTTAGGTCTTAAGGTTAATTAAATTAGTTACTTCTCTTTGATGATGAAAGGCACTGACATGGATAAATCATCTCCGAGATACAAGTCTAAACGATATTTGCCCACAGGCCACGGGCTGTCTGTCCCCAATTTGAAGATGGCGGTCATGGATGCTACCGGCGGCAGGCTCTTCTTCGACTCGCTGAGCGTAGCGTCCTTCTCCATCGCGCCTCCTGTGTCTTCGGCTATCCAGACGCCCCTCACCACAATCGCCGCCTTGATGCCTTCGGCCTGCCAGCGACAAATGATGCGCGGCGTCTCGGGCGCGAACTCGTTTGTCGGGTTGACCTCAAGCTCGTTCGTCGCCGCATTCAACTCCGATCCCATCTCGGCTTTAGTAATGCGCCCGCCGCTTTGCATCACAGACGCACTAATGCCGCTTCGCGCGTCAGAACAGCCAGCGGTGAAGAGTGCGCCTGCGATTAAGAGAACGACGACAAGCAGCCCTTTCATCAAATTAAACCTCGTGAGCGGCAACAGGCTGTGAGCCATTAAGCAACTTCCGCTGATTCTCGTCCCCTCCGACTTTTGCGCGCGAATGTAAACAAGAAAAGCGCGAAGCTCACGAGCGCGCACAGCCCGACAAATAAATCGCCGAATCTGGTGTAAAAAGTTTTCCCGCCGGTGCTTCGGCTGATAGTCCATGTTCTGACGGTTGGCTGAAAGCCAACGGTTGCGTCCAATACCTCGCCGCGCCCCGTGATGAAAGCCGTGATGCCTGTGTTCGTCACACGCAGCACGGGGCGATTGTTCTCCACCGCGCGAAATACAGTGTTAGCAAGATGCTGCCTCATGACCGGCGTCGGTCCCAGATAGCCGTCGTTCGAGATATTCACCAGCACGTCCGCACCGTCCTGTGCGAAGTGTTGCGCGATTGACGGAAACGCCGACTCAAAGCAGATGAAAACACCAGCGCGCGCCTCGCCCATCGGCATCAGCGTGTACTGAGCGCCCGGAGTGAAATCTCCAACCATCGTCGGAATCGAACTCACGCCCGGCATCCAGCGTGGCAGCGGCACATACTCGCCAAACGGCAGCAGGCGAATCTTATCATATTGCGCGACCAGCCGACCCTCTTCATTGACAATCACGGCTGAGTTGTAAGAGCCGCCTGCGGGCGCAGGCTCCTGCGCGTTGAAGAGTACGGACGTATGATTCTTTGCGGCGAAGCGTGCGACGATCTCACGAAACTCCGTATCTTCGGCGTACCTGAAATTCATCGGCGACTCAGGCCAGACGACGACGCGCGGCAGATTTGAAAATTCCTGTCTCGCGCTTAGCCCGCTTTCGCTGAGAGCGTAATGGCGCTCGACGAGCGCTGCCGTCTCAGCCAGTGATTCCTGCGGGTCCATCGGCACGTTCGGCTGGACGGCGACAACCAGCGCGGCTGTGCCGCTTGACTCCGATTCAGAGTTTGATGGGGCGGTGAGAAACGCGACGAGGATGATGAGAGCCGTGCTGAGAAGAGCTATGCTCGCAGTCTTTCCTGCGCGCGCGGTTCTGAGCAAAAGCATGTAAGCGATTGCCGCGTTCACCATGACGATGAGAAAGCCGACGGCATAGACGCTGCCCCAGCGCGCCGTCTGGATGAGCGGTGTCATGTAAGCCTGCGAATAGCCGATGGCGTTCCACAGTTGGCCGATTACTCCGAGCCGGGTCCATTCGAGCGCTACCCAGAGAAGCGGGGCGAGGAATAGTGCCCGCACGCCCCAGCGCGACACCACGCGAGCCAGCCCCATAGAGCAAAGGGCAGGGAACAATCCGGCGATGACCGGGCCGGGGATGAGCAGCAGAAAGGCGAGCCACACGGGGATGCCGCCGTAACGAATCATCGCGTGCGTCAGCCAGTAGCACGAGCCGTAGAAGAAGAGCGCGCCTGTTATCCACCCCAGCAAAAAACTGCTTCCGCTTCGGGGTCTCCGGGCGACGGCCAGAAACAGCGGGACGAGTCCGACCCAGGCGAGCGGCCACAAGTTGAAATCGGGAAATGAGAAGACGAGCAGCGCGGCGGATAAAACGGCCAGCGCAGTTTCGACGCGCGTTGGAGCACAGGCACGGACGCGCTTGCGTAACCGCGTCAAGCGTCGCTCACGAATCGGCGCATCAAGCAAGACGGCGTCATCCATGCCCTTGAGTTTAACAAAAGATAAGTCCGATTCTTAAGTCTGGAGTCTGGAGTCTGAAGTCTGGAGTCAAAAGAAAATTTATTTTTATGAGGTCGGATTCCGGGACTCCAGACTCCAGACTTTCCCGAAATGGTTTACGAAAGGGGGTCTTTGGACAGAAAACGTCACTAGCTCAGTGACAAATTTCGGCTCATTCGTCTTAAGGCGTGCGGCGGCAGTTCTGCCGGGTTGAGCTTGCAGGGTGAAAGGAGGAAGGAGTGGAATTACCTGAAGTAAATAAATAAGCCTGTAAACGTGGGAGAACCCGGCCATTTCTGACCGGGTCCACATTTCGGAAAGTTTAACTGAAGGGTTGCTCGGCGGGCGGCTGGCGCAGCGGCAGGCGGCGCTCAGAGAAGTGAAGGCGGCGGGGTCACGGCTTTAAATGCTTTCTCCGTGCTTGCCGACATCTATCTCAGCACGTCGCGTGCCACAGAAAAATATTTTCTGGAAACCATGTGGGATTAGACGTGAAGAGCAGTGGTCGGTGGTCAGTGGTCAGTAAGAGCGGGAGCGATAAGCAGAGCAGAGCTTTTGTTTTTAACTGACCACCGACCACTGACTACTGACCACTGATTACTGACCACTAGCTTCCACCAGTTTCGCGTTCTTCAATCGAGGGTCGTTGGCGGAGCGCATTCGCCGGGTTGCTTCGCGGGCTTCGTCCTGTGTGAAGCGTCCGACGAGGACGGAGTATCTGGGGCGGGGATCATTTGCGCGAGTGCTGCTGGTGCGAATGTCCGTGTAGCCTGCGTCCTGTAAGGTCTTGATGAGTGTTTGGGCCTTCTCAATTGTGTCGTAAGTTGCGACCAAGACAGAGAAGCGGCGCGCAGCGTTCGACGAAGTTTCACTGGCTGCATTTGTCGCCGGGGAGGTTGCCGGTTGAGGTGTTGGCGCAGGCGTCGAAGGCGTGGCGGCTGGTTGAGACGTGGCGGCGCTCGATGTGGTGTTTGGAGCGGCAGTCCAGCGCCCGACCAGCAGGCCAATGCCGAAGAAGAGAGCCGAGAGCAGCAGCGCGCTCAGCAGCAGTACGGCTGGGCGACGCTCGTCACGGCTGAATTCTGCGAGAGCCGAATGGGACGGCTCTTGTTCAGCCTGAGCGCCATAATTGTGAGTATCTGTCGCCATCAGCGCGCGCTTGACGGAGCATGGAAAGCGCCCCGAAATCAATTTTGGAGAACGCCTACGTGACGGGTTCGACTTCGAGCAGGTGCTGGCTTGCGCCGACGATGCGAACCTCTCGCCCGCGTTCAAGGTTCTCGCCTGTGCGCGAGCGCGCTCGCCACAACTCGCCGCGAACCACCACAGAGCCTTCCGGCGCAAGACTCGTTTGAACTACACCCAACGCCCCAAGCAGGTCAAGCTCGCCCACCCCGCGCTTTTTATGTCTCGACATCGCGGCGACAACGAGCGCCAGCACCAGCCCGACAACGAGCGCGGCCCCCAGGACAATCTGCCATGTACTCATGCCCGCTATTTTGTTACCGGAGCGATTAGCTCAGCTTCGAGGAAGCGCATTCTAACACAGAAAAAGACGTAAATCGTAAATCGTGAATCGTAAATAGAAAGAGCGTTCCTTCCATTGACGATTCACGATTTACGATTTACGTCTTCTCTTACTTCCCGCCCGTCTCGACCTGGCGTTGAAGGGCGATGGCTTCCTGATTGTTGGAATCAATTTGAATGGCGCTGCGGGCGTAGGCCAGTGCCTGAGCGCGGTCGCCGAGTTCGAGGAAGATGCGCCCCAAAAGGATGTGCGCGTCAATGGTCTTCGACTCCCAGAAGATGGCGGTCTTCAAGGCGCTGATGGCCGCCTGCTGGTCGCCGAGCCGCTGGTTGATACGACCGATCAGGAGAAAGGCTTCGGCGCTCGTCGGCTCAAGTGTCAGCACACGGCGCAAGAGTTGAAGCGCCTCTTCATCACGTCCGGCCTGATAGAGTTTTTGCGCTTGAACGAGAAACTCCTGCGGGCTGCCGGAAGCTGCCGTCGTGTCGCCTCCGGGATCGGTCGCAGGCGGCACATCGCTTAAGTTGAAAGCCTGTTTGAGCCGGATGTTGACGTTCGAGGTGGCCTGCGATTTCTGCCACTCCGTTTGCCACTTGGCATAAGAGGGAAGAAAGCGACGCGCTTGATCGTCGGCGGCTGTGGCCTGTTCTGCCTGACCTGTTTTTTCCAGAGCTTTGGCTAAGAGAAAGTATGCCTGCCCGTCGCGCGGGTCGGCGGCGATGATGGGGCGCAACTGCTCCGCCGTCTCTTCATATCTGGCTGACAGGAAGAGAGCATACGCGTAATTGAAACGCGTGATTGAATCGTCCGGCGAAGATGATTCCGCCGCCCGCTTGAGAAAGCGTATTCCCTGCGCGAGCAACTCGTCATGCTCTTTCGGGGTCTTCTCATCGCGCGCCGCCTGCACAGAGATTGCGCCCGCCATGTTGACGATGCTTGTCAGCGGAGTCTTGGAGTTTTCAGGCATCAGGGGCATCAGCACGTCGAGCGCGGCGCGCGTGTTGCCCTGCCTGTAATAAGCAAGCGCTGCATAGAAGGCCGCTTCGGTGTAATGCGGGTCTTCTTTCTGGAGCCTTGAGAGATACTCTGCGGCCTGCTTCCAATCCTGTTCCTGAAAATAGAACTGCCCAAGTTCGAAGGCTGCTTCCGGGTAGACCGCGCCGCCTTTAGCATCCGAGTAAAACTTCAGCGCGTTCTTCAGATAATTGACGCGCTTCTCTTTATCATCCGTTAAAACGCCTTTCAGATAGGTCTGGAAAGCGACCTGCGGAACTTTGGTGGCGCGCTCGATCAACTCGTTTCGAGTGAAGGGAAATGCCTTGTCGCGCGCGTAGAGAACATCGAAAGCGAGGCGTCCCTGCGTTCTCTGCAACTCCGTCAACGGATCGCCAAAGTCGAAGATGCGCGACGCCCAGCGTCCGTCTGGCATCACTTCGCCCATCACCCGCCCTTCGTTCACCTTGATGACGCGCGCCGTGCCTAAAAGTGTGGCGGTTGCTTTGTCCTGACCGACGGCGACACTGTATGTGCCGAGCACGACCATTGTGGCGTTGGCCGCGCGCGCCAGTCTGATTGCGGTGGCGAGCGAGGGGATGGTGGTCAGCGGCAATCCCAAACGCTGGTAGGCTAACTCGCGCTCGTCGTTTGAGAGAACTATCAGCCCCGGCACACGGAGTAGGTCTGCGAGCGAGTTAGCGAAGCTCTCGCCGACCCAGTTGTATTCCGGCAAGCTCGAAGTATTCTCAAAGGGCAGAATCATCACCACGTCCTTTGCGCCTGCGGTCTGCGCGGACGCTTTCGACGGAGCTAAAAACGCGGATTGAATAAAGAGCAACGCCGCGAGCGCCATATAGATAATGACAGATCGTCTTAACATGAAAAGTGTTCCTTCAAAACTAAGGGGGCCGTCCCGTAAGTCAGCTTGAGCGACGGGCGGCCCCAGCAAATCTTTAAGAGAGCTAAAACTATCGCAACCGCTGGCTTTCACTTCCTCAAATAAAAACCTCTTCGCGCCGCCTTGAAAGTACCAGTTTGCCACACGAAAGAGAGCGCACACAAACCTCGCGGCACGTCTTTTCTGATGCACCCGCACAGCCTCCGGTTGGACGGGGAGCAGAGAACGGTGGTCAGTAGTCAGTGGTCAGTAGTCAGTAAAAACAAAGAACTAGCAACAATAGGCTGTTGTCTTTAACTGACCACCGGCCACTGACTACTGACCACTGTTCTCCGCCCACTGCTTTACACTGTCAGGCTTTCCTCTAATCTGCTAATCTTAGAAGTCATCTCCGACCCGGACGCGTTAGAGGGAAATTGCTATGGCTTCAGACGAACGCAGCAAAGAGGAACGCGCGAGCGCCACCATCGCTGTGCACGGAGGCGAACAAAAGCCCCAACCTTTCGGCGCGGTCGTCTCGCCGGTCTTCCATTCATCAACCTACGGTTTCCAGACTTTTGACGAGATGCGCCGCTACGCTCGCGGCGAGCTACGCGAAGCCTACTTCTATTCGCGCTACGCCAATCCGACCGTCGCGGAAGTCGAACGAAAGATTGCCGAGCTTGAAGGAGGCGAAAGCGCAGTTGTTACTTCTTCAGGTTCAGCCGCCACCTTCTGCGCGCTCGCAGCCATTTGCGAGACGGGCGACGAAGTTATCGCCTGCGATTCCATTTACGGCGGCACGGTCAAAATCCTGACTGAAATTCTCAGTCGCTTTCAAATCAACTCGCGCTTCATCAGCATCCATGACATCGCTCGCTTGCCGGAACTTCGTGGTGATCGCACGCGCGTCTTCTGGTTCGAGTCTCCGGCCAATCCGATTAATCGCCTCGTTGATCTGGAAGCAGCGGCGCAGGCCGCACGCGAGGCCGGAATCTTTTCCATCATTGACAGCACTTTTGCCACGCCGATTTTGCAGCGCCCGCTCCTCTCAGGTATCGATGCCGTCATGCACAGTGCGACGAAATATTTCGGCGGCCATTCGGACTTGACGGCGGGCGTCGTCGTCGGAACGGAAGAATTTGTAGGGAAGGTGCGTCACCTCGCTCTCCGCACGGGCGCGACGCTCGATCCTGCGGCGGCGTATCTTTTAGGTCGTGGTTTGAAGACGCTGGACATGCGCGTGCGCGCAGCTTGCGAGAACGCTTTGAAGTTGGCCCATGCGCTCAGCCGGAATAAAATGGTCGCACGCGTTTATTATCCGGGTCTGGAAGATAGCCCTGATTACCAACTCGCGCGTCGGCAGATGAATGGTTACGGCGGCGGGGTCGTCGCCATTGATCTCATGGGCGGCGAAATGGAAGCCGAGCGTTTCTTCGACGCGCTGCGAATGGTAAAGTGTGCGCCGAGCTTAGGGGGAGTTGAGACGATGGTGAGCTATCCGCTTTACTCTTCGCACTACGGTTTCTCCGCAGAGCAACTCCGCGCCGCAGGCGTTTCGGCTGCGACCCTTCGCTTTGCCATCGGCATCGAAGCCGCCGACGACATCATCGCAGACATCGAGCAGGCGTTAGAGAAAAGCAAGTAATCTTCTTTGACTTTATGGCGGCAAACGCACTGAGCAATAGCGGCGAGCATGAGTTGTCGCACCGACATCAGCATGGTGCGCGGCACTCTCATTCGCATGGACGGGCGGCGCGCAGTCGTCGTCGCCTGAGCATCGTGCTGGTGCTGACCGCTGTTTACATGGTGGCGGAAGCTGTCGGTGGGTGGATGACAGGCTCGCTCGCGCTGCTCGCCGATGCGGGGCACATGTTGACGGATGTTGCGGCGCTGGCACTGGCCTTGATCGCCGTCTGGTTCGGCTCGCGTCCGGCAACGTCCAGCAAGACGTTCGGCTACTATCGTCTGGAGATTCTCGCGGCTTTAATCAACGGCGTCGCGCTTATCCTGATTTCACTGCTCATCTTTTACGAAGCCTATCAGCGCTGGGCAGCGCCTCCGGCGGTCAGAAGCGGCTTGATGATGCTGGTGGCAACGGGCGGTCTCATTATCAATCTCGTCTGCGCGTGGCTGTTGCACGGCGATCATAAAGATGATTTGAACGTGCGCGGCGCGCGTCTTCATATCATCGGCGACGCGCTCGGCTCAGTCGGTGCAATTCTTGCGGGCGCGCTCATGTGGCTTTACGGATGGTACGCAGCCGATCCGCTTTTTAGTAGCCTCATCAGCCTGCTCATCATCTGGAGTTCATGGCACTTGATCCGCGAATCAACCAACGTGCTGCTGGAAGGCACGCCCGCGCACATCAATCTCGCGGCTGTCGAGGACGTAATCTTGCAGACGGATGGCGTCGAGGACGTTCATGACCTTCATGTCTGGACGATAACTTCCGGGCGCGAGGCTCTGAGCGCGCATGTGATTCACGCCGAGACAATCTCGCAGGCTGAAGTTCTGAAGGAGCTTCGCACGAAGCTGTCCGACCGCTTCGGCGTTGACCACCTGACGATTCAGTTGGAGACGCCGGACTTCGAGGATGAAACGTTTCACTTCTGTCACGCGGGAACTGCGTGCTTCCGTTCTACGCGAGAATGAAAAGCAGTGGTCGGTGGTCAGTTAAAAACTGATTTCTCACTGACCACTGACCACTGACCTATGGAAATCAGTCTTCTACTGACACTTGATTTACGCGAGCAGGCAGCGTTACAGGCGGCGCTCGTCACACACGGTGCGCCCGATTGTTTGGTGACGCTCGCGCTGACCGGCGCGTGCCGTATCACTTCGCTGGACGAAGCGCGCAAGCTGCGACGCTGGTTGGCAGAAGCGCGAGCCGCTGGACAGACGGATTTCATCTCCCTCAATTCAATCGAACACGCGCTCGTTCGCTTTGGAGTTTAGTAGGACAGACATTCCTGTCTGTCATAAGTGGGACAGGCATTCCTGCCTGTCGTTGATCGCGGAGAGCGCGAATAACTATTAGCGAACAACAAGGAGCGTGCTGCTTGCACGCTTGGACAGACAGGAATGTCTGTCCCACGACAGGCAGGAATGCCTGTCCTAGCTTATGATTAAATTAGGGTACGGGCGCGGGATTGTTTCATTCGTTGACGATGCTGCTCGCTTTCGCGTGCTTGAGGCTGAAGCGCAAGACGACGTGCGTCCGTTGACGGATGCTGAGATCGGGGCGGCGATTGATGCGCCTGTTCTTTCGCCCGCGCTCGGAGAACTCATCTCGCCGGGCGACACCGTGCTGGTTGTCGTTTCGGATGCGACCCGCGCATCGGGGAGCGCGCAGGTCGTGAATCTTCTCGTGCGGCGGTTGATTGAATCAGGCGTCTCACCAATCGACATCAATCTCATCTTTGCTACGGGCCTTCACCGCGCAGTGACGCTGGAAGAAAAGCGAGAACTGCTGACGCCGTTCATCGTGCAGCGGATCAAGACGCTCGATCACGACGCCTACGATCCTTCGAGTATGATTCGACTCGGCGCTACGGAACGCGGCACGCCCATCGAGCTTAACCGTGCGCTCAAAGAACACGATCACGTCGTTCTCACCGGAGCAATTAATTTTCATTACTTCGCGGGCTTCACGGGTGGGCGCAAAAGCATCTGTCCGGGGCTGGCTTCCGCGCAAACGATTGAAGCGACGCACATGCTGGCGCTGGATTTTGAGCAGGGTGGGCGGCGCAGAGGTGTCGGCACGGGGCTGCTCGAAGGCAACGCTGTCCATGAAGAATGTGAACGCGTGGTGGCTGAGGTCTCGCCGTCGTTTCTGATTAACGCGGTCGTTGATGAGCGTGGTCGCGTCGTTCGCATTTACGCGGGCGACTGGTGCGTAGCCTTTCGTCTGGGATGCGCGGAATATATGTCGGAGCATTCCGTCAAGATTGAAGAGAAGCGCGAGGTCGTCGTGGCGAGTTGCGGTGGATTCCCGTGGGACATCAATCTGATTCAGGCACACAAATCTCTGGACATGGCCGCGCACGCGTGCGTTGAGGGCGGCGACATCATTCTGCTCGCTGAATGTGCCGAGGGGTTCGGGCGCGCAGATTTTCTAAAATGGTTCGACGTGCCGGACTCGTCTGTTCTTGAGAGCCGCTTGCGCGAGCGTTACGAAGTGAGCGGCCAGACCGCCTGGGCGCTGCTCGTCAAAGCAGAGAAGTTTCGCGTGCATCTGGTTTCAGAGCTAAGGGACGAAGACGTGCGGCAGATGCGTATGAGACCGGCGCGAACAATTGATGAAGCGCTCGCGCGTATCCCTCAGAATGCGCAAGGTTACGTTATGCCGCGCGCGTCTTCGCTTCTGCCAATCGTTTGATTATGTAGGGGCAGGGCTTGTCGGATTGCGGAATGCGGATTTCAGATTGCGGATTAGAACCAGTCGTTCTATTCTTCATTCCGCAATCCGAAATCCGCATTCCGCAATTGAACTAAGGAGATTACAGCGTGAGAATAAAAATCATACTGGCGTGCCTTGCTCTCTTGACCTGCGGCGCTCTCAGCGTCCGTGCCCAGCAAACGGACGCGACGCAGGATATTGCTGGGGAACAGCGCGTCGCTCTCGAAGGGCAGGCGGTTGCTCTGGATTCGATGGGACGCGCGGCGATTGCCGGACAACTCCTGACAAGGGCGGTCAGCGGCACACCCGAAGCGCCCCTCAAGAACGCGCGTTTCATCATCGAGAATCGCAGTGCGTTTTTCTACAACTACGTTTCCGGCAGCGTGACTTTTTATGATGATCGGGGCGTGCGTTGCGGCGAGGGGCAGTTTATCTTAAATGCTCTCGCACAGGGTGAACAGGCGGAAACTGATGCGCCTGGCCTGCGCCTCACCTGCACGCCCAGAACCTGGCGCATCGTGGCGAAAGACCTTGTCCCGCGCGTCAACGATAGACTCGTGCCGGTTGCGGAAGCGACGCCAGTGGAGACGCCCACCCCCGTGAATACGCCCACGATGTTGCCGCTCGAAATCGTCGTGGATGATAAGGTTTACAACGCGCCGCTGGGCAGCACTTTGGACGTTTCCGTGAGAAGGCGACGTGTCAAGATTACAGTCCGCGCCGCACAGTAAAATTAACCAGCGCCGGACGATTTACCCCGCGTTTTTCGGGCGTTTCCGCTTGACCACAATTGTCCGGCGCAATCGGTTATGCGCTTCATTTGATTTCATAATTCTTTCAGATATAATTCAGCCCGCCCTCAAGACTCCTCACCGAAAATCGTTTAAAGTTCGCCGCGTCGGCTAACCGCAAATTCAAAACACTACAACGTCTGTGTCGAGAATATGGAGAGCCATCGAGTGAGGCAGAAAACCTGTCAATCGTTACATGTCTTACGCCTTAAAACCTTTAACCCTCATCCCAAAGGAGATTCCACTGTGAGAAAGCCGCGTTTTACAAAAAATTCTTCAATTAAGAACACCGTCTTCGCCTCGCTTTTCGCGCTGTTTCTGCTGGGCTTCACGACAGCGCAGTCAGCCAAAGCCCAATCCTCCGAGCAATACGCTAAAGGCACGTACCAGTTTTCCTTAGAAGATGGCTATACAAAGTATGTCGAGTTCGAGGTTCAGGGGCGAGGCGACGGCAGCGCCACCGGCCAGATGACCCTCAGCGACGAAGCGCCGCTTGTCTTTCAGGACGTGGACGGCACTGGCGAGGGTTTGAATGAAGAGACCAAAGGTTTTTACATCAAGGCAGAGTTTGACAGCATGGTGGTTAATAAGAATCAGGCCGTGATGAGCGGTGTTATCAAAGATTCCAGCCTCAGGAATTATATCGGGCAGCGTGTGCTGCTCACGGTCGAAGACAACGGAGAGAACCGCGAACAGCCGGACAGGTTGGCGTGGGGCGTCTATCAGACTGTGGTAAAAGATTGGAAGCCGTCGGATGCCGAACTGGAATCAGACGAAGGAGTTGGTTTGAGGTGGTGGGCAACGGATGCGGAGCGCAAAGACGATGTCGGATACGCCATGCCGAAGGATGAAAAGATTAATTCGCAGAGCTTCCCGGTCGCGTCCTACTCTTTTATTGATGTCGCGCGCGCGGCAGGCGACATCGTCGTTCGCTCGTAAAGCCTAACGCGTGTTAACATGGGGCCACCACTAAGCTCCCCTGTTGAAAATTCCTGTACGACCATCTTCCCCCGGATTGTCTTTGCCGATTAAGGAAGGAAGGTGTCTGACATGGCTGACGAGCAAGATAAGAATACATGCGCGCATCCGGCTTGCAATTGCCCAGTGTCGAATGACGACAAGTATTGCAGCGAATATTGCCGGGATGCAGGCGACATAACGGAGATCGCCTGCGGGTGTGAGCATCAGGGATGTAGTTAGCTACACAAAATTGCAATTAATTTGCAGGCAAAGTAACGAGGGCTTATCAAGGCGGCGGTGTGAGACGACTCGCATCGCCGCCTTTTTCGATTGCGGAATGCGGATTGATGAGTTGGTCAACCACACGTTAAAGTAGTGCCGTGCCGTTTGCCAGAGGCTGTGCTGCTGACATCGAACTGGCGCTGAATCGAACGCACAGAAGGTAAAGTTTCAAATCTGTATGAGCCGCTCAATCGGAATCATTACCGGAAAGACGCGCACGCGAACCGCTGCCTCGGACGCTGCGGTGCTGGCGCGTCTCCGTGAGATTGTCGGCGCAGAGCACGTCATCGTTGACGCGGAAAAGATGGAGCCTTACGCGCAGGATGCGATTAAGGAGAAGTTTCCGCCGGAGGCCGTTCTGTTCCCCCGGACGGCAGAAGAGATTGCAGCTATCCTGAAACTCGCCAACGAAGCGAGATTCCCGGTGACGGCGCGCGGCGGCGGCGTCGGCTACACGGGCGGCGCTGTGCCCATCGAAGGCGGCGTGGTCATCGGCACGGATCGCATGAACCGGATTAAGGAAATCAAACCCGATGACCTCTACGTCGTGACGGAGCCGGGTGTGACGACTTACGCGCTGCAACAGGCGGTGGAAGCTCACAAACTCTTCTACCCGCCCGACCCTTCGTCTTACAAGGATTCTTTCATCGGCGGCAACATCGCCGAAAACGCGGGCGGCATTCGTTCCGCGAAGTACGGCGTGACGAAACATTACGTTCTGGGTCTTGAAGTCGTGACGCCCACCGGCGAGATTATCCAAACGGGCGGGAAGACGAGCAAGAACGTCGTCGGCTTTGATCTGACCGGATTGATGTGCGGCTCGGAAGGCATGCTCGGCATCATCACCGAAGCGACTTTGCGCCTGTTGCCGTTGCCCGAAGCGACGCGCACCGTGCGCGCCACGTTTCGCACGATGCTGGAAGCCTGCGCGTGTGTTGCGCGCTTCTCGCGTGCGCGCATCACGCCCGTTGCGATTGAGGTGCTTGACCGGAATGCTATCGCGGCTGTCGAATCACAGTTCGCGTTCGGGCTGGCTGCGGACGCGGGCGCGTTGCTGCTCGTCTCGGTTGACGGCGGTGTGGAAGAGGTCGAGCGGGCCTCGCGTCTGGTCGAAGATATTTTGCGCGATGGCGGCGGCTATGATTTGATTCGCGCTGGCAGTAAAGAAGAGGAAGACCGTTTGTGGGATGTGCGACGTGCTCTCTCGCCCGCCATCAGGAAATTCGGGACGTTGAAGTTTAATGAAGATGTCGTCGTCCCGCGCTCGCGCGTGCCTGAACTAATCGAGCGTGTCGAAGAGATCGGCCTTCGTCACGAAACGTTTGTCGTCAACTTCGGTCACGCGGGCGATGGCAACATTCATGTCAACTTCATGTGCGACCGTGAAGACAGGGAAGCCGTGCGACGTGCGCGGGCGGCGGTTGGTGAAACTTTCAGAGTGGCGGTCGAACTCGGCGGCACGATCAGCGGCGAACACGGCATCGGCTACGTCAAAGCGCCTTATCTGGACATGGCGATTGATGCCCCGACCGTTGAAGCAATGAAGCGCATCAAACACGCGCTCGATCCAAATGGCATTCTCAATCCGGGAAAAATGTTCGTAGAGCAGGAGTCAGAAGACAGAAGTCAGGAGACAGAATAAAACAAAAGCGGTTGCAGCCTTATCATTCTGACTTCTGATTCCTGTCTTCTTGATGATGATGATTTCCACACTGATAGAGCTTCAGCGTTTGAAGGGATTGGAGCGCACGGGCTGGATGCTGCGCGGGATTGCGCCGGGCGCTGAATCCGTCGCGGCTCATTCCTACGGAGTAGTGGTGGCGGCGATGTTGTTGGCGGACGAGTTGATTGAGCGGGGCATTGCTGTCAATGTGGAGCGCGTCCTGAGAATGGCTGTGCTGCATGATTGGGCGGAGGCGCGCGTCGGTGATATGCCGCGCACGGCGAGCGAATACTTCGGTGCGGCGGCGAGAAAGAGCGCCGAGCGAGCGGCCTTTGATGATATGGTCAGTGGACTCGGTTTAGACGGGACATCTGAAAAGTACGGCACGCTCCATGAGGATTATGAAGAGCGCGCAAGTCTCGAAGCGCGGCTCGTCAAGGCTGCGGACATAATTGATCTTCTGGTACAGACGTTAGCGTTCGAGCGTGCGGGCGTGCGCGGGCTTGACGAATTCTGGGACGTAGCGGCTGAGCGCACGCTTGGGCTTGAAGGCGTCGCCGGGGAAGTCGTCAGCAAGGCTTTGCAGCAGCTTATCGAAGAACGACAACGCGTTAAAAGCGAGGACTAGGGGGAAGGGGGCGTAAAAATTTTCTTGACTGGCCCTCGATCCCTGACCCCATTCCTGGAGTGATTGAGTGAAGATTTATTTGTTGAATCTTGGCGACGAGCGGTGCGTGTTCTATTCGGAAGGGCCGGAGACGGTCGCCGAGGTTGAGACGGCAGCCGTGCCGCGCCAGGGCATTCGCGGATGGGCTGAGCGAAGATATAAGAGCTTGCAAGTTGTCCTGACCGAATCGGAAAAAGGTGTGGGCTTGCGTGTGCGCCGTATCTGGGAATGGTTGCAGAAGCGCATCCCGCCGGATGAGCCGATGCTGCGATCTTTGCGCGGGGTGCGCGCCGTCGTCCTGCATCATCCGTTGACGTTCACGGAAGAAGAAACGCGCTCTCTCTGGACGGTGTATCTCAAGAGCCGACAGGGAAGGCACATGTTCTGGTTCGTCATTAATGCGCTCGTCTCTCCTTTAACCTTGCTGCTTGCACCCCTGCCGGGGCCGAATGTGATTGGCTACTGGTTCGTTTATCGTTCCGTCTGCCACCTGCTGGCTCGGCTGGGAGCGCGCAACGCCAGAAGCGAACAGGTCAGTGCGGAGTTTCTGTCTACCAATGCGCTCGATGGCTCGTTTGGCGCGACGGATAACGAACGAATAGCGAGCCTTTCGTCGAGCTTCGGCTTAAACGGCCTCGAAGACTTCGTCAAGCGCACAGTCGCAAAGAAGGCGAGTGCGCGCCGGAAGACGCCGGTCACCGCATTTTAGAGGAAAGTAGGAACTTTGAACGATGAGCGCGGAAGTAAAGACAAACGCCTTTTAGTTCATCGTTCGTCATTCAGCGTTCTTCGTCATTGCGTTCGTTGACAACGCCGAACCTCTTTGTTAGCTTGCTTGGTTTAATTCTTATTATGATAATTAGTGCTTGTCTTATAGCTACAGAGCCATCGCAATATTGTTGATGATTAATTCATTCTCTTTGCAAAAAAGGCCACAGGCGCGCCCCGTTCTTCTTCTCATCCTTGCGCTCGGCCTGCTCTTGATGAGCGGTTGCGCCAGCCTGTTCGGTGTGAAACGAACGGTGACGGTGACGCCGCTGCTTGGGCCTTTGTCGGAAGCCAGCACCTCAGACCTTATCAACGAAGCCAACCGCATGGCCTCCGTTCGCTCCATCCGGGGCAAGATTGATATCCAGATTCTGGACACTTCGTTTGCCGAATCCGGCATTGCCGAGAAATACCGGACGGCTGACGGCACTGTCTACTTGCAGCGCCCCGGCAAGATTTATCTCAAGATCGAAGCCCCGTTTGTCGGGACGAACATCGCGGAGATGACTTCCGATGGCGAGCGTTTCCGCGTCGCCGTCCTTCAGGGAGACGAAAAATACAAGCGCTTCGTGCGCGGAACGAACAACGCCGACTATCCGAAGCTTGAGATGGATGAGCCGCGCACCGGCGATAAAAAGAAGAAAGGGCAGAACGGCGAGCGCACCGTCAGCACGCTCTCCAATTTGCGCCCCCAGCATTTCACAGACGCGCTGATGATCAGTCCGATTCAGCCTCGCGATGTGACCGGGATGGTCTATGCGCGGAGCGAGTTTTATCAGGAGGAAGCTGACACGCGCCCTCGTTCCAAGAAAACTGATCGCGTCGTGCGTGGCTATTATCTTCTGGACGAATTAGCGCCGGGCGGCGAGACGGGCGTGAGATTAGTGCGCCGTTTCTGGTTTGATCGCGTCAGCGGCATTCGTCTTGCGCGACTACAAACTTTCAATAAGGCGGGCGTGCTCGACTCTGATGTCTCGTACATGGATCCGAAAAACTTCGGGGAAGATGGTCGTCTGGTGATGGCCTCGCGTGTCGAGCTAACGCGCCCCCACGACCGCTACAAATTAAGCGTCAGCTATCAATCGCCCGAAGCCGTCGTGTTCGACCGCGAATTTCAGCCCGAGGTTTTCGTTCTCGAAAACAAATGGCAACTGCCGGAAGTCGACCTGGACGAACGGGAAAAACAGCGAACCGGGAAAAAGCAGTAATAAGTGAGAGGTGATGGGTGATAAGTGATAAGAGAAACGCTTTTACCCATCACCCATCACCCATCACCTATCACTAATTCACAATGGATAATCTCATCGCAGCCAATATCCGCCAGCGCCCGGTGCGCTCACTTGTGAGCGTGGTGGGGGTTGCGCTCGGCGTGGCGCTGGTCATGCTGTTTACGGGACTGGCGCGTGGGATGTCCAACGATTTACAGCGGCGTTCGCAGAATCTGCGCGCGGAGATTTTCTTCACGCGACCGGGAACGATGGATAACCTGACCAGTTCGCCTGCCAATCTCAGCACGAAGTATGTTGAGAACCTGCAAGCCATAGAGGGTGTGGAGTCGGCTGTCCCGGTGATTCGTTATATTATTCAGGGCGGCGCAGGCTTCGGGTTTGAGCAGATCGAGGGCGTTGATTGGGAACCGTTCGCCCGGATGAACGGCCTCCGCCTCGTCGAAGGCCGCGCGCCCGTCCCTCGAAGCCCGGAGGCTCAACAGTCGGACGAGATGGTCGAGATCGTGATTGACGAGACGAAAGCGCGCAATAGCAATCTCAGCGTCGGTGGAGTGTTGAAGCTCTTTGGTGACATCCCTCATCGCGTCGTCGGCATTTATGCGCCGGAGTCAGGCCCGCGCCTCAAGATGTCTTTGAGCGATATGCAGTACAGGGTCGAAGCAGCGGGGAAGTGTACCTTTATTCTCGTCAAGGCTAAGGACGGCGTGGACGAGAAAACGCTCGCGGAGCGGATAGCTGCCGATCCGGGAACGAAGGGCAACAAGATTCAGTTCACGCGCGATGTTTTCACCAGCATCGAAAAGAGCATTCCTTATCTGGGAATTTTTCTGAAGGTGCTGGTCGGACTGGCAGCGTTGGTGAGCGCGCTGGTCGTCATGCTGGCGATGTACACGACGATTACGGAGCGCACGCGCGAGATCGGAATTCTGAAAGCGATGGGCGCCTCGCGCGGCTACATTATCGGCGTGATTGAGAAGGAAGCAATCTTGATTAGCGTGCTCGGACTCATCCTCGGGTTCGCGGTCGCGCTGATTGCGGGCGCACTCATCAGCCGCACCTACGGGCTGGTCTTTGAGTACGGCTGGGGTTGGGCCATCGCTTCCGCTCTCATAGGGCTTTTGGGCGGCGCAATCGGCGCTCTCTATCCGGCTGTCCGCGCCGCGAATCTGGATGCGGTCAGCGCACTATCGTATGAGTGATAGGTGATGGGTGATAGGTGATAAGAGACACGCTTTTCTTTTCCTTATCACCTCTCACCTCTCACTTATTACTTATCACTGAACATGAGAACTATCTTACAGGCTGAGAATCTGGAAAAGACTTATCGCGTGGGGCGCGTTGATGTGCCCGCGCTCAGGGACGTGTCTCTGGAGGTGCAGGAGGGCGAGTTCCTGGCGATCATGGGGCCTTCGGGGTGCGGCAAGTCAACGATGCTACACCTGCTCGGCGGACTGTTGACGCCGACGAGCGGGCGCATTGTCGTCGATGGCGAGGATTTGACCGCCGCTTCGGACGCCAAGCGCACCGACATTCGCCGTCGCAAGATAGGGTTTGTCTTCCAGCGCTTCAATCTCTTCCCGACCTTGACGGCTGAGGGCAATCTGCGTCTGGCCGAGAGCATCCACAGCGACGGCAAGGACGACCCCGAAAGGCGGCGCGATGTCCTCCGGCTCCTCCGGCTCGAAGACAAGATGCATCACAAGCCGCTGGAACTCTCTGGCGGCGAGCAGCAGCGCGTGGCGCTCGCTCGCGCTGTAGTCACACGCCCGGCAATCATCCTCGCCGACGAGCCGACGGGTAATCTGGACTCGGAAAACTCGGCCATCGTGCTCAATATGTTTCAGGAATTGAATTATCGCTTCAACCAGACTATCGTCATGATTACGCATAACCCGGAAGCTGCCGCCATGTGCAAACACATTGTGCAGATGCGTGACGGGCAGATCGTCACCCCGGCACAGAACGTGCAAATGTAATGGAGGTGAAGTCGAAAAGGCTGAATTTAAGCCTTAAAGGCATGTGTTGAATGACGGGAAGCGCAGG
Organism: uncultured Acidobacteriota bacterium; assembly: GCA_963697975.1. GTDB lineage: Bacteria > Acidobacteriota > Blastocatellia > Pyrinomonadales > Pyrinomonadaceae > QHXM01. The sequence goes on from OY969111.1 coordinate 4,128,898, forward strand.
CTAAATCCGACAGTTGGCCGCTAAATGCGACTTCCGACCTGTAAATTTTCCTTGAGCTATGAAATATATTTTTCGCACCATCAAGAAGCTTTTCTTCTGGGGCTACGCACGAAATACATGGCAATATGACGTGTTGTGCGCTCTTATCCTCGCCTTTATTTTCCTAACTCCGCAAAGCTGGTTTGATGGGGGTTCGCCCCTAAAAAGCCGCCCCGGCAGCGAACCGAGACCCAACGCTGAGCATCAAAAACCGGTTGCCTCGAAGGTTATCTTCTCGGTTGCAGATAATTTAGCTGGCTCAAGTGGCTCGAAACCAGATGGAGAGTCGCGTGCGTACTCTAACAGGTCGCACTGACATACAGGTTTTGAAGGTCGAGCCGAAGCTGGACGAAAGCGGCAAAATCGTCGCTTACGAGGTTGACATAAAGTAATCATCCACTGATAATCGGCAGGATTTGCAGTCTCCACTGGTGGAGGCTGCCATTTTATAAAGGAGTTTGTATGAGAAGACTTGTTCCCCTCGGCCTCGCGGTTGCACTTTTACTTGGGATAGCGGTTAGCTCCCCCACGACGAATGTTAAGGCACAGGGCGCGGGTTTAGTTAGTTCGGTTCTGAATCGCCTGGATCGTAACTGGCGAAGCTTGAAATCCCTGCGCGCCAACATTGACATGGTTAAATACAACGCGCAGATTCGAGACGAGGATAAGTATAAAGGTGTCGTGATTTATCTTCCGGCGACAGGGCGCAATGCATATGTTCGCGTTGACTGGAAGTTTCCGCAGAATGAGACGCTGGCCGTTGCGGACGGTAAGTTCACGCTGTTTCGCCCGCGTCTGAACATGGCCTATCAAGGCAAGGCAGGGACGGGCAAAGGCAAGACCAGCGCCGCTTTTGAGTTTTTGAATATGTCGCGCCAGCAGCTTGCGAGCCGTTACGACGTTCAGCCGATGGGCGAAGAGACTCTGTATGGCGGCGTCTCAACGTCACACGTCAAACTCGTGCCGAAGGGCGGCGCGAATTTCAAATGGGCTGAGGCGTGGATTGATTCGCAGGGAATGCCGGTGCAGACCAAAGTGGTCGAGAAGAATGATGACTCGACGACTGTGCGCCTGACCAACATGCAGCGCAATTTAGGCATCCCGCTCGAAGAGTTTTTCCTGAAACTTGATTCGGGCGTGAGGATCGTTCCGGCCTAAAACGGGGCGCGGTCAGTTTAGAAGCAGAGGGCTTCGGAGTTGAAAAACCGAAGCCCTTCGCTGTTTCCGACGGGTGGGCTTCTTGCCAAAAAGAGAGTGCCTCGCATATCCTGCTCGGTAAAGTTTGGCAGAAGTCGTCATCCTACATTTAGAAACCCGGAAGTGGTAGTTAAGGCTAGATGAAGAGAAGCAAATTTCTCAGTCTGAAGGTTCGCGAAGTGAGCATGATCGCGCACGGCCTGCTTTCGTCGAAGCATCCAGTGCTGGCGCACATCATCCCGATGCGACGCTGTAATCTTGCCTGCGCTTACTGCAACGAGTACGACAAGGTTTCCAACCCCGTGCCGCTCGAAGAGATGAACCGGCGGATTGATAAACTGGGCGCGCTCGGCACAGCCATTGTCACCATCTCAGGCGGCGAGCCTCTGATGCACCCCGAATTGGACGACATCATTCGTCGCATCCGTTCGCACAAGATGATCGCCGGACTGATCTCCAACGGCTACTATTTCACACCTGAGCGAATCAAGCGGCTGAACGACGCCGGGCTTGACTCTTTACAGATCAGCATAGATAACGTCGTGCCTGACAGTGTGTCGAAGAAGAGTCTGAAGAATCTCGATAAGAAATTACAGCATCTGGCCGAGCACGCACAGTTTCACGTCAACATCAATTCCGTGATTGGCGGCGGCATCGAGACGCCGGAAGACGCGCTCGTCATCGCGCGCCGCGCCGTAGAGCTTGGCTTTTCCAGCACGGTCGGCATCATCCATGACCACGACGGGACGTTGAAGCCGCTGAACGAGAGAGAGAAAGAGATTTTCCAGCAGGTCAAGAAACTCGGCAATCACGACCTCGCGCGGCTCAACTGGTTTCAGGACTCAATCGCCGAGGGCAAGCCCTACGAATGGCGCTGCCGCGCCGGAGCGCGTTACCTCTACATCTGCGAAGATGGTCTTGTTCACTGGTGCTCGCAGCAGCGCGGCTATCCCGGCACTCCGCTCGCCGAGTACACGATGAAAGATTTCGCGCGCGAGTACAACACTGAGAAGTGGTGCGCCGCCACCTGCACGCTTCAATGCGTACATCAAGTCGGACTTCTGGACAACTGGCGACACCCACAGAAAGCTCCGGGCGGAACGCAAAACGCATCCGGCAACAAAGACTCCGTCGGCCAGATGGTGCGAGCAGACTAAAAACAGGAGTCAGGAGTCAGAATCCAGAAGCCAGAATGGATAAGGCTGCAAGCCGCTCTTCTTCTGATTTCTTTTCTTCTGACTCCTGACTCCTGAATTCTGTCTCCTGCTTTTATTGCTGCCCTTCAACGTCGCCGATCTCGTGCAGCTTAACCGACCTCGATAAGCCGAGACCTGACAGCTTGCCTGCCATCAGGACGATCATCTCACCCTGCTGCACGATGCCTGCTTCAAGCAACGCGCGCTCACCCGTCTTCACCATCTGTTCCGTATTGTCGCACGGCGTATGACCGCACGGCTCGACGCCCCAGATCAAAGATAATTCGTTGCGCACGTCCTTTGAAGGCGTCAGTGCGACGATGCGTTGATCGGGTCTAAGGGCTGAAAGCCTGCGCGCCATCAAGCCCGATTCGGTGAAGACGGCGGTGGTCTTAATGCTCATCTCTTCGGCGGCGAACGCGGCGGCCTCGCACAGCGCGCGGCTGAACCTGCCTGACTGCTTGCCAGCCCACTTATGAACCTCGCTCGATCCGGTGTTTCTCCCCATCTCCGCCGACTCGATGATGCGCGCCATCGTGGCGACTGCCGCCACAGGATGCTGCCCCATCGCCGTTTCGTTCGACAGCATCAGGCAGTCCGAACCATCCCAAACGGCGTTTGCCACATCTGAGGCTTCGGCGCGTGTCGGGCGCGGGTTCTCCACCATAGATTGCAACATCTGCGTCGCCGTGATGACGAACTTACCCGCGATGTTCGCCTGTTCGATGATGCGCTTCTGATAGACGGGCACAAGCTCCACGCTCGTCTCGACGCCGAGATCGCCGCGCGCGACCATCACGCCATCGGTGGCGGCGATAATCTCTTCCAGATGGTCTATCGCTTCAGCCTTCTCGATTTTGGCGACGAGCGGTTGTTTGCCTCCCGCACTCTCGATTAACGATTTTGCTTCCACACAATCCTGCGCGCGACGAACGAACGAGAGCGCGATATAGTCAACGCGCTGCCGCACAGCCCATTGAAGATCGCGCCGGTCTTTGTCCGTCAACGAAGGAATCGGCAGGATAATGCCCGGCAGGTTGATGCCTTTGCGCTCGCCTAAAATTCCGCCATTGATGACGCGGCAGACGACATCCGTGTCGGTCGTGCGCTCGACATGAAGCTCTATCAAGCCGTCGTCGAGCAGCAGGCGTGACCCCGGCTTCACGTCGCGCGCCATACTCGTATAGTTGGTGGAAACTTCCCGCGCATCACCGGCGACAGAGCGTGTCGTGATGGTGAAAAGGGAATTGGCTTCGAGTTGAACAGGCTGACCGTTCTTGAGCACGCCGGTTCTAATCTTCGGCCCGGAGAGGTCAACCAGAACGGCCAGCGGGCGTTTCATCCGCTCGGCTGCGGAGCGGGCGCGCAGGATATTCTCGGCATGTTCATCCTGCGTGCCATGCGACATATTGATTCTCACGCCGTTGACGCCCGCCGCCAGCAACGCCTCAATCAACACAGGCTCGCGCGACGCAGGCCCCAGCGTGGCAAGGATTTTAGCTTTTCTCACAATGACACCATTATCTACAAGGAAAGCGTAGAAGGAAAGTGGTCAGTGGTCAGTGGTCAGTGGTCAGTTAAAAGCAACAGCACGAACGCTGCCTAGCGCCTGTTCTTAACCGACCACCGACCACTGACCACTGCTCTTTCACGCTTTCCTTCTTTCCTTCCCGAAAATCCATGCGATGAAGATTGAGACGATATAGAGGATAATCATCGGCGCGGCGAAGAGCAGCATGTTCGGAACATCGTTGGTTGGCGAAAGCACTGCCGCCGCAACCAGAATGATAATCAAAGAAATCTTCCATTTACGCAGCAGCAATCGCGCCGAGACGATCCCGATCCTTGAGAGCACGTAAGTTACCGCAGGCATCTGGAAGACGACGCCCATCGCCAGCATGACAAGAATGATGAAGTCGAAATAGTCGTTGGCCTTGAGCAGCAGCCGAAAATCCTGTCCCAGACCTAACAGGTATCTGGCCGCAGGCGGAAAAATCACAGCGTAGGCGAAGGCTGCGCCCGCAACGAATGCTATTGAGGAAAGAAAGACGAAGGGCATCGCATAACGACGCTCGTGCGGGTATAGTCCGGGCGAGACGAACGCCCAGATTTGCCAGAGCAGAAACGGCACGGCCAAAGCAATCGCCGTGTAGATGGAGACTTTCACGTAGAGCGAGAAAGGCTCCATCGCCGTCGTCACAATCAGCTTGTCTTCAATTCCGGGCAGGGCCTTCGGCTTAGCCTGAAAATCAAAGGGCAGCATCACTCCCTTCGGGATGACGGTGCTGCCAGCATAAAGCGCCTCGTCCGTGTAAAGCCTGAGATTGCCCTGAGCATCTTTGTGAACCTTTGCCGTGACAGATGTGCCCGTTGGAATCACGCTTGCTCCCAGCTTGGTCGTATTCTCGAAAACATAGCGGCCTGTATCGCCATCTTTCAAAGCGCTGTTCGGCAGGATCGTCTCCTGTCCCGTCAACCCGCCGATGGGAAGCTCGCGGCGTTGCGCTTCGGCCAGAGCACGTTGAACCGGAACTGCTAAAAAGTTGTAGATGTGATCGGAGACGAACCAGCAGCCGATGAACATGACGAAGACGAAGGCGATGGAGCGGATGATGCGGCCACGCAACTCGTCCAGATGATCCAGAAAAGACATCTGGCCGCCGAGTTCTTCCTCGCGCGCCTTATCTTTGGCTTTGGAGCTTGTGCCGAAAAGAGTAGCCATCCGGGGTTTTGAGCTTACGGCTTTCTATAACCAGTCGCGCTTGCGTGTTGATGTGACTTCAGGCGCGTCAATTGGAGCGGTGGGGGTGGTGGTTGCATTTCGCGCCAGCGCCGATTCATCCATTGCGACTGACGGCGCGGAATTGGCGGATACTTCTGACGAGCTGCTCTCGCTCGCTTCAAAGACGGCCTGACTGCGATTGCGGTTTTCGCCGAGGATGGAGCGGTCTTCGCCGAAGATAGACTCACCCGTGAGCGCCTCTTTGATGGCGCTTTCGCGGGCGACCTCTTTCTCCCAGGTGTGCTTGAAATCTTCGGAGGCGCGTTTGAAATTCGCCAGGCTCTTGCCGAGCGAGCGGCTGAGTTGCGGCAATTTGCGCGGGCCAAAGATGACGAGCGCGACAATCAGAATCAGGAGTAGCTCGCTTGTCCCCAGACCTTCAAAAATAAATAGAAACAATCTTCTTAGACCTGCTCTCTTCACAAAACTAGGACGAGCGCCTCCCGCATCTTTGACCTGGGCGCACTATCAAAAGGAGTTCACAAAAAATTCTACGCGCGGCTTCTCCGGCGGGTCAAGCAAGCGAAGCGATTCCGGGGCTAGCGTGCTCATGCTCAAAGACTACATTGCCCGTCTCACGAAGGAAAATGCTGAGACGGGCAATAATCGAAGCGCACTAAAACTACGGGCGGGCGTCCTTCGGCTGACTTTATTCGCTGCCCCAGCCCTGGCACTTGGCGAGTTCCTTGTTGGTCAAATCCCAGTGCGTGTGATCTTTGCACATCACGATGCCTCCGATGACGCATTCATCGCCGTCCTCGTCCACCACCTTAATGTCATACTCGCCGCACGGAATATTTTTCAGCGTAAACGACTCGCCCGGATCAATGACCTGATCGCCAAGCTGATCTGGACCCCACGTCTCCTTATCTTCCGGCGACAGATACATGTGATGAATAGACCACTCGGACTTATTGTTAATCATAAACTCAGCCCTCTGGACTTCGGCGTGCGACGGCAGCGGCAGCGCCAGCGCCGTCATCGCCAAGAGAATTGCGCCCACAATCGCAATCCGGGGAACAAGCGATTTCTTCATTGACGAACTTCCTTTCTCAAACAGAGCACAGATGGGTAAAGCAAACGGGCGTGATATTACACGCGCAACGGCTTGATAGCAATGACCGGGCCTGGTTGCTGCATCAAGAAATCCCTTTGCAATACCCCTCAAGAATCTTTAATCCGGCATCTCTTCCAACTGTCGCTCAATCTCCACCACATCCTTATCCCGCCGATGATAACCCATCCGCTCAATCATCTCTTTAGCCTTAGTCCAACTCTCCCACGCCTGCTCTTTCTCTCCCTGCGCCACAAAGAGCCGAGCATATCCCAGATGGCAGTCCGCATGGTGCAGCCCCATCTTCCCACGCACAGCGATTGATAGCGCTTCATCCAGATCGGCACGCGCACGACTAAATTCTTTCTTGAGAAGGTGCAACACTGCGCGCGCCAGTAAACCGCGGGACAAGAAGTCCAAATACCCTGCCAGCCGCAAGCCTTCCACAGCTTGATTCAAGTGGCTAATGGTTTGTGCGTAATCGCTAGTATCTTCCCGTTGCGCTTTCAACAGGCAGGCTCGACCTAGTGAGAGGCTATCTAGAGCAATATCAAGAAGCCCTAAATGCCGCTTTGCCCATTGAAGAGTCTGAACAGAGCGGCTTAGTACTTCTGTATATTTCCCCTGATCTAAGAGCAAGTCGCAGTATTGAAAGCCTTGGAATGAGTAGAGGAGCGGATATTTAAGTTGCACCTCGATCTGCATCCGTTCAGCCTCACGGAAAGCCCTCTCCGCCTCAAACAGGCGGCCTGCTTGATGCAGCGCATCGGCTAGCGTTGCTCTTTTACTCATTCGCTGAAAGCTGTTTTTGCTTTTGTCTGCCAATTCAACACTTTGTTCTGCATAATCCAAAGCTTGTGATAAGTCACCAATGGTTAAGTAAAGTCCGCTGAGATTGGCCGCAGCGCGGGCAGCGTTTTCCCAATCTTCCAACGAAATACGAGTCCTAAGGCTAGCCAGCATAGGTTGAACCGCTTCGGTCAATCGCCCCAGCGCGCGCAGGCGAAATCCAGCCTGATTCAGGACAAATGCCTTATAATCATCAGTGAGTGCTGAGAAAGGTTGCTGCCAAGGTGGATTGAAGAAACTGGTCAGTGCAGCTAGGTCAGCGCCGAACGCGCCGAGCTTTTTGATGCTGAAAGCCTCTTTCCCTCTACGAATCCGCCTGTAATACACCTCCTCCAAAGTTTCCTGATGACTGCCTGCTTCGCAGCCGTGAGCCACTGCCGCGTAAAGTGGTGCCATCTCTTCAATTGTGTCAGGAAATTCTTTAGTCGTATTCTTGAGATGTTCATAAAGACGGTTATTACCTTCGCGCCATGCGTCGGGGCGATGTCGCTTAAGCTGCTGTTTGAAATGCTCGCGCACAAGGGGATGAGAGTCGAGCGTGTCGGGTTGTTTGGGGTCTTCGTCAGCTATCAGCCTAGCGCTACGCAGCCTGACCAGTGTTCGCCGCCAATCTTCATCGCTCAAACTTTGTAAGGTATCTGTCAGCCCCGGAATGCCCGGTGCTTCGCGGAGTGCGGCTATGGCTTTCCCGTCGGCGGGACGGTCAAAGAGGCCGAGCATCCGCAGCACGGCTAACTCACAGCCTTCTCCAAACCATTTTTCATAAGACGCCATGACGCGCTGTGCATGACCGCCTTGTTCTTGGTCTTCTTTCAAAATATCTACTTTGTCGCGTTGGGAAATGTCGCCTCCGCAAACGTTTTTCAAATAACTGCCGAGCAGCGTCACGGCGAGGGCATGGCCGCCGAACTCTGAGGCTGCTTGTTCCAGTTCAGCCTGTTGGCCGACGACCTTTTGCGCTTTCAGCACTTCGGCTCCCGCCTGTGGCGAAAGATGCTCGAGGTTGATGCGGCGAGCCGTGTCACCCTCAAAGTCTGCAAGGTCGGCGACGGGTAAACGTGAGGAGATGACGCACAGGCCGGGATTCAAGGCCGCTAGTTCGCGCAGCAGCGCCTGCATCGATTGATCCTTTAATCCGCCTTCCTGTTGTCCACGACCGGGCGCAAACTGAAGCGGTTCGAGGCCATCCAGAATCAGAAGCGTGCGCTGCTTCTTAATCAAGCGCGCTAAACGCTCGCCTTTGTCCCAGGGCGAGCCTTCGGTTGGGTTAGCGTCGCCAAACCATCGTAAGGCGGCATCAATAAACTGATCGGCGGAGACTCCCTGTTCGCTAGTGCCCTGCCTGTAGAATGACCATGCGTAAACCTTTTCCGCGCCTCGATAATTGTCGCGCGCCATCCTTCTTAGCCAGTAATTAACCAGCGTAGATTTACCGACTCCGCCCCACGCGATGAGGCTCAGAACGTTCGTGTTTGAATCCGCCCACGCTCCGTCGAGCATGTCCAGTTCCAACTCACGGCCAAAGAGTTCGCGGCCAGTGACGGGAAGACGGCTGGTGGAGACGGCGTCGGGATTGAGCGGGTGGAAGGTTTGCTCAGAAGAGGTTTGAGCGACGGATTGAATCAGTAAGTAAATCTCCGATGTCAGCGCGGCTAGGTCTGCGTCAATTTGGTTTTCACTTCCGGCAGAGAGTGGCCGACCGTCGGTTGGCCGCAGGTTCATTGCGCGAAGCCATTTCACCGCTTGCCACGCGCAAGGCTCGACGACGAGAGGAAAGATGCGTACTCCCTCTTTGGCGCGGCGTTCAATCAGCGGCGGTACTTCGTCGTTGAGGATGTAATCTGAGGTCAGGGAATTGGCCGAGATAAGAAGAACGGCAATGCTGGCAGCACTCATAGCTTCCTGAATGTTTTTGTGCCAGTCTGCCCCGGCTTCGATTTGCCGGTCTTCCCAGATATTGATAAGCCCCTGAGCGCGCAGAACGTCAAGGTGGGTTACTAATCGTTTTTTCCAATCCTCGTCTCTATGGCTGTAGCTGATAAAGACGGTGGGCTTCTCTACAGCTTTGCTCATTGTGCCTGCTCGCTTTCCGGTCTAATCCTCGTTTGAGTTGTCCGTGCCGTACTCCGGTGGATAGTAGATTACTTCGACCGCTTGGCCCGAGACGCCTTTGGTGTAGAAGGAGACGGAGCGGTCGCGGTGTTCTTTGACGGGACGGCCTTCGCGGGTTGCCGCCGCTTCGAGGGCTTCGCGGGTTTCGACGCGGAGGCCGAGGTGGGGTGGGTGTTTGGAGTCGGGGGGGAGGAGCGCGATGCCGAAGCCGCGCGCGTCGCGCATCATCGCCCAGTCGTGGTAGAGCGTTTCGAGGCGAAAGCCGATGCGCTCGTACTCCTGCACGTCGCGTTGCAAATCCTCCGACTTGATGGCGATGTGATCCATCACACCGGTGAAACGTAAATCGTTCTGTTCCTGCATGACATACCTCCAAGTCTGAAGTCTGGAGTCTGAAGTCTGGAGTCAAAAGACAGGATTTGTTTTTGACCAGTTGGCTTCAGACTCCTAGACTCCAGACTCCAGACTCTTTCCCCATTTCTCCCCGTAACGTTCGCTGTAGACGATGCGGTCAAGCTCGAAGCGTCCGGGGTAGGCTTTCTCCGGCGGCGCGGCGCGACCGATGGCGAGCAGGGCGCAGACTTCCGCTTCTTCGGGGACAGCAAACTCGGCACGGACGCCCGCCGCGTCAAAGCCTTCCATCGGGGCTGTGTCGAAGCCGTAAGCCTCCGCCACCAGCATCATGGTCGTCACGGCAATCATCGTGTGGCGATTGACCCAGAGCGGCATCGGCGCTTTTGAAAGCGCGGCAACCGCGCCGTCCCTGTATTGCTCCCAGGTGTCGAGGCTTCCAGCGCCGCGTTCTGCGCCTTCCTTGAAGACTTCGCTGGCGCGCTCTTTCCATTCCTCTTTCATGCCGAGGGCGATGATGACGACGGGCGCTTCGGCGACTTTCGGCTGGTTGTAGGCGACCTTTTGCAGCCGCTTGCGGTTCTCCGCATCGCGCACGACGATGAAGCGCCAGGGTTGCAGGTTGTAGCCCGACGGGGCTTGCCCGCCGAATCTCAAGATAGCGTTGAGATATTCTTCGGGAACTTCCTCGTCCGTAAAATGGTTCGTCGCTCGACGGTTGAGCAGCACCTCTGTGATCGGTTTCAGCGGCTCCCCATTCGGCTGCGTGGTCGGATAGTTTTCGGGCTTGTCCTGCATAACTCTTTCCCCCTGAATCGAGACTAATGGAACGTGCGTTGATTGTAGCAAAGATAGTGGTCAGGGGTCAGTGGTCGGTGGTCAGTAAAGAATGAATAATCAGCAGTGTTGTGTCTTTGCCTTTAACTGACCACCGACCACTGACTACTGACCACTTTTACCGTTGTTTCCGCGTGAAAGATTTTTGACAGCCGCGACGCTCTGGCGCGAAACCTATCGCGCAATAATCAACTATGCTAAGGACAAAGAAAGAAGCAACTTTAACAACGCCACCCGTACAGGCAGCGGAAACTTCGCGCGGGCTGCTGGAAAGTTTCGCGCGGACGGCTGAGGCTGTCGGGGCGACGACGAAGAAACTGGAAAAGGCCGCGCTGGTGGGAGCGTACCTGCATGAGTTGGACGACAACGATCTGGCACGCTTGTTAATCCTGTCTGTTTCTTATCGGTCTTGTTAACTCCAAGCGCTCTGCCTTCTCTCTTCCTCTGCGACCCTCCGCGTCCTCTGCGTTTAATAAATCCCTTTCAATAGAGACAACCGAAATTTGCTCTCGCCGCACTAATCTCATATCATCTTTCCCGTTCGGGAATGCCGGTTTGAATCCTGATTAGAAAGAGAGTTTTAATGAAGTATCGAAATCTCGTCTGCGCCGCCATGTTCGGCCTGTTTCTTTTCGCGTCTCTGGCGACGGCGCAAACCTCCAGGCCAAGAGCCGGACAAAGGCCCACGCCTAAAGCTACGCCGCCCGCTAAACCAGCCGCCACGCCGCAGAAGACAGCGGCCACCGCGCCTCCACCGGGAGCGCTCGCTATCGTCAACGGGCAGGCGATTATGATTACCGATCTTGATCCAAAAGTGCGCGAGGTCGTCGAAGGCTTTGATAAGAATATGCCGGGCCTGCGACGCGATGCGCTCGACGCGCGCATCAACACCATCCTGCTCGAAAACGAAGCGCAGAAGCGCAAGGTGACGGGCGACCAGTTGATGGATGCCGAAGTCAATAACCTCCTCGCAGACCCGACCGAAGCCGAGATCAAGGCCGTCTATGACGCGAGCAAGCAGCAGATCGGCGATGCCGACCTTGCTACCGTGCGCCCGCAGATAGTCAGTTACCTGCGCAGCCAGACGGCACAGAAACTCGTCGGCGAATTCCTCACACGCCTGCGCTCGTCGCACTCGGTTGTGATGGGCACGACGGATGTCAACGCGCCGAATCTTGCGTCGGCGACTGTGCTGGCCACAGTTGATGGGCGCGCCATCACCGCCAGCGAATTCGAGGAACGGCTCAAGCCTTTCGTTTATAAATTGCGCCGGGAGATTTTTCAGGGAGAGGCGCGCGCCGTTGATATGAGAATCAACCAGATGCTGCTGGAAGCGGAAGCCAAAAAGCGCAACCTGACGGCGGAAAATCTTTTCAAGACGGAAGTGGCGGACAAGGTGCGCCAGCCGACGGACGCCGAGGTGACGAAGTTTTACGAAGATAACAAGGCACGTATCAAAGGCGACCTCGCCAGTTTGCGCGGAGATATTTCCAATCTGCTCAGAGATCAACAGGTCAGCCGCCTCGAATCCGAGCTTGCCACACGGCTTCGCGCCGGGGCTACGTTGCAAATCTTTCTGACGGAGCCGGAGCCGCCCGTGCAGGCGATCAGCACAGACGACGATCCGTCGCGCGGAGAAAAGAATGCGCCCGTCACCATCGTCGTCTTCACGGATTTCCAGTGTCCTTCGTGCGCGGCGATGCATCCGGTCGTTGACGAAGTGGCGAAGGCTTACAGCAATCGCGTGCGGCTTGTGATTCGCGACTTTCCTTTAGCCATGCACGCGCAGGCGCGCAAAGCTGCAGAGGCCGCGAACGCCGCCAATGCTCAGGGTAAATTCTTCGAGTACATCGCCGTCCTCTTCAAGAACCAATCGGCGCTCGACGTGGCGTCGCTGAAAAAGTATGCGACCGATCTGGGGCTGGACCGTGCGCGGTTCGATGCGGCGCTCGACAGCGGGCAGTACGCGGCGGAAGTCAACAGCGATGCAACAGAGGGTGAGGCTTATGGCGTTGATGGCACGCCGACCATCTTTATCAACGGCGTGCGCCTGCGTAATCTGACCGCTGACGGCCTTCGCGCAGCCATTGACCGCGCCCTTGCATCCAAAACTGCGGCAAGGTAGGACAGACATTCCTGTCTGTCATAAGTGGGACAGGCATTCCTGCCTGTCATTGAGCGCGGAGAGCGCGAATATTGTTTGGCAATCTTGATAAGCGTGCTGTCCGCACGCTCCGACAGGCAGGAATGCCTGTCCTACAGCATATGCGACGTGAGTTTTTCATGGTGCTATTGGTCGCCTTCTTTGCAGGAGTCATGGCTTGCTCAGGCTCTTTGACGGCAAAGCAGGTGGCGGAAGAAGTACCCGTTTATTCTTACGAAGTAATCAATACGTGGCCGCATGATACGGAGGCTTACACGCAGGGACTTGTCTTCCATGACGGCAATCTGTTTGAAAGCACCGGACTGTATGGGTCGAGCAGCCTGCGTCGCGTCGAGTTGAAGACCGGGAAGGTGAAGAAGAAGGTGGAGGTCCCGCGCGAATACTTCGCCGAGGGCATGACGATCTTCGGAGACAAGATTTTTCAATTGACGTGGCAGGCGCAAAAAGGGTTTGTCTACGACCTGAAGAAATTCCGGCCAGAGGGCGAGTTCACCTATGAAGGACAGGGCTGGGGGCTGACGCACGATAGTCACTCTCTGATTATGAGCGACGGCACAAACCGGATTCGCTTTCTGGACCCCACCACTTTTCAAGTGCAGCGGACCATCAGCGTTTACGAAAACGGACATCCGCTGACAGAGTTGAACGAACTGGAATTTATCAAAGGGGAAATCTACGCCAACATTTGGAAGACCGACCGGATAGTTCGCCTTGACCCGACCACAGGAAAAATCAACGCGTGGGTTGACATGACCGGATTACACCACGAGGGCGACGACCGCCCGGAAAACTGTCTCAACGGGATCGCCTACGATGTCGAGAGCGACAGGCTCTTCGTCACCGGCAAACGATGGGCGAAGATGTACGAGATTCGACTCGTTAGAAAGTAAGAAAAGCCGTAAATCGTAAATCGTGAATCGTCAATAGAGAAAGCAGTTTCTATTGACGATTCACGATTCGCCATTTACGGCTTTTCGATTTACGAGCTTTTTGTTGTTGCCTTAATGATTGGCGTTCTCGTTGTGGTCTTCGTCGTCATCCTTCTCGGCGGAAGGTGTGCTGGTGGTAGAGGGGGCGCTCGGGGCAGCAGGTGTGCTTGACGTGGAAGGTGCGCCCTGCGCGCCCATCGCGCTGATGGCGAATTTGTCCAGGGCTATCTTCCATTCGCCGTTCTCTTTGACAAACGGCATCGAAGCCTTTTGGCCCTCGGCGGTGATGTCGACGGTCGCCGTGTCGCCCGTGATCTTCTCATTGCCGAGTTGAGGCATCGGGCCTTCGGCGGCTGGCGAGTCTTTCATCGCTTGCTCGAAGGTTTTGCCCTGCTGCTTGGCTCCCATTTCCATCAAATCAATCGAGCCTTTCGAGAGATACGCCTTGGCGGTCGCAAAGTCTTTTTTGACTGCGGCGTCATAGTAGGCTTTGAAAACTTCAGTCGGAGTCTTCCCGGCTGAGCCTTTGCTGCACGCTGTTCCAAACACAACTACGGAGAGCGCAAGTACGAGGGTTAAGATTCCAGTCAATTTTCTCTTCATCATCTTTTCAACAAATCCTTTTTGCATGTCGCAACTTTCTTAGAACTTAAGGGTTGATGGTAATTCTTAGAACCTTAGGTTCTAAGCTAAAAGCGGCGGCGAGTCAAATAGCCGGAGCGCAGTTAGGCACAAACTACGGGCTGTGGTAGACGCCTTTGTTTCTTTGTTTACAGCGGAAGGCCGACGCGACGTTGCAGATCAATAAAGCGAGGGTCTGTGCGAAGCGTGTCGAGACGCGGGTCAACCTTGAGCCAGACGAGAGCTTCCGAGCGCGCACGGTAGGATTCTTCCAATCCTGCAAAAGCCTCGTCACGATTACCGAGCGCGGCGTGAATGATGGCGAAATGATATGGCGAGACGTGGCGGCTGGCGGCCATCTGCTTCATCTCTTCAAGCACGCGCTGCGCCTCGTCACGTTGCCCGGCCATGACGTAGGTGTGGCCGAGCGCGGCCAAAATGAGCGGCGCGTCGTCCAATTGAGCCGCCCGTTTGTATTCCTCTATGGCTTCTGCGTAGTCGCCTTTCTGCTCGCGCGCCCAGCCCATGAAGAAGCGCGTCCAGATAGAGTTCGGGTCCATCTCTAAAGCCTTCTCGAATTGCTCTATGGCGCGTTCGTATTGGCGCGCGAAGAAGAAGGAAAGCCCGAGGTCTGTGTTGATTTCCAGTGAGAGCGGGTCAAGCTCGCTCGCCTGCTTGACCTCTTTGATGGCTTCGTTCAAACGCCCCATCAACGCCAGATACCAGCCATACCAGTGATGCGCCGAAGCATAGCCGGGATTGAGTTCGATAGCCCGCCTGTACTCATTTTCCGCGCCCGCCCAATCCCATTCATAGAACGCTTTGACCAGTCCGAGCGAGGCGTGAGCTTCGGCTAAGGTATCGTCTATCTGCAAAGCCTGCTCAGCCGCCGCACGCGCTTTCGGCATGGCTTCGTTGGCGGGCAGGTGATTGGACGAAAGCGCGTAGTAAGCGTCGGCCAGCCCCGCGTGGGCCAGCGCATAATCCGGGTCAACGTCAATCGCTTGCCGGAAATGCTTGATCGCGTTGTTGAGAGCTTCCTTCGTCGTCTTGCTCAAACAGAAGCGACCCTTGAGGTAAAGGTTGTAGGCTTCCGTGTTATCCGTGTAACGCTTGCCCAGCAGCTTCTTCTCTTCGCCCGTCAACTTGAGCTTGAGCTTTTCGGAAATTTCCTTAGAAATTTCTTCCTGCACCTCGAAGATGTCCGCCGCTTTGCGTTTGTACTGTTCGCCCCAGAGTTGCGAGCCGTCTTCCGTGTCAACCAGCTCGATTTTGATAACCAGATTGTCGCCGAATTGCAGCACGCGCCCCATCATCACGGCGCGAACATTCAGATCACGCCTGACCTCCTGAGCGTCCACCTCCCTGCCTTTGTAGCGAAAGACGGTCGCGCGTGCCATGACCTTTAACTGGGGCAACTGTGAAAGCGTGTTGATGATGCTCTCGGTGATGCCGTCGGAGAGATATTCCGTGCTTGCATCGTTACTACCATTTGCGAGAGGCAGGACGGCGAGCGAATCAATGTGCGTGCGTTTCCCCGTACTGGTGTGGTGCTGGATGACTGTCGGCAACTGCATCCCAGCGGGTCGGCTCGGATTGCCGAGTTCATCCGTGTAGAGATTGAAGAGATGAACTTCAACATCGTGCTTGACCCGCGTCGTGCCCAGATCATCCACCTGCTCGCTGCGGTCGCCGATTTCAAAGAGCACGTCGGCCATAGTCTTCGAGAGCAGGATGTGGCCTGCGTCGCCGCAATCCATCACGCGCTGCGCGATGTTGATGCCGCTGCCCGCCACGTCCTTCTGGCGATTGGCGTCGATGGTTCTTAAGACCGGGCCGCTATGAACGCCCATGCGTAGCTCAATGTCTTTATTGACCAGAAGCGCGCGGCTGATTTGCAGCGCGCAGCGCACGGGCGCTTCCGGATCAACGAAGAAGACAAGCGCCATCCCATCGCCCGTTGATTTGCAGATCATCTGATTAGCGTTCTGCGCCCGGCGAAACTCATCCGTCTGGCTGACAATCTCGTTCAACTTCTGTTGAAGATAAAACTGCTGGTTGATGCGATGCTTCGAGAAGCCGACGAGGTCCATGAAAAGCACGTGCGCGATTTCCGGCGTCGAGGGCTGGTTGGCATCGAGCAATAAAGTCTCCGCTACGGGAGCATCATCGGTTGCGCGTCCTCCGGTTCTGACTTGAACGGTTTGAGCGTCCGCTCGCGTCGTCATCTCCGCAGAATTGCCGAGCGATATTTCGGCAGGCGCAGTGACACGTAAATCTACAGTCTCAAATTCCATTCTGCGCTTGAGGTCGCGCAAATCCGCGATCAGTTCTTTGATGGTCTGATAGCGATCGTCTCTATCTTTAGCCAGCGCCTTCGAGACGACTCGCTGCATCTCAGGCGGCGCGTCGCGCAACGTGTACGCCAGCGGCTGCGGCTCGCGGTCGAGGATGGCGACGATCACATCGCTCGGCGTCGGCCCGCCGAAGGGGGTGCGACCCGCCAGCATTTCGTAAAGCACAACGCCGAAGCTGAAGATGTCCGTGCGCTCGTCCACCTTGAGGCCGCGCGCCTGCTCAGGCGACATGTAAGTCACTGTGCCGATAACTATCCCTGGCCCGGTTTCGGCGAGCGTCAAGGCGTTGGGGCTGGAAGACGTGCGCTGCTCGGTCAGCTTGGCGAGGCCGAAGTCCAGGACCTTCACGTAGCCGTCTCTACGAAGCATGATGTTCTCAGGCTTGATGTCACGATGAACGATTCCGGCTTCGTGCGCCGCCGCGAGAGCGCCCGCGACCTGAAGGCTCACGTCCAAAACTTCGTCAGGTTTCATTCGCCCGCGCATTAGCTGGTCGCGCAAAGTGATGCCGTCAATAAACTCTGTGGCGATGAACTGCGTCTCGCGCTCCTCGCCGATCTCGAAGATGGTCAGAATGTTCGGATGATTGAGCGCAGACGTGGAGCGGGCTTCCTGCTGGAAACGGCGCAGGCGGTCTTCGTCTTTGGTAACATCCGAGGGCAGGAGCTTGAGGGCGACCGGGCGGTCGAGTTGTGTGTCGTGCGCGAGATAAACTTCGCCCATGCCACCCGCGCCGATGGGGGAACGAATCTCGTAGCGCCCGAACTTAGTGCCTGCGGGGATGGTCATCTGTTATCGCTTCGGCCTCAATCCTGTCATCCAGTCTCTACTCTGAATGTATTATACATCCGCAAAAAGTCAAGACTGCCAAAATTCAGTTAGATAAAGATTTACAACTATGCGATACAGGCGATGTGTGGTTATCATAAGGCGCTCAGCTTGAATTGCCGCAACAAATTTCTTTCAGGTGTGAAATTAATGCTGTCCATCAATCTTCCGCACTGCTGCTTTCAGCCTGATTATTCCTGCCCCATGCAAGGGGCGCGTTTTTTGCTTCTGTTTCGGACTCGGCAATTCAAATTTCCAACGGAGGTTTCGTATGTTCAGAAAACTTTTCACTCTGGCGCTCGCTGCGTTGCTGATAAATTCAGTCGGGATGAGGCTCGCCTTTGCTGAGTCGAAAGAAGAAAAGCAAGCTCGCTTTGCCGAGAAAGTGAAGGTCAATGTTCTAAAACTCGGCACGGGAGAGGCCGCGCGCGTCAAGGTCAAGTTGCGGGATAAGACGAAGCTTGAGGGCTACGTGAGCGCGATTGGCGAAGAAGATTTCACTATTACAGACCAAAAGACCGGTGTGGCTACGACGGTGGCTTATCCACAGGTCAAGAGTGTGAAGGGGAACAACCTCTCGACGGGCGCTAAAATCGCTATCGGGGCTGGTATTGCGGCTGCCGTAATTTTCCTTATCTTGTGGAAAGTCGTCGTTGATGATGATTAATGAAGAGCAGCCCGGACGCACCTGACAGCTAATTCAACCGGACTCGCAATCAGCGCGGCCCTCATCCCCCACGTTGATTGCTCGCCGGTTAATTGCGTTGTTCGGAGGCTGAATTACGTTAGCTTGAAATCTGAAAGATGAGGCTTTGTGAAGCTACTATGAAGCGTAGATTAGCGGTGATTTTGCTGTTAGCTGTTTTGGGAGTCTTGGTGGGCGGGTCGTCAGGAGCGAACGCACAATTGGCACAAAAGGACGAGGTTGTTGATTTTGTCAAAAGTTATGACAAGGCGTGGGACAGTAAAGACGTAGCTTTTGTCGAGAGCGCTTTAGCTGCCAACTATGTGTATTTCACCTCGAAAGGTGGCATTTCGTCGCGCCAGAGTACGCTTGATTTACTGCGCTCGCCCAAATACATCCTGAACGCCGCCGAGAGGAGCGAAATTGATGTCTATCGCACAGGCGACACGGCAATCGTCAGCAGTCGCTGGAAGGGTCACGGCTCATATAACGGCGAGGAGTTTCGCGACGATCAACGCTGTAGCCTCGTTCTGGCGCGAAAAGGTGCGAGATGGAAAGTGCTTTCTGAACATTGTACGCAGATCGTGACTCCCTGATGCCTGTGTCAGGCAAGAGCGCACGCCTGCCAAACGAGTTATTTCGAGCTGGCCATCCTAAATCCTTCCGTAGCCTTTCAAAACTTTGCAAACTCCTGCATCTCACTAACACCAATCCGCAGGTCCAATCATCAGGCAAGCCACACGCCCGGTCGTTTGAAGTGTGCGAGCCTGCCTTGATTCAGCAGCGTCCCATCATCGCGTGGCGGCTGTGGCTCTGTCTTCAGGGTGAGCAGGGTTTTTTCCGACGAAGACGGAACTAAAACCGCTATAATCAATCTCGCTATCAAAACTTTCAATCTCTGACAATAGGTATCCATCGAGAAAGGCGGCTAATGGGAATCTCGCTCAAACCGGAACACCTCAAACGCTACAGGGACATCGCCTGGCTTTTTATGAAGTACGGGCGCTCCGATCTGGTCAAGCAGGCGGGGCTGGAAGATGCGCTCTCCGATGAGAACGTCGTCGCAGAAGAGGTCTCGGCGCCGGAAGCGGGGGAGTTGTCAAAAGACCTCGAAAAGATGGGGCCGACCTTCGTCAAGCTGGCGCAGCTTCTTTCGACGCGCGCAGACCTTTTGCCCGTTCCATATCTGGAAGCTCTCGCGCGCCTGCAAGACGATGTCGAGCCGTTCTCCTTTAAGGAAGTAGAAGAGATCGTGACCGAAGAACTGGGCGTGCGGCTCTCCAAAGCCTTCGCCAGTTTCGAGGCGCAGCCCATCGCCGCCGCTTCGCTCGGTCAGGTGCATCGCGCCGAGATGCGCGATGGCCGTCAGGTGGTTGTCAAAGTGCAGCGACCCGGAATACGCGAAATCGTCCTCAAGGATTTGGAAATCCTGCAAGGCATCGCGGAGTTTCTGGACAATCACACAGAGACAGGCCGTCGCTACGAATTCAGTATGATTCTTGGGGAACTACGGAAGAGTCTGCTACGTGAACTCGATTACCGGCAGGAAGCGCGCCACCTCATTGTCTTCAACCGAAATTTTCGTGAGTTTGAACGAATCATTGTGCCGATGCCGGTAGAGGACTACAGCACCTCGCGCGTGCTGACGATGGATTACATCGAAGGCAAGAAGATCACGGCTTTAAGTCCGCTGGCGCTGATGGACATTGATGGCTACCAACTGGCCGAAGATTTTTTCCACGCCTATCTCAAGCAAATCCTCGTTGACGGTATCTTTCACGCCGACCCGCATCCCGGCAACGTCTTTCTGACAAACGACAATCGAATCGCCCTGATTGATCTGGGCATGGTCGGGCGCATCACGCCGGAGTCGCAGGAGAACATTCTGCAATTGCTCCTGGCTATCAGCGAGGGGCGCGGAGACGAAGCCGCCACGTTGACCATTAAACTGGGCGAGCCGAAAGAGAGTTTTGAGCAGGAGAAGTTCAGCCGTCAGGTCGCAGACCTCGTCACGCAGCATCAGGGCAGCAACGTTCAGGAGATTGATGCGGGGCGCGTCGTGCTGGAAATCACGCGCATCAGCGGTGAGACGGGCTTTCGCCTGCCGCCGGAGTTCACCTTGATTGCGAAGACCCTGCTCAATCTGGATCAGATCGTTCATGTGCTCGACCCGGACTTTGATCCGAACGCCTCGATTCGCCAGAACGCGACCGAGATTATGCGCGAGCGCATGATGAAGAGTCTTTCGCCCGGAAACCTCTTCAACACGCTGCTCGAAACCAAAGGCTTAATCGAGAAGATGCCGGGGCGCATCAACAAGTTTCTCGACGCCATCGCCAACAACGAGATGGAGATCAAAGTTGACGCGATTGACGAGACAAAGCTGATGGAGGGTTTCCAGAAAATCGCCAACCGTATCACGATGGGACTGGTGCTCGCAGCTTTGATTGTCGGGGCAGCGCTCTTGATGAGGATTGAGACCTCGTTCACCCTCTTCGGCTATCCGGGCATCGCCATCATTTTCTTCTTCATCGCCGCCGGGGCCGGTCTGTTCCTCGTCTTCAACATTCTCTTCAAGGATGAGAAATCGGAGAAGAAGAAGTCGTAAATCAAAGGCATATGGTGGTATGACTGCGAGCGGATGTCCCGGTTGCATGGTAAGCAAGTGCCTCGTATAATTCTCGTCAACCTAAATTTTAGAAGAAACTGTTTGGAGTTAAAAAATATCTCATGCCGATTTACGAGTATCAATGCCGCAAGTGCAACGCGCACGTCGAGGCCATGCAGAAGATGACGGATAAGCCGTTGACCAAGTGTCGCAAGTGCGGCGGGCGTTTGGAGAAGCAATGGTCGTCCACGAGTTTTCAGCTCAAAGGCTCTGGCTGGTACGTGACGGATTACGCGGCGAAGAAAGGGGAGGCGAAAGAAGAGACTAAAAAATCGGACGCCAAAGAAGAAAAAAAGAGCGCAACGGAGACCACAACCGCCAGCGACAAGGCAACGCCCAAAGAGCCAACTTCCTCTAAAAAGGCGAGTACAACAAAACCTGCTTCATCAAGCGGCGACAAAAAAGTCTGAGTTTCATCCGGGTGAAGTCCATGCGCGCCTTATCAAAAGCACTGATCGCCTCTCTTTTTATCTCCCTCTCCTTCCAGTTTGCAGCAGGACAGGCCGGGCGGCGTCCGCGCCCGACCAATGAGGGCGGCGTCCTGCTCAACGTCGTCGCCGCGCGCGAGAACGACTCAAGCGGCCCCATCACGAGCAAGCAGATTTCGCTCTACGATGGCGGGATGGAGCAGACCATCAAGAGTTTCTCGCCCGACCCTTCTCCGGCGCGCATCGTCCTTCTGGTTGATAACTCGCTGACGATTCGCGCCGACGTGGAGAAACTGGAAGAAGCGGCGCGCGAATTCGCTTACGAAATCTACGAGGGCGATAAATTGTTGATCGTCGGTTACGACGATCAGGCGGAGATTGTCGCCGACTGGACTGACGACGCCAAGGCGATAGAGAAGTCGCTCGCGAGCTTTCGCAAGAAAGGCGACCCGCATCTTTTTGACGCCCTGAGCGCGGTCGCCGAGGAAGCCCTGCTTCCCTTGAGGGCCTCGAACCAGAAGCGCATCGTCGTCGTCATCAGCGACGGGCTTGATCGCGGCAGCAAGACGAAGTTCGATAAGATACTCGCCAATCTGCAAGCACAGGACATCACGGTCTATGCCATTCAAGCGCCGGACCGCACGGGCGGCGCTCTCAGGCGCGACCAGCCGAAGCCCGTCAAGGTGATTGAGAAACTCGCCGAAGGCACGGGAGGCCGCGTCTTCTCGATCAAAGACCTACGCGAGGCTGCCAAAACAATCTGCGACGAGCTACGCAAGAACCGCTACCTGCTTTCCTACGCTCCTTCAAACGTCCCTTACGGTGACGCGCGCCGCCTGCTCATCCTCGCAGACTCCGGCATCAACGTTCGTTCCAAGACGCTTCAGCCGCCGAATTAAAGAAGTGATAAGTGAGAGGTGATGGGTGATAGGGAAGAACGTATTTTCTCTTATCACCCATCACCTCTCATTTATCACTTCTTCCGTGAGTAAATATAGAACATAGTGATGACGACAAGCAGAAAGATGATTTCCAGCAGCGCGAAGTAGCCGGGGTCGAAGACGTTCGCCTCGTCGTGTGCCTCGCGGTAGGCGACAAAGGTGACAAGGGAGAGCGCGGTTGTGAGCCAGATGGCCTGTCGTTTGGCATCCCACATGAGCTTAGAGTCCTTCGCGGGCGTGATCCCCATGTGCTGGTGGACGCGCCCTGTTTTTCTTCCAGAGGGTTTCAGTGCCTTCCATCTCGGCCCTGATTATGACACACTTGCCCGGACACGAGTACGCGCGTTTCCTATAGCTCATCACTTAAAAAGAGGGTTTTGTTCAAATGTATTGCCCACAGTGCGGACAGCAGCAGTCTTCTAGCGAGATGCGCTTTTGTTCGCGCTGCGGCTTTCCTCTCGGCGGCGTGACGGAATTGCTCGCCAGCGGCGGCGTTCTCCGGTCGGTGGGCGGCGAAGAGTTGCGGGAACAATCGCTTTCGCCGCGTCGCAGAGGCATCAAGCAAGGTGTGGTCGTGATGTTGTTCGGGACGGTGATCGTGCCGGTTCTGGGAATATTAAACTCTTATCAGGATCAGACAACCCTGCTTGAGGTTCTCGTGGCGATTTCCGCCGTCATCTTTTTCGCAGGCGGCTTGATGCGGATTCTCTACGCGCTTCTCTTCGAATCATCGACGCCGGGCGTCAAGCCTGACGCCACTGCTGACGTTCCTGCGGTCGCGCCCGCTCAACTCGATGCGAGAGCACGTGTCTCCGCTCTGCCTCCGGCGCAGGGCGTCCCCGTTCCAAACTTCACACCTCGACGCATGAACACCGCCGAGCTGAGGCAGCCTCCGAGCGTCACGGAAAACACGACCAGATTGCTTGATGAAGATAAAGCTACGAGGAACGAATAAAGGATCAGCCGCCAATACATTGTAGGAAGCTCGCGCACATTTTTAGCGGCCCTC
The DNA here is from genome assembly GCA_963697975.1 of uncultured Acidobacteriota bacterium. Classification (GTDB taxonomy): domain Bacteria; phylum Acidobacteriota; class Blastocatellia; order Pyrinomonadales; family Pyrinomonadaceae; genus QHXM01. The sequence continues at coordinate 4,151,945 of OY969111.1, forward strand.
CTGGAAGTTTTAGCAGCTTGGTTAGTATTTTTAGCAAACCTCCTACTATTTCTAGCAACCCCCCTAATATTTGGGGAAGCTTCCCCGAATTTATAACACCTCTCCTAGAAATTTTAGGGGGACTTCCTAATCATTTGGGAAAGGCGCTACTATTTCTAACTTCCTTCCTACAATTTGTAAGAGACTTCCTGCTATTTTTAGCGCGCTTCCTATCAATCCTGTGCCTCTGTAGTTTCGTCTCAACACGGCTTGCTCATGTTTCATAATGAAACTTAGACGCGCATCTTCGATTCACTGTGAAACACGTCGCAATCTTCAACATCAGCAGTAGATTGCGTAATTCTTCTATTTGCGCGCTATTCAACCCGGCACGCCTGCGGGCACAAGGATTGCACCTGATCGATACGCATTCCGATAATTTCGTGGCGAGGGACACCAGTTTTCATTTCGCGTAGCGGCCAACGACAGCGGATTACCGACGGATTGCCGACGATTCAGTGAACGCCTCAAACGCCTCACTCAATCGGTTTGATACTTGGTTTCATCGGACGGTCACCTTTCTTCAGTCCTGACCGTTCGGGCGTAACCCATCTACACCAGTCAAGAACACAGGGTAACAAGACAGGATAAACGAGCTTCGTGCTCGGGCGCACCCGTCCGCCAATTTGACGGTCGAGGAGCGACGAATGCTTTCGTCACCCGTGTGCTCACGACTGGATTTTCACCAAACTCTTAACCCTGAAAGGAATCGAATTAAGTGAACACCCTAATTACCCCCAAGGCCAGACGCCGCAGTTTCAGCGTACTGCGGCTGGTCGCTTTAGTTATTTCAACTTTAATCATCGGCGGCTCTGCCTTCGCGCAGACAGCCCCCATCCTGACGCTGAACAGCCCCGTTAGCCTCTTTGACTTCGGCAGGCTCAACACCGGGGCGCTCTCTCCGACGACAGTCATCACGGTGTCGAACAGCGGCACAGCCCTTCTGAACATCTCGAACGTCTCCTTGACGGGCGCTAATCCCGGCGACTATCAACTGGTCTCCACCACCTGCGTCGGAGTTACGCTCTCGTCCAAGACGACCTGCACCGCAACCGTCAGGTTCGCCCCGCAGTCTGTCGGGACTCGCACCGCCAGACTCGCTCTGACCGACAACGCGGCGGGCAGCCCGCACCTCGTTCCGCTCACGGGCGTCGGCCTCAACCCGTCGCTTCCGAACCGTCAAGTCGGGCCGATTGACCCCCGGATCGGTTTCCCGCTCTGGTATCAGGACGATCAGGGGCTGCGCCTTGCCCTGTGTCTGGATACGAACGGCCTCTGTCTGGCGGAGATACCGAACCCGGCACTGCCGCCGTCTGTCACGGACTCGCTCATCAACTTCCCCGGCGAAGCTTTCTGGTGGTCAGCCGAGGCTGAAATCAATCGGGCTATCGGCGGTCGGGTTCGTCTGGTACTCGCCAAAGAGGCAGCCTTCACGACCGAAGACGCAACGATTGGGAATCAGATTAGCTTCTCCCGCATCCGCATCCGCATCGACGAACTGACTCCCGGCGCGAGCTACACGGTCACACACCCGTATGGCGTCGTCACGCTGGTCGCCGATGGCGACGGCGATGCCGCTTTCGATGCGACATTGGATGGTGGCGGCCCCGGCTCCGGCGGTGGTGGTGGCGGCCCTGATGGTGAAATCGACACGACCGAGGACATCGGCATCGGCCCCAGCGACTTCAGAGCAGCGCTGAACGGCAAGTTCAGCACCTACCTTCGCTGGGATCCGGCAGTCGCCCCGGCAGCGCCCACCGGCTACATCGGCGACCCCAATGTCAATCACACTGTGACCGGCAGCCCCTTCAACACGAACTTCTTCCGCGTTGTCGGCCCGAACGTCGGTGGCCCCGGCATCAACTCCATCGAGACCAATCTCTTCTCCGTGCAGGGTAAGCTGGCACCGCAGACGCGCTTCATCAAGGGTGATGTAACCGCGTCTGACGAACCTTCTGAGGTTGGCGAAGTGGGCGTTGAGCCGCAGCCTTAAGGTGAAGGGGACTGTAGGGTCGGAGGCAAGTCCGTGCTTTCCACGCGCGTGGTGAGTTGGGACGAGTGCCGCCCCCACGGTCATCACCTCAGCCTCACGTTTAAAGTTAGAACCCCTCTAACGCGCACCACAGCGGCGCGTGGAGGCAGGGCGACGCAGATAACTCCGCGTCGCCCTGTCTCATTAAAAGGGCATGTGGTGATGCCGTTTCCTCTTACACCGGGTTTCGGAGTTTCTGATTGTCTTTATATGTTTTGGGTGAGTTAATGCAGCTTACTCAATCGTTCAGCCGCCGCGAGCAGCGTTTCGTCGCGCTTGCAGAAACAGAAGCGCACCTGCTGCGCGCCTAATTCCGGGCGGCTGTAGAAGGATGAGCCGGGCACGCAGGCCACGCCGACCTCGCGTATCAGGTGGCGCGTGAACTCAACGTCCGACTTGAAACCGAAGCCGCTGATGTCGGTCATGATGTAGTAAGCGCCGTCAGGACGGAAGGTGCGAAAGCCTGCCTCTTCGAGTGCGGGCAGCAGCAAATCGCGCCGCGCCACGTAATCCGCCTGCAACTTGTCGTAATACTCTTTCGGTAAAGCGAGAGCATAAGCTCCTGCGGCTTGCAGCGGTGCGGCTGCTCCGACCGTCAGAAAGTCGTGAACCTTGCGGATGGCATTGGTAATCTCAGGCGGTGCTATGCAATAACCGACGCGCCAGCCCGTGACCGAATAGGTCTTCGACATCGAGTTGACGATGACGGTTCTTTCCCTCATCCCTTCAAGCTGCGCCATAGAGATGTGAGCGATTTCTGCTCCTTCGCGCGGGTAAAGAATGTGCTCGTAGATTTCGTCTGTGAAGCAGAGCGCGTCGTGCTCGCGGCAGAGCGTGGCGATAAATTCAAGCTCACTGCGCGTGAAGACTTTGCCGGTCGGGTTGTTCGGATTGCAGATGATGATGGCTTTCGTCTTCTCGTTGAAAGCCGCGCGCAATTCGTCTCTGTCGAAACTCCAATCGGGCGCGCGAAGCGGAACGTAGCGCGGGCGCGCATCCGAGAGAATAGCGTCCGGGCCATAGTTTTCATAGAAAGGCTCGAAGACGATCACTTCGTCGCCGGGGTCAACGGTTGCCATCATCGTCGCGATCATGCCTTCGGTCGAGCCGCACGTCACCGTCAACTCCGTTTCGGGATTAATCTCCAGCCCCAGATACCAGAGGGTTTTGCGGGAAATCGCCTCGCGGAAATCCCTTGCGCCCCACGTAATCGCGTATTGATTCACGTCATCGGCAATAGCCTGCATCGCCCGCGTCTTGATGTCTTCGGGGGCGGGAAAGTCTGGAAAACCCTGTGAAAGATTGACGGCTCCGTGTTTCAGGGCCTCGCGTGTCATCTCGCGGATGACGGATTCGGTGAAACGGCTCGCCTTTTGGGAGATGTGGCGGTGCAACGTTGGTGCTGGAGATGTTGTCATATTTTCCGGCTCTTTCGTGAAAACTCTTAGGAAATCTGGCAGTAAACGCGGTATGATGCTCTCATAGAGGGCGCGGGCGTGGCAACCGCCGCCGCCGCGAGCGCATCTCTTCCTCCTCGCCCGGTTCGCGCGTGTCGTGCCGGTCTTGCGATTTAGGTTACTCCTCTTAAACTTATTTTCCTCGTGATGAAGCGCGAGGTTAAGGTCACGGCGGTTTTCCGAGCTTTCAACGGAAAACGACCGCAAAGAGGATGATTTAACTGAAGAGGTTGAACCGGAGTAAGGATGATTCCCAGCGTGAAGAAAAAGTTAGCAGCAGTTTCGCTCGGCCTGATTGTTTGCGTCGCCATTTTCGCGGCGCTCAAAGTCGGGGCGCAGCAGCAGGAAGGCACACCGCCACCTACGCCCGCCCTGAAGAGCGTGCGAGGCATCGAGAACGCCGCCGCTCTGGACAAGTTCTTCAATAAACTGGCGACCGTCAAGCGACGCATCGAGCCTGTGCGCGTGATGCACTTTGGCGATTCGCACACCGCCGCAGACATCCTGACCGCACAAATACGCAACCAGTTTCAGCGCGACTTCGGCGATGGCGGCGCGGGCTACATGGTTCCGCGCAATCCTATGAGCACGCCCAGGCGTGGAGTCGTGAGTGGCGCAACTTCCGGTTGGGTTGTTGACGGCATCGGTGGCCGCGTCGAAGCCAACGGCATTTACGGCCTTGCCGGAATCGGTCTCAGTACGACTCAGGCGGATGAGCGCGCGTGGCTCGAAACCAATTGTAATCATTTTGAGGTTTATTACCTGCGCCAGCCCGGTGGCGGCACGATTGACATCCTGATTGATGGCCAGACCGTGCTTGAGCAGCCCATCTCGCTTGCCTCTGACGCGCCGCTCCCGGATTACTACACCTTTGACACGCCAGCCGACCGTACGCACCGCATAGAGGTTCGCACCACAACTTCCGGCAAGACGCGAATTTTAGGCATCGTCACCGAGCACATCGCTCCCGGCGTGTCTTACGACGTGCTGGGCATCAACGGCGCACGCGCGAAAAGGCTCGTCAGTTGGAACGATACGGCCTTTGTGGACAACATCGTCCAGCGCAAGCCCGACCTGATTATCGTCGCTTACGGGACAAACGAAGTGACCGACGACGATTGGACGATTGAATCTTATCAGCGCATGTTTGCCTCCATCCTGCGACGCTTCCGCCGCGCTGCGCCGCAAGCCTCGATTCTCGTCTACGGGCCACCGGATCGCGGAGACGTGGCGCTCGCGGGTAGCAAGATGCCCGCGATGATCGCCGCGCAACGACGCGCTGCATTGGAAGTTGGCGCAGCCTTCTGGGATTCCTACGGCGCGATGGGCGGCGGCGGCTCGATGGACGCGTGGGCTTCGATGGGGTTAGGACAGGGCGACCGCGTTCATCTGACCAAAGACGGCTATATCAGAATGGGGTCGATGTTCTATGAGGACATCAGCGCCGCCTACAAAAAATACCTGACACGCGCGCCGCGCAACACGCCGCCGCCGCGCAGAACGAGACAATAAAAAGCAAGGTATGAAAAACTGAAGGCGGGAGAGTGAAAAAGGTAAGTTAATTCACTCTCCCGCCTTGATTTTCTGTCTGAGGCTTCGTATATTCACGCCGGTGCTGGAATCCGCGCTATTAGCGTTGGCCCCGACTATTTCTAAAGGCGCGCGAGAGAAGCTCTTTCCGGGGCGCTCAGCATCCTAAGGACAAAAGCGATTTTGTTTTCCCGCAAAAGTCACCCGACAGGCTGATTGTGAGGGCCGAGTTTAGTGACGTTTGCGTTCCGCATTCAGGATACACCTTCCGGCCTGCGGTTTTCATGTGGCTACCCACATTCCCACAACGTTGATGCACGGGTTACAAGAGCGAGCAATCTTCGGCGAGAATGAGGAAGTCTGGGGACGTGTGTGAAAAATCGGTGTCGGGCGCTGTCCCTGTCCCGGTCAGGATTGATGGAGTAAACCTCGTATGTTTTATAGCGGCAAGTACATGGTCTTTCTGGCCATCGTCTTCTTTGCCTACTGGCTCTTCCTTTCGTGGCGAAGCATTCCTGCCGTCATTCGCGTCACCTTCATTCTCGGCGTCAGCTATTATTTCTATGCGCTGCTGAACTGGAAATTTCTCGCGCTCGTCTTCCTGATGTCAACGGTGGACTTCCTGACCGCCCGCGCCATCGGAGCAAGCGCAGACGTGCGCCGCCGCAAACTCCTGCTGGGTCTCAGCCTCCTGACGGACATCGGCACGCTCGCCGCCTTCAAGTATTTCAATTTCTTCAGCGAGCCGCTCTCAAACCTTTTCGGCAAATTCGGCTGGCAGGTTTCGCCCGCCGTGCTTCACCTGGTCTGGCCGGTCGGATTATCGTTTCTCGCGTTTCGCTCGCTGAGCTACGTGATTGACACGTACCGCAGCACCAAAGAGAAGCCCGCGCGCGTCGAAACGAAATATCTGGATTATCTGGCGTTCGTTTCATTCTTCCCGACGATTGAAACCGGGCCGCTCGTTCGCGCGCATCAATTTCTGCCGCAACTTAGGCAGCAGCCTACTTTGACGAGCGAAGAGGGAACGCACGCGATTTTCTCGATTATGATTGGCGTGGTCAAAATCGCCGTCGCCAACTTCATCGGGCAAAATCTGGTCAACCGCGTCTTCGATCAGCCGCAGCTTTATTCTTCAACCGAATCGCTCGGCGCAATCTACGGCTACGCGCTCCAAATCTATCTCAACTTCTCCGGCTACATTGACATCGCGCTCTCGTCCGCCCTGCTCTTAGGCTTCCGCCTGCCGGTAAATTTCAATTCGCCGTATCGCGCGAAAAACATGCCGGACTTCTGGCGGCGCTGGCACATTACGCTGTCGGAGTGGCTGAGAGATTACGTCTTCTCTTCGCTGCCGGGGTCGCCCAGAAAAACTATCCATCTTTACTGGAAAGCCGTCGTGACCATGCTCATCGGCGGCATCTGGCACGGCGCGGGCTGGACTTTTCTGATCTGGGGCGCGCTGCACGGTCTTGGCGTGGCGTTCAATCAATGGTGGGATCAACGCCGCCGGAAGCTCAAAAGAAAGCCGCGACAGGAGTGGTGGATTAAAGCCTTGTGCGTCTTCGTCACTTTCCACTTCGTTAGTCTGGCGTGGGTCTTCTTCCGTGCAGAGAGCGTTGGAAACGCATGGGAAGTCCTGGCGCGTTTGGGCGCATTGAAGTTCGAGGCGACGAATCTGCTGACGCCCGTTTTCAGCATTCCCTTCGGCGCTGGCTCGCTTCCGGTCTCTGTGCTGCTGGTGCTTATCTTGAGCTATCTGGCGCACTGGTTCCCGAAGAACGCGCTCGACAAGGTGGAAGGTGGATGGCGTTGGCTGCCTTCGCCCGCGCAGGCTGCGATGATTCTTTCAATCGCTTTCGGCCTCTACTATGTTTCGGGCACTGAAGTGCAGTTTATCTACGGCAATTTCTGATGGTCAGGTTGTTAAGGTTTCAGGGAAGTTATGGACATGGTTTGTAAAGTTTGCGGCGCAGAACTCAGAGACGAAGCGAAGTTTTGTCAAAAGTGCGGTGTGCCGCTCTCGCTCATCACACGCTTCGGCTCGAAGTTCGCCGATTCAAAAACCGAGATGACCGTAGTCGTGGGCCAGGACGACGAAGTCCCGACTGTTGACTCGCCCTCGCGCTTAGCGCCGACCATCGAATCATCCGCGCCGGTTGTGAATGTGCCTCTACCCGCCGCGCCGATTGCTGCTCCGCCCGTGCCCAAGCAACGGCGCCCGCGTCATATCCTCTTATCGAAGCCAGCGCAGACCATTCTCTTCGTCTTCATCTTCGCCTCGCTGCCGCTCTTCATTCCCGGCTTGGGCAAAATGCTCGGCATGAAGGATCAGCCGTATGGCGATATGCTGCCCGACCCGCGCGAACTCATTACCTTCAAGAGCAGCGGGTCATCCGACAGCAGCATTCCCGGCGGCGGCCCTGCGACCGTCGAGGAAACGTATTCTGCGACTGGAACGGACGCGCCCGTCATCGTCGGGTCAGAGCATCCGATTGAAGACCCTGCTAAAGCACTCGACGCCTTCTATGCCTCGCTCTCGCGCACGGATGCCAAGCAGTCCGGCGCGATTACTCGCGTCACGCATTACGGCGATTCGCCGATTACCAATGACGGCATCACCAGCACCGTGCGCCGCCTCTTGCAGACTCGCTTCGGCGATGCCGGGCACGGCTTCATCCTGATGGATAGACCCTGGGCGTGGTACAACCACGAGGCCATCACGTTCACGTCGGGCGGCGGCTGGGACGACAATCCGATGGGGCCGGGAAGCAACACGGGCGAGTTCGGTCTGGGAGGCGTTAGTTTCCACGCGAGCGGCCCCGGCAAGTATGCGCGCTTTGCCCCGGCGAGCACGGGCGAGACGGGCAGGAACTTCTCGCGCATGGAAGTCTATTACATGCAGGAGCCGGGCGGAGGCCAGTTCAGCGTCAGCGTCAATGGCGAGAGCGGGCACACCATCTCGACCGGCGGCGATGCCCCGACTTCGGCTTTTCACGAACTCAGAGCGCCGCAAAGTGGGGCTAATACTTTTGAAGTCAAATCGGCAGGCGGCAGCGTAGAGCTTTTCGGCGCTGTGCTTGAGAACGACGGCCCCGGCGTGGTTTACGACAGTCTCGGCGTCAACGGAGCTTACGCCGGATTGCTCGTCTCAGCGATGAACGAAAATCACTGGGCTGAGCAACTGCGCCATCGTAATCCGAGTTTGGTCGTCATCAACTACGGCACGAACGAGAGCCAGTATGCTTCGGCAGACCAGATGCAGCGTTACGAAAAAGATTTGCGCGAAGTTATCCGCCGCGTGCGCGTGGCGCTGCCCGCAGTTTCCATCCTCGTGGTCTCGCCGATGGACAGGGGTAAACGCGCTCCCGGCGGCAAGATCATCACGATGCCTTCCATTCCGCTAATCGTAGAGATGCAGCGCCGCGTCGCGCTTGAAGAAAATTGCGCCTTCTTCAACACCTTTCAAGCGATGGGTGGCGATGGCACGATGGCCAAGTGGGCTGCGGGCAAAGGCAAGAATCATCTGGTCGGAGGCGACCTGACGCACCCGACCGCCGAAGGCTCGGAGATCGTCGGCAGCCTGATTTACGAAGCCATCAACGACGGTTACACGAAATACAAAGCCCGCGCCGGAAATCAACTCGTCGCGCAAGGCAAATAAATTTAAGTCTGGAGTCTGGGGTCTGGAGAGTCTGGAGTCAAAAAGAAAAACTCGTATTTGTCTTTTGACTTCAGACTCCAGACTTCAGACTCCAGACTTTTAAAACGAAGGAGAAAACAAAACAAATGGCACTGCCGCAAGGTGTGACGGATTATTTGAACGAGAACGCTTCTAACAACGGCGGGGCGCAGCCCGCAGCCGGTGATGATCTTTTCAAGTCGGGCGTGCTGGATAGCTTCGCGCTCGTTGATTTCATCGGCGTGCTCGAAGCCGAGACAGGCATCAGCGTTCCTGATGCTGACGTGAAACCCGCCAACTTCCAGACTCTCGAAGCCATCGAACGCTACGTCGAATCGCGCAAAGGTTGAAAACTCGCGTTGAAAGCCTACATCACAGGTTCGGGCATGTACGCGCCCGAACAATCAATCACTAACGAAGAGCTTGCCGAAAGGCTCGGCCTCGAAGCCGAACAGATTTTCAAGTCTTCCGGCATCCGCCGACGCCGCTGGGCTACTCAAGGGACGACGACAAGTTCGCTCGCCGCCAGCGCGCTCACGCTCGCGCTTGAAGATGCGAAGTTGAAGCCGGAAGACGTTGATTATCTGCTCTTCGGAACGATGACGCCCGACCGCTTCATTCCGGGCAGTTCGCCTGCCGTGCAGAAAGCTCTATCTTTGCGCGAGATTCCGTGTCTGGACATCCGCGCTGCCTGCTGCAACGCGCTCTACGCTCTGCAAGTCGCCCGCGCGCTCGTCGCTTCAGGCACAGCACGGCACGTCGCCATCTGTCTCGCCGAAATTCAGTCAGCCTTCCTTGACCTCTCGCCTGCGGCGGGTACGACCTCCATGCTTTTTGGCGACGGAGCCAGCGCGCTCATCGTCTCCAATGAAAAGACAGACGGCGCGCTCGAAATCCTGGACATCCATCTTGCGACCGACGGGACATACATTGATGATCTCGGCCTTCGTTGTCCGGGGACGGAGTTCGGCACGACGCGCTCTCATGGAACTAGCGAACACGTGGAAGACTATGCGGCGCGGATGGTCGGGCAGTCTGTGATTTTGCAGGCGTCGCGCAAGATCGTCGCCGCGTGTCAGACAGTTCTTCAGCGCAACAACTTGCAGGCGACGGACGTGCGCTGGATGGTTCCGCATCAGGCGAACGCGAACCTGTTGGCGCAGGTTGCGCGTGGTCTAAAGTTTCCGACCGATCAGGGCGGCGTCATCTCGGTGTTGGAAGAATACGGCAACACGTCGTCGGCTTCGATGGGAATTGCGCTCGACACGCTCCGTCGTTCGGGACGCATTCAAGCGGGCGAGCGACTCTTGCTTCCGGCCTTCGGCGCTGGCTTCACCTGGGGCGCGGGGCTTTGCATTGCATGAGCCGGACGGATTAGAATTTCTGCGATGAGTGAAAACGGCAAATGTCCGATGGGCAAGCACCCCTGGCTGGCGACGATGTTGGTCGTCGCTTTCTTCCTGGCCTTTATCGCAAAGACGCTCGGCTGGTTGTATTAGCTTCAGGGCTAACTATAGAAGCGGGCAGTCTTAACTCAACCTCAACTAAAAGTCACTAACAAAACCAAGAAGGAATATACAGGATTAACAGGATTAGCAAGATTAAGAAGACGAAGCACGGCAAGTAAGCTTGCTTTTTCCATCCTGTGCATCTTGTTAATCCTGTCTAATTTCTTCTCTATCGCTTTCAGGAAATCATGTTCCAGGCAGAGACCTTTGATGTTCATCCAGATGAGAGCGGTCGGCCAGTATGTGTAGCAAAGGGCCTTGAGTCGTGAACTCGACCACGCTGACCGAACTCACCGGGCAAACCAGACGATAACGGAAACGCCCGACATCAATTCCCAACAGGCTGCACAGGATAATCCTGATCGTCGCTTTGTGCGAGACGACGAGAACATTTCCGGTCGTGAATCGCCGCCTGATTTCTTCGATCACGCGCATGCCCCGCCGGGCAATCATCACTGCCAGTTCGCCCTCAGTCGGCGAATGCCATGCCGGGTCAGCCAGCCAGCTAATGTAATCGTCGTGGAACTGCTGGTTGACCGACTCTTTCGTCAATCCTTCCCACTTGCCGTAGCCAATCTCTTTCAAGCCGTCACGCACCTGCATCTCCATCACCAGGGCATCGCAGAGAGGCTGTGCGGTGGCGACTGTTCGCCGCAGGGGGCTTGAGTAAATGGCTTGCCAGGGTTTTGAGCGGTGGGCAATGGCGAAAGCCTGAGCCATCGCCAGGCCATCCTCCGTCAACTCCGGGTCAGAGCCTGAGCCACAGAAGACATCTTCGCGACTCAATGCCGTCTGCCCGTGCCGTAGAAAGTAGAGCAACAGGCTCATCAAACGCACCCTCCAACCGGCTCGGTTTCGAGGAGACCGGGCGGGCGTTACCTGAGATTGGCGAGATTCAGCTTGTAACGCGAGGAATCATTTCAGGAGTCATGCTTTCTGAGCCGCCTGCTCTAATAATTCGCCGGGAGCTTTTGTCTGCCGAGCGGCGGCAATCGCGCTTTGATAGCTAGCCGCCATCTCCTCTTGACTGGAAATGTGGACATTCAGGTCTCGCAATATTCCGTTGCTCAACCTGTAAACCCACCCATGCACAGTTAATTCCTGCCCGTTCTCCCAGGCGCTCTGCACAATCGTCGTCTGGCAGACGTTGATGACCTGTTCGATGATATTCAACTCACACAGTTTATCCACGCGGTCTGATTCGTCAGCGATCTCGGCCAGCAACGCCTCGTGCTTTTGCCTGACATCCTGAACGTGGCGCAGCCAGTTATCAATCAAACCGAACTTCTGATTTTGCAGGGCTGCTTTCACACCGCCGCAGCCGTAATGCCCGCACACGATGATGTGCTTCACTTTGAGAGCCTCGACCGCATATTGCATCACCGAGAGGCAATTCAGGTCTGTGTGCCCGACGACGTTCGCCACATTGCGGTGAACGAACATCTCTCCCGGCGAAAGCTCGACGATTTCGTTGGCCGGGACGCGGCTGTCCGAACAACCGATCCACAAATATTCGGGCGATTGCTGCTCGGATAATTTCTGGAAAAACCCCGGCTCGCGGGCCTCGATTTTTTCGGCCCAGGCACGATTGCGTTCGAGTAGATTAGTTAAGCTTCTCATGTCCTCTTGTACGGTCCTTATTCCGGTTGGGTTGATTGTTCTTCGGCCTGCTTCCGCAGTTGATCTATGATCGAGCGAACAGCGGGCGCTAAGTTTCCTTCGGGCGCAAGCTGCAAATATTTCTCGTAAGCCTCGACGGCTTCTTTGTACTTCTCCATCTTCTCATACATCGAGCCGAGCAGTTGATAGATGACAGGCTCGCTATCCGAGAGTTGATTGATGGCCATGCGAAACTCCGCTGCGGCCTCTTCGTTTCTCCCTTTCTCTTCGAGCAGCAAAGCTAATCCTGTGTGCGCTTCGGGTTGAAAGCCGCGCGCTTCGCGGATGGCGCGGCGAAAGGAGGCGATGGCATCGTCCCAGAAAGCCGCATAGCGATAGATGCGTCCCTCCACCGCCGACGCTTCCGCGTAGACGGGGCGGTCGCGGCGCGCTTCGTCAATCTCTCCCAACGCCTTTTTATAATCATTCAAGTCCAGCAGAATGCGCGCCAGCCCGACGTGTGCGGCGGGAAAGGCCGGGCGAAGCTCAATCGCGCGGCGATACATGTCTGCCGCCGCGCGCCGCGCTTCGTCGTCTTTCGCTTTCTCACGGGCGCTTTCGGCTTGCTGGAAAGTCAGTTCCGCTTCGTCGGTCGTGCGCGCGAGGCGGACTTCCAGTTGGCCGCGCTGCGTTGGAAGAACGACGAGCGTCCGCTCCTTAAAGCCGTTTGCGCGCACGCGCAACGTGTGGCGTCCCGCCGAAACTCTCTCAAGTTGGAGCTTACCCGCAGCATCCGTCACGCCGCGTCTCACTTCATCCAGCCAGACAGTTGCGTTTGCTTCAGTGCTAATGGTGAGCGATTTTGTTGAAGCCGCCGGAATTTTCTTGCCGCCCTTTTGTGCGGGAGCATCCGGGGCATGAGAGAAAACAGCCACCAGCGTGATGACCATGAAAAGATAGCGCGTTAATTTGACGATGGAATTTTGCACGACTTCTATCAGTGAACTCTAAGAAGCTGTTAGAAAAGCTCCGAAGGAGCGAAATGTAAGAGCCTCTGGCAACATCACAGGGAGAGATTCCAGTTTATTCATCAAGCCCTGAAAGGGCGGAATATTTATCTCGCCCTTTCAGGGCTTACTCCTTATATCTCTATCTTGACTCAGGGCGCAGCCCCGGGCTATCACATCGTCGCCCCTTCAGGGCTTTCTGAGGCTTTTCAAACTTCTTCTAAGGGCGAAGTAGTTTGGCGGCTTCGCCGCAATGAAAAGTTGCTGCCATTTCGCGCGTTAAGTTCTTATTCTCCATGTTCATTGCCCGTGAAGCGACGTTGAATCACGGTCTCATCTACGGGTTGCTGAGCGACGGAAGCCTCCGAGCCTCCGGCGTCTGATGAACGATGAATAGCGCGCGTGCCAACCTCCGGGCGAAATTGTCCGTTGTCATCGTAGAGCCGCTCGTATTGAAGCGTGTTGCGAACGACGCCCTGCACGTAGCCGCGCGTCTCCTTGAAGGGAATCGCTTCGGCGAATTCATCAATTTCAAGCGGCAAACTCGCGCGCCATTGCGGGACACGCCCCGGACCGGCATTGTAAGCGACGGCGACGTATTCTATGCGCCCGAACTTATCGAACTGGTCGCGCATGTAGCCCGTGCCGAGTTGAATGTTGACGCGCGGCTCAAAGAGCGTTTCAACTGTGATGCTGCGATCCACGCCATACTTCCTCGCCATCGCCGTGCCTGTCGGGATGAGCAGTTGCATCAGGCCATAGGCTTTCGCAGGCGAAGCGGCGCGCGGGTCGAAGACCGACTCCTGACGAATGAGTCCGGCGACCTGATGCGGGTCGAGCCGCCTCGTTCTGGCCTCCTGCGTGATGATGTCCCAGTAGGCGAGCGGGTAAAACACATCCCACTGCTCCCGCGTCATCTCTTCCGGTTTCATCTGCGCGTAGTCTGGAAAACTCTTTCGCAGTGTGTTGATGGCACGAACATTTTCATTGCGCGTACGATAGATGCGAGCCAGAGCGAGATTGATGCGCGGGCTGGACGGAGCAGTCTCGACTGCGCTGTTAAGCTCTTCGAGCGCGAAGTCGTCTATGCCGATATTGGAGAGCTGGTCTGACTTGACGACGCGCTCGTTCTCGCCTTGCCCGGCTGTCTCTTCGGCGACGGTGACGGTCTTCAAGTTGGCGACGGCGCGACCCACCGTCGAGTCGGGCGGAAAGTTACCCTGCGGCGTGTTGCCCGCATTCTTCATCGAAGTGAGCCGCTGCCCGGAAAGATAGCCGTACCAGTTGGCGTTATAGCGGGCCAGCATAGCTTCGTAGAGAGCACGCGCTTCGGCGAATTTTCCGGCGCGCTCGCTGTCTCGCGCCGCCCAGTATCCGGCGCGACCGCGATTGTCCGTGTTCCTGCCTGCGTAGAGCGCCAGGTGTTCTGTCAGAAGCCGCGAAGACTCCTGATAATTTTTCGCTTCGTGTGAAGCCCATGCAATCTCGAACTGCGCCTGTGCTACTTCAACCGCGTTGGGGTAAGCGTTGACCGCCGAGCGGAAGAAGTAGGAAGAGTCAGCCGCGTTCTTGGCGTCGCGCGCAATCTCGCCAGCGCGCACCATCGCGCGCGGCGCAAATGAGTTGTTGGGAAAGGCGCGGCGCAACTCTTCAATCGTGCTGCGTACCATGTCCCACTGGCGTGCCATCGCGTAGGCTTGCGTGAGATGAAAGAGAGCTTCGGCGCGCAATTCACTCGCGGACGAAGGAATGCTGTTGAGCGCAGCGGTAGCGTCCGCCATGCGCTTGCTGTTTACGGCAGCGATACCGCGCCGCAATTGAGCTTCGGGTCTGGCTGTCGCGGGAAAGCGTGTGAAGCTCTCAGCGTAGACGGTCGCCGCATCGTTGTATCGCTTCGCGTCGTAGAGACGGTCGGCGCGCGCAATCGCTTCTTCGGCAGTTGCCGGAGAAGTGGTCGAATTGAGCTTCGAGATCATTGCTTCGGCTTCAACGCTCTGGCTTTCGGCGGGCGCGTAGAAATAGATGCGACGGTAAGCGGCGAGAGCGCGGGTGGTGTCGCCCGCCTGCTCGTAAGCTTTGCCGATTAAAATGAGAGCGGCGGCGTCCGTTTTCTCGCCGAGGTCTTTGAGGAGGGTAGGCACAGCCGCGCCCTGATTATCCTGAAGCAGCATCTCGGCATCGCGGCGCAGGGCGTGTCCCGCTTGCAGCGACGAGGGATAATCGCGGGCGATCCTTTCATAATCGGCGCGGGCTTCCGTGCGGCGACCGAGTTGCTCAAGGGCGCGTGCGCGCAGCAGCAGCGCGTAATCGCCGAGCGCCGTGCGGTCGCGGATAACACTCGAATCGAGCAAAGGAATTCCGCCCGCGAAATCACCCATCTTAATCTTGATTCGTGAGCGCAGGATACGAGCCAGCCCGGCGGCTTTCGTGTTTGGGAAATCCGTCTCGATGCGCGTGACAGCATCTTCGGCAGGCAGCGCGCCGCCGCGCGTCATGTTGCGTAGTTGTTCGAGCGCCTTCACTTCGCCGGGAATCTGGCGCTGCTGGCGTGTGCTGCAACTCGCGCTCATAAACGGCGCGAGCGATGCTCCAATGACGACGACGAGGCCGACAATAATCAGCGTCAGCCGGTGCTTACGAAAGTTGATGGTCAAAGCGTTCGATCTCTCCTCATCAAAATCAAGACAATAATTATACCGGCATTTGCAGAAGCGGCGGTTAGATGCAAAAAAAGGTGAGAGGTGATGGGTGATAGGTGATAAGAAAAAACACCTTCTTTCCTTATCACCTATCACCCATCACCTCTCACCCATCACAGCTTTTTACGCCGTCGCGCCCGGATAATCGCTGCCGAGCTTTGACGCATCGCCTTCGGCGAGCGTGTTGACGAGTTCCTGATGAAAGTAGTCGTAGCGCGCGGCCACAGGCGGCGCAACCCGCTTGTCGTACATCTGGCGCGAGCGGTCTATGTCTTCACGCAGGCGCTCGTAGAGGTCTCCTTCGAGGCGACCGTCTCTGACCTTCTGCTCGTTGTAGAGCTTGATCTCGGAGACGAGCAGACGCGCGAAGCGGCGCGCATCATTGTGCAGCCTGCGCTCGTCTTCGCTGACTTCGATGGGCAACTCGGCAGCATCGGCGCTGCGCCAGCTTCGCCCGCCAGCGGACGGAGCGGCAGAAGTCTGCTGGCCGAATTCGGAGATTGAGGATTGCGGCTGCTGGGCTTCGGCTTCGATATGGGTTTCAGTTGACGGCTGAGCATACTCTTCGTCCGCAAATTGCGGACGTTCCATCACTAGCGTTTCCTCGCCAGCATCTTCGACGGGTGCTGGAGCGTAAGACGATGATGCTGTGTCCGCGCTTTCCGCTTCTTCTGCGACCGGAGCTTCTGCAACCATCGTCGGCGTTTCAGTCTCCTCGCTCGCTCCCCAGCTTTCGTCTTGCGCAGGAGCGACGGCCTGTGGCTGTTCGGCTACTTCCTCTTCGGCCTGCGGCGGCGTCGTTTCGGCAACTGCGGGTTCGGCTGGTGGCGGCTGTGGCTGCGTTACAGCCGCGGGACGCGAGCCGACCAGCAACTCGACGGCCATGCCTCCGACGCGGACGAGCGTTTCGAGAGCTTCCAGATTGATGGCATCAGCATCGAGCGCGGCGGAATCGGCATAAAGCACGGCGGCGGCTTTGCCGCGTGCGATGAGCGGGATGGCGACCATGCGTTGCGGCGGGTCTGAGCCGAGACGATTGAGCAATAGATAATCTTCGGCGTTGCCGCCGGGCGAGCCGCTCCACGTCTGGCGTGAACGGACGACATCGCTCAAGGGCGTGTCAGCCGTCAGTGGCAGCACAATCTCGCGCACCGCGTCGTCGCCGACCGTGCCTTCAAGCCCGCGAGCGCGCCAGCCGATAGCCTGCTCGTTTTTCACCACGAAGAAGGCGATGCGTGGTGCAAACGAAGCCGCACGATTGACGAGTGTGCTCAGGATTTCCGATTGCGAATGCTGCTCGCTGATGTCTTCAATCCCGGCCTTGAGAATCGCCATGTCGCTCGAAGCCTTGGTGCGGGTGGATTCAGCCGCCGCGTCTTCCAGCCCGCGTTCATGCGCGGCGCGCATGTGCTCGGAGATTGAAGCGGCAACCGACGTGTCTGTCTCGGCCTCGCCGCGCGAGCGTTCCAGAATGCGCGTGAAGGCTTCGTTGACCTGACTCTGAAGCCGCGTAATCTCTTCTTGCAATCCGCTCAGGCGCGAGTTGAGGTATTCGTCCAATTCGGCGCGCAAGCTCTTTTCCAGTTCTCCGCTGACCACCTGTTTCGCCCTCCGTTTCGGGTGCGTCGCTTCCACGTTTGACCTGCCCGGCAAGTCCCTTGAAGCGACCATGATGATTTGAGTTTATTCGCCAGGATTTAGAAGACGCCGAAGAGAGCGCGCACTTCCGTTCTCGGATTATGGACGGGCATAAGCAGGGGTGTCAAGAAAGGCTTTCGCAGAGCGAGCGTAAGTGGTTTGACACCAGTCAGGGCGCAGAGTAAATTTTTGATTTTAGATTTTTGATTTGCGATTGGATAAGGACGGAATCTAACGATTTCAAAGTTCCAGAGCGAGTTTCGATTGGATGTACGGCAGGCTGAGGGCCTGCCGAGCGCGAGGAATTGGCGGCAGGCTAACAGCCTGCCTTACACTGATTCGCAAATCTAAAATCAAAAATTCCTGATGCCTGCCAATATTCTCATCGTTGACGACTACGCGGATAACAGGGAGTTGTTGCGCCTGATGCTGGAGACAGCCGGACATCGCGTTTCCGAGGCGGAGGACGGTCGCGTCGGGCTGGAGATGGCTCAGGCAGAGATGCCTGATCTGATCCTCGCCGATCTCTCTATGCCGCAACTGGACGGCTGGGGGTTGCTCAGGGAACTGCGCGCAGATGAGCGCACGCGAGGGATTCCCTGCGTCGCCGTCACGGCTTTCGTAGATCGAGAACGGGCGCGCGATCTCGCGCAAAACTTCGACGCCTATATCCCGAAACCTTTTCGCCGGGCGGAACTGCTCGAAACGGTCGAACGCCTGCTCGCCGGGCGTCCGCACAAGATGGAGAGCGAGCAATAAGCGAAAGCAAGTTGACTGAGAAGAAACAAAAAGAGACTGCAAAGGCGGCGGATGATGAACTGAGCGCAGGCCGCATCCTCGTCGCATTCGAGAAACTGTTCGGCGGCGGGCGCGGCGTGAATCGCTTCTCGCGCTCGAACCTGCGCTACACGAATTTGTCCGGCGGCGCTATCCTCGTCGAACAGAATCCGAAGAAGACAAGCGAGTGGGCACGGCTTGCCAGCCAGGGACATCGCATCGCCTGGGTGATGCGCGATGGCGAGTATCTGGCGCGCATCGTAGACGGCGAAGTCGTGAAACTCGTAAATCGTAAATCGTGAATCGTGAATCGTAAATAGAGAAAACACACGTTCTTCTATTTACGATTCACGATTTACGATTTACGTCTTTCTTATTGTCTTGAATATTGCGCGATGATGCGGTCGCGTATCTGCGATGGGTTCAGGCCGCTCTTTTGTAGATTGTAAGCCATTAAAGCCTCGCCCACGCAGACGGCGCATTGCGAGGCGTGCGTGTCCTCAAAGCAGCTATGAAGGCTCTTGTGTCCCATGCTCTGGTCGCAGTGGCAATAGCAGGGAAGCTGTGCAATCGTCTCCGGGATTTCCTTCACTGCCCTGTAAGCTTCGCGCGTCGGGCCGAAGAACTGCTCAGGCTGCAAGGTCGGCGGCAGATAGCTCACGCTCTTCGCGTCCTGATAGGCGGGGACACGCGCCTGCGATTGTGTGACAGGCTGGCTGGTCGTGCTTGATTGTGAATGAGACGACCGCCTCTCCGTGACGGTGGGAGCTTGCTGCCCGCACGCCGCCGCCAGAGCCGCGATGATTGTTACCAGAATTATTCTCATCTTCATTTCCTGATTATCCTCTCAACTCCTGCATTATATTAAATGCCTTTTGTTTTGGCGAAACTAAATCGCTCATCCCTTCGCTTAGAAGCGATTTCGCCTGATTTTTGCCCAGAATTGCAGGGGCAGATTCGATTGCGGAATGCAGATTTCGGATTGCGGAGTGAAGAGATGGCTCTTTTAATCCGCAACCCGAAATCTGCATTCCGCAATTGGCCTAATGCCCACTCATGGACATCTTATTCGGGCGAATCCGAATGAAGAACTTGTACGAGACGGGATTCTGGCCGTAAACGGCGTCGAGCGCCTCCGGCTTGGAATAGAAAGTTAAATCGCTTCCGACAGCCAGCGAGAATTTCTCCGTGTTCCAGATGTCGCGCGCTGCGCCGAGGGTGTAAGCCCCGACGCGAAAAATCGAGTGATCGTCTATCCCCAGAGCTTGCGCCTCATCGTGGCTGAACAAATCAACTTTGTTCACCGTCTCAAGACGCGTGTAGATATAATTCCTGTCAAGAAAATTTAAGGTTGACTCCGCGACGTATCCGTTCAGAGTCTCCACGTCGTTTGTGTGATTCTCGTCGTTGCGTCCCCAGATCAACGTCGTCGCCACGTTGCCGCGCGTGAAGCGCTTGTTATAACTGACTGATGCCGTCATGCGGCGCACATCGCCCGTCTTCAACGCCTCCGGGTTTTTCAGCAGGCCGTAGCTCCATTGCATCGCCCAGTTCTTGTTCGGCGCAAACGAGACGCGCACGGCGCGAGAGTTCCACGGGTTGAACTCGATGTTGTAACGATGCTCGTCCGGCTCGCGCCCGTTGAAGAGCGAGCCTTCGAACTTGAACCAGCGATAGGTGAAGCCCGTGGAGAAGACGCCGAAGGAGATGTGCGACGAATCCTGCAAGTGGTGCGACAAAGGGGCGGTCGGATTCTCCGCCGCCGAGGCGCGATGCATGAAAACGGTCGGCCCTAAACTCGGCTCACCCGGAAAACCAACGTAAGCGAACCACTTCGCGCGCTCGCCAATCGGCAGGGTGTACGTGGCCGACAATTCCATGAAGAGATCGTGCGGGTGCTGCTTATCAACGAGTGGCCGTCCCTGATAGGTCTCGCCCGTCTGGAATAGTTGCGGCGAGCCGCCCGGCGAAAAGCTGAACGGCTCAAGACTGAACATGCCGCGCAGTTGCAGCGTGCCGCGCCCCACACGGCGAAACGCCATCGGCATAATCCAGTTCTGAGACTCGAATTTCGTGACCCCGCGCTGACCGCCCTGCGCGTTGACGCCGAGCTTGGCGTCGGCGTGAATGAAGAGCAGCCACTTGTCCGTCACCTTGCTCCACATGTACATCGGCGTGGTCGAAGGCTGCCATGAAGTGCCCGATCCCATCTGCCCCATCGCCAGCGTGTTGTGTTCAGTTGCGCCGACGCGAATGTCCATCATGCCATCCGACATCACCATCAACTCATGCGGGTGGCCTTCCGACATGATGTGAGTGTCGAGATTAGGATGAATCATTCCTTTCATGCTTTCCATCGTATCGTTGCTCGGAGGTCTCGGAGGTTGCGGCTGATTCCCCGTGCTGCTCGTGTTCACGTTGCCCATGTCATGCTTGTGCGGTGTAGCAGCGGGTTGCGGCTGGCTGACCTCCGACGGCGTCGAAGGCTGCGGCGCGGGAGCGTCCATTTTCTCCGGCGCGGCTGTCGGTGTTGACTCAGGCCCAGCAGTCGGTGCTGCGGCATCATGCTTATGGACGTTTGCCGGAGCGGGCGCTGTCTGTGGCGCGGGCGATTCGGCTGGCGCTTGAATCGTCGCTGGTTCAGGCGTCTCCGCTTCATCCGGTTCAGTCGCTTCCGTCTGCGTGGGCCTTGTCTGTGTGGATGGCCTTCTCTTCGCCGTCGCCGGTTTTGTTCTCGGCTTTGGTTTCGGTTTGGGCTTATTCATCCCCGGCATCTTGCTCATGTCGTGAGTTTCATGCTGCGCCCGGACGGGCAGCGCGCAAGTTATGAGCAGAGCCGTGATGACGAGCATGTAAAACTTTGCGTGCGAGATTATTTTTTTCACTATCTTCCCCTCAAAAATCGCTTGCGTGAGCGAATCAGCCAAAAGGCTTTTCGCAGCTTACGGCGCGTGTAGACAATCCGAGTCTGTTTGTAGACGCGCGTGTGCGCTGCCAGTTCCTTGAGAGAACCGGAAACGCTTTTTTGAGGGAAACTAGATCAGGAAAACGTTCAGGAGGACATGTCTGCGATTTGTGAGTCCGGGCGGCGCGTGTTGCGTTGGAGTGAACTGCGCGGTGAAAACCATTGGGAGCGAGATGGGCGCTGTCGCTTGGACGATTATTCTGCCCGCATCGCGCTTCGGCGAACTCAAACTTCGCGCGCTGGCTGGCGTCTGAGGCGACTCGTTCTGGCCGACGCAGTGCATGCACATTCCGGCGGGCAAGGTGAGAGCCGCGATGCTGCTCTTGTCGTCGTGAAGCCGAAGAGCGGGCATCTGCTCAGCCTTCATGTCAGGCATGGCTTCGCTGCTACTACTCTGGCGCGAACCCGAATGATGCTCTTCCGTTTGCTCAGTCTTCGCGTGGCAACCGGAATGTTCTTCCGCCAGCACAGCCTGCGGCAGCGTCGCTCCGGCGTGCGGGCAGAACGCAGCGGCAAGCATACTGCCCCATCCGCTCACAAGAAGCGCAAGCAGGGTAATGCCGATACATGAAACGAGTCGCCGCATAAAAATTGAAGCTGTCTGATGCCGCCGAATGGCAAGGGGTAGTTTACCACTGGACTCGTAAATCGTGAATCGCTAAGAGCCGTAAATCGTGAATCGTAAATCGTAAATAGACGAAGGCTTTTTATCTATTCACGTTTTACGATTCACGATTTACGAGTTACGATGCAGGAGAGACAAGCCAAAAAGGGGCTAAAGGATAATTTTGCAGCAACCAATGGAAGCGGAGAGCATTGAGTGGGTCGAAGCGACCTTGCGCGAGATGACGCTGGAAGAGCGCGTCGGGCAGCTTTTAATGCCGGACACTTCGGGCATTCTCGTCCACGAAGAGAGCGAGCAATACGCGCGGTTCCTTCATGCGATAGAGAAGCTGGGCGTGGGCGGCTTCATCATCTACAACGGCGATGCGCTGACGACCGCCGCTTTGACCAATCGCTTGCAGACGCGCGCGCGTGTGCCGCTCCTGTTCGCCTCGGATTTTGAGGGCGGTGTCGGGATGCAGCTTCGCGGCGGAACACGCCTGCCGCGCGCGATGGCGCTGGCCGCCACCGGCGACACGGAATCCGCTGCCGAAGCTGCGCGCATCACGGCGCGCGAGGGACGCGCCATCGGCGTTCACGTCAATTTCTATCCGGTGCTGGACGTGAATAACAATCCGGCCAACCCGATTATCAACACGCGCGCCTTCGGCGATGATCCGGAAATGGTCGCCAACTGGGGCGCAGCCTTCATTCGCGCCGCGCAGGATGAGAAACAGCTTGCGACGGCCAAACATTTCCCCGGTCATGGCGACACTGCGCTCGATTCACATATCTTGCTGCCCACGCTCGACGTTCCGCGCGCGAGATTGGAGCAGATCGAGTTGCCGCCTTTTCATGCCGCCGTCCAGCGCGGCGTGCGCGCCATAATGACGGCTCATATCAGCGTTCCTGCGCTCGATTCCAACACAAGCGGGGCGCGGCCTGCTACCTTCTCGCCCGCCATCGTTGATGGAATTCTCCGTCAAAGTTTCGGCTTCGACGGCCTCATCTTCTCTGACGCGCTCAACATGGGGGCTGTGGCCGAAAATTACGAATCGGGCGAGGCTGCGGTGCTCGCCGTTCAGGCTGGCTGTGACATCGCGCTCTATTCGGCAGACATTGTGCGAGCGCATGCCGCTCTGTGCGATGCCGTGACACAGGGACGCATCACGCGCGAGCGCATAGACGAATCAGCGCGGCGCGTGCTGGAAGCTAAAGCCTGGTGCGGCCTGCAACACGAGCGCATGGTTTCGCTCGACAATGTTTGGAACGTGGTCTCAAGTCCTCTGCATACTTCAACCGCGCGCGAACTCTTCGAGCGCGGCGTCACGCTCATACGCGACCCGCTCAACCTTCTTCCTCTGGCGGAGAGGAGCAAGCGTGTCGCCGCCATCATCCTCAAGGACGCCGTGCCCGTCTGGGCGCATGCGCTTCGTGAGCCAGCCGGGTCGCGCTTCTCCAAAGAGGTGCAGGGACGCTGGCAAGCGCGCCTCGTCGAATCGAGCGCAGATTCGGCTGACATCGAGCAGGTGCTGGAGAGCGTGCGGGATTGCGATGTGGTATTGGCGGCGGTCTGCGCGCGCGTGGCTGCCTACAAGGGAAGTGTGGCGCTCGGCCAGGCTCATGCGGAAGTCCTGCGTGCGCTTGATCAGGCTAATATTCCAACCATCGCCACAGTCTTCGGCAATCCTTACGTCCTGCCGCGTATGCCTGAGCGCGCGACGACACTGCTGACGTTTGAATCGGCTGTCGAATCCGAAGCGGCGGCGGTGCGCGTCATCGCCGGAGAAGTCGCGGCGCGCGGGCGCTCTCCCGTGACGCTGCCTTTAAGCTAGATTGTGCGTCAGTGAGGAATTAACAGGAATTAGCAGGGATGGACAGGATGAACAGGATAAAAACAGATATAGAATCCGTATTGCTCCTTTTCTTTTTTCATCCTATTCATCCTGTCCATCCCTGCTGAATCCGGTTTGCTTAGCGATAAATAAAGGGGACGCTCAGCCACCAATCAACAAGCGCTCTTTCCCGCTTTTAATATCGTAGAGATACAGGCCCCATTTTTTATTCACTTCTTTCGTGTACGCAAAATATTTCCCGTCCCGCGAGATGTTGGGATCGCTGACGATACTTCCATCAACTATCTTTCGGGCTTTCGACCCATCCATCTTCATCGCGTAAATCTGCGGCGAGCCGTCCCGGTCGGAGAGGAAATAGATAGTCTTGCCGTCGCGTGACCAGTACGCGCTGCGGTCACGGACGCTATTATTCGTCAGGTTTCGCGGGTCGGAGCCGTCCCTCTTCATGGTGAAGACCTCCTCCGAATTCTTCATCTGCTCCCGCTCCTCTTTCGACATGTCCCGGTAATATTTCTTAATAACGGCGCTTTGCACAAACAGAATCTTTTTCCCGTCGGGCGACCAGACGGGGGACAGGTCATTGGTGCTTTGAGCGGTTAAGCGGGTTCTGCTAGTGCCATCCGTGCGAATCACGTAAATGTCGTGAACCACGCTTGCTATCTCAGGACGGGACATAAAAGCTATCCAGTCGCCCTTCGGCGAGAACGCAGGGGCATAATCAACGTCGTCGCCGTTGGTCAACCTGCGTTGATGCGAGCCGTCGGCGTCCATCAGGTACAACTGCGAATGCCCATCCCTATTCGAGATGAAGACGATCTGTCGTCCATCCGGCGACCATCGCGGCTGCTCGTCGTTGGCTTCGCCGCTTGTTAATTTACGCAGATTTGAGCCGTCCGTTTGAATAACATAGATGGCAAATTTCCCATCTCTGGTTGATTCAAAGACGATCTTCGATCCGTCATGCGACCAGTCCGGGTTGTAGTAATAAACCGGAGGTTTCGTTCCCTGACCCTGAACGTTCAATGCTCCGGCAAGAAGAATGCCGAGGACTAGCCAGAAGTGTCTCATGTCCGATTACTCAAGTTACTGAAACTATCTATCCAGATGAGGGCTTTACGCGGCAACTTCGACGTATTCGACCTGGCTGCTCGGCTGCGGGATTGGCAAACCATCCTCACGCATTCCGCGCAAATGGATTTCAATAGCTTCGCGGATTTGTTGTTCGGTTTCCTCGATGGTCTTGCCAGTTGCCACGCAGCCTAATAAATCAGGAACATACGCGGCATAATTATTTTCTGCCTTTTCGATGACAATAGCGTAACGCATATTCGGCATTCTCCTTAATTCTTTAAGCCAGCCTGACGCAGGACACTGTTCAATGTGCCGATAGGTAAATCGTCGTTGGGTTTGCCCGGCACGGTAACCCGCCCTTTCTTCGTCGGATGCTTGAACTGGCGATGACTACCCTCAGTGACAACCAGATACCAGCCGTCGTCTTTGAGTAATTTGAGGACATCCCGCACCTTCATCTATAAAGCATATTTTTTATATAGAATATGGTCAAGATGCTGTATTTATCTTACTCAAACTTTCGATGCGGTTTAATACGCTCTATTCGTATATTATCATGCGCGATGTGGTTTAATTGCTGATTCTCGCAGTCATTGGCTCACCTGCTAAGCTGGGCTTTCAACCTAAGACGCTTTCGCTCATCGTTAAGTTCATGGTTTTTCTCGCTCCCCTAACACTTCTGGGACTCTTGCTGGTGTCGTTGCCGCTGCTGATTCATCTGCTGGTCAGGCGACGCGGGCGGCGGCTCGATTTTCCATCGCTGAGATTCCTGCGCGAGACACCGAGCTTCAAACTCTACCCGCGCCGTATCCGTCAGCCGCTCCTTCTGGCCTTGCGCGCCACCGCAATCATCCTGCTGGTCATGGGGCTGGCGCGACCGCTTTTCACCTCAAACACGAAGACGCCTGAAGCTGTGCGCTTCATCCTGATGGATGCTTCGTTCAGTATGAAGACGCGCGGGCGCGCGGAGGCCGCAAGAGAACAGGCGCGCGCCATCGTTAATAAGGTCAAGGGAGGTGAGCGTGCGTGCGTGATTGCTCTCTCGTCCGAAGCGATGGTGCTGGCTGAGTTGACGGGAGATAAAGAGAGATTGATGGAAGCAATCGGGCGATACCAGCCGACGGGTGGTGCCTTGAATTATCCCGCAGGTTTTGCGGAGATCAGGAGACAGCTTCAAACGCAATTGCAGGTCGCAACGCAAGCGGACATCATTTCGGATTTTCAGGAGTCCAGCTTCGACGAGCGAGCCGAAGTTATCTCGCGCGAAGCGGCGCCTCTCCGTATCTCGACTTACGGGGTCGGCACAGAGATCGAGCGCAATGCTTTTTTGATTGACGAAGCGGTGGAGAAGACTGAGCGCGGCTTCGCGCTGACGGCAACGGAACTCGTTTCCGAATCGGATGGGCGAAGCGGGGCGCGTCGCGCGTGGACGATTGAGGAGAGCGAAGGCGCGATGCCGGAAATCGAATGGCGCACGGAAACGAACAAAGAGATGACGGGGCGCATTAAGGTTCTTGAGCCGGACGACTTCGACGCGGACGACGAGCGCTTCTTCGCCTTCGCCCCGCGACGCGAGGCGCGCGTCCTGTTGATTGAAGACGAGAGCGGCGCGACGCCTTATCTCAACGCGGCGCTCGAAGCAAGCGCGAGCAACGCCAGAGCTACGCGCTTCGTGCAGGAGACGCGAAAGGATTTGCCGTCGAGCGCAGCCGATCTTGTTCCATTTTCGTTGATTGTCGGGACGCTTCATGGCGCGGCACAGGAGAACGAGGCGCGCACGCTTCTTGAGTATGCGCGCTCCGGGGGAACGGTGTGGCTGTTTCTGGCGCGCGACGTGGATACGGCGTCATGGAACAGGCTGGCGAGCGGGGATACGGGGCGGGCGCTACCGTTTGAGAGTATTGCAAGAAAGGATGGCAACTCGTCATTGACGTTTGGCGCAGTGGACACCGACGCGCCTCAGTTGCGTGGGCTTGATGAAAGCGCGTTGGCTGCGCTCGGTGCTGTTCGCGTGAACGAGAGTTACGCAGTCACGCCGCGCGCTCAGACGGACACGTTGATGCGATGGAGCGATGGAACGCCTGCGTTCATCTCGGCGCGTGCCGGACGGGGCACGATCATGCTGATGGCTACTTCGCCTGAGCGTGCGTCGAGCGAGTTGGGACTGACACCTGCTTTCCCCGCGCTCGTCTCCTCAGTCTCGCGTGCCGCCGAGAAGACGCGCGAGCCGCTCTCACAGGTCATCGGCGAAGCCGTGCGCCTGAACATCGCGCCGGAGACTCAAGTGAAGATTACGAACGCTCAGGGCGGTGTGAGCATGACAAAGGCGCGCGAGCTTGTCCGGCGACCGCTCAATTATTTCAGCGAGCCGGGAATTTATCATCTGGAGTTTGCGGGGCAGCAAAAGTTCATGGCCTTCAATGCGCCCGCGCTTGAGTCCGAGCGCGCCCTCATGACAGTTGACGAACTCAAACGACGTTTCTCCGCAAACGAAGGGAGGAGCGCGAGAGCAATCAACGCGGGCAACGCGCGCGATGCGATGGAGCGAAGCGGATCTATGTGGCGATATTTCCTCTGCGCCGCGTTTCTCCTGATGATTGCCGAACTGTTCGTGGCGATGCGCGGTCACGGTCAGAACGAGAGAGGCGTCGGATGAATAGATTATGAGCGCCTCTTCGCCTGTCATCACTATCGAAACCGGGAGCAAGAGCCGCCGGGGGGACGTGCGCGCCTCGCTTCGCAGGCTCTATGCAAGGCGAGTGTTCTGGCGGGCTGCTGGCGAAATGACACTTGAGCTGGCGTGCGCGCTCGCCGCGTTGTGTGTGATCGCGCTGGTGGATTATGGATGGAGCCTGCCGCGCACTGCCCGCCTCATCCTGCTCTCTCTCGTTCTGCTCACCATCCTTTTCTTCATGGCGCGCAGCGTTCTGGCTTTCGTGCGTCGCAGGACGCTGGCAGAGGTTGCGCGCGAAGTCGAGCGTGCGACGGGAAGCCGCCGGAACGCGCTCGTAACATTTGCCGAAAGCGCGTCGGGTGCGAGCGTGATGGCAAGTGAGCCTTACATGCTCGCGCGATTGGAGAGACAAGCGCGCGGGGAACTCGAAGAGCTTGATGAAAGGTCAGTCGCGCCGCGCGGAATGGCTGCGAGAGGCGCGGGCGCACTCGTCTTCATGTTGCTGCTCATTTTCGCGCTGCGTCTGGCTGCGCCGCTCGTGTTTACACGCGAGGTCGGGCGCGTGTTGTGGCTGGCAGGTGATGATGCTCTTTCAGGGCAGCTTGGTGAAGGCGTTGCGGCGAATGGGAATGGAACGAATGCCCTAATCGCGTTGGACGAGTTGCGCGTGCGAGTTGTGCCTCCGGCTTATTCGGGCCTGAGTGCAGAGGAGATTTCAGGGGATGCGCCCGTCCATGCGTTGAACGGCTCGCAGATTGAAGTTGTGCTGCGCGCGAGCGGCGCGGTCGGGGGCGCTTCGTTGAGTTTCAACGGCTCGATTAATCAGATGCGCTCGCTCGGGGCGGGGCGTTTCAGCGGAGCTTTCACGGCCAACGTGAGCGGTGCGTTTGAGGCGCGCGTCCATGTCGATAATGAAGAGAACGCGCCAGCGCCGGTTGTGCGCGCTGTAGAAGTTTACACGGACGCGCCGCCGGAAGCGCGCATTGCAGAGCCAGCGAGCGATCAACTGTTGCGCGCTGTGCCGGACAAACCCGTCGGCATTCGTTGGACGGCGAAAGATGATCTGGGACTGGCTGGAGTGGCGCTGAAATACATCAAGAGTCGCGGCGAGGGCGATGCGGCCAAGTTCACAAATGGAGAGATCGGAACGGGCGGCGTCTCGCGCGTGAGCGGGCGCGACTGGCAGGGTGCGGCTACACTCGACTTGCGGCGACTGGACATGCAGCCCGGCGACACGCTCGTCTTCTGGCTCGAAGCACGCGACCGCAATCCATCTGCAAACAACACGGGACGCTCGGCAAGTTTGGCGATTGCGATTGCCGGGCCGGAACTGGCGAAGCTCAATCTGAGCGATCTGATGCCAAACGAGATTGGCCGCTTTCTCCTGAGCCAGCGCGCCATCATCATTCACACTGAAAAGCTGCATAATGAACGTGCGCGTCTCTCGAAAGAGGAGTTGGTCAGGCGTTCAAACGACATCGCCGCCGAGCAGCGTGAGTTCAAAAATTCTTTCAACGATTACATCCACATCGAGGGTGAGGGCGTTGATGAAGGGAACGCCGTTGCGCCAAGCCTTGAGGAGCAGGTGCGAGCGGCTGAGGATGAACGCACCTCTCCGCACTTTCACGGCATCCCTGAGCCGCCCGCCGCCGCGCCGACCGCAGTCAAAGAGATGACCTACGCGATTCGCGCCATGTGGGATGCGGAGGATGCGTTAGTGAACGCGGACACGACGCAGGCTCTCAAGTTTGAGCGGGAAGCCCTGTTGCGTCTCAAGCGCGCGCAGGGAGCGACGAGATACGTGCCGCCGATTGTCGCGCAGAGTAAGCCGGTTGATCTCAAGCGTCGTTATGCGGGCGAGCTTGAGGAGATCAAGACGCGGCTGGAAAAGCTGGCGCGGCGTCCAACATCTCCCGCGTCGCAAACGGTGCGTGGCGCGCTGGCGGAGCTTTACACGGCGTTAGATGATTTGCAGGAGACGCTTAGCGGTGGTGCGGCGGCGAGTGGGCGCGCGGGCGCTATCAATCGAGCGCGTGAAAGAGCGCGAGCGGCGGCGGATCGTCTGGTGGCTGCGCCGGGCGGCAATCATGCGGCGACGATTGCGGAGGCGGCGGGGCAGTTGCGCGTGGTCGAGATGGAACTGGCGCGCATGGAACAGGGCGGGAGCAGCGATGAATATGCGGCGCGCTTAAGTAAGCCGCTCGCTTTGCTGGCGCAAGCGGCCTCAAATCTCTTCGCCATCGCCGAGAGCAGCACGCGTGGCCTGAGCAACGATGCCAGTCAGCTTCTGCCGACAGACGATGCGCGAGCCGCAGAGTATTTCCGCCGTCTCGCGGGCGGCGCACCGTGAGGATTTTTCGACGACAAAGCTATAGACGATGACAAGCGTATATTTGATGAGCGTGAAAGTTGAGGGCAACGTGGGGCGTGCCCTGCTGGTTGCTGCTCTGCTCATCTCTGTGTATGCGCTGGTGCGCTACTGGCGCAGTCTTGATAAGTATTCAGGCAAAATCCGTTATGCGTTGGTTTCGTGGCGGGCGCTCGCGTTTGTAATGGTGTCATGCGCGCTGGCGGGCGTGGGCGTGGAGTATGAGAGCGCAACGCGCGCTCGTGTTCTGCTGCGCGTCATGAGAAGTGTTGAAGCGGGCACAGTGGGTGAGACGGCTGGCTCGAACAGTCAGGATATTGGCAGAGAACAACTGATTGCCGCGTTGCGGGGAAAAGGATTTGAGGTTGTCGAAACTGACGATGAAAACAATGCTCAATTGGCGCAGGGCAACGGCTCTTTTGTGGCGGGAGTGTTGTTGACGAGCGGTGCGATGAGTGCGAGCGAAGCGAGGCTCGAAGTTGAGCGGACGAATCAAACGGCTGGCGGTGCTCCGGTTTTCGTAGCCACGAATTATCCTGCGAGCGAGCAGCCGGGAGTTGCGCTTGAGAGCGTGACGGTGCTGGGACAGGCGTCGCGCGGTGTGCCGTTTGCGGTGCGCTGCACGATTCATGCGCGCGGGATGCGCGGGCGCGAATCGCTCGTCACCGTTTCGGATGATGCGAAGGTGCAGGCGTCCGCGCGCGTCGCGTGGACGCAGGACGACGAAAGGCAGGCAGTCACAGTCGCGCTCACACCGAAGGTCGCGGGCTGGATTGATTACAGCGCGAAAGTCGAAGCGGCGGGCGGTGAAGATGCGGTGCAGCTCTCGCGTCCCTTCACGATTTATGTTGAAGAGCGACGATTGCGCGTGCTCTTCTTCGAGAGCCAGCCGACGTGGGAGGCAAAGTTTATTCGTCGCGCGCTGGAACAGACGGGATTGTTCGAGGTTGATTATCTTGCTCAGGTCAGCCGCGCAGCCACAGTCGGGATTTCTGAAGATGCCGCCACACAGAACGATGCGGAGGCACAAGCGACAGCACCGACAAAGAAGGGAGGCGTTGCGGGCGGCACGCCCGAAGCGAAGTTGCACACGGCGCTTTCTGGCGCGGCTCAGCTTAACGCATACGATTGCGTGATCGTCGGTGCGACGGAGAACACTTTGTTGTCGGCAGCCGAGAGCGTGCGCCTGCGCGAGTGGGTTGAGCGGCGCGGCGGCGGCCTTCTAGTGCTTGGCGGCAACAGCTTCAACGGCTCAATCGTTGCTCCCAATGGAAAACTCTATTCGCTTTTGCCGACGCAGATCAGCGCGCAAGGGTTTGCAGCAACGGGACAGGATGTGTCGCGTGGTCGCCCGTTAGAGGCGGAAAAGATGCGCGGCGGCTGGTCGCTCACGCCGACCGAAGCGGGCGCAAAGAGCGCGCTCGCCGGTTATCTCAGCGCCAGCGAGGAAAGGGCGACAAAGGCGGACACGCTCGCGGGACAGGGCTTGCATCTGGGCGGGCTTCGTCCGGGCGCGATGGTGCTGGCCGTCGCGGAGCAGGCGGGCGCTAATGGCACGAATGAGGCGGGCGCAGCGTTGATTGCGACGATGCGTTACGGCGCGGGGCGCACGCTGGTTTTCGCCCCGGCGGATTCGTGGCGCATACGCACGGGCGCGAGCGTTGATGAAAAGAGCGCGGGCGGGGCTTTCAATGCTTTGTGGCAGGGGCTGGTGTTGTGGACGGCTGCGGGCGCGGGCGCACCTGTCGAGATAGTTTTGAGCGACGAATCGCCCGCCGTTGGAAGCAACGTGACGGCGGAGATTCGCGCCCGCGATGCTTCGTTCATGCCTTTGAAGATTGAGAAGCTCAAGGCATATTTACAACCTTTAACGGAAGACACGGGCGATGATTCTATTGCCTCGCCGCAGCCGCGTGAGATCGGTTTCGCGCCCGATGCGGCGGACAAGAGCGTGTGGCGCGCTCGCTTCATAGCGCCTGCTCGCGGGCGATTCGTTTTAGAGACTGAGTACGCGGCGGGAGGCAAGAGCGCGAATCTCGAAAAACGTTTCGCGGTCGTCGCCGCGTCGCCACAAGAGGCAGGCGCATCATTCGACACGCTCAGCCGCGTTTCGCGCGAAAGCGGTGGAGAACTGTTAGACGCCGCCGACACGAATGCTTTGAGCCAGCGCCTCGCCGCAATTCCTTCAAGCACGGAGAGCGTGCGCCGCACCTGGGAGTTGCGCTCGTGGTGGCCGCTCGCTTTTCTAGTTCCTCTCCTGCTTTCAACTGAATGGTTCCTTCGTCGCTGGTGGAGAGTAGATTAAAACTCCTGACAAAACTGCTATGGCGACAGAGAAGAAATAGACAGGATTAACAAGATGAACAGGAAGAAAGGAAAAAGATTCAAGCTTCCCTGTCCTGCCTTGTCTTCTTAATCTTGATAATCCTGTCTACTGCCTTTTCTCCGGCATCGCAAAGCGCGATTCCTGCGTCTAAGAGTGGCTATGCGTACACAGGGCAGGATAATAACCTTTGTTTTCGTCATCATCTTTAGTTTCTTACTCGTCACTTCGTGCGGGAATAAGCGCACGGGGCAGACGCGTCTGAGTCCGGCGACGGCTGTCCCGGCGGCGCGAACCTTGCCGCCGCTGCCTGCGCGCCCGCTTACGCCTAAATTGCGTGAGATGCGCGCACGCGCCATGCGCACGGCGTCCGCTTTGCGCGAACTGCAATTCAAGGGCGAGGTCGGGATGTCGGAGCTTTCCGGCTGGGAATATGGAACGCGCGCCAGCGAGATGGCGCATGTGCTGGGCGGCGACGATTTGCGCGCTCTGGGCCTGCTGGCCGGGGCGGGAGGCGTCTTGCCTGAAGGAACTAATCTGGAATCGCTGGCCGCCAGTTTCGCCGCTATCTCGGCGGGCGCGACCTACTCGCCACTCGACAAGCAAGTGTTAATCGTGGACAAGTTCAAGGACGACTCTCTGTTGACGCACGAGTTTACACACGCCTTGCAGGATCAGCATTTCGACTTGATGAAACTCCTCATCGTGCGCCCGTATAATTTCGACCGTACCGAAAGTCTCTTCGCCGTCATCGAAGGCGACGCCATGAACGTGCAGCGACGCTCCGAGCAGGGCGAACTTTACGGACGCCGCTCGCTCGAAGATATTATGAAACAGGAGCGAGAGCGTTTCGGGGATTATCGCAAGGAAGTCGGCGCGTTCTTCCCGCCGCTGCTCACAGAGACTTTCATCTTTCGTTATCGTGAAGGCGCTCGGTTTGTCGAGGCTGTGCGCCGTAGTCGTGGCGAGCGCGGCGTGGATGCGCTTTTTCAACATCCCCCTCTGTCAACCGAGCAGATTCTTCATCCTGAGAAATACGAGGCAGGCGAAGCGCCCCGCGAAGTTCAACTAAACGAAGAAGCCTTCGCCGCGAGCGGCTGGCAAAATGTGACTTCGACGCCGTTTGGCGAGGTCGGCGTGCGGGGCTTGCTCATGGCCGGGATTGAGGAAAGGGACGCGACGCGCGCCGCCGCTGGCTGGGGCGGCGACCGCGCCTTTCTCTTCGAGCGCGCGAGCCACGCTCCGCTCTTCGTCTGGAAGACCGTCTGGGATAGGGCGGTGGACGCGGAAGAATTCTTCAACTCTTACAACTCGGTGCGCGAGCGCGCGGGCGCACGAGCCGGAGAGAGTTCGACGACGGCTGAGGTCGCGCAAGTGATCTGGCGCGAATCAGGGCGCACGACGATTGTGCGACGCGCAGGCGATAACGTCATCATCGTTCGCGGCGCGGAAGCGGACGTAAACGCGGCGCTTGGATTGGCGCAACAGTAAAGCATCCTCGAAGGGGATGAACAAAATAGCCGGAGGTAAGCGCGTGAGCGCGCCACCCCCGGAATAAGGCGATAAATAGTTCCGACCCTGAAGGGGTCGTATATTCAACATTGAATATACGACCCCTTCAGGGTCGAAATGTGTTGGGGTGTGCGTGACCGGGGGCGTTGCCCCCGGCTATTTTATGTGACCCTTTCAGGGTCAAAGAGCGCTGATTGCCGAATAGAATCGTCTCTTATTAACTTAATGCCCGCCCGCTTTCTTTTCCACCTTGAGCTTCGCTGCCAGCCAATCGCCCAAAGGCTTCAACACGTCGTCGCCCACCACGTTCGTCTCAAGTGTGGAGTATTCGCTGAACGCGCCGGTCCTGGCCGGGAGAAAGAGGTGATTGAGATTCGGGAGGACGCGCACGGCCACGTCCTTGTTGCCTGCGGCGTGAGCCGCCTGCTCAATCATTCCGGCCTGCTCGGCTGCCACCTGACGGTCGAGCGCGCCGTGCAGCACGAGAATCGGTTGACGCACCCTGCGAATGGTCGGTAGCGGATCGTAGCTCCAGAACTCTTTTAGCCAGGGCAAACGCACCTGTGCCGGATATTTTGACAAGTCGCCACCCGCGATCACCGCTTGAATCGTTTCTCGCTGCTCGGCGCGCTGCTTGTTCTTCTGTTCCGCCGTCAGGGTCGTATCACGTTCGAGAACTTCGTTCAATTGCGCGATGCTGATTTGGTCGCCACGAATGGCGCTTCCGGCCATAATCACTATGGCCGCAATCTGCGGGTCCGACGCCGCGATCATCGGCGCGATGTTGCCGCCTTCGCTGTGGCCGACGAGCGCAATCCGCTTCGGGTCAATCTCAGGACGCGAGCGCAGGTAAGCGATTTCCGCCCGCACGTCGTCGGCGAAGTCCAAAGTGGTGGAGGTCATCAGCGTCTCAAGGCCGCCGGATTTTCCCGCACCGCGATCATCAACTCTGAGTACGGCTATTCCACGACTCGCCAGCATTTCAGCTATCTGTCGCATCGGGACATATTTTTCCAGACCGGAAATCGGGACCGGCTCGTCGCGCGATTGCTGGCCTGAGCCGGTGATGGTGATGACGGCGGGGAAGGGACGCGCGCCGGTTTTGGGAAGCAACAGAGTGCCGGAAAGCGTGAAGCCCTTCGCGTTCACCGTCACCTCTTCCGCCGTAAAAGGTGCGCTTGCCGGTGCGCTGTAATCAATGCTCGCGCTTTTCGGGGCGGCAGCTAGAGCAGCGTGCAACCCTTCAACGGACGCCGCATACTCTTCGCGCACGGTCTCGATTTTCTGCGCCGGAAAACTCAGCAGAATGAGCTTTCCGCTTGAGTCCGTCACGATGTCGGCATTGACGGAGCCTGCGATGACGGCGCGATAGTATTCGAGCTTCGCGGGTTTTTCCGGTAGGGGATTAAGCGCTCCCTTCATCTCAAGCGACAGCGGGACAGTCTGCATGATTGAAGGAACCAACATCTTGAACTGCTGCACGCCCCCTTTTCGTTTATCGTAGCGCTGGACGAGAAAGTAGTAGTGGTGTCCGATGCCGTTTTCAAGAATCAGCGCTTCCGGTTCGGTTTGTCCGGTAGCTTCCTGCGGGCCGGTCACTTTCACTTCGGTGCCGTTGATGGAGACTTTCATCTTCATGTTAGCCCCATCATCCATCTCGAAGCCGACCGCCTGCGTCTCCCTGTATTCAGTTCTCGATTTTAAGTTGATGGTCTGCCCATTCACCGTCAGCGACCCGCTGCTTTCACTCACGCCATCTTTCCTGATAGTGAAAGTCTCCGTGCCAATCTGCTTGCCGTCAGCAAAAGACAGCAGCTTGCCGGAATCAACCACTCCATCGTTATTCTGCGCCACAGTCAGGGCAGCCAGGCCCAGCATAAGAATCACAAGTAAGTGTCTTTTCATCGAAAGCCTCCTCATCTTGCCAGCATTTCAAGTGGAAGAATCAGCAACAGGGGCACGCCGATCATCAGCCCCAGGTACACATAGGTCCACTTGTTGCCCATGTTGCAGGTGTAGCCCCACCCGACCAGCTTCTCGACCCAGAGCGCCGGGTCTTCGCGATTGAAATAGATCAGGCCGCCCAGATACCAGTGCGCCGCATCCCTCTGCCGCTGCACGTAGACCCGCCCGACTTCGGACTTCAGGCGGCGGTCAATACTGTAAAAGCGATAGATCGCGAAAACCGTCGCGACAAACATCAGCACGGTGGATGTCCAGACCGCGACCATGACAGCGCCTGAGAGAAAACGCAGATGCTCGATGACCCTGATGGCGATGTTGGAAGCCAGACCAGCCAGCAAGACGGCCAGCAGCAGGCGCATCCAGTCCACGAAGCGAATGGTCATAGTGAGCGACGCTTCCTTCAGTCTCAGATAATCCTCCGTATGTTCGGCGGGCAGCGTCATCTTTACGCCGAGCACTCCCTGCTTAATCATCAAGAGCAAGCCTTGCATGTAGACCAGCATCGCTGCGATGGAGAAGACGACGTAGTAGCTCTTGCGCGCCCACTCGTCAGGCTCGCCTTTCCAGTTCCAGTGTGTCGGGATGCGTTCCGGGAGTTGCGGATAGTAGTAGGCCAATAACAAAACGGGCGCGATGGTGAGCGCGACGATTGCTATCTCCAGCGCGAGATTCGTGTAGTCGGCCAGACGCCGCGTCTTAAGCGATGAAGCGAACCGCTGATGCTCTTCGATTAACTCAAGCCGCTTCGCCTGGCGATAGAAGATGACGTAGAAGAGCATCACGCAGGGCAGAAACAGGAAGCGCGGCGCTACCTGCGCGAACTCCGTCCGCCCTTTGTAGAACGAGACGAGCAGGCCGATGGCCTCTATCTGGATGAAGATCAGGAACAGCCAGAGCCAGTAGCGATGCAGCAGGCGGCGCCCCTCATTGCGATAGGTTTCAGGGCTAACGCGCACGCCAAAGAACGCGTCCTCGCCGCGCATCACCGGCACGAACATGAAAACCACCAGCATCAGTAGATCAAAACCAAGCAAAAGAATGTGAGCGTTTGACATCTTGAGCGACTCCTATCTGTTTCCTTTCAGCAACCCGCGCAATTCATCTGTCACGACCGACATGATTTCCGAGCGCGGCAGCCCGGCCAGCACCAGTTGCGTCAACGCCGCGCGCAAAGGCTTACGCAACTCGTCATCCGTTTTCTCCTGCGCGGTGCTGGACGCGACGACTGCGCCTGACCCGTGTCGGACGTTGATTAAGCCCTCGCGCTGCAACTCGCGGTAAGCGGTCGCAATCGTGTTCAAATTGACTCCCAAATCGGCGGCCACCTGCCGCACGGGTGGAAGCGCCGCCCCCTCGCGCAATTCGCCCCGCGCAATCAGCGACTTGATCTCGTCCACCACCTGCTGGTAAATCGGGCGACGGTCGTTTTCGTCAACTACGATGTACATGACATTTCATCCTCAGAACGCCCTCGGAAATTGTATGTTGTTTCTATACACCATACAATTATACGTGTCAAGAAAATTTTTTGTTCCCTGATTGGCAGAGGCTTTGCGGAATTTTCTGGATCGTGACGGAGCTTGAAGTCGCGCCCAAAACTCTTGACAGCAGTAATCCTGGAGATATAATTCCTGCCTGTACAGTCTCTTTTTGTTAGCCTTTTCCCCCAGGTTAATCAATTCGTCTTCGGTTCCTTTAATCCTAACTATCCGGCTTGTCTCCCCAAGCTCATGGCAAGCAGGAACTTTTCTTCCGAGCAGGAAACCCGCGCGCTTACCCGAAGGAGAGAATCATGGACGTTTACGGAGAGGTTGGCGGACAGCAACCCGGTGTGCTGAGTGTCGCCGCAGGGCGTTCCTCTTTCTTCAAGGTGGCAGTCTCGACGGCAATCTTCGTCTTATTCCTCATGCCGCTCAGAATTGGCGCGCAGGGGCAGCCTGATCTTGTCTGGTCTAGCAGTTACAGCACGAATGTGACTTCGGTCGCGTATGCGCCGAACGGCCAGACAGTGTTTTCGGGCAACGGGGACAAGGTCGGCAATTTATGGCGGGCTTCCGATGGAACATTTCTCCAAAAAATCTCTTTCAGCGAATATGGCTGCGGCACGATCAACCATGTGGCCTACTCGCCGGACGGGCAGACGCTGGCGACCATTACGGGTTGCACCGCGAGGCTCTGGCGAATTGCGGACGGGATGTTGCTCCGCACGATTAATTTAGGTGTCGGCGCGAATGCCTTCAATGCTTCCACGTCCATCGCTTTCTCGCCTGACGGATTACTCCTTGCGACCGCGACTTCCGTTGCCTACCGCAAAGGCAACGTCACTTTATGGCGAGTCTCGGATGGGACGCAGGTTCGCACGATGACGGGCGGTGGCGGTGGGGTTGTCAGATTTTCGCCGGATGGGCAAACAGTCGCCTCTGTCGGCTCATCCGGTCTTGATCTGTGGCGAGTGTCGGACGGCACACTGATTCGCAACCTTCCGGGACCGACGAGAGGCCTGGCCTTCTCGCCGGATGGACAGCTAATCGCCACCGCAGGACTTCGCAATGGTGAGTTTTCTGAAGACGACACCATTGAATTCTATCGCGTCTCCGATGGCGCACTCGTGCGTAAACTGACCGGCACAGGCGCAATCGCCGCGCTCGCCTTTACACCGGACGGACATGCATTGGTCTCCGCCGGGTGGGAAACCAATCAAGAATATAATCAAGGCTATACTGCTTCTAACGGCACGATCCGGTTCTGGCGTCTTTCCGATGGCGCGTTATTGAAGACTTACGATCAGGCGACGGGCACGACGGTTTCCGACATTGCTGTCTCTCCTGACGGTAAGTTTTTTGTCTACCCAAACGGCACCGCGCTCAGGCTGGCGCGCGTCCCTGCCCTCTCTGCCTCGGCCTGCACCTTTTCGATTAACCCGAAGAGCGAAAGCATCCCCTGTCAGGGAGGAAGCGGTAGCATCAGCGTGGCTGCGCCTGATGGTTGTAGCTGGACGGCGTCGAGCCGCGTCAGTTGGGTGACTATCACTTCTGGAAGCAGCGGCACAGGAAATGGAACGGTCAATTACACGGTTGCTTCAAACGGGTGCAACGCTGTTCCCGGTAGCAACCTGATCATCGAGGGTCTGCTTGTCATCGCCGGGCAGACTTTCACCGTGAAGCAGAATTTGGCCGCGCCATTGCCGCCTCCTGCGCCTTTCGGCTCCATCATCATCAGCGAGTTTCGATTTCATGGCCCTAAGTCTCCCGAAGGCTCAGGTGGTGGAAGCAATGACGAGTTCATAGAGTTGTACAACACGACGGACTCGACCGTGATTGTGAACACGTCGGATGGATCGAACGGTTGGTCGCTCGTCGCTTCGGATGGAAGCGTCATTGTGACCTTCCAGAACGGCTTTGCTCTCGGTCCACGCGGCCATTATCTGGTTGTTCGCACAGATAATCATGGCGGAGGCTATTCGCTTTCAAGTTATGCCACGTTGGATGCTGCGGAAACCTTCGACAATCCCGATGATGGCGGCGTCGCTCTGTTTAGAACCAACAATCCATCAAACTTTACGCTTGAGAATCGAATGGATGCCGTAGGCTTTCAGTCGGGAGCAGGCGGGCTTTTCCGCGAAGGATCAGGTCTGCCTTCAATCGGGAGCAGCGATGGGCAGTATAGCTTTGTGCGAAAGCTCAATAATGATGTGCCGCAGGACACCAACGACAACGTGGCGGATTTCGTGTTCGTCTCGACGACGGGCGGCACATTCGGCAGCGTCAAATCGGTGCTTGGCGCGCCGGGGCCGGAAAATGCTGGGATGGCCTGGTCGTCACTTCACGTCGCCAGTCCGATTGCGCGCACAGACATCGCTCAATCGCTCATAGAGCCGTCCGCTTCAGCCTCAGATTCGCCGAATGCTGTGCGCTGCCCGTCTTGCGTAGGCACGAATGCGCCGCTGGGGACGCTGAGCATCCGTCGCAGGTTCACCAACAACTCAAACCAGACGCTCACCAAACTGCGCTTTCGTGTCAACGACATCACGACCTTGAATAGTCCCGGTTATGCTCCCGGCGAGACGCAGGCAGACCTCAGATTGATTAACTCTTCGGATAGCGCCATCGCTCCACAGACAAGCGGCGGCGTGGCGACGGTCAAAGGAACAACTCTTGACGAGCCGCCCAGTCAGCCGAGCGGTGGAGGTCTGAATTCAAGTATCAGTGTGGCGTTGCCAGTTGAAGGACTGCCACCGGGCCAGAGTATTGACGTACAGTTCCTGCTGGGCGTAGTGCAATGGGGAACGTCTCGCTTCAGCGTCAGTCCTGAAGCGTTGCCACTGCCGTCGTTTAGTTACGAGCCGCCGCCGACACCAACGCCAACGCCCACGCCGACGCCGACGCCTACTCCAAGCCCAACGCCAACCCCCGTGCCGACTCCCACTCCCACTCCGACACCGACACCGACACCGACACCGACTCCTACACCAACGCCGACGCCGACCCCGGCTCCCGTGAATGCGCCGGTCCTGCTCACGGAAGAGAATTCAAGCAGGGCTATTGCGCTCGACTCCGTGTCATGGCTGCGTGATCCGCTCTCCGTGCTTGAGCAGAACAAGTTCAGCCCGGATGGACACACGCGCATCCTGCTTTTCGCGCTCAACGCCCAACTGCAACCGGGCGAAGAGTATTCAATCGTCACCGCACAGGCGGAAGATGCAGCGGGGAAAAAATATCCGCTCACGGTTGAGTATGTCGGGCAAGTCTCACCACTCGATTGGCTCTCGCAGATCACCGTCAAACTACCTGACGAGTTAGCTAACGCCGGAGATGTGTGGGTGAGTATCAGCTTGCGAGGCGTGGTCAGCAACAAAGTTCTGGTCAGGCTCAGGCCGTAGTTTTCTGTCCCTAACGAGACTTTTCAAGCAGCTCCTCATCTTAGGGTTTTTCCGGGCGGCCTGTGCTAGAATACTGCC
Organism: uncultured Acidobacteriota bacterium; assembly: GCA_963697975.1. Taxonomy (GTDB): domain Bacteria; phylum Acidobacteriota; class Blastocatellia; order Pyrinomonadales; family Pyrinomonadaceae; genus QHXM01. The sequence continues at coordinate 4,192,207 of OY969111.1, forward strand.
ACCAACCAGAGCTACTCGCACGGGCTGCGAAACTTCGGCCTCTCTCTAAAAGGAGTTTTCAAATGAAGAGCGCATCAAGACATCTCTTAATAATCGGCGGTCTGGCGTTTTTGCTTGCCTTTGGCCTGACGATGACGGCTGAGGCGCAGAACAACAGAGAAAAATATCTCATCTCTGCGAAAGCGGGCGGGATCAATCTGGTTTCCGGCAACGTCACAGTCGAGCGCAAAGGCGATGTTGGCCGCCAGCAGGCGCTAACTTCGACGGACGATCTACGGACCGGGGATAGCGTAATCACGGGCGCGGGCGGTCGAGTCGAAGTGCTGCTTAATCCCGGCTCTTACATGCGCCTGGACGAGAACTCTGAGTTTGAGTTGACGGATGCCTCGTTAGACCAGTTGATGGTCAAACTGGTGAAGGGCAGCGCCGTTGTGGAAGTTACCGGCGCGGACGACGTGGACCTGTCTATCGGGATCAATACCCCGCAGGCCGATGCTTTGATTGTCAAGGGCGGGATTTATCGCTTCAATGCGCTGCCAAACGAGACGACTGAAATCCTTGTTCGCAAGGGGCGGGTGCTCTTCGGCAAGGGCCTGACGAACATGGTCAAAGGCGGGAAAAAAGTTATCATCGGGCGCGATGGCAGCGTGGTGGAAATCGCCAAGTTGAACAAGAAGGAGCAGGACACGCTCGACCTCTGGAGTAAAGAGCGTGCGGAGACGCTGGCGCGTGCCAATCAAAAACTTCAACGCCGCCCCCTGCTGACAGCCTTTAACGATTTCGGCTGGGATACCTGGAATAGCTGGGGACAAACCGCCGGTTACGGAAGCCTCGGTCTCTGGGTTTATAGCTCACGCGCCCGCAGCTATTGTTTCCTGCCAGTCGGCTCGCGTGCCTGGTCATCTCCTTACGGCCATCGCTACGGCAACGGGTTTGGTGGTGGCTACTACGGGAATGGTTACGACTGGCGGCGAGGCTATGGCAATCAACCGACAGTCGATTATCCAACCTCAGGTGGCCGCTCAACAGGCGGCTCAACTAACGGGGGCGGTGGTAACGTCAATCCAACTCCCGCGCCGCAGCCCATGCCACAGCCTCGTCCGCCTTCCACCAACGAATCGCCCCTCGAACGTGGGCCGAGAAGGGATTACACTATCAATCCCAATTGATAAATCAGTAATCCTTAAAAAAACTGAAAAGCGCCCCGTTATCGAAGTTAACCTTTGGATAACGGGGCGATTTCGTTTGCCGCGATCAGGGCGGACTGTGTGACGCCCGCGACACCCTGTCCGGGAAAGACCGTATCACCGACCATGAAAAGATTGGGAATCTCGGTTCGATGCGTCAGCGAGTTGAGGCCGAAAACGTCCAGCGATTGACCGATGCCGCCGACCATGCCGAGCTTGCGGCGCGTGTAGCTATAGAAGGTGCGCGGGCTGGCCGTCTCAATCATCTCTACGCCACTGCCTAGTTCCGGCATCATCTCATGCATTCGCTCCCACCATAGTTCGAGCGTGCGTTGATCCTGCTCTTCATGCTCCGTTTCGTCTTCGTGATATGAGAACCACTGTTCGGCTTCGGTGAAAGTGGAAACCGTGACCGCGCGTTTTCCCTCGGGCGCGCGCGTGTCCCATTCGGGCGCAGCGCCGAACATGAACTGTGCGCCTTCGGGATTAAAGAGTTGTCCCTCCTGCCAGTCCGTGAGCGTGAGCAAGTGATCGGCGGGCAGGCGCCCTGCGGCCTCTTCGTCAAGTCCCATGTAGAGCAGATACGCGCCCCAGCCGCTTAAATCTTTAATCCGCTTGCGCGCGTTGTCCGGCGTGCGACTCGTGCCGACGAGCTTGCCATACGTGTCCCAGACGGTGAGATTGCTGATGACGGCACGCTTTGCTTCCACTCTTTCGCCGCTCAACAGATCAACCCCGATAGCGCGCCCCGCATCGTCATAAGCGAGGCGCAGCACGGGCGCGTTGAATCTCACTGTGCCGCCGCTTTTTTTGATGGCTTCGGTGAGCGTATCGGCGAGGCCGGATGCCCCGCCGCGTATGGCGTACATCCCCCAGAGGGGCAGCATCAGCGCCACCGCCGCATAGAGGTAGGCGCACTCGCTCGCTTCGCGCTGGCCGAAGATTTGTAGCTGAACGTCTATGAAGCGGCGGAAGCGATTGGAAGTTTTAGCGAGATGTTGCGCCGCCGTGTGATTCAAAGCCGCCAGCACGCGACGCGCGACGCGCACCTCAGGCAAAGCTGCGCGCATTCGCCTTGAAAATGATGCGGTGCGTAAATCCGGCACGCGACGCGCGATACGCCTCAGAGCTTCGCCAACGGGCGCAATCTCACGATAGAAGTTAACGCTCGCGTCAGCGCACTCCGGAAAGGCTGTGCGTAAATTGTCGGCAAACTCTTCGATGCCGCCTGTCACGGCCACGTCCGTTCCGTCAGGCAGGCGCACGACGTAAGCGGGCGTGGCCAGTTGAACCAACGGCGGCTCGACGGGTAGCTCCGCGAAGATGCGAGCGTGAATCTCTTCGGGTTGCCAGGACGCGTAGAGCGACGCCCCCGCCTCGAACGTGTAACCGAAGCGCTCGAATGTGACCGCGCATCCGCCCCCGCGCGACTCTTTTTCCAGCAGGCAGACGTTAACGCCGCGCGCAGCGAGAAGCGCCGCTGCGGTCAGCCCGCCGATGCCTCCGCCGACTACGACAACTTCATAGGCCATGTTTTCAGATGAGATGTCGAACGGAGCGCGCGAGCATTACTAAGGCAGGCGCTTTCTGCTCCACGTCGGGGACGGACGGCGGCAGGTAAGGCTGAATCAGGATGTACGCCGATTGAATGCCGTTGAAGACGAGATGCATGATAAAGCACGGCAGGAGCTTGCCCGTTAAAGCGCGCACCAGCGTCAGGCTCAGGCTCAGCACGGAGATTACTATGATGACGCCGATGTTGTTGCGGTACTGTAAGACGTGAACAAGGACGAAGAGAACTGAGGTGCCAATCACTGCCCAAACGATTCCGGCAACTTTATGCAGGGCCGAATAGAGGACGCCGCGATAAACAAGCTCCTCGACGAGCGGCGCGGTGGTGGCCGCCATAATCGCCAGAGCATATCTGGACGCGTTAGAGCTATTGACTATCTGATCTATCGTCGTCGGTTCGCCGCCGATGAGTTTAGTCAGAAATATTCCGAGCGCCAGAAGGGCGATGGCGAGTCCCGCGCTCGTCCAGAAGCCGACTCTTTTACTCCAACTGAAACCGAGCGCGCGCCAGAAGGGACGTTTGCCGAAGCGTGTGACGACCGCCCAGACGATGCCGAGCGTTAAGAGATGAGCGGGGAATGCTGAAACTATTTGCAGCAGGACGGCGGTTTTGTCTGTCGTCAGGAATTGCTCAAGCTCCTCTTTCGTCCCGCCGGGAAATTTCAGGGCGATATAAGGAATGACGAAGAGCAGCGTCGTCCCAACTAACACGGCAACGCTTCCCAGCCACGTCAGTAAGCCCGCCAACACTCCCCAGGGCGGGTTGTTCGGATCAATCCCGGTAGAGGCAGTGGGCGAGATCGCGTGTTCCTGCCCGGCAGTCAGATGAGAGCCTGCCGCTGTCTCGACCAGAGGCGCTGATTCATTCGATGTGCTCACGATGCGAACGAGTGTAAGAGAGAGACGGGGAAAAGGCAAAAGCTCGTCAATCGTAAATGGTAAATCGTAAATAGAAAAAACCGCTTTTCACCATTGACGATTCACGATTTACGTCTTTTCCCTAAAGTGCCTTGCCATGATGTTGTAAACGCTTTCCATCAATGGCTCAAGGTCGGCGTCGGTCAGTCCGTTGGTGGGGATGGGAGCATCGACGTACATGTCAATCGGCCCCGGTCGGAAGATGATCGAGTCAGGCGGGAGCACTTGCCGCGACCCCGTGATGGTGATGGGAATGATGGGCACTCCCGCCTGAATCGCGAGCTTGAAGCCGCCTTTCTTGAACTTGTGCAGGAAGCCGTCGCGCGAGCGCGTGCCTTCGGGGAAGACGAAAGCGCAGATACCGTTTCTCAAATAGTTCGCAGCCTTTTGCATACTGCTGACCGCGTTCTGCGTTGAGCTGCGGTCGATGGGGATGTGTCCGGCGCGTGTCAGATGCCAGCCCATGAACGGAATCCGAAAAAGCACTTTCTTGGCGGCGATGCGGAGTTGCGCGGGCAGATAGCCGAGCATCGCCGGAATGTCCATGTAGCTTTGATGCGTGGAGAGAAAGACATAGGACACGCCCGGCTGAATGTGCTGCGCGCCGTGAACGCGCACGCGCACGCCAGCCGTTCGAGCAATCATCTGACACCAACGGCGCGCACACCAGTGTTGCCGCTTGCCCTCCGGGTCGTAAAGAGAGAGCAGCAGTGAAAGGCTGCCCATCACAATCGTGTAGAGATAGATGAGCGGGATGGCGATTGCTGAATGAACGTAATTGAGAAAAGTCGGGCGGCGCGGGTTTCCGGTACGCGGGGCATCTTCGGGTAAAGGCTCGCTCCGCTGCCTCTGCTCGTCTGGCGTTGACGGGTTCGCTTCCTGCATTTTAGATTGATTCAAAGAAGGCATCGTCAACGTAGCAATAGCCCCACTCTTCGCCCGGCTCAAAAGATTTAATAATCGGATGTTTTGTTAAGTGGAAATGCTTCGTGGCATGTTTGTTCTTCGAGGTATCGCAGCAGCCGACGTGCCCGCATGACATGCAAAGACGCAGATGCACCCAATCATCACCAATCTTCAGACAATCCTCGCAACCATTCGCGCTCGGCGCGACCTCATGTATTTGCGTTAGATGAATACAAGCCACCATTTGCTCTTCCTCTCAAAATTCTCTGTGGGACGCGTGGCCAGTTATCTTTTTCAAACCACCGGATACTCGATGCCGGGCGCTCTTAATCCCAGTCGCGGCGCGGCCAGCAGCAATCCGATAATAGTCTTCGCGTCCTCAATCTCGCCGTCAGCGATCATCTCGAACGCCCGCGCGAACGAGACGCGGACGATCTCAAGCATCTCGTCGCCTTCCAAATTCTGCTCGGTCTCCGTCAAATCCGTCGCCAGATAAACCCACAGTTTCTCTTCACAAAACCCCGGCGTCGTGAAAAACTCCGCCAACTTCTCCAAACGCCCGGCGCGTACCCCGATCTCTTCCTCAAGCTCGCGCGCCGCACACTCCTCAGGTCTTTCAGGCGGCGCGAGCCTCCCGGCGGGAAGCTCCAACACATAACGCACCGTCGGCTGACGATACTGCCGCACCAACGCAATCGTCCCATCATCAAACACCGCCACCACCCCCGCCCCACCCGGATGATGCACCACCTCGCGCTTATACGTCACCTCATTCTCACGCACCGTGTAAACCGAAACATCTATCACCCGACCGTGATAAACCTCTTCGGTGTCGAGAACTTCAGGAGCTTCTGTGTCAGGTGTCGCCATAAGATGATTTCCCGCCGCTCAGTTTATGTTTTCCAGTCGCTCTGCCGCAACGCGCGGACTTGAAGATTCAGATACTTTATTCCTCACCGGAGCGACCAGACATCTCTCCGATTTGCCGCTCAATATCCAACACATCCTTATCCCGCCGATGATAACCCATCCTTTCAATTATCTCTTTGGCCTTAGCCCAACTCTCTCTCGCCCTCTCCTTCTCCCCTTGCGCCAAGTACAGCCGCGCATATCCCAGATGGCAGTCTGTCTGGTACAACTCCATCTTGCTGCGCTCGGCGATTGACAGCGCTTCGTCCAGATCAGCGCAGGCACTGCTAAACTCTCTCTTAACCATATGCAGTTCTGCGCGTGCCAGCAGCCCGCGTGATAGGAATTCTAGATACCCTGCCATCCGCAAGCCATCCACAGCTTGATTCAGATGGTTTGTAGCCTGTGCGTAATTGCTAACTTTTCCCCGTTGTGTTTGTAGCAGGAAGGCTCGACCCAACGACAGAAAGTCTAGGGCACTGTCGAGAAGGTTTCCTGACTGCTGCGCTAATTGAAGAGTTTGAGCAGCGCGGCCAAGTACATCCTCATAATATCCCTGCTCCAGCAGCAAATCGCAGTACAGAAAGCCCGAAAATGAGGAAAGTAGTGGGAGCTTATTCTCCCGGCCTTTCTGTATCTGTTCAGCCTCACGGAAAAAAGCTTCTGCTTCTGACAAGCGTCCCGCTTGGTGCAGAGCATTGGCCAGTGCTGTTCGTTTGCTCAGACGCTGAAAGGTGTCACCGCTTTTATCGGCCAGTTCGACGCTTTGTCCCGCGTAAGCTAGAGATTGTCGCAGGTCGCCAATTGCGAGGTAGAGGTCAGTAAGAATGCCAGCAGCGCGGGCAGCATTCCCCCAACTTTCTATTGAAAGACGCGCCTCTAGGCTAGCCTGCATAGGTTGAACTGCTTCGGTCAATCTTCCCAGCGCACGTAAACAGAATCCGGCCTGATTTAGGACAAATCCCTTATGATCATCAGTGAGCGCTGAGACTGGATGCTGCCAAGGAGGATCAAAGAAGCCAATCAGAGCAGCCAGATTAGCACCGAATGCTCCGAGCCGACGGATGCTGAAGTCAGCGTTCCCTCTACGAGTACGCCTGTGGTAAACCTCTACCAGAGCTTCCTGATATCTACCTGCCACGCAGCCGTGAGTTACCGCTGCGTAGAGAGTTTCCATCTCGTTAAGCGTGTCGGGAAATTCTTTTGTGGTGGAGGTTAAGTAGTCGAACAGCCTGCTGTGTGCTTCGCGCCAGCCAGTATCGTTCTTGTCACGCAGTCTTTCGCCGAAATATTCGCGGACGAGCGGGTGGGCGTCCAATTCGGGCGCTTCCAGAGAGCCGGGGTCAGCGAGCATTCCCCACTGGCGCAGGCGGCTAATGGCTTCCCAGAGTTTACGCTTGCTAGCGCGGGCAAGATGATTGGTGACGCCTTTGATAACGGGACGCTTGAAAAGCGCCTTCAGCCATTCCCACCGCGCGGGACGGTCGAAGATGCCCAGCACGCTGAGCAGTTCGAGATCGAGGGGGTCTCCGTCGCGCTGTAATGCTGCTTCATAGGCTGCCATGACGGATTTAGCGTGGCGGCCCGCCTTGATCTCCTCTGTGATAAGAGGTATTTCGTGAAGGTGGTTGATCTCTCCTCCAGCAAAGGTGTGCAGGTACTCCGCAGCCAGGACGAGAGCCAGCGGATGACGACCGAGATACTCGACGGCAGCGTTAATCTCTTCATTGTTTCCGCGTACGCCGCGCGCTCGCAGCAACTCGCTGGCGGCTTCCGGCGAAAGTGTCTCGACGGATTGCTGAGCGCAGGATGCGTTCTGTAGGTCGCTGTCTTCAAGGCGAAGACGAGTGGTCACGATGCAAAGAGACCTGCCAGGCTGTGCAGACAAACGCGCCAGCAGCCCGTGAATGCCAGGGTCTTTCAGTTGCCCTTCCATCTTGTGTGGTCCGACGCCATATTGCAGCGGCTCAAGACCATCGAGCACGAGCACTGTCGGCTTTGCGGCGACAAGTTCCGCAAGGCGCTGGCCGCGATCCCACGCAGATTTTTGCGCGGCGTCTTGTTCGCCGAATGTCTCAAGAGCTTGAATGAGAAACTGGTCGGAAGAGCCTGCCTGCTCGCGTGTGCCCTGACTGTAGAATGAGACTCCGAGGAAGCGTGGTGCATCAGGCTTTGTTTCAGGGAAGCGTGTCTCAAGCCAGTGGCGGACGAGGGCCGATTTGCCGACGCCGCCGAAACCGTGGAGCGCCAGTACGCCCGTTTGCGAATCTGCATAGGCAGCATTGAGCCAGCCGAGAGCTTCTGCGCGTCCGAACAACTCGCCGGGTTCGCCGGGCATTCTTTGAAGCAGTTCAAGCAAAGAGAACTGCGGCGGCTTTCTCTCGCTTTCTTTAACAATTCGCGTCGCCGGAGGCTTCTTGCCGGGAGGCTTGTTTTCCAGCCGACTGCGAAGTCCGGTCGCCACCTGCGTCCATGCTTTGCTGTGAGGTCGCTGCGCAGGGACGGGCTTACCGTTTTCAGGAAGAACTTGAAACTGGCTAATTCTCTCTATGGGTTGCCAGTCGCAGTAATCCACGATGACCGGGATAATTAAGACACCTTCATCGCGATGACGTTGCAGTAGGCGAGGGACTTCTACATCCTGACAAAACGGCGACGCGATAAAGTCTGCGCTGACGAGGAAGAGCGCTACCTCAGCCTCGTCCATAGCCCGCTCAAGCTCGTCGCGCCAAAGGTCGCCAGCTTCGATACAGTAGTCGTGCCAGATGCTGATCGTGCCCTCAGCCTTCAGTGTGCCCAGATTTTTAATGAGGCGATCTTTTTGAGCTTTGTCTTCGTGGCTGTAGCTGATGAAAACTCTGTAGCCCGGCGTAAGCATTTCGGAAATCTCCGTGAGGTAATTAACTCCTGACGCTTAGTTGATAATGCTTTGCACTTCGCCTATCAGATAGAGAGAGCCTGTGACGCAGATGATTCCGTCGGAAGGAGTCTGCGCGTGCGCCGCGTGTAAGGCTTCCCTTGCGGAAGGCGCGAGCGTGATTCTACTCGAATCGAAGTCCTGTGGCACGAGTCGCGCGAGCGTTTCGAGGGTGGCGGCGCGCGGGTTGGCGGGTTCGGTGAGAATCAGGCGTTGGGCTACGGGGAAAAGTGTGGCAGTAATCAACGCTAAATCTTTATCACGCATCGCGCCGAAAAGGAGTGTGATTGGCAGTTGGACGAATTCGTCGAGAAAATCACGCAGGGCGCGCGCTCCAGCCGGGTTGTGCGCGCCGTCGAAGAGTATGTTCGATGCTCCGGTGCGGCGTAGCTCAAGGCGTCCGGCGTGCTCGGCGTTTTCGAGTCCCTCGATGATGGCCGAGCGCGGAATTGAAAAGCCGCGCTCGCACAAGGCTTCCGCCAGAGCAATGGCTACGGAAGCGTTCGTTATTTGATGGCGACCGCGCAAACCCAGGCGGACATTCTCGTAGCGATCTTCTTGCGTCTCGAAAGTTGCGCGCACGCGCCCAACGTCGTCCGTGCCTGTCACTTCAATCTTGTTCACGCTCAGACGTGGCATAACTCCGCAAGCGGCGCATCTCTCTAAAATCACGTCGAGCGCTTCATGTTCCTGCGGCGCAACGATGGCTGTCACGCCGGGACGAATGATCGCGGCTTTCTCGGCGGCGATTTCAATCAGCGTCTCGCCGAGATATTCCTGATGGTCGAGCGCGATGGGAGTGATGGCGACTACTTCTGCCCGTGCGGTGGTCGTTGCGTCCAGACGCCCGCCGAGTCCCGTCTCAAGAATTGCGAGTTGAACGTGTGCTTCAGCAAACGCGGCGAAGGCGATGGCTGTCAGATGCTCGAAAAAAGTTGGGAGCGTTTCAAGCACACCTTCCGTCACTAATCCTTCAGCCGTGCTGCGTACCTGAGTCGTCAGGCGCGCGAAATCTTCGTGGCTGATCTCTTGATTGTTGATGCGGATGCGTTCGGTGATGCTCTTGAGATGGGGTGAAGTGTAGAGGCCGGTCTTGAGGCCAGCCGTGCGGGCCATTGCTTCGAGCATGACAGCGGTCGAGCCTTTGCCGTTCGTGCCCGCGATCTGAACTGAAGGGAAAGAGCTTTGCGGATTACCCAGAGCCTCAAGCAGCCGCTCCGTATTACTCAGACCAAGTTTGATAGCGAGAGTTTCATGTCCGAGGCTGAGAAGATATTGGAGCGCTTCATCGAACATAAGAAATCGTAAATCGTAAATCGTGAATCGTAAATGGTAAAGACTGCTTTTCTCTATTCACGATTTACGATTCACGATTTACGACTTCAGGATTCATCATGAAGTTCAGAGACTTGATAAAGAAGTCGCGCATCTCGCGGCGGTCAACAATGGCGTCGAGCATCCCGTGCTGGAGCAAAAATTCGGAGCGTTGGAAATCCTTCGGCAGTTTTTGACGAATCGTTTGCTCGATGACGCGTGGGCCTGCGAAGCCGATCAGGGCTTTCGGCTCCGCGATGATTAAATCGCCGAGCATGGCGAAACTCGCCGTCACGCCGCCGGTCGTGGGGTCTGTCAAAACGGAGATGAATGGGAGGCGGGCTTCGTCCAGTTCGGCGAGCGCAGAAGAGATTTTCGCCATCTGCATCAGGCTGAGCGTGCCTTCCTGCATTCGCGCGCCGCCCGATGCGGCAAAGATGATGACTGCTCCGCGTGCCTCAATCGCGTGGTGAATCAGGCGCGTGATCTTCTCGCCAACCGCCGACCCCATCGAGCCGCCGATAAACAGCATGTCCATCGCCGCCCCGAAGACCGTATGGCCGCCGACTGTCCCGCGCCCGCCGATAATCGCTTCGGGCAAGCCCGTCAGTTGTCGCGCCCGCTCAAGTCGTTCCGGGTACGGCTTGGTGTCTGTAAATTCCAGCGGGTCAATGGAGATCACTTCGGCATCGAGTTCCTCATACTTGCCTTCGTCAAACAGCATGCTGAGGCGTGCGCGCGCGTCTAGACGAAAGTGGTAGCCGCAGTGCTGGCAGACCTGGAGCGATTCTTCGAGGTCGGGTTTAAATAGCGGAGCATCGCACTCGTCACACTTGACGAAGATGCCTTCGGTCTTGACCACGCGCTCTTCGGCGGGCACGCTCTCGATCTTCTGATTCTTTTTACGAAACCAAGGCATAAGAGCAAGTGGGAGGGACGAGGGATGAGGGATGAAGTAAAACCGCATCCGACGTGCCTGATCCTTCAGCGATCATCTCGCATGGCCTTTCTGTATCTGGAAAAGGAGAACGACGGAAAGAGTAGCACAAAAACGTGGAAGGATGAACGCTCAAGGCTGAACTAAAAAGCATCTATCTTCACTTTCATCCCTCCGCCCTCATCCCTTAAAATTCTATCCCCTGTTGAGCGTGGATGCCTGCCTTGAAGGGATGCTTGATTTCGCGCATCTCTGTGACGAGGTCTGCGGCCTCGATGAGCGCGGGCGGCGCGTCGCGCCCTGTGACGACGATGTGCAGGGCGGGTTGCTCGGCGCGAACGGCGCTAAACTCCGCGAGAACTTCTTCGATCGGCAGCATCTCGTAGCTTAGGACGTAGACCAACTCATCGAAGACCAGCAGGTCATAATCCTTGCTCCGCATCTTCTCGACGCAAAGCGCCCACGTCTCGCGCGACGTTTGACGGTCCTGTTCCGGGTTCTTCGTGTCCCAGGTGAAGCCGTCGCCCATCGTGTAGACTTCAATGCCGAGTTTTTCAGCCGCGTCATGCTCGCCGTAGCGATCATTCCTCGACTTCATAAACTGAATCATGCAGCAGTTCAAGCCCCGGCCCGCTGCGCGCATCATCAACCCGAGCGCACACGTCGTCTTGCCCTTGCCCTCCCCGGTGTGAACCATCAACAGCCCGCGCGTCTTCTCCTGATAATCCTCGCGCCGCCATTTATATTTTTTCTCTTTTGCTAACATGGAGTGGTGAATGAGGGGCGTCTTCGATGAATTAGCGTTTAGCTATCTGATAAATGTAATTGAGCAAGCGCCTGCTGTTGCGATTGCGTCAAGTTCATGATGGTCAGATGTCAGTAGCCTTTTGCGCCGAGAAGTCTTCGCTGCTGGAAAGCACATCAACGTACTTACCGCGAATGCTGCTTGCCAGGCGATGTCTTTCTGCCTGTTCAATCGAACGTTTCTCTTCGTCCAGAGCCTCGCGCAATTGACGTTGTTCCTCGGGCGTTAGCGATTTGGCTTCTTCGATTACCTGTTCCAAACTGACTTTTGACATTGGTTCTTACCTCGCTCAAGCCGCTGCCTGCGGGCGCGTGCTTGATTCCGTTGGCGCAGGCGAATCGTCGCGGTCGCCGTTGCGATGCTCGACGGCTTCTTGCAGGAGGCGCACGATGGTTCGCCCGGCTTCTTCCAAATCGCCTTCGAGCGTGCATCCGGCGGCGTTGCGATGACCGCCACCGCCGAATTTCTCTGCGATGCGCGCCACGTTCACGTCGCCTTTCGAGCGTAGCGATGTGCGATAGACGCCGGGCGCGCTCTCTTTCAGGAGCGCAACGGCTTCGACGCTGCCGCAGGCCAGAGGATAGTTGACGAAACCGTCTGCATCCTCTTCGCTCGCTCCGGCGCGTTCCTGCATCTCAAGCGTCTGGTGCATCCAGGCGACGCGCCCCGTCTCATCTCTTTTGACAGTCGTCAGGACTTCGCCGAGCAATTCAATTTTCGACCAGGGATAATTGCTGAACACGGCCTGCGAGATTTTCGCGGGCTTAACTCCGGCGCGCACCAATTCCGAAGCGACTTTGAAGGTGCGCTCGCTCGTGTTCGAATAATGAAATGAGCCTGTGTCCGTGATAAGGGCGGTGTAGACACACTCGGCAATCTCTTTGGTGACGCGAACGCCTGTGGCTTTACACAGGTTGTAGATCATCTCGCCGACAGCCGAGGCGGTAGAATCAATCCAGTTGATGTTGCCGAAAAGCGCTGTGGTCGAGTGGTGGTCAATGTTAACGACAAACTGCTTTTCCAGGTCAACGAGGCCGGGGCGTGTGATGTCCGAGCATTCGATGACGAAGACGGCATCATACGTGCGATCAATGGCAGGTGTGACGCGAACGTCGCGCACGCCGGGTAATTTTTGATAAGAGTGCGGGACTGCATCGCGCATGATAACTTCAACTTCTTTATCAAGCGCGCGCAAAAGCCAGTAGAGGCCGAGGCTCGAACCCAGACTGTCACCATCCGGGCGAACATGTGAGGTAATCGCAAAGCGTCTCTTCTGCTCGATCAACTCAACAACTTGACTAAGCATTTATTTTCAAAACGATGCGCGCGGAATGCTGAACGATGAATTAAAAGCTAATGGCTTTCTACTTCATTCTTCATCGTTCCGCGCTCATCGTTCATCCTTTCTTCTTCGGGAAACTCTCCCGCCTTGTTCTCTAATTCCGGCGCGATGCTTTCCAGTAACCTGTCTACGCGTGCGCCGCGCTCTTCGACGGTATCGCGGATGAAATGAATCTCCGGCGTGTGGCGAAGGCTAAGCGCAAATCCTACCTGCTTGCGGACGTAAGGCGCGGCGTGACGAAGGGCGGCAAGCGCTGCCTGGATTTCGTCTTCGCTGCCTTCGACCAGCACATACACGCTCGCGTCACGCAGATTATCCGACAAACGCACATCCGTCACCGTCGCGGCCTGCACTCGCGGGTCTTCCAATTCATAGCCGACTATCTGCATGATCTCCTCACGCAGCATATCGGCGACTCTCTGTGGCCTACGCATAACAACCGTGATAGGTGATAAGTGAGGGGTGATGGGATAAGCGCTTTCTCTTATCACCTGTCACCCATCACCTCTCACTAAAGCTCTGTCGCGGCCACCTTCTCGATGACATATGCCTCGATCTGGTCGCCGACCTTGATGTCGTTAAAGTTTTCCAGGCCGATGCCGCACTCGAAACCTTCGCGGACTTCCGAGGCATCTTCCTTGAAGCGGCGCAGGCTGGCGATGCCGCCTTCCCATGAAACGACGCCGTCACGAATCAGGCGCGCGCGGGAATTGCGGCGAATCACGCCGTCAATCACCATGCAGCCTGCGATTGTCCCGGCACGCGGCACGCGGAAGACTTCGCGGATTTCGGCCTTGCCCAGAATCTTCTCTTTCTCGATGGCTTCGAGCATGCCGATCATCGCGGCGCGAATCTCTTCTTCGACCTTGTAGATGATCGAGTGAAGCCGGATGTCCACATGCTCCTGCTTGGCAAGATCGGCGGCGCGCACTTCGGGGCGCACGTTGAAACCGATGATGACGACAGCCGTGCTCGACGCTCCGGCCTGTGTCGCTGAAGCCAGCAGCACATCCGACTCTGTGATCGCGCCCACACCGGAGCGAATCACTTTCACCTTGACCCGTTCGGTCGAAAGCTTCTGCAAGGTGCTACGCAAAACTTCGACAGAACCCTGCACGTCCGCCTTGATGACGACGAGCAGTTCCTTAATCTCCGTTTCGCCGAGCGCTTCAATTCCGCGCTTGGTTGATTGCAGGAGCGTGTTCTGACGGGTCAGCATCTGGCGATGATGCGAGATGCTTTGCGCTTTGGTAATGTCCGCGACGACCTGGAAAGATTCTCCGGCCTGCGGCACTCCCTGAAGTCCCAGCACTTCGACCGGCGTCGCCGGTCCGGCTTCCGTAATCGAGTTGCCCCGGTCATCGAACATCGCGCGCACCTTGCCGAAAATCTGCCCGACGATGAAAGGGTCGTGAGCGCGCAAGGTGCCCTGCTGAACGAGAACGGTTGCGACCGAGCCGCGCCCGCGATCCAGCTTTGCCTCAAGCACGACGCCGGAGGCTAAGCGCGTCGGGCTGGCCTTGAGATCGAGAATATCTGTGGTCAGCAGGATGGTTTCCAGAAGCGTGTCCAGGTTCTCGCGCTTCTTGGCGGAGACCTGAACCATCTCGGTTTCGCCACCCCACTCGACGGGTTGCAATCCCAGATTGGCAAGCCCCTGCTTGACGCGATCAGGGTTAGCATCGGGTCGGTCAATCTTGTTGATGGCGACGATGATGGGAACGCCCGCCGCGCGCGAATGCTCGACGGCCTCAACGGTCTGCGGCATGACGCCATCGTCTGCGGCGACGACGAGGACAACCACGTCGGTCGCTTTAGCTCCGCGAGCGCGCATCATCGTAAAGGCTTCGTGGCCGGGCGTGTCGAGGAAGACGACTCGGCGGGTTTGGGCAGGATTGTCCGGGCTTGGGACCTGCACGCTGTACGCGCCGATGTGCTGCGTGATGCCGCCCGCTTCGCCAGCCGCCACGTCGGTCGTGCGAATAGCATCGAGCAGGCTCGTCTTACCATGATCGACGTGCCCCATGATGGTCACGACGGGTGCGCGCGGCAACTCCACGTCGTCCGCATCCGTCGCAATCAAATCTTCAAACTCTTCTTCGGCGACCATCTCTTCAAACGGCACGAAGGTCACTTCGTATCCGAAGCGATGGGCGAGATCAATCGCCACGTCGTCGTTCAAAGGTTGATTGATGGTGGCGAAGACGCCGCGTTGAAGGAGCAGCGTCACAATATCTTTCGGTTTGATACCGAGCTTTTCGGCAAACTCTTTGACGGTCGAGCCTTCGACGATGCGCACGGTCTTGAGTTCGCCCGCGATGGTCGCAACGTCCATGCTGAGGCGTCCGGCGATACGGTCTTCGAGCGAGAGCGCCTTCGGCGGCGGAATGTAATCGCGGTCAAAGCGCCCGCCCCTGCCACCTTCATGCGATTTGCCGCCGCGCGTCGTGCTGCGACCGCCTCGTCCGGGTCGGCGTCCGCGACCGTCCGACGGTGAAGGAATGTAAGTAATCTGCGGGGTGGCAGTTTCGCCGGGAGTCCCGGCTCGTTCTGCGCGGGCGACGGGCGCGCGTGAGCTGTTGCGGTCGGCGCGATCCGTGCGCTCGCCACCACGTTCACCACCCTGCTGTCCTGCGCGTTCCTGACGTTCGCGGCGCTCGCGTGGACTGACGGGCGGCGGCGGGGGCGGCACTGGTGCGGGAGCGCGCTCGCCAATCTTGACGCCTGCGTTGAGCGCTGCGGCGGTGGGCCGCAAGACTCTCACCTGTCTCGACGGAGCAGGCGGCGGTGGCGGAGCAGTCCTGACAGGAGGCGCTGGCGGCGCTACTTCCGCTATCTGTTCAGCCGGGGCAGAAGCTACAACTTCGGGCATTGATGAAACCTCAATGGAAGCATGCTCAATCGGCTGGGCTTCCTGCGGTTCCGGTTGCTGCACGGGCGCGGGGGCTTCGGCTGCTGCGGCAGGATGTTCGGCGCGCGTTGCGGGCGTGAGTCTCCTGACCTGCCGCACGACGACTGGCCTGGCTGTGTCGGGCTGTTCGACCGGCGCGGGCTGGGCGGCTTCGACGGCCTCTGCCGGTTGCGGCGCGACCTCGGCCTCGGCCTCTTCGACAACCGGCGCTTCCTCTACGACGACCGGGCGCGCTTTCTTAACGACGACGACCTTGCGCGGCGCAGCCGCTTCCTTCTTCGGAAAGTAGCGGTTGCGAATCTTGTCGGCCAGCTCTTTCGAGACAGAGTTGGAGGGCACACTGACATCTACGCCCTCACGACGGACTTCCTCGATGAGACGCTTCGTGTCCTGCTTGAGTTCTTTTGCTAGATCGTACAGACGAACCTTTGAAGTAACGGTCATGCACTCCTTCTTCGACGCTTTTCGGTAAAACGGCGTCGCGCGCTTCAAAAAAAGGTTAAGGCGTCTTGCCTTCTCAACCTTTTTCTGTCAGCACGCTTTTTCAGAAGTGCGTTGCCAGAGAGGATTTTGAAGGCAAGGAGCGGTACGCGCTTTTTATGCGAGCGCGCACGCTACGGTTATTGGGCCGCATTGTCTTCGGAAGCATCTGATTGCTTCTCGTTTTCATCGCTCTCGACCGTCTCGGCCTCACTAGAGGACGGTTCGGGAGCGGAACTTGTTTGAACTTCGGGGGCAGACGCTTCACTTGCGAAGTCTGCGCGAGGCGATAGCCCCGCGTCTTCTTCAACGGGCGGCTCGCCTTCGCCAACCTTACCGGCGGCTTCAATCATCGCCGCGCCAGTTGACGTAATGTCCGGGGACGGCGTGATCGTGTCGGGACGAAGATCGCGCCCTGCTTCCTGCAATAAAAGTTCACCCTCCGAGATCGGGTCGGCTTCGGTGAGCGCGACCGGGTCAGCGGAATTTTCAGCCAGAATCTCCGGCTCAGCCGAGAAAGGCTCGCCCTGCTCGACGGCTTCGTCATAGCCTTCGTTGGTCATCGCATTTGAGGGCTTGACCTCATCCGCCTCAATGGTCGGGTCGAATTCGGCAGAGACGGCGTGCTGCTCAGTTATCGTGGTTGTCTCTTCAGGGGCAGCCGTTTCTTCTGCCGTGGTTGTCTCTTCCGATTGCGACTCATCGGATGCTTCTTCTGTTTCTTCCTCACTGGCAGACTCAACCGGGCTTTCTTCGCCAGTGCCTTCTTCAGCGGCAGCTTCTTCCGCCCCGGCGCTCTGCTTGCTCGCTTCGCGCGCGGCGATGACGGCCTGCGCTGCATTCAACATTGATTCGGCCTCGTCGAGACTGACATCGAGGTATTCAACAAGGTCGTCAACAGTAGTTGAAGCCAGCGCGTCAATATCGTTGACGCCATGCTCGGCCAGCGTTTCAGCCTGCGCCGCCGTGACGCCTTCAATCGCAGAGAGCGGGACGCTTCCGCCGGAAGCGATGAGCGCGCCCATCTGCTCGGCGACCTCTTTCTTGAGTTCTTCCTCGCTGCGAATGTCTATGTTCCAGCCGACGAGTTTGGTGGCGAGCCTCACGTTCTGCCCGCGCTTGCCGATGGCTAAAGACAACTGATCTTCGTTGACGATCACTTCCATCTGCCGGTTTTCAATGTCCGTGATGCGAACCTGATTAACTTTGGCTGGCGAGAGAGCGTTGGCCGCAAAGACCGAAGGCTCATCCGACCATTCAATAATGTCAATCTTCTCACCGCGCAGTTCGCGAATAATCGCCTGCACGCGCGAACCCTTCATGCCGACGCACGCGCCCACAGGGTCAACGTCGCGCTCGTTACTCGTGACGGCGATCTTCGCTCGCTCGCCCGGCTCACGCACGGCTGATTTGATAACGACCGTCTCGTCGTAAATCTCCGGCACTTCCATCTCAAACAACCTGCGAAGGAGTTCCGGGCTGGTGCGCGAGACTTCGACCTGCGGCCCCTTAGATTCCTTCGAGACGTTGTGGATGACGACGCGGATGCGCTCGCCCTGATTCCACTGTTCGCCGCGCGACTGCTGCGAGCGGGGAAGGATGACTTCCATGTTGCCTAAGTCAACGATGATGTTGCCGCGCTCGAATCGTTTGGTGAAACCGTTGACGAGGTCGCCGATCTTGTCTATGTATTGGTCGTAGATATTCGAGCGTTCGGCGTCGCGCACTTTCTGGAAAAGTATCTGCTTGGCGGTCTGTGCGGCGATGCGTCCCAATTCTTCCATCGGCAAAGGCAGGAGCAGGGCATCGCCAATCTCAACTTCATCGCCAGCCATCTCACGCGCTTCTTCAATTGATAATTCCGTCGCCTCGTCCGTCACTTCGTCAACGACGACTTTGGACGCGGAAAGCTCGATGCCGGTCTCAGGATTCCAGTCAACCTGTATGTCCTCGCCCGACTTGAACTGCTTGCGAGCCGCAGCGCGCACCGCTTCCTTCATCGCTTCGATGACGATTTCGCGGTCTACGCCTTTCTCCTGGCAAAGGGCATCAATGTTCTGCGCGATGGATGTACTCATAATTTAAGTGCCGTAAATGGTAAATCGTGAATCGTAAATAGAAACTGCTTTCTTCCGTTCACCATTTACGATTTACTAGCTATTCAATTGTGTTTGTGGCCGTCCGGTTTGCCAGCGGCCTCAGCTGCCAACTCGCGCTCTCTGGCGCGACGAAACTCTTCTTCAACGTCTAGCTCAAGGTTCGCTTTGACGATTTGTTCAAAGGGCACTGTGACGCGCCCGCTCGTCTTATCTTCAAAGATGACCTTTTCGCCTTCCAGCCCCATGATTTGGCCGCGAAAGTTGCGCTGGCCGTTGATCGCCACGCGCGATTTCATCTTCGCCATGCGGCCTGCGAACCGCTCGTAATCCTGACGCTTATACAGCCCACGTTCCAGACCGGGGCTTGATACTTCCAATGTATAAGCCGAGTGGATGAAATCTTCCACGTCCATGACCGTGCCGAGGTGCAGGCTGACTGCCGCGCAATCTTCGTGGGTCACGCCTTCCGGCTTGTCAATAAAGATGCGGAGGATGGGTTTGCCTTCCGGGCCTGCGACTTCGGCGTGAACCAGCTCAAGCCCGTGATCTCCTGCCACACGCTCGGCAATCTCTCGCACACGCTCTTCAATCGAACCCTGACCCACCAGCCGCGCTCCTCGATTATTCAAATAGCTCTCGCGCAAAAGAAAAAGTGGGCGCGAACCCACCGGATGATACCGCCGCGCTCAGAGCAAGCGAAGGATTATACGGAAAGGGGAGGGGAGAAGCAAGCGACCGGAGACGGAGGCGAAGGCGTTATTTTTAAGGCTTTTAGAGCAGCCTATTTACTGCCGCGAAGGCTGTCGGGGCAACTTGTCATCTTCAGTGGCCCGGTGCTGTTCCTTTGGGGAGTTGGGCAATCACCCTTGCCTTTTCATGTTGTGCCCACTCCAACTGTCTTTCGACGAATTTCCTCATATCCTCGTCGGCCTGTTCGTTTGCCATCTCAGATTCCGGCGATTCCGAGCGTTGATTCCAGTAGCTGATAAATTCATCGAGCGTGGCGATGGCCTTCTGTCCCAGTTCGGCAAAGTTTGCGGCCACATTTTCCACCGCGTCGTCATACTCTTGCAGGCTGCGTTGCGCTTTCAGTTGTATTTCGTCGTCCGTCATGCCTGTTATCTCCTTAGCTGCTTACTTTGGATTGTAGCTGACTCGCCAAATCTTATTGGCCCCGTCGTCCGTAATCAGCATCGAGCCGTCTTTCAGGACGAGCAGTCCGACAGGTCGGCCCCAGACCTCCGGTTTGTTCTCGTCCAGCATCCAGCCCGTGAGAAAATCGTCGTAGCCTCCGACGGGCTTTCCGTCCTTGAAGCGGATGCGAATGATTTTGTAGCCCGTGCGCTTCGAGCGATTCCATGAGCCGTGCAGCGCGACGAAAGCGTCGCCGCGATACTCTGCGGGAAAAGTATTGCCGTCGTAGAAAACGAGGCCGAGCACTGCCGAATGAGCCTGAATTAAAACGTCCGGCACGAGCGTCTTTTTCACTAAGTCGGGGCGCTCACCCTTGCGTCGCGGGTCTTCCCGCTGATCCGCGTAGGCGTAAGGCCAGCCGTAAAAACCTCCGTCTTGAATCGCCGTCACGTAATCCGGCACAAGGTCGTCGCCGAGCCGGTCGCGCTCCTGCACGGCAGCCCACAGGGTGCGCGTGCCCGGACGAAACGCCAGCCCGATGGGATTGCGCGTCCCGGTCGCCAGAATGCGTCGCCCCGTCCCGTCAGGATTGAACTCAAGGATTGCGGCGCGCGGCTCCGGCTCGACGCTGACATTCGATTCCGAGCCGACCGTCGCATACAGCTTCGTCCCGTCGGGGCTGAACATGATGTTGCGCGTCCAGTGTTCGCGGTAACCTTTGCCCGGTAAATCCGCGACCTTTTCCGCCTCGCCTTCGGCTTTCGTCTGACCCGGTTTATAACGAAAGCGCACGATGGCGTTGGTGTTGGCAACGTAGAAATAGTCTCGCCAGAAGGCCATGCCGAACGGTAGGTTGAGATTCGAGGCGAAGGTGAAGCGCGTCTCAGCTACCCCATCATTATTCGCGTCGCGAAGGATGAAGATGCTGTTAACGCCGGGGTCTGCGACGAAAACATCTCCGTTGGGTGCGAGCACCATCCAGCGCGGCCTTTTGAAATCTCCCTCGGCGAAGGTGTTGACCTTGAAGCCGGGCGGAAGATTCAACTGCGCGCCCGCAGGAGGCGGGATGACGTTCGGCGGATTCTGCGCGTCCGGCGTGTCGTTGGGCGGCGGCAGGTCTGCGGGCTTGATTTCGTAATGCCTGAGCGTTGAGATGGGCGGCTCGGCCTTCGCAGGCGTCGACGCTTGATTCTCGCGCCCTTTTTGAGCGCAGGCAGACAGCAAAGTTAATTGAAGCATGAGCGCACAGGCGCACAGGGTGAAAAAGAACCTCACCGGTTTATTGGTCTCACTGGTCTTCATTGCCACCTCCCGAATTCGGCCTGAAACTTAGAGTCACGAACAAAAGCGATAAGAGAATAGACAGGATTAACAAGATGGACAGGATAAAGGGAAGAAGACTCAAACTATCTTAACCTGTCTTGTCTTCTTAATCTTGCTAATCCTGTTAATCCTGGTCTATTTCTTCTCACTGTGAGAGCTTCGCCTTAACAATCTCGCTCACCGTCCGTCCATCTGCGCTCTGTCCGGCGAGACGCGCCTGCGCTGCTTTCATCACCGCGCCCATGTCGCGCATGGATGAGGCATTCGTTTCGCTGATGGCGGCAGCGACGGCCTGCTCAATCTCTTCGCGCGTGGCAGCCTGCGGCAGATAGCCCTCGATGACTTCGATCTCGGCGCGCTCCTTGTCGGCCAACTCCTGTCGCCCGGCCTTCTCATACTGCTCTATGGAATCGCGCCGCTGCTTGACGAGCGATTGCATAGCTTTCGTCAACTCTTCGTCGGTCAAAGCCGCGCCCTTTTCTATTTCGCGATTCATCACAGAGGCTTTAATCATACGAAGCGTGGAAAGCCGTGCCGCGTCTTTGGCTTTCATCGCGGCGGTCAGGTCGGAGATGATTCGTTCTTTGAGACTCATAATCAAAAAATTCCTTTCCGGTTATTTGTAAGCCGAAAGGCGTGCGGTTTACAAGTGCGACGCCGAATAGTTAGGATTGGCCCGCTCTTTTGACTTAAAAAACTTTCCGCCCTTTAGATACTTCAGAGGAATCCCGAATTGCAAAGTGAGCAGACAAAGCTGCGCTGGCGTCTGGGTGTGCTGGCTGGCGTCGGCATGATGATCCTCGCGCTCTACCCGCAGCTTAATTTGTGGGCGACGCGCGGCAGCGCCTGGAACGGCGCGTATGCTTACAATGACATAGACGAAGTGGCCTACGCCGCTTACCTGCAAGCGTTGATTGATGGGCGTCCGCGCCGCAATGATCCGTTTACAGGGCGCGACGATGCTTCGGGTGCAAGGCAGCCGGAATCGCTCTTCTCAATCCAGTTCATCCCGCCTTACGCGATTGCGCTCTTTGCGAGACCGCTTGGAATGAACGCGTCTTGGGCCATGATTATCACGGGCGCGCTCGCGGCGTTTGCAGCTGCGCTTGCGCTCTTCTGGCTGCTTGGAATGGTCACCGGCGATGATCGAATAGCTGCGACCGGAGCCTTGATGGTGCTTTGTCTGGGGACGCTCGCCTGCGCGCAGGGAGCCATCATCCAGCTCACGGGGCGCGGCCTTGCTTACCCGTATCTTCCATTCCTGCGTCGCTATCTACCCGCGCTGCCGTTTCCCGTCTTCTTCGTTTTCTGCGCTCTCGTCTGGCGCTCGCTCAAAAACGAAAGCAGGCGCGTCTTTTACCTTTCGGCTGCGGGCGCAGGGCTATCGTTCGCCGTTCTCGTCTATTCCTACTTTTATCTCTGGACAACAGCCGCCGCGTGGCTGGCCTGCTTCGCCGCGCTCCTTTTGATTACAAAACCCGACGGCTGGAAGCGCGATTTCAAAGCCTTAGCTGTCACCGGCGCAATAGCCATCATTGCGCTCCTGCCATATGCCATGCTGCTTGCGAACCGCGCGACGACGATGGACTCCGTGCAGTTGCTCACCCTTACGCGAACGCCCGATCTGCTCCGCCCGCCCACAATCATCGGGATGCTGGTGCTGGCAATTCTCGTTTACGCTGTGAAGCGCGGGCGTCTCAACTGGCGAAGCAAACAAACGCTCACAGCCTTAGCCTTCGCGCTGACGCCGCTTCTCGTCTTCAACCAGCAGATCGTGACAGGCCGCTCGCTGCAACCCATCCATTACGAAGTCTTCATCGTCAACTACGTCGCAGCGTTTGCCGTAGTCTTAACCGCCGCGCTCATCTGGGGCACGAGCGCTACCGCCACCGCTAAACGAAAGTTGACCAGCCGCACTCTCCTCCTCGTCACGCTCGTGACTTTCGGCTGGGGAGTAATCGAAGCAGACATCACCACGCACGTCGTTGACGAGCAAAACATCATTCGTGACGATGCCATACTCGTCGGTCGTCGGCTAAGGGAACTCGCGCGCGAAGCTGAAACAGCGGGCATTGAAAAGCCCGGCGTCGTCTTTTCGCCCAATCTCTTACAGGGCGACGACCTTCCGACACTCGCGCCGCAGGGCGTGCTCTGGGCGCGACACCTGCACATCTTCTCCGGCACGACGTGGGAAGAGAGCAAGCAGCGCTTTTATCAACACCTTTACTACACGGGCCTGAACGCGCAGTGGCTCGAAGCGGAACTGAACGACGGCAACTACGTCGTCGTCATAGCGCTCTTCGGCTGGGGTCGCCACCACGACCGCCTGACCGTCAACGCCACACCCCTCTCGCCGGAAGAGATTGCCGCCGAAGTTGATCGCTATTCCACATACATCGCCACCTTCAACCGCGAGCGCGCCGCCGCCCCCACGCTCTCCGCAGTGGTTACACACACAGACGGCGAACCCGATTTGACCAATCTTGATCGCTGGTACGAGCGCGACACTGGCGAGCGCCACGGCAAATTCATCCTTTATCGCGTGAAACTGCGTCAGTAATGGCTGACGCAGAGCGTCTAGCTGATTTCACTGGAATCCGTTAAGATAACCGCCTTAGATTAGCGCCTGCGCTCCGGCGTTTTGATGTTTCCCCGACGCTGAACACTCACTGGCACGGCACGATGCTGTCTGAGCCAAATAGATAATCTACGCCTCCTTACTCTCAGGAGCACATGTTAGCCCCCAACACCATCCTGCAAGGCCGTTATCGCATCATCCGCCAACTTGGACATGGCGGCATGGGCGCGGTTTATGAAGCCCTCAATGAGCGCGTCAGCTCCGTCGTCGCTTTGAAAGAAACTTTCGCCGAAACGGAGGTCGAGCGCAAAGCCTTTGAGCGTGAAGCTAAACTGCTGGCGAATCTGGAGCACGACGCCTTTCCCAGAGTGATGGATCACTTCTTCGAAGACGGCGGTCAGTATCTCGTGATGGAGTTGATTCGTGGCCTTGACCTAGCAGAGCTACTGACGCTCAGGGAAAGCCCGTTCGCGCCAGCAAAGGTGTTGGAGTGGGCTGATCAGTTGCTCGTCGCGCTCGAAGCACTGCACTCTTACTCGCCGCCTATTATCCACCGCGATATCAAGCCCTCGAATCTAAAGCTGACACGGCAAGACAAGATTAAGCTGCTCGACTTCGGAATCGCGAAGGGCGCGGCAGGGCAGATGACCACGCTTCAGTCAGACCATAGCATGGGCGGCCACACGCCGCATTACGCATCGCTGGAACAGACTTTGAGAGCCGACAGACGTTGGCGTGAAGCCCTTTCGGTCAACTATCCCGAAGCGGTTGAAAAAATCGTCAGCTTCTCCACAGACCCACGTAGCGACCTTTACGCGCTCGGCGCAACGCTTTACCACTTGATGACGGGACTCATTCCGGTTGATGCCCCGACACGCGCCTTGTCCATCTGGTCTGGCAAGCCGGATCGCTTGCAGCCAGCCCACGAAGTCAATCCACAAGTGCCGTCCGCCGTCTCCGCCGTCCTCATGCGAGCGATGGCGCTGGAGCGCAATGAGCGGCCACAAAGCGCCAGAGAGATGCGCCGCCTGTTGCGCGAAGCTGTCAACGTGCCGATGTCTGTGCAGCCGACAGAGCTATCGCGTGAGATTGAGGAACAGGCACGCCAGCGCAAAGAGGCGGAAGCGCGCCGCCGCGCAGAGGAGGAGCAGCGACGGCAGGAGGAAGCCGAAGCCTTACGCTTGCAGGAAGAGGCGCGGCAACGCGCGGAAGAAGAGCGACGAAGGCGCGAGACAGAAGAGATCGAAAACCAACGCGCCGCAGCGGAAACGCATCGCAAAGCCGAAGAATCACGCCGCGAAGAGGAGCGACAACAACGTGAAGCGGAAGAAGTCGAGCGGCAACGCGCCGCCATGCCTACGCTGCCAGTCGCGCGCCCACCGAAATTGTCTCCGAGTCGCAATCCCTCGCGTCTTTTCATTGATGCAATCAAGAAAGTTCAGGGAAACAGGAGGGCAATAGTAATTGCTGTGGTGGGCTTAGCCACCGTTCTGGCTGGATTTGTAATCACGGCGCTGCTGCTAAGCACGGATCAGACGCCATCGCCTACTCCGACGCCAACGGCAACGCCGACGCCTATTCCAACTCCCACCCCGTCGCCACCGCCACCTGTGGGCATGGCTTACGTGCCGGGGGGTAAGTTTATGATGGGTCGTAACGATGGTGACGAGTACGAGCAGCCCGCGCACGAGGCCACAGCGCTTCCCTTCTTCGTAGACCTTTACGAAGTCACCAATGAGGATTACGAGAAGTTCACCAAAACTGAAGAAGGCCGTCTCTACATCCCACAAGCTTGGAGCAATGGAACTTACCCGGTGGGCGCGGGACGCAAGCCTGTGACGGGTGTGACGTGGGACGCCGCTAGCGCCTACGCGAAGTGGGTCGGGAAGCGTCTGCCGACGGAAGAAGAATGGGAATTCGCAGCGCGCGGCACGGATGGACGGCGTTATCCCTGGGGCAATCAGTGGCTCGCGGGATTAGCCAATGCCAGTGGAGCGTCGAGGGACATGGCTGACGTAGGCACATACAAGGGCGCGTCGCCGTTCGGCACGTTTGACATGGTGGGCAACGCCTGGGAGTGGACAAATAGTGGATTTAAGACATATCCGAGCGGGCAACTGCCGAAGAAAGTTGCCGACGATTTGAAGGTGATACGCGGCGGCTCGTATGCAAGCAACAGCAGCCAGGCAACGACAACCTATCGTCGCGGGTGGCGCGCCAGCGGGGAAGATGATTATGGCAATACGGGTTTCCGTTGCGTAAAGAATATTGATAGCTCGTCGAAGTGACCATGAAATCCGGCGCAGGAGGTGACTGATGAATAAAGAGAAACTTTCATTGAGAGCGTGCATAACCTGCGCGGCTTTGGCTGTGGCTACATCGCTATTGCTGCTTGACACTCCATTGTTGCGGGGTGGCAAGGCATCACTGCAGGATGGGGCGGGCGGGCGACCTAAGACACCGCCGAAGGCGAAAAAGAAGCAACCGCAGCCACCTCACACTACGCCAAAACCGACGGCGACGCCAACTCCGACGCCGACGCCAACACCTACTCCAACACCTACTCCAACACCTACTCCAACACCTACGCCAACTTCGACGCCGACGCCGACACCTACGCCGACACCTACGCCGACACCAACGTCTACACCCACCGCAACGCTAACCCCGCCGCCGTTGATGCGAAACTCGATAGGGATGGAGTTTGTGTGGATTGCGCCGGGCAGCTTTGAGATGGGGTCACCGAATGGGGAATCGTATGAAAAGCCGGTGCATCATGTGACCATTAGTAATGGCTTCTACATAGGCAAGTATGAGGTGACCATAGCTGAATGGCGTGTGGTGATGGGAGAGGACTTTCCCGCAGGGATGAAAAAAGATTTAGACGGCAAGTTCAAGGAGAACGAGAGACAGCCTGTGGTGCGCGTCTCATGGTATGAAGCGCAAGAGTTCATTAACAGGTTGAAAGCTAAAGGGGATGGCTACATCTATTGGCTGCCGACGGAAGCACAATGGGAGTATGCGTGTCGCGCAGGAACAACAGGCGATTATGCCGGTAATCTGGACACGCTGGCTTGGTACGGTCCAAATTCAGGACAGCAAACGCATCCGGTAGGGGATAAACAAAAACAACCGAACGTATTCGGGTTGTTTGACATGCACGGGAATGCGGCGGAGTGGTGTGAGGACTGGTATCATGAGAACTACAATGGAGCGCCTACGGATGGCAGCGCGTGGTCAAGCGGCGGGAAGCCAAGATACAGAGTACGACGTGGCGGCTCGTGGAAATACCCTGCGGGCGACTTGCGCTCGGCGTCTCGCCGCAGGAACAAACCCGATTACCGCAGCGAAAATACCGGCTTTCGCGTGGTGGCGTTCGTGCGAAAGTAAGAAGAGCCGTCAGCTATCAGCTCCTCAAGTCACATTACGCAGGAGCGGTAGCCAGATAACAGTAGTGAAACTGGATTGTCAGTCGCTATTAAGCGCCATGCCCGTTCGAGCGCGCCAGATGCTCTCGTAAATATCTTCCTGTGTGAGACTCTTTCACGCGCATGATTTCTTCGGGTGTTCCCGTAGCAACCACATGCCCGCCAGCGTCGCCGCCTTCCGGCCCTAAATCAATGATGTAGTCGGCGGTCTTGATGACATCGAGGTTGTGTTCGATGACGAGGAGCGAGCCTCCGGCTTCGAGGAGCGCGCGGAAGGCTGCGAGCAGTTTGTTGATGTCGTCGAAGTGCAGGCCGGTGGTCGGCTCGTCGAAGATGTAGAGGGTTTTCGCGCCGGTGCGTTTGGAGAGATGCGCGGCGAGTTTGACGCGCTGGGCTTCGCCGCCGGAAAGAGTTGTGGCGGATTGTCCCAGACGTAGATAGCCTAAGCCGACATCATCGAGGACACGCAGGCGGTTGGTGATTTTCGTGATGTCGCGGAAGAAGGTCATGGCTTCGCGGACGGTCATTGAGAGAACGTCGTTGATGTTTTTGCCGCGATAGCGCACGTCCAGAATCTGCGGCTTGAAGCGCGTGCCCTTGCATTCTTCGCACTGGAGTTCGACATCGGCGAGAAACTGCATCTCGACGGTGACCGTGCCGTCGCCCTGACAGACTTCGCAGCGCCCGCCGGGAACATTGAAGGAAAAGAAAGAGGGATCGAAGCCGTGCGCCTGCGCTTCGCGCGTCTGGCTGAAGGCTTCACGAATCGCGTCGTAGACTTTGATGTAGGTCACAGGGTTCGAGCGCGGCGTGCGCCCGATGGGCGACTGATCAACGAGAATCACGTCGTCTACGAACTGCCCGCCTTCGAGTTTCTGGAATCCGCCGACGTGCCCCTGCCAGTCGCCGCGCTGCTTCTTCAGCCCCGCGTAGATGCAATCGTGAATCAGCGTTGATTTGCCAGAGCCTGAGACGCCCGTCACGCAGACGAGCATGTCGAGCGGGATGTCAACGTCTATGTTTTTCAGATTATGCTCGGAAGCATCATGCACGCTGAGGCGGCGCTTGTGCGGCGTGCGGCGCTGCTTGGGCGATTTAATCTCCACTTCGCCGCGCAGGTAACGCGCCGTCAAAGAGGCTTTATCTGTGAGCAAATGCTCGAAGTCGCCTTCGTAGATGACCTGACCGCCGAGTTCGCCAGCCGCCGGGCCGATGTCCAGAATATGATCGGAAGCGCGCATCATCTCCGCGTCATGCTCTACGACGAGAACGGTGTTGCCGATGTCGCGCAGGTTATGCAGCAGGCGAATCAGTCGCTCGCTGTCGCGCGGGTGCAAACCGATGGAAGGCTCGTCCAGCACATAGAGCGCGCCGACGAGCGATGAGCCAAGATTCGTCGCCAGTTGGATGCGCTGGGCTTCGCCGCCCGAAAGCGTGGAGGCTAAGCGGTCGAGCGTCAGGTAGTCCAAGCCAACGTCAACGAGAAAGCGCAAGCGCCGCCTGACCTCATACAGCACGCGATCCGAGATGGCGGCTTGTTCGGTGGAAAGCTCAAGCGTCTCGAAGAAGGTAGCGGCATCTTTGATCGAGAGCGCGCAAACTTCGGGCAGCGTGCGCCCGCCAACTCGCACGTCGCGCGCTTCCTGACGAAGACGCCCGCCGTTGCAGTCAGGACACAAAGTGTAGCCGCGATAGCGTGAAAGAAAGACGCGGATGTGCAGCTTGTATTTCTTCGTCTCCAGCCACTCGAAGAAACCGCGCACGCCCGCCCAGTGTCCCTTGCCTTCGATAATCGCGCGTTGCTCCGCTTTGGGTAGCTCGCCAAACGGGATGTCCAGCGAAATTCGCTCCTGCTTGCAGAAGCGGCGCATCTCGGTCTTCGCCCACTCAAACTGCGGCTTCGTCCACGGGTCAACCGCGCCTTCGCTCAAACTGATTAACGGATTCGGAATCACTAAATCCAGATCAAGCCCGATGGTGTTGCCAAAGCCCTGACAGGTCGGGCACGCGCCAAAGGGATTGTTGAAGCTAAACAGGCGCGGCTCAGGCTGGGCATAGACAGTGCCGTCATACTTGCACTCGAAACGTTCCGAAAAGCGCAGGCGGGCAGGAGTATCTTCAACCGTTTCGATGATCGCCGTGCCGTGACCTTCCTGAAAGCAGGTCTCAAGAGAATCCACCAGACGTTCGCGTACATCCATGCGAGCGACGAGACGATCAATCAGGACGTAGATATTATCGAAATCAGCGCGCGTGTAATCGTCCGGTGAACTGAGATCAATGACTGTGCGCGAGGGAGCGTCGAAGAGGCGCGTGAAGCCGCGCTGCATCAAGCTCATCACATGCGCCGTGACCATCTGGCGACTGAGGGTCTGCGGTTTCGCTTCCGTCTTACGCTTCCGGCCTGTGCCGTTCTTCTTGCCCTCGCCGTTCGTCTCCACGCGCAAGCCCGCTTCCGCCGGGAAGAGAACGTAGAAGCGTGTTCCTTCCGCGAGCGTACTGAGAATTTCTCCTGCGGCTGATTCGGGCGAATCGTGGTGGACCTCGCGCCCGCAGACGCGGCAATAGGTAATGCCCGCGCGGGCGTACAACAGGCGCAGGTAGTCGTGAACCTCTGTTTGCGTGCCGACGGTCGAGCGCGGATTGCGCGTCGAGTTCTTCTGCCGGATGGCGATGGCCGGGGCGATGCCGCGCACTTCGTCAACGTCCGGCTTGTCCATGCGCTCAAGAAACTGGCGCGCGTAAGCCGACAGCGATTCGACGTAGCGGCGCTGGCCTTCGGCATAAATCGTATCGAAAGCGAGGGAGGATTTGCCGGAGCCGGAGACGCCCGTGACGACCGTCAGCCGCCCGACCGGAATAGAGAAGGAGATATTCTTGAGGTTGTTGACGCGCGCCCCGCGCACTTCGATGGCTTCTTCAATCATGTTTCAAAAAGATTGCCAAGCCACACAGCAGAGATTTCGGGAGGTGCGGCAAACTCACATGATAACCTGATTTCTCTTGAAGACGAAACGCAGAGCAGGCGATGAAGGGAAGATAAAAGAATACGCCAGCCATGAGGTGTGAAATAAATAAGCCCCGTCAGGGACGACAGAAGATTTCAGCCGTCCCTACGGGACTCCTCTCAGTTTTTGCGCCTGATTCCCAGCCATTCATGGCTGGGCTATTTTCATTGTCACTAACGGAACAACTTAACTTACGCTTGATTATTGCTTTTGCCTTCTCACCGTCACTCCCGGCGGCGGGCGGAACTCGAAGGCGTCCGCCGGAGCGATGAAGTTTTCGCGGACGTTGCTCAGAGTTACTTCGGAGGTTGCCCCGGCGTTATCTACCAGCATTGCTTTCGTGATTCTTCCGTCGGAATAAACTTCCAGAAGGATTTCACGCAAACCGGAAGATGCGTTGCGCGGGACGAGGCGAAGTGTGCGCGTCCCGGTTTGCGTGCTCGCATCCACGAGCGTGATGGAGCGAAACTCTCCACGCAAATTCGTCTGGCCGAGCAGAAAGAGGAAAGGGAAGCGTGTGTCCGAGACACTGTTCAAGTCCGCGTGCGTCGCCTCGCGGTCGGCGGGAACGTAGAGCCAGACATCGCGCCCGTTGACGATGAAGAGCTTGCCCGGCTTCGGGTCGTACTCCCAGCGCATTCGTCGCGGGCGTTGCAAGACCAGCCGTCCTCGCTCACGTCGTTCACGCACGCCCGGCGCGCTGTACCTCTGCTCAAACTCAGCCGCCAGCCCGCGCATCCGCCCGTAGCGTGCTTCGATGTTGCGAATCAAGCCGTCAAGTTCACTACGCTGGGCAATCGTATGGATGAGGGATGAGGGATGAAGGATGAAGAATGAGATGAAGATAAAGAGCGCCGTTCTTTTCATCCTTGATCCTTAATTCCTGTTTTCAACTTCGCGCACGAAGAGTTCTTCAAGCGATTGGCGGACGGGTTGGACGGAGATGAGACGGCCTCCGGCTTGTCTGAGTGCGGCGAGCGTGGCGTCCACGTCTCTTTCGTCTGCGACTTCGATACGCGCTCCCGCCGCTGTGGGAGTTATCTGCGCGCCATCAAGCTGAGGGAACGCGCTTGAGAATTCTTCTGCCGTCGTGCCTGCGATTGTAATTTCGATGCGGCGGTCGTCGCCTGTGCGCTCGCGCAACTCTTCGAGCGTGCCCGTCTCACTGAGCCGCCCGCGATTCAAAATCGCTACGCGGTCACAAAGCACTTCTATGTCCGAAAGAATGTGCGAGCACATGAAGACGGTCGTGCCCTTCGTGCGAAGCGAGGCTATCAGGTCTCGCACCTCACGACGGCCTATCGGGTCAAGTCCGCTCATCGGTTCGTCAAGGAAAACTATTTCGGGATCGTTGACGAGCGCCTGCGCCAGCCCAACGCGCTGCAACATTCCTTTGGAGTATTTACGAAGCTGCTTGTCCCAACTCTTTTCGTCCAGCCGAACACGCGAGAGAAGTTCTGCCGCGACACGTTTGCGTTCCATTCGACTGTAACCGAAAAGCTCGGCGCAGTAGCTCAAAAACTCATGCGCCGTCAGGTAATCGTAGAAGTAAGGGTTTTCGGGAAGATAGCCGATGCGCGCGTGCATCGAGACATCGTTGATGTCGCGCCCGAGGATTCGCGCTCGCCCTTCGGTCGGATAGATGAGGCGCATCAGGAGCTTTAACGTCGTCGTCTTCCCCGCGCCGTTTGCGCCGAGAAAGCCGAAGATTTCACCGCCCTCGACCGAGAGACTCAAGCCATCGAGCGCACGCACCTTGCGCTTACGCCAGAAGCCGACCTCATAATCCTTCGTCAGATTCTCAATCTCTACAACAAGCATGTTCACTCCAAAGGAAGAATACAGAAGTCAGAAGACAGGAGTCAGCAGGAAGAGGCGGAGAAACGCTCTTGTTTTTATTCTGACTTCTGATTCCTGTCTTCTGTCTCCTGCTATTCATTTTCGCGGCACCTCAGATTCCAGGTCGAGGTCAACGTCGCAGCCGTCTTTGAGAACATAGGGTGTGTCAGCCGGGTCGAGCGGCGCTCCCGTGTTGGGGTCAAGCCGCAGCCGTGCGGCTTGCAGACGGGCGGCGACTTCTCTCCATGCGGACGGGCAGGAACCTTTTTGTGCGCGGTAATCCGAGAGCACGCGGCGAATGAGGTCGCGCTCGTCAAGCGAATTGATTTGCTTGAGACGCAGCGCGGCCATACGCTTGATCGTTCGATCCTCAGACTGTTCGTACATGCGTGTGTATATCTCGCGCGCCGTGTCGCGGCTGCCTCCTTCGATCAGCATCCGTGCGCTCATGGCCTGCATCCAGCCGGGCACGTCCGGCAACTTCGCGCCCTCAGCATAAATCGCGCTGGCCGTTTCATAGTCTCCGCGCTGCCAGTAGATGTAGCCCAGATGATGAAACAAGCGCCACTCGGTCGGATTGTTTTCGATTCCCTTTCTGAGCAGCCTGATGGCATCCTCGTCGTTGATTGCCGGAAGCACCACGCCGCCGTATTCATAGACGGCAATGAACTGCGGGTCAAGTGTGGTCGCCGTGTCGAGCAGCGGATAGAGAAGTTTCAAGTCGAGCGTGCCGAGGTCTTCAAGCTGAAGCTTCATGCCCTGCTTGATGACTCTCCGCCCGACGTATTGCAGCGAGCGCATCCAGTACCAGTCTGCGACCAGGCCGTTGAAGCTCAGACTCATCCGGCGCGCTGCCGCTCCCGTCACGTAGAGCTTCTCTTCTTCCATCTTTGAATCGACCGGCGGGCGATTAACCTCGATCCAGCGATTCAATCCGGCGGCGCTGCCCAGGCCAAACAGGATAACCAGAGACAAAATAATCGTCTGCCGCAGGCGCGCGGCGCGTGTTTCGTCGCTGCTGCTGTTCTTCGCGTTCGTCATTTGAAGTTGCGGCGATTGAAGATGAGCGTCGCGGCAGCCAACAGCACAGTGATGTAAACGACCGCGTAGGCGAGCGACGCAAAAACAAGCGTGGGGAGCGGCGTTTGCCCATGCGCGGCGGGCGTGATGTAGCTGTAGTTCGACAGGTTCGGCAGCAGATAAAAGAGAGCGCCGAAGAAATAGCGCGCACTCGTCGTGCCCATCGAAGTGGCAAAGGTCTTCAGATCGGCGCTGAAATGTCCGATGATGAAAACGAAGAACGTGAGCAAGGCGGAGAGCGCGGGCGATGAGAAAGACGAGAAGAGAATCGCCACCGCCGTCAGAATCATCAACTCAACGTAGATGAGCATGATGGCGGGCCAGATATTCAGAATGGGCGCTTCCCAGCCGCGCCTGACGTAGAGCAGCGCGAGCGAGAGGCCAAGACCCATCACGAGGACGTTGACGAGCAACGTCAAACAAAGGCCGAGGTATTTGCCGACGAGGAACTCCCCGCGCCCGACGGGCTTTGAAAAGATCGCATAGATGGTTCGCCGCTCAATCTCTTTGTAGACGAGGCCGACGCCGACGAAGATGGAGATGAATGCGCCGAACACGAGCATCCCGCTCAATCCCATATCAATGATTATCTTGGATTCCTGCGCCGCCGACAGTTCGCCCAAAAATATCGCGCCGACGATTAAGAGCAACACGAAGAGCACGAGATTGTAGAGCACGCGGTCGCGCACGGCTTCACGAAAAGCATTGCGCGCGATAGCCCGTAGACGCCGCCAGATGCTCGTCTGCCTGACGCTTTTGTGACTTTCCACTCCAGCCTTCCCAGCCTCCCCATTATGTTTAAGGTCTGATTGCTCGCCGGTCCAAGTTGCGCCGCCCGACAACTGCTGTGACTTCGGGGCACTTCATGCTACATGCATTATAAACAAAAAAAAAGGGACGAAGCTTTCACCTCGTCCCTTTAGACTAACCTGTGGGAGGAAATCTTACTGGTTGCCGAGCGCCGTCGCTCCATCAACCGCAGCACGGTCAGCATAAGCGGTCGTGCCAGGGCCACCGCGCATCACACCATCTTCCGTGATACCGAAGACGCGTGTGCCGGACTGCGAAGCACCGCTGTCAACAATCGGGTCAGCCGTCGCGTGGAAAGAGGCCAGCGTGTTGGTGGCTGCCACGGCGTTGACCGGGACGACGTTAAAGTTGTAGCCGCTCTTCTGTTTGGTGCCCAAGACGGGGTCAACCAATTTCTGTGAGACGAGGCTTTCCGTCACCGGAGCAACCGAATCGGCCGCCAACATACCGGCGAAGTTGCCGTTGCCGACGGTGGCCTGGAAGGTGGCTTCGGCGCTGTGGACGGTGCGGAGAGAGGACTGAGCCGAGCCTTCGTTGGCGGCGCGACGTGAAGCGAGGAGGTTGGGGATGGCGATGGCGGCGATGATGCCGATGATCGCGACGACGATCAAGAGTTCGATGAGTGAGAAGCCGGTTTGGCCTTTGGTCTTTTGCATTTCTTTTCGAGTGCTCCTTAGGAAGGGGTTTAAAGTTTTGGTTATTTAATTCGCGCCATCGGCTTCCGTCTCAGGTTCGCAGGCCGCGCTGTGCGCGATGTGTCGCAGGGGTTATTAACAAGCCGTGTGCCATAAGCTGTTTCGCGAGTTGCAAGAAAAATTGCCGCAATTTAATGGCGAATATCGCTCAGGCTGGCTCGTCGATGGGCGTAAATCCGGCAAACTGACAATTCCTGGTAGTCGCCGGGTGACGGTTTTCGTCAAATGAGAGATGGTAAAGCCGGGGCAGTGACCAACGAGAGGCAAGCGAGGGAGAGCTTCTTAATTAACAGGGCTGCTGGTGACATCTGCCGGAGCGCCAGCATTAACGCGCAGGATTCCTGTGCCGTCTACGAAGTAGTTCTGTAAGCTACTTGACGGGTCATGGTCGGGCGCTGCTACCGCTGTGTAATTCTGGGAGGGAGTGGCAATGTTTGGTGTGGCCGCGAAGTTATATCCACTCTTGCGTCCGGTGCGAAGGTCGGGATCGTTAAGAAATTTCGCGTTAGAAAGGGCTGTCAAATCGCCGTATTCACCGCTCGATGAACGATAAGAGGCTTCACACGAATGTATCAAGCGCATCGAGTGCGCTGCGGAAGCTCCGCGTGCTGCCTGTTTAGCCTGCATCAGATACGTGACCGTGATTGCGGCAATAATCCCTATGATCGCCACGACGATGAGTAGTTCGATGAGAGAGAACCCTCGCTGAGAGTGTGTTTGAGCCTTCATGTGAAATGTTATCCGCCTATTTAGCCAAGAGGTTTGCTGTTCCAAGCGTATCAGCCCGCAACCTGGTTTAAGCAACACGTATGCCAGCCACTCAATAGGCCTTCAGCCCCTCCGCCCCAACGGGGCTAAGAGTGCCGCCTTTCTTATCTCGAACGCACGTTATTGATAGATTACGGGTTGTTATGGAGCCGCTTCGTAGGCATCCTCATCCTCGTCGCGGCGGCGTGGCTCAGGGTCGGTCGTGCGGCGGCGTGGAGGTGAGTCCTGCTGTCGCCGGTCGTCGCGCAGTTGCGCCGTCAGGCTGCGGATGCTGTGCTTATCCAGCAGGTGACGAAGCGAGCGCACAGAGAGTTGCAGGAGTTCGGCGGCGCGAGTCTGGTTGCCGTTGGTCCGGCGCAGGGCTTCGAGAATGTAGGTCTTTTCCAGTTGATCCAGATAGGCCACGATGTTGATGCCATCGTCCGGCAGGGCGAAAGCGGAAGCGATGCGTGCAGGATTGTAGTTGGTGATCTGTTCGGGGAAGCGTTCGGGCTGAATCGTGTCCGTGCGCTCAAGCGCGACGGCGCGCTCAATCGTATGCTCAAGCTCGCGGACGTTGCCGGGCCACGAATATATTTCGAGCAAGCGCAGAGCCTTTTCGCTGATGGTGATCTGGCGATTCGTTTGCGCGCAGAATTTTTTGACGAAGTGTTCCGTTAATTCCACGATGTCTTCCGTTCTTTCGCGCAAGGGGGGAAGCTCGATGGGAATCACCGAGACACGATAGAAGAGGTCTTCGCGGAACTGGCCGTCTTTGACCATCGCGGAAAGATCGCGGTTGGTGGCGGCGATGACGCGCGTGTCAATCTCAAGCTCATCATGCGCGCCGACGGGGCGCACCTTGCGCTCTTGCAGCACACGCAGGAGCTTGACCTGCATGGCGGGCGACATCTCGCCAATCTCGTCCAGAAAGATTGTTCCGCGATTCGCCGCCTCAAAGAGACCTTTGCGGTTGGTGTTCGCGCCCGTGAACGCTCCCTTTGTGTAGCCGAAGAGTTCCGATTCGAGCAGCGTTTCGGTAAACGCGCCGCAGTTGATTGAAACAAACGGGCGCTCTGCTCGCGGGCTGAGATCGTGAATGGCGCGTGCGACCAGTTCTTTGCCCGTTCCTGATTCGCCTGTGACGAGGATGGTTGATTGCACTTCGGCGACGGTTTCAATCATCTGGTAGACGGCCTGCATTCGTTCGGAGTGGCCGATGATGTTGCCGAGGCTGCCACGCTCGCGCTGCTCTTTGATGAGAGCTTCCTTCTCGATCTTGAGCGTCTCGACCTCTTTCTTGAGCGTGAGGCGTTCGAGAGCTTTGGCGACGATCAGCTTCAGTTCGTCAATGTCGAAAGGCTTGGTGATGAAATCATCTGCGCCGAGCTTAAAGGCTTCGCGCGCCGTGTCAACGGTCGCAAAGGCAGTCATCATCACGACCGCGACTTCCGGCAGCAACTCGCGCGCGGCGCGCAACAGCTCTATGCCACCCATGTCCGGCATCCGCACGTCTGAGACGATGAGGTCAGCCGCTTCTTCGCGCAGCAACTCAAGCCCGCGCCGCCCGTTCTCAGCCGCGCGCACCTCATGCCCCTCGCGCCCGAACACGATTGTCAGGAGCTGCCGCATTCCTTGTTCATCATCAACAATAAGCAGTTTGGACATAGTAAAAGCAGAAGTCAGAAGTCAGGAGTCAAGATAGCTGCCGAATAGTTTTCCAACAATTTACTAACTTCTTCAAGTTGTGGCAGCAATTCTGGATTATCACCGTAGCCCAGGTCTTTCGCCAACACAAGATAGTAACGACATTCTTCAAGAGAAGTTCGTGCCGCTGCCATTAATCGAGCCTTCTCTGATTTGTTCTCTTCAGGGAGACACTCAACGATGCTGGTCGGAATGGCGACAGCCGCGCGCCTGAATTGCGGAGTCAACCCGCAAACCTCTTTTTGCGGAAAATAGTCGCTGTAATTATAGACGGACAACACGAACTGATGCGCTTTCTGCCAGATGAGTAAATCTCGAAAATCTTTCGCAGCCTCTTCACTCATTCTATTCCCCGACCTCTAGTTTTTGGCTGCGGCTCACCTGCTCATGCCTTTCTCCCGGTAGCTCGATGGCAATAGTCGTCCCTTGTCCCTCACGACTGCGGACGTTGATTGTACCACCGTGATCGCGGATGATTTGATAGACAATCGAAAGCCCCAGCCCCGTGCCGCCGGTTCTCGAAGAAAACGGCTCGAAGAGATGCTCGACCTGTTCGGGCGACATCCCCGCGCCCGTGTCCGTAAAGGTGATTCGCAAACGATTCCCGGCGGAATGCTTTAGCTCGGCGTGCAACGTTCCTCCATCGGGCATCGCCTGCAAGGCATTACGCGCGATGTTCCAGAAGACCTGCTTGAGTTGCGAGGCGTCGGCGCTCATTATCAACGCCCCATCCGGGTAATCCTCTTCCAGCCTATGCCCCGCCTGAATCTCAGGGCTGTGGCGCAGGAGCGTGAACGTCTCTTGAAGCAACTCGCGCACGTCAACGCTCACATGAGCCTGCGAGCGCGGGCGCGCATAAGTCAGGTAATCCGTGATGATGCGATTGAGACGGTCGGATTCGCGCAGGATAATTTCCATCAATTCCGCCTGAGAAGAGTTGCCGTCCATTTCAGAACGCAGCACCTGAATCGAGCCGCGCATCGCCGCGAGCGGGTTTCTGATTTCGTGCGCAATTGAAGCGGCGACGCGCCCGACGGCGGCGAGACGATCCTGCCTGCGCGAGGTATCTTCGAGCGCACGTACCTGTGTTAAATCCTGAAAGGTGATGACCAGCCCCGTAGTCTCGCCGGATTCCGCAAAGAGCGGAAAGATACTGAAGCCCAAACGCAGCCGGAGTCCGTCGGCGGTCAGGCAATCGGCTTCAAAGCGCGGGCTGGTCTCTCCGGCCTCCACCGCGCTCATAGATTGGCGTGTGCGCTCTTCAATGTCGCCGAAAAAGATGGAGACTCCCTGCCCGCGCACGTCATCAGCCTTGTAGCCTGTTATCTCTTCGGCGGCGGCGTTGAAGATATAGATACGCCCCTGCAAGTCTGTCGTCACGACTCCCGAACGAATCGACTCGACAATGCGCTCATGCAACGCGCGCAAGTTGGCGAGCGTCTGCGTCGTTTCCGTCAACTGCACGTCGTAGTGAGATTGGCGCTGGACGAGCCGTGCCGCCAGCAGGCCGACGAAGAGAAAGGCTATATCGTTGAGGCCGACCGACTGGATTACTTTCAGGGTCGAGGTCGCGGTCACGGGTGTGGCGTGCGCTGGGATAACGCCTGAGACGACACCCATTGAGAGACCCGTGAAGATGGCGGCGCATCCGACCGAAGCGACGAGCGCCGCACGCGCTCCGAGAAAAATACTGGCGACCGAGATGATGACGATATAAAGCGCGGCAAAAGGCGAGCTGACATCACCTGTGGCCCAGACAAGCCACGACACGATCAGGACATCAACAAACAACTGGATGCTGGCCTGTAGTCGCACACGCTCGCTCAAGCGTAATGTGACGGCGTAGATGAGCGAGACGACGATGACGGCGAGAAAGATGAGAAGCGAGTTGCGTTCGGAATTACCGGACTGCTCACGAGAAAACAATGTGATGGAGAGCGCGAAGAGCAGCACGGTGGCGGCGACGCGCCCGAGGATGAGCCACCAGAGTCTGTGGCCGAGCGCCCCGCCCGGTTGCAATGTCTTTCCGACCGTCCCCATCAGACTTAAAGACTATCACAGAGCAGGCGGCTTGAGGCAGTTATTAGAGTGGTTTGCGAATTAGTGTACGGCAGGCTGACAGCCTGCCATACATCAAATCGGAGTTCCATTCAAGCAGGAAATCTACTCTTGAGCGTTGCCGCTCACTTTGCGGATATGCGCTCGCGCAGCGCACTTAACTCTTCTCTGTGCGACTGGTCATGTTCACGCATTAGCCGGAAAAGTTTCCCTAACGTGATTGCTCCGACACCTTCCAACATGCCGCTTCGATTCAACTGGTCGGGCGAGAGCGTTTTCATCACCCGGACATTCTCCGCCCGTGCTAAGGCGAACTCCTCAAAGGCCGCCTCGAAATCCTGCCTATTGTAATCCCTCTCTCTGGCGATGCGGCTGCCATCAAAATCAGGCAGGGCGGGTTGTTGCTCTGTCAGCAGCTTTTTGATTCGCGCGCTGTAGCCCTCTCTCTCCAGATCACGAAGATGACAGACTTGCTCGACGACGGAGAATTCGTCCACCGCAGGCTTCCATGTCAAATCCTGCAACGCCATCTCAGCCGCCAACTGCCGGATGTGTCCGGGCGTCTCTTCCAGAAACCTGACAACCTCTTGAAACTCCTGCTCGGTCATTTATATTCCCACTCAAGGCCCAGGCCGCTGGATGCAGCTTTGTCTATAAGCCATTCGTGCGTGCCGTCAAGCGGTTTAATCAACTGGGCGGGCAGCCGCACAGGGTCACGCTCGCCCTTGAGAATTTCGGCCAGTCGCGCGGCTTTGTTTTCGCCTGTGACCAGAAAGAGAACGTGTGCCGCGCGGTTGATGGCGGGTGCGGTCAACGTGATGCGATATGCGCCGAGTTTCTCGACCCATAGTCCGGCGACCCAGGCCTCTCCTTCCATCAAAACTTCCGTGCCGGGGAAAAGCGAAGCGGTGTGCCCATCGTCTCCCATGCCCAGCAGAATTAAATCGCAGCGAGGCCACGCGGCATCGTTGAAAAAGGTACGCATGTCGTCTTCATAAAGCCGCGCGTTACTAATCGCATCGCCGACCCCGTTCATCCGGTGAATGTTCTTCGCTGGCAGGTCGACGCGCGAGAGCAGTGCTTCGTTCGCCATGCGGTAATTGCTCTCGGCGTGGTCTGGCGGCACACATCGCTCATCGCCGAAAAAGATATGAACCTTCGACCAGTCAAGCTGCTCTCTGTAACTTTCGCTTGCCAGCAACTCGTAAACGCGCTTCGGAGTCGAGCCACCGGCAAGCGCAACCGCGAAACGCCCACGCTCCGCAATCGCTTCCCGCCCAAGCTTGACGAAACCTGCTGCGGCGATCTGAGCGAGTTCGGCAGGATCGTCGAGGACTAGAACTTTCGGACATTGTTCAGGAGTTTCCATGCAGACTTAGAGTCACTAAGAATACCGATAAGAAATTAGATAGGATTAACAGGATTATCAAGATTAAGAAGACAAGGCAGGTCAAGGAAACTGAATGCTTGTTCTTTCATCTTGTCCATCTTGTTAATCCGGTCTATTTCTTCTCCATTCCTACTTCATTCTCTCGATTAACTGGGCTGCGGAATCGAGCGCCTGCTCGTAAACGAGATCGCGCTTGAGCAGCGACAACTCACGGCTCAAACGCTGCCCCTCGCTCTTTCCTTCGTAGCTCAGCACGCGCCCGATGGTGTGCTGGCCGTCAATTCTCGCTTCAGTCAACAGTTTCTTCCGGTCATCGCTGAAGGCGACATGGAATTCCGCGCCAGCATCTTCAACCGAAAGCTTGAGCGCGACGAGCATCCCGTCCGCGTGCCCGGTGCGCGTGGCCGCACGCATCTCGACGTTGACCACGCGTTCATTCGCGCTCAACTCAAAGCTCGTTGTGCCGTTCTCTTCGCGCCTCTTCGCTTCCTCAATGTTCCAGCCGAGCCGGGAGGCGAGCCACCCCGTGACGAGCAGCGCTTTCGGCGCAATCTCATCGGGCGCAAAATCCGGCGAGTCGTATTCCACCACCACGCGATCAATCTTATCCAGATATGGCCGGTAGTCAGGCACATCCCAGAAACTGGAAATCAAAGTGCGCCATGCGGTCAGCCGTCCCCAGTTCAAATCGCTCGCGGTCATAAACTGCGGATGCTCCTTGATGATCTGCGAAAGACGCTGCAAGTCTTCATGCGGATGATCGAAGCACGACGAATCAAGCACGACGCGGTCGGACATCGTCGTCAAACGGCCAAACAACTTGTCTTCATAATGCGGGATGTCCTTCCACCAGAGAAAGACCGGCGCATCCGGCACAAGCAAGGGCGCAATAGCAGACGCCACCGTCTCAATCGCTGCCCCTGCCGCTTCGATTGTCACCTGCTCGCCGCAGACCTGTTTCCCGCTTCCGCCCAGACGACGGCAGCGCGTCGAGACATAAGCCTCCAACTTCAATTCAACTGACGCGCGATCAGCCAGCAGCACGAGCGTGCGTCCCGGATGCTGCTCGTTCACTTCGTTGAGCATGTCGTCAATCTGTGCGCGGTCGTCAGTCGCGGTCGCGTAAACGAGCAGATTCAAAGCGCACGCCCTTGTGACACCCGACTCGGCATTCACACCTTCGCCATCGCCGGACGGCTTCCACATCGCCGCCAACTCTTTCTCAATCTTCCCGACATCAATCCCTTTTGCGGGCGAGACGTGAACTGTGTTCTCTTGTGTTTCCATTTTAACCTGAGAGACGAGTAGTGATGTCCATATTAGTCCGAGTTCGACATTATTCTGAATCCATCATCGCAATGGGTAGTCCCGGCCCTTCCATGTTCGCTTGAATGTAAATCACATCGTCCGAGCCATGATAAAAGCGGAGCCGGACTTTGTCCTGCGTCCCCGGTTCAAGCCGAATATAATTTGCGGCAAGGAGCTTCTGTAAATCCAGATCGAAGACACCGACGAGTTGTGCGCGGTCGGTTGAGCTTTTCCGCCACGAAAGGCGCAACCTTAGCGGGTTTGGGTTAAGAAAGACTTTCCCATGATGATTTCTATCACTCTCGTCATTGCCAGTCCATTCCCTATGTACTCCCGGTGCGGACTTCGGCAATAGTTGTGCAAAATAGCTCAGATGCGGCAAGGGAAGTGATACAGAATCCATAATTCAATTCCTCCAATCAACTCCACGACGGCTGCCCGGCAAGCTTTTAACTTGTCACTTGTCACTTGTCATTGCTTTCACGGTCTGCGCCAGCGCCGTCCCTCGCGCTCGATTAAATCGTGTGCTTCTTTGGCCCCCACGTCCCGGCTTCGTAGTTAGGGAAATTTACTTTGTCTTTCGTCGCCGCCCATTCGTTCAAGATAGGCATAACGATTTCCCAGCCGCGCTCGGTCATGTCCTTGCGCGCGTAGAGCGTGGAATCTCCGAGAATGCAATCGAGCAGGAGGCGTTCGTAAGCCTCCGCGAGTTGGACACCGAAGGATGCGCCGTAGCGAAAGTCCATATTGACATCGCGGATGTTCGTCGTCTGTCCGGGCACTTTCGCGGCGAAGCGAAGCGTGATGCCTTCGTCCGGCTGGATGCGTATGATGAGCTGATTGGGCGTCACCTGTTCCATCGCTTCGCCGAAGAGGGGAAGCGGCGCGGCCTTGAACTGAATCGCAATCTCCGTGACGCGCTTCGGCAGACGTTTCCCCGAACGGATGTAGAAGGGAACACCCGCCCAGCGCCAGTTATCAAAATACATCTTGAGCATGGCGAAGGTTTCCGTCGCGGAATCCGTCGCAACTTCCGGCTCTTCGCGATAACCGGGAACGGGCTTGCCCGCGATTGAGCCGGGGCCGTACTGCCCGCGCACGCACTCCTCGCGCACACGCTCAACTGTAAAATCACGCGCCGCCCTGAGCGCCTTGATCTTCTCGTCGCGGACGGCTTCTGAATGAAGATTGACGGGCGGCTCCATCGCCACAAGCGAGAGCACCTGAAAGACGTGGTTCTGAATCATGTCGCGCACCACGCCCGCCGAATCGTAATAGCCGCCGCGTCCTTCGACTCCGACCATCTCGGCATTCGTCAGTTGCACATGTTCTACGTACTGCCGATTCCACAGCGGCTCGAAGATGCCGTTGGCGAAGCGAAAGACGAGCAGGTTCTGGACAGTCTCTTTGCCTAGATAGTGGTCAATACGATAAATCTGCTGCTCGTCCAGATATTTCAGTAGCTCGCGGTTCAACTCTCTGGCGCTTTCCAGATCAGTGCCGAAAGGCTTTTCGACGATGACGCGCACCCAGCCTCTACCTTGAGGCTTCGCCAGTCCATGCTCTCCGAGTTGCTTGACTGCTTCGGCATAAAACTTCGGCGCGACCGAAAGATAGAAGAGGCGATTGCCCTGTGTCCCGCGCTCACTGTCTACCTGGGCCAGCAAAGCAGCGAGCTTCTCATAATCCTCTGCGTTGTTGATGTCGGCGGTCAGGTAGTGTAAGCCCTGAGCAAACGAGTTCCAGACCTCTTCGTCCACGCTCTTCGCTTCGGAAAACTCTGCGATGGCCTCTTTCATTCGCGCGCGAAATTCGTCGCTCGTCATCTGCGTGCGGGCCAGCCCGATGATGGCGAACTCGGCAGGCAGCAGCCGTTCCTGCACGAGACGATAAAGCGCAGGCAAGAGCTTGCGCTTCGTTAAATCACCGCTCGCGCCGAAGATGACGACGATGCACGGCTCGGCTGTGCGTTCCTGCCGAATGCCCGCGCGCAAAGGGTTTTCCAACAATGTGGCTTCCTGCATGATTGATTACTTCTACAAACTTCTAATCAGGATACTAAGGACGATGGCCAGCACGAAGATGAAGATAATCAGGGGAATCTTCCAGCCCAGATCGCTTTTGGACTTCGCGCCGCAGTTCCAGCAGACAGGCTCGTAAGTCGGAACCATCCGCATGCATCTTTTACATGGCCGTCGCGGGACAGTCGTATCGCGCCCGCACCA
Organism: uncultured Acidobacteriota bacterium; assembly: GCA_963697975.1. Lineage (GTDB taxonomy): Bacteria > Acidobacteriota > Blastocatellia > Pyrinomonadales > Pyrinomonadaceae > QHXM01. Next base: position 4,235,834 of record OY969111.1, read on the forward strand.
CATGCAAGGTTGCGTGTTCGTCGTTCCGCCGCAGAACGGGCAAACCACAGGGCCGTGCGGGTTGGGGGTGCCGGGGGGCGGCGGCGGTGGGTAGTGCGGATATTGCGGCTGATAGCTCATTGGGGTTGTCCCGGATACTGCGGCGGATAAGGTGGCTGTTGCTGGGGCGGTTGCTGCTGTGGATACGGTTGCGGATATTGCTGTGGGTATTGTTGCGGATATTGTGGCTGGCTGAGCGCGGCGGCAATCGCCATCGCCTGCTCACGGTTGCCCGGCATACCGGCGCGATGAAACTTTGCGACGAACGGCTTGCCCGGATCATTGACCTTGATATGCGTGAAGATAGAGCCGGTCGAAGTCTCTGCCGGAGCATGATAGTTCAACGCATACTCAAAGACTTCCTGCACCTGTATCTGGCTGCCCTTAAAATGAAGCACGATCACGCGGCGGTCGGTCAACGCCACCACGTATTCCTTAGTCAAAAGCGCGGTGGCGATAGCCCCCGGAATAATCGCCAGGAGGAAGAGGGGGATTATCAACGCCATGCTCGGCTGCTTGACGCCGAACGCGACGTTCCTGATTTGTTCGCCCGGCTGTAAATAAGGATAAAAAGCTGCTGCAACGAAATTCGGGTCTTTGAATCTTGCCATGTTTTCTCTCCTTAGAAGAATTAGACAGGATTAACAAGATTATCAGGATTAAGAAGAGAGCAGGTCAGGCGAGCTTGATATTGTTTCTGTCATCCTGTCCATCTTGTTAATCCTGTCTAATGCTTTTCTGCTGGATTTAGCCTTACTCTGTTGGCGGCTTGATGTTCACGGTTGGCGGTTTGATTCTGGTCGGTCCCGCCTTCTTCGCCGGTCTGCCCCGTCCGGGAGCGTCCATCGGGTCTGATGGTGGCGGCGCTGCCATCGTTGGCATTTCTTCCTGCACTGGCGCAGGCGGGGGCATCGCCTGTTGAACCGGCGCTGGCGCAGGTACTGGCTCAGGTGGCGCTGCGCCCGCGTTGGGCGGGGCCATCATATGAACGGATGCCTTGCGTCGAGCTTTATAGCGCCGTCGCCGCTTCCTGCGCCGCTGAGGATGTGTCGCAGCGATTCCGTCAGGACTAAACGCCGCGCCGCCATTGCTGTCATTCGTCTTCTCTACCAGTGCTAATCCGTCAAAGCTCAGAACGAACAGCAACGACAGAACGATTAAGAGCTTACTTTTCATCATCGCAACTCCTGCTCTTCAGATTGTTCCCTTTGTTTCCATACGCGGGACGACTTCGGCGATCAGTTCTTGCAGACGTTTGAGACCTGCGAGAGCGTTGACGCCCAGATCAACGCGAATGGCCCGGCGACCGCGCGTGGCGAGCGAGTGAAAATCCCCCAGCGCCTGCGCCTGTTTCAAGGTGCTGAAGGTGTATGACTGGCCGGGGACGGCCAGATCAATAAGGTCCAGCGCGGTGAGTTGTAGAAAGACGCCGTTGTCTGCGCCGCCCTTGTGAAGCTGACCCGTAGAGTGCAGAAAGCGCGGGCCATAGCCTGTGGTCGTCGCCGAACGCGTCGCATCGCGCAGGTGGTTGCGAATCTCCTGAATCACCGCTTCATGTTCGGGCGTCTCTTCGATGTAATTGAGCAGGGCAATATAATCATTCGGTTTCACCTCGGACAAATGCGCCCGCAGGGCATCCGTCACGGACGACGATGGAAGCAGCGCCCGCCTACGCTCGTCTGCATAAACCGTCAGCACTCTGTCTGTGGCGACCACCGGCTGCTCTTCGAGCTTTCCTTCTCGCTCAAACTTTTCCAGCAACTCCTTCGTCGCGTCCTTCGATTCCTGCACGTTCGGTTGATCGAATGGATTGATGCCGAGCCGCCAGCCCGCGAAAGCGGTCGCAATCTCCCAGAGGAAAAATTCCTCGCCGAGATCGTAAAGGTCTGTCAACGTGCGATAGACGACGGGATGGCCTGCGGCTTCGAGCGCCTTCAACTTCACCTCAGTCTCGCCAACAGGTTTGCCCAACGCGATTGAGACGAACAGGCGATCATCGCTATAAACGGAAGGTGAGCCTAACCGCTCGCCCGTGACTGGCACGATGCCCTTGCCTTCTTTGCCCGTGCTTTCCGCGACCAACTGCTCGATCCATAAACCGAGCGCGCTGATTTTCGGGTCGGCCACAATAGTCAGCTTATCGCGCCCCGCACGAGCGCATTCGCCGAGGATTGCTCCGAGCCTCGCGCCGGGATTCTCTGCTGCGGGCACGACCGAAGCGCAGGAATGCACAACGCGCTCTGCGCGGTCGAGTAGTTTCTTAATATCAACGCCCATCAGCGCCGCCGGAACTATCCCGAAATTAGAGAGCGCGGAATAGCGCCCGCCGATGTCCGGCGGGTTGAGAAAGATGCGCTTGAACTTGTCTTCAGTCGCCATCTTCTCCATCAATGTGCCGGGGTCTGTGATGGCGACAAAAGATTCGCCCGGATTCTCTTTAATCTTGCCCACCTGATCGTACCAGTATTTGTAGAAGACAAGCGGCTCGGTCGTCGTGCCCGACTTCGACGCGATGATGAAAAGAGTCTTTTCGAGATTGATATGCCCGGCGAAGTTGACGAGCGCGTCCGGGTCTGTCGAATCCAGCACGAGCAACTCCGGGTAGTTCTCCTGATGACCGAACGTCTGGCGGAAGACTTCGGGACAAAGAGACGAGCCGCCCATGCCGCAGAGCATGACGTGCTTAAACTCGCGCGCGCCGCGAATGCGGTCGGCAAACGCGATGAGGTCGTCTTCGACGCCGATCATCGTGTCCGGCACGGTCAGCCAGCCGAGCGAGTTTTTGATAATCTTCTGGTGAGCTTCATCTTCCTTCCAGAGCGCGGCGTCCTTGCGCCAGATGCGGCGCATCACGTCTCCCTTGTCAGCTTCCCTGATGGCCGCATTCACAGCCTCCGCATACTTGCCGAGCGAAGCGGTGAGACGCGCGTGGATGCCGGAGCGGAGCGCGTCGCGCTTGGCCTCGATGGATTCGATGAGCGTGTCGAATGAGCCGACGAACGCGGTCAAGCCATCCTTTTGTAATTTGTCTGTGACTTCGGTGAGCGGAATTCCTATCTCCGCGAGCTTCTCGATAGTGGCGCGGGCTTCCGTTAGGTTTGCTTCGAGCGTCGGAGTGACTGCGCCGTGATCGCGGAACGCCGTGTAGGTTTGTGGCGGAATGGTATTGACGGTCTCCGGGCCGATGAGGTTGTCAACGTAAAGCACGTCCGAGTATTTCGGGTTCTTCGTCCCGGTCGAAGCCCACAGGCATCGCTGCACCTGCGCCCCCTTCGCCTTCAGTTTAGCGAACCGTTCACCATGAAAGATTTCCTTAAACTTCTGGTAAGCCAGTTTCGCATTGGCAACCGCCGCGCGACCCAGCAAGCCTTCAAACTGGGCTTTCTCTTCGGGCGTCTTCGCGTGACGAGCGCGATATTCAAGGTCAGTGTCAATCGCGGTGTCCACGCGCGAGACGAAGAAGCTGGCGACCGAGGCGATGTGGTCAACCGGCTTGCCTTCCGCGTCGCGCCGCTCCAGTCCCTTGATGAAAGCCTCCGCGACCTGTTCGTAGTTCTCAATCGAGAAGATCATCGTGATGTTGATATTGATTCCGCGATAGATGCTCTCTTCGATGGCGAGCAATCCTTCCTGCGCTGCCGGAATCTTAATCATCACGTTCGGGCGATTCAGTTGCTTGAACAAACGCTCGGCCTCTTCAATCGTGCCTTGCGTGTCATAGGCGAGGCGCGGATTGACTTCGAGACTGATGTAACCGTCAACGCCGTCCGTTTTGTCATAAACGGGCCTGAGGATGTCTGCGGCAGCGCGGATGTCATCAAGCACCAGCGCCTCGTAGATGTCGCTCACGCTCGCGCCTCTCTGGACGAGCGCGCGCATCTGCTCGTCATAATCGGTCGAGCCGGTGATCGCTTTTTCAAAGATGGTCGGGTTCGACGTGACCCCGCGCAAATCATCCTCGTCAATCTTCTTTTTCAGATCGCCCGTGTCCAGCATCGCGCGCCGAATGTTGTCATACCAGATTGACTGGCCTGCCTTCATCACTTCAATCAGGTGATTGCTCATAACTTTTGTTCCTTAGCTGTTTGAGATTGTATGTCTAACTCATCACAGTTATACGCGCCAGCCCATGCACGGCATTCGAGGAAGGAAACCAAAAAGGGATTCGTTGCGGTCGCCATAGTATCACAAACAGGGAATCACGGAATATTCGATTGGGGAATGTGCAATCGCTCAGGCAGGGTTTTTTGGCAGGGTTTCCACGAGATGGTCGAAGCCGAGCCAGATGCTCCAGCTATGATGATAAAAAGCCACCGGGAACAGGAGCGCGGCGACGAAGAGGGTTGGGAGAACCACCTGATAATCGAAACCCAGCACCACCAGAAAGAGGATGTAGATTGCCAGAATCACAAACTCCGTCGTGACGATGTTGACCAGGATAGCTCCGACGAAAAATCCAGCCTCGCGCATGAACAACGCCGCGCACGCCGGGCAATGATGTTTTATTTTGAACGGACGCTGAACAATTGACGATAGCCCGCAGACCGGACACCGCAGCCGCAGGCAACGCGATAGTGTGTTGATGATCGAAGGGCGCTCGCTTTTCACCATCTCTCCCCGAAGCTCTTTAATTGTCCCCGGTGGGCTGCACAGTGCTTCCTTCCATCATCAGAATGACCGCGCGTTCCGGCGCACGGGTTCGATGAACAACTCCTCGCGGAATGGTGTAGCCCTGATGAGGCTCAAGCGTGATCGTTTCATTTTCCAGATCAATCAGAAACTTTCCTTGCAGCACGAAAAAGAATTCGTCCTCCTTGTCATGCTTGTGCCAGTGAAACTCGCCCTGCATGATGCCGAGCCGCACTACGCAGCCGTTCACATGGCAAAGAGTCTGGTTGTACCACTCGTCATCACAGGCAGCGACGAGGCCGGGCACGTCAATCAGCTTGAGAAAACCGAGCTTGGTGTCCAGATTGATCGCGTAGTTATATTGTTCACTCATAAAAAGTCTCCCGCGCTTCGCCAGAACGATTTGCGAGGCTACGCCGTCGCCGGGATTTGTATTTCGCCGCGAGCGTGCAGCTCCGACGGCAGCAGACTGTGATAAATGAATTCATGCAGCGGCGTCGCTACACCTGACTCTCGACCGAGCCGCACGACCGCGCCATTCCATGCTTCGAGTTCGGAAGGCTTACCATTAGAAATATCTCTTTGCAGCGACGTGGTCGCGCTCGGGGCCAGAGAGTCCATCAGCCCCATAGACTTTTCAACTATGCCATCTGCCAGAGAAACCTTGCGCGCGCGGGCGACCTCCAGTATTTCCTGCATGCCTCTTTCCAGCATCCGGCGGGTTTCGGGTAAGGAGCGGATGACGCCTGCCGTCATGCGACTCACCGCGCCGATTCCGCCATACGGCGCGACGAAGATGAACTTCTCCCACACGGCTGCCTGAATGTCCGCAGGCACTTCCGCTTTCACGCCCGCGCGCTCGAAAGCCTGTTGAAGACGCAGGGCGCGCTCGCTTTTGTGGTCGTCCACCTCGCCGAACTTGATGAAGTTGGTTTCGCCAAGACTGAGAATGTGCCCCGGCCCCATGACACGGCTGATCGTTCCACACATACCATTTAGAACATGCTCTGCGCCGAGCACTGCGGCTAAGTGCGCTGCCGATTCGACGCCGTTTTGCAAAGGCACGACGAACGTTTGCGGAGCAATCATCGGGAGCATAGCTCGTGCTGCCTCCGGCACCTGCCACGTCTTGACTCCGACCAGCACCGCGTCAACCGCGCCTACTTGCGTTGGATCATCAGTCGCCTCCGAACGAACGATGAATTCACCTGACGTTGTTTCAACCCTTAAACCTTGCTCACGAATCGCTCGCAAATGCTCCCCCCGCGCAATGAAGACAACATCCTCTCCGGCACGCGCCAGATGCGCGCCGAAGTACCCACCCGCGCCGCCTGTCCCGAAGATTGCGATCCGCATGAATCTCTCCTCTATCTTCTGCCTGTACGAAATATGTCAATTTTGTATATTCGTCAAGATAATCGTATAACATAGCGGATGAGAAAGACGCATCAGCTTGTATGCCCACTCGCAGATGAAGAAGATTGGACTGCGATTCTTGAGCCTGCCTTATGTCAAAACGCAGCCGCTGTCGAATGCTTAGCGCACCTTCTATTCACGATTAAGAGAGCAATTGACAGCGGGCCGGAAGGAGCAATGCAGGCAAGCCAAACGCTACTGAATGGCATTGAGTTAATCTACCTTCACACCAATGCCCACAAAGCTGCGATCAAGCTATATGTGCTTTCATTAGAAGGTAAATTAAAGCCGGAAGACGAACCCCTTAATCTCATTAATGCGGCAATTGAAAGAGCTGAAAGTCGCTGGAATTGACCGATGGATGCGGCATGGAGCGGATAATGACGACAATAGAATTAGACATCGTCGCTGAACTTGTTAAGACCGCAGAAATTCTCGATGGCCAAAGCGACTTGCTCTGTATTTTTGGTAGCTTTAACGACACCTTGCCCGATGAGCAGGTGCTTGCCGAATTAAAGCTATGCAATGAGCTACATGCTATAACCGACAATAAATCTCTTCCATAGTTCTGTCATTCGAATTGTAGCCGGGACGCGCACCGGAGAATGTTTCATCAAGCATTCTGATAAACTCTATTTTCTCAACAGTGTAATTTCTCCAATAGGGTTGGCGCTCTGATTCAGAGTATCCGCCGACCAGATAAGCGCTGAGCGCATCCTTTCCAGAAGTCTTTCGACCCAAAAGATGAGGTTCGACGACGCGAACTTCAGCGTCGTAGGTAAACTGGAGCAATCTTCTTTTCTCGATTGCTTCACAAATGAGTGATCTCATTTTCTTTTCTCCATTTATGGGTTTGAAAACAACGAGTAAGCGCCCAACTACTTACTGAGCCACATTATGCGTGATGATACCATGATGAGGCGTATTAGACGGCATCGTGCGGCTTAAGCACGCTTTCAGCCTCTGACGTTTCAGCGCCTGCGCTCGTCTTCACTTTTGCCTTTCACCTTTTGCCGGTTTTCATTTAATCTCTTCAGTCTATGGATAAATTTCGGATCACAGGTGGGCGGCCTCTGCGCGGGCGTGTCCAGATCAGCGGCGCGAAGAATTCGGCGCTGCCGTGTATGGCCGCAGCCCTGCTGACGGCTGAGACCGTCACGCTGCACAATCTGCCTTACGCGCGCGACATCATCACGCAGCGCCGCCTGCTCGAAGACATCGGCGCGACCGTGCTCACGCCGGAACTGCGCACGCACAAGATCACAGCCGACCACATAGAGCTTTTTGAAGCGCCCTATGAACTCGTCAAGACCATGCGCGCCTCGGTTCTCGCTCTGGGGCCGCTGCTCGCGCGTTTCGGTAAAGCACGGGTTTCTTTGCCGGGCGGGTGCGCCATCGGCACGCGCCCGATTGATCTGCATCTGGCGGGCTTTCAATATCTCGGCGCGGAAGTCGGCCTTGAGTCGGGCGATGTCGTGGCGCGTGCGCCCTCGCGTGGCCGCTTGCGTGGCGGCGAGGTTCATTTCGATAAAGTCACGGTGACGGGCACTGAAAACCTGATGATGGCCGCATCGCTCGCCGAAGGTAAGACTACATTATACAACGCGGCGCGCGAACCGGAGATAGTTGACCTCGCGGAGCTTTTGAACAAGATGGGCGCGCGTGTGCGCGGCGCGGGCACGCCGAATATTGAGATCGAAGGTGTGGAGTCGCTCGGCGGCGCAGAGCATACGATTATCCCTGATCGCATCGAGACGGGAACGTTTATGATCGCCGCCGCCATCACCAATGGCGAGTTGGAGATTAAGGGCTGTCGCCCGGAGCATTCGGCGATAGTCATCAGTAAACTGCGCGAAGTCGGGGTTGAGATCGAAGAGTTGAACCAGAGCACTCTGCGTGTGCGTTGCTGCGAAGGAGGCTTGACGGGAAGCGATGTCACGACCGAGCCGCATCCGCGTTTTCCGACAGACATGCAGGCGCAGTACATGGCTTTGATGACGCAGGCCAAGGGGCGCTCCGTGATTACGGAAACCATCTTCGAGAATCGCTTCATGCACGCTTCGGAGATGCAACGCATGGGCGCGCACATCCAGATCGAAGGCAGCACGGCGACGGTCGAAGGGGTGACGCCTTTGACGGGCGCGCGTGTTCAGGCTTCAGACCTGCGCGCCTCCGCCTCGCTCGTCCTCGCCGGATTAGCGGCTTCAGGCGAAACCCTCATTGATCGCGTCTATCACATTGATCGCGGCTATGAAAAGATTGAAGACAAGCTGCTCGCCCTCGGCGCAGACATCGAGCGCATACGGGATTCCGTCACAGGGCCGCTGCATAAAGCAGTGACAGGTGACGAGTGACAAGTGACGAGAAAAGATATATTGTTCTCGGCGTTCGTGGTTTTAACTCGTCACTCGTCACTTGTCTCTTGCCACTATTTTTATGGATTGTCTCTTTTGCAGCATCGTTAAGGGTGAGACTCCCGCCGACACTATTTATCAGGACGAGCGCTCTCTTGCGTTTCGTGACATCAACCCGCAAGCGCCCGTCCACGTGCTGGTCGTCCCGCGCGATCACATAGAATCATTGGACGACGCTTCGCAGAAGGATGAAGCGTTGCTCGGCCATCTGCTGCGCGTCGCGGCGCGCGTGGCCAATGAGCAGGGACTTTCCGAGAGCGGCTATCGCACAGTCATCAACACGGGCGCAGGCGCAGGCCAGTCCGTCTTTCACCTGCACGTTCACGTGCTCGGCGGGCGTTCATTAAATTGGCCGCCGGGGTAGGAAAAGGCAGGATTTGAGGAGCGCGAGTCGTGTGACCCTTGGCCCCTAAGGGTTACGTCACCCTGTTGCCTGAATAAGCGGTCAAATGACGCTTCGATTTCGCCGCGAGTCACTCGAATCGTGAGCTTACCTGTCCAGACCAATCCATCCTTCTTCCAGTCTCGCCAGCAAGGTGCTGGCCCTATCATTCTCAAAATTAGGAATCCTGCCGTTGGGCCACGCGCCCGTGGGTTTCAGTCTCACGCTCTGCAAGAATCTGGCGAACTTTAGCCTCCAAAAACCGGTTCGGAATTCGTTGAAGGCTTCACCTATCTGTCTCCGCTCGGGAAAGGCTTTCCTGACAAGGGACCTGTAACTCATATAATCCATCAGCCAGTTCTTAATATAAATGACAGTATTGAAAAGCCCGCGGATTACGATAACTATTAGGGAGATTAACATGCCAGCACCCATCATGACGGCTGGAATAACCCCTAAGATAGTAACAACGTTGGGAACCGTGACACTAGCGATATAGTAAATGCCGGCCAAAATGGCTAAGACAAGAACGTAAGATATAAACGACTTCAGTCCCCGAAAAACTTTCCTGGCGTCTAATCTAAATGTGGATATTGTGTTCGATATAAATAGGAGTATGAGATACCAGGGGACGGTGAAGATGAATACAAACAAAAGGAGAGGGATTAGTACGTTCGTGCTAGTGGGTAATAGGTTTACATAAAGTATGGGCTTGAGGTAAGACGGCAGGTGTTCATACTTGACTACGCCCCCGAGCAAACTTAACCCCGCCACCAGAGTAAGCGGGAACAAAAACTGGGAGGAGGATATAGAAGCATTGGTGGCTCCTCGCTTGAAGAAATATGGAGCCAGCTTAGTGATTAAGTATGAGCCCAGGAAAACCAGAAACATAAAGGGGACGAACAACCCGATTATTAAAGATGCGGCAAGAGTGCTGTAAGAAATAATTACCTGCCAGATGCAAATTCGTTTTACATTCTGAAATGCGTTCGAAAGACTGAATGAGAAAATGATCTCTTTGGGACGCTTGATAAAGCTCACCCGGTCAATCATCTCGATGTACATGTTAATCCTTCTCTCCAAAGCGGCGCTCAACTTTGGGAGGTAGCGACAGGACTTCAAAGCGGTTTCGGTAATCCAGGCGTTGCCGATGTCCAGGGCTTTGACCAGGATTGAATCCATGTCCGCCTCCTTCAATAGTCCAACCGCTTCCACGGCTATCTTCTTAGAGATCAAGTCGCCTGCCATTGCAACCTGCTCTTCGATGTACGTCCCCAGTTCGTCGCGAAAACTACTAACGCCTTCCAAGCGAGTGCGGAAGGCGTCGTTGAGAAAACGCAGGCAGTGAACTGACCGCAAGTACTGTGGGTCACTCACGCCGATATTCTTGTCCCTAATCTTGCGGACTTCGGACCAGCAGTACTCTGCAATTTCGCGGGCCTGACCTTCTTCGGCGATCTCACAATACAAGACGAGGGCGTCACGCCATCTGGAGTCAGTGGGGATGGCGTCTTTCGGAACCCTGCCCGGAAACGCCTTTAACTTTTTCACGACGAAGTATTCGTTAAAGCGACGGTGCACGAAGCTGAATCTTTGATTATCCCCTCCACCCAACCTGCCCAGTCGGGCGTATTTCAGAATGTCAATCACTTCCCGCACCGCGTGGTTCGGAAGTTTCGCAGATAAATCCTGTACCGGGGCTTCGAGGCCGAACGTTTCGGTGGTCAGCATCACGTCGGCGATCTCCGTCGCGCAGTCGAGAACCTCCCGCTCGGTCAGGCCCTTGGATTTAATCTTCTCGTCGCACAGGACGAGCCTGCGTTGAATGTAGCTCGAATAAAGTTCCGCTTGGTTCGGCGGGAGCATGTTGTTGTGCTCCTTGGCATAGCTTGAGATCAGCGCGGCGGTGAAGGGGTTCCTGGCAATGGGAACGAATTCGAGCCGTTCGTTGAAGAGGAGATTTAACAGAGATTCATCAAAAAAGAGCGATTTCTTGAGAGTCTCCACGATTTTGGACTCGGTGAAGGGGCGAATCTCCAAGGTCGTCTTAGCGGCAAACGCGTCGGTCGGCCGCCTGAAAATCCTGGAAGCTAGAATGCCTCTCGACTCGTGAGCGCCAGCGAGAAACTTGTAGATTACGCCCGACAGCGCCTCTATCAGCCAGGAACCTTCCGACACGTCAAGAACGGCGGGAATCTCGTCGAAGGAATCAAGGACGATAAAGAGTCTGCCGTTTTCAAACATCTTCTTAAAGTACTTGTCAAGAAACTCGTTAGCGAAGACATCCCCGCGCCCCCTGAGGTTATTTAAGACGAAGTCGTAAAGTGCATCGGCGGTCGGTGGGCTATCCTCGGTCCACTGATAATGAGTCTCCCACTCCCGTAGGTTGACGTAAATGGGCAGTTTGCCGGTCGCCTCCACCTCACCGAGCAAATCCCTGCAAAGTTTCCTGAGCGCCACACTCTTACCCGATCCGGGATCGCCCAGGACTAAAAAGGCGCGGCTCTTGTGATCCGAGCGGATCGCGCTCAGAAGGTCTGTGAGCTTTCTCAGCCTCCTGAACCCCGACTGAACTTCGACTTCGGCGTCTAGGGGCGTGAAAGCCTCGGCGCTCCAATTGGTTTCCCGGTCAATCTTGTTGAGGTCATCCAGCAGGATGCCAGCGTATGATTTAAGGTGATGCTTGTAGCCCTTCTCCGGAAATTCCTTATCAATCGGCGTCGGGTGTTCCTTCATCGCCGTCTTGTCCCGCGCGAAATAATTCACGATCAGAATTACCAACACCAGGAACACCAGGGCCACTATGGAAGGTGAGTCCGATGGGAGAACATCTTTCAGGAACGTGTATTTTTCATAAAGCGGGGCCATCAGCGAGTCAATGTACGGACGCCACTTGTGTATAGCGCCGATAGCCAGGACCGCCACGCCGAGGGAGGCCAAGCCGACTTTAGACTTGCCTCCGCCCTCTGGCGTCCATACCTCTTTTGTGAGATGCAGTATCGAAAGTATCGCCGGGACTACAATCACGGCGGTGGCTGCGAAACCTCCCAACCATAAAGAGAGCAGGATTGCACAGACCGCGAATATGAAAATGAGGAGAAATAACTTTAGCCTGGTGAATTCGGCAAAGAAATCTTTGAAGAGGATACGCATAGACTTGAGTCAGTAAAAGGAAGCGCGCGGACTTAGTCTTAATGCCTACCGAAGCTAAATCTAATGATTACTTCAAACCTGGAATAGAGCATTACATCTTCGGCAGGATTGTGAGCAATAAAGCGCGAGCAAGATATGCACGCTTGGGATGATTGTCAAGATTTTCGAAGGGACTTAACTTCGGATAAATTAGAACCTCAAGGATTGTCGCTATTGGTGAGAGATTAGTCTGACCTATCTGGCATGTGCCAAAGAATTGAGGCGGTAGGGCATGGACAGGGACGCCTCTTCCTTCAAGAAAAAGTGAATGTGTCATCGGAGTAGCGGTGTTAGCAGGCGGGACAGCTTTTCACTGACCCATCATTCTGCGCGGAGAGAAAGTAACATCAACATCATTGCCGTCGAACAATTGCTACACCGATGAAACAACACCCGCCGCTTTAGCTGTCAGCCCCGTGTTGTTGGTGGAATCCACCAGCTTTTTCTCGACTTCGTCAGCGTGCCTCTTGGCTTCCATCATCAATTCGAGCAGGCGATAGCAGGTCTCGCGCGAGCCGGTGCAGACGGGTTCGTCCGCTTCGTTGTGCAGGACGTAGACGTGGCCATGAGCGTCAAACGGGAAAACCATCGGTTTTGTGCCCATCACAGCCACCTTTCATGCGAGACCGCAAAAAGCCTTTGATTAAGACAGGCGAGGCGCGAAGCGTTAAGTCTGTACTGACCCTTTTGGAGAGTTGGACAATATCCGAGCGGCGGGCGGTGAGTCAATAGTTTTCAGTCAGCGACGCGGGCTGCTTCCGTTCGCGCCTTCACGCCCTCGTTTTCGGCCTGCTGCTTAACCTCTTCCTTGAGCAGCGAAGTCTCATAGCGCACGTCGCCGAACAAGGTGTCTGCGACCGCCTTCACAAAGCCTAAGATGGCTGGCCCCAGCACGACGCCCGCGACGCCGAAGACATAAACGCCTGCCACCAAGGCGACAAGCATCCAGTAGAAATTGAAACGCTGCGCGCTCGCGCTCGCCAGTTTGGGCCTGAGCAGGAGCGACGAGCCGAGCGTCATGGCGATGCCGATGGCGAGATAAATTCCGGCGGCTACGGGGTCGTTGCGAAAAACGAAAAGATAGACCGAGATGGGAACGTAGACAGCCCACTCGCCGAGCAGCGGAAAGAAGCCTATCAGGAACGTCACCAATCCGAGCACGACCGCGAGCGGCACGCCGAAGATGAAATTGAGAATGATGATGACGAGCGCCTTGAGCGATTGATCTATGAAGACTGCGCGCAAAGCTCCGCGCAAGGCTCCGCCGACGTTGACCGCCAGCTTCTCGTAAAACGGCAGATACTCGCCGGGCACACGCACCTTGATGTAAGACACAATGCGGATGCGATGCGTCAGGACATAATAGATAGTGAAGAAAAAGAGCGAGAGCGAAGCGAGCAGGAGCGCGGCCTGTTCGCGCAATCCTTTAATGATCTCCGCCGAGCGCGTCAGACCTTCCGTCACCGCCGATTGGAGGCCGACACGCGCGCCTTCGCGCTCGACGGGCAGATGTTGCGAGAGAGAATCGCTGATCGAGTTGATGATTTCATCGCGCCGCTCGAAGAAGCGATTCGAGTAGTTGGAAAGCTCGTGCCATGAGTAAGACGTGAGCGCGACCAGCGGAATGACGATGAGCGCGATGGTGACGAGGGCGCTTCCGGCGCGACGGCGCAGGCGCGTTTCGAGCCACTCCTGTACGGGCAGAAGGTAGACGCCCGCGACAATTCCGAGCAGCAGCGCCACCAGCACCTTGCCGATGAGCAGGAAGAAAAGAACGATGGCGAGCAGCAGGGCTGCGCCGTAAACGAGGATGCGCTTGGCATCTCCCACCGTCAACTCGCTCAGCCGCTTTGAATCGTCGTCTGCCATAACCTTTCGGCTAATCTAGCACAGAACATTTCACAGCCTTAATGTGCGGGCGTCACAACAGTCTCGCGCTCTCAAAAGAAAAGGCAGGTCTCGATCCGCTAGAGACCGAGACCTGCCTTTAGTATTGGCCGAAGCCGCCGGGTGAGCCTTACTGCCGGATGCGGAACTCGACCGTGTGAATGGTCGGGTCGTTACCGGCGCGGAAGCTCAAAAGGTACGTTCCGGCGGCGTAACCCGTCGTCTTCAGCTTGAAGCGATACGCGTTCTGCCCGTTCTGGAAGGTGAAGTTCGAGTCCGGGTCGTCGTCGTTATATTCCTCGATTGTCCCGGTGGCGGTTGAGGAGACGCGCGTCACGTTGATGGCTGTGACAAAGACGCCCGCCGACGAGAGATTCAAGCCAGCAGCATTAAGAAGCTGGAGTTCGAGTTGAACCGTGCTCCCGCTCTTGTTCAGCTTGGTCACATCATGCAGCGTCTTGATGCCGTAAGCGACCGTGTAATTGACGGTCTTCGTCGCAGCGTTGCCCGCTACGTCCGTCGCATTGACCGTGAAGACTTTCGCGCCGACCGACGCGGTGTTGACGGCAGCACCGTTAGCCACCGTCCCCGTGCATGTCGCCACGCCCGAGCCTCCAACGTCCGTGCAACTGTAGCTACTGGTCACGCCCTGATTGAGCAGATAAACGGCGCTCGTTGGCCGCGTTATCTGGATGTCGGGCTTCGTCGTGTCGCTTTTACGCTCGACGATGACGAACGGGCTGAGCGAATTCACGCGCGCGTAGATGGTGCGCGTCGAGAAGGTGTGCGTTGGGCTATCGGGCGCGAGAATCGTCCGGTCAATGAAGTTCGGGACGGGCGGCGGCTCGCCGTGCAAGACCCGCAGCGTGCTGAAGGTGACGGGGTTGTTAATGCCCGGCACCTGGAAGCCAATGGTGATTGGCCCGGTGTAGGTGGCAGTCGTCGTAATCTCGAAGGCGAGACTGTTGGCGTTGATGACGTACTCGCCCGGTATTCCAGAAAGCGAGTTCGGGTCAATCGGCGTGACGGTAGTCTGTCCGGCCTGCGTCACATTCGAGAAAGTAACCGTCGCGCCGTTCTGCGCCACCGCGACGTTCGTGCCCGCAGGCGTGTTCGCGGGCGGCGCAACCGGCGCAGGCCGCCATTTCGGCCCGAACACGTCATCGCGAATCAGCTCGACGCGGTTTGTCCCGTCCGCTTTGATGAGGTCTATGCTGCGCACGCCGTTGCGATTACTCGTGAAGGCGAGGCGCATCGAGTCAGGCGACCAGTCGGGATTGACGTTGTATTCCAGATCGTTGCCGAAACAGTTGAGACCCGCGCCGTCTGCGCCCACGACGCAGACGTTTCCGCCCTGAGCCTCACCGACGACATAGTGGAACGCCAGTTTCGTGCTGTCAGGCGACCACTTCTCACCACCGGCGGCGTAATACATGCCGCCCTGCGGCGGACTGTATACGACCGTGCGGTTGGTCCCGTCGGCGTTCATCGTCTCGATGACAGCGCCGCCCGTGCTATTGGTGCTAAACGAGAGCTTGCTTCCGTTTGGCGACCACTGCGGGGCGAAGGAGTGTGTGATGTTGTCGTTGGTCAGACGACGCACGTCTGTGCCGTCCGGGCGCACCGTGTAGACATCGTTGGTGTTGTTCGGGAAATAGCGCGTGAAGGCTATGCGCGTCCCGTCGGGCGACCACACCGCGCCGAAATCTCTTTCGCCGTCGGCGTGGGCGATTTGGACGAGGTTGGTCCCGTCGGCGTTCGCCACGTAGATGTCATTGGTGGGTGCAGCGTTCTCGCTGTAGTGAGCGCGCAGGAAGCTGATGCGCGCGCCGTCGGGCGACCACTGCGGCTCTGTGTTGTAGCCGTCAGCGCCGATGATGCTTGTGCGGGCAGTGCCGTCGGCGTTGATTGTGTAGACCTCGCTGGTCGTCACGTTGTCGCTTGAATAGGCACGCGCGCTGAAGGCGAGACGGCTGCTATTGGGCGACCAGGCATAGGAGTCTATGTACTCGCCGGGAACACTCGTGAGCAGCGTGAGGTTCGAGCCGTCGGCGTTGACCACGCCGAGAGAGACCGTCAGGTTCGCAAAGTCGTACCGCAGGAAGGCGAGCTTGCTTCCATTTGGCGACCAGATGAAGTTGTTATCTTCAAGCTGATGGTTGGTCAGATTCTGTCGGCCTGCCCCGTCAGCGCGCTGCTTGAAGATGTCTGTCTGGAAGGTGGCCGCATCAAACCGGCCATAGGCGAGTTCTGCCTCGTTGGCCTGACCGGGCGTCGGCGACGGCAACGGCGGGCTGGCGATGTAGAACTGTGCGCTGCCGACGTTGTTGTCGGTGTTGGGGTCAATTGGCGACGCGCTCGCGACCGTGAACGTCGCGGTGAGTAAATCATAAGGCGTGCCGGTAGCGGTCGCGTGTACCTGGACGGTCTTCGTCTCGCCGGTGGCTGCGGCGGGGAACGAGCAATTGAAGTTCGCGCTGCCGGGAGCGCCTGTGCAGGAGCCATCGCTGTTGTTGACGACGGAAGAGAGCGTGACGCCTGCGGGGAGTTGGCCCGTGAGCGTCACGTCGGCGGCTGGCGAGTTGCCGTCGTTGACGACCGCGACGGTATAGATGACCTGCCCGCCGCTGGGGACGTATTGCGAGTTGGCCGAGGCATAAACGTACATGTCGGCTGTGGGTGGCGGGGGCGTCGGCTCGATGGGCCGCCATTTCGGGTCAGCGTAATAGGACGGGTCGTTCGTCAGATCGACGCGCCCCGTGCCATCGGCGTTGATGATGTCAATGCCGCCGCCGTTGCGCCGACTGTAGAACGCGATGCGCGTGCCGTCGGGCGACCAGTCGGGGTCCTGATTGTATTCCGCATCAGCGCCGACGGTCAGATGATTCGTGCCGTCTGCGTTGGCGATGTAGACGGTCGCCGCGTTGTAGTTCTGCACGGTGAGGACGCGGGAGTAGGTCAACTTCGAACCGTCGGGCGACCAGCGCGGGGTCGAGGCACGGTTGGACGAAGTGTCTATCTGGACGATAACGCCCGTGCCCACGTTCATCACGTTGAGCAGGGAGACGCCCTGATTGCCACGACTGTAAGCGATGCGCGTGGAGTCGGGCGACCATGAGAAGTCGTTTTCGTCCTCCGGCGTGTTAGTCAGGCTGCGAAGGTTCGAGCCGTCGGCGTTCATCACGTAGAGGTCAGCCGGGCCGTATTCGACATCGATCATGTTTGCGGAGTTGCGCAGGAAGGCGATCTGCGTGCCATCGGGCGACCACGCTGGCTGGCTGTCCATCATGTCTGCGACGCCAGTCAGTTGCACGAGTCCCGTGCCGTCGGCGTTGACGACGTAGATGTCACTGCCGATGACGGGAGTGTAACCGGGTTCTGTCAGATGGCCGCGCGAGAAGACTATCCTTTGTCCGTCTGGCGACCACGCGGTCGTGGGTGCGCCGTCCATGTCGCTCGGCCCATTACTGATTCTCGTCAGCCCGCCGCCGTTGGCGTAGGCGACGTAGACTGCGCTCGTCGAGTCCAGATTGCTGCGACCCGTGAAGACGACGCGCGTCCCGTCAGGCGACCATGCGGGTGTGCCGTCATGCTCGTTGGGCGTGAAGCTGAGTTGGATAAGGCCGCTGCCGTCAGCGTTCATCACGAAGACATCTGTGTTGTTATCGTCTTCGCTGACGTGGCGCGTGAAGGCGATGCGCGTGCCGTCGGGTGACCACTCGAACTCGCCGTGTTGGGATGGGTCATCCTGCGGGCTGTTGGTCAGATTCGCCTGCCCTGTGCCGTCGGCGCGGCGCGTGTAGATTTCCGAGTTGCCGTCGCGCCGCGACTCGAAGGCGATGAGCGGGTTTGCTCCCGTCGCAGGCGTCGGAGTTGGCACGGGCGGTCCGGCGATGAAGAAGACTGCGACATTACTGTCGTTGATGGCAACAGGGTCGGGCGTTGCGCTATCGACGGTGAACGTCGTGTTCAGCTTCGTGTAGGGCGCGCCCGCGACGTTCGCCGTCACGTTGATGATCTTCGTTTCAAGGTAAGCGGCTGTGGGGAACGAGCAGTTGAAACTCGCGCCGTCGGGCGCGCTCGTGCAGGAGCCGTCGTTGTTGTTAGCGATTGAAGCGACGGTGACGCCTGTGGGCATTTGTCCCGTGAGCGTGACGTTAGAAGCTGGCGCGGGGCCGTTGTTGGCGACGAAGACCGTGTAGGTGACTTGCTCGCCTGTGGGAACGAGGCGGCGGTCTACTGTGCCGAAGACGGCCATGTTGGCCTCGTCGGGTGTCGGCTCAGGAGTCGGCGTCGGCTCAGGAGTCGGGTCGGGTGTCGGTGTCGGCGTTGGTGTCGGCGTCGGCTCAGGCTCGCAGGGCGAGACGTAAGGATACTGGCCGAAGACGACATCGCGGACGCCTGCGGTCATGTTGCGTAGCGATGTGTCGAAGAGGAAGGGGAACTTGACCTTGTTGCCGTGTCCTGTGATGAGCGTGCGTGCGCCCATGTCCGGGTCTCTGCGGTAATAACGAACTGCGCCGTCATCAACCGCCAACTCGAATTCGCTCGTTGAGTCAAAC
The DNA here is from genome assembly GCA_963697975.1 of uncultured Acidobacteriota bacterium. Classification (GTDB taxonomy): domain Bacteria; phylum Acidobacteriota; class Blastocatellia; order Pyrinomonadales; family Pyrinomonadaceae; genus QHXM01. The sequence goes on from OY969111.1 coordinate 4,254,355, forward strand.
GTGCCGAGGCCGCCGCCGAGGCCGGTCACCCAGCTATAGAGCGAGCCGTAAGAGAAGTAGAGCGCGATCTGCGAGGCGGGGAAGCTCGCGTTCGGATCGGTTGCCGCCAGCGCGACGAGCATGTTGTCTTCAGTGCGCGAGGGCCTGAAGCGATAGAAAGAGTTGTCGCCGGTAATCTGCTGGACCGAGGACGCGCCCGCGTCGTAGCCCTCGCTGGCTCCGCTCGTCTTGGTGATACCGTTGCCGTCAATGGTGACGTTAATCGGATTCTGCCACGTCACGTTCTGCATCTGCGGCACGTTGCCTCGCACCTTGAGGCCGCCTGCTGCTGTGAACTGCGTGACCTCGACCTGCGTGTTCGGCGCGTAGAGCAGGACGTAGAGATGGAGCGGCGCGGTCGTGTGCTTGTTGCTGGTAGCATAAACGCCGTTGTTGACAAAGTAGGTAACGGTGTCGCCGTGTCGCTCGATGCGGAAAACCGGAGGCGGCTGATTATTGTAGAAGCCGCCAGCGTTGACGCTGGTACCGGGCGAATCGTACTCGCGGATAAGGTAGATTCCGCTGCCGCCCGGATAACCGTTGTAGTTGGCGTCAACGTGGAACAGGTAGTCAACTGAGTCGTAACCGCACCACGGCTCGGTTTCGGTCAGTCCAACGTAAGCCGTGCCGCCTTGCGGCAGGTGGAACTCGATAGTGCCATCGCCGAGCATGACCTCTTTGCTCATCATCGCGTGGAAAGAATGACTGCCGCGCGTGGCTTCGGTCTTCTCGAACAGCCCGCCGGTGAGCGTCGGAGTCTGGACTAGCCCGGCGCTGCAATGCGGGGGCAGCATCGTGATCGTGTTCTGCGTCTCGCAAGCTGGCGTCGGCGTGGGCGTAGGCGTCGGCTCAGGTGTCGGCGTCGGTGTTGGCTCAGGAGTTGGCGTCGGCGTCGGCGTCGGAGGCGGCGCGCAGGTGAGTTGCTCGAACTTGAGGACGAAAGGCTGGTTGCTGCCGCCTGTGGTCGAATGATATGCGCCCGGTGTGTCCGGAAAGTCGGTCGAGAACGTGCCACCCGTTACGTAAGCATAGCCGTTTGCATCCACGATCATGGCTGTGGGAATGTCCGGGCCGGTGCTGCCGCTGAAAGTATTGGAATAGAGTAGACCGGCTGCGCCGCTCGCCGCCGGATCGAGCCTGGCGATGAAAGGAACGCCTCTGAAAGCGCCCTGTGCGGCGCAGGCCGAGACGGGGAAGTCTGGCGAACTGGTCGAGCCGAGCACGTAGATGTTGCCGATTGAGTCCGTCGCCACAGCAGCGCCGCTGTCGGTGGCGTCGCCGCCGCCCAGAAAGGTCGAGTAGAGCAGATCGTTTGCGCCAGTGCCCGCGAGATTCAGTTTTGCGACGAAGGCATCGGTCTTGACAGCGCCGCTGATGGCCGCGCCCTTGTTGACGGACTGGATGGCGTTCGGCGTCACGGGGAAGTTTGCGGAGAAGGCCGCGCCGGTGACGTAGACGTTGCCCGCTGCATCGAGCTTAAGATCGCTGAGGGTGTCGCCCGCGCTTCCGCCCAGATAGGTTGAATAGAGCAGTGAGCTTGCGCCAACGGCAGCCGGGTCGAATTTCGCGATGAAGATGTTTGTGCCGGATGCGCCCGAAGCACGCGTAGGCTGAAATGCTCCCGGCGTCGTGGGGGTGTTGGTCGAGTGTGAGTAGCCGCCGACGTAGGCGTTACCGGCGGCGTCTATTGCCACGCGCGAGCCGGAATCGTATGCATTGCCGCCGAAGTAAGTGGAGTAGAGCAGGTCGCTGTCGCCCGCGCCCGCCGGGTTGATGAGCGCGAAGAAGGCGTCGGCGTGGAAGGGCGTTGGATAAGTATAATTAGGCTGGAAGGCGTTGCGCGTGGGGAAGTCTATCGACTCGGTCTCACCTGAAATGTAGATGCGCCCCGCGCCGTCCACCGCGATGTCCATCGCATAATTGCGGAAGCTGCCGCCGAGGAATGTCGAATAGGCAAGTTGCGCTGCGCCTGTGAGCGACGGATTGAGCTTCAAGACATAAGCTTTCAAGGGGCCGTTAAATGTAGCTTGATACGCGCCCGTCGTGGTGGGGAAATCTGTCGAGCCTGTGTAGCCGGACAGGTAGATGTTGTTGCTGCTGTCCAATGCGACGCCCGTCACGCTGTCGGGCTGATTGCCGCCGATGTAGCTGGAATAGAGAAGCTGTGTGCCGTCCGCGCTGAGCTTCGAGACGAATATTTCGTTGTAGACGCTATCGCCGGAGCTGGTTTTCAGTGCGCCCGCTGTGGTCGGAAAGTCGAGCGAGCCGGTGTGACCGACGACGTAAGCGTTCCCGTCGGCGTCCACTGCAATATCGGTGGCCGAATCGGAATTGCTGCCGCCGAACCGCGCGCCGTAGATGAGCGACACTGCCGGGTCAATCACCAGCGGTCGGCTCGCGTCATACGACGCAACCTCGAAGCCGACCTGCGAGCGGCGCTCGTCCAGCACGAAGCGGGAAGCGACCGTCTGACGACTACCGTCGGCGGTCGTTTGATAAGCAATGGGCTGATGCTGGCGCACCTGTCCGCCTGCCGTGTCCAGCACGAGCGCGCCGCTCTCATCCACGCGCATTCGTTCAGCGCCCGCAAACTTGAGCTTGATCTGATCTGCGTGCGCGCCGGGCGCAAGCACGAAATCGTATTCGAGTTGTTGCTGGTTGCCGTAGTAGACGAGATCAACGCCCGGATAGACCTCTTCATATTTAACCTTCGCATAGCCGGGAGTGTCTGTGCGCCACTTTTTCGGATCGCTTCCGATGAAGTAGTTGCTACCGCCGGGCAACTGCTCAAGCCCTTTGACGATTGGCGTGGGGTTCGACTCGACCAACTTCATCCGCAGGACAGCGCCTCTCGCAGCCGTCTCTGTGGCCGTACGCTGGTGTGAGGCCGCAATTCGCGCGGGCGCAGCTTCGCGCAAAGACAACACCGCCTCGGTGGGTGTCAGAAACAGTCCGTAACCGCTGCCGCGCGCCAGGAACTTGACCGACTCGTCGGTCTGCCCACGATTAACCTCAAAACTAATCGGCAGCTTGCCGTAAGCCTCGCTGGCTCTGCCCTTCGCTTGTTCCATTGATTCTGGATGAGCGGATTGAGGGTTTGACTGTGTGCTCTGCTGCGCCGTGCGAGATTGGTTAACGACGCTGGAGCGAACTGATTGCCACGTGGTGATGATGGAGGGAGCTATCAGGTTGAGCAATAATCCGAGGGCGAGAATCAGTCCGGTCAGTTGCTTTGCGAGAGGTGCTTTCATGGGCGTTTCTTTCTCCTTAAGACGGGTTGTGGGAATTAATCGCCGGGCGGCGCTCTCTGGGGGATGCGCGCACACGTCGGCGACGTGCAGACCTCTTCCAAATTGAAGTCTGCCTGCTGAATTTTTCTGGTGATAGATACAGGTAAGGAAGAAGTTAGAGATTGCCGATCTTCAACAGACAATCCGCTTCTTCGCCATCAAGGTTAGCAGCAATACAACCTCTCTTGTGCTTATGCAGTGGAAGATAAAAGGTATGCTTGATGCTTGAACGCTGTCAGGGAGGGCGTTCGGTAATACAATTTCCAGCGCGGGCTATCTTAATTGTTTTAACTTAAATGTCAAGCGGAGATTGCAATCAGGTGACAGATTTGTTGCAGGAAGGTTACGAACGAGATGAATTGCGGCTCTGCCGCATCTTTGTGCGGAAAGCCTGGGCTTTCCGGCCTGCATTACTTTAATCATCTAGCGAGGCTACGCCTCGCAACTGGCAAGGCGCCGCCCTGCCTAAGAGTAAGAGAATCATTCAACGGAAAGGCAGAGCCTTTCCGCACAGCGGACGGCAGAGCCGTTATGACTGGCAAGTTGGATAATCAGCCGTGTGGAGTCGCTGACTGGCAGAGCGCGGTCACTAAGTCGTTGCACAGCAGGAAGCAGAACCCGGAAGTGAGAAGCCAGAAGAAGAGCAGAAGCAAGTGTTCGGCAGGAAAGCGGTTGACCTTTCCTTTCATCTCCCGACGCCTGATTTCCGTCTTCGGCTTTTTCATCGGATTCGCACGGTGAAGCTGACGAAGCCCGTGTTGTTCGGAGCGAGTTGGCTGAGGTTGCCGTTGAAAGTCCAACGGATGGAAGTGATGTCGCGGTTATAGCCAGCGGGTGCGCCACCGCCGCCGCTCACGGGATTGGTGATCCATGTGCTCGACGGGCTGTGGAAGTATTCGACCGTCACTCCGGTCAGTCCCGTCGGCAGCGGCGACGAGTGGCTCTCGGAGCCGATCTTGATGTCGGTGTTCGCTGGAATCGGATCTGTGATGACGAAGCTGGAAGCGAACGAGCCGCCACTGTTGGTGAACGTAATCACGTAGGTGATGTCGCTGCCGGGCGGCATGTTGAGTTGACCAACCGGCGGGCAGGGCTGTCCCTGAACCGTCTTGCAGAGCGCGACGCTGGGCGGCGACGTGGAGAGGCTCGAACTTGCCTGATCGTCTTCCGCCGCGTTGTTGTTGTTCGGTGTCGAATCGGGGTCGGGTTGGTTTGATGCCGACACCTGCGCAGTGTTCGTGATTGAGCCGAGCGCGTCAATGCGCGCGACGATCTGTAAGGTAACGGGAGTCGCCCCGCTTGCCAGATTGCCGACTGTCCAGATGCCCGTCACGCTGCTGTAGCTGCCGACGCTCGGCGTCGAAGACATGTATGTCAATCCGGCAGGCAGTTGGTCACGCACCGCAACGCCCGTCGCATCCGACGGCCCCGAATTCGTGAGCGTGACGGTGAAGGTGGCATTCGTGCCGATGCCCGAGCCGGAGTTGTTGGTCACTTTGGTCAAGCTCAAATCGGAGCTTGAGACGATGGTCGTCGGATCGGTGGCAGTATCGTTTGTGGTAACGACCTGTCCGCCGCCGGAGACCGACACATTGTTGGTCACGCTCGATGCCGCGCTCTGCGCGACGCTGACGGTGATGGTGAGCGCCGGATAGCTCGCGCCTGCGTTAAGTACGGTGTTGCGCGAGCAGGTGACAACCTGTCCCACTGCACTGCAACTGCCCCAGCCTGTTCCTCCGTTGGAAACGAAGGTTAAACCTGCCGGTAAAGTGTCTGTGACGGTCACGATGCCAATGGCCGCGCCTGAGCCGGAGTTTGTCACCGTCAGGGTGTAAACGCCGGTCGAGCCGCGCGTGAAATTGCCCGTGTGAGATTTCACGACGGTCAGGTCGGCGACCGCGTTGATCGTGGTCGGATCGCTGGCAGAGTTGTTACCTGAATTCGTCTCACCACCACCCGAAACTGACGCTGTGTTCGTCACACTCGCGGGCGCGGTCGCGGAGACGTTCACGGTGATTGTGATGGCCGTATAGCTGCTTCCAGCCGCAAGCGCGTCCGAGCGAGAGCAGGTGACAACCTGACCAACGGCGCTGCAACCCCAGGCGGCGGGCGCGGCGGAGACGAAAGTCAGACCTGCCGGTAAAGTATCCGTGACCGTCACCGCGCCGCTGGTCGCGCCGGTTCCTGAATTGGTGACGGTGATGGTGTACGTCGCCCCGTTCTGCCCCTGCGTGAAGTTGCCCGTATGACTCTTGGTAATTGTCAGATCAGGCACGCCGTTGATGGTTGTCGGGTCGGTGGCTGTATCGTTTGAGGTGTTAACCTGCCCGCCGCCGGAGACCGCCACGCTGTTGGTCACATTGAAGGGCGCGTTCGAAGCGACGTTGACATTGATCGTGAGCGGGGGATAACTCGCGCCGGGGGGGAGCACGGTGTTGCGCGTGCAGGTCACGACCTGACCGATTGCGCTGCAAGCGCCCCAGCCTGTGCCTCCGTTGGACACGAAGGTCAAACCTGTCGGCAAAGTGTCCGTGACCGTCACGATGCCAACGGTTGAGCCAGCGCCGGAGTTGGTGACGGTGACGGTGTACGTCGCCCCGTTCTGTCCCTGTGTAAAGTTTCCGGTGTGCGACTTGGTGACGGTCAGATCGGCAACCTGAGTAATCGTAGTCGGGTCGCTGGCAGAGTTGTTGCCCGTGTTTGACTCGCCGCCGCCCGACACGCTCGCGTTGTTGGTGACGCTCGATGCCGCAGTCGCAGACACATTGACTGTCAATGTGATTACAGGATAACTGCTCGACGCGGAGAGCGTGTCGGCACGCGAGCAGGTCACGACCTGACCCACCGCGCTGCAAGACCCCCAACCCGTGCCCGTGCCGGAAACGAAAGTCAGACCGACGGGCAAAGTGTCTGTCACAGTCACCGTGCCGGAGGTCGCGCCAGTGCCGGAGTTGGTGACGGTGAGCGTGTAGGTCGCGCCATTTTGTCCCTGTGTGAAATTGCCTGTGTGCGACTTCGTGATGGTCAGATCGGGAAGGCCGTTAATAGTCGTCGGGTCGCTGTCCGAATTGTTGTTGACGATAATTTCTCCGCCACCGGAGACCGAAACGTTGTTAGTGACGCTCGCTGCCGCGTTCGTTGCGACGTTGACGGTGAGCGTGATCGCCGAACTCGCGCTCGCGGCCAGCGCGACGCTGCGCGTGCAGGTGACGGTCTGACCCGCAGCCGTACAGGCATTCCAATTCGTGCCCGTGCCGGACACGAACGTCAAGCCCGCCGGTAAAGTGTCAGTGACGGTGATTGTGCCGGTGGTCGGGCCGTTGCCGATGTTGGTCACATCGAGTGTGTAGGTCGCACCGTTTTGTCCCTGCGTGAAGTTGCCTGTGTGAGATTTATTGATGGTCAGGTCGGCGAGTTGATTAATCGTCGTGTCGTCGGTGTCTGAGTTGTTGGTGTTGTTGGTCTGGCCGCCGCCGGTAACGGTGACGCTATTGGTGACGCTCGCAGCAGCGGTGGCGGAGACGTTAACCGTCAACGTGATTGCAGGAAAACTGCTGAGCGCGGCGACCGACGTGTTGCGCGTGCAGGTGACGACCTGACCCACAGCCGTGCAGGCGTTCCAACCTGTGCCAGCGCCGGAAACGAAAGTCAGACCTGCCGGTAAGGTGTCCGTCACCGTCACAACGCCCGTGCTGGCAGCCCTGCCGATGTTATTGACGGTGAGCGTATAGGTCGCGCCATTCTGTCCCTGCGTGAAATTGCCTGTGTGCGATTTGGTGATGGTCAGATCGGGAGCGCCGTTGATGGCCGTTACGTCTGTGGCGGAGTTGTTGTTGGTGACGAGTTCTCCACCGACGGCGACTGCCACAGAGTTGGTGACGCTCGCGGCGGCGGTCGAGGAGACGTTGACGGTCAACGTGATTGCGGGATAACTGGCCCCCCCGTTGAGCGTGGTTGCGCGTGTGCAGGTCACGACCTGACCCACAGCGGTACAAGAGGTCCAGCCCGTGCCTGTGCCGGAAACGAAAGTCAGGCCTGCCGGTAAGGTGTCCGTCACCGTCACCGTCCCAACGGTCGGGCCAGCGCCCGCGTTGTTGATCACGGTGAGCGCATAGGTCGCGTTTGCTTGCCCCTGTGTGAAGTTGCCCGTGTGCGTCTTGGTGATTCTCAAATCCGGCGGGACGGTGACGGTAGTCGAGACAGTGCTGCTGTTGTCCGTCGTGTCCGGATCAAAAGTCGGGCTGTCAACTGTCGCCGTATTGTTCACGCTCGGCGCTGCGGCGGCCAGAACATTGACCGTCAGCGTGATTACCGAACTCGTTCCGGCATTCATCGCAGTTGTGCGCGTGCAGGTCACGACCTGTCCGGCGGCGCTGCATGTCCAGCCCGTCGCTGTGTATGAATTGAAAGTGAGTCCGGCTGGCAGAGTATCACTGACGATAATGTTCGCGCCCGCGCTCTGCGGGCCAGCGTTGTTGACGGTCAGCGTATAGGTGGCGGTCGTTCCGACGACGAATGAACTGGAGGCTGCTTTCGTAATCGAGAGGTCGGCGAATTTGGGAAAACTAGTCAGGTCGTCCACCAAAGTACCCGCCAACGACGAGGTTGGAGCGGTTACCCCGGTGGACAAATTGATGGTGTACATGTTGGCGTTTAAGGCCAGATCGGAAGCATAAAGAATACTGTTATTGCCAAAGGTCAGACCAGTCGGATTGGAGATTCCGGTGTTGAGGACTGTGCTCGCCGACAGCGCCGGGATATTAATCGTGTAGAGAGTGCCCGCCGCGAGCAGGTAGAGAGTGCCGTTTGGAGAAAAAGCCAGATCGCCGCCGGACGTAGGCGTGACACCAGTGACTGTTCCCAACGTGGTGAATTGACCGTTGGTGGTGTTGATCGTGTAGAGGACGTTGTCCGCATCCATTCCATAGAGCGTGCCGTTGGCGCTGAAGGCCAGACGCGGTATCTGTTCGCTGAAGCCCACATTGTTAATGATCGTATTCGTCGCGGTCGTGGGATTCCAGTAAGCCACGCGCCCGGCGGAAGTGCCACCGGGGTTGTACTCCGTGTAGTAGATGCGACCTGTGACGGGATCGACTGCTGCGGCGGCAGAGCCGAAGGAGAGTGTGCCCACCTGCGTCGCCACTCCAGTCGCAGGATTGATCGTCACGACTCTGGGCGTTGTATTGAAGTTGACGCCGTAGATTGTATCGTCAGCCGCACGCGCGGTCTGCGCCACACACAGCAGAGAGAAGAGCGCCACGAGCAGCCACGCGCACTTCGCGTGCGCTCCCGCTCGTAGACACACCTTTCTTCTGTGTAGAGGTTGCTGTGACACAGCCGTGAGCCTCACTCCTTCCGTTCCGTATCTTCAGAGGTGTTCTTCTGTGCTGATCCGGCCAGCCCGCTTGAAGACGTACCAAAGAGATCGAAAAGGTTAGAGAGCTTGGACGAGATTGTAAAGTAGAAGCCGCGACGACCGGGCGTGAGATTGACGCCGCCGGGTTCGCCCGCCATCGTGAAGTTATAGCCGACGCCTAAGCGCAGATCAGGCACGGCCCAGAAGCCAAGCTCTGTTCCATAGACGGAGCGGGATGTGCCGGAGGAAGGCTGCAAGAGGAAACGTGCTTCACCGGCCCAGTCAAGACGCGGCGTCAAACGATACTGCACACGCCCTTGCGTCAGGTAGGTCAGCGTCGAAGCAAACGGCAATCCCGGCTGGCTATTGGCGTTGAAGCGAAGCGCGAAGCGACCGTAAAGCTCAAGGTCTTTCGTCGCCTGAAAATATCCGTCCGTGGCGAGGGAATCAATGCGGTCGCTCGTCGCTTCAGTTTCGCCCGCGCCTTCCTGCGTAAGCGAGCGATGAGTGTAGCTAAAGAGCAAGCCTGCGCGGTCGGATTTGAGAGGACGAATCGCCAGCGCCATCATGCCTTCGAGCGAGGAGGTCTTGCGGCCTTCAAACCCTGCGCTCGAAAACTGGACGCGGGCGAGTGTGGTGATGTCCTCGTTGATTCGTCCGGCAGCGCCGATGGCCACCAGTTGGCCCGAGCCTGCGCGGTCACGAAACTCGTAGCGCGCGTTCGCACGGAAATCCGTGTTGGGTTGCCAGCCAAAGCCGACCGACGCGCTGTTGAAGCTCTCGCCTAAGCCCGCGAGATGAAAGCCGCGCTCGAAGCCCAGTTCAAGCGAGAGTTCTTTGGAAACAGGCAAGCGATTTTGCAGGCCGATGACGGCGAAGCTGTCCGTGCCGTTGATGCCGTTTTCAAGTTGATAGCGGCCCGTGACGGCGGTGTACTTGCCAAAGCGCGATTCGACGCCGATGGCGGTTTCGCGGCGCGCGCCGGAGAAGGCGAAGCCAGTCTGGGCCACATCGCCGATGGGCGTGATCGGCGCAGAAGCAAGGCGCTGCGTGAAAAAGAATTTCGTCCAGTTGTTGACCTGATAGTTAGCTGCGAGCGTCGTCTGGTTCGGATAGGTCGGGTCGGCGTCGCCTAAGTTTTGCTCGCGCTTGACGGAGACTTCCAGTTTCTCCGTGACCTTCATCTCCGCGCTCGCCGTCACCAGACTCGAATTAATCGAGGTGTCTGCAAGGCTGTCTGCGTATTGACGGCGGTCATAACCCAAATGAAAACGCAGGCGCTCGTTGACGATCTGATCCCAACCGGCGGAGAAGGTGTTGCGCGAGTTGTCAACAGAGCCTGTGCGGTTGCGCTCGTTCATGAAGCCGAAGCGGAGAAGCGATTTCCTGTGCGGCTTGAATTCGAAGGCGACTTCGCCGCGACGAGCGCCGGGCGTGACGGTCGCGCCGAACGGATTGAAGAAGCCTTCGGAAGAGTTCGTGTAGCGGGCGCGCACCACAGCTTCGTAGAAGTTGAACGGCTGGTTCAACTCGATTTGATAAGCCTCGCCGTCGTGATTGTCCGTGACGGACGAAAAGATGTTGCCCGTGCCCATGAACTCGCCCTGGCTGCGCGCGTAAGCGAAATTCAATTTTCCACGATTCGGCAACTCCTGCTCGCCGTCAATGCCGCCGAGAACGAAAGTGCCGAAGTCTGATTCGCGCTGCATGACCGCCGAGAGGCCGAGTTTGAGACCGATCTTCGCGAAATTCTTTATGGCGCGGCCCGTGTAAACCGCAGTCGAAAAGCCTTCGGCGCGATGCTCGTAGGTGACGACGATCTGGACGAGGTTGAGCGCATAATCAAACGTCGAGACGTAGCGCAGCAGGAACAACTCGCCGCTGATGGAATTCAGATTGTAGTCAATCGAGCGAGAGAGCGTCTCACGGCTCAGGATGATTTCGGGATTGCGACGGTCGCGGACTTCGAGCGTGACGGTTTCAGAGCCGGGAAGAATCTCCGCGTGCGAGAGACGCATGAGACTCAAAGAGCCTGCCGGAAATACGTCGCGCGTGAAAGCTGTGTCGGGACGTGCGCCCGTCAGCGTCACATAATCTCCGCCCGCGTTTTCGAGATGAACTTTAACGCCTGTGAGCTTGCGCGAGTAGCCTGTCAAAGCCAGATCATTCATGTCCGCATCGTAGTCGCCGAACATCGCGTAAGAGCGTTTGCGGTCGATGCGCGCGTAGAGCTTCGAGTTCGACTGTGCGGCTTCAAAGCGGGTCGAGGAATCGCCAAAGAGCGGATAGACGCGGTCGAGCGGGTCTAGCTGGAAGAGACGGTCGCGGCCCGCCGTGCGATTAATCGGGCGCTGCGAATCATAGGAGAGCGTCAACATGCTGTCGCCCGGCAGGCGACCGTTGTAGAAGAAGCTCAAGCGGCTGCGAACGTTTCCTTCTTCGCCGCGCAAACCAACTTCCGGCACGGCTTTGCCGATTGAGACTTCCGCAAGGCCGACCATGATTGTGGACCTGAGTTCCGGCGTGATGCGAACTTCCGCGCGAGCCTCCGACTGTCCGGCTTTCGCAAACAGATCGGCTTTGCCGGGAGCGCCCGAGCCGACGAGTTTCAAGAGAGCCTCGCCGTTTTCGAGCTGGGCGAAGATTTGAGTTTGCGGTAGATTAAGCTGACGGGCCAGCGCCTGCTCTTCGGTGCTCGATTGATCCGAGAGGGACTTTTGAGCATCGCCGAGCTTTGCGCGTTTGGCTTCGCCAGCCACGCCTTCGGGGAGTTGAAGTTGTCCGGCAGAAGTATTAATCGCCACCTGGTCGTCAAGCGCAGGATTGTTCCACTGGTCGAAGGCACGCACGCGCACCATTACGAAGCTGCGCCCGCCGGATTGCACTTCGGTCGCTTCGGGCACAAGCTCCAGCCTGCGCACAGGCCCACGTCCCATCACCGTTATCTCTTCGGTCTTGCCGGGTTTGCCTTCGGCGCTGACGGCAGTTGCGCGAACGCGATTCGGGCCGGGACGTAAAGTGATGCCGACGAATGAAAACGTGGAGACGTTGTTCTTCTGATCCAGTTGGCTCATGCCGATGTTCTGATCCGAAATCTGCGAGCCGTTGACTTCGAGCTTGATCGTCCAGTTGAGAGCGACGCGCGCATCCAACTGCATCGCCGGAGTCATAACGACCGCTCCGGTCACAGGCGAGAGAATCCGCACCTCGCCGGGCGCGACAGGCTCAAGCGTTTCGGTCGAAACCATCTCGTACTTACCGGCTGCGATAGGCTGCGCGGCGTTCGCGGGCACATTGCCTGCGCTTGCTGCGCTGTTCGTCGCGGCAGGAGTTTTGTCAGCGGTCTTGACAGCATCGCTCGCCAAAGAGCGTGACGCTTGCGCGACATTGCCGTCCGCATTCGCCAGCGCTCGCGCTGAAGATCGGAGCGCGCCAGCGGGACGCACGAGCGCGAAGTTTTGACGAAGCAGCGCGCCACCGCCGAGCGGCGTGCGAAGAAGGCGCGTCCAGCTACGTCCAGCGATTGTTCCGCCATCCGTCAGAGCGTAACCCGAAGGAAGGCTGACGGGATCGAGCGAGATAACCTGCGCGCCGTCTCCGAGAGATGGGAAGTTGTAGAGTCCCTGCGAGTCTGTGATGACGGACTGGCCGGAGTTGAGATAAAGCCGGATGCCCGCCACAGGTTCGTCGCCGTCATCAAAAGTGCCGTTGCGATTCACGTCATCAAAGACGCGACCCATGAGTATCTGCCGGGAAGAGAACGCGCCGCCGCCGACCTGAACAACAGCGCGGGCGGGCTGCGTCTCTGTGCGCTCGCCCGAAGAGAACGTGCCGGAGCCGGTCGCCAGATTCTCCTGACGGCCTTCGTGCGCGTTTGCGCCGACGCGCACGCGATAAAGAATTCTTGCCGTCTTGCCCGGAGCGAGGTCGCCTATCTGGAACGTCAAAATGTTTCCGCTCACTTGCGGCTCAATCGGATTATCCAGCGCGTTGCCGATGTTGAGTCGCGCCGTGCCTTCGGCGTAGTGGAAGGATTCGGGCAGTTGATCGCGGACGATGACATTCGTGATGGGGGCGGCGGTCGGGTTGTTGATTTCGATTCTATAGGTGAGCGTATCGCCAATCTCTGCGCGCGGCCTGTCAACGGATTTATTAATCTCAAGCCCGCGCTGCTCGAACATCGGAATGTTGAAAGCGACCGCCGCCAGATTGCTGATTTCGACCTGTTCGTTGACCAGGTCGAAGCTTCCGGCGCGGGCGATGGGCTGTCCGTCAAGCGCGTTCACGCTCATGACAAAGAGGCCGTCGCTGGCCGGACGGATGTTGATCTCAAGCATCCGCGTGATGTAGCCCTGCGCCGAGACCTTCATGAAGTAGCGCGCGGGAACAGTCAGACTGCCCAACTGCTGAGGCAGGAGCGCGAAGCTGAAATGTCCCTGCCCGTCGCTCAGGAATGGATTCGTGTTATCTGTGTTCGGCGTGAAACCTGCGCCCGCCGGAATCTGCAAGAGCGCGGAAGTCGCCTGATCCTGAAAAATCTCTACACGCGCGCCGGGGACGGGAGCGGCAGCGCCGCCGCGACCCGAAAAGACGATGCCAAAAGGATCAATGACGACGACAGCCGTCGTGCTTGAGGTCGCAGTAACATTCTGCCCGGAAACCGTCGCGCCGTTGATGACGCCGACGCCTGCGGGCGCGTTTCCGGTGAGCCGCGCGTCGAACGAGATGCGGACGACCCTTTGGGGCGCAACCTCGCTCAAGCGAACTTCGAGGCGACGGTTGCGAACCATTCCTTCGTCAGCATCTTCAATGTCCGTCAGGCTGCGCTCTTCGAGGCGCAGGCTTGAGGGCACGTATTCAATCTCTGCGGGAAGGTCGTCGCCGACTAAAACATTGCGCGCCGTGACATCGCCGCTGTTGCGGAAAGCTATGGTGTAGGTGAACGGGTTGCCGGGGCTGACGGTGGCGGTCGGGTTGCCGTTGACGAGTTTTGTCGGAGGAAGACTCGCGCTATCGGGCGAGGTCATGCGCGGGCCGTTGCCGACGGCGTTGATGATCGTGCCTTCGTCTTCGCCGCGACCGTTGACGGCGGCGACGACGTTTGAGCGCGCCGCGAGACGAATGGTGATGTTGCTTTGCGGGGCAACGTCGTTGGTCTCAAGCACCGCCAGCACGTTGAGACAGAAGCCGGGTTGAACGCGCGGGGAGAGGGATTCGTTGACAGTGACAAGGGTGTCAGTTGAAGTGATTGTGCCGCTTTCGTCCACGTCGAAGTAGAGGTTGCTGATGCGGGACGGAGCGTTGACCTCAATGCGTGTGATCGTGTAGAGGTCGGGCGTGTTGCCCATGTTGCAGATGCGGAAGGCGCGTGTGAGCGTTTCCTGCGGACCGACGTTAGCGGAAGGTTGAGTCTCGTCGGGCGTGACCGTCAGCGAGGAGATGGTCTTGATCGTGACGAAGACGGTGGGCGAGACGGTGGCGAAGGTGTTGCCCGACTCGTCTTCATAGCTCGCTTCGGCGTGGTTGGCGATGACGGTGGAGGCGGGTGTTCCTCCTCCATCCGGGCGTGCGAGAGCGCCCAACGTCGAGGCGCAGAATATCGCCAGCAGGAGGGTTGTAATGACGGCTGTTCTGTTGAGACCAACGGTCAGCATCATGGAGAACCTGGGAGGGGCAGAAGAAGCGATGAACGCGGAACTCGGAACTATGAAGAAAAGGCTAGGCTCTTAAATTCATCGCTCATCGTTCCGCGTTCATCCTTTAGTTTTAGCGGAAGCGGTGCGGTTGGTCTTAACGGGGTGGGCAATTACCCCTTTAAGACCGACCGCGCCGCTTGACTCGTGACAGCGCCGTAAAACTCCGGGCGCTCCGGGTTAGTTGATCGTGCGTTTGAACGTGAACGTCTGGGCCGGTGCGCCTGCGGCTATGGATGCGACCGTATCCGTGATGATGGTCGCAGGGCCGTTGACACTAATCACACCGGTTCCAGAGTCGGTCGGAGTTCCATTCTGGGTTGTGTAGGTCGCCCAGTTGTTTCCGCCCGCCGTGCCGTTCTCAGTGATGACCAGATTATTCGCCGTCAGCTTCACACTTCCCGCACCGCCCACTGCTGTGGCGATGTTGGTGTACGTGATGCTGTAGGTCAGGACCGCGCCGGGAACCGCATCGGTAGCGCTGCCCTTGGTCAGGTCAGAGTTAAGGACCGTCACAGACTTCTCAAGTTTGATAAAGCCTGTGAAGAGGCGATCAATCGTATTGTTGGCTTGCGTGTTGTCAATGCCGGAGGTCGCGCGGATGACGGTATCAAAACCCGTCAGCACCGGCTTGCCCACAGGCAGGGAGACGACAACCTGATAGTTCCCCGTCGAGTTGTAATTGACGGCGATTGTCGGGGCTGCGCCCACGACCGGGACGCCAGCAACAACCATCGGCGTCGAGGTTGCGCCGACGATGATCGTTACATCCGCTCCAGCCGGATAGCTCGGCACACTCAGCGTGTAAGTGTCGTTAGCATTACCGGTATTCTGGACGGTGTTGGTGAAGGTCGCCGTGCCGATTGCCACCGTCACGTTTGCCGGGGCAGGATAGGCCGGGACGTTGAGGATAGCCGCCGCGTTGACGCTCTTATCCGTGAAGTCGTCGTTAATGGTCGTGCCGATTGCGCCGGGCGCACCCTGTGGGCCATTGAGCACACCGCCGGTCTGAAGGAGCGTCGTCGTGCGCAGGGGCGAAACCGCCGGGGGCAACAACACGTCAAGACTGTTGTTCGCGTAAGCGTTACCCTGTTCGGTAATCACGTTGGTCGCGTCAGTCGTCGTGATCGTGACAGCCATATCAATGCTCGGGCTGCACGTCGGGGATGCTCCGAGCGTTCCGCCGTTGAGCGGGGAGGCGACGTTGAAGGCCACCATCGTGACGGTGGCTGGCCTGACCGTTTCCCACGTCATCTGCGTGATCGGATTAAGCGCCGTGCTGGAGCTTGAATAGAGAACTCCGACGCCAGCGGGGAAGCTCTGCGATGCGGCAAGCACCGTGTTGGCCGGAACAGGCGCGAAGATAAAGATGCCCTGATTCGAGCCGCCACCGTTGACGGTCGAGAGCGTCACGGACTTAGCCGCGCGCGAGCCGATGTTGCAAAGCTGCCACTGGTAGGTGATGTTGCTGCCGAGCGGCACAGGGCCGGTCGGGGCAGTCAATGAAAGTTGAATCTGCGCGTCCGCTTGCACGGTCGCGGTGATGTCGCCACGAGCTTCGACGTTGTGATTAGTGGCATCGCCATTGGTCACGACAGTGCCCGCCGGGTGGCTCGTGCGAACTTCGTTAGCGCTGTAGTCAGCATTCTGGCTATCGGTGGAAGCATCGCCGAGCGTGATGACGATGGTCTGACCGGCGGTTGCGCCAGCGCCGACGCTGACTTCGACCAAAACGCGAACCGAAGTGTTGCGCGCCATCACCGGCGAAGTGACGACGCCAGCGTTGGTCAAAATATCTGTATCGGTTCCGTCAATCTGGTTAGCAGTGCCGCCACTGCCGTTATCAAGCACGGCGCGCGTGATTGTGGCCGCTGCCGTACCGGAACGCCTGATGCTCGCGCCGCTCGCCAGAAACTGCACTCTATCGGAGAAGTTTCCGGTGTTGGTGACGGTGAAGTTGTAGAGAACGCCGGTCTGGCTGGCCACGACTTGCGAGCCTAGCGCTCCGGCGTCGGGAGTAATCGAAAGCCCTGCGACGTTCGAGACTCTCACCGTGACGGTGTTGGAGACGACGTTATAGTTGTTGCTGCCATCGGAGTAAGACGCGCTGGCAGTGTTCTGAATATCTGTGCCGCCATCGGTCTGGGCAAAGGCGGGCGCGGCCATCGCGCAGCAGATCGCCAGAACAACGATCAGGCGCGTCAGCACGCGGGCATTTATGGGGATATAGTTTCTGCTCATCATCAATTCCTCAAATTGTGGGTTGGAAGGCAAACGGCTCCGGGAGGGTCGGTTGCGGGTCGCAGTCGGTCCGGGCGGTTAGCGGATAAAAGAGATTGCTACTTCACGCGAACCTTATAAGCAGCGGAGAGCTTGCTGTCGGCTGCGAGAGGATCAGCCCACTCATAGCGGACTTGCGTGTACATAGAGACAGGGGCGGCAACTTTCTTGGTTGAGCCGTCCGGCTGTTTCTCCTCAATCATCGGCTGCACTGAATAGGTCTGACCATTATCAATGCTGTAGACAACTGTGGTTGAGCCGTCGGCTGTGGCGCTGCCTGCGACAAAGGTCGTTCCTTTCGGAATCTGGCCTACTGTCTTGTACGAGATTGCGGACGCGTTGCCAGCGTTCTCGGAAGTGATCGTCCAGTCCAGAATCTCGCCCGGATTGACTTTTTCAACCTTTTCAAGCGGGAGTTTGTCCTGGTCGCGCAGGACCGTGCCGGAAAGCATCACTTTCACTTCGGGGCGGCCAACTGCGGCGCTCTTAAGCTGTCTTTGCGCGAGCGCCGCCGCGCCGCCGAGAACCAGCAGGCAGAGAGCGGCGAGCGGAAGCACGCGAAGATTTTTCTTTAACTTTGTCATCGTCTTCTCCTTAAAAGTTTCCCCGGTTGAACAGGGTGAGTTCTAGTGTGGTCGGGGCGTTAGAAAGTTTGAGCCGAGGGAACACGCATCCCGACTTCGAGCGCGCGGGCAACGGCATACATGAAGGTGTTGATTGCAACGGGACGTGGAAGGATTGCCGCGAGGCGCGATTGTGCGGGGGAACGCAGAATCTCTGAAGGACGTTTGTGCAGCCCGATGAGCGGCACGTGCGGCGCGAGTTCGTTGATGGCTTCGATGGCGCGTGTGCCGCCGAAACCCGGCATGTCCAAGCCGAAGACGACGAGATCGAAACGACCCTCGGCGGCTTCGCGCAGAACATCCATCGTGTGATGACACGTCGTGGCTTCATGCCCCGCCGTGCGTAGAGCCACGAGCAGTTCCTTCGCCAGAGCCTTGTCGTCATCGCAAATCATCACGCTTGCCATCCGCTACCGTCCTTATGTTCCCTGAATCTTCTGGCCGAAAAACACTCCTAGCCGTTCCCGGACATAACAAGCCGCGTGCCGTGTGGGATGCAAGGCTTCTTTTGAGAGGTTAAATGCTGAAATGTTAGAGGTTGGTTGAAGAAGCGATGCGATTGGAGGGAAACCGCACAAGGCTTCATCTGACAGGGCGGGCTGAAGTTTTGTCAGTCAGGCTGACTTTTTGTCATGCCCGGCAACCCGCGCCGAGCAAAGCGTGATTAAACCGTAACGTGCCGTCTAACATGCCCCGTGATGATATTATCGCGCATCATGCGGCTTAATAATTAGGCGTCTGGTAGAATAAATTATGTCAACCATCACCGTCGTAAAGAAAAATGGATACGTGGCAATTGCTGCTGACACTCTTACCAAGTGGGGGTATAGCAAAGAGTCAGCCGATTACATTGTTAATCACGAAAAAATTATTAAGGTTGGCTCAAGCTATGTCGGCGTTGCCGGTTCAGTCACCACTGATCTTGCGCTAAGAATATATTTCTCGAAACTCGGTGCAAAAGCAAAACTCAATTCCGTAGCCGATATTTTCCAAACATGGAATAAATTGCATCGGGTGTTGAAACAGGACTATTTTCTTAATTCAAACGAAAGCGATGATAAGGCTTATGAGTCATCTAGAATGGAGGCTCTGATTGCTAATCCCTATGGCGTCTTTGGTGTCGGGCCTTATCGCTCCGTTCAGGAATTCACTAAGTTCTATGCATATGGGAGCGGTTGTGATTATGCGCAGGGTGCGATGTATGCCATTTATGATGGAAATGAATCAGCGGAAGAAATAGCACGCTTTGGTGTCCAGACAGCAACTGAATTCGATGAAGATTCTGGTTTGCCAATAACAAGTCACGCAATAAAGCTGCGAAGGTAGATGCACGCCGGATAACGCATGACCGCTCCTTCGACCCGACCACTCGATAGCATTCCTTTAAGGGCGCTATGCGGCTTCGCCGTGTGATGTAAATTCACAAGTTACTTCACAGGAGAAAAATGATGCGATTGATTCTACTTGCAGCAGCACTGACTGTCTTTGCCCCCGGCTCGGTCTTAGCGCAGAGCGCGAAACAGAAAGCTGCGATTGAACAAGAGATCAGAAAACTCGACCTTGCTCATGCCGATGCGATTTTGCGTGGTGATTTGGCAGCACTAGATAAACTTTGGACAGAAGATTTCAAGGTCAATAATCCGTTTAACGAAATAGATAAAGCAGATCGAATCCGCACCGGCGCTGTTACCTATTCTTCATTCGTTCGAGAGCATGAATCCGTCTTGATTCATGGAAACACTGTCATCGTGATGGGGCGGGAGACGGCTGTGCCGAAGGGGAATTCTCCCGATGCAGGAAAAACCATTAAGCGCCGCTATACAAATATCTGGATGAAGAGAAAGGGGCAGTGGCGTTTGGTTGCGCGGCACGCTAGCGTCATCTGCCCGAATTGAACGGCATATGCGCTTTCAATCTATTTGTTCGGACCATTAAATAATCATGAGTGCGAGAAAGAAGAGTCTCAATTATGTAATCTTGATGATCTTCGCGCCCGTGTTGATTCTCACAGGCGTCGCCGGATTTCTGCTGCCCGGTGACAAGAGTCTGACCAGCGGAGCGATGCCCTACAATATTTTTCATCTCATCTTTGGCAGCATCGGCCTCCTTATTGTGCTGACGAGACGCGAGGGGGGGATAATCGGTTTCAATATCGTCTTCGGGCTGATTGATCTTTACCAAGCTCTCGCAAGCTACACTCATCTTTTTCCGGAACAATATTTCCGCTGGACAAAAGCGGATGATGTCTTGCACCTCATTCTTGGATTGATGCTGGTAGGCATAGGCTGTTATGGGGCGTTCAATCGCCGTCAAAGCGACGTGTGACAGACTCCTTCGAGCTTGTCTGTCTGGTAGCAGCCCTTTCGAGTATCATGCTCTGCGAATTGATTTGAGCGGCTCGTGCGGGCGAAGGTTTCGATTTCAACATTAGACGTTTACAGTAAGGAGTAGAAATGAGAGTCAGGGTGAAACAATCCATACGAGCGAAATCCCGAAGCAAAGTAGTCGCAATAATATTCATCGCAGGTGTGTTGCTTTTCAGCTTCAACCTATTCATAAGTACGAAAACCAGTACCCGCGCACAAGAGACCTCAACGCAGGCGGCGAAGCCGAAACGCATCTCTACTGATGAACTGGCAAAGCTGCGCTGGATAGAAGGAACGTGGCGAGGCACGGGCGATGTCGAGACGCCTTTCTACGAGCGCTACCATTTTGAAGACGACTCCACTCTCGTCGTCGAGGGCTTAGCTGACGAGACTTTGAGCAAGGTTACTGACGTCACCCGTTTTGAACTCAAGGACGGAGCGTTCGGCAACGCGGGTGAGGGCGCACGCTGGGTAGCAACTCAACTTGAAGACACGGCGATAACCTTCGAGCCGATTGCGCGCGCCCGAAACACTTTTCGCTGGCAACGCGAATCAAAGGATGTGTGGAAGGCGATTCTCAATTGGCCTGCGAATGATAAAGGCCCTGCTCGACAACGCGTTTATCTCATGGAGCGATTGCCTGCGAACAAGCATTGATGGCCAGGAGGGCTGGCTCGTTGTCTCTGATGCGAGGCAGAGGCGAATAGCCGCGCCGCCCTTTGCCTTCGGTCTCTTGACATGAGAAACGGTGAATGTTTCAATAACCTGACTGTACAAACGTGGTGAGTTAAGGCAACTTGCGGCCACGTAAAATAAACTGCTAAACAGCTCGGCGAGTCTTTCCCGTAAAGACCAATCGAATAGGCTTTGAGACGGAAAGCCCCGCGTTGTTTCAGCGCGGGGCTTCAAATTTGATTGAAGCCTAGAGCGCGCGAGCGAAAGACTTGAGACCGGAAGGGATGAACAACAAATCAGATGAGTGACTTTCTCGACGCATTGAAAGAGCGCATCGTCGTCTTCGACGGCGCGATGGGCACAAACATCCAGTTGCAGAACCTGACGGCTGATGACTTCGGCGGGGCGCAGCTTGAAGGCTGCAATGAGTATCTGCTCGTCAGCCGCCCCGATGCGATTGAAAAAGTTCACTCCGCATTTTTTGATGTGGGCTGCGATGTGGTTGAGACAAACTCGTTCGGCTCGACAGGGATTGTCTTAGCCGAATACAACATCGCGCATCTGGCCTACGAGTTGAACTTCAAAGCCGCCGAGCTTGCCCACCGTGTGGCCTCCGACTATTCGACCAAAGAGAAACCGCGCTGGGTCGCAGGCTCTATGGGGCCGGGAACGAAGCT
Organism: uncultured Acidobacteriota bacterium; assembly: GCA_963697975.1. Lineage (GTDB taxonomy): Bacteria > Acidobacteriota > Blastocatellia > Pyrinomonadales > Pyrinomonadaceae > QHXM01. Next base: position 4,275,354 of record OY969111.1, read on the forward strand.
GCCCACGCTCGGCCACATCACCTATCAAGACCTCAAGGCTGCTTACAGTGAACAGGTGCGAGGACTTTTCGAAGGGGGCGTTGATCTCTTCATCGTCGAAACCTGTCAGGACTTGTTGCAGACGAAAGCCGCGCTCTCCGCCATCTTCGATCACTTCGAGCAGGCCAAACGTCGCATCCCCGTCATCGCTCAGGTGACTATCGAAATCTTCGGCACGATGCTCAACGGCACGGAGATCAACGCGGCGCTGACGGCCTTAGAGCCTTTCCCGATTGATGTCATCGGTATGAACTGCGGCACTGGCCCGCGTCACATGACTGAAAGCATCCGCTATCTCTGCGAGAACGCACCGCTGCCCGTCTCTGTGTTGCCAAACGCGGGCTTGCCCGAAGTCAAAGACGGCGCGCAGCATTACAACGAGACGCCCGAAACCTTCACGGAGCAGATCGTACACTTCGCCAGAGACTTCGGCGTCAACATCGTCGGCGGCTGCTGCGGCACGACGCCCGCGCACTTGAAAGCAGTGGTCGAAGCGATGCAAGCCTTGACGCCAAAGGAGCGCCACGCCACGCTTGTCCCGTCTGCCTCGTCCATCTATTTTCAGCAGCCTTACGTTCAGGATGCCTCGTTCCTGATCGTCGGCGAGCGCGTTAACGCCAGTGGCTCGAAAAAGATGCGCGACCTCCTGAACGCGGAAGATTGGGACGGCCTCGTTTCTCTGGCGCGCGAGCAGGAGCGCGAAGGCGCGCACGTCCTGGATGTCAACGTGGACTTCGTCGGGCGCGACGGCGAGAAAGACATGCACGAGCTTGCTTCGCGGCTGGTGACGAACGTCAAAATTCCGCTCATGTTCGACTCGACCGAGTGGCAGAAGATGGAAGCCGGTCTCCAGCACGCGGGCGGCAAGTGCATCCTGAACTCGACCAACTACGAAGATGGCGAGCCGCGCTTCGCTAAAGTTCTCGAATTGTGCAAACGCTACGGCGCGAGCGTCGTCATCGGCACGATTGACGAGCAGGGCATGGCGCGCACCGCCGAAGGGAAGTTTGAGATTGCGAAGCGCGCGTATGAACAGGCGACGACGAAATATGGTATTCCGGCGCACGACATCTTCTTCGATCCGCTGGCGCTGCCGATTTCGACGGGCATTGAGGAAGACCGGCGAAACGCGGCGGAAACCATCGAAGGCATCCGGCGCATCAAGGCGGAGTTGCCCGGTTGTTACACCATCCTCGGCGTCTCGAATGTTTCGTTCGGATTGAATCCTGCGTCGCGCATCGCGCTCAACTCCGTCTTTCTGCATGAAGCGGTCGAAGCAGGATTGGACGCGGCGATTGTCAATGCCAGCAAGATTCTCCCGCTCAACCGCATAGGGAAACGTGAGAGCGAAGTGGCGCTCGATCTGATTTACGACCGTCGAAAGTTTGACGGCGACATCTGCACGTATGACCCGCTCGGTGAGTTCACTACACTCTTTGAGGGCGTTTCCACCAAGACCACTAAGAAAGACATGGGCAATCTGCCCGTCGAGGAACGCCTCAAGCGCCACATCATTGACGGCGAAAAGCTCGGCCTCGAAGATAATCTCAAGCTCGCCCTGGAAAATTATTCGGCGCTCGACATCGTCAACAACATCCTGCTCGACGGGATGAAGGTGGTGGGCGATCTCTTCGGCAGCGGGCAGATGCAGCTTCCCTTCGTTCTGCAATCGGCGGAAGTGATGAAGACGGCTGTGCGTTTCCTGGAGCCGTTCATGGAGAAGAAGGGCGGGGCGACCACGAAGGGAACGATGGTGCTGGCGACCGTCAAAGGCGACGTGCATGACATCGGCAAGAATCTGGTTGACATCATCCTGACCAACAACGGCTACAAGGTCGTCAACCTCGGCATCAAGCAGGCGATTGACGACATCCTGCGCGCGCACGAGGAGCACAAAGCGGACGCCATCGGCATGAGCGGGCTGCTCGTCAAATCCACGCTCATCATGCGCGACAATCTTGAGTTGATGAACGAGCGCGCCATCAACGTGCCTGTGGTGCTGGGCGGCGCAGCCTTGACGCGCCGTTACGTCGAAGATGATTTGAAATCTCTCTACAATGGCCGACTCTTCTACGCCAAAGATGCTTTCGATGGATTGCACACGATGGATGCGTTGACCGGAGGCAAAGGGGAAGAGATCGCGGCAGGCAACGGCGCGAAAGCCGCCAGCGCAATAGCCGGTGATGATAGTCAGCCTGCGGATGATGTGGAAGATTTGGTTGGCGAAGATGCCAAGCTCGGCATTCGTAAACCAGCGAGGCCGCGCGGAGTCGCAAAAGTTTCAGGCGACACGACGCATACGTTGCGTTCCGACATTAATCCGAATGCTTCGATCCCGCGCGCTCCTTTCTATGGCTCGCGCGTTGTTGAAGACATTCCGCTTGATGACGTGTTCGCGTTTGTGAACGAGACGGCGCTGTTCAAGGGCCAGTGGCAATTCAAGCAGGGCAAGCAGAGCGCCGATGATTACCGCAAGCTGGTCGCGGAGCATGTTCGCCCGACTTACGATGCGCTGAAAGAACGTTCAAAGCGCGAACAGTTGCTCAACCCGCGCGTCGTCTACGGATATTTCCCGGCGCAATCTTCGGGTAACGATCTCATCATCTATCATGATGATGAAAAGACCGAACGGATGCGTTTCACTTTCCCTCGCCAGCCGGAAGGAAAGCGTCTGTGTCTGGCAGACTATTTCGCCTCTAAGGATTCAGGGCGAATGGACGTGGCGGCATTTCATCTCGTGACGATGGGACGACGCGCGAGCGTCTATGCTCAGGAGCTTTTCAAGGCGGACAACTACACCGACTATCTCTTCTTCCACGGCCTGAGCGTGGAATCGGCGGAAGCTCTCGCCGAACTCTGGCACAAGCGCATCCGCGAAGAGTTAGCGATAGCAGAGCGCGACCACAAGGAGTTGAACAAGCTCTTTCACCAGTCGTATCAAGGCTCGCGCTTCAGCTTCGGTTATCCGGCTTGCCCGAGTCTGGAAGATCAGACGAAACTGTTTGAGCTGTTAGACCCGTCGCGCATTGATGTGGAGTTGACGGAAGAGTTCCAACTCGACCCGGAGCAATCAACCTCCGCGATCATCGTGCATCATGAAGAAGCGAAATATTTCTCGATTGATTAGAAGCAAAGTCCGATGTCTCAAGTCACGAGTCCTAAGTCTGAGGTGGTCAGTCAAACTTCTGAAGTTGACTTGATGCCTGCGAGTTCGGAATCAGAACGATCAATTGATCCGAAGCCTGAGGAACTCGCCGCCCTCTCAAGGATGGAGCGTTTCATCTTCCTTCAGGCGCACGAGATGAATCAGGGACGTTGGAAACGTTTCTGGACGTGGTGTCAACGCCACATCGGCTCACTCTGGATTTATCTGGCGACTTACAATCTGATGAAGGTTTACGGCCTCGAAAATTTTGAGGCCGCGAGCGCAGAACGCCCGCTCCTGCTCGTCGCCAATCATCGCTCGTTCTTCGATATGTACGCCGTCTCAAGCGTTCTCTTTCGTCGCACGCGACGGCCAATGCAACTCTTTTTCCCCGTGCGCGCCAAGTTCTTTTACCAGTCGCTTCCGGGCATGCTGGTCAACTTTCTGGCCGGATGGTGGTCTATGTATCCGCCCATCTTCGGCGAGAATGAAAAGCGCGTCTTTGATAAATATTCGATGCGCCGCCTGACAGAGCTTTGTCGAAGCGGCGCAGCCCACGTCATCGGCTTTCACCCGGAAGGCGCGCGCAATCTCAATTCAGACCCGTACTCGTACCTGCGCGCTCAACCCGGTGTGGGCAAGCTCATCAAGGATGCCGCGCCGCAAGTCATCCCCGTCTTCATCGCCGGACTCGGCAACAAAGTCCTGCGGCAGATCAACGCCAACTGGAACGGGGGCGAACCCGTCCGCATACACTTCGGCCCGCCCCTCGAACTCTCTGAATTTCTGGCGAAGAAAGATCACGTGCGGACCTACAAAGAGATTTCCGATTTCGTCATGAGCAAGATCGCAGAGCTTGGCGAAAAAGACCGCGAAACATTTGCCAGGTAGGACAGGCATTCCTGCCTGTCCAAGCGTGCTAACAGCACGCTCTTGATATTCGCTAACAGGATATTCGCGCTTTCGCGCTCAAGGACAGACCGAGAATGTCTGTCCTACTTCTCCTACTTCGATGTCACTTTTACCGCTTGTCATCATCAATCCGGCTTCCGGCGGCAACTCGACGCGTGGGGCGTGGCCTGCGATGGCGAGCGATCTGGCGGCGCATTTCGGGGCGTTCAACTGCGCGTTTACTGAGAAGCAGGGTGAGGGGCGCGTGCTGGCGGCGCGCGGAGCGAGAGAAGGGCGGCGATTGATTATCGCCTGCGGTGGCGATGGCACTATCTCGGAGGTCGCCAACGGGATTCTGGAATCAGGCTGCGGTGATGAGGTCGAGTTAGGCGTTCTGCCGAGCGGCACGGGCGGCGATTTCCGGCGCTCGTTGCGGATTCCGGCGCGCACGGCAGACGCGGCGCGCCTTCTTCGCACTGGCCGCACAAGACGCATGGATGTTGGCCTCGTTACCTATCTCAATCACGAAGGCGCGGAAGAGACGAGGCACTTTCTCGGTGTCGCGTCGTTAGGCATGAGCACGGACATCATCGAACGTGTGAAGGGGAAAGCCGCGCGCTCTTCCTCGTTAGCGCGCTCCGGTTGGCTGGGCGGTAAAATCTCTTTCGCCGCTGCGACAGTGCAGTCAACTCTCTCTTCACCCGGAACAAGCATCATCGTGCAATTGGATGAGGCCGTGGAGCGTCGCCTCACGGTGAGCAATCTGTGCGTCGCCAACGCTCGCTATTTCGGCGGCGGGATGAAGGTCGCGCCAATGGCTCTGCTGGACGATGGGCGATTGGACGTAATCGCCATCGGCGATCTCGGCGCGCTGAAGATTCTCGCCAACGCGCACAAACTCTACAGGGGCACGCACCTTGAAATGGAGCAGGTTCACCACGCGCACGCGCGCGTCGTCACAGCGCGGCCTGCCCGAAGAGATGAGGATGTAGCGATTGAGATTGATGGAGAGTTGCCGGGTCGTCTACCCGCCAGATTTGAAATCCTGCCGCGCGCCTTGCTCGTCAGATGCCCTTAAAAGCAGTGATAGGTGATGGGTGATGGGTGATAAGAGAAAGCCTTTGTTTTTTCCTATCACCTATCACCCATCACTTATCACTTCGTTACCCGCTGCAAGTTCATCTCAAGAAACTTTCGCCAGTTCTTCCCGTCCTGAGAAAATTCGCCGATCTCGAACCACTCGCCCTTGTCGGTTAGCTTGAAGGTGAACCGGACGCCGCCCTGCGGGTATTGAATGCTCCATTGCCATCCGCCCTCGATTAAATTCAAGACATAATCGCCGACTGCGCCGTTAGCCAGGTACGTGCGAAAGTTGTAGCTCTTCGTCTTCTCGTCGTAGGAGAGCACGGCGAGAGTTTCGTGGGCGACTACTCCTTCTTTATTTTTGAAATTTCCTTCGAAGAGCAGGGCAAGGCCGTTCAGTTTGGTTTGAACCGTCTCCGTCCCGGCAAATGTCTGCCGCCCGCCCTCGCGCTCCATCCAGCCTGTCCCCTTCCACTGGCCGACCATGTAGTCCAGCTTCTTCATTTCGCTCAATCGAGTTGTGAGCGAAGGGACTGTCTGTGCCGAGAGTGGAAACGAGAGCGTCAGGAGCAGCAGAAACGAATAGAAAAATCTCATCGTGTCCTCCAGAGTTTTTAAGATTGTGTGGCCGACGAGAGTTTTGTCCTCTCAGCCATTTGCCTAAATGCCTGCGAGGAAATTTTCACGAAGATATTTAACCGTATCGAGCAGGGTCTCGCCGGGATCGCGCGGCGAAAAGTTCAACTCTTCCTCGGCCTTCGATGAATCGAGATACCAGAAATATTCCGCCATCTCGACGGCGGCGGGTTCGACCGGCGGGGCCTTGTCCCATTGCTTGTAGAAGGCATGAATAAGCTGCGAGCCTGCGACCGCGACCCTTGAGGGAAAAGAGAAGCGCGGCGCGCGTACCTGCGTTAGCCGCTCAAGTCGACCGAAGAATTTCTCGAACGTCCAGTTGGCGCTTCCTAATAGATAACGCTCGCCCGCTTTGCCGTCTTTCATCGCTGCGCGGAGCGTGGTCGCCACATCGCGCACGTCAACAAAGCTCAGGCCGCCCGTTGGAGTCGCGTTGATCTTGCGCGCGAGAAAATCCAGCACGACTTTTGTCGAACTGAGACGCTCATCACCAGGGCCGAGCAGGAGGCTTGGGTTGAGGATGACAAGACGCCGACCCGCGCCGCTGAATCGTTCGAGCGCGACGCGCTCCTGATAAAGCTTGCTGGCGTAGTAGGGCCAGCGCGAGATGATGTCAACGGGTTGCGCGCCCTTTTCGTCGGGGACGCCTTCATTCTTTTCTCTGACTGCAATCGTGCCGCTCGTCGAAGCCATTACGATTGTCTTCACGCCCACACGCGCCGCCGCCTCACACATGAGACGCGTTCCGTCAACATGAATCGAGTACATCTCACGCGCATCTTCGTCATCACGCGAGACGCGCCCCGCCAGATGATAAATCTCCGTCACGCCCTCGACCGCGCGGGCTACGTCTTCCGCCTTCGTGATCGAGCCTGTGACTGTTTCGACTCCCAGTTCAGCGAGCCATGCGGGATTGGAAGTCGCCAGCACGCGTAGATTCTTCGCGCCCGCTTCCGCAAGCTGCCGCACCAGATGAGAGCCTAGAAAGCCAGTGCCGCCCGTGATGAGCGTGATGGCTCGCGGCCTTTTGGCCAGCGCCACGCTCTTCTTCGCTACAGCTTTTGCCGCAGACTTTGCAGAGGATTTGCGCGGGGCACGTTTTTTAGTTTTCGTCGTCGCCATGATGAAAAGTGATAGGTGATGGGTGATAGGTGATAGGAAAGAACTGTTGTTTTTCTCTTATCACCCATCACCCATCACTTTTCACCGTTTTTAATCTCCGATTGTCGTTGCTTCTGCTACCTGCTCGTCTATTTCAGCGTTGCTGCTGCGTGCTGCGCGGCGTTCATCCTTCCAACGCTTGCGTAACGCTCTGGCGTCGAAAGCGTGGCGCGTGCCGTCACGTAAGTTTTCGACCGAATGCTGGGTGAGCGCGGCGATCAGGCGATAGGCTTCAGAGCGCGACATGCCTTTCGTCAAATCTTCCAGTTCTTCGATTGAAAGATAGCGACCGATGCGCGCGCCGATGTCGCGGCTCCTGATGAGAGTCGATCCCTTCGGCATCGCCTCATAAGTCCCGTAAACGTAAATCGGCAGGATGCCGACACGACAGGCGAGCGCAAGATAACCAATCACGGGCTTGAACTCTAAGAGTTGGCCTGTCACGCTTCGTCCGCCTTCGGGGAAAATCAGCGCGTTGTAGCCACGATCAAGGAACGAGCGCGCGTGACGGAGCGATTGACGAAGGCTTCCGCTGCGCTCAATCGGAACGGTGTTGGTGAAATTCTCCATGTAGGCGCGCTTGTACTTGTTGTCGAAAAAGTAGTCGGCGGCGGCGAGCGCGATCATATCTTTCCCCGCATCTCCGAGCGACATCTTGACCAGACCCATATCCAGATGCGACGTGTGATTCGACGTGACGATGAAGTTGGTGTGAACGGGAATGTTCACGCGGCCTTCGTATTTCGTGTGGAGAAACTTGTCGTAGAAGACGCGCTGCAAAGCATCCAGCCCGCGATTTCCTACGTCGCGGACAAAAGCCGGAATGTGAATCTCGTCTTCGCGCTCTGTTTCTGCGCGCGTCTCGGCGGAGGTTTTACGCGCCGCAGGCGGTGCGTGACGCGTGACGACGGTTGCGAGTTCGCGCAGGTCATGCACTTCGGTCAGCGTGTTGGGAGATTTGAGCGCGCCTCCGGCATTCTCGATGGCTGTCGCAAGCTCGACGTACATCAGGCTGTCGAAGCCCAGATCATTCAAGCGTGAATCGAGCCTGATTTCGGAGCGTGGACGGCTGGAAACTGCCGAGACGATATTAATCAGCCATGTCGCGTCGCCCTCTTTTTCGTCAGGCGAGGCAACACGCGAGGTCGCCTTCGCGCTCGCTTCCAGGACCTGAAGCGTGTCCAAGACCTCGCTGCGCTTGACCTTGCGCGTGGCCGTGCGTGGCAGGTCTTTGTCCCAGAAATGATAAACCTTGACGCGCTTGTAGAAGGGAAGCGTGGACGAAACGTCGCGGAAGTGTTCGTCAATGCGCTTGCGAACTTCTTCGCGCGTTAAGCTATTGTCATGCTCGTATTTGGGCACGATCATGCTGGCGACCTTTTCGCCCAAACCATCGGGCAGGCCGACGACGCTCAGTTCCTTGATGAAAGGCGAGGTGTCGTAAGCCTCTTCGACTTCGTCCGGGTAAACGTTCTTGCCGCTCGTATCAATGATGATCTCTTTCGAGCGACCGACGAGATAAAGATTGCCTTCGTCGTCGAGCTTGCCGATGTCGCCCGTGTGCAGCCAGCGGTTGATGAGCGTGCGTCGCGTCGCGTCTTCGTTCTCGAAATAGCCGACCATCACGTTTGGCCCGCGCGCGATCACTTCACCAATGCCGAGAGCGTTGGCGTCGAGGATTTTTACTTCCACACCCGGCAGGGGCCTGCCGACCGTTCCAGTCGAGAGCTTGTTCTGCGGGCGTGTGACGGTCAGGACGGGCGAGGCTTCCGTCAACCCGTAGCCTTCAAGGATAGTGAAGCCGAGTCCATGAAAATCTTTCTGAACCTGTTCGCTCAAAGCAGAGCCACCGCTAATCAGGTAGCGGATGCGCCCGCCCATGCCCTGATGAATCGGATAAAAGACGAGCTGGCCCAGATTGAGCGGCGTGTTGTCGCGCAGCCACGAGTTGATACGCATCAAGAGGTCAGCCGCGTTGCCGATCAACTTGCTTCGCTCGTTGAACTTGGTCTTGATGCGACGATGCAGCAGTTCCCAGACGGCAGGCACGCCGACCATCCCTGTGACGTGACCGTTCTTGATGGCGCGCGTCAGGGCGTCAGATGTCAGTTCCTCCATGTACGTAATCTGCGCGCCGCGACTCAAGGGGGCGAGGAAGCCCGCCGAGAACTCGAACGTGTGATGAAGCGGCAAGACGGAAAGCACGCCGTCGCGCGTCGTCATGTCAAAGATGGACGAGAGCATCGAAGTCATGCTCGTCAAATTTCGATGTGAGAGCATGACGGCTTTCGGCTGACCCGTCGTGCCCGAAGTGAAGATGAGCGAAGCGACACTTTGCGCCTGCACGCGCGTTGGAAGAAGCGCGATGCGCTGGTCTTCCGTCTGCTCGTCGGGCATCGCGAAGACTTCTTCAAAGCGCCAGATGCGTATCGGCTCGACTCCGGCGGCCTTTAACTTTTCCGTAAGGTCGGAGTGCTTCGCGTACATCTCCTCGCTGACGACCAGCCCCGCCGCATCTCCGGCACGCGCGAAGCTGACAACCTTGTCGGTCGAGACATCGGGGTCAACGGGGATGCAGGTCGCTCCGGCCTTCAGGACGCCGAAATAGGTCATGCCCCATTCGGGCGCATTGTGGCTGAGCAGCATGACGCGCTCGCCGGGCCGTATTCCTTCACTAACGAAAAACGCAGCGGCGCGCGTGGCTAGTTCGCGCAGGTTGGCGTAGGTGTACTGTTCTTTCCGCCCGTCGCGCTCGATTCGCATGGCGACGCGGGTGGCGTGGCGCTTGGTGGAGGTCTCGAAGAGTTCGAGCAGGTCGCGGTAGGTATAAACGCGCTTGGGCTGGGCGCGCATGTCCTCTTCGAGCTTCGGGAAGACCCATTTCTTGAGACCGGGAAAATGGGTGTTCATCCAGTAGTCGTACCAGTCGTACTTTTCAGGATGCCAGGGAAGCAAGCTCTGCTCATCCTTGCGAACGCGCGACATCAACGAGCGCACGTTGTCGGCGCGAAAGATGTAAGCGTTCTCGACCGTGAACGGGCTGAACATCTCAAAGGCTTCCTGCGTCTCGTGCGTCAATTCTTCAAAGCGATCAACGTTCTGCTTGACGCGATCAATGACTTCCGCGACACGGCCTCCGCCCCAGCGCGGGCGCACGCGGTCAAGCAGACCCGATACTTTCTTAGCCGCCGCATTAATCATCGGCGTCGAAGTTCTGTCAAAGTGCGCCGGGGTGACAGGCTTCGTCTCCATGCGAGCGGCAATCTGGTTGATGATTTTGAAGCCGGTATCCTTCTCAACGAAATGCTTGCGCTTGTAGAGGCCGAGCAAGCCCACGATGCGGCGCATGTCGTTCGGGTTTGAATCGCCGGTCGCGGCCTGATGCACGAGTCGCGGCTCTTCGACGCACGCCTGAGCGGCGACCGCCAGCATGACGGCGGCGACCTGATCCACCGGCGTAATGTCCAGAATCAGTTTTTCATTAACGGGAATCAACGATTGGCCTTTAAGCGCGATGAAGATGAGCGGCGCGGTCGTCGTGAAGCCTTCGTTCCAGCCGGGGAACGGGTAGGACATGGCTGATTCGACGATTGATGGACGAACAATGCTGCGAACAATTCCGTCTTCGGCGGCGACCAATTGCTCGCCAAGACTTTTTGTATAAGTGTAAATATTCGGCCAGCCCCACCACGCGGCGCGCTCGATGCCGAGGTCGGTCAGGCGCGTGCGAGTCCAGACTTTTCGCTCGCGTGCGACGGCCAATCCCATCGCGTCCAGATCATCAGGGTCGCGGCCTTCTTCAATCAGGCGCTTGCGCGCCAGTTCGCGAAAGCGCGCCGCCATCAACGCGTCCCGTGCCTCATCCCGAACGCGGTCGGCGAGCCGGGCACAATCCCTGATCTCATGTTCGACGGAGAACTCCACGCCCTGCATGTCGTCTTCGTCACGGCGCGGGAAATAGCCTATGACAGGGTCTGACTCCCAGACCGGGCCTGAGCGATTGCCCGCGACAAAGCAGGTCGAGACGTGGACGAGCGCGGGCCGCTTCATCCGTTTCGTAAACTTGATAACGTTTTCCGTCCCGACGACGTTAGTACGAAGCGCGCTCTCCAGCGTCGGGTTGAACGTGACGTTGCCCGCGCTATTGAGTACGACATCAACATCGTCAGCAATCGCCTGCGCCTCTTCTTCCGTGTAACCGATATTGGTTTCGCCGATGTCGCCGCCGACGACTACGACCTTATCCCGGATGAACCCTTCAAAAGCGTCGCCATAACGCGCGCGTAAGGGATCGAACGGCGGGGCGGTGATGACATTGTTCCAGAAGCGCGTTTCGGATTCTTCCTGAGAGCGTGCGCGCACAGTCACGTACACGCGCCCGATGTTCGGAAAGCGATGCAGCAGCATCGAGAGCGTGACCTTGCCGAGAAAGCCCGTCGCGCCGATGATGAAGACGTTTCTGCCGTTATAAATTTCTGTTGGAGATAGTTTCATCTTGGCCTATTCCATATCAGCGATCCCGATCATAGGCTGATGCAGCATCGTGATTTCCGCAGAGCGTCCCATGTGGCTGCGCGCCATCGCAATCGCTTCGGTCAGGTTGTCTGCGCGATCCCAGCCGAGCATGGCGGGGACGTGCGCGTTCTCTGCGCCCGCAGCAATCACCTTGCCGACGTGCTGGCGTCCATTCTCGCCCCAGTACCACATGAAGAAGGGATGCGCGCCGTGATAGGCGTTGCCGCGCCGGTACATCTCGACGTAAGAGGGGTTATTGGCAAACTCGCGCTCGTACTTTTCGCGCAGGATGAAGGGGTCGCGCGTTTCTGGCAGCAGGCGGTTGAAAAACTCTATGTAGCTCGGATGAAAGTTATGGTCAAACTCGTCGTAGCACGGGTGATGAAGAATCAGCACGCCGCCTTTCTTCAAGAGTGGTTTGCCGCGATAGAAGTTGAAGTGGTAGCCGAGCGCCATCACCTGCACAAGCAGCGGATTCAAAATCGAATAGACGTTGTAGGGCGAAATATCCGGGATACCCGTGATGAGAATGTCGCACTGCCCCTTGATCGGAATCGCGTACTGGTCAAAGCCCTTTTCGATAATCTTTTCGTGAACAGGCTCAGTGCGCCCCGCGTGACAGGCGATTAACTCATACTGCGCTGGCATCGCGTGCAGCATCTTGCGGCGGGCAGCGCGCGGCAGTTTGCTCATCGTCCGCCGGATGGTCTCGAATTTCAAGCGGTCAAAGGCCGTGAAATCGTCCTCGTTCTTGAAGAGGAAATCGAGCGCGCCCGTGTACATGCGGTTGTTAATCGCCGTCTCGATGTGGAAGACGTTCATGTGTTCGTCAACCAGTTTGCCGAGCCGCCCGACCTTGTGATTCAGTTCGGAGCGCGCCGGGTCCATGTAGCTGTCGGAATCGCGGATGGTCTGCGGCTCGTGGTGCGCGCGCAGTGATTCGTAATCGCAAAGACCGACGGCGACGGATTTATGCCCGCCATCCATCGGGACGAGATTGATGTTAACGTAGATGACAAGATCGGATTCGGCGCAGCGACGATTGATTCTGAGCGGCTCTTTATGTTTCGTGTGGCCGAGCGTGATTAAGCCTTCGGGCCATTCGGCGTCGTGGTTGTAGTAGCGATCTGGATGGAACTCGTCGAAAATCTTCTGGCCGACCATCCGCCTCATCTCCCACTCGGTCATCTTGCGGTGCAGGGAATTGGCGATGATGATATGCACATCGTCCACGCCATGACCGGCCAGCATCTCGGCTAAAATCTCTATGACCGTTTGACGAATGTCGGGTGTGGCCATCGGCGGGAGCGGCAGACTGATGTCGTCAACCGCAATCGTGACCTTCATCCCCGGATAAAGCTGCGCGAAGAGCGGGTCGCAATCATGCGGGTGATTGAGCGCGTAGCGAATCGCGGCCTCGCGGTTGGGCAAGCCCTTAATCGGCGGCTTCGGATAGATGACCCGCGTGCCGATAGGCAAATCTTCAAGAATGAAATCCTCGCCCGACGGCATCACGCGCGGCGCACTGTCGGTATCGATGTAAACAACGGATTCGTGGGTTTTTCTTCTTAGCTGTAAGCTCATTGAGTTAATTTAGGAACCGCAGATGCACGCAGATAAACGCGGATAGAGAAATAAATTTATCGGCGTGCCTCTGTGTTTATCTGTGGTTTCATTTTATTTCAAATTCAAAATAGGCCAGTCGTGATGTAATGCTGTCTGTTTCAGGCGCATATCTGGATTGACGGCTGCCGGGTGGCCGACGACGGAGAGCATGGGAAGGTCTGACATGCTGTCGGTGTAGGCGTAAGAATCCGAGAGGCTCAAGCCCTCGCGCTCGGCGAAAGTTCTAATCCATGATGCTTTCGTCGCGGCGGCGAGCACGGGCGGAAGCAGTCTCCCCGTCGCCACGCCGTTGACGAACTCCAGGCGATTCGCCACGTAATCTTCGATTCCGAGATGCTTCATCAGGGGCGTGACGGAAAGATCGAGCGCGCCTGTGACGACGACCTGCCGCAAGCCGAGGCTGCGCGATTTTTCAATCAACTCGAACGTGCCGGGAAAAATCGCAGGCTTCAAAACGTCTTCAAAAAGTTCTTCGGCGAAGAACCGCAGGCGGTCTTCGGATTCGCCCTTGTAGCGTTTGAAAAAGAGGTCGTTGAAGACCTTTCGGCTATACTGGTCCGTGACGGCAAAGATCGGGATGCTCAAAAGCGTCGAAGCGCTTTTCTTGAAAGTGCGAAACAGTCCCTGCTGGTTCTTCGCGTAAAATCCAAGCGTATGAACCAAGTTAGTGCTGACCAGAGTTCCTTCAAGATCGTAGAATGCAGCCGCTGCCACTCGCTATCCTCCAAAAGCGTCCCGCGCTTAAAATTTAGAATGGCTTAACAGCGCCGGAGATTCGTCTCGTTCATTGATGTTGAGCCGAAATCTTACCCTAATTCCCCGATTTTAGGTAAGCTATCAGGCGCAGGAAAAGCTCATCTGTGTGAGAGGACACGGTTTAACCTCAAAAAAGCGATGAGAAATAGCAGCGGATTCAAAAGATTTTGCCCCATCCTCGCCGTCGGATTGGCGGGCCTGGCTCTCCTTTCCTGCTCGTCGTCTTCGGAGGTTCAGGAAGCGGCACAGGAAAAACAGGACAAAGCGGCGACGGCGGAGCTAATCGTGCAGGCCGATAAACTCTACCCGCAGCGCGCAGACCTCCAGCGGACGCGAGAGGGCATCATCTTGCTGGCGCGCGCTCTCACGGCGGACTCCGGGAGTTATGACGCGGCGTGGCGACTTGCCCGGCTCAACTATTTCCTGGGCGCGCACACGAGCAACAAAACGGAGCGTGAGTTGGCTTACGCCAAAGGCATAGAGGCCGCGAGACATGCCGTCAAACTTCAGGACGGAAAGCCGGAAGGCCATTTCTGGCTCGGCGCAAATCTGGGCGGAAAGGCGCAAGCGAGCGCGCTTAGCGGCATGACCTCCATAGACGAAATTCGCAGCGAGATGGAAAAGGTGATTAAGCTGGACGAAGGCTTTCAGGCCGGAAGCGCATACATGGCGCTCGGTCAGGTCGATCTCGAAGCGCCCAGAATGCTTGGCGGCGATTCAAAACGCGCGGTCGAAGTTCTGGAAAAGAACCTGCGCTTCGGCGAGAACAACGTGCTCTATCGCCTGCGCCTTGCTCAAGCCTATCTGGCAGTCAATCGCAAAGAAGATGCGCGCAAAGAACTCAATGCGATTCTCACCCTGACGCCCAACCCGGAGTACCTTCCTGAATATAACGATGCCGTTAATGAAGCACGCAAACTGCTCGATCAATTGAAGTAAAAAGGTAAAAGGCAAAAGTTAGGCGGAGATCATTATCGGTTGAATGAAATAGGTGATGAAACTAGCCGCGTAGCGGCAGGATGAATTTAGCCCGGCGTTTTAACGCCGGGTGAGAGCGTGGTAATAAAGCGGCGTCGCGTCAGCGACGGTTGAATTCATTAGGCTCAACCGTCGCTGACGCGACGCCGTTATTCAATGGCTCACCTTGTCCCGGCCTTGAAAGGCCGGGCTAAAGTCAGATAGCCGCTACGCGGCAGATTTCGTACTCGCTTCAGATTAAACAGGCTTCCCCCCACTTTTTGCTTTTTACTTCTCAAAGTCCTGTTTGCAGGTAATGGAAAGGAATGTGCTCGGCATCGCGTCCTGCGTCGTGGAGGATGTCTAGCATTCGTTGTGCGCCCGCGTAGTTGAGCGAGTGGACAACGATGAGCGCGTTACGGTGGCGGTCTGGGTGAGCGGCGAGCCAGGCGGCGACGGCGTAGCCAGTGCGCTCATCATCATGCTCATCCGAGAAGTAATGTTCTTCCCTGAGATCGTGGTCAAGCAGAATCGTCGCGTACTCGCGTTCCTCTAACCACCGGGCGGCCTGCCCGACCTCGCACGTTATATCCAGCACATGCGAGGCGAACTTTTGCCGAAACCATGCACAACGCATCTCGTCGTCTTCGACCAGGAGAACACGCGGCAAGGGCTTTATGCTCATTTGAAATTCACGGTTTACCCGTAGCTCTCTTCAATTCTTCCAGACTTCGTTTGAGCGATTCCAGTTTCTGACCGGCTTCGCCGAGCTTGCCTTCGGCGGTCAGGCGTTGGTAGTCAGCGAGGTCAGCCGCCGCGCGATCAATAAGCTGCTGCGTGTTTGCGGGCAAAGGCTGTGCTTGTTGTGGCCCGCCCGGTTGCGGACTCGCAGATGGTTTCGGTTGCGGCTGTGGCTGTTCGCCGGGTTTGGGTTGCTCGCCGGGTTTCGGCTGCTCGCCGGGGTTGGCCGCATCGCCAAAGAGCTTCGTCAACGCTTCCTGAAAATTCGCGCCGAAGACCAGCCGCTCCTGTGTGGCCAGCACGACCAGACGCAACTCAGGCATCGGGCTGCGCTCGGCTTGAAGATAAATCGGCTCGACGTAAAGAAGCGATTTTCCAATCGGGATGACGAGCAGATTGCCGCGACGCACCCGCGAGCCTTGCTGGCTCCAGAGTGTAAACTGTCCTGAAAGCTGCGGGTCCTGATCTATGCGCGCTTCGATCTGCATCGGGCCGTCAACGAGTCTCGACCTCGGAAAATTGTAGACGAGTAGCGACCCGTAAGCGTCGCCGTCGCTTCTCCCTGCCATCCAGCCGATCATGTTGTTGCGGTTGTTCGGAGTGAAGGGAACGATCTCGACGAACTCATTCTGCACATCCTCGCCCGGCAGTTGCATCAGCACGAAATACGGCTCAA
Source organism: uncultured Acidobacteriota bacterium (assembly GCA_963697975.1). GTDB lineage: Bacteria > Acidobacteriota > Blastocatellia > Pyrinomonadales > Pyrinomonadaceae > QHXM01. Next base: position 4,291,580 of record OY969111.1, read on the forward strand.
GCGATTCAGCCTGTTGCTGCTGCTTCTCCTTGCTGACGTTGATCTGCCGCGCCATGCTCCAGACATCTTCGCGCTGGAAGAAGACTGTCGGGTTCGTCGTGTGATAGAGGCCGAAGACTTCGCCCTGTGTTTTGATTAAGGTCTCAGGATAGCGAACGTGTGCGCGCAAATCCGCTGGCATCTGGTTAGCATCTTTGAAAAGAACCGGGAAGGTCGCCCGGTAAGCCTGAATCAAAGGGTCTTCCGCGTCGAAGACGTAAAAATCGACCGCGCCGTTGTAGGCGTCAACCGTCACCTTGACGCTGTTGCGCATGTAGTTGACGGTCTTGTCCCCGGCTTGATAGTGGCGCGAGTAGGGATAGGTCTCTGATTCCGTAAAGGCATCAATCATCCAGAAAAGGCGGCCATCCTGAGTTACGATAATGTATGGATCGTTGTCGTAAACAAGATACGGGGCGAGGGCTTCGACCCGATCTTTGATGTTGCGACGCATCAGGACGCGACTCTCCGAAGTGATGGCATCGGAGAACGGCAGCTTCGAGGTATCGCCCAAGGCCCAGGCAATGAGCAGGCGACGGAAGAAGCCGCCTAAGGGGATACCGCCCGTGCCTTCATAAACATTCGAGGTGGCCGATTCGCCCTGCGGGTAATTGAACTCCTGCTGTTTCGTCTTGACGTAAACGTCCGTCGTCGTCTTCTGTCCGAAATAGATTTCCGGGCGCGTTAGCTTAATATCTTCGGGCGCGCTCGATTCGACCGGCATGTTCGAGAGAATGAAACGCGGCATGCCTTCGGGCGTAAATTCATTGGCCGTGTTCATCGTCACGCCGTAGCCGTGCGTGTAGATCAATTTTTCGTTAATCCACGTGCGCGATTGTTCGGGGAGTTTGCTGACATCAAGCTCGCGTGTAGCGAGCATCATTTGGCGCGTCTGCCCGCCGATCTTGTAGCGGTCAATGTCCACGTCTCCAAAATCGTAATAGGTGCGAATCTCCTGAATCTGGCGCAGTGTGTCCTGCAAGGCGGGCCAGTGCCAGAGGCGTATGTTGTCGAGCGTCGGGCGATTGTTTTCAATGTTCAGCCCCGCAATCGAAGGCTCTGCTTCAAAGTCGCGCATCTCGATGCGGTCTAGCCCGAAGCCCTTGCGCGTCCAGTTGATGTTGTGCTCGATGTAGGGCGTCTCTTTCCCAAGCTCGTTCGGTTTGACGACGAAACTCTGGACGTAAGCGGGAATCAGCATTCCTGCGACGACGTAAACAAGCGCGGGAAGAATGAGCGCGCCAACGATAAAACGCAGCTTTCGCTTGGTGAGCGCGTTGACGACGACGACGACGGCGGCGACGATGATGGTGATGGCGACAATCGTTAAACCCGGCAGGTAATGATTGGCTTCCGTGTAAGTGACGCCGGAGAACGATTGATGATCCTGCCAGAGATACGGGTAGCGCGTGAGATAGACGCGCCATGCGAGCAGTATCAGAAAAGCCGCGAGCGAGAAGGAGGCCGCCGCATAACCCGTCCGGCGCATCGCTTCGGTGGCGGCTTTGGTCGCTTGTTTCTGCGTGGCGGAGAGAACGGCAAAGAGAATCGTCGCGATGAGGATGATGACCGCGAGCGTCATCAACCAGCCGCTGATCATCTGGTGAACGGGCAGCGAGAAGAGATAAAAGCCGAGCGGCTTGTTGAAAATCGGATCGGGGATCGTGGCCGCCGGTTGGTTCAGATAAAGAGAGAGTTCGCGCCAGCCGTCTTTCATTCCGAGTCCGACAATCAACCCGGCGATAATCGCCACCACCCACGCCACAGGGCGAAACAGCCGCCCCGGATTGATGGTCACGGATTGATTGTTGACGATGATGGTGCGGCGTTCGAGTGCGCTGGTTGAGAAGGTGCGTTCGATTAACCAGAAGGCGGTGCGAAGAATCAGGATGGTCAGGACGGCGAAGATCAGGAAGACGAGCAGCTTGGTGCGAAAGATGTACCAGTAGACGGAGGAATAGCCGAGCGAGTCGAACCAGAGCGCGGAGATATAGATTGAGACCGAGCGCAGCAGGATGAAGATGAGCGCGACCGCAGCCACGATGATCCAGATCAGTTTGCGGCGGGGCTTCGGCTTCGGCGGGCTAATATCAATAACCTTGTGGTCGTCGTCGTCATTCATGTCTATAGGAGTAGGTGTGCTCATGGCGCATAGCATACGCCGAACGGGGCTGAACACTCAATCTCTGTTTGCTTTCGGATGGAGGGGGAGGGCAGAATCAGGGGGATTTCAGTTGAGTGTGAGGCGGGTAGAGATTTCACCATAGAGACACAGAGAACGCAGAGGGGGCACAGAGAAAAGCTATCTCAACTCAAGAGTCTAAGATTTCATCTCAATGGCAAACTAAACGCAGACGGGTTTCGTTGAAAGCGCGACGAAGCAGGCGTGCTTCTGCGCTCTTCGTGCTTTGTCTGATGGCTATTGCTGGCAGCCTCATGCTGTCCTGCACGCGCGCACCCGGCCCGCGTTTACCGTTCGTCGCCGTTCGCACAGTAGCCGGAGATACCGATACCGCGCGATTCGGCGAGCCGTTCGGTATAGCTATCGCCGGAGACGGAGCGATTTATGTTTCCGATGGAGATGCGGGGCGTATCTTTCAGCTTGCTCCCGGTGGAGCGAAGAGAACGATTGCGGAAAATCTCAACGTGCCCTCTGCCATCGCGCTCGCCCCGGACGGCACGCTCGTCGTCGCAGAAACAGGCTCGCATACCATCAAGCGTATCGACGTGCAGAGCGGGCGCGTGACAATCATCGCAGGCACGGAGAACAAATCAGGGTTCGCCGATGGAAGCGGTACGGCGGCGCTCTTCAACGCGCCTGTCGGCGTGGCGGTCGCCTCGGACGGCACAATCTTCGTCGCGGACACCTACAATGATCGAATCCGCGCGATTGACGCGGGAGGTCAGGTGCGTACCCTCGCAGGCGGAGACGGGCCAGGATACAGGGACGCCACGACGGGCGAGGGAGCGCGCTTCGATACGCCCTGCGGCATCGCCGTTGATCTGGATGGAACGCTCGTGGTGGCGGACACGGGCAATCATCGCCTGCGCCGCGTGCGCGTCGGTGGAGAGGTGACGACCATTGCCGGAACAGGCGCGCAGGATGTTTTCGATGGGAGTCCTCAAGAAGCTTCGTTCAACGAACCCACGAGCGTCGCTGTTGACTCCGACGGCACGATTTATGTTTCGGATGCCGGAGGTTCTGCCGTGCGCGTTTGTCACCTTGGCTTCTGGCCGCAGGTCTCGACGCTCGCGGGTGACAGCGGTGCTGGGTTGCTTGATGGAAAGCTCGACCATGCGCGCTTGAGCCGTCCGACGGGCGTCGGTCTCTCGCCTGCGGGGGCGCTTCTTATCGCGGACTCCGGCAACCAACTCGTCCGCGCTCTTGTGAGAGAAGGCGACGCGCAGGGCGTGGAGTTAACGAGAGAGAATATCGAAGCTCGCCGCGCGAAGGCTTCGGACTTCCGCGCGCAAGGTGAGCCGCGTTGGCCTTACACTCCGCCGGACAGCCCGCGCGAGATTGCGGCGACGTTTGGCGAGATTCGCGGCGAAATCAAAGAAGGGGGCGATGCGTGGTTTCATAACGGGCTTGATATCCCCGGCGCGTATGGAGAGACGGCACGCATTGTTCGTTCGGAGAAAATCCTGCGCCCGCTCTCGGTCGGGGGAGGGGTCGGCGGGGCGAGAGAGAACATCCGATTCCCCACGCTCGGTTACGTCCACCTGCGCGTCGGACGCGATCAAGACGACAATGCTTTCGACGATGAGCGCTTCATCTTGCGGCGAGGCGAGGGAGGCAAAGTGACGGGCGTTCGCGTGCGTCGCGGGGCGCAGTTTAAGGCGGGCGATGCCGTTGGCACGCTCAACAACCAGAATCACGTTCACCTGATCGCGGGGCGCGCAGGCTCTGAGTTCAACGCTCTGGCCGCGCTCGAATTGCCGGGCGTGAAAGACACCGTTGCTCCCGTGATTGAGAAAGACGGCGTGCGTCTTTTCGACCACGAGGGAAAAGAGCTTGGGGCTGGAGTAGTAGTCTCACCTGCTAAAAACAATCAGCAGGAAAAGGCAACGAATAATAAGCCAGCGGCGGGCAAGCCCGTCACGGTGCGCGGTGATGTGCGAATCGTGGTGCGCGCTTATGACCAGATGGATGGGAATGCTGCGCGGCGGCGTCTCGGACTCTACAAGATCGGTTATCAGGTGCTCAGACCGGATGGCAGCCCTGCGCCCGGATTCGCAGAGCCGGTTGTGACCATCTCGTTTGAGAGCTTGCCGGATGATGGCAGGTCTGCCCCTCTCGCCTACGCCAGAGGCAGCAAGTCAGGCGCGACGGGCGAAACCATCTTCGCTTACATCGTCACCAACATCGTGCGCGACCGCGAGGCGACGGAAGACTACTGGCACACTTCCCAACTGCCGGAAGGAGATTACATCCTGCGCGTCTTCGTCGCAGACTTTTTCGGCAATCGAACGACGCGCGACGTGCCTGTGCGAATCGTCGCTCTATGAGTAAGAGCAGAAATAGACAGGATTAACAGGATGGACAGGATGAAGGGAAGAAGCAGCAAGCTGGATTAACCAGCCTTGTCTTCCTAATCCTGATAATCCTGATAATCCTGTCTACTTCTTATCGTATGGTTTCTCAAATTCTGAAAGAAGCGTTATATTAACCTACGCAAACAAGCCGGACATTCTTTAATCTTGCGCTCCCTGCCGCAAATTCAAAAAAAGCTCTCGAAGGAGACTACGCCAGTGAACATCTTCCGCACACATCGCCAACTGATAGCCGTCGTTGCTCTCGTCTCCCTGCTCGCCGCCGCGACCCTTTCGCCGTCGTCGGCCTCGACAGGCGGCGATAAAGAGAAAACCTCTCCGGTGATTCGCGTCGCTCCGCCCGCGCCGGTCTTTAATCAGGCTGAGCGGCTGGCAGAGCTTGGCCTCCGTCGCCAGCGCGTCGCGGAGAAGATCGGGCAAGGTAGCATCCTCGTCCTCTTCAGCACAGAGCCGCGCGTTTACACAAACGATGTGGACTATCATTACAGGCAGGAAAACAATCTTTACTACCTGACGAACCTGAATCAGAAAGGCGCAACACTCGTCCTGATGCCGGGTAATCCGCAGGCGCGCGAAGTCCTCTTCCTGCCGAGACGCGATCCGGCAGCCGAGACATGGACTGGGCACATGTATAGCCCGGAAGAGGCTCAGCAGCTTTCCGGCATCCGCGAGATTTGGGAAGCCAAAGAGTTTGAGCCGTTCATGCGCTCGCTCAGAAACCGGCAAGCGTATCGTCCGAAAGATGACGCGCTCTTGATGACGGCAAGCGTCCAGCCCGTCGTTCCGCCCGTCCCGCAAACGTCGCAACTGACCGTCGCCGGAACTCCCGTGCAGCCAGCAGCGGCGACGACCGCCGCGACCGGCACGAACGTCACGACGACCAATACATCGTCAACCGCTCAGCCCGTAGCGCAGCCCGTCTCTGCCTCCACCGGTGCGACGACGAGCGCGCCTCCAACCGGGTACGAAACCTTGTTTGCGGCGATGGCGAAAGACGAAGCCGCGCTCTATTTGTTGCTGCCGCGCGAGGACGACAGCCGCGAGTACAGGCCGGAGCAGACCTTCGCCACGCAGTGGGCGAAGACGGCGAGCGGGTTCAACGTGCGGAATGCCGGGCCAGTTTTCACGCAACTGCGGCTCAGAAAATCGCCGATGGAGTTGAAGCTCTTGCAGCACGCCATTGACATCACGACCGAAGCCATTGGCCGCTCGATGGCGATGGCCGGACGCTCGCAGTGGGAATACGAGATTGACGCCGAAGTTCTCTACACCTTCAAGCGCAGGAACGCAGACCACTGGGGCTATCCTTCAATCGTCGGCTGCGGGCCGAACGCGACCACCCTGCACTACGTGGAATCGCAGGGAGGCATCAAGACAACCGACTTGCTCCTGATGGATGTCGGCGCAGAGTACGGGCATTACACTGCGGACGTGACGCGCACCTTCCCCGTCGGCGGCAAGTTCACGCCCCAACAGGCTGAAGTTTATCAGATCGTTTACGACGCGCAGGAAGCGACAGCGCGCGCCACGCGTCCCGGAGCAATCTTCCCGAACGACGTGCATAACGCTGCGGTCGAGAAGGTCAAAGACGGACTCCTCAAACTCGGTCTCATCACCAGCCGCGACGGCTTGATTACGATTAACAAGAATCTGCCGCCGCAGCCGCAGTATCGCCTCTGGTTCATGCACGGAACCTCTCACTGGCTGGGGATGAACGTTCACGATGTCGGTGGCCGCTCCGTTCCGCTTGAGCCGGGAATGGTCTTCACAAACGAACCCGGAATCTACATCCGCGAGGACGCCCTGGACGTGCTGCCCAAAACCCCGGAGAACGAAAAATTCATCGCCGCCATTCGTTCGGCCTTCGACAAATACAAGAACATCGGCGTCCGCATCGAAGATGACATGCTCGTAACGGCAAACGGCGCGGAGTGGATGACGAAAGCTCTGCCGCGTTCCATCAGTGACATCGAAGCCTTCATGGCACGCGCGCCGAAGGAGATGCGCGTCAGTTGGTTTGATATGTTCTGGCAGAAAAAGGAACTGTCACCGGAGGCGATCGCGGCGTTGAATAATCGCAGGGTTTCGTTCGTCAGTCGGTATTCGCATTGAAGAAGAGAGGGAAGCTCTTACTTCAATCACGCCATCCCCGAAGGGGATAAATAAAATAGCCGGGGGCAAGCGATAGTGATGCCCCCGGCTATTTTATGCGACCCTTTCAGGGTCACAGACAACTTGCTATTCGTAGCCCAACGCTTCGACCGCATCCTGTCTTGCCGCCCGCAGCGCAGGGTAGAGCGCACCGATTGTTCCGCCCAATAGTCCGACGCCGAAAGCGACGGCAATCCAGAACGGTTCGATCTCGACCACGAGCGAGGTCGTTCGCATCACGGCGAAGCGCACCAGCAGCGTCAGGAGGATTCCGGCCAACACTCCGAGCAGGCTGACCACAATCGCTTCCTTCTCAATCACCCACGCGATGGCCGCTTTCGACATGCCGAGAGCTTTGAGGATTCCTATCTGGCGCGTCCTTTCGGTCACGGTCGTGTACATCGCAAGCAGGATGACGAGCATGCTGATGGCAGATGCGATGGCGACGACCACCTTGATGAAGACGTTGAGCGCAGGCACACTCGCGGCGTAAAGCTCAGGCAAATCACGCGTGAAGATAATCTGGTCGTCGGGAAACTGCTGACGGATTCGCGCCGCCACCGTTTCCTGTTCGGCAGGATTCGAGCAGGCGACGAGAATGGCCGTGCAGTTGTCTTCGCCACCAAGCTGTTCCTGCATCGTTGCAAGCGGAATCTTGATGCGCCCGCCGCCCGGTGGCTCGTAAATCCCGACGATGCGAAACGGGCGCTCGTAAAGCTGCACCGTGTCGCCAACCTTTATCTTACGATCATTCTGCCAGACTGTATCAACGATTGCCTGATCCTTGCATTCGGGCGGGGCGTCCGACGCGCAGGGCGTAAACGCTGTTCCTTCCTTAATCGTCAAACCTGTCAGAGCCGCATACTCGTCAAACGGGATGCCGTCAACGAGGCGGCTGCCAAAGCCTCTATCGCTCGAAAGAATATTCTGGCCGATGGGGACGGCGGCGCGCACGCCCTCTACTTTCAACAACTCTCCAGCGCGTGAAGCGGGCAATCTAAAAGGCTCTGTCCCGCTCATCGAAAATGTGCCGGAAGCGCGCACCATAATCTCTGCGCCGATGTTGGCTTCGCGGCGCGCTCGCTCGCGCAGGACGCCGTGCGCTAAGCCCACTGTGAAGACGATTAGAAGGACGCCGACGCCTATCCCGAAGATGCTGACAAGGGTGCGCGCGGGCCTGTGCGACATATTTGAGAGAACCAGGCTGTCCATAAGCTTCCTAAAACGCGGGCTTCTGTCCATCAGGCGGCGCGTTGCGTTCGGTACGGTGCGCCAGGCCAGGATGACAAGCCCGATCACAGTCCAGAAAAGTGTTCCGGCCTTGCGAACCAGCGCGAGCGTCACGCCCGTCGCGGCGGCAAAACCGAGCGTCTGCAAGATGATTTCCGTTCCGCCTTCATAAACACCAATCGTCGCGGGCACGAAACCGAAGGCGAAGTTGATGACCTTCGTTAAAGACTCAATCACGTAGGCCGCGTGGACGAAGGGTGCGTAGCCGAGCATCCTGAGCGTGATGTAGACCTCGATGACGCTCGACGCGTGCGACAACAGGTTCAAGCCAATCATGGCGAAGAACGAGCCGGGACGATGCGAGTAGAAATCGTAGACGTGCGATTCAAGGTCGGAAATATGATTGCGCCGCGAGGTCAGAGCCTTTGGATGAAAACCTAAGCGTCCGAGCGTGTCAATGATCCACGTCAGCAGCATGACCCGCCGCCGGGCCGCCCAGACCGCAATTCCTATCCCAAGCGTCGCCGTCGCTGCGATGCCGTAGAGCACAATGCGGATGACTGTCGGCAGATCATACGCCAGCAGCATGACCACCGCACCGCTCAGGATGAAAAGCGCGACCGAGAGATTGTAGAGAATATTGTCAACGACCAGCGCTGAGACGCCGTAGACGAGCGGGACGCGTTTTTTGAGCAGCGCGACTTTCGTCGCTTCGCCGAGAATTGGGCCGGTGAAGGTGAGAAAGCTGATGGCCTCGCCGCCGAGACGCACGGCGAAGGCGTGACGAAAGTTGAAGCGGCGATGTTCCGGCGGAACGGCGGCGCGCATGGCGAGCGTTCTAAGAGCGTGTCGCCCGCCGCTGATGCCTAAGAGAATAAAGAAGCCGAAGCCTATCTTAAGCAGCGCATCGAAGATCGGCTGAACGCCGACGCGATTGATAACGTAGACGAGAAGCGCCAGACCAAGAAGGAAGGCGACGCCCTGAAGCCAGATGATTTTGCGACGAAAACTACTTGAGCCGGATTGTTCCGACTCGCCCACTTCATCCAGCATCCCCTCATCGTCGAGCCGGTAACCCTCTGGTTGCTCTTCTATCGTCTTCAAGGCGCGGTCGCCACTCCTTCAGCTACGGGCGAGGCTCTGCGGTCTCGCTCCGTGCCTCCTAAAACTTCTTTGATGATGCGTCCGGGAAGTCGGCGGAAGCCGCGCTCCCACAGGACCGGAACGGGAACTTGGCCGTCATTCAATTGCCCCGTCAGCGCCAGCACCGTCGGCATAAAGCTCAAACTGTCATACGGCTCTTCGACCACCGCAGCGCGCGGAATATTTGTGTGCTCGCCGCCCCAGAGCATCAGGGTCGAATGCGTCGAGATGCGGAAGAACGAGCCGTGATTACCGCCGGGATTAAAGCCCCGCACGTCGAAGTTCCAGTGGTTGTTCGCCAGCACGAGCAGGTCTGCTTCGACCATCTCGCGCTGCTTCCGGCGAAAGCGTCTGAGCAGGCGCTCGTCTTCCGTCAGCCCCGGCACGTCCTGCTTAAACGCGTCGTTCTCATGGCGCGCAAGCTGTTCGTGCAATCCGACGAGTCCATTAGAGTATTCGGTTTTGTGCAGCGCGCGCAACCATTCAAGGTCTGTGTGCCACTCGTTCAACCACAGGGAGCGCGCCCCTGCGGCCACGTTAAGCTGCGGGTCTTCCCAGATTTTCAGGGGCAACCCTTCACGCCACTCTGTCCGTTCAAAGTGGACTTTGCCCGCCGCGTCCTGCGTCAAGTTAGAGATGGGAAGATAACGCAGCAGCAAGCGCCCCGCCGCATCCTGACGGGAAAGAATCAACGCCTGATTCTTCTCTCCATCGTAAATCCAGAAGCAATCGCTGTTGGGACGTAAATCCGATTCGAGCAGCGGTGCGACCATTTCGCGCGGCAGGCGCACGGCGACGAAATCTACCGGGTGCGAATCAATCCCTTGCTGGACGTTGTTACGCATGGCGACATCATGCAGCAGCGCGAAATAGTTTACCCGCTGAAAACTCTTCTGCATGTCGAGCGAGCCGTCGGCGGATAGCACAATCCCATTGGGCGCAATCCCCATCACGTAGTTTTGCAGGGCATGAATGCTGTTGTGGTTGCCCATCGCGCCCTGAGCAATCACGTCTTCGATTTTCAACTGGCGCGGCTTGAAATTCTCACGGTTTAGCGCCAGCAGGTTCGCGAGCGTGCGCGCATATTCGGTGTACTTACGTTCGTCCGTTTCGGATGAGTCAAGGCGAGCGAATTGACGCAGCTTTGCATCACCACGAAGCAACTCGGCTTCCGTTTCTGCTTCCGGCTGAGCTTTCCCCTTCTTCTCTTTCTCCTTCTTCTTTTGCGCTTCCAGCTTCTTCTGCTCGTCTAAAATCCCGCGTTGTTTGACGTTCGCGCGATGCAGCGCCGCCAACTCTTCGTTCATCTGCGACAACTCCAACTGCCACTCCTCGCGTCGCCCGTCGAGCGTCTTGAAGAAGGCATCCGTCATCGCGCGTTCATGTGCAGGCGAGAGGTTTTTGTCCTGAAGCTGCTGCAAGAGAATGTGCAGCACGTTGAGGTCGCTGTCACGCAGGTGAATCGAAGCGCGCTCGTTGCCGTCGAAATCGAGCAGCGCCGTCGGATACGCGGTGCTTTGTCCCTTCAGGTAATAAGAATCGGGCGTCGTCGTCGTAATCAGCGGGACGAGCGGGTAAGAACCTTTGATGGAATAATCCAGCATCAGGCGGCGCTTGGTGATGACGTGGTGGCCGCCTCCCGCGCCACTGCCCAGCAGTTTGACCAGATTGTAGCCCTGACTGTAAACGCGCTCGTCCGTGTTGATGCCGTGATCGGAGACCATGATGAGCGCGGTGTCCGCTGCCTGCGGAGTCTTCTGAATCGCGGTCCAGACGCGCCCGATAATTCCGTCCAACGCTTGCAGCGCGTAGAGGTGTGATTCGCGGTCGCGGTTGTGATGCGCCGCATGGTCGAAGTCCGAAACGTATAGATCGAGGTAACGAAAACGCGGGTTGTCCAATCTCTCGATCAATTCACGCTCAAGCTGATCGAAGATGGTGTTGCGTGTTTCAAAGCCCATCGTCCACTCGTCAAGGAGTTCGCGCGGGTTTTTGAGAAAGCGATTCTGCGCGCCGTGTTGCAGGGTACGCCAGCGCATCCCGCGCTGGTAAAGCTGAAAGCTGATGTAGCGTTCGTCCTGCGCGTAGGCGTCCAAAAGAAGCGGCAGCCCGACCTCGTCCAGCGTCTCCGCGCCCGGCATATCCACGCGGCGCTGGCCGATGTTACTAATGTAGAAGGGCAGAAAATTCAGGTAGTCGTAGGTGTGCAGCGTGAGCCGGTCATACTCGACGTTGCCCTTAATCTGCAAATGCTGTCCCGTGTCCAGCATTGACCATGAAGGCCCCGAAAGGCTCATCCCGCGCACGTAAAAGTTCTGCAAACGCACGCCTCTCCCGTAGAAGACATGCTCAATCCAGGGAAGCTTGCTCTTGCCCGTTCGCTCGTCGCGCTCGCGCACGAAACTATCAACGATGTCCGGCTGCAACCCGTCAACCTTGAGAATCACCACCCGCTTCGCCTGCGCGAAAGCAGCGGTATGCGCGAGCAGGAGAAGAAGAAAAGTGGCCAGTGGCCAGTGGCCAGTGGCCAGTGAACGGAAAACCGCCCGGCATTTACTGACCCCTGACCCCTGACCCCTGACCCCTGAGTGTTTACTGATTCTCATTAACCACGCTCAAAATTGCTTTGGCATCTGCGGGAGCGATGCGTTGCTCCTCTTTGATGGCGAGACGAAGATATTCGACGCTCTGTGTGCGCCAGCGCGCTTCGAGCTTCTGGTCGCGGTAGATGCGCAGCAACTCTTTCTTGGCCGTCTCGTTGTTGATGCGGTAGAGACCGTTGAGACAGAGGCTGCGCGCCTCTTCATCCTGCGTGCGCGAGAAGATGTGCGCCGCCACCGAGGCGACCTTGCGATTGGCCGAAGCGCCGTTCTCCGCGATGAAACGCAAACTCCGGCGCACGTCTTCGATGTTCCAGACAACCTCGACCTGCGGGCTGGACTTCGCCACCTGACGCAGAAAACGTTCATGGAAAGCGAGCTGCCGCTTGATGTCCAGTTGCGCCTGTAGCTGCGGCGTCGCTTTCTCCCTGTGCGTGTAGATGCCGAAGCTCAGGACGTTGCCGAGACGGAAGAGAACCTGTTCGGCTCGCCCGTGCTTGAGCGGCATCATCTCTGAGCGACGGTCGCGGTCAAGACGTGCGGGCAAGCCGTCCGGTCTTTTGGCATAAGCGATTAATGCCGCGTACTGGTCGCGCGCCAATTGTGCTTCCGCTTCCATTCCGTTCTCAAGCGGGTTGAGCGAGACGCGCTCCAGCCTGCGACTGATTTCGTCGCGCAGTTCGGGGTCGAGCGATGCGCTTAATGAGAGCAGCAGTTTTAATTGAGAGTAAGTCCTGAGCCTTGAGGGTTGATTCATGTCCATCCCACGCTTGCTCGTGACGAAATCATAAACGGTGCGACCGAGAAAGTAAGGGATGTTGGCAAACGATGAGAGCGAAAGCAGATTGCCCGCGACATCTTCCAGCACGCGGCGCGACATCTCGCGCTTCTTCGGATTCGACGCGTCACGAAAATCAACCAGCAGAATCGGAATCTTCGGGAAGTCTAACCCGTAGAGCGCCAGCGGAATCATCTCGACTGCGCGTGCGCCTTCCGTGCCCGCTTCTACCGGGTGATTGTCGACGTCGAAATATCTGGTCTCGGTGTAGCCCTTCCAGTTTTGCAGCCGCGCATCCGTCCACGGATTCTTGAAATTGAGGAAGCGTCCGTCAAAACGCCGCGATTGATTCTTCCCAATGTCAGGGCAGGCGACCCAGAGCATCGCGTGTGTTGCGCTGCCGTCCGGCATCTCCAATGGCTCGAAGTAGAGCGCCTCGGCTTCGGCGCGTTGGCGCAAGAGTTCCCAGTTGTGGCCGCGAAGGTCGCGCATCAGCGTCGTCTGTTTCTCATAGACGCGCTGCAAATAGATGTCGTCAACGATTCCGCCGAAAGTCTTTTCGGAAAGCAAAAGGCGCGATTGGATGTCCGACATTTCAGTCGGTGTGAAAGCAGATGGTGCGCCCGTCTCGGCTTCGTAGAGCGAGAGGATGGCGAGCGCGCGAACGATGTGTGCCTTTCGGTAATCAGACAGGTTGCGGCGGAAGGTGCGCGAAGCAGCCTTCACGGGCATGGCGTAAGGATCGAGCAGGATGTTTTGCAGCGCCGTCCAGAGGAATCTTTCCCAGACCTCGCGGTCGGCTGCCGCCAAATCCATAATCGGAGGCGGCGCCTCTTTCCCTGCGCGCTTCTTGTTGCCAACGCGACTGTAGAGAAAGGGAACTGCCGAAGCCACGCGCTGCCCGAAGGTGGGCTTCGTGTAGGTCAGCATCCAGACGTAGCGCAGGCGATCATTGTCCGTGTTTTCGTCGCCGAGCGTGTCGCGCAAAACGCTGACGAGCGGGACTTCAGCCGATTCTTTGCCTTCGCGCGGCAATCCATCCAACTGCCCGAAGATGGTCAACAACTCTGCGCCGCCCGCGACAGGGAGGCGTTCCAGACGAAATCCGGGTTGTGTTGCCTGATTTGGTTCGGAGCGGGTCTCGGCTTGAGGCGCAGGAAGGGTTTGCGCCTGTGAGACGAATTGGGCGACGGGCGAGAAGGCCAGAAGGAGAGTGAAAAAAACGCAGGCAATTCGTCGCGCGCTTGGTAATGAGGGAACGATGTTCATCTTTGAAGGATTTTCAATACCCTCACAAAAATTTCACGTGGAGCAAAAACTCTGCATCTGCCTGCCCAAAACCGCAGCATCTCAAGGACGTTTCAGCCGAAACCTACGTTAACCGGGACTGAACTTGGCAATCACCATGCCGCACGCCGCGATTCTACCATCTCTTCATCCGATTTCGGATTTCGGATTTCGGAATGCGGATTAAAAAAACAACTGCAAGCCTCTTATAATCCACAATCCGAAATCCAAAATCCGTAATTGTGTGGCACTTCATCAACTGTCACAGCTTCAACTACTTGTTCGGTTTCCGATGCAAACGAGGCGAAAAAGAGTTGCCGTTCAATTTGCCTCACTTGAGCGTCTCTGCAACGGCGGCAAGCGACCTCTCGTCGAGAATATAAATTTGAACAGCAGGAATTTCGCCGAGAGAAACAATCGCAACAGGCTCGCTCGCTTCCTGTAGACGAGCGACGTAGGCTTCGTTGCTGAAGTAGCGCCGCCCGCGCGCCACGATGACGACATCTCCCACTTCAAACTGCTTCATCGCTTCTTTGTCGGAAAGCGAGAGCGAGACGAGATCGTTGCGCCCTGCAAGCTGCCCGTAATAAGTCGCAAGCGCCGGTGTCTCGCTCGCAACGCGGGCATTGGGGCGTGCGCGCGTGGCGGTTTCGTTCATGGCCTCGCGCAGACGCGCATCATAAAATTCATCGTGCGGGAAATAGTCTCCGGCGCGCTCACGGCCTCCGCCCAGCACATTCGTGTAAAGGCGATAGTAAGGAGCGACGCTGGCCGCCGCGATGAGCGGAAACGCCAGCACGAGCGACGCCACACAGGCGCGCACAATAGCTTTCGCGGAATTACTCTCAGCAAAGTTGCCGACGCGTTCGGCAATCCAGCGGGCGACAAAATGTATGCCGATGGCTGACGTGATGAGCACGACGGGGAGCGCCATCGTAAAATAGCGCGTGAATTTTCCGCCGAGCACGGTAAACGGCATGAACCAGTACATCAGCCAGAAAAGAATAAAGAATCTTCCGTCACCTAAGCTCTTGCGAAAAAGGAGTGGCAGCCCGATGAGAAACCCGATGATGACAGGCAAGGAAATCTTGACGCCCATGAAGACGTAATAGAAATACCAGGGCGAGCCTTTGAGCCAGAGCGTCATCTGGTTGCGATAGAGTGAACCCATGAATTCATAAGAGTCGTGGCCGATGCGTTTCTCGCCCGCGAAAATCTTCATCTCGTGCCACGTGCCGGGCAGCAGGATGGTCGGGTTAAAAATCAGGAACGAGACGCCCACGATGGCGAAGAAGGTCAGCCATTTCTTCTTGCCCATCCGCCAGCGCGTCGCCGGGATGCCCTGAAAGATGTAGTAGTAGCTGCCGCTGATGGCCATAAAGTGCGGCAAGTATTTTGAAGCCAGCATCGCTCCGAATGCGACAGCCGTCGCCCAGTAGTAACGCTTGAAATCGCCCTGCCCGGATTCCGCGACGCGCTGCCCTTTCAGCCAGAAGACATTCGCCAGCAGAAAGAAGAAGAGATAGAACGTGTCTTCTTTGGCGATGCGATTGAAACCTATCCCGCTCGGATCGAGCGCCCACAGGGCAGCGGCGATAAGAGCGACTTCGATGCCGAAGAGTTCTGAGACGACGAGAAAGATGAGGAGCGATGTCAGCGCGCCGAAGATAACTCCGGGCAGGCGCAGCGCCGCTTCGGTTGAGATGTGAAGCGACGGATAGCTGGCGACAATCGAGCTTGCGTTCCAGTATTCCGCGACGACGACGCTTCCGGTCAGCAGGGCTTTCATCAACATCGGATGCTCGCCGTTGGCCGCCGTCAGACCATGCGCGCGGTAATCTTCGACCGCGTGCAGCTTATTCAGTTCGTCCTCGCTCAAACCTTCCGCCCCCAGCTTGACGGCGCGAAAGCCGAAGCCGACGAGAATAATCAACGCCAGCGCCGAGATAATCAGCGTGCGACTGACGCTTCTCACCCCTCTGTCAACGAAAAGCTCAGGTCTGATTTTCGCCGTGACGACTGTCCCTGCTGTTTCTGCCGATGCTGACACGAGTTTGATGAGTGCTCCAGAATGTAAAAAAAAGTTAGCGCTCTCCGACGAAAGGCTCACAATCAAGCGACTCCGCCGCGAGCAACAAAAGGCGCAAGGTTATACTGACTCAAAGCCTTCTGTCAAAAACGTCTGAGGCCCCGGCGCGCTGAAATATAAATAGGGAGAGATGAGTTTTTAAGACCCTCGCGCTCTAACGATCCGGGCGCGACGAGTTCGTCGCCGCGCTGTTGCGCGGGTTGGCCTGATTTGTGTTCTCGTTGGCGTTCGCGTTTGCTTCCGTCGTCTCGTCCGGCGATACCCATCCGGCGCGCTCAAGGAGCGTGTGCGCATAACGAATCGGCACGGCGAAATTCGATGCCGTATTTTCGGTGAAGATGGCGAAGTTGACCCCGATGACGCGACCCGATTGGCCAAACAGCGGCGCGCCCGAGCCGCCTTCAGCGGTGCGCGCATCATACACAACGCGATGGTCGTCCAAATCTGTGATATTCCCCTGCGTGGTCAAAGGCTGAATACGATTCTTATCCGAGAGGCAGCCCAGGAGCGACCCCAGCGAGCCGCCGCAGCGTGCGCGAATCATGTAGGCTTCGGCATCGTCTCTGAGCGCGAGTAATCGGTCGGGGCCGTTCGGATAACCCATCAGCACCACCGTTCTTCCGACCGCAACGGCGTCGGAATCTTTTTTGTCCAGCGGCAGCGTGGGCAAATCAGTGGGCGCGTCTTTCGTGTCAAATATGCAGACAGCCAAGTCGTCACGTTGCGCGGCGGCCTTAAACTTGAGCGTCACGGGCTGCTGGTGGTCCGGGAAGTAAGCCAGCAACTTCTTCAAACGCGGCTGCCCCCTCACTGAACTGGTCAGAATCTGCGCGCGCTCGTCTGCCAGCCAGGGATGCGCGACGTGCCGGTTCGTCAGCACGTAGCCATTGCCGACGTAGAAACCTGAGCCGACAGACTCGAACTCGGCGATAGAGCCTTTGCCTTCAGGCGTCAGTTGCATCTGCTCGTCGCCGTTCTGAATGACCGTGCCGTCTTCGTTGGTCTGCACTTCCGGGTAGCGCAGAGGACGACCAGTGCCCGTCTCGACAAAATCGTAACTGGCGAGAACCATGCAGACGCCGCCACCGTAGTCGCTCCGCAGCTTCGGCGCGAGCGACATACTACCGAGGATGTTCTGATTCGACTTGTCGAGGTCCGCGAGCCGCTTGTTAGTCTCGGCGATTTGCTCTCCGGCCTGCGCGAGTTGCTTTCCCTGTTCATGGAAGGCGCGGCGGCTGCGCTGCAACTCGTTGTAAAGGCCGAAGCCCAGATACAGGATGCCGCTGACGAGAGCGAGAGCGATGGCGAACGTGATGATCTTGGTCGTCGGCTTAATCTCACGGACAAGCTCTCTCGTAAACTCGCGCAGGAAAACTTTGGCGTCGTCGCGGCGCGCGGTCGCAGCGGATTCCATCGCTGCTGTTTCGATAAACGGCGCAACCTGCGTCTGCTGGCGCTGGCTGATGAGAGCCGGAAGATCACGCACCGGAAAGAAGGAGAGCGCCAGCCCCACCGGCTCGCAGCGCACCTCGTCGCCATCTTTAATCTTGGAATTAAGCGAGAGAGCTTTGCCGTTGTGCGTGAGGTCCAGAGACGAGTCGAAATCCTTGATGCGATAATGACCGTTGGTGCGCGTCAGTTCCAGCACGATTCCGGTTGCGAGAGTTTCTGCCGGAAGAGAGGAAGCGCGCAGGCGCAAATCGCAATCCTCGCCTGTGCCGATGCGGATACGGTCTTGCGAAAGAACTTCGGTGTGCTTATCTTCGCCCGCCGCGATATGTATGACTAAACCACTTGCCATAAAACAAACATCAAAAACCAGACAACTTCCGGGCACTAATCAGGCGACCCCTGCATGACCGCTTACTGCCTTCGTTGCGGTCATGACAATCGGTCGCCCCTCAATAAGTCATATTACAATAAGATTCGCAACGCGGGCAAAGTAATTAACGAAACTGTGGTGACTTGAAAATCCTGCGAATTTCCTCGAAAAATCGGTTCGTGTTAGCATGGCTGACATATTGCCCTGTATGGGCTGGAAGTCGAAAAATCAATGAGCGAAATTTCATTCATCGAAAATAAAGATAAAGTCTGCGCGCTGGCTCCTGTGGCTTATGCGCCGATTCGTCATCATGTGTTTGTCTGCAACGGAACGTCCTGCTCGGCTGTGGGCAGCGCCGAAGTCAAAACGGCATTCGAGCGTGAGTTGCTGGAGCGTGGGATACTGTTTGGCAAAGAGAAGAAAGGCAAGAATCCGAAAGGCAGCATCGTCCTGACCGATTGCAGCTCGGTCGGCTTCTGCGCCGTCGGCGCGGCAGTGCTGGTTTACCCCGACGGCATCTGGTACGCCCAGGTCAGAGCCAAAGACGTGCCGGAGATAATCGAAGAACATCTCTTGAGCGGGCGCGTGGTCGAAAGACTGGCGCTTTTGAAAGTTCCGAATGAAAGTAGTTAAAATAACACCCTAAGCAAAACATACATGGTTAAGAAAACAGCAAGCAAGGTCGCAAATCCGGGTAGTACATTAGGTGAAGCCATCGGCGCGTTAATTGAGCGGGAGGTCAATCGCATTTTACGCCCAATTGCTGAAGACAATGGGTGCGTTTTTGTATCCGCCGGACGTATTAATCCAAAGTCAGGGAGACCTACGAAGTTATTGTTAAAAGATACGGCAGGCAATGAGTACAATATTGATTCCGTTATCGCTAATCATCGAATGCAGCCTATTGCACTGATTGAATCAAAATACATCCGCTATACAAAACATAATCGTGACAAAGGAAGTTGGATTTGCACCGCGCATTACAGTCTGCGACGCACTTTCCCCTCAGTCCGCAAGTCCATTGCGATTTTGGCAGGAAGTTGGAGCGGTAGCTCGAAAGCGATGATGAAAAGTTTTGATGTGAGCCTTTTTGAAGTTGGATTCCAAACAATCGTTGATACGCTGGCTCGATACGGTGTTGACTTTGCGTGGCAGGAAAAAGAGCGAGATAAAGCTATGGCCGCATGGCGGCGCTGGCAGAGGTTAAGCGAAGAGGACTACAACGAAATTTCTCATGCCTTACTCTCTGGCATTGAGCCTGAATTACGTGAAGCCTTAGCTGTCACTCTGGACACAGCCGCACCGCGCGAGATACAACAAATAGAAGTGACAATTGAAACCAATTTGGGCGAATCACGGCGATATGTTTTTGAAGCTATCGTTGAAGCAATTGAGTTTCTGGAAAACTTTGATGAAGAAGAAATACTAAATGCTGAAGATGATCCGGCAATATGGAAGATCGAAACTACGGATGAAGAATGATGCTTAATCTTTATAGAGAGTTAAAATACATTCCTTGAGCGCAACATCGTGGCGCTGCGGATTATCTTTCCACTTCCCACCTCGCGCACGCAATTCTTCTACCTCATATCTTGAAAAGCCGATGGCTTTGCCTATCTCACCCAGATAAGTATCTGTTGGAATGTAGACCCCATAAGGGGCTGAATCCCCCAAAATCAGTATAAAAGGGCTGCCAACTCTGAGGGTACGAAAAGTCTCTCGCATAACGCAAAACATATCATTAAAGTAGCCTCCCACCATAATGTCATAACTCTTCTTGCCGCCTTTGGTCAGACGTTTCAGGGAAAGGTCTCGAATTTTAGGGCGCAACTCATCTGCAATGTGCGGTGCGGTCTGACATAAGTCCTCGCTGAGCAGTGACGTCTCGTCAAAATCTTTTCGACTGATTTGTGTGGTCGCTGACATAATAAGACGGGTGCGCACCTTTCGCGTAATATCGCCCCAAGAGGTCGCTTCTCCCCAAAAATAAGTTTCCAATCGGGTACGGTCAGCATAATCATAATTATTTAGGTAAGGTGGCGAAGTGAAAGCTAAATCCACAGACGCAGCCTCAATACGACCTTGCTGTTGACGCGAGTCACCTGCGATAAGTTCAGACTTCCCCCCAAGGCAACTCAGACGACGAATCTCCTGCACATCTCCATACATCTGACGCAGTTGTTTGCGTAGTAATTCGGCGATATTTGAGCTAACTGTTGCTTTAGTTCCATGCTTCTCTTTTTTAGGAGCTATGTAAGGCCATCCTGTTGCAACGTCAGCCACCACACGCAGCAGATTGGTCAAGCCAAGTTTAGCAAAATCTCGAAAATGCTCTGACTGAAGAGCATTAATTTCTTCGCGACATAGGTAAAGATAGGAGAGTTTCTCTCGGCTATAACATTTGCATACGAGTTCGGGAAATAACTCCTCAACTATGATCGAGTCGGGGTCTCGTGTTTCAATGGCAGACTGGATTCTCGACGTTAAAGTGTCAATATCGCGCAAGATCATTGTCATATCGAACTCCCAGAAGAGCTTGGTTCGGGCGACAAATTGGACAAATGGATGCGCTTCTACGCCAAATGAGTTAATGCCATATTGTTTGGCAACGACTAGTGTCGTGCCCGTCCCCGCGAACGGATCATAGACGGTCATTCCCGGCTCGATGTGATAAGAGCGAAAAGCTTCCTCAACCGCTTTATAAGAGAATCCGGCAGGATATGTAAACCATCGGTGTACCGGGGCACGCAATGAATCTTGAAATGTTCCTAAATTAGTCCGATTAAGAGTAAGCGCCTTTTCCTCCTCCGTTTGAGGAAAAAGGCTTAGAGTAGAATTGTAGATTGCTCCCTTTATCTGTGGCATTGAAGTTACACCTACCCCGCTGGACATTTGCTGTTTCTTTAAGCGGCGCTGGCGGCTTCCTTCGGTTTCCAGCGAAGGACGGGCTTTCGTGCAGCCGCTGCCTCGTCGAGGCGACCGATGCGCGTGGTGTGCGGGGCGTTGATGACGGTGTCCGGGTCTTCGATGGCTTCGCGTGCGATTGAGCGCATGGCTTCGATGAATTGATCGAGTTCCGCGCGTCCGACTGATTCGGTCGGCTCAATCAGCATCGCGCCCTGAACTATCAGCGGAAAGTAGATCGTCATCGGATGGAAGCCGTAATCAATCAGGCGCTTGGCGATGTCGAGCGTGTGGACGCCCTTGCGTGATTGCCGCTTGTCCGTGAAGACGACCTCATGCATGGGTGCGGCTTCAAACGGTTTGTCGTAATCCGTGGTGAGACCGTGTGCGATGTAGCGCGCGTTCAGCACCGCCGCTTCCGTCGCTTCGCGCAGCCCGTCGAAGCCGTGTGTCTGGATGTAGGCGAGCGCACGCACCATCATCCCGAAGTTTCCATGAAAGGCTTTGACGCGACCGATGGATTGCGGGCGGTCAAAGTCCAGACGGAATTTCTCACCGTCTTTGACGACGCGCGGGACTGGTAAAAACGGCTCAAGCTCTTTCGTGCAACAGCACGGGCCACAGCCGGGGCCGCCGCCGCCATGAGGTGTGGAGAAGGTTTTGTGCAGGTTCAAATGAATCACGTCCACGCCCATGTCGCCGGGACGCGCCACGCCGACGAGCGCGTTCATGTTCGCGCCGTCCATGTAAACCAGCCCGCCTGCCTCGTGCACGATCTGACAGATTTCCTTGATGTTCTTCTCAAACAGACCGAGCGTGTTCGGGTTGGTCAACATCAGCCCCGCGACATCGCCGTGCGCGCAAAGCTCACGCAGGTGATCGAGGTCTGTGAAGCCCTCACTGGTTGAGCGAATCGTTTTGACTGTGAAACCGGAGAGATTCGCGGAAGCCGGATTCGTGCCGTGCGCCGAATCGGGAATCAGCATGGTGCGGCGCTTACTGGATGCGCCCGCGCCGTCGCGCGCGTCAATAAAGGCGCGAATAATCATCACGCCCGTCATCTCGCCGTGCGCGCCCGCCGCCGGTTGAAGAGATATACCCGCGAGGCCGGTAATCTCCGAAAGACTCTGCTGCAATTCGTAGATTAGTTGAAGCGCGCCCTGCGAGTCTTCTTCCGGCGCGAGCGGGTGCAGATTAGCGAACCCTGGGATGCGCGCAACCTTTTCATTGAGGCGCGAGTTGTATTTCATCGTGCATGAGCCGAGCGGGTACATGCCGAGATCGATCGAATAGTTCCACGTCGAGATGCGCGTGAAGTGGCGAACGACATCCACCTCGCTCACTTCGGGCATACCTTCGAGATCGTCGTCACGACGAAGCGCCGCAGGGACAATCTCGTCCAAAGGCGTTTCATCAACATCGAGCGGCGGCAGCCGATAACCCTTGCGCCCGGTCTGCGAGCGCTCGAAGATCAAGGCTTCATTCTGGCTAACGTGGGGCGTGACTTTGGTGATGTTGGTTGATTGACTCATTAAGTTTATTTGTTAGCTGGTTAAATCCTTCAAGCCTTCGACGAGCGCGTCGATTTCCTGCCGCGGATTTGTCTCCGTCACGCAGACGAGGAAATCATTGGGACTATCTTTGTAGTAACGCGAGAGCGCGAGACCACCCGTAATGTTTTTCTCCGAAGCGAGGCGCGCGAGAAGCCCTTTCGCCTCGACAGGCGCGCGGACGACGAACTCGTTGAAGCGCGGCGCGGAGAAGGGAAGCGAGAAGCCTTCCAACTCGCTGATGCGGCGTGCGGTGTAAGCAGCTTTTTGCGCGCACTGCACCGCCACTTCCTGAAGTCCGCTTCTGCCCATCGTCTCCATATAGATAGTCGCGGCGAGCGCAATCAAGCCTTCGTTCGTGCAGATGTTGGAAGTGGCTTTCTCGCGACGGATATGCTGCTCGCGCGTAGCGAGCGTTAGCACGAAGCCTCGCCTTCCTTGCTTATCAACTGCTTCACCGACGAGGCGACCGGGAATCTGTCGTGCATACTTGTCGCGCGTGGCGAACAACCCGACGAGCGGGCCACCGAAAGAGATTGGCACGCCGAAAGATTGTCCCTCGGCGACGACGATGTCTGCGCCGCACGCTCCGGGCGAGCGTAGGAAGCCAAGCGAAATGCTTTCCGTGATAGCAACAATCAAAAGAGCGCCGACGGCGTGAGCGCGTTCGGCCAGAGCGCGGACATCTTCGACACAGCCGAAAAAGTTTGGAGATTGAACGACGAGCGCAGCCGTTTGATCGTCCAGAGAGTTTAAGCCTTCAGCCGAAATCAGCCCGGTCTGTGCGTCGTAGTCAACGCGGTGAAAGTCCACGCCGTAGTGTTGGACGTAGGTGTCAACGACTTCCAGATATTCCGGATGGACGGCTGCCGAAGTAATCACCTTTTTGCGGCGCGTGACGCGCTCGGCCATCAGGACGGCTTCGGCCAGCGCGGTTGAGCCGTCGTACATGGAGGCGTTGGCGACATCCATGCCGGTCAACTGGCAGACGAGAGTTTGAAACTCGAAGATGGCTTGCAGCGTGCCCTGCGAAATCTCAGGCTGGTAGGGCGTGTAGGCCGTGAAAAATTCAGAGCGCGAGATGAGATGGTCAACGATGGTCGGAGAATAGTGCGAATAAGCTCCCGCGCCGAGAAAGCTTGGGCGGCGAGCCGCAGTGTTGCGAGCAGCCATCGCTTCGGAACTTGCCAGAAGCTCCATCTCGGAAATTGCGGCGGGCGTTTTCAGTGGCTCGCGCAAGATGAGGTCAGCCGGGATTGACTCAAAAAGTTCTTCCGCCGAATTGAGGCCGACCACTTTGAGCATCTCGGCGCGTTCTTCCGGCGAGTTTGGGATGTAGCGCAACTTTTATTCTGTCTCCTCGGCTTTGGTAAAGTCTTCGTATTCGACGGCGTTTAAGAGGCTGTCAACCTCGCCTGGATTGCTCATGCGGACGCGAATCATCCAGCCGTCGCCGTAAGGGTCTGTGTTAACCTTCTCCGGCTCGTCCTGCAAAGATTCATTGACTTCGGTAATCTCACCGCCGACGGGCGTGAAAATCTCCGAGACGGCCTTGACGGATTCGACAGAGCCGAATGACTCGTGGGCTGCGAAACTCTCGCCGACTTTCGGCAACTCGACATAGACCACATCGCCGAGCGAGTTCTGCGCGTGATCCGTGATGCCGATAGTGCCCACGTCGCCCTCGACCCTGATCCACTCGTGATCCTTGCTGTAATGTAAATCCTCTGGAACATTCGCCATGAAATTCTCCTCTTTTGTGAGTCTGGAGTCTGGAGCCTGGAGAGTCTGAAGTCAAAAACAAATTGCTGTTGACTCCAGACTCCAGACTTCAGACCCCAGACTTCTTTTCGCGCTTGTAGAAAGGCGTCTTAACAATTGATGCGCCGACGGCGCGGCCACGAACGTCTATCTGAATCTGCTGGCCTTCGTTTGCGAATTCGACGGGGACATAGGCCATGCCGATGTTTTTCTTCAAGTAGGGGGCGGGGCTACCGGACGTGACGCGCCCCACCCGTTCATCGTTAATCAAGACTTCCTGCTCGTCGCGCGCAATCCCGCGCTCGGTCATCTCGAATCCAACGAGACGCCGTCTGACTCCCGCTTCCTTTTGCTGCGCCAGTCGCTCGCGCCCGATGAAATCAGTTTTGTTCAGTTTACAAATCCAACCCAGATTGGCTTCGAGCAGTGTGGTCTCTTCGGTAATCTCATGGCCGTAGAGCGCCATCGCGGATTCGAGCCGGAGCGTGTTGCGTGCGGCCAGACCGCAGGGCAGGACGCCTTCAGGCGTGTCGTGATTTCCGGCGTCGAGAATCCTGTCCCAAAGATGCGCGGCTTTGTCGGCGGCTGCGTAAACCTCAAAGCCGTCTTCGCCCGTGTAGCCCGTGCGCGAGATGATGGAAGGAATCCCGTCAACGTGCCCCTCGCGAAAATGGTAATACTTGATCTCTTCGAGCGGCGTCTCAGTGAGCGTCTGCATGATGCGCAGCGCATCCGGCCCCTGCAAGGCAAGCTGGCAATAGTTTGCGCTGACGTTTTGCAGCTCAACCCGCTCGTCCTTCTGATGAGACTTTATCCAGTCCCAGTCCTTCTCGGTTGTCGAAGCGTTGACGACGAGCAGGAGGTGATCTTCCGCGAAGCGATAGACGAGCAGGTCGTCAATCACTGTGCCTTCGGGCGTGGTCAGCGCGGAATATTGCGCCTGACCGTCAACGAGCTTCGCCGCATCGTTCGAGACTAAACGGTTGACGAAGGGAATGGCGTCCGCTCCCTTAACGTCAATCTCGCCCATGTGCGAGACATCGAAGAGTCCGGAGTGCGTGCGGGTGCGTAAGTGTTCCTCGATTGTTCCGGCCACGTATTGAACGGGCATATCCCACCCGCCGAAATCAACCATCCGTCCACCCATCCGGCGGTGCGTTGCGTTTAAGGGCGTCTGTTTGAGGGCTGGCGCTGTGGACAAAGTGTGTCTCCTACACACCTCTCGGCGAGAGAGAGCGTAAAATTCAGAACATAACGTGAATGAAACGGCAAACTAGCACGCTCGTAAGGGAAGCGTCAAGCAGGAGACAGTGGTCAGTGGTCAGTGGTCGGTGGTCAGTTAAAACAGGCGAGAAGCAGTGTCGAGCTTTTGCCTTCAACTGACCACCGACCACTGGCCACTGACCACTTTTTTCAGAAATTTCTTTCCGGCACGTCCACCTTTTGGACGACGAAGACGACGCGCATGGTTTCGGGGCGACGGTCGTAATAGGCGGGGACGAAGGCGGCATTCTTCCTGAGGGCAACTTGAAATTCGTCCAACATGCGGCGGTCGCGCGGCGGTTGGACGACATCTGCGAGCGATGCTCTGCCGTTGCTGAAGACATCCGCGACGACGATCATGTCATCGCCGTCTTCTTGTCCCTGAGATCGCGAACTGGTCAGCGCTGCCAGCGCGCCGCGCGGGTTGAGGCTCGGCGACTCGCCATTGAAGGGCGTGCGCTGGGCAGCAAAAAGCTCTGGCGTGAGCGGCTCGTAAATGCTTGGGCCTTCTGTGCCCACGGAGATGATTTTATAAGAGGCTGCGTCTGCCTCGCGCGCTGCGATGGCTGCTTCCGTCAAGGCTCTCATGTGCGGGCGCAGCGCATTGAACATCACGCCGAAGAGCAGCAGGGAAGCAAACGAGCCGACCGTGTACGGCATGAGGCGCGGTCGCAGCCAGCGAGCGAGTTTGACACTGAAGGGCAAAACGGGCTGACGCTTGAGCGCGGCGGCTTCGATTGCAAGCGCATCTTTGATGGATGAAGCCAGATCAATCGGAGGCTGTGGACGAACCAGCGTCGCCAGCCCGCGACTGATGACGCGCATTTCGGCCAACTCAGCACGACACACAGGGCACTCGCGCAAATGCTCGTCGCACGCGGCGCGCACGGGTAGCTCCAGTTGATCGTCAACGTAGAGCGAGAGCGATTGTTGTGTCTCCTGACAAGACATAAAAGCAGCGGTCGGTGGTCAGTGGTCAGTGGTCAGTAAGAATCAGTTTTAACTGACCACTGACCACCGGCTACTGTCCACTGTGATTTGGCGAATGGCTGGCCGACCCCGGCTGCTCCCTTTGTTAGAAGGAAGCAACTGGCGACCTCCCAAGCGGGCAACTCCATCTTTGATCTATCATGCGAGCAACCGAGTTTCAACGGGTGTTGCTGGCCGCGTTTTCAATCAACGCTCGCATTAAAGACCGCAATGGCTCTCCCCACTTCAGTAGACCGTCTTCGTCACTTTGACCCATTTGGCACCGAGTTTTTTGTGAAGCCGGGGTGGGTCAACCATTCGCTTTAGTAGTGGTCATTAGTCAGTGGTCAGTTAAGAACAAAAGCGTTTTGCTTTTAACTGACCACTGGCCACTGACCACTAAATTTACAAAGAACTTCCAATCTTGCGGCGCAGTTCCTGCCGACCGCGTGATAATCTTGACTTCACCGTGCCGATGCTGATTTCGAGCGTGGCGGCGACCTCTTCGTAGCTCAACCCTTCAACATCGCGCAGGATGACCACTTCACGATAGGAGCGACCAAGCGTGCGGAGCGCGTTGCGTAAGGCCGTTTCGCGCTCGCGCAGGAGCGCCTCCTGTTCTGGATCAATGCCGCTGTACCTTAAACGTGCGCTGAGCGGCTGCTCGTCGTGCCTGCTTTCGGCATCGAGCGAAACGGTCACGTCGCGGCGGCGTCTGCGCCACCAGCGCCAGCGATTGCGCGCCTGATTAATCGCAATCCGGTAAATCCAGGTTTTCAAATCCGCATCGCCGCGAAAGCGGTCAATGCTTTGGAAGATACGCAGGAATGTCTCCTGCGTCAGGTCGCGCGCCTCTTCCGCATCTTCCGTCATGCGGTAGAGCAGGGCGTAGACATCGTTTGAGCGTTCCTGTACCAGCCGGTCAAAGGCTGCTGCTTCGCCCGCGCGTAATCTTTCAATGAACTGCGCCTCACCGTTCGCACGCGCCTCGCTGGAGGTTGCCGCAGCAACCTGTTCCAACTCTTGCCCGCGGAGGGCGATTGGCTCTCCGAAGCTCACGCGTGTCCTCCAGCGGCGGGAAGCGTCCCTGAAGAACGTGGTCGCTTCTCGGACAGTCGAACCATTAGACACCCTCTAAATGCTCTTTGTTCCAAAATATTCCCAGGTAGGACAGGCATTCCTGCCTGTCCAAGCGTGCGTTAGCACACTCATCAATATTTTAGTCAAACAATATTCGCGCTTTCGCGCTCAACGACAGGCAGGAATGCCTGTCCTACGCCTCTCTTCGGCGCGAGCGTAACACGCACCATAATCACCGTCAAACTGCTTTCCAGAGGCTTGCTTGACAAGCTCTTGTGGCGACCGCTAGAGTGTTTCTTTCGGTTTAACCACCAGTAAATGAACGCATCTCACTGTGTGTTCTTGCGAGAGGAAGAGAAGTGGCAAAGTATAAAAAGAAGCGTGCGCGCGAGCTACAGCACGACAAGTTTCGTGATACCACGATGGGGCTGGTTGACCGCGCCGCCCATCAGATGGAAGGCAAAGGCCGGAAGGTTCTTTACGGTATCGGGGCGTTGATTGCGATTGGCCTGATCGCGTGGGCTGTGATGGCCTGGCGGGGAAGCAAAGCGGACGAGGCGCGAACGGCGCTTGGTCGTGCCATCAAGGTGGCCGAAACTCCCATCGTCGCTACGCCCGTGCCCGGTGCGACCACGCCCAGTTTCCGCTCGGAGAAAGAACGCGCGCAAAAAGCCGTCGAGGAATTTCAGAAAGTGGCCGCAACTTATGGCGGCTCGACCGGCGAGCACGCGCGCTATTTCGCTGCCGCCAACCAGCTCAGCCTCGACCGCGCCAAAGGTATGGCTGAACTCGACGCGCTGACCAAGAGCGGCGACCCGGAAATCTCCACTCTCGCCAAATTCGCTCTCGCGCAGGCCAAAGAAGGCGACGCCAAATACGACGAGGCCGCAGCCCTCTACACCGATTTAGCCAAGCAGGGCAGCACGCTGATCACCCCTGAAACAGCTAACCTGCGTCTGGGAATTGTCTACGAAAAGCAGGGCAAGAATCAGGAGGCCGCCGACGTTCTTTTCAAGATGGTCGAAGCCGCACGCAAAGCCAAAGATAAGGACGGCAAGCCCGTAACCGAATCAGGAGCCGTGCGTAAAGCCGCAGAGGAACTGGAAAGGATCGATCCCGCGCGCTCTGCCCAATTGCCAACGCCCCCACTACCGGGAAATCTAGCCATGTAAATGTCTGGAGTCTGAAGTCTGGAGTCTGTGGTCAAAAGAAAGAAATTGTTTTTGATCAGTTAACTTCAGACCCTGAGACTTCAGACTCCAGACTGTTGAATGGATAATCTGACGCATTCGCTGGTTGGTCTCGCCGCTGCCAAAGCCGGACTTGAGCGTTTGTCGCCGGGAGCCACATTCGCCTGCGTGCTGGCGGCAAACGCGCCCGATCTGGACATTCTGGCCACACTCGGCGGCAAATGGTTCTACCTTCATCATCATCGCGGCATCACCCATTCCTTCGTCGGCACACTCGCGCTGGCCGTTTTCATTCCCTGTCTCTTCTACGGCGTTGATTTGCTCATCGCGCGAATTCGCAAGCGCCCGCCGCGCGTGCGATTCCTGGGGCTGCTCGTCGCTTCTTTGATCGCCAGCGCAACTCATCCCTTGATGGATTGGACGAACAACTACGGCGTGCGCCCGTTCCTGCCGTGGAGCGGAAACTGGTACTACGGCGATCTGGTTTTCATCATTGACCCCTGGCTGTGGCTGACGGTTGGCGGTGCGGCCTTCCTGCTGACATCAAAGCGAACGTGGCAAAATATTGTCTGGGCAGCTCTCGCGCTCGTCGTGACGGGACTCGTTCTGTTCGCGCGCCTCGAAAACTGGGGCTTGCTGTATCCGAATTTAGTCCGCGCGTTGTGGATTGCGGGAATCATCGGGCTGGTGATTATTCGTCTCACACGAATCACACAGCCCTGGGGCAGCCGCCTTGCGCTCGTCGCGCTCGCTCTGGTCGTAGTTTACTGGGGCGGACTCGCAGTCGCGCATCGCTCGGCGCTCTCTCAAGCTCAAGCAATCGCCCAAAAACTATCCGCCGAGCGCGGCGAAACGCCTGGACGCGTGGCGGCCATGCCCGTGCTGGCAGACCCTTTCCGCTGGCTCTGCGTCGTGGAGACTGACCGCGCGACCTATCGTTTCCTGCTTTCCATCACCGACAGCAACGACGGGTTGACGGGTGAGATAGCGCGTTTTGAGAAGCCGCAGGGCAGCGATGCGCTGGCGCTTGAGCGCGCCTCAAGGGATGAAAGGGCGCAAATCTTTCTGGACTTCGCGCGCTTTCCCGCCTCAAGCGTTGAAGGAGATTGCCTGGGCGAATTGCTCGTACAATTTGCCGACATACGCTACACTGAACCGGGCGGGCAGCGTCGCGGAACTTTCTCTCTGGAAGTGCCCGTCACCTGCGACGCCGAAATGGAAATCAAGAAGTGAGCGACCACACACAATCGGCAATTCCCGGCGCAGTCGTAGAAGCTGCCCAAGAGCGTATCGCGCAGCCTGAGCGCCGAACGCGACTCGCCAGCGTGCGTGTCTCGCCCGGAGGCTATCTGGCCGTCTCGTGCCTCCTGACGTTTGCCGCCGCCCTGCTCGTGCGCGCTCAATATGATCTGGCTGCGTTCATCGCAATCGCTCTCGCCTGGATTGTCACGCCTCTGCTGGCCTTCACCGACCGCATCAGCTTTGACGGGCACGTCCTCTCGCGCAGAGGGCTTGTTCCGTTGCTAATCAGATTCATCAGGGGACGCGAACTGCGTTTGGGGATTGAAGACATCGAGCGAGTGGAGACGAGTGCGGTGCGGACGCTTCGCAGAAACGGGCGCGTGCGTTATCGCTATCGCAGCGAAGTTTCGGGTCGTGGCAGCAGCTTCATCTTCGCTTCCGGCGGCAACGCCTATCGCCAGATGGTGCGGACTTTGTTTCCGCTGCTGGGCTATGACAAGGTTGACGCGCGCTCAAGCGAACTGCGCGATTACCTGACCGACTCGCACACCCTGCGGCTAAATTTAGAATTGCTACGTATCGCTCCGCCGGATGTCCTGGAAGGCGCAACTTCCAACCTTGAGCATGGCGCGAAAAAAGAGATTCGTCACAGGCGCGTCGAAGGTGTAATCCCTTCGACGATTGATGTCGAGCGTGGGCGGCTGCTTCGTCTCGCTGCGAATGAACTGCGCGCCGCCGGGCGTCTGCGTGAATCGGCAGAAGCCTTCCGTCGTGCGCTGCTGGTCATTCCGCACGACGGCTGGCTGCTCTATGAGTTCGCACGTTTCCTGCGCTCGCAAGCTGGCACAGCGCGCGACGCTCGTCTGCTTCAACGCTCGCGCGCCTGCCTGCGCCTGGCTGCGCGACGCACAGGTGATGACGCTCCGCTTCTTTCACGCATCGGCGAGAGCTTTTACGAGTACGGCGAGTTGGCACAGGCGACACGCGCCTTCGGTCGCGCTCTTGAGTTGAACGCTCGCGCCTTTCGCGCGGAGATTGGGCTGGCCGAGGTCGCGCTCAGAAACGGCAAGCTGGCGCACGTCATTCATCATTACGATGCGGCAGCGCGCATCGCGCCTGACGAAGCGTTAGCGCGCCATGCACGGCGCGAAGCGGAATACTACGCGCGACTCAACAATGATGATGATTATCTGGGAGCGGAACTGCGGCGCATCGGCTGGCTACAGAACTTGCAGCGCGCACGCCGTCTGGCCGCGCGGATGACGCTTGCCAGCATCATGCTCGCGCTCGCGGGGCCATCCTTTGACGAAGCAATCGAAAGCATTGGCTGGTCGCTCGCTTCCTCTTCGCTCATCGCGTGGCTCGGCGTCGCCCTCGTCTCACGCTACCTCACGCCGAGACGAAAGCCGGGAACAGAATAAAGACACGTAAATCGTGAATCGTCAATAGAAGAAAGCAGTTTCTATTGACGATTCACGATTTACGGATATTTTATTTCTTCGCGCGCGGGGTCGTGGCCTTCCTGGGCCTGGTTTCGCCGTTCTCTTTCTTCGCGCCTTTCGTTGTTTTGGCTTTCGGAGAGACGACCGATTCGACGATCTCGGAAACGGCGGAGGCCGCATCCGTTATCATCTCTCCAACTCCTGACACGATAGCTCCGGCTGTTGCGGCGGCGGCGCGCAATGGCTGATTAGACGAATCAGGATTCAACATCGCATCCCAGCGATAGCGCGGCTGCTCGCGCGGTTGCTCCAAACGTTTGAAGACCATATCCGTGACGGCGTTCGTCACCCAGTTGTGATAAAACTCGCCGACAGAGATTAATTCCGCATCCGGCGCAGGATTCATGAAATCAATCGCGTAGGGCACGCCATCCTTAATCGCAAACTCGACCGTGTTGATGTCATAACCCAGAGCGCGGCAGATTGTTCGCACATCGTTGGTGATACGCTCGGCCAACTCCGTCGTCAGGTAGTTCGGATTGTTGATGTACTGCTCGCCCGACAGATAAGACTTCGTCGGGTCATAGGGCATAATCATCACTTCTTCCTGCCCGATGCAGTAGCAGCGCACGAACTGGTCGAAGTGGATGAACTCCTGCAAGGTCATGCAGAGCGTGCCCGTCTGGTCATACTCGAACCAGAGTTCTTCGAGCGTGTTGACGCGCGAGACGTTCTTCCAGCCGCCGCCGTCAAAGGGTTTGAGAATCGCGGGCAGCCCCGTGTAGTCAACGATGCCCTGCCAGTCGAGCGGGAATTCCAGATTCCTCAAGCTCTCCGTGACGATGCCGGGGATATAATCTTTCTGCGGCAGCAAAACCGTCTTGGGGATGGCGACGCCGAGCTTTTTGGCCAGCGCGAAGTTGAAGAACTTGTCATCAGCCGACCACCAGAAGGGGTTATTGATGACGAGCGTTCCTTCGAGCGCCGCGCGCTTCAGCATGGCGCGATAAAAGGGGACTTCGTGCGAGATGCGATCAATAATGATGTCGTACTCGCGCCCCTCGTCGTAGCGCACGCCGCCCACAGTGATGTATTCGGCGACCACGTCGCCCTTGCCCCGTTCATTGATGCTGCGAATCAGCGCGTCCGGAAACGTCTTCTCGCGGCCAACCAGAATTCCTACTTTCTTCATAACAGAAGTTCCTTTCAAATAATGAGTGCGACAGAGTACGAGTGGAAAGAGATAATTTACGTCCGCCTGCCACTGTTCACTTGATTGCCCATCTGGAAAACCGTGCACTCTACAAGCCTGCGGGGGCAATTGTCAATCTGGCGGTGAGGGACAAAGAATGATTATGCCGCATTGAGCGGTCTAATACGACATACTAATGATATTATCCAGCTACTGTCGGTTTAATCCGAAGTTAAGTGCTGCCTATATGAACATCGAGCTTAACTTTACAATCGGCGATGTTGTAGCTACTGTCGGACTTCTAATTGCCAGCGTTGGTCTATTCCTCAACTGGTGGCAACTTCGTAAAGATAGTATTAGGAAGCGCGCGGAGTTCATCATAGAAAATTTCAATCAACATTTAGCAGATTCCGATACTGCTGACATGTTCTATAGATTGGAATATGGCAAATTTGAGTACGACGCGGCTAATTTTCATGGATCGCCCGAAGAAATAAAGTTAGACAAACTTCTCCGTTACTTCGAGAGGATTGCTACTCTCTATGAAATGGGAACTATAAATTTGGAAGATTTGGCCTTGGTCGAATACGAATTTCTTAGAATTAATCACAATCCATCTATACAAAACTACTATGCGTTTCTTGATGAATGGAGTAAACAGTCAGGTGCGCAAGGCGGTAATTTTGCATCCGTGCGGAGGGTGGCTAAGTTACTAGAAGAGAAAGATAAAATGCACCGCCGCACCTAACCATCTATCATTCAACCCGACGCCTTAATAGCATCGCTTTCATTGTTAATTATGCATGCTGAGCCGTAAAATAGTCCTCCAATAACTGAGGGACATTATGAGCACTAGGACTGAAGCAACGATTGAAGATTTGTATGGCGTGCCGGAAAACGGCAAGGCCGAATTAGTGAATGGAGAGATTGTACAAATGCCACCTACTGGCGGTTTGTCCGGTCGTGCGGGCGGTAAGATTTATCGCAGCCTTGATGATTACGAACGAGATACGAAATCCGGCTACGCCTTCCCGGATAATGTCGGCTTTGTCGTCAACCTTCCTCATCGCAAGTCTTTTAGTCCTGACGCGGCCTTTTACATCGGGGAATTAAAAGGCGGAGATTTTCTCGAAGGCGCTCCCGTTTTCGCCGTCGAGGTGAGAAGCAAGAACGATTATGGAGAGAAAGCCGAACACGCTCTTGAAAAGAAACGAACAGACTATTTCGCTTGCGGAACACTTGTGGTCTGGGATGTTGATGTGTTACGGGAAAAATTGGTGAGGGTTTATCGCGCCAGCAATCCAGACAACCCGACAATCTATCGTGCGGGAGAGATAGCAGAAGCGGAGCCAGCCCTGCCGGGTTGGACAATTTTGGTTGACGAGTTCATTCTATGAAGCCATAGAAAGGGCGAATCCAATGTTAAAGCGTATCCGTGGTAGAACTACCTGATAACTCGACGGCGACGACTTCCGAAAACTTATCGTCCCTTACAGGCGAGGGGGTGGTGATAGACATCGGGACGGGAGACGGTCTCTTTGTGTACCAGTCCGCCCGCCGCAACCCGCAGAAGTTTTACATAGGGGTGGACGCCAACCCGCGACCATTGGAGAAGGTCTCCGAGAAAGTTCACCGGAAACCGGCTAAAGGTGGTCTCCCGAACGTGCTGTTCATACAGGCGGCGGTCGAAGACCTCCCAACTGAATTAAACGACGTGGGCGATGAAGTCCACATCCATTTCCCCTGGGGCAGCCTGCTGCGCGCGGTTGCCGCCGGTGATGGGGAAATCCTGCGAAATCTCCGGCGCATTTGCGCGTTGGGAGCTTTGCTGGAAGTCGTTATCGGGTTTGATCCTGAGCGGGACAGTTCCGAGATAGCGCGCCTTGAGCTTCCGCCCCTCTCTCTTGAGCATATAGATTCCGTCCTCGCTCCTGAATACCGCAACGCAGGGTTTGAGATATTTGAGAGGGGCATCATCGCTTCATCCGAATGGCCTGAATTCCAGACCTCTTGGGCGAAACGTCTGAAGGGAAATACAAGCCGTGCCTTGATCTACCTCATCGCGCGCGCCAGCTAGAGGTGATTCCAGTTTTCAAGCCGTTTCTTCCTTGCCCATTGCCGGGCATCTGCGCTCATATACTTCTGCATCCTTATTAATTGTCAGGCGGGCTGCGCTCCGGCGCGACGTACTTTTCAACAGGCTGTGTTAGAATTGGTTTTACCGGATGGCCTGACTTTCCCCGATAGTAGCCGTTCCCAGATTCCCTATTAACTCGAAGGAGAAGTGATTTTCAGTGTTGCGACGCATCACAAACCTTGCCCTCATTCTGACGCTGCTGGCCGCAATTGTCTTTATCAACACGACCGCCGCCCACGCGCAGGATAAGAATTACACCGCCGAGCAGATTGTCGAGACCGTCATCGCCATTCACGGCTCGCGCCCCGGCCTCGCCCAGATACGGCGCAACGGCTGGGAGCGCGGCAAAATAACGAGCGTCACGGACGACGGGCGCACCGAAGAGAGTACATACGAACGCCGCTTCGTCCGGGGCGAGACCTTTGAAAAGGATAAAATTCGGGTGGATCAGAAGACGCCGACTCAGGAGTACTCTCTGGTTTACACCGACGGCAAGACCTTCGGGCTGATTAAAGATTCTTCATTTACGCCGCGCGAAGATGCCGCCTCCAACTTTCTCTCGCAGATGTGGCACGGGATTGACGCCCTGCTGCGTTACAAAGAGAACGGCTCGACTATCTCGCTTTTCGGCAAGGACAAGCAGCAGAACATAGACCTCTACGTGATTGATCTGGTGGACAAAGAGAAGCGTCGGACGCGCTACTACATCAGTCAGAAATATTATCGCGTGCTGTGGCTGGAATACGAAGAGCCTGGGACAAGCGGCACACCGGTTAAGTACATGCGAAAGTTTTACGACTACCAGTACATTCAAAGCACGCTTCTTCCCAAGCGCACGGTCTATTTCGAGGACGGCAAGCAGAAGCAGGAAATAAGAGTGCTGAGCGTGACTTACGGCATCAAGATGGACGATGCGCTATTCAAGAACCCCGAAGCGCAGACCTCTTCCACCCGACCTTAAAAGCTGATTGAAAAAGTCCCGTCAGGGACGGCATGAAAATAGCCCGGCAATAAATTGCCGGGCTATTTTCGATTGTCCCTGATGGGACAAAGAGAGCTTGTAATTTTTCAAACAGCTTCTCAGCGCAAATTCCGGTTAAATCCGAAATAATCGCTCGATTTTCAGGAACTCCGCCGGTGCACGAGCGTGTATCTCAAGCGGCGGATGCTTCTCCACAGAGGGTGTATAATCTCAGCTTCGGAGAGACCGCGCGCGGCGCTCTTGATGCGCCGGACACGAAAAAGCGATTCTCGGAACAGGTTTTCGATACAGTGAGCGCTCAGAGCTTTCCTGCCTTAATGAGCACGGTGACTTCAATTGATGATCTGCGTTTCGGCACGGCTGTGCCGCAAACAGTCGTGGCCGAAGAACCATTATCAGATCACGCTCTCTTAGAAGCCACGCGCGCTGGCGACGAGGCGGCGTTTGCCGAAATCGTCCGCCGCT
The DNA here is from genome assembly GCA_963697975.1 of uncultured Acidobacteriota bacterium. Taxonomy (GTDB): domain Bacteria; phylum Acidobacteriota; class Blastocatellia; order Pyrinomonadales; family Pyrinomonadaceae; genus QHXM01. Next base: position 4,327,450 of record OY969111.1, read on the forward strand.
ATCGCAACCAGATTACGAGTTACATCTATCGCATGCTGAACGATTATGACGGCGCGGTGGACATCGCTCAGGAAACTTTCGTGCGCGTCTATCAGGCGGCGGAACGCTACCAGACGAGTTATGCGTTTTCGACCTACATCTACCGGATTGCGACCAATCTGGCGATTAGCGAGTTGCGTAAGCGAAAGCGCCGTCGGCTGGTTTCGTTGACGGGATTTTTCCAGCAGACCGAAGGCGGGGAAGCGCGCGAGTTTAATCCGCCCGACGCCAATCCGCTGCAAGATGTGGTGATGGTTGACACGGAGCGCCGCACGGCTGTAGCCAGAGCCATCAGCACACTGCCTGAAAAATATCGCGCGCCGCTGGTCTTGCGCGATGTCGAGGGCAAAAGCTACGACGAGATCGCGCACATTTTGGAGACGAGCGAGGGAACGGTCAAATCGCGCATCAGTCGCGCGCGCGGATTTTTGCGCGACAAGCTGAGCGCCTATTTGTAGTTGGAGTTTGAGAAACAATGAACTGCCAAACATGCCGGATTGAGATTGAAGAGTTGGAGACGAGTGAGCGCCTGAGCGATGACGCGCGAGCGCATCTCTCCGTCTGCGCGCTGTGCCGCGCCTTCCATGATGAGCGCCAATCACTCAAACGCTTAATCGGAGGTCTGGGGGCTGTCAACGCCCCGCCGGATTTCGACTTTCGCCTGCGCGCCCGCATCAGTGCAGCCAAGACGGCGGGCAATCATCGTTCCTCGTGGCGATCTTTTCTGGCGAGCGCCCCGGCCATCGGTCTGGCGGCGTCCTTCGCCCTGCTTGTCGCGGGAGTTCTCATTTACAATCAAACGAAATCCAACTCTCCCATCACCGAAAATACGGTCGCAGCTTCCGACAAGTTGCCGGAGCAGCAACCCATTCAAGTGGGCGTCAATCCTAATACGACAATCAACACTTCTGTAGCCACGCCGCGAACCTCTGACATAACCGGGAAAGGCGATAGCGGGTCTGTGGCCGTTGCCGCTGAGACTCCACGTTCGCGCAAAAGTGGTAACAATAGAAACGTCGCTCGTCGTGAAGCATCTCAGCCGGGCGCGAATGACGCTCCCGTATTTTCAAACGACACAGCCGTTCGTTCCGCGCCGCAGATTGTCCCCGGCGGCGCTGCTCCTTTCAATGCCGGGATGAATCCGGTCATCGAACTGCCTGTGCGCTCGGCCTCGCAGCCAATGAGGATTTTCGTTGATGACAAGAGCGGCGCGAAACGCATGCTGACGCTTGAGCCTGTCGTCTTCGGTTCGCAGGATTTGATGGGGCGCAACACGTCGCGCGCCGTTGCGTCTCAGGGCATCTGGTAACTCGAAAGTCAGGGCGCGTTTGACGGAAGAGGAGTTAGGATTATCTTGCTTTACAGAAGTCTTCAAAAATCAGCTCTCGCCCTTGTCTTCGCTGGCGTCGTTTTCACGTGCGCCGAGGCACAGACTCCAAAACCGTCTCAGCCACCTCAGCCACAGCCCGACACGTTGATGGTGAAGTCCGCGCGTCGCCAGACTCCGCAGGTTGTCACCATCGTGCATCGCGTCAACGGCATCAAGGCTGTGGTCCTGATGCGGCGCAGCGGCGAAATGGTCGCCACCGTTGACGACAAGCTCGTGACTTCCGGCGACGCTGTGACGAGTATCACCGCCGGGTTCGTCCTCGGCGACGGCGAGAGCGTCGTCGCGCGTCTTTCGCAGGCCGAAGCCGAAGCTGAAGCTCAGGGCTACGCCCCGGCTGCATCTTCCTTTGCCTGGTCGTATCAGACACCACCCTCGCCGAAAATCTGGGATGTCCGCCCGCCGCCCGCATCGCGTGCAGAGTTCGTGGTGGTCGAAGCGAGCGGAAAACAGCTTGCCGCCAGATACGTTGGGCTGGATGGTGGCTCCGGCCTCTCGCTTCTCAAAATCCCCGGCCTGAATGCGACGCTCTCGCGCGACGCCAGCGAAGAGCGGCTCGCTATCGGGCAAAGGGTGCGACTCTTCGCGCCTGTGCGAATCGGTGCGGCGGTCAACAAAGAACCGGGCACTGTCTCCGTCAGCGTCGGCGAGATTGAAGGAAAGATTACTGAAATTACCCGGACTTCGACGGGCAACATTGCCAATCTCACCATTAAAGCGCAGAACCTTTCGCCGATGATTGTTGGCGGCGTTGCGCTCAACGATGCGGGTGAGACCATCGGAATCGTCGAGACGAGCGATGCGGCCAACGCGCGTTTGATTCCGGCGGCGGCTGTGCGCCGCGCTGCCGGGCGCGTGCGCTCAAGGCAGGCGAGCGTGCCGCGTCCGTGGCTCGGCGTGCGCGGTGAAGCGGTGGCGGCGACTTCTCTGGAAAGATTCTTTTCTATCGGCTGGACCGAGCAGGAAGTCGCAAAGCTCAAGGAAAGTTATCAGGGCTTGCTTTTGACTGCGGTCGCGCCCGGAACACCTGCGGCGCTGGCCAACTTGCGCCCCGGCGACGTGATCGTGCGCGTCAACGACCGCGACGTGAAAAGCGCCGAAGACTTTTCTTTCTTCCTCAACGAAGCCGGTGGCGGCGCGACCGTCAACTTCACATTCTTTCGCGGGCAAACACCACAGCCCAACACTCTCTTTACTCCGGCCACGCCGTTTCCGATGGCGGTTCCTGCTCCTCCTTCCCCTATGTCGCCCAAAGCGTTCCCGTCGCTCAAGCCGCTCGAAGTCTCCGTCAAGATGGGCGAAGCTCTGAATCCGGCCCGGTCAATGCGACTGGCCGAGAGCTACGCGATGGGAGTCCAGTCGTTGAATCAATTGCCGCCAATCACGCGCGGCTTGGAAACGGTCGCGCTCTCGCCTAAAGCTGCCGCGCATCTTGGCGCACGCGGAGGCGTCCTGGTGGTCTTCGTTGATCCTGAGAGCGCGGCTGCCCGCGCCGGAGTTCGTGTCTTCGATGTCATCGAATCGGTGGGAGGGAAACCACTGGGCCGAACTTCATGGACGGCTTCGCTTCCGGCAGGCGATCCGCAGCGGCTTCTGCTCGGCATCGTCCGCGAGCGTGAGAAAGTCGAGATTAAGATCGAGCAGACGAACGTTCCGAAAAAGTAGATTGTGCGCGGGGCTTTTGTCCCTGCCCGTTAAGCAGGGCAATATCGCGTAACAGCCCCGAAGGGGCGATAGAATGTAGCCCCGGGCGCAAGCCCGGGGTAATAACCAGCAATAAACGTGTAAGCCCCGGAGGGGCGACAGAAATTCAAGGTACGTCGCAACGCATCTGGGGCTTCTGTCGCCCCTCCGGGGCTGTTGCTTGATGGCTTCTTCCAACTTCTTACTCCTGCCCACTGTTTACTGCCTACTGCTTTCTTCCCTTTCTATCGCCGTGCGCGCCAATCTGTGCTAATCTAGTCTCCATCCGAAAGCTCGTTTATCTCTTATTCCCGGCAGGAAGATTGCGCCTGAATCTATGCTGCACGATGCCGTCACGCTTTACCACGATCTGTTGACGAAGGATGATCTCGCGCAATCTTCGCGCTCCATACTCGACGAAGGTTTGGAGCGTTCGCGGCTCATCTTCGGAGGCCGTCGACTCTCGCCCTACCTGCGCCCGCACTTCGTCACCGAAACCGATTTCGCGCGCATCACGCGTATCTGCGAGACCATCTGGGGCGCAATTCAGAAAGTCAAAGACGCGGCGGTCAAAGACGAATCCCTGCTCGATGAACTGGGCATCACGGAGACGGAAAAAGAACTCGTCGCCATTGATCCGGGCTACGCGGAAGTCTCTCCAACCGCGCGCCTCGATTCGTTTTTGACTGACGAGGCTTACAGCTTCGTTGAATTAAACGGTGAAAGTCCCGCCGGAATCGCTTACGTTGACGCGGCCTTCGATATCTTCTCCGAACTTCCCGTCATGCGCCGCTTTGCCGAGACCTACAACGTGCGCCCGCTCTACGGTCGGCGCATGATGCTGGACGTGCTGCTTCGCGCCCATCAGGAATACTTAGGGCGCAAGCCCGACAGCGCGCCGCGCATCGCCATCGTCGATCTCAAAGACAGGCCGACGCAGAAAGAGTTTGAGCTTTTCAAAGACTTCTTTGAAGGGGAAGGCTACCCGTCAGTCATCTGCTCGCCCGAAGAGCTTGAGTTTAAGGACAATCGCCTGCGTGCCGCCGATTTCAAGATCGACATAGTTTACAAGCGGCTCTTGGTCAACGAATATCTGCCGGTGATGAAGGAAAGCCCGGCGCTGCTGGACGCTTACCGCGCAGGCGCAATCTGCATGGTCAATAGCTTCCGCTCCAAGCTGGTTCACAAAAAAGCCCTGTTCGCAATTCTGACCGACGAACGTCACGCGCGATTGTTCACCGACGGGGAGCGCGAAGCTATCCGCGCGCACGTTCCCTGGACGCGCCGCGTGCGTGCAGAAAAGAGCGAGCATTACGGCAAGCAGATTGACCTGCTCGACTTCATTACCAGAACGCGCGACCGTCTGGTGCTTAAACCGAATGACGATTACGGCGGGCACGGGATTCATATTGGCTGGAACACGGACGAAATTTCATGGGAAGAAGGACTGCGGAGCGCGCTCGCCAACGGCGATTATCTCGTGCAGGAGCGCGTGCCGACGGCGCGAGAAGTTTTTCCTGCGCTGCTGGATGACGGCTCTGTCGAGTTTAGCGAGCAACTGGTTGATCTGGACCCGCTGCTTTTCTATGGCAAGGTCGGCTCGGCCTTTACCCGGCTTTCCTCCTCAGAGCTTGCCAACGTCTCTTCCGGCGGCGGCATGGTCCCGACTTTTATAATCAGTGATAAGTGATGGGTGATAGGTGATAAGAGAAAAACTGCTCTTTACTTATCACCCATCACCCATCACTTATCACTTAGAAATCGGTTACAATAAGCGTGCTCGAACAGTTTCGCGGAGAGGCGAGGGAATCCCGGCGTGGTTGATGAATTCGGCGATAGAGAGCAGCTTCGACAGGATGAGCGGCGTGTGCATGACCGCTCGCGGCTGATTGTTGATGTCTTTTTCAACGGCGCTGACGCGACCGGCGTGGCGAGCACGAAAGACATCGGTCTCGGCGGTCTCTACATGAACACGCAGACGATTATCCCCGAAGGCTCTCTGCTCACGCTGCGTATTCCTTTGAGCAACGATCAGCAGGTCGTGGTCAATGCCGAAGTCATCTACAGCAATCCAGGCTTAGGCGTCGGCGTGCGTTTTCACGGCCTGACGGAAAAAGACCGCGCCTTGATGGAGCGTGATCTGCCCAAGCCATGATGCAGGCTGAGCAGGTTGAAGAACGTGCACTTCAGTGGAACAAGCTCCCCGAAACTATCCGCGCGGCACTCGCGCGCAAGCTCGAAGGCTTATACGGTGGAGCGAGAGACGCAACGATTTTCGATGCGTTGGCCGTTGATAAGCAGCAGGCGCTTTTGATTCTCGTGCGGCGGTTTCTCGCGCTGGAATTGTGGGATGCCGTGCGGCGCATCGAGAATCTCTATGGTGAGGGCGGCGTCGGGATGAACTTTCTGGCATGGCCGTACCTGAAGTCTAAGCTCGAAAGGCGCGCTGAGTTTACAACGTGGTTCGCCCGTCACCACCAGACGACCGGAGGATTTATCGAGCGCGGCACAAGGCGCGCGGCGCTTCACCTGCTTTACAGTGAACGGGACGCGACCAGATGTTGGGAAGCGCACTTTGATCTTTATAATCCCTGGACATCGCCCTTAAACGCCTGGCGTCATCTGGTGCATGAAAAGATTCGCCGGGAAACACCCGACTGGCGCGTGATCGGCGCTTCGCTCGGATACTTGAAAAGCAGGGATGAGGGATGAGGGATGAAGAAAAAGCATTCAAGGTGTTGAAGCTTTCCTTTCATCCCTTATCCCTTCGCCCTCATCCTTGCTCTCTCGCTCTTTCCTGACAGGCAGGAGGAAACAGTTAATCATGTTCGATCAATTCACACTCGGCATTGAAGAAGAATTCCAGATTGTTGACCCGGAGACGCGAGAGCTTCGTTCGCACGTCACCGAATTTCTGGATGAAGGCAAGATGATTCTGGGCGAACAGATCAAGCCCGAGATGATTCAATCCATGATTGAGGTTGGCACAGGGATATGTGCCAACATTCAGGAAGCGCGCGCAGATATTTCGCGCCTGCGCGGTATCATCTCGATGCTCGCGCGCAGTAAAGGATTGGAGATCGTCGCCGCCTCCACGCATCCCATTTCGCGCTGGCAAGATCAGAAGATATTCGAGGATGAACGCTACGAGGTGCTGGTGCAGGAGCTTCAGTCCGTCGCTCGCTCGCTCCTGATCTTTGGTCTTCACGTTCACGTCGGCATGGCTGACCGCGAGCGCGGCATCCACATTATGAACGCGGCGCGTTATTTTCTGCCGCATATGCTGGCGCTCACGACTTCATCGCCCTTCTGGATGGGGTTGAACACGGGACTGAAATCTTACCGCTCGGAAGTCTTCAAGCAGTTTCCGCGCACGGACATCCCGGACCATTTCGATTCCTATAGCTCGTTTGAGCGCTACGTCCAACTGCTGGTCAAAACCAAGTGTATTGATGACGGCAAGAAAATCTGGTGGGACGTGCGCCCGCACCCGTACTTCCCGACGCTGGAGTTTCGCGTCTGCGACATTCCGACGCGCGTTGACGACACCATCGCCATCGCCGCGCTCTTTCAGGCCATCGTCGCCAAGCTCTACAAATTGATTGACAAGAACCTGGGCTTCCGTCTCTATCGCCGAATCCTGATTCAGGAGAACAAGTGGCGCGCCGTGCGCTGGGGACTCGACGGCAAGATGATAGATTTCGGCAAGCAGAAGGAGGTGCCGGTGCGCGACCTGATTATGGAATTGCTGGAATTCGTTGATGATGTCCTCGACGATTTAGGCTCGCGTAAAGAGGTCGAACACATTCACACCATCCTTGAGCGCGGCACATCCGCCGACGAGCAGCTTCAGATCTACCGCGAAACCAACGATCTCAAGGCTGTCGTGGATCGTCTGATAGAGAGAACGATGGAGAACGTCCCGCGCGATGTGGATTTGAGCGTGCCGCCATTGATGCCAGCCACGCAAGGCACGGTATCGAAGTAAAAAGATAAAAGTAAAAAGGCAAAAGGAGAGGCGGAGAACCACATTTATTTAATGTGGTTCTCCGCCTCTCCTTTTGCCTTTTTACTCAAGAGCTACTCTCTCCAACGACATTGTTTTCATATCATGCCACGAAATGAGCGGTACGTTAGTCTTACTAGTAGCTCCCCAAACTTCACAGGGAATTTACAGAAATTGTCGAGGAGATGCTGGTGATGGAAGACAGAAATGATAAGTTCAGCAAAATTGAGCGGATTCTACTACGACTGGCATTACTAATTCTGCTGGCTGTTGGTCTGCTGAAAGTGTTAGCCCCGGAGATTAAATCTTTGGGCGGATATTTCAGCGGTCGGCAGGAAGCAGGCACAATCAATCATTGAACAAACCGGGCAGTCACGGGCACGCCTCTGCCTGTCCTGGCGGGGAACGTTTATGTCGGCCAAGCTGGTAAAACAAAGTCTTTTTGAAGACCACTGGCATGTGTCGGCTAACGTTCGTTGCCAAAGTTTTCGTCGGAAGGTTGTTACAATTGATAAATCTGGCACATCTATTAGAGTGAGTCGGCAGGGCGCGAAAAAAAATATTCAGCCCTTTGCCACAAAATCGACGCGTCGCGGGTCTGACAAGGTAAGGGCCGATAATTAAGGCCATTTATTAAATCGAATTATTGGGAGATATAGACTTAAAAAGTGTTCGGCGCAAGGGGTGATGTCGTGCGGCAAGGGAGATAGCCTTAATAAGTTAAGGGACAGCGAGCCGATAGTTTCACAACGCGAGCAAAGTGAACTGCCGCAAGGATGCGACTTGATCAAGGCCAAAGAACTGCTTGCCTCGGCAATAAACGAGACTGAGAACGGAGCTGAACCGTTTAGTCTTAATACTTTTAGCGTTGACGCTGGCATCAGTCGTTCAGAAGAGATTAATGGCGCAAGTGAAATGAGAGAGAATTTTGCGAAGCCCCATAATCCGGCACCCTCTGCGACGGTTGCAGCGAACAAGCTAGCGGCGGACGCCTCGAAGGTTTTCTCCAACAAAGAAACTATGTCCGCTGGCACAGGCAAAACCGACATCCCCGAAAAGCTTATTCGGACGGAGAAAGAAGGCGGTAGCTCCGGCACGTCTGCGCGAGATCGCAGGAGCGCACTAAGAGTAACTAAATGGCTTGCGCCCTATCAGGTCAAAAAATTGCCGGTGACAGACCAGTTGGCCCTGATCATCGGCGCAACGTATCAAAACAAGGCTGCGGCCTTTTCTTCGTTCATCATTCGCGCTAGCAGCGCTCGTTCCGGACAGGTCGCAGGAGGCCGCGATATGAGCGCTGGTTCCAATTAGCATCGCTTCTGTCGCCGATTGCACACCCCGGGCTTCGTGCGGCATCGATTAGTGCTCAAAGACCCGCCGCACGTCCTAAGCGTGCGGCGGGTCTTTGAGCATCACCGACAATCCTTTATTCCAAAAATCACATTTGCCAGCGCGTCTCTTTACGTTTGTCTTAATTTGAGGGATTCGAGCAGGAAATTCTCGAAGATGATGCGGCCATCGCGCGATTCGTTCGGGTGTTCCCAGCGGGTGGCGCGGCGCTTATCCCAGTCTTCGAAAGATTTTTCCAGATGGAATTGCACCGTGTAGATGAGTTGCCCGCCAGAGCGCTTGACCATCATCTGGTTGCGGCAGAGATATGCGGTGGCGATTAGTTTGAAGCCTTCAGGAATTCGATCCAGTTGCAGCCCGTGATTCTGCCAGACGCGCAGGATGTTAGCCTCGGTCGTGTAATCCTGCCAGACGCCTGATTCCTCATCCTGAACGCCCTTGAAGATCGGATCGTCCGGGTCTGTGATTCGGATGAAGCGATATTGGTACTCGAAGGGGCGTCCCTCGCGGCGTTCGTGCTGCTCAAAATTATCCAGCGTGATAATCCGTGCGCCGAAACTCATCCCGACCAGTTGATGCCCGCCGCAGATGCCCAGCACCGGAGTCTGCGTCGAGCGAACGAACTCGCCGAACTTTTCCAGATGATTCGGGTTGTAGTAGTCGAAATCGCGCAGCGTCCCACTCAACACTATCGCGTCGGGGCGAAACTCAGCTTCGGCTTCGGCAATCTCGGAGAAATGCACGGTCAGCATATCCGGGCGTTTGACGAGGCGGGCAACGTTGTTCCGAATGTTGTCCATCGCCAGCACAGCGATTTCGCGCTCGCGCTGAAGATTCGATTTAACATAGCGACCCCATTCCTTCAAGGCGACTTCCGAGATGTCGCCCTCGTTGCGCAGCAGATCGTCCACGACCAGCACGCGCGCCTCTTCGATGCGCTTCTCGATGGGTTCGTAGCGACAGAATCTGCGCTGGTTGAAAGGAAATGGGAGTGGTTCCGGCTTGTCTATCGGAATGTTTTCGTTAATAAGTAAGTTTTCGTTAAGCAATATTTCATCCACCATGTTCAAAATTAGTAAGGCGCGAGTTGTCTTTTGCTCTCAAGCCCCTCGCTGCTTGGTATTCTGATTAAACTGGGGGATAGCTGTTCCTGCGCCCGCCTCCGCGATCTCGCGGCGAGCATCCGTGACGAGCAGGTTACGCAGGCGCGAGCGAAAGCTTTGTTCACGCCGCCCGGCAACGTGCTCGATTAATAATAACATGCGATGCCATGATGATTCGAGTTCATCGGCGAGTCTGGAAATCCGGCTGATGTCGTAAGGCACGGCGACATCCGTGCAGCCTGCGCGCGCAAACACCGCCAGATAGCGCGCGGTCGCCAGATCGGGACACGACATTCGATGCCGCCCGATTTTAAGTTCTACTCCGAGCAGAGTGTGCTGGATGTCAACTTCCGCCCTTTTCGTCGCCACGTGCAGTTGGTGAGAGCGCGTCCGCATCGGCAGGATACGCTCACGATAGATTCGCGGCAACCACAACTCGCCTAAGCGTGCTTTAATCTCTTCTGCGGCCTGTGCAAGTGAAGCCATTCTGTCGTAGGACAGGCATTCCTGCCTGTCGTTGAGCGCATAGAGCGCGAATAATCTATTAGCAAACATCAGGGAGCGTGCTGTTCGCACGCTACGACAGGCAGGAATGCCTGTCCTACCTCATTTGCGCGGCTACAGGTTTTTTCTGAAAAGCGTCAATCACTCCGTTGGGAAACAGTCCCAGGTAGAATACTCCTGCAACGGCGATGACGATAGCCAGCGCGACGCTCGCGGGCACACGCGGCGTCGCCCATTCGGTCGTGCGCTCGCGGAAGAACATCACGATAATGAGACGCAGGTAGTAGTAGGCGGAAATAGCCGTGTTGAGCACGGCTATGACAACCAGCACGTAAAAGCCCTGATTGAGCGCCGCGCGAAAGACCATCACCTTGCCCATGAATCCGGCTGTCAGCGGCAGCCCCAGCAGGCTCAGGAGGAAGAGCGAGAGGGTAAAGGCCAGCGCAGGCGCGCGGAATCCGATGCCGTTGTAATCCTCGACCTCCGTGCGGCGGTCATTGTTGCGGGAAATCAAGGTGACGATGGCAAACGCGCCCAGGTTCATCACCGCGTAGGTCAGCATGTAGAAGGCTACGGAAGCCAGCGCGTTGTCTCTCTCCGTGCCTGTGGTCGCGCCTGCGGCGATGAATCCGACCAGAGCGTAGCCCGCGTGCGCGATTGAAGAATAGGCGAGCATCCGCTTGACGTTGTTCTGGACGATGGCGACGATGTTGCCGACCGTCATCGTGATAATCGCCATCACCACGAGCGCGCTCACCCATGCCGAGTTAATCTGCGCGGCGTAGCTCGTTCCGGCGGCGGCGACGAATGGAAACCCGAAGATAAAGACGCGCAGGAATGACGCGAACCCTGCGGCCTTTGGCCCGGCGGCCATAAAAGCCGTGACGGGCGTGGGCGCTCCTTCGTAAACGTCCGGCGTCCAGATATGAAAAGGCGCGGTGGCGACCTTGAAGCCAAAGCCGACGATCATCAGCGCAGCGCCCGCGAAAACCAGCGCCGGGTAGCGTGCGGTATTCAGCCCATCGGCTATCTGCGTGATATTGGTTGAGCCGACGCCGCCGTAAACCAGTGCGATGCCGTAGAGCAGAAACGCGGAAGAGAATGAGCCGAGAATGAAATATTTGAGGGAGGATTCGTTTGAGCGCAAATCCGTGCGCCGGAATCCGGCCAGCACGTAAGTCGCGATGGAGAGAATTTCTAAGCCCAAAAAGATGATGACCAGATCATTGCCCGAAGCCATTAACATCATTCCGGCGGTGGCAAAGAGCAGCAGCGCGTGAAATTCGCCCGCCGGGAGTTTCTCATTGTCCACCCAGACCATAGAGATCAGGATGGTCAGCGCAGAGACGAACAGAAAGATGAGCGTGAAACTCAGACGCAACTCGTCAAGCACGATCATGCCGTTGAAAGCGCTTGTTGATGTGCCCGTCCAGTTCGTCCACATCACGACGGAAGCTACGGCTGCCGCTGCCAGACCCGCGAGCGAAAGGCCGCCGGTTATCCATCGCTGGCTGGGGCGCGCGAAAGCGTCCAGCAGCATGACCACCACGCCGACGACGCAGATAATCAACTCCGGCATGATGAGTCCGAAGTTAACGTCCGGTGAAGGAATTTGAAAAGCGAGTGTGAAATCCATCGTACCCTATCTGGAAAGTTTCAATTGCCCACCTGGCGCGGGCGTGTCGCGGCTTCCGTCTTCAATATCTTGTCTAGCCGCTCGCGCATCTTCGCCATGTAAATCGGGATGGCCGCCATGCCGACGTGGTTCGGGAGGACGAGTTTTCCCTCACGGTCAAAGAAGAGAATCGTCGGCAGGCGCAATCTCTGCGAAAAGCGAGCGAAGGTTCTCTTGTCCGGGTCGCGCAGGACAGGAAACGAGAGCTTGAGTTGCTTGGCATAGCTGCGCAACCCGCCGTCGGAGACTTCCTCCTCGCTCTCGATACTGATCCAGAGAAACTTGACCGGCCTGTCGCTGTATTCCTTCTTCAACTGCTCAAGCGCCTTCAACTCTTCCTTGCACGGCTGACACCACGTCGCGCCGAACGAAACCAGCACGACCTGCCCGCGCATACTCGCTATGTCGTAATTCTTGCCGTCCGCGCCCCTGAGTTGAATGGTCGGCGGCTCTTCAGGCAGACCCGCTCCCATCGACCCTTGCCCAACGGCCTGCGTCACGAGCGCGCACGAAATAGAAGCCCACAGAAATGTGAATAAGGTAATTCTCTTCATCTTTCGTCAATCGTAAATCGTCAATCGTAAATCGTGAATAAACGAAAACGCTTTTCTCTATTCACGATTTACGATTGACGATTCACGTTCTTCTTTCGTCTCCACAATTGTGCCGCCGCTCTGTGGGCGGACGACGCGGTCACGAACTTCCACAACGCTCTGGCGTGAGCGATCAAGAAACGGGCGAGGGAAAACGCCCATCAGGAGCATCAGAATGAGCAGCGGGATTAGCAATCCCACCTCGCGCGCGTTGAGGTCTTTGAGACGCGCGTTCTCAGGATTCTGTATGCGCCCGAAGACCACGCGCTGCAACATCCAGAGCATGTACACGGCAGCCCAGATGACGCCCGTTCCTGCCAGCATCGTCGCAATCCAGGGCCACGTCACGGCAGTTGATGTCCACGTCCCGATCATAATCAGAAACTCACCGACGAACCCGTTCAAGAGCGGCAGGCCGATGCTTGAGAGCGACGCGATGACGAACAGCGCGGAGAACCAGGGCATCGAAGTCGCCAGTCCCCCGAAGTCGGAAATCTGGCGCGTGTGCCGCCGCTCGTAAATCATCCCGACGAAAAGAAAGAGCGCGCCGGTCGAAACGCCGTGATTGAGCATCTGGTAGAGCGCGCCCTGCATGCCCATCTCCGTGAAAGAGAAGAGGCCGAGCACGACAAAACCCATGTGGCTGACAGACGAATACGCGACGAGCCTCTTCACGTCCGGCTGCACCATCGCTACGAGCGCGCCGTAGATGATGCCGATGACGGCAAGCGTGATGATGTACGGGGCGAAGATGCGCGCCGATGCCGGGAAGAGCGCGAGGTTGAAGCGCAGCAATCCGTACGTCCCCATCTTCAAGAGCACGCCCGCCAGAATCACAGAGCCTGCGGTCGGCGCTTCCGTATGCGCGTCCGGCAGCCACGTGTGAAACGGAAAGAGCGGGACTTTAATAAAGAACGCGAGGGCGAACGAGAGAAAGATTAATGCTTCGGCCTGACTGCCGGGCACGAGTTTATCCGTTCCCGCCTTTAACACATTCAAGACCGTGACGTAATCAAACGAGCCTGCCACATAATAGAGCGCGATGATGCCGACGAGCATCAGGAGGCTGCCCACCGCCGTATAGATGAAAAACTTGGTCGCCGCGTAAATCCGCTCCTTGCCGCCCCAGATGCCAATCAGGAAGAACATCGGCACGAGCGACGCCTCGAAGAAGAGATAGAAGACGAGCAGGTCGAGCGAGACGAAGACGCCGATCATCGCGCTCTCAAGCACGAGTAGGAAAACGTAGTAACTCAGTTGTCGCTTGGTAACGGAAGTCCAACTCGAAAGAATCGAGATTGGGACAAGCAGCGTTGTCAGCAGCACGAGCCACAGGCTGATGCCGTCAACGCCGATGTGATAGCGCGCGCCGATGGAGCTAATCCACGGCACGTTCTGTTCAAAGCGAAAGCCGCCACCCGTCGTGTCACCCGTTAAGAGCAGCAGCGAGAGCGCGAACGTCGCCACCGAAAAGGCGAGCGCGATCCATTTGTAATGAGACTCGCTCTTCTTATAGACAAAGCCGTGCCCGATGGCCGCGATTGCGCCGACGACCGGGAGGAGAATCAGGATGGTGAGCAAATATTGCTGCATACTTCAGTTCAGCGATTTGAAGATGACGAAAGTAAAGTAACCGATGATGGCGAGCGCGCCGAGCAGGATAATCGCGGCGTAGCTTCGCACGAACCCGATCTGAAGATAACGCACGGCGCGGCCAATCTCCGCGATGCTGCGCCCCAGCCCGTTGACGATTCCGTCAATCACGCCGACATCGAATATCTTCCATAAACCCTCGCGCGATCCTGTCTTGATCGGGTTAATCAACGCCGCATCGTAAACTTCGTCCACGTAATACTTGTTTTCCAAAAGACGCGGCATCTCACGCAACGGTTTCTTCCTGAACATAGCCCAGCCAACGCCAATGCCAGCGAGCGCAATCAGCACGGAGATACCTGTGAAGAGTCGTTCCTGACTGACCTCTTCGGCAGAATGCGCTCTCTCTGCCGCTGGCTCATGCTGCGCGCCTTCGCCGACTGACTCGGGCGATGCCCCATCGTGCGGCTGGGCCTCTCTCATTGTCGGCTGCGTCTTTTCAACTTCGCCTTCGGCGTGCGCGGCTTGGCCACTACCCTCCGGCGCACGAGCGATGACAGGCTCAAGTGTGTGCTCGAAATAGTTTGGGATAGCCCCGCCGCTCAAAGCATAAGGAACACCGACCAATCCGCCGAGCGTCGAAAGAATCGCCAGCACGACGAGCGGCACTGTCATCGTCCACGGAGATTCGTGCGGCTTAAATGGGCCGTGTCCGTGAGCGTCGTGGCCGCTTCCGGCATGAGCGGTGTCGTGCTCGTCGTGAGCTTCATCCACATGCTCACCCGGCTCGTGATGCGGGCGGTCGCCTGCGGACTCCATCTGCGCGTCGTGCGGTTTCTCTCCTTCATCAAACGCGTGCGCGTGCGCTTCGTCGGCCTGCCCGCCTGCATGAGCTTCGGCGAATCTCTCTTTGCCCCAGAAGGTCATCACCATCAGGCGTGTCATGTAGACGGCGGTCAAGAGCGCTGTGATTGCTCCGACCACCCACAGGATTTTGCCAGCGTTCGGGCCGAGACCTTCTGCGCTCCACGTTTTCCACAGAATCTCGTCTTTCGAGAAGAAGCCCGCGAAGATGGGAATGCCGCTGATGGCGAGCCAGCCCGTCAACATCGTGGCAAACGTAATCGGCATGTACTTCTTCAACCCACCCATCCGTCGCATGTCCTGCTCGTGATGCATCCCGTGAATCACCGAGCCTGAACCGAGGAAGAGCAGTGCTTTGAAAAAGGCGTGCGTCATCACGTGAAAGATTGCGGCGACGAACGCGCCGACGCCGCACGCCAGCATCATGTAGCCGAGTTGCGAAACGGTCGAGTAGGCCAGCACCTTCTTGATGTCGTTCTGCGCGATGCCGATAGTTGCCGCGAAGATGGCTGTCGCCGCTCCGACGATGGCGATGATGAACATGGCGGTCGGCGCGTGTGTGTAAATCGCGGAGCAGCGCACGATCATGTACACGCCAGCCGTGACCATCGTCGCCGCGTGAATCAGGGCAGAGACGGGCGTCGGCCCGGCCATCGCATCCGGCAGCCAGACGAACAAGGGAATCTGCGCGGACTTACCCGTCGCACCGATGAAGAGAAGTATCGCGGCGGTGGTGATACCCCCGGCGAAGAGCGTGCCCCACCCGAAAGTCTCTGCGGGCATGGCGGCTATTTTCGTCAGGGCGCTTGCCACGCCAGCGTCCGGTTTGTCGAAAAAGCTAATCGAACCGACGAGGAAGAAGACGAGCATGATGCCGAGGATGACGCCCCAATCGCCGATGCGGTTGGCGATGAAAGCCTTCTTCGCCGCGTCGCCAGCCTCCTTGCGGTCAACGTAGTAGCCAATCAGTAAATAAGAACAAAGCCCGACGCCTTCCCATCCGACGAACATCAACAACAGATTGTCCGCCAGAATCAACGTCAGCATCGAGAACATGAAGAGATTCAGGTACGCGAAGAAGCGATAGAAGCCGGGGTCGCCGTGCATGTAGCCCGTAGCGAAGATGTGAATCAGCAGGCCGACGAAGGTGACGAAGAGAACGTAAATTCCGCTCAGGCGATCTATCGCGAAACCGAAGTCCGCGCGAAAGCCCCCGACATCCAGCCACGTCCACAGGTGATCCATGACGGGCGCAACGCCCAGCTTGGCGTCAGCCGTCAGCGCGCCGCCACTCTTGAAGGCCAGATAAAACGCGACGACCGTCGAGACCCCGACCGCCAGGCACGCGACCAGCCCGATAAAAGATTCCTTACGCACACGCCGACCGACGAACCAGTTAATGGCTGCCCCAACCAGCGGCGCAAAGATGATGTAACGTATCATCAGTAGTCAGTGGTCAGTGGTCGGTGGCCAGTGGGAAGAGGCAATCAGCTTTTAACTGACCACCGACCACTGACCACTGACCGCTGCTTTTCACAGTTTCAATATATTCGCGTCGTCCACGTCGAGCGATTCACGGTTGCGGAAGATGGCGATGATGATGCCAAGTCCGACCGCCGCTTCTGCCGCCGCGACCGTCATGACGATGAAGACGAAAAGCTGTCCCGTCACGTCGCGGAAGTAACTCGAAAAAGCGACGAACGTCAGGTTCACGGCGTTGAGCATCAACTCGATGCACATGAACATCGAAATCACGTTGCGCTTGATGATGACGCCGACCACGCCAATCGTGAACAGCACGGCGGAGAGCGCCAGATACCATGAAAGATGCGGAACAGCGTCCATAATCTTTAATTCAGGTGATGAGTGATAAGTGATAAGAGAAAACAAATCCTTTCCTATCACCCATCACCTATCACCTATCACTTCTCCTCTATTCCCAGAATCCGCTCGGCCTCCGCCGTTGAATGCGCTATCACGGGTGTGGCATCGCCCACGTCGCGCGGATCAATCGTGCTTCTGGTCAAAACCTGTGAGCCGGGAATGACTACTGCGTTCGGCGAAACGGTAGTTGCGCGCCGCGCCAGCGTCATCGCCCCGACAATCGCCATCAAGAGCAGAATAGACGTAATCTCAAACGGCAGCAGATACGTGGTGAACAATCCTGTGCCGATTGAAGCGGTCAGCCCGACCTCAGACGTGCTGGGGTCTAAGGGCTGCGACTGCGCCGTCTGCACAAAGTAGATGACGAATGCTGCTTCGGCAACCAACACGCCCGCGAGCAAGACAGCCGTCGGCACAAGAAAACGCAGGCGCAGGCGACGGCGCTCCTCTTCTTCCACGTTCAGGAGCATGATGACGAAGACGACGAGGACCATAATCGCGCCCGCGTAAACGATCACCTGCACGGCGGCGATAAAGGGCGCGGCCAAGCTAACGTAGAGCGCCGCGAGCGAGATGAAGACGCCGATCAGGGAAATCGCGCTATAGAGCGGGTTGCGCTGTACCACCATCGAAAGGGCGCAGCCGATGGCGAGTCCCGCGAACAGAATGAAAAGAAGTGCAGTCATCAATCAGGTGACAGGCATGAACGAAGTGTCACGCCGTAGTCTCTTCCTCAACCAAATAAATTGAAGTAAGCCATCGTCGCCGTGAAAATAATGTTCAGGATGGCGACGGGCAGCAAAAACTTCCAGCCGAAGTTCATCAACTGGTCGAAGCGAAAGCGCGGCAGTGTCCCGCGCAGCCAGATATACAGGAATAGGAAAAAGATGACCTTGCCCAGGAAATAAAAGACGCCGAGGATGGGGAACGCGGCGACGCCGGGGCCGTTCCAGCCGCCGAGAAAGAGCGTCGTCGCCAGCATCGAGACCGTCAGCATGTTGACGTACTCGGCCATGAAGAAGAGCGCAAACTTCATCGCAGAATATTCCGTGTGGAATCCTGCAACGAGTTCCGTTTCCGCTTCGGGCAAATCGAACGGCACACGATTGGTTTCCGCGATGGCCGAGATTAAATAGATGAGAAAGCCGAAGAATTGAAATCTGTCGGGACGCCAGATGTTCCACTGTAGCCCGTTCCAGCCCGATTGCTGCTCGACGATGGCGTAGAGATCGAGCGTCCCGCTCAACAGAATGACGCCGATGAGAGACAGCCCCAGGCTCAGTTCGTAGGAGATAAGCTGCGAGGCCGCGCGCAATCCTCCCATCAGGCTGTACTTGTTGTTTGAAGACCAGCCTGCGAGCGCGATACCGTAAACGCCGACCGAAGTGATGCCGAGCACATACAGTAGCGCGACATCAAAGCGAGCGATGACCAGAGGGAAGTTCGATAAATATACGTCAACGAATTCCTTGAGATACGGTCCAGCCCAGGGAATCCAACCGACCAGTGGGCCTAGAAAAGAGAGCGAGATGTTCGGCCCAAACGGATAGACGATCATCGTCATCAGCGCCGTGATGATGGCCACAATCGGCGCAAGGAAATAGACGAACCGCGTTGATTTATCGGGAACGATGTCTTCCTTGAGGATAAACTTGAGCAGGTCCGCGAAAGGCTGAAGGATTCCACCGTAGCCGACACGGTTCGGCCCCAGCCGTCCCTGGATAAGCGCCAGCACGCGCCGCTCGGCCAGCACCGTGTAAGCGACGATCAACAGAATGCCGATGAAAGCAACAGTGATCGCCAACAGCTTCGCAATGATTTGGACAACCGGACTATCCATAAATTCAATTGCGGATTTCAGATTTCGGAATGCGGATTAAAAAAGCAACCAGGCGCTCTTCTTAAATCTGCATTCCGCAATCCACCTTCCGCAATCCCTTCAGTCTCCCGTCGCCGCTTCGACGCGGCGCAGGTTATCGCCAATCGTGATTTGGTAAAGCGGCGAAATCAGTACCGAGGGCGGCTCAGGATTGCCAGCAGCGAGCAGCGGAAACTGCGGGACTCTGCCCGTCAACGTTCCCGGCTTGAATAGCTCGTGGCCGACTTCCGGCGTGCCCATAATCTTCTCCGCTGTCTCGCTCATTCCTTCGACGCCGAGGCGCAAGCCTTCGGCCTCTTTCAAGAGGTCGCGCCGTTCAGCCATTTTGTGTTTGACCTGCACGGGCTTCGTCTCGTCTTTCAGGAGCGGGTAGCGCAAGCCTTCGTAAGCGGGAATCTTTGCGGCAATCTCCTTGAAGACGTTGCTCGCGGACATCTGGAAATTGAAATCCACGTCGAGTGCCTTAGCGAGTTGCGCCGTAATCATCCAGTCCTGCTTCGCCTGATGAACGGGCGGAATGGATTGGCGCACGCGCTGCACGAACCCGTCGTTGTTGGTAAACGTCCCGTCAGTCTCCGCAAACGATGCAGCGGGGAAGACCACGTCTGCGTATTGGGTTGTTTCAGTCTCGAAGAGTTCCTGAACAACGAGAAAGTCCAGTTTCGAGAGCGCGTCTTCGCGCGTGTGCAGGTGTTCGGGAAGAAAGCTGCCTGCGATGTACATCGCGCGCACCGTGTCGCCCGCCGCGTCCAGAAGCTGCCCGGCGTTGTGTAGCCCGCGCATCAATCCCATGTCGTGTGCGCCGACGCTGTTGTTGTAAATGGGCAAAGGATGCAGGAGCATGCGCCGCCCCTCACTTGCGAAAGCGTAGGGAAGTTGCGCGACGATTGCCTGTCCAGCCTGGCTCAACTCGCCGCCGAACATGACGACGATGTCGCCATGCGTATCGTTCAAGGTCTGGCGTAGGGTTTCAAGCTCTTTCGCTTCGACGCCCAGCTTGCTCGCCGCGAGTTTATCCTGCGCGGAATCGGCGAGCGCCAACAGCACGGCGTCTTCCGTGCCCGGTCGAATGTGTATGAACTGCGTTGCCTGCTGCTTCAATCTGATCTCGCGGCTGTTGACGATGATGAGCTTCGCTCCGCCGTTGCGAACGGCCTGCCGCATCTGCCTGCCCGTCAGGGGCTGCAACTCTTCCGGCTCGCCGCCGATGAGCAAAATGGTTTTCGCGTGGCGAATGTCGCGGTGCGTGGCGAGTTGACCGCCGAGGTTGTCGAAGAAGGGCGCGAGGCTGAAGGCATCCGTCGCCGTGTAGTTCTCCGTGCCGACGACTTCCGTCGCGAATTTGTAGAGCGCGTAGTTCGCCTCGTTCGTGATGCGCGGGCTGCCGACGACGGCGATTGACGACGCGCCGTGAGCGTTCGCAATCTCTTCGAGTTTCGAGACAGTGAACTTGATCGCATCGTCCCACGTCGCGGGAATCAATTTCCCGCCCTTGCGATAGCGAATCATCGGCGTCTTTAGCCGCTCTTCGTGATTAACGAAGGGATGACCAAAGCGACCCTTGATGCAAAGAAACTCGCCGTTGATGCCGTTAACGTAGCGGTCGCGCGCTACGGAGCGCATCAGCACGCCGCCGCGAGAGCCTAGAGACATCTGGCAGCCATCGGAGCAGAACGAGCAGGTGGAGACGGTTTGATCTAATTCCCACGGACGAGCCTGATGGCGATAGGTCGCATCAAGCAGAGTTCCCGTCGGGCAGACTTCGATGCAGTTGCCGCACTGCGAGCAGTTGAGCCAGCCACCGTAAGTTCCGATGACGGTGTTTGCGCCGCGCCCGCCCGCTTCGATAGCGTCTTCGCCCATCCATTCATCGCAGACGCGCGTGCAGCGCTTACAGAGGATGCAGCGCTGCGGGTCGTTGGCGACAATCGGCGACAGATACTTCTCCGGCATGGCGTTCTTGCGCTCTGAAAAACGCTCTTCCAGTCCGCCCCAGTCAAACGCCATCTCCTGCAATTCACACTCGCCGCCGCGATCACAGACAGGACAATCGAGCGGGTGATTGGCGAGCAGGAATTCGACCATCGCGCGCTGGGCTTTTTCAATTTCATCGCTCGCGGTGGTCACGATCATGCCGTCCGTGCAGGTAATCGTGCAGGACGTTTGCAGCTTCGGCATCTTCTCGATTCTGACGAGACA
Organism: uncultured Acidobacteriota bacterium; assembly: GCA_963697975.1. Taxonomy (GTDB): domain Bacteria; phylum Acidobacteriota; class Blastocatellia; order Pyrinomonadales; family Pyrinomonadaceae; genus QHXM01. Next base: position 4,348,209 of record OY969111.1, read on the forward strand.
CATCCGACACGAAGCCTGAAGCGCGAGGTCTGCGTAATAGCAGAAGGATGGAATGTTGAAAGCATTCTCGCGGCAGACATCGATCAGGCGCGCGCCCTTCGCCACCTGAAAATCCTGTCCGTTGATAGTTACTTTGATTAACTCTGCTGACATTACAATTAAGACTTTCGTTTAGAGGGTAATATTGTCCGCCTCTGTTTCAGAAGAATGGCTAACCAACTACGTTATAGTAGCTTATCTATTGCTTCAGAAATCTTGTTGTCCTTGCTCCAAGACTTCGGCAAATTTAAGCAACCATACTCTTGCAAAGCTCTGTAAAATTTTGGCCGAACCACCTCATCAAATACCGTTGCACAATTTGGGCACAGAGAAATTGCATTCCATTCTTCTTCTGCACCTTCATCAATTATGTGCGCGGCGTGCCTGCGCCCTGCTTGCCATCCACACCATGTACAAGGCATTTCGGCAACCCTTTTAGCAAGCCTTCGGTTTTTGAATGCCATCTCGATAATAATCCCGTAAAAACGACAAATCTCAGGCACGCACTTCCTCAGTCGCCAGTTTCGGGAACAATTCCTGCACGGTCTTCCCGGTCAGATTCATGTAAAGCGAATCGGCGGATAAGTCTATCTGCTCGCCCCAGTCAAGACTCCGGCCTGATGACCCGATCTGTACGCGCTCAAAAAACGTCGGGTCGCTCCACGACGCGAACACCCCTTGCCCCGCTAAAGCAGATAAATCAACTTCGCCCTCCGCGCCGTCAGAAAACTTGACGTGCAGGCGAAAGGAATCAAGAACGCGAACTTCAATAATCCTTATCATCACTTTTAATCCGCCGCGACGCCTTCTTCCGCGTGCGCGGCCATTGGCAGCAAGTGCCGCTTGAAATCCTCTGGAAACTTCTTAATCGCCGATTGAATCGGCCACGCAGCGGCGTCGCCCAGAGGACAGAAAGATTTGCCTTCGATGTTGTCGCACAAATCCAAGATTAACTGCGCGTCTTCCGGCCTGCCTTCGCCGCGCGCGATGCGCTTGAAGATTTTGACGAGCCAGTCTGTGCCTTCTCTGCACGGCGTACACCAGCCGCAGGATTCGTGCTTGTAAAACTCGGTCAGATTCTTCGTTGATTCAAAAACATCAACCGTCTCGTCCATCACGATGAAGCCGCCGGAGCCGACCATCGAGCCGCCCGCCACCAATCCTTCGTAATCCATCAGCACGCTTTTGCCGATAATATCCTCGGCGGGCATGATGTACACGCTCGACCCGCCCGGAATCACGGCCTTCAACTTCTTCCCGTCTCTGATTCCCCCGCAATCTTCCATGATGAACTTTTCCATGTCTTTGTAGCCCATCGGAAGTTCATATACGCCCGGAAGATTAACGTGCCCCGAAACAGACCAGAGCTTCGTCCCGCCGCTCTTCTCCGTGCCCAAGGCTTTGTATGCCTCGCTGCCCATAGTGATAATCGGCGGCACGGCTGAGAGCGTCTCGACGTTATTGACTACGGTCGGCGACTGGTACAGTCCCGCGACGGCAGGGAAGGGAGGCTTCATGCGTGGATGCCCGCGCAAGCCTTCGAGTGAATTCAAGAGCGCCGTCTCTTCGCCGCAGATGTAAGCGCCCGCGCCCGTGTGCGTGTAGACTTCGCAGGAAAAATCCGAGCCTAAGATTTTCTCCCCGACGAAGCCCGCTTCACGCGCCTCCTCAATCGCCCGATCCATGATGTCTATCAGGTAGCGATACTCGCCCCGCGTGTAGATGTACGTCGCCTTCGAGCCGAGCGCGTAGGCCGCGATCAACATGCCTTCGATCAGCATGTGCGGGTCGCGCTCCATCAGATAACGATCTTTGAACGTCCCCGGCTCTGATTCGTCAGCATTGCAGACGACGTACTTGGGCTTCGGCGAATCCTTCGGCACGAAGCTCCACTTCATGCCCGTCGGAAAGCCCGCGCCGCCTCGACCGCGCAGGGCGGATTTCTTCACCTCATCGATGACCTGTTCGGGCGTCATCGAGTCGAGGACTTTTTTCAACGCATCGTAAGCGCCGAACTCACGCGCGACCGCGAGCGTGTGCGAGTTTTCTGATTTGAAGCGAGCTAAAAGTAGAGGCTCGCATCCGATGGCTTCAATCCGCATAAGGACTCTAAGGTTTCTTGTCGTCAGTCTTTTCCGGCCTGACCACGGTCGTATGGCTATTGACGAAATATTTTACCCGCAAATAGAAGGTGCATTGCACGCGCGGCTCCAACCCGATAGGAGTCAGCACCAGATCGAATCTCCCCGGAGGGAGCGGGTCGAAGTAAAAGGTGCTGTTCTTGCGCCGTTCGACCACGCGGTAATTATCATCTACTGTGCCCGACTCGTAAGCCTTGTAAGAGTTGTACGCTTCAAAAGGCTGAAAGGCGTCGAAGTTCTCCGCCGCTACCGAGACGGGCTGGAGCTTGATACCGAGCTTTGCGTAGTCCGCCTCTTTTTGTTTAAGAACTTTCTGCGCCTCTGTCGTCATCTGTGCGCGTACTGCGCTTAAATCACCCGTGATGTAATCCACTTTCACCAGATCGTAAATGCCTGCCTGCGACGCGAGCGGCACTATTTGATCCAGCAGCTTATGGTTTGTGTAGCGCACAGCCAGGTTTTCCTTAATCTGAAAACCCGATACTTTTTCGCGCGCCGTCGTGCCCCTTACCACGTAATCGTAAACGCGATTCTGGGTGATAAAGTCCAGATACGTGTCTTCGGGGCGAATTCCCAGAGCGCCCAGACTCGTTTGGAAAGCCGCGATTTGAGCTTGCAGTTTTTTGTTGGCCGCTTGCAGCGTCTCGGCCTCCTGCGCTAGCCCGAAAACAACCACGTACTCTTTGGTTTCAAGGCTCGTCAGAATCTTCGCATCCAGGAACTGATAAGTCGTGACGAGCAGATTTTCCGGTTCGTTGACCACTTGATCCGTCGAGGTCGACGGGTAATTGGGGTAACGCCGGGTGACATCCCCGCCTTGCTGCGCTCCCTGATTGCCGTACACGCGATTGCCCGCTTCCTGCGCTAAAGCTGCGAGCGAGCAGAGGGAGATCAGAAGGGATAAGCAGAGAATCTTTTTCATGGTCAGGCTCCTTCAACAGATTTGGTAGGGGTTTCAGTTGTAATTTTCAGAGCTGATAAATACTGACTCCGAATTTCAAACTGAACCAGCAGGGAGTTGGCTGCTATGATGCCCCCTCAGACTCATCCCGTTGTTCTCAAAGAGCGCGCTACTGCAACGCATCCAGAATCTCGTCCACTTTTTCTGTCGTCAGATTCTCGTGATAATCAAACCCGATCTGAAACATCGGCGCAGTTCCGCATGAGCCGAGACATTCGACCAGCGACACCGTAAAGCGACCATCAGCGGTCGTCTCGCCCGGACGAATCCCCAGCTTGCTGCAAACGTGCTCGGTAATCTTCGGCTCGCCCATAATCTTGCACGAAAGCGTTTTGCAAATCTGGATGTGATGGCGTCCGACCGGCTCGGTGTTAATCATCGAGTAGAAGGTCGCAACTTCCCAGATGTCCGTGATCCGCACGCCGAGTCTGTTCGCCAGATACGCCACGCCCGGCGGGTCGAGATAGCCTGCGCGCTCACGCTGCACGATGAACATCAAGGGCAGAATAGCCGAACGCTTCACCGGATACTTCGCCAGATGACGATCAATCTCCGCCTCAACCTCCGGCGAGAACGTGGCCATCTCCTCCGGCACTTTCGCCCCTTGCGGCAGCGGATTATCGGGTGTGAATTGCTGGGACATAAACTTAGTGATAGGTGATAGGTGATGGGATAAAAGGATTCTCTTATCACCTATCACCCATCACTATCTCCTCATCTATCTATTTCTCCAAGCACGATGTCGAGCGAGCCGATGATGGCGACAACATCGGCGACCATCTCGCCTTCGGCCATGTGGGGGAGAGCCGAAAGGTTGACGAAACTTGGGCCGCGAAAATGCACGCGCGCAGGCTTTGGCCCGCCATTGGATTTCATGTAGACGCCAAGCTCGCCCTTCGAGGCTTCAATCGCGTGATAGACCTCGCCTGCGGGCACGTCGAAGCCTTCGGCCACAATCAGGAAATGGTGTATCAGCGCGTCCATGTGCGTCTTCATCGCTTCGCGGTCAGGCAGCACGACCTTCGGCGCATCAGCCTTGACAGGGCCGGGACGCAGACGCGCGAGCGCCTGCACGACGATCTTATGCGACTCTTTCATCTCGCGCATCCGCACCATGTAGCGCGCCCAGACATCGCAGTCCTGCTCGACGGGAACTTCAAAGTCGTACCTCTCATAACCTGTGTATGGATTAGTGCGGCGAATATCAACATCAATCCCGCTCCCGCGAAGGCACGGCCCGGAAAGACCCCAGTCAATCGCGTCTTCGGCGGCAATGTAGCCGATGCCTTGCGTGCGCTTCTGGAAAATCTTATTGCCCGTCAGCAGCGTGTGGAATTCGTCAACCGCATGGATGAACTTATCCGCGAACTGTTTGACGCGACGCTCAAAGCCTGAAGGCAAATCCATCATCAAGCCGCCGATGCGAAAGTAAGAAGGCGTCAGGCGTCCGCCCGAGGCTGCTTCGATTAAGTTCAGAATCTTTTCGCGCTCGCGGAAGCAGTAGAAGAAGACCGTCATCGCGCCGATGTCGAGCGCGTGCGTTCCCAGCCAGACAAGGTGCGAGCCGATGCGTTGCAATTCGCACATCAGCACACGGATTGTCTGAGCGCGTTCGGGAATCTCCAGTTGCAGCAGCTTCTCCGCCGCCATCACGTAAGCCAGATTGTTTCCCAAAGGGTTCAGGTAATCCATCCGGTCTGTGATGACAATACCCTGCTGGTACTTCTTATACTCAAAGAGCTTTTCCATCCCCGTGTGGAGATAGCCGATGTCGGGCGTGGCTTTCACGACCATCTCGCCATCCAACACCAACTCCAGACGCAGCACGCCATGCGTACTGGGGTGCTGCGGCCCCATAGAGATCGTCATCTGCGTATCCAGCGGACGATCAACTATCTCGAATTGCGGTGGAAGCGTTACACTCATAATCAAGTGATAGGTGATAAGTGATAGGTGATAGGATGAAAGAAATTTCTTATCACCCATCACCTATCACTACGTCAAACTGTACGGCTCATAGCCGCGCAACGGAAAATCTTTGCGAAGCGCGTGGCCTTCCCAATCGTCGGGCAACAGGATGCGACGCAAGTCCGGGTGGCCGTCGAAATGGATGCCCATCAAATCAAAGGTTTCGCGCTCGTGCCAATTGGCCGTTCGCCAGATGCCCGTGACGGTCGGTACATGCGTGTCGTCGTCGTTCAAAAGAACTTTCAGGCGCAGGCGATGATGCTTCGTCGTCGAGAACAGGTGATAGTTGACCTCAAAGCGTGGCTCTTCTTCAGGGCCGCGATCCGCGCCGCAGATGTCCGAGAGAAAATTGAACTCAAGCCCCGTAGAAGTCTTGAGAAACGAGCAAATCTCCGCGATCATTTCGCGCGGCACGATCACGGTAATCTCGCCAAAGGCTTCGATAACTTCGCCGACCCACGCAGCATTCGCATGCTGCAACGCCGCCACCAGCGGCGACGGCGTTCCACTACTATCCGGCGTGATTTCTGCCTGCGCGTCAACGTTCCCTTGCTCGATTTCTTTAGACATATGATTCAGTGATAGGTGATAGATGATAGGTGATGGGATAAAAGGATTCTCTTATCACCCATCACCTATCACTTATCACTGTTTTACGTTGACCGTCGCCGCTCGTGGCGCGACGGGATTGTGTAGGGGCGCGACCATTCTTTCTCCTGCTCCCCCTGCGCGGCTGCTTCGTTTAAGGCCGACACTCCTGAAGCGGGTAGAGTGCCCGGCGGCACGGCCTCGCGCGCCTCTTCGACCAGCACGTCTTTCCTGTCACGCACAGATTCTTTGCTGATTTTCTGTTGCAGCATCATCACCGCGTGAATCAGCATTTCAGGACGCGGCGGGCAGCCCGGAATGTAAACGTCCACCGGCACAACCTTGTCCACACCTTGCACGATGGCGTAGTTGTCAAAGACGCCCCCCGACGTGGCGCACGCGCCCATCGAGATGACCCATTTCGGCTCAGGCATCTGGTCGTAGATGCGGCGCAGGACGGGAGCCATCTTGCGCGAGACGCGGCCTGAAACGATCATCACGTCCGCCTGTCGCGGGCTGGCGCGAAAAACTTCCGAGCCGAAGCGCGCCAGGTCGTTACGCGACGAAGTGGCGTTCATCATCTCGATGGCGCAACAGGCAAGGCCGAACGTCGCAGGCCAAAGGCTTGACTTGCGCGCCCAGTTAATCAACGAGTCGAGCTGCGTAGTTAAAACTTCCGGTAATGCTTCGGCAATCTTTTGTTCGAGTCCCATGTTTGATAAATCCTTTCGACTCGCCAGCGTCAGGCAGCACGCTTTGCGGCGTCTGCCGTTTCGCGCTTCTGCGCCTCGCGGAGTGCGCGCGCCTCTGCTTCCGCCTCGGTTCTGGCGCGCTCGCCCCAATCGAATGCGCCCTTCTTCACCACGTAGATGTAGCCGACGAGCAGCAGCACGACGAACAGCATCATCTCGACGTAGATCAGCAGGCGCATATCGCTGCCCGCTGCCGCGAACGGTTTGAAGACTACTGCCCACGGAATCAGGAAGATGACTTCAATGTCGAAGAGGATGAAGATCATGGCGATCAAGTAGAACTTGACCGAGAAGCGCTCTCGCGCCGAACCCACAGGGTCTTTGCCGCACTCATAGGGCATCAGCTTCGTGCGGGTCGCCTTGCGCTGGCCGACGAACTGCGAGAGCAGCACGTTGCCGACAGCAAAGCCCCCCGCGACGACGAACATCAGCAGAATCGGCAAGTAATCTTTGAGATTAAACCCGTTCATCCGCGCACTCGCTTCGGAAACTTACACTTCACGCTTCGGTAGCCCCTGCCTCTTCAGTAAACAGGCGACAACGCGTCAAGGTCGAGATTGAGAATCATGGTACAAAGTCATCGTAGTTCATGAGAGGAAACGTGTCAAGCAGGCTTTTGAAGAGGAAAGGCGCTCTTTCGATGACGAGATTGACCGCCTGAAAATTCCTGTGCTACTGTTCAATCTCGCCCCGCTTCAAACTCGATTTTGCGAGCTTTCGTCAACCACTTGTGGGTTACAGAAGACATTGATTACCGGCTTCAATACCGATGTCGAGCATGACGGGGTGGTCTATCACGTCCAGACCGAAGATAAGGGCTTGAAGTCGCCGCTCATCCTCTCGCTGGTCTACGTCGGGGGGACGATCCTCGCCAGCAAGCGCACGCCTTACGACGACCTGATTGCCGACGGGTTTGATGAAAACAAGCTCGCCGAACGACTCCAACGACAGCACAAGCTAATCTGCGCCGCCATTCACACCGGACGCATCGAAGACCTCAAGCAACAGACCGGGCGTGACGCCAGCGCGCGCGCCAAACATGCAGAGCCGGAGCAGAAGATTGAACAGCCGCCGCCGCAGGCTGCGCCGCAACAGACTGTCCCGAAAACTGTCCCGGAAGAGGCTGCGCCTGTAGAGGCTTCGCCGCCGGAAGAGTCGGACATCTTCGAGCTTGGCAGCATCGCGGATTTCATGCCTCCGTCATCTTTCCGGTCTCCGCCTGCTGTCAAGCCTGCGCCTGTCGCGCCCGCCGACACAGAAGAAGTAAATGTCGGCCCAACACAAATCGAGCATGTGGATTACAGCCGGGTGGTCGATTACGACAGCGTTGCTGAACAGGTTGATGAGTTGCAGCTCACCCTGCTGGATGAGAAGAAATTCGTGGCGGGCGAGTTTGTGAAGATCAACGTCCACGTCACGGGCGGCAGAGATGGCTTTGAGAGCGTGACGGACGCGCTTGTGACGCTGAAGGTCTTGGGGTCGAGCTTCAGGCCGTTGATCTTTTCCGGGAAGACCGGGGCGGACGGCGTTGCGACCTTCTACGCAATGATGCCCTACTTCACTTCCGGCAGAGCGGCCATTCTCATCAACGCCACCGTCAAAGGGCACAGGGCAGAGCTGCGCCGGGTCATTCATCAAGCCTGAAGTTTGAAAGGAAGACGGAAAACTTGCTGGTTGAGATCAACGGCGAATCGCGCGATGTGGCCGCTTCAATCACACTGGCCGAACTAGTCCTTCACCTCGCGCTTGCGCCCGAACGCCTCGCGGTTGAACTGAACCAGCGGGTCGTCCGCCGCGCCGACTGGCAGCAAACCACCATCAACGAAGGCGACCGCATAGAGATCGTTCACTTCGTGGGCGGAGGAGTTGAAGACAGTGATAGGTGATGGGTGATAGGTGATAAGAAAGAAGTTTTGTTTTTCACTTATCACTTATCACCCATCACCTATCACTTTTTGTCCTCATCACCGCTTTGTTGTAAAGTCACTCTGTTAAATCAAAAGAAAGCCTGGAGTGTTCTTGTTATGTCAACAGCAGTTCAATCGCAGGGTGGAAAACTAATTATCGCGGGGCGCGAGTTTACGTCGCGGCTGATTATCGGCACGGGAAAGTATCGCACGTTTGACGAGATGAAGGCGGCGCATCTGGCTTCGGGTGCTGAGATGGTGACGGTCGCTGTCCGCCGCGTGCCGCTCGACCGCAGTTCTGAATCTTTCCTCGATCATCTCAATCCACAGCTTGCCATCCTGCCGAACACGGCTGGCTGCTACACGGCTGACGAGGCCATACGCACGGCGCGGCTCGCACGCGAAGCTCTCTCGACAGACCTCATCAAGCTGGAAGTCATCGGTGATCAAACCACACTCTTCCCCGACAACGAGCAGACTCTCGAAGCTGCGCGCGTGCTTGTCAGCGAAGGCTTCGTTGTCCTGCCTTACTTCACTGACGATCTGATTATGGCAAAGAAGCTCCTGGACGCAGGCTGTGCTGCGGTCATGCCGCTGGCCGCGCCCATCGGCTCAGGACTCGGTATCCAGAACCCCGCCAACCTACGCATCATGCGCGAGCAACTTCCCGACGCCACCATCATCGTTGACGCCGGAGTCGGCACAGCCTCAGACGCCGCGATTGCGATGGAACTCGGCGCAGACGCCGTCCTGATGAACACCGCGATTGCCGAGGCGCAGGATTCCGCACGGATGGCCACCGCCATGCGCCTCGCCATCGAAGCCGGACGCCTCGCTTATCTCGCCGGACGCATGCAGAAGCGCCTCTACGCCAGCGCGTCCAGTCCTTTGACGGGCGTGGTTCGTTGAGATTAAACAGACTGTCGAATCTTTGCTGGCCTCCCGGTGCTGCCAGCACTGACGATTTCATCCATTAGCTGGATTGTCAGCTTTAGCAGGAGGCCCGTCGTTGTCCAACTTCACCTACGACGTTTTCATCAGCTACAGCCATCGCGATAGCGATTGGGTGCGAGGTTGGCTGCTTCCTCGCCTCGAATCGGCAGGCTTGCGCGTCTGCATAGACTTCCGCGATTTCAAAATCGGTGTTCCAAGCCTTGATAACATGTCGGATGCCGCTGTGCGTAGCCGCAAAACGCTTTTCGTGATGACGCCGAACTGGACAGTAAGTGAGTTTAGTCAATTTGAAGCGCTGGTGACGCAAACACTTGATCCCATCGGCAGAAAAGGTCGGCTCCTTCCGTTGATGCTGAAAGATTGCGACCTGCCAGCGCGCTTGCAGCTTCTTACTTACGCCGATTTCAGACAACCTGATGACTGGAACTCTGAACTCACACGCGTCATCGCTGCCATCAGCGAATCGCCAACAACTACCCAGCCGCCCGCTCAACTATTACCCAACCTAGTCCATCCCTACGCCTTGCAAGCGAATTTCACCGGACGTGTGAGTGAGCGCAAAGAGCTAACCGCGTGGCTTGCTGACGACGCACGCCCAATCTGCGCGCTCATTGCGATGGGTGGAATGGGCAAGTCTGCGCTCGCCTGGTACTGGATGAAGAACGACGTGCTGACCGCCGCGCAATCATCCTCCGCTTTCGCAGTAGATGGCGTGATGTGGTGGTCTTTCTACGAAGGTGAATCCTCGTTCGCCAAATTCATTGACGAAGCGTTCAAATACGTCAGCGGTCAGCCGACGATTGACGCTGAACGCTTTCCGACGACCTACGATCGCGCACAGGAACTACGCAAGCAATTGCAGACCAAGCGCGTACTCTTCGTGCTAGACGGCTTCGAGCGTCAACTGCGCGCATATGCGCGACTCGACGCGGCATATAAGCCCGACGATACAACCGAGCCATCGCGAGAAGAGCGTGCGTGCGTTGACCCGATTGCTGCGCGGTGGCTCTCTGACATCGCCGCTGGCACGACGCGCGCGAAGGTCCTCCTCACCACGCGGCTGATGGTGCGCGATCTCGAAGACCGGGCAGGTGATGCGCTGGCGGGCGTTCTCAAACGTGAATTAAAAGAGTTGCCGCGCGACGATGCCGTGAAGTTTATGCGTGAGCAGGGCGTGACGAAAGGAACGCCCGCCGAGATTGCCACCACGTGCGAAGCCTACGGCTATCATCCACTAAGTCTACGCTTGCTTTCGGGATTGATTGCGCGTGACACGCGAATGCCGGGCGACATCGCCGCCGCGCCGCGCCACGACGTTCACGGTGGCCTCGTCCAGCGCCAGCATCACGTCCTTGAACAGTCCTACGACGCACTGCCAAAAAGAGAACGCACCCTCCTTTCACGAATTGCGGCGTTTCGCAGTCCGATGAACTACGACGCGCTCGCGCTCTTCAACAAGCCCGGCGAGGATGCGAAACTCGAAGCGGCGCTGAATGATTTGCAGGCACGTGGGTTGTTGCAGCGCGACACTTTGCAAAATCGTTACGATCTACATCCCATTGTGCGGCGCTATGCTTACGACCGCCTGACAGACAAGATGGGCGTCCATACCCGTCTGCGCGATTATTTTGCAAAGATCCCCGTGCCTGATGAAGATCAGGTGCAGACCATTGAAGACCTTGCACCGATCATCGAACTTTACCATCACACTGCACGCGCTGGGCGATATGATGAAGCGGTGGTCTTGTTCCGGGATCGCCTCAACAAACTGCTCTTCTATAGATTTGGTGCCCACGAAACCCGCATCGAACTCTTGCGCGCGCTCTTTCCCGATGGCGAAGATTACCCGTCGCAGTTGAAAAGCGAGAGCGCACAAGGGTGGATACTGAACGGGCTGTCTAACTCATATGGTCTAACGGGTCAATCTCGTCGTGCTGTGCGTTTTTTCGATGCAGGATTCAAGCTTGCAGAGAAATTGCAGGAAAAGGCCAATCTAGCTATTGGGCTGGGCAACATCGCTGAGCATCAAAAAAACCTTGGCGAATTAATGGCAGCGGAACAGAGCTTGAGGCGAGGTATCGAATTATCCCGTGAGACAGAAAATGAGTTCTCTGAAGCAGTCGAGCATCTAGAGCTAGGGTTGCTGCTCGCTTATCGTGCTGCCTTCGATGAAGCAGCATCCGAATTGATGATTGCGCAAGATGTTGTCGATAGAGTTGGCGTGGCAAATACAAACCTTGTTTCCGTAGTTCGAGCCAATCGCGCTCTCCTAGGGATTCTCAAGTGTGATATCAAAGCATTTTACGAAAGTGCAATGGAGGCTCTTGATTTAGCCTTGATAGATACCCGTAGCGTTTATGGGGGAGAGCGCGACATCATCCGCGCCGAATGGCTGCTAGGCGCGGCATTGGTGATGGAGGGGAAAGACCTGAACGCCGCCACTATACATCTCACCGAGGCGCTCACGCGCTGCCGCCGCATCAATATGGTTGACCACGAGCCAGACATTTTACTCGCGTGGGCGCGCTGGTATCGCGCGTGCGGCGACGCGCGGGAAGCGCAAGCGTATGCGGAAGAAGCACTCACCATCGCTGATCGCTGTGAGTATCGCTTGGCGCAGGCGGAGATTTATAATTTTCTCGCGCGGCTCGCGCTAGATGCGGGCGACCATGAGGCGGCGCGTGAGCATGCTGAGACGGCTCGCGAGAGGGCGTGGTGTGATGGGCCGCCGTATTGTTATAAGCCTGCGCTGGATGAGGCGGAGGGGATGTTGAGGGAGTTGGGTGCAAGAGAATAGAGGCAGGGAATCGTTAATCGCCATCCATGTTAGATGCCTCGCCTACCTACTCGCAGGACGGATGGCAAAACGCCTTTACGCCTCCGCTTCCAGCCCACTCGGCGGCGTTATTCGCTGAAGTAACCTGAAGTTGAAGATTTCGCAGAAGGGAAGCGCCCGTCGTTGATCGATTAAACTCAACGGCGGGCGCTTTCGTTTCTGGGATTACCTGCTAGGGGCAGACGTTCAACGCGGAGGCCATGTTGCGCGGAGCATTGGCTCCGGTGGGCGTGACAATATCAAAGTCAGCCGAGTTGACGTTTGTGTCTGTGCAGCCGTTGGCTTTGCGCCGGGCAGCCAGCGTGGTGCTCAAGTTACCCGTCGGACTGTTGCCTTCGGCTTGAGTCGTGCCTGTGCCATAGCCTACCAAATCAACCACACGAGCAAGCTGCGTGGCCGAGCAAAGTGTCGCTGTCGCTCCGCAGGCTAAGCCGGTAGTGCCTATCACTAGAGCAGCCTTTCCGTTTGTCGCGGCAAAGGTGAGTGTGCCGCCGGTATCGTCCGGCGTCACCGTTGCCGAAAGAGGAGCGCCTGCCGTTCCGGTAGTTCCCGTCTCAATCAGATAATACTGCCCCGGATTGAGCGTGCAGGTAGCGACTCCACCCGGACATAAAGAATATATTTGTCCGGCATTGCCGCCTATGTTGCCTGTGGTCGCCCCTTGTTGTAGTGATAGCCCTGAAAGGGTAATGGCGACAGTTCCGCGATTGAAGATTTCGACGAAATCTCTTGTGTAGGATGGAGTACCTGTGTTCGCACCGCCGCCGCCGTAGACATAACTGATTGCGAGTGGCGGCAAGGTGACGACAGTAGTTTGGGTTGCGGAATTGTTGCCAGTATCAGGGTCAGAAGTTGTGGCACTTACCGATGCGGTGTTGCTGATTGTCGTACCGGCTGCTGAATGAAGGACACGCACCACCAGCGTGATAGTCTCGCTGGCGCTCCCGGCAATCGAAGTGAATGTCACAGTGCGATTATTGCCTGAGCCGCCACAAATGCCGTTGCCGGAGACAGAAGTACACGAGACGAATACCACATCGGCAGGCAGATTATCTGTCACCGTCACGGATTGTGCTGCTGTCGTGGCGCTGTTGTTAGTGACGGTCAGCGTATAAGTCAGATTCGCTCCCGAAGGCACAGGGTCAGGCGAATCCGTCTTGGTAATTGAAAGATTGGCTTCCGGTGCGGGCGCACTATCATCATTCTGAATCGTTCCCACTCCCTGACCATCCGTGATGGTTGCGCCGGAGACGTTCGTCACGTTAACGAAGAAGGTGTCATTGGGTTCAACGTTAGTGTCTCCGTTGACCGTGACATCGAACGTATAGGTTTGCTGCCCGGCAGGAATGGTTTGCCCGGTCAGGCTCTTCGCCACGTAGTCGTTGTCGGCAACCGTCGCCGTATCATCCTGCGTGGCGATGTCGAACGTAACCGTCGCCGGTGCAACCGATGACAGGCTGACGGTGAAGGTGTAGGTGGTCGGCCCGCTATTACCTTCGTTGTGCGTCACATCGTTAATCGAGAGAGTCAGCGGAGCGTTAATCGTCAACGTGGCCGTGCCTTGCTGGCCGCCCGCCTGCGCGCGGATGGTGGAGCTTCCGGCAGCAACGCCCGTCGCGGTGGTCGTTGCGCCGGTAGTCGGAGCGACGGTCGCTTTCGTCGGGTCGCTCGAATCCCAGATGAAGGAGACGTTGGGAACAACGACTTCGGGACCGCCCGCGTTGCTGTAGGCTGTGGCGGTGAACGCTTGTGTCGCGCCGATGTTGATTGAAGCAGACGCTGGTAAGACTTCGATGCGCGTAATCGCGGGCGAGCCAAACGGCGTTCCGTCAGCGCGTGTGCCGGGCGAGAAGACGCGACCCGCTGCGTTCGTGGCTGAGGTATGTTGGACGAAAGCGCCGCCCGTCGTTCCCACCTCGGCGTCAGGCGAGCGTGTCAGCGATTGATCGCTTGGAGCGGGTGGATTCCCTGCGCCACCGTAGACGACTTGGGCAATCTGCACATCACTACCGCCGACATTGAGCTTGACGGTGACGGTATCAGCCGGGCTGCCGGAGTCGTTTAAGCCAAGCGAGCTTGTTGTCAGAATAAGCGAGCCGCCAAAGGCAGGATCGTTGATGGGCGGCGAGCCACCGCCGAAGATAACGACGGCGCGGCCAGCCGCCAACGTCGTATTAGCCGGGAAGGTAAAGCGATTCGATGTTGAATCGCTGATGACGACGCCGGAGATGTCCACCGGATTGCTGGAATTATTTATCAACTCGACGAACTCGTCGTCATCGGAACTACGCACGCCGTCGCGGTTGGCGTCGCCTTCGATGGCGGAAGTCGAAACATTGTCGGCAGCAACGTCAGCGTTGATCTCGTTGATGACGAGCGGAACTTGAACGTTGAGCGTGGCTGTGCCTGAGATGTTGCCGCCCGTTCCGTCCGCAGTCGTCGCGGTGATGGTCGTCGTTCCAATGCCGACGCCGGTTGCGAGTCCATTGCTGTCTACGGTCGCCACCGCCGTGTTGCTCGAACTCCATGTGAAGGTCGCGCTCGGGACAGGCTGATTGCTCGGGTCGAAGGCCGTAGCGGTGAACTGCTGCGTCTGTCCGCGATTGATGGTGACGGGCGAAGGTGTGACGACGACGGAGGTGACGATTGGCGATGGCGGACTGTCGTCGTTCTGGATAGTGCCCAGCCCCTGAGTATCTACAGCGGTTGCGCCGCTGATGTTCGTGACGTTGACGAAGAAAGTCTCATCGGGTTCGACGACCGCATCACCATTAATCGTCACATCGAAGGTGAAAGTTTGCTGCCCGGCGGGGATTGTTTGTGCCGTCAGACTTCTGGCGACGTAGTCTGTATCTTCGCCGGAGGGCGTGCCGTCCTGTGCCGTTCCGTCCGCAGTGGCGATGTCGAAGGTGACGGCGGCGGGTGCGGGAGACGAGAGACTGACTGTAAAGGTGAACGTGGTCGCGCCGTTGCCTTCGCTCTGTGTGACATCGTTGATGGAGAGCGTTGGAAGATCGTCGTTTTGAATCGTTCCCACTCCCTGACCATCCGTGACGGTTGCGCCGGAAACGTTCGTGACGTTGACGAAGAAAGTCTCGTCAGGTTCGACCGTTGTATCGCCGTTGACTGTGACGGTGAAGGTGAAAGTTTGCTGCCCGGCGGGGATCAACTGATTCGTCAGACTCCTGGCTACATAGTCGCTGCCGGACAGCGCCGTGTTGTTTTGTGTACTGATGTCGAAAGTTACGTCCGCTCCATTCGCGGGCGCTGACAGTTGGACGGTGAAAGTCGCCGTGATTGTTCCGCTGTTTCCCTCTATGACCGTCGCGTCAGTAATCGTCAGGTTCGGAGCGACGCCTGCGCTACAGTTGTTCACGGGAGACGCGGAGTTGCGCGGATTGGGTGCGAAGACGAAGAAGTCAGCAGCGTTGTCGTTAGTGTCCGTGCAGCCGCCTGCCCGCCTGAAATCTGCGGTCGTATTGCTCGGCGCTGGCGCAGAATTCGCTCCTTCGTAGCAGCTAACGCTGCCGTAGCCTATAAAGTCGGCGATTGCTCCATCGTTCGGGTTAAATGGAGCGATGCCGTCATCGCCGGGGCAAATCGCAGCGGCAAGCGATGCCGTGCCTGCTACCAGAGCGACTTTGCCGCTGGTGTTGCCCATCGCGATTGTCCCGACGGCATCCGGCGTGGGCAATGGTGCGCCATTGGTCGTGCCGCCCGCTTCCTGAATGAGGAAGTAGTGTCCGGGGGCAATCGTGCCGGAAGTTAAGTCTGTCTTGCTCGATCCGAAATTGGCCCCCGCGCTGGCATATTGCACCGAATAATTGGTCACGGAGAAATCAACGGTGGTCGTGCCGCGATTGAAGATTTCGATGAAGTCGCGTTGATACAGCGCGCCGGAATTATTGCCGCCGCCGTAGACCTGGCTAATCACCAGATTGGCCGTGTCGTCGTTGGTAATCGTGCCCTGTCCCTGACCGTCCGTGATGATGGCGTTCGTCGCGCCGGAGAGGTCAACGAAGAAGGTCTCGTCAGGTTCGACCAGCGTGTCGCCATTGATGGTGACGGTGACGGGTTTCGCGGTCTCGCCCGGATTGAAGGTCAGCGTGCCGCTCGTTGATTGATAATCCGTGTTGGCGGTAGCCGTCGCCGGGCTGGCTGAAGAAGTGGCGTAGCCGACCGTGACGGTTTGCGTGCTTGAGGCCGAGAGCGTGACAGTGAAATCAACGGTCTTCGTTCCGCTGTTGCCTTCCGTGACTGTGACATCGTTGATAGAAACGGTCGGTAGCGGCGCTTGCACATTGGTGGTCGCGGTGGCCGAGTTGTTGCCCGTGTTTAGGTCGGGCGTAGTTGAACTGACGGTCGCCGTGTTGCTGATGGTCGTTCCAGCCGCGCCGTTGACGGTCGCCACGAGAGTGATGGTTTCGATTGCTCCGCCCGGAAGCGACGAGAAGGTGATCGTGCGATTGTTGCCAGTGCCGCCGCAAACGCCTCCGCCCGTTGACGAGCAGGAGACGAAGCTGACTGTCGCGGGCAAATCGTCTGTGACGACGACCGCTTGAGCCGTGCCCGCCCCGTTGTTCGTGACGGTGATGGTGTAGGTCACATTAAAGCCTGTGGTCACCGGATCGGGCGAATCCGTTTTGGTAATTCCCAGATCGGCTGTCGTCACGTCGAGACAACCCGAAGATAGATTCTGCGGATTGCTGCTCGTCGCATTCAAGAGGAAGTCGGCGGCGTTGTTATCAGTGTCCGTGCCGTTGCCGAACGCGCCGCCGGGTTTTCTCTCATAGCTCTGTTCAGCATCGCCTGCGAATGGAGCAAGGGGAGTACCCTCTTTATATGCAGACCCGGCGCTCAGCCCTACCTGATCGATAATGCCTGTGGTGGCAGTCCCGCCGGGGATGGTCAGGGCGATGCCGCCATCGGCAGTAATTCCAGTGCCGTAGGTCTGATCGCCTGCCACCGAACCGCTGTAAGGCCCGCCTGAGTTGGAGTTCGTTAAAAGATAATGACAGCCCGGCCCCAAAATCACCCCGGAAGTGATGGTCGCCGTCAGGTTGGTAGCCCCGGTGTTATTCGACCGGAAAATCTTATAGCCTGAAATATCTATCGGCGAGGTCGTCCGGTTGTATAGCTCAATGAACTCGTCGTTCGCCCCGTTAGGCCCGCGAGTGCGAAACTCGCTGATGACCACATCGCCGGGATTGGCAACAGACGCGACCGTCAGCGTGGCGGGAGTGCTGGTGACGGTCGTTGTGCCGTTGGTCGCTGTCGCACGGATTTCAGCCGAGCCGTTAGTGTGTCCCGTCACGGTTGCTGTCGCAGAGCCTGTCGCGGACGTTGGGCTGACGGAATCAACGGTGGCGACCGTCGTGTTGTTCGAGACGAAAGTGATTGTCACGCCGCCGATGGGCTGGCCAAACTGATCCAGCGCCTGCCCGGTGAACTGCTGCGTTTGACCTGCGTTAATAGTTGCGGACAGGGGCGAGATAGTTACGCTCGTCAGCACGGGAGGAGCCGAGTTGACCGTCAACGTGGCTGTCCCCTGTTGTCCTCCAGCGCGTGCCCTGATGGTTATATTGTTGCCGGGAGCTACGCCCTTCACCGTCGTTGACGCGCCGGTTGTCGGCGCAACCGTAGCCTTACTCGTATCACTCGAATCCCAGATGAAAGAGACATTCTGGACTTCGATTTCCGGGCCGCCCGCGTTGCTGAAGGCTCGCGCCGTGAACTGCTGCGTTGCGCCAATATCTATCGCCGCAGACACTGGTAAGACTTCGATGCGCGTGATGGCGGGCGAGCCAAACGGCGTTCCATCGGTGCGCGTGCCGGGCGAGAAGACGCGACCCGCTGCGTTCGTGGCTGAGGTATGTTGGACGAAAGCGCCGCCCGTCGTTCCCACCTCGGCGTCAGGCGAGCGCGTCAAGGATTGATCGCTCGGCGCGGGCGGGTTTCCTGTTCCGCCGTAAGTCACGCTCGTAATCGAATGATCGGCCCCGCCGAAGTTGAGCTTAACGTTCACGGTATCGCCGCCATCGTTGAGGCTGAGTGTGCCGGAGCCGGAGATGGCAAGGACGAGCGCGCCGCCGAATGCAGGGTCGCTTGCTGGCGGCGTTCCTCCGCCGAAGATGATGAGCGCGCGCCCCGCCGCCAGCGTTGTATTGGCAGGGATGGTGAAGCGATTGCTCGTCCCGTCGGCGATGATGACACCGGAGATGTCAACCGCAGCGTTGGAGTTGTTGACGAGTTCGAGAAACTCGTCGTCATCGGAATCACGCACGCCGTCGCGGTTGGCGTCGCCTTCGATGGCGGGAGTCGAAACATTGTCGGCCACCACGTCAGCGTTGATCTCGTTGATGACGAGAGGAACCTGGACGTTCAAGGTCGCAGTGCCGGAGACCATTGCGCCCGTAGCATCGGGAGTCGTCGCCGTAATCGTCACCGAGCCTAGCCCAACGCCGGTTGCCAGCCCGTTCTGGTTGATGGTCGCAACGTTCGTATCGCTCGAAGTCCAGGTAAAGGTTGCGTTCGCGATGGGCTGGTTATTCTGATCGAACGCGGTCGCTGTGAACTGCTGCGTCTGCCCGCGATTGATGGTGGCGTTTGGCGGAGAGACATCAACCCGCGTCACAACCGCCGGGAGCGGGTTGACGGTGAGCGTGGCCTGACTGCTGGTGACGGTTGTTATTCCGTCAGTAGCCTGTGCGGTGATGTGCGCTGTGCCTTCGCTGCGCCCCGTGACGGTCGCAGTGGCTATCCCGGTCGTTGGATCAATCGTTACTCCGTCAACGGTTGCCACCGCCGTGTTGTCCGAAGCAAACGTAATCATGACGTTTGTGATGGGGCGATTGAACTGGTCGCGCGCCTGCGCCGTGAACTGCGTTGTGCGTCCGACAATGACGCTCGCCGACGGAGGCGAGATCGTGATACTCGTCAGTTGACCCAGACCGCGAGCGAAGGGCGAGCCGTTGATTTGCGTGCCCGGACTAAAGGGTTGCCCGTTGCCTCCCGGCGCGGTCGTGTGTGGCGTGAAGTTGCCGCACACATTGGTGACGCCCGCGTCGGGGGCGCGCGTCAGAGATTGGTTGGTGTCGCCGTTTAAGCCGGTCGAGCCGCCGTAAAAGAAGATATTGCTGATGGCCTGCGACGGCTGGCGTAAAGTTACGACGCCGCCAGCGTTGTTGAGCGCTAATCCGCCAGAAGAGGCTTTGAAGATTTGTGCGCCGCCAAAGACCGGGTTGTTAACGTTCGGGTTGCCGCCGCCGAAGACGACGATTGCCGAACGAGCCGGAAAGATCGTGCCGGGCGCGAAAGTGTGACGCACGGTGTCTGTGGAAGCCGTCGAGCTACGAGTCAGCAGTTGATAGCCGCTGATGTCCAGATTGATGTTAGTCGTATTGACCAACTCGACAAACTCATCATCAGTTCCGCTTCGAGTTAAGTCGTGGTTGGCATCTCCCGCGATACCGTCCGGTGGGTCGGCCAGCACTTCGTTGATAACGATATCGCGGCACGCGTCGCCGGAGAAGCTAACGTTGACGGGGTTGCTGTCGCGTGTGTCCGCGCGAATGACTAGCTCAACTGTTCCAGCGCCTCTCAGGTCTGCGGGGACGAGGACGCGAACTTCGTCCATGCCAGGCATGGTGGGCGTTTCCATCACGGATTCGACCGTCAACGCTCGCCCGCCTGCCGTCGCCGTCACCTGCGAAGCCCGACGCACGCCGGTCGCAAAGATGACGAGCCGCAAGTTGCCGCTCGACGGGTCGAAGGGGCCGGGCTGAAGCGTGTCGGCGTTCAGAATCATGCCTTCGCCCAAGCCATCGCCGCTGATGGTGAAGATGCCGGGAGCGGCACGCAGGACTTGAATTGTTCCGCGTGATTGAAAACCTTCGATGTTGGTGACGATGACTTCGGCTATGCCGAGTTCGGTTTCTGCCGGGACGTGGAAGTTGACCTGTTCGGGCGAAACGTAAAAGATTTGAGCGGAGCGACCGTTGACGGTGACGGTTGTGCCGCCAAGTGTTCTCGGAAACGTTCCGTCCGCTTGCCGCTGTGATCTTTCAGTTGTAAACGAAAGCGCACCGCCGCGAGCAACGGCGATGCTGTCAGGCGCGACGGCTTCAGTGGTCTCAGGCTCGTGGCCGAACGATGCGCCGTTGAAGATTGTCAACGGCCCCGTGCTGGGGCGCACCGCAGTTCCCGTCACGTAAATCTCGGAGTTGTTGTCAAACTCCGTCTCCACGTCGTCAATCAGCGAGCGCGGGAAATTGAAGGCGATGATTAAGCCGTCGTCCGAGAGAGACGAGACGACCTCGGCGGCACGATTGCTTCCATCAAAACCATCGGCGACCGAGGGCGCGTCCGTCACGCGGGCAAACTGTCCGGTCGGAATATCGTAGGTGAAAAGGTCTATGCTGTTGTCGGAATCATTATCAACGACAGGCATCGGGCGACGCGTGGCAAAGGCGATGCGCCTGCCGTCGCCGCTGATGGTCGGGTGAAGCGGCACTTCCGTTTCGCGCACGCCAAGCGTTGTAATTTGTCGCGTCGCGTTGGTGGTGCGGCCATCGAAGAGAAAGACCTGACTGCTATTGGGGGCTGTGTCGCCCGAATAAACTACACGCAACCCGTCGTCGCTGATGGCGCGCCCGTAGGTGAAAGCAAGGTTCGTGACGTTGCTGGCGAGGATGCGTGTGGTTGTAGTTACGCGGTCTTGAAGCACCAGTTCGCGCTGCGTTGCGGGCGTGGCGTTGAGGTCGAAGATATAAGCGACGCGCGTTCCATCGCCGCTAATCTTGGCGTCCGTCGCTCCGACCGGGCCTGTCGTATTCGTCAGTTGAGTGAACGTGCTCGAAGACGAATCGAAGATGAAGACTTCGAGATTGCCGTCGGCGTTTTGATTAGCGAGATTGCGATTTGAAGAGAAGGCGATGAAGCGTCCGTCGTCGGTGAGAGATGGTTGAAAGTTTCCCTGTCGTGTTCGTTCGATGGGGCTGCTCGGAGTTGTGTTGGTAATCTGCCGGAGCGCCGTTCCATTGAAGAGAAAGATTTCCGAGTTGCCGTCCGGATTCGTGCCAAGCGGGTCGTCCTTCGAGGCGAAAGCGATGATTGAGCCGTCCTGCGAAATGCCGGGCGCGGGCGCGCGGGTGACGCCCATCTGGATAAACGTCGCCGGGTCTGTTGTTAGGTCTGCGCGGAGAGCGTGAAAGCCATTGCCGCCCGCGTTCGCCAAATCTTTCGTTGACTCGAAACTGATGCGGCGTCCGTCGCCGCTAAGGGATGGATTGACACTGACCCCATCTCTGGTCGTGTTCGTCACACGCCGAAGCGCGCCCGTTTGCGAGCGCACGCTCCACAGCCCCAGCACGCAGAGCGCAAGCGCCAGGCTAAGAAGAACGGCTAGAGGTCTCAGTCGAAGCACCGAGGTCTTGCTCCGTATACGTAGCTAAAGTTAGAAGCTTCGGCGACCGGGAAGTTCAGTTGGCCGCGTCAATAAAATTCGGACTGAAAAAGTTAGCGAGCGGGAGACGTGCATCACGAAAACCGGCAGCATGGCGGCGAACGTCCAACAGGGGGCGGCAGGTTTAAGTTTCGGCAAGGGCATTCTACATTTTTCGCCGTGAAAGACAAGGAAGAGGAGTCACGAGATAGCGGTTCAGATTGAAAAGAGCGCTGGGAGAGTTGAGGTTCACCACCGCAGACACAGAGAGCACAGAGGGGGCACAGAGATTCAAGCCTCCGTGCCATCTCTGCGTCCTCTGTGTCTGCGGTGGTGAATCTCATCTCGCCGCGCCTTCAATTAGAATTGAACCACTAAGTCCAGAACAAATTCTATAGACTTTCAGGATGAGCAGGGGATAAGCAGGTTGCTATTCTGAAATGCGATAAATTCGATTACTCCTAAACCGTCTTACCGGAGAATGGCTCAATGAAGATTCTCGTCACCGGATCAACCGGGCTGGTTGGCTCAATGCTCGTTCCTTCACTCAAGGCCAAAGGCCACGAGGTGCTTCGGCTCGTCCGCTCCGAGCCGAAAGATAGCGCGACGCAAATTTACTGGAATCCGGCGAAGGGAACTTTAAGCGCCGACGCGCTTGAAGGTCTCGACGGCGTGGTTCATCTGGCGGGAGATAATCTGGCCGAAGGGCGATGGACGGATGAGAAGAAGCAAAGCATCCGCGAGAGCCGCGTCAAGGGTACGACGCTGCTCAGCGAGACTCTGGCGAAGCTGGAACAAAAGCCCGAAGTTCTGGTCTCCGCTTCAGCCATAGGGTTTTACGGCAGCCGTGGAGATGAAATCCTGAACGAACAAAGCGCGTCGGGCGATGATTTTCTGGCGGAAGTCTGCCGCGAGTGGGAACTGTCAACGCAGGCTGCGGAGCAGAGCGGAGTGCGCGTCGTCCATTTGCGCTTCGGCGTGATTCTGAGCGCTGATGGCGGCGCGCTCAAAAAGATGCTCTTTCCGTTTCGGATGGGTGTAGGCGGAAAAATAGGAGACGGCAAACAGTATATGAGCTGGATTGCGCTTGACGATGCCGTCAGCGCCATCGAACATGCGCTCGTCAACGACTCGCTGCGCGGCGCGGTCAACGTCGTCGCGCCTCAGCCAGTGACCAATTATGAGTTCACAAAGGCGATGGGAAGCGCGCTCTCTCGTCCAACAATCTTTCCCGTGCCCGCGTTCGCCGCCCACCTTGCCTTTGGCGAGATGGCCGATGCGACGCTGCTTGCCAGCCAGCGCGTCGAGCCTGCGCGATTGAAAGAGTCTGGATTCGTTTTCAAGTGCCCGGAGCTAGAAGGCGCTTTGCGGCACGTTTTGAGCAAGTAAGGATAGGGGAGTCCCGTCAGGGACGACTATACTTGTTCTCCTCAATTTGCACATAGGGTTAATTTAAAATCGGAACTCTCGTTTCCTTGCGCGCCGAAAACTCTTCGAGCGCGTCGAAAACGTCGAGCGCGTAGCGGACGTTGCCGAAGGGGGCGGAGACCTGCACGCCCTGAATCAAATCTCTCACTTCGAGCAGCGACTCGCGCGCAATCTGCAAGCCTTCATCGCGCGCCGCTTCCTTACTCTTCTCGGATGCAATCCGCATCCGCTCCATAATCGAAGGCGTGACGCGCACGCCCGGCACTTCGTTGTGCAGAAACTCCGCGTTGCGATAAGAGACGAGCGGCCAGATGCCCGCGACGATGGGCACGCGGACGTGCTCGACTCGCTTCAAAAACTCGCGCAGTTGCTCCGTATCGAAGACCGGCTGCGTGATGGCATACTGCGCCCCGGCCTCGACCTTGTACTCGAACCGCTTAATCTCTTCATCTATGTTAATCGCGCCGGGATTACAACCAACCCCGATGCAAAAAGCTGTCGGCTGACCTATCGGGTTATTGCCGAGGTCCAAACCGTGATTCAGCTTATTGACCATGTTGGTCAAACCGATGGAGTCAATATCGAAGACGGCTGTGGCGTCAGGGTATGGCCCCATCTTCGGCGGGTCGCCGGTAATCAAGAGCAGGTTGCGAAGCCCGAGAGCCGCCGCTCCCAAAAGGTCGGACATCATGCCGAGCAGATTCCGGTCGCGGCAGCAGTAGTGCAGTACGGCTTCGATTCCGATTTCGCGTTCGACTAAAACGGCTGTGGCCTGAGCAGACATGCGCGTCTGTGCGCGCGGCCCGTCCGGGATATTCACGCCGTCAACGCCCGCGTCCTTCAGGAGACGAATCGAATCGAGCGTCTTTTCCGGCGCGCAACCTTTCGGCGGCAAGACTTCGACCGAGGTGACGAACTCGCCGTTGGTAATTTTGCGCGACCAGAGAGAGCGTTCTTCGGGCGGAATGACTTTGATGTCGGCAGGCGTCAATTCATCAACCCGCGCGGCGGCGGCTTGATTGACGACCGTGTGTTGTTTGCGCGGGCTGGCGGCGCGCACGGCGTCCGAGATGAGCTTGATGTGCGAGGGCGTTGTGCCGCAGCAGCCGCCGATGAATTTTGCACCCGCCTGAATCAAACGCTTGGCAAACTTCGCCATGTACTCAGGCGAGCACATGTAGAATTGTCGTCCCTGAACATCACGCGGCAATCCCGCGTTGGGCTGCGCCGCCAGTTTCTTATGCGTGACGCCTCGCATCTTCTCAAGTCCTGTGAGGACGATGGCCGGACCGACGCCGCAGTTGAGTCCGATGACATCCGCGCCCCATTCATCCAGACGAGACGTGAAGACTTCGGGCGTCGTGCCAAACGTCGTGTTGCCGTCGGGCAGGATGGTCATTTGCGTGATGATGGGCAGGTCGCACAACTCTCGCACGGCGCGCATCGCCTGCCGCATCTCTGAAATATCGGAGAAGGTTTCGAGAACGAAGAGATCAACGCCACCGTCCAACAGGGCGGAGACCTGCTCCTTGAACATATCCTTTGCTTCGTCAAAAGAGGTCGGGCCATAAGGCTCGATGCGTAGACCCAATGGCCCGACAGCGCCTGCCACAAAGACGCGATCCCCAGCGGCCTCACGTGCGATGCGGGCAGCGGCGATATTGATGAGACGAAGGCTGCCTTCCAGTCCGTATTGCTGAAGTTTGTGAGCCGTCGCGCCGAACGTGTTGGTCTCGATGATGTCGGCTCCGGCGCGGATGTACTCTTCATGAACCTCGCGCACGAGATCGGCGTTCGTCAGGTTCAGTTCATCATAAGAGCGATTGATGTACACCCCTTTGGCGTAGAGCATCGTGCCCATCGCGCCGTCGAAGACGGTCACATCATCGCGCTCTAAAAGATTTCGAAAGTTTTCCATAGGACAGTAGTCAGTAATCAGTATTCAGTTTTCAGTAAGAGCAAAAAGCTGGATACTGATTACTGATGACTTTTCAAATAAAAATCCCGCGCTAAACAACGCGGGACTTCAAAATTCTTGAAGTTTGCGGGGTCGCCCTTTAATGGGACTGGCCGAGCTGTTTAGCGGGTTATTTTACGTGGCCGCAAGTCGCCTTAACTCACCACGTTTTTCTCACGGTGGTTATACGCCGCTAGTTAATAGCTGTCAAGAAGGAAATCCACCCGCGCAAGCTCAATGTCGCTGGCAGCGTGGGCAGAAGAAGGTCGAGCGCCCGGCGTGAGAGATGCGACGGATGCTCGCTTTACATGTCGGACATGGCTCGCCTTCGCGGTCGTAGACGCGCCAGTGGCCTTCGTAACTGCCGCCGTAATAGCTGCCGTCTATGTTTTCAGGGTCAACGTTCATCGTCGAGCCGTGAGCGAGCGATTCGGAGAGGATGTCCAGAATAGCGCGGTGAAGACGCGGCACGCGTCTCTTCGTTAACTCGGCGGCGACGGTGAAGGGATTGATGCGCGCCGTAAACAGGGCTTCCGCCGCGTAGATATTCCCCAGACCCAGCACTCGCTTTTGATCAAGCAGCGTTTCTTTCAGCGTGCGGCGTGAGCGCGAGAGCGCCGCGTGAAGATAGTCGGGCGTGAATTCGTCCGAGAAAGGCTCTGGAGCAAGTGAGCGTAGCTCTTTCGCTTCGTAAAGCTCGGCGGCGGGCACGATCTTCATCAGCCCGAAGTGGCGCTGGTCCGTAAAGGCGAGCCGCCGCTCATTGTCGAGATAAAAGAGAGCATGGGTGTGTTTCGGCAGCGGCGCTTCGACGGGCAGATAGAGAAACCTTCCGGTCATACGCAGGTGCGTAATCAGCACGCGCCCATTATCGAGGTGAAGCAGAATGTGTTTGCCGCGCCGCCCGACCGTTTCTACTGTAGCGCCGCGTAAGAGGCGTGAGAATTGTCTCGGAGGTGAATCAGGCGCAAGGCGCGCGCGCAGCAACTCGGCGGCGACGATACGGCGATTCGTGATGATGCGATCAAGGGCACGCGCCACAAGCTCGACTTCCGGCAGCTCAGGCATGAAGAGTTTACAAGAGTTTCGGGCTAATTCTGTGCGAAAAGTTCCCCTTCGTTAAGGAGCGCTTCCACCTTCGCTTTCGATGTCGCTTCCGAGTAAACACGCAGCGCAGGCTCAGTTCCCGATTGGCGAAACAACAGCCACGATTCATCTTCAAAGAGTAGCTTCGTTCCGTCCAGAGTTTCGACGCTGCCGACCGCGTGGCCTGCCACCGCGCCGGGAGGCTGGGAGGCGAGACGCATCACCAACTCCTGCCCGCGCCGGACTTCGCAATGAAGGTCGCGCCGCCCGAAATAAAACTCGCCGAACTCGCGGTGCATCTCCTTGACCATCTCCGATGGAGTCTTGCCCGAAGCCACGACGGCTTCGAGCAGGAGCAGGCAGTTGAGGATGCCGTCGCGTTCTGGAATGTGGCCTTTGACGCCAATGCCGCCCGACTCTTCCGCGCCCATCAGAATGTCCTCTTTGAGCATCAAGTCCGCGATGTACTTGAAACCGATGGGCGTGTCATGCAATTTGAGATTGTGCGCCTGAGCAATGCGCTTCGTCAGGACGGATTGTGAGAACGTGCGGACGACGCCACCTGTCATCTTTCGCTCGCGCGCAAGATGCAGCAGGATGAGCGGTACGACTTCGTGCATCGTCATCGTCTCGCCACGCTCGTTGACCGCGCCAACACGGTCCGCGTCGCCGTCGGTCGCCAGCCCCAAACCGGCGTTTGTTTCTTTGACGCGCGACATCAGCGCCGCGAGGTTGCGCTCAATCGGCTCAGGGTTGACGCCGCCAAAGAGCGGGTCGCGGTCGGCGCGAATCGTCTCTGTTTGCAGCGTGCCGCCTTGCAGAAAGCTCTCGACCCAGCGCCCGCCAGCACCATGCATTGGATCAACGACCACATTCATCTGTGCGCTCTTCAGGCGTTCCAGATCAATGTATGAGGCAACCTGTGCGCGATAGCTCTTGATAGAAGCTTCGAGCATTTCGCGCTCATCCGAGGTTGCGATGCTTTGACGACGCGGGGTTTGAGCGTCAACCAGCGATTCGACAATGGAAGTGATTTCGGGCGAGGCGCTGCCGCCCCAGGGAGCTTTAATCTTGAAGCCGTTGAAATCGGCAGGGTTGTGCGAGGCCGTGATGACGACTCCGCCCGCCGCATTGTTGAGCTTCACTGCCCACGAAACAACGGGCGTTGGCACAGCCTCATTGAAGAGGGCGACTCGCAAATCGTTTCCGGCGAGGACTTCCACCGCGCGCTCCGCGAACTGTTCTGAGAGAAAGCGCCTGTCATAACCGATGATGACAAGCGGCGCGGCGGAATTGTTTAAAGCGTCAACGGGTGCTTCCTTTTTACTGTTTCGTTGAAGGTAATCGCTGTAAGCCTGGGCGACGCGCTCAAGGTTGGCGAAGGTGAAATCTTCGGCGATGACGGCACGCCACCCATCAGTGCCGAAGCGAATGGGCGCGAGCGCCGTTTCCTTGCCGCTCACAATGCTCCGCCTCCGGTCTGCGAATAGTCCGTCAGCGAAGTCTTATCGCCCAGCACCGCGCCCTGATGGACGTTGACCGCGCGCCCGATGTGGCAGCCGCGACCGACAATCGCGTCCACAATCTGCGCGCCTGCGCCGACGCGCGTGTGCGCCCAGACGATTGCGTTCTCCACACGCGCTTTCTCTTCGATGTAGCAGCCGGGGCCAAGCACCGAGTTGATGATTTGCGCGCCGGGTTTGATGACGCAGTCGTCGCCGATCATCGAAAGCTCGTCAATCTCGGCAATCGTCGCCTCGTCAAAATTACCGCGCCGGTCTTTAATGTGAATCCGCCCGACGCGATCTGCGAGCAAATCCTGATGAGCTTGCAGGTAACGCTCGGGCGTGCCGATGTCAATCCAATAGGTGCGCTGCGGGATATGTGCGTAAAACTCTTCGCCGCGTTCAAGGAGGTTCGGGAAGAGACCGTACTCGAAGGAATGATTCTCGCCCGCCGGAATGTAATCGAGCACCTGCGGCTCAAGGATGTATGTTCCGGCGTTGATGTTGTTGGTTGTAATCTCGTCCGGTTTCGGCTTTTCCAGAAAACGCGCCACGCGACCGTCAGGCTTGGTTTCCACCAGCCCGTAGGCGCTCGGATTCTCGACCGGGTGCAAGACAATCGTCGCCGTCGCTTTGCGCGCGGTGTGCTCGCGTATGACCGCCTTGAGATCGAGGTCGGTGAGAATGTCGCCGTTGAAGACGACCGTCGGCTCGCGGATTAATTCTTCGGCATACTTGTAAGCTCCGGCTGTGCCCATCGGCTGCGGCTCGACCGTGTACTTGAGATTGACACCGAAGTCCGAGCCGTCGCCGAGTTGCTGCTCGATCTTTTGCGGCTGGTAAGAGAGCGAGAGCGTAATGTCCTTGATGCCTGCGCGCCTGAGCGTGTCAATCTGGTAAAGCAGAAACGGGCGATTGCAGATGGGAACAATTGGTTTCGGAGTGTAAACCGTCAGCGGTCTGAGCCTCGTGCCTTTGCCGCCCGCGAGAATGAGTGCTTGCATGATTGTTTTCAGTGATAAGTGATAGGTGATGGGTGATAGGGAAAAAGCGTCAGCCATCGCTATCTATAAATAATGAACAACGTCGCTCTTGAGTCTAACACTCGCCAGCGAGGCTTATCAAATCACTGTTTTTAGCGCGGGATGTTTGCTTGACACCTTGTAGTGAATGGTAAATAGTTACTTGTAAATCGAAAACTCGTAAATCGTAAATCGTGAATCGTCAATAGACGAACGGTTTTTCGATTTACGATTCACGATTTACGATTTACGTCTTTTTCAGAGGTGCGAACATGTCGGAGAGAAGAGAAGCTGTAATTATCAGCGCCGTGCGAACGCCGACGGGGAAGTTTCAGGGTGCGTTGAAAGGTTTTTCCGCGACGGAGCTTGGCTCAATGGTCGTGCGCGAGAGCGTCAGGCGCGCTGGTGTTAAGCCGGAAGATGTTGACGAAGTTATCATGGGCTGCGTGATTCAAGCGGGCTTGGGACAGAACCCCGCGCGGCAGGCTGCGCTTCATGGCGGCATCCCGTTTGGCGTCTCCGCCGTGACGATTAATAAGGTCTGCGGCTCCGGGCTGAAGTCCGTGATGATGGCGGCACAGGGAATCCAGCTTGAAGATTCGGAAATCGTCGTTGCGGGCGGAATGGAATCCATGACGAACGCGCCGTACCTGCTTCCGAAAGCGCGTGAAGGTTATCGGCTTGGCAACGGCGTGCTGGTTGACACGATGATTAACGATGGCTTGTGGTGCGCCTTTGAGAATTACCACATGGGCAACACGGGCGAGGTCGTCGCCACACGCTACCACGTCACGCGCGAGGAGCAGGACGAGTATGCCCTGAACTCGCACCGCAAGGCGGCGGCGGCGATTAATGCGGGAAAGTTCAAGGACGAGATTTTAGCCATAGAGATTCCGCAGAAGAAGGGCGCGCCCCTCGTGTTGGACACGGATGAGTCCGTGCGTGAGGACACGTCGCTCGAAGCTCTGGCTAAATTGAAGCCCGCTTTCAAAAAAGAAGGCGGGTCGGTGACTGCCGGAAACGCGCCCGGTGTCAACGATGGCGCGTCGGCGCTCGTCGTCACTTCAATGGAACGCGCCCGCGCGCTGGGTGTTGAGCCGATGGCGCGCATCGTGGCACAGGCGACTTCAGGCATTGAGCCGGAATTGGTGATGATGGCTCCGGTCGAAGCGATAAGAAAAGTCTTGAAGAAGGCCGGATGGTCGCTGAGCGAAGTTGATTTGATAGAGTTGAACGAAGCCTTCTCGGTGCAGGCCATCGCCATCATCAAGGAACTCGATTTAGACCCGAACAAAGTCAACGTCAATGGCGGCGCGGTCGCGCTCGGCCACGCCATCGGCCAATCAGGCTCGCGCCTGCTGACGACCATGCTCTACGAGATGAAGCGACGCGACGTGCATCGCGGGCTGGCTGCCTTATGTCTTGGCGGCGGCAACGCCGTTGCGATGGCGGTGGAACGGTAACGAGACGCGAGAGGTTTAAGTTGGCGGAGAATACGTTTTCAATCGAGACAATTGGCGTCGTCGGCGCGGGCGCGATGGGAAGCGGTATCGCGCAGGTGGCGGCGCGTGCCGGATACAAGGTTATCCTGCGCGATGTCAAAGACGAATTCTTGCAGCGCGGAATGGCTGCCGTTGATAAGAGTTTGCAACGCGACGTTGATAAAGAGCGGCTCAAAGATGAAGAGAAGCGCGCCATCATGGAGCGCATTCGCACGGCGACCGCGATGGAGGCGCTCGCTGATGCCGATCTTGTCGTCGAAGCCGTCACGGAGGACGTGAACGTCAAGCAAGATGTCTTTCGCCAGCTTGATGAATTAACAAAGCCCGAAGCGATTCTCGCCTCGAACACTTCGTCAATTTCAATTACAAAACTCGGCGCGGCGACGAAGCGCCCCGGTCAGGTTATCGGGATGCACTTTATGAATCCCGTGCCCGTGATGAAATTGGTCGAGATCATTCGCGGCATCGCCACCTCGGATGAGACTCACCAAATAGTTCACGACCTGACGCTGAAACTCGACAAGACGCCGCTCGAATGCAACGACATGCCCGGTTTCGTCTCCAACCGCGTGCTGATGCCGATGATTAACGAAGCCATCTTCGCGCTCTATGAAGGTGTTGCCACGCGCGAGAGCATTGACGGCATTATGAAACTCGGCATGAATCACCCGATGGGGCCGCTGACACTGGCGGATTTCATCGGCCTCGATGTCTGTCTCGCCATCCTGAATGTCCTGCACGACGGCTTGGGCGACCCGAAATACAGAGCCTGCCCGCTGCTTAAACGCTACGTTGACGCGGGCTGGTTGGGCAGGAAAACGGGACGAGGGTTTTACGAGTATTAGTAAAACAGTGATAGGTGATGGGTAATAGGTGATAAGAGAAAACGCTCTTTCCTATCACCCCTCACTTATCACTTATCACCCATCACTTTATGAGGAGCGTCCAACACTATTGCCAGAAATGCCTGGCGGGGAATCCGCTGGGGCAGGAGTTGTGTGGGCGGTGCGGGACGCGTTTGATGCTGGTGGTCGAGCCTCCGGCGGCGCGTTATGAAGATGGCGGGATGATGCCGACGCACGAGGAGCATCTGTTGGAACGCGTCTCGGCGCTTGAGAACAGGCTCCTGCGCATGACCGATAAGCTCGAACAGACGCTCGACTTGATGCTGCGGCAGGCGAAAAACTCTTATCACGATCATGCCTTGATTGACACCATCATCACGGTTCTTGCCGAGTCGGGCGTGCTTGATGCGGCGAGGCTCAATAAGCTGTGGCGCGAACGCTGCCAGCAAGATAATGCCGAGCAGGAAACGGCGGCTCGCCACAAGCAGTTGCGAACGAAAATCATCTCGGCTTACAGGGGCACTGAGCCGTCGGCGTTTGAGCAGAGCATCAACGAAGGATTCAATCTGCTGGGCGAGAAAGAGACCGCGCGGGGCTTTCAATCACTGGAGCGTGCCGCTGCCCTTCATCCCGGCAATGCCCAGCTACACGCCTTCATCGGCGAGCACTTTTTTGAGGCCAACAAGAACGCCTTAGCCCGTGATTATCTGGAGCGCGCGTTGGCCGCCGATTCGAAAAATGAGAAGACTCGTTTGTCGCTCGGCCTGGTTTGTGGCGACGTGGGCGAAGTCGAACTGGCGAAGAAATTACTGAAAGCGTCTATCCAATCGGCGGGCCGCTCGTTCGCCGCTCATTACGGGCTGGGCAGGCTGCTCGTCGCCGAAAGGAAGTGGGAAGATGCGCTCAAAGAGTTTAAGAGTGCTCTCCAAGCGCGGTCTTCGCCGGAAGCCCATTATGCTTTGGGGTGCGTCTATTACCAGCTTGATCGTCTTCGCCTGGCCGCGCGCCACCTTCGCAAAGCGATTGACGAAGATCGAAATTATACTGAGGCTTTTTACGTGCTCGGTCTTGTTCTCTCGCGTTTAGGAGAGACGGACGCCTCGCGCGCCGCCTTTCAGGTGGTCAGCGAAGCAGAGACGGATGAGCCTCATTACCGTTCATCCGCCCGACGCATCCTGCGGACCGGTGAACTGCCCGCCAAGCCAAAGATTTTCGGGATTAACGGGGCGGCGACGAAAGCCCTGATTACGGGCGGAGACAGGCGGCTGGCGCGCGTCCTGCGCGAAGCTGCGCTCGGTGCGTTTGCAGCCGAAACTGGCACGGCTTCTGCTCCCGCGCGTTGACTCTCGCCCGCTAACGGCTATAATAACGCCTTTTGCGCGCTCGTGGCAGAAAACGCCGGGCGTCGACAAGGTGGGTACGTGATGCGAATTGAGCTTGATAAGCTGGAAAAGTCGGGTAACGGGTTCGCACACGTTTACGAGCCTGAAGAGATTGTGCTCGATGAAGAGCACGCCCGTTTGACCCGGCAGCCGGAAGTTTCGGGGCGCGTTAGCCGCAGCGGCCACGAAGTCAGGCTGCGAGGAAAAATCAGCGCGAGCGCCGAAATTGATTGTGACCGCTGCCTGAAAACAGTCGCCGTGCCTGTCGAGACGGAGTTCGATGTGACCTACGTTCCGACGGAAGATTACAAGCGAAGCGAAGCGGCGGAATTGCAGGAAGAAGATTTGAGTCTCTCTGTCTTTGACGGGGAGACAATTGATTTAGACGAATTGGTTCGTGAGCAAGTGCTGCTGGCTCTGCCTGCGCGCGCCCTGTGCGGCGAAGAATGCAAAGGCTTGTGCCCCACCTGCGGCGCTGACAGAAACGCGAACCCGTGCGAATGCGAAAGCCGCGAAGTTGATCCCCGCTGGGCGGGACTAAAAGCAGTGATGGGTGATGAGTGATAGGTGATAAGAGAAAACGCTCTTTCCTATCACCCCTCACTTATCACTTATTACTTATCACTATTACCGGAGTTATTATGCCTAATCCAAAACGTCGTCATTCTAAGGCTCGGACGCGCAAGCGCCGGGCGCATGATGCTCTGCGCCAGCCGCAGACTTCCGTTTGTCCGAATTGCCAGGAGCCGCGCATGCCGCATCGCGTGTGCCCGAAGTGTGGTTTCTACAAAGGCCGTGAAGTAGTGCAAGTCGAAGAGTCAGCATAAGAGCGGTGATAGGTGATGGGTGATAGGTGATAGGAAAAACACGTTCTTTCCTATCACCTATCACTTATCACCTATCGCTGCTTTTATCACCGTCTTAATGAAGCACGGGCATCATCAATTGACCGGCAAAGTCGTCGTGGACGCGATGGGTAGTGACCATGCGCCGCACGCGGAGATTGACGGTGCGCTCGCCGCCACGCGCGATCTGGGTATCGGCGTCATTCTTGTCGGGCAAACTGAAAGGGTCGAGCCGGAGTTGCGTCGCTGCGGCTGGCGCAAGCAGGGTGATCGCGGCATCGAGTTTGTCGAAGCCGAAGAGTTCATCGGCATGGACGAACCCGTTGCGACCGCCGTCCGCCGCAAGAAGAAAAGCTCTTTGAGAGTCGGGACAAAGCTCGTGACCGAGGGACGAGCCGACGGGTTCGTCTCGGCTGGCAACACGGGCGCGGCGATGGCGACCGCCAAGATGGTGATCGGCATGCTGCCCGGTGTGGACAGACCCGCGCTCGCGGCCATGATTCCGACCAAGGGACAGAAGCCGACCTTGCTTCTGGATGTCGGAGCGAACGCCGAGTGCAAGGCGTTTCATCTGGCACAGTTCGCCATCATGGGCGATGCCTACTGTCGCGCCGTGCTGGGGACAGTTAAGCCGAGCGTCGGACTGATGAGCATCGGCGAAGAAGAAGCCAAGGGAAACGATTTGACGAAAGAGGCGTTTCCGCTGCTCAGGGATTTGGGGAGTTTGAATTTCGTCGGCAACGTCGAGGGGCGCGACCTTTTCACGGGCGCGGTGGACGTGATCGTCACAGACGGCTTTACGGGCAACGTGATGCTCAAGCTGGCCGAGGGTTTGACCGAAGCCTTGCTCTCGATGATTAAGCGCGAGTTGATCGCCTCCGCCATGACGAGGGCAGGCGCGATGCTTGCCAAGCCAGCGTTTCGCAATATCAAGAAGCGGCTGGATTACGCGGAATACGGCGGAGCGCCGCTTCTTGGCATCCGGCAGATCGTGCTCATCGGGCACGGCAGCTCAAACGCCCGCGCGATTCGCAATGCCATCCGCAGCGTCAAAGAGTTCTCCGAGCAACGCGCCAGTGAGCAGATTGAACGCGGTATCAGTGAGACGAATGCGCGCGAGTACGCAGTAGCCGTGAATAGTAAATCGTAAATCGTGAATAGTAGAAAGCGGGTTTTACTATTCACGATTTACGATTTACTATTTACGAAAGGATCGAAATGGCAAAAATAAATGCTGGCATCCTGGGAACGGGGCACGCTTACCCGGAAGGCATTCTGACGAATGCCGATCTGGAGAAGATGGTCGAGACCTCCGACGAGTGGATCACCTCGCGCACAGGCATCAAGCAACGTCGCAAAGCTGCACCGGGAGAGTACACCTCGCTCTTTGCCGTCAAAGCCGCGCGACAGGCGATTGAGCGTGCGCGCATTGATCCGGCGGAAATCGATACCCTGATTTGCGCGACCGTCACCCCCGACCAGATTCTTCCCTCGACGGGCTGCCTGATTCAGGCAGAGCTTGGCGCAAACAACGCCGCCGCTTTTGATATTGCCGCCGCCTGTTCCGGCTTCCTCTATGGTTTGACGATGGCGAACGGCCTGATTCGCACAGGTCAGTCGAAGCGCGCTCTCGTCATCGGCGCAGAAGTCCTGACGCAGTATGTGGATTACACGGATCGCTCGACGTGCGTTATCTTCGGCGACGGAGCGGGCGCAGCCGTGCTCGGGCCTGTGGAAGGTGAGCGAGGAATCATGGCAGCGCGAATCAGATCAGACGGGAGATTCGCCGAACACTTGTACGCGCCGGGCGGCGGAACTCGTCGCGGCTCGACGGCAGAGACCATCGCCGCCGGAGAGCATTTCTTCAAGATGAAGGGCAACGAGTTGTTCAAAGTCGCCGTGCGCTCGATGGCGGACATTTCCCGCGAGGTGCTCGGTGAAGCAGGGAAGACCGCCTCAGACGTTGACCTCTTCATTCCGCATCAGGCAAATCAGCGCATCACGGATGCGGTAGCCCGTCAGTTGGACGTTAATCTGGAGCGTGTTTATTCAAACATCTCGATGCACGGTAATACTTCGTCGGCTTCGATTCCGATTGCGCTGGACGAATGCGTCGAAGCGGGACGCGTCAACGATGGCGATCTGGTCTTGCTGGCTTCATTCGGCGGCGGCGTCACCTGGGGCGGAGTTTTGATACGCTGGTAAATAATAGAAGATGTTGACGAGACGAATCATTCACATCATCTTCGCGCTGGTTCTCTGCGGCAGCTTCGGTCTTGCCCAGAATAGCAGCGAGAAGTGGTTGCTGGTCGAAGTGACCGACGCGAGCGGTGAGCCTTTGAAGCGCGCCTGCGTCACGGTAGTTCCGAAAGAGGGCGAGATCGTTTTCCGCAATGCTGACTCTCGCGGGAGGGTTAAATTGAAGAAACCCGCGGCGGGGAATTACAGGGTCGTCGTCAAAGTTGACGGCTATGAGGCGCAGAAAAGAGAAGTGACAATCGGGTCAACGAGTGAGACGGTAGCTTTCACCTTGCAGGCGCGCGAAAACAGATGACTGAGAATCGTCTCGCATACATTTTCCCCGGACAAGGCTCGCAGTATGCAGGAATGGGAAGCGAGCTTGCGGCAAAATATCCTGCCTCCAAACAGGTCTTTGAAGAAGCCGATGACGCGCTCGGGTTTTCCATCTCGCAATTGTGTTTCAGCGGCACGGCTGAAGAATTGCAGCTGACGGAGAACACGCAGCCCGCGATTCTAACGACCTCGATTGCCGTCTTGAGGGCAGTTGAAGCAGAAGGCTTGCCCGCGCCTGAGTATGTCGCCGGGCATAGTCTCGGCGAATACTCGGCGCTCGTCGCCGCCGGAGCGTTGTCGCTCTCCGATGCCGTGCGAACTGTTCGCCTGCGCGGGCGCTTCATGCAGGAGGCCGTCCCCGTCGGTACGGGCGCGATGGCTGCCGTGATGGGCGCGAATTTGGAGACGGTCACGGAAGCCTGTAATGAGTCGCAAGCTGGCGAAGTCTGTTCGCCCGCGAACATCAATTCGCCGAATCAAATTGTGATTGCGGGACACGCCGGGGCGGTCGATAGGGCAATCGCGCTACTCAAAGAAAGATGGTCAAAGCGCGCCATCAAGCTGAACGTGAGCGCCCCTTTCCACTCGGCGTTGATGATGCCTGCCGAGGTAAGGCTCGCGGCTGAGCTTGAAAAGTTGGAGTTCCATGATTTACGTTTACCGCTCGTCACCAACGTGGATGCAAGCGTCATCACCAAGGGTGAAACGGCGCGCGAGTCGCTTGTCAGGCAAGTTTCTTCGCCTGTGCGCTGGCTGGAGTCCGTGCAGTTGTTAATTAAAGAAGGCGTCCAGACATTCGTCGAAGTCGGACCCGGCAAAGTCTTATGTGGGCTGGTGCGGCAGATTGAGCGCAGCGCCAATTGTTTGAATGTTGGAGATGCTGAAAGTTTGGGGAAAGCGGTGATCGGTGATAAGTGATAGGTGATAAGAGAAAGACTTTTATCCCATCACCCATCACCCATCACTCATCACTGTTTTTATACTAATCACAAGAGGAGCACATCGGTTATGCCCGATAATCAAGAGATTGAAACTAAAGTGAAGCAGATCATCGTTGACGAACTCGGCGTGGACGAAAACGAAGTCACCCCGAACGCTCGTTTCATTGACGATCTCGGCGCAGACTCGCTCGACACCGTCGAACTCGTCATGCGTTTTGAAGAAGAGTTCGGGATTGAAATCCCCGACGAGGACGCGGAGAAGATTCAGAGCGTGCGCGATGCCTATAACTACATCGAGCAGCACAAGGCAAAGTAAGAGCGGTGATAAGTGATAGGAAAGAGCAGTGATAGGTAATGGGTGATAGGTGATAAGAGACGAGCTTTGTTCTTGCCTATCACCTATCACTTATCACCTATTACTTCTTTCTCATCACCCATCACTAAAGGAGATTTATCTTGAAACGTCGCGTCGTGGTTACGGGTCTCGGTCTGATTACGCCGGTGGGGAATTCCGTCGAGGCCACCTGGTCTGCGCTGATGCAGGGTCGCAGCGGCGTGGACTACATCAAGAAGTTCGATGTCGAGAAGTTTTCGGTCAAGTTCGCCGCCGAAGTTAAAGATTTCGACCCGCTCGATTATGTCGAGAAGAAAGAGGCGCGCAAGATGGGCGCCTTTATTCATTACGCCATCGCCGCTTCAGATGAAGCGCTCAAGGACAGCGGACTTGAAATCACGGACGAGAACGCCGAACAGGTCGGGACTTACATCAGCAGCGGCATCGGCGACTTCTGGGCAATCGAGCGCGAGCATTCAAAGCTTCTTAATGAAGGCCCGCATCGTGTCTCGCCCTTCTTCATCCCGTCGGCCATAGTCAATCTGGCTGCGGGGCAGGTCTCCATTCGTCACGGGGCGAAAGGGCCAAACTCCGCGACCGCGACCGCCTGCGCGGCGGGCGCACACGCCATCGGCGACAGTTTCAGGATTATCGAGCGCGGCGATGCGGACGTGATGATTTGCGGCGGCGCTGAGTCCGCAATCACGCCGATGTCTGTCGCAGGCTTCGCCGCGATGCGCGCGCTTTCCACGCGTAACGATGACCCCGTTCACGCGTCTCGCCCTTTCGAGCGTGACCGCAACGGCTTCGTCATCGGCGAAGGCGCTGGATTAGTCATTCTCGAAGAGTTGGAGTTTGCCAGGCGGCGCGGCGCGCGTATCTACGCGGAACTGGTCGGCTATGGAATGACCGCAGACGCTTTTCACATCACGATGCCGGACGAGACGGGTTCTGGCGCAATTCGCGTCATGCAGAAAGCTCTGAAGGATGCCGGAGTTGAACCCGGCGTGGTGGACTACATCAACGCGCACGGAACGTCCACGCCCTACAACGATAAGTTTGAGACCGCCGCGATTAAGCAAGCCTTCGGCGAGCACGCCAACAAGCTCGCGGTGAGTTCCACGAAATCCATGACCGGGCATTTGCTCGGCGCGGCTGGCGGCATCGAAGGCGTCTTCTCCGTGCTGGCGATTCATCACAAGATCGTGCCGCCGACGATCAATTACGTGAACCCTGACCCGGACTGCGATCTCGATTACGTGCCCAACGAGCCGCGCGAGATGGAAGTCCGCTATGCGCTCTCCAACAGCTTCGGCTTCGGCGGCACAAACGCGGCACTACTTTTCAAAAGATACGAAGAATAGTGGTCAGTGGTCGGTGGTCAGTGGTCAGTTAAAAAACTGGCTTTCTCTGACCACTGGCCACCGACCACTGACCACTGATTATGAAAACAATCGTACTGATGAAGCAGGTCGCCAACAAGGATGCGATTCTGCGAATTAACAAGGACGCGACGTGGATTGAAGAGGGCGATCTTTCCTACGAGGTCAACGAATCGGACGGCTATGCGTTGGAAGAGGCTCTGCGCTTGAAAGAGAAGCTCGGCGGTGAAGTCGTCGTTTGTTCAATGGGGCCGCAGCGCATCAAGACAGTTATTAAGGACGCGCTGGCACGCGGCGCTGATCGCGCAATTCATGTAGTCGGAGATAATTTGCAGCATCTCTCGCCCTTTGCGGCAGCGAGTATTCTGGCCGATGCGGTGCGCGAGGAGCAGGCCGATCTGGTGTTGACGGGCTTGCAATCGGACGACTACGGCTACGCGCAGACGGGCGTCATCATGGCAGAGATTTTAGGGATGCCGCACGCGACGATTGTGATTGAGGTAGATGCTTCCGGTGAGCAGTTGAGAGTCAAACGCGAGCTTGAGAGCGGCTGGTATCAGTGGTACGAGATGCCGAAACCGGCGCTCCTGACGATTCAATCAGGCATCAGCCAGATTCGCTACGCCACCTTGAAAGGAATCATGGCGGCGAAGAAGAAAGAGATTAAAGAGGTCGTGCCCGACGCCGAAGCCACCTCACGTCCTTCGCATCAACGCATCGAAAAGATTTACTTTCCACAGAAAACAAAACAGACGCAATTTCTCGGAGGCGGCGACGCGAAAAAAGGCGCAGCCGAATTAGCCGAGAAGTTGCGAACGGAAGCAAGAGTGATTTAAGAGCCGTGATAAGTAATGGGAGATAGGTGATAAGAGGAACCCAAGTTCTTTCCTCTCACCTCTCACCCATCACCTATCACCGAGGTACTTATGAGTAACGGGATTCTGGTTTTCGCAGAGCATCGTGCGGGAGTGCTGAATAAAACTTCGTTTGAGGCCATTGCTGCCGCGCAAGCGTTGGGTGCGGAGTTGCAGCAGGCGGTAATGGCCGTCGTGCTCGGCTCAGGCGCAAGTGGTGTGGCTCAGGAGATCGCGGCTTACGAGGTGAGCAAGGTCGTTTATGCTGAAAACGAGAAGCTCGCCGATTACACGCCGGATGGATACACGGACGCGATGGAGCGGGTCGTGCGCTCCGTTGATCCGCAGTATGTGATTTTGCCGCACACGTATCTGGTACGCGATTTCGCTCCGAAACTGGCGGCGCGTTTCAGCAAGGGACTCATCAGCGATTGCATCCGCGCGCAAGTTGCGGAAAATCGTGTGACGTTTTCACGACGCATCTTTCTAGGCAAGATTGACGCTGATGTGATTTCGGATGGTGAGCCGCCCGTGTTCGCAACTTTCCAGTCGGGAGCGTACCGGGGAGATCAGGCGACAAAGGGCAGCGGCGCGCAAGTCGAGACGATGAGCGTCGAGGTCGGCGAAGTTCGCATGAAGCCCGAAGCTCCGTTTCAGGAGGTCAAGCAGGCCGTTGATTTGTCAAAGGCGGATGTGATCGTCGCCATCGGGCGCGGCATCAAGAGCAAGGAGAACATCGCGCTCGCCGAAAAACTGGCCGAAGCCCTCGGCGGCGACATCGCCGCGTCGCGCCCCATCTGCGACGCCGAATGGCTGCCGATTGATCGCCAGATCGGATCAAGTGGGCAAACCGTCGCGCCAAAGCTCTACATCGCGCTCGGCATCTCAGGCGCTATTCAGCATCTCGTCGGCATGAAGAACGCAGGCACAATCGTCGCCATCAACAAAGACCCGGAAGCGCCGATCTTCGATATTGCGGATTATGGAATCGTCGGCGACTTGTTTGAGGCAGTGCCGGTCTTGACCGAAGAGATTAAAAAGCTCAAAGGTTAAGAGCGACAAACAGAGTTCACCACAAAGGCACAAAGGCAGCAAGAAGGAAAGCCAGTCTCTCTTACTGTCTTTGTGCCTTTGTGGTTTGTTACTAACCTTTCTCTAACAGAGCGCGAAGGTCGGTTATCACCTCAGACGGTTTCCACTTGTTGCCGGAATAAAGTTTGACCAGCTTCCCATCCGGCGCGATCAGCGCGGTTTGAAGCGAATGGACAAACTCACCTTTTTCGGGAATATAAGTGAGGCCGAAAAACTGCGCGAGCCTTTTCACTTCCTCCGTCTCTCCCGTCATGAATTCCCAATGATTGAAAGTCTCTTTGTCGTAGTTGCCGGTCTGTGACGCGCCGTAGCTGCGCAGAACTTTCGGCGTGTCATGCGCGGGATCGAAGCTGACGCTGACGAGATGCGTTTTCTTGTAAAGCGCCTCATCCTTCTGTAACTCACGCTCAATCTCTGCGAAGTTGCTGCTCATCAGGGAGCAATATTCCGGCACGGGGCAGCGCGTGTAGATGAAGGTCAGAAGAAGCGCGCGACCTTTGTACCCGGCGAGGCGAACGGGCTTGGCGTCCTGATTGACGAGACGAAAATCCGGCACGGCGTCGCCCGGTTTCGGCATTGCAGAGCTTTCGGGCGTCGCTGCGGTTTGCGCTGCGCTCTTTTGAACAACGACGACATCTTCGAGCCACGCGGACTCGTCCGTGACGACGAGCATGGCCTGTACTTGGTCGCCGGGCTTCATCACATCGAGCGGCCACGCGTCTTTCAGCTTAAACGACATCGTCATCGCGTCCATGAAATCTTTGACCTCCTCATGCGAGATGGTCGCGCTCTGGTTGGCTTTGTCAATGGAGACGATTGTGCCTTTGAACTCGTAACGCTTGCCCTGCACCGCTGCTGGTTTCGGCTGGCAAGCCAGCAACAGGGCGCATAAAGCCAGGATGAAGAAATTAAGTATGTTTCTTTTCATTAAGGTGAATCGCTTGTTCAGCGGCGCTTGAGTTGTTCGGTGTAGAGCATCTGGTAGACCCAGTAGTTTGGCAGAACTTTGTAGACGTAATCCTTCGACTGTGTGAAGCCGATTTCGAGCACGTAGCGGTCGGGGTCGTTTGAGCGAGCGCGAGCCGCCCAGCGCGCGACGTTGTCTTCGCCTCCGTTGTAGGAAGCGGCGACGGCCTGCGGCATATCCGGGAACTGCCGGAAGAGATTTCCCATGTACTGCGAGCCGAAGAGGACGGCCATGCGCGGATTGTAAAGATCGTCCTGCCGGAAATCCCGTAGGCTCAACTGCTCCGCCATCTGGTTGGCCGTCGAGGGAATGAATTGCAGCAGCCCGCGCGCCGCCGCGATGGACTTTGCCTCGGGACGAAAGCGCGATTCCTGCCGCATGATGGAAAGCACGAAGCGCGGGTCAACTCCGCGTGCAGGTGCGTATTCAATGAGCGCCTCGGCGTAGGGCGCAGGATAGAGCAACTCGACCATCTCGCGCGGGGCGAGTTCCAGAAGATAATCAGCCGGAACTTTCTTCCACAGCGGCTCGGCATAGCGCACGGCGTGGTTGGCATTGTCGCCGCGCTTGTAAAGAACTGCGAGCGTGTATGCCTCATCGCGCGAGAGTGAAGAAGACGCGGCTGGCGCAGCGGGTTGTTTCTCAGGCGGAGATGGATTGTCTTTTCCGGTGACGGGCGCATCCTGTGCAGGACTCTTGTCAGAAGGTGCTTCCACGCTGCCGGAAGCTTTTTCGGCCACCGCCATCTCCGGCACGCCTTCGTCGTAGAGTCCCAGAAAAAGAAGCTCGTCTGCCAACGCCTGATGTGTTGGCGAAACGTTCGGGTTAACCTGACCATTCGTGAGAACGTTTTGTCTCCCGACGGGAATGAGACGAGGAATCGGAAGGTTGCTATACGCGGGAAGCGAATCGTAGGCACGACGCGCAATCTCCAGTAATTCGTTTCTGAGCGCTTCGTCGTCAGTCAGCCGGAGAGCGCTTTGCGCCGCGCGTCGTGCCTCTTCGTATTGCCTGTTGCCGATTGCCTTCTGCGCCTCGGCGCGCAGGGCTTCGGCTCGCGCCAGAATGCTGCTGCGCGATTTCGCGTTCGCCGCCAGAGCGCGCAGACGGCGCGTCGCTCGCCCGCCGTAATACTCATTGCGACCGTCGGGAATCAAGAGGTAAGCGTTGATGGCATCTTCGGTGCGTCCCAGTTGTTCGAGCAAGTAAGCGCGTAGGTATGCGACCTCGGTTTGATTGGTGCTACCGGGAATGCTCGCGCTGCCGAGATTCGATTCCGCGCGGAGCGCATCGAAATCCGCGAGCGCCTTGTCCCAGTCGCCTTGCGCCAGATGAATCCGCGCCTGCGAGAAGAGAGCGAGCGTGGCTGTAAGCTGCCCCTTGAATCGCGCGCGTGCCTTCTCGACCCATGAAAGGGCGTCGGCGTCGCGGCCTGCGTCGCGCAGCGTGTCTATGATGTTGAGATAGGCGCGCTCAAGCGTCGTGCCTGTGCCGTAGCGTTCGATGATGCTCTGGTAGGC
This sequence comes from uncultured Acidobacteriota bacterium, assembly GCA_963697975.1. Lineage (GTDB taxonomy): Bacteria > Acidobacteriota > Blastocatellia > Pyrinomonadales > Pyrinomonadaceae > QHXM01. Next base: position 4,391,033 of record OY969111.1, read on the forward strand.
GGCGAGGGATTCATCAAAACGTTTCAAGCGCGCCAGCGAGGCAGCGTAATAGCCCAGAGCGTCGCGCGCGTTGGCGCTCTCAGGATATTCTTTGGCGACGCGCTGGAAATAGGGAAGGGCGTCCGTGAAATTCCTCTCCTGATAGAAACCGCGCGCGATCATATAGAGAGCTTCGGGCACGCTCGCGCTCCTTTCATAACGCTCGACGATTGCCGCGTAGTGTCGGCGCGCGCCTGCGAAGTCTCGATTGAAGTTGTAAATTTGAGCGCGTCTGAGGTGTTCGCTCTCGGCAAGCTGCGGCGCGTTCCTGAGCGCGGCGTCTTCGCCTCCGCTATCGAGTATGTCCAGACCGCGCACGCCGGAGAGCGCGAAATCGTCCGGCTGCGCCGGGTTGGGCAACTGCGAGACCAGAAGGCTAAAAGCCTCGCGCGCGGCCTCCTTTTGATTGCTTCTGAGATAGGCTTCGCCGATGAGAGCCTGTGCTTCGCGCGCAGATGCGTTACCTGTGGCGGAGCCGCGCGGGCGAAGCGTCTGGATTGCTGACGTGTAATCGCGGCTCTCAAAAAAGCTCTCGCCGAGACGCGCTGTGGCGGCATCGCGCAATAAACTCGTCGGCGCGATTGCCATAAGCTGGCGCAGCTTCTCGCGCTCAAGCGGAAGATCTCCCACCGCTCGCGCCTGTTGAGCCAGATGCCAGAGGGCGTATTGCGAGAGCAGGGAATTACGCGCGACGACCTGTTGGTAGTGGGCTTGCGCTGCCGTCGGGTTTCCGAGCCGTTCGGAGAGACGGGCGAGCAGGTAATCGTAGTTGTTCAGCGCAAAGCCTGCCGGGTCGGCAGCTCGTAACGATTGAAGCTCCGGGACAGCCGAGAAATAATCGCCTTTATCAATGGCCGCGCGAATGCGCTCGTGGCGTTCGCGTGCCTGTTGAGCGTGAACAGCATGACCAGAGAGAAGCAAAAAGAGAGAGGCTGCGACGAGGATGCTGGGCTTGTGCTGTTTCGGCATGGGGGAATTATCGTTTAGTCTCATTGAATAACTCAAGCAGCGTTAAAAAGTGGAGGGTTTAATTATTCTTGGATGCGATGGGCATGGTATTTCAGCGCAGAGGGCAAAGAGGAGCATGGAGAATCGAACTAGCAAATACCCAATTACCCTCAACTATATATCACTATCACCTACAAACGTTTCGTTGGAAACTGCGGGAGCTTATTAATTAGCCATTATCCAGCCTTCTTTGCTCCGCACGAATCTTTTAGTCATTGTGCTTATCTTCTCGCCATAAAGTTTGCCCCAAATTTCCGCCACTTTAGCGCCAGCTTCAGTTCCGTCGTTTGACTGCATAGATAACGATGTGGTGACCCTGCAAGTGCAATCATATCCTGCGCCGTAACTGGCTAGGGTGCAGCCAAGTTTCTCAAAATTTACGATCTTGACGCCTCCACCGGCTATGGGGTTATCAACTCCTATGGAACCATCGGCTCTTCGCTGCCCGCCTTGATCTTGCATAGTCCTTTCCATTGCCTCTTTCATCTCCTCTTCTGTCGGTTCACCGCGTTCCGAGGGGCTTGGGGCTTGAGTCTTCATTTGCGTTGAATTCGGAGTTGGCGTCTGCTGTTTAGCGACACCCGGGCGATAATTATCTCGAACGGCCGCGATTATCTCATCAAGACCTTTACTTCCCAGATAGCGGCCATGCAAACGAATCTTCCTCGCATCTTCTGCGGTTAATTGGAAATCAACCTTATGCTCTTTAATCATTGCCACATACCAAGCGGCACTCTTCCTCTTACTCTTAAGCGATTGCATGGATTCGAGAGCACTTAAAAGGTATGCTTTTTTATATGGACCGTCAGATGTGGTTTGTGCGCCTGCATAAGCTAGTGGCATCACAAGGTAGATAAACGCCATGAGTGGGAACAGTCTTACAAAGCTCACCGAATTGGATTTATTATTTCTCACTGCAATGCCTCCTAAAGCTTCAGTTAACTGTCGGCCCCTTCTTTTTCCCGGATAATATGTCTGCGCCGTCATCCGGGGGAGATATCTTTCTCTGCTGTCTTGGAGTACGGGGTTTTTCAGTGCGTTGCCTGTCACTGCTGGGAGTAGGTTCCAACTTCTTTTCATCCGGCGCTGGTGGGTTTTCTTTAAGAGATGGCGCTGGTGAAGGTGTCGGCGTTGGTGCTGTGTTAGAAGTTTGTTCAGATGACGTAGGCTTCACAAGTTTGGCGTCGCGCTTTTGGTTGACATAATTGACCAGCATTAGACCAGCTACTCCAAGAGCGCCACTTAAGACAAACGCTAGCAGATATGACATCAAAGCAGGCCTCCGAGCCGCAAATAGAATAGCCTGAAACACCAAGAGAAGACACCCTACAAGAAAGAGCATCTTTGCGATAATAAAATCCGCCGCGTTGAGGTCATTCATGCCGAAAATCGCAAAGGCACTGCCGAATAGAAAAGCCTCGACAGCTCCCAATGTGCCCCACGGCATGAGATAGTGACGACGATCTTGCATAGCACTAAAGAGTAGCACGACTTTGCTTGGAGAAATCTTCTCTAAGCAAAAAGTAATGAGCTTTTGCAAATGTTGGGTGATGACCAAGCTGCCGAACAAATTTATGCTAGGATGCAAGCGAAATGAACTCCATGACAACAAAAAGCGAAAAGCAGCGGGCCGAAGTGCTGGACGGGGCGCGCGTCGCCGAAGAGATTAAGCGCGAGGTCGCGTTGGAAGTTGAGCGGCTCAAACGCGAGCATAACGTTGTCCCCTGCCTGACAGTCGTGCGCGTCGGCGACGACCCGGCATCGCGTGTCTATGTCGGCAGCAAGGTGCGAACGTCCGAAGCTCTGGGGTTGCGTTCCGAACATCATGCGCTGCCTGCGGAGACCAGCACCGAAGAGTTGCTTGGTCTGGTCAAAAGCCTCAATACGCGCGACGACGTGGATGGGATTCTGGTGCAGTTGCCGCTGCCACGCGGCGTTGACGAGCGGCGTGTCATCGAGGCGATTGACCCGGCGAAGGATGTTGATGGGTTTCATCCCATCAACATCGGTCGCCTCTCGCTGGGACAGATGGCGCTTGCGCCCTGCACTCCCGTCGGCATCATCGAACTGCTTGAACGCAATGCTATCCCCATCAGTGGCGCGCACGCTTGTATAGTCGGGCGCAGCCAGATCGTCGGGCGACCTCTGGCGCAACTTCTCCTGCAACGCGACGCGACCGTCACCATTTGCCATTCGCGAACACGCGACCTCCCCTCAATCACCACTCAGGCAGACATCCTGATTGCGGCCATCGGGCGCGCTGGCTTCATTCGAGGCGAGCATATCAAGCCGGGCGCAACCGTGATTGACGTTGGCATCAACAAGGTGACTGACGAGCGGGCGGCGCGTGATCTCTTCGGTGAGGAAGCGTTGAAGCGCCTGAAGATTATCAGTGAGCGCGGCTACACGCTGGTTGGCGACGTGCATCCGGCGGAGGCCGACGCACGCGCCGGAAAGCGGACGCCCGTTCCCGGCGGCGTAGGGCTTTTGACTGTTGCGGCACTGATGCGAAACACTTTGATGGCGGCGCGCTGGCGACGCGGGATTAAGTAAATTTAAGCAGGAATGGACAGGATAGACAGGATAAAAAGAAAAGAGAAAAGAGCAAGGCTGAATCCGTATTCCTGATTCCTACTTTATCCTGCTTATCCTGTCCATCCCTGCTAATTCCTTCCGCTACGGTGTGGGAAATGTTGAGAGTTGGTCTGACAGGTTCGATTGGAGTTGGCAAGTCTTTCGTGACATCCGTTTTTGCGGAGTTGGGGTGTCGAGTGCTGGATGCTGACCGGACGGCGCGCGAGGTCGTGGCTGTGGGGTCGCCCGGTTTGCAGGCGGTGGTCGAAGCCTTCGGTGCTGAAATCCTGCAACCGGATGGAACGCTCGACCGGGCGCGGCTGGGCGCTGTAGTCTTCGCCGACGAAAAAAAGCGATTGCTCTTAAATTCCATTCTCCATCCGTTTATAATCGCGGCGCAGGACGAGCAGTTGCGGAAATGGGAGGAGCAGGACGCTGACGGAATCGCAATTGTTGACGCCGCGTTGATGATCGAATCCGGCGGCTACAAGCGTTTTGATAAATTGATCGTGGTGCATTGCAGCCCGTTGATTCAGCTTGAGAGGTTGATGGCGCGCAATGCCATCTCGCGCGAAGAGGCTGCAAAGCGCATCGCCTCGCAGATGCCGCAGGAAGAGAAGAAACGCTATGCGGACTTTTTGATTGATAGCTCATTTGGCTTTGATGATACGAGGCGACGCACGGAAGAAGTTTACGGGCAGTTGCGGGAAGTTTCTGCTATTGATGAGAAGAAGTGATAAACTAGGTCGCAGCAAAATTTCGATATGGCGAGCAGGAAGAAACACAAGCTGAGCAGGCAGATTGACAGGTGGCGGACAAGCGTCGCCGCGTCGCTTCTTGTCGTGATGTCTCTGACGGGCGGGTGTTTTCTGGATCATGAAGTCGAGCCGTATTATGGCCGAACGCCTGCGCCTCGCGCGCAGGAGTTTCGTTGGAGCGATGGCGGCTTGCCGCAGGTCTTCGACCCGGCGATGGCGGCTGTTCCGCCCGATACGGATGCTGTGCGCGCCCTCTACGAAGGCTTGACCGAGTACGATCCAAAGTCTCTTGCGCCTGTGCCGGGGGTGGCCGCGCGCTGGGAATCTTCCGTCGATGCTCGCGAATGGATTTTTCATTTGCGCCGGGATGCCCGCTGGTCGAATGGTGAAACGGTGACGGCGCAGGATTTCGTGCGGTCGTGGCAACGCACCATCCAAATGGGCGAGCGTGCGCCGCATGCCAGGCTCCTGAAGAATATTCAGGGCGTTGCGCCTGCGGCGGAAGTTAACCCGACCCCGACGCCTGCGCCGCAGCCTGAGCAAGCACAAACTCAGCGCGACTCTAACAAAAAGGAAGAGCCGAAAAAGGAGACGAAGATTGACGCTCCCAAGCCCCAGCCTTTCGGCGTGGAAGCGATTGACGATTACACCTTGCGAGTGCGTTTGCTGCGTTCCGATGCGGGCTTTCCCGCGCTGGTCTCTCATCCGGTTTTCCGACCCGTTTACAAGCTCGACAGTCTCTTCACAGATCAGAGCGCGGGCGCAAACTCGCGGCCCGTCTCCAACGGCGCTTTCCAGTTGTCGAAAGTCGAAAATGAGGGCGTGGTGCTTGAGCGCGCGAAGAATTACTGGGACGTGCAATCGGTCGCGCTCCAGCGTGTGCAGTTTGTTCCGGCAAAGGATGCAGAGGCCGCGCTCGCAGCCTATCACGCGGGTGAAGTTGATGCCGTCACCAACGCCGGGTTCGAGCCGCTGGCTTTGAAACTGCTCGCGCCTTACAAGGATTTTCGGCGCGAAACCTTCGGCGCTCTGACCTACTACAGCTTCAACACCTCTCGCCCGCCGTTTGACGACGTGCGCGTGCGCGAGGCACTCAGTATTGCGATTGACCGCGACCGCATCAGCCAGGATCAGTTAGGCGGCGCAACCGAACCGGCGAAAAAGTTTCTGCCAGCGCCGACGACGCATGGCGCAGACGCCGCTCATGCTCAAGCTCCGCTCATCGGGCACGATGTTGCGCGCGCGCGCCAATTAATGACGGAAGCCGGTTATCCACCGGAGGCGGGCAAATTCCCGAAGGTCAGGTTGCTGGTGAATCGCAACGCGCAGCAACGGCAGGTTGCCGAGACTATCGCCGCGATGTGGCGGAGCGCGCTTGGTGTCGAGACGGAGATTGTTCTGAAGGATTGGGAAGAATACGAGATTGCGTATGCCGCTGGCGATTACGATGTGGCGCGTCGCAGCTACGTGATGCAGACGGCGGACGACTCCAGCACTTTGCGCGAGATGTTCGAGCCGGAAGTTGCACCCGTCGCGATCAGTGCGCAAGCGACTGAGCAGACGGCAGAGAAGAAAACGGAAGACGCGAAAAACGGGGTCGGCGATGGAGTGAAAGAGAATGGCGAGAAGCCGCCCAATCCAATCAACCCCGCGCCAATACTTTCGGAAGCGCAGGCGCTCAGGGAATTGCCCGCGATGCCAATCTATTTCGCTTCGTCTTACGCGCTGGTCAAACCCTATGTCGTCGGCTTCGACACGAACCTGCTTGACGCCCCGTCATTGAAGCATGTGCGGATAGATACTTCATGGCAGCAGCCGAAGCAGGCCAGCTTCATCTGGTTTAAGTCGAGCGAGTAAGTCGAATACGAAAAACCGTAAGAGCAACGCGGCGCTGCTTTTCTCGCATCGGTAAATTGTCTGAAGAAGCGCCACACCTGTCTTGCTTGCGCGAGCATGCGCGTGATAACGTGGCGCTCACCCAAACGCTGTGCCCGGACAATTAAAGTAAAGCTCTCCCTTGTTCTGAATCGTTACTTGAAAGCACATGCGAAGAGGCTGCTGCGCGCTCGTCGTGCTACCGGACTCTCTTCGACCACGAGGAGTTACTCTCATGTTCTTCCATTCCGCCCAGTTTCGTCTCACCGTTGCGCTCATCGCGCTCTCACTTCTGGCAATCGGATGTTCCGTCGCTGCAAGCAACGATGTCTACTTCGGGCGCGTCATTCCGCCGCAGGGACAGGTGATGCGCTACGTCACCGGCTCTGAATCGGAAACGCTCGATCCGCAGGTCGGGACGAGCGCGCCGGACGCACGCATCTATTCGGCGCTTTACGAAGGGTTGGTCGAGTACGGGCCGAAAGACACGCTGCCGATTCCAGCCATCGCGGATACCTGGCAGAAAAATTCCGATTCGTCCGAGTTCGTCTTTCATCTGAGGGAGAACGCGCGCTGGTCAAACGGCGAGCCGATCACAGCCAAAGATTTCGTCTACACTCTCCGGCGCGGGCTTTCGCCCAAACTGGCCTCGCGTAACGCTTATCTCGCTTACTACATCAAGTACAGCCAGGGCTATAACACTGGCGGCTCGTTCGTGCGCGACCCGAAGACGGGCGAGTTCTTGCTTGAAAAGGATGTCCTCGCGGACGCTACGCACGTAGACGAGTCAGCTTCCAATCGCCCGGCAACGGGAGAGACCGCAGCCACTGACACGCCGTTCCACCAGTACATGCATTCGCCGACGCGTTTGGTGTTGTCAGGTGATAAAGACGAGTATGCAACGCAGTTGAAGACTAATCCGAAAATCGCAGACGCGATTAAGGATAAAGAGTTAGTACCGGTCAAGGCTGAAGATTTAGGTGTCGAGGCGGTTGACGACCACACGCTTCGCCTCACGCTTCGCCAGTCTGCGCCGTTCTTTTTAGGTTTGCTCGCGCACCAGTTCTTCCGCGCTGTTCCCCAAGCTGCCATCGAAAAATATGGCGAAGCATGGACGCAGGCCGACCACATCATCTCCAGCGGCGCGTTCAAGCTCAAAGAGTGGATTCCGTATGATCGGCTCGTCTTCGAGAAGAACCCTAACTACTGGGACGCGGGCGTGGTTCAACTCAACCAGCTCACCTTTTATCCGGTCAAAGACAGCACGACGATTATGAATCTCTACAAGGCCGGAGAGATTGATGCTTTCCTCAATCACACAGTCCCGCACGGCTGGATGGATGTCATTCGCCCCTTGCGCGACTACATGGACGCGGTTGAGAACGCAAACGACTACTACGATTTCAACGTCAGGCGCGGGCCGTTCACGGACAAGCGGCTGCGTAAGGCTTTCAACTTCGCTATTGATAAAGAGGCGTTCGCCAAATGGCGAAAGACCGTGAAGCCCTTGACGGGGTTTGTCCCCACAGGCATCTTTCCCGGCTACCCGAATCCGAAAGGCGACACGTTCAATCCAGAGCGCGCCCGTCAGTTGATGGCCGAAGCGGGCTATCCTGTGGAGAAAGGCGCTGACGGGAAATTCGTCTGCAAGAATTTCCCGGTCGGTGAGGTGGAGATTAATTACAACCCGGACGGGATGAATGTGCCGATAGTTGAATTCCTGCAAGCGCAGTGGAAGCAGAATCTCGGTGTCACGCTGCCCTTGAAGTCTATGGAGTTTCGCACCTTCCTGAACGTGCGCGCGAAAGGTGATTACAAGGGGATTGCGCGCGACGCCTGGGGCGGCGATTACATGGACCCGTTCACGTTCCTCAACCTCTTTTACGCGGGCGCAGAGAACGGCTCAGGCTGGCACGATCCCAAATATGACGCGATGCTTGACGAAGCCAACCGCACGTCCGACCCGCAGAAGCGGTTTGAGCTTTTCGCTAAGGCTGAAAGTTACATGCTCGAAGAGCAACCCGTCATCCCGCTCGACACGCCGACCGTCAACTGGATGAAGAAGCCTTACGTGAAGGGGATGTACCCGAATCCCCTGACGCTGCACGCCTGGAAGTTTGTCTACATCGAACACGATCAGGCGAAATGGGATCAGGGCACGCCGAACATGGCCGAGTAAAAGGGGAGAGCAACAGAAGCATGCTTCGCTTCATCATTCGCCGACTTCTCATCACGATTCCGACGGTGCTCATCATCGTCACGCTGACATGGGGCTTGATTCGTCTTGCGCCGGGCAGCTTCTACACGGGCGAGAAGCGCATCCCTCCGGCCATTGAGAAGAACATACGGGAGAAGTACGGGCTGGATAAACCCTGGTATGTGCAATACGGGCGCGTGATGGCCGGTGTCTTCGGCTTTCAATACGGGACGGTCGTTGATGAGAACGGCAAAGAGACTGTCGGGAGCGATGGTCAGCCAGTCAAGAAATATCAGTGGCATCCTTACCCGTACTTCGGCGAATCGCTGACCTATCCGGGTCAATCGGTCAACCAGATTCTCAGGCGCTCTCTGCCCGTCTCGGCGACATTGGGGATACTGGCATATCTACTGGCTCTCATCGTGGGCTTAACTGCCGGGACGTTGGCCGCGCTCAAGCAGAACTCAAAAACCGATTACGCCTCGATGGCGCTGGCGATGCTCGGCATCTCCGTGCCTAACTTCGTGCTTGGGCCTCTGCTGATTCTTCTCTTTTCTCTTACGTTCTACTGGCTGCCGCCCGCGCGCTGGGGCGGTTTCCCAAGCTGGAATCTGGTCATGCCGGTCCTGACGCTCTCGGCTCTCTACATGGCCTACATCGCGCGCCTGACTCGTTCGGGAATGCTCGAAGTCCTGCGCGCCGATTATGTCAGGACGGCGCGGGCGAAGGGCTTGAGCGAGCGACAGGTGGTTTTCCGCCACGTCATGCGCGGCGGACTCCTGCCCGTCATTTCGTTCAGCGGCCCGGCGCTCGCGTATCTCATCACGGGAACTGTCGTGGTCGAGCAAATCTTTGCGCTGCCAGGTCTCGGAAACTACTTTTTGAATGCCAACTTCGCGCGCGACGAACCGCTGATTATCGGCATCGTGGCGTTTCTGGCGATTCTGATTCTAGTCTTCAATCTTCTGGTTGACATCGCCTACGCCGTTATTGATCCACGTATTCGTTATTGAAAGTATGATGAAGGACGAACAACCGGACAAGCACTCCGAACTGGAGAAGAGAGATGAGCCTGCGCTGACTCCTTTGGGGACGAAGCCTGAGCCGCCTATCCGTTCGCGTAGAGGTGACATCATTAACACCTCGCCGGAACTAATCGTCGGCGAGGGGGACGTGCGAACAGCCGACAGGGGCGCGGCGGAGCCACTCGCGGGAACTTCGCTCTGGAAAGATGCCTGGCGCAGGCTTCTGAAAAACAAGCTGGCCGTCTTCGGGATGATCGTGGTGGGAATCGTTCTGCTCGCTTCGCTCATCGGGCCGTACATCATTAAAAGCACGACGGGGTTCACCTACGACTTAATTCCGCAGGACATGGAACTGACCCGTGCCATGCCCCCTTTTCGTGACCTACAGGGAAATTTCTCCGGGCTTCATCCGATGGGGACGGACACTTCTGGGCGCGACCTATTGGCGCGTGTTCTGATTGGCGGACGAATTTCTCTGATGGTCGGCATCATCTCCACCCTCGTCTCGCTCCTCATCGGAATCACTTTCGGCGCAACCGCAGGTTATCTGGGCGGGCGTGTTGACACCGTGATGATGAGAATCGTAGACATTCTCTACGCGCTTCCCTACATGATGATCGTCATCGTGCTCTTGGCCTTCTTCGGCGGCAAGTCTGCGATCAGTCAACTCGTCCTGCTCTTCATTGCGCTCGGCGCTGTCTCTTGGCTGACGATGGCACGCATCGTTCGCGGGCAGGTGATTTCGCTCAAGAATCAGGAGTTCGTGCTGGCGGCGCGGGCGACCGGAGTCTCGACCTCGAAGATCATTTTCCGCCATCTTGTCCCGAACACACTGGGGCCTGTGATCGTCTACGCAACGCTGACCATCCCGCAGGTGATGCTTCAGGAAGCGTTTCTCTCTTTCCTGGGCCTGGGCGTGCAAGCCCCGCTCGCATCGTGGGGAAGTCTGGCCTCTGAGGGCATCCAGAACATCGCCATCTTTCCCTGGCAACTAATCTTCCCCGGCGTGACGATGGCATTGACACTCTTCTCCCTGAATTTCTTAGGCGACGGCCTGCGCGACGCCCTCGACCCGCAGATGAGGAAAACGTAAAAGCGGTGATAGGTGATGGATGATGGGTGATAAGTAAAAACCTTTATCCCATCACCTATCACTTATCACCTATCACTGAATATATGGATGGCAACGGACACATTCTTTCGGTCAAAGACCTGAAAACATATTTCGAGACTGAGGACGGGACGGTCAAGGCCGTTGACGGGATCAGTTTCGAGTTGGAGCGCGGCGAAACCTTAGGGATAGTTGGCGAGTCGGGTTCGGGGAAGTCTGTGACGAATCTGTCAATCATCCGTTTGATTCCTGAGCCGCCGGGCAAGATCGTTTCGGGCGAGATAATTTTCAACGGCGAGGACATTCGCGCGCTCTCCATCGAAGAGTTGCGGCGGATTCGCGGCAAACGGATTGCGATGATCTTTCAAGACCCGATGACCTCGCTCAATCCGTTCATGCGAATCTCGAAGCAGTTGATGGAGATGACCGAGCTTCACTTAGGCTACACGAAAGATCAGGCTTACGAGCACGCCGTCAAGATGCTCGAAACCGTCGGCATCCCCGATGCGCGCTCGCGTGTAGATAGCTACCCGCACGAGTTTTCGGGCGGTATGCGCCAGCGCGTGATGATTGCGATGGCCCTGTCGTGCGAGCCGGAATTATTGATTGCAGACGAGCCGACGACCGCGCTCGACGTGACGATTCAGGCGCAGATTCTTGAATTGATTAAGAAGCTCAAGCAGGAGACGGGAACGAGCGTCATTCTCATCACGCACGACCTGGGCGTGGTGGCGGGGATGACGGATCACATCATAGTGATGTACGCGGGCAAGGTCTTTGAGCAAGCGCCGACGCGCGAGCTTTTCAAATATCCCGGTAACCCGTACACGAAGGGGCTGCTGCGCTCAGTTCCAGACCCGGCGCATGAAGAGGGACAGGCTCTCTACCAGATTCCGGGACTCCCGCCCGATGTCGCGCACCTTCCGCCCGGCTGCCCTTTCGCGCCGCGCTGCGAGCGAGCCGAAGAAATCTGTCACAAGGAGTTTCCGCCTTTCGTCGAAGTCAACGCAGAGCATCTCTCGCTCTGCCACTTCGCCGAAGAGGTTTACAGTGATTCGCGCCGTGAGCGCGATGAGCGCACGCAGCAGAACTCAATCACAGGAGCCGAAACGGAAAACAGTAGATGAACGAGCAGCCAGCCAGCATCCCGCACGCCCCGGCAATGCCGCCTCCGATTGAGCGCGGGAAGGGAACGGAGCTTATCGCTATCCGCGACCTCAAGGTTCATTTCGATCTCGGTGGCGGTGGCTTTTTAGACAAGATTATCAGCAGCAATTCCGTCAAGCGCGTCGTCAAGGCGGTTGACGGCGTGACGATAGACATTTATCCCGGCGAAACATTGGGGCTGGTCGGCGAATCCGGTTGCGGTAAATCAACTCTGGGTCGCGCGCTTCTCCGCCTGACAGAGCCGACGGGCGGCCAGGTGCTGTTTCGCGGTCAAGACCTCGCCAGCCTCTCGCAAAGAGAGATGCGCGAGCATCGTAAGCACCTTCAGATGATCTTCCAGGACCCTTATGCTTCGTTAAACCCGCGCATGACGGTCGGGCAGATTATCGGCGAGCCGATTGATACTTTTCATCTCGCTCAGGGCGCGGAAGCCCAGAAGCGCGTGCGGGAGTTGATGGAGACTGTGGGCTTAAGCCCGCGCTTCATCAAACGTTTCCCGCATGAATTTTCCGGCGGGCAGCGACAGCGCATCGGCATCGCGCGGGCCTTGGCGGTTGACCCCGACTTCATCGTGGCGGACGAACCGATCTCTGCTCTGGACGTTTCCATTCAGGCGCAGATTATGAACCTGATGGAGCGGCTGCAAAGAGAGAAGAACTTAACCTATCTGTTCATCTCGCACGATCTGCGCGCCATCCGCCACGTCTCTGACCGTGTGGCCGTCATGTATCTTGGCAAATTGGTCGAGATTGCAGACGCCCGTGTGATCTACGACGAGCCGCTGATGCCTTATACGAAGGCGCTGATTTCAGCCGTTCCCGTTCCAGACCCTGAGATTGAAGCCACACGCCAGCGGGTCGTGCTGGAAGGCGACGTGCCCTCTCCGATTAATCCTCCACAGGGTTGCCGCTTCCACACGCGCTGCCCGTATGTTATTCAGGCCTGCAAGGAAGTCGTTCCCCCTCTGGCGGAAATCAAGCCCAATCATTTCGCCGCCTGCATCCGCATCAGCCCCGAACAACCTGACATTGAACAGGTTGCGCCGGGCGATGCGCCGGGTTTGCGTGCCGCCCAGCGCGTCATCGCAACTTGAAAAAGGGCTTTTATTCGACGTTTACTTGAGGGGAGAGCTGATTCTCGCGTTAGTGACTGTTCGCTTTTGGAGCGATTTCCAGCAGAAATTGCTTGTCTCCGGGGCGCACGGTCACTTATACTTTTAGTCGGACGGCAGCAACATCACTGCCGCCGTCCCATCTCGATTGTGAGCCGCGCGTGAAATGCGCCCCCGAATTTACGCGCGAGCCTCAGCCCTCCAACATCACTTCGGACGTAAACTTAAAGTGATCCTTCGGACAATGGATGAAACTGTCGTGCCCGCACGCGACAAAGCCCAGACCCAGAATAAACAGAAGCCCGACGGCTGGGCTGACGCACAGGAGTCTCTGGCGGCAGCCTCCGGTCTCTCGGTTCTGCTGGTCGAAGGCCATCAGCCCCCCGCACTCCTTGTCTCAAACAACAATTCCATCTGCCATGCGTTTCAATCTTCGCCCGAACACGTCCAGCTTTGCGACCCCTACTGCGGCGTGGCTTTTGATCGCGCCATTCAAGCGCGGGCGGTCGTGCATTATCGCTGCCATGCCGGTCTGCACTGCGTCACCATGCCTGTCGAGTTAGAGGCGAATCGTCAAATGACCGTCATCGGTGGACGCGCCTTTCTCACCAGCGCCGACTACCGTGCACTCGCCGAAAGATTTCGCACGGGCGACCTACAGGATTTACTCTCCGGCGAGATCTTTCAAAACGTCATCTTCGCTGCGCGTCAAGACCTGGATGACCTTGCCCGTCGCATTGAAGAAACATCCAAAGAACTGGACGCGGGAAAACGCACGGGCGAGGATGTCTCAGTATCTCCTGCCGCACAACGGGAAGCTGCGCCGCAAAGCCGACCGGATGAAGTGCCCGCGAAGAGCAGGGATGAGAAATCGCAGGGCGATTCAGGCGTCGAGGAACAATCTGTCAGTTCGTCTGCCGACGCCCGGAGCGCCGCTTTACACGATCGTTATTTTCAGGCCGAGAGCGATTTCAAGGAAGCCTGCAATTCCGCTCTCGAAGCGATTGCCGGAAAACACAAGCTCGTCTCGCTCGCCTTGCTCTTACGCGAGCGAGGGACGTTTGTGCCCGCTTGTTCCAAAGGACGCTTCAAAGAGATTCCCGTTCACATCGAAATCGGTTTGAAAGACGCAAGGCTTTTCGCCACAGCCAAAGCCGCCACGTCGCTTGTCCTGCGAGAAACTATTGAAGGCTTCAAGCCAGCGGGAACAATCCGAAAGCAGATGGCCGAAAGCCCTGAGAAAACGGCGGAGCTTTTCCCGCTCATCGTCGGAGATGAGGTGAAAGCCGCTTTGCTCGTCGGAGACTCCGAATTGACGGATGAGAAGCGACGCGCCATCTCCGGCTACTGCCGCGAGATTGCTTTGCCGTTGGAAGTTCTCAGGCTTCGACAGGAGCTTGAGCAACGCGCACGCTTTGCCGAGCACCTGCAAAGCTTCGGCGAGCGCCTCAACACGGCGGGCGCTGGCGACCCCTACGACGCCATCCTGCATATGTCCGTTGACTTACTGCACGCCGAGCGTGGCTCGCTCCTGCTTTTCGATGAATCCTCAAACGAGTTGGCCGTTAAGGCTGCGGTCGGCCCGCGTGCGGAAGTTGCCCGCGAAACGCGCGTGCGAATGGGCGAAGGTATCGCAGGCTCAGTTTTGTTTGAAGGTCGCGCGCTCGTCGTGCGCGACGTTGAATCCGGCGGGCACACGCCCGCTTCGGCGGAGCGCAGCTACAAAACCAAATCTTTCATCAGCTATCCGATCTCGGTCGGCGAACGAAAGGTCGGTGTGCTCAACGTCACGGATAAAGCTGGCGGCGGTTCATACGACGACATTGATCTCAGCTTGATTGAATCCATCGCTCCGCAGATGGCGATGGCGCTTGATCGCGCCGAGTGGCAGGAGAAGGCCAACCAGTTTCAGTTGATGTCAATCACAGACCCGCTCACAGGGATGCTCAATCGCCGTTATCTGATCGAGCGTCTGGCCAAAGAGTTGAAACGCTCGAAGCGGCAGGAATACCCGATGAGTTTTATGATGATTGATATTGACGACTTCAAGCTCTACAACGACCGCAATCTACATCAGGCGGGCGACCTCGCCCTTGAGATGACGGCGCAATGTTTGAAGTCTGCCCTGCGCGGGGCTGATGTCGCCTCTCGCTATGGCGGCGAAGAGTTCTGCATCCTGTTGCCGCAAACTTCGCTCGCCGAAGGCATCGCTATTGCGGAACGCATCAGGCGACGCATCACGCGCGTTCGCTTTCCTCACGGAAAGACGCAGCCTTTGGGGAGCGTGACTGTCAGCATCGGAGTCTCATCATTCAGTCCGGGTCTTGAGACGCCGGAAACCATCATCGAGGCCGCCGACCGCGCCCTGTATCTTGCCAAGAGCCGGGGCAAGAATCGCGTGGAAGCTTTTGATTCGTCTGCCGGGGAGAGCAATGCCGCCGAAGAAGCCAGATAAGAACGGGCACGAGCGGCCAATCCTGGGTCGCATCGAGCCGGAAGAGTTCGTCGGGCGCGAGCGGGCGCTCGAACAGGTCTTGCGTTTGTCGTCGCGGGGCGAGAATGAGCGCGGCCTGCTGCTGCTCGCTGCTCCGTCAATCGGCGTCTCGGAGCTTTTGCGTCAGGCTTACGACGAGCTTTTCCGCCGTCACGATGACGCCATCCCGATCTATTTCGCGCTGACGCGCAACGACAAAACGGCTGTCGGCGCAGCCCGCCATTTCCTACAGACATTTCTCCAACAGCTCGTCGCCTATCGTCGCCATGACCCGTCGCTCAGTAGTGCCGCGCTCTCAATCAACGATTTAATGGAGATGGTTGCGCCGGGCGATTACGAATGGGTCGAGCGGCTGGTGACGGCGACCGCAGGCGTGCGCGCTCCCGAAGACGCGCAAGCTCTGGTTCGTCTTTGCCTGTCTGCTCCGCAACGCGCCGCTTCGAGCGGTGCACGCCCGTTCATCCTGCTCGACGGACTCGAACTGGCGGGGCAACTCAACGGCGTCGAAGTGCCGCTCGAAACCGAGATCGCGCGTGCCTTGATGCAATCGGGTGGGCCTTATGTTCTCTCTGGCCTGCGCCGTCACCTGCTCGGTGTCGTGCATAACGCGCGAAACGGAAGCGACGTTGCGGGCGCACTTCACCTTGAGCGTTTGAGCGACGAAGACGCGCGCGCGATGGTTGAACGTCTCGCGCATCGTTATGAAGTGACGATTAACGACCAGACGCGCGATCTCATCGTTCAACAGACAAACGGCAACCCGCTCTTCATCACTTCGATTATGCGAGCGGCACGCGAGAAACAGATTGCGTTGACCAGCTTTCGCAATTGCCAGCAGCTTTACGTTGACGAGTTGATGGGCGGGCGCATTCATCGTCACTTTGCTTCCATCCTCGAAGAGATTGCGCCCGCCGTCGCCACGCGCCGCGCTCTGGTCCGTGTGCTTTATGAATCGGCGCAAAACGAGCAGGGAAGATCGCCGGTTGACATCTGGCGCAAGCGCCTGAATCTTGAGGCAGCGCAATTTCAATCAATCGTGCAGCAACTGCACGTGCATGAACTGGCGAGCCTGAACGCAAACTTCATAGAAGCGGGAAGCGATTCGCTCGTCTGGTCGGATTATTTGCGTGCGCGCTATCGTTTGGAAGTCGCCGCCGAACCTCGCGCGCTGGTCGTCGCCGAATCTTTGAGCGAGACGCTAAAACGCGCGCCGCAGACGATGGCGCGTCATTATCGCCGCGTGGCCGCGCTGGGTTTGCGCGAACTGCTCGAACGTTTCAACTGCCAGCGCATGCCCGCCAGTCTTTTCCACTACGACCGCTTCAATCGTACGCACAAGGGGCTGGAAGCCGACGAACTGGTTGCCGCCCTCGATGCCGAGACTGATCTGGTGCGGCTGCCGCAGGTCATTCATGCCGCGAGTTGTTTATCTTTCTATCCGCCGATTCAGCAGGTTTGCGATGAAGAGCGCTGCGCTGTGGCTCATGGCTTCGACGCCGGACAGTATTCCGATTCGAGCGAAATCGTCTGGCTCGCGGCGGAAATCGAATCCAAGCTCGAAGCCGGGCGTGGGATAACAGAGGTTTGGTGCGACCGCTTGATGCAGGTGGCGCGCGTTTGCGGCTTCAACCGTGTGCGCCTGTGGCTGGTCGCGCCCGAAGGCTTTTCGGCAGAAGCCATCGCGCTTCTTAATGAGCGCGAGGCTTACGGGTCGAGTCGCCAGCAGTTGGAGCTTTTGACGGAACGCATCAACGCGGCGTCCGCCGCGATGGCGCGGGCAGAGGTTGCGCCGGATGAATTCGAGATGGTGATTCCGATGGGCGACGATACGGAGTTGATTGCTGCGCACACGGTGGAGCAGATTGCGCGCCGCATTTCATTCCAACCCGAAGCCATCAACCAGATAAAAACCGCGCTCATCGAAGCCTGCATCAACGCCGCAGAGCATAGTCTCAGCCCCGATAGAAAAATTTATCAGCGTTTTCGCGTAGAAAGTGATAGATTAGTCGTCACTGTTTCGAGTCGAGGGGTCGTCCCGCCCGGTATCAACGGCCAGAATGGCGATAGCAACAACGGCGTCGAGGCTGCTGAGAGCAAGGGACGACGTGGCTGGGGACTGAAATTAATTCGTAGCCTGATGGACGAAGTAGAGTTCGAGCGTGTTGATGACGGCACGCGCCTGCGAATGACGAAGTATCTGCACAAGGGCTAATTCTTGCAGCTTCTTTGTCGTTTCATTGTTAAATAAACACAATTCGCGATTTCTGTGTGATTGCCTTTATAAGTAGGTCAGAGGGGAGCTACTGAACAATGGCTGAATCATCAACTCTTTCTCCTGTACGCTCGCGGAGCGACGGAGATTTGGCAGTAATTTATGCGGGCGACTATCTGAACAAGCTGAGCGGCGAGCGCATCGAGCGTGAGTGTCGCCGACAGCTTGAGGCAGGTTGCCGTGCCTTGATAATCAATTTCCGCGAGACAGAGCTGGTCAACAGTATCGGCGTCTCTATTCTTTTGAGCGTCATCGACGCCGTCTCAAACACCGGCGCGCAACTCATCTTCTCCGACGTTAATCATCAAACAGTCCAGCTTTTCGAGATGCTCGGCCTGACGCGCCACGTCGCGCTGGCTAAAGACGAAGACGAAGCTCTCGCCACGCTGACGGAATTCGCTGCGGCACCGAAAGCTGCCGGACATTGATAAAGCGGTGATGGAAAAGCAAGCGCCACTTCAGAAACTAATACATGCCTTCGCGGCTCTGGCCGATCTCAGCGAAGAGATAGTCGGCACGCCTGATTTTCAGGAAAAGATGCGAACCGCTTTGCATCTCGTGCAAGGCTCGCTCGGCCTCATGCGCGGCGCGCTCGCGGAGTTCGATACAGAAAAACAATCGTTGAGGTTTATCGCCGCGCATGGCATGGGCGCTGAACCTCCGGCTGAGATTGCGCTCACCTCTGAGGAAGTCTCCGGTCTCGCTGAGTTAGGCATCTGCGGGTTGACAAGAGATGATGAGAGTTCTGCTCAGGCTCATTTCATCAGGCAGCAGCAAGCCTTACTGGATTCGTCGCGCGTTGATCTGGTCGTGCCGCTCGTCGTGCGTGAAGCCCTTGTCGGGATTCTCCTGCTTGGCGGCAAAGCGACGGGCGAAAAATTCAGCCTGGAGGATAGGGAAGTCATTTGCGCGATGGCGCGTCACATCGGCGTCGGCCTTCAGGAGCATCGCCTTTTCGTAGAGCTATCACGCCGAGCCGAAGAGAATCGCCAACTCTATGACGACATGCGCGTGATTTATCGCGACACGGTGCGCGCCTTTGCTGCCGCGATTGATTGCAAGGATAAATACACGCAGGGGCATTCCGAGCGCGTCG
The DNA here is from genome assembly GCA_963697975.1 of uncultured Acidobacteriota bacterium. GTDB lineage: Bacteria > Acidobacteriota > Blastocatellia > Pyrinomonadales > Pyrinomonadaceae > QHXM01. Next base: position 4,409,760 of record OY969111.1, read on the forward strand.
GCAAGTACAGTGAGGTCATCGCGCGCGAGATGGGATGGAGCGACGACGAGGTTGAAGGCATCGCTGTCGCGGGCTATCTGCACGACATCGGCAAACTGGTCGTCGAGCGCGACATCATCAACGCGCCTTACAAAATTGACGCCAAGCAATCAAGTGAGTTGAATCGTCATCCGCGTGCGGGCTACGACATTCTTTCGCCGATTAATCATCCTTACGCGGACATCCCCCTGACGGCTCGTTATCATCACGAGCGAATTGACGGGCGTGGCTACCCGGAAGGCTTGACCGGAGATCAGATTCCGGTCGCCGCCAAGATCGTCAGCCTCGCGGATTCCTTCGACGCGATGACGACTGACCGGCCTTACAAGAAGCGGCGCGCGATGGAAGAGGTGGTTGAGGATTTTCGTCGCAACACGGGCAAGCAGTTTGCGCCGGAAGTCGTCGCTTCGTTTTGTCGCGCGCTTCTCAAGGAAGTGAACGGCGAGACGAAGAACAAGAAAATTATCAGGTTGCTCGGCAAAGATTACATGGAGAGCGAGCGGGTCGCGCCGTTGCTCCAAACATTAATCGAAGAACTCGAATCCGGCACATTCAGCGCCACCGCCGCCGGGAACGCATAACTTACATAAAGGCTTCTTCCACTAGAGCAGCACGAAACGGCACGAAAAGAATGAAGTTTTCCTTTCGTGCCGTTTCGTGTGTTCTCGTCAAAAGTCCGGCTCTGCAAACTGGAGCGAGTTTCAAATGGATGTACGGCAGGCTGAGAGCCTGCCGAGCGCGAGGAATTGCAGGCAGGCTCTCAGCCCGCCGTACACTGATTCACAAACCGCTCTAAGGGGACGATAAGAGATCGCAGGCTTTACCGGGTAGCCTGAAAATGCATACAGTCAACTCGACTACCACCGAATCTTCCTCCCCACTTCCATCCTTCGGCTTCGAAGATTTTAACTACCGCCATCGGCATCATCCCTTTGCTTTCATCGTATTTCTTGCCCTGCGGGTTTTTCGCCGAATCGATGTCTATGCTGATCGCCCAGGAGTGTGTACTGAGACGATTGCTGCCGTGGATTTTCCTGAAATTATACATTCCGGCAAACAAGTGCATGCGAGCTTTCTTCACTTCTGCCAGTGTGCCGTAATGCGCCAGAATTGCCGCGAAGATGCGCTTCAAACTGTCGGCGACCTTTTTGTGGCAAGTGACTTTCGTGACCTGTGTTCCGGGCGGGAAGGCCAGCGTGAGCGGGTAAGCGGGAGTGATGGTCGTAAAGTTTGCTGCTTTCCACGCCGCAGTTGGGAGTCCGTCGGAGCCGAGCTTATGTTTCGAATAAAAGGCGTCGAGGTCTGCTTGGGTGTCCTTTGGAAAAGGCATGTTTTCTATCTCCTATTGAGGTAAGGATTGAAGTGGACTAACGAAGTTCAGGCTTCCGTTAGCAGGAATGAAGCGAGGGTGAGACTCAGGGAAGATATTCCGGTAGCGGGTCAATTTCATAGCTGACCTATCCACTACACCGATTGATATCTGCGGAGAGACTCAGCCGACTCTCAGTCCTCAACTATTAATGTTGTTTTGAAGCAAAACGTTTCAAGGGACTGACGGCCAGCGGGAGAAGAGCGGAGCTTTTTTTCAAACTGAATCACAACCTAAGAGACTGTAGAAGGCAGATTGGGTTGAATGAAGCGGGCTGGCCCAGCAATAGAGCAGTTTGCGAATCAGTGTACAGCAGGCTGTCAGCCTGCCGCACATCCAATTGAAACTCGCTCCAGGGCATGAAAAGGCGCACCCTTGTTGATAGCTTAAAACCCCGGCAGCCCCGTCACTATCTCAACCCGGTTGGATTCGCAAAATAAAACTGCAAATCTCAATCTTGTTGTCGGGCGTGACCTGCGTAGGCTGCTCTCTTGGAAGTTCCTGCCCGTTGAGCAGAGTCAGATTCCTGCCTTTCGGCGTGAGCCAGTATTGCCCCTGCTCGTCGCGCGCGAGCACCGCATGGATGCGGCTCACTTCCGGGTCGCCTTTGAGCGGCAGGTCAACTGAGACTGAGCGCGAGCCGCGACCGATGGTGATCTCAGGCTTGGAGATGGGCACGACCGCCTGACGCACACCGGCGCGCCAGACTTCGACGTTGAAGAGAACGACGACGCGCGGGCGCACCATTGTCGGATCGTCTTCCGTTTGCTCGGTCGTGGTGGCCGGAGCGTCAGGCGCAACACCCGGCATGGAGGTTTTCATCAACTGCTCGTTCGGGCGCGCCGTCACCATCGTGTGGCCGCTTTCGGTTTCGTCCCAGACGGGCTGGACGCGAAACTCGCCCTTGTTGAGTGTGCCGTCAACGCGTAGTTCGACGGCGAATGATTTCGTGGCAAGCTGCGTGACGCCGCTTAGCTCACGGGCGCGTTCCGAAAGAACGTGGAAGAGTCCCTGCTCAAGTCCGCGCCGCTTCTCGCCCTGCCATTCACGGTCGTCGTCGTTGCTCAAATAAACGATGTACTCGCGCGGGATGAAGGTCGGGCCGCCGGGCGGTGTGAACATCTCGCGTTGCATCGCGGCTTCGACTTCGCGCGCCACCTTGACCAGAAATTCCTCCCAGACGCGGCGCGGGCGCGCCTGCTCGTCTGCCGTCATCAAAGGGTCGTCTGCGCCCTCGCCGTCAATCCATCGTCTAATGGATTCAATTAGCCCCACAGTTGCTGCTCTCCTCTCGAAGACTAATCCAAATCTAGAGTACTCTTTCCCATCCAGCCGCGCGTGATGGCGTCTTGCTCGCCACCTTCCTGGGTTAAGACCTCAACTTCGTACCAGTTATTAGTATCATTAACGCTCAAAATTCGCACGCGCGCACCCTTCTGAACAGTACGCAACGGCGGGTTGCTGCCTGAGCTTGGCTGGCGGCGTAAGTTTGCGGTTCTGAGAACAGCGGCCTCCCGCCCGACTTCAGGCGCAGAAGTGCTGCCTGACGGCGCGATGCTCACCGCTCTCTGCCTGCTCACGTAAAAATGCGTGGCGAGCAGGATTCCGGCGAAGACCAGAATAATCAGCAGCGCAATCAGCGCACGCACGCCGCGCCCACCCGTTTGAGGCTGCTCGACGGGAACAAACTTGCCTTGAGGCTGAGCGTGCTGCGCGGGCATAGGCAACGCCGCCTCATGGAATGGCTGGCGCGCGATTGGCGGCTGCGCGGGAAAATTCTGGTTGTGATTCGCGTTGGCAATGGGCACGACGATTCGCGGGCGGTGGCTGCCGTTTCCGCGCACCTGAGATTCTTTGATGACATCGCGCGAATCGAAACGCGGGCGCGGCGGCGCTTCGACAACCGTTTCCGTTTTGCTCGCCAGTTGTTTGGAAACGGGGCGCTCACGCGCTTCACCCTCCTGTGGCTTGAGCGGCTGCGTCGGCGGAAGCGAGGCGTCAGACAACTCTTCCCAGAATTCCTGAACGGTTTGATAACGATCTTCCGGGTTGTCTTCAGTCGCGCGGCGGAGTACGCGCAGCACGTCCTTGCCCCATGTCTTAATGGCGATTGACTCCGGCAACTCCTTGATCTGGTGATGCGAGAAGCGGCGCGGGGCTTCGCCAGCCAGCAGCGTGTAGGTGGTCTTGGCGAGCGAGTAGATGTCTGCGGCAGGCGTCAGGTGCGGTTGAGCCGTGAGCGACGCCGTATCGAGCGGGCCTGTCTGAACCAGCGGATTATGCTCCGGCGCGGCATAGACGTTTGTTCCGACACGCGTGATCGCGCCTTCGGTCGCTTCGATTTTAGCGACGCCGAAGTCCGCAATCTTGGCGGTCTCCCCGTCCGCCGTCAGCAGCAGATTCTGCGGCTTGATGTCGCGGTGAATGACGCCGCACTCGTGCGCGTAAGCCAGACCCGAGCAGACCTGTTCGAGATAGAAGAGAGCGCGTTCGAGCGAGAAAGGATGCTGCCGAACACGCGCGCCCAGTTCGCCGCCCGCTAAGTATTCAAGCACGATGTAATGAAAGGCTGTTCCGGCGAGGTCAATGGCCGTACCGTGCCCCAGGCGGCTGATGATGTGTGGATGGCGCACGCGGTCAAGCGCGACCGCTTCGTTCTGAAAATTTTCGATTAAGGTGCGTTCGAGGTCGCGGTCGGGCACGCCTTGCAGGAGAACGTTGAGAACCTTGATGACGACTGTTTGCGGATCACCTTCCGCCGCGCTCAAATCCTGCGCGACGTAGATTTCGGCATAGCTGCCGCGACCGAGACAATCCCGTATCTCGTAGCGACCATCGAGCAAGGACTGTTGAAGTTTGAGTTCCGTCATTCCTCTGCGCCTATCAAATGAGCTTCACGCTCGTCCCCCGGATTAGATGCCGCTCAGGGGGTGATTGTTGCGAAGCGCAGGGACGGGCAATTTCGGAAAACTTCTGTGCGGGGCAAGCATTTTTGAGTCTCCTTCAAAAGTGTGTCAATCAGCGCTTACTGGGGCGACTCAATCGGGATAGTGCCTTTATTGATTAACTCGTCAAAGGCGCGGGTCGCTCTCTGCTCTGCGTCGTTCTGTAACAACCCCGACTTCTTCAGCCTGAGAGCGACAGCCAGCGCCGCCACCCTTGATTCGACCTTCAGCTTCTCGTGAAGGGGTGACGTTGTTCCATTAAGCTGGGCGATGGCGCGCTCAAAGGCTGGCAGCGCGGCTTGGTTGTCGCCTGACAACATCAAAGCGCGCCCGTACAGATAAAGAAATTCCGGGTCGGTAGAATCGAGTGGGTTTTGACTACCTTTCTTCGCCGCCTCATCGCGCAGGGTCTTCGCCATGTTGGCAGCGTCTCTATCCACCTGTTGCCGCTTCGTCTCAAATTCTCTAATCGTATCAACCGGCGTCGGCTGCGGCGTCGGCGTCGCGGCGGCCTGCGGCACGTTTTCCACTCGCTGGCGCTGATAGTACATGCCGCCATAAAAGGCCGCTGCACCGATTCCGGCAATCAGGAGCAATAACAAAACGGCGCGCCCGCCTCCGCCTTTGCGCTTGCCCGACTTGGCTTGTTCTTCGAGAGCCAGCACCGGATTCGTCGCGTGCGCGTTGTTCTCGCCGACGGGCGGCGGCGGCAAAGCGTTGGAAGCCGCGGACGCAGCGGCGGGCGAAGCCGTCGGCGCTTGAGAGCTAACCGGAACGACTTGCGCCGGGGCGTCTGCGATAATAGCGGCAACATCCATACCGGGAGCTGTTCTCGCCAGCGCCGGATTGTCAATTGAAATTGTGCGCTCATCGGCAGCGTCGAACATCGGTGTGGGCACGAACGCCCCAACGCGCACAATGACCGCCGTCAGGTTGTCTTCCGCGCCGCGCTCATAGCAGCGTCTCTTCATTTCGGCGCAGATGCTTTCAACGTCGGGCGTGCTGACGAGCAGGTCGCGGATTTCGCTATCCGGAATGTGACGTGTGATGCCGTCGGAACAGAGCAGGAAAGCCGTGCCGTCTTCCACCTCGATAGTCTTCATGTCAACTTCGACGCCGGATTCTGCGCCGAGCGCGCGGCTGATGACGTTGCGGCTCGGATGATGCGCCGCCTGTTCGGGCGTCATCCGTCCGGCGCGCACTTCTTCCTCGACGACCGAATGGTCTGCGGTTTCGCGGTGCAGGCTGCTGTCCGGACTGAGACGATAAAGCCTTGAATCTCCGACGTGGCCGATGGTCGCGACGTGCCCGTCCAGATGAAGCGCGACGACCGTTGTCGCCATCGCAGAGAGTTTCGGGTGATCGTGCGCCATCTGGAAGATCGAGGAGTTGGCGCGCTGAATCGCAATCTCCATCAAGTCTTCGATGTCCGCGCCGTCAACCTGATGACGAAACGCTTCATCCAGAACTTCCACCGCCGTTTGCGAGGCGACTTCACCGGCCTGCGCGCCGCCGACACCGTCTGCGACGACGAAGAGGCGACGTTTCAGGTCGGAGAGAAATGAATCTTCGTTGAGCGGTCGCTTCTCGCTCAAGCCGCGATCTGAGATTGCTCCCGCCTTGATAGGGACGTTATTCGAGTCACTCATTGAACTGCCTCCGGAATAGAGGGATCGTTGATACTGCGTCTACCCTTTCGCACGCTGGAGCGTGCGTCGCGCGCGTTGCGATGCGAAAAGGCCATCAACATTCCGAGCATGGCAAAGCTGGTAATCAGACTGAAACCTCCGTGACTGACGAACGGCAGCGTGATTCCCGTCATCGGTAAAGCGCGCGTCACGCCGCCGATATTGACGAGCGCCTGAAAGCCTATAAAGGCCGTCAGCCCGGCGGAGCAGAGCTTGGTAAACATATCACGCGCATCAATCGAAGTGCGAACGCCCGCCCAGACGAAAATGATGAGCGCGAGAATGACGATTGCTCCACCGGCCAGTCCCATCTCTTCGCCGATGGCCGCGTAGATGTAATCGGAATCCGCGACGGGAATGACTTCGGCAAAACCAAGCCCTAAACCACGCCCCGTGATTCCCCCGGCGGCAACTCCAAACGTCGCCTGCGCGGGCTGAAAGGCTGCGCGGTCGAACCACACGTCCACGTTAACCGTCCGCTGCATCGCCGCGCTCTGCTCGGCCAACTCGCGCATCTTTTGATCTTTAGCGAGCGCGTCGTCGTAATCCTTCTTCCACCACTTGATCTCCGGTGAAGGCGGATTGAAACCGTCGAGCCAGAGATGGAAACGCTGCTGGATGCGATCAGGCAACGCCGCTTTCACAGGCCGCGCGATTGCCGGGAGGAAGGGGACTTTCTCCTGCACATCCAGGGGAAGCGCGCCGACCACGAGGACGCTCACCACCAGCAGCACAGAACCGACGAAGAGCAGCATCTGCGGCCAGCGGCGCACCGCCACGAGGTACAGCGTCGCGTATGCGCCACTGAAGACGAGCATCTGCCCGAAATCTTTCAGCACGAAAAACGGGATGAACGGCATGATTGCCATTGCGAGCAGAGGCACGACATCGCGTGCGCGCGGGATGCCCCAGTAGGTCCGCGCCAAATCCTTGTAGCGGGCGGTCAGGATTCCGGCGAAGCCCAAAAGGAAAGGAATCTTCGACGGCTCCCAGGGCGTCATGTTTCCTCCCGCTTTGCCAAAACGAGAGGTGGCGACCGCGATGCCGAGCGGAATCAGTGTCAGCACCACGATCATGAAGCTGTGTCGCTGAACCCATTGCAGGAAATCATCGCGGGTACAGAAATGGAATGCGATGACAAAGGCAATGAACGCCATGATGGGAATCCACGTCGAGCCGGAAGTGAGCGCGTTGCTGAGCGTATAGTTGGCTTTGACCGTCGGCGCGTCGTCCAGATCAGTCGGCTTCGGCGGCGTGTCGGGCAAGCCCATCATCTTCTTCTTCGCCGCATCGTAGTTCTCGTTGATGTAACGCATCCTGAGCGTGTCTGTTTTCTGCGCGCGCGCCTCTGCCTTGTTGCGCGCGTTATATTCAGGATCAGAGTAGAGGCGATACTGCACGAGCATCCCGACAGAGAAGAGCAGGATAGCCGTCGTGTAGAGCGTCCAGTTGCCCGCGTACTTCTTCGCGCGCGTCAGCCAGAAAACGATGAAGACGATGGGGACGAACATCAAGAGGTCGCGCATGCCGCTGATCCAGGATGTCTCGTAGCCGCGAATCAGGGCGGCGCGATGGACGCCGTAATAGCCGACGACCTCGAAGCCGATAATCAGGAGCAGTGCGAGCAGGTGTGACGATGCGCGATTTTTCATAGAAAGTTTAAGAGTTGATCTAGAAACTCATTCTGGGTTTATGAACTCTTCCAGCCCAAACTCTTCGGCTACTATTTCACCTATTTTAATGATCTGCTTAGCCCCATAGCATTTAGCAGGATTAGGGTTGTCATACATATATGTCCGATAGGTTTTGTCATTATCAATCTCTACAATATAACGTGTTCCGTCTAGGCCCCCACCCCGACATTGGGTTGTCCAAGCATCAGGCAGCGTCAGTATTCCCGCATTGTCTAGCTTTTGCCAAGCACCTTCCCATCCCGATCTTGGCTCAGATACAGCAAACGTTTCCTGATATTTTGGGGGAGGATAGCGTCCAAAAAACATTCCATGAAGATGAAGCGCAGACCACTTGCCTGCCGAACGACGCAGGATTAAAGCATCTTCCCCCACTATGCCAAAGCCGACCCAGATGCGGACTTCCAAATCTCCATCAGGTAGTTGAATATTTCTTAGTGTGGGCAACTCCGCCGCATTACTTCGCTTGTCTATAACCTTAAAGGCAAAGTCTCCCCAACCTTCGGGAACCCGGCGGTTCAACTCCTGTTTCCGTTGGGTAAGAAATATCATCGTGGCAGTGATGCCCAAAATAAATGTGAGCAGCGCTACGATGAATCGGATTGTGAGCTTACGCATTTCCTGCTTCCCGTCTTTTATGCAATAGATGCCTAGCGAATTACAATGCTTCTCACTGTCTAGCTGTTTGCGCTGCCGGTTTCGGAGGCTGGCGCTTTTGGTTTGGCGGGGCGGCTTCCGGTTTTTTGCTCGGTGGACCGCCGAGAAGCCCGAGTGCTTTGGCCTTCAAGACCATCTGCGCCGCAATCGGAGCGGCGGAGCGCGAGCCGTAGCCGCCGCCTTCGACGATAACCGCCATCGCAATCTGCGGGCGCTCAAGCGGCGCGATGCAGAGAAACCAGCCGTCTATGCGCGGCTTGTCGGCCATCACCAGCACTTCGTATTCACGTATGATATTGCCCTTCGGGTCTTTCTCAAACTTTTTCCTTCTCAGCGGCTCGCCCGTCTTTGGGTCGTAAACCGGCACGTCCTTCTGGGCCGTTCCGGTCTTGCCGCCCGACGTGATGCCAGCGGCTTTCACCGGGCCGAACACTCCGCGCGCCGTGCCCTCCGGCCCCTGCGTGACGAGTCCCATAATCTCTCTGAGGCGTGCGGCGATCTGCGGGTTCGTGACCTGATTGAAAACTTCGTCCGGGCGATTCATCTCAATCCGGGTCTTCATCAACTTGCCGTCCATGTTGCCGATGCTCGCCGCAAACAGCGCCATTTGAAACGGCGTCATCTGTCCCGCGTAGCCCTGCCCGTAGCCTTCGAGCGCCAGATCGAACTTGTTGAATTTCCGACCGAGCGGCCCGGCCACCAGTTTCGACTCGCGTGGCGCGAGAGCCTTCTTGACGGCATCGGAACTGGCATTCCAGATTTCGGGCAACATGCGCGCTCTCGCTATCAAATCCTCCGGCGTGTCGTAAGCTCCGACGCCGAGCAGCTTGGCCGTCTCCCTGATTCTTTCAGGGCCGAGCTTCACCGCCATCTGCGCGAAATACTGGTTGCAGGAGACTTCATACGCCCTGTCAATCGCGATCATCCCGTGAACTTCGCCCGCACCGCCGTCGTCGAAAATCGGCTTTGCTCCCGGCAAGGCGTAATAACCGCCGCCGCTGCAAAGAAATTCACTGTCCTGAATCCCGGCGCGGTGCGCGGCGATCATCATGAAGGTTTTGAAGGTTGAGCCGGGAATGTAGTAAGAGCCGAGAGCGCGGTTGACGAGCGGCTTGTCGCGCTGGTCTGCATCAAGCTGAATCCAGCGCGCCTCGTCCTGAACTTCCTTCAGGCTGTAGGAAGGATTGCTGTACATCGCCAGTACTTCACCCGTCTGCGGATTGAGCACGACGACAGCGCCGTGCTTGCCCTTGAGTTGATCGACGGCTGTCTGCTGCAACTCGTGATGAATGGTGAGCTGAACATCCTTGGTGGCGCGCTGCTGAATGTTTTCGCCCATCACGACCTGCAAGGCTTCCGGGACTTCGCCGCTTTGAATGCCGAAGAGCGAGCGTTCCAATCCGGGATCGCCCCGGTCTGAGCCGAGGAGATGGGCGAACTGCGAATCCATCTGGTAATCGCGGATGATTGAGCCGCTCGCGTCACGGCGATAAAGGGCCAGCGCATTTTCCAGCTTGCCCGTGCGGTCCAGAATCCAGCCGCGCAGGGTAGACTCACTAATACGACGATTACGCAGGTCTTTATAACTGAGTTGCTGAAAACGCTCATTGCTCCCCGAAGCATAGCGCGCCCAGTAGACGTGAAAGCCGAAGACCGCGAGGGCCAGCACGATGTAGAAGACGCGCAGGAAGCGCAAGCCCCGGTTGGTCGAAGTCGAGCCGAGACGCTGGCGCACCTCATCCGGCAAATCTTCGGGCGCGACCGCCGCGAGAGCCGAGCGCTGGCGGCGAAAGCGAATCAACGCGACGATGAGCCAGATTATCATCAGGGCGAAGCCGCCCATGTAAATCAGGCTCAGGAGCGCCGGTCTCTTTTCAAGAGAAGGTGTGGCAGCCTGAGCCGTATTGGCGGCGGTATTCGCGGCGTTGTTGGCAGCAGCTTGTAAAAGCAGTATGAATGACATATCGGGAATTAAGCTTTACGGAAACGAACTTCGATGTCGCCGAACCCGACGACATCGCCCTCTTCAATTTGACGAGCCTCGCCATAGGCTATGCGCCGACCGTTGATGAAAGTTCCGTTGGTCGAGCCTGTATCGGCGACGAGCAGCGTCCCTTCCCGGTTCATTACCAGCGAGGCATGGATTTTCGAGACGCTACGGTCGTTTAGGTAAAGATCGTTGTCCGTGCCGCGTCCCACCGCCATGCGTCTCCCACCCGGTGTGAGCGTCAAAGGCGTCTCGCGCGTTCCATCCGGCAATGTCGCGCGCGCAATCATGTGTACGTCCGGCGCCTTCGAGTGCGGAATATTGGGAGAGCCGAATTCTGCCGCGCGTTGCTTGGCTTCGTCTTCCTCTTTTAATTGCTGCTCGAATTCTCCGAAGGTCGGGTCAACGGAGACGCCCGACGTGAAAATATCAATTTCGGTTTCGATCTGGACGGGCGCAAGCGTGCTGTAACGATTGTCGTTGATGTAATCAATCGCGGCGGCCAGGACCTCATGCTCAAGTTCCTGAATAATCTCCGGCGGGGCTTCCGAATGCGTGCCCCATTCCACCTTGAGCTTCAAAAAATGCGGCGCGATGCGCCCACCTCGCCCTTCGTCGCGCACACGCTCGTCAATCAAGCCTTTCATCCGCTGGATGAGCGCGGTAGTCGTCAGGCCGCTTTGCGAGGTCGTCGCGCCGCGCCCTAAGCCCCGGTCAACGGCTGCGCCCATGCCTTCGAGCATCCGGCGCAAGAGGCGCTCCGGCAAGGCTTCCTCGCGTTTATGTTCCGGTTTCTTCTTCGGCTCTTTTTTCATAGAAAGCGATAGTGAATTCAGTGTCGCCGCACGCACAGTGTGAAATTGCTCTCACGGCGTCCTCAGACATCTCGCACGCCGAACCATAGCTCATTGGGGAGGGAAGCGAATTGTATTAATTAACTCTCCGACAGTCTAGCAGAAAGAGTGGTCAGTAGTCAGTGGTCAGTGGTCAGTAAAAACAGGCGATGCACAGCGTTCGTGCTTTTGCTTTTAACTGACCACTGACCACTGACCGCTGACCACTGCTCTTTGCCTTGCAGCCTCGTACAGCACGATTGCCGCGGCGACCGCGACGTTGAGGCTTTCGACCGGAGAGCGCATAGGGATTCCCAGGGCTTCATCGGCAATTGCCATCTCTTCTGCTGTCAGCCCCGTACTTTCCGCGCCGACGATTAGTGCTGACGCTTGAGTCCAATCAATCTCCGTGTGTGTGCGCCCGGCGCGTGAATCGGCGCAGATTGTCTTGATGCCCTGTTCCTGACACCACGCGATGGCTTCATGGAAAGAAACATTAGCCCAGAGCGGCAGGCGAAAGCTCGATCCCATTGCGCCGCGCAGCGCCTTCGGTGAAAAGATGTCGGTCGTGCCTTCCGTCAGGATAACTCCACGAGCGCCCGCCGCCTCCGCCGTCCTGAGAATCGCCCCGGCGTTCGCTGGGTTATTGATGCGATGTAGGATCACGAGCAGCGGAACTTCAACGGCGTTCTTAATCAGCGCGCTTTTGTCGGAGTCAGGCCGTCGAGCAATCGCGACTATCCCCTGCGGCGTCTTCGTGTCCGAGATAGAAGCGAAGACGAAATCGCTGACAAAGGTGATGACAGGCTTGCCCGCGCTCTGTAAAGCGCCCAGCAACTGCGCGCCCCGCTCGTCGCTTGCGATTCTTTCTGTGCAGATGACATCCTGAATGGCGAGAGAAGCTGTCAACGCTTCTTCGCACAGGCGCACGCCCTCGACGAAGATTAGTTCAGATGCGCGGCCATCGCGGACGGCGCGGGCGCGTTTGACGAGCGCGTTATCGCGGCTGGTGATGATCTGCTCACTCATGCTCTGTTGCTGGTTTCACCCTTTGGGATTTATCTTTACGCGAAACGGCGCATCAATGCAAAGGCGTCCCGCGCTCTCGGTGAAGAGTTTTAGAAAGAGAAGTGATGATGAAAAGGTTTGTGCTTGCCGCCGTAGACGATATGTTCTTCGCCTCGAAGATACGCGCCGTCGCCGAGCATTTAGGATTGAAAGTGCGTTTCGTGCGGAGCGCGGACGAAGCTCTGGAGGCAGCGCGAATTGACGCGCCTTCGCTCATCATCGCAGATTTGCACGCGCAGAAGTGCGATCCGTTTGGTCTCGCCGAACAATTAAAAATGGACGAGACCTTGCGCGCCGTGCCGCTCCTCGGCTTCTTCTCTCACGTGCAAACGGAGTTGCAGCAGCGAGCCAAACAGGCAGGCTACGACCGCGTTATGCCGCGCTCGGCGTTTAGTAAAAATTTGGCGGAGATTTTAGAAGGAAGAAATTAGCAGGGATGGACAGGATATAAAAGCAAGTTCTTTATCCTGTTTATCCTGTCCATCCCTGTTTGAATTTGCTTGAGTTAATTCGTTATTTTGTGCCGAGAACTTCTTTATGCTTTGCATCAACCAGATTGATGTTGAACCAGTGCGGATAGAGCGTCGTCGGGGCAGTCATCGCGTCGAGTTCATTAACCTCGGCTTCGCTCAGTTTCACTTCCGTCGCCTGCAAATTATCTTCAAGCTGCTGGAGCTTGCTCGCGCCGACGATGATGCTTGACACGACAGGTTTACTGAGCAGCCACGCGAGCGCCACCTGCGCCACACTCGCCTGATGCTCTTGCGCTATCTCGCGCAGCCTTCCCACAACCTTAAAGCCCGACTCCTTATCAATCGGCAGAAAGTCAGGGCCTGAGAGCCTGTTGTTGTCGTCTTCCTTCAAATTGTCCGGCGTATACTTGCCGCTTAAAAAACCTCCCGCGAGTGGACTCCAGACGTTCATGCTCAGACCCGCCGAGCGCATGAACGGCACCACGTCATGCTCCACGTCGCGCCCGACAAGCGAGTAGTACATCTGCCCGCTCGTAAACTCTGCCCACCCCTTCGCCTTCTGCATCTGAATGGCGGTTGCGGCCTTCCACGCCGACCAGTTCGAGAAGCCCGGATACCTGACCTTGCCCGCGCGCACCAGATCATTCAACGCTTCGAGAGTCTCTTCGAGCGGGGTGAACGGGTCTTCCTTATGCACTATGTAGAGATCAATGTAATCTGTGTTAAGCCGCTTCAGACTCGCATCGCACGAAGCTAGAATGTGTCGTCTCGAAAGACCGGCCTGCGTCATCGTGTCGCCGGTACGAAACCCGACCTTCGTGGCAAGCACAACATCTTTTCGACGCTCGCCCAGCAACTCGCCCAGCATCGTCTCGGACTGTCCGCTCGCGTAGCCGTCCGCCGTGTCAAAGAAATTGATGCCCGCCTCAAGCGATTTATCAATCATCGCCCCGGCATTCTCCTGAGAGACTTTGTAAACGTTCGGCATCGAAGGGTGGCTGCCGAACGTCATCGTGCCGAAGGCGAGACGGGAAACTATCAAGCCGGTGTTGCCAAGTCGAGCATATTGCATGACAGACTCCTTCGTATGAGTTTAGAGAATTATTTCAGACGTGAATCACAGGCCGAGCGCATCCATTTTTGGTTTCTCGTAATCGCCGTCCTCGCCCGGATACCGCAAGATGTTATCGAACTTTCCGCTCTCTTTCGCCAGCGCCCAGATGAGGCTTTCCCCGGCGGGCGCAATTCGCGGCTCGGAAGAAAAGACCGGATCGGTGAAGGCCTCTTCCGCGTCAATGAGCTTCCATCCACGGCTTTTGAACATTTGCAGCACGTCTCCAAGAAACAGGCCGTTCAAAACATTGTGATGAACGAGCAGCGTGTGCCTGACGCTGCGTCCCAGGACTTTGCGCGAAAGCTCGTCGTAGTACGCCGCACGTTCCCAGAGATGATTCAAATAAAAATCTCTGTATGGTTTGACATCCGCTTTCGGGTCGTCCTTCAATCTTTTCCGTAACCGGTCGTCCACGTACCAGTCGGAGGCGTCAACGGTAACGTGGCCGTTGCGATAGCCGCGCTCTTTCAAAAAGGCGCGCATCAGGTCTCGCTGCTCGGCGGTCTTACCTTCTTTCAAAAAGGGGAAACGGAAAAATCGCCGGTAACGTGGAAGCTCTCTCAGCAATGCCTCGTTGCGTAGAATGTCCTGAGTGTATTCTTCAAACTTGATGTTGGGATAATATCGATGCGAGTAGGTGTGATTGCCGATTAAGTGCTTTTGCAGATTCCACGCGCGCAGGAGCGGCATGTTCTTCTCATTGTCAACATGTTTTCCGGCGACGAACATCGCCGCTCTGAGCTTAAATTGATTGAGCGCATCGAGGATGGCCTGATTGCGCGCCGCGCCCGACAACGCGGGAGTATCGAACACGTTAAAGTCATCCATCGTGATGCTGATTTGCGGCTTCTGAGCTAAAGACGCCGGGAAAGCCGTTCTGCTCATTCCCAGCATCGCCACACTCAAGCCTAGCCCCTTAACAAATTGTCTTCTGTTCATGATGCTCCCTCAACAATCAACTTACCTCGCATCATGCTCATGCCGCACATGAAGGTGAACTCGCCCGCGCGGTCGGGCGTAAACTCGATTGAGGTGGTCTTAAAGGGCGGCAAGTGTCTGCTGATTCCGAAATCATTGAAGATGACCTGCTCGCTGCATGACGCCGTTTCGTCGCGGTAGAAATTGAGCCTGACGGGAACATGCTCGCGCACGATGATGACATCCGGCGAGTAGCCGCCCTTCACCGTGATCTTGATTTCCTGCACGCCCTCTGCGCCAACAACGGCAGCGACCACTTCGCGCTCGCCGAAAAAGTACCAGAGGACGAAACTGATTGCGATCACGCCGCCGATGATGACGGCAATCTCGGTTGAATCCATCTCAACTGCTCCTCAAACGGGTGAGCGAAATCTGCGTAGGCGCAGGCTGTTCGTCACGACCGACACGCTCGACAGCGACATCGCTGCGCTGGCGATGATGGGCGAAAGCAGCCAGCCCGTCAGCGGATAAAGCAGTCCGGCGGCGATGGGGATGCCGACGACGTTGTAGATGAAAGCCCAGAACAGATTCTGCTTGATGGTGCGAATCGTCGCGTGCGAGAGCGCAATGGCCGTCACCACGCCGCGCAAATCGCTCTTGATAAGTGTAATGTCCGAAGCCTCTATAGCGACATCCGTGCCCGTTCCGATACTGATGCCGACATCGGCTTGAGCGAGCGCCGGGGCATCGTTGATTCCGTCTCCGACCATGCCCACAATCTTCTTTTCAGCTTGAAGCCGCCTGACCTCGCGCGCTTTGCCTTCCGGCAAGACTTCGGCCAGCACGCGATTGATTCCGACTTGCTTTGCCACCGCTTCGGCTGTCGGGCGATTGTCTCCCGTAATCATCAAGACCTCCAACCCCATGCGCTGCATCGCGGCGACAGCTTCCTTTGACTCAGGCTTGATCTCATCCGCGACGGCCACAATCCCGGCGAGACGACCATCCGCAGCCACGTACATCGGCGTCTTGCCTTCGGCCGCAAGCGACGCGGCGCGCTCTTTGAATCCATCCACGACGACATCGCGCTCACGCATCCATTTTAGATTGCCCAGCAGCAGACGACGCCCGGAAACCTCCGCTTCGATGCCATGACCGGCGACCGCTTTGAAATTCGACGCATCGCTCAAACGGAGTCCTCGCTCCTCTGCCGCACGCACAATCGCTTCTCCGAGTGGATGCTCGCTCCCGCGCTCGGCGGACGCGGCGAGGCGCAGCAACTCTTCGTCGGAAATTTCATCTGTCGTGATGACATCAGTCAACACAGGCTCGCCGCGCGTAATCGTTCCTGTCTTGTCCAGCACGATTGCCTGAAGTTCGTGCGCCGTTTCCAGCGATTCGCCGCCTTTGATGAGCACTCCGTTCTCTGCGCCCTTGCCCGTCCCCACCATAATCGCCGTCGGCGTCGCCAGTCCCAGCGCGCAAGGGCAGGCGATAATCAGCACAGAGACCGCATTGACGAGCGCCATTGTGAAACGAGAATCCACGGGCGCGAGGACAAACCAGACGACAAACGTTGCGATAGCGATGCAGATGACGACGGGAGTGAAGATGCCGCTGATGACATCCGCCGTGCGCGCAATCGGCGCTTTCGAGCCTTGCGCTTCAGCGACGAGCTTGACGATCTGCTGAAGCGCAGTGTCCTTGCCGACCTTCGTCGCTTTGAACTTGAACGAGCCTGTCTTGTTCAAGGTCGCGCCGAAGACCACATCACCGCGCGTCTTCTCGACCGGCAAGCTCTCGCCCGTCAACATTGATTCGTCAACAGCGGACGCGCCATCTTCGACCACGCCGTCAACCGGAATCTTCTCGCCCGGCCTGACCACGATTACGTCGCCGGGAACCACTTCCTCGACCGCGATGTCAATCTCCTTTCCATCGCGCACGACTCGCGCCGTCTTCGGTTGCAACCCGATCAAGCGCCGAATGGCATCGCCCGTCCTTCCTTTCGCGCGCGATTCGAGCAGCCGCCCAAGCAGGATGAGCGCGATGATGACGCTCGCCGCCTCGAAATAGACGGGTGTCATCGAGGCCGCGCCCATCCCGCTCATCCCCGCCATCTCGCCAGCGCCTTCTTGGCCTGAGAAAAAGTTTGGCGCAAGTGTCGCCGCGATTGAATAGAGATAGGCCGTGCCCGTGCCGACGGCGATCAAGGTGTTCATGTCCGCCGCGCGATGACGAAAGGCAGCCCACGCGCCGCGATAGAATTGCCAGCCGGAATAGAAGACGACGGGAGTCGTCAAAGCAAGTTGAAGCCAGTTGACGCCCGCGAAATCAAGAAAGCTGATGCGGCCATGCGACATCGCAATGACCAGCACGGGAAGAGAGAGCAGCGCGGCGACCCAGAACTTGCGACGCAACTCTTTGTATTCAGCCGCGCGCGCCGCTTGCTCGGAATCTTCCGCCTCCTCGCCGCTTCCTGACACTTCGCGCACACGATAGCCGAACTCTTCAATCGCGCGCCGCACATTTCGGACTTCCGTGGAGCCGGGAAGATACTCGACGCGCACTTCCATCGTGCCGAGATTGAAGGAGGCGCTTGCTACACCACTCTGCCGCAGCAAGTGCTTCTCCAACTGGCTGCCTGACCCGGAAGGGCGGGCCGAATCATCAACGATGAAAGAGACGCTCGTCGTGCCAGCCGTCCCGTAGCCGATCTCTTTAACCGCTTCGATTAACTGATGAACGCCCGCAGTCTTCGGGTCGTACTCGACGGTTGCGCGCGAGGTTGCGAAGTTTACGCCCGCGCGATTAACGCCCGGAGTCTTATTGAGCTTCCGTTCAATCCGGCGAGCACACGCCGCGCACGTCATCCCCGTAATCGGCAGATCAACGCGCTCGCCCGCGCCGTCCGGCGTCGAACGGGTATGCGGGACGTTCTTTTCATCAACCTGAACATCCGTCTTGCTATTTATCGCCGCCATCTGATTTCCTCTAAACGCTTTCAGATTAGCTTCTCACAAATGGAAAGGGAAGGCATCAAACTCGGACGCCTTCCCATGAATTGTTCCAGCCGGATATGGATTGAGCCGAAGAGCCGGGAGCGTTCGTCTCAAATCCATAACAGCTTCATGCGCTCTGCGCCGCTGCGTTGCTCTCTTCGGCCAGCAGGCTTCTCAGCATCCAGGCGGTCTTTTCATGCACCTGCATTCTCTCTGTCAGGAGATCGGCTGTCGGTGCGTCCGACGCTTCCTCTGCGACCGTGAAAGCGGTGCGAGCGGTTCGCGCGGCAGTTTCATGACCCTCGACCAGCAGACGAATCATGTCCGTCGCAGCCGGAATGCCGTTCTCTTCTTTGATTGACGCCAGCCGCTCGAACTCTTTGTACGTGGCGGGTGCGAAAACTCCGAGCGCGCGGATGCGTTCGGCCAGAAGATCAACCGCCGTCCATAGCTCGTTGTACTGCTCCTCGAACATCACATGAAGGGTGCGAAACATCGGCCCCGTGACGTTCCAGTGAAAGTTATGCGTCTTCAGATAAAGCGTGAAGGTGTCCGCGAGCAGCCGTGATAAGCCTTCAGCTATCTGCGTGCGATCCTTCTCTTCGATACCGATATTGATGGGCATCGCTGTCACTTCAGTTCCTGTATTGTTTGCCATCCTATTCCTTTTCCTCCTCTACCTTCCTTACAAATAAATACCGTTTGGCTCTAACGCCGCTGACATGCGGCGCAAACGCCGCGCATCACGATTTCATAGTTTTCAACCTTGTGACCCCGCGCCAGTTTGTGAGCGGGCAATTCGCCCACTTCCTCAAACGGCACATCTTCAAGTTTGTCGCACATGCGGCAGACGAAGTGATGATGCTGATCCAGATTGGCGTCGAAGCGCGCCACCGCGTCGTCCAGATAAACTTCGTGGACAAGCCCGGCATCGCGCAGGGCGTTCAAGGTGTTGTAAATGGTCGCCCGCGAAGCGCGCGGGAAGCGACGATTGAGCGCCGCGCTGATCTTATCTGCGGTCGGATGCTCGCGGCTTCGTACCAGAAAATCGAGTATGGCATAGCGCTGCGGCGTCAACTTCAGCCCCACCGCGCGCACGCGCCCCTCGATTTGCGTTCGAATGTTTGTTGTCACGATGTGGTTAGAATAAGTCTAAATTAGGAATCTGTCAAGCGAGGAGGGCTGTTTGAAAAGTTAAGTGCCTTCTGACCCTTTCAGGGTCAGAGAAAGCGTGGCGCTGTTAGCCTACAGCGGCGGGCGTAATCACTTCGTGGATGGCGCGCACTTCCTGCACGAGTTGGTCGTATTGTTCGAGGTTGAGCGCTTGCGCGCCGTCTGAAAGCGCGCGATCCGGTTGGTCATGGACTTCGACGATCAGGCCGTCTGAGCCGACGGCGACTCCGGCTCGCGCCAGCGCCGTGACCATGTAGTTCTTGCCCGTGCCGTGCGAGGGGTCAACGACGACCGGAAGATGCGAGATGCGACGCACCGCCGGAATCACGGCGAGGTCGAGCGTGTTGCGCGTGTGTTGGGCGAAGGTGCGAATGCCGCGCTCGCACAGGACGACGTTGTAGTTGCCTTCGGCCATGATGTACTCAGCCGCCAGCAGCCATTCGTCGAGCGTCGCGGCCAGTCCGCGTTTGAGCAGGATGGGAAGCTTTGAGCGGCCTGCGCGACGGAGCAATGAAAAGTTCTGCATGTTGCGCGCGCCGATCTGAATCATGTCGCCGTAGCGTTCGACCATGTCAACGCCCGCTTCGTCCAGAGCCTCTGTGACGATTTTCAGTCCGTAGGCTTCGCGAACTTCCGCCAGAATCTTCAAGCCATCTTCGCCAAGTCCCTGAAAAGCATAGGGCGAGGTGCGCGGCTTGAATGCGCCGCCGCGAAAGAATTTGACGCCGCTTCGATGCACGGCTTCGGCGATAGCAAAAGCCTGTGGGTGGCTCTCAATCGCGCATGGCCCGGCGATGATGGCAAGTTCGTCGCCGCCGATCGTCGCATCGCCGATGCGCACGATTGTTTTCTCAGGTCTGAGGTCAAGTGAAATGAGCTTGTAGGGCTTGCTGACGCGAATGGCTTCGGCCACGCCGGGCAAACTCTCGAAACGAGCCACGTCAACCGCGCCCTGATTGCCTGTGATGCCGATGGCCGTGCGAGTCGCGCCCGGCATCGGGTGCGCGCGAAAGCCGAGTTCATTGACGATCTGGACGACGCGCTCGATGTCGCGTTCCGTCGCATCCGTCTTCATAACGATGAGCATGTGTTTCTCCCTGATGAATCGTAAATCGTAAATCGTGAATCGTAAATAGTGAAAAACCGTTTTCGTCCATTGACGATTCACGATTTACGATTTACGGCTTTTCTCTGCTACATCCGTTCAGGCACGCTGATGCCGAGCGTCGCCAGCGCGGAGGTCAATTGCCGCCGCGCGATGTCTGCGACTGCGACGAGCACGGCGCGCTTGATCGCATTCTCTTCCGCGATAATCCGGTGGCGATGGTAGAAGAGATTAAATGCGCGCGCCAGATTGAAAGTGTACCGGGCGACGATTGATGGCTCTGCTGCCGAAACAGCCTGCGTGACGGCCTCGTCCAGCCTCGCCGCAAGTGTGACGAGCGACCAGATTTCGTCGCCACTTTCCCCTTCGAAAACGCGCGTTATCTCGTCGCGGACTGATGCTTCATTGCTTCCGGCCTGTCGAATCGTCTCCATTGCTTCCGATTGAGCTGCCGCGTCCAGCTTGCGAAAGATGGAGTTGGCGCGCACGGCTGAATACTGGCAGTAAGGCCCGGTTTCACCCTCGAACGAAAGCGCTTCTTTGAAATCGAAAGCGATGATGGAATTGCGCGTGAATTTTAAGAGAAAGTAACGCAACGCGCCGACGGCGATGATGTGCGCCGTCTCGCGCTTCTCTTCATCGGAAAGGTCTGGATGGCGTGTTTCGACTTCGCGCAGGGCATCACCTTCGAGACGATTGATGAGATCGTCTGCCTTGACGCCGAGACCTTTGCGCCCGCTCATCTCGACAAAAGGGCGAGCGCGGTCTTCATCCCGCAGCTTAATACCGAGTTCGTCGCAGGCGGCAATCGAGAGCGCGACCATTTCATAGCCGAGATGCACGCTCGCTTCCTCGCCGACTTCGGGCGCGACCGCCGCCACGCCCCTCCGCACGATGTCCTGCGTGTACGACTGTCGCGTATCAATCACATTATAAACCGTCGCGCCTTCGCCAAAGTGCGGCAGCACATTTTCATTCGGCTCGCACGTCTCGATTGCCTGCGGCTCGCTCGTCGTTATCCACGTAAGGTGACTGTCCGGATAACTGCGAAACGGCTTGTAATAAAAATCAAGTCCAAGCTGGCCGAGTTTCCAGAGTTGATAGGCGATGTCCTTGCCCGTGTAGGTCACCGTGCCGTTGGAGCGTACGATGATCTTGTCGGCCTCGTGCTCATCCGTTCCCGTGTGCGATTCAAAAGGCATCACCCAGCAGCCCTTGTTTCGTCCTTCGGTCTCGAAGTGAATCACGCCCGTCTGCTTCATGCGCTCGAAGGCGTGGTCCCAGAATTTCAGGCGCAGGATTTCCGATTCGCGCGGCAGCACGTCGTAGCGTATCTGGAGTCGTTCCATCGTATCGAGGATGCATTCGACATTACGCGTGGCGACGTAATCGGCCAACGCGGCAATCGGGTTATCGCCCGCTTCGATTTGGTGAAGCGTTTCGGCTCGCAGTTTCAAACGCTCAGGATTTAATTCTCCATTCGCATCATCGTTGCGATAGAAGAGGCCGACGCGTGTGTACAAGTCCCAGCAGTAATAATCAAACGGGCGCTCGGCTGGAAGTGACTTGTCGAGAGCTTTGATGTCTTCGAGCGTCATCCGTTCGAGATGGATGAAGCCGACCACCACATCCGCGACCTGCACGCCAGTGTTGTCTATGTAGTTCTGCACTTCGACGCGTTCACCTGCTGCACGCAGGATGCGGACGAAGGTATCGCCAAGCACGGAGTTGCGAACATGGCCGATGTGCGCGGCCTTGTTCGGATTGATGCTCGTATGCTCGACCATACGCTTCGGTCGCGTGTCCGGCGTCGAATCCGTCTGCGACGGGGCGCTCGCTTCAGCCGAGAAGGTAGAAAGCAGCGACGTGCGATCAAAAAAGACGTTGAGATAACCAGCGCCTGCGACTTCGACCCGCGCCACGCCTTCCATCGCTTCGAGAGCCTTTGCAATCTGCTCCGCGATTACACGCGGCGCACGCTTCTCCCCCGTCGCCTGCTTGATGCGCTTCGCCAACTCAAACGCCACTGGAAACGCCAGATCGCCCAACTCCGTTCGCGGTGGCACTTCCGCTGCCACCTGTTCGAGCGCTACGTCAAACAATTCCTCCGCCGTCCCGCGCACGCGGTCACGTAAACGTCTCTGCAAATTAACCAAGCTCAGTCCGGCCATAATCCCCAATCCACAGTCCTAAATTCTCACCCACAGCAAAGCAGGCAGTATAGCCCAGTGCCCACGCGCCTTGCCAATCAGCATTTGAGTTGAACAATGTCATAGACTTCAGTATACCATTCAGCCTGAAAGCCGGAATCAGCCAGCCGCTATTGCTCCGGCAACAAGTAACGCCACGAACCTTTTGCGATTTCACGAATCTTATGCTCAATTGACAGCTAACGAGCGGAAGGATTGGATAGGGTCATGCCGAATCAGCAACGAGATGGGCAGCTCGATGAGAGGCGAGAACAGGAATTACCGCAGGGCGTGAAGCTATTACGCACCCTTGAAGGGCACGAGGACATTATCTTGAGCGTCGCATTTGACCCAATGGGCCGGATGCTGGTCAGCGGGAGCTATGATAGGACGGTGAAGCTGTGGGATGTAGCCAGCGGCAAGCTGCTCCACACACTCGGAGGACACACTAATCGTATCTATAGTGTCGCGTTCAGCCCCTCTGGCCGGATGCTGGCCAGCGGGAGCAATGACAAGACAGTGAAGCTGTGGGATGTAGCCAGCGGCAAGCTGCTCCGCACACTCGAAGGTCACAGGGACTATGTCACGAGTGTCGCGTTCAACCCCTCTGGCGGGACGCTGGCCAGCGGGAGCAATGATAGTACGGTGAAGCTGTGGGATGTGGCCAGCGGCAAGCTGCTCCGCACACTCGAAGGTCACCGAATTGCTGTCTTTAGCGTCGCGTTCAACTCGACTGGCGGAACGTTGGCCAGCGGGGGGTATTACAATATAGTGAAGCTCTGGCATGCGACCAGCGGCAAACTGCTCCACACACTCGAAGGTCACGAAGACTATATCTTGAACGTGGCATTCGACCCCTCTGGCGGGACGCTGGCCAGCGGGAGCAATGACAAGACAGTGAAGCTGTGGGATGTAGCCAGCGGCAAGCTGCTCCGCACACTCGAAGGTCACACAAACGGCATAGATGCAGTCAGCTTCTCTATGGACGGGCGACTCCTAGCCTCCAAGAGCAAGGATGGAACGGTGCGCCTCTGGAGTTGCGAGACTTGGGGAACGGTGGCTGTCATTTCGGAGCCGACATATTCAGATTGGATCCCCGGTCTGGTATTTCACCCCAAAATGATGTTGCTCGCCGCCTCTGGTTCAAAGCCAGGTGCGACGGAGAAGGAGCGATCTAGGCTGATTCACTTCTGGGAGCTTGACCTTGACGTGCTGCTAAGCAAAGCGCCGGAAGCCGGGCCAGCGGTAGAGGCGGTGCATCACACCACGTCCAAGATTGTGCTGGTGGGAGACCACAGTGTCGGCAAGTCGGGGTTGGGTTGGCGGCTGGCGCATGGCGAGTTCAAAGAACAGTCCTCCACCCACGGCCAGCAGTTCTGGGTGTTGCCGCAACTGGGAACGCTGCGGGATGACGGCACAGAATGTGAAGCCATCCTCTGGGATTTGGCCGGTCAACCTGATTATCGGCTCATCCACGCCCTGTTCCTCGACGACATAGACCTGGCGCTGGTTCTTTTCGACTCTTCCAACATTAGTGACCCGCTGCACGGCGTAGAGTTCTGGTTGAAGCAACTCAAAGTCGGACAAGCCTCCCAGCCCTCTGAATCAGGCAGCAGGCGAGCCGGTTGTCCGACGATTCTAGTCGGCGCGCAAGCGGATCGCGGCACACCCACGCTGACGCTTGAAGACCTAGAGGCGTTTTGTCATGAGCGCGGCATCAGCGGCTATCTGAGTACGAGCGCTCTAACAGGCTTGGGTTTGGAGGAACTGATAGGGCGCATGAAAGAGTTGGTCGCGTGGGAGGACAAACCGGCCACAGTCACCACCGTCACCTTCAAGCGAATCAAGGATTACGTGTTGAAGCTGAAGGAGAACCTGGAAGGTCAGCCCGTCATCGTTAATCCGCCGGAACTACGACAGCAGCTAGAGCGAACGGACACGAACTGGCAATTCACAGACGATGAGATGCTGACGGCGGTCGGTCATCTGGAGAATTACGGCTACGTGAAACGGCTGCGCACCTCTAAGGGGGAAGAGCGCATCCTGCTCGCGCCTGAGATACTCAATAATCTGGCGGCGTCGTTCGTGCTGGAAGCGCGGCGGAATCTGAAAGGCTTAGGTTCGTTGGAAGAGAAGCGACTGATGGAGGGCGGATATTCGTTCCCCAAACTGGAGAAGCTCCCACCCGCCGAGCGCGACATTCTGTTGGACTCTGCGGCACTACTGTTCCTCGAACACAATGTCTGTTTCCGCGAGACAGACCCGCTCGGCGGGCAATCATACCTAATCTTCCCGGAGCTGATTAACTTAAAGAAGCCGTTGCTGGATGACGAGCAGCCGACTGAGGAGGGCGCAGCCTACACGGTCAGTGGTGCGGTCGAAAACGTCTATGCGTCGCTGGTAATACTGCTGGCTTACACGCAAAAGTACACTCGCCGAGACCAATGGCAGGGCCATGCACGTTACGAGATGGGGGACGGATTAATCTGCGGCTTCCGCCAAGACGCCGAACGCGATGGCGAATTGAATTTTGTTCTCTATTTTGGTAGGAACGTCGGCCAGCCCGTGCGGACGCTGTTCCAAGGCTTGTTCGAGAGTTTCTTGGCACGCCGCAATTTGAGGGTATTTCGCTTCGAGTCGGTCGCCTGCTCCAAAGGCCATACGCTAAACCGCGCGGTCGTGCGCGACGAACTTCGCAGCGGCAACACATTCGCCTTTTGCTCGAAGTGCGGCGAAAAGCTCACGCTGCCGAGGGCTGAAGAGCCGATTCAGTTGACTCAAACAGAGCGTCGCAAGGTGGATGAGCAACAGTGGTTCGCCGCGCGCAGGTCGCTCTTTGAGCAGGCGGTCTTTCAGGTGATGTCTTATGTGGAAGGTCAGAAGATGGAGCGGCCCGATTGCTTCATCAGTTACGCATGGGGCGATAGGGAGCAGGAGCGCTGGGTGGAGAAGAATCTCGCCGCGGATTTGCAGAAAGCGGGAATTAAGGTGCTTCTGGACAGGTGGGAGAACAGGCGCACGGGGTCGAGCGTTATGCGGTTTGTAGAGCGGATTGAGGAATGTGACCATATCATTGTGGTCGGGACGCCGCAGTACAGGCAGAAGGCGAAGAACGTGGCATCTGAGAAGGGCAGTGTGGTGGCGGCAGAGTGGGACCTCGCGGGGATACGCATGCTCGCAACAGAGGCGCATAAGCAGACCGTGTTGCCTGTCCTCCTCGACGGTGAAGAATCCGAGGCGTTCCCCGCGTTGCTGCGCGGTCGGGTCTACGCAGACTTCCGGGATGCGCGTGCCTATTTCATCACGGCCTTCGACTTGATCCTAGACCTCTATAAGATTTCTCCAAACGATACTGCTGTGGCCGACCTGCGCGACTCGCTCCGTGAATCTGAGATGATGCGGTAGACAGTTGTCAGTCTGCGACAAGAGTGTGTAAATGCCGGACTATCTTCGTCACGGGCAGTGTTGCTTGACACGTTTCCTGTGCGCTCTGTTACCATCCTTTTTACAAATGATGACGAATCAAGTGTTGACTATCTCCGCAGAGTTGCGGAAACGCTTCGCGGAGGCGCGTCGCGTTGTAGTGTTGACGGGGGCGGGCGTGTCCGCCGAGTCGGGTGTGCCGACGTTTCGTGGCGGCGGGCAGAGTGCTGTGTGGAAGGGGATGCCGTTTGACAAGATTTCGTCCGCCGGGATGCTTGAGCGCAATCTGGCGGAGGTCTGGGAATGGTTCAATTATCGCCGGGACGTGATTGAAAAAATCGCGCCGAACGCGGCTCATCATGCGCTGGCGGGTTGGCAGAATCGCTTTCAGGATTTCACGCTCGTCACACAGAATGTTGACGGGTTGCATCAGGCTGCCGGGTCGCGCGAGGTCTTAGAACTGCATGGCAATTTGTGGCGCGCTCGCTGCATGACGTGCTCGACGAAATATGATCTGCGCGATAAAGCGTTGGAAGCGAGCCGCACGTTTACCTGCACGGATTGCGGAAACTACCTGCGGCCTGACGTGGTGCTGTTTGGCGAGTTGCTGCCAGCCGGAGCGTTTGAACGCGCGGTGGTGAAGGCGCGAAGCTGTGAGTTGTGTTTTGTGGTCGGAACTTCGGCGCTGGTTTATCCGGCGGCGAGCTTGCCGGAGATTGCTAGGGCGGCGGGCGCGTACACAATCGAGGTCAATCCTGAGCCGACGCCTCTGTCGGATTTGTGCGATGAAGTAATTCAGGGCAAGGCCGGAGAAGTTCTCCCGCTTTTTGAGTCGAATTCATGAAAACTTTGTACTTCGACTGCTTCGCCGGGGCGAGCGGCGACATGATTCTCGGCGCGCTGGTCGGCGTCGGCGTTAACCAAAATGCGCTGGCCGAAAGTTTGTCTCTGCTCGGTGTCTCCGGTTACGAAGTCAGCTTCGAGACGGTTGATCGTTCGGGAATCAGCGCGACCTATGCGAAGGTTCGCACGGGGCACGAGCACGCGCATCGTCATCTAGGCGACATCCTGAAAATCATTTACGAATCGCGTTTAAGCGACGGCGTGAAGGGTCGCGCGGCGAGAATCTTCTCAAGGCTGGCTGAGGCGGAAGCGCACATTCACAATGTCGCGG
This sequence comes from uncultured Acidobacteriota bacterium, assembly GCA_963697975.1. Lineage (GTDB taxonomy): Bacteria > Acidobacteriota > Blastocatellia > Pyrinomonadales > Pyrinomonadaceae > QHXM01. The sequence continues at coordinate 4,436,608 of OY969111.1, forward strand.
TCGAGAAGATACATTTTCATGAAGTCGGCGCGCTCGATGCGATTATTGATGTGGTCGGTGCGTGCCTCGGATTTGAGTTGCTTAAGGTTGAGCGGTTCGCCTGCTCAGAGCTACACGTCGGGAGCGGGACGGTCGAGATGGCCCACGGACGTTTTCCAGTGCCTCCGCCAGCCGTCGCAGAATTGTTGAAGGACGCGCCCGTCTATTCTTCGGACATTAAAGGAGAGCTTGTGACGCCGACCGGCGCGGCCATCATCAGCACGGTCTGTCGTGAGTTTGGGCCATTGCCGAAGATGAAGATCGAGCGGACGGGTTACGGGGCGGGAACGCGCGAGTACGAGAAATTCCCGAACGTGCTGAGGTTGATTCTTGGCGACGATGCGAATGCGGAAGCGGCAAGCGACGAGCGTTTGGTTGTGGTCGAGACGAATATTGACGATATGTCGCCCCAGGTCTACGGATATGTGCTGGACGAGGCTTTGAAGCGCGGCGCGCTCGATTGTTATTTCACGCCCGTGCAGATGAAGAAGAATCGTCCCGGCGTGCTCATCTCCATTCTCTGCCGATTATCGGAGCGGGATGCGATGTGCGAGCTTCTGCTCGCGGAGACGACGACGCTCGGCGTGCGCTTCTACGAAGTTTTGCGTCGTGCGTTGGAGCGCGAGACGGTGAGTGTCTTGACGGAGTTTGGAGCGATTGATGTTAAAGTGGCTCGCCTCGACGGGCGCATCGTCAAAGAGATGCCCGAATATGAGCAATGCCGCGCCGCCGCGCAAAAGTTTAATGTGCCACTGCTGACCATCGAAGCGGCAGCACGCGCCTCTTTTTTGAAATTACAGGGTGACGGGTGAAGAGATGAGCACAAAGTTGTCAGACGCCGAAGATTTGTCGAAAGAATTATCGAATCAGGAGCGCCCCGGTGTTGACCTTGAGTTGATTGCGCGCGGCGTGCGTTTGATTCTGGAAGGAATCGGCGAAGACCCACAGCGTCCGGGGCTGCAAAGCACGCCGCAGCGCGTCGCGGAGATGTACGCGGAGTTGACCGCCGGGATGCGTGAAGACCCGCAGCAGCACGTCGTCCCTCTGCCGGGCGATAAGCACGACGAGATGGTGATCGTCAAAGACATCAACATCGCTTCAATCTGCGAGCATCATCTCGCGCCGTTTGTCGGGCGCTGCCACATCGCGTACATTCCAAAGAACGGGCGCATCGTCGGCCTCTCAAAACTGGCACGCCTCGCCGAAGTCTTCGCGCGCCGCCTACAGGTGCAGGAGCGGCTGACCTCCGAGATTGCAAACACGCTGTACGAGGGACTCAAACCGCTCGGCGTGATGGTGGTGATTGAAGCCGAGCATACCTGCATGACGCTGAGAGGTGTTAAAAAGCCCGGAGCGATAACCATTACGTCAACCGTGCTCGGCGGCTTTCGCAAAGACCCGCGTACACGCGCCGAGGCGATGGCGTTGATAAAAGGAAAGTAAATTCCTCTTCTGGGATGACAACGATGAGAAGATTCAATTCTTTACTTGCAGCTTTGATGATGACTGCTCTCCCGGTGAGTTCACTGGCGCAGAGACGACCGATTGCTTCCAGCCCGATTAATGAACAATTCCTGCGGGCGCACATCAAGTATCTCTCCGACGATCAGTTGGAAGGACGCGGAACGGGTGCGCCGGGTGGCGAGTTGGCGGCCAAGTACATCGCCGCGCAGTTGGAAGCGATGGGCTTGAAAGGCGCAGGCAAAGATGGAAGTTTCTTTCAGCCCGTCTCGCTCGTCGGCGTCAAGGCTGACCCGAAGACTGCTTTGATCGTCAGCGCTGGCGCGAAAAGCGAGACTTTCAAATTCGCTGACGAGTTTGTCGCTTTCACCGGAGCGCAAGCGCCCGAAGTTGATGTCAACGCGGAGATGGTTTTCGTCGGCTACGGGATTGATGCGCCGGAGCAGCGCTGGAGCGATTACAAAGGCGATGCGAAAGATTATCGCGGCAAGATTCTGGTGGTGCTGGTCAACGACCCGCCCGCAACCAGTGATGAGCCGAACCTGTTTGGCGGACGTGCGCTGACTTACTACGGGCGCTGGACGTACAAGTTTGAAGAAGCGGCGCGACGCGGCGCGGCGGGCGTCATCCTGCTGCACACGGATGAATCGGCGGGCTATCCCTGGAGCGTGGTGCGAACCTCGAACGGCTCTTGGCGTTTTGATATTGCGCGCGGCGACAACGACACGACCGGCTATCTCAAAATGCGTTCGTGGATGACGGATGCGGCGGCGCGGCGCATGATGCAGCTTGCGGGAAAGAGTCTTGACGAGCTAAGAAAGCAGGCTGCGTCTCGTGACTTTCAACCCGTCAAGCTGGGTCTGACAACTTCCATCAACATCAGGAGCGAATTGAAGCGCGTCAAAGCGCCGAACGTGGCAGCCATCCTGCCGGGACGTGACCCGAAACTGCGCGATGAATACGTAGTCTATTCCGCGCACTGGGATCATTTAGGAATCGGCGAGCCAAACAAGAAGGGCGACAATATCTATAACGGTGCGGTGGACAATGCGTCGGGCGTCGCTTCGGTGCTGGCGATTGCCGAAGCCTTGACGCGACTTCCAGCCAACGAAAAGCCGCGCCGCTCAAGCCTCTTTCTGTTTCCGACAGCGGAAGAGCAGGGCTTGTTCGGCGCAGAGTGGTACGCACGGAATCCGCTCGTGCCGTTAAGTAAAACAGCCGCGAACGTCAATCTGGATTCCATGAACATTCTCGGCGAGACGCGCGACTTCGTTCCGCTCGGCGCGGAACGCTCAACCTTGCGCGCCGTCGTCGAAGCGGTTGCACGCGAGCGCGGGCTGACGATTGCTCCAGACCCGCGTCCCGAACAAGGCTCGTTCTATCGCTCAGACCATTTCCCGTTTGCGAAGGCGGGCGTGCCTTCCATCAGCTTGAAGGAAGGGAAGGATTTCGTCGGGCACCCAAAGAACTGGGGCGAGGAGCAGTTCAAAGCCTACAACACGGCGAACTATCACCAGCCTTCGGACGAATACAGCGACTCGTGGAATTTCAAAGGCATGATTCAGTCGGCAGAGATTGCGCTCGCCATTGGGCGGCGCGCCGCCGACCTGCCGGAGATGCCGCGCTTCAACCCGGACGACGAATTTGCGAAGGCGCAGCAGAACAGGAAATAGTGATGGGTGATGGGAGATAGGGGAGGGGTTAGGCTTCTCTGCGCGGGTTGAAAGAAATAAGGTTCGTAATTACAATGTAGCCATGAAAGCCCGTATCGTCAAAATCGGCAACTCGCAAGGTGTCCGCATCCCGAAGCTGCTTTTAGAGCGCAGTAATCTTGCTGAAGAGGTAGAGTTGGAGGCGAAGGATAATCAACTCATCATTCGTTCTGCAAGGCAGCCACGTCAAGATTGGGAAAGCGCGTTTCGCGCGATGGCTAAGCGCGGCGACGACGAGTTGCTTGATAAGAAATTGCTCGCTCAAACTCGATGGGATGAGGATGAGTGGCAATGGTAGTCAAGCGTTTTGATATTTATTTGATTGACCTCAACCTGACAGTCGGCAGTGAGATACAGAAACCCCGACCTTGCCTTATTATCTCGCCGGATGAAATGAATCGCTTTATCAGGACAGTCATCGTCGCGCCGATGACCACGAAAGGTCTTGCTTATCCCACGAGAATAGCCTGCAAATTTCAGGGGAAAAAGGGGCAGATTGTCCTGGATCAGATTCGAACCGTAGATAAAACGCGGTTAGTTAGAAGACTTGGCAGAATAGACAAACAAACTCAAGCAGAAGTTTTATTGGTTTTAGTAGAGATGTTTGCTCCTTAGTCGTTATTGAAGATGAAAACATTTTACGTCACAACTCCGATTTTCTACGCCAATAGCTTCCCGCATCTGGGCAGTCTCTACCCGACTATCGTTGCCGACTGTCTGCGCCGACACTTCCGGCAGCGCGGGTTTGAAACCTATTTCCTGACGGGCACGGACGAGCACGGCATCAATATTCAACGCCTCGCCGAGCGCACCGGAGTGACGCCGAAAGAGTATGCGGACAATATCGTCGCTCATTTTAAAAAGACGTTCAGCGAGTTCGGCCTCGACGCAGAGCATGGCGGCTATGACATCTTCATGCGGACCACCGAAGCCTTTCATTACGAAGGTGTGAGCGAGTTGTGGCGACGCGTGGCCCGCACAAAAACGCCGAAGGGGCGCGAGGCCATTTACAAGGGACATTACGAAGGTTGGTTCTGCGCCTCGTGCGCGGCCTATAAATCCGAAGAGGAGTATGCGAAGCCTGAGCGCGAAGGCGATCCGCCCATCTGTCTGGAGCATCTGAGACCGCTCGACCACGTTGCCGAAGAGAGCTATTTCTTTCGTCTCTCGGATTACGCGGAAACGCTGCTCGCGCTCTACGACGCTCAGCCTGAATTCATTCGACCCGAAACGCGCCGCAACGAAGTCACGAGCTTCGTGCGCGGCGGTCTTCAGGATTTGTCTATCAGCCGTCAGCAGAGTTCGGTCAGTTGGGGCATTCCCGTGCCGGATGACCCGACGCACACGATCTACGTCTGGTTTGACGCGCTCACGAACTACATCACGGCCATCGGCTTCGGGAACGTTGAGCGCGAGCGCGTGATCGGCTTTGAGAAATTCTGGCCTGCCGTGCATCTCGTCGGCAAAGATATCCTGCGCTTTCACGCCGTCTACTGGCCTGCGTTTCTGCTCGCGGCTGGGCTGGAACCTCCGCGCACGGTCTTCGCTCACGGTATGTGGCTCGACCCGACGGGGCGCAGGATGTCCAAGACGCTCGGCAACGCGATTGATCTGGACATCGTACATAAGCATTTCTCAAACGACATGGTGCGCTACTACTGCCTGCGCGAGATGGTCTTCGGGCAGGACGGAAAATTCGGCTACGAGACTCTGATTGATCGCACGAACAGCGATCTGGCGAGCGGGCTTGGCAATCTTTCGAGCCGCACGCTGACGATGATTCATCGCTACTGTGATGGCATCGTGCCCAACCCGCGAATCGGTGAGGAGAAATACCTTGCGGCTAAGCGCGCCGGAGTTGACCCGGACGCGATGTCACTGGCTTCAAATCTGGAGCACGCGAGAGACCAGTTCGTGCAGCACATGGAAGACTACGCCGTCAGTCGCGCGCTGGAAGTGGCGTGGAGCATCATCGCTCGCGTGGATAAGATGTTGTCTGATGCGAAGCCCTGGGAGCTTGTCAAAGATGAAGGGCAGCGCGAGACGCTGAACGCCGTTCTCTACAGGGCGGCAGAGACCTTGCGCTGGCTCTCTGTGCTGCTTCATCCGGTGATGCCGGAAGCGACCGCGAAGATTTATGAACAACTCGGATTGACGGGTAAGCTGGAAACCGCCGACCCTACGAAACTGGAATGGGAAACTTTGCAGGAAGGAACGCGCGTTGGCGAGGTCAAGCCTCTCTTCCCGCGTATAGACAAAGCGAAAACAATGGCTGAGATAGAAAAAGAGAGCGCACCTTCGGGCACACACGCGACCGAGGCCGACGCAGTTGCGGGCGCTCCCGGTAATTCGGAAACAAAACCCGCTGCCCCGCCGATGCAGGGCGCAACCGAAGCAGATGCGGTCGCGGGCAGCCACACAGAGGCGCAGGCCGAGGCGAGTTTTATAGAGATTGGAGACTTCGCCAAAGTCGAGATGCGTGTCGGAGAGATTCTGACCGCCGAACGCGTGCCGAAATCCGACAAGCTGCTGCGCTTCACGGTTGACGTGGGCGAAGACGAACCGCGCCAGATTCTGGCGGGCATCGCGGAGCATTACGATGCTGAAAAGATGATCGGGCGCAAGGTGGCCGTCGTCTCCAATCTCAAGCCGCGCAAGCTTCGCGGCTTTGAATCGCAGGGCATGATCCTGGCCGCCTCCATTGGCGACGAAGGCAAGCCTGTCATCGCTACCTTCACGGAAGATGTACCGAATGGCGCGCGGCTGAAATAAAATGGATAGCCGGTAAATTGCCCGAGGAGGCTCGGATGAGAAAGATTACTCTTATAGCCGTCATCGCATTAGCGATAGTGTCTCCACCTGCGCGAATGGCACAGCTACCGGGCTACTCGCCTCCGGCTGCTTCCATGATGGTTCTTGAAGGTATCAATTTCGCAGGGGCAACGCCGGTGGACGAATCCTACCGTGCTGAGTTTGATCGTTGCGACCGTGAGAATATCTTCAAGGGCAAGCGGATGACGAACTTTCGCAAATGCACCAATGATCCGAACCGCGTTAAAGCTTTGCTCCGTTTCACTGATAGAACGGTCTTCTTTGAATCTAAGCTCTCTCTCGATATAGATGGATCATTCAAGGCTTGCCATTCCCCAGGGTTGGCCGACCAATGTCCGACCTGGTTCGAGTGGCCTGCTCTGGGACTTCCTGCCCGCTACGTTGATTCGGATAAATATCCTTTCATGGTCATTCCCATTAGCGGCCCCGATGGTCCAAGTAGTACGGAGTTTCGAGATCGAACGGGAATCAGGAAAGGCGATCTGGGCGTTGTCATCTTTAAGGACAAGGTCGTTCCGGTTTTCGTTGCAGATGGTGGCCCTCATAACAAGCTGGGAGAAGGCTCGGCAGCACTCTTTGCAGCACTCGGAGAAAGTAGGTGTCGCCGGACGCTGGGCGGGCATTGCGAATCGTATCGCGACGTGAGCATTCCGCGAGGCGTTCTGTTTTTCCTCTTCCCGGATTCAAAGATAGAGGGTCTAACTCCTGCTAATGCCCTCGGGAAAATCCGCAGCGAGGCGCTGGCGCGTTTTGAAAGATTGAAGCGACCATAATGTTTGTTGATTCGCACGCCCACATTGACGGTGAAGAGTACGACGCTGACCGTGATGAGGTGGTAGAGCGAGCGCGTGAGGCTGGCGTTTGCGCGATTTTGAATGTTGGGACGGGCGACCCGCATAGCGGTTCGCTTGAGCGCGCGGTCGAGGTGGCCGAGCGGTACGAAGGTGTCTATGCGGCGGTCGGCGTGCATCCACACGACGCGCGCCTTTTCGATGACGAGGCGGAGCGGCGCATTCAAGCGTTAGTGAAGGGAAGCTCGCGCGTCATCTCGTGGGGAGAGATCGGCCTCGATTATCATTACGATAATTCGCCGCGCGAGGTGCAGCGCGAGGTCTTCGCGCGACAGTTGCGGTTAGCGCGTGAAGCGGCTCTTCCGGTCGTGATTCATTCGCGCGAGGCGGACGAGGATACGGTCAACATCCTGCGCGCCGAATTGAGCGGGTCTGAGCGAAGCGGCGTGATGCACTGTTTCGGCGGTAGCCTTTGGATGATGGAACAGGTCGTCGAACTCGGTTTTATGGTTTCGTTTGCCGGAAACGTCACGTTCAAGAAGGCTGAGGATTTGCGGGAAGTGGCGCGGCACGTTCCCTCGGAACGCTTGTTCATCGAAACGGATTGCCCGTTCCTGACTCCCGTGCCGTTTCGCGGGCGGCGCAACGAACCGGCGCTCGTCATCGAGACGGCGCGATTTCTGGCAGAGCTTCACAAGATGACGACGGAAGAGATGGGACGCCTGACGGCAAATAACTTCGCGCGCTTTTTCGGGCTGCAACTTCAAGGGGTTGATTATGGGACAAAGGAAGAATAGACAGGATTTACAGGATTAACAGGGAAAAGAGAAACAGCCTCAAGCTTAATTTAACTTATCTGCTTTCCTTAATCTTGCTAATCCTGTTAATCCTGTCAATTCTCTTTCCTACTGCTAAAGAAATTTGGCCGGAGAACTTTCGCCGCGCAGAGATTTGATGTTATGCTCACGCGCGTGTTCCGAGGCGGCAAGATTCAGCCGGTGAACCTGTAACCTTTATGGCTCAGCAAAATTCATTCGACATCGTTTCCAAAGTTGACCGGGCTGAAATCACCAACGCCATCAATCAAACTGCAAAAGAAGTCAGCCAGCGATTCGATTTCAAGGGTAGCCACGCAAGCGTTACCCTCGAAGAGAAGGAGCTTGTGCTCGCGGCGGAAGATGAAACGCGCCTACGCAACATGAACGACATCCTTCAACAGAAGCTTGTCAGGCGCAGCGTTCCCCTGAAAGCCCTGAGCTACGGCACGGTTGAGCCTGCGGCGGGCGGAACCGTTCGCCAGCGCGTTGCGATTCAACAGGGCATCCCGCAGGAGAAAGCCAAAGAGATCGTCAAGTTTATCAAGGATAGCAAGGCCAAAGTACAGGCCGCGATTCAGGGCGATGTCGTCCGCATCACAGGCCGTGATCGCGACACCCTGCAAGACATTATCACTAAACTCAAAGCCAACGACTTCGGCATTGATATGCAGTTTACGAACTATCGAACGAACTAAGATCAGTGGTCAGTGGTCAGTGGTTGGTGGTCAGTTAAAAACTGATTCTTACTGACCACCGACCACTGACCACTGACCACTGATTCATTATGCAAACGTCCGGTCCACTTGCCGCTATTGAAGACCCGCAGCTTTCGGCGCGGCGCATCTTCAGTCTGATCGCTTCCGAGATGGTTGAGGTGGAAGCCGAGTTTGAGCGGCAGGCACAGTCCAATATTCAAGTCATCGCGTATATCAGCGACTACCTGCGCGCATCGGGTGGCAAGCGCGTGCGCCCCGCCCTGACGATTCTCTCGAACTACGCGGTGGGCGGCGACGGCGCGCGCGCCAATTCCATTCGGATGGCCACCGTGATGGAGTTTCTGCACACGGCCACGCTCGTTCACGACGACATCATTGATAACGCCGAGACGCGCCGCAATCGCCCCTCCATCAATTCGCGCTTCGGCAATCAAACCGCCGTGTTGATGGGCGACTGGCTCTACATGTCCGCCTTTGAAACCAGCCTTGCCGAACGCTCTCTGCCTATCTTAGATATTCTGACGGCTGCCACGCGGAAGATGACCGAAGGCGAGTTGTTGCAGTTGACGCTGCTCGGTCGCACGGACATCACGGAAGAAGAGTATCTTGTCATCTTGCAGCACAAGACGGCTTATCTCTTTAGCGCGTGTTGCGAGATTGGAGCAATCTTAGGCGGGGCGGATGCTGCGGGGCAGGCGGCGCTCAGAGAATACGGAATGAATCTGGGCACGGCCTTTCAGCTTGTTGACGATTTGTTGGACTTCACGGCTACGGATGAAATCCTGGGTAAGCCCGCCGGAGTTGATCTGCTTGAAGGAAAACTGACGCTGCCTTTAATCTATCTGCTTGAGAGCGACGGTGAAGCGCGGGCGGCGGTGCAGACGGTGATGCGTGAAGGAAGCTATCAAAAGGCAACGCGAGAATCTCTACTGGAGAGGGTCGAACGCACGGGCGCGCTTGATCGTGCCCGTGAGCGCGCCTCCCATTATGCCGAAACTGCGCGCGATGCTCTCGCCGTGCTGCCTTCGTCAAATTATGCTGATGCTTTACACTCGATTCCGAGTTATATTATTGAACGGGACAGGTAATTGGAACGATGAAGTAGGAACGCAGAACGATGAACCAAAAGCGATTGTCCTTCATTTCGCGTTCATCGCTCATAGTTCATCCTTTTAAATAGATGCCTAGCGATAACCTGATTTCAACTCTTGAGCAGAGCCTGCGACAGACGCGGGCGGCGCGGACGCGTTTGGCTGCGCGGCTCGCGGAGTTGGAGGCTGAGGCCGAGACGGTGCGCGCTGAACTTGCGGAAATGGACACGTTGACCAGCCAAACGGAAGCGGCGGTTGTTCGTCTCTTGTCGTCTGTGCTGACGGCGCAGTCTGCTCCCGTCAATTCTCCCTCTGACGCGGAGATCGAAGCGGCGATGCGTAGGGATGCATCGACCAGCGGCTTTACGCCGCGAACGACCATTCCGCGCCATCATATTCCACCCGTACCCCCGGAAGTCGAAGTCAAGAGCGACAGGTTTTTTGATCGAACGATTCCGCAGGCCACGACCATGATTCTACGCGAGGCGGGCGAGCCGCTTCACGTCAACGAGATTTATACCCGGCTGCTCGAAGGCAGCTTCAACTTCACAGGCCACAACCCCACCATCAGCATCGCCGTCTCGCTCAATCGCAACGGACGTTTCCGCAAAGTCGCCCCCGGTACATTCGATCTCGTGATGCGCGATGCGTCACAGGCGTCTTAACCACCTCAAATTTCAAGATGCGTGCAATGATTCTAGCTGCCGGTTATGGTACGCGGCTGTGGCCGTTGACTGTTGACCGGACCAAGCCTGCGATTCCTTTTCTGGGCAAGCCTCTGGTTGGCTATGTCGCGGAATACTTGGGCGGCTTCGGCTGCCGTGAGGTGGTCGTCAATCTGCACCACCAGCCTGAGTCCGTGCGTGCGGCGCTGGGCGATGGCAGCCGGTTCGGAGTTCACCTCGAATACGTCGAAGAAGAAACTATTCTGGGCACGAGCGGCGCGGTTGATAACGCGCGACACCTGCTCGAAGGGGAAACATTTTTCGTCGTCAACGGCAAGATAGTCACGGACATTAATCTGACAGAGGCTCTGGAAACGCACCGGCGCACTGATGCGCTGGCGACACTCGTACTGCTGCCCAACGCCACGCGCGAACGCTTCAGCATGGTCGAGACGCGAGACGGCCTCATCACAGGCTTCGGCGGTATGCCCGTTCCCATCTCCGTTGTCGAACACGAGCAGGAAGATGAAAAGAACGTGCCTTTGATGTTCACCGGGATTCAGATTTTCGAGCCGCGCATCTTTGATTACATCCCGCGCGGCGTCTTCTCACATTCGGTGATAGACGTGTTCCCGCAGGCCATCGCGCAGGGCGAAAGGATAGCCGCGCACGTGGCGACTGGAAGGTGGTACGAGCTTTCGACCATCCCGCGTTACCTTGAGATCAGCCTCGCTTTGCTCAAGGACGAAGGGCGCGATGTTGAGATGGGCGCGGGCTGCATCGTTTCTCCCACTGCCGAAGTGCGCGAGTCTGTGTTGTGGGATGGTGTTCGCCTTGAGGATGGAGCACGCGTGCGCCGTGCTGTTCTTGGGGATGACGTGGTTGTCAGTTCCGGCGAGACGATAGAGAACGCTGCGGTTGTTCGGGCGGAGCTTGTGCGCGACGCCGCACCTCCGCCGAAGGCTCTTAAGGGAGAGTTTCGTGGGAGCAACTTTGTCGTGCCCCTCTCTCAGTGATACAATCCACAAATTCTGAGAACAAGGAAACGCCGGGACTCTTTCGAGCCTTTAATCTGGCATGCTCGATTCGATAAACAATCCCACGAAGCCTAGTCTCTTCATTGCATGAGTCAATCTCCAATTGCCACGACGAACACCTTTGATTCCTCCGCGCGTGAGAGACTGCTGCGCTTTCTCGCCGCGCATGGCAAAGTAAATGAGACGGACGTTCATGCCCTCACGCCTGACGCTTCGACGCGCGAGTATTTCCGTTTCCCCTGGAAGCGAAAAACGGCCATCGCCGCCGTCTATCCTGAACCGTTCGATCCCAACTTTCACCCCTATCTTGATATTACGCGGCTGTTTCTGGAATCCGAGTTGCCCGTGCCGGAAATTCTGGAGGTGGACGCGAGCGTAGGCATCATCGTGCAGGAAGATTTGGGCGACCGCCAGCTACGGCTCGTTTACGAATCCGCGTCCGAGGAAGATTGCGAAGCATATAAAGATCAGGCCATCAGCCTGATCGCGCAGATTCAGGCTGCGACCGGTATGGCTTACGAGCGCAACTCAATCGCCAGCCGCCTCGCCTTCGATGAAGCTAAGCTCTCCTGGGAATTGAATTTCTTCTTCGAGCATTACTTTGGAAGTTTGCGCGACGAGAAGCTGTCGCACGGTGAGGCTGCGGAACTGAAAGTGGAGATGAACGACATCGCTGCCGAACTCTCCGCCCGCCCGCGCGTTCTTTGTCATAGGGATTATCATACGTTCAATCTGATGATTGACAAAAAGAACAGATTGCGGGTTCTGGATCATCAGGATGCGCGGATGGGGCCTGCGAGCTACGATCTGGTGACGCTGCTTTTAGACCGCCAACTCGCGCCCCCTTCGCTCGCGGAAGTGCGCGCGCACCGTCTCTTTCTGCTGGAAGAAAGACGGCGGCGGGGCCTTGATGCTTTAGACCCTGACGATTTCGCGCGCGAGTTTCGTTTGATGAGCGTGCAACGGGGCTTGAAAGCCATTGGGACATTTTCGTGTCAAACCGCCGTCTTCGGGCGCGGCGCGGCCTACGCTCAATTCATCAAACCGACTTTCGAGATAGTTCTTCAAGCAGCGGAATGGCTCGGACGTTTCCCGGCTCTGAGAAAAGCGATTACGGAACGGATGGAAGACAGTGATAGGTAATGGGTGATAGGTGATAGGAAACAGCTTTCCTCTTATCACCTATCACCTATCACCTATCACCTATCACTCTTTTATGGAACAGACATACATCAATCAACTATCGGCGCATGTCGGTGAAGAGGTCACGCTCAAGGGGTGGCTCTACAATCTTCGTTCGAGCGGGAAGCTACTTTTCCCGCAGCTTCGAGACGGCACGGGCCTTGTGCAGTGCGTAGTTTTCAAAAAGGCCGTTTCGGAAGAAATCTGGGATGCACTTAAAGGTCTGGGGCAGGAATCTTCGCTCGTGGTGCGAGGCACGGTCAGGGCGGACGAACGCGCTCCCGGCGGCTTTGAGCTGGATGTCGTGTGGGCGGAGGTCGTGCAATCGGCGCATGATTATCCGATTACGCCGAAAGAGCATGGCACGGAATTTTTGATGGATCATCGCCATCTGTGGCTGCGCTCGCGCCGTCAGCACGCTGTCCTGAAAGTGCGCCACACGGTCGTTAAAGCCGTGCGCGACTTTCTGGATGCGGATAATTTTACGCTCTGTGATGCGCCTATCTTCACGCCAGCCGCGTGTGAGGGTACGACCACACTCTTTGAAGTTGATTACTTTGACGACCAGAAAGCTTATCTCACGCAATCCGGCCAGCTTTACAATGAAGCGACCGCCGCCGCGTTCGGCAAGGTCTATTGTTTCGGCCCGACGTTTCGCGCCGAGAAATCGAAGACGCGCCGCCACCTGACGGAGTTCTGGATGGTCGAGCCTGAGATGGCTTACGCGCATCTCGACGACGTGATGAATCTCTGCGAGCGATTTCTCTCATACATCGCCGCGCGCGTGCTTCAGGACAGAGCGGAAGAGTTGAAAATCTTAGAGCGCGACACTTCAAAGCTCGAAGCGATTATTGCGCCCTTCCCGCGTCTGCATTACGACGATGCCGTCAAGCTGTTGCACGAAGGCCATGAGCAAGGGCTGATGGAGACGCGCTTTGAGTGGGGCGGAGATTTCGGCGCACCCGACGAGACGTACATTTCGAGCAAGTATGACAAGCCCGTCATGGTTCATCACTACCCGGCGGCGATCAAAGCCTTTTACATGGCGCGTGATGCGGAGCGACCGGAGCTTGCGCTGGGCGTGGACGTGCTCGCGCCCGAAGGTTACGGCGAAGTCATCGGCGGAGGCGAGCGCGCGACCTCGCTGGATTTCTTACGCGAACAAATCGCTTTGCATCAACTGCCCGAAGCGGCGTTCAACTGGTATCTGGATTTACGTCGCTACGGTTCAGTTCCGCACGGCGGATTCGGGATGGGGATAGAGCGCTGCACGGCGTGGATGTGCGGCATCGAGCATATCCGCGAGACGATTCCATTTCCGAGAATGCTCTATCGCCTCAAGCCGTAAATCGCCCGGTTCCGCATTATGATGTTGATGCAGGGAAAGGAGACCTCGTGAAATTCCTCATCAAATTATTACCCGCTTCTATCCTACTTTGTCTCTGCTCGACGTATGGACTGGCGCAGGGGTCGCTGACGCCGCCTGCAAAACGAAACTTCAAATATGCGGGCAAAATCGTCAGCACATATGATAAGAACAAAGACAAAACCATAGTCCTAATTCAGTTGATGGATGTCGAAGACGTTGAAGACCCCAGACCGGTCGGGGAGGATACTCCATCTAATCCGCGCCAACAGGATAGATTAGGGTTCACGATGTTCTTCGATTATCCGGGCGAGAAGCTGGCGACTCCTCAATACGTCTCAATCGGCTTCACCTATCTGGCGCTTGAGCCACGTCAGTATGGAGATCATCTGTTGGCCGCTAAAGTTGACGGGGAGCGGATTACTTTAGGAAAGATGCAGGTTCTGGGAACGCAGGAAGTCATTGTCCGAACTGCTTACAAGCGTTACACGCGCCGGGCGCTCGAACTGGTGATTCCCTATGAGCAGTTTTTACGCCTGGCGAATGCTAAGAAGGTTAAGCTGAAACTGGGCGATATAGAATTCGATTTGAGTAAAGATCATCTCGAAGCCGTGCGCGATCTGGCCAGCCGCACAGTGCCGTAAGGTCGATCTTTCGCTTAACAAGAGAGCAGGCGAGTGTGGATTTATGACCGATACTCACGAACGCATTGTTACTATCTTTGGCGGGTCGCGTTGCGACGAATCCTGCACCGAGTACGGGCAGGCGCATCGCGTTGGCGAGTTGCTGGCCGAAGCCGGATACACGATCTGCACGGGCGGCTATCTGGGCGTGATGGAAGCTGCCAGTCGCGGCGCGCGTGAGAAGGGCGGACGCGTGCTGGGCATCGTCATGAATCAGTTCAAGGCCGAGCCGAACCGCTATCTGACGGACAAAGTTGCGACCTCGCATTTTTACGAACGCCTGCAACATCTCATCATGCGCTCTGTCGGCTTCATCGCGTTGCGTGGCGGGATGGGCACGGTGACGGAAGTCTCGCTTGTCTGGAATAAGCTGCAAACGCGCGTGATTGAGCCGCGCCCGCTCGTCCTCCTGGGAGAGTGCTGGCCGCCGATTGTCGAAGCATGGCGCGAGCATCTGGTCGTCAGCGAAACTGATGTTCGCGTGCTCGATTTTGCTCAAACGCCGGAGCAGGCGGTTTCGATCATCAATGAAAAAGCAAAAGAGGTTATTCTATGAGTTGTCCTCAATGCGGCGCGAACCTGATGCCCGGAGCTAAATTTTGCAGCGCGTGCGGTGCTGGCTTTAATGCGCCTCAGCCCCCGCCGAATTATCAGCCGGGTGGGTTTGCGGCTGGCGGCCCGCCGCCGCCGCCATCTGCGCCGCCTCCCGGTTTCAGTTATCCCGCAGTCGGGCAGCCGCCGCAGGGTTATCCCGGAGGCGGTGCGCCGCCATACGGTTATCCGCCGCCACCGCCGTCCACGCCGATGCCATCACAGGGACAGGGCATTCATCTGGACGTGGATGCGCGCGGGCAGGGGCGAGGCTACAGCTATGAAATTCAATACCAGCCTTCGTTCTCGCTCGTCATCATTCAACTTCAGCCCGAACAGGCGATTCTGGCCGAGGCGGGAGCAATGGTTTCGATGTCGGCCAACGTGGAGTTGCAAGCGGAGATGAAGGGCGGCTTCTTCGGGGCTATCAAGCGCGCGGCGGGCGGGGAATCGGCTTTCGTCTCGACTTTCACGGCGCGCGGTGGGCCGGGCGAGGTCTGCTTAGCGCCGGGAGCGCCGGGCGACATTGCCGGACTTGAATTGAACAACCAGACGTTCTTTGTGCAATCAAGCTCGTACCTTGCGGGTGATGCCAGCTTGACGGTGGATACGAAGTGGGGCGGCGCTAAAAATTTCTTCGGCGGCGAGGGGTTATTCGTTTTGCAGGTGACTGGCAGTGGTCTTTTGTTGCTCTCTTCCTTCGGCGCGATTCATCGCAAGCGATTGCAACCGGGCGAGCGTTACGTCGTCGACACAGGGCATCTGGTCGCATGGGAGGGAACGACGCAGTATTCTCTACGCAAGGCCACCGCAGGATTCTTTCGCAGCATGATGAGCGGCGAAGGGATAGTCTCGGAGTTCATAGGGCCGGGAGAAATTCTCATCCAAACGCGCAACCTCGCGGCATTCGCCGGATTGATGAAGCCCTTCTTCCCAAGCCAGTCGAATTAACGAGTGGATACTTTCAAAAGGAAGTGTATGGCGAATTGGAGATTCACCACAGAGACACAGAGAACACGGAGGATGCACAGAGAGTTGAACTGCTCTGTGCCCCTCTGCGCCCTCTGTGTCTCTATAGTGAATATTTCTCTCCAGACATCCAGGTATAATCTAATTTATTAACTTAGGGTTTTATGAGCGAAGTTTTAATTACACCGCAACCGCAAACTCTTTCTTCGGATCGTCCGGGCACGGGGCGGCGCGTGAGCATTCTCGGCGTTCCGCTCGGTTTCGGCTCAAGCCTGGCGGGGGTAGACATCGGGCCAGCCGCTTTGCGTGTGGCGCGTCTTAATCAACGCATCGCGCAGCTTGGCTATGAGGTGCGCGACCTCGGCGACATGCGGATTACGCGACCACAAGTGCCGCCTGATCCGACTGAGAAGGTGAAATACTTGCCGGAGATTAGCGCGGTGTGCGAGGAACTGGCGTTGGAAGTTCGTAATATCCTCGCCGGTGGCGAACTCCCGCTCGTGCTGGGCGGCGATCATTCAATCGCCATCGGCTCAATCGCCGGTGCCTCCTCTTTCTATCGAGAGAGAAATCAAACGCTCGGCCTGATCTGGTTCGACGCTCACGCCGACATGAATACGCCTGAGACTTCTCCCACAGGCAACATTCACGGTATGCCTTTGTCGGCGCTGCTAGGCTTCGGTGCGCCGGAGTTGACGCACATTTCAGGCTTTGCGCCGAAGCTCGACCCGCGCTTCTGCGCGCACATCGGAGCGCGTGATTTAGATCAGGGCGAGCGCGAGTTGATACGGCAACTTGGCATGCGCTTCTTCACGATGCGTGAGCTAGACGAGCGGGGGATGAGCAGTTGCATTGACGAAGCGATAGCCATTGCCTCGCGCGCCTCCGCCGGTTACAGCGTGACGTTTGACATTGACGCCTTAGACCCCGGCGACGCTCCCGGCTCCGGCACGCTCGTGCGCGGCGGCTTAACCTACCGCGAGTCGCACCTTGCGTTGGAGAAAATCGCCGAAACGGGCGGCATGCGCTCGCTCGAAGTCGTCGAGATCAACACGGCGCTCGACAGCAACAACCGGACGGCGGAAATCGGCGTCGAACTGATTCTCTCGGCTTTAGGAAAAACAATCCTGTAAAAAGTCTGGAGTCTGGAGAGTCTGAAGTCTGAAGTCAAAAGACATAAATTGTTTTTGACCTCTGACTCCAGACTCTCCAGACTCCAGACTCCAGACTAGCTTTATGAAAAAGTTGCGCGTTGGAGTGATCTTCGGGGGACGTTCGGGCGAGCATGAGGTGAGCGTGCGCTCGGCGCGTGCGGTGATTGACGCGCTTGATCCGCGCAAGTACGAGGTCGTGCCGATTGCCATCACGAAGGAAGGGAAATGGCTCTCGTCCGCCGAAGCCTCACGTCTTCTGCCGGAGGCAACAAAGCTGTTGCTGACCGATAAAGTGATTTCCGAAGAGCGTCAGCCTTCAGCGCTCATCGGCGATCTGTCGGGCAACGGTCTCGTCGCTGAGAGCAAGGATTACGAGCGCAATCAAGCGCAGCCCCTCGATGTTGTTTTCCCGGTGCTGCACGGGACCTACGGCGAAGACGGCACGATTCAGGGATGGCTGGAAATGGTTGGCATGCCTTACGTCGGCTGCGGCGTGCTGGCCTCTTCCTGCGGGATGGACAAGGTGACGATGAAAGCTCTCTTCAAAGAAGCAGGGCTGCCGATTTGTCGCCACACCTGGTTTCTGCGAAAGACATGGGAGAATGATCGCCAGTCTATCTTGCGCCGGACGGTGCGCGAACTCGGCTTTCCCTGCTTCGTCAAGCCAGCTAACTTAGGTTCGTCCGTTGGCGTCTCCAGGGCGACCGATAAAGCTTCTCTTGAACGGGCGATTGAGTTGGCAGCGCGTTACGACCGCAAAGTGATTATCGAAGAAGGTCTGGATGCGCGCGAGATTGAGTGCGCCGTGATGGGCAATGAAGCGCCGGAAGCGAGCTTGCCCGGCGAGTATGTGGTGCGCGATAAATTGGCAGCCTTTCTCGATTACACGGAGAAGTATTCGAACACCGGACACGTGGAGTTCATTGTTCCCGCACCGCTTTCAAAAGCTGTCACACGGCGCATCCAACAGATGGCGACGCGCGCCTTTCAAGCTGTTGACGGAACGGGACTGGCCCGCGTGGATTTCTTCCTGCGCCGCGATACGAATGAACTGCTCATCAACGAACTCAACACCATGCCCGGCCTCACGGATGTCTCAGGTTATCCCAAAATGTGGGCCGCCTCCGGCATTCCTTTCCCACAAGTCATTGAGCGCCTCATTCAACTGGCTCTTGAACATCATCGGGAAAAGTCGCGGAACGAGACAAGCATATAAAACGGAGATGGTAGGGCCGGAATCTTACCTGCTGCTACAGCATCGGCCTCTATCTGACTTTCACGCTAAGCGTATAATCGGCCATAGGGTGAGCAACTACATAGATGTAATAATCACGCGTCCTGGGTATCCTGCCCCTCCACCGTTTATCGTCACCGGACTTTTTCCCGAAATTAACGTTCTGGCTGCTGAAAAAGTTTGGTGATTCGCTAACAGTGAATTCAGCACGGTTGTCGCCCTCGCGTCGCCAGGTTATTTGCACCGTCATTGTCCGGCCTCTGCGTGCGTGAATCACGTAGCTGTCATGTGATTCGCCGCCGATGGAGCCTCTAACCGTTGCCGGGCTTCGCAACCGTTTCTTGGGCGTCGGGTCTTCTTGCGCCGAGGCGACGGTAGTGCAGAGCAATAAAACTGAGATCGCGGCGAGGAGTATGGATAGTCTTCGAAGGTTCGTTTGCATCTTGATACGCCCCTTTCAGTAGGCAAAGGATTAACCGACCTGTGATGCGCGCATAATTAACTCGAACTTTTCGGCGAATCCTGCAAATTTATCAGCACCGCTAGACGGACTGTTGATGATATTACGTGCTCCTTTGTAATCAGGCGGGCTGCCGTCCTTGATAAAATCTGACAGCTTGAACGGCTTACCACCATTCGGGCGCCGCCGAAACCATCCATCGCGCATACCGCGCGCCAGTATTTGGTAGGCAACGGTCGGCTGCATGACCAAATCCGGCTCTTTCACAAATGTATTTTTGTCCACGGTGACTTTCCGTTTGCTTCCATCTTTGTTCCGTACTTCAATGATCGTGCCAGCAAGTTTCAGTCCCGCGTTTTCATAGTTTCCCTTGTGCGTGAGCTGTACGTAGCCTCTTCCAAAAAAGCCGCTCGGAAAATATTTTTGTTGCTGCTTAAAGAGCGCGGGCTGTTTGGCGGGATTAGCACGCTTCTCCTTGAGAGGCTGGAATTTTCCGGTCTCACCTAACACTGTGGCAAACACGTAAGCCACCTGTCGGAGTATTGTGAACTGTTTATCCAGTTCGATTTGATCCAGAAGGAAATCCAGGCCGTTGACCTGAACTGGCGTGAGTGAGCCAAACCGTCCTTTATAATCTTTGAAGAAGGTTGTCTTGTCGAATTTCATTTTCTGTCTCCTTTAGAAGTTATCCATGCTACCGGCTGGCAACATCTATCTCGCCCACGCGTCTTACTAATCCGGTGCTGGAATTCTTCACATCTTCTATGCTGGGTGAAAGATCAGGTTCGGGTAAGCTTCTAAGTAAGGCTAGCGAGATTGAGGCTTACGTTAGCATGAGAAATAGTTCAGCACAGAAAATATTCTTAATGCCGGATGGATGTCAACATTTATCGCACCTGACATCTAGAGCGAGTTTCAATTGGATGTACGGCAGGCTGTCAGCCTACCGTACACTGATTCGCAAGAATTGCTCTAAGTAGGTGTTGGAAGTTCGGGGATGATTCTTTACTGCGGCTCTGCCACCGTGATGTGCGGAAAGGCAGCGCCGCAAAGGGCACTACCCGGAATTTTTCAACTTTTACTCACCCCTTAGGCGCGCGATAGCCTTTGCGTGTTCGGGCGTTGAGTTCGGTGCGGGAGAGCTTGACTTCAATTTCGCGGAAGCGACCGTCGCGGGCACGGTTTGATGGCTGGTAGGCGAGCGTGTACTGATTGCCAAGTTCTTCGAGGATGCTGTTAAAGGCTTCGCGCATGGCCTGTCCGCCGGGCGTCGAGATATAACGTCCGCCGCTTTTGTTTGCGAAATTTCGCAGCGTCCCCGCCGCTTGCGCGCGCGCCTGAATGGAGGAAGTTTCAGGCGAAGACATATCCACAGTATAAATAGTAACTCCGGCGTTGAAGGCGGTAGCCAGAGCTTTCTCCATCGAGGCAGAGCTTTTCGTATCGAAACCGTCGGACAGCACTATAATCGCGCGCCGTTTCTCAGGACGACGCGAAAGGTCTTCCGCCGCGCGCAGGACCGCATCGTTCAGCACGGTCATGCCCTTGGCGCGCATTCCGAAGGCGAGCGGGGCCAGATCGCGGCTCGGCGAATAATCCTGTAGCTGCTCAATCTCGGAATCGAACTTGTAAACAGCCGCCACATCCTCCTCGCGCAATCCATCGAGAAAGCGAATTGCCGCCGCGCGCGCCATCGAGACGCGCTTCTCCATGCTGCCGGAAAAGTCCAATAGCACGGCTGCGGCGAAAGGCGTCTCTTCCGCTCCGAAACTGGAAATCTTCTGCTCTCGTCCATCCTCAAACAGTTTGAAGTCGGCACGGCGCAAGCCTCGCGCATACTTTCCCACGCTATCAGTCACCGTGACATTGACGACTACCAGATCGGTATTGACACGCACGACATCATCATCGTCGTCCTGAGATTGTTGAGCGTAAACAGAAGGGAAGGAAAGGAAGATCGCAAGCAGCGCGACAAGTCCGTGAAGAGCATGTCTGAGGGTTATGAGCTTTCGCCTGTAAGTTGACATCTTCTGGGAATCTTAGGTCAGCGTGTGAAGGTGCGTAGGTAATGAATGATTTCGAGCAACTCATTGGCCCGCTCAATGACAGAGGCCGAGACCACCTGGCGCGGCGTTTTCTCAACCACCTTACGCATCTTATCGGAAATCTCGGCAATGCGCGTCAGCGCAGGCTCGATCTGCGTGGGCACGTCCTCTATCGTTACCTCTCCGTCAGAGCCTCCGGCTTCGCTGCGAATCTTGCGCGTAATCTTCTCCAGCCGCTCCAGCTTTTTTTGCTCGATGCGGCCAAAAGCCTTGTTGTGCAGGTAAGCATCACGAATTTCCGTGCTGAGCTGTGCGGCCTCGCGCGCCCGCTCCAGATTCTCCTGATGATCTTTTTCGGCAGCTCTGACATCCTGACGCGCCAGCATCTCCGCTTCGGGCGTCCCCACCATAATCTTGGAATCATTGCCGGGCGCGGCTTTTTCCGCGCTCACCGTATCGTTGGGATTTTGCTGGGGAGGAAGTCGTTTTCGACTTTGAGCCTGCGCCACAACGCTAAAGCTGGTGACGAGAGCCAGAAGAAGCAATGTCCGAAATAGCATCAGGGTTACCTTAAAGGAGTCGGTTCAGTAAAGTCTTGCTTCGACAGCGCGGATTGTAGCGGAAACCTTCTCCGCACATCAAGCATGTCGTTTGAAGCAACTCTGGGACGATTGATAAGGAATGATGGTTGTCCGCCAGGCTCTTTCATTTCTTAATAATTCAGGGCAGATGGCCTCAGCTTGGATTGCCAGTCCAGGTAGTTAACGGTAATTATTTTTCAGCTTAGCTGCTGCGACTCAAAGAATAACTTGAAGCATGTCGTCATGCCGACTCCTCATTCATCGCATTAAGAATCGGATCCGGCCAGAGGATTGAAGGTGGCGCAGTTGAGAAACCTGAAAACGCTAGTCTCAAGCCTCAGGGAATCCTCGCAGGGTTGTCAGGGGTATTGATGAACTCTTCGCCCTGCTTCGGCGCTGATGGTCGGTTGACGATGATGGTTTTTCCCTCCGGCGGTCGTTCCACAGGGCGGGGAATGCCCGGAGCTTTCTTGAAACCTATCTCGGCAGCATTAGGGCCGGATTTGATGCTCAGTATTTTGATGCTGCTGTAGTCGCCCGTCAGCGTCAACGCATAGCGTCCCTTCTGATCCGGGGCAAGCTCCTTTGGCTCAACCTCCATCGAGCGCACCTCTGTGCCCGCGTCTTTGCGGCGGGTTAGCTCGACTTCAAGCGCTACATTTGAAAGGGCTTCATTGGAAATATTGTGAACCGTGCCGCTAATCAGGGCTTGCTGGCCTTTGCGGACAGCTTCATCCATGTAGACCTGCACCTTTGTCGGGAGCGCCGGACGGGCGGTTTTTGATTGTGGCTGCGCCTCAACGCCAACCATTTCTTCGTGGCGCTTTCGCCAGATCAGGAAGCCGATGAGTAGCGTGGCGGTGATCGCCAGCGCCAGGACAATCGAGACAATTTTTATTAAGGATGAACGACCCCGCCTCGTCTCCTTGTCATCTGTCTCTGTGAAATTATCGCTAATGCTATCTGGAGTAATCATCTTAAAACGTCCTCGCCGGGTTGAGGTATATGGTGAGGTCTGGGGAGGTAAAGGTTGCAATAAAAGAGCATTGCTCTGAAAAGAGTTGCCCGAACTGAGATGAGCGCAGCTTATCTGCTATTGCGATGGAGCGCGTCCCGGCGGTGGCGCACCCGTGATATTTTCAATTAGCGGGGTCAGAAACTCTTCTTCGGCTATGCCTGTGCTTCTCAGCGTCACCCACTCCGGGCCGGAAGCCCCGTCGCTTCTGCCTTCGAGTTTGACGTTGACCGAGACGTTGGTGTTATTGCCGTCAATCGGCTGAACTTCGACGATCAGGATGTAGCGACCACGCGTCCACCCGCGCGAATTGAGATCTGTGATTTCGGCGTAACGGCCCAGTTCCGAGGTTGCGACGACAGCGCCCTTCGTGAAAACGTAGGGCTGGCTAATCAGGATTCCTTCTTCAGGTCTGGACGCCGCCGTATCGAGGACAAACTTGCGGTCACGCATTAGCTCCTCGGCTGCTTTCATGATGGCGTCGCGTCGGACTGAAAATCTGTAGGGGTTAGGAATTGGCGGCGGCTCGTGCGTGCGGCCTTTGCCAAAATCAATTCCTCTGCCCGCGCCGGTGTCCTGCTTCGCGCCGTTGTTGGCTGGAGCGCGGCTATTTCCCTGATCGCGGATGCCCTGGTTTTGATTGTCAACGCCCTTTTCCGGTCCTTGAGCGAAGACGCTTATCGAAGCGAACGCCAACACGAAAATGACCGAGATAATTCTTTTCACTTTTTACCGCCTTTGATTGCAAACAAAAGACATCTTGGGAAAACTTTCAATGCCGATCAGCGAGAGACGCTTCGGAGCATAAATCAAAGCCTCACGCAATTCAAGCAGGATGTGAAAAGCACGGGCCGAGCCGCAAACGATTTACTGGCCGCTTTCACTTCCGCTCTCGCCAGCGCGCGCATCCCGCTCCCGCTCCCAGTTTCTCAAAGCCTGCACCCCGCGCTCGAAATCCGCCGAGTTGTTATAAAAATTGTGTGCCCCATCGTTCCGCGCAGGCTCACGGACGTAGTAGAGATAATCCGTCTGCGAAGGATTAAGCGCGGCCTGCAACGAACTGAGACTTGGCGAGGCGATAGGGCCGGGCGGCAGCCCCGCGTTCAGCCGCGTGTTATAAGGCGACTGCCGGTCCAGATCGCTTTTATAAACCTTTCCATCGTTCTTCCATTTTCCCGCGAGCTTAGAAGCGTAGATGACGGACGAGTCAACGCCGAGCGCCATCTTCTTCTTCACGCGATTATAAATGACAGACGCGATGATGGGTCTTTCTTCCGGCAATTTTGCTTCAGTCTCGATTAGTGAGGCGACCGTCACGATCTGGCGCGGCGAAAGCCCGAGCGCGCGAGCCTTTTCAGTCCATTCGGGTTTCCATTGCTGTCGAAAGCGCTTCACCATCGCGGCGATCATAGAGGTGGCGTTTGCGTCAGGCGGAAAGTTATAAGTGTCCGCGTAGAGATAGCCTTCGAGATTGGTGGCTTCCGGGTCCAGGTCATGAATGGCGCTGGTGTCATTCATCAGCGCCAGAGCAGCATCGGCACTCTCCAATTTGAGTTCAGGGGTTCGCTGCATGGCGGCTGCAATCTCAAAGCGCGACCAACCCTCTATGATGGTAAAGCGACTCAGACGTTCCTGTCCCTCTTCCAGTTTCCTGAGCGCGTCGAGCGGCGAGATAGGAGAAGGAAAGCGATACTCGCCCGCCTTGAGACGTGCGCCCGCACCCGTCAACTTCATATAGGCCAGCAGCGGCCACTCACGTTTGATGATTCCTTCGGAGGCGAGCCTGCCCACGATCTGCGATGGCGACAGGCCGCGAGGAATCTCTATGTACTTATCAGCTTTGTCATGCGCGACGGGCGCACGAAGCTCCCGGTACGTCCAGAAAAGAAAGCCGCCGACGGCGACACAGATGAGAAGAAGACTGAGCGCGATAAATTTACGTTTACGTTTCATCAGAGCATTATTAAAACAGAAATCGGTCCTGTCTGTTAAGTTCAGGGAGGAGTTTGAGAGTCGTTTGATAGGAAGTTTGTTGAATTATACCATGCACCATCAATAGTGAATGTGTTTTGCTGTGGATAGCTGTAGAAGTCGCCTCTCAGACTGATTAGGCGGCAATTTGGCAGGAATAAAAACTTAAAGACGGCTAAACGGGCGTCTTTACCGGCGGCTATTAGTACGGCTACTATGCGTTAGCCCGCTAGTATTATAGAGAATAGAGATTATGAGAACGGATCGCCAAAATACATCTCGGCTTGATGAAGCTCGCAAAGTTGCACAGGATTTACTCGACTCTCTTGAGTCATCTCAATCACCCATTGAGGGGTGTCTCATGAAGGCAAAGCGTTTAGCTCGCCTAATGAGGGATACCGATGCACAAGTCTGGCTTGACTTAGAGACACGTGGCTATCCAAATGATTTCAACTTTTCCCAGCTTGGAACCTGTAAAAAGTATGCTATTGCGGGTGGTCGTATTACTCCGGATAATAAGTATTACCTTCTCAGCCTTCCTCAGTTTGAGGCAAAGTGCAAAGCAGATGAGGCCATGCTCCAAGCTTTCCGCTCATCTCGCACACCTGTTACGAAGGCGAAGGATTTCTTAGAGAAGCGAGCTACTGAAGAGCTTCTTGCGAGTCAAGCTATATTGCAAAGCCAACAGAAGAATACTTTCGTTCAAAATCAGGGTTTGTTTTCTGCGTTGAAATCTGCTGTGCATAATTATGTCACAGATGTCTATTTGGCAATCGAACTCGGTGACACTGCACATGATCTTTTTGAAGAGGCTCGTGGGGAAGTAGATGCCTTCGTGCGCGCACATTGTCCAAAGGCAGCCGAACAATTAGTTGCGATTAGCGAACGTTTGCGTGAGAATCACACGGAATCTTGGTCGGCTGCTTTGACCTCATGCAGACGGCTCTTAATGACCGTGGCTGACTCGCTCTTCCCACCTCAATCAGAAGCGTGGGTTGACTCGAAAGGCAAACCGAGAAAAGTCGGCGCAGACGAATATAAGAATCGTTTGTTAGCCTTTCTTGATAATCGTGTAGGAAGCGAGAGCAGTTACTCGATCGTTACCTCGGAAATTGAACATCTTGCTGCTAGGTTGGATGCCATCTATGAGAAGTCCTGCAAGGGCGTTCACACTGATGTATCAAGGGACGAAGCTCGTCTGGCTGTTATTCAAACATACTTGTTCATCGCAGAACTTGCGCGCTTCTCTTCGCCTGTGTCTATCAACGGCGCGGGCTAACGTCCGGCATGCATCCGACGCCCCATCAGCACGCCTCTCATGAACATCGCGCAGGGGCGCAGGTGACGTCGGGCGTTAGATGCTCCCCCTGATAGTTCCGAAAGTCTTTAGAGTGATGGAGGTGAAGAGATTATGAGCCAACACATTGGTATCGTCGCCGGAAGTGCCGAGGGCGCTGCCCTGTGTTATCGCACGATTTGTTTGGAGGCTCCCGCAGTCATGGGTGAGCATAATCACCCTGAGATCACCATGAACTCGATGCCGATGGCCGAACACATGCGCCACATTCTTGCGAACGACTGGGAGGCAGTAGCCGGGGTTTTAGCAGCTTCCGCGCGTAAGGTGGCGCAGGCCGGGGCCGACTTCGCCATCTGCCCTGATAACACCTACCATCAGGCATTCAAATATTTAATTCCGCAGTCTGCCATTCCGTGGATACATATCGCCGGAGCAGTCGCCGAAGAGGCAAACCGTTTGGGCTACGTGCGGCTCGGTATTTTAGGGACGAAGTATCTGGTGGAAAGCAGTGTCTACCCGGAGGCATTAAAGGAATTCAAGATCGAGCGCGAAATACCTGACGAGGCGGATCGAGAAAGGATTAATGAGATCATCTTCAAGGAGTTAGTCAACGGTATCTTCCCGGAAGCCTCCCGGTTATACTTCAATGAAGTGACGGACAAGTTAAAGGCGCGTGGATGTGACGCGGTGGTCCTCGGTTGCACCGAAATACCTTTAATCGTGCGCCCCGAAGACACTCCTCTACCGACCTTGGACTCGACACGCTTGCTGGCGAGAGCAGCCCTCAGGAGGGCACTGGAACAATAATCAATCTCGCCTCTGACAACTGTCGGCAGCTTTCTTTTTAATCTATCGATAAGGAGTCTTGTGATGAGTACCGAACACGAGAGCATGATGGGCATTCTTAGATTGTATGAATTACGATCTGAGGAGACTATGCGTAAAGCGCGTGATTGGTTTGCCACAGGCTTTTATCCTGAAAGCACGCAGGATATTCTTAGCGTCCTCGTTGGCGAGCATAGCGCGGATTTTCGGATGGTTGCATCGTATTGGGATATGGCGGCAGCCTTCGTCATTTTCGGAGCCATCAATGATGAGATGTTCAATGGCATAAATACCGAACATGTCCTCGTCTACGCCAAGCTTGAGCCTTTCCTCGCAGATCTTCGTGCGATGCCGGGCGTGCCGCCATATTTATATCTCAAGCATCTTGAGCCGGTGGTGCTACGGATGCCTGATGCCGAGGAACGAGTGGCAGCAATGCGGCGGTACATGAAAAGCCGTAAGGAAGCGCAGGCAACCGCAAAAGTCTGAAAGTAAGACGGCTCGCTAAGGAGTGCATATGAGCAAATCGATTAAAGTGCTTCTGGGTATAGGGACCATCTGGCCACTTATCTATATGGTCTTTTTCTTTGTCTTTATCATCTCTTCATTATCCTCAATGCCTCTTAATGGCCCGCCCGATGTTAGGGCGTTCGAGGATACCTTCAGTGCCATCATCCTGCTCCACCTGCTCACAATGCTTCTTGTTTTCGGGTTAACTATTTTCTATATGGTCAATGTCTTTAGAAATGATCGTGTTATTAAAGAGAAAAAGACCCTGTGGGCTGTCGTCCTGTTTTTGGGAAATGTATTGGTGATGCCTTTCTATTGGTATCACTATATCTGGTCTGAGGAAAAGGGAACGCCCATGGTCTCGGAGGATTGGAAGGCAATCAACCCGGCATGGACTTCCGGCTGGGTGAATGACACAGCATCAACAAAACGAGAGCGGGAGTACGTCCCACCACCTGAGCCACCCGACTGGCGTTAAGGGTAAGCCAGACGGCGAAGCATAAAAACTCATTCAACCGGAGCGGAAATGGTGAGGCTTTCATCGTTAACTTGCCCGTGCCGCAGTTGTTGTCAGACGGGTCAATCCGTGCGTTACACGTCTTAATGAATATGGAGTCACGAAGCATGAGAAAGTCTTACCGAAGCGGCGCTATCGGAGCATTGATGGATGAATATGAGCGCGCGGCGTCGGAACTTAGGCCACTGATCGAGCAAATCCCCGAAGATGATTTCGTGCGAGTTGTTGACTCACAGACGAAGGATGATGATTGCCGTTCGGTACAAACTATTATGTCCCATGTGGTCAGGGCCGGGTACGGTTATGCCGATTACATTAGAGAGCAAATTTCTATGGCGTCCACTCGCCCTCAGAGCGAACTTCTCTCACGTCAGGAATCATTAGAGCAGCTTGATGCGGCACTTGAATACACCGCCCAGACTTTGGAAGATAGGTGGGAGATGAGCGCCGAAGAGATTGCGGGGACAGTCATCAAGAGCCGGTGGGGAGCCGTATACGACGTGGAGGGACTGTTGGAACACGCCATCGTGCATATTCTGCGGCATCGACGGCAGATAGAAAAGTTCATCTGGCAGGGGAAGATTAGTGTGCCTCCCGGCATCTAACAACTCTATTGAGCCGGGCTAACAATTAGGCTTCCTTTCATCATCCTCATTCCCTGCAAATATCACTACGAGTAATTGTTGCCGAGCGAGACAAGGCAGGTGCGTGAGAGTTTAGATAATTAACAGCCGGTATGCGCGAAGGGATTTCTTCACACATACCGGCTGCTGATTTTTACGTGTTGCTTAGCGGACTCTGACGCGGCTTATCAGCCTGGTTGTTGTCCTGCCGTTCGGCAAGTACCTGATCTGATAAGTCTCGCGGAAGACCTGTCTGCCGTAGCGCACAAGGCGCGTTTGCGTCGTGACGTGGGCACGGCGGTTATTGCGTCTGCCCCACCTGCCTTGACCTCGATTTCCCCACTGCGGCTCAGGCGCATTGGCCGTGATGGTGGTCGCCGAAGCGACGGATGTTTTCGCCGTCTTCGCCTCTGCGGACGAAGCGACAAAACCAATTGAAGCCAGTGACAATGTCAGTGCCAGTATTTTCTTCATCTTCCTTTTCCTTTCCCCTTAAAAAAAAATAAGCCAAGCCCAACCCCGGCGTATTCACGACGCCTAGCGGGAGAGCTTGACTCAATATGTAAGACGCCGATTAAGGGCCGGAGGTTACAGCTACTACATAATTCTCCAAAAGTTTCCTGCCTGTCTGATTGTGGCAGAGTTCTTGCAACGCACACCGCGAACGCACTGAGATGATACGAAAATCGTACAGCTCAGTGCGTCAAATCGAGATTATCCGAAACATTAATCTCAAAAACGAACAACTGGAGGGATATAGATTATGGCAGAGACAACAGGTGCGTCCACGGGACGTTCACGCATGGTGACCGGATTATTCAGGGATCGAGAGAGCGCGGAACGCGCTTACGGCTCACTGACGGGTCGTGGCTATAGTAAAGACGACGTCAATCTGGTGATGTCTGACGACACACGTAAGAAACATTTTTCTGATGATAATGATACCGAGCTTGACACCAAGGCTTGGGAAGGCGCTGGCAAGGGTGCGGCTATCGGCGGCACGGTTGGCGCAACACTGGCCGCAATCGCAGCCATCGGCACATCTGTGGCGCTGCCCGGTATCGGGTTGCTGATCGCAGGGCCGCTCGCAGCGGGCATCGCTGGCGCTGGCGCTGGCGGATTGACCGGCGGCTTGATCGGCGCTCTCATCGGCTCCGGCATTCCTGAAGATCGCGCCAAAGAATACGAGAAGGGAATCAACGAAGGCGGCATCTTGATGGGCGTCAACACCCGGACAGATGAGGACGCTGAATATTTCGAGAACGATTGGAGAACCAATCGAGGCGAGCACGTTTACCGCTAAGCCGCGATTTTCTTACAGAGGGAGGATCCATGCGACGAACAATAGCTTCCTTGTGCTTGCTTGCCCTGATTGGCATCGGGGCCGGTTGCGGTAGTGATAACACGAATACCGGAAACACCGGCACAACGAACAGCAGCAGTAGTAGTAACGCCACACGCAACGGCGTGGTTGAGACGAACGCCAACGTTAGTACGAAACCGGAAATGAATCCGTCTAACACGGCGACCGTCGTCAATAATAACGGCAACAAGAACACTGCTGGCGTTTCTACGACTAACAACAACACCCGTGGAAACATGAATAATCACTAAAGAGGTGTTGATTGATTTAAGCTACGGGTTGGTTATCAGGTGAAGAGAGCAGCAACTCTTTAACTCCTGTCAAAGACCATTCACCGGATAGAGGCCGCTGCGCTTGCCTGGATTGCGCAGCGGCCTTCTTTTTCTGATAGCTAATTTATTCTGAGCAAGCGATAATCACCCACAATGTCGGAAAAGGAGAGTTGGATAGTATTGAAACGACCCTTCGTTATCTTAGCCTGCTGTGTATTGTTCTCTTCATCTGCCTTCGCGCAATCCCGTAATAAAAGTGTGTCCAGAGCATCGGGAGAGCAAGCCATCATTGATATTCGGCAGATAGATTTCAAGAACTTTGCGTATACGATTGGCGCGAAGACATACAAACTCAGAGACGGTTACTATGCGGAAACAATCGTTGCCGGAGCGCAGTGGGAGTTGGGAATGATTGACGGGCCTTACTACGGCGACCTGACGGGAGATGGCAAAGATGAAGTCGCTTTCGTTTTGAGCTATGGCGCCGCGCAATCTCCCAACGCTGCCGAAGCGCGAGTCTATACATTGCAGAACGGACGCCCTGTCCTGCTTGCGACTTTCGTGGTAGCGGATTCTGTGAAATGCCGTTTAGACCATTACCTCGAAGTTTATAAAGGCATAATCGGCGTTGAGCGCATCTACGGAAGCGAGGCGCGCTGTGACCACAACGAGATTGTTCAATATCGTTGGAGCGGAGGCCGTTTCATGCCTGTCGGGGCGGCCAGGATAATGAATTGCCGCTGTATGTGAGTCGAATTGAAATAATCCACGCCGTAACTGCGCGACTTGTTGGAATGCTTGTTGGAATAAATGTTAGCCGTCTCATCGCCGGGCATGTTGGAAAAAGATGTGATCGTTATCGGCGCGGGGGCGGCAGGTCTCTTGTGCGCGATTGAGGCGGGAAAGCGCGGGCGCAGCGTTCTCGTTTTAGAGCACGCCGAGCGCGTTGGTAAAAAGATAGGCGTCTCCGGCGGCGGGCGTTGCAACTTCACAAATATTTACACATCCCCGGAAAACTACATCTCGGCGAATCCGCACTTCTGCAAATCAGCGCTGGCTCGTTACACACCCTCAGACTTCATCTCACTCGTAGAAAAACACAACATCGCGTATCACGAAAAGAAACTCGGACAGCTTTTCTGCGATGGAAGCTCGCGGCAGATTATAGAAATGTTGCTTGACGAGTGTGAGCGCGCGGGCGTGGAAATCCGTTGTAGTTGTCAGGTGCTGAGCGTGAAGAAGGAGACGGCGTTCAGAGTAGAGACGAATCAGGGCAGCTTCGTTTCATCTTCGCTTGTCGTCGCTACCGGCGGTTTATCCATCCCGACTCTGGGCGCAACCGACTTTGGCTACTCCGTCGCCCGGCAGTTCGGTTTACGAATTGAAGAGACCAGACCGGCGCTTGTGCCTCTCACCCTGAGTTCGCAATCACCGCTAACAGAGTTGAGCGGCATCTCGCTGGATGCTGTGGTGGATTGTCTCGGCACGGAGTTTCGTGAAAACATCCTGATTACTCATCGCGGCTTGAGTGGCCCGGCGATCCTGCAAATCTCTTCTTACTGGAAGCCGGGCGCATCAATCTCAATCAATCTCTTACCCGAAGAAGATGCCCTCGATCTTCTGCAACAGAGTCGGAATTCGGAGATGGAGTTGATTAACCTTCTGGCTCAATACTGGCCGAGGCGCTTCGCGCAGGTCTGGTGTCGACTTTATGCAGCCTCCAAACCCGTCAGGCAATACGGGCAGAGAGAGCTTTCCGACATCGCTCAAAAAATTCATCACCTGCAACTCACGCCTGTGGGGACAGACGGCTTCAGGAAAGCCGAAGTGACAGCAGGCGGCGTTGCCACCGGCGAGCTTTCTTCGCAAACGATGGAGGCGCGGCGCGTGCCCGGCCTCTATTTCATCGGTGAAGTGGTGGATGTCACGGGCCATCTGGGCGGCTACAATTTTCAATGGGCGTGGGCCTCGGGCTACGTCGCGGGCCAGTATGCATGAATCTTTATCTTGATAGCTCAGGCAACATTTCATATTCATCCGGCCTTCTAAAAGAGAACTCAACAAGGAAGGGTAAAGAATCTCTACATGCGAAATTTATTATTTTCACTCCTGATGGGAGGAGTGACCGCGTTTACTTCACCGGCATATGCTGACGGGCAAACGTCAGGGTTGCTGACGCGCACCGTTCAGTTGGGCGATAAATCTTACAGCTATCAGGTCTACGTTCCGGCAAAACTTCAGGGTCAGGAGAAGTTGCCGGTTATTCTGTTTCTTCATGGAATCGGGCAGCGCGGAGAGGGCGGGTTTGTGCCGACTAAAGGCGCGGCGGGCACGCTGGCGCGAGGCTATTTAGAACAAGTTCCAGCAATTATTTTGCTCCCGCAGTGTAGCAGGGGAAATTACTGGTCCGACCCGGAGATGGAGCGAATGGTGATGGCGTCGCTGAATCAGACCCTCACGGAGTTCGGCGCTGATGCCAGGCGACTGTATTTGACTGGAGTGTCAATGGGAGGTTTCGGCGTTTGGGATATAGCGGCAGAGAACCCCGGCAAGTTTGCCGCGCTCGTTGCTATCTGCGGTGGAAGTTCTCTGCGAAGCGGGGATCGCTTTGCGCCCGTCGCACAGCGCGTGGGGCGTACTCCCGCATGGGTCTTTCACGGAGAGGATGACAAGATAGTGCCTGTCAGCGAGTCGCGCCAGATGGTTGAAGCCTTAAAGGCCGTGAAAGGTAATCGTGTTCGCTATAGTGAGTATAAAGGCGTGGGACACAATGTATGGCTTAACGTGCTCAGGGAGCCGGAGTTAATGCGCTGGATTTTAGCGCAGCATTTAGATTAGGTTTTCCAACGCCGTGAGCAAGGTCTAAAGCGTCAAGAGTCCCGTCAGGGACGGTTGAAAATAGCCCGGCAATTTATTGCTGGGAATAGACGCAAGGAATAAAACCTGAGTCCCGTAGGGACGACTGAATAGAATCTCTCTTCAGTCGTCCCTACGGGACTCAATCATTTCTACCGTTTTGTTCCCCAGCACTGAAGTGCCGGGCTATTATCATGCGCCCCTGACCGGGCTTAAAACTCGTGTGAGGTATTTTCTAAATTGGAGCCTTGTCGTTGAATTGCTGGTAGCTCAGCGTTGCGTCCCTGACTGCGGGCCGAGCGGAGGCGCGACTAACGGAAGATACTGGATTGGGCTGGTCGGTTGTCCATTGATACGAACTTCGTAATGCAGGTGCGGGCCGGTCGAGCGTCCCGTCGAGCCGACCAGTCCGAGATGGTCGCCGCGTTTGAGGGGTTGGCCCACCACGACATCTATCCGCGAAAGATGACCGTAGCGCGTGGTGATTCCGTTGCCGTGATCAACATAAATTCCATTCCCGTAACCTCTCACCCATCCGGCGACGACGACGACGCCATCGGCTGTCACGTTGACAGGCGTTCCGGTCGGAGCGGCAATATCCTGCCCTTTATGATACTCCACGGATGAGCCGCCAAACGGGTTGTTTCGCATGCCGACGCCGCTGCGCAGGTTTCCAACCACCGGCCAGATCGAAGGAATGTTGGAAGGAGCCGCCCCTGCTTTCGCAGTGCTGAGCTTGCGCATGGGAGCAGTTTCCTCCGCACGCGAAATGATTATGATGTCATTGGTCAGTGCCGGACCTTCTACACTCTTGTTTCCGGTTCGCGGAGAATAGGTCATCGCAGTCTTCCTGACAAAGGGCTGCGCCGTCTCATTCACCTCAACAATTTTGCTGGGTTCTTTAACGCCCGCCTGTTGTTGATCGTCAACGCGTCGCAAACGTTCCTCAGGCTTGACCCCGGTGCGCTTGGGTCGCGTCTGCGCTGAAGCCGCAGAGGTACTCAGGACCAGGCAGAGAAGAGTAAAGATGAAGAAGCGCGAACGCAGATTGCCAAAGGGGGTTGGGGAACAGACACTCGATTTTTTATTCATTAACTCTTTTCCAGCAAACGCTTGACGCAAAAATACTACCAGGGGATCGCATCAGGCCTTGCGCAAAAGCATATTCACCGGGGGACTGGAGAAGCTGCTTAATGTACTTTTCTGATTATTGCCCTAAGGCTTGCCAGAAGGATGCAAGCCCGTAACTTTGAGTTTAACTAATTGAGCACACTCTTTCAACCAGCAATTTGACCGCAAGTGTCCGACTCTGGGACGTATCGCCAACAAGATAGCAAAAATCACTCTGCTCGCAGTCCAGTTTGCGGGTTTTAGAAGTCTCTCAAAGGGGAAGTGAAAACCGCGCGTGTTTCTTAAAACAACCAGACGTTTTCGATGTGTGTATCTGCTGCTTCTGACGCTGTCCATGTTCTTGGCTGCGCCATCCACGCTGGCCCAGAAGCGTGATTGGGAGCCGCAAAGAACCTGGGTCTTCGTGGTCGGGACGTTGCGTTGGAAGCACCCGGACATGTTCGCTTCGTTTCCACAGCAGAACCGCCGCGATGCCGAATTGGTCGCCTTCTTCAGGCAACAGGGCGTGCCCTCGGAGCATATTGTCTACTTACGCGACAAAGAAGCTACCGCGAAACGGATTCAGACTGCCTTCAACGCACTACTCGCCCGCGCAGGGAAAGGAGATTTGCTCTTCCTTTATTACACGGGTCACGGCTACAAGTCCGACGAAGGCGACACCTTTCTGGCCAGCTACGATGCCGGTGATGATGACGTTCCCGGCTGGCCTGTGAACTCGATTCCCGCAAGCATCGAGCGTTTCTTCAAAGGATCGCGCGCGTTCTTAGCCCTCGACAACTGTTACTCTGGCGCGCTGGTCGAAGCGGTGACAAAACGCGCGACGCGCGTCTCCTACGCTGCCCTGACCTCTTCGTCCTCCGATCAATCTTCCACTGCTGAATGGACATTTACCGAAAGCCTGCTCGCGGCGCTTCGCGGCAAAGCCTATGAAGATACGAACAGCGACGGGCGGATCACGCTGGCAGAACTTGCCAATCAAGTCAAAGAAGACATGTCCTTCGCCGAGCAGCAACGCGCCGTGTTCACGACGACGGGAGACTTCAGCCCGCAAACGGTTCTGAGCAAAGCAGAGGCGAAACGCGACCCACGCATCGGCGAACGCGTCATGGTCAAATCCGAAGGCGACTGGTACAAGGGGCGTATCATTGATGCCGACCGGGCGACATCACAATACCTGATTCATTATTACGGCTGGGATGATTCTTACGATGAATGGGTGGGCAACAGAAGGATTCGCCAGCTTAGAGTAAAGCGATATGCGTCTGGTCGAAAGGTAAACGTTAAGTGGGCAGGTCCTAGACAGTCCCTCCTCAATCGCTTTGCGCTCTTGTTCGGCGACGGAATGCTTGGTCTCTTGTGACGATTGTATATACAAAGCCTTCGCGCTCTATATTCGGCTCGCCTATTTGATTCATCTCCTACTTAGCGGTGGATAATCTTGAATGTCCAACTGTATCTAGTTCCTGAGCTTAGGTTATGACCACCGATTGCAGGTCTTACTCCAGGTGACCATCCATAATATTCATACCTTCCCGGCTTAAGTGTGAAAGTTCTTGTGCTACTAGCACTGATAACATATAGCCTTCCGTTTAAGCGTAAGTTTAGGTCTGTTGATAGTTCTAGATTTGAAACACTGAGTTCAGGGTCTTGATTTGTCCCGGTCTCTTCTTCTTCAAGTGCTGGGGCATTATACCGATTAGCTGTGAGTTTAATGACTACGACGCTTTCATCAACCCAACCCTCAACGGCAGAATCAACATGAATAATTTTGTACCATGTGCTAACTGGCGCACGCTCAAGCAATGCTAAGACTTCTCCACGCTCAACCTGCTTTAGTATGCGGCTTGATGTATTCGGCTCTTCACGAATATTGGCTCGCTGCGCTACGACGAAAGCAAGATCAGCACCGGGGTCCGCCATTTGCCGGACAGCTTCTTCGTCACGCCTTCTTTGCTCCCGTTCCTGTGCCCCTTGTTGTGTCTTCTGTTGACCTATAGTTCGGCGTTGACGTTGAGTAGTCGTCTGCCCGAAAACGCCGGATGCGTTGAGAGAGAGAAAGAGAATAAGCAGTAACAGAGAACGCATCTTCATGAGGGATGCTCCCTTTCTGAAAGGAAAGATTCCGCCTTGTGGGATATTCCTCGCATAGAAAGCCAGAGGTACGAACGGGGCAGGCTGCTTATATCGTGAAAGAGATCAAATATCAATAGCTAAATGGAGTAGCTTTAATTCTGAGGCTTGGTGAGCAAAAGGAACGGGCGACGAAACGCAAAGTAGCCTTACAAGTCTCCCTACAGCATTTTTTACCAGCGTTGTGAGTATTACTTTGTGTGAGTTTATGAAATAACAGGATTATGGAGGCGGTGATCGGAATCGAACCGATGAATAAAGGTTTTGCAGACCTCTGCCTTACCACTTGGCTACACCGCCGTACAAGAAGGAGAAAGTCGAAAGGCGAAGGGCGAAAGTTTGAGAGAGGGTTTCTCCTTTCGCCCTTCGCCTTTCGACTTGATATTTGGAGCGGGAGACGAGATTTGAACTCGCGACTTCGACCTTGGCAAGGTCGCACTCTACCACTGAGTTACTCCCGCTTGCGGAAAATAGATTCTACAGATTCAAGTTTCCTTGTCAAGCGGGTCTCTCTTGCTGTGCCCCAAAAGGCTCTTCAATAATCATCCTGCCTCGTTAGCCCAGCGACGCTTACGAAACTTCTCATCCGTCCAGAAGTTTCGCAGAACTGCCAGACGCGGGCGTGGCGGCTCTTTGCCTGCCTCCTCTGCGGGCGGCAGGATGACGCTGACTACGTCATAACGATAAGCTGCGTCCGTTAAATCAAACAGACGGCGGTAGGCTAGCGCGGCGCGTGAGATTTGTCTTTGCTTGCGCCGGTCAACGTTGGCTTCGGGCGCGGCGAACCAGTCCGAGGCGCGTGTCTTGACTTCGATGAAACAGAGCGTTGCGCCCTCGTAAGCGATGAGGTCAATCTCGGCTTGAACGAGAGCGCCGCGCAGATTGCGCCCGACGGGGAGCGTGAAGTTTGAGGCGACGAGCGCGTAACCGAGTTGTTCGAGATATTCTGCCGCGAGACGCTCGCCGCGCTGCCCAAGCAGGAGATGCGGTGCAATCTCCGCAGAAATCTCTTCACGAGCGGTGATAGTGGCGTCGCTCTCCGATGCTTTCTTCAATAATGTTTTCAGTCTTTGAGGATTGAGGTTCGGCCAACGCATGAGGATTATCCTTATCTTGTGAGCTTTTCTTTTGTCGAAAGAGATTAGCTAGGTAGAGGTTGAGGTAATCTCTCTCGGCATAGATTATCTTCGCCGCACTCCAGGCGCAAGCCCTTTAATTCAAGAATTCCTTGCGAGTGATTCCAATCGCGCGTTACACTTTGAAGCGCGCCCCGAAAAGCTTTGCCAATCTCCTTTCCCCGCGACCAGCGTTGTCCGAAGACAGTGAAGATTTCTATGCAAACTGAAGATGTCGAACAAGCCGAAAACACCTTAGGCACGAGTGTCGGTGAGACTGACGCTCCTGAACTTTCTACGACTGTGAGCGTCGCTTTGCCGCTCGTCGCCATTGTCGGACGCCCGAACGTCGGCAAGTCCACGCTCTTTAATCGCGTTATCGCCGAGCGCCGCGCTATCACAGGCGACGAGCCGGGCATCACGCGCGACCGTATCTACGGCGAGTCGGAGTGGAACGGGCGGCGCTTCTCGATTGTGGACACAGGGGGCATCGTGCCGGACGACGATGCTGTGATTCCGGCCAACATCCTGAAGCAGGCGGGCGCGGCGATTGAAGAGGCGCGGGTGCTCGTCTGGGTCGTGGATACGCGCAAAGGTATCACGCCGCTGGACGAAGAACTGGCTAGCTTGCTGCGAACGACGGGTAAGCCCGTGTTGGTCGCGGCGAACAAGGCCGATGCCGCGCGACTGGAAGCGGAGGCTGGCGAGTTTTATCACTTCGGCTTTGAGGACGTTGTCCCGGTTTCGGCAGAGCAGGGTGACGGGGTGGGGGATTTGCTGGACGCGATTGTCAAAAACTTCCCGTCAAAAGAAGCAGGCGAAGATGAAGAGAAAGATGCTCGACGGCGTGAGTTGCGATTGGCAATTATTGGAAGACCGAACGTCGGAAAGTCGTCGCTGTTGAATCGCCTGCTCGGCGAAGAGCGCGTCATCGTCTCGCCCATTGCGGGCACGACGCGTGACGCGGTTGACACGCTGCTCGAAGTCGAAGGCCAGCCGTTTCGCATCATTGACACGGCGGGCATCCGTCGCAAGGGCAAGACCGGAGAGATGGCCGAGAAGCTGTCTGTGATGATGGCGCGCCGGAGTCTCGAACGCGCGGACGTAGCTATCGTCGTCATTGATGCTGCGGAGGGTGTGGCGGCGCTCGACGCAAATATCGCCGGTTACGCGCACGACGCGGGCTGCTCGATTATCATCGCCGTCAACAAGTGGGACGCCGTGCCGGATAAGGAGACGGGAACTCCTGCGGCGTTTGAGCGAGCTTTGCGCGACAAGATGAAGTTTCTTGATTGGGCGCCGGTGGTGACAATCTCCGCGCTCACGGGGCAGCGGCTTGAAAGACTTCTGCCGCTCGCTTTGCGTGCGAACGAGGCGCGCAATCGTCGTGTCCCGACTTCGCAGTTGAACGACTTTTTCGAGCGCGCCGTTTCGCAACCTCGCGGCGGCAGCGCGCCCGCCCCGGTCAAAGGCGGCGTCTCGCGCTTGCACATTAAATACATGACGCAGGTCGGCGTGCGCCCGCCCGCCTTCGTCGTCTTCACGGGAGGAGGCAAACCCGGACTGCACTTTTCCTACGAGCGCTACTTGCAGAATCGACTGCGCGAAGAGTTCGACTTCTTCGCCACACCGCTCAGGATTATTGAAAGGCATCGGAAGGTTAAAAGATAGCGGTCAGTGGCCAGTGGTCAGTTAAGAACTGACTGTATTCTACTGACCACTGGCCACTGACGACTGACCACTGCTTTTATGACAGAGTTCGCAGAGTTGTTCGGACATATCAGCGACCCGGCCATCGTGATAGACGAGAGCGGGGCGCGTGTTCATGCCTGCAACGAAGCTTTCGCGGCGCTCGCCGTGCAATCTTGCGCTTCAATGGTCGGGATGGATGTCTCGGAGCTTTTGCAGTTTGAGAACAGTGATGAAAAGGGCGCTGACGGGCATGAGCGTGCTGTCGTGCTGGTAAATGGAGAACATCCCCTGCGCGTGCGCGTCGAGCGCATTGATTGCCACTGGCAGGAGCAGCCCGCGACGCTCTGTCTCTTCAAACAACCGGAACTTAAACATCACGCTGGCGAAGACCATGATGCGATGGTGACGAGCGACGAGATGAGCGCGCTCTTTGATTACCTGCGCGAAGCCACAGAGCAACTCGAAGTCGTCAATCGCGTCGTCGCCGCCGTTAATTCCAGTCACACGATAGAAGAAGTGTTCAGCCTCGCCAGCCAACAGATGCGCTCTCTGGTTCCTTTCGACCGCGCTTCAATCGCGCTCTGCGAAGAAGACGGAGAGACCTTGCGCGTCTTCGCTCTTTCGGGAGACTACGCAGGCTCGCTCTCCATCGGGGCGACCGCCGCGATGCGGGGTTCGGTCACGGAGCTTGCGCTTGAGCAGCACGAGATGGTCGTCATCCCTGAACTGAACGCGGAAAAGCGTTTCAACATTTACGACGATCTGGATCGCGAGGGCTTTCGTTCCGCAGTCTGTTGCCCGCTCTTCTCCAACCGTCGCGCCATCGGCAGCCTCAACCTGACATCGAGAACGCCCGCCGCTTACGGGCGCAAGCACCTGCTCGCGCTCGAACGTCTCGCTCCGCCGCTCGCCATTGCCATTGAAAAAGTGTTGCTGCTCGAACAGGCGGAGAAGCGTTCGCATGAACTGGAAGCGACGGCGCGGCGTGAAGAGTTGGCCGGACGCTTGGGGCGCAAGCTCTCCGGCTCGCTTGATCCTTCGGCGGTCTTGCAGGAAACGGTGGACGCGCTCGGCGCGGCGCTGAAAGCGGATCGCTGCCACGTCACACTGCTCGACGGCGAGGAAGACTACGCGCTCGTCGGTTACGAATACCTGGCGCGGCGCGACATCGGTAGCCTTCGCGGGCATCGCATTCCGCTGCGCTCAAGCACCTACGCGCAGCGTGTGATCGCGGCAGAACAGCCGACGGCTAATAACGATATTCGCTTGACCGAGCAGGACGAGCTAATCAAGCTCTACGCTCGGCTGAACGTCTGCGCTGTGCTGGCCGCGCCTGTCATCGTTCACGGGATGCACAAAGGATTGCTTGAGCTTCACATGAATTGCGACCCGCGCGAATGGACGGAGGATGATGCGAAACTTTTGGGAGCGGTCGCGGCGCAGGTCTCTATCGCGCTGACGAACGCGCGGCTCTACGAAGCCAGCCGTCGCCGCAGCCAGGAACTCGAAGGGCTGTACAAAATCTCTCGCACCTTTTCGACCCTGACCGACACCTCGGAGATTTATGGACGCCTGACGAGCGCGATTGCCGAACTCGTCGGCGGCGAGAAATGTTTATTGGCGACTTATGACCGGCGACAGGGGCTGGTGCGCGCCGAAGCGCCCGGCTATAACACGCCGCCGGAGATGATTCGGGAATATCGCTTCACACTCAATTCGGAGGGCGCGAGCGGGTACGTTTATCGCACGGGCAAGACCGATTACGCTTACCACACGGGCGAGCCTTTCTTCTCCAACGACCCGGCGAAGGACGAGCGTTTCAATCAGGAGTTCATCGCCCGCCACGAAGTTCGCTCCGCTCTGATTGTGCCGCTGATGATTAAGCGCGAGCTAATCGGCTTCGTCTATGTGGCGAATCGTCCGGGGGGCTTTCGTCGCCGCGACGTGCGACTTCTTGAAATCTTTGCGGGTCAGGCGGCGGAGACGATTGCTAACGCGCGCCTGTTCACCACCATTCAGGCGCAGGCCGAGCGTGAAGCGGTGGTCAATCGTCTCGTGCTGGCTCTGCAACAGGCCACCGAGTCGAAACTCGGCGTCGAGGTGGTGGTCGAGCGCGTCGGGCGTGTGCTGGAGCTTGATCGCTGCATCGCTGTGATGTTTTCGGAGAATGAGCAGTCGGATATTTATGGTGAATGGTGCGCCGAAGGA
The DNA here is from genome assembly GCA_963697975.1 of uncultured Acidobacteriota bacterium. Taxonomy (GTDB): domain Bacteria; phylum Acidobacteriota; class Blastocatellia; order Pyrinomonadales; family Pyrinomonadaceae; genus QHXM01. The sequence continues at coordinate 4,477,560 of OY969111.1, forward strand.
GTCGCGCCTGTGAGCGCTGACCCGGAAATCCTGGAGCGTTCGCCCGTGCAGCAATGGTTGAAAGATCACCGCCAGCCGCTCGTCGTCGTTGACGTGCGCGAGCATAGACTCACAGTCGGCATAGAAGACTTGATTGAGCAGACGGAGTTGCAATCAATCGCGGTCGTTCCCATCATGCACCAGGGGCGGGTCATCGGTTCTTTGAGCGGTCATCAAACCACGCGGCAGAGACGCTGGGCGGAAGACGATGTTGATTTGCTGACGGCTGTCGCCACACAGATCGGCTCAACGCTGGAGAACGCGCGGTTGATCTCCGAACTGCGCGAGGCGAATCGTTTGAAAGACGAATTTCTCGCCACACTCTCGCACGAACTCAGAACGCCCCTGACGGCCATCAAGGGGTGGGTTGACCTCCTGAGCGAAAACGACGCGCTTCAGTTTGACGAGGAACTCGCCGACGGCATAGAGGTTATCCGCAACTCCGCATCATCGCTCACGCAGTTAATCTCCGACCTGCTCGATTTGTCGCGCATCCAGCGTCGTGTCCTGCGGCTTGAGCGCAAACCCTCGGACATCAATCTTGTCATCCTCGACGCGGCGCAGGTGGTGCGCCCGTCCGCCATCGTGCGCCGGTTGGAGATGCGGCTTGAATTAGACGAGCATTTGCCGATGGCACACGTTGACCCGCATCGTCTTCAACAGGTCGTCTGGAATCTGCTCAACAATGCCGTCAAGTTTACGTCCGAAGGTGGAAGAATCTTCGTTCGCTCGCGCCTGATAGACAGCGCGGGCATCATGTTGATTGAAGATGAGACTGAACCGGTGCGCTGGATCGTCATCGAAGTCGAAGACACAGGGGAGGGAATCTCGCCTGAATTCCTGCCATACGTGTGGGATCGCTTTCGCCAGGCGGACGGCTCGTCCACCAGAAGGCACGGCGGGCTGGGCATCGGCCTTGCGCTCGTCAAAGAACTGGTCGAAGCGCATGGCGGGCAGGTCACGGCCAAAAGCGAAGGCGGCGGCGCAACCTTCACTGTGCGACTGCCGCTGACGAATGCCGAATCAATCCAGAGCGATTCGCGCCGGGACGATCTGGGATTACACATTTAATAGTCGTTAACCAAAGCAAATGAGACTATAGACAGGATTAACAAGATGGACAGGAAGGATAAAAGCAAGCAAGCTTATCTCGCCTTCTCTTCTTAATCTTGCTAATCCTGTTAATCCTGTCTATTTCTTCTCGGTCTTATTCGTGACTTTAAGTTGATTTTCAATTCAGCCTCTCAGCCGTTATCATTCCCTTGAACAAATGAATAAGAGAGCAATCGGATACGAAATATTCGCCTGCGATGGCGAGGCGCGCAGCGGCGTGATTCAAACACGGCGGGGAATCATCGAGACGCCGGTCTTCATGCCCGTCGGCACGCTCGGCACGGTCAAGGGCACGCGCTTTGAAGCGCTCGAAGCAGCGGAGCTTGATGCGCGAATAATCTTAGGCAATACCTATCACCTCTGGCTGCGTCCGGGTGCGGAGACAATTCGGGAATGCGGCGGGCTGCATCGCTTCATTGGCTGGGAGCGCGCTCTCTTGACGGACTCCGGTGGGTTTCAAGTCTGGAGTCTCGGTGCACTCAGGAAGATTACGGAAGAAGGAACTGAGTTTCGCTCACACGTTGACGGCAGCCTTCGTTTTCTCTCGCCCGAAGTCTCGATGCAGGTGCAGGCTGCGCTCGGCTCGGAGATCGTGATGGCGTTCGATGAATGCGCGCCGGGCAACGCCTCGCACGACGTGGCGCGGGAGAGCATGTTGTTGACGACGCGCTGGGCTGAGCGTTCACGTCGCAGCTTCGATGATTTGCAGAAAGAGGGTGTGGACACAGGCCGAATTGATGAAAGGAAATTGCCCCTTGATGCGGGATTGAGCGGGGCGCAGGCGCTCTTTGGCATCGTTCAGGGCGCGTCTCATCTGGATTTGAGGCGTGAAAGCCTTGAGCGCACGGTGGAGATTGGTTTCGACGGCTACGCTATCGGAGGCTTGAGCGTCGGCGAAGAGAAGAACGTGATGTACCGGGTCGTCGAAGAGATTGCGCCGCTGATGCCGCCTGATAGGCCGCGCTACTTGATGGGAGTGGGCACGCCGGAGGATTTGGTGGAGTGTGTGGCGCGCGGGGTGGATATGTTCGATTGCGTGCTGCCGACGAGAAACGGAAGAACGGGGCAGGCTTTCACCTCGCGCGGCAAGTTGAACATCAAGAACGCGCAGTGGACGCGCGACCGCCGCCCTCTGGACGAACAATGCGCGTGCAGCGTTTGTCATCGTCATTCGCGGGCCTATCTCAGACACCTGTACATGACGGGAGAGATGCTGGCGAGCATCCTGTTGACGCATCACAACCTTGCGTTCTTCCTTGACACTATGCGGCGCGTGAGGCAAGCTATTCGGTCTGGCGATTTCACGCGATTTCGGCGAGAGTTCCTAGAGGGAGTCGGCTCCGGTGTGGCATGAGCGCGCTGACGGTTTGTCCGGCGCGCTTCGTGCGGAACGGGTAGCGAGATTGAAGACCGGATGCTTGTGGCTCAGCCTCTGATTTGGTGCGTGTTCGGTCGCCTTGCGTTTTAACTATTTCGGTTCAACCTAAAATTCAAATGCCAATTTTATTTATCTTCCTGCAAGGCGGCCCCAATTTTCTTGTCCAGTTGTTGCCCTGGATTCTGATCTTCGGCGTCTTCTACTTTCTACTCATCGTGCCGCAACGCAAGCGCCAGCGCGCGCTGCAAGAGACTATCGAGAACTTGAAGGCGGGCGACAAGGTTATCACCAACGGCGGCATCGTCGGCACGATCACGGCTGTCCGCGACGCCACTTTCTTAATCAGAAGCGGCGAGAAATCCATCCTCGAAATCTCGCGCGCCGCCATCTCAGGATTAGCGGCGGAGGAAGAAGAAAAGAAGTAAAGCCGTGATAGGTGATGGGTGATAAGTAAGAGCTTTTCTCCTATTCACCCACCACTTATCACTTATCACTTGAATATTCGGTATGAAGAAAAAGAATCTCCTTCAACGTTTCATTATCATCGCTCTCGTCACGCTCGCCGGGCTGTACGTCGTTCTCGGCCCGCACCGTCGTCCGAAGTTCAGCGACTTTACGGCTGCCGGAATCAAGCGCTCGCTCGGCGAGAACATCCGCCTCGGCCTGGACCTCAAGGGCGGCGCGCACCTCGTGATGCGCGTCAAGGTCGAGGACTATCTCAAGACGCTGGCTGAGAGCAACGCTGTGACCGCGCTGACTGCGGCGAAAGAAGTTGACCCGAAAGTTAAGGACTCGGACGCGGGCTTTGACGTGTCGGGCGGCGCGTATCGTTTCTTCGTGAAGACAGAAGACGCGGGGAAGCTCAACGAGATACAGGAAGCAGTTAGTAAGAAGATCAGCACGCAGGAGTGGACACCCGCTGTCTCAGGCAACACCGTCACCTGGACTTTGACCGGGACGGCGGCGCGCGCCCTTAGTCAGCAGGCGACCGAGCAGGCTTACAACACCATTGACAGACGCATTAACGAGTTCGGCGTCGCCGAGCCGAACCTGGCTTATCACGGCGCTCAGGGGTCGAATCAGATTCTGCTCCAGATGCCGGGCGAACGAGACCCGGAGCGTGTTAAGAAACAACTGACGGTTGCGTCTAAGCTCGAACTGGTGCATGTCGTTAGCCCGCCCAGTCCTTCGCCGATTCAGACCTTCAATACCGAAAAAGAGGCGATTGATTCATTGGGCGGCACGGTTCCGGCCAATCGTCAGGTCTTGCCCTACCTGGAAAGAGACGAGCCTTCGACGGCGAGTGGGGATCAAAGCGCAGACCCGAACGCACCTAAGACGGAGAAGTTCGTCGTTGTCGAGCGGCCAGCCATCATTGAAGGCAAAGAGTTGAATCGTGCCGACGCCAGCCAGAGTCAGGGCGCTAAGGATTTCACGATTAGCTTCAGCCTCAAACCGGCGGGCGCGCAAAAGTTTGGTGAGTGGACGGGCGCAAACGTCAATCAATATATGGGCGCGGTTCTGGACGGCAAGGTCAAATCTATCGCTTTCATCAAATCGCAGATTTTCGATTCGGGCCAGATTTCAGGCCGCTTCACACAGGAATCAGCGGAAGATTTAGCGAGGACGCTGCGCTCCGGGTCGCTGCTGGCGCAGATTGAGTATCAGGAAGAACGAACCGTCGGCCCCAGCCTCGGCGCGGATTCAATCCGTTCGGGCGTCTTGGCTTCGCTGGTCGGTCTCGGTCTGGTCGTCCTCTTCATGCTCTTTTACTATCGAGGGTCAGGCGTCAACGCCGTTATCGCTCTGCTCCTCAACATGATTTTAACGGTTGCCGCGATAGTCATCTTCAAGGCGACGCTCACACTGCCCGGCATCGCCGGACTCATCCTGACAATCGGTATGGCGGTTGACTCGAACGTGCTTATTTTTGAGCGCATACGCGAAGAGTTATTGACAGGTAAGACCGTGCTGTCTGCCGTTGACCAGGGATTCAATCGTGCTTTTGTGACGATCATTGACACGCACGTCACGACGGTCGTCTCGGCGCTGTTCCTGTTTGTCTTCGGCACAGGCCCGATTCGCGGCTTTGCCATCACGCTCATCTTCGGATTGGTTATCAACCTGTTCTCAGCCGTTTTCGTGTCGCGCACAATCTTCGAGTGGGTTTTGAGCCGCAAGGGAAAACGCGCAGAGACGCTCAGTATTTAACAACTGTGATAGGTGATGGGTGATGGGTGATAAGTAAAAACTTTTCTCCTCTCACCCATTACCTATCACCTCTCACTTGGATATTATGATTCAACTCTTCAACAACGTGAATGTCGACTGGCTGGGACGCCGGAAGATTTTTATTGGCATTTCGGTTCTGCTGATGCTCGTGGGTCTGGGGTCTGCCGTCATTCGTCAGGTTGTTCCGGGCGGAACGGAGGCTTTCAACCTCGGCGTGGATTTCAAGGGCGGTACGGTCGTGACCGTCAAGTTCCTGAAAGAACCGCCTACCGACGACGTGTTGCGTAGTGAGTTCGCCAAGGCAGGTCTGACCGACGCCATTATCCAGCCGACAGACAAGCCAAACGAGGTGCTGATTAAAGTGCCCAGGCAGGGCGCGGGCGACCCTAACGTGAGCACAGAGGAAGTTCAGGCGCAGGTGGACGCCGGTAGCGTCAAGGTCAAGCAGGCGCTCAATACTTTTGGCGCGGAGAAGGAAGGCTACGAGATTCTGAGTAAAGAGGCCGTCGGCGAGGTCGCCGGGCGGCAATTACGTATTCAGGCCATCTCCGTCACCTTGCTTGCTCTGGTCGGAATGCTGCTCTACATCGCTGCCCGCTACGAATGGACGTATGGCGCAGCGGCGGTTATTACCGTCTTCCACGACGTGCTGGTGACGATTGGCTTCTTCTCTATCTTTCAATGGGAGATCAGCCTGACGGTCATCGCTGCGCTCCTGACCCTCGTCGGCTTCTCCGTCAACGACACCATCGTCACCTTCGACCGTGTCCGGGAAAACCTGAAACTGCATCGGCGCGACTCGCTTTACAAGATTACCAACGACGCCATCAACCAGACGTTGTCCCGCACGGTGATAACTTCCGGGCTGGTGTTCCTTTCCGTTCTGGCGATGGTCTTGTTCGGCGGCGAGGTGCTGCGCGGGTTTTCGCTGGCCTTGTTTATCGGCATCATCGTTGGCACATACTCGACCATCGCTATCGCCAGCCCTATCATGGTCTGGTGGCAGCAGCGCATTGAAGCTTCAAAGGCGCGCCTGACGCCGACGAGCGCGAGCGGCAGCGGAGGGGGACGGACCCCCGGACAGCCCCCGCGCGCACGTCGCGCGAAGGCTGGCGGCGGAGGCGTCGTCAATCAGCCACAGGGAGCGGCAAGGTCATAAGCCGGAAGGCAGAAAGCCGAAGGCGGCAGGCAGAAAGAACGGCTCGAACTGCTTTTCTCTGCCTGCCGCCTTCGGCTTTCTGCCTTCTGCTTTTCCGCTTGACTTTCCTGTCGGTTGCGGCATAGACTGCCCGCGTTGCTGGCCAATTAAATATTCTCGAAATCGCGCCCGCGTTTACAGGTATGTGAACGGACCGGAGGCGCGGTTGTCTATGCTGAGGTGGCTGGTAAGTTTTGTGTCATACCCGCGCGGTGGTCGGGCGGAAACTTATACGGCGCATCAAAAGCGTCGGACGACTGCTGCTTCCCCTTTCAACTCTTTTTATTTATCTCTCACGGCGGGACTATGAGAGTGGCTTTTGAGATGCAATCATAAGGTTTTTGATTTTTCGCACCCCTGACCCTTTGGCACCGGATAGTGGGAGGAAAACAAAATGTTCGATAACCTGGTTGAGTCCAGCACACACCACGAGGATAGCGGGAGAAAGGGCTGGTTTTTTCTCGGCACGACCGCCATCTACGCGGTGCTGATTAGTCTGCTGATTATAGCGGGCATCAAAGGCGCGGACATCTACATGGACACGCAGAACTTGGCTGACCTCAAGCTGATCACTCCGGTGGTCGTCGAGGAAGCAGCGCCTGCTCCAGTCCAGAAAGCAGAACCGCAAAAACAGACAGAGGTGAAAACGGAGCAGCGAGTCTCCACCGTGACGCAGATCGTCACTGAGCGCCCGGAGGTAGCGCCGAAGGGTACTTCTGTCGACAGGCAGGGGCAAGCGCCACCGATACCCGGTGCGAGGTTGGGCAAGGAGAATTATCAGGCCCCGCCCAGCGGCACCCCGTTCGGCACGGAGACTGGCACCGGGCCTGCTCCCTCAGCCGCACCAGCGCCGGTCATCGAGGATGCGCCGCCGCCAGCGCCCAAACCAACCCCGACGCCGAGACGCGCGCCTATCTCAGGCGGCGTGCTTAACGGCAAGGCCATCAGCTTACCCAAGCCACCTTATCCGCCGATTGCCAAAGCTGCTCGCGCGGCAGGCACCGTCACCGTGCAGGTCACGATTGACGAGTCGGGCAAGGTGATTTCGGCTCGCGCTGTTGGCGGCCACCCCTTGTTGCAGCAGGCGGCAGTGCAGGCAGCTTACGGGGCGCGCTTTTCGCCAACGCAGCTTTCCGGTCAGGCCGTGAAAGTGACAGGCGTTATCACTTATAACTTCGTTGCTCAGTAGCACGGGATTGCCGTGGGAGCTTAAGGTCGGCTGCTTCATAGTGTCCGAACCTTAGCTCTCACGTCGCAGCCTGATGGCATAAATTCTAATCGAAACCTTTTGGAGGGTTACCGTGACTATTCTATTAAGCCTTCTCGGAACGAAAGCCTATGGCTTCTTCATGTTCTTGCTGGATACGGCGGCTCAGCCTGCTGCCAGTCCGGCGGCTCCTGCCGCAGGTGGTGACGAAACGAAATTCTCGATGTATGAGATTTTCAAGAACCTCGACGCCATCGCCTACACAGTGGTCGGCATCCTGCTCCTGATGTCGGTCTACTCGATTGCGATCATGGTCGAGCGCTACCTGACCTATTCGCAGGCCAAGAAGCAGTCGCGCGAATTTGCTCCGCGCGTCGCGCAGGCTCTCAAAAACGATAAAATCGAAGAGGCGATTAACATCAGCGACAAGCACAGGCGCTCGCACTTGGCGATGATCGTCAACTCCGGCCTACAGGAGTTTCGCGCTCATGAGGAATCAAGCGAAATCTCAGGCGATGAAATCGAAGCATCAAAACGCGCTCTGCAACGCGCCATCGCTATTAAGACGGCTGAGTTCCGGCGTGGGCTTTCGGGTCTGGCGACCATCGGCTCGACCGCCCCGTTCGTGGGCTTGTTCGGCACGGTGTACGGCATTCTCCACGCCTTCCAGAGCATGAAGAACGCCGAGTCGGCTGGTATCTCGGCAGTCGCTGGCGGTATCTCTGAAGCGCTGATTACGACCGCGCTCGGTCTCGTCGTGGCCGTGCCCGCCGTGTGGCTCTTCAACTACTTTACAGGCAAGGTTGACAGCTTTGTGGTCGAGATGGACAACTCGGCTTCGGAACTGATCGACTACTTCCTGAAGAATCGCACGCGCCGACTGAATCCTTAAGGGACTCAAGCGAGAAGCGGCGGGCGCGCTTTTTGACTAACGACCGGGAGGCTTCCCTTGCGGACCGGGCGTGCCTGCCTGTGTGGAATGTGCAGAAGGAGATTGTGTTATGGGAATGTCGTCTGGAGGCGGTGGCGGCCTAAACTCCGAGATTAACGTCACACCGATGGTGGACATCATGCTGGTACTGCTGATCATCTTCATGCTGGTCACGCCCCAACTGCAACAGGGAATCACCGTCGAAATCCCGAAGGAAACGTCTAACGCGGACGATGACAAGGCCATCTCTTCGCAGGATTCGCTCGTCATTTCGATTCCGAGCGACGGGGAATTCTATCTTGGCAAGGTTAAATACAACATTGACCTGAAAAACAAGAAAGATCCTGGAAGAAAGAACCTGATGGACGATCTCAAGAAAGAGATTGACAAGAAGAAGTCGGACGAAGAGCGGATCGTCTACATCAAGAGCGGCGTCAATGTCAGCTACGGGCAACTCGTCGGGATTATTGATGTCGTGCGCGACCCGGAAGCTGGCGGCGTCACACAGATTGGCCTTGTCGCCGATAGAAAGAAAGGCGTCAAGCCAGCCGGAGCGCCCTCTTAAAAGATGGTCTGGTTAATGTCAACGCCCACATGCGTGGCGGGCGTATTTTGCCCAAGGAAGAGGACTTAACATATGGCAATGGGTGCAGCAAAAGGCGGCGCGAAAGCCGTCCCGTATATCAACGTCACGCCACTAATTGACGTGTTGCTCGTGCTGCTCATCATCTTCATGGTGGTGACGCCGCTCAAGCCGAAACGCTTCAAAACGTTAATCCCTGAGCAGCAACAGAACACGCCCGCAGATGCGACCCCGAGTAAGCTGACGCTGCGCGTGGACATCTTGAAAGACAGCAAGCTCCAGCTAAACGGTGAAGACTACGGCTCGATTGACAATACCGGCAGACTGAGCGCCCAGCTCTCGAATATCTTACGGCAACGCGAAGAGCAGCGCGTCACGAAGTTCGGCACGGACATCATCGAGAAGACCGTCTTCATCAAAGCGCCGGAATCGTTCAAGTACGGCGATGTCGTCAAGGTTATTGACGCGGTCAAAGGCGCTGGCGCAACGCCCGTCGGCTTACAGGTAGACGCTCTCGAACCCTAAAAGCGGTCATAGGTGATAGGTGATGGGTGATAAGAGAAAGCAGTTTCCTATCACCCCTCACCTATCACCTATCACCTTTAATCGTGGAGTAATTAGACCGATGAAACTCTCTCAGGCAAGAATCGGAATTCTGGTTCTCATCGCGCTTGTTTCTCTTTCAGGTTGCGGATATATCAACAGTCTCCGCTCCAAGAACGAGTTGAACAAAGTCGCGCAGAGTTATAAAGAGAAGAAGTTCGCCGAAGCGGAGATGCACGCTAAAAGAGCGCTGGAGCTTGATCCTGATAATGAGAACGCTCCCGTATTCATCGCGCGAACGATTCACGCGCAGTATCGCAAGGGCGTGGATTCGCCGGAAAATATAGCCAAGGCGAATGAAGCCATTCAGGCTTACAAGGATATTGCGAAGAAAGACCCCAACAACGACGAGGCGTTTACGGCAGTGACCGTGTTGCTGGGCAGCCTCAACAAGCCGGACGAGCAGCGCCTCTGGGTCGAAGAGCGCGCCAACAATGGAGCGGTTGAGAATAAAAAGCGCGCCGACGCTCTGGCCTTCCTCGCCAGCAAGGATTGGGAGTGTTCCAATCAGGTGACGGATAGCCCGGCCAATCAGCAGAAAGTCGAAAAGGGAACTGCAATAATGCTTGTCTACGTCAAGCCGAAGGATACGGCGGAGTATGACAAAGCGGTCAGATGCATGACGACGGGACTGGAAAAAGCTGAGAATGCTATCAAGCTCGATAACGAGAACGAGAAGGCCTGGAGTCAGAAGTACAACTTGTTGCTCGAAGCTAAAAAGCTGGCCCAGATGGATGAGCAGACCGACAAGGCAAAGGAGCTAGCCAAGCAGGCTGAGGAAGCCTTGAAGCGTACCCAGGAACTGTACGAGAAAAAGAAGGCCGCACAACCTCCCCCGGCAGCAGCCGGTTGATTTAAGCCAAAACTGGCAGGGCGGGCACAACGGAAACTCAACAACCTTTCCGGCTCGCCGCACTTACAGCAGGTGATGCTCGACTTTCGGGTCGGGCATCACCTATTCTTATAGGGATGAGGGCAGAGGGATGAGGGATGAAGTTAAGAAATACTGTCCTTATTTCATCCCTCATCCTTCATCCCTCATCCCTTCTTTATGATTCGCATCGAGGACATCGTCGGGAAAGTTGGTAGGAATCACCCGCAGGCAGACCTTGACATGCTGCGGCGGGCCTACTTCTTTTCGGCGCGCGAGCACAAGGGGCAGACGCGCGCTTCGGGCGAGCCATATCTGGTGCATCCTCTCGAAGTCGCCAACATTCTGGCGGACATGCGTCTCGACGAGGTTTCCGTTTCGACCGGATTGCTCCACGATGTCGTCGAAGATACGCTCGTCGATCTGGAAACGATTCGGAAATATTTCGGCGATGAAGTCACGCTGCTGGTTGACGGCCTGACGAAAATCTCGCAGATCAGTAACGTCTCGCTCGAAGAGCAGCAGGCCGAAAACGTCCGCAAGATGCTCCTGGCGATGGTCAACGACGTGCGGGTCGTCCTCGTCAAACTCGCCGACCGCCTGCACAACATGCGCACCCTGCATTACCTGAAGCCTGAGAAGCGCAAGCGCATCGCGCAGGAGACGATGGACATCTACGCGCCCATCGCGCATCGTCTCGGCATGGGTAAATTGCGCGGCGAATTGGAAGACCTCGCTTTCCAGCATCTGCACCCGGAAGACTATCGAGAACTGACCGCTCAACTGGAAACCCGCCGCCCCGTCAACGAAGCCTTCCTCAAAGAGATTACCGCCAGCATTGAAGAGAAGATGCACGAATCGGAAGCGCCCTACGTTCGCATCGAAGGCCGGATCAAACGTCTCTATTCGATCTGGAAGAAACTGCGACGGCAGAAAATCGATCTCGATCAAGTCTACGATCTGGTCGCTGTTCGTGTGATTACGCCGAACGAAGTGCGCTACTGCTATGCCGCGCTCGGCGTCATTCATAACAACTGGCGTCCCGTGCCCGGACGCATCAAGGACTGGATAGCTACCCCGCGCGACAATCTCTATCAATCGCTGCACACCTCCGTCATCGGCCCGAAGGCACAGCCCTTTGAAGTTCAGATTCGCACGGAAGAGATGCACCACATCGCGGAAGAGGGTGTCGCGGCGCACTGGAAATACAAGGATGACAAGCGCGGCTCGCGCGATGACGACAAGGCTTTGCAGGCGCTGCGCTCTCTGGTCGAGTGGACGCAGGAGGTCAAGGACTCGCGCGATTTCCTTGATTCACTAAAGCTCGATTTGTACCCGAAAGACGTTTACGCTTTCACGCCGATGGGCAAGGTAATTCAATTGCCACGCGGCGCGACTCCGGTTGACTTCGCTTACATGATTCACTCCGAAGTCGGAAACACCTGCACCGGAGCGCGTATCAATGGGCGCATGGTTCCGCTTCGCACGCTGATTCAGAATGGCGATGTCGTCGAGATTATAACGACCTCAAGCTCGCATCCCAGCCGTGATTGGTTGAACTTCATCGTCACCTCGCGCGCGAAGAATCGAGTGCGCCACTGGGTCGCAGAGCAGCAGCGCGCTGAAAGCATTGAAATCGGGCGTAAGATTTTCGAGAAAGAGGCGGCGCGTTTCCAGCTTCCCACCAAGAAGCTCTTGAACGGCAGCGACGACGCCTTCAAGCGCATCGCGGGTGAATACGGTTACGGGCGCGTTGACGATCTGCTCGCTGCCATCGGCTACGGCAAACTCGTGCCGCGTAACGTCATCGCCAAATATCTCCCGCCGGAAAAGTTTGAAGAACTCGATGCACAGAAGGAGTCGAAGCTGCGGAGCGGCATGCGCGCCGTCAAGCGTCTCATCCGGCTGGGCGACGATGCGATTATCGTGCGCGGCGTAGACGATCTGATGGTGACGCGCGCCCGCTGCTGCAACCCGCTTCGCGGCGAAGAGATCATCGGCTACGTGACGCTCGGCAAAGGTGTGGCCGTGCATAACCTGAGCTGCAAAAACGTCAAGCAGTTGATGATCAATCCTGAGCGAATCGTTGATGTCGAGTGGGCTGGTAAATCCGATAACGCTGCGTATGCCGTCAAGCTGCTGGCTATCACAGAGAACCGCACGGGCATGATCGCCGGGATCACCGGAGCCATTTCCGATATGAAGACCGGCATCCGCGACGCTCGCGCCTCTGTCGCTTCTGACGAGCGTGGGCGAATCGAGGTGACGGTGGAAGTTTTCGATGTCAAGCATCTGGACAAGGTAATCAATTCGATCAAGAGCGTGCCCGGCGTGCTCGACGTTGAACGCTTGCAGGGCGTGGCGTAAGAAGGCCGTAAATCGTGAATCGTAAATGGTAAATCGTGAAAGACGGTTTTTCTCTATTCATGATTTGCTATTTACGATTCACGAGCTTTTGCCTTCCTCTTCGCCCTTCTGTTAGAATATGCAGTTTGTTTCGGGACGGGAAAAAGAGGTTATCCGTATAGTGAGGGAGATCATCAAAACTGAGAGCGCGCCTGCGGCTATTGGGCCGTATTCACAGGCCATCCGAGCCGGAGGATTCATCTTCGCTTCAGGACAAATCCCCCTTGATCCGAAGACGGGAGAGTTTGTTCCGGGCGGCGTGGCCGAACAAACCGAACAGGTGATGCGTAATCTCAGTGCGGTGCTTGAAGCTGCCGGGACGGGTCTTGATAGTGTCGTTAAAACGACGGTCTTTCTCGCGGATATGAATGATTTCGTGGCGATGAATGAGGTTTACGGGCGGTACTTCAAGGAGAATCCGCCAGCGCGCGCAACCGTTCAGGCGGCGCGCCTGCCACGCGATGCGCGCGTGGAGATTGAAGTCATCGCGCTGGCGGGAAAAGAATAGCTACCGGATGCACCTCGTGACGACCTGGTTTAGTCGGCAAGAGCGCGCACTCGATAGCTATGAATTTGAAAAGATAAGAGACCGTGCTGGCTCAGGCTGCTTTCGCAATTTTGCCTGCTTTGATACACCTGGTGCAAACCTTCGCGCGCTGAACGCCGCCCTGCGGTCGCTGCAAGCGAATAGATTGCAGATTCGGGTTAAACCGGCGGCGGGTGCGGTTATTCGCGTGGGAAACATTATTACCGAACTGCGGGCCTTTGCCACAGACTTCGCATCGTTTAGCCATGATTATTCAGTACCTCCGAGCATAAAAGCCGTATGGGAATCATCTCAGTTAAGAATCGGCGAATCTAAGCTATAGATTCAAAACGAGAATTTATAGCAAACGGTCTTCTAAAACGTCAAGCAGGTAGAGAGCGTCTCCCGGTATTGCACATCAGTCATTATCGTCAACTTTGAAGGAGCAGACAGTGTCCAGATTAATTAAACAGGCAGTTCTGACAGTCATTATCGCCACCACTTTGGTCTTCACCGCGTGCAGCAACGCCAAGAGCGGCGGCGGAACAAGCGGTGGTGAGAACGTGGCTGCAATCGTGAGCGGCAAAGAAATCCGGTTAAGCGAGGTTGATACGACCCTTAACCAGCAAGCTCAGGGTAAGCAAGCGCAGCTCTCTCCGCTCGAACTGGCGGCAGCGCGCTTGCAGGTGCTTGATGAGCTAATCAAGCAGGAGGTTCTTTTCCAGCGTGCGGATAAAGAAGGACTCTCGCCGAAAGAGGAAGAAATCACGCAGGTCATCAACGAGCAGAAGCAGCAGAACGGCATGACCGAAGAGCAGTATCAAAAGATGCTCAAGGATACCAATCAGACCGAGCAGCAACTCCGCGACGTTGCGCGCAAGCAGATCGCCGTGAAAAGACTCCTCGATAGAGTTGGCGGTAAAATCAGCACTCCCAGTGAAAAAGAGGTCGAGGATTTCTACAACAACAACCGGCAGCGATATGTCAGCGCGCGCGGCGTCGGGCTGGCTGCCATCGTCGTTGATCCGGCGGACAATGGTGCGACGGACGACGCTAAAGGCGAAGCTGAGGCCAAGCAGAAGGTGGATATTATCTACCAGCGTTTGAAGAGCGGCGCAGATTTCGCAACCGTCGCGCGTGAGCGGAGCGAAGATCAAAGCAGCCTGCGTGGCGGCGACATCGGCTTTCTCTCGGAAGATCAAATCAAGCAGTTGGGTCTACCGCCGGATTTAGTCTCCACGTTCTTTAATCAGATGCAGACCGGCGATGTGACGCCACCCCAGCACATGAATAATGGTCAGTGGTATATCTTCAAGTTGACGGGCAAGCGCCTTCAAACTGAAAACCTGACGCTCGACAATCCTGATGTGCGTAAGGACATCACGGACGGTCTGGTCAATCAACGCAAGCAAATCCTGAACGCGGCCTTGCTTCAGGTAGCGATGAGCGAAGCGAAGATCGAAAACAAACTCGCCGCGGACATCGTTGCCAGCCCGGACAGAATGAGCGGCCTGCGTCCGGCCCCCGCCGCAAATGCTTCCCCCGCTGCCAGTCCGGCTGCTTCCGCCTCCCCCCAGGCGACAGCGAGTCCGGCAGCGAGTCCGGCAGCTTCCGCCTCTCCGAAGAAGTAGTGATAAGTGATGGGTGATAGGTGATAGGAAAGAGCTTTCTCTTATCACCTATCACCCATTACCTATCACCGTTCCTATGTTATTCCGTCTTTCAGATGTTCATAAATCCTACGGCTCGCAGGATGTCCTGCGGGGCGCATCCCTGCAAATTAATCCGGGCGAGCACGTCGGACTTGTCGGGCGCAACGGGGCAGGGAAGACGACCGTCTTTCGCTTAATCAGCGACGAAGAGACGCCGGATAGCGGAGATGTCGTGCGTGCGCGCGGGCTGCGGCTGGGTTTGCTCGCGCAGCACGTTCACTTCGAGCCGGGTTCGACCGTGCATGAATCTGCGCTCGCGGCCTTCGGGCATCTGCAACAAATCGAGCATGAGATGCACGAGCTTGAGCATCGCATGGCGGAAGCAAGCGACGAGCTTGAGGCGGTGCTTGAGCGCTACAGCGAACTTCAACATCAGTTCGAGCGCGAGGGAGGCTTCGAGTACACGGCCAAAGCCGAAGCCATCTTGCAGGGACTCGGCTTTGAGCGTGAGAGTTGGGATTTGGAGACAGAGAAACTTTCCGGCGGGCAGCAGAATCGTCTTGGTCTGGTGCGGTTGCTGCTCGCAGAGCCTGACGTTCTTCTGCTCGACGAGCCGACCAATCACCTGGATGTCAACTCGGTCGAGTGGCTCGAAGAATTCCTGAGCACCTACAATTCGGCTTACGTCATCATCAGCCACGACCGTTATTTTCTGGATCGCGCCTGCCGTCGCATCGTCGAACTTGAGCTGGGACGCGCGGCGAGCTACACCGGAAACTATTCTGCTTACTTGGTCGAGCGCGAAGTCAGACGAGAGGCGCAGCAGCGCGCCTACGATAATCAGCAACATCTGATTTCCAAGACCGAAGAATTTATCCGCCGCAATCTGGCCGGGCAGAAGACCAAGCAGGCCAAGTCGCGCCGCAAGATGCTGGAAAAACTTGAGCGCGTCGAATCCGTGCGCCCCGATCAGTCATCCGGCGATTTTCGTCTTCAGGCGATTGACCGCGCGGGCACGCAGGTCTTGACCGTCAGGGATGCGACCGTCGGTTATCCGGGCAAAGTTCTGGCGAGCGACATCACGTTCACGCTCAGGCGCGGCGAATGTCTGGGCATCATCGGCCCGAACGGATCAGGCAAAACCACCTTCATCAAAACGGTGCTTGGCAAACTCCAACCGCTTGCCGGTGAAATAAACTGGGGCACGAAAGTTCAGGTCGGTTATTACGCGCAGCAGTTGGACGACCTTGATGACCGCAACGAGATCATCATGGAACTGCGTCGGGTTGCGCTTCCGAGTGCAACTGCCGGTGAGTTGCGCTCCTTCCTCGCCAAGTTTCTTTTCACAGGCGACGATGTTTACAAGCATGTGCGCGATCTGTCGGGCGGCGAGAAAGGCCGTCTCGCTCTCGCCAAGCTGATCTATTCGCGCGTCAACGTGCTTGTGCTGGACGAGCCGACCAACCATCTGGACATTCCTTCGCGCGAAGCTTTGGAAGAAGCGCTCGACGCCTATCAGGGAACGATTATCACGATCAGCCACGACCGGTATTTTCTGGACCGCGTGGCCACACAGATTCTCGCGCTCGACGGCGCAGGCCGCGCCGAGCATTACGACGGTGATTACACGGAGTATCACGATTGGAAAGCGGGTGAGAAGCGTCCGCCCGTTCAGGAAGCGCCGCCAGCACCCGCGAAGGCCAAAGAGACGATTGCGCGCCCGAAGACTAAAGCCTCCGAAAGAAAGGGCGCGAAGAAAAAGCCTGCCCGCGATTCGCACGTGATTGAGGCGGAGATCGGTGAAGCTGAAAAGCGTTTGACGGAGATTTCCGAGCAACTCGGACAGCCGGAAGTCGCGCGTGATGCAGCGCGTCTCAAGACGCTCAACGAAGAGTACAAGAGCGCGGACGCGCGCCTTCGCCAGTTATACGAGGAATGGGAACAGGTCTCTGCGGAGACCGCCAGCGCTTGAAAGAGCAGGACGAACTACGAGACCTGGCGGCTTGACGTTGATTGCCGCCTCCTTTATATTGCGCAACGCTCACATGGCAAGATGAGTCATCCACCGCGTTAGCACTTCAAACTTGGCTTAATCAAACTCCCATCTTTATCCCGACCGGAGTTTTCTTTATCGCTCTTCCTGATGCCTCCTATAAAAGTATGTAGGAGCGTTGATTAGCTTTTTGCCCAGCGGGCGGTAATCGTAAAGGCAGATCGACGTGGAAGAGTAAGAAATATCGCGCTCATTAATATAAGCCTCTCTGACGATGGGCTTCCCCCTTAACTCTCACTAATGAAAGGACCCTTAAAATGAAAGCTAGTCTCACCAAAAGTATCGCCTTGATTCTCACCCTGGCAATTTTCTGCTACCCGACGCCCAAGACGATCAATGCCCAGGAAACCCCCAACGCTAGCGCTGTCAACGTCACCATCCCCGATGGAACCGAATTAATAGCCGTACTCGAAGATGAAATCTCCAGTGCTTCGGCCACCGAGGGCGATCCCATCAATTTTAAGCTCAAGGATGATCTTAAAGTTGATGGAAAAGTTGTTATCGCGAGAGACACTCTTATCAAAGGCACGATTGCCAACGCCCAAAAAGCCGGACGCATGGGTAAGGGCGGCAAGCTTGGCATCCGGGTGGAGAGCACAACGGCGGTTGATGGTCAGAAGATTCGCCTGCGTGCCTCCAAAGGTGGAGAAGGTGGCGATAAGGTTGGAACCGTCATTGCATTATCTGTATTCTTCGGTCTCTTCGGCTTACTCAAGAAGGGGAAGAACGCAAAGATTAAGAAGGGCACGGAAATTAAGACCTACACGGACGAGTCAAAGGTCGTAAAAGTGCAGGCCGCTTAATTGTCTTCCATTACAGTGCGACTGAAATATTGGTCGAGCCGAATCGGGCGTCTCTTTTTTGGGCACAGCTTCTGTATAGCTCAATACTTTTGCTGTTCCTTAAAATAAGTGTTCGCGCGTGCTTGAGAGATGGCTTGACATGGTTCCGAGCCGTTTGTTAATTTACAGCCTCGCTTTTTAAGGCAATATTGAAGCGAGTTGTTTTGTTACTTGTAGGCGCGTAGCTCAGGGGTAGAGCACTACCTTGACACGGTAGGGGTCGTAGGTTCAAATCCTATCGCGCCTACCATATTTATGTCTTGTGGTTTCATCACTTTCCCCGCCTTGTCCTTCACCCGGCTTTTCTCTCTTCCGCCCGATTTGCCAGACTTTTGCCAGACCTCGATCCGAACCTTTGCCGACGCTTCGGGAGTTGCCTCTCAAGGCTTTCGACTGCGCGCACCATCGTGTCCCACGTCACGTGGCCGTAACCGGGAGTGATCCGTGAGGCATGGCCGAATCCGGTCGAAGGCGTTGAGTGTCCGAGCAGGGCTGAGATCACGTAGTGATGGACGCCGCGTTCGACGAGCCGTGTGGCGAAGGTGTGCCGCAGGTCGTACGGGCGCAGGTCTTCGATCTCGGCCCTCTCGCACGCCGCCAAGAAACCTTTCTTGACGGCCTTCATCGGCCCGCCGTCGCGGTTCGTGAAGAGCCACTCGCCCGTCGTCGTATCTTCAACGAGAATCTTGAAGACGTTGCGAGCCACCGTGTTAAGCGGCACAACGCGCGGTTTGCCATCCTTACCTTTAGCAATCAAGAGCGCTTGGGGCGGAATAAGCACGTCCGTCTTTTCGACTTTGTAATAACGCGCCTCGTCGGAAAGATTGACGTGCTCTTTCTTGATTGCCAACACTTCTTTCGGCGGCCTGATGCCGGTGTTCAGAACGATCCGGGAGATGGCCACCAAGTGTTCGCCGTATTCGTTGAAGGCCGCGAAGAGACGGTCTTCTTCGTCCGGCGTGTACTTGTTCAGCCACCGCTCGCGATTCTGCCACGTCGGAAACTCTTTCAACACGTTGCGGCTCACCAGACGACAGGGATTGTCGTTGATGATCCGCTCTCCGATAGCCATGTTGAAAAGCTGGTTGAGCATGTTGTAGTGCCGCCGCACGGTTGTGCGGGAATGCGGCTTGCCGAACCGCGTCTCGGTCTTAAGTAACTTGACCAAGTAATTCTCTATCATGCGCGGCGTGATCTGGAAGAGCGTTTTTGCGCCGAACTCTTCCACCAGTCGTCTGCCGTATTGCTCGTCAAAGTGCGTGGAGAGCGGCGTCTTGTGCTTGCGAGAGTAGTCCATGTAGATTTCGTTGAAAAACTTGGCGAAGTTTTTCAGGTCGGAATCTTTCAGGAAAACGCCCGTCTTGATCCGCCGCTTCAGGTCTTCCTCATAATCCCTCGCTTCTTTTTTAGAAGTGATCAAAGGCATCCCCTTCTTGCCGTTGAAGGTGAATTGATAGAAATCATTATCAATCCAGAACTCGGCTGAACAGATGCCCTCCTTACCTCGTTGTCTAGTGGTCATGCTGCTTTCTCCCATAGAGTAGAAAGCGGCTAGAGAAGTGAGATAAGTGTAGTGAGAGCATGGGCGCAAAGCAAGGCTTAAACTGTTTCCGGGTGGGTCGCATAATTAGTTTAGATTCCCCTCCGACTGCGGTTTCGGGCTGGCCCAATCTAAAAGATCGCGAAGTGGCAAAACCGTCACGCCATCCATGGGCACAGACGGAATCGGGCGACGACTCTTCCCCTTCAAGGCCAGATTGATGAGCTTGCGGATGTGACTCTCGGAGCAGGACAAAAGCAAGGCCGCCTCTTTGATAGTGATATTTTCTTTAGCCTTAATCAAAGCGATCTGCTCGCGCAGCTTTACAGCAGCGTCATCGGTTGCGTTCGATTGGCCCAAGTAATCGTGCGCCGCTTCTCGAAAGACTTCTTGGGCTATTGCCCTCATTCTTCCGCTCAACACTGCGGCAAACTCTTGCTCGCTCACCGCACCATCTAGCGGTGCGCCTTGGGAACAGTGCCGATTCCTCCCTGCGCAATGAGAGTCACTCTCCGAGCGCCTTTCGACGGGATCCCGACCCTCTTCCTGCACGGCGGCGGATAGTATTCGTTTACTCATTCTTTCGTCTCACACCTTTTAGAATTTCGTTGACTTCTTCGGTCCTGCCGCAACTCCTTAAGCCAAATCAACCAACGTACCCGCCTCTAAATCAAATGATGTGCCAAAAGGCACATTATAATTTTCAACGGCTTACAGGTAGACTGGCTCTCCAAGAGACCTAATCGCCCATTTTTGGGCGCGCTCAAATTTGGGCGCTCAAAAATGGGCGCTCATTTTTGGGCGGCCTTCACGATTGAGAACGGGTATTCTCTATTTGCTGGAGAGTAGTTGGGTGTTGGCGCGTTTTTGAGTTTCAAGCAAGTGGCGAGTATGAGTGCGAAAACTTGATGGAAATCATCGCCAACGGATTGCTAACACACGGGTGACTAAAGGAAGTTAAGTGTTATTATAACCGTGTTGCCGATACATAGAAGGAATATATACTTCTGTCGCACGCTCAACAGCTAATATGTTCTCAGCCTCTAATAAACCATTGAAGGAATTATTAACGCCCCGGCACGAGATTTTACGAGGGCTGGCTCTTGACTACCGGTCAATATTTATTGGTAGCTCTTCCGGCGTTATCCATGCGGATTGTTTCGAGTGGCTGAGCCGTCTTCCTGAAAACACTCTTCACGCTATCGTCACCGATCCGCCTTACGGCGTGAAGGAGTACGATCTCGATCAGATTGAGAAGCGTGCTAATGGCAACGGCGGCGTCTGGAGGATTCCGCCTTCGTTCGACGGCCACACGCGTGCTCCGCTACCACGTTTCACGGCTTTCAATCGAAAAGAGAGAAAGCAGATCCAGCAGTTCTTCGTTGAATGGGCGCGAGTTGCAGTTCACGTTCTCCGCCCCGGTGGCCACGTCTTCATCGCCAGCAATACTTTTCTCTCGCAGTTGGTCTTCTCGGCGCTCGTTGAGGGCGGGCTGGAATTCCGGGGCGAGGTCATCCGGCTGGTGCGCACGCTACGGGGAGGAGACCGGCCTAAAAACGCCGAGGAGGAGTTCCCGGAAGTCTCATCCCTCCCGCGCGGCTGCTACGAGCCGTGGGGTGTCCTGCGCAAGCCCTTGCTGCCGAAGATGAAGGTCAGTGACTGCCTGCGGGAGTTTCAGACCGGGGGCCTGCGGCGCACACCCGCAGGCTTACCCTTCAGCGATGTGATCTTGAGTGGTCGCACTCCACAGCGGGAGAAGAAGATCGCTCCGCATCCGAGCCTCAAGCCGCAGGCGTTCCTGCGCCAGCTAGTCCATACGGCGCTTCCCTTGGGCTCTGGCGTGATTGCAGACCCGTTTTCAGGGTCAGGCTCTACAATCGCGGCTGCGGAAGCCGTAGGCGTGACCGCTGTCGGCGCTGAGAGGTATCTGGACTATTTCGAGATGAGTGTGGGGGCTATTCCTCGTCTTGCGGCTCTAAAGGTTGAGGCACCGGAGGCTGAAGAAGCTCCCTTGCTTCGGCTCCTGTCAGAGTAGGCGCTTTATAAATCCAGTTCGCCATCATCTTATCGTAGCCCGTGCGCGTGACGCTGGCCGTGATTGTCCGACGGCTCGTCGCCGACCTTCCCGCGAACAGCCAATCCTCCTTGGTCAGTTGCGCACCCAACACCATCACGAAGCGGAACGGTTTCGGATCAGTAATGTAATCAGTCGGGCGGTTGCTGTCGAAAACGAAGACCATCAACCACGCATCCTCCGGGTTATGACCCTGCCAGCCTCGCAAATATCGTGAAGCCTTAATCTCAATGCCTTCCTTGGCATGCTGCACCGCGTTATTCGGGAAGACGCCTGCCGGGATCAGATCGGGGTGGCCGTTGTGGTAAGCGTTTTTGACGATTGCGGGGCAGTGTTTTGGGATCCGCGCGCCCATGAACTCACCGACGATGGACGAGAAGTTCGCCGGCATCACGATGGACTCCAACCTCTCCATCTCCTTCGTGTTCAATTGCTGGTTGACGAAGCCGAGGAAGCCGAGAAAATCGTCCATTGCCAGACGGATGTGCTCAGAGGACAAGCCGTAGGGCAGGACGGTGCTGGCATTGAAACCAGTGATAGCAACCGACTCAGGCGTGCAGGCAGCGCGTTCCAGCAACTTCGATTCTTCTTCACTCACCGCAGTGCGACCTTTCAACGGTATTTAGACCAACTCGCCGGAGCATAATTTCACCATCATAGATTGCATCAACGCTGCGCGCGACGATAGGAATTCTTTGTAGCCGAAGGAAACCATTTTGTCATACGGCACCAGATGCGATTCCAAGCGACGGCGCACCTCATCCTCTCCCAAGCTGGTGCCTTCACGCCGCTCGGCGAGGTATTTCTCAGGAGTCTTCGCTGAGATATTTCTGTTGGTTTTCCAAGTGACCAGCGCGCAATTCAAAGCCCGATAAATCTCGCGATCTTCCAGTCCCTGCTCTTTGAGGCGGGCGACGGGAAATAAATGGTGGTACTCCCGTTCCGGTAAGTTGTCGCGCGTTGCCGGTGACCCGTCGGCCAAATCGTATCCGCCCGCCCGTAGGGAAAGCGCGATGAGAGCGCGCGGCAGCCTGTCTTTCTGTGTCGGCCATCCTGCAAGGATCAATTGCTCACTCGTCGGGAGCGGGTAATCGTCTTCGTTAAAGATGGCAGGTGCGCCCTCGCTATTTCCTTCCAAGAGCAGTTTCAACTCGCGGAAGTCGGCTAACGCCCGCGTCGCCGAGGTGCGTTCGTACCTCTCCGTGAAACAGGCACGCCATAGATACTTTCTCAAAAGGGTACGCGCTTCGCCTTCGGCGTCCAAGCCCTGCGGCGAGATGCCCCACAAGGCAGCTAAAGGCGCTACGACCACGTCTGTCGGGAGACGCTTGGAATCCAGTATCCTTTCCTGCTCCAAGAACAAGATCGCCTTTTTGATTCCCGCTTTAGTAATCTCTAAATTCTCAACCAGCTTGTCACTGAAGCCTTCCGAGATAAAGCTGCCTTGTGTCGGGACTTTGCCTTGGAGAAGCGCGCTGACCGACAGCATCAGATCTGCTGCTTTAACGTATGACTCCACGTGTGGAACAGTGGCTTTGATGTCCGAGACCAGATCGTGGAGGGACATGGCAGTCCCTGCTTCCACCTGAGCCACAACGATGTCATAGCCTGAGAGTGGGGTGGCGGACGTGTTCATCTGAATGAAGACGTTCAGGGCCGTCTCTTTAGGGGTGGTGCTCGGCAATGATAGAAATGGGATATTGAATTTGGCGAACTGCGCCCGCAGGGCGTTAGCCTTCTTCATAATTTCCAGCACCATCGGCATGTCGCCAGAAGCCGCCTTCATCGCCCACTCCGTTAACTCCGCTTCGGCTTCCGGGTCGGGGCGCAGCAGGTGAACCGGCACAAGCTGCGCTTTCCAAACCTCGACCGGATTATCTACCCACAAAGGAAACTTCTTGCCGTCTTTCATCCACCTGCCTCTGGAGGTGGCGTAGTAAGGCGCGCCGGTCTCTTCGTCAGGGACCAAGCGCACGAAGTAGGCGCGATCTTCGTAATTATTAGTGAGACTTCTCCAGAGCGCGGTGAGCCGCTGCTGGCCGTCCAGTAGATGCTCAATCACCCTTTCACCCGTCTCAGGCGCTCCGATCATCGTGCGCGAGATGAACGGCTCGGTCTCGCCCACCTCCAGCACCAGCACTGCGCCCGCCGGCAGTTCCTGCAACACGGTATTGAGAAGCGCCGTGACGGTGGCGTGCGTCCAAGCTTCAAAACGCTGGAAGCGTGGGAGTTTAATCTGCCGGGTGCGAATCCTCGTTAACCAATCGGGTAAAGTGCGATTGCGAGCTTCCACTTAAATTATCTCCTTCGTGAGGGAAAGTGGCATGACGAGTAGTGAATGTAACCTAATCTTGGCACAGAGCAAAAAGGAAAATGGAATGGACTTTGGCGGAGGCTCGGAGCGTCTCTATCAGAGCATTGTCGTAGTAGGATGGATGAAGTATGAAACACAGGACGCAAGATACTGTGAACGCAATCATCCCTGATGTTGCGACGGGTGGCAGCCCGGTGGGATCTCACCAATTCATTGATGAGTTTAATCTCGCCTACCATCGAGCGGTCGCTGAAATTCTGCGCCGCGAGTCGGAGGCTGTCATCCTGCGCGCCCGGCAAAACATCGCCCGCTGGATTCAGAGCGATGTCTACGACGAAGGAGAGAAACCGGCACTCTTTGAGTGGGATAAAATACTTGTCGAATCGAGCGTCGAAGAACTGATCGCGATCATCACCGAAGCTTCCGACGAGGGTCAGCGCCTACGCCAATCGACCCCATTTACAGGGATACTTTCAAAGCAGCAACGGACGGCGATTCTGGCCGACTGTGTAAAAAGAGCAAGTGCTTGAATTGAACGTGCGAGAGCCCGCCTGCATCACCCGCTAATAAGACGCTGAGCGGCTCATCCCGGTAGTAAGTCCCCCAATGGTTCCGTCGTCGTGCAGGCAGTGCCAGAGCCTGAAGCGCAACGAAAGCCAGAAGCGCTGGGCTTCCCCAAATACTATAAGGCGACATGGCTGGCGCTGCGCTCTTTGTCGGCGGATTAGTCCTCGGTATCGTAACAATCATCGCCGCCACTGTATTATTGCGCCGTAGCCTCTCATCACAAAATTCCCGGCAGGGCCATCGCCTTTATTACATCTGAGGATACCTGTTTCAGCTATCCCGCTTTACCACTCTTATCTCCGTCTAATACTTTATTCAGCCTGTCGTATTGCTCTCGTGATTCCACCATAACAATTCTCATCACGCCTATTCTTAAACTCACTTTAATGAAAATTATTTCATTGTATTGATCACAGGTTTAGCTCTATCACGCTCACTTATTAAAAACAAACTTCACTCTCTACATCTGCTCTCCCAATTCGCCATAGAACCCATCTACCCATTACTTATTATTTTTCACATCCTATTTTCAATCAGGATTCGATAACCTTATTTTCTCTTCTATTCTCGGCATTCAGTTACTGCTTCCATCTTGTTCGCTGCACAAGCACTTGCCAGCCGAAGAGACTTTTGTTATTGGTTATGCGTCACAAAATGCGCGACCGACTTTTGTTACCAGATCAGGAGCGACTTTTGTGACAGCGCGAGCCGTAACGCTCTGGTAAACCTTCGACAAAAAACTTACTGGGGACATCATGGGAATTACGAATCAACTGAGGCTTCGTTATCTCCTGATTGACCGTTCGTAACACCATGAGTTACTCCTAAAGTTCTCCAAATGAAATCTCGCTACGCCACTTTACTCCTCGAATTTCTTGACACGTCGACGATCTTTGCGGGTGCGTTCATCCCGCGAAGTCTTTGCATACGGGCCTCGTCCGACATCGCCACAATGACCGTTTTAGGGGCGTTAATGCTGCCCCGCGCCCTCAAGATTCGCGCCCTGAGTACGTCCACAGAGACATCATGATTGTCGGCTACCACGACCTGACGGGGCTGTTGCGGGTCAGCTCCATGCCGCATTTCGAGCGCGCCTGTGGAGGCATTAAAGGAGCAGAAGCGAAAGCTAGCGTAGGAAAATTCCGTGAACATTAGCGACACTATCAGGCGATGCCGCCTCATGTTTTCATCCATAGCAGTGTAGCCGGTAGCCAGATAAAGCAGCGTTGGAGCGCCAAGGTCTCGTTCTGCACAGAGACATGCGCCTTCGGCGTGGACCACCTTTTTGCGCTCCAATTCGTTCAGGCACCTGCTGATCCCGGAGCGTTGGACGCTCAAAAAAGCGGCGATTGCTTCCGTCGTCGCCGCCCCGCCAAGCTGACTGAGCGCGTTCATGACGCGCTTCTCGCGCGGTTTGAGATTAGAATTTCCGTGCGGCGTATCCGCAAAGTTGAGCGGTTTCTGATCCACGGCGGGCGACTTCGGCGCAACACCCAAGAGCAGTTGAGCGAGCTTTACGTGACGCGCGACGGGGTCCGTGAGTAACACAATATGGGTCTTTGACCCCTTGATTTCCGCAATCACGTCTCGTCGGTGGAGATTACGCGTGAACCAAATCATCCCGTCCGGCTTGCTTCTTATCTGGTCGGGTTTAATGTGATGAGTCGCCACTTCGCAGACGATACGCGCGACCTTGTCCTTATTTTTCCCCTGAAACCATAACTCGAAATCCCCCGTCGACTCGCTGACGGCTTCCAATTCTCCTTGAGAAATGCGCTCGTGACGCTTCTTTCGGATTCGACTTTTCAGGTCTTTTTCGTTGAGGAATTTATGGACGTGTCCGGCTGCGAGCGCGTATAGATGCGCTTCCACGACGTCAACTTCGTGAGGGATGCGCTCGAAATTCACGCCTGTGGGTTTGCCGGGAGACGCATACCGCGCAAGCACGGGTGCTAGTTTCCGCAACTCAACCACGGCGTGTTGGGTTAAGTAATAAACCTCAAGCGAGGCGGGAGTTGGCCCCGCGAATAAAAAGTTAATGTGGCAGAACCACTGCTGTTGCCCCGTCCGGCGGTTGAGAAGCTCGTTAGCCTCACGAGCTTTTTGAAGCGATTCAGTGTCAAAGTCGCACAGATAACGTACTGCCTGCTCGCGTGTAAATACGCTATGGAGACATGCAAACGTGAGTAACCTCCTGTCCGGGTCGAGCATACGCCTCCATGCTTCGGAGGTGTAGTCTAACCCCTCCGGCGAGTATTCCTCGAACTCAACTTGACCTTTTCGTCGTCTGCATTTCTTCACCATCTGCAATTACCCTTCTAGCTTCTATCTACGTTTCGATACTTTGCGTTGAGCGTTAAGCCAGTCTCCGGCATCTGCGTCGTGACGGCCTGCGACTTCACCGAACAATCAGTTTGAATCGCGTTCCGGATTTGATTTCCCCAACGGGGCGGCCTTGATCCGCTCTTTTTTCCGGCAGAGAGTCTTGAAGAGTTTTGGCGGCCTCGCGCGTCGCGCCGAATCCCCCGCCGACCGCAGCTCCTGACTCGGCAAGCCCCCGCAGAAACTTCCCCCACCTACCCGGCTTCCGAAGCTTTCCCGGTATCCCGGCCCCGTCCGAGCTTTCAGCAATAACATTGATTGGGACGGTTTTACCGCCTGCGAGGGTGACGAAGGCGTAGGCGTCGGTGTCGCTGAAAAAGCGTCCTTGAGAGTCTGGCTCGCTTAGCGGAATCTGAATTAGACTTCCTGCGCGAATAACAACTTGTCCTCCTATATCCTGCACGTCTGCGGCCACCCGCGCCGTTGCGACTGTCGCGTAAGCTGAGCGAACCGGCGCGATGAGCACTACCGGAATCGCCGTTCCGCGCGCCAACGACTCTATATCTGTGTTCTTTTCGTTCGTAGCTTTAGAGGTGAGCGAGAATAGTTTGGCTTGAGGCGAAGCTGATCGACCTGCTGTTCCGTTCTTTGAGTCGCTGTTTGGAAGTGGCGGCGGCTCCGCTGCGGCTGCGCTTTCTCCTATCTCTGCGTCACCGGAAGATTCTGCTTCGCCATTCGACGCAATCGCTCCTTGCGAGCCGCCGTCTCTTCTTCGGCTGGGCGCATTTTGTCGGCGACCATCTCTATTCTTTTTAGAACCCTTTCTTGACGAAAATTTCTTATTTATTTCGACTTCCTCTTTCAGTTTGATCAGTTCTGAAGGTTGTTCGGATGGGAAATTCCTCTGCCACGCCCACATAGATATAAAGACTGCGCAGATAATTAATAAGCCGTAAACGGACAAGACGTAGGCGTATCTTGCGCACGCTCCGAGATGAAACGACCGCAGCCAGTGCAGCAGCGATTTCCGCCGCCGCCAGCGTACTAGAGCCCGCGCGGGTTCGGCGCGCGCAAGTGCCGTTAGCTCGTAACCGTGTCGCCGAACAAGTGCGCCCACCAGCTTTGCTTCCTCACAACGTTTCGCTTCCTCCTCTTCTGAAAGCTCCGCCCTTTTTGTTTCCCGCCGTGCTCGATGGTTTGTGGCCGGACGCGCTTGCGTATCCGAGGTTTGGACGGGGGTAATTGACTGCGTACCCCCTTGTTGGTTTAGAGTTGGTGAAGTTCGCACAGGTGATTTGATCGGCGCATCAGCCGCACTTTGCGTCGGATTTACGACCCTGTTAGTTGATCCAGACAAAGGAAGAGGTCTCTCGCTTTGGGGATCGTAAAAAGTTTTGAAACGCGCGACGGCCTGCTCTACGGGGGCACCGATTATGCGCCGGCTACGGCGACGCCGGTTATTGTGCGACTTCTTGCTCACGTGCTTGCACCTTTCGTTGTTTCAATAATTTAAGTTCAAACGAAGGCGTGAGAATAAAAAGGCCCTCCCGACAGGCAGATTCGCGATAGCGATCATGCTTGTCGGGAAGGGCGTTTGGTTCCTCAACACGGGGATGCGGATCATCCCTGCGCCGGGTATAGCGATTACTGCGCTCCGGAGCGTTGCCTGCCGCTATTATAAGCTTCGCGGCTGGCAGCGAGCCGATGGCTTCGGCTCGCTCATCTCACTTAAACAACGCAGTCGAACCTATATTACCGCAGGAAATTTTCCCGCGGCGTCATTTTAACTGGCGCTTGAACGTCATCTCGCGCCGTGTTTGCCGATCATCCATTGACGATTGGCAATAAGATAACAGCCAAGAATTAGGCTGTGATTTACGCCTCGGAGGAAAAGTATTGTGCAACTGTAGATGTGTCAAGAGGAAAAATTGCTCTTACCGGATTACTGTCATGAGGGAGCACACATGACATGCCGCAAGCTCCAAGGCTTCTACTACGGCGCGCGGCACTGGCAGCGCGGCGGCTCTGAACGATATGCACCGACGTAGCGTGAGCACACTGTAACCGTTCGTAGCGGACAGCCTACGGAGCGCCGTCCCTTTAACGGGATCACGCGGGGCGAAGCCGACTTAGGGGTACTCCTCGAACGGCACTATGGATGCTTGTACGAGCCTCTCTCCGAGAGTGAGCGGGAGGTATGGGCAGCCGGGAGCACGTGTACATTCCGCTATAGTGGCCTCTCCTCTTTGTCCGTCAGTAACACGCAAAAGAGCCGATACTGCCAGACGAACTCGACGGGCGGAAGCCTTTTGTTGTTTGCCAAGAGGAGTCATAGAAGGCATGACAACCCGACGCCCAATAGCCGGAAGAGATCTGTTCCCGTAGTCTTCTCCTCACGCGCCCTCAAAGCCTTAAAAGTTGGAAGTTTCTGGGGCTCAAGATTTGGGGCGTTTCCGAGTCTTAAGCTGGGCGACGCTGCCTCTTTTTATTCCTACGTTGCTGACAGGCTCTTCCGAAACGACTGGAAAATCCCTCTCAACTCGCTTCAGCAATTCTTCAATCTGGTCTTGAGAAAGCCGGATGATTATGCGGAACAGTTTAGCGATGGCAGGACGCTTGCTCGCGAGTCGCGCCATAGATTCGATCTCTTGATCCAGCCGACCTGCCGCCGCCAGCAACTCGCCGCGTTCTTCCTCACTGGCCTCAAGTGCCTGAGCTATCTTTTCAACGGTTTCGCGCGTCGGGTTGAACCCGGTGCGGTCATTCTCCAGTCGTGAGAAGCGGGCGTGATCCATATCGATCCGACGCGCTGCTTCGCGTTGAGGCAAGCCTTTAGCTTCTCTGATGCGTTTAAGAGTTTTGCCGAAGGAAGACACAATGGGGTTTGTAACGGGAACTCGCAATCGGTGTCAACAATATTACGGATGTTAATAAGGCGGTGTACTTGACAGTCACCTACAACAAAGCTATCCTCTGCTAAATTTCTGAGGTGGTCACGTGGCGGGTAAAACGATGCCAGTTGATGAGGATTACAAAAAGCCACTGTTACTCGAATCTGCGCTCGAAGCTCTCTACGACATAGGGTGCCCCGTTTACTGTACTGAGATGGCTCAGTACATAAAGGCACGGTGGGCGCACACTTACGCTTCACTAACTTCAACGCGCATCGAGCGTCTCATGCTCAGTCATATAAAGGAATGTGGAAAGGGCACATCGTCCCTTCCTCAGCCTTCGTTGTGCCCTGCCCTTACTGGGATACGCGGTGAACCGATCATGAGGCTTATCGCTCGCACCGATTGGCCTCTCGAATGGCGGATTATTGCCGACACGACCGGACGTTTAAGGCATTTGCGCATAGCCGCGCGTCTGTGCGAGTTGGCGCTTGGTGACGGGCGCAACTTCGCTGACCTTTCCCTTCTGCTCAGACTCACCGCGACACTCGCACGTGGCCTTCCCGGCGTAGTTATCAAGCATGAGCAGGACGAACTGAAGTCGTGGCGCGATCTCGCGCGTGGATTGATCAACGCGCTGTCGGACGAGGACGAACGGGCGCGCATCAATGCCGCAAAGAAGCTTGCAACCGTTCAGAACTTCCACCAGTTTTACGGAGCACCGGAAGAGTATCTTGAAGAGGTATCGGCATGAGCCTTACCGGAGCAAGGGGCTTAGCGCGCGTTTCGCAAAATCCACGCTGCGATCTACAAACAGCGATGGTCGTCGCGCAGGTCGATGAGATCAAGTTTTATGAAACGCTGACCGGGCGAGAGTTCGAGGGTGAGTATGGCGAGCGTACGAGTGCTCGCCGGCGTGGGCGCAAGTTTGAAACTAATCTGCACCAGAACAACGCCGCCGAGTTGCGCCGCATCCTCGCGCCGCGCTTCGGCTACGACCCGGAACAGATGTACGTGCGTAACCTAGTTGATGAAATACCCGATCACGTGGCGGATGCTCATCGTCGCCGTTATGTGCGAACAGTGCGCATCTTCGCAGACGTGGCGGCGGGCTACGAACCGCCTTTTGTTCCGCACCTTCTCATCGAGCCGCAGCTACGCTTGCCAGTAGGTGACAGCCGCTTCATTTACGTCGCACCTGATTTCGCCATTTTCGATTCTCAAGCTGGAAGTTACATCGTCGGCGAAGAGAAATCGATGATTGTGCGCGACGGGTCTCCTGACCGCGCGGATCTCGAGCGCACGCGAAGACAAGCCGGGGTGGAATTTCTAGCTTTACTTCTCCTTACCGAGCAACTAGGTCTCAGTGACCGCTTAAAGGAACGCGCCAACTTCATCTTCGCCTCCCCGTTCGGCGTCGCCCCGCACGCGCCGGTAGAGGAGCGCTTACAGGCCGAAGTCTCGGAAGTCCGCAGGGCGCTAGAGACCTACCGGAGGGCCGACGCAGAGTTAAGAGCGCACGGTGAAACGGAAACGACGAAAGATTTTATTGCGCGAGCACATAACCTCGCCTTCAACTTCCAAAACTCTTGCATGTCTTCGTGCGCGCTCTTCAATTATTGCAAGAGCAGAGTGAGTGACACCGCTCAAGTGCTCGGCGATGAAGCGGCGGACGTTTTCGGTGCCGAAACCAAGCTTGAGCACCTGTACGCGCTGATGCGCAGCCCCGGCAGCGCCAGTTCAGTTGAAGAAGTCATAACAGCAGCTCGGATCAGAGAGGCGATGGCAGTGCTAGACATTGAGGTAGAGACCACAACTGAAAGGGTAAGCACCAAGTGAGAGCGGACTTCACTTTGATTGTCGGTCGTCTGTGTGCGCGGGAGCGCTCTCACGCAGTGCCTGTGCGCTCAACATATTCAGTCGCGCCTGATCCTTCTAAGACGTTTGGCATCGCCTTCATCCGCGTGGCTGCTGAAGAGCGCGTGCAGGCGGTAGCTTACGGGATGATAGGCGCTCAACCGAGCGTGATCACCATCTGCAACCCGCTGGCGCGCGGGGCGCACGAACTCGAACCGTTTGCGAGTGCTCTTAACGACTATCTAACGGGGTGCGACGTGTGGGGAGAGTTACCACGAGTTTGGTTAGCGCATCCGGCGGCCCTCGCTGTCCTCGACTTACTCGGTCACCGCTACCAGTCGAACCGTCAGGTCACCGACAGTTTGCGCGCTATGGGCAGGCAATGCCGCGCGCTATGCGAGGAGGCGACTTTCCCCGGCCAGCAGGTTGTGGCCGTCGCCTCAGCACTATTGATGGAGCACGTGGTTACGGGGCAGTCGGCGGTCGAAGACCAGCATCTAGGTGCCCTTCTCGCGTGGGTTGATCCGCCGCTCGGAGTTGACCCATTACCTGAGTCTCAACGCCGCTCCTTGGTTCCGGCTGCTTCTCTGCTCGACAAAGAAGCGGATGAAGAGGTTGAGCGATTGCGTCGTCTCGCCCGGCAATGTGAGGGCAGTGAAGTAGAAGGCATTCACGGGCGAATCCGCTTGCTTCTTGAGGAGGGGGTGATGCGTGAATGGTCGCTCCTTAACGAGGCGCGGGTGGCGTTCTGGAAGTTAGGTCTGAAACCCGCCCCGCTCCTACGCACACTTCAACTCATCGGCGAATCACGCGAGCATTTACGGTACTTTCTACGCTACGGGGCAAATCTCCCGTCACGTCCGCACTCGCTTTCACTGAGGCTCAACACTTATGAGTACGCGGCGTCACTAATTGAAGAGAAGGATACCTATGCGGACGAGCGCGTGCGCGAGCGGCTGCGCGGCACTGGACGTGTGGTAACCGTCCGGGTCGAAGCTATTGACCAACCGAACGCAGGCCGACACCCCTGTACGTTGACGCTTACGACCGACCAACCTGTTAGACGTGTGAGACCCGGCACGAAGCTGAAATCTATTGACGATCAAATCTTAGGGCGAGTAATCGGACAGTCGGAAAGTGAGGATGCCGGGCGGCACCGCATCGTCTTCCGTTTGATTAAGGGAGTGCGCAAAGGCAAACCTCATGTCGGGCAGGAACTTGAACTTGTCGACACCATTCCTTTTGATTCGCGTCGAGTCAAGCGCATCATCTACAAACTGATGCGCCAAGATAATTCGCCGCTCATTTATCACAATAGCCTCCCGCCTAGCATCTCGCGCTTTCTGCCTCCGGGCAGCATTCTCGAAGCGGCAGAGGGAATGCGCCGCCAATGATGATTGATGATTATTTTTTAGCGCAGGAGTCGAGTGCGCGCAAAGTGACAGAGCGCATCGTCGATTGTATCTTGCGTGACGGTTGCCCACTTCTAAACGTTGAATCCCCGCCGGGGGCAGGTAAAACTGCTCTCGTGGAAACGATGATCGCGAGCGCAGTGGGAGTCGTCGGGTTAAGAACTGCCGTGATCACTCCCCATGCCGAGCAGACTTACGACTTATTACGCCGGATAGTCTCCCACTACAAGCCTTTGCCACTTGCGCTGATGCAATCTGCGCAGCGTGAACTAGCGCAGGATTTATTAAATGACCCGCGCATCCCGCGCCCCGTTTCCGCGCCCGGTGGTTTGCCGGACAGGGGGCCTCTCGCTCTCATCGCGACCGCTGATAAACTGCTTCACGAATCAATTGACCCGGCTCTCGGCAACTTCGATCTTCTAATCTGTGACGAATCATATCAACTTACATACAGCAAGCTAGCCCCGCTGCTCCGCCTCACCCGCCAGACGTTACTCGTCGGAGACCCCGGACAACTACCGACGCTCGTCACCGTTCCGGTCCACCGCTTCGAGACTGCGCCGCACCGAGTTCATTGGGCCGCGCCGAAAGAGTTGAAGCGGTGCTTGCCGGACGTGCCGACGGAATGTTTGCCCGCAACGCGGCGCTTGCCGCAGGACACTGTCGATTTCATACAACCAGCGTTCTACCCTCAGCTTCCGTTCTCATCCGCCGTCCGACCTGAAGATTGTCGGCTGCAATTCGCAGCGCCGGGAAATGGCGGCGCAGTTGATTGTGCGCTTGATCTGATTGCAGAGGGGCGCAGCCTCGTGTGTCTACTGCTGAATGGAGAAAACAGTCCTGCGGGCGTCATCGACTATGAGGTGAGTGAACTGGCGGCTGAGGTGATCGCGAGATTTCTCGCCCGTAGACCATTCTGGCCGGGGCGTGAGACTTTAGAAGCGCGACACATCGGTTACGCTGATACTCACGTCATCTCAGGGGAGCAGACCGCCCAAATGTTAAGAAGTCATGGTATACCGACCAGTGAAGCGCAAGTCCTGACGCCGGAGATATGGCAGGGACTCGAACGACCCCTCATGATTGTTAAGCATCCTTTAAGTGGGCTTAATCGCTTCAGCACGTTTGATCTTGAGCCGGGAAGATTCTGCGTTATGCTCTCGCGCCATCAGCTAGGGTGTATTATCGTCGGTCGTGAGTCCATTGGCAGACGGCTGGAAGAGCATCAGCACGCGTGTGGCGAGCGCCCCTTCGGCGGCGAGAATTTGGAGTGGTCGGGATGGCAAGCACACCTTGCTTTGTGGCAAAAGCTTAAGCGGGAGAGCCGCCTGATCAAGTTATGAGATTACAAATAGATGTTGGGCACTATATGAGCATTTGGATGTGACTTTTTAATTGACCCTATAAGGGGAAATTAGTGGCATCATTCAGATCGGAGTGCGATAGAAGTTTCTTGCCATTGATCCGGGGTTGAACGTCCCTTTTTCGGCGAGACGAGCACCGCAATGCCTGAGCATCACATTTACAGAAGTAGGTCGGATACGAGCATGCGCTATCTGCGGCAGGCTCGTCCGGGAGGAGTGATCGACTTTGCGCATAGGCCCATTAGGTTCGCACCAATTCATTGACTACTTCGCGCTCATCTGCCATCTCGCTGTAGCCGAGCGGCTGCGACGCGAGCCGGAAGCCGTCATCAAAATCGCGAGAGAGAACCTCGCCCGCTGGAAGGCGAGCGGAGTCTTCGACAAAGGGGAGTTGCGGTCGCTCTCAGAGTGGGAGAAAATCCTGAATGAGGCAAGCATCGAGGAGTTGATCGCGATTATCACCGAAGATTCCGATGAAGGGCAGCGCCTGCGACAATCGACTCCCTTCGCGGGTGTGCTTTCGGAAGATGAGCGGCTAAAGATTCTCACAGATTGCGAGCGGATGGCTGAACAGCTTGAAGGCGACTGAAGCTGTGAGACCCCTTATAGGTAATTTCTGATGCAAAGAACATACATCGCCATTCATGCTGACATCGGCCCGATAATTAAAGCTTGGGTTCCAGACTTTCCCGGCGTGACGGTGCCCGGCGACCGCTGGACCGACACGCTCACAATGTTGCCGATCATCCTTGAGAAACACGTTGACGAGATGATGAGGCGGGGCGAGCCTTTGCCGACGCCGACCGTGCCGGATCTCTGGGCTGTTCACAGAGAGTATCCGGAGGCGCTAATCGGTTTCGTTGATATTGATTTTAATGAGGACTGAATTCACAGCACAGCCCACTTTTTTCAAGATTTCCCATAATCAGGTTTATCACACTGAAAGGTGTGACACTAAAAGGTGTGATAAGGGCGGGAGGCAGCCTAACGAGCGGGAGATGCCTGCACGGCTAATGCTTTCGCCCCTCTTACGCATGGAGCAATCTTCTGATGGTGTCAACGATGAGATGAGTGTCTTCCGGCTTTCCCAAGAATTCATTGATGCCAGCGAGGCGAGCTTCCCCCTTAATGTTACCTGCCGAGACCATCACGATGGGCGTGGAAGCGTGCTGTTGAGACTGACGCGCGCGCCGCGCAAGCTCAAGCCCGTCAATGAGCGGCAGATCGTTGTCTAACAGAATTAGATCGTAGTGCTCGCCGCTCTCAATCTTCTTCAGTCCGGCCCACCCGTCGGCGCACGCTTCAACCGTCCAGCCTTCTAGCTCCAGCGTCTCGCGGATCGTATTCCTGACCAGATAGTTGTCTTCGACATAAAGAATGTGCATCGGCGCAAAAGCGGCAACGCCTGTGCCGATGATCTAATGAGACGTTTTATCAGGCCGGAGGAGAGGAGAGTGTGGGAATCTGATACGCGCCCAACGCGCCGCTGTGCTACGAAGCGCGAATTATACTGCGTTTACGGCGCGGCGCAAGGTTTATGGCAGACTGCAAAGATTTATGACGCCCCTGAAGGATGAAGCTCAACGTCTGGTGCTTGACTCCAAGCAGCCGCGCAGCGCGCACGATTGAACCCCCTGCCATCTCCAGCGCCTGTCTGATCAATTGAGCTTCGTAAAGCAGGACTTCGTCCGGCAAAGAACAGTTAACCCATGGCTGAGAGAGATTGGCAGTTTGTGTTTGCCGCATCGCCACTGTTTCTACCGCTTGCGCGGTAATCGCCTCGCCATCAGATGCGATGATGATTGTTCTTTCGATCAAAGAGCGAAGTTCCCGCGCGTTGCCCTTAAGCGGCAACTTCTTCATCGCTTCGACGGCTTCCGGAGTGAATGTCACATGTTTGCCGGTCGCGGTTTGAATCTGCTTGATGAAATGCTCCGCGATTGCCGGGATGTCTTCCGGGCGCTCTCGCAGCGGCGGGATGACCAGATGGAAGGTTTGCAGCCGGTAGTAGAGATCGTCCCTGAATCTTTTCTGCTTGATCTCAAAACGCAGGTCACGGTTCGTCGCGGCAACGATCCTTACGTCTACATATTCCGGGAGGCCCGCGCCGACGGTGTGAATCTCCCCGTGCTCGATCAGCCGCAGCAGCTTCGATTGATTGCCCGGTGAGAGTTCTGCAATCTCGTCTAAGAAGAGAGTTCCTCCGGCGGCAGATCGCGCCACACCCGCGTGATCTTCGACGGCATCGGTGAAACTCCCTTTGAGGTGGCCGAAGATAAGGGATTCAACGAGCGTCTCAGTTAATGCGCCGCAGTTAATCGCGACGAAAGCGCCGCCGCGTCCCGACCACTGGTGAATCAAACGCGCCAGTATCTCTTTGCCCGTCCCGGTCTCTCCCGTAATCAATACAGTGGCGTCGCTCTCAGCAATGCGATGAGCTTGACGAAGCAGCGTGGCCGTCTCCGCAGATGAGTAGATAAAGTCGGAAGTGTTGAACTCCGCTTTGCGCAGTCTTCCAATCGTGAGTGCCTGACGTGAGCAGGCCAAGAGGCGCAGGAGCGTCTCAAGGTGCTGAGAACCTGACAGAAGCTCTGCGGCGCGCTCATAGACTGCTGTGATCTCGGCGTTGGAGAGGTGACCGTTCAGTTCTTCGAGGATCGTAATGGCGGCCAAGCCAGCGCGCTCGTTATCGCCGACCAGCGAGGCCGCTTCAACGGCTCTGTAAAGGGCGCGACGCGCACGCTCTATCTGACCGAGACGCGCCAGCGCCGTCCCGTGCGTCGTCAACGCCTCAGCCAGCCACGCCTGCTCCCCACCCTTCTCCAGCGTGCGGACAGCCGACCTGACCACTTTCTCAGCTTCAGAGCTACGCCCCTGCGCAAGCATTGCACGCGCCCGTGTCTCATCTACTTGAGCACTATGCACATCATCTTTAAGACTCCTAAAGAGTCTGCGCGCTCGATCTAAATGCAAATACGCTTCGCTGAATTTGCCTGCTTTGAAGAATAGAAACCCTAAATTGTTTTCGACTGCGGCGCGATACGCGGTGTGTCCGGCCTGCTCAAAGTGATAGCTGGAGGCTGCAAACTCGACCAGCGACCGATCCAGATAGTCGGCGCGCTTTTCAGCCGCGCTGAGACCCCTCAAGGTCATGGCGAGCGTGTTGTGGAATCTTCCTTTGAGCGAATGGTTACTGCTCTCTTCGACCAGCGGGGCGGCTTCAGTTAAAACACGCAGCGCGTCGCTCAGACGGACAGCCGCGCGCTCGACCTCAGCACAGCGCACCAGCGCCATGGCCTTCAATTCCTTGTCCTGATCGGTGAGATTTGAGAGCGCCTCGCGCAATGTCACACGGGCCTCGTCGAACGCGCCTTCTCTCCAGTAGCACCACGCCACCTCGATATGCGCTTCCGCTGCACCCGCTGTGTCATTCAAAGCTTCAAAGCGCGTCCGGCTCTCCGTCAGCAGGTTCTTGGCCGTCTCCTGAGAGCCTTCGATCTGGCGGCTGCTTCCAAGCCAACCCGTTAATGCTCCTGCGCGCAAGATCACCTGCGCGGCGGTCGCGTCGTCCAGACCGACGAGGATAGGACGCTCGCCAACACGTTTCCAGAGGCCCTGTAACGCGCTCCTCGCCCCTTCATAATTGCCTGCTTCCTCCAATTCCTTCGCCAGCCGGCAGCGCAAATGGGCGCGTTCCGGATGACTCAGTTTGGAATCACCAATTTGCTTCAGCAGGCCAATTTCTAAACTCATGTGAGGATTGCCTTTCCTTGATGTTCGCAAGGACTCTTGCGGATTTCGGTGCTATTATTTGCGCCGCAACTCCAAAGGATGCTGGTTGGCCCGGAAGTTCCATCACCAACTGTGACCATAATCTTCAACAATCCTGAGAGGAAAACCATGAAAACCTTACGAAAGATCCTCGCCGCAACGGTTCTGACCTGTGTGCTCAGTATCGCCGCTCTGGCGGGTGAGATAGGCACCGGAGTCGCTCAGTCACCGCCTCCGCCGAGTGTCACCGGTGAAATTGGCACCGGCAGCAGCGCCACAGCAGAAGTGGCTGGCGAAATAGGCACGGGCGCAAGCGTGCCCGTTGATCCAATCACCGGGATCGCGCTCTCGCTCCTGCAAAGCCTGCTCGCGCTGTTCTAAGGAACTGACTGTTTTCGCTAGTCCATTTGTGCTGCCCTCATATCGGGTGAGTAGGCGGCACGGTCAACGTGTGTGCGGCGGGCTGCCGGGTAATACTCTGCACGGCGAGGAGGCGCACAAGTTGAGCAGTTTCTCGCAACGCCGCGTGAAAATCAATCTTTTTCGCTGGAAAGAGTAGAGGTTGGTGCTCTTCGGAAAATGGGAAGCGCCGCTCAGTCCCTCACAAACCAAGCGACGCTTCTCTTGCACTCACGACATCGCATTCGGGCAACGCCTCATGAGGGGGCGGAGCAATTCATGCTCTGAAGCATAGCGTCCTCACCCCGCTAAGCCATACGCCCCCTCAAGAGATTGATTCTACTTCCTCTTGAACTCGTTTTTACCCAAGTTATCTTGCCCCGTCAGCCGGTCAGCCTTCTCGTCGTAAAAGTAGCTCGTCTGAGTGTTTTCAAAGTGCAGGACGCCGTCCTTGTAGCGCGCGGCAAATTTCTGGTTAAGTTCCGGCATTTGCGAATTCTTCAATTCAACAATATACGTCTCGCCTTGCTTCGAGATCATCATCGTCTGCGCCTTAAAGCCGACATTAGTCCACTCCCCGACAAGCCTGTCGCTGGCGCTTTTATTGACAGGGCTATTGGCAGGGCTGCGGCTACAGGCGGCAGCCAGCAAGATTAAAGCTAAGAGAATGACTAATCCTTTCGTTATTCTCATCTGACCGGCAAAGTTACCCACGCCTCTTCTCCTCCTTCGATTGCTAAAAGAACTCTCGTCTGGCCGGCGAGCGCGCCGTCCGCTTTGAAAATGATTTGATCAACTCCGGGAAGATCAATGAGCGGGCCTGCGTACTCGACTGGCAGGACGACGCAGCGGCCATCCTCAAGCTCAGCGATGAGGCGTGTCGTGCCAGCACTGCGATTGAGGCCAAGCCCACTGGCAAAGAGCATCACCCGCGTCTCAGTGACGACGGGCACAGGACGAACCTCGTTGAAGGCCATCAACGACGGCGATTCGACCGCCAGAGCGAGAGAAACAGCTTGTGTGCCTCCAGCTTGCGACCAAAGCGCAGGTGCTTTATCGCGCAGCTCTACGGTGCTCGAAGACCACTGAGCACCCGACGGCGTGTGACGCACTAAGAGGGACGCGCGCCCGTCCGCTCCGACCACGACTTGGGAAGAAACCACGAAGTCGATTGTGTAGGTGCTGCCCGAACGCCTGACCGAGAGGATCGTCGAGGGAAGACTATTGACGAAGACTTCAAAGCCGGAGAGAATCTGCGCCCAATTACCTTGTGAGTCCGCTCTGGCATTAGCTTCGGCAGCATTCACTCCCGTTAGCGTGACAACCGCGCGAGCCAATCCGTTGGGCACCAGCGTCTGCGCACGTGCCGAAGCCGGGGCGCGCAGCGGCAGGGCGAAGAGCGTCCCCACACCTTCCTGCGCTGGCGGGAACGCTACAACGACCTCGTAATCGCCCTCGCCGCCGGAGAGCCAGTCGACCCGCAAGATCCACGGGCCTGAAGAGGGAAGCGTGAACTCTTGTAAGCTTGACCGGAAGGTTTCGAGCGCAAAGAGCCTTGTGGCCGTCACTTGTCCTTCAGCAAGGATGCTCACTTGCCCCGTGAAGCTGCCGCTCGTGACCCGCGTCCTGACGATCAATGTGCCGGGCGCGTTGAAGCGGTACGTCTCACTCTGGCCGGAACGAAGATGTCCGGTCAGGCGCGCTGGCGGTGTGAAGACATCAGGGCTGGCCGTCCTCCGCACGTCGTCCACGAAACCGTTGCCATCGTCGTCCAGCCCGTTGATGACTTCAATCGCGCCGGGATGGATGCCGGGGTTAGCGTCGTCAAGATCGCCACGTGCCGGAGTCCACCCATCGCCGTCTTTGTCGAGTACATACGGATTAGGCGCAGGATAAAGTGTCTGAAGCCTGCTTCTCATCTCCGCAGAGACAGGCCAGTACCAAGCGTCTAGCTCGCGACTATCGTCAAGGCTGATGCCATAACAAAGCGCTTCGGCCAGCAGGTCGTTCTTCTGCTCCGGTGTGAAGCTGAAGATTTCATTCGGGTCGTGCGTGGCTTTGTAGTTTTTGTAAAACTGGAAGATGCGGGCCACGGCCTGCCGCCCGTGCAGGCGCGCGTAGCGCAGCAGCAGCCCGGCGGTGGCCGCGTTGGCCGTGACGCCCTCACACCCGTTGCCTGTCTTAACACACTGCTCCCAAGAGTCAGCAGATGCACGAGTGTCCCACCGGCTCGTAAAGTTATAGATTTTCTCCTGAAGAGTGATCTCCGGTGCCGTACTATAGCCGCCTATGCGCAGCAGGTACTGGATGTAGGGAATCCAGAAATCAGTCCACGAGTGTGATGAATCAGGGTAATAACTGAGATAATTGCGATAGATGTCGAAGGTGTGAGCGATCTCATGGAGGATGGTGTCTGAGAGTGTGCCTTGCACAAGCGCGGCTTTCGTGGCCGTGAGTTGACTAGCCGCAATTTCGCAGGTCTTCGCGCCAATGATCGCGGTGCCACCAATGCCTTCACCTGCTGACGGCACCACGGCAACGATCATCAATCCATCGCCGCGCGGCTCACCACCCGTCAGCTCCATAAACTGCCCGTAAACGGCGTCCGTCCGGTCGATGAGCGTTACGATCTCGCTTGGGCCGAAACCCTGCACCCCGTTTACGTCTATCCAACTGCCGGGCAGCGCGTATCGAATGTGGCGGCCACTAAAAGCTCGGAGCGTCGAAACGTTACCTTCGAGGTCGCGGTATGTGATTAATTCGGACGGCGGGTAGCTTTGTTGCGCTTGGACGGGCATGAAGGCATTGAGACACACTACGGCGCAGAGCAGGATGAGGCGTGAGAGGAGTTTGATTTTCATCGCTAAAGAGACCACTGCTTCAGGACGAGAAGGATAATGAGATGGAAAACCGCTAAAAGCTCTTTACAAACGGGCGGGTCTCGTGCGAAATGAAACACGATCTGGCAAAGGTCAGGTAGACTAAGCCCGTCAAGTTTTTTGAAAAATCGGGAGCACACGCGCGCGTGGCGCAAAAAGCGACTCAACCACTCGGATGATGAACGAACGCCGCACGTCTCAATTCCTGAGACCTTCGGCGGCTATAGATAGCGTTCACATTGTACTATCAATTGATAGTGCAAGCAATGTCCGAAGTTGCAGCCCATCAGGAAAGGGGATTTTCTGATGGGTACGAAACGCCGCCCACAGCCGATGCGCCTCGCGGAAAAGCTACGGACGATTCGCACGCGGCTTGGGCTTTCACAGGAGCAGATGGTTGAGCGTCTGGATTATTACAATTCGCCGCTTTATCCTTCGCAAATATCTCTCTTCGAGCAGGGAAAACGCGAGCCACCGGTGCTGTTGCTTTTACACTACGCTCGGATGATCTCGACCACGGGCAGTGGTGAGTTTCTCGAAGCAATTCTTGATGATGAAATGGAGATTCCGGACTCGCTCCCGGCCACTCCGGGTAAAGTCAACGTGCGTAAGGTGCGCTCTCGAAACAAAAAGACATCCACCCGGAGTTAATTTGACTGCCCCCGACGCCTATGCTACAACTCAAAAGACGGGTTCTGGCTGATGAGAGTAGATTCAAGCATTAACTCAAGCAGGAAAAGACGCGCGCAAGTCGCGCGCCTGCTAGCCCTGTTCTTTCTGCTCTTCACCGGTGCTGACCTTTTCCTGCCGCAGTATATTTGCGGCGGCGAGGAGGTCGGAAACCTGCCTCTGCAAAACAGAGTTGCGAAGGCCAGCACCGGCACAAATGATGAAAGTAACAGAGTAGCTCTTTATTCCTCTCAGGAATCTCAACCCGGTGAAACACCGGAGCAAGCGCCGCACGAAGAGGATTGCTTCTGCTGCTGCGCGCACGTTCTGCCCGGTATTAGCTTCGCCCACATCGGCTATTCGGAACTAAAATCACCGCGCGCGCCCGTTGAGGCAGATTGGCTTCCATCGCCCCCGCTTCAGACCGCATATCGCCCTCCACGCCTCGCCTAATTCCTTTCAACACCGAAGAGGTCTGTCGACTTAAGCGGTAGTGTGTTCGTCTGTGCGCTCTAAAGAGCGCGCTTCGATCACCTGCCCACCAGACAGCCACGAATGGCCCCGGCTCTCAGCGATTGTCTCGCACACATCGCGAAGCGCGAGGGGTTTCATGACATTCCCGAAAGGTATTAACGATGCGGTTCATTGGACGAGCGGCTAAGCTCGCTCGCCTGCTCCTTTTCTCGACGCTTCTTGTCGGGACGGCACCCGTCAGGGGGTTGGCTCAAAGCCCTCAAGACGCAAATGCGTTAGCGCGCGAGCGTGTCGCCACAAGCACAGTGTTCTCCGGGCCAGTGATTGATCCGTCGACCTCCTCCGAGAGTCGAACGATTAGTCCTCTGGTGGCGCTTTATTTTGATCCGGCGCAGGGCGCTTCCTCAAACGAGATAGTGCGCAGGGCACTCACTTCCAACGGTGAGCTGGCCGCCGCGCGTCTCGACATCGTGCGGGCGCGGGCGCGTCTTCGGCAGGCGGGCTTAAGACCCAATCCGACTCTTGACTTCGAGCAGACTACAGGCCGTCTGACCGGCTCGGCGGGCGAAAGCGAAACGAGCATCGGCGTCGCCCTGCCACTGGAACTCGGCGGCAAACGGCGACGGCGGATCGAACTCGCGCAGGTGGAACTGGAAGCTACGGAAGCAGAGGTGGCAGAGCGTGAACGGCGTCTAACAAATGAAGTGCTCGCCATCTACGCCGAAGCTCTCGCCGCGCTCCGCGAACTGGAGATCACCGAAGGCTTAACCGACCTCGACCTCAAGACGGTGGTCATCGTGCAGGCGCGCGTCAATGAAGGTGAGACCCCGCCGCTTGAGTTGAATCTGCTCAGGGCCGAGGTGGAGCGACTGCGCTCGCGCCGCGCCCTCGTCGAAGGTCGCTTGCAGGCTTCGCTGCTGCGCCTGAAAAGTCTCAGTGGCATCCCGCTCAATGAACCGCTGCGGCTGCGCGAAGACCTCATGAAACCTGTGCTGGCGAGGCCGCCCGTATCGGTGGAATCAGCCGTCGAGATCGCTCTGCGCACAAGGCCCGACATCCGCCTCGCCCGACTCACGGAGGAAGTGGCGCAGGCCGGACTGAGGCTTGCCCGCGCGCAGACCGCGCCCGACGTGACGGCATTTACCAAATACACAATCAGTCGCGGCGTTTTCGACGATACGCCCGTCGGCGTGCTCACGGACAAAGACCGCCTGCTCACGTTCGGCGTCTCAATCGGCATCCCCGTCTTTAATAAAAACCAAGGCGCGAAGGCCGAGGCGGCGACGATCATTTCGCAGGCCCGCACGCGCCGCGAATACCTTGAGCAGGTGGTGCGCTTGGAAGTCCAGAGCGCCTACGTGCGATACGAAGCAGCGCGAAAGGCGCTTTTCATGTTCGAGCAAGGCGTGATCGCGCGCTCGAACGACAATATCCGGGTCATCCGCGCCGCTTACGAGTTGGGTGAGTTCCGCGTCACCGACCTTATCAACGAACAACGCCGGCTGGTGGATTCTCAGCGCGACTTCACGGAAGTGCTGTCCGAGCAGTACCGCGCCCTCGCCGATCTTCAAGCAGCCATCGGGACTCCCGTCAATCAACAGTGAGGAATCGAAAGTATGTCAGATCAAAATATTGAAAAAGAAATGAATGAGGCTTCCGGGGAAACCGTTGAGGTCACACGCGCCGCAGAAGTCACGGAACAAGCGGACGGCAGCCATTCACGTGTCGAGGTCGAGACGATCACTTCGCAGCAGCCTCCCCGCCCGTCGCGCACTCGCAATCTGGTGATTATGGCTGGCATCGTCGTCCTCGCAGTCATAGTCATAGTAATACTGCTTATGACGCGACGCGGTGGCGACCCTGCCACCACGACGGAAGTGAAAATGAGCACGGAGACGGCGGAAGAGGCCGGACACAGCGAAGGAGAGGGCGAGGAAGTGAAGCTCTCGCCCGAAGCACTCGCTGCTGCCGGGATTGAAGTCGAGGGTGTCACCGAGCGCCCGGCAGTGGCTTTGATTCGCGTGACCGGCACGGTCGAGACCAACCAGCAGCAGACGCAGCAGGCGACGCCCTTGGTGTCAGGTCGCGTTGAGCGCGTCAATGTCGGGCAGGGGGATTTCGTGCGGGCGGGAAGTATTCTCGCCACCATCTCCAGCCCGGAAGTCGCAGAGATGCACGGCAAGCTGCGCGAAGCGGAGACGCGTCTGCGCTTGGCGGAGCGCAACCTCCGGCGCGTGCAG
This sequence comes from uncultured Acidobacteriota bacterium, assembly GCA_963697975.1. Taxonomy (GTDB): domain Bacteria; phylum Acidobacteriota; class Blastocatellia; order Pyrinomonadales; family Pyrinomonadaceae; genus QHXM01. Next base: position 4,521,967 of record OY969111.1, read on the forward strand.
CAGGCGGAGAACCGCGTGGCCGTGCTGCAAGCGAAGGCGCGTCTGGACGAAGCCGAGGCGACCTTGAAACGCACGCGCCGCCTGATCGAACTCGGCGCGGGCGCTGGCAAAGACCTCATCAGTGCCGAGACAGCTCACAAGACGGCGAAAGCCGAATACGAATATCAAAGCAACATCACTTTGAACCGTGAGGTGCAACAGGCTCAGGCCGAGGTCGAGACGGCGAGTGTCGACGCCTCGCACATCAGGCAGAGCCTGCGCACTCTCGGTGATCCAGTGACCGGATCACGCGACGAGCGCGGCCACGACATCTCGCTCGTGACGGTGCGCGCGCCCGTCTCCGGCACAGTCGTCGAACGTCTGGTCAATGCGGGCGCGGGCATTCAGGCGGGAACGGCGTTATTTACCATCTCCAACATCTCGACCGTGTGGGTCATTGCCAACGTCCCGGAATCGCAAGTCGGGAGTATTCGCGTCGGAACGCCTGCCGAAGTGCGCTCCGCTGCGCTTGGTGACGAGGCGCTCTCCGCGCGAGTGAATTACATCGACCCGCGCCTGAGCGAAGAGACCAGAACGGCGCGCGTGCGCATTGAGCTACAGAACCCCGGCGAGAGGCTCAAGGCCGGCATGTTCGTCCAAGTGGGCTTTCAGGCAGGCACCGGCGCAGCCACAGGCCAAGAATTGATGGTGCGCTCCGAAGCCGTCCAGCGCGTCGGCGAGACGAGCGTCGTCTTCATTCCGAAGGAAGACGAGCCGGGAGCCTTCGAAGTGCGCGAGGTGGAAATCAGCGGCGAAGTGGACGGCTACCACCGCGTCACAAGCGGGCTAAAGCTCGGCGAAAAGGTAGTCACCAAAGGCAGCTTCACCTTAAAGACGCAGATGTCGAAAGGTGAAATGGGCGAGCACGGCCACTAAAGCTCAAATCCGGGGAACACATTTATGATTAACGGTCTTATTCGTTTCGCTGTTTCGCAGCGCCTGCTCGTGATGCTGATGGTCGGGATTATGATCGCGGCTGGCTGGTACAGCCTCCAAAGTCTACCCATCGACGCCGTGCCCGACGTGACCAACGTGCAGGTACAGGTCTTGACCGCCGCGCCATCTTTAGCGCCGCTGGAGATCGAACGGCAAATCACCTTTCCCGTTGAAGTGGCGATGTCAGGGCTGCCGGACGTTGAGGAGATTCGCTCCGTCTCAAAGTTCGGATTGTCCGCCGTGACGGTCGTCTTCGCGGACCACGTTGACACTTACTTCGCCCGGCAGCTTGTGCTTGAACGCCTCTCACAGGCGCGCGAGCAGATTCCGGAAAACATCGGCTCGCCGGAGATGGGGCCGATCTCGACAGGCTTGGGTGAAATTTACCAGTACGAGCTTCGGGCAGCGCCCGGTAGCGGCTATGACGCCACGTCACTGCGCACGATTCAGGACTGGAGCGTCAGACGCCAGCTTTTGGGCGTCGCCGGCGTGACCGAAGTCAATAGCTTTGGCGGGTACGAGAAGCAGTATCAGGTCAGGCTCGACCCCGCGAAATTGCAATCCTACGGACTCTCTTTACGCGATGTGCTGGAAGCGGTCACGCGCAACAACGGGAACGTCGGAGGAGCCTACATCGAGCACGGCTCGGAGCAGTACCTGCTGCGCGGCATTGGTCTGGTGGAGTCAGCCGACGACATCAATAACATCATCGTCAAGACGGGCAAGGAAGGCGTGCCCGTCTACGTGCGGGACTTAGGCGAAGTGGTCACGGGCGCGACCGTCCGGCAGGGCGCTGTCACTGCGGATGGTCAGGGCGAGATCGTCGCCGGCATCGCCATGATGCTCAAGGGTGAGAACACGCGTACCGTCGTCGAAAGAGTGAAGGAGCGCGTCGAGCAGGTCAAAAAGACTTTGCCCAAGGGAGTGGAACTCGTTCCCTTTTATGACCGGACGGAGCTTGTAGACCGCACCATCCACACGGTCGCGAAGAACCTCATCGAAGGCGCTATTCTCGTCATTATCGTCCTCATTCTGCTCTTGGGTAACTGGCGCGGGGCGCTGCTCGTCGCCACCATCATCCCTCTCTCAATGCTCTTCGCGGCGATCCTGATGCGCCTCTTTGGTGTTTCGGGAAATCTGATGTCTTTAGGCGCTCTCGACTTCGGCCTGATCGTGGACGGCGCAGTCGTGATGGTCGAGAACGCCGTGCGCCGTCGCGCCGAAGCGCAGCATGAAGGGGCGCACGAGCGGCCTGAGCGAACGATTCTCGAAGCGTGCATGGAAGTGGGGCGTCCCGTAGTCTTCGCCGTCGCCATCATCATGATCGTGTACCTTCCGATCCTCAGTCTCACGGGCATTGAGGGCAAGATGTTCAAGCCGATGGCTCTGACGGTGGTCTTTGCGCTTTTAGGCTCGCTCATCCTCTCTTTGACATACGTCCCGGCGGCGATGACCTTCATCCTGCGCGGGCACGTCTCGGAAAAAGAGAGCTTCGTCATCAGGTATGCCAAGCGCGTGTACCGCCCGGCGCTCGCCTTTATGACCCGCTGGCGCTCGCAAGCTCTGGCCGTGGCGACCGCGCTCGTCGTCATCAGCGGCGTCATCTTCCCGATGCTCGGCTCCGAGTTCATCCCCCGCCTCGACGAAGGGTCGCTCGCCCTTCAGGTGCAGCAACTGCCGAGTGTCTCGCTCACACAGTCCGTCAAGACGATCACCGAAGTGGAGAAAGTGTTAAAGCGTTTCCCGGAAGTCACCAAGGTGGTGTCGAAGACGGGACGCGCCGAAGTCGCAACCGACCCGATGAGCATTGATTTCAGCGACCTCTACGTGGAACTCAAGCCACCGTCCGAATGGACGACAACGCACAGCAAGACTGAGCTGGTCGAGAAGATGTCGGAGGCGCTCGAAGATGGTGTGCCCGACGCTTCTTTCAGCTTCTCGCAGCCGATTGAATTACGCGTGGCGGAACTCATCTCCGGCGTCCGCTCCGATGTCGCGATTAAACTTTTTGGCGACGACCTCGACACGCTCAAGAAGACGGCTGATCAAATCGGCGTCGTCGTGGGCAAAGTGCGCGGGGCTGAGGACGTGAAAGTGGAGGCGACATCGGGGCTGCCACAACTTCAGATCAAGCCCGACCGCGCGGCGATTGCTCGCTACGGCATCAACGTCGAGGATGTTAATGACCTCGTGGAATCCATCGTTGCGGGCAAAGAGGCCGGTCTCGTCTACGAAGGCGATCAAAGGTTCAACCTCGTCGTGCGCCTCTCTGATGAGACGGGCCGTGATGTCGAGACGATCAAGAACCTGCTCGTCTCTGCGCCAAGTGGCGCGCGCATCCCGCTCTCACAACTCGCCGACATCAGGCTGGTCGAAGGCCCGGCGCAAATCTCGCGCGAGGACACGCGCCGTCGTGTCGGGGTGGAACTCAACGTGCGCGGGCGCGACATCGGCAGCTTCGTCAAAGAAGCGCAGGATGCAATTGAGAAGGAGGTGAAGCTGCCTCCCGGCTACTACCTGACGTGGGGCGGGACATTCGAGAACCTTGAGCGCGCATCTGCGCGACTCCTGATCGTCGTGCCCTTGGCGCTCTTCCTGATCTTCGTGCTGCTGTTTACGACCTTCGGCTCGGTCAAGCAGGCACTCCTGATCTACACGGGCATTCCTTTCGCCGTTGTGGGCGGCATCTTCGCGCTCTTCCTTCGGGGGATGCCGTTCTCCATCTCGGCGGGCGTGGGCTTCATCGCGCTCTTCGGCGTGGCGGTTCTGAACGGCGTGGTGATGGTCAGCTACATCAACAAGCTGCGGGAAGAAGGAAAGACAGTCGCGGATGCGGTAAGTGTTGGAGCGATGACGCGGCTACGGCCTGTCTTGATGACGGCGCTCGTCGCCAGCCTCGGCTTCATCCCGATGGCGCTTGCGACCTCGGCGGGCGCTGAGGTGCAGCGTCCGCTCGCCACTGTCGTCATCGGCGGCCTCATTACATCAACGCTCTTGACGTTGCTTATCTTGCCGACGCTCTACGGCTGGTTCGAGCGTGAGCGGGTTGAGTATTAACGCTTAGTCTTTTGTTTGAGAGCAGAGAATGTTGAGCATGGCAATCCGCATTGAAAAGGCCCGGTGGCCGAGGATGGTAGCAGAAGTGGACGAAAAGAAGCGCGCCGAAAGTAATGGCCTCTCGCGGCTCGAAGCGATCTACCAAGCCGCTGTCGGGCGCGTTTACACGCTCTGCCTCCGGCTGCTGATCGATGCGCGCGCGGCGGAAGAGGCGACCTCCGCCGCGTTCGTGCGGCTCAGTCGGGAAATGGCGCGCTGGTTAGACGAGCAGCAGGTGCTCTCCCGCCTGCGTGAGTTAGCGATAGAAGAGGCGCTCGCGCGCCTCCTCCGGCGAGGACTCGGTAACATGTCGGTGCAAGCGTCTGTTGCTGCTTCTCCGATACCTGCGACCGGTGCCACCGCCGGCGGCGACACCCCCGCACGGCTCGATCAAGCCACTCTCGACCGTCTGGCCGCCCAACTGCCCGACCGGTTGCGCGTCGCCTTCGTGCTGCGCGACCGGGAAGGTTTAAGGGACGGCATCATCGCCTCGCATTTACAAACCGACGAAGCCGGGGCGCGGCGCTTGGTTCATCAGGCGCGTCTCGAATTGCGCCGCCTCTGGCTAGGCCGCTAATCAGGAGAACTGGAGATGAAGATTATTACCGCGATAGTGCAGCCGTTCATGTTGAACAGGGTCACTCACTCTCTGGAGGAACTCGTCGGCTTTCCCGGCATGACCGTCACAAACGCGCGCGGCTTTGGCTCAGCGCGCCAGAGAAAGCTTCACGAAGAGGCAGCTCCACACGTCAAGGACTTCAACGAGAAGTCCCGGATCGAGATCGTCGCGCATGACACGGATGTCGAACGCATCGTCGAGACAATCGTGCGTGCCGCGCGCACCGGGAATCACGGCGATGGGAAAGTCTTCGTCTGGCCGGTCGAGCACGCGGTGCGCATCCAGACGGGCGAGACGGGTGATCAGGCCGTCTGAGAAGGCTCGCGTGAAAAGAACGTTCAGGAAGAGATTGATGAAATTGACTCGAATCATAGTTTTGTTGCTGGCGCTGTCAATTCCGGCTGCGGCCACCGCTCAGAGCACGGCGACAGCGAGCGGCAAAGTAGTGGATAAGATGGTGGCGACCGTCAATGGGGAACTCGTCACCTACTCCGACCTGCTGTGGCAACTGGCCCTTCAACCTGACACGCCGCTCGACAATCCGCGCTCCGAAGACCTCAATCGCGCGCTTGAACTCCTCATCCGCCAGCTTCTCATCGGTCAGGAGGCGGAGAAGCTGCCGAGCATCAGTCCGAGCGATCAGGAGATCAACGCGGCGCTCAAAGAGTTGATTGATCACTTTCCGTCGCGCGCCGAGTTCGAGGCAAGAGCGCGCCGCGTCGGCCTGACGGGCGAACAGTTGAAGGAGGCCGTGCGGCGGCGCGTGCAAATAAATAAGTACCTTGATTTCCGTTTCCGCTCGTTCACGGTCGTCACTCAGAAAGAGGTGGAAGATTACTACCGCGACGTGTGGGTCCCACGCTTCAGAGAGCGCACACCGGGTCTCATCGTGCCTAAATTTGAGGAGAAGCGCGCCGAGATTGAAAAGACTCTGACTGAAGGAAAGATTGAATCCGACCTCGGAGACTTTTTAGAGGCGGCGCGCGAGCGCGCCGAGGTCGTGATCTTAAATCCGTTGTGACCCGCATCGCGGTTTGATCACGGGTACTTACCTGATAAGGCAGCAACTTGGAAAAGGGCTACCGATATGGAAAGGGAAGGGAACGCCGCAGCACACATCTCGGTCGAGATGGCACGCGAGGCCCTCGGCATTAACTACCGGCGGGAAGTCGAGGAGATCGCGGGCAAGATTCGCCCCAAAATGTCTAAGAGGGTCTTGGCGGACGACGAGCAAATCACTGATGAAATCCTCAAATGGATGCAGGAATCGCCACGCTCATGGCAAGAGCGATTGGTGATTGAGACATTGCTCTGTACAAAGAATCCCCTCAAGTATCTGAGCGGACCTCTGACTGATCCGCCACCGACAAGCCCTTTTTTTGTTATCGCCCAAGCGGCTAACGATGCCTTCTTCGACGACATCATGGAAGCTGTTATGAATCATTCCACGGCTGAGGAAAGTGCTCCGCCAACAGAATCGGAAGGAGATCGTGAGTAGCATCGTGCAAAGAGCAATCATCGTCCTGACACTCAGCCTGATGGCATTTTATGCCCTGCCGTCCGGCGCGAGCGCGCAGCAGGTGCGGTCGGTGGGGCGGCGGATACAGTTGGAGCAGCAACGGCGCAACGCGCGAATTCAGGAAGAGGCAAGACGCCGGCGTCAGGAGTATGAGCGGCAGCGCCGAGAATGGAAGTTGCGGGAGCAAAGACGGACACGTGGGAATTCACCCGTCAGTTGATGAAGACGCGTGTCGCCATAAGGCCATCAGGATGTTGTGGAGATACTCAGGAATGCGGGAGCCAAAGAATAAAACGCTCGGTAGCAGAAGGACGGCGGGTACGAGGCTCATCATACCTTGCCTTGCGCTTGTCTTTCTCTGTGTATCGTTCAGGGCTTCCGCACAATCACAGGTAATTTCGGCAAGCGCCGGAAAGGTCTCGCGTGTGGATGGCGAGGTCTGGTTTCGGCACCGTAATGAGACCGGATTGCAGCCTTTACATGTCAATCAAAAACTCGTTGCTGGTGACCTCATCTTGACGGGTACTTCAGGGAGGGCTGAGTGGTCTCTTAGTCCCGGTTCCTACTTGCAGGTTGGCCCCATCTCTCAGGTACGAATCTACGAAACAAGTCTGGATCAGATGCACTTTGATATTGAGCGGGGCGAGGTGTTCGCCATCGTCTCTAAGCTCGACAATCGTGCGGCGCTCGTGCTCGACACCCCACCCGCGCTCTTCACCGTCGCGAAGCGTGGCCGCTACCGCGTGCGCGTCCATGTGGGAGACGAGACGGAAGCTGCCGTGGCTGAGGGAGAGTTGCGATTTACGGACGGCGAGGGAAAAGAAATCAAAGTCACGAAGCGAAGGCGGGCGCGTTTCTCCGCCGCGAAGAGAAGGAAGACTTGGGACTCGGCCAACTCGGTCATCGAGACGCCGCCATTGAAGAATCACCGGGAAGCTTAAGGAGAAAAGTATGGGACATGGACACTCGCATGCGCCGACGGCGGCTGGTCGCAATAAACGGCGGCTCGCCATAGTCCTCGGATTGACGACCGCTTACCTCGCGGCTGAAGTCGTCGGCGGGTTGCTGACACACAGTCTTGCGCTTCTCGCGGACGCCGGGCACATGCTGACGGACGTGGCGGGCCTCGCTCTCGCTCTTCTCGCCATCCGGTTCGCCGAGCGACCGGCGACGCCGGAACGCACCTACGGTTTTTACCGGGTCGAGATTCTCGCCGCGCTCACTAACGCGGTCGTGCTGATCGGAATCTCCTTCTACATCCTTTACGAAGCTTATGAGCGGTTTCGGAATCCGCCCGAAGTGCAGAGCACGGGGATGCTGCTCATAGCTTTAGTCGGCCTCGTCATCAACATCGTCGGAATCTTCATCCTGCGCGCCGGATCGCGTGAGAGCTTGAACATGAAGGGCGCGTATTTTGAAGTGCTGTCAGACATGCTGACTTCCATCGGCGTGATCATCGCCGGGATCATCATGCTGACGACGGGCTGGTATTACGCCGACCCGCTCATCTCGGCAGGGATCGGTCTCTTCATCCTGCCGCGCACGTGGATGCTCCTGCGCGACGCCGTCGGAGTGTTGCTTGAAGGCACGCCGTCGGACATCAACCTTGCGACAGTGAGGGAGGGCATCGGAGGTATCAATGGGGTTGCCGGAGTTCACGACCTCCACGTCTGGTCTCTGACTTCGGGCGTCAATGCCTTGAGCGTGCATGCGGTGCTCGAAGATGGCGCGCAGCACGACGAGGTTCTCGTCGCGATTCAAAAGCTCGTCACATCGAAATTCAAGATTGAGCATGCCACGATACAGGTTGAAGGAAAAGAATGTGCAGCCTTCGAGATGCACCTCTGATTCATCGCGGGCGCTGGTCGGCTCTTCAGAGTGGAAACTACGATTATGAGAAACGCCAAGACAATCTACACGGCATTGCTGTTGACGGCTCTCTCCCTCTTTGTGTCTTGCGGCTCATCGTTGAAGCGTGAAGCCAAAAGGGAAGCTGAAAAATACTGGCTCTCGAAGCTCACCCGATGCGGAGAATCCTATTACCGGCGAGAGCATTTCGGGGATAACACGCCAAGCCCTAGCAAGGACGTTTACTACGAGTTGAAAGAGCCGGGTGCTGAGGTTTCTTCATACGGAATCTCAGATGCGGATAAATTGAACGGGCTCGAATGGACGGGCACCACCTACCTGACGGCCAAAGTCTCTCGCTCAATCGGAGATAAAGAGCCCGCCAATCAATGGACAGAGTGGACGAATGGCGCGGGCCTCGAAGGGGATGTGATCTCCACCATCAGGAAAGAGAAGGGCCAGTGGGTAGTGGAGAATAAGTTTGAAGAGCAGCACGTGAAGACGGGTGTGGAATATGCCCCGGTGGACTGTTCCAAGATACCGAAATGAGTTGGGCGTTAAAGTATTGTCGAACGGGAGGCGCGCATCTATTTCCAGCTTACTCAAACAGGCTTTCTGTCTCTTTTCAAGTAGCTGAAGATCGCTCCCGTGATGACTCCATATAGCAGGATGCCTAAAGGGACGCCGTACATGATTGGGTTAATCATCGCCGACTCTCCCTTGAAGTTCCCCAACGCGCTGATTAACCAAACGGTCGGGAAATAGAGATAAACCAGAAGGACGCCCAAGATGGAATCTTGTCCAGTTAAGCTCGTGATCGCTATCACCACCGCAAAAATAAGGATTTGAATGCCAACGGCGATCCCTGTGTATTTCCAAAAGATTTTCATGAGATTGGTGACGGGACAGCCGACGTGCGATTCCTCTGGTTCGAAAGCTTACTACAGCACTGTAGGGCCGTCATACGCTTTTCGTGTGAGAGTGACTGATATGGTCAAAGGATTAGTCTAATGTCAGGCCCAAGAGGGGTTTAATGGTGTAAATGTGCCCTTCACATCCGGCATCCGGTTTGCCTTGTTTATATGAGGAGCGGGCTTGTGCGTGCGAACCTTTAGCCTGCGCCGGAGGTGGTCAGAGAAATTATGGCAATCGCTGCAACTTATCCTTTATTGCAAAGTCCGGGACGGGCGAGGTCAACAGTTGTGACTGAGCGCACGCAGTCTGATCACGCCTTGGCGCGCGCCGCCGCCGCAGGCGACATATCGGCCTTCGAGGAGCTTTACGAGCGTCACAACCGGCGTGTCTATTCCTTGTGCCTTCGCATGACGCAGAACGTCTCGGAGGCTGAAGACCTCACGCAGGAAGCCTTCATCCAACTCTTTCGCAAGATCGGAAGCTTTCGCGGTGACTCCGCCTTTACAACGTGGCTGCACCGCCTGACGGTCAATCAAGTCTTGATGCACTTCCGTAAGCGCAGTGTAAAACTGGAGAAGACGACCGAAGAAGGGGAGACCCCGGAGCAGACAGTTGTAGGCACAGGGAATCCTAACCAGATGCCTGTGATTGACCGCATCGCCCTCGATAGGGCCATCGCGCAACTGCCACCGGGCTATCGTTCCGTCTTCGTGCTCCACGACGTTGAAGGGCACGAGCATGAAGAGATCGCGCGGATGCTGAATGTTGCTGTCGGCACCTCGAAATCACAACTCCATAAGGCTCGGATGAAACTGCGCGGGCTCCTGAAGCAACAAGCATCGTAGTAGGAGCAAAGCCCGTCACTTTCACTCCGTAAATCAAGATAGAGTGAATTTCTCGACGAGCGCGCCTACCGCTTGACTCCACAAACCTTCGCAGCGTACAGTTGAACGTATGAACAACCATTCATACGTTCGGAGGACTGCGTGATGGCAGCACGGGCCACACAAACAGTCTCGGACTCCTGCGAGATCGAGTTCGTCGACGCGCGTAAGGTCAAGCGCGTGCGCTCCGCGATGAAATCCGTTGAAGCGGTCGCCGCGCTTGCCGAGACCTTCAAGATTTTGGGCGACCCGACGCGCGTCCGCATTGCTTTCGCGCTCGCGCGTGAAGAACTATGCGTCTGCGATCTGGCGAACCTGTTCGAGGTCTCACAATCGGTCGTCTCCCATTCCTTACGCGCTCTCAGGCAAATGAAGCTCGTCAAATTTCGCAAAGAGGGCAAGATCGCCTATTACACTTTGGATGACGAGCACATCGCTCACCTTCTGGACGAGGGCTTTCGCCACGTCGAGGAATTGTTGTAACTCATACTTTAAGAGATAAGAGATGCTCCAGACATTCATCATCGTGCTCAGGGAAGGCTTCGAGGCGTTTCTGATCGTCGCCATCATGCTCGCCTACCTCAAAAAAACCGACCAGAAGTGGCTCGCTCCAGCCATCTATTGGGCAGTCGGTGCGGCAGTGGCCGCGAGCGCCGCTCTCGCTTACCTCTTAAGCAATGGTGTGGACAGCGAGACGGTGACAGGAATATTCGGCGAGAACATCGGCTACTACATTAACCGTTTCTTCAATATCGAATCCCTGCGCGAAGGCGTCCTCGGCGTAATCGCGATCATCATGGTGGTCTCACTCGTCATCCACATGTGGCGGACAGGCCACCGGATGAAGCAGAACATGGAAAAACGGTTGGGCGCAGCCACGACGCGCTCTTCAAGGTTATTGGCCTTCGCAGGAGTCTTCCTCTTCGCCTTTTTGATGATCACCCGCGAGGGCATGGAAACGGCCCTCCTTCTGCTTCAAGTCCACGACCCGCAGATCGTCACGGGGGCAGTGCTTGGACTCGGCGCAGCCATCCTTATGGCTTGGCTGTGGGCGCGCTTTAGCCACCTCATCAATCTCAAGCGGTTCTTTCAGGTGACGGCCATCTATCTGCTGCTCTTTATGGCGCAGGTGGCGATCTACACGTTTCACGAGTTCTCAGAAGCTGGACTTTTCCCTAACAGTGACGCCATCCATGAAGCAACAGAGATCTATTCGCCGACGGGCATGTACGGGAAATGGTTCTCGGTCGTGATGGTGGCCGCCTGTGCGCTGTGGCTGACGGGCGCATGGGCCGCAGATCGTCTGAAACTTTCGAGGCAAACCGTAGCGGGGGATTAAAGAGCATGAGCACACAGGCGATAGGAAAAGCGGATGCGCGCACGGCGAGCGTGCGGCGTGCTCGCATGCTTGAGTATCTCACCATCGGTTGGAACATGCTCGAAGGTATCGTGGCGGTCGGCTCCGGCCTCATCGCGGGCAGCGCCGCGCTCGTCGGCTTCGGCTTCGACTCGTTCGTGGAATCTTTATCGGGCGGTGTGCTCGTCTGGAGGTTACATTCGGATGAGAACTCTGAACGACGCGAAGCTATCGCGTTGAAACTCGTCGGCATGAGCTTTCTGATCCTTGCAGCTTACGTCGCTTTTGATGCCGCAAAGTCTCTCATCTTGCGTGAGCCGCCGGAAGCGAGCTACGTCGGCATTGCGCTCTCCATTCTATCACTCGCCGTGATGCCGATGCTCGCGCGGGCGAAGCGTAAAGTGGCGGCTGAGATCAGCAGCCGCGCGCTTCATGCGGATTCGCGACAGACCGACATTTGCGCATACCTGTCGGCGATCCTCCTTGGTGGCCTATTGCTCAATGCGCTTTTTCATTGGTGGTGGGCTGATCCCCTTGCGGCGCTTGTTATGGTGCCGATTATTGCCCGTGAGGGAGTAGAAGCCCTCCGTGGCGAGACCTGCTGCGACGAAGGGGCATGCCACTGATGCTGACCCCACAGACAACATACTTCGCGCTGCTCATAGTGCAGGCGCTTCACCTCTTCCACCACCGCGTCGCTAAAAGGCATGTCAGCTTCGCGGAAGTGATTTCTGCGCTCGTGCTCTGCGTACCACCGTGGACGACTTCTGTGCCCGCGTGGCTTCTGATGGGCGCTCATCTTATTCTGATAGTCGTTCAGATCGTCGGGAGCCTGTGGATCAAGAAGCTCTCGCCGAACTGGAACCGATGAGCGTCCGGCCACGCGAAATTTTCAACATCTAAAGTTCTACGCTCAGAACTGCATCACGAGGGATTCCTAGTTCCGACCAACTTCGAGCGGATCTCCCGTCTCGTGTTCCGTGATCTGGAAACGCAGGAAGCCCTGAACTGCTGACACGGCCTGCGGATTGTTGGAAGAAATAATCACGCGCCCATCTCTTTCGGTCTCCTCGAGCTTATAGCTCAGGGCTGTCTTGAGTTGTTTCATTTCGGGTACGCCGGGTGGAACCTGATTATGAACGAACATGGGGATGTCGAAGTTGCCCTCCGAAAACATCATCGCGATGTGTCCGAGGTGCTCTCTGATCTGATCCCTGCTCGCCGTATCCTTCGTATCATTGGCTTCCACCTGAATGATTCCGCCGGTCTTCGTCAGGTAGAAATGGTGCGTTGTCTTCTCCTGTGAAAAGCCCATCCCCTGATCGCCCCGCTTGTTCATCCCTGCCATATCATGGTCATGCTTTTTCATCATCGGGCAGGCGGCCATCGGCTTTTCAGGCTTGGATTCCTGCTGCTGCGCGTTAAGGTGAATTGTCGCCGTCGCACCCACAATAACCAGAAGTGTTGCCAAAGTGATATAGATACTTTTTCTCATTTTATTTCCTCTTCTTTCTTGGAATTCGTTTACGTGAAGAAGCCTTGGCGGTTGAGCTGCCAGTCTCCTGTTTAGCGAGGGCTTCGAGTAACCCGGCGCGCTGACCCGCCTTCTTCCCATTCAGGCGCTCATCCCAATCCACAATCGTTGCACGCAGGTCATCACGAACCGCTAGCAATTCGCTGAGGCGGCTCTCCACTTCGGTCAGCTTTTCCTCGGCCAGCGCGCGTACCTCACGGCAGGGAGCCTGTCCACGGTCGCGTGCTTTCAGGAATCTGGCTAATTCGTCGAGCGTAAATCCGACGGCCAGAGCCCTGCGAATCAGACGCACCCGGTCGAGAGAATCAGCAGGATACCTGCGGTAGTTGTTGTTCAGGCGACGTGCTAAAGGCAGCACCCCCTTGCGCTCGTAATGACGAAGCGTGTCGGTGCTAACTCCTGCGAGTCGAGCCAACTCGCCAGAGAGAAAACCATCCGAAGATGCAGGGGCGCTTACCATAAGCATAGTATAAAGGCTGGAACTAATTCCAAGGTCAAGTGGTTTTTGAATATCAGATTTCTTTCTTAAATACATCGGCAGGATAGCGGTTAAAGTCGCCAATTACCCGGATTATCTACAGACTTGGAAAATTACCACTTGACTCTGGATTCGAGTACAGGGTTTATACTATTTTTGCTTCGGCTGCCTTTGCGCGATCAGCGATTGGCATGTAACAATAGGGCGGCTTGGGAATCTCGATGAAACGACTTCTTCTCATCTGTGTCATCTCCCTGCTCTTCGTGAGCGGCTGGAGCCATGTGCTTGCGGCGGCCTTCTGCCCGAACATGAAGGACATGCCCGGCTGCACCATGGAGACCGGGAACGCCTCCACCTCCTCTTCATCGCATGAGGGGATGGAGATGGGCGACATGCAGAATCGTCCGAGCGCCGCAGGGGATAAAGTAGGCTCGCTCGAACAACCGTTAGCTTCATGTTGCGCGAGCCGGCCCGAAGTTCCACCCACCCCTGTCGTTGCGAGCCGTGGGGCGGAACAATCGAAACAAGACTTGGGCGCGATCCTCAAGCCTGCGCTCAAAGCAATCGCGCCACTTGCTCCTTCATTCGCTCCGCCGGTCACGTCAAGACAGCACGCTCCACCCGGAGCCACAACTTCGCGCCACGTCCTGATCAGCGTTTTCCTTATTTAACAACCCCAAATCCTTCAGCCTTAAAACAGGGTCTGGAGCGCACATCTCTGCGCTCACAAAACAGACCAAGTTTTGAATTGAGTAAGGGAGCAGTCTCTTTGAGGCTCTTTGCTCTTTGGAATTATTTGAGGGGAATCATGTTTACTAATAAGTCAATTCTACGCGCACATCTCTACGCGCTTGCATTCGCCGTTTTACTTTTCTTTGCGGCGACCCCAACATGGGCACAACATGAAGGGCACGACATGAAGAACATGCCCGGCATGAGCAAACCCAAGCCAAAACCAAAGCCGAGAGCGAAAGCAGCAACGACTAAGAAAAGACAGCCAACTCAGGCCGTACCAAAGCCTACAGAGGTAGAGGAAACGGAAGAGGCGGAAGCGTCTACGCCTGCGGCTACTCCTGCACCAACGCCACAGCCTGCGCCGAAGCCCGCGCCAGCCCCGGCAGATGTTCATAAGCACATGGACATGCCTTCGGGAACAAACGCACCTGTGGCTGCGCCAGCCCCGGAGAAGATGGACATGCCGGCGCAGGTTACACCAGCGCCGACGGTGAGCCAGCCGCAGCCTGCCGCTGCGACGCCGCATAAGCATGACATGAGCAGTATGGACATGAGCGCCCCTACTGGAGAGGGGCAACCAGCAGGCATGGCGGGGATGAATATGCCGGGAATGGAGATGGGCAGCAACGGCACAATCACGTCGAACTCAGGCTCCGGCACGATGTGGCAGCCCGCCTCCACGCCCATGCACATGCTTCACTGGCAGAAAGGCGACTGGATGGTCATGCTCCACGGTGAGGCGAAAATCGGCGTAAACTCTCAGGGCGGCCCGCGCGGCGTGACGAAGTTCGAGTCGCAGAACTGGCTGATGGCGATGGCCTCGCGCCGTGTGGGACGGGGCACACTCGACCTGCGCAGCATGTTCAGCCTTGAGCCTTTGACGCTCTCAGGGGGCGGATCCCCTGAGCTTTTCCAGACCGGCGAGACATACAAGGGACAGCCCCTACGTGATAAGCAGCACCCGCACGACCTCTTCATGACGCTTTCAGCCTCTTACACGGTGCCCATCGGGGAGCGCGGGTCGTGGTTCGCTTACCTTGGCTTTCCGGCAGAGCCTGCGCTCGGCCCCGTCGCTTTCATGCACCGCGCTTCGTCTGCGGAGAATCCATCGGCCCCGCTCGCGCATCACTTGCAGGATTCGACGCACATCTCATTCGGCGTCTTCACGACCGGGTTTACTTACCGCTGGTTCAAAGTCGAAGGCTCCGTCTTCAACGGGCGGGAGCCGGACGAGAATCGCTACGACTTCGAGTTCAACCCTTGGAACTCGCGCTCCTTCCGCGTGCAGTTTGCGCCAAACCGTAATTGGGCGGCGCAGGTGAGCTACGGACTCTTGAAGAACCCGGAAGCTTTGGAGCCGGGCGACGTGCGCCGCACGACGGCCTCAATTAGCTACAACAAGCCATTGAAGCGCGGGAATTGGGCGACGACACTTATTTGGGGACGCAACCGTGAGAACCACGATGATGAGCCGTCAACATTGAACGGCTACACGGCGGAATCAACGCTTCAGTTCATGAACCGAAACTACCTCTACACGAGGCTGGAGCTAGTTGATAAGAATGGACTGCTTGACAGCGCAGATCGCCTGCGTCTAGGCATCACCGACGCCCATCCTATATTTCGCATCGGGGCTTACACCTTCGGCGCGGCGCGCGACGTATGGGAGACAGATAAGTTCACGGTCGCGCTCGGAGGCGATGTCACCTTCTATTCCAAGCCGCCCGTGCTTGATTCCGTTTACGGCAACAACCCGACCTCCTACCATTTCTTCGTCCGCTTCCGTTTGGGCCGCATGTCAACGGGCGGAAATCACGGAGGGAACATGTCAGGAATGAGCCATCCCCCGGCGGGCACAGGCAAGGAGGGAAATTGAAATGATAAGAAGAAATCTAATTCTTATTCTGGCTGGATTAGTGCTGCTCTTTGGCAATGCAGGTACATCCCGTGCTGAGGTAAAGCGCGTGCAGATGCACATCGCAGGCTACCTGTGCGGCAATTGAATCTTCAACATTCAGAAGGCCGTGAGCCGTCTCGATTACGCACCGAAACTGAAAGAGATTCAACTTACCGACATCAAGAAGGGGATCGGTGTGTTCACGCCGAAGCCCGATAAGCAGGTTTCCTTTGAAGCACTGAAAGCCACGCTCAAGAAAGCTGGCTACACGCTCGACACGGCGGAGATAAGCGTCGTCGGTACACTCCTGCGCGAGGGTAATGGTTGGGTCGTGGTCGTTGATCCTTCAGGACAGCGTTTCGCTCTTGAGGGTGCAAACCTTGAGCAAGTGATGGCCGAGGCAACCTCGGACACGCGGGTTGAAATTACAGGTGACTGGAAGACTGTGGGCGCGGCCACAGCAGCGAGAG
The DNA here is from genome assembly GCA_963697975.1 of uncultured Acidobacteriota bacterium. Classification (GTDB taxonomy): domain Bacteria; phylum Acidobacteriota; class Blastocatellia; order Pyrinomonadales; family Pyrinomonadaceae; genus QHXM01. Next base: position 4,538,294 of record OY969111.1, read on the forward strand.
AAGTAATCTCGCCGCGCACCCTTAAGAAGGCGGAAAGCGCGCCTCAACCAGCTACTGCTAGAGCAGGGGATTACAATCAAACATCTGCTTCGATGTTCACGCAAGCGAGCTTCGATACTTCAGAGCCGAGTCCTTTTTCTGGTTCGCTCCTGAGTTTGGAGATGCCGGTTCAACCCGCGCCGCTGGCCCCGATCCGTGTGACTTCGCCGGGGCTGACCGTTTACAAGGGAGGTGCGGTGACGCCGCGCCTTTACCTGATCAAACAACATCTCGGTGATTTGGAAGTCAATCGCCAGATGTTAGACCTGAGCGTTTCCTACACGCCCACGCCAAGACTCCAGTTGGAGGTGGAAGTCCCGGTCTCTCGCACCTCGTTTGACGACAATGTAAATTCCGGGGCGGGGGTGGGTTTAGGCAACATTACTCTGTGGGGTAAGTACCGCTTCTTCCGCACTGTCAAGACCTACGGCGACCGTCAAGCCGCCTTTCGATTCGGCTTGGAATTGCCAACGGGCAAAAAGACTGCGCCGTCTGAGACTCAAATGAATGCTCCTGCTTTCGTCCGCCAGCAACTCACGCCTATCAACGGCGGCCTCTCTCCTCACTTCGACCTTGCGTTTTCACAGGCCGGAGGGAGAGTTATCTTCGGAGGCAATGCAGAGGGCATCCTGCGCTCCGAGCGTGATGGGTTCAGGATGGGCCACGAACTGCGCGTCAGCACCGATCTGGAGTATGTTCTGTTGCCTCGCAACTATGATGCTCCCGGCAAAGAGCTATTCGTCATTCTTGAGACGACCTTTGTCCATAGAGGAATGGGGCGTCTTGGTGATCTGGAAGTGCAGGGAAGTAAGTCAACCGAGTATTACCTTGCGCCCGGACTCCAGTATGCGGCTGCGCCTCAGTTTGTGATCGAAGGCAGCTACCAGTTTCCGGTCGTGCGCAACACAGGCGCGCTCGTGCTCAAAAACGACAGGAACGTTCTCTTCGGCATCAGGTATCTGTTTTAAGGAAGTGAAGCAGTGAGAAGATTTGTACTTCTAGTATTGCTCGCCTCTCTACCTTCTCTGAGTTTCGGCCAGACAGGGCAGAAAGCTCCGCCTTTGGCGCTCAAAGACCTTCAGGGGCGCAACCTTCGCCTGAGTAACTATAAAGGTAAAGTAGTGCTCATTAACTTTTGGGCGACGTGGTGCCCGCCCTGCCGAGCAGAGATGCCTGATCTGATTAAGATGCAGAGGGAGTATCGCAGTCGCGGCCTACAGGTGATAGGAGTCACTTACCCGCCTCAGACGGCGGGAGAAGTCCGCCGCTTCATCAGGAAGCTTCGAGTCAACTACCCTGTAGCCCTCGGCACGAAAGAGACAAAAACTCTTTTTGATCAAAGCGAAACGCTGCCCGTCACGGTCATCATTGATCGAGAAGGAAATTTCAGGGAACTGATCGAGGGCATCCTTCTGCCGGAAGAGTTCGAGCAGAAGATAAAACCTTTGCTCAAGTAAGCCCCGGATATAGAATGTGCGTCTGAAGCAATTCTGATCCGGTTTTCATCAACCCCAAACTCGAAGGAGATATAGAGAATGCGAAAAATTAGAGTCCCCGCCCTTTTAGCGGTAATCCTCGTCCTGTCGCTCGGCACAATCAGTGCTTTTGCCGCGACCAAGACCATCACGATTCGGGTGGAGGGGATGCACTGTAAGATGTGCTCGGCTTCCGTTACCAAAGCGTTGAAAGCCACCGATGGAGTTGAGAAGGTGGAAGTCAGCGACGCGAAAGGCGAAGCGGTCATCCAGTACGACGACCAGAAGGTCACGGAAGCCAAGCTGCGTGAAGTCATCAACAGCACAGGCTTCAAGGCAGTCGAAGACAAACCTGCTGAGGAATAAATGAGTTTGATAGTTTCTCGTCATACTCTACCGAAAAGGCGGAGAATCAGGATGAAGGGATTATAAGGAGCTTGCGTTCGCACTTTGATGTTCGTCGCTTAGCTGCCTTAGCACTTGTGCTCTGGCTCGGCGGAGTCGTGTGTCTCGTCGTTCGCCCAACGAGTGCGTCCGCCGCGATGAACGCCGGGCCGCAAGTGTCCCATGAATCAGGGGCGTGTGCGATGAGCGCGGGGTACGCTCGTCCCCGTCCGCAGACGAGTGAAGATAAGAGACCTTGCGCGGATACGCCATCTCAATCAAATGATTCGATGTCGTGCTGTCCTCTCGCGAGGCAACGGGCAGTCACCGCCGGGAAGACGCGTGTAGCAGATACGCTGGACATAGCTCTCACGCATGATAAATCTTTACTCGCGCCGGTGATCCCGGCGTTAACAGGGTGGCCTTCGGGTAAGACGCACGTCCCGGATCGCAGAGGGACGTATCTGCGGTGCTGTGTCTTTCTGATTTAGAAAGATGTTGAAGATAATGGTCGGCGAATCTCTCGCTGGCTAAAGCAGTAATACTTCAACCTAATCAGGAGATACAGAAATGAAAAAAGTGAAAACTTTAGTGGTTGGCCTCGTGCTCACGTTAGCCGGTGTTGTTTACGCGGCTGGCGGCAGCGCACAGCAGTCCACATCGCAAGCGTGTGCCATGAAATAAGGGTGCCGCTGAGAAACGAGACGAGGGCGCGGATCATCAGGGTTTCACACCCACACCCATTAATTATGATTTGAATGTATTAACTCTATGAATTACTGGTTCGCTTTCGTTATCGGCCTTGGTCTGTCAATGGATGCGGTCGCCGCCTCTATCTCAAATAGCACCTCCGCCCGCCGGGTGGGTTGGTGGGAGGCCATCAAGATGGCTTTTTTCTTTGGCCTCTTTCAGGCGCTCATGCCCGCTGTGGGTTACGCCGGTGGGATCGCCTTTCGAGGTTGGTTCGAGTCGCTCGATCATTGGATAGCCTTTGCGCTCCTTGGTTTCATCGGCGCAAAGATGATTTACGAGTCCAGACGTGATGACAGCGGCGAAACGATGCGTGACCCCTTCGTCATCTCAAGACTTTTATTCCTCTCTGTCGCTACCAGCATTGACGCGCTCGCCGTCGGGATCAGCTTCTCGCTCCTAGGCGTGCCGTTGCTCATGACCGTAGTTACTATCGGGGCGGTGACGTTCTCGCTCTGTTTGCCAGCGGCGTGGCTTGGAAAGCGATTGGGTACTTTAATGGCGAAGCGAGCCGAGGTGTTGGGCGGACTTGTCCTGATCGCAATCGGTTGTAAGATTCTGATCGAGCACTTGAGCGCCTAACCGAATAGAGTTCTCAATCGGTCATGATCTACTTGATAGGGGAATAATTCTCGCAGTACCTTTCGCGCGCCGGATTTGATATAAGTTCACCTCTCTCCGTCATTTTTCACCTCGATGTTCGAGAAAGGAAATCCATTTCGATGACGCCAAGAAATGTGCTGCGTGGCTTAAGTCTCGTGATCTTCCTCTGCCTGTGTCTTCCCCTCACCAACTGGATGCGACGCGCCGATGCGCAAGGCGGGCAGGGCAATCTGCCGGTCGAGCAGACACGCAAGAACATACAAGTGCTGAAAGGTCTCCCGGAGTCGCAGTTATTTCCGGTGATGAACTTCGTGGCGGCGTCACTCGGCGTCAAGTGCGACTATTGCCATGTGAAACAGGCAGCCCCGGCGGGCGGCGAGGCGAAGTGGATTTGGGAGAGCGACGATAAGGAGCATAAACGAGTCGCGCGACAGATGATGCGCATGACGCTCGACATCAACAAGAATAATCTAGAGGCGCTCGGCGGCTATGGCGTCACCTGCTATACCTGCCATCGCGGCACGCGCGGGGGGCCGCGCTTGCCACCTCTGCCTTTGACCGTCTCCGGGCACGAAGACGCCCCGGCTACACCCGTCGTCGCGGGTGCGCCCGTCGCTGCCCCCGTGAGGCCGACGCCGGAAGAGATTTTGAAAAAATACGTCGAAGCTGTGGGCGGGCGCGCAGCCATCGCAAAAGTTCAGACGATTATGTTCAAGGGCACGCGTGAGGCGTCGCAAGATCGCAAGTGGCCGATTGAAATTATGACTAAGGGTGCGGACAAGTTTCGCATCGTCATCAACGTCCCGGAGCAGACCCCGATCATTCAAGCCTTCAGCGGCGCGCAAGGTTGGATCAAGAACCCGAACGGCCAGCACACAGCGTCCGACGCAGAACTCGCCGCCTTGCAGAGCACTGCTTTGACGTATGCGCCCATCAAGATTAAAGAGCCGTTTGCCGCGTTCACCTTCAACGGCACGACGAAAATCAATGAGCGGGACGCTTACGTGTTGCGCCTAACGAAACCGGATGGCACAATCGAAAGATACTATTTCGACACCGAGAGCGGACTGCTTGTGCGACAGCAGGAGCTGACTCCCACCATCCTCGTGCCCATTCCCGAACAGATTGATTATGAAGACTACCGCGACGTGGGCGGCGTTAAGTTACCGTTCACCATTCGTATCTCCGAGATCGACACGTACTATAGCTCCACGCGCATGTTCACCGAGATCAAGGCAAATGTACCCGTTAACGATGCTCAGTTTCAGATGCCCGTTGCGGCAACGAAGCCATAAAGACTGGAAGAGATAATGATTACAGCAGAACGCATCGTTTCATTTCTACCCTCGGCCACTGAGATGGTCTGCGCTTTGGGCTTGGGCGACCGATTGGTAGGCATCACACATGAGTGCGACTATCCATTGGAGGTCAAAGGAAAACCCATCGTCGTTCGGAGCTTCCTTCCCGTGGAAAGGATGAGCCAGCGGGAAATAGATGAGGCGGTCGCGGAGAGGATTCGGGATGGCCTGAGCCTCTACCAAGTGGACGAGAAGCTTTTGCAGGAACTTCAGCCGGACTTGATTCTCACTCAAGACTTGTGTCAGGTCTGCGCGCCGTCAGGCAACGAAGTATCTCAACTCCTAAAGTCACTACCTCAGAAGCCGCACATCCTGTGGATGACGCCAAAATCGCTGTCAGAGATCGCAGCGAACGTGCGTGATCTAGGCAAGCTGACAGGTCGCATGCAAGAGGCCGAAGAGTTGATTGCCGCAGGCCGCGACCGATTAGAGAAGATAGCGGAGATAACGCGCGATTTACCGTCTCGCCCTCGCGTATTCTGCATGGAGTGGCTTGATCCGGTGTACTGCGGCGGGCATTGGGTGCCGGAGATGGTGAAGGTCGCAGGCGGCGTGGACGCTCTCGCTCGTGAGGGGGCGGATTCGGTGCGCATCCCTTGGGATGAGGTTTTGAAATGGGCACCGGAAGTTCTCGTCATCATGCCGTGCGGCCTCAATCTGGACAAAGTGCTTGAGCAGTCATCGCAGCTCTTCTCCTATCCCGGATGGTCTGATCTTCCGGCGGTGCGTCAAGGTAGAGTCTATGCCGTGGATGCGAACTCTTATTTCGCGCGTCCGGGGCCGAGAGTTGTGGAAGGGACGAAACTTCTGGCTCACCTCATTCACCCTGAGCTATTCTCTTGGGAAGGCCACCACGAGGCGTTTCAACGTTTGGAAGTCTTGACTACTGAGACCAAACCTCAACCTGCATAACCTCATCAATATAACTGTCAGCTATCAGGTTTTATTAGCGTCTTTAGCACTGATTTTCCGGAATTCGACCAAATGCCTCTCCCTGAGCTCGTAGATTTCGCTTGACTCTGGACTTAGCTCCAGAGGCTATACTTATTGCTTGTGACGCGGGATTAAGGAGCGGCGAGCCAAAATGGCGCAGTTTGAGCTTCGAATTGGTGATTTGGCGGCGCGAGCCGGCGTCAGCATTGACACGGTTCGTTATTACGAGCGCCGGGGATTGCTCCCACGCGCCTCCCGCTCGACGGGAGGCTTCCGTCTGTTCGCGCCGGATGCGGTCGGGCGTATTAGTTTCATCAAGCAGGCTCAGGACATCGGGCTCTCGCTCAACGAGATCAAGGAACTGCTGCAAACCGGTGGCGGCGCAAACGAATGTCGGGGTGTACGCGACCTGTTGCGCGCCAAGCTCACGGAACTGGACGAGCGCATAAAAGCCATGAAGGAATTCCGTGGCACGCTGGCACGACACCTCGCCGCCTGCGAAAGGGAGTTGAATGATCATGGTGAAGAGGCCGCTTGTCCGGTGGTCGTGGAAATCACTCGACCTTCGCGTTCATCAGCCAAAAGAAGTAAGAAGGCAATGAAATGAAGAAAGAGAAATTGGCGACCGGCGGGGCCGTCATAGCCGCGTTCGCCGCCAGCCTCTGCTGCATCGGGCCGTTGCTCTTCGTGGTGCTCGGATTGGGCACCTTCGGGGCGGCCACCGCTTTCGAGTCCGCTCGGCCATATCTTCTAGGCGCGGCAGTGCTGCTCTTGGCCTTCGGCTTTTATCGCGCCTACTTCCGCCGTGAGGCGTGCGCGCCCGGAGAAGCCTGTGCCACGAAGCCCGTCAGTCGTGCGAGCCGTATCGGATTATGGATCGCTGCGGTCGCGGTGCTGGCCTTCGCTCTATCGCCCTACTACGCTGGCGCACTTGTGCGACGAGTGAGCGGCAGCCCGAACCCACAAAATGCTCTTCCCGCAAATTCGCAACAACAGGTGACATTCAAAGTCAGCGGCATGACCTGCGCGGGCTGCGAGACAACCATCAAAGTGGCATTAGAACGCACGCCCGGAGTCAAAAGCGCCGAAGTGAGCTATGACCGCAGCGAAGCGGTGGTCGTCTACGATCCGAGCGTCATCACGCCTGAGAAACTTAGAGACGCTATCAACGAGACAGGTTACAAGGTGGAGCAGTGAGATGGAAACGACCGACTGTTGCTTAAATAAAACTCCGGTGAATGTGGAAGAATCACTGACCATTGACCCGGAGAACGCGCCAGCACCGCAGGACGACCCTCGACGCGGCTGCCCTTCTTGCGGTGGAGCGAGCCGCCCCGTAACACTCAAAACAGTGCTCCTGATGCTCAAACCAGATGTACTCGACCGCGCTAATGATGCCGAGTACCGCTTCTGCTCCGCAGCAGACTGCCGGGTGGTCTACTTCACCGAGAAGAGTAATCAGATATTCACGACAGATGATCTACGCGTGAGGATCGGGCTGAAAGAACGTGATGGCGAGATACCGCTCTGCTACTGCTTCGGCTTCGACGAATCGGACGCGCGCGAAGAGATCATGAGCACGGGACGCACTTCAATCCCCGAACGCATCGCGGCGCTTATAAAACAAAAGATGTGCGCCTGCCCGGCGAGAAACCCATCGGGCGCATGTTGTCTTGGGGAAGTGAACAAGGCGGTCAAGCGGCTGATGGCTGAGAGTGTCGAATTGGTGGAGCAAACATAACCGGCATGGAGAGTTACTATGAAGTACAAAAGCTTATGGCTGTTACTGCTGACACTCGCCTTGTGGGTCGGGTGCTCTTCTTCGGGTAGCGTGCAGCAGAATGCACCGAGTGAGCAGAAAGTGAGTGAAACAGCACAATCCACTCCGACGCCGAGCCAGAGCCCGCGCCCCTACTCGAAAGACCTTGGGGAATTGCGCGCCAGCTTCAACCGCGACAAGGGTAAAGTGCGACTGGTGACGCTGCTCTCGCCTACTTGACCGGCGTGCGTCGTTCGGGGGGCCTCCGAAGTCAAAAGCGTACTGGAGCAGATCAAAGACAAGGATGTGAGCGTCTACGTCGTGTGGGTGCCGTCTCTTCCGGCTGATAAGGAAGACAGAGTTCCGGCAGCGACCGCCAAGATACAGGATGAGCGCGCGAGTCACTATTGGGACGCCAAAGGCGAGTCGAAAGAGGCGTACCAGCGCGTAATGAAAATGGACGAGCCGGCGTGGGATGTCTATTTCGTTTATGGCCGTGACGCTGAATGGAAGAATGAGCCACCTGTCCCTGCTTATTACATGCACCAGCTACATGGCCTGCCGCCGGAGCGAATGCTGGACGGCGATAAGTTGGCCGAAGAGATGAACAAACTGCTCCAACAAAAGAAATGACCTAAGAGCATGAAGCGCAAACTCAAAAAGATACTGCTCGTGAGCCTCGCCCTGTTGGCTCTGATCGCCTTGGGAGGATACCTGTTCCTGAGAGGTGGAAGGCCATACTCGACTGACCTGAACAATCTGCGCGCGCAGTTCAATCAGGATAAAGGCAAGGTGCGGCTCCTGTTGGTGCTCTCCCCTACTTGACCGGGTTGTCTTCGGGGGGCCTCCGAAGTCGAAAGAGTGCTCGGCCAAGTTAAAGAGCCTGACGTAAGAGTCTACGCCGTGTGGGCCTCGATTATCATGTCCGACTTCAAAATAGCAGTAGGCCGCGCGACGAAGCGGCTGCCAGACGAGCGAGTGAGCCACTATTGGGACGGCGAAGGCGAGTTGGTCAAAGCCTACGGTCGAGTGCTGAAACTCGAAGGCGATCAGACCGCGTGGGACGTGTACTACGTCTTCGGGCGCGACGTTGAGTGGAAGGATGAGGTGCCCGCGCCAACTTTCTTCATGGATCAAGTCGGGCTGCCGGGAGGGCAAGAGCTTGATGCCGATAAGCTCACCGCCGAGCTTAGAAAACTGCATCAGCAAACAAAGTAATTGCCGGAAGGGTAAAAAGAAATGTGCAAAAGACAGGTTGTTATTGGGATGATACTTAGCGTCATACTTGCGCTCAGCGCAAGCACAGTCTTAGCCGCGACCAGAACCGTCACCATTCAAGTTAAGGGGATGACCTGCGGCGGTTACGCCGCATCGCTTGAGAAGGCGCTCAAAAATACCGAAGGAGTAAGTGAAGCACGCGTCAGCTACGCGCGAGGTGAAGCGTGGATTAAGTACGACGATCAGAAAGTAACAATCGCCAAATTACGTGAGGCAATCAATAATGCGGGATACGAAGCCGTGCCAGTGACGGCTGGCCGGAGGAGTAAGCGGAGCCGCTCTGCCCGACAAAAGAGCACTCCATGCTGTGACGCTATCTCTTGTGAAACTTAATCACGTCCGGGTGTGATATTGCCTTCCTTACAAATCCTTTCCGACTTAATTACACATACCATAACTAGCGTGCTTGATAAGTAGTGACCCCCGGTGACTTTGAGCATCAGGCTGCGTGAGCTTTGTCCTGTTGCGCTGCGAGGTATCGGTCAATTTCAGCATCTTGTGCTCCGGTGCAGTAGAGATGATTGGCAAAGGCAAAAGGATCGTTAATGCGACCTTTCGCTTTCTGACATGCGAAAGCATACTTGATGCAGGTATCACGGCTATGCCGTGAAGCGGGTTTAGACTTTGGCTTATCAACTCTACGTTTATGATCTCTATTTGCCCTCCTTTGATAAGCATCATTCGGTCTCACCCAAGCAGGGCGCGGAAAGTAACAGCGAATAAAGTTTGTATCCGCCGGGTGCCGCTGGACTTTAATGTACTTAGCCCTTTCAAGTTCAGTGATGAATCCTAGGACTGACTGGTCTTCGTCAGCAACGGCGTTTGCCAAAATAGGAATGCTCGTTAAAGTCTCACCCTTATGATCGATCTTCTCAATCAGTAAGCTATAGATGAGCTTTGCCCCGTGGGAAATGTGCGGGTTCGAAAGCAGGTAGTGCGGCAGGAAGACGCCGCCAAGTATAAGGTACGGGTTCATATCTTTCCTCGCAAAGACGAAAACAACCAGACTCCCCGCACCACGAGTTGGTAGATTCTTTTTACCTTCCTTAATAGAAGGCGACACAGCGAGCAAGCCTTCAGTAACGCTTGCTCGGAAAAGCAATTCTTATGAAACTTGACGACTGTGGATGTGTCAAGTGGGTGGCGACTGCTTAGTGATGAGAGAAAACGGCTGGTGGACGCGCGTACATCCGTAACCCGGATCAGATGAGAAGTAAGATTATAAGGAAACCGAAGAATAAGGAGCACGTGTCAAACGGTGCCCTTTCTCAAATCTCAACCATTCTTCAAATAAGGCGGGCAATGAGGGTAGGCAGGGGATCAAGACACGGCTATACATTCCTTTATCTCCCGCGCAGTCCCGATGAATATTTACGTGCCGGGATGGTAATATGGCCTGAAATAATCACAACTTGATAGGGAGAGCGGTTTGGCAAAGGATAAGAAAATACTTGGGCATGTTATCGCCTTAACGAAGAGCATATATCTCCGAGAGCCAGCCGACGGGTCGGGCTATTTAAGCCAGTTTCGCGGCGGGGACGGCAATCCCCCAAACCCCTTCAGAGTGAGTGGCATATATCTTAACTGGTGGATTACGGCACGCAGTCGAAAGCTCGCTGAAGAGATAGCGGAGATGGCAGTGAGGCTCGATCCCAACCTGCAAGACGGGAATCGTAACTCTCTGGCTAAAACCATCGAGGACGTACTCCAAGATAATGCCCTAAACAGTAACTTGTTTGAGTTTCGGAAATCTTTCGGTGGGGCGGTCAATACTCTTTTTGAGGCAAGGGCGCTCACCAACGTCAATCAATTTGCCGAACAGCTATGGGATAAGATTTATTCAACACTCTCGTCTTCCATCTCCAAGTGGCTTATTATCTATCCGTTGATTAAGATCAAGTCTTCATCTGTAGACATAGGATTCGATGGCCTGCATCTAATTACCCCGGATGATAGGATTAGGTGGCAGCAGCTTGCTTCGCAGTACCGTATTCAGTCTGATTGGGATCCAACCATCGGTGGCACCGCAAAGACTAATTTCAAAAACTCCATACGAGACTTGCCCATGACATGGCTCACCTGCGAGGTAGCGGCAGGAACTGAGGAGTCGGCCAGAGACTTAGCCCGGCGGAGAATGCGCACCTTCATCTCCGTGCTTTTCTCGGTTCTTTACCAATCTGATCGTGCTGTGTTGAACCATAGTATGGCCGGGCTGCATACCTATTCCGTCCAATTCCCCTCTCAGGGTAGTGCGACCCCATTCACAGAAATGATCGCTCCGATTGGGCGAATATTCCCTCCGATACTGAGCGAGTTTGATTTATCCCAACATGACATAGACGGCTTGAAGGATTGGTACACACGCTTTCGAGCCTCCGAAGAGGCTATAAAACAGAGATGCACTGCCGCCTCGCAGTTCCTCAATCGCGCCGTCGTCGCGAGCGATCTGGAAAGTTTTCTCTACTTCTACATCACTTTGGACGCGCTATTCGGCGAGCGCCATAGAGTTGAGAAAACTATCAGCCACGGTCTCAAGCAGGTCTTCCCGACAGACCCACTTTGGGAATATCGTGCCGACAGGCTCTTTGACCTGCGCTCTACGCTTGTACATGGAGGATGCACGACTATCGGTGAGTGGGATGAGATAGACTCTTACCGTAATCACGTCAACTCTGACCCGGAAAGCGATGTCGCTAAAGCAGCGTTAACGGCATTCCTTCTTTTCCCAAACAATCCGGCCTTGAACGCTGGTCTTCCGTTGGCGTCATCGGCCCCAACCTCAGCAGCGGCAGACAAGAGCAACTAGACATTGCCTTCGTGTATTGCCGCACTTCTGCCCGGCGCTTACTTCGGTGCAAAAAGGTGACTGTGCAATATCTAATAAGGTAAAACTGTCGGGTAACGGCGATTCTGAACGGATTGGGTCTTACTTTCAGTTATTAAGCGTTTTTATCCGTAGGCAAAAATCAAAATGGATAGAATGAAGCACATGACCGCAAAGTTCGCCCTATCAGGAGATATTCACTGGCAGATCGCGGACGCCGCTGACTGGCAGCCCGAAGCTTCGGGAGACGTGAAAGGAGTTACTATAGGTTTTATCTTCCCGTCCCGCTTGAAGAAAAAGGGTGCGATGAATGCAGTAGCAAATGGACTCAAGACAAACAAGATTGACTGGCTGAGACCGAGCACCGTTTTGTCCGATTATTGGCTTGTTGACCTTGATGGACTGAAAGGACACTTTGGCGATTTTCTAAGCTCAATTGAGTGGATGAAAGGGCGCATCAAGATCGTCCCCGAATTCGATAACGAGCCGAGAGAGTTTTTCGGTGAGACTAAGAAAGACACCTACGTAATATTTACCATCAAAACGGCAGATATAGGTTCAGTTATGACCTTATTGGAATTTGAAGAGCTGAAGCCTTCTCTTGAGCGATTCCTCAAGGATCATCCTATCCCGCAGCACTGCGCCTTTGTCGTAATGCGGTTCGAGAACACAGGCTTGCACGAGCGTATATTCAAGGCCATTGAAGATGTATGCGCCCGTCATGGCATTAAGGCTTTACGCGCCGATAACAAGACTTATGCGGAAGAGCTTTTACCTAACGTCCGCACATACATGCACGGGTGCTCGTTCGGGATCGCTGTGTTTGAGCGCCTGAGCACAAATGAATTCAATCCAAACGTGTCGATGGAGGTCGGGTATATGATGGCGCAAGGCAAACCGATCTGCCTGCTCAAAGACTCAACCCTTACCGCGCTGCATAGCGACCTCACCGGACGTTTGTACCAGTCTTTCGATACCCAAAGACCTGAAGAAACAATCCCGCCGGTGTTGGAAAAGTGGCTCGTTGATAGAGAAATAATACAACCCAAATGAAGTGCCTGAAAACTTACGGCTAAGACTTACATGAGGCAGTGAGGATAATAGTGGTTGATAAAAGGGCCAGCTTTGCTTACGGGCGTAACGCCAGTGTCGTCGTCTTACTGTTGTTGCCAAAAGTTGTGGGCTATGTTAATACGCTCCCGTAAAGTCAGTTAAGATTGCGAATTCTCACAAGAGATCTTCCTCTACCTCAATCTCAATGGAACCAACTTTTCAAACAGAACCATCACCGGACAACACGCCTTCAACCGATACGTGGATCGGACGCACGCTCAAAGGTAAATACTTGATTCTCGATTCGCTTGGCGGAGGCGGCATGGGTCTAGTCTACCGTGCGCGTAGACAGGAGATCGGCGATGTAGTCGCCGTCAAACTGCTTCATGACAAGTATGCTGCTGACCGGACAGCCGCCGAACGTTTTCACCGCGAGGCGCAGGCTGCCGCGATGGTGCGCCATCCCAACGTTGTGGCGATTTATGATTACCACGCAAGAAGCGTTGGCGACTCGCCCGCCTTCATCGTTATGGAGTGGCTTGAGGGGACGAGCCTACGCTGCGTTTTGGAGAGGGAAGGCCGCCTAAGCCTTGAGCGGGCGCTCGCGATCATTCACGAGACTTGCGCCGGGGTTGCCGCTGCACACCGCCGCAACATTCTTCATCGCGATCTCAAACCCGAAAACCTGATCGTCCAACCGCAGAGCGCGGATCGCGAGCGTGAATCGGTGAAGGTCGTTGATTTCGGCATCGCCAAGTTACGAGATTTGCCACGCGGACAAACGCTTACCGAGACGCACGCGGTCATGGGCACGCTGCCTTACATGTCGCCCGAACAACTGCAAGGTGAGCTGCTTGATGCTGCAACGGACGTTTATAGTCTAGGCTTGATACTTTATGAGATGCTCGCTGGCATACATCCTTACTCGGCGAGTTCGCTGGAACAACTTCTCGTAGATCGTCTCACAAAAGAGCCACCGCCTTTAGCGAAATATGTCAGCGTACCTGCTGATGTCGAACAAGCGATTATGCGTGCGCTCGCCAGAGACCCGAATAAACGTCAAGGCAATGCGATGGAGTTTGCGTACGAACTCCGACTAGCTGCTCAACCGTTCACCATTGCGATGCAGCTAAGCTCAACACAGCGCCTGCCTAATATTAAATCCCCACAAGAAGCCGTGGTTTCTGACGTCCGAGACACAGCCGATGGAAAGCTAGCTTTAACAGTGGCGGCACCACCCGCTGCTCGCCCGTTGGAATTCCAGAGAGTTTTAAGGACTGTCAACGCTCAGCCTTCATCCTCCCCGGCAGGCGTATCCGTTACCGAAACAAATGAAGGGACAGATACGAGGGAGGCCACTGAAGCGGAGCGCGTCTTGCGATTCTGGCACGTGGTGGAGCATTTGGTCCCTTTCAACCTCCGTAGAGCCACCGGCAACACAAAATATGTGATCGTCAACCGCGAAGACGATCAAAGACTCGCATGGATCAATGAGGGAGTTTTAGCGAGCCTGAAAATGAATCCGGGCCAAGCCTATCGCTACACCGTCTATCTGGGAGCATTCAGCGTCACCGAGGCTAACCTGAAGCTTCGCCAGATTTTCGGGGGAACAGAGCCACATTACCGGGAACGCGTTATTGAAGAAAGTTGTTTCGCGCGCTTTGAAGTGAACGAACATGGCCGTCTGCAAGTTGATTCACTTTCGCTGACGCATTTTCCGTGGGCGGTCGGATACTTAAGTGATATTAATTTGCGTGTCGGCTTGAACGACTCGGATTGGATTGAGGCTTTCGACTCTTACACCGCAGCAGTCCGGCGTGAGTTCAACGAGTACGCGGAATTTCTTGAGATACACGATTACAAACTTGACTCTACAGGGTTGAGCCTCCTGCTTGGCGGCATGTTCGAGCATAGTGGTTGGCAGCCGGAGGACCTGCGCGCCTTGGCCCGCTACGCCATCACAGAAACAGAGCCAGAAGATGATGATTCACTGTCAAGCAGCCGCACGACTATTGAGGCGGGCATTACTACCGAGCAAATCACAGACTCAGTTGACGAGGAAGAGCAGATCACCGAATCGGAACTCCTCAACAGCCTATTCGTCGATGAGCTACGCCGAGTCGGCGACGCTATGAGTCGGGGCAATGTTGGCGAAGCCTTAAAGAGTTACTTAAGTGGGCAAAGGCAGGCGAACCGGATCGATTTTCTCGGCGGGTCGGGGCGTGAGGAGTTAAAGCGTTGGCTTTCGCCGCAGAGGTTGCCGTTGGGTCGCTGGCCCTCCGATGACGCGAAGACGCTTTCGTTGACCCAACAAGCTGCTGTCAACATTGCCGCCGCGAAGCTCAGTGAAACTCCGCTCTTCTCCGTTAACGGCCCGCCCGGAACGGGCAAGACGACCTTGCTGCGAGATTTAATCGCCTCAATTGTTGTCGAGCGTGCGGCACGTCTCGCCGAATTTGAGCACCCATCTGCCGCGTTCGAAAAGGCAGGCACGGTCACATACTTAGATGACGAAAAGACTTTCCCTGTATACAAACCCCATGAACAAATAATAGGCTTCGAGATCGTAGTGGCGTCTTCCAACAACGGGGCGGTCGAGAACGTCACACGAGAGATTCCCTCACGCTCTGCCATTCATAACTCGTACTACTCAACCGCCTCCTACTTCACTAGGGTGGCTCAACAAGTAAGCGGGTCGAGCGGGGAAGAGCCTTGGGGATTGATGGCTGCCGTACTGGGCAATATGCGAAACAGGCGCGCGTTTGCGCGTCGCTTCTGGGCCTATGCTGAAGATAATGCGCTCGATGGTGAAATCGATGAAAGTGCGATCAGCATGAGAGGCCATTTATTCGCGAGATCCAGCCCTGTTGACGATCTTGCGCGGTGGCATAAGGCAAAAGAAAGGTTCACGGAAGCACGGCAGCGTGTCGTTGATATTCTCGACGCGCGGGAGAAGTACGCGGTCGCCGCCGCGCAAGAAAGCAGTTTGTGCCAAACTAGAGACGCCGCTCGCACGACAGCCGAAAATGTGGCAAAGCAACTTGAAGAGGCTGGTCGGGCAGAGCAAGAAGCCGAACGGGAACTCAATAACGCTCGCTCCTCCTTTAAGGACTGCGTTGATAACGTTGAGTCTATCGCACGAGGTAAACCCATCGGATTGTTAATCGCGCTATCGTATTTGCTGAAGATCGAGAAGGTACGGCTGTATAACGAGAAAATGGCGAAAGCGCAGAAGGCGCTCGAAGAAGCCAGCGCCCGTTTAGACGAGCGGAAGAAGCAATACGAGCAGGCAGCCGAGCGACGTAAGGAATCCGTAGAGTTATCCCGACAGACTGCTCTAGCGCAAGGCGAAGCCGAGAGCGAGTTCGACTCAAACGATGAAATCTGTAGGCGCGGGAGGGCTGAACTCGGTGACGCCTTCGGCGGCGACGAATGGTGGGCGCACAGCGAAGAGCAAATACAAGGGAAAACGCCTTGGGTAGACGCGACGCTTAACCGCAAGCGAACGGAACTATTTCTTTGCGCGTTGGATTTACACGAAGCTTTCATCACAGCCGCTCGCAGCCAAATTCGTTTCAATCTCGGCGTCTGGTCTGATAAGGCTCTCGGCAAGCCGCTATCGTTTACCGATCAGGAAAATCAACTGCGATACTTATGGCAAACCTTCTTTCTTGTAGTGCCTGTCGTCTCTACAACCTTTGCGGCGGTGGGGCGCATGTTTCGCGACATGAAGCGAGAGGCGTTCGGCTGGGTGATGATTGACGAGGCCGGGCAAGCCGCTCCGCAGGCTGCCGTGGGCGCGTTGTGGCGGGCGCAACGTGCCGTGGTGGTCGGTGATCCGCTGCAAATCGAGCCTGTGTTCACCGTAGAAGATGGGGTCGCCGATTATCTGCTTGATCATTTCAAGCTGACTCGCCATTGGTGCCCGCCGACCTCGCTTAGGCGCGGTCAGTCGGCGCAGGAACTGGCTGATCACGTTAACCGCTTCGGGGCCAGCGTCCGTTTGGAAGAAAACAGTGAAAGCGACGCCGATAGATGGATCGGTTGCCCTTTGCGGGTGCATCGCCGATGCTTAAGCCCGATGTTCGAACTCGCAAACCTCATCGCCTACGACGGCAGGATGATTAACGCCACTGATCGCATCGTAAACGAGCGCAGCTTCCCGCTTGGCGAGAGCCGTTGGATGGATGTCAGGGGTGACTGCGAGGAAAAACAGTGGGTGCCTACGCAAGGTGAAAAGGCAGTTGATATGATTGCCAGCATCTTCGGGGCCTCGCAGTCGCTCCCAAGCATTTATGTCATATCGCCCTTCAAGATAGTTGGCATTAAGCTAAAGGCTCTGCTCAGAAAGCGAATCTCCGAATGGTTGCCGAGAGGCAAGTATAAATCCGATCAAATAAATAACTGGATCGAAAACTCTATCGGCACTGTACACACCTTTCAGGGTAAACAGGCAAGCAATGTCATACTTGTGCTCGGCGCTGACAGGTCATGGGAAGGAGAAGGCGCAGCCGCGTGGGCGGCGGGTAAGCCGAATATCCTGAACGTCGCGGCGACGCGGGCCAAAGACCGTTTCTATATTGTCGGCGACAAAGGGCAATGGGGTAAGCTGCCTTACTTTGAGGTTGCGCAGAAGCTGCTGAAATGAGTTTGCTAACGCCGAGTGAGGCAGTGTACTACTTTGTTGGGACCTAAATTAAGAATAAGCCCTGATAAAGGAAATAGAAGTTGCAATCAGAAGTACGGACAACAGTTTTTTACTCATGGCAGAGCGACCTGCCAAGCTCAACCAATCGCGGTTTCATTGAGCGCGCGCTCGATAAGGCTATCGATGCCGTAAGAGGTGAGGCGGAATTACGGGCGGAATTGAACCTTGACCGCGACA
This sequence comes from uncultured Acidobacteriota bacterium, assembly GCA_963697975.1. Taxonomy (GTDB): domain Bacteria; phylum Acidobacteriota; class Blastocatellia; order Pyrinomonadales; family Pyrinomonadaceae; genus QHXM01. The sequence continues at coordinate 4,555,635 of OY969111.1, forward strand.
CGCAAGATACGTCAGGCACGCCTGAGATTGCCAACACGATCTTCGGGAAGATTGACAATGCCTTAATTTTCGTCGCAGATGTCTCAATCATTAACAGCGGCATGCAGGGGCGGCCATGTCCGAACCCCAACGTGCTCATCGAACTCGGATACGCCGCTCACCACCTCGGATGGGAGAACATCGTCTGCGTATTCAACACCGCTTACGGGCGAATCGAAGACTTGCCGTTCGACCTGCGTCACCGCCGAGTTCTTACATATTACGCCGAGCCGGGAGAGCAGGACCGCTCTACGGAACGCAACAACCTCTCGCGCGCCTTGCAGGGTGCGCTGCAAGCTATACTGAGTCGAATCGAGAACCGAACGCCTCGCTACGGCATAGTCTTTCAGAGCACGCCGTGGCAGCGGTTCGGCGTGCGTAACGCTGGGCGCGTGCCGATTGAGGTAATCCGCTTTGTGGTCGAGTACCCGCGTAGCCTGCGTGGCGAGAATTGGTCGCCGCTTCCGCATCCGCCGATTATCAGGGTGGAGGAGAAAAGGGCGGAAAGCGGTGAAGTCCTCGACCGCCTGACCCTCGTCAAGAGCGATGCGCCAACGCCGCGCGGCTACGCGGACGACTGGCGGCTCCCGCCTCAGATCGAGCCGGGCGAGACGGAAATCTTTCAATCCTTAACAGTCATGTTCAAGCCTCACAACACGTCCGATACGAAGATACGCCTTATGCTTTCTGTCAAAGACGCTCCCGTTATAGAGAGGGAAGTCACGCCCGAACAACTCTTCGCGGCGGGCAATGATTTTCTGTAAAGAAGTGAACTTTGCTTAAACAGCCGCTTCAAGGTGAATTATCAATTGGTATATAAAGTTTCATTCGCTAATGCCTCTAAAGCATTTCTCTGCGCCTCTATTCGTTGTTTCAAGTCTGCTTGAGGCCAATTGATGAGTGAAAGCTCGAAATTAAAGTTTTGCAGGAGCGATAGCTTCTTCCAGAGCTGAGGCCGGACCGTCTTCCGGCTGTATGGGTTTTCAAGAATGACCGTGTCTCTGGGAAAAGAGGCGATTACCGCGTCTACCTTCGTGCTTTGCCGGAAGCGACCGTCGTGCCGCATCTCATCGGCAGCCTTCCTAATCCCACCTTCAACTGTTTCGCCCTGAAAAACCGGTGCCCCTTTCCATCCGTAGAAGGCGTACCAGAGGGGTCTTGCGTAGAATCCACCCTGAGATGATGTCAAGGGAAGTGCGTCATGTGCGTTGATTATTAAGTTCCAAGCCTCGTCTTGAAAGTCCAGCCAAAGAATCGAGGGGCGAGTATCGCTGAACTGTTGTTTCCCCTCTGCCTTTTGTTTGATCTGAGCTAACTTTTGAATCGCGTTCCTTGTAACGCTCTCTCCGCGCTTCGGTACACCGAAAGGCGCATAGAAATGCAGCCTGACTGAAACTCCTTTGCCCGGCCCTGATTGGTATCTGATGTTATTGTGCCGCTCCAGCGCAAGTGCCTCGTTAGGCTCCGGTTGTTTGGCATACACCTCGACGGATACTTCATCTTCAACCAAGAAATCTGGCGCTGAGATCGGCCCGGCGGTTCCGGGCTTGACCGCGAGACCGCAACGCAGCAGTGAGCCGTAGGCTCTCATCTCACCTAAGACGCTAGATGCGTCGTCATAACTGTCAATTGAGAGGAGGTGATTCTTTTTGGCAAGCAGCCATCGTATGTCCTGCTCAAAGACAGCGCTAAGCGCCACTCCCGTGTTGTAAACAACCTGCTCATCCCTTTCCTGCGGAAACAGCAGCCGCTGTAACGGGTGTCGTCTGTCCTTCCACCGCAAATTCTTGATGATTTCGATCTGCTCCGAATTAAAGATTGATCTCAACTTAAAGATTCCTTCGTGCTCGCTCATCGGTATGTTGCCTCTTCCTAAAAGATGCGGCATTGTTATACGGATGGCGGAACTAATCTACAACTGGCAAAGACTCTGGTGCCCGCGCGGCGGAAAGTACCGCCTTGATGGCTTGGGCTACCCGTACGGCCCAACCTCTTACAACCCTGTCTTCAGGTTCGAGAGCATAGCGGAAGCGCCCTGCCTTGTGCTACTAGGCGAACCCGCCATGGGCAAGTCATACGTTTTGAAGGAGGAGCATGAGAATGCCCGTAGAGGAACCATCGAGAAGGGCGGAGACGCCGAGCACATTGACCTGCGCCGATATGAGAGTGCCGAAGCAGTGCATAGCGCGATTTTTGAACACCCACAATTTCAGAGATGGAGGGTCGGCGGGCATGAGCTTGAACTATACATAGATAGCCTCGACGAATGTCGGGTAAGCGTTAAGACCGTGGCTCAGGTGCTCGCGGACGGGTTCAAGCAGTACCCGCCAGAACGCCTGCGCTTGCGTATTGCGTGTCGGACCGCAGACTGGACGAGCTTTCTGGAAGGTGAGTTGCGCAGGCATTGGAAGGAGGGCAGTGTCAGGGTTTATGAGTTGATACCTCTCACACGAGACGATGTTAGAGAGGCGGCGACCGCCAACGAGATTGACGCTGATGCCTTCCTGCGAGAGGTCGAACTGCGGGGGGCGGTGCCACTGGCGATACGACCGACGACCCTCAAGATGTTATTGGCTTTATATAAACCCGGCGGCACGCTGCCACGGAAACGGTCGGAACTATATCAGAAAGGTTGTTTGCAACTCTCGGTGGAGACGAACGAGAGTCGAAGAGCCTCCGGGCGAGTCGGACCTCTCAGCGCCGAACAGTGCATGATGGTCGCCGGGCGCATCGCCGCCGTGATGGCTTTCGGAGGTCATGCCAGTGTGTGGAGGGGCGCGCATCGCGGCGACGCCGTGCCGGGCGACGATGTTCTGCTTTCAAACTTGCGCGGCTGGTCCGAGACCGTGCAGGGCGAGCAGTTCTCTGTAGACGACGCGGCGCTCAGACAGACGCTTGTTGACACGGGCTTTTTTACGGCGCACGGGGACGAGACGGATCGGTTCGGCTGGACACAAGCAACATTCGGTGAGTTCCTCGCCGCGTGGTATTTGGTGGAGCGCCGGGCGACGACTGAACAGGTGATGCGTTTTCTCGTTCATCCATCCGATGAGCAAGGCAGACTCGCACCGCAACTCTACGAAGTTGCGGCGTGGCTGGCCGGGATGATGCCGGAGGTATTCGAGCGCATTCTGCAAACAGACCCGAAAGTTCTTTTGAGGGTTGACGAGGTAGCCATGCAGCCAGCGCAACGCGCCGCGCTCGCAGATGCGCTGCTGAAGCAGTACGATGAGAAGCGCGCTTACGAAGATTTTGAGACTCATGCGTTGTATCGCAAGCTTACGCACCCCGGCCTCGCTACGCAGCTCGAGCCGTACATTCGCGATAGGGATAAACACTTCGCCGTCCGGCGGGTCGCCATTGAAATTGCCGATGTCTGCAAGGTAAATGGGCTGCAAGAACTTCTCGCCAACGTTGCGCTGGCCGAGGCAGAGCCGATGGCCGTGCGCATCAGCGCGGTGGCGGCAGTGTCTGAAGTGGGCGACAGCGATACGCGTGGGCGTCTTAAAGGGCTCGCAGAACACGGGGCGGCGAACGACCGCGACAACGAACTCAAGGGCTACGCTCTATCCGCCGTGTGGCGGGAGCACATGACGGTTGATGAGTTGTTCGCCTCACTCGCTCCGCCCCGCGAATCTTTCCACGGCGCGTACGACATATTTCTCTCACACCACCTCGTGGAACGCCTCCGGCCTGAAGACTTGCCAACGGCTCTCCGGTGGGTGGCGGCGCAGGGCAAGCGGCGGGAGTTACCTTACGCCACAGCACGCCTGATGAACGACATCATGCTTCACGCTACAGAACACTTGGATACACCCGACGTATTAGACCTCTTCGCCGAAGCCGCACTCGCGCGTTTGCAGCATCACGATCAAATTTTCGAATCGGACTTCTTCGATCCGAACGAGCGAGCCCGGTTAGAGAGCGACGATCATTTGCGGCGGCGCGTGCTCGAGGCGCTGTTCGACCGCCTGCCTGACCCCGAAGAGAACTGGAACCTGATCATGTATTCGCGCACGTTCAGCGTCTTGGAGAAAGATCTACCGTGGTTAATTGAAATCTACGAGGCGGCTGATGAGGAGTCAACGCGTCGGCGCACGCTCAGGCATCTCATTCGGCGCTATTTCGAAGGGCAACACATTAACCCGGAGGCACTGACTGCTATCTACGACGCGTGCCACCGCACACTGGAGGTCAAGCATGCATTCTGCTCGATCCTCAAGGATCAAGACCCGCACTCGGAAGAGGCTAAGAGAGAACGTGAGTCATATAATTTTATTCATGACAAAAATCAGCGCAGTAGGCAGCCGCAACGGCAGGTCGAGCCGCCACCTGCCGCGCGCGTAGCCGAAGACCTCGCAGGCTCAGAAGCGGGCGACCTCAACGCTTGGCCGCGCTTGAACTACGACCTTTCCATTAAACCTGACGGCTTCCTCTACGCCCTGAAACACCAAGCCGATCTAATCGGGACGCCGGGCTGGCAGGAGGCGGACGAGCCGACACGTGCGCGGATCATTGAGGCAGCGCGGCTCTATGTGCTTGAAGGCGACCCGCGCACAACCGAGTGGGTCGGGGCAGACGACACATCTCCTGCCGCTGACGCGGGCTATCGCGCATTGCATCTACTCATTACAAGAGAGCCTTCTTTCATTGCGAGCCTGCCGTCTGAGAGGTGGGCGAAGTGGGCTCCGATTGTGCTCCTCTTTCCAATCTATAGCGCAAGCGAAGAGGAGAAACGAGCACCGCACCGCGAGTTAATCATATTGGCTTACAGACACGCGCCGGAGGTAGTCGTCAGCACGTTGCTGGTCAAAATAGACAAAACCAATCGTGAAGGTAATTACTCTCTTGAATTGAGTAAACTCAAATACATCTGGGACGCGCGGCTCGGTGCCGCGCTGTTGGAAAAAGCTAAAGACAGGGCGCTCAAACCGCAGTACCAAAGTGAACTCCTCAATCTCTTACTGGAACACGCCGCAGAGGGCGCGCAGAAATTCACCGAATCGCTCATTTCGTCGCCGCTCCCAACCGAGGACGAAGATAACAGACGAGCCTTGCTTGCAGCCCGCGCGCTCGTCATCCACACGGACGACTGTGGCTGGCATGTGGTGTGGCCCGCAATGAATGCGGACGAGAATTTCGCTCGTAAACTCGCGGAAATGTTTTCGCAGAATCCTATGCGAAGGAGCGTCGCTGAGAGGTTGACGGAGGACGAGGTCGCGGATTTGTACCTCTGGCTCGCTCAACGGTATCCGCCGGGTGACGACCCGGAGTTCGACGGAGTACACACCGTCACGACCCGTGAGGCAATAGGAGACTGGCGTACCGGGCTTCTGCAAAGGCTCAAAATGCGCGGCAGTCTCGAAGCATGTCAGGCCATTGAACGCATTATGCGTGAAATGCCTGAACTGGAACGCTTGTACGTAACTTTGCTGGAAGCTCAGGAGGAGATGCTGCGACGAACGTGGGTGACACATTCACACCCTGATGTAATTAACTTTGCAGGCAAGGACGCGCCGCAGCATCAACATGCAGGGTAACTAGGCTCTCCCGGTCTGAACTGCTAATTCAGGATATAGGTCTGCACAGGATGATTAGCTAGACATTAATCTTCTTTCCTCAGAACGGTTGATAATATCGAAAAGAAAAAGATCACGTAGATAAGACTTAGCCAGATTTCTAGGACAACGAGAAGACGAGCAGAGCGTGAAATAGGGAGTATATCTCCAAACCCAACTGTGGCAGCAGTGACCGTACTGAAATAGATAGCGGTAAATAGGTCTAGTTCTGTGACATTGAATGCAGAAGGGTCTATATGGGACAAATACAGATAAACGACCGCAAAGCTGTAGATTGTAAATGCGTAGGAAAGCAAACATAATGGAACTGAGGCGATACGCCACTGTCTTTCCCACTTGCCAGAAACAGCCTCTTCAGTTATTACAGAGCTTATCAATAAAGAGCCTAGTGTTTTCTTTTTCAAGCCATACAACTGTGCAGCAGACATATACAGTAATTCTGCAATCAGAATCCAAGACATTAAATAAATTGGTATCAAATATAGGAGAGATACAGCAGCAAATGCTAAGTTCCCGTTAATTAGGAGAACTGGTGCAATAAAAGTGCTTAAAAATGATGGTAATTAGGGAGAATCGTAACCAAAGTAGAGTTTAATAAACTGCTTGTAGAGATTCTCCCCACGATGATTGAATCTATATTCAATCTCTTTCAAGTACATCGGGAAGTGATACTTTGAGACTCCCCGATAGTTATACAAGATGTGCTTGGCATAGCTCCAGAATCCTTCAATCCCGTTGATGTGATTCTTGGTTCTCTTATCAACATAAGACTTTGAATGATTGACTTGATGATGCTTGCCGAATCTCTTCAAAGACTGATAACCGCGAAAGCTATCGGTGTAATAGACCGAGCCTTTCCTGGTCTTCTCTTTTATGTGCTGCATCAAAACAGGCGCGCTGACGCCTTCGATGACACGAGTGTAAACGTGTCCTTTGCGCTCAAGAAGCCCGAAAACAAGGCTCTTTCCGGCAGCGCCTCGTCCGCGCTTGCCTTTGCGCTTTCCGCCGAAGTAAGCCTCGTCGAGTTCAATCTCGCCACGCAAGCGGCCAGCTTCCAACTCGGCCACATGATAAAGACATTCTCTCAAATGTTGGTAGACACGCGAGACCGTCTTCTGATCCAGCTTCAAGTCAGTCGCCAGTCTGTAAGCCGGTACTTGCTGGTAAAAGCCTTTGATAATCTCCAGCTCACGACGCAGTTGAGACAGAGATTTCTGACGACCGCAGCGAGAGCATTTAACGTAGCGTCGAGCCGTGCGACAGACCTTAAAAGATCCGCAGTAGATGCACTTTCTGCCACGCTGAAAGTTGGCCGCACAACTAAAATGGCTCGATTTGGCTGTAACCATTGGCCTTTAGCTTACGCCTCTGGTTACTTTTCTCCCTAATTACCAAAATGATAGTAGGTAAAATCCTATGAATACTCTTCGCCAAGATATGCTTTTAATCTCCACAGTCGCTCCATATAGTGTAGCGTCCGAACTACAGAATTGACCGGATGACTGCTCTGCGCAGTAGGGCACTGGCTTTCGCAGTAAAGTTGCCGTATCTCGTTATTACCTTAGTATCTCAGTTTCAGATTTGTGACCGGTCGGAATTGCTTGAACAGATTCTCATCATAACGACGAAATACAAGCGTACTACCATACAGATTTTTGTAGGTGTCGCTCGTCGTTCCTGCGGGCAAGGACATTCGGGAAACATCGTTTGTGTTATTCTGTATACACCTCCGAATGACCAAACGGTTGATTGACGCGAAATAAACAAACAACATCTCGGTAATGTAGCTTGAGTGATACTCCAACCTGCTTTTTAATTCCTGCAAGAAAGGATCGAGTACGCTAATGAGATCCTGCTCGGCGACGCTGAATCCATTTCTCTCGCAGAGGCGCTGAAGCTTACTCAAAAGGACATTGATTCTTAAGAGATTATGCTTGCTCAAGTTGCCGCTGAAGCTGAGCAGATCAATACGGGGCATGATCAATTCAAACTGGGCCCTTAGATCGCCGCACCAAAAACTCACGGGCTTCGCAGTTGATAGCCATTGGTCTAAGGTATTACAAGCAGCAGTTAAGCCAACCTCACTTGCTTCCGCAGGATGCTTTTCACAAAACCATTGCATACCAGTGAACAGTGAATAGTTGTAGTGCCTACCACTGATGTTAAGGGCGCGGGGTGCTTCGGCAAGTAGCTCATTTACGCGAATGAGGAAAAGATCAAAGCAAGAATCATTATGAAAACGTATTTCTTGGTTGGGCACTGTTCCGCCCACCGTGTAGAGGTCTGGATTGATTATATCCGTGAAGGCTCCTTGATTCTCATAAAGCAATATAATCTCCAAATCACCTTCTGAACGGAGAATAAAGTGTCTATTTTGTTGAGAAATCAAGGTCATAGAGATTCAATTATACAAATTCTCATCACATTATCCGTAATGACACGCCAGACATCATCTCAGCTTAGAAGCAAGGTGTTAGTTAGACATTAACGGTTTCGTTTCAAACGTAAGGTGGTCTTCAAATAACTTGGCTGAGACGAAGGGAAATCACATACGGTGATGATGCCGACAAGATGACAATCTTCCACTACCTGAAGATAGCCGACCTTATGGTCGAGCATGATAGCTATTAATCAGTCGAACCAGATTGTCCCTCTTGAGGTAGCAAGTTTTTTCTCCTCTTCCTCTTTCTTCCTATTATCATTTCTTAAACGGTTATTGATTTGCTCGGTAAGTTGTCGGAGGAAGATGTGTGCCATAGCTTGTTCTGGCGTAACATCGTAGAGTGTCCTGATCGTAGATATGTCTCCCTGTTCTTTGAGGCAGAGATAAGCCGCCAAACGCGCCAAACCATCGCGGGATTGATATTGTTCGATGTGGTGTTGTAGGTGCTGCCGCCTCTCTCGCATGACTAAAGCAGCATCGGCTGCTCGCCTGACTAGCAAATCCTCCGCGTAACGAGCGCTTTCGATCTCGGCAATATCACTGCTCCAGAAGCCGAGCGTGTTAACGGCACAAGCTTGCGCCCATTCATCTGCTTCTGGATCATGCCGCAATTCGGTATAGAGTTGATGGCAGAAGGCAGGATTGGTCCGCTCCAAAATATGTGTAACATGCTCACGTACTATAACGTGGCGGTCACATGCCAGACGCTTTACCGCTCCCATCAGTAATGATTTATCAGTTGTTTCCGCTCGAAACATGCGCGGTACTAACTGTGCCAATCGTTGGCAGGCGCTCACGCGGACAGTTCCACTATCGTAATGTTTGTTGAACTGCTCAAGTAGCATGTCTGGATTATGACGCGCTAAACCCTCAATTAAAGCGCTTTGCTCGTCAAAGATAGATACAATATTCGCCGACCACCCCTCAAAATGCTCGCGGATAATTTCTCTGCCTTGCGAGTAATGTGAGAAAGAGCCGATGGCCGCAAGATAAGTCGCCCGATGTTCACGGCTGGCCGTCTTTAAGCCGTTGATCAGCACCGAAAGAGATGATTCTTCTTGAAAGGAAACAAGCGCATTAACAAACCCTGAAGCATAAGAATCCTCCAAGGCGCGTTCAATATCGTGCATGGTTTGACGAGCATTAAGTCGTCCGAGAGCTTCCGCAGCCTGTGATTTAATCGACTGGCGGCTGCTTGTTCGGAGCAAACGGTGTAATATTGGGATCACAGAAGGGTCTTTAGTGAAACCCAACATTCGAACGGCATAGCGTTGCAATACTTCATTCTCTTCATCAGTACCGGCAATATCCGCAAATAAGTCCCTGTAAGCGGTTGAGTCCAGTATGCCGAGAGCTACTAAACTAGACGTGCGGCCCTGCGCGGAAATGTTTGAGTCACGCACGATCCTAAACAACTCATCCGTTGAAAGCCGCCCGCGTCGCACAAGTGGGCAAAGAGTCTCTTCAGGGAAATAAATAGAGATTTCCTGCTGTGTGCGTAGATAATCGAGGACGGCTGCTGCCCCGCGTTCTGTGCCGCAAGTGCCGAGTGCACGGACAATGGAGTTCCTCTCATACCATACTCGCTGACCTTCTGCGGCGGGCTGCTCAATTTTTCTCAAAAGAGCTTCTTCCGCGCGGGCGTCGCCTACAATCCAAAGTAGCTTACTCAGTTCTGCGCTGCTTAACTCTCGTGCCTGACCTAGCAAGCGACTTGCTTCAGGAACAAAGTTCGCCGCTCGACTTTTAGCAACCACTAAAAGATCTGAGACGCGGTTAAGCCGGTTACCGAGCGGGAATTGATCGTGTATTTGCATCCCCGGAGCAATGGCATCTACAAACAAATTTGCTAGGTCTACCCCTTGCTCTAAAAGTTCCGCAGTTGTGGCGGCAAGTCGTGTTAATTGCCCCGGTTCCCATGCTCTGCCGAGCATCTCGGTGCTATGCCACACTATGTTGCGCTCTGATGGCGGATCCGTCAGTTGTGATACGGTGTTTTCTAGAACGAGCGAATAAGCAGCAGGCAAGCCAAGTTTTTCCGTGGCGCTGACAGCTTCTGCCGGAGATAGCTCGCCGGTGCCACGAAAGGCGTCACTGATTAAAGCTAAGATGAGCGGCTCTGCCTTCAGTTGATCGGTTTTGAAAAGTGCTGCTATCAACTGACGCGGCAGCCAGTATCGCTCGATGATTTCTCCGGTCGGAGAATATTGCGGACGCAAAGCGTCGCGTAAAGTATCAAATGCAGATGGATCGGGAACTTCAGTGAGAAGCTTAGCCGCCGCGTGCGCGACATCTCCATCGGAATGCTGTAAAGCGGCAATGGCAAATGTGGTATGACCGGTGTCTCGCAGGTGAGCCGCTGTCAACAGTGTAGTCTGAAGTAGCTCCGCATTAGTCTTCGCTTGAGCGTCTCTCAAGCATTCAGCCAACGCTCTCGATACTTCCTCGTCACGAAAGCCAATATTCCGCAGGGCTATCACGCAACGGCTGCGGCGTTCTTCTGAAGTGGATGGATCGTTTAGCGGCTGTAAAAGTGCGGGAAGGGCTGCTTTACCTATATAGCCGAACGAGGTGTAGGCTTCGTGTCGCACATCCTCATCTTCATCCTCCAGTAAATCGACGAGTTTCGAGGCAGCGGAAACATCTCGATGCACCCCAACTAGCCTTGCGGCTAGTTGGCGGGCTTGGGGATTAGGATCGGTTAGATGGCGATGAATCTCTGCCAAGGCTTCGGGCGAGGAGCGAACCTCAACGGCAACATCACGGTAAAGATAAAAATCTTCTACATCTTCACTCTTAATAATTTCGAATAAGGAAGTCATCACGGTAGGACGCATCAACCTGAACAAATCCCCGCTCCGGTGCTGCTCGGCTAGAATCTCGATCAGCATGCGGAGTTGTGGATTATGAGGCGTCAGGGCTAAACGATCTATCCAAGCAAGCAATGCGTCCAGAACCGGCGAATAATTCCATGCCTCTTGTAGCCACTCGGTAACAATTCCACGAAGCTTATCGGGTGCTTTACCATTGGCCTCTCGTTCCAATTCAAATGAGAGAAGGTATCCTCCCGCGTCAGCAATACGAAAACTAACCGCCTGCTCTGCGCCGGAAGCTTGAGATTGAAGCAGAATACCCTGTTCCAATATCGCAGCGTACGGTGACTTTAGCGAACGAGATGCTGCGACGTACAGTTCCGGTAAGGACTCTTTAACGACACCTACACTTAAAAGAAAGTCACGAGCTTGTTGTTGCCTTGCAAGCGCAGCGTACCGAAGTAGCTGTGCCCGTAACTCATCGGGGCTTTCCCCACATTGCGGGGCGGCTCGAACTAGAGCTTTACGTAGGCGGTGCTCGATCAAACCACTCCATGTCAGATTATGGATTGAAGATGCATCGCCACTCTCATGTAAAGCAGCATAGTGTTCAAAAGTGGCCGGATGTTTCAGCAACTCCCTTAGTGTCGCAATGTGTGGATCAACCCACTCTCCGGCGCGTCCGGGCGAGAGCAGTTCTATGTCCCCTATGCTGCGCAGGGCACACTCAAGCTCGTCCGCCGTGAAGTCTGAAATGTACAAGAGCTTGTACGCGCGCCCTGTACGCCGCCCGAAATGCTCAACATCTTCCTCCAGCGGCAGAATGCGGTCTCTAATGGAATCGTTCCAGACAACGTCGTGACAAGAAATAATAACTTTCAGTTGTTCAAGCGGTGCGTCGCTAATTGAGTCATGAAGTGAAAGCAGGTGACGTGAAATATCTTCAGGGGCAGCTTTATCAATCGCGTCGATCAACAAAGCAAATCTGGATGACGATGCTGAATTCCCTTCCGTCCACGGTTCCACGATCTGATGCCATGTGAGTTCTGATGAAGGATGAGAAAGCTCTTCGGAAACCCTTGTGGCTGCGTGTTCCAGTGTGAAATCTCTTCCGCGTACCAGAAGCACCGTCCAACCATTCTCCAGTAAGCGTTGAGCCTCAATAGCCATCGCGGTTGAGATACCGACCCCTGATGAGCCGAGGGCGACGCTGTATCTTGTCGAAGATGCAAGAAATTGGTCGAGTCTGGTACGAAAGTCTTCACGCGGGATGACCCGTTGATTATCGATCAGTTCGTGAGCCAAACGAGTGGTGACTTTTCGACATGCGTTGCTGAGTAGGGGAACGTCGAGAGATTTTATGGAAAGGCTCGTATCGTCGTCAGATTTTAAGGGCTGTTGTTGGACTGTCGAGACGTTCAGACTGTTGATAACTATTTTGTCACGACCGACAGCATCCCCACCAATTTGATTGCCGAATACATTGTTAGAGCCTGTGTTACTTATATTGTTACTCTTTTCCCCACTGATGCTAGGTTCCCGGTTGTTGGCAGGCGACTCTTGTGACGTATGTTGTCTTCTACGAAACCACAGACTTAATACAAACCCCAAACCAGCGGCCACCCAAATTACACCTTGCGCTAAATCGGTTATTGCCTGAATCTCATCACTGTTGACCTTGGCGAAGTTCAGCAGCGCCGGTAACCAATAGTGAACAGTCAGCGCCGCACCCGCCAGCACCGCAACTACCGATAATGTGATGAGCCACTTTCTCATGTGAAGCCACGATAGAATATTGCGGCACATTTATCTAAGGAGCAAAGTCCAATCCTAATAATCGTCCACAATAACAAATTATGCCATTCGAGGAAGCAGTGTTTGGCAGCTATCCTGAGTTTGTAAAAGTGCTTGCCATTTATGATTTCGATGATAGAATCCGCCTTCCTTGCTGAACTTCAAAGCTGCTAATTTGACTTCACCTAATTGAAAGGAGACCTCATCCATGAAACATGCTGCGACCTCAACTGCGTGTTTTTTATTCCTCTTCTGTTTTACGGTGGCCGCAGTGGCTAACGTAGAATATCCAGTATCTAGCCAAAGCCGCAGTGAGCGGCGTGAAGCCCGTGTAGAAGAATCGGCGAAGGTGAGGAATGTGTCCGGCGGAATAACCTTTCAAACCAACAATCCGTATGATAAGGCATACGACATGGTGCTGAACTTCCTGAAAAGACGAGATTACACCATTGATTCTGCCAGTTAAGAAACTGGTCAGATTGTCACGGCAATCACTGTCAAAGGAGGCTGGAAACAAACCGGAACAAGAGTCCAAATTACGCTCATTAAAGATAGCGAGACCGCAACCACCATTAAAGTAGCGGTCACTGAACAGAAACGCTGGAAAGCCTTGCAAACCGAACCATGGGGAGACCCGAAAGTAAACTCGAAAAAGTCCACTCAACTTGCTGAAGAGATCAAAACGGCGTTGAGTGCGGCGGAAGCTAAATAACTTTTGGATAAGTAGAATTTCAGCATTCAAGCCATCTCCAATAATTCATTCAGCCTTAGTAAGTTCATCGGTTGTGTAAAATTTTTGCACTATGAGATTTCGGTAATAGAATCCGCGCCCGATACGGCTACCTCAATCTTGCCAGCGTTCGACGGGAGAAGCTATGACACGCAGATCAATCGTAACCTTGTTCCTCATCCTTATCGTGCCTTCCACGTTTTACCCCCAAAGGGTTAAGAAACCTCAAAGGAATCAAGTGCTCAAATTTGATGTCCCCCTTGGTAGAACTGTAAATGGTTTTACATATTCCCGCGAAGGCCGTTTATCCTATCGGGGTGAAAGCTTCAGACCTAGCGTGACTGTTAATTCAAATGATGTGACTAAATTCAGTATCTTCCTCTTTCAGTCGAAAAATCTAGCTGGTGTAATCGCAATGGATGTTGATGGTCAGAATAAATCTTTCCTTCTGGACTTAAGCGATTTTTCTTCATTATCCATGCAAGAGAACGACTCATGGAATGCGGCGGCAGAGATATTATTGAGTCCCTCTCAGAGATATATGTTGGTCCTGTGTGGATATGAGGGGAATCGCCTTATCAGCGTTGATCTAAACACCAGAAGAATCTTAGATCGCCCCGTCCGAAGTCCGAGATGGCCGGACAAACTCTGGTTTATAAAAGATGACCCTCGTTGGGTCGGAAATACTGATGTTCTATCATTCAGAGTTAAAGAGACATGTAACGTATATGACAACCCCGGTTGCGATGAAAACCGCAAAAATAGAGCTTCAGTCATGTACGCTGTTCGTCTTGATGTAGCAACAATGAAGTTCTCGTCGAGAAGGGTTAGCCCCTAAATGGGAAACCGCGATTCTTCACCTTCACCTTCGTTGACTGAAAGGAATGGATTATGAGACGTACTCTCACCTCTCTAGCCACTGCGCTTCTGCTTGTTTCATTGTCGGGCTGCTCCAAGAAAGGGGATTCCGTGAATATATCTACTACTACCAATACCACCAATCCCTCAACTACGAGCAGCCAATCTACTTCTAGCGTGCAGAGAACAGAAGATACAAGCGGGAAATTAACGAACGCCAAAGTGGAATCTGCTGTAACAAGAATGATAAGTGATTATCGTCTTGGAGGCAGCGTCAGCGTTGATGGTATTCAAGAGTTGCCACAAGAAAATTCTGCAATTGCTGATCTCAGATTCAATGGATTTGAATATCCAGTCACGAATGAAGGAAGGATGATTAAGGCCAGAGATTTTAAGCCGAAGTCCATGCCGGAAAGGCGCAATCCCGGCGACCCGTTGCCTTCCATGGAACAGATGTTTCCGCCAAAGAAGCTGTCGTATTCGGGAAGCGGGCGAGGGGTTATCACACGCTATAATGATGGCCGGTGGGTACTAAAAGAAGTGAATTGGGGGCAATCTGTAAATACTGTATGGGTGAAAGGCACAGTGCCAATCAATTGACAACTGTATCCTAAAAGAGAGGAGAAAAAATGAGGAAGCAATTTTTCCTATGCCTTATGGTGATTTTGCTGTTTGGGACAAGCGGCTTATCTCAATCTAAGCACAAAAGTTCTCCAAGAAAAACAGCTACTGCTTACTATCAATACAGCGAGAACGGTTCCGGTAGCGGGATCATATATTTTAAGGTAAACGGGAAGGTTACAGGCTTCACTTGGTGGCGCGAGAGCACAATTTGGCGCAACAACAACTCCCCAAACGCACACAAGGTTGGCGCAGAGTGGTTAATTGTTTATGACCCGATGGGCGGTGGCACGGGCGAGCCATACTCCAAACTCTTAAGTGCAATTTTCACAGGGCGCGTTTTGTCCGAAAGTAATCAACCGACCGGTTCCGGCAAGCTGACCGCAAGCAAGTATTATTTTGATATTACAAGACCGGATTGTTGTGCCCTATCTAGCAAAGGTTGGCAAATGATCGCGGCAACCTTGAAGGCATCAGGGATACCGACATTCTTCGGGATTTACGACGTACTGAATTACAGAGAAAATTGGCATCCCGTCAAACTCCGCCGCCTGTCACCCGTGATAGGTTTGGAATATCTAGCAGTGCATTTGGGTTAAGATTAAAGACATATAATCTGTCTGAGCTAGCTGTGATGAAGCGTTACAACGATGGAAGATGGGTATTGAAAGAAGTTCGCGTGGGTAGCGGGTTGAATACTATAACTATCCGCGGCACGCAAGAAGTTAGATAGCGTGGCGAGCTGAAAACGCCGCCCAATAAGTGTTGGGCGCGTCGCGGTGAAGTCTGATAAGCCCCACATATAGGAGAAGAATATGAGATACAACTTACTTTTAGTTTTGTTGATTGTAACAATGCTCTCATTATCAGCTAACGCGCAAAGAGGGAGAAAACAATCTTCAAGTGCCAATCATGATCTTATTGGCTACATCCAAAAGGAGCATCTTGCGGATGGATGCGGCTGTACATATTTCTTCAAAGGCAAAGCTACGCGCGCGATCTATTCTGATAATTTCGATAAGGAAATCTGGATGAATATTGATGGTCAAGATGTGAAATTGAAACTTGTTAGCTCGGTCTCCACCCCAAAAGGAGAAGCTAGAAGGGGGCAGCGAATCACTAGCAGATATGTCGCACCCGATATAAAAGTTAGAATGGATATAGTTATTGGAAAAGATTACGGCGATGGTCGTGACCGTGCTGGCACTATCACTGTCATAAAAAGTGCCCGCGAGCAAACAGTACAAATTGTCGGATTCTGTGGTTGTTAATGAACTGAGCATTAAGTAGGGTTGAGGGCTTCTCTACAACCCACCTTGAAGAAAAGGAACTCGGAATATGATAAAAATTTGAGTGCTTGTTTTTCAGACTTCTGCTATTAGCTTCGGTCGGAGGACGATAATGAGATACGAAAAACGCTTGCTCGCGGGTGGCCTTAACCTCCTTTTGTGCGTAAGCACCATTGCGCAAATGAGGAGCAGGAGCAATACCCCCATTAAACCGCGCGGCCCTGCGGCCCCTACAATAAAATTAGTCAAGACACTAAAGCTTTTGCCACCTACGAGCAGTTCTCCTATGGCTAGCGCGGTTTCACCGAACGGTAATCTTCTTGTCTTAGCTAGGAGTACGACGAGAGGTGCTGACGATTATGCAGTCGAGTTATACGACGCTGTATTTGGGCGATTACTTCATAGACTGGTTGGGCACACACGACCATCAGAATCAGTCGCATTCTCACCGGATAGCACAATGGTTATTTCCGGCAGTTTTGAATTCATCACCACTAATGTTTTAAAAGGCGAAGCCCGCTTGTGGGACACGAGAACAGGCTCGCTGTTACAAGTTTTTAAAGGTTCAAATGCGCCTTTTGTAGTGGCTTTCTCGCCGGATGGCTCAAGAATCGCAACTGCGACTAGCTCGGAAACGAATCATGATAGGCAATCAGCCACCGAAACAGGTTCTATGGACGTAATGCTCTGGAGCGTGCGTACAGGCAGACTAATTCAAACACTAACTGGACGGGTTGAAGGCAACCTCCGTACTCCCCATGTCGAGTTTTCCCCTAATGGTCAACTCTTAGCTGCTACCAATAGTGAAACTATCAATCTGTGGAATCTTGGCTCTGGGACTCTTATACACACAATCAAGAATGAACACGGATCAGGGCTTTTTAGATTCACATCAAGTGGAACCTTGCTGAAAGGCGAGGGTGGGTGCGCTTTTGGAAGCCTTGGAATAAATCTGTGGGATGTAAAAACCGGTGAATTACTCCTAACCATAGATCCTTCAATCGGATATCCGCCTTCGAGCACTGAATGTCCCAATGGTGACTATTGGTTTACAGTCTTCTCAGAAGACGAGCAACAACTCACGGCCATCAGCAACGATAGTTTTAGAACTTGGGACATACAGACTGGAAGACTCAAGCTAAAAATTAAGCTACCACCAAGAACTAACATGCTTGGAGAAACCAAACGCCTTATCAACCGTAAAACTCTGATCACGATTGATGGAGATGGAGTTGCGAGATGGTGGGAGATAACTGGACTCTAGCTAGAGCGGACGGCAGACAGACTTTTAGGTTGCTAATATCTTATATGTTCCGTTCAGTCCTCTACCCAATTATGAAAAAGAATAGTGATGAGGGAGGTAAGCCTACAGCATAATGCTGGCTCTAACATCTGGGAAATAGGTCTTATTGAAATATTCGGTCTTAGATTTCAGGGCAAATAGGAATTCGTTATCCTTACCTCCTTAGTCTATAGAATGCCGCGCCCAACAACTCATTCAACCGGAGCGGAAAGAGCGTGGCTTTCATCCGCAAGATTGAAGGCTTGATACAATACTTCCCGCCCGGTTAATTCGAACGTTGGGCGCGTCGTGGTGAAATCCGACAGCCTTCAAAACAGGAAAACTAAAATGAGAAAAATTGCGATTTGTTTGGTTTTGGCGGTTTTATTCGTTGGTGTCGCTAATGCTCAAACGAAATCAATGACCGGCACGGTTGTGTATTACTCAACCGGAGCTTCGGGCAATTTCGAGGTTATTCACGTTCAAGTCGGTAACAAACAATATGAGGTTTATCTATTCCGCAAAGACCTTCCGACACCAAGAATAGTTGGAACGGTTATCGAAGTCGGTCGTGTAGTTCGGGTCTACTATTCAAAAATCGCCGATGGTGAGTTGAGGGCAACAAAAATCGTCGAAGTCAAGAAACCAAAATCAAAGAAAAACTGAACCTACGGCAAATCCGACAGCCTTAAAATTCAGGAGGAAAAATGAAACAATCTCGAATCCCTTTCCTGTTCCCATTGCTTTTTCTGTTCATTCCGTCCGTTAGCTACGCTCAAAGCACTCCGATAGAGCTGGCGAAACAGCTACTCAAGGACGATGTAATGGTCAAAGAACTTGCAGAGATGGATGGATTATCTTTGAGTCAAGTAACAAAAAGACTATCTTCTCGGAAAATTGACCTTAACGGGGATGGAGTTGTTGAATACATTGTGTCAGGCATTGGTTGTGGAAATGCCAATTGTCCGACTTGGCTTTACCGTAAAAGTGGTAATAAATACATTCAAATCCCCGTTGAAAATGAGTTGTCGGCGACTTCGGTTGAGACTCGCCGAACAAAGACAAACGGTTATCTTGATTTAACTGCTAAAACTCATGGCGGCGGCGGTGAAGGCACTTTACTCGTGCATAAATTTAATGGCTCTAAATACGTCGTCAAAGAATGTTTCGACATAAAATCTGGGTATTTCGATGGAAGCGGTAATTATCGTGAATACAAAACACCCAAAGTTACGAAAACGAGGTGCAATTGAAAAATAAAATGAGTTGCTGTTTGCAGGAGTGGTGATAGAATTCGCGCCCCTTGCAGTACCTCAGACCTTACTAAATAGTCGTTGAATGTCAGGCGTTTTGCCCACCTAAGCCGAGGAGTAGAAAAATGAAGAAGACACGCATTATTTCCTTGATGCTTTTGCTGCTCATTCCGTCTCTTGTGTTTACTCAAACGTCCCGCTCAAGAAGTACCACAGCAACCGCTAATCGAAGCTGGCCTAGTTTTATTGCAGCGTTTCATGTTGCTGTGAAGAAGCGCGACCGAGTGGCTTTGAGGAAAATGATCGCGATTCCCTTCATCACGCAAGTTGATGGTGAACTCAACTCATCTGATGAAGTTTTCAAATGGCTCGATCAAGATAACGGTTGGGCGGAATTGCAGAAAGAGGTAAAGCCGGGAGCCAAATTTGATGATCTTGGCGGCAGAGAACTTAACCGGTGCGCGCGGAATGGAATCTTCTGTTTCGGCTTTGGGAGCGACAGGCGATGGCGTCTGTCTATGCAAACGGAGAATGAGGTGAATTGAGAGGGAGAGAAAGGAATGATGAAGCGACACCTTCTATATCTGATAGTGATATTGCTTTGCGTAGTGAGCGGATTTGCACAGTCTCGCCGTAAAGAGCAAGTTTCAGGTTCGCGTGCAGGAGTCGTGAGCAACATCCGACAAGTTGATTTCAAGAATTTTATCTATCAATTACGTGGCGAAAGAGTCAGATTCCGAAATGGGAAACAAGTTGGAGGCGATGGCATATATAGTCTTGCTGAAGTTCATTATGGTGACTTAACAGGTGATGGAAAAGATGAAGCTATCTTGATCTTGAATACATACACAGGCGGAAATAGTGTCGGGCAAGAGGGCTATATCTATACCATGAATGATGGACGCGCCGTAATGCTTGCAGAGTTTGAAGGTGGCGGAAATGGCTGGCAGCCTATTTATGGTGTAAGGGTTGAGAATGGCTTACTAAGAGTAGATCATGGTGAAATGATAGAAGGTGATACGCCTTGCTGTCCAGAGCATTACCGCTCATGGAAATATCGCTGGGATGGCAACCGACTTACTGAAATCAGTAGATCACCTATAATGAGAAAGGCAGGAAAATAAAGTTGGCTATTTTCATTGCTAAGCCGCGCCCCATACATCATTAAGTCATTCGTCCCGACCGCCCGATAGCATGGCTTTCATCGTTATCTTTGGAACTCAGGTTGGATGCTTCTCGCGGGCAGCGACTTAATTCTGGCGTTAGACAGTCCTATTTCCTTACCGAAAGGATGCGCTATGAGAATCTTCACCAGAAAGATGCTAACTATCTGCGGCCTGCTTTTGAGTTTAATGACAGGCTGCTCATGCTTGCAATCAGACGTGCGCGAAGAACTAAACCATAATCCTATGTTGCGAAGGTTCGGAGTGGAAACCCAAGATATATCTGTCACTAAAGGGTATGTCGGTATTAGCATTAAAAAAGGACTTTCCTCTGAAGCCATGTGTGCGATCCAAGAAGGTAAAAGTCTTAGAGAAATTTCTAAGTTTGATCCATCTGTAGAGACACTTATTGATTTAGAAGATTCAGTTATAAAAAGGATACCAGCGGTTAAAGGCATAGAATGGTCAGCAGTTTGCACCCGTCCTAATGGGGACATGGTGGCGACAGGCGGCGGTGTAACGGATGAGGTTTGTTATAAAGAGTTCTTACCACAAATAATAATGGCTATAATCGGAGCAATTATCATCGCGGGTCTAATTATTTTCTCCTATATTCGCAAAAAGCAGCGGCTGAAAGCTACGTGAGCAATACTTTCAGACGGTCAAGCGATGTGTATTTAGAAGCGTCTGCCTCGTCCGCGCCAGTTGCTAGCCTAAAGTTAAGTGTTGGGCGCTTGCTTTGGAATAAGGATAGTAGGAATAAAGTTAAGAGGAGCAAAACCTATGAAAATCACTTTGTCTATCCTTTGTGCGTTGGCTCTACTTTTGTCAAACATCCATTCAACCTATTCAGATGATGTACATACCAATGGCAAGGTTTGTGGTAATCCGGCTACGCCTTGTAACTCAAGTAAATGGAAATTTGAGCCATACGATCTTTCCTTTCGTTTGCCGCAAGAATTGAAATGGCTCAATAGTTATTCCTCAGCAAGCTTTTATGCCATCATTCTCAAAAGCAAGCGTGCTGTGCCTGACCCGGATGGACCCGCAGGAGACGGAGAATGTTCAGGGTTTTTCTCGGAAGCTGAACGACAAAGCGCACAGTCTCTATTTACTAATAATAAAGTATTCGCTTCGAGGTTTGATTGTTACGTTGCCGGCATCGGCTATACGAATGTCAATTACAATTACAACATTCTGGCTGTCTATGCAGGTGAAACACAGGCAGCAGCTAACAGTTTTCTAAGCCAAGTGAAAGCAACTGGACGCTTTCCCGGTGCAAATATCAGAAAGATGCAGGTCGCCCTGTATTACGGGGATTAGATATTAAAGAAGGAGAAAACAAATGCTGATGCGATCTACTCTGTGCATTCTGGCGATTTTGCTATGCACAACAATTAGCGTATCTCAGCCTAGACGAAGAAGTTCTACAAGGGAATCCACCACCTCAGAAAAAACAACCGACATTCGGAAAGTTGATTTCAAGAACTTCACCTACCGTACTAAGGGTGAGAACGGGCGTGAATACTCATTCCGATTACGAAATGGTGAATACGCCAAAGAGATTGCGCCTCAAGACGTACATTCAACGAGATTCGATAGAGTCGTTTACGGCGATTTAACTAATGATGAGAAAGATGAGGCTATAGTGCTACTGATTGAAGAATTTGGAGGAAGCAGTGCTGAACAATATGTCTATATCTATACAATAAAAAATGGCTTAGTGTCTAAACTTACAGACTTCATTGGTGGCACTAGCGGATGTCTTTTTGAGGGAAAAGAATGTAGTCTCTTAGACCTAGAGATTCAAGACGGCGTGTTAATAATTGACCGCGCCATACCAACAGATCAAGATGCCAAGTGCTGTCCATCTTTACATCGTTTAACTAAGTATCGCTGGGATGGAAACCGCCTTATTGAAATCGGAAAGACACGCATAATGAGGAAAACTTAGGCTGGGGACGATGAAAAGGACTAACCATGCGATGCTGCTAACAGTCTCCGCCTATCGCCATTGCAGCACACAATCACCATCGCGGAGATACTGTTCTAGATGTAGTCAGATCAGTGATTGACGTTCAGTAAGGAGAAGCAATGAGTAAAAACGCAGCAGAGCGTGAGGCATTTCGTAACGAGCGTCTCAATAAAATTAGTACGGGAAAGTCTATTACTGTGCTGCCGCTCGATGAAACTCCAAGAATTATCCTTCACATGATACCTCATACCCCATTAGAAACCTTCGATCTTGGAGCCTTTACCCTTCCCACGCTGCAACTGGAGAACGAGATAGATCACATCACCCCGGAGGTCGCCTTGTTTTTACCGATCACCGCCCCTTACAACCGGCGCGTTGGCGGCAAATTTAATGACGACGGTCTGCTAGTATATGTCAGGGCTGCCTATGACATTAGAGACGGCAACCCTGTGATGGAAATTGAGCCTGAGAAAAGATCCGCTTACTCATACCTGCAAGTTTTCAATGATGGCAGCATCGAGGTGGTCAGAGCGTCGTACTACAGGGGCCACCGACTCATTCACGAAAATTACGAGACCGCTCTCTTAGAGGCTGTACCGAGGTGTCTGCGGATTCAGGAGGAGTTAGGGGTCGAACCACCAATCTCAGTCTACCTGACACTATCAGGCGTCTTAAACGCGCACCTTAGCGATGATAGTAAAAAAGAGAAGAGCGGCCCGCTAAAAACAGACCCTTTTTACATACCCGAAATTGTCGTAGCAAGCTTCGCAATCGACGATCAAAACAAACTTATAGAGAGCTTGAGAGAAGGATTTCAACAAGTCAGGCACGCTGCCGGAAGGTATTGAGTATTATCCACTGCTTAAAAACCTAATCTTCAGGCAAGGTGCGTCATTGTGAGTAAAACGTATCTACTGCTCGCTGCCCTCATTTCTGCTTCCTTAGTAACGGGCTGCAATTTATCTGGGAGAGAGCAAAATTCTATTCATCCAGCTAACGCGTCTCCTACTGCTTCTCCGTAGCTTCACCGGGCGCGGCCACTTCGTCAAGGAAGGCAATTCACCATCCTATGGTTTGTACCACAACCAACCCATGTTAGGCGTCAGATGCATCTATAGGTAAATATAGTCGTACTGAATGAACCGTAATTTATGAGCCGGATACGCCCGCATTTAGATTTATATGCCTCTGAGCGATTTCTTAAAGCATACCGTAAGGCAAGTCCAAGCCTTCAATATCTTGCGGAGAGAGCGATTCATGATCTGATAAATCTTTTCAGCTCAAATCCTCGAACTGTCTCGCATTATTATGACCAAGTTGCGCATTGTAAAACGCGTATTCTCGAAATTGATATTAGTGCAGGACATAGGTTGCTGGCTCATTACTCAAAGAATTGCTTGATAATGTTGGATGTTGGCATTCATGAAATTGTAAGCCGATATAGCGATAGCAAATATGAAAGTGATATGAGAAGTATCAATGAAGCTCCAAATCAGTTCTGGCCTGAGCAACGATCAGGTTTTTTTATAAGTCACCCGGACAGGTCAATTAGTCTTAAGTATAAAGATGAAGTATCGTCAGAGTGGCTATATTTCCTTGAAGATGCACAAGAAAAGATTTTTTGGGACATTGTAAACAAAGTAGCCAGCACTCAACATTCTTCTACTTTTATTGTTGGCGGCCCCGGAACCGGAAAGACATGTATATTGGTCAATCTCTTAAAGCTGTTTGCTGATCCCGAGTACGATGTTGGAATTGTATTGTCAGATAGTCTAGCCCAATACATTGAAGCCTCGACGGGAGCTAATATTTCAAAATATCGTGTGACCTTGAATGCAATGTCTTCTTTAGACTTGCTTCTTATTGATGATCCAACGCACTACAATCTAACGAGGGCGCTGACTCTAAAGAAAACAAGGAGTATTAAAGCAATCGTTGCTGCATTCGATCCACTTCAACTTGACAAAGTAATATCTGATGAAGAATTTGAAAAATTAGTGGGGGCTAATAGAGTAGCAGTTCATACGTTGGGGGAGTGTTATCGGCAGAAAGAAAATGTAGGCAAGGCTACTAAACGCATCGTTGATATTGTTGCTGCCTCAACTCCATTTCTAGCAGAGAACAATATTCAAAGGTTTCAGGAAAAGCATAAGAGTCTTACCAGACTGGCTAATAATTTAGAGTTCCTCAATCCACATGGCTATACTGAAGTTTACCCTCATGCAACGGTTGATAATATACGGTATGAGGTAAAACGGATATTAAGTTCAAAGCAACTGATGTGGCAGCATTGGCCGGGCTTACTAATCCTCTTGGATGGATGCGCGCTTACTGATGAGGCAATGACCGCTCTCCGACCGCTTATACAGCGTAACTGCGTTAAGATGCTTCCATTCGATAAAGTTAATGAGGTGAAAGGTCTAGAATTCCAGCACGTTTTTATTTTCATTAACAAAGACCTTTATGAGGAAATACAAACTGGCTTCAAAGGTACTGGACAGTCCATCTATAATCAAAGACGGCTCTTAAGAATTCCGTTCTCGCGGGCGAAGGATAGTCTAGTGATATTTGCAATTGAAAATGGCAGAACAGAATAATGGTGAAGCTGGAGTGTTTATCAATGGAAGATGCCTAGCCACTGAATCAACCCGACCGCCCGGAAGCGAATTATGTATAGGCGACCAATGACCTCTCTTGAGAATACGAAGTGCCGTCAGGGAAAAACACTCAAATAACTGCACTACAATGAAGACGGACATAGAGAAGCACGACCTGCACGGCCCGATGAAGAGCGTCCACGTCGAGACCGCTGAATTCAAAGACGTGGAAGGTCATCTCGTCGAAGAGCCGCATTTCGGCTATCCTGTCAAGTTCGAACCGTTGGCTGATTATGCTCTGGAACGAACCCGTAGGGGAAACAAGACGGCATTTAGGCACGAAGGTGAAAATTACAATAAGGGGCGAGCCATAACTCTTTCGGCTCGCCCCTCTTACTCGCGGGAGCACACATCAGTCACAAACCCCGTTCACGGGTTTGTGGTAATTCGGATAACCGCGTCGTCAAAATCGCGGTCACCTTCACTAAGGAAGTTGTCTTCAAAGGATACCTTCGCCCCATCGGTGAGGCAGTCAACGCGCGCGTGAGCATAGCGGTCAGGATTTCTGAAACCCGGCCCCATTCTAAAGGTGCGGCCCGTCTCCCTGACAACGATGCCGAATACCAACTCCTCGCCAGCGTTGAATGGGCCTAAGTTGACGACCCTGCCGACATCCCGGTTAGTACCGATAAGGATGGATTGTCCTCTATAGAAGAGCCGAATCTCATCCGTAAAGCTAGCCTCAAAAGGCAGGATGGTGATTTTCACATTCGTATTGTTCTCATTAATCAAGAAACGCTTCCCGTATCCGCTTTCGCATTGACAAGGAGCTACTAACGTAACCGGAGGATACATGCCGTTAACCGGTGTTCCGAGACTGGCAAACGTGGGAGAGGCGACACCCGGTATTCGCGCAGTGATATTTCGACTAAGCGTTCCACGAGCTATTCGGTTACTAACTATCCTGCTTATTTCACAGAGGTCTTCTCCTAAGTCCGACACGCCGCAGAGCGCGTGGAGATTTTCAACAACGACTGCACATGCTGGAATGAAAAGGAATGGAGGTATACCAAGATAAATAGCTCCAATGGAAAGCGCCGGACAAAGTGCGCCCACTAGCGCCCCCGCCGGAAATGCCTGCACCGCAGTGCATAATTTGCCTAGAACGCGCGCAAGGGCAAAACACAACCTATTCCCCAACTGCTGGTCACCACCCGTGTCCCGGTTCGGAATGGTCAGGCTATATACTCCGTTGCCGATTGGTTTGTAGACGTAATTTTGAACATCACCTCTCTGCGGCCTAATCTCCAATTCGACCTTTGCGTTATCAACCGGAGAAGCACATTTCCTCACAGTCACCAAGCTTGTCGATTCTCCTTGGTTGATTATCAACGCCTGTGCGGTGACAGCCGGGGAAAACGAGCTAGCCCGCACGCTCGGATTGAGGAGAGCGCCCGGCGCAAATGTTGAGAAAGTTGGTACGCCAGCGGTCTGCGTCGTTAGATCGACGGGGATGTCCATTTGAGAGCCGTCAGGCGCGGTGGCCGTGATAGCAGCCGAGGTGTCCGACAACCACGTGACATCAAAAAACACGCCGTTGGGAGCCACCATCCGGCTCAGGCGGGATTGTTCATCGAAATAATAGATAGTCACATCGCCGTTAACCGATTGCACGCGAACCGCGTAGATGGATGTCGGTAAGCCTTCGGCATCGCGGTCGCCAAAGTAATCAATTATCTTCCCGTCAGCAGTTTCTACTTTGAGTAGGAGCGGGTCGGTCAGGCTATCAATAATGGTTAATTGATTGGGAGCGACGCCCTGCTTGACTGTGACGGTGAGAAATGTTCCGGGCTGCCCACTAATTTTGATAGAGAGTGTGTTCTCCTGCTTAAGTCTGACGGGTTTGAGAATCAGACCTGTCTGTTTATTGAAATCACTAGGGACAACCACGGCAGCGCCGTTTAATGAAATCATGGCACTGCTTACCCTGTCCTCGCCGTTTTGCCCACTCCGAATGATTAGTGTGTAAGGCTGATTCGGGTCTTGAACGGAAAAATTTCTAGTAACTACCTGCGGCTGCCCTGCATTTCTCGTGAATGTTTCGGGGCCAAAGACAATCGAATTTTGCCCTTGTGCCGTAGCTTGAGTACAGAAGAGCACAACAATTGCCGACGTTAGAAAGACTGAAACCCGATTCCCCATGATAAGCTCCTTTGCCAGACAGATGAGGTTAACGCTCCGGAGTAAGTGTTGGCCGGGCAGAAGGATTCGGAGCGTAAAGCAAGCTCTTCGCGGAGGCCGGCCTTAAATGCTTCTCTTGCGATCAAACGATACGACTAATCCAACAAAGCGTCAATATCGGATGTCTTTTCTTCTACTCAAAAGAGTGCTCAGAAAAATGGATGACTTTCAGCATTCTTATGGCGAAAATGAGGATTCATTGGCGAATCTGATTAGTCACCTTGTGGACAACTCCTCTTTCAGGTTATATGACGTTTTGCTTAAATGTAATTAGGGGGCGGCAGATAAATTTTGGCATAAGGAATAAAAGCTAATTATGGACGAGGAAGAACTTAAATCAGCAGTTAATTGGAACGACACCGATAAAAAGACGCTCGACTTATCGAATTGGAAAATAGAACGTTTACCGAAAGAGATCGGGAATTTTCGCGAATTAAGGCAGTTGCGATTACGCGGCAACCTCTTAAGTGAATTGCCGGAAGAAATGGATCAGTTAGAAAACCTAGAGGAATTAAGTCTAATAGATAATAGGTTCACTGAATTCCCTCGAATAGTTCTGAAGTTGGAAAACTTGAAGATCCTTTACTTAGGTAGTAATCAAATCTCTGAGATCCCGGATGATATTGACCGGTTAACAAACCTGACGCAATTGAATCTCAGCCACAATTTTATATCCACTCTGCCTATAGAAATTGCTAACCTAACCAACTTGGGATCTCTCGTGGTTAGTTTCAATAAAATCACTGAGATCCCAATAGAGTTTCATAAGCTCGTAAAATTACGAGAACTCAATATCACATTCAATCCGATAGCATACCCGCCGAAGGAAATAATTGAAGGTGGAGTAATGAAAATATCTCTGTTCCTTATGAATGAGTGGAACAAGGAGCAAGTCAGCAGATTTAACTACTTTACTCTCCCGCTACCGGACAAGATAAAGACTGCCATCAAGCAGTATTTGATGTACTTCAATGAATATGTCTTTGTGGCAAAGGGAAAGAGAATACATTTTGAAGTGAAGTTTGCTAAGAATGGCTTAGAAGTAGAAGTTCTAAAAGAAGAGGCAACAGAAGACATTAGCAGGTACCTTGAAGAGTATTTAGGATTCATTAAAAGAAACATCGATGACATACAACCAGAATTTGAAACCAACCTGCCTGCTATCAAACAAGATTTGCTGACGATAGAACTCAAGAACCAGTTACGCCACTTGCAAACATCTCTTGAGATTAAGCAAGTCGAAATCAAATTCTTAAATGAGAAAATAGCTGACGTGGAGGAACGTGCCGAGCAATACTATAATTTGCTCATTCTTGAGAACAAAAGACCTCAGAATCTATATTTGAGTTCTTATTCAAGTTCAGTCGCGGTTGCTAAGTCTGAAAGCACTTTTGAATTAAAAGATACCTTACCGCTCTTGTTAAGAGAGTTCGGAGAGTTAAAAGGAGAATTAGCATCTCAAGATGGAAAAATAAAAGAAGAGTTGGAGCTAATTGATAAAGAGCTATTAGAATTAGAACCTAGTAATGATGATCCAAATCAGTTAAACAAAGCCCCGTTCAGGCGCTTGAAGAGATTATTGGATCAGATAAACGATCCTAATTCCTTACTTAATAAGACCATTTCGGCTTCTAAAAAGGGGGTTGCAGCCTGCCAAAAAGTGGGAAAAATCTATAACAAGTTTGCTCAGTGGTTAGGAATGCCTCAAGTGCCAGATATTTTTCTATAAGTACATGTCAGCCGTGAGCGTGATTGAATCCGCTCCCCCTCTGGAACGGCTTATGACTGCGCCTCTTTCGTGTTCTTCAATCGCTAATCACGAGCGTCATGGCTGGTAACAAGTTTTACCAATTATGAATACTGGGGACTGTCACTATATTTCGTATTAAGTGATTTCTGATGATCTTCATCTGAGGCTAGATAATTCTTTGGATTTATAAAAGCCTTATAATGTTAACCTTCTTCGCTGGCACGTCGTCCGCAGCGCAGGCTGGACATTTGCCAGACTTTTGCCAGACTACGTTCAGCCTTTATACGGTTCTAGCCGTGCGGACGTGACTTCTCTAGCCGCTTTGGTTAGGATTTACGACTTCAGGCGCGATTAAACGCTATACGCGGTGTTCTGAAGTGTCTTGACACGGTAGGGGTCTGGGGTTCAAATCCCCACGCGCCTACCATTTTTATGTTCAGCGAGATCAACACTTAACCAACCTTAGCAATCTCTCCTTCCGTGTCATCTTGGGGCTGATTTGCCTGACTTTTGCCTGACTGCTTCTGCGGGAAAACGCTTCCACTCAAGGTAGCGCATCGGCGAACGTCATGCGGCGGTAAATCCGGCGCGTCGTCAACACATCTTTAACGCAATAATCACGAATCATTTGATGTTCACCGCGCGCGAATAACTCGGCGATGCGCGAGCCGTCGCACTCGTTTGTCTTGGGAGATTCGAGACTGAGCACGCGCGCCAGGCGGTCAAGGCTGATCTGGTCGCGCAGGTTCCACTTCTCCCACTCGTACATTGTGTCGTAGATGGGTTGATTGCGGTAGCGCGCGAAATTGAGTTCGATTGAAGGGCGCACGCCACAGACGACGGAGCGTTTGTAGATGAAGCGCAAATCGAAATTGTAGATGTTGTGACCAACGATGCGATCAACGCACGGACGAAACGTCCGCATGAGTTCCCAAAAGCCACACAAAATTCCGGCTTCGTCATCGGTAAAACATCCGCGCTCGCGGTTCCAACCGAGCACGCCTTTCACGCTCTGTCGCCCGCCCGCTTCATCAATGAAGCCGATGCAAAGCAGTCGCCCCGTGTCGCCGTTGAGCGAACTGCGCTGCCCGTCGCGCGCCATTGATGGCGTGCCTGTAGCGGCGGCGTCAGTTGCAGGAGCATTAGATTGAGGGCCGAGGTTCGATGAATTTGTGTGCGCGACAGTCTCTTCATCTGTCTGCTCGGCTGTATGCGCGGGGAGCGTTTCGCAGTCAATTGTTATTGTTCGGTATCTAATCATCGGGAGCTGAGCCTTTCAAATAAGTTGAGCTTGAGCGTTTTGTACGGCGTGAATGCCGCGCCTTTCGGTTTTAATAAGCGAAATCATGCACCGGAGCGTGCAGACCGCATCGCGCACCCGTTTGCGGTGAGGCGTATTCAACTATGACGAAAGACGGAATGCGCGGGTCTGCCATGACACTGGTGCGTGCGGGGAAACGGCGTCGCAGGTTAAGAAGCGCATCTGTCTTAACGCGGTAGGCGCGGAGACGAGCGCGGCTGTCAGGCGCAGATTTGGCGAGCCGGTTGGCGGTGCGCGCCTTTTCGATTAAACGCTCAGCGTTTTGCGTTTCGAGCTTTTTAAGAATTTGATTAAATGTCTGTGTCTTTGCTTCCGTCCGTTTCATGCGCTTTATCCTCCCTCTTATTGCTATCAATGGCGGAGGGCAGCCCAAAGCGGAAACGGGTTTTCGGGGAAATCGTTCTTTTTTGAGAATTTAATCTTCGGCTTTCGGGCAGGTGAAGAAGTGCGCACACCGCGGGCATTGATGGTCGGAGACTTCGGGCGGAAACTCCCCGGCGAGGATGCCGCTAATAGCGTCGTCGTAATGTTTGAGGCGTGTGTTGATGGTGCGCTGGCTCAGGTTCAGCTCGATGATTTCGTCGGTTGAAAGATAGAGAATCTCGACGCGCGGGCGCATCTGTGGGAAATGCTGGGCAGCGAGGGCGTAGAAAAGCGCGTAAGCGTCATCGTCAGGCGTTCTGGCCGGTGGCTTGCCAGTGCGCGTGTGGCGGAAGAGAATCGTCTCTCCGTCTGCTCCCTCTATTAACTCTATGTAATCCGGTGCGATGCTGACGAACGCGTCGGGGCGTTCAATCGTCCATGTCTGATGGAGAAGCTGCCCGCGTGCGCGCGAGTAATGGCGCACGGCGCGCTCCACCATTAGCGCGGCTTGCTCGCGATAGAACGATTCGTAAACATGGCCAACGGGACCTTTGGCCTGCCATAATCGAGTAAGTTGAGCTTGCGCGCGCTCTTGAAAAGCGTCGGCTGATCCCTCCACCAAACGTCCCGCCATGCGTTCTCCGGCGAGCCAGGCGAGAGTTTCGTAAACGCAAGCATGAAAACGCAGGTATGCTGTTTCTTCGCCCTTGCCGCTGAGATAAAGTCGCTGCTCATAGAAAAATTTGCGCGGGCATTTGAGATATGCGCCGAGTTGCCGCTCGGTGAAGCGCGGTTTTGGATCGGACGCCTGCGGCATGGATTCTGAGAGAACATCGGTTACGTTCTGCTCGGTATCAATGTGCCATGTAGCTGCGCTGTTGGCGGCGCGCGGTAAATGCTGTTCGATCTTTTCGAGAAGTTCCGAGGCCTTACTGTTGCAGCCGCCGTAACGCTCTGCGCGCGATAAGCAGAGGTGGTCGCGCGCACGCGAAAGAGCGACGAAGAACAAACATTCCTCTTCTTCTAAATGCGTATCTTTCTGCGCTTCGCCTGCATTGCTTGTTTCTTCCAACTCGCTTGTGCAGTCGCCGTTTGAAAAAGTTTCGATCATGCCAGCAGGAGGAGGGCAAGGTTCGTACTGGCGCTTGGCCGGGAAATGGCCTCTGCCAAGATATGGAAGATAAACGCAAGGCCACTCCAACCCTTTCGCGCCGTGAACGGTGGTTAAACGCACTGCATCTAACCCTTCGGCGGAGACGGGGACCGGTCGTAAGCCTTTGTCTTCCGAGAGACTTTTCAGGCGTCGGATATAGCGTAAGATCGCGCGCCGCGCATCCGTTTCGTTCGTCGCTTCGACTGCGCGCTCGCCTTCGTTGTGGATGAACTGCAAGAGTTGATAAATAGCCAGACGCCTTTGTGCCCCGGCGCTTGAGTCGTCGGCGAGCACGGGCGCGAGATAGCGGCTGTGAATAAAAAGGTAGTGCGCGAGCATCTTCCACGCAGACTGGAGATGCGCGACACGATCTAGATGATAAATTAGACGTGCGAGTCCTGCCGCGCTCACGTCGCTTTCTTCGCCTCTTGCGTTCATTGCGCCGCTTGTCTCAGTAGTAAAT
Source organism: uncultured Acidobacteriota bacterium (assembly GCA_963697975.1). Lineage (GTDB taxonomy): Bacteria > Acidobacteriota > Blastocatellia > Pyrinomonadales > Pyrinomonadaceae > QHXM01. Next base: position 4,587,362 of record OY969111.1, read on the forward strand.
TCTCTTATCAGTTTACTATGTGCTAATGCGTTGAACTCTTGAGTTGTGTCAAGCGGTGTGAGCGCATCGGGAAACTCACGTCTCGTCTCTTTCGCGGCTTGGAGAATCGCACGCACTTCGCGGAGCGGAATGTTGTATTCGGGGAAGCGTGCAACGCGCGGAAGTGTGCGCCCAGTCCCGTCGCTGGCGAGGGCGATGAGGGACAGCAGATCGCGTACTTCACTTCGCTCGAAGATGTCACCGAGATAAAGCGTGGGCACGCCTTCGGCTTCAAGCGCTTTGGCAAATTTGGTGAGCTGCGAGTGTTTGCGACAAATAACGGCCTGCGCGCTAAATGGTACGCCGCGCTCCTTTCGTGACGTTATCAATTGCGCCAATTCGCTCGCTTCCTCGTCCATGTTCGTTGCAATCTCAAAGCGAATCTCGCTCTGTTTACCTGATGTAGCGTCACCGTCTTGACGGTGCGCGTGCCAAGCGGAGAAGTCTACGCGCTCAGTCATTGCGGTTGTCTCTGTCTGCTCGTCCGTTGGTGGTAGGACACTCATCTGCGATGCGACGGCGGAAATAAGACGCACGATTGGCGGCAGCGAGCGGTAGTTGACGGTCAACGCCTGAGTACGCCCGTGCGGAAAGTCTCTGAGAAAGTGACGAACTTGCGCGGGTGCCGCGCCGCGCCAACGGTAGATAGCCTGCCGCGTGTCGCCGACGACCCACAAACCTTCTCCATGATTTGCCAAGAGTCCGAGCAGCACGCCGCACGCGCGGTTGACATCTTGGTACTCATCAACCAGCACATGACGATACTGTGCTTGAATCTCAGCCCGTACCGTCTCTTGTTCGCGTAACAGGCGCACCGTGCGAAAGATGAGATCGCCGAAGTCGAGCAACCCTTCGCGCTCAAGATAATTTTGGTAAAGGTGATAAACGCGCGCTCCTTCCGCCGCGCGCTCGGCCTTGCGTGTTTCTTCGGCACCGCCCTCGCTCCGCGCGCGTGCGAGCATCGCCTCGGCGAGTTCCGCGTACTTGTCCGGCGAGACCAACTCATCCTTTGCGCGGGAGATGGCGGCAAGAATAGCGGCGAGATGCGTCGTCGGCTCGTATAGATTCTGGTAATGATCAAGACCGAGTTGTGGTAAGTGGCGTTCGAGGATGAAGAGCGCGTCAACAGGATCAAGCACACGCGCGCGGGGCGGCAACGCGGCCTGCTGCCAGTAGCGGCGCAGAAGCTCAAGGCCGAAGGCGTGAAACGTGCCGATCCAAATCTTCGGCGCGGCATCCGGCGCAAGTCTTTCGACGCGCTCCCGCATCTCCTCGCCCGCTTTATTAGAGAAAGTCAGGGCGACAATCTTGTCAGGGGCAATGCTCTCGTCGAGCAGATGAAGGATGCGCCCGACTAGTGTGCGAGTCTTGCCGGTTCCGGGGCCGGCGGCGACAAGCAATGGCGTATGCGCGCTGTGTGCCGCCGCACGTTGGCTCTCATCAAGCGTTAAAGCTGCTGCATCCAATGCTGCGGATGCTTCGTCCGTATCCGGCGCATTAAGCGACTCTTCAATGTCGGGGGCAAGTAGCGCGTAGGCGAGGCTGTGCAGCACGAAGTCAAGCCCTAACCCGGAACGCTCGGAGATTTGCGCGGCATTCAAATTTTCTTCAACGTACCAATGGCGCAACTGGTCACCGGGCAAAAGGAATTCGCGGGCAAAGACGTTCGCTTCCATCTCGCGGCGCTGGCGCGGGCCGTAAGCCTCTATGCGCCCCTCGCCATACAGCGATTTATCTTCCGATTCAGTGTAATCAACATCCTTGTCGGAGCAGAGCGACCCGCCGTTATGCAGCCAGTGGTGCGCGAATTCGTGCGCTTGATAGTAGAGAGCCAGCCAGGGCGTTATCTCGGCGTTATAGTAGATGAACCCATCGTCCAGAGTCGCCTGCGCGCCGTAGAGCAAAGGGTCGCCGGAGGCTAAGGGTATGCGCACGATTCCGGTCAAACTCTCGGCGTAAGCTAACAATTGAGCGGCGTTCAGCGCGGCGATGGCTGTATGCGGCGCGTCGTTCGCGGCATAAGCTTGCACTTCACGATGGCGAAAACGAGCTTGAGCGCGGATGTGAGACCAGTGAGGCATCTGGACAAATATAGTTAAATCTCAATCTTTAGTCAGCACTTTTGATTTTGCGCCATTCGTCTTTTTGCTTTTCACTCATCGTTAAGTCTGTCTCGATGGCGTCAAAGAAGTCTTGTTGATCGGGCATCTGCGGCGCGGCGTCGGCGCGAAAAGAGGCTTGAGAAGCAAACTGCGAATCGCCTTGTAGGTATGCGGCAATGGCCTCGAAACTGCGTCCCAACTCTGCGCCGATGCGCTCAATCGCTTGACGCGGAATCGAAGCAAAGCGAATCAAGCGGCGATCTAACTTGACGAGCATCGGCACGGTCAAATGGGTCGCCGCTGCGAGAGCCTGAATCGTTAGCCCGCGCGCCTCGCCCTCCTTTCGCACCCCACTTAGCGGCGCGGTTTCCTCAGAGATGACCGACGTGCGATGCGCGGCAAGCAGACGGGCAGCAGTTTCCATTCCGCGCCGGACGATGCTTTCTTCTTGCGCAAGGCTCTCGCTCTCTGTGTGGCTTTCCGTGTCGGGCGAGTTCTCGATGATGCTGGCGGTGGCGGCGAAATCCGCGAGCGCGTCGGCTGCGTGCGGGTAGCGGCGCATGAACTCGGTCAGGACATTGCGCGCTGCGCGTGCAGCCTCGCCTGCATCGTCGCCCGCTCCCGTCATCGCTTCGTCGCGGCGCAATAAATACGCTTCGATGACTTGATCCAGCGCAGGCGGCGCGAGGACATCTTGTCGGTTGTCGCTCATCTCATTGCCCCTCAATCTCTACTTTTCTTGCTTTCCTTCACGCCACCGGCGGAGGCTCGCCTCGGCGTCTCTCAAGCGGTTGCGAACGGTGCGCGGTGTAACATTCAGGTAACGACTGATAGAAAGCTCCGTTGGTGAATTCGACTCAGTCTGCCATCCCTCGAAGTAGCGCAGTAAAAACACCTCGCGCAAGTCGTCCGGGAGATGTGCGAGCGCCTCGCGCGTGATGGCGCGGTCTTCGGCTGACAGCACGCGTTCGTCGGCGAGGGTGTCAAGCAAATCAATTTCTTCCGTCCTGTCGCCCTGTGTAGAGATGACGCTCTCGGCTTGCCGCTCGCGCTGCTGAAGTTTGCGAAACTTGCTGATCACTCCGTTCGATAATCTCTCGAAGTAAAGACCGAAACGCACCTGCGCAAAGTCACTGCGGTCGGAATCTGTATCAAAGAGTTCTATCAGCAGTTGGCTCACAATCTCTCCGTCACAGTCTTCGCGGTGTCGTTCGTCAATCCCTCCGCGCCCGATAAGACTCCTGATCGTCCTGGCATGGCGGCGCAGCAAAACTTCCGTGACGGCGTTAGCGGCCTCTTGACAACCGTTACGCAATCGTTCGCGTATCAGGTAGCAAAGCGTCTCATCCTTGATGTGCGCAGGCGACTCATAGCCGTGCTGCATCGCCTCAATGAGCGCCTCCTCTTCGAGCGCGAACGCGCGTCTCACCTGCGTCTCTACTTCCGGCAATCGTTCATAGAGCGCACCCGTATCCGTGTTGCGGCGCGTCAGCGGACGAACATCCCTATCTGCCTCGGCTCCTGTGCGGGACGGCGGAGGACGCATCGGAGCTTACCCCTTCAAAAGTTAAATAGAAGAGCGCACCGGAAACCGGAAAACTTCCTCATAAAACTCTTCGCGGCTTGCCGGTACAGACACCATTAAAGCAAGTTTAATGGCAAAAAGGAACGCCTTTCTATCACCATCGCCTCATGACGGACGGCTTCCCGAAAAAGAATCAAAAAAACTTTTCCGGTTTTCGCCTCCCGCTCTCATTGATAAGAAAAGCCAGCGATTTCCCGGCTGAAAATAGATGTTCAAATTGTCATGCCTGACTTATAGTGTTGATGCTTATCACAGTAATGCCCTAGTCCTTAATAAATCCGCGTTGCTACTCATGCGATCCCGAAGGCTCAAATAATGATTTCAACGACCCATCCTTGCTTCCGGATTTCCCGCCGCCGCCGACATTTGGGAATATAACTATGATTGACTTCGATTATTGCTTCAAAAAACTAACGGACAACGAACCCTTCGCATGGCAACGCGAGTTGTTTGCCAGACTGACGCGAGGCGCGTTCCCGTCCGAATGCGACATCCCGACGAGCTTGGGAAAAACCTCCATCATCATTATCTGGCTGCTCGCTCTGGCGGATGATCTGATGCGGCAAGACTCTCAAAGAACTATTCCTCTGCGCTTAGTTTACGTTGTTGATAGGCGAGTGATTGTTGACCAAGCCACAAGCGAAGCCGATGGAATCGTCAAAAAACTGAAAGAGCTTGCGAAGACTGATGAAAAGCTCAGGAAAGTTTACAGCGCGCTGAAGCAAGCCGCCCTTAGCCAAGATGATATTGTTATCGCGCTGTCAACCCTGCGCGGCGAACACGCGGACAACCGCGAATGGTGTCTCGACCCATCGCGTCCCGCTATCATCGTTGGCACGATTGACATGATCGGAAGTCGGTTGTTGTTTTCGGCTTATGGCGGCGTCGGTGAATCTTACAAAGCCTTACAAGCCGGATTATTAGGACAGGATTCTTTGATCGCCGTTGACGAAGCACATCTATCGCCCGCCTTCATGCAAACGCTTCGAGCCTTGCGTCAAACCGTTCGGCGAAAGAATCTCATCAAGCCGTTCGAGGTGATTTCGCTTTCGGCAACTCCGGCAGTCGAAGAAGAGGAAATCCTTGAACCCTTCACGCTAGAAAAAGACGCGCCGGAAGATTTGTCGAACGGAGTCGCCGAGCCTCGCTTGAACGCGGAAAAGAAAATCGCATGGAAAAGTTTTGCAGTTTCCAATGACTTATTGAAAAGCAAGAAGGCAAAAGAATTGTTGCGCGATGAACAGGCTAAAGAAATGGCGAAAGTCGCCGCGCACTACAAAAACCTGCCCGTTTCGGTTTTGATTTTTGGCGCAACGGTCAATCTAGTTAAAGACATCAAGAAGCATCTCATTGAAACCGAGAAGATAGACGACGCACAAATTTTGTTGATGGTCGGCGGAATGCGCGGCTTCGAGCGCGACGGCTTAGTTGAAAATCCTGTTTTCAAAATGTTCTCGCCGCATCGCAACCGCGAAGAGCAAGATAAAGCCTGTTTTCTTGTAGCGACATCATGCGCCGAAGTCGGCGTTAATCTCGATGCCGATTTTGCCGTCTGCGATCCAACTTCGGCGGACAGTTTTATTCAACGACTGGGGCGCGTTAATCGTTTTGGAAACACTTCGTCCGTTGTCACCGTTGTTCACGACGAATCGTTAGCCCATGAATCGGAACCGACGAAAAATACTTTGGAAACACTCAAACAACTCAATAATGGCGAAGGGTTGAGTGCTTCGCCGCTTGCTTTGCGAGCAATCGAATTTACAGAAAATTGCTATCCGCCCAAACCTGTCTGCCCGCCGCTCGATTCGGCGCGACTTGATGATTGGTCAATGACTTCGTTAAAGCAGAATGAGTTTCGCCGTCCGCTTGTTTCCTATTGGTTGCGCGGCGTGACTGAAAATAGACAGGCGGAAACTTCTCTTTGTTGGCGCGCTGATTTGTCTTTAGCGAATACCGACAAACGCAAAATTGCAACGGTCAAAACCTTGCGCGTCAAAAGCCGGGAGTGTGCGCGTGAATCAACAGGGCGCGCGATGAGAACGATTCTGGCAATCGCCCAAGAATTTCCCGAAGATCGCGCCGTTGTGATTTCCGCAAGCAACGAATACAACGTTTGTTCCTTTGCCGAACTCGGCGCGTTCAATGAAAAGAATGAGTTGTTCAAAAAATTGATTTTTGCAACGGTCGTGTTACCTTGCGAAGTAGGCGGCTTGGATAAAGACGGCATCGCCGTTGATGCGTTGTCAGCAAACACGAAAGCCGTTCCCGATGTAGTTAATGGTGATGAATGGCAACGAGTTTTATTGACCGAAAGCGAAGACGGCGTAAATGCCGAAATCATCGGTGGCAATTCGAGCTTTCACGCGGGGAAGAGTCTTAAAGATGTTGTGCAGCAACTTGCCGAAGAAGAAAACAAACGCTGTATTAAACAAATCAGTTTGGGTTCAGATGTCGTCGGCGAAGATGATGAAGAAAAGACGGTCAAAAAAGTTCTAGCTTATTTCATCAACCGCAAATCGCCGGAAAGCTACTTGCCGAACGAGGCTGAATCCGACGACGAAACCGAAGGCGAGACGGCTTCGGTTGGATACGAGAGAGACAAGTCCGGCAAGGGCGGAGAAGTCCGGCTCGAAAAACATAACGCGGATGTCAGACGTTATGCTCAGGTTCTGGCGGAAAAACTCCGTTTAGATGCGGAGTTTGCAGAGGCATTAGCAGTCGCCGGAGCGTGGCATGATAAAGGCAAGAATCGTCAGTGCTGGCAAATGGCAGTCGGTAATGATTTGAATTTAAAACCACCTATTGCCAAATCGAATCAGACATGGTTCAACCACAAACTCAATAACTATTATCGCCACGAATTCGGGTCACTCGTCGAAGCCGATGCAGACGAACAACTGAAACAGCATTCCAGCCGCGATTTGATTCTGCATTTAATCGCCACGCATCACGGCTATGCGCGACCGCACTTTCCCGAACGCGCTTTCGATAAAGATAATCCGATAGCCTTAAACCGCAACATCGCCGAAGCTGCGATGAATCGTTTCGCGCAATTGCAAATCAGATTCGGCTGGTGGCAGTTGGCATATCTGGAAGCGATCTTGAAAGCCGCCGATGCGCTCGCTTCACGCGCCGAAGCAAGAGGTGAGATATGAGCGAGCGACACGAAATAAAAATCGAAGTCAACGCGCTGAATCCCGTTGAATATCTGGCGTGCTGCGGCATCTTTGAAATCGCCTCGCGCTTTGATGAAACGGCTCTGGCGCAGTGGCAGAGCGGAGACATGACGACTTTCGTTTTGGAATCAGTTTTGAGCGAAAAGGAACTGCTCGAAATCATTCTTTCGACTTTGACCGATTGGAACAAATGGAAAGTTATCGCCAACGATGCCAAAGAAGTGATTCGACTGGAAGCAAGCTTTTCAGGTGCGAACGATCAAAGGGCAAAATTCATTTTCGACTGGTGGTACGAATCACTGACGCCAGACGGCAAATTCAAAAATACTATTTGGAAGATGTTCGCGGCTCGTCAAAACGTGCAGCAGATGTCAAATACTTTTGTTTCTGAAGGTGGGAAAAAATTGAAAGCGGAGAGCGTAGCGACTTTCAGCGAGCTTTTGAAACTTACGTTCAAATCTCAAAGTAAATTTGGCTTTGACCCACGCCCGTCTGTTAGTGCGCTTGACTTGGGTTATGCCACCAATGATTTGGGCGCAAAAGATAAAGGACTCCCAACTTACTTGTTTGCCGAGATGCTTTCCATCTTTGGCGCACAATTCTTTTTTCCTTCACGAACGGCAAGTACAAAAGAAACGAAACCAACTCGCGCTTGGGTTAAGGAATCCGAGGATGACTCTTTCATTTATTGCTTATGGCATGAAAGGGTTTTGATTTCCCTTGCTCGCGTGTTGGCTTCAAATTGCGAGGTGTCATCTGCTGAATCAATGACTCTCAAATCTCTGAAATCTAAACGTGGCGATTACTTGGGCAACCTAACTTTCTCGGTTGTTCAGTGATGAGTGCTTCAACAACTTCAACGAGGTGAAAATTATGAGTAACGCAACGCTTGCGACGCATGACGCGCTGATCCGAACGAGCGACTGGTTAACTGAAAACGAGATGCCCGTCGCGCTCGTTTTAACCGAAACGCTTGAACCCGCACTCGGTACGGACGCGGAGATTTTCCCGCCGACCTTTGCCAAAGACGGGCCTCTATACAATATTGACGAATTACGAACCGACATCGCGCCGTCGGCGGCGAAAGATAGCGACATCGTCAATACCTGTTTGATTGATAGTATCGGCTCGCAGGCTAACCGCATGGAAACCTGTTTCAAGAAGATGCCGTTATCTGGTCTCGTGCCGCAAATTACAGTCGTCGCCAAAAATCAAAAGGCGAATCTGCTTGACATCGGACACCGCATCGCCGACGCCGCTATCCGATTTTCCGAACTCGAAACGGACGCGCGCAATGCAATCGTCAATCTTAAGGAGAATGGCAACGCGCTTGATTTAGCCCAACTCGCGCCAACTTCGCTCATATTCGGTTTCTGGGATTCACGCGAAACACAGTTCAAATTCGGTAGAGTTTTGTCTTCCGTTATTCGGGCAACGAATGTCAGCTATCTCACGCGCTCGGCGCAGTTCGATGCGGTCTTTGACGCCAAGCAGATGTTTGAAGACAAAGAATACAGGGAATACGGTACGGGCAATAACAACGCCCTTTCAGCTATCGGGCTGCAAGATGCTCCGGCGGCTGGAACGCACGGCGGAGTTAGAGTTTTCGGCACGATCACGCGCCGGACTCAACTCAATCTCGTCGGGCTTCGCGCTCTGGCAGTGACGGATGAAAACGGCGAAATCAAAGAAGACGAAACGATGAAGTTGCGTCGTTATTTACTCGGCTTGGCGTTGGTCGCCGCTCGTTGTCAAACCAGCTATAACCTGCGCGAAGGTTGCTTGTTGACGCGAATTTCTGAAAAAGCCACTGCCGTTTATTCGGACGGCAAACGCCCCACTTTCAAATGGGAGTTGGATGCGGTTTTAAGTTACGCGCAAACCGCCGCGCAGGAATTCGACGCGACATTGCAAAGCCGCAAACCGCGCGAGATTCAATTTGAAGTCCCGAAAGTCCGCGCCAAAGTCGAGAGCGAGAAGACCAAAAAGGGGAAGAAATAATTGCGCGTCGTTCAGAGTTACGCCTTCAGGCGTGAGGCTCCTGTCTTATCACGCCTGAAGGCGTAACTCTGAACTTGTGCATTGATAGGGAGTCTGCCAGATGCAACTGATACTCAACGTCACCTTTCCGTTCGGGCGTTTTCACGGGGGCGAGTTTCCGCCTTCGCCATCGCGTCTTTTTCAAGCGTTGATTGCCGGAAGTCATCGCGGCATCTATGTTCGGCAAAACGCCGAGGCCCGTGACCATGCGCTTGAATGGCTGGAAAATATCGTACCTCCAATTATCGAAACTTGTCAGGCTGAAATGTTCGGAGCGAGCGCGACTAACTACGTTCCTAACAATGACAACTCTTTCGCCCATAATAGGACGGCAAAATCAATGCGAGCATTTGTTTTGCGAGAAGACAGTGTACTTCGTTACGTCTGGCAACTTCCCGATAGTGAGCAGAGCAAAGCCAATGCGGAGGTTGTTTGTGCGATGGCGCGGCTCGTCACGCATTTGGGGCACGGGCAGGATGTGGTTTTCGTCAGCGGTGAAATTTTAGCGGACGGCTTTACAACGGCGAAGGCTTCAATCGGGGCGCGGGTTGTCTTTCAACCGAAGGAGCAAAAGGGCGGCGATTGGACTGTGCCGCGTGCGGGCGCGCTGACTGCATATAAAAAGCGGTATGAGGAATTTCTTGAAACCGGAAACTTTCACACCGTCAACATTCCGCTTCGGCAAGTGAACTACGTTCCAGATAACACAATTGATTTAAGCTGTCCTTACGCGCTGTTTGAAATGAGCGACTTGCTTGATGGAGACAAATTTTTCAGCTTCGACGGGCGCGATTTGCGCCAACCCGCCGCGATGGTCAGACACGCCGTTACAGAATTCTTCGACAGCAGTAAAGGTGAAAAATTCAAAACACATTACGGCGAAGATTTGATCTCAAGAAAAGTTTACGGATACGAGCCGAAAGCCGAAGGCGAACAAAACAAACCCGTGAATCATCCTCATCTGGCGTTCATTCCGATTCCAAATTTATATCCGCCGCATCCCGACGGGCGCGTCCGTCGCGTTTTACTGGCTGGGTTCGGTCTTGAAAGCGAAACCGAAGGCGATCTGTTTGACGACATCGCCCGAAACTTAAACGGCGCGGAAATCAAAGACAACGGCGAACCCGTCGCCCGCTTGATGCAAGTTGAAGAATACAAAGGGAACAAGTTTTTTAATCAGTTTTACGGGCAATCGAGCCGACTCTGGCGAAGCGTGACGCCGATTATCTTGAGTGGCTTTAACCGTCGCGGACGCAAGCCTGAACAATTGCTTTACCGCGCGCTCAATCAAATCGAAATCGAAAACGATGCCATCGAATCGTTGGCTATTTATCGTAGTCCGATTGTCCCGAAGACTTTTCGCCCGATGGATTATCACTTGAGCGGGTATCTAAACGAGAATCCTCGTTATCACGCCGAGATTATTTTCAAACGTCCCGTGAGCGGCTGTCTGGTGATAGGCAGAGGAAGACACGCAGGCTTTGGTTTAATGATGCCGATGAGCAAACATGAGCGAGACGAAACGACCTAGCCTTGTCAGTCCGAAATTTTCTCAGAGCCGCACCTTTGAAACGAACTACCATGTGGCGCGATTCGCTTTGAGTTCGGCGGTGTTGCCGCTCGTGACGGAAGCGTTGCCGTTGGCGGAGATGGCGCGGTTTGCGGTGAGTAGCCGAAGGACGAATGAGTCGTATTCGCTGACTCTGGCGGGGAAGACGGAGGGCGAGGGCGCGCCGCTCAAGGAGGATCACGCGCACGCGCATTTCTGGGCGACGGACGAGGATGTGGACGGGCGTTTGGATCATCTGACGGTGTACGCGCCGCGCGGGTTCGATGCGGATGATGTTGACGCGCTGGGACGGGTTCGCATCGTCAAACGGCATTACAAAAATCTGCCGGATGTGCGGTTGGTTCTGCTGGGCATTGGCGGGCAAGATGATTTCGCGCATGTTCCCGTGTTTCGCGCGGCGAAGCGTTGGCGGTCGGTGACGCCTTTTTCGTTGCCGCGCTTTGCGACGCGCGGTGGGGGCAAGCGCGCTCGTCCCCGCGATCTGCCGGAGGGGCAGTTGCGGCGCGAGTTACGCTTGCGGGAATTGCCCGAACCCGTTTCGGTGACGCCGCTCGGCGGCTATCGAGCGGGCGGCAGAAGGGAAGTGCGCTGGCTCGAATTTCAGACGCGACGGTTCAAGGGCGAACAGGGCTACGGGCTGGCGGGTTTCGAGTTGGAGTTTGCGGAGGAGACGGCGGGGCCGCTCGCGCTCGGCTTCGGATGTCATTTCGGCTTGGGCTTGTTTGAGCCGGTGCGGGATTGAGCTAATCGTAGTGCGGCATGTGATTCAAATCGCAAGCCGCAAATTTGCCGGAAAATTTTTGCTCGACGGCTTTCCGGTTTCGCTTCGTCACAGACATTGAATCAGTGAGCGTGAAAGGAGCGCTGATGAAATGATGTCGAATGAGACGAACGAAATAAATGAAGGCGTCGAACAGATTCCGGCGCGCATGATTAACGAATACACGTATTGCCCGCGACTTTTCTTCCTGGAATATGTTCAGCAGGAATGGGCGCACAATGCGGACACGCTTGATGGGCGATTCGTTCACCGCCGGGTGGACGAGGAGCGTGGGCGCGTGCCGGAACCCAAAAAGGTGGTTGAGATGCCGCGCCTGCATGCTCGTTCGGTGCTACTCGGCTCGGATGCTCTCGGAGTAACGGCGCGGGTGGACGTGATTGAGGCGGATGACGGGCGCGTGATTCCGGTGGATTACAAGCGGGGTGCGCCGCCCGACGTACCGGAGGGGGCATATGAACCCGAGCGCGTGCAGGTCTGCGTGCAAGGGATGCTGTTGCGCGAGCACGGTTACGAGTGCGAGGAAGGTGCGCTCTATTTCGCGGAGACGAATCAGCGTGTCCGCGTTGAGTTGACAGACGAACTCGTGACGCGCACGAAGGAGTTGATAGCGGAAGCGCGCCGCGTCGCCGCCAACCAGACGATTCCTCCGCCGCTCGTGCGGTCGCCGAAGTGCCCGCGCTGCTCGCTCGTCGGAATCTGCTTGCCGGATGAAACAAATCTGCTGCGCGAAGCCACAGCCAAGGGACTTGCTGACGAAGCTACGGCGGAAAACGAACTGCCCCGTCCATCGAAAGCTGAGGCAGAGCCGCGCCGCTTGATTCCCGCGCGGGACGATGCTCTCGCGGTGTATGTGCAAGGACAGGGTTACAGCGTTGGTCTGCGCGGCGAAGTTTTAGAGATACGCGAAAAGGGCAAAGCAGTGAGCGATGCGCGGCTGCTTGAGACTAATCAGCTCTGTTTATTCGGCAACGTACAGCTTTCCGCGCAAGCTCTGCATGAACTCGCCGGGCGCGGCGTACCTGTCATACACATGTCTTACGGCGGTTGGCTGACTGCGGTGACGACTCCGCCGCCGCACAAAAACATAGAGCTGCGCCGCCGTCAATTCAAAGCCGCCGACGATAAAGAATTTTGTCTTCAACTCGCACGCGCATTCGTTTCCGGTAAGATTCGCAACGCGCGCACGCTCCTGCGTCGCAACGCACGCGAACTGCCGCGCGAGACTTTAGTGCGCCTCGCCTATGCGCGCCGCGATGCCGAGCGCGCCGGGGCTCTCGAACAGCTTCTAGGCATCGAAGGCGCGGCGGCGCGCGATTACTTCGCCAGCTTCTCGTTGATGTTCAAAACAAACAGAGGACGCGAACTTGATACCGAACCGCTGGAAGAAGAACCTTCTTCCGCAGAGGACGACGTTGTCTCTCCCGTTGCGCCGCCAGATGAACCGACATGGACGCGCTTTGATTTCACGAAACGTAATCGCCGACCGCCGCGCGATCCCGTCAACGCTCTACTCTCGTTCGTTTATGCGATGCTCGCGAAAGATTTGGTGGTGACACTCGTCGGCATCGGGCTAGACCCGTACCTGGGTTTTTATCATCAGCCGCGCTACGGGCGTCCCGCACTCGCCCTCGACTTGATGGAGGAGTTTCGCCCGCTCGTCGCCGATTCAGTCGTCATCAATCTAATCAATAACGGCGAAGTTCGTCCGACGGATTTTATCACCCGCGCCGGAGCCTGCGCGCTCACTCCGCACGGCAGAAAGCAGGTGCTCGAAGGCTACGAAAGACGCTTAGATACGCTCGTCACGCACCCGCATTTCGGCTATGCGATCAGCTACCGTCGTATCTTCGAGGTACAAGCAAGACTGCTCGCGCGACATCTCACTGGCGAGATAAACTTCTATCCGGCATTCTGTACGCGCTAATCACCTCATGACAGAGACTTGTGAAGGAGCTTAACCGATGCGTCTGACATATCTGGTTGCTTACGACATCAGCGATCCAAAACGACTGCGACGTGTGCATCGCACGATGCGCGGATACGGCGACGCCTTACAACTCTCAGTCTTTCATTGTCAGCTCTCCGCCTCCGAGCGCATCTTGATGATCGAAGCCCTCACCAAAGTTATTAACACACGCGAAGATCAAATCATTATCGTCAATCTAGGCCCTGCCGAACAACGTGGAGCCAACAGCATCCAAACACTCGGTCGCACAGTTGACAACTCCTCCATGCGTTGTGCGATTATCGTTTAGCTTGCTATCAGTGGCTCCGCGCAAGGCTAAAGCGAGCACTGACCCAATGCTCATGAATGCGGTTTCCGCTCGCAACACTTAAACAGCGGCGTATTAAATGTTTAGCTCAGTCCGACAAGTTACCCTCATGTCAGTTCGACATCCAAATCGGTACCGCTCGAATCCAACAGGGAAAGTTGATAGTATGTGGCTAGTTACAGCCGAGAAGTTTCCACGTTTGAATAAACGTGGCTCAATTGAAGCCCCCATTACAATCCCTCCAAAACTCTTATCTCTGCGGGTTTCCACGTTTGAATAAACGTGGCTCAATTGAAGCAGCCTCTCGCCAGAGGCGGTAGAGAGATTCGTGTGATTGTTTCCACGTTTGAATAAACGTGGCTCAATTGAAGCCGCCTCAACACTCGTAGAAGTTCTACGCGCAACTTCTAGTTTCCACGTTTGAATAAACGTGGCTCAATTGAAGCATCTTCCCGGCGAAGCTCAAGCGTTAAGCCTCATCAATGGTTTCCACGTTTGAATAAACGTGGCTCAATTGAAGCGAGGTTTCTAGCTTCTCAAGAAAGGGACTCTGGCATGGTTTCCACGTTTGAATAAACGTGGCTCAATTGAAGCTTAGCACCTCACACACTCCCGCTCAATAAGTGGGAGGTTTCCACGTTTGAATAAACGTGGCTCAATTGAAGCACTATGGAGCAAAGTTGATGCCCAGCACGGGTGGGCGTGTTTCCACGTTTGAATAAACGTGGCTCAATTGAAGCTTTCCCACAATTTGTGGCCCGTAGATTGGTTGTCTTGGTTTCCACGTTTGAATAAACGTGGCTCAATTGAAGCTCGCCCGTCCGGGTCTGAATGCGCGTGTCGTACTGGGTTTCCACGTTTGAATAAACGTGGCTCAATTGAAGCTCATCACAGAACAATTCAATCGCACGCGGCAGCGCAGGTTTCCACGTTTGAATAAACGTGGCTCAATTGAAGCTTCAAAGCTGAGTTGCACCAATCCGCTCTATTGACTGTTTCCACGTTTGAATAAACGTGGCTCAATTGAAGCACCAGCTACCAAAGCCGCGCCTGCGCCCGCGTGCGCGGTTTCCACGTTTGAATAAACGTGGCTCAATTGAAGCCTCAAAAGTCAGCCGCCGCGCCCCGCTCTCGCGCGAGGTTTCCACGTTTGAATAAACGTGGCTCAATTGAAGCACACCGAGACGCAATCATTGAATTGTCAGCTAAAGAGGTTTCCACGTTTGAATAAACGTGGCTCAATTGAAGCTTTAGTCCCGTCACCGTTGCCGCACGAATGAGCCTTCGTTTCCACGTTTGAATAAACGTGGCTCAATTGAAGCAAGACTTATTTGGGCAGGGACGCATCGTGAACCAAAAGTTTCCACGTTTGAATAAACGTGGCTCAATTGAAGCGCTCCAACTCTAGTATCTGATAGCCCTGTTCCTCATCGTTTCCACGTTTGAATAAACGTGGCTCAATTGAAGCTTGAATCCCGTGACACCAAGCGTCTCAATTGTGAGAGTTTCCACGTTTGAATAAACGTGGCTCAATTGAAGCGGCAGGGGAAGGTTGCGGACGGCACGCGCCATGTGTCGTTTCCACGTTTGAATAAACGTGGCTCAATTGAAGCACTACGGAGCAAAGTTGATGCCCAACGTGGGCGGTCGTCGTTTCCACGTTTGAATAAACGTGGCTCAATTGAAGCTTCGTGGTCTGACTCCAAATTGTCCCGGTCAGGGTAGTTTCCACGTTTGAATAAACGTGGCTCAATTGAAGCAAATGAAAGATGCGCGCCGACGATCTTGATTCTGACCGTTTCCACGTTTGAATAAACGTGGCTCAATTGAAGCGTACGATCAGAGACTGCCATTCGTGCCCTTTATTCGTTTCCACGTTTGAATAAACGTGGCTCAATTGAAGCCCAAAATGAAAAAGCTAAAAGCTCTCTTAGCTGTCGGTTTCCACGTTTGAATAAACGTGGCTCAATTGAAGCCTTTCTGTCTCCAATCATTTCAACTCCAGTGGTAATTGGTTTCCACGTTTGAATAAACGTGGCTCAATTGAAGCGTAGTGAGCGCGGACGGGATCAAAGCCGACAGCGCGCAGGTTTCCACGTTTGAATAAACGTGGCTCAATTGAAGCAGCCTCGGCCTCTTCGGCCTTTCTTGCAGCCTCGGCCTGTTTCCACGTTTGAATAAACGTGGCTCAATTGAAGCATGCCTGACGTGACCGGCTCACTCGTTTCGTGATGCGGGGTTTCCACGTTTGAATAAACGTGGCTCAATTGAAGCATTAACTAAACTTTCTTAAATTGCACCTGAGATGCAGGAATGTTTCCACGTTTGAATAAACGTGGCTCAATTGAAGCGGACTCTTCTCGCGCAGGAGCGTGATAAACGCCTGGCGTTTCCACGTTTGAATAAACGTGGCTCAATTGAAGCTTCCTTAAAAAGTTCTGCTGCACCTTCATTTCCAGAAGTTTCCACGTTTGAATAAACGTGGCTCAATTGAAGCTTGGGAGTGAATAGCGACACTCCCCGACAATGCCGACGTTTCCACGTTTGAATAAACGTGGCTCAATTGAAGCGTGCCTCTGGCGTCCTGCTCTACAGCTTCAAGAAATGTTTCCACGTTTGAATAAACGTGGCTCAATTGAAGCTGAGCCACAGAATATTTTTAGTAGTCTGCGACCAGGTTTCCACGTTTGAATAAACGTGGCTCAATTGAAGTAAGCCCGGAATGACCGTTGTAGACGTTGGTGCTAATGGTTTCCACGTTTGAATAAACGTGGCTCAATTGAAGTTTGTCGGCCCGGTCGAGATGTTCCCAAGTGTGAGAGCGTTTCCACGTTTGAATAAACGTGGCTCAATTGAAGTGGCCCGGCATTGCCAGCGCGCGTGAAAACATATTCGGTTGGTTTCCACGTTTGAATAAACGTGGCTCAATTGAAGTTCCCCCTCCCGAAGCGCACGGGCTAAAACCTTAACGGGTTTCCACGTTTGAATAAACGTGGCTCAATTGAAGTATTGAGTGCAAGCCTCAGAGTCACAGTAACCGCCGAGTTTCCACGTTTGAATAAACGTGGCTCAATTGAAGTGCGAAGTAAGCCCGGAATTGGCAGACCTCGCTAACGCGGTTTCCACGTTTGAATAAACGTGGCTCAATTGAAGTTACTCCGGCGCGTCGTTGGTTTTTGCAGAACCTCTTGTTTCCACGTTTGAATAAACGTGGCTCAATTGAAGTGAGCGCCTCAAGCACCTTCGCGGCTTTCAGCACGGCGTTTCCACGTTTGAATAAACGTGGCTCAATTGAAGTCGTTATTGTGGACCTCAAAAACTCTCAACTCTTCAAGTTTCCACGTTTGAATAAACGTGGCTCAATTGAAGCAGGAAGCCCCATCACGAGACCAAGCCGATGCGCCAGGGCGTTTCCACGTTTGAATAAACGTGGCTCAATTGAAGCCCTGTGCATTCGACACCACAGGCTGACCACTTGGCTGGTTTCCACGTTTGAATAAACGTGGCTCAATTGAAGCAAGCTCGTCTGCTCTCGGTATCGCGAACGGCGAGTTGGTTTCCACGTTTGAATAAACGTGGCTCAATTGAAGCGATCGTGCCCCGCGCTCACGAATGAGCCGACGAAATGTTTCCACGTTTGAATAAACGTGGCTCAATTGAAGCGGATTGCTCCGACATTAAAGCCAGTTCGTCGCGCAACTTGAATCGAACCAATGTGGAATTGAAACATGAATGCCGCGCGGTCAGTCTTGTCCGGCATTAAATGTCTTAATCGAACAAGAGTGGAATTAACCGGCGAATGGAAGAAATTGGAGTGATAGAGTGAGTGCTGGCGATCTTTAAGATCGGTGGTGAATTGGTACGCGGTTATGAATGCGGCAATGAATGCTTAGCGAAGCGCCTTCGCGTAAACCCATCCGCGATCCGCTACGGAAGAATCTTCCTTTTCTCGCCCGTGTTCTAATACTTCTATCTCACACCATCTCTGATTGCTGCTGAACGCCAAAATACGCACTTTCGAGTTATGCTCGACGAGTCCGACCTTGGGCGCTTTTCTGCTCGGAGCGGAACGGATGTTAATGTCTGTGCTGGCAATGGCGACCTTTCCAGCAGGCGTTCTGGCTCCTGCCTGTTGTGCAGGAGGTGAAGAGGGCTGTAAGCGCCAACGCTTGATGATTTGCGGCGTCGCTATCAGCAGGGTCAAACAAAGAATGGTGACAGCGACAATGTTCAATAACAACTTGAGCGGAAGAGTCTTCAAATACTGTGCAACGTATTGCCGGAAATTGATGAGGCCAACTTTACAGTTGAGCAGTAGCGGGCGGGTCTGGTTGTAAGCTAACTTTGAGTGGTTTTCGACGAATCCTATCAGGCTGCCTGCGCCGCTGGCCAATGTTCTCCACCACGCTTTCAACATTGACCTGAAAGTGCGCCGCTCTTTGGGAATGACATCTATCACGAAGCGCGAATTCGGACCCCTCCGATTAACTGTTGCCTGCGGCCTGCCGCGTGTCGAGTGAATTGTCTGCTCAGTTATTGCCTGAAGCGCATTGTAAAAGTCTAGGACGGACTGATAGCGGTCGGATGCATCTTCGGATGTCGCCCTGAAAAGTATGTGTAGCACCTCTCCAGCCCACGTCTGCTCTTTGACATGCGCGGGCAATGAAGTGATCTGCTGCTGCCTGAAATCGTATGGGGGCTTACCGCACAGCATGAAATAGACGGATTTCGCCAACGCGTACACGTCTGCCGCAGGCGTCAATTTAGTCCCTTGCAGGTGTGACAGCGAGAAGTGTTCGGGCGCGGCGTATAAATCCGTCCCAACTTTCGTCATCAGCCCGTTGTCGTTGCTCTGGTGTCGCGCTACCCCAAAATCGAGCATCTTAGCTTTTCGATAATCGGCGGAAAGCATGATATTGCTCGGCTTGACATCGCGGTGAATGACATCGCGCGAGTGGGCGTAAGAGAGAGCGGCACAAATCTGCGCTGTATAATCAAGCGCCCGCTCAAATGTCAGAGGATTATTCCGGCAGTGTTGGGTGAGGCTTCCGCCGGGCATGTATTCTAAGATCAGGTAATAGAACTGTCGTCCGTCTTGATCGAGCGCCCTCCCGTAAGAGAAGAGGCGCACGATGTTCTCGTGATGAAAGTCCTGCATCGTCTGCGCTTCGAGCGCGATGTTCTCGATCAACGTGCGCTCCAGGTCTACATCTGGCTCGTCCTGAAACCACAGGTTAAGGGCTTTGACGATTACAACGTTCGGCTCGTCCGGTTGAGGGGAAAGGTTGCGTGCCAGGTGGATTTCGGAATAGCTGCCGCGCGTGAGACGCCGCTCAATCTCAAAGCGCGCGTCCAGCAGCAACCCTAGCAGGTTCAGGAAACCTTCTCTCTCTTCCACGGTGCGCGCCGCGCTGCTACTCATTGCTTTGCTATATCAATCTAAACGAAAACTGCTCATCATGCGTTCCAACTTTGCGCTACGGCATCAAGGCGTCGAAGGCACATTATCGTGCGCTTTCTGTGCAAAAGCGTCCGGTGATTGTGGCAGTCCTTGAAGCTCACGCCCAATACTGGTCTGCAAAAGCCGCCAAGTCGTTATATCGAACGGCCCGGTTGACATAGAAACGTCCGGGAACAACCACCTGTACTCTTGCACCAAACGCTCGTGCAAGATGTATGCACGAGTCGCCGAAGCAACAGCCTTCTGGTACTTGTTGTCCAGCCGCTTGATCTGCCTGTTCAGCTTGTGCGAGCGGATTTTGAGATAGAGATAAGCCTTAGCTTCCACGGCGAGATGCCCGCCGTAAAGCACTACCCCATGCATGACGGCGGCTAGAGCGACGAGGCCGACCATCAGGAGGATGTTCACAGTCTCAAGTGTCTGCGTGGCTCGCGCGGGCATGGTGACTATGTGCGTCGCCACCAACATGAAGGGAAGAAAGCAGAGTAGGAGCGGGCTGAAGACTACCCATATCCATGATGTCTTCGATGCCCCGTGTTCTGCGTCCCATTCGTGAGCGAAGGCGCGCTGGCTGGCGATCATCATTTCGATAATCAGAATCGCCGCCGGGATGACAAGTCTCGCTAGACCGACCATGAACGGATCAGAATAGACTCGGCGAGCGAAATACTCCGCGACCGCACTGAGCAGTATGAAGTCAATAGCATAGACGGCGACTGCCGCGACCAGAACGATTGTATAGCTTGCGCGCCGTTTGGCGTCCGTTAGCATCAACTCAAGATTGATCTCGCGCATGGCTTGCAACTTCTGCTTTACGGCCTCGAGCGCAGCATGGTATTTGGCGGCCAAATGTGCGAAAGCGTGAACCGGCAGCAGTGACTGCGTAATCTGGCGGAAAAGTTTGCGGCGACGAAACTCCCGCAACTCTACTGAAAATTCTGTGGCACTCATCTGTCCCTCCCAAGTTCTGTGGCCACGATGTAATCAAGCGCGGCCTGTTTAGACTCGAAGCGCAAGGGGTGAAGCGGTTCGAGCGTTCCCAGGCTTCCGCTGCCGTTGATGAGCAGCAGGCGCGCGCCGCTCTTGATCTCAAAGGGCTTGAGGTTAGTCGTGGCGATTCCGTCACTGTTCAAGATGATCAGGCGATGCGTCTCTACGGGCCAGACTGCGCCCGGCTCGTTAAGAAAAAGCTCTGCCCTGGCAAGCGCCGAAGCTATGTCCGTAGCTTTAGCCTTCGCAGGCTCCTGCAATCGCGGTCGGGCGGCTTCCATGAAGACCGCTATGCGTTGATTTACATCTGTCTCCCACTGCTGACGCTTCGCCTCGTAGCTCTCCATCTCTTCCTGAAACGCGGAATCCTGTTCGGCGCGCTCGAAAGCGTTCTGAGAGTCGCGTTTGACAGGTAGCGGCGGGGAGACTGGAATTCGCAGGCGCAGGAGCGGGCGGTCGCTTGATTCGCCGATCAAGCCGAAAGAGAGTTCGCCGCCCGTCTGTCGCAGGACGTTGATGAGAGCCAACAGGTCTTGTTCCTGAATGGGAGCGATGCGCGCCGACTTGACGCTGCGGCTCTTGTCGTCGAAGACGGAGAAAAGGCGGGGCGTAGAACTGTTCTGGCTGGCCTTGACAGCTACTGATTGTGCGCTCTGATCGGATAGGAGCGTGCCGGACGACGAGCCGCACCCTGCAAAGATAAGTGAGACGCAGAAAAGAAGCGCGCAGGTTATAATGACCGGAGCAGATGTAGCAGACAGTTTGTTGTTTGAATCTCCCATAGTCTTTCTCCCAAGCTTTGCCAGAGTCAATCTCTGGCTGAAGTCTCGATACATTCATACGACATTTCTTGCGGCTGGGATGAGAGAGCAAGTTTGCTGAAAAGTAGAATCCAAGAGTCAGAAGTCAGAATGGATAAGGCTGAAACCGTTTCAGTTTTTCAACTGACTCCTGACTCCCGGCTTCCGCCCCGGTTGAGAGGGCACAAGAAGCTGTGGGTTTCGTAGAGACTGAGCACAGGATATTGTTCTTTGAGGTTCGCACCATAGTCTCCGGGCAGGAAGGAGCGGGCATTTATTTTTGGTTAGCATAGTCTTTGTAATGGGTTAGGGCTTGAGCCTTGAGTGGTGAGCAATCTGGTGCGAACCCCGGCGCAAAATGACGCGCCTGAGATCGAGCTTCAGAAGAAGTCGTTGAGTTTGGACGAGATAGAAGGCGGTGCAGGGGAAGCACAAGGCGGTTAGGTTCGCACCGACTGAAAGCATTGACTTTAAGGAGGAAAAGTAGGAAAAATGGCGCTGGTCGAAGGAGAGGCAAGGCGGGGTACGGCAAAAAGGGGATGTAAGTACGAGCAAGCATGGGCGTTATTGGAAGGGCAGTGAGAAGAGAGGCCGCGCCTAAAGCGGATTGAAACCCACTCACGTACGCACCGCTTGGATACTGACTTGTGAGAAGAGAGGCCGCGCCTAAAGCGGATTGAAACTGTTATTCAGGGTTCCTAGTTGTGTTGGCATAACCCCCTTGTGAGAAGAGAGGCCGCGCCTAAAGCGGATTGAAACAAATAGCCTCTCCGAAAGCAATTCTCCACCAAAAGTGAGAAGAGAGGCCGCGCCTAAAGCGGATTGAAACAGTTAGTTCTGGTTCTCATCTCTTTTTTCTTTCTGTGAGAAGAGAGGCCGCGCCTAAAGCGGATTGAAACTTTTCCTCTTCTTAGGTTGAAGTGACACTATTTCAGTGAGAAGAGAGGCCGCGCCTAAAGCGGATTGAAACAATTTAGAAGACTCAGCATAGCCCAACTTTGCCATGAGTGAGAAGAGAGGCCGCGCCTAAAGCGGATTGAAACGACATGCCTCCTCCCTCAGCCTGTTCTTCACACTTTGTGAGAAGAGAGGCCGCGCCTAAAGCGGATTGAAACTTTTACCACTGGTCTTGCTTTCAACGACAGCAGAGTGAGAAGAGAGGCCGCGCCTAAAGCGGATTGAAACTGCTGCACAGTGATCTGCGGTACCGCCGACTGCACGTGAGAAGAGAGGCCGCGCCTAAAGCGGATTGAAACTGCACGGTGATTTGTGGCGCGAGAGTCTGTTGCTGGTGAGAAGAGAGGCCGCGCCTAAAGCGGATTGAAACGCCTGTCCACACCGTGAACGATGTGCACCTCATGCAGAGTGAGAAGAGAGGCCGCGCCTAAAGCGGATTGAAACCCAACGGGCAGCGCAGTCGCGGTTCTCAAGGTGGCCGTGTGAGAAGAGAGGCCGCGCCTAAAGCGGATTGAAACTGTTACTGAGAAGTTTCGCTTCGCATGGTTTCGTCTGAGGGAAAAGCCCTGCCGGAAGCGAATTGAAGTTTTCTGCTGGCGGATACGATGACCTATTCCTGTGTGGGCATAGAGGCCAAGGCTCTCTGCAAAGCGCGATCTAATCACCTTACCTGAGATTCCTGCTAAAACCATCATCCCGGAAAAAACTTGCGTCTGCGGAATCTGCGGGATTATAGTATGCCCGATTCGACGAAACGATCTCGTACTATATATGGTTTCTGTCTCCTCTACGTTTCCAGATTTCTTCACTGATTACGGCACAGGGCTGAGTAAACGGCAAGGACATCTGTAATATCAGGTTAAAGCTCTTGAATGTGGGCGCGGTGGTGAGATGGGGTCGCATTTCCAGTTTGGAATGGGATCGAATCTTAAGACCCGCTTCGATAGCTCGATTTAGCTCCACGTTTCGGTATCTCACATTCATCATCGCTGCACAAACAAGCGGGTGCGCACCGCTCTTCATCATTGCGCGCCACTGAGCAAGCAGAAATCTACAGCGGCAGGTCGGCTCCGAAAGCATCTCTACCCTCGTCAAAGGTCGCCTTCCGTCGCCCTAACTCATATCCATCTACGGCAAGTTTGCCAGGCAGCAACTCATCATGATTCGCATGGTAAAAGCCTGGTGTTTGGGGTCAATCCGTAGTGCTTGACCGATTAGCTATGGTGTGCTTGACACTTGAACATCTAAAAGCTCTCTCTTTGGCGCAGTATGAGTTTCGACTGGTGGCATTGAGAGAAGGCGAGCTGCCGCCGTTTCTCGGCTCGACCTTTCGCGGCTCATTCGGTTATGCGCTGAAGGCTGTGGCGTGCTCAATGCCGCATGAGGACTGCGCCCAGTGTTTGCTAGTAACGCGTTGCCTCTACCCGCGCCTGTTCGAGCCGCGAGCCAATCAGCCGGACGGTTTACTCAAGCGGCAACAGAATGCGCCGCGCCCTTTCATCTTCGAGCCGCCGCTGCCCGGCCAGAAATATTCGTCGAGCCTTATCAATCCAGAGATCAGGCAAGCGGCTAACGGAAAATCTAACGGACAAAAAAGACTGTTTACCGAACCATTGCGTTTCACGTCGGGCGACGAATTGCGTTTCGGGTTGACGCTCATCGGGCCAGCGATTGAAGAACTGCCTTACATCATCTATGCAGTCAGCCTGATGGCGCGGCACGGCTTCGGAGTACAGCGCACACCGTTCGCTCTCTTAGGGGTATCGGCGGTTGATGGAGTAACAACACGCCTGAAAGTTTACACACCGGAAATGGCGCACATCGCGCCGCACGACGTGCGTCGAAACTTGAGCGAACTCGTGAAAGACAGGCTGGCGCAACTCAAGCAGGTGGAGACGCTGCGGCTTCTGTTCCTGACGCCGACGCGGATACGTTTCCAGAAGAGCGTGCAAGAGCGACTGGAATTTGAGCAACTGGTGAAAAGCCTCTCGCTGCGACTCACGATGCTGGCTCAGGCATATAGCAACATCACCCTCAATTACGATTGTCAAGCCCTGCTCGCGCAAGCGCGTACAGCAACGACTCAAACAGAGAATCTCTGGCAACAGGAACTCAAACGCTACTCGAATCGCCAGGGGAAGCAGGTCGAACAGGACGGCTTCATGGGCGAGACGGTTTTTACAGGCGGAGCAGTATCGGAATTATTGCCTCTCCTCGTCGCCGGAGAATTCCTGCACATCGGCAGCGGCACGGCCTTCGGGCTGGGACGTTACCACATCGTGGAGTGAAAGAGGGAGAGAATATGAAACACTTAATAACAATTGCTGTGGGACCTGTACAAGAATTCATCGCCAGCGCACGCCGGAGCCGCGATTTGTGGTTTGGCTCTTGGCTTTTGAGCGAGCTGTCCAAAACGGCGGCGAATGAAATTGTCAGACAACATAAAAAGGAAAGTTTGATTTTTCCGTCCGTCGCGGACCCAGCAGACCTCAATGAGAACAGCGACTTAAGTGTCGCTAATAAAATTGTCGCTTTAGTCGAAAAACCTGACGAATTAAGCAAAACAATTTACGAAGCGATGCAAAAGCGGCTTGATGATATTCGGAAAGATGCTTATCAAAATGTGAGAGGTTCGTTCTCAGAAGAATTACAAGATAAAGCAGAAGCGCAGGTCAGAGATTTGATCGAGTTTTTCTGGGCAGCCGTAAAGATTGAAAACCCCGGTGACGCAAACGAATATAAAAAAGCCCGTGAAAAGGTCGAATATCTGTTTGCGGCGCGAAAGGCAACGCGCAATTTCATCTCAACTAAAGCATGGAGCGGCAATGTTCCGAAATCCTCGCTTGATGGTCAACGTGAATCTGTTATCCATGAAGATATTTATGACTCCGTCCGCACTGGCAAGATGACGAAAGAACAATTACGTTTCCAATTTGGCGTGCGCGAAGGCGAAAGACTTTGCGGAGTTGGTTTGCTCAAACGCCATGGCAATCGGAAAAGCCGAATCAACTCAACTAATGACGACAGTTTTTTCAGTACTTCGCATGTTGCAAGTTTACCGTTATTGGAAACTTTGACCGATATAGTTGCAGTTGAAAAATACATCAAACGGTTAAAAGAAATCGGCATGAACGACCGCGATCTTAACAACGTTCCCGTTCCGAAAGGCGCAACCGAACATCCTGCTTTCGGACGCAATGACGGCCACTTACTTTTTGAAGAGCGGTTGAATGATTATTTTGAATCAAAAGAAGTTTTTATTGATAAAAAAGATGGTAAAGAAAAGAAGAAACTTGCTGAAGCGAGAGAGGCTTTACAGTATTTTTCGAAAACTGCTTTGGAAGATAAAAAACCTTTGTCGTATTACGCCCTGTTGCTTGCCGATGGTGACGCGATGGGCAAAGCGATTGATGCGCGAACCTCAAGAAAAGAACATCAAGAGCTGTCAGCCGAACTCAGTCTGTTTGCGAAAGATGTAATAAAGATCGTTGAGCTACAACACAAAGGCTCACTCATTTATTCGGGCGGCGATGATGTTTTGGCGTTTGTCCCGCTACACACTGTTCTAACTTGTGCAAAAGAGTTGGCCAACTTATTCGCCAGAAAACTTGACCGTTTTAAGATTACCGAAAAAGGCACAACTCATTCGCCGACTCTTTCTGTTGGAATTGCGGTGGCGCATCATCTCGAACCGCTTGAAGATACTTTGGACTTAGCGCGAAAAGCCGAAAAAGCAGCGAAAGCCGTTGAAGGGAAAAACGCGCTGGCCGTGATTGTGGATAAACGAAGCGGAATTTCGCGGACGCTCAAAGGAACTTGGGGAACAATTGATACCCGCTTAAATCAATTTGTCGAATGGCACAGACAGGAAGAAATTCCCGACGGCGCGGCTTATCAGTTACGTGATTTAGCCAATCGTTTGGAAGTTTCCGATAAAGTTTCCGATGAAGACAGAAAAGTTCTGCAACGTGCCAAGATCGCCGAAGCTAAGCGGATTTTGAAACGAAAAGAGATCAGCAAAGAGGCTTTGCGTAAATCAGAAAATTTTCTCAACGACATCCGCGACGTTCTGAAAAAAGAACATCTGGCAAAAGGTAACGCTGAAAAAGATTTTGTGGATAAAAGTGTTGAGGTTCTCGCAGATGAATTGATTATCGCCAAAATTTTTGCCGACGCGATGCAGCTTTCGCAGCCGAGACGGGAGAAGAAAGATGAATAAAGAAATCTGGTTAATCGAACCGCGCGACGCGCTGATCGTGCGCGATGGCAGACCGTTCGGCAATACGGCGGGAACTCGCGCCAAGTCAGTTGATTTCCCCTTTCCGTCCACGACGACGGGCGGTGCACGAACTCGCGCGGGTTTGGATTTGATAGATGGTGATGTGACCAAATTTTCTACACATAGAGTCAATGGCGGAGGTTTGTCCGACGCAGTGCAAAGAATTGAAGTGAAGGGCCCACTCTTGGCGGAAGTTGAGGGCGACAACGTCAACTTGCTTGTTCACGCTCCGGCGGATTGCTTGATCGTTAAGCCCGAAAATAGAGGCGAGAAAAATCGCTTTCCGCTTGTTCCGCTCGAAAAAGAGGCAGATTCTTTTTCAAATTTAGACGACGATTTACATTTGCTCGGCACGACCGAAAAGGTCAAAGGCAAACCGCAGAGCGAACCGCGTTTTTGGCATTGGGCGGAATTTGAACAATGGTTAATGAATGCCGACAAAGCCGATGTGATTGATATCGAAAAGCTCGGACACAAAGGTTTGACCCATGAGCAAAGAACGCACGTTAGAATTCTGGACGATAAAACCGGTTACCAAACCAAAGCGAATGTCGAAGGCGGACTTTTTCAAACGCGCGGGCTGGAATTCACAGTTGCCGACGAGAGAAAGCGATTATCGTCGGCGAAAAAATTGGCGTTAGTCGTTGAAGTCGAAAGGCAAAAGTTCGGCGGAGAAATTCAAGAAGGAATCGCGCCGCTTGGTGGTGAACGCCGAATCGTTGCATGGAGAAAAAGCGATAAAAATATATTTCCTGACTGTCCGCAGGAGGTTCGAGATGAAATTCTACGAACAAACTTTTGCCGCTTGATTCTGCTGACACCCGCAATTTTTGAAAATGGATTCAAGCCGACTTGGTTGGAAACTGCAAACGGCTTAAAGGTTACGATAGAG
Source organism: uncultured Acidobacteriota bacterium (assembly GCA_963697975.1). Classification (GTDB taxonomy): domain Bacteria; phylum Acidobacteriota; class Blastocatellia; order Pyrinomonadales; family Pyrinomonadaceae; genus QHXM01. The sequence continues at coordinate 4,614,307 of OY969111.1, forward strand.
GCGATGGCCGTCAATCGAGCGCAAGTGATTTCAGGTTGGGATTTTGTCAAAAGAAAACCGAAGCCGACGCGCCGTATGTGTCCCGCCGGAACTGTTTTGTTTTTGAAGTTAAGCGAGGGCGACATTGAAAACTGGATTGAAAACACTTGGTTTCATTGCGTCAGCGACGATTCAGTAGAGGCAACGGACAGAGCACAAGATCGCAAAGACGGATTCGGCCTTGCCGCGCTCGGAATTTGGGACGGCAATTTTTTGAAGATTGAGGAGGCTTTGAAGCGATGAGAAAAATCAGCGATGAAATGAAAGCGTTCGCTCAAACAGATAATTTCAAAGAACAGTTAACCAGCAAAAACCTGAACATAAAAGACACTGGCAGAATCACGCAAACGCGCAAATATAAACTCATCACGCCTTTGTTCGGCGGCGGCGTCGAAACCAAAAAGGCTGATCCGATAAAAGTCATTCGAGAAACTTCGATTCGCGGGCAACTGCGCTTCTGGTGGCGAGCCATGCGCGGTGTCGGAACTTTGGCGCAAATGAAAGAGCGCGAAGACGCGCTTTTCGGAAGCGGCGGGGAAAAGGCTTCACAGTCAAAAGTTTTGATTGCCATAAAAGTTAATGGAAACGGCAAAATTGATAGCGAAGGAAGCCCTAAAGAACCGTTTTATTTGAGCAACGGCAAACCACGTCCCACTGCAAATTGGGAGAAGATCGCTTACGCAGCTTTTCCGCTCCAGCCGACAAATGACGAGAGTCATCTGCCATTGAAAGATTTTCGGGTTCGCGTTGAGTTCACAATGAAAATATCGTTTCCGGGTGATGAGGCGACAAAGAAAGACGTTGAGGCGTCACTGTGGGCTTGGGAAACTTTTGGCGGAATCGGCGGACGCACCCGGCGTGGTTTCGGTGCATTGCAACTTTTGGATATTGACGGCGTTGCCAATGAACCGATGAAAATCGAAGAAATAAAGCCGGAAAAAGGAGAATCGAGAATTGTTAAAGAGTTGAAAGAATATCTAGCAGAAGGAACTTGGGACGCAAATGTTCCACATTTGTCTGCTGACTTAGCCTTTGCTTTAACACCTGATTTTACTTCGACGAATTTTGAAGAAAATAATTTGGAGGCTTGGAAATTTTTAATCCAAAAGTTACACGACTTCCGACAGTCTCCGCGCGTCGGAAAAATTCATAATGGCGAAAGTCATTGGACTGAACCTGACTCAATCCGCAACAAAATCCCTACAAGAACTTTCCGACAACCCGACAATGAAGACTTAGAGAAATTTCCGCGCTCTATTTTGGGATTACCGATAATTTTTAAGTTCAAAGACGGAGAAGACCCGCCCGAAACGGTTCTGGAAGGAAGTGACGCGGAAAATCAAAAAATCAATCGTCTGGCGAGTCCGTTAATTCTGCGTCCTATTGCTTGTAAGGACGGCGCAGTTGGGTTGGCTTTGGTTTTGGAATCACCAAGAATTCCGCCGGGTGACGTTTGGTTATATGTGAAAAATAACCGGAGTCGTAAATGGAGGATTGATAAAACGAAGGTTTTCCTTAATAGCACCGAAGCCGGAAGCATCGTGCCGATTAACGCGCAACTATCAAAATTAACGATGTCCACACCCAAAGATTGGGAAGAAGTTGTCTTCAAAGCATTTCTCGAATCTATCAAATAATAAGAGGAGCAAACCATGAACGAATCTTGCTTAACATTCATTCACGCGCTGTCGCCACTTCATGCGGGAACAGGTCAGGGCGTGGGCGTGATTGATTTGCCGATTGCCCGCGAGAAAGCGACGAATCTGCCGTATCTGCCCGGCTCGACGCTCAAAGGCTCGATGCGCGACGAGTGCGAAGGCAATGCACAAACCAAGCTAAATTGCGAAACGCTTTTCGGACCTGCCAAGCCCAAAGCTGATTCGGCTTATTCAGGCTCGGCGATTTTCACCGACCAGCGATTGCTGTGTTTGCCCGTCCGCAGTCTGTTAGGAACTTTCGCGTGGGTGACATCGCCGCTTATTCTCGAACGATTCAAACGCGATGTCGAGAACATCGGTAAAGATGAATTGACTTACAAAACAGAAGTCAAAGCGGACGAGAACAAAGAAAAGGAATTCTGTCTTGTCACGTCGCAAAGCCAGCTTAGATATAATGCTCAAAGCGTGATTTTGGAAGACTTGGATTTAACCGTGCAAGCCGATGCAAATGCCGACGAGTGGGCAGATTGGTTAGCGCCAAAAATCTTTGCTGAAGAAATCTGGCAAAATTCATTTAAGCAGCGCTTCTGCATCGTTTCCGACGACGTGATGAGTTTTCTGGCGGAAACGGCAACCGAAGTTACGGCGCGAAACAGTTTGGACGACCAGACAAAAACCACCCTAAAAGGCGCGTTGTGGTATGAAGAAACGTTGCCGAGTGAAACGATTTTGAGCGGCTTACTGGTTGCCGTTCACGTCAAAGCGCAGTCGGATTTAGTTTTCAAAACTATTAAAGAGTTAACCGCCAAGCCAATTCAACTCGGTGGAAGCATGACTGTTGGGCGCGGGCTTTGCCAAGTCGGTTTGGATTACAAAGTTCCGCAAGACAATCAAAACGGAGGCACGAACGATGCAAACTCGTAATCAAAAGTTCGCGGTCAAAGTGTTTCGGAAGGTCGAAAGTTTGCAACGCGAGTTTCCAGACAAAGATTCAACCGAGCGAAAAAAATACGGCGCAATGGCGCACAAATTACCTGTTTTGATTCGCACGGCGGGCTTGGCGCAGGCGTTGGGGTTTCTCGCTGCAAAATCGAATGACAAAGAAGGAAAAATGAACAAACGATTGTTCAAAGACTTGGCTTCGACTTTAGACAAAACAGACGAAAAAGAACTGCTGCTTCACAGTCGCGGTGGCGACAATCAATCGCTAGCCGATTATCTGCGTTTGACGCAGGACGCGCTTGCCGCACTGCTCTGGTATAAACGCTTTGCCGAATCGGTTTTGGATGTTAAGGCGGGCGAGTAAGGAGAATAAATGGAAACGAGACGAATTTCTTTACAAACATTCACGAGAGAAGCTGATTCAAACGCCGGTTTATGGCTCGATAAATTTATTAAGGGTCAAATCGCCGAAGACGAACGGCATGGAAATGACGAAAAGTCTTTCAAGAACCAGCTAATAGTTGAAGTTACGACGGTCGAAACGCCGGACATTTACGGCGAATTTTTCGACCGTTGGCAAGAATCTCTAATCGCCGTCGGTGCAAAGTTCAAGAATTTCAAAGTCGAAGGGCGAATGGTGATCGGGCTTGGCGCAGAGAGCGTTGCGGAAACTTCAATCGCGCTTCACCGAACTTACGGCGTACCATTTATTGCGGGCAGCGCATTGAAGGGTTTAGCGGCAAGTTACGCAGATAAAAAACTCGAAGACGAAAATTGGCGAAAAGGCGGAAGGGCGCACGACTTTGTGTTCGGCTCGCCAGACTCAGCAGGATTTATTACCTTTCACGATGCACTTCTAATCCCTGAAACCCGAAATCCGCTCCACGCTGATGTGATGACCGTGCATCACAGCGATTATTACGGAGATAAAACAGATGGACGAGACAATCGTTTGCCGCCTGCCGATTGGGATAGTCCCGTGCCGATACCTTTTTTGTCGGCGACGGGAACTTATCTCCTAGCGATTTCAAGCATTGAAGGCGCAGAAAATTGGATTGAATTTGTCTTTGCGATTTTGGAAAAGGCATTGCAGGAAGAAGGCATCGGCGCGAAAACCTCAAGCGGTTATGGGCGCGGGTTTTTCGAGAAAAGCAAGGAAGATGAAGCCGAAGAACAAGCAAAGCAAAGTATTGATGGTTTTGTAAAAAGAGTTAATGCGCTGAAAAATAATGATGTTGCTGGACAGATAGGTAACTTTTTTCAAGAGTGGAAAAATAATAAAAGCTCAGATTCACTCAGAAGGGTTGCCGCACGAGCGATCATTGAAAAAGTGCGCGAAGCGGGCCGGGAAAAACAATCGAAAGATAAGGCTTGGTTTGACGAATTGCAAAATTTTGTTTCGGAGAACTGAATTAAGACGAAGACCTCAAGCTGTTGCCGGGAGTTTGAGAGAGATTGGAAAGCGGGACAGGACGATCCGTTGGACGAGTCGTTGATTGATTTTGAACGGAAAGATTGAATACGAGCGTTGACAAGATTTGTCATCAGCAGCCGATGACCAGCTCGTTTACGAAGCCGTTGGAGTTACCTTTCGTTAAGCAGACTTGAAGGTGAATATGAGCGCAAAGAACGCCAGCTTGGATCTTTCGCTGCGTAACGATCAACTTTACGCCGGTTGTGATATTCAGGAAGTTGCCGGACGGCTGGTGTTGATGACGCCTGTCAGTGAAGCCGTAAATATCGTGGGACGCAACGCACAAACTTTGATTGACGAGCTCGTAGCCGAAGGCGTCGAAGAAATCACTCTGACGGGTGCAATGGCTATGTGGGCCTACCTTGTGGTCTTTCACATCGCCGTCCATCGCTTTCGGCGCGTTTATTACGACGACGGTAAACCGAATGGGAAGGTGTTAATTGCGGCCCATTAGATTGCGGGAATAGACGAGATGGATTGGAATCAATTTTGGACTAACTTTGGACGATTAGACAATCTACTGGGAATCGCCACCGTGATTTTCACCGGCTATACCGCTTACCGTTTGTGGCAACAGAATAAGCGGTTCCGCGAGTTAGCTAAACGATTCGCGCCAATTGAAAACTTCAAGCAATTATTGGAGGTACATCAAGGCGTCAAGAGTTCTTCTCCGGTGGCGTTCGCCTTATGCTTGTTCGATAAGAACGAATCCATACGCAAATCGGTTGAGACGTTTCTGGCGACACAAGAGCAGAACATGCCAATTGAAGAATTGAACATGAATGGTCTCAACGGCACGAAAGACTTGGAGGACTTCGTTACTCGCTTGCGTGAAAAGAGACGCTACTTCGAGCAGAAAGGCTATACCGAAATTCATCTCTTCATCGCAGGGCCGGTGCAGGCCGGAACGATTATCGGAAGTCTGTATCGCAACTGGATTCCAATCAAGCTTTATCACAGGCCAAGTCCGCAAACGCCGCAAGTTTACGAATACTGGATGCCGTTGATCTAGTTGAAGACATCATAGCCACAACGTCACCGATCAGTTGCTGCTTCGGGCAACACACCGCAGAATGCTGCATGAACTAACCACATGGCTGCAAGAGGTGAGCGGTAATATAAAAAGAAAAAATGGATATAACGGCGATGACGGAAAGTTCCTTAACGAGAAAGAGCTGGGGGACAGCGCCCATCCTCCGACGACGTAGCTCGCCAAACAAAATCATTTAACTGTCGGTTAATGGAAAAAGTCAAAATTTATGCGGAGTGGAACAACTGCGGACTTATTTTATGCCGAAAGAGAAATTGCCTAAATTAACCGAAGCGCAGATTCGCGCTCTGGCAAGCGCACAGAGTTTTGAGCGGGGCCTGAGCTATTTACAGGATGGAGCGATTGTTGAGCCTGTGTTGCAGGGAATGGAACTGAGAGCCGAGTGCGCGGGATCCGAGTACGAACCTTATCAAATTTCCGTCACGCTCGACGCGAAAGGCATCGCGCAAACTTCCTGCACTTGCCCTTATGATTGGGGCGGCATTTGTAAGCATATTGTTGCGTTGTTGCTCACTTATGTTCGCCAGCCTCAAGCTATTCGTGCGCTTCAGCCGCTCGACAAAATGCTCGCCGATAAAAGCAGAGATGAATTGATCGTCATCATTGAGGATTTGCTCAGACACAAACCTGAGTTAATGTCAGTTGTCGAATTGACTACGGCCACGCAGCAAGTCAAGCAGGGCAAGCCTCTGAACGCTTCGGCTTATCGAACACAGACGCGTCGTGCGCTGCAACAAGAGATGCCGCGCAGCATCGAAAGAGAGTTGAAATCTCTAAGAGATACTGCCGCGCGACTTGCCAAAGGCGGCGATGCTCTCAACGCGGGCGCAATCTATCATGCGCTTCTTGACGAAACGGTCAAAGGTTATGACGAGATGGTTTTTTCGATGGATGAGGAGGGCAATATTGCCGTCATCCTTGATGAATTCGCCAAAGGCTTGGGCGAATGTCTGACGAAAAGCGAGGCTGGCCCGGAAACGCGCCGCGAGTGGTTAGAGACTTTGCTGCGAGCGGAACTCGCGGACATCGAACTCGGAGGCATAGACCTTGCGCCGAGCGCGAAGGAAGCAATTTTGAAGAGCGCGAACAGTGAAGAATGGCAGTGGATTGAAGAACTCTTATCCAAAATCTTTTTTGCCAACAGCAGTTGGGCGAACGAAACTATGCAAAAGTTTCTTGCCAAAGGACGCAAAAAACACGGCGCTCAACTTTGATTGCGTATCGTTCTCGAAATAACAAAGCGGCTTGATGGAAAAACAAAAACACATCTTGCTATGTGTCGCGGGCGGCACGCCGCAGATCATTACCGAAACGCTGTGGGCGTTAATGCAACCGCCACACAACGAGCGCGTGGATGAAATTCGCGTCATCACGACAAAAGAAGGGCGCAGGAAAGTTTTGGAGTACCTGCTGGACGCTGAAAACGGACGCTTTCACCATTTCTGTCAAGACTTTCCCGAATTCGCCTTCGCGCGACCTTTGGATAAGAAAATAAAGTTTGAGGAGAGCGGGCTTTATCTTCTCACACACAGGGAGACGGGCGTGCCAAGTCCGCGTGACGACGAGGGCGAAAGACTGCAAGACATCCTCACTACAGAAGAGAACCAAAAGGCCGCTAACCAAATCTGCGACATCGTGCGTGAGATAACGCAAGATGAAAACATTCGTCTTCATGCGACCGTTGCGGGCGGGCGCAAGACTATGGGTCTTTATTTGATGGCTGCTATGCAACTGTTCGGGCGCTTCGACGATGCGCTCTCGCATGTGCTGGTCAGCCCGGAAGTCGAGAACAATCCGAAGTTCTTTTATAAGCCGCCGACGCCTGAAGTCTTGTTCGGCAGAAGCGGTGCGCCTTTGAAGACCGCAGATGGGCGCGATTACACGACCGACGATGCGGAGATTTTTCTGGCCGACATACCCTTCATCCGGCTGCGCGCTGTCGGCTCGAAGATGTTCAGCGAAGCGGTCAGCAGTTACGGCGAAATGGTCGAAGAGACGCAGGAGAATTTGAAGTTCCTAGAGTCCGTGTTCAACCTGCGCTTCGACATGCGCGGGCGTAAGGTGATCGTCGGCGCACGCGAGGTCACACTGCCTGAGCGCCTGTTCTTTGTCTACGTTCTGTTCGCTTACTTTCGCAAACACGGGCGCGGCGTAGATGGCTTCGTCGCTTTGGACGAAACCGAGCGCGCTGATCTCGAAGCTGTGTGCCGCTTGATCTCTGCCGCCAGAGGCCGTGAGGACGGCTTTGATCTGTTTGCGACCCGCAGTCCGCGCGGCTACCTCTACACGCTGGACGTGGAGAGTGTTATGCGCGAGCTTCCCGAAAAGGATAGAAAAGTGATGGTAGCGCACGATGAGATCAGGCGAGTGATGCGCGAGATACTGGGCAAAATCTCACACGAACTGGAATCCGCCAAACTCCCCGAAGAATATCTCATCACCAGGCGCGGGAAGAAATTTGAATACAGCTTCGGCCTGCCGGTCTCGCCGGACCGAATCATACTGCCCTGAGAAACGCCAACCCTCTCGGGATAATTATTCTACTCACCTCATCCTTTCGTTTTTAGCCCTTCTTCATTTCAGCAAACTTGCCAGCAAATTTGCCAGTCCTGACATGCGTGTGACTCTCGCATAGGCTGAGCGCGTCGGCAATCAAATGTCCGACTGACGCTAAGGAGGCAAGTAACAATGAGAGTCAACAAATACAGAATCAGCAGGCACGCAGCTCGTCGCATGGCACAGAGAAACTTGAGCGTAGGCGATGTGGCGTTGGTCTTGCGCTTCGGGCGCAGAGAGTATCGCACAGGCGCGAAGTTCTTCTTCTTGGGCGAGCGGGATGTGCCGCCGGGACAGGAGCGCGAGTTGGAGCGGCTGGTGGGCACTACGGTCGTCGCGGCGGATGAGTGCATCCTGACGGTCTATCGCAATGAAAGGGCATTGGCGCGGATCAAGCGCAAGCTGAAGTGGAGCTTGTCAGTTGGCAAGCGTGAAGAGGGCGGGAGCGTTTCATTCGCATAGTTTCGGCAGAGCGGAAGCAATTGTGAAGCAACGCACTTCAGGCTTTTCGGCAGGTGCGTGCCGCAGCCCTGGAAATTTGAAAAGAGATCGGCGCACCCTCCGCTCGACGCCGTCAACGCGATGTTGAGCCTCAGTTACACTCTGCTCTACAACCGCATGGCCGCTCATTTGAACATGATCGGGCTTGATCCTTATCAGGGTTTCTTTCACAGCATCAGGCATGGGCACGCGGCGTTGGCTTCGGATTTGATCGAGGAGTTTCGGCCTTTGATTGCGGACGCGCTGGTGTTGAAACTGCTGCGGCGCAATCAGATTAAGCCGACGGATGTGTTGAGAGAGCGAAATGAGTTTCGGATGAGCGCGGAAGCTTCCAAAGTTTTCTTCGGGGAGTTTGAGCGCAAGCTGAACTCGCGGCGGGTGGCTGAAGGGCACGGAGATTTGAATTTGACTTACGCGCAGATCATTGTGCGACAGGCACATCATCTGGCGCGGGTCATTAAGGGAGAAGAGCCGCGTTACGTGCCTTTCACAGTTAAGTAAGCCCAGAGTCCAATGTCTAAAGTCGAAAGTCAAAATGACATTAGACATTGAACTTGGAACTTCGATTATGCAGATAGTTTTGGTTTACGACATCCCGGATGACAAGCGGCGCACGCGCTTACGAAAGACTTTGCTGCGCTTCGGGACGCCTGTGCAGTACAGCGTCTTCGAGTGCGATCTGTCTCAGCGACAGTTAGAGCGCATGGTGAAGGCTGTGCGATCTGTGATTAAGAAGCATGAAGACAACGTGCGCTATTACCAATTGTGCCGCAGTTGCGCGCGCGGCGCGGAGGTTTTTGGTGGACAGCCCCTGACCCAAAGGAGAGAAGTTTATGTTGTTTAGAAAGATTATCTTCGGCTTATTGACGCTGTTGCTTGGATTGGCGGCCATAGCTTTTGGCCTCCTCTTCATAGTTTGTGTGAGCCTGTTTTTGCTGTGGCAGGGGTTGAGCGCCAGTGTGATAATGTTTGGCGCGCTTTCGGCTGTTTGCGTGGTGCTGGCATATAAAGCATTGAAGCGTGCGATAGCGCGGGACAAAACGAAGTTGCCTTTCATGAATCGCCGCTGATATTCGGCGTCGAGAGCGACGGTTGGTAGTCTCTCTTCAGCAAATTGGCTGAATGGGTACAAAAACGGCACAAGCGAGTGTAGGCATTGCAAAGGCGCGGCTCAGCATATTGTTGTTTGAGCTTCGCACCAGGGTACTTCAACGGGATTCATTGTGATTTCTATTTGACAAGCGTAGTCGTTGCCTAAAGTTACGTTCCAGCAACGGAAGGCTGAAAATCCGGTGCGAACCTCAGGGCAAAACGACACATTGCGGCACGGCTTGAAGGCAATTAGTGAATTGAAAAGAGATAGGGGGAAAGGGGGGACGAATAACGTGTTGGGGTTCGCACTCGCTGAAAACATTGACTTTATGGGGGAAAAGTTGAGAAGATTGGTACCACTCGGGGTCGGGCGAACTGGGGTAGGGCAAATAGGGCACGCAAACTTGAGAAAACATGGATATTAGCGTGCTGACGGTGAGAAAGAAGGCCGCGTCCAAAGCGGATTGAAACTCCTTGTAGAAGGAACTAACTTGTGCGCACAGGTTGTGAGAAAGAAGGCCGCGTCCAAAGCGGATTGAAACTTCTTCGTAGCTCCCCACGTGGGTGCTAGTCATAAGTGAGAAAGAAGGCCGCGTCCAAAGCGGATTGAAACCAAGTCCTACTCTCAGAAGCATTGCGAGCACCAAGGTGAGAAAGAAGGCCGCGTCCAAAGCGGATTGAAACGTTCCCACCACTCCCCGGTTTTCGAGACTAGAGCGTGAGAAAGAAGGCCGCGTCCAAAGCGGATTGAAACTCCAACTTATAGGCTCGCAAACAAACCTTAAACCGTGAGAAAGAAGGCCGCGTCCAAAGCGGATTGAAACTGAAATGAATCCTCCAAGATTCGTGAGACCATTTAGTGAGAAAGAAGGCCGCGTCCAAAGCGGATTGAAACTTTTGTTCGGCCATTCGGGCATTGGCAATGTTGTGAGAAAGAAGGCCGCGTCCAAAGCGGATTGAAACTAATACTCATCCCCGCGTTGAATGTGCCCATCAGGTGAGAAAGAAGGCCGCGTCCAAAGCGGATTGAAACGTATTCCGCCTCAAGTCGAAGTAACAACTCGTGGTGTGAGAAAGAAGGCCGCGTCCAAAGCGGATTGAAACCGAGCACGAAGTTCTTGCCGTTTCTCTTGAAGCTTGTGAGAAAGAAGGCCGCGACTAAAGCGGATGGAAACGAGTACCAGACCAGTTGCATGTTCTTGATGACACCGTGAGAAGACAGGCCGCGTTAAAAGCGGATTGAAACATTTGCGCGCCATCCGCCGTGAGCGTGATGCCTTTAGTGAGAAGAGACGCCGCGTTGGAAGCGGATTGAAACTAACTTGTTGGATCATTCTTCAATAGGCATGTCATTGCGCGTGATGAGAGGCGAGATGAGGTCGAGTTGAAACGCCTCAGAGTCTGCTGACTTTACCATTTGCTCAGGTGGTTAGTGAGTGAGGACGCGATAAGAGCGGATTGAAACATCTTTACCGCCACTGTGAGTTCATCGGAGCGTTCACGGCACAGAAGCCCGCGATTCTGCTGTGCCGTTGTTTGAAACTACAGGAATAAGTTTGCCTGACTTTTGCCTGACTCCCTCTATCGTCTATACCCTGTACAGTGTTCTTCTCTAGCCGTTCAGGGTTGAATTTGTTGACAAATGGCAACACAGAAGCTATAGAAATTCTTCCGGCGCACCTTGACACGGTAGGGGTCCGCGGTTCAAATCCGCGCGCGCCTACCAAATTTTTCGGCCAAAAACGGCGGGAGAGTAACCGATAAAGTGGTTACTCTCCCGCCGTTTTCCGTTGCATCGCCAACCCTTATTTCTTGCGGGAGAATGCTTCGAGTGCGTTGCGCGTTGCTTCTAATCTGAGGTGGGCTGTTACAGCCCTTCGCTTTCAAGAATCTGGGGCGGAATCAATCCTTCCGGCGCTGATTTGAGCAGCAGTGACTCGAACTTCCGATTCTCGTCGGACCGAGCTTCGTCGCCTGCTGGCGTCTTCAACGTCACTACGCCTTTGTAAGCCACCCATTCGCGCCCTTCTGCTGTGTCTTTCAGAAAACACCCCCTATAGCCGAGCGGCGGTGGCTGCGGTTGCGGTCGGGCAGACGCTTCCAGAGAATCCCAGAGAGACTTCAATTGCGTGGCGACCGTTTGGCTGACTGTCCAGGTTGGGTCGGGGCGTCCCGAAAAGATCGAGACGCCCGCGAGATATTCCGCCATTTGTTCAATTGATTTTGATGTGCCCATGTTTGACCACCATGAAGGTGCAAAAAGCTGTGTACATCCCCCGGTTCGCCGTGCGCGGGTCAATGATTAAATGCCCGCTGTTGTCCACGTTAGTGACCTGCGTCCCGCCGGGTTTGTGCGACCAGTATCCGTTGCGTCCCTTCCGATACCAGTGGAAGTCTATGCCGGGAGCAATGACTAATGCTACCAGATGTCCTTCCGGCGGGCATTTATTATTCGCGCCCGGCGTATCTTCGAGAGCGTCTTTCACAGCCGCAGGCAGGACTGATGCACAGGTGAGCGCCGTGTACATCGCCCCGGCGGCGCGTCCGGGCTGCGCGAACGTATCGCTGCGGTAATTGGTCGCGTAGTTGTAGCAGTTATTGTTGTGCTGCTTTTGCCCGCCATCGTTCCACCATGCTGGCTCGTAGAGCGGCCCGCACGTGCAGGCGATGACGATGGGAAACGGGAATGCTGTAATCACCAACTGCTCCCTGACTTCAATCGCCCTGGCAACCTCGGTCTTGATGAGGGATTGAAGATTCTTCGCATCCTTGGCCTTCTTCGCAGGCCCTTTAGTGCCGAAGAAGAACTCCTCGAAGTTCGCGTCCGCCGCATTGTGCGCGAGTCCCATTCCGGTGAGCCGCCCGCTCGACACTCTGAAGCGTGTGGGCAAGTCCTTGCTGTCTGCGGACGTTCCCGTCTGCTCGACGACCAATCCGCGATAACCCAAAATAGGCGTCGCGGCTTTCTCGGCTTCATCGCCGGAGAGGGGAGTGGTCGGCTTCAAACGTTCCAACACGTCCTTTGCCTCTTTACCAGCCAACTCGACGACCGGATTGGGTCTGCCGCTGAACATGTCTATCGTGATTCGTACCGGCATCTTTGATCTCCTGTAAGTTGAAGTTTCGGCCAGCGGCTCTCTTGTCCTAAGGTGAGGCTGGCTCTTTTGAAAGCCCCTTAACGGCTTTAGACCTGGCTCACAATTCCCTTTGAGCTTTGTTCCTTACCCGCCTTGAGAAAATCTAAACGCGAGGCGAAACCTTGCAACCGGGCGTGAGCGAGGATGGCGCGCACCGCCCACACGTTCGTTTCAGCGAACGCGTATCTCGACGGCGAGGCCGCCCGCGATTGCTTTGCCCTTTTCGTCTTTCTGAACCACATCCAGATTGATGACCTCGCCGGGCTTCGCCGTCTGCGGAACGGTGAGGCGCAGCCCCATGACGAGTTGCTGCGCGGGGCGCAACGAGAGCGGAATCTGCGCCGTGCGACCCGTCGCGAAAGTTACCTCGCTGCCGTCGGCGAATTGTCGCGCCGTCAGCGCGTCCGGCGTCCGAGACGTTAAGACCGCATCGGAGATTGGCGCTTGCTCCTTTGCCTGCCCTCCGCAGTCGAGCGTCGCACCCTCATTATCGGCGCTGTCTTTGATTATCGTGGCCGGAATGACACTGAGTGGCCTGGGATTTAACTCCGGCACGAGACTGAAGGCCGCGCCGGATTGATGAGCCAGCGTGATGGGCAACTGTAGCCGGTCTTTCGGCCTGACAACTTCAAGCAGCACGCGGCGAGTGGTCAGCTTCGTCAGGTTACTGACGACGAAAGGCAGCAGAATCCACTGTCCCGGTTTGAGATCGACGATGGTCAGATTCTTCTGCGCGAGATTGTTGTGTTCCCACACGTGGCGTCCCGCTACCGGATGGTCAAGGCGTGTCAGGACAGACGCCAGCCAGCAGGCATGTGTGCCCGCAGGCGGAACGAGCGCGGCGGGCCAGCGCGCCTTCACGATGGTTGATTGCCCCGGCCCAAGCTCAAAGCCTGAAGCGGCGGCAACGCAAGGCAGGAAATCGTTCGGATACTGAAACTCTACTCCGGCAAAAGCCTTGACGTTGAAAGTGACAAGGAAGTGACGCGCCGTCGCCGTCGCGCTGCGATTGCGGACGCGCGCATAGAACCAGTTGTCCTGGCCGAACTCAGGAGCCTGATGGGTCGTGCCGTTGTCGTCGGCATTCCTGACCCAGAGGTCTGGCGAATTCCAGAAAGCGCCGCCCCACGCATCCGTGCCCGTGTGCGCGGGGTCGTCGCGCAGCCAGAGATCGGGCACAGGCGAAGGGTTATTAAATCCGTAGACGAAGCGGTGGAACGCGTCAACCAACTGAGTGTTCCCCGTGCGACAGACAAGAAACTCTTCAATGTCGGTCGTGGTCGTCAGTTTATTCTTGCGTTCATTGTAGAAATCACGCATGAGATTCTTCAGGTTTGCCGTGCCGAGCAACGCGGCCACGCCCTGAAAGAACCGCTCACCATCCACATAAGACCCGCCAGCCGTTGAGCGCACCCAGGGGTTGCGTGGACAGAGCGTGACAGGCTGATTGGTGAAGTCGAAGGGGATTGAGCCTCCCGTGCCGTCAACGTTATAAAAAGTCCATGCTTCATCCCACCATGCGTCGGGCTGGCTGGCTGGCTTTAGACCGCGCGCAAACCAACTATGAAAGGTCTCATGCTGTAACGCGCTTGCTCCGGTCGTCGTGCCGCCCTCATATTCCATTCCGCCGATGTTCAGAAAAGCGACGAAGCGATTGCCATGAATGTATGGCCCGATGGCGTTCTCGTTATTGGTGAGAAACGTTTTGATGTTGGCAAGCTCCGTCGCCAAATTAGCCGAACCGGAAGTGAGTTTCCAGACATCAATCGTGACGTTCGCGCCCGAAACGGGAAGCATTACCGTGCCGCTCTGTTTGGTGAGTGTGTTGGTGGCGCGCACTTCAAGGAGCGGCGAAAGCGCTGTGAAGCGCGCAGGATACGTGACCGACCAATGATTGGTTCCAAGTGAGCTAAGTGTGCCGTTAGTGATAACTGTGTGAGGAACCGCCGTGTTGAGTATTCTCAGCGTTAAGCTGAGTTCAAATTGGTCGAAGATGAGGTTGGCCGGAATCCAGGATTCCAGGTAGCGCCCCGGTCCGAGGTCTGTAAAGCCGAAGTTGAAAACCAGACGCGGGCCGCTGCTCCAGGTTATCGCCGGTTGGTATCCACCGGCTGTCGAGGCTTGCGGCAGCCCCAGCGTGTACTTCACGCGTAGCGTGTGCGTCGTCCCTTTCGGTAGCACCGATTCGATAATCCGAAGCTGTGCGTTTGCGCCGCCACCGAAATCGTGGTGCGCGAGTTTGGCGACAGCGAACGGCGCTCCATCGAGCCACGCTTCCGTGATGGTTTGGCGTAGATCGAAGATCGGATTTCCGTTCTGCCCGCCCGTTATAAATTCGATGGTGACATCTGCGCTGCCGGATGATGCAGCACCGTCGAAGGTAAGCGCGGCGTTAATCTTCTGGATGTCCATAGGGACGGCCACCACACCGTCCACTGTTTTGACAGGTGGCGCAAGCTCGAAGTTAGTAGGCGGCACGATTTAGTCTCCGGGGTTGAAAGTCGCAATTAAGCGATGAATGGTCTGTCCCATGAGGCGGGGAACTGTTTGAGTGCTATCGGCACACGCAGGGCGCGCCACATGGAGCAGAGTTTAGGTTGACGCAGGCAGCAGCGGCTCACCATTATGATGCGCCGCTGCTGCCCGTGTCAGGCATTGCTCAGAGGGTGAAGTGAGCAACGGTCAGGCTCACTTCTTCTTACCGACTATGACCTGCATCGTGACGCCACCGACGATGTTGTTCTTCGAGTCTCGCTGGACAACATCGACATCAATGGCTTCTCCGACCTTGGTGGTGGCGGGAACCTGAAATTTCATTCCCACTTCCACCGGACTCCGAGGCAGCAAGGTGATCGGGACACGCCCGACGATGCCCGCCTTGATGGCTACGGTTGAAATACCGTTGGCGTCCGTCACGGGTTTGACATCCTGCATCTCTGCCTCGAAATTCACGTCGGCGGGTTTCTCTTCTCCGAGCGCCGTGTCGAGGTCAAGCGTCGAGCCGCGCCCGAGGTTCATCCGCACTGCTCTGGATGTCCCCTGTGTGATCTCCACGCGGGCAGGGTCCAGAAAGCGGATGGTCGGCGGGGGCGGAGCAACAGTGGCTATCGTCGCTTCTCCAGCCTCTGCGCCATCTCCGGCATCACCGATCACCGGACCCGCGAATATCTTCGGGTCTTTGGTGAAGATGGAGATGGGCAGGGTGGTGAATTTTGAAGCACGCTGGACTTCCAGTGTGAACTTCTCAGCCGTCTGAAGGAACTGGCTGCCCACCTGGAAAGCAAATGTCAGGCTGTCGCCTGGGATGGCGTTGACGATGGCCAGATTCTTCTGCGCCAGATTGTTGTATTCCCAGACGTGCTTGCCGCTCGGAATCGGGTCAACCGGCGTGTAGGCGGAAGCCAGCCAGCAGGCGTGAGTCCCTACGGGCGGAACCATTGCTTTGGGCCATCTGGCTTTGACGATTGTGGATGCGCCGGGGGCCAGATTGTAGCCGACTGCGGCGCTGATGAAAGGAATCCAGTCGCCCGGATAGACGAACTGTGTGCCCGCGAACGGCTTGACGTTGAATGTGACGACGAAGGCTCTTGCTGTCTGCGTGCCGCGATTGCGAACGCGCGCGTAGAACCAGTTGTCCTGCCCGGACTCAGGAGCCTGATGGGTCGTGCCGTTGTCATTGGCATTCCTGATCCAGAGGTCTGGCGAGTTCCAGAAAGTGCCGCCGAAGACGTTGGCTCCGGTGTCCGCCGGATCATCTTTAATCCAGAGATCAACGCCTGCATTCGAGCGCAGGAGGCCGCGATCATGGAAGCTGTTGAGCATCTGCATCAGGTGCTTGCCTCTAAACTCAGGCAGCGCCGCGTTGGTATTCATCACGGCTTCAGCTCCGTCAGGCATGGTAGCGTTAGCGGCGACGGAGTGATGGCTGAGAATCACCGTCTTGAGCAACGCATCGGCGGCAGCCGTGCGCGTCGCAGCGTTCAAGGAGTCGCCGCCCATAGTGCGGTAGATGTTCCACAAAGCTGCTGACCAGATTTCGCCGTCGGCGTGCTCTTGATTTACCCAATCGGTCGGATAAACCTTAGTTCCGTCTACACGGCGCAAGCATTTCAAGGGAGTGCTGCCGAAGATCCAATCTTCGAAAAACTGCCGCTGGAAGCCGCCGCCGCGCTCTGCCTGAGCAACGCAGGCCAGGATGTCGCCGAAGCCTTCGCCCATCGCGCGAGTTTCTGCCCGTCCGGTGACGGGATTAGTTCCGCCCCAGCCCGGCACTTGATTGTTCTGAATAGCGTGGCCGTACTCGTGGAGCATCACGTCGCCATCCGAGGCACGATTCGGCAAGCATGCGCCGGAGTCACCGAAGTGGAGTCCTCCATCACCCGGAGAGAAAAACGCGCCGCCGCCTATGCCGTCATGAGCGTCACACTCGATGACCTTGTTGTGGGCGGTGGTGATTCCCAGACTCTGGATGTATCGCTGGGTGGTGTCCACATGGTAATAGCAATTCACGGCCTCAAAGCGGGTATCACCGCTTGAGTATTTGAAGTTGTTGGCGTTGACTTCCGTCGGCGGGTTAATGTTGGGCGCGCCGAAGTTACGCATCTTGACAAAGGGGCCTTCGAGCTTATGTACACCGCCAGCGAATGTGATGTCCTTCAGCGTGCGTGTGACGCGCTGAGCGTCAATGGTCGCAACGGGTGTTCCGGCAAAGCCGCAAGTGCCAGCGGTCGCCGTCGGATCGCGGAGGGTATTATTGCCGGACGTGACGACCGGATTCGGATCGAAGACGAATCCCTGCCCATTAATCTGAAAGAGCAAATCCTTCTGTTCGAGAATCTGGCCGGAAAAGGCGTCAACGATGACGCGCCAATCGTGAGGAGGCTCTCTCGTCAGAATCAGCACTTGATAGGCTAACTTAAGGCCAGCGTCGGTCGGGAGATAGACTTCCGCAGGGTCTTGGATGGGTTGTCGCAAAGTTGCTGCGCCGACTGCCGCTGTCGCTGCTGCGACCGCCTGCTTCGGCGTCATCTTGCGGTCGTCGCCCACTTTCTCGAAGACGGTCGTACTGGCGTTTCCGAGATCAACCTGCCGGACACGATTCGCGTCGTCCACCTGCACGACTACCGAAGTGTCAACGACGGGAATCCCCTCATGCATTTGTTGAAAATGCACGACGCGATTAATCTCTGTACTGACTTCCTGTACGACCTTGAGGCTGTTCTCGTCGGCTCTCATGCCGGTCTGGTCAGCGTTGGCTTGAAGAAACGCTCGCACGGCTGGAGCAATGTTTCCGCTTTCGTCGGCGGACATGCCCGCTGCCGTCAGCGGTAGATCGAAATCGCCGCGAATTTTTCGGGGGCGACCGGAAAGCTGATCGCGACTAACGTCGCCGTCTTGAATTTGCGGGATTGCTTCCGCAGGCACCGACTCGAAGCCGGATGGCTGCGGGGTGCCGTCAGCCGTCGCTGACGCGCCTGCTCTGGTACTTTTAGCTTTCGCTTTAGTCCCGGCAGCTTTTCTCTTTTTTCCTGCCTTTGAGGGTTTTTTCTTCGTCGGACTCATTTTTGTCTCCTTAGCAAATGGTCCTCCCGTCTTCAGAGTCGAAAGGTTGGGCGTTGGTTGGAGCGAGGATGCTCAAGGAATCAACTCGGCTGGCGCGGAGGATAGTTGGTCATTGAAAATTCTTCGGTGGTTGTTCTGGCCGGATACTCCTGCACAATCAAATTTTTAAAAGACTGCCTACGCAATTGCAATTTTGAGACCGTTGGTTGACTCCTTAGACGATGGGCCAGTTCATTGAAAACCCGCACACTCAATTCGCTTTGCCTGTGAATGAGAGTGAACACCCGGCAGTAAAAGTGTCCACAATAGTGGACGCTATTTTAGAGTTGGAATAGTGAATCGCTGCTAGGTTAGGATTCAACTATCAAAAATCTTCAGTGATGTCGGCGTGTTTCATTCTGTTAGTTTTATCACCGCTTCGGGTTTAGCCGCTCCCTGCCGCCGTCAATCGTTTACGTGCTCATCGTATGTATGACATACTGGGCCAGAGGCCGAATCACTGCACTTAATTCAGGATTGAAAGCGAGAGACGGGCTACGGCTGCGCCCGAACCCGATTTCGATTTCAGCGAGCGAAGAATGGGGAGGAAGAAAACGTTGCCGAAAGAAGAATTAATCGAAACCGGAGCACGTTGCTCAAAGACTTGCCCACATCTCAAAAAGGCTTGAAGACACAAATCATGGAGACTAGAAAACAGCTCAAGTCGAAGAAGCCATCTAACTAAAAAATCAAAATAGCTGACTCCGGGTTTCATCCACGACTGATTGCGTAATAGCTCATGATAGAGAGGGTAATTGATCCTCTTAAGACAACCCTGGCTTTTTCATAAAGAGTATAGCCGGGCTGTTTAATTGAATTTGGTTGAGCGCGGAAGAGTAATGATTTATTGCTCTTTCGCGCTTTGCTATTATGGTTAAGCATTGTTAAGAATTGACGTGTTCGGTTGAGTTGGCACACAATTGGCACACAGAAAAGGTGATTCTTGCCACTTGCCTCTAACTAATTAACAAGCTCAAAGCTGCCCTTACAATTTGAATTCAAGCAAGAAATAACTATGGCTAAAACATCAAAAGCAGAACAGGAAGAACCATTAGAAAAGAAGCTCTGGAAAGCGGCGGACAAGCTGCGTAAGAACATTGACGCGGCGGAATACAAACACATCGTTTTGGGGCTGATTTTTCTCAAGTACATTTCCGACGCTTTCGAGGAGCTTTATCAAAAGCTAGTTGCGGGCGAAGGCGATTTTGAGGGCGCAAACCCGGAAGACAAGAACGAATACACAGCAGAGAAGGTCTTTTACGTTCCGCCGTCTGCGCGTTGGAAGTGGATTCAGGGCAGGGCGACGTTGCCGACCATCGGCAAAGATGTTGACGACGCGATGGAAGCCATCGAGCGCGATAATCCGTCTTTGCGCGGCGTGTTGCCGAAGGGTTACGCGCAGGAAAAGCTGGACAAGGCAAGTCTGGGCGGGTTGATAAATCTCGTCGGCACAGCGACGCTCGGCACGAAGGAAGCGCAGAGCAAGGATTTGCTCGGCAAGGTTTACGAATATTTCCTGGGCGAGTTTGCCTTAGCCGAAGGCAAGAAGGGCGGGCAGTTTTACACACCGGGAAGCGTGGTCAGATTGCTGGTCGAGATGCTTGAGCCTTACGAGGGCCGTGTGTTCGATCCGTGCTGCGGTTCGGGTGGGATGTTCGTGCAGTCGGAGAAGTTTGTCGAAGCGCACAGCGACCATTACAAAAGAAATAACGGGAGAGGGCTGGCGTTAGACCCGGCTGATCGCATCTCTATTTTCGGGCAGGAGAGCAACCAGACGACGTGGCGGCTGGCGAAGATGAATCTGGCGATTCGCGGGATTGACAGCACAAACGTCAAATGGAACAACGAAGGCTCTTTTCTGAACGACGCGCACAAGGATTTGAAGGCCGATTTCGTGATTGCGAATCCGCCGTTTAATGACAGCGATTGGAGCGGCGAGCTTTTGCAGAATGATGCGAGGTGGAGCGTGCTGGGTGAAAAGTTAGTGCCGCCCGTGAACAGCGCGAACTACGCATGGATTCAGCACTTTCTTTTTCATCTCGCGCCGAACGGCTTGGCGGGCTTTGTGCTGGCGAAGGGTTCATTGACTTCCAAGACGAACAACGAAGGCGAAATCAGAAAGAAGCTCATCGAAAACGATCTGGTTGATGCAATCGTCAATCTGCCGACGAAGTTGTTTCTCAATACGCAGATTCCGGCTTGCCTGTGGTTCCTGCGCCGCAACAAACAGCATCGCAAAGGCGAGATATTATTCATTGATACCAGAAATCTAGGCTTCTTACTTAACCGCAAGAACCGCGACCTGTCGGATGAAGACATCCGGCGGATAGCCGCGACGTATCACAACTGGCGCACAGGCGAGAGTGAATACAGCGACGTTCCAGCATTTTGCAAGAGCGAAACAATCGCGGAGGTGCGAGATAAGAATTACCTTCTCACGCCCGGCAGGTACGTCGGCTTAGCCGATGACGAAGATGATTTTGATTTCAACGAGCGTTTCCAGCGCTTGAAGGTTGAACTCGAAAGCCAGATGAACGAAGAGGAAACCTTAAACGTTCGGATAATGGAAAACCTAAGCAAAATATCGGTTGCTGCAAACTAAAGAATTATGGCTGGTTGGAAAGATTATAAATTGAGCGAAATTGCCTCGTTCAAATATGGCAAGATGCCCAAGAGTAACCTTTTATACAAAGGTGAATTCCCTGTCTTTTCCGGTTACCGTATTGTCGGAACATACCCAGAATGGAATTGTGAAAAGGGACAAGTAGTTATTGTTGCCAGAGGAGTCGGCGGAACGGGAGATGTAAAAATTGCGAAGGAAAAATGCTTTGTAACTAATTTAAGTCTTATCGCTAATTTCAATAACGAAGTTTTAGACAATACATATTTCTACTATAAGTATTTACTTAGTAATCTAATGTATTTGGATAGCGGTTCTGCACAATCTCAAATTACTGTGCAAGATTTGAGCAAAGTTATTATTTCACTCCCGTCGCTTCCCGACCAACAAGCCATTGCCGAAGTGCTCAGCAGTTTAGACGATAAAATAGATTTGCTTCACCGCCAGAACCAGACCTTAGAAGCACTGGCTGAAACGCTTTTCCGTCGGTGGTTCATTGAGGAAGCGGAAGAGAGTTGGGGAAATGGATTTGTCACCGACTTAATTGATTTGAATCCTAAACGTAGCCTGAGAAAAGATACCATCGCCCCATATTTGGAGATGGGTAATCTGAGCAATGAACTTTATCATCCTCACGATTGGTATGACCGCATATTTACGTCAGGAACAAAGTTCATCAATGGCGATACGTTGTTGGCGAGGATCACGCCCTGTTTGGAAAATGGAAAGACAGCTTACGTTGATTTTCTGAAGGATGATGAGGTTGGCTGGGGTTCTACCGAATTTATTGTCATGCGACCCAAAGCAACACTGCACCCATTTTTTAGTTATATCCTCGCAAGGCACAATGACTTTAGAAATTTTGCAATCGGCTGCATGGTGGGTACTAGCGGACGCCAGCGAGCCGACGTTGATAATCTTGCCACCTATGAAATGAAATTACCGCCGCCGGATGTAATCAAACGATTCAATAAGCACATTGAGTCTTCGCTACAAAAAATGAAATTAAACAACAATCAAATCCGCTCGCTCATAAAACTACGCGACACGCTCTTGCCGAAATTGATGAGCGGCGAGGTCAGAGTAAAAATAACCGGAGCGGAAACGGCGACCGTCAATCAATGATGAATAGTGAATCGAAGATAATGCTCATGCCTCTGTCAATTGCCACTAGCTTTAGCTAGTGGATAGGAATGCTAAAATACAAGGGCTTTAGCCAAATGTAGAGAAAAGCTTTTCCTGTTGGCTTTAGCCCCAGGCAAAACGATTATGCCGCTGGTTAAAGTCTGGATACATTTTGTCTGGTCAACGAAAAACCGCGAGCCTCTTTTAACGGATGAAATCAGGCAGCAAGTTTTCAAGCATATCAGGGAAAATGCCAGAGAAAAAGGAATCTTCATAGACTTTATCAACGGGTACGTTGACCACGTTCATTGTCTCGTTTCGCTCGGAACAGGCCAAACTCTTGAAAAGATTATGCAGCTAATCAAGGGCGAGTCCTCTTTCTGGATAAACAAACATCGCCTTTGCAAGACCAAATTTGGATGGCAGGACGAGTATTTCGCAGTCTCGGTCAGCGAGTCTGTTCTGGATAGTGTCAGGAAATATATTGCCAATCAGGAAGAACATCATCGGACGAAGAGTTTCGATGATGAGTTTGAAGAGTTTCTCAAAAGAGCAAATTTAGGCTAAAGCCAACATCTTTTTAAATTCATTAGTCCTCCACTAGCTAAAGCTAGTGGCAATTGATAAGAAGGGGCAATTGATGAGAGGTGGCGATTGGTAGGGCAATAATGAAACCAATAACTGAAAGCGACATCGAAATCTTAGCCATCGAAACGCTCGAAGCGTTGGGCTGGGATTACGTTCACGGCTTACAGATTGCCCCCGGCGCGTTGACGGCGGAACGCGAAAGTTTCGAGCAGATAATTTTAACCGGACGCCTGCGAAAACAACTCGCCGTTATCAATCCCGGCATTCCCGAAGCGGCGCGTGAACAGGCGATTCAAAAAGTCCTGCGTCTCTATTCGCCCGATCTAATTTCAAACAACGAAGAGTTTCATCAATTCCTCGTCGAGGAAATAAAGATTCCATACCAACAGGACGGCTATCAAAGAAGCCACGAAGTCGCCCTGATTGATTTCGACAACGTCGAAAACAACGAGTTTCTCATCGTCAATCAATTCACCGTCGTTGAGAACAATCAAAACAAACGCCCCGACATCCTGCTTTTCGTCAACGGTCTGCCGCTTGTCGTCATCGAGCTAAAGAACGCTGCGGACGAAAAGGCCACCGTCAGAAGCGCGTTCGAACAAATCCAAACATACAAAGCGATTATTCCGAGCCTCTTCAAGTACAACGCTGTCTGTGTTATCTCCGATGGAATGGAATGCAAAGCCGGGAGTCTTTCGGCAGACTTTTCGCGGTTCATGACCTGGAAAACTGTTGACGGCAAAAAGGAAGCCTCTCGCTTCGTGCCTCAACTGGAAACGCTCATCAAAGGGATGCTCAACCGCGCCACGCTGCTTGATCTGGTTCGCAACTTCATCGTCTTTGAAAAGTCCAAAAAGGAAGACCCGAAGACAGGCATCATCACTATTGAAACCGAAAAGAAGCTCGCCGCATATCATCAATACCACGCTGTCAACGAGGCTCTGAAAAGCACTCTGCAAGCCGCGTCGGAAGCGGGGAGTCGCAAAGGCGGCGTCGTCTGGCACACGCAGGGCAGCGGAAAATCGCTCTCAATGGTCTTCTTCACCGGCAAGCTGGTTGTCAGTTTGAACAATCCGACCGTCGTCGTCATCACTGACCGCAACGATTTGGATGAGCAGTTGTTCGGCACATTCGCCGCTTCAAAACAACTGCTGCGTCAGGAACCCGTTCAGGCGGAAAGCCGGGAACATCTCAAGGAATTATTGAAAGTGGCGAGCGGCGGAATCGTCTTCACGACGATTCAAAAGTTCATGCCCGAAGCCGGAAGCTCCGAATACGAGAGATTGTCGGACAGAACGAACATCGTCGTTATTGCAGACGAAGCCCACCGCACGCAATATGGGTTCGAGGCGGAAGTCAGAGACGTAGTTGATAAGGAAACGAAAGAAGTCATCGGGCAGCGCATCGCCTACGGCTTCGCCAAGTACCTGCGCGACGCTCTGCCGAACGCCACCTACATCGGATTCACCGGAACGCCGATTGAAAGCACGGACATCAACACGCCGCAGGTCTTCGGAAATTACGTTGACCGCTACGACATCAAAGACGCCGTGACGGACGGCGCGACCGTCAAGATTTATTACGAAAGTCGTCTGGCAAAAGTGAAGCTCGACGAAGAAGGACGACGGTTGATTAAACAACTCGACGAAGATTTAGAAGAAAGCGAGGAAATCACCGAAAAGCAGAAGGCCAGAGCGAAGTGGGCAAAAGTCGAAGGTATTGTAGGAAATCCCCAACGCCTCGAAAATCTGGCGAAGGACATCGTGACGCACTTTGAGGCGCGGCAGAAAGTGTTTGAAGGGAAAGCCATGATCGTCGCCATGAGCCGCCGCATCGCCGCAGAGCTTTACGATGAAATCGTTGCGCTGCGCCCCGAATGGCATGACGAGGACAAAACCAAAGGCACAATCAAAGTAATCATGACCGCTGCCAGTTCAGACGGCGCGCAGATGGCAAAGCACCATACGACCAAAACCGAGCGCAGGATGCTGTCTGACAGAATGAAGGACGAAAACGACGCACTCAAACTGGTCATTGTTCGTGATATGTGGCTGACAGGTTTTGATGCTCCGTCGCTGCACACGCTCTACGTTGACAAGAAAATGGTCGGGCATAATTTGATGCAGGCAATCGCCCGCGTCAATCGCGTTTTCAAGGACAAGCCCGGCGGTCTGGTCGTTGATTATTTAGGACTCGGGACGAGCTTGAAGGAAGCCCTCTCTTTCTATTCAGGCGCGGGCGGCAAAGGCGACCCAACCGAAAACATCGAAAAAGCCGTCGAACTAATGCTCGGAAAAATGGAAGTCGTTGAGCAGATGTTCAATGAAGAAAGCAACTCTCAACCAGACATTCTGCAAGAAGATGCCGCCGCGTATTTGCCCGACAGTTTCAAATTCGATTACGAAAGGTTTTTCAAGGCGGATGCGAGAGTGAAGCTGCAAATCATTCTCCAGGCCGAAGAACATATTTTGGGATTACAGGACGGCAAGAATCGTTTCGTGCGCGAAGTGACCGCGCTCAGCCAGTCCTTCGCCCTTTCGATGCCGCACGAGCAAGCCGTCGAAATAACCGAACAAGTAGCTTTCTTTCAAGCCGTCAAAGCCCGGCTGGTTAAATTTGAAACCGCCGGGAACGGCAAAGGCAAATCTGATTACGAGATTGAGACGGCCATCAAGCAGGTGATAGATAAATCTTTATCTTCGGATAAGGTGGTAGATATTTTCGACGCGGCGGGAATTGATAAGCCGGAGGTTTCAATCCTTTCCGACAAATTCCTTTTGGAAGTAAAGGATATGAAGCACAAAAACCTTGCCTTTGAGCTTCTCAAAAGATTGCTCAATAACGAGATCAGCAGCCGCGCCAAAACAAATCTAGTCAAAAGCAAAGCTCTCTTGGAAATGCTTGAAACGGCAATCAAACAATATCAAAACAATTTGCTTTCGACCGCAGAAATTATTCAACGGTTAATCGAAATCGCCAGAGAAGTCAGAGAGAGCGACAGGCAAGGTGAAAAGCTCAACCTGACGAAAGATGAAGTCGCTTTCTACAACGCCCTGGAGATAAACGATAGCGCAATCAAAGTTCTCGGCGACGAAACCTTGCGCGACATTGCCAGAGAGATTGCGGACAAAGTAAAAAGAAACGCGACGATTGATTGGACGATCCGCGAAAGTGCAAGGGCGAAACTTATGGTTTTGGTGAGACGGACATTGAGTAAATACGGCTACCCGCCAGACAGGCAACAGAAAGCTATTGATACTGTATTGAAGCAAGCTGAATTGTTAGCTGACTCTTTAGTTCAAATTTAAGGCAATTGGACAGCCTTGACTTTTTCATAAAGAGCATTAAAGTAGATACGTCAGTTTCGCTTGCCCTTACCCTCACGAAAAAAAATTGAAACTTCCAATGAGTTGAGGCTTATGATTAATGCCTACGGGTGCGCCCCTGTGCGATCACCTCGCCGTGTTTTGATGGTGCTGTTGCGCGTTGTCTTCGGCGTTGTTCCTTTAATTTGCGCTGTGAGCCAGCCAGCGCAGAGCGCGCCTGAGTTAATCAGCGTGGCTAATTCGACGCGCGCTGTCGCGTTTGAATCCGTGACGTGGATGCGCGAGCCTTTCCTGCTCACCCAGTCGATTTCTTTTGGCAGCGATAACCGCACGCGCATCCTGCTCTTTGCAAAGAATGTGGATTTGCTTCCCGGCGAAAATGCTTCCGCCGTCACCGCTGAGGCAGAGGACGCGACGCGCGCGCGTTACCCGTTGATAGTGGAGTATGTCGGGAAAGTGCCCGGATTCGATTGGCTGAGTTCGGTGGTTGTCAGGCTGAATGAGAACTGGGGCGATGCCGGTGATGTGCTAATCGGCATCAGTTTGCGCGGCGCGGCGAGCAACCGCGTGCGCGTTGGCATCGGGCACACCGGAGGCGGGCCACCTGACGACGGCGGTGTGATTTTGCCCGTGCCTGATCTGGGAGCGGGCGCGAGCCTGCGGGGAAAGCGTCTCTTTCCCGGCGACAATCCCTGGAATGAAGACATCTCAGGATTGGCGGTTGACCCGAATTCCGCCAACCTGATTGCGAGCATCGGACTTGGTACGGGCTTACACCCGGATTTCGGAACTGTCTGGGCGGGCGCTCCCAATGGCATCCCTTACGTGGTCGTCTCCGGCGCGCAACAAAAAATCCCTATCAGCTTCACCGCTTACGGTAGTGAAAGCGACCCCGGCCCCTATCCTCTTCCGCCTGATGCTCCCGTCGAAGGTGGACCGAACGGAACGGGCGACCGTCACGTCATCGTCATTGATCGAGATAACTGGAAGCTGTATGAGTTGTACTCCGCTTATCCTGTGAGCGGCGGCGCGAGTTGGCGGGCTGCGGGCGGCGCAGTCTTTGACTTGAATTCCAATCAGCTTCGTCCCGCTGGCTGGACTTCGGCAGACGCCGCCGGGCTGCCAATCTTCCCCGGTCTCGTGCGCTACGATGAAGTCTTCGAGCAGCGCGAGATCACGCACGCCCTGCGCTTTACGGCGCAGTCAACGCGCAGAGCTTACGTTTATCCTGCGCGCCACTTCGCCAGCAGCAACACCAATCCTAACTTGCCTCCGATGGGCATGCGTGTGCGCTTGAAGGCCTCATTCAACATCTCGGGCTTTTCGCCAGCGATGCAGGTGATTCTCAAAGCTCTGAAGAAGTACGGAATGATGCTGGCGGACAACGGCAGCAACTGGTACATCAGCGGCGCACCCGACCCGCGCTGGAACGATGAAGAGCTAAACACGCTGAAAGGGATTAAGGGGTCTGACTTTGAAGTCGTGCGGATGGGAACGATTGTAGATAGATAGAAGCATCGAAAGCTCAGGGCCGTTAGTTGATGACGAGAACCAATTAGCCCAACTCGTCTATCCGCCCTTTTTCGATAGCCCGCTGGGCCAGATGGCCGCAGGCGCGAACCAGAGAGCCGAGGTTGGCGAATCGCGCGTCCTTCGTATAGCCCTGCCGGTATCTGTAATAAATCTGCTGCACGATGCCCGCGACCTTCAAGAGCGCGTAAGCAAAATAAAAGACCACATCGCTGACATCGCGGTTGCTGCGCCGCGCGTAGAATTCGACCAGCTCGCGGCGGCTTAAGTTTCCGGGCAGCGCCGTCAGGCCGAAACCGAATTGCTTCCACTCTTCCGGGTCGTCGGCGTCAACCCAGTAGCCGAGCGTCGTCCCAAAGTCCATCAAGGGATCGCCGACGGTTGCCATCTCCCAATCAAGCACCGCGACGACGCGCGACAAATCGTCGGGCGCGAAGACGACGTTATCGTACTTATAATCGTTGTGTATCAACGCGCGCCCGGAATCCGCCGGAGCGTGTTCGGCCAGCCAACCGGCCAACTTTTCAATCTCCGGCACATCGTCCGTGCGAGCGTTGTAATACCTCTTCGTCCAACCCTCAATCTGGCGCGAGACGTAGCCTTCGGAACGGCCAAGCTCACCGAGGCCCGCCGCAAGATAATCAACTTCGTGAATCTCAACGAGGTTTTCGATGAACGACTCTGACAGGCGACGCATATCTTCCTGGGAGAGCGCCAGCCCTTCGGGCAATCGCGCCCGCAGGATAACTCCCCGGACGCGCTCCATCACATAAAAGGGCGCACCGAGAATTGATTCGTCGTCGCAGTAAAGCACGGGGCGGGGAACTTTCGGGAAGACCGGATAGAGGCGCGACAGAATCAGGAACTCTCGATTCATGTCATGCGCCGTCTTGATCTTCGCACCGAACGGCGGACGGCGCAGCACGAACTCCTGCTCGCCTATGCGCAAGAGATATGTGAGATTAGAGAATCCGGCGGGGAACTGCTTCACCTCCAGCGCACCATTGAGGCCGGGCAGTTTACTGCGAAGATAAGTGAGAAGTTTCGCGCCGTCCAACTGCTCACCATCGCGCACGTTTCGGGGATTGTCGAGAATATGTTCCTGCAAATTCATCTCCGAACAGGATGCTTAGATAGATACGTCAACGCCGTATTTCCTGAGCGCGCTTCTCGCCACGACCGCCTTGTGGACTTCATCCGGCCCGTCGTAAATGCGTGCCGCGCGTTCGTGCCTGAACCAGTAGGCTAGGACGGTATCGTCGGTTAGCCCCAGCGCGCCATGTACCTGAATCGCGCGGTCAAGCACCTTTTGTAGAATGCCCGCCACGAAAAATTTTATCAGCGAGATGTCTTCGCGCGCTGCCGCCTGGCCCTCGTTGTCAATGCGCTCTGCCGTCTGCATGACGAGAAGGCGCGCGGCGCTAATCTCGGCACGGCTTTCGGCAATCCATGCCTGCACGCTCTGGCGGCTACCCAAGAAGACGCCGGGGGAAAGTTCACGGCGGGCGGCATACTCGCACATCATCTCAAACGCACGTTCGCAGATGCCTACCCAGCGCATGCAATGGTGTATGCGACCCGGCCCCAAACGCTCCTGCGCGATAAGAAAGCCTTCGCCCTCGCGTCCCAGCAAGTTGCGCTGCGGCACACGGCAATCTTCGTATCTGACCTCCGCGTGGCTCGCGTAGTCGCTCCCCTCTTCGCCCATCACGCTGATGTTGCGGATTATGCGAAACCCTTTTGTGTTGGTCGGCACGATAATTTGGCTGGCCTTCTTGTGCGGCTTCGGTTCATCCGGGTTCGTCACGGCCATGACGATGGCGAACGCCGCGCCGTCAGCCGACGAGGTAAACCACTTGTGGCCGTTGATGACGTAATCGTCGCCGTCCTTCATGGCGACGGTGCTCATCCACGTCGGGTTAGAGCCGGGATGCTCCGGTTCTGTCATCGAAAAACAACTCCGCACCTCGCCGCGAACGAGTGGCAACAGGTATTGCTCCTTCTGCTCCGGCGTCGCATGTTCGATCAAGACTTCCAGATTGCCTGCGTCCGGAGCCTGACAGTTGAAGAGATAGTGGCCGAGAGGCGTGCTTCCCAACTCTTCGCTCACGCGGGCGAACTCCGTCAGCTTGAGGCCCAACCCGCCGTACTCTTTTGGAAGTTGAGGTGCCCATAGCCCCAGAGCTTTGACGCGCGCTCGCTTTTCATTAAGCGCGGGCAGCAAATCGCGGAAGGGGTGACGTAAAAATTCTCGCTCAAGCGGGAAGACCTCTTCGCGCAGGAACTGGCGAATCTGTGTGAGCAAGGACGGAAAGTTATTTTCAGCGATGAAAGTCATAGGAGTAGCCGGAACAAAGTTTTTTTCGACTCGATAGCGAGAGCGGCGAGGATATTATCACGCCGGAAGATTTTTCAGCACGAGTCCCGTCAGGGACGATTGATAATAGCCTGGCAGTAGTGGTCATTGACCAATCAATTCTGTCATTAGGTTTTATCCCCGAAGGGGATACATATTATAGCCGGGGGCATCGCCCCGGTCTCACACGCCAGTTATCCGGGGGCGGCGCTACGCGCTTGCCCCCGGCTATTACATATGACCCTTTCAGGGTCAAAGAGAGCACGCTGATTATTCACATGTGTCCCTGACAAAGCTTAAAACCTGCGACGGCGTTTTGTAATTTCAACAAGAACACATATCCTGTAGGCCCAAACCTCCTGAGCAAGTACCCGACGGCTCAGGAACAGCAGCCCGGAAATATTGATTAGAGAAGTCTGGGCAGCCTTCGGAGTTCACCCCGAAGCTATTATCTTTAGAGACATCGAAGAGTCATGTCGAACGAGATTACAGAAAATCCCGCCCAGACGGGTTCGGTGATGAGTCCGGTCAGGCTCCTGAGAATTTTATTATCGTACCTGAAGCCCTACACC
Source organism: uncultured Acidobacteriota bacterium (assembly GCA_963697975.1). GTDB lineage: Bacteria > Acidobacteriota > Blastocatellia > Pyrinomonadales > Pyrinomonadaceae > QHXM01. The sequence continues at coordinate 4,644,475 of OY969111.1, forward strand.
ACGCGCGCCATCCTCTTAACCGCCACGCTCGTGATCGAAGGCGCGTTCAATATCCTGCTGGCCTTAAGCCTCAAGTTCATCATTGACTTTGCCATCACTCCGCGAGACTCACACGTCCTGACTCTGATTCTGGTCGGGTTAGGCATAGGGTTCCTGCTCACCGCCGCCTCGCAGGTGCTACGCGACTATCTTTACGCATGGCTGGGGGCGCGTATCCTCAACGACATTCGCAAAGAGATGTTCCGCCATCTACAGCAACTCTCGCTGGGGTTTTATTCACGATCACGAATGGGTGATTTGTCGGCGCGCTTCTCTTCAGATTTATCGGCAGTCGAGAACGCCGTCGTGCTGGGCATTCCGGGGGCGCTGCTCTGCGTTATCAATATTCTTTTCAGCACCTGCATCCTCTTTACGCTTGACTGGAGACTCGCGCTGGCAGCGATGGCGGGGCTTCCGCTCTGCATCATTGGGCCAAGACTCTTAGGGCCGCGTGCGCTCAAGGTGGGCTACCAGTTGCGGGTTGAGCAGGCTGCGCTGAATAACACCATCCACGAGAACCTCGGCGCGCAACAGATAGTCAAAGCGTTCAGCCTCAAGCATTCCGTCCTCCAGAATTTCGAGGGGCAGGCCGGAAAGGTGGCCAGCCTCGCGACCCGATTCAATTTCCTCAGCTACGTCAGCGAGCGCAGCCCAAACATTGGGATGCTGCTCTTCAATATCCTGCTCATCAGCGGCGGCTCCTTTCTGGCTTACAACGAGCAGCTTTCCATCGGCTCGCTCGTCTCTTTCAACGCGCTGTTTATTACGGTCAGCACGTCTGTCATGGGACTGACGGCGGTGACGCCTTCGCTCCTGCAAGCGACCGGCGGGATGCAGCGCGTGCAGGAACTCCTTGACGAAGTTCCGGCGGTTAGTGAAAGGCCGGACGCTAGAACTCTTCCCGTTTTGTCGTCGGGCATAAAGTTTGAGGATGTGACTTTCGGCTATACGCCCGGCCAGAGCAATCTCGTCAACGTCAACATGGAACTCCCGAAGGGGTCGCGCATAGCCTTTGTCGGCCACAGCGGTTGCGGCAAGAGCACCAATCTCAATCTCATCATGCGCTTCTACGATCCGCAGCAGGGCAGGGTCTTGTTCGACGAGATAGACTTGCGCGAAGCGCAGATTGATTCGCTCTATCACCAGATAGGCATCGTCTTTCAGGAAAGTTTCCTCTTCAACATGAGCGTGCGTGAGAATATACGCCTCGGCAAACAGGGAGCGATAGATGCGGAAGTAGAGGAAGCGGCGAAGGCTGCGGAACTCCACGACATTGTGATGCAGATGCCCGAGGGCTACGAAACAGTAGTCGGCGAGCGCGGCGGGCGTCTTTCCGGCGGCCAACGCCAGCGGGTGGCGATTGCGCGGGCGCTCATACGCAATCCTTCCCTGATTATTCTGGACGAAGCGACTTCGGCGCTTGACCCCAGCACAGAGGCTGCGATTAACGAGACGCTTGAACGCGTGTCCGCAGGCCGCACCGTGATTGCCGTGACGCACAGATTGAAGTCCGTGGTGAAATACGATCACATCTTCGTCTTCCAGGATGGTCAGGTGGTCGAGCAGGGGTCGCATAAGGGCTTGCTGTATCGCGGCGGCACTTACGCGGCGATGTGGCGACGCCAGAGCGGGACTGTTCTTTCGCCGACGGGCGATCTTCGGGTCACGGATGTCAACATCCTGCGCGACGTGCCCTTGTTCAAAGACCTCGACCAGTCTTACTTGCAGGAAATCTCCGACATGTTCATCACCGAGCGTGTTCCGCCGGAACGCACGATCATCTCGGAGGGCGACGAGGGCAGTCGCTTCTATATCATCATTCGCGGCAAGGTGTCCGTCAGCGCGATGGACGACGATGGGAACGTTCATCGTGTGGCGACTCTCGACGATGGTGACTACTTCGGCGAGATTGCGCTACTGACAGACAGCCCGACGACCGCCACCGTCGAGACGCTGACGCCAAGCATCTTCCTGATACTTCAACGCGAGCAGCTTCAGAAACTCATGCACCAACATGCAGACCTCGGCGCTCAGGTTCGGCAGGCGCTCAAACGCCGGATGGCGGAAACGGACGCCATGACCGCTTAAACGGAGAACGTCGTAAATTGAGAGAGGGGCGACTGTCGGTTGGGCAGAGGTTCAGTTTGAGTAGAGTGCAGGGGCAGGTGAGGTTCACCACAGAGACACAGAGCGCACAGAGGGGGCACAGAGAGTTAGGCAATCTCAAATTCTTAATCTCATATCTCAAATCTGCTCTCGATTATCTCTTTTCTCTGTGCAGCCTCCGTGTTATCTGTGTCTCTGTGGTGAACCTCATCTTGGCGCGCATTCGATTTGAAATTGAACAAATCCTGTTGTTAACTATCAATATGTCACAAATCAAGAGAGTCCTGACCTCACTGGCGCTCAGTCTCGCGCTTTTCAGCCCGGTCGTCGCACTATCGCCGCAAAACAAAAGTAGAAAGCGTGCCACCGCTCAACGCAGAACGCAGGCCCGGAAAGACCCCGCCAGAGAACGCCGCGAAAAGACTTTTCAACTCGTCTGGCAGACCGTTAAGGACGAGCATTTCGATCCCACACTCGGCGGCGTCAACTGGGACGCCGTGCGTGTGCGCTACGCCCCGCGTGTCTCACGCGTGAGCAGCGATCAAGAGTTGCATTATCTGCTTCAGACGATGCTCAACGAGTTGCCTCAGTCGCATTTTACAATCGTTCCGCCGGAAAGAATTCCCCGAATCAAAGCCGGGAGGAAACGTGCGGGCAAAGCGGGGACGGAAGAGGGCGATGCTCTGGATTTGATAGACGATGAATGGGAGAACGAGAGCGACAACGGTGTGGCGACGCAGATGATAAACGGCATCGGCATTGACGTGCGCGTCCTCGAAGGGCGAGTGGTGATTACGCGCGTCGTCGCCAACGGCCCGGCTGCGAGAGCGGGCCTGCGTCCCGGATTCATTATCAAGAGCATTGACGACGTGCCCTTTGATGCCATTCTTCGCTACGCGATTGATGAAAAATCTCTTCAGCCCATCATTCACATGCGGCTGCGTGAGGAGATTCTGGTTGATTACCTCGGAGGCGAGCCGGGGACTGAGGTTCGCCTGCTCTATGTTGATGAGAAGAATCAGGAGCGCGAGGCCGTCATCAAGCGCGAGCGGTTGAGCGGTTATTTATCCTCCGCGATGGGCAACTTGCCGCCTCTTTATACAGAGTTTGAAACAAAACGTTTGACGGGCGAGATAGGTTATCTGCGGTTCAGCACGTTCACACCCCAGGTGGCGGAGAAAATCTGCGGGGCGCTCAAGTCCATGCGCGACGCTCCGGGCCTCATCATAGATTTACGCGGCAATCCCGGCGGGGTGATGGCGCTGGCGTCGGGCGTGGTGGGGCTGCTGGTCAATAAACCGGGATTGATTGGTGTGATCCGAACGCGGAAAGGGGCTTTGCCGCTCGCGGCGTATCCGCAGAGATCGACCTACAAGGGGCCTGTGGTTGTCATTATGGACAGGCTCTCGGCCTCGACTTCCGAAGTGTTTGCGGCGGCCTTACAGGAGACTGGACGCGCGACGATTGTCGGAGAGCGCAGCGCGGGCATGGTTCTCGGCGCGGACATCATCAAGCTGCCGACTGGCGCTCTGTTTGAATATGCGCGAACGGGATTTGTCACCTATCAGGGAACTACTCTCGAAGGCGCAGGCTTGGTCCCGGACGTGGAGAAAACGCTTGACCGCGCTGCGCTGCTGAAAGGCGAGGATGACCAACTACAAGAAGCGATCAGGCAGATTGAAAGCCTCCAAAAGACCGTCACGATTCGCGAGCCATCTACGCCGCCCTCTCCTGTCGTCATCGCGGTGACGAACAACGCGGGCACGTCCACGTCGGCGCAAGGGAATCCTCCGCCCGCACCGTTAAAGGTTGCCGAGCCGATAACGCCCAGGCAAGCCTTCATCTCGACGCCGGAGGCCGAACAAATTATGGAGAGACATATTCAGGCCGTCGGAGGCCGCGAAGCCCTCGAACGATTGAAGAGTCGGGTCTCAATCGGCGTGAGCAGTCTCCCGATGCAAAGCATCAAAGGGAAAGTTACCATCTATGAGGCAGCTCCTGACAGAAGGAGCATGGAAGTAAGCGTTCCCAACCTGGGAGTGATGAAGTTCGTCTACGACGGCAAGCGCGGGTGGATACAGGACCCTTTGGCGGGCTTCGTTGAGATAGAAGAGCCTGCGCTTTCATCTCTCAGGCGCGAATATGCTTTTTACAGGATGACCAGATATAAAGAACTGTTCGCCCGGCTGGATTACAAGGGCACGAGAGACACAGCGCAGGGCCATGTGAACGTCATCGAGTTGACTTCTCCCGAAGGTTATCAGGAAGAGATGCACTTTGACGTGAAGAGCGGCCTGCTGGTTTATGGCAGCGGAACGGAGTTTGGGGATTACAGGCAGGTCGGAGAGGTAAAGGTTCCGTTCCTGATGCGCGCGTCGGTCGCGGGGCTTGAAGTCGTGCTGCAATTCGAGCAGGTCAGCCACAACATTCCGGTGAGCGCCGAAGCCTTCGCTGAATCACAAAGCTGCTTTGCCACAAGATAGCGCCGTTTGGCGTGTGGTCTCCTTTCTAAGCAGTGGCTCAGTATTGAGAGAAGATGAGGGTGGGATTCACCACAGAGATACAGGGGGCGCAGAGGGGGCACAGAGAGATTCAAGACTCCGTGCAGCCTCCGTGTTCTCTGTGTCTCGGTGGTGAATCGCATCTTGCTGCGCATTCGACTTAAAATTGAGCCAGTACACCTATCCGTCTGAAATTGACTTATCCGCTCACTTTGGTTAAATTCTATAGCTTCAAGAACGGTAACGACGCGTGTTTTGCGGCGGTTTGTAGTTTCTTGAGTATGTGTACCAGCGCAGGCGATTGCGGGGCAAATCCGCGCACACCTGCTATTTCACATTTTTGATAGGAAGCTCCGGAAGACCTTCGCATGAATCGAACGTTTACACGATTCTGAAATTTAATAGCCGAACCTGCTCCAAGATGGCAGGCTCGCGGCGAAGGCGCTCCTATCGAATCCGATCTGAGAAGTAGTAAATCGTGAATCGTAAATCGTGAATCGTGATGGAGCGCGCATCTTTCGCCTCTTCATGTTGTTCATGTGGCCTGTAACTCGTAACCGGGCGTGACCGTCTCTGCGGTTCGTTCGTCTATTTACGATTTACCATTGACGATTTGCGAGAAAGCCATGAGCGAAATTAACGTCCAATTAAAGGAAGGCGCGAGCGCCGTGATGCCTGTTCCCGTCACGGTCGCGGAAGCCTTGAAGCGTTTAGACCGCGACGCGGCGAAGCAGGCTCTGGCGGCGCGCGTCAACGGTCGCGAGGTTGATCTGGCCTTCACCTTGAATGGTCAGGAGAACGGCGAGCCTGTGCGGATTGAACCCGTCCTGCCGCAGACGCTCGAAGGCTTGGACGTGCTCAGACATTCGACGGCGCACCTGCTCGCCTCGGCGGTGCTTGATTTATTTCCCGGCACAAAGCTCGGCATCGGCCCGGCGCTGCTGGACGACCCGCGCTACGGATTCTTTTACGATGTCATCACGCCGCAGCCTTTGACCGAAAGCGATTTGCCCGTCATCGAAAAGAAGATGCGCGACATCGTCAAGCGCAATCTGGCTTATCGTCGCGACGAGATTCCGAAAGCCGAAGCGCTGCGTATCTTCAGGGAACGCGACGAGCCTTTGAAGTGCGAGTTGATAGACGAGAAGGCTGGCGACGTGGTGAGCGTCTATTACATTGACGGCTCGCCTTTCCTTGATTTCTGTCTTGGCCCTCATGTGCCGAACACGAATAAGCTGCGCGCTTTCAAGTTGCTCAGTCTGGCCGGGGCATACTGGAAAGGCGACGCCGAGCGCCCGCAGATGCAGCGCATCTACGGCACGGCCTTCTTCTCACAGGAAGAACTCGACGCGTGGGTCAAACAGCGCGAGGAAGCAGAAAAGCGCGACCATCGCCGTCTGGGGCGCGAGCTTGATCTCTTCTCGATTCAGGAGCAGTACGGGCAGGGCTTAATCTTCTGGCATCCGAAGGGCGCGGTCGTGCGCAAGATGATGGAAGATTATTTGTACGAGGAGTTGATTAAGCGCGACTATAGCCTCGTCTATACGCCGCACATCGCGCGGCGCGAGCTTTGGCAGATGAGCGGCCACGAGCAGAACTACGGCGATTCGATGTTTGCGCCGACGAAGCTGGAAGAGACAGAGTTTCGCTTGAAGCCGATGAATTGCCCGTTTCACATCGGCATCTACAAATCGCAACAACGCTCTTACCGTGATTTGCCGCAGCGCTACGGCGAGATGGGCACGGTCTATCGCGCAGAGCTTTCCGGCACATTGCATGGGCTGATGCGCGTTCGCGGCTTTACCGTTGACGACGCGCACCTGTTCTGCACGCCTGAGCAGATTAGCAAGGAGATCGGCGACTGCGTAGATTTCGTCGTCGAGGTCTTGAAGACGTTTGGCTTCGAGAAGGTCAAGTTCGAGCTATCGGTCAAGGGCAGCGAGACGAACAAAAACTATCTCGGCTCGGACGAGGATTGGGCGAAGGCGGAGGCCGTTCTGGCCGAGTCGCTGGACTCGCGCGGCGTTGCTTACGAGCGCATCGAAGGTGAGGGTGCGTTCTACGGGCCAAAGATAGATATTAAAATTGAGGACGCCATCGGGCGGCTCTGGCAGCTCGGCACGGTGCAGTATGACTTTAATCTCCCTGAGCGTTTCGAGCTTGAGTACATCGCTGAAGATAACAAGCCGCATCGTCCGGTGATGGTTCACCGCGCGCTGTTCGGCTCAATCGAACGCTTCTTCGGCGTTTTGATTGAACATTATACGGGTGCGTTTCCGCTCTGGCTCGCTCCCGTGCAGGCAGTGGTGCTGCCGATTACGGATCGCGTCAACGACTACGCGCAGGATGTTGCGAAGCAGTTGCGCGCCGTCGGTCTGCGTGTTGAAACGAACCTTCGCAGCGAGAAGATCGGCGCGAAGATACGTGACGCACAGTTGCAGAAGATTCCTTTCATGCTCGTGCTGGGCGACCGCGAGATGGAACAGGGTAAGGTCGCCGTGCGAGAACGAACCAAGGGCGACATCGGCGTGATGACGCCGGATGAGTTCAAAGAGATGGCGCAGCGACTCGTTGACTCGCGTTCGCTCGTCAACATCGTCGAGTCTGAAGTCTGAAGTCCGGGGTCTGGAGTCAAAGACAATCTCTTATGACTCCCGACCCTGAGACTCCAGACTCCAGACTCCTAACATTGGAGGTGCAGCAATAGCTACAGGCTTTCGAGGTCGCGGGCAGCGTCCTGACAATCGTCGCGCTCCCGCCGTGCGCATTAACGAAAGAATCCGCGTGCCCGAAGTGCGCGTGATTGGTGATGACGGCGAGCAACTCGGCGTCATGGAGACGCGCGACGCCGTGCGTAGGGCACGCGAGCAGGGACTTGATCTGGTGGAGGTCGCGCCCACCGCCGAGCCGCCCGTCTGTCGCATCATTGATTACGGCAAGTTTCAATACGAGGCGAAGAAGAAGGCGAACGAGGCGAAGAAGAAGCAGGTCATCATCACCGTCAAAGAGGTCAAGTTTCGTCCGGGCACGGACGATCACGACTATGACTACCGCATGAAGCACGCGCGCGAGTGGTTGACGGGCGGCGACAAGGTGAAGGCGACGATCTGGTTTCGTGGCCGCGAGATGACGCACCGCGAACTGGGCGCGCGCATTCTCGAACGTCTGGAAGGCGACCTCAAGGATGTCGGAGAAGTCGAGGCTCGCCCGCGCATGGAAGGCAACCAGATGTTCATCATTCTCGCCCCGAAACGTCACAAGACCGCAGGCGGCGGTGGAGGAGGGAAAGCCGAACATGCGCCCCCCACCCCAGCACCCGCGACGAATCAGGGAGAGAGTAAGACGTAAAATTTTTGATTTGCGATTTTTGATTTGCGATTGGAAGCGGACTAAAGATTATTTGAATTAGTTTCTTGTCATCTTCCAATCAAAAATCAAAAATCTAAAATCGCAAATCTTTTAGGGGAGCAATTATGCCTAAGCTGAAAACACATAAGGGAGCGGCCAAGCGTTTTCGTTTGACCGCGACGGGTAAAATCAAGCGCGGCCACAGCCACGCGCGCCACATTCTGACCAAGAAGACCAATAAGCGTAAGCGTCAGCTCGACATTGATGGACTCGTCTCCGAAGGAGATCAGAAGCGTGTCGAAGCGATGCTACCGTATGGAAGAGGCTAAAAGAGTGTGATAAGTGATAAGTGATAAGTGATAGGAGAGAACAACCGGTCTTTCTTATCACCCATCACCCATCACCCATCACTTGATTGGGGGAAATGAATAATGCCAAGAGCAAAACGTGGAAATAAGCGTCTTGAGAGACGCAAGAAGATTCTTAAATTAGCCAAAGGGTATCGCGGCACAAAATCCAAGCTCTATCGTTCGGCCAAAGAGAGCGTGGAGCGCGCGCTTAACTTCGCTTACACTGGCCGCAAATTGAAGAAGCGCGATTTTCGTAGCCTGTGGATCGTCCGCATCGGAGCCGCCGCGCGCCTGAACGGATTGAACTATTCGCAGTTCATGCACGGTTTGAAGCTCGCGAGTATCGAGCTTGACCGCAAAGTTCTGGCAGACCTCGCGGCCAACCAGCCCGAAGCGTTCGCGGAATTGGCCGGACAGGTCAAGACCGCTCTGGACAACGAGCAGCAGCAACGCGCTGCGGCGTGAGACTTGATGAAGGGTACGGACTGATGCCGGAAGGCGATAGAAACGTAGACCCGAAACAACAGGCTGAAGCTGCACGCAAGGCGTTCGAGCAAGAGTTCGAGCGCTTTGCGCGCTTTCGCCGTGATTCGGAGTTAAGCGACCATGAAACGGTTTCGGTAGATGCGAAACTAAAGGACGCTGAAAGCTCTTTGCGCGACTTGGGCGAAGTCCGCTCACAACACACGGGCAAAAAGAGCGCGTTAGCCTCCGTCAAGAAGATGATCGGGCGCGTCGCCTCTGAAGACCGCGCGGCCTTCGGTCAGATGGTTCAGCAGATTGAAGTCGAGATCGTCCGCGAGATTGACGAAGCGGAAGCGTCTTTGAAATCTTCAATCGCCGATTTGCGAACGGAGACCGAACGGATTGACGTTACGCTGCCGGGCAGGCGTCCGCGTCAGGGCCATCTTCACCCGATTACAATTCTGCGCCAGAAGATTGAAGATATCTTCGTCTCTTTGGGCTATGCGATTGAAGATGACCGCGAGATCGAGACGGATTTCTACAACTTCACTGCGCTCAACATCCCCGAAAATCATCCGGCGCGCGATCCGCTCGACACGTTCTACACGACGGACGGTTTCGCGCTGCGCTCGCAGACTTCGACCGTCCAGATTCATGCGATGGAGCGTCGTAAAGCCCCCTTGCGGATGATTGCGCCGGGGCGCGTCTTTCGCCGCGACACGCCGGACGCGACGCACAATCCGATGTTCTATCAGGTCGAAGGCTTGTGTGTTGATCGCGGCATCACGATGGCGCACCTGAAGGGAACGCTGACCGAGTTTGTTCATCGCCTCGTCGGCCCGGAGACGCGCACGCGCTTTCGTCCCTCTTACTTCCCATTCACCGAGCCGTCTGCTGAGGTTGATTACAGTTGCTTCAAGTGCAACGGGGCGGGCTGCCGCATCTGCAAGCAATCCGGCTGGATTGAGCTTGGCGGCTCCGGCATGGTTCATCCGAACGTGCTGCGCGTCGTCGGCATCGACCCCGAAGAGTTTTCGGGCTTCGCCTTCGGCTTCGGCATAGACCGCATGTCGGCGCTCATGTACAAGCTCGACGACATCCGCCTGCTCTTCGAGAACGACGTGCGCTTCCTCGAACAGTTCAACTGAAAGAGCCTAATCCTCTGGTGGTAGGTAATAGTCATGAAGAAACTTCTGCCGCTCATCATCTGCCTTCTGGTCATAGCCATTCCTTGCGGCGCTCAATGGCCGAGAAAGGACGAGAGCTACGATCAACAGTGGAATCTACAGGAGCGGGCGCGCAATGCCCGCAAAGATAAAGATGAGGACTCCTCCCCCTCAAGTTCCGATTACACCATATATCCCAGCCTTTCAATGCGCGAGGGGAAAGGGTTCTACGGCGGGCGGGCGAAAGTCACGTTGAATAATAAAGCCGGATTTATCAACAGGGCTGGTCAACTCGTCATCGAGGCGCGCTTTGACGATGCCGGACGTTTCTCGGAAGGTTTAGCCCCGGTCGAGATTAATGGCAAGTGGGGTTACATCGATAAAGAGGGAGATGTGGTCATCCCTTTGAAGTTCGATTGGGCGCTGGGTTTCTATGAGGGACGCGCGCTCATCATGGTCAAGGATAAGTGGGGCCACATTGATGCGAAGGGAGCGGTGGTCGTTGAGCCACGCTTTGACGAAGCCGGAAGCTTTTCCGAAGGAGTCGCGCGCGTCTGCATCTACGACGAGAATTACAAGTGGGGTTTTATTGATAAGGTCGGGAAATACAAATGGGGCTTCATTGATAAAGCCGGAAATTGGGTGCTCAAGCCCGTTTATGACAGTCCGGTCGAGGATTTTTCTCATGGACGCGCGCCGGTCGGTAAAGACATCGGCATGAATAACGGGGTGGTAGTTGATAAGTTCTATGTTGATAAAAAAGGACGAAGCTACCCTGAGCCGGAGCCTGATGAGCGTTTTGAGGATTTCGATGACATCGATCCTTTCTTTGAAGGTCTAGCGGCTTTCAGGCGTGACTACAAGTACGGCTTCGTCAACCGGCGAGCGGGCATAGTCATTGCTCCTCAGTTTGAGATGGCCGGTATCTTCTCGGAAGGACTCGCCCCGGTAGAAATTGATAAGGGGCAAGAGCATCGCGGTGACTGGGGCTACATTAATCGTAAAGGGCAACATGTCATCAAGTCCCAGTTCGATTGGGCATGGGAATTCTCGGAAGGGCGTGCTCTCGTCGCGGTTGGCGATCAGGTCGGATATATTGACAGGGCTGGCCGTTATATTTGGAAGCCTTCTAAGTAGGTTTGAGTTCCAGCGGTTTTCCGACTCATTCAATTTCATCCAAACATGAACATTAGTTACAACTGGCTTCGTGAATTGACTGGCGTGACGCTTGAGCCGAAAGAATTGGCCGAGCGGCTGACGATGCTTGGGCTGGCCGTAGAAGTTGTGCATGAAGCTGGCGACGATTTCGTCTTGGAGATCGATCTCACGTCGAATCGCCCGGATTGTTTGTCGCATCTGGGCGTGGCGCGCGAGGTCGCTGCGGCTGCGAATGGTCGCGTATCGCTGCCTGAAGCTCAACCATCAAATGTTGAAGGACAAGCGGCATCGTTCACGGCTGTAGAGATACGCGATGCGGATTTGTGCCCGCGTTATGCTGCGCGGGTTGTGCGTGGCGTGACGATAAGACAATCGCCCGATTGGTTGGTCAAACGCCTGGAAGCTATCGGGCAGAGGCCGATCAACAACGTAGCAGACATCACGAACTTCGTGCTGCATGAACAGGGCCAGCCGCTTCACGCTTTCGATCTGGCGAAGCTAACGGAGAATCGAATCGTCGTCCGGCGCGCGGCGGTTGGAGAGAAGATAAGGACGCTCGACGGGACTGAGCGCGAGCTTGACGCGGAGATGCTGGTGATTGCCGATGCTGTGCGACCCGTAGCGGTCGCGGGCGTGATGGGCGGCGAGGATTCGGAGATTTCCGACGAGACACGCGACGTGTTGATCGAAAGCGCGTACTTCAATCCGGTGTCCGTGCGGCGCACGTCAAAACTCTTGGGCTTACGCACGGAAGCTTCGCACCGCTTCGAGCGCGGCGTGGACTACGAAGGCGTCATCAGGGCGCAGGAGAGATGCGTTGCCCTGATCTGTGAACTGGCGGGTGGCACGGCGACCGAAGACGCGATAGACGTTTATCCCAAACGCATCGAGCCATCCGTTGTGAGCCTGCGTCCAGAACGCGTGAAAGCTCTCACCGGACTCGAAGTCGGCACGGATGAGATGGTGCGAATTCTTCTGGCGCTGGGCTTCATGCAGCGTGATGCGATGGCCTCTCTGGGGGCGGCAGGAAACGCAGCGGGCGGCGCTGTTGGAGGCCGCAGCCTGACTTTCATCGCTCCGACGTGGCGCGTGGACATCGAGCGCGAAGAGGATTTGGTCGAAGAAGTCGCGCGACACACGGGCTATGAAAAGATTACGACGGAGCTTCCGGCCTCGAATATCGCTGGCGAATACCAGCCGAGCGAAAGGAAGAGGCGCGCACTTCGCCGCGCTCTCGTCGCGAGCGGCTTTGACGAAGCCATCAGTTTCAGCTTCATAGATGCGGCGCACGATGATCGCTTTGAGTTTCTGCCTGATCTGGTGAAGTCTGTTGAGAGCGCGGAACGCTTCGTCACTCTCACCAATCCGATTATCGAAGGCGTGACACGGATGCGCCCGACGCTGCTTTCGGGGATGCTCGACGCCATCAGGCACAATTTCAATCACGGCACGCGCGACGTGCGTCTCTTCGAGACGGGGCGCGTCTTTGTGGCAGATCCTGAGCGCGGAAAACTGCCACGCGAGCGCGAGGCGTTGGCGCTGGCTGCGACCGGCATGGCTATTGAAGCGGGACGCGCGGGAGCATCACACGAGCTTGATTTTTATGACCTCAAGGGCGCGCTCGAAGCCGCTGTTGATGCGATGAATCTCAAGCCTCTGCGATTCGAGGCGGCTCAATGGAAGCACCTGCGCGACGGGCAGGCGGCACGGATTATGAAGGCGGATGGTCAAGCTGTCGGCAGCATCGGCAGGCTGGACGAGGCGGTCGCTGCCCTGTACAAGTTTCGCCAATCGGTTTATGTCGCCGAAGTAGATTTGAGCGCGTTGCTTGAGATGGAAGAGTTGCCGGTGCTCTACACGCCGCTCTCGCGTTACCCGTCTATCGGGCGCGACGTTTCTTTGCTCGTCGGGCGACGCGTGACTCTGGCCGAGATGCTCGACCGCATCCATGACGAACAGGTGGAGAATTGCCGCGCCGCTAAACTGGTTGATGTCTATGAAGGCGCAAATCTACCGGAAGGGAAGCGCTCGGTGACGCTCAGGATGGAGTATCGCTCGGAAGAGCGCACCCTTCGCGACGAAGAAGTGGACGAAATGCACGCGCGCCTCGTTCAAGCTCTGGAAGAAAAATTCGGGGCGCAACAAAGATAAAAGTCTGAAGTCCGGAGTCTGGAGGCTGGAGTCAGAAGCCAAAGAAAACTTTTTTGCTTCTGACTCCAGCCTTCAGACTTTTGACTCTAGACTTATTAAGCTAGAAGTCGCATAATCGGGCGGCTAGTTTTAGCCCCTGCCAAATCGAGGAGACGGCGATGGTCGGATTATCTGGACTGGAAAAGTTCTCACATCTGGAAGACAAAATTTACCGCACCATCGAACTGACGAAAACTCTTCGCCAGGAGAAGGAAGCTTTAGAGCGCGAGATCGCCTCCACCCGGCGCGAGTTGGGCACGTTGCTCAACGAAAAAGAGCGATTGGAAAATCAGCTTGAGCGTATCCTCTCGGAGCGTGACACGATTCGCATGAAAGTCGAAGCCATGCTTGATGCGATTGCCGCGCTCGACCCGGAAATGGCCGAGGTGGTGCGTAGATGACAGACGGGAATAATCGCATCAGTCTGAGTAAAGGCAATATGGACACAGCAACAACACCGACCATCAGAGTAGAGATTTACAACCAGACTTACAACATCCGCTCTGACGGTGACAGTGAGTACATCTCGCAGCTCGCCGAGTTTGTTGATAGCCGGATGCGCGAGATTTCGTCTGGCACGCTCACGGTTGATTCGCTCAAGGTCGCCATTCTGGCAGCGCTCCACATCGCCGATGAACTGCATCGCTTAAAACGCCTCCACGAACAGGCCGACTCGCAACTTGCCTCACGCAGCAGCGAGTGCGCCGAAATGCTCGACCGCCTCCTGAAAGTTCGCAGCACCGTCGAGCAGCAAGTCAGCACGACGGGCAACATCGCATTCACCTAAAAACAGAAGGCAGAAAGTAGGACAGGCATTCCTGCCTGTTAAAGCGTGCGTCAGCACGCTCCTGAGTATCTCCAAATAATATTCGCGCCTTCGCGCTCAAGGACAGACAGGAATGTCTGTCCTACTTTTTGACTTCTATATTCTGACTTCTGCTTTTATCTATGGTAAAATCTTTCTCGGCTGAGGGAAACACCTTCTGCGGGGTTCGTCACCGAGTTCCTATGGTTGAGCCTACGCCGATAAAAAAGGGAGACCGATGCCGCTTTTTTTGCCCGTGCATTCCTTCACTGTTAAGGATTGCTAAAGGCAGCGGCTTCTAAAAGGTCACCCACCTGTTAACGCAGGTTCAATTACGGCTGCGGAGCGGCTCACGCGGATTTCCCTCTGCCACTCAAGATCAGTGATAGGTGATAGGTAATAGGTGATAGGAAAGAAAGTTGTTTTCTCTTATCACCCATCACCCATCACCTATCACTTTTTAACTTATGAAAATCTTAATGATTGGCGATGTGGTTGCGCGTCCCGGACGAATGGCTGTGCTGGAGCGCATACAGGATTTGCGTGAGCAGCACGGGATTGATCTGGCCGTGATGAATGCGGAGAACGTGGCGGGCGGCTTTTCCATCACGCCGTCTCTGGCCGACGAGCTTTTCCAGGCCGGAATTGACGTGATGACTTCCGGCAACCACATCTTCGACAAGCGCGAAGTCATCCCTTATATCCAGCGCCAGCCACGCTTGCTGCGCCCCGCCAATTACCCGCCGAATTCGCCCGGCAGCGGGATGTGGATTGGCGACGTGAAAGGTGTGCGCGTCGCTGTCCTCAATTTGATTGGCCGCGTCTTCATGGGGCCTGCCGATGATCCGTTTCGCGCCGCCGACGAGCTTGTGGCAGCAATCCCGCCTGAGGTCAAAGTCCGGCTCGTGGACATGCACGCCGAAGCGACTTCGGAGAAGGCCGCGATGGGTTGGTATCTGGATGGTCGAGTTTCTGCGGTCGTCGGCACGCACACGCACGTGCAGACGGCTGACGAGAGGATTTTGACGGAGGGCACGGCTTACCTGACCGACCTCGGCATGACCGGTTCTTACGCGGGCGTCATCGGCATGGATCGCCGGGACGTAATCACGCGTTTCACCTCCGCCGTCTACAAACGCGCCGACCATTCGACCGGAATGGTGCGAATCTGCGCCGCCCTCATAGACATAGACGAGACGACAGGCCGCGCCCGCGAAATCTCCCGCCTCTCACTTTCGCATGAACAATGAGCCGATTTCGGATTTCGGAATGCGGATTTAGAAAAGCATCGGCTCGTCTTCTTCAATCCGCAATCCGAAATCCGCATTCCGCAATTGAACTATTCCGGTGCAATCTCTTCGGGGACGCGCTCGGCTGTGGGTGGCTGCGAGAGATGGATGGCTGACTCCGGTGTGGCGGCGAGAAGCTGTTTGTAGAGCATGGGGAATGAGCGGACGTGGCCTGCGCCGTCCGTGACGACGTGGCCTGTTTCGCCTTCGGCTATCACCTTGCCGTCGGAAAGGCGTGCGATTTCGTAGCCGAAACGCAAACTACGCCTTCTTAGTTCGGTGATGTGCGTGCGGACGATCAACTCGTCGTCGTAATACGCGGGCGCTTTGTAGCGGCAATAACTTTCGGCAACAACGAGGAAGGCATTTTCGTTCTCTTCCATATCGTGGTAAGAGAAGCCACGCGAGCGACAGAATTCCGTGCGTCCGATCTCGAACCAGACCAGATAATTCGCGTGATAGACCACGCCCATTTTGTCCGTCTCGGAGTACCGAACGCGCACGAGCGTTTCGTGCCACTCTTCAAACGGTACATCTTCTTCGTGCAGGGTCGTCATCTGAGAGAAACGTCTCCTCGGCGAATGTTAGTCTAACAACAAGGCTCTCTGTACTATAATCTGCCTGGGCGTTTCCTGCGGACTATAAAAGCGAAAGGTAATAGATGTCAAAGCAAATCAGACTTCAGACAATTGCTCTCCTGGCCGTTCTCTCGGTTCTGGCCGCTTCCAGCCTGCGCGTACCCGTCACACGGGCGCAGGCCCAGAGCGCCGCTGCCATCTCCACGCGCGACGCCAGAAACGCCGCCGTCGTTGAAGCGACGACCGAAGTTTTGAAGGAGACAAGCGAACTCAGGGAACTGCCCATCCTGCGCCCCGTCAAGAGCGGAACGCAGTCGCGCGCTGAAATTCAACGCTTTCTCATTAAGAACATGGACGAGGATTCGACGCCCGCAGAGATGCACGCTTCCGAAGTCGCTCTCAAAAAGCTCGGCCTCATCCCACAGGATTTCCAGTTCAGACCTTTCATCATCAGCCTTCTGACCGAGCAGGTCGCGGGCTATTACGACCCCAAGCAGCAGGAGTTTTTCCTGGCCGATTGGATTGACCTCGACGGGCAAAAGGCAGTCATGGCGCACGAATTGACGCACGCTCTCCAGGATCAGCACTTCAACTTGCGCCGCTTTGAGAAATGGCCGAAGGGCGACGCCGATGCGGAACTGGCCGCGCACGCGCTGGTCGAAGGTGATGCTTCGCTCGCCATGTCTGTCTACGTGTCGCGTAGCCCGTTGCGTATCATCGCGCTGATGAAATCTATGGGGTCGAGCCAATCAGCGAGCGAAGAGATTGATCGCGCGCCGCGTGCGTTGCGCGAATCCTTGATGTTTCCTTACAAAGAGGGAATGCAATGGGTGCAGCAGCTACACAGGCGCGAGGGCTGGCCGCTCGTCTCGAAGGCTTACAGGGAGTTGCCGCAGTCAACCGAGCAAATCCTGCACGCGGAGAAATACTTTGCGCGCGAAGCTCCCGTCAAAGTCACGCTGCCGGATATTAGCTCTCTGCTGGGCAGGGGCTGGAAGCGAATTGACGCGGATGTCAACGGCGAGTGGAGTTACTACCTGATTCTGGACGAGTATCTGAAGTCAGCGCAGGAATCGAAGACTGCCTCGGCAGGATGGGGCGGAGACCGCTACAGCGTTTATGAGGGAACGACTCCGGGCAGTGTTGTTATCACACAGCTTACTGCGTGGGACACTCCGCGTGATGCGACGGAATTCTTCAACGCTTACGTGAAGCGTACCGAACAGCGCTATGCGAGCGCGACTCCAGTCAACAACCTTTATACGAACTCTGCGACGAAGTTGTCCGACGGGCGGGCGTGGCGCACAAACGAAGGCTTAGTCGTCATCGTTCGTCAATCGGATCGCGTCAGCATCATCGAAGGTTTGCCGGAGAAGGCAGACCTGAGAAAGGTGATGAATGCTGTTTGGGGCAAGGAACCGATGAGGGTCGGAAATAAAGGATAGGTGAAAATTCCAGGCGATAACGAATTGGGCAATCAGCCGTAGTATGCGATTCCCCTGACCCCGAAGGGGTCACATAAAATAGCCGGGGGCAAGCAAGCCGCAGGTTTGCGTCGCCCCCGGAATGGCACACGAGATAGATTCCCGACCCTGAAAGGGTCGTATATTCAACATTGCATATACGACCCCTTCAGGGTCGGATTCTTTTCTAACATTGAACCGGGGGCGGCGCTATCGCTTGCCCCCGGCTATTACATGCGACCCCTTCAGGGTCGAATTGGTCAAGGTGCGCGCATTGTTTTGCTTATCCGTCTGTGATATTTTGTCGTCATTCAAAAGCGTTTAGAACCGAACAGGTGACCGGACGGGCGAGCATGAGCCGGTCTCGATTCATGATGAAGTCTGAAGCACGACCGGCTTCCAGAGAACTGCGGATGCGTCTGCGCGAACTGGCGGCAGACCTCCAGCGGCTTGAAGCGAAAATCCGCACGGGCGGCGGCCCCGATAAAATCGAACGTCAACACCAGCAGGGCAAGCTGACGGCGCGCGAGCGTATCGAACTGCTCTTTGACAAAGAATCTTTCCAACAAGAGATTGGTCTGCTCGTCGCTTACGACGAATACAAAGGCCAAGCCCCGTCTGCCGGGGTTGTGACAATGATTGGGCGCGTCGGCGGGCGTGAGGTCGTGGTCGTCGCCAACGATGCGACCGTCAAAGCCGGTTCTTGGTGGCCTGAGACGATTAAGAAAATCCTGCGGGCGCAGGAGATTGCTATGCGCTCGCACGTTCCTATTATCTACCTGGTGGATTCTGCGGGAGTGAATCTTCCGTTTCAGGGCGGCGTCTTCCCCGGTCAGTACGGCGCGGCGCGCATCTTCTATTACAACTCGATCATGCGGCGCTACCTGAAGATTCCGCAGATTGCGGCTGTGATGGGGCCGTGCATCGCGGGCGGCGCATATCTGCCCGCGCTCTCCGACATCATCATCATGGTCGAAGGCACTTCGTTCATGGGGCTGGGCGGCGCGAATCTGGTCAAGGGCGCGACGGGGCAAACGATTGACAACGAATCTCTCGGCGGGGCGCGCACGCACAACGCCATTTCAGGCGTCGCGCATTACCGTGTTGCGGACGACGAAACGTGTCTGGCTAAGATCAGGGAGTTTGTTTCAGAACTTCCGGTCAAGCCTGCGAGCGTCGTCTCCATCACGGAAAGCGTGGACGCGGCACGCCCCGCGAGGGAACTCTACGACATTCTCCCGGAAGATCACCGCCAACCATACGACGTGCGCGCCATGCTCGATTGCATCTTGGACGGCGGACACTTAGACGAGTTTCAGGCCGACTACGCCAAAGAGATGCTCACGGGCCATGCTCGGATTCGTGGTATACAGGTCGGCGTCATCTGTAATAGTCGCGGGATGATTCGCCCGTCCGGCGGCGGTTCTCCGAAGTTCGGCGGCATCATCTACGCCGAGTCAGCCGAGAAGGTCGCCTACTTCATAGAGACCTGCAATCGTCATCAAACGCCGCTCGTCTTCATTCAGGATGTCTCAGGTTTCATGGTCGGCTCCGAAGCAGAGCATTCGGGAATCATCCGTGCGGGCGCGCGATTTGTCGAAGCGATGGCGACCGCCCTTGTGCCGAAGATTGTGTTGACCGTCAATCACGCCTCGGGCGCGGGCTACTATGCAATGGCGGGGCAGGGCTTCGATCCAGACTTCATCTTCAGTTGGCCGACCGGAAGAATGGGCGTGATGGAAGGCGACTCGGCTGTGCAGGCCACGTTCGGCACGCAACTAGACAAGCTGAAGCAGGAAGGTAAAGAGCCTGACGAAGAGTTGAAAGCCGAGATAGGGCGCGTGCGCGAGAGCTATGAGCAGCAGTTGGACGCGCGTTACGCCGCCGCGCGCGGTTTCGTTGATGCCGTCATCATGCCTGAAAACACACGCGACACGCTGGAACTGGCGCTGCGCTTGAGCTTGAATTACAGCGGGCCGCATCTGGGGCCGTTTGTGCTGCCGCCATCGCTTGTTTGATGCTCTGGGAAAGATACAAGGTCGGCAGGGTTGAACATCTCCCCGCATAGTTTGCAATCTGGAACTTTCACGAACGGTCACTGCCGCGCAGAGCAGTCAGGCGGTTGCCGAAAGTTGTTAAACTTGGGCGCGCTTTTCTTCGGTGGACAAAGCGCAATGCAACAGCAGGAGGAGCAAGACCGTGAACAGATATACCACAAGCCATCTCATTCGTTTGTTTGTCTTGATCGTTTCGATAGCTTTCGTCGGGGCTGATCTGTCTGTGTCGGCGCAGAACGCGAACTCCAGCACGACGACGGACGATACGACAATGCAGAACATGAACTCGAACATGAACACGAACATGAATCGCGGCAGGCGTCGCCGACGTGGACGCCGGAGCGCCGGAAACATGAACGCGGGTGAGACGCCAGTCGTTAACGAGATTGTCACCGACAGGCCAATTGTAATGCCTGTTCAGACAGGACGCTGCGATCCGATGGCGCAGGAGCAGACCGACCTTTCCGGCACTTACACCGGAACAGCCAATTATACGGAGGGTGGATTGTCTGGCGAGGCCACGTTGACAATCACGGGCAACAATTTCACCATCACGAGCGGCTCATCGACACAGGAAGGTCGCGTCACCGCCGTTACGACCTGCAATTACACAGGCGTCACAATGATGTTCGGGAAACCGCAAACATCCGCCATGAAGGGAGAACAGCCCGCGCCGCTTCCAGCCGTCTCTTTACGCGCGAGAAAGGTCGCGGGCGGTCTGACATTGGAGAGTGTGGGCGGCGAAACGCGCCAATTCTCCTTTAGTTCAGCCGGAGCGGGCGGGGGCGGCAATCCTGGAATGCGGCCACGCAGCAGACGTCGTGGGAGATCTATCTCGGTGGGCATCAAGCCGCCAACGGCTCATGCTCAACACACGCAGTGATGGATGAAGAGTAACCGGCACTTCGATTCACAGTTCTGAAAGCCGAGTCGCTTGGCCGTTTGGCGCGGGCGACGCATTCCGGTATCACGGATGCGCCGCCCGCGCCGATGTATTGCGGAATGCGGATTTCGGAATGCGGATTTAAGAACCGTTGCTCTTCAATCCGCAATCCGAAATCCGCATTCCGCAATTGATTGGACTCCAGACATATTTTTATGAGAGAAAAGATTCGTATTGCCAGCGGGCAGGGTTTTTGGGGAGACATGCTGGACGCGCCTGTGCGTCAGGTCGAAGGGGGCCCGATTGACTACCTGATGCTTGATTATCTGGCCGAAGTCACCATGTCCATCATGCAGAAGCAACGCGCGCGTGATGCTGCCGCCGGATACGCGCGGGATTTCATTCCTTTGATGAAGCAGATTCTGCCCGCCTGCGTTGAACGGAATATTCGTGTGACGGCTAATGCCGGAGGCGTCAACGTCGAAGGCTGTGCCGAAGCCGTGCGCGGAGTTGCACGAGAGCTTGGACTCAGCGGCAAGTTTCGTATCGGCATCGTCACGGGCGATGACATCATGCCGCGCATAGATGAACTTCTTGCGCGCGGGCTGGAACTTCGCAACATGGACACAGCCGAGCCTCTCTCGACCGTGCGCGAACGCATCCAGAGCGCGAACGTTTATCTGGGCGCATGGCCGATGGTCGAAGCTCTTAATCAGGGCGCGCAGATTGTCATCACGGGGCGCGCGACCGACACCGGGCTGACACTCGCTCCGATTATCCACGAGTTTGGCTGGGGCGAGACAGATTGGGACAAACTCTCTGCCGGGACAATCGCCGGGCACATCATCGAATGCGGCGCGCAGTCTTCAGGCGGCAATTGCCAGTACGACTGGCGCAACATTCCTGATCTGGCGAACGTTGGATTCCCCATCGCCAAAGCTTACGCTGACGGTAGTTTCTTCATCACGAAGCACGAAGGCACAGGAGGCCGCGTCAACGTGCCCGGCATCAAGGAGCAACTGCTTTACGAGATGGGCGATCCGCACGAGTACATCACGCCGGATTGCGTGGCGGACTTTACGACGATTCAACTTGAAGAGGCAGGGCCTGATCGTGTCCGGGTTTTCGGTATAAGCGGCCATCCGGCGACAGAGTTCCTGAAAGTCTCCATCAGTTATTCGGCAGGCTTCAAAGCCGTCGGCACGCTCGTCTATTCATGGCCGGACGCTTACGAGAAGGCGCGAGCCGCAGACAAAATCCTGCGGGCGCGTCTCGAACGTCTGGGACTTCACTTCGACCAAATCCTGACAGAGTTTGTCGGCGCTAACGCGACACACGGCCCGCTGGCCGGAGAGCCTTCGCCCGATCTTGCTGAGGTGCAACTGCGCGTCGGCGTGCGCGGTGAAGATCGTCAGGCCATCGAGCGGTTTACCAAAGAGATTGCGCCGTTGATACTGACAGGCCCGCCCAGTGTGACGGGCTTCGCCGGTGGCCGTCCCAAAGTAGAAGAGATAGTGGCCTACTGGCCTGCGCTGATTCCAAAGACCGAGATTAAGCCGCGCGTCATGGTGACGGAAGCGTAGTAGGACAGACATTCTCGGTCTGTCGTTGAGCGCGGAGAGCGCGAATACTTATTAGCAACTATCAAGAGCGTGGCTTAAGCACGCTCCGACAGACAGGAATGTCTGTCCTACAAAAGATGCGAATCCAATTAACCAAACTCGCGCATACGCGCTCCGGCGATAAAGGCGATACGGCCAACGTCGGCCTCATCGCGCTTCGTGATGAATATTATCCTCTGCTCGTGCGCGAGGTGACGGCTGAGCGGGTCAAAGAACACTTCAAAGGAATCTGCAAAGGCAAAGTCGAGCGCTTTGAGTTGCCCAATCTCTCGGCGCTCAACTTCCTGCTCCACGAGAGCTTAGGGGGCGGCGGCACGCTTTCCCTGATGACGGATGCGCAGGGCAAGACGTTCTCGACCGCGCTCCTGCGAATGAAAATTGATGTTGCCGACGACGAGGCAGTTCAACTACAGTTAGCCGGTGATAGGTGATAGGTGATAGGAAAGAACAGGTTTTCTCTTATCACCTATCACCTATCACCTATCACTTCTTTGATATGACTGAAGCTCTGATAACTCTTGATCCCTCCATTCGGCACGGCTACGCGCAGATTGGCGGCGTGCGTCTTCATTACGCAGAGCGCGGCAGCGGTGAAAGGCTCGTCATCCTGCTGCACGGTTTCCCGGAGTTCTGGTATTCGTGGCGGCATCAGTTGATGGCGCTTGGCGAAAGCTACACGGTCGTTGCGCCTGACATGCGCGGGTATAACTTGAGCGACAAACCTGCGCGGGTCGAAGATTACAAGATAAATTTGCTGGTGGATGATGTGCTGGGTCTTGTTCGCCACTTTGGAAAAAAGCAGGCGGCAATCGTCGGGCATGATTGGGGCGCGGGTGTGGCGTGGGCTGTGGCTCAGATGTATCCCGAATACGTCTGGAAACTCGTCGCCATGCAAGTTCCGCCGATGGCTGCGTGGCGTGCCAACATGACTTTGCGGCAGGCGTTCAAAAGTTGGTACATGCTCTTCTTCCAACTCCCGCGCGTGCCTGAATGGTTGATGAGCGCGAGAGACTATGCCTTTGTCGAGCGTATCTTCAGGAAAACTGTGGCGCGCCCCGGAACTTTCACCGACGAGGACATCGCTATTTACAAAAATGCTCTGCGCGAACCCGGTGCGCTGACGGCGGCCATCAACTACTACCGAGCTAACGTCTTTTCAATGTTCATGAAAAGAAAGCGCGCGGAGGAAGAGTTGAGCGATAATCGCATTCGTGTTCCGACGCTGTTCATCTACGGCGAGCAGGATGAAGCCGTCATCCCCGATACGGTGCGCGACGTGAAGGCTTATATAGACGCGCCCTACCGTGAATTGAGAATCAAACAGAGCGCCCACTGGGTGCAGAACGAAGCGGTCGCCGAAGTGAACGCGGCGCTCCAAAGTTTCCTCGCTTCGCCCTGAATCTTTCACCGCCCGCGCCGCCAAGACTAATCATCGAATGAAAAAGAAAAGTCAGTCCGTTATCTACGCGGTTGAGGGAACGGTTGCGCTCATCACGCTCAATCGTCCTGAAAAGCGCAACGCGTTGAATGATGCTCTAGTTATTGACCTCAAGACATCGCTGCGGGCGGCGGACGCTAACGAGGCCGTGCGCGTCGTCGTCATCACGGGCGCGGGCGCAGATTTCTGCTCCGGCGCAGACCTCGCGGCGCTACAGAAAATCTCCGAAAGTTCCGTCACGGAAAATCTGGAAGACGCGCAATCTTTGATGGAACTGTTCGCGTTGATTCGCCGCGTGCGTGTGCCGGTCGTGGCAGCGGTGCGTGGCCGCGCGCTGGCCGGTGGTTGCGGCCTGGCGACGGCGTGCGATCTCGTGCTGGCCGCAAGCTCGGCGCGCTTCGGCTATCCGGAAGTCAAGATAGGATTCGTCCCGGCGATGGTGATGGCGATTCTTAGACGCAACGTTTCGGAGAAACGCGCCTTCGAGTTGATTACTCGCGGCGCGGAAATTGGCGCAGACGAAGCTGAGCGCCTCGGTCTCATCAATCAGGTCTTCGAGGATGAGAAGTTTGAAGAGGAAGTAGAAAATTACGTCGCCGGGTTCGAGCAGGTGAGCCGCTCCGCCGTGATGCTCTCAAAGCGCCTGCTTTATCACATGGACGGAATGACGTTTGATTCGGCGCTTCAGGCGGGCGTTGACGTTAACGCCATCGCGCGCATGACGGAAGACTGCCAGAAGGGAATCGCGCGATTTCTCAAGAAATGACTGGCCGTTTTGACCTATGGGCCAGCGCCAGTTCGACCGCACAATCAAGCGCAGACTCCCCGATTCTAGTCACTAATCCAATCTCGTAAGCCTCAAGGCAATCAACGCGTCTCGCCGTCGTGAACATTTCGAGGGCTTGCGCCGTCCCGATCAAACGCGGCAGACGCTGCGTGCCGCCCCAGCCAGTGATAATTCCGCGCCGCGCTCCCGGATGAGCGAAGACCGCCCCCGGCGAAGCGCAACGCAGGTCGCAAGCTAATGCCAGGTCGAGACCGCCGCCCATGCAATAGCCGTTAATGGCAGCAATGGTCAGTTGCGCTGCGTCTGCAATCTTCTGAAAGAGACGTTGCCCGCGCACGGCGAATTCTCCGGCTCTCGCGGGCGTGAGCGCGGAGAGTTCGCGCAGGTCAGCGCCTGATGCGAAGACATCGCCTGTGCCCGTGAAGATGATTGCCGAGACATCTGTGCGCGCCGTCTGAGCCGAGACGATTGAGTCTAATTCTTCGAGGGTTGCGATTGAGAGTGAGTTGCGTTCGGCAGGGCGATTGATACGGACGATGATTGTAGAGGAGCGAGCTTCGACGATGATAGCCGCTTGCTTCGCAACTTCGTTTTTCCCTTCGGTCATTCGCGTGGGCGGACGTTCTCGCGCAGAAACTTGACGATGTCTTCGGTAGAAGTGCCGGGAAGAAAGATTTCAGCGACGCCCTGTTCCTTGAGACGCGTGATATCTTCCTTCGGGACGATGCCGCCGACCAGAACAAGGCAGTCGTCCAAGCCTTTTTCGCGCAACAACGCGACGATGCGCGGGCACAGAGTATTATGCGCGCCGCTCAAGATAGAGACGCCGACCGCATCAACATCTTCCTGCAATGCGGCGGCGGCGATCATCTCCGGTGTCTGGCGCAAGCCAGTGTAAATAACTTCCATCCCGGCATCGCGCAAAGCGCGCGCGATGACTTTGGCTCCACGGTCGTGACCGTCGAGACCCGGCTTGGCAACTAAGACACGAATTTTTCTATCGCTCATGATCCGGTGCTATCGAACAAATACGCCTAGCGGCCCGTCGCGCTTGATGTAAGATTTAAGCTCGGCGAAGCTGAAGAAATATTTCCCCACTGGCTGAAGCGCCTGAACCACATGTGGAAACTCAGCGTCATAGAGGAAGGTGATGCCCTTGTCGCTGATAGAGAATTCGTCAAGGTTGCTCGCTTCAAATTTCAGGTCTTTAAGCAAGTCTTTAGCAGTTTCTCTATCATCACCACTATCTCTGATGGTTTCCTGATTCTCGGCCTGTAGCTTCTTGTCCACAAGTGCGGCTAGCTCCCCAAGCGAAGATGACTCGAATGCGTCAGCCGCCTTAATCATCTCACCGTTTCTGAGATTGATGGCGAAATGTTTGGTGTGCGTGTCCGGGTAAGCTCCGACGCCATCCTGCGTGAAAGTAACGTCAAGGATGGAATTGCGATTGTAATTGACTTTGTAGTCGAATTCCGACAGCCACGTCTCTGCCCGATACTCTGCCAGCGACGAGCCGAAGATATTTTTGAAATCAAACAGCGCGCGAACCTTTCGTAAGACCGGAGAATTATTCGGCCCGACGATCACAGGGTAACTGACAATCGCCCTCTTTCGCTCAGGAAAGTCTCTGACAAGTTTTCCTGTACGAACCAGAACGATTCTGCGCTTTTGAATGATGACGCTCGGCAAGCCGTTTGATTTGGAGGCAACGGCGGGCGAAGCCGTGTAGCTCATGGATGCCAGAAGTATCAGGGACAGGATTAAATAACGCATACCTTTTTGCAGACCACCACGCATCACAATTATTTCCCTCAAGCTTGAATGAGTGTCTTAGAAAGCAGGCTCTTCGTAAAGGCCATACACGTCGCGCAAGGCGTCGCAGATTTCGCCGAGCGTGGCATAGGCGCGCACGGCTTCGATTGTCGCGGGCATGGTGTTCTCGTTTGAGTGCGCGGCTTGTCTGACCTTCTCCAGCGCGTTGGCGACTGCGCCTTTATCACGCCGGTCGCGCGTTTGTTGCAGCCTCTCAACCTGATGATCGCGCACGCCTTCGTCAATGACGAGGGTGTGAATTTCGTTGGCCTCGTCATCCATCTGATACTTGTTGACGCCGACAATCGTTTGCTCGTTGCGCTCGACGGCCTTTTGATACTGGTAAGCCGACTCTTGAATCTCGCGTTGCGGAAAGCCCTTCTCGACCGCTTCGACCATTCCGCCCATCGAGTCAATCTTACTGAAATAATCGAGCGCGCCGTCTTCCATCTTCTTCGTCAGGGCTTCGACGAAGTATGAGCCGCCAAGCGGGTCAATCGTATTGGCCACACCCGTTTCTTCCGCGATGATCTGTTGCGTGCGAAGCGCAATTAAAGCGGCACGGTCGGTCGGCAAAGCCAGCGCTTCATCGTAAGCGTCTGTGTGTAAGCTGTTCGTTCCGCCCATGACACCAGCGAGCGCCTGAATTGCGACGCGAACGATATTGTTCAGCGGCTGCTGGACGGTGAGCGAGACACCCGCCGTCTGCGTATGGAAGCGCAGTTGCAGCGTTCTCTCGTTTTTGGCATGAAAATGTTCACGCATCACGCGCGACCAGATGCGACGAGCAGCGCGGTATTTGGCAATCTCTTCAAAGAAATCGTTGTGCGCGTTAAAGAAGAAGGAGATGCGTGGCACAAACTCATCCACATCAAGACCTGCCCGAACACCCCACTCAACGTATTCGATACCATCGCGCAAAGTGAAAGCGAGTTCCTGCAAGGCGGTCGCACCAGCTTCGCGTATGTGATAGCCGCTGACGGAAATCGGATTGTAGCGTGGCACATGACGAGTGCAGAACTCAAAAGTGTCTGTGACTAACTTCATCGCCGGACGAATCGGATAAATCCATTCCTTCTGCGCGATGTACTCCTTCAAAATATCATTTTGAAGCGTGCCGGAAATCTTCTTCCAATCTGCACCCTGCTTTTCGGCGACAACCAGATACATCGCCAGCAGAACCGAAGCCGGAGCATTAATCGTTTGAGAAACCGTGACTCCCTCAAGCGGAATGCCGTCAAACAAAACTTCCATGTCGGCCAAAGAAGAAACGGCAACACCGCATTTGCCGACCTCACCCTCCGACAAAGTCGAGTCAGCGTCGTAGCCCATCAATGTCGGTAAGTCGTAAGCGACGGAAAGTCCTGTCTGGCCCTGAGTCGTCAAATATTTGAAACGAGCATTCGTCTCTTCCGGCGTTCCGAACCCGGCGAACTGTCGCATCGTCCAGAGCTTGCCGCGATAGCCGGTCGGGTGAATGCCGCGCGTGTACGGAAATTCTCCGGGGAAAGAGATGTCGTGCTCAAAATCAATCTCAGCGGTATCAGCGGGCGTGTAGAGACGATTTACTTCTTCGAGCGAGACCGTCTCAAAGCGCTTCTTTCTTTCGGGACGCTTGCTCAAAACCGGCGCGAGCGTCTCTTGTTCCCAACGCTCAACGGCTGCTTGTTCCGGCGACGTTACCTCTTTGGTTTCAGGCATAACTTTAATCGGTCTCTCGCACGGCGTCTCTTCGGAGAATCGTCGCGCATGACAGTGGATATTAATTGAGAATCATTAAGAATTCGATATTAGTTGACGGTTACAGACGTGTCAACTATGCAACTTTGCGTGGAAGTTGAAGTTTGTAGCGAAGAGGGGTGCGGCTCAGTTTCTGTTAACTGAGCCGCGTGCAAACGGGCAGGCGACCATGATGCGTGGAAGCAGAGCGGAGTCAAGCGGCATGGACAAGGCGGGAACACACATCCAACAATTCTTAGATTTGAAAGAGCGTTACTACTTCGCACCTATTCAATCGGCACGATGATCTCGTTGACGCGCGCCATCTTAAGCTTTTCGCGCGCCGCCGATTCGATAGCCTGCGGATCGCTCCGCAAACGATCGACCTCTGAGGCCAGCATGGCGTTAGTATTACGCAACGTCTTAACCTCGGAACTAATCCTTTCATGCTGCTGCGAGGCTGCGCGCATCTCCGCATGTGTCCGCATTGTGACTGTTATGCAGAGAGCGAATGTCGCCAGAATGATCGTGACAAAGCCGACCCATGAGGGTACAAGACCGCCGCGACGACGAATCTCAGTGCGCGTGCCGATAATCTCGCGCGAAAGCTCACGCGCCGGAGAAGCAAGCGCAGGAAGGGCGCGCGTTGCGACACGTTGCGCCTGAAGACGATTATCAATCCAGTAAGTATTTGCGGCCTTGTTCAAGGAGCACCTCCAAGTCTTTATTTGATTCGGTCTCAGCGTAAACACGTACCAGCGGTTCAGTGCCCGATGGGCGCATCAGAATCCACGAGCCGTCTTCGAAAATGAATTTCACTCCGTCCATGCGATTTGTGAGCTTAATGGGGCGACCACCAATCTCTGTCGGCTCCTGTTTTAATTTGTCAGGAAGACTGGCAGCAATTTCCGGCGTCAACTTCACACCGAGCCTGCCGGATTCAAGGCGACCTACGCGCTTGTACAGTTCGGCAAGCTGTTCGCCTAAACTCGCCCCGCGCGCCGCGACCGCCTCCGCTGCGAGCAAGCACGCAAGGATGCCATCTTTCTCCGGATAGTGACCCTTGATCGACATCCCCGCAGACTCTTCGCCACCCAAGATGATTTTGTCTTCATTGATCAATTCTCCGATGAACTTGAAACCTACCGGCGTTTCATAAAACGGAAGCCCGCGATTCTCAGCAACTCGGTCAACCAGATGAGAGGTGGCGACGGAACGCGCAACACCGCCAGTCCATCCACGCGACTCTGCCAGATAATCAAAAAGAAGGGCGATCAATTGATTCGGCGTGATAAACGTGCCATCCGCGTCGAGTACGCCAAAACGATCTCCGTCGCCATCGGTCGCCAAGCCGAGCGCGCATTTGTTTTTCGCCATCACTTCGCGCAACTCATCCAAATGGCTCGACTCAGGCTCAGGCGAGCGTCCGCCAAACATCACATCACGCCAATCGTGAATAGTCTCTACTTCAACATCGTGCGTTCGCAGCGCTTTATCAAGATAGCCACGCCCGGTGCCCCACAAAGGATCATAAGCATAACGACCGTTAGAGCGCGCGATCAGATCGAATCTGATTTTGTTATTTAAGTCGGCTAAATAAGCCGGACGCGGGTCGTAAGATTCAGCGCTGGCGTTAAGGCTCTTCCCGGTGCTGTCAGATTCTCCGCGTGCCTGGATGCTGACAATTAACTGCTCCACCTGCTTGGTTATCTCTGGCAGGGCAGGTGCTCCATCAGCGGTTGAGAATTTTATACCGTTATATTCCGGAGGATTATGTGACGCTGTAAAGTTAATCCCTCCAATGGCCTGATTGCTCCGAATAGCGTGAGAGATAGTAGGCGTGGGCGTGGGATGATCGCAGAGATATGCTCTAAACCCTTGAGCTGCAACCTCCTTAACGCATTCAGCCGCAAATCTCTCACCGAGAAACCGGGTGTCGTAGCCGACTATCATCAGGCTATCCTCGCCCGCGCCGCTCGAGCGCAAATGCTCACAGATGGCTTGCGTCACCAGCCTGACACCGGCAAAGGTGAATTCATCGGCAATAACCGCCCGCCAACCCGATGTTCCGAATCGTATTGCCATTATCTTAGCTAAACCTGCTTAATTCCGTCCTTTTGGGGTCAAAACTCAATATGCTGTATGTAAGAAGGGTAGTGACCACAAGTTAGTGTGCTTCGTCTACTTCCCAATTCTTTGCCAGTCAATCACTTAGCGGCAAAGTGGCGGGACTGTAACATGAGGGCGAAAAGCTGTAAAGATATTTCTTTGCAACGACTTCGAGAGCTAAGTTCAACGTTTACTTGAGGTAAGCTGAGTTAAGTCCTTGTGCTGGCGAACAGCAGGCGAACGGAAATCCGCGAGAAGGGCACTATGCTTCGATGACTAAGAGAATATAGAGGATAAAGGATTCCGAGGAATTGCACAGTGTGGAAAAATAGCAAGCTCGTTCTCTTTCATCTCCAACAAGGCGGAAATTAAAAAGCTGTGAATTATGGAGATCGGCCTACATGTTGAATTATGTTGACATCATTCTGATATGTGCATAGACTGTCAAAACTTGGTTGAATCTCCTCATAGGGTTCGACCATTGACAGTGATTCTCCTGTGAGCTTCTCGCGGTTAGACCTTGCCCCGGTATTACTTAACAGTCTCATCTTCAATTACTTAGGTCAACTAACGCGGTTTCCGGGCGGTAAGGTCAAATGTCACATTCGCTTTCATCAGATAGTTTAATTAACGATTCATCTGCGCCTGCGCCATTGCCCCTGGCGTCAATGGTGCAAGCGTTGTGTCAGGCAGCGACGGCGGGTTGCAATCAACTCTACGAGGTGATGATCAAACTGACGTTGATGGTTGATGCGACCGCTCATACCTACGGCCTTGCGACCTGGACACAAAGAATTGGCGAGCAACCTCGTCTGAAATGGGTCGAAGGGTTAGAGCAAGACGAAATCACGGATGCGGAAATGGTCATCGCCAGCGCTCTTTCAGGGATGAGAGAAGCAGTTAAGATAAAAGCGGGCGATCAATATATCTGCATGGTACTTGCCACCACGAGCCTGACTCGCGAAGGGGCAGCTATTTATGGTCGCTGTGTGCGCCCGCTCACAGAAAAGCAGGTTAAAGAACTGAGGCTATTGTCGGATGTCGCACAACTAGCTCATGCTCATGTCGCGTTGCTTGGCGATCAACAACAACATTTCAAAGCGCAGTCGCTCTCGGTTCTGGCGGATGCCACGCTCCCCGGCATGATCTTCGTCAGTCGTGCGATGATGGCGGTTGCGCGCGGGGTTGAGCGAATTAAGGACTCGGATTCTACTGTGCTGATTACAGGTGAGTCGGGGACGGGAAAAGAATTGGTCGCGCGGGCAATTCATCGGTTGAGCCGTCGCTGTCATGGCGAGTTTATTCCTTTCAACTGTACTGCTGCCCCTGTGGATTTGATCGAGAGCATGCTCTTCGGTCATCGCAAAGGCGCTTTTACTGGGGCGCATGTGGATCAGGAAGGCATGATCCGCGCCGCCGAAGGTGGGACGCTTTTCTTAGACGAGATTGGTGATCTGCCTTCCGCTTTACAACCGAAGCTCCTGCGTTTTCTTCAAGAGGGGGAAATCCATCCGCTCGGAGAGCGTGCGCCACGCAAGGTGAACGTGCGCGTTGTCGCCGCCACGCATAAGGATTTAGAGGCTGAAGTTCGTGCAGGCCGTTTCCGTGAAGATTTGTATTATCGTATAGCTTCGCTCTCAATACTCGTTCCGCCGCTCAGAGAGCGTCCTGAAGACGCAGCCGCGCTCATCTCGCATTACCTGACATACTATGCGCGGCGCAACGACCGTGCGATTGCCGGAATCACTGCCAATGCTATCCATGCGCTGCAAAATTATTCATGGCCGGGTAACGTGCGCGAGTTGGCAGCGGAGATTGAGCGGCTGGTGTTATACGCTGATGAGGGAAACTATATCGGCATTGAGCATCTCAACTCTCGCATTCTTCCTGAACAGGCGCGCAATGCGATGCAGGCCAATGCTTCACCTGCTGATCTGGATCACATGCTGGAAGATTTTGAGCGGCGCGTCATCACGGAAACGCTCAAACGACACGATTGCAACGTGGCGCGCGCAGCCGATGCCTTAGGACTCGGCTCGCGGCAAACGCTCTACAAGAAACTCAAACGGCTGGCGATTGATATTGGCGATTTTCTTCAGGAAGATACAGAGCCTGGACTCCAATTGCGCCCCGAACGCCACTGACCATTCCACTCAGACCCTCTGAAAGCAGGCCCACACCTCGTGCTCGTCTCTTACCTTCCAGGTTTCTTCATCGCGCTTCTGATTCATGAGCTGGGCCATCTTGCAGCGGCGCGCGTTTGTCGCGTGCCCGCGACGGAGTTCGGCCTGGGGTGGGGGCGCAGGCTTTTCAGCTTTCACTTCGGCGGTGTTGAGTACAAACTACACGCGCTCCCCGTCGGGGCATACGTTCGACTGGACATCGTGGAGTTGCAGCGCCGCGCGCTTAGTCAGCAGGTGCTGGTGTTGCTGGCTGGCATCATCGTCAATTTGATTGCCGCCGCGTTAACGCTGGGCACACCGTTCGGCACTGTGAATCTATTACTGGCGGCGACCAACCTTCTTCCGCTCTACCAGCAGGATGGTTGGAAATGCGGGATGGTGATGTTGCGCGCACTCTTGCGGCGTAAGAGCGCCGTTGTTGAGTGGACGTTTACGATTGCCGGAAGCGGTGTGAGTCTCGCGCTTATCGCTTTTCAGGCTTTGCGGCATCTATAAAAATAAGAGCTTCGTGTGAATTAAGGCGACCGATCTTTTAAAGATCAGTCGCCTTTTTATTTTGTGGCTATCACGATTGAAGAAAGCGGAGCTATTCATTCGTCGCTGCTTTTCGATCTTGTAGGAAGCGCGCGGGCGTCGCCAGGGGTTGAAAGGCTACAAGCGCCTGTCACCTTGCGGCGACAGGATGTTAAGTTCTTAAATACCATTCACTTTAACCTGCCAGATCAGGTTTCTCACACCGCTCGACCAGCCCTCTTTTGTCAACGCGAGGCGACAAGCCTTTTTCCTGCCACGCTACTAAACCCCAATAAACATCGGCTTCAAAGCGGATTTATGAACTCCGGCACGCGCCTTGTTAAGAGGGAAGCGCGTCAGCGAAGCAGTGAGTGCATCGCAAAGTCTTCAGCCGAGGAAAGGGTAGCCATGAAAACCGTCACCACGAAAATGATTGTTTCGTTCGCTGGCCTTCTACTGGTCGCGCCGTTCTTCGCTGTGGCGTTGATCGTTGGCGCACGCGCTGTCTCGCTCTCTCAAGGTACTCAAGATGATCTGCTGCTTGTCGCTCTCGCTATTGGCGGCGCGGTGGCCAGCATCGTTAACGGTATGGGCCGTCGCACGGAGAGAGAGAAGTCAGCATCCAGCAAGCGCGTCGAAGCGACGAGCAATGCTGGCACGCGTAGAACTTCCATGATTCATCTCGGCTATTAAATTTTCTGTCCGCCCGGCTTTGCTTGGGGCACAAGCGCCGACGCCGGTATCGGGCCTGACCCTCAACCATCAACCACAACCCTAAAGGAGCAAACAAATGATTAAGAGATTTCTTCGCGATGAAACTGGTCTTGAATTGTCGGAATACGCCGTCGCCGCCGCGCTCGTTGCGCTCGCAGCCGTCGCCGCCTTCCAGTTGCTGGGCAGCAACATCGGCACCAAGATCAACTCGCTGGCCAACACAATCAAATAACGGCTCGACGTTAAAGGAGCACGAAAGTGATCAAGATGTTCTTGAGAGATGAGTCCGGCCTTGAGTTGTCCGAATATGCGATTGCTGCGGCGCTCGTATCACTGGCAGCCGTTGCCGCCTTCCAGCTTCTTGGTGGAAATATCGGTGCCAAGATTAGCGAGCTGGCGACCAAGATCACCGGCTAATCACTCTCGCTATGAGGAAGAGGTGGGCGCGCTCAAGACGCCGCACGACGACTGATGAGCGCGCCTCCTCCTTCAAACAACTCCCGGCTCATGAACGGAAAAAGCCGGAGAGCAATCAATAAAAACTATCCATCAATCGTGCGCGAGTCTTAAACCTTAAATGTCCAGCTCACTCTTCATCGTCATCGCCGCGCTGCTCGTCCCGCTGGCCGTCATCATCACGTACTACGACGTGCGCTATCGTCGTATCCCCAACGCCTTCGTCCTCGCCACGCTCGCGAGCGGTTTAATCATCAACACTATTTACGGCGGATGGAAGGGAACACTGGCTAGTCTGGGCGGTTGCGCCATCGCATTTATCCTGATGTTCATGCTGCACATCTTCGGCGCGATGGGCGCGGGCGATGTGAAATTGTTTGCGGCGGTCGGATCGTTGACGGGCGCGAATCTGGTGCTGCCGACGTTTCTGGTCGTGATTCTGACCGGAGGCGCGCTGGCGCTTCTTTTGACGCTACGCGCGGGTATGGTGCGGGCGACGATGCAGCGCGTCCTGATGATTCTGGTCGGACTGCTGCCGGGATGGCAGATGCCGCGCTTCGCCGTCCCCGCTGATCGCAAGTACACAATCCCTTACGGCGTTGCCATCACGTTTGGCAGCCTCATCTCGCTGGCAATCTTCCGCGCTTGAACTTGAGGTCCAGGCGCGCTTTTCGTTCGTTTCTGAAACGGAGAATTTTAGCGATGCGTAACAAACGCTTCATATTCGTCATGGCGGGCGCGCTCGTTTTCGGCCTGCTCGCAGCTTTTTCCGTCAGCCGCTATTTGTCTTCGAGCGCGCAGGCTAATGGTAACTACACGAAAGTCGTCGTCGCCAAAGCGGACATTCCGCTGGGCACAAAGATCATCCCTGAACAGGTGATGGAGGTGGAAGCTCCGACGGGCACGACTCCTGACGGAACTTTCGAGTCGGTGGATAAGCTGACGGGCCGCGTCGCTGTCGTCAACATCGCGGCGCGCGAGGCCATCACCGATAACAAGCTCGCGCCGGAAGGAACTGCTGGAGGCTTGAGCGCGGTCATTCCCGAAGGCTATCGCGCGATGACGGTCAAGGTTGACGATGCGAGTGGCGTCTCAGGATTCATTCAGCCGGGCGCGCTCGTTGATGTCGTGGTCGTCATTGACCCGCGAGAGAACGGCGTCAATCAGGACCCGATCTCGAAGATTATCTTGCAGAACATCAAGGTGCTGGCCAACGCCCAGAACATTGATAAGCCGAAAGACGAACGCGAGGCGACGACTGTCAAAGCCGTGACGCTGCAAGTGACCCCGGAGCAGTCTGAGAAGCTGGCGATGGCTACCAACGAGGGCAAGCTGCAACTCGTCATGCGTAATTCGATTGACCAGGGCAGCTCGGAGACGACAGGCGTGAACAAGCGCAGCCTGCTTTCAGGCGAGCGTGCCAATCCGGTTCCCGATGCAGGCTCGCTCAAGAGTGAGCAACCCGAAACTAAACCGGCAGCGCCCGCGCCGCGTCGCATACGCGTCATGGCCGACCCCGTGCCAGTCGCAGCGCCTCCAGCGCCCGCCGTCAGCGCGCCCGCTCAACCGCCACCGCCGCGCAACTCAATCGAGATGATTCAGGGCGGTAAGAAGAGCAACGTAGATTTCCCATAAACGATGAAGTCGGAACGATGAACGCGGAAGTAAAAGCTGTTCATCGTTCATCGTTCCGCGTTCATCCTTTAAGACTTTCGCCACCATAGGAGCAATCGAATCATGCAGACCCGTAACCCAATCGCTCGCCTCGTGTCCCTTCTTTGCGCGGCGATGATCGTCAGCGCCGTTGCGCTGAACGCCCACGCGCAGGAGACCTCCTACAGCGCGTCTTTCGAGCGCAGCAAGGAGAGCGTGCCCGTCAACGTGCTCGTCGGCCAGTCGCGCGTCGTCAACTTTGACAAGCCCATCGGACGCTTTTCAGTTTCCAACTCGGACATTGCCGAAGCCGTGCTCGTCGCGCCCGATCAGGTGCTCGTCAACGGCAAGGCATTCGGGCAGGTCAACTTCATCGCGTGGGAGCAGACGGGCGGCAAGTTCATCGTCTTCGATGTCTTCGTCCGCGCCAATCTTTCGTTGATCGATTCGCAGGTTCGCGCGCTCTTTCCGAAAGACGACATCCGCCTGAGCCAGGCCAACGGCTCGGTGGTCATCTCCGGCAGCGTGACCGACCCGAGGACGGTGACGCAGGTGCAAAGCGTGGTCGAGGCTGCTGGCTTCAAGGCCGTGAATATGCTCGGCTCGCCGGTGAAGAATGCCATGCAGGTGCAGTTGCAGGTGCGCGTGGCGGAAGTCAGCCGCAATCGCTTGCGCGAACTCGGCGCATCCTTCGCCACAGCCCCCGGCGGCACTTCCGCCTTTTCCAGCCCGACTGGCCCGGCCACGTTGAATCAGGTGGATGGCGGCATCATGAAATACCTGTTATCAGGAGCCAATCTTTTCCTCTTCAACAGCGCGATCAATACGCAGGCGCTGATTCACGCGCTCAAGACGGAAGGTGCGTTGCGCGCGTTAGCCGAGCCGAACCTGATTGCGATGGACGGCGAAGAAGCCAGCTTTCTGGCGGGCGGAGAGTATCCGGTTCCGGTTATCCAGAGCAGCGGCGAGCGAACCAGCGTGACCATCATCTTCAAACCGTATGGCGTGAAGTTGAACTTCAAGCCGACGATCATTGATGAAAACCATATCCGGCTGGTGCTTGAACCCGAAGTCTCGACGATAGATTTCGCAACCGGCGTTAAGTTCGACGGTTTTCTGATTCCGGGTTTGCGGACGCGACGCGCCAAGACCGGAATTGAATTGAGAGACGGCCAGAGCTTCGCGCTCGCCGGACTGCTGGATAACAACGAGACGCGCACGATCTCGAAGATTCCCGTGCTTGGCGACATTCCCATTCTCGGCGCGCTCTTCAAGTCGAAGTCTTTCCAGAAGCAGGAAACCGAGTTGATGTTCTTTGTGACCGCGCAACTCG
Organism: uncultured Acidobacteriota bacterium; assembly: GCA_963697975.1. Lineage (GTDB taxonomy): Bacteria > Acidobacteriota > Blastocatellia > Pyrinomonadales > Pyrinomonadaceae > QHXM01. Next base: position 4,681,212 of record OY969111.1, read on the forward strand.
TCAAGCCTGTTAATCCCGACGACCTGCCGCAACTGCGTGGCGTGGACGGACTCAAGAATGGCTCGCCGCTCGGCGTTGAGCCGAAGGGCGAAGGCATCACCGGACAAAGCGGTTTCTCGACGGGCACATCGGAGAATAAGCCTGAAGCCATGCCGCAAAGTCCGGCAGCGCCGGATAGCACGACGCAGCCCGCGAAGTCTCCAACTCCTGCGACTGTTTCCCCCGCAGCCATTACGGCGGTCAGCCAGGTCACGCCCCTCGCGCTGACCGAAGAGCCGCCGGTCATGCCGCCAGTACAGGCGAAGAATCAGGCAAGCCCGACGCCGTAAACGACAAGGGCGTTGGAGGGCAATGGTTTTGTGAAGATGTTTGCCGAAGGAGCGAGAGAAATGAAGACGAGAAGCAGAAACGAATATCGCAATCCTCGCGATAGAAAAGGCGAGCGCGGCTCTGTCCTCGCCATCTCCACCATCGGCATGCTCGCGTTTCTTCTCATGGCTGGCCTGTCCGTTGATGTCAGCCATTTCTATACGGCGAAAGCTGAGTTGCAGAACGCGGCGGACGCAGCGGCTCTGGCGGGCGCGTCTCAATTGAACTCGTCCGCCGGGGGAATCAAGCAGGCCGTCACCGAAAGCACGAAGGTTCTGAACAAGTACGACTTCAAACAGAACGTGACGATTCCCAGCACGGCCATCACCTTCTCTTCAAACCTGAACGGGACTTACGTCAATCAGGCCACAGCCGAAGCTAACGCAACCACGATCCGCTTTGTCAAAGTCACTATCCCGCCGAAGCCCGTCGGCGTTTTCTTTGCGGCGATAGCGATTGGGACATCGAAGGACATTGGGGCGACGGCGACCGCCGGATTGTCCGTCGGCCTGACCATGAATAAATTCAACGCGGCGCTGGCCTTCATTGAACCGGACGCCAGCCCGCTTCAGAAAAATACGGCCTACACGCTGAGCGCCAAGAGTTGGAACAGCAACGCGGGAAACAGCTACCGCGTTCTCGAAGGCGGGAGCGGCGACATGGTGCTGACCGGCAACATTCACGTTTATGACTACCCGGTCGCAAGCTATCGTGCGCAGCAACTCGTTGACACAGACGCCTGCCGGTTGGCGCGCATCGGCTTCAATGCGCGCTTCGGCGACTACAGCCCGCACCCCGGCGGCAACACGACCAACGCGCCGCCGGACACCATCACGCGCGAGGACATTAACTACGCGCAATACCGCGCCCTTCAGGGCAGTGGCACGTTTGATCGCGCTGATGGGATGAACGACCGCCGCGTCATCTTCCTGCCCATCGCTAAAAGCAGCGCCTATAACACCTCGACACGCAACATGACCTCGGACAGGCTGGGCGCGTTCTTCATCAAGAAGAAGGTCAACACCCCCGCCTGCACCATTGAGGTCGAATACATCGGCGAGCGCATGGCCGTTCCCGTCGGTGAATATCGTCCGGGTCAGGTTCAGGCCAACGAATTCGCCATCCCTGTTTTGTACAAATGAGGTGAAAAATCATGAGGGCATATCGAAGCATCCGTCTCAAAATCAAGCGGTTCACGCGCCGCGAGCGCGGCTCGCAGTTTGTTGATCTCGCCATCGCCATGCCTGTCCTGCTCCTTCTACTGGGCGGGGCGGTAGAGTTCGCGCGCTATTTCTACACTTACTCGGCGCTGACGAACGCTGCCCGCGCCGGAGCACGCCACGCCTGCAAGTGGGAGAGAAGCGCCGGTTGGGTTTTTCCTGAGACGAGCAACATGGTCGTTTACGGAGATTTCTCGGACACATCAAAAGGCCCAATCCTTCCCGGACTCTCGACGAGCAACGTCATCGTCCAGGCGAACGGCCCTTCGTCCAACAAAATTGATTCGGTCACGGTGAAGATAGTGAACTACAAGTACACGCCGCTTTTCGATCTGGGCAAACTGACGGGCATCTCTGCGCTTTCGCTCAACATAGACATGAATGCCAGCGCCACCATGCACCAGCTTTTTAACGGGCCGGTAATTTATTGAAGGAGGCCGAAATGTTTTCCAGAGCTTCAAGGAAAAATGAGCGCGGCGCGGCGTTGGTCGAGTTTGCCATCGTCGCCAGCATCTTCCTGACGGTGATGTTCGGCATCCTTGAGTTCGGACGCCTCTTCTGGACGCACAACGCGCTCAAAGATGCGGTGCGACGCGGAGCGCGCTACGCAATCGTGCGAAAGGAAGATGCCGCCTCCATTACAGCGGTCAAGAACATGGTCGTTTACGGCGACCCTAACGCAAACCCGGCGACAGCGACACCCGTTGTCAGCGGCCTGACCTCGTCAAACGTGAACGTGGAATACAAGAACTTTAACGGGATACTCCTGAGCGCACAGGCGACGGTGAGCATCACGAATTACAAGTTTCAATTCGCTGTTCCGTTACTCGGGACGACGGTCAACATGCCGGGCTACCGGACGACGCTTCCCGGCGAAAGCGCGGGCTTCGTGCCCTGCGACATCCCGAACGCAACACCCGCTGCGCCCTGCGCCATCGTGCCGAACTAATAGTGGTCAGTGGCCAGTTAAAAACTAAAAGCCAACCACTGATTACTAACTACTGACTACAAATAACTGACTGCTGACCACTGACTACTGCTTATGACCCAGCCACTCACATTTGTCATCCTGAGTACCGGCCTTGATACCTTCAAGGAGATTCGTGCAGCGCTTGCGACCGATGAGCGCGCGCGCCTGCTGGCGGGCGGCGACGATGCCGAACAGGTTTATGCGGAGATAAAAAATCTGCGCCCCGGCGCGGTCATCATCACGATGTCGGAAGCTAATTCCGAACAGGCGTTGAAGATGATCGAGAAGCTTTCGGTCGAAAGCCCTCAGACCGCGATCATCTCAGCCGTTCGCAACGCTTCACCCGATCTTATCTTGCGTAGCATGCGTGCCGGAGCGCGTGAGTTTCTGCGACTCCCCATCATTAACGAAGAGTTCAGAACCGTGCTCGACCGGACAGCAGAATTTTGCTCCGTGCAGAAGGAAGCGCCGAAGAAGAAAGGACGCATGATCGCGGTCTTTTCCAGCAAGGGAGGCTGCGGCACATCTTTCATCGCTACCAATCTCGCCGCCGCCCTGAACGCTCCGACGATGCTCGTTGATCTCAACTTGCAGGCGGGCGATCTTCCGCTCTTTCTGGGCGTCGAACCGAAATATTCCATCGCCGACATGGTCGAGAATCGCGTCCGCATGGACGACTCCCTGCTGGCGAGCTACGTCACGCCGCACTCATCTAAGCTCTCGCTGCTCGCTGCGCCGCGTGAGGCAGATTCGGCGGACGACATCAAGCCCGAGCATGTCTTCGAGGCATTGGAGCGGGTGCGCGAAAGTTATGATTACGTCGTGCTCGACCCACAGCACACTTTTGATTCAATCACGCTCGCCGCGCTCGATCAGGCAGACGACATCGTACTCGTCCTGACACTGGACATCCCCTCAATTCGCAGCGCACAACGGGCACTCGAAATCTTCGACCGGCTCGGCTATCCCCGGAAAAAAGTCCGCATCGTCGTCAATCGTTGGAGCAAGCAGATTGATCTTGATTTGCAACAGGTCGAGCGATTTTTGAAAGAGAAGGTGACGGGCTTTGTGACGAGCGATTATCAAATGGCCGTCACCTCCATCAATCTCGGCCAGCCGCTCGTTCAGTCTGAGCCAACGTCGAAAATCGCCATTGAGATTAAGCGCATCATGGGTGTCATCCTCGGTCAAGCCGCGCCGGTCGCGGAAGAGCAGCCGCAACGCCGGAAAATTTGGAGCGGCCTTTTCAAGCGCAACACTAGCGGCGCGCAACAGAATCTTGATATGCAGGCAACGCTCGGCAAAGTCTAAAAGCGAAATACGGAAAATTCATCATGGCATTACGCGAAAGATTAATCAGAGAAACCAACCCGCCGAGCGCGGCCTTTGCGGCCAGTGAAGACGCGGCCAACGCTCAGCGCTCATTTCAGGAGATGAAGTCGCGGCTTCATCGAGCGCTCATCAACCGTATGGACTTGACGAAGCTCGGCGCGATGGCTCCCGAACAGATTTACGCTGAAGTGTCGCGCCTCGCCGAAGGTGTTCTGGCGACGGAAGCGATGCCGCTCTCGACAATCGAGCGCGAGCGTCTCGTCAACGAAGTCCGCCATGAGCTTTTCGGCCTCGGCCCGCTTGAGCCGCTGCTCGCCGATCCAACCATCTCGGACATTCTCGTCAACTCGCATCGCAAGATTTACATCGAGCGGCGCGGCAAACTGGAAGCAACGGAAGTCGCCTTCAAAGACGACGAGCATTTGATGCGTGTCATCGAGCGCATCGTTTCATCCGTTGGTCGCCGCATAGACGAATCATCTCCGATGGTGGATGCGCGCCTCGCGGACGGCTCGCGCGTCAACGCCATCATCCCACCGCTTTCGATTGATGGCCCGGTGCTTTCCATTCGTCGCTTTGGCACAGAGCCACTTCGGATGAGCGCCTTGATTGAGAATCGCGCTTTGACCAGAGAGATTGCCGAGATGATGGAGATGTGCGTCAGCGCGCGTCTCAACATCCTCATCTCCGGCGGCACGGGCGCAGGCAAGACGACGCTCTTGAACGCGCTCTCGGCCTATATCCCGGAAGGCGAGCGCATCGTCACCATCGAAGACTCTGCCGAGTTGCAGTTGCAGCAACCTCACGTCGTTCGTCTTGAGACGCGGCCTCCCAACATCGAAGGACGCGGCGAAGTCACCCAACGCGACCTGGTCAAAAACGCCCTGCGTATGCGCCCCGACCGCATCGTCATCGGTGAGGTGCGCGGCGGCGAAGCGATAGACATGCTGCAAGCGATGAACACCGGCCACGACGGGAGTTTGACGACAGTCCACGCCAACACCCCACGCGACGCTCTCTCCCGTCTTGAGACGATGATTCAGATGACCGGCATGCGCTTATCGGAACGCGCCATGCGCCAGCAAGTCGCTTCCGCCTTAGACCTCGTTTTACAAGTCGCACGTCTTTCCGACGGCACGCGCCGCGTCACTTCAATCTCGGAGATAACGGGGATGGAAGGCGACACGATCACGATGCAGGAAATCTTCCAGTTTGAGCGCACCGGGATTGACTCAAACGGCAAGGTGATAGGCCGCTTCCGCGCCACAGGCATTCGCCCGCGCTTCGCTGAAAAACTCAAAGCCTACGGGCTTCAACTTCCGAGAGCAATTCTGGAGGAGATGTAAACGACCATGATGATCTCCTTTCTGGTTTTCGTCTTTTGCCTGTTTCTCGTGCTCTTCGCTTATGTGCTGGCGACGCGAGGCTCGGATAAGAAACGCGCGCGCCTGCAACAGCGTTTGAGTGAAGCCCTGCTTCATTCGGCGCACACGGAAGATAAGGAAGTCTTGCTCGCGCGGCAGGAATTGATGAGCGAGATTCCGAGCTTGAATCGCGCCCTGCTTCAATTTCAGGTTGCCACGAAGCTCAGGCGCGTGCTGGATCAAGCCGACTTGCAGATTATGATTACGCGCCTTGTCATGTTTTCGATGATGGCAGGTTTGCTCGCCGGATTGGCCGCGTCAATGCTCTCGCCGCTGCCGGTGATTTTCGTCAGCGCGGGCGCGCTCGCCGCTAGCGTTCCTTTCATCCACGTCTTCTGGAAACGAAAAAAACGCTTCAACAAGTTTCTCGAACACCTGCCCGACGCTCTGGAACTGATGAGCCGCGCGCTCTCCGCCGGTCACGCCTTTTCGGAAGCCCTGCACATGGTCTCAATCGAGATGCCTGAGCCGATCTCCAAAGAGTTTCGCAAGACCTACGAAGAACAGAATCTGGGTCTCTCGCTCAAGCTCGCGCTTGAGAATCTGACGCATCGCATTCCGCTGCTCGACCTGCGTCTGTGCGTGACGGCAGTGATGATTCAACGAGAGACGGGCGGCAATCTGGCGGAGATTTTGGAAAAGGTGGCGCACACGATCCGCGAGCGTTTCCGCATCCTCGGCGATCTGAAAACACTGACGACCAGTTCGCGTCTCTCGGCCTGGCTGCTCTGCGGCCTGCCCGTCGGCGTCGCGGCGGCAGTCACCACGATGAATCCAGAATATATGAGCATCCTCTGGAAAGACCCGCGAGGCCACAAACTGATCTACCTCGCCGTCTTCCTCCAAATCTCCGGCATGCTCATTGTGAGAAAGATTCTGAGAATAAAGATTTAAGAGTGATAGGTGATGGGTGATAGGTGATAAGACAAAACCTTCTTTCCTATCACCTCTCACCTATCACCTATCACTGGTCGAAACTATGTTGCTCATCATCACCATCTCCACTTTCGTCTGTATCACGTTCGGCGTGATGGCTCTTTACTGGCTGGTGTATCGTCCGCAGAGCGCGGCGACCGAACGGCTCAAGCAATTGGGCCAAACGAATTCGGCGGCGACAGCCTCGGTTGCGATTAACGAAGAGCGCCCCGTGACGGAACTGGCGGAACGCATCGCAGCGCCGCTTCATCGTCTCGCGCCGCCTTCGGCAGCCGAAGCTCAGAAACTGCAAAAGATTCTGATGCACGCGGGCTATCGCGGGCCGAATGCGCCGATTATCTATCGCGCGATTCAGTTGACTTCGCTCGTGATGTTTCCGGGCGCGGTCGCGCTCCTCTTTATGTTTCTGGCCTGGCCGCTCAACACCGCCTTCATGTGGTTTCTCGTCGCATTCATTTTCGGCTTCTTCCTGCCGCGCTTCGTGCTGGATCAGATCATTAAGAGCCGCAAGCAACGACTGCGCTGGGGGCTGGCCGATGCGCTCGATCTGATGGTCGTCTCGATTGAAGCCGGACTCGGATTGAACGCTGCGATGCTGCGCGTGAGCGATGAATTGAGGGACGTGCATCGTGACATCAGCGAGGAGTTTGAACTGGCGAATCTGGAAATCAAAGTGGGGCGCGACCGCGATGAAGCCCTGCGGAATCTGGCGGAGCGCACGGGCGTTGACGATCTACGCAGCCTCGTCGCCATGCTGATTCAGGCCAACCGCTTCGGGACATCTATCGCCCGCGCCGTGCGTGTCTTCTCTGACAGCTTACGCACCAAGCGCCGCCAGCGCGCAGAGCAGGCCGCACAGAAGGCCGCCGTCAAACTGCTCTTCCCGCTCGCGTGCTTTCTTTTCCCCGTACTTTTCATCGCCATCTTAGGCCCCGCGATGCTCACGCTGATGGACACCTTCATCAACATGTAAAGGAGTTTCAAGGTTATGCGTAGACGCACAATTATCGCCCTCGTCATCGTCATCACACTTTGTTTCGGTGTGGCCTCCTTCTGGAGCGCGGACACCATCCGGCGCGATGGCGAGACGGACGCCAACATCATCAGCGATTCGGGCGCGAAGACGGGCGCGAACATGGAAGATAAGAAGAAGGATGGCAACAAGGTCGTGAAGGTGCTGACCGCACCCTTCCGCGCCTTTCGCCGTCTCTTCGGTGGAGGCAAAGACGAAGGCAAGCTCTCGCGCCTCAGCGAAAAGGATGTGGAGAAATTTGAGAGCACGGGGATGACTCGCGTTGAAGATAGCCGCACGCCTAAGGCAACGACGCCGAGTGCATCCGGAACTGCGCGAGAGCATCTGGCGCTTGGCCGGACGTATCTCTCAGCGGGGCGCGTTAATGAAGCTATCAGCGAACTCTCGCTGGCCGCTTCGCTCGATCCGCGCTTGAACGAAGCGCATAGTCTGCTCGGCCTCGCCTACGACCGCAAAGGCATGCACGAGCGCGCGAAAGATTCTTACGACCGCGCCGTCAAAGCCGATCCCGAAGATGCACAGACGCTCAACAATCTGGGTTTCTCGCTCTATCAAAACGGCAACTACCGCGCGGCGGTTGATAAGTTGAAGCGCGCCGCCAAACTCGCGCCGACAGATCAACGCATCCTCAACAATCTCGCGCTCGCGCAGATACGTCTCGGCAAAACGGACGACGCTTACAAGAACTTCGCACGCGCTGGCGGCGAACTAACAGGCCGTCTCAACACCGCCGCCATGCTCGAACGCCTCGGGCGCAACGAAGAAGCCATCAAGCAATACGAAGCTGCGCGCCGCACTGAACCAAACTCTGTGGTTGCCCTGCGTCGCCTCGCAGACCTCTATCGCCGCACTGGACACAGCAGCGAAGCCCAGGCCCTCGCCACTGAATCTGCGGCGATTGGAGGAAATTAAAACGCGTAGGACAGACATTCCTGTCTGTCAAAGCGTGCGATAGCACGCTCTTGATCTTCGCTCGCAGAGTATTCGCGCTTTCGCGCTCATGACAGGCAGGAATGCCTGTCCTACGAAAAGGAAATTTCATGTCACAGACGAGCATTCTGACGCGAACTGAAATAGAGAGCATGGGACCGCCCGCGCCTGAAGAGATTGCTGACACAGGCGTGTCCGAAGGTTTTTTGTGCGACCTCGCGCTCAAGCACGTGGCGATGCTGGCCGACCCGACGACCGGCGCAGTCGCGGAAAGAATTCATCTTCCGCGCACGCTCACCGAAGAGTTGCTGCAATCGCTCTACCGCGAGAAGTTGATCGAGATTCGCATGCAGACCACACCCGGCTCGACGCGCTACGCGATGCTGGATCATGGCTGGGATCGCATGGCGCGACTGCAAGCCACCTGCGGCTACACAGGCGCTGCGCCAGTCTCTTTGAAAGACTACGCGCACATGATGCGTCTTCAGGCTATCCCCTCGCGCCCTGCCTCTATGGAAACAGTGCGCGCGGCGTTTCGTGATCTGGTGCTGCCCGATTCCTTGCTTCAAACGCTGGGCTGCGTCATCAACTCTCGCCGCTCGCTCTTTCTGGCAGGCTTGCCCGGCACTGGTAAAACCGCTATTGCGGAACGCATCAACGGGGCGCTGCACGGCTCAATCTGGATTCCTTACGCCATCGAGATTGATGGGCAGATTATTCGCGTCTTCGATTCTCACTCGCATCGCCCCGCGCCGGAAGATCAAACGCCGGTGGAGTATGACCGCCGCTGGGTGCATATCGAGCGCCCGCTGATCGTCGTCGGCGGCGAGTTGACTCTGGAGAACACAGACCTCGTGTGGAGTGATGTCGCAAGATTCTATGAAGCGCCGTTTCAGATGAAGTCCAACGGCGGAACGTTAGTGATTGACGACTTCGGACGACAGCGTGTCGCGCCGCAGGATTTGCTCAATCGCTGGATTGTGCCCTTAGAGCGCCGCATGGATTATCTGGCGCTGCACACGGGCAAGAAGATCGAAGTTCCGTTTGAACAACTCGTGCTCTTTTCCACGAACCTTGATGAGAATGACCTGGCAGACGAAGCCTTCCTGCGCCGCATGGGTTATCGCGCGAAGGTTGAGCCTCCGACGCCCACCGCCTACATCGAAATCTTCAAGCGTGTGGCTTACACGCGCGGATTAAAGTGCGATCAGGTCTGTCTCGACCACGTTTTGAACAATTACATGATCGAGCATCGCCAGATGAAAGCCTGCGAGCCGCGTGATTTGCTCGACCGCGTGACCGACCTCTGCCTGTTTGAAGGGCGCACGCTTGAGCTTAGCCCGAAGGTGATTGACGTGGCATGGCGCAACTACTTCGGCGCATCGCACGGCTTCTCGACACAATCGCCGGTAACGCGCAACACGGGCGAACTGGTGCTGGACGAGTCGTTGCAGGTTTGAAATCAATTCAGGTAAGAAAGAGAAACCCGATGACCCGAAAATATCCCTCCCGTTATGCGTTTATCTTATCTTGCGCGGCAGTTTCCCTGTGTGCGAGTTTCGTGAGCGTGTCCGCGCAACAGTTACCGCTGCCGCCCGCTGTGCGTCAGGCGATGGTGAAACCGACGACGAAACGTTCGGGCAAGCGCAGTCTTATCAAAATCAGAGCGCGGGCGGGCGACACTTTGAGCTTGCTCGGTGATCGCTTCGGCGTTTCGGCGGAAGAGGTCGCGGACTTAAACGGCATCGTCGTCAACGCACAGCTTCAACCCGGACAATCGCTCTTAATTCCGCTGCCGACCCCGGAATCGTTAAAGGCGTCTGCCGAAAAGTTGGCCCAACACAGCAGCGGGAGCATTCCGGGCGGGGATAATATCTCTGCCGTCGAAACCAAAGACGCCTGGGAGAATGTGCAGGGCGTGTGGTTCAGAAAGGGAAGCCAGGCGCGTTCGAGCGAGCGAGACGTGACGGAAACCGCCGTTGGCGGCAAAAGAGAAGGTGCAGCGAAAGCATCAGGCAATGCATCGTCAACAAGGATAGTCGAAGTGGGCGATGCCGAGCGCAGCAACGTAGCGCAGCCTGTCTGGATATATCTGGTCGGCGGAGCGCGCGTCGAAGCCGACTCGGTGAACGAGACGACGGAAGGTGTCTGGTACATGCGGGGCAATCTCTCCATCTTCATCGAACGCTCGCGCATCGAACGGATTGAGCGTGAGCGCGAGACGAGCAAGTTGGACGATTCGCCCTCGTGGACAGAGCGAGGATGGAGCACCGGCAATACGCAGTTTGATGCGCTCATCAGGGAGAACGGCGCGCGCTACGGCGTTGACCCTTACCTCATCTTCTGCGTAATGGAGCAGGAGTCGCAATTCAAACCAAAGATCGTCAGCCCGAAGGGAGCGCGCGGCCTGATGCAACTCATGCCGGGCACGGCTGCCCATTTCGGCGTGCGTCGTCCTTTCGACCCGGCGGAAAATATTATGGGCGGCACGAAATATCTGAAACAGTTGCTCGAAAATTTCAATGGCCGTGTTGATCTCGTGCTGGCGGGATATAATGCGGGCGAAGGCGCGGTGATGAAGTACGGCGGAAACGTGCCACCCTACAAAGAGACGCGCAACTACGTCAAGCGAATCAGCCTACGCTACGGGCAGAGCCAATCTACAGCCGCGCCCGCAACCGGGACGCCTGTAATGGCAGGAATGAGATAAATGTTTGTCCAAAGCCCAAAGTCTCAAGTCCAAAGTCAAAAGCTTCCGACTTTGGACATTGGACTTGAGACTTTGGACTCTTAAGCCTATGGTAAATGCCCTATGAAAAAGATATTCATTAAACTCTCACTCACTCTCGCGCTTCTGTCCTGCCTGACTGTTTCCACTTTCGCGCAGCAGAGCAGGGAAGCGCCATTAACGAACACCGCTGTCATCAAACTCGTTCGCGCGGGTTTCAAAGACAAGACGATCATCGCCATCATCAGAAGTCGTCCCGCACAGTTTGATCTTTCGCCTGATCGCCTTATCGAACTCAAGCGCGGCGGTGTCAGCGAAAACATCATTCTCGCCATGCTCGCGAGCGACGATACGACATTCGTGGCTGACGATGATTGGAGCAGCGATCCTTTCTTCAACGAGTCGGCGAGTGCGAAGAAGGGAAACAAAACGAATGACGGCAGCGTGGACATCTTCGGGATGAACGGCGGCTCAAACAGTCGCACGCAGCGGCGCGGCCCGGATGGAACGAGCGGAGGCGACACGCAGACGACAGGCAGCGCGACCGTTCGCATCGTGCGCCCGCCAGTTGAACCCGGCGGCAAACCTGAGCTTGAGAAGACGCCGACGATGACGAATGATTCAATCGTCGAACTGGTCGAAGCCGGATTCTCGGAAGGCACGATTATTCGTCGCATCGAAAACGCGCCAGCCGAGTTTGATCTCAGCCCGCCGAAGCTCGCAGAGTTGCGCCGTCGCCGCGTCAGTGACCGCATCATCGCCGCGATGACCGCCGCGATGGGCGATGATTCCACGCAAGGCGTGAAGCCCGCGAGCGATAGACCGGAAAATTAAGAAGGCACTTCATCAAGCAGAATCGCGCCCAACCGTAATGAGAGATGAAAAGGAACGTCCGCGAATGAAAGAAGCGAAAGACCGGAGGCGAAAGTCATACCCCTGCTCGCTGCTGCTTCTTTTCTCTCTTCTCCTGCTCTGTTCGTCGCTCGCGCACGCGCAAGGCAGCAGTCAAACGAAGCCCGCTCCTTCACCGACGCCGGACGCCGGTGATGAGATTGACGAAGGCGACGTAATCTCCGTCAGCACTTCGGAAGTGATGTTGCCTGTCACGGTGCGCGACGCAGGCGGCCAACTTGTAACCACGCTGACGCGCGACAGCTTCCGCGTCTTCGAGGATGGACGCGAACAGCCCTTGTCTGATCTGGCGCTCAGGCGCGTGCCCGCTGATGTCGTGCTGATGGTGGACGCTTCTTCGAGCGCCGTCGCCAATCTTGAGGACTTTCGCCGCGCCGTTGAAGGTTTCGCTTCAAAGCTCAGCCCCGAAGACCGCATCAGCCTCATTAAATTTGACGACCGCGTGGAACTCTTGCAGGACTGGACGCAAAGCCGTGTGCAGTTGCGCCGCTCTTTACGTCGCATCGTGCCCGGCATGTTCACGCGCTTTAACGACGCCCTGCTGTTGGCCTCGCGCGAGCAACTCGCTCATGCGCGCGGGCGACACGCCGTCATCGTCCTGACCGACGGCATTGACAGTGGGCGCGGCTACACCACACTCGAAGCTGCGCTCAAGGCTTTACTCGAAGCGCAGGCCACCATCTATGTCGTCAGCAATACGGAGATAGAGCGCCGGAAGAAGCGCGAGGAGCTTGATTCCTTGCTCGCCTCAACCCCTTCGGTCGTTCGCTTCAACGAGCTTCGCATCAATGATCTGCGCGAGGGCTTGCGCGTGCTTGACGTGAGCGAGCGGAATCTATCGCAACTGACGGCGGCGACTGGCGGCAGGCTTTACAAGCCTGTGAGCTTTGCTGACCTTGATGCGACCTACGCGGAGGTCGCGGAGGAATTGCGCCATCAATACGCGCTCTATTACACGCCCCTGAACAAGACGCGGGACGGGCGTTTCCGCCGTGTGCGCGTCGAAACGACGACTCCTTCACACAAGGTCGCCGCCCGCATAGGATACTTCGCGCCCGCCAGGTGAGACCCTTCCGGCTTATTCTTTATCTCCATTTTCCTTAACAAATCAGCATGTTTCTCTAAGATAGGGGTCAGAAAGGCCAGCCTCACTTGAGAACTGGGCGTCGATGGTGTCATAAAGCCACGACCCCTCTGGAATGTCGTCTTTTGGGCTTATGTGATACGCCAGCCTCCCTCGCCTGATCTGGTCAATAATTTCCTACTTCCGGTTAAGTTCTACTATTTCTTCACTTGACTAAAAATTGGGAAAGCGGCATAGTCATTGCTCTTGTGAGACTGCCGTTCTGTGAACTGCTTTGTCTAAGGCAATATATAATCTGGAAAAGGAAAAATTCATGCGACCAATCAAACATGCCGAGAAAGGCTTGACCCTCATTGCGAGAGGTTTGTTCAGCACTATTCAGTCCGTCAATCGATTCAAGCCCAATCCGTCATTCACCCCCAAGTGGTCTGACAAGCCGCTCTTGAAATCATGGCAGAAGTCAAAGCCGACGCTCGGCTGGCCGCGCACGACCGACAGCCTCTGCCCCAACTGCGTCATCGAAGCGCGCGAAGAGATTTTGAGCGGCAAAAAGGATGTCTCGGTTTTAATCAACGAGAAGGTCGGCGAGATCAAAGCGCAGATTATTGAGCGCAATAACGAAATCTGGATGATTAAGGATTGCCCCGTGCACGGCCACTTCGAAGACATGATGGCCATTGACGCGAAGTTCCTTAACCATATCGAAGATATGTTTCCGGGGCGCGACATTCAGGCGCACAATGACGAAAAGCTCCATAATCACGGCTCCAGCACGGTCAAATACGGTCGCGGCGCGGTCTTGACGGTTGACCTGACGAACCGCTGCAACATGATGTGCGACCCCTGCTTCATGGACGCCAATCAGGTCGGCTTCGTGCATGAGTTGAGCTTTGACGACATCAAAGAGATTCTCGACAACGCCATCACAATCAAGCCGCGTCGTCAGATGTCCGTGCAGTTTTCGGGCGGCGAGCCGACGATTTCCCCGCACTTCATCGAATCCATCAAGTATTCGCGCAAAGTCGGCTACAACTCGGTTCAGTGCGCGACCAACGGCATTGAGTTCGCCAAGAGCAAAGAGTTTGCGAAAGAGGCTGCCGAAGCTGGACTTCGCTACGCCTATCTGCAATTTGACGGTGTCGGCAACGACGCCAACTCGCATCGTCAGGTCGGCAACCTCTTCGACGTGAAGTTGCGTGCGATTAATAATCTGCACGAAGCAGGCGTCGAGATTGTGCTCGTGACGACGCTCGTCAACGGTATCAACAACGATCAGGTCGGCTCGATCATTCGCTTCGCGCTCGACAATCCCAAGAAGATTGCGTTCCTCTCCTTCCAGCCCGTCTCGTTTACGGGGCGCGACGAGGAGATTACCGAGCAGCGTCGCCTGCAACAGCGCTACACCTTGTCGCATCTGGCGCACGACGTGAAAGATCAGGTCGGCATCACCGAGCCGACGCGCGATTGGTTTCCGCTCTCGCTGATGGGCGCGTTCGCGGACTTCGCAGACCTCGTACATGGCCCTGATGCCGAATGGGGGCAGGTCTCCTGCGGTTGCCACCCGAACTGTGGTGTTGGCACGGCAGTGATGATTGATAAAGAGACCAAAGAGATGAACCCTGTGCCGGAATTTTTGAACATTCCGGGACTGGTCAAGGACATGCAGAAGATCACGGACGCGGCGCGCGGCAAGTGGACTTCAAACATTATGATGGGGCTGACGCTCCTCAAGCACTACAACCCGTACAAGTCGCCGACGAATTTCACCTTGTACGAACTCTTCAAGAAGTTCGACAAATCGTTTGGCCTGACCGGCAAGAACTACGGCAAGGTCGAAGGTGATCGCACGCAGGAAGACATCGAGATGCGTCGCTCTGACCGCTGGAACTTCCTCTTCATCGCTGGCATGTGGTTTCAGGATTTGTTTAACTACGACTTCCGCCGCACAGAGATGTGCATCATCCCTTACGGCACACAGGAAGGCGAAATCTCATTCTGCGCTTACAACACGGGCATCGGCTGGCGCAACATCATCGAGAACATGCACCAGAACGCGACCGTTGCGAAGTGGTATCAGGAGCATGGCCGTCACGAGATTTTTGCGCGGGGCAAGGAAGTTAAGCTCGACGACGTGACGCACGGTTTGAGACTGAACGAGATTGATTTGCAACGCCCGAACAAGCCGGACATGGAAGGTCCGAAGACCGCTCATGAAGAGGCTGCGATGATGCGTAAGCTCTACAATGAAATGGTCTTGAAGCAGAACAACGTCAAGGTTGACGCGCCCGTTCAGATCAAGGGTTTGGGTCGTAAGAAAGAGACAGAGACTGCGCCTGTGGCTTAAATTCAGGCCAAGCGCGCGTTAGTTTGAAGACGCATGAACCCTGCGAATGTTCTGTCCGAGAATGTTTGCGGGGTTCATGTGCGCTTGACCGAAGCCAACCCCTGCATGTTAAATTGTAGTTTAAGGTTTTACCTCAAACTGAAAACTAATAACCGTAAACTGAAACTTTGTTGATGGAGAGATAATGGCAATAGTTAATGTGAATCAAGGCGAATCAATCGAGAGCGCTTTGCGCCGCTTCAAGCGCAGGGTGATGACCGAAGAGATTATCAAGGACGCGAAGAAGCACGCCTTCTTTATGCCGCCCGGCCAGAAGGCGAAACTCAAATCGGCTCTCGCCCGCAAGCGCAACAAGAAGAAGGGGCGCGGGCGTCCCATGCGCGATAGCAGATAAAATATGCGCTCTTCTGAGCGCACGACCGGTAAACCGTCCAAGTGTACGGTGGTAGAGAAGATTCGTTGACGCGGCGCTTCGTTACAGGCGCGGCACACGTTCTACCCCAACAAGTTCGGACGGTTTATTTTTCTGATGACACGAATCCTCCTGACCAACGACGATGGGATACACTCCGACGGCCTCGTCAAACTCGAAGAGGCTTTGCGCGAAGTGGGCGACGTGTACACGGTCGCACCCGCTACGGAAATGAGCGGGGCATCACACAGCTTGACGCTGGCGCGGCCTCTGCGTATACGCCAGATTGACGACCGGCATTGGACTATAGACGGCACTCCGACCGATTGCGTGACGCTCGCCCTGCACAGAATCATCCCCGAAGAGGAACGTCCCCACATCTGTGTTTCAGGAATCAATCACGGCGGGAACCTCGGCGACGATGCGACCTATTCGGGAACGGTCGCGGGCGCGCTCGAAGCGACTATCTTAGGCGTGCCGGGAATAGCTTTCAGTCTGGTCGCACGTGAGAGATTCGATTTCACGGAAGCCGCGCGCTTCGCCGTCACAGCCGTTCGCAAAGTTCTTGAGGAAGGCTTGCCTGAAGGAACGCTGCTCAACATCAATATTCCGAACCGTGAGATTAAAGGCGTGCGCGTCACACGTCAGGGCTTGAAGAACGCGCGCCCCGTCATCAGCGAGCACATAGACCCGCGCGGCAAACCCTACTACTGGATCGGTGAGGAGTATTTTGCCTCGAACTCCGCCGACGGCACGGATTATCAAGCCATAGAGCAGGGCTGTATCTCCATCACTCCGCTCAAAAGCGACATGACGGATCACAGTGCGTTGACGGCAATCGAAACCTGGAATTACATCACCACGAGCGAAGTCATGCAAAGCTCGTAAATCGTAAATGGTAAATCGTGAATAGATAAGAACTGCTTTTCACGATTTACGATTCACGATTTACGATTCACGATATGAGTTCCGCACCTCTGCAACCTGCAACGTCTCCAAACGAATATCGCATCCCGCGCGAGCGTATGATTGAGCGGCTGCGCGGGCATTACGGGATACGCGATGTGCGCGTCCTCGAAGCCATGCGCACAGTGCCGCGCCACGCGTTCGTGCCCGAAGCCTTGCAGAGCCGTGCTTACGGCGATCACGCTCTCCCAATAGCCGCCAATCAAACTATCTCGCAGCCTTTCATCGTCGCCCGCATGTCAGAGTTGCTGGAGCTTGATGACAGGAGTCGTGTGCTGGAAATCGGCGCAGGCTCCGGCTATCAGACCGCCGTGCTCGCGCGTCTCGCCGCGCAGGTTTACGCCATCGAGCGTATCGGCGAACTGGCGCGTGTCGCGCAGGCGCGCATTCGCCAGTTAGGAATTTACAACGCGACCGTCAAATGTTTTGACGGCACGCTCGGTTGGAGCGCGCACGCGCCTTATGACGGCATCCTCGTGGCGGCGGGCGGCCCGGACGTGCCTGAGCCTCTGCTCGCGCAATTGAAGATGGATGGAAAGCTCGTGATTCCCATCGGCGGCACACGCGAATCGCAGAGACTAATCAGGATCGTCCGAACAGAGAAAGGTTATGCCGAAGAAGATCACGGCGCGTGCGCGTTCGTCCCGCTCATCGGACATTACGGCTGGTCGCAATAAACTCAGTCCAACGTCCAAAGTCTAAAGCCCAAAGTCGGAAGCAAACGGACATTGGACTTTAGACTTTGGACTTAAATTTTATGAACGAACTCTGGCAGAACATCAAGTATTACCTCAATCCGGAAACGATTGCGACCGCCGGGTACTTCGTTTTGGTCTTCGTCGTCTTTGCCGAGACGGGACTCGCGGCAGGCTTTTTTCTACCGGGGGATTCTTTATTGTTCGTCGCCGGGTTGTTCGCCGCTGACGGGAAATTCATCCTGTTCGATTCCCTGAGCAGGGAAATCAATCTTCTGATTTTGCTCTTCTCCGTTTTTCTCGCGGCAGTCATCGGTGATGCTGTTGGCTATCTCTCCGGGGCAAAGCTAGGGCCGCACCTTTTCAAGCGACAGAAGTCTCTGCTCTTTAAGCCAAGCCACTTGCAGAAAGCGAACGCTTTCTACGAGAAGTACGGTGGGAAGACCATCATCATTGCGCGCTTCGTGCCAATCGTCCGAACCTTCGCGCCGATTGTCGCCGGGGCTGCCAGGATGCCTTACCGCACGTTCGTCGTCTATAACGTCATCGGTGGTTTCCTCTGGGTCTTCAGCATGATTCTCGCCGGGTACTTTCTCGGACAGGCGTTTCCGTTTCTGCGCGAGCATCTGGAGATCGTCGTCATCACCATTGTTCTCATCTCGCTCCTCCCCGCAGTCATCGAGATTATCAAGGCGCGGCGCGAGAAGAAGGCGCAGGACGAAAGTGCCAGCGACGTGCAGGTTTGACTTAGGGTGTTTGCTCACTTAGAATCCACGAGCGTTTGAAATTAGTTGACGGGGCGTAGCGCAGCCTGGTAGCGCGCACGGTTCGGGACCGTGAGGTCGGAGGTTCGAATCCTCTCGCCCCGATATTCATTATCAAGAGTTTACGGCCACCAACTTTGGTGGCCGTTTCTCTTTTTGGGCATATGTGGGGCAGGTTCTCCCGCTAGGTTCATCACGGCCTCCACGTCGGCCAGTTTGCCCCTTATCTGCCCCGTGCCTATAGCGCCCAACTCGGTTGGGGGTCAGTTTGAAAAAAAAGTTACTCTCTTCTCCCGTTCGCCGCCAGCCCCTTGAAACGTTTGTCTTCAAAATAACATTAATAATTAAGGACTGAGAGTCGGATGAGTATCTCCGCAGGTGTCAATCGCTGGAATGGACAGGTCAGCTATAAAATTGACCCAATCCTAAGAATTAATTCTGTGAGCTACAGATGCGCTCCTAAATAAACCGATGTTCTGCGGTCTAAAAAAGTAAAAGGAAGCTATCTCGTGGCGACATAATAGTGGCTAATCTACAATCACCCGTAGCGGTTGTCTTTAAATCCTCGCCCAACACAGCTTCATAACAATTATGAAGCCCAGCAGAAGGAGATGCCTCATGAAATACACCCAAACAATGCGGCTGTTATTACTGGTAATTATCTCACTGACCGCCTACACTCATAGTTCTGGTCAGATTAAACCTCCAACAGGCATGGGTAATGCCTGCAAATTCACCACAGGGACACGAGCAGGGCAGACACAGGATTATTCACAGCTCGGTGTCTTGCCTCTTGGATCTCCTTGCCAGGATGGGCAAGGCAGCACCGGAACAGTGGTCGCATTGGAAGGTAGCGGCATAAGCGGGCCATCACCCGGAGGCCCCCCGCAAGGCATGGGTAACGCATGTAAATTCAATTCAGGCCCGCGAGCAGGACAAACTCAGGATTACTCACAACTCCAGCCACTACCTCTCGGGTCACCGTGCCAGGATGGGCAGTCCCCGCTCAGCACTGGAGTTGTCGTTGCATTGGGAAGCCCTACACCCAGCACGGGAGGGCCGCCTCAGGGGATGGGTAATGCCTGCAAATTTACAGCAGGCCCGCGGGCGGGCCAGACCCAGGACTACTCGCGTCTTGGGTTTTTACCTCTAGGATCGCCTTGCACTGATGGGCAGTTCCCGGCTAGCACTGGAGTAGTAGTAGCACTGGTAGGCGGCGAAGCAAGCGGGCCATCACCGGGCGGACCACCGCAGGGCATGGGCAATGCTTGCAAATTCAACGCAGGCCCACGGGCAGGACAAACTCAGGATTACTCACAATTCCAGCCCCTGCCTCTCGGCTCGCCTTGCCAGGATGGACAATCACCACTCAGCACCGGGACGGTGGTCGCGTTAAATCCCGTCCCAAGCGTTAAGGATGGAAACCAAACAGAGGCGTCGGCAGGCACCTCTCCGAGTTCTTCAGGCAAGAGCCGAAGCTGTATGTTGGTAACAGGCCCAAAGGCAGGAAGCAAAGAAAGTTTTCCGTTTGCTCTAACTGTTGGTATGCCATGCCTAACGCAGAGTGGTGTAGGCATTATTGTGAAATAGACGCTACTTTTTTGTAGACCAGTCGAGCAGCATGGCGCTGCTCGACTGCCTCCTCAGAGTTACGCTCAGTAACTCTTGCCTCGAGCTTTACCTCAATCCTCGCTGTTGATTGAAAGGAGCATTGAATCAAATGAAAAGAAAAATGTTGGTATTCTTAGCACTGGCAATCTTGGTAGTGCTGGCGTCGGCGGCCTCTATAAGTAAATCACGGATGCAAGGGCAACAGGGTTATCCTAAATATTGCTGTACCGCAGAAGGGGTACTTGGCCCCTATGACAATGACAGTGTTCCTGAAGGCGGAGCTTGCTATGGCACGAAGGACGGAAGGCGAGTTGACGGAACTGCGTGCTATGGCAAAGAAAAAGCGCCTCAAGGGAATAAAGGCTATCCCACATACTGTTGTACAGATGCAGGCAAGCTGGGACCTTACAAAAATGATAGCGTCCCGGAAGGCGGGGCTTGCTATGGAACCAGGGGTGGTCAAAGATATGAGGGCAAAGCGTGCTATTAAATAGCGCTAATTTACGCACCCCATTTCCAAGACTGCCGCTGAGTGGGCCATCCCACCGTACACGCCGCGAACATGTCTTTTATGCTTGATTGGCGCAATATTATAGGTGTGGCCTTTGTAGCCCACCGGTGAATTTCAGCGTTAGCTATAACATCTCTGGGGCAGGAAGCGATAGAAGAAGAATCCAATAGATTTTAGCAAGCACGAACAGCGGTCAGCTTTGGCCGCTGTTCGTCGTTTGGGGCATGGTGGGGACCGGCAAAGGGCAGGTGCAGATGTGGCGCATGGCTTCGGCGGCCATGTTGAAGGCGAGGTTGATTGAGCCGCCCTTCTTCCCGGCGCTCAAATCGCCAATCAGGTAAAGTCCCGGCAGACTCGTCTCGTAGCCTTGTGTCAGCACCGGCACTTCTCCCTCAAACTTAATCCCGACCGCTTTCAGGAAATTCAACGGCGTCGTTCCGCCGAGCGCATAGATGATGCGGTCAAAGGTTTGTGCCGGGTGTTCCGCCTCTTGAAAGATTACGCGCGGACGCCCGCCGTCGTCTTCAAGGCTACTGACGTTGCTGCCGCGAATGATGCGAACTTGCTCGCGAGATTCGAGCGCGTGCAGGCTCTCATGGTTGACGGGGTTGAGGCGCGCAAACTCTTTGCGGCGATAGGAGAGCGTGACGCGGTTGCCCTGCTGGACTAGATACTGGCAATACTCCGAAGCCGTGTCGCCACCGCCGACGACCAGACAGTCCTCGTCTTTCAAAGCAACGGTCGTGAGGTCGTAATGGATGCGCTTGGTGAGCGTGGCCGGAATCTTGTACTCCGGCTTGTTCGGCTTGTCCAGAATGCCGATGGCGATAATGCAGCGCTGAGTTTGATAACCGCCGCCGGATGTCTCGACGACGAAACCGCCACCTTCGAGCGGACGGATGGCCGTCACGGTTTCCTTGTAATGCACCTGCAACTCACACTGCTCGATGATGCGATCAATGTAGGTCAGCGTCTCTTCCTTGGTCATGTCGGTCAGGCACATGACGCCGGTGCAGACAGCTTTGATGCCCTTGTAGTTGGCTAGGACGGGCTTCGACGCCGGATAAAACTTGCGAATCGCCCATGAGTGCGCGTCGCCCTTTTCCAGAATCACAATCTTGTCGGCGGGGATGCCGACGCCGCGCGCTTCCGCCGCCATGCTGATGCCCGCTGGCCCGGCCCCGATGATAATCATCTCATACATGGCTTGTGTCCTATCTAGGGCAAATCGTCTGTCCCGTTAAGAGCCTTTGATAATAGCCCGGTGATTATATCGTTGGGAATAGAATCGGGGAAGATGAGAAGTGAGTCCCATCGGGAAAGCCTATACTTGCGTGAGTTAGATATAAGCTCTCAATCCTAGACTTTAAGCGTCAATGATTACGCTCTAATCACGCCGTCTTACGCTCTAATCATCCATGATTACGTCATAAGATGGCGTGATTAAGGCATAAGCACGCATCACTACGTTCTCGTCATCCATGATTAGGTTCTAGTGACGCATCACTAAGGCTTAGTGATTGATGCTTAGGTTCTAAGCATGGATGACGAGAACGTAGTGATGCGTGCTTAGGTTCTAGTCATCAATGATTACGCCTTAGTGACGCGTGCTTATGCCTTAAGATTGCGTGCTTAGGTCATAATCACGGCGTCTTACCTTCTTGCTTGCTGCTGCTGTCGTTGTCTGAGCTTCCTTTGCCTCCAAACAATCTGGTGGGAGATAGACGTTTGGCGAAAGATTTGAGACGCGATTCTTTCGGGCGTGGCGGGTCAGCCTGCGCGGGCGCTGCGCTCTGATGCGAGAGATTGCAATAGGCGTGTGGCTCTGAGCCGCTGGGGTAGGTCATTCTGCTTTTCATCGGGCAGTCGGGCGTCGCGATCATGCCCGACATCGGATCAATCGTGAGCGTCACGGTGGGGAGCGGGCGCACCTGTCTCGTCTCTGTTTCGATGACGGGGGCATCGTCCGGCCTGGCTTCTCTTGATGATTGCTGGTCTGCCCGTTTGCCTCGCGGCGACTCGCTCGCAGGCGATCTCACAGAGCTATCGGAAGATGGCTGCGCTTCTTCGTCTGGTAGAGCCTGCGCCTGTGCGGTCGGCGTCGTCGGGGATTGTGTACGCTGCTGTCCCGTAGGAATCAAAGCGCGGAATGCTGCAAAGAAAATGAGAGCGAAAGCTATGGCCGGTAGCAGAATGAATTTCCAACTTGTTCGCCGTGCGCGCACGTTGGGAGGTGTGGACGATTGATTCGTCGAAGAATTTGTCTGAGAAGAAGCTGGCGTGCGCCGACCCGCCTTTCCTGCTTTCAACTGATCGTAGGCTTCGTTAATCTCCTTCAATTTCTCCTGCGCTTTTTGTTGAAGGCGCGGGTCGTGCGAGAACCTATCGGGATGCCAGACTTTGGCCAGATCGCGGTGCGCCGCTTTCAATTCCTGAATTGAAGCGCCCGGAGCGACGCCAAGCAATTCGTAGTATTTAATCACCTCATCGTTCACGTCCGTTTTCCTCTAAGATAAAATCTCTGCCAGTTTTGATACGTTCTTAAATTTATCCAGCAACTCTGTCGGGTCCGGCACGGGCAAGCCCAGGTAGCGAGACATCACCGTCAGGCAGACCATGAAGATCAGGCACGTGATAACGACTCGCAAAGCCGTCCGGCCTAGCTGGCGCAGGGTTATGAAAATAAGGCGTCTCATCCTTAAAGCAGTGGTCATAAAAAGTGGTCAGTGGTCAGTAGTCGGTGGTCAGTAAAGAGCGGGCGATGAGCAGCGTTGAGCATTTGCTTTTAACTGGCCACCGACCACTGACCACTGATTACTTACTCTTAATTTGCTTTGAGGATTATTGGGGCGATTTGCAGGATCGCACATCAAGAGGCTGTTCAAACGCGCCTGACCAGAGGGGCGGCTGGCGGCTTCGTTAGTATTATTGCAGCCTCAGAGGTTTGCTGACAACTGTTTTGTTAAAGAGTAAGACCCGAACATCATTTGTTCGGCCAGAAACGAGGCTGCTGCGTCTAAAAATCGGCGTTGTCTATTGCCCCTGGCTCAAAATGCACTTCGGCCAGCGCCGGAGCTACCCGGAAAGCTCGTTTCTTTTGCGCTAAAAAAATTTGTTCGCATCCTCGGAAAATTTAGCTTTCCGGCTCTGAGATTTGTGTTATATTGGGAGTAACCTGAGCTTGACGGACAGGCTGCCCCCTCCAAAGTTATCCAGTTGAATCCAGCCTCATCGAATTCTTTTGTAGAGACTTTCTAAAAGAGAGCGGTAGTTTATGAGAAAGAGCTTTCCCCTGCGCTCAGTCGTGCGCCTGACGAGGCTGTTGAGTGTCTGCGCGATTCTCGCCTTTTGCGGCGCGCTCAATCTGGCTCAAGCTGCGGGCGGCCCCGTCATCTTAACCGAATCCAATTCGACCAGAGCCGTTGCGCTCGAAGCGGTGACGCTCCGAAAAGAGCCTTTTCCGCTCGTGATGCCCGTCGCCTTTAGCGCCGACACGCGCAACCGCCTTGTCTTCTTCGTCATGAATCTGGACTTGCTGGCTGGTGAAGGCGCGAATGCTTTAACGGCTGACGCCGAAGACGCGCAGAAACGCCACTATGCCTTCAGAGTCGAGAACATCACACCTGTGCCCGGCTACGAGTGGATGAGCCAGGTGACGGTGCGGCTCAGCGACGACATTGGGGATGTGGGCGATGTGCTGGTTCGCATCAATTTGCACGGCATGTCGAGCAATCGTGTGCGCGTCGCCATCGGACACGTGGGCGGAGGATTGGCCGATGATGTCGGCATGGTTGCCATGCCTGCGCCGTTTCCTGCGCCTGCCACGACGCCGACGCCGACGCCCAATCCATTCACGAGCGCGGCTACGACTCCCGACACCGTTCGCTTCTTAGAACAGGCCAGTTTCGGCCCGACCCCGGCTGAGATTACGCGCGTGCAGGGCATGGGCTTTCGCGCTTACCTGAACGAGCAGTTCAATCTGCCGATGTCCAGTTATCCGTTGCTGACGTTGATGCCGACCGATACGTCGCAAGGGTGTCCGACGGGAAGTCCTTCCACCTGCAATCGTGATAACTATCAGATGTACCCGCTCCAGCTTAAATTCTTCCAGAATGCGATGGGAGGCAACGACCAGTTGCGCCAGCGCGTAGCGTTTGCGCTGCACCAGATTTTTGTGGTTTCGGGTAACGAGGTGTCGCTGCCAAGCTGGATGTCGCCATACCTGCAAACGCTCGACCGCAACGCCTTCGGAAATTATCGCCAGCTTCTACAGGAGATCACGCTCAACCCTGGCATGGGCCTTTATCTGGACATGCTCGGCAACAGTCGTGGAAATCCGAACGAAAACTACGCGCGCGAAATCCTCCAACTCTTCTCCGTCGGTCTGGACAAGCTCAACCTCGACGGCACGCCGCAGTTGGACGCGCAGGGCAACCGAATTCCGAGCTACGATCAAACGACGATTACCAACTTCGCGCGAGTCTTCACCGGCTGGCGGTTGGCCGCACCGAAAGTGACCGTCATCGGCGGCGTTTCCTACAACGTCTTCAACTATCAAGACGCGATGCTCGTGACGAATGAGAATAATCACGATGTCCAGCAAAAGGTTCTGTTGAACGGCGCGGTTCTCCCCGCCGGGCAGAACTCCACGCAGGACTTGACGGCTGCGCTCGACAACATCTTCAACCATCCGAACACGGGGCCATTCATTGGTCGTCAACTCATTCAGCATTTAGTGACGAGCAACCCAAGCCCCGCTTATGTCGAGCGCGTCGCCCGCGTCTTCAATAACAACTGTGCGGGACTTTATCCATCCAGTCCATGCTCCGGTGCGCGTGGCGATTTGAAAGCGGTGGTGACTGCCATCCTGCTCGACCCGGAAGCGCGCGGCGATGCCAAAACCGATCCGAGCTATGGCCGCATGCGCGAGCCTGCTCAGTTCATCACGAACATCCTGCGCGCGACGAGTTCGCCGAGCGACGGTTATCTGAATCCGAACTCGTCCACCCTCGATCAGGACGTGTTTCGTCCCCCGACAGTCTTCAACTATTACCCGGCGGATTACGTTATCCCCGGCACAAATCTCGCTGGCCCCGCGTTTGGCATCCTCTCAACTACCACGTCGCTCCGGCGCGCAAATTTCGTCAACACGATTCTCAATAACGGAATTGCGCCGGGCACGAATGCGCCGACGGGTACGCAAGTTCCCCTGACGGCTTTAGTGGCGCTCGCCTCCGACCCGACAGCCCTCGTCAACGAGCTTGATCGTTTGATGATGCACAACACCATGTCGCCGGGCATGAAGACCAGCATCATCACGGCGGTCTCTACCGTGTCGGCCACAAATACTTTGTCGCGCGCACGGATGGCTGTTTACCTTGTGGCGAGTTCTTCCCAGTACCAGATAGAGAGATAACACTCATGGCACCATCACGCAGAGATTTTTTACGACATTCGGGCTGCGCGCTCATCAGCGCGACCGCTATGGCCGCTGGCCTCAAACGCTTCGGCATGATTAACGCGCTGGCTCAAAGCGCGGTCACCGATTACAAGGCGCTCGTCTGTGTCTTTCTGAGCGGCGGCAACGACGGTAACAACACAGTCATTCCCTACGACGACTACAACAATCCGGGCGGCTACAGCGCCGTGCGCGGCGCATCGCAACTGGCCATCGCGCAGGCGAGCCTCAATCAAATCTCCCCCATCAGCACGGGCGGGCGGAAATTCGGTTTGCATCCCGGCATGGTTGAACTAAAGTCGCTCTTTGACCAGCAGAAGCTGGCCGTGCTGTGCAACGTCGGCACGCTCAACGAGCCGTTGACGAAATCGCAGTATCAATCAAGCCCGTCAAAGCGTCCTTATCAACTCTTTTCCCATTCGGATCAGGTGACGCAGCAGCAAACGTCCGTCTCAAACGTTCCGGGCGATTCGGGCTGGGGCGGACGAACCTCCGACATCATGTTCGGCGTCAACGGCAACGCGCCGCTGCCGATGGTGATTTCGCTCGCGGGCACGAGTCTTTTTACGACGGGCCAGACGACGCGCCCGCTTGCCATTTCGCCCGCGCCGACGCTGCTCAATCAGGTGCTGGTACTGAACAGCTATACTTTCCCGCCGTCAACGGATGCTCGTAGCCGTGCGTTCGATCAGATACGCGCGCTCGATACCGAGCATCGTTTGATAAAGGCTGCGAGCGACGTGTCGGCGCAGGCGCTGACTACCAGTCAGGCACTCAGCAATTCCGCGTCGTTTGAAGTGACGACCATCTTTCCGAACACGACGCTGGCGAATCAATTGAAGCAGGTCGCGCGGCTCATCAAAGCTAATCAGGCGCAGCCCGCGCTCAGTCTCAAGCGGCAAATCTTCTTCTGCTCGCTCGGCGGCTTCGATCATCACAGCGGACAGATTAACGGGCAGAATGGATTGTTGACGCAGATCAGCCAGGCTTTGAAAGCCTTCTATGATGAGACGGTCGCGCAGGGATTGTCTCAGCAAGTGACGACGTTTACGCTCTCGGATTTCGGGCGCACGTTCCAGCCCGCAGGCTCCGGCGCTGGCGCGGTTGGCTCGGATCACGCGTGGGGCAATCACGCCTTCATTCTGGGTGGCGCGGTGCGCGGCGGCGATTTCTATGGCACGTACCCGACGCTTGCTCTGGGCGGCCCTGACGATACGGACTCAGGCTCCAGCCCGCGCGGGCGATGGATACCGACTACCTCCATCGAACAGTACGGCGCAACGCTCGCGTCGTGGTTCGGGCTGACAAGCTCACAGGTCTCTTCCGTGTTTCCGTTCATCGGTCGCTTTGCGACATCGAACCTGGGATTTTTGATGTGAGCTTCTTTGGTTGAGTGTGATGGAGACTAAGATTCACCACAGAAACACAGAGGACGCAGAGGGGGCACAGAGTAAAGACAATCCCAGATTAGGAATCTGAAATTTCAAATCTCTGTGCATCCTCCGTGTCCTCTGTGTCTCTGTGGTGAACAGCAATTCATCTAACACTCAAGTAAAAGGAATTAAGAGAGCAACACCCACCGGCTGTGATGCAGAAGAAAGACAAAATAAAACTCCTCGCCCTGCTCCTTTTTCTGGCCGGGTTCGGCGCTTATTTAATCACCGACAATTTCGCTAACAGGACTGTCCGCGCTTATTCCTCCGGCCCACCCGCCGGATTCACACATGCGCCGGGAGAGTTCGACTGCGCGGAATGCCACCTGCCGCAGCCGGACGCAGGCACAGGCAACATCCAGATCAACGCGCCGCAATCTTACGTGCCGGGGCAGACCTACCCGATCACCGTCACGCACACCAACGCCGATCCGACCCGGCTGCGCTGGGGCTTTCAGTTAACCGCGCTCGACGATGCCGACTCGAAAGCCGGAAACCTGCAAGACACCAGTGGGCGGACTAAGGTTCTGGACAATCAAGGCCCAGGCAGCAGCCGTCAGTACATTGAGCATTGTTCTGGAGCAGGCTCAGGTTGTCTGGATGGAACTTTCCAAGGTCAGCAGGGCGGCGCAAGCTGGACATTCAACTGGACCGCGCCCGCGACCAACGTCGGGCCGGTCACGTTTTATGTCGCGGGCAATCAGGCTAACAACGACGGCAATACCTCCGGCGACTATGTCTATTTCACCTTCGCCCAGACACAGGCGGCTGCGGCGGTGGCAGACTTTCAACTCGCGGCCACTCCGCCTTCACGCACGGTCGCGCCCGGAGGCAACGCCGACTACAACCTGACGCTGACGCCTTCCAACGGATTCACCGGGCAAGTCGCCCTCAGCATCACGGGGCTGCCCACCGGGGCAACCCACATCTTCAATCCATCAATCGTCAACATCACAGACGCGACAGCGAAATCTTCGGCGTTGACAGTGATGACAGGCGCGGCGACACCCGTCGGCACATACCCGTTGACCATCACGGCAATCAGCGGCAGCCTTCAGCACACGGCTATTGTTTCCCTAAAGGTCGTTAGCTCATCAAGCGCCGATCTTTCGCTCGTCAAGACAGGCTCGCCCAATCCGGCAACGGTCGGCACAACGCTTTCATACAGAATCACCGTCACGAACAACGGTCCGGCTGCCGCGACCAACGTCGTCGTCACGGACACGCTGCCCGCCAATGTTACTTCCGTTTCTTCCTCGGCCACGCAAGGCACTTGCAACGGAACCGGGCCAGTCAACTGCAACCTCGGCGCACTCTCGAACGGCGCGAGCGCGGTTGTGACCATCAACGTCACGCCGACCGTCGCCGGACAGATAACCAATACGGCGAGCGTGACGGGCGCGGAAGCAGATTCGGACGCGGGCAACAATTCTGCGACGGTCAACACCATCGTTGACCCGCAAGTCGCAGCGCCTCTCGTGCTGGATCAGAATCTTTCGGTCAAAACAATCGTGAGCGGCCTCAACCAGCCGACCAGCATGGCCTTTCTGAGCGCGAACGAGTTTTTTGTTCTTGAGAGAGCGACGGGCAAGGTGCAGCGCGTCTTCAACGGGCAGTTGCAGGCGACCGCTGCCGCCGATCTTGCGGTCAACAACGCCTCCGAGCGCGGCCTGCTCGGAATCGCGCTTCATCCCAACTTCCCCACAACGCCTTACGTCTATCTTTACTGGACTGAGAGCAGCACGGGCGTGGACACGAGCAACATTGACGAGATTCCCTTGCTTGGTAACCGCGTTGACCGCTTCATCTGGAACGGCGCGACTCTCTCGCTCGACCGCAATCTCATTCGCCTGCGCGCACTACAGGCCGATTCGGGACAGCCCTCGCGCGGCAATCACAACGGCGGCGTCCTGCGCTTCGGGCCGGACGGCAAGCTCTACATCATCATGGGCGACAATGGCAGGCGTGGGCTGTTGCAAAATATCACGAGCGGCGGGCCTGTCCCTGACGATCAGTTCGGCGGGCCTGAGCCTGACGACGCGCACCTGACCGGAGTAATCCTGCGACTCAATGACGATGGGACAACGCCGACCGATAATCCTTTCTTCAACGCCAACGCGGGATTGAGCGGCCAGGCTGCTGCGAACATCAAGAAGATTTACGCCTACGGAGTTCGCAACAGCTTCGGGATGGCCTTCGACCCACTCTCCGGCAATCTCTGGACACAGGAGAACGGCGACGATGCCTTTGATGAAATCAATCGTGTCACGGCAGGCTTCAACGGCGGCTGGATTCAGGTGATGGGGCCTTCGAGCCGCATCAGTGAGTTCAAATCAATCGAAGTTAATCGCCCCGGCGGCCTGCAACAGAATCGCTGGTCACCGACCTTGCTTGCCGACACGCCCGCGCAGGCATTGGCGCGTCTCTACCTGCTTCCCGGCGCGCAGTACAGAGAGCCTGAGTTTAGCTGGAAGTACGCGGTCGCTCCTTCGCCCATCGGCTTCGTCAGAGGGACGGCGTTGGGCGCGCAGTTTGAAGGCGATTTGTTCGTCGGAGCATCCCGCACCACGCTCTACAACGGCTACCTGTTCCGGCTGAAACTGTCCGGCGACCGCTTGAGAATTAATATGAGCGACCCGCGCTTGCAGGACACGGTGGCAGACAATCTGGACAAGTTCGACATCACCGAAAGTGAAAGCCTGCTGATAGGGAAAAACTTCGGCGTCACGACCGACATCCAAACGGGCCTGGACGGTAATCTCTACATCGTCTCGCTCTCAAACGGGGCGGTCTACCAGATCACAGCCGCCAACAGTCTTCAACTCACGGCTTCGAGCTACACGGTGGGAGAAGCCATCGGCAGTGCCGCAATCGTCGTCAACCGCACGGGCAACACGTCGGGCGCGGTGACAATAAATTACGCCACGTCGGATGGCTCAGGACTCAACGGCTGTAGCAGCGTGACGGGGATGGCCTCTTCGCGTTGCGATTATGCGACGGTCGTCGGTACGCTGCGCTTCGCTGCCGGGGAAACCTCGAAGACCATCTTTATCCCTGTGGTGGACGACGCTTACAGTGAAGGCACGGAGAGCCTGACGCTGACGTTGAGCAATCCCGGCGGGGCGAGCCTGGGTTCAAATGCGACGGCCACGATTACGATTACGGACAATGACGCCACCACCGGAGCGAACCCGATAGACCAGACGGCGTTCTTCGTCCGTCAACATTACATAGACTTTCTCGGTCGTGAACCAGACCCCGCAGGCTATGCAGGCTGGCAAGCCATCCTCAATGGCTGCCCACCCTCCGGCAAGGACGCCAACGGTAACTACTGCGACCGCATTGAAGTCTCAGCAGGGTTCTTCCGTTCTCCAGAGTTCCAGGATCGTGGCTATCTCATCTACCGTTTCTACTCAGCGGTGGGACGGATTCCACTCTACGACGAGTTCATGCCAGATTTCGCTAAAGTCAGTGGCTTTCTCTCCGCTCAGCAGTTGGAAGAGAACAAGGTCGCCTTCGTTAATGAGTTCATGACTCGGAGTGACTTCCAGACTAAGTACGGAGCATTGACTGACCCGACCAGTTATGTGGATGCACTGTTGCAAACTGTCGGATTACCAAATCATCCGAGCCGACAGACATGGATAACGGCATTGACGAATGGGTCGATGACGAGAGGGCAGGTCTTGCGTGCATTGGTGGAGAGTACGGAGGTCTATAACAAGTATTACAACGAAGCGTTCGTGATTATGCAGTACTTCGGCTACCTGCGTCGCTCCGCCGATATTTCCTACTTGAACTGGATTCAGACGATGAACAATACCGGCGGGGATTATCGGATTATGATAAACGGCTTCCTCAACTCCGCTGAATATCGTCAGCGCTTCGGGCCTTGATTAAGGTTCCTGGCGCACGACAAGCTCTTTCAAAATCGTTTCATTCGGGTCTATCCGCACGTCTACGGGTCTCTTTGAAAGCGGAACGAAGAGACTTGTCTCCCTATCACCGGGTGTGAACATCGCGTGTTGGATTCCTTTTTCCGTGACAATCTCCACCGGCAGCGGAGTCAGAAAGGGTGCGTCTTCCTGTGTCTGTCGAAGATGAATCTTGAGCGTGCCGCGCCCTCCTCTCGCCTTTCGCCATGACCAGGACGCTTCATAACGAGGATGCCCGCTCCCATACACCCAGCGCGCGAAGAACTCTTTCAAATTCTTTCCGGATGACCGCTCAAGCGCCGCGCGCAAATCTTCAGTCGAAGCCGACCTGTCTTCATGTTTGAGGTAAAAATCTCGTATGCCTCTGAAGAACGCCTCGTCGCCCAAAAGCCCGCGCAGCATGTGAAGCACCCACGCGCCCTTCTGGTAGTTGTTCCCGTTGAGCAACTTCATCAGGTCTTCCGTTTCGGTGTCATAAATCGGCGCGCGCCGTCCCCGCTCATACGCAAAGTAAGTTCTGGCCGCTCGCTGCATGAACTCGCGGAATGCCTCCTGGCCCTCGAAGCGCTCGACGAAGAGCGCCGCAAAGTAGGTGGCGAAGCCTTCGCTCAACCAGAGGTCTGACCACGTTTTGATTGAGACGGAATCGCCGAACCACTGGTGCGCTATCTCGTGCGCGGTGACTTCGACCAGCCCGCGCCGGACATTGAATCTGCGACTCAGCGGCTGCGAGTCCAGAGGTGTATTGAAGAGTGTGCCTGAGAAAACAATCGCGCTTGAATTCTCCATCCCGCCATAGCGCGTCGCGCCGACAATCAACGCCAGTTTCTCGTAAGGGTAGGGCGCAACCCTTTCGCTGAAAAACTGAAGCGTGGGTGCGGCGGAGTTGAAGCCTCGCCCGGCAACGTCTCTGTCCGTCAGCGGAACGTAATACGTGAGCGGCGTGCGTGTGTTCGTCGGCAGTTGCGATTGTGCGTACTCGCCGACGGCGATAATCATGCAGTAAGGCGGAATGGGGCGCGCTTCCGTGTAGACCCAGGTACGCGTCGAATCAGGATTGCTGCGCGTCGAGACGAATTGCCCGTTGGCAACGACGGTGTCGCGCGCCGGGGCGGTGACGTTGAAGTTGACTGTGGCCTTCGCCGAAGGATGATCGAGGCAGGGTATCCAGTGATGGACGCGGTCGGGCCAGTTGTCGCCCGTCGCCGAAGGCTTTCCCGCTTTGTCCGTCGTGAGAGTTAAGCCCTCGGCTGGTCGCCCGTGATAGGCGACTTCGATGGTAAACACGTCGTTCTTGTTCATCGGTCGGGGAAGATAGACATTGAGCTTACCGCCCACTTGCTCAAAACGAACGGGCGCGTTCATGTATTTGACAGAGTCAATGGTCATCTGGCCGAAGTCCAGATCAATCACACTGAGTGGCGCTTTCAAGACTTCGATGGCGATGTCCGTCTCCGCATAGGTTATCTCCGTCAGTTGATCGTTGAGCCTGAGCGAAACGTCGTAATGCGTCGGACGCCAGGCATCCACAAGGCGCTCGCGCCGCTCGGCCAGCGCCAGCGTGAAGAATGAAACGAGCAGCAACGCGAGGACGAGCGAGCGCCGCAAAATGTTCACCAGCATTTTTCTCATGTTTATATTTAGACAGAATTAGCAGGGATGGACAGGATAGACAGGATATAAAATAACATCAAGCTTACTTGACCCGTCTTGTTTCCTTAATAGTGATTATCCTGTTAATCCTGTCCATCCCTGCTAATTCTTCGATTCAACGCAGCCCCAGCATCAATAGCGCAGAGCGATCCGACACCGCGCCTCCGCGCTCCTGCCAGTTTCTATAAGCCGACAGTTCATCATCGGTCACCGGGCGATTCCCCAGCCGCGCTGCGGGCGTGCGCTCGAATGCCCGGTCTGTCAACGCCATGTGGGCTTGTCGCACGTGAAGAGCACCGGGTTCGGCAAGCGCTGCCTCGGCTGCCTCGACATCGGGAAACAACTCTTCATAGGCGAGCAGATGCCAGATTGTTCCTTCCGGTTCGCGCTCTTCTACAGCCAGCACGCGCAGCAGCCCGAAGCCGCTTTCGAGCTGAAAGATGAGATCGTCCCCCGGAGCGAATGATTGTGCCACGATTTCTTAACCTGCCTTTGAGTATTTAGAGTAGCACAGGCGCTGCCTCTTTCCGATTTGAATTGCAAATCTAAAATCGCAAATCTACAATCTCACACCTGAGTGAAACAGTTTGATTCAAGCAAAGACTACTATTCTATTCTGGGCGCGGACGAAGATGCGTCGCCCGGCGATATCGAACGTCTCTATAAACGGCTGGCCGTGCAGCATCACCCGGACAGGGGCGGCGACGAAGAAGAGATGAAGTCTCTCAACGAGGCTTACGGCGTGCTGAAAGATAAAGAAGCACGCCGGGTTTATGACGCTGAGCGACAGCAACCCGCCAGCGAAGCACCCACCGCAATTTATACCTCGTCGCCGCTCGAAGTGGATGCAGCCGCCGGACAGAGTTTGGGCGCGCTGCTCTTCATCGGCGCAGGATTGGTGCTGGCCCTGCTCGTCAGGTTTCAATGGATCTGGTTTCTCTGGCCGCTGGCTGTCCTCGCTGTGTGTTTGGTGGTCGTCGGACTCATCATGGCTCACGGAGCACTTCGCCGGATTGAAGATCAGCAAAAACACGCGCGCCGCTGGCTCGGTGTGACGCTGGAAGTGATGTTCTGGGCTGTGCTGTTGAGTAGTGGCTACGGGATTTATCTGGTTCTCAGGTAGCCGCTAAGAGTGCACTGATAAAAGCGAGAAGGAATAGACAGGATTAACAGGATTAGCAAGATTAAGAAAAGAAGGCAGGACAAGCGAGCTTGAATCTTTTCTTTTCATCCTGTCCATCTTGTTAATCCTGTCTATATTCTCCTCTGCGAACGAAGGACGATAATGAGCTTCACCGGACTCGATCTGCTTTTTCTGGAAATCAACAGCCTTGAGGAATCCGTCACGTTCTATCAGGAACAACTCGGCTTCCAACTGGAAACGCACACTCCCGAATCCGAGCCGCCGATGGCGACGTTGCGCGCAGGGCGTTTGAAACTGACGCTCGTGCAGCAACTGGAAACGATGCTCAGGCGCGGGCGCGGGGTGAATTTCTTTGTCGGCGTTACGGACGTTGACGTTTATTACGAAGAACTGAAAGAGCGCAAGGTGTTTGTCGCGCCGCCCGCGGACGAAGGCTGGGGCGGGCGCTTTCTCACCCTTGAAGACCCTGACAAGTACAGATTCTTTTTCGTCACGTGGGTGGACGAAGAACAGATGAAGGAGACTAGCTGAGATGGCGATGCAGCACATCGAAAATATGCTGAGACGCTACAGAGGGCAGGCCATTAGCATCAAGACCATGTCCGGCGGCCTCTACGAAGGAACGATCACGGAAATCACCAACGATTACGTGGCGCTCAGCGTCAAGGGTGCAGAGGGCGCGCCGGAGCAGGTCTTCGTGCTGCTTCACAGCATCGAGTCCGTGCTGCCGCGTGGCACTACGTAAGGAGTTAGTCTCCTAAATTTCCCGTGAGGTAATGTATGAAAATATTCATCAGTTGGTCAGGTGACCGCAGTAAGATAGTAGCAGCAGCTTTGAAGTCATGGCTTGGTGATGTCTTTATAGATGTACAGACATGGATGTCCGATCATGACATAAACGCTGGATCAAGATGGAGTAACGATTTAGATAATGAGCTTGAATCTACAAATTTTGGTATATTGTGTCTCACACCTGAAAACCTTAGTTCTGCGTGGTTGCTCTTTGAAGCAGGCTCGTTAGCCAAGATAGTTAAAAATTCACGCGTCGTACCTTACCGCCTAACTGTTAGCGAAACTGACGTAGAGTATCCTTTGGCTCAATTTCAAGGTGTTGATGCAGATAAAGCAGGGACGCAGAAACTCCTACAGAGCATAAATGATGTTCGAGAGGCAAAACTTGAAAATGATAGACTAGAAAGGCTGTTTGAAATCTGGTGGCCTAGTCTGGAAAGGCAACTTCAAAGTATTCCCCTAACACAAGGCGCATCGACACCTCAACGACCCGACCGAGCACTTTTGGAGGAGATACTTAATCTTGTGCGTCCCTTAACTCGACCTCATCAGACACCAACTGCACCCAAACCAGAAGATGAAACTACTATTTGGGTCAAAGCAAAAAAGATTTACGATGTCTCTGAAGATGAAATGGTGGCTATGAGCACGTCAGAGCTTGAAAGGTATTTTTATCGACTAGAGGCGCGATGGTTGATAACAATGTCTTCTAGTGAGGAGAGCTTATTAGAAGGGAAAATGGCTTTAGCTGATAAGGAATTGTCGCGGCGAAAATTGAGCACTGCACTGGCTGATAACACACCAACTCCTTCAACAGATGACGGAGCCTAACAACCTATAACCCATTCAACGCGACGCCTCATGGTGACTCATCCACATGCGTTATATCGAAAATCCGCCCAATCCCTGGCTCACGCACACGGTTGAATGGCTCGGCGAGCCGCCCGAAGCGCGCGTCGAAGTTTTTGAAGAGACGGAAACGCGCTCGATCATCACGCACAATAATAGCCCTGATGTCGGCTTCGATTATTCCGTCAATTGCTATCGCGGTTGCGCCCACGCCTGCACGTATTGTTTCAGCCGTCCGACGCATGAATACTTAGGCTACGGCGCGGGCACGGACTTTGAGCGCAAGATTGTGGCGAAAATTAAAGCGCCGGAATTGTTGCGCGCGGAGTTTATGCGTCGTAGCTGGCGGGGCGAGCCGCTCGTCTTCTCCTTCACCTCAGACCCGTATGTTCCGCTCGAAGCTCATTACAAGTTGACGCGCCGCTGCCTTGAAGTCTGTCTGGAGTTTCGCAATCCCATCAGCATCGTTACGAAGTCGGCGCTCATTCGCAGAGACGTTGACCTGATTGCTGAGCTTGCGCGTGAGGCGTCGGCGAACGTCTTCTTCACCATTCCGTTTGCGGATTACGAGACGGCGCGTGCGGTCGAACCATTTGCGCCCTCGCCCGATGCGCGTTTCAAAGCGATGAAGGAACTGGCGGAAGCGGGGATAGAAGTCGGAATCGGGATTGCGCCCGTCATTCCGGGCCTGAGCGTTGATACGCCCGAACTGCTCAAGCGTGCGAAAGAAGCAGGCGCGCGTCAAGCTTTTATGTCAATGCTGCGTTTGCCCGGCAGCGTCGCGGAATATTTCGAGCAACGCTTGCGTGAGAAGTTGCCATTGAAAGCGCAACGCGTGCTTAATCGAATACGAGAGGCGCGCGATGGAAAATTAAACTCAAGCGAGTTCGGTGATCGTATGCGTGGCAAGGGCGAATACTGGCAGGCTCAGGAGCGATTGTTTCGTCTCTACTGCCAGCGATTGGGCTTTAACCGGCAGGAGAGTGGGACGTATGAAACCCGCAGGAGCAAGTCTTTCCGCAGGCCATCGGCGCAGGGCTTGCTCTTTGAGTGAAGACAAGAAAAGTCCGCTTGATTTATAATAGCCGCACGCTCTTTCAGAATATTTCGGGGGGACATGCCATGATTACGATCAGGGATGTGATACGCGACCGCGAGCCATATTCCGTGCGGGAGAATGTGACCGTGCTGGAAGCGGCAGAGTATATGGCGCAGCGTAAGGTCGGCGGCGTCTGCGTGCTGGACGAAGATGGGCGTTTGATCGGACTCTTAACCGAGCGTGATCTGCTGAACAGCATCGTCCTCCCGCGCCTTGACCCGGCGAACGTGCCGGTCAGCGGTGCGATGAGCAAGGTGCAGGCGGTGATCGAGATGACGGACACGCCGGAGGAAGCGCTTGAAAGGATGGAAATGATTGGCCGCCGCCATCTGCCAGTCGTCGAAGGCGAGCGCTGGGTCGGGATGCTCTCGATGCGCGACATCCTGCGCGTAGAGGTCAACGAGCAGGGCGACGAATTAAAGCTTCTGCATGAATATATTTCCCACTGAGTTGCGTCTAATAGGTTAGGGAACTCCAGGTTCAGTTTCGAAGGCGGCGAGTTTTCCCATGCGCCGCCTTTCGTTATTAAGGTCGAAAAACAATCAAGGGGGAGCGAGATGAAACGCATCTTTTATTCAACTTTAGTTTTCAGTCTGGCGTTGGCTTGCAGTCAAGCGCCGCCGGGAAAAGGAGCGGGGGAAACTGCCAGCACGTCTGACGGCGCGGTGCAGTTTCGCGTCGAGACTGTTGTGGGTGGTCTTCAGGTTCCCTGGTCAATCAGCTTTGCGCCGGATAACCGTATCATCTTTACGGAGCGACCGGGACGTGTGCGCGTGATTGAGCAGGGGCGTCTGCGCCCTGAACCGCTCTTCATCATCTCGGATGTTGAATCGAGAAGCGAGAGCGGCTTGATGGGACTCACGCTTCACCCGCAGTTTGCGTCGAATCGCTTTCTCTATCTTGCTTATGCTTACAACAGCGGCGGCGATGGTCAGCGCGTGCGCGTCGTGCGCTTTCGGGAAACGGGCACGAGTCTGGTAGATCGGAAATTGATTATCGAAGACATTCCGGCAGCGCAGTTTCATGCCGGATGCCGTTTGCGCTTTGGGCCTGACGGCAAACTCTATATAACGACGGGCGACGCGACCGAACCCCAAACCGCGCAAAAGCTCGATTCGCTCGGCGGGAAAATTCTGCGCCTCAACGACGACGGCACAATCCCTTCCGACAATCCGTTCGTCGGACAAACGGGTGCGCGTCCCGAAATCTGGACCTACGGGCATCGCAACCCGCAGGGCTTGGACTATCAACCGGGCAGCAATACGTTTTTCGAGACTGAGCATGGGCCGTCGGGCGGCGACGCGCCGGGCGGCGGCGATGAAGTCAACATCATCGAAAAGGGGAAAAACTACGGCTGGCCGATTGTTCATCACAAAGATTCGCGCGCCGGGATGGAATCGCCGCTGCTGGAATACACGCCTGCCATCGCGCCCGCGAGCGGCACGTTCTATCGCGGCGCAGCGTTCCCGCAGTTTCGCGGCAACTTCTTTTTCGGGAACCTGCGCGGGCAGACGATCATTCGAGTTGTGCTTGATGGAAGACGAGTAGTCAGTGAGGAACGCTTGCTTGAAAGACAGTACGGGCGGATTCGAGACGTGGCGGAAGGGCCGGACGGAGCGATCTATTTCTCCACGTCAAACAAAGACGGGCGCGGCTCGCCAGCGAGCGATGATGATAGGATTTTGAAACTCGTGCCGGTTAAATAAGGCGAGACGACCATCTTGCGTGCGAAAGCCACGCTCTTTTTGCTTATAGAGTATTCGCGCTGACGCGCTCAACGACAGACAGGAATGTCTGTTCCACTATTTTTTCTGAGCCAGCACAGCGGTTTTTGACCAGCCGATGGGATGAAGCGGCGGGAAGCGGTAATGCTTGACGACGCGGAAATAGCGGCGTGTGTTTTCGGCGACTTCGCGTGGGTGATGAGCTTTGAAGCGGAACATGACTTCGAGCATCTTGCTGACGGGAGACGGCCTGACGGGAAGATGGAGAATGTAGCCGCCGCGTTTGAGTACGCGCGATAGTTCGCCGAATCCTTCACGCAGGGGGACGTATTCCAGCACGCCGCTCGTCACCACGAAATCGAATGAATTGTCTGCGAAGGGTAGCGCCAGCACGTTCGCCTGTGTGAACCAGACCTTGTCGGCGCGCCCGGCATTCTCTTCGACAGCCTTTTTCGCCGTCACGATTGAAGAGCCGGAGAGGTCTATGGCCGTAATCCTGACAGGCAGATCGAGCGCCTTGAGCAGTGCGATGGTCAGCAGCCCCGTGCCGCATCCGGCGTCCAGAATCTTGGCGTCAGAGGAGAGTGGAATCGGATGAGTGCGTAGATATTGATGAAGAGAACGCCCGTAGCCGTTGAATTTGAAGGTCAGGTTATAGAGGCTGGCGATTCTGTCATAAAACGATCCCGGTCGCGCCTCAGTCGCCCCTCTTGTCGCTAAGTTCTGTGCCATCAGTTAGTCTTCACCCTCCAACCATCAAAAATAGCTTTTCTTTTCGGCTAAAAGAGCTATCAGCCCCTTTTGCTCAAGGAGGGACACCGAGAAATTTGATCGAACTTGCAGGTAGAGCGAGCCTGATTGAACTACTGGCTCGCCTAATCTATACCACAAGATGGGCCTCTAAAACAGCCACGCGATGAGGGTAAAGGCCGGAAATAGCGTGCGCGCAGGGGAAATTAGCTGCAAGAAAAAGCCCCGTCGGGCGTTCAGCCAACAGCCGCCCTTTGATTTTCGCAAAATGTGGAGGAAGAAATGAAGAAAGCAGCCATAACGTTTATCTCCGCCGCCGCCGTCGGTCTGATTCTGGCCGGAGCTTTAATCTTCGCGCCTGTTGAAACGCTGGCGGGCGCGAGCGTCACGGTCAAAGCTCCTCAGCCTCAGCCTGAGCCTGCGGTGGAGACCCGCGGAGGATTTGAGGTCGAGGTGTTGGTGGATGGCCAGTCGCTCGAAGAGTACGCCGCGCGTGGGCGTCATTACGTGGAGGCGCTGGAAGGCGCAGAGTATGCGCTGCGTATCAGAAACCCTTTGGGCGTGCGCGTCGCAGTGGCTCTCTCGGTGGACGGGATGAACACGATTGACGCGCGCCGCACGACCGGGTGGGAGGCGAGCAAGTGGGTGATCGGGCCGTATCAGACGATTACCATCAGCGGCTGGCAGATGAGTTCGTCGCGCGCCCGCCGCTTCTATTTCACGACGGAGCGCGATTCCTACGGCGCAAAGCTGGGACAGACTGCCAACTTGGGCGTCATCTCAGCCGTCTTCTTCCGCGAGAAAGAATCGGTCGTCATCGTGCCGCCACCGCGACACCCGCGACGCTATGAAGAAGATGGGGTTGATCGTAACGAGAGCAAGCGCAGAGCCGACGCGCCTTCAACGCAGGGACGAGCAGGCGCGGGAGCGAAGAGTGCGGAAGCCTATCCGAGACCGGACGACGAATCGGCAGCGACCGGGATTGGCCGCAACGTCCATAACGACGTGCGCTGGGTGAATCTCGACTTGCAGCCGCGTGCGGTCGGTGAGGTGACCATTCGCTACGAATACCGCGACGCGCTCGTTCGGCTGGGCATCTTCCCGCGCCGCTATCCGCGACAGGATGCGCTCAGACGCCGCGAACGCGCGACCGGGTTTGAGGATAGAGGTTTTAGCCCTGAGCCATAAATGGCTTTCACCTTTTCGATTGGTGGAACAATCCATTTCATCCCGCGTCTAATCATTCGCCGGGATTGGATTCGCACATTTGGCTGATGGATTCGTTTGGAGGTGGCTGATGAGGAAATGCGATAGCCCGCTTGACCACGTCACGGTCGCTGCTCCGTGCAACGTGGGCTGGGATAACATGGTTGGAAATGAGCGTGTGCGCTTCTGCGGCCAATGCAGTTTGAACGTCTACAATCTCTCAGCAATGTCGAAGAGCGATGCCGAGCGGCTCGTCTCTCAGGCGGAAGGGCGGCTCTGCGTTCGCTACTACCGGAGGGCCGACGGAACTATCCTGACCAAAAATTGTCCCGTCGGTTTACGCGCTCTCAAGCGTCGCCTGTCACGAATTGCCAGCGCCTCGATTTCCGCCACCTTGAGCTTCTTCGCCGGAATCCTGGCGGCTACAGGCTTGCGGGAGCGGCCTCTGATTCCGGTCGCAACGCAGGGTCAGGTGATTCAAGTTAACGAGACGTTAAAAGTTAACGAGAAATTACCGGAGGACAACTACGTCGTGGGACCGCCTGTAGTGCCGGGCTACACGAAGGGCGAGATGGTGAGAGAATTTGGTCCCGCTGAAGGGTGGGCAGATGGGCGGATGAAAATAACAGAGCGGCCACCGAAATTCAGGCTAAAGCGAAAATGACAGGGCCGCTTCCGTTGATTAGATTTCCTTCCTGCGATTACCTGCTCGGTCGAAGATCGTTGGTATAAAGCTGCTGGTAGGCGCGATAGTTCGCCATCACCTTGTAAACATAGTTCTTGGTTTCGTCAAAGCCGACTTCCGCTGTGAAGACTCCGGGGTCGCGCTGTCCTCCGGCGCGGTTGACCCAGCGCGCGGCGTTGTCTTCGCCGCCGTTGTAAGACGCCGCGACCGCTTCCGGCAAATCCGGGAACTGCCGCGAGAGGTCCGCCAGATATTCACTGCCGAGAAGGATGGACGTTTCGGGGCGATAGAGGTCTTCGTCTCTGAGGTTGTTCAAGCCGACGTGCGCCGCATATCTCGTCGCCGTGTCAATCGTCAGTTGCAGCAGCCCGCGCGCGGCGGCGGGTGATTTGGCGCGCGGTCGAAAGCCGCTCTCCTGCCGCATGATTGCCAGCACCAGACGCGGGTCAACCCTGCGACGGCTCGCTTCTCGCAGGATCGCTTCGCGGTACATAGCCGGATAGAGATTGGCCGTCGAATTGATTTGAGCCTTGACGCGCCCGGCGCGATCATTTATCTGAACGCGCCTTGCCGGACTATTGAGCGCGAGCAGTCTTCTTGTCGCCAGCCAGCCGTAATATGAATCCGCTCGGTCGGGGATGGCGAGGTAAGCGTTAGTCGCTTCCTCCACTCGCCCCGCGCGCTCCGTGCTGTAAGCCCTGAGATAAGCAACCTCATCCGGGGTGGTCATCACCTTGCGCGAGAAAGCGTTGGTGCGTAGCTCATCAGCCGTTTGAATCGCTCGCTGCCAATCCGCGCCCGCCACGTCCAGTCGCAAACGCGCAAACAGAGCATTCGTTGCCGTCGGCGTTCCCGCAAACCTCTCACGCGTGCGCGCCACCCAGGTGATGGCGTCCTGCGGGCGTCCGGCTTCGCGCAGGCTATCTATCACGTTCAGGTAAGCGAACTCGATGCGCTCGCCTGCGGGGAAGCGTTCGGTGTACTCGCGGTAGCGCGCCGCCGCTTCTGTCGCGCGTCCCAGCCGCAAAAACGCGGAAGCCAGAGAGTAGAGACCTTCGCGGCCTTCCTTCGTCTGCCCGTAATCTCGCGCCAGCCGCTCAAAGAAGGGAAGCGACTCTGCGTAGCCGCGCATCTGAAAATACGAGCGACCGATGCCGTAGAGCGCCGCCGGGACGTTCACGTCTTCCGGGTAGCGTTCGATGAGCGTTTGAAAATGCTCACGCGCTTCCGCAAACGCGCGATTGGTCAGGTAAACGCCCGCGCGCCGGACATGCTCAGCCGCAGACAACTGCGCCAGCCTTTTGTCCGCCCCTCGCCCCTCGCGGTCGAGTCGGCGCACATTCGCCAGCTCATTGTCTTGCGGTTGAAGGGATGATGGAAAAGAAACTGCTTCGAGATTTGCTCGCCCAAACGGGATAGGCGCGAAGGCAGAAGCAGCTAGAGACGACCAGGCGAGAGTCAGTGAAATGATGAAAGCCATAGACAAATGCTCACGAACAATAAAATTGTTAACCTACCTACTTCTATAACTCAACCGACCAGAGCGTACACTTTCGGGGGAAGCCTTTGAGTTCCTCGCCTGGGTGTTCCGTCCATTTGAGTTGACTGTGCTTTGATGCACGCAGGCTGTCAATATCTTCCTTGACCTGAGCGCTGACCCAAATACCGCCGCCTTCAGCTTTAGCCTCGACTCTCGCCGCCATATTCACCTGCTGACCGAAAGCATCGCCGTCGGTGACTTCCACCGGGCCGATGTGAACCCCCGCGCGAATATTAATTGACTCGTGGCCTGTCTGACGATGTAAGGCGAGTGCAAAATCCAGCGCATCAGCGGCGCTGTGGAATGCTGCCATGACGGAATCGCCGATAGTCTTAACGAGGTAGCCCCGCCCCTGCTTGATGAGTTCTTTGGCGCGCGCAAAGTGAGCTTCCCGAACCTGACGCCACGGCTCGTCGCCGGATTCCACATTCAAGCCCGTGCTGTTCAGCACGTCCGTGAAGACAATGGCGACTGTGGCGATGTCCACACCGCCAGCCCATGTCTTAAAGTTTTCGGTTCGCAATTCCGCCGCCGCCGAAACGAGTTCGCCGCCGCGCTCCATGCTGGCTTCTGCGCGGCTCTCCATCTCCGCGATCTGCGCGAGGAATTTTTCGTCGTCGCGATAGAGTATTTCCAGCGCATCCAGCAGAGGAAAGTTTTTGAAGCAGTAGAGACATGGCATCTCCTTCGCCCCACGCTCTAGCGCCCGCTCAACAGCGTGGCGGTCACGTACAGACTCGCGGCAGTGCGGACAGCGGTAAATCCTCTGCCGCTCGACCTCGACGCGCTTCTCCTTAAAATGGTCTGCGACGATTTTAAGGAACAGCGCCTTGTCGTCATCGCGTACGCCCTCGGCGTAGAAGACCTTCAGCGTGCCTTGTCCTTCGCCTTCGTGTTGCAGTTGGAAGCCGCAGACGTGACCGCGCCCGTTGAGAAATTCGGCAGCATTCTTCCATAGCTTTTCGAGACGAAAGATGCCTCCGTAGTAAAGCTTCACCACCAGCGTCGTGTAGAGGTTTTCCACCGGCCCCTCGAAAGTGAACTCGACCTCAACGACCGGGTCTTCCTCAAGCGGCGGCATCTTGCGATTGAACTTGGAGGGGAAGACGAGGTTGCCGTCCTGCTCTAAGGCCAATCCTAGCTTCAGGAATAATTCGATTGTCGCGTGCAGCAGGAAAATCTTATCCGACTGTTTCAGCCCACCCTCATCCTTGAGCTTGATGCGCCCGTCCAGGACATCCGCCTTGCGTACCGCGCCCAGTCCGTGTTCGTGACGCCGCGCACCGTCTACGATATCTGAGGCATAGCCATTCAACAGTTCCGGTTTTAGCAGAACAAAGTCGCCAAAGGAGAGGCGCTTGATGAGTCCGGCAGTCTCAACGTGCCCGATGACCGTGCGGAACTCATCCTCCGTCGGCGCGTCATTGCCCGCTTGCGTATTGAATTCAGCCAAGAGATCAGGCTCACGCACAAGTAAGCGGTTGCCTTGTCGGACGGCTGTAAGGAAGTCCTTGATTCGTTTGAATACTTCGGGACTACTTGTCTTCGGCAAACGTTCCCACGGAATAGTCGCCATGA
Source organism: uncultured Acidobacteriota bacterium (assembly GCA_963697975.1). Taxonomy (GTDB): domain Bacteria; phylum Acidobacteriota; class Blastocatellia; order Pyrinomonadales; family Pyrinomonadaceae; genus QHXM01. The sequence goes on from OY969111.1 coordinate 4,725,299, forward strand.
TCGCCGCTCGCAGATCGTTGCAGCCCTCATTCGTCTCGGCGCTGGTTACAAAGTGCGCGAGATAGCCGCGTTCCTTACAGTAGGCTTCAATGTCGCCCCCAGTTATCCGAACATTGCCTACATCCACGCGCGCGGCCACGAGAATTTTTTGCACCTCGCCCGGCACGGCGTTCTTGAGCGCCTTCTCCCAATAGTCAATGCCAAAGAATGTGTCGTTTGATTTCGTAGGGTCGTAGAGTAACAGGGCGACATTCGTTTCATTAAGGAAAAGCTGATGCACCAGCTTGTACTCGTCCTGCCCCGCGAAATCCCATAACATCACTTCACGCTCTGGTTCGCTGTAGAGCGGCCAGACGTTCATCCCGTGCGTCGAGCCGGGCGTCGGTCGCCACACGCCTTCGGCCAGACGCACACCCAACCCTGTCTTGCCCACACCCGTCTCGCCCACGAGCACGACTTTGGCATTAGTATAACTGACACGGGGAGCGACCGAAGGAGCGCCAAAGATGACATCAAAATCTATATCCCAGATGCGGATGGCCGTGTCATCTTCTCCAAGCGTAGCAAGAAAAGGCGCTTTCGGATGGAAGGCGAGGCCCGGCGGCCAAGACTTAGAAATTGGCTCAACAAGAGTCGCCACATTCTCCCCTGTATCACAACGCCAGAGCCGGACGGTCTCATCACTGGAAGTCGAGCCGAGTAGAAAACCATTAAAGGAGAAGGCAATATTCTTTACAGCTCCTGTATGACCTTGAAGGATGATTATAGGCTGCCAAATCGAGGCGTCCCACAGCCAAATGGTGCTGTCATTGCCCGCTGAAGCGAGCGAGTGTCCGTCCGGCGACCACGCCACGCTCCTAATCAACGTAGAGGAACTTTCGAGCGTCCGGTGCAGCTTCCACGTTAACGCATCCCACAGCCAAATGGTGCTGCTATTGCCCGCTGAAGCGAGCGAGTGTCCGTCCGGCGACCACGCCACGCTCCTAATCAACGTAGAGGAACTTTCGAGCGTCCGGTGCAGCTTCCACGTTAACGTGTCCCATAGCTGTATGATTCCATCACTACCTGCGGAGGCAAGCGTTCGGCTGTCTGGCGACCACGCCAAACTGAGGACGCGACTGGAATGACATTTGAGCGTGTGACATAACTCCCACGTTAACGCGTCCCATAGCTGTATGATTCCATCACTACCTGCGGAGGCAAGCATTCGGCTGTCTGGCGACCACGCCACGCCAAGGACCGAGCCGACGTGCCCTTCAAGTATGCAAAGCAACTGTCCTGCCTGAAAGTCCCATACCCGTATAGTGCCATCATTAATCCCACCAGATGCAAGTCTATGCCCGTCTGGCGACCACTCGACTCGAAAGATGACGCCTTTATGTCCACGGAGTGTGTCACGGAGTTTGACTCCGGGCGGGATTAGGCTATGCGTGCTTTCGTCAGACATTTAGTATTTACTCAATACTTCCCGGTGGATAGAGACAATCGTGAATTATACAGTCGCTCATCCGGCGCGCTACTTTCTGCCATTAATCAAGGAGTACCATACATCAAACAGTATTGCCTCCGGGCTTAGCGAGCATCCTACATTTGGACGCATTTAGGGAAGCCGTTTGTTATTTGTAAACATCAAAATCTTCGCCCAGACGTTGAATGGAGTTTAACTCGCCCATCTTCTACTATTGAGAGTTTAGCAAACAAGGTCACGACATGGGCAGGATGCCGTGACCTTGTTTTGAGTTTTCGTTTTGTTTTGCCCCGGCACGCGGGACGATTTTTTGGTCTTATCAACCTTCTATGACATCCAGCATGCTGCTGGCTTTGCGTTCGTAGGCCAAAATCGCTGCGTAGTTTTTGCGCTCAATCCTGCCGAGCGATTTTTCATTAAACTTTGGGTCGGGCTTGTACCAGTCGAAGCTCTCGAAATACTTCTGGGTGGTTTTATCTTTGAAGACTTTGCCGTGGCGCGCGTAGATTTCGTCGCGGAGCTTGCGCGCGTCCTCTATGAACAAGCCTTCAAGGGTTTTTCTTGAGACCGGCTTTGTGCTTAACCCTTCGCGGAGCCTCTTTTCCACGAGGACGACGGTTTCGACGTTCTGCTTCTCAATGGGTGAAAGCTCCGCAGGCTGCTGGCCTTCCTCGATTGCTTTGTACCAGGGCTGAAAGTCGAAATACTGCTGAAGCCACATGGCGCTGAAGGTGCGACCCTTGCGGGCGTAGAATTCATTACGCATCAGGCGCAGTTCGTGCAGGCTCAAGCCCGCCAGCATCTCTTCCGTCAACACAGTGTCCTGAAAAATCTCCATGTCGCCGGGCGAAACGGCGACGTGGCGTTGCTTCTTCTGCGCCGTGATGATGGTCTGTAAATTCTTCTGCTCGATAACGGAGAGCTTTTTCGGGTCGTACTGCGGATTTGCCTCGTACCAGTAGCGCTCCTCGAAATACTGTTGCAGCCAGAGTTCATCGTCGAACCGCTTGCCGTGAATCGCCTCGATCTCTGCGCGCAGGACGCGCCACTCTGCGCCCGTGTGCTCGCCAAGCTTCTCAGTTGTGAAGAGACGGTTTTGATAGAAGCGCAAATCGCCGGGCTGTATGTTGTCGTGCTGCGCGGCTTCGGCCTCGCGGATCACGTCAAGATTCCGCCGCTCTACGTCGTTGAGCAAAGAGTTCTGAAACGCCGGGTTTGGTTTGTACCACGAGCGCTCTTTCAGATAGCTCTGGATGTAAGCGTCTTTGAAGATGCGGCCATGATGACCGAAGACCAGTCCGCGCATGAACTTCAGATCGTCCAGATTCAATTCCTTGAGCTGCTCAAGCGTGACGCTGCCAGTCGCAAAATCAAACTTCTCCCACTTGCTCAAATTGTCTTGCGCCTGAACTGCCGACAATGATGAGCCAATGATGAGCAGGATTGCCGCGAGCAGGGAACTGCGAAGAAACGAGCGAGACGAATACCGCATTGAAACTATCCTTAGCTGCCTGAGTGACGGGAGTGGGGAGATGCATATAAAACATGCTTCCCGTCCGCTCAACTGACGACCGTCCAATCTGATTTTGCAGTATTTGGAGCGAGTTTGGATTGGATGTACAGCAGGCTGAGAGCCTGCCGCCAAGTCCTCGCGCTCGGCACAGGCTGATCCACGCGCCCGGCAGGCTCACAGCCTGCCGTACATTGATTCGCATACCGCTCTAATATCTAACAAATGATTATTCTTCAGCCTGCTGCATCTCTTCGATTATCTCTTGTGCGGCGCGAACCGGGTCAGACGCTTTAAGAATAGCTCGCCCGACGACCAGATAATCTGCTCCGGCGCGCCCGGCTTCCGCTGGCGTCAGCACACGCCGCTGGTCGTCGCTGGCTACACCGGCGGGGCGCACTCCCGGCGTGACTATCAAGAAATCCTGCCGCCCGACATTCTCTCTGACCAGTTTAACTTCGTGCGGCGAGGCGACGACGCCATCCAGACCGGCGGTTTCTGCGAGCCGCGTCATGCGCTCGACTTGTTCTGTTACGCCTGATGAAAAGCCAGTTTCCGCCAGCGTCGAATCATCTGAACTCGTCAGCACCGTGATGCCAATGATGAGAGGCCGATTGATTCCTTCTCGCTCTGACGTTTCCGCGACAGCTTCCGCTGTGCGACGCATCATCTCGCTTCCTCCGCAGGCGTGAACGTCGAAGATGCTGACGCCGAGCCGCGCGGCTTCGACGCCTGCGGCTGCAACGGTGTTGGGGATGTCGTGGAATTTCAAATCGAGAAAGACGCGCCCGCCAGCAGCGACTATCTCACGAACGATTCCCGGCCCTTCGCTGGTGAAAAGCTGCGAGCCGATCTTGAACATGCCCGCTACATCCTTCAGGGCGGAGAAAAGGTTGAGCGCCTCGCGCGCGGTCTCGACATCGAGCGCGACGATTAATTTGTTCCTCGCGGCTTGCTCCATCAAATGTTCATTCCTCATCACAAATCACGAAAGTTTATGCGGCGGCTATCTCTTCGGCACGGCAGCCGACCGCTTCGTCCAACGTGCGGAAACCCTGCTTGTTCAAAATCTCGGCCAGCCCGTCGTTGATGTCGCGAGCTATCCCGATGCCCTGATAAACGAACCCGGTGTATAGCTGGATCAAGCTCGCTCCGGCGCTGATCTTCTCCCACGCATCTTCTGCCGTAAAGACGCCGCCGACGCCGATGATCGTCATGCGCCCGCGTGTCAGCCGATAAAGCGCGGCGATAATCTCTGTCGAGCGCGAGCCGAGCGGTGCGCCACTTAAGCCGCCTGCGCCGCAGGCTTCGACTTTAGCGGGCAGGGTCTGTAACCCCGCGCGATTCGTCGTCGTATTCGTGGCTATGATGCCTGACAATTCAGCCTGCAACGCTATCTCAACGATTGATTCCAAATTCCTTTCATCAAGATCGGGCGCAATCTTGACAAGCAAGGGAACGGGCTTGAGGCGTGGATGCTCGCTTGCCAACTCTTGATTTCGTTTTTGTAATGCGTTGAGAAGTGCAGCCAGCGCTTCAGGGCGCTGAAGCTCGCGTAAGCCTGGCGTGTTGGGCGAACTGACGTTGACGACCACATAATCGGCCAGCGCATGTACCAACTCGAAGCTCACCAGATAATCACTGACCGCATCTTCCAAAGCGACCGCGCGGCTCTTGCCTATGTTGATGCCGAGTACGCAGTCCGGGCGGCGCGCTGCCAGACGTTTCGCCAACGCCGCCGCTCCATCGTTATTAAATCCCTGACGATTAATCAGGGCGCGATCCAGCGGAAGGCGAAACAGGCGCGGGGCGGGATTGCCCGGCTGCGCTTGATGCGTCACCGTGCCGACTTCTATAAACCCGAAACCGAGCGCGGCCAGATACCGTGCCGCCGTGCCGTTCTTATCAAAACCAGCCGCCAGGCCGACCGCGTTGGGAAACTTCAATCCGAAGCGGCGCAACTCCCCGAACGGCGCACGGCTGAATCGTCTGGTGGCAAGGCGTCGCGCCCATTTCGTTCCGAGCGTGAAGGCGAGTGCGTCCAACGCCATCTCGTGCGCCCGCTCAGGCGGCAGGCGAAAGAGAACTGGGCGCAGGATTGAGCGATAGAGCATCAGCGACGAGTGACGAAATGACAGGTGACGAGCAGGGGGATTCTATCCTGTCACTCGACACTTGTCACTTGGGGCTGCCTGCTTGTTCTCAGTGCTTATTCAGCGGATTGACTTATAGCTCGCTCAGGTATAGTGTGCGCTTTGTCTCAGCCTCGTTTTCCTCCTGATGATTCACCTCGCTCGTTAGAATCACCTCAAAGGTAGAAACCTCTTTCTCCTGCTCAGCCAACGTCGAGGCGTACACCCTTATGCGACCAAAAACATTCTTCTATCTCTTCATGCTGACATTCCTGATCGGCGCGACTTTCTTAAGCAACAGCGAGGCATTATGCCAGATAGTGCGACCCGTGCCTGTCGCTCCTCCCGTCCTTCCTCCTGTTGCGTTTCCGCCTTTTACCTATCCTCAACCACAACCTACTATTTCAACAGTTCCTTCTCTAACTACTGCTCCCTCCTTATCCACCCCGCAGGTTAATGTGCCCCCTGCTGTGAAGACCTCGACGCCTCCACCTGATGCGATTGAGACTACTGTCCCCGATGCTGAGGCTGTCACCCCGACTCCAACGCCTGAAACCGCTTCGACTGCGACACTGAATCCTACGCCCGGTGATTCCACCTCCGAGCCTGTCTCCGCTTCCGTGTGGCTCTGGCGGATTGCGCCCATTGGAGCAGTCTTGTTTATTATTTGGGCTTTATTACGGCGCAGCAGACGCGACTAAGACAAAAGAAATAACATCCCTCTTTCGTCCCTTGTCTCTTGCCATTAGTTCTTGTTAGTATCCAAAGCCAATGGATTTCATCGAGAAAGCAAGGATCATGGACGGGGCGCGGATTAACCGTGCGCTCTCGCGGCTGGCCTCTGAGATTGTCGAAGAGAATCACGGGGCGGACGACCTTTATCTGGTCGGGATACGTCGTCGCGGTGTGCCGCTGGCCGAGCGCATGGCTGATAAGATCGCAGACCTCGAAGGCGCGCGCCCGCTCGTCGGCATCCTCGACATCACGCTTTACCGCGACGATCTCTCGACGGTCGGGGCCAATCCAATCGTCAATCGCACGGAACTGCATAGCGACATCGATAATCGCAACATCGTTTTGATTGACGACGTGCTTTATACGGGACGAACGATTCGCGCGGCGCTCGATCAGTTGATAGACTTTGGCCGCCCGCGCCGTGTTCAACTCGCCGTCTTGATTGATCGCGGCAAAGAGCATCGGGAATTGCCGATTCAGGCGGACTACATCGGCAAGGTCGTGCCGACGAAAAAGAGTGAGATCATCAAAGTGATGCTCACAGATTTCGATGAGGAAGAGGGCGTCGCCATCGTTGAGCGACCCGCGAGCGATGCTTCTTGAAGGCGGCCAGCGATGGCCGCTTTTTTATGCTTTAAATCGAAGGAGAGAAAAATTCGATTTAGAGCGAGTTTCGATTGGATGTGCAGCAGGCTGTCAGCCTGCCGGGCGCGAGGAATTAGAGGCAGGCTCACAGCCTGCCGTACACTGATTCCCAAACCGCTCTAGTATTTCGACTGACGCTGATGAACGAGACTTTTAAGCGCAAAGATTTGCTCGGTATTCGCGAGCTGACGGCTTCGGAGATTACGCACATTCTGGATACGGCGGAATCCTTCCGCGACATCTCGCGCCGTGAGATTAAGAAAGTGCCGACCCTGCGCGGGCGCACCGTCATCAATCTTTTCTTCGAGCCTTCGACCCGGACACGCACTTCTTTTGAGATTGCCGCCAAACGTCTCTCGGCGGACGCCATCAATGTCAGCGCTTCGACCTCAAGCGTGACCAAGGGGGAGACGCTGCTGGATACGGCGCGGAATCTTGAAGCGATGTCGCCCGATTGTATCGTGATTCGACATTCTTCTGCCGGAGCGCCGCATCAACTGGCGCGCATTTGTCACGCAGGGATAATCAATGCTGGCGATGGCGCACACGAGCACCCGACGCAGGCTTTGCTTGACGCCTTAACCATCCGCGAGCGCAAAGGACGAGTCGCTGGCTTGAAGGTGGCAATCATCGGCGACATCCTGCACTCGCGCGTGGCGCGCTCTAACATTCATCTGCTAACAAAACTCGGAGCAACTGTGAGCCTCGCAGGGCCGGGGACGCTCGTGCGTAGTGAGTTCGGCGAGTTGGTAGAAGAGGGCGTCGTCGTCGAGCATTCGATTGAAGATGCGATTGAAGGAGCGGATGTGGTGATGATCCTGCGTATTCAGCGCGAGCGGCAGGACGCTGCGTTCTTCCCTTCGATGCGCGAATACGCCGTGCATTACGGTCTCAATCTCAAGCGGCTTGAGCGCGCCGCAGCGGACGCTATCGTCATGCATCCGGGGCCGATGAATCGCGGCATTGAAATCGCTTCGGATGTCGCAGACGGGACACGCTCGTTGATTCTGGATCAGGTCTCAAACGGTCTCGCCGTGCGAATGGCCGTGCTTTATCTGCTCGCGGGCGGCGCGCACACAATGGAAGGCCAGTGAGGTTTGCTTAAAGGAAAACCGAAAGAGTAAGAGGATAAGTGGACGGATGAGATTGCTGATTGCGAACGGTTATCTGGTTGACCCTTCACAGGGGCAGAACAGCGGCAGGAATTTGCTGATTGAAGATGGCCGCGTCGCCGATCTTCTTGATCGCGGTGAGGGCGTGCCCGAAGGCGCAGAGGTTCTGGACGCGACCGGCCTTGTCGTCGCGCCCGGCTTCATAGACATGCACGTTCACCTGCGCGAGCCGGGTCAGGAATACAAGGAGACGATTGCGACGGGCGCGGCGGCGGCGGTCGCGGGCGGGTGGACGAGCGTTTGCGCTATGCCGAACACAGACCCTGCGAATGACAGTCCGGCTGTGACGCGTTTCATCATCGAACAGGCGAAGCGCGCAGAGCTTGCCAACGTCTTTCCCCTCGGTTCGATTACGAAAGAATCGAAAGGCGTTGAACTGGCGGAGATGGGCGAGATGAAGGCGGCGGGAATTGTCGCCGTCTCGGACGATGGGCGGCCTGTGCCTTCGGCTGGCATGATGCGGCGCGCGATGGAGTATGCGCGCGGATTCGGTTTGACGGTGGTCGACCATTGCGAAGATAAAACGCTCGCGGCAGGTGGCGCGATGCACGAAGGGCGCTGGTCGTTGATGCTGGGTTTAAGGGGAATCCCCGCAGCCGCAGAAGAGATGGACGCCGTGCGCGACTGCACGCTTGCCGAATTGACCGGAGCGCGCGTGCATCTAGCCCACGTCTCAACTCGCGGCGCGGTCGAGGCCGTCCGTCGCGCCAAAGACGCAGGTCTTTCTCTAACGTGCGAAGTCGCGCCGCACCATTGGGCGCTCTCCGACGAAGCGGTCGAAGGTTACGACACGAACACGAAGATGAGTCCGCCCCTGCGTAGCCGCGATCACATTGAAGCAATCCTTGAGGGATTAAGAGACGGAACGATTGATGCAATCGCCACAGACCACGCTCCGCATCACCTGGACGAAAAGGCGCTCGAATACGATCAAGCGCCGTTTGGCATCACAGGGCTGGAAACGGCTGTCGGACTCGCGCTCGACCGTCTGGTGCATGAAGGCACGATCAATCTTGAGCGGCTCGTGGAGTTGTGCTCAGTCAATCCGGCGCGAATCTTCAACCTGACGGAGCGCGGGACGCTGCGTCGAGGGGCATGGGGAGATGTGACGATACTCGATCCCGATCTGCGTTGGACTTTCGACGCGTCGCGCTCGAAATCGAAAAGCCGCAACACGCCGTTTGATGGTTGGACGATGCGCGGCGCGGCGGTGGCAACAATCGTTGCCGGTCGCATCGTTTATCGTCACCCTGAATTCGACCGCGTTAGAGTAGAGAAGCAGAGCGAAGCGATAATCAATTAGAGCGAGTTTCAGTTGGATGTACGGTAGGCTGTTAGCCTGCCGGGCGCGAGGACTTGGCGGCAGGCTCTCAGCCTGCCGTACACTCATTCGCAAACCGCTCTAATATCTGAAAAGCGAGAGCGGCGCGTTTGTTGGGAACGCGCCGCTCTCGCTTTTGTCTTACTTAATCCTGAGTTAGCGTGGGCTGGGACAATTATTGTTTTTTAACCGGGACACATTTACGTAAGCAGATATTCAAAGCCTGCAAGCACGGACCAACTTTCCTGGGATTCCCCCCGACGCATCTCTTGAACCTGTCAAAGCATCTGTCCATGCATGCCCCTGGAGTCAGGGCAGTAGTCGTACCAACTTTATTGATAGTTTTTTTGGCGCTCTTCTTAGTGGCACTCTTCTTAGATTTCTTGGAAGGTTGTTTTGTTGCCATTATCTCTTCACTCCTTTGTGGGTGAGTATGTGGAGCACTGTCGTGAAGCTCACAGCGCGGAGTGACCAGAGTTTTGAGCGGCACGCGACCGGCGTAAGTTCTAACCGGCAAGCTCTGGCCCGAAACCCCCTGGATAGCGGCCTGACAATACGCCTAAACCACCATATCGTCAATAACCTTCCCTGGAGATACCCTACATTTTGTTGATTGAAACTTTCAGGCGGAATGCTTGCTCACTGGCTTTGTACAAAGAGAAACCCGCTGCGCTCTCCCCTTCGCAACGGGTCTCTCTTTGACGGTCGCTCACTTACGCAATGACAGGGGCGACCGATGTCGTTAGATTTTGTTGGAAGCCTGCCCGCGCTCTCCCCTTCGCAAACAGGCTTCCTTCGCACCGGCAACCCCTTGAAGAGTTGCCGATACCCTGTAGAGGCTATCGAACGTTGGCAGCGGGCAGCGCGACGCTCTGATTGAGCACGACGCCAAACTCCGTTCCACGTTTGACTACAGCCTCTTTACCTTTTGAAAAGATCGCGCCTGCGACTCCGAGTCCTGCGCCAACGCCTGCTCCGATGCCAGCACCCTTGCCGCCGCCTGCGATTGCGCCGATCAAAGCGCCTGTCGCTGCGCCGCCGCCGATGAAGACCACGTTGCGCTTGGTCGAAGATCTGCCTGACACCTGACCCTCGTTATCGCTGCTCACAGATTCGCCGGAGACATCCGTCAACGAACCATTGATGGCTCTGGTCACACCGTTCGGCAACTGCACCGAGATGAAACCCACGCCCATCGAGCCTGCCTTGCTCTTGCGCGAAGCGCGATTAACGCTCGTCACCCGACCCGTCACGGTGCTGCCCGCCGGAATCACTTCAATGCCTCTGGCGTAAACCGGGTCAACCACAGTGGTGGTGAAACGGTCGCCGACGCGCGCGTTGCCGGAACTAATCTCTTCATTCATGCGAACGCGAATCAGCGTGTTAGCTGCAATTGTGTAATAACTCGGCTGCGCCGGAGCGGGACGCGTGTACTTGCCCAGTCGCGGATTGCGACGACCTCTGCGCTGCTGACCAAAGGCCGGAAGAACGCTGCCAGCCATCAAAGCTATGAGAACTAAAAAACTGAGGGCGCGACGCGCCGGATTGCTATTAACTTTAGTCATGATTTCAAAACCCTCCGAGTTAAGCTCACCGTTTTGCCCCGCTCTTCCATAGAGCATCATGGCGAGACGTTGACAACTTGAGCAATGGGCGTGCCACTTCGGCAGCCTGCGAAGGCGAGGGCGTAAGACGAGGTATTTTCTAAGTTAGAGACGAAATTCGGAAACGGATTTTATGGGTCTCCGCGTCGCTTGTAAACCATGTGCGCGAGCGTGCAACTATCATGCACGATATGGGGTGAAGAGGCGGGCATGAAAAAGCGAGAGACGAACTTTGTCTCATGTTTCGTCTCTCGCCAATGCTGTCAGAAATTTTGGTGCCGAGGGCGGGACTTGAACCCGCACGACCTTACGGCCAACGGATTTTCTTACCACTACGGCTTTCGCCGCTCCGCTCAACCAGCGGATTTGTGGTCTGGGCGATGCCTTCTCCATGCACCCCATGCGGGATGTTTAGGAGGGAGCCGTCTCGTCTCTACACTTTGCTGGCTTCATTTCCTTCGGCCAGCCTTAGCTCGGCGTTGCCATCAGCGATTTTTAGCAAATCCTGTTAAGGTTTCACCGACTTTGACTCCATTCACGCTGGCGTTTCCTTCCAGCGTGCTCAAGTATCTAAGTCCGCAGCGTCTGCCATTCCGCCACCCCGGCACCGGGGCGCAAAGATAACATGCGAGGCGCATTCTTTCCAACTTCTTCACAGTCTGCCCCGCGCGATGCTAAAATACATTTGAACCGAAGCCTCGACTTTATTTAATCAACTGCCGGAAAACTATGACTGAAGAGCAAGAAGTATTTCTCAAGCACATCCAGAAGGCCGGGCTGAAGCGCACCGCGCAGCGCGAACTGATTCTGGATGTCTTTCTGCGAACCGAAAAGCATCTATCGAGCGAAGACCTCTACCGGCTCGTGCAGGCGGAAGACCCCAGCATCGGCCAGACCACCGTCTATCGCACGCTCAAGCTTTTGACCGACGCGGGACTGGCGCGCGAGGTGCGCTTTGGCGACGGGCGAACGCATTACGAGCACAATTACAAGCACCAGCATCATGACCACATGATCTGCATGGAGTGCGGCGACGTTATCGAATTCTTTTCCGCCGAACTCGAAGCCATTCAGGATGCGATGGCCGCCAAGCATCGCTTCGAAATCAAACAACATCTTCTGAGAATCCTCGGCATCTGCGTCAACTGCCGCCGCGAAGCCCGTGAGCGTAAAAAACAGGAGACGGAAGTGCAGCCCACTGTCAGAGTCGCAACGGTCGGGGAATAAACTACTCGTAAATCGTGAATCGTGAATCGTCAATAGGGGAAAGCTCTTTCTATTGACGATTCACGATTCACGATTTACGGCTTTTCTTTTACCTTCACTTTGTGTAATTTCCTTACAGTCTTCCCCGATCATATTTGCCGACGCTGCCGCAAGACGTGCAGCATGGAATCTGTATATGAGTGTAGAAATCAAGTTCGAACCTGATGGGCGGTCTGGGTTGGTTGCCGAGGGCACGTATCTATGGAATGCGGCGAAGCGTCTGGGTGTGCGTCTGCCAGCCGAATGCGATGGGCGCGGTGAGTGTGATACGTGCGCCGTCGTGGTTGAGCAAGGGGCGACGTTGCTTTCGTCTTTAACGGAGGCCGAGCGCGTGCATTTGAGTCCCGAACGCCTTGCCGCAGGCGAGCGTCTTGCCTGTCAGGCAAAGGTTGAGCGAGGCGGTGAAGTTGTGCTGCGTCCTGTGCCCGTGACGGAGCGCGCGGAAACTTCGGACGAGACAGCGAAGGATTTGCGTAAAGAGTTTCGTGAGCTGCCGTTTCAGCGTAAGCTCACAACGCTCGTCGAGTTGGAAGCGGTCACGGTGTATCAAGCTCTGGCTGCGCTCATCGAAGTTCCGTTCACGATTGGCGGGAAGGTGATGGACTTGATGGCTATTCGGGGACGCTCTCTGAATGAGGGCGACCGTGCCGCGCATAGACCGCAAGAGCATCAACCGGAGCCAGCGGCGAACGATTCAGAGGAATCGGTGCAGGGTTAATGACGCATAAAAGTTCAGAGTTCAAACTTCAGCTTGAGATTTATCAGATAAGAACGCATGCTCTCTGCGTGAACTCTGTGCCCTTGAATGTTACTTATGAGACCATTTCAAATTGAGCCTGAGCAAATCTCTGCCGCTAACTAATGAAATCAGCATCGAATAAAGGAACGAACGCCTTAGCTGCGAAGAACGCGCGCAGGGGCTTGGTGCTTCTTCTCATCCTGACGCTTCCACTCGCTTTTACAGCTTGTCCCGGCGGCGACTCCAAACGAAATAACAACGCTGGCACAGGGGCGACGCCCGCCGCTTCACCTTCGCGGACGAACGCTGGGCCAGGGCTGAAAATTGATGGAGCGCGCGCTTTTGAGCATGTTCGCAAGCAGGTTGAGTTCGGGCCGCGTCCGGCGGGGTCGGCGGAGCTTGCCCGAACGCGCGAATACATCGTGGGCGAGTTGAAGTCCTACGGCCTGAACGTAACCATTGATGAGTGGCAGGCGAAGACGCCCATCGGGGATCGGAAAATGGCGAACGTGACCGGCGAACTTCCGGGCGAATCGAGCGACGTGATTATCCTCAGCAGCCACTACGACACAAAACTCTTCAAGGAGTTTCGTTTCGTCGGCGCAAACGACGGCGCATCTTCGACGGGCGCGCTGATGGAAATGGCGCGCGTCATGGCGACGAGCGGCCAGAAACCACGCCTGACCTATCGCTTCGTTTTCTTCGACGGCGAAGAAGCTTTCTGTGCGAACTGGGAGGACTGTGAGACGCCGGACGGGCCGGACAACACTTACGGCAGCCGTCACTACGTCAAACAATTGAAAGAGAAGAATGAAACGAAGCGCGTGCGGGCGATGATTCTGCTGGACATGATCGGTTATAAAAATCTTGAGCTTGGGCGCAACGAGATGCTGAGCACGAGTTGGCTGATTGATGCTGTCTGGAATACGGCAAAGGAACTCGGCTACGATAAATATTTTATTAACGGGATCGAGGCTTGCGATGGCGACGATCATGTGCCGTTTTTGAACGAAGGTATCGAAGCACTGGACATCATCCAACTCGGCACATACGAATACTGGCATGATGAAGGCGACACGCTCGATAAAATCTCGCCTCAGAGTTTGCAGATTGTCGCAGACGTGGTGCTTGCCAGCCTGCCACGCATCGAAGATCGTCTCTTGAGCAGACCAACCTCTTAATAAATGTTTAGAATCGAGAACACGATGAGCCGTCGAAGATTGCTGCCGAGAATGTTTGCCGCAAGTCTGGTTGTTACGGTCGCCGTGGTGTGCGGTGTCGCCGTTACACAGATTTCTGCAAAAGCAGACGAGCCGTTTGAAGTAGTCAAGGCAAATGAGTTTGAAGGTGTCATCGTTCCGCGCGAGAAGGCCGCAGATTTTATGAAAGCCTTTTCGGGCATGGTTGAAAAGGAAACCTGGACGCCCGGTAAAAGTGAGATTATTAAGCTGGAAGCGAAAATCAAATCGTATTTGAAAAAAGCTGCGGCAAAGAGTTCTCCGAATCTGTGGTCGAAACTTGCGACGTATAAACGCCAGTACATAGGAATTATGAGGAACGGGCGCAAGGTGATTTTCAGCAACTTCTTCTGTCAATCCTTTGACATCGATTGGAAAACCACGCCTGTGGCTGTTGACGATGGCGGCGATTGTTTCTTTACGGTGCTTTACGACCCCGGCTCTGCTGCTTTCTCTGATTTGCGAATCAACGGTGAGGCATAAGCAAGCCGTTTTAGTTAAGGGGCTACGCCTCAGTTTTAAAGATGGATAGAGGGCTACACCCATGCTCACAGCGCCTGACCTTCTCGTTCCGGTAGATTTCTCGGAGTGTTCCATCAACGCCGTGCGCGCTGCCGCGAGCATTGCCGCACCGGACGGCGACATCACTTTGCTTCATGTCATCAACGAACATTTCATTGACGATGCGGTGGCCGCCGGGCTGGGCGCTTCCGAAGAGATTACTGCGCGAATGCGCGAGCGCGCGGAAGCCGATTTTTCAAAGCTACGCGAAGGCTTGGAGGCGGGCGAAGTCAAAGTCGAGCAGATGGTCGTCATCGGCATTCCTTTTGTGGAAATATTGAAGATCACACGCGACCTTGATCTGCCTATGATAGTGATGGGAATGCGCGGTCGCACCGTCCGGCCCGAAGAAGTCCTCTTCGGCTCGACCGCCGAAAAAGTTCTGCGCGGCTCGCGCGTCCCTGTGCTCTGCGTCCCGTTCTAAAAGAGACCAGTTAGACAGCTTTGAGGTTTTACATGGAGCAGGCGCTTAACCTTCAAGCCATCCTGACCATTTTAGGGGCAGCTCAGGCGGTTTTGTTTGCGGGTGCGCTGCTCGGCACAAAGCGGGGTAACAGCCATGCCAATCGCGTTCTCGCTGCGCTTCTGTTATCCATCTCTGTCCTGCTGACGTGGGGCATTCTTTCGCATACGCGCTACATGCTCCGCGTGCCGCATCTAGCACAACTCCACGTCCCTTTCCAGTTCCTCATCGGGCCGCTCGTTTTTTTCTATGTGAGGGCACTTCTCGGGAATCGCTCCGGCCTGAACAGGCGTGACCTCTGGCATTTTATCTCTGCGTTGATTTGTCTGCTGTACCTGACGCCCTTCTACTTCCAAAGCAGCGAATATAAACTCAACTACCTGCTCGCGGCTTACCGTAGCTACCCGACAGCGTGGCATGTGCGGACGATTCTGCTCATGGCGCAGGCGTTGGTTTATCTAATCATCATCATCGTTTCAATCCCAATGCTCCGCGGAGGGAAGAAAGATGCGAAGGCGGCGAACGTTGATCCGTCCGACTTGTTCTGGGCGCGCGTGTGGGTGGGAATCTTCACAGTCATCTGGTTGGCCGGAGTGTTTCGCTACGCCTTCGATTACAGCGTCCAGACTAATCTCGTCGTTCCGCTCTTTTTTTCCGTCTTTATCTACGTCGCGGTTTATCAGAGGCTACGCAGACCCGAATCATTGGTCAAACTAGAAGGCGAGGGCGAAGCCGCCGCCAACGCGCCTGCTGATAATACGGCGACAAAGAAGTACGAGAAATCAACTCTCACTAAGGATAGAGCCGACCGGTATGTTCGTAGGTTGGTGGAGACGATGGAGAAGGAGAAGCTGTATCTGGACAGCGACCTGACGCTGCAAAAGCTGGCACAGCGGCTTTCGATCCATCCGCATCATCTTTCACAGATAATCAACGAGCGCCTCAATCAGAACTTTTTCGATTTCATCAATTCCTACCGCATTGAAGAAGCCAAAAAACGACTCATTGATCCGGGCGAGAAACATTTTTCCATTATCGCCATCGCCGGAGAAGTCGGCTTCAACTCTAAATCCGCCTTCAACTCGGTCTTCAAGAAGTACGTCAACATGACTCCTTCCGAGTGGAGAAAAACCTTCAGCAACGGGCATTAAAGGAATTGCGGAATGCGGATTTCGGATTGCGGATTGTAAAAGCAAATACCTTCTTCTTAAATCCGCAATCCGAAATCCGCATTCCGCAATAAAAAAAGCGCCGGAATGATAAGTTCAAACGTCCAGACTTATCAAACAGGACGCATTTTCTAAAAATATCTCGTATCTTTCGTGGAAACCCACACGGGGCTTCAAACCTCTACGGAAGGAATCAAAGCAATATGTCCAAGTCTCTCGCAGCTTATAAAAGTTTCATCCTGACGCTTCTCGCGGTGGTGCTGACGGCGTTCCTTTACGCGCCCGGCGTGCTGGCGATACAGACAGGAACGGAAGTCAAATATGAGCCATTCACCTTCAAAACGAATGACGGAAGGAAACTCCCGGCAGAACTGGGAAGAATAAAAGTTCCTGAGAACCGGAGTCGCGCGGATGGCAAAACGATTGACCTGGTATTCATGCGGCTCAAAAGCACCGCGAAGAATCCGGGGCCACCACTTGTTTTGCTCGGGGGAGGGCCGGGTAGCTCCGGCATTGGCGAAGCCGGAATCTTTTTCCATATCTTTGAACCCCTGCTTGAGTTCGGAGATATCATTGCCCTTGAGCAGCGAAGCGCGGGACAGTCGAGGCCATATCTCGCCTGCATGGTTAATGGTTTTGAGTCGGACTCGCTCCTGAGCCGCGAAAACATGTTGCGCTACGCAGTAGAATATTTTCGCCCGTGCGCCGAATCATGGCGCGCTAAAGGAATAGATTTTTCGGCTTATAACATTAAAGAGAGCGCCGACGACGTTGATGATTTACGCAAAGCTCTCGGTGCCCGGAAGATTAATTTGTGGGGCTTCAGCTACGGGACGCAGCTTGGCTTCGCAGTCATTCGCCGCCACCAGCAAAACATCAACCGCGCTATTTTCGCAGGCGTCGAAGGCCCGAACGATACGCGGAAACTACCGAGCAAAATTCAGAAGCATTTTGAGGACATCAACCGGCTCGTCAAAGCTGACCCGGCGTGGAGTAAACTCATTCCCGATTTCCTTGCCTTGATGAAGAGCGTGCATGAACAGTTAGACAGGCAGCCCGCCACCGTCGAAATTATGAATCGCCAGACCAAGCAGAAGAGGAAAGTCGCGGTCGGGAAGTTCGCCTTGCAGGTGATGATCGGCATAGATGTCGGGGACACCAAAGACATCGCACGCTTCCCAGCCCTTTACTACTCCATTTCGAAAGGGGACTACACGCTGCTCGCCAGGGAGACGCAGAGCTTGCAGGATCGCATTACTGCTCCCGCGCCCTGGGCGATGATCTTTTCAATGGATTGCGCTTCCGGTGCGACGAAAGAGCGCGACCGCAAGATCAAAAGCGAGGCGACGAAATCTCTACTCGGCGAGGCGATCAACTTCCCCTGGCCTCAGATTTGTGAAATCTGGGGCAGTCCAGATATCGGAGACGATTCTCGCGCGCCTGTGAAATCCAAAGTCCCGACGCTCTTTATCAGCGGCAGCCTCGATGGCCGCACGCCGATTAGTAATTCCCAGGAGCTTCGCAAGGGCTTTCCGAACAGCGAACTCTTCATCGTCGATGATGCAGGCCACGAAGATGTCTTCAGCCCACCGGCAACCCGGCAGGCAATCATCGAATTTCTCAAGGGTCTTCCTCTGACTGTCAAGCGAACTGCACACACGCCGCTCAAGTTCATTTCACCGAACACGCTGGGGCAACGCTAGGTGAGGTTCACCACAGAGACACAGAGGGCACAGAGAGTTCAGTCAAACCTCCGTGCATCCTCCGCGTCCTCTGTGTCTCTGTGGGGAATCGCCTTCCGGCTCACATTCGATTTGAACTTGAACCACTATTTTGCCTTCTTTGGCTCTGGCATTTGTGATTTCTCTGTCAGGAGAAGTACGATTGCGCAATGACGACAAAGGGGAATGTGAAAAGAGTCGCCGTCATTGCGGGCGACGGAATCGGCCCGGAGGTTATTCGGGAAGCCGTGAGTGTGCTTGAGCGTTTACGCGAGACGCATGGTGTTGAGCTTGAGTTGACGCCTTTCGATTGGGGCGCTGATAAATTCCTGAAAGAAGGCGTCAGCCTCCCGGAAGGCGCGCTTGAAATGCTCTCCAATGAATTTGACGCCATTCTCGCGGGAGCGTTTGGCGACCCGCGCGTTGCTTCAAACAAACATGCCGAAGACATCCTGCTGGGAATGCGGCGCGGCTTGGACCTTTATATCAACCTGCGCCCCGTGCGCTTGCTCGACGCGCGTTTGACTCCTTTGCGCGATCGCTCGGTGTCGGACATTGATTTCGTCGTCTTTCGTGAAAACACCGAAGGCGCTTACTGCGGCGCGGGCGGTTTTCTCAAGAAGGGAACTGCGGATGAGATTGCCACGCAGGAAGAATTGAACACGCGGCGCGGGGTGGAAAGAATCATTGTTGCGGCTTTCGAGTATGCGCGCAAGCATGGGCGTCGGCGTGTGACGATGGCCGACAAATCGAATGTGCAGCGCTATGGCGGCGACCTCTGGCAGCGAGTCTTCAAAGAGGTGGCGGCGCGTTATGAAGGGATTGAAGCCAATCACCAGTATGTTGACGCCATGACGATGTTCATGGTGCTAGACCCCACGCAGTACGAAGTCATTGTGACGAACAATCTTTTCGGCGACATTCTAACTGATCTCGGCGCGGCGCTTCAGGGGGGGCTGGGGCTGGCGGCTTCGGGTAACATTCATCCGGGGCGTGTCTCGCTCTTTGAGCCTGTGCATGGCAGCGCCCCGCCTCTGGCCGAAAAAAATCTTGCCAATCCGGTTGGCTCTATTCTCACTGCGGCGATGATGCTAGAATATCTTGGGTTCGACGAAGCAAGCGACGCAGTTGAAAAGGCAGTCGCACAGGCGATTACTCAAAAAGAGACGACGCGCGATCTCGGCGGCACGCTCTCCACAGAGGAAGCAGGCGCAGCAATCAGGGAAAGAATCTGAAAAGCAGAAGACAGGAGCCAGAATCCAGAAGTCAGGATGGATAAGGCTCAGAGCTGCTTTCCCAGATTTTGTTTTTATTCTGACTCCTGACTCCTGAATTCTGAATTCTGTTTTTATGAACCAACAGGGCAGAGAAGCGGCACAAAAGTTACTCGCCATTATCATCATCATTGCGATGCTTGGCGTTATGGGTATTCCGTTTTCAGTGATTATCTTCTTCGCCACCGTCACCTTTTTTATCTGGCGGGCTGTGCAGCACACAGAGCATCAGGAGAGTGGCCGCATCTTCGAGTTCTACATCGCGGCCAACGATGTCCTGCGAGACGAAGAGCGTCACTGGTTCGGCTTTGAGATTGCCGAAGTCATCGAGCGTGGCGAGCATCTCCTGCATGCGATGTCAGACCCGCCGCCGCTCGTCTACTTCGCGCTCGGTGCGCTCTATTATAAAGCCGGAGATCACGAAGCCGCCGCTGAACATCTCTCTTACATCGTCGAGAATGATCTTTCGGACGAGCGCCACCGGCTTGCGCCTTCGACGGAACTTCGCCGCTACGTTCAGATTCTGAGAAAGCTGGAGCGCGAGCCTGCCGTTGCGCCGCAAACGATGGCGGCCATTCGCAGCCTCGACCGCGCACGCCACAATCGCGCGGCCTTCATGCTGGCCGAGAGCCGCGAACGATTGAATCTCGTCACCTCGCTCAATCCGGCGTCAGCCATTGATGACTCCTGCTATCAATCATCCAACGGCGGCGATCCAATGATGAAGACGGAAACCTCACGTCGCCAGAGCACGCACGCGCCTCCGCCGCCCATCGCGGAGGTCTTACGCGACCTCTACGAAGAAGAGAAGAAAACAGCTTGAAAAGCTCGTGAATCGTAAATCGTGAATCGTAAATCGTGATAAGAGAAAAGCGGGTTCTTCTATTCACGATTTACGATTCACGATTTACGAGTAAATGTTTTGGCTGCCGAAACGATCATCGGGAATTACCGGATTGAGGAACGCATCGGGCGCGGCGGGATGGGCGTTGTTTATCGCGGCCACCACCTGAAACTGCCGCGCGAGGTCGCCATCAAGTCTATCAGCGCGAGCAACACCCGCGACTTGCGCCGTCTTCGCTCACGCTTCGAGAAAGAAGCCTTCGTCCAGTCTCAGCTAGATCATCCCGGCATCGTCAAAATCTACGACTACATCGTCTCTGCCCAGACCTACTACATCGTGATGGAGTTTGTGGAGGGGCGCTCGCTGGCTCAACTCATCGACCGCGAGGTCGGCCCCTTGCCCATCGAACGCGCTCTGGACCTCTTCGAGCAAATGCTCGCGGCTATTGCCTACGCGCAGGAGTTCGTCTACCAGGATCAGGACGGCTCATCGCACAAAGGGTTGATTCACCGCGACCTCAAGCCAGCCAATCTGCTCATCACGCCGGACGACCGCGTGAAGATTACGGACTTCGGGATTGTCAAACTCGTCGGCTCGGAGAAGACGAACACGGGCGGAAACTACGGCTCGCCCGAATATGTTTCGCCCGAACAGGCCGAGGGCGCGCCCGTTGACCCGCGCGCTGATATTTATAGCTTGGGCGTCATTCTTTACGAGATGCTGACGGGCGAGCCTCCCTTTCACGATCAGGGAGGCCACCTCTCGCAACTCGAAGTCGTCCGCGCGCACATCCATCAACAACCGCCTCCTCCATCTCGCCTCAATCCCCAACTGACGCCGGAACTGGAAGCCATCATCCTGCGCGCTCTGGAGAAGAAGCCGGAAAACCGTTTTGCTTCGGGGGCAGAATTTTTACACGCCGTGCGTCATGTGCGCGGGCGCGAGTCAAGCGACCATGCGCAGGGCGACAGTGCTACTACTACTACTACTGCGCGAACTCGCAGCAAGGTTGGGACACAGGAGATTATTGCTCCGACCATCTCCGACGCCGGACGCGAGAGTTATTTGACGCAGCCCATTAAAGCTCAGAACTGCCCGTCGTGCGATGCAGGCGTAGAACCCGGCGACACGCATTGTCGTCAATGCGGGCACGAACTCGGCGGCTCGCCCGCCACCGTCAAGCTCACATATCAGGAGGCCGCCGAGTGGCGCAGGAAACGATCTTTCGGATTGTGGCTCGGAGTTGCGGCGGCGGCGCTCGCTGTCGTCGGACTGATTGTCTTCTTCGCCAATCGCACCGTCACGCCGGAGAACAAATCAACGGCGCAAGAATCTCCGTCGCCCGCGCCGGAATCTGCGCTCGTGGAAATAAAGCCCGCGCGCGTCGCTGTGGATTCAAGCTACGATGGTTATACCTTGACGCCTTTGACCGACAATGAATGGGACGTGCGGCGCATCGGCAAGATGAAATACAACGAGGGCAACTGGGCTTCCGCCGAAACGCAAACGCCGCACTGGATTGAGTTGAGTTTTGATAAACCCGTTCGTCTGGCTGCCGTCTATGTTTACTGGGGCTTTGATCGCAACCGCTTCATGCCTTCGCGCCGCGCGGAGTTGCAACTGATGGATGCGCGCGGGCGCTGGCAGACAATCTCAAAGATGGAGCCGGACAAGGATTACGACCGGATGGCTTTTGAGTTTGCGCCGTTGAACGCAACGCGCGCCAGAATCTTCCAGCCAGCGCAGCAGGGGCCGACGGGCAGACCTTTCATCATGTGGGTGCGCGAGGTTAAAGTGTTTGGCGTTGTCGAAAATAATCCAAAGTGAGTCGGTCAGATTCTTACATCAAATCTATGCTAACTGCTGAAATCATCGCCATCGGCTCTGAACTCCTGACCTCCGAGCGCACGGACACCAACAGTCTCTGGTTAACGGAAAAGCTCAACGGCATCGGCATCGAAGTTAAGCTCAAGACCATCGTCGGCGACGACGACGCGCGGCTCGAAGAAACGATCAGGGATGCGATGAAGCGTTCGCGCGTCGTGATTATGACGGGCGGCTTAGGGCCGACCGAAGACGACATCACGCGCAAGATTGCTGCGCGGGCGCTCTCTCGCAGGCTCCTGCTCAACGAAAAGGTTCTTGAGGGCATTCGTCAAAAATTCTTTGACATGGGACGCCAGATGCCTGAGATCAACTCGCGGCAGGCGATGGTGATTGAAGGCGCGGAAGTTCTGGATAATCCTAATGGCAGCGCGCCCGGCATGTACCTTGAGCATGAAGGCCGTAGCATCGTTCTGCTGCCCGGCCCACCGCGCGAGATGCGCCCGATGTTCGAGACGTTCGTGCTGCCGAAGCTCTCTGCCAAAGCTGGCGACGTTCGCGTGGTGCGTCGCGTTCTGCGCGTTTCCGGAATGGGCGAATCGGCGATTGATGAGAAGATTGCTCCGGTCTATACGCAGTACAAAAACCCGCAGACGACGATTCTTTTCAATCGCAGCGAAGTCGAGATTCACCTGACGGCGCAGGCGAAGACCGAAACCGAGGCGGAATTGTTGCTCGACGGTCTGGCCGGACAGATTGAAGAACGTTTGGGACACTCCATCTTCGCTTTCCGGGGAGAGAAGATGGAGGAAGTCGTCGGCCTTCGACTCGCGGTCGGCGGCTTCACTCTCGCCGTCGCCGAAAGCTGCACGGGCGGACTCATCAGCCAGCGTTTGACGGAAGTCCCCGGCTCGTCCGTTTATTTCATGGAAGGTGTCGTCACCTACTCGAACGACGCGAAGACACGTTCACTCGGTGTTGATTCCGAATTGATTCTGGAACACGGAGCGGTTAGCGCGGAGGTCGCCGAAGCGATGGCCGAAGGCGTGCGCCACCGCGCCGACACAGACTTCGGACTCGCGGTGACGGGCATCGCTGGCCCTGGCGGCGGCTCGGAAGAAAAGCCCGTCGGCCTCGTCTACATCGCGCTCTCGGACGACGCGCACACGGAGCATCGCAAACTGATGCTTCCCGGCGACCGCCACCTCATTCGCTGGCGAGCCTCGCAAGCCGCGCTCGACCTTTTGCGGCGGCGACTGATTTAGATTAGAGAACCTACCTGTGATGGCGAATCCCATAACCCCTGAAGAATCCTCTGACGCGTCTTTTATTCACAGGGGGAGGAGAAATGAGTCGCATGATGCCGTCTAACACGCGGATTTATGTTATTAAGCCGTACGCTGCGACTTGATCAGAAGCTCTGCCGTTTTGCTAATTACAGCATGAAGGTTTGGGTATGGATGAAGGTGTGATTGAAAACATAGCTCGACAGGGATTAGGGAATATTGTTGCATTAGCGCGATGCCCTGACTGCAATTATATCGCTCAATCCGACGATGAAGAGACTATGCTTGCTACAAAAGATCAACCATGTCCGCAGTGTGGGATTGTTGGTTATGGCGCTGGCTTAGTTCCGAATAATTATCTGGATGTTGCAAACTGGATAGGAGAGTATGCCGTTTCAAATAATCGCCGGGATCATGCGTCTGCTGTCTTTCTCTTCTGTGCTTTTGTAGAGGTAATTCTTGAAACCCTCAAAAATGATTGTCTAGAGTTACATCCTAAGGTGAAGTTGAAGTTTAAGCCCGATAAGTGGCTTTCGTTCAAAGATGTGTTTGGTGCTACCTTTAAAGATTCGTTGAGAGTTGCTCCTGCGAGACTCAAGAATTTTTCATCCATTTGGGAAGAACTTCGAGATAAACGGAATAAGTTTCTTCATGGAAAGTCGAGCTACTTAATCGGTCGCTCGGATGCTCATAAGGCAATGAATTCTACAGTTGACGTTGTGAATGTGTATAGATGGCTCAATAATAAGCATTGCATTAAATCTCAGCGCATGGCATAACAACGCATCCAACCCGACCACCCTCAGTTTGCCTTTCATCAACGTTCTTTGGTTTCATTCGTGTTGTCGCTATCGTCGGGCGGCAGGTTAATTCGTGAGTTGGGCATATCTTACTCTCGAAAGCTAACAAGCTAAAGAGCCGATGCTATACTGGGATCTATGGATTTTGAGTGGGATGTAGAAAAGGCAGCAGCTAATCTGGCGAAGCATGGAATCTCTTTTGAAGCGGCAAAGACCGTTTTCGATGATCCGCTGTATGTTGATTTTTACGACCCTGACCATTCCGTTGATGAGCATCGTTATATTATCATTGGGGAGTCGCAGCAGAGACGGTTGTTAATTGTCTCATACACTGAGCGAGATGATGTAATTCGGCTGATTAGTGCCAGAGAAGTAACCGGAAGTGAACGAGAAGCATATGAAGAAGGTTGAAACAGACATCAACGATGAGCTTCGTCCAGAATATGATTTGCGAAGCCTAAGGGTGAGGAAGCTAGGCCGAGGGCGGAAAAGTTTCGGTGGAGTAATCCGCTTAGAGCCTGATGTAGCGGAAGTTTTTCCAGATGCAGAGGCGGTGAATGAGGCTCTGCGTTTTCTGATTAGAATCACCAAAGAAAATCAACCGACCTCTAACACTCAGGGCGATGCCTCATAACTCATTCAACCAGACCCCGCGATAGCATTTCTCTCATCCTTGAATTGTCCCATAATGTTGAGGGCTGCTCGCGCTCGACCTTCTCCGAAGACGATTGATTTAAGACGACGAACAGGATATAAGGTGGCGCACTCGCCTCGCCGATTGCGTGTTCGACGTGTAACGAAGCGAAGAAGGCTTAAAAATTCGGTACGTTGGAGACTCACCTCATGGCTCATGACGTATTCATCAGTTACGCGGGAGAAGACGGGAAAGTGGCCGAGGCCGTCCGGCGCACGTTGGAAGATGAGGGGATTAAGTGTTGGATCGCCCCGCGCGACGTGCCCATCGGCACTAACTACGAAGATGCCATCATTGATGCGATTTGCGTCAGCCGCGTGATGATCCTCATCATCTCCGAACATTCCAATAAATCTCCGCACGTCAAACGCGAAATCCAGAACGCTTGCCTCGAAGATTCGCCAACGCAAATTCTACCCTTGCGCGTGGACGCCGTTCCGCTCAACAAGGCTTTGCGCTACTACCTCAGTTCTCTGCAATGGCTCGACGCTTCCAAGCCTCCAATCGAAGACCATCTTCAGGGACTCGTCGCCAACGTGCACTCTCGCCTCGGTGCCGAGAACAAA
Organism: uncultured Acidobacteriota bacterium; assembly: GCA_963697975.1. GTDB lineage: Bacteria > Acidobacteriota > Blastocatellia > Pyrinomonadales > Pyrinomonadaceae > QHXM01. Next base: position 4,750,331 of record OY969111.1, read on the forward strand.
GGGGAGATTGAAAGCGAAAGTGTGCGCGCGGCGATAGAGAAGTTAGAAAGAGACACGAAGCCAGTTCCTCTGATGAAGGAAACAAGCCCCGCGCCGAATGACGGAAAAGGCGGCGGCGGAATAATGCAGCAAAAGAAGTTGTTGATGGCTATTGCGGCAGCCGTCGTTATCCTGGCAGCGGCGGGTATCTTTTGGGCAGTCAAATGGAGAAAGCGACCTCAACCCGTAAACCCGTCTTCATCACTCGTCAATACACCGCCTGCAAACTTAAATCAGGATAGCGGGCACAGCGCGGAGGCGACAAGGCCTTACAGGGAGATGGGCAAGTCAGAGAAAGAGAAGTTTATCCAGGAGCGGGCGCAGCACATCATGGCGCAGTTAGGCGGCAATCCACACAAGCTCAACGAGAAAGCTTTATCCCTGATTAGAGCAGAGGTTGATTCATACGATGAAAATGTTGGGACCGGCAGCCGTAAGCGATTGGAGACCGACCCGCGTTTTATCTTCGAGGGAGCGCGGAAGTCTGCGCCGATTATCATCGAAGAGTTTAATAACAGGAACGTGCCGCCAATTATCGGTCTGTATTTGCCAGCGGTTGAGTCCGAGTATAAGAATCTCTGCACACCTAAGGATAAGGGAAAGGGAATTTTTCAGATGTTGCCCACGACATCTGAAAAATATGGCGTCAGCGGTGAACAGCTTTGTGATATACGCAAATCAGCGCAGGCCGCTGCTTACTATATGTCTCAATTGCTAAACTCCTGGGGAAGGGATTCAGACAACGTAACGCTTGCTATCTTCTCCTTCAATCGTGATCAGGAGCGGGTAAAAACTGATCTGAGCAAGTTGTCAGATAATCCTGAGCGTGAACGAAGTTTCTGGACTTTAGTTGAAGGAGAGAACAGGTTGGACAGGGAAGCGAGGGAGGATTTGTATTATCTTCCAATGTTTTTGGCCGCCGCGATTGTCGGCGAGAATCCGCAGGCTTTCAACCTTCAGATGCAGCCACTCTCGACATACAAATAAACGAATGCGAAAGCAGTGGTCAGTAGTCAGTTAAAAGCAAAAGTCAGTTAAAGCAAAAGCTCAAATGCTGCTGCCCGTCGCTTGTTCTAACTGACCACCGACCACTGATTACTGACCACTGCTCTTGTTCCTTCTTTCCCTTGCTTGATATAGTCTCGGTTCGCCCTGAAAACAGATTTCTCTCTCATAGGGCGCGGAGTATCCTGACATGCGACCCGTGCTGGTTCTCATCGCTGCCTATCTGCTGGGTTCGATTCCCTTCGGTTATTTGATCGTGCGTGCGAAGGAAGGCGCGGACGTGCGCGCAACGGGTTCGGGCGGAACGGGTGCGACGAACGTCTCACGCCGTGCAGGAAAGCTCGCGGGTGTGGTGACGCTCCTGCTCGACGCAATGAAGGGTGCGCTGGCTGTCCTGCTCGCGCGCTGGCTGTTGACTGATGATTTCGGGGTCAACTGGTGGGTGGCTGTGGCCGCCTTCCTTGCTGTCCTGGGCCACTGCTTCCCGGTTTGGCTGGGCTTTCGCGGGGGCAAGGGGGTGGCAACCGGGGTCGGCGTCTTTCTGAGTCTGTATCCGCTGGCGGTGGCGTGTGCGGCTGTGATCTTTATTATCGTGGTCGCGCTGACACGCTATGTCTCGCTTGGCTCGATTCTCGCCACCGCCGCCTTTCCTTTGTTCGTCTGGTTGCTGCGTCTGTATTTCAAGCCGGTCGCGGACCTCGCGCCCGTTATCACGGCGGCCATTATTGCGGGCGCGCTCATCATCCTGATGCATCACGCCAACATCGGGCGACTGCTGCGAGGCACGGAGAGCAAGTTCAAGTAAAAGGATGAAGGCTGAACGCTGAACGCGGAAGGAAAGACAGTTCATCGTTCATCGTTCCGCGCTCATCGTTTCCATGAGTCGAATCGCAATCATCGGTGCGGGAAGTTGGGGGACGGCGCTGGGCATCATCGCCGGGCGCGCAGGGCATCGGGCGCGGCTCTGGTCGCGCAATGTTGAAGTAGTTGAGAGCATCAATCAACAGCACGTCAACGGTCGCTACCTCGCGGCGCATGAAATACCGTTGAGCGTCGAGGCGACAAGCGAGCTTGGTGAAGCCCTGAACGATGCTGAGTTTGTGTTGCTCGCCGCTCCGTCGCACGTGACGCGCGAGTTGCTGGTGCGGATGACGCCGCATTTGCATTCTGAGATGATCTTTGTCAGCGCGACGAAGGGAATTGAGATTGAGACCGGCAAGCGCATCTCCGAAGTCGTGCGAGACGTGTTGAGCGAACATTTCGAGCCGCGCTTCGTTTGTCTTTCAGGGCCGTCTTTCGCTCAGGAAGTTGCCATCAGACATCCGACGGCTGTAGTGGCCGCGAGCGCTAAGCTCGAAGATGCCCGCCTGGTGCAGGAGCATCTGAGTTTTCAGAATCTACGCATCTACACGAACACGGATGTCCTGGGCACTGAGATCGGCGGGTCTGTGAAAAACGTCATGGCGGTGGCGGCTGGAATGGTGGCCGGGCTGGGTTTGGGGACGAACAGCATCGCGGCGTTGATTACGCGCGGCCTGGCGGAAATGGCGCGCTTTGCGTTGGCTCAGGGCGCTCGGATGGAAACGCTGATGGGTTTGGCGGGGATGGGCGATCTGGTGCTGACCTGCACGGGCGGGCTATCGCGCAATCGCTTCGTCGGGCAGGAACTTGGAAAAGGTCGTGCTTTACAGGATATTGTAAGCGGAATGCACGAAGTCGCAGAGGGTGTGAAGACCACACTCGCCGTTCACCTGCTCGCTCAAAAGCTCAATGTCGAGATGCCGATTACCAGCGAAGTCCACGCCGTGCTTTATGAAGGCAAAAGGGCAGAGGACGCGGCAGGCGAACTGATGGTCAGACCCTTGCGCGGCGAGACGGATAATTTTTGATTTTAGATTTGCGATTGGACAAAGACATAATCTCTCCACCTTTTCCAATCAAAAATCAAAAATCGCCAATCTAAAATCTAATTATGGCAGTAACAAACGAAGAGAAGCTTTTGGTGACGAACCGCGCGGCCTTTCACGAGTATCATATCTCGGACAAATACGAAGCGGGCATCGCGCTAACCGGCACAGAGGTCAAGAGCGTGCTTGATGGTCGTGTGCAGTTGAAGGAGTCATACGTTGCGGTGCGCGATGGCGAAGCGTGGTTGTTCAATGCTCATATTTCGCCGTATTCTCATGGCAACCGGGCGAACCATGATCCGGTGAGAACGCGCAAGCTGCTTCTTCACAGGAAAGAGATTGATCGTCTTGAGCAAGCCTCGACGGTGCAGGGAATGACGCTCGTGGTGACGCGCGTGTACATGAAAAACGGAAGAGCTAAATTTGAGGTCGGCGTAGCTCGCGGTAAAAAGCTGTACGATAAGCGAGAGACGGAATTACGCCGGACGGTGGAGCGCGAGACCCGCGCTCAATTGAAAGAACGTGGCCGCAGCCAGTAAGATTTTAATCAAAGATTAGAGAGGAAAGATTCTTTATGGAAGTGCAAACCAGTGCGGGGCGCTACCAGGAGCAGGACGTTCAAGCTCTGGCTGTCGCCGTCTTCAAAGACGAAAAAGCTGACGATGGCATCTTGAAAGAGTTAGACGAAGCTGCGGGCGGAGTCATCAAGTCTGTGATCGAATCAGAAGAGTTGAAAGGCAAAGAGGGCGAGACCGTCTATGTCCATCTGGCCGGAACGGGCGGGCTTCGCGCGCGCAGACTTCTGCTCGTCGGCGTCGGCGAGCGTGAAGGCTACACGCCCGCGCAAGTTTCGCAGATGGCGGGCAGCGTCGCGCGCTTTCTTCGCGGCAAGAACGTCAAGACCATCGGACTCGTAACGCGTGCTGATGGAGATGCCGAGAAATCGGTCGCGGCGGCGGCGGAAGGCGCGACCATCGGATTGTTCGAGCCGGACAAGTATCGCACGATTGATAAGGAAGAGCGCACGATTGATAAACTCGTCATCATCATCGAAGGAGCGGACGAAGAAGCCTTAAAGCGCGGCGCTGAGCGCGGGCGTATCATCGGCGAATCCGTCAACTTTACGCGTGATTTGGCGAACGAGCCGGGCGCATACATGACGCCGACAAATATGGCCGAGCGGGCGCGCGAAATTGCCGAAGAGTTTGGCCTCAACGTTGACGTGCTGGACGAGGCGCGGATGGAGCAGGAAGGCATGGGCGCTTTGCTCAGTGTCTCACACGGCTCGGAAGAGGATGCGAAGTTAATCATCCTGAAATACACGCCGCGCGACGCCCCTACGCAGGATGAGGGCGACCTGCTGGCATTCGTCGGCAAGGGAATCACTTTTGATTCCGGCGGCATCTCGCTGAAACCCGGCGAGAACATGGAACTGATGAAGTATGACATGACGGGTGGCGCAACTGTGCTCGGTGCGATGCGCGCTATCGCTCAGCTTAAGCCTTCGATTCCAGTGCTGGGTGTTGTGCCTGCTTCCGAGAACTTGCCGTCGGGCAAAGCCACGAAGCCCGGCGATGTCGTCACAGCCATGTCAGGCAAGACCATCGAAATCATCAACACGGATGCAGAGGGGCGTCTGGTTCTCTCAGACGCCATCTCTTATGCCAAGAAACTCGGGGCAACGCGAATCATCGATATGGCGACGCTCACGGGCGCTGTCTCCATCGCGCTCGGTGATGTCAACACGGCTATTCTGGGCACGGATCAGGAGTTGATTGACGAAGTCATCGCCGCTGGCAAAGAAGTCGGCGAGAAATTCTGGCAACTCCCGCTCGACAAGGAATACACCAAGCAGATCAAGTCAGACATTGCGGACATCAAGAACGTCGGCGGGCGCAAGGCCGGAACCATCACCGCCGCAGCCTTTCTCAAAGAGTTTGCCGACGGCGTGGCGTGGGCGCATCTGGACATCGCCGGAACAGCCTGGGGCGATGACGCGAAGCCCTATCGCGCCAAAGGGCCGACCGGGATTGCTGTCCGCACGGTCATCCAGATGGTTGAGCGTGCCGCTCGCGCAAAATCCGGCGACCAAAAAGCCGATGCCCCGGTTGCGGCTGCCAGTTAAAAGCTGTCTGGAAAAGGATGGCGAGTGAATCGGAAGGATTCGCCATCCTTTTCTTTAAATCCCTTCAAGCTTTCCTTGAACGCTCCCGGAATTCAAGCTGAGTCCACATATGTAGACAGTGGTGTCTACATATGTGGACACAAATCTCGCGCGACGCCGGGTAAGATTCTAAAATTCCTATAATTTCCGCATAATCCACCGCTGGCACACTCATTGCTGACTTTTTCTTGGAAGCCAGGGCAGGAGATCACCACAAAAATGTCCTCGCCCCTCTCGGTGGCCGTCCGAGATAGTAAGTATCACTCCCTGGCTTCAGCCGACGGGCCTCACCCCGTTGGCACTAATCCTCCAGTTGTCTAGTGTTGTTGATAGTTAGATTCGTCTCGCCGGAAGTTAAAGTTTACTTCGGGCGAGACGAATTTGCCTGCGCCGTGCTATAGTATGCGCGTCAAGGGCGACCCTCTCCTGCCCGCTCAAGCAGAGATTATCGGGCGTCCCATCGCTGTCTTTTGAAGGAGTTTTAAGAAAAGCGCGGTGGTTGATTACTACAAAATTTTAAGTGTCGAACGGACGGCAACTACCGCAGAGATCAAGTCTGCCTATCGTCGTCTGGCACGCCGCGCGCACCCGGATGTCAACGGTGGGTCGGAGCACGCGGCGCGTAAATTCGCGCTTCTCGCTCTGGCTTATCGCACACTCAGCGACTCGCAGGAGCGCGCCGCTTACGATGCCAAGTGCGAAAAAGAGCGTCAGCAGAAAAGCGGGTTCGTTCTACATTCCAATAACATTCATGCCCGCCGGATGCGGATGGTCACAGTGCAGGCGCGTTGCGACCGCGTAGTTGATCTTTTGCTGGAAGCAGACCGTCGCGCCAACACCGAACGATCACAGGCCGTCTTTACCACCGTCACGCTCTTCTTCTCGACTTTCATTGTGGCAATGCTGAAGCCGAAGTTCTGGCAGATCGGCTATCTTGGGCGCACCATAGTCGTTGCGCTTTTCGTTCTCGGCCTGTGGCATCTCGCTTCGAGGCTGCGCGAATATTTCGAGCGTTACACGTACAAGCCCAACCAGATTCACGTTTCGATCATGACCGAAGAGGAGAGGTCTGAAAAACCTTTCACGCGTTTTTCCGCCTACGTCTTTCTAGTAGTCGGCTACATCTTCAGTATTGCTGCCGGTCTGCTCATCGCCGATCAGCTTCATTACATGATGAACGATTTGACCTTCATCTTCGATCAGAATGTTCGACCGGACCTTGTTCTCTACCCACCGATAGCCGTGCTCATCGTTGATACGATGCACACCTTCGCTTCCAAAATTGATTCGTGATGAGCGTTCATCCAACGCTCGTCGGCGTCATCTCCGACACACACGGCAAGCTGGACGAACAGGTCTTGGAACTGTTCGCCAATGTGAGCCACATCATCCATGCCGGAGACATCGGCGACGAGGAGTTGATCTGGCAACTTGAGAAGCTCGCGCCCGTGATCGCCGTGCGCGGCAACATTGACGGCGACACAATGTGTTTCCCCACGGAACGTCTCGCCATCATTAAAGGTCACACCTTCTTTATCCGCCACCAGTTTGCCACCGTCGAGAAGATGAACGCCGCGCAGCAGCGGCTCATCGAACAGCGGATGCCCGATGTCGTCGTCTTCGGACATAGTCATCAAGCTTATTCAGGCTACTGGCGCGGCACGCTCCTCTTCAATCCGGGCGGTGCAGGCCCGAAGCGATTCAGCCTGCCTCGCACTGTCGGCTTCCTCGAACTACACGAAGACAGCATCACCTCACGCATAGTCACGCTGGAGAGCAGTGGTCAGTAGTCAGTGGTCGGCAGTCAGTTAAAAGCAAAAGTACGAACGTTGTGTCTCGCTCTTATTCTTGACTGACCACTGACTACTGACCACTTCTACATGAGGCCACCTTTAATCTCTTCATCGCATCTTAGCTCACGTAAAAGTTCCTTTGGGATGGCTGATCGGAGACAGCGCGCGGAGCGGAGAAAGTTGAAAGTTTTGGCGCGTTTTTCTGCGGTCGGACAGGCCGGGGCAGGAGTTTTCGGGCTTGAGTTAGAAAGGGAGTAGTCAAAACAATGTTGGGAAGAAAAGTTTTTTCAGTTTTTGCGGCGTTCGTGCTTTTAACTGCCGTGTCTTTGGGTGTGTCGGCCATGAGCGCCGGGGCTGGAGCGCCGGATAAAGGCGCGGAAAAGGCGCGCGTCGAAGCGCCTTTGAATCTGGCGATTCTCGTCCAAGACGATCTCGTTTCGCGCGTGGGAAGCGAGCTTGATGTTACACGCGACTTCATCCGCTCGTTGCCCGCAGGCTCGCGCGTGATGGTCGCTTACGTTAGGGTTGGGTCTTTGCAGGTTCGACAGGTGTTCACGGACGATCTCGAAAAAGCTGCGAAGGCATTGCGTGCTCCTGTCGGCAGCGAGTCGGCAGCGCCCTTCAATCCTTACGTGGAAGTCATCGAGGCATTGCGTAAGTTTGAAGAGGGAGGCCAGAATCGCAACGCGCTGCTCCTGATTTCGGATGGTCTGGACACATCGCGCGGCTTCGATACGGATTCGGCGGCTAATACGATTGACCTGCTTCGCTCAATTAAAGAAGCGCAGAAGCGAAACGTTGCCGTCTATTCTTTCTATGCGCCGACCGTCGGCTTGACGAGTTGGAATCACAAGGCGATTGGCTACGGCCAAAGCTCGCTTAATCGCCTGTCGAACGAGACGGGCGGACGAGCCTTCTTTCAAGGTTCGAGCTTCGTGACGTTCGATTCATACTTCGACCGTTTGCGCCAGACGCTCAACGACCAGTATGCGAAAGCGTACTGAGAGTTTCACACGCAAGCTAATTCAAGGGCAGCCGGAGATAAGATTCTCCGGCTGCTTTTGTCTTTGGGAGTTTCCATTTCCCGGTTTGGTGGTAAAATCTGCCCGGCGAGTTCCCTCAAGCTCTAAGGACTTAACAGGGATGGACAGGATAGACAGGATAAAAACAGATATGAAAGCAGTACTGCCAGTCTTCCCTTATCCTGTTTATCCTGTCCATCCCTGCTGAATTTGCAGCAACAATACCTCTGGCCCTTCAAGGCCGATGAGGTTAACTTACGCCTTCCTGTTCCAACGGATTGGCTTGAATAATTCACGAAGGCCGCGAGGCTTTCGCTGCACGCCATGAAGACGAATAAAGGACTCGAATACTGCCTCATCGTTGAGGGTGCATACCTGACGGAATCAGAAGCCGAACATGCCTTGCGCGACCCGTTCATTGAAGACTGGGTTGAGCAAACCGGGCGCTTTCGCATACACAACATGGGCGACATAGAGGTCGCGCCGGGCGTCGCACTCGGCTCGCTCGGAGTCCTCATGCTCGATGACAGGGTGTTTGAGATAGCCAGCGTTGACCCGGAGCATCCGCTCACAGAGCATAAAGCGAAAGGTGTGGCCGAAGCCCTCAGACGAATGGACATGTTTGATGAAATCTCGGTCGAGCCGAGAGAAGAAAGTGATGAGTGATAGGAGATAAGTGATGGGTGATAGATGATGGGTGATAAGAAAGACCACGTTTCCCTCTTATCACCTATCACCCATCACCCATCACTGCTTTTATGAAAGAGAATTTTCTTGATGGCCGGGTTCGCGTAGTAGTGGGCGACCTGACGCGCGAGAGTGTGGATGTGATAGTTAATGCTGCGAACTCGACATTGATGGGCGGGAGCGGAGTTGATGGCGCGATTCATCGTGCGGGCGGCGCGCAGATTTTAGAAGAATGTCGTGAAATCCGGCGCACACGATTGCCCGATGGTTTGCCGACAGGCGAAGCCGTCATCACAGGCGGAGGACTGCTCGCGGCGCGCTTCGTGATTCATACGGTCGGCCCCATTTACGGTCGCCAGAATGGACGTGAGGCAGAGTTGCTCGCGCGTTGCTACGAAAACTCGCTCAGGCTCGCAGCCCAAAACAATCTGGCTTCGATTGCCTTTCCGTCAATTTCGACCGGGGCTTTCGGCTATCCCAGAGCAGAAGCGGCGGCGGTTGCCTCTCGTGCGGTTGCGGATTTCCTGAAAGATGAAACTTCTGTTTCGGACGTTCGCCTGATATTTTTTCTGCCGGACGATTTGAAAACGTTTTTAAAGAATCACAAATTTGATGATGAAGAACAGGGGACGGTAAATGCTTCAAGTTGATGAAGAGATGGAGCGCCGGATTGCTCCGAGGGAGCGCGCGTTGCCGGAGCCGTTGCGCGCTCTGGGGCAACTGGCCTGGAATTACTGGTGGAGTTGGGCGGCGGACGGCGCGGCGGTTTTTCGTGACTTAGACCCGGCGGTCTGGGAAGAGTGTGAGCATAACCCGCGCCGCTTGCTCGCGGAAGTTTCCGAGTTTCGCCTGATGCAGATGGCGACGGACCCTGTTTACAACGAGCGCGTGCGCCGCCTTGCTGCGCACTTCGATGAGTACATGGCCGACGGGCGGACGTGGGACGGGCAGGCAGACAAAAAGATTAGCCGGGCACACCCCGTCGCTTATTTTTGTGCCGAATACGGCATACACAATTCTTTGCCGCTCTATTCAGGCGGATTGGGAATGCTTGCGGGCGATCACCTGAAGTCGGCGAGCGATCTGCGCCTGCCGCTCGTGGCTGTCGGCCTGCTTTATCGTCACGGCTACTTTCGTCAACGCCTGAGACGCGATGGCTGGCAGGAAGAACATTACGGCGAGACTCATCCGTCGGTGCTGCCGATTCAGCAGGTGAAGGATGAATCGAATGCTCCGGTGATGATCGAAGTCCTGATGCGCGGGCGCAACGTGCGCGCTCAGGCGTGGCGCGTGGATGTTGGCCGCATCTCGCTTTATCTGCTCGACACGAACATCGCGGAGAACGAAGAGACGGATCGCTGGGTGACGGGACATCTCTACGGCGGCGACCGCGAGACGCGCATCGTGCAGGAGATGATGCTCGGCATTGGGGGGGTACGCCTGCTTCGTCGTTTGAAAATCGAGCCGCACGTCTTTCATCTCAACGAAGGCCACTCGGCTTTTCTTACGCTGGAACTGGCGCGCGAGACAAGGGAAGCGGAAAGCATCCAGTTCGATGAAGCTGCGCGGAGGGTTCGCGAGCGTTGCGCCTTTACGACGCACACGCCGGTCGCTGCCGGTAATGATGAATTCATTGTCCCACTCGTCGAAAAAGCCTTCGGCTCATCTTACGAAGAAGCGCTCGGACTCTCGCACGAAGAGTTCATCAACCTGGGCCGCATTACGCCGAATAACGAAGATGAGCTTTACGGTTTGACGCCGCTGGCCATCAAGATGTGTCGCTCGACCAACGGCGTCAGCCGCAAGCACGGCGAAGTCTCACGCGCTCTCTGGCAGAAGATGTGGCCGGAGCGAACCAGAGACGAAGTTCCGATAACAAGCGTCACCAACGGCGTTCACGCGCCGACGTGGGTTGCGCCGCTCATCCGTGCGCTTTACGAAAAACACGTCGGACAAAACTGGGATGAGATTGCGCTCAACCCGGAAGAGTGGAAGAAAGGCGTCGAAAAAATCTCCGACGAAGAGTTGTGGCGCGCTCACCTGTTGCTCAAACAAAGGCTCGTCGCCTTCGTCCGGCATCGTTCGTTTCATGCGCGGCTCAACAATAACGAGAGCATGGACTACACGGAATCCGCGCGGACGATGTTCGACGCGGACGCTTTGACCATCGGCTTTGCGCGGCGCGTGGCCGCGTACAAGCGTTGGAGTTTGCTGCTGACAGACCCGCACCGCCTGCTGCGTTTAATCAATAATGAAGAGCGTCCCGTGCAGTTTGTCTTCGCGGGCAAGGCGCACCCGCAGGATCAGGGCGCAAAGTTTATTCTGCAACAACTGGCGCGTTGGAAGTATGACCCGCTGGTTCGCCATCGCGCGGTTTTTCTACAGGACTACGATCAGGAGATTGCGCGCCAGCTCGTGCAATCCGTAGATGTCTGGATGAACGTCCCGCGCCGCCCGCTCGAAGCCTCCGGGACAAGCGGCGAGAAGGTGGCGATGAACGGTGGCCTGAATCTTTCGGTGCTGGACGGCTGGTGGATTGAAGGCTACGACGGCAGGAACGGGTTTGCCATCGGCGACGAGGTTGAAGGCAACGAGGCAGCGGAGGTTGACGAAGCGGACGCTCAATCGCTTTATCACACGCTGGAAGAAAAGGTCGTACCGACCTACTATGAGCGCGACGCCGAGGGGATTCCGCGCCGCTGGGTCGCCATGATGAAGCATTCGCTTGAGACGCTCGTGCCCGCTTTCAACAGCGACCGGATGGTCGAAGAGTACGCGCGAAAGATTTATTTATAATCAGCGCGCTTTTTCTGACCCTGAAAGGGTCACCTGTAATAGCCGGGGGCAAGCGCGTAGCGCCGCCCCCGGAATAACGCGATAAATAGTTCCGACCCTGAAGGGGTCGCACCTCAAGGTTGAATGTGCGACCGCTTCAGGGTCGGACTCTTTTCTCACATCGAACCGGGGGCGGCGCTACGCGCTTGCCCCCGGCTATTTTATATATTCCCTTCGGGGATAATATCGTCGCAGCTTCTCGCTGCTTCTCACTTACGTTGCTTCTTCACGAACTTCATAGCCACACCATTCATACAGTAGCGCAGCCCGGTTGGTTTCGGGCCATCGTCAAAGACATGTCCCAGGTGCGCGTCACAACGGTTGCACAAAACCTCTGTCCGCGTCGTCCCTAAACTATTATCAACTTCTTCGCGCACATTTTCTCTGGCGATGGGTGCCCAGAAGCTCGGCCATCCCGTGTGCGAGTCAAACTTGGTGCTTGAGCTAAACAAGGGCAGAGAACACGAGACACACGCGAAGACGCCCTTTTCGTGAATGTTATTGAGCGGGCTGGTGTAGGGAGCCTCGGTTCCTTTCTGCCGCGTTATGTAATATTGCTCAGGCGTGAGAATGCTTTTCCATTCGGCATCTGTTTTGACGATTTTTTCAAACGGCAGCCGGGCGGTCTTTCGCTTGATTAATTCATTCTGAGTTAAAGCCTGTGCAAGTGATATTCTGGAAAGACCGGCAACGGCCCCCAGCGTCATGGCGGATTTAAGAAAGAAACGTCTATTCATTATTCCAAGCTCTCCAATTTAGAATCTTCAAACGAATATACGCGCTCCGCTAAAGGCTCGGATTGCCCGGATGCCGCGCGCGCACCTCTTTGGTTTAAGCGATGATAGCTTCCTTGAACTGAGACGAAAAGCGGCTAAACGCCGGACTTCCAACCAGACCCTTCAGGAGATTCCCCGATTTCTCCTGCCTGGTGATCTATTTCCCGCCGCTTTTTCGCGTTAATTACAGAGGGGAGAAAAAAACTCTTTCTCCCGGACGAAAGAGGTTGGAGACGATGATTTTAGTTTATGCCACAGGTGAACCGGGCTTTCTGGAATTTGCTACGGCCAGCAATCACCGTTTGCTTCCCTCCGGGGCAACGATTCTCGCCGTCGCGGATGGTGGGCGCACAACAGAACTCCTCGATGAATGTACTTTTACCCGGATGACAGATGAGGAGTATTACGAGTTGCAGGGAATGATTAACCATGTGCGACAGGCGACATTCTCAGCAACAGCAGGGGCAAAAGATCAGTAGCCCGCAGCGCAAGCTGTCGAATGCAATTCCTTATATCGAACTCACGTTATTTTAACTCTGGAATGCGTGCGAGCGCGTTGTAGTCAATCGGTTTGAGCGAGAGCCTTTGCCTGAGCCAGTCGGCGCGGTCGCGGCGGGCTGCTGCGTCGAGCGCGTGGCCCGCGTCGTAGAAACTGATCCGCTTCGGTTCGGCGAAAAGTTCGTGGTAGCGACGAGCCATCTTTTCGGTGATCGGCTTGTCCTGCCGCCCGAACTGTAGGAACACGGCGGCGGGTGCGCTGTGGCCGATGAAGTTGATGGGGTCATCCCAGGCGTACTTTTGAAAGTAGGCACGGATGGCGTCATCCCCGACGCGCTGGCGCAGTTTCACCATCTCGGCGTTATCAGGATCAAAGACGTATTCTTCGTCGGCAAATCCCCCGGCCATCAGCACGAATGAGTTGATGCGCTTCTCCACAGCGGAGAGGATGCCACCGACATGCGCGTCGTAGCTATGGCCGACGTACGCTATTGCGTTCTTCCTGATACCGGGGCTGACCATCAGAAGGTCTATGCCGCGACGGAAATCTATCACCTGCTGGCGCGAGGTTTCCGAAGATTGAGCCGCAGCGCGCATCTCGTCTTTCTCCAGGACGAAACCGGGGCGGACGAGCGGGGTGTCAATCAGGAGCGAGGCCGCGCCGGAACGTGCCAGCACGACCGCCTCTTCGAGAAACTCATGGCGGCTTTTGAGCGGCGAGCCGGGCATCATCCAGTGGCCGAAGAGAATGACGGGGAACGGGCCGCGACCCTTCGGCAAAACCAGATAAGCCGGGACGCGCCCACCGAGCGGGCTGGCGTAGGTGAGATCAATGATGGTCACACCATCGCGGCGCTCGCGGCCAACCTCGCGCACCTCCAGCGGTAATTTGTTGTCGTAGTCGAACTGGCGCGCGAGGTCTTCGATGCGCGGCCTCTGCGTCTGACCGGAGGACGTGACTACAGTGGCCGTCAATAGCAATATTAGCAACCGGATTGATCTCACCGCTCTTCTCCAAAAGAAATTTGACATTCGCAGTTTGATTATATCGCGATACCGAGCCGTTGCTTTCGGTTCTCATCAATAACACCGATTTGCCTGTACGAATCGAATTTCGCTTGCTGTCTGTGATAGACTGTTTGCCCTGTCCGGTAGTTCCTCTTGAGATGGCTAAGCGTCTCAAACTTCGGCGTCCGCTGGCGCGCGCGTTTTGTAGGCAGTAACGGTAAACAAAAATCCCCTATGAAGTATTGTCCTACTTGTAACACGAAATACGAAGACAGCGTCAGCTTCTGCGCCAACGATGGCGAGGTGCTGGAGGACGACGCCACCGCCATTGTTGATTCCACTCTGGACGGCCAGTACCACATCGAATCCATGCTCGGCAAAGGCGGGATGGGCGCGGTTTATCGTGCGCGCCACATTCTGCTCGGCGACAAGGTGGCGATCAAGGTTCTGCCGCCGCAGATGCGTAATAATGCCGAGTGGCTGCGCCGCTTTCGCCGCGAAGGTCAGGCCGCGCGCCGCTTCCGTCATCCGAACGCCGTCACCGTCTACGATCTTCGCACGACGAGCGAAGGTCTCATCTACATGGTGATGGAGTTTGTCGAAGGCCACACGCTCGACGTGGAGTTGAAACGACACGGCCAGCTTACTCCGCTGCAAGCCTTCAACATCCTTGAGCCGATTATGAGCGTGCTTAATGCGGCGCACGCGATGGGCGTCGTCCATCGTGACCTCAAGCCGGAAAACATCATGCTCGGCAAACCCGGCGAGGACGGGCAGCCCGTGACGAAGCTGCTTGATCTGGGCATCGCCAAGATGCGCGAGGTCGCGGGCACGGAAGCCAGCGGCACAACCGCGCTGACGATTGCCGGGCAGGTCTTGGGCACGCCCTTCTACATGTCGCCCGAACAGTGGGGCGAAGTGCCCGCAGACGGCAACGTGGAGATTGACGGGCGCGCGGATATTTACAGTCTGGGCGTGGTCTTCTACGAGTTGGTCGCAGGACGCAGGCCGTTCGTCGGCTTAACGCTTCAGGAACTCAGGCGCGAGCACGTCAACGTCAAGGCGCGGCCACTGCACGAGGTGAAGCAGGGCGTGCCCGAAGCCTTTAGCCGCGCCATCGAGCGCGCGATGTCGAAAGATCGCAATGACAGGCAGGCGACCGCCGGGGAACTCTCCGCCGAAATGCGCGCTGCGCTTGGCTTGCCCGCGCTCGCAGGCTCCAGCCCCAGCCTTAATGTCGGCAGCGGCACACACAGTTCCGCTCCGTCATCACAGACAAGCGTCGGCGACGCCGGACAGACTACGAACGAAAACGTAGAGGGGCGCAGCACCCATGCCGAATTAATTTCTCCGACTATCGTGACGGTTGATTCGCCGCCGCGACCGCCGCAACCGCCGCAAAACGATAGCCCGTCGCATCGTCTCGCGCCGACATCGCTGGCGCAACCGATGCCTCCTGATCTTTCTTCCTCGCAAGCGCCCGCGCACAGTCTCTCTGCAAACGAATCGAGCTATCAGCAGACCCCGCAGTTTCCGACTATCGCCACCAGCCCGTCTGCCTCTGGCTCAGCCTACGGCAGTCAATCGTCTGCCTATGCGCCCGCCGCCGAAGCGCCGAAGTCTTCATCCAAGACTCCGCTGATTATCGCGGCAGCGGCTGTCCTGCTCATCGGAGGCGGCGTCGGCGGCTGGTTCCTGCTGAGCAATCGCAATGGCGCGAGCAACGCGAACGCCAATAGCTCGAACACGGGAGCGGGCAAGAATTCAAACTCGACGAACACGGGCGGGACGACCGCCAGCGCGCAGGAGAGCTTGAGCTACTGGCTGGAAGTTGCAGAAGCCGGGCCAAACGGCGATTCGGCGCGGGTTGCGCCCGTCGTCGCTTTCAAATCGGGGCAATCGTTCAAGTTTCATTTCACGTCGCGCCGTGATGGTTACCTGTATATCATCGGGTCGGGTGAAGACGGCAAACTCACCACCTTCCTGACGGCAAAGCCGGTTGAGGAGTCGGGCCTGGAGAGCAATGAAGTCGAAGACGGAGTTGACTTCGCTTTCCCGCAGGACGTAGAGGACGATGAAGAGATTCATGCAAACTGGGTGACGCTCGACAAAAAGGCCGGAACGGAAAGCTACATTGTCATCTATTCGCCGACGCCCCTGACCGCTCCGGCCTTTCTGACTGAAGAGGCAGGACGCGAATTGACGACGGCTGAGCAGAAGGAGCTTGAGGATTTTCGGGCAAAATATAAGGCAAACGCGCCCAGCACGGACGTCATCAATGGTGGTGGAACTGAACCGTTGGTCTCTGTCAAAGTGCCGCAGGCTGCCGAAAGCGAGCCTGTCATCTTCGACGTTCGCATCGAGCACAAATAGAGCAGAAGTCAGAAGAAAAGCTGTTGGCAGTTAGTGATCCTAATTCGCACGGTTTTCCGCGTTAACCTTTGAATGGTGAAAATTGTTCTTCAATCGGCTGGAATCCAAATCAACTTCTTCCAGCTATCTCAGGAGTAATTATGCGTTTCAAGATTCTAGTCTCTTTCGTTGGCCTCGCGCTCGTCATCAGCGCCGCCGCCGGTAGCGCCCGCGCACAGGATGAAGAAGAGGCCGTGCGCGGCTCGTTCTTAACGACGCGTGTGAAGGCTTCAGGCTCAAGCAACTCTGCGACTGCCGACATAGCAGCCAGCGCAAATCAGGCTGCCGGAAACTCAAGCACCGGCAAGACCGGCAAGGGCACAAAAAAACCGCCGGTCAAAACAACCAAGCGCGTTCCCTCTAGCGGGAAGGCGAATGCCACCGTCAGCGGCGGTGTCTCTGTTAATAACAATACCCCTCTGCTGACAACGTATTCGTCGACCGCCATCGGGTTGGGCTACACGCTCTACATGCGCGACGCAAGCGGCTACCCCATGCGCGTTGACCCGTCGCGCGAGTTTCGCTCAGGCGATAGAATCCGCGTTGCGCTGGAAACGAACACGGACGGCTATCTCTACATCTTCCACACGGAGAACAATGGCGAGCCGCAGATGCTCTACCCGGACGTGCGGCTTGAGAATGGAGATAACCGAATCGAGGCACACGTGCCTTACGAAATCCCGTGGGGCAACGACTGGTTCACATTTGATGCGAACCCCGCGAACGAACGTCTCTACATCATCGTGACCAGACAGCCCCTGCCGGGTATTCCGACTGACACGGCGCTGGTCAACTATTGCGGCCAGAATCGCTGTCCGTGGCAGCCTCCCGTCGGAGTCTGGGCGCAGGTCAGAGCGAACGTGCAGGCGAAGGTCGGCGTGGTTAAGGGCAAGACCTATGGTCAGAAGCAGACTCAGGCCGAGCAGGTCGCGGTCACGCGCGGGCTGGGCCTCGATCAGAGCGCGCCCGAACCTTCCGTCATTCGCATGAACGTTTCCTCAAACGCGCCGATTCTCGTCACGGCAGTTGATCTGATTCACAAATAAAGCAGAAACGAAAAGCAGAGTACAGAAGACAGGAGTCAGAAGTCAGAATGAAGAAGCTGAGAGCCGCTGTTACAGATGTTCTTTCTTCTGACTTCTGACTTCTGATTTCTGACTCCTCCATTTCCCCGGAGCACCTAATGAAACCCAAATCAAAATCCCTTGTTTATCTTCTTTCACTCGCTCTGATCCTAACCATCATTCCCGGCAGCGCCGTTGCCTCGCTCATGGGGAGTGGCGTTGATTCAAAGACGAACCCATCTCCAACTCTCGCTCCGCAGGGAGGCGCGGCTCAAGCTCTCAAGCAGGGCAGGCTTCTTTTGAAGCGCGGCAAAGCCGACCTCGCGCTCGTACAATTGCAGAATGCTCTCAGCCAGTTTAAGCAGAGCGGCAGCCCCAAGGGTGTGGCTGCGTCAAACGACGCGCTTGGCGATCTCTACATGCGCCAGGGGCAGTACGCTGTCGCCGTCAAGTTTTACCATGACGCGCAGACTGCTTTCCGTGAAGCCGCCAGCCAGCAGGGCGCAGTGGAAACCGCCATCGGGATGCCCGACAACGAATTCAACGCCAACCTGATGCTCGCCAAGATCGGTGACACCTACTACCGCATGGGCAACGTTTCGGAATCAGCTTCCGCTTACAGCCAGATGCAGGTGGTCAAACCCGACCCGTCGAAGCTCACGGGCGGGATAGTGAAAAAGCCCAGCATCGGCGGACTCCTCAGCGGCGGCGGTCTTCGTGGCAGCCTGCCGAGCGGCGGGGCCGACACCGCGATGGCCGTTGCCGGAGCTGTTAAGGGAGCGTTTGAGCTTTATCGCCAGAACATCATCTACTCGACTCATGAAATCGGAGTCGGGCGCATAGACTATTTCAATAACAACATGGACGGCTCAAGAAAGCATTTCGAGGAAGCGCTTTCGACCGCTGGAATGCCGATCATCGGGAAGTTCGGGCAATCTCGCCGCGTTCGCGCCGTCGCCCGCACCAGTCTCGGCGACATCGCTTTGAACCAGAACCGCGCGAAGGATGCCGTCAAGCTCTACGCCGACGCCGTCAAGGGAGCGCGCGACGATAAGCGACTCGATTTGATGTGGCCCGCGCAACGCGGTCTCGGAAAAGCACGCTGGATGCAGGCCGCGCTTGATAAAGACCCGAAGAGGTCTTTGAAGGGAAGAGAAGAAGCCGTCGCCTCTTACCGCGAAGCGCTGGCGACCATCGAGACGATCCGCGCGGGAAGTTTGCGCGCGGATGAATCGCGCACGACCTTTCTTGGCACGACGAAAGATGTTTACGACGAGGCTTCGAGCAATCTTGCTGAGATGGCGCTTCTGGTTGCGACGACGCCGGGCGCTCCGCTTGACGGACAGGCGCTCACGTATGCCGCCGAAGCTTTCAAGATCGTGGAGCAGGGACGCGCTCGTTCTCTCCTAGATATGCTCGGCGAGGCCGGAGCGGACATCACCGCAGGAGTGCCCGCAGACTTGCTCAAGCGCAAGCAGGACAATCTTGATCGCCAGCAGGAGATTGCGCAGGATTTGACGGGCGTTGCGGTCGCCGAAGGCGATGCGAAGCCGGATACGAATAAACTCGAAGCCGAGCTTGAGACGCTCTCGGTTGAATACGACAACATCGAAAATCAGATTCGCGCCGCGAGTCCGAAGTATGCCGCGCTCACCGCGCCGCAGCCTTTGACCTTAGCCGAAGTCCAGCAAAAAGTTCTGGACGATCAAACGGCGCTCCTCGAATACAGTCTGGGAGAGCAGAGTTCCTATCTCTGGGCTGTCACGCCGACCAGCGTTGCTCTCTTCAAACTCCCCGCGCGTTCAATGGTTGCCCAGCAGGCGCAGGAGCTACGCGCGCAACTCATTCCGCCGAAACTTCAGCGCCGCATCGCCGGAATTGACGTGGCGGAAGCGACGCGCGGCCTGAGCCTGACGACCGACCCGACCAACGCTGGCCCTGCGACAGGGTTTGCCACAGCTTCAAACGCGCTCTACAAAACGGCTGTCGAGCCTGCCGCCAAGATCGTCGGCGAGAAGCGCCTGCTCGTCGTTCCCGACGGTGCGCTCAACTACGTTCCCTTCGAGTCGTTCGTGACCGCTACAGGCCCGACCGATTACCCGAGTTTGGCCTATCTCATCAAGACCAACGAAGTCGTCTACGCGCCTTCGGCCTCAGTCGTCGCGGTCATCCGGCAGGCGGCTAAGCCCGTCCCCGGAAAGAATCTTCTGATCGTCGCTGATCCGGTCTTCAACGGAAGCGACCCGCGAGCGAAAGGTGCTGCCGGTGCATCGGCTCAAGCTTCAGCCGACACGCGCGGTCTCAGTCTTTCGAGCGCGGTGACGGACGTGGCAGCGCCTGCGGGCGCGACTGCGCCTGCCGGTGGCCTGCAACTCGCGCGGCTCAACGGGACGCGCGTTGAAGCGCAGCAGATTGCCCAGTTGACGCGCGCAGGCGGCGGACAGGCCAACGTGTGGCTCGATCTGGAAGCGAACGAAGCGAAGGTGACGACGACCGACATCAAGAAGTACAGGGTCGTACACATCGCCACGCACGGGCTGCTTAATGCCGAGCGCCCGCAGTTCACAGGTATCGTTCTTTCGCTCGTGGGCAACAAGAGCGGCGACGGTTTCATGCGAACGGACGAGATATTCAACCTCGATCTAGGCTCACCGCTCGTCATGCTCTCCGCGTGCGAAACAGGCTTAGGCAAAGAGAAGCGCGGCGAAGGCGTGATTGGTCTAACGCGTGCTTTCATGTACGCGGGTGCGCCGACCGTCG
This sequence comes from uncultured Acidobacteriota bacterium, assembly GCA_963697975.1. Classification (GTDB taxonomy): domain Bacteria; phylum Acidobacteriota; class Blastocatellia; order Pyrinomonadales; family Pyrinomonadaceae; genus QHXM01. The sequence goes on from OY969111.1 coordinate 4,770,301, forward strand.
GAGTCTCCCTCTGGTCAGTTGCCGATAATTCGACCGCCCAGTTGATGACAGACTTCTACAAACGCCTCTTAGCTTCGCCCACAGCATCGCCGACCGCTTCGATGCGTGCCGCGCAGATGGGTTTGATAACCGGCAAGAAATACGCCGCGCCGTTTTACTGGGCACCGTTTGTCCTCGTCGGCGAGTGGAAGTGAGCAGAACGAAAGGCAGTAGACAGGATTAACAGGATTGGCAGGATTAAGAAAGAAGCAGCAGGTCAGGACTGATTGATGCTTTTTCTCTTATCTTGTTTATCTTGTTAATCCTGTCTATTCTTTGTGCTTCCCGGCTTATCAGTTTCAATTTGAGTGTCGAAGACTATCTGGTCTGTTCAATGAATAATAAGGAGAATCGAAAATGCGTATTCGTAGATGGTCTCTCATCGCGGGCGCGGTGCTGATGCTTGCCGTCGCTTCCGCCTGTAGCTTTACGACCGCCAACATCAGCAGTTTAAAGCTCACTAAGGAAAAGGGCGGTACTTCCGATGTCAGCACTTTCGCGCCCGGCGACACGATCTACGCCAGGGCCACTGTTTCAAACGTCCCCAGTAAAGTCACCTTAAAACTCCGATTCATTACAGAGGATGTTGAAGGTCAACCGAAAAATGCCCCCGTCGAGTCGTTCGATAAGTCTTTTGACCTGCCGAGCAGTGGCTACGTCGATTACTATGTGAGTCCTCCCCCGGAAGGCTGGCCCGCAGGGAAATACAGAATCGAAACCACCATGCATATCGAAAGCGGAGAGCAGAAAGATCAGGAGGCCGCCACTTTCACCGTCTCCCCGTAGCGAGCCGTGATTTCCGCAGCCGTTAATTCTCATTTGCCACGTAAAAGAATTAGACAGGATTAACAGGATTAGCAAGATTAAGAAAACCAGATAGGTTAGTTGAAGCGTGTGCATTATCGCCGCGTAGCGGCGAAATGAATGTAGCCCGGCCTTTCAAGGCCGGGACAAGGTGAACGGTGAGTTCAGCGCGTCGCGTCAGCGACGGTTGAAGGTCGACACCTCAGACTCAATCGTCGCTGACGCGACGCGGGATAATGCTAGACGCTCGTTCCCGGCGTTGAAACGCCGGGCTACATTCACTTCGCCGCTGACGCGGCGGATTGATACACAGGCTTCATCTTATCTTGTCCATCCTGTTAATCCTGTCTAATTCTTCCTTCGCCTATCCTCACGATTCGGTTTTGCTGGCGACTCCAAAGGTTTGTCGTAAAGCTCTCCGGTAGGCTAATATCAATTCCGTCCCCTTCGGCTAAAATTATCATTACTTTCACAGGTGGTTTTCATGGGAGATCGGTTTACTAAAATCGTGGACGCGGAAGCGTTGGAAGAAGCTCTGGCGCGCTCAAATGATGCGCCCGTCGTATTGTTCAAGCACAGCATGACGTGCCCGATTAGCAGCGCGGCCTACGAGCAGATGTCCAAGGTCAAAAGGGATGTGGCTCTCGTCGTCGTGCAGGGAGCGCGCGAAGTTTCCAAAGAGATAGCGTCGCGCACGGGCATTCAGCATGAATCGCCGCAGGCTATCGTGCTGAGAAACGGTCAGGCCGTCTGGTCAGCTTCTCATTTCGATATTACGGCGAAGGCAGTTGAGAAAGCGGTGCGCGAGCATGAGTAGCACAAACTCTTTCTCTCGATTGTTTGGCGAGATGTTGACGGGTTGATGCTCTTCTGATGAATAACGTGATGGAAAGACGCGGGCCTGCGGTCGAGCCGCGCGAGATCATGCAGGAGGGAGATGCGGGGCTTCGCATCACCTGGGCTGACGGGCGCGAGTGCCATTTCAACGCTCCCGATCTGCGCCGCAACTGCCCGTGCGCGCAGTGCGTCAACGAATGGACGGGGCAGAGAGTCTTACAGCCCGAAGCCATTTCGGATAAGCTCACAATCAGCGATATTTCGATTGTCGGTCGCTACGCGCTCAGCTTCCGCTGGAGCGACGGCCACGAAACCGGCATCTACAGCTTTCGCTACCTGCGAGAACTATGCGAGGGAGAGAGCAGTGGTCAGCAGTCAGTGGTCAGTGGTCAGTGATTGAGAGTCGGTGGCCTTGACCTCCAACAGTTAAAACTCAAGATTTCGCACAGAGGCTTTAACTGACCACTGACTACTGACCATTGACCACTGCTTTATGAAGACCATCTTAGTCATTGAGGACGACGAAGTCGCGCGCGAGTTGATGCGAATGGCGCTTGAGCGACGCGGCTATCAAGTCATCGTGGCTGAAGATGGCATACAGGGTTATGAGCACGCAGTCAGTGTTCGTCCCGACTTGATAATCACGGACATCAAGATGCCTGCGGCTGATGGGATTCATCTGGTGAGGCGCGTGCGCGACACACCTGAACTGGCCGCGATACCCATCCTCGTGACGACGGGCTTTGGCAGCGGCAGCGCCACTTTCGCGCTCGGACAGGGAGCGACTGCCTACGAGCCGAAACCGATTAACCCGGAAAGCTTTCTGGCGACCGTCAAACGCTTGATCGAAGAGGGATGAATAAAACAGAGCTGGTTGGTTGGGTCAGTTCCTTCATTCTGGTGCTGACCATCGGTAAGCAGATTTACAAGCAGTGGCAGGAGGGACGAAGCGAAAACGTCTCAAAGTGGCTTTTCATCGGACAGATGGCCGCGTCTCTCGGATTTACGATCTATAGCTGGCTCGTCGCCAATTGGGTCTTCGTCGTCACTAATATATTGATGCTGATTAACGGGCTAATCGGCCTCGGCATCGTACTCCATCACAGGAAACAAGAGCGGAAGGCATGAAAGCAGGAGATAGAAGACAGGAGTCAGAAGTCGGAATGAAGAAGCTGAGAGCTGCTGCAACAAATTTGCGCTTCTGCTGACTCCTGACTCCTGTCTTCTGACCTCTGATTTACAATTATGAACGAGAGAGATTACTTCAACGAAAAACAGGAAACGAAGCGTGCGTCTTTTAGTTGCCCGCATTGCCGCGAGCGCGCCGATTACGAAGTGCGGTGGCTGACGCGGACGAAGAAAAACGCTCCGCCAAAGGGTGCGAACGAAATGGATCGCGCACGCTTTGCCAAATCGCGCGACTACATGGTGAGGATTGACGATCAACTCGCCTGTCGAAACTGTCGCAAGCGGTTCGACATCCCAAACTCGCAATCAGTCGTTTTTATCTGAGGCGGAGGGTGCAAAGCCTCGCGCCGTGCAGACTCGTATGGAAAGCTGAAAGGAGACCGAGATTATGGAAGAACTGGTGAAAAGGGTTTCGGAGAGAACCGGGTTATCGGAAGACAAGGCCAAGACGGCGATTGACACGGTCGTCGGATTCCTGAAAGAACGGCTGCCGGGACCGATTGCCGGTCAGGTGGACAACGCCCTCACGCACGCCGGAGGCACAATCGTAGATAAAGCCAGCGACCTCATCGGGGGCTTGGGCGGCATGTTCAATAAGTAAAAAGGTAAAAGTAAAAAGGCAAAAGGGAAGACAAAGAGCCACTCGCGCTCCGGTCTTCCCTTTTTTAACTTGATAAAGTTCAGTCTCTTCAAATCCGCAATCCGAAATCCGCATTCCGCAATCTTATTGAGCAACCTTTCTTCGTGCTGTACAATCCCACGCACACCGTGGAGCGGTCGTCCTCGCGGGCAACGGGGCGCTTCCCGTTTTGCACATCCATAGCGCGAATGAACAGCCAATCAGTCAAACGCTTTATTTTCCCCCTGGCAATGGCTCTCTGTCTTTTGCTGGTTGCGCCCCTTTGCGCGCGCGATAAAGAGGAAGGGTGGACGAGCGTTCAATCCAAAAACTTCCTGCTCGTCGGCAACGCCCGCGAGCGCGACATACGCAAGGTCGCGGCGCGGCTCGAACAATTCCGTGAAGCCTTCCTGCGCCTTCTCCCCGTAGACCATTTCGATTCCTCCGTGCCTTTGACCGTCATTGTTTTCAAAGACGATGCGGCTTACACGCCGTTTGAGCCGGTCTTTAGCGGACAGCCCGCCGGAGTCGCGGGCTTCTTTCAATCCAGCCCGGACGTTGATTACATCACGCTCTCCGTTGACCGTAAGCATGTGCGTCGGCCAGACGACTTGGCCTTTCACGAATACGTGCATCTGCTCGTCCGCAACAGTTTCGGCAACGTGCCTCTCTGGTTCAACGAAGGGTTGGCCGAATACTACAGCACGTTTGAAATCTCGGACGGCAACAAAAAGGTGACTCTCGGCACTCCCGCCAGCAATCGCGTCCAAGCCTTGCGCGAGCGCGAGCTTCTTCCTCTTGAGAAGCTCTTCAACGTGGACGATAGCTCCCCGTATTACAAAGAGCCGGACAAGCGGAAAATCTTTTACGCCGAGTCGTGGGCGCTCGTGCATTACCTGTTGAGCGGGCAGCGTCGCATTCAGCTTTCAACCTATCTCGAACTGCTGGCAAAGGGGATGACCGTCGAGGATGCTTTCCGTCAGGCTTTCCAGACAGACTTTGCGACTCTCGAAACTGAGTTGCGCGCCTTCATCGGCTTCAACAATTATCCACGACAGATAGTTACATTCGAGAAGCGGCTGGAGCTTGACCCGCGCGTGCGAAGCGCGCCGCTCAGTGAAGCCGAAGCGCAGTTCTATCTGGGCGATCTGCTGCTGCACACTCACCAACTCGACGAGGCTGCCGGTTATCTTCAAAGGGCCGTCGCGCTCGATCCGAATCTGGCGAGGGCGCACGCCTCGCTCGGTGTGCTGCACATGCGGCAAAACCGCTTCGATGATGCGAAGAAGCATCTGGAACGCGCCAGCCTCGAATCTGGAAACTACCTGGTGCATTACTACTACGCCTATGTGCTGAGCCGTGAAGGGATGGCGTTGGACAATTTCGTCGAGGGCTATTACCAGGCGGAGGCGGCTGAGCGGATGCGCGCGGAGTTGAAAAAAGCAATTGAGCTTGCTCCGAAATTTACCGAAGCCTATCGCCTGCTGGCTTTCATCAATCTGGTGAGAGACGAGCAGTTGGACGAGTCAATCGCATTGCTCAAGCAAGCCATCAGCCTTTCGCCCCGCAGGCAGGAATATGCGCTGCTGCTGGCTCAAGTCTACCTCAGGCGCGAGGAGTTCGACGTTGCGCGCAATGTTCTTAATCCACTCATCCTCAGTAGCACCAGTGCGCTGATACGTTCTCAGGCGCAGCAGCTTCTCACATCAATCGCAGCCCGTGAGGAATATCTCGCCCGCGTCAAAGCCTTGAATGAGAAGATTGCTGAGAAAGCCGCCAGAGATGAGACCCCGACTGGCGTTCTTCAGCCATGCGACGCGCCGCAGCCGGGGCCGCAGTTGAAGAAGCTGAGGTTCTCCGGCCAGCAGGTGTGCGGATTGCTCGTGCGCGTTGAGTGCGAGGATGAAGGCGTCGTGCTGATAATCGAAAGCGGTGCGCGGACGCTTCGCTTTCGCAACGACTCGCTCAATAACATCAGATTTGTCACCTACACGGCAGATGTCAGGGGGCAGGTGACGTGCGGCCCGCGCACACAGGCCACCCCGGTTCTTTTGACCTACCGTCCGGCGAAGAATACCGTTGGGCAAACTGACGGCGAGGTGATCGCCGTCGAGTTCATCCCGAAGGAATGGAATGCCAATCACTGAAAAGCAGGGATGAGGGATGAGGGATGAGGGATGAAGTAAAAGCCCGCTTGAATGATTGATTCAATTGACGCAGTTACTCAACCCCTTTCATCCCTCCGCCCTCATCCCTCATCCCTGCTTTTGGAGACCCCTATGGCCTCGGAAAAATCTCTCCTGCGTGCGTTAGATTTGTTGACCATCGCTCCCCATGTCGAACTCGCGGCGCTCTCTATGGCCGGAGACGATCATACGCACAGTCTCAGGCGCATCGTTAACTCGAAGAACGTGGTCGCTGTCGGCATCAGCGAAAAAGAGGCGTATGGGAAGTGGACCGGTCAACTGGCTCTGACTTTTTATGTGGAAAAGAAAGTGCCGCTTAATAAGCTGCGTGCTGACGAGGCCGTGCCCGCGACTCTCCCCGAAGCTGTCAGCGGCCCGCATGCGATTACAACGGATGTCAAAGTCATCGGTCGCCCGCGTCCCGAACTGTACGTGGTTCGCAATCCCGTGCAACCGGGCAACAGCGTCGGCCATATCAGGTCACTTGGAGGCACGCTCGGAGCTTTCGTCAAACGCGGCGCGCAACTCATGATGCTCAGCAACAGCCATGTCCTGGCCAATAGCGGCAAGGCGAAAAAGGGCGACGATATTATTTATCCGGGGAAATACGATGGCGGCAAGAAGCCCGCAGATTTAGTCGGGAAGCTGGCAGACTTCATCCAGTTTAAGCTCGGCGGCGAATTCGTCAACCGGGTGGATTGCGCGATTGCCGCGCCCCTTGAGAGCCGGATGGGGGACATCAAAACGGCGATTAAGGTGCTCGGTTTGCCGAAAGGTGTTATCAAGGCAAAGCGCGGGATGAAGATTACGAAATTCGGTCGCACGTCTGGTAGGACGAGCGGAGAAGTGCTGGACGTAAACTTCCGCACCACGCTTACCTATCAAGGCGTAGGCGTTGTCGGATTCATCGATCAGGTGCTCTGCACGCGCTACACAGAGCCGGGCGATTCAGGCTCGCTCGTGATTGATAAGGCATCGGGCAGGGCCGTCGGCCTGCATTTCTCCGGCTCCGCCGCCGTCGGCGAGAGCAGCGGCAGCAGCATCTTCAATCCGATTGGTGCGGTGCTGAGCGCTTTGGGCGTCAAGCTCGTCACCAGATAAGGAACACGGGCGGAAAGGTAATTGTCTTGGCCAGCGAAAAAGAAGCGAACTTAGCCCGCCAGCAACACTCCGATTTTCTCAGACGACTCGGCGCGCACTCCATCGGTGTGGACAAGTGCAAAGGTGAAACAGGCTTCGCCGTCATCGCCTTCTTCGAGCGCAAGCCCTCAAAGACAATTCCCCAAACTCTGGAAACCAAAAGCGGCCAAAGAACGCTCGCTGTGCCACTCGTCGTGGGAATCATGAAGAAGCCTTCGCCGGAAAAACTTTAGAAGCAGTTTGGAAAGCCCCAGCGGGGCGAAATGTAAAAGCCTGCGGCAACGCTACAGGAGTAGACCCCCGTTTATTATTTTATCTATAGTCTAGACTCAGGGTTGCGCCCTGGGCTATCGCATGACGCCCCTTCGGGGCTTTCATAAACTAGAGTCTCTTCATTTCCGCCTTCCTGCTTCATCCCCGCTTTTCACACCGCGTCATAGCGTTTGAGCTTGCGATAAAGCGTGGAGAGGTCTATGCCGAGGATGTTGGCGGCGCGGGCTTTGTCCTGATTGACGGAGGCCATCGTCTCGAAGATGTGGCGGCGCTCGACCTCTTCGAGGGTGGGGCGCAGGCCGTCGGGGTCGCGCATGGGTGTAGGGCTGGCGGCGCCGCGCACGCGCGGGGGCAGGCTGCCGAGGTCAATTTCGTCATTGCTCAGGGTGAAGGCGCGTTCTATCGCGTTCTGCAATTCGCGGACGTTGCCGGGCCAGGTGTAGTTTATCAACGCGGACATCGCGGCGGGTTCGATTGGTTTCTCGTCGCGCTGCTGTTCATGCGCGGTGCGTGTGATGAAGCTGCGAGCGAGCAGCGGGATGTCTTCGCGCCGTTCGCGCAGAGGCGGCAGGTAAATCTCTATGACATTGAGACGATAGAACAAGTCCTCACGAAAGCGTCCTTCCGAAACTTCCTTTTCCAGATCACGATTGGTCGCGCAGATGATGCGGGCGTCAAACGAGATGGCAGTAGATGAGCCAAGCGGGACAACTTCATGTTCCTGCAAGGCGCGGAGCAGGCGTACCTGCATCGCAGCGGAAATCTCGCCGACTTCATCGAGGAAGACTGTGCCGCCTTCTGCCGAGCGAAAGAGGCCGAGCTTGTTGGTGACAGCGCCCGTGAACGCGCCCTTCGTGTGACCGAAGAGTTCGCTTTCGAGCAGGGTTTCGGGAATCGCGCCGCAGTTGACAGCGACGAAGGGGCGCTCCATGCGCGGGCTGTTGTGATGAATGGCGCGGGCGATTAGTTCCTTGCCCGTGCCGCTCTCGCCCTGAATCAAGATGCTGGTAGAGGTGGCGGCGACTTTTTCGACGAGGCGGAAGACGGCTTGCAGGGCAGGGGATGTGCCGATGATTTCGGAAAAACTGTAGCGGCGGTCAAGCTCGCGGCGCAAGCTGCGGTTCTCGCGGAAAAGCTCACGCTGGCGCAGGGCGTTCTTGACGGATTGGAGCAGGTCTTCGTTGACGAAAGGCTTCGTGATGTAGTCGTAAGCGCCTTTGCGAAGCGCCGCGACCGCCGAATCAACGGAGGAATAAGCGGTCATCACGATGACCAGCGCCTCGGCGTCAATACTCTTGATGTGGTCGAGCAGGGCGAGTCCGTCCATGCCCGTCATGCGAATATCAGTCAGCGTGACAGCGATGTCTTCGGAGGCGAAACGCTCAAGGGCTTCTTCGGCGTTTCGTGCGGCGACGACGCGGTAGCCAGCTTCTTCCAAAAGACGCGTCAGGATGGCGCGCATCAGGTCTTCGTCTTCGGCGATTAAGATGGAGGGTGATGGTTTCATGCGAAGTCAGATTGTATCAAAAGAAAGTTTCCCGCCGGAGGCGCAAAGGGAAGGCGTCAGGCGCAAAATAAGCTCCGTTTGCTCGCAAGAGGCTAATCTTCCGTCATTATGACATTCCGATGAGGCGGAACGACGTTCCGATGCACCAGAAGGACGTTCCGCTGAGTCGGAACGCTGTTCCCGCCAGTGGAAACGCCATTCCCACGCATGGAAACGACGTTCCCACGCCTCGGAACGTCGTTACGTCGCAGCGGAACGCCATTACGTCGCAACGTAACGTCGTTCCGCCTCACCGGAATGGCGTTACGGGCCGTGCGAACGTCGTTGCGATGGATGGTAACGACGTTGCGTTGGGCTGCAATAGCGTTACGTCCCGTCGCAACGCCATTAGCACATACCGTAATGACGTTTCCACGTCCCACAACGTCGTTGTCACGCCTCACAATGTCGTTGTCATGTCTCACAACGACGTTGTCATGCCCTGCAACGTCGTTGCCACGTGTAGCAACGCCATTGCTCAAGGCATTTTAACGGGGAGCACGACGCGGACGCATGTGCCGCGCCCGTCGTTCGGTAAAATCTCGATGCGCCCGTTGTGCGCCGTGATGATGCCGTAGCAGACGGCCAATCCAAGCCCCGTGCCTGTGCCTGCGGGTTTGGTCGTAAAGAACGGGTCGAAGAGGTGCGTGCGGTGTTCGGGCGCGATGCCTGTGCCGGTATCTCTGACTTCGACGATGATTTCGTCCGCGAGTGGGTCGTAGCGAGTTTCAACGCTTATCTCGCCGCCGTCAGGCATGGCGTCGCGGGCGTTGAGCAGGAGATTGAGAAAGACCTGTTGAAGCTGATCCCGGTCGGCGTTGATGACGGGCGCGTCCGCGTCAGTTGTCGTCGTCAGGCGCAGGCGTTGGAAATTTTTGTCGAAGCTGGCGAGGCGCAGGCTGGCTTCAACTATCTGGTTGATGTCGAGCGGCGCGCGCTCAGGCTGTCGTGTTCTGGCGAAGTCCATCATGTCGCGCAAGACCTGCGTGATGCGCGCAATCTGCGCGGAGATGAGACGCAGCATCTCGCTCGTCTCCGTGTCTGACGCGTGACGCGTTTGCAGAATCTGAATAAGCGAGGAGATGGAAGCCAAAGGGTTATTGACTTCGTGTGCGACCCCGGCCGCGAGCGTTCCGGCGGCGGCGAGCTTTTCCGTGCGGATTAAATGTTCGTTAAGCTCACGCAGTTGCTCTATGTCTGCGGCCATCTTGCGGCTCATCTCGTTAAAAGATGCTGCGAGCAAGCCCATCTCGTCGTTGCTCTCGATGGCGACCAACGTGCCGTAAGCTCCGCCCGCGACCTCGACCGCCGCTTCCGTCAGGCGACGAACGGGACGCGAGATAGTGCGGATGATAAGCGCGACCAGAATGAGGTTGGGCACGAGCGCCGTCACGACGCTGAAGACCAGATAGCGCCGCCACGCTTCGACGCTTGTTCCGTCGCTGAAGCTCCACCAGACAATCGGGATTTGCAGAAGTAGAAAGCTCAGGATGGCGACCAATGCTATCGAGAGCGCGACCTTGTAGGCGACGGGGAAGAGTCTGAACTGGTCGAGCGCGGTGGAAAGCGAGAAGAGCTTGAAATTCGAGATGGCGTAGGCGAAGACCAGCACGCCGGGGACGACGAAGATTGAGCCGACTTTCAAAAACGAGTAGATGGAGAAGAGCGGCAGCAGATTGTTGGCGAGCGTGTTGAGCGAGACTGTGATGACGAGTGCCCAGAGGATTGCGCCCGTTTGCTTGCCCCGGAGTTGACCGCGATAACGGCGGTATTTCGTGTAGAGCAGATAAAATCCGTAGCCCATCACGCCGTAAGCGTAGAGGCCGAAGGCGTAGGCGAGCGGCGTCAGCTGAATCTTAAACTCTGAGCCGACGAATCCCACGTCTTCCCACATCCACCCCGCCAGCACCGCCGGAATCAGCACCGCGCCGGGGGCGAAGATGACGAGCGCGCGTTTCCACGGCACGGGCTTGTCTTCGGGAAAGACCCACGCGAAGACGACGAGCGTGTATTGCAGAAAGAGCGAGATGATGAAACTCGCGCTCGCCCACCAGTTGGCCGACCCCTCGCGCGCATAAAAGCCCCACAACACAATATCCTTGATCGTCCACAGGGCGAGGCACGCGACGAAGGCCGCAAACGTCTGGTGCGTGCGGCTGCGCGGCGCGGCCACAAAGACGTAGAAGCCGAGCATCACGATCAGGAAAAGCGAGAGCAGGAGAAGCGCGAGAAGCATTGAAACAGTGGTCGGTGGCCAGTGGTCAGTGGTCAGTCAGAACAGGCATTGCGCAGTGACGAGCTTTTTGTCTTTAACTGGCCACTGACCACTGGCCACCGACCACTGCCTTACATTCCGAGAATCAGCGCGGAGATGACCATGACGATTCCGCACGCGAGCGGCCAGAAGTGGCGCGCGTCAATCATACCACCGTGAGCGAGCGGGCGGTGAAGCAAGGTAAACAGAGGAAATGCCAGCATCCCGATGGGGACGGCGCAGATTGCTCCATAGACTGCTCCGATGCCGAAAGCCGGAAGGCCGCCCGCCGCGCCCGTCACCACGCCCCAACATATCCCTGCGGTCAACGACCCGAAAAACTTCCACGTCCGAGAAGCAATGTTTTCATCATCCAGCCACCGTCCCATCCGCGTACCCATGCTTTTCCCAACCAGACAGCAGATGGCGCTCATCATCAGAAACAGCATGAACAAACCAGACCCGAGAACACATGTCCAGTTTGCCATGAAAAATCCCCCGAGGATTCTCCAGAAGATAGCAATCGGCGGGAGCGCTCCGAGCAGCAGACCGAAAAGCTCGTAAGCCTTCTGCGTCCGTATCGGGCGACGCATCAGGAGCCTCTCTTCCTCTTCGAGAGGGTTGCGGAAGAGGCGCAGGCGATTGGCTTCCCGGGCGTTTTCCGCCAGCAGCCAGTTCAGCCTTGGTTCAACGCTCTCGGCTGCAAGGGGCTGGCGAAAGCTGTTTGGGATGTGTGTTTCGTGCATGATTCCTCCCCGGTTGTCTTACTTTCTTTTCGGCTGTGAGCTTCCAGACGACGCAGGCGCGCACATTCCGCGTCAAGCAGGCGAGCAATGATGATGGCCGCGCTTTCGTCTTCCAAGAGCGAGAGCAGGTCGAAGGCGCAGGCGTAAAATCTCAGGGTCTCAACACTCAGATGACGCGCCGCGATGACGTTTGTGCTCGCGGTTACCCCGCCGACGATCTCTCGGATTTGGGCCAGAGCGTGCAATAGCTCTGTGCGGGCGCGTGCCTGGTGCGCGATGAGACGCGCGGCGTTGCGCCTGTGGATGCAGCGTCCCGCAAGCTGTAGGTCGTCGCCCTTGCGTCCGGCAACGCGGAAAAGCTCCAACTCGCGCTCGGTTGGTGGAGCGTCCGCGTCAGCCACAGCCGCAACCAGCGTCAGCTCGACATACTTCTCGACAGTTTCACGAACTGTGCGAGACGCGCTTTCCATCTTTTCGCGCTCGCCGCCTGATGAAAGGTTCAGTAGTTCAACCAATCTGTGGAGAGACGCCAGCAGTTTGCCTTTGGCTTGCCCGATCCTCTCGATAAACTGCGCGCTCGCCTGCTCGCTGGCTGACTTGACCGGCCTGCCTTCGTTGAGGCGTTGACGTGGCCGGAGAATTTTTGCCGCCGCGAGCGGCCAGAGAATCGCCGCGCGTGTAGCCTTCACAAAAGTGTGAAAGCGGCTTGCGGGATTCTGTTCGCGGAGAAAGTTGTAAACGCCGAAGGATGCGCCTGCGGCGAGGTAAATCGTGATGGCTTCGCTCAATTTCATGGCAGCAGGCGTTAGGGCAACGCATATGCCAGCGTTGAAGCAGAGCGGGGAGCTTCAGCGCGGCATCTCTTTTTTCCCGGCAACGTATGAGATTCGTTGAGCTTGCGCGGCTGCGAGGGACGCTGGCGTGAGGTCTGGCCGCACGGGTCGGCTTGGCAAAGCGCGGGAACGAGGCGAGCGCTTTGGCGTTCTGCAAAGTTTTGGGCCTGACTTTTGAATCGAGATGGGTCAATCAACCCGGTTGTTCGAAATCCGACGAGTACACAAATGGTAATGTACGCAATAAAGCCACAGTCAAGCCGTCAGCCGGTGTCGTCGCGCTTCGCTCTCTAATTAAAAAATCCATCCATATTGCGCGCACTGGCGTCTAATGTAGTGTTTGAAGCAGACACGACCGGCTTGAGCGGTGATCTTAAAAATTATGGCCTCGCGTTTGCAAGAAAGACGGCAGCCAGACGTTCAATCGAATAATAATTGAACTCTGAGACACGAAATTCGTTAAAGAGAACAAGCAAAAGCAGAAGTACAGAAAGAAAGTAAAGGTCAGCATGACTAAGAAAACCCCGATAAAGATAATCAAGCGCGAAGATCGCAACCGCCAGCAAGTTGAGAGCGAAAAGCCTCAAAACGCTAGGAAAACAGCGCAGGAGACCGCACGTGAAATGGTCGGTACGGTGACAAACTGGGTGAACGAGTTTCAGCAGAAACGTCGCACGGAGACTTCACGCGCCATCCAAAATATCCAAAACCTCTTCCCGGAACCGGCAGCGCAACCGAACGAGGCTTAAAAATTTCCCACAACCGGAGCCGACACGCTGCACCATTTGGCTCGGACATTGACGAAAAAACGCAGTAGGCGAAACTTCAGGGGCGACCTTTCATGGTCGCCCTTTTGTTTTTGAGAAGTTCCTGACAAAAGTTTCCGCAATCTAAAATAACTCTTCCGCCGGGGCGTTGACACAAACGCGCCTGAGACCTTAGCATCCGAAACGCCCTAAGGATTCTACCTATGAACGACGTTGCCCAAAAATTCATCGCGCAAGCAAGGAGCTATCTGAGCGGAGACTATCTGCCGAAGATTGAGCGCTGCCTTGAACAATTGAGCGACGAAGAGGTCTGGTGGCGCGCGAACCCTGAGTCCAACAGCATTGGGAATCTGCTCCTGCATCTGGCCGGGAATGTGCGGCAGTGGATTGTCTGCGGCCTCGGCGGCGCTCCTGACGCACGCGTGCGCCAGCAGGAATTTGACGAGCGTTCAATCATTCCGCGAGCGGAGTTGCTGGCGCTCGTCAAGGGAACGCTCTCCGAAGTTGACGACACCCTTGCTTCCCTTGATCCTTCGCTCCTGCTTGAACAACGACGGATTCAGGGCTGCGACGTGGTGGTGCTTGAAGCCATCTTTCACGTCGTCGAGCACTTTTCCATGCACACCGGGCAGATAATTCTCCTGACCAAGATGTTCAAGAGCGCAGACCTTGAGTTTTACGACTTCACTGACGATAAGCCGCAGCCCGCCTGGAAGGAAAGCAAATAGTGGTCGGTGGTCAGTAAAAAGAGCGCGGCAAACATCGCTGAGCCTTTGCTTTTAACTGACCACCGACCACTGACCACTGACCACTAATTTTTACCTTTTCAATCTTGCGCGTTCATGCTTAATATAGGCGCGGAATTATGCGAGAGAACCTGACCGGAGGAGATAAATTTTATGGTCTATGTTGTCGCGGAGCCTTGTGTGAATTGTCGTTACACAGACTGCGCTCTGGTGTGCCCCGTAGAGGCGTTTCACTTGGATGACGATATGCTGGTGATTCATCCTGAGACGTGCATTGACTGCGATGCGTGCGTGCCGGAATGCCCCGTCGAAGCGATTTTCCCGGAAGATAAAGTGCCGGAGGAGTGGAAGCAGTACACGGAGATTAATGCTGAGAGAGCCATGAGCGGGCTGCCGACCATCGGCGTCAAGCTCGACCCGCTCTGCTAGGGCATTAACAAAGAGCGCACAGGGCGCAAGCCCGGCGCATGAGCCACGCAAATTTTAAGGCCGCTTTCCTTAATGGAAAGCGGCCTTAGTTTTCTTATCCTGATCTTTTCGCCTCACCACTCGTAAGTATGTCCGGTCTCCATAATCTCAAGTCTGGGAATGCCGAGCGCCTTTAATTCCTGCACTACCTTCTCGCGGTAAGCGGGCTTGAGATGAACTGTGAGAATGTCTATGCCGTTATGGTCGAGCTTGCGTAGCTCATGCTTGAGCGATTCGGGTGTGAAGTGGCGCGAGTCTTCGGCGAGTTTCGCCATCGAATTTGGAAACGAGGCTTCGATTAAGAGAGCGTCAAGGTGCGGCGTGCTGTTGACGAGTTTCCAGAAATCTTCCGTCTCCGCCGTGTCGGAACTAAATGCGATGGTCTTCTTGCCGTCCGTCACAATCATGCCGACGGTCGGGACGATGTGATTGACGTTGACGGCTGTGACACGCAGATGCGCAACCTCGAATTCCACGCCCACGCGGAATGGCACATATTCCATCACCGGCCCGTGCTGGTTTCTGAGTTCAGAGAAGCGCGGGTAAACAGTCCAGTTGAAGATATCGCGCTCCAGCAGTTCGATGACTTCTTCTGTGGCGTGGATGCGGATCGGAGTTTTGAGAAAGCCGAAGAGGTCGTCAATATAGATCGGAAGCGACGCGATGTGATCCATGTGCGGGTGCGTCACGATGATGTTGCGAACGCTCTTGCGCTGCTCGTCGGAGACAGACAGTCCGATGCTCCCGGCATCAATCGCCACACTATCGTCAATCAGATAGCATGTCAGGCGCTGCTCCTGTCGGGCGCGCCCCTGTTCATCGAACGTGCTGGGTAAGAGTTGAATTTTCACGTAATCGGTGCGGTTGACGTGTCTCTGCTCCAAGAACCGCCTCAGTATAAGCCATTCAGCGCAAAGCGCGCGAGCAAGTTTTGCTTAATCTTTAGCCAAATTTTTAGAACGCGCCGAGCCGCCTGCGTAGCTCTGCGAGGTGTTGCACGTAAGCCATCTCACGTTCGTAAGCCGTGCCGGGGTCTGTGAGCATCCCGCGATGAGCGCGGCTGCGATGAAAAGCCAGCTCGCTCGCCATCTGGTTAAATCTCATCCGCGCGCGCCACAACTGAAAGCCGCCGCTCGTCAGAGCCTTGAAAGATGCGCCCATCCTTCCGCGCACGCTGCACAAACGGTAATACTCTTCAGGCGTAAACAATCCCCGCTGGCAATCACTCCAGAGATGATAACTCACGATGCGCCCTTCGCGGCGCAGGGCGAAGATAATGGCGATGATTGCCCCGGCGAAGATCGGAACCATCACGAGGCCGTAGACTATAAAGAAGGCCGCCGCGCCGGAGATGGCCGAGCGATTCCAGAAAAAGTGCAGGAGCATCGCCGTCAAAAGTCCCAGCACGGGCATAGTAGCCTTAATCGACTTGCGATGTGTTTGACAGGCCCAGCCCAGCCCGATGCCCGTCATGGCTGTGAAGAGCGGATGAGCAAAGGGCGAGATTGCGCCGCGCAGGATGAAAAGCCCAGTCAGGCGGTCTCCGCCCATCATGGCCGCTTCGCCGTAGTATTTGAAGTTCTCCATCATGGCGAAGCCCAGCCCCACCATTCCTGCGTAAACGATGCCGTCGAGGATGCCGTCAAACTCGTCCTTCTTCCATGCGAAGAGAGCGAATAGCACAATCCCCTTCGAGAACTCTTCGACGATGGGGGCGGAGACGACCAGCGCATAATACCTGCCGGTGTATGGGCCGTAAGCGTCTGAGATTAGTTTGGCGGCCAGCGAGTTAATGACTATTGCTATAAAGGCGGCGAACGTCACTCCCCAGAAGAAAGCCGTCGCCAGCATCCACAACGGTTCGGATTCAAAGCGATCAATCCAGAGAATCAACAGGATGTAGATGGGTACGGGCAGCGTGGCGAAGAGGATGCCGATCATCAGCGCGGCTGGCTCGGTGGCAAAACCGATGACGTGGAGCGTGAGGAATCCTGCCAGCAGCGCAAAGACAATTCCTGTCGTGACCAGTGTCCATTTGATGGCCTGGCTGTTGGCTCTTGGCCTGAGCAAATAGCCCGCCGGGGGATACGCGCTGCCGTAGTTGCTCATACGTTAGAAAGTCCGCCTCAAATTACCTTAAAGATCAGGAGAAGAACGACAACTAAAATCAAGATAAAGACCGCGCCGATAATGAGGGCGAGGCTGCTTTTATTTTTCGCAGGCGGCGCAACGTAAGGGACGACCTGCGGCGCGCTGTAGCTGGCAGCCGGTGTCGCTGCCGGAGCGGGGTCAGGCGCAACGGGGGGCGCTTCTGCCGCCGCAGCACCGGCAGCCTTCTTCTTCTTCTTCAGCATGTCCAGCAACTCGCGGTACTGCTCCGGGTCGTCGCGCATGGTCGCCATCATATCGCTGCTGGATGAAGCGGCGCGATTGGGCGCCTCTTCCGGCTCCATCGGCTCGCTGCAATTCGGGCAAAAAGCCTTCTCGACGGGAACGAAGGCGCCGCAGTGCTGGCATTTGTTCATTTCACTCAAGGGGCGCAAAACTCCTTTACCTGATGCTCGTTCTGAAGGCCGCGCCAGTATAGCCAGATTCGCGCTCTCACTTCTAGCTTAATTTGCCGAAACGGACGAAGGGAGGAATAGCAGCAGACAGAAGGCAGAATAACAGTAGTCGGAAGAAGCCATTGAGTAATAGTCCCTTCGGGGCTGTTGATTCTGCCGTCGCTTCGGGGCGGTTGCTCGATGGCTTTTCTGACTTTGTATTCCGCTTTTCATCTCGCACAGGTTTGCGCCCGTCCGCCGTCAATTGAATAAGTCGCTCCGGTAATCCAGGAGGCGCGCTCTGAGGCCAGATATAAAATTAATTCCGCGACCTCGTAGGCTTGGCCGACCCGCCCAATCGGATGCGTCTCTTTCGAGTGTTCAAGAAATGCCTTGTACTCCTTCTGGCCCATTCCGCCGCGCCTGTGAATCTCAGTGACGACGACGCCGGGATTGACTGCGTTGACACGCACGCCTTTCGGCGCAAGCTCAAGCGCGGCGCACCGCGTCAGTTGATCCAGCCCGGCTTTCGAGACGCAGTAGGCGAGAACGCCGGGAAAGGCGCGCAGCCCCGTCACGCTCGACACGTTGACGATGTTGCCCTTGCGCTCCGCCAGATGCGGCACGACCTGTTGCATCAAATTGAAAACGGCGCGCAGGTTCACATTAATCATCGCATCCCACGTCGCCAGCGTCGTGTCTTCAATCGTCCCGGAGACAAGATGCCCAGCCGCGTTGACCAGCACGTCCAGCCCGCCGAACTGCTCGATTGTCTGCGCGACGATGCGCCGCGCGATGGGCTGAACCGTCACGTCCGCGCGAATCGCCAACGCTTCGCTGCCCGCGCCCTGTATCTCCCCGGCCAGCACGTTGAGAGCCTGCGCGTTGCGCCCGACGAGGGCCACGCGCGCTCCCGCTTCCGCGAAACGCAGCGCCGTCGCGCGTCCAATTCCAGATGTCGCACCCGTCACGATAGCGACCTTCCCCTCCAACTCTTTCTCCATCTCGACTCCTTTTAGATTCTTTCCATGTTCTACGGACGAACCGCCCCTTTAAGTTGCCACATGCTACTACAACAACGTTTGAGAGACAGCATATTGACAGATGAAGCCGAAAAGTCCGACTATGATGTTCCACTCATCCTTTGTTTCGCCCCGGTTATTGTGGAGAAAAGCAGTTTGCGAAGCAATTCAGCCAATCAGGCTTTTGCCGGAAGAGCACGCTCACGCCTGAGGACGGGCGGCTCCTCTCAAGCGTCGCAGCGTACACAACGCGCGCGCATGCCTTCAGCGTCCGGCTATATGCTGGCTTCGGGCGCGACCGCCGTCGCGCTCTTTTTCATCCTGTGGTTGATGCTCAACAGCAGCGGAGACGAATCGCCCTGGGTTCCGGCTGGGCTGGCGGCAGGTGTGGTGATGCTGGTCGCCGTCGCCGCCCGTGAAGTCGTGATGCGGCGGGCCTGGTCGCGCTACATCCTCGAACACGACCGGCGCGAACAGTCTGCGAGCGAGGGAAAACAGCGCAACAGTAGCAGCAGCCGCAGGAGTAGATCTGTAGATTCTTACTCGGCAAGGCTTCGCTCGCTTCAACAACAGAGCGCGGAGGCAAATGCTCCGGGGTCTCTGCCCGAAGCGCACCTCGAAGCCTATCTGGCGTGTCAGGAATATCTGGAAGGTGCGGACGATGCTTTAAGAAATTCGGCAGTTGGCAATGAAAGCCGGGTCACTTTGCGCGCCGGACTGGAGCGTGCCCGCTCGCTCGCTCGCCAACATCTGTTAAACTGGGCGCGTGGCGCGTCTCGCGCTCTGACGCATGAAGCTCAGCAGCGAGTCCGCGTCTCGGACAAAGTAGAGACGGCGATGCGCGCTCTCGACGTGATAGAATCGGCGCTCAAGCTCTATCCGGAAGAAGCGGAGTTGCACGATTCGGAGTTGGCCGTGCGCGAGTTTATCGCTTCGGTGAAAGTTTCTCACTGGGTGGAGTTGGCCGAGCGCGCGGCTTTCAAAGGATATTACGCCCGCGCCATTGATCGATACCGCGACGCGCTCTTCTATCTTTCGCGCGAGAGCATGAAGGAAGAAACGCGCACGGAATCGGCGGAGCACATCGGACGTGAGATTGAGCTGTTGCGCGCGCGCCTAAAAACAAGCAAAATGACAGTTACCCCCACACCACACGAACCTAAAAAACACTCTCGCAAGGGGAAAACATGATCGGGCAACGCTGTCCCAAATGTAAAAGCTCGCGGATTCGGCGGGGCTATAAGCCGACGCCAATTCTGCTCCGAATGTTTGGCATCTACAATCTTTTGTGCGATAGTTGCAACCTGCTTTTCAAGGGTTTTGCCATCCCCGGCACAGTGCCTAAGCACGGCAGCAGGAAAAAGAGACATCAGGTCTCGGGAGAAGCCGAGAAGAGCCAAAGATAAGGCTGACGGCGCGCTATCCGGGGAAAGACCGGGTGTTTCCGAAGGCAGCCTTTCGCAACTCGCGCGCATCTCGAATTATGCAGCCTTCACCGGCCATTTCGGTAGCCGGGAAATTTTCTGAGGATACAAAAATGAAAGCCAGACTATACATTCTCCTACTCACAGTCTTCTGTCTTGTCGCTCCGCAATCGCTCCGGGCGCAGGATGCCGCCGTAGGGGGGCCACCGGGGCAGGGCGCGTCTGCGATGCGGGGGGCGGCCTCTGTTGATAATCAGGGCATCAAGAAATACCTGCTCGGCCCCGGCGACACGCTGGACGTGAGAGTCTTCGGACAACCGGATTTGAACTGGATTGGAGAGGTTGATGCCGAGGGCAAGCTTTCCGCCCTGCCTTTCATCGAGAAGCCGATTGACGTTCAGTGTCGCACAGAGAAGGAAGTGCAGAAAGAGATCATCGCCGCCTATTCCAAGTTTCTCAAAAATCCGCAAATCAGCGTGCGCATCACAGGGCGCAACAGCCGACCACCGGCAACTGTGCTGGGCGCGGTTCTCGCTCCGACGCGAGTTCAAATGCAGCGCCGCGTGCGGCTCAACGAGTTGATTGCAGCTTCAGGTGGCCCGACCGAAAGAGCCAACGGTGACATTCAGGTGCTGCACACCGAGCCGGTGATGTGCCCTGAGCCGGACGAAGTGGTCGAGCCGCTGTACACCGCCGATGGGCTGAGCGCAAACAACATCAAGCTTTATAAAATCTCCGATCTTCTGGAAGGCAAGGCCGAAGCCAATCCGATCATTCGTCCGGGCGACATCATCAATGTGATGGACGCAAAGCCCGTTTACATCACCGGGTATGTGGGCGCTCCTCAAGCCGTGTTGCTGCGTGAGGGAATGACGCTGAGTATGGCGGTGGCAATGGTCGGCGGAGTCAGACCGGAGGGCAAGTCTAACGACATTCGCATTATCAGGAAAAACCCTGGCTCGACGACGCTGGATGTTAAGCGAGTTGATCTCGGCGCTATCAGAAAGAAGAAGGCCGAAGACATAGCGCTGCTGCCCTACGACGTGATCGAGGTGCCGAAAGACTCTGATTTCAGTCTGGCGAATATCATGAGGCTCCTGTCAAACACTGCTATGGGCAGCCTCGGCAGTTTGGCCGCCACCCCGGTTCAAGCGTTCAACTACAGGGTGCTTTACTAGACAGACAAGGTAGAGAGCCGCGAGGAGAGGTTGGCCGTTGAAGCCAACCTCTTCTTATTTGAGGTCGGAGACGCCGCGCCCTCTTGGCCCTTCGCCCTCTGACGCTCCCGTGTGGTAAATTATCGGGCATCTTATACGTGAAATAATTTTTTTAGAAGAAGGTAAAAATGAGTCAACGAATGACAAGGGCGGATGCGAAGCGCAGGAAGAGAAACAGTCGTTTAATTACGCTTGGATGGATTGTCGGGGTCTCAACTCTCATTATCATCCTGCTTTACAAAGAGAAGGCCGATTGGCTTTACGTACTGGCAACCCTGAGCTTGACGGCGCTGCTGCTCATCGTCGCATTTGCAGATTTGGGCGGCGGGCGTCCGGGCGTTGATGAGGCTTCGCTCGGTGACGACTCGGCATCTATCAGCAGTGGCCTCCCGGCCACAGTGGCGTCTTCCACTGCTGCTGCTCCATCTGACTGGCGCGGGGCGAAGAGAAGTCAGAGGCCCGGAAGAAAATAGAGCGCCGCTCTTAAACGGCAGCCCGTAGCAGCCACGCTCAATTAAAAGAGAAATATCTGAGAGCAGGAAAGTTCTCGCAGGCTACTTGAGCGACAGCCGCTCATGCTGGCCTGTGATTCCTTTCACCTCCTGTTTGATCTCTTCCACGTCTTCAGCTACTTGGTTGAGTTTCCCGCTGGTGCGCTTCACCTCTTGATGGACAGCTTCCACCTCGTCCGTAACATCTTCGACCGCCTTGCCGAGCTTCCTTGTTTCCTTTGAATCATTCTCAACTGTTTCTTCGATGACTTGCAGCACTTCCTGAGGCTCAGGCGAGACTTTGAGCGCCTCGACTTCGGGATCGCGCTTAAAGTTAAAGCGGCTGCCCACCTGATCGAGTTGCTGCGTAATCTGGTCGAGCATCTCCAAAACTTTTGTTGCTTTCTGCTCGGCCAGCAGGTTGACCTGCAAATCGAGTTCGGCGCGCTTCTCGCTCGCGCAGGCCAGCCGGTTTTGAGAGATCAGCACGAAGGTCGAAAGGAAGATGGCTTCCAATGAAACGATCATGGTCAGCAGGGAGAACGGGAATTTGTCAAACTCGCTGATGCGGGGAATGTGTATCAGTCCGACGTTGAGTAGAATCCAGATGGCGAACCAGACAACGTGAACGTAAACGAAAGCCATAGAGCCTGTGAAGTCTGTGATACCGTCTGCGATGCGGCCCGCGAGCGTTCGCGCCTCCGTCACTTTACGCTGCATCTCGGCGATGGCGACGGTGTTCTTCCTGACAATCTCGCTTTGCGTTATAGCTTCACTGCTCATCTCTCGAATTGAACCTCCAAAACATAATCCGAACCAATTAATCAACCAGCATGCCGTCGAAAATAGGGCTAAACAGGCTGTTAGTGCGTGCCTTCCCGTATATGTTTGATGCAGCCCGACCATTTTTCGGGACGAAATTGGACGAATGTATGGTATCTTCGGTTGCTTCCCGGAGAGAATTATCCGGGCAGGCACAAAGATTCGTTACGGTCAATTAAGACAAACGATTCCAGGCGTTGTTACCAGCAAACCCGGTTCACTGTTTCTTTCTCCCCAAACCCTCTGAGACTCTCATGCGCCGTCCGGCTACTGCTCTCTTCCTCTTAGCGACAGTTATGCTGTCGGCGGCACACGTGCGCTCTTACACGCTTCAGTTTACGGACGCCTCCACTTCGACGCAGGTCAGGTGGTCCACCAGCACGATCACGATTGCGCTCTCCTCTTCGCTCTCTGCGCCGCAGCAGAACATCAAGGCGGGCAGCGATGTCACGGGTGCGGTGCGGCGTGCGTTCAATCATTGGAGAGAAGCCGCCAACATTCGTTTCCAATTGGTTTCATCTGACGTGCAATCTATCAGCGCGCCGGGAACTCGCGGTGATGGCGTGAGCTTGATTACTATCGCGCACACGGCGGAGAATGCCGCGCCCTTCGGCGGCGCAGGCGCAGAGATGCCGGGGCGCACGCGCATCTTCTCGACCGTCGGAGGCAGCATTGCCGAAGCGGACATCGTTTTGAATCCCGGCCAGTTTTTCTCCTCGGATGGAACTGCGGGCACTTATGATCTGGAAGCGACTTTCACGCACGAGATCGGCCACCTGCTCGGACTTGAGCATTCCGCCGTACTGGGCGCGACCATGCAACCGCGACAGGGCAAGAATGGAATTTACAACTTGTCTTCTATCTCGCAGCGCAGTTTATCGGAAGACGACCGTGCGGGCGTGCGCGCTATCTACGGGACGCGTCTTGGTTCGGGTGTGCGCGGCGCGATTGCCGGAATAATCAATTTCAGCAGCGGTGCGCCGGTCTTCGGCGCGAACGTCTGGGTGGAAGAAGTTGCGACGGGTCGTGTCAGCGCCAGCAACATCACGCTGGCAAACGGTTCGTATCGCATCGAAGGCTTGCTGCCGGGAAACTATCGCGTCTTCGCGCAACCTCTCGGCGGCGCTGTCTTCGCCTCCGAGATTGCCTCGCAGCGCGGCGCATACGTCGGGCTGGCGCTCAACCAGCAGCTTTCATTCAGCACGGAAGAGATCGGGAGAGTACGGGTCGCGGCAGGCTCGACTCGCCAACTCAACGCCCTGCTTTCAGGCTCGACAGCTTTGCTCAATCCATCCTTTGTCGGAATCAACCGCCAGCTTTCGACCATCGCCGTTCCGCTCGCGCCCGCAGGCGTCTATCGAATCTTCATCGCGGGCGAAGGAATTAGCCTCAGTCAACTCTCAAAGAACGGGATTACCACCACGTCGCCCTTCATCACAGTTGATCCGACAAGCGTCGCGGATGCGGATTTCGGCAACAAGCTTTCCGTCATCAGTTTCGATGTTTCGGTCAGCGCCGATGCTAAGTCTGGAGACTACAGCCTGCGCCTGCAATCGCTCTCCGGCGAAGTCGCCTACATCGTTGGCGGCCTGACAATTGATGCTGTGGAAACGAGCGCTGAAGCGGAATTTGATACGCTTATAGCACCTATTGATTCGGCTGATATGAGTATCGAAAGTCTCTCAACAGGTGGTTGAAACTTCTTCTTGAGTTGTGCATAATCTTGTTGCGCCCGACTCCCCGTTGGGCGAAGTGGTCGCGTGGGGTGAGGACACGTGGCCTTAGGGCGGGGGTTGTGGGAGACCTCCGCCCGCTTATTTTTCAGGGCAAAAATAATTCACGAAAATCCTGCCCCCAGCGCCCCGGAAGAGCTTAAATGTGCTTGACGGTAGAGACGATGGGCGTACAATGCGATGCGGCGCGCGCGACATTATTTATCTGGAAAAGCGCGGGCGCGTCGTGCAATATTATCTTCGTTCTTCAAACTGAAAATTCGTTTGACCCGCTCGTTGCTGTCAGGAAGTGGTGAGCGGTGTGCTTCGCATTCTGGTGGACTTCTAGCCCCCGTGTTGTGAAAGTTGGCGCCCCCTTAGCCTCGCCGCAGCAATTGCGAGTGGTCACCATGTCAATGTTGAAAAAAAGTTCAAAGAGACGATTCAAACTCTGGTTATTCAAGGGCGTTAAAGAACCCGAAGGGCCTCACGAGCAGGAAGGGCAGCATCACCAGCATCCCTGGTGGAAGGTGATGTGCCTGACCGGCGTTGATTATTTCTCCACACTCGGCTATCAGCCCGGCATCGCAATTGTCGCCGCAGGCGCTCTCTCTCCCATCGCCACCTTGATTCTGGTGCTGTTGACGTTGTTCGGCGCGTTGCCCATGTACAATCGTGTCGCCGCCGAAAGCCCACATGGCGATGGCTCGATCTCGATGCTGGAAAAATTCCTCTCGCGCTGGAAAGGCAAGCTGTTTGTGCTGTGCCTGCTCGGATTCGCCGCGACCAGCTTTATTATCACCGTCACGCTTTCGGCTGCCGACGCAGCCGTTCACATCGCCGACAATCCCTTCGCTCCAAGCTTCCTTCACCATCGTATAGCCGTCACACTGTTTTTGATTGCGGCGCTTGGCGCAGTTTTTATCAAAGGCTTCAAAGAGGCCATCGGCATCGCGGTCTTTCTCGTCGCCGTTTACATCGCGTTGAACCTCATCGTTATCTGCGTTGGCATTTATGAGATAGCCATCAACCCGCAAAAGATAACGGATTGGAAGAACACGCTGTTTCAACAGGGCTACAGCAATCCGTTGATGATGATTGGCGCGGCGCTCATTGTCTTTCCAAAGCTGGCGCTCGGTCTGTCAGGATTCGAGACCGGGGTTGTCGTGATGCCGCTCGTGCGCGGCGACAGGTCTTTAACAGAGGAAGAGCTTGAGTCCATTCACGAGACTCGCAGCACACACCGCAAGCCTAAGCCCAGCGCGGAAGCCCTGCTGGAGGGACGCATACGCAACACGCGCAAGCTGCTTAAGACAGCCGCGCTGATTATGTGCGTGCTGCTCATCTCCAGCAGCATTGTGACCACACTGCTGATTCCGGCGGAAGAGTTTCGACCGGAAACGGGAACACAGGAGGCGGGTGAAGCGAGCGGTCGCGCCCTTGCTTATCTGGCGCATCATTACCTCGGCGATGTGTTCGGGACGATTTACGACTTGAGCACGATCTCTATCCTCTGGTTTGCAGGCTCATCCGCGCTGGCCGGTCTCCTGAACATTATTCCGCGCTACCTGCCACGCTATGGCATGGCTCCCGATTGGGCACGGGCAGTACGACCGCTGACGCTTGTCCTGACACTCGTCTGCTTTGCCGTCACGATTCTCTTCAAAGCCGATGTCGAGGCGCAGGGCGGCGCGTATGCGACCGGCGTGCTGGCTTTGATGAGTTCTGCGGCTATCGCTGTCACGCTCTCGGCGTGGCGACAAAAAGAAAAAATCCGGTGGGGCTTTTTGCTGATCTCGCTGGTTTTCATCTACACGACCATCACCAATATTATCGAGCAGCCGGAGGGTATTAAGATCGCCTCGTTCTTTATCGGCATCATCGTCTTTGCGTCTCTTGTCTCAAGGGTGTGGCGCACGACCGAGTTGCGCGTTGAAAAGGTCGAGTTAGACGAAGCTGCACAAAAGATTATCAGCGAAGCGAGCAAGGGCACGATTCGCATCATCGCCAATCGCTGTGATCGCGGCGATGCCAGCGAGTATGAGTGGAAAGAGAAAGAGAAGCGCGAGGATAATCATATTCCGCCGGGCGAGCCAATCATCTTCTTCGAGGTTAGTCCGAGCGACGCATCGGAGTTCGCGGGCGTCCTGCGTGTGATGGGCGACCACGTTGACGGCTATCGTGTGCTGCGAGCGGAAAGCCCGGCGGTGCCAAACGCGATTGCTGCTTTCCTGCTGCACCTGCGCAACAAGACGGGCAAGCTGCCGCACATCTACTTCGGTTGGAGCGAGGGTAATCCGCTTGCGTACCTTTTCAAGTACGTTGCCTTCGGCGAAGGTGATACCGCTCCGACTACGCACGAGGTGTTGCGGCAGGCGGAGAAAGACCCGGAGAGGCGGCCTACCGTGCACGTCGGCGGTTGAAAGAGGCCGGGGATTTCTACTCGCTTTGAGGGCGCTACCTTCAAGTTGATTTGTAGAATGTAGAGGCGTAGTATCTCGACGTTGAAAATCTGTCTGCCGAAGTTACTCGCCACGGTGAAAGATGTATCTGGACGAGTAGCGCGGGGGAACCAATGTCCTGTTTGAAGAGCAGGACACGGGGCGCATTATGAAGCCGCTCGTTTGATTGCGGTTTTCATATAGGACACTTCCAGTCCAAGCCCGTCAGCTAACCTCGCAGGCTATATGGAAGGGCCAAGCCACCGCGAGCTATTTTTCCAAGGGCGTGGAGCTTTGTGCTCCACGCCCTTTGTCGTGCGCGTGGCAAAACCGGTGAAAGCGATTTGATCCCTATGGGGAACTCACAAAAAAGACCACAAAGTCGCCTCAAGCAATGGATGTTTGGAAGTGTTCAGGAGACCGAAGGGCCGCATGAGAGCGAGGGGCAGCATCATCAGCATCCCTGGTGGAAGGTGATGTGCCTGACCGGCGTTGATTATTTCTCCACACTCGGCTATCAGCCCGGCATTGCCTTCATCGCGGCGGGCGCGCTCTCTCCAATCGCCACGCTGGTTCTGGTCTTGTTGACGCTCTTTGGGGCGCTTCCTATCTACAGGCAGGTTGCCGCCGAAAGCCCGCACGGCGAAGGCTCCATCTCGATGCTCGCCAGCCTGCTCTCGCGTTGGAAGGGCAAGCTCTTCGTCCTCGTCCTGCTCGGTTTCGTGGCGACCGATTTCATTATCACCATCACGCTCTCGGCAGCCGACGCCACAGCCCACGTTATCGAAAATCCGTTCGTTCAACAGCACCTGCCTTTCCTTAATCATCCGGTCTGGGTCACGCTCGGGTTGATCGCCACGCTCGGCGCTATCTTCCTGAAAGGCTTTAAGGAAGCAATCGGAATTGCCGTCATCCTCGTCGGAGTTTATCTGTTGCTGAACCTGATCGTGATTGGCTACGGTGTGTTTCATCTGGTGACCCAGCCGGGACATTTCGCCGAATGGAAGAATGCGCTGACGCTTGATACGAGGGTGAATGGCAATCCGCTGTTGATGATTGGCGTGGCGCTTCTCCTGTTTCCGAAGCTGGCATTGGGCTTGTCCGGGTTTGAAACCGGCGTCGCGGTGATGCCGCTCGTGAAAGGTGATCGGGCGCTGACCGAAGAGGATTTGGATTCTATCCATTCAACGCGCACGGGGCGCAGAGCGCCGCCGCCGATCGCGCAGGCTCTCCTGGAAGGCCGGATACGCAACACGCGGAAACTGCTCCGCACGGCTGCATTGATTATGAGCGTGCTGCTGATTGCCAGCAGCTTCGTGACCTCGATTCTCATCGAGCCTGACAAATTCAAAGAGGGCGGGGAAGCGAGCGGTCGCGCGCTTTCTTATTTGGCGCACTCGTATTTTGGGGATTACTTCGGCACGGCTTATGACTTGAGCACGATTCTCATCCTCTGGTTTGCGGGCGCGTCGGCGATGGCCGGACTCCTGAACATCGTCCCGCGCTATTTGCCGCGTTACGGCATGGCTCCCGACTGGGCGAAGGCGACCAGACCCCTCGTCATCGTCTTCACGCTCATCGCCTTTGCCGTCACCATCATCTTCAAGGCAAATGTTGAGGCGCAGGGCGGCGCGTATGCGACCGGCGTGCTGGTGCTGATGAGTTCGGCGGCTGTGGCCGTCACCATCTCTGCATGGCGCAGAGGCAAGAAGTGGTGGGCTTATCTCTTAATCGCGCTGGTCTTCGGCTACACGACCATTCTCAACATCATCGAGCGGCCAGAGGGCATCAAGATCGCTTCGTTCTTCATCGGCGCGATTGTTCTCACCTCGCTCGTTTCGAGAGTCTGGCGTTCGACCGAGTTGCGCGTTGAAAAGGTAGAGTTGGACGAAACTGCACAAATCATTATCAGCGAGGCGAGCAAGGGCACGATTCGCATCATCGCTAATCGCTGTGATCGCGGTGATGTTGACGAGTATCGCCAGAAGGAGCGGGAAAAGCGCGAGGATAACCATATTCCGCCAGCCGAACCGATTATCTTCTTCGAGGTCAGTCTCGGCGACGCATCGGAGTTCGCGGGCGTCTTGCGTATAACGGGTGACCACGTTGATGGCTATCGTGTGCTGCGAGCGGAAAGCCCCGTCGTGCCGAACGCCATCGCTGCTTTTCTGCTGCACCTGCGCGATCAGACAGGAAAGCTCCCACACATCTACTTCGGCTGGAGCGAAGGCAATCCGCTTGCATATCTGCTCAAGTATATAGCCTTCGGCGAGGGCGACACTGCCCCGGTAACGCACGAGGTGTTGCGACAGGCTGAAGATGATCCGACGCAGCGTCCAACCGTACACGTTGGCGGGTAAGCTGGTTCGGGATGAAGCCGAAAACATTTGAGACGAGAGGGGCGGGATACTTCATGGCTGCGGTCGGCGTTGCCGCGATCACAGCCCTGTTGAAGCTGTTCAGCGGGCGCATCAATGCGACAACCGTCGCGCTCGCCCTGCTCCTCGTCGTGCTTCTCATAGCTACCAGGTGGGGCGCACTCCCGGCGGTCGTCGCTTCGCTCTTTGGCGTTTTATGCTTCAACTATTTTTTCCTGCCGCCCGTCGGCACGTTTCACGTAGCCGCGTCGGACAATTGGGTGGCGCTCGTTGCCTTTCTCGTCACTGCCGTCACTGTCGGACAACTTTCCGCGCGCGCGAAAAGGCGCACCGAAGAAGCCGATGCCGGACGGCGTGAGATCGAGCGGTTGTACAGGGAATTGCGGGAAGCCTTCGAGCGTGCTAGTCAGGCAGAGGCAATCAAGCAAAGCGAGCGATTAAAGTCGGCGTTGCTCGACGCCGTCACACATGATCTGCGTACACCGCTTACGTCAATCAAAGCATCCGTCACCACGCTTCTTGATGAGCAACCCTCGAAGCCGCAAGGCGAAGAGCCGGTAACGCTCGACGACGAAGGGCGAAGAGAAATGCTGGAAGTGATAAACGAAGAGACCGACCGTCTCAATCGTTTCATCGAAAGCATGATGGAACTGGCGCGCATCGAGGCTGGAGAGATGCGTTTACATCGTCGCTGGGGGACCGTGGAAGAGATCGTGACAGCAGCCCTTGAGCGGGCCGCGCCCCTGACACGCGAACATGTGGTCGAGGTCTCACTCGAAGATGGATTGCCACACCTGCGCGTTGACGCGCGTGCAATCTCTGAAGTCATTTACACGCTTCTCGACAACGCGGCCAAATACTCCCCAGCCGGGTCGCGTATCCGCGTTGGGGCAAGTCGAACTATTAACGAAACAATAAAATTCATCGTCGAAGATGAAGGGCAGGGCATTCAGGCCGAGTTACGCGAGCGCGTCTTTGATAAATTCTTTCGTGCGATGCGAGATGGAGATTCAGGCGCGAAAAATCAACCGACGGGAAACGGGATGGGGCTGGCAATCGCACGTGGGATAGTTGAAGCGCATGGCGGTCGCATCTGGATTGAGGACGCGGCTAACCGGCGCGGCTGTTCGGTTGCATTGACGCTCCCCATCGGAGCCGAAGAAGAAGCCTCCTCCGAAGGGGCAGGCGCGACTGTGTTAAAAATCCCTGTCGAAACCGATAAAGCGGAGACAGGATTAACAGGATAAAGGGAAGAAGCATCAATCTACTTCTTCCTGTCTTGTCTTCTTAATTTTGCTAATCCTGTTAATCCTGTCTAAATTCTTTCGCTGATGTGGCCTGAAAGATGAACGAGAAGCGGCGCATTCTTATAGTAGATGATGAATCGCAGATCACGCGTGTGCTGCGCCGGGGCTTGATAACGCATGGGTATGACGTTCACGTCGCAGCCGACGGCGAATCCGCGCTTGAGACATTCAATGATTGGACGCCCGATTTGGTCGTCACTGATCTCTCCATGCCGAATATGGACGGGCTGCAACTGTGCCGCAAACTGCGCTTGATCTCACAGCTTCCGATAATAGTTCTTTCCGTCAGGGGCGAGGAACGAATCAAAGTTGAAGCGCTTGATGCCGGTGCTGACGACTATGTAATGAAGCCGTTCGGGATGGACGAACTGCTGGCGCGCATCCGTGCGGCGCTGCGGCGCGTGCCGGAGCCGCAAGGTGATGCTGACGCTTTAACCATCCTTGAAGTAGGGGATTTCCACGTAGATCTTGAAAGTCGCCGCGTCATCGTGAGTGGCCGGGAAGTTCACCTGACTCCGAAGGAGTATGATCTACTGATTTATCTCTTCCGCCATCCCGGAAAAGTTCTGACGCACCGCACGCTGCTTGCCGCCATCTGGGGCGGGGAGTCTGTCGAACAGACGGAATACTTGCGTGTCTTTATCGGTCAATTACGAAAGAAGATTGAGCCGGACTCTGCTGCTCCGCGCTACATTCTCACAGAACCCTGGATCGGCTATCGCTTCGATCCGGGGGCGTAATCTCAAGGTCTGCATCCTCACCTCAATCTTTACGAAACTTTTATAAACCTTTTACACCTTCCTTATGCGTAGAGTCGTATCATTTAATGGTTGACAATTTGTCTGCCGAAGTTGCTTGCCATGAAAAGCGTGCAACACGGGGGAACCAACGTCCTGCGCGAGTTGGCGGGACACGGGGCGTATCGTGAGAGCGGAGCGGAAGATTCGCAAGCTTCACGTCGGACACTTCTTCTGTCCAAGTCCGTCAGCTAACCTCGTAGGCTAAAGAGGAAGGGCACTGCCACGACCGAAATCTCAACAGGGGCGCGGAAAGCTGTCTGCTTTCTGCGCCCCTTTGTCGTGCGCATCAGACAAAGGAAAAAGGCAATGAATCAGGATTTTTCCGCAAGGGGGACGCGAACAGCGAAGAGTCTTTATCTCAAGCCGTTCTCACCGGTGAAAAAACGTCGATGGACATGGCAGGCGCTTGGCGCTCTGTTTGGATTTATCAGCGGACTCATCACCATCGCCTTCGGCTCGTTATTCACAGTCATCAACTGGTTCGCTAAATCTGGAACTTCGAGCCTCCTTTTGAGGAAGTTTGGAACCATCTTCTTTTTGCTTGCCATCCCTCTCTTCATTTTAGGTGCGCACTGTCTCGATCTTTTGGAGAGGAAAAGATAGACCCGATTTCAACTTCAATTAACTGAAGACTCTCGCAAATCAACAAGATGGCTACAACTCTCAAACGTCTATTCGTCGGTAAAGCACTCAGGACAGATGAAGCAGAGCATGAACGGCTGACGAAAAAGACGGCGCTCGCAGTTTTTTCTTCGGACGCGCTCTCTTCAACTGCTTACGCGACCGAAGAAATTCTCCTCGTGTTGGCAGTCGCTGCCGTCGCAACTCACAGGATGTCATTTCAGTACGTCGTGCCGATCTCCATCGGCATCGCCACACTGCTTGCCATCGTTGCTATGAGCTACCGGCAAACCATCCACGCCTATCCGTCGGGTGGCGGCGCATATATCGTCGCCAAAGAAAACCTGGGCACTACGCCGGGATTGGTGGCGGGCGCGGCGTTGCTCGTTGACTACGTGCTGACAGTTTCGGTCTCGATTGCGGCTGGTGTCGCGGCCATCACGTCAGCCGTGCAGGGAACGCGCCTCGCATGGCTCGACGATCACAAGGTCGCCTTGTGCTTAATCTTCATCGTCTTTATCGCCATCGCTAACCTTCGCGGCGTGCGCGAGTCGGGCGCATTATTCGCCGCCCCGACCTACCTCTTCCTAGTCAGCTTCCTGTTCATGATTGGCTACGGCATCTTTCATTACTACCTGTACGGCGGCGCTGCTCCTGTCCCAACTACCGAGGAGTTAAAGACCGCCGAAGGATATAGCCTGCAACCGCTGACGCTCTTTCTGCTGCTCGGCGCATTCTCGAACGGCTGCGCCGCGCTGACAGGCATTGAGGCCATCTCCAACGGTGTTCCGGCATTTAAGAAGCCCGAAGCGAAAAACGCCTCGCGGACATTGGTTGTCATGGCGGTGCTCTTGACGACGATGTTTCTCGGCACAAGCGTCATGGCCTACCTTTACGGAGTGCATCCGAAGCAAAGCGAAACCGTCATCTCGCAGTTTGCGCGCATCATGTTCACCGGCCCGATGAGTTGGTTCTACTATGTGGTGCAGGCGGCGACGGCTGCTATCTTGGTGCTAGCCGCCAACACTTCGTTTGCGGACTTCCCGCGACTTTCATCACTGCTAGCGCGCGACCGTTTCCTGCCGCGCCAGTTTGCCAATCGAGGAGATAAGCTCGTTTTCTCAAACGGCATCGTCATCCTCGCCATCTTTTCGTCCATTCTGGTGATAGCCTTTGGCGGAGATACGAGCCGCTTGATTCCGCTTTATGCTGTGGGCGTCTTCCTCTCATTCACGCTTTCGCAGGCGGGGATGGTCAGGCATTGGCTAAAGGAGCGCGCGAAGAATAGCAAGCAGAAAATGGAAACGCGCGTCGAGCCGAAGGCCCGGCCTCTGTTTGGCGTGGGGAATGATGCAGAGCCTTTGCCAGATGTCGAACTGGCTACTGCCGAGACGCGAAAGTCTGCTTTCGTCACGGATGAAGTGACAGCGCCTTCTCATTGGAAGAAATCAATCGTCATCAACGCCGTCGGAGCAATCGCCACTTTTATCGTTCTCTGCGTCTTCATCGCCACCAAGTTCATTCACGGAGCATGGATCGTCGTGGTAGTCATCCCGCTGCTCGTGTTCATGTTTCGCTCCATCCACAAACATTACCTGATGGTGGCGCGCCAGCTTTCAACCGAAGGCTTGGAGCGTTTACACACGATCAGGCACACGGTGATTGTGCCCATTTCAGGCATTCATCGCGGGGTGATTAATGCGCTGCAATATGCCAGGTCAATCGCGCCGGACAATGTGATTGCTGTTTACGTGGATTTTGATGAAGAGGCGACTTTGAAACTGCGCGAGAAGTGGGAGCAATGGGGAACCGGCATCAAGCTGACCGTGCTGCCTTCTCCCTATCGTGAGTTGACCAGACCGCTGCTCCGTTACATCGCGCGTGTGGAGAGAAAGCGCGACGACGATATGATAACGGTCGTCGTCCCCGAATTCATCCCGGCCAAGTGGTGGCAGCACCTTCTACACAATCAAAGCTCACTGCTGCTCAAAGGCTCGCTGCTTTTCAAAAGAGGAATAGTGGTGACAAGCGTGCCTTATCACCTCGAACGGTAGAGGACAGTGATAAGTGATGGGTGATGGGTGATAGGTGATAAGAGAAAACAGGTTCTTACTTATCACCTATCACCCATCACCTATCACTGTTTTAAGCTGTAGCGCTTTCCTGGCTGTGGCCTGCGAGGAAGCAGGAGCGGCAGTAGACGGGGCGGCCCTGCGATGGGTAGAAGGGCACTGTAGTCTGTTGGCCGCATTGCGCGCATTGAACGGAGACCTCAATTCGTTGGCGAACGCCGGAGGCTTGCGCGGCGGCAATCGCTGCGAGCCGTTCGTTCTTGGCCTGCTTGCACGGTTTGCATCGCTTGGGTTCGTTCTTCAGACCTTTGTCGTGAAAGAAAACCTGCTCGCCAGCCGTCCAGATGAAATCATCTCCGCAGTCAACACACTTGATCGGGCGGTCTTCGAATTCTGTCTCCGAATGACTCCACTTCCCGTTTGAACTGTCTGTGGTCTGAGCTTGTGACATGACGTGTAACCCCCATTGATGTGTGTCTGCCAGCCGAGCGGAACGCGGAAGGAGAGCGCCCGACGAGCGACTAGCTGGTTGAAGCAGGCTAACGAGGAAGCCGCGAAGTTTTTAATAACAAATAGCTGCTACGGTCGCGCTCCGTGTGTGAGCGCAAAACTCAATACGTTCTTGTCGCCGGGTTTCAGACATCAGGTTGGCTCATCTTGCACCTTGGACGATCTCTTCAAGTCGGACGAGGCAGCTCAAATCCCGGAGGGGCGCGTTCGACAGATTTGATCTTGAGCAAGCAAGCATCTGCCGTACTCTGGCTTCGTATCAAGCGGTTGCTCTGCTGTCGGGAACTGCAAGCGAGACCCGCGATTCATGCAAGGTATAACTATCACAAAATTGTGTCAAGGGCTGGGCGTCATTGTGCTATGGTCTAAGTGTCGAATCAGGATGGTCTGTCCCGGCAGCATCTTGACAGTAGCAGCGCGTCGTGCCAGCATCCCGCACGTTCCGTTCACCCGAACTTTGAAGAGCAGCCAAGAGAAACCACATAGATGAACATCCTCGTTATCGGTTCCGGCGGACGCGAGCATGCGCTGCTGTGGGCGCTTCAGAAAAACGCGAGCCGCAATCCCACTCTTTTCTGTGCGCCCGGCAACGCTGGCATTGCCCAACTCGCCGAACGCATAGACATCAGCGCCACAGACGTTACATCACTAGCTCGATTCGCGGAAGAGAAGAAGATTGATCTGACTATCGTCGGCAGCGAAGCGCCGCTCGCCGTCGGAGTTGTTGACGAGTTTGAGCGGCGCGGACTGGCAATCGCGGGAGCGAGCCGCGCCGCTGCGCGTCTGGAATCGAGCAAAGCTTTCGCCAAAGATTTCATGGCGCACCACCACGTACCGACTGCGCGCTACCGGATCGCAACTTCGGTTTCAGAGGCGCAGCGAATCCTGGATAGCGGCGAATTCGGCGGCGAAGATGCTTCGGTGGTCATCAAGGCCGACGGCCTGGCCGCAGGTAAAGGCGTCATCGTCGCACGTTCGCGCTCCGAAGCCTCCAGCGCCGTCAATGTGTTGATGGAAGGTCGGCTGGTCGAAGCCGCAGCCGCCAAGCGGATCGTGATTGAAGAAGCTCTGGAAGGGCGCGAAGCCTCGCTGCTACTGTTCGCTGACGGGCGCGACTACGCTTTGATGCCCGCCGCGCGCGATCACAAGCGCGTCGGCGAAAACGACACGGGGCCGAACACAGGGGGAATGGGCGCGATTACAGATTCTTCCGTGCTTGATGAGGAAACGCTCCATCAGGTCGTGCGCGAAGTGGTCGAGCCGACGCTGGAAGGAGCGCGAGCCGAAGGTTTTCCCTTTCGCGGGATTCTCTTCATCGGTTTGATGCTGACGGCGGATGGCCCGCGCGTGCTTGAATACAACGTCCGCTTCGGCGACCCCGAAGCTCAGGCTATCCTCGTTCGATTGCAGACGGATTTGATTGACGTGTTCGAGGCTGTTGTTCGCAGCAGCCTGGGCAAAGTGCCTGTCCGCTGGTC
Organism: uncultured Acidobacteriota bacterium; assembly: GCA_963697975.1. GTDB lineage: Bacteria > Acidobacteriota > Blastocatellia > Pyrinomonadales > Pyrinomonadaceae > QHXM01. Next base: position 4,805,585 of record OY969111.1, read on the forward strand.
AAGAGAGTCTTCCGCCTGCGTGGTTCTGGCTTCGCGCGGCTATCCTTCGAGACCCGAAGCCGGTGCGCGCATCGAAGGTCTTGAGCGGGCCGCGCAGCACGAAGGCGTCAGAATCTTCCACGCCGGAACGTCACGCTCGGCCTCGGGCGATTGGCTCACCTTCGGCGGGCGCGTGCTTGGCGTGACAGCCGCCGCCGAGAGTTTAGGTGGAGCGCTTGGGCGCTGCTACGACGCGGTAAACGATATTCACTGGGACGGCATGCATTACCGGCGCGACATAGGGAGATTCAGTGGTCAGTAGTCAGTGGCCGGTGGTCAGTTAAAAGCTAAAGCTCAATACTGATTGTCGCTCTTGGGTCTTGACTGACTACTGACCACTGACCACCGGCCACTGCCTACTCTGGCGGCGCGTGCGCGACTCCTGCTATACTCCCGACAGAGACTTGAGAAAATGCAACCGTGTCAGGCGAGCCGTCGTACTATCAGGGGCGTCCACCTCGGACGGACGACGCGGGGCGCATATTTGAAGTTCTAACAGACACGCTCAACTTGAAGAGCTGGAGGTGTTGAGGAAAGATGGGACTCTGGAGCAGATTTAAGCGCTCACTGCGCGCAATGTTCGGCGGAATCGTCGAAAAGACGGAAGACCCCGAACGCATCCTTCAGCAAACGATCCGCGATATGCGCGACCGCGTGCCCGAATTGAACAACTCTGTCGCGCAGGTGATGGCGACCGAAAAGCTCCTGGCCAAGAATCGGGAGCGGCTCGAATCGCAGGTCGTCGAGCTTGACTCGAAGATCAAAGCCTCAGTCAAAATGGGGCGCGACGACATCGCCACAGCCTACATCGGCCAGCTTCAGCAGGCGCAGGTTGACCTGACTAAAACCTCGCAGCAACTCGAACATGCCACGCTGGCATCGAAGCAGGCGGTCAAGGCGCGCGACAACTACGTGCTCCAGATGCAGAAACGCTCGGCTGAAGCGATGCAGTTGATTAACCAGTCGAAGCAGGCGAAACTGCAAGAGCAGTTGGCGCAGACAATGGAGACGTTCAATCTCGGCGACGATGCTTCGACGTTTAACGAGATGCGCGAAAGAATTGATCGCCGCGCCGCTTCCGCCGAAGCGAAGATGCAGCTTGGCGCAGCCAGCGTTGATTCACAGATGCAGGAGATCGAGCGTGAAGCGATGGACATGCAGCTACAGGACAGGCTGTTAGACTACAAGCGTGAGATGGGCTTGCTGCCGAGCGGGACTTCGCAGCCCGGAGCTTTACCGGCTCAGGGCGAAACCGGCACGGGCGTTAATAGCGACGCGGTGCTTCGGGAAGGTGCCGGGGGCAAAGAATAAAAAGGGTCGCCCCGTATGCTGGCAAAACGAAAAGGTGCCGGGCGTCACTGGTCAGCAGACAAGAATTGCATTAATCAATGGTCATGGCAGATTTATCGAAGATCAATCTTCAGTATTTGAAAGAAGCGCTCAAGGAGCCTGTTAATTTCTGGGGGATGGCCGGATTTGCTGTAGCCGCCGCCTACACAGGTTCAATCATTCCTCTCGGCGCAGCCCTGGGCGCAGAAGGACTTTATTTAATTACCGTGCCTGCAAGTTCACTCTATCGCCGTTTAGTTGATAAGCGCAGGAAAGATCAACAGCGTAAGCTGCGCGAGCGGCAGCGCGAAGATTTTATCAAAGGTTTCGACCCGCGCGAGCGTGAAGCCGTCGAATACCTGCGCTGGATGAAGAACACCATCTATTCGAACTACCGGAAATTTACCGGCTCGAAAGAAGTTCCTTCCAACATCCAGAGTCTGGATCAACGCTGGGAAGATTTCGTTGATCTGCTGGACATCTATCGCCGTCGCAAGAGCCATCTGCGCTCGATCAACCGGCAGGCTGTCCAGAATCAACTGACGCAGGCCGAACGCGCCGTCGAGGGCGCACCCGACGAGCGCTCCAAGCGTGTCCAGCAAGCCAACGTCGAAATCCTGAAACGTCGCATCGCTGCTTTCAATGATCTGGAACGCTCCGTCAAACTGGTCGAAGGGCAATTACAATCTATCGAAAACTTCTTCGGCCTGGTCAACGATCAAGTCGTCACGCTCCCGACGCCCGAAAGAGTCTCCGCGCTCGACTTCGAGCAACTCAGCGACTCAATCGCGATGACGCGGCAAATGCTCGAAGAAACCTCCGTTACCTTCGGCGCGCTCGATAGTCACAACCGCGACATCGGCAACTACGACCTGCTCCTGTCCAACACACCGTCAACGAAATGAAGTGATGGGTGATAGGTGATAAGAAAGAGCAACGTCTCTTCTCTTATCACTCATCACTTATCACTTTCATTAACTCCGCTTCACCCAGCCTGTATGTCTCGTTGCAGAAATGACAGGTCATCACTGCGCCCCGGTCTTCCCGCAGCATGGATTCCAATTCAGCGCGATCAATAGAGGAGATCATCGAAAGCGCACGCTCGTAAGAGCAGGGGCAGTTGAAACTCACTGGCTTTTCGTCCAGCACCTCAAGCTCCAGGTCTCCGAGTGCGGCGCGCAGCAAGTCAATGGGACGCGCACCATCACGAATCATCATCGTCGCCTGTGGCATTTGGTTGATGGATGCTTCGATAGTGTTGATTGCTTTCTCGTCTGCGCCCGGCATCATCTGAATCATCAATCCACCTGACGCCGAGACATACGGGGCGTCCGGCAGCAGGTGAACGCCGAGCATGACGGCTGAGGGAATCTGCTCGGACTTCGTCAGGTAGTAAGCTAAGTCTTCCGCAATCTCTCCTGAGACGAGCGGCACTGAGCCACGATACGGCTCACGATAAAGCCCAACGTCATAACCTGACTCGCGCGTCACATAGAACATCCCTCTGCCGACAACCGCACTGACATCAAACTTCCCCTGCTCGTTGTATGGCGCATGAGCCTCTGGATTTCGCACGTACCCGCGCACCTGTCCATGCGCATTGGCTTCCGCTGTGATGCCTCCGATTGGTCCATCGCTGACAATCTGCAAAGTCAAACGATCAAGTTCCTTCAGGCTTGATGCCAAAAGGAGCGCACCCGTCAACGTGCGACCGAGAGCCGCCGCGACAGTGGGCCAGAGATCATGTCTTCGCGCGGCCTCTGCCACGAGATTTGTTGTGACCGTTGCCATACAGCGAACAGTTCCATCAGCCGCTGTTCCGTGAACGAGCGTATCCTGCTGCGAATCTTTTCCGTTTTCCAATCTCCCCTGCTCGACTTTCTTCTCGCTCTCAGGCGAATCTTAAAATCCAAACCTTACGACAATGAGATGGGGATTATTTTGCCTTTCGTGCTGTGTCTCAGACAAGTCCGTGTCGTTTCCCAGTCCGCGCACTCAAAGGGCTGGCCGGGCAAAATGCAAACTTGCCCGCAGCCGTTTGAGGCGCTATTTTGATGCCGAAAAAGGGCTTTTGGATGTTGAGGTAACTTCTCAGCTTACACACTCTATTGCACTGAAAAAAAAGATAGCCACAATATATTGACATCGCCCGGATAAAAATGTATAGTCCGCTCCGCTTGGGTCGGGGAGGGTAAAAAGTGGAGCGACGGAGGGTCCTGCAACCTCGCTCTACGGGGATTTTTATCGCTCCGAATTAGGCCAACCGCAGTATCCGCACTACAATATTAGCAAGCGGCACGCCAGCATTTTCCCCGTGCCGAATCATTTTTGAACAAGAGCCTCGCGCACTTTTGGCGCGGGAAAGGCATAGCAGATGAGCACGGTAATTGACCCGAATACCTCCGATCAGAATTTAGCTTCCACCGCCACCGCCCCCGCGAAAGAGCGCCAGCGCCACCCCCTCGGTTTGAATGCGGGGCGAGTCGTCAGTAAGCGCTACTCGCTTAAAGATGCTCAGGGGCAGCCCATAGAGGAGTGGCCGGATATTGTGAGGCGGGTCGTCGGGCACGTCTCGGTTGCCGAGACCGACCCGCAGCAACGTGATGAATTCTACTCTGCCATGACGCGGATTATGCTCGACCGCGAGTTTATCCCCAACACGCCGTGTCTGGTTAATGCAGGCAAGTCAACCGGACAACTGGCCGCGTGCTTCGTGTTGAAAGTACCAGATTCGATTTCGGGAATCATGGAGCATGCGAAGGCCGCCGCGACGATTCATCAAACCGGTGGTGGAACGGGCATGACTTATGAGTTCCTGCGGCCAGCCGGAGCCATGGTCAGCACCACGCGCGGAGTCGCAAGTGGGCCGGTCTCTTTTATGAACATCGTCAATCAAGTGACCGATGTCGTGAAGCAGGGTGGCGTCAGGCGCGGCGCGAACATGGGAATGATGCGGGTCACGCATCCTGATGTCTTGCGCTTTATTCACGCGAAGAACGATCAGCACAGCCTGACGAACTTCAACATCTCCGTCAACGTGACGGACAAATTTCTTGAAGCCGTAGAAAACAACGATTGGTTCCAGCTTGAGTTCGACGGCGAACACTGGACTGACCCGATCTACGATCCTGTTGTCGTCGGAGATTACGCTGTTTATCGTCGTCCTGATGGCTCGACCGTGACCTTCCGTGATAAAGCGACCTATGAGGCTGCCGATCTTTCAAACTGCGTCAGGGAAGAGCCACCGCGTCCCGGTATGGTCTACGCGCCGGACATCTGGAATCGCATCGTTGCTTCGGCTCATAAGTATGCTGAGCCGGGTGTGGCCTTTATTGATGAAGTGAATCGGCACAACCACATGATGAAATCAATGGGGCCGATCTATTCATGCAATCCGTGCGGCGAGCAGTTTCTGCATTTCTCTAACTCGTGCAATCTCGGATCAATTGATCTGGCGAAGTTCTACGACCCGGAGAATCGCATTGATTGGGATCGTTTGCGCGAGGCTACGCACCTCAGTACCAGATTCCTCGATAACGTGATTGACACCTGCACGTGGCCGCTGCCGGAGATCGACGACACGGTGAAGCGGACGCGCCCGGTCGGTCTTGGCATCATGGGCTTTGCAGACCTTTGTTTGAGTTTGAAGGTTACTTACGGCTCGCCGCAGTCCATTGATTTGATGGACGAGGTGATGGGCTTTGTGCGTCGTGAAGCGTGGATGGAATCCCTGCGGCTCGGAGCCGAGCGCGGAGTCTTTCCAGAGCTTGAGCCGAACAGGGACGCCTATGCCGACTTTATTTACAACCAGCTTGGTATTTCCCATGACATCCCGCTCACTCCGCGCAACTACGAAGTGACGACCATTGCGCCGACCGGCACAATCTCTCTCGTCGCGGAAACATCAAGCGGTGTCGAGCCTAACTTCTCCTGGGCTTACGTGCGCCAAGATACACTGGGAACGCGCACCTACGTTCACACGCTCGCAGCCCGCGTCCTCGGAATCGAGGTTGACCAGACAGATCAGGAATCAATCAACGCGGCGGCAGCCTACGTCACAGAGCACGAGCACGAACTTCCTTCTTATTTCATTTCTGCGATGTCGATCAGCGCGCAGCAGCATGTGCATGTTCTCGCCGCCGCGCAGCGCAATGTTGATAATTCGGTCTCGAAGACCTGCAACGGTGCAGTCAATGACACTGTGGAATCGGTGGACGAGCTATATCGTCTGGCGCGACAACTCGGATGCAAGGCCGTCAGCTATTACCGTGACGGCTCGCGCGAGAATCAGGTTCTGACTTCGATGAAGCAGGAAGCTAAGAGTGAGTTAGCCTGCAACCCTGAAGCGATGGCGGAAATACTTGATGAACCACCGGCGAGCCATGCCGACGCCGCGCACATCGCCCCGATCAGCGCCGCGAAAGAAGCGGGTGTAAAAGCAGTTCGCATCGAGCGCCCGCGCGAGCTTCGCGGCGCGACGTGGCAGATACCGTTTGATGGGCAGAACCTTTACGTCACGGTCAATCACGACGATTCGATGATTCAGGAAGTGTTTGCGACAGGGCCTATCTCAGGCGGCGTCGGATTGCTTGCGTCGAAGATGCTGCGTGGTGGCTTTGATGCCGCTGAAGTCTCTCATAGTTTGAACAAGGTCACAGGCACACACTCCGTCTGGTTCAACGAGCGCCTGTTGACTTCACCGGAACAGGCTGTGGCCGAGTGCATCATGTTGATCAATCGTCGCTTGCAAGGGCAGCCCGATTCGGCGCGCGCCGCAGGTAAGGCGCAAGCCGCTACCTTAGGGGCGAGCGGCAGCATGATGTCCAACATGATCGGCACTTGTCCCGAATGTCACGGTCAGTTAGAGCACGCCTCCGGCTGTGATTTCTGCCGCGATTGTGGCTACTCGAAATGCAAGTAGGCGCTTTTCGCGTTTGTATCTCTAAATAAGATATGAACGCGGTGGGCAGCCAGGCACGTTAGTCAAAACAAGGGCATACATTCGGCTTCGGAACACCTTCACGGCTCCGAAGCCGATGCTTTTGGTAGTGGGTCAGTTTCAATCCACGCCCGGACTCTCCGTCCATTGACATGCGACCTCTGAAATGTTTGGCCGCAAAACGTCATACATAAATAGCAGGCATGATTCGGAGACTATAAAGAGGATCGGAGACTATAAATGAGGAGACGATGGCAAATCTGAAATTGACGCATTACTATCACACAAAACATCTTTACAAAGCGCTACATTAGCCATATCTTTCCTCTACTGATTTGCGGAACGCGCGAAAGTTAAGGTCTATCGCCCTGCAAAAGCTGAGCGAAACAAATCAGGCAGTTTAATCCTCAGCAGAGGTTACTCATCTGGCTGAAAACGACGAGACGCTTAAAGCGTTACCGACGAAGCCTCTCTGGTTTTACCCCTATCCAGCAGCAAGGATGTGAGCCATGACTGTTTCTTCACGAGCCTTAGTCGATTTAGTTCTCCTCGGTCCCTCAAATGATCGAAGGCAGTTGCAGGATTCGCCCGTCCTCGGTGACGTTTGGGTCGCGTTTGCGAGCAAGCCAGCGGAACCGATGGATTTGCTCATCACGCCATACAAGACGCGACCCGCTGGCCCGGTGGCAGCTTTGGTCGCGGAGCGAACTAGAGAACTGGAGATACCCCGCCAGAAAGGACAAGAGGCGCGGGTCGCCTACCTGCAAGGGTTGGTGGCTGCGCGTCTCTTTTTTGAAGAAGTCCTTCGCGTCGTCGTGCCTATGACGCAATGGTGGCGAGACCGGAAGGTTCAGGACGGTTTGAAAGCATATGCAGCGGGCGACCTGCTGGCAAAGAGAATCCAGGCGGTGATTGATTGGGCGCATGCGAAGAACGAGGACGACCGGGCCGAACGTGCCGAGGCATTCGCCAAATTTACTGCTCTTGATCGGTATGCCTCTCTGACCGGAATCATCCTGTGGGCTGCCAAGCAAAAAAAGAAGGCGGGGCCATCAAGCAGCGGTATCGCCGATGCTCTGACGAAGATCAAGAAGCCTGACGCCATCGTCCACACGCTTAGCGAGCAATTCAGCAAGATTTTGGAAGATATTGATAAAGGTGAGTTCCCTGAGGAAGCGCAGATCTGGATGGTTTCGCTGAATCGAAAGGCGATGCCAGCACTGGGGAGATCAGTGCCTTCCGTCAAAGGCGATGCGGCCACGACGTTGTTTAGCGTGCGGTGCGATGCCATCAGGTGGGCTGTCATGGATTCCGGCATCGACGGCACGCACCCGGTGTTCAAGGATAAGAATGGTGAGAGCCGCATTCTCAAGGCTTTCGACTTCAGCAACATCCGAAACATCGTTAGTCTTGACAACCGGGATAAAAAAACGCCCGCGTTCAAGGAAATGGTCGATAAGTTACGAAAGGGTCGGGAGAAAGACCTCAGTCGAGAGGAGGCGACCGACAGCCTCGTGAAACTGGCGGAGGACGCCGAAAATGATCGGCCTATCCATTGGGAGTTGGTGGAGAAGTTCATCGAAATAGACCCAACAACGCCGCCCCCCAGCGCGCACGGCACACACGTCGCGGGCATCATCGGCGCTAACTCCGGGAGGAGAGGAGCAGCAGGCGTTGCTGCTGAGGACTCTACGTTTGCCGACGGGATGTGTCCTGATATCAAGCTCTACGATTTTCGTGTGTTGGCAAAGTCGCTGCAAGATACCGAATTCGCGATCATCGCCGCGTTGCAATACATACGTTACTTGAATGAGCGTCACACCTACATCAGTATCCACGGTGCCAACCTCAGCCTTTCCATTCCGCATGACGTACGCAATTACGCCTGCGGTCGCACTCCCATCTGCAATGAATGCGCGCGTCTGGTGGATAGCGGCGTGGTCGTGGTCGCAGCGGCGGGCAATCTTGGCTATCAAAGCTTTGAAACAGCGGAAGGCTCATACGAAGGCTATACGGCCTTCAGTATCACCGACCCGGGAAACGCCGACGGCGTCCTTACGGTCGGCGCGACGCACCGGTATCGCCCCCATACGTATGGCGTGAGCTTCTTCTCAAGTCGCGGCCCGACCGGGGATGGACGATTGAAGCCGGATTTGGTTGCACCGGGCGAGCGAATCGAATCATCCCTGCCCGAGGACGGGTGGGGAGAACTCGACGGAACAAGTATGGCGGCTCCGCACGTGAGCGGGGCGGCTGCAATGCTTATGGCGCGCTATGCCGAGTTGATCGGCGACCCGCGGAGGATCAAGACAATCCTCTGTGAAAGCGCGACCGATCTTGGCCGCGAGCGCAGTTTTCAGGGGCACGGCATGTTAGACGTGCTCCGCGCGTTCCAGAAAATCTAAGGAGGAAGCCATGATTTTTAGTCTCGATGTTCGTCGCGCTCGTAAAGGCGACTGTCTGATTCTTCACTTCGGCTCCAAGGAAGACCCCGGCCTGGTGCTGATTGACGGTGGGCCTGCACAGGTCTACAAACCGCACTTGAAGCCACGGCTCGCCCAAATCAGGAAAGCGCGTGGCCTTGGCAACGACGAGTCATTACCGGTTGACCTGTTGATGGTCAGCCATATAGACGATGACCACATCAACGGCGTTCTCGAACTGACGCGTGAACTGGTGCAGGCGAAAGAAACAGGGCAGCCGTTGCCGCTTAAGGTTCGCAGCTTCTGGCATAACAGCTTCGACGATGTCATCGGCAACAATCCCAAAGAGTTGGTGACCGCTGTGAAGGCGTCGTTTGGGGCTGCGTCGCTCTCGGACGAGATCGACACCGAAGGTCTTGACCCTGCCGCCGCCAGAGTTCTTGCCAGCGTCGATCAGGGGTTTCGCCTGCGCGACGATATCACCAAGAAGCTGAAAGCCAAGCTCAATCCAGAGTTCAAAGGCAAGCTCGTCATGGCGCAGGAGAAAGGCATTGAGATGGGAAATGGGCTGAAACTCATCGTCGCCGGGCCAATGCAGCCGGAACTCATCGCCCTGCAAAAGGAGCACGATGCTTTCCTTAAGAAGAAAGAGAAGAAAGATAAGAAGGTGCTGGCCTCATTCACCGACACGTCGGCTGCCAATCTGTCGAGTCTTGTGATGGTTGCTGAAGTCGGCAAGAAGCGGATACTGCTGACGGGCGACGCTCGGGGCGACAAGATATTGGAGGGGCTGGAACAAGTTAAACTGCTGAAGAAAGGCGACAAGAACAAGATACACGTGGACATCTTCAAGATGCCGCATCACGGAAGCGACCGTAATATTGACCCGATTGTCTTCCGGCGCATCACGGCTGACCACTACGTGTTTTCGGGCAACGGCGAGCATGGCAACCCGGAACGGGAGACATTGCAAATGCTGTTGGACGAAAGAGGAGACGAGAAATTCACGATTCATCTCACCTATCCCATCGATGAGATAGACGTTGAACGCGAGAAGGATTGGAACAAGCAACAGCAGAACGAGATAGACAGAAAGAAGAAGGATGTGAGAGAGGATTGGTCGCCCAAGAAGCACGGCCTGAAAGCCTTTTTCTCAAAGAATAAGGATTTTGCAAAGAAGGTCAGTATCGCCGAAGAGGGAGGGCCGCATGTCATAGACCTTCTTGACAAGGTCGGATTCTGACGCCCTGAGTTTTGTCGCCTTGTCCAGACCGGCAAGCCGCCACACAATTCCGGGTTGAACTAAGATAAGACAATGAAGAAGCGTGGCCTGTTAGTGAGAAACGGACCACGCTTTTGATTTTTCAGCTTTGGGCCGCTCTTTAAGTTGAAGCAGTAATCTATCGCCATCGTGAACTTCTCTCTTGCGTGCTGTAGCTCGTAAGTGTACTATGCGCGCGCATTCGCCTGAGAGATAAGAATTCAAACAGACAAGGGGGCAGACGATGCTCGTTGAATGCTTACCGCGCCCGGAACTCAAAAAGCCTGTCCTCGGATTAATCCGTAGGGTTTCAACGGAGCATCAGGGCGGGAAGTTTACAATCCCGATGGCCGAGATGTTTGAGGCGTTCGGATTGTCTATGGAGAAATCCGAGTGGAAGAAACTGGGCGGGCGGGGTGACGTTAAATTCGCGCCGCACGGCACATCGCAGGGAGAGTTCTCCAACAAGGGACGAAAGCAGGAGCTTTCAACCGGCGAGGGCTTAACACTGGTTGTTCCTGAGACGCTGGCCGGTACTTATATTTCGACCAAGACCTCTTTGACATTAAAGTTCGCGGAAGGCTCCGCGCTCCGAGGCTGCAAGCGCGTGTTCGTCCTGATTTGTCAGGACATCATCAAGATTGACGCCGACGAGCACAAGCTGTACATAGATTTACCCGGCGAAAAGTATGATCTCTGCTTCATCTTTTGATAACCTCTCGCCGCGACCCGTGCGGCAGGTGGTGAAGGAAAGCGATGCGGAAGTACACCAGATTCGATGAGCGTTATTCGCTGCCTCTCGAAGTACACTGGGAGAGCCTTTCGGGAAAACATGAAGCGCGGATTAGCGATATCAGTCTCGGTGGATGCTACATGGAGTCGCTCGCGCCGGTCGCTATTGGCGAAGAGGTTCGTTTTGAGATTCAATTACCGACCGGAGGCCGGATGCCTCTGCACGGCGAGGTCGTCCATCATCAGCCGAATCTGGGCTTCGGCTTGCGCTTCGCCAGCTTGTCCGTGATGGAGCGAAACGTGCTCACGCATGTGATTAACGAGTTGCGTAAAGGATAGGCGCTTCAGAAATTCTCATCCTCGCCTCAGGTAATATGTCATCCGACTGGGAACTACATGAGACCAGCACTCACCAGGATCATGTCATCGCGCACGTTGTCGGGACAACCGTGCTGGGCTACTTCGAGTTTGACCAGTCGGCGCACCTGCTCCTGGACATAGGCTTTATCTGGATGATCTTTGTAGACGGCGAGATGGGACTCGTCCCGCAGACGATGGCGATCAACGAGCTTGAGTTGGATGAAGACGCCAAAGCAGACTTGCGCGCCGACGTACAGGTGCTGCACGATGGTGGCTCTGATGCAGAGAATCTCGCCCGCCTGACGCCTGCGCCTCACGGTTGTCTGATTACGGAAGTCAGCTTCTACGCGAGCGAGAGCAACCGCCGTCTGGTGATTCAAGGTGAAGAGGCGAGCCTCGCAATCGTTACCTCGCTGTTGACAGGTGAAATTCAAGTCGCCCCCATGTGAAAAGGGCAAGCGACCTCACCACTGTCTCTTTTCGTTCAAGCGTCCGTTACAGAACACGAACCGGGAGGAGTGGAAATCATGCTTCAACAGAGGCAGGCTTATTCATTTTTTAGAGGGAACTACGGCTTCATGCTTACGCCACATCAAAGGATAGAAGTTTCTTCATCGGAAGAAGCGAACGCGTCGGATGATGCAGGTGCTCCGCTCGATGATGCTGCTCAAAGCGAGCGAGAGTATGTGCGGGAGCGTTTGCGCGAAGAGTTGAAGCGCGAGCCGACCGAAGATGAGCTGGACGAATGGCTGCGCCAGCACACGGAAGGATATTGAGAGCAAGGAACACCTCAGGGGACAAGACGGTTCGCGCCAGGGAAATCCAACCGCTTTAGCTGCTGAAGGAGGTTGTCATGGCAAAGAAAGAACCGACTGAATACCGAGCCAGATTGGCAAATGATGCGGGTGTTATTCGCGGCAAAATTCCATCGCCGCTGGTCAGAGAAATGGGTGGCCGTCCGGGCGACTACATGGTTTTTCGTTCGGACGCAGGGAGAGTCACGGTCACGGTTTCACGCTCAAAAGGTGGAGCGAAGAAAGCCGGGAAAGCCTCTCCACGTAAAGCGAAAAAGTCCGGCAGATAAATTCAGACTCAGATGCTCTTGTGCTGACGCGCACCGTCAAGACCCGCGGAAACGAAAGAACGCGCCCGCGTGTCTTGCGAGGCGGGCGCGCCCCCTTTGTATCTGAGTGAAAACGTGCGGTCAAGATTTCAGCCGCCGGACACGATAATCTGACTGTCAACGGTTCTCACACCTTTGACGGCTTTGACCAGCCTCTCGACCTGGTTCTTTAGGGCTTGTGTGTCTACAGTTCCGATCAAAGTGGCTTTGCCGTTACTCACCGTGACGGTGACGCCGACCGTTGAGAGCGTGGCATCCTCGGCCATCTTTTTATCAATCGCCGATTGAACCGCTGCATCATCATTGCCGCTCGTCGTCGTCGCGGGCGCTGCGGTGGCAGGTGCGGGCTGTTCGATAATAATCGGAGGCTGTGTGGTGGTCGTTGCCGGTTGTTGAATGATGATTGGTGTCTGTGGTTGCGGTGTGGCCTGCTGAATAATCACGGGTTGCTGCGGGAGGGGTGTGGCCGCCGTCTGCACGTTGGCGTTAACCTCCGTGCCGTTGTTCTGCCTGTTCAAAATAAACAGGAAGAGTATGGTCACCAGAGCCACCGCGCCGATGACGAGCGCGGCCACGACACCCGTTGAAACTCCACGCCGCTCAGGCGCGCGAGCCGTCACCGTTTGCACCACCTCGCGGCGCGCGGTCGGCGTCTCAATAACCACGCGGCTTCTTTTATGCTGTTCCTCATCGTAAGCCATGTATTCGTCTCCTGATCCTCAAAAAGTTTGTTATCAATTCCGCGAGGTTTGATCTTAGCGAATCTTCTCCACCTCACATTGCATTTAGCAAATGTTATTCCGCGCACAGCCAAAGACTGAAACGAAGGCCGAAACATGGAAAACCGCCCTTTTCCTTCACTTTTACCATCCCCACGCCAAAGGCAAACGCATCATCTTGACCTCCGACCGTATGCAATGGAAACAGGAGTCGGAAGACAGAAGACAGGAGACAGAATAAAACAAAAGTGGTTTTCGCCTCTTCATTCTGACTTCTGACTCCTGAATTCTGACTTCTGTCTCCTGCGTTTGTTGACCTGTTTGCCTATGGCCTCGCATAATCCTCTTTATGACGACGGCAATTATTCATCATCCGATTTACAAAGAGCATGAGACGGGCGAGGGGCATCCCGAAAGACCTGAGCGTTACACGGTCGTGATGGAGGCTTTGCGTGGAGACGAGAAGCTGTGGCCTGAACTTCTGGAGTTACAGGCGAGCGCCGCCCCGCGCGGGTTGGTACAGGCCTGTCACACGCCGCAGCATTACAAAGCCATCGAGCGTGCGGTGAGCGAAGGTACGGGCTATCTGGATTCGGACACTGTGGTCTCGATGCGCTCGATGGACGCGGCGCTCAATGCGGCTGGCGGAGTGTGCAGGGCTGTGGATGCGTTGATGCAGGGTGAAGCTAAGAACGCTTTCCTTCCTGTGCGTCCGCCCGGACATCACGCGACGGCAGAACACGCGATGGGCTTCTGTCTCTTCAACAACGTCGCCATCGGCGCGCGTTACGCGCAGACCACTTATCCTGAGATCGAGCGCGTCGCCATCGTTGACTGGGACGTGCATCATGGCAACGGGACGCAGGGAATCTTTTACGATGATCCTTCCGTCTTCTTCTTCTCCATGCACCAGTATCCCTGGTATCCGGGAAGCGGGGCGCGCGGCGAGACAGGGATAGGACGCGGTCGCGGTTACACCTTGAATGTTCCCGTGCGCGCTGCCACCCGCGCCTCAGAGCAGCGCAGCATGTTAGACGCGGCGCTCGAAGAGATAGGCGCAAAGTTCAAGCCCGACCTCCTCTTTATCTCGGCAGGTTTTGACGCGCACGAGGCCAACCCGTTGGGGCAATTATTGTTGACCGACGAAGATTTCACGCGGATGACACGCACGGTCAAGCAGTGGGCCGAAAGCGCATGCGCGGGCCGAGTCATCTCCTGTCTTGAAGGCGGCTACAATCTAGGCACACTCGGCGCGACTGTGCGCGCTCATGTCAGTGAATTGATGAAGAAATAGCTTTGGTGCAGTTGTCCCGGTTTAAGCCGCCAGGTTTCGCCAGGTTCTCTTATTTCTCTCTGGCAGATCGCCCCGCCAGCAGTGCGATTGGTAATCCGACCAGGAAAGCGTGTCCAATAAATGCTGGCAGAAAGGTGCGTAAGGAAAACGACGGACTGGAACCGATGGCTGAAAGCGGGATGACGACATAATTCATCACCAGATAAGCAATCATCCCGTAAATTAATCCGCTCACAACGGCGTGACGAATCAACACAGGCAAATTCAGACTTATCACGTAATAAACTGCGGCGATGCATGTGGCCACAACGAAGTGAAGCAGAATGCCGAGCAGAAAAGTTGGGACTCCACCTTCAAACGATGCCTCCCTGCCGAGCAACCCGGAAGCGACGGATTGGAAAATCCGCAGCGGCCTTGCGCCCAATATCAAACCGTAAAAGATTAGAGCAAACAGCCCGTCCAGTATTCCGACGACCAGGCCGCCATAAAGGATCGTCTCAAGAGCGCGCGGGCGTCTCGCGGTAGAGGCGTCATCGCCGGAATTTGCGAAAGCGGGATTGGTCATACGTTTTCTCTACTATCTGGAATTGAGTGTTATCCAAACTCAGTTCGGGGATTAGCACTTTGGGGACGTATTCTAGATGAAGTGAGCGGCCAATAAAAGTTTGTCCCGGTAATTATTTCTGTACACTGCGGCAGCCCTTGCGGTAAACTCCGTGTTGCTCAAAAGGCTTCGGGACGTGATGTGTCGTATCAGAGCATTTCTTGAGCAAAGAGTTGCTTGATCGTCCGCGCTCGATGGCGGTCACAGTCACGAAACGGATTCCAACAGACGAGCGCCAGGCCCTTAGACAAAGAGGAAAGCCTCAAATCCTCGCGCACGGCTTTCCGCAGGGAGAAGCTAACATGCCAGACGTAGAGATCACTTGCGCCGAGTGCGGCACAGAGTTCCCATTCACCGAACGTGAGCAGGAGTATTACGCGGAGAGAAACCTGAGCCAGCCGAAGCGTTGTAAGGCTTGCCGTGATAGTCGCCGTGCCAATTTCGGCGGCGGAGGACGAGGCGCAGGGGGCGGCGAACGCCAGCGCTTTGAAATCACTTGCGACCAGTGCGGCAAAACCGACAACGTGCCCTTCAAGCCTTCGAGCGGAAGACCTGTGCTGTGCGGCGAATGCTTTGCCGCCAGCCGCGCGCAGTAAGTCGAAGAATTCAGCGCGAACAAACGGGGCGTTTCTTCCGTATAGGCTAACGTTGTAGATTCTTGAGCAAGCCGGGAGGCTTTTTCTTCAATTATTAGACGAAGCAAAATCAGCCTCGCTTGCCCGAACAATTTAAGACTGTAGTTTGAATTAAGCTGACATTTCCCGGCGAGCAAGTTGGCTTGTCCGGGGTCCAGCCAGCGTTTGAAGATGAGTTACGAAACCGTCCAACTGGAGATGCGTGAGGCCGCCACAGCCGTCATCACGCTCAATCGCCCGGCAGCGCTCAATGCGCTGACGGTCACGATGGGGCATGAATTTCGCAGCGCGATGAATGAAGCGCGCGAAGGCGGCGCGCGGGCGATTGTCCTGACCGGGGCGGGTCGCGCTTTCTGCGCGGGCGGTGATCTGCGTGAGATGCGCGCGATGGCGGAGAAAGAAGGACGCCTTCAAGCCTTCTTCGATGAACCGCTCACGCTGATACATGATTGCATCAGGCTGATTAGAGAAACGCCCGTGCCTGTTATTGCCGCCGTCAACGGCATGGCGACCGGGGGCGGTTGCAACTTCGCCCTGGCGTGCGATCTCGTGCTGGCTGCCGAGAGCGCGCAATTCAATCAGGCGTTCATCCGGATTGGTTTGACGCCTGACTGCGGTGGAACATTCATTCTGCCGCGCCTCGTCGGATGGAAGCGCGCGACAGAACTGTTGATGACGGGCGACATGGTTGACGCCAAACAGGCTGAAGCGTTGGGAATGATTAATCGGGTCGTCGCCGACGGAGAGTTGATGGCAGAGGCGCTCAATCTCGCCAGTCGTCTCGCCAGCGCCCCGACCGCAGCGCTCGCGCGAATCAAGAGCTTGTTGGATCAAAGCGCTACAAACGATTACAACGCGCAGCTTGAGCTTGAACACAAGGCGCAAATCGAGTCAGGTCAAACAAAAGATTTCAGTGAAGGCGTCGCAGCCTTTATAGAGAAACGGCCACCAAAGTTTACTGGTGGATAAAGAAGTTTCCCGAAAGTTTTTCAGAAGGCTGCGAGCCGCTTGGATGAGAATCCGGCGGCTCATTTCTTTGAGGAGACGGAAGACAGAAGTCAGGAGACAGGAGAAAAGAAGAACGGTTTCAGCCATTCATTCTGACTTCTGTTTTCTGACTCCTGAATTCTGCGTTGTTATGTCTACTTTAACTTACATGCAATTACTGCGGGGCAATCGCTCGTTCAGGCGATTGTGGTCTGGACAGGTCGTGTCCGAACTCGGCAACTGGTTCAACTTCATCGCCGGACTGGGATTGGTGCGCGCGGTTTCTGTTGCTGCGCCGGATGCGACGGCCATCATGCTTGTCGCCCGGTTTGCGCCGTTCGCGCTGTTTGCTCCATTCGCGGGGGCGTTCGCTGATCGCTGGTCGCGGCGCACCGTGATGATCGTGTCGGATGTGGCGCGCGGATTTGTCGCGCTCGGCTTCCTGCTGGTGGATGGGCCGGAGGATTTGTGGATCGCCTACGTCTGTTCGGTGGCGGCTTCGCTTCTGACAGCGTTCTTTGAGGCTGCCAAGAACGGGGCGCTGCCAAACATCACGGGCGGACAGGGTTTATTGGCCGGAAACGCTTTGATGTTCTCTTCGCGCTTCCTGCTGATGTCGTTCGGCGCGGCGCTGGGCGGCTGGGCTTCCGCTCGCTTCGGCTACAAGACGGCCTTCATCATCAACGCGGTTTCGTTCATCGTCTCCGCTTATTCCATTTGGCTCATCCCTGAAAAAGAGATGAGGGAAGAGAGTATAGACGAAGCTGACAAGCGTCGTGAGACGGAATCTCTTGAGACGAAGAAACGCCCGCGCTTCTGGACTGACTTGCAGGATGGCTGGAAGTACATCGCGCGTTATCCTTTGGTCGCGGGCATCATCGGCGTGAACGTGTTGTGGGCGACCGGTGGCGGCGCGTGCAACCTGATTTACGACCGGCTGGGCGGCGTAGTCTTCGCCGGGCAGGGCGGACTCGAAGGTGATGCGGGCGTCGCGGCGCTTTATGCGACGGTGGGCGCTGGCGTATTCGTCGGGATGCTGTGCGCCCGGCGCGTCGGCACACACGTCGAGATGCACGGGCTAACGTCCAAATTCATCGGCTGGATGTTGTTCGCGCACGGCATCATCTTCGCCGTCGCCGGGTTGATGCCGACGCTCTGGCTGGCAGGCTTGATGCTGTTCCTGTCTCGCTTCATCATCGGCATAGAGTACGCGGTGCAGGAGACTTTGTTGATGCGCCTGATACCTGACAATTTGCGCGGGCGCGTCATCACAACCGACCGCGCGGCGGAAGTCCTCGTGATGAGTATCTCGACGATCTTCGCTGCCTGGTCGCTGCACGCGATCAGCGCACGCACGCTGACGATTATCTCAGGATTGCTGTCGGCAACGCCGGGTCTCATCTGGCTCATGCTGTTTGCCTTCGGCAAATTGCGTATGCCTGCGGAGGTGGAAGAGGCGCGAGCGCAGGATGATGAAAAGGAAGTCCTGCTGGCTTCCGCCGGATGAAACAGACTCGTTTCTAGCGTAATATGCAGCGAGTCACTTGTAGGGGCAGGGCTTGTCCCTGCCCTCATGTTCATAAAAGGCTGCGTTGAATCCGTAGCAACGCGGGTAGGGACAAGCCCTGCCCCTACTATTATTCTATGCAGAAGCAGATTGAAGGAGAGCGTAGCAGGTTTAGGCAGAGATTGACGCGTGCGCAATTGTGGCTGCGGCGCGTGATGCCGCATGTGGCGATTGTCTCAAGCTTGTTGCTCGTCGTCTGGTTACTCTTCGGGGACAGTCAGGCTTTCCATCAAAGTTTCCTCGGCACATTCTTCGGCTACCTCACCTTCTGTGCAGTTTGTCTGACGGGTCTCTATTACGGCGTGAAGGCGCTCCGCTGGTTGAAGAGAAAACTTCTCTGGCGTGTTCGCCGCCGCCTCGTGATTACCTATCTCTTCGTCGGGCTGACGCCGATCATCCTGTTGACGCTGCTCGGCCTCGTTTCAGCTTTCGGCGGGTCGGGGCAGGGAATGGCGCGCATCATCACCGCGCAGGCTAATGCAACTGAGCGGCAGACTCAATCAAGTGCGCGCTATCTCGCGGAAGCCTTCGCGCGCCTGCCATCCAACGCGGACGACCGCACCATTCAAGCATGGCTCGACGAGCGCGCGGCGCTGCTGCGCGGGTCGCTGCCGGGAGCGCGCGTGGCGCTGTGGCGCGGCGCAGCGGGCGAAGACGCGGCTGCAATCGGACACAAAGGCTCGGCGCAGTTTATCAGCATCCTTGATGATGAGAGCACGCGTGGCGTCGGGGAAGATTCGCCGTCGGTGGGCTATCGTTTGCCGGAATGGTTGCGCGGGCGCGGGGAGTGGAGCGGGCTGGCTTTCAACGCGCCGACAAAACCGGAAGAGAATTTCGGCTCTCCGTCAATGCGCGCTCTTACTCGCGGCATTGCGACAAATCGCCCGTTCGCGTTGCTGCTGGTTGTGCCGGTGAGTCGCGCTCTCGTTCAGCAATATCGTGAAACGACGGGCATCTATGTTCGCCCGTTCTTCGTTTACAGAGGCTTGAATACGGAAAGCAGCCGGGTGGATTCAAGGCTGGGCTATGGAAACCAGAGAAACGGTGATTCAAATGGCGAACTAAGTAGCGAAGACGCGGCGCGCGAACGTGATGTCGAGAATATGTTTCGCAAGGATCAGTTTGGCGAACAGGTGGGCGAGTCGTTTTACGTGGTCATGCTGCCGTCAACCAACTGGGCGAGCGGTGAAGCGAGTGAGCACCTGAGCTTTGTGTTTGATTGGTCGTGGGCGCTGGTGAGCAAACAGTTTTGGGGACATGGCGAGCCGGGCGAACTCTGGCGCCGGGCTTTGTGGTACACCAGCATAGCCTTCCTCGTGCTGGAGTTGCTGGCGCTGATTGCTGCCATCTGGATGACGCGCGCCGTCACCGGCACGGTGCATAAACTCTATCGCGCCGTCGAGTTTATCAAGCAGGGCGACTTCTCTCATCGCGTGCATGTCCGTTCGCAGGATCAACTCGGTGAACTCGCTGTAGCCTTCAATGATATGTCTGCGAACATCGAAGTGCTGTTGGAGGAACGTGTCGAGCGCGAGCGATTGGAACGCGAGGTCGAAATCGCAGCCGAAGTGCAGGCTCAGCTTTTCCCGCGCAGTGTTCCTGAGCTTTTGACGGTTGAGATTTCCGCCGAATGTCGCGCGGCGCGCGGCGTCGCGGGCGACTATTACGATTACATCGAGATCGCGCCCGGCCTCGTCGTGTTGGCGCTCGGCGATGTGTCCGGCAAAGGCATCTCGGCCTCGCTCGTGATGTCGAACCTGCAAGCTTCCCTGCGCGCGCAGGCCACCATTACTGCCGAGCGACTGGAGATAGCCGAGCGCGCCGTCGCCGCGTCTGCCGAAGCGGGCGCTGACGGTGGCGGTCAATTGCTCACGCACGTTGTCGCGGCGGATGAGATTGACGGCGCGGTTTCGCGCAAGATGACGAACATCAATCGCCAACTCTGCCTCAGCACCGAATCCAACCGCTTCGCCACGCTCTTTCTGGCTCTCTATGAAGATCGCACACGACAGTTTCGCTACAGTAACGCGGGGCACAATGCGCCGATTCTCGTCCGCACGGATGGAACGGTTGAGCGTCTGACGACGGGCGGGATGATGGTCGGAGCATTTGAGTGGGCGAAGTATGAAGAGGCTGGCGCAGCGCTCGCGCCGGGTGATGTGCTGCTCATCTTCTCGGATGGCATCAGCGAAGCCGAAAACGAGACCGGAGAGGAATACGGCGAAGAGCGCCTCGCACGATTTGCCGTCGAGCGCCGCCAGTTGTCAGCCCATGAATTGCGCGACGCTATTTTTGCAGAAGTAGATGTCTGGTCGGGCGCACGCGAAAGAGACGACGATCAAACGCTGGTGATAGTCAAAGGCCGTAAATCGTAAATCGTGAATCGTGAATAGATGAACGGCTTTTTCCATTTACGACTCACGATTTACGATTCACGAATCAGGCTGTGATGATCGTCGCGCGCAGGCCCGTCAACTCGGAGAAATCTTTTGAGTAGACTGTCTCTACTTTGCGGACGCGGTTGACGGTTTCGACCAGATCGCTGGTGGGGATGAAGCCGTCTTCGGCGTGAGCGATGGCCCATGCGGGAAGATGCAGGGCGACCTGAAGCAAATCTTCCACGAAGCGCAGGTATTGTTGCTTGGTGACGACGCTCGTGCCCAGCCGCCCGCCTCTGGCCTTCTCGAACTCAGCCCAGAATTCGTCCCCGCCGCGCAGCCATTCTTCGCGCCAGGCAGAAAACGTATCACGGCGCTGCTCGTGCAAGCTTCGCGGGCGCGGCAATCGAAGATAAAGCAGATTGGTGTGCTGCTCGGCGATGAAGTCGCGCGCCTCGCGGTTGTCGCTCGTGTTGCGTTGCGAGTTGTTGACGGGCGGAACTTGCGACTGCCATGAGCGGCGAAAGACCTGCGAGAGCGGCTGGCGAAACTCGCGCGTCTCTTCATCAAAAGAGAGTGCGTAGTCGCCAACGGTCATCCCGCAGGCGAGGGCCAGTGCGCGTTCGGCGGGGGATTCGAGCTTCTCTATGTTCCGGCGCACATTGTCAAACCACCATGCGTCAGTTTCGTTGAACCATTTCCGTAGCGCCGGATTCTCCAGCTTGTGGCGCGGCACGTAAGCATCTTCGAGGACGAGCGAGACATCTTCTTCCGATAATTGCTCCGTGTTGTTCTCGACAAACGCGGCGGCTTTCGTCGCCGCCCACTGCGCCAGATCATTTGTCGCCACGCGCGCCCCCCAGCGTTTGAGATACACGCCGAGGTCAGGCTCGCCCGTGAAGGCCAGGCTGATTGATTTGAACTTGAGACGACGCAGCACGCCCAACTCGAAAGCGAGCCACCCGTTCGGAATTGTGCTCATAAGGGTCTGGAGTCCGGTGTCGGGAGTCTGGAGTCTGGAACCAAAGAATTGTTTGTCTCCAACTTCAGGTTCAGGACTTCAAGTTCCAGATTTCCTTTCGCATAGGATTTGAGTTCCGGGATCGTTGGCAGCGCAAGAAAGGCGCGCACGACGCGCGGGTCGAATTCGAGACCTGCCCACTCTCTCAGATGTTTAAGCGCCTCTTCCTCTGTGTGAGCGGGGCGAAAGGGGCGGGCATCTGTGAGCGCACTGTAAGCGTCCGCGACGCGTAGAATGCGCGCTCCGAGCGGAATCTGCTCACGGCGCAGAGCGTCCGGGTAGCCTCCGCCATTCCACCATTCCTGATGCCAGCGCACCAGTAGCTGCGCCCCGCGATCCGCGCCTGCGCGCGCAGCTTCCTGCTCGCCGATCACCGGATGACGCGCAAGGTCAAGCCGCTCGTCTTCCGTCAATGCATCTTTGCGCCTGATGTAATCGCGCTCCATTGCGACTTCGCCTATGTCGTGCGCGAGCGCCGCCAGCTTGAGCGAAGCGCGATCCTGCTGGGCCAGATGAAACTGCTTTGCCAGCGCATCGGCCAACTTCGCAATCCGCGCGGCATGCGGGTTAGCATACCCTTCAAATTCATCCGCAGCCGTCGCCAGACGCATAAACGCCTCGCCCGTGATGCGTTCGTTCTCCGAAAAATCAAGGTTGGTGGACATAGGTAGCTGGCAGTGGTCAGTGGTCAGTGGTCAGTGGTCAGTTAGAGCAAAAGCAGTTCGTTGCTTGTTTTTTTAACTGACCACTGACCACTGACCACTAGCTTTTCCCTTTCAGTTTATCGCGCAAGCGGCGCGCGGCGTCGTCTTGTGGATCAATCAAGCGTGCGCGATCCAGTTCAGCTTGCGCTCGCCGAATCAAGCCAAGCTCGCTGTAAAGCTCTGCGAGCATCGCGTGATAAGAAGCATTGTTTGCGTCGAGCGCGATGGCCGCTTTGAGTTCAGCTTCCGCGCTGCGGCGCAAGCGTTGCTCGCTTGTCATGGCATGGCCGAAGTACGCGCGATAGCGCGGCTCGGTCGGAGCAAGGCGCGCGGCTTCGCCAAGTGCTGCGATTGCTGATGCGCGATTGCCCTGCTTCAAGGCAGACAACCCTTGCTGATATGCCTCTTCGGCCTGTTGTGCCGTCGGCAGCATGTTGGCAGGAGTCGAAACCTTGCTGCTTGCTGGCCGTGCGCCTGCCCTGAAATTTATCTCAGCCTGTTTAGCCGCCGCCTCTGCTCTGTTGGCGCGCTCGTCCTGCTCCTGCTTGAGCAGTTTAGAATCATAAACGGCGCGTGACTGATTGCTCTTGAGTGTTTCGTAAGCCTGAGCAATCTGCGCGAAAGCCGATTCGATGCGCGTCAGTTGTGCCGCTTCAGCGCCCCTGCGAAAACGGTCGGGATGAAAGCGCTTGGCGAGCGCATAATAGGCGCGCTTGATGTCGCCTGTATTCGCGCTCCGACGAACGCCGAGCGTCTGGTAGTAATCCGTCGTACTGCGAATCTTGGCAAACAGCGCTTCAATCTCGCTCTGCTCGTCGCGCAGTTCTTCAACCTCACTGGTCGCCTGCGTCACCGCCGGACTCTTTGGCGTGCTGTTCGACTCGGCTTCGACAGGTAAAGCCTGTTTTGCCGGAGCAGCTTTTGCCGGAATAGCTTTGACGGCGCGTGCCCTGGCAATCTCCTGCGCCGAAAGAGCCTGCGGCCAATTTTCGCGGCGCAGGAATCCCCCGAGCGCGAGCGTATAAATGATATGCAACGTCTCGGCTTCGGGGAGACCTCCGACGGTCAGTAATTCATTGATACTCAGCGCCGCGTCAACACGCGTCAGGACGAAAGCTTCGGTCGGCAGCAGATTAAGCTCGTCAGTCGCCTGAGACTCAGGAAAGAGTTTCTCGCTCTTATTCGTAAATCTTCCCGCAACGAATTCGACTGGCAGGCGACGGGCGCTCTCCATCAGGAGTTTCTCCGCTTTAATCGTCACGCGAACGTCTTCAGCGAGTCGCACGCGCGGGTCGAACTCCCAATCGCCTTCCGTCCACAGCAGCAGATGGCAAAGCAGTTCAGACACCTGCCGCGACATCAACGCCTCGAGCTTGTCCCGGTTCAATGCCCCCGTCTCAATGAGCGCCGCGCCGACTTCCAGATCAGACGTTTTCTCTTGAACGCCCGCAAGCTGATGCTCGCTCAGAATGTTCCAGCGCCGCACGGATTCGCTCAGACGGTAGGCGCGCAGGTTGGAGGCTGCGTAGATGATTTCGCCCGCGTCGAAATAGATAACCGTTCTGGCTCGCTCACGCGTCAGTCGCAATGCGCCTGAAAGCTCGGCGGCGGAGATTTCGCGTACCAGTTCTGTCAGTGGGTGTCTCTGTAGTTGGCCAGCCATGCGCTCAAGTTCTGAAACGAGCGGCGCGCCTCAATCTTCCCCAAGCAAATCAAGCAGCGAGGCGCTCGGTTCATCCCAACGGCATCATAACGCACGCGCACGGCAAAAGAACAGTGGGGAGAAAACAGTGGTCAGTGGTCAGTGGTCGGTGGTCAGTTGAAAGCCAAGGCTCAGCGCTGGCTATCGCGTTCTTCTTACTGACCACCGACCACTGACCACTATTCATTCTCCTTTGACACTCTAATAAGCTGCGCACTATAGTTACGGCTACCAAAGATTCAGAGAAACCCTGCGGTCTCCTTCGCTTGCCCGACAAGCGCGGGCGCTCCATTTTTTACGGATATGAGCGAATTAATTACTGAAAATGTGCCTACAGCCGCAGAAGAGAGCAATCCGATTGACGCACGGCTGAGAGAGTTTCACTCTCTGAGTGCGGAGATTGTTGACCTCTTCTACACGCAGACGCTTTCGCCGGACATCATCAACACCCCGTCAGGGGTTTGCGAAGCCTTCTCAAGCATGATCCTACGCCATTGGGATTTGTGCTGCATCGTCATTTACCTGCGCGACGAGGATGGGCATCTGCGTGAAAGCGCCATCCATTCGCACGAACATTTTGACGAAGCGAAGGCGCGCGCCGTCGGCAAGAAATTTGCCGCTGCCGTCGAGCGAAAGGGCGACGAGTTACAGTCCTGGCCGGACGAAAATGGTAACGAAGCAAGGAGCGAGAGCGAGAGGGATTTGCGTCGCACCCTCGAAGAGACGGGCTTGCATGCGGGTGTGGCTGTGCCGATTCACGCGCGCGGAATAATGGTTGGCGCGCTCGTCGCCATCACGGTCTTTCCAGAACGTCTGCGGGCGGCTCTCAACGGTCTTCGTTTCATCGCCGCGCCGGTCGTCATCGGCATCGGCAACGCGCGCCGCGCCGTAGCTTTGCGCGAGCAGAATCAACGCATCGAACACCTCGTCGAAGAATTGCGGCAGCACGGCCACGCGCTCGAAGAAGCCAACCGCGAGTTGCGCCGCGTCTCTCATTATCGCTCGCTCTTTCTCTCACGCATGACGCACGAACTCAGAACGCCTTTGACCTCGATGCTCGGCTTCACCGAGATTATGCTCGACCATGAAGCCTTAACGGTTGACCAGCGCCACTTCTGTGAAAAGATTCAGGACTCAGGGCTGCAACTGAAAACGCGCCTGACGCAGCTTGTGGACCTCTCCCGCCTCGAAGCGGGACAATCAGAGCTTTTCCTGCACGAATTTTCCCTGCGCGAGACGTTGCGCGAATCGTGCGCGGCGGTCGCGCGGCTGGCTCAGAAGCAGGGCGTGACGATTGACTGCGATGCTGAAGCGGACCTGCCTTCAATCGTCTCCGATGAAGGGAAGCTGCGGCAGGTGCTTTACAATTTCTTCGCTTATTCCATCAGCCGCAGCCCCGAAGGAGAATCTGTCCGCGTCTATGCCGAAAGCGCCGAAAGCCGCACTCCGTCTCAATTTCAAATCATCATCGAGGACAAAGGCGAAAGCATTCAGGATATGGCAAGCATCTTCGAGCCGGTAGACATTGACGCGCCGAGCGAGAACGCCACCAACATGAACGAACTCGGCCTTGCCATTTCGCGCCGCCTGATAGATTTGCTTGGCGGAACAGTGAAACTGGAAAGCCCTAAGGCGCAGGGACTCAGAGTAATCATCGAACTCCCCATTAGGCCCACGGAAGGAAGCTAAAACTCTCGTAAATCGTGAATCGTAAATCGTAAATGGATGAAAATGGGTTTTCTCTATTTACGATTTACGATTCACGATTTACGATGCTTTTATGTCAGAGCAAAAAACAGCTCAAGCCGAAGAATCAGGGGCGGAAATAGAAGTCCGCGATTGCGCGACGTTTGCAGAGTACGACAAATGTATTCAGCTTCAACGCGAAGCCTTTGCGCTGCCCGATCTGGAAATCTCGCCGCGTCGTCACCTGATCGTCACACGACGCGCGGGCGGGTGGACGCTTGGAGCTTTCGCCGGTGATGAGATGGTTGGTTTCGTTCATCACATGATCGCCGTGCGCGGGGAGAACGAGATTATCGGTTACTCGCACATGATGGCGGTCGCCAAGAGTTATCAGAACAAAGGTGTCGGCGCAAAGTTGAAGTGGGCGCAACGTGCACGTGCGCTCTCTGAAGGCAGAAAATTTATCAAGTGGACCTGGGACCCGATGCAGGCGCGCAACGCCCATTTCAATCTCAATCGCCTCGGCGTCGTCGTGCGCTCCTACGGAGTGAATTTCTACGGCACGGATTACATCACGATGCCACACGAGACAGAGGGGAGCGTCCATCTGGATAGCGACCGCCTCTTCGCCGATTGGCAACTCGATTCAAGAAGAGTCAAACTGCTGGCTGAAGGCAGTGCTCCCGTCCCGGACTCCGCTCCCGCCGCGACCATCGAAATCCCCTCGGACTGGTCTGCGCTCATCAGCCACGATGCAGCCGCCGCGCGCCGCGAGCAACTACGCGTCCGCGCCGAATTTGAAGAAGCCTTCGCCGCCGGATTAATCTGCGCCGGTTTCGCGCGCGATAAAGCGCACCCACGTTATTTACTTTACAGAGGTGATAAGTGATAAGTGATAGGTGATAGGAGAAACGCTTTTACTTATCACCCATCACCCATCACTATTTTTACGATGTCTTTCACTCGTTTCGACCGTTACGTTGAGCGCCATGCGCGTGCCTTCACGGAGCGCCTGCAAACAATTTGCAGGATGCCGTCGGTGGCGGCGCGCGGGACGGGGATGCGCGCGATGGCCGAAGCCGTCGAAAAGTTGATGCAACGCTCCGGCGCGGGCACACGCTCCTTCAAGCTCGGCAGCGGCTATCCCATCATCTTTGGCGAGTGCGGAGCCGGGCTGCACTGCTATCTGGTCTATGGCCATTACGATGTCGCGCCCGTCGGTCAATTGACAAGTTGGTCAACGGGGCCGTTTGCCGCGACCGTTTCTGACGGCAAGCTCTACTCGCGCGGCGCGGCCAACAGCAAGGGCGATCTGGTCGCGCGTCTCGCCGCAGTCGAAGCCTACCAGAAGACTTTCGGCAAGCTGCCCGTCTGCCTGCGCTTTGTCGTCGAGGGCGAAGCAGGCATCGGCAGCCCCAGTCTCTATCGCTTCGCCAACGAGAACCGTGAACTGCTCGAAGCGGAAGGGTGCATCTGGGAAGAAGGCAACAAGGACACGCAGGAGCGTTTCGTCATCAGTCTGGGCTTCAAGGGCATCACTTTCATAGAGCTTCGCGTTCACGGCGCGCGGACCGAGTTGCATTCAAAGTGGGGCGCGATTGTGCCCAACCCCGCGTGGCGTCTCGTGCAGGCGCTTTCGACCATCACCTCGCCGAAGGGCGTCATCACGATTGACGGTTTCTCGTCGCACGTTGCGCCCATCACACCGGAAGATGCGGAAGCCCTGAAAGAGATTCAACTGGACGAGGCCGGACTCAAGCAGGAGTTTCGCATCAGCCATTGGGTGCGCGGGATGCGCGGCGGCACGCTTGTCAAAGAGCACATCTTCGGGCCGACCTGTACCATCTGCGGAATTCAAACAGGCCATACCGATGCGGGGGCGAAAACCGTGCTGCCGAGCCACGCAATGGCGCGGCTGGATTTCCGCCTCGTGCCAGACCTGACGCCCGAAGTGGTTGTCGGGCTGCTGCGTGAGCATCTGGACGTGCGCGGCTTCAAGGATGTGGAGATCATCGAACTCGGCAGCGCGCCCGTCATCAAATCATCATCGCAATCAAACGTCTCTCGTGCCGCGATTGAGGCTGCGACGGAAGTTTACGGAGAGCCGCCGGTCGTCTACCCGCTTAATCCGGCGAGCGGGCCTGTGGGAGCAATCTGCGGCGCAAGCAATCCTCCCATGCCCGTTGTCTCGTTTGGCACGAGCTACGCTGGCTCGAACCCGCACGGCCCGGACGAAAACATACGCCTCGAAGATTTCCTGCAAAGCGTCAAGTTCTTCGGGCGCGTCATTCATCATCTGGGTCAGCAGGCCCGGCACTCCAAAAACACCGCCCATAAAAGCTCAACGGCGCTCGTCCTCTCCCGAAGCTGATCTCAAAGCTCAACCCTTTCAAGCGGCAGCGCCGCAATCTCACTCTTTGAATGAGATGAGTTCAGAGGCGGCTTGCCATCTTTGCCTATTCGGTTATGATGAGAATGCTAAACTTCAACTAAATACAAAAAGGTGAGAGGGAAGTTGCCGACCAACGTTCAACCTATCGAGCGCGAAATTGAAACTCTGCGGGGGGAGCTTCGCCGCCACGAAGAGCTTTATTACATTCACGCAAACCCGGAAATCTCTGACGCCGAATACGACGCTTTGCTGGTTCGCCTTCAGCAACTCGAAACAGAGCATCCCGAACTCGTCACGCCGGATAGCCCGACGCAGCGCGTGGGTGGCCGCCCGGCGGAAGGTTTTAGTGAATACGTGCATCGTCACCCGATGCTCTCGCTCGACAACAGCTACAACATAGACGATCTGCGCGCCTTCGATGAGCGCTGCCAGCGCCTCAGTGATGGGCGCAGGTTTGAATACGTCGCGGAGTTAAAGATAGACGGTCTTTCGATCTCGCTTCACTACGAGGACGGGGTGCTGGTGCGCGGCGTGACGCGCGGCGACGGGCGTGTCGGCGAAGACGTGACGCAGAACACCCGCACGATTCGCAGCGTCCCGCTCAGACTGAAAAGTGTAGATAAAAAGATTGGGGCTGAAATCGAAGTGCGCGGCGAAGCTTATTTGTCCAGAAGCGTCTTCGAAAAGATTAACGCCGAACGCGAAGAAGAATCTCTCGCCCGTTTTGCCAACCCGCGCAATGCTGCCGCCGGAACAATTCGCCAGCTTGACCCGAAGATCGTCGCCGCCCGCCGTCTGGATATGTTTTGTTACGACGTGATCGCGGCGGAGCGCAAACCTTTCAGTACACACTGGGACGCGCTCGACTGGCTCGAAAGCGTGGGCTTTCACGTCAACGAAAATCGGGAGCTTTGCCCTTCGATTGACGAGGTGATTGAGTTTTGTAACCGGATGGAGTTAAAGCGAGACGAGCTTGGCTACGAGATTGACGGCGTGGTGGTGAAAGTCAATTCAACGGCGCTTCAGGAAGAGTTCGGCGCGACGACGAAAGCGCCGCGCTGGGCTATCGCATACAAATATCCTGCGAGACAGGCGACGACCCAGGTTCTCTCCATCGTCGTGCAGGTCGGGCGCACGGGCGCGCTCACACCCGTCGCCAATCTTGAGCCGGTGCAGCTTGCGGGCACTACGGTCGCCCGCGCGACGTTGCATAACGAAGATGAGATTAATCGGCTGGACGTGCGCGAAGGTGATTGGGTGTTGATTGAGAAGAGTGGCGAGATCATCCCGAAGGTTTTGAAAGTAATTGAGTCGCGGCGCACAGGCGACGAGAAGCGGTTTCGGATGCCGAAAAAGTGTCCGGTCTGTAATGGGGTGATTTCGCGGCCAGAAGGCGAGGTCGTGTCACGTTGCGTGGCTGCCGATTGCCCCGCGCAGCTTAAAGCAAGGCTGCTACATTTCGCTTCACGCCGCGCGATGCGGATAGAAGGTTTGGGCGAGCAGCTTGTCGAGCAACTCGTCGAAAAGAAGATGATAAATGATGTGGGCGATCTTTACAGGCTTCAGCTTGAGGAGGTGGCGGCGCTTGAGCGGATGGCGGAAAAATCTGCGGCGAATCTAATGGCGCAGATTGAGGCGAGCAAGTCGCGCGATCTGCCGCAGTTGGTTTACGGTCTGGGGATTCGTCACGTCGGCGAGCGCACCGCAGGAATTCTCGCACGCCATTTTCGCTCGCTCGAACGCTTGAGCAAGGCGACTACGGAAGAGTTGGACGACATTCACGAGATCGGCATGACCGTCGCGCAGAGTGTGCGCGATTGGTTTGACGACGCGGGCAATTTGTACCTGTGCGAGCGGTTGCGAGCGGCGGGTGTGCGAACGGAGATTGAGGGCAGCACAGGGGGCACGACAGACGCAGCCTTCGCGGGCAAGCAATTTGTCTTGACGGGAAAACTCGCGAGCCTGACGCGCGACGAAGCCCGCGCCATGATCGAAGCGCGCGGCGGGCGCGTCACGTCCACCGTGAGCAAGAAGACGGATTACGTCGTCGCAGGCGAAGACGCGGGGTCGAAGCTGGACAAAGCGCAGGAGCTTGGCCTACGTGTGATAGAAGAAGCGGCGCTCAAAGAGATGCTGGGCTAAGTAAACGTTCGCGAGCCTTCACTCGATTAAGGCCATGATTGAGATTTTAAAGCCACTCTTTTACGAGCGCTGGCTATCTTATTATTCCAATCGCCGTTATTGTAGGCAGAGTTATCTATGCATGACTGAATAGCCGAGATGCTTTTAATTTAGAAACAGGAGACAGGATGAGTCAAACGGAACAGAAAACCAAACTCGAACTCGTTTACACACTTTTTTGCGATGACGTGCGATTGGAAGTCGGGAACAAGCTCTCGTTGATGGGTGTGTTTCAGAACATCATGGTGCAGCAGGTGCCCGTGTCTTTGATTAAGTTTGCGGTCATCAATCACTGGAAGGGTGAGGGAAAGCATTTGTCGGAAGTGAGAATCCTGACGCCGGACAGAAAGCAGCCCATCGTCGTGTCACAGCCTTCGCCGTTCGAGATTGCGCCGGGCGGCTTCGCCGACAACATCAGTTTCTTCGTCAATGTGACTTTTCC
Organism: uncultured Acidobacteriota bacterium; assembly: GCA_963697975.1. GTDB lineage: Bacteria > Acidobacteriota > Blastocatellia > Pyrinomonadales > Pyrinomonadaceae > QHXM01. The sequence goes on from OY969111.1 coordinate 4,836,103, forward strand.
GGTTCCCGGTCAATACTGGGTGCAGACGCTCGTCAATTCGACGCTCTTTGACGAGCAGCCGTTGATTGTCGCCGACTCGCAGGAGGCGAGATCAACAGAGAACGTTTCCGATGCTGTGAATTGAGCTTACAAGCTGTTAGAGATTATAAAGTTTGACCTTGTAATTCAGGGTGTTGGGCTTGACGCCGAGCATCCGCGCAGCCCTTGCCTGATTGCCGCCCGTGATGAGGAGCGCTTGCCGGATAATACTCGATTCATATTGACGCACCGCGTCGTCGAGCTTGATTCCGTTCTCAATGTCCATCTGGCGAGCACCTTGCGGCATTACTAATTCCGACATTAACACGTCGCCTTCCAGAGCCTGCGCTTCTTTCAGCAAGGTCAGCGCCAAATCTTTCAGTCCCCTGGCCCTGGTTGTGAGTTGAGGCGGTTCGGGTTTGAAGCCTGCGCGTGGTGTGACAGAGCGCAAGCGCCCGACGTGCCGACTCGATGTGGAAGGTTTTAAGGCTGTCGCGTTCCTGCTCATTGGATGGCCCCCTTTGAAATGAAAACACCGCGAAGCTATTTCTTGTGGCAGTTATTTATTCGTTTGCCAGAGGAAAAAGTTCCGTAAAAAAAAGCGCGCACGATCAAAAAACTTCTGGCCCTGATGGCGATAGGTTTTCCGGCTGGGCCGCCTTACCCCGTATTCTTTAAACGAATTCAGTGATTCGCTTCTTACAGGTTAAGACGTAAAAAGAGGCGAGTTGGTTACCAAACTCGCCTCTCCGGTATAAATTTAAGAAGATTTCGTGCGGATGAGTGGATTTGAACCACCACGGTATCGCTACCACAGGCTTCTGAGACCTGCGCGTCTGCCAGTTTCGCCACATCCGCTCATTAACTGGTTCGATTTGAATATTACGGACTGAGGTGGAAACGTGTCAAGCAAGCCTCCCAAAAGCTTTGGAACATCCTCAAACGCTCTCTGAGAGTTTCGTCCCGTCAGCCGCCGGAGTGAATTGCGATTGAGCTTGAACTTCTGACGCGGTTGCTAGCGGGCTAGCGTGATTGTTATAGTTGGCCACACTTTAGTTGCCGGAAAATAATGGACGAAACAGCAGCGCCCGCCTCTGATGAATTGCGTGAACGTTTGGCGGAGGTGCGCCGCCGGATTGACGAGAGCGCGCGAAGCGTTGGACGCGATGCGGCGGAAATCAAGTTGATTGCCGTCACGAAGACGCACCCGCCCGAAATCGTGCGGCTCGCAATCGAGGCAGGCGCGAGTGACCTGGGCGAAAACCGTGTGCAGGAAGCGGACGAGAAGATTGCTGAACTGGGGCGCGAGAGCGCGCGCTGGCATCTCATCGGGCATCTTCAGGCAAATAAGGCTCGCCGGGCTGTCGCGCTCTTTGACTTGATTCATTCTTTGGATTCGGCATCGCTCGCTCGTCGTCTGGACCGATTGTGCGAGGAGGCGGGACGCGAAGTGTTGCCGGTGCTGATTCAGGTTGATCTTGGGAGTGAGACAACAAAGTCGGGCGTGAGCGAAAAGGAATTGCCGGAACTGGTCGAGGTGGTCGTCGCATGTCAGCGGCTGCGTTTGACGGGATTAATGACGTTGCCACCGTTTTTCGAGGACACGGAGCTTGTGCGCCCCTTTTTTCGTCGCCTGCGCGAAATGCGTGATGCTTTGAGAGCGCGCGGAGTTTTCGGAGCAGGGCGGGGCGAGCTTTCGATGGGCATGAGCCATGACTACGAAGTGGCGATAGAAGAGGGCGCGACGTTTGTGCGCGTCGGGACTGCGATCTTCGGAGAGCGGCAGGCCCAAAAGACAGGCAAAGGGTAGTAGATCAAAAGACGCTCTCTCGCACTTTGCAATTGAGCCATCAAACTCAGAGATAAATCTTTATGTATCTCATCTCGTCAATTTATCTGTTCCTCTGGTACGGCGTGGTGGCGGTGATTATCACCGTCATTGTGCTGATGCTTTTGCGGCTCTTGTTGAATTACGCCGACGTGAATCCGTTCAGCAAGCCTGCGCTGCTGGTGCGGCGCTTCAGCGATCCGCTGGTTGACCCTGTGCGACGCGGATTGGCACGAGCCGGACTCGACCCGAAAATCGCTCCCATCGGCACGATTCTGATTGCGATCTTACTTGGCTACTTCGCGTTGCAGCTTGTCGGAACCTTTCTCGGAACGATTACCGGCGTCATCCTGAGCCTGGAGCGGGGAGCCATTATTTCCCTCATCGGGTTCTTGCTCTATGGACTGTTGTCGCTGTACTCGCTCCTGATCTTCATGCGGATAGTCTTTTCGTGGGGCGCAAGCTCTACCAATCGTGTGCTGCGTTTCTTAATCAAGGTGACGGAGCCTGTGCTAGGCCCTTTCCGGCGCATCATTCCCCCGCTCGGCATGTTGGATATTTCACCCATCGTCGTATTGCTGCTAATCAGCCTATTTCAGACAGCAGTGCAGGGGACGCTCATCCGTTGAGGCGGGAGGATTTGCCTCAATACCCCCTACTCCTTAAGCACTTATGAGGCAGGGGATGGACTTTTAGGGCAGCGCTGGTAGAGCGTAAATGTCTAAGATACCGCCCCGTGCTCTAACTTAATGCAGGTGTGCCGTGGCGACCTCTTCCTTACTGAGGGTCAATACCGCCACAGCACGTGAACGGAGCGGAGAAGTAGCCGATCTGGCCGTTGGCATCCGTCACGGTCACGGAGATAGTTCTAGTTCCGGTGCCAGCACACGGGACGATCTTCATTTGCCCGCTCCCTGATATCGGCGGCGGACCCCATTGGTAGGTGTAAGGGGCTGTGCCCCCGGTCACGTCGGCCACACAGAGCAGCTTCTGACCTGCTATACATTCACAGGTTATCCCGACGACCGGGCCTGTCTGCGCTGCACTAGGTTTGACGACGGCGGTCGGCAGGACGAGAGCGCTGAGCGCAAGGATAAACGCCAGAGTCAGTTTATGACGCATTATGAGTCTCCTTAGTGAAGTAGCGGTGAAACGGGTGAGGTTAAGGGCTTCGCGCTTGAGAGGCGAACAATACACCCGGCAGCACATGGTGTCAACGACTACAAGAGAAAGAGCGTCGAAGGGTCGCTCGACGCTCTTCCGGATGGGATTCCGGCTCCTATAACATGCCGCCTTTTCACTTTTGAGGCAGGTTTAAGCACTTATGGGGCAAGCTACCCTTTTGAGGCAAAGCCGAGGCGGGGTGGTTGCGTTCCGGCGGCTGAAAGGTGATGTCTTTTGATTCTATGTTCTGAACGCGACGGCGCGCTGCTGTTTACGGTGCGCGTTGTGCCGCGCGCCTCGCGCAGTGTAGTGATTGGCGAGCACGACGGGAGTTTGCGGGTTCGCCTTGCCGCGCCGCCTGTTGACGGGGCGGCTAACGAAGAACTCGTGCGCGTTCTGGCACGCGCGCTCAGTGTTCCGGCACGCGCCGTGGAGATTACGAGCGGCCACACGTCGAAGGTCAAACAAATTCGCGCCAGAGGCGCAGCGCGTGAGCAGTTGGAAAGCCTCGCGCACGGGGGAGAAAAGAGCAGCGATAAGTGATGGGTGATAGGTGATAGGAAAGAACAAGCATTTCTCTTATCACCTATCACCCATCACCTATTACTCTCAAACGATGGAACTCAGTCGCTTCTGCCGACGTAGAGGAATGTGTAGCAAAATTGCGCGGCACTATGCCTCTTCACGTTGCGGGATTATCTTTCGTTAAACTCGAAATTCAAAGTTTCCAAAGATGCAGCGGCTGAGGACGGAAGCGACGCGCGTTTTCTCGTGTCCGAAGATTTTTCACGCCATTAACAAATTAACTTGGGTTTTAGGTTGGGCTGCTGGCCCCTGGTCTTAGAGGCAGGGATTTTCCTCTCTGCTTTATCAACATGCTACGGAGGTTCTATGAAGATTCACTTTCGCCGGTTAGTTTCACTGACACTGGGCGTCTTGCTCGCGCTCTCCGCGTTTCAGCAGGCAACGGCCACGCCCCCGGAGACTTTCAGCGTCCCTGTCACTTACTTCAAACTCCCGAACGGTTTGAAAGTTGTGCTTTCACCCGACCCGACCGCGCCGACCGTCGCCGTCGCCGTTTACTACAAGATCGGTTTTCGCATCGAGCCGAAAGACCGCACAGGCTTTGCACACCTCTTCGAGCACATGATGTTTCAAGGCTCGCAGAATCTGGGCAAAATGGAATTCATCAAGATGGTGCAGAAGAACGGAGGCGTCATGAACGGCTCGACGCGCTTTGACTTCACCAACTACTTCGAGATTATGCCCTCGCACAAACTTGAGATGGCGCTCTGGGCTGAAGCCGACCGCATGCGCGGCCTTGCCATCACGCAGGAGAATCTGACGAACCAGCAGGGTGTGGTCAGCAATGAGGTGAAGGTCAATGTTATTAACCAGCCCTATGGCGGCTTCCCCTGGTTAGACATGCCACAGTACGCCAACACGAACTGGTACAACGCGCACAACTTTTACGGCGAGCTAAAAGATTTGGAAGCCGCGACGCTCAAGGATGTGCAGGATTTCTTCAGCACCTACTACGCGCCGAATAACGCCGTGCTGACAGTGGTCGGGGATTTCGATGTCGCTCAAGCCCGCAAGATGATCGAAAAATATTTCACGGGCATTCCAGCGGTCAAGCAGCCCCCGACGCCCGATCTCGTTGAGCCGAAGCAGGAGCAGGAGAAGCGGGCCACCAAGAAAGACCCGCTCGCCAAGCGTCCGGCGCTCGCCTTCGCCTATCACATGCCGGAGCGCAACACGCCCGAATATTACGCGATGGGACTCCTTGACCAGATTCTTTTGCAGGGCGAGGATAGCCTGCTCTATCAGGAGTTGGTCAAAAAGCGCGGCTTTGCTGCGGGCGTTCCCGGCGGAATCAATCTGCTTGGCAACATGTACAACTACAACGGCCCGATGCTCTGGATGGGTTATCTCTTCCACGACAACGGCAAGACGGCGGACGAGATTCTGGCAGCCGTTGACAGCGTAGTGGAAGGCGTACAGGCGAAGCCGCTCGATCAGAAGATGCTGGATCGCGCGCTCGTTAAATTACGCTCCAACTTCTACGATTCGCTGGCGACCTTCAACGGCTTCGGTCGAGCCGACCTGTTATCGAGCTTTGCGTTGTTCGACGATAAGCCGGAACGCATCAACACGCTCGAAGCGGAGTTTCGCAAGGTGACGCCCGAATTGATGCAACGAACGGCGCGCGAGTATCTCAGAAAGACCAATCGCACCGTTCTCACGATTGAGCCTGCTGCCGCCAAGTAGCCGAGGCCGTTTTTCTCTTTTTGTAGAGATGGAGAATTCAAGATGAAGAAACATTTGATGATCGTTTTCGTCCTCGTCATGGGACTCACGCTTGGGCCTGCAACGCTGCTGGCTCAGGAGCAGCAGAAACAGAAACCGCCCGAGGGCGGCACGCCGAAAGCTTTTACGCTTCCGCAGAAACAGACCTTCACGCTGAAGAACGGGATGCGCGTGACGCTCGTGCCCTACGGCACTATCCCGAAGGTGACGGTCAGCGCCGTCGTTCGTGCCGGAAACATCAACGAAAGCGCAGAGCAAATCTGGCTGGCGAATATCACCGGCACCATGTTGAAAGAGGGAACTACCACGCGCAGCGGCGAGCAACTGGCGCAGGATGCGGCGCGCATGGGCGGCCAGATAGGCATCGGCGTCGGCGCGGATCAAACGACGGTTAACGGTGATGTCCTTTCAGAGTTTGGTCCTGAACTGGTCGGGCTAATCGCAGACGTGCTTCAGCGACCGCTCCTGCCGTCATCGGAACTGGCGCGCATGAAGAATGATCGCCTGCGACAGCTCACGATTTCCAGAACGCAGCCCGGCCCCGTCGCCAACGAGCGTTTCCGCCAGTTACTTTATCCCAATCATCCTTATGGCCGCGTCTTCCCGACCGAAGAGATGGTTAATCGCTACACGATTGAAGACGTGCAGAAGTTTTACAAGGATAACTTCGGAGCGGCGCGCACGAATCTCTACGTCGCCGGACGTTTCGACGCCGCCGCGATGAAGAAGGCCATCACGCAGGCTTTCGACGCATGGACGAGCGGAGGTGCGCCCGTCGAAAATATTCCGAAGCCAATCGCGGCGCGCAACATCAACCTGATAGATCGTCCCGGCGCGGCGCAGTCAACCATTTATCTCGGACTGCCCGTCGTCTATCCGGGCAATCCCGATTATGTCGCGCTGCAAGTCACAAATGCGCTGCTCGGAGGCTCGTTTGCTTCACGCATCACCTCGAACATACGCGAAGCCAAAGGCTATACCTACTCACCGAACAGCTCAGTTTCGACGCGCTTTCGTGATGCCTACTGGTTGCAGGTGGCCGACGTGACGACAGCCGTCACGGGGCCGTCGCTCAAGGAAATCTTCTTTGAGATCGAGCGCCTGCAAAAAGAGCCGCCAACCGAAGAAGAGTTGCAGGGAATCAAAAATTACCTGGCAGGAATTTTCGTCCTGCAAAACTCTTCGCGGCAGGGCGTGATTAACCAACTCGCGTTCGTTGATCTTCACGGGCTGGATGACAAGTACCTGACCACCTATGTGCAGAAGGTCTTCGCCACCACGCCCAAGGACATTCAGCGCATCGCGCAGACTTACCTGCTCGGCGACAAGATGACGCTCGTCGTCGTCGGCGACAAGAGCAAGGTCGCAGAACAACTCACGCCTTACGGCCAAGTCAACTAAAGGCGGTGATGGGTGATAGGTGATAAGAGAAAACAACAGGTCTTTCTTATCACCTATCACCCATCACTTATCTCCTATCACTTGTCCTTTCCACCCGTTTCTCATATATTTCATTCCCGCAAATCATAAAATCTCATACCGAAGGAATCTGGCTCGATGTCTGGACACTCTAAGTGGCATACCATTAAACACAAGAAGGGCGCGCTCGATGCCAAGCGCGGCAAACTTTTCACGAAGCTGATTAAAGAAATTCAGGTCTCGGCGCGCACGGGCGGCGGCGATGTGGACGCCAACGCGCGCCTGCGTAAAGCCGTCTCCGATGCTAAGGGCGCGAACATGCCCAACGATACGATTGACCGCGCCATCCGCCGGGGTACGGGCGCGGAAGAAGGCGTCACTTATGAAGAGATTACTTACGAGGGCTATGGGCCGGGCGGCGTGGCCGTGATGGTGGACTCGATGACGGACAATCGCAATCGCACGGTCGCGGAGATTCGACACATCTTCTCAAAAAACGGTGGCAACCTCGCTGCGGCGGGCGCAGTCGGCTGGATATTTGAGAAGAAGGGATACATCGTCGTCGGAAAATCCGACAAATCCGAAGATGAGTTGTTCGAGATCGTGACCGACGCGGGCGCGGAAGACCTGCGCGATGACGAAGACAATTTCGAGATCATCACGTCTCCGGGCGATTTCGACACCGTGCTGGATGCTGTGAAGAAAGCAGGCGTTGAGCCGCAGGTCGCCGAAGTCGAGATGGTTCCGAAAGAGTACAAGAAACTTGAAGGCAACGAGGCCAGGCAGATGCTCAAGCTGATGGAGGCTCTGGAAGACAACGACGACGTGCAGAAAGTCTCGGCCAACTTCGACATCAGCGAAGAAGATATGGCAGGGGCGTGAAAAGCAGGAGACAGAAGACAGAATAGAAAGGGCAGCAACCGTATTCACAGATTTCCGTTTCTTCTGCCTCCTGACTTCTGTCTTCTGCCTCCTAATCTCTGCTTTCCTCATGAAAGGATTCTTCACATGTTCTTTGTTACCTTCCATCAGGCCATCAACAACGTCTATGCCTATGATGACGATGGCAACCTGCTCAATCCCGATAACCCGAATGTCCTTGATGAAGACGGCGACGAACTGCGTGGCATTTATCTGGAAGCTGGTGCGGGTTACCTCTACGTGGTAGACGGCGGCAAAAAGGAAAGCAAAGTTTATTGTTATCAGGGGTCGGGCACGAGCTACAAGAAACTGGGCAACCTCATCTCGCCGAAGCACGCGAATTCTATTGACCATCCATTTGCGCTCGCCTTCGACGGTCAGGGCAACTGCTTTGTGTCTAACCAGAATACAAACGTGGTCGCCGCGTTCCTTGTCTCTTCCAATGGTCAGAGCGCAAGTGTGGAGGCGGTCGCGTCCTATTTAACGGCTCTCTACCCGTCAGGGACGTTCTTACAGGGAACGCTGGTGGCATCGTCCAAGAGTGATTTGCCGAATGCGCCGCAGACCAGGAATGTTCAGAAAGTGTCGAAGGAGTTGGGCGGCCTCAGTATTGAGATAAACACCAAAAGCAACAAGGTGCAGAACTCTGTGCGCGACGTGGCCTTTTATGATCTCACTTATAACGACGAAACCATCCCGCTGCTCTTCGTCGCGGACGAGCCAGCCGGTCTGGTTCGCCTCTACGACCCACGCACGGGCCAACTCCTCAGAAGCAGCAATCCATTAAGTTCTCCTGTTCACCTGTTGATAAACGATGGCACCCTCTATGTCGGCGCGGGCGATCAGGTGCTGTCGTGTCCCGTGCCCAATCCCTATGATCCGAATGCGCCGGTCTGGGTTTTCGCGCCCGTGGAGTTTTCTCCGGCTTTGCCCGCAGGCAAGTCGGTTTCAGGGATGGCATTCGATAGCCAGGGCAACTTTCACGTCGCCATCCGAACAAAGAATCTGGTTATGAAATACGACTCCAAGTTCAGTAACGGAGTCAACTGGGTTTCTACTCCCATGCCTGACAATCCGGAGTTCCTGCTCTATATTCCTGATTAACTAGGTACAGCTTTGCTACTCGTCATCAAACTTGACTTATATGTTAAAGTCTGTGACAGACGATTGATTTTGAAGAGGACGGGATAAACTTTATCGTTCGTCAACATTCTGGCGAAGGTCTGGATAAAATTTCGTGCGCGTTTTAGGGATTGATCCGGGTAGTGAGACAACGGGCTGGGGCGTAGTCGAAGGCGAGGCTCGCCGCTATCGGCTCGTTGACTACGGCACGATCAAGGCTCCGCCGCGCGAGAGGTTTTCAGCACGGCTCTTGAAAATCAGCGATGGTATCGAAGCATTGATCGCGCGCCATAAGCCGGATGTTTGTTCCGTCGAAGAGGCTTTTTACGCGACGAACGTCAAGGTCGCGCTCAAACTCGGACAGGTGCGCGGCGTCGTGCTGCTGGCAGCCGAGCGCGCCGGGCTGGAGATTGGTGAATACAGCCCGCGACTCATCAAGCAGACGGTCGTCGGCTACGGTAACGCCGAAAAACATCAGGTTCAAGAGATGGTGCGCGTGCTCCTCTCGCTCAAAAGCGTTCCAGAGCCTCACGACGCCGCAGACGCGCTCGCCATCGCCATCTGTCATTTTCATCACGCTGGCGTGAAAAGCAGAATCCTCGCCGCCGAAGCCCGCGTGAAACTGTCATCCGTGTTGCCTGCGACTCGTCGCCGCGTTCTTCGTTAAACTTCACAAACGGAGCGCGCGAGCCGAGCGAGTATGTCGCCTACATCAACCTCATCTTGCTGAAAGGAGACAACAGGAGTGTGTCTTGATTCCTCACAAATCAACAGAAGCTTCACCTCGGCAGCGTTTATCCTCTGCCTCATCTTTCTGACTACATCAACCAAAGCGCAGCAGCGACGCGCGCCCGAAGGCGGGCAGCGAGCCGTTGTCGTTGATGAAAGGCTCGCGGCGTTGCGTGACGCGCCAGACTTTTCGGCGACCCTGTTGCAGAGAATGGGTCGTGGCCGTATGGTCGCAATTCGTGGAGCCAGGAGAACGCCCGACGGGGTGACGTTTTATCGCGTCGGGGTGACGCGAAGAACCGGCGGCTGGATACAGAGCGAGGCGGTCGTCTCAACAGTGCGGAAGAGCGATGATGAACGCCTGCTGCGGCTGATTCAAACCTCGGAGGATTTCGACCGCATCGTTCGAGCGCGCATCTTTCTGGATATGTTTCAGCGGTCGCCACTGCGCCCGACAGTTCTGATGCTTTATGGAGAAGCTGCGGAGAAGGCAGCCGGAAGATTATCGCGCGATGCCGTCAGGCGGCTGGACGAAAAAGAGATGACGGCGGGCGGCGCTCCCGTCTTCAGCTACTTCCTCAACTACAACGGGCTTGACCGCTACCGAAGGCAGGGCATTACTTTCATCTTCGACCGGACGGTAAAACAATTTCATTACGACGGGGCTAGCTGGCGGGAGCTTATTCGACGCTATCCGCGCAGTCCTGAAGCGGCGGAAGCACAGAAGCGATTAAACGCGCTCTCCGCCTTTGCTGCGCGGTAAGGTCTGGAACGAACTCGCGGTCATTCCCGCTCCGGCGTCGCGTGCCGGGCCGTCGGAAGTGTGCCTCTCGTAGATCAAAAGCAGGGTAGACCACCTCACCACGCATAGTCTGCGTGTGTTACTATAGGAGTAGAAATGAGCGACCAGGAACCTGAAAATAATAGCCTCATTAACTTTATCGCCACCACGGTTGAGACCATGCGTGACCAGATGGTCGAGATGCGTGACCAGATGGCGACAAAGAGTGACATTGCCCGTCTTGAATCTAAACTGGAAGTTGAAACCGCTGCTATTCGCGGCGATATAGAGCAAATACATCTGCGGCTCGACTCCATTGAACGAGCGCTGCGGGCGCGGCTCGATCAGCTTGAAACGGAAATGAGCCGGTTGCGCAGCGTGCTTTATCTGCTGGTTAAAGACAAACCGGATATGCTGCGCCTTCTGGGACAGCCGCCTCCATTGAGTGATGAGGGACACCCGTGAGGCAGCATAAACCGGGCAGCTATTTTTAACTGACCCCTGCACACGCTTGAACTCAAGTTCCTCAAAATCAAAACCCGGACTATGACTCCGACTACTATTGCCATCAGCGGATTCTCTTCGGATGCAGGGAAGACGACGCTGCTGTGCGAGTTGCTGCGGGCTTTTCCCGGCTGGGAGGCCATCAAGATTACGCGCGGGCACTATCGTTCGTGCGGCAAAGACCCGCACGCCTGCTGCGTCAGTCATCTGCTCAGCGAAGAGCCTGTCATTCGTTCGGGTCGCACAGCGACTTACACGCCCGGCAAAGACACAGGGCGCTACTGGGATGCGGGAGCTTCCAACGTTCACTGGTTGATTGTGACCGACAATCAGGTCGAGCAGGGAATCAAACGCGCTCTCGATGGTGTGCAGGCGGAAGGCGTCTTTATAGAGGGCACGAGCTTTCTGAAATACATGGACGTGGATTTTGCTTTGATGGCTGCGCGTTCGGTTGGCGGCAAGATTAAGCCTTCGGCGCGGCGTGCGCTGGCAAAAACCTCTGCCATCTATTTGCTCGACGACCAGCCGGGTGACGCTGCAACAGCGCGCGAACGGTTTGCCTCATGGTCTCAAACCTCCACCGAAAGCAGCCGTTTGAGTAGTTTACCCGTTTGCACCTCGCAGGAACTTCCGCAATTAATCGCCCGCATCCGAGCCATTCATGCGGCGGTTGCGGCTTAAATTATGCCGAAAGATTGGTCGTTTTCTGCTGGCAACTATCTGCCTGCGGCCTTCTGTCTTTCCCCGTACAGTTTGGGTCTCTCCGGTGAATTTCCTTCTGTCAGTTCCTGACTAAAAAAGATTGTTGCAAAATCCGTCGTGCGCGGTTAGATTGTCGACGGCTCAACTACAGCAACCATGTGGAGGTTCCCCACCGAAAGGGTCTGCCTCTACGTCATCATCAACACAAAGGGAGAAATAAAGTGCCGACCGGAACCTGCCCTGAATGCGAAGCGGATGTCCACGTTGATACGGACGCGGAAAAAGACGATGTAGTCGCGTGCGAAGAGTGCGGGACTGAACTGCAAGTCGTCGGACTCGATCCTGTCGAGTTGGACATCGTCGAAGAAGACGATCTGAGCGACGACGACGACGAAGACGAAGATTTCTAAAAGCAGTGATAGGTGCTGGGTGATAAGAAAGAATATCGTTTTCTCTTATCACTTATTACCTATCACCTATCACTTGTCACTGCTCTTATACCCCGGTCGACTCTGGCGAACGGTGAGGCCGCGCGGCGCTTCTATGCGAATAGTGTGGAAGCGTCCGTCGCGGCGTTTTTCTTCCGGCGGATAGAAAGCCAGCACGTAAGCCGAGGCGACATCTTCGGCCAGAGCGCGAAAGAGCGGCCCGAAATCCCTTTCAGTCGCATAAACGTTCGTTCCCCCGGTCTTCTCTGCCAGCCCGCTGACATCCAGCGGCGTCGGCAAAGGCTGACGCTCAGTCGAAACCAGCATCCTTGAGAATGAAGGCAGCGTGACAGTGTAAACGCTCACGTCCGCAGCATTGGCGCGTTCGATCACCGTGCGCGCCGAGACCGTATCGCCAACGGGAAAACCGTCCGTCACGACGACGACCGCACGCTTCATCAACCGTCGCTCGCGCGTGCGCGGTGCTTGACGGACGAGCAGGCGAACGGCATCGTCAACCGCGTCGTAAGTGTGTGTCGAAAGTCCGTTCGGCTCATTGGGCAGGCGCGCGAAGGCGCGTTCGAGTTTCTGCTGATCGCCTGTGAAACTCTGAAGCGTCTTAACGTTCATCCCGAAAGTCATCACGGCAAAGAGCGAGGAGCGATCAGCCGACAATTGTTTGGAAAAAAGGTTCATCGCGCTTTGCAGCCGCTCCATCTCCTCGACGGTCATGCTGCCTGAGACATCCAGCGCAAAGACGAGGGCGAGAGGGCGCTGCTGGCCGCTTCGCTTCTCGACGTTATAGAAAGCGATGGGCCGCTCCGTTTCGTCTTCGTAGAGCTTGAAATCTTCGACGCGCAGATTTTTGACGGGCAGCCCGCCAGCGTCTGTCACCGTCACGTCAACCGTCACCAGATCGGTGTCAATCCGCAAGACTTCTTCGGGATCGTCCTGTTCCGGCGGAGGCAGCGCACGGCGCGGGCGCTGCTGTTCCTGCGTTGGAACGTTCTGCGCGATGCAGGGCGACGACATGGGCGCACCGCTCATGAGAAGCAGACAAAAAAGACTAATTCGCCGGAGGCTTAGCCAGCAACGGGGGGCAAGTATTAACGATGAGCTTGAAGGGAACATAAATGCCGGAAACCGAATTGAAGATGATGAGACGAGCCTTGCCTCATTTGCCGCTACTCGTCTTGAGCCGGATTGTAACATCATGGCCGCACGGAAGACACGAAGAGAATGGACAGGATTGACGAGCTTTCATCAATCGGGCAACAGAACGCGCAATGTCGCGCATCAATCAAACTGCTTCAGGGAGGAATGGCTGGCGCACAAGCTTCCCCGGCACATGCTATAATGCGCGCCGCAGCCCGACGCGCGCTTACAAGAAAACCATTGCTAATATTGAAAAGAGAAGTTATGAGTAGATTGAAAACGATTGCCGCGTTTCTCGCCGTCATCTTGCTGGCTGCGGGCGCAGCGTTCGCGCAGGACAACAGCACGGGCAGCATCAAGGGCAAAGTCAGGGTTAAAGGTGAAGGGCCAAGTGCGAACGTTGCCGTCACCGTGCGGCAGAATGAGCGCGAAGTGGCACACACCGTCACGGACAGCAAAGGCGAGTTTCAAGTCAAAGGTCTTGCTCCCGGTTTCTACGGGTTGACGTTTCGCAAGGCAGGCTTCAGCGTCGGCGCTCTCGAAGACATTCAGGTCAAAGCCGGAAAGACGAAATCGCTTCCAGATCGTTTAATCCTGACTACCAATGATGCCTCCATTGCCAAACTTTGGAGCAGCGTCTTTGACGAAAACGGCTTGAGCGTTCCCGGCGTTCGTGTTGAACTGGCGCGGCTCGATTCAGGTGGGACGCCGAAAAAGATTGACGGGCGGCTGACCAATGAAAGCGGGCAGGCTGTTTTTCGACTCTCGGCTGACAGGGCAATGTATCGTCTTACGGTCAGGCGTGAGGGCGCGGAAAGTCAGTCGAAAGATGTGGAGATTGACGGCGCAATGAGCTATCGCGTCGCTTTCACGATTCAACGTCCGCCGAAATAGCGCGGGCGCGGGGTGGTTTTTGATGGACGATGCAACACCCCCATCACATAAGTCGCGCGAAGAGTTTTTGACCGCGCGGCAGCTTGCCGCCATCCTACAGGTGAGCGAAACAACCGTGCGCCGCCTCGCGCAAAAAGGGCGCATTCCCTCAGTCCGTATCACGCCCCACATCATTCGCTTTCATCTTAAGGCCGTGCGCGCCGCGCTCGATGGCGCAAAGCACTCCCGGCGCAATGCTGAGGATGTGGAAGTCGAAAGCGCACAGCTTTCGTTCGCGGATTTGCTTTCAAATTAGCATCAAGATACCTAAGACAAATTCAAACAGGGATGGACAGGATAGACAGGATGAAGAAAGAAAAAGAGCAACACTGCTTTCATATCCCTTCTCTTATCCTGTCTATCCTGTCCATCCCTGTTAATTTCTTCCTCTAGTTTCTTCTCTTTAAGTCGCGCGCCGCTGCGTTGCCGCTTTCAATGTGCTGGATAAATCTATCCAGCGACCGTCACGTTTGACGTAGACGCGCGGGTCTCTGATGGGGAATCTTTTAGCAAAGCCGGGGTTCGCGGCCAGAAAACGCCTGACGGTCGCGCGGTCGCCGGTCGCCACGCGCCATCTTCCTTCTTCACGAACCAGATATTGCTGCGCCACGATCTTTCCTTCGGCCTGAATGGGGCGCTCGATGCTTCCGTACATCACCGTGTCAACCACCGCGATGTCTCCTGAGACGCGCGCCGAGCCGATCTCCATGCGGTCGAGTCTGTACGTGCCGCTCGACCGACGCAGCATCTCGACGAAACGCTCGCGCGAGATGCGCGACCTCGAAGCGGCAGGCAGCACATCGTAAAGCTCACCGTAGCGTCCCGCCTTCAACTGTTCAAAAACCATCTGCGCCACGCCGCGAACTTCCGTTTCATCAGACGCGGAAGCGGGCAACGCACGCGCCGTCAGCGACGTGACAAGAAACAGCGCACTGGCCGCGAGCAGGATTGAAAATCTTTTATTCTTCATCTTCATCTTCATCTTCATCAGAGGCGTCCCGGTCATCGTCGGTTGTCTCTGTCTCTTCGTTAATCTTTCCGCGAATCTGGAAGCGGTAGTTGAGAATCCACGCGATTGCTCCGAGCGCCGCTAGAACAAATGACGCATCGTAATTTTCGCGCAGTAAAAAGATCGCTGCCGCAATCAGCAACAGGATTGAAGCGATAGTCCAGATACTTATTCTGGGCAACACGGCTTACTTGATTGTCACCGGGATTGAAGTTTCAACGGTGCGCGGCGGGTAACACGCCTCTTCATCGCACGCTTGAATCCGCAGCTTGCCTTTGAGCGTCTGCGCCCCCTTCTGCGCGTCGGCTGCCGCGCTCAAAGGAAGTTTGATTTCCGTCTCGCCTTCGTAAACCGCCAGCGGGTCTTTGGAGAAAGCAAACTTTCTGGTAACGGAAGAAGGGTAAATGGGCTTGCCCGGCGTGATGCCTCCGCCCGGCTCGACATTCAACTCCGTCGCTTTCAGATAAGAGAACGACGGCGGGTTGGCGTTGATGTGATAGCCGCTGGCAATCGTCAGCTTGATAGACGCCTCGGCTGAACCACCGGCTTTTATCTCGACGCTCGCTGGCTGAGCGCGCACGACATCGGCGGGCAGAGTTTTGGTGGTTGTCTCGCCCGGAGTTGAATTGTTTGCAGCGGCGGGAGTATTTGACGAAGCCGTTCTCATGTTAGAGGTTTCTGTTTGAGAGCAGGCGGAAAGAAAAAGAGCGAACAGGCAACAAATCGTTAGTAGGTATTTTTGAGTCATAGTCAGATTAGTTCCGTGAAATTTCGGCCAGCGGGCGTCCCCGAAAGAAATTGCGCGCCGCCGTCAACATGCGCCGCAAACGTCGCAAGACCTTCGGCAGAATCCATGCGAGCAGCAGCAGGAAAATCAAAATCACCACGAGCATCACGACCGGGTGGGAAACAGCCAGCGCCGCCGCGCCGATGGTGACGCCATCTTCGAGAAGCGAAAGCGTCCAATTCGAGAACGGCTCAGGGCTGGTATTAACCGCCGCCCGCGCCGTCGCTTTCGTTCCATGAGTCGAAAGCGCCAGACCACCGCCCAAAAGTAACGCGACGACCTGCACCGTCGGGTTCAACTCAGATGTTGCCGCACCCGCGACGATTGCTCCCGCCGGAACGCGTATGAACGTATGCACGGCGTCCCACAAGGTATCAACGAGCGGAATCTTATCGGCGACAAACTCGACCGCATACATAAAGAGCGCGACGCCGATGATGATCCAGTTATCCAGCACATGCAGCCCGCCCGGCAATTGCGCCCACTGATAATGCTGCATCAACCCGAGCGCCGCAACCGTCGCATACAGATTGATGCCGGACGACCAAGCCGCGCCGAATGCCAGTCCCAGAATAGAAAGCAAGGACATAAAGAGCAGAATCCAGAATTCAGGAGTCAGGAGTCAGAATAAAGACACCGCGAGATGTTGATTCAACCGTCGCTGACGCGACGCATGAATCATTATGCTCATGTTCTCGTGCGTTGAAACGCACGGCTAAACTCAAACGCCGCTACGCGGCACCTGTTTTACCCTTCCTCTTCCTCTTTGCCTTGCGCGTCACCCTTTTTAATGCCGAATTTTTCTAGACGGTATTGGAGCGTGCGGAAAGTCAGGCCGAGAAGTTTGGCAGACTTGGTGATGTTGTAATCCGTCTGTTCCATCGCCTGAATAATCAAGCTGCGCTCGACATCCTCAAACGAAATGCCCTCGGCAGGCAGCTTGAAAGCTCCCTCGGCGGCGGGGCGCGCTTCCTGTCTGACTTCGAGCGGCAAATCCTCGACCGTGATGAGGTCGCCTTCGCAAAGAAGGATCGCGCGCTCGATGGCCGATTCCAGTTGGCGCACGTTGCCGGGCCAACTGTAATCCAGCATCAAACGCTTGGTCTCAGGCGTCAACCCGCGCACCAGACGCGAGGTGTTGCGCGTGTGCTTCTTCAAAAAGTAGTCAATCAGAACGGGGATGTCATCGCGCCGCTCGCGTAGAGGCGGCACGTCAACTGACAAGACGTTGATTCGATAATAAAGATCGTCTCTGAATCTTCCGTCGGCGACCATCGCGCGCAAGTCACGATTGGTGGCGGCGACGACGCGCACATCCACTTTCATCGTGCGTGTTCCACCGACGCGGCGAATCTCGCGTTCCTGAAGAGCGCGCAGGAGCTTGGCCTGCATTCCGATGTCCAGTTCACCGATCTCGTCCAGAAAGAGCGTGCCGCGATCCGCGACCTCGAAGAGACCTTTCTTCTCGGCGTGCGCGCCCGTGAAAGAGCCTTTCTCGTGACCGAAGAGTTCGGATTCGAGCAGGTTCTCGTTGATGGCCGCGCAGTTGACGGCCTGAAACATTTCGGCTGCGCGCGGAGATTGATTATGAATCGAGCGGGCGATCAATTCCTTGCCCGTGCCGGACTCGCCGCGTATCAACACGGGCGAGCTTGAGCGCGCGACTTTCAGAATCATCTTCTTGACGGCTTCCATCTCCGGCGAGGCCGAGACGATTTCAACGTCGAGCGCGTCGAGGCGTTTGAGCGCGCGACGAATGGTCTCAAGCAGCGTGTCGCGGTCGTAAGGCTTTTGCAGATAGTCGAACGCGCCGCGCCGAAGAGCATCTTTCGCGGAATCAATCGAGCCGTGCGCCGTCAGGAGGATGACGATGATGCTCGAATCCTGCGCGAGCAGGTGCTGCAAAAGCTCTATGCCGTCCATGCCCGTCATCAGCAGATCGGTCAGCGCCAGATCGAAGCGACGTTCTTTGGCAAACTTGAGCGCAGCCTCGCCGCTTGAGGCGGTCGTCACGTCATAGCCCTCGCTCGACAGAATCATTTCCAGAATTTCACGTTGCGACTTTTCGTCATCAACTACAAGTATGGTCTTCCGCGCCATTCACATCTCCTCATCGCTTAGCTGGTTGGTAATAGTTGACAGAATAAATGCTCGTCTCCGACTTGTCACTCGTCACCTGTTACTTTATCGCTCGCACTTGCTTCTGCTGTCGGTAGAGTAATCGTAAACGTCGTCCCCGTGCCTTGTTTTGATTTAACGGAAATCGTGCCGCCGTGATCGTCTATGGCTTTTTTGACGATGGCGAGTCCGAGTCCTGTTCCCGTGTCTTTAGTCGAAAAATACGGCTCGAAAACTTTAGAGATGTCGTCGGGAGCGATGCCGCGCCCCGTGTCGGTGATCTCTATGCGAACGTTGTGCCCGGAGCTTTCTGACGAAATCCTGATAGTCAGATTGCCTCCATCGCCGTCAATCGCCTGCATGCCGTTGATGATGAGATTGGTGAAGACCGAGCGCAGGGCTTCGGCATCGCCGATGACGGGCGGCACCTCAGTTGTTTGCTCGACGCGCGTTTCAATGCCGCTTTCAGCGGCTTTCACTTCGACCATTCGCAGCGCGTCTTCTGCCTCCGCGCGCAAATCGAGCGGGCGCAATTCGAGCGATGAAGGACGCGAGTAGTTCAAAAACTCGGAGATGCGCGTATTGATGCGGGCGACTTCCACCTTGAGTTGCTGCGCCAGTCGTTCAAAGGTTTCGCGCTTCTTTTCATCTACCGGTGCAAACGTCGTGCGGAGATGGTCAAGCGTCAGGTTGATGTAGTTAAGCGGGTTTCTGATTTCATGTGCGATAGCCGAAGCGAGGCGACCCACGACAGCAGATTGCTCGGCTTGATTGAGTTGCGTTTCAAGCTCGCGCGTGTGGCTGAGACGGGAAATCATCTCGTTAAAGCGCGACGCGAGTTGTCCCATCTCATCCGCGCGATCTGCCGCCGGGACGCGAAAATCAAAATCACCAGCCGCGACTCGCCGCGCTGCGTTTGAGAGATCTGTAATCGGGCGCGTAAAGCGCCAGACCAGATACATGACGCCGAGGATTGCTACCAGTAAGACGGGCAGCGTGTAAACGAGCGGGCGAACTGCCGAATTACTCCAGAAGCTTGTGGGGTCTCTGAACGACTTGAGAACGACGATGACGTACCAGCGGCCTTTCTCAGTCTCGACGGGAACAGCGTGCGATTCTGCGGGAGCGCCCGCCGGTTGATTGGCTGCGTTGTTCGGAAATCGCGCTCGATCCTCTTGCGGTAGATACTTGAGATTCATCACTGGCGGTAGCGTTGTGATGTCTTGCAGCTTACGCTTCGCGTATTCTCCATTGACCTTCAAGAGTTCAAGGTCAAGACTGTCTACAATCACCCACTCGTTGTTAACAATTATGATGTTGGAAACACGGTTCGTCGGTGAGTCTGGGAGCGGGTTGTTTTCAGGTGTGATTAGCTCGACAAGACGTGACTCGGATGTGAGACCTTTAACTCCGAGCGATACTCCGGCGATTAGCGCCTGCTCCTGCATCTCGCGCATCCGTCGGCCATTACTCGCGGCTCGCAAATTCAACAGGTACTGTGTGCCGAGCGTCAGAATTAGCAGCGCGGCCAGTACGAGCAGCAACCGCACGCGAAAACTTGAAGCGAACCGTAGAGCTTTCATACTTTCTCGTTTGTCGAGCAATCGCACGCGCCCCTCCTGGCGAAGCGCCGCGACCTCTTCTTCAGCTTATTGACGGGAGACATTACGCGCCATTATAGCCCATATCAGCGCGCTTTATTTTTTGTTGCCCTCAACCACTTCAGATGTTATAGTTCGTGGCGGTCTCAACGCAAACTCCCCAGAGACCGCTCAAAAGGGAATTCTCCCACCTCACCCGTAAAGTGCGAAGGTCGCAAAGTACCTAAAACTGTTGAAGGAGTGTTTTGAAGAAGCTCGACACTTCAAAATTTATCTTTGAACTTGACGGCGGGCGCGACCAAAAAGACGCGCCAAAGAAAATTTAAGCAACGTCAACGTTAGGCATTCGTTCGTGTTCGCGTTCGAGACCCTAACTCGCGAGGTTAACCCCTAGAGATTTTTTTAACTGCGAGGACCAGTCAATGACCCAAACCCAGCGTACCCTGTCCCCCGCGCGTTTTGCGCTCAGCTTTCTCCTCTTCATCACGCTTATTTCCACCGGCACTTCCTGGGCTAAAGATAAACGCCCTGCTAAATCCGCCAAAGACAAACGTCCGGCTGCAAAAGCCCAAAGTTCGCGCAATGATAAGAAGTCGCGCGAATCGGCGCGCACTGCCAAAGGCCGCGACAAAAACGCCCGTGCGGATAAGAGTCGCGGTCGGATGACGGCCAAAGAGGCGCGCATTGACAAGCGACGCGATAGCCGTAGTTCTGCCAGAGAACAGCGCGCCGCGAGAAAGGAAAGGGAGACAGACAGGCGCGGAGGGCGCGCTCTTTCAAAGCGCGAGCGGATACTCGAAGCTCGCCGTTATGCAGAGCAGCGTCGGCGTGAAATCGCTGAGGCGAGAAGGCGAGCGGAGATTGCGCGCCAGGCGGCAATCGCCCGCGCCCGCGCCCTTGAAGAGGCGAGGCGCAACGAGGCGATGGCGAACATTGCCAAAGATGACACGACGGGCGAAGACCTTGAAGTGCGCCGCGCAGCCGTCGCTGCTCTCGGACATCGCGCTGGCACGGTCGTCGTCATGGACCCGAAGACGGGGCGCGTCTACACGGTCGTCAACCAGGAATGGGCGCTCAGAAAAGGCTTCAAGCCCTGCTCGACGATTAAGCTGATGACGGGGCTGGCGGGTTTGACGGAGAAGGTGATTGACCCCGTGCAGACCGTCTCTGTCTCAGACAGGCGTTACTCGATTGACCTGACGGATGCGCTGGCATATTCCAACAACGGCTACTTCCAGAATGTCGGAGGGCGCGTCGGGTTTGAACGCCTCATCACTTACGCGCGCGAGTTGGGTTTGGGTGAGCGGACGGGCATCAACCACGCCAACGAGTCGCCGGGCCGCGTGCCGCTTTTCAAGTCCGGCTATGCGGTCAACCACATGTGCTCGCACGGCGACGATTTCGAGGTCACGCCGATTCAGCTTGCAACGCTCGTCTCGGCCATCGGCAACGGCGGCAACCTGCTTGTCCCGCATCTGCCGCGCACGCCGCAGGAAGATGTCCAGTTCAAGAGAGTCGTCCGCCGCAAACTCAATATCCCGCAGGAAGCTTTGCAGAGGCTCGTTCCCGGCATGATCGGCTCGGTCAACTACGGTTCGGGCAAGAAAGCTTTTGATCCGTTACAGACAATTGCCGGAAAGACCGGGACGTGCATTGGCTCAGATAGATCATGGCTCGGCCTCTTCACTTCATATGCTCCCGTCCAGAATCCCCAACTCGCCGTCGTCGTCATAGCGAAAGGCTCGGATGGACGCGGCCATATTCCGGCTTACGTCGCCGGGCAGATTTACAAATCGCTCAGGCATCGTTTCGGCCCCGGCAAGGACGTTACACCCTACGCCAGCGCGCCGCTTACGCCGCGTCCGAAGATCAATCCGAATGCTGCGGCAGCGCTCAGCGACGAGGACAGGGAAGAAGAGGCGGCGGAAGTGAGTGAGGATGGTTTAGTGGACGATGCTGCTGCACCCGCAAACGGCAACGGTGTCAAGAGCGTGATTATGACCGTGCCGCAATCGAGGCCAGCGGAAGCCACGACACAGCCCGGCAGCGGTCAGACATCAGGCCAGCAGGACAAGCAAAGGCCGCGCCGAGTGCATCAGACCAAGCCATAAAGATTAAGGCAAAAGTAAAAAGGTAAGTGGTCAAAGGAAGGTGGAAGCCATTATTTAATATAAACTGGCTTCCACCTTCCTTTTGCCTTTTTACTTTTGTCTTTTGCCTTGACAGGCGACGGATTGTTGCAGGATGATTACTTATCGCATTTAGTTTCGCCTGACACGGATGCGCCCAGATTTCTCTCCTTTCGGATGGGTGCGTGTGCCGCTTGAGTTCGGCAACCGAATGCTATAAAACACGCATCTGAAAGAGCGCGACGCCATTCCGAAGGCACGCTCTCACCCCCTAAGATTTGAAAAGACTTGCAGACGAACATTGCTTGGAGGATTGCGACCAATGAAAAAGCTGATTCGAT
This sequence comes from uncultured Acidobacteriota bacterium, assembly GCA_963697975.1. Taxonomy (GTDB): domain Bacteria; phylum Acidobacteriota; class Blastocatellia; order Pyrinomonadales; family Pyrinomonadaceae; genus QHXM01. The sequence continues at coordinate 4,858,102 of OY969111.1, forward strand.
TGTTGGTATTTGCTGCGCTCGTGGCGACGCTTGCGTTACCGGCGTTGGCGCAGACTACAGCGGCCACCCCTGCGGCAACACCCGCACTCACACAGGAGGAGCAGGAGGCCAAAACCAATTTATACAAAAAGTTCACCGATAACGTTCCGACCAAGACAGCGGCAGGCAATCCCCCTGTCGCATACGAAGCTGGCAAAGAGTATCTTCAGAAATATGAGGCTACGGACGGTCCTGACGACCAGTATGTCAAATACATCAAGCGCTGGGTTGACTCATACGAGAAGATAGCGCGCCGGAATCAGCTTCTCCAAAACCTCAAGGACAAGAAAACCAACGAGGCTTTTGCGTTGAGCCGTCAGGTTCTGACTGACTCGCCCGACGATCTGCCCATTCTTTTCGAATTATCGCAGGCGGGCTTGATCGCTGCCACCGGCGGCAACGAAGCTAACAACGCGGACACCGTCAACTACGCTAAGAAGACGATCCAGTTGATTCAGGCGGGCAAGACCTTCCAGCCGAACGTGCCGATTGCGAACAAGGATGTAATCCTGGGCGGTCTCAATTATTCGCTCGGCTTTCTCCTGAAAAAATCGCAGCCGACGGAAGCCTTAAATTATTTCATCACGGCGGCGCAGTTTGAAGGCCCGTCGAAGAAAGACCCGACGACCTACGCCAGTCTCGCAGAGATTTATGAGGCGACCGAGTACAGCCGACTGGCCACGCAGTTCAATAATAGCTGCAAGACCGAGGAACAGGCCAAGACTCAGGAATGTATTGACCTCAAGCAAAAGGCCGACCAGTCTGTGGATCACCTGATTGACGCCCTGGCACGCGCCATCGCCTACAGCAACAGCAGTCCTAACGCCGCAAATTATGCGCAAGCCCGAACTTCGTGGATGGAAAATATTACGAACTACTACAAATATCGTAATAACGGCTCTGACGCGGGTCTCAAAGAGTTGATCGCGGGTATCACCTCCAAGCCGCTGCCGAAGCCGGGCGAGCCGGTTGCGCCGATGACGCCGCCGCCGACAACACCGTCTTCGACCACTGCGCCTTCGCAGCCGAGCAACTCTTCAACGACACCGGCTACGACGACTACACAGTCGAACGGCAAAGCTCCGGCGACCGCGCAGCCGACCGCTGGCAAGACTTCCAGCACGAAGACAGCGCCCAAGCGCGCACACAGCAGCCGCAAGCGAGGCTAAACACTCGCGCACGTTTTTCCTTCGAGCAAGTCAGTCAAAAGCCGGACGCAACGTCAATTTCGACGTTGCGTCCGGCTTTTGCTAGAATCGCCCTCACAGTGAAGAAACCCCAGACAAACGCGCCGGACCTCGACGAGCTTGAAAAAATTCTCGCCTACAGTTTCACCGACCGCGCTTTTCTTAAACGCGCCGTCACACATCGTTCGTGGGCGCACGAGCAGGTTGCGCCCGGCAACGAAGAAGAGGCACGGCGCTTACACAACGAGGCATTCGAGTTCGTCGGCGATTCCGTTCTCGGACTGGTTGTCGCCGACTATCTCTTTCAATCTTACCCGAACGTGACCGAGGGCGAGTTGTCGCGCATGAAGCATCGCCTTGTCAGCGCGCCAACGCTGGCCAAAGCCTCAGAGCGTCTGGGCATCGGGCAGTTCATGCGCGTTGGAGTCGGCGAAGAGAAGAGCGGCGGGCGGCGCAAGCGCGCTCTTCTGGCAGATGCCTTTGAAGCGGTGCTGGCGGCGATTTTCTTAGACGGCGGACTCGCGGCAGCAACGGATTTTATTCATCACGCGCTGGGCGATGAGCTGGAGCGGGTAGACCCGGAGGCAGCGGCGGCGGCGGATTTCAAGACGCTGTTACAGGAGCGGCTTCAGGCAGAGCAGCATACCGCCCCGCAGTACAATGTCATCGAAGCGAAGGGGCCGCCCCATCGTCGCATGTTTCATGTCGAGTTGAGTTGGGCCGGAGGCTCTGTCCGCGCCGAAGGGCGCACCATCAAGGCCGCCGAGACCGTCGCCGCCCGTCTTGCGCTGGAGAAAATCAGTAGTCAGTAGTCAGTGGTCAGTAAAAAGTGGTCAGTGGCCGGTGGTCAGTGGTCAGTTAAGAACAGGCGATGAGCAGCGTTCGTGCATTTGTTTTTAACTGGCCACCGGCCACTGACTACTGACCACTGCTTTACGGCTTGACCGTCGTGGACACCTTCTTTAGGATGTTTTTATGAACGATGATTTGACGAACACAGGGATTGCCGAGCCGGTAGCAGAGCCGAGAATTGAGACGCGTGTGCCTGCTCAAGCGTCGCGCGCGGGCGGCAACGGCTTTGAGCAAAAGCCTATGGCTGTCGAGCACAAAACGCAGGGGCCGCCCAAGACCGTCTGGCGCGAGTATTTTGAATCGGCTGTCGTGACGGTCATCATGGCGCTTTTCGGGATGACGTTTATCGTCCAGGCCGTTAAAGTTCCGACCGGCTCGATGCAGAACACCATCACCATCGGCGATCACCTGCTCGTCAACAAGTTCATCTTCGCTCCCGGCACACCGTTTCCATTTCTACCGCAACGCGAGATTAAGCGCGGCGACATCGTCGTCTTCAAATATCCCGGCGACCCGAAAAATCCTGAGGGCGATAGAAGACCTGACAATCTTCCTTTCAAGACCAACTACGTTAAGCGCGTCATCGGTCTGCCCGGCGATCACGTCAAAGTGGAGGGAGATCGCGTCCTCATCAACAATCAGGAGTTGCCGGAGCATCGCATCCCGGCAAAGGATCACGAAGATGAGCGTTTTACGCCTGAGTTAGAGAACAATAAGCCGCTCGAAGTTGATCCGAGCGCGCCACCGAAAAAAGAGGGCGAGTCGTATTCGGTCTATTACAGCACTAATCGAACTCTCGAAAGCGGGTTTGACCAGATCGTTCCCAAAGACCACTACTTCGTGATGGGCGACAACCGGAACAACAGCGCAGACAGTCGTATCTGGGGCTTCGTGCCCCGCGAGTTTGTCGTGGGACGCGCCATGTTCGTCTACTGGTCTTACGACGAAAGCGCACCGACGAGCGGAAACTTCTTCCTGGACTTCTTCAGAAACACCCGCTGGGACAGAACCGGCACGATGATTAAATAGGGATGAGGGATGAGGGATGAAGGATGAAAGGAATCTGATTCAACTTGAATCAGCACGCTTTCATCCCTCATCCCTGCTGTTCTGCCCATTCGCGCGTCACGCGGTGGCGATAATCGAAGAGGCGTTGCAGGCGGGGAACTATCAGCAGCGGCGCGGCGAGTCGCCCGATGAACCACAATGGCGGCTCGTATTCAATCTCATCGCGCAGCACAGCCCCTCGCTCATGCGGCCTGACGATGTGACGATGATGCCACGAGCGAAACGGGCCGCTCGTCTGCACATCTTCAAACATACGCGGCGGATCATAAGCTGTATGCTTCGCCACCCAGCGCGTTGGAATAAAGCCGAGGATGCGCGTTTCTATAATCGCAATTGAGCCGACGCGCAAATCCGGCGGAGATTGAATCACGCGTGCAGATTCCCAAGGCGGAGTCAGGCGCGCGAGCGCATCCGGCAACTCGTGAAACGCAAAGACGCGCTCCGGCTCAGCTTCGATCAAGCTTTCCTTAACGAAATTCATCCCTCGTAAATATACACAGGCTGTTTCATTCGCCTCATCCAAACATAACTTTTCTGTTTCCTGCTGAAAGCTGTGCGCTGCCTTGCCCGTTCACCAGCGCTGGCTAACATTAGACTTGTAACTTGATTTGCTTCAGCATGACCTCAGAAAGCTCCGAAGGAGCGAAATATAATAGCCTGTGGCAACGCCACAGGGAGAGAGCCGAGTTTATTCAAAGCCCTGTAAGGGCGGAATATTTATCTCGCCCTTATTCCGCCCTTACAGGGCTTCATCATTTTATCTATATCTTGACCCAGGGCTGCGCCCTGGGCTATTACATTTCGCTCCTTCGGAGCTTTTCAAACCGCTTCTCAGCAGGTTATTTTGAGAGTTAAGAAGGGAGAGCGCGCGTCATGGCAAGAGGATGGGAGAGCAAAGCAGTCGCCGACCAGATAGAAGAGGCGGACGAGCGCGCGCTCAGGCAAGAATCGCTCGATAAATTGTCGCCCGAAGACCGCGCCCGCCACGAGCGTCTGGAATCGCTCAGGCTGTCACGCGCACGCACCCTCACCCAACTCGAAGGAGCGACTCGTCCCGCGCACCGCCAGATGCTGCAAAGAACTCTGCGCGCGCTTGAAGCAGAGATGGAAGAGTTAAGATTCCCTAACGAACCGGATAAGAAATAGACAGGATTAACAAGATGGACAGGATAAAGGGAAGAAGAAGCAAGCTACATTAACTTGTCTTCTTTTCTTAATCCTGATAATCCTGTCTATTTCTTCCTTAAGCTTGTGAGCCTCACTTAATCATCGTGCCGGTTCTGCTCCAACGCGTGTTCTTGAAAAAGTCTATCAGAAAATTATTGAGGGGCTGGCTCTCGTCTTTAGACCAGAAGACAAAGAGCGCGCGCCCGATGACAAGATCAGCCGGGACAGTTCCCCAGGCGCGGCTGTCGGCGCTGTCGTCGCGGTTGTCGCCCATCACGAAATAGTTGTTGGGTGGAATAACGAAAGGCTTCTCGACCGCATAGTGAAAGATGTCGGGCGGCCTTTCGGGATTGTCCGCCGTGACCGCGAGCGTCTTCTCGCTATAGTAAACAGTATAAGGTAGCCCGCTGCTCTGGCGCGGCGGGTCTTCAAGGATGTTGAGAGGCGCTTTGCCGTTGATTCCCGGTTCGGCCTTCACGCGATGTTCGGGGAGCGGTTGATTGTTAATCAGGACGGTTGCGCCGCGTATCTCGATGGTCTCGCCCGGCAGGCCGATGACGCGCTTGATGAAATAGTCTGTGTACTGGGTGACGCCGCTGGCTGCGTCGCGCCCCGGATTGTCGTGGTCGCCCGGATATTTGAAGACGATGATGTCGCCCCGCCTGATGTCGCGCTGCGGCAGGAAGAAGGGATGCGACCCCGGCGCGAAGATGAATTTATTAATCAGGAAATGGTCGCCGATATTGATGGTGTTCTGCATCGAGCCGGTCGGCACGCCCACCGTCCTCCCGATGAAGGTGATGAAGAAGACAAACATCATGGCGGTATAGATGGCAGACTCGAAGTATTCACGCCAGACGGTTTTGGGCGTCCCCATCCGGGGCTTTTCCGAAGTTGCTTCTTTGGACGATTGAGCGTCAACCGCTTTCGATTCTTTGCGAGCCATGCCCAGCATCGTAAATCAAAAACTCGTAAATCGTAAATCGTGAATCGTAAATGGACGAACGCTTTTTCTATTTACGATTCACGATTTACGATTTACGAGTTTTTATCTTTGCTCGATTTTCATCCTGATGCCGTTGCGGGGACGCAGCGACATTGCGGGTTGGAGTTCGACCGGATGTTTGGTGACGAGGTTGAGGCGGAATCTCTGCGCGATGGTCGCCAGCAGCAGCACGATTTCCATCATCGCAAAGGTATTGCCGATGCAGACGCGCGGCCCGCCGCCGAAAGGGAAGTAGGCGTACTTTGGCAGATTGTTAATGAACTCGGGCGTCCAGCGCTCAGGTTTGAATTTATCAGGCTCTTCAAAGAAGCGCGGATCGCGATGCACCACCCACGTCGGCATGAAGACCTGTGAGCGCGGCGGGATAAGATAACCGCCGATTTCACATTCGTTGATGGCTTCGCGGCCAACGACGTAAGCGGGCGGGTAAAGCCGCATGGATTCCTTCGCAATCATCTCGGTGAATTTTAACTGCGGCACATCCGATGCTTCGGGCGCACGGCCTTGCAGTACTTCATCGAGTTCCTGCCAGAGCGCACTTTCTGCTTCCGGGTGCTGCGCGAGCAGATACCATGCCCAGACGAGCGTCAGCGCCGTCGTCTCCTGTCCAGCCAGAAACAGGGTGATGACTTCATCACGCAGTTGCTTGTCGGTCATCTGGCTGCCGTCTTCGTCGTGCGCCTGTAGCAGCATGGAGAGCAAATCGCCCTGATCCTGCCCGTTGCCCGCGCGACGCTGGCCGATGATACGATAAACTACTTCGTCCAACTGCGCCGCCACTTTATGAAAACGGCGATTGGTCGGCGTCGGCAGGCGGTTATCCAGAATCCACTTGAGCGTGGCCTGAGAACTGAAAGGCTCGACGAGGATAGCGAGCGCCCGTGCCACCTTGTCTGCGTCGTCCGAGACGTTGGCATTGAAGAGCGTGTGCGTCACAACTTCCATCGTCAGTCGCATCATGTCGCGGTGTGTGTCGCGTATCTCGCCGTCGCGCCAGGTCGTGAGCATCTCTTCAGTGTCTCTGACCATAATGCGCGCATAGGCGCTGATGCGCTCGCGGTGGAAAGCGGGCTGGGCCAGACGGCGCTGGCGTCGCCAGAATTCACCCTCGCTTGTTAACAGCCCGTTGCCGACCAGCCGGTTGAAAAAGGGAGTGCGAAAAGAGAGCGGCTTGATGAAGTTGCGGTTATTGGTCGCCAGCACGTATTCGATGTGGTCTGGATGATAGAGAAAGTAAGCGGGGACGTAAAAGAACCGCGTGCGAACAACGTCTCCGTAATCGCGGGCTAATCTTTCGAGAAAGGCCAGCGAATCGCGATTAAACTCCGGCATCACGCCGAGCAGAAAATTTCCTTTAGGGCCGTGCGGGACAAGGGCTGCCGCCATCTTTGCTACTCCTCTCAATCCTACGGGTTCTTTCCTTTAGCCTTCGCGGCCTTCTTCGCCGCCTTCCCGGCAGATTCCTTCGCCGTTTTCTTCGTAGCTTTCTTCGCTGACTTCTTCGCGGTATTAGTTAGCTTGGGAGGTGCGGATGCTGCGATTGCTTTGATAATCGCTCTAATCCAGATTCCCTCGTTAGCCTGATAAGTTCCCGTCCCGTCGAGCTTCGGCATGGTCATGTCTCCGCTGTGATGAAGCGCGATCAAATCCCAGTTTCGATTAAAGACGGGGCTGCCGGAACTCCCGCCGACGGTCGGAGTTCGATAGTGAACCTTGCCGGGCGGGTCTTTATGGGCGAGCAGCGCATTGTCCTGAAGCGAGAACGATAGAGTTCCGCCCGCCGGATGTCCGATGATGTAGACGCGCGCCGATGGTTCGATAATCGGCAAGGCTTGAGCCAGCGGATAGATGTCCGGTTTGTCAACCGCTTGATCCATTTGCAGGACGGTTGCATCAAACTCGTGTGGCGGGGAAGTCCACAGCAGCTTAATGGCCTTGTACTTTTTCGTGCCGAGCGCCTCGAATGTAATGACGGCTTCGTGCGGCTGAAGTGAGCCGTATTGCGCGATGATCTTTGGGTCGTCGCTGACGACGTGTGCATTGGTGATGAGCACCAGATCGCTGCCGAAATTCTCGTGTAACTCCGAGCCTTTAATCAGAAAGCCTGTGCCATGCCCTTGCGACGCAACCCGCCCGATTCGTGCGACCGCCCGGCATCTGGCTTCGCCAACTTTATACCACTCGTAAGTTTGGAAGGAATCAGCGCCGAACACCTTCTCATAATTCTGCTTGTCTGGCGTTTGCTCCTGATTTTTCGGTTTGAGGTCTTGGACGCTGAGTTCCAGTTCCCCGCCTTCGCGTTTCAGCAACTCAGCGCGCAGAGTTGGCAGGAGGAGCTTGCCAATCTCCGAAGTCATGTCGAGTTGCCAAACCTCTTCAAATTGCCTGAGCGTGCTGGCTAACTCAAAAGCGTCCGCGTAAACTGCCTTGAAGTATTCGCCCATCCACGAGATTGTCTCCTCGGGCTTGTTGAGCGCAACGCAGGCTTCTGAAGCGGTGGCGAAGTCCCAGTATTTTGCCTCTTCGTTTTCGTTTTTCTTCTCGATTGCCGTCAGAATGTCCTGAGCCAACTTTTCAGGAGCGGGGAAACCTTCGAGCTTAAAGCTATCACGAAGGGCGCGAAGCAGCAGCGCGACGACGTTGATGCCATGCCAGAAATGCTTTTCCGGGTCGGATTCGTAAACCTCGAAATAGGTGCGCACGGCGCGCTCCATGTTCAGTTTGCTGCGCTCACTGGCAGGGTCCTTCGCATTGACGTAGAGCTGTTTATACAGACGCCCTTTTAGACCGCGTGCTTCCGCGTTCTCGTCCGCGTCGTTTTGAGTGTCATTGATGAGAGCATCGAGGATGCCGAGAGCCGCAGTCATGTTTCCCTGATCTATCAAACATTGAGCATACAGGCGGCGAACCTTCGGCGCGTTCTGTCCTGACATAATCAGCGCGTCGGCGATGTTCTGCATCAAGTTGAACATCCGCTTTTTGCGTAGGAGGTCCAGCACGCCCGCTGCTTCTTTAGCCGGATAAGGTTCGGCGCTCTGCGAAATGTGGGTGATAAGTTTCTTGCAGAGCGCGGTCGTCCCTTCTTTGTCGAACGCTCCCACTTTTTGAGTCAGGTCTTTCTTAAACTGTGCTGCGTCCCAAGCCATAATGTCCTCTCTTTCGGTATCAGTCGGTTCGCACCAAAGTGAGCATTGTGCAGCGCCGATTGGGTGAAGATATGTGGTGACGCGATGCAGCCCGTGTGTGCAAGTCCGATGGTGAGGCTGCCTCCGTTTTATCTGCCGGAATTGAAACCCGTTTTCCCCTTGAGCGTGTCGGTGCATAAATTACACCTCTCTTGCGTAAGCTGCAACAGGTCTTTTCCGCTCAGTTGGGTTTCATTCAATCTCGAATATAGCGCAAAGGGCGATTCACCACCGCAGACACAGAGAACGCAGAGGGGACAGCGCTTTGAGATTTAAGATTCCGAATTTGAGATTGCTTTCCTCCGTGCTATCTCCGCCTTCTCTGCGTCTTTGTGGTGAACTGCTCTATGGTATTATCCGGTTTCATTTGCCGGACAATGACGAAAACTCCGAAATCTTCCTTGAAGGAGCCTGAATGTACAGAGCATCGTTACCCCTTGCAGCACTGACTCTAATCTTTGTCGCGGCCAGCGTGTCATGGCCCTCCGGCTTCAGACAGGAACAGCATACGCTCTCCGGCGAATTTCGCACGCACAAGAGTTTTCACTCGAAATTCCTGCCGAGTGATCGAGACGTGCTCGTTTACCTGCCGCCGGGCTACGAGAAGAACAAGAGGCAGCGTTATCCCGTCTTCTACCTGCACGATGGGCAGAATTTGTTTGACGGCGCGACCTCGTTCATCAAGGGCGCGGAGTGGCAGGTTGACGAAACGGCGCAGACGTTAATCAAAGCAAGAGCGATTGCACCTGTCATCATCGTCGGCATCTACAACACGGGCAAAGAGCGTGTGGATGAGTACACTCCGACCCGCGACGCCGCGCACGACATGGGCGGCAAGGCAGAGCTTTACGGCCAGATGCTCGTCGAGGAACTCAAGCCCTTCATAGATGCCGAGTACCGCACGCTCTCCGACGCGAGCAACACAGGACTGGGCGGCTCGTCTCTCGGCGGTCTGGTCTCGCTTCATCTGGCGCTCAAATACCCGCAGACGTTTGGCCGTGTGGCGGTCGTCTCGCCCTCGGTTTGGTGGGATAAGAAAATGATTTTGCGTGAGGTGGAAGCTCTGAACACGTCGCCGCGATTACGTATCTGGCTCGACATCGGAACGAAAGAAGGCGGCAATAAGGGAGCGGACGAAGCGACGACGAAAGATGCGCGGCTGCTGCGCGATGCGCTCCTTGCCAAAGGATGGAAGCAAGGTGTGAACTTGAAATACTTCGAAGCCGAGGGCGCGGAGCATAACGAGCGCGCGTGGGCTGCGAGAGTTGGGCCGATGCTGAGATTCCTTTTCCCGGTTAAGCGAAGATAACAGAGCAGTGGTCAACTGTCCTGTAAAGGCTTGCGAGTCGCTCCCGGCGCTCTCCGCATACCTGCTTCATCACAATCTGGTTGACATCCCCGGATGGCCGGAATATCGTCTCTTTGATTTTCTCCGGCTTTCCTGCTAACGAGAGCCTCAAGCCTGTTGGCCCACTCAACAGCTTGTCCGGTCAGGGCGCTTTTCATCAAAAGTAATTGAGAGTCTCATCTATCGAAGGAGATAGTTTGTAATGGCTAAAGCAAAGAAAGCGGCAAAGACAACTAAAGGGCTTCATAATTCGGCGACGAAAGATGGCCTGACCGTTAAAGTATATCGCGGCGTTGGCTCGGCTCTGCTGGCCTTCAATGTGGATAAAGGAAAGACCAAAAATCTGGCGGGTTTCGCGATCAAACGCACTGCGCCCGATGGTAAGTCCATCTATCTTCCCAACAGGCTCGGGTTTGCAAGCACTGTTACCGCAGACACAAAGACGGAGGAGATGGAAGGGCATCCGTCGAGCGAGGCTCCTTTTCAAAAGTTTCGCTGGATTGACATCCCGGAAGAGATGCAGCCCGGAGATTTCCGCTACGACGTGACCGCGATGTACTTTGACAAGGGCGACAAGCTGACCCCCGGACCGACCGTTGACGTTTCCCTTGAGATTGAGCCGCGCAAAGTCGGGGCATTTGATTTCGGCTACACGCGCGGCTATCTTTCGTCGCAAGCTTACACAGACCTCTTCAAGAATGCGCCCATCCGACCCGCGACGAAAACGCTGGATTACGATACGAAGCCATATTGCCAGCAATATGAATGGCTGGGGTCTCACGCGCGCAAGATGGTCTTTGATTTCGTTAATGAGTGTCTAACGGATAAGAGCGTCACGGTAGACCTCTTCGCCTATGATCTGGACGAGCCGGATTTTGTGCGCGCGATGCAGAAGCTGGGCATCCGCCTGCGCGCCTTTCTGGACAACGCGCCGCTGCACACGAAGAAGGGCGCGCTGGAGATTGACGCGCACAAACTGCTCGTCAAATCTGCCGGAGCTAACAACGTCAAGCAGGGACACTTCCAACGCTTCGCGCATAACAAGGTGATGATTCAGAAGAAGAATGGAAAAGCCGTCAAGGTCTTGACCGGCTCGGCAAACTTCTCCGTGCGCGGGCTATACGTTCAGGCGAACAACATCCTCGTCTTTGACGACCCGACAACGGCTGAGCTTTACGGGCAGGCTTTCGATCAAGCGTTCACGGATGCGGCGAAGTTCAAAAGCTCGGACATAGCGAAAGACTGGCACGACGTTGCTGTCAACGGGTTGCCTAAGTTCTCCGTCTGCTTTTCGCCGCACAAGACCGGCAACGTTTCTCTGAACAAGGTGGCCGACGCGATTCAGAAAGCCAAAAGCTCTGTCCTTTTCGCCGTGATGCAGCTTGGTGGCGGCGGTGGCGTCATGGATGACCTCAAAGCCCTGCCGGGAAAGAAGATTTTCTCCTATGGCATGACGCAGACGAGCGGCGGCATCAAGGTCTATCGGCCCGGACAGTCGGATGGCCTCATCGTCCCGTTCAGTTACTTGAAGGGGAAAGTCCCACCGCCGTTTCAGGACGAGTACAGCGGAGGCTCCGGCATTGTGATTCACGATAAGTTCGTCGTCGTGGATTTCAATGGCGACAATCCGGCGGTCTTCACCGGCTCTTCAAATCTCGCGTCCGGCGGCGAGATGCAAAACGGCGATAACCTGCTAGCGATCTACGACGCAGAAGTCGCCTCAGCCTACGGGATTGAAGCCATCCGCCTGGTGGATCACTATCACTTTCGCGCGAACATGAAAGCGGCGACCTCCTCAAGCCCGCTCTGCCTTCAGGGAAGCGACGCGAAAGTTAAGTGGTGGCAGCCAGCCTATGATCCGAAAAATATCATCTGTAAAGAGCGCGTGCTCTTTAGTAGTTAGAGTCACTAAGAAAACCGGGAAGAGATAGACAGGATTAACAGGATTAGCAAGACTAAGAAGACAAGACCAATCAAAGGAGATTGAATCTTCTTCCCTTTATCCTGTCCATCTTTCCTGTCTAATTCTTCTCTGACAGTTTTTTCAGGCAAAGTATGCAAACGTTGCTGCTGGGCTTTGTGATCGTCGGGACGAGCGTGCTGCTGGCGCATCTGGGCCTGCGTCTGGTGCGGCGCAGAGTTCCGTTGCCGGTTCTCGAAACGCAGCACGAGGTCGCAGGTTTCATCATCGGGGTACTGGGCGCAATCTATGCCGTCCTGCTGGCGTTTGTCGTGGTTGCTGTCTGGAGTCAGTTCGGGGATGCCAAGACCATTGTCGAGAGGGAAGCGAATCAACTGAACGACCTCTCGCGGATGGCGCAGGGCTTTCCCGACCCGGTGCAGCAACGTATGCTGGAAGGACTTCGCGGCTACGGCAGATCGGTGATTGATGATGAATGGGAGACTATGTCGCATGGGCGGGCGAGCCAGAAAACGCAGGCGACGATAGATAATTTGTGGCAGATTTACAGGGAGATTGATCCGCAGACAAATCGCGAGAACGCGCTCTATGCCGAGTCGCTTGATCGTTTGAACGAGATGAGCGATAGCCGCAGGCTTCGCGTGCATGCCAGCGCAGACGACATTCCGGCGGTGATTCAGGTTCTGCTATGGGGCGGCGGGTTGATTATGATCGCCTTCACCTATTTCTTCGGTGTCAAGAGCATCAGGTCGCAGGCTTTGATGACAGCGGCGCTGGCGGGCGAGATTGCCTTCATCCTCTTTCTGATCGTCGCGCTCGACAATCCATTTCACGGCTACGTCCGTCTGCCCCCGGAGCAGTTTCAGCAGGTACTGGAAAGAATTGAAGCTATGCCCGCTAAGTAAAGGCTGGCTATTCGGTCCCGGCCTCTCCGCCTTCCGGGCCGTAGAAGATTACCCACACGATGAGGTCGTCCGTAAAGTTTATAAACCGGTGCTCGACTCCCGCCGGAACAAACAGGAAATCTCCGGGCGTGAAGGCTTCGCGGCTCTCGCCATTGATAAACTCGCCGCTGCCCTGCACGACGATATACGCTTCATCACGCGTATGCGGCTGCTGTGGGTCAACTCCGCGCGGAGCATAAATTTCTACGCTCAAGCTGCCATGCTCCAAAACCGTAGCGAAGCGTTTGCCGTCCGGGCTTGGCACACGCGCCATCGCTTCCTCAATCGTCACTCTCCGCTGCGTATTGTTGTCAGTCGCCATCATGCTCACTTAGGCTTTCTATTCAACCATTCAAGATACTGTTTCCTGTCTTTATCCCTGATCTCCCTTGCTGGTGCTGCTTGTTCAGAGGTTTTGTCGTATTTTCAGTGACGCTTGGTGGAGGAGATGGCTTGGGAACATCCAGCGCGTCATGAAGCATTCTTTGAGCGGCAGACGATAACGTTTGGGCTGTCGGAGTGGTATCTCCGTTGGTTGTTTGCCCCAACTGGCGACGCAGGAATCTGGACTCCGCGAGAGCGCCGATGCCTGAGACCAGCGAGATGAATCCCCAGCACGCCATCCATCCGGCGAGCGCTGCCCAGATGATTATCCAGTCCGGTGCATTGCTGAACAAACCCAGAGCGATGCCTATCAGGAGCGACGCTCCCATCAGCCCCGTTCCTTTAACGATGCCGTCCATCCCTTCGCGCCGCTTGTCCAGCCAACTCTGTTCAGTCTCCGGCTCTTCGTCTTTATCTCTGCTCAGCCTGGCGGGATGGTGTTGGTCGGAAAGCGCCAGAGCGACGGTCTCAAGGTTTGTGCCGCAAGCGCGACAAAACTTTACGTCGTCGAGATTTTGTGCTGCGCACCGGGGACAGTACATCGCGGTGAACCTCCTATTTGACGCTTATACGAGCGGGCACAATCGCTTTGTTTCACCAACGGGTTGCTCTCCGGATGCCTGACGCTGGCCGCCTTGTTAGATGGGAGCGTCGCCCGCAACCTCTCATCTTGTCCACACGTATTCGTTTCTCTCGAAATACTCCGTTGTCCCTTCGTATCTCACTTCCTTCTTGATGGAGAATTTTGTGTCGCTTAATAAATAGGTGAACCGAAACAAAGCCTTCTTGTCATTATCAGGACCGCTTTTCTCGGTCACTATTCTTAGTGTTTTGTCTGCCAGCAGTGTTCTCTCAATTACCGTTTCACCGCTGAGCGTTTTTCCGTCTTTCGCCAGCGTGATCGTTTCCCGATTGTTTGCCTGTGGCTCCTTCGGATATTGAAATTCAAAAATCCACGATAGCTTGTCCCGACTTGATCGCGTCACGGTCAGGTTCGAGGGAATCGAAACTTTCTTGTTGTTTTGGTAATCCAGATAAGTCAAAGCGCCCTTCCATTGTGCGCCCATCAATCGCTGCAAATCCGTCGCTTTGATTTTTGCAGACTCCATTCCGGCTAATCCAAACAAAGACGACACGGTCAAAAGAACAGAGAAAAGGGTGTTCATTGTTTTATCCCTCCCGAGTTTGAAAGTGATAGGCGAAAAATATTCTAACGCGAAGATTGAGTTGTGCGAGCAATCTCCTTGAATTTGATGTTGAGAATCGGATACTCGCGCCAGTCTTTATAATCATAGTGCCACCATTCCGGCTCGTAGACGGCGAAGCCTTCGGCTTCCATCGCGGCTCTCAAGAGGTCGCGCAGGCGGCGCGCTTCCGGCATGGCGCATTGATAGTTGATGTGCGAGCGTTCGGTCATCTCGTCGTATTCGCTCGGCATCGTGACCTGCTTGCCCGTCTTGAGGTCGAACATGGTCAAATCCACCGCGCAGCCGCGATTGTGGCGCGAACCCTTGCTCGGATCAGCCACGAACTCACGCTTATCTACGGGTGTCGAGTCCCAGAAGGTTTTCGTCACAGCCCAAGGACGATAACCGTCGAAGATGACAAGCCCGTAGCCTTGCCGTCTGAGAGCCGCGTTAACGCGCACGAGTGCTTCAGCCGCCGGACGTTGAAGAAAGGCGCGTGCCTGCTTGTAGACCGAACGACCCAGAAAGTTATTCTTGGTAGCGTAGCGAATGTCCAGACGGATGGTCGGGTCGAGTCCGATAATCTCTGTGAGATCGGGTTGGCGAAATGGCCCAGCCTCTTTGGGTGGCCCTTGCTGCGCTTGTAGAAGCGCGGAAAGGATTGTCAGAAGAACCAGAACTGCTAAACTGCGCCGCGTGCTTTTCAAATTCGTTTCCCCTTAGTGAAAGTAGCCGAGATATTTTGTAGCCTCGGAGGGGCGACATAATATGCCGCCCCTTCAGGGCTTGTCGAATTAAATCGTCGTCTCTTCCCATGACTTACGTCATGGGCTACTGATATGCCCGCCCCTCCGGGGCTGATACAGAGGATTTGGATGATGAATGGATACATACTGGCGATTGACCAGGGAACGACGGGCACGAAAGTTCTCATCTTCGACCACGACGCGAATATCAAAGCCCTTGCCTATTCGGAGTTCACACAGTATTACCCGAAGCCCGGATGGGTTGAGCATGACGCGGAGGAAATTTGGACAGTCAGCATCAATCTCGTCTCCGAAGCGCTCTCGAAGGCGAACATTCAGGCGTCCGAAATCAAAGCCATCGGAATCACCAACCAGCGAGAGACGAGTGTGCTGTGGGATAGAAAGACGGGGCAACCTATCGGCAAGGCAATCGTCTGGCAGGATCGCCGCACGGCTGGCATCTGCGATGATCTGAAAGCGCAGGGGCTGGAAGATGTCTTCAGCGAAAAGACCGGCCTCGTCGTTGACGCCTACTTTTCAGGGACGAAAGTGAAGTGGCTGCTGGAAAACACTGATGGACTAAAGCAGCGCGCGGAAAATGGTGAGATTGCTTTCGGGACGATTGACTCATGGCTGGTCTGGAAGCTCACCGGAGGACAATCGCACATCACGGACTACTCGAACGCCTCGCGCACTCTGATGTACAACATTCAAGAACTCTGCTGGGACAAGGAGCTATTGGAAATTCTAGGTGTGCCGGAAGCCATCTTGCCGAATGTAAAACCCTCCGCTTATGTTTACGGCTACACGGACCCGGCCAGCTTCTTCGGAGAAAGTGTCGCGGTCGCCGGGATCGCGGGCGATCAACAGGCGGCGCTCTTCGGGCAGGCTTGTTACGGCGAAGGTTTGGCGAAGAATACTTACGGCACAGGCTCTTTCATCCTGCTCAACACGGGACGAGAGGCTGTCGTGAGCAGGGAAGGATTGCTGACGACGATTGCCTGGGGCATCGGGGACGAGCCTGTCGAGTATGCTTTGGAGGGCGCAATCTTCATCACGGGCGCTGCCGTTCAATGGCTGCGCGACGGTTTACAAATTATCAAAGCTGCCGGTGAGACAGAGGTGCTGGCGAAGTCTGTGGAGTCGAACGGCGGGGTGTATTTCGTTCCGGCTCTGGTCGGACTGGGAGCGCCGCACTGGGACGCTTACGCACGCGGCACAATCACAGGCATCACTCGCGGGACGACGCGGGCGCATCTGGCGCGCGCCGCGCTTGAAAGTATGTGCTACCAGACGCGCGATGTTGTAAAGGCGATGGAACAAGCTTTGGGGATTAAGCTGAAGGAGATTCGAGCGGACGGCGGCGCTGTCACGAACAATTTTCTGATGCAGTTTCAAGCGGACATTCTCAATGTCCCCGTCGAAGTGCCACAGATTACGGAGACTACCTCGCTCGGCGCAGCCTACCTTGCGGGGCTGGCCGTCGGATTCTGGGAGAGCAGGGAAGAGTTGGACGCGAAATGGAAAGTCGCCCGGCGCTTTGAGCCGCAGATGAAGGAAGCGGAAAGGGAGCGACTGTACGGTCGTTGGCTCAAGGCCGTTGAGCGAGCTAAAGATTGGGAGGAACATTGAAAGGCAGGGATGAGGGATGAGGGATGAAGAAGAAACGATGAAGGAGGAATGCTGAACGCGGAATTAAGAACAGTTCATCGTTCATCGTTCCGCGTTCATCCTTCGCCTTTCATCTCTCATCCCTCATCCCTGCTTTCCTATACCTTTCATTCAAGATTAAATCATCGTGAGACGTAATCCGCCTGATACTGAAAACCAAACTTTCGACGTGATCGTCATCGGTGCAGGCATCAACGGCGCAGGCATCGCCCGCGACGCGGCGATGCGCGGGCTGAAAGTTCTCCTGATGGATAAGGGAGACCTCGCCTCCGGGACGACAAGCTGGTCAACGCGGCTGATTCACGGCGGGCTGCGTTATCTTGAGCACGGCGAGCTTGGTTTGGTTCGTGAGTCTCTCAGAGAGCGCGAGCGGCTGCTGCGAATCGCGCCGCATCTCGTCAAGCCCCTGCCCATGCTGATCCCCGTCTACGAGAAAGCAAGGCGGGGCAAACTCATCATCCGGGCAGGCATGATCGCTTACGACCTCATCTCCTTCGACAAATCTCTCGCTCATCATCACATGCTCTCGCGTGAAGAAGCCCTCACCAGCGCCCCCGGCCTCAACCCGGAAGGCTTACGCGGCGCATTCGTTTACTACGACGCCCAGATCGAGTATGCCGAACGGCTTGTCTTCGAGAACGCGCTTTCTGCATCTCAGCATGGGGCTACGATTCTGACTTACGCGCGCGTGGATAAGTTTATTGTCGAGAATGACGAGGTGCGTGGCTTGGAGTTTACGGATGTCCTCGGCCAAACCACCCACGTTGCGCGCTCTCGCGTCACAGTGAATGTGTCCGGCCCGTGGGTAGATGAAGTGTTAATAATGGGCACGAATCGCCGCACCGACCGCTTGATCTGTGGAACGAAGGGCAGCCATCTCGTCGTTGACGAATTCATTGGCGCACCCGCCGATGCTCTGTATGTCGAAGCACAGGAAGATGGGCGGCCATTCTTCATCATTCCCTGGAACGGAGCATATCTCATCGGAACAACCGACTTGCCTTACAGCGGAAATCTGGACGAGGTCACAGCAGAGGACACGGAGATTGATTATCTGCTCAACGAAACGAACCGCGTGATTCCGCAGGCGCGCCTGAATCGTGACGCAATCCGCTATACCTATTCAGGCGTCAGGCCGCTGCCGTGCCGGAAGGATCGCGACCCGACGAGCATCACCCGCAGGCATTTTATACGCGACCATGCTCCGGCTCTTCGCGGCTTCGCCTCAATCGTTGGTGGGAAGCTGACCACCTACCGGAATCTCTCGGAGCAAGCCGTTGACCTGCTCTTCAAAAAGCTCGGAAGAGAACGGCCCGTGTGCAGAACGGCAGAAGAATTCTTGCCGGGCGCGTCGGCTGAGAACGTCGCTTCGTTCGTTGATCAGTTCAAGGCTGAAAGCCATTTACCGGTAGCCGTCGCCGAACGACTCCTCAAAATCTACGGTACGCGGGCAAAGGAGGTGTTAGAGCTTGCGTCCAGCGATGTTGAACTATTGAAGCCATTCAACTCGCAGACCGGAGCGATTGGCGCAGAAGTCCTCTTTTCATTTTGTCAGGAGATGGCGCAGACTCTCACCGATTGCCTGATGCGGCGTACGCTGGTAGGGATGAACGCGACGACGGGGCTGGATGCGGTCGAAGCTGCCGCAAAGTTAGCCCAAAAATATCTCGGCTGGGACAATGATCGCGTTGCGCGTGAGATTGCGGATTATCGAAAATACGTTCAACGCTTTCATCCACGCGCGATGCTCCTCTAGATTATTCATCCTTCGGTAACTCCAAAGCGTAAGCAATCGCCTGTTCCAGATTCATTTCGTGCCCCCGCGCCCGGAGGTCCGTGAAAGTTTCTTCATCCAGCCCCGCGCGTGCGGCCTCACGCCAGTGCTCATAGTCGGCGCGCTCGACGTTTGGTAGGGGCGCGCCAATCGCTTCGCGTAGGGCTTCGGCTGCTCCGAACAATTGCGCGGCGCGCTCGAAGGCGTGCTGCGTGCTGGCGACTTCGGCCAAGCCTTCCAGACAGAAGGTGACGCCGCGCTTGTCGCCTATCTCGCGGCAGAGCGCGAGGCTTTCTTCGTACAGCTTTGCCGCGCGACTGTAATCTTCCTGACCGCGCGCGATGTCTCCCAGATTGGCGAGTGAAAACATGATGCCGCGCTTATCGCCGACCTCTCGTTTGAGCACGAGGCTTTCATTCTGTAGCTCTGCGGCTCGCTCGTAGTCGCCCTTGTATTGCGCGACCTCGCCTAGATTAAAGAGCGATGTTGCGAGCGCGCGTTTATCGCCTAAGTTGCGGAAGATGGCGAGGGCTTCTTCGTGGATTTCAGACGCGCGCTCATAGTCGCCCTGATCTCTCGCCACATTTCCGAGATTGTTGAGCACGTAAGAGACCGCTTGCTGATTGCCGATCTCTTTGAAAAGAACGAGGGCTTCCTGATAGCGCGTCGTCGCCTCATTATAATTAGCCTGCTGATGCGCCATATCGCCGAGGCCGTTAAGCGTCGCGGCAACGCCCCACCTGTCGCTCAACTCCTGATAAAGCGTCAGACCGTTTTGAAAGAGCAGCAACGCCTGTTCGTAATTCCCATGATCTCGCTCAAGCCCGCCCGCCCGCAGGAATGCTCTGGCGCGTACCGGATTGGAAACCTTGTCGCTATCTTTGAGCAACTCGACGAGCCAATCGCGTCCCTCGCTGTGATGGCCGCGCACTTCCCAGAATCGGTACATCGCTGCGGCCATACGCAAGCCGATCTCTTTTTCTCCGCAAGCCTCTGCCCAGCGCAGCGCCGCGCGAAAATTGTTATGCTCGCTCTCAAGTCGTTCGAGCCAGACGACCTGCTCCGGCCCGGTCAGAAGCGGCTCTGCGCGCTCCGCCAGATCGAGGAAGAAAAGGGCGTGTCGTCGCTGCAACTTTTCTATCTCTCCGCTTGCCAGCAGTTGCTCATGTCCGAACTCTCTGATGGTCTCAAACATCTTGAAACGCTTCCCGGCTTTCGATTGCTCCTGTGGTTTGAGCATGCTCTTGTCAACCAACGAGGCGAGTCCGTCCAGCATGTCAATCCCAAGCGCATCGCCGCAGATTGCTTCGACAGCCGGGAGCGTGCAACCGCCGACAAAGATGGAGAGCCTGCGAAACAGCTTCTTCTCGCTTCGGCCAAGCATGTCGTAGCTCCAACTGATTGTCTTACGCATCGTTTGCTGCCGTCTCGGCAAATCTTTTGCGCCTCCGGTCAACAGCGCCAGCCGATGCTCAAGCCGCGTTAATATCTCGGCAGGCGAAAGCAGCTTGAGCCGCGCGGCGACCAACTCGATGGCTAAAGGCAGACCGTCAAGACGAATGCAGACCTCTGCCACCGCGCGTGCATTTTCGTTCGTCAGAGTGAATTCGGGCTGGATAGCAATTGCGCGTTCGATGAAGAGTGCAATGGCCGCGTACTGCGAGAGAGTTTCGACAGACGTTGATTCGGATAAACGGGGAAGCGCCAGCGGCGGCACTTCGAACTCGCGCTCCCCGCGTAGATGCAACGGCGAGCGGCTCGTTACCAGAATCTTGAGTTCAGGGCAGGCCGCCAGTAGCCCGGACACAAGCCGTGCGGCGGCCAGCACCTGCTCGAAGTTGTCCATGAGAAGCAGAAGACGTTTGCCGCGCAAGGTTTGCTTGAGAGTTTCGATGAGCGGCAGCGCCCCGCTTTGCTTGATGCCGAAGGTTTGCGCGACGGCAGAGGCGACGAGTTCGGGCGTGCTGATCGAAGCGAGAGCGACAAAGACAACACCATCGGGAAATTCATTGAACAAACTGCTGGCCGCCTCAACTCCGAGGCGCGTCTTGCCTGCGCCGCCCGGCCCGGTCAGCGTCAGCAGCCGCACGTCATTGCGACGAAGCAGATGTTGAATCAGCGCGAGTTCTTCTTCGCGCCCGATGAGCGGTGTCGGCTGAACCGGAATGTTATTTTTAATTTCGAGCGAAACGAAGCCGGGTTGGAAGCTGATGCTTTGCGCTTGAGCCGAATCTGAGGATTGAGCGGCGCGCTTCGAAGCTCTCTCAAGGCTGCTGGAGCTTTGCTGCGATGCGCTGTTGAGCTTGGCCTTGAATTCAAGCTCCTGCCTGAGCGCGCGCAGGTCTTGCGTCATCTCATGAACGGTCTGGTAGCGTTGCGCGCGGCCTTTCGCCAGCGCACGGCTGACAATCTGCTCAAGCTCTGCGGGCACAAAGGGCGCGTACCGGGACAACGGCTGCGGCTCGCTCTTTAAGATGGAAGCGATGATCTCGCCGCTGTCGCGACCTTTGAAGGCCACGCGCCCGGCGAGCATTTCATAGAGCACCGCGCCAAAACTGAAAATGTCCGTGCGCGCGTCAACCTTAAATCCTCTGGCCTGCTCCGGCGACATGTAGCGAGCCGTGCCGATCAACATGCCCGATTCGGTGTTGCCGCGAAAAATCGTCGGCGCTTCGTCGTTGTGGCGTTCTTGATTGATCGAGCTTGCTTCAGCCGGAGCGGGTCGGCTTGAAGAGTCTTGAGCATCCTGTCCGGCATCCTGCTTCAGATTGAGCTTCTCGGTCAGCTTGGCGATGCCGAAGTCCAGGACTTTCACGTAGCCGTCCGGCCTGAGCATGATGTTCTCCGGCTTGATGTCGCGGTGAACGATTCCGGCTGCGTGGGCCGCCGTGAGCGCGGCGGCTACCTGCAAAGCGACATCCAGCGTCTCTAACGCTTCCATCTTTCCGCGCACGACGCGCTCGCGCAAGGTGATGCCGTCAATAAACTCTGTGGCGATGAAATGCACCGAGTCAGCCTGTCCGACTTCGTGAACGGTGAGAATGTTTGGATGGTTTAATGCCGAAGTGGTCTTGGCCTCCTGCACGAAGCGGCGCATCCTTTGCGGGTCAGCCGCGACCTCGTCGTGCAGAACCTTCAAGGCGACGGTGCGTTCCAGTTGCCTGTCTTCGGCCAGATAAACTTCGCCCATCCCACCTTCGCCCAGAAGCGAGTGGATTTCGTAGCGGCCCAGTCGGGTTCCGGCTGCGAGCGACATGGTTCGCGTTGCGCTACCTTGTGTTTGCGTGCCTTCCGAAGTTTGCGCCAGACCGAGCAACTCCGGTATCAGCATTGCTATCTTGCGCCGGGCGGCGTGCGCTAGAATATCACCTTCCATAGCAAATATACGGACGCCAGCCCGATTCAGAGTCTTTGAACTTGAAGAAATTTTACGGAAGGTTTTCATAACAGGGCGAAGTCGTTGTAAAGTAGGCGCACGCTTTCTGAAGTGCCGGAAAACAAACCAAGCTGGAGGAACGTTCTTTTGATGTCCCACCTGACTCTTTCAATCGTCTTAAGTCTTCTGTTGGGCGGCTCAAACGTTAAGTCTGAGCGATTCTTCTCTCAATCATTCGCGCCGCCTGAAATTAATCGAACCAGCGCCACGCCATCTTTCATCAATCAACGCGTCACCTATCGAACATACACGAACGCTCGCTATGGATTCTCCATCGCTTACCCGGTTGGACTTCTCATCCCGCAGGGCGAACCCACCAACGGCGACGGGCAAAAATTCGTTTCCAGAGATGGCAGCGCCAGCCTGACGGCGTTCGGCTCACACCGCCTGGATCGAAGTCTGCAAGATGAGTTTCAATCGGCTCAGGAGAATCGCTCGGTGACGTACAAGATTTTGAAACGCAATATGTTTGTCGTTTCGGGAACTGAGAACGGAAAAATTTTCTACCAGAAGACGCTCCTGAGAGGCGACGTTTTCAAGACGTTCATTCTTGAGTATGACGAACAGGAGCGAGCAACGTTTGATGCGATCACGACGCGCATCGCCAGCTCGTTCGTCGGTTAAAGAACGGAAAAATTCAGATGCAACTCGTCGGACAGCCCGTGCCGCGCAAAGAAGGCCGCGATAAAGTTACCGGACAATCGCGCTACATAGACGATCTACATTTCCCGGAGATGCTTTACGGCACGACCGTCCGCAGCGCGAGCGCGCGTGGCCGCATCAAAAACATTTCGTTTGAAGGCGACATCCCCTGGGACGAATTCGTCGTCGTCACAGCCAAAGACATTCCGGGAGAAAACTGCGTCGCACTCATCTTGATGGATCAACCTTATCTAGCCGCCGAGTTCGTCAACCACCCGGAAGAGCCTGTCGTGTTGCTCGCTCACCCGGACAAGTACCTGCTTGAAGAAGCGCGCCGCCACGTTCGTCTGGAAATCGAGCCGCTGCCCCCCATCTTCTCGCTCAAAGATTCAGTTAACAAGAAAGAGATTATCTGGGGCGAGGATAACGTCTTCAAGTCTTACCATGTCGAGAAGGGCAACGTTGACGAAGTCTGGGGAAAAGCCGATTTCATCGTCGAAGGCGAATATGAGACGGGCGCGCAGGAGCAGCTTTACATCGAGAACAATGGAGTGATTGCGATTGCCGCTCCCGAAGACGGCGTGACTGTTTGGGGTTCGATGCAGTGCCCGTATTACGTTCACAAGGCGCTGCTGAAGTTGTTCAATCTCCCTGAAGACAAGATTCGTGTCGTGCAGGTCGAGACGGGCGGGGGCTTCGGCGGCAAGGAAGAGTATCCTTCGATGATCGCCGGTCACGCCGCTTTGCTCGCGTGGAAATCCGGTCGCCCCGTCAAGATCGTTTACGACCGCGCGGAAGATATGTCTGCGACGACCAAGCGCCATCCTTCATGGACGAAGCATCGCACGGCTGTCACGCGCGAAGGAAAACTGCTCGGCATGGAGATAGATTTCGTCGTTGACGGCGGAGCTTATGCCACGCTCTCTGCGGTCGTGCTGTCGCGCGGAACGATTCACGCTGCCGGGCCGTACTTCTGCCCGAACGTCCGCATCAAGAGCCGCGCCGTGGCGACGAACATGCCGCCGCATGGAGCGTTTCGCGGCTTCGGTGCGCCGCAAAGCATCTTCGCGCTCGAACGTCACCTGAACAAGGTCGCGCAAACACTCGGTCTCAGCCCGGAAGAGTTGCGCCGCCGCAACTTTATCCACGAAGGCGAGACGACGGCGACCAGCCAGGTCATCCACGAAAAAGTTGATCTGGAAGGGTTGCTGAATCGCGCCTTCGAGTTGACCGATTATCAAGCGAAGCAGAAGCAGTTCGCGGAGTCGAATCAAAATTCGCGGCAGAAGAAGGGCATCGGTTTCGCCACGTTCATGCACGGCGCAGGCTTCACAGGCTCTGGCGAGAAATATCTGGAATCCGTCGTCGGCGCGGAAGCGACCAGCGAGGGGCGCGTGCGAATCCTCGCGGCCAGCACGGAGATAGGGCAGGGCACGAACACTGTCTTCGCACAAATTGCCGCCGAAGCTCTCCATCTCGATTACGATTCGATCGAGGTCGCCAAGCCCGACACCGGCAACGTTCCCAACAGCGGCCCGACCGTCGCCTCGCGCACCACCATGATCGTCGGCAAACTCGTCGAGTCTGCCGTGCTGGGCCTGAAGCAGACGCTCACCAGCACCGGACTGCTCAGGGAGAATTACACACGCGAGGAGTTTCAAAAAGCCTGCCAAAGCTACATCGAGCAGCACGGTGCGCTCAAATCCTTCAGCAAGTATAAAGCGCCGCCCGGTATCAACTGGGACGACGAGAAGTATGAGGGCGATGCTTACGGCGCTTACGCGTGGGCTGTCTATGTCGCCGAGGTGACGGTTGACACCGTGACCTACGAAGCGCGCGTTGATGATTTCGTGGCCTTGCAGGAAGTGGGTCGTGTGATTCACCCTGTCCTGGCCGCAGGGCAGATCGAAGGCGGCGTGGCGCAGGGCATCGGCTACACGTTGTTTGAAAAGGTCGTCTGGCAGGATGGCCGCATGATTAATAATCAGATGACCAACTACATCATGCCGACGGCGGCAGATATTCCTCCAATTCGCGTCTTCTTTGAAGAGAACCCATACGTTTACGGCCCTGCCGGAGCAAAGGGCATCGGCGAACTTCCAATGGACGGGCCAGCGCCCGCCATCCTGAACGCCATCGAACATGCAACGGGAATCAGTATCAATCACATTCCGCTCATGCCTGAATCGTTAATTGAAGCTCTGGGAGGTGAACGTGGCTGACGCTTCCCACAAAGTAGAGATAGCTTGCACCGTTAATGGCGAGCGCCGGACTATCAATGCTTATCCGATGGCGCGGCTGCTCGATGTGCTGCGTGAAGAGTTGCGTTTGACGGGCACGAAGGAAGGCTGTGGGGAAGGCGAGTGCGGCGCTTGCTCCGTGCTGATTGATGGTGTGCTGGTCAACAGTTGCCTCATTCCCGTCCTGCAAATCGAAGGAACGGAGATTAAGACCATCGAAGGCGTTGCCAGTGGCGAGCAGTTGCACGCCGTGCAGGAAGCCTTCATCGCTTGCGGCGGCGCACAGTGCGGCATCTGCACGCCGGGGATGGTGATTGCTGCCGTCAATCTTCTGGAACGAACGCCCAATCCGAACGATGCGGAGATTCGCACCGGGCTGGCGGGCAATCTCTGCCGCTGCACGGGCTACATGAAAATCTTTGAAGCAGTGGTCCGTGCCTGCCAGAGCACGGAAGCAAAATCATGAGAGCTTATCTTCCAGGCTATGAGTTAAAACGACCGCGAGACTTCAGCGAAGCGCTCGCGCTGCTCTCGGACGAACCGGGCGTTTGGCGTCCTTTCGCGGGCGGGACGGATTTGATGGTCTTGTTTGAGGCGGGCAAACTTCAGCATCGAAAGTTTTTCAGCCTCTGGCATCTGGACGAACTGCGCGGCATCAAGGTGACGGACGAGCATCTCTCGCTCGGCGCGCTCACGACCTATACGGAAGTGCAGGCCAACGAAATTCTACAAGAGGAATTCCCAATGCTCTGTCAGGCGGCGAGCGAAACAGGCGGGCTGGCTATTCAAAATCGCGGCACGCTCGGCGGTAACATCGCCAACGCTTCGCCTGCGGGAGATTCGCCTCCCGCCCTGCTCGTTTACGATGCTCAACTCGAACTCGTCTCAGCACAGGGTACGCGCACCCTTCCCTACGAAGGCTTTCACACCGGCTACAAACAGATGTTGATGCGCCCCGACGAATTGATTAAGAGCATTCGGTTGCCGCGCACGAGCCAACCCCGGCGACAGTATTATCGCAAGGTCGGCACGCGCAAAGCGCAGGCCATCTCTAAAATATGCTTCGCCGGTCTCGCTCAATTGGACGCAGATGTAATCAAAGAGATTCGCCTCGCTCTCGGCAGCGTTGCGCCGACTGTCGTCAGGTGTTCAGGGACGGAAGATGTTTTGAGGAATCAAAAGGTGGATGCCGGACTAGTGAGCGCCGCCCGCGCAGAACTCGCCCGCGAGATTTCACCGATTGACGACATCCGCTCGACCTCAAATTATCGTCTTCAAGTAGCCTTGAATGTCTTGGAAGATTTTTTAATGGGATTATAACCATTGCGGATTTGGGATTGCGGAATGCGGATTGAAAAACAAGAGGCTCGTTCTTCTTCTTAAATCCGCAATCCGAAATCTGCATTCCGCAATCGAACACCATGCCTGATTTCATCATACGCGGTCAGAGAGTAGTCACGCCTGATGCTATTGCTGCGGCGTCTATTCACATCCGGGATGGCGTCATCAGTGAGGTTGGCGCTTACGATGAGATTACGTCAGAGTGCGAGGTGATAGACGTAGATGAAGCTTCCGTCA
Organism: uncultured Acidobacteriota bacterium; assembly: GCA_963697975.1. Classification (GTDB taxonomy): domain Bacteria; phylum Acidobacteriota; class Blastocatellia; order Pyrinomonadales; family Pyrinomonadaceae; genus QHXM01. The sequence continues at coordinate 4,884,477 of OY969111.1, forward strand.
TCATGCCCGGACTCGTGGACACGCATGTCCACATCAACGAGCCGGGGCGGACGGAGTGGGAGGGCTTTCAGACTGCGACGCGGGCGGCGGCAGCGGGCGGCGTCACGACGGTTGTCGAGATGCCGCTCAACAGCATTCCGCCGACGACTACGCTGGAGAATTTTCAAGAAAAACTAGCGGCGGCTGATGGGCAATGCTCAGTGGATGTCGGTTTCTGGGGCGGCGTCGTGCCGGGAAACACACGCGAACTCACGCGCCTTCATGACGCAGGCGTGCTCGGATTCAAATGTTTCCTGATTCATTCGGGCGTTGACGAGTTTCCGAATGTAACCGAGAGCGATCTTCGGGAAGCAATGCCGGAACTGGCAAGGTTGGGCGATGTTCTCATCGTACATGCAGAAGTTCCTGAAGCGATTGATGAGGCTCTCAAAGAGGAAGGTGGGGATCAGGCTGAACCGCGTAAGTATTCGACGTTTCTCAAGTCGCGCCCACGCGAAGCTGAGAATGAGGCAGTCGCCTTGATGATTCGCTTGAGCCGGGAGACTGGGGGGCGCGTTCACATTGTTCATCATTCCTCGTCGGATGCGCTGCCCGCGCTCAGGCAGGCTCGCTCTGAGGGCGTGCCCCTCACGATTGAGACGTGCCCGCATTATCTCTGCTTCGCCGCCGAAGACATCCCGGACGGCGCGACGGAGTTCAAATGCTGCCCGCCCGTGCGTGAGCGCGAGAATCGGGAAGAGCTGTGGGGGGCGTTAGACGAAGGGTTGATCGAGATGGTCGTGTCAGACCACAGCCCCTGCCCGCCCGGAATGAAATGTCTGGGCACGGGAAATTTCATGGAAGCCTGGGGCGGAATCTCTTCGTTGCAGTTAAGGCTGCCGGTGATGTGGACGCTGGCGCGCGAGCGTGGCTATTCAATCAACCATCTGGCAGCGTGGCTGTGTCGCGCGCCCGCTAAACTCGTCGGGTTGGACAAGCGCAAAGGGGCGATTGCCGCAGGCTGCGACGCAGACCTTGTGCTATGGAATCCGCAAGCGACATTTCGGGTAGAGCCTGCGATGCTTCACCATCGTCATAAGCTGACGCCCTATGCGGGGCAAACTTTGAGCGGCGCGGTCGAACGGACGTATCTGCGGGGCGAGAAGATTTATGATCGTGGAAAGTTTTCGGAAAAACCTACGGGCGTAATGTTAAAGCGAGGGTTGGCATGAACGATTACACGGAGTTGATTGATCTGGCGAGCGAGCGATTGGGTGGTGCGGTGCTATACGCAAATGATGACTTTTTCGCTCCGAAAGAGAATCTGCTGAAAGCCTCCGCGCCTGTCTTCATCGAAGGCAAGTACACTGACCGGGGGAAATGGATGGACGGCTGGGAGTCGCGCCGTCGTCGCACTCCCGGCTTCGATTGGTGCATCATCCGGCTAGGATTGCCGGGAATCATCAGGGGCGTCGTCGTTGACACGAGTTTCTTCAGGGGCAACTACCCTGAGCAGTGTTCGCTGGAAGCTTGCACGGTTGACGGCCAGCCGGATGTCGAGCACCTGATGGGCGAGGCGACAGAGTGGACGGAGATTCTGCCCGTCTCTCAGCTTCATGGAGACTCGCAGAATCCGTTCGCGATTTCCGGCGAGAGACGTGTCACGCACCTGCGTTTCAGGATTTTCCCGGATGGCGGCGTGGCGCGGCTCAGGGTTTATGGAGAAGTCGTGCCCGATTGGGAAAGCCTTGCGCGCCGGGGCGAGGTTGATCTGGCGGCTGCCGAGAACGGGGCGCTCGTTTTGGCGTGCAGCGATATGTTCTTCGGCCATCGCCACAATCTGATTATGCCGGGACGCGGCGTTGATATGGGCGACGGCTGGGAAACGAAGCGGCGGCGTGGCCCCGGTTACGACTGGGCAGTAATCAAGCTGGCGAAGAGGGGTGTGATTCGGAGAGTCGAAGTTGACACGGCGCACTTCAAAGGCAATTACCCGGACACCTGTTCGCTTGAAGTGTCGGACGCTCAAGATAAAATTGTGGACGAAGGCGCTATTCCGTCTTTAACGTGGGGAGAGATTTTGCCGCGCACGAAACTGCAAGCGCACACGCGCCACTTCTACGAAGAGGAACTGGCGAAGATGGGCGCTGCCACGCACGTTCGCTTCAACATCTACCCGGACGGCGGCGTCAGTCGTCTGCGAATTTACGGGACAATCGGCGAGGACTGAAAGTGTGAAAGAAGATTTGGAGCGCCTGAACACTCTTTCGCCGGAAGAGGCCGAAAGTGAACTCTTGAAATGCTGCGGCTCGACGCTCTGGGCGCGGCGCATGGGTTTGGAGCGTCCCTTTCATGATCTTCAAGAGTTATTAGCGAAGGCTGATGCCGTCTGGTGGTCGCTCGACGCTGAAGACTGGCTGGAAGCCTTCAGTCGTCATCCGAAGATTGGAGAGAAAGAGTCTGCACGCAAGCAAGCGCATGAGGCGCAACGCTGGTCTGAGCAGGAGCAGGCCGGAACAAACTCAGCGGACGAAGAAACGCGGCTTGCCCTCGCGGAAGCAAACCGCGAATATGAGAGAAAGTTCGGCCACATCTATATCATCTGCGCGACGGGAAAGACGGCAGACGAGATGCTCTCGATTCTCAGGGAGCGTTTGCAGAACGATGGAGATAAAGAACTACGCGTTGCCGCCGAAGAGCAGCGCAAGATAACACACCTGAGATTGGAAAAACTTCTGTAGGGCAGACTGTAGGACAGACATTCTTGTCTGTCATTGAGCGCGAGAGCGCGAATATTGTTTGGATAAAATTAGCGTGCTGTTCGCACGCTACGACAGGCAGGAATGCCTGTCCTACGACGATGATGATCACGACACACATTCTGGACACATCGCAAGGGCGTCCGGCGAACGGCGTGCCCGTGCGTTTGGAGATACAGGGGGCGGACGGAAATTGGCTCGCGCTTGGCAAAGGCACGACCGATATGGATGGCCGCCTCAAGGATTTGTTGCCGGACGATTTCAATTTGCAGCCGGGCGTGTATCGTTTGAGTTTCGACACAGCGGTCTATTTCGAGACTCAAAGTCTGAGAAGTTTCTACCCGCATGTCGTCGTGGTGTTTCTCGTCGAGAACACGCAGCAGCATTATCACGTTCCGCTTCTTCTCAGTCCGTTCGGCTACTCCACCTATCGCGGGAGCTAATTGATGGAAATCAATCCTGAGTTGAATGTCTGGCTCAACATCATCTTGCGCTGGATTCATGTCTTCGCAGCCATCATGTGGGTCGGCTCGACCTACTATTTCACGTGGCTCGACGGTCGGATGACCGAAGAGGAGCGGGACAACAAAGAAGGTAAAGCGCATGTCTGGATGGTTCACAGCGGGGGCTTCTACGTTGTCGAGAAACAGAAAAAGCCGGGGACGGAAAAGCTGCACTGGTTTCGCTGGGAAGCGGCGGCGACATGGCTGAGCGGTTTCCTTCTGCTCACGCTGATGGTTTATCTGGGCGGCGGCACAGGGATGGTAGACCCCGATGTGATGGACATCTCAGGAACTACAGCCATCATGGTCGGAGTCGGCACACTCATCGTCGGTTGGATAGTCTATGACTTGCTGGTGCAATCGCCGCTTGGCAAAAATGAAATGCTCTTCGCCGTCATTGCTTACGCCCTCGTGGTCGCGGCAGCTTATGGCCTGACTCATGTGTTAAGCGGGCGTTGGGCATATCTACACATGGGCGCGATGTTCGGCACGATTATGGCGGCTAACGTCTGGATGCGTATTCTGCCCACACAGCGCAAGATGATTGCGGCAACCAAAGAAGGGCGCGAACCCGATGCTGCCTTAGCGGCACGCGCCAAGCTCCGTTCCAAGCACAATACCTTCATCGTCGTTCCCACAGTCTTTATGATGATCAGCAACCACTACGACGCGACCTACGGCAGCCGCTACAACTGGATCATCCTGTCGGTACTGATTCTGCTGGGTTGGGGAACTGCGAAGATTATCAGGCGAGCGTAGGACAGACATTCCTGTCTGTCATAAGTGGGACAGACATTCTTGTCTGTCATTGAGCGCGAGAGCGCGAATAACTTGTTAGCGAATCCTCATTAGCGTGCTGGCGCACGCTACGACAGACAGGAATGTCTGTCCTACTACGACGATGAGTTACTATAAAAGGCATCCACCTCACTGGCTGCCTGAAAGGGCGACGCTCTTTGTTACTTGGAGACTGCATGGCTCTTCGCCATCCAAAGTATTATCCAGACCGGAAGGCGTAAGCGCAGGCCAGGCTTTTCGTGCGTTTGACCGGGAATTAGATAAAGCTGCGACCGGGCCACATTGGCTAAAAGACCCTCGAATCGCTCGGTGCGTTGTCAGCGCGCTGCATTTCGGTGATGAGCAGCTTAATCTCTATCAATTGATTTCTTACGTCGTGATGTCAAATCACGTTCATATACTCATCCGCCCACAGTCCCCGCTTCACAAAATTACGAAAATCATCAAAGGATTCACCGCCCATGAAGCCAATAGACTCTTAAAGCGAACTGGGCACGCCTTTTGGCAAGATGAGTCTTATGACCATTGGGTTCGTAACGAAATAGAGTTTGCACGCATCCTTAGATATATTGAGCGAAACCCGGTGAGCGCCGGGCTTGTAGAAAAAGCTGAAGACTGGCCTTGGTCTAGCGCAGCTAAGTAGGACAGACATTCTTGTCTGTCAAAGCGTGCGAACAGCACGCTAATGAAGATTCATTAACAAGTTATTCGCGCTTTCGCGCTCAATGACAGACAGGAATGTCTGTCCTACTTCGTGCGACTCTTCAAAATCTTGACGAATGAGCCTGAGCGCAGTTCGGATAAAGTCAGGCTTGATAATTGTAATGCTTCCTGTTCCGTGATGGCTCCGCAGTTGATGGCGCGTAAGAAATAGTTGAGCAATCCCTGCCCTGTGGCCGCGTCGTCGAAAACATCTCCGACGAGCGTCGCCTTGGCGGCTTTCTCGACAAAATTACTTAACCGCTCTGATGCTGCTTCGAGGCTGTCGAGGAAGAAGGCGTAGACGGCTGCATAGCGTGTCGGGAGCTGTGCGGGATGTAAATCCCAGCCCTGATAATAGGCGTTGATGAGCGAGTGCTGGATGTGATCGTAGTGTAGCTTCCATGCGCGATGGACTGTTGAACGGTTCTCTTCAAGCTGTTGGAGCGTGAGCGGTGCGCCGCCTTCAACGGCGCGATGCGGGGCGACGGGCATGATGTTGGTTGCGCCGTCGGAAAGCCAGACTCCCGTGCCGCCGAAAGCGACCTGCATCATGTGGCGTGCGAAATCGCAGGCCGGATGCGTCATGTGCTGATGCGCGGCGGTGATGTTGCAGCTTGCCGTGTAATCGTAAGTCCCGAAGTGTGCTGCCGTGCAGCGCCCGCGCGCGGCTTCGAGCATGGGTGGCAGGTTAGATTGGCCGCGCTCGTTGATGATGGCCTGCGTGGTCTCGATCATGATCTCCATTTTGAGGGAATCGGGGGCGAGACCTAAGGAAGGTTCGAGTAAATCGAAGATGTCAGCCAGCGCCGTGACCTGTTCGGGCATGACGACTTTGGGAAGCGTGACGACGAAGTTGTCGGGTAGCCGCCCGCCGCTTCTCTCAACGAGTGTGGTGAGAAAGATGTCTAATGTCCGCAGGCTGCGCTCGCGCAGTTCTTCGGTCAGAGGCTTGATGCGAATACCGATGAAGGGCGAAAGCGTTTTGTTGCTCATCCCGGTGGCAACTTCGGTGGCGGCTGATGCGGCGTGCCCGTCTTCTTCAGCGTCAGGGCGATTGCCGTAGCCGTCCTCGAAATCAATCCGAAAATCTTCAATCGGCTCGCGGCGCAGTTTATCAGTGACGCGATTGTAGATGGTATGCGCCAGCCAGATGGGTTTGTTCTCGCGGCGCGCTTCATTCGGGTTGGCGTAGAGGAGAGCAATCAGGGCGGAGGAAGGCTCAACTGAGTCCGGTAGCGTTTCTGCGCCGGGAAGATTGATTGCTTTGGCGAAGATCAGAAAGTCCGGCGCGAACTGATCGAGCGCGCGGCGTGCCAGAGCGCCGAGGCGTGGAGCGGAATCGGATTTGAAAAGGTGCGCGCCGCCGTAAACGGTATGCACGGGCTGGCGCTTGCCCGTCTCGCCGGGATAGCGTTTGGCGAAAGCCTGATTTGATTCTTGCAGTTTGTTTGAAATCTCGCGTGTTGATTCAGCAGATAGAGATGTTTTCATAGTGTTCCTCGTGGGCTTATTAAATTGGCTTGAGCATAATCTAGCAGTAATTCACCACCGAGACACAGAGAACACGGAGGATGCACGGAGGCTTGAATTACTATGTGCCCCCTCTGTGTCCTCTGTGGTGAACTGCCGTTTCCAACACAATCAAGTAAAGCTAATTCACTTCGAGATAGCAAAGTCCAGCACAATCGCGTCGTGGTCTGAGAGTTTTCCGGCTTCATCGTCCAGATTGTAAATGACTCGCGGGCGATTTTCTGAATCCGGCGTGATGCCTTTGCCTGCAAACCAGTCGAGCTTGAGCGAGCAGCGCCCGCCGTGCGGCTCAAGCGCTCGGTTGAGAAACCAGAAGCACCACTTCGGAATCCAGTCGCCCATGTTCGTGTTGACAGCCAAATCTTTTACGTCATAGGGGAATGTGCCCGCTCCCGGCTCGTTCAGCTTTCGATAATCATAGCCGCGCTTTTCAAGTTCATTGAAAAGCCCGCGCTCGAACCATCGCTCAGGATGAACATAGTGGTTTCGGATGACGTTGCCCACACCCATCAGCACGCGGCGGAAGAAGCCCATGATGGTATAGACGGCGCGGCGCGAGTTGTAGGTCGAAGTGTTCCAGTCACCACCGATCAAGACAGGAAGCTGCGGGCGCAAAGTTTCCAGATGATCCAGCAAGAGTTTCATCTGCCGGTGACGGTGGCGCTGTGTGGAGTGCGCGTCCAGATGTAGACTGACTAAACGAATTGTTCCCGAAGGATGCAACACGTCAGCGATTGTTGCGGTCTGAGAGCCGAGACGTTTCTCGTTATCCCTCATCTTGTCTTTGCCGTTTGGCAGCGCCAGCAGATGCGCCCTTGTGAGCGGATAGCGCGAGAAGACGGCATTGCCGTGAAGCGCCTGCGTGTTCTCGCCCGTCGTGTGAACTTCAAGGCCGCTGCCTTTGTTCATGTTGATGTAGCATGGCGAGAAGACGTAGTTGAGTTTCAGCTTTTCGGCAATCTCACGCGCGACGAAGCGGTTATCCGTGCGAGCCATCCCGTAATCAAGCTCTGTGAGCAATAGGATGTCGCTCTGGCTAATCACGGGATGCTCCTCAAAGACGCGCATGATGCTCTCAAATCGCATCCCACGCTCGATGTTCCATGCTGTCGCACGAATAAAGGGACTGAGAGAAGAATTGGCGGGCAAAGGGAGCGCAAAGTTTTCCTGCGCGACGCTGGTCAAAACCCTTTCGATTTCAGGTTGCAGCTTCGCGTAGAGCGGCGACCGTTTCAGAGCTTTGGTCGAGTTAAACTGCGCCAGCTCTGAAAAGTATGGCTGTAGCTCGTGGTCTAGGACAGATTGCCCCTGCTCATTTTCGTAAGTAATCACGGTATTCAAAACGCGCATGACGGTAACATTCTGCGCGCTATTATTTCAACTCAGGGCGTGGCCTTATCCTGCCACTTGCAATGACGGATTGATTGAGGCAAGGTATGCTTTCAAGATCATGATGACGAATATCAGCACAACATCCCACTCAACTGTCGCAACACAGCAGGTCGCGTTGCGCTGCGTCGGCCTTGTCAAACGCTACCCGGACGTGACGGCGGTCGACGGCATTGATCTGGAAGTTCGCGCGGGCGAGTGCTTCGGCTTGCTGGGGCCAAACGGTGCGGGGAAGACGACGACGGTCGAGATATTCGAGGGCTTGACGGAGCCTGAGGGCGGGACGGTCGAAGTGCTTGGCACACATTGGGGCAAGGGGCAAGACCGCACTTTGCGTAATCGCTTCGGCGTCCAGTTGCAGGAAACGCAATTGACGGAAAAGCTCACGGTCAGGGAAACGGTGACGCTCTTTCGCAGCTTCTATTCGCGTGGGCGCGATGTCGAAAGCATCATTAGTCTTGTCGAGTTGGAAGAGAAGCGGGATTCGCGCGTCGGGAAACTGTCGGGCGGGCAGAAGCAGCGATTGGCGATTGCCTGTGCGCTGGCGGGCGATCCCGAATTGCTGTTTCTGGACGAGCCGACGACGGGGCTTGACCCGCAGGCACGCCTGAAGCTGTGGGACATCGTCGAGCAGTTTCGCGCTCGCGGCGGCTCAATCGTGCTGACGACACATTACATGGAAGAGGCCGCGCGTTTGTGCGACCGTCTCGCCATTATGGATCATGGCCGCGTCATCGCGCTCGACACGCCGACGAAGTTAATAGAATCTCTCGGCGCAGAGCAGATTGTGGAGTTCAGCGTTAAGGGTGAGTTGGATGAAAAGGGGCTGGAGAATCTGGCGGGGGTGAGGAGCGTGCGCGCCGCGAAGGATGGCTATGCGCTGACGGTTACCGACATCGGCACGGCGTTGCCCGCGCTGCTGGCGGAGATTGAGCGACAGCGCGCGGAGATGTTGTCGCTGACGACGCACCAGGCGACGCTTGAGGATGTCTTTGTAAGTTTGACCGGAAGAATGTTGCGCGATGGCTGAAACTAAAGAGGAAATCATCGAGAGCGCGGGAGTTGAAACACGAGTTCAGCCCGCGAGCGGAAGCACGCCGGAGACGATTGGCGGAGGCGCACGCACAGGCAACCGTGAACCGAAGCAGGAGCGCACGTTTCATCCGCTCGTTGAATTAACGCTGGCGCGCATCCGCGAGTTTCTACGCGAGCCGGAAGTTATCTTCTGGGTCTTCGCCTTTCCGATCCTGCTCGTCTGCGCGCTCGGCATAGCCTTTCGCAACACCGGGCCGGAGAAGATTCACATCGCAGTTGAAAGAACAGGCACGGATGACGCCGCTTCCAAAGCGCTCTTTGATGCGCTGTCTCGCTCCGCCGACATAGAGCCGCTGCTGCTTTCTTCCACGGACGCGACACAGGCGCTCAGAAGCGGCAAGGTCGCTCTCGTCGTTCAGCCGAAGTCTGCAAATGTCGAGGCCGTGTCGGGCAATTCAGGACAGCAGAACAACCTTCTTTCAAGCTTCGATTATCGCTTTGACCCGACGCGACCTGAGAGCCGTCAGGCGCGTCTGGTCGCTGATGATGCCTTGCAGCGTGCAGCGGGGCGCGGCGATGTGGTGCGTGCTGGCGAACAGACATTCACAGAGCCGGGTGCGCGCTACATAGATTTTCTGATTCCCGGTTTGCTGGGAATGAATATGATGGGAAGCGGCATGTGGGGCATCGGCTTTGCGGTCGTCAATGCGCGAACGCGGAAACTCCTCAAGCGTTTCGCCGCCACGCCCATGAGACGCTCGCACTACCTGCTCTCGTTCGTCTTCTCGCGCCTGATCTTTCTAGTACTGGAAGTCGTCGTCGTGATCGCTTTCGCCTGGTTCGCGTTTGGCTTTACGGTGCGCGGCTCATTCCTTGCAATGTCTTTTCTGTTGCTGTTGGGCGCGATGACGTTTGCCGGAATCGGATTGCTCGTCGCTGCGCGCCCCAGGACGATTGAAGGTGTGTCGGGCTTGATGAATCTGGTGATGATGCCGATGTGGTTGCTTTCAGGCACGTTCTTTTCGTCGGCGCGCTTCCCTGAATTTATTCAGCCGTTTATTAAGGCGCTGCCGCTGACGGCGCTCAACGACAGCTTGCGCGGAGTGATGAACGACGGCGCATCGCTTGCAACAAACTGGGTGGCGGTCGGCATGATGCTGGCATGGTGCGTCATCAGCTTCTTCCTTGCGCTTAGAACCTTCCGCTGGCAGTAGAGCGAAACCGGCAAAAGCAGTGATAGGTGATACGTGATGGGTGATAGAAAGAGCGTTTCTCCTCTCACCCATCACTTATCACCTATCACTGAGTCTATGAATGTTGACGCCATTGGTTCATAATCCGACAATTCAGGACATCAATTATCTGCGTCGCGCAGTCGGCCTTGCTCTTGAAGCAGAGAGGCTGGGCAATCTGCCCATCGGAGCCGTCATCACATTGGATGACGAGGTGATTGCCGAAGCCGGAAACGCACTGTTAGTTCCTCATTACCATCCGGGGCGGCATGCTGAAATCGAAGCTCTGCGGCGTGTCCCTGAAAGCTTCTGGCCTCGCGCGCGCGAGATGACCTGCTACACCACACTTGAGCCATGCGTGATGTGCATGGGCACACTGTTGCTTCATGGCGTCGGTCGCGTCGTCTTCGGCGCGCGGGACACGGAAGGCGGCGGCGGCCAAATGCTCTCGCGCCTGCCCGCTTATTATGCTGGCGGCGATTGCACACCACAGTGGGTCGGGCCGCTGCTGCCTGAACTCTGCGACCCGCTCTACGAACGAGTGAACGCGCGCTTTGACTCCTTGCCCTGCGGCAAGAATTATCAACTTGATTCCTCCTCTCGTCATCAGGCGGGCGACGATGAAGAAGATCAGGGCGGCTAATGAATCTGACCGCTTGAAAGTGATAAGCGGTAAGCCGGGCACGGCATTGACATGACCTGGCTTAAACCTAACCCGCATTAGTAATTCGCCCACTCAATATGAGGAACCGTAAAACATGAATATCAAAATCCGTCTCCCAGGCAGGATGCGCGCGACCGCCCCGTTCGCCCTCATGCTGGCGCTCTTCGCGCTGGCCGCCGGTTGCAACAAAGACTCGAACTCGGGCAACAGCCCCGAGAGCGCAAACTCAAGCAACGCACCCGCGAACGCGTCCCCGCCAGCGAACACCCCTTCGACCGTGAACACGTCACCTTCGACCGCGAAACCGCCCGGCCTCTCTCCCACGGAGACCATGAAAGGTTATTACGAGGCAGGGGTGAAGGGGGATGTCGCGGGCGTCAAGAGATTTCTTTCGCGCGCATCGCTGCAACAGATGGAAGACATTGCGAAACGTGAGGGCAAGCCTCTGGATCAGCTATTCACCGAGGCCGCCAACATGGAGGCACGGAAGCCGATGCCTGTATTCAGTAACGAGAGGATCGCGGGCGATACCGCGTTTGTGGACATCAAGATCGAGGGTGAACCTCCGCTGACGATGCCGCTGGTTAAAGAGGGAGGCGAATGGAAGCTGGCGTTTGGTAAGCCGAAGAGTGGCGCAATCAAACGTTAGGGCGGGGTGGGTCGGCAGCGACGACATGTAGGTCGCAGGACGTGAAACGCGTCTCTCCCGGCTGACCGCTCATCACCCAGGATGGCAATTCATTGACAGAGACATCTTGGTCTGACTAAGATGTGCCCACTCGCCTGTATCTCGTAAGGGCAACTATCCAAGGGACATTTATTACTCCTCGCGCGCAAAAGTTAAGCTCTATCTGGTTTTGGGAAAGACGCAAGCCGGGCAGCAGCAGCGCCGCATCTCTCTCTCCGTGCCCGCCGCCCGACATCTGACGGATTGAAACTCTGGCCTCCAGACAAACCTGAACAGGAGAAATCATGCATAGTCGCTTAATTCCAGCAATCGCAGCGTGGCTCAAGGGGTTCTTTCTTTGTCTGTTCATCGCGGCGGCGGGAGCCGTTGCCGTCTCGGCTCAATCACAAATCACCAGCGGGGTCATTCAGGGGACGGTGACAGACCCATCGGGGGCCGTCGTGCCCGGCGCTAGCGTTGAAGTAAAAAATCTGGAAACTAACGTCACCAAGAATGCGAGCACCGACGAGGACGGGCGATTCTCCTTCCTGCAATTACCGTCGGGCCGTTACACGTTGACGGTCTCAAAACAGGGCTTCGCTTCGCTTGTCCAGCAAGATTTCCCGCTGACGGTCGGCCAGACCATCTCGCTCAATCTTGACATGAAGGTTTCAGGGGTCGAAGGAGTTGTGACGATCACGTCAATCCCGACCATCGATACGGTCAAGACGGAATCCAGCACGACCCTGAACGAAAGGGCCGTAAGCAATCTTCCCGTCCTCGGAAGAAAATTTGAAGACCTCCTGACCTTAACGCCGAACGTCTCAATTGTGCAGGGGCCGGACGGCGACGAGATCAACTTCGCAGGGCAGCGCGGCGTCTTCAACAACGTCAGCCTGGATGGTGGCGACTACAACAACGGCTTCTTCGGCGAGCAGGCCGGAGGCCAGCGCGCGGCCATAGACATCCCGCTCGACGCCATCAAAGAGTTTCAGGTCATAGCCACAGGCGCGTCCGCCGAGTTCGGACGCACGGCGGGCGGCATCGTCAACGTCATCACCAAGTCGGGCACTAACGAGTTTCATGGAAGCCTTTTCCACTTCCAGCGCCTCGAAGCCCTGACGGCCAACACCTCCGACGGCAAGCCCCTGACGGACTTCCACCGCGAGCAGTTCGGCGGAAACATCGGCGGCCCGATCAAGAAAAACAAAGCCTTCTTCTTCGTCTCCTTCGAGCAGATTTTTGAGAACCTGACGCGGGCGAATTTGAGCGAGCCAATCGGCACGACGCCCTGTCCCGTTCAAAGCCCGACCATCGGGGCCAACGAAGCGCTCATCAACGGCAACACGGATTGCCAGCGTCTCGCCCTGCTGAACTTCATCCGCACGACGCGCGGCCAGGAAGAGGGATTGCCCGTTGACCGCTCCATCAGAAACTCTGCCATTCTCGGCAAGGTGGACTGGGATTTGACGCCGAACAACCGGCTCACCATCTCGCATAATTTCGACTATTCCAGAAATGAGAATCAGACGTTTGACGTTGCGACCTACGGCAACTCGGCCAACGGCATCGAAGGGCCATCGAAGATCAACGCATTCAACGCCAATCTCTTCTCGACACTTTCGCCGACAAAAGTGAACGAGTTTCACTTCACCTACGGGCGCGAAGAAAGGCCACGCGCCGCCGTCCCATCAAACGTCCCGGCAGACACCGCAATGGGATTTGCCACCACGTTCCGCTTCGGCAACCCCTTCTTCATCGCGCCCAACGTTGACGAAACGTTCTGGCGCACACAAATCAAAGACAACTTCTCCATCGTCGCGGGTCGCCACACGGTGAAGTTCGGCGGCGAGTGGGTCCACAGTCTCAACTCGCAAATCTTCCGGGGATTCTTTGAAGGACGCTACATCTTCGACAGCGTCACGGGCTTTCTGCGCTACGCCTCGCCCGCAGCCCCCGGCGGCTTCGGCCCGAACACCGTTGGCTGCTCAAACGGCACATTCGTGACCGCTCCGGCCACCTGCCCCGGTGGTGCGACCAATGGCGGCCCGCTCCTGCTTTATCTACAGGGCGCTGGCCGGACCGGGCCTGCGACGGACGCCGCCGGGTTCTCCGAAATATCAAACGAAGACATAGCTCTGTTCGCGCAGGACAGGTGGCAGATCAGGCCAAACTTTACGCTCAACTACGGCCTGCGCTGGGAGGCACAAATCTTCCCCGAAACCGTCGTGCCGCCATCAGAGACCGCCTACGGAATATTCCTGAGCGACCCGCGCTTTCCATCCGATGGCACGCTGCCCAGCCAGAAGAAGATGTTCCAGCCGCGCTTTGGCTTTGCATGGGACATCACGAGCAAGGGCAAGTCAGTCTTGCGCGCCAGCTACGGAATTTATAACGCGCGACAAAACATGCTCTCGCAGGTCGGCTCAATCACGACTAACGGCGTCCAGCAGCAGACCATCTTTCTCAACACGCCGATTATCTCAAGCGGCGTTCCCGGCCCGGTCTGGCCAAACGTGGTGACGCCGCCCTCGACCGTGACGCCTTGCACGGCGGGCGCAGTCACCAACCCGTTCCCGTGCTTCTCCGGCGTGCGCGTCTTCAGCCGCGACTACGCCAACCCGCGCATCTACACGACGAACATTGCCTTCGAACAGGAACTCGCCACGAACCTGTCGCTCTATCTGGATTTCACACACGCGAAGGGCGTCCACCTGACGCGCTTCCTGGACTACGCGCGCACAGGCTTCTTCGCTCCGTTTCTCGGCGAGACGCTGGTCACGAGCGCCAACGGCAAATCGCTCTATCGCGGCTTCACGGTCGGGCTACGTAAGCGCTACAGTCGGGGCTTCCAGCTTGAGGGGAACTACACGTTCTCGAAAGACCTTGACGACGATTCCAACGAGCGCGACCCGTTCACCGACCGCGCCTTCGACTTCAACAATCTACAGCTTGACTACGCGCTCTCAGACCGCGACATCCGCCACAGGTTCAACTTCTACGCAAACTTTGATCTGCCGTGGGGCTTCGATCTCAACACACGCATTCAGGCGCGCACGGCGCAGCCCGCGACGCCCGCATGCCCCACAGCCCCGCGCTGCCCGGCCCGCAACACGCTACGCAAGAACAACGAGTACTTCTCGTTTGACTGGCGCTTGCAACGACCCATCACTTTTGGCGAGCGTATCCGGCTCATCCCGATTTTCGAGATGTTCAATACCTTCAATACCGAAAACAACATCAACCCGCTCGTCACGCCCGGTCTCTTCAACTTCGACGGTTTTCTGCGTCAGGGCGTCGGCGATCCGCTTCAGCTTCAGTTGGGACTCAAGCTCACCTTCTGACGCTGAAACCTCGGCGGCGAGTCCGGGCGGGAGAGCCTCACGGGATTCAACTCTCGTGAGGCTCTCCTCATAAAGGAGAGCAAGAGAATAATCAAATGGACGACATCACCAGAGAGATCGAAGAGATTGTCAACCGGGAAACCAGAGCATGGGACACACAAGACGCAGAACTCCTGATTAGCGTTTTTCATCCGGACATGGTCTGGCCCTGGCCGCGCACAGCCCAATCGCACGATCCCCTCGATTGGGTTTTCGTGTTAGGCCGCTATGACTATGAGAGATGGAAAAGAAGCTGGCAGGAACTGTTTGATACGCACAGCCTCGCACATAACCGGAGGGTCATCAGGAAAATTGAAATTTCAAAAGAAGGCGACGGGGCATTCGCCATTCTGGATATAGACACCCTCTGGATTGACCGCGATGGCCGCGAAGATCACTGGAAAGGCCGCGTTTGTAAAGTCTATTCAAAAGTCGGTGATGACTGGAAGATGACCATGCACACGGGCGTTCTGGAATATATGTAGGACAGGCATTCCTGCCTGTCATTGAGCGCGGAGAGCGCGAATGCATTGTTAGCAAACATCAGGAGCGTGCTGCTCGCAAGCTAGACAGGCAGGAATGCCTGTCCTACATGATTGAAAAATTCCGCGAGCTTCGTTTCGTCCAGTTTCCCCTCGCTGCGGACGCCGCTGCACACGTCCACGCCGAAAGGCCCAATCTGCCTGATGGCTTCGGCGATATTATCCGGCTTCAACCCTCCGGCGAGGAAAATGGGAACGTCCACAACTTCACGAATCCTGCGGCTCAAGCTCCAATCGTGTGTTCGCCCCGTCCCTCCAAGCTCTTTAACGGAGAGCGTCTGGTTGCCGGAATCCAGCAGGATTCCATTGACGTGAGGCGCGACGGCAATTGCTTCCTCCAACGCCTCCGGCCCGTTGACGTGAATGACCTGAACGATCGAAATACCGGGAAGCGCGTCACGCAACTCGCGATAGCTCCCCGAATCAAGGCGGTCGCAAATTTGGATGGTATTAACGCCCGCTTGTCTCTGCTGCTCGATGATGGAAACTGCATCCTGTTTGCAGGTCAACAGAAAGGATGAGACGGCGGGAGGAATAACGCCTGCAATCTCCCGAATCAAATCTTCCGAAATCACTCCGGGGCCGCTCGGCATATCCGAGACCAGCCCCAGAGCCGAAGCCCCGTAGCTCACAGCCATCCACGCCTCTTCAATGCTGCTGATACAGCAAATCTTGACGCGAGGCTTAAGCGCAGCTTTCATCAGCTTCGTGCTTTCTCTCAAAGAGTCAACGCCAGTGCGTTGCGTCGCTCCAGTGTTGCGGGTCGAAAAGCTTCTCGTCCAATTTAACACCGCCGCGAATCTCTGAGTATTCTTCGGTGACGACGGTTTTGCCGTTGACCATGAAGATAACTTCGGGCGCGACCCAGCCGCCGCCCTTCACGCGCTCATATTTATTGAATTGCGTTTCCTGCGTGATGGACGTGTCTCTCATGGTAGGCTCAAGCAAACGCACGAAGTAGAGATTCTTCTTGTCTACCCAGAACTGGCGCGACTTTAAGTCTCCCGCTTTTGCGCCGACCACGTAAACGGGTCGTCCCTGCCACACGTCCTCGTGAAACTCGGAGAGATCAAACTTCAGGTCTTTGAGCTTGACTATGGTTTCTTCGACGGGCAGAAAGTAAACATCGAAACCTAAGAGAAGGAGCGGATGCACGAAGGGACGAGAATTGCCTTGCTTGCCGTCTTTGAAGCTATGGAGCGTATAGTTGGAAAAAAGTATCCCGTTGCCGTCTTTGATAGGGTCGAAATCAATCCTGAGTTTGCCGGGAGCAGAGAAAGCCTCGTACCATGTCGTCACTTTGCTCGTGCCGTCTTCGTGAAACTCCTTCGTCTTCTGCACGAACGTCAGGGTCTTGTACCATGACCTGGCATATTTTTTCTGCATCTCCCGAATCAAGTCTTCAGATGTTTCGACCTTGCCCGCCTGTGCCGCCGCGGTGGTCATGGTCAGCAAGACACAAATTAAGAGGAAGTAGCGCATCAAGAAATGTTCTCCAATCTTCTACGAGTTTGATAACCGGATCGAGCTTTTCAGAGGATAACCGACAAATCGGTTTATCATACGACAGAAGAGAGTAAAAAGTTGTGCGCCGGGAAGGCAAGCTGCGGGAGGAAAAGAAAGAAATTAGACAGGATTAACAGGATTAGCAGGATTAAGAAGACAAGGCAGGTCCATCTGGCTTGAGATTTCTTATCTTATCCTGTCCATCTTGTTAATCCTGTCTATGCTTTCCTCGTTCTAAATTCTTGACACAAGCGACTGAGGGCGTTAGATTCCGGCTAACTTTGTGCGCGGTTTCTGCTCTTCGCGGGCGGCCCACTGAATGACAACTCGTTCGATTTGGAGAAAATTATGAAGACGATTTATACGTGTGCCATAAAAATGCTTTTCCTGATTTCGTTTTGTGCGCTTGCGCCCGCTGCCCTGGCGCAGTTGCCGCCCCCCGACCCGTCACTTGAAATCAGCCCGGCAACGTCTGAGGCCGAGGTCGGGCAGAAAAAGAGTTTCACTGTGATGGCAAAGGACGCGGCGGGCAAGAAAAGCGAGGCCAAAGCATCCGTATGGGTAGCTCTGCCGCCTGATGCCGCTTTCGCCGACGAATCCGGGACGGTGACGTTCTTTCAACCCGGAGAGATCAAGGTCATCGCGATCGTCGGTGGCAAGCCAGCCTTTGCAGTGGTCAAGGTCAAGCCCACGCGCCTCGCGCGAATAGAGATTGATCCCGTCTCCGGGCCGGTGATGGCGGGGGGGAGTATCAAACTCAACGCGACGCCACGCATCTCAAACGGCGACCCGCGCAATGATGTCGCTGTAGCATGGACTTCCGAGACGCCTTCAATCGCAATTGTGGATGCCGCGGGCTTCGTCATCGGCGTCGCTCCCGGCAAAGCCACGCTCCGCGCCAGTGCTGAGGGTCTGAACAATACTGTATCTGTCGAAGTCATTCCAAATAACATCCGCAGTCTTTCAATTGAGCCTAAATCGTCGAACGTGCGAACGGGTGATGTGATTCGTTTCGCCGCGCAGGGGGTAGGTAACGGCGGCGGTCAAATACTGAATCCGTCAGTCCGCTGGGCTGTCAGCGGCGAGGGAGCAATGATAGAGCCTGACGGGGGCTTTGTTGCAGAGCGTCCCGGCTCTTATGTCGTCACGGCGACGAGCGGCAACAGTACGGCGGTCGCAACCATCGTCGCCAAGCCGCGAAGCGTCGAACGAGAGCTAACGTTGGTCGGGCGCGCAGCGCTCAAAGAGCAGGCCGCCGAGCAATGGATTTTCGGTAACTTCGCTTACGTCTCCACCATCTCCGATAATTTATTGGTTTACGACATCTCCGATCCGGCGAAGCCCAAGCTGACGGACACGCTCAAGTTTGACGCGCACACTCTCAACGACATCAGCGTGAGCGCCGACGGCAAGGTGGGCGTCATCACGCGCGAGGGAGCTTCGAGCCGCAAGAACGGCATCGTCTTTCTGGACACGTCCGACCCGGCGCATCCGAAAGTCGTCTCGGAGTACACGGAGACTGTGACCGGCGGCGTTCACAGCGCCTTCATTGACGGGCACTATGTTTACCTGACTGACGACGCGACCGGCTCCTTGCGCGTGATAGATTTCCGGGACGTGAAAGCGCCGAAGGAGGTCGCCCGCTGGCAGGTCGAAAACCCGATTGTTGCAGCCGGAGGCATACAGGGCGGGCGCTACGTCCACGACGTGCAGGTCAAAGACGGGCTGGCATATCTGGCTTACTGGAGAGACGGTCTTGTGATTTTGGACGTAGGCAGCGGCATCAAGGGTGGCAGCCCTGAAAAGCCACAGTTCGTCAGCCAGCTTCGCTTCAACTATCACGAGCTTTACGGAAACGGCTGGCTGTCGGGAGCGCACGCCGTCTTTCGCTACAAGAATTACGTCTTCGTCGGCGACGAAGTCTTCCCGGAAATCTTCGACATCAGCGGCAAAAGGCGCATCCCCGTACGCGGCGTTCTCCACGTCGTGGATGTTTCGGACATCAATCACCCGCGCAAGGTTGCGGAATACGGCGTGCCCGAAGCAGGCTCGCATAACGTCTGGGTCGAAAACGACATCCTGTACATGGGCTATTACAACGGTGGTGCGCGCGTGCTGGATGTTTCCGGCGAACTGCGCGGCGACTTGTACAGGCAGGGAAGAGAAATTGCTCGCTACTGGACGGGAAGCGAAGACGGTTTTCGCGTGAACTCGCCCTTCGCCTGGGGCGCTCAGCCGCACAACGGCCTCGTCTTCTTCAACGACATCAATAGCGGCTTGTGGATTATGAAGCTCGGAGGGCCGAGGACAGATACCGGCTCGACAACAGAACCGGGAAGGTAAAATAGTGGTCGGTGGCCAGTGGTCAGTTAAAAGAAAGAAGGCAGTAGAGACGCTTCATCTCTTTACTGCCTTTTGTCTTTGCTAACCACTGACCACTGGTCACTGACTACTGACCACTGCTCTTGTTTTTCTCCATTCTCAAAAAATCTATTCCGGCGGCTTGCGGGTCAACGTCAACGGTGGCGACGGTTTTCAATGCTTGCAGGTCAATGACCTCGATTGTTCCGGGTTCTGCGCCGATGCCTTCGACGGAAACGAAGGCGTAACGATTGTCGGGCGAGACCGTGACGCCATGCAGCACCTTGCGCTTTGTCGGAATCCGCGCCAGCTCTCGCCCCGTCTTCAGGTCGAAGACGGAGACCGATTGATCGCGTTTGTTCGTTCCCACCAGACGACCGTTTTTGGTTACAGCCAGATTGTAGACGCCAGCCCCGGCGGGGATGCGGCGCACGGCTTTCCAGTTTGCGACATCAATCTCGACGATCTCGCTGGACTTGTTGCAGGCCACGAAGACGGAAGAGCCGTCCGCTGAGGGCTGCGCCCACGTCGGTGAGCAGGTCACGTCTCCGGGTTTCGGCATATCCATGCCGTGCCCGCCTGTGTCCATGCCCGGCATCCCCTGATGAACGTTGCGCGCAGGCAGCGCTCCCGTCATGCCCATCTCTTTACCTTTGGTCAACAGAAAATGGCGCGAGACGCTCAAGGTGCGAGTGTCAATCTCGACCAGCATATCGTCCATCATGCAGGCCGAGTAGTGCTTCGTTCCCTGCGGGTTGAACCTTGATCCGTGCGGCATCGTGCAGGTGTTGATGCGCGCGACTTCCAGCATCGGGCGCGTGGCGACGACCGACACCGAAGAGGGAATCATGTCGCCGTGCAAATTGAAATTGACGGCATAGAGAAACTCACCATCCGGCGAAACGTCCATCGTCGCCGGAAAAAGGCCCAGCGTGACTTTCCCGACGACCGTGTCATCCTTCGTAGAGTATTTCCAGACGGAGCCGAACGGTCTCCCGTGACCGAGAGAGACATAATAGAACTGCTTGTCCGGCGAGATGGCAACCCCGTGCGGCCCGTCAACGTCCGTCGGCATCACTCCCGTTCCAAAGTTGCGCTCGACGCTTGCGCCCTTCGGCCCGAAGCGCACGACGCTGATCTTGTCCGCCGATTCCGAGACGACGTAAACGAGATAATCCTGTGCAGGAGATGCAGCCTGCGCGGGCGCTGCGGTCGGGAGCAGCGCCATGATGACGCAAGATAAAGCCAGCTTGAAAATATGATTTGTTAATCGAGAGTATCTTTCCATCTTCAATTCTCCGGCAGGAAACGATTGAACGTTCCCCGCGATAAAACAGGTGATTGAAGATTATCTTAACTCAATGATGTTAGGCAAAGTGCCGTTGCCTCGTTTGAGCTTAATTTGCATCAAAACAATCGCAGCGGTGTTCCCGCAAAGTTCAGTAAATGAATTGTCGGCGCACTTCCTGTATATTCGCAAATGGATAGATAAGCATGGCCCGGAGCAATATGAAAGCTATTATCGTCTTAACCTTTTGTCTCAGCATTTCTCTAACGACCGCCTGTCATGAAGGCTCTACAAGAGCCAGCCGTAATGAGCCGACTGTCGAAACGGGCGAGGTCTCCAAAGCCTACGGGTCGCCCGTTCACCTGGGCGAACTTGAAGACAAGGCTTTAGACGAAAGCAGCGGGATTGTCGCTTCACGTCGCAACCCCAATCTTTTCTGGACGCACAACGATTCGGGTGATGGCCCGTTTCTCTACGCCTTCGACCGCACGGGAGGGAAGCGCGGTACATGGCGCGTGACGGGAGCAGACGCCCTGGACTGGGAGGACATCGCCGCAGGGCCGGGGCCGCAAAAGGGACAGTCTTACCTGTATATCGGCGACATCGGAGATAACGGTAAAGAGCGGCGGGAGATTATTGTTTATCGTGTTGCCGAGCCTGCGGTCACGGCTGAGGACGCAGATTCTAATCGGATTGAGCCGCATCAGACAGAAGCTGCCGAAGCGATTCATCTCAGGTATCCTGACGGAAGGCACGACGCCGAAGCTCTGGCCGTTCATCCGACGACCGGCGATTTATATGTGATTACCAAAACAAGGAGCATGTCTGCCGCCGCGCTCGTTTATAAACTCGCCGCGCCGTTTTCCACTTCGGCAATCAACAGGCTCGAAAAAGTCGGCGAGATAAGCGTTCCCAGTTTATTGCCGGGAATGATTACGGGAGGCGACATTTCTCCAGACGGAACTAAACTAATCCTGTGCGACTATTTCAATGCTTACGAGGCGAGCTTGCCCGAAAATTCGCGCGGCAGTTTCGACGGCATTTGGAAGCAATCTCCGGTGGTTGTCAAACTCGGTGAGCGCCAGCAGGGTGAGGCCATCTGTTATCGTCTCGACGGACGAGCGATCCTCGCTATCAGCGAGGGGAAGCACTCTGATCTCATAGAGGTTGAGCGCATCAAAAAGTGAGGGCGAAATAAACTACGAAATAACACTAAGAAGCACGAAGTCGCGGTTCTGTTCGTGTTGTTTCGTGTGATGCGCGTGGTTCGTTATGACCTGCTTATTAACGTTTCAGTTCTTTAAGAGCCGGAGTTTCTGCCAGTTCTCTGGCGAACTGATCGGTCCCGTTTCGCTTATCAAATTTCTCGCCTATTTCTCGCGCGCGGCTCTCGAACCATTCCTTCATTTGTGAGATTTCGTAATGGTGGTTCTGGCTGTACTGATAGAGCGGGAACGATTCAGAGAAGCGCACCTTGATAGT
Organism: uncultured Acidobacteriota bacterium; assembly: GCA_963697975.1. GTDB lineage: Bacteria > Acidobacteriota > Blastocatellia > Pyrinomonadales > Pyrinomonadaceae > QHXM01. The sequence goes on from OY969111.1 coordinate 4,906,297, forward strand.
CCGCTCGCCTGCATCGGACATGAGTTCGAGTAAAAGCCACGCCGCACGATAGAAGGTGTAATTATCGTACTGGCTCTTATTTTTATCCGTCCAGCGAAAGTGATATTCCAAAAGCTGCGTGGCCTTCTCAAAGTCGCCGTACAGCGCGAGGAAGAGAAGATGATCGCTCACGTAGGTCAGGTAAATCACGTTGTGCGAGATCATGGCGTAACCACGCGAGTGATAATCGCGCGCCTCCGCCCAACGCCCCAGACGGACGAGAGGCAGAAGTATGTTCGCCAGCGTCCTCTGCGGCACAGACCTGCACCTGTGCAAGCCTGAAAAAATCGGTTCGGCGAGACTGTGTGCAAGCTCGTCTTCGCCGCAGTAGGCTTGAAAAGTGACCCGCTCATCTATCTCGCAGGCAGCGCAATCGCTCAGTTCATCTCTTGAGAGTTCCTGCGCGCGGCGAAAGTGTCTGAGCGCTTCATCCCTGTTGCCGAAAAACTTCTCAGTGCGATAGCGGTAATAATAGACCACGCGCAGCCCGTAGCCTGCCTTCAGGTAGCGGCGCTCCATCTCGTCGAGCATTTCGTAGATTTGTTCTTTGGTTATCTGCGGATAATTGACTACGACGTTGACGATCCACTTGTACCTCCAGAGGAGCAGCCACTCGGAGAATTTCTCAGGATAGTTGTCAAACTGCGCCAGACACCATGAATACGCGACCAGCGCCTTTTCCGTTTCGCCGCCCCAGAACGCCGCCTCGATCAACTGCTCGCGCGCCTGATACTGAAGCTGAACGTCATGCCCTGTGTCGGCAATGCGAACAGCTTCTTCGAGCGTCATAATCTTCTCGACGCCATCCCCCAGACGCGTCGCCCGGCGAATCAGTTCCTGCACGCTGGCTTCAATCTCGTATTCGTTGATCTCTTTCATTGAATGCCATCCACAATCAGGTCAGCACCCCACGCGACGAGTCCCATCAAGCCTTCATTGAACAACTTCATCTCCTTCGAGTTGAGTGGCCGGTGGCCGAGCATCAACGCCTGCACGTAAAGCACCTGAATGGAGAATTGAAGGAGCGTTTCGTCGTCCATCCGGCAGACTTTGTTGATGACGGGGTTGCGGTAGTTGAAGCAGAGCCGCCCGTCCGCGTCGTCCGTCAAGGCTTCGTCCAGATTGTCCAGCACTGAAGACCAGAAAGAATCCGTCACCTCTTTGGTTCTTTCAATCGTCCGGCGAAAGCTCGCTTCCTCGCTCGCAGTATAAAGCGCTGGCAAATCTTCGGGCGAGAATTTACGAACTTCCACCAGGCAGTTATAGGGGCGCAAGGTGCTTTCGGCGAAGGCGACGAACTTTGCTATCTCGTCCTGCTCGTCCAGCGTCAGGTGCTCGAAGGTGTACGAAAGACTGTTGCCGTCAACTTCACGAAAGCGCACGTCTGGGAAGACTTCACGAAGTTTCAAGAGCAGTTGCAGGTCGTAAGTATAGGCGGCGTTTATCACGCACAGCGATTGAGACGCGGCAACGCGCGATACCTGCCTGAACTGATCTAGCCCCGGAGCGTAGTGGATGGTTTCATTCTCCTGACGATACTCGGTCAACGTCATCGTGCCCATGTTCGTCTCAAACGGCAGCCAGTTAACAAAGATTCGGAAGAACTCTTCGTCTTCAGCCGCCAGCGCCTTGATCGAGAGATAATGCAACTGGATGAGCTTCTTCAAACGCTTCGAATCTTTCTCCGCCAACTCCACCAGATAATTGCGAAGGCAGCGTCCGAGCGAATCGCGCGTCTCGGTAAGCGCTTCGTCTTCGTAGAACGACTCGCGCGAGGCTGTGGGCCTGAGGTCGTTGGCGTTGACGACGCACTTGACGAAAAATGCCCAGTCCGGCAGCAAGCCTTCGGCGTCTTCCGAGAGCAGCATGTTCTTCAGATAAACGCGGTGGGTTCTTCTCGCCGCGAGGCTCATCGGATATGGCAGGACAAAGGCCGCGCCGCGAACATCGCCAACGGATGATTGCAGCGGGATGTAGTCCAGAAAGTCCGTCTCGAATGTTTTGCGCCCATAATCAAGATATGCATCGTGCTCAAGTTGAACGGTGGAGAACTCCTGCTTCCAGGGTGGCTCTTCATCGTTAATGAGAGACGAGCCGTAAAGGTCGGTCAACTGAATCGGGTAGGGCAGCAAACTCCCGTAATGATGCGCGAGCCTACGTACCGTCTCCGGCTCGAAATACTCTTCGCTTCCGGCCTTGCAGCGCAGCAGCACTTCTGTGCCCGGCTCCATTTCGCGCTCAAGAACTTTTATGGAATATGTTCCATCGGCATGGCCGCGCCACTCGACCGCCGGGCTTCCGGCTTTTATTGAGCGCGTCACAACCGTAATCTCTTCGCTGACCACGAAGCAGGAAAGCAGCCCGATGCCGAACTGCCCTATGAAATCGCTACGCTGCTCGGCCAAATCCCCGCGCTTCGAGGTCTGGCCGATGGTGGCGAGAAAGAGATGAATCTCCTCTTCGGTTAAGCCGACGCCGTTGTCGCGGAAGATAAGAACAGGGCGAGCATCGCCGCCGCCCTCGGGCAGTTCGATATAAACCTCTCCGCGATGAGTCGGCTCAATGTGTAGGCGCGCGGTGATGGCATCAACCGCATTCTGTAGAAGCTCACGAATGAAGACCTGCGGGCTGCTATAAATGTGCTGAGAAAGAAGATCAATAATCCCGCCGAGGTTGACTTGGAATCTATAATCCATGATGACCTACGACCTATGTATGGTTGTGTGTCTTAGCGGAAACGGGAGGCTTGTGGCCTCCCGTAATTTATTAAAATTGTTGATGAGCCGAGCAGGACTCGAACCTGCGACCCACTGGTTAAAAGCCAGTTGCTCTACCGACTGAGCTATCGGCCCACATGAAGCATGGTGGATGGCATTTTACATGCGCTCTGCGAGAGTCGCAAGCGGAGTGCTTTGAATCCTCGATTCACTGATTAAAAGTCGGTTATTCTACTAAGCAAAAGTTAACCTTCAAGCCATTCTGCAAGCGTTGAACCTTCGCAAGTAATAGTTTGCCCGCGCTCCGGCCCGGTCGAGATGAGGCCGATTTCGACGCCGATTGAGCGGGAGAGGAATTCGACGTAGTTGCGTGCCGCTGGGGGAAGAGCGTCAAGCTCTGTGATGCCTTCGGTCAAAGTCTTCCAGCCGGGCAATGTCTCGTAGATGGGTTCAACGCGGCGCAGGTCTTGAGAGACTGCCGGGAAGGAATCAATCTTCTTCCCGTCGAGGCGATAGCCCGTGCAGACTTTGATTTCATCAAGCGCGTCCAGCACGTCGAGCTTGGTCAGCGCGACCGAAGTGAAGCCGTTGATGTCCGCCGCATAGCGTGTGGCAAAAGCGTCGAACCAACCACAGCGACGCGGGCGTTTCGTGACCGCGCCGTATTCGCGCCCGCGTTCGCGGATTAGTTGACCCAGTTCCTCTTCGCCCTTGAGCATCTCGGTGGGAAAAGGCCCTTCGCCGACGCGCGTTGTGTAGGTGCGGACGATACCGAGCACGCCTGTGATGCGATGCGGTGCCAGCCCCGTACCGATTGATGCGCCGCCAGCGGTCGTGCTTGATGAAGTGACGAAAGGATACGTGCCGTGATCTACGTCGAGCAGCGTGGCCTGTGCGCCTTCAATCAAAATCGCACGCTTCTCGCGCGCCGCCTTGTTCATGAAATAGGTCGTGTCGGTGATGAACGGGGCGAGCCGTTCGGCATAACGCGAAGTCTCGTCGAAGATTTGGTCGGGGTCGAGCGCTTCGCCGCCGTAAGCGACGATGATGCGATTGGCGTCTTCCAGATTACGCTCGATGCGAGAGCGTAGAACATCCGGCACGAGAGCATCTGCGACACGAATGCCGCGCCGCCCTGTCTTATCTTCATAAGCCGGACCGATGCCTCGTAGTGTCGTCCCGACGCGCTCGTTGCCGAGCCGTTCCTCGCTCGTGTGATCGAGCGCACGATGATAGGGAAGAATGAGATGAGCGCGTGAACTGACCAGCACACGTTCGGGCGAGACTTCGACGCCCTGTTCGGCAAGCTGATCGGCCTCTTCAAAAAACGCTTTCGGATCAATCACCATCCCGTTGCCGAGCACACAGATTTTACCCGGATGGACAATGCCGGACGGCAGCAGGCGCAAGACAAACGCGCGCTCTCCGACATAAACGGAATGCCCGGCATTGTGCCCGCCCTGATAACGCGCCACGATCTCGAAATGCTCGGCCAAAAGGTCAACGATCTTCCCTTTGCCCTCGTCACCCCACTGCGCGCCTATTATAACAATTATCATAAGTCAGGAGTCTGGAGTCTGGAGTCTGGGGTCAAGGGAGTCAAAACAGACCCCAGACTCTCTTGACTCCAGACTCCTGACTTGAGTATCAGCTTGCTCTCTCTAATTTGACCGGCTTCTCTATGAAATAGAAGCTACAGCTTCCGCGTACTTCTTCCAGATCGCGCTTTTCGATGGGAAAGAGGCGGCATTGGTTTGGGCGGTCTTCGTAAACGCCGCAGGTAGTCGTGCCATCGCCGTGCTTTTTCAGGAAAGGACATTTGAAAAGTATCTCGCAGCAAGCCCCGCAGCGATTACATTCGCCGCGACGAAGGGCAAGGGAAGCGATGACCTCATCTTTACGGAAGTTGGCGCTGACGAAACGACGAACCTTGCCTTGCGCCTGACGAGCGCGAAACTTGGCATCCTCGACGGCGCGCGAGCGTCTCGCGGCGGCGAGACGTTCTTCCAACGTGCGGTGTCGCGGGGGGCGACTCTGACGCGTAGTTTTCATAAAGTCAGATGTTAGATGCTAGATGCTAGATGTCAGCTCTTACTAACCTCTGACCTCCGAGCTTCCAACCTCTGGTTTTAGAACTGCGTGTTTCCCTGGAATAAAGAAGTGGCGCGAAGGCGGTCGTCTTTCGGGGAAAACCGTTCGCGCCACATGCGCGCTTGTTGCTTCAGGCGGCGGCGCTGACGTGCTTGTCAATCATGCGTGAGATGGCTTCTTTGCTGGTCGCACCGACCACGCGCTCTTCTTCCTTGCCACCTTTGAAGAGAATCAATGTCGGGATGCCCTTGATGCCATAGCGTTGTGAGACCGAGGGGTTCTCGTCAACGTTGAGCTTGACGACGCGTGCCGTGCTTGAATACTTCTCCGCCACCGCGTCGACCGTCGGCGCAAGCATGCGGCAGGGCGCGCACCAGGCAGCCCAGAAATCTACCAGGACAGGTTTGTCTGCTTGCAGAACGTCTTTTTCAAAAGTGCTGTCGCTCACTTCGCTCACATTTTCACTCATACCCATTTCTCCTTAATTTCTACCTTGACGAAAGCAATATGAAGCAGAGGCTAGAGGTCAGGAAATCTGCTTTTGCTGACCTCCGATCCCTGTTCTCTGCTTTTCTACATTTGAGCCATAGCGCGATAAAGTTGGATGTACTTTTGCGCGGCGACTCGCCATGAATTATCAACGCTCATCCCGTTTCGCTGAATCCTGCGCCAGAGGTCAGGCTCAGCGTAACAGTAGAGCGCCTCGTAGATTTTATCAAGCATCGCGGCAGCCGTGTAAGGCCCAAACTTGAAGCCGTTGCCTGTGCCGCTCACCCGGTCGAAGTCCTGAACCGTATCGTCCAGTCCACCAGTCGCCCGCACAATCGGCACAGTGCCGTAGCGCGTGCTGTACATCTGATTCAACCCGCAAGGCTCAAAGAGCGACGGCATCAGAAATATATCTGCGCCTGCCTCTATGCGGTGCGCGAGCGGTTCATTGAAACCTTTGAAGACGCCCACCTGGCGCGGTGCGTGATCGCGCATCGTTTGCAGGAAATCTTCATACTCGCTCGCTCCCGAGCCGAGCGCCACGAAGAACGCGCCCGTCGCGAGGATCGCACCGCCCGCTTCTTTAATCAGGTCGTAGCCCTTCTGCGAAGTCAGCCGCGAAATGTTCGCAATGATGGGACGATCCAAATCCTCCGGCAATCCGAAGCCGCGCAATAGTTCCAGCTTGCAGGCGCGCTTGCCTTCCAGATTGTCCGCATCGAAATGCGCGGGCAGATTCGGGTCAGTAGCCGGATTCCAGACATCGTAATCTACGCCGTTTGTGATGCCGACGAGCCGGTCGCGGCGCGCGCGCAGAATCCATTCAAGTCCATGCCCGTGCTCTGGCTGCTGAATCTCAAGCGAATAGCGATGGCTAACGGTCGAAAGCGCATCGCTCGTTAATAAACCTGCTTTCAGCGCTGACGCCGCGCCGTCTGACATAAACGACTCGCGCTCTCTATCGCCGAAGCCCAGAATCCAGAGTTGATTGGGATCAAACGCGCCCTGATAAGCGAGGTTATGAATTGAAAAGAGCGTTCGCGTTCGGGCGTAAAACGAATCATAGGAGCGGCGCGAGCGAAGTTCCGCAGCGGCGAAACCGCCGGGCCAGTCGTTGACGTGAACGATGTCGGGCGGCGTGCCCAGTCGCTTAAAGAGCGCGAGAGACGCGCGACAGAAAAAAGCGAATCGCTCGTGGTCGTCGCGAAAGCCGTAGATCGAATTTCTGGCAAAATACTCCGGCGCGTCTATCAGAAAGGCAGGCGCTCCCGCCGCGTCAGAGTACCAGACGCGAGCACGATAGCTGCGCCCTCGCCAATCCACGTCCAGGTTGTCAATGATCTGTTCTCGAAGCTGCTGGCGCTTAATCTGCTCGTAGAGCGGCATGACGAGCGAGGCGTCCTCGCCCCACTCGCATAAAGCCTTTGGAAGAGCGCCCGCAACATCTGCCAGCCCGCCCGTTTTGGCGAAAGGCACGGCCTCAGAAGAAAGTATCGCAACGCGCAAAACTCTTCACACTGCGCCCGACTTGTGGGCGTACAAAAAAGAACAAATTAGCAGAGCGTTAGGTCAGATACTATGCGAAGCCCGCGCCCGTTTGTCAAGAATAGTGGTCAGTGGTCGGTGGTCAGTGATCAGTTAAAAACAAGCGACGAACTGCTTTTGTTCTAACTGACCACCGACTACTGACCACTGATTACTAGCTTTGCATTGATGCCAGGAATTCGGCGTTGGACTTGGATTTCTCCAGGCGCTCAAGGACGACTTCCATCTGCTCGACGGGCGAGAGCGGATTCAGGACTCTCCGCATCACCCAGACACGGTTCAGGTCTTCTTTGCTGAGCAGCAACTCTTCCTTGCGCGTGCCTGAGCGTTGCAGGTCGATGGCGGGGAAGAGACGCTTATCCGACAGGCGACGGTCGAGATGGATTTCGCAGTTGCCGGTGCCTTTGAATTCTTCAAAGATGACATCGTCCATGCGCGAGCCTGTGTCAATCAACGCGGTGGCGATGATCGTCAGGCTGCCGCCCTCTTCGATGTTGCGCGCCGCGCCGAAGAAACGCTTCGGACGCTGAAGCGCGTTGGAGTCAATACCGCCGGAGAGAATCTTTCCCGAAGGCGGAACGACCGCGTTGTGCGCTCGCGCCAGGCGCGTGATGGAATCGAGCAGGATGACGACATCGCGTTTGTGTTCGACGAGTCGCTTGGCTTTTTCAATCACCATGTCTGCGACCTGCACGTGGCGCGTCGGCGGCTCGTCAAACGTCGAAGAGATGACTTCGCCATTGACGGAGCGCTGCATGTCCGTGACTTCTTCCGGGCGCTCGTCAATGAGCAGGACGATGAGCGTCACTTCCGGGTGATTCTGTGTAATGGAATTGGCGATGGTCTGCAAGAGCATGGTCTTGCCGGTGCGCGGCGGCGCGACGATCAATCCGCGCTGGCCTTTGCCGATGGGCGTGACAAGATCAATCACGCGCGCTGCAAGGTTTTCCTGCAACGTCTCCATTCTTAATTGCTCGTCAGGGTAGAGCGGCGTCAGGTTGTCGAAAAAGACCTTGTCGCGCGATTCGCCGGGCGATTCAAAATTGATCGCCTCAACCTTGATGAGCGCGAAATAACGCTCGCCTTCTTTGGGCGGGCGAATCTGCCCCGAGACGGTGTCGCCTGTCCGCAAGTCGAATTTGCGAATCTGCGATGGGCTGACATAAATGTCGTCCGGGCCGGGAAGATAGTTGTACTCCGGTGCGCGCAGGAAGCCGAATCCGTCGGGCAAGGTTTCGAGGACGCCTTCGGAGAAGATGAGGCCGCTTTTCTCCGTCTGCGCGGCCAGAATCTTGAAGACAAGCTCCTGTTTACGCATGCCGGTTGCTCCGGGCACGTCCATCGTCTTGGCAATCTGCGTGAGCTTGGAGATGGACATCTCCTTCAGGTCAGACAGATTGAAGATGTCTTCGCCCTTTGCCTCGCCTCTTCCTTCTTTAGCAGGAGCTTTGGTTTCTTCGGGCGCTTCGGCTGTGGCAGTGGTTGTCGCTGCGGTGCCGTCATCACTGTTGGCGTTATTGTTGGTGCTGGCGCTGCTTGCGCGCGTGCGTGGTGTGCGTTGTGACATTTCAGTTCTTCTCTTGTGCGGTCTGCAATTTTTACGACCGCTCGTTTGTGCTTCTCTCTTGACGGCTCAAAATGGCCGTGATGGTGTGGTTGTCAATTGATTAGTGCCGTTATGGTTGATTCGGGAATGAACTCTCTAAGGTTTAGCGCGAACAAAGTTGGCAGGCGCGTGTGGGGCTACCCTCATCTTCAGCAAAGGCGAGGCGGATGAAGGTGCAACTCTGCCCAACTGTCTCACTCGTGTCGGAAATCCGGTTAACTGTTCAAGAAATTATTAGGGCCTCGATATGATGCCTGTCGCGCACGTCGCGTGGCCTCAAACGATAGTAGATCTCGGATTAGGGGTTTAACGGATTTAAGAATAACTCAAACGCCTGATAATTCGCAATCTGAAATCCGCTGCTCCGCAACTATTTTATAGCTTCTTCGATAGCTCGCCAAACTTCTTCGCGTCCCCGCCCGGTCGTCGCGGAATAGGCTATGACCCGCTCGGCGTCGAGCGTTCTTTGGACTCTCTCGAAATTCTTTCGTAACTCGTTATTAGAGAGCTTGTCGGATTTCGTGGCAACTACAATGCGGGGCTTCTGATGAGCAGCAAGCCACTCATTGAGCTGCAAATCCAATGTCGTGGGTTCGTGACGCGAATCTACAATCTGAATTGATAGCATAAGCTGACTGCGCTTGGCAAGGTAGTTCGTCGCCATCTCTCCCCACGTAGCACGGATTAATTTGGGGACGCGCGCATAGCCATAGCCCGGCAGATCAACGAAACGGAAACGATTATTTATCAGAAAGAAATTTAAGCTCTGCGTCCTTCCCGGCGTCGAAGAAGTGCGCGCCAACCCCTTGACGCCCAGCAGGGAATTAATCAAGCTCGATTTGCCAACATTCGAGCGACCCAGAAAAGCAATCTCCCGCCTCTCATCACGGGGCCACTCCTGCTCTTCAAACACGCTCTTGACGAATTCGGCGCTGGTAACTTTCATAAAACAGTGACGAGTGACGAGTGACAAGTGACGAGTAAGAGACTTTAGCTCGTCACTCGTCACTTGTCACTCGTCACTGTTTTATCCTGCTTGCGCCTTGCTCTGTGCTTCCGCACGCATGGCCGCGAATTGTTTGAAACGCTCGCGCAACATGCTCAAGCGCTCCTTAGCGTCCGGCGTGCGCATGACCAGTTTTTCGAGATTCTGGAAAGCCTGCGGGCTATCAAACTTGGCGCGCATCTCCGCGAGCAACGGCTCGATCTTGGCGAAAACGACCATGTGCTCGCCGTTGGCTTCATTGAACAATTGTTCGTCAATCGCGCCGTGATTGACGAGGGATGCCGCCATCTCCCAGTAAGACGTGACCATCCGGTAGTAGCCGCTCTTATCGCTCATCATGGTGTCCATGATGTCCTGCATGCTTTCCGGGTTGAAGAAAATGAACCAGTCACGCGCTTTCCGCATCACTTCCTCGCGGCGCAGTTCGTACAGTTTAAGAATCAGGTTGGCGTCTTCATGCTTTGTGCTCATACGAAATCTCCACTCCTTTTAAACGCGCTCTTGCCGGAAGCAGACGCGAACTGCTCTTGAGCGAGGCTTCCAGCCATGAGGCGCTCTTTTTAGTTTGATTACTGCCGCTCGGGAAGGCGGCACGAGCGAGGTGAAAGATAAAGCGTTTAATGGCGGCGGACGCAAGATAAAATCCGAGCGCCCGCCGCTGTAGCTGTAGATTTACTCGGCGATGGTCTGCACACCCTGCGACGGTTGATCCGTTGACCAGAGCGGAGGCGTCTTTGCTTCGTCAACCGCCCCGGCATCAGTCGGACACGCATCTTCGAGCGCGAAGTTAAGCACCTCGTCAATCGTCTCGACGAGATTGATGTTCAGTACATCGCGTACTTCTTCCGGGACTTCGATTAAATCTTTTTCGTTGTCCTTCGGCAAGATGAGCGTCGTGATGCCGAAGCGATGCGCCGCCATCAATTTCTCTTTGACGCCGCCGATGGGAAGCACTTTCCCACGCAGCGTTATCTCGCCTGTCATCGCCACGTTCTTGCGAACCGGCACGCGTGCGAGAGCCGACGCCATCGCCGTCGCCAGCGTGATTCCGGCGCTTGGCCCATCCTTCGGAATCGCGCCCTCAGGAATGTGTATGTGCAGATCGCGTTTGCGGATGAAGTCCAGGCTCATGCCGAGCCGTTCGGCGCGCGCCTTGATGCAGGTCAACGCGGCCTGTGCAGATTCCTGCATCACGTCGCCGAGTTTTCCTGTCAACCTGACGCCGCCGCGACCCTTGACGAGCGTCGCTTCGATTTGCAGGACTTCGCCGCCAACCTCTGTCCAGGCCAACCCGGTCGCCAGTCCGATTTCGCTCTCGGCGGCAATACCCTGCTGGCGAAACTTGATCGGCCCCAGCATGTCGCGCACGCGTTCCGCCGTCACGACATCCTTGAAGTCTTCGCCCGCATTTTCCGAAACCAGCTTGCGGGCAACTTTCCGCATGCAAGAGCCGATCTCGCGCTCCGTGTTGCGAACACCGGCCTCGCGCGTGTAGTGGCGGATAATCTCAAGCAAGCCTTCTTCCGTGAACTCGACCTGCTCAGGCTTGAGACCGTTGGTCTCCGCCTGCTTCGGTACTAGATGGCGCTTGGCGATTTCCAGTTTCTCACGTTCCGTATAACCGGAGAGACGGATTATCTCAAGGCGATCCTGCAATGGCGGCGGAATCGTGTGTAGCACGTTTGCCGTCGCAATGAAGAAGACGCGCGAGAGATCATATTCGACATCCAGATAGTGATCCTGAAAAGTGTTGTTCTGCTCAGGGTCTAAAACTTCGAGCAGCGCCGATGACGGGTCGCCGCGAAAGTCCGCGCCGAGCTTATCCACTTCGTCGAGCAGGATGAGCGGGTTGACCGTCCCGGCCTTCTTCAACATCTGTATGATCTGGCCCGGCAGCGCACCGATATAAGTGCGACGATGCCCGCGTATCTCCGCCTCATCGCGCACGCCGCCCAGTGAGAGGCGCACGAACTTACGGCCCGTCGCGCGAGCAATAGATTTGCCTAAAGAAGTCTTGCCGACTCCCGGCGGGCCGACGAAGCAGAGGATAGAGCCTTTTGGATTCTTCACAAGCTGGCGCACGGCCAGATATTCCAGAATGCGATCCTTGATTTTTTCCAGACCGTAATGATCTTCGTTCAGAATCTCTTCCGCCCTGATAAGGTCTTTAAGCTCTTTCGATTTTTGTTTCCACGGCACACTGACGAGCCAGTCAATATATGTGCGCGAGACAGTGCCCTCGGCGGACATCGGCGGCATGGCTTCAAGACGATGCAATTCCTGCATGGCCTTCTCCTTCGCCTCTTCCGACATTCCGGCGTCTTCGATCTTCTTCTTTAACTCTTCAAGTTCGGCCTTTTCGTCTTTGCGCCCTAACTCTTTATGAATCGCCTTGATCTGCTCGTTAAGATAATACTCTTTCTGCGCCTTCTCCATCTGTCGCTTGACGCGCGTCTGGATAGTGCGGTCAAGCTGGCGCTTATCGAGTTCTGTTTCGAGCAACTCGATGAGGCGCTGAAGGCGAGCATGCGTGGAGAAGATTTCCAGTAGCCCCTGCTTGTCCTCAACGGAGATGCGTAGCTGCGAGGCTAAGGCATCGGCGAGGTGCGACGGGTCTTGATTGCGAAGCGCCGTCTGGAGTGCGTCTGTTTGCGCGTCGGGCGCAAGACGCAGGTGCTGCTCAATCAACTGATTAATCTTTTGCACGAGAGCCTCGACGCGCTGGCCTTCTTCGTCGACGACAGGAGCGCGACGAATCAGAGCCGTGAAAGCCCCTTCGTTATTCTCAACGCGCACGGTCGTGGCGCGCTCGCGGCCCTCGACGACGACTTTGATCTGACCGTTCTCCTGCTTCTGCGATTGCAGGATGCGACCCAGTGTGCCGACGCCGTAAATCTGTTCGGGCGTCGGCTCGTCCACGCTGGCATCATGCTGCGTGGCGAGGAAGATCGTGCGATCTCCGGCGAGCGCTTCTTCAAGCGCGCGAACAGAGCCGGGTCGACCGATCTTGAAGGCAACTTTGGTAAAAGGAAAAATGACAACGTCGCGAATCGGCACCATCGGGTAACGCGCGAGGTCTGAGGGTGTGCGGTCTGAATATTCTTCCATAACTCTCTTTAACTCTTTACCTGAAACGTTTCGAGCCTGTGAAGAAGGGCGAGCCGATTGACGCCGTCTCGCCCTTCCTGTTAACCAACCTAATTGTAGACCTTAGAAAGGTAAAAGTAAAAAGGTAATAAGGAAAAAGTAATGACGCCTCATTGTTTGTTCTGGCTTTTCCGAGCAGGGGCAATCAAAGCCTCCAGGCATTGTTCCATACTCATCTGTGACCATGTCGGCTGACTTAGTGATTTTGGGGGCGCAAAATTCTGAGCGCTGGCAGGAGTTTCAAGTTTCGCTCTAAGCTTGATAATAGATGTGTCTAAATCATTATCCTTCACGGATACGCCCGCTTTGAGCGCCAACTCCTTAAGCAACCGGACAGCCTCTTCAACTGTTTTCACACGCGGCTTGTATTCTTCGCTCATTATCTTCCTCCCTTCATAAATAAAACGAGGGATGAAAGCAAGCCTTCGTCCCTTCGTCTTCATCCCTCATCCCTGCTCTTACGCTGCTGCGCCGTCAACACCCGTCAAGCCTTCGCCGGGAATGGCCCGGCGGCGCTCGACCATCTCAGATGTGATGACGAACTCCTTGATGCGTTTCTGCGAAGGCAAGGTGTACATCGCATCGAGCAGCAACTCTTCAAGGATCATCATCAGACCGCGTGCGCCGACTTTGCGCTCGACCGCCTGGCGCGCAACCGACTTGAGCGCGTCGTCCGTGAATTTGAGCTTGACGTTGTCGAAGTCGAATTTCTTTTGATACTGCTTGACGAGCGCGTTCTTCGGCTCGGTCAGAATCTTGATGAGCGCGCCTTCGTCCAGTTCATGCAGCACGCCGCAGACAGGAAGACGACCGACGAACTCGGGTATCAATCCGTAACGCACCAGGTCTTCAGGCTTCACGGCGGCGAATGCCTCCGCATGACGGTTGCCGCCGGATTTGACTTCGGCATGAAAGCCCAGAGATTTGTTACGCAGTCGACGTTCGACAACCTTTTCCAATCCGACGAACGCGCCGCCGCAGATAAAGAGAATGTTCGTCGTGTCAACCGGGAAGAATTCCTGATGGGGATGCTTGCGCCCGCCCTGCGGCGGAACATTGGCGACCGTGCCTTCGAGGATTTTCAGAAGAGCCTGCTGCACGCCTTCGCCCGACACGTCGCGCGTAATCGAGGGGTTCTCGTCCTTGCGACAAATCTTGTCGACTTCGTCAATGTAGATGATGCCCTGCTGCGCTCGCTCGACATCGCCGTTGGCGGCCTGCAAGAGTTTCAGGATGATGTTCTCAACGTCTTCGCCGACGTAGCCTGCTTCCGTCAGAGTCGTCGCATCAACGATGGTGAAGGGAACTGAGAGCAAGCGCGCGAGTGTCTGCGCCAGCAAAGTCTTTCCAGTGCCCGTCGGGCCGATGAGCAGGATGTTCGATTTCTGAATCTCGACATCAGCGCGGCGACGTGCCATCTCGATTCGCTTGTAGTGCTGGTAGACGGCGACCGCCAGCCGCTTCTTCGTCTCTTCCTGTCCGATGACATATTCGTCCAGAAAGCTCTTGATCTCGCCGGGCTTGGGCAGCGGCGGGCGAGTGGCGACGGATTCCGCCTGCTGATCATCGGTGATGATCTCATTGCAGATGTCTATACATTCATTGCAAATGTAGACAGTCGGCCCGGCGATGAGCTTCTTGACTTCGTTCTGCGATTTGCCGCAGAAGGAACAACGCAGCGTGTCATCGGTTCGTCGTACCATAGGCGTCTGGGGAACTCCGTTTGAATTCGGTCGAGCTTTCGGTTATTTAGGAGAAGATGCGGGCGCGGTCGTGCTTTCTTGGCCCGCAATGATTCGGTTGCAACGCATTACGCATTCATCGCAGATGAAGGCGCTTTTCCCAACCATCCGGCGCGGCACTCCATGAGAGGCTTGCGGTGCGCCAGCGACAATCTGTCCGACCTCGCCCTGCGATCTCCCGCAAAACGAGCAGCGATACTTGCGTGCTTTCATTTTCGCAATCATCGCGGAAATCAGTGATAGTTGATGGGTGATAGGTGATAAGAAAAAAATACGTTCTTACTTATCACCTATCACCCATCAACTATCACTCCTTTACTCTCTGTGTGCGATCACTTCGTCAATCAAGCCGTATTCTTTCGCCTGCATGGCTGACATGATGCGGTCGCGCTCGACATCCCGCTCGACCGACTCGAAAGATTGTCCGCTGTGCTTGGCAATAATCTGCGAGGTCAGTTCACGCATGCGAATGATCTCTTCGGCCTGAATGCGAATGTCTGTGGCCTGACCTTGTGTTCCACCCGAAGGCTGGTGGATGAGGATGCGCGAGTTCGGGAGGGCAAAGCGTTTGCCTTTCGCGCCCGCAGTCAAAAGAAGCGCAGCCATCGAAGCGCATTGTCCGACGCAGATGGTCGTCACGTCAGGCCGGATGAACTGCATCGTGTCGTAGATTGCCATCCCGGCTGTGATCGAACCGCCGGGGCTATTGATGTACAGGTTGATGTCTTTCTCCGGGTCTTCAGCTTCGAGAAAGAGAAGCTGGGCGACGATTAAATTGGCGACCATGTCGTCAATCGGCGTGCCCAAAAAGATGATGTTGTCTTTCAAGAGACGCGAGTAAATGTCAAAGGCGCGTTCGCCACGCGACGTTTGCTCGACGACCATCGGGACTAGCATATTAACTCCGAATCCTTTTTAAGTGTGACAGGTGACGAGTAACATCTGAGAAGAGAAGCGCAAGCTATCAGGCTTCCGGCGAAGAAGATTGAGCTTTCGTCTCATCACTTTCTTCTTCTTTGCTTTCCTGCTCCGTCTGCTCCGAAGTTGCCTCGTTCACTTCCGTAGAGCTTGCTTCATCTTCAGGAATTTCTTCGCGCCACTCTTCGTCCGTTACTCGCGCATTTTCAACAATCAGGTCAATCGCTTTGCGATTGCGTAACCTATCGGCGATGCTAGTAGTGCCTCCCTGCTTTGTCAAGGCAGCACGCACTTGCTCTGGTGTTTGACGCGAACTTGCGGCAATCGAGTTAATCTCAGCTTCGATTTCTTCTTCGCTGGCTTCTATCTTCTCCTCGTCGGCGATCATCTCCAGCAGCATCGAGCCGCGCACATCAAACTCGGCCTGAGCCTTCAATTGAGCGCGCACACCGTCCCAGTTAATCTCCTGAGCGCGCGGATCAATCCCGCGCCCGATCATATCGCGCACCGCCGATTCCAGACGATTGTTGGCCTGATGCTCGCTCAAAGTCTGCGGAACTTCAAACGGATGCGCCTCGACCAGTTTCCTCATCACCTCGCTGCGTAAGCGATTGTCGGATTCCACGCTCGCGCGCTTCACTAAATCCTCGCGCACCCTCTCGCGCAAATTATCAAGCGACTCAAACTCTTCGCCCAGACTCTTGGCCCATTCATCGTCCAGCTCGGGGATTTCCTTGCGACGCACCGCCGTCACGGTCGCGGTATAATCAACTTTCTTCCCGGCCAATCCCTTCGACGTGAAATCCGCCGGGTAATCCACCGTGAAAGTCTTCGCCTCATCCGCTTTCACACCGAGCAGGTTATCCGTAAACTCCTGCTGGACACCTGCGCCGCCGAGTTCCACGTCAACGTCTTCAACGTTGATGTCCTCTTCGTCGGGCGTCTCGACAAATTTCCCATGAAAGTTCACCGTCACGGTGTCGCCAATCTCCGCCCCGCGATCTTCGACGGGCTGAAGCGATGCAGAGTTATCAAGCAAGCCTTCGATGACGCGTTCAACGTCTTCGTCCTCGACGGGACGAACGCGCCGCGCGGCTTCCAGCCCCTTATACTCGCCGAGTGTGACTTCGGGCAGAACCTCTACATGCACATGCAGCGAGATTGGCTCTGTGCCCATCTTGCCCAGACCTTCGGAATTATCCAGATGCAAATCCGGCTCGCCGATGGCGTTGAGCGAGTGCTCGGAAATCGCGTCCTGAACGGCTTGCGGCACAAGCTCCTGCAAAACCTCGCTGCGAATCTGGTCCTTAAAGCGCGAGCGAACGACCGAGCGCGGCGCATGGCCGGGACGAAATCCCGGCACGGTCGCCTGCTGCGCGTAGCGATCACTGATGCGGTCGTAGGCGTTGCGCACGGTGTCGGCTTCAATCTCGATTTTGATCTCCTTGCGCGTTGGAGAAACGTCAATCACTTCAGTCTTCATAAAATTTGAAGCCCGCTCCGGCTCTTCGGAAATGAGCCGAACGGGCATCCTTCCTCTTGTCGAAAATTACTTGAACAATTGATTTGTCATTAAAACTTTTGGTGCCGAGGGCGGGACTCGAACCCGCACGCCTTGCGGCACAGGCTTCTAAGACCTGCGTGGCTGCCAGTTACACCACCTCGGCAATTCTCCTTAACTTAACCCGGCCAAACTTTCTGTAAAGCCAGCGCCTGCGAACTTGAGAGATTAAAAGATTGCTTTTATGTTGTCTAGCGATGAGAGAAAACTATGCATCCTTACTTAACGGATTTTGATTCGACCTCACGTTTGAGAGCGCGGATTCTCTTCGTCAATTCCTGCATCTCGCGCTCTGGAAAGTCTCGCCTCCATTGACGATCAAACTCATCCTGAATAGTGCGCCTGTGTAAATCTCGTAGCTCTTTCCAAAATGGCAGACACGCGCCCAGCTTAGACCCATGAAATGAGAAGACCGTGCTGGATGCTGCGGCCAGCCTGCGATGGTCTGGATAACGAATAATATCAAGCTGGATGGAATCATCCTTTGCTGCCAGCTTGAAATCATACTCTTCAGGCTCGCTGTTCCATTTAATGATCGCCTCACCGTCGCCTGCCAGCATAGCCGACAACGCCTCAATCAAATCCCGCAACGAGTCATAAGGCGCATGGGAGACGACCGCGACGAAACTCTCTTTCTCGCTGCTCAAGCGAAGCGACATGAAGCCATGCTGCGGACTTTCCAAACTGACTCGGAGCTTCTGACTCATTGTTGAACTTTACACCTTCTGCGCCTTGCCTCGTTTGCTAATCCCTCTAAGCAAGAGAAAGACAGGATAGCTTGCTGCCAGCAGGACGAGCGCATAGACGCTGTTTTCGTAGACACCATTATCTATATCGCTGATGACCGCTCCGATGAGAAACGCGATTGAGCCGATGAGCGCCACTCCGGTAGTCCAGGGATAGCCCCACGCGCGGTACGGGCGCTTTGTCTCCGGCTCTTTGAAGCGCAGTACAAACACCGAGAGGAACGAAATCGAATAGTTAATCACGAAGAAGAAGGCGAGCACGGCCAGCACCTTGTCGAACGTGCCGCTCAGGATAAAGAGCGCGGCGGCCAGCGCGCTGAGAAACAGAGTGATGGTTGGTGTCCCGCCTTCATTAACACGGTCTGCCCGACCGGAGATGAGCTTATCGCGGCTCATGGCGAGCAGGATGCGCGGCGCAGTCAGGTGGTAAGCGTTAATCGTACTCAGCATCGAGACGATAGCCAGCACACGCATGATCGTATCGCCACGCGCGCCGAACAACTCCTGCGCCGCCGCTCCGGTTGCGAGCTTTGTCCCGGCCAACTCCGGGAGCGGGAGAACATAAAGCAGCGCGAGATTGACGAGCACGTAAATCAGGATAACTGACAGCACGCCTCCGATCATCGAACGCGGCACGTCGCGGTCAGGGTTACGCACTTCTTCGCCGAAGTAAATGACGCTGTACCAGCCATCGTAAGTGTAAAGCACACCTTGCAGCGCCTTGACCAGCAGGGCCAACAGCGGCAAGCCCAGCAACACCGGCTGTGAAGTGGATTCACGCGCGCCCCTGCCTCCGAGCATAAAGCAGGCTGCAATCAAGACGATGAAGACGACGGCCTTGAGCAAGCTGGTGAGATTCTGCGTGTAGCTGCCCCGCCGAATCCCTTTCCATTGAAGAAAGGTGAAGAAGCAGACGGTAGCAAGCGCAACCACCTTGTCCTGACCCTCCAGCGCCGGAACAAGTTTGCCCGCGTACTCGCCTATGACCATCGAGATGACGGCAATCGTCCCGCACGTCGAGAGCCAATCGCTCCAACCGACGACGAAGCCCGCGTAATCGCCCAGCGCGCGATGAGCGAAAACATAAAAACCGCCGGAGCGCGGAATCATCGTCCCCAACTCCGCTACGGAGATTGTGCCGAGCAGTGCGTAGATTCCGCCCGCGACCCACACGCCGATGAAGAGCCATGCGTTCGGCAAGTAGCCTGCAATCTCTCCGGGCGTGCGAAAGATGCCCATCCCGATTGTTCCGCCAATCGTCACCGCGAGGCCAAAGCCGACGCCAAGAATCCGCAGTAAGTGCCCACGACTCTTATCCGGCGATGAAGGAACAATTACTTCTGATTGCATACGGGGAGTGTCCCTGCTGATTAGAGCGTGCGCGTTACTTTCGACAATGAGCGTGGCGCATCCGGGTCTAGTCCTTTGGCGTTTGCCAGCAGCGCGGCGAACAGTTGCCCCGGAATGATGTAAGGAATGGGAGCTAAAAACTCATCTATCTCTCCCGGCATTACTATAGCGCGCGAGCAGGCGCGGGCTGCCTCCTCATCTGCGGTGATGACAAGCGTGTCGGCGCGAAGTTCCTTCAGGCGTTCGAGCAATTCTTTGACGCCCGGAAGCATTGCGCCCGGCGGCGCGAAGAGGATGACAGGAAAGTGGCGCTCGACCATCGCCAGCGGGCCGTGCAGGAAATCGGCGGACGAAAAACGCTCGGCCACGACGTAGCAGGTCTCCATTAGTTTAAGCGCCAGTTCGTAAGCGTTGGCGTAGATCAGGCCGCGCCCGACGACGACGCAGTTTTCCATGAAGACGTAACGCTCGACGAGTTCGGTAATTGCGGTTTGGCGTTCAAGCGCACGCTCTGCATATTCGGGGATAGCTTCATAAGCGGGAGCTTTGCCGCCATCCGAGAGCGCCGCCGCGAGCATGTAGAAGAGAAGCATCTGCCCCGTGTAAGTCTTCGTCGCCGCGACGGAACGCTCACGCCCGCCGTGCATCAGGAGCGTTTCGTCAACCAACTTCGTCATTGACGACGACGCTTCGTTCGTAATCCCGACTGTGCAAGCGCCGCCGTTGCGCGCGTTCTCCAACACGCGGTTGATGTCTTCGCCTTCGCCCGACTGGGAGACGCCGATGACGAGCGCGCGATTGAGTTTCAGCTTGGCGTTGTAGATGGTGTGGACGCTTGGTGCGGCAAGCGAGACGGGAATGCCGGTTGTCACTTCGAGCAGGTAGCGACCGAAGAGCGCCGCGTTGTCGGAACTACCGCGCGCCACGAGGACTATCAGGTCAACGTCGCGCTCCTTCAAAAATGCGCCGAGCCGTTCGACCTTGCTTCTCTCTTCCTGAATGGTTTTCGCAAGCGCTGCCGGTTGCTCGGCAATCTCCTGAAGCATTAAAGACAAGGTGTGATCCTTTGAGGACGAATTATTTCAATTAAAGGGAAATTTCGTTGACATCGAAATTGCTGCCGTGATAGTTGTCCCCCGGCGCTGAGACACAATAATGAAAAGGGGCGGCGAGCGCAATAGGTTGATTCTCGACTAACCAAGATGGAAGCAGCTTCCGAAGTTAACAAGAACAGTTCGTCCGGGCGGATGTTGTCGCTCGACGTATTTCGCGGATTAACCATCGCGGGTATGGTGCTGGTCAATAACCCTGGGACGTGGAGCGCAATCTACAGCCCTCTGAAACATGCGGAGTGGCACGGCTGGACGCCGACGGATTTAATCTTTCCGTTCTTTCTCTTCATCGTCGGCATCTCGATTACGCTGGCGTTCGCGCGCCGTGTCGAGAGCGGCGACGATCAATATGATTTACTCAGGAAGGTCTTCAAACGCTCCGCCATCATCTTCGCCCTCGGACTCTTCCTCAACGGCTTTCCGTATTTCGATCTCGCGGAGATTCGCATCCCCGGCGTGCTTCAACGCATTGCGGTCTGCTACCTCGTTGCTTCCCTCATCTTCCTGAAAACAAGCTGGCGCACGCAGGCAATAACAGCCGCCGTGCTTCTTTTGCTCTACTGGATTTTGATGACAATTGTGCCCGTGCCCGGATTCGGCGCAGGCGACCTCGGCAAGGAAGGGAATCTCGCGGCCTACATTGATCGCGGGTTGCTGGGGCGTCACATCTGGAAAGGCGGCGTAGTCTTCGACCCGGAAGGATTGTTGAGCACGATGCCTGCGATTGCGACAACGCTCTGCGGCGTTTTGACCGGACACTGGCTGCGCTCGACGCGCACACAACTGGAAAAGGTCGGAGGCATGTTCTTCGCGGGAGCGTGCGCGGTCGCCGTTGGGTGGGCCTGGCACTTCTGGTTTCCGATCAACAAGTCTCTGTGGACAAGCTCTTATGTCGTCTTCACGGCGGGGATGGCCCTGCAACTGCTCGCCAGCTGCTACTGGCTGGTGGACATTAAAGATTACAAGCGCTGGGCCAGGCCTTTCATCATCTTCGGCGTCAACGCGCTCGCGCTCTTCGTCTTCTCCGGCCTGCTCGGAAGATTGATGGGCGTTATCAAAGTGCCGCGCACTGATGGCTCATCAATCGCGCTTCAGCCCTTTATCTTCCGCAACCTCTTCGCTTCATGGGCATCGCCCATCAACGCCTCGCTTCTTTACGCCATCACCTACATCTTTTTCTGGCTGCTCCTGATGTGGCTGCTCTACCGCAAACGAATTTTCATCAAAGTGTAGGACAGGCATTCCTGCCTGTCGTAGCGTGCTTAAGCCACGCTGATAGTTTTTGCAAACAGAATATTCGCGCTTTCGCGCTCAACGACAGACAGGAATGTCTGTCCTACGGTTTATAACCCGGCCCGCGCAGGACGCGGCCTGCGAGCGTTTTGGTGCGTTGTCCGTTGTCAACGCTGAGTTGGCCGTTGATGATGACGAAGGGGATGCCTTCCGGGTAGGCGTTCGGCTCTTCAAACGTCGAGCGGTCGCGCACCGTCTGTGGATCGAAGATGGTGATGTCGGCATACGCGCCTTCGCGCAGCACGCCCCTATCTTTCAAGCCGACACGGGCGGCGGGCATCCCGGTCATCTTGCGCACGGCTTCTTCCAGCGTTAGCAGATGCTCGTCGCGCACGTAGCGCGAGAGGATGCGCGGATATGAACCCCAGCCACGCGGATGTCCTTTGGCAGACGAGAGCGGGCCGTCAATGGCGCGTGCGCCGCTGTCGGTGCAGATAGAAACGAAGGGAGCGCGCAACGCGGCGCGTAGATCGTCTTCCGCCATCATGAAATAGATGGCGCTGGTCTGCCCGTGATCTGCGAGGATCAGATCAAAGAGCGCGTCCGCGTCGTCTTTCTTCTGCTCGACGGCAATCTCCGCGAGTCGTTTGCCCTGAAGATTTTCAAGCTCACGGTTGACTACCGAACTGATAAGCACGCCGTTCGCCCCTCCGCTGCCGAGATAGATGTTCTCCCATTCGCTCGTGTCCTTCATAATCTCGCGTTTCAATCGCTCGCGGGTCTGGTTATCCCGAAGCCGCTCAAGCATGCGCTCCGTGCCGCCTTCCAAAGCCCAGGGCGGAAGACAGGCTGTGAGCGCGGTGCTGGCAGCCGTGTAGGGATAAACGTCCGCGCTGATTTCCAGCCCGCGCGCACGCGCTGCTTCGATGCGCTTTAAGACATCGGGCATTCGTCCCCAGTTCTTTTTATAAGCTGTCTTGAGATGCCAGATTTCTACGGGAATGTGAGCGCAACGTCCGATCTCGAAAACTTCTTCGAGCGAGGTGTCAATGGCGTTGGCTTCGCTTCTCTGATGAGTTGCGTAAATGCCGCCGTAACGTTGCGCGGCCATTGCCAGTTCAACAAGCTCGTTCGTTCTGGCAAAACGCGCGGGCACGTATTGCAGCGAGGTCGAGAGACCGAGTGCGCCATCCTCCATCGCGTCTGCAACCTGACGGCGCATCTGAATCAACTCATCCGTTGTGGGCGGGCGATTGTCGAAGCCGATGACAAAGGCGCGCACCTGCGTTGCTCCAACGAACGTCCCTAAGTTGACGCCGATGCCCTGTTTTTCGAGACGGCTGAAATACTGACGGAGCGTGCGCCAGTCAACCGTGAGGTTGTAGCGGCGGTAATACTCGCCCTCTTCGGCAATCAGACGTTCGTTGATCGGCGCAACCGAACTGCCCTCGCCTGTAATTTCCGTCGTGACTCCCTGCATGACCTTGCTCATCGCGCGCGGGTCAATGAGCAGGTTAATCTCGGATTGACCGAGCAGGTCTATGAAGCCCGGCGCGACGACGTGCCCGCGTGCATCAATCACACGGCGCGCACGAGCGTTCTTCAGATTCCCGATACGTGCGATGCGGTCGCCTTTGATTGCCACATCAGCCGTGTAGCCACGTCGGCCCGTGCCGTCAATCACGCGCCCGTTTCTGATGAGCAGGTCGTACTGCGGCGGAGGAGAGGCTTCGCCATGCGAAAGCGCTGAAGAGAGCAAGGCTGCGATGCTCAAGACTGAGCTGATAGCTATAGTTGATTTCATGAAAGCTCCAAAGAAACAGAAGCACGAGGTTGGTTGATTGACCGCGCAGCATTCTGCCTGCATCATCTCAAGGTGGCAAGAGAATTCGATTGCGGGTTACGGATTTCGGATTAGAAATCATCGCGTTCCTGAATCCGCAATCCGCATTCCGCAATTGAGAAAGTTCTGCCCCTACGGACTATAATCGCTGCGCCTCAGGGCGAAAGAGAAAATCTGATTGGATGGTAAAGACGATTGGTTGAAACAACGAAACAAAGACGGCGCGTCACGCTCGGCGAAGTGGCGCAAGGGGTGAACGGAAAGTTGACCGGAGATGAGAGCCGGGAAGTTCTGGACGTGACGCACGATTCGAGGCAGGCGCGCGAAGGCAGCCTGTTCGTCGCCGTGCGCGGGGCAGAGGTGGACGCGCACCGTTTTGTTGAGCAGGTGATGAAGCAGGGCGCTGTCGGCGTCATCTCAGAACTAGAAGCCCCCGCAGGCTGGGGCGGCGCGTGGATTGAAGTCACCGAAGCACGGCGTGCGATGGCGCTCGCTGCCGCAAGCGTTCACGATCATCCGTCGCGCGAGCTTCAACTCGTCGGCATCACGGGGACGAACGGCAAGACGACGACCACCTATCTCGTCGCTTCAATCGCGGAAAGCGCGAATGAGCCTGTAGCGATGACGACGACGGTTGAGTACAGGATTGATAGAGAGCGCTGGAAGGCCGAACGAACGACGCCCGAAGCGACGGACATGCAGCGTATTTTGCGCCGCGCGGTGGATGCCGGATGCCGCATGGCCGTGATGGAGAGTTCGTCGCAGGCAATCGATTTGCATCGCTGCGACGCTCTTCAGTACAGCGTGGTCGTCTTCACCAACCTGACGCGCGATCATCTGGATTATCACGGTACGATGGATAATTACTTCGCGGCCAAGCGCAGGCTCTTTGACGGCAGCCTCGGCGGAAATCCGAAAACCTCCGTCATCAACATTGACGACGAGCGCGGGGCGCAGCTTGCCGACGAGCTTGAAGCCAGCGGAGCGAAAGTTATCCGTTATGCGCTAAGCAATGATGCGGATGTCACGGCGACAGACGTGGAGCATTCGCTTGAAGGCATGCGTTTCACGCTTCGCACACCAGCGGGCGGGCGCGAGCTTCACTCGCCGCTCGTCGGACGCCCGCACATCTACAACATTCTGGCGGCGACGGCTTCAGGTCTGGCGCTCGGTTACGAGTTGGACGTGATTGCGCGAGCGATTGAGACCTGCACGGGTGCGCCGGGTCGCTTCGAGCGCGTGCCGCATCAGGGGGATTTCGCGGTGGTGGTGGATTACGCGCACACGGACGACGCGCTCGTCAATGTGCTGCGGACGGCGCGCGATGTGACGCATGGGAGGGTTATCACTGTCTTCGGCTGCGGCGGCGACCGCGACCACTCGAAGCGCGCGCCGATGGGCGAAGCGGCTGCGAGTTTGTCAGATGTCGTGATCCTGACTTCGGACAATCCGCGAACGGAAGACCCTTTGAAAATTCTGGCGGACGTTGAGACGGGGATGCGTGAGACTTCAAAACCCTATGAGAAGATTCCAGACCGCCGCGAAGCCATCCAGCGCGCCATCATGGAAGCCCGCACGGGAGATTTGGTCGTCATCGCAGGCAAAGGCCACGAGGATTACCAGATCATAGGACGCGAGACTTTTCACTTCGACGACAAGGAAGTCGCCCGCGAAGCCCTGGCCTCACGTTCTTCGGGGTAATGTTGTCAGGAATCGAGTTTTTTCTGTGGGGTGTTCCTACAGATTATTACCGGGAATAGTTCACAGGCGGCGAATTCCTGTTCCAATCCGTGCTGTTTATGAGAGGTCTGTCTTTTTAGTCGCACCGCCGACGATGAGAAGGAGCGCAGCAATTACCATGACATAAAAGCCCCATTCAATACTTAGGTCTAGTGTTCTTTGAGCATCCGAGGCAGCTTTGGAAAATACAGATTTGATTCTATAAAAATCATAGGCCAGCACTCCAAACGAGATAACCCCTGTTGCAATGAGTCCTCTGTATCTACTGGTTAGAGCGAGAACCAGAGAACCGAGGCCGAGAAGGAGCAGGGCAATTCCGTCTATGTTTGATCCTGGGGCCATCAAAATTAAATTCATGTAGCTCCAGGTTAATATGCTCGGCACACTTATCATCGGCAGGAAGGTGCCAATGACGAGTAAGGCCGATCCAGCAACTCCCATTCTCCTAGAAGTGCGATTATTTGATTTACGTGGTCGTTGGATTTGAGGGGCCAGCAATTGCGGGGTTCTTGAGCGTCCCGCTTCGGGAGAAGCAGCAATAGTAGAAGCTGCTTCCCGGGGCATTCGTGCTGGAGGAGGCTTTGTCGAAGTAGGTGGCAAAAGAATCTTTGATTGTTCTCGAAGCCTATCAACCGACGAAGCTGAAGGAGTCACCTTTGGCGGCATAATAAGCGTGGCTGCTTGGTTGATAGTTGAGAGCCGACTTCGGTCAGCCTCGATCAATCTTTCACGCATCTCAGCCGCAGTAGCAAAACGCTGATTCCGACCTATTGACATTGCTTTGTTCAGCATGGCGGCAACACCGGGCGTCACCAATGGATTTATTTCGTTAGCGGAGCGCAATGGGTCTGGTTGTCCATCAGAAGTAGCAGTCAGACGGGTTAATACATCGGGGGGCACGTTGCCTGTTAGCAAGTGATAAAGCGTAGCAGCAAGCGAATACAGATCACTGCGCGGTTCTGTGCCCGTACCTTGAATTTGCTCTAATGGCGCATAATTCAGTGTGTATCCAAAGATGCTGTCTGACGTTGTTACACGCGATACTTGTCCTGCGAATCCTTTAGCAAGCCCAAAGTCAAGCAGGGTAATTTGCTTCGGATCTGAGAGCTTTAGGTTTTGAGGTTTGATGTCACGATGGATGATCGGTGATTCTTGATTATGCAGATAATCTAAAGCATCAAGCAACTGGTCTGCCCATTTTAAAACCTTATTAGGTGAAAATGCTCTGCCTTTTTTTTGCAGCATCGCCCACAAATCTTCTCCAGCAACGAAGTCCATTACTAGGAATAGGCCATCACCCTCATCGAAGTGGTCTATTACTCTTGGGAGTGCGGGATGACGCAACCCTGCTAATAACTGGGCTTCGCGCTCGAACTGCTTACGTAACTGCTGATCTGTGAAGTGAGTTTCTTTTAGAGCAACCGTTGTATTAAGACGTAAGGCTTTAGCTTCATAAACTGTCCCCATGCCACCCTGTCCAAGTTGCCGAATAATACAGTAACGATTCTGTAGGACTGTATTAGGGGTAAGCATACGGCTGTCCTTCTATCGTGAGGTTTAATGCAGCAAGTGAAAAGAAGCTAAACAGCTCAACTGTGTGTGCAGCAGACGAACGGTAGAACGCGTCGCCTTTTCAGGAATAGTTCATCGGCGGCGGGGGATTCCTGTTCCAGTCCGGGCCGTTCATGGAAGACTTGTTTTTTAGCGCCCCGGCGATGATGAGAAGAATCGCGCCGATGGCTATGATGTACATGCCCCAGCCGGGTTGAATAAGCATTCCTGCCAGTTCGTCAAACTGCCCGAATTCAGGGGACGCTGCTCCCGTCGTGCCGGTCCCGATTCGTCCGGCAGGTGATAAATCCCCGACCGCCTTTTTAAACGTAATGAAGTCAAAGATGAGGATGGCAAGCGCCAAGATTCCTGTTCCGATGAGCGGTTTGAAATTATTCTTCAGGGCGAGGAACAGGGAAAGTCCGCCGAGGGCGAGAATGACAAGTCCTGTGGTGAACCGCGCGGAGACTCTCAACAGGTCAAAGTAGCTAAAGTTAAGCAAGCCCAAGAAGCTGACGGCGGGCAGAAAGAAACCGAGCAGCAGCATGGACGCGCCGACAATACCGAGGGTGCGTTGGTTCGATCCCATCTGAAGAGTCCTCTTGGTGGTGAACGGGAATTTACAGGCTCGACGCAGGCCAAAGCGCGAGCGCCCCTGATTCGAAGGGCGCTCACGCCTTGTAGGTCTTTGTCGGCAAATCTATCTTCCCGGAGTATAAGGCGGCGGCGGAGGCGGCGGCGCTCCCCAGTTTCCGGCGGGCACGGGAGCGTTGCGGCCCATCGCACCGGCGGCGAGAAGTGCGAGCGCGCCGAGGATGAGAACAATCCAGCCCCACTTCATCGAGACGGCATTCTCAAGTTCCGTGCTTCTCGATCCTGCTGCGCTCAACATTTCAGACATCTTTGCTTTGAAACTGAAATAATCATACGCAATTATGGCGAGAGCCAGAATTCCGGGGATGAGCAGGAGTTTGTATTTCCTCAAAACGGCGAGAGCAATCCCGGCGATTCCGAGAAGGATCATCAGCAATCCCTCCCAACTCGTATTACCGCTGCCGATATAGCTGACAGTCATGCTCTGCCCCAAAAAATCTACGCCGACGAGCGGGCAAAAGACACCGATGAGAAGTAAGACTCCACCGACAATTCCAAGAATACGACTATCCATCTGGGGGCGCTCCTTTTAAACTAAGTTAGGTTTTGGGATTAGAGTGGCCCTGCGAACAGCCACTCCGCTTCAATCGTGCGGTCAGACAACAGTGCTTCTAAGCTAACTCTGCGGCCAAGTCAAGAATAATTTTGCAATCCGCCCCAGACGCAGAAAAGAAATGGCCCCGTCAGGAGCGAATGATTGCTCGTCTTACGCGGTCAGCTTTCGGCGGGCGGAATCAATCAGGCGTTGAAGAAATAACTCTTCTTTCTTGCCGAGATTGGTGAAGCGCAAAGCAAAACCGATCTCCTCAGTTGAGTAGACTGCTTCGCCGGGGAGCGTCACGGTTTTCCCCTCCGGCAATTGAAAACCGATTTTGATTGACTCGGTCGCGACAACCTCAGGTGAAGTCAAAATAAAGCAGCCACTCGTACTGATGTCGCTGATAGTTCCTTTGCGTTGCCCGGAAGAACCTTCCCATCGAATATCAAGATTGACCGGGAAACGCTCTGCCCATCTTCTTTCTACGGTCATGGCTCGCTTTAAGTCCTCTCAAAGCCGGTTTCAGTCTTAATCGTATGACTCCTCCCATCATGCTCGACCCTCTTGGCCCGTCACCGACTTACCTTTCGTCGTCTTTAACATTCCCTTGAATTAGCTGCTCGTCTTCGCCATCGGGCGTTCCCTCATACGCGACACGGTTGCGGCGAGAGAGATACCAGTAGACCGGAAGTCCGCTGGCGATTAATCCCAGACCGATGAGCGCGTTGGGATTTATTCCCTTCAAACCAGCCGCCGGATCGGGTAGCAGCGTCGTGAAGAGCAGAAATCCCGTGACGAGCAGGAAGAGAATGGGCACAACCGGATAGCCCCATGCCTTGTATGGCCGCTCGGCGTTCGGCATCTTGCGGCGAAAGATGAAGACAGAGGCGGTCGTTAGCCCGTAGAAAATCCACGAGCCGAAGATGACGTAATCCGTCAAAGTGTCGAACGAGCCGGAGAGCGTCAGGATGCCTGCCCAGATGCCCTGGACGACGAGCGCGCCGATGGGCACATGCGTGCGCGGAGACAATTGCGCGAGTCTTGGGAAAAAGAGACGGTCGCGCGACATGGCATACGGCACACGCGCGCCCGTCAGAATCGAAGTATGAAGCGTGCCGATTGAAGAGGCCATGAGCGATGCTAAGACAAACGCCACGGCGACCGGACCGAAAAAGCTTCTGGCTACTTCAGCCGCTACCGAGGAAGCTTTGGGGACCGCCGCGATCTCAGTCGGCGAGAGCACATAGAAGTAAGCGATATTGACAAAGACATAAAGCAAGATGATGAGACACGTCCCGCCGATGAGCGCGAGCGGGATATTGCGTTGCGGATTTTTCACTTCGCCTGCGACGAGCGTGAGATTATTCCAGCCGTCGTATCCCCAGAGCGCGCCGAGCATCGCCGCGCTGAATCCGGCCATGCCGAACATTGATGCGGTGCTAACGCCTTCGCACATATTCGGTTGAGTGAACCACAGGCGCGGTCGTATGCTGGCCACCTCGCCGAAGTGACCCCAGTTACCGCTCGCCAGCATAAAAGCTCCAAATCCGATACCGAGTACGAGCGCAATCTTGACTCCGGTCAGGACGGTTGCGATCCGACCGCTGACAACAACCGTCGCGCAGTTGACTAACGTAAACAGCGCGATTAAAGAGAGCGCGATGAGTTGCAGGTAGCCGAAGTCGAATTGCTTGTCCAAAAGCTCGACCGTGAAGAGAGGTGTGCTCAGCGCACCACCTGTCAGGTTGTTGAGAAAGATGGCGAAGGCGACGGCGACCGAAGCCTGCGAGCCGGTCTTGGCGATGAAGATTTGCATCCAGCCGTAGAGAAAACCCCAGCGCGGGCCATAAGCCTCGCGCATGAACACATACTCGCCGCCAGCGCGAGGCATCATCGCTGCAAGTTCGGCATAGGTGAGCGCGCCCGCAAGGCTGAGAATTCCCGCGACCACCCACACGGTAATCACCATGCCCGGCGTCCCGACGTTACACGTCATCACGCGCGCTTTCAGAAAAACTCCCGTGCCGATGACATTGCCGATGACGATGGAAGCCGCCGCGACGAGAGTTAAGCCGCGAATCAGGGTGACATTGCTGGGCGCGAGTTTTGACATAAGATTTTGACTCGAAACTACAGCGTGCGTGTTTTATTCCCAAACGTCATGAGTAATTAAGTCGTCGTAGGTATCGCGCCGACGGATGAGGTCAACGCCGCCTCCTTCGCGCACCATCACGGCGGCGGGCAGTGGACGCCCGTTGTAGTGAAACATTTGCGCGAGCGAGTATGCGCCGCTGTTGAGAAGGGCTAACACTTCGCGGGGCTGTACGTGCGCTGGTAAGCAGCGATAGTCGGGAAGCCGTCCTTCGCGCTCGATGTCGAAATAAACGTCACCCGAATCACAGAGCGGCCCGGCGACTTTGTAATCCGTCTCGGACGTGTCGGCGGCGCGCGAGGCTGAAATTAGATGGTAGTACCATTTGTAATTGTTCATCGAGAGCAGCAGGTTGTAGCCCGCGTCTGTCAAGAGCCACACATCGTTCGTCTCCGGTCTCCGCTTGATGTTGCGAACGGTCGTTAAGACCAAACCCGCATCGGCGATGATGCTGCGCCCCGGCTCAAGCAGGATGGTGACGCGCTCAAGCAGATGCTCTGCTTGGGCTTCGCGCGCCGATTCGCGGGCCACATGAAGCGCCGCCGCGAGCATTTCTGCGGGTTCGAGGTCAGCGCCGAGCATGTCGCGTTCGTGTTCGGGCAGTTGATCGGCCATCGAGCGGTCGCGCAGGTAGTTGACGGGAATTCCGCCGCCGAGATTGATGTGTTCGAGCGTGTGTCCCGTCTCGCGGTGCAGCGTGAGGAGATGCTCCCACATGGTTTTGAAAGCGGCGGCGAAAGGTTCTATGTCGGGAGTTTGCGAGCCGACGTGGATGTGTATGCCGCAGACGTTGACGAGTTCAGGATGAAGCAGTCCGCGCCGGAAGGCTTCGAGGACTTCCGAGTAGGAGATGCCGAACTTCGAGGTCAACAGCGCAGTTTGCAGGCCGAGATGCGAACGTGTGCCAATCTCAGGCGTGAGGCGCAGGGCGATGTTGGCGCGTTTGCCAATTCTTTGGGCAGCCTTTTCGACAAGCTCGATTTCGTAAATCGAATCAACATTGATGGCATAGATTCCGGCGCGGACGGCTTCATCCAATTCCGCGTCCGTCTTGCTCGTGCCGTTGAAGATGATCTGTTCGGGACGAAACCCGACGCGCAGCGCTTTGAAAAGCTCTCCGCCGCTGTTGACCTCGATGTCAATCCCCGAATCGCGCACGGTTTTGAGCACGGCCATGTTTGAGTTGGCTTTCGAGGCGTAGCAGAAACGAATCGGGTGCTCGACCTGTTGGGCGGCGCTCTTCAGGCGTTCAATATTTGAGCGGATGCGCGGCTCGGAAAAGACGTAGAGCGGCGAGTCATAGTCACGCACCAGTTCAAGCGCGTCCACGCCATTGATGGTCAGATGATTTTCGCGCGTTTCAAGGTAGCCAGGAATCGTCCAGGCAGGGCTTTGAACCGCAAGTTGTGCTGACATTACAAACTCCGCAAGAATGAATTTAGGAGAATAGACGCAAGCGAAGATAGACTGACTACAGACGAGCGTCAAGTCCGTGCCGATTGAGCGCGATGCGCGCAAGATGACCATCTTGCGTGCATCCGCAGGCGATAGTATTCCCTCGGGAGATAGCAACGCGGTGGTAGGTGAACGCTCCGCTGGTGCGGGCGGGCTAACCCTGTCCCGCCTGCCCGTCCGTGAGTCCGAACAACTTCTTCGTCCACAGGATTATCTTCCTGGCCCCGTATTCCTCCGCCTGTTCAATCATATCCTTCGTGCCGCCCGGCCCGTCACCCTCTTTCTTGTCCCAGAGGGCGATGAGGACGAGGTTTGTGCCCCCGCCCTCTGTGTCGAGCGCAAGGGCGTTTGACAGCGTCCAGAGATTGTTGCGCTGCCAGATGGTGTACTTCTTCTCCCCCTTCTCACGCAGCCACGCCGGGAGGTCTTTTGACCAGGATTGCTCGCGCTTGTGCTTGTTTTTCTGGTAGAGGTCATTGAAACGCTTGACCCACTCGTCGCCCGAGGGCTGGACGGATTCGCGGATATAGTCTTCGCGCGGGAGGGCCAGATAAAGGTGCGTCGGAATGTTAAGTTCCGCGCAGACTTCGTGAAAGAGGATGTCGCCGCCGCTCGCGCCGCCCGCGATACCGATGGCCTTGCCGTTCGCTTTCTTCCACTCGGCGGCGACCGCTTTCTTGATCGCCGCTTTCGCCGCGCCTACCTTGTTTGGCGGGAAACGTTTTGCCTTGCGACCCTTTTCGTCAACCCTGTGGCCGGTGAAGAGGATGATGAGCGGCTGCTCCTCTGGGTTCTTCTCTTTCTCCGGTGGGCCGATGACTTCAAGCGCCGCCGTGACGTTCTCGGGGAAGAGTCCGAGTTCCTTGTAAAGACGTATCTGTCTGCCGACCGAGTCGCGAGAGAAGGCGTCCACGCCAGCCAGAGACTTCTGGTACTCGCTCCTCACCGACTCCGGCTTGCGCGCTGTCAGGAAGCAGTGATCGGCATAGCTGATTGCCGCCCAGCTAATTTCGCCCCGCTTGAGTGCCTCGGGTTTCAGACGGCCTATGGACGCTTTGATGGACAGCTCTATGCTCGGCGCTAATCCGGCGAGAGTCTCGTCCAACTCGTCGAGTTCCTGGTCAGCCTTCTTTTGATTTTCAAAGCCTTCGGCCCACACTTTCGGGAGTTCCTTCGCCAGCTTGGTCCTGACGGAGAGCATCGCCAGCGCGTTCAGGCCGGAGTAGTAGTGGTTGAGGTCTTCTTTGAAGCCGTTGTCATACGCCTTGTAGGACATTTCGAGGTAGGGCGAGCGCAGCGCCCGCTTGCGGCGCTCCGTCGCCGGGTGCTTACACCATTCCTGCATCCAGCGCGTCTTGGCGTTGCGACCTTGAAGAGCGTAAGCTTCAGCCCTCTCCGCGGGGGCGACCTCCGAGTGCCCGGAAACGTAATTCAGCGCCTGGTCGGAGCGGATGAGCAATTCTTCATCATGGGACTTTTCACCGAGCCGCTGATAGACGGTGCCGAGCCATATGTTCGCCTCCTTGTCGTCCGGGTAAACTTTCCGAATCTCTTCCCATGTCTTGCGCGCGCCCACGAAGTCCTTGAGCTTGAATTGTGCTCTGCCGACAATCCTCAACCCTCCGGCCCACCATTCGTACCCGCGCGTTTCGAGCGCCAGCATCGCAAGGTCGCCCCGATGCCCCGTCCGCTGCGCCAACTCGACCTCTTCGGTGAACTTCGACGGCACTGGCTGAAAGTGCGAGAGTCCCTGCTGCTTCAGCGCGGGCAGGCTGCGGAAGACGGGGCTGTCCTGATCGTCGGAATCAAGCGTTGCGGTCAAGGCGGCGACGAGAGCGCCCAGCGACTTGGCCGGGTTGTCTCCGTCGTAAGTCATGTAGCGGTCGGTCTGCAAGTCAAAGGGAGCTTTGTCCCCTTGCTCGCCTTTGCGGCGCAGCATGAAGGTGCGTTTCTGGCGCAGCGCATGGCGGATACCGAGTTCGTAGAAGACGTTGGCATTGTGGATTGAGACCTCGGCCACGACCAGGTCGGCAGTCAGCAAAAGCTGAAACATATCCACGCGGATGTTCCCGGCCTTGATGACTTCCTCCGTCGTGCCGCCTTTGATGCCGAGTTGTTTGAGCGCTGGCTTGATTAAGGTCTTGCAGACGAGGCTGAAGTCAATCTCATTGCCCTTGGCGTCCTTCTTCTTCCCGAACGGCGTGATGATGAAGGCACGCATTTTCTCGTAGCTTTTCTCGGGCATGGTGTCATCTCCTTTTAACGAATGGGCCGAAGTGATCGACGTTAACCTCCCTGGCGACCTTCTCTCCGATGCGGCGCAGAACTTCGATGTACTTGATCGAGTCGAGCTTGCCAACCTTTTCCGGCTTTAGATTTGGGAATCCGACCTCCTCAAGCAACTCTTGATTCAACTCGGCGTTGTAGCGGGCGTAGAGGAATTTGCGCTCCTGGCCGCCCGGCGGCTTCGGAAACATCGGCCCCTCAGTCTCGCTCACGTGCTTCGGGATCAGTGTTTCCAACTCGCTGTCAATTTGCGCGCCGTGGACGCAGAGGCCCGTCACGCGGCAGTTGATGTCCTGATCCACGAGCGCCCCGTACATCATGGCGCTGGGAATGAGCGCCGCGTTCTTGAGGAGGAACTTGCCGCTGCCAGTGATTTTGTTGTCGAGCTTCGCAGACGCGCCCGTCCCGACCGAGATGAGGAGGAGCTTATCTTCGCCGGTCTCCCAGTCGAGCTGATACGAAGCGACCGTCGCCATGCGGTAAAGCAGAAAGGCCGGATTGTTATAAGGCGTTACGCCGCCGTCCTCGAACTTGAAAATCTCATCTACGATCTTCGTCGGATCGTCTTTGTCTGTGTGCCTGCCCGTGAAGATTACTTCGGGTGAGAAGAAGGTGGGAGCCGCGGTGCTGCCGCGCACGAGTTTGTAGAGCGGGATATAAAGGTTGCTGTCCTCGTAGACCCTGCTCTTATCATCAAGATTGTGGAGATTGTACTTGGCGAATGGATTACTGCTGACGGGCCAGAACGAGTCGGAAGTGACGTTGCGCATGACTATGAGCAACAGGCAGCGGAGTTTGCCGGAGCCGAGCTTGAGATTATAACCATCGTCATCTGTCCCGAAAATCTCCCTGAGCTGTTCAGTCAGTGGCTCTGACTTGAACTTGTACCAGAGCCATTTCAAAGGGTTCAGCGGTTTCTTGAACATCTTCGCCCCAAGCTCGTCGTAGAGCTTAATAACCTCCTCTACCTTGAACCCGAAGGCTAGGCAGGCGGCGATGATCGCGCCCGTGCTCGTGCCACCGATATAGTCGAAGTAATCGCCCAGGCGAAAATCTTCGCCGCTATTCGTCGCCTTCTTCAACTTGTCTTCCAACGCGGCCAGCACTTGCAGCGTGATGACGCCACGAATGCCGCCGCCATCGAGCGAGAGCAGTTTTCGGGGGCGCGGCACGCGGTACTTTTCCGCTAGCTCCTTGTAACGCGAGTGTTGGTTCGCTAGTTTGTCCCAATCGGCCATGAGGGTTCCTCTCTTTCACGGACGACCAATGGGGCGGTCGTCCCATTCTCCGACGGTTATGTTTGTCAAGGGTTATGTGAGCGATTACTGAAGAACGATAGTCGCCTTCATTGAGGGCAGCGGCAGAAACGCTCGTGCAGAAAAAAAAGGTTTGCGGCTCACGCGGCCAGACCCAACCGCCAGCCTCTTTACTTAAAGTGACGTCAAGACTCACCACCAAGGCACAAAGTCACTAAGCAATTTAAGATTTCTCTCTTCCTGTCTTTAGTGCTTTGTCGGTTGTGATAGGCATTCCTGGTTAACCCCTCCCGAAGTAACTCTCAGCTTTGCAACTGCATCATCACTTCCGCCGGGTTCCAGTAAGCGCGAATGGTCTGGATCAGACCTGCTTCGTTAAGCTCGAAAATATCAATTCCTTCAAATCTCACCTCGCGGCCATTCTTCCCTTTGCCCTGTCCGGTCCATTTGACGGCAGCGCCGTTGCCCGCGATGAAGATTTGATCTTCCGTCAATCCGACTTTATCGAATGCTCCGACTATGGCCCCGAAGAACTGGCGCAGGGCATCGTGTCCGGCGGTCGGCGGCGCGCCCACAGGGTCGTAGCTGATGGCGTCGGGCGCAAATGTGGCGACCCATGCTTCCACATCCATCGCGCGGGTGGCGGCAAAGTATGCTCTGATTGCTCTGGTAATAATCTCAGGTGACATTCAATCATTTCCTTTCTCGTTCACGTTGAACTAACACACGGCGCAGGATTTTACCTGAAGGCGATTTCGGAATCTGCTCTATAAATTCTATCCGGCGAATCTTTTTGTACGGCGCGACCTGCTCGGCGACGAAATCTTTGATCTCCTGCTCGCTCGCTTCGCCTTTAAGCACGATGAAAGCCTTCGGTATTTCTCCAGCTTCTTCATCGGGCACGGGGATGACCGCAGCATCGGCAATCGCCGGGTGAGAAAGCAGGATGGCTTCCAACTCTGCGGGCGCGACCTGAAAACCTTTGTACTTGATGAGTTCTTTGGCGCGGTCCACGATGAAGAAGTGGCCTTCCTCATCGGCGTAGCCGATGTCGCCCGTATGCAGCCAGCCTTCAGCGTCAACCGTCTGCGCTGTGGCTTCCGGTCGATTGAGGTAGCCTTTCATAATTTGCGGGCCGCGCGCCCAGATTTCACCTTCCTGCATTGCTTCCAATGTCTCGCCGGTTTCGAGATTGACAATCCTGCATTCGGTGTTCGGAATGCACTGGCCGACCGAGCCGTACTTAATCTCTGCCGGAACTTCGGAACACATGTGCGTGACCGGGCTGGATTCGGTCAGGCCGTACCCTTGCTTGAGGACGCACTTGAGACGCTCACAACAGGCGTTCGTCAGACTCTCGCCGAGCGGCGCTGCGCCCGACATGATGATTTCGAGATTTGAAAGATCATAGCCGTCCACGACGGGCAGTTTAGACAGCGCGAGGATGATCGGCGGAACGAGATGAGCGCGCGTCACCTTGTAGGTTTGCATTGCGTTTAGAAATTGCTCCATCTCGAAACGCGGCATGGTGACGATAGTCGCGCCGTTGAAGAGACCGAGGTTCATAATGACGTTCATGCCGTAGATGTGGAAGAAAGGCAGAACGGCGATCAGCGTGTCTCGCTCCGAGGTCAGATCATGCTCTTCGAGTTGATGCAGATTGGCGACCATGTTGTAGTGCGTCAGCATCACGCCCTTGGCCACGCCGGTCGTGCCGCTCGAATAGGGAAGCGCGACGATGTCTTCGCGTGGGTTGATTTCAACTTGCGGTACGTCTCCTTCGCTCTCCAGCAGCGAACTGAACGAAGTTGCGCCGGGCGCTTCGCCGAAGACGAAAATCTCTTCCACCTTCGAGTCGCCGCTCGCCTCAACTGCTTTTTCAATCAACTGCGGAACGGTCAGCAGATATTTCGCGTTCGCATCGCTTAGTTGATGAGCTAATTCGTCGGCGGTGTACATCGGATTGATGGTCGTGACGATTCCGCCCAGCGTGGCGACGGCGTGAAAGGCGACGGCGTATTCCGGCAGATTGGGACTGTAGAGCGCGAGGACCTCGCCTTTGTGAAAGCCGCGCTCCGCCAGCCCCGCGGCCACTCGCTGCACAGCCTCGCCCAATTGCCGGTAGGTCAGCGTGCGATTTGTCGCGCCCTCAATCAGGGCGGGCTTGTCGGCCAACTCTTCTGCGCGGCGCAAGACGGCCTGCGTTAAAGGAATTTCAGGAATCGTGACAGTGGTATAGGGGCTACGGAAGATCATAGGAGTAATAAATTCAGAATTCAGGTGTCAGAAGTCAGAAGTCAGAAATAAAACAGTTTCAGCCTTTCCGGCTGAGTGTTGCTATCGTGCGAGGTCTTCGGACAATGTACGAGCGAAGACTGGTGGTTAGATTCCGAGTGCGAGACGGAAAGGCTCTCCGCTCACGTCTGGCGCGCGCGCCTCACCGATCTTCGGCGCGTGCCGTTGTACGACCCTTGATGGACTGTGTTATATACGACCAACTAAACCCAGCGCAATACCGGCGACGCCTCGACACCAAAGCCCGCGTTCATCTGACGGCGCTTGAGATCAAAGAAAGGGGTAACACGATGAGAGATGATGAGACTACCCGATCGAACGATAATTCGCCTGCCAGAGATAAAGGCGACGATGCCTACGAGGAGCCGACGCGCGACGAAGAGCGAGGCGAGGCGAGCGAGCCGGACGCGCCGACCAGCGGAGAAGAGAACGACGGGATGAGCACGATTCTCGATGGCGGATTGGGAACCGGCGTTCAGGACGATATTGACGACGAATAATGAAGCGGAGGCTTTATGAGTGAAGCAACCCCTCGCTCTCCAACCTTTGTTTGTCTGGCGAGCTATTTCAAAGGCGTGGAATTCCTGCGCGAGTGCAAGCGGCAGGGCGCACGCGTCATCCTCGTGACGAAGGAGAAGATTCTTCAGGAGGATTGGCCGCGCGAAAGTCTGGACGACATCATCGCTGTGCCGAACGATGCCGGGCCGGAGCTTTTTATCTACGTCGTCAGCCAACTCGGACGCCCGCAACAAATTGACCGCATCATCGCCCTCGAAGAGTTCGATGTCATCACCGCCGGGCTGATTCGTGAGCATCTCTGCATGGATGGAATGTCGAGCGCGGCGGCGCGCGTCTTCCGCGACAAGCTGTCAATGCGCGCCCACGCAAGCAAGGCGGGGATTCCTGTCCCTGAGTTTGTTCACGTCCTCAATTACGATGAGTTGCGCGATTACATGGCGCGTGTGCCTGCGCCGTGGGTCTTGAAACCGCGCTCGGACGTGTCCGCCTTCGGAATCAAGAAGCTGGAAGACTCCGAACAGGTCTGGCGGGCGATTGACGCACTCGACGCGCGCGAGAATTTACGCGACCGCTCGCCCTATTATCTGCTCGAAAGGTTTGTCGCGGGCGACGTTTTCCACGTTGATTCGCTGGTCAAAGACGGCAAGGTGATCTTTGCCGGGGTCAATGCCTACGGGCGGCCTCCGCTCGATGTGACGCATCAGGGCGGCGTCTTCATCTCTCGAACCGTCAAGCACGGCTCTGTAGATGAAAGGAAACTGCTCAAGCTCAACCGCAAATTAATCGTCGCGCTCGGTCTAATGCACGGTGCGGCGCACGCCGAATTCATCAAGAGCGCCGAGACCGGCGAGTTCTACTTTCTGGAAATTGCGGCGCGCGTCGGCGGCGCGTATATCTCGGAGAGTTTGGAGGCGGCGAGCGGGATTAACATCTGGCGCGAGTGGGCCGCAATCGAGATTGCTCGTGATAACGGCTCGTACAAACTTCCCGCCGTGCGTAAGGAGTACGGCGGCATCGTGCTCTCTCTGGCGCGACAGGAATACCCGGACACCAGTTCATATACGGATGAAGAGATCGTCTATCGCGTCAAAAAACGCCACCACGTCGGCCTCGTCGTTCGCTCGACGAAGTTAGAGCGCGTGGACGAACTGCTGAACAGCTATGCGCGCCGCTTCAGCGAAGAATTTACAGCCGTCGCGCCGCCGCCGGATAGAGCTGAAAGCGTCTAACGAAATCTTGCTAAGCAAAGAGATAAACCACGAAGTCACACGAAGAGGCACGAATCAGATTGTTTCTCTCTTTTCGTGTGGTTTCGCGTGACTTCGTGGTTACAGGGTTTTTAGTTGCTCTTGGCTTCGCAAGCTAAAACATGACTTCTGAGGTTTCAGGGATGAATAAATTTTTCTCATCGCTCATTTCAATCGCACTTGTCTTGAGCGTCTTCAGCATAGAACAGGCCAGTGGGAGCGCAAACGCTGGCGCTCATCTGCCTTCGATGCAGCGCGGCAGAGCAGCGGCTGTCAGCTTTGTCCCCAGACAAATTAGCGAAGCGAACAGAAGACTGAGATACACGATCAAGGCCAGGTACCCGCAAGCCGTAGGCGCGGCGCGCGACGCGCGACTGGTGAAACTCAATCAGGAGTTGAGAAAGCTAATCACAAAAGAGGTCAGCGAATTCAGGGGCTACTTTAAAGAGCCGGAAGAGCGTTTAGGCCCGACAGGAAGCTATTATGACTCTGAGTATTGGGTAAATCTGGCGACGAATGATCTGGTCAGCATAAGTTTCGGCGTCAGCACTTATGGCGAAGGCGCGGCTCATCCGAATCACAATACACTCGTCTTCAACTATGACCTGAACGCTGGCCGCCTTCTCAAATTGGCAGACCTCTTCAAGCCGAACTCAAACTATCTAAGCGTGATTTCCGGTTATGCCATCGAGGCGCTCAAAAAAGAACTCGGCCCCGACCCGGACACGGAATGGATTGAGCGTGGAGCGGGCGCAAGCGAAGAGAACTATAAAGCCTGGAGTCTCACGCCCAAGGGGCTGGAAATAACTTTCGATCCCTATCAAGTGGACTCATACGCTGGAGGCGAGCATGTGGTCATAGTGCCATACTCCGTCCTGAAAGATTTGATTGACTCACAAGGGCCGCTGCCTGCGATTGCAGGGCAGCAGAAAGGCATCAAGAAGTGAGAAGACTTGTCCCCGCGTTCGCGCTCATCCTCGTTATCCTTTCCTTGCCAGCTCAAGCTCAATCGCCATCCGGGAAGCAGACCATCGGGCAGTTAGAGGACTCGCTGGCCGTAGCTTACATGGCCAAAGAGTTAGGCAAGCTTGACGCCATGCGTCCTTACTTTGGAAGTGTGAAAATCGTGATTGAGCATTCCCTTGCGGGTGATGACGACAAGGATAGATTCGAGATTAAAGTGTTCAAGACGCTCGCCAGCGGCGAACAATGGCTCAATAGCCGGGAGCGGGAAGACGGCACTCCCTTCAGAGAGGCCAGACAGCTACTGCGTTGCCGGAACGGTCTCTGCACTTATGATTTAGATGGCGGCATCAGCCACAATCATTTGTATCTGAAAAGAATTGCCTACGGCTACAGACGCGGGCGTCCCTACATCAAGACTATCTTTCTGCTTGATGGCGATTAAGAAGGTAAGAGTTTAAAGACTTAACGCCATTCGCCAACGAGCACAAACGGTGCCCAGTAGAACGGCGCGCTGTACTTCTTGGCGGCGATCATGTTTTGTTGCGCGGCGCGCATCGCAGTCGAAGGCGACATCCCCTGCCCGGTGAGCAGCCGCTGGTAGAAGTCTGTCATTAGTTGTGCGGTCGAGTTGTCGGACACAGACCACAGACTGACGCCGACGACGGGAGCGCCCGCGTACATAAAGGCGCGCGTCAAACCGATGACGCCTTCGCCGCGCGTCTCTGCGCCAAGCCCCGTTTCACAGGCCGAGAGCATCACGAGCGGCGCGCCGAGCTTGAGATTAAATACCTCCTTCGTCGCGAGAAAACCGTCGCCCGACTGGTTGCCGACGAGCGAAAGCACCACGCCTGTGAATTGCGGGCGTTTGGGATTAAGCAAGCCGTGTGTGGCCAGATGCAGGACGCGATAATTCTTCAAATCCTTCGTCTGGACATTGGCTTCATTCGCATTCAAATCAAGCCAGGTGTCAGCCATGCCTCCGCTCTGCCTGGTAATCTGCGCGATCTGCGTTGCTTCTACGCGCGTGCCGGGCAACCGGGCCAGCGTTGGCCCTTTCACCGTCGCTCCCGCGACAGAAGCAGCAGCAGGTGTGCCCGTCACATCCGCCAGTGCGCTGGAAAGCCCGAGACCGCGTGTGCCCTCGCTGGCGTTGACGGGGGCAGGAACGGTTGTGGTAGTGGCGGTGGCGGGTTTCTTTGCTGCGCCTTTCGCCGCGCGTTTCGTCGCCCCTTTCCCCGCACCTTTCGCCGGGGCTTTCGCTGTTCCTTTCAGGCGGGGGTCATTCGAGCTAAAGATCGGATCACCGATAATCAGCACGTTCTTGCCCGTTGGCTGTGCGGATGCCTGCTTTCTGATAATCGCTATGACAGAGGCCGAAGGAGCATAGACGATTTCATTCGTCGTGATGAGATACGGCAAGGCGGCATAGCCCGCACTGCCGTCATTAGTCTTCACGAGCGCTTCAAATGGAACGTAATTGAGCGCACCGTCGGCGACAATGAGCAGGCGCTTCTCACCAATCATACTCGCGGCTGGCTCGACCACAGTTTTATAGAGCGCGTTGGAAGCGGTCGCGAAGCTTCCGGCATTACCGGAGACGGGAGCGGAACTTAAGCCGAGACCGCGCGTCGCCGCTGTCGCTTCACTTCCGATGACCTGTCGGCGCAGTCTTTCAGGAATAACCGCATCACGAAACTCACGCGCCTGCTGTTCCACAGTGGCGCGCGCAGGCAGTTTATAAAGCGCCACACCATTCTGTGTGACGACCCACAAGTAAGAATCCTTTGTGCCCAGACTATATTCCAGGAGCGCGGTTTGATCGTCGAGCACTTGTTGCTGTGTTTCCGCAAGCGTCAAG
Organism: uncultured Acidobacteriota bacterium; assembly: GCA_963697975.1. Lineage (GTDB taxonomy): Bacteria > Acidobacteriota > Blastocatellia > Pyrinomonadales > Pyrinomonadaceae > QHXM01. Next base: position 4,947,959 of record OY969111.1, read on the forward strand.
GGTTGCGGCGCGGTGAGCGAAGCATAACGCGGGCTGGCGGCCTTGATTTGATTCTCCATGCTATCGTCATCAGCGGAGAGCTGAGCCATCTCAGTTTCAAGGGCTTGCTTCGATTTACTCTTTCCTTCTTCCGCGTTTTCGAGTTCCGCCAACTGCTGGGCGATCTCCTGCTGGCGATTCAGGTTGTCCTGTCTGCGCTTCAGGAGTTCTGCGGGGATGCCTTCGGTGATGTTGGCATTGGCTTCGCCGAGCATCTCTAAGAGAGAGCGGGCGCGACCCTGTTCGACGATTTTGAAAGCTTCGGCGGCATCCGCGAGAGCCGCGCCCGTGAGCGGTTGGCCGGGCTGTGCAGCCATCAAAGCTCTTTCGGCCAGCGCACCCGCCGCTTCATCAAAGACTTCGGCGGTCGTAGCCAGGAATGTCGTGCGGGATTCATCCGCGCTGATGCTGCCCGCGCGGATGGCTTCGATAGTTGTCACCGCATCGCGATAAGCGGCAATCGCTTCTTCTCTGAGTTTGATGGATTTCTTCCGGTCTTTTTCCGACGCCGCCTGTAACCACTTGCTTTTCCCGATGCCGCGCAGCGCGGGCCATCTCAAATCAGCGCGCTTGTCTTTTCGCGCCCCATCACTGGCGGCCACGTAGAGTTTGATCGCCTCCGGCACGCGGCCTTGTTGCAAGGCAATGTCGCCGAGCGAGGTGCGCGAGGCGACGCGCCAGCGGCGGGATTGCCCGAACTTTCCATAGAACGGGTTGTCTGCTGCCGAGAGCGCGCTGCTGAAGTGCGTCTTCGCGCCGTCGAGTTGATTGTTGGCGTAATCGAGGCGGCCCAGACCCAATTCGTAAATTGAGTAGATAATGAATTGTCGGTAAGCCGCGCGTTCCTCATCAATCGTGCCTTTCACATCGGCGGCGAGCGCCGTAGCTTTACCCACTGTCTCGGCGCGGAGTCCACTCCTCGCAACGTCAGCCCCCTTATTAACGAGGTCGCGCCCTTTTTCGATCATCTTCAACGTCTGGTTGATTTTGCCCACCGTACTGGTATCAATCTTCGGCACAGTCATCTGCGCGTAAGCATCGCGTGCCTCCGAGTTGCGCCCCGCGCGTGCCAGCATATCGCCGGTCTTGGCGAGCATCAGATTAGCGTTGTACGAATCGTTGGCGGCGGCAAAGGATTTGGTCGCCTCCTGATAATGATTGCGTGCGACATCGTATTGTCCCTGCCGACTGTACAGATCGCCGAGCGCGTCACGTGTCGCCGCGCTTCCTTTCGCATCATTGGCCTGCGTGTAAAACTTGAGCGCCTGTTCGAGCGAGATGAGCGCCTGCTCAGCATTGCTGCGTTTTAAGAGCGAACGGCCCTGCACCAGAGCTGCCCGCCCGCTAGCCTGCAACGGCGCGGCGTTAGGAGAAGTCGGTTGACCGGGCGTCTGCGCATTGAGTCTGAGAGGCGCTTGCAATCCGGCGATGATAATGATGTATGAGAGGAAATACACAAACAACTTGGTGAAGGATTTCATGATACTTCTCCAGAAAGGTTGTGAGACTCTCCAAAGTGCGATGAGAGTTTCGAGGGATCACCCTGATGGCAGGTGACGGATAGTCGTTAGGCGGCGCGGAGTCTATCACAAACCAATGCTTCGGGCACACTTTTTGTAGGAAGGCGAGGGCAGGCAGCGGCTCCGTTGTTTTTGAGCTGAGATTCTTGCTTGAGATTCTATGGCCGAGCTGGTTAAACAGCCCATGAAAGCGAGGCTTTTGATTAAAGAAAACGCGCCCGGCGAGCGCGAAGAGTTGAATCTCTCGCAGCCTGAAGCGGCGTGATCTCCTCAGGCTTCCTGAATTATCTGTCTACGAACTTCTCACACTTCCTCAAGCGGCCAGATGTCCACGCTGATCTCTTCCGCGTAGTTAAGCAACGGCTCTTCTTTCGGCGTCGGCAGTTTGTGCGATTCGATCATCGTCGAGTCAAAGGATGAAACGGAAGCTTTCTGCAACGGCCAGGGTTCGTGAAAGATTCGGCAGCGGTAGAGTTTTTGTTTGTGGGATGTGTAGAGGCAATAACGCTCTGTCAGGAAAAACTCGAGCGAGCCGGGGTGCGAATATGGAAGCATCTCGCCAATCTTCCACGTCGCGTCAAACTTCGCAGGCGGCACGTCGTCGGCTTTCGCCCGGCGCGAAGAATAGATGATGGTCTCGCCGTGTTGCTCAAGCTCCATCTCGGCGTTGATATACGGAAGATGAAAAAACGTTCGCGCGGTTAGCACGGCGATGGAACTGTTGGCGTCGAGCGAGAAGAACCACACCCCCGGCACACCGTCCAGATGAACGTAGGTGCGGACGTTCAATTCATGCATGCTGCTCAAGCCGGGAACCGGCGGCAGAAGAGGCGGGAAGGCGCGAATATCCCACATCGTAAACGGCGTGACCGCAATCCACGCAGAGCCGTCGAAAGTGTCAATCGTCACTCGCTCAGGAATCAACGGGCGCAGCTTCTTCTCGTCCATGCGCCAGTGCATGAACAGCAGCTTGCCCCAGTCCTGATGCATGATCGGCCTGCCGTCCGGGCGCGCACGGATTGCCAGGCGTTCGAGGTCTGTCAATTGCTCTTTCTTCATGTTGTCGGATTTTTTCGTAGGACAGGCATTCCTGCCTGTCAAAGCGTGCGCCAGCACGCTCTATAGTATTCGCTAATAGGTAGTCGCGCTCTCCGCGCTCAAGGACAGACAGGAATGTCTGTCCCACCAATGACAGGCAGGAATGTCTGTCCTACTTATTGCTTGACGAGAATGTTGTTTGTATTTCCGGCATCGTCTATGGCTGTGTTCGGATTATCGGGGTCAAGCACCCAGTTGCCGTCAACGATAAATTTGTATGAATGATAGCCCGGCTCAAGATCAACGCGGCAGATCCATTCATCGTTCTCGTGGCCGCAGACGAACTGCGATTGATTCCAGTTATTGAAAGTTCCTGCCAGCGCGACGATGCTCGCGTCCTTGTATCCTTTCAAACGGAAAGTCGTGTTCCCCTTGAGGCTCGGCGCGGGCAGGACGACTCTCTCCGCCGTGTACTGGCTTCCTTCGTACTCAAACGTCAGCGTTGGATAATTCCCGTCCGCGTCCCTGTTAAATTTGTATCGCGTGCCTTCAACTTCATCTAGAAACAGAGACCTTGATTTCTGGATGAGCTTGCGCTTTTTGACGAGCGAAGGCTTGACCCACAGCGTTTCATTTTCCAGTGTCACGTCGAGCGTGGAGATGGGAATGATGCCGACCTCAAGCGTGTATCTGCCGACATATTTCTTCAAAGCTTCGAGCTTGATGTTGGGAGCGGGTTTGTTGACAGGCTTGGTTTGAGAGGCGGCTGGCGGCGTGGCCTGAGATTGGGCCAGACAGATTTCCGTTTGCCGGGCGTGGAAGCTCAGCATCAGGACGAATCCGATGAAGACCGTTAGCCGCTTCATGTGGATTTCGGATTTCGGAATGCGGAATGCAGATTGAAAAATATAACGCACTTTTCTTAATAATCCGCATTCCGCATTCCGCATTTCGTTAATACTGCCAGTTCACGTTCACGAAGCCTACGCCGCTCGTCGGCACGGTGTAGCTGTGGTTGGCTCCGGCTTCCCATGTGACTGTTCCGTTGGCTGCGATCTTGATGAACTTGAATTGAATCGTCTGCCCGGCGGGCACGCTCGCGTTGATAAACCAGTTCGGATAGTTAGGCGTCAGCATCGGCCCAACCGCTCCATCCCACGTCGTGCTCCAGTTGCCGAGTTCGACTGTGTTGCCGGTCAGGAAGATGTAATCGCCCGTCTGCGTCGGCGACGCATTGTAAACCGTGAAGGTCACGGGAATCATTTTGGCCGTCAGCACGGTGTACTGAATGCCGTTGGAGACCTGACTGGATGAATTTGTGACGGTGACATTGTAGCTGCCGTTTGTCACAGCGGGTGTCGTGGCGACGATCTTCGTCGGAGACCATGAGACGATGCTGGCGGTCGTCGTGCCGAACTTAACTGTGCCCGTCGTCGAACCGAAGTCCTTACCGGCGATGGTGACTTTCACACCCGATTGACCAAGCGTCGGCCCAATCGAGCCAACTTTCGGCGTGCCTGCCCCCTCAACATACTGCCAGACCGCGACGGTGTGCGCGGGCAGCGTGAAATTGTTGACCGGGTTATTGCCGCCAGAGCCGGACGTGACCGTGATGCTTGAGCCGCCCAGCAGGCCCGTCAGGTTGTCAGAATAGCTGCCTGCGGGCAACGACGTGTTGAGTCCCGTGATGTTGTAGGAGGAAGTCTCGTTTTTGTTGATGGCGACGAGCACGACGCTATTGAAAAACTTTCGTTCGTAGATGTACACGTCGTTGTTCATCCAGCGTTGAGTCGTCGAGCCGTAGCCGATGGCCGGATTGTTGCGCCGGAGCGTGGAGAGTTTGTTGGTCAGTTGATACGCAGTCGTGGAAGTGGAAAACGCGGGCATCATTGGTCGGTTGTAGGGGTCTGTGCCACCTGACGTGTCGTTGTGCAGGTATTGCTCCGTGCCATAGTAGATGCAGGGAATGCCGCGCGCCGTCAGGACGAAGGCCATCGCCTGATGCAGCCGGTTGTTGTTATTATTGACGGAAAGAAAACGCGCCATGTCGTGATTGTCTATGAAGGTCACGAGGTCTTCTTTCCATGTAAAATTGCTGTTCTCCTGCGTCAGCACAGTATCAATATCAGAGAAGTTCGCGTTCGAGCCGAAGACGCTGCGGATCGCGGTGTTGAGCGGGAAGTCCAGAAGAGAGATGCCGCTCTTGTTGGCGAACTTGTACGAGTCGTGATAGAGCGGGTCGTTGGTGTTGCCCTGATACCACTCGCCGAAAAGAAAGCTGTCGCCGTAAGTGTAGATGGAATTCGCAAAGCTGTACTGCCAGCCCCAGCCGAAGTGCTTGACGGCATCTATGCGAAAGCCGTCCGCGCCGTGCTGTTGGAAAAGCTGCGCCGCAGCTTTCATGTAGGCGTCCATCGTGGAGTTTTCCTGATTGACATCGGAGAGGCCAAAGAGCGTGTAATACTGAACCTGATAACGGTCGTCCCAGCCGCCGCCGGAAATGTCCGCGTTGTGATGAAAGTAGCCGTTCGTGTCGCTGGTGTAGTTACCCAGCAGCGTGCCGTTGTCGTAGAGCGCGCCGTATTCGCCCGCGTTGTTTTGTGTCGAATGGTTGGGCGCGAAATCAATTATCACTTTGATGCCGACGGCGTGCGCGGCTGTGACCAGATTGTCAAACGCCGTCCATGAATTGCTCGAATCTCCGAAATGCTCTTCGATGCGCTTGAAGTCGCGTCCCTGATAGCCATGATAGGAGGCGGTCGGATTACCGCTCCCGTCCGGGATGTTGGTGTTTAAGTTATCAACCGGCGGCGAAATCCAGATCGCGGTCACACCCATTCCTGCCAGATAAGACATCTTCGCTTGAATCCCTTGCAGGTCGCCTCCCCAGTAAGCACGCCAGTTCGTTTTCGTCGAATCGTAGAGACCAGCGCTCTGCGCCGGATTGTTGTTGGTCGCGCTGCCGTCAAAGAAACGGTCTGTGATAATTTGATAAATGACTTCACTCTTGAAGTCTGCCGCCAGCGTTGCCAGCGGTGCATAGCAGAATGTGAAAGTTAAGAACAGAGCGGCGAATATTTTGTGCGCCAGTTTTTTCATGAGGTCAGTCTCCGGGTGGAAAAGATCGAGCACGGTTTCCAGACAAAGGAGGCCGCGACCGATAAATTAATATCAGGGCGAGGATTTTTATGGAGCGACCCTCTGGCAGGTGGCGCTTCGGAGAGGGAAACGAGTTAAATCATCCGCACGCAGGCGCTCACGCTCTCAACAATTTTTCCGGGCAAGAATGGCAACATATCACGAGTGAGGAGGCGAGTAAACCATTTGATTGCGGAATGCGGATTGCGGATTGAAAGACGAGCGCTTTCTTGAATCCGCAATCCGCATTCCGCTTAGGAATTCGGCTTCAGATACTTCTCAAACCAGCCGAGCACGTTCGTGTACCAGAACTCGGAGTTCTGCGGCTTCAGCACCCAGTGCCCCTCGTCGGGGAAGATGAGCAGCTTGGAGTCAACGTTGCGACGTTGCAGCGCCGTGAAAAGTTGCAAGCCTTCACCGATGGGGACGCGGTAATCAAGCTCGCCATGAATAATCAGCATCGGCGTCTTGAAATTCTTGACGGAATTATGCGGCGACCACTTCTCGTACATCTGCGGGTTGTCCCAGGGCGTGCCCTTGAACTCCCAATCGGTGAACCACAATTCCTCTGTCGCGCCGTACATGCTGGTCAGGTTATAGACGCCGTCGTGTGAAGCGAGAACTTTAAACTGGAAGCGCTTGTCATCGTTGTGGCCCTCGATCCAGTTAATCATGTAGCCGCCGTAGGAAGCGCCCGCCGCGCCGATTCGATTCTTGTCTATGAAATCGTTGGTGGAAACAACCTGAGCGACACCGTTCATGATATCCACATAAGCCTTGCCGCCCCAGTCGCCGGAGATTTCGTCTATGAACTTCTGGCCGTAGCCGGTCGAGCCGCGCGGGTTCGGCATGAAGACGACGTAGCCAGCCGAAGCGAAGACCTGCGGATTCCAGCGATAGCCCCAGTTGTCGTTCCAGGCGGATTGCGGCCCGCCATGAATCAACACGAGCAGCGGCCATTTCTTCGACGAATCGAAATTCGCGGGCTTCGCGATGAAGCCGTGAACGGAAGTTCCGCCCGCGCCTTTCCACGTCACGGATTCAACGGGTTTGAGATTGAACCCGGAGAGTTGCGCTTCGTTGCTGCGGGTGATTTGAGTCACACCGCTTCCGTCCGCGTTGGCGCGGAAAATCTCCGTCGGCATGGTCGAACTGCTGCGCGTGAAGACGATGGTTTTGCCATCCGAAGAAATCTGCACGCTGTCGTTTGCGCCTTCGGCAATGACTTTGGTCATCTGTCCGTCGTTGATTGACATCGAGTAGACGGGGGCAAGGCCGCGCTCGCCAGCCGTGAAATAAATCTTCTGGCTGTCGGGCGAGAAGGTGAAGCTGTCAACCTGAAAATCGTATTTGTCGCCGAGCACGCGCGTCTTGCCGGACTCGCGGTCGTAGAGCATTAATTTCCAGATGTCCGCCTCAAACCCTGCGCGGGCTTGCGAGCGATAGGCCATGTAGCGACCATCGGGCGAGAAGGCGGGCGAAGAATCCGCGCCCATATTACTGCCCGTGATACGCGTCGGTTCGCCCCCCGTGACGTTGACGACGAAGACATCGTTGTTGGTCGAGATAGCTTCGACCTTGTCCGTGTTGCGAACGAAAGCGAGTTTCTTAGAATCGGGCGTGAAGGCATAATCGGTCGGCCCGCCGAGGCTGAACGGCGGAGCGTCCCAATCGCCCGGCGTCAAGTCCGTCGTATTACCGTTGTCAACGGAGACGACGAAGACATGCGTGCGCTTGTTATCCTTCCATGCGTTCCAGTGACGGAAAAGCAGGCGCTCGGCGACCTTCGCTTTAACCTTGCTCTCTTCGGCCTGTTGATCGCGCTGGCGGTTGCAATCGTCCGTCGTGCAATCTGGATAAACGTCCGAAACGAAGGCGAGCATCTTACCGTCGGGCGACCAGACGGGATCGCCTGCGCCGGTCGAGATGCCTGTGATCTTCTTCGTCTCGCCTGAGCCTACGTCAATCGTCCAGATTTGCCCGCCGCTTAAGTAGGCAATCCTTTTGCCGTCCGGCGACCAGCGAGGCGAGTTTGAGCGCAGCCCGCTGCCGAGTAGTTTCGGCTCTCCGCCCGCCACAGGCACTAGATAGATTTGACTGATTCCACGATTGGCCGTCTTGTCTATGTCGGTAATCATGAAAGCGATCATCCGGCCATCAGGCGAAAGCTGCGGGTCGCCGACGCGGCGTACCTTCAGCAAATCGTTGATCGTGAATTGTCGAAATGTCTGGCCTGCCACACCGCAGGCGAGCGCCAGCACCAGCAGCAACACTCGAATAGCGTAGCGTTTCATAGAGTCCTCTTTCCGATAAGTTTCTTGGAGGGCAGCATCATACATCACGAAACCGGATTGACGCGATAGCGGAAGATAAAACGGGAAAAAATTGAGGCCGAGAAGGGAATAGTCAGTAACGAGTTGATGGAAGGAATTTAGACAGGGTTAATCAGGATTGGCAAGATTGGGAAGTATATGCCAGCCTGAGTAACCGCGCGTCTACTTACTTGGGGGCATTAGTGGTTCATCGTTTCATTTCACCGAACAAAAACAGCACAACTCCGAGAGGCAGCGCAACAATGCCCGCATAAAACAGGACACCGCCCCACTGAACGTTAAGAGGAGCCGGTCCACGCAGCGTCAGCAACATGTAGATGATGAAACAAACAACACCCCCGGCCATGATTGATCTACCCATGCCTCTCGTTTTCATGTTTACATCCTTTAGCCGGTTCGCTCTCTATTTCCGACGCTTTTCTCAGAGCGTTTGGCGGATTTCTTCTCGCCTCTTTTCCTATTGGCCTGCTCTCGCATGAACTGCTTTTTCTCTTCCTGCCAATCCTCTGCCATGCGCTCAAGAGAAGGTTTGTACCTCTCGAAATCAGGTCGCACTAAATCTGCTGTAGCCTGGGTCACAAGAAAAGCAGGCTGCTGCTCAAGATCATCGTTGAGTTCGGGCATCTCGAACAGTCCATCAGTGTTGTTATCAATTATGACCGGGACGCTGCACCAGTTGAGATTCTTTGAATCGTCGTCATCACCGTTATTGTCTTTTACAGCAGTTTCAAAACAATGTGACGCGACGACAGACGACGGGGCGATGCCAGCTTTATTAGCGATGTCTACAGCCTCCTGGACGAGCCTACTGGCGATACTGAAGGCTTCTTCCTTGGTCATTGCTTTTTTCAATCTAGCTGTCATCAGATATCAGATTTGAATCCCACCTTGATGTCTTATGATAACCGCCGCCGCCTGCGTAATTGTTTGCCCTGTCAATACTGCCATCTATACGGGAAGCGGCTGCCATCTTTGTACTCTTCATGGCAGCCGCCGTATTGCCGATAAACTTAAACTTTGCTCAGGCAAAACGTTCAGCTTTGCGGAACGTTGAGGACATCGCCCGGATGAATAACAGTGTGCGGCGAATTTTTCATTTTGTCGCGGTTTGCATAGAAGATTTCCATGAAACGTTTGCCGTCGCCGAGTTGATTCTGAGCGATTCTCCACAGCGAGTCACCCGCTTTGACCGTATAGGTCTGTCCGTTCGTCGTGCCACCGACGGCTGCTGCTGCGGCGCGGCCAGTATCAACAGTGATGTCAGCAGTGATGTCGTCTTGAGTCGGGCTGACGAGCTTAATCTGATCCCAGAATTTGTTCTTCGCTTCTTCCGACGGCGCAACTGCTCTGATGAAAAGCTTGTTGTCCTGCACGTGTAGATTTTGAAATTGAAGATGCTGCTGGTCTCCGGTCGTGAGGACCGTCTGGTATTTCTGCTTCAACTCGTTGAAGCGTTTCTCCGCATCGGGTTGCTGCTGTGCTTTGTCTGCCTCATGGCCAAACATCTTGTCAAATAGTCCCATTCGTTTCAGTCTCCTAAAGGAAGTGTAAGCTGTGGACTTCAGATAATCCGGATTGATTCCAGAGGAGCTGAGAAGGGAGTAAGCCAGGCTCGGTTCCCAACAACCTTACGCCAGGCGGATGGTATATGTCAAATGTAGGATATATTTTACATCCGGCATATATCGGATGTAGTGATTGACTTGCCTGATAATCCTGTCTGTTTTTTCCAGCGCTTTTACTCGACCACGAAGTTGCTGCGTTGCGAGACGCTTGTTCCGGCCACACGGTCAGTCGCCGTCACCTGCAACACGTAACGGCCAGCGGGCAATTGTTCGAGGCCGATTTCCGCCCAGTAGGGAAGTCGCGCCGCATCGGGCGAAGCGTCGGTTGGCACTTTGCTCGCGGACAGGGCGACAACCTGACGATCATCGCGCAGCACCTGAGCCTGAATCCAGACATCCGGCGCAGCCGTGCCGCGCGCAGCGTTGTAAACATAGGTCTGGAAGCGCAGTACCGAAGTTCGCGGGAAGTGATGATCCACATCCACCGTGATTGCCTGCGGCGCGTTCGTGCCACTGACCGTTACCATTTCTTCACGCTTCCGCTCGCCGAGAAAGAGGCTGCTTATATCGAACCGTCCGCGCGCGAGGTCTGGAATCTCTATCCATTGAAGCGCGCTTCCCGTGCGACCCGTTACACGCTCGCGGACGGCGACTCTGACTTGATAGAGGCCGGGCGGCATCGGCAATTGTTGATTCCAGATGACGGGAATATTTTGTCTTTGCGCCAGCAGGTCCGGCGTGACGGTCACGAGTTGCTTGAACGTCTTGATGATTCCCCGGTCGTCAATGGCCGTGCCGATCACATCGACTTCACGTTTCTGCCCTGTCTCATCCGGGTCAAACCTGAACGCATCGCGCTCAATCTGCATGGAGACCTTCAACGTCATCCCCAAAGGAGGCGCGTTGACATAGCCGGTCGAAACAGCAACGGGCAGTTGCTTTTGTGGATAGAGCGAACCGAGCGCGGCGAGCAGGTCAACTTCCGCCCCGCGCGACGAAGAAGCATTAGCAGTCTTTGAATCAGAAGCAGCCTTTGGAGTAGAAGAGAGCTTCGCTGCATCTTCTTTTCCTTCGCCTTTGTTAGTTCCTTTTCCGGCTGTCGAAAGAGGCGATTCGTAAAAACTATTTCGCAGGCGTACGCGCAGGTCCGGACGATTTTTGACACTGACTTTGAGACGTGATTTCCCGTTGCGACCGTTCTCGTTGTCGGGTCGCCACGCGAGCAGGTAATAATCGGAGGTCTCGGCGATGGCCTGCCGGATGCCGTCGTCAATCGAACTGGAGTTGAGGATGGCACGCCCGCCGGTTTCGTCCGCGATGATCCTCAGCGGCTCTTGTGTGGCCGTGATTTCGCCCATCGCGACGCCCACTCTCCGGGCAGACGGGTCAATGTATTCGTTCGTGCTGGCGTCCACGCCCGATCCCAGATTGAATAACGTGCCGCGTAGATCCATCGTGTAGACGACCGCGTTGGAGCGTGCCGCCGCCTGCGTGATACGACGGAGCGATTCCATTGCACCCGATTTGCGTTCGTTGACGATGAAACCGTCTGAGAGAAAGAAGACGACTTTTCGCCCCGGCAGGTTGGCGGATGAAAATATCAAGCCTTCGAGCGATTCGAGCGTATCGGAGGTCGTCATGCGTCCCTGCGTGTTGACCTGTCGCAAACGATTCCTGAGCAGGGGCGCGGCGGAATAGCTGCTGGCCAGTCTGTGGTCTCCGTGCCGGTTGCCGGGGCCAGACTGCTGCTCCACTTTGATGGATTCAAGGAGGTAGGCGTACAACTCCCGGTTGCCGTTATCCAGGACCTGACTGGCTGCGTACTCGCTGATTCGCGTCTTCCCGGTATAGGCTTCCGGGTTCATTTTATAGTTGAGCCGATTGATGGCCGTATGCAGAACCGTGCGGTTATCAGTCAACTGTTGCAGGAATCCAATCTGCCCGCTGGTCGAGACGATAGCCACCTGATCGTTCTGGCCCATCTGATGGTCAACGTAATTGACGAGCGCCTTGCGCGCACGGATGAGGCTTGCACCGCTCAGATGCAGGTCGTCCAGAAAGAAGAAGATTAAGCGACCGCGATCTGGAGCGTCCGCGATTGCGGCCTTGCTCTCCACGCCTTTCCTGACAGTCGCGCTGCGCGCCGCAGCCAGTTGCGCCGCTTCCTTAGAGCTTCCAGCCGCCACGCGCTCGAAGAAAGAGATTGTCTGGGAGTTGCCATCCAGACTCAACTCAAACTCTTCGGGTTGCAAGCCGTCAACGAAGCGTCCCCGGCGGTCAAAGACCATGACATCCGTTTGCACCAGCTCCGTGCTGATGCGTAGCACATCGTCTGTCTGGTTCGAGGGCTGTTGATTGGATTGCTGTTGTTGTCCGCGAATGGGGGAGACGAGAAGGCAGAACGTCGCTGCCAGAGTAAGAATTCGTCTGCTGCTTGAAGACATAAGGTTTACCTCAGCGGGGGATTGCGTGTTGCGCCGTAGCTGTTCGCACGAAAGTGTACTCCTGCGAGTTGATTCCTCAAAACAAAAAAAAGCGTGCCGGTTTACTCTTCCGTATACAGCGGAACGGTCAATTCACGCCGGACGTAAGAGCCTGCCGTGCCGACGAAAGTGACCGTCATGACTTGCGTCTCACTTTCCTTTGCCGGTCGAGGAGCGTTTTCTTTTGGCTCAACTATAGAAAGAGGGCTACGCACTTTCAGCGTGTAGGTGTGTCCGGCGAGACCTTCGAGTGTGAGATGCAGTCCGTCTTCGTCCGCCTCCGATGACAGGATACGCAAGCCCTGATTGCTTGCTCCGGGCCGAAGCGTTTCCGGCTCGACGTAAACGTCCGTGCCTTCGTCATACGTGAGGACAATCTCGTTGGACGCGAGCGCATTGTTGACGACAAGCTCGACGAATTGCCGGTCGCCCATCTCATTTGTGGTGAAGTTGACCGCGCGCCCGTTGAGCGTCGCCTTGCGAATGTGCGCGTCGAGCGGGAAGGCAGGCGCGAGCGTCACCTGTGCGAAGCGTTTCCGCGCGCCGTTCAATTGCTTTTCAAATTCGCGCCGCGTAATGGTGATGGTCTGTCGCCCTTCGGTTCGCTTCCATGTGAGGTCATACGCGTTTGCACCCGCGCGGACGTTGCGAACGGCGACGCTGTTCCAGTCCGCCGGAAGCTGCGGCGCGAAACGCAGCCCGCCGCCTCCTTCCGTCACTTCGATTCCGAGCAGCCCGCGCAAAAGCGGCGTGACCACCATCGCTTCCGACCAGATTTGATGATGAGAGGAACGCCCGAACGGCGTGTTGAAGTCGCCGGAGAGAAGCTCCGTCACGTAGCCGAGCGCGTTTGTGTATGTGAGCGAGGCGTTAGCCCTGAGTGCCTGATAGCCTACGTGCGGACGCCCGTAACGATAAGCGCCGACAGCAACCCAGCCCGTGAAGAGAGGCCAGACAGAGCCGCTGTGATACGAGAGCGGGTCGTAAAGCTGACTCTTCTCCGAGATAATCCGCGCGCCCCAATCCGTCGCTATCGATCCACTGCCGAGATGGTCAATCTCGCTTTGCGCGCGCTCATCTTCCAGCACGCGCCACCAGAGCGGGACGGCGGGCATGACCGTGTCTTCGTCAATCAATCTCCCTTTGGCGAGTTCGTTCATTCTCGTCGTGCGCCGCTCGCGATTTGGGCCGGGGTCTGCTTCCACCGGCGCATCCTGCGGCTGCGAAGTACTGAAAGCATAAAAGCCGCGCTCATCACTTAACCAGTAAGTTTTCTCGATAGCTTCGCGCGTGCGCTCCGCGCCAGCAAGAGCTTCATCGGCGAGCTTCTCGTTGTTCATCACAGCGGCCATCTCCGCGAGGCTTCGCGAGGCTTCGACCCACAGCCCCTGCATGTAAATCTCTTCGTGCGACGGGTAGAGCGAGCCGCCTTCGACCCAGCCATGACCGAACTTCGTGTTTTCGATCAATGCGTTGTTGTCCGTATCGGACGCGGCGGTGAAGCGATAGGCTTTCACAATCGATTCCCAGTTTGCTTTCAGGAAATCGAGGTCGCCACTGGTGCGCCAGTAGTCCGCGTGCGCGATGATGTAGAGCGGTGTGGCATCTGCGCTCGCCCAGGGGTAAGGGTAGTCCGTGAACCAGGGAATCAGGGACGCGCTCTGCGAAATCTCGTGCGGAATCTTGCCGTCCTCGCGTTGAAATTTCTTCAGGAATTCGAGCGCCGTGCGCGTGGTCGCAAAGTCGCCGTAAGCGTTCAAGGCGAACGAAGTCCACAAAGCATCGCGCCCGAAGAACCACGCGAAGCCGGGGCGCTCGCTCTCACCCGAAGTGCGAAAGCCCGCGAGCAAGCCTGTGCCGAGCAGGGGGTTGGTCGCAAAGCCTTTATCAATTCCGATCTTCGCCCACTTGAAAGCTGTGTTGAGCCGCTCGTCAGGAGTCTCTATCTGAACGGTCTCCTTTTGCATCTGCTCGTAGTAAGCGACGTTCTTTTCATAAAGAGTGCGGACGCCCGCGAGCAATTTGTCGTAAGTCTCCTTTGCCTTCTCGCGCCCTTCGACGCTGCCCGCGATGATGACGGGAACGAACTGCGATTTCATCGCTTCGGCGGGTACGTCCATCACAAATTGAATCGGCACATCGCGCGGCTCTTCCTGATAAGGCATGACTGAAATGTCGCGCGCCGAGGGCGAGCCGATGACGCCGACGAAGCGGCGCGTCTCTTCGGTGATGAAATAACGATGAGTCTGCTTGTCCCAACTGAGATTGCCTGTCATCAATCCGGCAGGCCACATCAATTTCAGGCGCGGGCGGAAACTCGCCGTGATGGAAATGGGCAGCACGCTTTCAACGTCGAGCAGCATGACGATTCCGGGTTCTTCAAGCGGCGCGAAGATGATCTGGCGAACGGTGAACGCCGCGTGTGTGTAGGTAAAGATGGTGGCTTCGGGGCGCGCGTTGACGCTCGTCATGATCTCTGCGCCCTGAATGTCGAGAGGATAATCTTGCAGTCGAAACGAGAGCTTGAAATCATCCAGAACTTTTAGCGGATAGACCCACGCTTCCAGTGAGCGATTCTCGTAGCCAGCGATGGCAGACCTGCGGCCAACGACATCGAAGAACGTTCCGGCCTGCGCGCGACGCTCAAGCTCAAGGCCGCTTTTTTTCAAATTGAATTTCGAGGTGGCGGCGGCGCTCATTTGAGCTTTGACTCCTGAAGCGAAAGAGAAGATTAAGAGCAAGCACAAAGTTAGACAGGTTATTATCCGGCTTCTCTGCAACGTTGGTCTCCTGAACATTGAACGAGTCCGTCTATTCTATCCGGCCTGCCTCTGAAAATCATACCTCAACTCAGCGAGCAGCTTTTTCGCCCAATTCGTTTCCTGCCGCGCGAGCGGCAGCTTGAATTTAGCCGTGCGGTTCAACGCACGGAAACAAGACGATGAAAGTTCACGCGTCGCGTCAGCGATGGTTGAATCACCGCGCAATGGGAGTTCAACCGTCGCTGACGCGACGCGTGACGACGCACACTGCTCGTTCCCGGCGTTGAAATGCCAGGCTAAATTCACCACGCCGCTCACGCGGCGCATTCAAAACCGTTCTTCTTTTAAGTTATTGCTGAGTTGGTGCCGGTGAAGGCGATGGCGTCTGCTCTGGCCTAACGAAAACGATGGGGGAGGCTGAGATGATGCCTTTGCCTTCCTGAACGGCGATTGCCTGATTGGGCTTCACGTCAGGGATGATGTCGACCTGTCCGCTTGGCCACGCAATCTCCAGCGCAACACCTTTCGTCGGGTCAGAACCTTTCGTCGGGTCAGATTTGCCGAGACCGAACGTCAGGGGTAGTTCGCTCTGCGAGCAATAGCTTGAGCCGGTTTTGACTACGCTCATCAGGTGCCCGCCCGCCGCCGTCTTCAACGTCACCTTCGCGCCGATACCGTCGCGGTTCGAGCGCGAGCCGACGGTTCTGACGCGCAGCAAATCGTTCTGATTGCCGTTGTCATTTCTCATGAGACGAGCCGCGCCGTTGTTGGCTGTGATGAGCAGATCGAGGTCGCCATCATTATCAATGTCACCGTAGGCCGCGCCGCGCCCGACGATGGCGCGCTGCATCGCTTTGCCAAGTCTTGCCGTCACTTCTTCAAACTTCTTCTTACCCTTATTGCGGAAGAGATGCGGCGGCTGAGCATACTTGACGTTTGGCTGCACGACCGAGATGTCATCGGAGACGTGGCCATTGGCGGCGAAGATGTCGGGCAAGCCGTCCAGATCATAGTCGAAGAAGAAGGTGGCGAAGGTCAGAGATTGCGAGGACATCTTGCCGATGCCGGATGCTCCGGCTTCATCCGTGAAGAGTCCCGTGCCGTCATTACGATAAAGCGCCATGCTCTCGTTCGTAAAATTGCCGATGACGATGCCCTGCCGCCCTGAGCCGTCATAGTCGGCAGTGTCCACACCCATCCCAGCGCGCGGCGTGCCCGCCTCAGAGAAGGCGACGCCCGCCGTGAGCGCTTCGTCGGTGAACGTGCCGTTGCCGTTATTTTTGTAGAGCTTGTTCGGTTCTGTGTCGTTGGCGACGAAGAGATCGGGCCAGCCGTCGTTGTTGTAGTCGAAGACGGCAACGCCGAGGGATTTGCTGGTGGGGTCTGCCAGCCCCGCGCGTTGCGTGACGTTCTCGAACGTGCCGTTCCCGCGATTTTTGTAGAGCGTCGCGCTCTGGCCCTTGTAGGATTGCGGCGTGCAGTAAGACTTGTTTTTGCCGTCGAGCGTGCAGGTTTGGTCTTTCTCGACAGACCACTCGACGTAGTTGCAGACGAAGAGGTCAAGCCGTCCATCCTTGTCATAATCAAACCACGCGGCGCTCGTCGAAAAGCCGGGATCATTGACGCCCGCTTTTGTGGACACGTCCGCAAACTTGCCGTTGCCGAGATTGCGGAAAAGATGGTTGGGGCCGACGGCTGTGACGTAGATGTCAACGAAGCCGTCGTTATCATAATCGGCTACGCTCACGCCCAGCCCGTACATCTCGATTGCCAGTCCAGATGCGCCCGTCACATCCGTAAACGTGCCGTTCTGGTTGTTGTGATAAAGCGCCGGATAGGTTTTCGCGCCCTTCTTCTCAGGCCAGTTCGTGGAGTTGATGAGCAGGATGTCCTGCCAGCCGTCGTTGTCGTAATCGAGAAAGGCGCAGCCGGGGCCGAGCGTTTCGGGGAGATATTTTTTACCGAACGCGCCGCTGTTATGCTTAAAGCGAATCCCGGCCTGAGCCGTCACATCTGTGAATTCGATTGGGCCGGAGGGGCGCGGGGCTTCTGCTGATGCGGGAGCTTGTTGTCCGGCTTGTTGAGTTGTCGTTTGTTCAGGGGCAGTGGCATTGACGGATGCTTCCTGCGTCGCGTCCTTTTTGCAGCCCGACAGGAGCGAAGAGATTAAGAATAAGAGGACGCAGAAAATTCGAGGGAAGCGCATCTGTACTTACCGATTTAGTTCTTGAACTATGGATGGGAAACTGCCGGGGTGTTCAATTTAGAACGCCTAAGATAACTATCGTGGCGACGAATAAGAATAGGACTGAAATTAACAGGATGGACAGGATTAACAGGATAATCAAAATTAAGAAAATAAGAGGCAGGTCAAGCGAGCTTGCTATTATTTCTCTATATCCTGCCTATCCTGTCCATCCTGTTAATTTCAGTCTATTCCTTGTCACTATTTCGCCAGAATCTTTTCCTGATTGGCGAGAATCTGGCGTTGATTCTCTTGCATGGCTTCCTGGTTAGCGAGAATTTGATCGAGTTTGGCCTGATTCGATTTGATCTCTTCCTGGTTTCTCTTGATCTCTTCCTGATTCGCCTTAATCTGTTCCTGATTGGCGATTACCTGATCGTTGTCTGCCATTTTACACTTACTCCGGGGACAAATATTTGTAGAGCTTAAGCCTCTTGATTCGTCTGTAGGCTGTGCGCGCATGTTATGAGGCGAGACTTGAGATGTCAAACTGATGAATTTCTATTTGCGCCGTTTCGTGTGATTTAGCTGATGAGCTATGCGGGCTTCGGTTCGACGGCTTTGCGCTGGCGCGAAGTCAGACTGATTTCAATTAGGTTAGCTGTCGGCCCGACGAGAAAGAGCGCGTAGTAGGGAGCGTGTACGACCTCGAACAATCGGAGAATCATCTCGACGAAAGCGACGGCGACGGCGACGGCGCACTGTCCACGCTTTGAATGCACGGTCGTCTTCGGATCAGTAATCATGAAGAAGACGAAAAGTTGATACATCGGGCCGGTGATGGGCGCAATCTCGGCCTGAAAAGCGTGGCCCGTCATCCAGCTTCTCACGAAGGCGAAGATGAAGAAGGCGGCAACGTAGGTCGCGCTGATGTGAAAGCGTTTGAGCCGGTAGATGATGAGCGAGCCGAGCACCCAGATGACGATCATCGGCGGAAGACTGTTGCCCCATTGCACGCTCAAGGTCGCGCCCGTGAAAGAGGCCAGAAAGAGCATCGCGCTGATGCCGAAGTTCGACGGATTCCAGATGTGACGATTATTCACGCGCAGCACGTACTTCGACATAATCGAAACCACGCTGCACCAGATGTAAGGCCAGACGGCGGGCGAGCGCACGAGGATGCCGACGCTGATGCCCGTGATGTAGGCGCTGGCCAGATGCGGCCACTTGCCAGTGAAGAGGCGACCCAGGATGATTTCCGTGGCGATTGCCGACGCGATGGCGAGCAGCGTCTTTTCGTAGCTTTCAAGGATGCCGCCGACAAGCTGGCCGACGAGCAGAATGAAGGTGATGAAGACGGGCGCGAGAAAGCGATTATCGAAACTGAAGCGTGCGCCGCGACGTTGCTCAGGGGCTTCGACGGGCGTTGGGGCTGAACTGGTGTTGGCTGTTAGCTCCGGGTTCAAATCAGAGGCTCCTTCACCTTGTTAAGCTTGCCGACTTCAACTGCATCGAGGGTCTGCATTTTACCCGAAGGCCAGCGAATCTCAACCCGCTCGATGCGCGCCGTTTTGCCCAGACCGAAATGAAGCCGCCGCTGATTCTGCGCGCAGAAGCCGCTCCCGCCTGAAACCTCCTGCACCTGTTGCTGGTTGTTCCAGAAGACGCGCACCTGCGCGCCGATGGCGCTCTTGTTGCTCGTCGTGCCTTCCAACTCAAACTCAATCCACTGATTCTCCGGCGCGACCGTGTTCTTATAAAGAAGCAACGGCCCGCGCTGGTTGGCGACGACGACATCCAGCACGCCGCGATTCCAGAGATCAACCTGCGCGATTGAGCGCCCGTCGAACGTATCGTTAGCGCCGACGACCTGCGCGACTTCGGTGAAGCGCCCCGCGCCGTCGTTAATCCAAACCTTTTTCTGTTGATAACCCGACAGGCTGCGACCCTGCATCGGCGGCCAGTGCGCGGCGTCACTGATGATGGTGCTGTTGCCCCCGGAAATTTTGGAAAAATCGTACCAGTAGTTAGAGCCTTTTTCGCCGGAGACGTAGCCGTTGGTTAAATAGAGGTCGAGTGTGCCGTCGTTGTTCAAATCGCCAAACTGCGCGCCGAAGCTCCAGCCGCCAAGCTCCACGCCCATGTCGGGCGCGAGATTGTCATACTGAACATCGTCACGGGTCGTGCCCTCGCGCGGCATCCAGAGATTGTTGCCCTGAAGCAGGATTCCTTCTTCCGAGATATTCGTCACGTAGATGGCAAACTTGCCCTGATTCAGGATGTCGCCGAACGCGACGTTCATCCCGCTTTTGGGCTGAGCGCCGACGCCCGTCTTTTTGCCTGCATCATCAAACCCTTTTCCATCCTGATTGAGGAAAAGCTCTGCGACGCCGTAGTCGTTAGCGATGAAAAGGTCTGGATAGCCCGTGCCGCGCAGGTCAGCGGCAGCGGCAGCGAGCGCCCAACGGCGAGTGTCGATTCCCAGTTGAGCGCTCGTCTCTTCAAAACGCCCGTCGCCTAAATTATGAAAGAGAAACTTGCGCCCGCCGTTTCGCGCATACTCGAAGCTTTCGGGCATCATCTCGGTCGTCGTCAGATGCCAGAGATCAATCGTCTCTGAATAGTAGCCGCCTAAGAAAAGGTCAAGACGACCGTCGCGGTCATAGTCGAACCAGATGGCTGTGTTGGCGTTGACCCACTGTGGCAATCCTGCGCCCTCTGTGGTGCGTGTGAATCCGCGCCCGCCGTCGTTGTGAAAAAGTTCGGGGCGACCCCACTTGTAAAGAAAAAGGTCTTCGTAACCGTCGTTGTCGTAATCACCCCAGACCGCGCCCATCGAAACGCCCGTGCCTTCCTTGTTCACGTCCGCAAGGTTCATCGTGGACGCGACATCCCTGAACGTTCCGTCGCCCAGATTGCGATAGAGACAGTTCCTGCTTCCTTCGCCGCTGTTCGTCACATAGAGGTCTTGCCAGTTATCGCGGTCGAAATCAACGACGGAGACAGCCGCGCCCATCGAGGCGACTTGCGGCATGATGTGATTGAGCTTCGGGTCGAGCGTCGGGGCTTGATGTTTGAAATCAATGCCGGAGGCGAGGGCTACTTCTTCCAGTCGAAAACCGTAGCGTGCCATCACCGCCTGCTTGTCTGCGGTCGTAGCTAAGGAAGCGGACTGCTGCTGCCGTCGCTTGATGACGAGAGGACTGGCGAGCAGCCCCAGAAAGAGAAGGGCGAGCAGTAATCTTGCAATACGACCGGGTTTCATTTCCGTTTAGGGAGTCTCAATGCGTTCTGGAAAATCTCCGGCGTGATGTAACGCGTGTGGTACGTCTGCCAGTCTTGCGGATAACGCCGATAGACCCATTCATCCTCAAGCCTGCCGGGAGGCGTAGTGTATGCCTGCTCATCATGGTGTGGCAAGGGAAGAACCGTTTTGGAATGGCCGGAGTTGTAATCGCCATCTTTGATCCAGCCGTCGCCGACGATAAGGTAATCGCGCACCCAGCCTTCGGGCGGCGGAGGCTGTGCTTTGAAGCGAAACGTCAGTTCGTCGCCCGCGTTCATAATCACGTAGCGGTCGTCTGCTGTCATCAACAACTCACGCACGTCGCCAAAGCGCGTGTAATAGCCGACGAGGTCGCGCCAGATTTGCTTCGATGCTGCGATGCGATTGTAGTCGGGCACTTCGGGCGAAGAAGTGTCGGGCTGGTTGATGACGGAATAGCCGCGATAGTGAAGGTCTGCCACGTCCGCGTTCAGCTTCGTTGTCCGCAGTTCCGCGCCCGGCGACGTTTGCGCCCATTCCAGCTTGTCCCAGAAGATTTCGAGATTCGTCCGCAGGCGCAGGCGGCGCGGCGTATTGGGACGAAAGACATCCGTGAGATCGAACAAAGATATTTTCTTACGCCCCGCCGGGAAGCCAAGATTCGGACGGGCTACAACCCAGCCGCCGTGACCATCTGGCACTTCGAGACTCAGGGGCGCGGGCTTGTAGTTTTGTCCCTGACTGATGGCGACGTTGATGGAAGAATCCGTCGGGTGCATCCATCCATGAGCGATTAGGAAGAGCGGGCCACTTTGCGGAGCATCCTCGCCGAGGTCAATCTCGACATAATGGTCGCGCGTGACTCCCTGATACTGGCCGCGCCCGAAGGTGTCCAGATACTTTTCGTCCAATGCGCTCACCACTGCCGTCACGTCCTGCCCCGTGTCATCCACTGCGCGGGCGATCTTTCGAGGCGTCTGGACGGTCGTGATGGCGAGCTTCGCTGGAGGGATGACGAAACGTTCGTCAACGAAGATTTCTGTCCCCACCGGATGATCAACGGTCACGAGCGCCAGTTGATCGTAATAGTAGGTCTCCCACAACTCAGCCGTGATACGCAGGTCATAGTAGCCATCGCGCGGAACGAGTTGGTCACGTCCGATCTTGTACCATTCTTCGGTCGCTTCCACCCGCGCCGTGCCGATAGTGTTGATGCGAAGCCCAATCGCGGAACTCCACGGCACAGCATCTTTGACAAACTTCATCTCCTTGCCGTCGTAGGCGAAGAGAAACGGGCAAGAGCCTTTCAATCTTTGTTCAGCCAGAATGGTTTCGTCCGCCTTCAACTCAAACTCGGCGCGCACGGAGCCGTTCGGCCAGATGATGCGAACAACGTCCGCGCTCTGTTGCTCGCCGAGACCGAAGTGAACGAGCGGCCCGGTGATGAGTTGCTTCTGCACGAGCAGGCCGGAGCGAATCTCCATCTCGCCGCCGATGCCGAAAGAGTTGATGCGCTGGTCGCCTGTGGCCTGCTTGGCGCGCGGGCGAATCTGCTGCCAGTGATATTTTTTCGCGCCGCGATTTGTTACAAGCGTGGCCTGGCTGTTGGTCGAGATACCTAGTAAATCAAGTCGTCCGTCGCCATTCACATCGGCGACGGAAAGAGTGTCTGTTTCTGGTGTCGGTGGCAAAAGTAATTTGAATTTAGAATCTTTATCACTGAGCCACGCAAAAAGTGTCGAACATTGAGGCGGACACAAACTCTTATCTCGCGGGCCAGGGATGGACAGCATCAAATCAAGGCTACCGTTGTTGTCTAAGTCTTCAGCGAAAAGACGGAAACTTTCTCGATGAAGATAATTTGCATTATCAGAGAGGCGTGTGATTTCTGCCATCTCCCACTCTTGCCCTTCTGACTTATCGGATAGGCGTCGAATCGTTCCATCAGGCTGTAAAAGGAGCAGGTCAAGCACACTGTCATTATTTACATCGGCGACGCTGATTGCTCTGACCGTGTTCATTTCAGCGGGCATTGAGCGGGCACGAAACTGACCGCCGCGCTCATTTGTATAAACCTGAAGACCGCGCGAATCGAGCAGCGCAGCATCAGCATCACCGTCTGCGTCAATGTCAGCCCAAAGAAAATCGCGCAAGCCCTTTGAGCCTTCAAACGGATGTGCCTCCGTGAATGTCCCATCACCGTTGTTTCTCAATTCGGTGGAGACGCCGTCCAATGCAGGGACGATGATATCCATGTCGCCATCAGCTTCGATGTCTGCTGCCCATACGTCTAAGTATGCAAAACCTGTCACAGAGGGCGGCAGCTTGGTTTGCGCCGTCACATCTATGAAAGAGTTGGGACTGTCCTGTTTGAAGAAGCGGATTCCGCCTGCGCCAGCCAGCACAAGGTCAGTCTTGAAGTCGTAGTTGAAATCAACCGAGAGAATCCCGTGCGCGTTTGGAGGTGTTGCCTTCGCTCCGCCAGGAAAGGGAAGTGTCGCCCCGCTCGTGAGACGCACCTCGCGCCCGTTGGCGACGGCGACAGTTGGCGCACCCTCACCGTTCAGTGAGATTGCGCCGATCCAATCCCATTTGCCGGATTGAAATTCCGCGATTGGCTCCGAGTTGAAGGTGAGAGCTTCATCGGGCGGCGCGGGCGTGAAGATGGGATTTTCGAGACGAATGAATTGCGTGAAAGGCTCTGCATCTTCGCCGGGCGACATCTTGACGGCAGCTAAACTGCTGCGATATTCGGGGACGCGGACGAGGACATTGCGGAGGAACGCGACGCGCGTGGCGGCGGCGCGTGCATCAACGCCCGCCGCTGCATCCTGCAATGCCTTGAACTGCTGCTGAACTTCGGGCGGCCACACGGCTGAGCGTTCATTAATGCGTGCGACTAAAGTCTTGAGCGTCCCGGCGTCGTTGCGCTTGGCTGCGATGCGCGTGGCCTCAAGCTGGACGGCGAGGTTGTCGGGTTGAAGCTCAAGAATCTTCGAGTAAAGCTGCTGGGCTTCATCTGCGCCCGCTTCATCATTCTGCCGTTCAATCTCTTCGGCCAGCATGTAGAGCGCTTTCAAATTCTTCGGATCAAGCTCTATGCTCCTGCGAAGATTCGTGATTGCTTCCGCCAGCCGCCCGCGATTGCTCTCAAGGATGGCGAGCAGGACGTGAATGCGTGAGTTATCAGGAGCAAGCGTGCGCGCCTTCTCCAATCTCTCGGCAGCCTTGTCCAGATTTCGCTGGCGCAAATTCAGCAAGCCCAAGTTAGCCCACGAGGCAGGCTCGTCCGGCGCTAATTGCGTCGCCTTCGTCAACTCGCTTTCCGCGCGCACATCATCGCCGACCTGAAGCGCGGCCAGACCAACATAAAAGGCGCGCACCGTGTCGTTATATTCTTTTGAAGATTTCGCCGGAAGGTTCGGGGCGCTCCGGCATCCGGTAAGGCCGAGAGCCGGAAGCAGGAAGAAGGCGAAGAGGATGATGACGTTGCGACCGGTCAAGAAACAAACACGCATGAATTGAAGTTGCTTTCGGGGATGCGGATGCGAGACGCGTCGCGACGTGCCCGAAGGGGCGTGTGCGACCGTACTGCCTCGCTTCTTACTTAACAGGCTCATGTTATAACATACCGAAGCAAAGATTGTCAGAAGGGCTTGCCAGCCTGAGTTGAGCGTTGAGAGATTGAAGCTGGAATTTATCATCTGAGATTTAATGAAGGAAGAGAAACTACCCTCGAAGACCCGCCGTCTTCTTCCCATCATAGTTCTGATTCTGTTTGTCGCCCTGTGGTGGGCGCTCTCCGCGCTGCACGTCTACCCGGAATCGGCGTTTCCGTCTCCGCAATTGGTCTTCAGAGGATTCGGCGAAGAGATTAAGGCGGGGCGTTTGTTTGACGACCTGATCGCATCGCTCTTTCGCGTCCTGACGGGCTTTGCGCTCGCTGTTGCTCTGGGCATTCCGCTCGGTTTGATTTTGGGACAAAGGGCGAAGGCGCGTGCGGCGCTCTTGCCGACCGTCAACTTCTTTCGCAATC
Organism: uncultured Acidobacteriota bacterium; assembly: GCA_963697975.1. GTDB lineage: Bacteria > Acidobacteriota > Blastocatellia > Pyrinomonadales > Pyrinomonadaceae > QHXM01. The sequence continues at coordinate 4,972,323 of OY969111.1, forward strand.
TCTCGCCGCTCGCGTGGATTCCGTTTGCGATTCTCTGGTTCGGCATCGGCGATAAGCCCGCCATCTTTCTGATCTTCATGGCCTCGTTCTTCCCGATGGTGCTGGCGACGATTGCGGCGGTGGCGAGCATCCCTGCCGTCTACTTTCGCGTCGCACAAAACTACGGCTATCGCGGCGCGGAACTCCTGAAGCAGGTGACGCTGCCCGCGATTGTGCCGCAGGTCATCACGTCTTTACGCATCACTGCGGGGCTGGCGTGGGTGGTCGTCGTCGCGGCAGAGATGATCGCGGGGCAGGACGGATTAGGGTTTGCCATCTGGGATTCGCGCAACGGTCTGCGTATTGACCTGCTCGTCGTCAACATGATTGTCATCGGGATTATCGGCGTCGTGATTGATCGCCTGCTGTTGTTGCTGACGAGGATTCCGAGCATTCGCTGGGGCTATGAAAGATAAACCGCTGATTGTCGAATCAATCTCCCGCTCGTTTGGCGAGGTGGAAGTCCTGCGCGACTTTTCGCTGGACATCTCGCGTGGCGAGTTCGTCGCTGTCGTCGGGCCGTCCGGCTGCGGCAAGACGACGCTGCTCAATCTGCTGGCGGGTTTCGATAAGCCGACGGCGGGACGCGTGACCAGCACCGGGCGCGTGCGAATGGTTTACCAGCAGGATGGATTATTTCCGTGGCGAACGGTGGCGGAAAATATCCAGATGGGCTTGCGCCACTTCAAGGACGAGACAGCGCGAACGCGCGAATTGAAAGAGATGCTCGCGCTCATCGGTCTGGAAGGGTTCGAGGATTCCTACCCACACCAGCTTTCGGGCGGGATGCGCCAGCGTGTCGAGTTGGCGCGTGCGCTCGCGGGCGACACGGATACGCTGCTGCTCGACGAGCCGTTTTCGTCGCTCGACTATTTGAAGAGACTACGCCTCCGGCGCGAGTTGGCGCGGCTCTTGCGCGAGCGGCCACGCACGGTGGTCCTCGTCACGCACGACATTGAAGAAGCGGCGCAGCTTGCAGATCGCGTGGTCGTGCTGTCGGAACGTCCCGCGCGGATTCGCTGCGAGTTGAATCTTGAATTGGAGCGACCGCGCGACCCCACGCATCCGGTGGTGGTCGAAGCCATGCATCGCATCCTGACAGTTTTGGGATTAGAGCAGGATTCAGAAAAGTCTAGCGGGTCTGCCGAGTCCGTCGAGGCTGGCAAGTCCGTTTGACTTGCCAGACTTGCTAGACTCACCAGACTCGCTAGACTGTATTTATTATGCAAATCTTCCGCCGTCTTCTGTTGTTCTCAATTGTGGCTGCCGTTCTCTGTATAGTCGCTTTGCGCGCGTGGACGCAAACCGCATCGCCCGCCGCGCAAAAGGCAGCCGCCACGCGTGAAGATGCTTATCGCGCAAACAATCTCGGCGTCGCGCTGCTCGAACAGTACAAGTACAAAGAGGGCGCAGAAAGTTTCACGCGCGCTTTGCAGCTTGACCCGAAGTTGCAACTGGCGCGCATCAATCTAGGTATCGCGCTCTATAACGTGCCCGATCTCGCGGGCGCGCAGCGCGAGGCGGAAAAAGCCGCAGTTTCAAATCCGAACGCGCCGCAGCCCGCTTACATTCTAGGCCTCATAGCCAAGTCGCAGAACCGCACCGAAGACGCCCTCGCAGCGTTTCAGAGAGTCCTGAAAATTGACGCGCGCGATACGGGAGCGAATGTCAATCTGGGCCAACTCTACGCGCAGCAGAAAAAATACGCGGAAGCAATCGCGGCCTTCCGCGGGGCCATAGCCGTCGAGCCGTACAACATGACGGCGCTTTATAATCTGGGGCTGGCTTTGACGCGCAATAACGAACAGGCCGAAGGCAAGCAGATGATCGCGCGCTTTCAGCAACTGCGCCAGAGCGGAGCAGGCACGACCATCGGGCAAAACTATCTTGAGCAGGGGCGCTACAGTGAGGCCGTCGCTTCTACCGGAGCGGAGCCGGAGTTGGTAGAGCGCGCAGTGCCTGTCGTCAAGTTCACGGATGCGACCGAGAACATGTTGCCGAAAGATGGTACGCCAAGCGACGCAGCCTCAGCAGAGCGCTCGTTGACCAAACTTGGCGCGGGCGCAACGCTCTTTGATTATGATGTGGACGGCGATCTTGATCTATTGTCATTAGCAACGTGGGAGCCTCGCCTGTATCGCAACGACAATGGAAAGTTTATAGATGTCACGGACAAGTCCGGCGCATTAAAAACTAAGTTCGAGAGCTTCGCTGCCAGCGCCGTGGCGGGCGACTACGATAACGATGGAAAGCCAGACCTTTTCATTTTGCGGGACAGCGGAGTTTCGCTTTATCACAATGACGGCGACGGAAAGTTTTCGGACGCGACAAGCGCTTCAGGCATTCCGCAGTACCCGTATCTTTCTATCTCCGCTGCGTTCGTCGACGTGGATCACGATGGCGATCTGGATATCTTCATCGCCGGTTTCGCTGAATTATCGAAGGGAAGAGTCAGCACAGCGCTCCTTATCCCTGACGGCCTGGTGGGCGCGCAAAACTTACTACTCAGAAATGACGGCACGGGGAAGTTCGCGGATATAACCACGACGGCGAAAGTCGGCGGCTCATCGAATCGCGCGGTGGCAATTGTTCCGACCGATTATGACAATCGACGCGATGTTGATTTGCTGGTCGTCGGTTACAACGCGGCGCTTGAGCTTTACAGTAATCAACGCGACGGCTCATTCCGCAATGTCGCGCGCGAGGTTGGGTTGGACGCGCAGGGACGGTGGATAAGCGTCGCGGCTGGCGATGTCAACAAAGACGGCTTCACGGACTTTTTCTTTGGCCGCGCAGACGGGCCGGGCTTGTTTGCGTTCAGCGACGGGCAGGGAAGATTCAAAACAACTCAAGCGCCTGCGGGTTCTGAGTCGGCACGCGCCGCGCAGTTTCTGGATTACGACAACGATGGGCTGCTTGATTGCGTGATGCTGACGAGCGCAGGATTGCGCGTGTTGCGTAACGTCGGAACGGAATGGATAAACGTGACAGAGCGCGCGGTGGCGCGCGAACTGTTGCCTGAATCTGCTGCAAAGAATGCTGCCTTGAGTGTCGTGCTTGTCTCAGGCGATGTGGACGGCGACGGAGACACAGACCTCGTTGTGCGCTCCGCTTCGGGAGATTTAAGAATCGCACGCAACGACGGCGGCAACAGCAATCACAGTTTGCGCGTCAATCTCTTCGGCAAGGTCAGTAATCGAAGCGGCGTCGGGGCTAAGGTTGAAGCTCGCGCCGGGAGTCTCGTGCAGAAACTTGAAACCTATTCGGCCAGTCCTGCGCCTGCGCCCGCAGATGTCATCTTCGGTCTGGGTAATCGAACCGGGGCGGACGCCGTGCGCGTGCTCTGGCCTGCCGGAATCGTGCAGGCTGAGACGGCAGTCGCAGGGACACGCAACGCTGACCCTAAGAAGACGGCGGCGACCTTGCCTGTCACCGAACTCGACCGCAAGCCTTCGTCATGTCCATATCTCTACACCTGGAACGGCGAGCGTTTTGAGTTCATCACGGATTTCATGGGCGGCGGCGAGATGGGCTACTGGGAAGCACCCGGCCACTACAACACGCCTGACCCCGATGAGTACGTCCGCATTCGCGGCGATCAATTGAAGGAGCGCGACGGGCGTTTTGAGCTTCGCGTCACCAACGAGCTTGAGGAAGTTCTCTACGTTGATCATTTGCAACTCATCGCGGTCGCGCACCCCAAAGGCACAGAGGTCTATCCGAACGAAGGCATGACCAGCCCGCCGCGTCCTTTCAATCTCTACACCACGAAAATGGCACGCCCGCCGCTCTCCGCGACGGACGAGCACGGTCACGACGTGTTAGCGCGTATCGCTAAAATGGATCGCCAGTACCCGGACGATTTTCCGCTTGAGCGCATTCGCGGCTATGCGGGCGAGCACAGTCTGACGATGAAACTGGATGATGAAAAGCGGCAGGGAGGGCGCACGCTCCTGTTGCTGACGGGCTGGACGGATTACGCATTTTCGAGCGACAACGTCGCCGCCTCTCATGCAGGGCTTGCGATGAAACTGCCCGCGCTGCAAGTCAAGGATGCACAAGGGCAATGGCGCACCGTCATCGAAGATATAGGCATCCCGGTCGGGCGACCACAGACCGTGACGGTTGACCTGACCGGCAAGTTCCTTTCATCGAGCCGCGAGGTTCGCATAGTCACGAGTATGCGAATCTACTGGGATCAGATTCTCGTTGACACTTCGAGCGGCGTCACGCCGCATCCAATGATGCGTCTTGATATGTTGAAGGCGACTTTGCGTTGGCGAGGCTATTCACGAGAAGTCACGCCGGACGGGCGCGAGCCATTCAGCTACGATTACGAGCAGGTTTCTTTCACCTCGCCCTGGAAAGTCGTGCCGGGTCGCTACACGCGCGAGGGGGATGTGCGCGAGTTGTTGTCAAAGACAGACGACATCTTCGTCATCTCGCGCACGGGCGATGAACTAAGCCTTTCGTTCGACGCCACTAAATTGCAGAGCCTGCCCGCCGGTTGGACGCGCACTTTCCTGCTTTACTCCGACGGCTTCAGCAAAGAGATGGATATTAACTCGGCCAGCCCCGATCAAATCACGCCGCTTCCTTTTCACGGCATGACGCGTTACCCGTACAGCGCGCCCGAAGCGTATCCGATGACTGAGGCGCGCCGCGCTTATCACGAGAAGTACAATACGCGCATCGTCGCATCACCAGTAACTGCGTTAGTGATAGATGATAGGTGATAGGATGAAAACTCTTTCTTATCACCTCTCACTTATCACCCATCACTGCTTTTAATTTATGGAACACATCAGATATTCAGTCGCGGCCTGTCAGACGGATTTGCCGAATCCGATTGAGCGACGCGGGATGCGTGCCAACACGGATCGCATGCTCTCGATGATTGATTCGGCTGTGGCGGGCGCTGCGCCGTTTCTGCCGGTTCGGCTCGTCGTCTTTCCTGAGTTCGCTCATGCTGCGCCGGTTTTCCCGACAGTTGCGGAGTTAATCGAAAAGCTCGCGGTGCGAATCCCGAACGAGCATACCGAGCGGCTCGAACAAAAGGCGCGCGAGCACGACATCTACATCCAGAGCGGCTCGATGCTCGAAGTTGACATGAAATGGCCAAACGTGGTTTTCAATACGACGTGCCTGATCGGGCCAGAAGGAATTTTGTATAAATACCGGAAGGTCAACACGTGGATTCCTTATGAAGTTCACAGCAGCCCGCACGACCTAGAAGGTTATGATGAACCAATGTTTCCGGTCGCTGACACGCCGATTGGGCGCATCGGCTGCGCCATCTGTTACGACTGGCTATTTCCGGAAGCGATTCGCCAGTTGACGGCCAACGGCGCGGAGATTCTCGTGAGGGTTTCGGCCTACATGGACCCCTGGGGCGCGACCGAACCGATGGACTGGTGGACTGTGGTCAACCGCTGCCGCGCGCTGGAGAACACGGCTTACGTCGTCGCGGCCAATCAGGGCGCGAGCCTCAAGCATTACCCGCCGTACTCATGGCCGGGCGGCAGTCAGGTCGTTGATTACGATGGTCGCATTCTCGCGCAGGCCAGCCCTGGGCCGGGGGAGAGAATCGTCGTCGCGCCCGTTGACATCTCAGCATTACGGCACGAACGAGCATCAAGGCGCGGCCATCACATGCTCGCGCATCTTCGGACGGAGGCTTATCCGGTTTATGGCGCGCACCGTTATCCGCCGAAGATGGGAGAAAGTGGTGCTGAGCCGTCAAAGCTTTCGTATGAGCGGAACAACGAGTTGATTGACGAGGCAAAGCGGCGATTGAGTGATGAAATCCAGGGGATTAACTATTAAGTTGAGGATTAAGCGCAGAGGCTCGCAGAGGGAAGAAAACGGAGGGCAGAAAGCAGAAGGCGGTAAGCAGCAAACGACAAGCCCTCTGCCTTCCGCCTTCTGCTTTCTGCCTTCTCTCTTCCTGCCTCTGCGCCCCTCGGCATCCTCTGCGTTGAAAATTCCGATTTCATTTGCCATCGCGTTACTATTGATTGCTCCCTATTCAACCTTCGCGCAGCAGCCGACGCCCACACCTTCGCCGCAGCGCACGGGGCGTTCCTACAGCGGCGGCGAGATTAAAGGGAAGCCTCCAACGCCGGGGCCGCAAGGCCCGTCGCCCGTGACCTTCACGGACATCACGGCGCAGACAAAAATTGATTTCAAGCAAGCGGCTTCGCTCACGTCGCAAAAGTATCTGCTGGAATCAATGGGCGGCGGCGTGGGCTTGTTCGACTATGATAACGATGGCCGTCTCGATCTCTACTTCACCAACGGAGCGCGCCTTGATGACCCGATGCCTAAGAAGGCGATGCCCGACAAGCGCGATGCAAAATTCTGGAATCGTCTTTATCATCAGAAACGCGACGGCACGTTTGAGGATGTGACGATGAGCGCCGGAGTGAAAGGCGAAGGCTATTCGATGGGTGTGGCCGCTGGCGATTACGACGCGGACGGATTCATTGATTTGTATGTCACGGCGTATGGCTCGAATATCCTCTATCGTAATCGCGGCGATGGAACGTTTGAGGATGTGACGAAGCGTGCGGGTGTCGCAGGAGCAGGTTGGAGCACCAGCGCAGGGTGGATTGATTACGACCGCGATGGACGCCTTGATCTCTTCGTCGCGCGCTATGCCGATTGGGATTTCGATAAGGGAGCGCTCTACTGCGGCGACCCGCGCCCCGATCTTCGTGCCTACTGCCACCCGGACAACTTCAAGGGTGCGTCGAATATCCTCTTTCATCAAAAGGCGGACGGCACGTTTGAAGATGTTTCAGCCTCGGCGAAGATCGCAGACCCGAATGGCAAAGGATTGGGAGTCGCGTTCGCAGACTTTGATAATGATGGATGGACGGATATCTTCGTCGCCAACGATAGCGTGCGCCAGCAGCTTTATCGCAACAAAGGCGATGGGACTTTTGAAGATACGGCTTTGATGGCCGGAGTCGGTTACGACGAAAATGGAAAGACGTTTGCCGGGATGGGCGTTGATGCGCGCGATTATGATAACGACGGCTTAGCGGACATCTTCATCACCGCGCTCTCAAGCGAAACCTATCCGCTTTATCGTAACAACGGCGACAATTCGTTCACATACACAACCAACACGACGGGCGTCGGCCAGATTACGTTACTCTATTCCGGCTGGGGCACGCGCTTTCTGGATGCGGACAATGACGGCTGGCTAGACATCTTCGTTGCGCAGGGCCATGTGCTGGATACGATTGAGAAGACTTCGGCTTATCTGAAGTACAGGCAGACGCCGCTCTTGATGCGAAACACGGGCAAGGGATTCGTGAATGTCTCTTTGAGCGCCGGACAGGCGTTCAATAATCCGGTGGCGGCTCGCGGCGCAGCGTTCGGTGATCTGGACAACGACGGCGACACGGACATAGTGATCGGCGTCGTCGAAGGCTCACCCGTAATTTTGCGGAACGACGGCACGCGCAATCACTGGCTCGGTGTTTCGCTCACGGGCGCGAAGTCGAACCGCGACGGTCTGGGTGCGCGAATCGTGGTTGTTGACGGCAACGGGCGACAGCTTGTTCAGGAAGTGACGAAGGCGGGCAGCTATCTTTCATCAAACGATTCGCGCGTCATCTTCGGACTCGGAGCGGTGGCGAACGTCAAGTCCGTTGAGATACGCTGGTCGGGAGGCCGCACGCAGAAGATTATGAATCCGAGCATTGATCGCTACCACAAGATTGACGAAAGCGTAAAGGACGAAGGCGGAAAGGTGAAGTAGAAGGTTGCGCCGCCTCTGAATCGTCTAGTCGAGGGCCTCCTCCTGCATCTTCTGTCGCAAGTCGCGCACTGCCGGATCGTTTGACAAACCGTGGAGCGTCAGCACCAGTTCAAAGAGCGAGACGAAATAAAACTGCTCGTCGCGGAAGTCAGCGTAGATACGCCCCTGCAAGAGCTGCGGCAGGGAAGTCTCCACCTTGCCCTTCGCCAGAATCGGCAGCACTGTAGCTTTGACCTCTTCACTGCCTGAGACCAAGCGGTGTTCAAATAAGTCTGCTTCCGCTGAAACCACGTAGCCATGCTGCGGGTCATCCGGTCGAAGATTGTTTCGTTTGCGCAGGTAATCCGGCGTGCCAATGACTAACACATAATCGCTTTCATGAGCACGCGTCACAAAGCGCGCTAGGTTAGCGCCAATCGCCATGTTCTCCCACTGATCCAGGACAACCTTGATGCCCAGATTCTGTAAGTCTTTTGCCAGACGCTCGACCCAGCGCGTGTGCTCCACCTCTCCCCAGGCGTAGCTGATAAAACAATTCGGCGCTTTTCTTCGTCGTTCCTCCACCAGACGCATGACGTACACCATCGTCGCCTCAAACACCGTGCGGCGCTCGGTGCGGGCTTTCTCCTCGTTGACCACCGTCTGTTGCTTCGTTGGGAGCGCCAGCAACTCGTCCGGCAGCGGCAGGCTGATCTCCTCGCCGCACTCCTCACAGCGTATGAAGTTTTTCCCTTGCTCCAGACGTTTCATCACAACGCCGCGTGTCTGCAACTGGCCGCAATTGGCGCACACCAGCGGAGCATACCTCTTCGCTTGCACCTTGCGCCGGATGAGAAATTGCTCAAACAGTCCCTGAAAGAGCAGGCGAGTGTGCGCCGGAGTGTCCGGCGCGTAATACAACACCAGCTCGATTTCGCCCGCGCGTTCTTCCGTCTGACGAAAACCGCAGACGTGACCTTCTGTTTCATACTGTGCCTGATGCTGCCAGTGGTTAGTGCGCGTGAAGGTGTTGGTATAGCCGAGCAAGACGACCATCGCAGCGTAGACGTTCTCGACCGCCCCGGTGATGCGATAGGCGATGTCCTCCTTCGTTTCAGCCATCTCCATCTGCGGGCGTTTTTGTTTGATGAGCGCCGGGAAGACCAGAAAAGTGCGCTGCCCCAGTGTCTCGCGGAAGCAGAGGTTACGGTTCAGGAAGAGCGACGTGGCCGCGTCCAGCAGGCTATCGCGCTCATCCATCTCCAACTTATCTAGCTCGGGGAACTGATAAACTCCGCGTCGCACCTCTGTTTCGTCTAACGCGCCCAAGTCCTCTTGGTTCCGTCCCGCTTGCAGCACAATGGACGACGCCAGCTTGATGAGCAGATCAGGGGCCAGCAGAATGACTTGGCTTTCGGTCGAGCCGCGCAGAATTCTCACGTAGCCATGAGTCTCCAGATGCTTGACGGCAGTCATCATCTCATCGTCGCTGAATTTCCAGTTCGCATCCGTCTCCTGTAATCGTTGGCGCAAATCGTCCCGCGTGACCAGCACGCGCGGCCCCTGATTTTCTTTGAGCTTCAGCACGAAATCTTTGGTGCGCTTAAAAGTGTCGGTCGTCACCGTCGCCGTCATCTCGTCCCAGTTAATCAAATTTTTGATGAGTTCCACTAACTGGCCGACGCCTTCGCCCGTGTAGGCGCTGGTGCTGAGATAGCCGCCGGTGATGCCGCGAGCCTCGCAGAAGGCTTTGAGTTCGTCTTGAGCCATGTGCGAAACGCCCAAGTCAGCCCGCGCTCCGATTAGGATTTTCTGTGGATGCTTCCCCTCACCGGGCATCTGTTTGAGCCAGTATTCGACGCCCTCCATCGGGTCTTTAACGCTTGTCGGATCAAATAGCAACAGCGCCAGATCAACGTCGTCTAGAAACAAGGCGTGAATCAAACGAAAATAGATTTGCCCGGCAAAATCCCATAACACCGCCTCGCACTGTGTGCCGTCCTTGCGGGTGGCGCTTAATTCCTTCACGACCCAGAATTGTTGGCCGTGCGTGGAAAAGGTCTCCCGGAACTTGCTTTCGGCGAGTCGCCACCCGAGGCCGGATTTGCCGACACCGCTGTCTCCTACCAGCGCCAGCTTGGCCGTCGTGTAGTTAAAGGTTTGTGTGGGATCAGCGTGACGGAGAATAACGTCGTAATCAAGTTGCCAGATGCGTACCGCAGCACCCTTTTCGCTGTAGGTCACAACGAGGTCGTTCCGTAACGGATGAAAAAGCGGTGTGGATGGAACGTAGAATTCATACTTGCTCTCCTCCAATGCACTGAGTAATTGCCAGTCTTCGCAGCGCCATAACCTGACTGTCTCTTGCGCCCCCTTCGAGATGAGAAAGCGGCCATCATGAGAAACCGAGACGCCTATCACCCAATTCGTATGGCCTTCCAACACTCTTTCAAGCAAGCCAGTCTGTAAATCCCAGACGTAAATTCGCCTGTCACTCGATCCGGCAATTACCTTTTCTCCATCAGGCGTGATCGCCAGATTTAAAAGAAACTCACTGTGCCCCCGCAGAGTCCGCACTTTTTTGCCAGAAGCAATCTCCCAGACTTTAAGTACCCTGTAGCTCTGAGGGGAGACAGCAAGCCATCCGTCGGGAGTTATCTCTACCATGCCCTTGAATCTCTCTAAATCGAACTCCTTCCAGTGAAATATTATTTCGCCTGAAGAAAAATTCCAGACATTATATATGCCATCACTTGCGCCCGAGACGATTGTCTTGCCGTCGGGGGTGACAGCTACACCCATCACCCTATCTAGATGCCCTTTCAGCGTCCTTAACTTCACGCCTGTCGAGATTTCCCACAACTCAAGATCACTGCCGGAAGTTGCGAGAATCTGTTGTCCGTCCGGAGTAATGGCTAATACGTCGCTGAGAACATTTACCGGTAGAGAAAGTATTTCCTGACCAGATGAAGCGTCCCATATTTTGATTGTGTGGTCATTGGCAGCGGTGATGATTTTTTGACCGTCTGCTGACCATTGCATTGACTTAATTAGTCCGGTGTGCCCCTTCAAGGTGTGCAACAAAGTCCAGCCCGGCGGATTGGGTTGCGAGTGTTCATTAGACATGCGCTGCTCTCCTCTTTTAGTGATGAGCCTCTTTCCGGGTAGGAGCAGGACGGGGTGAGGCGTTGCATCATGCTGAGAATTTGTCTGCTGACGCGGAATTATACTCCGCTTTGAAGATTCCGCCGCGAAAATTTTGCAACCGAGCGAAAGCGTCCGTTGACATGTGTGCTGGCGGCAGGTATTGTCCCGAAGTGTTCAAAGGTGTCGTTGTTTGAACGATCACCGGCGCAAAAAAACAGAAATGAAACCATCTTCCTTCATCCTAATAAAGCTATAATGTCTGGTAGGCTCGCGCTCTTCTGAAAGTAATCAAATGCTCAGGTGTCATCCCGTGTGCTCCGTCTTTGTTCGTGCCCTTCCTCTGCTTGCCTTCTTTCTCTTAACTCAAACATCACCTGCGGTCTTTGCGCAAACGCCAGCGCCTTCTCCTGCTTCGACGCCGATGCAGCAGATGGGCGGCGTCTCGACGGGTGCGGCCATCAATTACACTTCGCGGCGGACGGTTGGCGTCGTTGACCCGAATGCTCCGGTCGTCTTTGAAGACATCACGGCGCAAACTGGATTGCAATCTTTCATTCATCGCTCCGGCGGCACGGCGAAAGATTACATCGTCGAGACACCTTCGGGCGGAGTCGCCATCTTCGATTACGACGCGGACGGGCGTCCGGACATTTACCTTGTCAACGGTTCGACCTTCGCCGCGATGCAGGGCAAAGAGAAAGCGCCGCGCGCCGCGCTCTTTCGCAACAAGGGCAACTGGCAGTTTGAAGATGTGACGGAGAAAGCGGGTGTGGCGAACGAGCGTTGGGGATTCGGCGTCGCCGTCGGCGATTACGACAATGATGGCCGCCCGGATATGTACGTCGGCAATTACGGTGTCTCGCGTCTCTATCACAACAACGGCGATGGCACGTTTACAGACGTGGCGGTGAAACTCGGCGTGGCGCGCAAAGGTTGGAGCACGGGCGCGACCTTTGGGGATTATGACAATGACGGCAGGCTAGATTTGTTCGTTCCGGGTTATCTGGAATTTGACTTGAATAACCTGCCGCCCAACCCAAGCGAAGCGGGCAAGCCCGGCAGCCTCGGACAAAACTTCTGCCAGTTTCGCGGCACGCCTGTGATGTGCGGGCCGCGCGGCTTAAAAGGCGAAGGCGACACGCTCTATCACCAGAAACCGGACGGCACGTTTGAAGATGTCCGCCTGAAGGCGGGCGTGGACGATCCGGGAAAGTTCTATGGCTTCACTTCCGCTTTCATTCATGCGGACGATGATGCGCTACTCGATTTGATCGTGGTCAACGATTCGACTCCGAAATTGCTCTACATCAACAAAGGCGATGGAACGTTTGAAGAGATGGGCTACCCGTCGGGCGTGGCTTTGAACGAGAATGGGCGCGAGCAGGCCGGGATGGGTCTTGGCGTCGGTGATTACGATAATGATGGCCGCGTTGATTTCTACATCACAAACTTTTCGGATGATTCAAACACGCTCTATCACAACGAAGGCAGCGGCAACTTTACGGACGTAACTTTTCAGGCGGGACATGGCGAGCCGACGATTCCTTTCCTCGGCTGGGGAACAAGCTTCATTGATTATGACAACGACGGCTGGAAAGATGTCTTGGTGGCAAACGGCCATGTCTATCCGGCGGTGGACAAATATCAATGGGGGACAAGTTTCGCGCAGCAGATGGTGTTGTTTCGCAATCTTGGAACAGGAAGATTCAATCGCGTCGGCGCAGCGCCCAAAAGCGGACTTGCCATCGACATCCCGGCGCGCGGTATGGCCGTAGGCGATCTGGACGGCGATGGCCGTCTTGATGCGGTCGTCAACAACATAGATACCAGACCGACCGTGCTCAGAAACGTCGCGAAACAATCGGGACACTGGCTCATGCTTCGATTGATCGGCGATGTGGAGAAGAAGAGTCCGAGGGATGCGTCTGGAGCGATTGCTTATCTGACCACCGGCAAGATGCGGCAGCGTCAGGATGTCGTCAGCGGCGCGGGCTACGCTTCGCAGAACGACGCACGCCTGCATTTCGGTCTGGGTGCGGCGACCAAAATTGATAAGCTCGAAATTGTCTGGCCGAACGGGACAACCGAAGTAGTCAACGTTCCCGGCGTGGATCGCGCGTTGACCATCGTTCAGGGCAAAGGCGTCTCCGGCAAGTAACTTCTTTATGTTTGACCCTGAAAGGGTCACAGACAATAGCCGGGGGCAAGCGCGTAGCGCCGCCCCGGAAAGACGTTAGACAAGAATCCGACCCTGAAGGGGTCGCACCTCAACCTTGAATGTGCGACCCCTTCAGGGTCGGAACACGTTGCGACGTGTGAGACCGGGGGCGTTGCCCCCGGCTATTTTATGTATCCCCTTCGGGGATAAGTCCTATTGCGGAATTGGATGGCACGAGGCTCCTTCAACATTCTCCCCGCATTAGGATAAAAAGTTGTATGATGCATTCCCCTCGCTGATAAGGGACGAGCCAGCAGCCAGATTCTTTTCTCTCTTCTTCTTTCTGAATTTTGTTGCGAGGCGGCGCTTCACTGGCTGATGAAGATTGCCGCCTGTTCGGAGCTATTGAAACTGTGCGTCGAATTGACCTGACACGAGCGCAAGCCGCGCGCGCCAACACGATCCGCGACATTAACCGGCAGATCGTGCTCAACTATGTGCGCGAAAAAGAGCCTATCTCTCGCGCAGACATCGCGCGCGAGAGCGCGCTGCAACGCTCGACCATCTCGACCATCGTTGATGCGCTGCTGCTCGACGGCTTAATCGAAGAAGTCGGCGCGGGCGAATCAACCGGCGGGCGTCGCCCCACGCTGCTCAGGATTCGCACCAGTGGCGTGATGGCCATCGGCGTTGACATCGCGCCATCGCAAACCATCATCGCCACGAGCAATCTTGCAGGGCGCGTGCTTGAACAGGAGACATTTCCGACCGACCCGCAATTTGAAAAGACGATCACGCGCGTCGTTGATTGTGTTCAAGGGATGGCGCGCAAATATCGTGGCTCGATAGAGGGCGTCGGCATCAGTCTGCCCGGTCTGGTGGATACTGCCATGAGCCGCGTCATGTACGTTCCATATTTCAAGTGGCGCGATATAAATATTGCGGAGATCGTTTCAAAGGCAACCGGGCTGGACGTGACGGTTGAAAACGACGCGAACGCGGCTGCGCTCGCGGAGCTATGGTTCGGTCGCCCGGAGGTCAGTCAGGTCAGAGACTTCATCATGGTGCTGGTCGCTGAAGGTATCGGGACCGGCATTGCTTTCGACGGCCAGATTTATAAAGGGCAGCACAGCGCGGCTGGCGAGTTCGGCCACATGATTATCGGGCATGACGCTCCCGTCGCCTGCTCCTGCGGCAACTATGATTGCTGGGAAGCCTTCTCTTCGGAGCGCGCCGCGCTTTCACGCTACAAGAAGATAGGGAATTATTACCCCTGCACGTTCAGCTTCTCGGAATTGATCGCGCGTGCGCGCGCGGGCGAGCGAGCGGCGGAAACGGCGCTGCTGGAAACGGCACATTATATCGGCATCGGCATCTCTAATTTGATCGTCGGCTTCAGTCCCGAAGTGGTCATCGTCGGCGGACGAATCACGCGCGCGTGGCCGCTGGTGGCCGAAGCCATCAGCGAGACCGTCGAGCGAAGCATTCGGCGCGGCCTGCCATCGGCGCGCATTCTGGCCTCTACCCTGGGCGACCCGCCGACGCTGATGGGTGCTTTGAGCCTCGTTCTCGCCAACAAATTCGCCTCCGCCTCCGCCGCCTGACGCGACAATCAAGGCGAACTCTTTTTCACCCCGCAGCCAGAAAAGTGTTGACAGTTCGTAGCAAACTGTATTAATTATTACTTCGTTCGGTAAGGCAACAAACTTCAAAAGTCGTTCTAGACAGTTAATTCGTCCCAAAAAAGAATAAGCCTGAGCGCGGTGTATTCCGCCTCTGGCTCTCAATCTATTACCAGCGCGCGAAACGAATACTTTCTCCCCGCTTGGAAGGTGAAAGTGCAACCGTCAACTTTTCTGCTCGCATACGAGGTTCAGCCATGACGACACACCGGAGAGTCACACGCCTTCTCCAGGGATTCGGCGCACTGGTTTTATTGCTTGCCGCTTTCGCGCTTCCCGCTTCTGCCCAGACGAACAAAGGAACAATCAAAGGAACTATCACAGACCAGACCGGAGCTATCGTCGCCAATGCTGCCGTCACGGTCATGAATATTGACACGAATGCCGAACGCACGGTCAACACGAGCGACGAGGGGACATACGAATTTCCCTTGCTTGATCCCGGCAAATACAGAGTAATCGTCAAAGCTCCTACTTTCCCGGATACGACCCAGGAAAATATCGTCGTCCAGACCGCCAGCACTCAAGTCGTGGACGTGACGCTGACTGCCGGACAGGTTGGAGGCTCTGTGACGATCACTGCGGCAGCGCCGCTGGTGCAATCAGAAACCAGCGACCTCGGCAGTGTCATCGACGCCAAGCAGATTACAGACCTGCCCATCCCGCAACGTAACTTTACGCTGCTCGCTACGCTCTCGCCCGGTGTGACACGCCCCATCGTTGGTGTGCTGGGCGGCGGCGGCAATTTTGAGGCGGGCGGCAATCCCACCGGCACGTCTACGGAATCAACACGCTTTCGCGAGTCCGGCGGCTCGGTGCTGGTCGTCAACGGCGCGCGCCCGACTAATAACAACTTCTCGCTTGATGGGACGGATAACAACGAAGGGCAGTTCGGTCAGATCGGCATCTACCCGCCCCCGGACGCCATCGCGGAGTTTAAGATTCAGACCAGCGTCGCCCCTGCCGAAGGCGGGCGTGCTGGCGGCGGTATCATCAGCACGACGACGAAGTCCGGCACTAACAATATTCACGGCACGGCGTATGAATTTTATCAGGGACGCGTCTTAAGCGCTTTGAGCTTCAGGGAAAACCCGAACACGCTGGCGAACCGGAATACGCATCAGTTCGGCGGCACTGTCGGCGGCCCGCTTTTCCTGCCGCGCCCCGGTGAGGGCACGCCGCCCTTCTACGATGGACGCAACCGGACCTTCTGGTTCTTCTACTACGAAGGCCAGCGCAACGCCACGCCTTCAACGACCGGCGACTTTGGATTCGTCAGCGTCCCGACCGCCCGGATGCGCGTCGGCGATTTCGGCGAGTTGCTCCAGCCCGGAACTTCCCAGACCTTCAACACAATCGGCGGCCCCCGCATCGCTCCTATCGGCACGGTCTTCTGTGCCAGCGGCAACCCTGCGCTTGCCAACGATATTCGCAACTGCGGCCAACCGCTCTCGCTCGCCGCCCTGAACGTCTTGCAGGCTTACCCGCTCCCGACCGTGACGGGCAGGATATTCGACAACTTTGCTACCAATCGCAAGGAGAAGTATAACCGCGACGGTCTTGGCTTCAGGCTTGACCACAATATTAGACAGAGCGACACGATCTTCTTCGCTTACAGCAGAGACGAGAGTTCTCGCGCGCGTGACAACAATTTCCCGCTCGGCTCTTCGCCCACCGGCAACGACTTGCCCTCGGGCTTCGGCGCGGGTGATGAGTTCGGCAACTCGCGCGGCGTCCGCCTCGGCGAAACGCACACCTTCTCGCCGACCGTCATTAACGAAGCGCGCTTCGGGGCTACCCGCGTGGAGATAGGCATCTTCAACACGGGCGTCAACGGTGCGCTCGGCTTCGACCCGAGCATCTCCGCCGCCCTCGGTATTCCCAACGCCAACACCTGCGGCGAATGCACGGGCGCAATCCTGCTCGGCATCGAAGAGCCGTTCCAGCGTGGTCGTCAGAACCAGTTGGAGTTCATCGGCGATGGTGGCCCATTCTATTTCACCTCGAATAACTTCAGCTTTGCCGACGCGCTGACTTACGTTCGCGGTTCACACATCTTCAGATTCGGCGGCGACTTCCGTGTCCGCCAGAACAGCAACTTTGACGCGGGACGCGCCGGGGCCATCAAAGGACAGTACCAGTACGGCACGGGCGCTGGCGGCTTCCTTGCTGGAAACTTTAGCGGCATCCCCATCGGGCCGCGAGACGCTGGTTCCGGTGCAGCCAATTTTCTACTTGGCTATGACCCGGCTTTTGTCAGTCGTGGCACGCCCGGCACGCCGCCTTTCCTCTCGAATAAGGAAATTTCATTTTTTGGTCAGGACGACTGGAAGGTCAGCTCGACCCTGACGCTTAATCTGGGCCTGCGCTGGGACCTCTTCACGCAGCCCGTCGAACGCTTCGACAACCAGTCAAACTACAACCCGTCCAACGACACCCTGACGCGTGCAGGCGATAATGCGCCCGGTGGCCGTGATCTGGTTAATAGCGACAAGAACAACTTCGGGCCAGCAATCGGGTTCGCATGGAGCGGCTTTAAGAGCGACAAAACGGTCGTTCTTCGCGGCGGTTACGCCCTCAAGTATTCCGTGGACACTCCCGGCATCCCCGGCATCTTGCAGGCCAACCCGCCGAGCGGTGGCGGCTACAGTTGCAGCCTCAGCCAGTTCGGCACGGGGGCCTGCCCGCAGCTTCCGGCTTTCTTCAGCCTCGATACGGGTATTCCGTTCCCGATAGTGAGCAACAACACCACTCCGGGCCAGACCTTCAGTGCCCCGGCGGGCAGTAATCTCATCTACGTTAACCCGGACATCCACAACGAGATGTTCCACCAGTTCAATTTAATAGCGCAGTGGGAGTTTCGCCCGAACTGGCTGGCTGAGGTCGGGTACGTCGGCAGTCGAGGGCGCAATCTGCTCGTGGTGAGAAACATCGGTAACAACAGCGGCGGTTTTCCCGGCTCGCGCCAGATAACCAACCGCGCCACAGTCCAGACGGTCGAATACATCGGGAAGTCCTGGTACGACAGCTTCCAGTCAAAGCTCGAAAGACGCTTCTCGGGTGGCCTGTCAATTATCTCCACTTATGTTTGGGCACACTCGATTGATAACTCGCCGGGTGGTTTCTGCACAGGTGGAACGGGGCCGAGCACCTGCGGTTTCGCCAACCCCCTGCGCCCTGAACTGGACAAGGGGAATTCCGATTTTGACGTGCGCCATCGGTTCTCCTTTGCGAGCGTGTGGGATTTGCCGTTCGGAAGGGGTAGGCATTACCTGAGCGGCATCTCGCGCGGCGTGGACTTGCTGATCGGCGGCTGGCAGTTGAATACCGACATCACTATTCAGAGTGGCCCTGTCTACTCCGTCTTCGCTAACGGCCAGCGTGTTGACCTGCTCGGCGACCCGACTCCGACTGACGCGCAGCGAGCGCAAGGATTGGAGCTAAATCCTGCGGCATTCCGCGCAGCCGTGACACCTGTCTTCGCCAGCGATCCGACAGGGCCGAAGTTCGGCAGCCTCGGTCGCAACGTCTTTCGCGGCCAGCGTCAGGAATACGTCAATGCCTCGCTGTTCAAGAACCTTCATATCACGGAAGGATTCACCATCCAGTTCCGCGCGCAGGCCTACAACCTGTTCAATCACGTGAACAGGTTCCGGCCCGAAACCAACCTGACCAGCGGCAACTTCGGCCTCGACACTTCCGAGCAGCGTCGCCGCCAGCTTGAGTTCGGGATGAGGATGCTGTTCTAAAGCGGGGCTACGGTGCGAGCTTGTCATAGCCAATAGCGGTTGATGGAGGGCGTCCCGCGCGGGACGCCCTCTGCTTTGATTATCCGGCGCGCGGTTGGAGAGCAATTAACGGTGTTGCTTGAATTCGTTTCTTAAAGAGGTTAACTTGTCAACGTCTCCCCTCCGCTTCAGTCTTTAAGTATTTTCAGTCCGCCGCGAAGCGTTCGCGCCCGGACCCCTGCCCGGAAGTTATTAATGAGCGCACGCGCACAGATATTCGGTCGCTGGCTATTGATCTTCGCGGCGGCCTGGGCCAACGCACTCCAACCGACGACACTGGCGCAAGACCGCAACGGGTCAATCAATCCCGCACAGGTCGCACAGGCGATTGAACGCGTCCGCGCTTCTTCTGGTAACGAAAACATTCTCAATCAAGCGCTCGCGCTCGGCGGTGCGCTCTTACGCGAAGGACGCTTTACAGAGGCTGCCGACCTCTTCGGTGCACTGGCTGATAAGCAACCGCACCACCCTGCGGTTCTTTACGGCGCGGCGCTGGCTACTTTCAATGCAGGCCGGGCGACGCAGGCCGAGCCGTTCGCGCGCAGAGCAGTTGATGCTGCGCTCACGGTCGCACAAACCGCTCAGGCGGGAGGAGCGGGGAATGAAAGTGCTGCCGACGCGCTGGTTCTGCTGGCGGTCGTGCTTGCCGTCAGGGGCGATGATGTGGGCGCGTTGAAATCTGTCGAAAAAGCCGTTCGCCTCGCGCCAAATAATTTCGACGCACAGTTGGCTCTCGGTCGAGCGCTCTTCGGGAGTGGTGATGACGCGGGCGCGGCGCGAGCCTTCCGCGCAGCCATTGCCTTAAGACCAAAGGATGCATCCGCCCTTTTCTTCCTGGCGACGGCTCTCGAACATGGGGGTGAGATGGATTCCGCTCTCGCGACCTACCGCGAGCTTATCGCGCGAAAGCCCGACGCTGCCGATGGACATTTAGGCTTAGGAGTCCTACTCCTGAAACGCGGCGAGATGGCCGAAGGCATCAGGGCATTGCAACGCGCGCTCGAAATCAACCCGAATCTCTACGAGGCGCGCATCACGCTTGGCCGGACGCTCGTCGCACAGGGGCGCGCAGCGGAAGCCGTCGATCACCTGCGCCGCGCCGCCGAACTCGCGCCCGGTAATCCTGAGCCGCATTACCAACTTTCTATCGCCTACCAGCGCTTAGGGCGTAAAGATGAAGCGGCGGCAGAATCTCTCATTGTCAAACGAATCCACGAGTCGCGGCGCAATATGAATACTAATATTAATGCTAATGGTAATGGCGTTCAGGCAAACAGCCCGACCGCGCCCGACAAATAAGAAAGTTTTTCAGATGGCGGGAAGCACCTTAAATCTCAGCTTGCGAACGGCGCGTCTGTTCCTGACTATGCTCATCGTTGCGCTCGCCTTTGCCTGGCCGCTTGCGCCGCAGACTGTCGCGCAGAGCCGGACGAAGCCAACTGCCCCGCGCGGAGGAACTGTCTCGCAGATCGTGCGCGACGCGGCTGCGTTATTACAGGCCGGGAAGCTCAGAGAGGCCGAATTTGCCGCGCGTAGTGCTGTGGCCGCCCAGCCACGCGACTCGGAAGCGCACGCGTTGCTCGGCGTGATTCTGGATCAGCGAGGTCGGCATGATGAGGCCGAGCGCGAGTTGCGCGAGGCGTTGCGCCTGAACCCGAAATCCGCCGGGGCGCTCACGAATCTGGGCGTTCTTCTCGTCCGCAGCAATCGCGCGGACGAGGCCGTCAAAACTTTTGAAGAGGCGCTCCGGTTTTCACCCGGCCACACGCAGGCAAACTACAACCTTGCCTTGCTCTACGTCACACGCAAAGATTACACGCGCGCCATCCCGCTGCTGGAACGATTGGCGGGAATTGGCGGAGGGGCAGAGTCAGCGGACATCCCGCTCTTGCTCACACTCGCCGACGCCTACGCTCACGCGAACCGGGCGCAGGATGCTGAGAAACTCGTCAACCAGATTGAGCAGCGTGCTAATGATGACCCGCGCGCCCTCTTCACGCTTGGCCTCGCTCTCGCTGATGCGGGCGCTTATGAACGTGCCGCGCGTCTCTTCGAGCGCACAAACCAACTTCGCCCGAACACCTATGAAGTGCTCTACAACCTGGGCGTTGCGCTCTTCAACCTTGACCGATTGGATGAGGCGCGAAAGGCTTTGCAGGATGCTGCGACGCTCAAACCCGATGGGCCGGAAGTCTTCTATCGTCTCGGGCACGTGGCGTCGGCGAAGGGCGAGAGCGAGAACGCGCTCGGCCTCTGGCAACGCACTTTGAAACTGAACCCTCAGCATGCTGAGGCGTCTTTCATGATCGCCGAAGAGCTTGTCAAAAATCGGCGTAACGAGCGCGCCATTCCTTTCTACGAAGGCGCTATCGAAAGAGATGCGTCGCAGCCTCTCTATCACATGCGCCTCGGCGTGGCGCACTTCCGCGAGCATCACTATCAGCAGGCGCGCGAGACGTTTGAGAAGGCGCTGAAACGTTTTCCCGATAACGCGATGCTCTACTTTCTTGTTGGCTATGTCTCGCGCGCGGAGGGGCAGTTTGACGCGGCGCATAAAGCTTTTCAGCGCACTGTCGAATTGCAGCCGGACAACGCTCCCGCTTACGCCAACCTCGGTTTTCTGGCAATCGAGCGCGGACAGCACGAAGAGGGCGAGCGGCTGTTGCGAAATGCTCTGAGGCTCGATCCTGACAATTATCCTGCGACGTATGATCTGGGTCGTCTGCTTGTGCGCCTGACGCGATACAACGAGGCGCTGCCAATCCTTGAGCATGGGATCAAGCTTGTTCAGAATGACCCCGGCATCCACTACCAACTCTTCATGGCTTATTCACGCCTCAAACGCAAAGAGGATGCAGACCGCGAGCTTGCTATCTTCAAGCGACTTGAAGATGAGCGCAAAAGTCAAAGCGCGGGCGGAGATGGAAGTGTCACGATTACGAACGGATTGCCTTCGCCTGCTGTCGCAAGCCCGACTCCAAAAAAGCCTTGAGCCGGGTTGAGCCTTGAATAATAGACCGGTCACTCGTTGCCTGGGTCAGAGTTCGATGCGCCTTTTGTCTAAAATCCAGACCGCAGTAATTCTCCGAAAGCCAAGTTGCCAAACATAGTCCATAAAACCGTTGCTGCACTCTTAGGGATAACCGCCTGCTTCATCCTGTGCGCCAGCCTGACGCAGGCGAAAACGAGCGCCGCGCCGGAAGTCCTTAAAGTCGAGCCGCCTTCATGGTGGGCCGGGCACACAATCAATCCTGTGCGCCTGCTCGTGCGCGGCACGAACCTGCACGGCGCGCGCGTCACGGCCACGCGGCTTGAGATTTCCACTTCATCCGTCGTCATCAATCCGGCTGGCACGTATCTCTTCGTCAGCGTCCAGCTAAATGCGGCGGCACAACCCGGCAACTATCCCTTGCAGCTTGAAACTTCGGCGGGCAAGACTATCATTCCGTTTCGCCTCAACGCTCCGCTCGATGCGGCGACAAATTTTCAGGGCATCACGAATGATGACGTGATCTATCTCATCATGCCCGACCGTTTCAGCAACGGAGACACGACGAATGATGCGCCCGCAGGCTCTCCACGCGAAGCCAACGACCGCAGGAATTCGCGTGCCTTTCACGGCGGCGACCTGCGCGGCATCATCAACCGCCTGCCGTACCTGAAAGAACTGGGCGTGACCGCGCTCTGGCTTAATCCCTGGTACGACAACCCGAACGACGTGAACACGTGCGATAAGCCCTGGTGTCCGAACACCAACTATCACGGCTATCACGCGATTGATTACTACGCGGTCGAAGATCATTTCGGCGATATGCAAACTCTCCGCGAACTGGTCGAGAAAGCGCATCGTCTCGGAATCAAGGTGATTCAGGATCAGGTGGCGAATCACGTTGGCATCCAGCACTCGTGGTCAGTTGATGCGCCGCTCGACAACTGGTTTCATGGCACGCCCGCCCGTCACCCGCAAAACCCTTTTCGTGGAGATTTGCTGCTCTCGCCAAACGCTGCTGCTGTAGAGCGCCGCCTGACGCTCGACGGCTGGTTCAACGACCTTCTGCCGGACATGAATCAGGAAGAGCCGGAAGTCGCGCGTTACGAGATTCAGAATGCGCTCTGGTGGGTTGGCATGACCGGACTCGACGGCATCCGGCAGGATACGATTCAGTACATGCCGCGTTTCTTCATCCGCGACCTTTCAAACGCGTTGCACCGTGAGTATCCGAAGATGTGGATGGTCGGAGAGGTCTTCGACCGTGACCCCGCGCACACGGCGTTCTTCATGGGCGGGCGCACAGGCTGGGACGGCATTGATACAGAGCTTGATTCGGTCTTCGACTTCGCGCTCTGGCAGTCCTCCTTAGACGTGTTCAGCGGAAAGAAGCCCGTGCGCCATTTGCGCGACACGTTGAAATACGACGCAGGCTACCCCGACGCCGCGCGCCTGACGACGATGCTCAACAACCATGATGTCAAGCGCACTGTTTCCGTTGAAGGCATGACGATTGAAGGCGCGAGGCTGCACACGGCATTTCTGTTGAGCGTGCGTGGCATCCCGCAGCTTTACTACGGCGACGAGATTGCGATGCCGGGCGATGATGACCCCGACAATCGCCGTGAATTTCCCGGCGGCTTTCCGGGTGATCCGCGCAACGCTTTCAGCAAAGCGGGCCGTAGCGCCAATGAGCAGCGCATGTACGAATGGACGCGCGACTGGATAACCTTGCGCCGCGAGCATCCGGCGATTCGTCACGGCCACACGATTGATCTTGTGTACACGGACGACGTTTACGCCTTCGCGCGGCGCAATGGCGATGAAACAGTTCTCGTCATCATCAATCGCGCCGCGACTCCGCAGAAGACCACAATCCCTGTTGCGCTGCTCGATGCGGCTGCCACGTCGCAATTGATTCCGTTGCTCGGAGGGCGAACGAGCATCCGCGCATCTGGTCCGGCTTTTACCTTTGACGCTTTGCCCCGGACAGCCGTCGCTTACAAGCTCAGCGGCGCAGAATAACTGTGTCGAGTTCTTTCGTATTTAGGTTATACTGGCACTCAAAGTCTTTAGCTGAAAATTATAAAATTTCGAGGAGGGGGCGGTGAGCTTCCCAAGATCGAGCGGTATTCTTCTGCATCCGACAAGCTTGCCGGGCAGATTCGGCATCGGAGATTTAGGCGACGAAGCCTATCGCTTCGTGGATTTTCTGGCGGCAAGCAAACAAAGTCTCTGGCAGGTCTTGCCGCTCGGCCCGACCGGATTCGGTGATTCTCCCTATCAATGCTTCTCCGCCTTTGCGGGCAACACCCTGCTCGTCAGCCCTGAGCGCCTCGTCCATGAAGGCTTGCTCACCGAGGAAGACCTCGCGCACGCTCCCGCCTTTTCGTTTGAGAGAGTTGATTTCGGCAATGTCATCACCTTCAAGAACGCGCTGTTACGCCGAGCCTTCGAGCGTTTCAAGCAAACGGCTGACAAGAGCCTGCACGCTTCCTTCGAGCAATTTTCTCATCAGGCTGCTTCGTGGTTGGACGACTACGCGCTCTATCGCGCCTTGAAAGACGCACAAGGCGGCAAGGCTTGGAACGAATGGGAGCCGACGCTTACTCGACGCGACGCCGCTGCTCTCGATGCCGCGCGCGAGCATTTGCGTGATGAGATAGACGCTCACAAGTTTTATCAGTTTCTCTTCTTCAAGCAATGGGCTGCGCTCAAGGCTTACTGCCACGAGCGTGAGGTCAAACTCGTCGGCGATATCCCCATCTTCGTCGCGCGAGATTCGGCTGATGTCTGGATGAACCCGCAGGAGTTTAAGCTGGACGAGGCTGGCCGCCCCCTGGTCGTCGCTGGCGTGCCGCCCGATTACTTCAGCGCGACGGGCCAATACTGGGGCAATCCGATTTACAACTGGGACAGGATGCTCGCAGACGGTTTCCGCTGGTGGATTGAGCGCGTGCGCGCGACGCTGGAAATCTACGACATCGTTCGCATCGATCATTTTCGCGGCTTCGCAGCCAGTTGGGAAATTCCCGGCGGAGATAAGACTGCGGAGCGCGGGTCCTGGGTCAATGTGCCGGGCAGGGAATTATTCACCGCCATCAAGAGCGCGCTCGGCGATTTGCCGATCATCGCAGAGGATTTAGGCGTCATCACGCCGGACGTTGAAGCCCTGCGCGATGATTTCGGATTACCCGGCATGCGGATCCTCCAATTCGCTTTCGGCGGCGATACGCTGAACCATGATCTTCCGCACAACTACATAAAAAACTGCGTTGTCTACACGGGCACTCACGACAACGACACCACCGTCGGCTGGTTCACGAGCGTCGCAGGCGAAGGCTCAACCCGCAACAGCGAGCAGATAGAACGCGAGCGCGAGTTCTGTCTTCGCTACCTCAGCACGGACGGCCACGAAATTCACTGGGACTTCATCCGCACTGTGCTCGCCTCGGTCGCCGACGCGGCCATTATTCCTCTGCAAGACCTGCTCGGCCTGGGCAATGAAGCGCGCATGAATCTTCCGAACAGCACGTCGGGCAACTGGTCGTGGCGGTACAAAACGGGCGCGCTGACCCATGAACTCGCAGAGCGTTTGAAACATCTGACGCAAGTTTACGGGCGTGAGCGCAAACATGAAGACAAGGTATAGATAGGAATGATAGGAGTATCCGCTCAGGGTCGGGAATAATCTTGCGCTTCATTCCGGGGATGTTGCCCCCGGCTATTAAATTCATCCCTTTCAGGGATGTCTCGGTTTCCAGCATGAAGGGGTAAATGAACAAGAATCCTCTCAAAACATTCATGCGCTACGTGGCGCTGATTGCTCTGTTGCTCATCGTCGTTCCTCTATGCGCGGCGCAGAGCGCTCCGGCTGTTCTGAAAGTTGAGCCGCCAAATTGGTGGGCTGGTCATTCGATTAATCCCGTGCGTGTCATGGTGCGCGGGCGCAATCTCACGGGGGCGCGTGTCGAGGCTGTTGGCGCAGGCTTGCAGACCGGGTTGACGCGCATCAACGCGGCGGGGACATATCTTTTCGTGGATGTTGTGATTGACCCGCAGGCAAAGCCAGGTCGCCGCGTGCTTCGCATTACGACCAATAGCGGAACGACGGATGCGCCTTTTGAAATCTCCGCACATCTGAGCCGCGCTGGGCGCTTTCAGGGCTTCTCGACCGACGACGTGATTTACCTGCTTATGCCCGACCGCTTCAGCGACGGCGATCCTTCCAACAACGACCCGACGCAATCGCGCGGACTCTTTGATCGCAATCATAAATTTCGTTATCACGGCGGCGACTTTCAGGGCATCATCAATCGCTTGCCTTACCTGAAAGATTTGGGCGTCACGGCTATCTGGCTCACGCCGTGGTACGACAACGTCAATCACCCCGACGAGATTGAGAAGAAAGAAAATGGTACGACCACAGGCTTTCACGGCTACGGTGCGATAGATTTCTACGGCGTCGAGGAGCATTTCGGAACGCACGCCAAACTGCGCGAATTGGTGGAAGGGGCGCACAAACAGGGAATCAAGATTATTCAGGACGAGGTGGCGAATCACACCGGCCCGTATCACCCCTGGGTTGACGACTCGCCTACGCCCACGTGGTACAACGGCACGCGTGCCCTGCATCTCAAGAACGTTTTTCAAACGTGGATGCTTCACGACCCGCGCGCTGAAGAGAAGAGCAAGCGCGAGACGATGGAAGGCTGGTTTCTGGATTTCCTTCCAGACCTCAATCAGCACGACGAAGAGGTCGAGCGTTACCTGATTCAGAACACGCTCTGGTGGATTGGCACGACCGGCCTTGACGGAATTCGTCAGGATACGTGGCAATACGTTCCGAATAGTTTCTGGCGAGAATGGACGGCGGCTATCAAGCGTGAGTACCCGGACTTTCGCATCGTCGGAGAGGTCAAAGACGGTGATGTCGTTCACGTCTCATTCTTTCAGGGCGGGCGCGTGCGCTTTGACGGCGTAGATTCCGGTCTCGATACGCTGCTGGATTTTCCGCTCTTCTATCCTATCCGCCACGCCTTTGCCGAAGGAAAGAATCTGGACGAAGTGCCGAAGACGCTGGCGAAGGATTATATCTACACGAACCCGGATATTCTGGTGACGTTGCTTGGCGATCACGACGACAAACGTTTTATGAGTGAGCCGGGTGCAAACATCACTGGATTAAAACTCGCTCATACGTTTCTTTTAACGACGCGCGGCATCCCACAGCTTTACTACGGCGACGAGATTGCAATGACGGGCGCGGATGAACCGACCACGCGGCAGGATTTCCCCGGCGGCTTTCCCGGCGACCGCCGCAACGCTTTCACTAAAGCCGGGCGCACCCCCGAAGAGCAAGACCTCTTCGAATACGTCAGAAAGTTGTTGCACCTGCGCGCCGAGCTTGAACCGATCAGGCGCGGCGCGCTCATTAATCTGCACGTCGCGGCGCAGCAATATGCGTATGCGCGCGTGTCAGACCGGGGCGCGGTTGTCGTCGTCATTAACAATGATACGAAGCCTGCGACTTTCGATTTCAATATTGCTCAGACAAACATTGAAGACGGGACAAGGTTCAACGACAGGCTCAACCTGGCTCAGGACGTGCGCGTCACCGACGGAGCTTTCAAGACTACTCTGCCCGCGCGTTCGGCGAGCGTCTTCGCGGTAAAATAAGTGAAAACGAAATCTTTCAACGAGCAGGTGGCGATTATCACGGGCGGGGGCACAGGCATCGGGCGCGCGTTCAGCGAAGCCTTGTCGGGAGCAGGCGCGCGTGTCGTCATCGCTTCACGTCGTGAAGAGACGCTGCGGCGGACAGCCGATGATCTGAACTCTAAGGCTGATGCCGAACGCGTTTTCCCGTATGCGTTCGACGTGCGTGACCGCGCACAGACAGATGCGCTCATCCGTTATACGTTGGAGCGCTTCGGCTCGATTGATGTGCTCATCAACAACGCTGGCCTCGCCGTGCCGGAAATTGTTGCCGAGATTACTGACGAAGGTTGGGACACAGTGATGGACACGAACCTGCGCGGCGCGATGTGGCTGGTACGCGCGGCGTTACCGCACATGATTGCCGCTGGCTTTGGCGACGTGGTGAACGTCTCCTCGCAGGCCGGAAAGAACGGCTACGCGGACGTGCCGTCTTACTGTGCCTCGAAGTTTGGCCTGCTGGGATTCGCTGAAGCTCTGCGCGACGACGTTCGCAAGAGCGGTGCGAATATCCGCGTCTTCAATTTCTGTCCCGGCCTCGTTGACGTGGATCACACAAACGAAAAGGACGAGCCGCGCGCGGGTGCGATTCATGTTCGGAACATGGCCCGCACGCTCATGTTCGCGCTTGGCCTTGACCGCGACGTGGTGCTTGAAGATATCAGTCTTTACGCTCGCTGAGCATAAAGGCCGTAAATCGTGAATCGTAAATCGTGAATAGAGGGAAACTGCTCGTCCATTTACGCTTTACGATTCACGATTTACGAAACAGAGAGGAGCGATAGCAAATGAAGCAGAAACCGCATTTGAGCTTCTGGCAAATCTGGAACATGAGTTTCGGGTTCTTCGGGATTCAGTTTGCGTTTGGCCTGCAACAGGCCAACATGAGCAACATCTTCAAGAATCTGGGTGCGGCGACTGATGACATCCCGATTCTCTGGTTGGCTGCTCCGCTGACAGGCTTGATTGTTCAGCCGATCATTGGCTCGATGTCAGATCGGACGTGGAATCGCCTGGGGCGGCGTCGTCCCTTCTTTCTTGTCGGCGCGATTCTCTCTGCGTTCGCACTCTTTTTCATGCCCAATTCGTCCGCCGTCTGGATGGCCGTCGTCTTTCTCTGGTTGCTGGATGCCAGTGTCAACATCAGCATGGAGCCGTTTCGCGCCTTCGTCGCCGACAAGTTGAATACTGAGCAACGAACGACGGGCTTTGTGATGCAGAGCTTTTTCATCGGCGCGGGCGCGGCGATTGCCAGCGCCTTGCCGTGGATGTTTCGCAAGTTTGGTGTGACGGGTGAAACCGCGAGCGGCCTTCCGCTGACAGTCAAATATGCTTTTCAGGTAGGAGCAGCCGCTCTGCTCATCGCCGTCCTGTGGACTGTCTTTACTTCCAAAGAATATCCGCCCGAAGATATGGAGGAATTCAAGCGCAAGCGCGCGGAGTCGCGTGGGCTGGGAAGCTGGTTCAAGGAAATTTTCTCGGCCATGCGCGAAATGCCGCAGACGATGAAACAGTTGGCTGTCGTTCAGGTCTTCACCTGGCTGGGACTCTTTTGCATGTGGATGTTTTTCGGCCTGACGACGGCGCAGCAAGTCTTCGGCGTGACAAATCTGGACGACCCTGCACAGAAAGCGCTCAAGGATGTAGGGAACGATTGGGGAGGATTGGGCTTCACGGTTTATTCCATCGTCTGCTTTGCCGTTGCCTTTGCGATTCCCAAAGTAGCAAAGGCTACGAGCCGGAAAAAAGTTCATGCGCTCGCGCTCATCTGCGGTGGTGTCGGCCTGCTTTCGACCTACTTCATTCATGGTAAATACGTCTGGATGATTCCGATGGTCGGGGTCGGAATCGCGTGGGCTTCTATCCTCTCGATGCCCTACGCAATTCTGGCGGGTGCGCTGCCGCCTGCGCGAATGGGCGTCTACATGGGCGTCTTCAACTTCTTTATCGTCATCCCTGAAATTGTCGCCGCGCTGACCTTCCAGCCACTCGTCAAATACGTCTTCAATAACAACCCGCTCTACGTCGTCATGCTGGGCGGTGTCTGTTTGTTGATTGCGGCGGCGCTCGTCTCGATTGTCAGAGATGTCGCGGACAATGTTCCGGTCGGAAAGGTCATCAAGGGCGATGAGCATGAGCCTCTGATACCGCCGATCACTGCCCAGCCCGTGCCCAGCACCGGGTTGATTGATGGTGAGCGATGATTCCGAAGATGAGAATGAAAAGAATCACTGAAGGCACAGTCGCGCCGGGACGCCCGATAAACCAGCATACTTTGAAACGCTTTAAGCGAAGCTGGTGGGCGTTGCTCTTGACGAGCGTTTTAATGCTGTTATGTACGGGGGCGAGCGCGCAGCAGGCGGCGCGGGATTTCTCAAAAGAGACGGCGCGCTCATCTCGTCCGTGGGTGCGCGACGGTGTGGTGTATGAAATCTTCCCGCGCGCCTTCTCCGAGCGTGGTGATTTCAACGGCGTGACGGCGCGGCTCGACGAGTTGAAAGATGTGGGCGTGACTATCTTGTGGCTGATGCCGATTCATCCCATCGGGCAGGAGAAGAAGAAGGGAAGCATCGGCAGCCCCTACGCCGTGCGCGATTACTACGCGATCAATCCTGACTACGGCACGAAAGAGGATTTGAAGCGATTGGTAATGGAAGCTCACAGGCGCGGGATGAAGGTCATCATTGACATCGTGGCGAATCACACGTCGTGGGATAGCGTGTTGATGAAGCAGCCGGACTTTTATACGCACGATGCGGCGGGCAAGATTATTCCGCCTGTGCCGGATTGGGCCGACGTGGCCGATCTCAATTATGAGAATCCGCGCTTGCGCGACTACATGGTCGAGATGCTGAAATTCTGGTTGAAGGAATTTAACCTCGACGGCTTTCGCTGCGACGTAGCCGGATTCGTGCCAACGGATCTCTGGGAACGTGCGCGGACGGAGCTTGAGAAAATTAACCCGGACATCGTGATGCTCGCCGAATGGGACAGTCCCGACCTGCTCGTCAAAGCTTTCGATTTTGATTACGCGTGGCCGATGCACAGCACGATGACGGAAGTCCTGATGGGGATGAAGCCAGCGTCAGCTTTTCGTTCAGTGTGGGAGGAAGAGCGCCGGAAGTTTCCGCGTGGGGCGCTCCACATGCGTTTCTCGGACAACCACGATGAGCGCAGGGCAATCGCGCGCTTCGGCGAACGCGCGGCGCTTTCGGCCTCCGCCCTGATGTTCACGCTCGACGGCGTGCCGCTGATTTATAACGGCATGGAGGTTGGCGACACGGCTGAATCGGGTGCGCCCGCGCTCTTCGAGAAGCTCCCCATCCTGTGGCAGATCGCGGAGCGCCGACCGGAGTTTCCACGCTTCTACAAACAGATGATTGCTTTGAGAAAATCGAGCGAAGCCATCAGGCGCGGCGAGATGCAATGGCTGCGTAACTCGGACGAGGCGCGCGTCGTCACGTTCTCGCGCCGTTTTGCTGATGAAGAGATTCTGGTAGCGATCAACTTCTCAAACCAGCCGTTCGTCGGCACGGTCGAAGTCGGCGGCGCAACGTTTGCGGACGTGACGCCGGACGTTCAACCGCCACTTCCGCCCGATGCGCCAGCGCCGCAACGCATGGCGAGAACGCGCACGACGGGGCTGCCTGCAATCGCGCTCGATTCGTGGGGCTTTCGCATCTTCCGCCGTGCGTTGAAATGAAATGTTAAAGACTAAAGCAATAGACAGGATTAATCAGGATTAGCAGGATTAAGAAGACAAGACAGGTTAAGATAGTTTGATTATTCTTCTTATCATCTTGTCCATCTTGTTAATCCTGTCTATTCTCTTCGTATTCCCCTACAGCTTTTTTATCGCTCCCAGCCGGATTTACATCAAGGAGGTCTGAGATGAAGCGTGCGAGATTAACGAGCCTGTTCATCCTCTTCGCGCTGTTCGCCGCGACAATGAACGTCGCTGCACAGCGTCGCGCTGTTTCAAGGCGTTCGCAAGCCGGAATTGAGCAAAAGATTAATGCCTTGCTGGCGCGCATGACGCTGGAAGAAAAGCTCGGGCAGCTTCAACAACTCGACGGCCACGCGGATGGAAACTTCCGCCCGGAGCATCTGGACCTCGTGCGGAAAGGGCAGTTGGGATCGTTCCTCAACGTGCGCGGCGTCAAAAACACCAACGCGGTTCAGCGAGTAGCGGTTGAAGAATCGCGCTTGAAGATTCCCGCGCTCTTTGGCTTTGACGTGATTCATGGCTATCGCACCGTCTTTCCGATTCCGCTTGGCGAGGCCAGCAGTTGGGACCCGCGCGCAATGGAACGCGCGGCGAGCATCGCGGCGAGGGAATCGTCCGCTGCCGGAGTGCGCTGGACGTTTGCGCCGATGGTTGACATCGCGCGCGACCCGCGCTGGGGACGCATCGCCGAAGGCGCAGGCGAAGACCCGTTTCTTGGCGCAGCGATAGCGCGTGCGCGTGTTCGCGGGTTTCAGGGCGCAAACTACAGTGCGCCGGATAAGATTCTCGCGTGCGCTAAACACTGGGTCGCTTACGGCGCGGCGGAATCGGGACGTGATTACAACACGACCGATATGTCGGAGACGACCTTGCGCGAAGTTTACTTTCCGCCGTTCAAGGCGGCGGTCGATGCAGGCGTCGGAACTTTTATGTCCGCCTTCAACGATCTCAACGGTGTGCCCACTTCTGCCAATCCGTTTACGTTGACACAGGTGTTGCGCCGCGAATGGAAGTTTGACGGCTTCGTCGTCAGCGACTATGAATCGGTGAAAGAATTGATGAATCACGGGCTGGCAGCGACGGAGGCGGAAGCCGCGCGGGCTGGCGTAAACGCGGGCGTGGACATGGAGATGGTCAGCCGCCTTTACAACAAACACGGCGCGCAGCTTATCAAGGAAGGCAAAGTCTCGCAGGCAACAGTCGATGAAGCCGTTCGACGCGTGCTGAGAATTAAGTTTCGTCTGGGACTATTCGAGAAGCCATACGCCGACGAAGCGCGCGAGCGTGCAGAGATTATGAATGCCGAGCATCTCGCCGCCGCGCGTGAGATTGCCGGGCGCTCGATGGTGCTGTTGAGAAATGAGCGTGAGACGTTGCCGTTAGCCAAGTCTCTGAAATCCATTGCGGTGATAGGTCCGCTCGCCGACGATCAGAAGAATGTGATCGGCTCGTGGACCGGCGACGGCAAAGCCGAGGATGCTGTCACGGTGCTCGCCGGAATCAAGACAAAGGTTTCTCCGCGGACGAAAGTTGCTTACGCGAAAGGTTGTGAACTCGCTTGCGAGAACGCGGACGGTTTTGCAGAAGCGGTGCGGGTCGCCAGGGAATCGGATGCGGCGATTGTCGTGGTGGGCGAATCGGCGGAGATGAGCGGTGAAGCGGCATCGCGCAGTTCTTTGGATTTACCGGGTCGTCAATTGGATTTAATCAAAGCGATTCACGCGACGGGCAAGCCTTACGTTGTCGTGTTGATGAACGGGCGACCGTTGACGATTAACTGGATTGCGGAGAACTCGCCCGCCGCGCTGGAAACATGGTTCGCGGGCACGCAGGCCGGAAACGCCATCAGTGATGTGCTCTTTGGCGACGTGAACCCCGGCGGCAAGCTGCCTGTGACGTTTCCGCGCAACACGGGGCAGATTCCGATTTACTACAACTACAAGAACACAGGCCGCCCGCCGGATGTGAACAACAAATACACGTCGAAGTATCTGGACGTGCCCGTCACTCCGCTCTACCCGTTCGGATATGGATTGAGCTACACGCAGTTTCAGTTTACCAATCTTCAACTGAGCGCGCCGAAGATTCGTGTGGACGGGCGCTTGACTGTGAGCGTTGAAGTGGAAAATACGGGTAAGCGCGCGGGCGATGAAGTCGTGCAGCTTTACGTCAGGGACATGGCGGCGAGCCGGACGCGACCTGTCAGGGAATTGAAAGGATTTGAGCGCGTCACGCTCAAGGCGGGAGAGAAACGGCGCTTAAATTTCACGCTCACGCCGGAGCATCTGGGTTTCTACAACCGCGAGATGCGCTTTGTCGTCGAGCCGGGCGAGTTCAAAATTTTCGTCGGTAATAGCTCCGTAGGCGGCCTTGAAGCGAATTTTGAAGTTGCCGAGTAGGACAGACATTCCTGTCTGTCATTGAGCGCGGAGAGCGCGAATACTGTGTTAGTGAATAATAATTAGCGTGCTAGCACACGCTTAGACAGACAGGAATGTCTGTCCTACATAGCATATGTCACGTCGCAACCTGAACGCGCTTTCTCTCTTTTTGCTTGCCTGCGCGTGCTTCGTCAATCTCAATGTAACCGTTGTCGCTCAACGCGCGAACACTCGGCCCCCTGTCACATCGCCGTCCACCCGTCTCTCCGCGCGCGATGAAGCCTTTCTTGAAGACTTGTCCCATCGCGCTTTTCGCTATTTTCAAGATCATGCCGACTCCAAAACAGGACTTGTGCTAGACCGTGCGCGAACCGATGGCGCAGCGCATGACGCGAGTCATCCCAGCCACAACATCACCAGCAGCGCGGCTACGGGCTTCGGCCTGACGGCGCTCTGCATCGCCGCCGAGCGCGGCTGGATTCCACGCGCTGAAGCGAGAGAGCGCGTGCGCCGGACGTTACGGTTTTTCGCCGAGCGTGCGCCGCAGGAGCATGGCTGGTTTCTTCACTGGATGGATAAGCCTACGGGCGAAAGACGCTGGCGGAGCGAATACTCTTCTATTGATACGGCACTGCTGCTCGGCGGCGTCTTAACGGCGCGGCAGTATTTCCGAAGCGACGCGGAGATCAGGCGGCTGGCGACACTGATTTACGAGCGTGTGGATTTCAAGTGGATGCTGGCGGGGCATTCAAGCCTTCTTTCTCATGGCTGGAAACCGGAGACGGGTTTTCTCAAGCCGCGCTGGGACACGTACAGCGAGCACTTGATCTTGGACCTGCTCGCCATCGGCTCACCGGCTCATCCGGTTAGCCCTCTTTCGTGGCGCGCGTGGCGACGCGAGCGCCTCAGTTATGCGGGCTACACATACATCACAGGCGGACCGCTCTTCATACATCAGTACTCGCACGCGTGGGTTGATTTTCGTAACTGGCGTGAAAGCTGGTCGCCCTATACGGATTATTTCAGTAACTCTGTTGCGGCGACGCGCGCTCATAGAGAATTCTGCATCAGTCTGGCAAGTGAGTTTCCGGGCTATTCCGAGAATATGTGGGGCATCACAGCCAGCGACAGCGCGAAAGGTTATGTGGCGTGGAGCGGGCCGCCGCGTGATCCGGCCATTGACGGCACAATCGTGCCATGCGCGGCGGGCGGCTCGTTGATGCTCACGCCCGACATCTCGCTCGCCGCTTTGCGCGCCATGCGGGAGAAGTTCGGCGAGCGCATTTACGGTCGTTATGGTTTTACGGATGCTTTCAACCCGAACACGGGATGGATTGGGCCGGACGTAATCGGGATAGATGTCGGTATCATCCTCTTGAGCGCAGAGAATTTGCGTTCGGGAAACGTGTGGCGCTGGTTCATGCGTAACCCGGAGATTCCGCGAGCGATGCAATTGGCCGGTCTGCGCCGCGCCGGTGAACGCCAGCGCCCTCGCAGAAGAGGAAGGCCAAGAGCGCATGGCGCAATTGAATCGTCTGGATACTTCAAGAAGATTCAGACAGGATTTACAGGATTAACAGGATGAAGAGAAGAAGCATTAAGCCTTCCTAATCTGTCAGGTCTTCTTAATCTTGCTAATCCTGTCAATCCTGTCAAACTCTTTTCTTGCTCAATGAAATTCTACCCAGCACGGCCAAGTGTGACGCGCTCGCTATCGTGCGTGGTGGCGAGTCTTGCCGTTTTCGTGATGCTTGCGTTGTTGACCCCGCACTGCGTTGTAGCGCAGCAGCGACGTTCACCCGATAAACCCAAAGCTGGCGAGAATGCTGCTGCCCGGCGCGATGGTGATGCGGCTGCGCTGGGCGAAGCGGTCGCGCTTCTGCTGGAGAAGAGGCTCGACGAAGCGGAAGTGATTGTGCGCCGCGTTGTGGCTGCTCAGCCGCGAAATGCGGACGCACATAATCTGTTGGGCGTAATTCTGGATCAGCGCAAACAATTTGCGGAGGCCGAGCGAGAATACCGCGCGGCATTGAGGTTGAATCCGAAAGCTGTTTCCGCGCTCGCCAATCTGGGCGTCCTGCTGGCTCGCGCCGGGCGCGTTGACGAAGCGATACGATCCTTTGAGTCTGTCTTACAGCAAGTGCCCGATCATCCGCAGGCGACTTTCAATCTCGGCTTGCAGTACGTTGCGCGTGGCGATTATTCGCGCGGCCTCGATTTATTTGAACGCCTCAACGCTCTGCGCCCGAAGACGTTTGAATTCCTCTTCAATCTCGGCGTTGCGCTTTATCACCTCAAGCGATTTGATGAAGCTGCCGCGCGGCTTGAATCCGCAGCGGAACTTTCGCCCGCCGCTCCCGAACCGCTCTATTATCTGGGGCTGATTGCTTCTTCAGGCGGCAAAAGTGAGGAAGCGGTTAACTTCTGGCAAAGAGCGCTTGATTTGCGTTCTAACTTCGCCGACGCCAGCTTCATGCTTGGTGAAGAATTAAGGAAGCAGCGACGCTACACGGACGCGGCTGGATTTTACGAGCGAGCGTTGGAGCAGGACTCTTCAAAATTGATTCACTACGTCCGGCTCGGCGGGATTTACCTGTTGCTCATTCGTTACGACGAGGCGTTGCAAATCTTCCAGCGCGCGGCCACGCGTTTTCCTCAAACGGCTGAGGCTCATTATTTCGTGGGAATCGCAGCGCGTGGCAAAGCGGCATACGATGTGGCAAGCGCCGCGTTTCGCAAGACGCTTTTGCTTCAACCTGAGAACGTCGATGCGCTGGCTCAACTGGGTTTCATCATGGGCGAGCGGGGCGATTACGCGGAGGCCGAGAGGTTGTTGCGGCGTGCGATTAACTTAAGCGACAAACATTTTTTCGCTCATTACGATCTGGGGAGATTACTGGTCAAGCAGCAGCGTTACGACGACGCTCTCCCTTTGCTCCAACGCGGCGCAGCGTTGAAGGCGAATAACCCTGACGTTCATTACCAATTATTCATGGCGCTTTCGCGGCTCAAGCGGAAGGAGGAAGCCGACCGCGAAATGGCGCTCTTCAGGCAATTTGATGAGGAGCGCAAGCGTCTTGAGAAGGAGGGTAAAAGTGAGCAAGACGATTATGTCGAGAGCCTGCCGTCTTCGCCATCAACGCCTGTGAATAATCTCGTCCCTTGAATGTGTGGCAAGATGTAATTCACCACAGAGAGCACAGAGGGGGCACAAAGGGTCAATCCTCCGTGCCCCCTCTGTGCTCTCTGTGTCTCTGTGGTGAACCTCTCTATTCTCTACACTCAATTGGAAAGTGAAGATGGCGATTCATCCATCCAGCACTTAAAACCTGAAGCGTGCCTGAAACTCGATGACGCGCCCGGCCAATCCGCGCGTGGAGCGACCGAAATTAGGATTGGTGATAATCGAGCCGTCATCGAAGAAACGAATCGGTTGAAGATTCAGTTGGTTGAAGACGTTGAAGAAATTGGCGCGTAGTTCGAGGTTGGCGTCTTCGCCGAGGAAGCCCGGCAAGCCTGTCTTTTTAGCGACGCTCATATCAACGGAGAAGTATCGCGGCCCGCGAAACGAATTGCGCCCGATGCCCGGAAGACCGGGGGTTGTCGGGAAATAGCGTGCGCCGCCGCCGGGGAAATTTCCGCCGGGCCTAAGGAATGCCTCGTTGGACGTATCTTCGAGCGCCCCGCCGAAATAGCCCGTCGGTCGAATCGGCCCGAAGAACTCGCCGCTCGGCTGCCTGATTGATTCAAAGATTTTCGGCGTAAACGGAAAGCCGGAGTTGGCAGAGACGATGCCGCTTAGTTGAAATCCGCCAAGTATTTTTCCTACAGCGTCGCGGCGATTGCGGAAGATCGGCAATTCATAGAGGCCGGAAAGATTGAAACTGTGCCTGACATCGAAATCCGAAGGGCCACGCTCCGAAGCCAAGTCGCCCGGATTGGTCTGGTTTGTACCTCCGCCGGGGCCTTCGTAGGAGAGCGTGTCAATGCTCTTGCTGAAACGATAGTTCACGTCAAACTGCAAACCGTCGGAGAAACGACGCTCAAGGCGCGCGTTGAGCGCGTTGTAGTTCGAGTTGACATCCGGTTGAATGAAAAAGACCGGATTGAAGCGCGGGTTTGCGACAAAGAGCAAATTCTGATTGACGATGCGAATCAGCTTGTGCGCCGAACTGCCCTGATAGCCAATTGTGCCTACCATGTTGAGCGGCAATTCGTACTGCATCTCAAGTGAGTAGGTGTAAACGTAAGAGTTCGGAACTTCGGTATCGGTGGCGTAGACTTCAACCGTATTGTTGAGCACGCCATTCGTTGCCGGGTCAATGCCCGTTCCCAGCAGCGGGTTGACCGGGAAACTGAATGGCGAGTTGGTCGCGCCGAGCGCGTAAAGAATTCTGCCGTCTACGAAGGGTGTGCCAAAGCCATCTCCGCCCGCCGGGCCAGCCGTGCCGCAGCAGATGTTGTTACGTGCGAAGAACGGAGGATTGCCGCGCGAGTTGGCAAACAGCACGTTGGGAATGCGGTTGTACTGGACGCCTGCGCCGCCGCGAATGACCGCGCGATTTTCCCTGAACAGACCGCCGAGAGAATCGCCGAAGTTTGGGCTGTAAGCGAAACCAAAGCGCGGCCCGAAGTTGTTTGTATCCGGCTCGAACATCTCGTCAACGATTTCAATGCGCGAATTCTGCAAGCCCAGTGAACCGAAACGAAGCGCCGTGATGCGTCCTTCCTTCTCCCTGAGCGGTGTGAAATATTCGTAGCGCAAGCCGAGGTTGAGCGTCAGATTGGGCCGTACCTTCCAATCATCCTGTATGAAGGCGGCATAGTCACCGGTGCGAAAGTAACGTTGCGCATCCGCCGGACCGCCAGTGCGCGGGTCTACGTTGACACCTTCAAAGATGGGCGTGTCGTTGGCGAGATTGAACAGCCCCGAAAACGAGTAGATCGGGCGAGCGCCTCCGACGAGGCTGTTATTGTCCTGCTCGCGGCGCATCAACCCGCCGAATTTGAAGGCATGATTGCCGAAAACTTTGCTGAGCGTATCGCTGAACTCAAACGTGTTCTGCGCGAAAATTCCGGGCGTCGTCTCCGCGCGATCAGCTCCGAATCTAATCCGGTCGAATGGCAAACCCTCGACCTCGATGCGTGGGATACCGAAATTTGTACCCGAAGATGACTCGACCTGATTGGCGGAGAAGCGTGTGAAATTAACGCGCGCTTCGTTGAAAGTGGTGGCGTTGATGATGCGATTGTAGGTCAGTGTCGCTGCCGAATTGACCGGCCTGAAAATCAGGTCGGAACTCGGACGACTCGCCGCCCCGATGTCCGCGTTGACATTCTCAAGTCTGGTCACATAAGCGCTCAAGGCGATTTGATTGGAGCCAAAGTTAAAATCAAAACGCGGATTGAGTTGGAGACCGCGCGTGCTGTCGGGGTCGGCAATCTGGGCCAACTGAATGTCCGGGATACCGTCGAAGCCTCCGCCGGTCGGGCTGCTGAAAGGAACATATTGACCTCGCGCGAGGGTCGGTGAGCCGATGTCGAGGCCGCCTGCCACGACGCGGCAGCGAGCGGGGTCATTGTTAAAGAGGCCGCAGTTGGTCGGAATGACACTGATGATGCGCGGCTCTATGCCCGAGGAAGCGAAGACGTTGGAGGTGACGCTGCCGGGGCGCAGTTGCTGAACGAGTTGGCGATACTGCGGCGTTTCAATGAACCTGCTGGCTGGATTGTTGGTGCGGTTACGCAGTGCCTCGAATGAAAAGAAGAAGAAGGCCTTATCACGCGCCAGCTTGAAAGCGGGAGGCGCGCCTTCGCCGAAACGCGGCACGGGAAGAGGGCCACCGAGGCTGCCGCCAAATTGCCGGAAGCGATTCTCAACGCGCGTCGGCGCACCGCCGAAGATGTCACCGAATTTATTAAAGGAGTTCAGATTCGGATCGTTGTATTTGAAAAACGCGCTGCCGTGAAACTCGTTGCCTCCGCTTTGTGAGACCACTTTGACCTGCGCGCCGGAGTTGCGCCCGTCTTCCGCCGAATAGCTGCTCGACAGCACGCGCACCTCTTTGACCGATTCCTGGTTCGGGGTGACGACCGCCGCGCCGCCAAAGCCGAGACTGTTGACGCTCACGCCGTCAACCGTATAGTTGTTGTTCGAGACGCGCTGGCCGTTAGCCGAAATCGAAACCTGATTTTCTGTCTGGAAGACGGAGGTGTTCGAGCCGCCCGGCCCGGCCACGTTAGGGTCATTGCCCGGCCCGTTCGGAAAGCCGACTGATTGACCGCCCGCTCCACGCGCGCCCGTGCCGAAGATGCCGGGTGTCAGGCGCAGCAACTCGTAAGGGTCGCGCCCCACCTGCGGCAATTCGCGTATCTGTTCGGTGGTGATGGCCTTCGAGACGTTTGCGTTTTCAGTTTCAAGCTGCTGAGCTAAGGTGTCCGTCACCGTCACGGTCGCCGATACCTCTCCCACTTCGAGGCTGATGTCCACGCCCTCCGTTCCTTCGGCATTGACGGTGACACTTTCCAGCACCTGTTTCTTGTACCCTTCCTTTTCGACGCTGATCGAATAATCTCCCGGCGGCAAACCCGTCAGTCGGTAAAAGCCGTCGTCGCTGGCGGTGACGGTCTGCGCCCGGTTGGTCCCCTTATTGGTCAGGGTAACGGTGGCAGCGGGGACGATTGCTCCCGATGTATCTGTGATTGTGCCTTGAACGCTGGCGCGAAATTGCGCGCTGGCAATCCCGGCGAGCAGGAGCAAAATTAAGCCACAAAAAAAGGTGCGAAGAGAGATGGAGAGCATCGAGCGCATATACTAAAACCTCCGAAGCGGTATAGGTCGCGCGGCGCATTCCCTGACAGTGAAGATGTAAGGGATGCGCGAGCGCGCACATTGAAGATAACGGTTATTCCATGCGGTCGGGAGCTGCACGAAATTTCAAAGGAATCAGTTTAAGGCTGTAACGAAGAGACAGGGGGCTTCTCGCTTTCATGGTGTCGCTGATTGTCTGGGAAACTGGTAAGTAAAATAACACCTGCATCTGAATATTTCAATGGAAATTAGTGTTGCGGCTCTGATAAGCTAAGGGCCTCGATCAGAAAGTTTATTTCCGCTGATCCCCCAGAAAATCGGGCGGACGTGAGGCTTACCCCTAGAAGCCTTGTCTGAATCAGCCGCGTGAGTTGCCATTGTCGCTCAACGATTGAGCGCCTGCTGTTGGCTTCGCACGCCGCGTGGAGGCCCTCTTTTACGTCCATCCATCATTTACGTGCCGCGAGGAGTGGCGGTCTATAGAACTGATTAACGAGAAGGAAGGAACCTTGAAGTTATGCGAACCATTAGAACATCTCTGGCATTCCTCTTATTCGGCGCACTGCTGATTGCGGGTTGCGTCAGCGCGCCGCAGAATCAGGACGGAGGCGGCACACCGAATAAGACGACGGGCACTGTCCGCATAGGATTTTTGATGGACACCTTGAAAGAGGAACGCTGGCAGCGCGACAAAGATTTGTTCGAGGCTTACGCCAAATCAAAAGGCGCTGAAGTCACGACGCTCGTCTCCAACGGCAGCGATGCCGAACAGCAGAAGCAGGCCGAGAACTTGTTGACGAAGGGCGTTGACGTGCTCGTCGTCGTTCCGCATAACGCCGAAGCAGCGGCCTCGATTGTCGAAGCCGGGAAACGAGCGGGCAAGCCCGTCATCAGCTACGACCGCTTGATTAAAGATAGCGACGTTGATCTTTACGTCTCTCATCAGGTGAAGAAGATCGGCCAGATGCAGGCGCAGTATCTGGTGGACAAGCAGCCGAAGGGCAACTACTTGTTAATCGGCGGCGCACCCACAGACAATAACGCGATTCTCCTGCGCGAAGGTCAGATGGAAGTCTTAAAACCCTACGTTGATCGCGGCGACATCAAGATCATCGCCGACCCCTTCGCCAAAGAGTGGCAACCAAACGAGGCGATGAAGCACACGGAGAACGCGCTCACACAATCGAATAACAAAGTGGATGCTGTGGTCGCTTCAAATGACGGAACGGCGGGCGGCGTCATTCAGGCGCTCGAAGCGCAGGGGCTGGCCGGTAAAGTTCTCGTCTCCGGTCAGGATGCAGACCTCGCGGCCTTGCAGCGCATTGCCGAAGGCAAGCAGGCGATGACGATTTATAAGCCAATCAAACCGCTCGCCGAGAGCGCGGTTGACGCGGCGATCAAACTCGCGCGCGGCGAGAAGCTGGAGACCACGACGACCATCAACAATGGCAAGAAAGATGTCCCGGCAATTCTTCAGGAGCCGATTGCGGTCGGCAAGGACGACATCATGAAGACGGTCGTCAAAGACGGTTACCTCAAGATGGAAGACATCTACAAGAACGTGCCGAAAGATCAGTGGCCTAAAGCATAGTCTTGCGAGTCTGTCGAGTCTAACGAGCAAGACGTTCGTTGGACTCGCTGGACTCGATAGACTCACCAGACTTTTATGACTGACCAAAGTGGCTCTCCGTTATTGGAGATGCGTGACATTACCAAGACTTTTCCGGGCGTGCGGGCGTTGGACGGCGTGACGTTTGATCTCTATGCAGGAGAGATTCATGCGCTCGTCGGCGAGAACGGCGCGGGCAAGTCCACTTTGATGAAGATTCTCGGCGGCGTGTATCCGCACCCGCAGTACGGCGGCGAGATTCTCATTGAGGGCGAGGTGCGCCGCTTCGGGGGCGTGCGTGAAGCGGAGGCCGCTGGTATCGCCGTCATCTTTCAGGAACTCTCGCTCGTCAAAGAGATGACCATCGGCGAGAACATTTTTCTGGGACGCGAGCCGCATCGTCTGGGAGTCATTCGCTGGGATGAAATCTATAGCCGCGCCGGAAAATTGCTCGCCGACCTTCATCTTAACTTAGACCCGCGAACTCCCGTTGGACATCTGGGCATCGGTCAACAGCAGATGGTGGAGATTGCCAAAGCGCTCTCACAGAAGGCGCGCATCCTCGTGCTGGATGAGCCGACCGCCGCGCTGACGGACACGGAGGTCGAATCGCTCTTTCATATTCTCAACCAGCTTCGCGCGCAGGGCGTCGCAATGGTTTACATCTCGCACAAGCTGGACGAAGTGTTTCAGATGTCGGATCGCATCACGGTCCTGCGCGACGGGCGCACGGTGGGAACTGACAGCACCTCTGATCTGACGGAAGCGCGCGTGATTGCGCGCATGGTCGGGCGCGAGGTCGGCGACATCTTCCCCGTCGCGAATCACGAGCATGGAGAGGTGGCGCTCGAAATCAGAAACCTGAGTGTCGAAGACCCGAACCTCGCGGGCAAAATGCTGGTGGACGACATTAGTTTCCATGTGCGGCGCGGCGAAGTCTTAGGCGTTGCGGGCTTGATGGGTGCGGGTCGAAGCGATCTCCTGATGGCGGTCTTCGGCGCGCACGCGGGGCGCACGACGGGAAGCATTCACGTCGAAGGAAAGCCCGTCCGGATCACGCGCCCGTCGGATGCGATTCGTCACGGCATCGGGTTCGTCACCGAAGATCGTAAGCGGTTCGGTTTGATTCTAGATCAAACCATTCTGAATAACATGACGCTGGCGGGACTCAAGCATCTGTCGGGTCGCTTTGTCACGGACACGGACGCAGAAGCGGCTGCGGGCGCACGCTCAATGCAGGAACTGCGCGTCAAGGCAAATTCTGTTTTCACGATTGCGGGCACGCTCTCCGGCGGCAACCAGCAAAAGGTCGTGCTCGCCAAGTGGCTGTTGACCAATCCGCGCGTGCTCTTTCTGGACGAGCCGACGCGCGGCATCGATGTCGGCGCGAAGCAGGAGATTTACGCGCAGATCAACGAACTGGCACGCGCGGGACTGGCCATCGTGCTCGTCTCTTCCGAGTTGCCGGAAGTGCTCGGCCTCTCAGACCGCGTCATAGTTCTGCACGAAGGCCGCATCACAGGCGAATTCACACGCGCACAGGCGACGCCGGAAGCGGTGATGGCCTGCGCGACAGGAAGCACGAAACACGCAGCGTAGACAGGATTAACAAGATGAACAGGATAAAAGGAAAAGCATTCAGCATTCTTTCCGTCTCTCCTTATTCTTAATCTTGATAATCCTGTTAATTCTGTCTATCTCTAATTTGTAAACCGGAGTCTCCACATGAATGAGACAGCCAACGAACCTGCGGTTGATCGTCCGCCCGTGAACGCTGATGTTGCGCCGCAGACGCGGATTGGTGGGTTTAAAGTTCCGACCGAGCAGTTGCGCGCGTACACCATGCTCTTTGCGCTCGCGGCTATCTGGGCCTACTTTCATTACGCGACGGGCGGAATCTTTCTGACGCCGCGCAATATGTCCATCCTGCTTCAGCAGATGGCCGTGACGGGTGTCCTGGCGGTCGGGATGCTGATGGTCATCGTGGCCGGGCAGATTGATCTCTCGGTGGGTTCGGTGGTGGGCCTGACGGGCGGTGTCTCGGCAATGCTTCTGGTGTGGCAGGGTTGGGGACTCGTGCCAGCGCTCCTTGCCGCTATCCTGCTCGGAGTCCTTATCGGTGCGGTGCAGGGCGCGCTGATAGCTTATGTGAACATCCCGGCTTTCATCGTCACCCTCGGCGGGCTGCTTGCATGGCGCGGCGTCATCAAAGGCATCAGCGAAGGCAGCACGGTTCGCGTCAACATTCCAGCGTTCAAAGCCATCGGCGGCAACTACGTCGGGCCGCTCATCGGCAACATCATCGCGGCTGTGGCCGTCGCCTTCATCGTGTGGATGACTTTGCGCCGCAACCGTGCGCGTGTGCGTCACGGTCAACCGCCTGCGAGTCTTCTTAGCACCATCTTGAGAATCGCGCTGCCCGCTATTGTCATCGTCGGCTTCATCATGGTGATGAACGCTTACGAACTTGCGCCGGGTGTGTATGCGGGGCTGCCGATTTCCGTGTTGATTTTTCTGGTGGTCGCGTTGTTGGGTGCGTTCCTGACGCAGAACACGACGTTCGGGCGCTATCTCTTCGCCATCGGCGGCAACCCGGACGCGGCGCGTCTTTCCGGCATCAGCATACGCAAACACATCCTGATGGTCTTTTGTGTAATGGGCGCGCTGACAGGCGTGGCCGCGATTATCTTAACGTCCCGGTTGGCGAGCGGAGCGCCGGACGCGGGAGTCCTGCTTGAGTTGGATGCGATTGCGGCGTGCGTCATTGGCGGAACGAGTTTGATGGGAGGGCGGGGAACAATCTTTGGCGCGTGCCTCGGCGCGCTCATCATGGCGAGCCTTGATAACGGCATGGGACTTCTGGGTGTGCAGGATTATAAGAAGGACATCATCAAGGGCGCGATTCTCGTCGCGGCTGTTGGGCTGGATATGCT
This sequence comes from uncultured Acidobacteriota bacterium, assembly GCA_963697975.1. GTDB lineage: Bacteria > Acidobacteriota > Blastocatellia > Pyrinomonadales > Pyrinomonadaceae > QHXM01. The sequence continues at coordinate 5,017,055 of OY969111.1, forward strand.
CGGAAGAAAGCGTGGATGAAGCTTTCTCTCTCTCGTTGATAGAAAGTTGGGAATTAAGCAGAGACAGGCTGAGAATTCTTCGTCAGGTCAAGCACCTGAAATTCAGTAAACATATGCCCGCATTGCTTTCCATCTTTGTCGTCATCTTTTTCTCAGCCCCTTTGTTTGCTCAGACGACAAACAATGTCGCGCCCGGAACGCCGGGCAAAGACGCGCAGTGGGAGATCGCTGGCAAGGAAGCCGTCGGAACATCTGCCACGCTTGAATCGAAAGTCTGGTTCACTTTGCAGGGCGGGGTAATGACGGAGGTCTATTACCCGACGGTTGATGTCGCCAACGTGCGCTTGTTGCAGTTCATCCTCGTCAGCGCCGACGGTAAGCAGGTCGAGACTGAAGCTGAAGATACGGTTCATCGCGTCGAAGCGGTTGACTCGCAGTCGTTGATTTTCAAGCAGGTCAATACGGCTAAGAGCGGTGCGTACACCATCACGAAGACCTACGTGACCGACCCGGCGCGACCAACCGTCCTGATTGATGTTCAATTCAAATCGCGCACGGGTTGGCGTCTTCACGTCTATTACGATCCGTCGCTGAACAACAGCGGGATGCACGATTCGGCCCGGTCGTTCGGTCATGCAGGGGGGCTGGCGGGGCAACTGGTGAATGGTGAACAAGCCTTACTGTCCAGCGATGCGGACAAAGCATCAGCTCTTGTTTACAGTCCGCGTGCGAAAGCTTTAGGGTTCTTCGGGCGCGTGACGAGCGGCTACTTTGAAACAAGTGACGGCCTGATCGAGTTAAGACGCGACGGGCAGCTTGGCGATGAATATTTGAACGCTGCCGATGGAAACGTCGTGCAGGTTGCAGAGATACCGTCTGACATCTCCGGTGTGTCAGGCGGGCCGTTAGGCTCCGGGGAAACCTCTGATTCTGCCTTCACGCTCTCGCTCGGCTTTGGGCGTGAAGGGGATGAGGCTTTACGCAATGCGCGTCAATCGCTTTTCAAAGGCTTTGCTGCGACGCGTGCTGAGTATGATCAAGGCTGGCACGACTACGTTAAATCTTTGCGGCGTGTTGAGACGAAATACCAGCGCCAGTTTGATATGGCCGCGATGATTTTGAAGGCGCACGAGGATAAGACTTACAGGGGCGCTAATGTGGCTTCGCTCTCCGTTCCCTGGGGTGGCGGCGATAATGCCAACGAGCCGAACGTCGGCGGCTATCACACGGTCTGGGCGCGCGATCTTTATCAGGTGGCAACAGCCTTCGACGCGATGGGTGACCGGGCGGCTGCCCTAAGAGCACTCAATTATCTATTCACCGTGCAGCAAAAAACGGACGGCAGCTTTCCGCAGAACTCCTGGCTTGATGGGCGTCCAGCCGGGGGCGGCTTGCAGATGGACGAGGTTGCTTACCCGCTCGTCCTCGCTTATCAACTGGGACGCACGGACAAAGAGACATGGCGCAGGCACGTCAAGCCTGCGGCGAATTTTCTGGTGCGCTATGGCCCTGCCACGCCGCAGGAGCGTTGGGAGGAGGAAGCGGGCTATTCGCCTTCGACCATCGCCGCAGAGATCGCGGGCTTAGTCTGCGCGGCAGAGATTGCACGCCGAAACCGTGATGAAGTGTCCGCCAAGACGTATCTGGCGGTTGCCGACGAATGGGCGCGCAAAGTTGACGGCTGGACGGCGACGACGAACGGCACGTATGGAGATAAAAACTATTACTTGCGCATCTCCGATGATGATGATCCAAACGATGGCGCACAGCTTGAGATTAACAGCAACGGCGGGACATACGACGAGCGCGAAGTAGTTGACGCGGGCTTTCTTGAGCTTGTCCGTCTTGGCATCAAGCGCGCGGACGATCCGCTCATAGCCAAATCTCTCGCCATTGTGGATAAAGTAATTCAGGTTAAAACGCAGAACGGCGCGGCGTGGTATCGTTATAATCACGACGCCTACGGTGAAAGAGATGACGGGGGGCGCTATGATGCGCGAGCGGGGCGGGGAAGACTCTGGACGCTGCTGACGGGCGAGCGCGGCCAGTATGAACTGGCGCGGGGACTGAAGGATTTGGCCCGACAGCGGCTCGACGCGATGATGAATTTCGCCAACGATGGAATGATGATTCCTGAGCAAGTCTGGGACAAGCGAGAAACGCCCGCTCCCGAAATTCGTTTTGGCGAGGGCGCAGGTTCGGCCACGCCGCTCTGCTGGTCTATGGCTCAATTCATACGCCTCGCCGTCAATCTTCAGGAAGGACGGAATCTCGATACGCCCGACATCGTCGCGGCTCGCTACACGAGGCGCGTCAAGCCACAATGAGTTAATGATGAGATGACTATGACAGCATCCGAACCGCATCAAGCCGACAGCAGTACAGACAACGAGCTTGTCATCGCCGCCGATCTTGGCGGAACGAATCTGCGCGCGGCCACAGTTGACCGGCAGGGGCGGATTCACGAACGCATCAAGCAGCACACGCCGAAAGCTGAAAAGGCCAGTGAGATTGTTCGCGTCATCGTCGCGGCGGCGCGCGAATGTGAGCGTCGAAGTCTTGATAGAGGCGCGAGGATTCGCGCCGTCTCGGTCGTCGTCCCCGGCACGGTGCAGGTGGAAAACGGGGTCGTGATGAAAGCGCCGAACGTTCCCTGTCTTGATGGGTTTCGTCTCGGCGCAGCCTTGCAGAGCGAATTACAGTGGCCCGCCGTGCTTGAAAATGATGCGAACGCGGCGGCTGTCGGCGAGATGTGGAAGGGCGCGGGCGCGGGTCGCCGCAGCATTATCTGCATGACGCTGGGAACGGGTGTCGGTGGCGGAATCATCCTTGATGGAAAATTGTGGCGAGGCGTTGACGGTTCAGCAGGCGAACTCGGCCACATCGGGGTCGAGCCTTTTGGCGGCGTGGCCTGTACGTGCGGCAGTCGTGGTTGTCTGGAAGTCTTCGCTTCGGCAACGGCGATTGTGCGTATGACGCGCGAGGCGCGGCCACGCTATCCGAATTCGCCGCTGCATACGAGTGAGGAATTGACCGCCAAGAGCATTTACGAAAGCGGACTCAAAGGCGACGAACTGGCGCTGGAAGTCTTTCGCCGGATGGGGATTTATCTTGGAGTGGGCTTAGCGAGTCTCATCAATATCTTCAACCCGGAGATGATCGTCATCGGCGGAGGTGTCGCGGACGGCTGGGATTTGTTCATCGCACACGTGCGCGAGCAAATCTCGGAGCGCGCCTTCCCCATTCCGGCGCGCCGCGCGGAGATCGTTCCTGCCGTCTGCGGTGACGACGCAGGGCTTCTGGGTGCGGCGCACATCGCTTTTAACTAATCACAAATAAAACTGCTCGCCATGAACAAATCTCTTCTATCCCTTTGCTGTCTGGCCATCGTCCTCTGCGCGTCGAGCGTTGAAGCGCAGGACATCGTAGGTGGTCTCGAACCCATCGGCCCGATCAGTAGTTTTACAAAGAGCGACACCGCCGTCACCTTCAAGTGTCAGGACGGCTCTCAGGTGCGCGTCTCCATCATGGCCGCCGATCTTATCCGTGTGCGGGCTTCGTTCAAAAAGCCGTTGCCCGCGCGCGACCATTCGTGGGCGATTGCTAAATCAGATTGGGACGCCGTTCGTTGGAGTCTGAAAGAGACGGCGGAGAGCGTCATTATCTCCACGGACGAATTGGACGTTATCGTTCGCCGCGCGCCTTTGCTGGTTGAGTTCAGGGATGCGAAGACGCAGGCCGTCATCAATGCGGACGAGCGCCCGATGATGTTTGACGCTAAGGGAGCGATGGCCGGAATGATGTTCGACCCGAAAGCCGGGACATTCATCTCGGCAGCAAAGAAGCTCGGATTTGACGAACACTTTTACGGCCTCGGCGAGAAGGCCGCGCGCCTCGACAAGCGGCGCAGTTTCTTCACCAACTGGAACGCGGACACACCCGGCTATACCGAAGGCAAAGACCCTATCTATCAGACCATTCCTTTCTACATTGGCCTGCAACGGGGCACTGCTTACGGCATCTTCTTCGACAATAGCTATCGCAGCTATTTCGACTTCGGCAAAAACTCGCAACGCTACGCAGCCTTCGGCGCTGAAGGCGGCGAGATGAATTACTACTTCTTCTATGGGCCGCCGATTAAAAAGATTCTGAGTCGTTACACGGAACTGACGGGTCGGATGCCTCTGCCGCCGATGTGGGCGCTCGGCAATCAGCAGAGCCGCTGGAGCTATTACCCGGACACGATGGCTGAAGAGGTCGTACGCCAGTATCGCGAAAGAGATTTGCCGCTCGACGTGCTTCATCTCGACATTGATTACATGCAGGCTTACAGGGTTTTTACCTGGAACACGGAGCGCTTCCCGAATCCGAAAGCTTTTACGGATAAGCTCAAGCAGCAGGGCGTCAAAGTCGTCACCATCGTCGATCCGGGCGTGAAGTGGCAGCCGACCGTGAATGGCGCGAAGCTGCCGAGCGCCACCGCCAGCAATCCCGAACTCAAATCTCAGGACATCAGCTATTACGTTTTCGATCTGGGCATGGACAAGGGCTATTTTCAGAAACGACGGGACGGGCAGCTTTTCATCCCCAGAGTCTGGCCGGGCGAGAGCGTCTTTGTTGATTTCACGTTGCCGGACGCGCGCAAGTGGTGGGGCGACCTTCATCGCGCCTACACCGATAACGGAGTCGCCGGAATCTGGAACGACATGAACGAGCCTTCCGACTTCGTTGACCAGACAGGCAAGAACCAGCTTGATGTCGTCAGCCATGACGAAGGCGAGAATTCCACCCACGCCAGGAATCGCAACGTCTTCGCGCTATTGATGGCGCGTGCGACCTATGAAGGTTTGGAAAGGTTGCAGCCTGACAAGCGTCCATATGTCATCACGCGCGCCGCCTACGCGGGCATCCAGCGCTACTCGACAATGTGGACGGGCGACACGAACAGCACGTGGGAGGCGTTGGCCTTGAGCATCCCCATGTTTCAGTCGCTCGGTCTTTCGGGCGAGGCGTTCGTCGGCAGCGACGTTGGCGGCTTCATCGGGCGCGGCAATGCGGAGTTGCTCGTGCGCTCTTATCAAGTCAGTTTCCTCGCGCCTTTTTGCCGCAATCACAAGGTGATTGACGGCTACGATCAGGAACCCTGGCGCTTCGGAAAATTCTACGAAGACATCATTCGCAAATATCTCAAGCTGCGTTATCGCCTGTTGCCGTTTCTCTACACGACGCTTGCTGAGGCGAACCGAACAGGGATGCCACTCTTCCGCCCGCTCGTCTTGAACTACCAGTCGGATTCCAACACGCTCAATTTGGACGACGAATTCATCATCGGTGAAGATTTGCTCGTCGCGCCCATTCTTCAACCGAACCAGACGAGCCGTCTGGTCTATCTGCCGGAAGGCGTCTGGTACGATTACTGGACGGGCAGGAAGCAGCAGGGCGGAACGATGATTCGCGTTGATGCGCCGCTCGAAGTTGTCCCGATGTTCATCCGCGGCGGCTCGATTATCCCTGAAGGGCCGGAGATGAATTTTGTGGGAGAAAAGCCATTCGACCCCATCACCTTCTACATCCACCCGGACGATAAAGGGCGCGCGGCCACGACGCTCTACGAAGACGACGGTAACAGCCCGGCTTATAAACGCGGTGTCTATCGTCGCACGCGTGTGGATGTCTCTCCATCAGACAAAGGGTTTGAGATTATGGTCAGCGCACCAGAAGGCAGCTATCAGCCGGGTGTGCGAAAGCTGCTCTTCGTCGCTCCGTTTGCCGGGAATGTGCGAGAGGTGACGCTCGACCGTAAAAGACTTGGAGCAGGCGGCTATCACAGCGGGAAAGGTACGGTCGGAATAGAGATTGAGGATGATGGAAAGTCTCATCGAATTATCGTCAGGTAGTAGGACAGACATTCCTGTCTGTCATTGAGCGCGAAGGCGCGAATATTATTTAGTAATCTTGATGAGCGCGCTAAAGCACGCTACGACAGGCAGGAATGCCTGTCCTACATTTATGAAACGTATTGGAGTTTTGACGGGGGGCGGTGATGCGCCGGGCCTGAATCCGGCGATCAAGGGGTTGGTTTATCGTGCGTCTGAGCACGGGATTGAAGTCGTCGGCCTCTATGATGGCTGGCGAAGTCTGCTCGATCCGTTGAATGAAATCCTGCCGCTTGATCGCGCTAAGGTGCGGCGCTGGGATCGTGACGGTGGGACGAATCTAGGCTCGTCACGCACCAACCCGTTCAGGACGGTGAACGACGAAGGAGAGCGAGTTGATCGTTCAAGCGAAGTCATTAGTAACATCGGGAAGCTCAAACTCGATGCCCTCGTCGTTTGCGGCGGGGAGGACACCCTCGGAGTCGCGGCCCGTTTGTCTGAACAAGGCGTGGCGGTCGTCGGTATCCCGAAGACGATTGACAAGGATTTAGCGGGCACGGACTACACGCTCGGCTTCGACACGGCGCTGAGAAATGTGACGGAAGTTATTGAGCGCTCGCGCACGCCCGCAGGCTCGCACGGTTGGGTGCAGGTCATCGAAGTGATGGGACGCCACGCGGGGCATCTGGCGCTCTGGTCAGGTGTGGCGGGGCAGGCCGATTTAATCCTCATCCCGGAACATCCGTTTCGCTACGAAAAGATTTATCAACACCTGAAAGAGCGACTGGGCGACACGAAAGGTTACCCACGCGATTCCGAGCGCCCGCGTTATTCCGTCATCGTCGTCGCCGAGGGCGCAGCGGCGGAAGATGGCGAGTTGATTACCGTTGATGATCGTCACGATGCTTTCGGTCATGCGCGCCTCGGCGGTATCGGCGAAGTCTTAGCAAGAAGAATCATGAGCGAGACGCCTTACGATGCGCGCTCGGCCATGCTCGGCCACCCTCAACGCGGCGGACCGCCCTCGCCGATTGATCGCATCATGGGACTCATGTTCGGCTCATACGCGGCTGACGCTGTGACCGCTAATGACTTCGGCAAAATGGTTTCGGTAAGAGGCATCGCCCCCGCGTGCGACCTCTCGCTGGTTGCCATCTCCTCTGTGCTCGGACAAATAAACACGGTGGATGTCGACCACCTGTATGATACGGAACGCTATCATCTGAAGGGCATCGGGATGTAAAGGCAAAAGTTAGGATGAGCGGCAAGATTGATTGGGAGAGTGTCAGGCGAGATTTTCCGGTGCTGGAAGATACGGCGTATTTGAACAGCGCGGCGGCTGGGCCGGTTGTGCGCCCGGCGATGGAGGCGGCGACCAATTTTTACCGGGAGATGATGGAAGAGGGTGACGCGCGCTGGGACGAGTGGCTTGAGCGGCGCGAGGTTATCAGAAGGCGCATCGCCGAGTTTATCAATGCCGAGCCGGACGAGATTGCTTTGACGACAAACACGTCGTCGGGCATGAACCTCATCGTGGATGCGCTCGAAGGGCGCGGCGACGTTATCTCCTGCGAATTGGAATTTCCCGTCTCGACAATCACCTGGCTGCATCGCGGCGTTCGTGTTAATCCAATCGAAGCAGTTGAGGGCCAACTCCGCGTCGAAGATGTGCGGCGAGCGATGAATGAGGAGACCGCGATTATCTGCCTGAGCCATGTTCAATACTCAAACGGATTTCGTGCCAATCTTGAAGAGTTAGGAAGCAGCAAGAAGAACCACATGTTCGTCGTCAATGCCAGTCAATCGGCAGGGGCTTTCAAGCTTGATGTCAAACGGATGCAGATTGATGCGCTCTGCGCGACCGGCCACAAGTGGATGCTCTCCGGCTACGGCTCAGGTTTCGTCTATCTCAGCCGCAGGTTGCTTGAAGAAACGCGCACACGCGCTATCGGCTGGCTCAGCGTCGAAGAGCCTTTCGCGGATCGCAACCGCGATTTCCGTGTTCGCAACGACGCGGCGGCACGCTCCGAATGGGGCTGCCCGCATTTCGCGGGAATCTTCGCGCTCGGAGCTTCAGTTGATTATTTGATGAAGCTCGGCATAGAGAACATAGAGCAGCGCGTGCTGGCGCTCAATCGTCATTTGACAGAGCGGCTGGCGAGCGAAGGCTGGCGAGTCCTTTCTCCGCTCCGTGACGAAAGCTCGCGCTCAGGCGAAACGCTCGTCGCTACTGAAAGACCAAAACGAGTCGTCGCGCATCTGGCAAGACATAACATCGCGGTGACGGAAAAACCGGAGGGCATACGCGTCAGTACGCACTTCTTCAATAACGAAGCGGACATAGAGCGTTTGATAGCAGCGTTAAATGAAATTCGGATGTGACGCATTTTGGATTGCGGAATGCGGATTTCGGACTGCGGATTGGAAGACAGTTGTCTGCTCTTAAAGCCGCATTCCGCAATCGTCTCAGCGTGCGTGTGCGGCTCGTTTGCGTTTCTCTGCGGCGGGTTTGGCTTTCTCTGTTATGAGCTTTGCTTTCTCGACTATGGGTTTTGCTTTCCGTAGAGGTGTGACTTTCTGCGTTTGCTTATCGAAATACTTTCTGCACAGGCGCGCGAAGGTCTGACTGATGGGGGAATCATAATCTCCCGCCAGCTTCGCCAGCCCTAGCTCCCAGTGGATCTGCGCGCCTTCTATCCACCACGCAACCAATCGGCCATCTGCGATTTCTTCCTCGGCAGAGCGCAAAGGGATAATGCCGACGCCCATGTCTTCTTCAACCATCCGCTTGATTGCCGCCAGCCGACTCAACTCCATCGCCACAGTGGGCGGCACTCCTGCCTCTTCAAACAAGCCGTCAATCAAGCGTCGCGTGTTGCCACCGCGCTCGCCTAAGATGAGCTTCTCGCCAGCCAGCGTAAACACGCTGACGACGCGCTGATTCGCCAGCTTATGACGCGGGCTGACGATGGCGACCAACTCATCGCGGCTTAACCCTTCAGTTTGAATGCCGCGCGCCTCGACGGGGAGCGAGACGAATGCCATGTCGAGGTCACCCGCGAGAATTTGGCGAACGAGCGCCTCGCTTGTTCCCGAAACGATTGAAACCTCTGCGCGCGGATGACGCTCGCGCAGTTCTTTCAAAATCTGCGGCAAGGGGTCTGCACTGACCATCGCCGACGCGCTGCCGACGCGCAATCTTCCACGCTCGGCTCCGGCCAGTTCAGCAATCTCCGCAACGGCTACATCGTGCTCGCGCAGGATTCGTCGCGCGCGTTCGAGCAAGGCTTCACCGGCTTCCGTCAGAATCACCTTGCGTGGCGCGCGAACGAACAGGGGCGCGCCCAGCTCCAGTTCCAATTGCCGAATCTGCATGCTGACCGCCGCCTGCGTGATATGCACACGCTGCGCTCCGGCGGTGAACGTCCCCGTCTCAACAATGGCTGTGAAAGCTCTCAGTTGTCTGATTTCCATCGTCATCCAATCTATCAGAAATGGTTATTGCGTGGATAAAATCTTTTAGTTTCTATTATGAGATAACAATGACTATAATCGAGACTGGAGTTTGTGGCAATGCTTTGTTTTGCCGCCTGGGATTACAAAAGCTTTTCAGAAGTAATGAAGACGAAGTTTAAGATAGCGAATTTTATGTCTCCCCGACAAACACATGGCCGCGAGCTTGTGCTGGGAGTTGACGGCGGAGGCACGAAGACGCGCGCCATTATCACCGACGCTCGTCAGCGCGTGCTGGGCGAAGGCACTGCTGGCCCATCGAATCCCCTGCGGGTTGGGATAGGCGCTGCGGCTTCGGCTGTTCGTGAGGCGATTGATAAAGCCTGTGCGGAGGCAAACGTGCAGCGGGCCGATATTGTCGCCGCTGAAATCGGGCTGGCAGGCGTCAGGCGCGGGGATTTGCGGCTGCGTATGCGCGAGGCTTTGAGCGGGCTGGGCATTCATTCAATTGAAGTGGTCACAGACGCAGACATTGCTTTATTCGGCGCAACGGAAGGCGAGCCGGGGCTGGTCATCATCGCTGGAACAGGGTCTGTTTGTTGCGGCCTCAACGCACAGGGCAAGCACGTCTGCGCGGGGGGCTGGGGGCCGCTGGCGGGCGATGAGGGCAGCGGTTCATGGATTGCGCGCAGGGCTTTGCAGGCGATGGCGCGTGGGTCGGATGGACGCGGCGCGGAAACGGTGCTGGGCACGGTGGCCTGCTCTTACTTCAATGTCGCGACGACCGACGATCTGCTTATCGCTATCTACTCGCCGGGCATGACGAACGACCGGATCGCGGGTTTCGGCAAGCATGTTATCGAAGCTGCGAAGAGCGGCGACGACGTGGCGCGTGAGATTGTTCGTGACGCCGGGCGCGAACTCGGCATCGCCGCCAATGCCGTCATACGCAAGCTGCGATTGGGACGCGAGCGATTTCAGATAGCCTATGTCGGCGGTGTCTTCGCCGCAGGAGACCTGCTGCTTGATTCGCTCCGCGCTGAGATCGCTCGCGCTGCTCCACAGGCGTATCTCGCTCAACCACATCTTCCGCCAGCCATCGCCGCCGCACGCATGGCGCGCGAGCAATTACACAGATTGCCAGTTGCAGTGTGAAGATGGTGATAGGTGATAAGTGATGGGTGATAGGAACCTGCCTTTCTCTTATCACCCATCATTTATCACCTATCACTTTTATGGAAATCCCGTTGACGGAACAGGAGAATCCGCGCACGGCTGAGATCGGCGAGTTGCCGACGCTTGAGGTCGTGCGTTTGATGAACGAGGAAGATGCGCGTGTGGCCGAAGCAGTCGGGCGCGTGTTGCCGTTGGTTGCGCGGGCTGTTGATGGAATTGTCGAGCGGCTCAAACTGGGCGGGCGATTGTTCTACACAGGGACGGGCACTTCGGGCAGACTCGGCGTGCTGGACGCTGCGGAGTGTCCGCCGACGTTTGGCGTTTCGCCGGAGCTTGTGCAGGGAATCATCGCGGGCGGTTACGACGCTACATATCGCGCGGTGGAAGCGTCTGAGGATGACAGGAACGCGGGCGGGCGTGATTTGAACGAGCGAGGCTTAAAGAGCATAGATGCTGTGGTCGGCATCGCTGCTTCCGGGCGCACGCCTTACACGGTCGGCGCGGTTGATTACGCGCGCTCAAAGGGAGTCTTTACCGTCGCCGTCACCTGCGCGCCGGATTCGGAGATTACGCGCGTGGCCGAAGTGAGCATCGTCGCGGTCGTCGGCCCGGAAGTAATCGCCGGATCAACGCGGCTCAAGGCGGGCACGGCGCAGAAAATGATTCTCAATATGCTCTCGACCGCGACAATGATTCGTCTGGGCTACGTCACGGGCAATCGCATGACGAACATGCTGACACGCAACACAAAACTGCGTGCGCGTGCTGTGCGAATCCTGATGGCTGAGACGGGATTGGATGAAACGGCGGCCTCCGCGCAGCTTGAAACGGCGGGCGGAGATTTACGCACAGCGCTTGTGATGAGCAAGACAGGATGCTCGCGTGCTGCGGCTGAAAGCGCACTCGCCGATGCAAACGGCGTCGTCAAATCTGCCGTCGAGCTTCTACAGTAGGACAGACATTCTCGGTCTGTCATTGAGCGCGAGAGCGCGAATACTTGTTAGCGAATAACAAGAGCGTGCTGGCGCACGCTTGGACAGGCAGGAATGCCTGTCCCACGACAGACAGGAATGTCTGTCCTACACAATAGAATTGACACCGGATGTCAGATGCTGGATGCTAGGCGCTGATCGCTGACATCTGATATCCAACATCTGACATCTACCTTGAGAGCGCTCGATCTTGCCATCATCTTCGGCTACCTGATCGGCGTCGTCCTGATCGGCACTTGGTTTGCCCGCAAACAGGAGACGACGCGCGACTATTTTCTGGGCGACCGGACAGTCCCCTGGTGGGCGATTGCCGCATCCATCGTCGCCACCGAAACATCCACGATTACGTTTATCTCGGTTCCCGGCATCGCCTTTGCTCGCGGCGGCAATTTTCAATTCCTCCAACTCGTCTTCGGCTACATGCTGGGACGCATTGTTATCTCGCTCCTCTTCATCCCATCATATTTTCGTGGTGAACTGCTGACGGTTTACCAACTGCTCGAACGACGCTTCGGAGGCCGTATCAAGATGCTGGCAGCATCCCTTTTCGTGGTGATGCGAAACATCGCCGACGGCATCCGGCTGCTCTTGACGGCATGGGTGCTCGCCGCCGTCTACGTGGCCTTCCAGCCGGGCACGGATCAAGGCACGTTGATTGTTCTGTCCGTCATCTTAATCGGCGTCGTGATGATCGTCTTCACCTACTTCGGGGGGATGGAGGCCGTCATCTGGATTGAGGTTGTGCAGCTTGGCATCTACATCGTCGGCGCAATCGCGGCGGCTGTGGTGATTATCAATTCAACGCCGGGAGGATTGAGCGCGGCGATGGATGTGGGTGGTCAGTTTGGCAAGTTCAGCCTTTTCGACTTTACGCTCGATTTTACGAAGACCTTTACCTTCTGGGCGGGTCTCATCGGCGGGTGCTTTTTGACGATGAGTACGCACGGGACGGATCAATATCTGGTGCAGCGTTATCTCTGTACGGATCGCCCGCGCCGTGCGGCGGCGGCGCTCCTGACGAGCGGCGCTATCGTGCTCGCGCAATTCATAGGCTTTCTGTTCATCGGCGTGCTTCTGTTCGCGTTCTATCATCCTTACACTGACGCTGCTTATGCGGCTGCGTCGACAAACGCGAACTTTCCTTTTGCCGGTGGCGATCAGGTTTTCCCGGACTTCATCACGCAGCATCTCCCGTCCGGACTTTCGGGTCTCGTCGTCGCAGCAATTTTCGCTGCCGCCATGTCTTCGTCTTTGAACTCGATTGCGGCGACGGCTCTCAACGACCTCTACAAACCTTTCAGGCCAAATCGGAGCGACAAGCATTATTTCAAAGTCTCGCACTGGCTGACGCTGCTCTGGGGCGTGGCGCAGATTGGCGTGGCGCTTTTGATGCGTAATCGGAATCGCTCGGCGCTTGATCTTGCTCTGTCGGTTGCGGCGCTCATCAATGGCCCGGTGCTGGGCGTCTTTCTCGTCGGCACATTCCTGAGGCGCGTCAGCGAGCCGCCCGCGCTCATCGGCATGGGGGTCAGCATCTCCGTGATGCTCTACGTTTATTTAGGAACGAAGATCGCGTGGACGTGGTACGGGGTCATCGGAAGCGGCGTGACGTTTCTGGTGGCTTGGGCGGTGAGTTTTGCTTTCGCGCCCGCGCCGAAAGATCGCCGCGACGAACTCGCGCCGGGCGGCCCAATCGAAGAACTCTTGCCCGAAGGTGAAGCATGAAGATGAAACAAACCCGCGCCGTTGCTCTGCTCATTACTTTGACGCTGTTGCTCGCGCCACTGAGAACAGTGGTCAGTGGTCAGTGGTCAGTGGTCAATAAGAAGAGCGCGACAATCGGCACAGGGTCTTTGCTTTTAACTGACCACCGGCCACTGACCCCTGACCATTTTCCCCGTCGCCCATCAAAGGATGCTTTGAAGTGGGCGGACGCGGAATTGAAGAAGATGTCGCTGGATGAAAAGCTCGGTCAGCTTATCTCCATCGGCGTCAATGCGACCTTTCTCAATCGTGAGAGTGATGCTTACAAGGCTCTGCGTCGTCAGGTGGAAGAGAATCACATCGGCGGTATCATTTTGTTTGGCAGCCCGGTCTATGAATCGGCCATCCTCGTTAATCGTATGCAGAGCCAGGCGCGCCGCCCGCTGCTCATCTCGGCTGACCTTGAGCGAGGCGCGGGGATGCGTTTTTACGATACGTCAGACTTCGGATGGGTGATGGCGACGGGCGCGACCGGCAATCCTGATTACGCCCGGCGGATGGGCGAGATTACCGCAATGGAAGCTCGCGCGCTCGGCATTCAACAAATCCTCGCTCCCGTCGCCGACGTTAATAACAACGCCGCCAATCCTGTCATCAACGTTCGCTCATACGGCGAAGACCCTGTGGAGGTCGGACGCTACGTCGCCGCGTTCGTGAAGGGTGCGCAGGATAAAGGCGTGATCGCAACGGCCAAACATTTTCCGGGACATGGTAACACCGCTATAGATTCTCATCGCGGTTTACCAGCGCTGGATTTCTCGCTCGCGGAACTCAAGAGCACGGAACTCGTTCCATTCCGCGCTTCCGTTGATGCGGGCATCGGCTCGGTGATGGTCGCACACATCGGAGTCCCGAAGATTGATCCGACGCAGATTACGCCCCTGCCAAAAAAAGACAACAGCAGCAAACCAAGCTACGCAGACAAGGAAGTCATTGTCGAGAACGCGACAACCCCCGCCACGCTCTCTCCGGCGCTGACCGGTTTGCTCCGAAGCGAACTCGGTTTCGATGGCTTAATCGTCACCGACGCGATGGATATGAGCGGGCTGACCATCTACTTCAAACAGGATGAAGCCGCCGTGCGCGCCGTGCTTGCCGGTGCGGACATGTTGCTCAAGCCCGAGGGGGCAGACGCGACGTTGCCGATACGCGGTCTGCGCGAGGCCGTGCGCAACGGAAGAATCACGGAGAAGAGAATTGACGAATCCGCGCGGCGCATTCTCGCCGCCAAGTACGACCTGGGACTGGTTAAACAGCGTCTCGTTTCGATTGACGAGATAGACCGCGCCGTCAACACGCGCGAAGCGTTGCAACTGGCGCGCGAGATTGCCGAACATGCCATCACGCTCGTCCGCAACGATGCGCGACTCGTGCCGCTGAACAATCTGCGCCCCGATGCGCGCATCTTTAATCTCGTCATCACCAACGGCGACGACCGAAACGTGGTCGCTAATTCTTTCGTCGCGGCGATGGGGCGTGGAGGGCGGCGCTTCGAGACTGTCGTGTTGGACGAGCGTTCGTCCGAGACGGACGTGCTGAAGGCGCTCGAACGCGCACAAGGGGCTGATCTAGTCATCGCTTCGCTCTACGGGCGCGTCCGGACGGGGCAATCCAGCAGCATTGGCTTGCCCGATCCCGGCGTTCGCGCTCTCAATGCGCTGCTTGGCCGCGACGCTCCCGTCGTCGGCATCAGCTTTGGCAATCCGTATCTCCTGCAAAACTTTCCAACGATGAAGACGTATGTCGTCGCCTATGGAGATATGCCCGCTCTGCAACAGGCGACGGCGCGCGCCCTGCTCGGCGAGTCGGACATCACCGGAAGGTTGCCCATTACGCTGCCTTCGCTCTACGCGCGTGGAACGGGAATCCAGATGAAAGCGGTTGAGAAGCGGACGGCGGAGCTTATCAATAAATGATTTTATCCCGCTTCATTCATCAACGCCGCACCCTTTCTTCAGCGTCTGCACGTCTGCGCGTCTACGCGGCTCTTTTACTGCTGACGCTCTCGCTTCAAACCTTCGCCGTTAACTTACCTGTTGCTGCGCCCAGAACCGTCGGGATGTCTGCCAGAAATCTCTCGTACATTGACCGCGCTGTTGCAGACTCGATTGCGAAGCGCGAGTTGCCGGGCGCGGTCGTTCTGGTCGCGCGTCGCGGGCGCGTCGTCTGGCGCAAGGCTTACGGCGCGCGCGCCGTCTTACCGCAACGCGAGTCTATGACCACTGACACCATCTTCGATCTGGCGAGTTTGACGAAAGTCGTCGCCACGACGACGAGCGTGATGATTCTCGTCGAGCGTGGTCAATTGCGCTTGAGCGATCCGGTCTCGTTGTATCTCCCGGAGTTGAAAGGAGAGTCCAGAGAAAACATCACCATCGAGCAGTTGATGACGCATCGCGCGGGCTACGCGCCGGATTTTGATTTGCGCGAGAAGTGGAGCGGATACGACGAGGCGATGAAGCGATTGGCGGATGAGCCTTTGCGAAACGCGCCGGACACGCGATTTGTCTATAGCGACATCGGCTACATCGCGCTCGGCGAGGTTGTGCATCGCGTCAGCGGAATGACGTTGGACGAGTTCGCGCGCAAAAACATCTTCGAGCCTTTGAGAATGCGTGACACTGATTTTCATAAATTTGATGAGATTCTTCCTTCGTCTCAACAATCACCGCGTAACGCCTATTCGACCTGGCAGCGTAGCGCGCCCACCGAGACGTGGGACGCGGCTGGCAGTTATCTGGGAGGAATCGGAGACAAAACTGCTAAGGGTGAACAATGGCTGCGCGGCGCAGTCCATGATCCGACGGCTTATCGCATGGGAGGTGTCGCGGGTCATGCCGGGCTGTTTTCGACCGCCGACGATCTGGCTATCTTCTGCCAGATGATTATGAACGGCGGCGAGTACAGAGGCGTTCGCATCCTGAGTCCGATGAGCGTGGCGATGATGACGAGGCCACGCACGGTGACGGACGCTGGTGCTGCGCGCGGGCTTGGCTGGGATATTGCCAGCAGCTTTTCGACCAATCGCGGCGATCTGTTTCCACTCGGCTCGTTCGGCCACACAGGGTTCACGGGCACATCGCTCTGGCTTGATCCGGCGAGCGAAACTTTCGTCGTCTTTCTGAGTAACCGTGTCCACCCGGACGGCAAAGGCGATGTCGCATCGTTGCGTGGTCGAGTTGCTTCAATCGTCGCCTCTTCGATTACGGACACGTCGGTTGAGCAGGCGCGTGCGGAATCCGCGCGCTTCGCTTCGGAACTGTTGACCGGAGTTGCGCGCCTTTCGAGCCGGGCGAATACGACGACGAGTTTAGACCCGCCCGCAGACGCGGAAGTCCTGACGGGGATTGACGTGCTTGAGCGTGACAATTTCAAGCAACTTGCGGGGATGCGCGTCGGGCTAGTGACGAATCACACGGGGCGCAATCGCGCAGGCCGCCAGACGATTGACGTGCTGCATAAAGCTCAGGGCGTCAAACTCGTCGCGCTCTTTTCGCCTGAGCATGGAATCCGGGGACTGGTGGACGATAAAGTCTCGGACTCGAAAGATGAGCAGACTGGCCTTCCCATTTACTCGCTCTACGGCGAGACTCGCCGCCCGAAGCCTGAGCAGTTGAAAGACCTCGATGCGTTGGTCTTCGACATTCAAGACATCGGAGCGCGCTTCTATACCTATATCTCGACGCTCGGTTACGTGATGGAGGAAGCTGCGCGAGCGCGCCTGCCCGTGTTTGTCCTCGACCGCCCGAATCCAATCGGCGGTGTTGACGTGGAAGGCCCCGTCGCTGACGCCGACAAGCTTTCCTTCATCGCTTATCACACCATTCCTGTGCGGCACGGCATGACCATCGGCGAACTGGCACGACTCTTCAACGAGGAGCGAAAGATTAACTGTGATCTGCGCGTCGTCAAGATGGAAAACTGGCGGCGTGGAATGTGGCTCGACGCGACGAATCTCACGTGGGTGAATCCCTCGCCAAATATGCGAAGCCTCGTGGAAGCAACGCTCTATCCGGGCATCGGCTTGCTTGAGACGACGAATCTTTCCGTCGGGCGCGGCACGGACACGCCCTTTGAAATCATCGGCGCTCCGTGGCTCGACGGCCAGCGTCTCGCCAGCCACCTGAATAGTCGAAAAATCGCGGGCGTGCGCTTCGTCCCGGTTCGCTTTACACCGAAGGCTTCCGTCTTCAAGAATGAAGAGTGCGGCGGCGTCAATTTTATCGTCACTGATCGCTCGCGCTTTCGCCCCCTTCAGGCCGGTTTGGAAATCGCCCTCGCGCTCAGAAAGCTTTATCCGGCGCAATGGGAAGTAGAAAAGTATGCGCGGCTGCTCGTTAACGCCGAAACTCTTGAAGCCGTGAAGCGTGCTGACGAGCCGGAGGAAATCATGCGCCTGTGGACGGAAAAGCTCACAGAGTTTCGTCGCGCCCGCGCTCGCGCATTGCTTTACAGGTAATCTCCGAACAGTTGTATAATCCGGCGCGACCGGTGCAGCACCCTGCCGCTTCCGCACCCTTTGAAGCGAGCCAAAACAGATTCTTCTAAACGCCATTTGCGTTCTCGCCGCAAACCCACAAGGAGAAAACTTATGCGTAAAGGATTAATGGGTCTGACTCTCATCGTGGCACTACTGAGTTCCCAAAGCGCCGCATTGGCCTGGGATGACACAGGGCACATGGTAGTGGCGTACATTGCTTACAGCCGACTGACACCTGCCGCCAAAGCGCGCGTTGATAAGCTGTTGATCCCACCACCATTCCCGCCCGGCGTGAAGTATCCTTATCGAGGGTTTGTCTTTTATTGTGATCGAAACTATGACCCCGTGATGATAGCCAACTGGATGGATGACCTCAGAGACAATTCACTGAGCGATCCGCTCAAGCCCTGGCATTTCATTAACTTTAATCCGATCTTCGACGGCATCCCGAAAAAAGTAATTAAGCCGGACACGGAAAACGTCTTGAAGCGGGTTGACTGGAGTCTGGCAATGTTAGAGGCGGGGAAAAACTTCGAGAAAACTTCCACCAAAGACGACGACAAGGCCAGCGCGGAATTCCTCGGATACCTGATACACCTTGTCGGTGATATGCATCAGCCATTGCATTGCACGACGCGCTACTCGAAGTCGCACCCGAACGGAGACGCGGGCGGCAATCAATTCCCGATTGACGCGCCCCGCGCTAAAAATCTCCATTCATTTTGGGACGCCGCAGGCGGTTTGTTTGACTTTGACAAGGTCAAGCGCCCGCCCGAAGGAGAGCTTGAAGATCAGCAGAAGAAGATCAGGGAATACGCAACTATGGTGATGGAAGCATTCCCGGCGGATGACAATCCCGGATGGAAGAAGACGATGCTCCCCAGCCGTTGGGTCAAAGAAAGCAACGACGACGCCAGAGCTTTCGGCTTCAGCGGCATCACAGAAGGCGCGAAGCCTTCCAAGCCTTACACCACCAAAGCGCAGGAGGTGGCCAGCAGGCGTTTGGCCTTTGCCGGTTACAGGCTCGCCGAATTAATGAACAGGATTTACGGCAAGCCATGACGTGGAATCAGCCACGAAGTATCAACTTGTGTAGAGGTTTGAAAGAAGAAAGGCTTCGCGGGTGGAGCCTTTCTTCTTTATGCTATGAGCGCGAACGCGCTCATAGCATAAAGAGTCGGCTTGAAATGAGATGCAAAGTGTTCCTGAGACAAAAAAGAGAGCGGTGACGCCGACAGTTCGCAATATATCCCTTTCGGCGGATGATGCTCTACGCGCTCTGCTCTCCCTGTCTCCGCATCGGCGGTTGAGTCTGCTCGATAGCTGCGGCGCGCGTGAGCCGTCCGGGCGTTTCCTCATCGCGGGTTTTGACCCTTTTGAAATTATCGAAACGCGCGGGGCCGAGATGCGGTGCGAGTTGCGCGGTGAAGATGATGAGCGTGTCACGAATAGTAATGCGCTTGACGCACTGGATGAACTTCTTGCCGAATACCGCGTCCAATCTCTGTTGCCGGAACACTTGCCTGCTGCCGGGGCGTGTATCGCAACCTTCTCCTACGAATTTGCTCATCGTCTTGAGCGACTGCATCTGAAGTCTGCGCCGCGCATCTCGGACGAGGCTGATGTGGTTCTGTCTTTCTATGACACGCTTGTCATTCATGATTACCGGAGCGGCGAAACTCAGATTGTAACTGTCGGAGACCCGCGAAGATTAGACGAGACATCAGAGGCTCTTGCTGAAGCGCTCGCTTCCATAGGAAAGAATCACGCCGCGCCGCTATCTGCCGTCGATGACGTGTCCTCTAACGTCACGCGTGACGAATATCTCGCGGCGGTTGATGAGATTAAAGAGCGTATCGCCGCTGGAGATATTTATCAGGCGAATCTCACACAGCGATTCAGTTGCACGCTCTCAGCTGAATCGAGGCCGGAGGATGTCTTCCTGCGTCTGCGCCGCGACCACCCGGCTTCGTTCGCTGCTTTCATACGCCGCCGTGAAGATGTCGTCGTCAGCGCTTCGCCTGAAAGATTCCTGCGCGTGAAAGCGCAAGACGATCAGCGCTCAGTCGAAGCTTGGCCAATCAAGGGGACGCGCCCGCGCGGGTGCAGCCGTGAAGAAGATCTGAAACTGCGCGCAGAGTTGTTGACGAGCGAAAAGGATCGAGCGGAGAACATTATGATCGTTGATTTGCTCAGAAACGATCTGGGGCGCGTTTGTCGTTATGGCTCAATCGAGGTCGCAGAGCTTTGCGCGCTCGAAGAGCATCCGACGCTCTTTCATCTCGTCTCGAAGGTGCGAGGGATTCTGCGCGATGAGGTGACGGCGGGCGATCTCCTGCGCGCAGCTTTCCCGTGCGGCTCTATCACGGGCGCCCCGAAGATTCGCGCGATGGAGATTATCGCTGAGACTGAGACCGAGCCTCGCGGACTCTCTATGGGGGCTATCGGATATTTTTCTTTTGACGGCTCGCTTGATCTCAATGTCGCCATCCGCACGATGGTGATACGCGACCATGTGGCGCGCTTCAACGTCGGCGGGGGCATCGTCGCCGATAGTTGCCCCTCGCTTGAGTATGAAGAATCGCTCGTCAAGGCGCGTGCGCTGCTCGGCGCTCTCGGAGTCGAAAATTAAATTGCAGTTTGTCGAGAAGCGGCGTGAACAGGCGGAGAAGGCTTTCCCAACAATAGAAAATGGTATCAACGATGCTTATTTCTGTGATAAAATCTTTTAGCTTTCATTATTGGCCGTGAAGAATCTAAAATAGTCCTGAATTCGCAGAAAAGCTTTAATCCAGTTCCTTAGTCGTCATTACCACTAAAACTTATCCCGGGGCAAGACTTCGATCTTTGTGCTGTGGTCTTTCAACTAGGAAGACGATTGCGTGCACTGATAGTTCCCTCTACAGATAAAAGAGGCAACCGGAAAATCTAACTGCTCTCTCTCAGGGAGAGCTTTATTCCGTAGTGCCCAGGACCATACTCGAAAACAGGAGCGAGAACATGAACCGAACCCTACCGTCGCAAGTCGCTTTAACCCTCATCACTTTGTTGCTGGCTGCCGGAATCGCTGTCGGGCAGGGAACTGCTTCGCGCGTGACCGGTGATGTCACAGACCCTCAGGGAGCAGTCATCTCCGGCGCAACCGTGACCCTCACGAACGAAGGGACAAAAATCTCGTTCACTACACAGACCACTTCGACCGGCACTTACGTCTTCGATTCCGTGCAGATCGGTACTTACACCGTGACGGTTGAAATGCAGGGATTCAAGAAGTTCGTTTCGACCAGCAATCCGGTCAACGTCAACCAGCCCGCGACCGTAGACGTGGTGCTTGAGGTCGGCGACATAGATAATATAGTTACTGTGCAGTCGACAGCCGAACTCGTGCAGACGAGCAGTTCGGGCAATCTTGGCAGCACGATTGAGCAAAAAACATTGGAAGCCCTTCCGATTGTCGGAACGCGCGGCAGAAATCCGCTCGACTTACTGAATTTTCAACCCGGCGTTGTGTTTGGTGGAAACACCGGCGGCGCAGTTAATGTGAATGGCTCGCGTGACCGCGCTTTTAATTTTACGCTTGACGGCATTGACATCAACGAATCCACCGCAGGCGGCTCAAACTTCACCCCGCTTCGCCCGAATCCCGACTCGGTTCAGGAATTCCAAATCGTGACCAGCAACTTTACGGCAGAGCTTGGGCGCAGCAGCGGCGCGCAGGTCACTTTAGTCACGCGCTCTGGAACGAATGACTTTCACGGTAATTTGTTCGAGTATTATCGAACACCTAGATTTGACGCTAAGAGCTACCCGATTACTATTGCCGGAACTCCTAAAGAGCAGTTTGTTCAGCATATCTACGGCGGGAGCTTCGGCGGTCCGCTCTTTAATCCCGGTTTCGGTGAAGGCACGAAAGCCGGATGGTTGAGAGACAAAGCATTCTTCTTTACCAATCTGCAATTGCTTCGGGCTTACGATACGGCTCTGGTAACGCGAACGGTCTACACTCAATCGGCGCGGCAAGGTCTGTTCCGTTATGTGGTAGGCCGTGCCAACTCTCCGGCGGGAACGGCAACGGCGGCGGTTAATGGCGATGGAACTGCTACTCTTCCGGCTTGCATCGGCAATCCGCCGACCAACTCGCCGTGCATTGCTACCTATAACATCGCCACAAATCCGACGGGCGTAGGTCTTGATCCCACGCTGGCTTCGATTATTAACTCGATGCCGTTGCCAAATAATTTTACGTCGGGCGATGGCTTAAATACGGCGGGCTTTAATTTCGCTTCGCCGCAACACGAGAAGCAATACGACTTTGTTACGAAGCTCGATTTCAACCTTCGTCAGAACAGTTTGCTTTACATCCGCTACGCGCAGGGAAGCCAGAGCAGTTTTGGCGATTCGGCAAACGCCGGTCGTCCGATTTTCCCCGATTCGCCGAACTTCGTTGATACGGCGCGCACTCCGAAGAATCTGGCTGTCAACTGGCGCTGGTCGCCGACGCCTACCATGACGAATGAAGCTATCGTCGGCATAAGCAAATTCTTCTTTAGCTTTGCCACACCCAATCCCGACCCGAATCTACCTTTCGTGTTCCTCAATCCGGCGACGCCGAACACAAACTTTTCGTACAACGCGCGCGGTGTGCGAACGTTGCAGATTATAGATAATTTAACTTTTATTCGGGGGGCGCACACTTTCAGAGGCGGAACTAATCTCCGTTTTAACCGCCACAATGACGACAGGTCGGGTGTCGCCGGGACAGCCATCGAGCCGGTTGTGACTTTTAGCAGCGTGGCTGGCTTCACGGGCTTTAATTTGCCCGCTGCCGGTGCGACGAGCATTAATGCTAACGACCTGACGCGATTGCAAAACACGGTGGTTGACCTGCTCGGAAGAGTCAATACTGTCTCGCAGGCTTTTGTTTCTGACCCGAGTAATCCGAGCGCCTTTGCTCCGGCGGGAACAAGATGGCTTAACAATGCCACCTATCCTGAACTGGATTTTTACTTTCAGGATACCTGGCGAGCCAGATCAAATCTGGTGTTCGATATCGGTTTGCGTTGGGAAGCCAAACTACATCCGACGGTTGATGGCAGACCAATTCTGGTTCCGAACCAACCAGTCAAACTCGGTGCGGCCCCATCAAACACTTTGAGATGGGTTGAGGGCGATGTATTTAAGAACGCCAATGTCCTGCTGCCTTCCTTTGGCTTTGCCTGGGACCCGTTCAAGAGCGGAAAAACTTCAATCCGTGCGAACTACCGGATTGCGTCTGACAGAATAGCCACATTTTTGTTCGGCTCTTCGATTTTCCAGAGCACGCCGGGAAATAACGTCGGCGCGACGAATTCCACCTTCGGCCAGGCTGGCGGCCTCTATCGAAATCTTGGGTCTGTAGTTGCCGGTTTGGCGCCGACGGCCACGCCGGACGCTCTGCGTCAGCCACCGGCTTTTGGCACAGGCTCAATCAGCGTCATTGACCCGGATTTGCAGTTCCCGCAAGTTCACGAATGGTCCTTTAGTTTCCAACGCGAAATCCGAAACAATGTCGTTGAAGTAAACTACATCGGAAAGCATGCCGTTCATCTCCTCGGCGGATATAACGTAAATCAGGCAAATATATTCGCTTCGGTTCCGGGCGTCACCGAAAGTAATTTCCTCGATGCGTTCAACCGGGTCAGAGCCAATGCCAGCTACAACAGCCCGTTAATCAATTTGATTATGTCGGGCAATGCGGCGAATAACGCAGGAACGGCCAGATTCCGCGCTCTCAACACGGCGGCTATCACGCAGGGGGGCGTAGCGTCGGCGGCTTTGGTGACTTCACAAAGAACCTGTCAGGCGGCGGATGTCACCGCAGGGATTTGCACCAACGCCCAGCTTAATCGAAGGCTGCTCGATGTCAATGGCTTCCCGTTTCTGCTACAGGCGTATCCGCAGTTCACGGGTGGTTTGAACGTCTTCGATAGTAGCGATTATTCGAACTATCACGGTCTTCAGTTAATCTTAAAGCGTCGCATCACCACCGGCTTAGGTTTCCAGCTTGGTTATACGCTCTCTAAGTCGAAAGATAATCGCTCATGGGACCCGTCGCTGAGCACCGTTTCAACCGGCTCTGTACAATCCGCATCGAGCACGCCGTTTGACCTCAGAGACCGCAAGTTAAATTACACCTATTCGGACTTTGATCGTCGCCACGTCTTTCAGGGAACCTACACCTATGAATTGCCTTTCGGGAGAGGGAGAATGTTTGGTTCCGGCTCGCCGAAGATTGTTGATTGGATCCTCGGCGGATGGCAGACGGCGGGAACGGTAATCTGGATGTCGGGAAGACCCTTCACGGTTTATTCCGGCATCAATACCGTCAGCAGCGTGGTGCAATCAACGGCAGATTGTAACGGCTGCGACAGGCATCAGGGCGAACTGGTGTTGGAAAGCGGAAGGAACTTCTGGTTTGACGCGGCTGATCGCGCACTGTTCGCCCCGCCCGCACCCGGCTCAATCGGAAACACTGGACGCAATTTCTTTATCGCGCCCACCTATTTCCAATGGGATGCCTCGCTTTCAAAGAAATTCGGAATAACCGAGCGGGTCAGCTTCGATCTGCGCTTTGATGCGAGAAACGTCCTGAATCATCCCTCGTTTGATAACCCGACGGCGGTTATCAACAATGCGCTGTTCGGGCGCATTAACGACACCGTGACCAACGCCGCGCGAAGGATACAGCTATCGGGCAAGATTAGTTTCTAAGGACCCCTTGTTTGGATTGAAAGAGAAGTAAGCGAGAAAGGTGTTGACCCTCTCGCCCTGTGAATTCTGAGGGCGAGAGGGTCAACCATCTTTTGTGATCGTTCTCGTGGTATGAAAATTCTTCCCTTGCTTCATCGAACTGCGTCTGCTCTCCTGATGGTACTCCTGGCCTCCGGCTTCGTGACTCCGCTTCATGCGCGGCGAAGCTCAGAGCCTGTCTATGATCTTGTCATCATCAATGGACGCATCGTTGACGGAACGGGTAATCCCTGGTTTCGCGCCGACGTTGCCATTAAGGATGGACGCATCGCACGCATTGGCCGCGTCGAGGCGGGTCAGGCAAAGCAAGTGATAGATGCTCGCGGGCAAATCGTCGCTCCCGGCTTTATAGATGTTCATACCCACGTCGAGTCAATCTACAAACAACCCGAAGCCGAAAATTTTGTGCGGATGGGTGTGACTTCGCTCGTCACGGGCAACTGCGGCTCGTCTGCGACGGACATTAAAGAATTCTTAGGACGTATAAAAGAGAATCCTCTCGCCGTCAATCTCGCCACGCTCATCGCTCACGGTTCTGTGCGAAGCAAGGTGATGGGCCTTAACGACCGCGCGCCGACACCGGAAGAGTTGCGGAAGATGGAAGCGCTCGTCGAGCAGGGAATGAAAGACGGCGCGGTCGGCCTCTCGACGGGTCTTATCTATTTGCCGGGGCTTTACGCGAAGACCGACGAGGTGGTTGCGCTCGCGCGCGTTGCCGCCCGCTACAATGGGCTTTACGCGACGCACATGCGTAACGAAGGCACGGAGGTTGTCGCGGCGATCCGCGAAAGCATTGAGATTGGCGAGCAGGCAAATCTACCCGTTGAAATTTCTCACTTCAAGATTTCGGCTCGAAAGCTATGGGGCAAGAGCGATGTGACGCTCGGCCTCGTGCGTGAAGCTCGCAAGCGCGGACTTGTCGTGACCGTTGACCAGTACGCTTACACAGCCTCTTCCACTTCGCTCGACATTCGCCTTCCCGACTGGCTGCTCGACGGAGGGCGCGAGGAAGGCAAGAAGCGTCTCGCAGACAAAGCGACCCGCGAGCGCATCATCCGCGAGATGAAGGAAGGTTTGAAAAGAACGGGTTTCAAAGACTACGACTATGCTGTCGTTGCTTCTTACTCGCCCAATCCTTCGTTCAATGGGAAATCCATCAAAGCGATTGCGAAAGAGGCGCGTGGCAAAAACGACCTCAATAATCAGATCGAACAAATCCTTGAGATGTACGCGGCTGGCGGCGCGGGCATGGTCTATCACGGCATGAGCGAAGATGATGTCAAAGAGATCATGCGCGAGCCATTCACCATGATCGCCTCGGATAGCGGTGTGCGTCGCATGGGCGAAGGCATGCCGCACCCGCGCGGCTACGGCAACAACGCGCGCGTGCTCGGTCACTACGTGCGCGAGTTGCGCCTGCTCTCCCTTGAGGATGCTGTGCGGAAGATGACCAGCCTCCCCGCGCAGACTTTTAACTTGCGTGATCGCGGACTCCTTCGTGAGGGCTTCGCGGCAGACCTTGTCATTTTCGACGCGGAGAGCGTCGGGGATCGCGCCACTTTCGAGCAGCCGCACCAGTATCCGGTTGGAATCAGCTTTGTCATCGTCAACGGCGCGACGGTGCTGGACGACGGTCGGATGACGACCCATCGTCCGGGGACAGCGCTCCGCCTTCATTGAGAGAGAAAGGATACAGCTATCAACCACGTCCCGGCAGAGCTTTGAGGTTTTTCGCCGTTCTTTTTGACTTGAGTAAATAGTAATCGACCCGAATTGTCAGGAGCGTGAGATATTGATCTTGCAAACCGCACTTCAGGTGGTATATATAGCGACCCTCAGGGCGAGGAACGAACTTCCGCTGGCAATGTTAGTATCTCTCAAAGATGCGACCTTCTTGTGAGTAATATGGCTTTGCAAAACGTATCTAAGAAGATAGAACTCGTAGCCCACATAGCGATAATTGTGCTGGCCATTTTGGTCAGTATCATGCTGGTCAAGAGATTCTTAATGCCGCACACGCATGAGCCTGCGGCTCGGTCTCAGGTTGAAATCGGAACGCGGCTTTCGCTTCCGGGCATAGACTGGGCCAAGAGCAGGCGGACAGTGATTCTCGTTCTATCGAAAGACTGCCGTTTCTGCACGGCAAGTGCCTCCCTTTACCAACAGATCGCAATAGAAAGGACAAAGCTGGAAAGCGTTAGAATGGTCGCATTCTTCCCGCAACCTGTTGGTGAAGCTCAGAAGTACCTTAGCGATCTTGGGGTTGTAGTCGATGAAGTTAACCAGGTCAGGCTCGATGCTCTGGGGGTAAGTGGAACGCCGACGCTGATTCTTGTCGATGGCGCGGGAACCGTACGGAAGGTTTGGACAGGTAAACTGCCGCCCGACAAAGAATCTGAAATGTTGAGCGAGCTGCGTCGCGAAGGTTGATGCAGCCTTGCCGCAACGTTTTTACCAGCTTCTAAGAAAGGACAACATCATGAAAAAGGCGCTGAAGATTGCCGCGTATGTTACCGTGCTATCGCTTGCAACTGTCGTTGTGTTCGCAGGCCCATGTGAAGATAGCTGTAACTATAACAATACTCAATGCACAAGTCAGACTTCGGCTGCTTATAATCAATGTGTAAGCAATATTGAAACGAATGACAGTCAATGTTACGCTGAGGCAAATGCAATGTACCAGAATTGTATGGCTACTGCTCATCAGCAAGAGCAATCCATATGCAATTCGATGCTTTGGCAGGCAGAGACCAATTGCATGCAGGAGCATATGGGAGGACATGCCACATGTGAGCAAAATGTAGCGATGGACCAGCAGACTTGCGCCAATGATTATGACAACTGTCTCTTTGTCTGTAGCACTCAGTAGCCAACACCAATGACCTGAGGCAAGGGGCTATCGCGCGTACCATGCTTCGCGGTCGCCTACGCAGTGACGCTCATAGATCCAAATCTCGAGATGCCATACACGCAGGAGTGGAATCTTAGCTTCGAGCGCGAGATGCCTTGTAGCTCCAAAATGCGCGCGAGCGACACGGGCAATCGCGGCATCGGGCTGCTGCGCTTCGCGCTCGATAATCTGCCGAGTATTGATCCGAACAACGTGCTAGTCGCCAATCATCCAAACGATGCGCCCGCTGTTCTCTACATGGCAGCCAACCGCCCATCGGGTGACCCGCGCGCCGTAGTGTTCACGACCAACACCGCCGTCAGCAACGGTGCGTGGAGCTACTATCACGGCCTGCAACTCGAATGGACGAAGCGCTTGAGTCATAATTTGAACTTCCAGTCTTCTTATACGTGGAGCAAGGCTATTGATACTACTTCAGAGGCAACGGCGGTTGGCGCAGGCGACACGAACCAGACGGGCAACAATGCGCGAACGGCGCGCGCCCTCTCGCGTTTTCACACGCCGCACCGCCTGACCTTTTATGCCACCTATCGTCTGCCCTGGTTCCAAAAAGAGCGCGGCATCGTCGGACAACTTCTCGGCGGCTGGCAATTCTCGACCGTCGTCAAGCTGTCGAAGGGCACGCCCTTCACAGTCTTTACCACCGCGCTTGATCTGAACCTTGACTCGTTTGGCGAGAGCCGCCCCGTGCTGCTCGACCCGTCGGTTCTGGGACGCAGCATCAACGACCCTGCGACTTCGCAGCAGCAATTGCCGCGCACGGCCTTCCGCACGCTGACCACCTCGGACTTCAACACGTCCACGCTCGGGCGTAATACGTTCTTCACCGATGGTGTGCAGAACGTTGACATGGCTTTCTACAAGAGCTTCAATATGCCCTGGGAGAATCACCGCTTCACGTTGCGGGCAGACTTCTTTAACGCCTTCAACCATGTGCAGTACGGTTTCCCCGCTACGGACATCACGGCTGCCAACTTCGGCGCGATCACAGGAACAGCGACGCAGTACGTACCGCGCACGGTTCAGGTTTCGATGCGCTACGCTTTCTAAAAAGATCAATTCACTTTTTCGGGCAGAAGCTGAAACCTTCTGCCCTTCGTTATCTCAGACGGGATAGGTCGTCAAAACATGGTTCCAACAGCATCTGTCGTGCGTGCGACGATCTCTGCCCCTCTCGCCGCGTCTTTAACAATTCTCGCCGCCTGTCTGCTGATACTTTCATCTTCGCTCCCAGCCAACGCGCAGGATGCTGTGAAGACCGCCGCGCCGGTCAAGCCGCCGCCCAATGAAGTGCGCGCTCTCTGGGTGGTGCGGACGACTCTCACCACTAGAGAAAAGATTAGGACTATGGTCGAGAGCGCGGCTGGCGCAGGCTTCAACACGCTGATCGTGCAGGTGCGTGGACGAGGCGACGCTTATTACCGTTCACAGTGGGAGCCGCGAGCCGCTGCTCTCAAAGATCAGCCCGCCGACTTTGACCCGCTCGCCGTGACGCTGACGGAAGCAAAGCGCAGGGGACTGAAAGTCCACGCGTGGGTCAACACGAATCTTCTGGCCAATCTGGATGAGTTGCCGACAGTACCCGATCACATCTACAACGCCCGGCCTGAATGGTTAGCTGTGCCTCGCGCCGTCGCCGCAGAACTCTACAGCATGACGCCATCCAATCCGCGTTATCGCGCAGCGGTGGTCGAATGGTCGAAGGCCAATCGCGCGGAACTCGAAGGAGTCTACGTCAGTCCCGCGCACCCCGCTGTGCGCGAGCACATCTATTCGATCTGGATGGACCTCCTGAGCCGTTACGATTTGAACGGACTCCACTTCGATTACGTTCGCTTTGCCAGTCCGGACTTCGACTACAGCCGCACGTCTCTCGAACGCTTTCGCGCGTGGCTTGAGCCGCGCCTGAGCGCGCCTGAACGACGCCTGCTCGAAACCGCGCTGAAGACTGACCCGCTCGCTGCCGCTGCTTCTTACAGCGAGCAGTTCGCAGACTTCCAGCGCGAACAGGTGACTTCTCTCGTCGAGCGTATTTACTACGGCGTCAAAAAGCGCAAACCCGGATTGACGGTTTCGGCTGCCGTCTTCGCCAACGACGAGAATGCCCACACGCGGCGGTTTCAAGACTGGCGGCGCTGGCTCTCGATGGGCGTGCTCGATGTCGCCTGCCCGATGGCCTACACCACCGACACGGAGACGTTTCGCAAGCAGATAGAGGGCGCGGTCGCGGCGGCGAAGCCATCGGGCGGGCGTGTCTGGGCGGGCATCGGGGCTTATCGCGTCCCGGCAGAGTCGGCCATCGAGAAGATAAACGCCGCACGCGCAGCGGGTGCGGACGGTATAATTTTATTCTCCTACGATTTTACGCTTAGCAAAGGTCCGCTGAACCCGGAAGGTGATTACCTCCAGCGCGTGCGGCGAGGCGCTTTCGATGAGGCGACACCCCCAGCGCAATCAGTGCAATGAAACTGTTTTCTGATAAAGCAAAATGCTTTGCGGGCGGAGTAATCGTCTCCGGGCGATAAAAATCTTGCCGTGCGCGGCGGCATCGGTGTATAACTTGCGCGCAATCGTAATCTGAGCAGATACCACTTCAAGCGATAGCTGCTCTAAAAAACTTCCGGTTCGTTTTCAAATCTGCACCTTTATCTAATCACTTCGATCCCCTTTGGGTAGACGTGCAGGTTTTGATGCGATTCCGGCTTCCCAATCTGTCACCTTAGTAAAGAGGAATCACGCTATGAGACACCATCTGAAAAATGGGCTACTGGGTCTGCTTATAATCTTCGCCCTTGCTTTGACCGGCAGCGTTTACGCACAGGAAACGACCGGCAGCATCGTGGGCACTGTCAAGGACAGCAACGAGGGCACTGTTCCCGGTGCTACTGTCACTATTACCGATAGCGACAAAAATGTGGTCGTCCGCACCGTCACTACAAACGAAGACGGGCAATTTTCTGTGCCGAACTTGCCGAGTGGCAACTATGACGTGAGCGTGGAAGCGACCAGCTTTAAAAAATATGTGCAGAGCAAGGTGAAGGTTGACGTGGGTCAGCGCCGCCCTGTAGAGGCCGTGTTGGAGGCTGGTAACATCACCGAAGTTGTCACTGTCGAAGCCGACCCGTTATCGGTCGAGTTGGCCACACCGGCAGTGTCGAGCGTCATCAACGGCGATCAGGTGCGCGAGCTTTCAATTAATAACCGCAACTTTGTTTCGCTGGTTACGCTTGCTCCGGGTGTTTCTAATGACCTTGACGATCTGGTTTTTACCGGCACAAACAATCCCGAAACTCAGGTGGTCAACAGAACCCTTATTTCGGTCAATGGCGCAAGGACTACCCAGAACACCTTCACGGTTGACGGCGCGGATGTCACCGACCGAGGCTCAAACCTCACCATTCAGGCTTATCCGAGTGTGGATTCCATTAGCGAGTTTAAGGTCTTGCGCAGCCTGTTTCCGGCGGAATCCGGGCGCAGCGGCGGCGGCCAGATCAATGTGGTTACTCGCTCGGGCGGAGATGGGTTTCATGGCAGCGCGTTCGAGTTTATTCGCAATGAAGCTTTCAATGCGAATGACTTTGCTACCAACAGAACCCCGGCGCTGAGAGCTACGCTCGGCGTAGACGATAACGGTAAGGTCAAACGCAGGCCGTTTCGCTATAACAACTACGGCTTTACTTTTGGTGGCCCTGTCTACGTCCTCAACTTTGGCGAAGGCACGGGCGGCATGACCCGCAAATTGGAAAGAACGTTTTTCTTCTTCTCTGAAGAGCAGCGACGCGATACTCGCTACCCGACCATTTCCACTCGTAACAGTAATCCGGGCGCAGCACCGACCGCGCTGATGAAGCAGGGAATCTTCCCGGTTGACATCTGCCTCAGTGCTTCTTCGGCGACCACTTGTACGAACGTCTTGCCTGCCGGAACGCCGATCACTTCAAGGGTTCCTGTCAGCAATGTAGCTCAGCAATATGTCAATCAAATCTGGAACAGGATTCCAAACCCGACCGATCCCGCGAACCTTCAACTTGATTTCCCGACCTTGAACATTGCCAAGTTCCGTCAGGAGATACTCAAGATAGATCATGGCTTCACAGACAACTGGACTGCCTTCTACCGTTTTCAAAACGACAAGATTCCCACTCTCGATGCAGACGGCTCGATTGGTGGGCGCTCTAATCTTCCTTTCGTCAACCGGATGGAATCCAATTCTCCCGGTAAAACGCACACCCTCCAGACCAACTACATCGTCAGCCCTAATGTAGTTATCGAAGGCCAGTACGCCTATGGTTACGGGGCAATTTTCACAAAGACGCTCGGGCTGATAGCTAAGGAAGTTTCGTCAATTACCGTCCCTCTGCCATATGAAAGCGTCCGCGACGTGGTCCCATCGGTCAGCATTCTGGGCTTTAGTCCTCTGACCGGCTTCAGCAACTACGACAACTTTTCATGGAAAAAGAACTACAGTGGCAGCGTGGCCTGGATACGCGGCAACCACACCATGAAATTCGGCGCGGTCTATTCGCGCTACCGGAAAAACGAGAACGCGCTGTCGGGGACGAATCAGGGAGCATTTAGCGCCTTCAATAACACCATTCCGTCTGTGGCGACTGCGGCCAGCGTTCGAGCGCCGGGCGTTGCCAACACGGCTGTGAACAACCTCTATCAGAGTTTTGCTAACTTCCTACAGGGCAATAACGTCACGTTTACGCAAACGAAGCTCGATGTGAAGGTTGACCTTCGCCAGCAAAACCTTGAATGGTTTGCTCAGGATGAATGGAAAGCCCGCAAGAACCTGACATTGTATTACGGCGTCCGTTATTCCTACTTTGGCCCGGCCTACGACAAGAACGGGCTGCTCTCGAACTTCGTTCCTGAATTCTGGAATCGCGCGCAAGCTCCGCAGGTGACGGGTGCTGGAAACCGTGTTGCCGGGACAGGCAATTTCTGCAACGGCTTAATCGTCAATGCTCAAAACTATCAGACGGGTCCGGCAGCATTTAACTGCACCCCGCTTGCTTCGCCCTTCGGTAAGTACGTTTATCAGGTCTCGAAAAATGATTATGCCCCGCGCGTCGGCCTGGCATGGGATCCTTTCGGAAAAGGAACGACGGCTGTCCGCACCGGATACGGAATCTATCATGAGCAGACTCCGGTCAGCACTATCGAGCTTCTGGCAAACAATCCACCGTTTCAAGAAACCAAAACAGCGACCATCACAACTATGGACTCGCCGGTTCCCCCGTCACAGAGTGTGGTGGCTTCGGCAGTAGCGCCGGTCCTTGCGCGTAGTATCCAATCGGACTTCAAGACGCCTTACATGCAGCACTGGTCACTGGATATTCAACACCAGTTCGGCAGCAAGACGGTTGTGACCGTTGGCTACTATGGCTCGAAAGGCACGCACCTGATCGGCTTTGCTGAAGAGAACGATCTGCCGCCGGGTCTGGCTACCAGAACCCAGTGCGCGTCAGGCGCTAATACGCTTCAGCAGCCGGGAGTTGTGACGACCCTTTGTATGACGCCCGGCACAGCGTTCACGGCGACGCCTGCTATTCTTGACCAGATTCGTCCGTTCCGCGGTTATCGTGGGGTTAACATCCTTGAGACCCGGTATAACTCGAATTATCACAGCATGCAGGTCTTCGCCCAGCACCGCTTTGCCGAAGCGTCTCAAGTAAATCTGGCATATACGTGGGCGCATAACCTGACGGACAATCAAACGTCCACGGTCAGCACCGCGCCGCAGGACATCAACAACATCAGGGCAGAATATGGCAGAGCGCTCCTCGACCGTCGCCACGTCCTGAGCATCAACTACATCTACGAGTTGCCCTTCAGGAAAGCGCAGAAAGATTTCGTCGGCAAGGTTCTGGGAGGCTGGCAGGCTTCGGGCATTGTCAGCTACTTCACCGGGCTGCCGATGACTGTGACCAGCGCCACTTACGATCCTTCGGGCATAGGTTTTATTCCTGTCTCGATTGCGGGTGGAAGACCGCTGCTTCTTTGTGACCCGAATGCAGGTGCGCCAAATACAGTTGACCAATGGTTCAACGCGGCTTGCTTTGCGCCACAGAACGCCACGGGCGTACAGAATATACCCGGAGATGCGCCAAGAGGAGCGGTTAACGGGCCGCCGACGACCCGGTTTGACTTTACGATGTCGAAGAATCTTCGGTTCAGCGAAAACGTTAGAATTCAACTTCGCGCCGAAGCCTTCAACGTGTTCAATCACACGAACTTTAGAGGTCTCAGCACGGCGCGTAACTCCGCCACGTTCGGTCAGGTGATAAGCTTCCGCGACCCACGCATCATGCAGTTCGGTCTGAAGTTTATTTTCTGAGCATTAGTCCATCCGAATAACAAAGGTGTGTGCCCGCAATGTTTGGAAGAGCATTGCGGGCACACGCTTTCAGCTTCATTCTGTGATTAAATAACGACATGGAAAATGGTCGAGTGATTGATGGAAAGTCGTTGCTGCTCAAAGATGCGCGCTTAGTTCTGCCGCACAAGGTAGTCGAAGACGCCAGCCTGCTCATCAATGGAGACCGCATCACGCGCATTTGGGAGCACGGGGCGATGGAAGATGTCCGGGCAGATGACACGCTTGAATTTGGAGGCGCGACCGTCCTTCCCGGCTTCATAGATATTCACTTACATGGCGCAGTCGGCGTTGATACGATGGAAGCCGAAGCGGAAGACCTCCATCGTGTCGCGCGTTTTCTCGCGCAGAACGGCGTGACTGCGTGGCTGCCGACGCTCGTGCCTGCGCCCGTCGAAGATTACAGGCGCGCGGCCCGCGCTATCGGAACATTAATGAGTGAGCAGGATTCGCAGCCCATTGCTGCGGCTCGCGCGCTCGGTCTTCATTACGAAGGCCCTTTCATCAACAGCGCGCAGTGCGGCGCGCTGCGCCCCGCGCACTTTCGCTCGTTCACTGATGCGGCGGACATTGCCGCGCTCGCCATGCCTGAAAACGCAGCAGCCAAACACATGATAACCGTCGCGCCGGAGATTGACGGCGGAATCGAGTTGGTTAAAGAACTGATCAGGCGCGGCTGGATAGTTTCGTTGGGACACACACGCGCGGGCATCCACGAACTTGACGACGCGTGCGCTGCGGGCGCGCATCACATGACGCATTTTATGAATGCAATGTCGCCGCTTCATCATCGAGCGCCGGGGCCAATCGGCTGGGGGCTTCTCAAAGACGAGGTCAGTTGCGACGTGATTGCCGACGGCATTCACGTTGATCCGTTGATGCTGAAACTGGTGCTGCGCGCGAAGACGCCCGCGCGCGTCGTGCTGATTAGCGACGCGGTCGCGCCCGCAGGATTAGGCGATGGCGAGTACAACATTTGGGGCGAAACTATCAGCGTCGTTCAGGGACGCACGCAGAACGCGCGCGGGAGCATCGCAGGCTCTGTCATTACGATGCATGATGCCGTGCGCACAATGCTCTCACTCGACATTCCAATTGAAGACGTAGCGCGAATGGCCTCAAGCAATCCGGCGCGCTTGCTGGGTGTGGAGCAGGATTACGGCTCAATTGAAGAAGGAAAGCGCGCAGACCTCGTGGCTCTGGATGGAGAAGGGAACGTGCGATTAACCCTCATCGGCGGGCGCGTCGCGTTTGAAAATACAGGGGTGATAGGTGATAGGTGATAAGAGAAACTCTGTACTTCCTATCACCTATTACTTACCACCCATCACTTGATTATAAATTCCTGCGCGGGCGTATGATTCGTCCAGTAGCTCGACGGGATGGCAAACGCGCAGGTGTTCCATTGCGTTGAGCCGCGCTCCCGCGCCGATTTGCATGTGACAGCCGGGATTGCCGGTCGCCAGAGTTTGCGCGCCCGTCTCTTTAATATGCGCCAGCTTTTCGTTCAGGATGCGCGCGGACATCTCCGGCTCAAGCAGATTATAAACGCCCGCGCCGCCGCAGCACACGTCGCTTCCTTCCAGCGGCGCAAAGCGCAAGCCCGGAATCTTTCGCAACATCTCAACGGGTTCAACGCTCGCGTGCTGCCCGTAGAGCAAGTGACACGAAGCATCATACGTCGTCACTTCTCCCTCAAGCTCTGCGCCCTGCCTGATGCCCGTCGTCTCAAGTTGCTGGCTGATGTCGCGCACGCGGGCGCTGAAATCGCGTGCTCGCCCGGCATATTCGGCGTCATCAGAGAGCAGATGAACGTAAGAGGCGAGCAGCGCGCCGCACCCGCCAGCGTTGGTGATAATCTTCGTCTCAGCCTCATTACCGAAAGCATCAATGTTGCGCCGCGCAAGCTGGCGTGCGCCCTCCAAATCGCCTGCGTGGGCGTGAAGCGCGCCGCAGCAGACCTGCTCACCGGGAACACGCACCGCACAATCGTTAGCCTCAAGCACGCGCACGGTCGCACGATTGACGCGTGCAAAGAGTCCTTCCATCACGCAGCCTTTGAAGAGCAGCGCCTGAGCTTTCGTTGAACTTGAATCCAGCTGAGGTTTCCTTCTATCTTCGATTCGTCTTGTCGAGCGAGAGCTATCGAGAAGAGCCAGCGCAAATTCCAATCGCGGCGAGACGAGACGCGCGAGGCGAGATTTAATCAGCAACCGGGGCAGCCGCATGTTCCGCAACGTGCGTGCGAGTGCGAAAGCGAAGCGCAGGCGCGCAGGATGAACCCAGATGCGGCGAAGCGTGAAGCGTAGTAGGCGATCGCGCAAGCTGCGCCGCTCGACAGGCGTTTGTTCCAGATCAGCGCGAGCGGCTTCAAGAAGTTGTCCGTACTCGACACCCGCCGGGCAAACAGACTCGCACGCGCGGCAACCCAGGCAGCGATTGATATGACGGCGAAACGCATTTGAATCAGGCGCAAGCCGATTTTCTTCAACCGCCCGCATCAGGTAAATACGCCCACGCGGGCTATCGTTCTCATCGCCCGTCAGAACATACGTCGGGCACGCCTCAAGACACAGGCCGCAATGAACACAAGCCAGCAACTTGTCTTCTTCACCTGCCAGCACGCTTGTCAGTTGGGACGAAGCCATAATAAAACGCGGAACGTGGAACGATGAACGATGAAATGAAAAG
This sequence comes from uncultured Acidobacteriota bacterium, assembly GCA_963697975.1. Taxonomy (GTDB): domain Bacteria; phylum Acidobacteriota; class Blastocatellia; order Pyrinomonadales; family Pyrinomonadaceae; genus QHXM01. Next base: position 5,053,569 of record OY969111.1, read on the forward strand.
CTGCTGTCTTCACTAGTGCATTCATCGTTCCGCGTTCATCCTTCCTCAATAGCCAATCGGCACGCCGTCGTTGCGCGGGTCGCTTGCGCCCAGACGCATGTTTGTTCCTTCTTCGATCATCACGCCTTCGGCGCTGGCGATGTTGCGCGGGCTTGTGGCTGCTTCGAGCTTATGGCCGAGCGATTCGAGCGCTCGTATAGTGTCTGACGAAAGACCGTAAGGCTCGTAGCGAACCTGGTCTGGAAACCATTGATGGTGGATGCGCGGCGCGTCAAGGGCCTGCTGAATGTTCATGCCGTGATCCACGACATTAATGACGACTTGCAGCACAGCATTGATGATTCTCGCACCGCCTCGCGCTCCGACCGCGAACCAGAGCGTGCCGTCTTTTCTCAGGACAATCGTCGGCGTCATCGAAGAGAGCGGGCGTTTTCCAGGCATGATGCTGTTGCGCTCGCCCTGAATCACTCCCCAGAGATTCGGCGTCCCCGGTTTAGCCGTAAAATCGTCCATCTCATCATTCAAGAGAATGCCCGTGCCTTTGGCCGTCACGCCCGATCCGTAAAGATCATTAATCGTGTAAGTGTTCGCCACCGCGTTACCCGCCGGGTCAATGATTGAGAAATGCGTGGTCTGGCCGGTTTGGTTCTCTTCAGGATGCCCGCCGCGAATCTCCTCGCTCGTCGATGCGCGATCTAATTTGATGGTGCTTCGCTGTCGCACCGCGTAGCTCTTGCTAATCATCGCGGCGAATGGAATCTTCCCGAAATCAGGGTCGCCCATGTATTCCGCGCGGTCAGCATACGCGCGCCGCATGGCTTCGATCACCAGATGATATTTCTCCGACGACATGGGGTTCATCGCAGGTATGTCGTAGCCTTCCAGAATATTGAGCATCTCCATCAGCACCGCTCCGCCTGAAGACGGCGGCGGCATGGAGATAATCTCGTAGCCGCGATAAGTGCTGCGGAGCGGCGTGCGCTCCTTCGGCGTGTAGCGACGTAAATCTTCAAGCGTGATGAGACCGTTGTGGCGGCGCATGTCTTCCGCAATCAGGCGTGCGGTCAAGCCTCTATAAAACTCGTTTGCTCCTCCGCGTTGCAACCGTTGCAGCGTCGCCGCGAGTTCAGGCTGGCGCAGCACGTCTCCTTCTTTGAATTGATTACCGCCGTTGAGAAAAATCTTGCGGCTGTCTTCGTATTGCGAGAGCTTTCGCTCGTTATCTTTCAACGTTCCCGCGATGCGATAGCTTAGTGTGAAACCTTGCACCGCCAGTTTTCGTGCTGGCTCGATAAGGTGTCTCCATGTGAATTTGCCGGAGCCATATTTTTTGAGCGCCAGTTCCAGTCCAGCGACAGTTCCGGGCACGCCGGGAGCGCGATAGCCGACGGTTGAAGAGCCTTCACCTTTGATTACTTCGCCGCGTGCATCCAGATACATATCGCGCGTGGCAGCCAGCGGCGCGACCTCGCGATAATCAATCGCAATCGTCTTGCCATCGTGAAAACGAATCAGCATGAACCCGCCGCCGCCGAGATTGCCAGCTTCCGGGTAAACTACGGCGAGAGCAAAAGCCACAGCGATTGCCGCATCAACCGCGTTGCCGCCGCGCTTCATCACGTCCACCCCGATTTGCGAGGCGAGGCGGCTGGTCGAAGCCACCATCGCGTGCGGCGCGCGCACAGGCTCACGCCATCCGGGAACTGTGGCTCGCGTGACGCTTGACTGTGAAAGCGAAGCGCCGGGCGCGCCGAGCAGCGCCAGCAAAAGGAAGGCGAGCGGGAATCTTTTCATCATAGCTTTGATTGGTCTCATTTGTGCTGTTCGATTCGGTCTGGGCCTAAAATAGTAAAGCGGAAACGGGCGCACTCTCAAATCTTCTTGAAGAATCTACCCGGACTGAGCATATCGTTTGAGTCAAGCTCCTTTTTCACACGGCGCATCAAGGATACATTTGACTCAGGCGCGCCCCACGCGTCAATAGAATTCTTGATTTCCGGCGAAGCCTTTTCGATGACGATCGCGCCGTGAGCCGCGCGTGCGCTGACGCGTAATCTTTCGAGCGAGGCCGCACATGCATCCGCGCCTTCGCTTGAAGTATTCATCACACGCAATCTTCCATCTGCGAGGCCAGCATGCCAGAGCGATGATGAAGAGAATGCTGTCCCGCCGTCTTTCATCGCTCGCTCAAGGAATGTCCCCAACTCGCTCGGCGACAGGCTCGCGCGCCAGACCAACTCATGAGCTTCTTCCAGAGGAAGAGCCGACAGCCCGCGCCAACAGCCTGCGTCCTCTTCAATGCTGGAGCAATCGGCAATCGCCGGGTCGCTCTGGAGCAAGTTGAGAGTTTGCTTGACTTGATAATCAACTGTCTCAGGCATTCCGGCGTAGCGGATGAGCAGCGACGGATGCACGCCATCGTTGGCAACGGCAAGTTGTTTGGCTACGCTGGGCGAGAGCAACTCAATGGCGACGGGCAACAGTCTAGCGTCGAGCGTTGCGCGGGCAAGGCGCAGCAGGGAATCAAGCGTCCCGTCGGCTACAACAGTAGCGGTTCGCACAGGTCTTGGCCGCAGCTTGAAGGTTAATTCGAGAATCAGGCAAAGCGTGCCGTAGCTGCCAGTGAACAGTTTGCAGAGATCGTAGCCCGCGACGTTCTTCACCACGCGCCCGCCCGCCTTGATGATTCTTCCATCACTGATAGCGACGCGCATCCCTATCACAGAACCGCGTGGAGCGCCGTAGCCGTAGCTTTGCGCGCCGCTCATGCCGGTGGCGACGACTCCGCCGATAGTCGCCCTTCCATCATCCGGCGGATCAAGCGCCAGCCATTGCCCCGCGCGACTAAGCTCTGTGTTGAGCGCATCGAGCGTCACCCCAGCTTCGGCTGTTGCCACGAGGTCGGCGGGTTCATGCTCGATGATGCGCTGCATCCGTCTGGTGCTGACGATGACATCAACACGGCTGAGCGAATTCCCCGCATCGAGCCACGTCAACGCGCCCGCCGGAACAACTGCCCAGCCACAGCTTGCCGCAAGACGCAGCACTTCGCACGCTTCACCGGCAGATGCGGGAGCAACTACGAGGTGCGGAGATGCTTCGAGACGCGGAGACACGGCGACGCGACGCAGCGAAACATCAACATTCTCTGCGCCTACAATCTGAGCAAGAAGATTGCTCGCGTCTTCAGAATCAGTGGTCAGTGGTCGGTGGTCAGTAGTCAGTGATTGAGTGTCGATGGTCTTGACCCCTAAGGTTAAAGAGTCAACGCTCTGCGTTAAGGTCTTAACTGACCACTGACCACTGACCACTGACCACTTTTTTGTGGTACGCGCTTCGCTACAAGTGCGTGGCGTCGGAATAATCTTGCCGGGATTGCAGAGTCCGGTGGGGTCGAAAGCAGCGCGGACGCGAAGCATGATGTCCATGTCGTCTGCGTTGAAGATGAGCGGCAGGTAGTCGCTCTTATCCAAACCGACGCCGTGCTCGCCTGTGATCGTTCCGCCCGCACGAACGCACGTCTCCATAATCTCGCGCCCGGCTTCTTTGACGCGCATGACCTCATCGGGTTGGCGCGAGTCAAAGCAGATGACAGGATGCAGATTGCCGTCGCCTGCATGAAAGAGGTTGGCAAGGCGCAGATTGTATTTCGCGCCGATGCTGTAAATGTCTGCGAGCACTTGAGGGAGACGCGAGCGGGGAACGACGGCGTCCTGCAACATCAAATCCGGCGAGATGCGTCCCATCGCGCCGAACGCCCCTTTGCGTGCCGCCCAGAACTTCTTGCGCTCCGTTTCATCTCCGGCAAGACGCACATTGCGCGCACCGTACTGGCGGCAGAGACTTTCAGCCCGATGAGCTTCTTCATCCAACCCGGCTTCCAATCCATCAAGCTCGATCAACAGCGCCGCCTCTGCATCCAACGGCAGGCCAGCCGCAAACACGCTAGCTTCGACCGCGCGAATCGTCGCGCCGTCAACCATCTCCAGCGCCGCCGGAATCAACCCGGCAGCGATGATGGCCGAAACAGCACGACTTGCGTCGTCGACATTCGAGAAATCCGCGAGCAGCGTCCTGATAGCCGATGGAAGCGGAACAAGGCGCAAGGTCGCTTCGGTGGCGATGCCGAACGTCCCTTCAGAACCGACGAAGACGCCGCGCAGGTCGTAGCTAATCGCGTCCGTTCCTGCGTTGCCGCCAAGCTCAATAATCTCGCCTCCGGCCAGCACGACGCGAAGTGAGAGTACGTGGTCAATCGTCGTTCCATACTTGAGGCAATGAATGCCGCCCGCGTTCTCGGCGATGTTGCCGCCGATGGTGCAGGTCATCTGGCTCGACGGATCGGGAACGTAATGCAGGCCATGAACTGCTGCGGCGCGAGACAAGTGTGCGTTGACCATGCCGGTTTCCACGCGCGCCAGACAATTTTCAGCATCGAGTTTGAGCAGGCGGCGCATGCGCGCCAGTTCAATGACGACGCCCCGGTTGACGGCCAGCGCGCCGCCTGACAAGCCTGTGCCTGCGCCGCGCGGAGCGAACGCAGCGCCCTCGCGCGCCAGCACGCGCAGAATCTCTGCGACCTCTTCCGTTGAATCAGGGAAGACGACTGCGCGTGGTGGATACTTGTGCTGCGGCAACCCGTCGCACTCGAAGACGAGCAACTCATCGGCTTCGGTTAGCACGGCCTCGCGCCCGACAGCCGCGCGCAAGTTTTCAATTAAGGTATCCAAAGTTTGCTAAATCGAAGAAGAGAAGAAAAGACAGGTTATATCCAGACGTTATCTTCCGCCGTCAAAACGCCACCGGCCTCGCCCGTGTTAATCGTGCCAGCAGGTTCGACGAGCATCACTTTACACTCGCTCTCGGCCACAGGCTTATGCTCGACGCCCTTTGGAACGACGAACATTTCTCCTGCTTTGAGATCAACCCGACCGTCGCGGAATTCAATAGCCATCTGCCCATCAAGCACGATGAAGACCTCATCCGTGTCCGCGTGGCTATGCCAGACAAACTCGCCCTGAAATTTGGCCAGCTTGAAGTGGTAATCATTCATCTCCGCGATAATCTTTGGCGACCAATGGTCTGAAAACTTTCCGAGTTTTTCATTGAGATTGAGGGCGCTGTATTCCATCACATCCCTTTCTTAAGATTTGCTGTAATTAGCGCCATTATAATGTACAGCTAATTATCCTGTCGCGTGACCTCATCTATTGGAAAGCTCTTACGCCTGCTCAGCCTGTAAGCAAAATAGATTAAGAGGCCGAGTCCCGCCGCAATCCCGGCATCGCGCGCTTCGCCGCCTGAGCTATTCGAGAGCAGCCATCCGGCCAGCACGAGCGCGGCTATTGAAACGAAAATTCCCGCAGGCGCTTTGAATTTCGCCGGTGGAACGTCGCTCATCCGGCGAAATCTCGGCAAGGCAGCGCACGTCGCAGCGTAAGTCAGCAGCCTCGCAATCGCGCTGATCGTCAGGGCATAGATGAATGTGCCTGAAAGCGCCAGCGTCAGCATGATCGCCGCAGTCAGCAGGATGGCGAAATGAGGCGTACGAAAGCGCTCGTGCGTTGATGAGAGGATGCCCGGCAGTTGTTTTTGCTCCGCCATCGCAAAGGGAATCCGCGATCCGGCGAGAATCAGCAAACTCAGATTCCCGGTGATTGAGATCATCGCTCCGGCTGAGATAATCAATGCGCCCGCCGTGCCCATGAAATTACTGCTCGCGTCAGCCAGCGGTCTGGTCGAGTTAGCCAGACCGGGCAGCGTCCCGATGCAGACAAATTGAATCAGGATGTAGAGCGCAGCAATCACGCCGATTGCCGTCAGCAGCGCAAACGGAATGTTTCGTTGCGGATTCTGAACTTCGCCTGCCGGAATGACGGCCATCTCAAAACCCGTGAAGGCGTAAATCAAAAGCAGCACTGAGGTCGAAAATGTGGCGTAGCCTAGTTGCTGCACCCCCGGCTGCTCTCCAAAGGAGTAGTTTGCGGTGTTGATAAAAAACAGCCCGGCGGCGATGAAGAGAACGAGCGGAATCAGCTTGCCGATGGTAAAGAAGTTGCCGAAGACCGTTGCATTGCGGACGCCGACGATGTTGATGACGGTGAGCGCAAGGACAACCCCGGTGATGATGAGCGTGCGCCAGGGTTCAGCGCCAGCCGCAGGCCAGAAGAAGCCCAGATAACCGACGAGCAGATTGATGTTGGCTGCAAAGGCCGTGATGCGCGCGAGCCATTGCAGCCATCCGACCTCGAAGCCGAGGAGCGAGCCGAACGCTTCACGCGCGTACAGATATGGGCCGCCCGTCGCGTCGAAGCGGCTGCCCACCTCTGCGAAGCAGAGAATGATAAGCGTGACGACGAGCGCGCAGACCGCAAACGCAATCAGGCTGTAGCTGCCTATAAGGCTGTAGACCTTTGACGGTAAACCGAAGATGCCCGCGCCGATGACGCCGTTAATGACGACGGCCACCAAATCCCACCTGCGTATTCCTCTGACCAGACCTTCACGCGTTGGTTGCTCCATACCATGCCTTATAATCTAAAACGTGAAGTGTGACAATGAGGATTTGCGATAATCAATTGTTTCTTCATGGGCCAGCTCGCAGGTCTTGATAGATTTCTCAAATACGCTCATTATTGGAAGCGCTTCTCCAGTCACTAAGACTTCCTGAAAATCAGCGGAAAGGATCAACCCGGTATGGCCCTTAAATCTTTCTGTATAACTCTTCTCGTCTGTCTGCTTTTATCGCTGACCCCAACTTCATCGGCGCAGAATGGAAACCTCAATTTGACTCCTGACCCGGCCTTGCAGGAGCTGGTCAACGAAGCAGCGCGGGCGACGCTTGAGAAGTACAAAGACAAAAAACTTGAGGAGAGCAATCTGGCAATCACGCTGATTGACTTGAGCGACCCGCAGCGCCCGCTTCAGGCCAGTTTTCGCGGCGCTGAGCCGATTTATCCGGCGAGCGTGGTCAAGATGTTTTACCTTGTGATGGCTCATCGCCTGCTCGAAGATGGGAAAATAAAGGAGACGGATGAGCTAAGACGCGCGCTCAAAGATATGATCGTTGATTCCTCAAACGATGCGACGAGCTTTGTCCTGGACGTTATCACGGGCACGACAAGCGGGCCGGAATTGAAAGGGGCTGAACTGAAGAAGTGGGCGGAGAAGAGAAACACTGTCAACCGCTATTTCGCGGATTTAGGCTACACGAAAATCAACGTCAACCAGAAAACTTATTGCGAAGGCCCGTATGGGCGCGAGCAATTGTTTCGCGGCACGAAGGGCGAGAATCGCAACAAGCTGACGACCGACGCGACAGCGCGCCTGCTCGCCGAGATTGCGACCTCTCGCGCCGTGACGCCTGCGCGAAGCACGGCGATGATGGAGTTGATGAAACGCGATTATTCTGGAAAGAGTAATGACACGGACGATCAGGCGCATGGCTTCACGGCGATAGCTCTCTCTCCGGGGGCACGTCTCTGGTCGAAAGCCGGATGGACCAGCACCACGCGGCACGATGCTGCTTACATCGAGATGCCTAACGGCTCGCGCTTCGTCCTCGTCACGTTCACCACAGACCATTCGAGCGAGCGAGAGATTATCCCGACCGTCGCGCGCATCATCATCGAGCGAATGAGCAAGCGATGATTGTCGCGGAACTTTTCCAATCGCCGAGTGTCTAAGAAACCGACAAGCTGAATAGATGATGATCGCCGGTAAAGGCTTGATGCTGGCAGGCCAGTGTTTGTCTGCCAGTCTGTCTAAGCGAATGGTAAAACTAAAAGAAACGAGTTCAGGTCTATGAGCGCAGAGAAGCTAAAGAACAATGCTGTGCCTTACATCAATGTCACACCGCTGATAGATGTTCTGCTGGTGCTGCTCATCATCTTTATGGTGGTGACGCCGACGAAGCCGAGCCGCTTTAAGGCGCTCATCCCTGAGCCTCCCCAGCCAACACAAGGCCCGCCGCCCGAAGGCAGTATCCTGACGCTTGTCGTCACCATCAAACAGGACGGCGCGCTTGAATTGAATAAAATCGGCGGGATGGGGTCAGTTAATGATACAGGGAAGTTGAGCGCGAAACTGTCCGAGCTTTTTCAAAGACGACTGGAGATGCATGTGTACAGGCGTGGCCTGATAGACAGGATTGATCTACCTGAAGAGAAACGAATCGAGCGCACCGTCTTCATCAAAGCGCCGAGATCGATCGCATATGGCGAAGTCGCCAAAGTGATAGACGGAATCCGTGGCGCGGGAGCCGAGCCGGTCGGACTCCAGATTGACGAATTGGATTGAAGAGGGAAACGAATCTCACCTGTAGCCGCCCGGCGGTGGCACTCCGTATCCCGGCGGCGGTGGCGGCATACCGGCAGGATAGCCTTTTCGCTTCTCGAACATCGGCACACCGACAAGCCCGCCGATGATTGAAAATCCGAAAATCATCACCGCTCCCGCCAGACCGGATAAAGCAAAAAATGCTCCGGCGCTGATTTTCTCAGGTTGCTGGTTAGCCACCATCTGAATGTAGTCGCCGTGAATCGAGTAGGCGATGGGTGTATCCAGAACCAGATAAATAACCGCGCCGATTGCCCCGGCAATCACGCCCATGACTGCGCCCTCGCCCGTCCTGACAGGAACGGGAGAACGATTGATATACAACTTCGACGCCACGGCCCCTCCGAGAAAAGCCCACACGACACAGAAGAAGCTGAAGATGATAAAAACGTCCGGCGACAGAAAGCCAGCGAAGAGAGAGAGGATGCCCGCGATTGCGCCGCCGATAAGTCCGGGAATGAATTTGCCGGGGCGCGTTCCTCCTGCCTGCTGCCCATAATTCATTTGCGGCGGCGAGCCATAGGCGGGTGGAGCCGTTGGGCGTGCAGGGGGTTGCCAGCCTGTCTGCGGCGGCGGAGTCTTGGCCGATGGAGGCTGCGCTGTTGGTACGCTGTCGGGCGGAATAATCATCGTCGCCTGCGGGTCGTAAGATTTTTCGGCGACGAGAGGCGTCCCGTCATTCGTGCAATAGGTCTGCGAGTCGTCAAGATTCAAGCCGCATGTCGGACAGCGTTTCATTTGGGGTCTCCGGTCGTAATTGTGCAAAAGCGATCTTCCGTGCAGATTAGGCTACGGCGATGCAAAGTACAATATAGCTATGGCCGTTGACAAGGCTCGCTTGGAAAACTACTTTGAGGCAAAAGGAAAGCGGCGAAGCCTTTGGAAGCCTCACCGCTCTCTTTTCTCACATTTAAGGAGACGTGCCAGATGCCTCACTTCATCTGACACTTAAACGGACACATTCAGCATCCGTCAATTGACGCGGATTCTAAGCCGCGCTGAACCCCGCGTCAATCCAAATTATTTTGCAACTTTGCAATCCAATGAACGAAATCGAACACGGAAGAAATAGATAGAGATTTACAGGATTAACAGGAGGAAGAGAAGAAGCATCAAGCTTTATTAATCGTTCTTAATTATCTTAATCTTGCTAATCCTGTTAATCCTGTCCATTCTTTCTGTCTTTGATTGCGGCTCAACGATTTGCGCGCCAGCGACGAAAGGTGAGCGACCATGATATCAGCATGTAATAGAGCGGAAACGTCAGGGAGACGAGAATCAGCCATCTTGACTCACCGGGCCAACGCGCCAGAATCATCAGCAGGGACGCGACCCAGATGACCGCCAGCAGATTCGTCAAACGGCTGTAAGGCGCGCGCTGCGACGGGTAGAGATAGCGCCAGGGAACAAACGTCAGCAATGAAAGCGCGATGATGAGAGCCAGCGAGACCCACGCGGGCGGTCGCAGCAGGTAAAGATAAAAGGCGACGATGTTCCAGTATGAAGGAAAGCCGAGGAAGAAGCCGTCGTCGGTTTTGGCGTTGACCTGCGAAAACCCGTAGGCGCTGGCGACAAGCGGCAGCAGCAGCCACCAGCTTTGCGCGCCCGTCAGAATCTCCGCGCGCCAGATGAGCAGCAGGGGAAGCGAGGTGTAAGTTTGAAAATCAATCAGGTCGTCGAGCCTGCGTCCATCAAAGCTCGGCGCAAACTCTTTGACGCGTGCGCGGCGGGCCAGCCATCCGTCGGTCGAGTCAATCAGCGTTGCCACCAGCATCAGCCAGAGCGCCGCGTGAAACGATGAGTCTCCGCCACGCACGATGAGGACGGCGATGCCTGCGGCTGCCACCAGCCCCAGCGCCGTGTACAGGTGAACGCACCATGCGAGAATCTTTCTGAACATCGTGGCCGCCTCACGCTTAGAGCCGAAAAAATAAAAGTCCGAAATGGCCCAGGGTCGAAACTTTCGGGCGAATGTCTATCTGTGCGGATAGACAAGCTATCTTATCGGATAGAAATTCGCTACCTCGCTCGGGAAAGCCCTGACTGGCGATGCACTCCTTCATCGAAAGTTAAGTCAAAGGCTTTCAGTAGTTTCTCCCGCTGGCTGGCCCTCTCGCTGCAATCCCAAACCTTCTGGCACGCTGTTCGCTCTATGTGGAAACTGTCCAGCGGTTCTACTGGACAGGAATCATCGGATAGCAAACATAAAGAGTCGGCGGCGAGCGATTGATTAAGAGGTCACGCGCGCACTGAAGAAAAATAATCCGGCCAGCGGTCAAACAGCGACCGCCGCCTAACAGAGGAACAAAGGAGTTCATGATGAAAAAGAAACTTTATAGCACGTTCGCAATGCTGAGCCTCGCACTTTTGATGACGGTCGTCTCCGTTCAGGCGCAATCGAGTGGCAAACTCGAAGTTAACATCCCGTTCGAGTTTCAAGTCGGAAGTCAGACGCTTCCGGCTGGCGAGTACAGCGTCAAACGCCTGACGCCGAATTCCGTGCTCGTCCGAAGCCAAGACGGCCAACACAACGCGATTGCTCAAACGCCCAGAGCCATCACGGCAAAGGGAAACGGGAAAGCCACGCAGGAAAAGCTGGTCTTCAATCAATACGGCGACCAGTATTTTCTCTCACAGGTCTGGATGGTCAGAGGCAGCGACGGGCGCGAGTTGTATAAATCGGATGCTGAAAATCAGGCGGCCAGAGAGCAGCCGATTGCGAATGGCGGCGCGAAATCTCAAAAGGTAGAGGTCGCAGCCAGAGTGCGATAAACAAAAGGTCTCCCACGTCGCCCGGCTATCCACAAACCCACGACCCTTACCGAACATAAAGGTCGAGCCGGGCACGTCGGCAAACCGGCAGTCTTGCAAATCGCAGGGCTGCCGGTTTTGCTTTTCCGAATCCCTCTTCCGCCATTCGTCAATCAACGATTATTATCTATAATCTCAGCATCAACCAACATTCGGTTCATTCAAACAAAGGGGGAAGCAGTAGTGCAACTCAAGAAACTGAGCGAACAGGTAATCGTCATCACAGGCGCTTCAAGCGGGATCGGTTTGGTGACGGCAAGAATGGCCGCACAGCAGGGAGCAAAACTCGTCCTCGCGGCGCGAAGTGAAGATGCGCTTCGCCAATTACGTGATGAGATTGTGGCGGCGGGCGGCGAGGCCGTTTCGGTCGTCGCAGATGTCGGGCAGGAACAGGAGGTCAGGCGCATCAGTGACGCCGCCGTTCAGAATTTCGGCGGATTCGACACGTGGGTCAACAATGCGGGCGTTTCAATCTACGGGCGCGTGCTGGATGTTTCGATGGACGATCATCGCCAGCTTTTTGAGACGAACTACTGGGGATTGGTTCACGGCTCGCGCGTCGCCGCCGAACACCTGCGACGGCGCGGCGGCGCAATCGTCAACGTCGGAAGCTCTTTGTCGGATCGCGCCATCCCGCTACAGGGAACTTACTGCGCCTCGAAGCACGCGGTCAAAGGTTACACGGATGCGCTCAGAATGGAACTGGAAGAGGAAGGCGCGCCCATCTCCGTCACCCTCATCAAGCCGAGCGCGATTGACACGCCTTACAAGGATCACGCGAAAAATTATCTGCCCGTCGAGCCGCAGAACCCGCCGCCGGTTTATGCGCCGGAGACTGTGGCGGAAGCGATTCTCTACAGCGCGGAGCATCCGGAGCGTGATGTCTTCGTCGGCGTGGGCGGCAAGGCCATCTCCATCAGCGGCAAATACGCGCCGCGACTGACGGACAGGGTGATGGAAGCCGCGCTCTTTGACATACAGCAGACCGAAGAGCCATCGCCCGAAGGTCGGAAAGACGGATTGTATGATGCGTCCGAAGATTTAAGAGAGCGCGGCGGCTATCACGGCCATGTTGCGGAAAGCAGCCTGTACACGAAGGCAACGCTGCATCCGCTTATCACGGGCGCGCTCCTGCTTGGTTCCGGGCTTGCTCTCGCCGCATGGTGGCGCACCGGCAACAGCGACAATGGGCAGTCGTCTGATTAACGCCGGAGCAGGACGGGTGCTGTGAAGAGTGAATCAAGGTTCGTCATACAGGAGCATCACGCCAGCCATCTGCACTGGGATTTCCGTTTGGAGATGGGCGGCGTGTTGAAGAGTTGGGCTGTCCCGAAAGGCCCGTCGCTCGATCCGGGCATGAAGCGGCTGGCTGTGGAGGTGGGAGATCATGCGGTCTCCTATCTCACGTTCACCGGCGAAATCAACGAGGGGCATTACGGCGCGGGACAGGTTTATCGCTGGGACATCGGGACGTTTGAAATGACGGAAGGAACTCCGGTTGAAGGCTGGGACAAAGGCTCTCTTCGATTTCGTTTGTCCGGCAAGCGACTGAAGGGCGAGTGGCGACTGTTCAGGATGAAAGGCCGCGCAGAGAAGGGAAAACCTCTGTGGCTGTTGCAGAAGCTCAAAGATGAGTTCGCTGTGACAGGTCACACGGCGGAGATGGTTGGAGAGGGCGCGAGAAAGAAAATTCATCGAAAAAAGACAGCTTCTAAAAGTTCGTCGAAAAGTTAGAGTAATTCTCAGTTGAGTGATGGGTGAGAGGCATTCACCACAGAGACACAGAGGACGAGAGGTGGCACAGAGAAAGAGAAGCCTCCGTGCATCCTCCGTGTTCTCAGTGCCTCTGTGGTGACTCTCCCCATTCCACACACTAAATTGAAACCTCTTGAGGGCTTCACTATTTGGAACGGCAGACATCTTGCACGGCATCATCTTTGCTGGTTGAGATGATGAATATCTTTGTGCCGGAAATGTGAGTCATAAGCGAACATTTCGAGTATGTTTGGATGTCCCGGATGTTAGAAACCCGAACGTCGAAGCGGGTGTGTATGTAAGAATTGGGGCTTGAGCTTTACCGCAAAAGTTAACGAACGAACCACCGGGGCGACCAAAAGAAGAAACAGGTCGCACCACAGCGTTCAACTGAAAGTAGGAGTAAGCCATGAGTACAGCAGCGAAACAAAAAGAGAAGGATACGGGTGCGGAGCGGCGTCGCAGTCGAGTCTCCCGGAAAGATCAAATCATCGCGCTTTATCTTTCGGGGATGAACGAGATTGAAGACCTCGCCATCATTACGGGCGCGCGTCCCAGCTACGTTGGGTCGGTGCTTCAGGAGTCAGGATTGGTGAAAGGTTACTTTGACCTCTACACCTCGACGGCTCATCCGATGAATGTCTATTCCAAGTTCTTCGCCAATAAGCTCGGCTTCAAGGATGAGGAGACCGCCCGTCAGAGCGTTGAGTTGATCGACCGGCTCTACCGGCAATTCGAGTTCGCGCAGGATCGCGCAGGTCAGCATCACGCTCTTTCGATGGCGCTTGTCATGTTCGACCGCGCGCGTTGGACAGGCAAAGGACGAGAGGCGGACATCTTCCGCCAGTGGATGCTTGCCCGGCTCAACGAAGCTGAGTTGACAAACGAAGAAGTCACGGAAGACGAGGATGAAGAAGCGTTGGAAGGTTCTTGAGATTTTGAATTCGAGCAATCGGGGGAAGGCGAAGGGCGATGGCAAATACCAGCAAGCGGAAAACTGCGAAGAGTAGTAAACAAAAGAACGATGGTGTAGCGAAGAAGACGGCAGCGAAAAGTGTTAAGGGCGCGGGCGCAGATAAAAGAAGCGCCGAAGCCCGCACACAACAGCAGCCGAAGTCGCTGATGCCGCCGCAGCATCAGGAGAAGCCGGGAATAGAATCGAAGATCAGGCCGAGGCCGGAATACGAAGCGCCGCTCTACAAAGGCTCAGGCAAGCTGCTGGGGAAAGTCGCGCTGATTACGGGCGGCGATTCCGGCATCGGTCGCGCCGTCGCGGTTCTCTATGCGCGCGAAGGAGCAGACGTGGCGATTGTCTACCTGAAAGTAGAGCAATCGGACGCCGTTGAGACACAGCAGGCCGTCGAAGCTGAGGGCCGTCGCGCTCTGCTGATTCCGGGAGATGTCAGGAAGGCCGCGTTTTGTCGTCAAGCGGTCAAACAAACCGTTCGGGAGTTTGGCAAACTGGATATTCTAGTCAACAACGCGGCCTTCCAGCAGGGGCAGAAATCGCTCGAAGATGTTTCAGATGAGCAATGGGACAGAACTTTCAAGACGAACATCTACGGTTATTTCCACATGGCGAAAGCGGCGCTTGAGCATTTGAAGAAAGGAAGCTCAATCGTCAACACCGGATCGATAACTGGGCTTGAAGGCCACAAGGAACTATTAGACTATTCCGCGACGAAAGGCGCGATTCACGCCTTCACTAAATCTCTGGCGCAGAATCTCGTGGAGAAGGGAATCCGCGTCAACTGCGTCGCGCCCGGCCCTGTCTGGACGCCGCTCAATCCATCAGACAAGCCAGCCAAAGAGGTCGCCAAGTTCGGCGCAGACACACCCATGAAGCGCCCCGCGCAACCAGAGGAGATCGCGCCAGCCTTCGTCTTCTTCGCGTCCGAAGCAGATTCGAGCTACGTGACAGGCGAGGTGTTGACACTGCTCGGCGGCGATACGACCGCTGGATGAGGAGCTTTGCTATTGCAGTAGAACAATAAATTGGGAATTTTCGAGCGCAGTCTGCCAATTATCTGCCTGAAAGAATAAGGGGAGCTAGAAAGCTCCCCTTAACTTATTGCGTATAAATTATGAGCCGGACTGGGCTCGAACCAGTGACCCGCTGATTAAGAGTCAGCTGCTCTACCAACTGAGCTACCGGCCCGTGTAGCGGGGGAAATTATACGTGGCTTAAGTGAAGTGTCAAGCGCAGGCGACCCGTACAGGTCGTTAATAATCAAAAGGATTGCAATAAAGCTGCGCGCATGGCTTCGGCAGAAGGCCAGCGCTGAGCGGCATCTTTGGCGAGGGCGCGCTCGATGACCTGCGCGACCGAGTCCGGAATTTCGGGGACGCGATGGCGAATGGGGATGATGGGTTTCTCGAAAATTGATTTAACTGTTTCGGCGACGTTGGCGCGTGGTGAAAGGTCTAAAGCGATTGCCCCTGTCAGCAGGCTGTAGGCCGTCATGCCCATTGCGTAGATGTCTGAAGAGGGGCGCACGTTGCGAAAGTCCCTGATCTGTTCGGGCGGCATGTAGGCGAACGTGCCCGCCACGTCGCCCGCCATCGTCACGCCGCTCATGCCCGTTTGTGTAAAACTCTTGGCGAGGCCGAAGTCCGTGAGCTTGCTGGTGAAGTTGGGCCATGTGCCGGAGACTAGAATGTTTTGATCCTTGATGTCGCGGTGAATGTAACCCTTGGTGTGCGCGAACTGAAGCGCATCAAGCGACTGCGCGATGATTTTGACGGCTTCCTGATAGGGAAGTCGCCCGCCGCGCGCATCCGCGAGCCGAGCGGCATCAGCCCCTTCGACAAATTCGGTGATGAGATACACGACGCCCTTATTCGTGCCGCGATCTATGAAGCGAACGATATGCGGATGTTGCAGCGCGGCGGCGACATCTATCTCGCGCATGAAGCGACGCAGCGCCTGATCGCTCACAGCCACTTCCGGCAGCAGCGTCTTAATCGCAACGGCCTCGCCCGTCTGAAGGTTCCGCGCGAGCATGACGCAGCCCATCCCGCCGCGTCCGAGAACCTTTACCATCTCATAGCCGGGAATCGGCTGCGGTTGACGGCGCAACTCGGTGCGGCAGTCTTCACAGAGAAAGGACATACGTTCGTCTGGCGAAGCAGCCTCGGCCTGATCTCGCGCGCCGCAGTTGAGACATTCGACGATAACGATGGCGGGCTGCGTCGGTGGCAATTCAGGGTGCGCCGGAAACTGATCGGCGCTGACTTCGACGGCCAAAACGGTTTGGCCTCCCTGAATCCTGTCACCATTTCGCAAATAAGCTTCCTGAACCTTCTGCCCGTTGACGTAAGTTCCGTTGAGCGAGCCGAGGTCGCGCAGGAAACAGCGCGGAGGAGCTATTTCGAGAATGCAGTGATTACGAGAAAAATACCTGTCATCCGGCAGGCAGAGATGCGCCGTATCGCTTCGCCCGATCAGAAAAGTGTCGTGCTGCTCGAAGACAAAGCTGCGCCCGGCATGCGGGCCAGACAATACTCGTAAAGTAACTTGCATGTTGCTATGGCAGGAGTCAGGAGACAGAATTCAGGGGCAGAAGAAAAGAATATCAATTGCAGCGGTCGCCGCCTTATCCTTCCGGCTTCTGACTTCTGTCTCCTGTCTCCTGCTCTTAATTGCTCGTCGTCTCCCTGTCAATTTCCATATCGTCGAAGGCGACTTCATTCGTTTCGCTGGTGTAAAGGCCAACGTAGCCGTCTGTGTAATTGGACGTGTCCGTGATGCTCTTGAGAAACTGGCCGTTGACGTACATGCTGAGCTGCGACCCCTTGGCGCGAACCTCGATTTGATTTGAATTCGTTCCCGTGCGAATCAAGCTGGACGGAGTCCAGTTGACTACATTCGTGGGCTTACCGTCAATGAAGTTAACTATCTCGTACTTTGGCTCCGCGCCTGTGTAAATCAGAAATCCGTAGCCTTCGAGATTGCCAGTCCCGTTGAGCTTTCCATGAACGATTAATCCATAACCATACTCCGGCGACTTGCCGTCAACATTGCGCGCCGTCACCTTCACGGTCGCGCCCTTGGTGGTGTAGTTGAGGAGACCGTTCGCCGAATTGTTGAGCGGAAACATGAAGACGTAGAGCTTTGGCCTGCCCTTCATGTGATACTCGTCGTCCTGGTAGAAACTGCCGTAGGCTTGATCTCCAACCGGCCAATTCTGGGTCGAGAAATCGTCCTTCATGACGGTCGAAGGCTTGGAGTCAGTGCTTCGGTTCGTATTATTCGTCGCAACGGAATTGCTGTTTCCCTTATTCGAGTTGATAGTGACCGCTCGGTTCGAGTTCTTATTGGCATCATCCGCAGAGTCTCTGCCGATGATCGAGAGCAGCACGACAATCCCTATGCCGAGTACGATTACCCCGACGATTGCGCCGATGATCCAGGGCCGGGCGTTGGGCTTGTGCGCTGGTTGGGCCTGCGGGGGCGTGTATGGCGTCGGACTCCACGCAGGCGACGCCGGAGGCGTCTGTGCGTGCGGCGCTTGAGGGTAAAAATTCTCAGGCGGCGGATTGGTGTCGCGCGTCGGGTTGTATGCAAGCGTGGCGTTCGGATCGAACGACGAAGGGGAGCTACCGCCGCCGAAACTGGACGGTATTAATTGCGCGCCGTCTTCAAGACAGAAAAGTTGCGCCTCGTCCGTGTACGTGCGATTGCAGGCAGGACATTGTTTCATTTGTAATCTCGATTAAAAATCTTCGACCCTCTCAAGTCCTGATGACAATCCCGCACCGCCCGCAAAACTTTGTCCCCGGAGGATAGGCTGTATGGCAGTTGTGGCAGAAGACCTGATTCGGGCGCGGGGAGGCGTGAACCGCAGTCGCGCTCTGAATGGGAATCCCGCAGCGCCCGCAGAATTTCGTGCCCGTCGAATAATTTGTTCCGCAGCGTGAGCATTGAACTCCGCCCGTGCCCTGCGAGCCTGATGGACGACTGCCGCTGCCGAAACTGCCCGGCGCGTTCGCATCACGAGCGCCGCCCGGACTCGTTTGACCGCCATCGCTCACCGGAAGGAAGACGCGGCCTCCGCAGCGTCCGCAGAATTTAACGCCCGCCGCGAATCGCGAGCCACATTGGGCGCACATCACCACGCCGGGCAAACTGCTGGCAGGGCCACTCATGCTGCCGCCAATGCTCCCGCCGCGCGAAGGGGTCATCTGCCCGCCCGAAGGAGAGGGGCGCAGGACGGCCTGTATAATCTGCTCGGATGAGTCCGGGCGAATCTCTATCACGCGCTCGTCATCCACCTCGCCCGCGCGTGAGACGCGTAGCACATGGCGACCCGCCGCGATGGACTTGAGAATGATGCGACCAGACCGACCGATGCTTCCGTGCCTTTCATCGTCAACGTAAACTTCCGCGCCCACAGGAGCCATGACGACGACGCGAGAGTCGCCCTCTGTCCCGTTCTCGTCCTCTTCTTTATCCCCGGCTGCTTTCTCAAACTCCTCAAACCACTCGGCGACTGTGGCGGGGCGCTTGTCCGCCTCTTTTTCGAGCGCGTGCATCACGGCATGCTCCACATCTTGCGGAATGTCCGAACGCAGGCTGCTCAAGGGTGGCGGCTGGTTCATGATCTTTTGCATCACGAGTTGCGTCAGGTCGCCTGAGAAAGGCGGACGCCCGCCCAGCATGTGATAGGCGATGACGCCGAGCGCATAAACGTCTGCGCGAGCGTCGAGCTTTGTGTCCATCTGCATCTGTTCGGGGGCCATGTATTCGGGCGTGCCAATGATGCCGCGCGAGGCAGGGCCGCTGCCCGAAATGCCGCTCGAATCGGCAATCGCCTGATTGACGATCTTCGCCAGACCGAAGTCGCCGACCTTGACGATGCCGTCTTCTAAAGTGGCGGCGCTCTTCTTGCGCGGCTGCATGATGAAGATGTTGGCAGGTTTCAGATCACGATGCAGGATGCCTTCATCGTGCGCCGCTTCGACTCCAGCTGCCACCTGTCGCAGCAGGTTCAATGTGCGGTAGACGCTCAGCGTTCCTTCACGCCGCAGCAGGTGATGAAGCGTCTCGCCCTGAACGTACTCCATGACGAGATAGAAGACGCCTTCGGGACTCTTGCCAAAGTCCGTCACGTCGACGACGTTCGTGTGGCGGATGGAAGCGGCTGTGCGTGCCTCACGCTCAAAGCGGGCGATGGCCTCGCCCTCCTGCATGTCCTCGTCCGTGAGAATGTCCGGTCGAACCGTCTTGATAGCGACGCGGCGGACCACCAGATTCTGATCGCGCGCGAGGTAAACCTGTCCCATCGCGCCGCGTCCCAAACGCTTTTCCAGCAGGTAACGTCCGGCCATGAGTGGTGCGCCCGGCAGCGTTAACTTGGTGTTCGCGCCTTCTTCGGGGCAGACGAGCACCTCGTCTTCATAGCAGCGTTCACACCGAGGGCATTCGCGCATAGATAGGGGATTCTCCGGCTACGCTCTTAAACTTCTCGCTCCAGTCACTTGTTTGCACAGGGTGCAGCCGCCGGTAGATTGAGAAACGAACCGAGGGCGCACTTTTTAAGATGCAGGACTAGAACGCACAGCTTAGATAAAATTTGCACAAATTGCAGAGGCACACGCTTCGCGCTCTCAGCGCCGCTCTTTGCGATTTACTGTGAAACCGTGCGGCGATGAAGTCTGGACACTGGCTGGAATTATAAGAGTTCAACAGCCCCGGCAGTCGCGTGTTCGACAGGGAAAGAATAAGGTGTCGCAGGAGTCTGCGTCAATTCGACTGCGCCTCCTGCGACACCTTCTGTTTTCGGCTGGTATAAATTGAAGTTAACTGGCGGCCAGAGCCTTCTTCTGTTCCTGCTTGGCTGTTTCCAGGCGCGCTCCTATTTCATCAATCTGCTCCTGGCTTAAAACCTTTCGCGCGTCCTTGAACATGTCGCCCTCTTCTTCCTCGACGTGATGCTCGACATTTTCTTTAAGGACAGTCAGCTTTGCGCCCCAGGTCTCATCATCCTTCGGCAGCGCTTCAAGCTCGGAGAGAAGCTGCTTGACGACATGATGCTCTTCATAAGCCTCAAGCGTGATGTCTTCCGTCTCCTTGAATTCCTTGAGCGCCGGATAAAGGATTTCCTCTTCGATTCGAGCATGCACGTCCAACTCCTGCTTGAGCTGCGTGAATAACTCTTCGCGGGTTTTGACGCCGCGCTCGGTGGTCGGTTCCAGTTTCTCAAAGATGCCAGACACCTTTTTGTGATCTTCTTTCAACAATGCAAATGCGTCCATGAATCGTTCTCCTCCCCCTCTGTTTGATCGTCTTGATATACAATAATGCACGCTATTGATACGTGCAGAAGCTTTCCTGACTACTAACGGCAAGTTGAGTGCCAGCAGGCGATGGAGAACTCAACACAAAGGCACGAAGACACAAGCAGCGGAGGCGTTAACTTGCTTAGTGACTTTGTGCCTTTGTGTTGAAAAGGCTGTTTATGCTGCCTGCAAATCCACGCAGCATTCGGCGCAGCGCGTGGCTTTCAAGGGGATGGTGGACAGGCAGCGCGGGCAATCCTTACTCGTCACCTCGCCCGTCTCCTGTTTGCTCTTGAGCTTGTTGACCTTCCGCACGATCAGGAAGACGACGAAGGCAACAATCAGGAAAGTGATGATGTCATTGATGAACTGGCCGTAAGCAATCACGGGCACGCCGAGCGCTTTGGCTTCAGTTAAGGAAGTGGGGTCGCCCTTTGTTTTGTCCAGCACAAAGAAGAGGCTGGAGAAGTCAACCTTGCCGAGAAGCTGGCCGATGGGCGGCATGATGACGCCATCGACCAGTGTCGTCACAATCTTGCCGAAAGCAGCCGCAAGGATAACCGCCACCGCAAGGTCCATCACGTTTCCCCGCTTGATAAACTCGCTGAACTCTTTGAACATTTCCATCTCTCCTTTTCAAATGCAGGGAGGTCTTCAGGGATGAGGGCGGAGGGATGAGGGATGAAATAAGAGCCACCGTCTTTTCTTCATCCCTCATCCCTCCGCCCTCATCCCTTCTATTCATCCCTGTTCTTCAGGGTTGCGCTTCTTCCTTCGCCGCTTGCCGTTTGTCGAGTAATTCCTTCGCAGCTTTATCAACAATCTTGAGGCTGGGGCTTTCACCGACCGGGATGACGGCGAGCGTGAAGTCAGAGCAGTCAAGCAGGCGTGTGCGAAATTTCGAGCGCCATGAGTTGGACAGTTTGAGGGCAGTTGTAATCCCTGTCACATACTCGTCAATCGTCTGCCACTTAAAAGATTTATCGTAACCGATCCAGACCGAGAAGACGCGGCCATCGAGCACGTCAAGCGAAATTGATCGCACCCCCTCGAAGGCTGTCTTATCAATCCCCGATTCGTAATCGGGAAAGATGTTGAAGGACGTGACGCCGAACTCGTCGGCAGGTCTGACCTGTAATTTTGGCAAGCGCGCCTTGACCTGTTCGACGGTCATTCCGACGCGAAAGCCGCGCAACTCCGGGGCTGTCGGTAACTCGGCAAGTTTGACGGCGCATTTGGCCTCTTGCCCAATCGCCACATACGCACAGGCGAAAAGCAACGTTAAGGTGAAAGCGAGTTTTTTGAGATTCATGCTGACCGGCATCAGTGGCGCGTCCTGAGTCAAGTTAGAAAGCTAATGGGAAGAAGTAAGGAAGCCGATGAAAAGACAGAGTAAAGCAAGCGGGAGAATCCGTAAAGAGAGAATTTGAGTGGCAGGGGTGTGTGTGAAGTATTAATAACTGAACATCCTTGATGTTCTGCGGTAGCGGGTGTAATTTTGAGCTTGTTAAGTCATCCCACCGCAACTTTGCAGGCAAGCAAAACGTCCTTTTATATAACGGGAGTTCGAGAGATGTCGAAACAAGATGAGAGCGCAAGGGAAGAGAAGGAACGGCAACGAGTCACACGGCGCGGGTTTCTCAAGGGCGCGGGACTGACGGCGGCTGGCGCTGCAATTCTTGAGTCAGGGCTGATCGGTGCGAGCAAGGCGTCGTCGGGCGCTTCGACTCCAACGGTCATTGGGCCGGGACGTGTGCCCGTCATGCTCCGCATCAACGGTGCGAACCAGCGTCTGGAAATTGAGCCGCGCACGACGCTGGCCGAAGCCCTGCGCTTTGATTTGGGGCTGACGGGAACAAAGGTCGTTTGCGATAGAGGTTCCTGCTCAGCCTGCACAGTGTGGCTCGACGACACGCCCGTCTGCTCCTGCATGACGCTCGCGCTCGACGCTGCCGGGCGCAGCATTACGACCATCGAAGGATTGGCGGATAACGAGACGCTCCATCCAGTGCAGGAAGCCTTCATCGAGTTCGATGCAACACAGTGCGGCTTTTGCACGCCGGGTATGGTGATGAGTTGCGCCGCGCTTTTAAAGCGCAATTCCAACCCGACGCTTGAAGATGTGAAGACTGCGACGAGCGGCAATCTCTGTCGCTGCGGGACGTATCCGAAAGTCTTTGAAGCAACACTCGCGGCAGCGAAATCCACCAACCGGAAGAAAGGAGCGTAAAGGCGATGGCACTTCAACACGAGCCGCAAGAGAAGAACGCAACGAACGCTCCGGCAGCCGCGCCGACAGGCGAGACGCCCGTGCCGAACGCCGCTAAAAATCCTCCGGGTGATGCGCCGAAGGCTGACGCTTCCGCGACGCGAACCGTGCATCTGCCATCGGGAATCATGGGCGCGACGATGACAAAGGTCGAGCGGCAAGTGCCACTGGACGAGCCGCCGCCGCTCGCCGTCAACGAAGAACTCGCCGTCATCGGAAAACGCACGCCGCGCATTGACGGTCGCCTCAAGGTGACAGGCGCGGCGCGCTATACGGCGGACATACGCCTACCCGGCATGCTCTTCGCTCAGATCGTCACTTCTCCATATCCGCACGCGCGCGTTCGCTCCATTGACACTAGCGCCGCCGAGCGTCATCCGATGGTGCGCGCCGTCCACGTCCTCGACCGCATTCTCGGCAACGCAGAATTGCGCGACAAGTCGAAAGAGCTTCCGGCCAGATTTCCCATCGTCAGATTTGCAGGGCAGCCCATCGCGGCGGTCGCTGCTGTGACTCAAGCCGACGCTGACGAAGCCGTCAAGCTGATTAAGGTTGACTACGAGCCTTTGCCGTTTGTCGTTGACACGGACAAAGCGCATGAGCCGAACGCGCCGCTGGTTTTCCCCGGTCCGGCGGATCAAGCTGAAACAGCCGGTGGCGGTGGCGGGCCGCAGGGCGTGTCTCAAAAAGGAAACGTGCGTGGGCCGGTCAAAGGTGGCCCAAGAGGTCGCCCGCTCGGCGATGTGAAGAAAGGTTTCAAGGAGGCGGACTTAACTGTCGAAGGAGAATTTCGCACACAGGTACAGACGCACTCCGCGCTTGAAACGCACGGCGTCGTTGTCGATTGGAAATCGGATGGCTTGACCGTCTACGCATCCACGCAGGGAACGGCGAGCGTGCGCGACGAGTTTGCTGCGATCTTCAAGTTGAAGAAGAGCCAGGTGCGCGTCGTCACGGAGTTCATGGGCGGCGGCTTTGGTGCGAAGTTTGGCGCTGGCAATGTCGGCGTGATTGCAGCGCACCTCTCAAAGAAGACGAATGCTCCGGTGCGTTTGATGCTCAATCGCAAAGACGAGCACCTTTCGACGGGTAATCGCCCCGACTCCGTTCAGCGATTGAAAATCGGCGCTAAGCGCGACGGCACGTTGACCGCGATTCATCTGGAAAGTTACGGCACGGCGGGCACGGGCACGGGCGCAGGCACGGGCGGCCCGGCGCAGAACATGTATTCCTGCCCGAATATCCTGACCGAAGAGTCCGACATTTTCACGCACGCGGGTCCGGCAGCGGCCTTTCGCGCGCCGGGCCACCCGCAGGGCTGCTTCGCGCTCGAGCAATTGATTGACGAACTGGCTGAGCGATTGAAGCTTGATCCGCTGGCGCTGCGTGACAAGATTGATGAAAGTCCCGCGCGGCGCGAGGAGCGGCGCATCGGCGCAGAGAGAATCAATTGGTCGCGCCGTCATGCGCCGGGCGCGGACAAAGGCGCGGTCAAGCGAGGCATCGGCGTCGCTCAGGCGGTCTGGTATCGCCTCATTAATCTGGATTCGTCGTGCGAAGTCCGCATCACGCGCGATGGCTCCGTCGAACTGCTTTCAGGCGTGCAGGACATTGGCGGCGGCATTCGCACAGCGCTGGCGCAGGTCGTCGCTCAGGAATTGGGCTTGCGCCCGGCGGACATCACAGTCCGCATCGGCGATACGTCTTTCCCCGCCGGGCCTGCGTCCGGCGGCAGCATGACGACAGGCTCGCTCAGTCCAGCCGCGCGCAACGCAGCGTGGAAAGTGAAGCAGCAGATGCTTGAGCAGGTCGCATCTTCGCTCTCGACTTCTGCGGATAAGCTCGTCATGGAGGGCGGGCGTGTTTTAGTTTACGCTTTACATCCTGATTGGTCTGATGGTGACAGAGAGGGGCGCTCCTATCGCTCTGCGCCTGTCAAGAGCTTAACTTTTCGACAGGCGGCAGCGCGCCTGAAGACAGAACAGATCGCTGCCCGCGCCAGCCGCACAGACGATTATGGAGGTTTCGCTTTCAAAGGCGGGCCGGACTTCGGCTTCGGCATAGGTATCTACGGCGGCGTGCAGTTTGTCGAAGTCGCCGTTGATACCGAGACCGGAGTTGTCAAGGTCGAGCGCGTCGTCGCCGTCCACGATTGCGGGCGACCCATCAACCCGCTCGCCGTCGAGAGTCAAATTAACGGCGGCGTGATTCAGGGCATCTCCTACGCGCTCTACGAAGATCGCATCCTCGACCGCAACACTGGGATGATGGTCAACCCGAATCTTGAGCAGTACAAGATTCTAGGCTCGCGCGAGACGCCGAAGATTGAGGCCGTGCTGATTGAAGAGTACATCGGGCGCAACTCGACTGACGCGGGCGGCATAGGCGAACCGGCGACGATTCCGACCGCCGCCTCAATCGCCAACGCCGTTTATAACGCGACGGGCGTTCGTCTGCGACAGATGCCGATGACTCCGGCGCGTGTGCTGGCGGCTCTTCAAGGCGCGGGCAGGAAAGGAGCGGCGTGATGAATAGATTTGAGTGGACAAACGCCAGATCAGTTAATGAAGCCGTCGCGCAACTCAACAACTCGGCGGCCATCAAAGCGGGCGGGATAGATTTGATTGACCGTCTCAAGGAAGGATTGGACGCTCCCTCGCGTCTCATCAACATTCTTTCCATCAAAGGGCTGGACGGCGTGAGCGAAGACGCGACGAAAGGTCTTCGTATCGGGCCGCTCGTCACGCTCGCCGAACTGGACACGAATAGAATCATTCGCAGCCGCTACCGGGCGCTCGCAGATGCTGCGGGTCATGCCGCCACTCCGCAGATACGCAACGTCGCCACCATCGGCGGCAACCTCCTGCAACGCCCGCGCTGCTGGTACTTTCGGCAAGCCGAGTTTAACTGTCGAAAGAAAGGCGGCGACCGCTGCTTCGCCATCGAAGGCGAGAATCAATATCACGCCATCTTCGGCAACAGTCTTTGTGCGATTGTTCATCCATCGGCGCTCTCCACCGCGCTCGTCGCTTTCAACGCACGCGTAGTGCTGACGGGGACGAAAGGAAAGCGCGAGGTCGAGCTTGAAAAGTTCTTCACCCGGCCCGAAGAAGACGTGCGGCGTGAAAACTCTATCGGGGTAGACGAGTTGATAACAGAAATCCATGTGCCGCAACTTCACGCACAGGCGCGCTCCGCCTATCTCAAGCAGGGCGAGAAGGAATCATTCGACTGGCCGATAGCAGACGTGGCCGTCGTCCTCAACTGCGCTCGCGGCGGTCGTTGCGAGCGGGCGTCAATTGTTCTCGGCGCAGCAGCGCCCGTCCCTTTGCGTGCTGTGAGGGCCGAGGCTGTGCTTGCTGGCAAAGCTATCAATGAAGAGTCGGCGCGTGAGGCCGCGCGAACGGCAATTCAGGGCGCAGCGCCGCTCTCCGAAAACGCTTACAAGCTACCAATCTTCGAGGCCATCGTGCGGCGCGCCATCCTCTCCGCCGCGTCAGGAGGCGCGTGATGAACGAAGCGCTCAAGGCGGATGAGATAATCAAGACAAGCAATGAGCGGGAGACGCCCGTCGTCTGCCAGTTTCTTCGCACGAAGACGGCGTTCGGGACGTTCGCGGGCAGTCTCTATTCATGGCAGACAGGGAATTCCACGACCGCCGTTTACTGGTGCCTGCGAACGATGGAGACGGCTGGCCCCGACGACGGCTACGCTCACCCTCATGCTTGCTGCGAAGGGCGGGATTGTTTTGAGAGACCGGATGAGGAGTGAGCTTTTAGCCGGATGAAAGACTGAAACTTAAAAGGCTGCTCCATTGAGCAGCCTTAAAATTCTAGTACCCGCGGTAGGACTCGAACCTACGGCCTTTCACTTCGGAGGCGAACGCTCTAATCCACTGAGCTACGCGGGCACATAAGCGATGCTCGAAAAGATAGCACAACAAACCGCTGGCTTGCCACCTGAGCAAAGATAAGCTCAAAACATCCTTGAAAGTAGTTACCAAAAAACCATCAGTAAATTTAGCCTGAGGTAATTAAGGAAATGATTGTCGTAAATCGTCAGCGCGCCGCCATCATTAACACGCCGCACGGCTCGGAGATTCGCCCGCTCATTGATCGGACGACTTCAAATATCGAACGATGCAGTCTCGCCGAAGAAGTGCTGCCAGTTGGCGCGAGGATCGGGCGACATCATCACATCGAGACGGAAGAGATTTACTATATCCTACAGGGAACGGGACAAATGACCGTCGGAAGTGAAATCCGGGAGGTGGAAGCGGGTGACGCCGTTTTCATTCCACGCGGCCACACGCACACGCTGGAAAACACAGGGCAAGCGCCAATGACAATCCTGCTCGTCTGCGGCCCCGCCTATAGTGTGGAAGATCATCGCGCGGGAGAGATGGGAGAGAAGGCAAAAGCTCGTAAATCGTAAATCGTGAATCGTAAATAGAGAAAGCGTTCGTCCATTTACGATTCACGATTTACGATTTACGGCTCTTTCAGTTGATATACGGCGTATTGGGAACCGTGTGGAGAATATTCTCATCCGCTCTGAGCGGGGTGATTGCTTTCGGTGATCTTTCCAGAATCAACAGTTCCGCCGCCTCGGCGGCAACGGGTCTGGAGAACAGATAGCCCTGACCGTACTCGCACTTGAGCACTCTGAGTTGCGCTAGCTGCTCTTCGGTTTCGACGCCTTCGGCGACCACTTCCATGCCGAGATTGTTTGCCAGCGTCATAATCGTGCGGACGATCTCGGAGTTCTCATCGCCTTCGCCCATCCTGCCGATGAACGAACGGTCAATCTTCAGCGTGGTCACAGGGAAGCGGTGCAGGTAGCTCAAGCTGGAATAGCCTGTGCCGAAATCATCAATGCTCAGGTGCGCGCCAAGCTCGCGCAGTTGGAGCAGCATGGAAGTTGCCGCTTCGGCATTTTCCATCACCACACTCTCCGTTATCTCAAGCCGCAGCCAGCGTGGATCGAAATCCGTTTCTTCCAGAATGTTCTTGATCTGCCCGATGAGATTGGGCTGGATAAACTGCTTGCCGGAAAGATTGACGCTCAGCATCAGGGGTCGTTGAAGCGATTTCTGCCACTGGCGCATCTGGCGGCAGGATTCATGCAGCACCCATTGCCCGATCTCCATAATCAATCCGGTCTCTTCCGAGAGAGGGATGAACTCGTCGGGCGAGACAAAGCCGCGCTCAGGATGCTCCCAGCGCACGAGCGCTTCGAAGCCCGCGATCTGATCCGTTTGGAGACAAATAATCGGTTGATAGTAAACGCGAAACTCCTGTCGCTCGATTGCGCGGCGCAAGTCGTTCTCCAGTTTGAGCAGCGCGACGGCGCGCGTGTGCATGACCGTATCGAACAATTCATAACGGGCTTTGCCGTTATCCTTGGCGCGATACATGGCTATGTCAGCATCGCGCAGGATGTTCTCAGGATGATCGTATCCGGTGGTGCTGAGCGCGATTCCGATGCTCGCAGTGGTATAGACCTCATGCCCTTTAAGATTGAAAGGCTGCATCAACTCGTCCTGCACGCGCTCGGCCACGTGAATGGCGTGGCTGAAATCTTCCAGCCCATCGAGCAGGATGGCGAACTCGTCGCCTCCGAGGCGCGCCACAGTATCCATCGGGCGCAGACAACCTTCGACCCGACGCGCAATGGCGATCAGCAATTGATCGCCAATGGTGTGACCCAGACTGTCGTTAATGTTTTTGAAGCGATCTAGGTCCAGAAAAAGAACCGCGAAGAGATGGTCTTCTCGTCGTTTCGCGCGCTCAATCGCCAGTTTCAGATGATCCGCGAGCAAGGCTCGATTCGGCAGACCCGTCAGCGCATCGTGAAAAGCTGCATGACGGAAGTGCTCTTTGCTTTCTTGCAGCGCCTTGCTGATGCGCTCCTGCTCGGCTATATGCTCGGACAATTCTGCGACGTGACGCTCGGCCTGCTCGGCGCGCTCGCGCTCGGCCTGCTCGGCCTGCGCTGACGTGGCTTTGATGTCTTCGAGATATTTGTGATAGGTGAAATAGATAATTGAGATGATGGGCAGCGTGACCAGCAGCGCGTAAAACCCTATGGTGTTGACAAACAGGACAGTCACCCCGGCAGCAGCCGCGCCGACGATATACGTGATCGAAGACCAGAGATAGTGCTTGTTCCACGTAGGCCAGATTGGCTGATTGTTCTTGGACGCCAGGACGACGGCCACCAGGCCGGTGTTGCTGATGTATTGAACCAGCGCCATCACGCTGAGCGCGGTCAACAGCAATGAAGGCGTGTGGCGGTAGAGTATTTCGTTCGGTCCGAAGGCAACGCGCGTGATCCAGACGGTGATGAAGGTTGATAAAGCCATCACCGCTCCGCTGAAGAGAATGGTCACGGGTTTCTTCTTCTTACTGATACGGACACCTGAGCAGAGACCCTCTGCTCCGGCGAGGAAGATGCCCGCCTCGCCGCCATAGAGCAGAATGGCCAGGAAGATGAACGTGTCCGAAACAGTGATGTTGGTATCGAAGCGGGGAATCTGGACAGAGATACGCGAACTGATGATGACCGTGATAAAGGTCAGCAGCAGAAAGCGCATATCAATTCGCTCAGCAGGCAAGCGAAAGGCTGAAAACAGACAGACCAACACACCGATTCCGGTGATTATCCATCTATATTGTTCGTCCCTCTTTTTACCCATAGCCGCACGAATTACTGATCAGGAGTGATTGTTATGCCTCAGGTGCTTTCACGTTGGAGATAGATGGTGTCGTAGCAGCCTTGAAGTTTGTAGCCAGCCTTCTGGTATAAATTTATCGCGGTCTGATTGTGCTCATTGACGAGCAGGCAGATTGACTTCGTGCGCTCCAGCAGATGCTGGCACAGTTGAGAGAAGCAGCGCAGCCCGTAGCCTTTGCCGCGCTCCAACGGGTTAACGAAGACGCCTTCAAGGTAGATGACTTCGGGCGTAGAGGACATGACATCGGTTTTGAAGATCAATTGCCCGTTCTCGACCCACACCCAGATTCGCCCCAACTCGATGCGCCGGGCTGTTCGTTGACGAAAGCCCGCCTTGTCGGCTTCAAGCGGGTTGACGCCGCATTCGTCATAAATCATCGCGGCATTGACGGCGATAATCGCTTCCAGATCGTCAAGCGTCGCCGGGCGTAAACCATCCACAGGCTCATACGCCATTGTGAACTGTCGTTGCTCAAGCAGCCTCTCGCGGCTGACCGCGCGGGGTGTGCACTTGACTGGCGTGTAGAAATCCCAAAAACGCTCGATCATTTCCTGCTCGCCCCTGATGAGATGGGCGCGCGGGTTGGTTTGGGCAAGGTGGGCGAAAGCTTCAATCGCAGCATCGGAGTGCGCTTCGATAAGAGTTGCGTGGCCAATTAAGGCGACGCCTTCTACTTGACCAGCCGCATTACAGTGGGCGTAGAAGTCGCCGCGATTCGCGGGGCTGACCAGACCGTTCTCAATGATTAGCCCCGTCATGCAGACGGTGTGAAGCGGGCGCTGTGCGAGGAAGGTAAGCGTCTCCGCTTTATCTTCGCTGGTGAGCAGCCGGGTCATGGTGGAAACAATCATCGAGTGCAGTTGGGAAGTGGTAGCTGTTGCTGCCGCTCCGGGTTCTGCAAGGTTAAGAGACATGACACCGCTCCTGAAAGCTTCGGAAGTTGACCAGCCAGTTAATCACGAGGGGGAAACCACAGATTCGAGGCTTGGGCTGCGTGGTTACTGCATCCCCGGCCCTTCATCTCCGCCGAGCATCGCTGACATCGCCTGGACGCAACTATCGCCAATCACGACGCCATCGCCAACCACGACGCCATCGCCAACCACGACCCCATCGCCGAGCACGACGTAGTCGCCGATCACGACTCCGTTGCCCTGTAAAATATCCGTGTCGCAAAAGACGGTTCCATCGCCGATGACAACGCCGTCGCTGGTCATGATCTTGTCGCCAATGACGACGCCATCGCTCATTACAATGTGATCGCCAATCACTACTCCATCACCGACGACCACACCATCACCGAGAACACCGCCGTCGCCAATGACCACGCCGAGGTCGTAGATGTCCTGATACTTGGTGATGAGATCAACGCCCGTCGCATAAGAGTAGTTGAGCATGATGCCCTGCGACCAGGTGAAGGTGTATCCGCCAATGGTCGTCTCGGGCGTTGGCGGATTCGTGGAGGTCAACAGAGGAGTACCTTGCGGGGTGCTCGCCGTCAGGTCTTTGCGAACGAGTTTAGCCAGCCGCACTGCGCCTTCGACGTTGAGTTGGCCCGTGCCCTGCTCAAGCATGTTGTAGCCTTTGAGCGGCTGCGACGTGTACATCAAGATCATCTTGACCATATTCGGCGTCAGCTTCGGATTAGCCTGAAGCATCAGCGCCACCGCACCTGCGACGACGGGAGCCGCCATCGAAGTCCCGCTCAGGTACATCAAGTCTTTGTCGTCCTTATCCGTCGCCGGGACATCGAGACTTTTATTCGCTGTTACCAGCATATTATTTTTACCCTGCGCGGAGATCAGTTTGTTGCCGGGAGCGACGAGGTCAGGCTTGATAAGATTATCGTAGTGCTTGACACCGCTCTCGTCAGTCCAGTAGCTGCGGGTCGGCCCGCGCGAACTGAAGGTGGCAATGATGTCATCGTTTCTGGAGTCTGTGCCCAGTGTGTTAGAAGCGCCGACAGTAATCACCGACGGTTCATTGCCGGGCGCATGAATCTGTCCATAGAGTTTTTGACCGGCAGCGTTTTTGCCATTGTTACCGGCGGCGGCTACCACGACCACGCCCGCATCAACCAGCTTGCGCGTGGCACGGCACAATGGGTCGTTTTTGTAAGACTCGATGGCAGGCGCGCCGAGGCTCATGTTGACAACCTTGATGTTGTATTTAGTGCGGTTGACGAGCAGCCAGTCGAGGGCCTTCAACAGCCCGGAGGATGACCCCAGACCCTTAGAGTCGAGGACACGGAGATTAATGATATTAGCGTTCGGCGCTACACCGCCATAATTACTCAAATACTTGGCATCTTCATTATCGCCGGGCTTGCCTCTACTACCGGCTGCCAGCCCCGCGACGTGTGTGCCGTGACCGTAAGGATCATCGGTGTTCATGCCTGTGCCGGTGAAATCCACATTCACGTTGATGCGTTTGCTGCCGTCCTTACCGACGAACGAGTGATGGCCGGTGTAAATGCTCGAATCGAGAACGGCGATGGTAACGCCTGTGCCGTCGAGCGTAGTGTTCGTGAGGATGCCGAGCAGACTGCTGACGAGTCCGGTTTCTCTGGCCGCATATGCTCCGGTGGTGGTGTCAATGTGGCCGAGAAAGGCCATGTCTCTATCCAAAGAGAGATGCTTCGCTTTGTCGTTAGCGGCGATTTGCTCGACGACGCCCACAGGCAATTCAACATCGAGCGCGCCGACGTTGGGCATCTCGCCCATGATCTTCACACCGTTTTGGCGGAGCAGTTCGCGCAATCCAGCATTTTTGGTGTCATCGGTTTGAAGAATGACTCGCGCAAGCTCTTTCTTTGATCCGGCGTTCTGCATCAACTCGCGCAAATCCGCGGAGACTTTGTCGCCGACGAAGTCATCGTTGCTCTTGTTCTGCTCTTCGCTTGAACTCACATCTCCCGAATTGATGTCGCCATCAAGGTTAACTTCCTGGAAGAGACCAGCAAGCATCTTGTCTGAAGCGATGTGCTCATCAAAAGCGCCACGCGAGGTCGCGCCCATCAAACGCAATTCGCCGCGCGCCGCCGCTCCCGCTAATGTCTCGGAGATTGTTTGAGCGGCACGCGTGCCCACAAACTGGTGAAACTCATCTACGAAGAGAATTGAATTCTTATCATCGCTTGACACTTCGGCAAGCACGGCCTTCAGGCGGCTCTCAAGCTCTGCCGAGGTCTTCACGTTAGCGAGCAGGGCATCCAGGTTCAAACTGTAGAGACGTTTCTGGCGCAGAGTCTCCGGCACATCGCCCGCAGCGATTCGCTGCGCGAGTCCCTCGACAACTGCCACCGTGTCCGCGCCGGATTCGCCAACGAGGACGGGATTATTCTGCTGGCTGTTGGAGAGAATCTGGATGGTCTGGTTAATCTCGGCGTCGTGATTATTCACGGGTTCGAGTTTGCCGGTGCGGGCCAACATCGTCAGGTCTCGCGTAAATCGCGCGAGCGCCGGAGCCTCTGGCT
This sequence comes from uncultured Acidobacteriota bacterium, assembly GCA_963697975.1. Classification (GTDB taxonomy): domain Bacteria; phylum Acidobacteriota; class Blastocatellia; order Pyrinomonadales; family Pyrinomonadaceae; genus QHXM01. The sequence continues at coordinate 5,086,233 of OY969111.1, forward strand.
TTGTGGTGGCATCGTTGCCTGTTTTCTCGCTCTCGGATTCCGCTCTGGCGCGGGGCGCTGCCAGCGGGCCAGCGACTACCGAGAACAGGAGCGAGAGGATAATGGCTAACGTTACTGCGGGAGAACCCTTGATCTTTTTCATGCTCAACCTCGAGGAGATACCTTTTGGGGCTATCTGTTGTTTTCAAATCTCGCCGGGAACGCACATAGCGAGTGCCCAACATTCAGCAATGACCATGCCGCACGCTTCATTGACGCAAAAAGGCCGTATTTATTGGGCTTTAGCTGTTTGGTGAGGGATTGATAGAGGTGGGATGACAACTAGTCGGTCAGGATGAGTGACGGCTATCAGTCATTTTGCCGTTGGTCAAAGTTTAGTTGACATACCTCATCCCAATCCGCTATCTCATTTGGCGGGACCTACATGCTGTTTCCGACATATTCCAAGCTCTATTGTTGTTGGTGCACGGTGAATGATGACTTTGAACAAGGGGTGACTCGATGAAAACCGTATGCTTGCTGATTATTTCTAACGTCTTCATGACTGTAGCCTGGTACGGCCATTTGAAAAATAACAGCCGCCCGCTGGTGGTCGCCATTCTCCTGAGTTGGGGGGTAGCCTTCTTCGAGTATGTTTTTCAGGTCCCGGCTAACCGGCTTGGTTACGGGCGATTCACGCTGACCCAACTGAAGATCATGCAGGAATGCATCACCTTGGTGGTCTTCACCGCCTTCGCCTTGATAGTCTTCCGTGAACCGATAAAGTGGAATTACGTGGTTTCTTACTCGCTGATTGTGGGGGCAGTATATTTCGCATTCAAAGGTTGAAGGCCAATGGTTGGTGAGTCAACTATAATTACTGCCCTCGAAAGATCGGGAAGGTTTTAACGAGAGGTCAGATTATAGATAAGCTCGATGATGAAATAGGAGATGGCCGCGATGATGGCGGCAATGGGAATCGTCAAAACCCACGCCCACACGATGCGACCCGCGATGCCCCACTTGACGGCTGAAAGCCTGCGGGTTGCGCCGACGCCGACGATTGCGCCCGTGATGGTGTGCGTGGTGGAAACGGGAATTCCCGTCAGCGTCGCGCCGAAAAGAGTAGCGGCTCCGGCTGTCTCCGCGCAAAAGCCTCCGACGGGCTTCAATTTCGTAATCTTCGATCCCATCGTGTGAACGATACGCCAGCCGCCTGAAAGAGTGCCAAGACCAATCGCAGCGTGAGCCGTCAGCACGACCCACAAAGGTATGTCTGGGAGTTTGCCGTCCGGCCCAGCCGCCAGCAGATTACCTGCGACGAGCGCCACCGTGATGATGCCCATCGTTTTCTGCGCGTCGTTGCCGCCGTGCCCCAGTGAGAAAGCGGCGGCGGAGAAAAGCTGCCCGGTACGGAAAGTCTTGTCAACGCTGCTTGGCGATGAGCGCCGGAAAATCCAGTAGACCGCCACCATAAAGATATAGCCGAGCACCATGCCGATGAGCGGAGAAGCGACGATGAAAATAAGCGTCTTGATCCACCCCGAAGCTATTAAGAGACCGGCGAAGCCTTTGTAAGAAGCAATGGCCGCGCCCGCGTAGCCTCCGACCAATGCGTGTGAGCTGGAAGTCGGCAATCCCAGCCACCACGTAATCAGATTCCAGATGACTGCGCCGAGAAGTGCTGCCAGCAGCACGTAGAGACGCATGTTGGAGGCAATGAGATTGATATTGACCAGATCGCCGCCGATGGTTTTGGCGACGCGCGTCCCGAAGACGGCAAAGGCGATGAAGTTGAAAAAAGCTGCCCAGATGACGGCCATGCCCGGCGAGAGCACGCGAGTTGAGACCACAGTCGCAATCGAATTGGCTGCATCATGGAAACCATTGATGTAGTCAAAGACAAGCGCGACAAAGATGATTAAAATGACGAACCCGAATGTGACGCTCATAAAGGCTAGTGGTCGGTGGTCAGTGGCCAGTGGTCAGTAAGAATCAGTTTTTAACTGACCTCTGACCACCGGTTACTGTCCACTGTTCTATGTATGCTTGATGATAACGCTTTCGATGATGTTGGCGACGTTTTCGCAGCGGTCAACTGCGGCTTCCAGTTTCTCGTAAATATCTTTCCACTTAATCACATTGAGCGGGTCGGTCGCATTGTGAAATAGCTCGGCGACCGCCGAGTGATAAATTTCATCGCCTTCGTTCTCCAAACGGTGTAGCTCGACAAGACGCGGGCTGATGCCGTTGGGTTTTGCCAGCATGGAAACAATCTCATGCAGTTGCACGGCCATGCGTTGAATGACATCTGCGAAGTGGCGCGCGTGGGCTGTGCTTTCGTGAACGTCATACATCACCATCGCTCGCGCCGCATCGTCAATTAAATCCACCACGTCGTCGAGCGCGCCCGACAGCAGGTAAATATCTTCGCGGTCAAAGGGCGTGATGAAAGATTTGTTCAACTTCGTCGAGATCGAGTGCGTCAAATCGTCGCACTGATGCTCGATGTCCTTGATGCGCTTGAGATAATCCGTATATGCGCCGTTTTTATCGTTGAGCATCTCGACGAGAGCGCGTGCCGCGTCGTAGATGTACGAGGTCATTTGCGAGAAGAAAAAGAAGTATTGTTCCTCTTTGGGAAGAAAGCTGAAGCGTGCCATCTAGTACGTTCGACTCCCAAGCGGATTGAGATGTAAGAGAGTAGGCAATATAGTCGAACCGCCGAAGGATGTCTATACAGGAGTTGAACAAAAAATGAACCCGCGCTGAATCCGAAAGAATGACACTTTCGCGTCTTGTCGCCGCTCGTGGCTTCGTCGTATGCTCAAGCCTCAGAACGCGAAAGCTGTCAGCAGGCGAAAAATAGAAATCGGAATCATTTTTGATGACCATTAGTAATCATTTCTCAAGGGTCGTTGACCTGATGTTAATGGAAGCCGAGGCCATCCGCGTGACGGCCTCGCGCCTCAAGCGCAGTCAGGTCAAACGAGCCATCGAACTGCTACACGATTGTCGGGGCAAGGTTGTGATGGTCGGCGTTGGCAAATCCGGCAATATCGCCGAGAAGATTGCCGCGACTTTGACCAGCACCGGGACAGCCGCCGTTTACCTGCATCCATCGGACGCCCTGCACGGCGGCCTCGGCATCCTGACATCCGACGATGTGGTCATGGCTCTCAGCAACAGCGGCGAGACTGATGAGATTATCACCATGCTGCCTTATCTGAAGCACCGGCAAGTTCCAATCATCGCCATCGTCGGCAATCTCCGCTCGACGCTGGCCCGCACGGCGGAGGTTGTGCTTGATGCTTCGGTGGATCAGGAAGCCTGCCCGCTCAATCTTGCGCCGACTACCAGCACGACCGTCGCGCTCGCGGTTGGTGATGCGTTGGCGATGACGTTGATGCAGGCAAAAGGATTGACGATGGATGATTTCGCTCTCAATCATCCGGCAGGACAACTGGGGAAGCGGCTGACGCTGAAAGTCGCAGACCTGATGCATAGCGGGGCGGAGAATCCGACTGTTAAAACGGATGCCGCGTGGCTGGAAGTAATCGCGGCTATCAGTCGCGGCGGACTCGGAGCGGTTAACGTTCTGGACGCCGAAGGCCATCTCGCGGGCATCATTACGGATGGAGATTTGCGGCGCGCGCTTCAGAAAATACAGGTCAGCGAATTGGAACATCTACAGAGCGACTCGATTATGACGCGCAATCCTATCATCGCCACACCGGAGATGCTGGCTTACGACGCTCTGAGATTGATGGAAGACAGGCCGTCTCAAATCTCCGTGCTGCCGGTGGTAGATAAAGAGCGAATGTGCGCTGGCCTGATCCGCCTGCACGACATCGTTCGCAGCGGACTATGAAGAGCGGGGATAAGGGATGAGGGATGAGGGATGAAGGATGAGGGATGAAGGAGTAAACGGAATGCTCAAGCGTGGGCTGGCAATAGTGCTAAGCTATATTTTTATCATCGGAGCAGTTGGGCCAAGCTTCGATGTGGCGGTGTTCGCTCAGGCGCAGTCGGCTTCACGAGCGCGTGAGGTCAGGACAAGTCAGGCAGAGGTCACCGTCACGCTCAACGAACAGTTTTTTAATTCACTGTTGGATGTCGTCTTCACACGTTTGAGAGCGCCGTCATTCCCGCTTTCAATCGCTAAAGCTGAATCGAAAAGGAATCGCCCCGCCTGGGCTGTGTGGGGGAATCCCGCTCCCAGCCTTTCACATTCAAGCCTGAAACCGGGCGCTTGCGACAGCGTGGTGGTGCTTGAGCGCGAGATTAATGGGGTGAAGACAGCCGTGCGCTTTGAAGATGGAAGAGTGGTTGCGCCGCTGGCCTTCAGCGGTTCTTACAGCGTGGCGCTTATCGGCTGCATCAACTTTCAGGGCTGGGCCGACACCGCTATCACTCTCAGTTTCGATAGAGAGCGGCAGGTCTTGAGCGCCCATGTGACAATCATGGATATTCACCTGAGCAACATTCCGTCGCTGGCCAGCGGTGCGATTGTCGGGCTGGTACAGAGTTCGATTGACAGGCGCATCAATCCGGTCGAGATTCTACAGGCCGCACAAATATCCCCTCGCGTTCCTATCGCCGTTTCGGGCGGCGCGCTCCGCCTGCGCGCAACGGAAATCCGCCCGGAGGTCACACCCGGAGCATTGAGCCTCCATATTTTTTACGAATTTTCGGCGGGAAACTAAAAGCAGGAGACAGAAGTCAGGAGTCAGAAGTCAGAATGAAGCGGCTGCAACCGTTTTTCTTCTGTCTCCTGATTCCTGTTTTCTGACTCCTGATCTACTATCTCCCAGGCACTGCGTTGCCTCAGGAGTTTCGTCATCAGAGCCGCGTGCAGGATGTGGCCGCTCTTGTGCGCTGTCACGCGTCCCATGATAGGCATGCCGAGCAGCGCCAGATCGCCGATGATGTCCAGAATCTTGTGGCGCACGAACTCGTCCGTAAATCTGAGCGAAGTTTCGTTGAGCATTCCATTGGACGTGAGAACAATCGCATTGTCGAGCGAGCCGCCCTGAATCAGATTGGCGCGGCGCAAGGCTTCGATCTCTTCTGTGAAGCCGAATGTGCGCGCCGCTGCAATCTCGCGCCCGAAACTTCCGTTCGTGAGATTGACTCGAAAATGCTGCGTGCCGATCAAAGGATGCTTGAAATCAATCAGGCAATCTATCTCGTAAGCATCGGCTGGCTCAATCTGGATGCGCCTGTCGCCCTGTTCGATTGAGACCTTCTCCTGCACCCTCAAGGCCTTGCGCGCCAGTGGTTGCTCGACTATCCCTGCGCGCTCGATCATGTCCGTGAAGGCTTCTGCCGAGCCGTCCATAATCGGAATCTCAAGATTGTCAACTTCGATGTAGACGTTATCCACGCCCCCGCCCCTGAGCGCCGCCAGCAGATGCTCAACCGTCGAGAGCATCACGCCCGTCCGCATCAGCGTCGTCGCGTAAGAGCAATGCGCGACCCACTCGACGCTGGCCGGAATCTCAAAGTCGCCGAGGTCTGTGCGAATGAAGACGTAGCCCGTATCGGGCGGGGCAGGTCTGAGACGCAAATGGACGGGCACGGCAGTATGCAAGCCGAGTCCTTTCGTCTCAACTGGCGCGGCAAGAGTAGTCTGTTTAATCAAGCGAGGCTTAGAGCCTTTCGGTGTGCGCGGGCGGAGGGGGGCGCTCGCTGATTATTTAGAACAGCGAACTTAAGGGCAATGACTGTGCCGCCCGCCTCGGTTTGCGCCTTAAAGGGTTTAGCCCGCGCCCGTCAGTGGATTTGTGGCAGACAGGCAACACCTCTCCGCGCCTGTGTGGGGCAGAAGCTACAAGAATAGCTTCCCTCGACGTGTGAATAAAACGTCGGGGACATGCTCTCTTCTCATCTACACGCCCGGCTCGTGACGAAACTGCGTGAGGCGAGTTCCAGCAAACGCGCTTCAGGGGATTGAAGCCGTCATGATGGTCTGCCCCTTGTTCGTCCCATTTGCGACGGCGAGAGCGAAGACGTAGAGACCTTTCAGCCATTTGAATGTGCCGAATGGGACGACCTCAACGCGATAGTAGCCGGGGAGCGTCGTTCCGCCGTGCGGCTCGAAGACGGTGCTGATGACAATCTCCGCGCCGCCTGCGGCGACGATTGGCGCATGAACTTTGAAGCTGGATGCCGGGATTCCTGTCACCGGCGCGCCTTTATCGTCGGTGATGGATGCAATAATAAAGGCGGGCTTTCTATTCCCCGCCTGAGCATGGGGTGGCCCGGCAACGGAGACCGCTTCGACGTTTAATCTTGGCATAATGTTTACCTTTCTCCTCAAGGGAAGTGGGCTGGCGCACGATGGGGGCGCGTCAGCCCTATTGGGTTCAGGCTCAACTATGCTTATTTCTCATGGCAACACCTGTGCCAGCATTCATCAAGGGCAATATCAAAGACTTCTGTTAAAGCATCCACCTCTTCAACAACATAAGTGTCTACTGAAGCGCACATCGGCCACAGCCCGGTGTCTACATTCGTTGACGTACACGGGCAGCGACGCCAGCGTCCTCTCACTTGTCACCCGTCACGTCTTTCCTTATCATCAGTTTCAAATGGCAAGCAAAACTTCGACGACCCCGGCAGCGCCGACTGAGCGGGTCTACCTGATAGACTCCATGTCGCACATCTTTCGCGCTTACTTCGCTCCGATGGCAGGGCGAACCGATCCTTTGACCAATTCGCAGGGGCAGGTAACGCAGGCGGCCTTCGTCTTCACAAACATTGTGCGGAAACTCTTGCAGGACGAGCAGCCGCAATACATTGCCGCCGTCTTCGAATCCGGCGAAAAGACTTTTCGCCATGAGACTTTCAGCGACTACAAAGCGAACCGCGCGGAAATGCCGGACGACCTTATATCGCAATTGCCATACATCATGCGCATCTGCGAGGCTTACAACATTCCTATCTTGAACGCGCCGGGCTACGAAGCCGACGATGTTATCGGCACGCTCGCAGTGCAGGCGGCAGAGCGCGGCTTGCAGGCTGTGATCGTCTCCAATGATAAAGATATGTGCCAGCTTGTGCGCGACCCCTTGATTATCTGCATGCGGCAGAATTCGCAGAACGTGAAGCGAAAGGAGCCTGTGCCGCCGATTGAATGGTGCGATGAAGCGTGGGTTGAGAATAAATTCGGTGTGCCGCCCAATCAGATTATTGATTTGCTCGGCTTGATGGGCGACGCAGTGGATAATATTCCGGGCGCGCCCGGCATCGGCGCGAAAGGCGCAGTCCAACTCGTCAAACAATTCGGCTCGATTGAGAACGCGCTCAAAAGCTGGGAAGAGGTCAAGCACAAGACCTATCGTGAGAGCCTGCGCGATAACACAGCCCTCATCCGTCAATCTCTTGATCTGGCGACTATCAGAACGGATGTCAGCATCGAGCTTGATTTAGATAAGCTGCGCTCGCGCCCGCCTGACCGCGCCGCCGCCTATCAGCTTTTCCGTGAGCTTGAGTTTCAATCGTTGACGCGCGAGTTTTCCGACGCGGCGTCCAATGTAGAAGCCGCCAGCGCCCCGCGCCGCTATCGCATCATTCGCAAACGCGCCGAGCTTGACGGTCTTGTGCGCGGGCTTTGGGAGGCCGAGCACTGGAGCTTTGCGGTCGCCGATTCGTCTCCCGTCGGTGGCGGGCAGCAGGGAAGCGCCCGCGATGCCGTACAGCCGAGCGGAGTGGCTATCTCTACTGCCGCCGGAGCGTCCGCCTACGTTGATCTGGAAAATTTCGAGGACGGAGTTGAAGCTGCGATAGAACCCCTGCGCGATGTCCTGTCAAATGGCTTGCTCTCAAAATCCGTTCACGACCTCAAGCGCGCAGTCGCGTTGCTCGCAACGCACGGCATCGAGCCGGAAGGTGTCACGGACGATACCCTTCTGGCTGCATATCTCCTTGATCCTGTTCGCAGCAAGTATGAGTTGCTTGATCTCGCGCGCGAAGCTGTCGGCATAGAAGGCGCAGGCAACCCGCCCGACGGCTGGACTGAATCGCAGTGGCTCGCCGCCGAAGCCGCAGACCTGACAGCGCAGACGGCGCATGTCCTTCACGGGCGGCTTCTGGAAAACGGCCTCGAAGCAATCTACAACGAAATCGAGCTACCGCTCGCGCCGCTTCTATACAAAATGGAGCGTGCCGGATTGCGCGTTGACACAGAGGTTCTCTCGGAGCTTTCGGCGTATCTCGGCAGTGAACTGGAAAAGCTGACGGAGAAAATCTACAAAGTGGCGGGGCGCGAATTTAAGATTAACTCGCCCAAGCAGGTCGGCGACGTGTTGGAAGAACTCAATATCAGTTCAGGCCGCAAGACTTCGACAGGACGGGTTTCGACCAGCAAGGCTGTGCTGGAAGAGTTGGCGCAAACGTTTGAGTTGCCGCGTCTCATCATCGAGTACCGCGAGCTTGATAAGCTGAAGACCGTTTACACGGATTCGCTTCCCTCGCAGATTGCCGCAGATGGGCGCATTCACGGGCAGCTTAATCAAACCGTGACGGCGACCGGGAGACTCTCTTCGTCTGAGCCGAATTTACAAAACATCCCGATTCGCACAGAGCTTGGCCGCCGCATTCGCCGCGCCTTCGTCGCCGAGAAAGGCAACAAGCTGATCTCCGCCGATTACTCGCAGCTTGAACTCAGATTGCTCGCGCACGTCACACACGATCCCGTCATGCTCGACGCCTTTCAAAAAAATGAGGACATACACGAGCGCACCGCGCGGCTCGTCTTCAAAGCAAAGACGAAAGAGGAGCTGAAAGAAGCGCGGCGCTTCGCCAAGATCGTCAACTTCGCCATCGCTTACGCCATCGAACCCTTTGGCCTCTCGCAACGCGTCGGCATCTCGCGTAAAGAAGCGAAGAAGGTGATTGACGATTATTACGAGACTTACAAGGGCGTGCATCGCTTCATGGAAGAAGTCCCGGAAAAGGCGCGCGAGCTTGGCTACGTGCGTTCCATCTACGGACGCCTTCGCCCCATTCCCGGCATCAACGACCGCAACGGCAACATACGCGGTCGCGCCGAACGCGAAGCCATCAATATGCCGATCCAGGGAACGGCGAGTGACATAGTCAAAATCGCCATGCTGCACGTTGACGAAGCCATCAAACGTGAAGGCTTAAAAGCGCGCCTCCTGATGCAGGTGCATGACGAGCTATTGATCGAAGCCCCACAGGAAGAGGCCGAGCGCGCCGCCGAACTCCTGCGCCGTGAAATGGAGGGAGCCGTCGAACTGGACGTTCCTCTCAAGGTCGAGGTCGGCATCGGCGACAATTGGATGGAGACGAAAGGACAGTGATAGGTAATGGGTGATAGGTGATAAGAGAAAGGCTCTTACCCATCACCCATCACCTATCACTTATCACTGCTCTTATGTCTGAGCGGAAGAATGAGGATGGCGAGGTTGTTTATCGTCGCATCAGTCCCGGCGTGGATGAGTCAGAGACTCCGCCGGAGCGGCGGGATAAGCGTCCAAAGTCGTCGGCTGCGACCCCGATTGCGCCGACGTTGAAGACAATCGTCGTGGGGTTTGTGTTATTGCTGGCGCTCGTCGGCCTGCTTGGCTATCTGAGTGTGCGCAAAGCTGACGAAGTCGGGAATAAAATTATTGACGATGAGAGGCGATACGCGGCCATTCGTGACTTCACGCTTGAGCTTAGAAATGCTGCGACCATTCTGGATTACGAAGCTCGCGCACGCGGGCGAAAGCTCGGCGCGGAGACAGAAGAAACGAGGCCGGTCTTTGAAGCGCCTTTGAGCAGGGCGCGCAATAGGGTCAGAGAGTTGCTGCGTACGATGGAAGCACCTCCATACTCGGAGAGTGAAAAATGGCGCAGCCTTCACGACCGCCTTTTCTCCTTCGTTCAGGCGACCGATGACCCGGACGCCTACCTGCGCGAAGGTTACGTCAAATTCCGCGACGCCGATAAAGAACTCGACAGCCTGCTTGTAGAAACGCGCCGCGAGCAGGAAGCCATCTTTTATCGTGGCGAAGAGTTGCAGAAAGGGGCTGCGCGCCGGATTTATCTACTGACGGCGATTGCTCTGTTGATGGGGGCGCTGGTTGCCGCCTACACCATCAGAGAAGCGCGGCGACGTTTGCGGCAGGTGCGTGAGAGCATGAACGAGGCGCGGCGTGAGCGAGAGTTCAGCGCGCAGATGCTCGAAGGCATGGTCAGCGCCGTTGCCGCCATCGACGCGCACGATCACATCCGCAGCGCAAACCGTGCGTTCTTCAAAATCTTCCCCGAAGCCAAAGTCGGAGCTTCCGTCTACGACAAATTCTCTTCGCCCGACGCGATGAAGATGCTCGAAGCGGCCATCTCTTCACGCGTAGAGCATTCCACTTATCGTGGCCGCTGGGTTTGCGGCGAAGATACTCCCGACTGCTCCAACAGAACCTTTGATGTCTATTCCTCGCCGCTCATCATCGACGGCGATCAGGGCCAGATTGTGACGCTCGTCGACGTGACCGAGGCCGCAGAAGCCGAAAGCGTCGTCAGACGTACTGAATCTCTCGCGGCGATGGGACAGGCGGTCGCGCAGGTCGCGCACGAAATCAGGAATCCTTTGGGCAGCATCCGGCTGGGCGTCTCAATGCTCCGCGACACGAGCAAGGACGAGGAATCGCAAAGCACGATTACTTTAGTCGAGCGCGGGATTCATCACTTGAACAAACTGGTGATGGATGTCACGCAGTTTTCGCGGCAAAGGCCGCTTGAGCTAACGGAAGTTGACCTGCACCCGTTGATTGATTCGAGTCTCGAACTCATCGCTGATTTGATTCAGGAGAAACACACGCCCATCGAGAAACATTTCAGCAAGGAACCGTTGCGCGGTGATTGGGACGCAGATCAATTGCGGCAGGTGCTGGTCAATTTACTCGCCAACGCGGTAGACGCGAGCAAGGAAAACTCGCCGCTGATTATCACGACACAGCGCGTTGCATTAGAGCAGAGCACAACTTCGGAAGGAAATGGCAATCGCAGCGCAGAGAAAGCAACAACGCTTGCCCGCATCACTGTCACAGACAAGGGGAGCGGGATGGATGAGCGAACGCAAGCACACCTCTTCGAGCCGTTCTTCACGACCAAAAAACGCGGTACAGGATTAGGCCTGGCAATCGTCAAGCAGATCGTCGAGCAGCACGGCGGCGCAATCTCCGTTAAAACCTCTCCGGGCGAGGGCGCGAGTTTTATTGTTGACCTGCCGATAAAATAATGAGGATTGAACTATGGTATGGAAAGACTATTTAGTACCGCTAACGGCTTTTCTAGGCATAATTATCGGCGCGGTGCTAAATAATTTTTGGTCGAGGAATTCCGCTAAGAAAGCACCAAAAACACAAATGCGTGCTGAGGCATATAGGGATTTTGTGATGCACATACTGCAAGCTACTACCCAACAGCCTGCTGTATTGCTGAAGACTGACTCGAAACTGAGAGAAATAGTGGCCCGACTGATCGTCTTCGGGGAGTCCAGAGTCGTCTCGGCGGTAAATGGGTTTCTAAGTGTAAGCAAAGAATTGAATGGCAATGATTTTCGTAAATCATTTTGTGAGGTTGTCTGCGCTATGCGGAGAAGTCTAGTGACAGGCGCAGATGATGATGTCATTGAGAATATAGGGACATTGCTGAATAGAGTTATTCCAGAAGGGGCTAAAATTGTATAGGAGCAAAAATGAATTGAAGTATTACTCGCAAGCTGAGGTCTACCGATTTAGCCAAACCCCTGCGTCATCGGCGGATATGTACGTCAGGTTGTCGCGCTCATGTTACGGCACGCATAGCAAATGCTCTACGTGTTGCCTCAATAGTCTCGTCTAGTAACTCATCCGTATGTGCGAGACTGATGAACCCGGCCTCGAACTGTGAGGGTGCGAGATAGACGCCTTCATCGAGCATCGCATGAAAGAACTTGCCGTAAAGCTCGCGGTTGCTTTTGGCAGCAGATGTCCAATCCGTCACAGGCTCGCTGGTGAAGAAGGTCGTCCACATCGAGCCGACGCGATTAGTGACTGTCTCAATTCCTGCCTCGCGCGCAACCTCCGTTAGTCCATCGCAGAGACGACGGCCAGCGCGTTCCAGTTGCTCGTAGACCGCCGTCTCGCGCAGGCGTTTCAGGGTGACGAGTCCTGCCGTCATCGCCAGAGGATTACCGGAGAGCGTGCCCGCTTGATAAATGTTTCCGGCGGGTGCGATGTGTCGCATGATTTCGCGGCTCGCGCCGTAAGCGCCGACGGGAAGACCTCCGCCGATGATCTTGCCGAGCGTCGTGATGTCAGGCCGGACGTTGTAGATGCTTTGCGCGCCGCCGCGTGCGAGACGAAAACCCGTCATCACCTCATCGAAGATGAGAAGCGCGCTGTGCTTCGTGACAATCTCGCGCACTTTCTGCAAGTAGCCTTCCTGCGGTGGGACACAGCCCATGTTGCCGACGACGGGTTCGATGATGACGGCAGCGATGTCGGGGCCATGCTCGTCGAAAGCGAGTTCGAGAGCAGCCGCATCGTTGAAGGGAACTGTGATGGTATTTTGTGCGACGGAGGCGGTCACGCCGGGACTATCTGGCAGGCCGAGTGTTGCAACTCCCGACCCGGCTTTGACGAGCAGGCTGTCGCCGTGCCCGTGATAGCAGCCTTCAAACTTGACGAGCTTGTTGCGGTTTGTGACGCCGCGCGCAAGGCGAATCGCAGACATCGTGGCCTCTGTGCCGCTGTTGACCATCCGCACCATCTCGATTGACGGAACGGCCTCGATGATCTCTTCGGCCATCTCGATTTCGAGTTCGGTGGGTGCTCCGTAGCTTGTGCCTCGCTTCATTGCTTCGTGAAGCGCGTTTAAGACCTCATCGTCGGCATGGCCAAGAATCATCGGCCCCCATGAGCCGACGTAATCAATGTATGTTCGCCCATCAACGTCCGTCAGCGTTGCGCCCTTCGCGCTCTTGATAAAGCGCGGAGTGCCGCCGACGCCGCGAAAAGCGCGGACCGGGGAATTGACGCCTCCCGGAATCAACTCGACTGCGCGAGCGAACAGTTCAGTCGAAAGGTCTTCCCCATCTCTCTGTGGTGAACTCATAAAAGTATTGTGACTGCAATCCGAGGGTGAAAGCAAGAAGCGACTGTCACGCTTTCAGTGTTCGCGACAGTCGCTTCCTCAAATTAGATTCTGTTTTCTGCGCCGGTTAGCCCTTCGGAACTTTTAACTCATCGCCCGGATGAATCACCGACTGAGGCGAATCCATTTTGTCACGATTAGCATAGAAGATTTCCATGTAGCGGTTTCCGTTGCCGAGCTGGTTATCCGCGATTCGCCAGAGCGAGTCGCCTGCTTTGACCGTGTAGGTCTCGGTCTCTCCCTGTCCCTGACTATCGTCAACGGTAATGTCTACCGACAGATCGCCGTAGTTCGGGTCAACGGCCTTGATTTGATCCCACGCTTTGTTCTTAGCATCCTCTGATGGGGCGACGGCGATAATCACCAGCTTGCCGTCCTCTACGTGAAGATTCTGCACGCGCCCGCCCTCTTTATCGAGCGTCTCCAGCACAGAATGATATTTATCCTTGAGCGGGCCAAACTGGTCTTCGTTGGTCTTTGCGGCGGCTGCTCCAGCGCCAAACATTTGATCGAAAAGTCCCATGATTGAGTCCTCCTAACAAACTGACAAAATGTAATTACCCGGATTCCTGACCGGGCGTGAGTAAAACGGGGGCGATAGTTAATGGATCGGGGTTGATTATACTGAAAAGCGCACCCTCTGCAACTCGCTACGGACAAACGAGAGTTAACCGACGGCTCAGATTCGCTCCAGCCCCGCGCCTGGCTCGACCGTGATGGAACGAAAGCTGGTCATGCGAACGAGACCGGGCGCGGCGCCCTTCGGCTTCGAGAGAAATTTGCGCTGCGTGTAATGCACGTCAACTTTCGCGTCGCGTCGCGCCTGACTAAACTGTGCGGCCAACTGCGCGGCTTCGATGATTGTCCGATGCGGGAGGTCTTTGCGCGTGGGATTGCGGACGATAACGTGCGAGCCGGGATAGTCGGCGGCGTGAAGCCAGAGGTCGTAGGGGCGAGCAACGCGGAATGTCAGATGATCGTTGTCGCGCGCCGCCCGCCCGACCAGAATCTCGTAGCCGTCCGAGGAACGATAGCGACGAGCACCCGGCACATCGCTTGAAGATTTTTGATGGCTTTTAGTGCTGCGCGTTTGAGACTTCGCTTCTCCATTAAAACTTTCAAGCGCAGCTTCATCTCTCGCGGCAATAATGTCCTCAAGCTCCGACTCGCGTGCGCGAAGACTCTCCAATTCTTTTTCAAGCACGGCGCGTCGTTGTGTAATCTCCTCTGCTGCTCGACGGGCTTTCGTATATCTGCTGAAGCGCCGAACAGCTTCTTCCTGCAAGGACGAGTTTTCATCAACCTCAAGCTCGATCAGCGGCGCGTCTTCGGCGTAGTAATCCGTCAGGGTAACTTTATTCCCGCGTCGCTCAGCGTTTCCGATATTTGCGAGCAACAGGTCGCCCGCTCTTTTATGCTCATCTGCGTTTCCATGCCCTTCAAGGTCTTTGGCTAGATGCGCGCGTAGCTTCTCGCGCTGTGCGATCTCTTTTCGTAGTCGAGCGCGCGAGGCGGCGGCGCGTGCGTCGAACCGCCGCGCTGCTTCCAATGCGCGATAATAATCATCTGCTGCCTCTGAGAGCGTGCCAAAGCTTCCTTTTTCAAAAGGGATGTTTGCCGGAGCATCGCTTTGATGAGGCGGCGGCGGGCGATAAAGATTGCCAATCTCCTGTCCCTCGCCGCGCGGCGGGCGCAGCGTGTCAATGATGTAGCCTTGCTCATTCAACAGCAGAAGGTTCGCGGCCTTTCCCGTTAATTGCGCTACAAGCGTCCGCTCAAAACGATTGCCGATTTCATCGCTGGCATCAAATGAGAAACGAACAATACGATCGGCTTCGTCTTTCCTGAGCGAGATGAGCTTTGCTCCGCCGAGTTGTTTGCGTAGGACGAGCGCGAAAGATTGAGAGGCGAGAGCTTGCTTTTCAAGCTCACGAACGCGCCGCTCGATCATGTAAATTCCGGGCTGCGCGGGTTCGACGCTGATGAAGAGATAGCGTCCATCATGGGTGCGAAAATCAATGGCGAGAGCGACGCGCGAGAGCTGAAACACCTTGCCCATCATGCGCCCCGCCAGCGTGGGCGCTATCTCTTCGACAATCGCTTGGATGGTTTGATCGTTCATGGATCAAGGCAAAAGTAAAAAGGAAAAAGGTAAAAGTAAAGAACGAGTCCGTACTTTTACCTTTTTCCTTTTGTCTTTTTACTGCTTTAGTTTATTCCCTTACGACGGCTGTCCCGGAGAGACGGTCATGAAGGGTGCGCCCTTCGGCGTCAAAAAGAGCGTAGAGGATGCCGAGTCCCAGCGTGATGAGAGACGCGATGTAGAGAACGGCGCGTCCGACAGATTGTTTAGTAGTCGGCGGCAACCCCGTGTCGGCGTCTACCGCGCGCAACGAGATGAGCGACATGCCCCAGGTGCGACCCGCCAGAGCAGTCGAAGCCGTCAGATAGAGAAACATGACAATGAGGACAATGCTGCCCATCGACGCGACAACGCGCCAGTCACTCCAGTTGCCATTGGTCAATTCAATAATTGCTGCGAAGGGAGACGAAGCGAACGCAACCACCAACAAGTCTATGGCGCTTCCGGCGATGCGTGAAAAAACGGGCGCGCGATCATCATAAAGCTCTTCGCTGGTGACGGCGTCAGTTAGTGTGTCTTCCGAATCTACTGTTTGATTATCCTCGAAGACCTCCGGTATCACACGCTTAGTCTGCGGTTTGCTCGCAGGCGCGGCGATTTTCGTGGCCGGTTGCGCCGGGACAACAACCAGGGAATGTTCGCGCACTGTTTCAGTGGATTTCGCCTGGCTTGTCTTCTCGTCTTTGAGCGGTTCAGATGGCGAAACGACAGGCACTGCGACGGGAACAGATGTTTGAAGTGTGGTTGGGTTCGCTTCCGTTTGATATTGCTCTTCAGTCACACGCGCGATTGCTGCCGCTGCTGCTCCGCCCATAGAGGCGCGGGCGCGGGGCATCGTTGGAGACGATTGTCTGGCGCGTTCAAGTCGTTTCAGTGCGGCGGCGACAATCGGATTGACGGCTGGCGGGTCTTGCGGCGGCACTAATCCTAATTGCGGCGCAGCGACAGCCCCGTCAGCAACTTGCGCTACCTGACCTTGAACTGCCTCTTCAAAATCAGTCGCCGCCTCGCGCGAACGGCGCTCCTGAATCTCACGCACGCGCTCGCTCAAATCCTTGCGCCACTGCGGGCGCGAGGCGCGCGAAACCCCCGGAAACTCAAGCAAAGTCGAGCTTGCCTGCACAGTTGTTCGAGGTGGCGTGGCGTTTGTTTCCTCTGTCACTGTAGCGCCAGCCGCAGATGCAGGGCTTTCCTGTGAATTAATAACCGGCTCAGTCGCTGTCTCAGTGGAAGATTTTGATGCTGGCGTTTTACACCTCGGGCAAAGGTCTAAACCGTTGGAGTAAACCGCGCGGCATGAGGGACACTGCATAGAAAAAGAGCCTCCGTCGAGAACGTTAGGTTGAATCATTGGGGGCAGGGTCGAAGCTGATAAACCCAAGCCCATTGCGGAGTCGCAGCGGATACTATCAAGGATTACTTTAAGTCGTCAACCAGAAAATATACCAGCAACTGTATTTAATAACGGGGAAACCACAAGATAGGGGAATCGAAAAGCTCGTAAATCGTAAATCGTGAATCGTCAATAGAAAGAGCGTTCTTCCTATTGACGATTCACGATTTACGATTTACGGCTTTACAGCGGTTGTCTTCCGGAGAATCCGTCTTCAACGTCGTGCCACCATTCGATCTCGTCGCCTTCGCCGAGTTGCCAGCAGAGCAGGATAACTCGTCCATCGCGCAGGGAAGGGAAATCTATCAGGCCGCGAGCGTGATCTTTGAGTTGGACACCGAGAGTTTCAAGCTCGCTGGTTTGTGAGAAGAGTTCAACGAGGAGAGAAACGTAATACGGGCCGTCCGACATTCCGCCCCCGCCCTGCTCCGCGCCTTCGGCTGCATACTTCGCCGCAGACTTGTAAGAAACAACCTGTTTATATGTGCGTTGAATACGCGACAGGATGCCGCGCACGGACGGGAGCAGCGCATTAGCTTCTTCGACGCTAAAGACTTTCATAAAGGCTGAGTGCAGGAGACGGAAGACAGGAGTCAGAAGTCAGAATAATAAGGCGGCAGCCGCTTTTGTTTTTATTCTGTCTCCTGTCTCCTGCCTTCTGCTTTTCAATGTTCATCGGTCACGCGGATGAATTCGGGGGACGGTTCAAAGGTCTCCAGTTCTTCATCAACGTGTGTCTCGATGGCGACGCGAGGGACGGTGGAGGGGAATTCATCACGATGCCCGTTGTCGTGCGGGTCTGGGTGGTGATTGTTCATGAAGGCTGAAGCTCCCTCATGCAACTCGCGCTCGTGATAGTGTGTCCCGTGCGAAATCTCTTTGCGGACTTTATCGGCAATCTCGCCGAGGTCTATGAAGTAGTCGGCTACATCTATCAGCTTCGGCGCGGTGTTTGAGCGAAAGCCTGCGACTTCAACGCGGCAGCCTTTATAGGCGACGGCGTTGACGGCGTAAACGAAATCTTCGTCGCCTGAGACGAGAACGGCTGTATCGTAGCGTCCGGCAAGTGAGAGCATGTCAACGGCAATCTCGACATCGAGGTTCGCTTTGCGCGTGCCGTCGTAGAAAGTCTTCAGTTCTTTATGCACCACGCGGAAGCCGTTGCGACGCATCCAGAGCAGGAAGCCTTGCTGGCGTTCAGCGCCGACATCCACGCCCGTGTAGAAGAAAGCTCTGAGCAGACGACCATCACCGAGTAGGACACGCAGGAGCTTGTTGTAATCAATGTCTATGTTGTGAAAGCGTGCTGCGTGAAAAAGATTGTTGCCGTCAATAAAAACCGCCACTCTGCCGCGATGCCCGAACTGCCACGAAATATTGTTCGTCGGATCGAAGTTCATGCAAAAGTGTACCCCGTTAAATTGATAAATATCTGTAAGTAACTGTCGCTAGAATGCCGCTCTAAGTCTTGAAGGTCAAGTGCAAAGAGAGTTTCTACGAAAACTCATTCAGTAAATGGACTAACTGCGAGTAGCTCATCGGTCACTGCATCGAGATAGATGTTGAGAGAGCCGGACGCACGCTTGAGGGTAATCTCCCACGCGAGATGAAATTCGAGGATTAAGGGATCGCGCGCTCGCGGGATGGGATAAATGACCAGTTCACGAACGATTACTTCTTCGCCTTTGGCGATCGTCAATGTCTGAGGATCGCCAGCCGCATCTTTGTACGTGAAGGTGTGATCCGTAATCAGCGCGCTGACTTTTTCGGCGTCCAGGCGTGGACGTGTGCCAGTGCCAGCGCGTTGCAGTTGCTCTACTTCCGTGATGCAGGTGCTGTTGATTTGCAGCACGCGACGATCTGGGGTGAAGGTGATTTCCAGTTTGCCGTAACCATTACGCAGCGGATAACGGAAGGGGCGTTGCTCGTACAAAGCACGCTGAGTTCCGTCCGCCCCATCTATGCGCCGGACGAGCGAGAGTTGTTGCGGCGGCGCACCGATGATGGGGCTGGCGCTGGCGATAAAGCGACGCAGGGATTCACGAGTATTCTCTTCATTCATCGGCAGGGTATCGCCGACTTTCGGCAGAATAAGAGGTGTGCCGGTAAACGCGGGCAAGCTGCGGACGGTAGCCGTGACGAGTTGAAGCTCAGGCGCAGGGGCATTCGTGATGCCCTGCTCGGTTGTGAATTTCGCCCATGCGGTGAGCGCAGCCTCGCGCCGGTCAACTGTCTCCATCAGCAGCACAGGGTACGGAGGTTCATTCGGGCGCGGGCCTGTGGCGTTCGGTGGAGGCGTCGCAGCGCAGGCGCTCAGGACTAAGCTCAGCAGAACACAGGGCGCAATGCGCCAAAACGCAACTTGTCCGACACTTTGTCTTATTCGATGCATCATGAGTTAGGTTCGCCCGAAACAGAATCAGGGAGCAGGTTGCGAAATTCGGAGCGCGCGAGGATTATACCGGATTGGAGTAGAGAGAAAAGGCTGGGGAAGTAGTCGGGCGAGCTTCCCGGTGTGAGAATTCCGCCGCCGGTGCGAAAGTTTCTGCGCGTGCCTGAATGAAAATGGCTATAATCAAGATTCGAGGAGATTAGCCTTTGCCCTTCAACAATGAAGATAATCCATTCTTAGATGACTCCGAGCCGTTGCGCTCGGAGCCGCAAGGCTTCGCGCCCGATCAGATGGTGAGATGCGAAGCGTGCCTGCGCGCCAATCCTCCGACACGCACAAGCTGTCTTTATTGCGCCGCTCAATTGCCCGTTACCGAACAGAGCGCGGCTTTACAAAAACCGACCTTGCGCCGGTTGGAAAAGTGGGAGCAGGGATTTAACGTGATTCTCGTTCCAGAGAGCGCGGCGCACCTGACCGGAGAACAGTTGCCGCAGATAGCGGAACTGCTGCGCCTCAATGTCGGAGACTTGGGGCGCATTATCGAAACACGAGAGCCGCTGCCCATCGCCCGCGCCACAACACCTGATGAAGCCACGTTGATTGAACGCAGGCTGGGCGAGATTGGCTTGAAGACACTTGTCATAGCTGATCGTGACCTTGAGCAGGAAGAATCGGTGACGAAACGTCTGCGTGCGCTTGAGCTGACGGAAGAAGCGCTCAATCTATATTCATCTGGTGGCCCTGAATCATGGCGCATTCCGTGGACAGAAATCATGCTCCTGATTGTCGGGCGAATCTTCGTTCGAGAAATTGAGGTTCAGGAGCGCAAGAATCGCCGGGCGGAAAATGTTCTCGTTGATGCAAGGGAAATGAGCACCGACGAATCTGTGCTGGACATTTATGCGGAGCAGGGCGCAAGGGTCTGGCGCATCACTGCGGGCAACTTTGATTTCTCCTGTCTCGGCGCACGGAAACAATGGGTGGCCGCGCAGAACTTTTCGACGTTGATTGAAATGCTGCGCGCGCGCGCGACTGAAGCGATTTACGATGATTCCTATAATCGCGCGCGGGTTGCGCTCAACATCGTGTGGCCGCTTGAGCAGGAGACGGAGTCTCGCGGCTGGCGACGCGCAGGCATGGGGCGCGTCAGCACAGAGGCCGTCACCAAAAGCGATAACGAAATTCAGTTCACTCGTTATTCACGCTTGCGCCACTACCTTCAGCTACATCAAGCGGAACTGAACGCATGAAGCGTCGCGGTGAGCAAAGACAATCGCGCCACCAAACGGGAGCGCAGAACGAGCGCGGGTCACGGCAGAAACCAGCGCACTTTGAAGAATCAGTCTCAACAGCTTCGCCTGCGCGCACGGAAGAAGCGCATCTTTACGGAGTCGCTCCCATCCTTGAAGCCCTGCGCGCGGGGCAACGCGCCATCGAGCGGATCACGATTGCCGAAGGCGTGCGGCACAATCGGCTGCACGAGTTGAATGAGATAGCACGGCGCGCAAATGTCCCGGTGCGCTATGCGCCGCGAGCTGAACTGGCGCGGATGGTTGGCGCAGACGCGAATCATCAGGGCGTGGTCGCAACGGTCGCGGCGGCGCGCTACGCGGATGCGGATGAGTTGCTGGATGAACTTGCCGCGCGTGTTCGCACCATTGAGCCTCCGCTCGCCGTTGTGCTGGACGGTGTGGAAGACCCGCGAAATCTGGGCGCGATTTTACGCACGGCGGAGTGCGCTGGTGTTCACGGCGTCTTTGTGCCGGAGCGCCGGGCGGTCGGGTTGACGGAGACTGTGGCGAAAGCAGCAGCCGGAGCTTTGGAGCATATCAAAGTGGCGCGCGCCGCGAATCTGAATAGATTGATAGAGGCATTGAAAGAACGTAACATCTGGACTATCGGAACGAGCGCAGATGCGCCGCTTGCTTACACAACATGGGATTGGACGCAGCCTTCGGCGCTTTTTCTCGGCGGCGAAGGCACGGGGCTGCATCGTCTGGTGCGCGAGCGTTGCGATGCGCTGGTCAGCATTCCGGTGCACGGACACATCGAGTCGTTGAATGTTTCGGTCGCGGCGGGCATCGTGCTTTATGAAGCTGTAAGGCAGAGAACTGCTGCAAAGGCTTAAGCCGAATTAGCAAAATAGCCTTCGCTTATATTCCGTGAAGAATGTATTTCTTATTATCGTCTTCTGCTTGCCACTGAGTTGTGCGGCGGTTGGAGCGCAACAGGTTTCGTTGCCTCCTGTCAGGTTAAGCGATTTCGATAATTACAAACCGCCTCATTGTGCAGATCGTAGCGCCACGATTGACGTGATACATCAGAAAACACCGCCCGATAAGATGATTGTCGTCGTCGCGCGTTTGGGTAGAGACGAAACAAGACCTGAGCTTAACCGGCGGCGCTTACAAAATGTGCGCGCCTACTGGACAGAGTATCTGGCTCAGGAGTACAGGCGTAATCCGAAAACGATTGGTCTGGTCGAAGGCGACAGGGTTGAGGGCTACGGGCGACTTGAGTTTTATGTCGAAGGTAAACTGGTCGGGGTGATAAAAGCTCACCCCAACCGGGACGTGGACTTTGGCAACTGTTATCCGCCTGACGACAGCTTCATCCGAAAAAGGGTTTATAATCCGTGCCGGGTGAAGAGTCATCGAATATTTTATCCGTGCCGCGACCGGTATCTGAAACGTCGGAATGGCCGCAGTTGAAAAATAGGAGACGAAAAAATGTTCTGTCCAAAATGCGGGGCGCAAAATATGGAAGACGCGAGATTCTGTCGCGGGTGCGGTTCTGACATCGGCCTCGTCTCGCAGGCTATGACGGGAGAACTACCGGCTAAGCGCGCCGTCGGTTATGACGCGGCAGGCCAGCCTTATGATGAGACGGGACACCGCATTCGCAAGCACAAAGAACCGCCGAGACTCGATAAAGCCATTATGAATATTTTTATGGGCGTCGCCTTTTTGCTGGTCGCCTTCTCGGTTATGAGGTTTGCTCCGGGAGGACGGATGTGGTGGTATTGGATGTTGATTCCGGCCTTCACGATGCTGGGCGGCGGAGTTGCTGAATACGTGCGCGTCAAGCAGAGCAAGGGCGAGGAAATCAAACTGCCCGGCCTCAGGTCCACACCGGCAATGCCCCCGCCGCCAGCGCGCGTGAGCGCGTTGCCGCCGCGCAATACTTCAGAACTCGTGCAGCCGCCGAGCGTGACAGAAGGCACGACCAGACATCTTGACCTCAGCCCGGAAGCGCCGACGCGACACATCAGGACGCCCGTCGAAAAGCCTGCGAAAGATGTTTAATCGGCACATTCTGCACTCAACGAAATCGCTTTAGGAGTTGCTCCTTGCGCGAACTTACAGTGCCTCTGTATAGTCTTCAAAAACCATCTCGCACCCTATTGATGACCTTTTAGACGTGGAGGAAAGTTTGTATGCCGCAACGACCGAAGATTGCTAATGACATGCTGGAATTGATCGGCTATACGCCGCTGGTGCGCTTGAATCGCATCCCCTATCCGAACTCTGCGGAGTTAATCGCCAAGCTCGAATCGCAGAACCCGATGGATTCCGTCAAAGACCGCATCGGCGCGGCGATGATTAAAGCCGCCGAGCGCGACCAGTTAATCAAATCGGGCGAGACTGTTTTGGTCGAGCCGACCTCCGGCAACACCGGAATCGCGCTGGCGTTCGCCGCCGCAGTGATGGGCTATAAGTTGATCGTGACGATGCCCGAAACCGTCACGATTGAGCGCCGCCGTGTGTTGACCTCGCTTGGCGCGGAAGTCGTCCTGACGCCGGGGACGGAAGGTATGAAGGGAGCTATCAAAAAGGCAGCGGAGATTTCTGAGGCGACGCCGCACAGTTGGACTCCCAGCCAGTTTGATAATCCTGCTAACCCGGAAGTCCATCGTCTCACCACTGCCGAAGAGATTCTGGAAGATACCGATGGGAAGATTGACGCTTTCGTCGCAGGCGTCGGCACGGGCGGCACGATTGCGGGCGTCGGGCAGATTTTGAAAGAGCGCGTCGGCAAGCACGTTCAGGTGATCGCCGTCGAGCCTGCCTCGTCGCCGGTGCTTTCGGGCGGCGAGCCGGGGCCAAACAAGATTCAGGGTATCGGCGCAGGCTTCGTGCCGGGCAACTATGATCCGTCGGTCGTTGACCGTGTCATGCAGGCCGACTACAACGCTTCTCTGGAGATGGCGCGTCGCCTCGCGCGTGAAGAAGGAATCTTCTGCGGCATCTCTTCGGGCGCAATCACCTGGGTCGCGCGTGAAGTCGCCAAAGAATTAGGCGAAGGCAAGCGCGTCGTCTCGATCATCTGCGACTTCGGCGAGCGCTATCTCTCGCACGAACTATTTGAAGTGGCGGGACAGTAAGCGAGACGCAGGGAGAAGCAGAAGGCAGAAGGTAGTAGGCAGTAGGCAGAAAGCAAAAAGCCGCTTGGTTGTTCTGCCTACTGCCTACTGCCTTCTATCTTTTGCTTCGCGTCGCTGTTATCTAAATGGAAGAGACGAACACCGCGCGCATTTGCGTCCCCGTCTGTGAGAGCCGAGCTATTGAGTTGCGTCAGGCCATGACGCGCGCAGGCAAAGTCGCAGACCTCATAGAGCTTCGTCTGGACTATTTGCAGGGCAACGAGTTGTTCAGGGCGTTGAGCAATTTGCCTGCGCTGATTAGCGCAAGCACGCGACCTGTGATTGTCACCCTGCGGCCAGCCGAACAGGGCGGGCAGCGGGAGATGGATAACCTGACCCGGATAATCTTCTGGGTCGAGCATTTCCTTTATGGAAAACCGCACGTTGACTTCGCCGACATTGAGCTGGACCTCGCGCTTCTCTTCATGCAGCGAGAGAAGGAAGAGGGAAGAGCGCTATTCAACTGGAACCGCGTCATCTGCTCTCACCATGATTTCAAGGGCATGCCCAACGATCTCTGGAAGATTTACGAGCAGATGGCGACCACTCCCGCGCGCATCCTGAAAATCGCTGTCCACGCCAACGACATCACCGATTGCATTCCTGTCATTAACCTGCTCGAACACGCACGAAGCAAGGGACGCGAGATGATCGCCGTCGCGATGGGACAGGCCGGAATCGCTACCCGAATCCTTGGCCCATCGCGCGGCGCGTTTCTGACCTATGGCTCACTTGATGATGTGAAGAGAAGCGCGCCCGGACAAGTCAGCGCAGTTGAGTTGCATGAGCTTTATCGTGTTCCCCGGCTGAATCCGCAGACGGAGATCATGGGCCTCGTTGCTTCGTCTATCTCACACTCACTCTCAAAGTATATTCACAACGCGGCGTTTGAGGCGGCGGGCATGAATGCCGTCTATATTCCGTTTGAGGTCAAAGATGCTGCCGCCTTCCTCCGTCAAATGGCGCACCCGCGCACGCGCGAGTTGAAATGGAAGCTGCGCGGCTTGAGCGTCACCATGCCGCACAAGGTAGCTGTGATGGAGCATCTGGATTGGATTGAGGAGTCGGCCCGCGAGATCGGCGCGGTCAACACCATCGTCGTCGAAGATGATGAGCTTCGCGGCTACAATACGGATGCGGCGGCGCTGATTACGCCCTTGCGCGAAAGGGGTTTGAGCTTACGCGACGCGCGTTGTGCCATTATCGGGGCAGGCGGCGCAGCCCGCAGCGCTCTCCGGGCTTTACAGCGGGAAGGTGCGCGAGTGATTTTATTCGCGCGGGATGTGGAGAAGGCAAGACCAATCGCTGAAAAGTTCGGAGCCGGTTGCGAACATTTGGAGGAAGCATCCTTCAGCGGTTTTGAGCTTGTCATCAACGCGACTCCACTCGGCACACGCGGTGACAGGGAAGACGAAACGCCAGCACTCGCAAGCCAACTTCACGGCGCGCGTCTCGCCTACGATCTTGTTTACAATCCACAGGAGACGCGCTTTCTACGCGAAGCTCGCGAAGCAGGTTGTGAGCGGCTCAACGGGCTTCAGATGCTCGTCGCACAGGCCGCCGCACAGTTTAAACTGTGGACCGGACAGCCCGCCCCGCTCGACGCGATGAAGGAAGCCGTGTTGCGAAAACTCTAAAGGCAGATGCCGGGTGCTGGATGTCAGATGTCAGTTTCCCAGCATCTAACATCTGGCATCCGAAATTCTATGATTGAGCGTTACAGCAGGCAGATTCTCTTTGACGGTATCGGTGAGGCGGGACAGCGGCGGCTGCTCGACTCGCGGGCTGTCATCATTGGTTGCGGCGCGCTGGGGACAGCGCAGGCCGAGGCGCTGGCGCGAGCTGGTGTCGGGCAACTGCGGATTGTTGACAGGGATTTCGTCGAAGCCTCCAACTTGCAACGGCAGACGATGTTCACCGAACAGGACGCGCGTGAGCGTCTACCGAAAGCCGTAGCCTGCGTCAACCATCTGGCAGAGATTAACTCGGAGATAAAGACGGAAGCTGTAGTCGCCGACGTTAATTACTCGAACGTGGAACGGCTCATCAAAGATTGCGATGTCGTCATTGACGGCACGGATAATTTTGCGACTCGCTATCTCATCAACGATGCGTGCGTCAAGCATGAAGTCAACTGGGTCTACGGCGCGGCAGTCGGTTCTTACGGCGTGACGATGACAATTCGACCGCGCGTCAGCCCATGCCTGCGCTGCATCTTTGAAGAAGCTCCTCCGGCGGCAAGCGCGCCGACGTGCGATACGGCTGGCGTCATCATGCCGATTATCTCTGTCGTGGCAGCCGTGCAGATCAGCGAGGCTTTGAAACTTCTCACCGGGCAAGTGGAAGCCCTGCACCGTTCTCTGATGCAATTTGATGTCTGGCGCAACGATTGGCGGCGAATCAGGCTGAACGAGCCGACGCCTGAGTGCCGGACTTGCGGGCTTGGGCGCTACGAGATGCTTGAAGCTGAAGCCGGTGATTTCGCAGTTTCGTTGTGTGGGCGAGATGCTGTGCAGGTCAGCCCACGTCGCTCAGTGCCAGTTGATCTGCCTGCTCTGGCCGAACGACTGCGCGCGGCGGGCGAGGTACAGGTTAATCCTTACCTGCTTCGACTGCGCGCGGGTGGTTATGAATTGACCGTCTTTCAGGATGCGCGCGCAATCATTCGCGGGACGGACGATGTGCCGACGGCGCGCTCGCTCTATGCGAAGTACATTGGCAATTAGGAAAACTCTTGAGCGAAAGGTTAGTTTAATTCGCCACCGAGACACAGAGAACACAGAGATAGCACGGAGGCTTGAATTTCTCTGTGCCCCCTCTGTGCCCTCTGTGTCTCGGTGATGAACTTGCCTGACGCGCACTCAACATATCTTGTAAAGAAATATTAGGAGAACTGTCGCGCTGTTTCACGTCACAGAGCTTTTCAGGTTATATTCACTTCGTCTCTCGCTTGATTATCAGTTCGCTTAACTATTCTTGAAGTCAATCCGGTAAACAATTTCTCGATGTCAAAACAAACTTTCAGCAAACGTCTCGTCAACTCCCTTGTGCTTCTCCTTCTCCTGTCACTTTTCGCTGTTCCAACCTTCGGCGGCGAGCCGATTATCTGGGAGACGAGTTCCAGAGCGGAACTCTTGCGCGGCGAATCGCGCGGCGTTTCCATCACCGATACGGGTGTACTCATGCTCGCGCCGCGCTTCACTCAACTATTCAATACGGATCAGCCTTATATCTGGTCGAGCGTGGCGGACAACGCGGGCAATATTTATCTCGGCACGGGGCATGACGGGCGTCTCTACCGTGTTGGCGCGGACGGGCGCGGCTCGCTCCTTTACGACGCGACGGAATTAGACGTGACGGCGCTTGCGGTCAGCCGCGACGGGGCGCTTTACGCCGGAACGTCGCCCGACGGAAAAGTCTATCGCGTCGGCATGGACGGCAAGGCGGAAGTCTATTTCGATCCGCCAGACAAATACATCTGGTCGCTCGCCGTTTTACCTGACGGGCAATTGGCGATTGGGACAGGCGATAACGGAAAGCTCTATCGCGTCGGCGCGGCGAATGCCAGGCCCGAAAGCTCCCTGCTTGTTGACACCAACGAAACGCACGTCATCTCGCTGGCGGTCGATGCGAAAGGGCAATTGATCGCGGGCACTGATCCGGGCGGACTCGTCCTCAGAATCTCGCCCGACGGCAAAGCCTTCGCGCTCTACGACGCGCCGCTCAGAGAGATTCATGCGCTCGCGCCTGCCGCCGACGGCTCGATTTATGCGCTGGCCATCAGCGATGCGGCTTCGACCACGCGCGGCGCAAGCAGTTCAGTCTCGTCAACCCCGTCAACGGATGCTTCCGGCGGGCAGGGAAGCGCGACCGTCACCATCACCGGAATTGACGAGAGCGGCGTGCCCGCTCAAACGCCGCAGGGTGGACGCAGCCGCAATGAATTGACGAACGCGCGCAGCGCAGTCTTACGCATTCAGCCTGACGGTGGAACGGATTTGCTGTGGAGCAGCCCGACGATTACGGCCTTCTCCGTCGCCGCTGCAATGCAAGGCGGAGTGTTGATCGGGACAGCCGACAAAGGGCGCATCTATGCGGTCACAGACGACGGGCGCGACACTCTTTTTCTGCAATCAACGGAAGGGCAAATCTCCACGTTCGTCACGCGTGGACGCGAGATGTACGCCGCTTCAAGCAATCAAGGCAAACTCTTCCGCTTCGGCTCGGAGGTGATTGAAGAAGGCACATATGAATCGCCTGTGCGCGACGCCAAGCTGGTCGCTTCGTGGGGACGCATCTGGTGGCGCGGGAGCGGCGGCGTCGAGTTGCAAACGCGAACCGGCAACAGCGAACGGCC
Organism: uncultured Acidobacteriota bacterium; assembly: GCA_963697975.1. Lineage (GTDB taxonomy): Bacteria > Acidobacteriota > Blastocatellia > Pyrinomonadales > Pyrinomonadaceae > QHXM01. Next base: position 5,114,069 of record OY969111.1, read on the forward strand.
TGACGCGACGTGGAGCGAATGGAGTGCGCCTTATCGCGACTCTGCCGGAGCGCAGATCACCAGCCCTCGCGCGCGGTTCATACAGTGGCGTGCGACCCTGCGAAAAACTGTTGGCACGGGCGCGGGGGGCATTGAGACGCGCATGGAAGATGTCAGCCTCGCATATCTCCCGCGCAACGTCGCGCCGGAAATTCTCAGCATCACGGCACTGCCTGTCGGCGTGGGCCTGCAACCGATTATGCAGATTCAGGCCGACCCGAATATAGAGTCTTCGGGGCTTGACCCCAGTGTCTTTGGCGCAGTGGCGCAAGTTCCGCCCCGTCGTCTCTACCAGCGCGGGGCGCGGGCGCTGCAATGGCAGGCCAAAGATCGCAATAACGATACGCTCGAATACACCATCTATTATCGCTCGCTGAATGAAAGCGCCTTTCGTTTGTTAAAGGATAAACTGCGCGAAAACTTTTTCACTGTAGACGGTGCGGCGCTGGCCGATGGTCGTTACATTTTCAGAATCGTCGCTACGGACGCGCCGGACAATCCCGGTGGGCAAGCGTTGACAGGCGAGCGCACGAGCGAGCCGGTTGATGTGGATAACACGCCGCCCGTCGTGCGGATGATTGGCGAGGCTCAGGTGACGACAGACCGCGTTCACGTCGTGTTTGAAGTCCAGGACGTGACGGGTATGGTCAAACGCGCCGATGTCAGCTTTGATGCGACCGCCTGGCGCTCGGCCTATCCCGAAGATGGCATCGCAGACAGTCCGCGCGAGCGTTATACGCTCGATCTTCCAATCACCGGAGCGGGCGAGCACACCGTTTCTCTGCGTGCCTACGATATGAGCGGAAACGTCGGTAGCCTCAGAGTCACCGTCCGCCGGTAAAGAATGGAAAAAGGTAAAAGTAAAAAGGCAAAAGGGAGGCAGAGAACCACTTTTAATTAAATAAACTTGGCTTCCGCCTTCCTTTTGCCTTTTACCTTTTTACTTTTGCCTTCTCCTGCACGGTATCGTGCGATGCTCGTCGGAAAGCGTGCGGCGATGCGTGAAAGCTGTTAAACTATTAAACGTAAACGCTGACGGAACGCTTCGTGCGGTGCGTGGCATCCATCTTGCTTTAGTTCTAAACGGCGCGTCTCTTCTCTCTCCTTCCCATGCGCGCTCATGCGGATGAGACATGGAGGAGGCCAGAAGTAATTATGAATAAGTTGAAGCGATTTTTGATAGCAGCGGTGATGGGCTGCATTGTTTCTGCCGGAGCATTCGCGCAGAAGCAGGACCCTAAGCCGCCACCGCCGAAAGAGCCGCCACCGAAGGTCAAGGTCGAGGAGAACAAGAATCCTCCTCCGCCGAAGAATGACGATAAAAAAAAACCTTGAGCCGGTTGTTGCAAAGCTTCTCGGCCAACTTTATTGAAGAGTAAATGGCTTTGATGAAACCCGCGTCCCCCATGCAATGGACGCGGGTTTCATCGTTTTAGCAGGGAAGCGGGGAGACAAAGATGATGCGTTTTCGTCGAGCAATTATTCCGCTGATTTTTACAGCCGTCATTGTTTCAAGCCTGACGTTACCGCTGGGCTTCGTTTCTGCGGTCAACGCGCAGGGCGGCGTAGAGCAACGCCTCATCGCTCGCGCCCGGCAAATCACGGGAGATGCTTTCCCGGTTTACGTCAAGACCCCGCGCGGCGCGAATGTCTATGCGCGAGTAGCGCCCGGCCCTGATGTGCTGCGTGCCATTGATAACGGCCTGACGGAGTTATTCAGTATCGCCCGCCGTCATGGATACGGGGCACGGCTGGGACATTCTTACTACACGATCTTCATTGCGCGCGCCGACCGGACGAAAGATAGCAGCGGCGCTTACTCGCCGGACATCGCCGTCGCCGCGAACCAGTATGCGGGAAGCGTGTACGATCAGGGCGGCTACGTTTACGCCGCCGGGATGGTGATGGAGTTCACCCACTGTGTTTTTATCATCGCCGAGCATGACAGGGATTTACAGCGTATCTCCAACGTCGTGCGCTACGAAGGCGAGCATCTCATCCTCTATCACAACGACCGCCCGCTCTACAGCAGAACGGCAGACCACAGCAAAGGCGGCTCGCATCCGATTCTTCAATAGCTGAGATTGCGCTGGACAGCGAAAACGGCCATCAGAGCGATGGCCGTTCTTTTAGAGCAGACTATTTGTAACTGAGTTAAAGATAATTTCCCATTACGCTCTCCATTTTAGGAATCCTTCCCATTGTCTGGAACATTAACCCAACGCTCGCCTTTACAGATATAGTAAATTGTTGTTTCACCCACTCCGTGATACTGCGCGAGGGACTTCTGAGTAATTCCGCCTTTTAGATACCTTTTGCGAATTGAGTTAACTTCTTTCTCAGTAAGTTTGGCATTACCATTCTGCTCACCGTATATCCGAGTGTGTCGACCCTTCCTGAGAGCATCTGCTGTATTTTGCTTTGCATTGCCCTGATATAGATGAGAAGGATTACAGCAGAGGCGGACATCACATCGGTGCAGAACTAACAACCCATCTTCAATCCGTCCGTTATAAAGAAAGTAAGCTACGCGATGCGCTTTGTATGCGTTGCTCCTAAATGAAAATCTTCCATAGCCTTTAGTGTTTGCGCGACCTGTCTATAGCCAGCAACTATCAGCTTCTCTCTTGATAGACACCTTGCCCCAGAATCTTTCCTGCTCGTGCAGAAAGAGCTTCTGCATTGGCCTGTTCTTTCCTCGAAGTTGATGCAGGCGTGCCATGGGGTATGAAGACGAGAGAATGGTGCCCGCTGTAGGACTCGAACCTACGAAACCTCTCGCGTGTGAAGCGAGCGCTCTACCAACTGAGCTAAGCGGGCATCCTCTTTTTTTAGGGACGCGGCATCCTAGCAAGACGGCTTCTGTAGCGTCAAGCTGAGTAAGGCGGCAGCCTCTTGTGCGAGCGAATCACTCGGAGAGAGGCGGATCTTCCGGCCCTGCGGGCTGTTGCTCGTTGACTTTGACGGTATCCGAATTGGCGTCCAGATAGTAATGATTCCTGCCGGTTGCGCCCAGTCCTTCGCCTTGTTGCGGGTCGGCATTGACGGTGTAAAAGGCCGGTTGGCCGCTCGCCTTCGGCGTGAGTTTCATAGTGTAGACATAGCCGCTCACGACGGGGGCATCGCCCGCAAATCTTTTGTCCAGATTGACCTCTGTAATCAACTGGTCAAACGTGCCGAATGAAGCGCCGTTCTTCTGTTTGAAATAGAGCCTCTGGTTGACGGCGATGTTCTGAAGGGTCTTGATGGCGGCGGTTTCGTTTCCGGCGCGTTGGATAGCTTTGTAGGCGGGAATGCCGACGGCCACCAGAATGCCTATGATGGCGATGACGATCATCAATTCGATGAGCGAGAAACCGCGCGCTAATAAATGACGTTTACGATTGTGTTCCATAATTGCTCTCTAACCTCACGATTATAATTAACGACTTCGATAGCCTGTAGTTCCGCAAATACTTGATGACTGCGGGGACGACTCTAGTTTCCTGCGTCTGGCGGAATTTTACTACATGAATGCTTGATGCGTCACATGGGCAACGACCCTGATGGACGTGCGGCTCGCGCACGTTCGACAGAATTTCACTATTTGTTAAAGTTTTGCGCGTGCGGCAGCGCGCTTGAGCATGTAGAATGAGTTTTCGAGCAAAACAGGACGGAGCGGAAAAGTTTTTATGGGAAGATTGCAGACGGCAGACAGGGAAGCGCCGGGCACGGCTCGGGTTGCGGTCGAGAAAGTAGACGAACTGCAAGCTGCGATTGAGCAGGTTATCAAGGGAAAGCCGGAAGCGGTGCGCCTCGCCATCGTCACCTTGATAGCGGGCGGACATCTACTGGTCGAAGACGTGCCGGGTGTCGGCAAGACCACGCTCGCGCATGCTCTGGCACGCGCTCTCGATTGCACCTTTCAGCGCATACAGTTTACTTCTGACCTACTGCCTTCCGATGTCCTAGGCCTCTCGGTTTTCAACCAGCACACAGCCGTCTTCGACTGGAAGCCCGGTCCAATCTTCGCCAACGTCGTGTTGGCTGATGAAATCAACCGCACCACGCCGAAGACTCAATCCGCGCTCCTTGAAGCGATGGCCGAGGGCCACGTCACCGTTGAAGGCATGACGCATCCTTTGCCCCCGCCTTTCATCGTCGTCGCCACGCAGAACCCGATTGAGCATCACGGCACGTATCCTCTGCCCGAATCTCAACTCGACCGCTTCATGCTGCGTCTCAGAATCGGCTATCCGGGCGTGGAGGACGAAAGGAAAATCCTGCGCGACCGCGAGCGCACCAATCCGCTCAACAATCTGCAACCCGTCATGTCCGGCGAAGACATTCTCGAACTGCAACAGCAGGTCAGTGAGGTCTCGGTTGACGATGCGCTCGTTGACTACCTGATGAGAATCGTGACGGCGACACGCGAAACGGAGATGCTCGATCTGGGCGTCAGCCCGCGCGGAACGCTGGCGCTCTTTCGCGCAGCACAGGCGCTGGCGTTGACTGAAGAGCGCGCCTACTGTGTCCCGGACGACATCAAGCGCTTAGTGCTGCCCGTCTTCGCCCATCGCCTGCTCGTCAGTTCACGCTTCTCTTCATCACTGCGCCGCAGCGAAGAAGCCGAAGCCGTTCTCAGCGAAATTATGAAGACGGTCAGCGTACCGTTGTAAGTCTGGAGTCTGGAGAGTCTGAGGTCTGGAGTCAAAAGGCAGAAAACAGTCTTTTGCTTTTGACTCCAGACTCTCCAGACTCCAGACTCCAGACTTTTCTTATGCTTCGTAAGTGGCGCAATGCAATCTTGGGCACGCTGCTCGTGCTGCTGGGGCTGGGGACGACGGGTGTCATCCTGATTGCGCGGCGCGACGGCGATCTGCGGCTGGCCGGTATCGCTGCCATTGTTGCGCTCGTCATCGTTCTGCTGATTCTCATTCTGGTTGTGCCGCCGCTGGCGCGCTCGGCTCGCGCAGAAGTCTCGCGATTTGATTTGCCGCTTCAGACGACGAAGGGCGGCATCATTTTTATCGGCATTCTCGCCGTCGTCGCCTTCGCCGCCTGGAACACGGGCAACAATCTTCTCTTCATGATCTTTTCCTTGCTGACTGCGACGCTCTTTGTTTCGTGGGCGGCGTCGCGTGCCAGCTTGCGTGATCTGGTAGTGTCGGCGCGTTTCCCCGATCACATCTACGCGGGCGAACCTGCGCCGGTCATCGTCACCATCCGCAACCGGAAACGCTTCCTGCCTTCATTCTCCGTGCTGGTCGAAGCGCGAGGCCCACTGGTGGTCAAAGCAGATGAAAAGAAGAAGAAGAAAAGGCGACGAGCGCGAGTACGTTTCGGCAAACGCACGCTCGCGTATTTCATGTATGTCCCGCATCGCGCGGCGGCGGAACAAACTGTCGAGCAGCTTTTCGTGAAGCGAGGCCATGAGTTAATCACCGGCTTCGAGCTTTCGACACGTTTCCCGTTCGGCTTCTTTCGTCGTCGCCGCCGTTTGCGTGCGCGCGACGTTGACATCATCGTCTATCCGAAGCCTGAGCCTTTAGGCGACGAGTTGCATCTGCTGCCGATGAGCGCCGGACGGCTCATCTCAACGAGGCGCGGCGCAGGGCATGATCTCTTCAGCTTGCGCGATTACCACCCGCAGGACGATCTGCGCCACATTGACTGGAAAGCGACGGCACGCGCGCGTCGCCTCATGGTGCGCCAGTTTACGGCGGAGGACGAGCGTCGCGTCATCATTGCGCTCGATACGAGAATGAGCGACCTTCCGGATGATAAAGACTCAGACGCGCGCTTCGAGCGCGGCGTCACCCTCGCGGCATCGCTCGTCGCGCACTTTATAACGGAGCGTGCCGAGGTACGTTTAGTGGTTGGAAGTGAACAGGAACGATACGGTGTTGGCTCCGAGCATCTCTACAATTGTTTGCGTCGGCTGGCGCTGGCTGCGCCCGACGGCGGAGATAAGGTTGCAGAAGCCGCGTATCCTTCGGCCATCTGGAATGAGGTCAACGCCGTCCCTCAATCGGGAGACAATAATTATGTCATCCTGTTGACGACTGCCGCGCCGGGTTCGATTCCTGCTAATATCTGGCGCACGTCACATGTCATCTATTTGTAGAGCTGTAAACCGATTCCATAATTAGAAGGAAACTTTAATTCAAGATGAAACGTTGCCCCGCGTGTCAACGCATGTACGGAGATGACAGTTTGAGCTATTGCCTTGAAGACGGCTCGCAACTGTTGAGCGATAGTTCAGATGCCTCCAACATGGCGGCGACCCTGATTATCCCTGAGCCGCGAGTCACAATTCCGGTCAAGCCGGAAACTGTTCGCCCGACACCGACGCCGCCTCAAGGCTATCCTGCTCCGCATCCCGCATGGACTCCCGTCGCGCCATTGCAAAGAACTGTAGCCGCTCCGGGGCAGGGAAGAGGCGTTGCCGTCACTTCTTTAGTCTGCGGTATCGCTGCTTTCCTCTTGCTGGGTTTTTGTATTATCGCCGGGGCGGCAGATGTTGAGGCGAGCCTGATCGGTGGAATCTTTATCTTCAGCGCGCTCATGGCGCTGGTGGGCGCTGTGTTGGGAATCGTCGCGGTCTCAAAAAGCAGTAAAGATACGAGCGCGCAGAGCGCAAAGACGATAGCCGTTGTCGCCCTCGTGCTCAACGGAATGTACCTGCTCATCTCAATCGTCTTTTTGATTCTCGGAGCGGTTGCCAGTTCGAGTTAAAGCCGGGGTGATGAAAAGTAAGATGAAACTTCCCGGAATGATGTTATATTTAAAATCTCACGCCCCGCCTCGTTCGATTCTGTGCTCAACAGGGAGATACGATTAATTCATGGCTGCCGTTTCCGCGCCTGCGCTCGCGCGCCCGCAACTTCGCGCTTATTCAAAATCCAGCCTCTGGCTCATCGGCGTTTGCTTCGTGCTTTCAGGCGCGACCGGCCTCATCTACGAAGTCCTCTGGGCGCGCATGCTCGGTCTGGTCTTCGGTGCGACGACGTTTGCGATTAGCGCCGTGCTCGCAGCTTTCATGGGCGGGCTTGCGCTGGGAAGCGCGTGGGCCGGAAAACTGGCAGCGCGAATCAAGAGGCCGCTTCGCGCCTACGGCATCATCGAAATCGGAATCGCTCTTTACGCCATCAGTGTGCCGTTGCTGTTTCGCCTGATAGATTACTTCTACGCCTTCATCTGGGAGCAATTCCGTCCGGGCTTTTACAGTTTCAGCCTCTGGCGCTTCGTGCTGTCGTGTCTGGTGCTGCTTGTGCCGACGACGTTGATGGGAGCAACGCTGCCCATCCTCTCAGCCGCCTTGCTGCGCTCTCCCGAACACAAGCCGACTGCGGTGACGCGGCTTTACACCTGCAATCTGCTTGGTGCGATCTTCGGAACTGTCGCCGCAGGTTTCTTTCTGCTTCCATTCTTAGGCGTTCGCCTGACGATTTTCATCGCCGCCGCCATCAACCTGATTGTTGGCCTCGCCGCCATCTTGATTGATCGTCGAGATGAAAAGTCGCCAGCGCAGGATGGCGCAATCGAGCAGGAAAAAATAATCGAAGAAATAGACGACCCCGTTGGCAACGAGAGCGTCACCCCGCTTCCAGCACAATTCGAAGGCAGCACGAAGTTCTGGTTGTTGTGCGCCGCCGTTTCCGGCTTCGTCACTATCAGCACTCAGGTGGCCTGGACTCGTGTGCTGACGATGATTATTGGCTCAAGCACCTATGCTTTCAGCCTCGTCGTCGCCCTGTTCCTGCTCGGACTCGCCATCGGCGCATATCTCATCGCCCGCAAAAAGATGACGGCGAACTTGCCGCGTTCGATTATGAACGTGGAACTGGCGACCGCTGTGGCGCTGGTTCTGAGCATCTGGATGACGAACGCGACTCCGAACCTCTTGATTGAGTTGGGGACGAGCCTGCAAATCAATTCATGGCTCGGATTGCTGATGCTGCAAATGCTGATTGCGGCCTTGCTGATTCTGTTCCCGGCCATCCTGATGGGGATGGTGATGCCGCTCGTGCTGGTGTGGGCGAGCAAGGCTGGCGGCGACGCTTCTGTGCGACAGGTTGGACGCAGCTACGCCGTCAACACGCTCGGAGCAATCGCGGGCGCGTTCAGCACGGGCTTCATCCTCATCCCGAAGCTGAGCACGCGCGCTACCATTCTCTTTGCCGCAGCGTTGTGCCTCATTCTCGCCGGTTTTGCTTACAGACCGCCCCGCGAAAACGTTGACCGGGATTTGTATCGAAGCCTCACCGTGGGTGTGACCGCAGCTTTGATAGTGCTGCTCTTGTTCATTGCGCCGAAGATGAAATTGGACGATCTCTCCATCGGCGCTTACGACGGTCTCGTGCGGGTGCTCGCCAAATCGCGCGGCAGCGTCGGCGAGACTACGAAGCCTGGGCCGGACATACACCGTTTGCTCTGGTACAAAGAAGGCCCGACGGCGACCGTTTCCGTGCGCGACGATTGGGGAATCCGCTCGATGGCCGTCAACGGGCGCACCAACGCTTCCGACCGAGACGATATGCCGACGCAAGTCATGCTCGGCATGTTTCCCCTCCTCATCGCGCCGCACACAGAGAACGGTTTGATTGTGGGATACGGCTCAGGCGTCTCGGTCGGCTCGATGCTGCAATCAGACCTCAAAGCGCTCGAATGCGTCGAATTAGAGCCGACGGCGATTGAGGCTGGAGAGTATTTCAATCACGTCAACAATCAACCGCTCACTGACCCGCGCCTGCGTGTGATTATCGACGACGCGCGCACCTACCTGCGCGTCAACCCGACGCAGTACGACATGATCGTCAGCGAGCCGAGCCATCCCTGGGTTCCGGGTGTGGCCAATCTCTTCACACAGGAGTTTTTCGAGTTGGGACGCAACCGCCTGAAAGATGATGGAGTCTTCGTCCAGTGGTTGCAGATTTATCAACTCTCAACGGAAAGCCTGCGCTCCGTGCTGGCAACATATAAAAGCGTCTTCCCGCATGTGCTGGTGTTCCGCGTTGAGGGCGCGGCGAAAGGCAAAGACCTGATTCTCGTCGGCAGCCGTCAACCTCTGACGCTTGAGCGTGTCGGAGAGCGTATGCAGAACGAGCGCGTCAGGAAGGAGCTATCTCGCATCAAGATCAACGCGCCCGCGGACCTTGAAACATGGTTCGTCTGCGATGAGACGCAGCTTGCCCCGGCTGTTGACGGAGCGGTCATCAATACGGACGACAACATGCGCGTCGAAAATCGCGCTCCGCGAGAAGCCTTTCTGCCATTGATGGAGACCAACGCCGCATGGGTTGAAAAGCTCGCTCAACAATCGCGCAGCGCACGGAATTTAGCCGGAGATTAAGAGTACCCAAATAATATGGAAAAGGAGTAGACAGGATTAACAGGATTATCAAGATTAAGAAGACAAGGCAGGTCAGGAATGTTGAATGCTTTTTCTTTTATCCTGATAATCTTGTTAATCCTGTCTATTTCTGATTGGTTTTGTTAGTGGCTCCGACGCGAATATTTCATCTGCGGCTGTCTCGCCGCTGCGAATGCAGTCAGGGATACCCGCGCCGTCGAAAGCATTGCCCGCGAGTTTCAAAGTCGGGTGTGCGCTCAATCGCTGCCGGATTCTGCCGACGCGCTCGATGTGGCCCAGATGATATTGCGCCATCGAGCGCGGCCACTTCGAGACGTGCGCGAAAAGCGGCTCTTTCCTGATTCCCAAAAGCTGCTGAAGGTCACGACGCGTATCTGCAATCATCGCTTCTTCCTCAAGCGCAAACATCTCAGGTTGCAGCGCACCGCCAACGAAAGCTCTGAGAAGCACATGGCCAATGGGTGCGCGCCCCGCGAATTTCACGCTGCTGAAGGTGCAGGCGAGAATTGAGCGGCGCTCGATAAGCGGCACGACAAAACCGAAGCCATCAAGCGCGTGGGGAATGTCTGCGCGTTTATATGCAAGATTGATTGTCGCGGTCGAAGCATAGGGAATCGCTTCAAGCTCTTCGGAGAGTTGTGCGTCCGCTTCGCGCAGAAGTTTCGCCGATGCGTAAGCCGGAAGCGCGAGACAAATAGCATCTGCGTGAATCGTTTCCCCTGCGCTGATAGCAATCTTCCATTGCTTCGTCGCGCCATCGAAAGCAAGCGATTCGACTCTCGTATTCAGCCGAACTGAAACATCATCCAAACGCGCTTTGATTCCATCAACGAGCGTTTGCATCCCTTCGTCGAACGAGAGAAAGAGACTGTAGCGCGCGCCGCTCGTCTCCTTCGATTCCGAAGCGCGCACTTTGCGACGCTGTTTCCACATTGCGCGAATCAGGCTGCGGTGCTCGCGCTCCATCTCCAGAAAGCGCGGCATCGTCGCGCGAAGCGATAGGTTCTCAGGATCCGCCGTGTAGATTCCTCCGACCATCGGCTGCGCCATTCGTTCAAGTGCTTCACGACCGAGCCTACGCCTGACAAACTGCGCGAGGCTTTCTTCATCGCTCCCGTTCACGGACATGCGTTTGGGCAGAACAAGGTCAAGCGCCATTCGCGCTTTGCCGGTTAAACTAAAAATCGAGGTCGTCGCAAACGGCCAGAAGCGCGAAGGGGCAAGCAATTGAAAACCTTCCGGAACAGCGCGCAATCGCCCCTTGCGGACAATGAAGCTCTTGCGATGCTCCTCATTCGTTTCAATCAGGCGCGACGTTAAGCCAATGCGCTTGGCTAGTTCGACTGCTTCAGGTTTTTCGGAGATAAAGGAATCCGGGCCTGCTTCGAGCAGAAAGCCATCGCGCCGCTCAGTGCGAATGACACCACCCTCGCGCGGTGAAGCTTCCAGAAGTGTAATTTCCGGCTTGCTCTCTAATTGCGTGCTTCGTTCGATGAGACGATGCGCGGCGGCGAGACCGCTGATGCCGCCGCCGATGACGACAACACGTTTTGGCTTCTGATGATGTTGCGGGTCGCTCATGGCTTAGGCGCTCGCGGGGCGTGCGCTCATCAAGCAACAGTCGGCGGGGCAAACGTCGTGGCTAACGCCGCGCGTTCCGAGAAAACGGCGCGGGCTTTCAGGATTCATTCGTTCAAGAATCAACTCCCGAATCATCTTGATGAATGCGGGATGCGCGCCGACAGTCGAGGCGCGAAACATATTCAGGTTAATCTTCTCACAGAGCGCGCGTGCTTCCGTATCTAGATCATAAAGCACCTCCATGTGATCCGAGATGAAGCCGACGGGCGCGATGACGACATCTTCCGTTCCGGCTTCTTTAAGCTCTGAAAGATAATCGCAGATGTCCGGCTCAAGCCAGGGTTGAGAGGGCGGCCCGCTGCGGCTCTGAAAGACGAGTCGCCAATTTATGTGACCTAAGCCTTCGGCGACGAGACGACAAGTCTCCAGTAGTTGCGCTTCGTAATCGCAGTTAGTTGCCATCGAGAGCGGGATGCTATGGGCTGTGAAAGCAATCTGGGCGTGAGCGCGCCGCTCTTCAGGAATTTTATTAAGCGCTTCTCTCACATTTTCGATGTTCGGTTCAATGAAGCCCGGATGATTGTAGAAGACGCGTAGCTTTTCAATCTGCGGCGCACCCGTTCCAACTACATCCTGAGCGCGCATGATGTCTTCACGATACTGGCGACAGCCGGAGTATGAACTGTAAGCGGAGGTGAAAAAGGCGAGCGCGTTTTTGATGCCGTCATCGGCCATCTGGCGAAGCGTGTCAGATAACATCGGATGCCAGTTGCGATTGCCCCAGTAGATGGGAAACTGCGGGCCATGCGCTTCCAACTCTTTTTCGAGAGCGGCAATCAGCGTTCGATTCTGCGAGTTGATGGGGCTGACGCCGCCGAACAATTCGTAATGATGAGCGACCGCGCGCATTCTCTCCGGCGGCACGTTCTTTCCGCGCAGCACGTTTTCGAGAAACGGCATCACCTCATCCATCCCTTCCGGCCCACCGAATGAGACGAACAGGAGAGCATCGTAAGTTTGATTCATTTCGCGTAGGATTCCAGATAACCGCAATTTGTACAACGGACGGTTAAAATCTCGACTTGCCGCTTATCCCTTGTTTTTATTCCAGTCCAGAAACTCTTTTCCGGCTCGCCCGCAACCCACGTGCTGGTGGCAACCCCGCCGTATGTCGCGTCGGCAATAAACCCTTCTTCCATTTCATGCTGGCATTTCGGACATTTGTGATCGGGCGTTGTCATCTAAACTTCCTTTCGTCTGATTTATCTAACGGGAGCGATTCTTATTTCCGACTCATTTCATGCACCGCCTCAACCAGCGCAATCACATTTTCAACCGGAGTGTCCGGCAAGATACCGTGACCCAAATTAAAAATATGTCCCGGTCGCCCTTCTGCGCGTTCGAGAATTCGTTTAGCCTGCGCGCGTATGAACTCCTGATTAGCGAAGAGTGCGACCGGATCAAGATTGCCCATTACGGCTACGTTGCCGAGTCTAGCCCAGGCCTCTCGTAAATCAACTCGCCAGTCTAATCCGATAACGTCCCCGCCAGCTTCGCGCATCAACTCAAGCAACGTGGCTGTGCCTGTGCCGAAGTGTATGACAGGTGTCCCCGGCGTGATGCTCTGGATAACGGCGCGCGTGTGCGGCAGCACGTACTCGCGGTAATCTTCGGGGCTGAGGCAGCCGACCCACGAGTCGAAAAGCTGTACGGCCTGCGCGCCCGCTGCGATCTGCGCGTTGAGATAGCGGCCAAGCGCGCGAGTGATGAGTGACATCATCTGGTTCCATGCGCCGCTGTCTCCATACATCAGAGATTTCGTGTGGACGTAGTTTCGCGATCCGCCGCCTTCGATCATGTAAGAGGCGAGCGTAAACGGTGCGCCCGAAAAGCCTATGAGCGGCAAGTCAGGTCGCAGCGCGCGGCGCGTTCGCCGGATAGCTTCAAAAACGTAGTCGAGCGATTCAACGGTCTCGACTTCGCGAAGGCGTTCGACATCGCTTGAGGCGCGCACGGGGTTATGAATCGTCGGCCCTTCGCCCTTCGCAAATTCCAGGTCAATGCCCATCGGTTCGAGGATGAGAAGAATGTCCGCGAAGATGATGGCCGCGTCAACGTTCAATCGCTCGGCTGCCGTGACGGTCACCTCCGCCGCGAGGTCAGGCGTTTTGCAGAGTTCCAGAAAGCCTACGCGGGCGCGAACCTCTCTGTACTCGCGCATGTAACGTCCAGCCTGACGCATCAGCCAGATTGGTGTGTACGGGACAGGCTCGCGGCGACACGCCCGCATGAACGGGCTATTGTGGAGCGCCGCCGTCTCCGTCCCGGTGTTCTTTTCTTCGCTCAACCTTGCTCTCTTTCTCTTTCGAGGAGTTTCCGACTGAACCGGCGGACGCACGAGTTCGTTTAAAGATTCCGATTGCTCCGAAGCGCTCCCCTGCTGAAGTCTTTCCGCCAATGTTTGTCCAGACTACAACAACAGAAGGCGTAAATGGTAGTAGCCATGACGGTTTGCACGGTAAATGAGACGAAAACGCTCCGCGCTTTGGATGCGGCGGAGAAAATGATAAACAATAGTAAAAAAGTGCCACGAAACCCGCTTTCGCGGTGTTTTGATAGTGAGAGCAGCGATTATGAGCGAAAGCGCGAGAGCCTTGACGGACTCAATGCCCGATACGATTGAGACAACAGCGCAGCCGCTCGGCTTCGATGAAGCCTTTACGCTGCATCATCGCGCCGTCTTCCGCACGGCTCGTGCCCTGGTGCATGACGCCGGGCTGGCCGAAGACGTGACGCAGGAGGTCTTTCTCAGGCTTTACAGCCATCTGGACTCGACGCCGGGCGAGGAGTTGCTCAGGGCGTGGCTATTGCGCGTGACGATGAACGTGGCGCGAAACACCCTGCGCGGCCAATCGCGCGCTACCGCCCGCGAGGATGAATATGCGAAGCGGGCGGAGACCAGTGGTTGGTTTACGACCGCAGCGCCGGAAGAAGATTACGAGCGGCGCACGGAGATTGAAGAGGCGCGCCGCGCGCTCGATAAGATTAAAGAGCCGATGCGGAGCGCCCTTTTATTGAAACAGCAGGGAATGTCATACCGCGAGATAGCAAACGTTCTCTCTTTGAACGAAACGAACGTCGGGAGCTTGATCGCCAGAGGACGAAAAGAGTTTGTCAGGTTATACGGCAAAATCGGAGGAACACGGTCATGAGAGAGTGCATTGAAGAGGGAATTCTACAGGGTTATGTTGACGATGAACTCTCCCCCGAAATGGCAGAGCGCGTGGTCGCGCACTTGGCCGCGTGCGCAACGTGCGCCGAGGCTGCGATAGTCGCTTCCGGCGAAATGTCTTTATTCACGTCCGCGTTTGAGGCTGAGAACTCGCTGGAGATTCCGACCGTCAGGTTGCGCGAGCGCCTCGACGCGGCGATTGGGGAGATGAATCGTCCGGCGGAATTGTTTGAGCGCAAACACGGCGGACGTTTGGGAGATTGGCTCGCGTCCTTTGCCGGACTGTTCAAAGTTTCACCGCAGCGCGCCGTTGGCTTCGCCAGCCTGATTGCTGTCATAGCTTTCGCCGCAATCTTTGCGATTGTTCGATTGAATCGTTCCGACTCTACCGGCAACTCGCCGCAGATCGTGGCCGGAGTTAATAAGCAGACAACGATGGGCGTTAAGGGCAGTCCGTCTCCAACACCGTCAAGGGCGATTAATCCGAGCGCCGCGCCCGATGAAGAAAATAAGAATCCCCCGAAAAAGCAGACGACGCCGAAAAAGCAGATCAAGCCGATTTTAGTTCCAGAGCCTGAGCAGTTGCCGAAAGATGAACTGGCGGCAAAGCCTTTGCCCGGCGAGCAGAATTATCTGAAGGCGATTGATATTCTTGCCTACGAGATTCAGGCGAGCGGCGAGACAGCCATGAAGCCTTCCTTGCGCGCCGAGTACGAGCGCAATCTCGCCATCGTAAATCAGGCGATTGATTCCACGCGTCGTGTCGCACGACGAAACCCGAAAGACCCGGACGCCTCGGAGTTTCTTTACTCTTCCTATCAGAGCAAGCTTGACTTGCTCAGCGCCGTCGCCGAGCAGGTCCGGCCAACAATTGCGACCAGATAAAATTTAGCAGGTAATCTTTACGAGATGAAATTCAACTTTTCCATCACTGCTCTTCTGCTCTCCGCTTTCTTGCTCTGCGGCGCAACCGCGACGCACGCGCAGAAGACTACCGATAAAGCCAAAGACAAACACACAGGCACGGGGCAGGGTGAAGGCAAAGGCAAAGGCACGGGACAAGGTAAAGGCACAGGGCAGGGTGAGGGCGAAAGCACTTCGCAGGTTACAGAAGCGACGGTTCCAACGACAGAAACTGTCAATGTGAGCCTCACGACTGGAACTGGCAGAATCAGCGTGCGCGGCTGGGATCGCAAAGAGGTGCGCGCACAAGTGATGCAGGCAGACGCGAAAATAGAGATGCGTAAAACCGGCGGCACGGACGCGGCCAATCCTGCCATGCGGCTTGAAATCATGGTCTATGAAGATTCGGAAGATAACGCGACAGAGGACAACGCCTGCGATGCCGATACAGACGTAGTGGTGAATGTGCCGCGCGGCGCAACCGTTTATTTGAAAACAGAGAATGGCGACATAGAGGTTGATGAAGTAGCCGAAGCGCACCTTGAGACGACCGATGGGAGAATCGAAGCGCGCCGCATCTCAAAGGCGACCGAAGCGGCGAGCGTCAACAATGACATCTCTCTTGAAGATGCGAACGGACGTGTGCGTCTTAATTCGTTTAGCGGCGTCATCGAGGTCAGAGACCTGCGCTCATTGGATGGAAGCGACTTTGTCAAAATCAAGACGACGAGCGGCGACATCCTGCTTGATAGAATCGGCCCGGCGCGCGTTGATGCAAGTACCATTGGCGGAGAATTGCGATTGCTGGGGCCGCTGGCTCGTGGCGGTGTCTATAATTTCACGACGACGACGGGCGACGTGACGATAATGTTGCCCGTTGCTTCATCCTTCCAACTGAATGCCAAAATCTCCGAAGGCGGAGAGATCATCACGGAGTTTCCCCTCAAATATAAAGGCTCTGCTTCGCCCCTTAGCCTGCTGCAAGCAGGGCGTCTGCTCGGAACTTACGGCACAGGCGAAGCGGCCATCAATCTCGTCTCTTTCAGCGGCACGCTCCGACTCAGGAAGCAGTAAAACAGTGGTCGGTGGTTGGTGGTCAGTGGTCAGTTAGAACTAGCGATAAACAGTATTGAGCTTTTGCCTTTAACTGACCACTGACCACTGCTCATTGCCCACTTCCCCCTGAAAATATTTGCCACAAAGGGTTACTTCGCGGTGTTTTCATATCAGAGCGTATGAGTATGAGCCGACTGCGCCGCTTCTTTTCAGATAGAGCGCGACATTTAACTCGACCGCGATTGTAAAAAGCGCGGCCTCTAGAGCAAAGGTGAGCGAGATGAAATCAAAGCTGGTGAAGATCGTGGTCGTGATGATGCTGGGGCTGGCGGCTGCGCCACTGGCGCTGGAGCAGTTGAGTAACCTTCAATACGTTGCCGAGCGTTGGACTCGAAACACGTTCCTGAGCGGTATCGTCGCCGCGCACGCGAGCGAAAAAGAGACAAGCGCGACTGTCGCGGTCGCTGCAACCGTTCCTTTTAATCAGACGGCTTCGTCATCGGAGGACTTTCGCTGGAGCGGGCGCGTCGCCGCAGGCCGCACCATCGAGGTTAAAGGTATCAATGGCGACGTGCGTGCCGAAGCCTCTCAGGGAAATGAAGTCGAAGTCACGGCAACCAAAACGGCACGCCGTAGCGACCCCAAGACAGTTGAGATACGAGTGATCGAACATGAGGGCGGCGTCACGATATGCGCCGTTTATCCGAGCACAGATTCGAGCCGTCCCAATCAATGCACCCCTGACGAGGGCGGGCAGATGAACGTCAGCGATAACGACGTGTCCGTCACGTTCAATGTCCGTGTGCCGCAGGGCGTGCGCTTTAGCGGTCGCACAGTCAACGGTGGAATCGAAACCGGTGCGCTCGGCAGCGATGTTTATGCCAAGACAGTCAACGGTAGTATTAAAGTGAGCGCCGCCGGAATTGCGCGCGCCAAGACGGTGAACGGCTCAATCACCGCATCGCTGGGACGCGCAGACTGGAACGGGGAGCTTGATTTCAAGACCGTCAACGGCACAATCACGCTCGACCTGCCATCGAATACGAGCGCAGAGGTCAAGGCCGAAACCTTAAACGGCGACATCTCGACGGACTTTCCGTTGACTATTCTGGGGCGCGTCAGTCGTCGTCACCTGAACGGCACAATCGGCAACGGGAGCGGCGGGCGCGAGCTTTCTCTCAAGACGGTCAACGGCAGCATCCGGCTGCGTCGCACGTCATGAAGCTTCGCGGATAAGAAGTAAGTGCCCGAAGTTTTCAACCACAACGAGCCATTAAACTTGAAGTAAGACAGTTACTGAGGAAATTATGTTGAAGAAGAGAATTTTACTGACCACGCTGCTCTCCCTCGCCGTCGTGCTGACGGCTGCCAGCAGCGTCATGATGCAGCAGCAGGGTGCGATGCTGCGCGAAGAGTTTCACCAGACATATCCGCTGACAGCGCAGGGACGTGTCAGTCTGAACAACATCAACGGCTCGGTGCGCGTCGTGGCGTGGGATCGCAACGAAGTCAAAGTTGATGCTGTGAAGATGGCCTATCGTCGCGATCGGCTGGACGAAGCAAAGATCGTCGTGCGCTCTGACGCGAATACTTTTCACGTCCAGACGGATTACCCGCAGGGGACGCAAACTTTCAAGGACGGTGAAGGCCGTTACAACAATCCGGCGACAATCGAATACACACTGAGCGTTCCGCGCGGCGCACGCATTGACTCGATTGAGTTGATAAACGGCGATCTGGACATTGATGGAATCACGGGCGACGTTAGAGCCTCTTCAATTAATGGTCGCGTGTCGGCGCATGAATTGATGGGCGACGTGAGGCTTTCGACCATCAATGGAAAAGTCGAAGCGATGTTCGGGCGTCTCAATGAAGCGAAGGCAATCTCGCTTGGCTCGGTCAACGGCCCTGTCGCGTTAGTGATTCCATCGGATTCCAATGCGGAGATAAAAGCGGGCACTGTGCATGGCGGCATCAGCAATGATTTCGGTCTGCCGGTGCGGCGCGGCGATTACGTGGGACGCGATCTGGCCGGGCAAATCGGACAGGGCGGCGCACGCATCAAGCTCGGCAACGTCAACGGCCCGATCTCGATTAAGCATGCTCCTGACGGACGCCCTTTGAGCCGCGCAACCAGTCTCCTCGCGGAGAAACTCAAAGATAAAAATGATAACGAC
Organism: uncultured Acidobacteriota bacterium; assembly: GCA_963697975.1. Classification (GTDB taxonomy): domain Bacteria; phylum Acidobacteriota; class Blastocatellia; order Pyrinomonadales; family Pyrinomonadaceae; genus QHXM01. The sequence goes on from OY969111.1 coordinate 5,132,412, forward strand.
GAAGACGACGACAATGATTTCGATGTTGACGAGTCCAGGTCGGAAGCGCGTCGCGCAGCCAGAGAAGCGGCGCGTGAAGCAGCCCGCGCGCAAGTAGACGCGCGCCGCGCGCAGGTGGAAGCGCAGCGCGCGCAAGTTGAAGCTCAACGAGCGCAGCGTCAGGCACAGGTCGAAGCCCAACGGGCAGTGATTGAAGCGCAACGCGCTCAGGCCGAAGCTAAACGGACACAGGCCGAAGGGTCGCAGGATGCGATTGAAGCTCAACGAGCAGCGCAGCAAGCGCGGGCCGAAGCGCAACGCGCGCGGCTTGAAAGTCAGCGCGCTGTGCGCGAAGGTCAGCTAGAGGCGCGGCGCGCACAAATGGAAGCTCAGAAGATACAGCGTCAGGCGCAGCTTGAAGCTCAACGCGCGCAGGCCGAAGGAGTACGCGCCGCGCGGGATGCTCAAAGGGTAACGAGAGCGGAAGCTACACAAATCCGCACTGAAGCCCAGCGCATTGCGAGGGAAGTGGCGCGCGTGACCAACGTCGAAGTTGACGGTAGCAGCCTGCGCCTCGTCGAGCGTGTGTCAAAGACTTTCAGCGTCAGCGGCACGCCGAACCTCAGCGTGCAGACTTTTGATGGTTACATCACCGTGCATGGCTGGGACAAGCCGGAGGTTCAACTCACCGTTAGCAAACGCGCGGCCAGCGAGCAGCAGATGCGCGGCATTAACCTGAACATAAATCAGAACAACTCGAACATCAGCATCGTCACTTCTTTCGATCCGTCTTTCGGACGGCGTGACGCGAACATCTCCTACACGAACGCCATCGTCAACTTAGAGCTTTACGTCCCGCGCAGTTCAATGGTGCAACTGGCCTCTGGCGACGGGCGGCTTGAGTTGAACGGCGTCAATGGAAATCTGGATTTGAATACAGGCGACGGACGAATCGAGGTGCGCGACGCGCGAGGTCACCTGATTGCCAGAACGGGCGATGGGCGGATTCAGGTGGAAAACTTCGATGGCGACGTTGAAGCGCGCACGGGCGATGGTCGAATCATTCTTGATGGACGCTTCGCCGCGCTGGCGGTACGCACGGGCGCAGGCTCTATCCTGCTGACAGTGCCCGCCGATTACAACGCGATAATCGAGACGGACGCAGAGTCCGTGGACAATCAAGGTCTGAATATAACGGAAGAATCAGGCTCTTCCCAGCGTCTAAAACGCTGGAAGATAGGACAGGGCGGGAAAGTGCTTACCCTGCGGACGGGAGAAGGACGGATCTTCCTGCGCCGCGCGGGGCAGTAAAGGGTAGTCGAAAGTTAACGAATGCGGACTGGTTTACGTCCTTACCTGCGAACGGAAAGTGCCCGGATTTGTCGAGTGGCAAAATCCGGGCTTATTCCAAACTTTGCCGAAACATTCAGGCATTCGTAGGCGTTAAGCTATCTGTTCACAGGCGCATCGCACGCGTTTCATCTAGCAAGACGTTAACCACGCATTCAGACTACTCAAACTTCAGGGAGCATTTTTATGAAAACAGGACTGCTTCGTGCCGTCGCCCTTTCAGGGGCAGTCTTTCCATCGTCACCTTCTATTTCATCAAAAGCGCAAGCCAACATTAGCGCCCGCCGCACATTTTCACTCCTTCTGGCAACGCTTGCTCTCCTCTGCTCCACAGGAATCGGAATCAAAGCCCAGAACCTCATTGCACCACAAGTGCGGCGTATCGCTCCGCTGCGGAGCACGGATGTGCCCGAAGGCTCGCGCGTGACGATCACCTCCGATGCCTCGCTCGACGATTACATCGCGTATCGAAGTCTTGATCGCTTTCATGTTCTGATTCCACAAGCCCAACTCTCCAGCGCCGTCAATACTCTGCGCGGGCGCGGCTTCACCGATCTGCGCGTTGAACATCGCGGCGCTGACCTTGAACTCTCCTTCAGTTTGCAGCCGGGCGCGACGGCGAAAGTCACACAGAAGTTCAATCGTCTGGACGTAATCTTCAACGCCCCTGCGGATGCTGCCGCGATCATTGCCAACACTGCGTCTCAAGTTGTCGTCTCGTCGGTGCAAGCTCCGGCAAATGAACTGGCGACCCGGAGCGCGGCTCTTCCCATCGCCCAAAAAGTCTCTTTCTCTCCAACTCCTGACCCGACACCTGAGCCAGCGACTACCGCGAAGGAAGACGCCAAAGCAAAAGATGCTAAGGACGCGGGCAAGGCTTCGACAGCGACTACGGCAACAACTGCTGGCGGCAAATCGAACATCGTGTTGCCGCCTGAGAAGACCAGTCCGATCAGCATCACGCGCTTTGAAAAAGGTCCGGTCATTGACGGCAAGCTCGATGATGCCGTTTGGCAGCAGGCCGCCGTCCTCAAAGATTTTTACCAGTTCCGCCCCGGCGACAACATCGCGCCATCGCAACCAACCGAGGTTTTAATCGGCTACGACGCGAAAACTCTCTACATTGCATTTCGCGCACACGACGAAGCGGGCAAGGTGCGCGCAACTGTTCCCAAGCGCGACCAAATCTTCGATGATGACTCGGTCGGAATGTATCTGGACACCTTCAACGATAGGCGGCGTTCCTACATCGCTCTCTTCAATCCGCTCGGCGTTCAAGCCGATGGAATCTTTACGGAAGACAATGGAGAAGATTACAGCTTCGACCTCGTGATGGAGTCGAAGGGCGTTATTACCGACAACGGCTATACGGTTGAGGTCGCCATTCCTTTCAAGTCGCTGCGATACGAAGCCGGTAAGGGCAAGCTCTGGGGCGTCCACTTCCTGCGACAGATCAAGCGGCTCAACAACGAGACCGATTCATGGATGCCGATCAGACGCGATGTCTCAGGCTTGCTCAGCCAGGCCGGGCACATCACCGGTCTTGAAGGCATCTCGACCGAGCGCACCCTTGAGTTGATTCCTTCCCTGACGATTTCCGAAACGGGCAAGCGTATCAAGTCCGACCCGCTCGGCGGCGTCAACGACCTTGCGCGCGTTAACGATCCCTCACGCTTCCTCAACAAGCCAATCGAATTTGATCCGGGCCTGACCTTGAAGTATGGCATCACGCCGACCGTGACGCTCGACCTCGCTTTGAACCCGGACTTCGCGCAGGTCGAAGCAGATCAAACGGTGGTCACGGCCAATCAACGCTTTCCCATCTTCTTTGCTGAAAAGCGGCCTTTCTTCCTCGAAGGCATAGACATCTTCCAGACGCCGCTGACTCCCGTGCATACGCGCGCCATTGTTGACCCGGACGTGGCCGTCAAACTTTCGGGCAAGCGAGGGCGCAACACGTTCGGTCTCATGTTGGCTTCGGATAATGCTCCCGGCAATCTCTCGGATGACGATAGAGATTTCATCAGAGACCTGCGAAATGACCCGGCGGACCGCTCGGAGCTTGAAAAGCTGCTGGACAAAAATGCTTACATCGGCGTGCTGCGCTTAAAGCGCGATGTCGGCCAGGAGAATAGCCTGGGGCTGATTGCCACGACCTACAACTTCATCGAAAAGCACAACCAGCTTTTTGGCTTCGACGGTCGCTTCCGCCGCGACAAGCAAACGGTCGCCAGCTTTCAGGTTTTGGGGACGACCTCACGCAATTTCTTCTTCGAGCCGGATGAAGGCCGGAACATCTACCGCACGGGCAACGCCTTCGCCTACTTTGCTCGTTACGATGTGCAGGGACGAAACTTCGGCTGGAACTACGACGGGCGCGGCTTTACCAAAGACTACAGGGCTGATGTCGGCTTCACTCGCCGGACGAACAACAATCGTCACGGCGTTTTCATGTACTACAACACCGATCAGAAACCGAAAGCAACGCTCATCCGCCAGCACTATCACATTCTGCCCGAAGTCCAGTTCGACTGGCAGGGACGAATCCAAAGCTGGGGACATGAGACTCAGACGGAACTGACTTTCAAGAATCAGACTTACGCCGGACTAGGCGTCAGCTTCAACTACGAGCGGATTTTCGAGGAAGAGTTTGGCCCGACACGGCAGGTCCCGGCCATCCGTTGTTTCTCAGCTCAGCAACTGCAACTGAATCCGGGCTTGCATTGTGGTTTCGCCGGAGATGATTCCGAACGCTCGACCATGCGGAATAACATCTACGGTTATGGGGGAACTACTCCGAGCAAGAAATATTCGCTCTCGTTCTTTGCCATTCATAACTGGGGCGCGTTTGATTTCGACTTTGGCGCTGGGTCTAGATTTCCGCGCGTCAGCCCGGCTGCGATTGTTGACCGCGCTATTGCGGGTCTTGATCCGGGCAAGGGCAACCAACTTCACTTTGAGGGCAGCTTCGCCTATCAGCCGACGAACGCGTTGCGTCTCTCGCTTGATTACACAAAGGATCGACTGGTACGCAAAGACACTGACGAGGTCGCCTACGACGATAATATTTTCACGCTGCGCGGGACTTATCAATTCACGCGCTTCACGTTTGCGCGGGCGCGCCTCGATTACGATAGCCTGGGGTCGAGCATGCGCGGTCAATTCCTGATGGGCTGGGCACCGAATCCCGGCACGTCGTTCTACGTCGGCTACAACGACGATCTGAACTACAACGGCTTCGGCCCGTTCACCAATCGCCTTGAGCCGGGCTTCCGCCGCAATGGTCGGACATTCTTTATCAAGATGTCCTACCTGTTCCGGCGCAGCTTTTAAGAGGAGTGATAAGTGATGGGTGATAGGTGATAGGTGATAAGAAAGAACAGGTTTTTCTCCTGTCACCCATCACCTACCACCCATCACTTTTTTTGAAACTTTTCCGCCGCTTGCGACATTAACTCAGTTAGGTCAAGTGACAGATGTTGAAGGTCAAGGCCCGGTAGCTTGATTTTCAACTCTACCCGGCTCCAGTTCTTCCGTTAATAGCAATACCTAAGGCTCAGCTCGAAATCAGGATTGGATCGTCCCCCATGAACCGATTTGCTCTCAGTGCGTTTGTTCTCTTCGCGGGTCTCCTCCCGGCGTCGGCTCAAACCGTCTCGCAACGGGCGATCATTGCTGCGAGCAACGGTCTTGCCAGCGCCGCTACGCCGCAGCCCAAACGCCTCGCCGCAATTCGCAGCAGCGAAGCGCCGGAAGGCTCGCGCGTGATAATCACGTCAGACGCGACGCTCAGCGATTATCAGGTGTTCACTGAAGGCAGAAGATTTAATGTTCTCCTCCTCAATTCAGTTGAGCCGAAGATGCAGACTGAATTGCGCGGGCGCGGCTTCAAGAACGCGCAGGTCGAACGACGTGGCGGCGATATCCTGCTTTCTTTCAATCTTGAGGATGGAGCGAGCGCCCATGTGAGCCAGCGATTCAACCGCCTCGAAGTCTTCTTCGTCACCTCAAACGAATCGGTCACTGCGTCTGTCGCCGCTCAACCCTCTGCGATAGCGACGCCGACGCCCACGCCAGCGCCAGCCGTTTCATCGTCGGCTTCGACTCCTGCGACTTCTCAACCTACTAATTCTGCTCCTGCTGCTACAGTCTCGCGCATCACGCTCCCGCCGGAGAAAGCGAATCCTGTGCGCGTCTCGAAGTTTGAGAAACCGCCCGTGATTGACGGCAAGCTCGATGATGCTATCTGGCAGAGCGCGGCTGTGCTGAAAGATTTTTACCAGACCAGCCCCGGCGACAACATCGCGCCGTCGAAGCCGACCGAGACGATGATCGGCTACGACGCGAAGTTCCTTTACTTAGGATTTCATTGTTACGACGAGCCGGGTAATGTACGCGCGACAGTCGCCAAGCGCGATGACGTGCTTAACACTGAGGACAGCATTCGCGTGCTGCTCGACACGTTCAACGATCAGCGCAAGGCTTACGTTCTTGTCTTCAACCCGTTCGGCGTTCAGCAGGACGGCGTCCGCACAGAGGGCACGGGCGTAGACTTCAGCGTGGACATCGTCATGGAGTCAAAGGGGACGCTGACCGACGACGGCTATGTCGTCGAAGTGGCGATTCCGTTCAAGTCGTTACGCTACGAAGCGGGCAAGGGCAAGCTCTGGGGCTTACAGGTCTTTCGCATCATCCAGCGGTTCAACGGCGAGCAGGATTCATGGATGCCCATCTCGCGTGACATTGACGGCTTGCTCAATCAGGCCGGACACATCACGGGGCTTGAAGGCATCTCGACCGAGCGTCAGCTTGAGTTGATTCCGAGTTTGACCATCTCCGAAACCGGCAGGCGCGTTCGCACGATGAGCCGCGCGCAGGCGAGCACGCTTAACCTGATAGATCAGGGCACGTTCGTCAATCAACCTATCAGGCTGGAGCCGGGACTGACCGCCAAGTTCGGCATCACGCCGACCGTGACGCTCGATCTCGCTTTGAACCCTGACTTCGCGCAGGTCGAGGCGGACGCGACGGTCAACACGGCGAACCAGCGCTTTCCCATTTTCTTCGAGGAGAAGCGACCCTTCTTCCTCGAAGGCAAAGACATCTTTAACACGGTCATCTCCGCCGTTCATACACGCACGATTATTGACCCGGACATCGCTGCGAAACTCACAGGCAAGCGCGGGCGCAACACCTTCGGCATCCTCGTCGCTTCCGACAATGCGCCGGGCGACTTCACCAACGAGCAGCGCTTCGACCCGGAGCTATTACCGGCGGCAGGCGACCGCATCGTCGGCAAGAACGCGACCATCGGCGTCCTTCGTCTCAAGCGCGATGTAGGGAAAGAGAATTCACTCGGTTTCCTCGGCACTGCATATAACTTTCCGACCCGCAGCAGCTACGTCGGCGGCTTCGACGGTCGCTTCAAATTCAACAAGCAAACCAGCCTGGACTTTCAGGTGCTCGGCACGAACGCCCGCCGCTGCTCGCTCGGCGAGACCAGCGAGGACGACACCTGCCGGACGCTGAACGGCTTCGCTTACGCCTACAACTTCAACCAGAACAAGCGCCATCTTTCCATCAACCTCAACGGCGTGGGTCGCACCAACGGCTATCGGGCCAACGTGGGCTTTACCCGTCGCGTCAACACGAACAGCCACAACTCGAACATCAACTACGACACCGAGCCGAAGCCGAAGGCGACCATCGTCAATTGGAATATCTATAACTATCTGGGCGGCAACTTCGACTGGCAGGGACGTATGCAGAACTGGAACGATGAATTCCAGACCGGGCCGAACTTGCAGCGCCAGACCTATATTCGGGTCGGCTACAACTTCGGCTACGAGCGCGTCTTCGCCCACGAGTTCGGCGTGGATTCATTCGCAGGCAACCGGGGTGAGGACAGCCTGAAATCGAAAAACGTTTTCGCCTATGTCGGCTCGACCCCTTCAAAGAAATATTCTGTCTTCTATTTCATAGCCTATCGCTGGGGCGAGCATGATTTTGATTTCGGCGCAGGGCCGCGTTTCCCGCGCGTCAGTCCGGCGGCGCTCCTTGACCCTGACGCGCCGCTCGATCCCGGCGTGGGCAACCTGTTTTACACCAACGGCAACGTAACGTATAAGGCGACGAACGATCTCAATATGACTCTCAGTTTTGATAAGAGTCGCCTGACGCGGCGCGACACGGGGCGCGTAGCTTTCGACGAGAACATCTTCAGCATTCGCACGACCTACCAGTTCTCGCGCTTCACCTTCGTCCGCGCACGCATAGACTACGATTCGTTGATCTCAAACTTTCGCGGGCAATTTCTCCTGGGCTGGACGCCGAATCCTGGGACAGCTTTTTACGTCGGCTACAACGACGATCTCAATCGTAGTTTTTTCAATCCCTTCAACGGGGAATTGGAGCCGGGTTTCCGCCGCAATGGTCGGACGTTCTTCATCAAGATGTCGTATCTTTTCAGGAAAAGCTTTTAAGAAGTGATAGGTGATGGGTGATGGGTGATAGGAGAAACCCAGTTCTTTCTTATCACCCATCACCCATCACCTATCACTTATCACTATTTTCATTGGGGGAAGTCAAACATGAAGCGAATTGCGCTGAGCGCGCTTGTCATCTTCACAGGCATCATTAGCGTGTCTGCTCAGCAGACTACGTCGCAGCAAGTGGTCGCTGCCGCAGCAAATGCTATGGCGAGTGCCACCAGACCGCAGCCCAGACGCCTCGCCACCATTCGCACCGGCGAAGCACCGGAAGGCTCGCGCATCATCGTCGCCTCGGATGCGACGCTCAGCGATTATCAGGCTTATGCTGAGGGCGGGCGGTTCTACGTTCTGATTCCCTATGCGGTTGAGCCGAAAGCGCAGAACGAACTGCGGGGTCGCGGCTTCACTGACGTAGAAATCGCACGACGCGGCGAAGATGTTCTGCTCTCTTTCGGTCTGGAAGCTGGAACGCAGGCGCGCGTGAGCCAGCGCTTCAACCGGCTCGAAGTGTTGTTCTCAGCAGCGAGCCAGCAGGAAGGCGCAGCGCAAGTCAGCACAGCCTCAGCCGCTCCGACGCCAACGCCGACGCCAGCGCCTGCTTCTTCTTCGTCTCCAGCGCCTGTCGCTTCTCCGTCGCCAGTGACCGTTGCTCCCGAAACCAAGTCTCCATCGGAAAGCACACCGGCAGCGACCGTTCCGGCTACGAATGCTGCCTCGCCGCAGACGGCCAAAGCTCCCGGCGTTGCCGCCTCAACAGTCGCAGGCATCACGCTTCCGCCGGAGAAAGCGAGTCCTGTCCGCCTCTCGAAATTTGAGAAGCCGCCCGTGATTGACGGTAAGCTCGATGATGCCGTCTGGCAGAGCGCCAACGTCCTGAAAGATTTCTACCAGATTGATCCGGGCGATAACACGCCGCCGCTCAAGCCGACCGAAGTCCTGCTCGGCTACGATTCAAAGTTTCTCTACATAGCTTTTCGCTGCTTTGACGAGCCGGATAAGGTGCGGGCCACAATCGCCAAACGAGACAACATCTTCAGCGACGATTACGTCGGCTTTTTCCTTGACACCTTCAACGACCAGCGCAAAGCCTTCGAGGCGTTTTTCAACCCGCTCGGTATTCAGGCCGACGGGGTGCTGACCGAAGGGCGCGGCGAGGATTTCAGCGTCGACTGGGTGATGGAATCAAAGGGACTGGTTAACCAGGAAGGGTACGTCGTCGAGGTCGCTATTCCGTTCAAGTCGCTGCGCTACGCCGTCGGGAAAGACAAGCTCTGGGGCGCGCACTTTTTCCGTCGCATCAAACGCAATAATAACGAGCTTGATTCATGGATGCCATTCTCACGCAGCAATTCGAGCAACATGAATCAGGCTGGTCATCTGTCAGGTTTTGAAGGCATCTCGACCGAACGCACGCTTGAGTTGATCCCTTCCCTGACGATTTCCCAGACAGGTCGCAGTGTCCGCTCGCTCAATCCTCCGGTCGGTGTGCCTGATCCGGGTCGAATCGTCAACCAGCCTATTGAATTGGAGCCGGGCCTGACTGCGAAGTTCGGCCTCTCGCCGACCTCCACGCTTGATCTGGCTTTGAACCCTGACTTCGCGCAGGTCGAAGCAGATCAAATCGTCGTCACCACCAACCAACGCTTTCCCATCTTCTTCCCGGAAAAGCGTCCGTTCTTCCTCGAAGGGATAGACATCTTCCAGACGCCTATCTTGGCCGTGCATACGCGCACCATCGTTGACCCGGACGTGGCCATCAAGTTTACGGGCAAGGAAGGTCGAAACACTTACGGGATTATGGTGGCCAGCGACAACGGGCCGGGAAATCTGAGCCTTGATGATCGCGGAGCATTGAACAATTGCTTCGACCGGAGACTCATTAATCCGGCGGTCGTCTGCAACAACGAACGCTTCGTTGACAAGAACGCTTATATCGGTGTGCTGCGCCTCAAGCGCGATATTGGCAAAGGCGAGAGTACCATCGGATTGCTCGCCACCACGTATAATTTCATCGAGAAGCACAATCAATTAGGCGGCTTTGACGGGCGCTTTCGTATCAATAAGCAGACGACCTTCGACATACAGCTTCTCGGCACGACTTCGCGGAATTTCTTCTACGATCCGGTGGCGGATGAAAATCGCTATCGCACGGGCAACGGCTTCGCCTACACGACGCAATACGATGTTTCGGGACGCAACTGGGGCTGGCAGCTTTACGGCGAAGGTTTCACCAGCGATTACCGCGCAGACGTAGGGTTTTTCGGGCGCGTCAACACGAACTTTAACAGCTTCTACATCCGCTACAACACAGATCCGAAGCCGAAGGCAAAAAAGATTATCAGTACGCATTACCATAATTTCAGTTGGATCGGCTACGACTTTCAGGGAAGGATTCAGAACTGGGAGAGCGAGTTTTACGTCGAGTGGCGTCTCAAGCGCAATTCCTTTTTCAGCCTCGGCTGGGAGCCTGCCTACGAGCGCATTCTCGAAGAAGAGTTCGGCCCGAAGCGCAATGCGACTCGTCAGGGAGCATTTTACGGAGACGATGACGAACGCTCGGTTCAAAAGAATCACATCTTCATCGCTGGTGGTTCGCAGTTCAACAAGAAGATTCAATTCAATGGCCGTGCCGTGTGGCGTTTTAACCACCTTGATCTGGACTTTGGTGGGGGGCGTCGTTTCCCGCGCGTTAGTCCGGCGGCGCTGGCGCGGCAGACTTGCCTCGATGATGGAATTCTTGATCCGGACGATTGCCCCGCCGCTCCGCTTGATCCGGGGGCGGGAAATCTTTTTGAGTTCAGCGGCAGCGTCACTTATCAGCCGCTGAATGAACTGAAGCTGCAACTGAATTACATCAAGAATCGTCTGGTGCGTAAAGACACGGGGCTGCTCGCGGTTGATACAAATATTTTCACCTTGCGCTCAACCTACCAGTTCACGCCTTTCACCTTCGCGCGCGCCATTGTGGATTACAACACGCTGAACCAGCGCGTGCGCGGACAGTTTCTCCTGGGCTGGACGCCGAACCCCGGCACAGCCTTTTACGCCGGTTACAATGACGATCTGAATTATGGCTTCAACCCGATTAGCCGCGAGATCGTCCCCGGCTTCCGCCGCAACGGTCGCACGTTCTTCATCAAGATGTCGTATCTCTTCAGGAAAAGCTTTTAAGAAGTGATGGGTGATGGGTGATAGGTGATAAGAGGAAACAACAGTTCTTTCTTATCACCCATCACCCATCACCCATCACTGTCTTACTGAAACACTCTTTCCACCGGGACGACGACTATGTCTTCCGGCTTGACGGTGATCCGGTAACTTTGAATCAACTTATCCTCTTCGAGTATTTCGTTAGGCTTCGGCGCGTTGTATTTGATGGGCGAAGGTGTGTTGTTGATGATGGCCTCGCGCAAGCCTTCGGCATCCTTCGTGACCATCACGATACGCATCCGGTCGGATTTCAAGTGGCGCCGGATGGCGTTGTTCACGTCGTCGAGCGTCAGGCTTGAGAGACGTTCGCGCATGTAGGTGTTGAAGTCTGGAATGCCGTAGTAGCGACTGTCGAGCGCGTAGCCGAGATTCGCATCCTGCGTCGAGGTCAGGATGTTGATATTCTTGAGCAGAAACTCTCGCGCTCCTTCAAATACCTCTTTGGACATCCCCTCTCTCACGAGCTTGTCATATTCATAAAGCGCGGCGCGCAGTGCGAAGTGGCCGTTCTGCGGCTCGACCGGGCGAATCCAGATTTGGAAAATCTGCTGGCGTCGTCCCAGGTTAGGGTCGGGAGCAAACTGGAACATGCCGCGCGGGAAATATTCTATGTAGGCATAGTCGCCGTAGTTCAATCCGCGAAGCTCGCGTATGCGCTGGTAGAGATAGCTGTTCGATGAACGGTGCTGTCCGAAGTAAGAGGCGACAACCGAAAGCGCAGGCCAGTCGCGGTCGCGGCGTGTCACGTCAATCGGAAAGCCGAGCGAGATTCCGGTCGAGCGCGTATCGCGCTTGACGAGTTCAATTCGCATCCCCGCATCAACTTTGGGCGAACTCCATGCCATCTGACCGGGCGAACCCGCGGGCAGCTTATTGAAATCGGTTTTAACTTTATTGAGGAACGCCGGAGAATAGCCGCCCGCCATGCCCAGCACCAGATTGCCACGCCGGTAGTTCTGGCGATAAAAAGCGCGAACATCGTCAAGCGTCAGGCGTTCGAGCGCGCCAAGGCTTCCCGCGTTGTGATGTCCGTAGGGGTGGCCCGCGTAGATCATATTATAGAGTTGCTCTTTACCAAGTTCCTCGTCGTTGGCTTCGCGCAGCGAGACTTTCAGGAAGTTGATCGCGTCCGTCTTTAACCGCGTGAAATCTTCCTGACGGAAGCCGGGGTCAAGCAGCATCTGGCTGATGATCGAGTAGTAGCGATCCAGATTGTCAACGTGCGTCGTGCCGGAAAAGACAGTCATCTCTTTATCAATCTGATAAGAGAACGAAGTCGCCATCGGATAGAACGCCTCCGTAATCTCATTGATAGACATCCGGCGCGACCCGCCTTCGGCCAGCATCGCAGCCGTCAAAGCGCTGACGCCTTCTTTGCCTTCCGGGTCGCTGGCAGAGCCTGTCATGAAGAGAATGCGAAAGGTGATGAGCGGCGAGCGATTGGTTTGCAACACGGTGGCAATCGCTCCGGGTGCGGTCTTGGCAGTTTTCTGGCTCATGCTTTTGGCGGCCACTGTCGGCGGTTTGATTTTCCCTCTGTCTCTATCCTGTCCAATGCTCATCTGCGCGGTCAGCCCCAGCGCGAAGACGAAAAGAAGAAATGACGCGACTGCGTGCCGACCTGTCAGGCTCTGGAGAATTCTGTTTGCTCCTGAAGAGTAAGATCGTTTCATTATTCCGCTCCTCCTTTGCTCTTCGTTGAGAGAGTAACGATGGTGCGGTTGTGGTCAACGAAATACTTACTGGCGGCAGCGCGTAAATCTTCGGGAGTAAGCTGGCTGTAGAGCGAGAACAGCTTGTTCATCGTCTCCGGCGTCCGGCGCAGTGAGATGTAGGGAGCAAGGATACTCGCGATGGCTTCCGAGCTATTCATTCCGAGCGCCAGCCCGTAGCGCGTCCGCGAGCGCGTTGCGTCGAGCTTGGCCTGCGGCACAAGCTCCGTCGTGTAGCGTTTGAAGGTTGCCAGAATCTGGTCGCGGACATAGTCAACGTCCTTCTGGTCTTTGACGCGCGAGAAGATGGCGAATAGCTCGCCGTCAACCTGATCGTCAAACGAAGGATTGATGAAATCTACCTTCTGCTCCTTGAGCACGAGTTTCTGGTAAATGTCAGAGTTCTCGCCGAAGGCAATGGAGGCCAGCAGATCAAGCGCGGCCTTATCCTTGGCCTCGTCGGAATAAGCCGGACCGCGATAAGCGACGGCCAGATAGGGAAGCGTTGGCGATGACCAGTCAACGTGAGCCTGACGCGGCGCGCTCTGCTCAGGCTCTGCTGGAATCTTCGGGACATAGTTGCCACGCTTCCACGAGCCGAAATATTTATTCACCATCGCCATCACTTCGGGCTGCTTCACGTCGCCGACGACCACGATGGTCGTGTACTCCGGGCGATAGTAGCGATTGTAGAATTGCCAACTGTAATCATACTGGTTCGGCATATCCTCTATGTCTTTGATATAGCCCATAGTGGTGTGCGCGTAGGTATGTTTATTAAAGGCCGTCTCGCGCAGCTTCTCATAAAGCTGGGAGAAGGGACTCGCGCTGTTTTTGTCGTACTCGCCACGCACCGCACCGGCCTCCGTCTTATATTGCTCAGGACTGTATTTGAGGCGCTGGAAGCGGTCGGCTTCGATCTCCATAATCTTGTCGAGGTCTTCTTTCGAGAACACCGCGTGATAAACCGTGCGGTCGTCGGAGGTGTAAGCGTTGGTGTCCGCGCCCGCTCGCTTGAAGATTTCCTCTCGCTGATCGGCGGTGAAATTCTCGCTGCCGCGAAACATCAGGTGCTCGAAGAAATGCGCGTAACCGCTTTTGCCCGCCTCAATCTCATTGCGCGAGCCTGTCTGGACGACAATGTAGAGCGCAACGAGATTCGGGTAATCCGTCGGGACCGTGATTAAGCGCAGTCCGTTCGGCAGATCATCGGTTGAATACTTGTACGGAAATAACTTCTGCTCTTTAGGTTGTGCGGGCTGTCTGCGCTGCGAAATCGCAACCGAGGGCAGGCACAACAGGAGCGAGACGATTATCAGTAATCTCATGATGGGAAACTCCTGAAACTTTATCGAGATGGATTGAATGGAGACGGGAGGCATTATACACAATCAAAAGGCGGAGAGCGACGAGAGAGTGACGACGGAAGGGGATCGATATTGATGTCAGTCTGAGATGATAGCTTTCATAAAGTTATCGTTATCCAACCGAGAAGCCGCAGAAAAAGAATCGGGAAAACGACCGCCCCAACCGCGCCTGCAATGATGCACCACCACGCCATCCTTATCCCGGCAATCTCATTATTAGATTGTTGAATGATTCTTTTCGCCCTCAAGCCAATTGTAAGAGCCGCTAAAGAACCTATCCCCGCCATCGGGACTACCGAGAGAACAAAGCCAAGTCCGAGCATTTTACTGACACGGACTTGCCTCGCTAGCTGTGCATCTATTGGCTTCATGCGAAAAGCCCTTTCATCTCCCAAACATGCTCCGTTATCCCCGCCTTCATTGGTGATGTACAGTGGAGGTTGTGAGAAGTGAAGACGATTCAAATTCCGCTCGTATTCATCAGGACGACTCTCCATCCATCAGGGTCTTCAAAGGTAGTTCCTTTTTCCTTCCAGTAGGGATTTTCTGGAGCGACTGCGAAGTGCCCCATGCTACTCAGATGTTCAATCAGGCGATGGATTGCTTCCTGTTCGGGGATATAGAAGACGAGCAGGTTGTCTTTTGAGGGAGCAGGGCAGGGGCTGCCTTCCGTTTGGGAGGTAAATTCAAGATGGTATTCATGGCCGGGAAGCCCCAGCATGACGCCTGAGTATCCTGCATGATTTTCAAACGAGCCGATCACAATCAGCCCCAGCCCATCACGGTAAAAGCGGACGACTTCATCCAGTCGAGCGGTCGGGCGCGCAATTCTTACTTGCGCGACAGGAAGCGTCTGAGGCCACTGGTTAATCATCTTGAGCTTTGCATGACGGGCATGGGTTTACTTCTTCTGCGTCAACTCCTGAGAAAGCTGCTTCGGAACTTCCAGCACGTCCTGCCAGCCTGAATGATCTTCCCGCATCTTGGCCGTCAACTCATCGCGTAGCTTGCGAAGCTGCTCGCTCAGTGTGCATGAATAATTATTAATATCTACGAAGCGAGCGCGCTGCTCTTCAACAAAAGCTTTTTGTTTCGTGATGGACGGAATAGCGTCGTGACGACCGTTCTCCCAGAAGGGAACGAGCAGACGCTCGACGCGCACCGCGCCGGGAAGCTCAATGACTTCCTCGTCGAGTCCGATAACATCTGCGACATAGTTTCCATCTGCGCCCAGGCCGCGAAAGATTTGCAGGTAACCGGGCAGGGTGGTCTTGTCCGGCGAGTTTGAGGCTTTGAGCGTCGGGCGATTTTCAATCAGGCACTCTTTGAAGATGACGCCCGCAATCTTTGAAACCTCGCTCGACAGTTTTGTACCGATGCCGAAACCTGCGGCCTGTGGAAACTCTTCGACAATATGACCTACTTTCTCTACGTCAAGATCACCTGTCAGAATCGGCATCAACCCATTCAACCCGTTCGCTTCAAAGAAGGCTTGACACCATGCTCCGAGTTTCGCCAAATCGCCGGAATCAACGCGATAACCTTTGAAGGCGCGGCGGCGCGCTTCGGTTGAGGTCGCGGCCAGCGCGGCGTGAACCGCGCCCATGTAGACATCAATCGTGTCGAGCAGCAGTGTCGTGCCGTTTGGATTCGCGTCGAGCCAGCGTTCATATGCGACCTGCTCGAAATGCTTGGGCTGGCCCGTGCGCGGCTCAATCTCCGGCTCGTACATGAACTCAAGATAGGATTGCTGCCAGTAGTGCGCCTCTGTTCCGACCGCTGGAATATCCAGGCGATGCGCCGCCTCCATGTTTGAGGTGTCATTGAAGCCACCGATGAAAGCGTAGGTGGCGACTTCGACTGCCCGCTCAATGTCGCCGTTGCGCCTCAGCGAAAAGTCCGAGAGCCAGCGCTCTCCCGCCGCCATCCGAAACTGCATCGCCAGACTCGCCGTTGTCATCGGAAGATCAAAAGCGTGCTCAAACTTGATCTCCTGCGCCTGCGTCAACCCGAAAGGCCCGGTGATGTCCGCGAAAGGCTCCTGGGCGAAAACAATTGTGCCGGGACGAACGGCGCGCACCGCGCCGACAAAATGCATGTCTTCGATAGCGTCGGCGAAGAGTTTCAGCCCGCCGCGATCCTGTTCAAGAAAACGCACGCGCGGGCGATCAATCTGGCTGTCAATCAGGAGGCGCACCAGCCGCTCATGGCCGAGACACGGAGCGAACGGCAGCTTTCGCTGTGTCACATAAAAGGTCGCCATCGCTTCGCTCAAACGCTTCTCGCGCAGCCGTGCCACGTCCTTGTAAGACGCGTCGCCCATCGCGGCGTGATAACGATCAATGTTTAGTGTGCCCATAATTCGATTGCGGGATGCGGATTTCGGAGTGCGGATTGGAAAGCTGTCGAGTGGTTCTTCAATCCGCACTCCGAAATCCGCATCCCGCAATTCAGATAATTTCCGCTCCCTGTTGTCGCATCTCCTCGATGGCGCGCTCGCCGTCGCCGGGTTTGAGTTCTACGGGGCGCATGGCGTTGGCGACGGCTTTAACTTTGAAACCTTCGCGGAGCGCGTCGAGCACGGTGTTTTTGACGCAATAGTCTGTGGCAAGCCCGCCGACCCAGATTTCTCCGACTCCTTGCTCACCGAGGCGCGCGGCTAAGTCCGTTCCATCAAAGGCAGAGTAATTGTCTTCGTCGCCGGTGCCCTTCGAGATGATGGTGATGCGCGGGTCGTCTAAAAGCTCCGGGTGAAATTCTGCGCCGTGCGTCTCCTGAACACAGTGAGGAGGCCATGTGCCGCCCTGCTCCTCGAAATGTTTTGTCTTCGGCGGATGCCAGTCGCGGCTTTTGAAGACCGGCTCATCGCGCGCCAGGAATTCCTCGATCAGGCCGTTGAGCGGCCCAATCACTTCGTCGCCATGCGGCACAGCCAGCGCGCCGCCCGGACAAAAATCGTTCTGCACATCAATCACAATCAATGCGCGGTTCTTTTCGTTTGCCATCTCGTTTTCGATAATCAATTCCGGTCACTCATAAATTCAGAGATTGACCCTCGTCTGGAATAGTCCGCCTCATCGCGCTGATAGCTTAACTCTCCGGCTCAAGGCGAGCAATCTCTCAAAATGAAGAAACGAATCTTTGGAGAAGCACGTATCAATTGGGAGAAGCAGGGAAGTGCCTTAGAGGCCGGATGATTGGGCGATGAAATCTCGCAGGATAATTGCAGCCGATTCGCTGTCCACGTGTTGATGAAGCTCTTCGCTTGAGTGGCCTGCGGCGCGCAAGGCACTTTCGGCCTCGCGGGAAGTCAGTCGCTCGTCCTGTAAATAAACCGGCGCTTTGAGCGAGAGTTCAAAATTCTGAGCAAGCCTCCGGGCTTCTGTCGCAGCCTTGCCCTCGGTCCCATCCAGATTGAGCGGCAAACCAATCACCAGTGCTTGAGCGTCATAGTGCTGAAGCAAATCGGCCATAGCGCCCAGGAGTTGTTTCCAGTTTGTCCGGCGTAAGAAGGGAAGGGGACGAACAGTAATCCATAGTTCGTCCGAAATGGCGACACCGACGCGCTTCTCGCCAAGATCAAGCGCCAGCAGCCGCCCCGAAGGTTTTCCGCTCAGGCGGCGTATCTTTGAATTCTCGTTGATTTCGGTGTCCGGCAATGTGTTTCCGTAGAGCGCGGGCTGTCCAAAAAGCACCCTGCGCGAAAGAAGTCAAACTTATCAGGGAGCGTGGCTTGCGCGCTTTATTCAGCCACTGTTATGATACGCGAGCGTGAAAGCTAAGGCCATCGGCACGCGCTCGTCGTCGTCCATTTGCGATGGTTTTCTTTAAGAGGTTTATCAATGACATTCCGCACCAAATTCGCTTTGATTGTCTTCTCGGCCTTTGTCGCCCTCTACGCCGTCGTCGGCGGATGGCTTTCGACACGCGCTCAGCAGCCTGCCAATGATCCGGGCGCGCAACTACGCATCTTCGAGAACGTGTTGCAGCACATCCAGAGCGACTATGTGGATGAGCCTAACATGGGGAAAGTTCGCGCGGGCGCGCTCCGGGGCTTAGCCTACGGTCTTGATCCATATTCGACCTATCTGACTGCCGATCAGGTGCGTGACTATCGCGACGAGGTGAAAAGCAGTCAGGTCGGCATCGGTGCGGAGCTTTCGCAAGTTTCTTCCTATCTTTACGTGATCGCTCCCGTCAAGGGGTCGCCTGCGGATCAGGCCGGTGTGCGTGCGGGCGATATCATCGAATACATTGATAATAAAGCCACGCGTGATATTTCACTCTACGATGCGCGGCAACTGCTGGACGGCGTGGCTGGCACGGAAGTCAAACTCCGCATCCTGCGTGCCAACGCGCGACCGCTGACGCTGGTCGTCAAGCGTGGGACATTCAAAGCGCCTGCGGCTGAAGCTCATATGGAGGCAGGAAAGATTGGTATCCTGCGTATTAACAGCCTTGCCGAAGGTGAGGCGACGGACGTGCGCGCGAGATTGCAGGAACTGATCAAGCAGGGCGCGCAGAAGATCGTGCTCGACTTGAGAAGCGTCGCTGGCGGAGTGTTAGACGAATCGGTGGAAGTTGCACGGCTCTTCATTAAAGAGGGAGTTCTGGCGCAAACCATAGGACGCGAGAGCAAGACGCTCAAGACCTTCGCCGCCGATCCCAAGAAGACAATTTTCAATGGTCCTGTGGTCGCTCTCATTGATCCGGGGACGGCGGGAGCTGCCGAGGTCGTCGCCTCTGCCCTGATTGAGCGGAAGCGTGGCGAGGTGGTCGGCGAAAAGAGTTTCGGCGCGGGCGCTGAGCAGCAGCTCTTCACCTTGCGCGACGGCGACGGCCTGTTGTTGACGACCATCAAGTGGGCTTCGGCCAGCGGCAAGCCGTTTCTCGGCGAGGATCGCACGCGCTCAGGCGTTGTGCCAACAGTTGAAGTTAAGCGACCTGAGGTTCTGGAGCCGATTGACCCGGATGATTTAACCGGCAACGACGACGACGCGGTCGCCAAGCCAAACCAGCCAAACGACAAGCGTGAGGTTGCTCCTGAGACTATCCCGGCGAAACCGCAGGAGGATACGCAGCTTAAGAAAGCTCTTGAGCTATTGCGGGGCGCGCCGGGAGCAGGACAGCGCGCTGCATAAGCCTCAATCTCTACCCAGATAGCGCAAGGCCGGGAAAGATTCTGCATCTCTCCCGGCCTTCTTCTTTACTAAAACCCCTCAACGAAACTTCATGTGATCCTTTAGGCCAGCGACTACAAAGGAATGTTACCGTGCTTTTTAGGCGGGTTCGTGTCGCGCTTGTTCTCAAGTAGCCTCAACGCTCGGATGAGTTTCGGGCGTGTTATGGCTGGCTCGATTACTTCGTCTATGAATCCGCGTTCGGCAGCCACGTATGGATTGGCAAACTTCTCCTCAAACTCGGCCACGCGCGCCCTGCGAGCCTCTTCCGGCTCTGTTGCCTCGCTGATCTCGCGGCGGTAGAGCAGCCCAACCGCTCCTTCAGCGCCCATGACGGCAATCTCAGCCGTCGGCCATGCCAGATTAATGTCCGTGCGTATATGTTTTGAGGCCATCACGCAATATGCTCCGCCATAAGCTTTCCGGGTAATGACAGTTATCTTCGGCACAGTGGCTTCAGCGAAAGCGTAGAGCAGCTTCGCGCCATGTCTGATAATGCCGCCATGTTCCTGAGCCACGCCGGGCAGGAAGCCGGGCACATCTTCAAACGTGATGAGAGGAATATTGAAACAGTCGCAAAATCTCACAAACCGCGCGCCCTTAACGGAAGCGTCTATATCAAGCACTCCGGCCAGGTAAGCGGGTTGATTGGCAACAATGCCTACCGGGCGACCGCCCAGGCGCGCAAAGCCAATGACGATATTCGGGGCGTATAGCTGATGAACTTCAAAAAAGTAACCGTCGTCAACAATCGGATGGATCACATCGCGTATATCGTAAGGCTGATTGCTCGATTCCGGCACAATTGAATTGAGCTTAGGCTCGGTTCTATCGGGAGAATCTGTCGCAACGACCATCGGCGGGTCGTCCATATTATTTGAGGGAAGAAAGGAGAGCAGTTCGCGCACCATCAGAAGGGCATGCTCATCCGAATCGGCGACGAAATGGGCAACACCGGAAACGCGATTATGTGTGATGGCTCCGCCCAAATCCTCCTTAGTCACATCTTCATGCGTCACGGTCTTGATGATGTCAGGCCCGGTGATGAACATATAGGAGGTGCCCTTCACCATCACGTTGAAATCCGTAATGGCGGGGCTATAAACTGCGCCGCCCGCGCAAGGTCCCATGATGCAACTGATCTGTGGAACGACCCCGCTCGCAAGGGTATTGCGTAGGAAAATGTCTGCGTAACCACCCAGACTCACAACACCTTCCTGAATCCTTGCGCCGCCCGAATCGTTCAACCCGACCACAGGTGCGCCGACCTTTAATGCCAAGTCCATCACTTTACAGATTTTCTCGGCATGAGTTTCAGAAAGGGAACCACCGAAGACAGTAAAGTCCTGAGCAAAGATGAAGACGCGCCGTCCATCAATAAGCCCGTAGCCTGTGACCACGCCATCGCCATCGTACAGCTGCTTTTCCAGGCCGAAATCTCTGGAGCGATGAACGACGAGCCTGTCAAATTCCTCAAAAGTGCCTTCGTCAAGCAGGAAGTTAATCCGCTCCCGCGCGGTCAGCTTGCCAGCCGCATGCTGCTTCTCGATACGCGCCGCCCCACCGCCATCTTCGGCTCTGTCGACACGAGCCTTCAGGCGTTCGAGCTTTGTGGGAGCTAAAGGTTGCTGTTTCTTTGAGGTCATAATCGTTCTGCCCGGCTGCGGTTAACGTTCCTCTGATGCTAAAGTTTTACTTGAACTCATTGAACGGGAAGGCGCGCTTTTCTATCAAGGCCACCAATTCTTCAAGTGCTTTCAGCGAGCGCCGCCGAACCTCTATCGGATAATTAAAACGCTCAGCATTGATGGCAAACTCATCTTCATCCAGAATGCTGTAGGAAAAATCGGGCGCGACCAGAATATCAATGTCCAGGTCAATGTAGCTGAGGACATCTTTCTCAAAAACAGGCGGCACGTTGACGTTGCAGTAGAAATTACGAAGCTCGCCCGTCGGATCAACGAAGCGGAAAATATTGTACCAACGATCCAGCCAGTAATATTCGATGCTCAGAGTATCGGGGGAAATCGTGCCGAGCAATGGGTGCTGGATTTCTTCTTCAAATTTGGCGGCGAGGACAATCAACGAATCCTGTTGCAGAGAGATTTGCGCGTGCCAACGGCGATGCTCTGTCCCATCATATTTGTATGTGCGAACCATGATAGCCTTCGCGGATGCGTCCATTTCACCTGTCATCTGGAGCTGCCTTTACGAGTGAAGAGCCAACAGCCGACGCCTGCTGGGTCACGTTATCACGCAGGCAGGAAGGGCGCTTTGGCCATCGAAAGTCTCAAGTATTACCTGAGACGTCGGCACGACGACAAAAGTTAAAGTGATTCCTCAGGAGTTAGCGCCCGCTCTTCTGCCAGTCGGCGAGAAATTGCTCAAGTCCCTTGTCCGTCAAGGGGTGTTTGAGGAGTTGGTCAATAACCTTGAGAGGCATTGTCGCGACATGCGCTCCCATGCGGGCGGCCTCTACAACATGTATCGGGTGTCGTATGCTCGCCGCTAGCACCTCCGTCTTCCATTCGTAGTTGCCGTAAATCTCCACGATCTCGGCGAGAAGCTCAAGGCCGTTCTGCCCCACGTCGTCCAGACGCCCGAGAAATGGGCTGATGTAAGCTGCTCCGGCTTTGGCCGCGAGGATGGCCTGCGCGGCGGAGAAACAGAGCGTGACATTGACCTTGGTGCCCTCATCCGTCAGTTTTCTGGTAGCCTTTAACCCGTCTCTGGTTAAAGGACATTTGACGACCACATTCGGAGCAATGCGTGCGTACTCGCGTCCCTCGCGCAACATGCCTTCCGTGTCCAGACTGGTGACTTCAGCAGAGACATCGCCCTCAACTATCTCGCAAATGGCAGCGATGTGCTGCTTGAAATCAACGCCTCCTTCTTTTGCAATCAGGGAAGGATTGGTCGTGACTCCGTCAATCAAGCCGAGTTCGGCTGCCTCGCGGATTTCGTTCAAATTCGCGGTATCAATGAAAAATTTCATATCAAACCTCCATCGGGAGCAGTCAACTATATGTTTAGAGAGCTTTCAGAATCACTTACGCTGGGGGTTCTGACTCCTGCCTTATGGCTACAGTATTTCTCAATACACCGATACCTTCCACCTCGACTTCTACCACATCGCCATCATTGAGACGAGAGACTCCGGCGGGCGTGCCTGTGGCGATCAGGTCGCCGGGCAGCAGCGTCATGGCGCGGGAAATGTAGCGCAGCAGATGGGCTACAGAAAAGGCCATCGAAGACGTCCTCGCCTGCTGCTTTATTTCGCCATTGACGCGCGTGGAGACAGCCACGTCCGCCGGATTGATGTCTGTCGTGATAAATGGGCCAACCGGGCAAAAGGTGTCGAAGGATTTGGCGCGCGTGAACTGCACATCTTTACGCTGAAGGTCACGCGCGGTGACATCGTTGACGCAGGTATAGCCGAGCACATAAGCCATCGGGTCTTGCTCATCAGTAAGATGGGCGGCGAGGCGTCCGATAACGACCCCAAGCTCTCCTTCATGTTCTACCTGAGCCGAGACAGGAGGCAGCTTGATGGTATCGCCTGAAGCGACGATTGCTGATGGCGCTTTCAGAAAGAGTAGTGGCTCGGTGGGCATCGCATTGCCCAACTCTGCGGCGTGCTCTTTGTAGTTACGTCCGACGCAGACGATCTTGGAAGGGGTGACGGGAGCCAGAAGCCTGACCTCGGAGAGGGGGATTCGGTTTGTGTGCACGCGTGGGCGGCTCCCGAAAGCGTCGGCATCAATGAGCGGTCGGACAGACTCTTCTTCAATGATGCCGTAGCATGGCTCTAAGAGAGTTTGATGTGTGAAGCGGCAGAGTTTCATTGGTTATGGCGCCGTTTCCGATTCGATCTCTGATGGCTGGCTCTGATTTCCAGCCGCGTCAACCGCGACCACGTAATAATAGTATCTTTTACCGGATTCAACCGCTTCGTCCTGAAACGTCGTGCGTGTCAGAAGACTCGGAGTCAGCTTTGTCCATTGAGCCTTTGGCAATTCCGGGTCAGTTGAACGGTAGACGTAATAGCCTACAACGTCGCGTTCCGGGTTGGCCGGGAAGAAGAGCGCAAGGCGACCGGGCGCTGGCGCTCCGATGGATATCCTGCCCGGCGCGGACGGTGCAAACGTATCAACAGGTGCGACCGAGATGGCATTGGAATTCAGGCTTTCGACCTGTGAGCCACCCGTCCCTAGAGAAACCGAGCGAACGACATAGTTATACTCCTCGCCGAAGCGAAAAGACTGATCGCTGTATCGCGTGCCGGGCACGAGCGTGGAATTAATAGGGGTTTGCCCGACCTCGATCTGTGATTTTTCTACTCGATAGACGTTGTAGCCAAGCAGATTCAAGGGCGTCGAGCCATCAATATTGGCCGCCGGGGGATTCCATGTGATAGTGACGGCGTTAGGACTAGGCTCAAAGCCTGTGACGGTCGGAGGCTCAGCAATTCTGGCCGCTGGCTCAATCAGGAGAAAGTTTGAAAAGGCTGCACGCTGCCCTGCGGCATTGACGTATCGCACGCTGTAACGCAGCCGGGTCGGCTGGCCTGCCAGTTCAAGCGTGTCTATGTAGACGAGCGTGTCGCCAGCCGTGCTGATGGTTTCATAATTGATCGAGCCGATCAGCGTTGAGCGGGCGGCGAATTCATCCTCGGTCAGCGGCAGAATCGCAGACGGGCTTTCGGCTAAACGATAAACATCTATCCGGCGAATGCTCTGCACGCTTTCGTCAGAAGCGTTACGCCGGGGAGCTGGCCAACTCAAGATGACCTGATTGCCGCGCTGTGCGCCTGAGAGCAGTTCCGTGCGTTGCGGGATGCGCTCGACCGGAGGCAGAGGCGGGCGACGTTTGCCGCAAGCCGGAAAGAGAAGGCAAAAAGCGGAAAGCAGAAGGTAGAGAGCGGCCTGTGAATGGAAGGCTGGCGAATCATTCCCGCCTTCCGCTTTTGGCCCTGGGCCTTTTGTTTTCAGGTCTGAATCCTGTCTCACAGAATGTACCGGCTGAGGTCCTGGTCTTTCACAGTTTCGGAGAGCATGCGTGTGACGTAAGCTGCGTCAAGAAGCTGCTGCTTAGGCTCTAAGTCAGGTCCTTCAAAGCTGATTTCGTCCAGCAGTTTCTCCATGATCGTGTGCAGGCGGCGCGCTCCAATGTTCTCCGTCTGTTCGTTGACCTGCGCGGCGTAGTTAGCGATTGATTCGATGGCATCCTGCGTGAAATCAAGTTCGACGCCTTCGGTCTCCATGAGCGCGCGGTACTGTTTAATCAGCGCGCTCTTTGGCTCAGTCAGGATTCGCTTTAAATCATCAATCGTCAGTGATTCAAGCTCGACGCGGATGGGAAAGCGTCCCTGCAATTCGGGAATCAGGTCTGAAGGTTTAGAGACGTGAAATGCTCCGGCGGCGATAAACAGGATGTGGTCTGTTCTGACCATGCCGTAGCGCGTGTTGACGGTCGTGCCTTCAACGATGGGGAGAATATCGCGCTGCACGCCTTCGCGCGAAACGTCCGGGCCTGTGCCTGACTCACGTCCTGCGATCTTGTCAATCTCGTCCAGAAAGATGATGCCGGAGGACTCGACGCGTTCGAGGGCGGCGCGCGCCACCTGATCCATGTCAATCAGACGCTCCTCTTCTTCCTGCATGAGATATTCCATCGCCTCGTCCACGCGCATCTTCCGCCGCTTCGTCTTGCCTTGAAAGAGATTGCCGAGCATGTCTTTCATGTTGATGCCCATCTCTTCGATGCCCTGCGGCCCGGCCAGTTCAATCGTGGGAAAACTCTTTTCGCGGACCTCCATCTCGACCAGACGGTTGTCGAGCTTGCCCGAGCGCAGTTGCGCGCGCAGTTTCTCGCGCGTTCGTTGGAAATTATCGTCTCGCTCAGGTGTTTCGGTGATGGCAGGTTTTTCTTCTTCGGTCTGGGCTTCGTCGAAATCAAAGTAGGTCGGAGAAGTAGATTTTTGTGGCGGGAGCAGCAGATCAAGAATGCGCTCTTCGACGTTGAGTTCCGCCTTTTCCGCAATCTCTTCGCTCTTTTCTTCGCGCGTCATCTCGACTGCGATCTCTGTTAAATCACGAATCATGCTCTCGACATCGCGACCCACATAGCCGACTTCCGTGAATTTGGAGGCTTCGACTTTGAGAAAAGGCGAGTTGGACATACGTGCCAGTCGCCGCGCGATCTCGGTCTTGCCCACGCCGGTCGAGCCGATCATGATGATGTTCTTGGGCATCACGTCTTCGGCCATTTCGGGCGGGAGCTTCTGGCGGCGCACACGATTTCTGAGAGCGATAGCGACCGCGCGCTTGGCATTGCGCTGGCCGACGACGTGCTTGTCAAGTTCGGAGACGATCTGACGCGGCGTCATATCATCGAGCCGCGTTTCTTCGTCAACTTCGCCTTGTAGATAGATAACCATTTGCTTCAGTGGTCAGTGGTCAGTGGCCGGTGGTCAGGAAGAATCAGTTTTTCAACTGACCACCGGCCACTGACCACTGTTTTTCAAAGTTCCTCGACGATGATGTTCGTGTTCGAGTAGATGCAAATTTCTCCGGCGATGCGCAGGGCGCTGACGGCAATGTCTTTGGCGGACATCTCCGTGTGTGCAACGAGGGCGCGCGCGGCGGCCAGAGCGTATGAGCCTCCTGAGCCGATGGCGAGCACGCCGTCGTCGGGCGCAATCACATCACCGTTGCCGGAGAGTAGAAATGAACTCTTCTCGTCGGCGACGACGAGCAGGGCTTCAAGGTGGCGCAGGATTTTGTCCGTGCGCCAATCTTTGCTCAGTTCGATGGCGGCGCGTTCCAGATTTCCATGATACTGTTCGAGCTTGCCCTCAAAGCGCGTCAACAGCGAAAAGGCATCGGCGGTCGCGCCCGCGAAGCCCGCGAGGATGCGGTCGTTATAAAGTCGGCGCACCTTTCGCGCGCCGGACTTCATGACAGTTTCGCCTAAAGTGACCTGGCCGTCGCCCGCGAGCGCGACGTGACCGTCGCGGCGCACATGCAGCACGGTTGTGCTGCGAACTTTTGAAGATTCTTTGTTCATCACTGTAAGCACAGCACTATAGGAAGACGCGCGAAGGGAAGTCAAGCGGCGCTCTTCGTTGAATGCGCCTTCATCGTTTAAGCTGTTCGTGCAGCGCGGTCGAATGCAGTAAGCTCACGCGCAGATTTTGGGTTATGATGAGGGACGTGAGATTGCAAACGATGAGAGCGGATAATGAGCGAATCAACTTGAGAGGTTGCCGGTGATGACAGATGAAAGGCCGCGCATAGGGATTACGATGCGTTTGGAGTTGGAGACGGATCGCTTCTATTTAGCGCGGTATTACAGCGAAGCGGTCGAGGCGGCGGGTGGAGCGCCCGTGCATATTAGTTTGATTCCGCATCGGGAATATCTGGAAACTCTGCTGGCGGGGCTTGATGGAATCCTGCTGCCGGGCAGCGATTCTGATGTCGACCCGCTGCGTTACGGGCGCGAGCCACATCCGAGGCTCGGCAGTGTGCAGCCCCTCAAAGATGCGACAGACCTGCTCGTGTTGGAGAACGTGGAGCGCCTGGCCATGCCTTTGCTGGCGATCTGTTTTGGAATGCAGGTGCTGAACGTGTCGCGCGGAGGCACACTCATTCAGGACATTCCTTCAGAGATGCCCGAAGCGATCAATCATCAGCAGGGTGCGCCGCGTGCGCGCCGCTCACATCGGGTACGGCTGTTGGAAGGAAGTCTGCTGGCGCAGTTGGCAGGAGAAGATAAGAGCGCACTTGTCAATAGCCATCATCATCAGGCGATTGAAACTGTCGGAAGTGAACTGGTAGCAACCGCGTGGACTGCCGACGGGCTGGTAGAGGCGCTGGAAGACCCACGTGGTGATCGCTTCGCTCTGGCTGTGCAGTGGCATCCCGAAATCGCCTGGGAGGAAGACGATTTTTCGCACGCTATCTTTGGCAACTTCGTCGGGGCGGCGCGCGATTACTCAAGCGCAAGGCGGGCTGGGCAAGCAGATGAAGTCAGCTATGAACAGAAGTGAGCGCGATTGTTGTGTCCGAATAACGTCTTGAGTAATTGGAGAAATTTCTTTCAGAGAGAAGCAAGGTGACGATTAATGAATGCTGAAGGCTTGAGTTTACAGGGGAGAGTTGCTCTGGTGACTGGAGGTTCAAGGGGGATTGGCCGGGCGACTGTTCAGCGATTGGCGGAACTGGGCGCAAGTGTGGTGGTCAATTACTCGCGGGACGAGCAGGCTGCGGCTGAAATCGTGCGCGAGGCTGAAGCGCTGGGCGTTAAAGCTCTGGCCGTTCGGGCGGACGTGAGTTTACTGGAAGAGGCTGAAAGGCTCGTGCGCCTCACGCTCGAAGAGTTTGGGAGACTGGATATTCTGGTGTGCAACGCCGGAATCTGGGAGGGAGCGCCGGTCGAGGAGATTTCAGAGGAACTCTGGGACAGGGTTTTGGATATCAATTTGAAAGGAACTTGGGCCATTTGCCGCGCGGCGGTTCCTTCGTTGAAGCAAGGTGAGTTCGGGCGCATCGTCACTGTCAGTTCGACTGCAGGGCAGCGCGGGGAAGCCAACGTCTCGAATTACGCTGCGTCTAAGGGTGGGCAAATTTCTTTTACTAAATCTCTGGCGACGGAGTTGGCCTCGCACGGGATTACGGTCAACTCGGTCGCCCCCGGCTGGGTTGATACGGAGATGAACAGAGAAGTCTTCGCCGACGAAAGTTTCCGGCAGAGCATTGAGAAAACAATCCCTTTGGGGCGAATCGCGAGCGCAGACGACATCGCGCACGCTATTGTTTTTCTTTGCACGGACTGGGCGCGGCACATTACGGGTGAAGTTTTGAATGTTAATGGCGGATCGGTGCTTTGTGGTTGAATCGAAAGATGTGGAGAGCCGGAAGATGAATGTTGTGGCTACAATGAGTGAACAGGGAGCGTCACAGGGGAGGGTGGGGATGAGAACTGTGCTGGGGCTGGAAAAATTGCTGCGAGACGAGAGCGCCACCTTGCGTGGAGCGCGAATCGGGCTGATCTGCAACCAGTCGTCAGTTGATCATCAGTTAAGACACGCGGCGGATTTATTTCACGATCATCAGGGCGTCAACCTTGCAGCACTGTTCGGGCCGCAGCACGGGATACGCGGCGACGTGCAGGATAACATGGTCGAGACGGCGCACGCCGTAGACCGGACGACGGGCATTCCGATCTACTCGCTTTACTCGGAAACGAGAGAGCCGACCGAAGAGATGTTAAAAGACGTGGACGTGCTCGTCTTCGACATGCAGGACGTGGGCTGCCGCATCTACACCTTCGTTTACACGCTGGCCAATTGCATGAAGGCGGCTAAAAAGTTCGGCAAGCGTGTCATCGCCTGTGATCGCCCGAACCCGATTAACGGCGAGATGGTGGCGGGGACGGTGCTTGAGCCGGAGTTTGCCTCATTTGTCGGGCAGTTTCCGATAGCGACGCGGCATGGGATGACTGTCTGCGAACTGGCGCGCATGTTCAACGAGCATTTCGGAATCAATTGTGAGTTGGAGACGGTTTTGATGGAAGGCTGGTCGCGGGAGCAATGGCTCGATGAGACGGACGCTCCGTGGGTGCTGCCTTCACCGAACATGCCGACGCTCGATTCGGCGACGGTTTTCCCAGGCACGGTCCACATCGAAGGAACGCAGATGTCTGAAGGGAGAGGGACGACGCGTCCATTCGAGTTGATCGGTGCGCCGTACATTTTAGCGGAAGAGTATGCAGCGCATTTGACCCATCAGGGGTTTCCGGGCGTTCATTTCCGAGGCTGCGGATTTCAGCCGACGTTTCAAAAACATGGTGGGGTGACATGCGGCGGGGTGCAACTTCATGTCACTGACCGGCGCGAGTTTGAGCCTGTCATCGTCGGGGCAGCAATCGTCAAGGCAGCATACGATCTTTACACAGAGCATTTTCGCTGGAAAGAGCCGCCTTACGAGTACGTTTACGACAAAAACCCTTTCGACGTGATCGCTGGCACGAACAAGCTGCGAGCGGCAATCGAGCGCGGAGATTCGATTGAGATGATAGAAGAATCCTGGGCGGATGATCTGGCCGAATTCAGGCGCGTGCGCGAACAATTTTTGCTTTATTGAGGCTGGGAGGCAGGCAAAAAGTTTGAGGGAATCGTTAGACGAATTGCTGGAAGAATGCGGGCGCTTGCACGGACACTTGTGTGCGGGGCAGTTGCTGGGCGTGCGTATGGCGCTGCTGGGGTGTCGCCTGACGGGATTGAATGACCCGCGTGGGGAAGATCGCAAAAAGCTGATTGTCTGGGTCGAGATAGACAGGTGCATGGCTGATGCGGTCGGGGCGGTGACGGGCGTGAGGCTCGGCAAACGCAGCCTGAAATTCTTCGATTACGGAAAGGTGGCGGCGACATTTCTGAATACGGAGACGAATGAGGCCGTGCGCCTCGTGGCGCTCGATGAGTCTCGCGACCTCGCGGATACACGTTATCCCCGGATAGAGAGCAGGAAGGAGCGGCAGTTTCTGGCTTACAGGGAAGCCTCGGACGCAGAGTTGTTCAAGATTGAGCGTGTGCGGGTCGAGTATAGTGAAATGGACGCGCCCGGTCGTCCGCGTGCGCGCGTGGCCTGCGCCGGATGCGGCGAGGGAATCAACGACGGGCGAGAAATGAAGGGAATAAACGGCGAGCCTTTATGTCGCCCCTGCGCTGTCGGCGGTTATTACAGGAATCTGGAGTCAGCCGAGTCATCATAGGCCAGCCAACTACTCAAAGCCCCAGCCGCAACTAAGCGTGCGATGTCTGCATGGCAAATCACGACCCAAGAAGCAGCGAGGTCGGTGTGCCGGGTCCGATAACGCCTTTGAATACATCTGTGAGATGAAGATGATGAGAAGCAGGGAAGCAGGAAAAGCCGGTGCGGTTGGGATGTTGGTGCTGGCTCTGTGTGTCTCCGGGTTGCTCAGGATGGAGGTGCGGGGGCAGAGTGGTCGAAAAACCGAGGAGTCGGCTGGCTCTCCTGTAGATTCCGAGCAGGAAGATGTGTTACGCATCAGAACCGAGGAGGTTTTGTTGCCGGTTTCAGTGAGAGACGAAGCGGGCGCGCCGGTTGGCGATCTCAGCCAGGAAAAGTTCGTCGTCTTCGATAACGGTGTGCGCCAGCAGATCACCAGTTTTAATCGCCACCGAGTTCCAGCCAATATCGTCCTCTTGTTGGACGCCTCAAGCAGTGTGTTTAGCCAGATGCGTTTTATACGGCAGGCTGCGAAGCGTTTCATGCAAGGGTTAGTCAGGGAAGATAAAATCTGCGTCGTGCAGTTCTCTGATAGAGTGGAGCTTTTACAGGATTGGACGCCAGCCACAGAGCTGGCTCAATTGGAAAAATCAGTTGACTGGCGCTATCATCCGGGACTTCGCACGACCTTCTATGACGGGCTGTACCTGGCGGCCCATGAGCAATTGAACAAAGTAGAAGGTCGGCGCATCATCATCCTGTTGACCGATGGTCTGGATACGGCAGAGAAGCAGAAGGCTAGTTACGCGGAAGCGCTCAACGCCGTTCGTCAGGCTGACGTGAGCGTTTACGTGGTGAGCCTGACGGCGTATTTGCGAGCGCAGCTTGAGGAGAAAGTGGGAACGAAGAAGATACGCAGGATGTTCAGCGGCTATGACCCAAAAGAGGTGGCTTACTATCTGGGGTTGATTGATAGGTCTGAAAAACTCCTGGAAGGATTGGCGGTGCAGACCGGAGGAAGAATGTTTCTGCCGCTTAAAGACGAGGAATTAATTCCGGCTTATAGCGCCATCGCGGAGGAGTTGCGAACGCAGTACATCATTACCTATCAGCCGAAGCCGCGTGCCAGCGCCGGTGAATACAGGCGTATACGCGTGCTGGTACTGCCCGGAGATTATGAGGTGGCGGCGAGGGAAGGCTATACTGGTCGGGGTTAAAGCATAAGACGGGAAATAAGGAGAAAGCCTTTGGCGGTTAAAGAGAGTAGAGGTGTGGCGGAGGCTCAGGTGAAGACGCCCGCTAATGCCTGGTTGATGGGGGTGGCTGCGTGGGCTGTCCCTGGGGCAGGCCATTTCCTGCAAGGCAGATGGGTGAAGGGTCTAATCGTAGCCTCTGCGGTTTGCGGCATGTTTCTGATGGGACTGGTTTTTGGCGGCCATCTATTTGGTTTGAACAGCGGAGGGGAAGGCGGTTCCAGTCTCTTACAGTTGCCGCCGATGATCGCCAACTTAGGCACGGGCCTGCTCTATTTGCTGTGTTGGGCGAGTAATACAGGGTTTTCGGATGCGGCGGAGTTTGCCAAGCGAGCAACGTTTGAGTACGGCAACACGTTTTTGCTGGCGGCGGGCCTGCTTAATTACCTGGCGATGCTGGATGCCTTCGATATAGCGGCGGGGAGGAAGTCTTGACACATTTTCTGGTCATGCTGTTATTTGCGGCCATAGTCGCTACGGTTTTCGGCGTGGTGGCGAGGGAGACTGGTCGTGAGAGTCTCCTCTATGGGCTAAAAGTTTTCGCGGAATTCGTGGGAATCGGCCTGGCCCTGGCGTGGCTGCTCTACTTTCTACCCCTCGGATGAAAGTCTCCGTCTTGCGTCCGATAACTACTCTCCCCATTCAGAAAATAATAGGGAATGTTAAATAGAACCGGAGTTCAATGGGATTAGTTGAGGCAGAGGGAATTGTCCTGCGCTCGTACAACTTGGCAGAGGCCGATAAGATCGTGGTTTGTCTGACGCGCCACGCTGGTGTGGTGCGGACGGTGGCGCGGGGTGCTCGACGGCTGAAGAGCAGATTTGGCGCTGGGTTGGAGCCATTTACGATCATCGCTCTGACTTACTACGAGAAGGAAGGGCGCGAACTGGTCTCTCTGCGGCAGGCCGAGATAATACGCTCCTTTTTTGGCCTTGCGGGGAGTGCTGAGACCGTTGCTGCCCTGGCTTACATGAGTGAATTGGTGATGGAGTTTGCTCCACCTCACGAGCCGAACGAGAGGCTTTTTAGAATGGTTCGGGCAGTCGTAGAGGCGTTGGCCAGCGCGCCGGATGACTTGCCGACGCTTGTCCGGTACTTCGAAATTTGGACACTGCGGCTGGCAGGTTTTCTCCCGGACATGCGCTCATGCGCGGAGTGCGCGAAGAGGTTGGGGGAGGATTCCTCTGTCTATCTTAATGCTGAATTTAAGGCTCGTTGCGGCCCGTGCAGTAACCGTCTGGGAAATGAACTCTCGCAGGCCGGACATAGGCAATTACGCTCGGCGCAACGGCTCTCTCCCTCCGAATTCGCCGCGTCGGCGAGAAACCTAAGCCCCAAAACAATGACCGAATTGGCCGAACTATCTCAAGGATTAATCGGGCGCGTCTTAGAGCGACAGCCTCGCAGTTCCAAGAGTCTTCGTTGACCAACTCTGCTTCAGACCCCTGTAGCTTTCGAGGCGTCTCTCTTCATTGATTAAATTGTATGCGAATCGGCGGCAGGTTAGTTGAGCGATATATCATCTGGGCAGTGTTGCCCTACCTGTTGCTGTCTCTGCTGCTTTTAACGGCCATTCTTTTCGCCCAGCAGGCGGGCCGCTTCGGCGACTTGCTGGTAGAGGCGCGGGTCCCTCCCGGCCTTGTGGCCGAGCTGGCGCTTTCAGTGTTACCGAACGTGCTGGTTTTTACTCTGCCGATGGCGTTGCTCACGGGTATCTTGATCGGGTTCAGCCGGATGGGGAGCGACAGCGAACTGGTGGCTATGCGCTCGGCTGGCGTCGGGACATGGCAAATGCTGTGGCCCGTTTTGCTGATCGGAGCGTTCTTAACCCTTCCTTCACTTTACGTCAACATGGAGCTATCCCCGGAATCAGCGCGTTCCCTGCGTCACGTGGGAACGCGGGCCGCGCTCTATAAGCTGGATTCACCGGTAGAGCCTCGCTCGTTTAGTGTGATTGGGGCGCGGGATTCAAGCGCCGCGGAGACGCCTGTCTACGTTATCTATGTCCGCGACGGAGATCGGCAGCGTGGGCAGTGGGGAAGAGTGTTTCTGCACACGGAGATGAAGGACGGGTCGGTCAGGATCGTGACGGCTCGTTCGGGGCGGATTGATTCAGCCGGTGAGCAGTCGGAACTGGTCTTGAGTGACGTCGCGCTCACGACCCTGCCTAAAGTCACATCTTGGGGGCAGGGCGAATATGCTACAGAGCGCTTGGAGCAATGGCGCATCATTCTTGAGACGGGACGTAAGGAACTGCTTGACAGCTTACGCCATGACGAAGCGGAAGTCAGGCTGAATGAGATGGGGTGGCACGCTTTATCGGTTTATGCGGCCTCAAAAACTGGAGCGGAAAATCGCGAAGCGGTCATCTTATTGCATAAGCGTTTGGCTCTGTCGCTGTCGCCGCTCATTTTTGCTTTTTTCGGGGCGACGCTGGGAATGCGTGTCAGAAAAGGAGGGCGGGGAATAGGTGTGCTGCTGTCGGTGTTGGCGATGCTTTTCTACTATTTGGTTATGCTTGGAGGCGAGCAGTTAGCGCGCGCAGGGGCAATTACACCCTTTGTCGGGGCATGGTTGGCCTCGCTTGTGACAATGGTTTGTGGATTTGTTCTAATGGTGACAAGGCTCGGGGGCTTTCTGCGAAGGGCGAAAGATTTCACGCGAAGGAAGAGTTCTGAGGCTATTGCTGACAATCCCAAGAGGATTCCGTCTGATAATGTTCAGGTAAGACTCCTGAGCTTTCCGAGCCTGATGGATGTGGATGTACTACGAACGGTCTTGCTGAGCTTTACTGTGGCCTTTATCTCTCTGATGGCGATTTTCCTGATATTCACGCTCTTTGAGCTTTGGCGGTTTATTATTACAAAGGGGATTGGGTTGGGGCTGGTTGGGGAGTACTTGTTGTTCCTTCTGCCCTTGGTTAGCGTTCAACTCCTTCCCGCCAGCGTTTTAATAGCTATGCTGGCCACGTACGCTTTGATCGCCCGACACCAAGAAGCCATTGCCTGGTGGTCAGGGGGGCAGAGTGTTTACAGATTGATGCTGCCGGGGCTGATATTTGCAGTAGGTGTTGCTGCCTGTTTATGGGTCGTGCAGGAGCGATTAATGCCGCAGGCGAATATCAGGCAAGACGCCTTGAGGTCGCAAATTCGGGGAGGTCTCTCACGGACGACTGTCGGTTACGATAGACAATGGCTGGCTTCTGCGGAGACCGAGCGCCTATATTCTTACGAATACGAAGAATCTGGTGCTTTGAAAAATCCCGTCATCTATGGTTTTGATTCGGGCGGCGTTCATCTGGAGAGAATTATGTCAGGGCAGTCAGCACGCTGGCTAGGCGGAAACGACCAGGTTGAACTTCGCGACGTGATATCGCTGGGCCTTCGGTCTGCTGATGTAGGGTGGAGTAGGCAGGACAGCTTGGTGCTGGATACCGTCGAGCAACGGGAAGTGTTTAAGCCTGCCGTGGATAAGCCGTCGCATTTAAGCGCAAGCGTTTTAAGCAACTACATAAAGTCGGCCACAAAGCGCGGAACAGGTGTGACAGCCTTCGAGGTCGCATTGCAAAAGAAATATGCGGGACCTTTTGGCGTCGTGGTGATGGCCATGATCGGAATACCTCTGGCGCTTTCATTCGGACGCAAGAGTGCGATAGTAGCGTTATGCATGGCAATCGCTTTGGGCCTTGTCTTCTGGGCGGCAGTCGGAGGGTTCCAGCAGATGGGAGAATATGGACTTCTCCCCCCTATTGTTGCCGCATGGTCGCCGATTGTTATCTTCGCTGCCGCTGGCTTCTATCTATTATTCCGTGCTCGAACCTGACTTCTGGACAAAAACTATCTCAGAGGAGAGGGGAGATTCTCCTTACTTTCTTTAAGTCCCCATCTCCCAGCTTGAAAGATATTCCAGTTGCTCTGATGTTAGCGTATCAATAGAAATGCCCAGAGCGCGCAACTTAAGGCTTGCTATCTCAGTGTCAACTTCCTGTGGAAGGAGATGGACGCCTGGCTTCAATTCGCCCTTCTTCCTGATCAAATACTCTACTGAAAGCGCCTGATTGGCAAAGCTCATGTCCATCACGCTGGCTGGATGGCCTTCGGCTGCTGCCAGATTTATCAAGCGCCCCTCACCGAGCACAATCAATCGCCGACCTGTTCTCTTGACGACGTACTCTTCAACGAATGGCCTGAGAAGTGTTGGCGCGCTTGACATCTCTCTCAATGCCACAAGGTTCAATTCCAGATCGAAATGCCCGCTGTTGCAGACAATAGCTCCGTCTTTCATTAAGTCGAAATGTGAGCCGTCTATAACGTGCCGATTGCCTGTGACTGTGACGAAGATATCGCCCAGAGACGCGGCTTCTGTCATTGGCATAACGCGGAAGCCATCCATAACAGCTTCTATGGCTTTAATCGGATCTATCTCTGTAACGATCACATTCGCGCCCATACCGCGCGCCCTTAGGGCTACACCCTTGCCACACCAGCCATAGCCAATCACCACCAGCGCTCGCCCAGCCAGAAGAATGTTAGTAGCCCGGATAATTCCATCAAGTGTAGACTGCCCGGTTCCATATCGATTATCGAAGAAGTGTTTCGTCTGAGCGTTATTGACGGCAATCGCGGGAAACGCCAGCACGCCCGCAGCTTCCATAGAGCGCAGACGTACGATACCTGTGGTGGTTTCCTCCGTTGAGCCTATAACCTCTCGCGCCTGCTGCTCACGCTCTTTGATTAATGTTGCGACTACGTCCGAGCCATCGTCAATAATTATTTCCGGATGGAAGTCCAGAGCTGTGCGGACGTGCCTGTTGTACGTTTCGGTCGTCTCCCCTTTAATCGCGAAGACAGGGACCCCCCAATCGTTAACGAGAGATGCCGCCACATCATCCTGCGTTGAGAGGGGATTGGAGGCGATCAGCAGCGATTCCGCCCCACCAGCCTGCAATGCCCTAACTAGGTTGGCGGTTTCAGTAGTCACATGGGCGCAAGCAATCAAGCGTACACCTTGCAGGGGTTTCTCTTTAGAGAATCGTTCACGGATCAAGCGGAGAACAGGCATCTCTCGCTCAGCCCATTCGATTCTGCGCTTTCCATCCCCAGCTAGTTCGATGTTTTTTACGTCATAGTCAAGCGACCGATTTGCAGTCATTTATCATGCCCTCTTTAAAGTATGTGATTAAGATTTGGAGATACTGCTGGCGTTTACAATGGCTGTGGCTATATGCCCGCGGCTTCACGTAATACCTCAGCTTTATCTGTAGCTTCCCAAGTGAAGCCCTCTCCATCACGACCAAAATGGCCGTAAGCTGCGGTCGTTTTATAGATAGGACGCCGCAGGCGTAAATCTTCAATTATTCCTTGTGGCGTTAAGCTGAAGTGGTCGCGTATCAAGGCGGCTATCTCAGATTCTCCTATCCGACCTGTTCCGCCCGTGTCAACTAAGACCGAGACGGGGTCTGCGACGCCTATGGCATAGGCTAGCTGGACAAGGCATTTTTCGGCCAAACCCGCCGCTACGACATTTTTAGCGGCATACCGAGCCATATAGGCAGCAGATCGATCAACTTTCGTCGGATCTTTCCCGGAGAAAGCGCCTCCTCCATGTGGAGCGTACCCCCCATACGTGTCTACTATGATTTTGCGGCCCGTCAGCCCTGCATCGCCCTGTGGTCCGCCGGTGACGAACCTGCCAGTGGGATTGATGTGGTATTTCGTATTTTTATCTAGCAGCTCGGGGGAGATAGTGGCTTCAATCACTTGCTCTAAAATCTCGGCCCGTAATTGCTCATTTGAGACCTTCTCATCATGTTGTGATGAGATAACGACGGTCTCAACCCTAAAGGGCCGTCCGTCCCTGTACTCAACTGTAACCTGTGATTTACCATCCGGGCGTAGGTAGGGAAGGTCATTGGATTTACGTGTCTCTGAGAGGCGTTTTGTCAGCCTGTGTGCCAGTTGGATGGGCATTGGCATTAATTCAGGAGTTTCATTACAAGCAAACCCGAACATTAGACCCTGATCGCCCGCGCCGCCCGTATCAACGCCCATAGCAATGTCTGGAGATTGTGTCCCGACCGCCGATAAGACGCTGCAAGTGTCACAATCGAAGCCATATTTTGCGCGCGTATACCCAATCTCTCTAATGGTTTCACGTGCAACTCTTGAAAAATCAACGGTCGCTGAAGTTGTGATCTCACCTGCGACCACGACTAGGCCCGTAGTGACGAGTGTCTCGCATGCAACCCTACCGGTCGGATCCTGCTCAAGTATTGCGTCAAGCACAGCGTCTGAGATTTGATCTGAAATCTTGTCCGGGTGACCCTCCGTGACAGATTCCGAGGTAAATAAATAACTTCCTTCGATGCTCAATCTTTATTAACTCCTTATCTGGATTGGAACTATAAATTAGCCAAAAGACCGCGTACTGTAGCAGCCACTAGCGAAGAGTGTCAAGGTTTCCACCGGCAATCACCGCGAACAGCAGGAAAGTTGCCGTAAATTGAAATGCCGCTGGGC